>NZ_BLXX01000036.1 GCF_014193515.1 Geomonas silvestris | reverse complement strand
TCCTGATTAGCGCGAATCTTCCGCTGCTGCGGCTAGTGCGACATTCTCTGCCATTGGTAGCATGCATAATCACGGCAATTTTCCTCATAGGAGTGTGCCGTGAAAATGAACCGTCTTCAGTTCCAGCAAGGCCTTAGCCTGAAGTCCTTTCTCGCACAGTATGGCAACGAGGACCAATGCGAGGCTGCCATTGAATCAGCGCGGTGGCCGACAGGTTTCATCTGCCCCAAGTGCAAAGGCACCAGGCATTGCAGCTACAAACGAGGTAGGGTCAAAGTATTCCAGTGCACTGCCTGCAGGAAACAGACGACATTAACCGAGGATACGATCTTTCACTCTACCAAGTTGCCTTTCACCACTTGGTTTCAGGCGATGTACTTTTTGACACAGAATAAGAATAATATGTCTTCCCTAGAATTGATGCGCTTACTTGGGGTGACATATCGTGCTGCATGGCGAATAAAGCATAAGCTGATGCAAGTGATGTTCGAGCGGGAGCAATCAACAAAGCTCCACGGACGAGTCGAGATAGATGACTCCTATCTCGGTGGAGAATACCAAGGTAAAAGGGGACGTGGTTCAGAGAACAAAGTTCCTTTTATTGCTGCGGTACAGACCAACAAGCAGAACAACCCAGTTTATGCACTGTTCTCGCCAGTCCAAAGCTTCGGCCACAGCGATGTCAGGACCTGGGCCAGCCAAAGGCTGGCACCTTCGACAACGGTTGTCTCAGATGGCTTCTGGTGCTTCACAGCTGTAACCCAAATTGGTTGCCCCCATGAGCGACATGTCGTGAGAAAGGGAACGATGAAAACCCAGAAAATGGAGTGCTTCAAGTGGGTTAACACGATCCTTGGGAACGTAAAGAATGCTATCATTGGCACCTACCATGCCTTCGATTTCTCAAAATACCCACACCGGTATCTCGGGGAGTATCAGTACCGATTTAACCGCCGCTTTGATCTTGCCGCTATGCTGCCTCGCCTGATCGCTGCGACTGTTTGCACTGGTCGTCGCCCTGAGGCGTGGTTGCGGACAGCGGAAGATTGGCGCTAATCAGG
>NZ_BLXX01000035.1 GCF_014193515.1 Geomonas silvestris | reverse complement strand
CGTAAGCTCCCCCAGAAGATAGACACTTGAAAAGTAGAGCTTTCTGGCATTATTTAACGCCAGGAGGTTTTACATGAAGAAGTCACGCTTCACTGAGACGCAGATCGTCTCGATTCTCAAGGAGGCCGACGCCGGAGTTCTTGTGAAGGACATCTGCCGAAAGCACGGCATCTCCGAGCCAACCTACTACAACTGGAAGTCCAAGTACGGCGGCATGGAAGCTTCCGACCTCAAGCGCATGAAAGAGATGGAAGCGGAACTGTCCCGGCTCAAACGAATGTACGCTGACCTCGCGCTGGAGAACCATGCGCTCAAGGACCTGATCGAAAAAAAGCTCTAGGGCCGCAGGCGAAACGCGAAGCAGTCGTTCACCTGGTTGAAGAGCACAAGCTGACCGTGCAGCAAAGTTGTTCCTGTGTCGGCATTTCTCGTGCGGCCTTCTACAGAGTTCCCAAGCCGGTATCTGAGCGCGATGGACACGTCATCGACGCTTTGAATAAGCTGATGGAACGTCATCCTCGATGGGGTTTCTGGAAGTCTTTCAAAGCCCTTCGCCGTACGGGCCACAGATGGAACCACAAGCGCGTCTATCGGGTCTACTGTGATCTAAAGCTCAACCTGAAGCGCCGAGCGAAGAAGCGGTTGCCAAAGCGGATCAAGCAGCCTCTTTGGGTACCTCAGCAACCAAACCAGGTGTGGTCGGCAGATTTTATGAGCGACACGCTCTACTGTGGAAAGACATTTCGTACGTTCAATGTCATCGACGATTTCAACCGTGAGTGTCTCAGTGTGGAAATCGACACTTCGATTACCGGCAGGCGTCTAATTCGCGTATTCGAGCGGTTGAAGCAGGAGCGTGGCCTTCCGCACGTGCTGAGAACTGATAACGGCCCCGAGTTCCTAAGTGGTGACTTCGTAGCCTGGGCTGAGGCTGCTGGAATGATGATCCACTACATCCAACCTGGAGAACCGAACCAGAACGCTTACATCGAAAGGTTCAATCGAACCTACCGGGAAGAGATCCTGAGCTTGTATGTTTTCCACAGCCTGAGCCAGGTCCGGGAGATCACTTACTGGTGGATGAACGACTACAACGAGCTACGCCCGCACGATGCCCTTGGGGATCTAACGCCCTCTGATTACATGAATCGCTACACCAGAAACTCTACTTATGAAATGTCTACTTGACGGGGGAGCTTACG
>NZ_BLXX01000034.1 GCF_014193515.1 Geomonas silvestris | reverse complement strand
TGGATCTTCCCCGATCTTGTGGACAGTCCGAAAAGCTGCTAAAACCGGCAGCACGGAGGGACTGTCATGGCAAAGAAGAGGAAGACGTATTCCAGGGAATTCAAGGTTGAAACGGTTAAGCTCATCACCGAGCAGAGCGAGAGCGTGAGCCAGGTTGCTCTCGATATGGGCATTCACGAGAACACCCTCTACAAGTGGATCCGAGAGCTGTCAGCCAAGCCAGAGGCTGCATTTCCGGGCAAAGGGCATATGATCTCTGAAGCCGAAGAGTTGCGCCAGCTCAAGAAAGAAAACGAGCGGTTGAAGATGGAGCGCGACATACTAAAAAAAGCAATGGCCATCTTCTCTCAAGACCAGAAGTAGTCTTTCCGCTGATCTGTCACCTTCAGGCAGAGTTTCCGGTCTCTGTTCTTTGTGATGTGCTCGATGTCTCGAGAAGTGGCTACTACGCGTGGCTACGTAGACCCGAGAGCAAACGAAAAGCCGAAGACAAAGCGCTGTCCGAGGTGATCAAGGAGATCCACAAGGAAAGCAATGGCGAGTACGGCAGCCCTAAGGTTCACGGGGAGTTACGCCGTCGCGGTACTCGCTGCGGGCATAATAGGGTTGCCCGCCTGATGAGAAGAGATGGCCTGAAAGCCAAAACGATCCGTAAATTCAAGGCAACCACCAATTCCGACCATAAGCTCCCGGTTGCCGGAAACCTGCTCAACCGTGACTTCTCGCCAGATGCACCGAACAAGGCTTGGGTCGCGGATATCACTTACATCTGGACGAACGAAGGCTGGCTCTACCTTGCGGTTGTCATTGACCTTTTCTCGCGGGCCGTGGTTGGCTGGTCGATGTCGGAGCGCATGACGCGATCTCTGGTAATTGACGCCTTCACTCTAGCTGTGATGCGACGGAATCCTCCGCGTGGTCTGATCCATCACTCAGATCGAGGGTCACAGTACGCGAGCAACGACTTTCAGGCACTTTTGGAGAAACACGGTGCCATCTGTAGTATGAGCCGCAAGGGTAACTGCTGGGACAATGCAGTTGCAGAGGGCTTCTTTGCCATACTGAAGAGAGCACTGGTCTTTCATCATCAGTACCAAACCCGTGATCAGGCTCGGCAAAGCATCTTTGACTACATCGAGCGGTTCTACAACCGCAAACGGATTCATTCCTCGCTGGGGTATCGGACCCCGTTCGAGGTCGATCAACTCAACCTAGCCGCTTAACCGACTGTCCACGAAATCGGGGCAATTCCA
>NZ_BLXX01000033.1 GCF_014193515.1 Geomonas silvestris | reverse complement strand
CTGGTACTGCTGACCGCGTTGCTTACGGTTCCGGCATGTCCGAGTACTGCGCAAACTGCCACACCGCGATGCACAACGACAGCTACACCTCCGGCACCAAGGGCCTGGTTCACCCGGCTGGTAACGGCGCTAAGCTGACCGCTCCGATCGCCGCCAACTACGCAGCTTACGTATCTTCCGGTATCATGACCGGCACCGGCGCAGGCTACAGCGCAATGGCTCCGTTCGAGACCGGCGCTGGCAACACCCTTGCCGACGTGACCGCTCTGAAAGCGTTCCAGGCTAGCCCGACCGCACCGGGCACCACCAGCAACGTGCTCTGCCTCTCCTGCCACCGTGCACACGCATCCGGTTTCGAGAGCATGGCTCGCTACTACCTGGGCAACGAGTTCATGACCATTGCTGACAGCACCAACGCAGCTTCCTACGACACCAGCACCACCGAGAACAAGATCAACCAGGGCTACACCGTTGCTCAGCAGCAGAACGCTTACAACGGCCGTCCGGCTTCCGTCTTCGGTCCCTGGGCACGTAACTACTGCAACAAGTGCCACGCTAAAGACTAGTACTACCCTTGCTTGACTGTGATGAAATCGAGGGCCGGCATTATGCCGGCCCTTTTGTTTTTGGTCTTCGGGACGTTCCCGGCTACTGAGTGGGCTGTAAAGCCACCACCGGCCCGGGCGTTTGCATTGTTCGGGGCACATAACATTGCCCCAGCCTCCCCGAACTGGAGAGGCGGCAGAGGCCAGCTGCCCCTCTTAGGATCGCCTCCACAACCCCGGCGAAGCTCGGGAACCGCCGACCACCCCTCCGAAGAGAACCCCCTGCACCACCCGATCGCAGACTGCGCACATTTGAGGTGATCTGGACGCACCGGCGAGGCCGAGGGCGGTCCATCCCTTATCCCCGATTCCACCAAAGACCCCATTTTTTGAGGCACTGACGTAGGGGCGCCATCAGGCAAAAGGGGGGAGACTGTCAGGTCGCAACGCAACCTTTCATTGTCGTAAGGTGTTGGTAGTTATCCCTTAAGGCTCATTTCGCGCGTTCCCGCTAAATCGAAATCCCTTCACGTGTTCCCGCCTGTGTGAAGTGTCACCCTACCTTGTGAACCACTGTTGAATGGTCATTGCCTGAATTATTATTACCGTAATAGCAGCTAGTTAGCTGGTGTCTGTGCTGCTGTAAAATGCTTTGGCACGCGGCGTGTAATAGGAGATACAGGTTTGCAGCACATGTCATGAAGTCAACACCACAAAAGGAGACAGTACATGAAAGCAACGAAGATCTTTGCCGCAGCAGCAATCTTCACCCTCGCTACCG
>NZ_BLXX01000032.1 GCF_014193515.1 Geomonas silvestris | reverse complement strand
CCTGTTTAAATGCATGAGTGAGGGGAATTGAAAGAGGGAGCCTCCTGGTGGTAGAAGCTTGCTAAGCAAGCAGCTGGGTCGAATAAATCGCCCAGAATCAAACCACAGGAGGCTCCCATGGCGGCACTTTACTACATCGGGCTGGATATTCACAAAAAAATTATCGCCTACTGCATCAAATCAGTTGATGGTTCCGTCATGGACCGCGGGACTGTCGCAGCAACAAGATTGGCCTTGTCGTCCTGGGTAGAAGCCCTGCCGCAACCTTGGGTTGCGGCAATGGAGGCTACCATGTTCACCGGCTGGGTCTACGACTTCCTCAAGCCCTACGCTAAGGAGCTGTTTGTCGCTCATCCCGAGATGCTTAAAGCGATAACTGCAGCCAAGAAGAAGAACGATCGCGCCGATGCTGAGAAGATATGTGATCTTCTACGAGTTGACCTCCTTCCTGTCTGCTACGTGGCCCCTGCAGAAATCCGCGAGCTCCGCCGGGTTCTGCGCTACCGGAACCACACCGTCCGAATGGCAACTGCAGTGAAGAACAAGATGTCGGGCCTGCTGATGGAGGTAGGAGCTCAGTATGCGAAGAAACGACTCCATGGCAGGAAGTATTTCAACGAACTGCTGGAATCAGTTGAAGATGTCCCGTCATCGGTAAAAGAGTTATTAACGTACTCCAGGGCAAGCCTGGAGCTGTTTGGTTCAGTACAAAAAAGGCTGCTGGCAGCGCTGACGGAAAATGACCTCATTCGAGCCCGCGTAGAGAGGCTGGTGACAATACCGGGCGTTGGAGAGGTCACGGCCTTGACTTGGGTACTGGAAATCGGTGACCCTCATCGATTCTCCATCAGCCAGGCGATCAGCTACAGCGGGCTGTGCAGTGCTCAAAAAGAATCTGCGGGGAAAGAGATCAGGGGACCTATCTCCAAGAAGCGGAACAAGCACCTCCAAACTGTGCTTATCGAAGCGGCAAAGCTAGCCCCAATTTGGAACCCGCAGCTCGCAAAGGTTCACCAGCGTGAACTTGCCAAGGGCAACAAGAATCGGGCAACTCTAGCAGTGGCGCGCAAGCTTGTGACCTATCTGCTGACAGTCGACAAAAACGCAGTTGATTTTGTAGTCAGCTGTAAGGCCGAGGCCGCATAAATCGGATTTGACATACATGCTGATTTCACCGATCTTCCTGCCGGACCTCGCCAAGGTGGGGACTTGCCCTAAGTGGCACATTATTCTGTTTCGAGGCCGGCAGGTTTCACCCAAACTTAATCTACTGGCGCGGCAATGGCCGTTGTACAGCAAATGGATGTCTGGTCGCAGCGATCTGCAGACCACGTGAAAAGATCAAAAAGAGCCGTTGGCTTCAGCATTCAGCCAAGCCACTGGAAGGCCATCCTTCGAGAGGACGGGAAACCTACGCTTTCCCCTTGACATTACTCATCATGGATGTCCCCCCTTTTGCAAAGTGGGG
>NZ_BLXX01000031.1 GCF_014193515.1 Geomonas silvestris | reverse complement strand
TCGCCTTCCCAGGTGGTAGCCGAACCGCGGATCTTGCCGGTGGTGGTCATCTTCAGCCATGCGAAGTCGCCGCCCGGGGTCAGCTCGACCGGACCCTGCTTGGTCTGGCCAACGAGCGAACCGTCGGTGGAGATGTGGTAGCCGCTGCCCACGGTGTCAGCCGAGTTGTGGCAGTTGAGGCAGGCGCCGGACTGGTCCTGAGCTTTGAGCAGGAACGGGCCGGACTGGTACTGTGCCATACCGGTTACGTTGGCGGAACCTTCGAAGCTGTTATGCATCGAGTGGCAGCCTTCGCACTCGGCGACGCCGCCGGAGTGGAATGCCAGCGCGCTACCAGCGGTAGCGAGGGTGAAGATTGCTGCTGCGGCAAAGATCTTCGTTGCTTTCATGTACTCTCTCCTTTTTGTTTTTTACTACATGGCATGTGCTACAAACTGATTTCTTCTTTTACATACCGCGTGCCAAACCGCCACATCGCGAGGCGGAACGAAGCTAACCGCCTGTCACTTCGAGGTTAATATTTTTAGCACCAGCCATATCGCCGGGTTCGGCAAACCGGGGGCGACACCTCGCACGGTGGATACGCGGGGAGCATTTTGGATTTCGCGGAAACGGCCGAGCCTACACTTACCGCACGACTTCCTCATCCTTAACTATCTGAAAGGTTGACATTGCCCTCCCTACGTCCCCCTCCACGCCTTCCCTGATGCCATCCCCTTAACAAGCTACCTGGAGCAGCAACCGCGCGATAAGCGGTGAGGCTGGCGGCGCTAAGCCCCCCCATTCAGCCATAAAAAAACCCCGCTTCCGAAAAAGCGGGGTTGGTCGTCAATCTCTGGGGCCAGCACGGAGCCGGCCCCGATTTCATCACAGTCAAGCAAGGGTAGTACTAGTCTTTAGCGTGGCACTTGTTGCAGTAGTTACGTGCCCACGGTCCGAAGACGGTAGCCGGACGGCCGTTGTAAGCGTTCTGCTGCTGAGCAACGGTGTAGCCCTGGTTGATCTTGTTCTCGGTGGTGCTGGTGTCGTAGGAAGCTGCGTTGGTGCTGTCAGCAATGGTCATGAACTCGTTGCCCAGGTAGTAGCGAGCCATGCTCTCGAAACCGGAGGCGTGTGCACGGTGGCAGGAGAGGCAGAGCACGTTACTGGTGGTGCCCGGTGCGGTCGGGCTTGCCTGGAACGCTTTCAGAGCGGTCACGTCGGCAAGGGTGTTGCCAGCGCCGGTCTCGAACGGAGCCATTGCGGAGTAGCCTGCGCCGGTGCCGGTCATGATACCGGAAGATACGTAAGCTGCGTAGTTGGCAGCGATCGGTGCGGTCAGCTTAGCGCCGTTACCAGCCGGGTGAACCAGGCCCTTGGTGCCGGAGGTGTAGCTGTCGTTGTGCATTGCGGTGTGGCAGTTTGCGCAGTACTCGGACATGCCGGAACCGTAAGCAACGCGGTCAGCAGTACCAGCTGCGGTGGTGTTGGTGGTGGCGTTGTAGGTCGACGGAGCAACTGCCATCGGGGACGGATTCACGAAGGCGTAGGAGCCGGACAGCGACTTCGGCTGGTAGCCAACGCCTGCCAGCAGGCGGTACACGCCGACTGCGGATACGCCGGCGATCGGAGCGTTGCTGCTGGTGTAGGAACCGGAGTTGAAGATCGGCAGGCCGGTGGAAGCCTCGGTGCCGTCAGCGAAACGACGGTAACGGCCGTGGGGATCGTGGCAGGAGGAGCAGGCCAGGTTGGCTGCCGGGTAGGTGCCGCCCGGTGCTGCGGTCAGGGTCTTGTCAGCGGTGTAGCCGTAGTCGACTGCAACGATGTTGTGGCCGTGACGATCGCCTTCCCAGGTGGTAGCCGAACCGCGGATCTTGCCGGTGGTGGTCATCTTCAGCCATGCGAAGTCGCCGCCCGGGGTCAGCTCGACCGGACCCTGCTTGGTCTGGCCAACGAGCGAACCGTCGGTGGAGATGTGGTAGCCGCTGCCCACGGTGTCAGCCGAGTTGTGGCA
>NZ_BLXX01000030.1 GCF_014193515.1 Geomonas silvestris | reverse complement strand
CCTGTTCCCATCCCGAACACAGAAGTTAAGCCTCTCTGGGCCGATGGTACTGCACGGGTAACTGTGTGGGAGAGTAGGTCGCCGCAGGGAATTTAATTGAAAAGCCCCACCGTACACACGGTGGGGCTTTCACGTTTTCCATCCAATTCACCTCCTCGGTAACGTTTCGGCCCAGGTACCTAAAGAGCAATTCCTTGCGGTTACTAGGCTGGCGCTCGCCGGTTAGAGAGCATATCCCTTCAAAATACTTGACTCGAACCCCCTTGCAGGTCATCTTACCGCCATGAAATCCTTAAAAAAGACATGGCGCCAGTTATTTGCTCTTCTTGTTCTTTGCTCGGCTTTCGCCGGCGGTTGCGTAGAGTCTTCCGCACCTGTTTCAGGAAAAGTCGCACCTGCCATTTCTGGCAACGATGTCAGTGGCGAATTTTTTTCGCTCGGACAGCAAAAAGGGAAGCTTGTCGTCCTGTACTTTTGGTCCAGGAAGTGTTGTGGTGATAGTCTGCGACTGCTGGATGCGTTGGCTCAGAAGTACGGCTATCGCGGGCTTTCTGTTGTCGGTATCGAAGCGGGGAGCGCTACCAATGATGTTCTCTCTTTTGTCAAAGACGCGGGGATCCGCTTTGTCATCCTGTCTGACGAACATGGCATGCTTTCCAGAATGTATCAGGTTGCCGGGTTCCCAACCATATTTCTAATCGGGCAAGATGGAGATGTCCAGCGGAAGATAAGCGGCGAGGTTCGGTCTGACCAACTGGAGAAACTGGTCGTTCAACTCCTGCCGAGGTGATCCCGGCGGCATCTCGGTAATTAATCCCTCATTGGAAAGAGCAAGCGGGGGATATTTTTCCCGTAGTTTTCTCCGATGAGCTGGCGTTATAATGGGCCATGGCGGATCATCTCTTAAAGGAGGCACACCATGGCACGCATGTTTAATAACACTATGTCGGATGCTCTTTTCCTGGTCGGTGGTGGAATCGTCGGTGCCGGAATGGCTTTGCTACTGGCTCCGCAGTCGGGCAAAAAAAGCCGAAAAGAGTTAGCCCGCTTTGGGCGGGATGTTAGCAAGCAGGGGGACAAGATGTTTCGAAGTGTCTCCGACAACGTCTGCAACATCGCCGAGCGGGTCAACGGAATGACTGGGAATTTCCTGCACAAACGCTGAAGTTAACCATTCATCTAGGTTGGATGAACATGTTTTCAGATGATGCCCGCCAGGTGCGCCGTGGCATCGTAGCAGAAGGGGTGGAACGATTGGCCTGCCGGATACTGGCGGGCCAATCGTCATTTGAAGTATTTGGGAACTCAAAGGTACTCATCGGTGAGGGAATAAATGAAAAAAATGTTGGCAGTGGTGTTGGCTGCACTTTTGCTCGGGAGTATGGGGTGTGCTGGTGACAAGGCGAAAGAGTTATTCGAGACTGCGCAGTTCGAGGAAAAGCAGCACAACAATGAGCACGCGGAGAAACTCTACAACGAAATCGTCAGCAGGTACCCCGACAGCGTGGTGGCGAAACAAGCCCAGGAACGGCTCGCTGTTCTGAAAAAGAAATAACCCGTAGATCGGAGGGAGGCTGTTGGAGCCAAACCTGTTCGTTATCGGGTTGTGCTGAGTTTGTGCCTAAAAAAGCGGTCATCCGAAACGGATGAGGACTGCGCCGGCAACAATGAATAGTGCCGAGAGAATCCGGATTCTTCCAAAGGACTCGCGCAAAAACATGATGCCTATTATCACACCGATCATGATGCTGACTTGACGCACGGGTACTGCATACCCGACTGGAGCAAGGTTGAGTCCGTAGCGGAAGGTGAGGAATGAGGCCATGACGATCGGACCGCTCCAAAGAATGGGGCGCCAGTTAGCTTCAAGTTCTTCTCTAATCAGGACGCGGTACTTCGGTCGCGCCAGGTTCATCGTCATGAGTAGCAGCATGCAGAAAACCAGGAAGTACGTGAACAGTAGGGGAGTGTAGTGCCGCACTCCTGTCTTCTCCGCGATCGAGCCAATAGAGTATATGAAGCCGGCGGAGAGAGAGGCGCGCACCGCCGGACTTCTTAGGTCACGAAAAGGGCGGGCGAGTTCCGCCAGCGACAGTTGCCGCATCTGCACCAGGAGCGTCCCGAAGATTACCAGCAGTATGCCTGTTATTCCAACCAGTGTCAGGTGCTCACCTAAAAGTGCTATGCCCCAGATGGGTACATAAATCATCGAGGTTTGGGATAGGGGGTAGACGACGGAAAGGTCGCCCGTTTGGTAGGCTCTTCCGTTAAGAAGGTGGTACAGCACGTAACAAACAGCGCCAATGGTGATCAGAATTGCCGTCGTGCGGTCTGGTAGGAGAATGGCCTCTGACGTAAAGGGCAAGACTGCGGTGAATAGTGCGAACGAGGCAACAAACATCCACCAGATGAAAACCGTTTTGTTACGGCTCCTCTTTACCAGAAGATTCCAAAGTGCATGCATCACGGCAGAGATGACAATGAGGGTAAATGCTGCGTTAGACATGCGCGCATTGTATCGAAAATCATCCGGAAAGTCAGAAGAAAAACAGAATTAGAGAAAATTATTCATTAAGGTATCGGAAAAGGGTTGACGCCCTCGAGATGCTTTGCTATAAAACGGGACTCTGTTGCAGCACTGCTCTCCGACAAACAAATAACCGCCCTGGCCAGATCGCTTCACG
>NZ_BLXX01000029.1 GCF_014193515.1 Geomonas silvestris | reverse complement strand
CCACCAACGGCCACACCTTCGCCTCCGGCGCGTTGCCGGTCTGTGCCGGCTGCCACGGCACCTACCTTACCGAGGCGAGCCTCGCTGCGGATCGCGCTTCCTTCCAAAACGCTCTGGAGATCCTCAGGGCACAGCTCGCCGCCCGGGGCATCGTGACGGCCTCCCTGGCCAACGGCTTCGCCAACACCAACTGGGGCTCCGGGGAGCAGGGGGCCAACACCATGGGAGCGGCCTTTAACTACGTGCTCCTGGCCGGCGAGCCGGGGGCCTACGCCCACAACCCGATGTACGCGCGGCAGCTGGTGCTCGACTCCATCGATTACCTCGACAACGCCCAGTTCGACAACTCGGTCGCCACTCTCGCGATCCCCAACCTGGTCGCCGCGGGTGCGATCAGCCAGGCCGTGGCGGACGGCTTCGCAGGGTACCAGGCGAAGGAGAGCTGCACCACCTGCCACGGCGGCAGCGCGGCCAGCGCGACCCCGATGGCCACCGGGGGACACAGCGCGCACCTTACCCAGGCCTACGGCCCGGGGAACTACTTCGGCAACGGAGTGGACGCCTGCCAGAACTGCCACCTGTTCGACCCGGCGACCCACCTAAACGGCTCGGTCGATCTCGTTAACGGCGCGGGTTCCGCCTGTGCCGGTTGCCATCCGGGCGGGCTCCCCTCCTGGAGCGGCGTGCGGCTCTCCTGCACCTCCTGCCATGCCGCGCAGCCGTCGGTGCTGCCAAACGGTGTGGCCGCGCCGTACCAGGCGAGCTTCCAAGCGAAGGGGCACGGGCGCTACGCCGCGAGCAGCACCTGCACCGACTGCCACGATCAAAACAGCCGCCACATCTCCGGATCGCTTGGCTCCTACACCCGGCTGGCCATCTCCGGCAATGCCCTGTGCGCCTCCTGCCACAACGACGGCGCGGTGGTCGGCCCGGCGTTTCTCAACATGAGCAGCCACTTCACCGCCAAGGGGAGCGGACAGAGCATGGGGTGCGCCGCCTGCCACGATCCCCATGGCAGCGGTAACCATTCCATGATCAGGTCGAGGATCAACGGCATCGCCATCAGCTTTACCAACAGCACCACGGGGCTGGTGGATCTGAACACCAACCTCGGGCTTTGCCAGGTTTGCCATACCCTGACCACCCACTTCCGCGCCGGGGTTCCCGAGGGGGGGCACCCGACTACCGGCTGCCTGAACTGCCACCGGCACAACGCGGCGGGGGGCGCCTTCAAGCCGTTTGGCAGCTGCGACGCCTGCCACGGCTACCCGCCGGTGCCGCGGCGTGCGGGGCTCAGCTTCGGCACCCTGAACAACTGGTCCGGCGCACGCTTCGAGTCCTACTCGGGGGGCGGCGGGGCGCACCTGTCGCACGTGGCGAAGACGGCCAAGGCCTCCCAGGGGTGGACGAACTGCACGCCGTGCCACAACGACGGTGCCGCGCGACATGCGATGGTGCTCCCCGTCAAGAACCACCGGGAGAACGTGACCGTGTCGGTGGCTCCCCAGTACGGCTTCGGGGCAGCGCCGCAGTTCGATGCCGAGAAGAGCTGCTCCAACGTCTCTTGCCACGCGGTGAAGAGCGGCAGCTTCAGCTACTACTCGTACAACGGCGGAACCGACGAGTACGACCTGATCACGGTGAACTACGGCGGAGCGCAGCGGACACCCGCCTGGAGCGCGACCGGCCAGCTGTGCGCGGCCTGCCACGGCAACCCGCCTTCCGACGGCAGGGTCTGGCACAGCGGCCGCCACGGCAACCAGGGGCCGACCTCGAGCTTTAACCAGTGCCAGCTGTGCCACCCCGACGCAAGCGGCGTGAACGGGCAGGGGACGACCATCACCAATCCGGCGCAGCACCGCAACGGCACTCTGGACGTGCAGGGGGCGTTCAAGACGACCTGCTTTGGCTGCCACTGATGGGGGAAACGGAGCATTGGAACGTTGGAAAGAATGAGAGCGAGATACTACCTGTGGTAGCATCTACGTGAGGAGGGTGTTGCCATGAAACGCAGTGCCATTATCGGGATTTGGTTCGTTCTGCTCGGCACGTTGTTGCTTTCGTCCACCGTCTGCGCTGCAGACCCGGTACCTGGGGGGACCACGCTGGCTAACGAAAGCGAGGTTTCAACCCTGCCGCCACGTGGTAAGGTGGTCAGCGACACGGCACCTCCCAAGGCGGTGGTCGGCATGATCTGGGTCGATAGTACCTGTAACATCGAGTACATTTTCGACGGAAGCAGCTGGATACCGCATACCGTCACCGATCAGCCGGCACAATAGGGCGCTGGCAAAGAGACGGTCCGCATCAGCAAAGGCACCTTGTTCATTCGGGTGCCTTTTTACCTGCTAGAGAACGGTTTTCGGCGGCCAGCCTCACCCGTGCCTCCATCCGGAGTCTTTCTGAAGGTGGGGAGGCAAGGGTGGCCCGGTAACGAATTGTCTATCCGTGATCATTCAGCTTGCCCCTCTGGACAACACCAGCAGAGCAGCGAAAACGATGAAGAGGGTGCCCCCCACCCGATTGATGGCGCGACCGCCGGCTTCCGAGGTGAACCAGGAGCGGGTCCTTTGTGCTCCGACCGCGTACAGGGAGTGGATGATAACGATCAGCACGCCATAGGTGAGCGCCATTATTGCGAACTGGAGGGAGAAGTTCAGGTCGCGGTCGATGAACTGCGGGAGCACCGAGAGGAAAAAGAAGATCGCCTTGGGGTTGGTGAACTGCAGCGTCACCCCCTTCACGAAGTTCCGCTGGAATCCCGCCTCGCGCTCCACCTGCTCCATGAACACGAACGCCGGTGCCCGCCAGAGTTTTACGCCGAGATAGCCAAGGTAGCAGGCGCCGATCCACTTCGTGATGGTGAACGCCAGGGGCGAACCCGCCAGCATTACCCCGAGCCCCGTTGCCGATAACGACGCGATGATCAGCGCTCCCACCGAGATCCCCAGTATCCCGCCGAAGCTCCCTTTCAGCCCGTAGCTCAACGCGTTGGTGAGCGTCATGACAACACCGGGGCCGGGACTGAACACCGTGAAAGCTGCCAGCATAAGATACATCGGGTAGAGCTTCATCATAACTTCCCTCCTCACCACCGCACCTAATCCTGTAGTCGTCTGCCGGTAATCTTAGCCCTTGCCATTCTATGAGACAAATGAATTGTTTTCATCTAACCCATAACTCTGTGTTATAGTTCCTGCCATGAATCTGAACCAGTTGACCATATTTCACGTAGTGGCGGAGCGTCTCAGCTTTACCCGCGCCGCCAAGGAGCTGCACCTGACCCAGCCGGGCATCAGCAAACACATCGCCGCGCTCGAGGAGTACTACGGGACACCTCTCTTCCACCGGATCGGCAGAAGGGTTTCCTTGACCCAGGCAGGGGAGATCCTCCACGAGGCAACCGGCACCATGACTGCACTTCTCGATGAGACCACGTCGCGTCTGGATGATCTTAAAGGGCTTGCCGGCGGCAAGCTGCAGGTTGGTGCGGGGGTGACCATCGCGGCCTACCTGTTGCCCAGGATGTTGACGGCGTTCAAGAAGCAAGCACCGGGAGTCGAGCTTACCGTTGAAACCGGCTTTAGTGGTGAGATCGTGGAACTGGTGTTGGCGACTGGCATCGAGCTCGGCCTGGTGGGACAGTTTTATGCAGATCCGCGCCTGGTGGTCAGGTCGTTCCACAAAGACCCGCTGGTTCTTATCGTACCGCCGGGGCACCGTTGGGTGAAGCGCAAGAAAGCTGTGGCGTTGGCAGAACTGGCGGCCGAGACCTTCCTGATATCCAAGAGAGGCTCCGGCACCTGGCGCATGGTCTCGGCCCTGCTTGAGGAGTCCGGCACCTGTCTCGGAAACACGATGGAGTTGGGAACCACTGAAGGGGTCAAACAAGCGGTGGCCGCAGGTCTGGGCATCTCCATCCTGTCGCGGCACGTGTTGGAGCGCGAGCTTGCTACCGGCAGCGTCCTGGAGATTCCGATGGTGGGAACGTGGCAGAAGCGGGAGTTGTACCTCATCTACCGCAAAGACCGCTACCTCTCCCAGGCGGCACGTGCTTTCCTAACCCTCCTTCCTCAGGTGCTACCGGCTCCTTAAGGAAAACCACCTTCAAAGTCTCGCTGCGCGCATGCAACTCGCATTGTCCCGTTGCCTTATTGAGCCTGATTTCTAAGGATGTGGTTGAGTTGTAGCTTGTGCACCAGCCTCAATCCAGCTTCCAACCCTGTCGGGAAAAAAACTGGCTTTCTCCTGCTTGCATTGCCCCTGTTAGCCGGTATTATCGAGCGTGTATGATTTGTAAAAACTAATTAGATGTCGGCTCGGTTTTACTACTACGAGGAAGGGAGGTGCGAGGTGCACATTTTGCGTAACTATCGAACTTTGGCTCCAACGAAATTCCACGGATTGAACCAGAGGGTCGTCGCTGCCGTGAGTGACACCTCGAAAATTTCGGAAGCGGTTTGGGCTGCGAATCCGAAGCTCCGCTCGGTTTACCTGGAAACCTCAAAAAAACATGACATCGTGTTCCATGAATCACTCCTTGGCAGTAAGCGCGACATCGCACAACGGGAAGTACTCCAGGCTCAACTGATAATCTATCTGGACGAAATTGCCGTGCTCCTGGAACTCGCGTCGCTCTACAATCCGGAGATCTTGGTCGTTTCGGGATTTGATCTCTCGAAGGATCGGCCCAGCCATTCCAAGCCGAAAATCCAGGGCGCTGATACCAATCCGACGCATCCGGCTCAAGAAGGGGAGGAGGCCGGCAGTTAAGACATGGTGCATCCAAGAGCCCACCTGAAGAGTTCATTCTTTGCCTAAAAGACCGTGAGGGGAGTTACCAGATGGGTAACTCCCCTCTTCTTTGCAGCCAAGGTGACGAAACATGCCGTTATTATCACCAACCTTAAGGTCCCGCCCGCCCCTTATCCTTGTCTCAACACTCCCTCTCTAGCGTATCGCCGGGGGTGTAAAGGATTTTGTGTAAATGTCCTATCGGCTACATAACGGGCATTCTACCTTCGTAAATGATCGAGAACTGGTTTAGGGCTAGCCTCCACCCCGGGATCGCTCTGCACCAAGTCTTGGAGAC
>NZ_BLXX01000028.1:0-2500 GCF_014193515.1 Geomonas silvestris | reverse complement strand
TCTATCCATGTCCAGGGTGAAAGGAAGGTAACACTTCGTGGAGGCCCGAACCCACTGGCGTTGAAAAGCCAGGGGATGAGGTGTGGATAGGAGTGAAAGGCTAATCAAACTCGGAGATAGCTGGTTCTCCCCGAAATATATTTAGGTATAGCCTCGTGAAGTAAGTGATGGGGGTAGAGCACTGGATGGGCTAGGGGTCTTACCGGATTACCAAACCTAACCAAACTCCGAATACCATCAACTGTTATCACGGGAGTCAGACTGCGGGTGATAAGATCCGCGGTCGAAAGGGAAACAGCCCAGACCGCCAGCTAAGGTCCCAAAATCTACGCTAAGTGGAAAACGATGTGGAAATGCCCAGACAACCAGGAGGTTGGCTTAGAAGCAGCCACCCTTTAAAGAAAGCGTAATAGCTCACTGGTCGAGTGGGTCTGCGCGGAAAATGTAACGGGGCTCAAGCGTAGTACCGAAGCTGCGGATTCGAATCTTAAGATTCGAGTGGTAGGGGAGCATTGTGTAAGCCTGTGAAGGTCGACCGCGAGGACGGCTGGAGGTATCACAAGAGATTATGCTGACATGAGTAGCGAAAAACAAGGTGAGAAACCTTGTCACCGAAAACCCAAGGTTTCCTACGTAAAGGTAATCTGCGTAGGGTTAGTCGGTCCCTAAGGCGAGGCCGAAAGGCGTAGTTGATGGGAAACAGGTTAATATTCCTGTACCACCTGTTGTTGCGATGGGGGGACGGAGAAAGGTAGACGATCCAGGCGCTGGTTGTCCTGGTTTAAGGCCGTAGGTGTGGGAAGGAGGCAAATCCCTTTCCCTTTAACGCTGAGAGCTGATGACGAGGGGGTATCCCCGTAAAGTCGTTGATCCTATGCTTCCAAGAAAAGCCTCTAAGCTTCAGACAGCAGGTGACCGTACCGTAAACCGACTCAGGTGGGTGAGGATAAATGTCCTAAGGTGCTTGAGAGAACACTGGTTAAGGAACTCGGCAAAATGATACCGTAACTTCGGGAGAAGGTATGCCCTTTTAGGTGATGAGACTTGCTCTCTGAGCTAAAAAGGGTCGCAGAGAAATGGCGGTAGCGACTGTTTACTAAAAACATAGGACTCTGCAAAGTCGCAAGACGACGTATAGGGTCTGACGCCTGCCCGGTGCCGGAAGGTTAAGGGGATTTGTTAGCCGCAAGGTGAAGCTTTGAACCGAAGCCCCGGTAAACGGCGGCCGTAACTATAACGGTCCTAAGGTAGCGAAATTCCTTGTCGGGTAAGTTCCGACCTGCACGAATGGCGTAACGATTTCCGCGCTGTCTCAACCAGTGGCTCAGCGAAATTGAATTCTCGGTGAAGATGCCGAGTACCCGCGGTAAGACGGAAAGACCCCGTGCACCTTTACTACAGCTTGACAGTGACATTCGAATCAGTTTGTGTAGGATAGGTGGGAGGCTTTGAAGCTGGGACGCTAGTCTCGGTGGAGCCAACCTTGAAATACCACCCTGGTTGGTTTGGATGTCTAACCCAGGTCCGTCATCCGGATCGGGGACACTGTCTGGTGGGTAGTTTGACTGGGGCGGTCGCCTCCCAAAGAGTAACGGAGGCGCGCGAAGGTTCCCTCAGGCTGATTGGAAACCAGCCGTAGAGTGTAAAGGCATAAGGGAGCTTGACTGCGAGACCAACAAGTCGAGCAGGTACGAAAGTAGGTCTTAGTGATCCGGCGGTTCTGTATGGAAGGGCCGTCGCTCAACGGATAAAAGGTACGCCGGGGATAACAGGCTGATCTCCCCCAAGAGTTCACATCGACGGGGAGGTTTGGCACCTCGATGTCGGCTCATCGCATCCTGGGGCTGAAGTAGGTCCCAAGGGTTTGGCTGTTCGCCAATTAAAGCGGTACGCGAGCTGGGTTTAAAACGTCGTGAGACAGTTTGGTCCCTATCTACCGTGGGCGTAGGATACTTGAGAAGAGTTGACCTTAGTACGAGAGGACCGGGTTGAACGTACCTCTGGTGTTCCAGTTGTTCCGCCAGGAGCAGTCGCTGGGTAGCTATGTACGGAAAGGATAACCGCTGAAAGCATCTAAGCGGGAAGCCTCCTTCAAGATTAGGTATCCCTGGGAGCAATCCCCTAAAGGCCCGTTGTAGACCACAACGTTGATAGGCCGGGTGTGTAAGTGCAGCAATGCATTCAGCTTACCGGTACTAATCGGCCGTGAGGCTTGACCATAAAAATTATTTTAGAGGGGGGTGGACCTCCACCCCCCGATTATCGAAGCTGTCAGCATACAAAACCTACAGTGAACTTAAACTATGCGATTGTGAGAAACGATACGCGAAGAGGTACAACGACCTCCAAGCCAAGAGTTTCTCTGTGGCAATGCCGAGAGGGTCACACCTGTTCCCATCCCGAACACAGAAGTTAAGCCTCTCTGGGCCGATGGTACTGCACGGGTAACTGTGTGGGAGAGTAGGTCGCCGCAGGGAATTTAATTGAAAAGCCCCACCGT
>NZ_BLXX01000027.1 GCF_014193515.1 Geomonas silvestris | reverse complement strand
TGACTACATCGAGCGGTTCTACAACCGCAAACGGATTCATTCCTCGCTGGGGTATCGGACCCCGTTCGAGGTCGATCAACTCAACCTAGCCGCTTAACCGACTGTCCACGAAATCGGGGCAATTCCAAACTTTTGAGGGGGGGCAGTGTCAGAGACAGATAACACAGTGACGATAGTCAACCCGCTGAAATTACCGAAATGGAATCAACTGCTGCAAAGTTCGGGACAGGCTACAGTATTTCATACTTCGAATTGGGCGCGGGTGCTGGCAGAGAGTTATGGTTATCACCCGGCGTACGTCATGTTGGCGGAGCAAGGTTCATTCCGCGGCTGTCTCCCGGTTATGGAGGTTAACAGCGTTCTCACCGGCAAGCGCGGTGTCTGTCTCTGCTTTTCCGACTGTTGTGGGGCAGTTACACAGGGCCTAGATGATTTCCAGTTGCTACTGGAAAGCGTTCTGATGCTCGGGAAAATGGGTAACTGGCGCTATGCTGAATTTCGGGGTGAGCAGTACCTCGCTGAGCAGATACCGAACGAGGCCTATGCATACCACGAACTTGAGATCACTGACGTAGGAAAGATGCACTCGCGTCTGAGAAAGGGTACCTCAAGCAGCATCCGAAAGGCGGAACGAGAAGGTGTACATATAACGGTTTCACAGTGTGTCGAAGATCTTCGCGAGTTCTATCGTTTGCACTGCCTCACCCGGCAGCGGCACGGGTTACCTCCGCAGCCGTCATCGTTTTTTTACAAATTGCACCAACACCTCATCGCAGAGGACCTTGGTTTCACAGTGCTAGCGCATTACAAGCAAAAGGCGGTAGCTGGTCTTATCTGCCTGCATTTCGGAGACCACGCCGTATGGAAATATGGAGCCTCAGATGATTCTTTCAAGCACCTAAATGCTAATAATCTTGTGCTATGGGAAACCATTAAAACGTGTGCTGCTCGAGGGTTTCGATGTTTAAGCCTGGGCCGCACGGATTTAAATAATGATGGCTTGATATCGTTCAAAAACGGGTGGGGAGCCATCATGACCTCACTGAACTATTACCGTTACGATTTCACCAGTAACGGGTTTGTCAGCTGCGGGAAAAAACATAGTGGTTCGTTCAGGCAGCTTTTCAGATATCTGCCAATAGACATGCTAAAGCTGATAGGCCGTCTTGCCTATCGGCATGTAGGATAACATTTACAAAATGGAGAGGGAATGCAGGAGGCGCCTCGAAGGAGAAAGCCAATGAACGGCAGAAAGGTAATCTGGCTTATTTTGATGTTGCTAATCGTTGGATGTTCACATGTGGCAACAGGTAGACCTGGTTTGCCGCAAAATTCGGTTGTGCCGATCAAAGAATACCGAATCCAGCCGGGCGATCAGCTCGACGTAAAGCTGTTCTATAATCCAGAACTTAATGAACAGTTGACGGTGCGACCGGATGGAAAGATTACCCTCCAATTAGTTAATGACATTGTTGCCGCTGGTTTGACGCCGGCAGAGTTAACCGCAGCCCTGACTAAAGCCTATTCTAGTGAGCTGAGAAATCCGAAAGTTGCCGTGATCTTAAAAACATCCGTTGCGGACCGAGTGTATGTTGATGGTGAAGTAAACAGAGCAGGCCTGATCCCCTTGTTGGGACCTACTACCCTGCTGCAATCAATTTCGCAGGCGGGTGGTCTAAAGGAAACAGCTAAGAGCGGGGAAGTCATACTACTGCGAAAGACTGAAGATAATAAAATAACTGCATACCGGGTAAACTTAGAAGAAGCTTTGAGTGGCAGTACTGCGGAGGATGTTGTTCTAAAACCAAATGATATTGTCTTTGTACCTAAATCCACCATTTCTAACATAAATACCTGGGTAGATCTGTACATACGAAGAAATATTCCTATACCGCTAGGGCTGAGTGTAGGAACTCTATAACATAGATATGATAACCAATTAGGTGATAAGGCCATGAATGCACAGGATTTTATGAGCATGCTCTTTAAACACTGGTCAAAATTTTTAATCATGTTTATTTCTGTAACAGGTGTTATTGCCTATGGATTATTTACCGCAAGGCCAATGTATCTGGCAAAATCATCCTTTCTGGTCAAACCCTGGAAGGATGATGCGGCACGTCCCGGAATGGATACAAATAGTAACAGCATGAATCTAATGCTCAGCCAAGATGAGCTGGTGAATACTGAGATACAAGTTATAAGCGGAAGGGAACTGGCAGAGAAGGTGGTGCAATCCCTTAAAATTAAGAAGATCTATCCTGATCTTATGAAGCCGAAGTCGAAGGTTGCGAATCACCTGGATGCAGCCGTTGAGCAGTTTGGAAAGCATCTTAAAGTTGTAGGGATTCGGAAATCGAATGTGGTGGAGGTCACATTTCAGCATAATGATCCGAAGATTGCAGCAAGTGCGCTGAACTTGTTGGTTGAGATATTTAAAGAAAAACACCTAGCGCTACACAGCGATCCGCAGTCTTCGTTCATAGGGACTCAACTCGCTTCTTTTGAGAGCAAGTTGAAGGAATCTGAAAAAAAACTGGAAACATTCCAACAGGCAACGCGTGTTTTCTCTCTTGAGGAGCAGCGAAGTCTGTTGCTTAGACAAAGATCAGACCTAGATACTGCGTATAAAATGTCCCAAAATAGCGTCAGCGAGTTGAAAAACAAAATAGTTGCTGTCAAATCACAGCTAGTTAATCTAGCCAAAAGTAACAGCAGATACACACCTACAGAAAGAGATAAAATAGTTATTGAAGCAAAAACAAAATTGTTAGATTTGAAGTTAAAAGAACAGGAGCTAAAGAGAAAGTATAATGAAGAGAACCCGCTTGTTGTTGAAGCAAAAAGAGAAGTAGATTTGGTGTCACAGTTTCTGATAGATCAAGAAGAGGGGATACTTGGCAAAGTGAAAACTGGTAATCCGGTGTATCAAAATGTCGAAATTGAACTTTTTAAATCGGAAGGAGAGTTAAATTCACAGTCGGCAAGGGCCGAGGCGCTGAAGAATCAAGTGAGGCAGCTTGACAAGGAAATTGCTGAACTCGATTCGAACGAGGCAAAGCTTCAAAACCTGAAGCGTCAAATTGCAATAAACGAGAAAAATTACCGAACATATGCCGACAAGCAGGAAGAAGCCCGTATGTCAGAAGCGATGAATAGATTGAAGTTGTCTAATATAAGCATTATTCAACCCGCAGAAGTACCAGCAAAACCGCTAAATTCAAACAGAGCAATCAAAATGGTTGTAGGTGTTATTATGGGGCTTTTTTCTGGCGTAAGCTGCGTATACCTTGCAGAAATGTTAGGGCAGACATTCTCCGATCCAGAAAGTGTGGAGAAGTATCTAGAAGTACCGGTACTTCTGACGGTTCCATATAAAGAGGTATGATATGTACCTTAATTTCTACGAGTTGAATAAAGAACCATTCCAAATTACACCTGACCCTTCCTTTTTATACCTCAGCCTTAGTCATAGGGAAGCTCTTGCTTCTATAATATACGGCGTTGAGAAAAAAAAGGATTTATTCTGATTGTGGGGGCGGTTGGAGTTGGGAAAACTACCATTCTAAGAGCATATCTTGAGAAAACCGACAAACTGAAAACCAAAATTATATACCTTTTTGATTCAAACATCTCTTATCATAACCTCCTAAGGCACATCTTCGGAGAGTTAGGCATATTTCAAGATGCAGATGACGTATGCCAAATGGTAAATCAACTTCACAAATTTCTTATAAGTGAATACCGTGAAGGTAAAAATATAATTTTACTGATAGATGAGGCACAAAACATGCCGCCAGATACTCTAGAAAATCTTAGAATGCTTTCCAACCTTGAAACAGCCACGGAAAAGTTAATACAAATAGTTTTTAGTGCACAGCCTGAGTTTGAAAAGACGCTAAACCTTTATGAACTCAAGCAGCTTAAACAGAGAATCGCGGTTAAAGCAGTTATCCGCCCCCTTAATCGTGAGGAAGGGTTATTGTATATCACACATCGCCTAAAGAAGGCATCAGACAAGGAACAGATTATTTTCACAACTAGTGCTCTGAGGGAAATAATTAGGTACTCGGAGGGGATTCCCAGGGTTATTAATGTAATTTGCGATAACTGTCTTATCTCTGCCTTTGGTTATGGTAAAAAAAAATAAGAACAAAGATAGTAATGGAAATACTACAAGACTTTGGATTAAGTAGTTCATTCTATGTTAAGTGGTCTATCTATTTGTTGGGTGGACTTCTTGTGACAATCTTTGCTGTAATGGTTTATTCGGAAATGCATTCAGACGGTAAAGGTGAGGGTTCACATTTAGTAATAAAACAAGAACCTAGCGTTAAAGCTCCAGTGGCGGTTCCGGGAACAACAAAATTAGTAGAATCTGCAGCACGGGAAGAGGCCAGCAAAGTTGTGAAACGTGGCGATACTCTTGCGCGCTTGATAAGCCAAGTTTATGGTCATGTAGATGCAAAACTCATCACACTTGTCAAAAAGGCAAATCCAACCATTGACAATGAAAATCTAATTATTGAGGGGCGACGCATCGTGTTCCCTGTAAACAAAAAATAATTAGTTTCAATTCTGGTCCCTGTGGCCGAAAGGTTAAGCTATGAGCAATATCTATGAAGCACTTGAACAAGCATGCGGAAAGAAAATTGGATCCGGCGTGTCACCGGAGTTGTCTTTGCAGACAGAAGTCATTCATGG
Source organism: Geomonas silvestris (assembly GCF_014193515.1). Classification (GTDB taxonomy): domain Bacteria; phylum Desulfobacterota; class Desulfuromonadia; order Geobacterales; family Geobacteraceae; genus Geomonas; species Geomonas silvestris. The sequence goes on along the minus strand of NZ_BLXX01000027.1, from coordinate 1,085 downwards.
CTTGTCACTTAAGAAGGAGATGACTTGGCTTCATCATCAAGTAGAAGCAATCTTGAGTAAATCCAGTAAAATGATTCAGTTTATTGGATCGCGCAGGGGAGAAGGGGTGTCGACTATTGTTCGTGAATTTGCCAAGATCGCTGTAGAACGCCATGGTAAGTCAGTTCTTATCTTGGACTCTGTTTGTCAAGAACAAACATCAGGATTAAACGTTAGTGGGCAACGTGACTATGGCTGGCTTGATCTTGTTGAAGAGGGAAAACTCATAGAGAAATCATTCTTTAGGGTTGGAGAAACAAACTTGTATTTCGCTCCAATATCTGTGCAGAGCTCGTTTATTGCCCCGGTAAAAGATGTAACTTTAAAGGCTAGCATACTCGACCAACTGAAGGATAGATTCGACCTTATACTGATTGACTCTTCATCAGACACCAGTACCGCTGACAGTGCGTCAATAGCGAAGATGGTTGATGGTGTAATAATGATTTTAGAAGCAGGTAAAACCAAAAAGAAATCAGCATTAAAACTAAAGAAGAGAATCATCTCCAACGGTGGTGTCATCATTGGAGCCGTCTTTAACAAGCGTAAATATTACATACCTGATTGTATTTACAAAAAGCTATTTTTATAGACTTACATCTAGTCTGGGAGATAGTTGGAGAAAGCCTGACAGCAAAAACGTGCTCATTTGTAACTTCAACAGCTGGTTCGGTCACAGATTTGATAATGGGTACTACTCATTAATACGAATAATAGTTTCTAGTAATTATTTATTTTTCTATTGATCACCTTTGTCCGATGTTTATTCGGTGTAGGTTGGTCTTCAGTCTGATCTCGATCATCTATGGGACAACCAACTGTGGGTGACAAATATACCAGCACATGTAACGGCCATTAACGATACTTTTGCGATAATTACCCGTCTGTGCTAAGTGGTGATTATCCTTTTCTGCAGCGTAAGCTCCCCCGTCAAGTAGACATTTCATAAGTAGAGTTTCTGGTGTAGCGATTCATGTAATCAGAGGGCGTTAGATCCCCAAGGGCATCGTGCGGGCGTAGCTCGTTGTAGTCGTTCATCCACCAGT
>NZ_BLXX01000026.1 GCF_014193515.1 Geomonas silvestris | reverse complement strand
CTTACTCGATGATGGAGGCAACCACGCCGGCGCCGACGGTACGGCCGCCTTCGCGGATTGCGAAGCGCAGACCTTCGTCCATGGCGATCGGGGTGATCAGGTTGACGGTCACGGAGACGTTGTCGCCCGGCATAACCATCTCGACGCCCGCCTCGAGGTCCACAATGCCGGTCACGTCGGTGGTCCTGAAGTAGAACTGCGGACGGTAGCCGTTGAAGAACGGGGTGTGACGGCCGCCTTCCTCTTTGGAGAGGATGTAGGCTTCGGCCTTGAACTTGGTGTGCGGGGTGATGGAGCCCGGCTTGGCCAGAACCTGGCCGCGCTCGATCTCTTCACGCTTCACGCCGCGCAAAAGGGCGCCGATGTTGTCGCCAGCGCGACCTTCGTCGAGGAGCTTGCGGAACATCTCGACACCGGTAACGGTGGTCTTGGCGGTTTTCTTGATGCCGACGATCTCGATCTCTTCGCCGACCTTGACGATGCCGCGCTCAACACGACCGGTTGCAACGGTACCGCGACCGGAGATGGAGAACACGTCTTCTACCGGCATCAGGAACGGCTTGTCGATGGCGCGCACCGGCTCCGGGATGTACGCGTCGACGGCGTCCATGAGAGCGATGATGGCTTCCTCGCCCAGGGGCCCCTTGTCACCTTCCAGGCCTTTCAGAGCGGAACCCTTGATGATGGGTACGTCGTCGCCCGGGAAGTCGTAGGAGGAGAGCAGTTCGCGAACTTCCAGCTCGACCAGCTCGAGGAGCTCCTCGTCGTCCACCATGTCGGCCTTGTTCAGGAACACGACGATGTAGGGGACGCCAACCTGACGGGCCAAGAGGATGTGCTCGCGGGTCTGCGGCATCGGGCCGTCAGCGGCGGAAACAACCAGGATAGCGCCGTCCATCTGGGCAGCACCGGTGATCATGTTTTTAACGTAGTCGGCGTGACCCGGGCAGTCGACGTGAGCGTAGTGACGCTTGTCGGTCTCGTACTCGACGTGGGCGGTTGCGATGGTGATACCACGCTCGCGCTCTTCCGGGGCGTTGTCGATCTGGTCGAATGCTTTGAACTCGGCCTGGCCCTTGCCGGCCAGCACCTTGGTGATAGCAGCGGTCAGGGTGGTCTTGCCGTGGTCGACGTGACCGATGGTGCCGATATTTACATGGGGTTTAGTTCTTTCGAATTTAGCTTTTGCCATCTTGAGAATCCTCCTCGATAGAAATAAATCTTGAGTACAAGCGTTAGGTTCTAGCCCTTGGCTTTGGCGACGATCTCTTCCTGGACCGACTTCGGCACCGGCTCGTAGTGGTCGAAGGTCATGGAGTAGGTCGCGCGGCCCTGGGTGGCAGAGCGCAGGTCGGTGGAGTAACCGAACATCTGGGCCAGCGGTACCATGGAGGTAACGACCTGTGCACCGGCGCGCCCTTCCATACCCATGATGCGGCCGCGGCGCGAGTTCAGGTCGCCGATGACGTCGCCCATGTACTCTTCCGGAACCACAACCTCAACCGACATGATCGGCTCGAGGATGATGGCGCCCGCCTTCTGGCAGCCTTCCTTGAAGCCCATGGAGCCGGCGATCTTGAACGCCATTTCCGAGGAGTCGACTTCGTGGTAGGAACCGTCGACCAAGGTAACCTTGACGTCCACAACCGGGAAGCCAGCCAGGGTACCGTTGTCGAGAGCTTCCTTGATCCCCTTGTCGACCGCCGGGATGTACTCGCGGGGAACCACGCCGCCCTTGATGGCGTCGACGAACTCGTAACCCTTGCCCATTTCCTGCGGCTCGATCTCGAGCCAGACGTGGCCGAACTGACCGCGGCCGCCGGACTGGCGTACGAACTTCCCTTCCTGCTTGACCTTCTTGGTGATGGTCTCGCGGTAGGCAACCTGCGGCTTGCCGACGCTCGCCTCCACCTTGAACTCGCGGAACAGACGGTCAACGATGATCTCGAGGTGCAGCTCGCCCATGCCGGAGATGATGGTCTGGCCGGTCTCCTCGTCGGTCTTGACGCGGAAGGACGGGTCCTCCGAGGCAAGCTTCGAGAGGGAGAGGCCCAGCTTCTCCTGGTCGGCCTTGGTCTTCGGCTCGATGGCGATCGAGATAACCGGCTCGGGGAACTCGATCGACTCCAGGATGACCGCATGATCCTCGATGCAGAGGGTGTCGCCGGTGGTGGTGTATTTGAGGCCTACCGCGGCGGCGATGTCGCCGGCGTAGACTTCCTTGATCTCTTCACGCTTGTTGGCATGCATCTTCAGGATGCGGCCGATACGCTCGCGCTTGCCCTTGGTCGAGTTGTAGACGTAGGAGCCCGAGGTGATGACGCCGGAGTAGACGCGGAAGAAGCAGAGCTGACCCACGAACGGGTCGGTCATGATCTTGAACGCCAGAGCAGCAAACGGCTCGGAGTCGGAAGACTTGCGCTCGATCGGAGCTTCGGTGTTAGCGTCGACGCCCTGGATCGGCGGAATGTCGGTCGGGGCCGGCATGTAGTCGAGGACTGCGTCGAGCAGGTTCTGCACGCCCTTGTTCTTGAACGAGGAGCCGCAGATAACCGGGCAGATCTTGATGTCGAGGGTAGCCTGACGGATCGCCTTTTTGAGCTCGTCCTTGGAGATCTCCTCGCCGCCCAGGTACTTCTCCATCAGGGCGTCGTCCTGGCTGGCCACTTCTTCCACCAGCAGGTCGCGATACTCCTGGGCCTGGTCAACCAGGTCTGCCGGGATGTCGATCACGTCGAAGGAGGCACCCATGGTCTCGTCGTTCCAGACGATCCCCTTCATCTCAACCAGGTCCACGATTCCCTTGAAGTTTTCCTCGGAACCGATCGGGATCTGCAGCGGGATCGGGTTCGCCTTGAGGCGATCCTTGATCATCTCGACACCGCGGAAGAAGTCCGCCCCGATGCGGTCCATCTTGTTGACGAACGCGATGCGGGGGACGTGGTACTTGTCGGCCTGACGCCAGACGGTCTCGGACTGGGGCTCGACGCCGCCGACCGAGCAGAACACGGCAACCGCACCGTCGAGAACGCGCAGGGAGCGCTCTACCTCGATGGTGAAGTCCACGTGGCCCGGAGTGTCGATGATGTTGATGCGGTGATCTTTCCAGTTGCAAGTAGTCGCCGCGGAGGTAATGGTGATGCCACGCTCCTGCTCCTGCTCCATCCAGTCCATGGTGGCGGCACCCTCGTGCACCTCACCGATCTTGTGAGTTACACCGGTGTAGTAGAGGATACGCTCCGTGGTGGTGGTCTTACCTGCATCTATGTGAGCCATGATCCCGATATTGCGGGTCATTTCCAAAGAAACCTGACGTGCCACTTAAAAAACCTCCGAGTTGCTTACAACTAATGGGGGAAAACTACCAGCGATAGTGGGCAAACGCGCGGTTCGCCTCGGCCATCTTGTGGGTATCCTCGCGCTTCTTCACCGCGGAACCGCGGTTGTTGTAGGCATCGAGGATCTCACCGGCCAACTTGTCGGTGACGGTCTTCTCGGAACGGGCGTTGGAGTATTTCACCAACCAGCGCATCGCCAGCGACACGCGGCGCTCCGGACGGACTTCTACCGGAACCTGATAGGTGGAACCGCCAACACGGCGGGATTTTACTTCCAGCATCGGCTTGATGTTGTCCAGGCACTTTTTGAGCACCTTCACCGGCTCGTCGCCAGCCTTGGCAGCTGCGATCTCCAGCGCACCGTACAGGGCGCGCTCGGCGGTGGACTTCTTGCCATCCAGCATGATTATATTGATCAGCTTAGCAACCACCCGGTCGCCGTACTTCGGGTCCGGAAGAATTACTCTCTTGGCTACTTCTCTTCTTCTAGGCATCGGAAACCTCTCCTCGATTTACTTGGGACGTTACTTGGGACGCTTGGCGCCGTACTTGGAACGACTCTTCATGCGGCCCTTGACGCCGACGGAGTCGAGCGTGCCGCGAACGATGTGGTAACGCACACCCGGAAGGTCCTTGACCCTGCCGCCCCTGATAAGAACAACGGAGTGCTCCTGGAGGTTGTGACCAACGCCCGGGATATAGGAGGTTACCTCAACGCCGTTGGTAAGCCTAACCCTCGCCACCTTGCGGAGTGCGGAGTTCGGTTTCTTCGGAGTAGTGGTGTAAACCCTGGTGCAAACGCCGCGTTTCTGCGGGCAGCTCCTGAGTGCCGGAGCAGTGGATTTTTCACCCTTAGACTCCCGACCATGACGAATAAGCTGATTGATAGTTGGCATACAAACCCTCTCGCGCGGTACTTCCAGACCAGGGGGAGACCCTGCGGAAGCGCCGAAGATAGCAGATCTTCAATCCGCTTGTCAACAATAATTTACGATAGCCTGCTAAAGAAACCGTCAACTCAGGGCGCAAAACAACCGCTACTTTTGCCCTTTGAAGGCCCACCCCTTCACCGCGCGCCAAAGCGAGCAGCTATCGCAATTTACTCCGCCCCTGTCAGGAGGCGGGAGAGCGGGGACGAGGCCGAAGCCCCGTCCCTACCCATCTTCAATTGCAACCCTCCCGGTTAAGGGAGGCGGAGTGCAGAGTAGCGGAAAACACTGCACCAAGTTGTAGGTACTGCTTAAAGCGAGGCCTTATGCTTCATCGACCTCGTTGTCGTCAAACACTTCTTCTTCGGGTTCCACCGGCTCCGGAATGATCACCGGCTCCTCGGCCACCATGCGCAGATTGCGGTACAGGGCGAGCCCGGTACCAGCCGGGATCAGCCGGCCCATGATGACGTTTTCCTTCAAACCGCGAAGACTGTCGACTTTACCTTCGATTGAAGCCTGTGTCAACACTTTTGTTGTCTCCTGGAAGGAGGCAGCAGAAATAAATGACTCAGTCGAGAGCGACGCCTTGGTAATACCGAGGAGCAGCGACTCTGCAGTGGCAGGACGCCCACCCTTATCCAGTGCCTTCTCGTTCTCTTCCTCGAAGACCCAGCGCTCGATCTGGTCGTCGATCAGGAGGTTGGTATCACCGACGTCCTTCACCCTGACGCGACGCAGCATCTGACGCACGATGGTCTCGATGTGCTTGTCGTTGATCTTGACGCCCTGCAGACGGTAGACCTCCTGCACCTCGTCCACCAGGTACTTGGCCAGTTCCTTCTGGCCCAGGACGCGGAGGATGTCGTGCGGGTTGGAGGAGCCGTCCATGAGCGCCTCGCCGGCGCGCACGTGATCCCCTTCGTGCACCGAGATGTGCTTGCCTTTCGGGATCAGGTACTCTTTCGGCTCGCCCAATTCCGGGGTCACGATCACCTTGCGCTTCCCTTTGGCGTCCTTGCCGAAGGCAACCACGCCGTCGATCTCGGTGATGACCGCGAAGTCTTTCGGCTTGCGGGCTTCGAAGAGCTCGGCGACGCGCGGCAGACCACCGGTGATGTCCTTGGTCTTGGTGGTTTCGCGCGGGATCTTGGCGATCACGTCGCCTGCCTTGACGATGGTTTCCTCGGTGACGTTGATGTTGGAGCCGGCCGGCAGGTAGTAGCGGGCCAGGAGGTTCTCCCCGATCTTGGCGGTCTTGCCTGACTCGTCCTTGATGGTGATGCGCGGACGCTTGTCGGCGTCGCGGGTTTCGATGATGACCTTGCGGGACAGGCCGGTAACTTCGTCGACCTGCTCCTCCATGGTGACGCCTTCGATGACGTCGCCGAACTTCACCTTACCGGAGATCTCGGTAAGGATCGGCATGGTGTACGGGTCCCACTCGGCGATGGATTCGCCCTGCTTGACCGGGCCGTCCGGGCTGACCTTGATCTTCGCGCCGTACACGACGGAGTACTTCTCGCGCTCGCGCCCGGTCTCGTCCACCACGGCCAGTTCGCCGTTACGGTTCATGACGATGTGGTGCCCTTCCGAGTTGGTTACGTAGTTGATGTTGATGAACTTGGCGCGGCCCTCGGTGCGGGATTCCAGCGAGGTCTGCTCGGCGCGACGGGATGCGGTACCACCGATGTGGAAGGTACGCATGGTCAGCTGGGTACCCGGCTCGCCGATGGACTGGGCGGCGATGACGCCGACCGCCTCGCCGCGGTTCACCAGGTGGCCGCGTGCCAGGTCGCGGCCGTAGCACTTGGCGCAGATGCCGCGGCGGCTCTCGCAGGTGAGCACCGAGCGGATCTTGACCTTCTCGAGACCGGCGGCCTCGATTCTCGCCACCAGGGTCTCGTCGATCTCCTCGTTGGCCGGGACCAGCACGTCGCCGGTGACCGGGTCGAGGATGTCGTCCAGGGCCACGCGCCCGAGGATACGGTCGCCGATGTGCTCGATGATCTCGCCGCCCTCGGTGAGCGAGGAGACGGTGAGGCCGTCCAGGGTGCCGCAGTCCATCTCGGTGATGATGGCGTCCTGGGCGACGTCGACCAGACGGCGGGTCAGGTAACCGGAGTTCGCCGTCTTGAGCGCGGTATCGGCCAGACCCTTACGTGCGCCGTGGGTCGAGATGAAGTACTGGAGCACGGTGAGGCCTTCGCGGAAGTTCGCGGTGATCGGGGTCTCGATGATCTCGCCGGACGGCTTGGCCATCAAACCACGCATACCGGCCAGCTGGCGGATCTGCTGGGCGGAACCACGGGAACCGGAGTCGGCCATCATGTGGATCGCGTTGAAGGACGGGACCTTCACCTCTTTGCCTTCCGGATCGATCAGGGTATCGCGGGAGAGGTTGTCCAGCATCTCCTTGGCGATCTCCTCGGTCGATTTCGCCCAGATGTCGATGACCTTGTTGTAGCGCTCGCCGTCGGTGATGAGACCTTCGGTGTACTGGTTCTGGATCTCCTGCACCTCTTCGGTGGCACGCGAGATGATGGCCGGCTTCCCTTCCGGGATAACCATGTCGTTGATCGAGATGGAGATACCGGCCTTGGCGGCGTAGCGGAAACCGATCGCCTTCAGCTTGTCGGCCAGGATCACGGTCTCTTTGTTGCCCGCCAGGCGGTAGCAGGTGTCCACCAGGTTCGAGAGCTCCTTCTTGGTCATCACCTTGTTGATGGCCGAGAAGGGGACCTGCGGCGGCAGGATGTCGCGCAGCATGACGCGGCCGGTGGTGGTCTCGATGAGGCCCGGCTGCTCGTCGCTCTCCAGGTTCTTCATGCGCACCTTGATGCGCGCCTGCAGGTGGATCTCGCCGGCATCCAGCGCGAAGGCGACCTCGTCCGGGGAGGCGAAGATCTTCCCTTCACCCAGGGCGAAGTACTTGTCGCGGGTCATGTAGTAGATACCAAGAACCATGTCCTGCGACGGCACGATGATCGGCTTGCCGTGCGCCGGGGAGAGGATGTTGTTGGTGGACATCATGAGCACGCGGGTCTCGACCTGGCTCTCCACCGAAAGCGGCAGGTGGACTGCCATCTGGTCGCCGTCGAAGTCCGCGTTGAACGCGGTGCAGACCAGCGGGTGCAGCTGGATCGCCTTGCCTTCGATGAGTACCGGCTCGAACGCCTGGATACCGAGACGGTGCAGCGTCGGAGCACGGTTCAGCATGACCGGGTGCTCCTTGATGACCTCTTCGAGTACGTCCCAGACCTCCGGCTTCTCCTTCTCCACCATCTTCTTGGCGCTCTTGATGGTGGTGACGAAGCCGCGTTCCTCGAGCTTGTTGTAGATGAACGGCTTGAAGAGCTCGAGCGCCATCTTCTTGGGAAGACCGCACTGGTGCAGCTTCAGTTCCGGACCGACGACGATAACCGAACGGCCGGAGTAGTCGACGCGCTTGCCGAGCAGGTTCTGACGGAAGCGGCCGGACTTGCCTTTGAGCATGTCGGAGAGGGATTTCAGCGGGCGCTTGTTCGGGCCGGCGATGGCGCGGCCGCGGCGGCCGTTGTCGAACAGGGCGTCAACCGCCTCCTGCAGCATGCGCTTCTCGTTGCGGATGATGACTTCCGGAGCCTGCAGCTCCATGAGGCGTTTCAGCCGGTTGTTGCGGTTGATGACGCGACGGTAGAGGTCGTTCAGGTCGCTCGTAGCGAAGCGGCCGCCGTCCAGGGGGACCAGCGGGCGCAGCTCGGGCGGGAGCACCGGAATGCACTCGAGGATCATCCACTCGGGCTTGTTGCCGGAGTTCTTGAAGGCGTCGATGACCTTCAGGCGCTTGGCGGTCTTCTTGCGCTTCGCTTCGCTCGTCGCCTCCTGCATCTCGATCCTGAGCCCTTCGGAGAGCTGGTCGAGGTCCATGGCGGTGAGGCAGGTGCGGATGGCGGCGGCGCCCATGCCGGCGTCGAAGCCGTAGTTGTGCTCTTCAAGGGCCTTTTGGTACTGGTCCTCGGAGAGCACCTGGCCGAAGCTGAGGCCGGTGTTTTTCGGATCGGTCACCACGTAAGCCTCGAAGTAGAGCACCTTCTCGAGGTCTTTCAGGGTGATGTCCATCAGGTTGCCGATACGCGACGGCAGGGACTTCAGGAACCAGATGTGGGCAACCGGGGTGGCCAGGTCGATGTGGCCCAGGCGCTCGCGGCGCACCTTCGAGGGGATGACCTCGACGCCGCACTTCTCGCAGACGATGCCGCGGTGCTTCATGCGCTTGTACTTGCCGCAGTTGCACTCGTAGTCCTTGGTCGGTCCGAAGATCTTGGCGCAGAAAAGACCATCGCGCTCCGGCTTGAAGGTACGGTAGTTGATGGTCTCCGGCTTCTTTACTTCGCCGAACGAACGCTCGCGGATCTTCTCCGGGGAGGAGATGGAGATCTTGATGGAGGAGAAGTGGAGCGGATCCTTCGGCTTATCGAAAAAGTTGAAAATATCTTCCAAAGTAATTTCCTCCTGTATCTGTAGGAGTGACAAAGATCGGTTGAAAACCCTGCTGACAGCTACCCGGGACACCCCCTCTCCCCTCGCTGTAGGGGGTCAGGGGATGGGGGCAGGTGATCTCTCCGCGCTGTCGCCTGGACAGAGCTTCGCGGCTTCACCCACCCCCCTGCCCCCTCCCGGCAAGGGAGGGGGTGGGTAGGGTTCGTGGTCCTGCGGGACGACTTACTCGTCGTCGCCGCCTTCCAGCAGTTCGACGTCGAGGCCCAGGGACTGCAGCTCCTTGATAAGCACGTTGAACGACTCGGGGAGACCCGGCTCGAGGGTGTGCTTGCCCTTGACGATCGCCTCGTACATCCTGGTGCGGCCCGCCACGTCGTCCGACTTGACGGTGAGGAACTCCTGCAGCGCGTAGGCGGCGCCGTAGGCCTCCATTGCCCAGACCTCCATCTCACCCAGACGCTGGCCACCGAACTGCGCCTTGCCGCCCAGCGGCTGCTGGGTAACGAGCGAGTAGGGACCGATGCTCCTGGCGTGGATCTTGTCGTCGACCAAGTGGTGCAGTTTCAGGACGTACATGATGCCGACGGTGACCTTGTGCATGAACTTGTCGCCGGACTTACCGTCGTACAGGGTGACCTGGCCGGTGGTTTCGAAGCCGGCGTGCTTCATCATCCCCTGGATGGACTCCTCGGAAGCACCCTCGAAGACCGGGGAGGCCATCGGCACCCCGCGCTTCAGGCGCTTGGCGACGTTGATGAGCTCCTCGCCCTCCAGCTTGTCGATGAACTTGTGCATGTCGGGGTCGTGGTAGCACCCCTTCAGGAAGCGCTTCACCTCGTCCTTGGGGCTGTTCTTCTCGAGGAACTCCTCGATCTTCCAGCCCAGGCCGCGTGCGGCCCAGCCCAGGTGGGTTTCGAGGATCTGCCCCACGTTCATACGGGACGGAACGCCCAGCGGGTTCAAAACGATCTCGACCGGACGACCGTCTTCCATGTACGGCATGTCCTCTTCGGGCAGGATGCGGGAAACGACACCCTTGTTACCGTGGCGGCCTGCCATCTTGTCGCCGACCTGCAGTTTGCGCTTGATGGCGATGTAGACCTTGACCATCTTGATAACGCCCGGCGGCAGGTCGTCGCCGCGGCGCAGCTTCTGGACCTTGTCGTCGAAGACGTACTTGATGATGTCGATCTGCTGGTTCAGGGTGGACAGGGTCTGCGCCACTTTTTCGTCGACGGTGTCGTCGTCGGCGATGGAGATCTCGTCCCAGCGGTCCATCGAGAAGGATTTCAGCATCTCCTCGGTGATGGCAGCGCCCTTGGCGATCAGCACCTTGCCGTCGGTCCCTTCGATCTTGTTGGCGGCCGTGCGCCCTACCAGGAGCTTCTTCAGCTTGCCCATGGCGGAATCGCGGATGATGCGGATCTCGTCCTGCTCGTCCTTACGCAGGCGCTGCTCCTCGGCCTTCTCGATGATCTCGGTACGGGCGTCCTTGTCGGCGCCTTTGCGGGAGAAGATCTTGGCACCGATGACGGTACCTTCGACCCCCGGCGGAACCCTGAGCGAGGTGTCGCGCACGTCGCCGGCCTTTTCCCCGAAGATGGCGCGCAAGAGTTTCTCTTCCGGGGAGAGCTGGGTCTCGCCCTTCGGAGTGATCTTGCCGACCAGGATGTCGCCCGGGCGGACTTCGGCGCCGATCCGGATGATGCCGGACTCGTCGAGGTCCTTCAGGGTCTCTTCGCCCAGGTTCGGGATATCCGAGGTGATCTCTTCCTTGCCGAGCTTGGTGTCGCGGGCCACCGCTTCGAACTCCTCGATGTGGATCGAGGTGTAGCGGTCGTCCTTGACCAGGCGCTCGGAGATGAGGATGGAGTCCTCGTAGTTGTAACCGCCCCACGGCATGAAGGCTACCAGCACGTTCTGCCCGAGGGCCAGCTCGCCCATGTCGGTGGACGGGCCGTCGGCGATGATGTCGCCGGCTTTCACGTGGTCGCCGACCTTAACGACAGGCCTTTGGTTGATGCAGGTGTTCTGGTTGCTTCTGGCGAACTTGATCAGGTTGTAGATGTCGACGCCGGTGCCGGTTGCGTCGTACTGGTCCTCGTCGATCTTCACGACGATACGGCCGGCATCAACCGACTCGACCACGCCGTTGTGGCGGGCGACCGAGGAAACCCCGGAGTCGCGGGCCACGACGCGCTCCATGCCGGTACCGACCAGCGGGGAGTCGGCGCGCAAGAGCGGTACCGCCTGGCGCTGCATGTTCGAGCCCATGAGAGCGCGGTTTGCGTCGTCGTTCTCGAGGAACGGGATGAGCGAAGCCGCAACCGATACGAGCTGCATCGGGGCCACGTCCATGAGCTCCAGCTCGTCGCGCCCTACCAGGACGAACTCGCCGGACTTTCTGGCCGAGATGTAGTCGGCTACGAAGCGGCCGGTCTCGTCGACCTCGGCGTTCGCCTGGGCGATAGCGTGACCTTCCTCCTCGAGAGCCGAGAAGAAGCGCACCTCGTCGGTCACCTTACCTTCGCTCACCACGCGGTACGGCGTCTCGACGAAACCGTGCTCGTTGATGCGGGCGTAGGTGGAGAGCGACGCGATCAGACCGATGTTCGGACCCTCCGGGGTCTCGATCGGGCAGACGCGGCCGTAGTGGGTCGGGTGTACGTCGCGGACCTCGAAGCCGGCGCGCTCGCGGGTGAGGCCCCCCGGTCCAAGAGCCGAGAGACGGCGCTTGTGGGTAACCTCGGAGAGCGGGTTGGTCTGGTCCATGAACTGCGAGAGCTGCGAGGAACCGAAGAACTCCTTCACCACGGCCGAAACCGGCTTGGAGTTGATCAGGTCGTGCGGCATCAGGTTCTCGACTTCCTGCAGGCTCATGCGCTCCTTGATGGCGCGCTCCATGCGGACCAGACCGATGCGGTACTGGTTCTCGAGAAGCTCACCCACGGCGCGCACGCGGCGGTTACCGAGGTGGTCGATGTCGTCGATGTTGCCCTTGCCGTTTTTCAGCTCGATCAGGTAGCGCACCACCTCGAGGATGTCCTCGCGGGTGAGCGTCATGCAGTCAAGCGGCACGTCCACGCCCAGCTTGTAGTTCAGCTTCAGGCGGCCTACGGCGGAGAGGTCGTAGCGCTCGGCGTTGAAGAACAGGTTGTCGAAGAGGACCAGCGCGCTCTTTAAAGTCGGCGGGTCGCCCGGACGCAGACGGCGGTAGATCTCGATGAGCGCCTCGTCGGTGGAGCCGATCTTGTCGATCAGGATGGTGTCCCTGAGGCTCGAGGTGACGTGCAGGTTGTCGATGAAGAGCACCTGGAAGCTGGTGATCCCCTTCTGGATGATCTCCTCGATCTTCGCCTGGGTCAGCTCCTCGTTGCACTCGGCAAGGATCTCGCCGGTTGCCGGGTCGAAGATGTCGTGGGAAGCGACCTTCCCGACGATCTCCTCGATGGTGGTCGGGATCTCCTTGATGCCGTTTTCGGCCATCTTCCTGAGGGCCGCCTTGGTGAACTTGCGGTTCGCCTTGAGGATCACCTCGCCGGTTGCCGGGTTCACGATGTCGACCATCGCCTTCTGGTTGGAGAGAAGCTCGGCATCCACGAGTTTCGTGAGTGCGCCGTTCTCGCCGACCTGGACCTCTTCGGACTTGTAGAAGTAGTTGATCAGCGCGTCGTTGGAGTAGCCGAGCGCTTTCAGAAGCACGGTTGCCGGCATCTTGCGACGGCGGTCTATGCGAACATAAAGGATGTCTTTATGGTCAAATTCAAAATCAAGCCACGAACCGCGGTACGGGATCACGCGGGCCGAGTAGAGCACCTTGCCGGAGGAGTGGGTCTTCCCCTTGTCGTGGTCGTAGAACACGCCCGGCGAGCGGTGCAGCTGGCTCACGATAACGCGCTCGGTGCCGTTTATGATAAAGGTCCCGTTGTCGGTCATCAGCGGGATTTCGCCGAAATAGACCTCCTGTTCCTTGATGTCTCGGATCGAACGGCTACCGGGGTCCTTGGTGACATCCCAGACAACCAGCCTCACCTTCACCTTCATCGGGGCAGCGAACGTCATCCCGCGCTGGTGGCACTCTTCCACGTCGTACTTGGGCGCGCCCAGCGAGTACGAGACGTACTCAAGCGAGGCAGTATCGCTAAAGTCCTTGATGGGAAACACGCTTCTGAACACCGCTTCCAGACCGGAGTTCTTGCGTGCATCCACAGGCGTGTCGAGTTGGAGGAATCTCTTGTAGGAATTCTTCTGGATGTCGATAAGGTTCGGTATGTCGATGATCTTTTCGATCTTGGCGAAGTTTTTGCGCAACAGGGGGTTATTCGCGATTGAATAAGCCATTTCTTCTCCTTTGGTGAAAGCCGAGGACGGACCTTCACCCCCTTGGGAAATCCTGCTTTTTGCTGCGGGAGGCTGGGTGAAGCGGCCTCAACCTAAAAATGGAACAGCCAAGGCCGCAAAAAGCGACCTTGGCTTGGATGAAGATCGGAGCTGGCTTACTTACTTGACGTCAACTTCAGCGCCTGCTTCGACCAGCTGCTTCTTGGCGTCATCAGCTTCGGCTTTGGAGATACCGGTTTTGACCGGCTGCGGAGCGCCGTCAACCAGGTCCTTGGCTTCTTTCAGGCCCAGCGAGGTCAGGCCGCGCACGACCTTGATGACTGCGATCTTGTTGGCGCCAGCGCTTTTCAGGATGACGTCGAACTCGGTCTGCTCTTCAGCAGCCTCAGCAGCAGCCGGAGCAGCGCCGGCAGCAGCAACGGCAACCGGAGCAGCTGCGGACACGCCGAACTTCTCTTCGAGTTCTTTCACGAGGCCAGCAAGCTCCAGGACGGTCATGTTCTCGATAAAGCTGATTACTTCTTCTTTGGTGATTGCCATTTCTTCTTTCCTCCAGGGAATATGTTTAGTGTGTCAGTAGGTGGTTAGTTGCCAGCTTTCTGTGCACGGATGCCGTCCAGGGCACGCACGAAGCCGCCCGGAATGGCTGCCAGAACGCCGACGAAGTTCTGGACCGGTGCCTGCATGCTGCCCAGCATTTTCGCGATGAGAACTTCGCGGCTCGGCAGATCGGCAAGGGCCTGGATGTCGTTGACGTTGATGGTCTTGCCGGTGAGCACCGCACCCTTCAACTTGAAGGGAATGGTTGCGTCCTTGTTGAACTTGGACAGCACCTTGGCGGCAGCGACGGGATCGTCGTAGCTCAGTGCGATCGCGGTGGGCCCTTTGTAGAAGGGGTTCAGACCTTCTTTGTCGGTACCCTTTGCGGCGATCTCGAGCAGGGTGTTCTTGACGACCTTGTACTCGACGTTCGCCTTGCGCAGCTCGTTCCTGAGATCGGTTGCCTGGCCCACGGTCATACCGCGGAAATCGGCAGCGAAGATGGCCTGTGCCCTCAGGAGCTTGTCGTGCATCTCGGCAACAAGTACTGATTTGCTTTCCTTATTCAAGCGCCTTCCTCCTTTCTTTTGGTATAGGGGCCGAAACCCCGCCAAAGTCAGGAAGTTGCGGATAAATCCACAACATATTCCCCTTAGTCTCGGCTGGCCGCGCTTAGGCGATTAAGCCTCTCCCACTCGTAACCTGGATCGGCACCAACTGTCTTTGACTTTGGCTTTACAGCTAGAGTGAAACGATTTATTTCAAGATCGCGCCGATTTCGGCGAGATCGATGTTGACGCCGGGGCCCATGGTGGAGGAGATGCTCACCTTCTTCATGTAGGTCCCTTTTGCGGCAGCCGGCTTCGCCTTCTGGAGCGCTTCCAGCAGGGCGGTCACGTTCTGGCGCAGCGTCTCGGCCGGGAAGGAAACCTTGCCAACCGGGGCGTGTACGATACCGGCCTTCTCGACGCGGAACTCAACCTTACCGGACTTGGACTCCTTGATAGCGCGGGCCAGGTCGAAGGTTACGGTACCGACTTTCGGGTTCGGCATCAGGCCGCGGGGGCCGAGGAGCTTACCGATCTTACCGACCACACCCATCATGTCGGGGGTAGCGATAGCGGTATCGAACTCGAACCAGCCGCCCTGGATCTTAGCGACCAGGTCGTCGCCGCCGACGTAATCGGCGCCAGCGTCGCGGGCCTCTTTCTCCTTCTCGCCCTTGGCGAAGACCAGGACGCGGACATCCTTGCCCAGACCGTTGGGGAGCACCACCGCGCCGCGCACCATCTGGTCGGCGTGACGGGGATCGACGCCCAGCTTCACAGCGACGTCGACGGTCTCGTCGAACTTCGCGAAGGCAGCGCCTTTCACCAGCTCAAGGCCGTCGCTGAGGGGATAGCTTTTGCTCCTGTCGATCTTTGCAGAAGCCTCTTTAAGCTTTTTAGTCGTTGCCATTTCTGTTAACCCTCTCTTTATTCTTAAGCTATCTCGACGCCCATGCTGCGCGCGGTGCCTTCGATGGTCTTCATTGCGGCCTCGATGCTTGCGGCATTGAGGTCCGGCATCTTCTTCATCGCGATCTCGCGCACCTGCTCCTTGGTCAGCTTGCCGACCTTGGTCTTGTTGGGGACCGCGGAGCCGCTGGCCAGGCCGAGAGCCTTCTTGATCAGGTTCGGAGCCGGCGGGGTCTTGGTGATGAAGGTGAAGGAGCGGTCCGCGTAGACGGTGATGACCACCGGAGTGACGGTGCCGGGCTCATCGCCCTGGGTCTTCGCGTTGAACGCTTTGCAGAACTCCATGATGTTGACGCCGTGCTGACCGAGTGCCGGTCCGATCGGGGGGGACGGGTTGGCCTTCCCAGCAGGGACCTGCAGCTTGATGTATCCGGTAATTTTCTTAGCCATCTTCCTACTCCTTTGAATCGTTCCTGATTCTACAATCTATTGGCAGCAGCGGGTGCCCCTACTGCTTCTCTACCTGCATGAACTCAAGCTCGACCGGCGTTGCGCGGCCGAAGATGCTTACCATGACCCTCAGCTTCCCTTTGTCGGGCTTGACGTCCTCGACCACGCCCGAGAAGTTGAGGAACGGGCCGTCGATAACGCGTACCGTCTCGCCCACCTCGAAGAGCACCTTGGGACGGGGCTTCTCGGCCCCCTCTTCCATCCTGCGGGTGATCTTGTTTACTTCATCGTCGGGGATCGCGAAGGGGTTGTTGCCACCCACGAAGCCGGTCACCTTGGCGGTCTCTTTGACCACGTGCCAGGTGTCGTCGTTCAGCTCCATGTTGACCAGGATGTACCCCGGGAAAAACTTGCGGGAGGAGGTCTTCTTCTCTCCCTTTTTAAGTTCGACGACGGTTTCGCACGGGATCAGAATCTCCCCGAAGAACTCCTCCATCTCGAGCTGTTTGATGCGCTCGGCAAGCGAGAGCCGCACCTTGTTCTCGAACCCGGAGTAGGTGTGAACGCCGTACCATTTATGTGCCATGTATTAGTCCTCTAGCGAAGGATCGACCTGATGAGCTTTGCAAGGACCACGTCGCAGGCGCCAAGATAAAACGAGATGAGAACGATGATTACGACGACAACCTGGGCAGTAGAAAACGTTTCCTTGCGGGTCGGCCAAGTCACCTTGGCGAGCTCGGCCTGCACTTCCTCAAAGAAATTCTTTGTTTTCGCGAGCACTGTGACACCCCACTTAAAATGTCCCCCTTGGCCCAAGGCTTGAGGGGGACTCAAAAGAAAATGGCAGGCCAGGAGGGATTCGAACCCCCAACACCCGGTTTTGGAGACCGGTGCTCTAGCCGTTAGAGCTACTGGCCTGCGGCGGAGCCCAGGGCACATGCCCCCGGACTCAAACTGTGATTACTTCGTTTCTTTGTGAGGAGTATGCTTGCGGCAGAAACGGCAGTACTTGTTGAACTCCAGTTTCTGCGGGGTGTTTTTCTTGTTCTTGGTCGTGGTGTAGTTACGCTGCTTGCACTCGGTGCAGCCCAGCGTGATGATATCTCTTGGCATGTCCCTATCCTTTTAAACAAATTCTGCGTTGCGGGTCAGCTCCGAAGAGCGACCCGCAACGCCGATAAATACTGGCCTTACTCGATGATGGAGGCAACCACGCCGGCGCCGACGGTACGGCCGCCTTCGCGGATTGCGAAGCGCAGACCTTCGTCCATGGCGATCGGGGTGATCAGGTTGACGGTCACGGAGACGTTGTCGCCCGG
>NZ_BLXX01000025.1 GCF_014193515.1 Geomonas silvestris | reverse complement strand
TGGTATCCCGGATCGTCGGCATAGGGGCGCACCGGGGTGACCGAGCGCAAGGCCCCAGCGGCGATGTCGCTGTGGCAGCCGTTGCAGTTCAGCACCTCCTTGGTCTTGTCGGCGGCGCTCCCCCAGGCTGAGGTCCACCTGGCGCTGGACCAGGCGACGAAGCCGGTCGTGGTGTGGCACTGCACGCAGCCGGATTTGGTCTTATAGTCCTCCCCTTTCCAGGGGGGATCGGCAACTGCCGCGTGGGCCGAGCGCCCCCACTGCTGGCGCACCGAGAGGTTTGCGCTGCTGTCGGCATGGCAGTTCGAGCAGTTGGAACGCGAGGTCACGTAGGAGGCCGGGTAGCCGGCGCTGGTCAGGTTGTTGTAGTGGGCGGACGTCGCCCCCGCCGCACTTCCTGCCGTACTGTGCGGGTTATGGCAGGCGACGCAGGGATTGGCACCGATGGCGAACGGGTGATTGGTCACGTTGCCGCTGGCGTCGCGGTGGCAGCCGTTACAGACGGCGTCGGCTACGTCCGGCAGGTGGCCGCCCCCCGCGTGGCAGCTCGAGCAGGTCAGGCCATTGGCATTGTGGGGCGAACCGGTAAAGTCCGCCACGATCGAGGTGGGGTGGCACCTGGTGCAGAAATTCGAGCCTACGGCCCCCGCGCTCGCGTACGCCACCGTGAAGGTGGTGCTGCTCACGGTGTTGGTGTTGACCGGCGTCGGCATCGCGGCA
Organism: Geomonas silvestris; assembly: GCF_014193515.1. Lineage (GTDB taxonomy): Bacteria > Desulfobacterota > Desulfuromonadia > Geobacterales > Geobacteraceae > Geomonas > Geomonas silvestris. The sequence continues at coordinate 24,681 of NZ_BLXX01000025.1, read as the reverse complement.
CTGGTGTGACAGGTTATGCAGTTAACGCCGGCCGTCTTGTGCGAACCGGTAGACCACAACGAGAATGCCGTGGAAGGGGACACCCCGCGCGAACCGTGGCAGCCGTTGCAATTGGTCCGCATGTAGCCGGTTGCCGAGTTGGTGACGGTGATCTGCACGGTGTCGCTGGCCAGGACTTTGGTCCCCGCCATCTCGGCCAGCTGCAGAACGTAGGTCCCCGGAACCACGGGGATGAAGGACGGGGTCAAGCTGTTCCAGCCGCTGGTGTCGACCGCGGCGGGACCGCTCACATAGCTCCAGGCGAGGGTGCCGCTTCCGGTCAGAGTTCCCGACAGGTTCACCACCTTGTTGGTCTCCGCTACCTGGTCCACACCGGCGTTGACGGTGGCCTGCATGAAGGTGGCGGTGACTGATCGGGGCGCGGTGACGTTGGCGACGGTGATCTTGACGGCACCGCCATAGGGATAGCTGACGGGACTTCCGTAGATATCAGCCACGGTGCCGCCGGTTACCCCCATGAGGTAGCAGTTGGTAGAGGTAGGCGTTGCCGTCAGAACTGCCGAGTTGTTGTACGAGACCATTACGGACGTGGCTGAGATGCTGCCAGGCCCTACGGCAGTGGCGGTAACTTGGTACTGTTTTGCCGTGAAGCCGGCAACCAGCGACTGCACCGTACCGTTGGCCTTGCTGAAGGTCGTCGCGTACTGCGTGGTGTAGTTCCCCAGTGGCACGGCGGTGCCGCTCTTGGTCAGGGCGGATATCTTGTATCCCACATTCGCCGAGACCGTCACCGGCACCAGGGCACTGGTAGTGAAGTTGGTGTACACGACGCTGCCGGCCGTGGTCTGGGTGGCATTGTTGCGCACCTTCAGCGTCCCACCAGAGGTGCTCAGCTTCGTCTGCAACTGCCACGTGGTGGCAGCCCAAGAATACAGGACCCCGACAGACAGCAAGCAGATGAGAATAGACAGTACTCTCTTCAACATAAATGCCCCCCTCGTCTTAGTAAAAGACAGCCAGCGGTGACGTATCTGAACTGTGGTGCCCTGCCGCGATGATGCCCCGAGCCATCCGTACAACAGGCTTACATTTGGAGCGATGCCGCAGTCGGGGCTGTGCCGGTTCCTGCCAAAGGCAGCTCTTTATTAGCCATTATTTATTAGCGATTAGTGCCAGACACGCTCACAACAGGCTATATTCCCGACACAAAGCCTATGATCTATTGAGCTTACGCTATCCTTAAGGAAGTACTACAAGATTTGATCCAACGAACTACAATGAAACTCAATTTAAAAAAAACGCTTCTAGAATAATTGATTGTCAAACTCGTGGGATTGAAGATCGGCGGCACGGAAAACCGGACCGGGTGATTTGGCGGGAATAACCGTGAATTGGCTAAAGTCGGGTTCGGGAGAGAGGAAAGAGGGGGGAGAAAAGCGAAAGCCCCGACTGCATGCGAAGGAGCATGCACAGCCGGGGCTTAAAAAAGAAGAATCGCTCAGGATTCCTTGTAGATAAATGGAGCGGGAAACGGGGTTCGAACCCGCGACTTCAACCTTGGCAAGGTTGCACTCTACCACTGAGTTATTCCCGCTCAGCGAGTTCCCTCTTATAGCAAATGCCAGCCGCCCGAGTCAACCCCTTTTTTAATGGGAGGGTGATTTTTCCCGCTGCACCGATTCCGGATAATGCGTATCATATCGCGCATCATCGGCTATACTGGTGATCGTGAGAAAGCCGGACAGAATACGGGAGCAGGTGGCCGTCGAGGCGGCCCGACTCATGTACGAAGATGGCGTGCGCGAATACCGCGACGCAAAACGCAAGGCAGCCAAGCGTTTCGGACCGGAGAAAGCGCTCTCCTTGGGAGCACATCTCCCGAGTAACACCGAAATCCACGACGAACTGGCCAGGCTGATCGCGGCCCGCGAGGAGACGGCGCTCCCGGAGAGGCTGCTGACCTTGCGGCTAACGGCACTCGGCTATCTCGAGCTTTTCGAGCCTTTCTCCCCGTACCTGGTCGGGTCGGTGCTCTCCGGCGCGGTGACCGGCCAGAGCGACATCGACATCCACCTCTTTGCCGACTCGGTCGAAGAGGTCGAAGAGCTCCTGCAGCAGCACGGCCTCCCCTTCGAGACGGAAACGGTCTCGGTGCGCAAGGGGGGGCGCATCAACGACTACATCCATGTCTACCTGGAGGACCAGGGCGTTCCCGTGGAGTGCTCGGTCTATCCGGTAGAGGAGCGACATAACCGCACGGTGAGCAGCATCACGGGCAAACCGATGGAGCGGGCCAACCTGAAACAGCTGAAGCGGCTTATTTCTGCAACGTTAGAAGAGGAGGGGATCAATGGAGCACAAACGTAAGGCCGAACTGATCGAAACGCTGCTGCCCAAGGACACCAACGGCTACGGCAACATCTTCGGCGGCGTGATCATGAGCATCATGGACAAAACCGCCGGGGTCGCCTGCTGGCGCTACTCCCAGCGCCGGGTGGTGACCGCCTGCGCGCAGCGCATCTGTTTCCACACCCCCATCAACATGGGCGAGGTGGTCTACTCGCGCGCCACCATCATCCACGTCGGGCGCTCCTCGATGGAGGTAGAGGTGGAAGTCGAGGTCGAAAACGTCATCGAGGGGACCAAGCGGCGCGGCGCGAGCGGCCAGTTCACCATGGTGGCCGTGGACGAGAACTGGCACCCGACCACCGTACCGCCCTGGCAGCCGGTCACCGAGGCGGAGCTGGAGAAATGGCGCCAGGTCGAGAAGCAGCGCAAGGCGGAGCGTCATGAGGGTTAGGCACGGGGCCGCGCTGGGCGTGCTGCTGCTCACCGGGTGCGCCGAGCTGAACGATTCACTGGTGCGCGCCTGGTTCATGGACCGCAAGCTCGGCAACCGGGTCGGCACCCAGATAAGGGAGGGGCTGGAAAAACGCGAGCACGCGCCGGTGCCTGTACAGCCGCGCCCCGCACCGGAATTCCTGGATCAAGGATAGCGGCAAGATCAGGGTCGCGGCAGCGGAGTCGGCAACGCCGCAGGATGTTTGGAAGATAGTAAGAAAGGGAACCAGTTCAGCCGGTTCCCTTTTTAATTACCTTCTCCCAAGTTGTGAGGTTCATCCGGAAATTCCGTGCAGCGTCGACAAGTGTGCACCAGCAGGAGCCCAGCGTTCCCCCCGTTGCGAAGGGGGACCGGGGGGATTTGCCTTGTGTATAGGTAGCATTCAGGCAATGAACCTTGTTACGAAATAGGTGCCACTTGTACCGATGCCCCCCTCATAAAGGGCTGCGATCAAACGGAGCGGAAGCTCTGGGGACCGCCGCGACGTCGAAGTGCTGCACTCCCCAGGCAAGGACCTCGCCGGGAGCAGCGCCGTGCAGTTCCTGCGGAGGGGCTTGTCCCAGGAAACGCAGCGCGTCGAGCAGCAGCCCGCCCGCCTCGGCGGCGAGGTTCCCACCGGCGGCAAGGGACACGGCATTATCCCTCTTGCTGAGCTTCCCGCCGGCGGGGCCGGTCACCAGCGGCAGGTGCGCGTAGCTTGGCGTCGGATAGCCGAAGATGCGCTGCAGGTAGATCTGGCGCGGTGTCGAGCTCAAGAGGTCGGTCCCTCGCACCACCTGGTTCACGCCGGCCGCGGCATCGTCCACGACCACCGCAAGATGATAGGCATACGGGCCGTCGGCGCGGTGGATCACGAAATCCCCGCAGGACCCGGTCAGATGCTGGCTGTAGTGCCCCATCACCTGGTCGTCGAAACTGATCACCTCGTCGTAAACTTTCACGCGCAGGGCCCGCTCCACCTTCTGCGGAGGGAGACCATCGCGGCAGATCCCCGGGTAGATGAGCCCCTCCTCGTGGGGGGCCGAGGCGATCTGGGCGATTTCGCTGCGGGTGCAGCCGCAGGGATAGGCGAGGCCGCGCTCCATGAGGAGGTGTGCAGCCTCGCGGTAAACCTCGGTGCGCCGGCTCTGATAGACGATCTCGCCATCCCAGGCAAAGCCGAGCGTCTCCAGGGTGCGCAACATGTCGTCCGCGATCCCGGGCACCACGCGCGGCAGGTCCAGGTCCTCCATGCGCAAGAGCCAGGCTCCGCCGGCGCGCTTCGCCATCAGGAAACTCCCCAAGGCTGCCACCAGGGAGCCCAGGTGCATAGGACCTGTGGGCGACGGCGCGAAACGTCCGACAACAGGAGCGTTATGGTTCGAGGTTTCAGGCATCGTCAGGATCTAAACAGGGATGAACAGGATCAAGGGGATAAAGGCACTGCACATCCCGTTTATCCCATTCATCCCTGTCAGCGGTTTTTAGAGGAACGAGCAGCAGTAATCGGTGATGGCGGCGATCTTCAGCTTGAAGCTGGAGTTCTCGGGGACCTCGAAGGCCTCGCCCCCCTTCACGGCAACCCACTCGGAAGAGCCGGGCAACAGCACGGTGAGGTCGCCGGAGAGGATCTCCATCAATTCGGCAGATCCGGTGTTGAAGGTGTACTCGCCCGGCAGCATGATCCCGAGGGTCTTGCGGGAGCCGTCGGCGAAGTAGATGGTGCGGCTGGTGACGCTGCCGTCGAAGTAGATGTTGGCCTCTTTAACCACGCTTACGTTGTTGAATTCAGACATGCCTGCCTCCTTGAATAAGATCTGGTAGAGCTTCACTCAGCTGCGAAGTAAGCCTACGAACGTTACAGCGCCTGCCACTCGCCGGCATCCCAACGCTGCAGGGCCACCTGCGACCTGAAGCCGATCAACCCCGGCATCTGCGCCAGGCGCACCAGCACCGGGCGGCAGCGCTCGGGATCGAGCGGCAGGGCATACACCGCACACATCCCGGCAATGACCGGGTTCTCGTGCTGCAAAAGTTCGCTGAAGCGCGGCAGCCAACCCGCCTCGCCCTGCAGCGCCTTGAAGTACTTGGTGAGCGCGGCCACCTGCAGGCCCGCTACCTCCTCTTGTATCGCCTCGATCGCCTCGGCATGCCTGAGCGCGGCCTTGATGAACCACTCGATGAGTTTCCCTATTCTGTCCTGTTGCTGCAAACCAGCGCCCTCCCCTCGCCTTCCGGCCGGCTGCGTGCCGACCTGCGCGATTTCTGGAAAGTAGCAGGTTTCCCCGGGCCGTTCAAGCACTTCATGAGCAGACCGACACCCTGAGAGTGGGAAATGGTTCTTCACGAATTTCCAGGGAAGCCGTGGTTCGATCTACCTGCAGGCGCCATCATGTCCCCCTTTAAAAAAGTTCATCCGGGAATTCCGGAAGCATCAAGAACGTTGCGACCCACCCCCTGCTGGCGCACTCGCGTCCCCCCCCTTGCGAAGGGGGGACAGGGAGCTCTCTGCAAAAGGAATATTTCCAGCAAAAAAAAGAGGCGGGGATGAACCCCGCCTCTCGTACTACGTTGCTGCCGCTACCGACTAGATGTCGAAGTACAGGGCGAACTCGAGGGGAACCGGACGCATACGGACCGGGTTCACTTCGGCTTCGGTCTTGTACTCGATCCACTTCTCGATGACGTCCAGGGTGAAGACGTCGCCTTTAAGGAGGAACTCGTGGTCGGCTTCCAGGGCCTTCAGAGCTTCTTCCAGGCTCCCCGGAGCGGACGGGATGGTGGAGAGCTCTTCCGGAGACAGGCCGTAGATGTCCTTGTCCAGCGGCTGGCCCGGATCGATCTTGTTCTCGATGCCGTCGAGGCCCGCCATCAGCATGGCGGCGAAGGCGAGGTAGCCGTTGCAGCTCGGGTCCGGAGTACGGTACTCGATGCGCTTGGCTTTCGGGTTGGAGGAGAACATCGGGATACGCAGCGACGCCGAACGGTTACGGCTGGAGTACGCCATGTTAACCGGAGCCTCGAAGCCCGGCACCAGACGCTTGTACGAGTTGGTGGTCGGGTTGGTGAAGGCGCACAGGGCGCGAGCGTGCTTGATGATACCGCCGATGTAGTACAGGGCCATCTGGGAGAGCCCGCCGTACTTGTCGCCGGCAAACAGGTTGGTACCGTCCTTCCACAGGGACATGTGGCAGTGCATACCGGAGCCGTTGTCGCCGTAGAGCGGCTTCGGCATGAAGGTTACCGTCTTGCCGTTACGGTTGGCGACGTTTTTGATGACGTACTTGAACCACTGCAGATCGTCAGCCATGGCGACCATCGAGTTGAAGCGCATATCGATCTCGGCCTGGCCGCCGGTTGCCACTTCGTGGTGCTGGCACTCGACGCGGATGCCGACTTTCTGGAGCTCGATGACCATTTCGTTACGGAGGTCGTTCTGGGAGTCGGTCGGAGCAACCGGGAAGTAGCCTTCCTTGTGGCGCGGCTTGTAGCCCAAGTTCGGGAACTCTTCGCGGCCGGTGTTCCAGGCGCCTTCCACGGAATCGACGGCGTAGAAGGACTGGTTGGCGGAGGAGTCGTAGCGGACGTCGTCGAAGATGAAGAATTCTGCTTCCGGTCCAAAGTAGGCGGTGTCGGCGAGGCCGGTCGACTTCAGGTACGCCTCGCCCTTCTTGGCGATGTTACGCGGGTCGCGGGTGTAGCTTTCTTTGGTGATCGGATCGAAGATGTCGCAGATGAGCGACAGGGTCGGCAGAGCGGTGAAAGGATCGAGTTTTGCGGTGGTCGGATCCGGGATGATGATCATGTCGGAGGCGTGGATCGGCTGCCACCCGCGGATGGAGGAGCCGTCGAAGCCCTGCCCTTCCTCGAAGGTGTCTTCGCCAAACTCGCTCATCGGCACGGTGAAGTGCTGCCAGATACCAACGAAGTCCATGAACTTGAAATCTACCATCAGCACGCCGTTTTCTTTGGCAAACTCCACAACTTGTTTCGGTGTCATCTACAGTCTCCTTTCAAAGTGGGTAAAATCGATCGGACTAGAGGGCGTCTTCGCCCCTTTCACCGGTCCTGATGCGGACAACTTCTTCCACAGGAGTTACAAAGATCTTGCCGTCGCCGATGCGGCCGGTTTTCGCAGCCTGCTCGATGGCATCAACCACCTTGGAGACGACCTCGTCAGAGACGATGATTTCCATTTTGATTTTGGGGATAAAGTCCACCACGTACTCGGCGCCGCGGTACAGTTCCGTGTGCCCCTTCTGGCGACCAAACCCTTTTACCTCACCGATCGTGATCCCTTGGATACCGATTTCGTTGAGGGCCTCTTTGACCTCATCAAGCTTGAAAGGTTTAATGATTGCTTCGACTTTTTTCAAGACAGGTACCCTCCGCTCCGTTTTTCAGTGCGCGCAAATTATAGAGAGCTTGATGTCAAAAAGCAACCTTAATCAAGTACTCCCGCAGCGCGCTAGGGTTGTTGCCAGCAAGATTTTTGCCAAAGGACAGGAAACGCCACAAAGGCAAATATATCAAAATGTTGAGGCAGTCGGCAAGCTGTTGTTCAGGCCCGAGAAAGACCTCATTGCCTAAATGCAAGGCACACCTCCTGTCATCACTGCCCATTGTTTAGGCAGCTACCCGCAAAGAGTTTACCGCTCTACCACCTTGCTCCTACGTGCTATTTCTGGGGAACCTAAAATATGGTTCCATTAACCGAAACAGACCACCTACCACCCTCCCCTGAGAAAGGAAGAAAGGTTGCAGGAAGAAACTGCCACCTTCCACCGGGTACCGCAGCGACCCCAAGGTCCCCCCTTTGATAAGTTCATCCGGAAATCCTGAGAGGCATCAAGGAAGGTTGCTATCCACTCCACCAGGTGCACTCGCGTTCCCCCCTTTGCGAAGGTTCATCCGGGAATTCCGGGGAAAGCGGCTCTGATCTTGAGGAAGAAGTAGTCGTGGTCCCGGAAACCGTAGGCCATCCTCTTGATCACTTTTATCTTGTTGTTGATGCCTTCGAGGATGCCGGTGTGCAATTGCCAGAGACAGTGATTAAGGATGCCCTGAAGGTAGACCTGCAACCGGGTGGCAAAGAGCACGAGCTGGGGGATCTTGCTTTCCATCGCTCGTCGATACCACTGTTCCCAGAATAGTTCAGCTTCCTCGGTGCACCTGAAACGCCATAATTGCTTCAGATCCTCCTTCAGCAGGTAAACCGTCAGGAGGTTCTGGTTGGCTTGCAGTAACTCCTGTAAGCGAACCATATCGCCGTCTTTTACATTTCGGCTGTTACGTAGCAACAGCCACCGCGATGTTCTGATTATCTTGCGGGCCTTTTTGTCATCTTTGATGCGGTCAGCTTCAGCATTGCGGACCCGATCCAAGACCTCTCTGCTGTACTTTGCAACCACGTGGAAGAGGTCATAGACAATTGCAGCCTGAGGGCAGTTGGCTTTTACCTCCTCCTCAAAGGCGCCATTCATATCCATAGCAACAGCTTTGAGTCGTTTGCGTCCTTCATCGCCGAGTTGCTGGAAGAAAGGGCGAATGCTTTCGCGGCTTCTTCCTTTAGCTACGAAAAGCACTTCCTTGCGGTGCGGCTCGACGATCACTGTGGCATAGCGATGTCCCTTACGAAGGGCGAATTCATCCATGCCGATGACTTCAACTGTGGAGAGATCAACAGAGCCAAAACGCTGCTGTAGTGAACGCTTGTCGATCTCTTTAACCTGGTCCCAAGACAGTGCGTAGAACTCAGCTACATGCTTTATTGGTAGCCACGAGCAGAGCCGAGCCACACTCGCAGCCAAGCGGCCGGTAACCCGTGCATGTTTTGCCAGCCAGGGCAGGCTTTCCAGCACCGGCCCGCATTGCGGACAGAAGAGTCGTCGGTGGTGAACGACCAAGTAGGTTCGTGCATCCAGGATGGGTAAGTCTCGAACGATCCGCTTGGTGGTCTCGTGGACCCCTGTGCACTGTTTTCCGCAACATGGACACAGTAACTGCTCTTGAAACTTAGGAACCAATTCAATTTCGATTCGCTTCTCATTGCCTGTGCCAGTAGTGGTGGTGTTTCTTACACGATATCCTTCCCACCCTCCAGCAAATGAGATAAGATCGGGATGCGACAACGGCGGCCTCCTGAGTTTTGATAGGTTGGGGAACCATCAAAATAACCCAGTAGCTGTCGTTGTCGTTTTATTTTTTTAACCCTCCCCGGAAATCCCGGAAGAACCTTTGCGAAGGGGGGACAGGGGGATTTGCCTCCCCGCTTTAAAACGTGGGAATCCACCAAGACCAACAAAAAAGGAGCCCCCGGCAAGGGAGCTCCTTTTTCAACAACCAAACAAGCCAACCTGGGATTAGAGCTGGAACAGCATCTCCCGATAGGTCGGCAGCGGCCAGTACTTGGCGGCGATGATCTTCTCCAGTGCGTCGGCGTTGGCACGCAGATCGTCCATCTTGGTGAACACCTTGGCGCGGAACGCCGCTGCCTGCTCATCCAGGTCGGCGATCGCCAGAGTAGCTTCCAGCTCCTTCTCCAGGTTCTTGGTCTCGGCGCTCACGGCAGCCAGCTTGTCGCAGAGCTCTTCCAGAAGCTCTTTCTGGGCCGAGACGTTCAGCTTGGCGGAGACCGCGGTCACGGCATTGATGGACGAAGCTACCGTGGTAGCGTACTCCATCGCGGCCGGGATGATGCTGTGGTTCGCCATGTCGATCATGGTCAGTGCCTCGATGTTCAAGGTCTTGACGTACTGCTCGATGACGATCTCGTAGCGTGCGTGGATCTCTTTCTCGCTGAAGACCTTGTGCTTGGCGAATACCGCGACGGCTTCTTTGGTGATCAGCTGCTTCTGTGCCTCCGGGGTGTTCGGGATGTTCAGCAGGCCGCGCTTCTTGGCTTCCTGGACCCACTCGTCGGAGTAGTTGTTGCCGTTGAATACCACGCGCTGGTGTTTCTTGGCGGTCTCCTGGAGCAGTTTCTCCAGCTCGGCGTCGCAGTCGGTCGCCTTCTCGAGACGGTCGGCAAACTCCTGCAGCACGTCGGCGATGATGGTGTTGATGACGATGTTCGGCCCGGAGATGGAGAAGGAGGAACCGAGCATCCTCAGCTCGAACTTGTTGCCGGTGAAGGCGAACGGCGAGGTCCTGTTACGGTCGGTGGCATCCATGGGGAGTGCCGGCAGGGTGCTTACGCCGATCTTCATTTCGCCGGCCTTGGTGGAAGACTTCTCGTCGCCTGCCACGATCTGGTCGAGGATATCGGAGAGCTGGTCGCCCAGGAAGATGGACATGATGGCCGGCGGCGCTTCGTTGGCGCCCAGACGGTGGTCGTTGCCGGCGCTGGCGCAGGTGGCGCGTAAAAGGCCTGCGTAGGTATCCACAGCCTTGATGGTCGCCATCAGGAAGGTCAGAAACTGGGCGTTGTCGTGCGGGGTGTGACCCGGCTCGAGCAGGTTCTGCCCGTCGTTCGAGCTCATGGACCAGTTGTTGTGCTTGCCCGAGCCGTTCACGCCGGCGAACGGCTTCTCGTGCAGCAGGCAGACCAGGCCGTGGCGGGTGGCGACCTTCTTGAGGGTCTCCATGACCATCTGGTTGTGGTCGGTAGCGATATTGGTGTTCTCGAAGATCGGGGCGATCTCGAACTGGCCGGGGGCCACCTCGTTGTGCTGGGTCTTGGCGGTGACGCCCAGTTTCCACAGCTCTTCGTTAACTTCCTTCATGTACGCCAGCACCCTCTCCTTGATGGTGCCGAAGTAGTGGTCCTCGAGCTCCTGGCCTTTGGAGGACATGGCGCCGAAGAGGGTCCTGCCTGCCATCATCAGGTCCGGTCTTTTATCGTAGAAGGCCTTGTCGACCAGGAAGTACTCCTGCTCGGCGCCGACGGTCGAGATGACGCGGGTGGCGGTGGTGTTACCGAACAGCCGCAGCACGCGCAGCGCCTGGGTGGAGAGGGCCTCCATGGAGCGCAAAAGCGGAGTCTTCTTGTCCAGCACTTCGCCGGTGTACGAGCAGAAGGCGGTCGGGATGCACAGGGTGACCACGCCGGCCTCTTCCCTCAGAAACGCAGGAGAGGTGCAGTCCCAGGCGGTGTAGCCGCGGGCTTCGAAGGTGGCACGCAGGCCGCCGCTCGGGAACGAGGAAGCGTCGGGCTCGCCCTTCACCAGCTCCTTGCCGGAGAACTCCATGAGCGCGCCGCCCTCGGAGGGGGAAAGGAAGGAGTCGTGCTTCTCGGCGGTGATGCCGGTCATCGGCTGGAACCAGTGGGTGAAGTGGGTGGCGCCCCTCTCGACGGCCCACTCTTTCATGGCGGTCGCTACGACATCAGCGATGGAAGGGTCGAGCGGCAGCCCTTCATCGATGGTTTTTTTCAGGGTTTTGAATACAGCCTTCGGCAGTCTTTCTCTCATAACTGTCTGATTAAACACGTTCTGCCCGAACATCTCCACGATACAGCCTCCTTTTTATGCAGCGGTGCGTAAATTTTAGGCAATGAGCAACGGGCTGAAATCGATGTTTCAGGAAGTTACGTGATCATCACCGAAAGCTATCCCATTACAGCAAGCGAGATGCCAATTCCATGGCACGGCTTAGGAAAACTTGCAGTGGCGGTACAAAACATCGTGGGATCTTGCCATTGCCGCACCATGCGGTTATAGTAGCCCGCGCGCAGGAGTCACGAGGGCGCCATTTCCCGCGCCCCAGCCCCCCTTTTACTGGGTGGCAATCACCAAATCCGGAGCAATCATTGCCTAATTTTGCGGCACATGAACATAACGGCGGCATTTATCGGGGACGCCCCCTGGCTACCGCCCTGCTGGCTGCCTGCTGTTTTCTCCTTCCCGCGGCTGCCTGCGCTGACTTCTACAAGTACACCGACGACGACGGCGTGGAGACCTATACCAACACCCCCACCTCGAGCGGCGGCGTCCGGGTGATGCGGGAAACAAAGCCGGCCCCAGCCTCCAAAGCGTCCCTCAAGCGCAAGTTCCACGTGCAAGCCCCAGCCCAGGCGCAGCCCGAGCAGGTAACCGAGCACAGCCTCCCGACGTTGCAGGAGTCTACCTTGCCGGTGCAGGGGGTGCTCACCTCCAAAGTCGGCTGGCGCCACGATCCCATCGACGGCACCTTACGGCACCACAACGGGATCGATATCGCCGTCCCGCCAGGTACCCAGGTGAAGGCGATCGCGGCCGGCAAGGTCATCGAGAGCGCCTCCCACGGCGGCTACGGGAACCTGGTGCGGGTCCAGCATGACGACGGGAGCATTTCCAGCTACGGGCACAACTCCCGGCTCGATGTCGCCGTTGGCGAGCGCGTTACCGCCGGGCAGACCCTGGCTTTGTCCGGTTCCACCGGCAGGTCCACCGGCCCCCACGTCCACTTCGAACTCTGGAAAAACGGCGCCAACGTGACCGAGAGCTACCTAAACAGCGGCGCAGGCTTTACGGAAGTGGCCGGCAGCATCCGCACCTACCTCCACAGCAACGGCTCCATCGTCTTCACCAACCTCAACTGACGGTCCCTTACCTCACTCCACCGCAAAGACTGTAAAAAGACAAAAGGACGCAAAGATCCTCCTCTGGATCCCTTACGCCCTTTAAGTCCCTTATGTCCTTTGTGTCCCTTGTACCAGAGCGCCTTGCTCTACATCCGCTTCTTCACGTGCCGTGTCGCCTGGGCCTCCCAGGGATCATCGGGCCAGGGGTGCCTGGGGTAGCGCCCTTTGAGCTCCTTGCAGACCTCCCGGTAGGCGCCGTTCCAGAAACTCTTCAGATCCGCGGTCACCTGGATCGGGCGGCGTGCCGGCGAAAGCAGGTGGATGAGCACCGGCACCCTGCCTTGCGCCACCCGCGGCGTCTCCGCCAGACCGAACATCTCCTGAAGCTTCACCGCCAAAAAAGGCTCGCCATGCTCGGGGTAACTGAGCCGCACCCGCGATCCGCTGGGTACCGAGAGGTGGGTGGGCGCTTCGTCGTCGATAAGCTTCAACTCGCGCCAGCTGAAGATCCCCTTGAGCGGCTGCAGGAGATCCACACGGGCCAGGGCGTTTAAACTGCGCACCCCCGAGAGGTGCGGCAAAAGCCAAGTACCGATTTCCTCCTGCAGGTACTGGTCGCTAAGCTCGGTGAGCCCCGCATCCGGCAGCACCCGCGCCAAGAAGTTCACACGGTTGCGAAATTCCTGCGCTTCAGGGGTCCAGTTCAGCCCGGCGAGCCCCCGGCCGCTTAAGATCCCCTGGACCAGCGCTTCGGCCAGGTCCTCGGGGCGCGCCTGCGCCGGCCGCTCCGAGAGCAGCAAGGCACCCAGGCGCTCCTCGTCCCGCGCGATAACCCTCCCCTCCCGCTCATCCCAAAAGACCCGCCTGCCGCGCGTGATCGCAGCGGCACATCCCTCGCGCACCGCCTCGAGCGAGACGCCGCTCGCCAGGTGGATCTCCGCCTCGGCGCCGGCCCCCTCGACCTCGACCGCCACGACGAACTGCTGGTTGCGCACGTTGGAGCGGCTCGAGAGCCGCGCGCCGGTGCCGTTGGCCATCAGGTAGCGCCCGGAGCCGGCAGAGCGCTCGCGGGCGATGCGGTCCGGGTAGGCCCGCATGAGCAGCTCACCCACCTGGGCCGCATCGGGACGCGGACCGCCCTCCCCTGCCCTGAGCGCCTTGCGGAAGTAGGCGGCCACCCGCTCGATGTTGCGGCTGGCCTGCGGGTCGAGCCGCCGCTCCAGCGCTTCCACCCGGTCCAGCAGATCGCTGTCGGTGATGCTGCCGGTGCCGCGCGGCATGATGTCGCGCTCAGATAAAAGCGCCGCCAGCGTGCAGGCAAGCGCGGGCGTCCCCAACGACTCCCCGGCCAGGAGCATCGCGGCCAGGCGCGGGTGCATGGGGAGCGCGGCCATGAGCCGCCCCAAGGGGGTGATGGCACCCGAGGCGTCCAGGGCGCCCAGACTCCTGAGCAACGCGCGCCCTTCGGTGAGGTGCGCGGCGGGGGGCGCGTCGAGGAAGCTCAGCGCGGCGGGATCCGGCACGCCCCAAAGCGCCAGGTCGAGCGCGAGCGGTGCCAGGTCGGAAACCTTGATCTCGGCAGGGGTAAAGGGGAGCAGGGTGCGCTGGGTGTGCTCGGTCCAGAGCCGGTAGCAGACGCCGGGGGCCTGGCGCCCGGCGCGGCCGGCACGCTGCTCGGCAGAGGCCGCGGAGATGCGCAGGGTATCCAGGCGGTTCAGGCCGCTGGAGGGATCGAAGCGGAGCTGGCGGGAATAGCCGGTGTCGATAACCACGCGGACCCCGTCGATGGTGAGGCTCGTTTCGGCGATGTTGGTGGCAAGCACCACCTTGCGCCGCCCCGGCACCGGAACGATCGCCTGCTGCTGGGCCGCAAAGGGGAGATCGCCGTAAAGCGGCGCCACCAAGAGATCCGCCGGAAGCGCATCCTTGACCAGGCGCTCGCAGCGCCGGATATCCCCGGTGCCGGGGAGGAACACCAGGATGTCCCCCCGGGTCTCCTTGACCGCGCGGGCAACGGCGGCGCAGGCGGTTTCGGCGAGTCTCGTCGTGGGCTCGGCGTTCAGGTAGCGCAGCTCGACCGGAAAGCTCCGGCCGACACTTGAGATGAGCGGTGCGCCGCCCAAGAGCGCCGCGACCGGACCGGCGTCCAGCGTAGCCGACATGACCAGGATGCGCAGGTCCTCGCGCAGGCCGAGCTGGACGTCGCGGCACAGGGCGAGCGAAAGATCCGAAGTGAGGCTTCTCTCGTGGAACTCGTCGAAGATGACCGCGCAGACCCCTTCGAGGAGCGGATCGCTCTGCAGCCTGCGCGCCAGGATCCCCTCGGTAACCACCTCGATGCGGGTAGCCGCGGAGACCTTGCGCTCGAAGCGGATGCTGAAGCCGACCGTCTGGCCGAGCTCCTCACCCAGCGCCTGGGCCATGAAGCGCGCGGCGTTCACCGCGGCGAGACGGCGCGGTTCCAGCATGATGATCCGCCCGGCGGCTGCAAACGGTGAGTCAAGCAGCGCAAGCGGCACCCGCGTCGTCTTCCCCGCGCCGGGAGGGGCCTGGAGGACGGCGACATTCCCTCCCGCGAGTGCGGTCAGCAACTCGGGGAGGATCTCTTCAATCGGTGTGGGGGGGAGTTTGGTACTCAAGGGAGCAGGCGGAGTCCTTCCAGATCGATTCCGACGAGCGAGTTGACCACGCGCCAGGCGCCGGAGAGGCGCTCCTCGGGGTAGCTGTTGGTGACGGCAAGGACCTTGAGTCCCGCGCCGGTGGCAGAGACGATGCCGGCGGGGGTATCTTCGATGGCGACGCCGCGGCTGGCGTCGACCTTCCCGGGATAGAGCGCCTGGAGGCGTTGCACCGCGACGCGGTAGCTTTCCGGATCGGGCTTGCTGGCGGCCACTTCATCCGCAGTTACCAGCGTATCGAAGGCGCCGGTGAGGCCGAGTTGGGTGAGAATGGGATCGATGTCGCTGCGGAGTGCACCCGAGCAAAGGGCGAGCGGCAGGTTCCCCGAGATGGAGCGGATCAGCTCGACCACACCCGGGTACGGTGCGACCCCGCCGGAGACGATGCACAGGAAGGCCTCCGCCTTCTCCTCCATCATCTTCTTCAACTCGGCATCGGAAAGCGAACGTCCCGCCACCTTGAAGGCCTCACGGAAGGCGTCGCGGTCGTCGAAGCCCATGTAGGTTTCCAGGTACTCCTCCCACGAGTAGCCGAGGCCGAGCGGCACCAGGATCTCCTGGAAGGCCTTGTAGTGCAGCGGCTCGGTGTCCACGATGATCCCGTCGAAGTCGAAGATGACAGCGTCTAACATGCAAAAGCTCCTTTAGCGATAGCCGGTGCTCACAGCAGCCCGGCGCATATGTTCTCATAAGATCTGTGCGTTGCCAGGATCGGTGGCAGCCGCCCTCGCATCCCCATCTATAAGGTTCTTCAGACAATGCCCGTAGCGACTTAACAGTATCAACTAAGTACTGCAGGAGCCTGACGTTCCCCACTTTGAAAAAGGGGGGACAGGGGGGATTCAGCCTCACCGACTGACCACTGCCAGCACCGAATCCCTCTAAAACTTCCCCTGCAGCGCAAGCATCGGCGTCCCGCCCATGACCGTCGGGGCCAGCGTAACCTTACCCGGCTTCAGCTCCCGAAACCTGGTCACCGAATTCCCCGCCAACTCCCCTATAGCCGCCGCCAGCACCACGTCGCTCGCCCAATGTTTCCCCTGGTAGATGCGCGAGAAGCCGACGAAGCTCGCGCCGGTGTAGCAGAGGATCTTGACCGGCAGGCTCTCACTCTCGCTGGCCAGCACGTGGGCCACGGCAAACGAGCTTGCCGTATGCAGAGACGGAAGTGAATCGTAGTCGTTTTTGAACTGAAACGGCCGGAAGCTTCCCGATCCGGCGCCTGTCGCAGGACGCGCCCGGCCGATGGCCTGTTTCAGCACGAACGTCGAAACGTCGGAGAGTATGAGCGCCTCCCCCAGCTTCTCGCCGAGCTCCTGCACCTTGGGCCGCTCGCTCAGCGCACCGGCTCCGTAGACCAGCGCCGCCACACCAAGGTGGATATAGGGATCGCCCATGATGTTCCCGGCATCCGTCGCGCGGTTGAGACCGCGGCTGCGGTTTGCCTGCAGATCCGATCGGATGTCCTGATCGTAGTGGTAGCTCAGCGCGAACATCCCGGCAACTGCGGCCGTCTGCAGCAGGTAAGGATCCACCGGGGCCTTGACCATGAGCGCCGCCTCGCCCCCCAGCCGGTTCAGCTCCTCCTTGAAGGCTGCACTGCTCGTGAAAACGGTATCTGCCGCGTGTGCCGCCAGCGGGGCTGACGATACCAGCACGGTGAGCAGGATGATCCGCCACAGCCATTTCGATTCGGTGAACAAACTTCGAACTGCCTGGTGGAACAGAGCACGCCTCATCCTCACCCCCGCACGGTACAAGGTAACAGCCCAAAGGGGCTACAGAATAGGGAAGAACGCCACCATTAGCAACTGAAAATTAGGTTACACGGGGCGGCTGCAAGAAGCCGCTTCCGGCTGCCGCTTATGCTGACAGCAGCCGCGAGCGCACAGGCTTGAAAGAAAGAGAGGTACGGGTGAAAGGGGGGGGACAAGGAGAGCGATACAGTGGCAGATGGCGAGCATGGTACTCTGATGAGGGCAACCTGCGAGGGGATAAGGATCGAGAATCCACCTCAAGCGAGTACGGGACCGGGGATTTCACCCGTGCAGCAACCGTAGATCAGGGTTCCGTCGTCGGCCTGCATGCGGCACCAGTGTCCCGGCGCCAGGAGCTGTCCGCATTTTGGGCAGAAGGCATCCTGGCTCGGGTTGAGACGCAGGGTAGCCGTTTTCTTGAGCTCCAAAACGCCCTTCACCCACTCCTTTCCGTGTTGCCGGATCCCCTGCTGCATGAACTCGAAATCGCCATAAACGCCGCCACACGAGCACTGAACGTAATTGGAGAACCCGGCCGGCGCGGGTACGCCCAGCTCCGACTCGATCCTGGCCCTCTCCTCGTCGGGTACCCGCTCCATCCCGATCTCCTTGATCCGTCTCGGGCTCCAGTACAAGCGCATGACAGCCTGAGCCTGGGCAGGGGGAGTGAAGAAGGTCACCGTGCGCCCCTTGGCGAGCGACTCCTGCATGATCGCTTCGATCACGCTCTTGTCGGCAACTATCACCGTCTTGCCCGCGTTGACTACCTCTTCGATCGATCTCAGCAAAGTTTCCTGGCTCTTCATATGAACCCTCCTTTGGTCTTCTCCGAGTTCGGGCTCTTACCAGCTCCCCAGCTTTGGAAGGGAGCTCGCAGGAGTCCAGACAGTTCTGCGGCCCAAAGGTTAAAGAATACAAACCAAACTTTCCCGGTCAAGCCCTGAAGCCAAGGTATCCTGCTTCTTTTCCCCCGACCATGAAGGGGCACCAGGAGAGAGTCGGCCTCCCCAAGAGCCGTACCTCCTGGCTCCCTATACCCTTCCACGATCTTCGTCACTTTTAATTTACAACATGCAGATATTGACATATAGTCGCGGCGCCACCTCGGTCCAGGCTATGAAGGAACACGCAAAAAAGGGGCTGCCACTGTAAAAGGGACCGACACCAAATTGGCGGCACAGGACGGGTGCCGATCATCGAAAGCCAAGACGCAATCCACTTCCTAAATACGGAGAAGACTATGGGGATCTACCAGGACATCATTGCGGCAGAGGTGTTTCCCGCGCTCGGCTGCACCGAGCCCATCGCGGTGGCCTACGCTGCAAGCCTCGCCGCCGCGCAGCTAAACGGAACACCGGAAGAGATCACCGTCTTGGTCGACCCGGGGGTCTACAAGAACGGGTTCGCGGTAACGGTTCCGGAGACCGGCGGACTCAAGGGAAACGTCATCGCTGCCGCGTTGGGAGCCCTCATCTCCCGGCCACAGCTGAAGATGGAGATCCTGTCCGGGAGCAGCCCGGAGCTGCTCGGGCGCGCGGTGGAGATGGTAGCTGCCGGGAAGGTCGAGGTGCTGCTGGCACAAGAGCGGACCTCCCTCTATATCGAGGCGACGGTGCGCAGCGGCGACAGTGTGGCACGTGCGGTACTCGAAGGTGGACACACCGATCTGGTGCACCTGGAATGCGACGGGCGGCTGCTGGTCCACGCGGAGGCGGGAGGAACCGCCACAGGGCACCCCTACCGGACCGCGCTCAAGGAGATGACCTTCACCCAGATCCTGGAGCTGCTCGACGAAATCGGGCCGGAAGACCTGGACTACCTGAAGCGTGGCGTCGAGATGAACCTGCGGGTTGCCGAAGCAGGGAAGCAGCTCGTCAAGGTGGGGCATTACGTCGAGGAACTGGTGCGCAAAGGCTTCCTGCTGGCAGACGTCGTCTCCTCCAGCAAGATCCTCACGGCCTCCGCCTCCGATGCGCGCATGGCCGGACTTTCCTACCCCGTCATGTCCAGCGGCGGGAGCGGCAACCAGGGGATCGTGGCGATCCTGGTTCCCTACAACGTGGGGCTCTTCTTCCACATCCCCGAAGAGAGGATCCTGCGCAGCATCGCGCTCTCGCACATCGTGAACGCCTACATCAAGTGCCACACCGGCGAACTGGCCCCGATCTGCGGCTGCGCCATCGCCGCGGGGGTGGGCGCAGCCGTCGCGATCGTCTACCAGCAGGCGGGCTCCGACCTGCACAAGATCGACCTGGCCGTCAACACCATCATCTCCGACCTGGGCGGGATGCTCTGCGACGGAGCCAAGGGTGGCTGCGCCCTGAAAGTGGTCAGTTCAACCGACGCGGCGATACGCGCGGCCTACATGGCGCTCGTCGGGCACGGTATCACCGAAGAGGAGGGTTTTGTCGGGAAGCATGCGGAAGAGACCATCCGCAACCTGAGCCGGATCTCGGCAGTCGGCATGGCGAAGGTGGATCAGACCATGCTGGGAATCATGCTGGAAAAGCGCAGCGAGCGCGCCGGCTCCGGGGGGGATTGATCTATCAGATATGCCCACCGGGACAAATAGCTCCGGTTTTGCAGCGCGGTGAACAGGAGGAAGGCTACCGCTCCTCTTATCAGCGTATCCCAAACAAACAAAAGGCCCCCGGCTTATGCCGGGGGCCTTGGTATTTCCAGGTTCGATGACGGTGCCCCACTGCTTCTGCAGAGAAGCTAGCGGACAACAGCGGCGGGACTCTGCCTGACCTCTCTCAACCCAGGAGGCGGGCACCAACGTGAAGCGCCCCCCGGGCGGCACACTTACGGGATAGTTATCCCCACAAGATAGATGAGATCAGTGTAGGCAGATTCGCCATAGGCAGGGTTGGGGTAAACCCGGCTCCAATTTGATACCGATTCACCGGTTTTAAGCAGCGCTTCGTCCAGGTTGAACACCCCTTGGAAGTACAAAAAGCCGGGAGCCGTTGACGTCGGTGCGGTAAGGGAGACGGGCGCACCGGAAGTTCCTCTCGTCAGGCTTGCCGTCGGCAGGAGGGTGTTCGACAAGGACTGCCCTACCGTGAAACTGGTTTTCAAGGGGCCGCTGACCGTAACCGTGAGGTTGTACTTTTCCTCCGAAGTGATCTGCGTCAGGTCAGGCTTCGTGTTGCTGAGAGCTACCGGATTGTACGATACCATGCTGTCAAAGCCAGCCATCGACACCGTTGCACTTCCGCCGGTGGCGGTTACATTGACGCCCGTGATAGATCCCACTTTCAGTATCGAGTTCTTCTGAGTGGTTGCATCGTACGCACTCGTTATGAAGTCCAGGGTGTAGCCATCGTTCACCGGAAGGAATACCGTCAGACTGCCCCCCGCATAATCCTGATCGATAACCTTCTTATAATCAGTCGCCCCCGGTGCTATATGATGGGTAGCCGTCGTAGTCGTAACGACCGCTCCGGTCGGGTTGCAGGAGCTGTCCAGCACAACGGATGACAAGCCACCGCAACTCGGGTAAACGGCGCTGTTTAAGCCGAAGCTATCGGTATAGTGTGTCAAACCATCGTAGTTAATTGCGGGCACCTCGGTATCCGAGGCTGCATCGTAATAGGTATCGATGGGGTAGGTTGTCTTTATTATCCTGGCAACTACCCTTATCTTGTTCGGGGCCGGTAGAGTGCCTGTGTTTCCTGCCACCACCATCTTGCCGGTTTTAGCAGAGGTGCCACTATCGACCAGTTTTACCGCCAAGCCCGCGGCAGGACTCGTAGAACCGGTGTTGTCCAAGCTTACGCCACCACCGGGGCTCGTCCCTCCGCCTCCGCAACCGAACAAAGCCAACGCCGAGCACAGCAGAGCCACTCTTTTCATATCATCCCCCTTTTTCAGATTCTCTGGTGACCCAGCCGTCCGGTTCGAGAAAGAACTGAGGACCTGTGGCTTTGTGCCCCCACCTTTCAGTGGGTTAACCTTTGCAGAGCTTAATTTCAATAAAATACATGTGAAAAGTTTGACTGCGATTGCAATTTCAGAGCTGCACCTTGCATCCATTTGCTGGTTGATGTAAGGCAACGCCTCAGTGCTCTCAGCTTTTTCGCTGCCAAGCATACCGGATTTGTTGATGCGGAGTTTACTTGCCGCTTAAAATCTCGATAGGTATAGCTGCATTATTGACTAATGTGCAAGAGTATTTTGCAGCCACAGAACTTCGAAAAACCGCATGGAAGGTGATCCCGGGGGCCGGCCTGGCTAAGAGAGAGCGAAGGGGATGATAGCGCCATTGGCAAAGTCTCTTTACTTACCATGCTTAGCAGGTCCCCGAGCTGGAATTTGATGTGGGGATCGAGAAATCGATGCCGGGCGGTGCGAAGCGAATCTGTTGACAATCAAGATCGGCTGCTGATATACAACTCGCATGTACTATCCCTTCTCCAGCATATTACCCCCTCCCGTCGCCATTCACGCCTAGCAAGGCAGTTTGGCAGCTACCCCCTCCCGTTCGCGTCCAGCGTTCCCACTAGAGTTGTGCCTTTCTGCCTTGACCTCTGAGAGTTTCTTTTCCCTCTGAGCTTCAAGGAGATTTTACATGCAGTCTACACACGCTGCCCGCGCCGAATCGCGCCACGGGCTTCTCTTAATCATGTTCGCCGCCGTCCTCTGGGGGACCGTCGGCATTTCCTCCAAAACCATCTACCAACTGGCCACGACCAATCCTCTCTCTATCGGTTTGTTTCGGCTTGCGATGTCTCTTCCCGTTTTGTTCACGGTGTGCTGGATCAGGCAAGGCAGGCAAACGTTCCGCGTATCTGTTAGGGATCTTGCGCTGATGGCGCTCGTCGGACTACTCACCGCGCTGTACCAGGTCTGTTACTTCGGGGCCATAGCACGTACGGGTGTCGCGGTAGCGACCGTGGTAACCCTTTGCACGGCACCGGTCCTGGTTGCCGTCGTCTCGGTCGCCTTCACCCGGAAAAGCCCCTCCAGGATCTCGTTAGTAGCCCTCGTCGGCTCCCTTTCCGGCACGAGCCTCTTGGTGCTGTTCCAGGAAGAATCAAAGATCTCCGGTGCAGATACCGCCGGCATCACGCTCGCATTGGTTTCTGCCTTCAGCTACGGGATGATGACCCTGGTCTCGCAGAAGCTGGCCGCCCACCGCGATCCCTTCCAGTCCCTTGCCATCAGCTTCGCTCTTGGGGCTGTCATGCTGTTCGGCTTCGCCCACTCACAGGGGATCGTGACGACGTATCCCCCTCTGGCCTGGACGCTGCTCGTCTACCTCGGAACGATACCGACAGCCCTCGCCTACCTCCTCTTCTTTCACGGTATGCGCTCGACATCGGCAACGTCAGCGAGCATCAGCACCCTTGTGGAGCCAATGGTCGCGACCGTGCTGGCCTGGTTCCTTTTGGGGGAGCGCTTCACTCCGGTAGGGTTTCTTGGAATTGCCTTGCTGGGAGGGTCGTTGTTCCTGTTGTACCTGGGCGCCAGGGGGCGGTTCAACAAGTAACCGGCCCGGCCATACCGTAAGCAACCACAACACCCCCGATCCCTGAGAGAGGATCGGGGGTGCCGCAACACCGTAAAGCGGTTTCTGGTCAGTGGGGCGAGGGCCCGATCAAGCTCCGCCCTTCGAACCTCAGGGCATCATTGCATTCACTTTATTTAAAGATCGGGAATTAAGCAGCACACGGCCAAGGTGTAACCTGCCGGCAACAAGAACAGGCTGACCGCGAGCTTTTGCGGCAGAATCCTGGTGGCTAAGTCTACTGGCAGCCGGGCTTTGCCGCTTTTCGGCGCAGGTTGTGATGCGTTAGACTCAATCATCTTTGGGCTTCGACTCCAGTCATGTCCACGACTCTTACCGTTTACGTAATCCTAAAGGTTTCTCTGCGCCCACCGAAAGGAACGAAAGTTAATATAAATTCGATGTCTTCTGGTGCGGTCACCGGCATTCAGAGACAATTTCCAACACTGGGGGTCATATGGGATTTTTCCTGCATATGGGTATTGGGAAAAAATTGCTCAGCAGCTTCATGCTGCTGGCCGTAATCGCCGGAGCAATCGGCTGGATAGGGACCACGAAGATCCATACCATCAAATCGGCCGATACCCTCCTCTACGAAAAGGTCACCGTCCCCCTCGAGGAGATAGGCACCATCGCAGTCGCCTTCCAGCGCGTCCGGATCAACCTGCGAGATCTGGTGGAAACGAACGACAACGCGGAAAAGGAGAAGATCCTCGGGACAATCAAGGACCTGCGATCTGAAATCTCCAAGCAGGTCACTGAGGTCGAAAAGACCATCATGACTGCGGAAGGGCGCAAGCTGGTCGACGATTACAAAAAGGTGAGGGTCGAGTACGGCCAGTACATTGAGAAGGTGATGGAGCTTGCCAAGATGGACCGGGATGCCGAGGCCCGCAGCATTCTCCAGGGGGACGGCAAGAAGGCCGCGTTGCACTACCAGGAGGTGCTGGACCGGCTGGTGGACTCCAAGGTGAGCCAAGCCAAGCGTACCGCCGAATCGAATGCGGAGATAGCGCGCGAAGCCACCGTGTTTATGTTCGGAACCGCTGCGGGAGGAATGGCTCTCGCGATGTTCCTTGGCTTCGTCATCTCCCGGATGATTACGGCCCCGCTGCGAAAAGGTGTAGATTTCGCCCATGCCGTCTCCCAGGGCGATCTGAGCAGGACGCTCGTCGTGGAGAGCAAGGACGAGGTCGGACAACTGGCCCAAGCCCTGAACGAAATGGTTGGCAACCTGAAGGAGGTCGTAGCCTCGGTGCAGAGCGCCTCGAACAACGTGGCAGCTGGGAGCGTGGAGCTTTCCACGAGTTCGACCGCGATGAGCCAGGGAGCCAGCGAGCAGGCTGCGGCAGCAGAAGAAGTATCGAGCAGCATGGAACAGATGAGCTCGAACATCAGTCACAATGCTGACAATGCCCAACAGACCGAGAAGATAGCGGCGCGTAGTGCCGAAAGCGCCAAGGAGAGCGGCAAGGCGGTAGAGCAGACCGTTAACGCGATGCGGGAGATCACCGGGAAGATCACCATCATTGAAGAGATCGCTCGCCAGACCAACCTTTTGGCACTCAATGCTGCGATAGAGGCGGCTCGGGCCGGCACCCATGGCAAAGGGTTCGCAGTGGTGGCAGCGGAGGTCAGGAAGCTAGCCGAGCGAAGCCACGGGGCGGCGTTAGAGATTTCGGAGTTGTCCGCCAACAGCGTCGACGTCGCGGAGAAGGCCGGAGAGATGCTGGTCCGAATGGTGCCCGACATCCTGAAAACAGCCGAACTGGTCCAGGAGATCAGCGCAGCGAGCCGTGAGCAGGGGATCGGGGCAGAGCAGATCAACAAGGCGATACAGCAACTCGATCAGATCATCCAGCAGAATGCATCTGCCAGCGAGGAAATGGCCTCCACTGCGGAAGAGCTAAGTTCCCAGGCCGAGGTGCTGCAGTCGAGCGTCAGCTTCTTCAAGACAGGGGAGAGTAGCGGCCTTCCCGGGCAAGCGGCCCCGAGGCAAGCGAAACAGTACCAACCGGCTCCGGTTTTAAACCCTGTGCGTAAGGCGACGGTATCGCGGTCCGTTGCAAAGCGCGGCGTCGACATCGGCATGGCTCACAACGATTCCGACGAAGCCTTCGAGGCCTTCTAAAGGCCCAAAAGGCTGCCGTGCAGCGGCAAGGCACATCAGGAAAAGAAAAAGGCAGCGACCCTCACGGTCGCTGCCTTTTTTATGGTGATTCGGGAATTCCAGGAAAGCTCAGAGCTGTCTGTCACGAAGCGCAGCAGCTGGCCGCACGTTCCCCACTTTGCAAAAGGGGGGACATCCATGATGAGTAATGTCAAGGGGAAAGCGTAGGTTTCCCGTCCTCTCGAAGGATGGCCTTCCAGTGGCTTGGCTGAATGCTGAAGCCAACGGCTCTTTTTGATCT
>NZ_BLXX01000024.1 GCF_014193515.1 Geomonas silvestris | reverse complement strand
GGTCGATCCGTGAAGGGATCAGGCCAGGGCAGTTATTGAGTTGTCGGAGAGCCGTGCTGCGAAGTCCCACTTTATAGCAGAGGAGTTTTTCACTGTCAATGCTTTTTTGTGGAACGCTGCGGTGCGTCGTCTTTCGAAAGCGCCCCGTTCGTCAGCGGATGGTGTTTATAACAAAGCTTCCCCGAGGCGTCAACGGATTTATCATTTGTTTTTACCAACGCCATGGAAACGGTAAAGATAGTCAGGAGTTACGGCGTAGAAAAAGTTTCGCGCCCTAGGATTGCGTCCAAAACCGGGATGCCGAAGCGTCACTGGCTGCCTTCCCAGGTGGAGCGTGGGAACGATATTAGAGAAGGGCCGACGTTTCTGCAGCTGCCGCCCCCCTCACCCCCGCCCCTCTCCCGGAGGGCGAGGGGTTATTTACTTTGGTGGGGCAGCTCTGACCACAACGCACGAAGGGGCGATCAAATCGATCGCCCCTTCGGCTACTAACACTACACGTCCTTCCAGAATCAGGCAAAGCGCACCCGGGCAAACCTGCGTTTGCCGACCTGGATGATGTACTCACCTTTGCAGGCGATCTCCTGATTCTCGTCCGAGATCTTCTCGGCGTTCACTTTCACGCCACCGCCCTGGATGGAGCGGCGCCCCTCGGAATTCGATTTCACCAACTGCGCTTCCATCAGGACGCGGCAAAGGAGCACCTTCTCCCCTTCCGGGGTCAGGGTGAACTCGGGCATTTCGTCCGGAGTCTGGTTGTCACGAAAGCGGCTGACGAAGTTCTCCTCCGCCTGCGCGCCAGCAGCCTCGCCATGGTAGCGCGCCACGATCTCGCGGCCGAGCGCTTTCTTGGCTGCCATGGGATGCACGCTGCCGTCTTTGAGACCTTCCTTCAGCTTTTCAATTTCCGCGGTGCTCAGGTCGCTCAACAGTTCGTAGTAACGCAGCATCAGCTGATCGGAGATGGACATGATCTTGCCGAAGATCTCGTCGGCCGGCTCGTTGACGCCAACGTAGTTGCCGAGCGACTTACTCATCTTGTTAACGCCGTCCAAACCCTCCAAAAGCGGCATGGTGATGACGGTCTGGGGCACCTGGCCCCACTCGCGCTGCAGTTCGCGCCCGACGAGCAGGTTGAACTTCTGATCGGTGCCGCCTAACTCGACATCCGCCTTGAGCGCTACCGAGTCGTAGCCCTGAGCCAGCGGATACATGAATTCGTGAATAGAGATCGGGAGCTGATTGGCGTAGCGGTTACTGAAGTCTTCGCGCTCGAGCATGCGGGCCACGGTGTACTTCGAGGCAAGCGCGATCATGTCTGCGGCGGTGAGCTTACTGAACCACTCCGAGTTAAAGACTACCTTGGTAAGCTTGGGATCCAGAATCTTGAAGACCTGCTCTTTGTAGGTTTCGGCGTTCTTAAGTACATCCTCGCGGGTGAGCGCCTTGCGGGTCTCAGACTTGCCGGTCGGGTCACCGATCATGCCGGTGAAGTCGCCGATCAGGAAGATAACCTCGTGGCCCAGTTTCTGGAACTGACGCATCTTGTGCAAAAGCACAGTATGCCCCAGATGCAAATCCGGCGCGGTCGGGTCGAAACCGGCCTTGATCTTGAGCGGTACGCCGGTCTTGGCAGACTTCTCGAGCTTCTCTACCAGCTCTTTCTCCACCAGGATCTCGACGGCCCCTCTCTTGATGATCTCCATCTGTTCTGCAACAGTCATCACTACCCTCCAAGTATCAGCCATTAATGACAACAAAAGGGAGCGCCCCATAAAGGAGCGTCCCCGGTGACTGCATCGTTACACATGGCACTGCTACACCGCGATGTTGATTCTCTCGATCTTCAGAGCCAACCCGGTCTTTTCATCCACCTCGACAACCACCCCGTTCACCCGGATGTCCTTCTTGGCAACCTCGAACTTCGAGGGGCGCTGGGT
The DNA here is from genome assembly GCF_014193515.1 of Geomonas silvestris. Taxonomy (GTDB): domain Bacteria; phylum Desulfobacterota; class Desulfuromonadia; order Geobacterales; family Geobacteraceae; genus Geomonas; species Geomonas silvestris. The sequence goes on along the minus strand of NZ_BLXX01000024.1, from coordinate 40,091 downwards.
GACGAACTTCTCGATGGCATCTTCCTTACGGACGCCGATTACCGAATCGAAGGAGCCGGTCATTCCGGCATCGGTCAGGTAGGCGGTCCCGGAAGTGAGAATGCGCTCGTCGGCGGTCTGTACGTGGGTGTGGGTGCCGACCACGGCACTAACCCGTCCATCCAGGTACCAGCCCAACGCCACCTTCTCGGAGGTCGCCTCGGCGTGAAAGTCGACGAAGACGATGGTGGCCTCTTCTTTAAGCTTGGCGATCTCGCGATCGGCGCAGCGGAACGGGCACTCGAGGTTGTTCATGAAGACACGCCCCTCAAGGTTCAGGATGCCGACCTTCACGCCACCAGGGGTGCTGGCGATGGTGGCGCCGCGCCCCGGCGTCCCTTCCGGGTAGTTCGCCGGCCGCACGATGCGCTCTTCGCGCTTGATGTAGTCGAGCGCGTCCTTCTTGTCCCAGATGTGATTCCCGGAGGTGAGCACGTGAACGCCGCACTTGAAGAGATCCTGCGCGGTTTCCTGGGTGAGCCCGAAACCGCCGGCCGCGTTCTCGCCGTTGGCGATCACCAGGTCGACGTAGAGCCGGTCCACGATGCGGTGCAGCTCGCGGGAGAGGGCCTCGCGACCCGGCTTGCCGATGATATCGCCTATGAACAGCAGCTTAACGGGCATATTCGGTCGCTCTGGTCTCGCGGATCACGTTGACCTTGATCTGGCCCGGGTAGGTCATCTCGTTCTCGATCTTTTTGGCGATGTCCTTGGCAAGGAGCAGCGCACGGTCGTCGGAGACCAGGTCGCTCGACACCATGACGCGGATCTCGCGGCCGGCCTGGATGGCGAAGGAGTTCACCACGCCGTCGAACGAGGTGGCGATGCGCTCCAGGTCGTCCAGACGCTTCACGTAGGTTTCCATCATCTCGCGACGGGCACCGGGGCGGGCTCCGGAGAGGGCGTCGGCCGCCTGCACCAGAACCGCCAGCACGCTGGCCGGTTTCTCGTCCTCGTGGTGCGCCATGATGGCGTGCACGATCTTCGGGGACTCACCGTACTTCTTGGCGATGTCGGCGCCGATGACCGCGTGAGACCCTTCGATCTCGTGGTCCACCGCCTTGCCGAGGTCGTGCAGCAGGCCAGCGCGTTTGGCCTGTTTCACGTTGATACCTAATTCGGCAGCCATGATGCCGCACAGGAAGGCGACCTCCAGCGAGTGCTGGTAAACGTTCTGGCTGTACGAGGTGCGGTACTTCAGGCGGCCGATCAGTTTCAGGATCTCCGGGTGGATGCCGTGCACGCCAAGGTCAAAGGCTGCCTGGTCACCGGCCTCCTTCATGGCCTGGTCGATCTCTTCCTGGCTCTTGGCCACGACCTCTTCGATGCGGCCCGGGTGGATGCGGCCGTCGGCGATGAGTTTCTGCAGGGAGAGCTTGGCGACCTCGCGGCGTACCGGGTTGAAGCCGGAGAGGATGACCGCCTCCGGGGTGTCGTCAATGATCAGGTCGATGCCGGTAGCGGCTTCCAGGGCGCGAATGTTGCGTCCCTCGCGACCGATGATGCGCCCCTTCATCTCGTCGGACGGTAGGGTTACCACGGAGACACTGCGCTCGGCCACGTACTCGCCGGCGTAGCGCTGGATGGCAAGTGCCAGGATCTCCTTGGACTTCTTGTCGGCAGTCTCGCGGGCCTCCTCTTCCATGGCCTTGATGATCTTGGCAGCGTCCAGCTTCGCCTCGTCCTCCATGGCGTCCATCAGGACCTTCTTGGCCTCTGCGGAAGTCATACCGGAGATCTGCTCCAGCCTGGCACGCTGCTCGGTGACCAACTGGTCGATTTGTTCTTCTTTCTGAACCTGGGCCTGCTCCTTTGTGCTCAGCACTTGCTCGCGAGCAGCCAAGGACTGCTCCCTCTTAAGAAACTCGGTATCGCGCTGATCGAAAAGGTTGGTTTTCTTGTCGAGGTTCTCTTCCTTTTGCTGCAGCCTTTTCTCGAGCGCCTGGAGGTCGCGCTTTTTGTCGCGGGTTTCCTGTTCGAACTGCTTTTCAAGTTCCTCTTTTGCCTGATATACCGCGTCTTTGGCCTGGATGGCGGCTTCCATTGCCATCACTTCGGTCTGCCGCTTCGCGTCTTCGATCATCTTTGCGGCAAGATCTTCTGCATTAGCCAGAAGGGCCTCCGATGATTTCTTGCGGAGCATGCTGCCAATTACGTAACCTACGCCTCCTGCTATGAGCGCCAGGATTATTGCAATCATTATGCTGTTGTTCGTCACTGCGTACCTCCTACCCTATATATTGTTATGAACGCGAACCACCTGCTCCTCCGTAACGATCAAATCCATCGTCACATCATGCGGTTCGCCGGCTATCTCCTCAACCAGTTGAAACTGATAACAGAAAGCGACCAGGCGGCCGGAGCCTTCCAGTCGGTGCAGCGCTTTGTCGTAGAACCCTTTGCCGTAGCCGATACGCCTGCCGGAGCAGTCGAAAGCCACTCCCGGGACCACGATCAGATCCGCCTGCCGGGCCTCCCACACCTCGCCCTTGGGCTCCAGGATCCCGAAGCGGCCGGGAACCAGATCATCGAGGTGGCGTACCCTGCGAAACTCCATCTCGCTCCCAACTACTGCCGGGTAGAGGAGAGTCTTCCCCTCGGCCAGAGCTCGTGTGGCGACCGTGGCCGTCTCCACCTCGTGATGGATCGGAGAGTAGAGAGCCAGCACCTGCGCCTGCCGGTATTCAGGAAGCGCCAGGAAAAGCCGCTGCAGCGCGAGGCTGTGGCAGGCAACCAGGTACGGAGTCAGCTCACGCCTACGGGCGAGCGTCGCGGTTCTAAGGGTGCGTTTGGGCATAATAAAAACAACTTGTTTCGCGATGCAATAGAGAAGGGCGGGCGGCAAGGCGCCCAAAGAGACAGGTACTCTGTGGGGGAAGGCAGATTGAGGACGGGTGATGCGTTGACAGTATCGGTAGTAGGGCCGCGTTCAAGTGAAGCGCCAATTGAACTTTATATCATGCAGCCATTAACCCCAGGACGTACATATATTTGTCGTTAGGCTACCTATCAGCAAACGGGAATTCATGCTCTGATGTTCCACGCTGGTTCTGGCAATGCGTACAACCGCTGGACAACCTGCTATATAATTAATCTCCCGCAAGAGACCTGAAACCGTGATTACTTCTGCCCTTCCAACCGATCGAGGAGGCCGCCAAGCCTCTCCCGATTGGCGCGCCTCTCTTCCTCGCACTCTTCTTTCAGTGTGAGATAGGCCTCTGCTATGTTCAACATGGCCAGGATACTCACAATCTGAGTATCCCCACCGGTGGTTGCAGCACTGGCTTCCGCCAGCTTCTCATTTACCAGAGCCTCGACTTGCGCCACATGTTCGGAACTCGCGGCACTTTTCACCTGGAGTTCCCTGCCCAGCACTTTGATGCTGTGTGTCGCGATCAAGATGTCAGACCCCTTCCAACCTCTTAAGTATGGCGTCGACCCGGGACTTCAGATCACCTCTTTCTAGGTTGAGACGCTCGTTTTCCTGCTGCAGTCTGCCATTTTCGAGCTTCAGCTCATCAAGGGACTGTAACAGCGAACCGATTCTGTCTTCCAACTCTTCAAAGAGATTTACGCTCATATGATACCTTTTCCGGCAGAATAATATTTAATAAACCCGCAAAAGTCAAGGAGCTTATTGAAAAAGCGCCTCTACGAATTGTGCCGGATCGAACTCGCGCAGGTCCTCGACAGCCTCACCGACCCCGATGAAACGTACGGGGAGCGCATATTCGTGGCTGACTGCTACCACAATCCCCCCCTTCGCACTGCCGTCCAGCTTGGTGAGCACCACACCCGAGACGTCGGCGGCTTCCTTGAAAAGCTTGGCCTGGGAGAGGGCGTTCTGGCCGGTTGCCGCATCAAGCACCAGCAGGGTCTCGTGGGGGGCGTCCGGGATCTCGCGTGTCAGTACGCGCCGGATCTTCTTCATCTCCTCCATGAGGTTAACCTTGGTGTGCATCCTGCCGGCGGTGTCGATGATCAGCACATCGCATCCCCGTGCTGCGGCAGCCTTGCAGGCATCGAAAACGACGGCAGAAGGGTCGGCCCCTTCCTTGTGGCGCACAATCTCCGCCCCGACTCGGCCTGCCCAGGTCTCCAGCTGTTCCGCAGCCGCGGCGCGGAAGGTATCTGCCGCAGCCAAAAGGACGCGTTTGCCCTCGCCGGCGTAGCGCGCGGCCAGCTTACCGATGGTGGTGGTCTTGCCCACCCCGTTCACCCCGATCACCAGGATGACGAACGGCTTCTTGTCGGTGACCACCAGTGGCGCCGAGTTCGCCTCGAGTCGGACCAGGATCTCTTCCTTGAGCGCCTGTTTGAGCGCCGCGCCGTCCTGCAACTCGGCACGTTTGAGACGCTGCTCGAGGGTGCGGACCAGGTCCACCGTGGTCTTCACCCCGATGTCGGCGGTGATCAGGATCTCTTCCAACTCCTCCAGGGTGTCGGTGTCGATCTGCTTCTTGCCGAGCAGCAGGGCGTCCATGCGCCCGACGATCGACTCGTGGGTCTTGCTGAGGCTGCGCTTGAGGCGCTCGAAGAAGCTCGGCTTGGCCTGCTCCACGACAGCAGCCTGCGGCGGAGGGGTCACGGCGGCAGGAGCTACAGGAGCTGAAGGTTCTACTGGTGCGACCGGAACCACGGGCTCTGCAGGAGCAGTCGGGGCGCCCGGCGGCGCTGCGGCCGGCGCAACGGCTTCCGCGGCAGTCGGCGCCGGTGCCTTTTCCGGTGCAGCAGGCTCTTCCATTTTCTGGAAAAGTTCGCGCGCCCAATCGCTCGCCGATTGGGTTTCTACCGGCTCCTGCGCCCCTGTCTTTTTCTCGACCTCGGGCTCCGGAGGTGTTTCCTTCCCGAGACCGAGCTTGCCGAACAGTCCTTTGAAAAAGCCTTTGTTTTCCTCGGCCATCTAGTAGATCTCCTTCATCAAGAGCACGGCAGTTTCCCGAAAGCTGTGCAGCGCAACCAGGGGGAGAGCCGAATCTGTCATGGTCATAACGAGTGCGTAGTCGTCGCCGAGCGCCCCCACGATCGCGTACTGCCGATCGGTGCTGATGAGTGCTTCTCGCACCGCTCCGGTGTGCAGCTTCTGCTGCAGGTCTTTGAGCTGGGTCAGCATGATCCCCCAATGTGCTGCGGTAACCTTCATGTCGTAGGGATCGCCAAAGCAATGCTGCTCGACGGCTTCACCTTCCCAGTCAGCCAGAATGGCACCACTGGCTCCAGGCACGGCCTCAACCAGATCGGTCAGCAGTCGTTTGAAGGGCACGGGTTCACTCCTCGAAATAGCACTAACAGATTCATAGCAAAGAGAATAAAAGCGGCAACGCATTTTCTTATCACATCAAAGAATAAACAAGCGAGGCTGCCGGCAAGGGATCGCGGCGTGCCACGCGAGACCGACTCGGCGTCCCAAGTGATCAGCAGTTCAGACGTACCGAGACCAGCTTCGAGACCCCGGGCTCTTCCATGGTGACCCCGTACAGGGTATCGGCGACGGCCATGGTGGCGCGGTTGTGGGTGATGATGATGAACTGGGATACCGCACTCATCTCGCGCACCATGTCGTTGAACCTGCCGATGTTGGCGTCGTCCAGCGGTGCGTCGACCTCGTCCAAGAGGCAGAACGGCGAGGGCTTGATCATGAAGATCGAGAAGATGAGCGCTACCGCGGTGAGCGCCTTTTCGCCGCCGGAGAGTAGCGAGACGCTCTGCAGCTTTTTCCCCGGCGGCTGCACCACGATCTCGAGGCCCGTGGAGAGGAGATCCTCCTCGTCGGTGAGCCTCAGCTCCGCCTGCCCGCCGCAGAAAAGCCGCGGGAAGACCTGCTGGAACTTGGCGTTCACCATCTCGAAGGTCTCCAGGAAGCGCTTGCGGGTGGTCCGGTTGATGCGCTGGATTGCCTTGTGCAGCGAGTTCATGGAGTCTTCCAGGTCCTGTTTCTGGCCGGAGAGGAACTCGAAGCGTTCCTCGAGCTGCTTGAACTCGTCGATCGCCATGAGATTGACCTCGCCCATCTCGTCGATTGCTTTTTGCAGCTCGCCCTGGCGCTTGGCGCGCTCGGGCTCGTCCCATTCCAGCTCGGCGTAGTGGGTCAGCGCCTCGGAGATCTCCATGCGGTGCTTCTCCTGCAGGGTCTCCTCCAGGTAGCGCAGCTTCATGGCGAGCTCCGAGAGCCTGAGCGTCTTCGCGTTCAACTGGTCGCGCAGTTGCCCGGCTTCGTTGCGCCCTGCCTTGAGGCGCGCCTCTTCTTCCTGCACGCCAGCCGATTCGCCCTCGTAGCGATCACGCACCTCGAGGAGCTTCTGTTCGCTGGCAACCTGCAGGGCTACGATCGCCTTGAGAGCCTTCTCCCCCTCTTCGATGGCCGCGATGAGGCGAGTGCGCTCGTCGCCGGAACCCTGCAGCTCGTTGCTGCGCGAGCCGATGCGCGCAGAGAGGTCGTTGCAGAGGTTCTGGACGCGTACGCTGGTCCGCTGGGCCCCCTCCCCCTTTTCCCGCAGGGCGGCGACCCGCACCTTGAGCGAGGTCACCAGTTCGCGCGCCTCCTCCATCTCGAAGCGGGAGCCTTGCAAGCGCGACTGCAGCGCCTCGACGCTCTTCTCGAGCTCAACTTTGCGCTCTTCGGCGGCCGCCTTCTTGGCATCGGCCTGGGCGAGTTCGCTTTCGACCAGCGCCTTCTCTTCGGCCAGCTGTTCCTCTTCCATCTCGCGCACCGCGGCGCTCTCTTCAACGCGCCTGGACTCCGCTGCGGCAGTCTGGAGGTCTTTCTCGGCGGTGTTTATCCTGATCTCCAGGCGATGCAGCTCCTGCCTGAGTTCCTGGCGCTCCACCTCGGCCAGCCCGATTTCCTCGCGCCGGGTTTCGCGCTTCCAGGTGAGCTCCTCGACCTGCGTCTGCAGCGCCTCGACGTCCCCGGAGAGGCTCTTGATCTCACGCTTTTTGTGGATGATCCCGGACTGTGCAGCTTCGCTGGAGCCGCCGTTCACGATACCGCCTGCGTGCACCAAGTCTCCCTCGCGGGTAACGAAGGTGCAGCGCGGGTGCTGCGCGGCGAGGCTTACAGCGTGGGGCAGATCGCGGGCCAGAAAGGTGCCGGAAAGCAGTGGAGCGACGAGGTGCCGGTAAGTGTCCGCTACCGTGACACCCGAGGCGAGTGCCGGGACATCGGCGGGTGCCTCTCCCGGCACCTCCTGCCAGGGCGGCGCGGTGACGAAGCTGCAGCGACCGCCGGAGCTGGTCTTGAGGTGAGAGACGGCGTTTAGGGCCACCTCGGTGGTGCCGCAGAGAAGATACTGCAGCCGATCACCGAGCACCGCCTCCAGAGGCACCTCGTACTCCTCCTGGACCTCGAGGGCGTCGGCCAGCATGGTGAAGGCGCCGTTTTTGAAGGGGTCTGCCAGGAGAAGGTTGCGCACCCCCTGGCCGTAGCCGGCGAACTGGGCTTCCAGCTCTTGCAGCGATTTAAGGCGTGAGGCGGCGCCGGAAAGCTCATCGCGGCTTTGCTGCAGTGCCTTCTCGCCGGCCTCCTGTTCCTGTTTCAGTTGGGTTTCCCGGGCCGTGGCCAGGGTGAGCTCTTCGTTGGTCTGTTCCTTGGTGTCGCGCAGCGACTGCAACTCGACCCTGAGAGCCTCGACCTTCTGGTTCGCTTCCGCCAGGCGTTCAGCGAGCAGGATCCGGTCCCGGGAACTCGCGGCCAGCCGCTCGCCGATGGTGGTGAGCCGTTTGGCGGCGGCAGTGTGCTGGTTGCCGGCCTGGGCCGCCTCGGAGAGCACGGCGAAAAGGTTGCGGCGCGCCTCGTCCAGCTCGCGGGTCACCCCTGACTCGACGGCGGCCATCTCCTCGAGCAGCGACTCGCGGTTTTCCAGGTTCTCTTCCTCACGAGCGACCTCCTCGAGGAAGGTTCCACGTTGGACGGCAAGGGTCTCAAGTTCGCGCTGCGAGGCTTCCAGCTGGTCTTTAAGGCCCTGCAGTTCATCTTCGAACCGGGCACCCTGACGCTCGAGGTTGGCGAGTTCGCGGCGCTGGAACTCGAGCTTGTTCTCGCCACCCTGCAGTTCGCTCTTCCAGCGGAAGATCTCCTCCTGGGCAGCGGCCAAAAGACGCTCGGTCTCGGCGAGTGCCAACCGTTTCCCTTCGACCGAGAGTTCCTCCGCCTCGAGCTTTGCGGTAAGCGCCACCAGCTGTGCCTCGAGATCGGCGATCTGGGTCTCAAGCCCGTGGCGCTCCTGTTGCAGGGAGGCATACCCCTTCGCTGCAAAAAGGAGCTCTATCTCCTTGAGTTCCTGGCGGATCTCGCGGAAGCGCTCGGCCTTCTTGGCCTGACGCTGCAGACCGTTCATCTGGCGCTTGATCTCGGACACGATGTCGCCGATGCGCAGCAGGTTCTGCTTGGTGGCTTCAATCTTCTTGAGAGCCACGATCTTACGAGCCTTGAATTTGGTGACCCCGGCTGCCTCCTCGATAAGAAAGCGCCGCTCCTCAGGCTTGGCATGCAGGATCATACCGATCTTACCCTGCTCGATAATCGAGTAGGCCCGGGCGCCGATACCGGTATCCATGAAGAGCTCGGCGACGTCGAGGAGACGACAGGGAGTTTTGTTAATCAGGTAGTCACTTTCGCCATCACGGTAAAGCCGGCGAGTAACCTGGATCTCAGAAAAATTGAGGTATTTGGCAGGAACACGACCGTCGTCGGTGGAGAAGAAGAGGGAGACCTCGGCCATGCCGAGCGGCTTTCTAAACTCCGTGCCGTTGAAGATGATGTCTTCCATCGACTTGCCACGCAGGTTCTTGGCGGACTGCTCCCCCATGACCCAGCGGATGGCATCAACGACGTTGGACTTCCCACAGCCGTTGGGGCCTACGACACCGGTGATGGCCTGGTTGAAATCAAGGACAACCTTGTCTTGGAAGGACTTGAAACCCAGTATTTCGAGTCGCTTGATTCTCACAGTATGCTTGCGATGGATAGGAGCGCTAAACTCCTACACATTCGTTGACTCCTTGGTGATGCAGTGGTATAGAAATTCGCACACGCTTGACACTATGAAGCCTCTACGCTGGACACTACAGGGGAGTGCCACTCATGCCGCAACTGAAGATCACCAAAGCGAACCTGTCGGGGATCACTCTCCCAGGATCCGGGCAGGTCGACTACCACGACACGGAGCTCAAGGGCTTTGGCGTTCGTGCGACCAAGGAAGCATTGACCTTCTTTGTCCGCGCAACCATGCGCGGTACCGGAAAAAAGCCCTTCATCCCTATTGGCCGTTACGGCACTTTCACTCCGGACCAAGCCAGGAGCACCGCCAAGGAATATCTGCAGCGCCTCGACAAGGGGGAAAACCCACATCCGAAGGCCCAGATACAGCGGCAGATCATAACCGTAAAAGACCTGTACAGTCAATATTTAAGCGCCCGGAAGACGCCCGTGGCAAAATCCACCGCTTACCAGTACGAAGCGTGGATCAACAACCATTTTAAGGACTGGCTGACACTACCGGCGGACACTATCACCGGGACGATGGTGATCGAGCGCCTGGGGAGGATCGAAAAGAGGAGTGGATCGGTGCAGGGCGCCAATGCTATCAAGCTTCTGAAGGGGCTTTTCCGTTTCGGGATAGCACTGTACCCGGGTGTAATCACCTTCAATCCTGTTGACGCGGTAAAGGAGATCCGCGGCCGGGGATGGACTAAGAAGACCCGGCGCAAGACCTACATAACCCCGGAGGACTTCCCCGCCTGGTACAAGGCCGTCGACGAGTACGATAACCCGAAGGGGCGTGACTTCATCCTTCTGCTGCTTTACACAGGCCTTCGTCGCGGCGAGGCGTCAGTGCTCAAATGGTCAGATCTGGACCTGCAGAACAAGACCTTCACCTTTACCCCAGAGAAGAAGCGCGGGGAGAAGCCGGAAGATGACCAGGTTACCATGCCCATGTCAAAGCAGCTGCACCAGCTCCTGGTGAAGCGCCTTGCGGCTGGATGGGAAAGCGAGTTCATTTTCCCGGGCCGCGGGATGAATCCCCACATCACCAATCCAGACCCCTGGAAGCGCGACATAATCCAGGCGAGCGGGGTCAACTTCTGTTTCCACGACTTGCGGCGAACATTCATCACAGTCGCCGAGTCCCTCGATATCTCGCACTATGCTCTGAAGGCCTTGCTAAACCATAGCCTAGGAAACGACGTTACCGGCGGTTACATTATGATGACGCCGGAAAGGCTCAGAGAACCAACGCAAAAAGTGGTGAACAAAATCATGGAACTGGCCGAGGTTGGAATTGGCATTAGCCGGGAAAATGTCACTTAAGAGACCTGCTACGATTCAGAGGCTTTTTTTGCCCGCCTCATTCTGACGGCTTCTTCATATATATTTGACCAAAACACTTTTTTTTCTTCCCCAAGAGCGGCAACTCTTTTCTCATATTCAGCTTCCGACTCGCCCTTTTTCCTGGGATTTTCTTGCCGGAAGGTCCTCAGCAGTATGTCTTCGACAAGTTCACGAGACTCCTCTTCAGAAAGCCAACATTTATCCTCATCATCCCCCCTTAACCACGCTACTGAGGTTTCAAAATAAGTGGCAAGTTTTTCAAGGCTCACCTGAGACGGCTCAGAAATGCCGTGCAGATACCTTTCCACGCTCGTTGGATTTATCCCCGTTTTCTTGCAAAACAAATACTTTGTAACCCCTTTATCTTCAAACTCCCTCCTCAGCAATTCTACAACTCGAGGATAGGTCTTCCCCATAGAGGGCCTCCTGCCAATTATTTTATTGACACCTACCATACAACTGTATAACATGCAATGCCATACAACAGTATAATACTAAAAGGCTGTGCAAATACTTTGCGTGAACAGGGAGGAAACTATGGCTCAAGAGAGGTACTTAGGTACAGGTGACTGCCAGTCCCTTCAAACGGCGGACCGGCTCCTAACGGTTCAACAGGTGGCGAATATCATAGGCCAGAAAGTGAACACTCTCAACCGTGCAAGGCTCACCGGCGCACCAGCTCCTCCCTTTATCAAGGTGGGGGCAAGTGTTCGATACAAACTCTCTTCTGTCATGAATTGGATCGCTGCCCAGACCGAACACCAGAGCACTAGTGAGGCTGCAGTACGTAAGGGCTAGATGTCGGGAAATCGTTACCAGCAACCCACTTTAAGGAGAATGTAAATGACATGGGGAGAATTAAACAGCCAGGAGCGTGCAATTCTTGTACTGGTTCGGAAACTGGAGCCTCAAACCGTTCTTGACGTTATGGAGCAGGCCCTTATGGAATCGCCATTTGAGCCGCACCTGGTGAAGCTGCGCGATATCGCCGCTCGGCGGGTCCCTAAGTTTACGGCATAGGCGTTTTGGACTATGTGTTGTCTTGAAAAAAACCGGGGCTCCAAGGCTTATACCTCACAGGAGGATTATTCATGCAATTTTTAAACAGAAAAGAGGATCTGGCAGCTTGCCTGGATGAAATCGCAAAAATGTGTGAGTCCCTAACATACAACGAGCGAGTTTCTACCATTGAGCAGTCAGCTGCCAACGTCGCAAAAAAGGGCATAGCCGCGCTGTACATTTTTATAAGTGCTGTTTTCCAATTCGATTTGAGGTTGACCGAAGATTTTCTAATGGACCGCTACCCCAATCACTACTCCAAGCACCGCAGCCTCAAGGCTTTGGTCCCATCTGCTCCCTATTCCGGAGCCTCAGGTTTTTAGGCGCATACCGTCTTGAGAAACGCGAGGGGGCTCTGGTGATGTTTCAGGATTTGGACGAAATGGAAGCGCTTTCTAGCCCTGGTTCTGTGGGTGTTGGTCAAAAGCTGGAGGAGGTCGACTATTTGTGGCGTCAGATTCTACATGGAACACCAAGTAGCACCTCTTTACTTTCTCGGGTTAAGGGCCTTATCGAAAGCAGAGCCGCTGCTATTCCATGTCTAGGCCCCAGCGAGGTGCTCCAAGCTCCGGTGATTAACATTATAAACCAATACGGCAAAGTGCTTTCCGTAACTTCTGGTGTCTTTGATGCAGATGCTACTGAAGAGGTGCTAAGGCTTGGAATGCTCCTGTTGGAATTGGATATTGCTTTTGATGTTTTCTTAAAAACTATCATTCCGGCAAATATCACAAATCTATTAACTCAGTACCAAAAAAATAGTGATAAAGACAGGGCGAAGAGTGCGGCTAAAGCTAGATATGTTTCTCTCGACAACTTCAAAAAGAACATTGAACTTCTTGTTGACTGGAAGCTAACTGTAGATCAAAGCATTGACCATTTAAGCATGGTGAACCAAATAGAAAATTTCTCCAATGATGACGGTAAGTTTCCTTATTTAAATCTCCCCTACCTGAGACAAGGTGAGCCCAGCTCTGCGAGGGGGGTGATCCTAACCGTTGTGAAAAAGGTCTACCTGGAACGTGGCTTGGCTCACATGATAAAAGGCAGAAAGCGCGAGACAGCGCTCCTCGGGTAGTTATGCCATGCTTAGCACAACCCAAGTTATCCCGGCACAACTCGGGTTATGCCGGGATAGGCAGTCTTCTTTTTTTCGCGAAAATCAGTATCTTACTTCAAAAGCTAAACAAAATCCTTCTAAGGAGAAATGCGATGGCAATTATCACCTCTCTTCCCAATTTGACCTCCACCAGAGAACTTGATCTTGAGATTGAGTCCTTTCAGAGACACATCGAAAAGCTGAAAGCGCTGCGCGCAAGGCTTGCGCAAGAGGAACGCCAGGCTGGCAAAACTGCTACCGAGAAATAACAAGATCTCACAAGGAGCCTCTCTCATGAACGAAAAGAAGCGTGAACTGGCCCAGGCAAAGGTGGATCTTGCTGAGGCCCAGAAAAAGCTGTCCCAAACCATGGAAAGTCGCGAATCTCTTTTTTCAAGAAAAGGCGACTTCGCTTCTAAGCTTGCAGACCTCGAGGCTGAAATCTCTGAGGTTGAAACCAGAGCGAGCTCCGCAATAACGCAGTATGCCCGCGGGGAAATCTCCGAAGGAGACCATAACGAGATACAGGCAACGCTAGAAATGCTCAGGGAGAGAAAGAAAACGATGGCCGCCGCAATTCAAGTCTTGGCCGCAAATATCCAGTCCGCTACTACGACTGAGTCCGGGGATCGGGAGCGTGTCCAGAGGTTAAAAGAGAGCGCATACCACCTGGTCATGGCAATTGAGGCCGGGAAACTTGCCCCGGCTCTTCGGAGAACCTATGCCGCCTACCTTGAGGCCTTTGGACATGGTTATGGCGTAACACCGACCATAACTGATTTCATGGAGCGTCTCCGGACCCTCGGCGCGGGTGTTCATCTTGACCAGTTGGCTCCGTTCAAGGATCAGCTCTCTCAGGAATACTTCAAATAGTTTACGCCAAAGCTAAATAGGGGGGGCAATGGAACAAGCCAATAGTCAAGACATGCAGAGCAGCGAAAAGCAATACAGGATCATCAACGGTGTTATTCAGACTTCCAATGATTTCAGGAAGCCTGCGTTAAAGCCGGGGGATATCGTCACCCTTGACTTGGTCACTGCCAGAGCGTTTCTCGCCAGTGACGCAATTGAGGTGCTGGATGGCGATGAAATGCTTTCTGATGCGGGGGATCTTGAATCTCAGGCGGCTGAGCTTGAAAACCAGGCAAAAGGGCTTAGGACGCAGGCCGCCAACGTTCGGCAGGATGTAGCGCGGACTAAAGCCAGCGCTAAAAAGGAACTCCTGGGCCTTTAGCAATATGCTTTCCTGTATCCCTCTCTACTCTTCCAGATAGAGAGGGATGCTGCTCATGAATCCCGAGAAGAGGAACGCCATAGGGATCATGAGGCTCCCTTATAGGGGAGCGCTCCAATGGCGGTCCAGGGGCTAAGTCCCCTCCGAGACCCGGGCTATGTGCCTCTAAGGAGGGGAATCCTAGCAAAGGAGTCACCGAATGAACTTCAACAGTGTGCTGCGCGGGCCGTGGATGATTTCACCGTACCTGCTTGATGAGATACTGTCGGCCTATTCATCGTTTTTAGATGGCGATGGTTTCGAAAGCAATGCCGTAATATCCCACACCGGCAAGCAACTCTTTAGCGGCGACAAGCTGTATGAGGTAGTAAATGGGACGGCCATTATCCCCGTGCATGGTCTGATCATCCCGCGCATGAACCTATTTGGGAGAATATTAGGAGCGACTTCGGCGGAGGCGATCCAGTTGCGGTTTCGGGAAGCTCTTTACGACCCGCGCGTCGAAAAGATCTTGCTGCATATCGACTCTCCAGGGGGAGCCGCTCCTGGCACCTTCGAGCTCGCAGAATTCATTTTCCGTAGCCGCGGTGAGAAGCCCACCACTGCTTGGACTGATGGCCAAATGTCCTCAGCTGCCTACCTAATCTCCTCGGCAGCCGAGAAACGCTTTGTATCCAGCGAGGCGGCTAACATTGGTTCTATCGGGGTCATTACCAGACACCGCGATCTTTCGGCCAGGGAAGCAAACTCTGGAGTAAAAACCTCCGTGCTCACCGCCGGCCGTTATAAAGGAACAGGGCACCCACACGCTCCCCTCTCCAACGCTGACAAAGAAATCCTCCAAGCGCGGCTAGATCATATCTATACGGCCTTGATCAATACCGTAGCACGCAATCTCAAGCTCTCAGCAGAAAAGGTAGCGACCGAATTGGCAGATGGCCGTGAATTCCTTGGTTCTCAAGGGATAATGGCTGGTTTGGCCGACGGAATGTGTACGAAAGATGAGCTTTGCAAACAGGGCAATGGGGGTGAATACCAGAAGATATCGGCCTCTTTAGTCCAAAGATCTCGAATCGCCATTTGTAAGATGTTGGAATTAAGACCCCGCACCGTTACGAGCTCCCTGCCGGTAAGGCAAGTAGCCTCCAGCCCCCAAGTTAACCCATACGTTGAGGCAATGGTGGCCTTTGCCAGGAGTCTTGGGCGTGCCTGAACACGGGACAAGGAGCTACGGTATGAGTGCTGTAGAAGATGGACCAGTTACCTTCTCTTCTGGCTCGAATGGGGAACTCATAATCTTTGATGCCTCAACCTCAGTAACACCAGCAGATGCTCCCCCCCCCTAGCAGACATAACATCAGGAGGACGTGATTATGGCCGACGCCGAAAAGAAAGTTCTGTTTTCCATTGATGCCAAGCTGGACGGTCTGGCCAAGACCCTGCAGGACGGCCGCAGCATGACCAAGGACTCAGTGTCTGCCATGTCCAGCAGTTTCAACGAGCTCGGTGGCGGCATCGTTAAGCTGACGTCTCTTACCGGCGTACTCACCGGAATTTTGGCCGGCGGGGTCTTCAAGGGAATCATCTCTGAGACAACCGGATGGATCGGAGAGGTCACCAAGCTTTCGCGGGTTTTGGGCACTACCGCTCAGCAGTCCTCGGAGCTCAACGTAGCGCTGCGCACCCTTGGTATCGATTCAGACGTAGTAACCGGTGCGGCGCTCCGCCTGGCCAAGAGCATAGGAAAGGACGGCGGTGAGGCAATCAAAGACCTTGGCGTCAGTATCACCGACAGCAACGGCCAGCTGCGCTCCTCAATCGAAATCATGGGTGATGTTAACGGCAGACTGGGCTCCATGCACAGCGCCCTGGAGCGCAACATTGCCGGCCAAAAAGTCTACGGCAAGGGTTGGGCCGAGGCGCAGCAAACCCTCAGGCTGACCGCTGCGGAACTTATTGCGGCAAAAGAGCGCGCCGAGCAGTTGCACCTTGTCGTAGGCGGTGATGGCCAGCTCCAGGTCAAAGAGTACAAGCGTCACATGAACGAGCTAAAGCTGGTGTCAACCAGTCTTGCAGTACAGATTGGGAATGAACTGCTTCCGGAACTGGTGCGGCTTGGTGCCCAGTTTGGCAATGTGGCTGTAAAAGGCGTCCATCCCTTTGTTCTCTTAATGCACGACGTTGAAGCGATCGTTCGACTTTCGGGTGCGTCTCTAGATCGTTTTGGGGCGAGTCTAGCTACTGCCATGTCTCTGACCGTCGGTGGGAAATTCACCCAGGGGGGAAGGTGGTGGCAAGGTATTGCCGCGGATCTTGAAGGGCGAGCGCAGTCGCAAGAGAATTCGCTTCAAACCCTCGCTTATAGTGAGGTTGGTCTTGATTCCAAAGGGAATCGGGTCTCTGTTTTAAATCCTGGTGGCGGAGGAGACCCTGGCACCACCACCTCCACTGAAAAGAAAAACTACACCGTGGATGCCCCCGGTTTCATGAACTGGCGGCGCCGGCAGGAAGACGAGAAGGAGGAGCTTGACTGGCTGACCCAGCGCAATAAGGAGTTGGAACAGGCGCAGGCCGAGCTGGCCAAAATTGAAGGCGAGATGCGCCTTGACGAGGTCGAGAATGGCCTGATGAAATCCGACGGCTACTTAAACGCCATCGGGCGCATGTCTGATAGTCAGCAGGCAGCTTTCGACCAAACATCGATGCGTTCCACCTGGGCGGCTGCCAACCAGACCTCTGATCAAAATGCGCAAAAGGCCGAGTCTCGCTTTAGATTGCAAACCGAGGGTGGCAACTCCGAGCTGCAACGCCTCGATGAGGAACGCGAGGCAGCTATCCGCAACTGGGCTATGATGACCAATTCCTTCGAGGAGTACGAAAAGCGCAAAGCCACCATTCAGGAGCTGTACTCCCAGAAGCGAAAGCAAATAGAAAGTCAGCAGAATAAGGAGCTTGGCGCTTTGCAGGGCGCTGCATTCCAGCAGGGCATTGGCCTGATCAACATGTTTGCAGGGAAATCGAAGGTTGCGGCTTTGGCAAGCCTGGGGCTTCAAAAGGGCCTAGCCATTGGCGAGACGTGGGTATCGACCAAGGCTGCAGAAATGAGGGCCATGGCTGAACTCGGTCCCATTGCCGGCCCCCCGGCCGCTACAGCGATTAATACCTGGGGCATGATCAACATGGGGTTGATTGCAGCCACGGGCTTAGTTGAAGGCGTAATGGGCATGGGGGGATCTGGAGGCGGCTCTGGGGGTGGTTCTTATAATACCAACCCATCTTCAAACGTGGTTACCCAACAGTCAGCGGGGCAGACCTCTTAGCAAGGCACCGTGACTATCAATATTGCGAGCGTCTATGGCAATAAAGAGGTGCTCGAGAAGTGGTTTGAGGAAGAGTTGGCCCCAATAATTAGCCAGGCAGGATCAAGAGGCGTCACACTCAACATGTAGTCACTTAACACGGAGGGATGCAGAACATGGGAACGGTAATCAGCTTTCAAGAAAGGCGAGATGCTGCAACAGCAAGAACTGGGTTAAGGTCTGCAATAGAATCACGACTGAGCCGTAATGGCCACGCCCCTGAAACCATTTGTCTCAAGGCATCTGAAGTCATGGCCATATATGATAGGTACCTAGCAAAAGATGCCGTTTTTAATGTCGAGCTCGACAGTAGCTTATTTGGCTTTCTTACCGAAGCGCAGGTCCAAATTCTGTCTGACGAGTTCAGTAGGCATCTGAACTTGGTGGTCCAGCCTCTTAGGGAAGCCGTTGGTGAGGCGATTCAGCTTAAGCTGGAAGTACTCGATCTTCTCAGGGGTTAACAGCAGATTTAGGAGCTTCCCTTTGAGTAAAGAGCATGACTCCATAATGGCCCAGTTCAAGTACCAAGGCGCCTTGGACGCGTTTAATACCTTTGCCTCAAGATTCAATGCGCTTACTCCAGCGGCGCAAGAACGTCTGATTGCAGAGGTATCATTCAAAGTCTTCCGCAAAAGCCGGGCAAAGCGCAAAACTTGACTGCCCGGGGAGGGTTTCTCCCCCCTTCCCCCTTCGCTGTTGGGAGGGGCAGATTGATTATATATCCTGGAGGGGGACTGTGGATGTATTACAGGTGCTGTTGACGGCTGAACAGAAACACAATGACGGGGCCCTGGCGCCAAGTGTGGCTTGCCACAGGGAACTGGGTCTGACGTCTGCGGGAAAAGATCAGGGGAAGAAGGGTCATAGGTCATGCCGCGGGTCCTTCCAGCGACCTTGAGCCTTGCGGGTAATTGTACCCCCGGTGTTTGTGTCCGCATAAAATTTGTGAATGTGCTGGAATAATGGAGTTTTCGGTACTGGAATTACCTACTTAGATCCTGAGGTTATTTTACATGGTAACAGTTCGAAGCTTAGTTTTGGAATTGCTCGACGAATTTACCGTCGACCACCTCAATGAAGGTGCCTGTCGCGCCTGGTTCCTTCGCAAACTTCACCCAGATGGTGCAATCTGTCCCCAATGTGGTCAGCCTGTTGTAAGCACCAAGAGGCTTGAGACATTCTGGGCTATGGGACGCGTTCAATGTTGTAACTGCACCCGGTCATTTTCAGCAGTCACGGGCACTGTCCTGAATGGGCTAGGAATAGAGTTCCGGGCCCTCTACCTTCTTCTATTTATGGTTGGCTGTGAAGTATCACCTCGGAAAGTAGCTCGACAACTTGGGATTTCTACTGCTGCCGCTTATCTGTGGGCGCAGAAGGCAAAACACTTGAGTTGTAACGGGGGGGACCTTCCCCTATGAGCGGTTCCATTGGGCAGGACCCTTTCTATGACCGGTCTCTTGTAGAGGACCGGATCCGCCTTGAGAACGATTCCCTTGCTGACCTGGATAAGTCTGAGGATGTTCCTGCACCTCTAATCACCCCCCAGTTTATCAGGGACTGCCTGGGTAACAACGAGCGGGGGGACGGTGTGCTGTACGCTACGCTCCATCGAGGGAAGTACGTATGTAACCTCAAAGAGCGCGATGCCACCAAAGATCGTGGCGTGTGGTACGTCTTCAATGGTGTGCATTGGGAGCTGGATAAGCGCTACCTGGCGCACAATGCCGTAGAAGAGGTCGCAGTGCTTTATGACCAGGAGGCACAGAAACTGGTGCCGGCACTCGAGGAGGCATACAACAACCTCACGGAGGCTAACCTCCGAGTCTCGCAAGCCAACAAAAAGGCAAAAGTGGCTGAGCGCAACAAGATAGCTGCTCTTAAGTCTGAAAACAAGGAATTGGAACTATCCTCCGAGATCCTTAAGGCGGAAGCCGATGCAGAAGGTTTAGCCGCAGAAGCAGAAGTGCTGAGTCTGAAGGGTGCATACGCCAAGTTGAAGGCGGAGAAAAAGGAGCTCGAGTCAAGGGTTGACAGGCTCCGTTCTGCTAGTGGTATTGAGAGGACCCTTACGCACGCGCATAGGATTGGTCCTAGAGATTCGCTGGCCGTGATCGGGCACGAATTTGATCAGAAACCTTGGCTCTTGCCTTGCCTCAATGGGGTGATCGATCTCCAGACGGGGATGCTCTACAAGGGCAAACCGCAGGACTACCTCTTACGGGCAGTTCCGTTTGAATACAACTACGCTCCTGATTTCCTCAAGAACGGTAATAAGTCCCCTTGTCCGACCTGGGACCACTTCTTCGGAGAGATCCACCAAGAAGATCCTGAGGTCATCTCATTTGTTCAGCGGATCCTCGGCTATGGGATTACAGGCCTTACCACAGAACATTGGTTCCCCGTATTCATCGGGGCTGGTCGTAACGGTAAAGGTACTATGTTCGAGGTTATCAAGCAGATACTGGGGGAACTGGCCTGGGCGATCCAACCGGAGATGCTCCTGGAACAAAAGAACTCTAGAAGCTCGGTAGGGCCTTCCGCTGACCTTGTTTCGTTGTATGGTCGACGTTTTGTGATTGCCTCTGAGACCGACGAGGGGCGCAAAATTTCTACCGCGATGGTGAAACGCTTGACCGGAGGCGACTCCCTTACTGTCCGGGCACCCTTTGACAAGTATGAGTGGGGCTACACCCCAACTCACAGCATTTATCTGTACACCAACGATCCACCTTGGGGGCTCACCAAGGATTTCGCCATGCGCCAGCGGCTAGCCATGATTGAATATCCGCTTCGTTACGTGGACGCCCCAGATCAGGAGCGGAAAGACGACCCCGCGCGTGCAAACCTGTACCGATTGAAGGACAAGGGGCTCATGGAGAAACTTCGTAAAGAGTACCCTGGGATTCTCCAGGCGCTCGTCCGTTGGTGTCTATTGTGGCAAAGGGATGGTCTCCAACTGCCGGACAAGCTGCGCGACACTCTGCATGAGCGGGTCCGCGAGGAGGACACACTAGGGCAGTTCTTCGATGAGTGCATAAATCGGACTGACGACAATGACCACTGGGTGACCTTCAAACAGCTTTACGGTCATTTCCTTAAATGGTGGGAGGAGTATAACGGAGGCGGAAGAGCCAAACCCCATAGCAAGAAGGCTTTTGGCCACTATCTGAAGGAGGTGCTTTGTCTTTCCTGCGACAGTAGCAACGGTCGCCGCTATTTTGGGCTCAGAATCAAAGATGAGTATGCCTTCTCGGAATGATCTCGCATTTGTGTCTGATGGCCTATCGGGGAGGGGGCGGGCGGAACGATGGAACGATTACGGAAGGATATTTTTTACATCGTTCCGCGTGCAAACAGCTGGAGTGACGGCCTAAATTCAGTTTACGGAACGATGGAACGATTATTTTGTACGCACGCACGTGCGGAAATGTTCACGCAAAAAAACAAACAAAGCTTAAATTAACAACTCTACTCTTTATCCATAATATCATTAGATAATCGTTCCATCATTCCATAAAAAGATTTTCAATCTATAAAATTAGCACTTTAGGTAATGGAACGATTATGGAACGGTACGGAACGATGGAACGATAGTATTTATTGAGGCTGCTGTGACCCTTTTTGATCTCCTGCGAGAAAAGAACATTGGGCCTTATCGGAAAGTAGGTTCACGATATGTTGGTCCCTGCCCTATCTGTGGAGGCTCTAGCGACACCAATAGATTCGTTACCAAGCTAGGCAGCGATACCGGGAAATGCTTTTCCTGTGGATGGGGAGGCAATACCGTCCGACTCCTCCGGCACCTTGAAGGAATTGGGTGTAAGGAAGCCCACAAACGCTTGGACCTGAAATGTGAAAACGCCTCCTGCCCTTGCTATGAAAAATGTCGGAAGCAGGATGGCATACGCAGGACTCATAGTTCATCTGTTTCGGCCATCCATTCTGAACGTGATAGATTTGCTCCTGCAGATCCCCGCACGCCCGAAGAGCGCTGGCAGCGCTCAGCTCTCGACCTGGTAGTATCTGCTCATAGCCGTTTAGTTGAAAACCAGGAAGCACTTGCATCCCTGGCAGAGCGAGGGCTTGACCAGGAGGCAGTGCACAAGTATAGACTTGGTTGGTTAGATGGAGAGCGCGGCATGTCCTGCATTTTCCGCCCTCGGTCAAGTTGGGGGCTCGAGGAGAGGCTTGACGGAAAAACTGGCAAGCCTACAAAGCTGTGGATTCCTCGCGGCTATGTTATTCCATCAATCATGCCCGACGGCTCTATCAACAGGATAAGGATTCGTCGCCCCCCAGAAGACCTCCGTGATAAAAACGATCCGAAGTACATCGCAATAGAAGGCGGCGGAAACTCCCTCCGTAGCTTGAACGATCGCGCGCGAGCTCAGATGGTGCTTGAAAGTGACCTTGATGCTCTGCTGGTTGACCACCTAGCGGGTGATGTTGTGGGAGCAATCCCATTGACGACCTGCGGTGTGAGACCGGATACAGTGATTTTTCCAGTGCTGTCTCAAGCAGCTTTGATATTGGTCTCTCTGGATTCCGACCCGATATCTACTGATCTCACGAGCCAAAGAGTAAAAGGCGGTGGGCCGATTCATTCGCTGTGGTGGAAACAGCACTTCCAGAACTCTCTGCGCTGGCCGGTGCCGATGGGAAAAGACCCCGGGGAAGCATTCAAGGCGGGTATTGATATTCGTGCTTGGGTGCTTGACGCTCTCCCGATCTCTCTACATCCAGCGCAGCGAGTTTGTGAAAAACATTCGGCGCTAGTTTTCGACTCCGACATTGCTCATGGTGAGATACGGGCGGCCACCCGCAGAATAAGCTCAGCCTGCCCTGCCGGAGCGTTTGATTGGCTTGGGGTTCATCGTCCTGTCGAAATTCGACGCATAAAGGCTTTGTGCCAGGAGGTAGAAGAGGCGTTTGCGGCAGCGGATGCCGTCCGATTCCGGGAGGCTTTACGGACTTGGGAGATGGTTCACCTCGCTGCTTGGCAGCTAGTTCCGGGTGCGGAACGAACACCGCATTAATTTCTGTCATTAGTAATAGGGGGGGTGGGACAAAAGTGAGACAGGATCTCTTGGGGCCTATCGCACGGGAAGGTCTACATGAACATTAATTACATTAAAATTGATGCATTGTGTCTCTAATGCGTGTAAATTGTTGCGGCGAAAGATAGCCGTTACCAGTCGAAGCCAAAGGAGACCACCCGATGGGCTTTTTTTCAGAGTATCTCGCTTCACAGTTACATCAGGACCCAATACGGTTGCTTGCTGAACGTAAACTCCAACTGTCACGGATCTCCGCCCTTCGGGGAGGAAGGGATATTCTGGTTTACGCTGGAGACATTAATGCCTCTGACCAACCAACTCAAATCGGGTACGAAGATTTATTGCCTTTTGGGGACCAACTGGCGAATCTTAACGGCAAAGCAATAGACATTATCGTTGAGACGCCTGGTGGATACGCTGAAGTAGTTGAAGATATAGTGAGAATCGTCCGAAACAAGTACTCAGATTTCGCAATAATCGTTCCAGGGTGGGCTAAGAGCGCAGGGACAATCTTAGCAATGGCTGCCGACGAAATTTTGATGGGGCCAATGTCGGCACTTGGGCCGATTGATGCGCAGATGCAATGGCAGGGGAAAAGGTTTTCTGCGGGCGAGTTGTTAGATGGGATGACAAAAATTAAAGATGAGGTCCTCGCGAAAGGCTTTTTAAGCCAAGCCTACATTCCCCTTTTACAGGGCATCTCACCAGGAGAACTACAGCGTGCCGAAAATGCGCAGCAATTCTCGCAAACACTGGTAAAAGACTGGCTCGTGAAGTTTAAGTTCAAAAACTGGCACACCCATTCGAGCACAGGTGCTCCTGTAACTGAAGAAGATAAGAAACAAAGAGCTGAGGACATTGCCGCCCTTCTGTGCGACCATGCCAAGTGGCTGACACATGGCAGATCTTTGAAGATAGAAGACCTACGGAAAATGAAGCTCGAAATTGCAGATTACTCCGTGAATACTGCCCTGGCAGAGGCGATCCGGAGATATCATGTGCTCCTCCAAATGACTTTCCAACTGGGTCACTTTAAAATCTTCGAAACCACCTCCAGTCAAATCGTCAGGTCTGTGCAGAAAAACGCCCCGGTATTTCCGGCGTTAGCTCCCCCTGGTGGTCAAGGTTCGATGGCCGAAATAGAAGTGCTTTGCCCCGCGTGTGGGACCCAAGCCAAATTACAAGCTAGCCAACCTGGTACCCCTCTAAAACCAGGCAATCTAAATTTCCCCGTAGAGAACGCGTTCCCATGCCCGAAATGTGGTTTTATGCATGACTTAGCACAAGTTAGAGCCCAATTGAAAACGATGGGCCTTGGTGTATAAATTACGCGCTACCTTAACTTTTTTATCCTGACTGACGATAAGGATTATGTTATCATTGCCCCACCTGGAGGAGAAAATGGAGACATCGGAAAGATTTAAGATTCTGTTTGAGGCGTTGCCCCCCATTGAGGTTACAACTACTACGGTATATCAGGAGTGCGAGGCGATCAGCAGACTTCGCGCGATTGTTGAAGGGGTCATGGCGCCCACCTCCACTACTACCTATTCAACGTAAGCTTAGCCTCTGCTGCTGGCAGGCAGGCCTGCTCCAACCTGTTTTAAAAACGCCCCATCGGTCCCGAGGGGCGTTTTTTATTTTAGGGGGCGGCGGCCCAGGTTCTTAGCAGCCTGACTGATTACCATGCACAATAACTAAAGTGTATAGTAATCATGGGAGCTGGGTTACCGATGTTATGTCCCTGGAGCAGCAAAACTACGGTTACTGTGCACAATAAACCAAGTGTATAGTAATGGGAGGGGGCAGTATGGTGGATCGATTGCTCGACACCCTTGAGGCGGCAAAACTTCTTGCCACTGCTGAACAGACTCTTCGGATCTGGCGTGTTCAGGGCAAAGGACCAAAGTTTGTAAAACTGGGTCGGGCTGTCCGTTACAGGGAAAGCGACATTGCCGCGTTCATCAAGTCTTTAGAGACGACATAAAACACGAGCACAAAGCGTTGGCATCCCAGTTTGGCCACGGTAGCAGGCCGCCTCCCTCTTCTGGAGAAGAACTTCCAAGTCTCTTTCCCTTGGCAGGTCATTATCGAGGCTTTCTCGGATAGATTCCTTTTTTTGCGGCCGCTTCAAGGAAGGCCTGCCGACGCGCCGCAAATGATTCTGGGGCAACAGGGGGCTCACCTTGAAGGAAAGGTGAATGTGATAGAAGGAGGGGGGCCAGCAGTGTGACGACTTCTTTAGCAATAGCCACATGGTCTTCGTGATCAAGTTGCATATTTAGCCTCACTAGGGTGACACTATAGAGCCACTACAAAGAGCTTACCTATTTTTTAGCGTATAATTGCCTAGAGTTATGAGCTTTGGACTTGAAACCCAGTAGAGGCGTTTGATTCTCATCGGGTGGGCATAGTAGCAGAGTGCGGGTTTTACTGCAAAGGCAAAGATGACAAGGGGTGACGGGCGCGCAGGGGATACCCGCCCGGACTCCAGCCCGGCCCGGACCTAGGCTCGGCGGGCATGGTCACTGGCCAGGGACCCGGACACCGGACGCAGGAACATCCCCGGCAACCTTCCCGTGTGGGAGCGTGCGAACGAGGGGTGGCGCAGTGCAAAAATGGCGACCATACGCAAAGAGGCACGGTTTCCCGTGCCTCTTTGGCTACTGCTTTAGGTTGTAAAGTAGATTACTCTTCGGTCTTCTCTTCGGCCGGAGCCTCTTCGACTGCCGGGGCAGCCTCGACGACCGGAGCTGCCTTGGCGGCTTTGGCGGCCTTCGGAGCGGCCGGCTTGGCGGCTTTCTTCGGCTTCAGCTCGGCTTCCACCAGTTCGATGATGGAGACCGGTGCGTTGTCGCCCGGACGGATGCCCAGCTTGATGATCCTGGTGTAACCACCCTGACGCTCGGCGTACATCGGTGCGATCTCGGTGAAGAGCTTGGTCACGACCTTCTTGTCGCGGATGTAGGCAGCTGCAAGCCTGGTCGCGTGAAGGTCACCCTTCTTACCGAGGGTGATCATACGCTCGGCGATTGAACGGAGCTCTTTCGCCTTGGCGTCGGTCGTGGTGATCTTTCCGTGCTCGAGAAAGGAGGTCACCATGTTCCTGAACATGGCGATCCTGTGGCTTGTGGTCCTGCCTAATCTTCTACCCGCGCTGTTGTGACGCATATCAATTCACTTCCTTTTATCTAAAAGTAAAGTCTTACGAGACTATTCTTCTTTCTGCTCGCCTCTCAGGCGCCTCATGATCTCCGGGTCGGGGAAGTTTTCCAGCTTCATCCCGAGGGTGAGCCCCATATCGACCAGGATGTCCTTGATCTCGTTGAGCGACTTGCGGCCGAAGTTCTGGGTTTTCAGCATCTCGGCTTCGCTTCTGGAGACCAGTTCGCCGATCAGCTTGATGCCAGCGTTCTTCAGGCAGTTGGCAGAACGGACCGAGAGCTCCAGCTCGTCAACCGAGCGGTAGAGATTCTCGTTGAAGCGCTCGCGCTCCTCCTCCGGCTCCGCCTCTTCCTGCGGCTCCACATCCTCGTCGAAGTTGATGAAGATGGAAAGCTGATCTTTCAGGATCTTGGAGGCGAAAGCCACCGAATCCTGCGGCTTCACCGAACCGTCGGTCCAGACTTCGATGGTCAGCTTGTCGTAGTCGGTGATCTGTCCTACGCGAGCGTTGGTGACGGTGAAGTTGACCTTGTAGACCGGCGAGAAGATCGCGTCGATGGGGATGGTTCCCACCGGTGCTTTCTCGTCGCGGTTGCGGTCTGCAGGGACGTATCCTTTGCCGACCTTGACAATCAGGTCCATTTCCAGGTTCGCATCCTTGGAGCAGGTCGCGATGTGGTGTTCGGGGTTCAGGATCTCAACGTTGTTGTCGGTGAGGATGTCCTTCGCCTTCACCACCCCTTCGCCCTTCTGGACGATGCGGATCATCCTGGCCTCGTTCCCGTGGACCTTGAGACGCACCCCCTTGAGGTTCAGGATGATATCGGTCATGTCCTCGGTGACGCCGGGAACCGCTGAGAACTCGTGCAGCACCCCCTTGGCCTTCACCGAGACGATGGCGGCACCCTGGAGGCTGGAGAGGAGAACCCGGCGCAGTCCGGTGCCGAGGGTGGTGCCGAACCCCCTTTCAAAGGGCTCGGCGTAGAACTTACCGTATGTATTAGTGAGCGATTCTGTCTCAACCTGAAGCTTCTTCGGCCTGATCAGATCGCGCCAGTTTTTATACATTTAGATCCCCCTGTACAGGTTGTAGTTCAGCCTTTACTTGGAGTAGAGCTCGACGATCAACTGCTCCTGAATCGGCATGGTGATGTCTTCGCGTACCGGCATGGCCTTAACGGTGCCTTTGAAGGCATCCTTCTCCAACTCCAGCCACTGCGGAATACCCCTGCGAACTACTGCCTCGAGAGATTCGGTGATGCTTGCGACCTTGCGGCTCTTCTCACGCAGCTGCAGCACGTCGCCGGCCTTCACCTGGATGGACGGGATGTTTGCTTTCCGCCCGTTCAGGGTGAAGTGGCTGTGGCGCACCAGCTGACGGGCTTCCGTACGGGAAGCGGCGAAGCCGAGACGGTAGATGACGTTGTCGAGCCTGCGCTCGAGGAGGAACAGCAGATTCTCGCCGGTCACACCCTTCATCCGGTCCGCGGACTCGAAGTAACCGCGGAACTGGTTCTCCAGGATGCCGTAGATGCGACGCACCTTCTGTTTTTCACGCAACTGAACGCCGTAATCAGAAACTTTTACGCGACCCTGACCATGCTGGCCCGGCGGGTAGCTCCTTCTCTTAATGGCACACTTGTCAGTGTAGCAACGCTCGCCTTTAAGAAAAAGTTCCGTGCCTTCCCGCCTGCACAGCCTGCATGAGGGTCCTGTATACCTAGCCAATGAAGACCTCCTTGAATCCTAACTGATAGTTCCGTAACTCTAGTTCCGAAAGTGCTTCGGACTAGACTCTTCTTCTCTTCGGGGGACGGCAACCGTTGTGCGGAATCGGCGTGACGTCGCGGATGAAGCTGACGGCGAAGCCGGCAGCCTGCAGGGCGCGCAGTGCGGACTCGCGGCCGGAGCCGGGGCCTTTCACGTACACCTCGATGGTGCGCATGCCATGCTCCTGGGCCTTCTTCGCCGCATCCTCGGCAGCCATCTGGGCTGCAAACGGGGTGCTCTTGCGGGAACCCTTGAAGCCCTTGGCACCGGAGGTGCACCAGGCGACCACGTTACCGACCGGGTCGGTGATGGTGATCATGGTATTGTTGAAGGTAGCCTGGATGTGCGCCACCCCAGTGGGGATATTCTTTTTCTCTTTTTTCTTCTTTACGACCTTCTTAGCCGGGCTCGCCATTATCCCTCCAGATTATTTCTTCTTGCCAGCGACCGTACGAGCCGGCCCTTTCCTGGTGCGTGCGTTGGTCTTGGTGCGCTGACCGCGGCAGGGCAGACCTTTCCTGTGACGGAGACCGCGGTAGCAGCCGAGATCCATCAGACGCTTGATGCTCATGGAAATGTCGCGGCGCAGGTCGCCCTCAACCTTGACATTCTTGTCGATGTACTCCCTGATTTTGGAGACTTCCGCCTCGGTCAGGTTGTCGCAACGGGTGTTCATGTCAACACCGGTTGCTTTCAGGATTTCCTGGGAAAGAGACCTGCCGATACCGTAAATGTAGGTAAGCGCGATCTCGATTCTTTTATTTTTGGGTAGGTCTACCCCTGCGATACGTGCCAATGCCCGCTCCTCCTAATAGTTGCTCTTAACCCTGTCTCTGGGAATGCTTGGGAATGTCGCAGATTACACGCACGATCCCTTTACGCTTAACAATCTTGCACTTCACACAGATCTTCTTCACCGATGCACGAACCTTCATAGTTCACTTCCTCTCAAAACGTAGTGCCGTTCTTATAATCGTGAAAGTATCAGCGGGCCGTTGTCCGTGATGGCCACCGTGTGCTCGAAGTGGGCCGAAAGCCCGCCGTCACAGGTAACCGCTGTCCAGCCGTCCTGCAAAACCTTTACATCGAAACCCTTCTCGTTGATCATCGGCTCGATGGCAAGCACCATGCCCACCTTGAGCTTGGGCCCCTTGCCGGGAGCGCCGAAGTTAGGGATCTGCGGCCCCTCGTGCAGCTCCTTGCCGATGCCGTGCCCCACGAAGTCGCGCACCACGGAGAAACCGTATTTCTCGACGTGAGCTTGGACCGCATGGGAGACGTCCGAAAGCCGGTGCTCGGTGTCGGCCATCTCGATCCCCTTGTAGAGCGACTCCTCGGTGACCTTGACCAGCTTGGCCACCTGGGGCGAGACCTCACCAACCGCGACGGTGATGGCTGCGTCACCGTAAAAGCCGCCGTAGACCACGCCGAAATCGAGGCTCACGATATCGCCGGATTTAAGTACCCGGCCGGAAGGCATCCCGTGAACCACCTGCTCGTTCACCGAGCAGCAAAGCGAATAAGGAAAGCCGCTGTAACCCTTGAAGGCCGGCTTCGCCTTCCGCTTCAGCGTTTCCTGCTCGGCAAAGGCGTCCAGCTCGAGGAGCGTGACACCCGGTGCGACCATCTCTTTAAGGCCGGCGAGGATCTCGGCAACCATTCTGCTGGCAGCTGCCATCTTCTGGATCTCGGCGGGCGACTTGAGTACGATCACGCCTTAGCCCTGAATCTGGGAGAGGATCGCAGACTGAACCCCATCCACCGTGCCGAGGCCGTCGACCGAGCGCAAAAGCCCGCACTCCTGATAGTAGGAGATGAGCGGAGCGGTCTGCTCGTCGTAGACCTTAAGGCGGTTCAGAATGGTAGCTTCCTTGTCGTCCTCGCGCTGGTACAGCTCGCCCGAGCAGGCATCGCAGACGCCCGACACCTTGGAAGGCGCAAACTCGACGTGGTACACTGCGCCGCACTTGGCACAGGCGCGGCGGCCGGTAAGGCGCGTCAAGAGCTCCTTCTGGTCGACCGAGAGGGACACCACGTGGTCGATGCCGCGCCCCATCCGGGAAAGCACACCCTTGAGAGCGTCTGCCTGACCAACAGTGCGCGGGAACCCGTCCAGAACGAACCCGGGAACGCAGTCAGCCTGGGCTAGACGCTCTTCAACGATGCCGATGACGACCTCGTCGGGAACCAGGGCACCGCTATCCATGAAACCCTTGGCCTTCACCCCCATCGGGGTAAGGTCCTTAACAGCAGCCCGCAGAATATCACCAGTGGATATCTGCGGGATGCCGAACCTGTCTATTAACAGTTTTGCCTGGGTCCCCTTACCAACTCCCGGAGGCCCGAGTAGGATCAGATTCATGTCGATTCCTATTTGCGACCCTGGATCCGCACGCCCTTCATGAAGCCCTCGTAGCTGCGGGTGATCAGGTGCGCCTCGATCTGGGAGAGGGTATCCATGCCGACGCCCACGGCGATCAGCAGCGAGGTACCGCCGAAGTAGAAGGGAAGGTTGAACTTTCCGATCAGTATCGAGGGGAGTACACAGATGACCGAGATGTAGATGGCACCAGCAAAGGTCAGCTTGGTCAGCACCGAGTCAAGGAAGTCCGAGGTCTCTTTGCCCGGCCGGATGCCCGGCACGTAGCCACCCTGCTTCTTCACGTTATCGGCGACATCAACCGGGTTGAATGTCACAGCCGTGTAGAAATAACAGAAAAAGACGATGAAGGCAACAAAAAATATCTCGTAGAGCCAGTTGCCCGGCGTCAGCTTCTTGGAAGCCTGCTGCACCCAGGGGACGTTGATAAAGTTGCCTACCGTCGCCGGGAACATGATGATGGAGGAGGCGAAGATCGGCGGGATGACCCCGGCCATGTTCACCTTGAGCGGCAGGTGCGAACTCTGCGCCCCCATGGTCTTCAACCCCACCACCCTTTTGGCGTAGTGGATCGGGATGCGACGCTGGCCGCGCTCGATGAACACCACCGCGGCGATCACCAGGAACATCACAGCAGCTACGAAGACCAGGACCAGTAGGTTCATCTCACCGGTCTTGATGAGCCTGAAGCTGTTGCCAAGCGCGGTCGGGATGCGGGCCACGATGCCGGCGAAGATGATGAGTGAGATACCGTTGCCGATCCCCTTCTCGGACATCTGCTCGCCGAGCCACATGATGAATGCGGTGCCGGCGGTCAGGGTGATCACGGTCATGAAACGGAATCCCCAGCCCGGACTCGGAACCACCAACTCGCCGGCGGGTCCGCGCATCGCCTCGAGGCCGATGGAGATTCCGAAACCCTGTACCACCGACAGCACGATGGTGCCGTAGCGGGTGTACTGGATGATCTTCTTGCGCCCTGCGTCACCTTCCTTGGAAAGCTTCTCGACGGCCGGGAGCACCACGGTCAGGAGCTGGAAGATAATCGAGGAGGAGATGTACGGCATGATGCCGAGCGCGAAGACCGTCAACTTTTCGAGAGCCCCGCCAGAAAACATGTCGAACATCCCGAGCAGGGTACCCTGGGCAGCCTTGAAAAAGTGGGACAAGGCCTGCGCGTCGATACCCGGGGTCGGAATGTGACAACCGACACGGTACACGGCCAGCATGGCCAAAGAAAACAAGACTTTCTTTTTGAGTTCCGGGATCTTGAAAATGTTCTGGAAGGCTTCTATCACAGACTAGATCTCCTCGATGGAGCCACCTGCCGCACTGATTTTTTCGCGGGCGGTTGCGCTGAATTTGTGAGCCTTGATGGTCAGCGCGCGGGTCAGCTCGCCGGTGGCCAGCACCTTGATGCCGTCGCACACGTCCGAGATCAGGCCGCTTTTCAGCAGTGCCTCTGCGTCTACCACACTACCCGCCTCGAAGATCTCGAGCTGGCAGAGGTTGACGAGGGCGTACTCCTTCTTGGTAAGCGGGGTGAAGCCACGCTTGGGGAGACGCCTGTGCATCGGCATCTGGCCGCCCTCGAAGCCCGGCTTGATCGACCCGCCGGAGCGTGCCTTCTGACCCTTGTGGCCCTTGGTAGCGGTCTTGCCGTGGCCGGAGCCAGTGCCCCTGCCGATGCGCTTTCTATTCTTGTTAGCCCCGATGGCGGGCTTGATAGTGTTCAATTCCATGTTTATCACCTTTAAGGGAGTTACCCGGGGAATTACTCTTCCACGCGTACCATATGGGAAACTTTTGCGATCATCCCGCGGATTTCCGGGGTGTCCTTCAGGACCACGGTCTTCTCACGCTTGGTGAGGCCCATGCCCAAGAGACAACCCCTCAACTTCTCAGGCTGACCGATGTGGCTCTTGATGAGGGTAACCTTCAACTCTGACATTTTCAGCTCCTTAAAATGGTACTTGGGGCTACTCGGCAGCCAGTCCGCGACGAGCCATGAGCTCCTCGGCGGTCTTCAGCTTGGCCAAACCGGCGAAAGCAGCCTTCACCACGTTGTGCGGGTTGTTGGAACCCAGGCACTTGGCGAGGATGTTGTGCACCCCGGCGGACTCGAAGACCGCGCGGGCAGCACCGCCGGCGATCACGCCGGTACCGGCGCTGGCCGGCATCATCAGGACCTTGCCTGCACCGAACTGGCCCAGGATCTCAAACGGGATGGTCTGGCCGGCAACGATGGGAACCTTGATCAGGTTCTTCTTGGCCTGTTCGACCCCTTTACGGATCGCTTCGGGAACCTCGTTGGCCTTGCCGAGGCCGTAGCCCACGACACCGTTGCCATCGCCCACCACCACCAGGGCGGAGAAGCTGAAGCGACGGCCACCCTTGACGACCTTGGCGACGCGGCTGATATGGACGACCCTATCAGTAAGATTCATTTCACTGGCGTTGATCTTAAGCAAACCTATTCCTCCTTACCTGCCCTAGAAGGACAGACCGTTTTCACGTGCGGCTTCAGCCAGGGCTTTGATTCTTCCGTGGTAGAGGAATCCGTTACGGTCGAAGACGACCGCAGTGATATCCTTCTCAAGGGCCTTCTTGGCGATCGCGGCGCCGACCTTGGTAGCAGCCTCGATGTTCCCCGTGTAGGACAGCCCCTCGGCGACGGCGTCCTCGACAGTGGAGGCGGCGACGAGCGTGGCACCAGTGGTGTCATCGATCAGCTGGGCGTATATGTGGCGCGCGCTCTTGAAGACGTTCAGTCTCGGGCGAGCAGTCGATCCGGTGATTTTTTTCCTGACCCTGGTCTGTCTTTTAAGACGAGCCACCTGTTTTTGGGCTAAAGAACTCAAGGCACTTCTCCTTAGTCGTATTGCTTAATGGTTTACGGTTTATTTCTTACCAGTCTTGCCGGCTTTCCTCAGGATGGTCTCGTCGGCGTACTTGACGCCTTTTCCTTTGTACGGCTCGGGCGGACGGAAGGCGCGGATCTTGGCTGCGGTCTGGCCGACCACTTCCTTGTCGATACCGATGACCTTCATCTTGGTCATCTTGTCGACTTCGACGGTGATCCCTGCCGGCAGCTCGAAGTTGACCGGGTGGGAGAAGCCCAGGGAGAGGTTCAGGACGTTGCCTTTCACCTCGGCGCGGTAGCCGACGCCGTTGATCTCGAGGGCGGTCTCAAAGCCTTTGGAAACGCCGATCACCATGTTGTTGATCAGGGTGCGGGAAATCCCGTGTGCGGAGCGGCACTTGGTGGAATCGTCGTTGCGAGTCACCGTTACCGCCTTGTCGTCGACCGAAATCGCGACACCGCCCATCATGGAGCGGGTAAGAGACCCTTTCGGGCCCTGCACCGTGATCTCCGGGGCGTTGTATATGACTTTCACCCCCGCAGGGATCGCGATGGGAAGTTTTCCTATTCTAGACATGCAAAGCTCCTTAAAGCGAAATGACTACCAGACCGTGCAGAGGACCTCGCCGCCGATATTGAGCTCGCGAGCGGTCTTGTCGGTGACCAGGCCCTTGGAGGTCGACAGGATCGCGACACCCAGTCCGTTTTTCACCTGCTTGATCTTGTCGGAGTTGACGTAGACCCGGCCGCCCGGCTTGCTTACCCTCTTGATCTCATTGATGACCGGTTCCTTCTCATCGATGAACTTGAGGTAGACGCGCAGAATCCCCTGTTTGCTATCGGCGATCACCTTGAAGTTTTTGATGAACCCTTCGTTACGCAAAACGGTAGCGAGGCTCACTTTCAGGTTCGACGACGGGATGTCTACTTTCTGATGTTTTGCCATACCGGCATTCCTGATACGGGTCAGCATGTCGGCGATTGGATCTGTCATGCACATACAAACTACTCCTTATTACCTGAATCGGTATATTACCAGCTGGATTTTATCACGCCCGGAATCTGGCCGGAGTTAGCGAGCTTCCTCAGACAGATCCTGCACATGTCAAATTTCCGGTAGTAAGCTCTGGGGCGACCGCACAGGGGGCAGCGATTGCGCTCGCGTACCTTGAACTTGTTGCCTCTCTGAGCCTTTATGATCATCGATGTCTTAGCCACGGGATTCCTCCAAAACTTGATTAGTTCCTGAACGGCAGGCCCATGAGCTTCAAGAGTGCCTTACCTTCTGCGTCGGTCTTTGCAGTCGTCACGATGGTGATGTTCATCCCCTTGACCTTGTCGACCTTGTCGTACTCGATCTCCGGGAAGATCATCTGCTCCTTGATGCCCATGGAGTAGTTGCCCTTGCCGTCGAACCCTTTGCCGGAGATCCCTTTGAAGTCGCGCACGCGCGGCAGGGCCACCGCCACCAGGCGGTCGAGGAATTCGTACATCTTCTCGCGGCGCAGCGTTACGGACACGCCGATCGGCATCCCCTGACGCAGCTTGAAGCTCGCGATGGACTTCTTGGCCTTGGTGATCACCGGTTTCTGCCCGGCGATAGCGGCCATCTCCTCCACTGCGGAGTCGAGGATCTTCACGTTCTGGATCGCCTCGCCGAGTCCCATGTTCAGGACCACCTTGGTGATCTTGGGAACTTCCATAACGTTTTTGTAGTTATGGTCCTTCATCAACTGTGTAACCATCTCTTTATTGTAAAGCTCAGCTAGCCGTGCCATTCAATCCTCCAATCTATTTATCAAAGGACTCGCCGCATTTGACACAGCAGCGCGCCTTCTTACCGTCTTCCAGGACAGTGATCCTGGTCCTGACCGGCTTGTTGCACTTCGCGCAGTAAAGCGCGACGTTCGAGATGTGCACCGGGGCCTCTTTCTCCAGGATGCCGCCCTGCTCGGACCCGCGGGCCTTGGTGTGGCGCTTCACGATGTTGATCCCTTCGATGAGCACGCCGTCCTTCTTCGGGACCAGCGACAGGACCTTGCCGGTCTTCGTCTTGTCCTTGCCCGTGATGACCATAACGGTGTCATTCTTTTTTACGTGTAACTTTTTGCCCAGCATGGTTTTTCTCCACGAAAAATGATTAAAGTACCTCAGGAGCGAGGGATATGATTTTCATGAACTTCTTCGCGCGAAGTTCCCTGGCGACCGGTCCGAAGATACGGGTACCGACCGGCTCCTGGGCGGCGTTGATGACCACACCCGAATTGGTGTCGAAGCGGATGTAGGAGCCGTCCGGGCGACCTACCGCCTTGGCGGTACGTACCACGACTGCCTTCACAACGTCACCCTTTTTCACCTTGGAGTTCGGGATGGCTTCCTTCACCGAGGCGACGATGATGTCGCCGATCCCGGCGTAGCGGCGCTTGGAACCGCCGAGCACCTTAATGCAAAAGAGTTTCTTCGCGCCGGAGTTGTCCGCCACGTCCAATAGTGTCTGCATCTGAATCATTGTTTAACTCCCAGCCCCCGAGACCCTTACTAGGCCCTGGACTCGATAATTTGTCTGATCTTCCAGCGCTTGTCCTTGGAGAGCGGACGGGTTTCAACGATGAGCACCCGGTCGCCGATCTTGGCAACGTTCTCTTCGTCGTGGGCCTTGTACTTGGCCGAGCGCTTGATGTACTTATTGTAGACGGGGTGTTTCACGAGACGGTCGACCTTCACTACGGCAGTCTTCTCCATCTTGTCGCTCACCACGATGCCGATCTGGGTTTTACGATTGCCTCTTTCGCTCATATCTATCACTTACCCTCTCTTCTCACTGAGTACGGTCTGCACCCTGGCGATGTCCTTCTTGATGGTGGACATTTTGGAGGTGTTCTCCAGGCGCCCGGTGTGCAGCTGAAACCTCACGTTGAAAAGTTCCTTGGTGAGTTCGGCGCTCTTGGTCTGCAGTTCGGCAACCGTCGCGTTTTTAAGTTCACTAGCCTTCATTGTTTTCAGCCCTCGTAATGAATTTGGTGGCTACGGGAAGCTTGTGCGACGCCAGACGGAATGCCTCGCGAGCGACTTCCTCGGTGACACCTTCCATCTCGTACAGGACGCGGCCGGGCTTGATGACGCAAACCCAGGAGTCCGGCGAACCTTTTCCCTTACCCATACGGGTCTCAGCCGGTTTTGCGGTCAGCGGCTTGTCCGGGAAGATGCGGATCCAGACCTTGCCACCCCTCTTGATATAGCGGTTCATGGCGATACGGGCCGCCTCGATCTGGCGGGAATCTAGCCAGCCGCATTCGGTTGCCTGCAGACCAAACTCGCCGAAGGCGAGCGACACGCCGCGCTGCGGGGTCCCGGTCATGCGCCCTTTCATCTGTTTTCTATGCTTAACTCTCTTGGGCATTAACATCGCGAAAAACTCCTAACTCTATTTTTTAGCGGAGGCAAGTACTTCACCCTTGAAGAGGAGCACTTTCACGCCGATGATACCGTAGGTGGTCTTCGCCTCGGCGAAGCCGTAGTCGATGTCCGCACGCAGCGTGTGCAGGGGCACGCGCCCTTCGCGGTACCACTCGGTGCGGGACATCTCCGCACCACCCAGACGGCCGGAGCAGGTGATCTTGATCCCCTTGGCGCCGAACTTCAGGGTGGAGGTCACGCTCTTCTTCATAGCGCGGCGGAAGGCGATGCGGCGCTCGAGCTGCAGAGCGACGTTTTCAGCCACCAGCTGGGCGTCCAATTCCGGCTTGCGGACTTCCTGTATGTTAAGGTAGACCTCTTTGTCGGTGAGCTTGGCCAGCTCCTTCTTTAGGGTCTCGACCTCGGAGCCCTTCTTGCCGATGATCAGGCCCGGACGGGCGGTGAAGATGTTGATCTTCGCCTTGCCAGCCGCGCGCTCGATCTCGATCTTGGAGACGCCGGAATTGTACAGCCTCTTCTTGAGGAAGCTGCGCAGCTTCAGGTCTTCGTGAAGCAGCTTAGAGAAGTCTTTTTCCGCGTACCATTTGGAGTCCCAGGTTTTGACAACTCCCAGCCTGAACCCTATAGGATTAACTTTCTGACCCAAAACATCACCTCCGAGGTGTTAGCTTATTTCTTTTCCGCAAGGACCACGGTGATGTGGCTCGTCGGTTTTCTGATCTTGCTGGCCCGGCCCATGGCGCGGGGGGTGAAGCGCTTCAGCACTGCGCCGCCGTCAACGAAGATGGTCTTCACGTAGAGCTTGTCCACGTCGGAGACCCCCTTCTGCTCGGCGTTGGCAACGGCCGAGCTGAGCAGCTTGGCGATCAGTTTCGCCGAAGGCTGCGGGGAGAAGCGCAGGGTGTTGAGCGCGGTCTGTATGCCTTTGCCACGCACCATGTCCACGACCAGGCGAGTCTTCCTGGGGGAAAGGCGGACAGAGGATAATTTAGCTGATGATTCCATTGAAAAAACTCCTTTAGACCTTACTTCTTCTTCAGCTTGCTTTTCTTATCAGCAGCGTGACCGTAGAAGGTTCTGGTGGGTGCGAACTCGCCCATCTTGTGGCCGACCATGTTCTCCGTGACGAACACCGGAATGAATTTCTTGCCGTTGTGCACCGCGAAGGTGAGCCCGATGAAGTCCGGGATGATGGTCGAACGACGCGACCAGGTCTTAATCACACCCTTCTTGCCGGCCAGTTCTGCCTGGGCCTTTGCTTCCAGGTGCGCGTCGACAAAGGGTCCCTTCTTAATAGATCTTGCCATCTCTTAAAATCCTCTATCCAGATGATTTATTTGCTGCGTTTCTTCACGATGAAGGCCGTGGACCGCTTGTTGGTGCGGGTCTTGTAGCCCTTGGTCGGGATACCCCACGGGGTAACCGGATGACGACCACCGGAGGTACGACCCTCGCCACCGCCGTGCGGGTGGTCGACCGGGTTCATGGCGACGCCGCGGACGTGCGGGCGGATCCCCAACCAGCGCGAGCGGCCGGCCTTACCGATGGAGACGTTCTCGTGATCGATATTGCCCACTTGGCCTATGGTGGCCTTGCAGTCCATCAGGATCATGCGCACCTCGGAGGAGGGGAGCTTCACCTGGGCATACTTGCCTTCCTTGGCCATGAGCTGAGCGAAGGTGCCGGCGGAGCGGGCCAACTGGGCCCCCTTGCCGATCTTCAGCTCGATGTTGTGGATGATGGTACCCAGCGGGATCGCCTTGATGGGGAGCGTGTTGCCCGGCTTGATGTCGGCCTGCACACTGGAGATAACGGTATCGCCCACCTTGAGACCCAGCGGAGCCAGGATGTAACGCTTCTCGCCGTCCACGTAGTTCAAAAGCGCGATGCGTGCGCTCCTGCACGGGTCGTACTCGATGGTCGCGACCTTGGCCGGGATGTCGAGCTTGTCGCGACGGAAGTCGATGATCCGGTACTTCTGCTTGTGCCCGCCGCCTACGTTACGGGAGGTGACGCGCCCGTTTGCGTTCCTGCCGCCGGATTTCTTGAGGTTCTCAAGGAGCGACTTTTCCGGCTTGCACGCCGTGATCTCGTCAAAGGCAGAACAG
This sequence comes from Geomonas silvestris, assembly GCF_014193515.1. Lineage (GTDB taxonomy): Bacteria > Desulfobacterota > Desulfuromonadia > Geobacterales > Geobacteraceae > Geomonas > Geomonas silvestris. The sequence continues at coordinate 2,208 of NZ_BLXX01000024.1, read as the reverse complement.
GTCTGAGCCCTTCTCCCCGGAGAGGTAGGTTTATACGTTTTGATAGCCATTATCTAAATCCCCGTGAAAATTTTATGCTTCGAAGAAGTCGACGTTGGAACCCTCCTGGAGGGTCACGTAGGCTTTCTTCCAGTTGGAGCGTTTGCCGACGCCGTGGGCGGTGCGCTTGGTCTTGCCAGCCACATTCACCGTGTTAACCTCGGCGACCTTGGCGTTGAAGAGCTGCTCGACGGCGGCCTTGATCTCTATCTTATTGGCTGCTTTGTTCACCACGAAGGCAACGACGTTCTTGTCGTCTTTCTCAACGGTCGTCTTCTCGGTAATCAGCGGCTTCTTGATGACGTCATAGATATTCATGACTGTAACACTCCTTCGACCCTGCGAACGGCTGCCTCAGTGAAGACGACGTTCTGAAACTTCATAATGTCGAAAATATTGAGACCTTCGGGGCCCAGAACCTTAACGTTTTTTACGTTACGGGCGGAAAGCTCCAAAGTAAGATTCGCAGTATCTGTGATTACTAAGGTTTTGTCAAGATTAAACGCATTGAGAACCTCGACAAAAGACTTAGTTTTTATTGCAGGCAGTTCGAAGGAGTTGAGAACCGTGATGGCGTCCTTCTTGTAGAGCATGGAGAGCGCGCTTCTGAGAGCGGCCTTCCTCGCCTTCTTGTTCATGGCGAGACTGTACACCTTCGGCTGCGGGCCGAAGGCGACCCCGCCGCCCGGGTACTGCGGGGCGCGCTTGCAGCCCTGACGGGCCTGGCCGGTACCCTTCTGCTTGAAGGGCTTTTTGCCGGAGCCGGAGACCAGGGAGCGGTTCTTGACCGCTACGGTCCCCTGACGACGGTTGGCGAGCTGGATCTTCACGGCCTCGTGGATCAGGTACTCGCGAACGTCGGTATTGAACACCGCGTCGTCAAGCTCGATCTCACCGACCTTTGCTTTCTTGATGTCGAATATATCTAACTTAGCCATAGCTATCTCCAGCCCCCGTTATTTCTTGGCCTTGACGGAGTCCTTGATCAGGACCACGCCGTTAGCCGAGCCGGGGATCGCTCCACCGAGCAGAATCAGATTTTCCGAAGCGTCCACGCGCACCACTTTGAGGCGCTGCACGGTCACTTTCTCGTTGCCGAGCTGCCCCGGCATCTTCTTGTTCTTGAAGACCCTGGACGGGGTCGCCGAGCAGCCGATGGAACCCGGAGCGCGGTGGAAGCGCGAACCGTGGGAAGCACGGCCGCCCTTGAAGCCCCAGCGCTTGATGACGCCGGCGAAGCCCTTACCGATGGAGGTGCCGGTTACGTCGACCAGGTCGCCTTCGGCGAACACGGTGGTATCGATCACGTCACCCACGTTGTAGGCGTCGGTGTTATCCATGCGCATTTCGCGGTAGAAGGAGAACACGCCCGCGCCGGCAGCCTTGCAGTGCCCGACCTGTGCCTGGTTGGCGCGGGAGGCGTCCTTGGAGCCGAAACCCACCTGGATTGCGGAATAGCCATCCTTGGCTACGGTCTTTTTCTGAAGCACGACGCAGGGGCCGGCCTCTACCACCGTGACGGGGATGCGACGTCCGTCTTCGGCGAATATCTGGGTCATGCCCAGCTTTTTACCAATCAGTCCCTTATTCATGGTTGATCCTATCCTTAAGTATTAAAGCTTGATCTCGACGTCCACACCGGCGGAGAGGTCGAGTTTCATCAGCGCGTCCACGGTCTGCTGGGTCGGCTCGAGGATGTCGATCAGGCGTTTGTGGGTCCTGATCTCAAACTGCTCGCGCGACTTCTTGTCAACGTGGGGTCCACGAAGCACGCAGTACTTGTTGATGACGGTCGGCAGCGGGATCGGCCCGGCAACGCGTGCACCAGTCCTCTTGGCGGTATCAACGATCTCGCCTACGGAGGTGTCGAGCAGTTTGTGGTCGTATGCTTTCAAACGGATTCTAATTTTCTGACTAGGCATCTCTTCCTCGTGATGAATCAGTTTTGCAGTTTACCGGCGTCGACCCGGCAGCGCCGCCGTCAGACGGCGCTGCCGAGATTTTCATGCTGGAAAACCGTGAGTATTTGCTACTACTTACTCGATGATGGAGGCAACCACGCCGGCGCCGACGGTACGGCCGCCTTCGCGGATTGCGAAGCGCAGACCTTCGTCCATGGCGATCGGGGTGATCAGGTTGACGGTCACGGAGACGTTGTCGCCCGGCATA
>NZ_BLXX01000023.1 GCF_014193515.1 Geomonas silvestris | reverse complement strand
GTCGGCCTCCTTGAGAATCGAGACGATCTGCGTCTCAGTGAAGCGTGACTTCTTCATGTAAAACCTCCTGGCGTTAAATAATGCCAGAAAGCTCTACTTTTCAAGTGTCTATCTTCTGGGGGAGCTTACGCCCTCAGCTTTCGTCCATCTCAGGACTAACAGCGGGACGCCCCTGTAATCCTGTAATTCTGCCGAATAGGTTGAAACGAAATGTGATTTTGATACTCCGCACGCAGTGCTTCGTTCGAGAATTACAGTATTACAGGGGCGTCCCCCTGAGACTCACTGTTTTGGAAAAGGTGTCCGGTCCTTTTATGCCTCTTGTTGAAGTTGAGGGCGTGGGCCGTCATCAATCGTTGCATCAGAGTTGCCAAGTGGGTCTCAGCAGGACGTAACAAAAGATGGAAGTGGTTGGACATCAGAGCCCAGGCATACAAGTCCGGTCCACCCTTTTCATTCACCATGTCTGCCAACCGTTCAAGGAACTCATCCCGCTCCTTGTTCAACCGGAAGATCTCACGGCCTTCTATACCGCGCGCCATTACGTGATGAAGTAGCCCTGGAACATCCAAGCGAGGTTGACGAGGCATAAATCCTCCCGTGCGCACCGCCTCTACATTAATATGTTACATATGTTACCTACGTCCCCTCATCCCGTCTTTGAAAACGTGCTATGAGCATCTAAAGTCTTAGATATTTCTTGGTGTACTTCCCGCCAAGTCTGGAAAACTCGTGTAATACATTGCTGTCGAGTCTGTACTGGGAACCAAAATGCTCATTGATTAATCTGCTTGCTGTTTCTACGCTAATTTTGTTTCCTTGTCTGATAGTATCTCTGAGGTAAATTGCCACAGACCGTTCCGTTTGAAGGCGAACCGTTTCCTCAGCATTGACCCATATAGCCATTATTTCGTTTGCTAATTTTGGTGAGTTTGGCATTGGGCCAAGTACCACTTTGTACGGATCAGTTGCAGCCTCAAGGTACGGCTTGTTTTCTTGTTCTCTGAAATAAAAGACGGCTAATGCTTCGGCGCACCAAGAGGTATCGGAAAGAAGGCTCAGCACATGGTAGTCATTAGTATCAGTATTTATACTGTGATACCAATTCAGGTAATTTCTGATAGTTTCCGTATGATGCTTTGTAGACGGGAATGCAACGATGCAATTGAATTTTTCAATTTTTCTAGTTCCATCAATGCCCGAGTGAAAACTTTTTGAAGTCACCTCCACGTGCCTGAAGTACCATTGCTCCATCCCCAGAGGTCTCATATTCTCCACCATTTAGCTCTCCCTTCGTGGCCAACGCCAAGCTCACCTCTCAATCGCAACCACCGACTTCTTCAATCTGCGGAGTCCGCTATAGCCTGTCCCCTTTCTACCATAACAGTTAATATCGAGAAAGCGGGTCGTAATCAGAAACTAAAATTCCAGTGTCAGGGTAGTCCTGAGCCCTGAACTCGCTTTTGCAGGCTTTACACTCATATTTGTAAGGCTTATCATTCCACTGGAGAATGTACAGTTCCTTCTTGACGTAACAGACAGGACAGGCAAATCTTTCAGGCAACCCCTTAAATCTATATAAGTGATCTCCTGCAGATGTTGTATAGAGATAAACCTCTTCTATCTGTTTTTCCCAACTCTCCTTTTCGCGAAGTAACGCTTTCAGGGTATGGTTATCTTCTTGGAGCTTTAGAAGTTCTTCACGAACAAGGAAAAGTTCATCCTGAACCTTTCCAATTTTTTCCATTGCCTCTGAAACCTGTGTATGAACCTTATCATCTATTTTTTGCTCCAGAGTGAACTTAAGAGCGTCCTTAGCAAATTTTAACGCGGTGTAGGCAGCAGTGAAGTCCATAATATCTTCCTCTTGTCACATTCATTGGTCATCGGAACATCGGAAACACTGCTAAGCTTATTTAGCAAAGTGCAGGTACTTAAGTTGCTTTAACAAGGTTCCACCAGAACCTACCTGAATGACGCTACAACCCACTTATAATTTTTTATTTGAGGGGAAATTCCAATATAGATGATTTGCCCGACAAGCATTTGATTAACAGCAAAAACGACTGAACGGCGATTTCCCTCTATAAAAGTGATCACACTATCAGTGCTATTTGTAACTGCTATAAGCTTAGTATCTAGATCTCCACCACATTGGAAAAATGTAATTTTACCCTTAATGTCATTTGCTATCCTTAGCGTATTTTCGTCTTCTGATGCAAGATTCAGCCTGGAAGCCACATCCAGAACGCGAAAGGTTCCTCCCGAGATATCCGTCCAATCACTCGATGAAATGATAAAGAGTCTATCAAGATCTTGAGGTTCAATTTCGGCAAGGTGCCAATTGACATCATCTGGAAGGGGTTCCCTGATGTCACTGCGGAAATCATCATGACTAAAGTTTTCTACTGCTTTCCAGTGATCCCACACTTCCGATTCCGTCACTGCACTTAGTATTTTCACAAGTCCTCCTGGCCAACATGTAATTATGCAGAAGAAACAAGCATCTAATATTATATGCCGGCATCTAATAGTAGATGCTTGTTTATAGTATTAGATGCTTTTGAGGCATCTAATATTATATGCTTTTCTTCTCTGCTCCCGTGCCGGGCTCTTCTGTTCCGAATCGTCGCAGCCGTGAAGATGACGATCATTCGGAAATATATGCGAATGTTTATTGTTTGTAAATTAAAAATATCTTCGTGACCGCTCGGTGGTGTCGCGGGTTAGGCTCTCAATTGTGAGGCGTTCGGCAGGCTGTAACTGTGAAGCTGGAAATGTCGGATTTCAGATATATGCTTCTGGTACGGGCTCAGTCAATACTATGATTCTCTGATACTGATGTGGGCACAATCTTTCGAGGTAAACTCATTTGCGAATTCTAAAATTACTTGCAGCGCTGATGGTTCTGCTTGTGTTGCTCTATGCCGGGTGGATCGGGGTCAGTCTTTACAGGCTGCCGTCGGTCGCGAAGCTCGCGGACCGGTCTGCCAGCATGTCTATCGAGGTCAAGGACTGGAAGGGGAAGGTGCACCCATTTGTGGTCGGACCGGATAACCCTCGCTGGGTTTCTGCGGAACGCATTCCTGCTGAGATGGAGTGGGCGGTCATCGTCGCGGAGGACGCCAACTTCTACGAGCACGGCGGGGTGGATGTTAAGGCCATCAAGGAGGCCATCCGCTACGATCTGGAAAAGAAACGCTTCGCCCGCGGCGCCTCGACGATCACGCAGCAGACGGCGAAGAATCTTTTCCTCTCCCGCAAGAAGACGCTTACTCGTAAGATCGAGGAGCTCTACCTCGCCAAGCGGATGGAGCAGACGCTCACCAAGGGTCGGATCCTGGAGCTCTACCTGAATATCGTTGAGCTGGGACCGATGGTCTACGGCGTGGGGCACGGGGCGCGCTACTATTTCGATAAGCCGGCGCAGGAACTCACGCCGAGAGAATGCTCGTTTCTGGCTGCCATGCTTCCCGGGCCTCAGAAGGCGTACAACCCTTACCGACACATGGACCGGGTGCTGAAACGCTCGAACCAGATTCTCTTTCTCTTGAAACAGCGTGGGGTGCTAAGCGAAGGGGAATACCGGGATGCGCTGGCGGAATCGGTCGATATCTCGGGGATGCAGCGCAAGGTGGACCGGAGTTTTACGGGGCAGGTGAAGAGGTTCTTTCAGAGACTGTTTTCCTTCTGATTTTTTATGTGAGGCGGAGCATGGCTAAATCCCTTCTGTCTCCCCTTCGCAAAGGGGAGGACGTTGGGGCTGCTGCAGCGCTTCGTGGAGCTGTTTCTTCAGGTTTTTGGCATGCCTCATGTCCTTGATCCGGGATTCCCGAAGCACCGCAGCTTTCTGGCGACGGTGCTTCGGGAGGACGGCTACTTCTTTCCGGTCTGGGACTGCAGGCTGCTGTTGAGGGGCTTTAGATGGAGGGCTCCCAGGTGCTCGATGCTTAGGTTGTGAAAACAGGCCAAGAGTAACTGGTTGGCCACCTCCTCGCTGTCCTTGCCCACTACCTTGAGAAGTAATTCTCCATCGAGTGCCCGAAACTCCAGATGAATCAGATCCCCCTGTACCATCAGCCCTATATCTTTCTCTTCAAAGTTGTCGGTAGCAACCTGCACCAGGTGCATCGCCATCGCCTCGTAAAACTGGTCCGTATCTGCGCTCATCCCGCGTCCTCCCATTTAGCGTTCCTTGGTCTGTCTCCTGATCACACAGCCTGCAGGGTGCGCCGCAGTGGGGTCTTGTGCAGTTTCTTCAACTTCTCGATGCTGATCTTGTGCAGACACGCCAACACCATCTCCCAGCCCAAGCCGTCGATACTCTTGGCCGATACCTGAAATTCGACCTCTTTGGCGCTGTTGAGTATCCGCAGGTGCTTCAGGCCGTTTGCCTCGCGGGTCATGAGGTGCTTCTCCCCTTGATCGTCGGTGGCAAGACGAATCAGCCCCCATGCCGTGTTCTCCAGCACAGCTTGAAAAAATTCCGGACAGTTATTCTTCTCCTCGCTCATGCTCTCCCTCCTCGGTCTGTTCTGCGCTTGGCTGCGCTAGGTTGCCGCCGGCTGAGCTTGCCGCTTCCTCTGCGAGCCGCTCTGGCCCGGCTGGCTTCACTACGGTGAAATATTCCAGGTCCTCCAACTGGTGCACGAAAAGCGCGGCGTCCTCCTCGGTGGAATTCTTGGGCAGCAGGGTCCGCCATTCCAGGAGGTTCTCAAGCTCCCGGCTCACGTCCTTGATCCTCAGGGCACTCTTGGTGTCGTCGAACTCCCAGAAGTACGATCTCCTCGGAGTGGCGGTGAACCACAGGCGGCTTGCCGAAAACTTCTGGCTGAACTTGTTGGTAACCATGTTGTAGAGGATTTTCACTCCGCCTACGTCGAGCAGCATGGTCTGGGTCTCGGTGCAGATGTGGGCGAGGTCCGGCATGGTGAAATGCCACACGCTCTCCGCGTTCAGATGCTGCTTGATGGCACGCAGCTTGGTGTTGAGCACGTTCACGATGCCATCCCCCCTCGCGTAGATCAGGCTGTGCAGCCGATCGATACCAAAGGGCTCGACCAGAAAATTCACCCCGGTCCAACCCTGCCCCCTGGAGGTGGTGAAGTTCCCCTCGAGGACGGTCGAGAGGTGTTCGGTCATCACCAGGAAACGATCGGGTTGGTTGGAGAGCCGATGCACGGCGCAGGACTCGGAACCGTACTCGCAGGCCCCGATCACGGTGCTCTCCAGGTCGAGGCTCATTTTCACCCCACGAAAGCGCTCCCCCTCTTGTATGAAGGCGAAGTAGACGTTGTCCTTGACGCTCGACATGAAGAGCCCCATGAAACACGCCCCCGCCCCGTAGAAAAAGTTCTCGTTTATCTCGAACTGCGCCGTGAAACGGCTTTGCTCCCCACAGAGCAGGGTGCGCCAGACGCTTACCTTGTTCTTGACGTTGATAAGGAGAAAAAGGTCCCGGTCCGGCAGGACGTCCATGAGCTCCAGATCTTTGAAGTTCTCGGAACGGTACCTGGTGGCGGCCTGGCGGCGCAGGTCTACCACGATGAGGGTGTCCTCCGCTTCGCGCAATACCAGGTGGTGCTCGGAGGAACCCATGCGGCACAACCCGAGGTCCGGGTTGCGCGTGGAGAGGTCGACGACCAACTCCGGCGCGAAACTGAAATCGATCGGGGTGGCTTCAATATGGAAGGCTGTGGCCACTTTTTCTTCTATCGACGCTACCATGGGCTGGTACCAGGGCTCGCCGAAATACGCCTTGATGCGGGCAGCGGTTGCGGCGTTGCCCAGTCTGAGTGCCGTCTCCAGGTCGCCCAGGTCCTCGGCGTCGGCTGCCGTCAGCTGGGTCAGGGTGCCCTCGGCAGCCTTTCTCAACTCGGCGGCCTCGCCGGCAGGGAGATGGAGCGTCAGCCTGCGCATCTGGGCCACAAGCTGCTTCACCTCTGCAATCGGGGGCTCCTCCTGTTGGCGGAGTTCGTCCAGCCGTTCCAGCAGATTGTAGATCTCCTCCCGCTCGTTTTCCCGCACCTGCTCGAGGAGCTCCTGGTAAACCTCGTGGAACTCCGGATAGCCCTGGAAAAGCGGCTTGAGCTCCTGGGCCAGCTCCCAGCACGCGGTCCCGGTCTCCTCTTCTTCGAGCCGCTTTAGTCTCACGAAATCGAGCCAGCTCTTCTTGATCTCGTCCGGGGAGAGCCGCTGCAGGCGGCGGTTTTGGTCCAGGACCGAAAAAAGCGGCGAGATCCGGCAGGCTCGCGCGAAGTCGGCCTGCTCCGCCTGCCGTGACAAGCGGAGCAGGCTGTCGATGCACTCCTCCCAGTTCTTCTGTGCGGCGAACTGCTCCAGGGCGCGCAGCTGTTCCGCCACGCTCTCCTGGTTTAGCCGCTGTTTTTCCCGGGCGATGAGGTTTTTGACGTTGTCGGCGCCTGCCTTGTCGAGTTCCTGGATCCGTAGCAGCAACTCCAGCCTCTTTGCCGGCACCTCGCAGGACTCGAAGCTCGCCCAGAGATCCGCAAGCCGCGAGCGGGCTTTGCCGGCCTCCACCTCGCGGGCCAACTGGCGCGCCCTCTGGAAATCCGGGTACAGGCTCAAGGCCTGGTTGAGCAGCAGCTCGGTCCGGGGGATGTCGGCTTCGGCGTAGGCTTTCTCGGCCCGGCAATAAAACGGCTCGGCCTCGCGGGTCAGGGCCGTTTCGATCTCCTTTCTCAGGCCCGGGAACGCCGCAACGAAGCCCTCTTTTTCCTCCGAACGCTTCAGAAGATGGTAGGCCTGGGTGAGGTTGCCGTCCTTGAAGCAGAGGTCGGCATAGGCGAGGAGAGCCATCTTGCCCAGGTCTGCCGGCTGCGACTCGCCGAAGAGGGCCCGGGCCTCGGGAACCATGCCGTTGCCGTAGTAGGTAAGTGCCAGGAGTTCGCGGATCGACTTGTCCCTCAGTACCTGCTTCGGTTGGGCCAGGAGGAGCTCGATGGCCTTTGGGTAGGCGCCCATCTCTTCAACCAGCAGGCGAGCGGCTTTCGCCAACAGCGGCAACTCCTTCATGTCCGAGATGCGCAGCGAATTCAGCAGCTCCCCGGCCTGGGGGTATTCGTACTGGGCGAGCAGGGCTTCGGCGTTTGCCAGGGTCTCGCGGGGGGAAGAGTCGGTTGAGGTTTTCTTCCCTTTTTTCTTCCCTTCAGATTGTGCCGGCGCGGCTGTCTGCGGGGAGGGGAGGGCGCCGACGGTGTCGAGGGCCTTGGGGGAAAGTGCCTTAAGGTCGGCATGGCAGGCATCGACGGAAGGGAGTGTCGTGTGCTTGATGAGGATGATGTCCGGGCTAAACGGGTGGTTCACCAGGTGGAAGGTTGCCCCGTACTCTTCCAGCAGCAGATTCTGGAGCCGGTTCTTCACCCGGTACCCCTGCTCCCGCTCTGCCTCGGAGAGCTGCAGGGAGGTCGGGTTGACCCGTTTGATCAGGGTGATGATTTCCTCGCAGGAGGGAATCCGAGGCGAATTAAGGAGTTTCTCCGCAGATTGCAGGGACGCTTCCCACATCAGGCACCTCCTTTTTATCGGCATATGAGATGAGAGAGGGTTAATGGTAACATCCAATTGACGATTGACAATGACGATTGACGATTGGAGGCGGGACGGCGATGGGCAAATGACGATGGACAATGGACGATTGGTATCGACAAGGAGCGGGGAAGGGCGGTGGCGGTGTTTATTCGCTGGCGGGAAAAATGCTACTGTGGGGACAGAAAAGGGAAGGAGGTCCCCATATGAAGCGACTACTTGCTACGCTTGCGGCAGGGCTGGTGGCGGCCTGCTTCGCATCGGTGGCGTTTGCCGAGACTACCACGACTACTACCGAACCGAGCACCACGACCACGACGACTACTACGGTGGAACCGAAATGATAATTGACGATTGGCAATGACGGCAATGGGAATTGACGATTGAAAGTAACGGGCCGTATCCGGACAGGGTACGGCCTTTCTGGTTTTTAGCTGCCCCTGTGCCGTCTCGCCGGGACGGCTCTTACTGGATCTTCTGCAACTCGGCCTGGGCCTCGCTCTCGGTCGGGTCGTAGTCGAGGACTTTCCGGTAATCTGCGAGGGCGGCCTGTTTGTCCCCCTGGTAAAAGTTGCAGGCGGCACGGTACTTGAGCCAGCTGAAACGGTCGCCGTACTGAAGCGCCTTGCTGTACCCGCGCACGGCGGCGGAATAGTCTTGGGAGCGGTAGTACTCGTCGGCCTCGTCGGCGTAAACTCCGCCCTGCAGGGTGTACAGACGCGGATTGAGAGCGGCCTCCTTGAGGGCACTCTTGGCAAAGGCGGCCATCTCACCGTGGGAACCGCCCCAGCGGGGCATGAGCGAGGTCAGGTATTCGTTGCGCACCAGGTAGGCCCGCCGGTCGACTGCCGCGGCCTTCTCGACGACTTCCTTGGGCGACACGGAAACCTCGGAGGCGCGGACTACGGTGCACAGGACGGTGTAGGCCGGGATGAACGCGGGATGGGCGGCGATGGCGATCTGCAGGTCCTGTACGGCGAGCTCGTGGAGCCGGTGCATCTCGTCGAGCTGGGCCTGGGAGGTCTCGCTCGCCCACCTGGTGCCGCGCACCTCGAAACCCTTGTCGGCCTGGTACTTGCCGCGCGCGGCGTAGGCAAGGTACGACCCGGTGGTTTTTACCCAGGCTTCCAGATCTTCCGGGGAGACTCCCTGGGTGGGGGAGAAGATCGCGTAGGCCTCCTGCAGGAAGGTTTCGTACTGGATCTCTTTCTGGTACTGGGCGAGATAGCCGTTGTAGAGGTTCTCCAGGCTCGTAAAGTCGTGCTGGGCGAGCAGTCGCTTGATGCCGGCGGTGTCGGGTTTGCCGAGCTCCATCTGCTGCTTGAGCGCCGCGTTGGCGAGTTGCGCCTGCGCCGCCGCATCCCGGTTTTGCTGGTTTATGAAGCTTGCGCTCAGGCGGCCGACGGCGGCCACGATGACGAGTGCCCCGACGGCCAGGGCCTTGGCGGTGCGGTTGAAGGTGAAACCGCGGGCGGCGCGCGCCGCGGGCGGCCCGGAAACGCTGCCGGCCCGCCGCATCGTGGGCGCCGGCTGGCTGCGGAGTTCTTCGAACTCCCGCTCCGCAAGCTTCGCGAGTTTCGCGAAATAGACGCCGCAGGAAACGCAGATCTCCCCCTTCTCCTGGAGCTGGCCGCACTTGGGGCAGGAAAACTCCTGCGCTGGCGCAGCCTCGCGCACTGCCTGCGCGGCGGGTGCCGCTTCCCGGTAGGAGAGAGCGGGGGAGGGGGGCGCCGCCACGGGTGCGGGCTCCTCTTTCTCGACGGTGCAGAGCGCGCCGGTGTGGCAGATCGCCTCCTTGTACTTCAAGGCGGCGGCGTAGTCGAGGCCGCGCTTGAGGACGGTGGGGGTGCCGCTGCAGAGCTGGTCCACCTTTTCTGGCGGGCAGCGGAACAGCTGCACGAGGCTCGCCTTGGTTTCCGCAGGATCGAAGGTGAAGCCGATGCTGCCGTCGAAGATGAGGCGGTAGGTTTCGGGGGCGGGTTTATCCTGTGGGGCGGCCGCGCTTTCCTGGACCGGTTCCAAGGTCCGGCAGGTCGGGTAGGCGCCGCAGACCCAGAAGGCTTCTCCCTGGCGCGGACCGGAAGTGGGCCGGCGCACGGCCATCGCGGTGCCGCAACTGGGGCAGGAGCGCTCCTGGTTGGCCGGGGAGGCCGCGACACGGGGGGCGGCGCTGCGGGGGGGATGGTACACCTCGCCGCAGGCCCGCTCGCGCGCCTTATCCACCAGAAGGGATTGGGGATAGTCGTGGACGAAACGGGCGAAGCTCGTGCGGGCCGCCTCGAAACAGCTGGTGAACTCGAGCAGGGTGGCGAGCTTGAAGTGCGACTTCTCGCGCTGCGCTGCGGGGAGGTCCTCTTTTTCCACCAGCCGCTCGAGGCAGGTGATGGTGAGCTCGTTCTCGCCGGCCTGCGCCGTGGCTTCGGAAAGGGCGGCGAGGAGCCGGGTCTCGGTCGGGGGCTTCAGGTACTTTCCGAGGTACTCGCGAAACACCTCGACCACCTCGCCCGGCCGCTCCACGAGGAGTTGCCGCAGGGCCTTCTCGTAGTACTCCTGTCCCTCGGGAGTGCAGTGGAAGCGGGATTTAAGGCGCGCCATGCTCAGGAGCGCGTCGACGTTTTCGGGGCTTCGCTCGAGCGCAATCCTCAGGGAACGGTCGGTCCCCTCGAAGCCGATGCTCGCCTTAGCTCCCCTGATGCCGATCTCGAGGTGGCGCTCGCCGACCGCATCTTCGCCAAGCTTCAGGTATCCCGCGATGAGCATCCCGGAGATCATGCCCCCCAGGTGCGCCCAGTGCCCGATCATCGAGTCGGAGCCGTTGATCTGGGCGATCCCCCCGGAGAGATCCGAGAGAAAGAAGAGGCTCATGATGGCAAGTGAGTTCAGCCGGATCTTGAGGCTTAGGGGGAGGATGAGCGAGAAGATCCCCAGGATCGGGATGGGGAAGATCATGCTCTTGAAGTAGCAGCGCACCGCGAAGATCCCCATGATGCCGGCGATGGCGCCGGAGGCTCCCAGGGCGTGGCCGGCCCTGAGGTGGAACAGGAACTCGACGCCGATGAAGACCAGGCCGCCGATGAGCCCGGTGACCAGGTAGAGCAGGAAAAAGCGCAGCTTGCCGACCCGGCGCTCCACCGCGGAGCCGACCACCCAGAGAAAGGTCATGTTCCCCCAGAGGTGCCCGCCGCTGCCGTGCAGGAACATGGCGGTGAAGGCACTCAAAGGGACGTTAAAGAGGTTTGGTTTGTGGGGGAGAAAGATCAGGTTGTCGTTCACCAGCTCCTCGGGGACGAACCCCTGGAAGAAATAGAAGATGAGGACGTTGGCGAGGATGATCCCGTAGGTGACCCAGGGCTTGATCTCCTTGATCCGCTCTTCCTCGGAGCGCATCATCGGGAAGAAGGTGATGTGCTCTTTCAGAAGATCCATGGCGTCGACGCCGCTTGCGGCCGCGTGCAGGCGGATCCCGATCAGGAAGACGACCGGCAGGATCAGAAAGAGAAAGGCGATAAGCCCCGGGAAGAAGTTCTTCACCAGGGTGATGCCGACGGCGAGGGCGAGGGCCTTGGCGATGAAGGCCTGTTCTTCGTGCTGCTTGAAGTAGTCGGAGAGCGACATGAGGTTCCTTTGCCGATGGCGGAGCGCGCCTGGCAGGCGCGCCGCTGCGGCAGGGAATCCAAAGCCCCTTGCCTGTCTGTCGGCGCTCCTGATGCCGGCCCTGCCAAGGAGCATGTTCACAATGTGAGGAAGGCAAATGCTAAACGGGGGAGAATATAGGAGAAGTTTAGGGGGAAGTAAATTAAAAAGGGCTGAGTGGGGCGTCCGGCTTTCGGCGACAAAGGGGCGACCGCCGTTGCGGGCTGCGCTATTTCGACGTGTCCAGGAGTTTGTCCTGGTACTGGGGGAAGAGGTCGAGGCTTACCGGGCGCTTGAGGGCGATCTCGAGTTTCATGAGCTTGAAGTTCAACTCGCGGACCTTTTTGCGGCGCTCCTCGCCGTCATCGAGGTCGAGAAGGAGCCGCCTGAGCGACTGTACCTCGTTAACCAGCTCTACTTCGGGCGGGACGCAGCCGGCATTCTTCAACACCTTGTAGGCCATGCGCAGCTCTTCGGGGATGCCGGAGAGGTCTTCCTGCACCAGCGGCTTGCCGCGGCCGGGGAGGTTGTCGAACTCGCCGCGCGCCATCGCTTCCTGGATCTTCCGTTCCGCTATGCTCGCCAAGATATCCATGTCGAGATTGTCTCAAAGCTTCCCGTTTGGAGTCAACTCGAACCTTGCCGCACCGCGCCTGTTCCCGCTCCGGACCTTCCAGGGCCGCTACGGCGACACCCTTTTATTATTGACTTATTTGGTCCGATTAGAGTAAAAGATCATCTCAATGCCTCCCCGGTTGTTGGGTTGCCGATGCCGGGAAAGACAATTCGGCGCAAGAGCCGAGTGATACACGATAATACTAAACCATCCGCGAGGGTGGGACGGAAAGCCTACAGGGTCTCATCGAGACAGCCGGGTTGCCGAAATATCTCTCCCGATATCGGCAACCCTTTTTTTTTGCCGCGAAGGGGAGGCTATCAAGGAGGTTTCAGCGTGGTCAACAAGAAGAAGGTTATTCTGCAGGGCACCGTCCTGCTTCTGTGCGGGGCGCAGGCCGCCTTCGCCGGCGTCAACGTGAACATCAACCTGGGCGAGCCGCCGCGTACCGTGGTGGTGGCTCCGCCGCCCCAGCCGGTCTACGTACCGCCGCCGGCCCCGGTCTACGTGCCGGCCCCCGCGCCGGTCTACGTGCCGCCGGCGCAGATGATCGAGGTTACCGACGACATCCAGTTCGTCTATCCCGGCGCGCTCGGTTTCTACGTGGCGGTGGGGGTTCCCTACGATCTCTTTTACCTCAACAACAACTACTTCCTGTACCGCGACGGGCGCTGGCTGCGCGCGCCGAGCAGCCGCGGCCCGTGGATGGTGACCCGTTACCGCGAGCTGCCGCCGGGGCTGCGCCGGCACCGCCTGGAGCGGATCCGCGAATTCCGCGCCCGGGAGTACGAGGTGTACCGCCAGGACCGCGACCACTACCGCGGCCGGCATTTCCGCTCCGCGAAGGAAGAGTGGCGCGAACAGCGCCGCGACGCGCACGAACAGCGCAAGGAAGAGCATTTCCGCGAGAAAGAGCAGCGCCGCGAAGAGAAACGCTACGACAAGGAACAGCGTCGCGAGGAGAAACGCGCCGAGAAGGAACAGCGCCGGGAAGATCGCCACAGGGATTAGCAGACGAAGAGATCCGCGCTGCGGCTAACGGCGGGTGAAATCCCCCTGTCTCCTCTTTTCCAAAGGTTCACCCGTGACGTTTCGGATAACGGATCTCCCGTGCGCCCCTTGGAAGGAGTCGGTACCAAGCCGCAGGTTGCCGCTGGACGGTTGCTGTAGCCGCCCTATTGATAAATTTCATATTTCGTGCCGGAGGGGGACGTGACTGAAATCCAGAGACTGCGCTGCGGCTGGGCCGGCAGCGATCCCCTCTACGTTAGCTACCACGATCTCGAATGGGGGGAGCCGGTGCACGACGACCGGCTCCTCTTCGAGTTCCTGATCCTGGAAGGCGCCCAGGCGGGCCTTTCCTGGATCACCATCCTCAGAAAGCGGCCAGCCTACCGCGCGGCTTTTGCCGGGTTCGATCCGGAGCAGGTGGCGCGCTTTGGCGAGGGGGACCTGGCCCGACTGCTCGCCGACCCCGGCGTGGTGCGCAACCGGCTGAAACTCAACTCCGCCATCTCCAACGCCCGCTCTTTTCTCGCCGTGCAGCAGGAGTTCGGCTCTTTCGACTCCTACCTGTGGCGCTTCGTCGACGGCGTCCCGCGCCAGAATGCCTGGCGCAGCCTCAGCGAGGTTCCTGCCTCGACCTCCACCTCCGATGCCCTCAGCCGCGACCTGAAACGCCGCGGTTTCAATTTCGTGGGGAGCACCATCTGTTACGCCTTCATGCAGGCGGTCGGAATGGTAAACGACCACACCGTAGACTGTTTCCGCTGGTCCGAACTGGGCGGAACTCTTCCTTAGTCGGATTTTCGACACTTTTCACCGCGTTATTCCAGACACTTGCAGGGTAACTGCCGAAACTTTCCGCTTATTTTCGGTCGTGTAAAGATTACCGACATCGGGCTTTGGTCGTCTTTACGGTGAAATACGGTTAATATCCTGGCAACTTGAGTCGGCTCCAGTGCCGTACTTGACTGTAAGAATTCTCGACAGTCTTGCTGCGATGCTGGTGAGGCCACGCTTGATGCTCCATCCTCGGTCGATCCGCCTGCTTGCTCCGTTTAGTTATATTGCGTTGCCATTTCACGATGCTTCCGGGAACCAGGAATTCGCCGGAACCGTCCGAACTGCGGGACTTTCTGTAATCTTAGTCCTACTGCGCCGCGACGCTTCCCCCACAATTTCAGACCCGGCACTACGCGAGGTGACCGAGCTACCAAACGAAGCGGCACCGGTCCCGTCCCGCTCCCGGCGTCTTCTTCAAAACTGGCACAGATTCTGATATTTCCAGCTGATCGGCTGAAGAAACGACCGGAGGTCGGGAAGGATCGGACGGATCGGATATCGGACGGGTCGGGCCAGTAGGAAGCAAAAAGATAGGGGGGGACAAAAATGAGCGAAGGCGGTCGGGGCCCCAACTAGCCTGGAAGGGGGGCCTGGTTGACGCGACCGATGTAGGAGCTGCGGCCATGGTGCGCCCCAGTTCCGATTCCTGTGCTGCACCCCGGAAACGGCGCGATCACTGCGCTAAAGGGGAGGGCTGTCTCATTGAAAGACCCAGTACGTTTCGTTAATCATAAAAAGTCCCGCCATTTCAGTAGCCTAGTCGCCAGCCATTTTCTGGAAGGTAAATTTGGAGCACCCTTCCCGACAGGTTCCCGCCGCCGCGCCGCTTGTCAAGTCACGCAAAAAAGGGTAGATAGCAGCGCAGCCACGGCATGGCACGCAACCTGTATTGCCCAGAAGAATGGCGGGGGCGGCAACGGGCACGGCTGGGACCGGGTTCGACCCCTTGCACTGGTCTGGGGCAATGAGTTGAAAATGTGGGTGGGGGAGCACGATTCCCCATCGGGTCTGGGGTGGAGCCGAGGTCACCGGCCATCCGCAGAGAGCAGGAGGAATATCATGAGTACCATCGGCATGATCACGGCAATCGGCGCAGTAGTCATTATGGCGGTCATCGCCCGGGCAGAAACTCCCAAGATCGTGGAAAGCGACAGCGGGATCGTGGTCGAGTACACCGGAACTCCGGACAACGCGCCGGCTGCCGAAAAGGGGAGCGCCGCTGCACCCATCCGCCGCGATGCGCCCCGGCGCTCGGCCTGGCTCAGCGCTGAGATCGAGCGCCTGAGGGCCGAACTGGTGCAGGCCGAGCTGCTCTCGGCCCAGGAGGGGCCGGAAGCCGCAGCCGCCCAGGCGAGTGCCGCGGAAAAGAAACAGCAACTCGAAGCCTACACCCAGGAGCTCTCCCAGCTGAATCTGAACGGCTCCGGCCAGGGCGCTGCCGCAAGCCAGCCCGGCCAGGGGACCGGCAGCCAGGCCAAGGACGGCAGCTCGGACCAACAGCAAGGTGCCGACCAAGGGGCCGCGGTCAAGCCGAGCTACCAGACTTCGCGCCAGGACATGAAACAGCAGATCAGGGCGCTTAAGATGCAGCGCAACATGAACCCGCCGCCACAGCAGTAGATCGCGGCGCAACAGCCGGGAACGGCGTAATCGGTCACGAAGTGCCAGAAGGGCTACAAAATTAACCACGGCTTCGGCATGCGGCCCCTGCCACGGGAACAAAGGCCGCAGGCTCTCGGCAGGCGGCATTTCCGGCAGGACAAAGAGATCTCTGATTCACGAAGTCGCTATTTTTTCGGCTTCGGTCCCTTTTGGTGGCCCGCTGTTTTGCTTATTCGGATATCCCGCATTGTCTCGCGATTTGTGCGGGAATTTGGCTTGACACTCATATGATTTGCTGTATAAACACGACCTGATTGGCTGATGAAGTCTTTCATATCAGCCTCTGAGTCCGATGTCGTCATGAGTCGTGCAGCTATGACAGGGAGTGCTAACGATGAGAGTATTACTTGCGGCGCTACTGTTGGCGCTTGTTGTCTTTGAGGTTCACCCCGCCGCGGCCCTGGCCGCCAATCCCTCCCTCGCCAAGCGCGACTTCCAGGTACTCCCCAAGCCTGGAGAGAAGGTCCCCCTGGGTCCCCGCCACTACTTCACCTACGCTTTTGCCAAGCCCCCCAAGCTGGGGAACGCGGTGATGCGGGTTGAGATCTTCACCCGCGAAGGGGCGCGCGACACCTCGTTCACCGTGAAGGGGGACGCCGACATGCCCTCGATGCGCGGCGCCCACGCGGCGGGGGACCAGAACTTCGCCCTGTCCAAGAAGGGGGTCTACCTCTTGCCGGTGCGCCTGGTGATGCCGGGCGACTGGGAGGTGAGCTTCGTCTTTCAGAAGGACGGCAAGACCGTGCTGCGCGGCTGCTACCTCTTCGACCTTTAGCAGTCGTTCTTAGAGCCGGCGCCCGACGCGCCAGAAGGAGACCACCACCCATGACCGACCGCACCTTCAGGACGCGCCTGAGCTCCCTGCTCGTTGGCTGCGCGCTTGCCATCCCCCTTGCCTTGGCAGCTCTGCTCCCGGCTACTTCGGCCCAGGCTGCAACCAAGGAGGAGCTCAAGCAGGGCGAGCGGATCTACCGCGAGGGGATCCTCCCCTCCGGCGAGCGGCTGCGGGTGAACCTGCACGGCGAGCCGGCGGCGCCGGGACTCACCTTCACCTGCGCGAGCTGCCACCTGCGCAGCGGGCTGGGCGCGTTCGACGAGGGGGTCTACGTTCCGGCCATCAACGGCGACAAACTCTTCAAGCCGCTGCCGCGCACCTACAAGGGGATCGTCTTGAACGAGGGGACCGAACCGCCGCTGCGGCCCGCCTACACCGAGGCGACGCTCATCGAGGCGCTGCGCCACGGCAAGGACCCCGGCGGCCGCCAGCTGAGCGCGAGCATGCCGCAGTACCAGCTCGAGGAGAAGGACCTGAAGCTTCTGGTGGCCTACCTGAAGACCCTCTCGGTCGAGTTCTCCCCGGGGATCAGCGAGGACCGGATCCGGCTCGCCACGGTGGTCTCCGAGGATCTCCCCCCGGCAAAGCGCGATGCGCTCTTCACCACGCTCACCTTCTTCTTCAACCTGAAAAACGGACAGATCAAGGGGTTTGGCAACCCGCGCAGCGGCGCGAAATCGCGGCTCATGGCCGAGAACATGCTCCCCTCGCGCGAGCTGGTCACCAAGTCGCTTTCGCTGGGGCGCTGGGTTTTGCGCGGCTCCCCGGATACCTGGCGGGCCCAGCTCGAGGAGTACTACCGAAACGATCCCGTCTTCGCCCTGGTGGGTGGCGCGGTGAACGGGTCCTGGCAGCCGATTCACCAGTTCTGCGAGCAAAACGGCATCCCGAGCCTCTTCCCGGCGACCGACCTCCCGGTGCTTTCGGAGAGCGACTGGTACACGCTGTACCAGTCCAAGGGGTTCTACCAGGAAGGGGAGAGCGCGGCGCATTTCCTGGCGCAGAAGAACCTGAAAGAGGGGGCGCTGGTCGAGATCGTGCGCGAAAGCCCGCAGGGGAAGGCGCTCTCTGCCGGGTTCCGGCATGCCTGGCAGGAGCTGGGACAAAAGGCGCCGGTGACGGTTCCGCTGCCGGCCGGCCAGAAGCTGGACCGCGACTTCCTCAAGCAGGTGCTGGAAAAGGCCGGGAAGGGGGAAGGGGAGCTGCGCCTGCTCGTCTGGGACGACGGTTCCGCGCTGCCGGCCCTGGAGCTCTTCAAGGAAAAGCAGCACCCGGAGGTCATGGTCTTTTCCGCGCGCTACCTGGGGGAGAGCCTCTGGACGCTGCCCGAGCCGGTGCGCGGTTTCTCGTACCTGACCTACCCCTATATATTTACGCCGCTCCCCAAGCCGGTGATGGGGCGGACCCTGATCCCCGAGGACACCAAGCCGAACCTGCGCAAGGCCGAGGTCCCCGTGCGCTCCGAGACCCAGCAGGTGATCGCCCAGACCAACGTGGTCACCCAGCTCTTGTCGCTTTTGCTCATGGACCTTAAGGGTAACTACTACCGGGACAACCTCCTGGATGTCGCCGGGATGATGGGCGACCAGCCGCACCCGCTTTTCGGGCGGCTCAACTTCGGGGCCGGCCAGCGCTACGCCTCGAAAGGGTGCTACGTGGTGCAGCTCGGCCCGGGTACCAACCCGGAGCTGGTGAAGCTGACCGGCTGGACCGCGCAGTAGGGAGGCGGCGGGGCGGGGATGTAGCGTAGGAAGTGTTTCCAGGTGGCGACCTGGTCAAAATCCCCCCTGTCCCCCCTTCGCAAAGGGGGGGCGCGGGGCCGACTGCAGATGCTGGACAGGGACCTTCTCGAAGCTTCCCCGGATATCCCGGAGGAACCTTCGCGAATTCGGGAACACCTGGCTCCTGCGGTGCTTCGCGAAGATCTTTCCTCGTGGGCACGCTCAGGGCTTTGAGGTTTCCGGCAACAGATGTGTTTCAACGTGATGAGGTAACCATGCGTTCCATTTGTATAAAAATTCTGCTGCCGCTGCTTTTGCTGTTCTGGTCCACGTCGGCCCTGGCAGCCGTCGGGTGCGATCTAAATAACCCGGACCGCGACGTGCCCCGGCTCTTCCCGGAATCGACCAGCTTCAAGACGGTCTACGTCTCCATCCAGAAAATGGGGGGACCCGCGCTTTTGAAAAAGATCGAAGGCCGCCTGGGCGCCCAGAACATCGCACTCTACGCACCGGTCGACGTCCCCTACACGCTCTACGAGATCTACAAGGACAAGAAAAAGGTGGGCTACATCCACGGGGTGAACCAGAAAGGGCAGTTCGGCGGCATCCAGGTCTTCATCGCCCAGGACCTCTCCGGCAAGGTGAAGACCTTCTACCTGCAGAAGATCACCGGCGCCGCGGCGAGCAAGTTCCGCGAGGCCAAGTTCGCCCGGAAGTTCGAGGGGGTTACCCTGAAGGACTTCGACCACTACGACCCGGTGCGCGGCAAGGGGAGCGGCAGGATCGCCGATGTTCCCAACCCCTCGCCGGATCTGGAGACCGACTACTACGGCATCCTGCGTGGCTTGAAGAAAAACCTGGTGCTCATGGATGAGTTCGTCTTTTCCGCGGAAAGGGGCAAGCCATGATGATCACCCCTTTCCAGATCGCCTACAAGAACCTGTTGCGCAAGAAGGTGAGAAGCGTGCTCACCCTGATCGGGATCATGCTCTCGACCTGGGTGCTGGTGAGCCTCTTCGGCTTCAACCGCGGCTACGAGACTGCGCTCAATCGCGACATCGAGAACATGGGATACCAGCTCATGGTGATGGCCAAGGGGTGCCCCTACGAGGCGGCCACCATGATGCTGCAGGGGGGGAAGGGGCTCCGCTACATGGACCAGTCCATGGTGGACCAGATCACCAAAGAGCCCGAGGTGGACAAGGTGACCCCGATCCTGATGCAGGCCTTCTTCGACCCGAACAAGGGGGAGAGCGGCGGCATTGCCGGCTTCTACGGGGTGGACGCCCACAGCTACCCGGCCATGAAGCCCTTTTTCCGCTTCAAGAAGGGTGGCTGGTTCAAGGACAACGCCGCCGACGAGGTGGTGATGGGGTACGAGGCGGCGGAGCTGGAGCAGCGCGAGGTGGGAGACGAGACCATCGTTCCCGAGAAGAACGTGAAGCTCAAGGTGGTGGGGATACTGGAGCGTACCGGGAGCCAGGACGATGGCACCACCTTCGTCCCCTTAAAGACGCTGCAGAAGATCTCCCAGGTGGACCAGATCACCACCATCGGGATCAAGGTGAAGAAGGACGCTGACATCACCGGCCTCGAGAACAAGCTCTACCAGTTGAAGGACGTGCAGGTGGTGAGTTTCAGCCAGGTGAAGCAGACCATCATGAAACTGATCTCGACGGCGCGGGTCATGGTCTTCTCGATCGCGGTGGTGGCGCTTTTGATCGCCATGGTGGGGGTGATAAACACCGTGCTCATGTCGGTGCTGGAGCGCCGCCAGGAGATCGGCATCCTGAAGACCATGGGGGCGATGCCGGGCGACGTGTTCCGCCTGGTCTGGACCGAGACCCTGATCCTGTGCAGCTTGGGCGGCGTCGCGGGGATCCTCCTCGCCGTCCTCTTCTCAAGGTTCACCGATCTCTTGGCGCGCAGCATCCTCCCCTACGCACCGAAGGGTGGGCTGGTGGCGATCGACCTGAAGCTCTCCTTATTGACCCTGGTGATCATCGTGGTGGTGGGACTTTTAAGCGGGCTCTATCCGGCCTGGAAGGCGGGGCGCATCCGGCCGCTGGAATCGATCCGGGGGGAATGACATGACGACGAACGGCTGGTCATTACAGGCGCGGGATCTCACCAGGGTCTACCGGCGCGGCAGCGAGGAGATCCAGGCCCTGGACGGCGTATCGCTCTCCATCAAGAAGGGGGAGTTCGTCTCCTTCGTGGGCTCCTCGGGAAGCGGCAAGACGACCCTCATCAACCTTTTGGGGTGCCTGGACAACCCGAGCTCGGGCGAACTGGAGCTGGCCGGGAAGACGGTCTTCGGCAAGGGGAAGAGGCTCGGGGAGAAGGAGCTGACCCAGGTGCGCCGCGAGGTGTTCGGCTACATCTTCCAGAACTTCTACCTGATCCCGACCCTGACCGTGCAGGAAAACGTGGCGCTGCCGCTCGCCTTTTTCCGCAAGCCGGGGGGCGAGGAAGAGGTGGAGCGGCTTTTGAAGATGCTCGGCATGGAGCACCGGATGAACCACCTTCCCGGACAGATCTCGGGGGGGGAAATGCAGCGGGTCGCCATCGCGCGCGCCCTGGTGAACAGCCCGGAGATCCTCTTGGCCGACGAGCCGACCGGAAACCTGGACACCAAAAGGGCCGGCGAGATCGGCGAAGTGCTCACCGAACTGAACCGCAGCTCGGGGCTTACCATCGTGATGGTGACCCACAACCCGGAACTGGCACAGCTGGCGGGGCGGCGCATCGAGATGCGCGACGGCCGCGCCTTCGAAAACCAGGAAGGAGTAACAACGTGAGACGCCTCTTTTTGCCGCTCATCCTCATCTTGACCGTCATCGGTTCGGCCTTTGCCCTGGAAGGGGCGGATAAAACCGTCGACTGCGTGCGCTGCGGCATGGACCGGGTGTTCTTCGCCTACAGCCGGGCGCTGGTCCGCTACGCCGACGGCAGCGAGACCGCAACCTGCAGCATTCACTGCGCCGTGGAGGACATCCTGAAGTCGGGGAAAAAGACCGCCTCGCTCAAGGTGGCGGACTTCTACAGCAAGGAACTCGTCGACGCCGCGAGCGCCACCTGGGTGGTGGGAGGCCGGGCGAACGGCGTGATGACCTCCCCGGGGAAGTGGGCCTTCGCCCGCCCCGAGGACGCCGGGCGCTTCGTCAAGGAGCAGGGGGGCGCCATCACGGCGTGGGAACAGGTGCTGAAGTTCTTGAAGGACGAGGTCGCCGAGATGGACCAGCCGGCCCCGGCGGAATAGCCGAGAGACGGTTCTAAGTTCTATGTTCTAAGTTGTAAGTTATATGTTTTAAGAAGAGGGGCCACCTGAGTTTTCAGTGGCCCTTTTTTGCATTCCTTCCTGCTGCTGCGCTTCTTGTTCCCTTTGTGGCGCCTGCCGACGGGCGGGGGGGATTATTCGCCACTGACCGCTCTTTCCGAGATTTCCCGAGGAGCCCACAAAACCCCGAGAACGCTCACGCGACGCAACTGACGGATCTGTTTCGCGGATGTCCCGCCGCTCTTCCCGGAGCGTCACGGCTGGTTTACCACTGCGTTACATCTTCTTTCATGAGCCCAAAAAGGATTGTATATTTCGACTTTCTGGTGTAACGCTTAAGCTATCGAATGGACGAAAACGGTCCCTTTGGCCTGACTTGCCGCGTAACCGCCGCGAGCCTTGCCGAGGCGGCCGCGCCGGCTTTAGCGTGGGATCACGCTCTGACTACACCACTGAAGGAGTTACCGTATGTTGCGTCGCACCAAGATTGTCGCCACCGTAGGCCCGGCCTGCGATTCCGAGGAACGTCTCAATGCCCTGATGCAGGCGGGAGTCGACGTCTTCCGCTTGAACTTCTCCCACGGCGAACAGGCTGCCAAGTCCGCCATCATCCGCACCATCCGCGAGCTGTCGCGCCGTAACGAATGCGCCATCGCCATCCTGGGCGACCTGCAGGGGCCCAAGATCCGCACCGGCAAGATGGACGGGGGCGCCCTGGAGCTGGTCCAGGGGCGCGAGGTGATCATCACCACCCGTGACATCATGGGGAGCGGCAACCTGATCCCCACCATCTACCAGGGGTTGCCGGGTGACGTGGTCCCCGGGGACCGCATCCTGCTGGACGACGGACTCATGGAGCTGCGGGTGGTCGGGGTCGAGGGGGAGGACGTCCACTGCACCGTGGTAAGCGGAGGGATCCTGAAAGACCGCAAGGGGATCAACCTCCCCGGAGCCAAGGTCTCGGCGCCGGCCCTCACCGAGAAGGACCGCGAAGACCTGGAGTTCTGCATCCGGGAGGAGCTCGAGTACGTGGCGCTCTCTTTCGTGCGCCAGGCCTCGGACGTCCAGGAACTGAAGGATATCCTCAAGGCGCACCGGTCGGAGCTCAGGGTGATCGCCAAGATCGAGAAGCCGGAGGCGGTGGAGAACTTCGACGCCATCCTGGACGTCTCGGACGGCATCATGGTGGCGCGTGGCGACCTGGGGGTGGAGCTGAACCCGGAGAAGGTCCCGCTGATCCAAAAGGGGATCATCCGCAGCTGCAACGCAGCGGGGAAACCGGTGATCACGGCGACCCAGATGCTGGAGAGCATGGTGCAAAACCCGCGGCCGACCAGGGCCGAGGTCTCCGACGTGGCGAACGCGATACTGGACGGAACCGATGCGATCATGCTCTCGGCCGAGACCGCCTCGGGCAAGTACCCGGTGGAGGCGGTTACCATGATGGTCCAGGTGGCCCACGACGTGGAGGGGGACCCGCAGCTTAAGACCCAGGTCTTCTACCCGATCCCCGAGAAGGACGGGCTCCCCTGTCTCGCCGAGGTGATCGGTCAGGCTGCCTGCCGGGTCGCCGAAGGGGTCAAGGCCGAAGCGATCCTCGCCTTCACCCAGACCGGGAGCACGGCGCAGCTCGTCTCCAAGTACCGCCCTGCATCCCCGATCTACGCGGTGACCCCTTTTGCCAACGTGCGCAACCGGCTCGCCCTCTACGCGGGGGTGCACTCGCTCCTGGTCGTCATCGAGGGAAATACCGAGGCCCAGATCAGCTCGGTGGAAAACACGGTCTTGGCAACCGGACGGCTCAAGAAGGGGGACGTGGTGGTGATCACCATGGGAAGCCCGCTTTCCAGCCCCGGCACCACGAACCTCATGAAGGTACACCGCCTGGACAACGACGACTTCTACGCACCCTGTGAGGGGGAAGGGGATTGATCCCCGAATGACGTCTGGCAAAATAAAAGGCGGCCGCGATGGCCGCTTTTTTTCGTTTTCCGGATCTGTCGGCCACAGCCGTCGACGGGGGGACTTCAGCGCCGGCTGCGTTTCCTCGTATATCTGCGACCCTAACTGACTGAATCCGTCCGGTGACGACGGTTTTCTCCTGCTCGCCTGCTTGACTATATCCATTTTTACGGATATAGTCCCCGCCATGGAAAACATGGCACTTCTCTTTCAATCCCTCGACGACGTGACCAGGCTGCGCATTCTGGCCTTGCTTCTTGAAGAGGAGGACCTCTGCGTCTGCTATCTTGTGGCGGTGCTGCAACTCCCGCAGTCCACGGTCTCGCGGCAGCTCGGCGTCCTGAAAAGCGCCGGCTGGCTCAAGGACCGCCGCGAAGGGGTCTGGATCCACTACTCGATCAACCGCTCGCTGGGGGCGATCCAACAGTTCCTGGTCCCGGTGCTGCGCACGTTCCTGCTGGGCACTGAAACTGCCCGTGGGGATCTGGAGCGGCTGAAAAACCTCCCCCGCGAAGGCGGCGCAGTGCTGCCGGGAACCCGCTGAGCAAAAAGACACCTGCACCTGACACCGCGCCCGGAACAGCACGCGCGAAGCAGATCCGATAATGGCGGGGGGCGGCGTCTACCGCGATTTCCCCGTTAATGGAAGGAGAACCAGATGGAAAAGCCGGTAAAGATGCGGCAGTTCAAGAAGATCGAAGTGGCCAAGCCGAAGGCCGCGCCGGGCGGGTGCGTCCCGAGTGCCGACCCGGATGCGCCACCCTGCTGAGGTCCCCGCACTTCCGCCGGGGGCGGAACGATCGACGAGACGGTGCCGGGATTCGAGGGGTGGCTGGATACGCCGGCCGGGCGGGTGCCCCGGATAAGGACTGCCCTCACCGTGGCCGACCATCTCGGCGCCTGCATGGCACGCTGGGGCATCAACCGGATGGACTTCCTGGTGCCGCCCGGGCTGTACGCTATCGGTGCGCCGACACCGGAGGCGCCGGTACTGGTGACCGCGAACTACCAGATGACCTACGACCTGGTGCGCCGCGCGCTTGCGGGAAGAAACGTCTGGCTCCTCGTGCTGGAGACCTTCGGGATCAACGTCTGGTGTGCGGCGGGTAAGGGGACCTTCGGGACTACGGAGCTGGTGCGCCGGGTCGCCGAGAGCGGCCTCGCCAAGGTGGTGCAGCACAGGCGCCTCACCCTGCCGATCTTGGGCGCCCCGGGGGTCGCCGCCCACGAGGTGCAAAAAGCGACCGACTTCTCGATCACGTACGCCACCATCCGAGCCGAGGACATCCCGGAATACCTGGATAACGGCGAGCGTACCACGCCTGCCATGCGCGAGCTCAGCTTCACCCTTTACGAGCGCCTGGTGCTGGTGCCGGTGGAGATCGTCCTGGTCCTTAAGACGCTTCTGGTGCTGGGGGGCGGGCTCTACCTGGTGGCACTTTTGGCGGGGGGGAGCGGCGCCGCCTTGACCACCGTCTTGGGGTACCTGGGCGCGGTGTTCACCGGCATCGCTGTGGCGCCGGTCCTGCTCCCCTTCATTCCCGGGCGCAGCTTCGCCGTCAAAGGGGCGCTGGCCGGCATCGCCTTCAGTGCGGTTTTTTTTGCCCTGGCGGGGGGGGCGCTCTGGAGCTGGCCCGTGCAGGCCGCCTCGTTCCTGGCCTTTCCCGCGGTGAGCTCCTTCTACACCCTCAATTTCACCGGCTGCACCACCTTCACCTCGCGCTCCGGGGTGAAGAAGGAGATGCGGCTCGGCCTGCCGGTCCTGGGGGGCGCCCTGCTCGTGAGCCTGTTGCTGGTGCTGGCGGGAGCCCTGGTCTACTAAGGAGATACGGAGATGAAAGGTTTTCGCTACCTGTCGAACGTCGCCACCCTCGAGCTGGACCAAAAGCGCTGCGTCGGCTGCGGTCGCTGCCTCGAGGTCTGCCCGCACCAGGTGTTCGCCCTCGAGGCGAAACTCGCCCGCATCGTCGACCGGGACGCCTGCATGGAGTGCGGGGCCTGCGCCGGCAACTGCCCGGTCCGCGCCATCACGGTCGATTCCGGCGTCGGTTGCGCCACCGGGCTCATCAACGAGTGGCTGCGCGAGAAAAAGATCCCCGGGGTGGGGGGGGGCGGCTGCGGCTGACGCCCCTGTTCCGGAGTCGCCGGCCGCGCCGCGGCGCCGCATGGAGGCGAGTTGAAGGCCGGCCGCACCGTCTGCTCCTTGACCTTTTGCCTGCTTGACTATCGGTTAGGAACTGTTAAAGAATCCTAAGCGAGAAGGGGGCGGGACAAAGGAGAACACTATGGAGAAACAGATGGTAAAAATCACCTCGTGCGAGGTAACCGACTGCGCCTACAACAAGCACAACGCCTGCCACACCCTGGCGATCACCGTGGGAGGGCCCTCGGACCCCTGCCCCAGCTGCGATACCTATGTGCACGCAAGCCAGCGCGCCGGGATCGTCGACGTACAGGGCGGCATCGGCGCCTGCAAGGTAGAATCCTGCAAGCTCAACAGCTCCCTCGAATGCACCGCCTCCAGCGTTACCATCGGCAAACATGAGTCACACCCCGACTGCCTGACCTTCACCCCCCGGTAACCTTGGATCCACCCAGCGGTCCCGCCCCCTTCTCAGCTTTTATCCCCGCTTTTCCCCGCTTTCCGGGCCGCCGGTCGACTTTTTGCCCTGCTAAGGTATGCTATGAGCGGCTCCGGTTCCGTCCCGGCGGCCGGATCAGCCGGAGCCAGAGCCGGTTTCGCAGCGGGGGAGCTTGCCGCTTCCCCGCAGAGGCACCGGCAGATGATCATTAAATGACAGCAGTAACCAGGAGGAGTCATGGCACGAGAGGTATACGTAGATCAGGATGTTTGCATCGGGTGCGGGCTGTGTGAAAGCCTGGTTCCCGCGGTGTTCCGCCTCAACGACGCAGGGGTGTCGGAGGCCTACGACCAGGAAGGGGCGGATGAGAAGAGCGTCCAGGAGGCGATCGACAGCTGCCCGGTAAACTGCATCCACTGGCGCTAGTCGGGGTGCGGGGGAGAGGATATGACTGCAGCGCTGCGTACCGAACGAGTGGAGGAGTTGAGCGAGAGCTCCTACCTTGTGCTGAGGAACACCTACCACGTGCTTCGCGAACTGAAGGGGATGGTGGACCGCCTGCACGGCTCGACAGTGCAGGGTGCACCGACGTCTCTGGACCAGGTGGCGGCCTCAAGCTCACCACCGATCGCCTCTACGACGAGCTGGAGCGCTACCTGCGCCCGGAATGCGACCCGGACAGCGCCGACGACGCGGCACGGACCGAGACAGGGATGGACGGGATCATTAATGACTAACAGGGATGAATGGAATGGACGGGATGAAATCAAAAACTTTGAATGACTGAAGACCTGAAAGACTAAAGACACGAAAGGCTAAAGCGTTAAAAGGCAGTTGGTTTTATCCTGTTAATCCCATTCATCCCTGGTTTCGAAAGAAAAAAAAGCCCGCACCGCGGGCTTTTTTCGTGTCGCACCCTCTTCTCAGAGGTCCTTCAGGTTGCTGAACTCACCCCAGGCGAGGTAGGTCTTGGGAGCCTCGACGAACTCGTAGATGTTCTCCACCACGCTCAGGTGCCGGCGCTCCTCTTCGGCGAGCATCTTCAGGCAGTTGCGGGTGGCCGGGTCTTTGGTCTTGGCGGCGAGCTCCTCGTAGAACCGGATCTCCTCTTCCACTTCGCGCATCGAGAGCTGGTACAGGTCGTGGTCGTCTTTCACGATCTCCAGCAGTTCGCGCTCGGTAAGCAGAGGCCGGAACGAGCAGGCGGCCCCATCCATCGCGTCGGCCTTCGCAAGCTCAGGTGCCAGGGTCGTTTTCAGGTTTACCAGCTGGTCGCGGAACTCTTCCTCGGAGGCTGCCAGCATGGTGAACAGGTGCTTCATATCGGGCTCGCTGCTCTGCGAGCTTATTGTTTCGTAGTACTTCCGGGCTTCCTCTTCTATCTTTATGGCACAGTCGAAGACGTTCATGGCTATCTCCTTTTCCGGGCAGGGCCCGTACACCGCAGGGAGAAGATCTGGATAGCACCAGTATATCAAAAAACGACGGTATTAAAAGAAGTTGTCGGTCAGATGGTGTTTTAAAACAGGGGCCGCCGCCGGCGTCTTTCATTTGCCCGGAGCGCTATGAGCGGCAACGGGGGCGGCTTTGCCTTTGCCGCGTTTCCTGTGTCAGCTCCCGGCGCCGATGCTTACTTTTGACGCAATGCTCTCTGGTTACTGCGCCTTCGCTCTGACTGTGCCCTGCCAGGTGATGACTCAACCGGAAAGAGAGGGAGCAAGGCGCAACGGCTCGGGGTGCCGCACGAAGTTTGCTGGTGCCTGAACCGGCCTTCAGGCGCGGGCCCCTCGATCGGCCGGCTCCTAAGGTCGCAAGGGGAGGGCGGAGCCGTCAGCCAGCGCACTAAAAAAGCCCCGGAGAGGTCCCCGGGGCTTTTGCTTTGTTATCTACGTTGTTATCTATGCTGTGCCGGTATCCGGCGCCCTACTAGGCGCACTCGGAGTAGCCGCAGACGCGGCAGACGGCGCAGCCGCCCTCGTGCTCCACGACGCCGCCGCACTCGGGGCAGGCGCCCTTGTCGAACACCGGTACCTCGACGATGTCGGCGTGGCCGGTGAGTGCCAGGTGGGACTGGATCGCCTTCGCTACCGCGTCGGCGCAGGAGAGCACCTTGTTGTCGCCGAAGCCGGACGGCGAGTGGCAGGAGATCCCCAGGAGCTGCTTCACGACGCTCCTCCCCTGGATGCCGCTTCTCCAGGCCAGGGAAACCATGCGGCCGATCGCCTCGCACTGGCTGGCCGCGCAACCGCCAGCCTTGCCCATGGTGGTGAAGACTTCGAAGAGACCGGTGGCGTCCTCGTTGATGGTGATGTAGAGCGGGCCGCAGCCGGTCTGCATCTGGTAGGTCCAACCCTTGAGTGCCTTGGGGCGCTCGCGCTTCACGGCGCGCTTCTCATCCAGGACCGGGGCCAGCACCGCAGCCGGTGCCTCTTCCTTCTTGCCCACCGAGAGGACCTGCTCGTCGCGGGAGCCGTCGCGGTAGATGGTGACACCCTTGCAGTTGGTCTGGTAGGCGAGGCGGTAGACCTTCTCCACGTCCTCGACGGTCGCGGTGTTCGGGAAGTTAACCGTCTTCGACACCGCGTTGTCGGTGTGGCGCTGGAAGGCGGCCTGCATGGCGATGTGCTCTTCCGGGGTGATGTCGTGCGCGGTCACGAAGATGTCGCGCACCTGCTCGGGGATGTCGTTGATCCCGTGCACGGTGCCGTGCTCCGCGATCTTCTGCATGAGCGCCTCGGAGTAGAACCCGTCGGCCTTGGCGATCTTCTCGAAGAGCGGGTTCACTTCGACCAGGATGTTCTTGTCCATCACCTGGCGCACGAAGGAGACCGCGAAGAGCGGCTCGACGCCGGAAGAGGCGTTGGCGATGATCGAGATGGTGCCGGTCGGGGCGATGGTGGTGACGGTCGCGTTGCGGATCGCCTCCGCGCCAGGACGGTCGTAGATCGACCCCTTGAAGTTCGGGAAGGCGCCGCGGGTCTTGGCGAGCGCGCGGGAGGCCGCGTGACCTTCGTCGTTGATGAACTTCATCACCTGCTCGCCCAGGGTAACGGCCTCGTCGGAGTTGTAGGCGGTCCCCAGCATGATGAGCATGTCCGCCCATCCCATGACCCCCAGGCCGATCTTGCGGTTGGAGCGGGTCATCTTGTCGATCTCGTCGAGCGGGTAGTTGTTCACCTCGATGACGTTATCGAGGAAGTGCACCGCGGCGTGCACTACTTCCTTCAGCTTGTCCCAGTTCACCCGGCCGTGGGTCACCATCTTGCCCAGGTTGATGGAGCCCAGGTTGCAGGACTCGTAGGGCAAGAGCGGCTGCTCGCCGCAGGGGTTGGTCGACTCGATCTCGCCGATGTGCGGGGTCGGGTTGTCCTTGTTCAGGCGGTCCAGGAAGATGATCCCCGGCTCGCCGTTCTCCCAGGCCTGCTTCACGATGCGGCTGAAGACCTTGCGGGCGTTCAGGGTGCCGGCCGGCTTCTTGTCGCGCGGGTTCATCAGGGTGTAGTCGCGGTCCGCGTCGACCGCTTTCATGAACTCTTCCGTGATGCCGACCGAGATGTTGAAGTTGTTCAACTGGCGCTGGTCGTTCTTGCACATGATGAAGTCCATGATGTCCGGATGGTCCACGCGCAGGATCGCCATGTTGGCGCCGCGGCGGGTGCCCCCCTGCTTGATGGTCTCGGTGGCGATGTCGAACACCCGCATGAAGGAGAGCGGACCGCTGGAGATGCCGGTGGTGGACATGACCACGTCGTTGGCAGGTCTCAGGCGCGAGAAGGAGAAGCCGGTGCCGCCGCCGGACTTGTGGATCAGCGCGGTGTTCTTCACGGACTCGAAGATCTCCTCCATGGAGTCCCCTACCGGCAAGACGAAGCAGGCGGAGAGCTGCCCCAGCTCGCGGCCGGCGTTCATCAGGGTCGGGGAGTTGGGGAGGAACTCGAACGAGGTCATCAGGTTGTAGAACTTGTCGGTGAGGGCGTTGAGATCGGCCTTCTTGTCGAACGTGGCGTCTGCCGCGGCGATGGCTGCCGCTACGCGCCGGAACATATCCGCGGGGGTCTCCAGGGTCTTGCCCGTGGTGTCGCGCTTCAGGTAGCGCTTCTCAAGTACCGTCAAAGCGTTCTTCGAAAGCCCCGGAATGGTCCCATTGTCGACTGATTTTTTCATAACGTTCCGATCTCCTTGGATAAAATAACATGCCTAACATGTTGGGGTCGTCGATACCACATTTAGTGGAAGCGGTGGGAATAAACCACAAGATGTATGGCAGAGTCAAGAGTTTAAAGATTAAAATTTGGGGGCCCGGAAAATTGTTTTGCGGCAAGTGGGCTTACGCCTTGGCCATTTACAACAGGGGGCACCCTGTGCTAAAAATAGCAGCTTACCTTAACCGGAACCGGAGTGGCCGATGGCCGAGTGTGATGACAGCAAAACCGCAGAGCTTGAATCGCAGGTAAAGGCACTCAAGGACCTGATCGAGGTCGCCAAAGCGGTCGTCTCCACGCTGGATCTGGACACCGTGCTGCAGGCGATCCTCACCAGCGCCATGGGGCTCGCCAGCACCCCGGCCGGCAGCGTCGCCCTCTACAACGAGGAGCGCCAGGAGCTGAGCCTGCACGCACACGCCGGTCTCACCGCCGACTTCGTCAAGAAGGAGCGCTGGACCGTGGCGCCGGGGGGGCTCACCGACCGGGTGCTGAAGGCCGGCGAGATCTCCTTCATCGAGGACACCGCGAAGGCCAGCTTCTTCAAGAACCCCATCGCCATCAACGAAGGGATCCGCTCGCTCATCTGCGTGCCGCTCGTGTTCCAGAGCCGGATCATGGGGATACTCTACCTGGACGACTTCGAGCCGCGCCAGTTCGACCGGGACAGGCTGAACCTCCTCTCCATCCTGGCCTCGTTTGCGGCGATGGCGATCCACAACGCCACGCTGCACAAGCGCACCAAGCTGATGGCGATCACCGACTCCCTGACCGGGCTGCACAACCACCGCTACTTCAAGCAGTTCTTCAAGCAGGAGATGGGGCGCGCCAAGCGCTACCACAAGCCGTTCTCCATCATCATGATGGACGTGGACGACTTCAAGAGCTTCAACGACAGTTTCGGCCACGCGGTGGGCGACGAGCTCCTGACGGTCCTCGGCACGGTGATCCTGGAGACCATCCGGGGGGTGGACGTCGCCTTTCGCTACGGCGGCGAGGAGTTCATCGTGCTGCTCCCCGAGACCCGCCTTGATAAGGCGATCCTGGCCGCCGAGCGGCTGCGCGCCGCGGTGCAGACCGGCACCGTCAACAAGCTCGCAGGCTCCGGCGGGCGCGGGGTCACCGTGAGCATCGGCGTGGCGAGCTACCCGGAGAACGCTGACAAGATGGACGAACTCTTCAACATCGTGGACTCGCTCTTGTACCAGGCCAAGCGCTGCGGCAAGAACAAGGTGTACCACCAGGAAAGCCTGCACATCCCCTCTCTATGACTAGAATATTCCCTATTGCCACCCTGGGGCTGCTTGCTGCAGCTCACCTTTTCGCCGCGTCCTCCTTCGGGGCCGGACTCCCCGCCGGCGCGTCCCCGGCCGCCTCGCTCCCTGCCGCGGCCGTCGAGCCGGCCCCGCGCGCCGAACTTCCTTTCCGGCCGCAGATCGTCTACGGCAGCCGTGTCTTGAACGAGGACACCACCTGGCGCGGCGAGGTGCTGGTCGACGGGGTGCTGGTGATCGCCCCCCAGGCGACGCTCACCGTGGAACCGGGCGCGGTGGTGCGCTTCAGGCGCAACGGCAGCCAGGGCGCCCAGCTCGTGGTGCAGGGGCGGCTCATCGTTTCCGGCACCCGCGAGATGCCGGTCCTCTTCGGCAGTGCGCTTGCCGACCCCCAGCCCGTCGACTGGCAGGGGATCCTCCTTCTGGGGAGCGAGAAGAAGAACGTCCTGGAGAACTGCCGCATCGAAGGTGCCGAAACCGGTCTCGAGGCGCTCTACTCGACGGTGACACTTAAGGGGGTGAAGGCTGGGCGCTCCCACACCGGGTTCCGCTTCCAGGACGCCCTGGTCACCATGGAGGGGGGCGGGGCAGCCGACTGCGACGCGGGGGTGCGTCTTGCCGAGAGCGAGGCGACCCTGCGCGGCGTCGTCTTGAGCGGGAACCGCCAGGGGATCAACGCGCTGCACAGCTCGCTCTACCTCTCCGAGGCGAACCTCTCCGGCAACCGTTCCGCCGGTCTTGCCGCCGACGGCTGCCGCATCAAGTTCCAGGGGGGGCAGGTCTCCGGCAACGGCAGCGGCGTCACCCTTTTGGGGTGCGAGGGGAGTATCCTCGGCGCCAAACTCATGAAGAATCGCGAGTTCGGCCTGTCGCTTTCGACCTCGCGGGTCAAGGTTGTCGGAAACCAGATCTTCGGTAACGGCAACAACGGGGTCATCGTGACCGACGGTGCTGCCGCCGCCTGGGACAACGCGATCTACGACAACGCCGGCTACGACCTCTACCACAGCGGCCTGGACGAATTCCGCGCGCCCGCCAACTGGTGGGGGGGCGGCCAGCCCAAGATCTTCGATAACAACGGGCGCGGCCGGGTGCTCTTCTCCCCGGTTTTGGGCGCCAAGCCGCAGTCGATGCGCTAGCTCCCGGGGACCCGGGCCCCCTGCCGTGCGTTCCCGGCTACTCCAGTTTAGCGAAGCTCACCTCAAGGTATTTCTCCAATCTCGGCGGCCGCCTCTTCGCGTCCGCCCTATATCAAGCACCGAAGGCTCCAAAGGGGCCTGCACAGGAAAGGGAAGGTTTTCTTATGATGCGCAGAGACGGCCGCGCGGCCAACGCCTTACGGCCGGTAAAAATCACCAGGAACTATCTGAAGCACGCCGAAGGGTCGGTGCTGGTCGAATTCGGGGACACCAAGGTCATCTGCAACGCCACGGTCGAGACCAGGGTCCCCTCGTTTCTCAAGGGGAAGGGGACCGGCTGGGTCACCGCCGAATACTGCATGCTGCCGCGTGCCACCCATACCAGGAACCAGCGCGAGTCGGCCAAGGGAAAGCTCTCCGGCCGCACCCACGAGATCCAGCGCCTGATCGGCCGCTCGCTGCGCGCCGTGGTTGACCTGGAGCTTTTGGGTGAGCGCTCCATCCTCATCGACTGCGATGTGATCCAGGCCGACGGCGGCACCCGCACCGCCTCGATAACCGGCGCCTACGTGGCCCTGGCCGATGCGCTGAAGACCCTGATGGAGAGCGGCGAGCTCGCCGCGAACCCGCTGCGCGAGGCGGTGGCGGCCGTGAGCGTCGGCATCGTCGAGGGGACTCCGTTTCTCGACCTCGACTACCCGGAAGACTCCAGCGCCGAGGTCGACATGAACTTCGTGATGACCTCCTCGATGCGCTTTGTCGAGGTGCAGGGGACCGCGGAGGCCGAGCCGTTCACGCTGGAGCAGATGGACGCCATGCGCAGCCACGCCATCGAGGGGCTGGCCCGGCTCTTCGAGATCCAGCGGGAGGCTCTCCAGGCATGAAACGGCTCGTGGTGGCATCCGGCAACAAGGGGAAGCTCCGCGAGTTTGCCGAGCTTTTAAAGGGTGTGGTGGAGACCGTCCTTTCCCCCGCCGACTTCCCCGGTTTTCCGGACGTGGTCGAGGACGGGGCGACCTTTGCAGAAAACGCCTTGAAAAAGGCGCGCTCCGCCGCCCAATTCACCGGGCTGCCGGTCCTCGCCGACGACTCGGGCCTGAGCGTCGAGTACCTCGACGGTCGTCCCGGGGTCTACTCGGCGCGTTTTGCCGGAGAGGGGGCGGGGGACGCGGCAAACAACGCGCTTTTGCTGAAGGAGCTCGCCGGCGTCCCCGCTGAAAAGCGCGGCGCCGCCTTCCACTGCGTGATCGCCCTGTGTCTTCCCGACGGGACCCGCCAGACCTTCGACGGCTCGCTCCCCGGGGCGATCCTGGAGGCGCCGCGCGGCAGCGGAGGTTTCGGCTAC
Organism: Geomonas silvestris; assembly: GCF_014193515.1. GTDB lineage: Bacteria > Desulfobacterota > Desulfuromonadia > Geobacterales > Geobacteraceae > Geomonas > Geomonas silvestris. The sequence continues at coordinate 16,292 of NZ_BLXX01000023.1, read as the reverse complement.
GACCCGTTGTTCCTGGTCCCCGAGTACGGGCAGACCTTCTCCGAGCTGCCCCTGGAGATCAAGAACCGGATCAGCCACCGCGGCCGGGCCATGCAGCTCCTCAAGGCGGCACTCGCCGAGGCCGGCGAGGCATCCCGCTAGGGGTAGCCGCCGCTTGGTGCTGGCTCGGAGGCGGACAGCGGTAAGCTCTATGCGGGAGGGTTTCTCCTGCCGGCTGCCGGCGCCGGGCGCGCCTTTCCCTCCGCGGCCACGAGATCGGTTCGTGCCCCCACTTGGGAGACTTTAATCGTCGAGTGGACGAAAAAGCTTGCGCCGCGATATCCCCTGTGTTATAAGGTTGTTTCTTGAACGGGGTGTAGCGCAGCCTGGCTAGCGCACCTGCCTTGGGAGCAGGGGGCCGGAGGTTCGAATCCTCTCACCCCGACCACTCAAGCGCTCTGCGCCTGTAGCTCAGTTGGATAGAGCAACGGCCTTCTAAGCCGTAGGTCAGAGGTTCGAACCCTCTCAGGCGTGCCAAAACTGAATATGGTGGCTATGGTGAAGCGGTTAACACAAACGACTGTGACTCGTTCATACGTGGGTTCGAATCCCACTAGCCACCCCAAATAAAAGAACCCCGTGCAAGCGGGGTTTTCTGTTTGTACCGCAAGCGAGAGTGGCGGAATTGGCAGACGCACCAGACTTAGGATCTGGCACCGCAAGGTATAGGGGTTCAAGTCCCCTCTCTCGCACCAACCATTGTAATAAGGCTGCTATCTAGTTAAGATTGCAGCCTTTTTTACGTCTACGTACATGCCAATTCCTATATATGTCCCAAAACTTTGCCACACTGGGGACATAACATGGCACATTCCTTACACTTATACCAAATCAAAGACACTTACTACTTCCGATGCAGAATACCTGCTGACCTCAAGCTCTGGTTCGCTGGCAGGGATGATATCAAGCGCACCTTGAAGACCAAGAGCTTAACCCAGGCGAAGAAGCTGCTTAAGGTATGGAGCTATAAAGCCGAGCGCCTGTTCACCCTGATACGATCAGGAGCGCTAACACCTGTTCAGGCACATAGGTTGGTCCAGGAGTTCAAGTGCAACGACCTGAAGCTAACTGATAACATGGAGCATCTATCCCTGCCAGAGGCAGGTGGTACTGTTATCTGCCTGGGTGGTGAAAGCAACCCAGTTAGGGCGGTGCAGGTAGATCTGCTATCAGATGTCGTGGAGAAATACATAGCGGAATACAAGGCTACCCAGAAAGCTGGCGCTCCGTCCATATACGAGCTGGAAACCAAGTGCAGGCAGTTCGTTAGGCTAGTTGGAGATATGGATATTAAGCGAATCACCAGGGACACGGTGCTGGGTTACCTTGACGTCTTGCGGAAGCTACCCAAGAACATGGCGAAGACCAAGAAGTACGCTGGCAAGAGTATTGAGGATGTCGTTCGCATGAAGCCGAAAGATATCATGAGCGATACAACCCTGAATAACTACATGGTCAGGATCAACAGCTTTTTTACATGGGCGGTCAGGGTAGGTTATGTAGACAGGAACCCTGCTGATGGCGTTAAGCATGGTAAGACCAAGCTTGTAAGACCCGATGAGCTAAGAAAGGCATACGCTAAGAGTGATCTTGCTCAACTGGCGACCGCATATATCGGTATGAAGCCTGGCGAGAAGGCTAAGTTAGCTGATAGCCCAGATCGGTTCTGGTTGCCGATGATCGCTCTTTACTCAGGGATGCGGCTAAACGAGATATGCCAGCTAAATACCCACGATATCAAGCAGGACACAGAATCAGGGGTATGGTATTTCGATATAGATATCTCCGAAGGCGACGAGAAGATGATTAAGAGTGCTGCTGCTAGGAGGAAGGTGCCGGTGCACAAGGCGCTAGTAAGTCTAGGGTTGTTGGAGTACAGGAGTCGGATGGTCGATAGGCAAGCTCCAAGAATGTGGATGAACCTAAAGCTGACTGGCAGAGGTTACCACAAAAGTTTCGCCAACTGGTTTCTTGGCAACGGAACCGGTAAAGGTTTTCTGCGTAAGTACGTTACCACCGATGAGAAGTTGAACTTTCATTCTTTCAGGCATACCTTTATTGACACCCTGAAGCAGAAGCGCGCCGATGAACTGATCGTTGCTGAGATCGTTGGACATAGCAACAAAAGCATGACAACAGGCAGGTACGGTAAGCCTTTCGGGTTAGTGGATAAACTGGCGATCATGCATATGGTGGAGTATGGCTTGGAGCTAGAGACTCTTCAGGAATTGGCAGGCGTGACCATAGGGTAGGGTTAGGGTAGGGCTGTAATAGAAAATGCTTGTAGTGCGTGTTGTCGTTCGTTTAAGCACTGGTTTCCTGCGTGGCAGGGGTAAGGCGGGCTATGCACTCGGGACTACTGTGTAGGGTTGGGTAGCCCTCTTACCAAATGACGCTGCCAGGATTGAACGTGTGGCTTCAACATGGGTGCTCTACGGATACTGGGTAGGTGTGCCAACATGGCTTCAGCGGTTAGGTCGATGATCTTAGGTAGCATCGTAATAGCTGGTTGCGAAGAAACCCGTTCCGCTTTTCAATCGTTATCTATAAGGCAGATAACGATTTCAAACCGGGCCTAGAAACCCGTCATAGCAAAGAGATATGTAGCCCCTTTTTCCGCATATTTCGACAAACTCACGTTATCAATCCCGTTGCAAATCAATAACTTCCTGTGTTTCAACACTTTAAAACGGATGGACAATCCGTTTGAGGTGCAAAACTGCCATGTTTGTTAGGCCGTTATGGCTGTTGTGGAACATGTGTCGCTAGTGCTATCGGTATCCCTACCCACTTAGAGAGTGTATCAACGTTATAACGGTGTTAGCGCCCCATCAAGGGTTGGAGAGGCGTATGGACTTGAATTTCCACAAGGCGATACCCGCTACCTGTCCATCTAAATGGGGCTGGTCTGGAAGCTTCGATCTTTGCAAGATACGTATAGCCCGATATTGTGCAAGCGGATCTTAGTTGTTGGTTGGTTATGATGCCTAATCTGGAGTCGGGCAAGAGGTGTGATCTGATAAAAAGCCTTTTGTATTATCACCTTATGTGCGGAGATGAAATGTTTTACATGGCTATGGAAAATAATGCTTGACCCGATGGCGGTATGTCGGTATATATGGTGTCCATGGCGCACGGAAAACTGAGGAGGAACTGATGCCCAAGAAAACGTTCTACCTGTCTGAAGATGATCTCGCCATCTACGAGAAGGCGAAAGGGATTGCCGGTGACTCCGTGTCATCGGTGATCATGCAGGGGCTGAAAGACTACGTGGTTAAATGGGAGATGTCAGAGTTCGACTACAACACAGTTCAGCTATTCGAGGGTTCGGAGGTACACCCTGACGACGTTCGCCAAGGGCAGTACTTCAAGTTCGTCGGTAAGCTGCTGGCGGAAGACTACCGGGAGGAGTTGGGGGTACTCACGATAAACTATCAGCTTTACGCGACCCGAAAAGGGAAGTACCTCTTGTACACCGCGCTTGATGATGAGCAGAAAGGTGTCAAGACCTACTCGAAGGTCATCAAGGATGATGTCGCAGGTCTTAGGGAGCTTAACCTGCCACCTGAGCTGCTTGCAAAGGCAGACAAGAACATGCCGGATCTCTTCGTTGAGGTTCTTGATATATAGGCTTGAAGGATAACGCTGATCGGAGGCAGCAACAAGAAAGCCCCACCACCTGCGCCAACAGGTGATAGGGCTAGGTCAATGAGGCTTGGGACCCGAACATTAACCTTAGCCATTATGGAGAATATGTCCCCGTAATGCAATAAGAAAGACCGGCCTAAAGGAGGGCCGAAGGGAATGGACAACTCACAAAGATTACGTGATGCACTCGCACTTGCTCTTGCAGACGACGACTTCATGGGTAACAGCACAAAGGTCAGGAAAGCTGTAGAGGCTTTGACACCGAAGTCCACTGTCACTGCAACCTTTAAACGTCTTCAGGGGAATGCCTTGGGCGACTACGCCTTGAAGAAAGAAAATGGTGTAGCTGGTTACAACAACGAAACCAAAGCCCAAAAGGTTAAGGAGTACGTGCACGACAGGTTCAAGTCCTACATGGTTGACCCCAGAACCTCAGTTGAAGCAACTAAGCTGTTCAATGCAGCATACCCTGAGCCTGTCCCTCAATCGGACGGCCAGGGGCACGCCGCGTAGGCCGGCTGACCCCGCCAAATCACTCCATAAGATAGCCTGAAGAAGGCACCGGAAGCCCTCAAGGTCGAAAGATCATGGGGGCTTTCGTGTTTGTTGGTTCATCATGGCAACGGCTTAGTTCGGTAACTTTCTATGGACTTCTCTACAATTCGACCTAGCCGTTATTATCAAATATGGAGCTGGTAATCGCCAGCCGCTGCTCTCGGATGGGAGCAAGAATCAAATATGGTACGGGAGATAATTATGGAAAATCTTGAGGCCCTTAAAGATGACAGCCTGTTTTTGGCAAGACTGCTTACGCAAGAAGAAGTCGCTAATATGCTGCATATATCGCCAAAAACATTGGAATGCTGGAGGTGGAAAAATATTGGACCAAGGTATGTAAAAGTTGGTCGACTTGCTCGATATAGAGAGGCTGATATTCTGGCCTTTATTTTAAGTCTGGTTGAGGGGGGTGGTTCGCTCGATACTATCAATTGTCAACGGGGTAATTGCTAATACAAACAGGTAGGAAAAAAGATAAGAAAGGAGTGCCTATGGCCAAAAAACAAAAAGCTCCGGCTAGGGAGCTAATCATTTTAAGCAGAGGTAATTGTAATGGAAAATGTAAACATGAGAGAGGAAGCACTTAAATATGCAGAACAGGGGATAGCTGTATTTCCCCTAAGACCTAATGCTAAGACGCCGATCACCTCCAACGGGTTCAAGGATGCCACCGTGGATGTAGGTGTTATTAACGAGTGGTGGACAAAGTTCCCAATGGCAAATATAGGGATACCAACGGGAGAGATCAGTGGTTATTTAGTTCTTGATGTCGATGACAAAAACGGGGTGTCTGGTAGTGAGTCTTTAAGGGAACTGGAAGAACAATTTGGCGAGGCACCACAGACGCGAGTACACAGAACACCCTCAGGTGGAAGACACCTTATCTATAAACACCCCAGGTGTCATGTGCCGATCAGTCAAGGTGTTGTTGGTCCAGGTCTGGATATCCGGTGTGATGGAGGATACGTGGTAGCGCCACCGTCTATAATCGATAGTTGCAGGTACGAGGTCGTTGATACGACTGCTGAGGTCGCAGAAGCTCCAGGCTGGTTGGTTCGTAAAGCCCTTAAGCACGATAACACTAATGCCAACTGTGGGGAGCCTATTAGTGTAGGGGGGCGAAATGATCATCTCTTTAAGCTAGCTCTTCAGTGCAACAGGCAAAGTGTCTCCTATCAGGAGGCAGAAGCTGTTGTCATGGAAGCTAACAACAGATGTGTGCCGCCCCTCCCACAACAAGAGGTGCATAAAACGATTCATAGTGCATACAGATATGACGTGGGTGCCATCCCCAAAGAGATCGAAGACTTGAATAAAGCCCATGCGGCGATCAAGATGAGTGGCAATTGTTACGTGCTTGAAGAGATAACCTGTCCAACTTTCAATCGGCCAGACTTTGAATTGTTAAGTGTCAAAGGGTTCAAAGACTTTTACTGCAATCGTTATGTCGAGATCGACGGCAAGAAACAGAAGCTTGGCGAAGCATGGTTCAGTCACCCTAACCGTAGGCAGTATCAGGGACTAACCTTCAATCCAAGGACTACGCCAGAGGGCTATTACAACATCTGGAGAGGGTTTGCTGTGGAGCCAAAGGAAGGAGATTGCAGCCTGTACCTGAAGCACATTGAAGAGAACATTGCCAACGGTGACAAAGCGGTTTACGACTACCTGATAGCATGGATGGCCCAGGTGGTACAAAGACCAGACGAACTAATAGGTGTTGCTGTCGTAATGCGTGGATCAATGGGAACAGGAAAGGGTGTCTTCGTGAATGAGTTCGGGAAGCTGTTCGGCCAGCACTACATGCTCTTGAACGATAGCAGTCAGCTTGTAGGGAAGTTTAACGGTCACATGAAAGAGAAGTGTCTGTTGTTTGCGGATGAAGCGTTTTGGGCTGGCGATAAGGCGGCTGAGGGTAAGCTGAAGTCGATGATCACCGAGCCGACTATTAATATAGAAATGAAGGGCAAGGATGCCTTTACCATAAAGAACAACCTACACATGATATTCGCTACCAACAATGATTGGGCAGCTCCAGCAGGGCCACGTGAACGAAGGTTCTTCATTATAGATGTTGGAGAAAAGCACCAACAGGATCATACCTATTTTGAGGCGATTAGTAGGCAGATGGACAACGGAGGCAGGGAAGCACTATTGCATTACCTGATGACATATGATATCTCAGCCATGAACCTAAGACTGTATCCACAGACAGCAGCCTTAAGAGAAGCGAAGCAATTAAGCTTCACGCCAGTTCAGAAGTTTTGGCATCATGTGTTAGAGGCAGGATGTTTGCACTATTCAATTGAAGGTTGGGGCAGTGGAGTCATTCAGACCGAGTTATTGTATCAATCATATCAGAAGTTTGTCCAAGACATGGGCATTAAGCACAAGGCTACAGATGTTGAGTTGGGGATGCAACTGAAGAACATGTTGCCCAAGGACGGCTTTAAGAAGGGAAGAGCATCCTTTGAGGTGAGTGGTGTGTATGGTAAAAAGACAATAAGGAAAAATGCATATATTTTCCCATCATTGGCGAAATGCAGAGAAGCATTCAACAAGTTTGTAAACACGGAAATGGAATGGCCGACGGAGTAATACTCATCATAACGTGAACCACCAAGGCACCCCCTCTAGAAATGGAAGGGGTGTTTTGTTGTCTGAAGCAAGATCATATGTCATAGCTGTCCCACCCTCAGAATCAAGGTATGCCAGCGCAAACCCGCATGAATACAGGCTCTGTCATAGGTGTCATACCTGTCATACCCTATATTAGTGAAAATAAAACATATATAATCCTTCACATATGTCCTATGCTTCCATATATTAGCGAATAGGAAAAAAGGGGTGACACCTATGCCAGCTATGCCAAACCCGCATGAATACTGGGATTGTAGCTGACATACCTTTGATCCTAGCTATGCCACATGAGCTGAGGGTAGGCCCACTTTGATCGGGGGCAGCTTGAAAAACTAGCATCACCTACCCTGTATAAGTAAGTTCTCCAGTTCCCCTGCCCCCTAAAAAACATTGGTCAGAGAGGGAATTAGGAGCTTATAGATGTAAAAACTTTCCCTTAGGCATGGTTCATGTTATAAGGCAAAGGCAGTCGTCAATTTCATTTCTGAGGATAATTGACATGCCGCCTGTCAAACAAATCTACCAGTTCAAGATTACCCTCCAAGGTGTCAAGCCTCCTATCTGGCGCAGAATCCAAGTCCCATCGACATCCACTTTCTATGATCTCCACGTTGCCATTCAGGATGCAATGGGGTGGCATGACTATCACCTACACGAGTTCAGGATTCGAGCTAAGACTGGCGAGACTCTTGTGTTCGGCATACCCAGTGAGGATGATGATTTCCTGCTTGTAGACGAGCGGATGCTTGTTGGCTGGAGACACAAGATATCCAAGTACGAGGAGATCATCCCCTCTTCCTTTGTCTACGTCTATGACTTCGGAGATAATTGGACCCACAAGATCGACTTTGAGGAGATCAAGCCTGCTGAGCCTGGCGTAGCATACCCACGATGCATTAAAGGGAAACGTGCATGTCCACCTGAGGACAGTGGAGGAGCATGGAGATATCCTGACTTACTGGAAATCTTAGCTGATCCTCAACATCCAGAATATGTAGATACTGTTCAGTGGATTGAGGCGCAGAAGGGAGACATCTTTGATCCAGAGCACTTTGATCATGCCGAAGTTGAGTTTGATAACCCTAAGGACCGACTGAAGAGCTTACGGGATTCAATGTGATGTAACTGGTAGGGTAATTATCTCTACGCGGAACAGATGCAAGGGCGCTGATGGGTGGTCTGCTCACTTACAGGAGGATGCATATTCGGCAGGTTTGAAGAAGGTCTGTAGATTGTTTTCTTTGCTCGACTCTCGTTTGATTCATAGTGCACATGCGTTTGAGGAGTAAATGTATGAAATGTTTAAATATTAATACTCGAAGAATGCTTGTTGCTGATTCAATAATCAGGCGAACCTGGGCTGTAGCTACAGCAGCTGGGTTGGACGTTTCCTGGGTGGGGATTGACTATGGGTTGCCAATAGAAGAACGCGGACGTCATGTGCTCGGTTTGGTTGTGGGGGCAATTTCGGTTCAACTCGAATTTAAGGACTATCTCTTGTTTGATGTGGATGGTATGGGAATGATGAATTCAAAAATTGATTGCCTTGTAAGTAGATTGAAATGATGCTCTGAATTCTAGAACAAGTACGCACCTATTCTATCTGTTGGCAATAAAACCAATAAGGTTGGATTTTGCTGTTGTCCACTAATGCTGGGAGTCGATATGGAAAAGGTTCTGAAGGACTGGAGTGATCACCTAAACAAAGCAATTCTCCAGGACTTCCCGTTTGCTGTATGGATAAAAGACAAAGAAGGCCGATATTTGGCAGCTAATAAGCGCATGGCAGAATATCTTGGGATAAATAGCCCAGAAGAATTATTAGGTAAGACTGTGCATGATTTTTTGCCAAGCGAAGTTGCCAATGTGATTTCCCATGAGATCGATGCTGTATTAACGTTTGGTTCGCCAGTCCATAGTGAGAAAAAATACCCTGTTAAGGGTGGTAATAGATGGTTTGATGTGTACCAATCACCACTGACTAATGGTAGCGAGGTATTGGGCGTTATTGGATACGCTTGGGATATTACTGAGCGAAAGCTAGCGGAACATTCTCTTGCTGAAAGTGAGGACCGCTACAGGCGGGTAGTAGAGGTTTCTCCAGAAGCAATATTCATTCATTGCGACGGCTTGTTTGTTTACTTGAATCAAGCTGCCGCTAGGATGCTTGGGGCGAGTAAACCAGAAGACCTTTATGGTAGGAGAGCACTCGATTTCGTTAGGTCAGATATGCAAGACGTTGTAGCTAAACGAATTGAAAATGCTTGGTCGCACAATGACAATCCACTGATTGAAGAAGAATTAGTCCGGTTAGATGGCTCCATTGTATATGTAGAAATGGTTTCAGTGTATTTGAGTTACAACGGCAAAGATTCTGTCTTGGCAATTGCACGCGATGTTTCGGAACGGAAACAAATGCAAGATGCCCTTGTAAAAACCCAAAAGCTTGAATCCCTTGGAGTGCTCGCTGGTGGGATTGCTCATGATTTCAATAATGTGTTGATGGCGATAATAGGAAATGCTGACTTAGCATTGCATAAGCTAAACCCTGAGTCACCTGTCATCGACAACCTGCGCAGGATAGAACAAGCAGCTCTAAAAGCTGCGGATTTGGCAAAGCAAATGCTTGCTTATTCAGGAAAAGGTAAGTTTGTTATAGAAAAGCTCAACCTAAATAGGTTGCTTGAAGATATGGCGCACATGCTTGAAGTCTCAATTTCCAAAAAGGCAGTTCTTCGTATGCACCTGTATTCTGGCTTACCTAGCGTCGATGGGGATGCAACTCAACTGCGTCAAGTAATAATGAATTTAATACTCAATGCATCTGAAGCTATTGGGAATAAGAGTGGCGTTATCACAATTACTACTGGTTGCATGGATTGTGATTCTAACTATCTAAAGGATGTCTGGTTGATCGAGAATATTAAGGAAGGATTGTATGTATACTTGGAGGTAGCTGACACTGGCCATGGAATGGATCACAAGACGTTAGAAAAGATATTTGAACCCTTCTTTACTACGAAGTTTACAGGTCGTGGTCTAGGTTTGGCCGCTGCCATTGGAATTATTCGTGGACACAAAGGGGCTATCAAAGTTTACAGTGAGTTGGACAAAGGGACTACATTTAAAATTCTTCTTCCAGCATCTAACAAACCAGCCGAGGTCTTTAATCATGTGTCAGAGAATGATGGCTGGAGAGGAAGCGGCACCGTTTTGCTTGTAGATGATGAAGAGACTGTTCGTGGCGTTGGGAAGGAGATGTTGCAGGAACTGGGCTTCTCCGTGCTTACTGCTAGTGATGGCAGGGAGGCTGTTGACATATTCAAAGCCACCCCCAATATAACTGTGGTCTTGTTAGATTTGATAATGCCGCATTTGGATGGAGAACAGTGCTTTAGGAAGCTTCGTCAGATTGACAAAGATGTTAAGGTTATATTGTCTAGTGGGTATAACGAGCACGAAGTCAATCAGAAGTTCTTAGGGAAGAAGCTTGCTGGCTTTATTCAAAAGCCATACAAATTGTCGACCTTGAGAGATGTGCTTAAAAATGTGTTTCGAGAGAAGTAATGGCATTGAGTGCAAGTAGGCCCTACTGTACCCACCTAGTAGGGCTTCTCTTGTATCTGCTCACCTAAGAGTATCGGTACGCCGATACAGCCTAACCCTCTATACTGCTTAGCTTATTTTGAATCTCCTGCATTAATTCTTGTAGCTTGGAAACCACTACATCCCTATCATCACCAAGGGCTTGAAGGTCTATGCTCTTGATACACTTGAGGGTGTTATCGGTAGAGGTAATAGCCTTCTTAGTGATAGTAAGCCTAGGTCTCTTGATCTCCTTCCTCGGCATACCAAGGGAGGCTATAAGAGCATCATAAGCCTTCTTCTGAGACGTAGCCCTATTGATCCTAGCAACCATCAACAAAGCTCCTCGGCTTAGTTCCTTCCTGCATCTAGCATCCTCTCTAATCTCGTCTGATAGCTTCATCAGGGCCAAGATGTCGGAGACTGTATTCTGTGCTTTCCCTACTAAGTTACCAAGCTGCTCCTGGCTATGACCATACTTGACCTTGAGGTTGTTGACAGCCTCAGCCTCATCTATGGGTGATAGCTCTACTCGCTGGATGTTGTCGATCAAGGCGATCTCATCGTAACGGTCGCTATCAACCCTCATAGCGGAGATGGTCTCTTTGCCTAAGTCCCTACACGCTTTAAGCCTTCTCTCTCCAGATACAAGGATAAGGTTGTCGTTCTCGTCTACTCGGAAGAGGACGGGATAGAGCAGACCCTTGTCAGCAATCGACTTCTTGAGGGCTTCATGCTCGTCCTGGTCGAAGTGCTTGCGAGGCTGGTGAACGTCCCGGTGTAGCAGGTCAAGGCTAATATCGTGTATCTTACCTTTCTTGTAGGCTTTAGTTGTTTCTTTGGTCTCGGCTGTCATCGTGCATCCTCCGTTGGGAATGAAATGACATGCAATATACTTGTTTTGCTATTTATTTCAAGGTCTAGTTGGCTGGCTTAGGCTGATAAAGACGGCTTGCAGGTCAAATATGGAAGCTGGACATTCGCTGTCCACTACGTATGTCTGGAACCCGTGCGAAGCTGCTTTTAACTCTAGGAAGAAACCTTCTAATATTAATCTACAGGCATTGGACCCTTGTAGGCTATCCGCTATCCCGGCTAGGTTCTAGGGGGGGCAGGGTCTTGTTGATTTAAGGGCCTTGATGTGGTATTGGTGGACGGATAACTGCCAAGCTAGAAGGCCCTATTTTCCGGGTCTTAAATGTAAATGCCTGCTAAGGGACAAGACGATAAAATGCGAGTCACTGAAGAAGAAATCTACCGAAAACGGATATCTGGAGTACTTAAAGAGTACAAGTTCGGTCCCAAAGTTATTGATCTGTTTGCTGGCGCTGGAGGCATGTCTCTAGGGTTCTCTCCTTTCTTGGGGCATAACTTTGAAGTGGTCTGGGCTAATGATTTTAATGAGTATGCAGCAAATACCTATAACATGAACTTCGGTAAGCACTGTAATGTAGGCGACATCGTTGATATATTAGAGGACCCAAAAACAAAAGTACCTAAAGCTGATCTTGTAATCGGGGGGCCTCCGTGCCAAGGATTTAGCCTGCTAAATAAGTTCAAGGATGGAGACCCACGAAAGCAACTGTGGCGACCGTTTATGGAAGTAGTCAAGCGGTCTGGCGCAAGTGTATTTGTAATGGAGAATGTACCTGAGCTGCTAAGTTCATTCGAGTGCGGTGAGATCTATGGTGTCGCTCAATCAATGGGGTTCAAGTTAGCGAGTGCCAAGCTGTGTGCTGCCGATTATGGAGTTGCACAGCTACGATGGCGTGCCTTTATCGTCGGTTGTAAGTTTGCAGACCCATCGGAAGTATTCCCTCCGAAAAGAACCCATATTGCTCCAGAAAATGGTGTGCGACGCAGATTTTTAGAGAAGGATGTTCCCTATATTGACGATGCAAAACCATATAAGACCGTTAGGGATGCCATAGCCGACCTTCCGCAACCTAAGGGAACTGAGATCCGTAAGGAGAAGGCCCCTTTAGATCTGCACTTTGGTAGAATGCCTACAGCAAAAAGCTTGAAACGTTATATGGCTATACCTAAGGAAGGAATGAATCGTTTTGATTTACAAAGGCTGGCACCAGAACTAACCCCTGATTGCTGGATACGTAAAAAGACAGGAGGCACAGACCTTTTTGGAAGGTTATGGTGGGATAAGCCTTCTGTGACTATCAGGACAGAGTTCTACAAACCTGAGAAAGGAAGATACTTACACCCTGAGCAGCATAGGCCAATCACCCATAGAGAGGCGGCTAGGATACAATCGTTTCCTGATAAGTTTGTCTTTACTGGTAGCAAAGTTGAAATAGCAAGGCAAATCGGAAATGCAGTACCGTGTGAACTGGCTGCTCGCGTTGCAGATTCTGTATTCGCACTTCTTCTATCTAAAAGGGATATTGAGTGTCAGACATCTTCTCGAAAGAAAGACGTAGCACCATCATGTCTCGAATCAAGGGAAGCAACACAAAGCCGGAAATAGCTGTAAGGAAGCTTCTGCATTCAATGGGTTTCAGGTTTCGCCTTCACGACAAAACGCTACCTGGAAAACCTGATATTGTATTACGGAGGCATAAACGAATCATATTCGTTCATGGCTGTTTTTGGCATGGCCATGAAGTTTGTACAAGATCCAAAAGACCATCAACCAATAGTCAGTTTTGGGACGACAAGATATCCAAAAATGTTCTACGTGATCACCAGGTTGCGACATCATTGAAGCAGTTAGGTTGGCAGGTACTTGTAATCTGGCAATGCGAGATGCGTGACAAGTCAGGACTTGCCAGGAAGATAGATGGATTCATGAGGTCGGAGGAAAGATGACAGCTTCATTGCTTAAGGGCCTTCGTACAGAGTATCATCGTAAGATTTGTTGTGACATCTTTGGACATCGAGGCGGGACAGTCATATTTTCTAATGCAGACAACAGTAGCAAGGCAAGTGTTGATTTAGCCCGAGGTATGGCAGATAGAATATGCCAGCCAATATGTGGCAACCCGCCTTCAGGACAGCTAGCGGGGTCGCTGTTCACTCGTTATACAAAAGAGTTTTTAGATGAATCGTTCAAGCTAATACAACATATTAGACCTGGAGAATGGTCTTTCTCAACAAGTCAGTCGCGTATTGGTATAGCTTCTTTCCATCAGTATGAACACTTGGCCGAGTTGAAGAGTGTGCTTGACACCCACACAGAGCTAAAGGCAGCTCTTGGTGGTGACTACCTGATAACACCAGATATTATCGTTTCCAGGTCACCTGTTAATGATAATGATATCAATGGGCACGGTGGGCAGGTTGTTTCTGAAAATGAAAGCATAGCGACTCTCACTCCGCTAAGGTCCTCTAATTACGAGAAAAGCTGTGAAATACTACATGCGAGTATTTCATGTAAATGGACAATGAGAAGTGATCGGGCACAGAACACTCGCACTGAAGCATTGAATCTTGTGAGGAATCGCAAAGGTCGTACTCCCTGCATTCTAGCTGTTACCTTTGAGCCATTGCCTTCACGAATAGCTTCTATTGCATTGGGTACTGGAGATATAGACTGCACCTACCATGGAGCATTATATGAGTTGGTTGATGCTGCTAAGTCGAGTAGCCACAGTGATTCATATGAAATGCTTCAACTGCTAATACAAGGTCGTAGATTGCGTGATATTAGTGATATCCCTTTTGACCTTGCTATTTAGTTGCAACTTATTCTTGATGAATCTTTAGGGGGACGGATGAACGTACTGTCTAGGGATGAGCTTATTGCTTTATTTAACGCAAATGAGCTGATAATTGAAGATTCGGATGGATTTTTTGCGCAATGGGCAGGGCAGTGCTATGCATGGAATAGTCCATTTCAACAATGTTCAATAGACCTTCGTGTTGGGAAGATATATGTGCCAGAAACTCAACCTAATGAGTTGGGTGGTTCGTATAACCCTAAACTAGATGAGCATGTACTCGATACTGGCCATACTATCATGATAAGGACAAAAGAGAAAATAACATTGCCAGATGATATCGGTGGTATTTGCTTTTCTCCCTCACGCCTTGCATTAAAGGCAGTTCTGATAACTAATATGGGACATGTCGATCCCGGCTATTCTGGACATTTACATTTTACTGCAATTAATATGGGAAAAGAATCGTTCACTTTCAGAGGTAAAGACATAGTTTGCTCGATGATATTCTTCAAGCTCGGGAATAGGGTGGCACCATTTGGAAACGAGCATTTCACGACAGTAAACAACGGTAGTGTGCAAATACAGATTCCGACGGTGGTAGCCAACTATTTTCCTAAGCTTGCAAAGGATTTTGTAGATGTATCAAAACGTGCACAGGCGATTGCAAAGGCAGAAATCAATGACACTAAGCTTTGGCAGATAGGTGTGCCTGCTTTAGCCGCGGCTCTTGCTGTAATCGCGGGTGCAGTTCAGGTATATATCAATAAACCTTGGGAACGAGAAATATCACAGCTCAAGTCAAAGATAGAAACACTTGAAACAAAACAGAACTATGAGTCTAGAATTATCGAACTTGAAAAGAAAGTATTAAAACCTAAAAGATAGGAACTACTTAGTATGGAAATTTCTTCGATTGATTGGGGTATCTTGTCAAATCATGCGTGGGCTTCAAGAGAAAATGCATATGTTATTGGTAATACGACTGTCGGTGCAGCCTTGATTACGGCAGACGGTAGTATTTTTACAGGCTGTAATGTCGAGCATAGGTACAGGGTGCAAGATGTACATGCTGAGGTTAACGCAATAACTAATATGGTTAATAATGGTTACAAGTCATTTGTAGCCATAGTAGTTGCGGCTAATCGAAAAAGGTTTACTCCTTGTGGAAGTTGTTTAGATTGGATAATACAATTCGCTGGTCCTAAGTGCTACATCGGTTATCATACTAACAAAGATGCTGAGATTATTATACACACAGCTCACGAATTAATGCCATTCTATCCCGAGTAATAGCATTAATTTAATTATCATGATATCCCGTTGCGGAGTGTGATGTGGAATCCAGTCATCCCCTTAATGGATTTAAAACTTCTATAGCATCCGAGTCGCCAGATTGACTATTTGAACCCAAAGTTGTCATAACCGGAATCCCGGTGGGTCCAATAGAACCATGGTTTTAACTGCATCATGGCAGTATTTACAACACGGAGCTACCTTGCTCTCCTATTTGTATTGTCCACTAGCGTCAGAATGCACTCCCTCAGCTCACCGCTCTTAACCTTCCTGAATGCCTGTAGAAGACGATCCTCTTCAACAGTAAGCCTAGCGCCTTGGATAGGTGCTGCTGTGAAGAACTCTATCACCGACACCTTAAGGGCTTGAGCTATCAGCTGGAGCTTGGTCACGTTAAGGGTCGTCTGCCCATTCTCATACTTCTGAACCTGCTGGAATGTAACGCCTACCATCTCTGCAAGCTTCTCCTGGGATAACCCTGCTTTCTGCCTTAAAGCCTTAATCTTTAGACCAATATCCCTCGATGTAATGCCTGGTTCCATAGCAATGTCTCCTTATCGGGAGATTACAACTATGGGTAGGTGTTCACTACGCAATCAAATTAGAAAACATATGTCTTGAAAGTTCTAATATGAGGTGGTATAGGTCACGGGGGATATGGCTTACGCGGGTATGGATGTGTCAATATCTATTGAAATGGAGGGGCGCGTGGTTAAACATTTCGTAAGCTCCCCCAGAAGATAGACACTTGAAAAGTAGAGCTTTCTGGCATTATTTAACGCCAGGAGGTTTTACATGAAGAAGTCACGCTTCACTGAGACGCAGATCGTCTCGATTCTCAAGGAGGCCGAC
>NZ_BLXX01000022.1 GCF_014193515.1 Geomonas silvestris | reverse complement strand
CCCCCCCTGACTCACCCCCTGACTCACCCCCTGACTCACCCCCTGACTCACCCCCTGACTCACCCCCTGACTCACCCCCTGACTCACCCCCTGACTCACCCCCTGACTCGCCGCCTCTCTCATCGCCGCATGACTCGTCGTCCACCGCACGGCGCCGCACGAACCAAGCCCCGGACTCAACAAGCGAAACCGTTGTCCGCCTCACCAGCCGAAACGGCATCGTCTTGCCCTGAACGCCGATTTCCCGCCCCCTGCCCTGCCTCAGCCGCCTTCCGCCCCTCATCGAGCCTGTGCGCCTGGCGTACACCCACGTGCGCAAATATCGCACTCCTGACCAGGTCGGAATATTTAGCAGTCTTTAATTTCAATGTCTTGCGTCGGCACACGCCATGCGAGAACAATTAAGGGATCCCAACCTTTCGGCGTCAATGAGACGAAACGAGTTTGACCAGGAGGTATGCCATGACACGCAGAATTGTGCTAACGGCTTGGTTACTGCTGCTGGTTCCACTGGCGGCAGCAGCCGCAACGGTGAACCTACCCAAAACGGGGCAGACGCTTTGCTACGACCCAAGCGGCCCCATCGACTGCGCCAACACCGGACAGGATGGAGAAACGCAGATCGGGGCGGACTGGCCATCCCCCCGCTTTACGGACAACCTGAACGGCACGGTTACCGACAATCTGACCGGCCTCATCTGGCTTAAGGACGCGGTCTGCGCGGCAATCAACCCCCCTCCCCCCAATCCCGCCCAGAGCCTGCAAGGGGGGTGGAACTGGACGGCCGCACTCGCAGCCGCGAAGTCCTTGAGAAGCGGCCAGTGCGGTTTGAGCGACGGCTCGCTCCCCGGCACCTGGCGGGTCCCCAACGTGAACGAGTTCGAAAGCCTGATGGATCTCTCCCAGGCCAACCCGCCGTTGCCCGCAAACCACCCCTTCACCAATCTCCCCTATCCCTGGCCCATCTACTGGACCTCCACCATCACGGCTGACTACTTCCCCGGCATCAACGCGATAGGGGCGGATATGTACACCGGCACCATCCAGGGGGACGCCAAGGTCAACCTGAAGTACATCTGGCCAGTAAAGGGCGACTCCACCACCCTGGCGAGAACGGGCCAGCACGGCTGCTGGGACGCCGACGGCAACGATACTCCCTGCAACGGTAGCGGGTCGGACGGCGATCTGCAAAAAGGGGTGCCGATGCCTTATCCGCGTTTTTACGACAACGGCAACGGCACGACGACCGATGCTCTCACCGGGCTGATCTGGCCCAGGAACGCGGGATGTTTCAGCAACATAAGCTCGCAGCGGCAGGCGATCAGCTTCGCCCAAAACCTGGCAAACGGCGAGTGCGATCTGAACGACCGCTCTGTTCCGGGCGACTGGCGCCTGCCAAACCGGAAGGAAATGCGCAGTCTGGTCGATTACGTGGGCGGCTGGCTGCGGGAATTCGTCAACGCCCCCAACCACGGCTGGTACTGGACTTCGGATTCCTTCCCCGTCCCCTCCTATACGTCCGACAAGTGGATGGTGAAGTCCCAGGGGCTGGACTGGCTCGCGAGTACGCTGCTTACCTATCAGCAGCTCCCCCCGTACTTTGCGCTCCCGGTACGCGGGCCGCTCATAATCCAGCGCATAACCTTCAATGCGCCCGCCACGATACGCTACGGCGACCCGCCCCTGAACCTGAGCACGATCACTACGGGTGGCGGCTCGGGCAACCCGGTGACCTTCAACCTCGTAAGTGGCCCGGCCACACTCACCGAGACCACGTTGACCTTCACCGGCGGGGGAAATGTGGTAGTGACGGCGGCCCAGGCAGGTAATGCCCAGTACTACCCTGCCGCTGCCACGCCGCACACCTTCGTCGTCGAGAGCTCCTCAGGAACCGTGGCCATCACAACGGGCGACCTGACCCGCACCTACGACGGCACTCCGAAGCCGGTTACCGCCACGACGTCTCCCCCCGGTCTGCCGGTCACCTTAAGCTATGCCGGGAGCGCCTCCCCGCCGACCAATGCGGGGAGCTACCTTGTGGAAGCTACCATCACCGATCCCGTCCACCCGGGAAGCGCGCGCGCGACCCTGGTCATCGGGAAGGCAACCGGCACCCTCACCCTGGGCGGATTGAACCAGACCTACGATGGAACCGAGAGGAGACCCACCGCAACGACGGTTCCTGCCGGAGGGAACGTCATTTTCAGCTATACCGGCAGAACAACGCCCCCCAGCGCCGCAGGGAGCTACCCTATCGTCGCGACTATCTCCGACCCGAACTTCCTCGCCACGAGCGCGAGTGGCACCCTGACCATCGCCAAGGCCTCCGGCACCGTTACCTTGGGGAGCCTGAGCCCGGTTTACGATGGAACGGTGCAGGCCGCTACGGCTGTCACTAATCCAACGGGCCTGGCCGTCATCTTCAGTTACACCCCAGCAAACCCCGCCGCGGCCGGAAATTATGCCGTCGTTGGAACCATCGCCGACCCCAACTACCTCGGGAGCGCCAGCGGCACGATGACCATCGCCAAGGCCCCCGGCACCGTTACCCTGGGCAACCTGACCCAGGTTTCCGACGGGACGCTGAAGGCCGCCACGGTTGTCACTCATCCTGCCGGCCTGACCGTCATCTTCAGTTACACCCCAGTGAACCCGGTTGGAGTCGGAACCTATGCCGTCGTCGGGACCATTGCCGACGCCAACTACGTCGGGAGCGCCAGCGGCACCCTCACGCTTACCGCCCCGGCTGTCGCCACCTTCCTGGTTACCGGAACCGTCCTCAGCGGCAACGGCAGCATCAGCTGCACCTCACCGGTCAACGCCGGCGCCAGCGCAGCCTGCACGGTTACCTCGGCCGCTGGATATCACCCCAGCGCCCTGACCGACAACGGAGCCGATCGCCTGTCTGCCCTTTCCGGGGACACCTACTCCATATCCGGGGTCACGGCGAACCATGCCGTGGTCGTCCAGTTCATACGCCCGGACGGCATCCTCGACCCGGCAAACGGCAAGACGGGGCCCGATATCGGCGACGCCTTGGCCGTATTGAACATGGTGCACGGAGGCTCTGAAACCACCAGCGTCGGTTTGGCGCATGCCGACATCGCCCCGCTCGGATCCGATGGGAAACCCTCGGGTGACGGGAACCTCGATATCTACGATGTAATCGGGATCTTGAGAATGGTGGTGGGGTTGTAGCTACCGAGGAGGCAGGCCATGAAAAGGATTCAACGGTATATCGCACTTCTGTGCATCCTGGTGTCGGGGCTGCTCGCGGGTTGCGGCGGATCATCCGCGCCCGGTTCAGCACCGACAACGACAACGACCGCGACAACCACCACGCCACCCGAAGCGTCGCAGTCCCCTACCAAGTCAATCCTCAAGCTGAGCACCCAGGGAGTGTTGCCCCAGGGAACCCAGCTCTCGGGGCTTGGCGTCACCATCCAGCTGCCGACGGGAACAACGGTCGCCACCGACAGCACCACACCGGTCACGGTCTCTTCCGGTGTAGTGACCATTTCCGGGGTCGCGGCCCAAGCCGGAAACAGCGCGATGTTGCCTCCGGTCTACAAACCTGCGACTTCGACGGCACCGGGCACACTCGAGCTCGTCATAGCCGGGAACTTCGGCGTTGGTGAATTCGCCACGGTCAACTGCAGCACCTCGTCCGGGAGCACACCGCCCACGAGCTCGAACGTGACGGCAATTTCCTTCTCGCCGACCGACCAGCTACTGCGACCGGTGACCGGACTCAGCACGGGGGTAAACGTGACGCTGATCCCGTGATTTTAAAGAGGAGAGCGGCGGGTTATCCGGCGGAACACCAGCAAAGGGTGAAGCCAGACCGCCCGCAAACCGCAAAGGGCTTACAGTTCAAACTGTAAGCCCTTTTTTCGTAGCCCATTTAAAGAGGCACCGTTGTACCCGGCCCGTCACCTGCCGGATTGCAGCTCAGCCAGAAGCCGCTCCGTTTCGGCTTTGCTCAACCGTAGAGGTAGCATCTGGGTGACCTGCCGGTGGGCACGCGGGTTTTGCAGCCATTTCCTCAGCGCCTCTGCGGTCCAACGTTCCCCTTGCTGCCAGGTTTTCGGGTAGAAGTCGCTGAAGAGTCCCGAGAGGTTCGGTCCGACGTTTCCTCTACCCAAGCCGCCCCACGTTCCGGTCAGTGCCTTGTGGCAGGGGCCGCATTGCTTCTGGAAAACACGCTCCTCGCCCCGCCCCCCCTCGAAATGCACCAGCTGCGGTCCCTCTTTCCCTCCTTTTTTTCCCTTCAGGGCGCCGGCAAGGATGGCGACCACGAGATCGTCCACCTGGTGATCGCTACCTTGAAAATCCGGCATGAAGAAGGCAGGGGTCCGAATGGCACGCTCCAGTTGTTCAGGCACCGCCGACTTCCCCAGGCGGTCCAGATCGCTCGCCAGATGGTTACCCTTTCCGGCTAGGGTGTGGCAGCGCCGGCAGGCGAAGAGTTCCACCAGTTTTTCCCCGCGTGCGAGCGGCTCTGAGCCGGCAAGCGCAGACCAGGCGTACCTGCCGCGTACCAGGTCCCGATGCGCGATGGCAAGGCGCTCGGAGCGCCCGTCCCCCCGGTGACACTCCTCACAGCTACCCAATTGTGCATAGTGCGGCCTGTGGCAGCGCAGGCAGCTGGAGCGGGCCGCCTGAACCGTGCCCGGCATCACGACAAGCGCAGCCAAAAGCACCCCTAAAACGGCAGGACGAAGGCCCAATTCTCACCTCTGAAATACCTGGCGACGACAGTCAGGAGCAGCACGGCGGCGAAGGTGGCCATGGCTGCCGCAGCGATGCCGAGGTGCCCTTTCCCAAGCCAGGTGGCCTGATCGCTCTTTTTCTGGCCCGGAAGCCAGGGGAGCAGAACCATCCCTACCGCCAAGACGAGCACGGCGTAGATCAGGTACTTCGAGTGGCTCACCAGTTCCTGGATCCAGAGCAAGAACCAGGCGGATTTGACCGGGTTCGGGACGCGCGCCAGGTCGGCCGGCTCCTGCAGCGGCGCCGGCAGCAACGCGGCGGACACCAGAAGGCAGATGGTGCTGACCACCCAGGCGATCTTGATGATCCGGAAGAAGTACGGAGAGCTTTTCAGGTAGCCGCGCGTCATAGGTAGGGAAGCACCCCCTTGTTTTTCCGGATCCGGTAGAAATGCAGGAAACTGAGCCCCATCACGGAAAGCGGAACCAGCATAATGTGCAGCGCGTAAAAGCGCAAAAGCGACATCGATTGGCCGATGCCGTCCGGAACCAGGATCCCGCGCAGCAGCGGGCCGCAGGGGAAGATAGCCAAGAGTTCCATCCCGGTCTGGGTGGCCCACAGGGCCAGTTGGTCCATGGGGAGCAGGTAGCCTGTGTAAGCCTCGAAGACGCAGAGCAGCATCAAGAGACAGCCGATGACCCAGTTCAGGTGGCGCGGTTTCTGGTAGGCGCCGGTGAGGACCACGCGCAGGGTGTGCAGCATGAGGAGCACCAGGAGGGTGTGCGAGCAAAGCCGGTGCAGGCTGCGCAGGTAGCCCCCTCCCCAGACCGAGCTTTCCAGGAACAGGATGGAAGCGTACGCCTTGTCGGGTGCGGCCTGGTAGTAGAAGAGCAGCAGCATCCCCGACAAAAGGAGCAGCAAAAAGGCGCCGAAAGCGAGGCCGCCCAGGCAGAACGTGTAGGAAAACGCCAGGTTGCGCCGTAAAACGACCCGCGGAAAGAGATGGCTGAGAAAGTCGTTGAGCAAAAAGCCTCCCGGGGCTCGAAACCTCAGATTGCGCCTTTGCTGGCCTTACACCAGCACGTGGAAGAACTCCCCCTGTTCTTCCACCGCCAACCGCCTGAGCGGCAGATCGGCCGGACCTTTGAGGACGCGCCCATCGCGGTCGAAACTGCTGCCGTGACAGGGGCAGACGATGTCGCCGGGGGTCACGTTGACGGTACACCCGAGGTGGGTGCAGATAAGACTTAAGGCGTAGACACGCTCCCCCTCCCTCATGAGGGCGACCCGCTCCGCGCGGTAGACCAGTGCCCCCTGGACCGGCAGGTCCGCCTTGGCCACCTTGAGCAGCGCCTTTTTCCGGCGCAGCGTCGGGCTCAGGTAGCGCCCGAGTGCCGCGGCTCCGGCCAGGGCCGCGATCAGGGTGACGAGGAAGCCTCGACGTGTTTGATCAGCTGTTGCCATTTTTCCAGGTATGCCCTCTGGTATTCCTGAGTCTTGGCAGCCACCCGCCGGTAGCGCGCCATGGGGAGGAAGTCCCCGTTCACCACCTTTTGCCCGGACCGATCCCAAAAGGACGGCAGGGTCATCCCGTCGGCCTGCAGCTGGTAGATCCGGTCCTGCGGAGCCTCGAGCAGGTAACGGCGCGGGGTATCGTGACACCCCTCGCACATGACCGTCCCCCGCCTCACCGTGTGCGGGAAAAACGTCTTCCATTCGGCAGCGAGGAGGCGATTTTCCAGGAGGTCCTGCCCCCCCGCCGTCCACCCCCCAACCGCCCGGTCGTTCCTGATATCGGAGAAATAGAGCAGGAACTGGGGGCGGATCGGGCTCACCTTCCCGGCGGCATTGATCCCCAGGGGGGGCGCGTCCTGCTTGCGCAGGTAGGCGCTCTTCAGGTAGTTCCCGGCGTTCTCCTTGACCTCGAACTCCTCCTGGAGGGTGCTGTCGGTAAACCGGAGCCAGAAGGTGCCGTACTCCTGCGCGGCCCAGGCGGAGTGGCAGGCGTAGCATTCCAGCTTCTCGAGGTGTGCCGCGATCCGGTGCTCCACGACCTTTTGGCTCACCCGGTGGCAGTCGCGACACCCCTTGGAGGCCTTCTCCCCGGCCGCCAGGCTCGTCATGCTGTGGCAGGCGGCGCAGCGAAGACCGGCCTCGGCATGGACGTCGGGGGTCATCTTCAGGAAGCTCTGGCCGTAGGCGACCTCGCCGCGCTGGTAGCGCAGGCTGTCCTCGCGCGGCGCCATGCCGTAGTAGTCGGTCCCGACGAAGTACCCCTTGTGGCAGGCAAAGCAGGCCCGGTCGCCGGCGCGCTTAAGTCGGTGACCGCTCCCGCCGTGGCAGTCGGTGCAGCCGGCCAGGTGGCAGGACCCGCAGCGGTTTTCGAAGAACCCGGCGTCGAACCTACCGATGCTGCGTTCCACAAAGCGCCGCTCCCGGTCCCGGGTTCCCATGGCGTGGTCGAAGAGCCGGGCGTACCCCGCGTGGCAGCCGCTGCACCCTTGGGCGCCTCCGGCCGCAGCCGCTGGGTTGGCAAGCGTCGCGCTTTCGCTCAAATGACAGGAGAGGCAGGCAAGGCGCGCATGCACCCCCTCAAGGGTCACCCGGTGGCACACCTTGCAGTTTTCCGCGGCACGTCCCGGCGTCGCGCTAAGGGCGAGCCAGCAGGCGGCGATGCACAGCATCATCCAGCGCACGATAATCCAGTTCCTTTCGGTAGATCGGGTCCGACGCCTTGGCGTGACAGACCAGGCAGGTATTGACCGCCAGGGTGCGCCGCACCTCGGAGCCGTTCAAGGGGCGGGAGTGCTCCCTGGTGATGGCGGAATAGGCGCGGACCCTGCCGTCCTGCAAGGTGAGAAAGCCGTCCAGCGGCTTGTCCGCCGACTGCTCGCAGATCAGGGTCCCGTAGATGTCGCCGCCGGCGACCACGTGCTGTCCGAACCCCAGAAATGCCGGGTTGCCGTGACACTCCACGCACCCGACCGCCCGTTTCCCGGTGTTGTGCGAGAAGAAGGGGGCGAAGCGGAGCTGCTGCTTCCCCTTGAAGCGCGCGACGTACTCGTTTTTGGACGCGGTGCCGTCCGGTTCCACCACGGTAACGAAGGTCTGGCACCCCGGGGTCACCGTGGAGACCTTGCCGCGCTGGTTCAGGGCGAGCGGAAACGGATAGAGCATCCGGTAGTCCTCGGTCTCGCTGAAGCGCCCCGGGGTCTCGCGCCCCTTGATGAAGTCCATCCCCTTCACCGTCTTGTCGTAGCGGGTGTGGCAGCCGTAGCACTGCACCACGGTGCGGGAGTGGCAGGCGTAGCATTCCATCCGGCCGTGCCCCACGATGCTGTGCTCGGCGCTGCCGGTGATCACCTTGCTTTTGAAGAGCTTCCCGCTGCGCTTGCCCAGGACGTACACGGTGCCGTCCTGGTAGAAGACGTTCGAGTAGCTGCGCCCCTTGGCGGTCTGCACCATCTTCATCCCGGGACGCATCCGGATCCGGTAGTTCCTCGATTCCCGCAGCGCCTCGTCGCTTTCGCGGGCGATCTCCCGGTAGCGCGGCAGCCGGGCCCCGCCGTGACAGTCCTCGCAACTGATCTCGGTCTGCAGGTTCATGTTCTGGTAGGCGTAGCCGTCCCCCATCAGGTCGCGGGAGGTGTGGCAGTCGATGCAGTCCATGCCGGCTTGGGCGTGCACGTCGGGTGCTATGTGCACCGCGTTGCGCAGACCGCTCAAGAGAACCGGCCCCGGGGACCCGTTGCGGGTCGGCACCAGCGAGTTGTTGCCGTCGTAGAGCCCCTGGAAGGAGAGCGCGATCCGGCCGCTGCGGTTGTGGCAGCGCGCGCAGACCTGGTTCCCCGGCAGCGCCTCCAGGGCATGGCTCGCCGAGAAGGGGGCCTTCCCGCGCATAACGGGATCGGTTCCCTGGTAGGTCGCGTCGTTGTTGAAGGGGAAATGGCAGGCGGCGCAGCCAGAGCCGTGGCTGGAGGCGTAGACGTCGCCGGTCCCCTGCCCCACGTGGCACCGCGAGCAGAACTTGCGGTAGAGTTCGCCGGATAGGTTGTCCAGTTCGGCAACCGGTTTAAGGGTGAGCCGGTTCCCAAGGGGATCGATAACCTCCCCTCCCCTGCTGCTGTAGAGCTGCTCGTCCCACCCCTCCCAGGTAAGCTGGGTGTTCTTGATCATCCCGGTCCCGGTGTACATCAGGTTCGCCTTCATCCGGCCCACCTGGTACTGGTGACAGGCCCCGCAGCTCTTCTCCCAGTGCTCCGGGGCGGCCGGGTTCTTGGGTCCGTACATCGTTTTGTGCGCGACGGTCGCTACGCTCGCCTCGGGGTCGCCGCCGTGACAGGAGACGCAGCGCGGATGGCTCGCAGATACCCGCTCGATCCGCAGGTGGCAGCGCTCGCACCCCATTTTCCGGGGGCTCTGCTCTGCGCAACCGGACAGTGACAGCAGCAGGATAAGTCCCAGCCAAAGGGGAAACACCCGGTTCGTGGTGAGGTTCGCGCGACGCATGGTCTCCGGCACTGCCTTGAGGTTGGCCTACTATAGTAAAAATTTTCCCGTTAACCAAGTTCTTTCATTCATATTCCGGAATATATACAGACAAAAAAGTGGCCGACGGCGGGCTCCGTCGGCCATGACATGGAAGGAGGTGATACAGGGAGCTTCAGTTCCTGTACCGGTGGTAATCAAAAGTACCGGATATCGGCCGGTCCCGAACCGCTATCAGAAGATGAGCTGCAGCTGCGCGATGAAGGTGTTGAAATCTTTGCTTCTCAGGTTGGTCCCCTGCAACCCGCTCAGGGTGGCTTCCTTGTCGAAGTCGGTGTGGCTGAACTCGGCTGTAAGCTTCAGGTTCTGCCCGCGCAGGTAGTAGTTGGCGCCGACCCCGTACCAGTCGATCTGCTGGTCGTAGATGTTGTTCAACTGGGCGAAGCGCCACTTCTCGTAGCGCCCGAAGAACTGCAGCGGCAGGTTCGGCAACAGGTAGCCGCCTTTTACGTACCAGCCGTTTTTCTGGCCGTTCAAGCCGACCGAAAGCAGGTCGGGATTGGTCCCCTTGTAGGCGTCGTCCAGGTCGACATCCTCGTAGGCCGCCGAGGCGGTGACGGTGCCCAGGCCGGCGACCGGGTACTCGAAGTAGCCGTCCACCGTCCAGCCGCGGTAATCGCTCTTGCCGGTCAGAGCCGCGGTGTCAGCATAGGCTACGTCCGGCTCGAACTGGTAGGCGGCACCCACCGTGAGTACCGTTTTCTCGCCCAGGTAGGTCCCCTTGTAGCCGTACTCCTTCTCCGGATCGAGGAGCGTCAGGTGGGCGCGGGCCGAATAGCGGAAGTCGCTGGCCGGGGCGGTGTTGCCCGAAACGGCCTTGCGCCCTTCCATCACGTCCAACCGGTACTGGAAGATGTCCTGAAAGAGGTTCCCCCAGACCGCCACCCCGGTGTCGCGGGTGGTGACGTAGGGGGCGCGGATGAAGAGCGAGCGGTCCAGGGTAAGCGGCATCTCGCAGGCTTCCAGGTTCTCACGGCTGAAGTTGTACTTGAACTTGCCGACGTTGATCTTGAAGCTGTCGTGCAGGTTGAAGCGCATCACCGCATCCAGGAGCTGGAACTCGAAGCCGCGGTTGGTGTCGGCCACCCCGAGGGTGCCGATGTTCTGGTCTTCGGCGAACTCGGTCTGCACGTAGAGGCCGAAGGTCTCGCCCCAGCGCCCCATGAGCGCCAGGCGGTTGCGCCGGAAGTTGAAGTTGGTGGTGGTGTCGTCGTTGTTCGCTCCCGAGCCGGTGTCGCGCACCGTCATCTGGAACTGCCCCTTGTAATCGATCTGCAGCGCCCCCTGGTCATCGGGGCCGAAGGTCATCTGGGGACCCGCTATCGCCGTGCCGGCCATCAGCAGGAGCGCAGCCGCCGCCACGCTCCCCGACTTTATCAATCTGCTCATAGTGCCAACTCCTTTTGGTAGAGAAGGATTGCGTCCTTTGCTGGACTGGTGCTTTCAGACCGGGGTCAGCAGCCGCTGCCGGAATCCCCCGAAGAGCTCCCGGAACCGCCGCTGGTCGAGCCGCCACTGGTCGTGCCGGTGCTGATGTACTGGGTGTCTTCGACCTTGATCTGGTTGGCCCGCGGGTCGGTTACCGACGAGAAGAGCGCGTTGGAGACCGGGTCGAGCGCGAGTGTGCCGGCCGTGATGGTCCCAGTGGTCCTGGGGAATGTGGTGTTTGGCGTTACTACGTCCACCTTCCAGATAGTGGCGACGTTGTTGGCGCCCACGTAGGCGGACCACTGCCCCCAGGAGCCGTCATACAGGGTGACCGGCCAGCCGAGCACGCCGTCCAGCACCAGGAACAGGGTCGAGGCGCGCATACCGGAGGCGCAGT
The DNA here is from genome assembly GCF_014193515.1 of Geomonas silvestris. Lineage (GTDB taxonomy): Bacteria > Desulfobacterota > Desulfuromonadia > Geobacterales > Geobacteraceae > Geomonas > Geomonas silvestris. Next base: position 39,775 of record NZ_BLXX01000022.1, on the reverse strand, counting down.
AGACGTAGTTCATGCTCCGCGCGTTGGTGAGCCCCTTGGCGTTCAATCGGGTCACCAGGTCGCTGCTCGCCGGGAACATCTTGGTCTTCGTGTTGACGCCGCCCGGGAAATCGGCGTAGCGATTGAAGTCGTCCACGATGGCATTGGCGATGTTGGCGGTGATGGTGCCGCCGCGCAGATCGACGATGGAGACATTGGTCGTACTGACCGCTCCCAGGTTGATGTCGTCGACCAGCTTGATCATGTCGCCGATGGGAGCCCGTAGCGCAGAGTTGAGGCCGGTAGTGCGCACGCTGTAGCTGGAGCGGGTCACCGTGGTGGCGGCGGCGGTCAGGGTGTTGCCGGCATCCTCCCAGGCGTTATCGCCGCCGTTTAGCACCTTCAGCCGGTCCTTCGGGAACCCCCAGTAGCGGAAGGTGAAGTAGGCCCGGGCGGTATTGAGAAAACTCCCCCCCTTGCTGACCGAGAAGACCACCGTGGTCCGGCTGTCGATGCCGGAGCGCTGGATGATCTCGTCCATGACGGCGCCGGTGGGAACCATGGTGCCGATCGGGGCGATGCCTTCCAGGCGGGTCATGGTGAGGTCCACGTTGTTGCTGGAGTCAAGCAGCAGCGAACCGGGGATGTGCGCCGTTGCGTACGCCGCCGGCGTCGTCACCTCGAGCACCACCACCTTGTCCACCGGCGAGCTGTTCTGGTTGATGAAACCGCTGTCTGTCCAGGTTTTCAGCGTGGCCGCGTCGACGAGTGCGGTGGGGGTCTGCCTTGTTACCGACACCGGTTGGGTCGGGGTGTCATACCCTTTGGTGCCGCAGCCGTACAGGGCAAGTACCGCCACGGTGAGCACGGTGAGCAGTCCGCCAAGAAGCCATCTGCTCGCGACCTTCGTTCTTTCCGACATAACGCCTCCTCAGTGCAAAATAGATGAAGAATACCGACAATGCAGGGGATCAGGATACTGGCGTCGCACCTCCTTCAGGTTCGCGCAGCACACCGGGTGCCCGGTTGGAAGTCCTCTTCCCTGCGCCTTAAAGGGAAGCATTTCCTCCTACCTGGAACAGCGGGTCTGGGCAGTGTTCTAATTAGGATGCTGGCTGGGGCTTTTTTAATTGCAATCTTACTAAGATTTTGTCATAAGCAATAAATGAATAATTTGCATAATTGGAATGCGAAATGCGCATGAGGAACTGCAGCGGGGGGACGTCAGCGTGGATCTCCTACTTCTGAAAACCTTCTTGAAGGTTGCGGCACTTGGTAACATCACCAAAGCGGCAAGCGTTCTTTTCGTAACCCAGTCGGCAGTCTCGCGCCGCATCAAGCAGCTCGAGGAGGTGATCGGCCACCCCCTCCTGGAGCGCAACGGCAGCGCTCTTACCCCCACTCCAGCCGGACGGCTCCTGATCGAGAAAGGACGCAAGATGCTCGACCTGGAGCAGGAGTTCCTGAGCGGTCTGGACCCTGCCAAGGCCAAGCGCAAGATCTCCTTTTGTTCCACCCCTTCCGTCGGCGTCGACCGGCTCCCCAAGGTGCTGGCCTCCTTCACCGCGGCCCACGCCGAAACCGTCGACCTCAACTGCGTCTTCGCCATGCCGGAGGTGGCCCTGGCCGGGATCGACAGCCGCCGTTTCGACCTCGCGCTCATCGAGCACTGCGACGAGATCGACCTGATGGGGCGCATCTGCTACCAGCTCCCCGACGACGAAGTGGTCTTCATCAGTGCCCCCGAACTCGGCATCCCCTCCGGCCGCACCCCACTCAGCGCGTTGCACGGCCAGCGTCTCTACCTGAAAACAGAAAACGGCTGCGCCAGGCGCTTCATCGACAAAAACCTCCGGCTCTCCGGGCGCGACTGGTCCGAATTCTCAGGCATCGTGTACTTCGACGACTTCTCCTTCATCCTGGGAGAGGTGGCAGCCGGCAAGGGGGTCAGCTTCGTCTCCAAGGCCCTGGTCAAGCGGGAGATTGCCGCCGGAGAACTGCACTGCCACTTCATCGATAACTTCCTGCACCAGCGCCCGCGCACCATGGTCCTGGCCCACCAGGAGCTGAGCGAGCAGCATCGCGCCCTGCTGGAGTCCCTGTTCGCCGAATTCGGCCTGGCCCCCCCAACGGGAGCCGGAGGCTAGCCAGAGCTCTGCGCACCCTTTTTTCTCGCTCTGAGCCAAGACGCCAGACGCAAAAAAGCCCGCAACCTGATGAGTTGCGGGCTTTTTCATCTTTTGCCAGGTACCTTGCGGAGAACCTGGGCGCCTAGGGGACCGACGGCAGGGAGGTGAAGAGGTAATCCTTTGCCGCAACGGGGGTGTGGCAGCCGAAGCACTCGGCGACGAAGCCGGGATCCTTGCCGTACGGTTTGAGCTCCTTGCCGACAAAGCGGGCGAAGCCCCAGCCGCCGGTAGCGGCATACTTGCGGGAATCCTTCACCATGAATTCGACCTGGACGAATTCGCCCGGTTCGGTGGCCACCGGAAACGCAGGGTGTTTCACCGCCTTCCAGGCGACCTTGGCGAGGACGCTGCCATCGGGGAGCGGGTTCTTGCCGGCGCGCAGGCCGGCCAGGGCAACGTCGTTCGCCGTAATCAGGCGGATGTGCCCCTTGTCCTCCCGGTAGGAAGGCGCCAGCGGCTTCCAGGACATGAATTCCGGGTAGAGGGCTATCCCATTGGGAGCGACCGGCAGATCGGCCGCACCTGCCCAACCTGCCATCAGTACCAGCGCCAACACTATCCACAACGTTTTAGGCATGCCATCCTCCTTGTTCTTCATGGTTCAGGTAACAGATTTTCTCTCAAAGACAAAGTCCGAATACTTTAACAAGGAATGTGCAGAGCGCAATGAGAGAGCGCCAAACTTTTCCTGTGACAGACAGGTCGTCTCTTTCTCTGGCAGGTGTTTTCCTTATGACATTTTCCTGGTCTCAACTTACAGTTGAAGCTGGCCAGTTTGTTCCCGTTGCCAATAGTCTCCCGGCCTTCCGGAGGCAGGTGCGCCCCTGAGACAGGAGATAACGATTGACATATCATTTTTTGCATGTATTTTGAGACCTGACCTAAGTGCCGTCACACTACGTCCGTACCAGAGGAGCCGCCATGCGCGCACAGGAACTGGCAGGGAAGTTGAAGTCCGGAACCGCCCCCGCCGTCATCGATGTCCGGACCGGGTTTGAATTCAATCGCGGGCACATCCCCGGGGCGATACATGCACCCACCTGGAAGATCCTGCTCTTTTTGGCCAAACTCCCCTCCGACAAGAACACTGAACTGGTGATCACCTGCGAACACGGGCCGCGGGCCCAGATCGCCAAGGGGATCCTGAGTACGCTTGGATACCTAAACCTTGACCTCCTCGAGGGGCACATGCATGGCTGGAGAAACGCCGGGCTCCCTACCGAAAATTGAGCGAAAGCGGGTTGCCCAGCGGCCCCGGAGACACACACATGTTCTGCAACAAGATGCTTGAACTGCAAAGGGTCTACCGCCAGGCGAGCCTCTTGGCGCTCATCACCATCTACTACAACCTCCTGGAAGGGGCCGTCTCGGTCTGGTTCGGTGCCGGAGACGAAACCATCTCCCTGTTTGGCTTCGGCATCGACTCCTTCGTCGAGGTGATCTCGGGCGTCGGCATCTGGCACATGGTGCGCAGGCTCGGGCGCGGCGAGACGGCGGACCGTGACCCCTTCGAGCGCCAGGCCCTGCGCATCACCGGCGGCGCCTTCTACCTCCTCACCGCGGGGCTCATCGCGACCGCTTCCGCTTCCCTGTTCCAGGGGCACCAGCCGCAGACGACCCGCTGGGGCATCGTGATCTCTCTGATCTCCATCGTTTCCATGCAGGCCCTGATCCACTTCAAGACCAAGGTCGGCACGGCCCTCAACTCCCCGGCCATTCTGGCGGACGCCGCCTGCACCCGCACCTGCCTTAGGCTCTCCGTGGTGCTCCTGGCCGCGAGCCTCGGGTTCCAGCTCACCGGCATCGGGTCCCTCGACGCCGTCGGCTCCTTGATCATCGCCGTCCTCTCGTTTTGGGAAGGACGCGAGGCGTTTGAGAAGGCGCGGGGCCTGGGCTGCGGCTGTTCCTGCGGCTGCACTACCAGCACGAAGAGCGACCACTGACCCGAACCAAAGCGGAGGCTACCCATGCGGCTGAGAATCGAGTTCTGCAACATCTGAGCGCAGTACTCCGAAACGGCGGCCGGTCTGGCCCGCCTCATCGAGGGTAAAGGTTGGCAGGTGGCGGTGCAGCTCGATCATGAAGGACCGCGGGGCGAGTTGGCGGTCTACCTCGACGAGGAACGGATCTTTTCCCGCATTGCGGCGGGGCGGATGCCGGAACTGGAGGACATCGCACCCATGGTGCACCTGCGCCTTTTCGTGGAGCTTACGGTTCCTGACACTACCTGAGATGCCGTTACTGTCACAGCTGATTGCGCCGTCACTCTGGGAGCTCCTGCTCACACTCAGTAGTGCCAAGAAAAACAAACCTTCATAAGCCACGCCACACATAAAGACTATACAAACAAAAAAAACCTGCTAGGCTATGAGCCAATCTGCACCTGAAGAGACATTGAGCCCAATACGTTAGTGTCTTAACAATCAGGCCGTCGCGCCTGGACAGGCTTTCGAGCCTGGTGCAATGAGCTCGCATACCATGCCGGTGTCATCCCACCCCAACTTCAAAGCTCCGCTGCGCGCCGTCATCGCCCTGCCGATGCTGCTGATCTACCTTTGTCTTTCGGTAAGCCCCCTTATCTCCCCTACCCTGCGCTCGAAGGTGGTGCTGCACGCCTTGACCGGAGCATGTACCGGTTCCTGCGACACCTGCGGTTGCCCGCCGGAAAGTAGCACCCGCGGCACCTGCTGCTGTGCGAAGCAGCGCCAACTTGCAGGTAACCACCGCCACGAGGAGCTTCCGGACTGCTGCAGGAAGACCGCGTCGGACAGCGGAGCCACCGTCATCTCCTGCGGCTGCCCCTGCGGCAAGAGCGACTCGCTCCTTGCTGCGGCCGAAAAGGCAGGTGAGTTGCTCCCCTTCTATTTCCAACCCGGTTTTGCCATTCCCCGTTCCGACACCCGGCATCTCGAAATGCCGCGCACCGTGCTCTCCCGCCTCCCCGAACCTCCCGACCCGCCCCCCGACATCCTGAGCTAACCAGACGATCACCAGATACCCGACGTGCGTGGACGGCCCAGGCAGCAACGCCACAGCTGCGCCCGCACTCGCCCAAAGATCCGCCTTTGCAGGAGGTTGCCCATGAGTCAACTGACCAAATGCTGCGGCTTGTCTTTCACGTTGCACCTGGTTCTGGCCCTGGCCCTGACCCTGGCCGTCTCGCGGCAGGTTCAGCCGGTACATCCGGTTACGATCTCCCTCGAGTACCTGGACCTGCCGGACTTGCCGCGTCCGAAGACGGCGCCGTCGCCGCAGCGGCCGGAACTGCGCCCGCCGCTCCCCGCCAGCACCAGCGCCCCGGTGCCGGTCAGGGAACCGGCGCCGGTACCGGTGCAGCTCAAGAGCCCGGCCACCCAGCCTACCCCGGTGGCTGTCCCCTTGCCACTGCAGCCAGCGGCAGAACGGGTCCCGGCACCAGGCCCGCCGCGCGACGCACAGCGACCGGAGCCGGCTACGGTGGGAAGCGCCAGCGCCCCCCCCGCGAGCGCCGCGCCGGTCGCCACCCCGCCGCCGGCTCCGGCCGCACACCGGGAAACGGCGCAGCAGCACTACGTGAAAGAGCATTTCGCCTACATCCGAGACCTCGTCACCCGGCGGCTCGCCTACCCGCCCCTGGCGCGCCGCATGAACTGGAGCGGCAAGACGGTGGTGAGTTTCGTCATCCAGGAGGACGGCAGCATCTCCACCCTGAAGGTGGTGGAGAGCTCGCGCCACGCGATCCTCGATCAAAGCGCCCTGGACACGGTCCGCGCCGTCGCGCCGTTTCCCAAGCCGCCGGTCCGCGCCGAGATCGTGCTGCCGGTGCACTTTGCGCTGCACCCCTAACTTTATTATTTAAAGGAGATTTCCTGTTATGAAGAGCATTTCCAGATACGCCCTGTTGTTGTCAGCCTGCGGCTTTGCCCTCTACGCACCCGAGGCCCGGGCCGAAAGCCAGATCCTCGACGAGATCACGGTGCGCGGCCAGAAGCAGTCCCCCATCGAGGAGAACCTCTCGATACGCGAGGTGCGGGAAAGCCCGGCTCGGGACCTCGGCGAAGCCCTGAAGCAGGTCGAAGGGGTAAGCTACGTGCACAAGGGGGCCATCGCCAACGACGTGGTGCTGCGCGGCTTCCAGCGGGACAACATAAACGTCCTGGTGGACGGGGTGCGCCTGCACGGCGCCTGCCCTTCCAGGATGGACCCTCCCTCCTTCCACCTCGATTTCGCCGAGGTCGAGCAGGTAACCATCGTCAAGGGCCCCTACGACCTCAGTAACCCCGGGGGGCTCGGCGGGATGATCGACGCGCAGACCAAGCGCCCGGGGACCGGTTGGGGCGCCGACCTCAACCTGATGTACGGATCCTGGAACAGCCTGAACGCGGCCGCCACCGGTTCCTATGCGACGGAGAAGTACGACCTCCTCATGGGGTACGCCTACAAGTACTCGGACGTCCCGGAGTCGGGCGACGGCAGGCGCTTGACCGAGATCTACCCCGCCAGCAGCCCGAACCGCTACCGCCCCGGCTCCGTCGACTCGAAGGCCTACGAGATCAACACCGGGTGGCTCAAGCTCGGTTTCAACCCGACCGCCAACGCGCGCAGCGAGCTCTCCTACAGCTACCAGGACGCCGACCACGTGCTCTACCCGTACTTGAAGATGGATGCCGACTACGACCGGACCCACCTTTTAAACTGGAGTTACCGGATCGAGAAGGTCTCCCCTCTGGTGCGCGAACTCAAGGTGCAGGCCTACTGGGACAAGGTGAACCACCTGATGGACGACCGGGAGCGCGCCAGCTCCCTCACCACCACGCGCTTCTACTCGATGCAGACCGACGCGAGCACCCAGGTCTACGGGTTAAAGCTGCAGGGCACCCTTGCCGCAGGACCGGGATCCCTTAAGACCGGGGTCGACTACTACAACCGCAACTGGGACGCCGTGAACCGCCGCGCCGGGTACTTCGCCTACCGCGACCTGGCCATGGTCCCCGACGCCAGCGTCGACAACCTGGGGCTCTTCGGGGAGTACCAGCTGCCGCTGGGCGACCGCCTGCGCCTGACCGGCGGCCTGCGCGGCGACCTGACCTGGGTGGACGCGGAGAAGAGCAACACCCGGGTGAGCGCCGGGACCAGCCGCGATTTCACCAACCTGAGCGCCAACCTGCAGCTCAACTACACCCCGGTGCAGGGGCTCGACCTTTTCGTCGGCATCGCGCGCGGGACGAGGACGCCGGACCAGCAGGAGCTCTTCCTCGACGTGCCGCTCGCCGCCGCCCCGACGCTCAACTCACCGTACTGGCACGGCAACTCCGGGTTGAAGTCGACCGTGAACCATCAGGCCGACCTGGGCGCCAAGTTCGCCACCGACCGCTTCTACCTGAACGCCTCGCTTTTCTACTCGGACCTCCAGGACTACATCAACTTCTACCAGGTGCCCGGCCTCTTCGAGAAGAGCTACCAGAACGTGCATGCCACCATGTGGGGCGCCGAGTTGGGGAGCCAGGTCGCGCTGGACTACAACATCTTCTTGAGGGGAGCGCTTTCCTACGTCGAAGGGGAGAACCAGACCGGCAACCGGCCGCTCTCCGAGATACCGCCTCTTAAGGGGACCCTGTCGGTACGCTACGACGACGGCCACCTCTTCGTCGAGGCACTGGAGAACCTGACCCGCGAACAGGACCGGGTCGATACCGGCCTGCTCGAGCAGCGCACCGCGGGCTGGGCCACCACCGACCTCAAGGCGGGCTACAGCATCGAGCGCTTCACCGTGATCGTCGGGGTGAGCAACCTGCTCGACAAGCAGTACTTCAGCCACCTCTCCTACGCGCGGGATCCCTTCCAAAGCGGGGTGCGGGTACCCGAAAACGGCAGGAACATCTACGGCTCCGTCAACTACCGGTTCTGATTCAGCACTATGCAGCTACTCGAATATATGATATAGAAAATCCCAATCCAGGGACGATGGCAACGGCGGGGGCGGTGCCGGTGGCGCCGCATGGTGCAACGGCGCACCGCTCCCGCCGCTCAGCGGGGCACGGTCGGCCATTTCCTTTCAGCAGGTAACTTACTTCAGGTACAGGAGGTTGCACAGCATGAGGAGATCGACAGGCAGGGTGGCACAGCTGACGCTCGTCGCGTTATGGTGCGGTTGCAGCATCGCATACGCCGGCGAAACGCTCAACGTGGTGGGACCGGTCCGGGCGCTGGCCAACAAGTCGAAGACCATCGCCCTTGATCAGGGGATCAAGAAGGCGCTGGTCCTGAGGTTCGACGAGAAGACCGCCTTTGTCAACGCGGCGGGGACCAAGGACATCCTCCCCGGAGAGAACGTTTCGGTCGACTACCAGCGCGACGGCGACGACCTGGTGGCGACCAGGATCACCAAGATGATCCCGAACCTCCCGGAGGGGGTCCAGGACGTTCCGCTCCAGGAGATGGAAGCTCTCCTGGAGCGCCCCAATCCCGAGGTGATGATCATCGATGCCCGCCCCGCTTCCAAGTACGCCAGCGGGCACCTCCCCTACGCGGTCTCCATTCCGCTCCCCGTACTCGAACAGCAGGGGAGCACGCTCCTGCCGGCCCGCAAGGAGGTCCAGCTCGTTTTCTACTGCGGCGGCGTCTCCTGTGGGCTGAGCCACAAATCGGCGCAGATCGCCCGCAGCCTCGGCTACCCTAACGTCCGGGTTTTCACCGCAGGGGAGCCCGGGTGGAAGAAGGCCGAGCACTACACCATCCCCAGCGCGGCCTTTATCAGCGAGGGAAACGCGGTGCTCATCGACCTGCGCGAGGCCAAGGCTGCGGCCGCAGGCCACCTTCCCGGTGCGGTCAATATCCCCCTGGCGCAGCTGGAGCAGTGGGAAAACCGCTTCCCGAGCACAAAGGCCGCCCAGCTGGTCTTCTATGGAACGGGCGAAAAAGACGTGGCAGCGGCGGTCTCCACGGCGCGCGACTGGGGTTACAGCAACGTGACCGGTTTCCCCGGCGGGATCGAGGAGTGGCGCAGGGCAGGCTTCCAGCTCCAGGGGGGCTCGACCGCGGATCGCATCGTGTACCGCAAAAAGCTCGGCCCCAACGAGCTCGGCCCGAACGATTTCCTCAAGGGGCTGCCGGAGGGGACCATCCTGGTCGATGTGCGGACCCCGGAGGAGTTTAAAAAGGAGCGGCTCCCCAACGCCATCAACATCCCGACCGAGCAGATGGCCAAGCGCTTCGCGGAACTCCCCAAGGGAAAACCGGTGCTCTTTTACTGCAACACCGGCACCCGTGCCGAGATGGCCTTCGACGTGGTGCAGGGAAAGGAGTACGCGGTTAAGTTTCTGAACGCCAACGTCGAATTCAAAGAAGACGGCAGCTATAAGGTGAGCGAGTAAGCGGACTGTCCCCCTACGCCCCCCACGAGCTAACCCCAACTCCCCCTCGCCCTCCGGGAGAGGATCGGGGTGAGGGGCCGCTGGCTGGCGTGCCGCAGATAAAGACGGAGCAAGGGACACGGCACCACACAAGGGGACGGGCAGCTGCGGAGCCAGTCCCCCTGGGGCAACGACATATCAGAAAAAAGGGAAGGCGCCCAGTGATCGGGCGCCTTCCCTTTTGTAACCGCCAGTGATTCCGCTCTGGTTGAAGAGCTTAGCAGCCGGCCATCTCTTTCTTCTTCTTGGCCGGCTTCCCTTCCTTCTTGGCGTCAGCGGCCTCGTCCTTCTTCTCTTTCTTCGCCTTCTTGGCCTTCTTCTCCGGCTTGGCCTCGGTGCTTTCCTTCTTCTCGGCCGGTTTGGTCTCTTCGGCAAAAGCCAGGCCGGACAGGCTCAGCGCCACCAGGGCCGCTACCAACAGGGTTGCCATACGCTTCATCGGATACTCCTCCTTACCTGGAATAACGACCCCTGCAGGGGCCGGCACAGCTGATGAGGCAATTGACAATGGACGATTGACCATTGACAACGAAAGGCCAAATCGGGACGCCCTACCCGGCCGCCCCCCTAGCTCAGACGGCTCAACTGGCCGGCGTAGACGAAGGAGAGCCGGATGACCAGGCCTCCCAAAAGCACCATCACGGCGCTCAGGTTCATCCGCATGAGCTCCTGCCCGGTCAGCTCGTCGCCATGGTCCTCGCGCACCTCCAAAAACTTGAGCACCACGGCAATGGGGAAGATCACCACCAGGAAGAGAAGCCCCAAGCCGTACCAGAAGTACTCGTGATTCAGGGTGAAAAAGGGAAGGATCGAGTTGCGGTGCGCCCCCGAGGAGGTGTACTGGCCGTAGAAGAAAAGCGGCAACAACACCATCTCGGCCAGGATGAGCCAGATGTCCACCTTGGTGAAGAAGAGCTTCACCTTCTTCTGGTCCGCTATCATGATCATGAAGGCGGCACCGGCGGAAAGGGCCGAGGTGAGAAACAGGACGGGGAGGATCGCCGAGTTCCACAAGGGGCGCGCCACGAAGGAGCTCAAGAGGACCCCGGTGTAGACCCCGATGAAGATCCCCATCCCGAAGTTGGCTGCGGCAAGCTGCAGGCGGTAGGCGCTCAAACGCTCGGAAATGCGGATCAGCACCGGAAGCCTCAACTGCTGACGGCGCTCCGCGGGGAAGGCGGCCAGGGCGTAGAAGACACTCACCGGGTAGAAGACCAAAAGCCCCCAGGAGCCCCAGGACATGGGGGAGAGCGGCTGCACGGTCAGGTAGAACCAGAAGACGTTCAGCTTGCGCTCCAGGTCCAGGAAGATGAAGAGCATCCCGACGCTCAGGATGAGCGGCACCAACAGCCCGGCAGTCGACGCGGCTCGTTCGCCGGTTGCCAGCGCTCCCCCTTTACGCACGTGCAAAACCGAGGTCATCACCGCAAGCCCCGCCGAGAGCCCCCCGAGAAACAGGTACAACGAGACCCGCCAGTCCCAGACGTGCAGGTGGGGAGAAACAAGCGCATTCGCTCCGGTAACCGTGATTTCCATGGGAAAGCCTCCTATTCCGGCGTGCCGAATTTCTTGATGTAGAAGACCCGCGGCTTGGTCCCCGCGCTGGCCAGGAGCACTTCGTGGTGGTTGTCGCGCAGGGCGGCGCTCACCGCGCTGGCGGGGTCGTCCAGGTCGCCGAAGATGCGCGACTTGCCGATGCAGGTCGCGACGCAGGCCGGCTGTTTCCCCTCCGCGATGCGCTGCGAGCAGAAGGTGCACTTGTCGGCGAACCCCTTCTCCTCGTTGATGTAGCGGGCGTCGTAGGGGCACGAGGCGACACACGCCTTGCACCCCACACAGCGGTGTTTTTTCAGAAGCACCATCCCGTCCGCAGCCTTGTAGGAGGCGCCGGTCGGGCAGTTGTAGACGCAGGGGGGATTGTCGCAGTGGTTGCAGAGCTCGGAGCGAAGCTCCATGCGCAGCCGGGGAAACTCTCCCTCCACCAGTTCCACCACCCGGGTGCGGAACTGGCCGGGCGGGACCTCGTTCTCCTTCTTGCAGGCGACCACGCAGGCCATGCAGGCCACACAGCGCCGCTGATCGACCACCATGGCGTACTTAGGCATGGACACCCTCCTTTTCCACGCGCACGAAATTGACGTGCATCCCGGTCGAGCCGCAGATCGGATCCACGGCGTAGCGGGTGATCATCCCCTGGTCGTCGGCCCCCTTGGCAAAGGCACGCGAGAGCCCCTTGCTGGCCGCGCCGAAGCCGTGCACCACATAGACGCAATCGGTGCGGATGCGCTGAGTGACCTTCGCCTTGATCCGGTTGCTGCGCACCCCGTCCTGGTTCACCAGCACCACGTACTCACCGTTTTTGACCCCGAGCTCCTTAGCCTTCCCGCTGTTGATCCAGACCTCGTTCTCGGGGTAGAGCTCGTGCAGTTCGGGGTTGTTCGCGGTGCGGCTGAAGGTGTGCACCGGGCTTCTGCCGTAGACCAGCCGGAACTCACCCGGGCGCGGCCCCGGGTGACGGGTATAGCGAGGCACCGGGTCGAACCCCTTCTCCTTGAGCTCCTTGCTGTAGAGCTCGATCTTTCCTGAGCCGGTCTTGAACTCGGCCGGTGCGTCGGCAGTGATATACGGGTTGGCGCTGTCGGGGATGGTGATGGTCCCGACCTTCTTGAGTTCCTGGTAATTGACTCCCCAAAGGGCGCACTGCGCCTGGATCTTCTCCTCCAGGGTCTGCCAGGGGAAGTAGTCCCCCAGGTCGAGACGGTTGGCGATCTGTTTGGCGATCCACCACCCCGGTTTGGAGTCGTAGAGCGGCTGCAGCGCCGGCTGGCGCAGCGAGATGCTGAGCGAGCGCCCCTTTCCGACCGCCAGCGCGTCGTGGCGCTCCAGGTAGGTGCACTCGGGGAGGATGACGTCGGCCATCATGGCGGTGTCCGTGGGCATGACGTCGACCACCACCAGAAGGTCCAGCTTGTTGATCGCCTCGACGGTCTCCTTCTGGTTGGGCATCGCCTTCATGAGGTTGGTGCCGGTTACGATCCATCCCTTGATGGGATACGGCTCTCCGGTGAGCGTCGCGCGGCGGATCTCCTGGGTGACCCCTTCGGCCCCGGCAAAGGGGAAGTTCCCCAGGTTGAGCGGGGCCTTGACTGGTTCGGGAAACGGCTTCCCCTCGAGCTTTGGGAGCGAGCTGCGGGTGGCCAGGAAGTACCCCCCTTCTCTCCCCCAGCTCCCCAAGAGCGCGGCCAGGATGCCGATGGCGCGGGAGCGCTGGACGTCGTCGCCGTACCAGGTGGCGTGGCGCCCGGGATGGATGCAGACGTTGGGTGCGTTATGCCCGAGCAGCCGTGCGGTCTCCACGATGCTCTCGGCCGACAGGTCGGTCTCCTTTGCAGCCCACTCGGGGGTGCAGTCGGAAACTGCTTCGGCAAGTTCCGCGAACCCGGTAGCGTAGGAGTCGAGGTACGCCTTGTCGTAGAGCTGTTCCTTGATGATCACGTGGATCCAGGCAAGCATGAGGGCCAGGTCGGTGGCAGGCCTGATGGGGAGCCAGCTATGAGCCTTGCCGGCGGCGATGGAGAAGCGGGGATCGACCACGATGAGTTTGGACCCCGCAGCGAGTGCATCGGCGAAGTCCTGTACCTGCGAGTTGTGCATGTTCTCGCCAAGGTGCGAACCGAAGAGTACCAGCACCTTCGAGCGAGTGAGATCGACGCGTTCCGGGGAACCGATTCCCTCCCCGAAGGTGAGCTCGAGCCCCACGTCGCGCGGACCGCGGCACTGGGCGAAAGAGGGCATCCCGACGTTGGGGGAGCCGTAGGCGAAGAGGAGCGGCAGAAAATGGTCGGTAGGAGTGCCGTGGGTGAAAAGCGCCACCGACTCGGGGCCGGACTCCGCCTTGATGCGCTTGAGTTTGGAGGCGATCAGGTCGAGGGCCTCGTCCCAGGTCGCCTTGCGGTACTTCTGTTCTCCGCGGGCACCGGTGCGAATCAAGGGGGTCTTCAGGCGGTTGGGATCGTAGAGCAGGCCGGCTCCACCGTTGCCGCGCGCGCAGAGTTTACCTCGGGCTCCGGGATGGGCGGGGTTCCCCTCCAGCTTGACAACCCGGCCGTTCAGCACCTTCGCCATCGCGCCGCACTTCCAGAAGCAGATCTCGCAGAAGGTAGGAACGTAGCTCGCCTTCAGCATCCCTTGCTCCTCGGCCCAGAGCAGGAACTTCTCGGGAAGCGCGGCGTAGGCGGCCAGACTGCACCCCGCTGCACCGCTGGCCTTCAGAAAGGTCCGACGCGAAAATTTCACGGTGATCCTCCTTTGCGAGCTTGGCTGAGAGCTGCTCGGCAGCACCAGATGAAAACTATCTCAGAAGCGGGAGCAGCCACCTGCCATATAGCACACCAACCAAGGTATATCAATATTTAAATACGTGAAGATAGCTGGCTAAGTAACGAAAGGCAGGTACTTTTCAGCAGTACCCGAATAAGTAACTGACGAAGAAAAAAGAGATTTACGCACAAAGCGCGCGCCTTTTACACCAAGTTCTTGTGACAAAAAGTCCCCTCGCCTGGGATGAATAGGATAAAAGGGTGATGTTCGAGAGGCGGAGTCGAAAGGCGGAACTGGGAATGCTGAACGCTGAGGCGGAAATGCCAAACCGGGAACCGGGAATGCCAAACGCTGAGGCGGGAATGCCAAACCCGGAACCGGCAATGCGAAACCCGGAACTGGAAATGCGACACACACAAGGCGGAATGCGAAACGCGGAGCGCGGAATGCGAGATCCGGAGCTGGAAATGCGAGATCCGGAGCTGGAAATGCGAGACCCGGAGCTGGAAATACGAGACCCGGAACTGGAAGTGAGAAACCCAGAGCTGGAAATGAGAAACCCGGAACTGGAAGTGAGAAACCCGGAGCTGGAAATGAGAAACCAGGCGCTGAAAATCCGAAACCAGGAACGGGGAATGCAAAACCGCAACTGGAAATAGTTAAACGTGAAACTCGAAAACCGCAGAAGCCCGAATGACACGACCTGGAACCTGAAACTTAGAACATAGAACGCAGAACTTAAGTATTTTCCGTCGGCGATGAGGTCCGAAAATGGCTGGCGGCCGGTAACGATTTCCCGTATGCTGCGGTCATGGATGAACTTTTCGCCACAACACTGCACCACGCGCTGAGCGCACGGGATCCCCGCTACGACGGGCGCTTTTACTACGGCGTGACCACGACGGGCATTTACTGCCGGCCCATCTGCCCGGCCCGCCCGAAACCTGAGCATCTGCGCTTTTTCAAAAGCAAGGCAGAAGCCGAACGGGCCGGCTTCCGCCCTTGCCTGAGATGCCGGCCGGACCTCTCCCCCAGTTGCAGCCAGTGGCAAGGTACCGCAGCGGTGGTCGCCCGGGCACTCGCCATCATGGAACGCGACGGGGCGGATTCCGAATCACTGACGGTTCTCGCGGAGCGTCTGGGGATCAGCGACCGTCACCTGCGGCGGCTTTTTAGGGAACACCTGGGCGCCTCGCCGATGGAGGTTGCCATCTCGCGCCGGTTGCACCTGGCCCGCCAGCTCCTGACCCAGACTTCGCTGAGCATCACCGATATCGCCCTGGCCTCGGGCTTCAATTCGCTCAGGCGCTTCAACGACGCCTTCACCGGCACCTACCGCCGGACTCCCAGCGACTTCCGCAAATCCGCGCCGCAGGATCCCGCTCGTCACGAGACCATCACGCTGCACCTCCCCTACCTGCCCCCCTACGACTGGGACACCATGCTGCGCTACTTCGCGCGCCACGAGGTCTTCGGAACGGATACCGTCGAAGACGGCTCGTACCTGCGCCAGATCGCTTCAGCGCAGGGACCGAGCCTCCTCAAGGTCCGGAATCGCCCGGAAAAGGCGTGCCTCGAGGTTTCTCTCACCCTGAGCAGCTTCTCCCAGTTGCGCGGCGCGGTGGCCGCGATCCGGGGGGCCTTCGACCTCGACCACAACCCGCTGCTGCTCGCTCCCCTTTCCAGCGAGGGTACGGTTTCGGCAGCCCCAGCCCTGGCGGATGGAATCCGCATTCCGGGCGCCTTCAATCCCCTGGAGAGTGCCGTCGGCGTTATCCTCGGCCAGCTGGTCTCGACGGCCCAGGGGCGGCGCAACCTGCAAAAACTCGTGGAGCGCTTCGGGACGCCGCTCCCCGCCCCCCTGCACCCCAGGCTGACGCACCAGTTCCCGAGCGCCGAAGTGCTGGCCCGCGAGGACCTGAGCGTCCTCGGCTTCACCAAGGTCCGTGCCGCGGCCATCAACGAACTTGCCCGCGCGGTCCTTGAAGACCGTCTCACCCTCTCGCGCAGTTGCGACCTTACCGCGACCCGCAAGGCCCTGGCCCAGATCCGCGGCATCGGTCCCTGGACCGTGGAAATGATCGCCCTGCGCTGTCTGGGAGACACCGATGCGTTCCCCGCGACCGACCTGGTGCTGGCGCGGGCACTGGCGGCCTCGCCGCTCAGCGCGGACGAACTGCGTCCCTGGCGCGGCTACCTGGCGCTCGCCCTCTGGAAAAGGCAGACCTCCAGCGAGGCGACCGACCAGGCAGCACCGGCCATCGGGCCGGAAAGGAGCCTGACATGAACCTCTATCGCACCACCTGGCTAAGCCGCATCGGCCCGCTGCACCTGCTGGCCGACGACAACCACCTGCTCTGCCTGGCCTTCGACCAGAACCTGGAAGCTATCCTGCAACGATTAAACGGCGCGGCGGCGCGCCTGGAGAAGAATCTGCTGCTGAACCGGGTCTGCGGGGAGCTTGCGGAGTACTTCGAGGGGAGCCGCACCTCGTTCAGCGTCCCGATTGCGCCGCAGGGAACCGCGTTCCAGCTGAGGGCGTGGGAGGCGTTGCGCCGGATCCCCTACGGCACGACCGTGAGCTACCAGGTCCAGGCCCGGGAACTCGGCGCGGCGGGTGCGGTACGCGCCACCGGAACGGCCAATGGCCGCAACCCGATCGCCATCATCGTCCCCTGCCACCGGGTGGTGCGCAGCGACGGCGGCATCGGAGGGTACGCCGGAGGTATCTCGGTCAAGAGGGAACTGCTTGAATTGGAGGCGCGTTCGAGAAAGAGCTAGGGTGAGTAGTGACGGGGGTTGACGCGCAGCTTGGGCTTGAACTCCCAGGGGGGCTGCGGTGCATCCTGGTCCCAGAGGCCGACCCTGCGGGCCCGGGCCCGGCGTTCGGCAAAGAGGTAGGCGTGAAAATCGGGGCCGGTGACCAGTTTCTTGTAGGCCCAGGCCCACCCTTCGGCAACCATTTCCAGGTTGATGTTGCGCCCGTCCAGGTAGACCACGGCGAGGGCGAACTGACGCTGTTCCCGGTCCTGCTGCAGGACCACGGTGCGGCGTATATCCACCCGCACCATCTGGTGCAGCACCTTGAGGGAGAGGGCTCGAAAGGCCTCCTCGGCATAGGGCTGGCCGGGTTTGGACCACCCGGTGAACTTGTCGACCTTCGCGGTTTGAGGGGTGGCAATGCCGTAGAGACGGACCTTTATCTCGGTGCCGAAGGAGTTGACCGTAATGAGGTCACCCTCCGAGATACCGACCACCAGCCCTTCGATTATCGAGTTGGGGGGTGTTTCAGGCTGGGCGAACGCCGGAGCGGCCACGGCACAAAGCAGGCAGATAAGCAGAATTGTCCTACAGAACCGCACTATCAAAAGCCCTCCAACTGAAGGTCACCTGCGTGGAATCGCGGCTCATCCTAGCAAATCACCTGCGGCATTGCAATGCTTCAGGCGCCTGTTGCGCTACCTCGCGCTGCGCTGCGGGATACTCGGGAAATTCCGGCAGCATCTTTATGAGCAGCTGGTAGCAGAGCACCTCGAGGGAGACGATCCCGACCGGGATCATGACTTCGGCAAAGGAGGGGAAATAGTGCCACCCGGCACCGGGGTCGAACCCGATCAGGTAGACGTTGAAACGGTAGAGCCCGCCCCCCAAAAGGATGAGCGCCGCGGAGATGAAGAGCCAGCGGGGTGAGCGCCGATATTCACCGCTGAAAAGCGGGGCCGCGCCCACAAGGAGCAGGAAGAACTCGGCCAGGAAGAACCCTGAATAGAAGTCGCCGTGGAACACCGCCGAGACCTGGTCGCGCTGTACCAGATCCCCCACCCGTATCAGGAACCAGATGCCGGTAAGCCAGGGGACGAAGCGGGCCAGTTGGGCGAGTTCGTCGGTGTCGTACTCGCGTTCGAGCACCTGCGAGGCGACGAGCGACTCGAGGACCACCATGCCGTAGCCCAGGTAGATGCAGTTGATCAGGAACAAGAGGGGCAAAAAGGCGGTGTGCCAGATCGGGTGCAGCTTTGTGGAAGCGATCAGCATCAGGGAGCCCAGTGCCGACTGGTGGATGGTCGGCAGAAAGATACCCACCGCAACAACCCCCCTCAGCAGCCGGTTCAAGCGGCGCAGCACCCGGTCGGGGTCTGCCGGATGGTCGCGGCGATCGATCAGAAAGCGGGACAACAGGCGATGCCAGCGGCTCTCGCGGTTGCCGGTCTCCAGGAGCCTGAAGAGCCCCGGAAAATACTCGAGGGACTGGGCCACCAGGAAACCGAGCAGGCCGATGGCCAGCTGGAACAGGGCCGAACTGGGCTGCGAATGGGTCGGCACGAAGAACCCGTAGGCGTTCCAGGGGCGACCGATGTCGACGATGACCGAACTGGCGGCGAGGCAGGAACCGAAGAGACTGATCAGGATGGCGGACTTGATAAGCGGATGGAAGCGCCAGTTGTTGCGGATGTAGAGCAGCGCGGCAACGGCATAGCCTCCGCAGGTGATGGCGGTACCGATAGCGACGTCGTAGGCGACCCAGATCCCCCACGGGTAGCCGTCGCTCAGGTTGGAGACAGCGCCGATCCCTTTGGTGAAGCGGACTCCGATGAAGTACAGGCCGAGCAGCGACAGACCAAGCAGCACGAAAAACGGCTTAGTCAGGATCCGCCTGTTACTCCGGGAATATCCCTTGTTCCGCCCCAGCATGAATCCTCCTTGACACCCCGCGCATATTACCCGCGGAAAGGACATACTGTCAACACTACCTGTCAGGAAATCACCGAAATCGCTCACCTCGTCCCCCCTCCCCCGCCTGTGTCACGGGTTAACCGGTGGCAAGCCGGCTTCGGTTCGGCCGCTGCAGCCACACTAAAAAAAAGCCCCGGTGAGTTCCGGGGCTTTTTTTGCGTCAGGTTGAAGGGGGATCTAGGCTTCGTCGAAGAGCGCCGTTGAGAGGTAACGCTCGGCCAGGTCGGGGAAGATCACCACGATGGTCTTGCCGGCGAATTCCGGGAGGTTTGCCAGGCGTACAGCAGCAGCGGCCGCCGCACCGCTGGAGATACCAACCAAAAGCCCCTCCTCCCGGGTCAGCCGGCGGGCGAACTCGAGGGCCTCGTTGCTGTCCACCTGCTCGACGCGGTCTACCAGGGAGAGGTCGAGGGTATCCGGGATGAAACCGGCGCCGATCCCCTGGATCTTGTGCGGGCCGGGTTTCAGCTCCTGGCCGGCCAGCTTCTGGGTGATCACCGGGCTCTCCTTCGGCTCGACGGCGACGGCGATGATCTCTTTTCCCTTACTCTTCAGGTAACGGGAGATGCCGCTGATGGTGCCGCCGGTCCCGACGCCGGAAACGATGACGTCGACCGCGCCGTCGGTGTCGGCCCAGATCTCCGGACCGGTGGTCTTCTCGTGGATCTCCGGGTTCGCCGGGTTCTTGAACTGCTGCGGCAGGAAGTAGCGCTGCGGGTCAGAGGCGACGATCTCCTCGGCCTTGGCCACGGCCCCTTTCATGCCGGCGGACCCCGGGGTCAGGATGAGCTGCGCGCCCAGGGCTGCCAGCACGCGGCGCCGCTCGATGCTCATGGTTTCCGGCATGGTCAGGGTCAGCTTGTAGCCGCGCGCCGCCGCCACGTAAGCCAGGGCGATACCGGTATTGCCGCTGGTCGGCTCGACGATCTCCACCCCGGGTTTCAACACGCCGCGTGCCTCGGCATCCCAGATCATGTTGGCACCGATGCGGCACTTGACCGAGTAGGCCGGATTGCGCCCTTCGATCTTGGCGAGCACGGTGGCCTGGGCTCCCTTGGTGACGTGGTTCAGTTTCACCAGCGGGGTGTTGCCGATGGATTGGGAATTGTCTTGGTAAATGCGGGACATGGCGTAGTTCTCCTTTCAGATGGTGGTCTAAACCGCGCCGGTTGCGAGCCGAGCCGGCTTTGTAGAAAGATTCTGTATCTTTATATTTATCCTGCAACATTGTCAAGTAGATTTAGATTTTTACTTGACCTGTTCGCTGTGTTTTAAAACTAGATCTGGTAGTCCTCGGTGAAGACCCGGATCTTGCGTGGTCGGGCAAAGACCTTCTCGCCCACGCTCAGGCGCAGCCGGTCGGCTACGTCGCGTGCGAGATCGACCTCGATGCCGTTGCCGTCGACCAGCGCCAGGTTCACGCGTACCAGGGGCCCCACCGAGAGCACATAGCGAACCTCGGCTTCCAGGGCGCCGAGATCCAGGGTTTCCCGCTCGATCTCTATGTCGTGCGAGCGGACGTAGCCGAGCGCGGGGGCATTGTGGGCCGTGGCAAATTCCGGAGAGGCCAGCTCCAGCCCGGCCATGCGCGCCTTCCCTTCGTGTACCCGCCCCTGAAACAGGTTCACGTTGCCAAGGAAATCGAAAACAAAAGGTGTGGCGGGATGGTCGTACACCTCCGAAGGGGTCCCTTGCTGCTCGATGCGGCCCTGGTTCATCACCACGATCCGGTCGGCAACCTCGAGAGCCTCTTCCTGGTCGTGGGTGACAAAGACGCTTGTCACGTGAATCTCGTCATGCAGGCGCCTGAGCCAGCGCCGCAGCTCAAGGCGCACCTTGGCGTCCAGTGCGCCGAAGGGCTCATCCAGCAAAAGCACCTGCGGCTCGACGGCCAGGGCGCGCGCCAAGGCGACCCGCTGGCGCTGCCCGCCGGAGAGCTGCGCGGGGTAACGGTCCGCCAACTGTTCCAGCTGGATCAGCTTCAAAAGGGTGAACACCTTGTCCCGGATGTCCAGTTTCGTCGGGCGGATTTTCTTCGGTTTTACGGTGAGTCCGAAGGCGATGTTGTCGTACACCGTCATGTGCCGAAACAGCGCGTAGTGCTGGAACACGAACCCCACCTTGCGCTCCTGGACCTGGCGGTTGGTGGCCTCTTCGCCATTGAAAAGGACGTGCCCGCTATCCGGTGTCTCAAGGCCGGCGATGATGCGCAAAAGGGAGGTCTTGCCGGATCCCGAAGGCCCCAAGAGGGCAACAAGCTCCCCTGAAGGCACGCTGAGGCTCACCTGGTCGAGCGCGGTGAAACTACCGAAATTCTTTGTGATGCCAACGATATCTATGCTCATCTTGTTTTACCTTTCGGAGCCCGGCGTCGCCAGGGTTTGGTGGATCTTCCATTCGGCAACCGTCTTCACCGCAAGGGTCACCAGGGCCAGCAGTGCCAGGAGCGAGGCGACGGCAAAGGCCGCGGCGTAGCTGTATTCGTTGTAGAGGATCTCCACCTGCAGCGGAATCGTATTGGTCGCGCCGCGCACGTGCCCTGAAACCACCGAGACGGCCCCGAACTCCCCCATGGCGCGGGCGTTACACAGGATGACGCCGTAGAGGATCCCCCACTTGATGTTTGGGAACGTGACGCGGAAAAAGGTTTGCAATCCGCCTGCCCCCAGGGTGAGCGCAGCCTCCTCCTCGTCGCGTCCCTGCGATTCCATGAGCGGGATCAGTTCCCGGGCAACGAAGGGAAAGGTAACGAAGATGGTAGCGAGCACGATTCCAGGAATTGCGAAGATGATCTTGATGTCGTGCGCCTGCAGCCAGGGTCCCAGGCAGCCTTGCAGCCCGAAGATCAGCACGTAGATGAGGCCCGAGACCACCGGCGAAACCGAGAATGGCAGGTCGATGAGGGTGATAAGCAGACTCTTCCCGGGAAAGCTGAACTTGGCGATGCCCCAGGCCGCGATGATGCCGAAGAGGAGGTTCACCGGCACGCAGAGCGCCGCGGTAATGACGGTGAGCCGGATGGCGGACAGGGTGTCCGGTTCCTTAAGAGCCGCCAGGTAAGCGTCCCACCCTTTCTCCAGGGCCTGAACGAAAACAGCCCCCAGCGGCAGCAGCAGAAACAACGCGATGAACCCCAGCGCCACTGACGTCAGCAGCACCCGCACCCAAACCGGTTCCGAGACGTTCGAGCCGTTCTTGCCGTTTTTCCTGTTCAAGCTTGCAGCTACGTTCATAAGAACCTCTAAGGCAATTGACAATTGATAATGGACAATTGACAGCTAAATGCTGAACGAGTGGGAAGGGTAGTTCCCACATAAGTAGTTCCAATCAACGCCAACAACTTCAACAATTTCCCCTCTACGATTGCCAGGAACCGCCACGTGTATTTCCCTATAGCTTATTAACAATTGGACCTACGTTCTCCCCTTTGCGAAGGGGAGACAGAGGGGATTTAGCACTACAGTTTGGTCGATACGTTTTTAACGCACAGCGGGAACAGCCAGCCTTTCGTTGTCAATTGTCCATGGTCAATTTGTTCAGGTCATTCCGCGTATCTGCGGCTCCACTTCTGCAGCATGTTGATAGATAAAAGCAGCAAAAAGGAGACGAGCAGCATGACGGTGGCTATTGCGGTGGCGCCGGCGTAATCGTACTGTTCCAGTTTGGTGATGATCAAAAGCGGTGTGATTTCGGAGACCATGGGCATGTTGCCGGCGATGAAGATTATGGAGCCGTATTCCCCGACCGCGCGGGCAAAGGCGAGCGCAAAGCCGGTCAGGATGGCAGGCAGCATGGTCGGGAGCAACACCCGGTAGAAGGTCTGCCAGCGGCTCGCCCCAAGGCAACTGGCGGCCTCCTCGATCTCCTGGTCCAACTCTTCCAGTACCGGCTGCACCGTGCGCACCACGAAGGGAAGTCCGATGAAGATCATCGCCACCATGATGCCCAGCGGTGTGAAGGCGACCTTAATGCCGAGCGGCTCCAGGCGCGAGCCGAGCCAGCCATTGGCAGAGTAGATGCTCGCCAGCGTAATGCCGGCAACGGCGGTAGGGAGGGCAAACGGAAGATCGACCAGGGCGTCGATGAGCTTCTTGCCGGGAAAACGGTAGCGGACCAGCACCCAGGCTACCAACACGCCAAACACGCCGTTCACCATGGCGGCAACCAGTGCAGAGCCGAAGGTCACCCGGTAGGAGGCGAGAACCCGGGGAGCTGCGACGGCCGTAACGAACTGGTCCCAGCTCAAGGTCGCCGTCTTGAAAAAGAGGGCCGACAGCGGTATCAGAACGACGACGCTCAGGTAAAAGATGGTGTAGCCAAGCGATGGCCCAAAGCCGGGCAGTACCGCATTCTTTGATCGAGACAGTCCCATTGCCCCTTCCTTTCTTATGTAGCCGCTGCAGCACTGAAACCGTGGCCAGCACGGGCTTCTGTCGACCCCTGGTGCTCGTTTAGCTCCTTGCGAGACCCCGCAGTTCGTCACCCGCCGTTGTCACGTGTCCATCGCCAATTGTCAATTGAGCCTCACCGTCTTTTACCGTAAATCTGATCGAAGATGCCGCCGTCGGCGAAGTGCTGCTTCTGCGCCTTGGTCCAACCGCCGAAGGCGCCGTCGATGGTCACCAGGTGCAACTTCGGGAAGCGGTCGGAGTACTTCGCTGCCACCTTCTTGTCGAACGGCCGATAGTAGTGGCGCGCCGCGATCTCCTGTCCTTCGGCAGAGTACAGGAACTTCAGGTATTCCTCCGCCACCTTCCTGGTCCCCTTCCTCTCCGCTACTTTGTCGACCAGCGCCACGGGCGGCTCGGCAAGGATGCTGATTGAAGGAACCACGATCTGAAAGCGATCACGGCCCAACTCATTCACCGCCAGGTATGCTTCGTTTTCCCAGGCGATCAAAACATCCCCCATACCCCGTTGCACGAACGTGGTAGTTGCCCCGCGTGCCCCAGAATCAAGAACCGGCACGTTACCGTAGAGCCGGGTAACGAAGTCCCGCGCCGTGGCCGCGCTCCCCCCCTTTTGCCTGAGGGCGTAGGCCCAGGCCGCCAGGTAGTTCCAACGCGCGCCACCCGAGGTCTTCGGATTGGGCGTAATCACCTTTACCCCCGGCCTTACCAGGTCGTTCCAATCGCGGATCTTTTTCGGATTTCCCTTGCGGACCAAGAAAACGATGGCCGAGGTGTAGGGGGAACTGTTGCCCGGTAACCGCTGCTGCCAGCGCTCCGGCAAAAGGTGGGCTTTCATCTGGATTTCATCAATATCGTAGGCCAGTGCCAGGGTCACCACATCTGCCTCGAGGCCGTCGATGACCGCCCGTGCCTGTTTCCCGGACCCGCCGTGGGACTGCTTGATGATCAGATTCTCCCCTGTTTTACGCTTCCAATCCCGCGCGAACGATTTATTGATCTCCTGGTAGAGTTCCCGGGTCGGATCGTAGGAAACGTTCAGCAATTCGACCTGCGCGCCCGCAAGAGCCGGCATCAAAACCAACAGCGCCGCCACTATCAGTTGTCTCATCAGGAGAACCCTCTTCACCTTGGTTAGTCTATAGTTTTAGTAGCCTGAAGCTTCAAAAAAATTAGCGCTACCCAACGCTAAGTGATTATACCGGATTTTTCCGGGTATACCGCCGTCCGGCGACCTTTCGAGAAGTCTCCGAAACTACGGGAGGTTCTCGCAGCGCGAATACCAAGGTTCACACCTCAGCAGCGAAGGTAGCCGCACAAGCCCATTAGTCGATCAACTTTGTGGGCTAATGACTAACACTTTTACAGCACCAGTGTCAAGTACCTTTTTACACATTCACTAACATCAGGCTAAACTTTACAGGCCCACCTCCACACCCCATAGAACAGTACCTCGACACCCCGATTATCAGCACAGATGATGCCGAGATGCCACAAAAGGTTACTCGTTCAGCAGGTTACCATTCCGATTCATTTGCACACCATAACGATGTGCTTTCTTTTTTTACTTCTTGACAGTTTTACTCTTTATATCTAATCTCAGCACGATTCTGAGCCTGGCCAGAGCCTGCACCCCTGAAAGGGGTGTCTTTCTCTACGGCATCACAGACATAAAGCTGTCCAGGAGGATAGGTGAGCGATACAAGAAGCGGGGAGGCACGATGAGACTGACCGAGGACCAGATCACTCGGTACTCGCGCCACATCCTGCTCAAAGAGGTGGGAGGCAAGGGGCAGCAGAAGCTGCTCAATGGTAAAGTGCTGATCGTCGGCGCCGGCGGCCTGGGTTCACCGATCGCACTCTACCTTGCGGCAGCCGGCATCGGCACCATCGGCATAGTCGATGCCGACAACGTGGACCTCTCGAACCTGCAACGCCAGGTGATCCACTTCACCCCGGACATCGGCAAGCCCAAAGTACTCTCGGCCCGGGAAAAGATGATCGCCATCAACCCCGACCTGAACATCATCACCTACAACACCTGGGTCTCCGCCGCCAACATCGCGGAAACGATCGCCAACTACGATTTCGTCATCGACGGAACGGACAACTTCGCCGCCAAATTCCTGATCAACGATGCCTGCGTGTTAACGGGGAAGGCCTACTCACACGGCGGGATCCTCCAGTTCGACGGCCAGACCATGACCGTCGTCCCCGGTGCATCCCCCTGCTACCGTTGCATCTTCCCGGAACCGCCCCCCAGAGACGCCGTCCCGACCTGCTCCGAGGCAGGGGTGATCGGCGTGCTCCCCGGCGTGTTGGGATCCCTGCAGGCGACCGAGGCGGTCAAGTACCTGCTGGGAGCCGGCGACCTTTTGACCGGACGCCTGCTCACCTACAGCGCGCTGCGCATGAAGTTCCGGGAGATTTCCCTCAAGAAAAACCCCACGTGCCCGATCTGCGGCGAGCATCCCAGCATCACCGAACTCAGAGACGAGATCGACGCACTGCCCGCCTGCGAGCTGGGTACCAGGTAAGCGCAGAGCCCTCTGCGGAGGAAGTCCCCCAACTGTCGACGCCTTCCCCAAAGGGGGGTCCGGAAACGAGCACCCAAGCGGCTCAGCAAGTACCAAGATCCGCTGAAACTTCTTTTGCCAGGAGAGCACGTGGCTAACCCGAAAATCGATCTGAAAAATTTGAAAGCCGGCGGTTTCATCAAAGAGCGCGGCAAGGACCTCTTCACGGTGCGCCTGCGCGTCCCCGGCGGCCGACTCTCGGTGGACCGCCTCGCGAAGATCGCCCAGGTGGCGCAGAAATACGGCAAGGGGTACGTGCACTTGTCCGTGCGCCAGTCCATTGAACTGATCAACATCCACTTCGCCGACTTCGACACCGTGGTGGCGGAACTGGGAGAGGAGCAGCAGAAGGTCGCCTCCTGCGGCGCCCGTGTGCGCGTCCCGACCGCCTGCGGCGGCTGCGAGTACAATCCGAACGGCCTGGTGGACACCCAAAAGGCGGCCCTCGAGGTGGACGCCAAGCTCTTCGGCACCGCTACCGGGCACCACAAGTTCAAGGTCTGCTTTGCCGGCTGTCCCTTCGACTGTCCCAAGTCGGCCATCAACGACGTCGGCTTCCAGGGGGCCATCTGGCCCAAACTCGACGCCGGAGCGTGCATCGGCTGCGGGCTGTGCGCCAAGTCGTGCACCGAGGGGGCGCTCGCCATGGGCGAGGACGGCAATCCGGTCTTCACCGGCGAAAACTGCATCTACTGCGGCGACTGCGTCAAGGTCTGCCCCACTTCCGCGTGGGAGGTGGAAAAGCGCGGCTACTCGGTGCGCATCGGCGGCAAGTGGGGGCGCCGCCCCTTGGTTGGCACCCTCTACGCGACCTTCCTCCCCGAAGAGAAGGCGGTCGACTTCATCGCGGCCGTGCTTGCCTGGTACCAGGAGAAGGCCGAAGGCGCCGGCCGGGTGCGTCTGGGGGACATCATCATGAGGGAAGGAACCGCGTCCCTGCTGGAGAGGCTGCGCCAGGATTTTGCCGAGTATCTCCTGGAGGAAACCATCCCGCCACAGGTGATCGACACCCAGCTCCCGCTCAGGGCTCAGGAGGAAAAGACATGCAAACGGTAGATCTGCGGGGGGTGACCTGCCCCACCAATTTCGTGAAGGCAAAGCTGGAACTTGAGGAAGTCGAGGTGGGAGCCACCGTGGAATTTCTCCTCGATGACGGAGAGCCGGTGAAAAACGTGCCGAGAAGCCTGAAGGCCGATGGGCACAAGCTCCTCGGGTTGAAAGAGACCAACGGCTACTACGTGCTGACCCTCGAAAAAGCGGAGTAGTCTCCCCCGCCGTCCCATCAGGGCCCTTACGTCCTTTAGGTCCATCAGGTCGAGTTGGCCACAGCACGAGAGAAGGAAGCAGCAACCATGTCAGTCACAGCAGATAAAAAGCGGGTTTTGGTAGCCATGAGCGGCGGCGTCGACTCCTCGGTCGGCGCCGCGTTGCTCAAAGAACAGGGACACGAGGTGATCGGCGTATCGCTGCAGCTCTACGAGCGTCCCGAGTCGGTCAATCCCGGCGGGCGCACCTGCTGCTCGCTTACCGACGTGATGGATGCGGCCCGGGTTGCCAAGCGGCTCGGCATCCCCTTCGAGGTGATCGACCTGCGCCAGCGCTTCAAGGAACTGGTGATGGACAACTTCGTCGACGAGTACAGAGCCGGCCGCACCCCCAACCCCTGCGCCCGCTGCAACGAGCGGATCAAGTTCGGCATCCTCTTCGACATGCTCGCGGGGCTGGGCGCCGAGCTCTTGGCGACCGGCCACTACGCCCGCATCGAAAAGGACCCCCAGGGGCTCTACCAGCTCAGCAAGGGGCTCGATCCCGGCAAGGATCAGACCTACTTTCTCTTCGGGATGCAGCAGGAGCACCTGGCCCGCACCATCTTCCCGGTAGGGCACCTTGAGAAACCCCAGGTGCGCGAACTGGCCGAGCGCTTCAACCTCCCCACCGCCCGCAAACAGGAGAGTCAGGAGATCTGCTTCATCCCCGACGACGACTACGTCCGGTTCCTAGAAGAAAACGGCATCCCCGCCCGCCCGGGGGAGATCGTCGACGCAAGCGGGGCGAAGCTCGGCAGCCACGACGGCATCCACCACTTCACGGTGGGCCAGCGCCGCGGCCTAGGGATCGCCTGGCGCGAGCCGCTCTACGTCACCGCACTCGAGGCCGAGAGCGCCCGGGTGGTGGTAGGCCCGCGCCCCGAACTCCTGCGCCGCGCCCTTTTGGCCGACCAGGCAACCTGGACCGGCGCCCCGATAAGCGGCGTCTTCCAGGGAAGCTGCGCCATCCGCTACCGGCAAAAGCCCTTTCCCTGCACCGCCCGGTTTCAGGAGGACGGCCGGCTCATGGTCGAGTTTAAAGAGCCCCAGCACTCGGTCACCCCGGGGCAGGCCGTGGTCCTCTATGACGGCGACCGGGTGATCGGCGGTGCCTGGATCATCGCCCCCGCGGCCTAGCCTTGGCGCAGGTTCGATCAGTGGGCCGGAGGCCTTGGCGGAAGTTCGAACTGTAGTGCCTTAGCGGAGGCTCAACCCAGCCGCCGGAAGGAGGCCGCCTTGATCACCGCGTAGATCTCGCTGCGGGCCTGGATCGCCAGTTCGTCGGCCGCCTGCACCACCACCTCGGCCACCAGCTTTCGCCCGCCGCAGCCGAGCTCGACCCCCACCTTGTTTCCGGAGGGAAAGGTGTCCAGCACGGTGCACTTCAAAAGGTTCCGCGCGCTGATCGCCTCGGGGTGCTTCTTGAACAGGATGATATCCCGCGAGGAGAGCTCGAACACCGCCCGCGGGGCATCGTCCCCCGCCGAGACGAAGAGTTCCGTGTCACCCCAGCCGTAAGCGTACATCCCCCCCAGCCGCCGCTTCAGCTCCACGTCCAGAAGGTTTATGTACCCCACCTGGCTTTGCCCCATGCGCTGCCGGGCGAGCTCTTCCGGCGTCATCTGCCCGGCGATCCGCCCCCCCGCCACCGCCAGCACCTTTTCCGTCATGAGCCTCACCTCGATGAGCGAGTGGGAGATGAACAGGTAGGGGATCCTGAACTCCTCGCTGGCACTTTTCAGGTAGGTGATGATCTGGAACTTGAGGGAATCGTCCAGCGCGGAGAGCGGCTCGTCCATGAGTAACAGCCGGGGGTTGGCGAGGATGGCACGCCCCAGGGCTACCCGCTGGCGCTCGCCGCCGGAGAGCCGGTTCACCCCGCGCTTCAGGAGCTCCTCCAGCCGCAGCACCCCGATCAGGGTCTTGAAGTCGATGCGGCGGTGCTCCGGGGCGCAGCGCCGGTAGCCGTAGAGCAGGTTCGCCTCCACGCTCAGGTGCGGAAAGAGGCAGGCGTTCTGGAACACGATCCCGACCCGGCGCCGCTGCGGCGGGAGGTCGATGCGCCGGCTCGAGCTGTACAGGCAGTCGCCGTCCAGCCAGATCTCCCCCTCTTCGGGCTGGGACAGTCCCGCCAGCAGGCTCACCAGGGTCGACTTGCCGCAGCCGGATTGTCCGAAGACGCCGATCGCCTCGCCGCTTGTGGTGAAGTCCGCCGCGAGGTCGAAGTCCCCAAGCCTCTTGCGCACCGCCATGCTAAGTTCCATCTCAGTCCCTCCGGGAAAGCCTGCTCCCCAGCGCCTCGTGGCAGAAGAGGACCAGGACGGACAGGGCCACAGCCACGAGGCAGAGCGCCAGCGCGGCCCGCTCGCTGCCGGGGGAACTCGCGTACTCATAGATGGCCAGGGGAATGGTCTGGGTGACGCCGGGGATGTTGCCGGCGATGATGATGGTAGCTCCGAACTCGCCCAGGCTTCGGGCCAGCATGAGCGAGGACCCCGCCAGGATGCCGTGCACCGAAAGGGGAAGGATCACGGTGAACAGCGTGTCGATCGAGCGCGCCCCCAGGGTGCGGGAGGCCTGGATCAACTGCCGGTCGATACCTTCCATCCCGATGCGGATGGAGCGCACCAACAGGGGAAAGCCCACCACCGCCGAGGCGAGCACCGCCGCCTTCCAGGTGAAAATGAGGTTGAGGCCCAGGAGATCGCACAAGGGGGCGAGAAAACCGTTTTTTCCCAGGGAGATGAGCAGCAGGTAGCCGATCACCACCGGCGGGAGGGTGAGCGGCAGGTTGACCAGCACCTCGAGAACCACCTTTCCCCTGAAGTTGAGGTAGGTAAGGACATAGGCATAGAGAAAGCCCAAGGGGAGGCTCAGTGCGGTGGCGACCGCGGCGACCTTGATCGACAGCGCGATGGCGTCGAAATCTGCAGGGGTGAGTGACAACATGGATGGCGTCCGCCTTTGCCTGCGAAAGCTCTGCCCGGTACCGGTGCGGCAGGAAACTCGTTGATATCACAATCGGGGCAGAAATGGGACAAAAAGCTCCGGCACGGTAAACCTCTGGTAGCAGGTTTCGTTCCAGCCTCGCGGGCTTGCCGGCGTCTCCCCTTACTTCGGCAGGTTAGCCGGCCCGGCCGCACCCTTCTCTTCTGCTACCACCGGAAAGACCTCCCGCTTCTGCCTTTTTCTTGGGCAACGCAAGCTCCGTTGAAACGGCACAAAAAAACCGGCACCTGGTTCCAGGTTGCCGGTTCTTGTCCCTGCGGCGGCAGTCGGGGGATCAGAAGCTGTAGGCGAGCTTCAGGGAGAAGAGGTGCGCCTCCGAGTCGGGCTGGAAGGCCTGGTTGTTCTGGACGACGGCACCGGGGATCGCGGAGAGCCTCGTGGTGGGAACCTTGTCGGATTCGCCGAAGCGCATCCCCTCGTACTCGACGCTCAGGGCGAAGGCGCCCCGTTTCACGCCGGCTTCCGCAAACGCCGAGGGAAGCGACTTGGGCTCGGTCACCACGTCGCTGTAGCCCGCGGAGGCGAGGCTTACGTGGTTCCTGGTGTACAGCGGCAGCAAAAGGCCCGCCTTGGCAAAGACGGTGTGGGCGCCGACGCCGACTTCGGAGCCGACCCCGAGCTTTGTGTAGATACTGTTCCAGTCCTCGCCGGAACGGGTGCGGATCCAGAACTTGTGCCCCACCCCGACGAAGGGCTCGAAGGAGAGGCTGCTCGTTACGGGGAGCCTGAAGCCCAGGGAGACCTCCTCCCGGGTCCCGAGGTAGGAGGTGTCCGATTCGATCTTGGTGGTGTTGGTAAGATCGTGCCCGTCGTAGTTCAGGCTGCCGCCCCAGACCTCGGCCAACTCGGCCAGGTTGAGCCCCCCGACCTCCCCCTTGTGGGCGACGCCGGCACCGAAGAGGGCCCCGGTCTCCTTCACGAAACTGGCACCGTTCAGCTTCTCGTCCCAGGTGAAATACCCCGACTTGAGATAAACGGAGACCTCGCCGGCTTGGGCTGCCGCGGAGGCGCCTGCGAGCAGCAGAAGCACGACAACGGCCAGCAGAAGCGAACGGAAACGGGAATCGGAAGTTTT
Source organism: Geomonas silvestris (assembly GCF_014193515.1). Classification (GTDB taxonomy): domain Bacteria; phylum Desulfobacterota; class Desulfuromonadia; order Geobacterales; family Geobacteraceae; genus Geomonas; species Geomonas silvestris. Next base: position 8,786 of record NZ_BLXX01000022.1, on the reverse strand, counting down.
CATGACTGTCCCCCTTGGTGTGCAGTTACCCGGGGAACTTCAACATCCACTCCAGAATCTACCGCTTGCGTGCCGATGCGGATAACCGCCTGGATTCAATCGCGACTTCCCTACCCACCCCCTCCCCTATTGAAAACCCCTTTCACGAAGGGCGTGCCATCTCCCTGAACAGCACCCCTCAGCCGCCGCCCCGCTATCCGTCGTACTTTCTGCAGGTTACCGTTTTCTCCTCCACGGCCGCAGGCCCGGGCAGTTTTTGCACAGACACCGGAAAGCGGGCCCGCCGGGCCCTCACCGGCCCCCCCCCGAGGGAAAGGTTAAAATTCCTTGACAAGATTTCAGCGCCTTTATATATTTGCCGAACTTAATATGACACATTTTATGTTCTTGCAGTAATCGCCCGGAAATTTACTGGCAGTAGCAAGCTCTCGCGGTAACCTAAGTGAGTATCGACCACCAAGCCGCCACCGCTCAAAGTTAACCACGGCCTGCCTATGACACCGTCAAAGCGGCTCCGCACAGACTCCACTCGCCCATCCAGAACGCGCAGTGGCGGCGGGGACGCCAGGCGGCGCCCCCAAAAGCGTCTCCGCCCAGCGGACCGCGGCCCAGCACCTGGCACCCGGATCGTCACGGCTTCTGGAGGAGAAGAATGGGAAAACGGATGATGTCCAGGCTGCTGACGCTCTCCATCGGTGCGCAGATAAGCCTCATGGCCCTGATCCTGGTCCTGCCGGCCGCTGGCATCATCATGTTCTCCGGGCTCAAGCTGCGCGAGGCTGCCATGTCCGCCGCGGTGCAGGAGATCCGCAGCATCACCAACGGCATAGCCAACGAACAACAACAGGCAGCCGATGCCGCCGAGCAGCTGCTGAAAACCCTGGCCCAGCTTCCCGACATCCGCACGCACCAGGTCGAGAAGACCCGCGCCATCCTGCGCGATATCCTCACGACGAGCCCCGCCTACCTGAACATCTCTGCGGTGGACCGCGACGGCACGGTCTGGGCATCGGCCATCACCAACCAGCAGGTATCGGTGGCGGACCGGCGCTATTTTAAAAACGCCCTGGCCAGCGGCCAGTTCTCCTCCGGGGAGTACATCGTAAGCCGGATGGCCGGGCGCCCCACCCTCAACCTGTGCTACCCCTACAAGGATGCCTCGGGCGCCATCGTGGGTGCCCTGACCATCGCCTTCGACCTGGACCGCCTGGCGCACGCTGTGGCTCACCCGCAGGGCATCCCCTGCCGCTATCTCCTCGTGGACCACCGCGGGGTCGTACTCGCCTGCAGCGACCGCTCCGGGCGGGAACTCGGCTCGGCGGACCCGCCCGGCGCCCTGGCACGCATGCAAGGCCCGGAAGACCACGGCTTCTTCATCGCCAAAGGAGCGGACCGGGCCGAGCAGGCCTACTCGTACCGCCGGCTCACCCTAAAGGGGGAGACCCGCCCCTATCTCTACATCCGCGCCGGGGTCCCGGTGGCGAGCACCCTCTCAAAGGTGAACGCCATGCTCGGGCGCAACCTGATCCTCTTCATAACGAGCCTCGTCTGCGCCCTGGGCGTTGCCTGGTTCATCGGCAAGCACTCCATCATCAACCGGGTCGCGGTGTTGCGCGCGGCCTCGCAGCGCCTGGCCGGCGGCGACCTCAAGGTGAGGGTCTCTGAGCTTCTGGTCGGCGGAGACCTGGGGCAGCTCGGCAGGAGTTTCGACGAGATGGCGCACCAGCTCGAGGCCCGGGAGCGGGAACGGGACCTGGCGGACAAGGCCTTGCGCCGCTCGGAGACCCGCTACCGCTCCCTCTTCGAGAACTCCCTGTTCGGCATCGTGGCCGTCGGTCCGGACAACCGCTTTGTCCGGGTCAACGACACCTTCTGCCAGCTTCTGGGCTACCAGGCCGAGGAGCTGGTCGGGGTGATGGACTTTCTCCAGGTGACCCACCCCGACGACGTACCGCTCAGCCGGCAAAGTCACCAGGCGATGGTGCGCGGGGAGGTGCAGCGCTACACCATGGAAAAGCGCTACCTCACGAAGAAAGGGGACGTGGTGCACGTGGTGCTCTTCGTGGAGCGGCTCCCCTGCGAACCGGGGCACTGGGACGGCAACACCGCCTGCATCCTCGACATCACCGAGAGAAAGGAGAACCAGGAAAGGATGCGGCTTTTCTTCGAGCGCCAGGTGGTGGGGATGGCGATCACCGGGCCCGACAAGCGCTGGCTCCAGACCAACGCGAGGCTGCAACACCTTTTGGGCTATTCGGCAGAGGAGCTGACCGAGAAGTCCTGGGAGGAACTCACCCATCCCGAGGACCTGGAGAAGAGCCGGGAGTACTTCGACCGGATGCTTTGCGGCAAGATCGACGAGTACGTGATCGAGAAGCGCTACCTGCGCCGCGACGGCGCCACCCTCTATTTCATCATGTCCATCGGCTGCGTGCGCCGCCACGACGGCAGCGTCGACTACGTGCTCGCCTTGTACGACGACATCACCGACCGCACCAGGGCCGAGCAGGAGATCCTGCTCCTGCAGTCCTGCCTCGAGCAGCGCGTCCACGAGCGTACCGCACAGCTCGAGCTGGCGGTCGCCGAACAGGAGGCCTTCAGCTATTCGGTCTCCCACGACCTGCGCAGCCCGCTGCGCCACATCAACAGCTACCTGACCCTCTTGCAGGAGGAGTGCGGCCACCAGCTCCCCGAGGCGGCACTGGACTACGTCAGGCGTTCGCGCCAGGCCAGCGTCAAGATGGGGCACCTGATCGACGACCTGTTGGAGCTGTCGCGGGTGAGCCGTTCCAAACTGGTGAAACAGACGATCGACCTGAGCGCGCTCGCCGCGGACATTGCGGCAACCCTGCGCGAGAGCGATCCGGGGCGCCGGGTCGCTCTCGAGATAGCTCCCGGTCTTAAGGCCCGCGGCGACAAGATCCTCTTGGGTCAGGTGTTGGAAAACCTGATGGAGAACGCCTGGAAGTACACGGCACGGTGCGAGAACGCCCGTCTGAGCTTCGGAACGGTGGAGACCGGCGCGGCGCACACCTTCTACGTGCGCGACAACGGCGCCGGTTTCGACATGGCCTACCGGGACAAGCTGTTCGGCGCCTTCCAGCGCCTGCACGGCGAGGAGTACGAGGGGACCGGGATCGGGCTTGCCACCGTGAAACGGATCATCGAACGCCACGGCGGCGAGGTCTGGGCGGAGGCCGCCCCCGAGTTCGGCGCCACCTTCTACTTCACCCTCCCCTGACCCGGCAGGTCCGGCAACCGGCAGCAGCGGTAAACTGTCGCCCCCAAGTTGCGAACCAAGTCTCATCTAGCCAAGGTAACTGTCTTTTTGTAGCCCGCCTGTGCAGCATACCAATCCAGTCATCCCCAAGATTTCCCGATCAACAAAAAAAGGCGGCCCCGATGCGGGGCCGCCTTTTTCGTGCCGTTTAGCTATTTCCGGTTGGATCACCCTTCCCTGCGCCTTTTGGTGTAGATGGCGAGGCAGAGGACGCCCGTCCCAAGAAGCAGCAGGGTGCCCGGCTCGGGAACCGGATTGGCAACCGGCGAAGGCGGGGGGGGCGGCGGGGTCAGGTCGAAGACCGACACGTCGTCCAGGTACTCGTACCCCGGGTCGTCCCGGAAACGGAACTCGAGAAGCGTCATGGTGGAGGTGGCGGTTACGTCGTAGACGTACTGGGTCCAGGCCGTAGAGAAACTCTTGGTGTTGCGGCGGCTCACCAGGTTCTCCTCGCCAAAGGAGGCGGAGAAGAAGTTGGGGGGCGCCTTGGGCTGCAGGAACCAGAACGAAATCTCGTAGGTGTCGCCGACGACCGTACTGAGAAGCTGCGACAGCACGCCGTTTGAGTGCACCGGCCCGAGCGCGGCTGCAGAACTCCCGAGGTGGGTGGTCGTGGACTCGACCAGGGTGGCACCCGTGTTCCCGGAGAGCGTCCATCCGGCAAAGTTTCCCTGCTCGAAGCCGCCGTTTGTTACCAGATTGGGAAGCGCCTGCGCAGCAGGGACTCCCGCAGCAAGAAGCCACGCCAGAAGTACCACAAGGGTTGTCAGATGTCTTCGCATAAGTTCTCCACTGCAACGGGGGGAGGCGAGTACGTTTCCACTACCCGTACTGTAGCAATAGTGGTGCCCACGCCCAACTTTCAGTATATCCGCCGGCTTCCCTTTTGAGGCACGCTGGAAAGTCCCCCGAGGACTGTAAAAAAATCCGGCAACTGTCGGCTTCCTTTACAGCGACGCGACACTCCCCTTCGGGTCACCTCGCCAGTCGAACCCCTCTCCGCCGGCTGTTTGGGTGCCGCAAACCTGCACCCAGTGCGGACCCACGGCGTAAGCCTGCGCCTTAACATCGAGTAGTCTTGCACTTACAGTCCCTTTCCCATCGGGCGATACCCGCCTCGCACGCCCCTGAGTGACTTCTAGCTCATTAAGCATTCCGGTTTCAGCTCGAAAAGATGTCGGTTTGTGTATTTTTGTCTCAAGATTGGCGCTAAGAACCCGATAGTCTCATTGAGTCACGACGCCACGACCCACCTTTCCCGTTCCTGCTGCAATCGTCGGCGCCAAATGCTTCGCACCCAGTCTATGCAAGAATGCATTCCCCACGAGAGGAAGCTTAATATGAACATCAGCAAAAAGATCTTCACTGCCAACGTCGCCATCGTTCTCGCGGCCACCTTCACCACCTCGACCATCTCGCTGGTCGTAACCAAGCGGGAGATCTCCCGCCAGGTGAACAACTCGCTCACCTCGCGCAGCAAGGCATTCCGGGAACTGGTGGTGAGCAAGGGGCCCGTTCGCCTGGTGGATGGCAAATTGATGGCCGGGGAGGTGACCCTGCAGGGGAACAACGACCTGGCCGACAAGATGAAGGACCTTTTCGGCGGCGAAGCGACCATCTTCCAAAAAGACGTGCGGGTCGCCACGACCATCAAGAAGAACGACGGCAGCCGTGCCGTGGGGACCACCCTGCAGGGTCCGGCCTACGAGCCGGTGATGACCCGCGGCGTCCCCTACTGCGGCGAGGCTCCCATCCTGGGTACGCCCCACTTCACAAGCTACCTCCCCTTGAAGGACGACAAAAACGAGGTGATCGGGGTCCTGTTCGTGGGCGAGAAGAAGTCCGAGTACCTCGCCGTGTTCGACAGCCTGCAGCACTGGGCCATGTGCATCTCCTTCGTGCTGGCCGGGGTGCTCTCCCTGGTCGCCTACCTGGTGCTGCAGCGCGCGCTGGTGCCGCTGCGCAAGCTGATCGCCACGCTGCAAAACGTCGCCGAGGGCGACGGCGACCTGACCCACCGCCTCGAGGTGAGCCCGGACGAGATCGGGGTGGCGAGCCGGCTCTTCAACGTCTTCATCGAGCGGGTACAGGCGATCGTCGTAAGCGTCGCCCAAAACAGCGACCAGGTGGCCCACGCCGGCGGAGAGCTCAAGGCGAGTGCGGGGCAGGTGGCGCGGACCACCGAGGAGGTCGCCGAGCAGACCGTCACCGTCTCCACGGCCGGGGAAGAGATGGCCGCCACCTCGGCCGACATCTCGCGTTCCTGCCAGCGCGCCGTGGACAGCGCCCAGCACGCCTGCGAACTGGCGAGCGCCGGGGTTTCCGACGTGGAGCGCAGCATCCGGGACATGCAGCGCATCAACAGCAAGGTAGACGCCACCTACCAGAGCGTTTCCGGGCTGGGGGCCAAGTCCGAGGAGATCGGCGCCATCATCGGCACCATCCAGGACATCGCGGACCAGACGAACCTCTTGGCCCTGAACGCCGCCATCGAGGCGGCACGCGCCGGGGAGCAGGGTCGCGGTTTCGCCGTGGTGGCCGACGAGGTGCGCCGCTTGGCCGAGCGGACCACCGAGGCGACCAAGGAGGTCGAGGCGACCATCCGTTTCATCCAGGCCGAGACCGCCCGTTCCGTGGTGATCATGCAGGAGAGCGCCGAGGGTGTGCACCGCGGCACCGCCGACGCCGAGAAATCGGGCGAGAGCCTCAAGGAGATCCTGAACCAGATCAACTCCGTAACCATGCAGATCGGCCAGATCGCAACCGCAGCCGAGGAGCAGAGTGCGACGAGCCGCGAGATCAGCAACAACGTGCACCAGATCACCGGCAGCATGCAGGGTGCGGCACAGGCGAACCGCGAGTCGCTTGCAGCGGTCGAGCGTTTGAACCATCTGGCCGGCAGCCTCAGGGAGCAGATCAGCAAGTTCAGCTTCTAGAGATCAAAGAAACCGGCCCCGGTGCGCCGGGGCCACGGGGGAGTCGGCACAAGCCGGCTCCCTTTTTTTCGCGGCGAACGGCAAAAAACGAAAACCTATCCTCCGTGGCTGACCTGCAGTTTTTGCCTTCGGCTTTTCCGTGGTATGATCAGCCCTCACTGTTCAAGAGCTAAACACTGCGCAAGTTCTGAACAGACAGCGCTCTCCTTCTTCGACTTCGCGCCCCCCTTCCCTGCTCAATTTAGTGCGTCTTATCTTGCAGTTACCAATTTCCCGAATCGTGCGCCAGCTAGGTGCGTATTTTGAATGGGTGGGTATACTTGCTCCAAAAGGGGGCGAGTGATGTGGACCTGAAAAAACTTCTCAAGTTTTTCCACGCCGGTCCGATAAAGGACCGAGACAATCACAATCCAAGGAGCCACCCCATGAAGGATACAACGACCATCGCACCGACCAGCACTTCGGCACTGAGCTTCAGTTTGGCCAACCTGCCGATCGGGTGCCTGCTGGTCCTGGCAAGCCTGCTCGCGCTGGCCGGGGGCATTGCCACCTCGGTTCTCTTCTTCGGGCTGCTGCTACTCTTCTCGCTGTTGCTGATGAGCAGCCGTCAACTGAGCGTTCGCACGGTACCGGTGCCGGTCCCCCCTGGGGAATAAACTCCGCAACTAAGGCAGTTAAAGTTAAACGGCAGGGCCTCGATGGCCTTGCCGTTTTTTTTTACTGAAAAGCGATCACCATAGAGGACACAGAGGCACGCAGAGGAAAATCAACGGCGAACCACCCGAAAATCTTTGCTCGCGGATCATGCGGATTTCCGCGGATAAACCGCCTGAGACTAAACGTTTAAGTCTCGAGGTTTCGACTTTCAGGTTTTACCCAATGTTTCAGGTTTTATCCCTTTCATCCCGTTCATCCCTGTTTAAGTTTCCCCCAAACGCTTTCAAAGGTTTACCCGTCACATCCGCACAATCCGCCTGATCCGCGTTCAACGGTTCACCGGTCGGCAACCGCAACCTTCAGGGGGCCAGCCAAAGCGGCGGCACCTTTTTCGTTGAGGTGGTCGCCGTCCAAATAGAAACCGCGGGTGACAAGGAGCACAGGACCCTGTTGTTAGATTTTCCCGGCTTCAGCACGGGTACGGTCTCAATCGTTAGCGCCTAGGACCAAACGGGATAGAGGTTTTCCTTGCCGTACCTGTTCCTCGGTTTTTCCTTCCTCTTTTTTCCCTCTGTGAACCTCTGTGGTAAAGATGCTGGCTTCGGCCTCCCTCCGAGAGCATTCCGTGACCACGCTGCTCAATTCTTGAAAGTTAAATATATCCAACACTATGCGCGTTCATGGTGGTAACGCGGTGTGCACGCGAGGTGCAGCAGGCGGATAGCCTGGACCTGCCCCGAAGCCCCCGTACAGACCTACAGGTACAATATTCACTAATATTTTCAGCATATTGACAAGCTCACGGCGGAGTTGGCATCGTTATTGGATTAGTTATTTCAAACAAAGCGATGTCACACCAACCAACAGGAGGAACGTCATGAACGAACTCAAATTCGACACAACCGGGCCCGAAGTAAAATTTCTCGCGAAAGCCAAGGTTTTCCTCGACACGGTATTCACACTCAAGGTATTCAAAGAGGATTGGCGAGAGGACAAACTGGGTTCGCGGGACGTGCTGCAAACGGCCCGCGACTGGTACCAGCAGACCTTCGAACGCGGCCTCACCGGAAACAGGTACGACATAGCCGCACGCAACGAAGCGCGTAAAACCCTGGGCGCACACATTCAGAAGATCCTCTACTACGTGGCGATCATTGCGGAGGAAAGCGACATACAGGTGCTGTTGGCCTCAGGGGTGGTCACCAAAAAATCAAAGGTAAGGGTACGCAAGACGGTAAAACTCGCGCCGGCCGCCTAGCAGCAGGAACCTTGCGCCACCACGCACCCCACTTCTAAAACCTAGCGGTGTTTTCTCGAAGTCTCCCCACCCGACAGTTCCAGTTCCCTGCAAAAGGACCTGGGGCTGTCGGTTTTTTACTTTCCGGCTCCAAATCCCCAGCAGAGATCCTTCCGTTTTTAATCTTCTCCCATTTACTGATGTAGGGGGCTCTTTAAGCAAAGTGACCTCTCCTTTAGCTTAAAAAAGCAGATCACAGTCCCTCGGACCGGTCCGAACCATCCCTGACACCTTGCCGCCAAGGGATTCGTCCCGCATTCTTAGCAAAAAACGCTGCACGCAGGCAAATGCCCTCCTTTTTAGCGAATAACCAAGGGCGTTTCCCTCGCCATAGCGGTCCCGGTTTCAAATGAAAGCGGTGATTAGCTTAACTATGATGGCAGTTAGCTTAAAAAGACCCCGTTTAGCTTAACGGCGGGATTTTTAGCTTAACTCAGGAATAACAGGCTCCATCGCGAAGATTTTGGCCTAACCGCGAGGACGCTCAGTGGATCTTCCCCGATCTTGTGGACAGTCCGAAAAGCTGCTAAAACCGGCAGCACGGAGGGACTGTCATGGCAAAGAAGAGGAAGACGTATTCCAGGGAATTCAAGGTTGAAACGGTTAAGCTCATCAC
>NZ_BLXX01000021.1 GCF_014193515.1 Geomonas silvestris | reverse complement strand
CCTTCCAGGCCTTTCAGAGCGGAACCCTTGATGATGGGTACGTCGTCGCCCGGGAAGTCGTAGGAGGAGAGCAGTTCGCGAACTTCCAGCTCGACCAGCTCGAGGAGCTCCTCGTCGTCCACCATGTCGGCCTTGTTCAGGAACACGACGATGTAGGGGACGCCAACCTGACGAGCCAAGAGGATGTGCTCGCGGGTCTGCGGCATCGGGCCGTCAGCGGCGGAAACAACCAGGATAGCGCCGTCCATCTGGGCAGCACCGGTGATCATGTTTTTAACATAGTCGGCGTGGCCCGGGCAGTCGACGTGAGCGTAGTGACGCTTGTCGGTCTCGTACTCAACGTGGGCGGTTGCGATGGTGATACCACGCTCGCGCTCTTCCGGGGCGTTGTCGATCTGGTCGAATGCTTTGAACTCAGCCTGGCCCTTACCGGCCAGCACCTTAGTGATAGCAGCGGTCAGGGTGGTTTTGCCGTGGTCAACGTGACCGATGGTGCCAATGTTGACATGCGGCTTAGTTCTTTCAAATTTCGCTTTTGCCATGAGGAATCCTCCCTGAGGTAACTACTTCTTGGACAACTTTTCAATTATATACAACAGCGATTGTTATATGAAAGCGATTTTATTGAGGGGAGTGGAGCCCACAACCGGATTCGAACCGGTGACCTCTTCCTTACCAAGGAAGTGCTCTGCCTACTGAGCTATGTGGGCTTATCTAGTTATTGGAGCGGGAAACGGGACTCGAACCCGCGACCCTCAGCTTGGAAGGCTGACGCTCTAGCCAACTGAGCTATTCCCGCCAATGACAGCGTGAAGCGAAGTTGTTTGAATCAACGTGCCCTCGCCCTTACCAGTTCCGCGACCTTTACGGTCTCCTGGACTCGAGCAGATGCCCATCTCATCTGCAGGGGTGGTGGTGGAGGGAGGAGGATTCGAACCTCCGAAGTCGATGACGACAGATTTACAGTCTGTTCCCTTTGGCCGCTCGGGAATCCCTCCAGACGTGGTGCCTACCTGAATAAGCTTTGTAAAAGAACTGGAGCTGACGATGGGACTCGAACCCGCAACCTGCTGATTACAAGTCAGCTGCTCTACCAATTGAGCTACGCCAGCCTATCATCGTCTGCTGCGCCGCGCCCGTTTTCGTTGGGCGAAGCGAATCCCTGTTCTATAGCAAACCCGAATCTAAGTCAACACAATTTTTCAGCGACACTGAATTTTTTCTCGAAACGTTTTTTGAGTTGAGTCCGCGCTGGCGTTAAACCGGGCGAAAGCCGGTAGTATACCGGCTGCGGCCTGTAGCGCAAGTGAGCGAAATAGCGTGGGAGGCAACCAGATCAACGGCGTCTGTCGCCACCACCGCGCTTACCGCCCGCACTGCGGCTGGCGCCACCGGCATGACCGGCTCCACCAGAACCACCGGCGCGGTTACCACCGGTGCCCTTACCGCTAGCGCGGTCATCACCGGCGCGGCCGCCACTTGAGCGCCCAGCAGCACCGGCACTCCTCTCATTTATGCCACTGCTGCGCCCGCGCCCGTCGCCGCCACCGAAGAGCTCCGCCGCGGCGTCTTCCCTGCCGCACTTTTTGAGCGCCTCCAGACAGAGCTTGCGCTGGTCCGCCAGGTGATACAGCAGCAGCGCCTTCTGCAAACCTTTTTCCCGGTCCGTCTTAGCCACATAGACCGACTCTTTGGTGAAGGGGTCGATCCCCGTGTGGTACATGCAGGTGGAGAGCGTCCCGGGCGTGGGGGTAAAATCCTGCACCTGCTCCACCGTCATGTTCCAGCGCCTAAGCTGCAGCGCGAGATCCACCATGTCGGACAGCGTGCAGCCGGGATGTCCCGAGATGAAATACGGAACGATGTACTGCCGCTTCCCCTTCTGGGCGCTCTGTTTCAGGAAGGCATCCCTGAACCGGATAAAGCTTTCGCGCCCGGGCTTGCGCATCGCCGCCGTCACCCGGTCCGAGAGATGCTCGGGCGCCACCTTCAACAGGCCGCTCACGTGGTGCTCGACGAGTTCACCCAGGTAACGCGGTTGACGCTCCAGCAGGTCGTAGCGCACCCCCGAGGAGACCGCGATGTTCTTCACGCCGGCAACATTGCGCGCCTTCACCAAGAGGCGCGAGCTGGCGGCGTCGTCGGTGACCAGGTTGCGGCAGGGCTGGGGATAGAGACAGCTCTCCCGGCGGCAGAGCGCACCGGCCTTGGCGTCGCCGCAGCAGAGGCCGAACATGTTGGCGGTCGGCCCGCCCAGGTCGCTCACCGAGCCGCGGAACCAAGGGAGTTTCGCCAGTCGATCCAGCTCCTGCAGTACGCTTGCCTCGCTGCGGGACTGGATCGTCTTTCCCTGGTGGTGCGTGATGGCACAGAAGGCACAACCGCCGAAGCAGCCCCGGTGCGTGGTTATCGAGGTGCGGATCTGCTCGTAGGCAGGAATCGGTTCGCGGTAGCTCGCATGCGGCGCCTTCACAAAAGGAAGGTCGTAGAGGGCATCCAGCGCCTTCTGCGACATCGGCTGCGCCGGCGGGTTGCAGACCAGGTAGCGGGTCGCATGGCGCTGAAGCACGGTCTTGGCGCAGCCGGGATTCTGCTCGCCGCTCAAAAGGCGAAACGCCTCGGCGTAGCGGGCCCTGTCGGCGGCAACCTCTTCGAAGCTCGGCAGCTCGACGCACTCACCGACCTCCGCGGGTTCGGGTGGCACCGAGGCGGCATAGGCGGTGCCGCGGATGTTCCTGATCGCGGCAAAGGATTCCCCATCCTCCAGGCGGGCCACCAGCTCCAGGAGCGGATTCTCCCCCATGCCGTACACCAGCAGGTCGGCCTTGGCGTCAAAAAGAGCCGAGCGGCGCACCTTGTCTTCCCAGTAGTCGTAGTGGGCAAAGCGGCGCAGGCTCGCCTCGATGCCGCCGATGACGACCGGGGTGTCGCGGTAGGCCTCTTTGAGGCGCGAGGTGTAGATGAGGGTGGCGCGGTTGGGGCGGGCACCGTGGAGGTTGCCGGGGGTGTAGGCGTCGTCGCGGCGCAGCTTGCGGGCCGGGGTGTAGTGGGCGACCATCGAGTCCATGGCGCCGGCGGCCACCGCGAAGAAGAGGCGCGGACGTCCCAGGGCCAAGAAGGGCTCTTTGCTACGCCAGTCGGGCTGTGCGATGATGCCGACCTTCAGCCCCTTGCTTTCCAGAAGGCGCGCCAAAAGCGGCACGCCGAAGGCGGGGTGGTCCACGTAGGCATCGCCGGTGACGAAGATGACGTCGAGTTCGTTCCAGCCGCGAGCCCTGGCCTCGGCCAGGGTCATGGGGAGAAACTGCGGGGGCGTTGCGGGCTTTTTGTGGTTTTGTTTCATGCTTTTTACATCGGACCGATCAGCCAGATCCGACCGGTCGCACCGATTAGTAGTACTGCGCAGCCGCTACGGGAAAATCGGCAAAAAGTCGAGGCCCAGCGTCTCCGGCAGGCCGCACATCAGGTTCATGTTCTGCACCGCCTGCCCCGAGGCGCCCTTCACCACGTTGTCGATGGCCGAAACCACGATGATCCTGCCGGTGCGCTTGTCCACGGTCACGCCGATGTCGCAGAAGTTCGAGCCGCGCACCTGAGCCGTCGAGGGGAAGCTCCCTTCCGGCAGCACCCGGACAAACGGTTCGCCGTCGTAGCAAGCCTGGTAGAGCTCGACCAGCTCAGCCGCCGTGACCCCCTTGAGCGGGGTGCTGTAGATGGTAGCCAGGATGCCGCGATCCATGGGCACCAGGTGCGGCGTAAAAGAGATGGCCAGCGGGGATCCGTTCAAGAGCGACAGCTCCTGCTCGATCTCCGGGATGTGGCGGTGCACGCCGCCCACACCGTACGCCTTGAACCCTTCGTTCACCTCGCAGTACAGGTTGTCCACCTTGGCCCCGCGCCCCGCGCCCGAGACACCCGACTTGGCGTCGACGATGATCGACTTCGGGTCGATGAGCTTGTTCTTCAAAAGCGGGGCCAGCCCGAGGATAGTGCTGGTCGGGTAGCAGCCGGGGTTGGCGATCAAGGAGGCTTCCCGGATCACATCGCGGCGCAGTTCGGGGAGACCGTACACCGCCTGCGCGAGCAGCTCCGGATTCATGTGCTTTTCGTACCAAAGGCCGTAGGTCTCGGCGTCGCGCAGCCGGTAATCGGCAGAAAGGTCGACCACGTCCTTCCCCATCTTCAGGAAGGTCGGCACCACTTCCATGGCGGCCTTGTGCGGCAGCGCGGTGAAGACCACGTCCACCTTCTCCGAGATGCCGGCAGGCTCCAGGTTTTCAAGCACGAGGTCGATGCGCCCGCGCAGCGTCGGAAACACAGCACTCACCGGCTTGCCGGCGTTTTGCTCCGAGGTGACGCAGGTGACCGCGACCTCGGGGTGCGCATAGAGAATTCTCAGCAGCTCGACACCGGTATACCCACTGGCACCAACAACAGCAACCTTCAGCATAAAACCCTCCAGGAAAAACAGTTCTAAGTTCTAGGTTCTAAGTTAAACACCCGCGGCGGTGTGCGAAGCCGGAGCCATACGCAAACAGCGCCTGAAATGAACGTAGAGCATAGAACGTAGCACAGAGAACCTGTCTTTGTCCAAACAGCAAAAGGAGGAACCCTCGCGGGTTCCTCCTTTGCCATGAAACGTCGCTCTCGCGAAGCGGATTAACGCTTGGAGAACTGGAAGCTTGCGCGTGCTGCTTTCTTGCCGTATTTCTTTCTTTCTTTGATACGCGAGTCGCGGGTGATGAACCCGGCTTTCTTCAGCGTACCGCGGAGATCGGCATCGGCCTCGAGGAGGGCCTTGGTGATGCCGTGCTTGATGGCCCCAGCCTGGCCGGAATCGCCGCCACCCTTGACGGTAACGAAGACGTCGAACTTGCCGACATTCTCAGTCAGTTCCAGCGGCTGCTTCACAACCATCTTGGAAGTTTCACGACCGAAGTACTGGTCGAGAGTCTTGGTGTTGACGGTGATCACACCGGTGCCGGGCTTGATCCAGACACGGGCGATCGAGGATTTCCTTTTGCCAGTTGCATAAAAGGTTGCTGCTGCCATTTGTATATCTCCTAGAACGAATTAGATGTTCAGATTTTTCGGCTGCTGGGCGGCGTGCGGATGGGTGTCGCCTGCATAGATCTTCAGCTTCTTCAACATGTGACGGGCCAGCTTGTTCTTCGGCAGCATGCCCTTCACGGCCTTCTTGAGCAGTTCTTCCGGCTTCTTCTCGATCAGCTTGCCAGCAGTGATCTCTTTGAGACCGCCCGGGAAAGAGGAGTGCGAGTAGTAGGTCTTGTCGGCCAGCTTCTTGCCGGTCAGCGCGATCTTAGCGGCGTTGACAACAACGACGAAGTCGCCAGTGTCGACACTCGGGGTGAAGGTCGGCTTGTTCTTGCCACGCAGGACGTTGGCAATCTCAGTAGCGACACGGCCCAGCACCTTATTGTCCACGTCGACCAGATACCAATCCCTGGTCACTTCTTCTTTTTTAGCAACTTGCGTCGTCTTCATTGAAACCTCACAGCTATCTGGAATGTGCACTCGAATTACGGAAAGTTGAAAATCTAATCGAAACGCGGACGCATGTCAACACAAAAATGTCAAGACAAAGAATCCTCTGGGTAAAAGACCCGCATAAGGCACAGCCCGTGCGGCGGCGCGGTCTGCCCGGAAACCTGGCGATCGCGCGCCACCAGGAGGTGGGCGACGTCCTCGGGCGGCCGTTTGCCCAGCCCAACTTCCACCAGCGTCCCCACCATGACCCGCACCATGTTCTTCAAAAACCCGTTGCCGTTCACGTCGATGTGCAACCAGCTACCTTCCCGCACCAGGTCCACGGAGTAGATGGTGCGCACCGTCGTTTTCGCCGCGCAATTTGAGGCACGGAAGGCGTTGAAGTCGTGCTCGCCCACGAAGTGTGCGGCGGCCGCCCGCATGGCACCGAGGTCGAGCTTCGCCCCGATGCGCCATGCCACGTGCCGTGCCAGGGGCGAGCGCAGTGGATCCAAAAGGATCGAGTAGCGGTAGTGCTTGCTACTGGCATCCGACCGCGGGTTGAAGGCAAGCGGCACCTCGCAGGCCTCGCGCACCGCGATATCGGGCGGCAGGTGCGTATTGAGCCCCTCGCGGAAGGCCCGCAGCGGCAGCGCCTTCTCGGTGTTGAAGCAGGCGACCATGCCGCGCGCGTGCACGCCGGCGTCGGTACGCCCCGAAGAGCGCAGCTTGGTCGGCATGCCGAGCATCTGGGCGAGCGCCCCCTCCACGACCTCCTGGACGGTGAGGCCGTTAGGCTGCACCTGCCAGCCGGCGTAGGCGGTCCCTTCGTACTCTATGGTGAGCTTGATGTGGCGCATGTACTACTTCAGGTACTTCTCGATCAAGAGTTCGGCGATCTGCACGGCATTGGTCGCAGCACCCTTGCGGACGTTGTCGGCCACCACCCAGAGGTTGAGCCCGTTCTCGAGCGAGAGGTCCTCGCGCAGGCGCCCCACCAAAACGGCGTCCGCGCCGGCTGCGTCCATGGCCATCGGGTACTCGTGCTCGGCCGGGTCGTCCACCAGTTCCACGCCCGGAGCATCTTCCAGAAGCTCGCGCGCCTTCTCGACGGTGAGCTTCTTTTCGGTCTCGATATTGATCGACTCGGAGTGCCCGAAGAAGACCGGTACCCGGACGCAGGTAGCCGAGGTCCTGATCGCGTCCCCCATGATCTTCCGGGTCTCGTCGACCATCTTCATCTCTTCCTTGGTGTAGCCGTTCTCGAGGAAGGCATCGATCTGCGGCAGACAGTTGAAGGCGATGCGGTGCGGGTACACCTCGTTGTTGGCCGGGCGTCCGTTCAGAAGCTCGCCGGTCTGGACGCGCAGCTCTTCGACCGCCTTGTTCCCGGTGCCGGAAACCGCCTGGTAGGTGGAGACCACGATGCGTTTGATGCCGGCGAAGTCGTGCAGCGGCTTGAGCGCCACCAGCATCTGAATGGTCGAGCAGTTCGGGTTGGCGATGATCCCCTTTTTGGTGTAGCCGGAGATCGCCTCGGGGTTCACCTCGGGCACCACCAGCGGGACGTCCGGGTTCATGCGCCAGGCGCTCGAATTGTCGATGCAAACCGCGCCGGCCTTGGCAGCCGAAGGGCAAAACTCTTCGGAACGCGCCCCGCCCGCCGAAAAGAGGGCGATGTCGACCCCCTCGAAGGAGTCGTGCTTGAGTTCCTCGACCAGCACGGCGTGTCCTTTGAATTCCAGGGTCTGGCCGGCGCTGCGGCCGCTCGCCAGCAGCTTAATGTTGCCCACCGGAAACTCGCGTTCCTCGAGGCACTCGAGCATCTGGGTACCGACTGCGCCGGTGGCACCGACAATGGCTACGTTGTATTTTCTGCTCATGCAACTTCTCCTTTAGACAAAAACGGGAGCGCGCCCCCCGCTGTGCTGCCCGGGGGACGCGCTCTGTTTGATTACTACCACATAAAGTCGGCACGCTGAAACTGCCGGAAACCACGACAACGGAGCCGGATCAGGCCCTTAAAAGGGGTACCTGCTGTTTTGCCTTGGTTTCCGCGCCATCCGCGTGCTGACGCTTAGGGTTTACCGCTCCTTCAAAATCTGCAGCATGCGGCGCAGCGGCTCTGCCGCGCCCCACAGGAGCTGGTCGCCGCAGGTGAAGGCGGAAAGGTACTGCGGCCCCATCTTCATCTTGCGCAGGCGCCCCACCGGAACGGTGAGCGAACCGCTGATCGCCGCGGGGGTGAGCTGCGCCAGGGTGTCGGCCTTGTTGTTGGGGACCAGCTTCACCCACTTGTTGTCGTTCTTGATGAGCTCCTCGATCTCGCCGATCGGCACATCCTTGTTGAGCTTGATGGTGAGGGCCTGGCTGTGGCAGCGCATGGCGCCCACGCGCACGCAGATGCCGTCCACCGGGATCGGGTTCGTGGTGCCGAGGATCTTGTTGGTCTCGGCGTACCCCTTCCACTCCTCGCGGCTCTGGCCGTCCTCGACCTCGCGGTCGATCCAGGGGAGCACGCTCCCTGCCAAGGCAAACCCGAACTCCTTCGTGGGGAGCAGGTTGCCGCGCAGCTCTTCGGTCACCTTGCGGTCGATCTCCAGGATCGCCGAGGAGGGGTTCGCCAGGTGCTCGCAGACGGCACCGTGCAGTACCCCCATCTGGCAGAGGAGCTCGCGCATGTTGGGAGCGCCGGCGCCCGAGGCCGCCTGATAGGTCATGGAGGAGATCCACTCCACCAAGCCGGCACGGAACAGCCCGCCCAACCCCATGAGCATAAGGCTCACGGTGCAGTTGCCGCCGATGAAGTCCTTGATCCCCTTGGCAAGCGCGTCATCGATGACGTTTCGGTTCACCGGGTCGAGGACGATGACGGCGTCCTTCTCCATGCGCAGGGTGCTCGCCGCGTCGATCCAGTACCCCTGCCAGCCGGCCTTGGCCAGTTCCGGGCGCACCGCCTTGGTGTAGTCGCCACCCTGGCAGGTGATGATCACGTCCAGCTTTTTAAGTTCGGCGATGTCCGAGGCGTCCTTCAGGGTCCCGGCGTTCATGGGAGCAGCCTGCCCCACCTGCGAGGTGGTGAAGAATACCGGTTCGATCCCGGCGAAATCGTTCTCCTCCTGCATCCGCTGCATGAGGACCGAACCTACCATGCCACGCCAACCGACAAGTCCGACTTTCATAGGTGAACTCCTTTTCGACGTATATCTAATTTCAGTAGATGTTCGTGGTGCGACTCCAGCCCCGAAAGGGGACTAGAGGTTGGCGATGATGGCGTCGCCAATCTCTTTGGTGTTCACCAGCTTGAGCCCCGCGCTTTCCTGGTAGATGTCGCGGGTGCGGTAGCCCTGGTCCAGCACCTTGGCCACGGCGTTGTCGATGGCGTCGGCCGCCTCGATCATCCCGAAGGAGTAGCGCAGCATCATCCCGGCGGAGAGGATCTGGGCGATCGGGTTCGCGATCCCCTGCCCCGCGATGTCCGGAGCAGAGCCGCCGGAGGGCTCGTACATGCCGAAGGTCCCTTCAGCGAGCGACGCCGAGGGGAGCATCCCCAGGGAGCCGGTCAGCATGGCGGCCTCGTCGGAGAGGATGTCGCCGAACATGTTCTCGCAGAGGATGACGTCGAACTGCTTGGGCCACTTTACCAGCTGCATGGCGGCGTTGTCCACGTACATGTGGGAGAGCTCGACGTCCGGGTACTGCTTGGCGACGCCGATCACGATCTCGCGCCAGAGCACCGAGGTGGAGAGGACGTTCGCCTTGTCGATGGAGCAGACCTTCTTGCCGCGCTTCTGGGCCGCCTGGAAGGCGACGTGCGCGATGCGCTCGATCTCGGGGACGCTGTAGCGCATGGTGTCCACGCCGACGCGCTCGCGGCCGGCCCCCTCGATCCCTTTGGGCTGAGAGAAGTAGATCCCGCCGGTCAACTCGCGGATCACCAGGATGTCGAAACCGCCGGCGATCACCTCTTCCTTCAGAGAGGAAGCGGCGGTCAGGGACGGGAAGATGATGGCCGGACGCAGGTTCGCGTAGAGGCCGAAGATCTTTCTCAAGGGGAGCAGCGCCCCTCGCTCGGGCTGCTCGTCCGGCGGCAGGGTCTCCCACTTGGGACCGCCCACCGAGCCGAAGAGGATGGCGTCGGAGGCTTTGCAGATGTTGACGGTGGTCTCGGGAAGCGCCTTCCCTTCTTGGTCGATCCCCGCTCCGCCTACGTTGGCGTGGGTGCGTTCAAAAGTGACATCGTAGCGTTTTTCTACTGCGTCCAACACCTTGAGTGCCTCTGCCATGACCTCCGGACCAATGCCGTCGCCCGGCAGCACCGCCACTTTAAAAGCCTTTCCCATTCCGCAAACCTCCAGTAAGTATTGAAGGATGGATTCTATTTACGAGGTCACATATTGTCAACACAAAAAGCCCCTTAAACTAAGGTTTAACACCCCTATACACCGACTTGAAACTGTCAGAAAAGGGATTTCGGCACCGGTTTTTACCCCTCAGCAATCCGCAGCTTCTCCAGCACCGCGTTTCCGTGCCGCCACGATCCCCTTTTTTGCAATGCCGGCCGGCCCGCTGCAATTATGTAGCGAGATAATTGCACGAGGTAACCCCAAAATCTTTTTAAAGACGGCAAAATTGCAAAAGGTCGCTCCAAAAAACAAATGTAGGAGTAGATAGTTGTTTTTCAGAGCTCCCAAAGACAGATGTAGGACTAGATAATTGCATTTTGGACCTCCCAAAAACCGCAAGGGATGGCCTTGTTGTTTTTTGGAGCTACCAAAAACAAATGTAGGAGGAGATGTTTGTTTTTTAGAGCTCCAAAATTGCAAAAGGTAGTGGCACTTTGCATTTTTGGAGCTCCGAAATCCCGCAAGAGAGGGCAATGTTGTTTTGGGTGATGCCAAACCTGGGAAAGGGGCAGCCCCGGCATCTCCGCTCCCGCCATTCTGCCCTCCGCCCTCCCCGCAATTCTAATGGACGTTTGGCAAAAACGGTCTAACGGTTCGCATCTTACGGTCCTGTCTCGATATTTTTATAGTTTATTTTCATGAATTCATGTGCTATGCTTTTCCAACAATCGAGCCGCAGCTCGCCCACCTCGTACCGGCGCCCCGACGGGCTCTGTGAGCCGGCCGTCCAAATGTTTGAAATCACGACAATGCCGGGCACACGGCGGTTCAGATACTGTTTTAGCTCCGTAGTGTTGTGACAACCGCCGAGCTCCCGTTCGCAGCTTGACAACAACACCTTGCTCGATTAATTTTTACCCTCTGTTGTACCATGCTCCCTTCTGCAACTGGCTCAGCCGTTGACAGTGCATGTCGCCGCCGAGCACACCTTTTAAGAGATCCGTTGTCTGTGGTCGGCCCGCCAGCTGTCGCAGATCCACCTGCTGTTAGTACAGGTTGCAGATTTTGCTACAATTGCAGCACCGTTTCTCATACGCAACACTCGTTGAAACTCAACACCTGCTGGAGAGCACATGAAATGCCTGCGCACCGCACTACATCTCGTTCTGGCCTTTTCTCTCGTTTCTATGACGGCTTGCAGTCATCACCCCGGGAAGCGCTTCATGGGTGATCCTCAGAACCCCTACCCGCTGAAGGCCGCCCCGAAGGTGGGGGACATCATGCATCTCCCGACGGGCGTGCTGGTGACTCCGGAGCAGATGCTCTCGATAGCGACCGACGCACGCGTGGTCTACGTCGGCGAGACCCACGACAACCCGGCCTCGCACCGGCTCGAACTCGACGTCCTCAAGGCGATGGAGGAGCGCCACCCAGGCAAGACGGCGCTGGGGATGGAGATGTTCGTCCGCTCGCAACAGCCCGTGCTGGACCGCTGGGTGGCCGGCAAACTCGACGAGAAGGCCTTCCTGAAGGAATCGCACTGGTTCGACAACTGGAAGATGGACTTCGGCTACTACCGCGACCTCCTCATCTACGCCAAGGAGCACCACATCCCGGTGGTCGCCCTCAACGCCGAGAAAGACCTGGCCCAGGCGGTGGGAAGCACGCCGCTCGAGGAGCTTTCCCCGGAGATGAAGGCACGCCTCCCCGAGATGGACTTAGGCGACCCGTACCAGCGCGGCATGGCGGAGAGCATCTTCGCCGGGCACAGCCACGGCAAGCTCGTGATGGACGGCTTCGTGCGCGCCCAGACCCTTTGGGACGAAACCATGGCCGAGAGCGCCGCCCGCTTCCTCGCCAGCCCGCAGGGAAAGGACCGGCACCTGGTGGTGATCGCCGGCGGCAACCATGTCGCTCACGGCTTCGGCATCCCGCGCCGGGTCTTCCGGCGCATCCCCACCTCCTACGTGACGATCGGCGGCAACGAGATCGCCATTACCCGGAAAGAAGAGCCGGAGATCATGGACGTGGATCTCCCGGACTACCCGAACCTCTCCTACGACTTCCTCAACTTCCTGGCCTACGAGGAACTCCCGGAGACGGGGGTGCGCCTGGGGATCGCCTACGAGCCCGG
The DNA here is from genome assembly GCF_014193515.1 of Geomonas silvestris. Taxonomy (GTDB): domain Bacteria; phylum Desulfobacterota; class Desulfuromonadia; order Geobacterales; family Geobacteraceae; genus Geomonas; species Geomonas silvestris. The sequence goes on along the minus strand of NZ_BLXX01000021.1, from coordinate 40,481 downwards.
GCCGGACAAGCGCGGCATGCAGGTGCAGAGCGTACTTCCCGACTCCAACGCCGAGCGTGCCGGGGTGAAGGAGGGGGACCTCTTGCTCACCCTGGACGGCGAGCCGCTCAAGGAGACGATCGACCTGGTCTATGGTCTCAAGCAGAAAAAAGTAGGTGAAAAAAGCACCCTGGGCGTGGAGCGCGACGGCAAAAAGCTCACCCTGGAAGTGACCTTCCAGAAAACCGAGAAGGTGCACCAGCACGGCAAGCCCTAGCCCTCCGTCTGGAGGCGGGCAGAACCTGCAGCATTGCAATGCATAGAAATCGGCAATTCATTAAAGGAAGGAGTCCCTATGTATTCCATGAGCAATGTCGGAAGGAACACCATCGCGATGGTTCTGGCCGGCGGAAAGGGAGAGCGGCTGAGTCCGCTTACCCTGAGGCGCGCCAAGCCGAGCGTCATGTTCGGCGGCAAATACAAGATCATCGACTTCGTGCTCTCGAACCTGTTCAATTCCGGGATCAAGAAGGTCTACATCCTCACCCAGTACCGCGCCTTCTCGCTCAACAAGCACATCCGCGAGTCCTGGGGCAAATGGACCGGCCTGGGCGAGTTCTACGTCGCCATCTCGCCGGAGACCAGCAGCGAGAGCGAGTCCTGGTTCAAGGGGACGGCCGACGCCATCCTGCAGTACCTGCGCTTCGTGGAGTCCTCGGATGCCGACTACGTGGCGATCTTCGGCGGTGACCATATCTACAAGATGGACATCAGCCAGATGATCGACTACCACCGCAGAAACCGCGCCGACCTCACCCTGGCAGCCCTCGAGGTCCCCGCGGAGGAGGCGACCCGCTTCGGCGTCTTCTCGGTGGACGACGACTACCGTGTCACCGCCTTTACCGAAAAGCCCAAGAACCCGGAGCCGATCCCCGGGCGCAGCACCTGCTTCGCCTCCATGGGAAACTACATCTTCTCCACCCGGAAACTGATCGAGGTGCTGCAGGAAGGGAAAAAGCTCTACGAGGACCTCGACTTCGGCAAGCACGTGATCCCCATGATGCTGGAGAACAAGGACAAGGTGTTCGCCTACAACTTCAACGACAACCTGATCCCGGGTATGAAGGCGGAGGAGAAGGGGTACTGGCGCGACGTGGGGACCATCGAGAGCTACTACGAGGCGAACATGGACCTGATCAACGTCTCGCCGCAGTTAAACCTCTACAACTACAAGTGGCCGATTCTCACCAACCAGGGAAACCTGCCGCCCGCGAAGACCGTCTTCGACGAGGATGAGCGCCGCGGGGTGAACGTCGACTCCTACGTCTGCGCCGGCTGCATCACCAGCGGCGGCACGGTGCGCCGCTCCATCCTGGCCCCGCGCTGCAAGGTGAACAGCTACAGCCTCGTGGAGGATTCCATCCTCTTCGAAAACGTGAACGTCGGCCGGCGCGCCAAGATCAAGCGGGCCATCATCGACAAGAACATCACCATCCCCGACGGCATCGAGATAGGCTACGACCACGACGAGGACCGGCGCCGCGGCTACCGGGTCACCGAATCCGGGATCGTGGTGGTGTCAAACGTCGAGGTGAAGTAGCCGCAGGAACTCTCCCCTGGAATGTCCCAAGCAGTGCCCCCCGGCCTGACTGCGAGAAGAAAAGGTTCCTCCGACAATTCCGGCACCCACATCCCTCCTCCCTTGACGGGAGGGGGTCGGGGGTGGGTGACGCTGCCATCGGCAGTGATGCGGCGCCTTTCCCCCTCACCCTGTCCCTCCCGCTGGGGGAGCGGGGAACCGCTGGAACCGGCTTTCCGGAATTTATTCGACGAACCCAAAAACTATGTGCACTCCCACGGGCCCGAAGAATCGGTACGCGGCGGGAGCCTTTTTTAATTCAATGCCCCCCAGGAGTTTCATGAACACCGCCACGAGTCTCTCCCGCCGTTTCCTCACGGTCTCCCTTTGGCTTTTGCTGATGGCCGCCCTTCCCGCTTCCGCGCTTGCCGGCAACCGGGACGTCCTTTGGACCATCCTCAACACCTGCCTCGACCCCACGGTCGCCGACTACTGCAGCTCCTGCCGGGCCCCCTTGGACGTCGCGCCGTGTGCCGCGTCCAGGGGCTGCCGCGATACCACCCAGGTCTGGGTGGAAACCCAGGAATTCGTGGCGCTGCGCGACCGCAAGATGTGCGACTGCACCGAGGAGTTCGTGCACGGACTGGTCCTGCCGCGCACCAAGGTGACCGGCGTCGAGGATCCCAAGCGCCCCGAAGGCATCTGGAAGTTTGCCTGGGCCATCGCCCAGAGCCGGATACCCGAGGACGCCGAGCGCGCCCTGGCGGTGAACCCGACGGGGAAGCGGGACCAGGACCAGCTCCACGTGCACGTGGTCCGGCTGCAAAAGGACGCCCGCCGGCGCTTCGCCAAGGCTCCCAACTGCCAGGTGGCCGACCTCCACGAGGTGTGGGGGACCGCCTGCCGTTTGGCCCAGGCCGCGGGGTATGCCGATTACGGGGTACTGGTCGTCAGCGATACCAAGGGGGGCTATCTGGTCGTGGTGGACCGGGCGAGCACGGAGAAGACCTATACCCTTCCCCGCTGCCGCTAGCACGGCTCATGAATGCTTGTGGTTTCTGGAAAAGTCGTGTAAACATGCAAAGACGTAGGAACTTCACCGGCAAAAGCCAGCAACGCAACCTCGAGAAAAGGTCGACTTCATGAAAACTCCGCCAACTCCGTCTCCCGAACTGATCCTGGAGTCGCTCTTCGACGGGGTGTATTGCGTCGACCGCGATCGCGGGATTTATCTCTGGAACAAGAGCGCGGAGCGGATCACCGGCTTCAGCAAGGCGGAGGTGCTGGGGAAGTGCTGCTCGGCCAACATCCTGCAGCACCTGGATGACGAGGGGGAGAATCTCTGTCTCAATGCCTGCCCACTTTCCGCCACCATGCGCGACGGCCAGGAACGGGTGAGCAACATCTACCTGCACCACAAGCAGGGGCACCGGGTGCCGGTCTCGGTACGCACGACTCCGATCCGGGACGAGCAGGGAGCCGTCATCGGGGCTATCGAGGTCTTTGCCGACAACTCTCAATCGCTGCACGTGTTGCGGGAGTTGGAGGCGCTCAAGAAGGAGGCCTGCCTGGACGCGCTGACCGGCGTGGGGAACCGTCGTTACGGCCAGATCACCCTGAAAACGAGGATCTACGAGTGGCAGACCGACCGGGTCCCTTTCGGGGTGATTTTCTTCGACATCGACACCTTCAAAGACGTGAACGACAACTTCGGACACGCCATCGGGGACGAGGTCCTGGCCATGGTGGCCAAGACGGTGAGTAACCTTTTGCGGCGTCTGGACGTGATCTCCCGCTGGGGGGGCGACGAGTTCGTGGCGATTCTCAACAACGTCCGCCAGCGCGACTTCCAGATCATCACCGAGCGCATCCGCACCTTCGTGGCAAATTCCTTCATCATGATCGGCGACCACAAGCTCTCGGTCACCGCCTCCATCGGTGCCACCCTCGCCAAGCCCGGTGACACTTCCGAAACCATCCTGCAGCGTGCGGATGCCCTCATGTACGCCAGCAAGTCAGACGGGCGCAACCGCGTCACTCTCGGCTAGTCCCTCTCCCCCAGGCAGGTTTCCTAGAACTCACCCCGTCACAGCGATGACTTCCTCGTAGGTGGTTACCCCCTCCAGCATCTTCCGTATGGCGAGGTCGCGCAGCGGCACCAGACCGTCCTGACGCGCCACCTCCTGCAACTGCCCCAGGTCGAGCCTCTCACCTATCACCGCGCGCAGCTTCTCGTTCACCTCGAGCACTTCGAAGATCCCGGTGCGCCCCTTATACCCGGTGCCGCGGCACTCGGCGCACCCCTCGCCGAAGCTGACCCGCGCCCCACGCTTGAGCCCCAGGTACTCTATCTCGTCCGCCGAAAGCTCCCGCTCCTTCTTGCAGGAAGAGCAGATCTTGCGCAACAGGCGCTGCGCGATGATCCCGATCACCGTGGAGGTGATCAGAAACGGCGGGACCCCCAGGTCGACCAGCCGGGTCACCGAGGAGGGAGCGTCGTTGGTGTGCAGCGTGGAGAGCACCAGGTGCCCGGTAAGCGCGGCCTGCACGGCGTTCTCCGCGGTCTCCCGGTCCCGGATCTCGCCGATCATGATGATGTCCGGGTCCTGGCGCAGGATGTTCCTCAGCACCTTGTCGAAGGTCACCCCGATGGCGCTTTGCACCCCCACCTGGTTGAACTCCTCCATCACCATCTCGATGGGGTCCTCGACGGTGACGATGTTCACCTCCGGCGAGGAGAGCGCCCGAAGCGAGGAGTAGAGCGTGGTGGTCTTGCCGCTGCCGGTCGGACCGGTGACCAGGATGATCCCGTTGGGCCTTTTTATGAAGGAGCTGTAGAGCTGGAACTCGCGCGGGTAAAAACCGATCTGGTCGAGCTCCTGCATCAGGATGTCGGGATCGAAGATCCTGATGACCACCTTCTCGCCGAAGGCGACTGGAAGTGTGGAGACGCGCAGCTCGATCTCCTTGCCGCCGTGGCTCGTCTTGATCCTGCCGTCCTGGGGGCGGCGTTTCTCGGCGAGGTCCATGCGCGAGAGCATCTTGATGCGCGACACCATGGGGGGGTGCAGCTGGCGCGGCACGTCGTGTACGTTGTGCAGCACGCCGTCCACCCTGAGGCGCACCAGGGACTTGTCGCGCTTGGGCTCGATGTGGATGTCGCTCGCGCGCTGGTCGAAGGCGTACTGCAGGAGGAAATCGACGGCCGAGACGATGTTGCGGTCGGTCCCCTCGATGTCGTGGCCGAGCTTCAGCCTGACGAACTGCTCCAGGTTCCCCAGGTCCACGGCGCTCCCCACCTCGTGTTCGGCCGCCTTCACCGAGGCCCTGAAGCCGAAGAACTCGCGCAGGATCTTCAGGATGTCGCTGCGCGAAGCGAGCACCCGCTTGAACTCCATGCGCTTGAGACTCTTCAGCTCCTCGACCACCTCGTCGTTGAAGGGGTCGGCGACCGCCAGGGTGAGCAGCCCGTCGCTGAAGCCGACCGGCACGATGAGGTGTTTCAGGGCGAAGGGGCGCGAGATGTGGGTGGTGACCAGCTCGAGGTCGAGCTTCATCGGGTTTATCTTCAGGTAGGGAAGCCCGACCGCCTCGGCGAGGACCTCGGTGATGGCATCTTCGCTTAAGAGCTTGCCGCCGGAGCCGGGGATCTCCAGGTTCAAGGAGGCGATCACCTCGGCGGGCGAGGCCTTCTGCGGGGTCTGCTGCAGGCGCCGTGAGTACCCCGCCTGCTGCGCCCCCTGCAGGCGGGCCGCCTGGGCCTCCCCCTGCTCGTCGAGGAGTTTCGACTGGGCCTGGTCGATGAGCCCGCGCCGCAGCAGGATCTGCCCTACGTTGTGGATGGTTACCGCCTTGCGCTTGCTCATTGGCGCTCCCGTTTTTTCTCCCATGAGTAGTTACCCCGGAGCATCGCCTAGAACCCTAATAAAGTCAACGGGGTTCAACATTGACTTTGGCAGTTACAAGGATATCATTAAGCCCAAGCCGTGCAATGACATCCGATGTCGTATGAGGAGGTGCACCATGCTGGAGCTTTTGGAAAAAGCGGCATTGACCGCACTGGGGGCTGCGTCGCTCACCCAGAAGAAGGGAGAGGAGCTGATGCAGGAATTGAAGACGCGCTACAAGATGAGCGAGGAGGAGGGTCGTGCCTTCATCGATCGGATCCAGGATCTGGCCCAGGCCGGCAGCCAGCGGACCTCCGAGATCGTGGAGGCAGAGGTGCGCCAGGTGATGGAGCGCATGGGGATGGTGTCCCGCGAGGACTTCGAGCGCCTGGAGCGCCGGGTGCGCGCGCTGGAGGCCGCCCGCCTGGAAGGCGCCGACGAAGAGGCCGGGGACTGAATGCTGAGACTGATGCAGTTCAACCGCAACGTGCGCAACATCAGGCGTTACCGCCAGATCATCGCGGTTTTGGCCGGTTATGGCCTGGAACACCTGCTGGAGTACCTGAATATGGCCGGCGTGGCGGCCTTAAGCCGCCGGGTGCTGCGCCGTTCGGGGGGCAAGGCGGCGCACCTGTCCCCCCCCGAGCGCCTGCGGCTCGCCCTCGAGGAACTGGGGCCCACCTTCATCAAGCTGGGACAGCTCCTCTCGACCCGCCCGGACATCATCCCCGCCGCCTTCATCCGGGAGTTCGCCCGGCTGCAGGACAGCGTCCCCTCCCTCCCCTTCAGCCAGATCAAGGGGCAGCTCGAAGCCGCCCTGGGGGTCTCCGCTACCGAGCTCTTCCTCGAGCTCGACGAGGAGCCGATCGCCGCGGCCTCCATCGCCCAGGTGCACCGGGCGGTGCTTTTGACCGGCGAGGAGGTGGTGGTCAAGGTGCGCCGCCCCGAGGTGACCGACCTGGTCGAGACCGACATCGACATCCTGATGGACATCGCCTCGCTTCTGGAGCGCCACCTCCCCAACGCCGATATCTACGACCCCGTCGGGGTGGTGCGCGAATTCGCCTCCACCATTAGGCGCGAGATGGACCTGGCCCGCGAGGGGCACACCATCGAGCGGATCCGCGACAACTTCCAGGAGGACCCCACCCTCGCCTTCCCCCGGGTCTACTGGGAGGCCACCGCCAAGGCCGTTTTGACCATGGAGTTCATGCGCGGCATCAAGGTGAACGACCTGGCCGCGCTCGAGGCGGCCGAGCTGAACCGGCGCGAGATCGCCAGCCGCGGCGCGGACGCCTTCTTGAAGATGGTGCTGGACCACGGTTTCTTCCACGGCGACCCCCACCCGGGGAACGTACTCATCATGCCGGGGAACGTGATCTGCCTCTTGGACTTCGGCATGATCGGCCGGCTCGACCCGGGCCTCAAGACCTACCTGACCGACGTTTTGAGCGCGGTGATCCGGCGCGACGTGGACGGGCTGATCCGCACCATCGTGAACTTCAACGAGATGAACGAAGGGGTGAACCTGCGCTCCCTGAAAAAGGGGCTCTCCGACTTCATCGACAGCTACTTCGAAATCCCGCTCAAGGAGATCGAGGTGGGGAAGATGCTGCTCGAGTTCGTCGACCTGATCTCCACGCACCGCATCAAGCTGCACCCCGATCTCACCATGCTCATCAAGGTGCTGGTGGTGGTCGAGGGGATGGGGCGCGAGCTCGACCCGCAGTTCAACATGGTGTCGCACCTGCGCCCCTTTTTGGAGGACGCCCTGAGGGAGCAGCACTCGCCGGGGCGTTTTTTGAGGGAGCTTGCCGAAGGGGCCGAGGGGTACCTGGCGCTCACCCGCGACCTGCCGCGCGAGATCCGCGAGCTGCTCAACAAGATAAACCGCAACAAGTTCCGCATCGACCTGGAGCACCGCGGCCTGGACCGCTTCACCCGCGAACTGGACCGCTCCGCGAACCGGCTCTCCTTAAGCCTCATCCTCGCCGCCCTTTTGATCGGCTCCTCCATCGCCATGCACGCCAACCGCGGCCCGCTCCTCTTCGGGCTCCCCGCCTTCGCCTTCTTCGGCTACCTCATCGCCGGCCTGATCGGCTTTTGGTGGATGGTCGCCATCATCCGCTCCGGCAGGCTGTAAATCAGGTTGAGGTTTTCTTAACCTCAACCTGTTTCCCCAGTGTTGCATTTTAAACACACCCAGCGTAGCTTTTGCACCACACGACACAGTTTGGCTGCCCACTGAACCGGACACTCCCTCCTGTCCGCCGCGCTAACCTGCCGAGCTATCGCCACTTTGCAAACCTGTCTTTTGTTTACACTTTTGGCCCATTCCTTGCTAGATAGTCCGCATACTGATTTAAATGTGGCAGGGAGCCAGTTATGATATTTCAGCAAACCTTGGGGAACAAAGCAGCGTTCAGCGGCATCGGCCTGCACACCGGCAAACCGATCAACCTGACACTGCGTCCGGCCGAGCCGGGTACCGGGATCGTGTTCCACCGGGTGGACCTCACCCCCGCGGTCTCCATCGAGGCGCGCGCCACCAACGTGGTCAACACCAGGCTCTCCACCACCATCGGCAACAGCCAGGCGACCGTCTCCACCATCGAACACCTGATGGCGGCCCTGTACGGCTGCGGCATCGATAACGCCCACGTCGACATCGACGGCCCGGAAGTCCCGATCATGGACGGCTCGGCCACCCAGTTCGTCGACGGGATCCTGAAAGCCGGCACCAAGGTGAGCAGCAAGCCGCGCAAGTACCTGGTGCTCAAGAAGGCCGTGACCATCGTGGAAGGGGACAAGAAGATCTCCATCATCCCGTCGCGCCACTACAAGATCACCTTCGACATGCAGTTCGCCCACCAGGCGGTGCGCAGCCAGACCCGCTCCATGGTCTTCACCCAGCAGGGGTTCAGCGACGAGATCGCCGGCGCCCGCACCTTCGGCTTCCTGGCCGAAGTGGAGATGCTGAAGGCCAACGGCCTGGCCCGCGGCGGCTCCATGGAAAACGCCATCGTGATCGGCGACGAAGGGGTCCTGAACCCCGAGGGTCTGCGCTACTCCGACGAGTTCGTGCGCCACAAGATCCTCGACTCGGTGGGCGACCTGGCCCTGTGCGGCCACCGCCTGATCGGCCACGTGAAGTCCACCAAGTCCGGTCACGACCTGAACAACAAGCTGGCCCGCGAACTTCTGAAGCGGACCGACTGCTTCGCGCTGGTCGAGTTCACCCCGCAGGCCACCAACGTCCCCTTTAACCTCGCGCTTCCGGAACTCTCCTGGCTCGAGGCGTAAACGAGTAGTACCTGAAATCGTTGACAACGAGAGGGTGAAGGCTTCCAAAGCTTCACCCTTTTTCTTTGCCGGTTTGATGTTATTTCCCGAGATACCTTGCAGCAGGTCTGCCGCAAAGCTCCCCACAGACCGAGGGGCAAGGCTCGCCCTGTTCCGCAGCCCCCTAAACCGCCCGAATCGGCCTTAACGCCTTGAATTTCGCTAAACTTTCATATAGAGTGGCGTGATGCCAAAGACACCAGACCAGACTACGGCAGCAGCCGAAGCAGCAGGCTCCACCCTGACACCCAAGGAGCTCCGCAAGAGAAAGCGCGAGGGGATCATCATCGTCCTCTCGCTCCTTGCCATCCTGCTTTTGACCAGCGCCGAGATCCACCTGTCGCGCCTCAACTCCGAGGTGCCGATCGGCAACAACATCACGATCTTCGGCATCATCAACGTCATCATCCTGCTCATCATCCTTTTGGTCTACCTGGTCTTCCGCAACATCGCGAAGCTCTTCGTGGAGCGGCGCAAGAACGCACCCGGGGCCCAGCTGCGCACCAAGCTCGTGCTCGCCTTCGTCTCGCTGTCGCTCATCCCCACCCTGCTCCTCTTCTTCGTCTCCGCCGGATTCATCACCAACAGCATCCAGAACTGGTTCAATAAGCAGGTGGAGAACTCCCTGAACGAGTCGATGGAGGTGGCGCAGACCTACTACAAGAACCAGGCGGCCAACGCGCTCTACTACGGCCAGCAGATCTCCGACGCCATCAAGGAGCGCAAGCTCTTGAACGAGGAGAACCTCCCTGCCCTGAAGGCCCTGGTGCGCCAGAAGCAGAAGGAGTACAACCTCGGGGTGGTCGAGGTCTTCTCGTCGCAGCGCGAGGAGCTGATCCGCGCCTCCAACCCGAAGCTCCCGGCCGGCGAGTTCACCAACCCCTCCTCGGAAGACCTGAACATCGGCCTCGCCGGGCAGGAGTTCACCCGGGTGAACTCGATCGGCAAGGCCGACCTGATCCGCGGCATCGTGCCGGTGCACTCCAACTGGAACTCGAAGGACGTGGTCGGGGTCATCGTGGTCAACTACTACGTCCCCTACTCGATGGTCGCCAAGATGCGCGAGATCTCGGCCTCCTACCACGAGTTCCGCCAGCTGAAGATACTGAAGAACCCGATCACCACCGGCTACATCCTGACGCTCTTCCTGATCACCATGGTGATCATCTTCCTGGCGGTCTGGTTCGGGGTCTACCTGGCGCGCAGCCTCACCAACCCGATCCAGGAGCTGGCCGAGGCGACCCGGCAGGTGGCCGAGGGTAACCTGGACGTGCACCTGGGGGAGACCGGGCACGACGAGATCGGCATGCTGATCGCCTCGTTCAACCGGATGACCCAGGACCTGCGGGAAAACCAGCTGGCCCTGCAGGACACCAACAGCGAGTTGCAGAAGAGCAACCTGGAACTGGACCAGCGGCGCCGCTACATGGAGACCGTGCTCGCCAACGTCACCGCGGGGATCATCTCGGTGGACAAGGACGGCCTCTTGACCCACGTGAACAAGGCGGCCGAGAAGCTCTTGCTCATCAACCTGGACAAGGTGTCGGGGCACAACTTCCGCGAGGTCTTGAGGCCCGAACACCTGGACATCGTGAAGGGGCTCTTGCGCGACATGGTGGTCGCCAAGCAGGACTCCATCACCCGCCAGATCACCATCCCGATGCGCGAGGGGGATCTCACCCTGCTCACCAACCTGACCGTCCTGAAGGACGAGAACGGCACCTTCATGGGGATGGTCGTGGTGCTCGACGACATGACCAACCTGATCAAGGCGCAGCGCATGGCGGCCTGGCGCGAGGTGGCGCGGCGCATCGCCCACGAGATCAAGAACCCGCTCACCCCGATCCAGCTCTCGGCCCAGCGCCTGAGGAAGCGTTACCTTGCGCGCTTCGAGGAAGAGGAGCGGGTCTTCGACGACTGTACCGCCATGATCATCAAGTCCGTCGACGAGCTGAAGGGGCTGGTGGACGAGTTCTCCAAGTTCGCCCGGATGCCGGCGTCGGTCCCCTCCCCCAACGACCTGAACGGGATCCTGAAAGAGGCGCTCACCCTGTACCAGGAGGCGCACCGCTCCATAAGCTTCAAGCTCGCCATCGACGAGAAGATGCCGCTCATCCAGCTGGACCGCGACCAGATCAAGCGCGTGCTCATCAACCTTCTGGACAACGCGGTGGCAGCCGTCGAGGAGCAGGGCGAAATCGAGCTCGCCAGCTCCTTCAACACCGAACTGAAGATGGCCACCTTCAGCGTCTCGGACAACGGCCACGGCATCGCGCCGGAGGACCGCCCGCGCCTCTTCGAGCCCTACTTCTCTAGGAAGAAGAGCGGCACGGGCTTGGGGCTTGCCATCGTGAACACCATCATCACCGATCACCACGGTTTCATCCGGGCCAAGGAGAACTACCCCAAAGGGAGCCGTTTCATCATCGAATTGCCGGCGGACGCCGCCTCCTAGGCGGGAACCGCTGTCTTGGAGCCAGCAATGCAACTAAGAAGAGCGCGGGCCTGGGTGCTGCCGCTCATCATAGCCATCATCTCGTTCGTGGTGGTCGCCGGGAGTCTGGCCCTCAGGTTCCTCGACCTCGATACCTACAAGGCGGAGATCACCGCACAGGTCCGTACGGCCCTCAAGCGCGACCTGCGCTACCAGATCGGGGATTTCTCCTTCCGCTACGGCCCCGCCTTCACCTTTACCGGGGTGACCATCAAGGAGAAAAACGGCGTCGACGACTTCGTGACCGCGGACCGGCTCACCATCCGGATCGCCCTCATCCCGCTGTTGCGCCGCGAGCTGGTGTTAAGCCGCATGCAGCTCGACCACCCCAAGCTGATCCTGACCCGGGACAGGAACGGGGTCTTCAACATAAGCGACCTCCTGGAGCGCCCGAAGACCGAGAGTTCCGCAGCGCTCAAGGGGCTCGAGCTGAAAAACGCCGAGATCAGCTTCGCCGACTCCGCCTTCTCGGAGACCCCGCTCGTCACCGAGCTGACCCGCACCGACCTGTACCTCAGCAACCTGGTGCGCGGCAAAAACTGCGACTTCAAGCTTTCCGGGACACTGAAGTACCCGACCCGCAAGGTCCCCATCTTCCTGGCCGGCGTCGCCAAACTGGCCCCGGAGGGATCCCCCTTCACCCAGAGCGAGCTCTCCGGGCACGCTAAGCTGGGGGCGCTCGATGCCACCCACTTCTACCCCTACTTCGGGCGCTACCTCCCCTTCAAGAGCCTCTCCGGCGACCTGGAGCTGGACGCCCACATCAAGGGGAAGCTCGCTGCCTTCAAGCTGAAGGGGAATCTGCAGGTTTCCCGGCTGCGGCTTGACTACCCCCAGGTCTTCCACGCGCTGCTAACCCCGAAACTGGTCAAGGCGAACTACGAGCTGGAGCTTACCGAGCGCGATCTCAACATCTCCGCCTTCAAGGCGAACGTGGACGGCCTCGCCGTGCAGGGTAGCTGCAAGCTCTCGGACCTCTACTCGAAGGACCTGCGCATCACCGCCAAGGCGACCATGGGACGCTTCGACCTGAAAAACTTCAGGCAGTACATCCCCTACGGGATCATCGTGAAGGACACCGCCGACTTCATCGAGCAGAAGATCGCCGGCGGCATCTACCGGCTCGACGAGGGGCGCCTGGACGGACGGGTGAGCCAGATCCTGCACATGGAGCGGGGGCAGAACTACAACATCCTGACCGTGAAGGCGCGCGTCGAGGAAGGGGTGGTGAACTACGGCTCCGGGATCCCCCCCTTCACCGGGATCAAGGGTCAACTGGAGCTGGCCGGCAAGGACTTCACGCTGCGCGGCATGAGCGGCCGTTTCGGCAGCTCCCCCTTCACCCTCGAGGGACGCATCACCGACTACCCCCTGGAAGTCCCCTGCCGCTACCTGTTCGCCATGAACCTGCAGCCCAACCAAAGCGAGCTCGCCTGGTTCCTCGGGCACGGCCGCGGCGACAAGTCCACCCTGAGCGGCGGTTCGACCCTGAAGCTGATCGGCGAGGGCACCACCTCGCTGTACAACCTCTCCGGCGACTGGGATCTCACCCAGACCTCCTACTCGCTCCCCGACCTGATCGCGAAACCGGCCGGGCGCCACAACACCCTCTCCTTCCGGGGCAGCTTCGACAAGGAGCAGTTCCGGCTCACCGGGTCGCACTTCGCCCTGGCGCCGCTCTCCCTCTCGGCTACTGCAGTGAGCCAGTACCGCGGCCCGATCAGCGTCGACCTGAGGACCAACAGCTTCGCGGTCAACGAGGTGGCGCCGCTGGTGCCGCCGGCGCGCAAGTACCAGCCGGCCGGGAAACTGCAGGCCGCCCTGCAGGGGAAAGGGGCGACGCTCGAGGTCGCCTCCTGGTCCGGCGACGTTTCGCTGGCCGGCTTCTCCTTCAAGCCGACCGAGAAGATGAAGCCGATCACCGGGGTGAACGGCACCCTGCGCTTCGCCGGCGACTCGGTGGAGAGCAGCCAGATCGCGGGGCGGCTCGGCAGCTCCAGCATCTCCGGGCACGGCAGCGTGAGCAACTTCAAGTCCCCCACCGTCTCGGTCAGCTTCGCTTCGCCGTCGCTCGACCTCGCCGACCTCGGTTTCAACGCCGGCAAGACGCAGCTCAGGGCCGAACGGGTGCAGGGAACCGTCTCCCTTACCAACGACACCCTGCAGATCGCCTCACTCTCCGGCCAGCTCGGCCGCAGCACGCTCCAGGTGAAGGGGAGCATCCAGGACCTCAAGCACCCGCATGTCGACGTCACGGTGAACTCGCCGCACCTGGAGCTGGAGGACTTAAACCCGCTGTTCGGCAGCCGCCAGCAGGGGGCCGAGGGGAAGCGCTTCACCATGAAGGCGCAGGTGACCGCGGCAGAGGGGAGGTACCGCGACATCCCCTTCCAGCACCTGAAAACCCTCATCCAGCTGGAGGACAAGATCGTCTACCTGCAGCCCTTCGAGGTGTGGTGCCTGGACGGCGAGATCACCGGCAAGGTGAGGATGGACTTCGGCTCCAACGCCACCCGCTACCAGGTGAGCTGCAACGCCCAGAAGGTCTCGGCGGACAAGCTGCTGCACGCCTTCGGGGTGAAGAAACAGCAGGTCGTGGGAGCCCTGTCGCTGCAAAGCGACCTTTCGGCCAAGGGGGAGACCGCCCAGGAGCTCAAGCAGAGCGCGCTGGGTTCCCTGAAGCTGCGCGTCGAGCACGGCAGCATCAGGAAGTTCTCCACGCTGGCCAAGGTGTTCTCCATCCTGAACGTCTCCCAGCTGGTCAAGGGACAGCTGCCGGACATGGTCTCCGGGGGGATGCCCTTCAACAAGATCACCGGGGACTTCGCGGTGAAAGACGGCATCGCCTCGACGCAGAACCTGTACATCGACAGTAACGCCATGAACATCTCCACGGTCGGCAAGTTCGATCTGCCGCGCAACGAGCTCGATCTCACTATCGGCGTGCAGCCGCTGCAGACCGTAGACAAGGTGGTGAGTCACATCCCGATCGTCGGGTGGATTCTGACCGGCAAGGACCGCTCGCTCATCACCACCTACTTCGAGGCGAAGGGGCCCATTGAGGATCCCCGGGTAACCGCGATACCGGTCAAGTCCTTGGGGAAAGGGGTGTTGAACATCTTCAAGAGGGTCTTTGAGTTGCCCGCCAAGCTGTTCACCGACACAGGCGAGGTGATCATCGGGAAGTAGTGTATTCAACGGCAAAGCGGTGCCAGAAGCTTACTTTTTTTATTGTAACGCTCGTAGCAGTTGTGCTATTTTTGCCGTTGGGTTAAAGCTTAAATTTATCCAACTCGGAGGAAACTGTGAAGAAGACCTTAGTAGTCATGTTGGCAATTGTTGCTGTGGCAGCAGCCGGCTGCAAGAAAAAGGAAGAAGCACCGAAAGCGTCCGCTCCCGAGGCAGCAGCACCTGGCCAGATGCCTGCCGCTCCCGCTCAGATGCCTGCCGCCGCTCCCGGTGGTGGCGATCCCCATGCTGGCCTGAAGCCGCAGGAGATCAAGCCCGGCGCCGGCCACAAAGGCAAGGTCGCCGAGACCATGGACTCCGGCGGGTACACCTACGTTCAGGTTGAAGAGAATGGCCAGAAACTGTGGGTTGCCGTCATGCAGACCAAGGTGAAGGTTGGCGACACCGTCGAGTTCCCGGATTCCCCGCCGATGATCAACTTCCAGAGCAAGACCCTGAAGCGCACCTTCGACAAGATCATCTTCGCTCCGGGCATCAAGGTTAACTAATAACGACGCAGCTACCGGTTTAACAAGAAAAAGGGCAGGGCCATTCGGCCCTGCCCTTTTTTTATTCCCCGCCCCGGTCTCAGCCCAGGAGCGCCCGGGCCACCTGCAGCCCCTCCTCGGCAGCCGCATCCCCCGGCGCCATTTCGAGTGCCTTCCCGAACCAGTCGGCCGCCTCGGCGGGCTTGTCCAGCTCCAGCGCGAGCTCGCCCAGGGCCAAGAGGGCCGGCAGGTGGCGCGGCACCAGTAGAAGCACCTTCAGGTAGGCCTGCCGCGAGGCCTTGAACTCCCCAAGCCTCCCCTGCAAGCCCCCCTCGAGCAGCAGCCCCCAGGGGTTCTTCGGCTCCCGCCTGGTCATCTCCCGGTACAGCTCCAGCGCCCCCGCAACCTCCCCGCTCTCCTCGAGGCTCTCCGCAGAGAGCATCTCGGTCACGAATGAATAGCCGACCAGCTCGCGCTGTTTCTCGAAGTCGCGCCGGGTGTAGCGGGCCTTCGCGCCGGCCTTCTCGAGGGTCTTCAGGATCCCGCGTCGTGAGCGTTCCACGAAAGGGTCTTGGCGCACCAGGAACCCCTCGCCCGAGAGGTCCTCGAAGAGCCGCTCGGAGACCGCTCCCTTGCGCACCGCCTGGCTGAAGAGCTGGGTCCCCGGATAGTAGACCAGCGGCGACACCTGGCCGTCCTGGGGACGGATCCGCTCGATGAGGCGCTGCGTCTCCTTCAGGTCCTGCTCGGTCTCACCCGGGATCCCGGTGATCAGGTAGATGGAGAGGTTGAGCCCCACGTTGCGCACCGCGGCTGCGGCCTGCTCCACGGCGTCGGGGGTGATCCTTTTGCCCAGCGCCTTCAGCATGGCGGGCGATCCCGACTCGACGCCGAACTGGATGCACTCGCATCCGGCGCGCTTCATGGCGGCGAGCATCTCCTGGTCCACCGCGGTGACCCGGGACTGGCAGTTCCAGAGCATGCCGAGCTGGGCCTCTTCCAAGAGGCGGCAGATCTCCAGCACCCGTGCGCGGTCCGCCGTAAAGGTGTCGTCGCGCAGCGAAAAGTAGACCAGCCCGAAGCGCTCGCGCAAAAGGCGCAGCTCCTCGACCACCGAGGCCGGCGCGCGGAAGCGCACCCCCCGCCCCCAAAATAGCGGCGAGGAGCAGAAGAGGCAGCTGGCCGGGCAGCCGCGCGAGGTGATGATGAACTCGAGCTGGCGCCGGTAGTCGACCCCGATGCCGCAGCTCTCCGCGGCCGCAGGAAGCGGCAAGGCATCCAGGTCGGCGATGGGGGCGCGCGCCGGGGTACCCAGCACCTCGCCAGCCGAGCGGTAGAGGAGTCCTGCCACCTGGGCGAGATCGCGACCCGCGGCGAGCGCCTGCAGGAGTTCCGACAGGGTCTCCTCCCCCTCGCCCAGGACCACCACATCGACCTCGGGATGCTGGGCCAGCTGCCCGGCGCCCGCGTGGGTCGCGTGCGGGCCGCCCAAGAGCACCAGGCAGCGCGGGTTGAGCCCCTTCGCCACCCGGGCAAGCTCGAGGGACTCGGCCCGGTTGTGGGTGAACTGGGAGATCCCGAGCACCTCGGGGCGCTGTTCCTTGAGGATGCGGCGCACCTCTTTCCAGGGGTACCCCGAGAAGTTGGCCAGGGTCACCTGGTGCCCCGCCCGGCGCAGCACCGCATCGAGGCTCAAAAGCCCGACCGGGAGCAGCGAGGTGAAGGGATCCTGCGCCCCTTCCGGATGGCATCTATAGGCAAGTACGACCTTCATGAAACTCCTCGTGAAAAAACCGCCTTCATCTTAGCCCGAAAGCCGGAAAGTTGGACAAAAAAAATCCGGCCAGGCGGCCGGATTTTTGGGGCGTTTCGTGTACGGCCCGGGCTAGTTGCTGTTCAGCCCCAGGGCGTCGTTGGACATGGTGTCTTCCGCGTTCTCCTCCTCGACACCCAGCATCAGGTCGTCGAGCTTGAAGACATCCGGGTTCACCTTGGCGACGCGCTTGGCGCCCAGGTACCGGGAGCGGTAGTAGGCGGTGTTCATCGGCGAGATGACTACCCTGCGGTCCCGGGAGGAGGCGTGGATCATCTTGCCGTTGCCCAGGTAGATCCCGACGTGCGAGGCGTAGGAGGCGTAGGTGCTGAAGAAGATGAGGTCGCCCCTCTGGAGGTCCCCCGGCGCCACCGAGGTCCCCACCTCGAACTGCTCGCGCGCGGTGCGCGGCAGCGAGACTTCCAGCTCGCGGAACACCTTCTGCACGAACCCGGAGCAGTCGATCCCGCCGGACTTGGAGCTGCCACCGAAGCGGTAGCGGGTCCCCAGGAAGCCGTAGGCGGATTTCTTGAGTTCTTTCAGGCCGTCGACCTTGAGTTCGGTGTTCTTGCGCAGGTCCACCTGGCGCTCCGGCTCGTTCTCGGTCAGCTCCATGAGGCTCTGTTCGTAATCCTTCTCGTTGAACAGGTCGCCGTGACGCAGCTGCAGCTTGCGCACCGCGGCCACCCGGGGCCGGGCCTCCTCGGCGGCGGGAGCGCTTTCGCGCAGCACCAGTACTTTGCCTTTCTTGACCTTGCTGCTGCTGAGACCGTTTAACCGCTTCAGGTCGGCGACGGAAACCCCGGTTTTCTGCGCGATGCGGGAGAGGGTTTCGCTCTTCTTGACCTTGTACACGGCAGCGGCAGAGGCAGCGGCGCCGGTGGAGGCAACGGTACGGGGAGGAATCACCAGGACCTGCTTGGGCTTGATGTTGTCGCCCACCAGGTTGTTGGCGGACTTCAACTCCTCGACCGTGACGTGATACTTCTTTGCCAGGGTATAGACGGTTTCGCTCTTTTTGACACGATGGGTTTTCGCTGCGAAGGCCAAGGAAGGGAGGGAAAGGATAATAACGCTGACGGCTATGAGCTTGAGGCTACGTATCATTAATCCTCCTTCATTGTTTTATAAACGGTTGCAGGCGCGCACATTTATATAACAATTGTTGCGCATTGTCAACCTCGCTAACCCTTTCGGCAGCCTGGACAGGATGCTTTAGTAAAAATATCACCGGGTTCCGCCGCTAACGAATTTTTTGGGTACCGTCCTTGCGGATTTTGCGTTCCGCGGTGACCCGTACCTGGGATCGCTCGAGCGAATCGACCACGATTCCGGGGGGGAGTTTGATGTCGTCCTTGCGGATGAGGACGGTGTTCCCCCCCTCCTTCACCTTGGCCAGATCGAGGTCGACCACCACGTTGAGGTCGCGTGGCGAGCGCACCAGGTTGGAGTAGGCCTTGAGCTGCAGGTCCACCTCTTCCGGGTAGCTGCGCGCCAGGACCAGGCTGTCCGGGAGGTTGTGGAACTTGATCGGCGCGGTGACGGTGAGGATCTCCCCCTGGCGGTAGGTAATCAAAAGCCAGCTGATGAGCACCACGGCGAGGACTCCCAGCTTGGGCCAGAAGTTGCTGAACAACCGGGCCTTCAAACTGACCCGTTGCGCCTGGGCGGACTGGGGGAGCAGCAGCGAGCTCAGGCACTCGTGCAAATCGGCGGTGTTCGGCACGCGTTCCAGGCGTCCGTCCACCGAAATGGAGACCTCTCCGCGCTCCTCCGAGACGATGACCACCAGCGCATCGGAGCGTTCGGTGAGGCCGAGCCCGGCGCGGTGCCGGGTTCCGAAGTGCTGCGGCACCTCGGAACTGACCGAGAGCGGGAGGTGGCAGGAGGCGAGCGCCAGACGCCCGTCGCGGATCAGCACCGCCCCGTCGTGCAAGGGGGAGCTCGGTATGAAGATGCTGGTGATGAGCTGACCGCTCACCAGGCTCTCCAGCGGCACCCCGTGCAGGATGTAGTCGTCGAGCTGCTCCTCGCGCTGGAACACCAAGAGGGCGCCTATCTTCCTCGCGGCCAGCCCGAAGACCGCGCCGGAGACCTCCATGAGGTCGACGCGCTGCCCCACCTCCTGGCGGTCGAACAGTTTGCGCAAAAGGCTCAGGCGGTAGAGTGCCTGGCGGATCTCGGCCTGGAACACTACGATCAGGAGGACCAGGAGCACCGTCCCGAGTTCCTGGAGGATCCAGCTGGTCATGAAGAGGCCCAGGTTCTTGGTGACCACGTAGATCACCCCGAGAAAGAGCAGCCCCAGCACAACCTGCAGGGCCCTGGTGTTTTTGAACCAGCAGTAGAGCTGGTACACCAGGAAGGTCATGATCAGGATGTCGGCGATGTCCTGGGGCCGGAAGTGCGGCAGCACGAGCTTCCTCCTTAGCGTGGTAGGGGTGCTCTTGAAAGGGCGCCGGTGGTGTTTTTACTGGCAAGCGGCACCGCTTTGTGTTAAAAACCAATGCTTCCGCCCGGCAGTCCCAGGGCAAAAGCGGTGAAATTTTATAGCATTTCAGGCCTCAAAAAGGTAGGGAAATATGTACAAATTGTCAGAAAAAGGTGAACGTATACGCGACATGTTCGGCAGCATTGCGCCGCGCTACGACCTTTTGAACCGGGTGCTGTCGCTGGGGATCGACCGGCGCTGGCGCCGCTTTGCGGTAGCCAAGATCGGCGTCTCCGGCTCGGGGCGCGTCCTCGACGTGGCCACCGGTACCGGCGACGTCGCCCTGGAAATCGCCAGCCAGACCCCGACCGCAGTGCAGATCGTCGGCGTCGACTTCTGCAAAGAGATGGTAGACCTCGGCGTGGTCAAGGTGGCCGAATCGCGCCATGCCGGGCGCATCAGCTTCCAGGTCGCCCCGTGCGAGGACATCCCCTTTGACGATCGGACCTTCGACGCCGCCACCATCGCCTTCGGCATCAGGAACGTCGTGGACCGGGTGAAGGGACTCGGCGAGATGCACCGCGTCCTGAAGGACGGCGGCAAGGTGGTGATCCTCGAGTTCTCCACGCCAACCATCCCGGTATTCAAGCAGCTCTACCATTTCTACTTCCTGAAGGTACTGCCGCGCATCGGCGGCGCCTTCTCCAGGTTCAGCGCCTACCAGTACCTCCCCGACTCCGTGCTGGAGTTCCCCTCCCGTGACGTTTTCAAGGGGATGATGACCCAGGTCGGGTTCAAGGACGTGAAGCACTACGACCTGACCGGCGGCATCGCCACCGTCTACGTCGGGACGAAGTAATTCAGGTTAAGGTTAAGGTCGAGAAAAACGAAAGGCAGGTTCGACGAGCTTAAGGGGTTCCCCCAGACTGTCGACCCTGCCTTTTTTAGTCGCCACATCATTAGGTAGGAGCTCCCAGGTCCCCTCATTGATATCGGAACCGCGCGCGATGCACCTGTAGGGGCGAATCATCATTCGCCGGCCGCGCCGGCAGGCGTATCATGCGCCATCGCTACCTGGCATCTTGCCTCACCCCTCCGCTGACGTTCCCTCACTTCAAGCTCAACCCGCCTTCTGGAAGATGATCCTCGCGACCGGCGTCGGCCCCTTGGCCTCTTCTTCGAAAAGGTGCACCGTGCCTGCAAACGGCTCGAAGAGTTGCACCAGCTCTCCGGGCTGCAACAGGAAGCTCTTGGTGTGCCCAGGCTCAATAGACGGCGTATCAAGAATAGTCTCCATGACGATGACGCCCCCCGGATTGAGCGCCGCAACCATCAAGGGAATGAGCGGCCGCAGCAGGAAATTGAAGTCGAGGATCAGGTCGTAGCGCTCGTCGAAGCGGAACGCTTCCAGGTCGGCCTGGACAAAGTCAACCGACACACCTACCTCTGCAGCCCGCCTCTCCCCGCGCTCCAGCCCACGCGGCGAGATGTCAACCGCGGTGACCCGGAAACCGTGCTGTGCCAGGTAGATCGCGTTTCTTCCTTCCCCGCAGGCGAGATCGATGGCCCGCAGCCCCGGGACCAGTGGGCGCACCGTCTCGAAACACCTGGCCAGGAACCCTGACGGCGCAAAGCAGAAGAAGTAGCTGTCCCCGGTGTAACGCTCATCCCACTTGATACGATCTTCTTCCATCACTCCTCCAGCTCGGCGTTGCGTTCCCCCCTGCATAGCAAGAGCGGCCGATCGCTGTCAACCCCTGTTGCCGTTTTCCGCTGGCGCTCCTATCACCTTCGCCCTCTCATCTTCGTCCGATCTGTCCGATCAGCCCGCTCGGTCGGATCAGTCCGCGCCCACAGGGGGCCACCCGGAGCCATCCCGCAATCATGCGACATATGTTGTCACACACCTGTGCTTTACTACAGAAAAACCACAGGAGGTACGTCCCATGATCTACCTTACCAACGATGCACTGGACCAGGCAGTCTACTTCGAGCTGCGCGGCAAGGAGTACCGCAAACAGGGGAGCGCCGCCGAACAGCTCTACTTCGGCCTCTTGGGGAACGGCATTCATGAGGTTGCCGTCACCTTGAAGAGCCTGCGCGGCTGCGTCGAGGTGGTCTTCGGCAGAAGCGACCTGTTCAATTTCGTGGAGGAAGACGTCCTGCGCCGGATGCTCGGAGAGGTGGTGACGGCCGAGACAGTGCACTGATACAGCGCCGTCACCTCCGGTTCTTAGCCAATGATTAGGGTGGCTTGCAGCCAGTGTAACGATTTTGCACCAAGGCGTATTCTGCGGTAGCGACAAAGTGTGAATCTTGGTATAACTAGCATATCATTAGAATCCCGATACCCAGACCAGGGCCTGTGAACGGCAGCACGCAGGTTACCGGGGTGTCTACAGGAGCCCTTCCGATATGCAGACCATTGACGCTCTGTTGCGCTCGCGCTGCGAGACTTTTGCCGATCGAATCGCGCTGCGCCAGAAAATTTCCGGCAGCTGGCACGAGATCACCTACCGCGACCTGTGGGACGCCTCGGGGCGGATCGCCGCCGGACTCATCAAGCGCGGCTTCCAACCGGGATGGCACGCCGCCCTGCTCGCCCCCTCGTCGATCCGCTGGGTGGAGACCTACCTGGGCATCCTGCGCGCCGGTGGCGTGGTGATCCCCATCGACAAGGAGCTCAAGAGCGCCGAATTGCGCCACATCCTCACCGACTGCGGCGCCCGGCTCATCTTCACCGACCCGCCCTACCTGGACGGCCTGCTCGAGTACGTTCCGAAGCTCACCAACCTGGAGAGCATCGTGCTGCTGCATCCGGGGAAACAACAGGCGGGGGACGCCAAGGCCGCCAAGACCCTGGAAGAACTCCAAGTCGAGTGGCACGCGCTCATCGCCGCCCACGGCATCGCTCCCGAGCACGTAAGGCGCATCGAGGCGCTGGCGACGCAACTGCACCGGCACTGGAGCGCCCCTACGGCGAACGCCAACGACGTGGCCGACCCCTTCTCACAGGTTCGCAGCATCCGCGCCTCGCTGGCCAAGGAGGGGAGGCTGGTCAACCTGGACGACCTGCGCATCGAGGCCTGCGTCACCACCCCGCCGCGCAGCGCCGCCGACACCGCCGTCATCCTCTACACCTCGGGCACCACCGGCCGTTCCAAGGGGGCCATGCTCTCCCACGGCAACATCGTCTCCAACATCGTCGCCACCGCGCAGCACTTCGGCCTGGACGACAGCATGCACACCCTCTCCTTTCTCCCGATCAACCACGTGTTCGAACAGGTGGTGGGGATCCTCCTGCCGCTGCACATGGGGGGGAAGATCTCCTTCGCCGAATCGATCAAGAAGCTGGGCGAGAACTTGGCCGAGGTGAAACCGACCTTCCTCTTGGGGGTCCCCGCGGTCTACCAGATGCTCTTGGAGCGGATCCGCAAGAGCATCGCCTCGAAGCGCCTCTCGCAGCTGCTCTTCTCGACGCCGTTTACCCGCCCCCTGGTGACCAGCAAGGTGAAGCGCGCCTTCGGCGGCAAGACCATATTCATAAGCGGCGGCGCCGCCCTCGACCCGGCTATCACGTCGGGGCTCCTCTCGCTGGGGTTCCCGGTGTACCAGGGGTACGGCATCACCGAGACCGCACCGGTGATCGCCGCCGAGCAGCCCGACCGGCGCCGGATCGGCACGGTAG
This sequence comes from Geomonas silvestris, assembly GCF_014193515.1. Classification (GTDB taxonomy): domain Bacteria; phylum Desulfobacterota; class Desulfuromonadia; order Geobacterales; family Geobacteraceae; genus Geomonas; species Geomonas silvestris. The sequence goes on along the minus strand of NZ_BLXX01000021.1, from coordinate 17,552 downwards.
GCCGGGTGCTCCCCGAGGTGCAGGTGCGTATCGACGCGCCCAACGAGGAGCAGGTGGGCGAGATCCTGGTGCGCGGCCCCAACGTGATGCAGGGGTACTACAACAACCCCCAGGCCACGGCGGAAGTGCTCGAGGACGGCTGGTACCGGACCGGCGACCTGGGCAAACTCGATGCCGACGGTTTCCTCTCCATCTGCGGCCGGGTGAAAAACCTGATCGTCACCCCCAACGGCAAGAACGTCTACCCCGAGGAGGTGGAAAACGAGCTCCTGAAAAGCCCGTACATCGCCGAGGTCATGGTCTACGGCCACAGGGTGGGCGCGGTCGCCGAAGAGGTGCACGCGGTGATCTACCCGAACCAAGAGGAACTCGACAACCTCGCGGTGAAGCGCGGCAAGGGCTCTCTTACCGTGGCCGACGTCGAGCAGGTGATCCGCGACGAGGTCCTCTCCGCGGGGAAGAACCTGGCCGACTACAAACGCGTCAAGCGCTTCACCCTGCGCGAAGACGAGTTCCCCAAAACCACCACCCGCAAAATCAAACGCTTTGCCGTGGAGGCGAGCCTCTCCACCCACGACTGACCCACCCGGCGCCCCGGTCCCTGTCCTCCTGGAGCCGGTGGCGCCGTCTCATTTTGCTGCAAAAGCGGCACCTCCTCGCTTGACAGACGCCGCTTCGGCAGTAGCATCACCAGATAAAAAAATCGCGCTGACACATGAGAGAGACGAGGCAGCCAGCACTGTGATTACCGCTGGTTGCCAGTTTTGTCTGAGCAAACTACTTTCTTGTTCATTAGAGAGTTCGCGGCCTATACTGCCGCACCCGTTGACCATAGCTAACCTACTTCTCCTGAACCGGGGGAAGTTACAACCCTAGGCACAGGGGGGCCACATGAGAAGCAAGCTGATATGCGCCGCAGTTTTGGGCATCGTTTGGGGGGCAACGTCACACTGTTACGCGGCAGGATTCAAGGTAAGCGAGCAGGGAGCCAAGGCGATGGCCATGGCCAATGCCTTCGCAGCGCAGGCCGACGACCCGTCCGCCCTTTTTTACAACCCGGCGGGGATCGCCTTCCTGCCCGGGGCCCAGGTCAACCTGGGAGGGCTCACCATCATCGTTCCGCAGACGCAGTTCACCGGCACCACCCCCCTGAGCGGCAATCCGCCGTTCGACATCGGCAACTCGGTGGTCACCGAACATGCCAAACGCGACATCTTCATCGCCCCGACGTTCTATGCGACCTACAGCCTGGAGCATCTGCCGCTGAGCTTCGGTCTGGGCATCAACTCGATCTACCCTCTGGCAAAAAGTTGGGACGACAGCAGTGCGTTCCGTAACCAGGTCCAGAATGTCTCGATCAAACCGATCAACTTTCAGCCCACGGTCGCTTACCGCTTCGACGATCTGAACCTTTCCGCGGCGGTCGGCCTCGATGTCACCTACGCCATGGTTTCGCTGCAGCGTGCCGCCTACTCCCCCGGCACCTCGGCCCCCTTCGGGGCTTTTGAACTGGGATCCGTGGGGCTCGACGGCACGGCGACCGGTTTCGGCTACAACCTGGGTGTGGCCTGGCGGCCGCGCAAGGACCTGCGTTTCGGGGTCGCCTACCGCAGCGAGGTGCAGCTCGACATCACCGGGGATTCCAACTTCCTGGCCACCACCGAAGCGGGCTTCCAGGCCATCGGTCTCGCGCCGCCGAACTTCCCGTATGCCCGGGCCCGTGCCACCAGCACCGCCTCCACCAGCATCACCCTTCCCGACAGCCTCGACCTCGCCGTCGCCTGGATGCCTACCGACAAACTGACCCTGGAATTCGACGCGACGCGCACCGGTTGGAGCAGCTTCGACAAACTCGACATCCACTTCGACAGTCCCCAGTTTGCCGCCTTCAACGGACATGCGGACCCGCGCAACTGGCAGGACGCCTGGGGCTACAAGTTCGGCGCCCAGTACGCGGTGAACCCGCAGCTCGACCTGCGTGCCGGCTACTCCTTCGACACCACCCCGGTCCCCGATGCGACCGTCGACCCCCTGCTCCCCGATTCCGACCGGCACAGCTTCTCGATCGGTTCCGGCATCCACAGCGGGACGACCACCCTGGACCTCGCCTACATGTGGGTGCACTTCACCGACCGCAAGGTGAGCAACCAGGACCTGAACGCCCTGCGCGGGGAAAACGGCACTTTCAAGAGCGACGCCCATCTGCTAGCAGCCAGCATCACGGTCAAGTTCTAGCGGCACGCGATGATCTACAACCCAATCCTGACCCAGCTCAGAGCTACGAGGTGACACCATGATTCGCTTCAGCCTATGGTTCATGCTGTGCTTGTGTTCCCTGCTGCCGCTTGGTTGCAGCTCGACCGGTTTGTCGGAGAGCACCAGCCCCAACGCGGTTCAGTTCGACCCGACGACCGGCAACGTACCGCTTCCCAACATCCTGGCGACCGCGACGGCGGCCGACCCGCTCACCCAGTACCAGAACCCGACGACCGGCTTCGTCGGGGCCCGCCCGGCCACCGTACCGCTGAACCCGCTCGAGGCGCTCGCCTACGAGAACATCTACGAGGTGGGGGGCACCAACGCCGTGTCCGGCCTGAACGCTCCCATTTACCTGCGTTTCTCGGCGCCCCTGGTCCCCTCGACCGTCACCACGGCGAACATCAAGGTGTTCCAGATCGGCGCCGACAGCACGAGCCCGGCAGCCTTCGAGAACAACCCGCTGGGCTTCACCGACGTGTCCGCCCTGTTCAGCGTGCGCTACACCCCGGGAACGACCGACGTCCAGCTCTTCCCCAACTTCCCGCTCCTGCCGGCCACCCGCTACCTGTACCTGGTAACCAACCGCGTGAAAGACGCGGCGACCTCCGCCTCGGTAACCAGCTCGCCCTACTTCGGGGCGCTCAAGTCGACAGTCCCCCTGACCGGCCCCTTTGCCGCACTCGAGGCTATCCGCGCCGACACCAAATCCGGCAACAACGTGGTGCTCTCCGGCTACGCGAAGGTGATGAACGACCTGATCGCCGCCGCCTCCACCACCACCGTGACAAGCCGCGACCAGATCGCGGTGCTGGGGCGCTTCATCACCACCGGCTCGGGGTTTGTGCAGAACGCCGAGATCAACGCCAACGGCTCCCCGCTTACCGTGAGCCAGCTCCCGGTCGACAGCGCCCTCAGGGCCTTTGCCGCCGGCAACGACCTGGGCGGGCTTACCGGCATAAACTGGATCGCCGACGGTCAGAACGTAGCTACCGTTACCGCCACCATTCCGGCTGCTAACTTCTGGTCCCAGACCGTCGGGGTCGGCAGTGCCCCGACCAGCATGGGCGACGTCATAGCTGGTCGTTTCCCCAGCGCGGACATCTCGATGAATCCTGCCGTGGCGCGCGGCAACACCTCGATGAACCTCAACGTTGCCGTCGGTACCTACTCCCCCGCAACCTCGGTGGTCATTCCATTCCGAAGCGGCAACCTCGTCACCGGCTTCTACTTCACGCCGCGTGATATACCGTTCCTCTACATCCCGCCGGCCGGCCCTGCCCCTGCCGGAGGGTGGCCGGTGGTGATCTTCCAGCATGGGATCACCGGCCAGAAGGAGCAGGTGGCTGCGGTCGCCGGCGCGCTCACCGCTGCGGGCTACGCAGTCGTCGCCATCGACCTGCCACTGCACGGCACGGGCATCCCCGGCGTCGACCAGGGGCTCGCCTTCCCGCAGCATACCACCAGCAGCGTCTGGGGACAGGACTTCATCGCGGTCGGGACCCCGCTGGCGACCCGTTCCAACATCCAGCAGGCCGCCTTCAACCTGCACCGGCTCGAACTGGTCATGGCCACCCCGAGTTTCGCCACCTTGCTGGCAGGCAAGAGCTATGGACCGGCACTGCCGACTCAGGGGTTCGCCCCGCTCGGCGCGGCAGCCCCCAACCCGGCCATCAAGCCCAAGTACGTAAGCCTCAGCCTCGGTTCCATCGTCGGCGCCTACTACCTGGCCGGCAACACGACACTGAACCCGGCAGGCACTCCCTACCTCCAGTCGACGCTCGACAGCGACATGAAGGGCCTGCTGAGCGTCCCCGGCGGGCGCTTGGCCTACCTGATCCAGGACAGCCCCGCCTTCGGCCCCAGCGTAGATGCCGGACTCGCGGCAAGCGGGATCGCCAAGGGAACGCCCGAGTACCTGCAGTTCTTCCTGCTGACCCAGACGGTCATCGACCCGGCGGACCCGGCCACCATGACCACCCCGCTCGCCCCGGGGCTCCCCTCGCGGCTCTCCAACCGCATCCTGGTCCAGGAGGCGACCACGACGCAGCTAAGCGCAAGCGGAGTCCCGCTGGACGGCGACCAGGTGATACCGAACTCCAGCACCCGCTACTTCGGCAACGCCCTGGGTGGGCGCGGCGTGCTCGGCACCGACATCGCGCCGGGCTTCAAACAGGTGACCTACGACGACGGCAGCCTCCCCACCTCGTTCATGCTGACGCTCAACGGCCTCCCCAAGACGGTCACGGCAGCCACTTCGGCCGCGGCAACCTCCCCCACCGAGGGGTACTTCCACTTCGGCCGGTTCGGAAAGACGCCGCAGTCCGACGTGACCCACGCGTTCCTGATCGACGCCGTGCATTCTCCGGCGAGCGTGCAGCTCGCCCAGCGCCAGATGGTCTACTACCTCGGCCTGCAGACCCCGGTGGTCACCACGCCGCAGCTGGTGGTGGACCCGACCGTCACCTCGAGCGCGCTCCCCAAAGCTGCAGTGGCCCCGGCCTCTGGCCTGAGCTGGCAGGTGATCGCCCCCAAGGTCATGAAGATCTTCGGTATCCCGCGCTGACCCGGTTCAGCCTCACCCCTTTGTCCTGAAGCACCAAGCGCCCCGTGCCGCACCAGCGGCCGGGGCGCAGTCTTTTCGGCAGCTTCACTCCCGGCAGGGCAACTTCCCTCTCGACAAAGTGAATGATTTGCCATATATTCGCGAATACTGTATACAATCCGCCCGGCAGCCCCAGCTCGTTGCGGCGCAGCCAGCCTTATAAGAACCGGTGTCACCCATCATTCCACGAAAAAGGAGAAGAGAAAACGATGGCAACTCCCGAATTCAAGTACCAGGAAGCCTTCCCGCTGGGCCCCGACACGACCAAGTACCGCCTCCTTCCCGACACCCAGAAATACGTCTCCGTGGCCAACTTCGAGGGGCAGGAGGTGCTCAAGGTTGATCCCGAGGCGCTCACCGTGGCGGCCAACACCGCGATGAAGGACCTCTCCTTCATGCTGCGCCCCGAACACAACGAGCAGGTCGCCACGATCCTGTCCGACCCGGAGGCTTCCCAAAACGACAAGGGTGTGGCCCTCGCCTTCCTGAGAAACGCCGAGGTCGCCGCCAAGCTCGAGCTCCCCATCTGCCAGGACACCGGCACCGCCATCGTCATGGGCAAGAAAGGGCAGCAGGTCTGGACCGGCACCAACGACGAGGAGTACCTCTCCAAGGGGGTCTACAAGACCTACACCGAGGAGAACCTGCGCTACTCGCAGACCGTGGCGCTCGACATGTACAAGGAGATCAACACCGGCACCAACCTGCCGGCCCAGATCGACCTCTACGCCACCAAAGGGGCAGAGTACAAGTTCCTCTTCATGGCCAAAGGTGGCGGTTCCGCCAACAAGACCTACCTGTACCAGGAGACCAAGGCGCTTTTGAACCCGGACAGCCTGGTGAAGTTCCTGGTCGCCAAGATGAAAACCCTGGGGACCGCTGCCTGCCCCCCCTACCACCTGGCCTTCGTCGTCGGCGGCACCTCGGCCGAGACCTGCCTGAAGACCGTGAAGCTCGCCAGCGCCAAGTACCTGGACGCCCTCCCCACCGAGGGTAACGCCGGCGGCCAGGCCTTCCGCGACCTCGCCCTCGAGGCGGAACTCTTGAAGGCGGCCCAGGAGAGCGGCATCGGCGCCCAGTTCGGCGGCAAGTACTTCGCCCACGACGTGCGGGTGATCCGCCTGCCGCGCCACGGCGCCTCCTGCCCGGTCGGCATGGGGGTTTCCTGCTCCGCGGACCGCAACATCAAGGCGAAGATCAACAAGGAAGGGATCTGGGTCGAGCAGATGGACGACAACCCGGGGCGGCTCATCCCCGAGCGCTACCGCGGCAAGCACGAGCACGGGGTGAAGATCAACCTGAACCAGCCGATGCCGGCCATCCTCGCCGAACTGACCAAGCACCCGGTTTCCACCCCGCTGCTTTTGACCGGCACCATCGTGGTGGGGCGCGACATCGCCCACGCGAAGTTCAAGGAGATCCTGGACTCCGGCAAGCCGCTCCCCGAGTACCTGAAGAACCACCCGATCTACTACGCGGGCCCGGCCAAGACCCCGGCCGGCAAGCCGTCGGGCTCCTTCGGCCCCACCACCGCAGGGCGCATGGACTCCTACGTCGACCTCCTGCAGGCCAACGGCGGCTCCCTGGTCATGATCGCCAAGGGTAACCGCAGCCAGCAGGTGACCGACGCCTGCAAGAAGCACGGCGGTTTCTACTTGGGCTCCATCGGCGGCCCGGCCGCCATCCTCGCCGAGGAGAACATCAAGAAGGTCGAATGCATCGACTTCCCCGAACTGGGGATGGAGGCGGTCTGGAAGATCGAGGTCGTCGACTTCCCGGCCTTCATCCTGGTGGACGACAAGGGGAACGACTTCTTCAAGCAGTTGGGCCTCTAGAGAGCCTTTGCCAAACTCCCCCCTCCCTCGACGGGAGGGGGCCAGGGTGATTCACAAAGAAGCCCCCGGTGCCAACAGGCATCGGGGGCTTCTTTGTGTCTCGGAGGGGGAGCGCCGGCTACATGTAGACCATGACCCGGAAGTTGATGGTGCCGTCCATGGTGGTAAACGGAATGGTCACCCCCTTGCACTGTACGCTCATGCTCCCATCGTGACCCGACTCCGGTTCGGGGGGGTCCGTGATGGGGCGGATACGGCCGGAAACGACCAGCGGCAGGCCGAGCGCCACGCTGCCGTACTGCTCGTGATATTTGGTCTTGAAGACCCCGGCGATATTGTTGGAGATCTCTCCCACCGCGTCGTTTATCGACTCGTCGTCGGTCTCCTCGAGCATGAGCAGCGCCTTGGCGATCTGCTCGGCAGACTCGCGCTCGGTGGCGAAGAGAATATAACCGACGCGGTCCCCGGCGACACCGATGATGCCGACCACGTCGCTCCCCAACGGGTTGATCTTCTTTTCTACCTTGCCCGCGTAGCAGTCGATGTTCATGTAGCTTTTAAAGGTGTCTTGGGTAGCGGACATGATGGTGAACATGATTTCTTCAAACGAAATGGCGCTCAAGGCAGTCTCTCCTTCTGAGGTTCAGATGTGTAACCGGTGCGTCATGAGAACTGACCGGGGTTTTCGGTGCAGACGATACCTTCCAGGACGTCCAGCAGGCGGTCGTTGAAGGCCCCCTTCATCTCCTGCCTCATGATCTGCAGGGCTATCGAAGAGGAAAGTGCCTTGCGGCAGGAGCGGTCGATGCTGAGGGTGCAGTAGACGTCGCAGATGGCGGCGACTTGCACGCTCCGCGGGATCTGTGCGCCCTTTAGTCCCTGCGGGAAACCGTGGCCGTGGTTGCGCTCGTGGTGCGAGCGGACGATACCCAGGGCGATCTCGCTTATTCCCGTGTGCTTCCTGAGGTACTGGTACCCGACCTCGGGATGGCTTCGGTACGCCTCCAACTCGGCCGCGTTCAGCTTCCCCACCTTGTGCAGGATCTCCTGGGGGACGAAGATCTTGCCGAAATCGTGCAGCAGGGTCCCGATCCCCACGTCGAGCATCTCGTCATGTGAGATCAGGTAGGCATCGCTGTGCAGCAGCACGCACAGCGCGGTAACCTGCAGGCTGTGCACGAAGGTGTGGTAGTTGTGGGCCATCACGCTTTCGAGCGCGGTGAAGGACTCCCGGTCGCTGGCAAGGTACTTCAGCAGGTTTTCCATGACCCGCCGGCAGCGGGAAAAATCGGTCACCTTGTCGGGGTGCTCGAAGATATCCCCCACGTAGTTGAGGGCGGTCTGGTAGATGATCTTTCCCTTCACCTTCGGCTTCAGGGACCGGTCCTGGAGCACCCGCTGGGCAGATGCTTCCAGGAACGCGGTGACGAGGTCGAGGTCCCTCGGGCTGACGAAGACGAACTCGACCCTGCTCTTGGCCAGACGCGCCGCATCAAGCGGGGTGAAGGTGCGCCCCGTGCTCTTGTACAGGATGAACTTGTCACCGCTGCGCAGGTAAAGAGCGACGTCGGGAAACTGGTCCGCGTGGATGCTCTCTATGCTTACGGGTACGTACAACTCGCCCATTGCCACCTCCGGCTCACGTGCACCGGCGGCCTTGCGAACCACGCGTCACAGGATGCATATCGGCAATTGCACTTTAAGCTTTAGGCCTGCAGTAAAAGTTAGTCGGCCGGCGCACCGGGCGGCTAGATGCCGGTCAACTCCTGCAGTTTCAGCTCGATGTCGTCACCGTTCACCCGTACCGGTTGGCCCCCTTCGTCCTCGGTGCGGATCACCCCCTCGTCGATCCAGACCCTCAGGCGCTCCTCTTCCACCCCGAATTTGTCCACCGCTTCCTCGATGCTGTACCAGGTTTTAGCCGCGAGCATGACGCCCTCCCTTGGATCTGGCATTCGCGTAACTATGCCAATCCTCTAGTATTATAGCGCAACCACCGTTTGCATGGTACCGCTTGCGCCCCCGTTGTCAAGTTCGGGGCCGGACAGGCTCCTTACTCCCCGCTGAACAACAAAAAAGGGAGGCCCCCTCAGGCACCTCCCCACTCGTGCAAGCCATTGGCTCGTCGCTACTTTTTCTTCAACTTCTCCACCGCCTTCTCGAAACGCGCCTCGCTGAACCCCTTGAGCACCACCGCATCGTCACCCAGGACGATCAGGGGAACCCCCTGGCTCTTGTACTTGTCGGTCACCTCGGCCATGGCGGCGGGGTCCAGCTCCACGTCCCTGTTGATGAAGGGGATGTTGTTCCTGGTGAAGTACTCCTTGGCCGCCTTGCAGTGCGGGCACCAGGAGGCAGAGTAGAGGACCACCTTTGGGTACTTCAGTTTCGGTGTGCTCTTCGGAGATATCGGGCTTTGCTGCAGTTCGCCCGCCTGGGCGGTAAAACTGCCGAACACCAGAGCGACGGCCAAAAGGACAGTGGTAAGGATCCGCATCATTCCCCCTTTTTATGGTTCTTCTTCCCTGACGCGGGGATCTCCAGCTGCCGGCGCACCAGGTTGAAGGTTAAGGTCTTGGATTCGCCGGGGCGCCTCACCTGGATGAGGACCGCTGTTCCGGCGCGGCCGCGCAAGCGGCGTTCCACCATGTCCCTGAAGTCGCTGCCGAAGGTGGCCTTGCCGTCGATGCGGGTGATGACGTCGCCGGGTCTGACTCCAGCCAGGTGCGCGGGCCCACCCGTCACCAGCTGGCGCACCACGATGGTGCCGTCCGAGCGGGGCACCCCGTCGATCCCCACGCCGCCGAAGTCGCGCGGGGAGTTGCCCCCCCAGGCGCCGGCCGCAAGGCTCAAAAGCAGCACGAGAGTGATAAAGACGCGTCTGATCATGGACAGTTAAGTTATACGAAGCTTCCCATCACTGTCAACTATGGTTTTGCCGACCTCATTACGCTGTGCTAAAATAGGAAATCTTTTTGCTTCAAGAGGGAGAATTTCCTATGACCGCACGCAGCAAGCTGAAACAGGCACTCAGTGAAGGAAAGCCGGGGAGCGAATGTCTCGTGAAAGGGTGGGTGCGCAGCGTCAGAACCGGCAAGGGCGTCTGCTTCATCCAGCTCAACGACGGCTCCAGCCTGGCGGGGCTTCAGGTGGTGGCGGAACCGGACCTGGTGAACTTCGCTGAGGTCTGTGGACTGGGTACCGGCGCAGCCATCGCCGTGACTGGTCTTTTGCAGGAGTCCCCGGCCGCCGGACAGGCACTCGAGCTCAGGGCGGCCCAGGTGGAGGTGGTGGGCGGAGCTGACGAGAGCTACCCGATGCAGAAGAAGCGGCACAGCTTCGAGTTCCTGCGCACCATCGCGCACCTGAGGCTGCGCAGCAACACCTTCGGCGCCGTGTTTCGGGTCCGCTCCTCGCTGGCCCAGGAGGTGCACCGCTTCTTTGCCGAGCGCGGCTTTCTCTACGTGCACACCCCGATCATCACGGCGAACGACTGCGAGGGGGCCGGCGAGCTGTTCCGGGTCACCACGCTCGATCTCGCCAAGCCGCCGCTTTTAAACGGCGCCGTCGACTTCTCGCAGGACTTCTTCTCCCGGGCGACGGGACTTACCGTAAGCGGCCAACTGGAGGGGGAACTCTTCGCCCAGGCCTTCTCCGACATCTACACCTTCGGCCCCACCTTCCGCGCCGAGAACTCCAACACCGCGCGCCACGCCGCCGAGTTCTGGATGATCGAGCCCGAGATGGCCTTTGCCGACCTGAACGACGACGCCGACCTGGCGGAGAGCTTCTTCAAGCGCCTTTGCAGCCATGCCCTCAACAACTGCGCCGAGGACATACAGTTCTTCAACACCCAGATCGACAAGGGGCTGATCGAGCGCATCGAGGCGGTAGCCAGCGCCTCCTTTGCCCGCATGGAGTACGGCGAGGCGATCGAGCGCCTCAAGAAGGCACCGGTCTCCTTCCAGTTCCCCGTGGAGTGGGGGCTCGACCTGCAGTCCGAGCACGAGCGCTACCTCACCGAGCAGGTGGTGGGCGGACCGGTCTTCATCCTCAACTACCCCAAAGAGATCAAGGCCTTCTACATGCGCCAGAACGACGACGGGAAGACAGTGGCCGCCATGGACCTCTTGGTCCCCAAGGTGGGCGAGATCATCGGCGGAAGCCAGCGCGAGGAGCGCCTGGACCGGCTCACCGCGCGCATGCAGGAGACAGGGGTCGACCCGGAGAGCCTTTCCTGGTACCTGGACAGCCGCCGCTGGGGCACCACCCCGCACGCCGGTTTCGGCCTCGGTTTCGAGCGGCTCATCATGTACCTGACCGGCATGGAGAACATAAGGGACGTGATCCCCTTCCCGCGCACGCCGCGGCATGCCGAGTTCTAGACCAGAATTCACGCAGAGATCCTGGTACCCCATCTTCAAGAACTCATCCATGAAAATTCGGGAAGTCCCCCTCCCGCAAGGGAAGAGGGGACTGGCAGGAAAGGTTACGCGAGGTAAAGGAGAAACTGTAATGACGCAGAGGAAGGATCGGGAACAAGCCGCGGCCGACGCCGAGGCGCTCATCGCGCGCTACGGGCTGCAACCGCACCCGGAAGGTGGGTGGTTCGCAGAAGTACACCGCTCGGGAAGATCGGTAGGAACACCTCAGGGCTATCCCGGCGAGCGGGTGGCGCTCACCGCCATCTACTTCCTGCTCAAGGAGGGCGACTTCTCCGCCTTCCATAGTGTGACCAGCGAGGAGGTCTGGATCCACCTGGCAGGTGCGCCGCTCGAGTTGGCTCTGCTCGACCCGGAGCCGCAGCTGCTCACGCTTGCCGCTCCGGGAGAGCCGGGAGAGTCGCTCATCGTGGTACCACCAGAGGTGCCGCAGGCCGCCCGGAGCCTCGGCGCCTTCACCCTGACCAGCTGCCTGGTCGCACCGGGGTTCGATTTCGACGATTTCCGGATGCCGCGCGCAGCAGAGCTTCTTGAGCGCTACCCGCACGCCACCGAGCTGATCACTCGGTACACCCGAAGCTGAAAACAAAAAAAGGCCCCGGGGCAGGTGCTGCCGCCGGGGCCTTTTTTTTCGGTACCCTTTTCTACTTCGCTTCGGGCCAGTAACTCCCCCCGACCAGGGTCGCCGTGATCTTCCCCAGCTTCACCTTGGTGGTCATCTTCACCGGGATGCGGCGCTCGTCATCGGTGAGCCAAACGGTCACCTCCCCGGTACGGGCGAAGAAGCCGTCGCTTTTCAAAAGCGGCCTCACTACGATGGTCTTGAATTTCCCCACCGGAGTCTTGAGCTCTTCGTGCCGCACCACCTGCACCTCGGTGTTCCAGAGCCTCTTGAAGTCGTAGATCTCCACGAAGAGGGACTTCCCCACCACCAGCTCGCTGGTGCGGACGAAGTAGATGCAGGAGAGACTGTCGAAGGTCTTCGCGGTGATGCTGTCGGTCTTCTCGGTCTTCTTCAGGTGGTCCTTGGAGGACACCTTCAGATTAACCGGATCGAAGTGCGCGTCCTTCAGGGTGTGGAAACTCCCCTCGTTGATCTTTTCGTGGTAGGTCTTCGGCATGCCGATCGCCTCGGCCCCGTTGCCGCGGGCCACCACCGACTCGGTCCGGTCGTCCACCGGAAAGATGGGACTGAGCCACCCGGCCGAGTGCACCGTGGAGACGATGTGCAGGTCGCCGTCCCGCAGGGTGACTTCCTGGATGGCGGTACCGGCCTTGATCCCGGTCCAGCTGATGTCGTACACCAGGCGTTCAGGGACGGTGAGCGAGGATGCCTCAGAAGTGCTGGAGAAAATGCCCAGGCTGCCGATAAGGGAGAAAAGAAGCAGTGTCGAACGGAGTAAGTTTTTCATCGGTACAGATTAGCCTCAAGCTGAATTACTTTTCAAGTGAAAAGGTGAAGATTGTCCCTTCGTCTCATGATGATAGAATGCTCTCTTGCCCTTGAAACCATTGCTCAATAGCGCCCCGAGAGAACCACCTTCATGAAAATAGAAACGCTCGGCAGGTTCAAACATGTAACGCTGGAACCTGGCGAGCTGTACGCTTCCAAGGAGCCGGTGACCATATCCACGCTCCTTGGTTCCTGCGTCGCCGCCTGCCTCTACGACCCCGTGCACCGCGTGGTGGGGATGAACCACTTCATGCTCAGCAACCGGCGCTATTCGAGAGATCTGCCGCACTACCGCACCGATGCGGGGCGCTACGGCATCCAGGCGATGGAACTCCTCATCAACGAGATGATGCACCTGGGGGCTGAGCGCAAAAAGCTGCAGGCCAAGGTTTTCGGCGGCGCCACCATCCTGCAGCGCACCGGCGCCATCGGCAACTTTTTCTGCGTCGGCGAAGTGAACTGCCGGTTCATCCACGATTTTCTCGAGGATGAGCGCATTCCGATCCAGGCGCAGGAGCTGGGGGGCGACAAGGGGCGGGTAATCCACTTCTCAAACGGCGACTTCGCCGTCTACCTGAGGAAAGTGGAGCGCAGCAGCAGCGAGCGGTTGGCCCAGCGCGACCGTAACTGCTGGCTGAAGGCGATTGAGATCCAGGAACTCACTCTCCCGTCGCAGGATATCTGGCTCTGACCAGCGCCACGGCGAAGGTTCCCCTGCGGAAGTTTTTGAAGAAGCAAAAAGGCCGCGCTCCTTCCCGAGCGCGGCCTTCGTCATTTCTGCTGCAGCCCGGTCTTCCGCTTAGGCCCCGCCGCTTTTGGTGATCATCACCACGCCGATGGCGACCAGCACGGTGCCGGCCCAGCGCATCGGGGTCACCACCTCATGCAGGAAGTACTGGGACAGGAAGGCAACCAGGATGTAGTTGAGCGCCTGCATGGGGAGCGCGACCGAGAGGTCCTCCCAGGATAGCACCGCAAGCCAGAGGAAGAAGAAGATTGCCAGCATGACGGTGCCGAACATAAGCTTTGGGGAACTCAGCGCCTGCAGCGCCACGTTGAGTATCCCCTTCAGGTTCATCGTCGAGAGGTCACCCAACTCCTTCATCCCGCGCGCCAGAAGGATATCCCCGATCGTCCCCGCCGTTACCGCCACCAGCATTACGACAACTGTCTTAAGCATAGCTCTTCTCTTCTCCTCGGTAGTTTCTCAGGGTGATCCCCGACTGGGCCAGCTTGGCCGTCACCTTTTTGCTGGTGAGAGCCGCCAGTTCCTCGTCGTGACGGTACTCGGGCATCCAGCGGTCCAACTCCGCGCAGGGGCGGCAGCCGGGATGGAAATAGATCTCGGTGAGCCCCTCGCCCACGCTGTCCAACGCCTGGAGCAGGTACTCCTCGGTCATCCGCCCCGAGTTGAGCAGCCCCTTCACCTCCCCGGCGTAGCGAATCCCCAGACGGTCCAGCTGAGGGCGGCAGCGCTTGGCGAGACTGGCGAAGATGAAGGCGTCGGCGCACTTGCCGACCAGCCGCTGGCGGTCCACGGCGAGGTTCGCCGAGAGGTTCTCCCGCGAGAGGCGGAAGGTGCTGATGCCGTACCTGGGCATGAGCTCGGCGAGGACGTCGAACACCGCCGGGTGCATGTGGATGTTGAGGTGGCCGTCCACGTGGCTAAGCGGCAGCCCCGTCTCGAGGAACGCGGTGATCTGCGCCTCGATCTCCTTGAAGAGCTGCTTGCGTAAGGGCTTCAGGAAGAAGTAGCGCATGCCGGCCATCACGGGATCGTTGCCGAAGTTGCCGCCGTCGTCCACCAGGGCCGGAAGCCCCTGAGCCGGCAGCACGCCGCGCCCCTGCACCAGGGTAAGGTGCAGGCCGACCTGCAGCCCCGGGTTTTCCTTGGCAAGCGCCACGGCCTCCTGGGCCGCAGCACCCCGCACCATGAGCGAGGTGGAGGTGAGGATCCCCTCCTGCCAGGCCTTGACGATCCCCTTGTTGGCGCCAGGGCTTAAGCCGAAGTCGTCGGCGTTGATGATGAGTTGTCGCATTGAATTCAGGGACTAGGGGCTAGGGGCTAGGGACTGGAAAACCCGAACCCTCATATTCTTCACCCACGCCGAGCTAGTCCGCTCCCCGTTCCTCTCTCTTGTTTACTACAGTCACCAGTGACTGCAGGGCCGTTGACTTTCCCTAGTCCCTAGTCCCTAGTCCCTAGTCCCTAGTCCCTAGCCCCTAGCCCCTAGTCCCTGCCTTACTTCCCCTGCTTGCGCTTGCGCATGTAATCCAGATACTGGGCGCCTTCCTTGAGGAGCTTTTTGCGCTCCTTCGAGTCGACGATCATCTTCCAGATGCTGCGGGCGATGTACTTGGGACGGAAGTAGAACTTCTTGTAGAACAGCTCGACCGCGTCGAAGATCTCCTGGTTTGAGAGCCCCGGGTAGTTGATCACGCACTGCTGGTGCCCTTCGGCATCGATGTAGGTGTCGGAAGCGATCCACCCTTCATGCTTGGCGAGCGCGTAGAACTCGGTCCCGGGGTACGGCGAAGCGATGGAGACCTGGATCGAGTCGAGGTCGAGCTCGATGGCGTACTTGATGGTCTCCCGGATGGTCTCCTTGGTTTCACCCGGAAGCCCCATGATGAAGGCGCCGTGGATGGTGATGCCGAGCTTCTTGCAGTTGCGGGTGAACTCGATCGCCTGGGACTTGGTGACCCCCTTCTTGATGTTCTTGAGGATCTGCTCGTCGCCCGACTCGTACCCCACGATGACGTGGTGCAGACCGGCGTCGCGCATCTCTTTCAAGGTCTCGTAGTCGCAGTTGGCGCGGGCGTTGATGACCCAGGAGACGTTGAGCGGCTTGATGAGCCGGGACACCGCGATGGCGTGTTTCTTATCTGCGGAGAAGGTATCGTCGTCGAAGGAGATCTCTTTGACCTGCGGCAGGTTCTCCTTGATCCACTTCACCTCCTGGTAGACGTTCTCCGGGCTCCTGGTACGCATCTTGTGGCCGGAGTAGGTCTGCGGCCAGAGGCAGAAGACGCAGCGTGCCGGGCAACCGCGGCTCGTGTAGATGGAGACGTACGGGTGCTTGATATGCGGGATGATGTACTCCTCGATCGGGAGATCACGCGCATAGATCTGGCTGGAGAACGGCAGGCTGTCCAGGTCGGTGAGGATCGGGCGGTCCGGGGTGTGCACCACCTCGCCGTCCTTCAGGAAGCTGATGCCCGCGACCTGCTCCCAGGGCACCCCCTCGCAGAGCTCCTTCACGGCATAGTCGAACTCGCCGCGGCAGACGATGTCCACGATCCCCTTGGCGAACCTGAGGCTCTCCTCCGGGAGGATGGTGACGTGCGGACCGGTGAGGACGATCACCGTCGAGGGCTTCTGCTCCTTGATCCGGCGCGCGGTCTCCACGTCGATGGGGAGCGTCGGGGTCGAGGTGTACATCAGCACCAGGTCGAAGTCCTGCGCGATCTTCAGGCAGGCGGCGAGATCGAGGCGCTGCACCGGCGCATCCACCACGCGGCTCCCTTCGATCATGCCAGCCGGGTAGGTGAGCCAGGTCGGGAACCAGAACGAGGTGACCTCGCGCGAGGCCTGGTAACGCGCACCGGCACCACCGTCGAAGTCCTCGAAAGTGGGCGGGTTAAGAAATAACGGTTTCATATAGTCGGCTCCCTTCGCAGCATGGGGTCTCTTTAAAAAACAATCCGTCACAATAAAGCGGCACTGGATTTTTGTCAAGACCAAACCCCCCCGAGTTTTGGCGTTGCGACGACTGGCGCCCTCTGCTAAAGTGCGCGGCAGTCAAGGAAAAGGGGATGTTATGGAAATGACTGGGTTGGGATTGGTGGCGGCCATGCCGGAGGAGATCGCTCCTCTCTTGCGCAAGGTGGGTAAGCCCCGCAGGGAGAACCGCCAGGGGTACAACTGGTACCGCTTCGAGGTGTCCGGCGTGCCGGTGACGCTCATCGAGTCCGGAATGGGGCCACGCCACGCCCAGGCAGCGACCCGTGCCCTCATCGAAGCGGCACAACCTGCACTGCTGCTGAACTTCGGCTTCACCGGAGCGGTACGGCCGGGATTAGAGGTAGCGGACCTTGTCCTTGCGGAGCGGGTGCTGTTCCTGAATGCCGATCAGGTCGTCGAACAACCAAGGCCTGACACCGCGCTGGTCCGGGTGGTTTCCGACACCCTGACCGCGGGGAGCCAGCGTGTGGTGCAGGGGACGCTTGTTACTGCGGCGTCGATCACCAGCAAAGCGGCCTTGGGCGGAAGGCTACCCGCCGAACTTCCCCACCCCGTGCTGGATATGGAATCGGCCGCCTTCATGACCGAGGCAGCTCGCGCCGGCATCCCAGCCCTGGTCTTGCGTTGCATCAGCGACGCAGCCGACGAGGAGCTCGGCTTTTCGCTCGATGAGTTCTGCGATGCCGAACTGAAGATCCGCCTGCCGCGGGTGCTCTGGACAGTGCTTCGCAAGCCGTATATCATTCCCCAGCTGATCCGGCTCGCCGACAACACGAGCCGCGCCGGCAAGAGCCTGGCAGACGGAGTGCACCGCACCTTGGGAGCACTCGCTGGCTGCGGCGCGACCGGAGGCAACAGGCCGTAAGCAATGGATTACCAGCCCGCAAGCGTTGTTGAGAGCTTCTCAAGAGCGGTTGGGAGCTTCTCAAAAGCGGTTGCGTGTCACCAAAGAGCAATTGTGTGCCACTCAAGAGCGGTTGCGTGTCACTAAAGAGCGGTTGCGTGTCACCAAAGAGCGGTTGCGTGCCACTCAAGAGCGGTTGCGTGCCACCATAGAGCGATTGTGTGCTACTCAAGAGCGGTTGAGGGGGTGTAAAGGATTTTGTGTAAATGTCCTATCGGCTACATAACGGGCATTCTACCTTCGTAAATGATCGAGAACTGGTTTAGGGCTAGCCTCCACCCCGGGATCGCTCTGCACCAAGTCTTGGAGACG
>NZ_BLXX01000020.1 GCF_014193515.1 Geomonas silvestris | reverse complement strand
TGTTCCCATCCCGAACACAGAAGTTAAGCCTCTCTGGGCCGATGGTACTGCACGGGTAACTGTGTGGGAGAGTAGGTCGCCGCAGGGAATTTAATTGAAAAGCCCCACCGTACACACGGTGGGGCTTTTCACGTTTTCCATCCAATTCACCTCCTCGGTAACGTTTCGGCCCAGGTACCTAAAGAGCAATTCCTTGTCGTCTTGATTGTCCTCTCTTTGAAACCAACCGACGATGGTGTTGGTGTCGTGAGTGCCGGTATAGACGACACTATTCTCTACATGGTTGTGCAGCAGAAACTCGTTATCGCGCATCTCCTTAGCGAACCCAAAGAGCAGCATCTTTATACCCGGAATGTGGCACTTCCCCATAGCCTCTCTGACATCGGGGTAATGAGGCCTAGGTTTTCGGCAAAAATCGGCAGGCTCGGCAGGTGTTTAATAAGACGGTTCATGTAGTCGTAGAAAGGCATCTCTCTCCAGGCACCCTTCAGTGCGTTCTGGTCTTCCGCCGGGACCTCCCAGCAGGCAACCCAGCCGCGGAAGTGATCCACCCTCACGACGTCATGAGCCGAGCATGCTCTTCATGAGCCGGATCCACCAGGAGAAACTATCGTTTTTATGCTGTTCCCAGTCATAGGCCGTGCGAGCCGAAATGTTGCCCATTCTCTGCGAAGCTTTCCGGGGGAGCGCCTGCCACTTTTGCCAAAGTGTTTGGTTTCACCTGGAAGAGTTGGGGGTGTGCCCAGATCTCAGCAGCGTTCGTGTCCATGGGAAAGGGAAGTCGCCGATTATTGACGGGATTGCAAAGGGGAGGGTGGATTGGTACTATTGGGTGGTTTTAATTCCATTAAAGTGAAACCACGCGGGGAACGAGGTGATGAAATGAAAACTACCATGCTAGCAGCGATATTTTTGGCCGTCGGTCTGTCGGGATGTGCCACAAAGAGCTATGTCAGCCAGCAGCTTGATCCGGTATCCTGCCGCATCGACATTCTGGAAAACAGGGAAAAGAATCTCGATGCCCGGACCGCCGCTGCAGAGGCCCGCGCTAACCGGCTGGAAGCGCAGTTGAACGCACTGCAAAGCCAGGTCACAACCCTTCCTAAAATCCTGGACTTGAGCCCGGCCGATCGCGTCTTGCTCACCGGGAGCGCCGACCAGGCCCGTCGGGCAGCAGAAAGTGCCGACAGAGCAGACGCCGCAGCGAGGGGAGCCGCGGCTTCGGCCGCCGCCACGGAGGCTGCAGCCAAACGCGCCACCAAGGCCTTCGAACTGGGCCAGCGCAAGTAGGCACAGGCAGCGCTGACCAGCTTGCGCAGATTACCCCATGCCCCTTTTCGCGAGACGCCTTTCACTTTTGGCCGTCCTGACCGCCGTCGCCCTTTTGCTGTGTCCGGGTGGTGCAGAGATTCGTGCCGCAGCAAATGCCCCAGGGAGCCGGACCGTCCAGATCGGCAGCCTGCAAAGGTATCGGGTAAAAGGAGGCGAGTCTCTGGTGGAAATAGCCAGGAGGTTCGACCTCGGCTTTAACAGTCTGGTCGCGGCAAACCCCGGGATCGATCCATGGGTCCCAGGTAACGGCACCAGCGTCACGCTCCCAACGTCGTTTATTCTTCCACTTGTACAGGGCAGGCCTGCCATCGTCATCAACATCCCCGAGTTTCGTCTGTATTTCTTTCCCCGCTCTACAAACGCACGGGTTCGAACCTTTCCGCTGGGTATCGGCGAACAGGGGCGCACCACCCCTGCCGGTGACTACACCGTGATCGAGAAGATCGTTCATCCGGTATGGCACGTGCCGGCATCCATCCGCGCTGAGAATCGTTACGGGAGTGCAGTTGTGCCTCCGGGCCCTGAGAACCCCCTCGGGAGCCACGCCTTGCGCCTGTCTCGAAATGACCTGCTGATCCACGGCACCAACCGCCCCTATGGGATCGGCAGGAGAACCAGTCACGGCTGTTTGCGGCTGTACCCTGAAGACATCGTCACGCTGTTCAGGCTGGTTGCGCCGGGGACAACGGTCCGTATCATCGACGAGCCGGTAAAGGCCTGCCGGATCGGGAACCGGATCCTGCTGGAGGCGCACCCGCCGGTGGCAGGGACGATCTCCGTCGGCGATGCCTTGCGGCTGTTGGCCCGGAAGAGGCTGCTGACACGGGTCGACTTTGGAAAGGTGGTGCGGGTGATCGAGGAGAAGAGGGGAGTACCGTTAGATGTCACGCTGGCATTATCTGATGAGCTGGGGAAGATGCAGGGAGCGCGCTGACCCGTGGCGGGTTGCCGTACGGAAAGCGAGTCTGCCAAGACACCGAGTTCTCTGCGGGAGGCGGCATGAAAGGGATCATCGTCGGGCTTTCAGCCGGAGAAGGGGTCGTTAGGGGGAGCGATGGGAAATGTTACCGGCTCACCACCGCTGTCTGGCGGAAGGGGGGCGAGCCGGCAGTCGGGGATACCATCAGGTTCAGCGTGAGTGGCGGTGCCGTCGAGCAGCTCCGGGTAGCGGCTTTCACGGCCCATCGCGCCCGGCTGAAACGCACGCTGGATCGTGTGGAGACCAGGCTTCCTGCCCTGGTCTACGGCTGCTATGCTACGGCCTTTCTCTACGGGATCACCATGGTCATGGGAGCGATCGCTGCCTACAGCTATCGGAACAGCGGCACCGAGGAGTGGCTGGAGAGCCACTACACCTACCAGATCAGGTTGTTCTGGAAAACCTTGCCCCTGTTCCTGGCAGCGGTGCCGCTTACCTTTTACAACCGCACGGGTCCTACGTTGGTACTGCTGACCTACCTGTGGGTGATCCTGAAAAGCCTCAAGGGTTGGCGCTGCCTGGCCGAACGGAGGCCCGTGCATTGAGGCTCCTACTGGACAGGCTTCTTGGCCGGTTTCAGCGGGGTCTGCTTCCAGAAAATGCCCAGGACCTCGCGCTCCTTGGGATCAAGCTTGGCGCCCTTCTTCTCCATTTCCTGCTGGATTTTCGCCATGTTCTTGCCCGACAGGAAGGCCGCGCTGATGCGGTCCTCCGTGTGGCAGGTAACACACTTCTTGTTGATCACCTCGTGTGCCTGTTTGAACTCGCCACCGGTTACGGCTCCGAGTTTGGAACCGCTCGTCTTTGCCGGGGCCTCCCACAGAGCCCAGGCGGAGCTGAGGGTGAGGAATGTCACTGCGACGGTTAACGCTACGCTTCTTCTCATTGCGACTCCTTAGCATGCTTTGGTAGCTGATCCCGTTATCTATACCAGAGATTTCGCCGGATGTCTTCTCTTTGAACCGATACCTTAAAACTGAATTTGACAAATATAAAGTGTGAAATATCATTGGGTGTGCTTTAATTGTGTTATCCCCTGTCAGCACAGGAGCTGCCTATGCTTGCCAAAGGAACTGCCACGGTTCAGATGCTGGGCGATTTACGCCTGCTCAGGATGCAGCGCGGTCTCGCCGCCACGGTCGAAGTAGCCATCCCACCCTGCGGATTTGCGGCCAGCGTACTGGCACGCGATCTCGGACTGCCCCTGGAAAGAATCGAGGCAGTGCTGGTGAACCATCAGGGCTTTCGCCTGGACCACTGCATCAGAAGCGGTGACCGGGTTGCCTTTGTCCCCAAAGAGCACCTGGAGAAACCGCCGCACACTGGGCCACCAATCCCGCTTAACGCCAACTCCCCCTAAACAGTACTTCGCTCTCTCCGGTATCGATGTCTCACCTTCAGATGATCTTTGCGTTTTCTCATAACGTGCATCCCTGACTTGAGCGTCTGCCATTTCTGCCTGTTGCCGGCTCTGCTGACAGTGGCATACTCTCCGAGTGCCTCTGCTGCTTCTGTCAAAGCGTTTCGCAGGTATGATAAACTGCAAGGGTACGGCAAAGGGGAGGGCTCAGGACGCGCCAGACGCATACCCGCCATCCGGGGAACTCGCCGAAGGCCCCTGACCGACGGCAGGGCAGGGTGGCGCATCGCCCTGCAGACTTCGATCGTGTCGTTACGGACCCTGCCCTCGCTAAACAGGCTTCCCTGGTTTGGGCGCTGTTCAGGGATTTCACGGGGTCCGACTTCGGTCGCCTGAGTTTTACCGATCATCCCGGGGTACGCAGCCCGGAGCCTGGGCCCCATCGGTATTTGGGGAGGGAACACCCCGCCTGTTCTGGCTCCCATGGCAAGAGGAGATCGCACCATGAAACTGAAACGGATTCTGCTGGTGGAGGATAATGCCAACGATGCTGAACTGACCCTGGAGGCGCTTTCCGAGCACAACCTGGCCAACGAGGTCGACCGGGTGACCGACGGTGCCGAGGCTCTCGATTACCTGTTCCAGCGCGGAGCCTATGCCGCGCGGGAGGATGGGAACCTCGCGGTCATCCTGTTGGATCTCAAACTGCCCAAGGTGGACGGCCTTGAGGTGCTGCGCATCATCAAGTCCGACGACAAGCTGAAGTACCTCCCGGTGGTGGTGCTGACCTCATCCCGGGAGGAGAGCGACCTGGTGGAGAGCTACCGGCTCGGCGTCAACGCCTACGTAGTTAAACCGGTCAACTTCTCGGAGTTCATCAACGCCGTGCGGGAGGTCGGTGCCTTCTGGGCCATCGTGAACGAGCCGCCGCCGACCGGTAAGGGTGCCGCGCAATGAGCAGGAGCCTGCGCATTCTTCATCTGGAAGACGATCCCATGGACGCCGAACTGGTGCAGATGACGCTGGTTTCCGAGGGGATCGAGTGCGAAGTTCAGGTGGTGTCCCGGCGCGAAGAGTTCCAGGTGGCGATCGAGCGCGGCGGGATCGACCTCATTCTGGCGGACTTCGCCCTCCCCAGTTTCGATGGCATGAGCGCGCTCGGCCTGGTGCGGGCCCTGCACCCGGACCTCCCCTTTGTCTTCGTGTCGGGGAAACTGGGGGAGGAGGC
Source organism: Geomonas silvestris (assembly GCF_014193515.1). GTDB lineage: Bacteria > Desulfobacterota > Desulfuromonadia > Geobacterales > Geobacteraceae > Geomonas > Geomonas silvestris. Next base: position 48,803 of record NZ_BLXX01000020.1, on the reverse strand, counting down.
GGCGATCGAGTCGCTGAAAAGCGGTGCCACCGACTACGTGCTGAAGAGCCGCCTGTCGCGCCTGGCGCCGGCGGTGCAGCGCGCCCTGACCGAGGCCAAGGAGCACGCCAAGCAGCGCAGGACCGAGCAGGCCCTGGAGCGTGCCTACGCGGAGATCGAGAAGCGCGCCGAGGATTACCGCAACCTGTTCAGCAGCATCCGGGACGTGATCGTGGTGGCCGACCAGGGGCGCAGGATCCTGCACGTGAACCAGCCTGCCCTGCGGGAGACCTTTGGCTATGAGGTCGAGGAGGTTGTGGACCGCAGCGCCGGTATACTCTACGCCGACGAGCAGGAGTTCGAGAGCCTGGGGCGCGACGTGTTCGACGTCGCCGGTTCCGTGGAAGGAAGACTCATGGAGGTGAAGTTCAAGCGCAAAAACGGGGAGATCTTCGACGGCGAGATCTACGCCCTGAAGCGCCTGGACCGCTTCGGGGTCCCGACCGGCAACATCGGGATCTGCCGGGACATCAGCGAACGCAAGAAAGCGGCGGCGGCCTTGAGGGAGAGCGAGATGCGGCACTACCAGCTGCAGCTCGAGCTGCACTACGCGGCCGAGATCCAGGCCAAGCTGCTGCCGCGCAGTTATCCGAGCATCCCGGGATTCGAACTGGTGGCCCGCTGCCTGCCGGCCAAACAGGTTGGTGGGGATTTTTACGACTGGCAGGAGGTCTCCTCCACGCTGTTCAACATCGCCCTGGGCGATGTCATGGGGAAGGGGATGGCCGCCGCCATGCTGATGGCCACCGCCCGCGCCGCGCTGCACGCGGTGACCCTGTACAACAGCCCGGGGCAGGCGCTGCACCTGGCCGAGAACTCGCTGCTCCCCGACCTTGAGAACTCGGAAAGTTTCGTGACCCTGTTCCACGGCCAGCTGGACGCCGCGCGCCGTACCCTCACCTTCGTCGATTGCGGTCACGGCTACGTCTTCGTGCGCCGTGCCGACGGAAGCGTCGAGACGCTCTCGCCGCGGGGGTTGCCGGTGGGGGTCCAGAGCGGGCAGGTGTACCAGGAGGGGACGGTCCAGTTCGCAAAAGGGGACGTCCTGGTGCTCTTCAGCGACGGCCTCATCGATGCAAATCCCCTGCTGGAACTCACCAACAAGATCCTCGCCCGTAACCTCGCCGGCCTGCACAGCGCCCAGGAGATGGTGGACCGGCTGGTGGGGCTGACCGGAATGCCGGATCCCCAGCCCGACGACATCACAGTGGTCGTGCTGCGCTGCGTCGCCTAAGCCGCGCTCCTTTCTTTACCAGCAGCCCAGTTCTCGAAACCTCAGAAACAGCTCAGCTCCTTGGGGCGTGGCGAAAAAGCTGCGCACCCGCAGCGCGGCCGGGCCGCCCCCCTCGCCGACTCCTTCGACAAGCTCCCCTACCGACCGATAATTTCGGGCCAGGCCCCGCACCGAGGCCGGACCGACGCCAGCGATCCCCAGTGCCTGCAGCAGGCGAAATTGTCCGGGACGCCTGCCCCGCGCCAGGGCCGCCACGACCCTCTCGGCCGAGCGGGGTCCCAAACCCGGGACCTTGGCAAGGTCCCTGACCTCGAGCTGGAGCAGGGAGGGGAGATCCTTTACCAGCCCCGCCTCGACCAGCTGTTGCAGCCGCCCGGCGCCGAGACCGGCGATTCCCAGGCCGGTCCGCCTCGAGGTAAAGTAACGGGCCCGGGAGAGGAACTGCGCCCTGCAGCCGGGCCCGTCGTGATAACACCCGTCAGGAGCTGGCGGCTGCGGAGGAGTGCTCGCCGCCGCTAAAGCCCCTTTGCCGACCACGGCACTGACTTCCGGAATCACATCCCCCGCCAGGACGATTTCCACCAGGTCGCCAACGCGTACCCCCAGCGTTTCGAGTATCCCCGGGGTGTGCAGCGAAACGTGGTTCACCTCCACTCCTCCCAGGGATACCGGGGCAACCCGGAGCACCGGGGTCTGCCGCCCGGAACGCCCTGTCTGCCACTCGACTGCCAGCACCTCTGAAACGGCACGCTGGGGCGGGAACTTCCAGGCTGCTGCCCAGTTGGGTGCCCTGCTTCCCACTCCCAGCTTGGCGCGCAAGGCCAGGTCGTCCAACTTCACGACGATCCCGTCCGCCGCAAAGGGGAGCCTCTCCCGCCCCTCGAGGTACTCCCGGTAAAGGGCCGATACTTCCTCTGGCTTCGTCGCTGTGCGGAGGTGCGCGCCGTGAACCGGGAAGCCCCACCCGGCCATCCTCTCCAGGGCCAGCCGGTCGCAGCAAAGGCCCAGATCGGGGTCGGTCTGCACCAGCTCGAACGGGAACAGGCGCAGCGCGTTCACCTGCTCCGGCGCGGCATGCTTCGCCTTGAGAGTCGCCGCCGCCAAGTGGCGCGCCGTCGCGTAGGGGGCTTTGCTGCGCCCGCGCAGGGCCGCAAACCGGCTGCGTTCGGCGTACACCTCGCCGCGCACCACGACGAACCCGGGAGCGGCACCGCTGAGGACCAGCGGGACCCCGGGGATCTCGCGCACCCGATCGGTCACCTCCTCGCCGAACCTGCCGTCACCGCGGGTGGCCGCCGATACGAGCTTCCCCTCGCGATAAATAAGTTCGACCGGCACCCCGTCCACCTTGGGCTGGACCAGCACGAGCCGCGGGGGGGCTCCAGCTGCGGCTATCCGGCGCCAGAGCTCCTCGACGCCCTGCGGACCGGCCGCCGAATTGAGGCTCAGCATGGGGCGGGGATGCGCGATGAGGACCGCGCCGGCGGCAAGGTCGGAGCCGACCGACCTCTCCGGAGATTTGGATGAGGCGAGGCCCGGAAAACAGCGCTCCCAGCGCCGCAACTCCGCGGCAAGCGCGTCGAACTCGCTGTCGCTGAGCTCGGGGGCCAGCGCCTGGTAGTAGAGCTCGTTGTGGTGATTGACCGCGCGGCGCAGCCGGGCAAGCTCCGCCTCGGCCGCCGGCAGGGCGACCTGCGGACAGGTGAGTTCGGCACCAAACGCCCGGGGAGCGAGAGTGCCGGCCAGAAGCAGCAACAACCAGAGTCGGCGGGGCATGGCAACCTCCCGGATCAGGCGGCCGCCCGCAAAGGGGGCCGCCGGAGAGTTGTGCCAGATTGTGCGTGTGAGGTGCAGGTGCTGCAGATGAGCCAGGCGGGGGGGAGGAGAAACGGATTACTCCCCGATGATCTTGATCAGGACGCGCTTGCGACGCATCCCGTCGAATTCGCCGTAAAAGACCTGCTCCCAGGGGCCCAGATCGAGCTTCCCGTTGGTTACGGCCACCACGACCTCGCGTCCCATGATGGTCCGCTTCAGGTGCGCATCGCCGTTGTCCTCGCCGGTGTTGTTGTGGCGGTAGCGCGAGTAGGGCTTCTCGGGTGCAAGGCCCTCCAGCCACACTTCGAAATCCTGGTGCAGCCCGGACTCGTCGTCGTTTATGAAGACGCTCGCCGTGATGTGCATCGCGTTGCAGAGCAAAAGCCCCTCGCGGATGCCGCTTTCGTTGATAGCCTGTTGCAGGTCCCTGGTGATGTTCACAAAACCGCGCCGCTTCTTGATCTCGAACCACAGTTCCTTACGGTGCTGCCGCATCGTTCTCCCTCCTTCCTACCACTTGAAGATTCTCCGCGCGCGCCCGGGCGAAACCGGCATCAAGGAGTGCCGGTGCCAGCTGCCAGCGCTTTCGTGAGTGCATCAAAACCAGGAATACCCGGATGTTGTCCCGCTCGGCTACGGCCACCAGGCACTGACCGGCATTGGGGGTGGTTCCGGTCTTCACCCCCCGGGCTCCCGCGTAGCGGCCGATCAGGCGGTTTACGTTGTGAAAGGCGATGGTACGCCTTCCGGTAGCCGTCTGGATGCGCATGGAGCGCTGCGCCACCAGGTCGGCGAAGGCCGGGAGGCGCAGCGCCCGTTCCGTGAGGATTACCAGATCCCGAGCCGTCGTGTAAAGCCCCTTCTGGTCATGCCCACACACGTTGCTGAACCGGGTGTCGCCGAGCCCCAGGGCGTGTGCCCGCTCGTTCATCAGCTGCACGAAGGCCGGCTGGCTCCCGGCAACATGGTCTGCCAGGGCGCGGGTGGCGTCGTTGGCCGAGGCGATCAGCGAGGCGGCCAGCAGATCGCGCACCCTGAAACGCTCGCCGCGGCGCACCCCGACCCGGCTTCCCGTTTCTCCGGCAGCGGCGCGGCTCACCGTCACCACGTCGTCCAGGCGGGCACGCTCGAGGATGATGAGTGCGGTCATGATCTTGGTGAGGCTCGCCGGCGGGCGGCGCAGGTCGGCGTTTTGCTCGCGGAAGGTTTTGCCGTTGATGAGCACCAGGTAGGAGCTGCCGTTTCCGGCCTTAGCGCCCCCCGGGTGCCGTTTCGCCAGGGCGGGGGGCGGGCTCAGGCACAGGGTTGCAACGAGGAAAATGATAGATAGTGAGAATATTTTCATCCTGCAAGTTATAGCATCGTTTACCCCGCCTGCAATCGCCCCCTGCGGTCCGCTTTGGGATTTACAAACCGCAGATGCTTGGGGTATCTTGGAACCCTTTTTACTGCACCCTTGCGAGGTTCCCTTGGCAACTACGATCCGGATACTCCCCGAAAACCTGACCAACAAGATCGCTGCCGGCGAGGTGGTGGAGCGCCCTGCCTCGGTGGCCAAGGAGCTGGTGGAGAACGCGCTCGACGCCGGCTCGCGTGAAGTGGTGGTGGAGATCGAATCCGGCGGCAGAAAGCTCATCAGGATCACCGACACCGGCTGCGGCATGTCCAAGGAGGACGCCCTCCTGGCGCTGGAGCGGCACGCCACCAGCAAGATCGCCTGCGACGCCGACCTCTTCTCCCTCTCAACGCTGGGCTTTCGCGGCGAAGCACTCCCCTCCATCGCCTCGGTCTCGCGCCTCACCATCTCGACCCGCCCCGCGGAGTCGGTGGAAGGGACCGAGATCTACGCCGAAGGGGGGCGCATCAAGGAGGTGAAGAGCTGCGGCATGGCCGCCGGCACCGTGATAGCGGTGCGCAACCTCTTCTTCAACACCCCCGCCCGGCTCAAGTTCATGAAGAGCCCGGAGACCGAGGGGGGGCATGTGGGGGAGCTGCTCACCCGGCTCGCCATCTCACGCCCGGACGTGCGTTTCACCTACGTGAACGACGGGCGGACCGTGTTCCGCGCCCTCGACGCCGACCTCAAGGAACGGGTGGCGACCCTGCTCGGCCGCCCCATCGCCGCCTCGCTCTACCCCGTAAGCTACCAAGACCCGGCGGGACTCAAGGTGACCGGGCTGGTGGCGGCACCCGAGTGCAGCCGCAGCGCGTCGAGCCACCTCTACACCTACATAAACGGCCGCTTCATCAGGGACAAGGTGGTGCACCACGCCATCCTGCAGGCCTACCGCAACTTCCTGGAGCGCGGCCGCTACCCGGTGGTCGCCGTTTTCATCGAGATCCCACCCGGCGAGGTGGACGTCAACGTGCACCCGACCAAGCACGAGGTCCGCTTCCGGGAGCAGGGGCGGGTCCACGACGCGATCCAGGAGGCGGTGGAAAAGGTGCTGCGCGAGACCCCCTGGCTCAAGAGGGACCAGCAGCGCGCCGCCGCACCGGCACCCCGTCCGTCTACCTCTGCTGCGGCCGCGCCGGTCTCGGCTCCCTCGGCGAGACCCACCGCGCCCGCAGAAGCGCTGCCTGCCGCGGTCGGCGCAGCCTCGACAGGTGGCGCTGAGCCGGCTCTCTACGGCCCTGCGTCCTCCCCCTCGCAGGCGAGCGCGGCGCGGGTCGCCGAGGTGCGCGAGCTTTTGGTCGATTTCACGCCGCGCCCCCAGCCGCCGCTACGCTCCTATTTCCAGGCACCGGCCGAGCCTTCTCCAACCGCCGCCCCGCCTGCCCGTGAGCTCGCGCCTTCTCCTGCCCCTGCCACCCCGGTGGCCCCGGGCGCTTACCCGGCTCCGCCGACGGAGGCGCCCCCCGCAGCAGACGCCGAAACCGACCTGCTGGGCTACTTCTCCTCGCTGTCGGTGATCGGGCAGTTCAACGCCTCGTACATCCTCTGCCAGCAGGGGACGGATCTCATCCTCATCGACCAGCATGCGGCCCACGAGCGGGTGGCCTTCGAGAGGCTGAAGTCCGAGTTCGCCGGCCAGCAGGTGGACAGCCAGGGGCTCCTCTTCCCGGAGACCCTGGAGCTCTCCTTCAAAGAGGCGGCCGCCCTCATGGAAAACCTCGACGAGATGACCCGGCTCGGCTTTCTCCTGGAGGAGTTCGGCGGCAACACCTGGCTCTTGAAGGGGGTGCCGCAGATCCTGGCGGGGACCGAGTACCTGCGCACCATCCGCGACATCCTCGAGGAACTCGCAAGCCTCGGGAGAAGCCGCACCTTCACCGACGTTCACGAGGACATCCTGGCGCGGATCGCCTGCCACAGCGTGGTGCGGGGCAGGCGCACCCTGAGTCAGCAGGAGATCGCGGCGCTCTTTTCCCAGATGGACCGCACCGACTTCTCCAGCAACTGCCCCCACGGCCGCCCGGTGATGCAAAGGCTTTCCCTGGGCGAGATCGAGAAGATGTTCAAGCGGATCTAGGTTAGCGCAATGGCCCTGGAGAAGATCAAACTGCTGGTAGTGGCCGGCCCCACCGGATCGGGGAAGAGCGCGCTTGCGCTCCGGCTTGCCGAGTCTGTCGGCGCCGAGATCGTGAACGCCGATTCGATGCAGATCTACCGCGGGCTCGACATCGGTACCGCCAAGCCGTCGGCGGAGGAGTTGGCCCGGGTGCCGCACCACCTGGTGAGTTTCGTCTCCCCGGAGGCGAACTTCAGCGCCTCCGACTTCCGACGCGAGGCGGCTGCGGTCATCGAGGATATCCAGCGCCGCGGCCGGAAGGTGATCGTGGTCGGCGGCACCGGGCTCTACATCCGGGCGCTCCTTGAAGGACTGGTGGATTCGCCGGAAGGAGATCCCGTGCTGCGCCGGCAGTTCGAGGGGCGCTCGGGGGAGGAGCTTTTGCAGCAGCTGGGAGAGGTGGATCCCGAGACCGCGGCGCGCCTGCACCCAAACGACCGGGTGCGCATCGTCCGGGCGCTGGAGGTCTTCGCCCAGACCGGCCGCCCCATCTCCGCCTTCCGCTCAGAGCACGGCTTTGCCGAGCGTCACTACGAGAGTATGAAGATCGCCATCCGGGTCGAACGGGAGGAACTCTACCGCCGCCTCAACCTGCGGGTGGATCAGATGCTGCGCGACGGGCTGGTCGCCGAGGTGGCCGGGCTCTTGACGGCAGGTTATTCGCGCGAGCTCAAGGCATTGCGCTCTATCGGTTACAAGGAGATCGCCGCACATCTGGTCGGAGAACTGGCACTGGATGAGGCTGTTGAGCTCATCAAACGGGACACCAGGCGCTATGCCAAGCGCCAGATGACCTGGTTTAGTAGGGAAAATGATATTTATTGGCTTGAATATCCTGAAAGTTTTGCTACTATCCAGGAACATGTGATTGAATTTTTTGGGTAAAGGAGCGGAATTATGCCGAAAACGCCTTTTAACATCCAGGACCAGTACCTCAATCAGTCCCGCAAAGAGCGGGTGAAGGTCTTGGTGCAGCTTATGTCCGGGGAGAAGCTGGAAGGGCATATCAAGTCGTTCGACAACTTCTCCGTCCTGATGGAAGTCCACGGTGACATCCTGATTTATAAGCACGCAATCTGCAGCATTACCTCCGTGGACGGTGTCTTCCGTCTCCACCAGTAGCGTTTAACACAGTTTTGCAGGGTTGAGTGCCTTCTTCAGGCCGTCAGGCACGCAAAGATCATGAAACACGCAACCATGTCGCCTCCCCTAACAGCCGGTCCTGCTCGGACCGGCTGCCTTTCTTTCCACCTCAAGCGCGGACCCCACTTCTGTAGATCTGGTAGCTCCCCGGGTAAGGCTGGACTGACCGCTGTCTCTCAAGGCGAGCGCTCCCCCCGGGGCGCGGCACGGTACGCCGGAGGCAGCAAAGGCACGAGGTGCGTGCAACCCCGGACGCCCCTGCTCCGGGAACCAAGGGAGAATCTCTGATGGCGGGACTTATCATAGAAAGTATCATGCCGGGAAGCATCGCCGAGGAACTGGAGATCGAGCCGGGAGACCGGCTGATCTCGGTGAACGGCAACGTGTTGCGGGACGTGATCGACTACAACTACTTCACCTCGGAGGATCTGCTCATCCTTGAGGTGGAAAAGCCGGACGGCGAGTTGTGGGAGCTCGAGGTGGAGCGGGACGAGGGGGAGCCCCTGGGACTCACCTTTCCCGCGCCCGCGCCCGCGCGCTGCGGCAACAAGTGCGTGTTCTGCTTCGTGCACCAGCTTCCCAAGGGGCTGCGCAAGCCGCTCTACGTGAAAGACGAGGACTACCGGCTCTCCTTTCTCTACGGCAACTACGTGACCCTTGCCAACATCAAGAAGGGGGACCTGAAGCGGATCAAGGAACAGCGGCTCTCCCCCCTCTACATCTCGGTCCACGCCACCGATCCGAAGGTCCGCGAGGAGCTGCTCGTGAAGCAGGGGATCCTCCCGATCCTCGAGGTGATGCGGGAGCTTGCCGAGGCGCGCATCGTCATGCACACCCAGGTGGTGCTCTGCCCGGGGCTCAACGACGGCGCGATCTTTGCCCGGACCGTCGAGGACCTGGCCGCCATGTACCCCGCGGTTGCCTCGCTCGCCGTGGTTCCGGTGGGACTTACCGGGCACCGCAGCAAGCTTCCGGCCCTGCGTCCGGTGGACCGCGAGTTCGCCGCCGGGTTCGTCACCGAGTGGGAAGGGAAGGCGCTGGCGCTGGCCGAAAAGCTCGGCGAGCCGTTCCTCTTCCTGGCCGACGAGTTCTACCTGAAGGCCCGCCACCCCTTCCCGCCGCTGGAGAGTTACGGCGACCTGCCGCAGATCGAAAACGGCGTCGGGATGATCCCGCTGTTTCTCTCCCAGGCCGAGGAGGTACTCCAGGACGCGGAACACCTGGGGCAGGGGAGGGTGACCGTGGTGACCGGCGAATCCCCCTACCGCTACCTGGCCGCTTTCCTCGATCGCCTCTCCGAGACGACCGGAATCAGCGCCGCACCTGTTGCGGTGCGTAACCGCCTCTTTGGCGGCGGGGTCACGGTGACCGGTTTGGTTTCGGGGCGGGATATCCTGGCGGCCCTGCAGGGGGTAGAGCTGGGCGAGGAGGTGCTGGTGCCGGACGTGATGATCAAGGAAGGGGAGGGGATGTTCCTGGACGATATCACCCTGGAGGACCTGGCGCGCGACCTGGGAAAACCGGTACGGGTGGTGGAGTCGACGCCGTACGGCATCTACCTTGCGCTCGAAGAGATCTTCGGAAGGTAGCCGGCAAGGAGACTGGATACGGGAGAGGAGCGGGCTGGTCGGCCGCTCCTCTTTTTTGTTGCGCCAGGCTGTCCGGACCACTTCGGAATAAGTGGCAACGCTAAAGGCGAATCCCCCTTTTTCAAAGGGGGGGACCTGAGGTCACCTGCGGTGCTTGGGGCAAATCAGGACATTGGCCTCCTGAAATTCAAGGGTGCGTTTTTCAGGGGGGATGTGTAGGGAACGGAAATGAGAAAGGCCCTTCCCCAGATTGGGAAAGGGCCTCTTTTTGCTGTTCAGATGTCCCGTTAGGCGACCTTCAGGCGCAGCCTGCGCTGGTGCGAGGCGAGCGAGTCGATGGTCTCGAAGTTGAGCACCTTCTCGGCGGTGTTCTTGATGAGGTCGATCTTCTCGTGATCCTCTGCGGTGATCTTCGAGACGTGCTCCTTCAAGGTGGTGAAGACTTCGGCGGTGGTCCGTTCCACCTTGATGTACGGGATGTTGCTGTCGTCAAGGATCTTCTGGCTGATGGCCGAGACCTGCTGGTGCCCCGGAATAACCAGCCCCGCGAGCTTCTTGCGGTAGGCCGGGATGTTGTAGAGTGCCGAGGCGGTCACGATCAGCTCGTCGCGCGAACTGGTGGTGATGAGCAGGGTGGAGTCCTGCAGGGTGTCGATGACCCGCTGCGAGGAGGCTGCGCCGAGCTGGATGTTGTGGATGATCCTGCTGCGGGCGTGCTGGTCGCCGTGCAAGGGGAGCTTCAACAGGTTGGAGAGGTCGGCCAGGGTCGGGTTGGCCAGCGTGCGCGAGTAGTCGAAGGCGCCCGCCACCAGCTGGGAGCGCCCCGCGAAGAACTTGTCCAAGTACCCCAGGGTCTCCTGGCGCAACTCGGGGATGAGCTTGTTCACCAGGACCATCTTCACGTCGGCCCCTTCCTGCTTGAACAGGGGGAGGTTCAGCTGCACCGCGTCGATGACGCTTCCCACGCCGCCGCTGGCCACCATGATGACCGGAGCGTTCAGTGCCTTGGCGATCTGGGCGTTGTTGATGCCGATCACCGAACCTACCCCGCCATGACCGGACCCCTCGATGATCAGAAAGTCGTTCCTGGCCTCCAGCTCGCGGCAGGCCCTGGTGATGTTCTCCAGGGGGGCAGACTGCGGGATCTCGCCTGCGAGAAACTTCTTGGTATAGCCGCGGCCGATGACCACCGGGGACATCAAGGCGCGGTCGTCCTCGAGACCGTAGATCGAGGCGATGAGCGCGGCGTCCATGTCCATCTCCACGCCGTCCAGCATGAAGAGCTTGGGGCCGATCGGTTTGATGAAGCCGACCCTGGCATACTTCTTCTTTGCCAAATGCATAAGCGAAAGACTGATTGTCGTCTTTCCGCAATGCTGACCGGTTGCTGCGATGAAAATTTTCTTACAGACCATGTCACGTCCCGTTACTTTCCAGACACTTGACTGCTTATGAGCGAAGTATACCCAGTTGTCACAAACCGGGCAAGGATGTATACGGTGAGGGCGCTTTGCCTTAAGGATTCTGCCGAGATAGCAGTCTCGGCTCATCCTGTTACAGAACCGTTTCCCCTTGTATTTATACGGTTGACGCTATCACCAGATAGGGCTATAATCCGCCGGTCCAAACGACCGTTTATCGTCATCAAAAAACCTTGGCAGCACACTACTATAGAATGAAAAGGAGTGTTCACCGTGAAAAAGATTGTCGGTCTGTTTTCCTGCCTGTTATTGATTGCCTGTGCCGTTTCGGCCTTCGCGGCCGGCGACGGTTCGTTCAAGCGGGTCAAGTCCCAGGGCGTTCTTACCATCGGCCTCGATGACGCCTTCCCCCCCATGGGTTACCGTACCGACAAGGGCGAACTGGTCGGCTTCGACATCGACGCAGCCGAGGAAGTCGGTAAGCGCCTGGGAATCAAGATCAAATGGCAGCCGACCGCCTGGGACGGTGTCATCCACTCCCTTAACTCCAAGAAATTCGACTGCATCTGGAACGGCATGACCATCACCGACGAGCGCAAGAAAGAGGTCGCCTTCACCAAGCCGTACAAGATGGACGGCCAGGTTGCCGTGGTCCGTTTCGGCGAGAAGCAGTTCAAGAAACTGGCTGACCTGAAAAACGCCAAGATCGGCGTGCAGAAGGGCTCCTCCGCCGTGGAAGCCGTCAAGAAGTTGCCGGCAGCTCCGGTTGAAGTCCGCGAGTACGAGGACAACCCGAAGGCGCTGCTCGACCTCGAGTCCAAACGTATCGACTCCGTGGTGATCGACGATGCCACCGGCCGCGACTTCATCGCCAAGCGCCCCGGCAAGTTCATGATCCTCCCGGGCAACATCACCAAGGAGCCGTTCGGGGTCGCCTTCCGCAAGGACGACGTGGAACTGCGCCAGGCAGTGCAGAAGCAGCTCGACGCCATGGTGAAGGACGGGACCATGGGCAAGATCTCCAAGAAGTGGTTCGGCGAGGACATCACCAACCCGAAGAAGTGGAAGTAATCGCTTCTTTTGTTCCCTTGCTCCCCCTCCCTCGCCGGGAGGGGGAGTCGACTGACGCGCTGCCCCACACGTGGCGCGGATAAAGAATCAGGTATGCCGATGAAAGTCCTGTGCGGCAGGGTCATCCGAACGATCCTGCTTTTTTCTTGCTTGCTCTTCCTGTTAGCCCCGCTCTCCCGCGCCGAAGATACCGACCAGATCTTCCAGGACGCCAACGACGCCATGGCGCGAGGCGACCTCCCCTCCGCCATCACGGTTCTCAAGAAGGTTCCCTTCTCCAAAAGTGACGACAGCGGCGCCTTCGTGCGCAGCCGGATGCAGATCGCCCGACTGCAGTTCGCCCTGAAGGATTTTTCGGCCGCCACGGCAAGCACCAAGGAGGTGCTCGCGGTCTACCCCGACAACAGCGAGGCCTTGAACTTCCTGGCCTCGGTCCAGAAGGAGCAGAAGCCGCGTTACGTCGTGTTCTGGGAGGACTGCCTGCGCTTTCTTCCGAACCTTTTGAAGGGCGCGGTGATGACCATCACCCTGGTGTTCTGCACCATGCTGATCTCTCCCCTGGGTGGGCTTTTGATCGCCTTGGGACGCATCAGCCGGTTTAAGCCCTTTTCGACGCTCTGCTGGTTCATCATCTGGCTCTTCCGCGGCACGCCGCTTCTGTTGCAGCTCTTCTTCATCTACTACGGTCTCCCCTCGCTGGGGATCACCTTCAAGCCGTTCACCGCGGCGATCCTGGGGCTGGGGCTCAACTACTCCGCTTACCTCGGCGAGATCATCCGCGGTGGCATCCAGAGCATCGAGCATGGCCAGATGGAAGCGGCCAAGGCGATCGGCATGAGCTACGGCCAGGCGATGCGCCGAGTGATCATCCCGCAGACCTACAAGCGGCTCATGCCCCCCATCGGCAACGAGTTCATCGCGCTCATCAAGGACACTGCGCTCGTTTCCACCATCGCCATGGTGGAGCTCATGCGCTCGGCGGACCAGATGTTCAACGCCTACTTCAACGTGACGGCGCTCATCCTGGCAGCCATCATCTACCTTGTTTTCACCACCTTCTTCACCTTTATCTTCGAGAAGATCGAGCACCGGGCCGGCATCTATGAAAACCGCTAACCAACCGCTGTTAAGCCTCAAAGGGATCACCAAGCGCTTCGGCGCGCTCACCGCGGTAAACGGCGTGGACCTGGACGTCTGCCCCGGCGAGATCGTTGTCATCATCGGACCGTCGGGGTCCGGCAAGTCCACCCTCTTGCGCTCGGTCAACTTCCTGGAGGAGATCGAGGAGGGGACCATCACCTTCGAAGGGAACGAGGTGGGCTACGTGAAGAACAAGCACGGCCGACGCCACCTGGACACCCCGCAGAAGATCTGTGCGCTTAGATCCGAGATCGGTATGGTGTTCCAGCATTTCAACCTGTTCCCGCACATGACGGTGCTGGGGAACGTGATGGAAGGGCCGCTCACCGTGCAGAGGAAGAGCCAGGAAGAGGCGCGCCACATCGCGCTGGACATGCTCGCCAAGGTAGGGCTCTCCGAGAAGCGTGACGTCTACCCGGCCACCCTCTCCGGCGGGCAGAAACAGCGCGTCGCCATCGCTCGCGCCCTCGCCATGCGCCCGAAGCTCATGCTCTTCGACGAGCCGACTTCGGCACTCGACCCCGAGCTCATCGGCGAGGTCTTCGATACCATCCGCGCCCTGGGCAAGGAGGGGATGACCATGATCATCGTCACCCACCAGATGGGTTTCGCGAAGGAAATGGCCGACCGGGTCATCTTCATGGAGGCCGGTTCCTTCGTGGCGCAGGGGACCCCCGAGGACTTCTTCGCCAACCAGATGGAACACGACCGTATCCAGTCCTTCCTCTCCCGAATTCTCTAGCAGTTACCGACCCCTGCGGCGGCCGCCCCGGCCGCCTTTCCCTCCAATCGACATACTTTTTCCTCGGTGATACAATCAATCCGTGCCAAGACAGGTGTCCGGCACAGGTTGTGGCTTTCCCCTATGGCATCAGTTTTTCTGGGCCGTAGCAATCTCACAGTGCAGCGACACAAGGGGGAATGACGATGATCCGTTCAGAAGAGGTAATTGGTGCGGTACTCGCAGCCTACGAGCGCGAGCCGCGGGTGAACCTACATAAATTCCCGATTGATCTGCGGTTCGAGGACGGCGTCTTGACCTTGAGCGGCGAGGTCGACGGCATCGCCGCAAAGAAGCTCGCTCTCGAGCTGGCGGCAGCGCCCCGGCCGGTCACCGGGGTAGTGGACCGGCTCCGCGTGGTGCCGGCCGAGCGGATGGAGGACGGTGCCATTCGCGACCACGTCTGCGACGCCCTCCTCTCCGAACCGGTGTTCGAGGAGTTCTCCATCCAGGCCGTGGTCAAGCAGGACCTGGAGCCGGTACGCTCGCTTCTGTCCCGCTACGAAGTCCAGGTTGAGGTAAACGAAGGGGTGGTGATCCTGAACGGGGTGGTCGAGAGCGTCTCGCACAAGAGGATGGCCGGGGTACTGGCCTGGTGGGTGCCGGGTAGCCGCGACGTGGTGAACGGTCTGGAGCTTGCCCACCCCGAGGACAACGACGAAGAGGTGGTGGACAGCCTGCGGCTCGTGCTCGAGAAGGATCCCATGGTAAACGCATCGCAGCTGCGCCTGAGCTGCCGCAACATGGTGGTGACGCTCGACGGTGCCGTCTCGACCGAGAGCGCCAAGTCCGCTGCCGAGGCCGACGCCTGGTACCTGTTCGGGGTGAACGGCGTGGTGAACCGGATCATGCTCTTGGGGTGAGCTCGTAGAGGGAGGGGCGCTCTGCAGAGCAGGAGACGGACCGATTGGGCACGGTACGTAAGAGGTCGAATCGGCGACAGCAAAGGGTGCTTACCTCATGAGGAAGCACCCTTTCTCGTGTGGGGGGAGGGGCGCTTCCCGCAAGAAACCTCAAATTTGGAGCGTGGAGGTGACGTCCTTCTCGAAAGCTTTCGCCTTCTGGATTCATGGCTGAGAAGATAAACCCCACAGGTGGACCTAACTGATTTTGTGAGGGATCAGATGAAAACGCGTCCCAACCAGCCCTCTATGCCGGTGCTCAGGCCTGAGACCATCCGCCAAGAGATCATTGCACTGCTTTCCCGGGAGAGCATGACGGCCCGAGAACTCTCCGGGCAGGTGGGGGTGGCTGAGAAGGAGGTGCTTTACCACCTCGAGCATATAAGACTCGCGTTGCGGGACGCTTTGGTGCTGGAACCCGCGCTATGCCTGGCGTGCGGGTTCAGCCTCAGGAAAAGGGAGCGGCTCAAGGGGCCGGGGCGCTGTCCGGTCTGCAAAAGTCAACATATCGCCGAGCCGCGCTTTGCCATCACCCGGCTCTAGCGACGCTTGGGCGGGCTCAGGTACCACCAGGCGTTCACCAGGCAGAGCAGGATGGTGAGAAGTGCCATCAACGAACGCGAGGCGTCGAGGTAGATCAGCTGGTTGAGATAGTGGCCGATGAAAGCCCCCGAGTAGCCCGCCTGGTCCCCCTTCTCGCGGAGCCAGACCTCGAGGTGGGTGAGCGGGCAGAACCAGTCGAAAGTTTCCACGAAAAAGGCGAGCACCAGGCCCGCCAGATGAATCCTCTTAACCCACCGATATCTGCGCCCCCACCATCCCCCGAAAATCAGAAACAGTATCCAGAGAAAGTGAAAGCTGACCACAAGGTCTGCCAGAAAGGCGTAGGGCATCGAACCTGCTCCCGTCTCAGACGTCGAGTACCACGGTAGCCTGCCACCCCTCCACTGCCTTGCGTACCGACAGCCTCATCATGGTGACGGCTTTTACGTCGGTATCGAGCTGGTGCCGCCCCGGATCGATTTCCTCGCCCGTAAGGGTCCCCTGCAGCTGGCAGGCTCCGCCATCGTCCCCCCCGATCTCGAGCGATTGGGGGCGCAAGAACAGCCTGCGGGCATCCTTGTAGAATATGAGCTCGTTCAGGAACTCGAACAGGAGCATCTCGAGACTCTCCTCGGCAAGGGACACCTGGACCTCTTCGGTAGGGCGCACCGTTGCCGGGTCTTCGACCATCACCTTGAGCGTGGCCTCGGCCGCCGCGCTGAAAAGCTCCTCCAGTGTTTCCCCGGAGGCGTCGAAGGCGATATCTGAATAGGCTATGTCGCCACGAAATTGGTAGGACATGGGGTCCTCTAGAGACAGGTTGAGGTTGAGACGGGCATTTGCAGCAGACGGGCCTCAGGGGCATCCTCCGTGGCCTGTCTGATTTTTCGGACGGAACCCCGACTCCGCAATGCTTCATCGCGATGTCGGTGGCGGGTTGCTTACCCTTTGATGTTGCCGATGGGCACGAGCCGGGCTACCCGTTTGCTGAGACCCGCAATCTCAGTGGTCAGCACCACTTCGTCGATATCTTTATAAGCCGCACCCGCCTCCTCGGCCAGCCCGCCAAACGAGTCGCTGCGAACGTAGATGCCGCGCTGCTCCATGTCGTGCTGCAGCTTGTCGCCCCGGAACAGCTTTCTCGCCTCGTGGCGGCTCATGGTCCTGCCGCTGCCGTGGGCGGTGGTGAAGAAGGCATCGGCGCCGCTGGACATGCCGGCCAAGAGGTAGGAGCCGGTCTCCATGCTCCCGCCGATGATCACCGGTTGTCCCGTCTTCGCATAGCGCTCCGGGATCCCCTTGGCGCCAGGCCCGAAGGCGCGGGTGGCCCCCTTGCGGTGCACCAGCAGCTCCTTTGTGTGGCCGTTTACCGTGTGGCGTTCGAGCTTGGCAGTGTTGTGGGCGACATCGTAGACCATGCGCATCGCGAGTTCGTCGGGGCTTTTGTTGAAGACCTCCGAAAAGACCTCCCGGATGCGGTGCAGGATCACCTGGCGATTGGCAAAGGCCATGTTCACCGCGCACTTCATGGCACTGAAGTAGGACTGCCCTTCGGGAGAGTGGAACGGTGCGCAGGCAAGTTCACGGTCCCGGATCTTGATGCCGTACTTGCGCTCCATGACCCCTAGGAAGAGTTTCAGGTAATCGGTGGCGACCTGGTGCCCGAACCCCCTGCTGCCGCAGTGGAACATGATCACCACCTGATTCGGTACCATGGTGAGCCCGAAGGCTTCGGCGCGCTCGGGATCCATGATATTGTTCGGCTGGACCACCTGGATCTCGCAGTAATGGTTGCCGCTCCCCAGGGTGCCCAGCTGGTTGAAGCCGCGCTCTATCGCCTTGACGCTGACATCTGTGGCGTCGGCGCCGGAGAAACATCCCCCCTCCTCGGTCATCTCCAGATCCTCGGGAGTGGCATAGCCGTGTTTCAGGCACCAGCGCGACCCCTGCTCGGCCACCTGGCGGAATTCGTCCTGTTTTAGTTTGACGAACCCGTGGCATCCCACCCCGGTAGGGATCCTGGCAAAAAGGCGGTCCACCAGGTGATGCAGGCGTGGGACGACCTCTGCGGCGCTCAGATTGGTCAGCACCAGGCGCATGCCGCAGTTGATGTCGAAACCGATGCCGCCTGGAGATATCACCCCGCTGCCGGGATCCATGGCTGCCACGCCACCGATGGGGAAACCGTAGCCCCAATGGCCGTCGGGCATGCAATAGGCGTAGCGCTGGATTCCCGGGAGCGTCGCCACGTTGCAGACCTGCTCGAAAACGCCCGCATCCATCTCCTCGACGAGCTTTTCGCTCGCGAAGATGCGGGCGGGGACCAGCATCCCTTCTTTGTAGCTCATGGGAAGTTCCCAGATCGTTTCTGCTATCCGTTTCAGCGCCGCCGGCGTGTTCATAGGTCCTCCGCTGCTAAAGGTCCTTATCCATTGCGCTATGTTACCATACTTGGCTATCGCATGGTTGGCCGCCCGAGGGGACTGGGGTAGAGATGGGTATCGAGATGAACGAGGGAGGGAGCGTTAGAGGGCGCGAAGTGGTCGGCGTCGGACAAAAAAACGCCGTTCCGGCAGGCGTGGAAACGGCGCTTAAAAAGTGACGTTGTGGCAGGTGTTATACGCGATCCCGCTTGGCCGCCTCATGGGCGAGATCGGTGAGCAGTATGACCTCGGCCTCGGCGTCCTCGGTTTTCTGCCAGTCGCCGGAGTCGTCGTAGCCGATGACGCACCCCTTGTCGAGCAGGTAATCGAGATGATACGCGTTGATGACATCGTAGGTGTAGTCGTCGTAGCAGACCAGAACGCCCATGTGTTTTCCTCCTGAGGCGGGTCCTTGAACGGCCCCGTTGGAAACCTTATCGGTGGGAGTTCCCGGAACCTTTAGCCTTTTCCTTCAAGTTGACGGCCCACGGAGCGCACTGCGGCAAGCGGGGCCTCGGGCGGGTGGACAGAAAGCGTAGTTGACAAGGGTGCGGGGTGCCCTGTATGCTCCTGTGATGCCCAACGGCAGACAATTCAGTGAAGAGGTACTCAACAATGGACGAAATGTTGGATGAGATGGAAAACGGTGAAGAGAGTTTCGCCGAGCTGTTCGAGGCGAGCCAGAAAGACGCCGGTCGCCTGGCACCGGGTGACAAGGTGGAAGCGACTGTTCTGAAGATCGCCAAGGAGTGGGTGTTTCTGGACACCGGCCGCAAAGGCGAAGGTGTCCTCGATATAAAGGAACTCATGGATGCCGAGGGCAACGTGACCGTACAGGTGGGGGACAAGGTGTCCGCCTGGTTCATCTCCTCGCGCAACAACGAGATGCGCTTCACCACCAAGATCGGCGGCGCCAGCGCTTCGGCAGGCAATGCCCAGTTGGAAGAGGCCTACGCCAACGGGATCCCGGTCGAGGGGGTCATCGAGAAGGAGATCAAGGGTGGTTTCGAGGTGAAGGTTGCCGGTTCGCGCGCCTTCTGCCCGTTCTCCCAGGTGGCGCTGCGCCGGGTGCAGGACACCGCCGCCCTGATCGGCAAACGCCTCGCCTTCAAGATCACTGAATACGGCGAGAAGGGGCGCAACATCGTCCTCTCGCACCGCGCCCTGCTCGAGGAAGAACAGCGCCAGCAGAAGGAGGCTCTCAAGGAGACCCTTCAGGTGGGCCAGAAGGTGCACGGCACCGTGACCTCGCTGCGCGACTTCGGCGCCTTTGTCTCGATCGGCTCGGTCGAGGGGCTGCTCCCGGTATCCGAGGTGGGCTGGACCCGCGTGAACCACGTGAGCGAAGTCCTGAGCGTAGGGCAGGAACTCGACCTGGTCGTGAAGTCCATCGACTGGGAGAAGGACCGCATCTCTTTCTCGCTCAAGGATACCTTGGCCGATCCCTGGGAAGAGGCTGCCGCTGCCTTCCCCGAAGGGTCCTTCCACAACGGCAAGGTTGCCCGTCTCACCCCGTTTGGCGCGTTTGTCACCCTGGCTGACGGCGTCGACGGCCTGATCCACATCTCCAAGTTGGGCGCCGGCAAGCGCATCCAGCATCCTCGCGAGGTCATCTCCGAAGGGCAGGAGGTCGAGGTTAAAGTCGAGGGCGTGGACCGCGAGCAGCGTCGCATCTCGCTGTCGCTTGCTTCGGTGAGCCGTGCCGAGCAGGAACAGGCCGACACCCTGGACGCCTTCCGGGCCAGCGCCGCCCAGGCTCCGAAGGGGATGGGGACGCTGGGAGACCTGCTCAAGGCGAAGCTCAACAAAGGGTAGCCGGTGCAGGAGATCTTTCCGGATCCCGGTTTTCTGCTCAAGTTGGCCCGCACCAAGATGCCCTTTGGCAAGTTCGCCGGAACGCTGTTGGTGGATCTTCCCGAGCCATACTTGGTGTGGTTTCGCCAACAGGGCTTTCCGGATGGTGAACTGGGTGAACTGCTGCAGTGCCTCTACGAGATCAAGCTCAACGGCCTGGAGTACCTGTTCGCCCCGCTTAAGACGCGGTAAGCATAAAAAAACAAAGCCCTCTCGAATTTCGAGGGGGCTTTTTTCATTCGCCGATCACATTTTCTGGAGCTTTGCGCGGGCTATGGAGCGCCTACGAGAAGCGATCACGCCCGGTAGCAGGAACCTCTACCGCATCCAGTTCACACGTACCTGGCTCAGGTCATGGGTCCATTGGTAGTGCAGTTCTCCACGCTGGGACTTGTACACTTCGCGTCCCAGTTTCTGGGCTAGTTTGTCTTCGGTAGTGGTTACGGTGATGCGGTCTCCCTCCTCCCGGATTTTCATGATACGGCCGATGGGGTTTTTCTCCCGCGACCGCTCTTCCTCGTGCCGTATCGTGCTGAGAATCTCCGCCTTGTGTTCCGCCAGGTAAGGGCCGGACAGGGTGACCACTCCGCCGGGGTTGTGGTCTTTCATGCGTTGGCAGGCCGGGCAAAGGACCTCGCAACTTGGGGTACCCTCGGGCTGTCCCATCTGCCACCTTTTGCTGCGGTAAATCAGACCACACCCTTTGCACAGGGCATCTTCCGGCAGTCCCCGCCGCTGGAGGTAGACGTGCGGGCTGCGGATCGTTCTCAACCGGTTCTCTTCTGGCGGGCCTTTCGGTTTGTGTGCCATAATGAACCTCCTCAAAAAAGTGTCTCTCTGGTCAATCTCAGTATAGCATCGGAGCTCTTGCGGAAGTACGCTTTCTGCGTCTGCCTCAAGATGGCTGCCTTTTGGAAACTCTTCTGAAATCGGGATGTTCCCTGAGGGTGCGGTCTTGGTCCCAACGAGGCGAGCATCGGAGAACGGGATACGAGGATACAAAAAAAGGTCCGGTGTGCTGTCACACCGGACCTTTTTCGTAAATTGTAACTGGCGCTCATTTCGAGATGCTTTAATCTAATCCGTCGGTGGGCTGCTAATAGGGGGGCGAAGTACCTGCTCACCCGGTGACCAGGCCAACTCCGGTGAACCCTTTTGGCTGTCCCCTTTTTGAAGCGGTTTTTACGCGCATGGCGGATGAGAATCTACGCCTTCCGGCTTGATCTCCTGAAACGCCAGTTACCAACTCCAAAGTACCGTAAAGGGTGTCTGAGACATCTGCCCGTTTTCTAGCATTCCTCCGGAAGACGCTTCAGGCATCTCCTCTTACTGATCGAAGATGCTCACCGCGCCTGAACCTGAGAATCACAAGAAAGAAGTATCGACAGCTTCCTCAGAAGCACCTCTGCATGTACCCCAGAGTTGTTTTCAAAGAACGTGCTTCGGTCACAAGTTCATTCTACGCTTGGGAGTATTGAGAGTCAACAGTTCCGTCTGATAGCCATTGCTTGCCCGGAGGCCGGAGATCTCGACTCTGACGTACCGCGCGGCACAGGGACTTCCCCAGCAGGTCCCAGTTCGGCGGCAGCAAGGGCGGTCACCACGGCTCCGTTGGGAAGCAGGCGGCTGAAACGCGATCCGGTCCGGGACCAGGGACGGTCGGCGGCAAGGATTCCGGTGCCGCACTGCAGTTGCGGTACCCGAGCGTTGAGGTAGGTCGCGTACCCGAAGAAGTCCTCATGGAACCAGGTCTCTTCCTCGTACCCGCATGGGGGGGTCGGCTTGCCACAACAGGGGCAGGTGAAAAGGTTTCCCAGAAAAACGTCCAGACGGATGTCCATGCGTCTCTCGTCCCGCCCAAAGGTCACCGAGACAATGTGCCAAGGGTGGTGCAGCCCCAGCGTGGCCGAGAAAATTGCGGGATAGTCCATGGGTAAACCTCTGATCCATCGAGTGGTGATGTGGCATTGTCGGACACCTTGTAGGAGGTAAATGCTCGATATCCTTTAGCAACGAACATGCCACCCGCAATGCCCGCTTCCAACCCGCACCAATGCTGTTTTCCTGCCCGGAGCCGCTTTGGTGATCGTTGCCAAGAATTCGCCGCAGGCTTTAGTCTGCTTTCGCCGTGTTGCGCCTGATTTCAGCATCCTGACCGGTTGTCAGATTTTTTGCTGTTGTAATAAATGTTGCACCCCTATAGAATCCCCCCCTGCCTTTCCTGGCAGGGCTAACGCTTTGGCGCTGCTGCACCGAAGAGTGCCGGCCTCTTTGGCACGTGCCTTGAAACTGCAGGGCTGCCAACGTGCAGCACTCGCTGCGCCATCCCCACTTGTCGAGGGTACCGTGCATGACCCAGATGAATAGCCTCAGAAAACAGGTGTTGTTGGTCGATGACGAGGAGCGGATCCTCACAACGTCGAGGCTCTGCTTGCAGGGGAGCGGGATCGACGACGTCCGCACCTTGAGCGACAGCAGCAAGGTGCTGCAGTACCTGGCCGAAGAGCCGGTCGCGGTCCTGGTCCTCGACCTGCACATGCCGTCCCCTTCCGGAATGGAACTGCTCCCCAAGATCATCCACGATCACCCCCACATCCCGGTCATCATCGTAACGGCAGACGACGAGATCGAAACGGTGGTGGAGTGCGTGAAGACCGGGGCCTTCGACTACCTGGTGAAGCCGGTCGATTCGCGCCGCCTGGTCACCTGCGTCGGGAAGGCCCTGGAGATGCGCAACCTCTCCCGCGAGCTCTCGGACCTCACCCAGCGCCTGCTCACCGACCGCCTGGACCACCCCGAGGCGTTTACAGCCATCGTAACCGGCAACAAGAAGATGCGCGCCATCTTCCAGTACATCGAGATGGTGGCGGTGACCCGGCAGCCTATCCTGATCACCGGGGAGACCGGCGCCGGCAAGGAGCTGATCGCCCGCGCCATTCACGACCTGAGCGGCTGCAGTGGCGAGTACGTGGCACTCAACGCCGCCGGGCTCGACGACAACATGTTCTCGGACACCCTGTTCGGGCACAAAAAAGGTGCCTACACCGGCGCCGACCAGAGCCGGGACGGTCTCATCACCCGCGCCTCGGGCGGTACGCTCTTTCTCGACGAGATCGGCGACCTCAACGAGCTGAGCCAGGTGAAACTGCTGCGCCTGCTGCAGGAGCAGGAGTACTACCCGGTCGGGTCCGACTTCGCCAAGAAGAGTAACGCCCGCATCGTCATGGCGACCAATCGCGACCTGCAGGGATTGATCGCCGCGGGGAAGTTCCGCAACGACCTCTACTACCGGCTCTGCGGGCACCGCATCCACCTGCCGTCTCTGCGCGAGCGGCTGGACGACATCCCGCTGCTCCTCGATCATTTCCTGGGGCTGGTCGCCGAGAGGCTCAACAAGAAAAAGCCGACCCCGCCACCGGAGCTTGCCGTGCTGTTGTCGCTGTACCACTTCCCGGGGAACGTGCGCGAGCTCGAAGCCCTCATCTTCGACGCCGTGGTGCGCCACACCTCGGGCATACTCTCCATGGAGAGCTTCCGCGCCGTAATCGGCGATGAGCGCCTCATGGCCCCGCCCCCCACCAGTGCCGATTCCGTTAAGGATGACGACCCCCTGGCCGCCATTTTCGGCCATTTCCCCACCGTTGACGAGATCGAGGAGTACATGATCAAGGAGGCCATGCAGCTCTCCGGAGGTAACCTCGGAGGCGCCAGCAAGCTCCTCGGCATGGGCCGCCAGACCCTGAACAAGCGGCTGAAAGGTTGAATTGTCGCCGGCTTCCGCTGTGGTACCATTGTGCGGTCGGGAGGGGCGACTATGACCAGAAGGGACCTCGATTACCAATCGGCCAAGGAACTCATGATCCGGGAGCACCTGATGGGGCGCGGCATCCGCGATCCGCGGGTGCTTTCCGCCATGCGTGAGGTCCCGCGCGAGTCCTTCCTCCCCGACGAGATGTATGCCTTTGCCTACGACGACTCCCCGCTACCCATCGCTGCCGGCCAGACCATTTCCCAGCCCTACATCGTCGCGTATATGATCGAGGCTCTCGAGCTTGAGGGGAACGAGCGGGTGCTTGAGATCGGCACCGGCTCCGGGTACGCCGCGGCCGTCTTGAGCCGGTGCGCCGCGCAGGTGTGCACGGTAGAGCGCATCGCGGTGCTGGCCCAATCGGCGCGCAGCCGACTGGAGGAGCTCGACTACTGGAACGTGACGGTGCATCTGGGGGATGGAACGCTCGGGTGGCAGGAACAGGCGCCCTACCAGGGGATCGTCGTTACCGCAGGGGCCCCGGAGGTCCCCAAGGCGCTCTTGGAACAGCTGGCCCCCGGGGGGCGCCTGGTGATCCCGGTCGGCGTCACCCAGCACCTGCAGAGCCTGGTGCGGGTGCGGCGCGTCGGGGAGGGGGAGGGAGAGTACCGGCACGAAGACCTCGGGCCGGTACGCTTCGTGCCGCTCATTGGGGAACAGGGGTGGTAGTTACTCAGCTTCGGAAGGGGAGGGGGCTTCGGCGGGAGGAATCTGCTCCAGCCGCTTGAGCAGGGTCTCTTCCTTTAACCCGGTGAGGCGGGTGAGGGCCTGCAGCAACGGAGCGGGGAGCGGTGCCGGGACAACCAGCGCCTCGCCAGTCGCTGGGTGCACCAGTTGCGTGACGAAGGAGTGCAAGAGGTGTCCGGTAAAGCCGGGAAGAGGGCGGCCGCCGTAGCGCTTGTCGCCGAGAATCGGGCGCCCGAGCATCTTGAAGTGTTGCCGAATCTGGTGCATCCGCCCGGTCAGCGGGTACACCGCCACCAGGGCCCCGGAGCTTCCCTGCGACAGCCGCAGGTAGCGGGTCTGGGACTCCTTGCCGTCCAGCGCAAAGTCGATCATCCCTTCCTCGGGAAGTTTTCCTTCCACCATTGCCAGGTAGAGTTTCCCCAACCCCTCGTTTTGCACCATCTTCCCGAACATCCCCGCGGCAACGGCGCTTTTTGCCAGCAGGATCGCCCCGGAGGTGCCCCGGTCCAGCCGGTTCACCGGTCTCAGGCGGCTCGTCCCGTCCCTGCGTTTCAAAAAGCTCTCTGCCAGGTCGACCAGGTTCGCCTCACTGGCGTCTTCGGTGCGGTGCACCGGCAGGCCGGGCGCCTTGTTGAAGCAGATGATCCAGGTGTCCTCGAAGAGGATGTCCAGCTCGGGAGGCTCTTTGGCGATAAAGGCGACGGTCTTGCTGCTTTCCTTCAGCTGCACCAGGTTGTGCTGCTTGAGGAGCTGCTCCGCGGCGGGGGCGGCACCGTTCACGGTGAGGTGCCCGGTGTTCAGCAGCTTTTTCAGGTAGGAGAACTGTGCGGTGGGCATCAGGTTGCGCAGGAAGCTGTCGACGCGCCGCAGGTGGTCGTGGGCCGATATCTCGTAAGTTAACATGCGCGGGAGTATAGCCTCATTGAGGGCACCCTGCAAGGCTGACGTTGCCCGGGACTGGTCTGAAACGCGCCGTTCATTGCGCTGATGCCGCTAGCTGCAGGCACAAAAAAGGCAAGGAAGCATCCCTCCTTGCCTGGGCGTCCACCACTCGCGCCTTTTCAGGTCTGGCCGACCTTGGTACCGACGTTGTCGGCACCGTCGCCCATCCAGCCGATATCAGGCAGCGCCACCGGGTCGCAGACCCGATCCTGATCGCTTACTTTGGCACCGCAGTTGCCGCATTCGAAGGCGGGGTGCAGGGCCAGTTCGTGGATCAACTCGGTTTCGCCGGCCGCCGTCAACGCGCAGATATGCTCTTTGTGCTTCTCGTCCGTGCATGCCATGGTTGGTACCTCCTTGTTAGCCGCCCTGGTGGTCGGAGCCGGTAGGCCGGGCCGACACGCCGTACTTACTGCAGTATAGCATTTAGGGCTTTTCCCGGCGGATAATCCGCGTGACGAAAAAAGGCGCACCCCGCATGGGGTGCGCCTTCGTGTCCTGCCTGGCGGTAGCTGATTATTTCTTGAGGTTGTAGAAGACCTCGGCGCCGCGGAACTGGGCCACTTCGTCCAGTTCGTCCTCGATGCGCAGCAGCTGGTTGTATTTGCAGACGCGGTCGGTGCGGCACAGCGAACCGGTCTTGATCTGGCCCGCGTTCACCGCGACGGAGAGGTCGGCCAGGGTGGTGTCCTCGGTCTCGCCGGAGCGGTGCGAGATGACGCAGGTGTAACCAGCGCGCTTGGCCATCTCGATGGCGTCGAGGGTCTCGGTCAGGGTACCGATCTGGTTCAGCTTGATCAGGATCGAGTTGGCGATCCCCTTCTTGATCCCTTCCTTGAGGATGGAGGGGTTGGTGACGAACAGGTCGTCGCCCACGATCTGGATCCGCTTGCCCAGGCGCTCGGTCAAGAGCTTCCAGCCGTCCCAGTCGTTCTCGGCCATGCCGTCCTCGATGGAGACGATCGGGTACTTGTTCACCAGGTTCTCGTAGAAGTCGACCAGCTCGGTCGGGGTCTTCTTGGGCTGTGCCTCGTTCTCCAGGGTGTACACACCGTTCTCGAAGAGCTCGGAGGAGGCGACGTCAAGCGCCAGCAGCACCTCTTCACCCGGCTTGTAGCCGGCCTTGACGATTGCTTCCATGATGACTTCCAGCGCCTCTTCGTTGGACTTCAGGTTCGGCGCGAAGCCACCCTCGTCGCCCACCGCGGTGTTGTACCCTTTCCCCTTGAGGACGGACTTCAGGGCGTGGAAGATCTCGGCGCCCATGCGCAGCGCCTCTTTGAAGCTCTTGGCGCCGGCCGGCATGATCATGAACTCCTGGATGTCGACGTTGTTGTCGGCGTGCGCGCCGCCGTTAATGATGTTCATCATGGGCAGCGGCAGTTCTTTGGCGTTTGCGCCGCCCAGGTACTGGTACAGCGGCAGGCCGACTTCCTCGGCGGCAGCCTTGGCGACCGCCAGCGAGACACCCAAGATGGCGTTGGCGCCCAGGCGGCTTTTGAACTCGGTGCCGTCCAGGGCCAGCATGCGGTTGTCTATTCCTGCCTGATCCGTGGCGTCCATGCCCGTGATCTCGTCGGCAATGATGTCGTTCACGTTGGAGACCGCTTTGAGCACCCCTTTACCCAGGTAGCGCCCCTTGTCCCCGTCGCGCAGTTCCAGTGCCTCGCGCTCGCCGGTCGAAGCGCCGGACGGGACTGCTGCCCTCCCCATGGCACCCGAATCGAGGAACACTTCGACCTCCAAGGTCGGGTTCCCCCTGGAATCAAGGATCTCTCTGGCGTACACTTCGGTAATCTGGCTCATTTTTCCCCCCGCGTTTGGTAATTGCGGCAGTTTCACCTGCCAATGGAGCCCTGGTTTATATCACATCTGACGACAAATGGTAAGCTGTTTTTTAAATTTTTATTAACTAGAGACGTAGGCCGGGCGGGTACGCTGCGGCACCGTCGTTTCCATTGACAGAAAAAGGCCAAAGAGGATATATTGGCTCCTTGTCTGATTCCCGGCGGCCTTTGCCTACAACATGGGAACCATTGGAAAGAATGCCCACCGAAAACGGCGACAAGCAAAAAAACGACAAAACCTCCGTCGCCCAGCTCTGTTCCTGCTGGCTGGAGAAGTTCGCCGACGCGTTCTCCGGTGAGAAGCATCAAAAAAGCACCCGCCTCACCCTTTTGTTCGCCACCGCCTTATTCCTCACCCTGCTCATCATCCCCAGCCCGCAGCTCCTCACCACGAAGTACCGTGAGGGGGACATCGCCACCTCCGACATCCGCGCCTCCCAGGACTACCTGATCGAGGACCTGCTGCTCACCGAGAAGAAGCGCACGGAAGCGGAGTCCACGGCTCCCTACGTCTACAGCCTGGATCCCAACGCCAACCTGGAGATCGTGAGTCGGTTCGAGCAGGCGTTCACCCTGGTGCGCGAGAAGGGGCGTCAGGCGGCCGCCGAGGTGCTGGCGCAGGATCTGACCGACCAGGAGTTCGTCGCGCTGGCGCGCGTCAGGGATACCCGGGCCTTCCTCGCCGACCTGGGGCGCCAGGTGGCGCCGTTTTACCGGCAGCGCATCGTCGCCGACCTGGCGAAGTTCAGCGCCAACCGCAAGCACGGCATTCAGGTGATCGATCCTGGGACCCGGCAGGAGGTGGCGGCCGGCGACTACGCCGCGGTCATCGACCTTACGACCGCCAGACGGAACTTTGCTGCAGCGCACCTGAACTTCGGCGGCCAGCCACGGGACCTTGAGCTCTTGAAGGGGGTGGCGCTGCGCATGCTCTCGCCCAACCTCACCTTCGACCGCGACGCCTCCGAAGACAAGAAAGGGGAGGCGCGGGCCGCGGTACGCCCGGTGCTCTTCAAGTTGAAGCGCGGCGAGATGATCGTGCGCGTGGGCGAGCGGGTCTCCGCCGAGCAGGCGATGAAGCTCGAGAAGATGTACAAGTCCAAGAACCTGACCCCGTTTCTCACCGGCATCGGCGTCTTCGGGCTGATCCTGGTGCTCACCTACTCGCCGTACCGCTTCGCCCGCAAGAACATCCGCAAGTTCAACCCGACGAACAAGGACATCATGTTCCTGGCGCTTTTGACCGTCGTGAACTTCGCCGGGCTCAAGTTCATGTTCGCCGTCTCCGCCGCCCTGGGGGGTGTCTTCCCCTCTATCGACACGGCGAGCTATTTCTACCTCTTCCCCTTTGCAGCGGGGAGCATCATCGTCCGGATCATCCTGAACTCCGAGATCTCCCTGGTCTACTGCGCCATCTGCGCTCCCCTTTTGGGGATCATGATGAACAACTCGCTGCCGGTGGTGATCTACGCCCTTTTGGGCGGCATCGTCGGCGCGCATGGGGTGCGCCAGTGTAAGGAGCGCGGCACCATCTACTCGGCGGGGCTCAAGGTGAGCGTGGTCAACGTGGCGGTGGCGCTTTGCTTCCACATCTACGGCGACAACCCGATGTCGCTGCAGACCCTCTACTGCATCGGCTTCGCCTTCTTCGGCGGCTTTTTGAACGCGGTCTTCGTCTCGGGAACGGTTCCCCTGGTGGAGGCGCTCTTCCAGTACACCACCGACGTGAAGCTTTTGGAGCTCGCCAACCTGAACTCCCCGCTCTTGCGCGAGCTGATGATCCGGGCTCCCGGCACCTACCACCACAGCGTCCTGGTCGGGAACCTGGTGGAGGCCGGCGCCGAGGCGATCAACGCGAACCCGCTCCTGGCGCGCGTCGCGGCCTACTACCACGACGTCGGAAAACTGAAAAAGCCGCTCTACTTCATCGAGAACATCCGCGACGGCGAAAACCGCCACGACAAGCTCTCCCCCAGCATGAGCGCGCTCATCCTCATCTCGCACATGAAGGAAGGGGTGGAACTGGCCCGCGAGTACCGGCTGGGGCGCCCCATCATCGACATCATCCGCCAGTCGCACGGCACGAGCCTCATCAGCTACTTCTACCTGAAGGCGAAGGGTATGGAGACCCCCGGGGCGCCGCCGGTGGAGGAGCGCGACTTCCGTTATCCGGGCCCCAAACCGCAGACCCGCGAGGCGGGACTGGTGCTTCTGGCTGACTGCGTCGAGGCGGCGAGCCGCACCCTGGTCGACCCCACCCCTGCGCGCATCCAGGGGATGGTGCAGAAGATCATCAACAACATCTTCATGGACGGGCAGCTCGACGAGTGCGAACTGACCCTGAAAAACCTGCACGAGATAGCCAAGAGCTTCAACCAGATCCTGGCCGGGATCTACCACCACCGGATCGATTACCCCGAACCTGCCTACAAGGAGAAGAGCTGTGCCAAGAAGTCCCCAGAGGATAGTGATAGCGAACCGCCAAAAGCGGAACCCGGTCGGGATTCCGGCGTTCAGAAAGGTGGCACAGAGGATCTTAGACGCCTTGGGATGTCCTGAGGCCGAACTCTCGGTCACCGTGGTCGGCGATCGTTCGATCCGGACCCTGAACCGCGACTACCTCGGGCGCGACAAGGCGACCAACGTGATCTCGTTTGCCATGCAGGAGGGTGAGTTCGGGGAGCTGAACCCCCAGATGCTCGGGGACGTGGTGATCTCCGCCGACACCGCGGCGCGCGAGGCCGAGGAGGCGGGGGAGAGCTTCTGGAGCCGGCTCTGCTTCTTGCTGTTGCACGGCATCCTGCACATAACGGGCTACGACCACGAGAGAAGCGGGGAGGCCGTGGCGGCCCGCATGGAGAAGCGCGAGCGCGAGATCTTCGCCCT
The DNA here is from genome assembly GCF_014193515.1 of Geomonas silvestris. Taxonomy (GTDB): domain Bacteria; phylum Desulfobacterota; class Desulfuromonadia; order Geobacterales; family Geobacteraceae; genus Geomonas; species Geomonas silvestris. The sequence goes on along the minus strand of NZ_BLXX01000020.1, from coordinate 19,163 downwards.
GCTCGTCGAGGAAGGGCTTGTCTAGCGGCGTAGGCCGGATACCCGCATCGGGAGGGGGAGGGTGAAGCCGACCCGCTTCATTGAATCGGTCAACTGCGCGATAGAGGGGATCCTCTACACGGTGCGCACCCAAAAGCACATGCGGCGCCACTTCGCCGCAGCGCTCGTGGTGATGACCGCGGCGCTTTTGGTGCGGGTCTCACCGATGGAGTTCATGCTGATCGCCCTGGCGGTCTCCTTCGTCCTTTTTGCCGAACTTTTGAACACCGCCATCGAGGTGGTGGTCGACATGATCTCGCCGGAGTTCCATCCCATGGCCAAGGTGGCCAAGGACGTGGCGGCGGGAGCCGTACTGGTGGCGGCCTTCGGGACCGCCATCCTCGGGTACCTGGTCCTGGCCAAGTACCTGTTTCCATTTCATCGGGGAGTGCTCGCCATGGTCGGCACCAGTTCCGAGATGGGGACCATCGTTTCGGTCATCATGGTGCTCATCACGGTGATCATCCTGAAGTCCTTGACCGGCAAGGGGACGCCGCTTAAGGGTGGGGTTCCCAGCGGACACGCGGCGGTCGCCTTCTCCATCGCCACCAGCATCTCCTTCAACACCCAGGACCCGCTCACCTCGCTTTTGTGCTTCGTCCTCGCCGTGATGGTGAGCCACTCGCGGCTGCTTTTGCAGATCCACAGCACCCGGGAGGTGGTGATGGGCGCCCTGACCGGGACCCTCGTTACCGTTGCGGTGACCAGCGTGTTCCGCGCCTTGGGGTGAATCGGGTTACCAATTGCGCCGGCCCGACCGGTTTTTTTGACACCCGCCGCGCGGCGGGAGAACAGGGAGGAAGAGACAGGGCTGGCCAGGTGGTCAGTATCCCGACACGGCAATGGCTAACAACGGAGGCAAACATCCCTTGGATGAGGAAAACGGACGAAAAAACGGCGGACTGATCGACCTGTTGGGCAGGTTCCTCTACGGCAAGAAGAAGGTGACCGAGGCGGAGATCCAGGAGATCATGGACGCCGGCGAGGAAGAGGGGCTCATCAACGAGGAGGAGAACGCGATGATCCGTTCCATCCTCACCCTGCGCGACTCGGTGGTGCGCGAGATCATGCTGCCGCGCACCGAGATGGCCTGCCTCTCCGCCGACATGAGGCTCAGCGAGGTGCTCAAGGAGATCATCGCCTGCGGCCACTCCCGCCTTCCCGTCTACCAGGGGACCATCGACAACATCATCGGTCTGCTCTACGCCAAAGACCTGCTCAGGTACTGGGGGCTCCCCGACGACCAAGTGGAACTCCGGAAACTGCTGCGCGTTCCCTACTTCGTCCCGGAGACCAAGGACCTGGAAGCGCTCCTGCACGACTTCAAGAAGCGCCGGGTGCATCTCGCGGTGGTCATCGACGAGTACGGCGGGACCGCCGGCCTGGTGACTATCGAGGACCTTTTGGAGCAGATCGTCGGGGACATCCAGGACGAGTACGACCTCGAAGAGGAGATGCTGGTCGAGGAGGGGGACGGGGCCATCGTGGTGGACGGCCGGCTCCCCATCGAGGAGCTCGAGGAGCACTTCGACGTGGAAATCGAACGGGAGAAGTTCGAGACCGTGGGCGGGCTCATCTTCCATCTGGCCGGAAGCATCCCCTGCGCCGGGGAGCATTTCGTGAGCGACTCGCTGGAACTCACCGTGCTGGAGGCGGACGAGCGGCGCATCAGCCGGGTCCGCATCGTAAAGCGTGACGAGGCCGCGCCGGACAAGGATACGGAGCAGCCGTGACCGACCTCTTCGTCCCCGGGAAAGGCGCTGCCTGGGGGCCCGTTCTCCTGGCGCTGACTTCCGGAGTGCTCCTGGCGCTCTCCTTTCCTGATCCCGGCATCTCGCTTCTGGCCTGGTGCGCCCTGGTGCCGCTCCTGGTCGCTGCCGCAGGAACCACCCCCGCGCGTGCCGCACTGCTTGGTTTCGTCACCGGGCTGGTCGCTTACCTGGGGATCCTGTACTGGCTCAACATCGTGATGACCAGCTACGGGAAGCTCCCGGCGCCGCTGAGCGCGCTCCTCTACCTGGTGCTGGCGGCCTACCTCGCCCTCTACCCGGCGCTGGTTGTTTGGCTTGCCAGGAAAGGGGAAGAGGGGGGCATCTCCCCGCTCTGCTCCTTCCCGGTGCTCTGGGTGGCGGCAGAACTGGTGCGCTCCTTCCTGCTGACCGGTTTTCCCTGGGCCAATCTCGGCTATTCCCAGTTCCGCACCCTGCCGCTCATCCAGATCTCGGACCTGACCGGGGTGTACGGCGTGAGCTTCCTGGTGGCCTTCGCCAACCTGGTCTTCTTCAGGATGTGGCTCTGGCTCAGGCGTTCCGACGCCGCGTACCCGGTGCGCAGCTTTCTTGCCCTGCTCATCCTGGTTGCCGCCACCCTGGGCTACGGCTTCGCGGCGCTGAACCGCCCGGAGCAGGGCCCGCTGGAGCGGATCCTCCTCGTGCAGGGGAACATCCCGCAGCAGGTGAAGTGGCAGCCGGAGTTCGCCTCCGCCACGGTAGAGACCTACGAGCGGCTCTCGCGCCAGGGGTGCCGCGCGCCGGGGACGCTGGTGGTCTGGCCGGAGAGCGCGCTCCCCTTTTTCCTGCAGAGCGAGCCGCAGTACGCGGCGCGGGTGCAGTCCCTGGCCGCGGAGCTCAAAAGCTGCCTGATCGCCGGGAGCCCCGCCTTCGAGCGGGAGGGGGAGTTGACCCGCTACCTGAACAGCGCCTTTTTGATCGCACCGTCCGGGGCACTCGCCGGCCGAAGCGACAAGCAGCACCTGGTCCCCTTCGGCGAGTACGTGCCGCTCAAGGGGCTGTTTCCCTTCGTGAACAAGCTGGTGGCGGGGATTGGGGACTTCTCCCCGGGGCGGGAACTGAAACCGCTGGAGACCGGAAACGGCAAGATCGGCGTCCTGGTCTGCTTCGAGGGGATCTTTCCGGAGATCTCACGGGCCTACGTCCGGCAGGGGGCGGGGCTTTTGGTCAACATCACCAACGACGCCTGGTTCGGGAGGTCCTCGGCCCCCTACCAGCACCTCTCCATGACCGTGTTCCGGGCCGTGGAGAACCGGGTGCCGCTGGTCCGCGCCGCCAATACCGGCATCTCGGCCATCATCGACAGCAAGGGGCATGTGCGCGGCATGACACAGCTTTTCCAGGAAGCTACCCTGGCCGGCCAGGTGCGCCGGGGCGCTGCCGCGAGCTTCTACAGCCGCCATGGCGACCTCTTCGCCCTAGGCTGTCTTGGTGCCTCGCTGGGGGGCGGCCTCTCGGTCTGGTACCGCCGCAGCAAGAAAATTTCCGCAAATGCGTGACGCGGCAGGCCTATTCCTGCTATAGTGGGCCGCTGTCCGAAGCGCTTGTGCGCAGTAATAGAAAAGGAGTCGCAACCGATGTTCAGAGAAGAAGTCGCCAAGATAGAAGGTCTCGCTGAGCGCATCAACAAGCTCCGGGGGTCTCTTTGACGTAGATAGCAAAAAGGAGCGGATGTTCGAGATGGAGGAGCTTACCTCCAGTCCCGATTTCTGGAACGACGCCGACCGGGCCCAGAAGGTGCTCAAGGAGCGCATGGCCCTGGAAAAGGACGTCACCATCTGGGAGGTCCTCGACCGGCAGGCCGGCGATATCCGCGAACTGATCGAACTGGGGAGCGAGGAGGAGGACGAGGCGACGCTCCAGGAGGTCGCCGCCATGAACGCCAAGCTGGAGGACGCGGTGAGCGCCGCCGAATTCCGGCGCATGCTCTCGGGGCCCCACGACGCCTCGGGCGCCTTCGTCTCCATCAACGCGGGGGCGGGCGGCACCGAGTCCCAGGACTGGGCCGAGATGCTCCTGCGCATGTACCTGCGCTACTGCGAGAAGAAGGGGTGGAAGACCGAGATCACCGACTACCAGGGGGGCGAGGAGGCGGGGCTCAAGGGGTGCACCTTCGCGGCGAGCGGCGAGTTCGCCTACGGCTACCTGAAGGCGGAGGCGGGGATCCACCGCCTGGTGCGCATCTCGCCGTTCGACTCCAACGCCCGGCGCCACACCTCGTTCGCCTCGGTCTTCGTCTTCCCGATCATCGAGGAAGATGACATCGACGTGAAGATCGTGGAGAGCGACCTGCGGATCGACACCTACCGCTCCTCCGGCGCGGGGGGCCAGCACGTCAACACCACCGACTCGGCAATCCGGATCACCCACATCCCGACGGGAATAGTGGTGGCCTGCCAGAACGAGCGCAGCCAGCACAGCAACAAGGCGACCGCCATGAAGGTGCTGCGCTCGAAACTCTACGAGCTCGAGCTGCGCGAGCGCGAGGCCAAGGCGGCCGACATCGCCGGCGAGAAGAAGGAGATCGGCTGGGGGAGCCAGATCCGCTCCTACGTGCTGCACCCCTACAAGATGGTGAAGGACCTGAGAACCGGGGTGGAGAGCGGCAACCCGGACGCGGTCCTGGACGGCGCCCTCGAGGACTTCGTGGTCCCCTACCTCATGGGGGTGCGCCGCGAGACCAAGGACATCTAGTGCGGCAAGGGGGCGACCCCGGCGGCATCTTCGCCCCACACGCAGCACGTACCTGGAACAGATTTACGTTGTCATGCCCACATGCGGTACCGGTAGTAAAGGAATTCAGGTAATGCCCAACTATGTAAGTTTTTTTGCCGGATGTATATTTTTCCTCGCCTCGGTCGCCACGGGGTGTGCCGCGCAGCGCGCCGGGCTCAAGGACGTCGGCTTCACCATCCAGGTCGGGGCCTTCTCCGAGGTGAAAAACGCCGAACGGCTCGCCCGCAAGCTCCAGGACAAGGGAATCGAGGCCTTCTACTTCAAGCGCGAAAACGGCATCTACGCCGTGCGCTTCGGCGACTTCATCCGCCGCGAGGACGCGAGCAGCACCGCGCGCCGGCTGGTGAAGGAGCGGGTCATCTCCTCGTACTTCATAGCGCCTCCCCGGCCGGTCGTTCCGACCACCATGCGTGAGCCGGTCCTCGAGAGGGCGCCGGCCCCTTCGCTCAAGAAGCCGTCCCGTCCCCCGGCTGTCGCAGCCGTCCCCGCTCCTCCGACCCGGAAACCGGAGCCCGCGGCCGAGGCGCGCCGCGACCGCAGCGACATGGGGGCGATCGCCGCCCGGACCGCCGAGCGCTTCGTGGGGATCCCCTACCGCTGGGGCGGGGACACCGTGGTGGACGGCATGGACTGCAGCGGCTTCGTCCGTGCGGTCTACAACCTCTGCGGCGTGAACATCCCGCGCACCTCGCGCGACCAGTTCAAGGTGGGGGACGTGGTGGCCAAGGAAGAGCTGAAAGACGGCGACCTGGTCTTCTTCGGGAGTTCCCCCGAGGAGATCAACCACGTCGGGATCTTCGTGGGGAACGGCCGTTTCGTGCACGCCCCGCGGCGCGGCGACGACATCAAGGTCTCCACCATGGACGACGCGTACTTCCTGAGGCGCTTCGTCGGGGCCAAACGTTACTTCTAGCCTAAGGGCGCCGGTTTTGGGAATGGCTCCGCCAGGTGCCTCTCCCCCCGGCTGTCCCCTTTCTTGGCTGATATCTTTACTGCACGGCAGCCCGGAGAATTCGACCACACCAGGTTTGGCCCGGCACCGCGAGGTTCCGGTAGCACGGCATTAAAAACGAAGATTGGAGCACGCATGGCATTTATCAAACCTTTCAAAGGGGTGCGCCCCACCAAGGAGCTGGCAGAGAAGGTGGCTGCTCTCCCCTACGACGTCATGAACACCGCCGAGGCCCGCGGCATGGCCGCCGGCAACCCGGTGAGCTTTCTGCACATCTCGCGGCCTGAGATTGACCTGCCGGACCAGGTGGACATCCACTCCGACGAGGTCTACGCCCGCGGCGAGGAGAACCTGAAGGCGTTCCTGGAAAAAGGGGTGCTCGTGCAGGACGGGGCCGAGTGCTACTACATCTACCGCCAGAAGATGGGCGGCATCACCCAAACCGGCCTCGTGGTCTGCGCCGGGGTCGACGACTACCAGGACGGCACCATCAAGAAGCACGAGCTGACCCGCGCCGACAAGGAAGAGGACCGGGTGCGCCACATCGACGCGCTGAACGCGAACGACGAGCCGGTCTTCTACACCTACCGCAACGATGCGGTCATCACCCAGGCGATCGACGACGTCACCAAGGGGGAGCCGCTCTACGACTTCACCACCGGCGACGGTGTCTCGCACACGCTGTGGCTCGTGGATGACCCTGCCAAGATCGCCATGCTCACCGAGCGCTTCGCGGCGATCCCGACCCTGTACGTGGCCGACGGGCACCACAGGAGCGCCGCGGCGAGCCGGGTGCGCGAGCTGAGAAGGCAGGCGAACCCGAACCACACCGGCCGCGAGGAGTACAACTACTTCCTCACCGTGATCTTCCCGGACAACGAGATGACCATCATGCCCTACAACCGGGTGGTGAAGGATCTCAACGGCCGCAGCGTGGCCGAGTTCATGGCCCGGGTCGCCGAGCGCTTCGACGTGACCCCCATCGCCGCCGCCCTCAACCCGGCCCGGCGCCACCAGTTCGGCATGTACCTCTCCGGCAAGTGGTACGAGCTGGTTCCCCGCGAAGAGAGCTTCCCGGAGGACGATCCGGTCGCCAGCATGGACGTCTCGATCCTGCAGGACAACCTTTTGAGCCCGGTACTCGGCGTCCGGAACCCGCGTACCGACCAGCGCATCCACTTCGTGGGCGGGATCCGCGGCGTCGCCGAACTGGAGCGGGTCGTCGACTCCGGCGAGTACACGGTCGCCTTCTCGCTCTTCCCGACCTCCATCGAGGAGCTCATGGCCCTGGCGGACGTGGACAAGATCATGCCGCCCAAGTCCACCTGGTTCGAGCCCAAGCTGAGAAGCGGCCTCTTCGTCCACCTGCTGGACTAGCCGGCAGCTGCGCGATCTTGGCAGAACCCGCTGCTGGCTCTCCTGGTGGCATGTAATTTGCTGTCTCAATCGCGCGCTGCAAAGGTACTGAAAGTACTTACAAAAAACGACCAACGTTGTTCGGAGGATGTTTCAGATGCGTAATGTCGAGAAGTTCATCGTGTTCCTGTTGCTCGTGGTGGCCATCGTCATCCCGGCCTGCTCGCAGAAGGAGGCGAAGCAGCCGGAGAAGAGTGCCGCGAGCGAGCCCCAGGCTGCCCCGCAGGCCGCGACCGGTACCGTGAAGCTCGCTTCGGGGCTCTCCTACACCGACCTCGTGCCGGGCAAGGGGGCCTCCCCGGTCTCCGGCAAGAAGGTAACCGTGCACTACACCGGGTGGCTGGAAGACGGCAAGAAGTTCGACAGCTCGGTAGACCACGGCCAGCCCTTCGTGTTCCGGATCGGGGCGGGCGAGGTGATCCCGGGGTGGGACGAGGGTGTCATGTCCATGAAGGTAGGGGGGAAGCGCAAGCTCTTCATCCCCGCTTCCCTGGGGTACGGGGCGGCCGGCGCCGGCGGGGTGATCCCGCCCAACGCCAACCTGGTCTTCGAAGTGGAACTGCTCGACGTAGAAAAGTAGTTTCTGTCAAAATCTTGCAATCGCCGCGGCAGCCGGTACATTTGTCACTTCGGGTTTCCTGGGAAACGCTTTCTCACTCCGGAGGTGCCAGATGCGCTGGATGCCGCTTTGCTGTGGGTTGCTGCTCTTTCTCGCCTCTCCGGCGGCGGCCGGCCAGAAAACCGTCACCCTGTACCTGGACGGTGCCCGGGTGGAGCAGGAACTTGTGGCGCCGAAAGGGTACCTGGAGTGCCCGCTGCCAGAGGGGTACCGCCCGGGATCGCTGCGGGTGAAGCCGCTTTCCGGTGCGAGTGTGCTCCGGGTGGAACTGGTCCCCGCCGAGGCCGACCGACGCCGCGCCCGGGAAATCGCACGGCTCGAGGAGCGGGTGAGCGAACTCCAGGACCGGCTGCAGGCGCTCTCCCGCCAGGAAGAGATCTTCAGCGCGGCAGTGAAGTCGCAAAGCGGCAAGGCGCCCCGCAAGAGTAAGGCGAACCCGGATCCCGTGAGCTCCCTGGCCCGCGGCACCGAGTTCGCGCTGGCACAGCTCGAGTCGGTGTACCGGGGCAAGCGCCGCTGCCGCAAGGCGCTGGAAGCCCTGGAGCAGGAACTGGCCCAGGCCCGCAAAGGATCGAGCGTCGCCCGGGTCTGGCTCTCGGGCGAAAGGGTCCGTCTCTCCTATCTGATGGGCGGGACCCGCTGGGTTCCCAGCTACGCCTTCCGCTTCGGCGGCGACGGTACCGGTGAACTGGTGCTGCACGCCAAGCTGCCGCCGGCCGAGAAGGGCGCCAGCTACGCGGTCTCCGGCGGGACGCTCGCCCAGGCACATCCGGCCCGGAGCGCACGCGGCGAGTTCCCCATCCTCTCCCGCAGCGCGCTGACCCTGAGCGGCGCCGCGGCCGGAACGAACCCGCCCGCCTCGTTTGCCTTCAGCGGTGCGGCTGCCGACCTGCCGCCCGGCGAGGCGGCGGCCTACTGGAGGGGCGAGTACCTCGGCTCGGGGCGTTTTGCCGGGGGGGGTGCCGGAGAATTTTCGCTCACACCGTAGAGCGGGCTTGACCAGCGCTGAATTAGGATGCTATAACGTAGACGCTTTTTGCAATGAAGCTATTACACCAGGTGATAAGGAGGAGATATGGCAGCTGCAGCTACAGATTTCGTGAAGGCCCTCGAGGTCGGTCGTCCGCCCAACGTGGCGAAGCTTTTCCCCAACTCGAAAGCACTCATCGTCAGTGGCAAGGTCATCGACCGGGCCATGAATGCCAAGGGTAAAGCCATCGCATTGGCAGCCAACGGCAGGAACCACTTCGTGATCCGCGGCGTGCTCGCCGCCGCCCAGAAGGCCAACGCCGCTGTCATCATCGAGATCGCCAAGTCGGAAGGGGGGCAGAAAGCCTACTGCCCGGTCAACTACTGGAACATGGCCCGCCAGGTCGACGCCGTCTGCAACGAACTCGGCGTCACCATCCCGGTAGCCATCCACGCCGACCACTACGGCATCAAGGGCGAGGGGGACATCAAGTCCGCCAAGGTCGAGATCCCGAGCATGTTCGATGCCGGCATCACCTCCATCGCCATCGACGCCTCGCACCTCCCCGACGAGCAGAACCTCCTCGCGAACCTGGAGCTCTCCAGCTTCATCCCGGCCTGGGCAGGGCTTGAGACTGAAGTCGGCGAGATCAAGGGGAAGGAGGGGCTCTCCACGGTACCCGAGGCGCTCTTTTTGATCCGCGGCCTCAACGCGCACAGCGTCTTCCCGGACTGGATCGCCCTCAATAACGGCACCACCCACGGCATCGAGGCCTCCGACGCCGGCATCCAGGTCGACCTCACCGCCCAGATCCACGAAGCGATCCAGCAGTACGGGGTGAACGGCGCCCAGCACGGCACCTCCGGCAACAGCTACGACCGCCTGCGCCAGATCGCCCTGCGCACCCGCACCACCAAGGCCAACGTGGCCACCGCACTGCAGTTCATCTCCTGGGGTCTCGAGGTGAACGACTACGGCAACGCGAAGCTCGACGCCAACGGGAACTTCATCAAGGTGCCGGGCGAGGGGATGACCGAGGAGCTCTGGGCCGAGATGGTGGCCTTTGCCGAGGGGAAAGGGTGGAAGAAGGGCGACTACAAGAACCTGAACCTCCCCTTCGAGAACAAGCTCATGGCGCAGCCCCGCGAGGTGCGCGAGCGCATGGCGGCCCGCGTCGAGGCCTTCGCCTACAAGCTGATCACCGAGGTGTTCGATTCGAAGGACACCGCGCCCTTGGCCATCGAGGCGATCCTCAAGGCCGGCAGCTACGACCTGGGGCCCAAGGGAAAGCGCCTCGAGGATCCGGCACAGTGGACCCCGGACCTCCTCCCGCTGCGCGCCGAAGGGATCTCCCGCGACAAAGGGCCGGAAGGGAACTTCGAAGACTAATGAGCAAAATAAGGTAGTATCTAAAAGGGGGCCCGTGCCCCCTTTTTTTACTACGGCGCAAGAAAGGGGTTTGCCATGCAAGAAAAACGGAGTTTTTCCCGGGTAGGCTTCAGGGTGTCGGCACTGGTACAAAGCGAAGACGTGGTGTTAAAGGGCGAGGTGCGGGACCTGAGCCTGCACGGCCTCTACCTGGAGACCGACCAGCAGATCCCCATCGGGGCGCCGGTGGAGGTCACCATCTATCTCACCGACACCGAGGATCCCGTCGTCATCAACGTAAGCGGCAGCGTGGCGCGCAGCATGCCGGGGGGGATCGGCTGCATCTTCGAGAAAATGGACGTTGAATCCTTCGCCCACCTGCGCAGCGTGATCTCGTACCAGGGGGGGGACGAGTCGAAGGTGATGGCCGAGTTCGCCGCATTTGCCGCTGCCAAGAGCCACCATGTTTGACAGCTCGGAGGTCACCGACCTGGTTTCGCTTACCGCCTGGTTCGGGGCCTACTGCCGGTCCTTTCGCAGCGCCGATCCGGAGGTGCAGCGCAACTTCGATCTGAAGGAGCTGCACACCCGCAAGGTCTGCGAGGCGGCCCGGCTCATTGCCGCCGAGGGGGGAGAGCGACGCCAGATGCTGGCCCAGGTGGCGGCGTTGTGTCACGACCTGGGCCGCTTTCCGCAGTACCGGGAGTACCGCACCTTCCTGGACAGCGAGTCGGTGAACCACGCCCATCTCTCCGCCCAAGTCCTCAAACAGAGCTCCCTGCTCGACTTTCTCCCCAAGGAGGAGCGCGACAGCGTCTACTTCGCGGTCCGCCTGCACAACGTCTTCCAGATTCCCGCCGGGCTCCCTGCGGCAACCGAGGACCTGCTGCGTCTGGTCCGCGACGCCGATAAGATCGACATCTGGCGCGTCTTCATCGACTACTTCTTCGCCCCCGAGGGGGAGCGTGCCTCCGCGGCCGGGCTCGGGTTTCCCGATCTCCCCTACTGTTCGGACGAGGTTCTCAAGGCGGTAGAGGCGGGGCGGATGGTCGAACTCACCATGCTGAAAAGTCTCAACGATTTTAAACTGCTGCAACTCTCCTGGGTTTATGATATTAACTTCGTGACAACGCACAAGCTCATTAAAGAGCGGTCTCTGGTGCCGCAACTGGCCGCCACGCTCCCCGACGATGCCGTGGTGCGCGGCATCGTGGACCGGGTGCAGGGTTACCTCGAAGACCGGTTGGCGGCGAATTCGGCTACCTGATACAATGACGTGTGCGGCAATTTCCGAGACAGACGACAGTGAGGAGAACGTGATGAGCAGAATAGTGAGAACGTGGGCGATGGTTGCGGCTCTTGCAGTTGCGGCGCTGCTCGTGGTGCAGCAGGGGGCCGAGGCCCGGGTTGGTGGCGGCGGGTCGATCGGCAGCAGGGGGTCGCGGAGCTACTCCCGGCCGGTGGCGCCTCCTTCCCAGATGTCGCCGTCGCGCCAGTACGCCCCTTCCCAACCCTCGCAGCAACCCTACCAACAGCCTTACCAGCAGCCCTCCTTCGGGCGCAGCTTCGGCGGCAGCCTCCTCGGTGGCCTCGCCGGCGGGATGCTGGGCGGGATGCTGTTCCGGTCGATGGGGTTCGGCGGCTACGGCGGCGGTTACGGCGGCGGGGGGATCGGCCTCTTCGAGATCCTGCTCTTGGCAGGCATCGGCTACATGATCTATCGCTTTGTAAAAAAAAAACGCGCTAGCGACACGAGCTACGGGGAACCTGGCCGGGTGATCCAGATGAACGATTACCAGTCCCAAGCCCCAGGGCTCAACTACGCGCCGCAGCGCGACGAGTTGGCCGACGGCCTGGCCTACATCCGCCAGATGGACCCCGCCTTCGACGAGCAGCGCTTCAACGACAACGTCATGGACATGTTCTTCAAGATCCAGGGGGCCTGGATGAACCGGGATCTCTCCGGGGTGAGAGGGCTTTTGACCGAGGAGATGCGCGGGATCCTGCAAAACGACGTGGACCGCCTGCTGCGCGAGAAGCGGGTGAACCGTCTGGAGAACATCGCGGTGCGCACGGTGGAGATCTCGGAGGCTTGGCAGGAAAGTGGCCAGGACTACCTGACCGCGCTCATCTACGCAAACCTCCTGGACTACACCACCGACGACACGACGGGGCAGGTGGTTGCCGGGAGCAAGACAGATCCGGTGAAGTTCGAGGAGTTCTGGACCTTCACCAGGCCGGTCGGCAACAACCCCTGGAAGCTGAGCGCCATCACGCAGAAGTAGCAAACGATCCCATCCCGACCAGGTGGCCCTTCGACAGGAGGGCCACTTTTTTTGTGCCTCCCGCAAGTTCCGCAGCCGATAGCTCCGTACTCCACAGCCCCCCAGTCCGGCTGCCCCGCAGGTTGCTTTAAATGGGACCGCTGAGCTGGTGCAGGTACTACCAGGACGCCGCCTTCCGCTATTTGCTTGCTTCGACAACGTTCACCAGTTATATAAGCTCCCGAGGAGCGCATCGTGGAGCTGCACTACGTAAAAATTCACTTCCAATTCATGCTGGAAGAGGATCTTGAGGATCCCTACCTGCTGTACGCGAGCCGGGCCCGCTTCGAAGCGGCTTTCCGCCGTGTACTCGCCTGCGGACGGGCCGCCTGCGCCGGATGCCGTACTTCCGACAGCTGCCCTCACACCGAAATCTTCGGTCAGCACCTCGCCCGCGACCCTGAGGCGCTGCGACGCCACCAAAAACCTCCGCTTCCTTTTGTCTTCCATTTCCCGCAGCTGTTGCCCATCCCCAATGGCGGCTCCAGTTTCGCCTGTTCCCTCACCCTCTTCGGGCGCGCCGTGCATCACCTGCCGCATTTCATGGAGGCGGTGGGGATCCTGCTCGAGGGATTGCCGGCCACCGTGCTGAAGGTCGAGGCCGAATCTCCGGGGGGCGGGCGCGAGGCCGTGGCCGCGGGGCTCCAACCGGCGCTCCCGCTGCTGAGCGCCCTTGATCCCAGCGCGTCGGGGCCGCTGCCGCCGGACCGGGTGACGGTGCGCTTCGTCACGCCGCTCAAGCTCACCCACGAAGGGAGGCTCGTGCGCCGTTTCAGCTTTGCCGAACTGACCCGGGCCCTGATGCGTCGTGTCTCGTCGCTTGCCTACTACTACGAAGGGGTTGAGCTCCCACTCGACTACCGGTGGCTCTCCCAGGCCGCGGGCACGATCCGGACCGTGGGTTCCGACTGCCGCCTCGACATCTGGGGCGGGCGCCCCGCCGGTCTGATCGGCAGTGTTACCTTCGCCGGCGATCTGGAGCCGTTCCACCTGCTGCTGCAGCTGGGAACCGCCACCCACCTCGGCAAAGGCGCCTCGTTCGGCTTCGGCCGGTTCCAGCTCGAGCGCTAGCCTGAGCGGTACCGATCTGGACGGTCACACGTGCTCCCCCTGAAATTTCCATTACCCTGCTTGAAGCGGCCTCGCTTTTCTCATCAGAACCTGCCGCCCGGCGTCTCATGATAAAAAAGGCTTCCTGCCGCTGCCGGCTCCCTTGAGCCCTCCTGCCTTGTATTGCGCCCTTTCTCGGTTAGACTTCCCCTGTGTTAGCGGTCACTCACTCGCTGAGGAGCTTCTCATGGGGAAGTCAATCTGGAGACCGTTGCTGGTTACCGGTCTGCTGGTCCTGTTGCTCGATGCTTTCTATGGTTCCTATATCAAGCAGTCCGCCGAGCGTGGTGCCGATATCAGCTATTCCCGCTTTCGTGATGAGTTGACCGCCGGAAATGTCAAGAAAGTCACCCTGCGCGGCAGCAACCTGCGTGGGGAGTTCCGCACCAAGATCGCAATCCCGCAACCTGCGGGGCAAAAGGGCGGTCCGGTCGACACTGCCTTCTTCAACAGCAACATCCCCTCCTTTGGTGATCCCACCCTCCTCCCGGAATTGCAGGCACGCAAGGTCGACGTCCAGGTCCTGCCGGTCGACGGCTCCACCGCGGGCAACATCTTCATCTACCTGCTCCCCTGGCTGCTCATCCTGGGGGTCTGGTGGTTCATCATGAGAGGGATGAAGAGTCAGGGCCCCGGCGCCATGATGGGGAGCTTTTCCCGTTCCGGCGCGAAGACCTACACCTCGGAGCACATCAACGTCACCTTTGCCGATGTTGCGGGGATGGAAGAGGCGAAGCAGGAACTGCGCGAGGTGGTCGAGTACCTGAAAGAGCCGGGCAAGTTCAAACAGATAGGCGGAAAGGTCCCCAAGGGGGTGCTCCTGGTGGGGCCGCCGGGAACCGGGAAGACGCTCTTGGCCCGGGCTGTGGCGGGTGAGGCGGGAGTACCGTTTTTCTCGATTTCGGCTTCAGCCTTCATCGAGATGTTCGTCGGGGTCGGCGCCAGCAGGGTCCGCGATCTCTTTGCCAGCGCCCGCAAGGTCCTCCCCAGCATCATCTTCATCGACGAGCTGGATGCGGTGGGGCGCAGTCGAGGCGCCGGTTTCGGCGGCGGCCACGACGAACGCGAGCAGACCCTGAACCAGTTGCTTTCCGAAATGGACGGCTTCGACCCGCACACCGAACTGGTGGTGATCTCGGCCACCAACCGGCCCGACGTCCTCGATCCCGCCCTGCTGCGTCCGGGGCGTTTCGACCGCAACGTCGTGATCGAGCGCCCCGACTGGCGCGACCGCGAGAAGATCCTCCGGGTGCATACCCGCAAGATGCCGCTGGCGCCGGATGTGGATCTGGCGGTGATCGCCAAGGGAACTCCCGGGATGACCGGTGCGGACCTGGAAGGGCTGGTGAACGAGGCTGCCATCCTCGCGGCGCGGGACAACGTCATGGTCGTGACCCTGGAACACCTGGAACGCGCCAAGGACAAGATCCTGATGGGCGGCGAACGTCACATGGTGATCTCGGATGACGAGAAGCGCATCACGGCCTACCATGAGGCGGGGCACGCCCTGGTGGCACGTCTTCTGCCGAGCACCGATCCGGTGCACAAGGTGACCATCCTCCCTAGGGGGCGCGCTTTGGGGGTGACCCAGCAACTCCCCGAAGATGACCGTTACCACTACCCGCGCAACTACCTGGTCAACCGCCTCTGTGTGGCGCTCGGGGGAAGGGTCGCCGAAAAAGAAGTGTTCCACGACATCTCGTCGGGGGCGCAAAGCGACCTGAAGTACGTCACGGACCTCGCCGAGAAGATGGTCTGCCAGTGGGGGATGAGTGAGAAAATCGGTCCGATGACCTTCCACCGCGGGGAAGAACATCCGTTTCTTGGAATGAAGCTGGCGGAGGAGAAAACGTTTTCAGAAGAGATGGCCTGGCAGATCGATCAGGAGATCGCGTCGCTGATCCGACAGGCGGAAGCGCGGGCGCAGGAACTCGTCTCGCTGAACCGCGAGAAACTCGATGCCCTGGCTGCCGCGTTGCTCGATGAGGAGACCCTGGACGGCGTCCGGGTGGACGCGATTCTCGCCAGTGCCTGAACCTGGCGAGGCCCGCTTTAGTAGATGATGATGTAGCCCTTTCTGGTCGCGATCGCGGAAATCTCCAGGGTGTCCTTGATCTGGAAGATTTCCCCATCCAAGGTGAAGTCATAACCACCCGTGTCATTGGGAACCGCATGCTCTAGAAGAGCTTCGAAGGTTGCTGTCTTGATAGTTTCCATGGCGGCACTATAGCACCTCCCTTTCTCACCGTAAATCCCCCCTTTGTTTGCATTACAGCTTTTTTATGGCATAGTTCATCCTGCTTTGTCTCAGGGGGACCATCCCTGGCTTAGGGCTTGATTCTCTTTTGCTCTTAAACAAAGAGCGCAGCTGCACCTTCTCGGGAATTACTTCCGTCGGGTGACGCTGTTGTGACGAGTGCCGCCGCTACTTTACCAATTGAGGTGTTCATAGTGAGAAAGAGAAAGAGCGGGGTGCTGCTGCACCCCTCGTCGCTGCCGGGTACCGGTGGCATCGGGTCCTTTGGAGAAGAGGCCCGGCGTTTCGTCGATTTTCTGCATAAATCGGGTCAGTCGCTCTGGCAGATCCTCCCCCTCGGCCCCACCGCCTATGGAAACTCCCCTTACTCCTGCTATTCCGCGTTTGCCGGCAACCCGCTGCTCATCAATTTCGAGGCCATCGTCGATGACGGTGACCTGACGCCGCAGGGCCTGCAGGCAGATCCTCCCGGCGACCATGTCGACTACGGGGCCACGACGCTCTACAAGAGCGGATTGCTGAAGGTGGCGGCTGCGAGGTTTTTTGAGTCCGCCCCGCAGCGGCGCAAGGAAGAGTTCTGGCAGTTCTGCGACACGACCTTCTGGCTCCATGACTTCGCCCTGTTCATGGCGCTGAAGGAACATTTCAAGGGGGAAAGCTGGAATGCCTGGCCTGAGCCTATTGCTCTACGCGAGCCGGAAGCCCTGGCGAGCTGGAGCGAAAAGTTGGGGGTCGCGATCGGGGAACAGAAGTATCAACAGTGGCAATTCACCCGCCAGTGGAAAAAACTGAAGAGCTACGCCAACGTGCTTGGAATATCAATTATCGGCGATCTCCCAATTTTCGTGGCGTTTGACTCCGCCGATGTCTGGGCAAACCCGCAGCTGTTTCACCTGGACGAGAAGGGGGTACCGATCGTCGTCGCGGGGGTACCTCCCGACTATTTCAGCAAGACCGGCCAGCTTTGGGGCAACCCCCTCTACAACTGGGACCGCATGGCTGCCGAAGGATACGCCTGGTGGGTGGCGCGCTTGCGCAACGACCTCTCCCTGTACGACATGGTGCGGATCGACCACTTCCGCGGCTTCGAGGCGTTCTGGGAGGTGCCGGTCTGGGCGAAGACAGCCGTCAACGGGCGCTGGGTCAAGGGGCCGGGCGAGGCGCTTTTCAACACCTTGTGCTACGCCTTGGGCAACCTCCCCATTATCGCTGAAGACCTCGGGATCATCACTGCGGAGGTCGAGGCCTTGCGTGACCAGTTCGGTTTCCCCGGCATGAAGATCCTGCAGTTCGCCTTCGGTTCGGGCCCCGAGAACCCGTACCTGCCACACAACCATGTCAGATCGTGTGTCGCCTACACCGGTACCCACGACAACGACACCACGCTCGGCTGGTTTGAATCCCTCAAGGCAAAGGAGCAAAAGGCGCTGCTCAGCTATCTGGACCGGGACAAAGGCGACATCGTCTGGCAGATGATCAAATGCGCCCTGGCCTCGGTAGCCGATTACGCCATCATCCCCATGCAAGATCTGCTGGAACTGCCGAGTACCGCGCGCATGAACGTGCCCGGCCAGGCGGCGGGTAACTGGAGCTGGCGCTGTTCTCCCGATGCCTTCTCGGGGCGCCTTGCCAGCAAACTCGCACATATTACCGAACTTTATGGCAGGTTGCCTGACTTCGTAGGGTAGGGGGAAACCTTCCAGTAATTTCTTGACAGTGCTGATAGAATTTCGTATAGGTTTAAAACGGCTTTTCTTTACCAAAGTGATGTCTAAAGGACGGGAGAACACACATGGCAGACTCTACCTATGGCTTTGACACCCTCGCACTGCACGCTGGTCAGACTGTTGATCCTACGACGCTGTCACGAGCAGTACCTATTTATCAGACCTCCTCGTACGTCTTCAAAAGCTCTGAGCACGCTGCAAACCTCTTCGGGTTGAAGGAATTCGGCAACATCTACACACGCCTTATGAATCCGACGACCGACGTCCTCGAGAAACGTGTCGCCGAGCTCGATGGTGGCGTCGCAGCTCTCGCCGTCGCTTCCGGTCAGGCCGCTACCACCTACGCCGTCTTGAACATCGCCAGCGCCGGCCAGAACATCATCTCCACGAGCTACCTCTACGGCGGGACCTACAACCTGTTCCACTACACCCTTCCCAAGCTGGGGATCACGGTCAAGTTCGTGGATTCTTCCGATCCCGAGAACATCCGTAAGGCGATCGACGAAAATACCCGCCTGGTTTACAGCGAGGCGATCGGCAATCCGAAGAACAACGTCGACGACTTCGAGGCGATTGCCAAGGTGGCCCACGACGCCGGCATCCCGTACATCGTGGACAACACCGCTGCGACTCCGTTTGTCTTCAAGCCGCTTCAGCACGGCGCCGACATCGTGGTCTACTCGCTCACCAAATTCCTCGGGGGCCACGGCACCAGCATCGGGGGCTGCGTGGTCGATGGCGGTACCTTCCCCTGGAACAACGGGAAATTCCCCGAGTTCACCGAGCCGGACCCGTCCTATCATGGTCTCAAGTTCTGGGACGCGCTCGGCAACATCTCCTATATCATCAAGATGAGGGTCGAACTGCTGCGCGACATGGGTGCCTGCATCTCTCCGTTCAACGCCTTCCAGATCATCCAGGGGATCGAGACCCTGCACGTCAGGATGCAGCGCCACGTCGAGAACGCCCAGAAGGTTGCCGAGTGGCTCGAGCAGAACCCGCTGGTGAGCTGGGTGAACTACCCCGGCCTGCCGAGCCACAAGGATCACGCCAATGCCAAGAAGTACCTGAACGGTTTCGGCGCCATCATCGGCTTCGGTATTAAAGGCGGCCTCGAGGCCGGCAAGAAGTTCATCGACAGTGTGAAGCTCCTGTCGCACCTGGCAAACATCGGTGACGCCAAGAGCCTCGTCATCCACCCGGCCTCGACGACCCACCAGCAGCTTTCCGCAGAAGAGCAGCTCTCCACCGGCGTAAGCCAGGACTTCATCAGGCTGTCGGTAGGTATTGAAGATGTGAAAGACATCATCGCCGACCTCGACCAGGCCCTTAAAGCTGCACAGGCCTAGCGGCCGATACAAGATTGCTGTGCCGAAGAGCTGCCATCCCGCAAAGGGTGGCAGCTCTTCTCGTTTTTCTGCCCTGCGGTCCTATCATCAACGCGCGCTCCTCGAGAGAAAACCCCCCTCGCCTCCGGGAGAGGGGTAGAGGTGAGGGGGGGCAGCTGCAGAATGGCAGGCCTCCGGGATGTGGTTCTTGTAAGTGGTTGATTTTTTCGTCAGCTGTCTGCCCGGCCGCGCATCCAGCGAACTTTTTTCACCACCTAACCCCCTGCTTTCCTTGTTCCTTTGGCATTGTTGGAAAAAAGAAATGATAAACCCGTTGACGCCTCGGGCGAGCTTTGTTATAACCACCATCCGCTGACGAACGGGGCGCTTTCGAAACACGACGCACCGCAGCGTTCCACAAAAAAGCATTGACAGTGAAAAACTCCTCTGCTATAAAGTGGGACTTCGCAGCACGGCTCTCCGACAACTCAATAACTGCCCTGGCCTGATCCCTTCACGGATCGACC
>NZ_BLXX01000019.1 GCF_014193515.1 Geomonas silvestris | reverse complement strand
TTTGACTACATCGAGCGGTTCTACAACCGCAAACGGATTCATTCCTCGCTGGGGTATCGGACCCCGTTCGAGGTCGATCAACTCAACCTAGCCGCTTAACCGACTGTCCACGAAATCGGGGCAATTCCAAACACCCATCCGCGCCCCGTATAGTAGCGCTATACACCTCCCCTCCCCCCCCACATCCCACTAAAGCCGCGCCCAGAGCGGGTCCAGCCTCATTTCTTCCCTAAGGGAAAAACGTGCCGGCCAAATGGCTGTATAGAGCTCCTATACATGAATCCGGAAAACGGCTGCGATTCATGGGTTTTCTGTCGCGGAAATAACGACGCCAGGACAGCGGGTTATGAGAAAACACTCAAGAAGAGACAATTCGGGCACGGCTGATGCTAGTTCCTGGGTGACCGGCCGTTTTTATGCGCAATAACCCCAAGAGAATCAGCTGGATCGGTTTCACAGACGACGCTTTAGCGATTCCAAAATCATAGGCCTGGGAGGGAGACATCATGAGATTCGGATCAGCCATCATCGTCCTAACAGCACTGGCAGCAAGCGTCTCGGGAGCAGCCGCACTGGAGCTCAAGGAAGTGACCTACAACACCCCCGGCGCGGGGAAGGTGCTCTTCAGCCACAAGCAGCACCTGAGCCAGAAGACGGAGAAGCTCGGCAAGGTGAGCTGCAAATCGTGCCACGACAACGTCAAGAACACCAGCAACGTGCGCTATTCGATGGCGGACATGGAGAAGGGGAAATCCTGCGGCAAGTGCCACGACGGGAATATCGCCTTCAGCATCACCAAGTGCACCGCCTGCCACAAGGTGAAGGAGATCACCTACCAGGTGAAGCAGACCGGCGCCGTCCGTTTCAGCCACGCGAAGCACCTCAAGGATCAGCAGTGCGACGCCTGCCACCCGAAACTCTTCGCCACCGGCCCGAACCGGACCTTCACCATGGCGGAGATGGAGAAGGGGAAATCCTGCGGCGCCTGCCACAACGGCGCGAAGGCCTTTGCCCTCGCCAACTGCGGCGGCTGCCACCCAACGAAAGAGATCGTCTTCAACGTGAAGCAGACCGGCCCCACCCGCTTCAGCCACAAGACGCACCAGCAGCAGTACGACTGCAGCGCCTGCCACGCGAAGCTCTACCCGATAGGCCCGCGCAAATCGGTGACCATGGCGGCCATGAAGAAGGGGAAATCGTGCGGCGCCTGCCACAACGGCAAGGAGGCCTTCGCGGTCGCCAGCTGCGGCAAGTGCCACCCGGTAAAAGACGTCAACTTCAAGCTGGCGGGGATCGCCAACGTGAAGTTCAGCCACAACGCCCACTTGGCCAAGTACAGCTGCAGCTCCTGCCACACCCGGACCTTCCCGCTGAAAACCGGCAACAAGCCGGTCAGCATGGCCGAGATGCGCAAGGCCAAATCCTGTGGAGCTTGCCATGACGGCGGCACCGCCTTCACGGTGCGCGGCAACTGCGACAGCTGCCACGTCCGCGGCTGAGCCGGAACCGGAGCGGGCAGGACGCGAGCAGCCCCATAAGGGGGAAAGGAGAACGCCATGAAAGCCGAAACGGAAACCAAGAAATCCAAAACGGGAAAAATCGCCACGGTGGGGATCATCGCGGTGGTGCTGGCCGGAGCGGTCGCCATCTCGGGAATCGCGGACGTGTCGGGGGGGCTTACCTCCAAGCTGTTCATCTTCTTCCTGGGTGCGGTGATCGTGTTGCAGATCGTCCCCTGCATGATGCTCTTCGGGGCGATGGCCAAGGGAGTGGCGAGCGTGTTCCACAAGAAGGAGAAGGTCGCGGCGTCGGGGAAGAAGTAGCCGGAGCCTTCACGGCGCGCAAGTCGAGGTGAGGTATGGGCGAGCGAGAGATCATCATAGCCGACACAGACGCCAAGTTCCGCAGGCGCATGGCCGACTTCTTCAAGGACGAAGGGTTCCAGGTCGGCACCGCGGCGAGCGCGGACGAGGTACTGGCACGGGTCATGGAAAACCGGGTAGCCGTCCTTTTGCTGGGAAGCAGCTTCGGCGACCGGATCTCCACCACGGAACTCATCCACCTGTTGAAGAAATGCAACCGCCACCTGCACATCATCATGGTATCCGAGGCCTTGAGCCTGAGCCAGGCCCGCCAGGTGCGCCAGGAGGGGATCTTCTACCACGCCCTGAAGCCGGCCAGCTCCGCCGACACCGGCGAGCTCTGGCAGGCGGTGGCCTGTGCCTTCGAGAAACACCGCACGAGCGTCCTGGCCGACCCGCACGGCCCGCAGCGCAACCAGGCCGGCCCGGGACCGAAAACGCGCCTGCCGGTGAAGCTTATGAGCTGTCTGCTGGTTGCGACTCTCATGGGAGCGAGCTATTATCTCCTTGCTGCTCCAAGCGCCGCCTCTCATGGGAACTGGGCCATGCTCCTGTTCCTCGGATTCTTTGCCCTGATCGTCGTCGGGCAGTTGCTGCCGATCTTTCGCATCAAGCTGCCGGCCCGACTTTTGGCGGGTCGGAAAGCACCGGAGAATTCGCCTCGCGGCGGGAAGTGATCCCCGCTGTGCGGCCCCAGATTTGGAATTCATTTCAAAGGAGGCAACCAGTGAAAGCAGCGACGAAACACATCATGTACCGGTTACTCATGACGGTAGCGCTCGCCGGGGCCTTGTGCGTTCCCGCGCTTGCCGAGTCCGATGGTCCGGGCTACTCGTTCGGGGAGACGACCGGGAAGAACGAGGCCTGTCTGACCTGTCACGCCGACGGCCAGAAGGTGAAAGGGGCGTCCCTCATCGACCCGGCCCAGTTCGGCCACACCACCCATGCCCGGATCGGCTGCCCGTCCTGCCACGAGGGTGTGGCACCGACCCACCCCACTGACGGCACCCGGACCCCGCGGGCCAACTGCCAGCAGTGCCACACCGAGGTGAACAGCGAGTACGCCCTGAGCATCCATGCGGGGAAGGCCTCCTGCTCGGGATGCCACAACCCGCACAAGGTCGAATCGCCGCGCGAGATGTCGGGGATGGAGATCAACCAGATGTGCGGCGGCTGCCACGATAAGTTCAAGATGTCGGCCAAGCACGGCGAGTGGCTCCCCCAGGCTGACCTGCACCTCTACATGCTCCCCTGCATCACCTGCCATACCGGGTCGAAGAACTACTTCATCAGCATGTACCTGGTGAGCACCAAGAACCAGGGGAAACTGGGTAAACCGGAAGTGGCGAGCTACGAGGAGCTCAAGGAGGCGACCGGAGGGCGTGACATCCTGACCCTGATCGACACCAACCACGACAACTACATCTCGATCGCCGAACTGAGGTCGTTCAACCTCAACAGCGAGCACAAGGCCCTGAGGCTCCAGGGGATGCTGACCCCCGAGACGGTTTCGCACCGTTTCGAGATCCTCGACGACCGGCGCAACTGCACCTTCTGCCACGGCTCCGGCCCTACCGTGATGCAGACGAGCTACCTCTCCCTCCCCGAGGCGAACGGCACCTACCGGCGGGTCCAGGTTGAGAAAGGGGCGGTCCTGGATGCGCTGTACGGCACCCCCGACTTCTACCTGATGGGCTCCAACAAGAACAACATGCTGAGCTGGATCGGCCTCGCCGTCATCTGCGGCGGCCTGATCATGCCGGTTTGTCACGGATTCCTGCGCTTTCTGACGCGCAAAAACAGAACGAGAAAGGAGCACTAGTCATGAGCGCCAAGAAAATGGTCTACCTCCAGCCGATCCCGATCCGCATCTGGCACTGGGTTAACGCCCTGGGTATCGTCACCCTGATCATCAGTGGCGCGCAGATCCGCTTCCCGGAAGCTATCACCATCCTGGGCAGCTACAAGACCGCGATCCAGGTGCACAACGTGGCAGGGCTCATCGTTGCCGTCTTCCTCGCCTGGTGGCTCGTCTACTACAAGATGGTGCGCAACAGCCTGGACGACATCTACATCCCGAACGAGGAAGACATCAAACATGGTATCGTGCGGCAGTTGCTCTACTACTGCTTCTGGTACTTCGTTGGTCGCCCGAGCCCCTTCCACGCCATGCCGGACTCCAAGTTCAACCCGATGCAGAAAGCTGCCTACCTGGTGGTGATGTTCATGCTGGTGCCGCTGGTGGTCCTCACCGGGATCCTGCTCATGAACGTGACCCCGTTGCGCGTGCTCATCCTCATGTCGGGCGGCATCAAGATCATCGATACCCTGCACTTCCTGGTGGCCTGCTCGCTGTTCGCCTTCCTGTTCACCCACGTCTACCTGGCGACCCTGGGGGCCACCCCGCTTGCCTACTTCAAGCCGATGATCTTCGGTTGGGAGGAGGTTGAGGACCACGACGAGGAGCACCACGAGGAAGCGCACCAGGAAGGGGAGCCGCAGACCGGCTTCCGGCCCGTGCGCCACTATCCGGAACATCCGGCGCACCCGCAGGCCTGACGCAAGCGAAACGTATCGTCGCACCAGCCGAACCCGGTTCCGCTAAGGACCGGGTTCGGGTCGCCTCCATCCATACATTTAAATCCGCCGGCCACTGGTTTTCAGTGGCCGTTTTTTTGTTGCTACACGGTCGGGGAAAAGCCCGGAAACGCGCGACGATGGTTCCGCGAAGCAGAGCAGGTGGCCCCACGTCCTCCCCTTTGGGAAGGGGAGACAGAGGGGATTTGCTTATTTCTTGTTCCCAGGCTCCTGCGTGGCGTAACAGCTGAGAATCGGGGACGCTGAAGCGTCCCCTGAGGCGTTCCCGCGCGGAGCATGGGAACGAGAATGGTGCGTTCCCGGAAATCCCGGAAGAACCTTCGGAAAGGTGGCATGTTTCGGGGAAAGAGAGTGATGTTCGGGGGAGCGGCGAGATGTGCGAGATGTGTGGATAAGCGGATAGTCACTGCGGCGGCCCGGGCTCGCGGCAACAGAGAGTTTTCTGCGCGCTGTGCCGGACTGGAGAGGATTACCAACGTGCGGAGAGGGGTTATCTCTCGAAGTAGTCCTTGACGGAGATCCCCAGTTTTTTCAGCATGGTCTGGAAGTTGGGGCGCAGCATCCCGGTGTCCTCGGCGGCTCGGGAGATATTCCAGTTGTTGCGCTTGAGGGCGCTCATCACAAACGCCTTTTCGACGTTCTCCACCGAGCGGTCGCGGATCTGGCGCTTCATCTCCTTCAGGGCCTCGGCGTTCTGGGGGACGTACCCCTCGAACTCCGCGCTCGACGCTTCGGCCGCCTCGGCGAGCTCCAGGTTCTCCTTCTGGATGATGTCTCCCTCGGCAAGCACCACGGCGCGCTCGATGATGTTGACCAGCTCGCGCACGTTACCGGGGAATGAGTAGTTCTCCAAAAACTGCATGGCATCGGGCGCCAGCCCGCGCAGGTTCTCCTTGCCGGTCTCGCCGATGAACCTGGTTATGAAGTGGTGGATGAGAAGCGGGATGTCCCCCTTGCGCTCCCTCAAGGGGGGGAGGTCCAGCGGGATGATGTTGAGGCGGAAGAAGAGGTCCTCGCGGAATTTCCCCTCGGAGACCATGGTCTTCAGGTTCCGGTTCGAGGCGGCCACCAGGCGAACGTTGAAGGAGACCGGCTGGGTGCCGCCGATCGGGGTCACCTTGCGCTCCTGCAGGACGCGCAAAAGCTTCGCC
The DNA here is from genome assembly GCF_014193515.1 of Geomonas silvestris. GTDB lineage: Bacteria > Desulfobacterota > Desulfuromonadia > Geobacterales > Geobacteraceae > Geomonas > Geomonas silvestris. Next base: position 49,242 of record NZ_BLXX01000019.1, on the reverse strand, counting down.
TGGGTGCCGAGGCTTATGTTGGAGACCTCGTCGAGAAAAAGTGTTCCGCCGTCGGCGACCATGAGAAGCCCCATCTTGGTCTGCATGGCGCCGGTGAAGGAACCTTTGACGTGGCCGAAGAGCTCGCTCTCCAGGAGGTTCTCGGCGAGGGCGGTGCAGTCGACCGCCACGAAGGGCTGGTCGCGACGCGAGGAGTGCTTGTGGATGGCGCGTGCGGCGACCTCTTTGCCGGTGCCGCTCTCGCCGGTGATGAGCACGGTGCTGTCGGTGGCTGCCACCTGGATGATGCGACGGTAAACCTTCTGCATCTCCCGGCTCTCACCGATGAACTGGTCGAAGCCGTGGTGGCAGTCAAGCTCCTTTTTTACCAGGATTTCCTCCGTGGTCACCGGCCGCTGTTCCAGGGCACGCTGCACCTTTTCCAGGATCTGGCTCGGCTCGAAGGGCTTGACGATGTAGTCGGCGGCACCGTTTTTCATGGCCTCCACCGCGGTCTCCACGGTGGCAAAACCGGTGATCATGATGACGGGGGCCTCGGGCTGCAGCGCCTTCACCGCGCTCAGCACCTCGAAGCCGCTCATGCCGGGCATCTTCAGGTCGGTGATGATGAGGTCGTAGTTTTTCTGCTGGAGCATCTCGATGGCGAGATGTCCGTTACTGGCTGTATCGACAGTAAAGGAAGCCCCTTCAAGGGTACGGGTTAGCCCAATTCTGATCACCGGTTCATCATCCACCACAAGAACGTTCATAACCCCACCTTTTCTCCCAGGTTATTCCACTCTATCCGGTTCCCGATCAGGCCTAGTGACAGCGCAGAAGTGCCATCGACCTGTACTGCTACATACTGGTTACCAATATCACCACTGTCAATAAGATGTCAACAAAAAGACATGAAGATATCTTTAGACCAAATAGGGACGAAAACTGACATTGTGTAAACATAATGCTCAAAGCAGAAGTAATTGAGACAGTGCGGCCGGCGACTCGAAGTTTCTAGGTGTATGGGGTGCAGATACACCTTCTGACACCGGCAGACCCCCTGATTTGACAGGCGAAATTGTACCATGCCGCATCCCGTTCTGCACGCGCGCAGGCCGAAGCTGTATGAACAAGATATACAGACGGCGGCTTTTCCTGACAGAGAGGTCCGTTTACCGTGCGTAATACCGCGATCTTTCAGGCTCGAAACGGTTGGCACCCGAAATGCATTTAATGGGTAAGCACCAAACCCGACACCGGCTCAGCACCGGCCGAGACCAGGGAACCGAATCCGCCACGATGGGAGAGAGCGCCATGTTCGACAAGATTGCAGGAAGAGCCCTGATACCCGTGGGAATCGTCGTAACCGGCTTTCTGGTGGTCTGCTTCGTGCTCTTGTACGCGGCCATCAAGAACGTGGTGATCCGCGACTCGATCGGGCACGCCAACAACCTGGCCGGTATCGTCCTCAAGTCGACCCGGTACGCCATGCTCAAGTCGGACAGGGAACTGAGCGCGAACATCGTGCAGAACATCAGCCAGCAAAAAGGGGTGGAGCACGTCCGTATCTTCAACAAGTCCGGCAGGGTCGCCTTTTCCTCCAACCCCTCCGAGGTAAACCGCCTGGTCAACAAGCAGGCCGAAGGGTGCATCCTGTGCCATGCCAAGAAACAACCGATCACCACCCTCGGCCCGATGGAAAAGGCGCGCACCTTCAAGAACAGCGCCGGCGAGCAGGTGCTGGCCATCACCACCCCCATCTACAACGACCCCGAGTGCTCCAATGCCGCCTGTCACTTCCACCCCGCTAACCAGCGGGTGCTGGGCACCCTCGACATCGGGCTCTCCCAGGAAACCACCCTCGCTTCGCTCTCTTCCATCCGCGGACAGATGGTGGTGTTCTCCTTGCTCACGCTGATCCTGACTACCACCGGGGTCATTGCTCTTTTGAAGATGATCGTCCTGGAACCGATGCGCAAGCTGCAGGAATACACCGAACGCTGTGCCAGTAACGCCGCGGCATCGCACCCCAGGAACCTCCCCTATGAGCTTGACAGGATTGCTAAATCTTACTACTTTATCAAAAACAAGCTGGACCAGGCGCAACAAGAAGCTTTGAAAAAAAGTTCGAATCTGCAACAGCCCGGACAATGATGTCGGCACCTAACGTGGATACAATAGAGCGCCCCATGGAGCAGCACGTTCAACAAGAACCGCCCAGCGCGGAGAATACGGTCGGCGAGATCCGGGCCACCCTGCGTCAGGGGCTCCTGGACGACATCAAGGGGCTCAGGCGGTTCTCTAACAGGGGGCTCTGGGCGCTGTCGCTGTTCCTCGTGGTGAGCACCCTCGCCTGGCGCAACTTCCCGTTCCTGCCGCGCCCCCAGCAGTTCGTGCAGGCCATGGGCCCCGCCCCAGGCGCGCAGCTCATCAGCATGGTGCTGATCCTCTACACCTTTTCCGCGATCGTATTGAGCCTGTGCCGGATGATGGCCAACCTGCGCCACCGCAGCAGCTTCTGCCACGTCGGGTACCTGAGCGTCTTCTACTTCTTCTACTATTTAAGCGAAGGGCTCGCCGACAACTACTGGGCCGTATTCGGCGCGGGCTTCACCATCCTCTGCATGGAGAGCTACCGGATCTGGACCTGGTGCAACGACAACATCCAGAAGAAGAACGAGCAACTCGCCTACCTGGAGCGTAACGGGCGCCTCCCCTTGGACGATTCCTACCTGGAGACCTGACAGGTCCCGGCACCGGTCCAAAGCCACCACGTGAGCACGAAAAAGGGGAACCCTCCACGAGGATTCCCCTTTCTAATTTGTAGCAGTGGCTGCTTCCCCTCGCCTGAAACCCGCGGAGTTTTTGTCACCGCGCCGGCTTGCAGGCCTCCAGGACAAAGCGCTCGAACAGGGCGTCTTCCACCCCGCCGGACTTGAAGGCCAGGTCCAACTCCAGCATCCCTTCGAAGATCTTCAAAAGCTCGCTCACCCGGTAGTTGCGCGCCTGCTGCAGCACCTTGTTCAAAAAGTACGGGTTAATGCCGGCCGCCTTGCCGATCTCCGAGTTGGGCAGCTTGCGGTCCAGGAGTTCGCGCACCTGCCAGAGCTGCCGGTAGTGGCGCGCCACCCCGCCCAGGATGCGCAGCGGCGCCTCGCCGTCGTCCAAAAGCGTGGTCAAAAGGCGCAGCGCCCGGGCGGTGTCCTTGGAACCCAGGGCGTCGGTGAACTCGAAGACGCTCTCCACCTTGGTGTCGGAGACGATCGCCTTCACGTCGGCGACCGTGATCTGCTCCTTCTTGCCGCAGTAAAGACAGAGCTTCTCGATCTGCGAGACCAGCTCCTGCAAGTTGTTCCCCACCAGGTAGGCCAAGAGCTCCGCCGCCTGGGCGTCGATCTTCTTCCCCGCGGCGCGCACCTCGTCGCGCACGTAGGGGCCCAGCTGGTTCTCGTAGGGCTTCTTGAACTCCACGAACTCGCCGCGTTTTTTGAACTCGGCGAAGAACTTCTTGCGGCCGTCCACCTTGTCCGCCTGGAGGATGAGGCAGGTGGAGGGGGAGGCGTCCTGCAGGTAGGGTAGCAGCACCTCCTGGGCGGAGGCGGAAAGCTCCCCCCCCTTCTTCACCAGCACCACGCGTCGGTCGGCGAACATGGGGAGCGTCTGGGCGGCCGAGAAGATCTCCTCGCCCTTGCACTCGTTGCCGTAGAAGAGGTTCAGGTTGAAGTCGCGGAAGCCCGGATCCACGGTGCGGTCCAAAAGCTTCTTCACGGCGCGCTCCACGAGGTAGGGCTCGTCCCCGCACAAAAGGTACAGGGGAGCGATCTCCCCTTTCTCCAGCGCTCTGTCAAACTCTTCCGGTTTCATCGCGTACGTTCTCATTTGGTTCGGGTTGAGCCTGCACCACGCCGGCCGGCACCCTGCGCCGTTAAAATGAAAGCGCCGCCCACCTCGTTAGGTGAAATGGGCGGCGCGGGAGGTACCTAAATGCTGTTTCAGAACCGCTCGCCGGCCTTTTGCCAGATGTCCTCGGCGAGCCGGCGGCAGACCTTGGCGGCGGCCGCCTCCTCGGAGTTGCGCTGCAGGGCGAGGTTCAGGTTAACCGGATAGGTCTGCGACTCGACGAGTTCCCCCTTCCAGACCACGCGCTGGGTGATCCGGTCGCGCAGCACCGCCTCCACCGAGATGTCCAGCCGGTACTCGCGGATCTGGTCCAGGGAGTTGTAGGATACGGCACTGCTCCCGTAGGTGAGCACGGTCCCGGTGAGCTCGAGGGTGGCCTCGCTCCCGGTAACGACCCTGCCGCCGGAGCGCAGCGCCAGTTCGTCCACCAGGCTGCGCGCCAGTACCCCCTCAACCCCGGCCTGGTAGCTCCGGTTGGCGAAGACCACCACATCTACCCCCTGGCCGGCGAAGAGCGGCTCGTCGCGCAAGACGGCATGGTAGCCGCAGCCCCCGATGAGGGAGGCGAGCAGCAGCATCCCGGCGAGAACCGGGAGGGTCAGCCCTGTGCGGAAAACAAGGCGCATCGGCTAGGCGACCACGATGTTGACCAGCTTGCCCGGGACGTAGATCACCTTCTTCACGCTCTTCCCTTCCAGGAAGACCTGGATCTTGTCGTCGGCGAGTGCCGCCTGTTTCACGGTCTCCTCCTGGACGTCCGGGGCGACCAGGAGCTTGCTCCTCAGTTTCCCGTTCACCTGGATCACCACGGTGATCTCTTCATCGACCACGGCCTCGGCGTCGTACCCCGGCCAGCCGGCCTGCTCGACCGACCCAGTGTACCCGAGTTCCGCCCAGAGCTCCTCGGTGAAGTGAGGCACGAAGGGAGCCAACAGGCGCACCACCGATTCCACCGCCTCGCGCACCACGCCGACGTTTTCCGGAGCGGTTTTCCCCTCGAAGCCCTGCAGGGTGTTGACGAGCTCCATGACCGCGGCGATGGCGGTATTGAAGTGGAAGCGGCCGTCGATGTCCTCGGTCACCTTCTTGATGGTCTTGTGCACCGCACGGCGCAGGTTCTTCGCCTCGGCGGAGAGGGTCTCAAGGTCTGCGGGAGCGGCGTTTTTCACGGCCGGCAGCACGTCGAACACCAGGCGCCAGACGCGGTTTAGGAAGCGGTAGCTGCCGTCCACACCCTGGTCGCTCCAGTCGAGGTCCTTCTCCGGCGGAGCGGCGAAGAGCGAGAAGAGGCGCGCGGTGTCGGCGCCGTAGCGCTCGATGAGGGCGTTGGGGTCGACGACGTTCCCCTTGGACTTGCTCATCTTGGCGCCGTCCTTGATCACCATCCCCTGGGTAAGCAGGTTGGAGAACGGCTCGTCCACGTTGCAGTACCCCAGGTCGCGCAGCACCTTGGTGAAGAAGCGGGCGTACAGAAGGTGCAGCACCGCGTGCTCGATGCCGCCGATGTACTGGTCCACCGGCATCCAGTACTCCACCTTCTCGCGGTTCAACGGGCCGCCCTGGAACTTGGGCGAGCAGTAGCGCAGGAAGTACCAGGAGGACTGCACGAAGGTGTCCATGGTGTCGGTCTCGCGCCGGGCCGCCTCTCCGCACTGCGGGCAGGTGCAGTTCACGAAGGAAGGGACCTGGGCGAGCGGGTTGCCCCCCTCGCCGGTAAAGGCGGCATCCATCGGGAGCACCACCGGCAGGTCCTTTTCGGGCACCTGTACCACGCCGCAGAGGTCGCAGTTGATCACCGGAATGGGGTTTCCCCAGTAGCGCTGGCGCGAGATGCCCCAGTCGCGCAGGCGGAAGTTTACGGTCTTCTTGCCGATGCCCTCGGCCTCCAGGTAGTCGGCGATCTTCTCCTTGGCCTCGGTGTTCGAGATGCCGTCGAAGCTCCCCGAGTTGACCATGATCCCCTCGCCGGTGAAGGCCTCGGTCATGGTTGCCGGATCGAGGGTCTCCCCTTCGGGGTTGATCACCACCTTAAGCGGCAGGCCGTACTTGCTGGCGAACTCGAAGTCGCGCTGGTCGTGGGTCGGGACCGCCATGACTGCGCCGGTGCCGTAGTCCATCAGGACGAAGTTGGCGAGGTAGATGGGCATCCTCTCCTTGGTGACCGGATTGATGCAGTAGGAGCCGGTGAAGACCCCTTCCTTCTCCAGGTCGTCGGAGCCGCGCTTGATCCGGTCGGTCTTCTTCACCTTCTCGACAAAGGCCTCGACCTCAGCGCGCTGGGCCTCGGTGGTGAGTTCGGCCGCCATCGGGTGTTCCGCGGCGAGCGACATGAAGGTGGCGCCGAACAGGGTGTCCTGGCGGGTGGTGAAGACCTTCACCTTGGAGCGGCCGTTTTCCAGCGGGAACTCGATCTCGCAGCCAACCGAGCGCCCGATCCAGTTGCGCTGCATGGTGAGGACGCGCTCGGGCCAGCCGCCGGCGAGCTTGTAGGTGTCGTCCAAAAGCTCCTGGGCGTAGGCGGTGATCCGGAAGGACCACTGCTCCAGCTCCTTCTGCTGAACGATGCTGTCGCAGCGCCAGCAGGCACCGTCTTCGACCTGCTCGTTGGCGAGCACGGTCTCGCACTTGGGGCACCAGTTGACCGGGGAGACCTTCTTGTAGGCGAGCCCCTTCTTGTACATCTCCAGGAAGATCTGCTGCTCCCACTTGTAGTAGTCGATGTCGCAGGTGGCGAGCTCGCGCTCCCAGTCGTAGGAGAGCCCCAGGCGCTTCAGCTGCCCGCGCATGTAGGCGATGTTGTCGTAGGTCCAGTGGGCCGGATGGCTCTTGTTCTGGATGGCGGCGTTCTCGGCGGGCATCCCGAAGGCGTCCCACCCCATCGGGTGCAGCACGTTGAAGCCCTGCATCCTCTTGAAGCGGGCGATCACGTCACCGATCGAGTAGTTGCGCACGTGCCCCATGTGGATCTTCCCCGAGGGATAGGGGAACATCTCCAAAAGGTAGTACTTCGTTTTCTCGGGGTCCTCGGTGGCGCGGAAACTGTCGTGTTCCGCCCAGAACGACTGCCACTTATCCTCAACACCCTTGGGGCTGTACTTCTCTTCCATGAAAAACCTCCGTGGTATAAAAAACAGGTTGAGGTCACGGTTGAGGTCGAGAAAGATCTCCACCAAAACCGCGGCCAGCAACCGCTGTGCTAGAAACAGGTCAAGGTTAAGCCGGGGAAACAGCATACCCCAGGCTTAACCTTAACCGCAATCCCTACCTGCGTTGCCGCTACCTTGAAGCGGTGCTAGACGATCCGCAGGAGCCCCTTGGCCACCTCGAGAATCTTGGTGGGCTGGATCGGCTTGGTGATGTAATCGTTCGCCCCCAAAGCCAGCGCCCGCTCGCGGTCCTCCTGCGCCCCTTCTGTGGTTATCACCACGATCGGGATGCTGCGGTAGTTGGCGTCGTTGCGCACCAGGCTCACCAGCTTGAGGCCGTCCATGATCGGCATGTTGATGTCGGTGAGGATGAGGTCGAAACGCTCCGCGGAGAGTTTCTTCAAACCGTCGACACCGTCGTTCGCCTCCACGATCCTGACCCCCCTGATCCTTTTCAGGGCAAAGGCGATGAGCTGCCTCATGGTGGGCGAGTCCTCGACTATCAGTACATTGTATTCAGACATCTGTCCGCTATCCCCCCTGGCGTTACTGCGCAATGGCAGTCACCGCTTATTTCGTCAAAAGGTCGATGAAACCCTGGATGGTTGAGAGCTTGCGCTCGGAGTCGCTGTAGAGCCGGGAGCTGAAGATGGCGGTGGCGGCGTGTCCGGCCAAGAGCGTGAAGAGCTCGTAGTCCACCGGCGCGAACTCCTTTTTCTGCACCAAGAGTTTGTAGATGGCGAGCACGCCGATCACGTGCTCCTTGATCTTCAAGGGGATGCAGACCATCGGACTCAAGAAGTCGCGCTGGTAGTCGTCGACGTCGGAGACGAAGTGGTTCTCGCCCGACTGCGCCACCAGACCGATCACCCCCTTGCCCAGCCGCACCACCGGGATCTGCTCGCGCTCCACACCTTCGGTCGCCACCGCCTGCAGCTCGTCGCTCTTCTCGTCCAAGAGCAGGATGGCGAACTCCTCGGCACCGATCAGGTTGATGATGATCTCGGTGATGATCTGGAGCACCTCGCGGAAGTCGAGCGTCGAGTGCAGCTGGTAGCTCGCGATGTAGAGGTTGGCGAGGTTGTTGTTCTCGTCCTCGATCTCCAGGTAGCGCGCGGCGAAGTCCTGGTTCTCCTCCTCGACCTGGCGGATGCGGTCCAGGATCTCCTGCTTCTCGGCCTCGAGGTTGGCGATCCGCTCCGAGAGCCGCTTCACCTCGTGGGTAGGCGCTTCGCCCCCAGGTCCCGGGGCCCTCTCCAGCTCCAAGAGCCGGTAGCGCAGCCGCTCGTTCTCCCGCAGGAGGTCCTGGGTGAACTCGGCCCCCTTCTTGAAGACCTGCAGAAACTCCTCGCCCCTGCTCGTCAACCGATCATCGTCCTTTTGCATACGCTCTCCACAAAAACAGGTTCTATGTTCTACGTTCTAGGTTCTACAGAGATTCAGGTTCTACGTTCTATGTTCTACGTTCTAGGTTTAACTGTACCGAGCAGAAGCCCTTCCCAGCGGGCTCATTCGAGGGAACCACCTGTGCCGGTCCCACGTTCTTCGTCCCATGCCGCGCTTCCGGCCGGCCGCAGGCTGGGCCGCCGCCAACGTAGAACGTACAACGTAGAACCTAGAACGGCCGTTGGCCGTTACCCAAACCTCGGCATGAGGCCGCAGCGGTACACGATTTCCCGCACCATGGCGTCGATGGGGACCACCCGGTCCACGAGCCCCGTGGCCACCGCCTCGCGCGGCATGCCGTAGACCACCGCGGTCTCCTCGCTCTCGGCGATCACCTGGGCGCCGTAGCGCTTGGCCTGGCGCACCCCTTGCGCGCCGTCGTTCCCCATGCCGGTCAGCACCACCGCCAGCATCCGCTTGCGGTAGATCTCGGCGAGGCTCGCGAACATGGCGTCCACCGACGGGACGTAGCGGTACTTCGCATCCGGCTCGATCACCTGGGCCACCACCTTCCCGCCGCTCTCCACGAAGATGAGGTTCTTCCCCCCCGGCGCCAAAAGCGCGCGCCCCGGTATAAGCTCGTCGCCGTCTTTCGCCTCGCGCACCTCGAAACCGGTCAGGCGGTTCAGCCTCTCGGCGAAGGTGGTGGTAAAGCCGGGGGGCATGTGCTGCGCGATGGCGATCGCGACGGGGAGCGGCTCGGCGAAGGCGGAGAAGATCCGCTGCAGCGCGGGGGGGCCGCCGGTCGAGGAGCCGATGGCCACCAGGTCGAGGCTCGCCGGGCTCACCGCGGCCGGGGTCGCGGGGATCTCCACCACCGCCTGCGGTACCGGTTCGGAACGCCTTTGCACCCGGGCCATGTTCAGCTTGAAGACCCCCTGCACCTTCTCGTGCAGGTCCTTCTGGATCTTCAGGAGCTCGTCGGAGATAACCGTGGTCGGCTTGGCGATGAAGTCCACCGCCCCCAATTCCAGCGCCTTGAAGACCTTCTCGTCGCCGGAGGTGGAGCTGATCACGATGGTGGGGACCGGCGTCGAGGCCATCAGGATGCGCAGCATGGTGAAGCCGTCCATGCGCGGCATCTCGAGGTCCAGGGTGACCAGATCCGGGGTGAGATCGATCACCCGGCGGATCCCCTCCTCGCCGTTGGTGGCGTACCCCACCACCTGCACCCCGGGGAGCTCCTCGAGCATCTTCGTTATGGCGCGGCGGTTGTAGGCCGAGTCGTCGACCACCACTACCCGTATCCTTTTCATTACGCAGCCCTCCCGAAGCTGGGGGCCGGCTTTTGATAGACCATGTCGTTTTTCAGGTGCCTCAGGGCAAACGCGGTGGAGAGGTTCATGAGCGATTCGGAGTGCCCGAGGAGCAGGAACCCGCCGTCTCTGAGCGTGTTGTAGAAGGAGTCGATGACCCGCTTCTTGGAGTCCTGGTCGAAGTAGATGATCACGTTGCGGCAGAAGATCAGGTCCATCTTCCCTAAAAGCGCCAGCCGGTTCGCGTCGAACAGGTTCATGTGGCTTATGGAGACCAGCTCGCGCACCTCGTCGCAGATCCGGTACCCCTCAGGGGTTTCGGTGAAGAAACGCTTCTGGTACTTCTCGTCGGTGCAGCGGAAGGAGGACCTGCCGTAGATCCCCTTGCGCGCGTGCTGCACCACCCGCTGGCTGATGTCGGAACCGACGATCTCGACCCGCCACCCCGGAAAGAGCCCCTGTTCCAGGATCAGCATGGCGATGGTGTAGGGCTCCTCGCCGGTGGAGCAGCCGGCGCTCCAGATGCGCAGGGTCCGCTCGCGCTCCTTGAGGCTCTTAAGCTCGGGGAGGATCTCGTCGGTAAACGCCTTCAACTGGAACGACTCCCGGAAGAAGTAGGTCTCGTTGGTGGTGAGGATGTCCATGATGTCGGACAGCTCCTCGTCCTTGCTGCGATCGTACTTCAAAAACTGGTAGTAATCCCGGAAGCCGGCCAGGTTGTGCAGGGTGAGCCGCCTGGCCAGACGCTTGTCCAAAAGGTACTTGCTGTCCTGGTCGAAATACAGCCCGCAATGGCTGTAGATCAGGTCCCGGATCAGGCGGAACTCCTCCTCGGAGAGTTGCAGTTCTGGTTCGATACTGAACATTTAGCCTAACCTGCACAGGAGACCGGAGATCTCCCCCCTGACCAGCGGGTCCGCTTCCTGTGCCAGGGCGGCTTCGAGCCGCGGGAGCGCCTCGGCCCCCAAGCTCTCGGCCAGGGCGCGCGCGAAGCAGCGCCTGACGCCCCAGTGCGGGTGCCCGAGCAAGGCCTCGCAGTGCCGCTCGAGCCAGCCGGTTCCGCTGCCGCTCAGGATGCCGATGGCCGCCTGCACCACCTCTTCGTCGCCGTCGGAAAGCGCAGCCTCGACCGGCGCGAGATCCGCGCCACTCCCAAGGGCCGCCACCGTCCCGAGACCCGCGATGAGGACCGGGCCGCGGGCATCGCCGAGAAGCGCCGCCACGCCGGGGAGCGCCCGGGGATCGCCCAGGGCGGCGAGCCCCTTGAGCGCTGCGGTCTGCACCCAGGGGTCGGCGTCGTTTAACGCAAGCAGCAGCGGCTCCAGGGTCTCGGCCCCACCGACCTCGCCCAGGGCCTGGGCTGCGGCGACCCGCACCTGCGGGGACTCGTCCACCAGCGCCATCACCAGGCTCCCCACGCACTGCGACTGCCCGCAGCGGGAAAGCGAATTGACCGCGGCGGTCCTCACCCCTGCATCCTCGTCCTTGGCCAAAAGCCCCAGCCGCTCGCAGTCCGACAGGCTCGCCAAGAGGAGCGCGGCATCGCGCCGGCGTTCGGGGCGCCCGGACTGCGAGAGGTCGCTGCACAGGCGGGTGAGTTCCTCGGGCTCGCGGCTGCTCAGGCGCCTCAGCGCCTCCAAGGCCGCCTCGGCCACCTCGTGGGACGCGTCGCCCAGCAGGGAGGCGATGCGCCGCGCCGCCCCTTGGGGGGCGAGTTTGGCCAGGGCCAGGGCGCAGGCGCTTCTGAGCTGCGGCGCGTCGTCCTCGAGCCCCTCGCCCACCAGCTCGACTGCCGCGACGAGCCCCAGCTCGCCGATCACCTGGGCGATGAAGGCGCGCTCCGGTGCGTGCGCCTCGGGGTAGCGCTCCAAAAGCGTGGCGAGAGCCGCATCCCCCACGCCGCGGAAGGCCTGCAGGCAGGCGGCCCGGTGCCGCTCCTGGCGGGCCACGGCGAGCAGTCCGGCCACGGCGCGCTCCTCGCCCATGATGCCTATCACCTTGACCACGGCATCGAGCACCACGGGGTCGTTGCCGTCCAGCGAAGCGATGAGTCCCGCCACCTGGGCCGAGCCCCTGAGCTCTCCGAGCGGCCGGTCGATAAGCTCCTCAGACTCTTCCCCCCCAAGCCTCAGCCTCAGGCGCATCAGGGCGACCGCCGCGGCCTCGCGGGCGTTTTTCACCGCTTCCCCCAACCCCTTGACGAGCAGCGGCGCGCAGGCCGGCTCGCCCAAAAGCCCCAGGCAGTCGTAGACGGCCCGGCGCAGGAGGCTCTCGGAAAGCAGCGGGGTGAGTACCTCGAGCGGAACCGGCGCCCCGATCTTGCCGAGGGAGTCCAGAACGGTGAACTTGAGCCACAGATCGCCCCCTTCCAGCACCTTCAAAAGCTGGGGTTGGGCCTTCGGGTCGCCGATCTTCCCGAGGTTCTCGGCCGCGGCGACCCGCACGTTGGGGTCCGGGTCGTCCAGTGCGGCGACCAGCAGCGGCAGGCAACTCTTCGAGCCGATGCTCCCCAGGATGTCGATCACGAACTTCCTCAGGTCGTGGTCCGGGTCGTTCAGGTGACCGCACAGGGGGGCCACCGCCCGGTTCCCCAGCCGCTCCAGGAGCTCGACCGCCGAGGCACGCAGCCCGGCGTTGTCGGCCGAGCGCAACAGGTCGATGATCCCCTCGACGGTCTCGGGCTTCAGGGGCTGCGCGGCGAGGAGTGCCGCCACCGCGTCCTTGCGGACCCGCCAGCTGCCGTCCCCCATGGCGCTGAACAGAAGCGGCATGGCAGCCTCGAGCGGCTGGCGCGCCAGGCCGACCACCGCCAGGCGCCGGGCCTCCTCGTCAGGTTCGCGGAGTTGCTTTGAGATTTCTTCCAGGCTCGTCAGCAGGGGGGCTCTCCTTTTTACAGGTTCAGTTCCGCACGTTTCTTGGCAATGAGCTCTTCAAAGGCCTCTTTGAGGTAGTCGGTCTTCTCGCGCACCGACTCCGGCACCCGCTGCCGGTAGAGCTGCTCCCCTTCGCGGATGTCCTCGGCCAGAAGCTGGTAGAAGTTCCCCTCGCGCACCCCCTGCTCGACCTTCGCCTGGCTGTACAGGGCGATGTCCGAGACGATGATGCGGGCCAGGCGCCGGGCTTTCAACTGCGCCTCGGAGAGCTCCGCCTGCGCCGCCGGCTCGGCCGCGCGGGTCCCTTCGGTCTCGGCCTGGCGGATCTCGTCGCGGCTTATTTCCTGCCGGGCCAGCTCCTTGGCGGGCGGGGCGCTTGGCTGCACGCTGGCTCCCGAGACCAGCCGGTGGATCATGGGGACCAGCGAGTCCGGGATGTGGTGTTTCTCCAGGTAGTCGTCGGCGCCGTAGAGCGAATTGGGGGAACGCTTGTAGCGGGTCTTGTCGTAGATAGAGGCGATCAGGACCACCTTTATCCCGGCAAGCTCCGGGTTCTGCCGGACCCTTTCCACCACCTCGAAGCCGAACATGGTGGGGAGCGCCACGTCGAGCAGCAAGACCTGCGGCCTCTCGCGCTCCACCGTCTCCAGCGCTACCTTCCCGTCGGTGCAGACGAAGAGCTCGAAGGGCTCGTTCGCGAGGATCTTGCGCACCGCCTCGCAGAAGGCGGCGCTCTCGTTGGCCAGGACCACCTTGACCCCGTCGGTCGCGCCTGCGGCGGGAACCGGAGAGGCAACCGGGGCGCGCGGCACGATGGGCGCCTGCACGGGCGCAGCCGGAGCAGCAGGGGGAGCCGGAGCGGCAGGGGCTACCGGCCGGGGCGCGGCAGTGGCGGGCGCGGCGGCGGGGGCCTGCCGGGAGACCAGGCGGAACACCGCCCGGCAGTTGGAACAGCGCAGCTTCTGGTCGCTGACGGCGTAGGCCTCGTCGATCTGGAATTGTTTCTTGCAGTTGGGACAGGCTATCAGCATGCGGCGCTCTTTTTGTTGGGTGAGGTGGGCCCGGCGTCGGGGCCTAAGATGCCCAGCTCCGCCTTTTCCTGGAAGCTGAGCAGCGAATCGATGTTGAGCAAAAGGACCGGGACCTCCTCGACCAGGGCGAGGCCGATCAGGTACTCGCTCCCCACGGCACGCACCCCGCGCGGGGGAGGCTTCAGGTCGCGCAGCGAGATGGTGATCATCTCGGTCACCTCATCCACCACGAGCCCCAGCTGCTGCCCCGAGATGGAGAGGATCAAAAGACGTGCGGTCTCGGGGTGCTCACAGAGGGGAAGCCCGAAGCGCTTTCTCAGGTCCACCACCGGGATCACGCTGCCACGCAGGTTGATGACCCCCTCCACGAAGGGGAGCGCGCGCGGCAGAGGCGCCAGCTTGGGGAGCCGGATGATCTCCTTGATGCGCATGATGTCGACGGCGTAGAGCCCGTCGGCCATCCTGAGGCAGGCCACCTGGATCTCCTGGAGCTGCTCCTGCTTGACTTCCTCGACGACCTCGGTCCCGATGGTTTTCCTTCGCACGTTTCCCTCACCCCGCAGCTGCTCATCCCCGCGTTTCCACCGGGGCAACCCGGCCCTGGCGCGCGGAGCCTTTGAAAAATCTTCAAACCTGTCCCGGCATGGTCAGCCGAGGAGCCCCTCGATCACCTCGAGGACCTTCACCGACTTGAACGGCTTGGTGATGTAGGCGTCCGCCCCCGCCACCTTGCCGCGCTCCAGGTCGACGCTGCTCTTCTTCGCGGTCAGCATGATGACCGGCAGCGACCGGGTCGCCGGGTTCTCCTTGATGGCCCGGCAGATGTCGAACCCGTCGGTGTCCGGCAGCATGACGTCCAGGACCACCACGTCCGGGCGGTCCCGCTCTATCGCCTCCAGCGCGCTCTTGCCGTCGCGCACCCCGGTCACCGTGTACCCTTTCGAGGTGAACAGGATGCTCTCCAGCTTGAGCAGGCTCTCCTCGTCTTCGACCACCAGGATCTTGCTCTTCTTCATGGTGCCCCCGGCTCGTACAAGTTAGGTCCAGATCTCTTCGGTTCTTACAGGAGCCCTACGTCCAGCACCTTCTCCATGTCGAGCAGGATCAGCATCCGTCCCGAGACCCGGCCGATACCCTGCACGAAGTCGCGGTCGATCCCCTCGAGCACCACCGGCGCAGCCTCCACCGACTCCTCGGCGATGCGCACCACCTGCACCACCTGGTCGACCAGGATGCCGCAGAAGCCCCCCAGCCGTTTCACCACGATGATCCGCTCGCGCTCCGAGCGCTCCCCCTCGGGGAGCCCGAGCCTTAAGCGCATGTCGAAGATCGGGATGATGATGCCGCGCAGCGAGAGAATCCCCCGCACGAACTCCGGCACCCGGGGGACCTCGGTCACCTCGCGCGGCTTGATGATCTCCTTGATGTCCATGATGCTGATGGCGTACTCCTCGGTCGCCACCTTGAAGCAGAGCAGTTCCAGGGTCTCCTCGGCCGCCTCGGCCTCGAGGAACTCCTCGTCACCCTGCGCGCTCTCGCGCCCCCTGAGGATCAGGGCCGCCGGGTCGAAGCCCGTGGGCTCCGGCGCCTCGGCGGGCGGCGAGAAGAACTGCGGCACCTCGGGGTGGGAGAGGCCGGGGTAGCTCAGGGTCACCGGCTCCTGCCAATCCTCCGGGGCCCCCAGGTCGTCCAGAAGCTCCGGCTCCTGCACCGGCGCGGCAGCGCTCCGGGGAGCCTCGGGCTCCGGGGCGGACCGGGAGAGCTCGGGTGCCGGGAGGTCGCGGTACGGCTCGCTCTGCGGCTCGGGGCGGCGCGGTTCCCACTCGGGGGGAGGCTGCCAAAGCGGCGGCTCGGGGCGTTCCGGATCGGGGCTCACCTGGGCCGGGTCCGGCTCCGGGTAGTCCTCCTCGAAGGCCGGGGGCTGGGCCGGGGCCGCAGGGCGAGCATCGAGGACCGGGTTAAGCGGCGAGCCCGCCACCGCCTGCCAGAGCGCCTCGATCCCCACCGCCGTCGCCTGGGCCGCCGGCGGTGCCTGCTGCGACTGCGCCTCGGCAGCCTGGGCCTTTCTTCTGATGTCGGCGAGATTCATGCCTTTTCCACCTTTTCAGCCGAGAACGGCTAGTTCACAAGTTCCGCTGCGCACTCCGTGACGATCGACGCGTCGATGAGAGCTGCGTCCCGGCCGTAGCCGACCAAAAGCGCGTTGGTCGCCACCGCGTTGATGCGCCGGGGGACCCCGCCGGAGAGCTGGTAGATGCACTGCACCGCGTCCGGGGTGAAGAGCCCGGGGTCGCCGCCGGCGGCGATCAACCGGAAGTCGAGGTACTCGAGGGTCTCCTCCAGGGACAAGGGGCTCAGGTGGAAGCTGAGCGAGATGCGCTGGCGAAACGGCTCGTAGACCGGGGAGGCCAGCATGCCGCGCAACTCCGGCTGCCCCATGATGACGATGCTCAAAAGGTTCCGGTCGTCCAGCTGGAAGTTGGTCAAAAGCCTCAGCTCGTCGAAGAGCTCGCGGTCCGGGATGAGCTGCGCCTCGTCGATCACCACCACCGGGATGCGCCCCTCGCCGTGCATCCGGTACAAGGAGCCGGTGATCTCGTTTAAGAGCTCGTCCTTTCTCAGGGAGGGGGTGCCGATCTCCAGCCCGGAGGCGATCACCCGCAGGAACTCGTCGGCGCTCAGCCGCGGGTTGAAGACGAAGAGGAAGTGGTAGCGCGAGCCGGCCCGGTCCATGAGCGCACGGGAGAGCGTGGTCTTGCCGCAGCCGATGTCGCCGGTCAAAAGGGCGATCTCGCTCTCCTCGATGGCGTACTCGAGCCTCGCCAGCGCCTCGCGGTGCCCCGAACTCATGTAGAGAAAACGCGGGTCAGGCGTCTTGCTGAACGGCTTTTCCTTGAGGCCGTAGAACGCCTTGTACATCAGACCGCACTCCCCCGGGTCGCCTCGCTGATGAGGCTCCCCACGTCGAGCACCAGGATGGTGCGCTGGTCCCCCAGGTCGGCGGCGCCCGAGATCCCCCGGAAGGTCTCGAAGGTCTCGCCGATCGACTTGATAACGATGTCCTGCTGTCCCAAGAGGTCGTCCACCACGATCCCCAGGCGCTTCTCGGCCACCCCCACCACGACGACGTAGAAGTTGTCCGGGGTCACCCGCTCGCCGGAGAGCTGGAACAGGTCGGCCAGGCGCAGAAGCGGCAGCGTGGTCTCGCGCAGCTGGATCACTTCCTTGCGCTCCACGGTCTTGATCTCGCTCTTGCCCACCAGGATGCTCTCCAAAACCGAGGTGATCGGGAGCGCGTAGGTGCGGCCGGCCGTTGAGATGATGAGCGCCTTTATGATGGCGAGGGTGATCGGGAGCGTGATGGTGACCGTGGTCCCGTGCCCCGGGCGGCTTTCCAGGTCGATGAGGCCGGAGAGCGCCGCGATGTTGGTGCGCACCACGTCCATCCCGACGCCGCGGCCGGAGATCTCGCTCACCTCCTGGGTGGTTGAGAAGCCGGGGAGGAAGATGAACTCGAGCGCCTCGCGGTCGGATACCTCCTCGCCCGCCCCGAGGACCCCCAATTCGCGTGCCTTCTGCTTGACGCGGGCCACGTTGATGCCGCCGCCGTCGTCCTGTACCTGGATCACCACATGGTTCCCCTTCTGGAAGGAGGAGAGGATGATGGTCCCCTTCTCGTCCTTGCCGGCGGAGAGGCGGCGCTCCGGGGACTCGATGCCGTGGTCGATGGAGTTACGCACGATATGCATGACCGGGTCGGAGATGTCCTCGATGATCAGCTTGTCGAGCTCGGTGTCGGTGCCGAAGAGCTTCAGGTCGACCTTCTTCCCCTGCTCGCGGGAGATCTTGCGGACGATGCGGGACATCTTCTCGAAGAGCTGCCCCACCGGGATCATACGGATCTCCATGACCCCTTTCTGCAGCTCGGCGAGCTTCTTCTCGAGCCCCTTGGCCGCCTTGGCGAGTTCGATGGAGGGGGACAGAAGGCCGTCGCGGCGCATGCGGATGGCGACGTCGGAGATCATCGAGTGGGAAAGCACCAGTTCCCCCACGATATTCATGAGCTGGTCGAGCTTCCCAATGTCGACGCGGACCGTGCGGCTCATGCTCTTCGCGGTGACGGCCCCGGCGTCGCTGGCAAGCGCGGGGTGGAACTCCTCCTCGACGCTTGCCGGGAGGGGGAATTCGGCGGCAGGGGCGGGCACGCGGACGGCCGGCGTGAACGGGGCCGCGGCGGGGGCCTGGCTCTCGGCCTCCCCCCCCAGCCGGGTTACCGTGAGGTGCTCGCGCTCGATGAGCGCGGTAAGTGCAGCGGTCGCCAGCTCGGTACCGAAGAGGATCTCGAAGTCGATGCCGGCGTCGAGCCCCCCCGAGGCGGAGGGGAGCGTGGAGATCACCTCCCCCACCTGCTTCAGCTGCTCGGTGAGTTCCATGAGCTCCGAGTCGAAGCTCACCAAGAGGAGCGAGACCTGGATCGAGTAGACCTTGCGCCCCTTCTTGACGTTCTCCAAGAGGCGGTGTTCCTCGTACTCGGTCATCGAGTTCAAGACCCGCTCGGGGAGGTTCAGCTGGGCCAGCGGCGAGGCCTTCGGTGCGCCGGGCTTCTTGGTGAGGCAGTCGCTGATCCGGTTTTTCACCGCAGAGAGGTCAACCGGTTCGCGGGTCGTGTCGCCGGCGTTACGCACCAGGGTCCCCAGGAGGTCGAGCGCCTCGAAGAGCGCGCTCACCACCGCCTGGCTCAGTTCCACCTTCCCCAGGCGCAGGGCGTCCAGAAGGTTCTCCAGGTGGTGCCCCAGGTCGGCGATCTCGGTGAAGCCGAACATGCCGGCGAGCCCTTTCAGAGAGTGGGCCGCCCGGAACACCGAGTTCACCAGGTCGGGATTGAAGTCGCCGCCGTCCGCGCAGTCGGAAAGTGCCACCAGGTCGAGGCTCAGCTGGTCCAGGATCTCCTCGGCCTCGGCCAAAAAGTCCTTCACCGCCTTGCCTATGTTCTCATCGACGCTCATAGTCTCTCTTTTCAGAAGACGTTCTAGGTTCTACGTTTCTAGGTTCTAGGTTAACGGCCTGTTGGTTCTGGTACCGGCTACCGGCTCTGGCAGCCGGTTGCGCACCCCGTGCACGCGTTCGGTTCTCGACGTAGAACCTAGAACCTAGAACCTAGAACGTAGAACGTAGAACCTGTTTTTCGGTTTTAAGCCAGGTACTGGCAGATGAGCTGCTGCAGCTTCTGGGGGTCGAAGGGCTTCACCAGGTACTCGTTGGCCCCCAGTGCAAGCCCCTTCTCCAGGTCCTTGTCGCCGCTTTCGGTGGAGACGATGAACAGCGGGATCTGCTGGTAGTTGGGGTTGTTGCGCACGTAGCTGATCAGCTCGAGCCCGTTTATGTCGGGCATGTTGATGTCGGTGATGATCAGGTCCACCTGCTCGCGCGGCAACAGGCGCAACGCCTCGAACCCGCTCGCCGCCTCGACGATGGTGAAGCGCTCCAGGGCGTCGATGGTGGAAACCAGCATCGAACGCATGGTATTGGAATCTTCAGCTATAAGTATTCTCTTCACTTACCTACCCTCCCGCCCCTGTTCTTGCAGCCTGCGCTGCAACAGGGCCTTTTCCATGGCTATTCCGGCCTGGCTCAGGAAGATCTCCAGCGAGTCGGTGTCGCCGATCGGTTTTTCATCGGGGAGGTTGTCGCCGTACAAAAGCGCCACCACCTTCCCCTCGCTGACAATCGGCCCCACGAAGACCTCCGCGGGACGGGCGTCGCCCAACTGGCCGAGAAAGAACTGGCTCCAGCGTGAGGCGTCGGGCTCCCCCTTCAGGGGGAACCGGGTTTCCAGAACCGGAGAGAAGAGCGAGGTCTCCTCGCGGGGGACCCTGAGGCTCCTGATCCGCGCATCGGCACTGCCGTCCCGGTCTTCGATGCCAAACTGCCCCAGTCCCTCGATGACATCCTTCTTCACCAAAAGGACCACCGCCCGGTTCATGAACTCGGCGGCAAAGCGCAGCACCAAAAGGATAATCTCCCCCCCAAGGGCGGGGTTGTTGAGCTCCTCCAGCATGCCGCGCAGCTGCGAGATGCCGGTACTCTGCTGCAGCTGGGGCGCGGGAAGGGCCGGTTCCTCTCCCATCTCAAGGCGCAGCTCGTCGCCGATGTTCACCCGGTTCAGGGTGATGCCGCCGCCGTCCGCCTCGACCCGGGAGAGCCCGGAGAGGAGCGTGGGGGCGAAGGCGGGGACGCCGTCCTCCAGGTCCCCCTTGAGCGGCTTCATGAGTACCGGGATCCCCATGGAGCGCGCCTTTCTCTGGGCGTCCTCGTTGCGGAAGTCGCTCAAGGCAAGAAGCGGCAGGTCGGGGAAGTTGTTGCGCAACAGTTCCAAAAGCTCGAGCCCCCCCAGGATGCCGGTGCCGTCCATGCGCGGCATGACCAGGTCCACCACCACGGTGGGGTGCACCCCGTCGCGGAACATGCAGTCCACCCGGATCAGGGCGTCCTCGGAGCGCTCGATCGCCTCCACGCGGTAACCGTTCTTCTCGAGGAGCGCGGCCAGCGCCGCAAGGGTCGGCGGGTCGTCGTCCACCAGGACCAGCGGGCGCCCGGGGCGCTCGGCAGCCGGTGCCGGCGCGGGTGCCTGCAAAGGCTGGGGATCGGGAGTGCTCGGCTCGAAAGCGGGTGCGGCTGAAGGGGCGCCATCTTGCAGCAGATCGAAAGCGAGGTCAAGGGAGGGTTCTGCCTCGGCGGAGGCGGCGGGTTCGTCGTCGAGCTCGCCCCGGTGCCGCTTCTCGTCGATGATGCGCGACCCTTCCATGGCGAGGTACTGCGGGTTGAGGCCCTGGTTCAGCATGAACTGCACGGGGTCGAGCTTCGCGGCGTCGCCGGGGGCGATCTCCTGCAGCTCGAACTCGAAGGTCCCCTCCGCCCAGGCGAACAGGGAGTAGACCACGTTCTCGATCTGCTCGCGGACCACCGTCTCGATCGCGTCGTCGCTCACCCCGAAGCGCTCGATCATGATGGTGCCCAGGAGCTGGCGGTACCCCTCGTCGGCCTGGATACTGAGCGCCCGCTTCAGGATGCTGAGGTCGATGACCCCTTTCTGGATCAGGACCTCGCCCAGGTTCTGCTGAAAGGTGGTGGAACTCGCCCGGACCACCTGCCCGTTTTGAAAGACTATGCGCGCCTCGCGCCCACGGCTCTCCAGCGAGAGCACGCCGGACCGTCTGCTCAGACTGACGATCTGCAGGATCTCACCCAAGCCGAGGTCTTCAAGATTTCCAACGAGACTCATGGTTGCGGTTCTCTCATGTGGGAAATGGGCGCAGAATTCCGGCCATACTAAACCATCGTATGAGCCAAGTAAAGAATGATTTAGCCTTGTTTCTTGTCGCGCCCGCGGAAGATCAACTTCATCGGAGTACCGGTAAAACCGAAGGCTTCTCTGAATCTGTTCATAATGTACCGCTCATAGGAAAAGTGAATTCCCTCGGGACGATTGGTAAAGATGACAAAGGAAGGGGGCTTGGTGCCCACCTGGGTAGCGAAATAGAATTTAACCCTTTTCCCCTGATCGAGCGGCGCGTGGTTTTCTTCGGTCGCGTTGGAAAAGACCTTGTTCAGGTCGGAGGTAGAGACGCGTTTAGAGTACTGCTCCATGACCAGGTCCACTTCCTGGATGATCTTACCGGAGCGCTGGCCGGAGAGCGCGGAGACGAACAGGATCGGGGCAAAGGGGAGGTACTTGAAGCTGCGCCGGATCTCCTCGACGAACTTCCCCATGGAGGAGTTGTCCTTTTGGAGGGTGTCCCACTTGTTCACCACGAAGATGCAGCCGCGGCCCGCCTCGTAGGCGTAGCCGGCGATCTTCGAGTCCTGCTCGGTGACGCCGTCCTCGGCCGATAGGACGATGAGCACCACGTCGGCGCGCTCGATGCTCCTGAGCGCATCCATGACGGAGTACTTCTCCACCTTCTCGACGGTCTTCCCCTTGCGCCGGATGCCGGCAGTGTCGATTAAGAGGTAGGGCTTCTTGTTGCACATGAAGCGGGTGTCCACAGCGTCGCGGGTGGTCCCGGCGGTGGGATTCGCCACCACGCGCTCGTAGCCCAGCAGGCGGTTCACCAGGGTCGATTTCCCCACGTTGGGGCGGCCGACCACGGCGATGCGGGTGATATCCTCCTCGTCCTGGCGGTCGGCGTCTTCAGGGAGGGCCTGGACGACCTCGTCCATGAGGTCCCCCACCCCGCGGTTGTGCTCGGCGGAGATGGTGTAGACATGGTCGACCCCCAGGGAGTAGAAGTCGCCGGTGGCGGCCTCCTGACTGTCGCCGTCCACCTTGTTGATGATGTAGAAGACCGGCTTGTCGATGCGGCGCAGCATCTGCACCACGTCGTGGTCGGCGGGGGTCAGACCGCTGCGGGCATCCATCACGAAGAGGATCACGTCCGCCTCGTCCATGGCGAAGCGGGACTGCTCGCGCATCTGCTGCAGGAGGCGGTCGTTGGTCTCCGGCTCGAAGCCGCCGGTGTCGACCAGGATAAAGGGGACGTCGAACCGGTTCACTTCCGCGTAGTTGCGGTCGCGAGTGACGCCGGGCATATCGTCGACCATCGCCTTACGGCGCCCGACCAGCCTGTTGAAGAGGGTGGACTTCCCGACGTTCGGGCGTCCGACGATGGCAATAATAGGTTTCATGGGGTTCCAGCGGGAAAATGCAAATTCACAGCTCGTGGATAAGACAGCATTTTCTTCTTTCTAAGGTATTTGACTGCCGACCGGTATGTGTAACATTTTGCGAGATATTACGCAAGTAATCCCCGCTTTTGCCGGGACCTCGCCACCCGCGCCGCAAGCGCCGCCGCCACGGGTGCGGGCGGGGAGTTCCCCTCGAGAGTCGCGGACAACGTGAGGCAGGGCCCGAAACCGGGGACGCGATAATTGACATCTCCCATCCCATCTGCTAGGTTTAGCGCTCGCCTGAACGGGCCCAAGCCCCGCCCAGAGCGCTTCGGCCCACAGCTCCCTCCCCGTTCCGCCTTAAGCTGCCCCGGACCAATCTCACCGCATAAACGGAGCCTTTACGATGCACAAGAAGCTCTATATCCCCGGACCCATTGAAGTGAGCCCCGAGATCCTCAAAGCCATGGCGGCCCCCATGATCGGGCACCGCATGCCCGAGTACGCGCGCCTGCACCAGGGGGTCACCGACAAGCTCAAGAAGCTCATGGCGACCCAGGACCGGGTCTTCCTCTCCACCTCCAGCGCCTTCGGTGCCATGGAGGGGGCGGTCAGGAACCTTGTGGGGAAGCGCTGCGCCAACTTCTGCAACGGCGCCTTCTCGGACAAGTGGCACGGCGTGACCACCTCCTGCGGCAAGGAAGCCGACGCCATCAAGGTCCCCTGGGGCCAGCCGATCACCGCGGAGCTCGTGGACCAGACCCTGGCGACCGGCAAGTACGACGCCATGACGCTCATCCACAACGAGACCTCGACCGGCGTGATGTCGCCGCTTACCGAGATCGCCCAGGTGCTCAAGAAGTACCCCGAGGTAGTCTCCATCGTGGACACCGTCTCCTCGATGAGCGCGCTCAACATCCCGCTTGCCGAGCTGGGGATCGACTGCTGCGTCTTCGGGGTCCAGAAGGCCTTCGCGCTGCCGCCGGGCCTCGCCGTCTTCACCGCCACCGAGCGCGCCCTCACCCGCGCCAAGAGCGTCCCCAACCGCGGCTACTACTTCGACTTCCTCGAGTTCGCGGCGGCCGACGAGAAGCACAACACCCCCTCGACCCCGTGCATCTCGCTCATCTACGCCATGGACGCCCAGCTGGACCGCATCTTCGCCGAGGGGCTCGAGGCGCGCTTCAAGCGCCACGAGGAGATGGCCCAGTACCTGCGCGGCTGGGTGATGGAGCAGGGTTTCGGCTTCTTCGCGGCCGAACCGTACCGCTCGCTCACCCTCACCTGCGCCACCAACGACCGCAACGTCGACCTGGCGGCGCTCAAGAAGGGGCTGGGGGAGCGCGGCTACGCCTTCGACGACGGCTACGGAAAGCTGAAGGGGCAGACCTTCCGCATCGCGCACATGGGCGACATGCAGGTCGCCGATCTGAGAGAGATCACCACTCAGATCGAGGAGCTTTTGAAATAAGGCTGGTTAAGTTGAGGTTGGGGCCAGGTGGAGGCCTCAACCTCTTCGCTTTTAATGGGGTGGCACACGCCCCGGCGCAGACAAAGAAAAGGGACGGAAGCCAGTAACCTCCGTCCCTTCTCAACCTCAACCGTAACCTCAACCCGCTTTACCTGCCCTACTCCGGCTCGAAGGCATCCTTGCCGGCGCCGCAGACCGGGCAGACCCAGTCGTCCGGCAGGTCGGCGAAGGCCGTTCCCGGAGGGATCCCGTTGTCGGGGTCGCCGACACTCGGGTCGTAAACGTATTGGCAGATGGTGCAGATGTAAGGCTCCATTTCGGTATCCTCCTTGAGCTGCCAAGGCAGCAGGCGCGTTGGCCGAGTGGCGGTGCCGGCTCGGGCGAATAAAAAATCGTCCCCGTTCTCCGTATACTGACAGTTTGAAATGGGGTTCTCTGTCATAGCTAAACGGTTCGTGACACTCCGTTTTTCGGCAATCCGGGCACAAGTCTAGCAGACGCAGACGAGGTGTCAATGAGGGGACGCCCCGTAATTTGGACTTGATTTTAAAACCCGTTGTGTTACTTTGTCATAATTAAAATTTCTGGCTCAGGAGGGGAACGGCAGACGCTCAATGACAGAAACCGGTGCACGTGTTCTGAGATAACATGGCGTAGTAGCAGTTAAATCTTTCCGCCGTGCCAGTACCCAGCACAGGCAGTTCCGAGCACATCGTCAAAGCGGCCGAGCAGCTCAGGCCACCTCTCCCGCCAATGACGATCCACCCAATCCCACATCCAGTGTCACAACGTTCGCAGCATCACCAAAGAGCAAACTACCACGAACAATGTAGCCGGAGACAGCGTTTCCGGTTGAGACACAGCGCGCCCAACGACGGCTGAAGCCTTAGCCCGCCAGTAGCACCTGCCGATCTTCCGGACAACCTCCTTCTCCCCTACCGACTGCACCTGCCGACAGCCACGCCCCAGCCGCATCTTGCTGCAACCGGGACGGAATCCGCTCGTCAGCTGCATTTTTTGCCGCCCGAGAGCGGACGCGGCACCCGGACTTCGCGACACCTGTGAGCTTCCTGAAGCACTCTTCGAAGTTACAGCTTGGAATAGATATTTTGAGTCCTAACAACACAAGGAGGGAATGAGCATGAGTTACGAGGTGAAGAACCAACAGCTGCTGGACTGGGTCAAGGAAGTGGCCGAGCTTTGCCAGCCCAAAGGCATCTACTGGTGCGACGGTACCGAGGAAGAGTACGACAGGCTGTGCGGTGAGCTTGTTGCAGCCGGCACCTTCCGTAAGCTTAACCCGGAGAAGCGACCCAACAGCTACCTCGCCTGGTCCGACCCCGGCGACGTCGCCCGCGTCGAAGACCGCACCTTCATCTGCAGCCTCGCCAAGCAGGACGCAGGTCCGACCAACAACTGGATGCCGCCCAAAGAGATGAAGAAGACCCTGACCGGCCTCTTCAAAGGTTGCATGAAGGGCCGCACCATGTACGTCATCCCCTTCAGCATGGGCCCCTTGGGCTCCAACATCGCGAAGATCGGCGTCGAGATCTCCGACTCCGCCTACGTCGCGGTCAACATGAAGATCATGACCCGCATGGGCAAGAAGGTCATCGACGTCCTGGGCGAGAGCGGCGAGTTCGTCCCCTGCCTGCACTCGGTCGGCGCACCGCTTGAGCCGGGCCAGAAAGACGTGACCTGGCCCTGCAACAAAGAGAAGTACATCGTGCACTTCCCGGAAGAGCGCTCCATCTGGTCCTTCGGCTCCGGGTACGGCGGCAACGCCCTTCTGGGCAAGAAGTGCCTGGCACTCAGGATCGCCTCCAAGATCGCCAAGGACGAGGGGTGGCTGGCCGAGCACATGCTGATCCTGGGGATCGAGGATCCCAAGGGCGAGAAGACCTACCTGGGCGCCGCGTTCCCGAGCGCCTGCGGCAAGACCAACCTCTCCATGCTGGTACCGCCCGAGCACTTCCAGAAAGACGGCTGGAAGGTTTCCACCGTGGGCGACGACATCGCCTGGATCAAGCCCGGCCCCGACGGCCAGCTCTACGCCATCAACCCGGAAGCGGGCTTCTTCGGCGTGGCCCCCGGCACCTCGTTCAAGTCCAACCCCAACGCCATGCACTCCTGCGCCAAGAACTCCATCTTCACCAACGTGGCGCTCACCGAGGACGGCGACGTCTGGTGGGAAGGGATGGACTGGACCCCGGAGAAGTGCACCGACTGGCAGGGCAACGAGTGGACCAAGGGCTGCGGCCGCAACGCCGCGCACCCGAACTCCCGCTTCACCTCCCCCGCCAGCCAGTGCCCCTCCATCGACCCCGAGTGGGAGAACCCCAAAGGGGTGCCGATGCGCGCCTTCGTCTTCGGCGGCCGTCGCAACAACGTGATCCCGCTGGTCTACCAGGCCTTCAACTGGAGCTACGGCGTCTACCTGGCCGCCACCATGGGCAGCGAGACCACTGCGGCCGCGGTCGGCGCCATCGGCAACGTGCGCCGCGACCCGTTCGCCATGCTCCCCTTCACCGGCTACCACATGGCGGACTACTTCAACCACTGGCTGCAGATCGGCCGCACCACGCCGAACCCGCCGCGTATCTTCTCGGTCAACTGGTTCCGCAAGGACGCCAACGGCAAGTTCCTCTGGCCGGGCTTTGGCGAGAACATGCGCATCCTGAAGTGGATCGTGGAACGCGCCCAGGGTCACAGTGCAGGGGCCGCCGTCGAGAGCCCGCTGGGCTGGATGCCGCGCTACGAGGCCCTGGACTGGACCGGCCTCGACAGCGTCTCCCGCGACCAGTTCAAGGAGCTCATGTCGATCGACCGCGACACCTGGAAGGAAGAGATCCTGTCCCACGAGGAGCTCTTCGTGAAGATGTACGACCGTCTGCCGAAGGAGTTCCTGCACATCCGCGAGCTGATCCTCTCCGGCCTGTGGCGCTCCCCGGAGCACTGGGAGCAGTTCACCCCGGAAGACGAGGAAGGGTACAACGACTAATCCAAGCGAGATAGCAGCAATGAAGGGCCCCGGTGTCAGCACCGGGGCCCTTTTTGCGTTTCAGGCGCCGCGTTGCATTCGGCGACCTCCATGCTACCCTTGGAAGCTAATCTTGCGCCCCCCTTCCGGTTTTCCGACCGGGGAGGCTCTTGGCTCTTAGTGAAACGGTTCCAGCAGACAGAGGAGGGGGACGTGAAACTAAACGACATCACCCGCGGTACCGGCCTGGAAGAACACGGTATCAGCAACGCGAACCTGATCTACTGGACCTCGCCCACCGCGGTGCTCTACGAGCAGGTGGTCAAGCGGGGCGAGGGGCTCATCTCGCACATGGGGGCCCTGGCGGTGAAGACCGGGCACTACACCGGCCGGGCTGCCAACGAGAAGTTCATCGTCGACGAACCGGGGAGCCGCGACCAGGTGAACTGGGGGAAGGTGAACCGCCCCTTCGACCCGGAACGCTTCGACGCCCTCTACAAGCGGATGACCGCCTACCTGCAGGGGCGCGACCTCTTCGTGCAGGACTGCTTCGCCGGTGCAAGCCCCGAGCACCGCATCCCGGTGCGCATCATCACCGAGCGCGCCTGGCACTCGCTTTTCGCCCGCAACATGTTCATCCGCGCCACGCCCGAAGAGCTGCAAAACCACCGTACCCAGTTCACCGTCATCGACTGTCCCGCCTTCCACGCCGTCCCGAAGCTCGACGGCACCAACTCGGAAGCCTTCATCATCATCAACTTCGCCCGGCGCCTGGTGATCATCGGCGGCACGAGCTACGCGGGCGAGATCAAGAAATCGATCTTCACGGTGCTCAACTACCTGTTGCCGCAAAAGGGGGTAATGTCGATGCACTGCTCGGCGAACGCCGCGCCGACCGGCGAGGTCGCCATCTTCTTCGGGCTCTCGGGCACCGGGAAGACCACGCTCTCGGCCGCACCCAACCGGAGGCTGATCGGCGACGACGAGCACGGCTGGGATGAGAACGGGATCTTCAACTTCGAGGGGGGGTGCTACGCCAAGGTGATCAACCTCTCCAAGGAGAGCGAGCCGGAGATCTACCAGTGCACCCGGCGTTTCGGGACCATCCTGGAGAACGTGGCGATCAACACCATCTCGCGACGCATCGATCTCACCGACGCCTCCTTCACCGAGAACACCCGGGCCTCCTACCCCATCACCCATATCCCGAACATCGTGCGGGAAGGAACCGGCCGGCACCCAAGCCACGTGATCATGCTGACCTGCGACGCCTACGGCGTACTCCCCCCCATCGCCCGGCTCTCCCCCGAGCAGGCGATGTACCACTTCCTCTCCGGCTACACCGCCAAGGTGGCCGGCACGGAGGCCGGGGTGACCGAGCCGCAGGCGACCTTCTCCAGCTGTTTCGGGGCCCCCTTCATGGCGCTGCGCCCCTCGGTGTACGCGCGCCTTTTGAGGGAACTCATCGATACCCACAGGGTCGAGTGCTGGCTGGTGAACACCGGCTGGAGCGGCGGCGGGCCCGGAGTGGGGAACCGGATGAGGATCGCCTACTCGCGCGCCCTGGTGAACGCGGCACTGGACGGGACCTTGCTGGGCGGCGCGTTCGAGAAGGACCCGGTCTTCAACCTGAGCATCCCGACAAGCTGCCCGGGCGTGGCGGCCGAGGTGCTCAACCCGCGTAACGCCTGGTCGGACAAAGAAGCCTACGACGCCAGCGCCCACAGGCTCGTGCAGATGTTCCGCGACAACTTCGAGCAGTTCAAGGCGGGGGTGGCCCCGCAGGTGGCGGCAGTGCTCTAGCCGGAGCTCTCCTCCCGGCATTCCGGGGAGTTGGTTGCGACAGCGCCGGTCAGCTGCTATCATTTGAATCAATGAAACTCTTATGCGAGGTGTAATCATGAAAGCTCTACACTCAGAGATTTGCGACACCACGGAACGCAAAGAGCAGAGGGTGAAGGTGAAAAACCGCAACTCTGGCGAGACCGGCCTTTCCTACGGCTGCACCATCGAAGGAGACACGGTGCAGGTGGAACTGCCGGACGGTTCGCTGGACAGCTGGCCTGAGGACGACTGTGAGATAGTCGAGGGGTAACAGCAAAGACGTAACCGACAGGTGCGACGGACTG
The DNA here is from genome assembly GCF_014193515.1 of Geomonas silvestris. Lineage (GTDB taxonomy): Bacteria > Desulfobacterota > Desulfuromonadia > Geobacterales > Geobacteraceae > Geomonas > Geomonas silvestris. The sequence continues at coordinate 20,364 of NZ_BLXX01000019.1, read as the reverse complement.
ATTCACGACGAGGGTTCGATTGAGAGATCGGACCCTCTTTTTTTGTCTCATGCGCCGGCCCTCAAACTTCCCGCTTGACAATCTCCCATTTTAGTAAAACAATGTTCTCCACCACACAAACCACCTCCAACCGCCCTGCCCCGACCGCACCAACCACCATCTTTGCCGACCTGGCGGAGATTTAGCACACTGCACGCCAAAGGAGGAGTCACCGATGGGAGACTCAACGAGGGAGACATCAACCGGTGCGGTAGAACGTATTTTTAATGTTTCGCAACTACTCGAGGAAAAGGGGGTGTCACGGCGGGACTTCATGAAATTCTGCACCACGCTCTCGGCGGCCCTGGCGCTCCCCGCAGGTTTCGCGCCCCGGATCGCGCAGGCGCTCGACGAGGTGAAGCGCCCTACCCTGGTCTGGCTGGAGTTCCAGGACTGCGCCGGCGACACCGAGGCGCTGCTCCGCGCTGCCAATCCGACCGTCGGCGAGCTGATCCTCGACATCCTCTCGGTGGACTACCACGAAACGGTGATGGCGGCCGCCGGGTTCCAGGCCGAGGAGGCGCTCGCCAAGGTGGTGCGGGAGCAGAAGGGTAAGTACATCGCCATCGTGGAGGGCTCGATCCCTATGAAAGACGGCGGCGTCTACTGCTGCGTCGCCGGGCGCAGCGCGCTCGACATCGCCCGCGAGGTCTGCGGCAACGCGCTCGCCACCGTGGCAGTCGGCACCTGCGCCTCCTACGGCGGGCTCCCGGCCGCGCGCCCCAATCCGACCGGCGCCGTCGGGGTGAGCCAGGCGGTCCCCGGGGCTAAGGTGGTGAACCTCCCCGGCTGCCCCTTAAACGCCGACAACCTGACCGCCACCGTGGTGCACTACCTGGTCTTCAACAAGCTGCCGGCCGCCGACGCGCTGGGGCGCCCGCTCTTCGCCTACGGCAAGAGGATCCACGACAACTGCGAGAGGCGCGCCCACTTCGACGCCGGTCAGTACGTGGAGAGCTGGGGGGATCCCGCCCACGCCAAGGGGCACTGCCTCTACAAGATGGGGTGCAAGGGGCCCGAAACCTACCACAACTGCCCGACCCAGAAATTCAACGAGAAGACCTCCTGGCCGGTCGCCTCCGGACACGGCTGCTGCGGCTGCAGCCAACCCCAGTTCTGGGATACCATGACGCCTATCTACCACCGGCTCCCCAACGTGCCGGGCTTCGGTATCGAGTCGAGCGCCGACAAGATCGGCATGGGGATCGCTGCGGGAACCGCGCTGGCCTTCGGGGCTCACGGCCTGGTGAGCGCGTTCAGAAAAGGCGACAGCGCCGAGGGCGCCAAGGAGGACCGCTAGATGAGCAAGATCGTCATTGACCCGATCACCAGGATCGAAGGGCACCTGCGCATCGAGGCGGCCCTCGATGGCAACACGGTTTCCGACGCATGGAGCAGCTCCACCATGTTCCGCGGCGTGGAGAACATCTTGAAGGGACGCGATCCCCGGGACGCCTGGTACTTCACCCAGCGCTTCTGCGGCGTCTGCACCACCGTGCACTCCATCGCCTCGGTGCGCGCCGTGGAGAACGCCCTCAACATCAAGGTCCCGCCCAATGCCGAGCTGATCCGCAACATCATCATCGGCATCCAGAACGTGCAGGACCACGTGATCCACTTCTACCACCTGCACGCGCTCGACTGGGTCGACATCACCTCCGGGCTCAGGGCCGACCCCGTGAAGACCGCGGCGCTTGCGGCAAGCATCTCCGAGTGGCCCTTGAACAGCCCGACCTACTTCAAGGAGGTGCAGGACAAGGTGAAGGCCTTCGTCGCCAAGGGTCGGCTCGGCCCCTTCGCCAACGCCTACTGGGGGCACCCGGCCTACAAGCTCCCGCCCGAGGCGAACCTTTTGGCCACCGCCCACTACCTCGAGGCCCTCGAGTGGCAAAAGGACATCATCCGGATCCACGCCATCCTCGGGAGCAAGAACCCGCACCCGCAGACCTTCCTGGTGGGGGGCATGTCGATCCCCATCGACCCGGACTCGCAGAACGCGCTGAACGCCGACAAGCTCATCGAGATCCGCCGGCTCCTGGCCCGCTCCAAGGAGTTCGTCGAGAAGGTCTACATACCGGATCTTTTGGCGGTCGCCTCCTTCTACAAGGAGTGGGCGGCGATCGGCGCCGGGGTGGGGAATTACCTGAGCTACGGGGAGTACCCCGATCCGGTGAGCGGCAAGCAGTGGCTCCCGGCCGGAGTTATCGTGGGGAAGGAGCTTGACCGGGTGCACCCGGTCAGCCAGGAGAAGGTAGCCGAATACGTGGACCACTCCTGGTACCAGTACCAGGGGGGCGCCGGCCGGGGCCTGCATCCCTGGGAGGGGGAGACCGATTACCGCTACACCGGCCCGATGCCCCCCTACCAGAACCTGGATACCGACCACAAGTACTCCTGGGTAAAGGCGCCGCGCTACCAGGAACTACCGATGGAGGTGGGCCCCTTGGCCAGGCTGCTGGTCGCCTACGCCTCGGGACAGAAACAGGTGCAGGACGCGGTAAACGGGACCCTGAAGAAGCTGGGTGTCGGTCCGGAGGCGCTCTTCTCGACACTTGGGAGGACCGCGGCGCGCGGCATCGACTGCCTGCTGGTAGCCGAAGAACTCCCCAAATGGCTGGACCAGTTGGTGGATAACATCGGCAAGGGGGACCTTAAGGCGCATACCGGCGAGAAGTGGGATCCGGCGAACTGGCCAGTGCAGGCGGCGGGGTACGGCTGGCACGAGGCGCCGCGCGGTGCACTTGGGCACTGGATCAAGATCAAGGACGGCAAGATCGAGAACTACCAGGCGGTGGTTCCCTCGACGTGGAACGCGTCGCCCCGCGACGCCAAGGGGCAGCGCGGCCCCTACGAGGCGGCCCTGATCGGCACCCAGCTCGCCGATCCCGCCAAGCCGCTGGAGATCCTGAGGACCATCCACTCCTTCGACCCTTGCCTCGCCTGCGCGGTCCACGTGCTGGATGCCGGGGGGAACGAGCTGGTCAAGGTCAAGGTCCTCTAGGAGGTGCGCCATGGCAAACCTGTACGAGAAATACGTCTGGGAGGTACCCGTCCGGGTAACCCACTGGATCAACGTGATCTGTATCGCTCTCTTGAGCATCACCGGGCTCCTGATCGGCAACCCGAAACTTTTCACCCTGTCGACCTCGGACTACCTGATGGGCTGGATCCGCTTCGTCCACTTCGTGGCGGCCTACACCTTTACCGTCAGTGTCGTTAGCCGGCTCTACTGGTCGCTGATCGGCAACCGCTACGCCTCCTGGCGCGAGTTCGTCCCGTTTCTCACTCCCGAAGGGCGCCGCGGAATGCTGGACACCCTGCGCTACTACACCTTTGTGAGCCGCAAGGCGCCGCACGTGGTGGGGCACAATTCCCTCGCCGGCACCGCCTACTTCGTGGTATTTCTGCTCTACCTGACCATGATCGTCACCGGGTTTACCCTGTACTCGGAGCGCGCCCCCCTGGGGGTAACGCACAAGCTGTTCGGGTGGGTCATGGTGCTCTTCACCAACCAGGGGCTGCGCCTCACCCACCACATGACCATGTGGTTTCTGGTCGCCTTCGCCATCCACCACGTCTACAGCGCCTGGCTCATGGACGTGAAGGAGAAAGGGGGCGTCATGTCCAGCATCTTCAGTGGCTACAAGGCCGTGCGCAAAGAGGGGTAGATGGAAATTCTGGTGCTGGGGATCGGAAACCTGGTGATGAGCGACGACGGTATCGGCGTGAGGGTCGTGCAGTCGCTGGCGGAGCACTACCGGTTCCCCGAGCAGGTGACTGTGCTGGACGGCGGCACACTCGGGCTCGACCTCTTGCCCCAGATCGGCGAGGCCCGGCGGCTGGTGATCGTCGACGCGGTGGATACCGGGGAGCCCCCCGGGACGCTGGTCCGGCTCACGGGTGAGGAGATCCCGCTGGCACTCGAGACCAAGCTCTCACCGCACCAGATGGGGCTCAAGGACCTCTTGACCGTCGCCTCGCTACTGGGACAGGCGCCGCAGGAGACCGTCCTGCTGGGCGTTCAGCCGCAATCCGTGGAGATGGCGCTGGAGTTGACCCCGCCGGTCCAGGCTCAGCTCGCACCCCTGGTGGTCCGGGTGCTGGACGAGCTGTCTGCCTGGGGCGTGCGCCCCGAACCGGCATCGGCCTTCCTCCATAACCTCAACACCTAAAGAAACTCAAGACACGATTTCCCCGCCTGCCGCAACGAGGCCGTCCTGATCCGGACGGCCTTTTTTGTGCCGTAGGGTTCCCCGTTGCACGACGAGAAGAGGACAATATTCTGCGCTCCCTGTCGAGTATCTTACGCCTGCCGAAATCCTCCGGACGCCGCATAACGGCAACTGCCCATGATTGCGCATCTTTTTGGTTTGGCACAGGACGTGATACGTACAACATCAAAAGAGAGGCGGTTGCCGCCACGCGACAGCTTCACTACCGGCCACCCTAAACAATTTCCCTGGAGGAACCACGACATGAAAAAAGCACTCACCGCACTTATGGCCATCACCCTTTTCTCCGCAGTACCCGCGCTGGCAATGGAGCACACCGGCGAGCACGCCGCACAGCATGAGATGAGCAACATGGATTGCGCCAAGGAGTGCGACATGCTGCTCAAGAACTGCGCGCAGGACGTCGACAGCTTGCAGCACAAGATCAAGAAGCTCCAGGCCGCACTGAAAAAGGAAGGTGCCGACCAGGCGCAACTCGACCAGGTGAAAGCGCTCAAGCAGAAACTGGAAGATGCCCAGGCGACCCTGAAGGCCCTCGAGAAGCCGGGCCACTGACAGTAACCTCTCAGTCCACAGCAAAGGCCGCCTCAAACGGGTGGCCTTTGCTGGCCTCTCTACCCACCCCCACCATCCGCTAACCTAACCCCGGCACATCACCGCCCCCAGATAAAAATGTTATTGACAATGTGACGCACTGGCTGTATTTATCTCTCCAATCAGGAACCATTCCTGATTAGGGAGGCAGCCATCAACGGTCCAGCCATCAAACAAGCCATGCTCGAGGGGCTCAAAAAGAGCGGTTGCAAGCTGACACCCCAGCGGCGCAGCATCGTCGAGGTCATCACCCGGGACCGCAGCCACCCCTCCGCGCTCGGCATCTACCAGGCCTGCCGCGAGGAGCATCCGAACATCAGCCTCTCCACGGTTTATGCGACCCTTGCAGTTCTGAAACGGCTGCGCTTGGTGAAGGAACTCGAGTTCGAGGGGATGGACAACCGGTATGACCGCGACACCGAGGATCACCTGAATCTCATCTGCACCCGCTGCGGCAAGATCGAGGACTTCACTGACAGCTCGTTGGTCCCGCCGAAGGTGGTTGAGCAGCACACGGGCTTCAAAGTGCACGACATACGCTTCGAGTACTACGGTCTCTGCAGCACCTGCAGCAGTTAACGCCCCACCGTCAGTTTTTCACCGTCGTATCAGCAAGACGCGCCGCAGCTGCGGGCACCGGTTACCTGGCCGGTTTCTTTTTGCAGCTCGCCTGGAACTATTCCGGATTGCACTAAGGCAGCGGCCTTTACCTAAGGCCAGAGCCGCCGGCTGTTTCCTGCAATTGTCATCAGATTCGGGATTCAGTTGTCGGGAAGGGATGTCGATAAGAGGGCGAGGTTTGAGCTGCTGCATTCATGACACAATTAACACCAGGTGGATCCCCCACCCAATTCCAAGGAGGTAGTAACTAGATGGCAACCAAAGAAAATCTCGCAGGTGCCTTTGCCGGCGAAAGCCAGGCCAACCGCAAGTATCTCGCATTCGCCAAGCAGGCTGAAAAAGACGGCTACCCCCAGGTCGCCAAGCTCTTCCGCGCCGCGGCCCACGCCGAGACCGTTCATGCTCACGCCCACCTGCGCGCCATGGGCGGCATCAACAACACCCTTGAGAACCTCAAGGCCGCCGTGGCCGGTGAAGGGTTCGAGTTCGAGACCATGTACCCGCCCTACCTGGCAGAAGCCCAGCAGGAAGGCAACAAGCCGGCGGAGATCTCCTTCCGCAACGCGCTTGCCGTCGAGAAGGTGCACTACGACCTGTACAACGCCGCGCTCGAGTCCGTGCAGGGAGGGAGCGACCTGGCCGCCCGTCCGGTCTACGTCTGCGAGGTTTGCGGTCACACCGTGTACGACCAGGCGCAGGACAAGTGCGAAGTCTGCGGTGCAGTGAAGGACCGCTTCACTCTGATCGACTAGTCCGGTTCTCTCGACTGCGCGGCTCGCGCCGCGGAATCCTCTCGAGTTACCACAAACAAAAACGGCGCCTGTAAAAGGGCGCCGTTTTTGTTACAACCGTCGCAGTACTCAGCTGAGGTCGCCATTGCCTATGAGTAGACTGTGCAACTCATTTATTCTGGAAACCGCAAGGTCCCCACGAGCCATGTCGGTGAGATAGATCTCGCTCGTCTTGGTAAACCGGTGGCTGATGCGAACCGTATAGGACTTAAATATCCAGCTGGAAAAGTTGGTGTAGTAGACGGCGCCTTCCAGGTCGCGCCACTTCACCCCGTAGCCTCCCCGGTTCCAGGGGAGAAAGCCGTAGCTCACCCAGACTCCCGTCCTGTTGTAATAAAGGTAGATGCTTTGCAGTGCCCGTACGCTGGACATCAGGTGCACGGTAATAACGAGGATGAACAACGCAGCCAGATGTTGAGATATCAGGGCGAGAATCGGCGCGACAAGCAGGATGACCAGCAACGAGACGACAAACAGGGGAAGGTAGGCGGTCCAAGATTTTTTGCCGATGATTTCGTAATCGGGTGAGGCAACGGTCGTTTGGATTTCTTGTGCCATGGCATCGCTCCTCTGGAAGAACCGGCGCAAACGTTAACGCAAGCACATCAAGAAGCATGCCGAGCGGAAGGCCTTAAAATTAGACCGCTTTTAAAAATGGCCATCTCTGCCTTGTTCAAGAGCTGCGCACCAGGTGGTAACCCCCGAGACGATGGGCAACCGCAACCCAAGGCATGGTGATAAAAAAAGGCCGTCCCTGGCAAGGAGCGGCCTTTTCGATCTTCGGGAAGAGAGAGCTCTCCCGTCTTTAGATGATCTTGTTGAGCGAGTACTCCACAATTCCTTCCGCGCCCAGCTTGAGGAGCTCCGGGACGATGCGGCGCACTTCCTTTTCGGGCATGATGCTCTCGATAGAAACCCAGTCCGAATTGTGCAGGTGCGCCACGGTCGGGCGATTGAGGCTGGGGATGATTTCGGTAATGGCGGCAACCCGATCGCCGGGGGCGTTCATCTTGAGGCCTACCATCCCCTCGGCGCGCAGCGCAGACTGCAAAAGCGTGGCAATCTGCTCGATCTTGGCGCGCCGCCAGGGATCGGCCCAGGCCGCCTTGTTGACGATCATCACCGGCACCGACTCCATCAGCTCGGAGACGATGCGCAGGCCGTTCGCCTTGATGGTGGAACCGGTCTCGGTCACTTCGACGATCGCGTCGCAAAGCCCTTCCACGACCTTCGCCTCGGTGGCACCCCAAGAGAACTCCACGTTGACCGGGATGTTGCGCTCGGCAAAGTAGCGCTTGGTGAAGCCGACCAGTTCGGTGGAGATGGTCGCGCCGCGCAGATCTTCCGGTCCCTGCACCTTGGAATCGCCGTTTACCACCAGCACCCAGCGGGCCGGACGGCGCGAGACCTTCGAGTACACCATCTCGCACAATTCGAAGACATCCGATTCGTTCTCCCGCACCCAGTCGCGGCCGGCGATACCGACATCGATGGTCCCGCGCTCCACGTACTTCGCCATCTCCTGCGGACGCATGAGGGAGCACTTGATCTCGTCGTCGTCGATGGTCGGGAAATAGCTGCGCGACGAGATGCCGATCTGCCACCCCGCTTTCTTGAAGAGCTCTACCGTTGCTGTTTCCAGACTTCCTTTCGGGATACCCAACTTCAGTACACTTTCCATTGCAACACCCCTTTCAGTTTTCCGGAAAGGCGGCAGGCTCCGCGCGGCAACACCCGCCGGACAGCGGGGCTTCTTCTGGAGCACCTCCGCCCGGGCGGATTGTTATTTTTTGTAGACCTGCGAAGGATCGAAGAGCGGGTTGGAGTGCTCGACCCAGGTGCCGTTTTCGTACTTCACGTAGAAGCAGCTCCGGTTGCCGGTGTGGCAGGCGGCGGGGCCGTTCTGCTTCACCTTGATGACCACCGTGTCCGCGTCACAGTCGGTGAGCACCTCGACCACTTCCTGGGTGTTGCCGGACTCTTCACCCTTCATCCAGTACTTGTTCCTGGTACGGCTGAAGAACCAGGTCTTGCCGGACTCCAGGGTGAGGTTCAGGGTCTTCTCGTCCATGAACGCCACCATCAGTACTTCGCCACTCTCGGCGTCCTGGATAACCGCCGGGATCAATCCGCCCATCTTCTCAAAGTCGATCTTGATCATGTTTCCCAGTCCTTGCGCTGCCGTATTCACAAAAAAGTTATTCCTCATACAACGCACCTGCCCCAACTGTCAACTCTTTATGGAGTTCGGCCGCCGGCATTTGACCTGCCGGAATTTATATCTGGGGTGATCGAACCTGGGCGCAACGTCGTGCGTGGAGAGGCGGACAAAAGAAAAGGGCGGACCTAAGGCTCGCCCTTTTCCCACCTGCGTATGCTCGTTCTGGCCGGCTCCCAGACAGGCGGCCGACCTCGCGAACTCCCTACTCCTCTGACAGGAGGGTACGGTCGTTCTCGAAGCTCTTGTGGCGCAGCTCATGGAACTTCTGGATCAGCTTCTCCACGGTGAGCGCCTTTTTCGCCTCGCCCTCGATGTCGAAGATGATCTCGCCCTTGTCCATCATGAGCAGGCGGTTGCCGAACTCGATGGCGTGGCTCATGTTGTGGGTGATCATCATGGAGGTCAGCTTCTGCTCCTTGATGAACTTGTTGGTGAGCTCCAGGATGATCTCGGCGTTCTTCGGGTCGAGCGCCGCCGTGTGCTCGTCCAGCAGGATCAGGGCCGGCTTCGAGAGCACCATCATCAAAAGGGTGATCGCCTGGCGCTGCCCGCCGGAGAACATCACCAGGTTCTCCTTCATCCGGTCCTCAAGCCCCATGCGCAGCTGTACCAGCTCGGTCTTGAAGTACTCGCGCATCTTGTTGTTCAGGCTGCGCTTGAGCCACTTGAAACCCTTTTTGTAGGTGATCATCATGTTGTCTTCCAGGCTCATGTTGCTCGCAGTGCCAAGCGTAGGGTTCTGGAAGATGCGGCCGATGTACTGGGCGCGCTTGTACTCCGGGTCGCGGGTCACGTTGCGGTCGTTGACCAGGATCTCGCCGCGGCTTGGGAGGTGGGTGCCGGCGATGGTGTTGAAAAGTGTCGACTTGCCCGCGCCGTTGCTGCCGATGATGGTGATGAAATCGCCTTCCTTCACCTTCAGGTTGATATTGGAAAGCGCCTGGTTCTCGTTGACCGTCCCCTGGTTGAAGACGATGGAAACGTTCTTGAGTTCTATCATTTTGCAACCACCGCCTTAATTCCGATTTTCTTGAGCTTGGTGAACTGGGTCAGGATCAACAGGCAGATGATGAGAACCCCCTTGATCAGGTTCAGGTCGCTCGGGGTCATGTTGATCACGTAGCCGTAGTAGCGGCCAAGGTACATGACCGCGTAGAACAGGATGGAGCCGGCCAGGGCGCAGAAGGTAAGCACCCCGATGCGGTTACTCTTCAACACCAGGAACTCGCCGATCATCACCGAAGCGAGACCCGAGACGATGATCCCCTGACCGAGCCCGACGTCGGCGAAGCCCAGGTATTGGGCGGCAAAGGCGCCGGAGAGGGCCACCAGGCCGTTGGAGAGGCCGACGCCGACGGTCTTCAGGGTGCGGGGATCGACCCCCTGCGAGATCACCATCTGCTCGTTGTTCCCCATCGCCCCCATGGTCAGCCCCAGGTCGGTCCTGAAGAAGAGGTCCAGAAGCACCTTGACGACCAAGGCCACGGCAAGGAAGAACACCAGCAGGATGTATTCGTCAGGGATGATGCCGGTGAGCCGGTCGGTTACCTGGGTGAGCAGGGTCTCGTGTTTGAGGATCGGCACGTTGGCCCGGTTGCCCAGGATGCGTATGTTGACCGAGTAGAGCATGGTCATGGTGAGAATACCGGCAAGCAGGTTGGGCACTTTCAGGTGGTTGTGGATCACCGCAGTGATCATCCCGGCGACCACGCCACCGGCGAACGCGACCAGAAGCGCCAGCCAGCCGTTCATACCCATGAGCAGGCACTGCACCATGAGGGCCGCGCCCAGGGGAAAGGAGCCATCAACCGTAAGGTCGGGGAAATCGAGGATACGGAAGGAGATGAAAACGCCGAGGACCATTATGCCGTAGATAAGACCTTCTACGAAAATTCCTTCTATCATAGCGAAACCGTTTACCCTTTTGTCTTAAAATAACTACGGCCCGGCAACCCAAGAGGGCTGCCGGGCGTTAACGTACATCCGGGGTGATACCCGGCAGCGACCGGGGTACCATGGTCCCCGCTTGCGCCAGTGTCAGGAGTTACTTCGCCTGTTTCTTGGTCAGCTTCCCGTTTTCCTTCACGGTATTGGCAACCTTAACCAGGTCGGCGGGTACCTTGATCCCCAGCTTCTTGGCGACGTCCAGGTTGATCATCAGGTCCACGTCGGAAGCCTTGGTCATGAAGCGGGTCGGGATCTGCTCGGGCTTCTTCCCTTTCAGGATCTCGATGATCAGCTTGCCGGTTGCGCGGCCCATCTTGTAGTAGTCAAAGCCCCAGGCGGCCAGGACGTCGTAGGTCTCCGAGGAACTCGGATCGGCAGACATGACGGGCACCTTGTGCTTCATGGCAACATCGGTCACGGCGCTCAGGGCGGAGACCACGGTGTTGTCGGTGGAGATGTAGATGGCATCGACGCGGCGGATGATCGACTCGGTGGCCTGCTTCACTTCGGCAGACTTGGTAACGGTGGCCTCGACGAACTCGATATGCATCTCCTTGCAGACCTGCTTCACGATGTTCGCCAGCACGACGGCGTTCTCTTCGGAGCTGGTGTAGATGTGGCCAAGCCTCTTGATCTTCTTCATCCGCATCAGCAGCTCGATCTGCTGCTTGACCGGCGTCATGTCAGAGACACCGGTGACGTTCTTGTCACCTTTTTTCAGGGAGGTGACCAGGCCAGCCTTCACCGGATCGGTCACCGCCGAGAAGACGATCGGGGTGTTCTTCAGGGTGTTCACCAGGGCCTGGGCGGTCGGAGTGGCAACGCCTACGGCGAGGTTAACCTTCTCGGACTGGAACTTGTTGGCGATGGAGGCGGCGGCGTTCATGTCACCGTTGGCGTTCTGCACGTCGAAGGTCGCATTCATCTTGGCAGCGGCCAGTTCGTCCTGCACACCTTTTACCACCGCGTCCAGGGCCGGGTGGGAAACGATCTTGGAAATACCGATCACCACCTTGCCCTGCGGAGCGGCCGCGAAAGCAGTGGCAGCGCACATCAGAGAAACCGCGAGAAAGCTCAACACCATGCTCAATCTCTTACTCACCAGACACCTCCTCAATTCAATTAAATTTTTCCTGCGAGCACAACCATCCCACGAAGGATACACTTTTCCGAGGCGTGAGCATACCATCCAGGATAAGATCCAGTCAATGGTCATTATTGCGCAAGTAGGAACAGTGCTTTGATAATCTTGAGACTTGAGCGTCCAGAGCGAGGAGGTTCCACGAAGAAGACGAAACACACAATTTGGTTTAATTATCCCCCCCCAACCATACAACAACTCCTCCGGGGAGAGCCGCAGCGAGCTGCGGGCATGTCTACTGCAAAAAAAGATCCCCTCTTTTGTTGACACCACACCGGCAAACAGGTTAAAGTACCGAAAGCCTGAACCTTTCGCGGGTGAACCGGTGCAAAAATGGCAGCCCGCACCTCATCGGCGGCGCCCACGGGCGCTCCTCCCATGTTGACTCGGCCGTTCGCAAGACATCGCACGTCGTCAAATCTCACAAAGGGCCGCGCAGTAACCATCCAGGCAGCCTCCGCCACGTGCCGCAGCTGAAGCGGGGCGGATGTGACGAGGCCCTTGGGCATCACTATACGTTAAGGAGTCTACGTGAAGCATCAGCATACCATTCGCACCCCGAAGGCCCTGGCCTTCCTGCTCTGCTCCCTGCTGGCCCTGCCGCTCTCGCTGGCCGGGTGCAAGGACGCCAAGCCGACTGCCAAACCCGCTGCGGCGGAGACACTGAAAATCGGCAATTCCAGCACCGCCCAGCAGCCCCCCCAGTCCCCCGCGGCACAGGCACCCAACGCAGCGTCCCCCGCGGTCCCGGCTCCTGGCACCGCTCCGGACCAAAAGGCTACGCCCCCCGCCGCTGTGACCGCTCCCGGCGCTCCCGCCCCAGCGACCTTCAACCAGAACAGCAGTGCCGGGAAAAAGGCGAACAAGAAAGGGGCTAAGGGTGGAGCCGCCCAAGCGGCCCCGGCGAAAAAGTACCTCGCCGGCGAGGACCCGGACTTTGCGGCGCGCAAGGGGTGGCCGGTGAAGCATCCCGCTCCGCTTCCCGGCTCGATCCTCCCCCAGAAAAGGATTGTGGCCTACTACGGCAACCCGCTCTCTAAGCGGATGGGCGCCTTGGGTGAATATCCGAAGGACGAGATGCTGCAGAGGCTCAAGCGCGAAGTGGCGAACTGGCAGAAGGCGGATCCCTCCCATCCGGTGCAGCCGGCGCTGCACCTGATCGCCGTCGTCGCCCAGGGCGAACCGGGCAAGGCAGGGCTCTACCGGATGGTCATGCCCGACGATGTCATCAACAAGGTCTACGGCTGGGCCAAGGAGTCCGGTGCCATCCTCTTTATCGACATTCAGACCGGCCACGACAACATCCGTGCCCTGCTGCCGCGCTTCGAATGGCTGCTGAAAAATCCCGATGTGCATCTCGGCATCGACCCGGAGTTCAACCTTATCTCGAGCAAGAAGCGCCCCGGTACCAAGATCGGCACCTATGACGCCGCCGACATCAACTACGCCTCTGGTTACCTCAGGGATCTGGTGAAGAAGTACAACCTCCCGCCGAAGGTCTTCATCGTGCACCGCTTCACCCGCAACGGCGTGACCAACTCGAAGAACATCGTGCTGCGTCCCGAGGTGGATATCGTCATGAACATGGACGGCTGGGGCGCCCCGTGGCTCAAGCGCGACTCGTACAAGGACTACATCGTCTCCGAACCGGTCGAGTTCACCGGGTTCAAGCTCTTCTACCACAACGACACCAAGAAGGGCGACCCGCTGCTTGCCCCGGCGGACGTGCTGAAGCTCAATCCGAAACCGCTCTACATCCAGTACCAGTAACGAGGCACTGGAGCGCTGAACACAAAAACGCCCGTCGGAACTTCCGACGGGCGTTTTTTATTGGGCACTGCCCCTGTCAAGACGCGCTCACGTTCAGGGTGAACTGCACCTCGTCGGGGTCACTCCCCTCGTAGCGTCGCTCCGCAAAGGTCAGGTTCCCCTCAGCATCCAACAGCACCGCCGTCGAGGAGCGGGTGCCGTAGTGCTCGCTCACGATGAACATCGGCGAGAGCAGGCGCTCCCACTCCAAACCGACGCCGGTCTCGGGCAGTTCCTCGTCGGGCGCCGGCGTCTGGTCGTGCAACAGGTCCAGAAGTGCCGCCGAAGAGAGGTTCTCCTCCTGAAGCAGGCGCCGCAGTGCGTTTCTGCCCCGCACAACCTTGGGCCAAGGGGTGTTCCAGAACCGGTTGCTCAGGCCATGAACGCCGGGTTCGACTCGGACGACGCCATCGCTGCGGTTGGAGTAGCAGCTTAGGTTCTCCGCAGTACCAAAGAGGAGGTTGAACCCGTGGTAGGCTCCCCCTTCCCGCCTGAGCCGGTCCAGGAACTCTTTGTACCCCGACGTTCCGGTGAGAAAGCTGCTGACGAGATCGCCCCGGGAAGGAGCCATCGGGTCCGTCTGGTGCGGCTCCCGGTAGTTGGTCAGGGCTGCGAGGCGGCCGTCACGATTCACCCCGAGCCAGGTACCGCCCCGCAGGAGATCTTTCCCCGCCAGCAGGTCGGGTGCCTCCTCCCAGAACCCGGCCTGCCGGGCGGGGCGTTCGTAGAACTCGTCTCGATTGGCCGCGATGATCAAGGGATAGCGAGGGTGCTGCCGGTAGGCAACCAGAATGAGACACATGTTTTCCCCACAAAAAAAGCCGGCCCCCCACGGGCCGACCTTGTCGTTTATCTGCTGTTAACAGTCCTGCCCTCTTCAAGGGACGCCGGGTCGGGCAACCGGCTAATCGTTCGCAATGAGCTTCACCAGGTGTTCCTGCGCCTCATCCAGCTCCTCGAACTTCACCCCCAGGCCGGGGATGGAGCGCGACTGCCCCCACTCAAGCGACCAGCGCACCGAGGCCTGGATCGGCTCGTGATCCGGAAACTCCACGAACTGCAACCAGACCCGTTCACCTTGTGCGAAATCATGAGTGGTGTGCAGGAAGGCACCCCCAAGAGAGATATTCAGCGTGAAGGTCTTGATGGTATTCTCACCCGCGAAACGGCCGTCCGGGGAGAGCAGTACGTTGAGATTGTAGTTCTTTCGGTTATGCCGGCGCAACGGCCTGGCCGGAAAGGGAATGCACCGGCTCTGGACGAAGAACTTCAATGCCGAGGCGGTATCAGGCGAGAACGCCTGTTCGAGAGGGCTCAGGTTGATCTTCTTTTTCTTGTTCTCCCACTTTACCCTGAGGACCGGGTACAAGTTGAAGCACTCGTAGGCTATGACCTTTTCCTCTTTGGAACTGCGCACCAGGGTCAGGATGTCCACCAAGAGGCCGTTGTAGGAGTTGTCAATGGCTAGTTCCGCCATCTCGGTGAAGGAAACCGCTATGTCGTACCCGACACATATCTCACGCAGTGCTTCTGCGTAGGCCTGCCCTGCCTCCGGATCTTTCGCGATAATCAGTATCCTGGCTTCGGTCATGTGGGCCGGAATTCCTTGGGGATCACTCTGGGGATTGGCTTGACGCAGGGAGCTACTGACTGGCTTAAGCTGACCACCTGGTAAAGCTGTGAAGGTACACTATAGCGCCTTCCCCTGAAAGATCAATTTTTTTCTCAACTACAGAGGGTCTATCACTATCACCTGAGTGTTCTACCGACAGCAGTTGCCTTTGCAACCGTTTCCTCCCTCAATCTGGGCCTGTTTCACCCCTCTCTCCTGTCCACTATGCCTTTGGCACCCCGGCCTTTGACTTCTCCGCGTTTCACGCTACAATCGGTGGGGATTATATTTTTCTAATGTTTTCGGTAATTGATAGCTGTTCCTAGCCATTGGCATCAACGTGCCCACGACGGGGGCGCCAGAGTCCTTGAGGCAGCCGACTCCCATAGGTGTCGGCAGATCCACCACCATCAGTACAGGAGAATCCTCATGCAAGATGACGCCAAGCTCATCGAGTTCATCAAGACCGACCTGGCAAGAGGGAAAGTCACCGGAAAGCTGGGGGCAAACGATGACCTCATCGAAACGGAGATCCTCGACTCACTGGGAATCATGAAACTGATTCTTTTTCTGGAGAACAACTATGCGGTGAAGATCTCCGACGAGGATCTCACCCTGGAGAACTTCACCTCGATCATGTCCATTAATTCGCTCATCCAGAGAAAGCGAGCTGCACAAGGGGCCTGACATGGACTTTTCTTTTACGGACACCCAGGTACTGCAACGCGAAAGCATCGTCGAGTTTGCACGACGCGAACTGAACGACAAGGTACGTGAAAACGACCAAGCGGGGGGTTTCCCGCTGGAGAACTGGCGCAAGTGCGCCGACATGGGGCTGCTGTCTCTGCTGACTCCCGAAATCTACGGCGGCCTGGGTGAGGACTTGGTAACAACAGCTAACTCGCTTGAGGCTCTCAGCTACGGATGCGAGGACAGCGGTTTGGTCCATGCCATCGTCACCCAGCTGTGCTGCATCGTGCTGATCAACCTGTACGGCTCGCCGGCGCAGAAGGAGCGGTACCTTCCCGAGCTGTCCTCGGGTGGGATGATCGCCGCCCAGTCCATCACCGAGCCCGATGCCGGGTCCGACGTGCTCTCCATGCGCACCCGCATCGAGGGCGATGGCGCGGGCTGGCTCCTGTCCGGAGGCAAAGTCTTCATCTCCAACGGCCCTCTGGCCGATATCATCATCGTTTTTGCCAGGTGCGGTGCAGGAAAGTCTGCCTTCGGCGAGATTTCCTGTTTCCTGGTTGAAAAAACGGCAGCAGGCTACAGCATGGGAAAACCCCTGCAAAAGATGGGGCTGAGAACGCTGCAGAACTGCGAGATGTTCTTTGACTCCGTCGGCGTCGGCGAGGAAATGCTGCTGGGAAAAAACGGACACGGTATGTTCATCTTCAACGAGGGGATCGAATGGGAACGCGCCCTGATGACTGCAGCACATCTGGGAACCCTCGAGCGCGTCTTGGGAAAAAGCATCAGCTACGTAAAGACGCGCAAGCAGTTCGGCAAGGAGATCGGCAAGAACCAGTCCCTATCCAACAAGATCGGGACCATGAAGCTCAACCTCGAACTGGGCAAGCTCATTCTCTACAAGATGGCTTGGCTCAAGGACCAGGGGAAACGGGCAACACTCGAGGCATCGCTTGGTAAGCTTTTCGTCAGCGAGAGCCTGAAGAGCGCCTGTCTCGATGCCATCCAGATACATGGCGGCTACGGTTACATGCAGGAGTGCGACCTGGAGCGCGACCTCAGAGACAGTGTGGCTGCGACCATTTATTCTGGTACCTCCGAAATGCAGCGCAACATCATAGCGCGAATGCTGGGGATCTAAAAATGAACGGGTATCTGGCTCAGACCTACTTGGATGAAGTTTGGGGGGCAGACCCGGACCGGGTTGCCATCGTTGATGACCAGCGCACCATGACCTATGGCCAACTGTACCGCGATGCCAACCGGATCGCCCACTGTCTGGTCTCGCACGGGGTGCACAGGCAGGACCGGGTGGCGATTATTATGAAGCGCTCCGCGCAGGTAGTCATGGCCATCCTCGGGGTGCTGAAGGCAGACGCGATCTACGTACCGATCGACTCGAAAGCCCCCATTGAGCGAACCTTGAAGGTGATCCGCGACTGCCGGCCCAGCGCCATCATCTGTGACGGCGACGCCCTGTCGGTCCTGGACGGGGCAATGGCACATATGGGATCGGTGCGGCATCTGGTGGTGGGCGGCGTCTCAGAGCTAAGACCCGGCGACATTCCGAGCACCCTGCTCGAGGAAGTGCCACTCGACGCCGTACCTGCTCCGCAATACAAGAACATCGATGCCGATGCAGCCTACATACTCTACACCTCAGGATCGACGGGAAGCCCCAAAGGTGTTGCCATATCTCACCTCAACATCCTCAACTACATCGATTGGGCAGTCGAGTATTTCGCAATCACGAGCGCAGACCGCGTTCTTGGGACAGCTCCGTTCCACTTTGACATGTCGACCTTCGACATCTTTGCGACTCTCAAGGCCGGTGCAACGCTCTGCATTGCGCCGGAACGTTTACTGCTTTTCCCGCACAAGCTCTTCGATCTGATCGAGAAGGAAAAGGTAACCGTGTGGAAAGGAGTCTCTTCACTGCTCATGTACCTGTCCAGTACCAACTCGCTGCGCAAGGATCGCATACCTTCGCTGCAAAAGGTACTGTTCGGAGGCGAGGTGCTGGCTACCAAGCATTTGATCAACTGGATGCAGCACTACCCGAATAAGCGTTTTTACAACGTCTATGGCCCCACCGAGGCTACAGGCATTTCCTCGTGCTTTCCAATCGAGCAGGTACCCAAATCACCAAGCGAGCCAATCCCTATAGGGAGAGCCTGCGCCAACACAGAGATCTTCATATTAACAGAGGACAACACGCTTGCCGATGTTGGCGAGGCGGGCGAGCTCTGCATACGCGGCTACGGCCTCAGCATGGGCTATTGGGGTGACGAGGAAAAGACCGCTCGTGCTTTCGTAAGAAATCCCCTGGGATGGACCCAGAACGATCGAATTTACCGCACCGGGGACTTGGCCAGGGCGAGGGCCGACGGTTGTCTGGAGTACGTTGGAAGAAAGGATTTCCAGGTTAAATTCATGGGGTACCGCATTGAACTCTACGAGATAGAACAAGCCATGCTGACCCAAGACAGGATCCACCAGGCTGCCGTCGTCCTTTGCGATACGACTCAGAGCGAGGTCCCGGAACTGGTAGCCTTCATTGCCGGCCCCAATCTCCTTGACCCGGACTCGGTCATGGAGGAGTTGGGCCGGGTGGTACCATCGTATATGCTCCCCAAGCGGATAATTCCGCTCGTGGAAATGCCCTTGAACGACCGAGGCAAAACCGACCGCGGCGCCCTGCGTCAACTCTACCAGAACGCCCTCCAGGCAGCCGGCAAAGGTGAACTATTGTGAGAACACTCCCCCCTGAAATATGTGCGAGCTATCTGGCCATCCTCGCAGAGATCAAGCAACACCACCGTCTCTATGACGTGCACGTCCATCCCTATGAGGTACTTTTCGATCGCTTCACCTACCTGGAATCTGAATCAACACCAGGAATCTTAAGTGTTGACGGCAAAGGCTACAGCACTCCATCAATCTACCATTTTCGTTTTCCTGAATTAGGGGATCTTGGCAATGATCACAAGTCGTTGAGACTTCAAGACATCTCTGCGATGCTGCTTAAGAAGGTCTATTCGTACGTCGGGGCAAAAGTCTTCTCAGACCAGATGGATGTTGGCGGAATCGACAAAGTCCTCCTACTCCCGGTCGCATCCGAACTTAGCAATGCAGCACAATTTGAAAACCGACTGCGCTGGGTCACGCATCACTACCCTGACCGTGACCGTTTTGCTATTGCTGGCAGCGTCCCCGGCTCCATCCCGACTGAAGGGTTACAAAATTACATCCTGAACCTGCAGGCGACATTTAACATCAGGGCCATAAAGTGCCACCCGGTGGTAACGGGAATAGATTTAAGCAGGCCTGCCCGAAAACAGTGGCTGGAAGAACTGGTGAGATCGTGCGGGCAGTGCGGGCTCCCCCTTATTCTTCACAGCGGGCGTAACAATCCATATTGGGGAGGGCGGCGCACCAATTGTGCGGCACTGGAAAATCTCAGGAACATCAATTTTTCCGCCTCCAAGGCACCCGTGGTCATCGCTCATGCCGGATTCCACAGGTGCAAAATGAGCGATATTCTCTGCGAGGGGATGCCTCTGCTGAAAAACCTTCTCAACACCCACGACAACCTTTTCGTCGACATCTCCGGACTGACGTTTGAACCGTTGAAGGTGGTAATCGAGCAACTTCCGACAAGCAGGATACTTTTTGGATCTGATGCTCTCTATGAACCCCAATGGGAAGCCGTAATCCTTACACTCCACGCCCTAAAGGCAAAAGGGCGGCGGATTGAGCAGGATTTCATCCAATACGCAAGCGTGAACCCAAGATCGCTGATTTTCGAGGAGAAAAAACATGTTAAGTATTCTGCTGATCAGGTTCCATCAGTTCCTTGAAGAAGCCAGGCATAATACACTCGCCAAAGCCGTGAAGAAGCTGGTTGGTAAATGCCTGCACAACGACAGTATCGTGGTTCCTGTCTATAATGACCTTTCAGAGGTAAAAAAAATAAAGCAGGAAGAGACAAACAACTTTGAATTTATCGTCGTGGATCAGAGGAATCTCGGTTTAGCGGAAAGAATGATGAAGACGCGCAGCCGGCGCATGAAGCTGGCTGCGAATAACAGGGCTGGATATTACGCTTATGCAGTAGCATGCAACGGTGAAATAATCGGAGATATCTGGTGCGCAACCCATAAACAGACCCAGAGAAACCCCATACATCCCGATCTGCCTTGGCTCGGAATTACATGTGAAGACGAGCGCGAGGCGTACATGTTCGACATGTATGTGACACCGGACTCCCGGGGAAAAGTCACCACAACGTACCTACTCGCAAATGCCTTGGACCATTTGAAAAAGAGCGGGTACCGCAGGGTTTACGGGTTCTATGAGAAAGATAACCTTCCCGCGCTCTGGACACATCGCCTCTTTGGGTATGCTGAACTCGGCAAACGGAGGTCATACCGCCTTCTCTTTTACAAGAAAACCGAACCCGTTGCAGGTTAGTCCTTCAAATAGAAACCTACCAAGCTCTCGCGGCAACAACGCGAAAAGCCCCACCGTGTGTACGGTGGGGCTTTTCAATTAAATTCCCTGCGGCGACCTACTCTCCCACACAGTTACCCGTGCAGTACCATCGGCCCAGAGAGGCTTAACTTCTGTGTTCGGGATGGGAACAGGTGTGACCCTCTCGGCAT
>NZ_BLXX01000018.1 GCF_014193515.1 Geomonas silvestris | reverse complement strand
CTACCAGCGGTAGCGAGGGTGAAGATTGCTGCTGCGGCAAAGATCTTCGTTGCTTTCATGTACTGTCTCCTTTTGTGGTGTTGACTTCATGACATGTGCTGCAAACCTGTATCTCCTATTACACGCCGCGTGCCAAACCGCCGCAGCGCAAGCCGCACTCACGACAATACGCCGTAACTATTGGGGTAATAAATTCAAGCGCGGGTCCTACAAAAGGAATTTCTCAGAAAGGAGGGGACCTGGTACAGGCGGGAACGCGGGGGACTTTCGGTTTTAGCGGGAACGGTCCGAAGAAGGCTTAACAAAGACATACCGATTTCTTAAGATTTGGAAAGGTTGGTTTTTGGGCTCTCTGCAGGGGGCGGGCGACCTCCGGGACACGAAGGATACAAGAGAGGCAGGCTCCTCCAAAAAGAAAAGTGGGACCTAGGTCCCACCATTCTGAACTCCGGTTCCGCGCTACCTGGCACCAGGTGGCGCAGGCGACTCATCAACGTTCCTCGAGAACGTAGCCCCTCCCCCTGACGGTGTGGATCAGTTTTTCCTCGAAAGGTTCATCGACCTTGGCCCGCAGCCGCGTCATGTGGACGTCGATGATGCTCGAGATCTTGTCGAAGCTGTCGAAATCGGTATTCCAGATGTGCTCGGCGATCCTCATCTTGGAGATCACTTCACCCGAATTGCTGACCAGCAGGTAAAGCAAGGCGAACTCCTTGGGGGTCAGGTCAAGCCGCTTGCCACCACGTTTCACCCTCTGCCGCACCAGGTCGATCTCCAGGTCCGCCACCCGGTAAAGCTCCTCTTTGAGAACCGGGCCACGGCGGAGAACGGCGCTTATCCGTGCGGTCAGCTCGGAAAAGGAAAACGGCTTCACCAGGTAATCGTCCGCTCCCAGTTGCAGCCCCTTTATGCGTTCGGGTACCGAGTCCCGCGCGGTCAATATGATCACCGGAGTCATCTTTGTGCGGCGCAGCTCGGTAATGACAGTCAAACCGTCCATCTTCGGCAACGTCAGATCCAGGATAATGAAGTCATACTCTTCCTTGACGGCCAGGGAAAGCCCCTTTTGCCCGTCTTCCGCGACGTCAGCTGCAATGCTGTATTCCGAAAACCCCTTCTTAAGAAAAGCGCCGGTTTTTTCATCGTCCTCGATAATCAAGATGCGCATGATGTTCCCCTTATCCTTTGAAAGTTCAACGAATCAGCCTGCCGCGGCTACTTTGCCGGCCGGCTGGTTCGGGAAGTGCAGCGTGAACGTCGTCCCCACCTCAAGCTCGCTCACGACAGATACCGAGCCACCGTGCAGGTCCATGACCGCCTTCACCAGGGAAAGTCCGAGTCCGGCACCTGAGGCATTGAGTAAATGGGAACTGTCTCCGCGGTACAGACGGTTAAAAATCCAGGGAAGCTTTTCCTGGGGGATGCCGAAGCCGGTGTCGCTCACCACGATTTCCAGGGATTGATCGCCTGCCTCCCGGACCACTATGTTCACCTCCACGCCTGGCGGCGAGTAGTTCAAGGCGTTGAGCAACAGATTGCTGATAGCCCGGCGAAACAGCAGCGGGTCTCCGCTCAAAAGGGCGCGGCCGTGACATGAGAATTTCGCACCCTTCTCTTCCGCCATCGGCGCGTACAGCGTATAGAGATCCTCGATCTCTTCGACAGGATCGAAAACGGTGCGTTCGATGTGGCTGGCGGGATTCTCGGCCCTGGCCAGGAACAGGAGGTTGTTGACCAGGCGGGATAGCCGGGCGCACTCGTCGACACTCGACTCCAGCACCTTCTTGTAGTCCTCGGGCTCCATGTCATGCATCAGGGCGACCTCGGCCTCCCCCATCAGGATGTTGATGGGAGTACGGATTTCATGGGCCAGGTTGGCCGCGAAATGGGACAACCGGGCCAGCGAGTCTTCCAGGCGATCGAGCATGGCATTGAAGGTTACCGCGAGACGCTCGATCTCGATCGGCCATTCTTTCGGATCGGCCCTTTCGGTGAGCCTGTTGCAGCTGATGTGCTCAGCCACCTGAACCAGCTCGTCAAGCGGCTTGATCACCTTTCTAATTACCAGGAATATTATGACTGGCAGCAATAAAATCTGCGAAATCGCAATCAGTATGATTTTGAAATTGTTCTTTTCGTCAATTTTCACCGCCGTGTTCACGTCAAGGGCAATCTGTATGGTCAGCTTTCGCTTGTCCCGGGAAGGGATCATGGAATCGGACTGAAGGAGAAAATATCGGCCGTTGTTCGCTAGCCGGACGGTGTCTTTGCGATAGGAGTCGAATTTTTTGGGCGGAGCGGGGAACCATTGCTGCGGCAGTATCTTGTTCATCCCCCGGGTTTCGAAAACGACCCGGCCCGACTCGTCGATGAAGCGCAGGTAGTAGTGTGGAAACATGACGTTTTCCACTTCCCACTCCACGTCCGCCTGGATTACCTGGAGGTAGTTCGGGTTCTCTTCGATGATGGCGTGCAGCATGTGCAGCCGGTCATAAACGAAGTCCCGCTGTACCTGCGACAGGCTGCTGTGCAGGGATGAGTGGATAAAGTGGTACATGGTGAACAGGAAAAAAGTGGACAGCAGGACGATAAACAGCGAGAGCCTGACCTTAATAGGCCACTTTTTAAAGTTCTTATCAAACCCGGTCAGCAAAAAACACCTCACAGTTCAAAAAAGGCAGAGACAACAGCTTGACCTCCCGCTTGATCCAATCTGCGTGACCATCGGCCTCGTCTTGCCCCGTCCCCGTTCAGCGATACACAGGCGCACCACCTGACGGTAAGCCCCCTCCATCCTCGGTTCGACCGGTACAGACCAGCCCCCCCTGCCCCCTGCCCAGACAGGAGGATCGCAGCCATCAGGCTGATCCTTCCACTATCGACAAAAAATCAAGACATAACGGCCAGGTGAGGCTACCGCATGTAACGCGCTACTGTCAACAGTTACGGTGTCGCATATGAGGGAGCCTTTCAGGCGCCGGTGGTCCGCCACAGCTGACATTTTGCCACGCCACGTTGGCACGGTTCACTCAGTAGTGCTCTCTCAGGCACCGGTTTTCTAATTGTCGAGGCAGGAAAATAGCTGACGTAGATGACTAAAGTTCCCTTTCTTCGTGTCGATTAATCCTTGGCAATCACCAACGGCTAACCTTCAAGGGTGGCGGACCGGGGACCTCGCTACCTTACCTCCGGGGGAACCTCTCGGTTCGACCGTCCCGCATCACTTGGATCAGGATTTCCCAGACACTCGAAGAGAGGAGGTGAGGAAATGTGCCGGACCTTGGGGAGCAAACAGAAGCGGGGCCGCTGGCGTTTGACAGGGGACCTGTCACGAGCGGGACCAGAACAGAGACTCATTGCTGCAGGTAGAGGGTCTGCAGGTTAACAGCCGGATTATCTCTTAACCACACACTCTGATCATAGTAAACCCATTGGAAAATGGGGGCACAAAGCCACAGGTCCCACGTTCACCGAACCGGACAGCTGGGCTACCGGAGAAAAACCAAGGAGGACGAAAATCATGACCGATTTCCGCCTGAATCCCACGCTCCGGACGGCTCTTATGTTGGCCGGAGCCATCTCCATGTTCGCTATGACTTCGTGCGGCAGTGAGCCGGCCCCTCCGCAAGAAAGCGCGGCCGCCCCTTCCCTGGCAAAGAATGCCGAGCTAGGCGCACTCCCCGTCAAAGGCAAGGTCAGCGGCACGACAGCGCCGCAGGCAGCCGCCTTCGGGATGCGCTGGTTCAACACGACTGAAAATCGCAGCTACATCTTCGACGGCGCCGACTGGGTTCCCCACGACAACACCGTTGACGATTTCTACAAGGCAAAAGAGCAAAAAGCGAAGTTGAGCGCCAAAGCGCTGGCGCTCGATGCGACCGAGGTCTGCGTGGACGGGGACCCCAGTTGCACGCCGACCGGGGCACACGGAGGGCATGCCGGCTTCGACTGCAAGGTGTGCCACAAGGTGGGCGGGCGCCTTTCCTTCTCCAAGACCTCTACCCCTACGGCATACTCTGCCAATCTCCCCGCGCCCACGTTCGACGCGGTCGCCAAGACCTGCTCCAACGTCTCCTGTCACGGCGTTTCCAAAGGGACCTACAGTTTCTACTCCCTCCCGGACGGCAACGGCGACATCACCCTGATAACGGTCAGCTACGGAGGCACGACCGGAACCGGCAGCTCGCCTCCCTGGAACGGCACCGGTAACGTCAGCGGCTGCAGCGCGTGCCACGATGACCCGCCCCGCAACGGCTCGAGCGGCAGCAACGTATGGCACAGCGGCTACCACGGCGGGCAAGGCCCTACCGGCGTCCGCAACCAATGCCAGTTCTGCCACCCCGATGCGACGAGCCCGGGAAACGGCATAGGCGACACGATTATCGATCCCTCTCTCCACGCAAACGGGGTGGCGAACGTTCGGGCGACCTTTACCAGTTCCTGCTTCGGATGCCACTGAGGCTTCACGGGGGGCACAGCAAAAGCTGAGGAACCGGGACGGACCGGCAGCCTAACGCGCACGGCCAGCCAAGCCATCCGTTTGCAGGGCGGCAGAAACAAAAGGGTGAACGGAGTGGGGAGGCGGGTTGAGGCGGCAGCGATACCCGGCAAGGTGTGACGGTTTCTGTGGAAGCAGGCGATACGCAAAAAGGGCAGCTGATTCAGCTGCCCTTTTCTTTTATCCCAGATTTTCTTTGCCGCACCCTGCCAGTACTAGCGGGCGGCCCCGCCGACGCGCCTGGACGTCAGTGGCAGCCGAAGCATGCCGTGGTAAAGGTCGCCTGCACCTGCACCGACCCGTTGGCATGCAGCGACGGATTGGTGATGGTGTCGCCGATGCCGTTTCCGGGGCTCGTCGCATCGGGGTGGCAGAACTGGCACTGGTTGCGCTCACCGGTGGGGCCTTGGCCGCCGTGGTAACCGCTGTGCCAGACGTTGCTCCCGGTGGAACCGTTGCGGGGCGGATCGTCATGGCAGGCGGAGCAACCGGCGGCACCCGTGGAGTACCAGGAAGGGGTCGAGCGGGAGCCGCTGCCGTAGCTGATCGTGGTCAGGACGACAGAACCGTCGCTCCAGTCGGTGGTGTAGTAGGTGAAGGTGCCGGAGGCTGCATGACATGCCACATTCGAGCAGGTCTTCGCCGTGGCGTCGTAGGTCGGAGCGGGTTTGCCCGCCGCGTAGGCCGGACCGTTCTTGTCGAACACCAGGCGCCCCCCTACCTTGTGGCACACCGAACAGGCAAAGGCATAATGGCCGGCGGGTGTCGTACCAGCGGCGCCGTGGGCGCCCGTCGGGGTGCAGGAAGGATCGCCGTCGGTGCAGACGTCGGCCTGCACCATCAGGGCTGCACTCTTGGCAGCGCCCGAGGCCTTGTTGGCGGCATAGTACGCGTCGACCGTGCTGTCATGGGGGACCCAGGAGGCACCGTCGAAGATGTACTCCTTCCCCTTGGTGGTATCGAAATAGATCATGCCGAACACGGCCTCGGCGGGAGGCGCCGCAAGTCTCTGCCGCGCCTTCTGCGGAAGCTTGCTGACGTCCACCGGCGTGGCGGCGGAAGCCACTTTGGCTTCCGTCGTGCCGGTTTCCGCGGCCGTTTGCGGCGCGGTCGATTCGTCTCCGCAGCCGGCACAGGCCACAAAAGCCAAAGCTACGGCGAGCCGGGTAAACAGGGTGCGTTCCGGAAACAAATTCCTGACTGACATAGTTCCTCCTTTTCAGCAAGACTTCCGGTAGCTCAGCCGTCCGGTTCTCACGAACTTGGGACCTGATGCTTTGCGTCCCCATCTTCCGATGGATTTGCCCTTGCACGGAGATTGATTTCAACTTTCGAGAATGGCCGATGTGGCATCGACCGGAGTACCGTTACCGCCCGAACCTGCCGACGATCAGTGGCAGGTAAAGCAGGCCGAGGTAAAGGTGACCACCACGTCTGCGACGCCGTTTGCATGGAGTGCCGGATTGGTGATGGTATCGCCTATGCCGTTACCGGGGCTCGACGCGTCGGGATGGCAGAACTGGCACTGGTTACGGGCACCAGTGGGACCCTGACCGCCATGATTGCCGCTATGCCAGACGTTGGAGCCGGTCGAGCCGTTGCGGGGAGGGTCGTCATGGCAGGCGGTGCAGCCGGCGGCCCCCGTCGAGAACCAGGACGAGGTCGGACGGGGAGCCGCGCCCCCGTAGCTTACCGTCGTGAGCACGTTGGCATCGAGGCCATAGTCATACACGTAGTAGCTGAAGGTACCGCTGACCGCGTGGCAGGCCACGTTGGAGCAGGTTTTGGCGGTAGCATCGAAGGTCGGAGCAGGCAGTCCGGATCCGAAGGCGGGGCCGTTCTTGGCAAAGGAGACCCGTCCGCCCACCTTGTGGCATACCGAGCAGGCAAAGGCGTAGTGGCCGGGAGGGGTCGAGCCGGGGCCGCCATGAGCACCCGACGGGGTGCAGGCGGGGTCGCCGTCGGTACAGACGTCGGTCTGCACCATCGAAGCGGCGGTCTTGGCCGGGGTTTTGGCCGCGGGTTTGTGGGTGGCGTAGTAACTGTCGACCGTATTGTCGTGGGGAACCCAGGAAGCACCGTCGAAGATCTTCTCTTTGCCGGTGGTGGCATCGATGTAGATCATCCCGACCACGGCAACGGCGGGAGGAGCGCTGAGCCGCTGTTTTCCGCGTGCCGGGAGTTGGCCGACCTCGGCCTTGGTAGCCACGGTGGTCGGTTTGGACGTCGCGGGCTTGCTGGCTGCAGCACCAGGCAAAGAAGTGGATTCTTGGCCGCACCCTGAAACGAGCATCAGCGGCAATGCCGCCGCGACCAGAACAGACCTCACACGTGCCGGATAAAAGCATCTGACTGACATAAAAATACTCCTTTGCAGTACGGAGTCGGCAGCTACCGCAACGTGCGGACTGCAGCTATATGGCCCTGACATAAGGGTTCGCTATGATATGGGATGACGCCGAATCAGAAGACGCTTTTATGAGTGCAGTGACCGTTTGGCCAGCAAGCGACAAGGCAACAGAAAGGTTTTCTAATTTACTCTTCGTTTATCATAAACTCTACTAACTGTCAAAAAACATTTATTGACAACATATTAATTACAGTTAAGCGCCACAACCGGTTTTCTCTTACACGGCAGAGAGTTAGCAGGCATTACATCCTGTCAATCCAAGCGATTAGCACTGTCGGAAGGTATCCCGGCAACTCCCCGCAATGCTGTTTTCCTCGTCATGCGACCCCGGCGTCCTCCGGGCTGACCGCCTCTATCTTGATCCGCTCTTTATAACTTTTCAGCGATCTTTGTGAAGGCCCAGCCATTCCAACTCCCCCTGATTAACTCCAGTACAAAATCTGGAATCAGCTGTACCGATGTTCAACATCAGGTGCAGCTAAAATTGAAACCGCCTTTCACTTAAAAAGGCTCGCAGCGAAAAACAAGCAAAACATCGAGATGTTACACAACGGAACGACGCCGCGCGGGATCTGGCACAGCTAGTGTAAACCCCAGGACAGCTCTAGAAATAAGGAGATCAGTCATGGCATACCTGGGCGCGGTAGTTTTTATTCTTAGCTTGGTCATCACGGGGCTTCCGGCGCAATCCGCAAACGCTGCGGAATCGTTCCACTCGGGAAGCGCGGGCAAATGCGAAGAGTGCCACCTTTCAGCCAGGAATGACGAGACGGGCGATGCGGCAGCAGCTAACGGCGCGGCTGCCCGCGGTGCGGTTGGATCGAGAAACGGCAAGGTCATGTTGCGTGGCTCGGACCCCAGTTCGACCTGCCTTAGGTGCCACGAAGCGCCGCAAGGCGCCATGCAGCCCCAGGGGCATTTCGTGTCCTCTTCCAACCTCGGAGCGGGCCTGGCCCCTACCCAGCTTACGCCGGGCGGCGATTTCGGGTGGCTGAGGAAAAACTTCCAGTGGCAGGCCAAAGACGGTGGCAACGAGCGGAGCTCGGGCGACCGGCACG
This sequence comes from Geomonas silvestris, assembly GCF_014193515.1. Taxonomy (GTDB): domain Bacteria; phylum Desulfobacterota; class Desulfuromonadia; order Geobacterales; family Geobacteraceae; genus Geomonas; species Geomonas silvestris. The sequence continues at coordinate 48,737 of NZ_BLXX01000018.1, read as the reverse complement.
GACACAACATCGTCGCGGCCGATTACAGCTACGCCGCGGACGGCACGCTCCGTACCGCCCCGGGGGGGACCTTTCAATCGGCGAATCTCTCCTGCACCAGCTGCCACGATCCGCACGGCAGGTACCGCCGGGACGTAAACGGAACGATTTCCACTACGGGCCCCGCGGTCGGGGGTTCCGGGTCCTACACCAGCAGCGCGGATCCGGACAGCTTCTCCTCGGTTAGTACCTACCGCATGTTGGCCGGCAAAGGCTACCAGCAGAAATGGTCCAGTGGCGCCGCCTTCATGGCCGACCCGCCCGCGGCAGTGGCACCGGTAACCTACAACCGCTCCGAGGCGTCCACCGATACCCGCGTAGCCTACGGCAGCGGCATGTCGGAGTGGTGCCAGAACTGCCATAGCAGCATCCACAAAAGCGACGGGATGCGCGCCAGCCAGCACCCTGCGGGCAACAACGCGAGGCTCTCGGCAGACACCACCTACAACTACAACTTCTACGTCGCATCGGGGAACCTAAGCGGCAAGCAGGACACGGCCTACACCTCGATGGTGCCGTTCGAGATGGGAACCGACGACTACACCGTGCTGAAACAGGTGGCCAACAGCAACGGCTCCAACGCGAGCGGCCCGGATGGAAGCGCCAACGTCATGTGCCTCTCCTGCCACAGGGCCCATGCCTCGGGGTGGGACAGCATGACCAGGTGGAACACCAAGTCGACCATGCTGGTAGCTAACGGCAGGTACCCGGGTATCGACAACGGTGCCTCGGTAGACGATGCGCAGGGGCGCACCGAGGCGGAAACCAGGAAGACCTTCTATGACCGTCCGGCAAGCCGGTACGCGCTTTACCAGAGAAGCTTGTGTAACAAATGCCACGCCAAGGATTGAGTGGACAGCGGACAGAGCAGGTGAGTGCAGACGAGCCCCGGAGGTGATCTCCGGGGCTCGTCTGTTTTTTGGGGCGGGTCAGTTTGCCATTTCTTCGCAGACCAGGCTTTCTTTGTCACATACGTTCAGGCAGATGGTGTTCCCTATATCGTCAAGGTAGCAATGCCGCGTCACCATGGCGCATTTCTTGTTGCAATTCACGATCAGGGTAGTCTTGGCATCTTTGTCTTTCGCAGCATCCAGCACCGAGTTCATGGGGTCGCGTTTCTTTAGTACGGGGGTCGGGGTCTGGTTGGCGAGCACTTCACCCTTGAGATCGATGATGCTTTTCTGGTCGGTAGAAACTTTCGCCTTGTTCTGTTGCAGCATCTCAACCAGAGGGATCGTGTTTGCCTTGTTTCCCGCGGCGAGGCAGGTCATGGGAAAGAGCATAAACCCGCCACAACAAAGGACAACAACCAGTTTGCCTGCAACGTTCATGTGGAAATCCTCCTGCCAATCGGAAAATGAGCAACCGTCTCCAGGGCTGCGGCGCCGCTCCCGCTCCGTAGGAATTTCGGGCGGCAGAGATCCTTATAGCACACAAAAGGGTTGGATTGCTCCTGAGAAAAGTAGTGTCCCGAGGCTTTTCCGAGCTCGGTGCCGGTAACACGGGCACGGCCAGAGATAATCTGCTTGAACTTTTGGCATAAAGAGGATAAATTCCCCGCTTAATTCAGGAGTAACCGCATCTCAAGACCCAACCCAAAAGGAGATAGTTAGATGAAGAGTTTTTCCAAAGCGCTGCTGATCGTCGTCGCCCTGGCACTCCCCACTGTTTGCTTCGGCGCCGACACCAACGCCGGCAGCGAAAAGGCAGCACCCGGCAAGGCCACCAAGATCAGCGACATCTACAAGAACAAGGACTCTTTAGATAAGAAACAGGTGACCGTGAAAGGCAAGGTTGTCAAGGTTGCCTCCGGCATCATGAATCGCAACTGGATCCACATCCAGGACGGCAGCGGCAAAGCCGCCAGCAAGGACAACGATCTCACCGTCACCACCAGCAAAGATCTCCCGACGGTCGGGCAGACGGTAACCATCACCGGCACGGTGGCTAAGAACAAGGACTTCGGGAGCGGCTATTTCTACGCCGTCATCGTGGAAGGCGCTACCGTAAAGTAACAAAATCCAGTAGTCGCATATCGATGCCAAAAGCCTCCTGCCCTGACAGGGGGCTTTTGGCGTTACACTCACCTGGATGGCCTTAACATTTAATGTGATGAGAGAAGGCGCCATGAACTCGCTTCTATCAAAAGTAATCTCTGCGCTTGCCATGGTGTTTGTGGCGTCAAGTTCCGGGTTAGCGGAGTCTTCACCCAAAAATCTCATTCTCACCGGCGAGGTGGGAGGATTCTTCCCCGGCGGGGCGGAGCACATCGACCCCGCGCCACAGCTTGGCCTCAAAATCGGCACGTCAATCACCGATCTCATCACCATAGAATCCGGCCTCAGTTTCATTCCCGCGTCCTCTACCACGGGGCAGTCCTCGAATTTTTCCCAACTACAGGTCGAGTTCTTATATCAGTTCCTGAAAAAGGAACAGTGGCGTTTTTACGGAGCCGTCGGTCTGGGGGGGACTTTCGGCAGTGGCGTGGTTAAAAGTGGCGCAAACGCCGATTTCGGCCTGGGAGCCATGTACTTCCTGTCTGACCGACTGGCGCTGCGTAGCGACCTGCGCGATGTCATCGAGGTCGCCAACATCGGCAACAACATCCTGCTCAGCGCCGGGATCTCCTACTTCTTCGATTTCAATGCGCCCAGCGAGCCGGTATCCCTCAGCAAGTACCGCGCGCTTTTGCAATTCCCCCGTGCCGTACCTCGGGTGGTAGCACGGCCTGCGGTACCGACCCCGCCGACGCCCCCGCCGGCCGTTGCAGAACTGCCGGCCGCGCCGGAGCCGGTCCCGACTTCCGCGCCCGCAGTCAAGAAAGAACCGGCAGCCCAAGCACCTGTGGTTGCGGCGGTCCCTGCTGCGCCTGCTCCTGCAGTTGCGCCTGCTCCTGCTGCCGCACCTGCACCTGCGGCTCCTGTCGCACTTGCAGCGCCTGCAGCACCTGCGGCACCGCCTTTGGTCGGCGTCTCCGGTTTGTTCTACGATTCCCCGGCGTTCGTCAGCTACGCGGTACCGGTGACCTTCAACTACAAACCTGAACCCGCAGCGGCGCCGACCGCCCCGCCGAATTCAGTGGTACGGCTGCCCAGCACACCGCCTGCGGCAACGCCGCCCTCGATGATTTCGCTTCTGACTGCTCCGCCTGCGGCAGCTCCTGCTACGGCCACCCCGGAAGCGCCGAAAGCGGAGCCGGTAGCAGCCCCTCCCGTTGCCGCCGTGGCCGCCGAACCGGTGCCCCCGCAAACTGCTGAGGCTGCAGCCCCGGCTCCGGCACCGGTCCCCGCACCGGCCATTCCCGCCGAAGCGCCAGTCCCGGCCAGCGTGGAAGTCTACTTTGCAAGCGACAGCTCGGTTATTCCGGCTAAAGACCGCGAAAAACTCAACGCGGTCGCCGCGTGGCTTACGTCTGCTTCGGGCAGCAAGGCGGTCATCGAAGGACACACCGACAGTTCGGGTTCCCTCGCCCACAACTTCAACCTGTCGCGCCTCAGGGCAGAGCACATCAGGCAACTGCTCATCGCGAGAGGTGTGCCGGCTGAGAACCTCTCCATAGTGCACTTCGGGCCGAGCCGCCCGGCCGCCCGCAACAACACGAAGATCGGCCGTGGGAAAAACCGCCGGGCAGTGACCATAGCGATAAAAAAACCGGCTGGGGAAACCCCTGCGCCGGCAAAGCAGCTCCCTGCCGCTGTCCCCACGGCAACCCCGGTGACGGGCCTGCCTGCCCCGACGGCTGCCCCGCAACCGCCGATGCCGGCTCCCGCGAGCGCGCCCGCCGGGACCCAGGAGGCAAGCGAGCTCTCCCCCCCCGCCGCAGAAGCGCAGGTGAGCTACACCCTGCTGGTCGGCGAGTCCGTCGTGAAGTCGGCGCTAGCCGAGGTGGGTAAGAAGCTGGCGAGCGCCGGACTCGAGCCGGTGCTGGTGCCGGGGCCGAAAAAGCAGGAGCCGAGGATACGCCTGTTCGTCGGTGAATTCTCCACCCAGGAAGCGACCAGGAAGGAACTCAAAAAGCTGCATACCCTCAAAATAAGCGGTTTTTTCCTGGTGACGGATGGAAAATTCCAGGTCTACGCCGGATCCTTCTCTGACGAGAAAGGTGCCGAGCGGGAGCGCCTGCGCCTGGTGGGGTTGGGAGTGAAACCGACTCTGAAACCGGCGCTGGTGGGCGTGCAGACCTTCCTGCTGACGATCGGCAACTTCCCTTCACGTGCAGCCGCGCTGGCCAGGGGGCAGGAGTTGGAGAAACAAGGGGTTTCGGCAACGGTGATCGAGCAGGCGGCCCCGGGAAAAGTTCGCTAACCAAGGGGCAGGTCGAGTTGGGCAGGTGGCGCAGTTAGGTGGGAGAAAGCACTTCCGGAATGCCTTGCCGATGAGGGTTATCACGGCAACAGCCAGTTAGGCGGTAACACAACAGGCCGCGGTGCGCCTCTTCGGGGCGGTTCATCCGCGGCCTGCGCTGTACATGGCGGTAGGATCAGATCACTGTCTCCCGGCAACCTGTACCGACTGCGTTTCCGCAAGTTCCTGCTGTTTGGCACTGCGCATCAGTGCCACCGATTCTTCCTTATTTTGCGGTACCCCCCACCCCATGCTGTACATCAGGCTCAGGTAGAATTTCGCCTTGGCTGTGTTGCATTTCTTGAACTCGACCGCGGCCTCGGTGTAGCGCTTGTCGCGGAACGCACTGAGAGCGGAGTCGAAACCGGCTTGTGCCGCAGAAACTGAGACGAAGATGCAGGAAATCCCTAAAAAGAGTGTCGGCCAGATGTTTTTCATCAGTCACCCCCAGTATGTTGTTTGTCGCACAACCTGGATTTTGCAATCGCGGTGCCAAGCTGCCTGTGACGCAGGTAGCTGATTTTACAAGGCAAACAACGAATGGCTGGTTGAAAGTCCGCATCAGCTCGTGAACATCCTGAAAAGCGGCTGGCGGCTAGTTCACCGTATTTTCGGGTATTTGGTTCAAACGACAGGTGTGCAGATTAAGTGCAGCAGCCCCAGGAGAACGACAAGCCATGAAGAGATTTCTCGACGAGCAGGTCTACCCGCATGCCGTATCGGTGCTCGTTATTTTCGCCCTTACCCTTGGCGCCTATCTGCACATTTGGGGGAACCACTTCCAGGTTTTCTGGGACGACAACATGTACGTCACCGCCAACGAGGCAGTTCGCGGTTTCTCCCTACCCCACCTGCGCAGTGCCTTTACCAGCAACTACGCCGGAAACTTCGCTCCCCTGCACATCATCTCCTACATGCTCGACTACACCTTCTGGGGACTGAACGCCCGGGGCTTTATCCTCACCAACATCCTGCTGCATGCCGCTAACGGGGTGCTCCTCTACTCGCTCCTCAGCAGACTAGGGTGGCCGAAGCTCGCCGCTACCTTCTCCGCGCTCATCTTTTGCCTCCACCCCGTGCAGGTAGAATCTGTCGCCTGGATTTCCGAGCGCAAGAACCTGCTGGCGATGTTTTTCTCACTCCTGTCCTTTTTAGCCTACCTGCGTTGCCAGAATAAGCGCTGGCATGAGGTCAAGGGTGCCTACCTCCTCAGCTTCTGCTTCCTGGTCCTGGCACTAATGGCCAAGTCGATTGCCGTTGTCGTACCGTGCCTATTTTTTCTGTTCGATGTCTGCTTCCTGGAAAAGTCCGAGCGCAACAAGCAGCTGGTAGGGATCATCCCCTTTTTCTGCGCGGCACTGCTGATGGCCTGGATAACCATCGTGTATCAATCACACGGCGACACGCCGGGGGTCGGCGGGGGGAGGATCGGCTACCATGGCGGGAGTCCTCTGAACACCGCCCTGACCATGCTGACCGTCCTGCCGCGCTATCTGGCACTGCTGTTCTGGCCCAACGGGCTCAGTGCCATGTACGACCCACCCGTCAAAACGGGGATCGACCTCGCCGTCGTTGCTGGGGCAGTCCTTTTCGTGCTGCTGATCGCCGCCGGGATCACCCTGTACCTCCGCGGAAAACGCGAGCTTGCCTTCTGGTACGCCGTATTCTTCATCGGCCTATTGCCGGTTTCCCAAATCGTTCCCATAGCGACCCTGATGAACGACCGCTACCTCTACTTTCCGATGCTCGGTGCAGCGCCGTTTCTCGGGGCTCTGCTGTTCCGAGTCGTTGTCATCAACAAAGGCAAGCTTGCCGCTGCGAGCGTAGCTGGTGCAGTGATGGTGGCTGCCTGTTTCGGTCTCAGTTACGCGAGGGGGGCTGTATGGGAGAACGACCTGACGCTTTGGAGCGATGCCGCAGCAAAAGCCCCGAATCATCCGGTGGCCCTCTACGGCAAGGCACAGGCGCTCCAGAACGCGGGAAACCTCGATGCCGCGTTGCCCCTGTATCTGCGCGTTTTGAGCCTCAACCCGAGGCACGCTGATACGCTGATCCACCTGGGCGCCCTGTTTCGCTCCAAGAACGACCCGGTCCGGGGGCGCGCCTACCTGCTCGAAGTCACCCGCTATTACCCGAAATTTGCCCGGGGATTTCTCGACCTCGGGACGAGCTACTACCTGACCGGGGAATTCGAGGCAGCGGAGCAGGCGTTCCGGCAGGCGTTAGCACTGGAGCCGAAATCTGTCGAAGCGCTGACGCAGTTGGGGACCCTCTGTCTGCGCACCAAAAGGCTGGATGCTGCGCGGGAATATTTTGAGGGAGTGGTGTCACTTGGGGGGGCAGACGCGACTGTCGAATACAATCTTGCCTGTGTCGAGTCATTGAGCCAGAGGCCTGATGAGGCGCTGAAGCATCTTAAGACTGCGGTTCAGCTGGGGTTTACCAACACGGCGGAAATAGAGCAGGATCCGGATCTTGCCGCCGTCCGCTCCCTTCCCGAATTTAGGCAGGCGCTCCGCTCTCCGGGACATTGACCTCCGGCCCGATCTGAAAAGAAGCGCTCCTCGTCGCGTACGATCTTGCGGTAGATACCAGAGCTACCATCCCCGCCGAGCGCAACTCCATCGACCGTTCGAAAATACCTACCGGTTCGCCTGCCGGCGAAACCAACCGGCGCCCGGCGAAAACCTTTTCCCGTTCACTTAGCAGTAGTACCGGCAGCGGAGCAGATTGCTTCCCACAACCGGAAGCTATTGGTGCCGCGCGGCATCTCGTAAAAAACCGGCGAGTCGACCTTTTCTTCGGAGGTCACCTCTCCGGCAGCAGAGATCAGTTTTGCGGAGAGCAGTTTTTCCAGGGGCTGGGGGCAGTAAAATTCCGTTTCGGTAACCACGGTAAATACGTGCACATCGTCGACCTTGGAGACGATCCGTGTTTTTACCCGTTTGACCGTGGGGGAAATCGACTGGAGGCTCGCCTTACTGTACTCAGCGGACAGTCGGGTGTCCGTCGGCCCGACCTGGGTCCACTCCTCAGCGTGAGCGACCGCAGAGAACAATGCGAGGGCAATAACTGCCAAGACACTGCGCATTACAACCACCTCCCTTTCAAGAAACGTAGAGCAATTGATCCAGGAATGCGCAGGATCGCCAGGGGCGCCTTGACACGGCACGTGCCCGAACCGTGTGCGGCATCCTCTTTTACGCCTCCGGATAATCGGAGAGCGCCAGGAAGGTTTCTTTGAGCTCGAACGCGAAGATGGCAAACATCCTCTCGGCGAGGCGGGCGGTAAGCAGGGGTGGGAAGAGCGGTACGGCCAGCCGGTAGATCAGATCCAACAGGCCGTCGTGTGGGTTTTCCTCGAGAAAGAGCGCGCCGTACTGCAGCACGGGCGCAAAGAGCAGCGCCTCCTCCATGACGGCGTCGTCCTCGCTGAAGTAGGGAAGGATCATCTCGAGCGAGAAGCAAAGGCCGGTGCCGCCGGCATCCTCGGAGATGCTCAGGAGCACCTCGTCCTGAGGCGAGCCGTACTCCCGGGCCTCGGCGGAGAGGTCACCCGCGGGGAGCACCAGCACCTTGCCGTGCACCGGGTCGATGCCGTAGGGGGAGTTCCGCTTCTCCAGAAAGCGCTCCAGCGCCTGGTAGCCGCGGGCCTGCTGCCTGCCCATCCCGCGGTAGAAAGCGGGGCGGAACACATCGCGCCTCTGGATCAGCTCCTCAAGCGGGATGAACTCCTGTTCGCCACCCGCCGGGCGTGCGCTCCTGACCTCGGCATTGTTAACAACCAGTTTCAGGTGCGACATTTTGCGCTCGTCCTTGTCTTTTTTCATCTAACCTGCGTTCCTCCGGGGTGGCTCGACATCTCTAGATGTAATACACCCCGGAGAAGACGGGTGTCAAGCAATCCCTCAGGCAGCGGCGACCACCCGGCCGTCCCTGATGTGGATGGTCCGGTCCGCGTAGTCGCAGTTTTCCGGGTTGTGGGTCACCATGACGATGGTCTGGCCGCCATCGTTGAGCGCCCTGAACAGGTTCATCATCTCGAGGCTCGTTTGCGAGTCGAGGTTGCCGGTGGGTTCGTCCGCGAAGAGGATCTCCGGCCGGTTCACCACGGCGCGCGCAATGGCGACCCGCTCCTGCTCCCCTCCCGACAGGGCGTTGGGGAGCCGGTCCCCCTTGGCGCCCAGCCCCACGCGTTCCAGCGCCTCCTTGGCCGCTGCCACTTTCTCCCCCTTTTTCAGGGGCGCAATCGCGAGCGGCAGCATGACGTTCTCGAGGGCGGTCAGGTAGGGGATCAGGTTGAAGGACTGGAACACGAAGCCGAGCTTCTGGCTGCGGAAGTCGGCCCGTTTCTCGCTGGAAAGCGCGTAGAGATCCACGCCCGCCATCTGCACCGAACCCTCGGACGGGTGGTTCAAGCCCCCCAGCACCGAGAGGAGCGTGCTCTTGCCGGAGCCGGACTGCCCCATGATGGTGATGAACTCACCGGCCTCGATGCTGATGTCGACGCCCTTGAGCGCCTTCACGGTCTCGTCGCCGCTTTGGTAGCTCTTGGCTAGGTTGCACACTTCGATTAAAGCCATGTCTAAGTCCTCTTCAAAAATGGGTCCGATCAGTCGGGAGTCCGCCTGCTCGTTACAGTGCCCTCAGTGCCTCGGTGGGGTCCATCTTGCTGGCGTGCAGCGCCGGGTAGAGGCTCGCCAGAAGCGCCAGGGTGAGCGAAAGCCCCAGCGACCCGAAGGCCACCACGCTATCCCAGACCAGTGCCACCTGCTTCCCCTCCACCATGAAGGGGAGCGCGAGGCGTGCCCCGCCCAGACCCGCCCCGAAGCCGAGCAGTCCGGCCAGCAGCCCGACCACCGTCGCCTCTAAAAGGATGATGCGCATGATGTGGCTCTTTCTGAACCCGATGGCGCGGAACACGCCGATCTCGGTGGTGCGCTCGTTCACGCTCCCCATCATGGTTACGAAGACGATGAGCGAGCCGATGAAAACCACCACGCCGGCCATGGCGTAGGAGAAGCGGCGGAACTGGTCCAGCGCCTTGAGCCTCCCCTCCACCACCTGCTGGATCGCGCTCACCTTGGCCTCGGGGAGTTTCTCGGCGATCTGCAGCACCATGTCGCCGATCGGGCAACCCGAGCAAAGCGCCGCCACCTCGACCAGGTTCAGGCGCCCCACCTTCCCTAAAAGCCGCTGGGCAACGGGGAGCTGGGCGAAGACCAGGGAGTCGTCCTGGCTGCCGGTCTGGTCCAGGACGCCGGTCACCTTGAAGCTCTCACCCTTGATCTGCACTGAGTCTCCGGTCATCACGTTGAGGACCTTGGCCGCGTCGGTCCCCAGGAGGAGTTCGTGTTCGCCCTTGGGCGCCTCGCCGAAGAGCTTCCACCACTGCTTGAGCTTGAGTTCCTTGTCGAACTGGACCCCGACCAAGAGCACCGGGTGTCCGGCAATCTGCACCCCGCCCAGCACCTTGGGGGCCACCGCCGAGATGTTCTTGCCGTTTTTGATGGTGGAGATCTTGGCCAGGTCCGACTCGAGGATCTCCTTCTGGTCGAAGCTCACCCCGCCCAGGTTGATGCCGCCGTAGTTCATGGAGAGCCCGTTTTGCTGCGGGGTGATCAGGATGTTGGCGCCGAACTCGTCCATCTTGCGCTCGATGTCGCCGGACATGGACTTGGTGAGCGTGACCAGGGTGACGATGGTGGCGATCCCCACGGTAAGCCCGATGGTGAGAAATGCCATCTTCGCCTTGCGCCGCCTCAGGTTGTTGAAGGAGATGTTGTGCAGTTTCATGAGCTACCTGCTCCCAATTAGTAGTGGTCCCGGGAAATGTGCCGAACGCTAGAAGAACCTGCCGCCCGCCTTCAGATCGGCCACGTTGATGGTCACGTTCTTGGCATCGACCCGGGCGGGAAGGTGGGAGGGGTTGCAGCCGCCGCCGGAGGCCGCGCCGATACGGTTGATGGCGAACTTCTGATTGCAGTTCTTGCACTTCATCTGGTCGCCGGCCTGCTCGTACCCCTTCTTCTCCTTGAAGCAGACGTCGCAGGCGTCAAAGGCGGTGTGCAACTGGCCGTCACTCCCCTTGACGATGAAGAAGCCGAGATCCTTGCCGCCGTCGGAGATCCGGTAGAAATGGGCGTTGCCGTCGCTTACCTTGGCAACCGGGATGGTCACCACGCCGTTGACCGGTTTCACCTTCTCGAATTTCCCCATGCCCGGGATGCTGAACCCGAAGGCAGCCGTCACCAGTGCCAGCACCGCGGCCCCAATCGCCAGGCCGAACTTCACGCCGTTCTTCTTGTTTTCCATGCCCTACTCCTTGTCGTGGTAGTTGTTAGCCGTTATTCCATCGGATGGTGTATTGCGAAGGGAGACCGGCACCGCGGGGCGAATTCCCCCTTTCCGTGCCCCAATCCCTAATCCCTGAGCCCTGCCGTTACTTCCCTTTGCACCCCTCGCCGCCGCAGCAGCCTCCTGTCGCCGCACTCTGCTTGCCGACGTCCCTTCCCACCAACTTCCTGAACTGCTCCGGGGTAAGGACCGTCTGGACGGTACTGGCGTACCCGGTCGCCGCGACCTTCTGGGCCAAGCGCTCCGGGGCCACCTGCTTCGAGTCGTATCCGGCGATCACCCAGCCTCCGGCCAGGTCCACCTCGGTGGCCGCCACGCCGCGCTCGGTCTGCAGCGCCTTCGACACCTTGGAGATGCAGGCGCCGCAGGTCATGCCGGAGGTTTTGAGAACCACCACCGAATCGGCTGTCGCCCCGATGCGCACGAAGAAGGCACAGACCCCCAGGATGACCAGCACCACTAGCAGCAGACAGCTATTGAGGATTTTGTTGTTCACGGTTCCCCCTAGAAGCGCGCTCGTCGCTTCGGACCGGCGCCGCAAGCCGGCGCACGCTCTGCCATGTACAAGGAACATGCCACTGCCTCATGAGAGGCGTAACCGCATGATATTGTTTTTCTGCCGAAAAAAGCCAGCAGTTTTGCCTGTAGGAACTGGAGAATATCCAGCAGCAAATCGTAGGATTTTCCACACCCGCCCTCGTGCCGCTCCACCCAGAAACTCAGGAAAAACCGCGAGGCAGGTCTCCCCTTCCCATGCGGCGGCGGGCCAGGTGCAGCTCAAAAAAATCCCATGCGGCCGGCGACGGCGACATGGGATCTTTTATTCTCTGCGGGATGGGAAAGCCTCTTTGAGGAGCCCGGAAAACTACTTCACGGTGTACCAGAATTTGGCGGAGCGGGTCTTGCCGTCTTTGAGCTGGAACTTGGTCATGATGCCGTACTTCCCTTTCTTGGAGAGATCGAAGAAGGCGCCGAATTCGCCGTGCATCGCCATCAGGTCCTTGGTCTGCTCGCTCTTGTCCGGAGCCATCACCTTCACCTTCACCTCGCCTTCGGTTAAGGCCTTGCCGGTCTTGGCATCCTTGAAGATCGTGGCGATGTAGTGCGTTTCCCCCTTCTGCATCGGCATCTCCATCTTCATCGCCTTCATGGCTTCCTTGGCGCTCTGGATCTTGAAGCCGACCTTGACCCCTTCCACGACCTCTTCGTGGGCCATCCCCGAGCCGTGGCTTGAGTGATCCATGTCCATGCCGCCGTGGTCCATAGCCGCCAGTGCGGGAGCGGAAAGCGCCAGGCAGGATGCCGCCAGAACGAGAGCCAGTTTCTTCATGTCATTCTCCTTTGGTTGGATGTGATATCTGTCAGTGTCTGCGATGCCGAATGATCTGAGCAGAAGTTTAGACTGTGATAGTGCGAGTTGATTCAACCACAGCCAGAGAATTGTGCCAAAGCAAATGAAGTTGTCAATGCAAAGGGCCGCCACTCCCGGAAGAAGTGCCGGCCCCGATGCTTTTCATTGTCAATTGTAAATTATCCATTGTCAATTGCCTTTCTAGTGTTTCATTCCCGAATACTTCAGTTTCCCTTTCTTCAGGTCGTGGATCTTCATCAGGACGAAGATGACCGGCGTCATGATGAGCACGTGCACCGCGGAGGAGATCATCCCGCCGATCATCGGCGCGGCGATCGGCTTCATGACGTCCGCACCGGTCCCCGAGGACCACATGATGGGGACCAGGCCGATGAGCGCGACGGCGACGGTCATAAGCTTGGGACGCAGCCGCAATACCGCCCCCTCGAAGGTGGCTTCGTAGATGTCCTTTTCGGTGACCGGCCCCTTCAAAAGCCGCTTGTCGAGCGCCTCGTGCAGGTAGATGACCATGACCACGCCGGTCTCCACCGCGATGCCGTAGAGGGCGATGAAGCCGACCCAGACCGCAACCGACATGTTGTAGCCCAGGGCCTTAACCAGGTAGACCCCGCCCACCAGCGCGAAGGGGACCGAGAGCATGACCATGCTCGCCTCCAGGGCCGAGTGGAAGGTGAAATAGAGCAGGATGAAGATGATGAGGAGCCCCGCCGGCACCAGGAGCTGCAGCCTCGCCTTGGCGCGCACCTGGTTTTCCCACTGCCCAGACCAGGCGACGTAGTACCCCGGCGGCAGTTTCAGCTGCTTCTCCAGGACCGTCTTCGCCTCGCCCACGAAACCGCCCATGTCGCGGCCGCGCACGTTGAGGAACACGATGGAGCGCAAGAGCCCACCCTCCGAGTTGATCTCGGGCGCGCCGGTCGACATCTTCAGCTTGGTCACCAGGGAGAGCGGCACCTGCACCGGCGCCCCGTCCACCCCCATCCCGGAGATCAGCATGCGCCGGATGGCGTCGATGTTGTCGCGGTAGTCACGCAGGTAGCGCAGCCGGATCGGGAAGCGGTTGCGGCCGTCCACGGTGGTGGAGAGCATTTCGCCCCCGAGCGCGGTGCTGATCACGTCCTGTATGTCACCCACCTTGACGCCGTAGCGCGCCGCGGCCTCGCGGTCGATGTCGATGTCCAGGTAGTAGCCGCCGGTGACCCGCTCGGCCACCACGTCCGCGGCACCCGGCACCGTCTTCAGGATCCCCTCGGCCTGCACCGCGAGGTCCTTCAGGACGTTCAGGTCGTTGCCGAAGATCTTCACGCCCAGGTCGGTACGCACGCCGGTTGAGAGCATGTTGATCCGGTTGATGATCGGCTGGGTCCAACCGTTACGCACGCCGATCTGCTGCAGCTTGCCATCCAGCTCGGCGACGATGTCCGCCTTGGTGATCCCCGGGCGCCAGCTTTTCTTGTCCTTCAGGATGATGATGCTCTCGAACATGGAGACCGGCGCGGGGTCCGTGGAGGTCTCGGCGCGCCCCACCTTGCCGAGCACGTGCTCCACCTCGGGGACGCTCATGATGATCTTGTCCTGCACCTGGATGAGCCTCTTGGCCTCGTTGATCGAGACGTTGGGGAGCGTCACCGGCATGTAGAGGAGGCTCCCCTCGTCCAGCGGCGGCATGAACTCGCTGCCGATGCTCAGGAACATCGGGATGGCGATGGCGAGCGCCACCAGGTTCAGGAAGATGGTGGTCTTCTTCCACTTGAGTACCCAGCGGATCACCGGTGAGTAGAGCTTGATAAAGAAGGTCGACACCGGGTTGGAACTCTCCGGTGGCATCTTGCCCCTCATGAAGTAGTACATGAGCACCGGCACCAGCGTGATGGCGATAAAGGCGCTCCCCATCATGGAGAAGGTCTTGGTGAAGGCGAGCGGATGGAACATTTTCCCCTCCTGCCCTTCCAGGAGGAAGACCGGCACGAAGGAGAGGATGATGATGGCAAGTGAGAAAAAGATGGCGCGTCCCACCTGCTTAGCGCTGTCGATGATCACCTCGAGGCGCTTTTCCTTGCGCTCCTCCTCAGGCATCTCGGAGAGATGGCGGTAGCAGTTCTCCACCATGATGACCCCGGCGTCCACCAGCACGCCGATGGCAATGGCGATGCCGCCCAGGCTCATGATGTTCGAGGAGACCCCCATGAGCTTCATGGTGATGAACGAGAACAAGACGGCGATGGGAAGCGTGAGCACGATGACCAGGGCGCTCTGGAAGTGCATCAGGAACACCAGGATCACCAGGGAGACCACGATGGACTCCTCGGTCAGCGCGTGCTTCAGCGTCTCGATGGCGCGCTGGATCAGGTCGCTGCGGTCGTAGGAAACCTTGATCTCCACCCCCGGGGGGAGCCCCTTCTGCAGCGAGACGATCTTCTCCTTCACCCGGTCGATGACGTCCTTGGCGTTTTCGCCGTAGCGCATGACCACGATGCCGCCGACTGCCTCGCCGTCGCCGTTTTTATCGAGCATGCCGCGCCGGATGGCGCCCCCCATCTGCACGGTGCCGAGGTTCTTCACGTAGATCGGGGTGCCGCGCATGTCGGCGCCCACCACGATGTCCTCCAGGTCCTTGGGCGACTTCACATACCCCTTGCCGCGGATCAGGTACTCAGCGTCGGCCTGTTCGAGGAGGCGCCCCCCCACGTCGCTGTTGGAGCGCTTGATCGCCTCCATCACCTGTCCCGCGGTCACCTTGTAGGCGAACAGGCGGTTGGGGTCCAAGTCGATCTGGTACTCGCGCACGAAGCCGCCGATGGACGCGACTTCCGCGACGCCCGGCACCGTGTTCAGCTGGTAGCGCACGAACCAGTCCTGCAGCGTGCGCAGCTGTTCAAGGTCGTACCCCTTCCCTTCGATGGTGTACCAGAAGACGTGTCCCACCCCCGTGCCGTCCGGACCAAGTGTCGGCACCACCCCCGGCGGCAGGAGCGATGCCGCGTAGTTCAGGCGTTCCAGGACGCGGGTGCGGGCCCAGTAGATGTCCGCCTTGTCCTCAAAGATCACGTAGATCATGGAGAAGCCGAAGGCCGAGGAGGCGCGCACGGCGCGGACCTGGGGGAGCCCCTGCAGGTTGACGGCCAGCGGGTAGGTGACCTGGTCTTCGACCACCTGCGGCGAGCGGCCGGGGTAGTCGGTGAAGACGATGACCTGGTTGTCCGAGAGGTCGGGGATGGCATCGACCGGCGTATGATAGACCGACCAGATGCCCCAGGCGATGATGAGGCCGAAGAGCATCAGGATGATGACGCGGTTTCTGGCCGAATATTCGATGATTTTCTCGATCATGGGGAACCCTTAAATCCTGAAATCAAACCGTTTCATTACATCTTCATATCATCCATGCTGAGCCCGCCGCCCTTTTTCGGAGCGGCCGGGGCAGCCGGGGCACCCGGGGTAGGCTGCGCTGCCGGCGCCGAGGGCGTATGCCCTTCATGCCCGCTGCCGCCCTTCAGTTGGCTCTCGGAATCGATCAGGTAGCCGCCGGTCGCCGCCACCTTCTCGCCCTGGCTCAAGCCGGAGAGGATCTGCACGTTATCCCCGACCCGCGCCCCGACCTTCACGTCGCGCGGCTCGAACATCCCGGCTTCCTTCTCGACCCAGACCACCTGCCGCGTCCCGGTATCCATCACCGCCGAGGCGGGGATCGCGAGCCCGGAACCCAGCGGCGACTTGATGATGGCGTTCACAAACATGTCGGGCTTGAGTTTCAGCCCCGGGTTGGCAAGCTCGACGCGCACCTTGACGGTCCGGGTCTTGGGATCCAGGAAAGGGTAGATGAAGCTCACCCGGCCGGTAAAGGTCTTGCCGGGATAGGACTGGGACTGGATCGCCACCGACTGCCCCAGCTTCACGAAGGAGAACTCGTTCTCGTACACCTCGACCTCGACCCAGACGGTGGAAAGGTCGGCGATGGCAAAGAGCGGATCGCCCATGTTCACGTACTGCCCTTCCTGGACGATCTTCTCGATCACTATGCCGGAAAGAGGGGTGTACACCGGGATCCTGATGTTCGGCTCGCCGCTTTTCTCCAGGCTGGCGATCTGCTCGTCCTTCACCCCTAAAAGCTTCAGGCGCTGACGTGCCGAACTCACCAGTCCGTTGCCACCCTGCGAGATGGACGGGATCGGGGAGTTCTTCAGCTGTTCGCGGCTTCTAAGCGCCAAGAGGTACTCCTGCTGCGCGGCCACCAGGTCCGGCGAGTAGACGTCCGCCACCGGTTTCCCTTTCGAGACATAGGAGCCGACCGTGTTCACCCGGAGGTGATCGATGCGCCCCGCCACCCAGGCGGTCACCTTGGCCTGGCGCGCCTGGTCGTACTGCACGATACCGGTAGCGGCGATCTCCTTGGAAAGCGGCACCTTGCCTACCTCCACGGTAGCCACGTTGGCCATCACGCGCTGGGTCGGTGAGAGCGAAACGTGGGAGAGCATCTCCTGTTCCTTGGCGCTCGCCGTCCCTTCCGCCGGAGCCACCTTCTTGATGAGCTGCATCCCACAGATGGGGCAGGTTCCTGGCTTGTCCTTGATGATGAAGGGGTGCATGGCGCAGGTATAGAGCTCCTGGTTCTGCGTCGCCGCTGCCTTGGTCTTCTGGTCGGCGCCGTTTTTCTGGTGCCAGAACCAGTACCCGCCGCCGGCCGCCGCGGCCAGCAGGATCACCACTACGGGGATTGCCACCTTGTTGTTCACGCTCATCTGCTCGCTCCTGGAACGAGGGCCATTGGTCCTCGGGTCGTTGTCTGGATTTGGGAGAGGTCTGGCCCTAAGCAAAGGTGAAGTGGCTCAGGGGGCAGTTTTCTCCGATGTTTTCTCCGAAGTTCTCCGTGGCTACGGTTGCGGCTTTGCTCCGTCTTGCCGCAGATGTTCCCCATGGCTCGAGGTTTTCATTTGCTCCCCCGTCGGCCGTGCTCCGTGGTCTGCGCCGCTCAGGCTTCCCCCAACCAGCGCCTCCAATTGCGCCTTCTTCATCTGGAAGTCGGCGATCGAATCGTAGTACTGGTGTTCGAAGTTGTAGAGGTTCACCCGGCTGTCCAACAGGGTGAGGAAGTCCACCTTGTTGACCCGGTAGCCGATGGTCGCCGACTCCAGCGCCTGCTCGGCCTGCGGGATGATACCGTTTTTGTAGAGGTCCACCAACTGGCGGCGGCGCTCCATCTGAGACAAGAGGTCGGCGATTCCGGACGAGATCGTGTTGCGGGTCGCGTTCATCTCCTCGGTCGCCATGGCCACCTCGGAGTTCGCCTCGGCCACCATCGCCTGGCGCCGCTCCTTTCTGACCGGCAGGTTGAAGGTCACCCCCAAGGAGTACATGTCGGAGCCGTCGCTCCCCATGGCGGGCTGGCGTTGCATGTACTCGAAGGAGACGTTGAAGTCGGGGTAGGATTCCTTGCGGGCCAGGGCCTCGGAGCCGCGCCCTTTCAAGACCTGCGCCGCCAGCCCCTTGAGCGCCGGGCGGTTCTCCTCGGCGAGGGTAACCAGGTCCTGGGACCGGGGGAGTGCCGGGTCGATCCCGAACTCCGGAATCTCGCCCACCGGGGTATCGGCCGGGCGGTACAACAGCGCGTTCAGCGCGATGGCCTGGCTTTTTCTCTGCTGCTCGAGGGTGATCTTCATGTCGAGCATCTTGGAGCGCTCCAGCTGCGCCTTGAAGATGTCCTGCTGGGCCCCCTGCCCCACCGAGTACTTGGTTTCGGCCAGCGTAATGAAGGTGTCCATGATGTCGATGTTCTTCTGCAACAGGTACAGTTCGTGGTCGATCGAGCCGATCTGGTAGTAGGCCTCCTTCACCATCCGGGTGATCTCCAGCCGGCGCTCGCCGTGGGCGAAATGCTGCGCCTCGGCCTCGTGCAGGGCCACCTCCTCGCGCAGTGCGGTCTTCCCGAAATAGGGGATCTGCTGCGCGATGCCGATCACCTTCTGGGTCATGGAGTCGCGGGTGAAGTTGAGCGGGTCGGTCACGATGCCGTTTTGAATCTTCAGCATGAGCATGGGATCTTCCCAGCTTCCCGCCTGCTTCACCCGGCTCTTGAACATCTCCCAGCGCGACGCCGACGCCTTCAGCTCCGGGTTCCCGGTCAGCGCGGTTTCGATCAGCAGGTTCAGGTTTTCGGTTTGGGTAGAGTGGTGCTCGGCGGCCTGTACGGGCCGCACGGCGAGGAGAGCGATCAGAAGGGCAGTTGTAACAAACCGGGCGTGCATGGTGACTCCAGGGGCGTGCGCTTTTAATTAGATCACAAAATAGCAATGGTCGTGCCAGAAGCTATCCTACCGTAATCGCGTACTGTTGCGACTGATCCGCTCACATTAAGCAGAATATCCTACCGAAGGCTGTTGGATATTCCACAGAGGTGAGCTGTGCTGGGTCCGCGGGTTTCCCCTATCCCTCGGCCTCCGTGGGCACCGGGAGCCGGACCAGGAAAGTCGCTCCCTCTCCCGCCCCGCCCATCACCTCGATGGTTCCGCCATGTCCCTCGATGATCTTTTTGGTAATGGAGAGCCCGAGACCGGTGCCGTTACCCTTGGTCGTGAAGAACGGCTCGAAGATCCGCGCCACGGCGTCCGCTGCAATGCCGGGGCCGCTGTCCGAGAAGGAGATCTCCAGACTCCCCTGCTCCGGGACTGCCCGGGTCGTCAGGCGCACCGTACCGCCTGTCGGAGAGGCCTGGATCGCGTTCAGCATGATGTTCAAAAACGCCTGGCGCAGCTTCTCGGCGTCCCCGATAAAGGGGGGGAGCGGGGCCGGGTGCAATTCCAGGGTGATCTTGCTCTGGCGTGCCTGGGCCGACAACAGCGTCACCATGTTCGCCAGTTCTTCATTGATATCACAGGCTTTTTTGCTCTTCGGCTCGGGCCGGGCCATCTTGAGGAAGTCTTCCACCACGTGGTTTAAGCGGTCCGACTCCTTGATCAGGATCTCGAGGAACTCGGTGCGGCTCGCCGCAGGGACCTGTTCGTCCATGAGGATCTCGGCAGTCCCCCTGATGGAGGCGAGCGGGTTGCGGATCTCGTGGGCCAGCATGGCTGAGAGTTCGCCGAGAGCCGAGAGCCGCTCCGCCCGACGCAGCTGCTCCTCGATCCTTATGATGAGTTCGGACTGGCTCTGCAGTGTCCGGTAGGACTCCTCGAGCCCCTTTGCGGTCTCCTCGAGCTGGGCTCGGCGGGCGGCCTCCTGCTGGCTTAAAAACCCGGTGATCCCACCTACCACGTTGTAGAGCACCACCTCGAGGTACTTCTCCATCTCCATCGCGATGTGCCCGCCCCACTGGAACAGGATGTGGGGAGCGTAACAGACCGTCACCAAAAGGGCGCAGCCGACCCCGCCGCGAAAGCCGAACCAGAAGGCGGAGAGGATGATCGGGATGTAGTAGAGGCGCTGGAAGATGTCGTGCAGCATGGCGAGCCGAAGCGGCGTCGTGTAGTGCAAGAGGCTGATCCCGACCACGCAGGCGACCAGGGTGACGATCTTCAGGAGGTTCGACTTCTTCATGTGACTCCGGGTGTTGTCTTTTTAATCTTGGGTTCTCTGGTTATATACCAGCTCTTCGGCAAATCGCCAGTGGTTTCCAGTATTTTAACGCCCGACAGGTTCGCTCCGACAGCGGGTAAGGGATACCCCACCTGCGTTTTTTCGAATCCCCTGGGAGGGGAGAACCCGATCGTCGCAGCCAATGCAGCAGCCCCCTCACTCCAATGGCCGCTCATCCCCTGCCCGCAGCCCAGGCAACCCCGCTCCCCCGATGACAACGCCCCTTGGCCAGGTACCGGTTAAACCGCACTCTGAACCAAAAAAACGGGGAAATACCGATTCTCCCGGCACTTCCCCGTGGTTTTTCACCTGAAGCGTTCCCGCTGGTACCGCGGGCGGCTAACCCTTAAGCGCCTGGCGCAACATGTAGGGGAGGATCCCGCCGTTTTGGAAGTACTCGAGTTCGTTCGGGGTGTCGATCCGAACCCGGACGGTGAAGGAGCGGCTCCCGCCGTCGGCCGAACGCGCCTGCACCTCGAGGCCCCCCCCCACGCCAAGCCGGGTGATGCCGGCGATGTCGAAGGTCTCGGTCCCGGAGATCCCCAGGGAGGCCGCGGATTCGCCGGGGAGGAACTGCAGGGGGAGGATCCCCATCCCCACCAGGTTGGAGCGGTGGATCCGCTCGAAACTTTCAGCGACGACCGCCTTGACCCCCAGAAGCCGGGTCCCCTTGGCGGCCCAGTCGCGCGAGGAACCGGTGCCGTACTCCTTGCCGGCGATGACCACCAGCGGAACCCCTTCCTGGGCGTAGCGCATCGCCGCATCGTAGATCGGGAGCTGGTCCCCGGTCGCCGCACCCGCGCCAAAATGGATGGTCACGCCACCTTCGACGCCCGGCACCAGCTTGTTGCGGATGCGGATGTTGGCGAAGGTGCCGCGCACCATCACCTCGTGGTTGCCGCGCCGCGCCCCGTAGGAGTTGAACTCTTCCAGCGGGACGCCCAGCGAGATCAGGTATTTCCCCGCGGGGGTGTTCTTCCCGATGGAGCCGGCCGGCGAGATGTGGTCGGTGGTGACCGAGTCGCCCAAAAGGGCCAGGGCGCGCGCGCCGGCAAGGTCGACAAGCGGTTCCGCCTCCGCGCCGACCTCGGCCAGAAACGGCGGTTCCTTCAGGTAGGTTGAGTCCGCCTGCCACTGGTAGATCTCCCCTATGGGGGTCTCCAGGGCGCTCCAAAGCGGGTCGCCGGCAAAGACTTCACCGTAGTTCTTCTGGAACTGGGCCGGGGTCACGTAGCGCGCCACCAGTTCGGCAACCTCGCGGTCGTCGGGGAGGATGTCCTTCAAAAAGACCGGCTGGCCGCCGGGGTCGACCCCCAGGGGCTCCTTGCCCAGATCCATGGCGATGTTGCCGGCCAGCGCGTAGGCCACCACGAGCGGCGGTGAGGCCAGGTAGTTCGCCTTCACCTGGCTGTTGATGCGCCCCTCGAAGTTGCGGTTGCCGGAGAGCACCGAGGCGACGCAGAGGTCCCCCGCGCTCACCGCCTCGGCGATGTGCTCGGGGAGGGGCCCCGAGTTGCCGATGCAGGTGGTGCAGCCGTAGCCCACCAGGTGGAAGCGCAAGGCCTCCAGGTAGGACATGAGCCCGGAGTCCTCCAGGTAGTCCGTGACCACCTTCGAGCCGGGGGCGAGGCTCGTCTTCACCCAGGGCTTCACCTGCAGACCGCGGCGCACCGCGTTTCGCGCCAGAAGGCCTGCCGCGAAGAGCACCGAGGGGTTCGAGGTGTTGGTGCAACTCGTGATGGCGGCGATGACCACCGAGCCGTGGGTCAGCTGGTAGCGCGCGCCGTCGGGCTGGGTCACCGACACCCGTCCCGCCCCCGGCTCCAGGGAGGCGAGTTCGGGGGAGAGCGGATCCGCGCCGCGGGAGATGGCGGCGCCGGCGCCGGCCAGCCGGGTGAGCTCCTTCTCGAAGGCGCTCGCCACTTGGCTCAAGGGGACCCGGTCCTGCGGGCGCGACGGCCCGGCCAGGCTCGGCTCCACGTCTCCCAGGTCGAGCTCCAGCACCGAGGAGTAGCTCGCCTCGGGCTGACCCGGCTCGTGCCAGAGCCCCTGGTCGCGGTAGTACGCCTCGACCAGGCTGGTCAGCTTCTCCCGGCCGGTGAGCTTCAGGTACTCTATGGTCTGCTGGTCCACCGGGAAGACCCCGATGGTGGCGCCGTACTCCGGGGACATGTTGCCGATGGTGGCGCGATCGGCCACCGGGAGCTCGGCGAACCCCGGGCCGAAGAACTCGACGAAGCTCCCCACCACCCCGTGCTTCCTGAGCATCTGGGTCACCGTGAGCACCAGGTCGGTCGCCGTCACCCCGGGCTTGAGCCGCCCGGAGAGCCGGAAGCCGACTACCTGCGGGATCAGCATGGAGCAGGGCTGCCCCAAAAGCGCCGCCTCGGCCTCGATCCCCCCGACCCCCCACCCGACGACCCCGAGGCCGTTGATCATGGTGGTGTGCGAGTCGGTGCCGATCACGGTGTCCGGGTAGATGAGTGGATCGCTGCCGCGCGCCTCGAGCACCATGGCGACCTGCGAGAGGTACTCGAGGTTCACCTGGTGGCAGATGCCGGTCGCCGGCGGCACCACGCGGAAGTTACGGAAGGCCCCCTGCCCCCAGCGCAGGAACTGGTAGCGCTCGTGGTTTCGGTGGTAGTCGAGCTGGGCGTTCTCCGCCAGGGCGAGCGTGGTCCCGAAGCGATCCACCTGCACCGAGTGGTCGATGACCAGGTCGGCGGGCTGCAGCGGGTTGATGCGTGCGGGGTCGCCACCCAGGCGCTTCAGCGCGCCGCGCATGGCGGCGAGGTCCGCCACCGCAGGGACACCGGTGAAATCCTGCAACAGCACCCGCGCCGGCATGAACTGGATCTCCCGATCCGGCGCAGCCTTGGGGTCCCAGTCCGCCAGCGCCTCGATGTCCTCCCGCTTCACGGTCACCCCGTCCTCGCGGCGCAAGAGGTTTTCCAGCAGGATCTTCAGGGAGAAGGGGAGCCGGGAGAGGTCCCTGCCGGAATTCTTGGCGAAAGCGGTCAGGGAGTAGTAGCGGTGCACCACTCCACCGACCAGCAGACTGCGTTCGGTGTCAAAGCTGTTCAGGTTGGTTTGCGTCATGGGTTACCTCGTGGTGGTGGTCGTTCCGTATCAGTTCGTTCTGGGCCGGCCCAGGCCCGCCGTTTCGGGAATGGTCCTGGCTCGTTGGGGCTACTCCTCGAGCCAGCTTATGCAGGAGACCGGACAGAGATCGATGGCCTGGCTCTGGATCTCCGCCTCGCTGGCCCCGGCCGGATCGTAGCACTCCGCCTTGCGGTGCGAGTCGAAGCGGAACACCTGCGGGCAATTGGTCTTGCAGATGCCGCAGCTTATGCATTCGTCCTTGTTAACCCATGGTTTTCGTGCCATGACCTGGGTCCCCCTTTCTCCGCCCTGCCGCCACCACTTGACCGCCGTGACTCCCTGCGCTATGGTGGTGCCGGTTCACTGGCGGCCACGCTGGCGCCGCAGCTCGAACCTGCCGCGGTGCTCAGTCATTCTGAAGACTTCAGCATATAGGCAAATGTTCTGCCGTCAACTAAAAAGGACTGTTTTTTTCTGCTCATCGGACAGTCCCGCTACTCATAAAGCACCTTTGTTCCTGGCTGTTTTGTTGCTAGTGGCAAACCCGTCTGCACCTTATGCCCTTTTCATTCAGGTCCCCCTTTGCGTCACGCTGTCGGCGTGAGGGCCAGGTTCAGAGGGCGAAAACCTGGAAGCACCACGAGCGCGCGGCAGCAACAGAGGAGTCTTAAATGCAAGGATCCTTTCCCGCCTACTACAGTGTCGGCTCCGGTACCGCGGTGGTTCTGCTGCACTGCACCCTCAGCTCCAAGAACCAGTGGCGCGCGCTGACCGGAATGCTCGAAAAACAGTACCGGGTGATCGCGGTCGACCTGTACGGCTACGGTGAGACGGAGATGCCCGAGCAGACCGAGGACTACACCCTTTTGACCGAGGCCGAGCTGGTGGACCGGCTGCTTGGGCGCCTGCTGGCTCCCGAGGAACGCTTTCACCTGGTCGGGCACTCCTACGGCGGCGCCGTTGCCCTCCGTTTCGCCTACCAGTTCCCCGCCCGGGTGCGCACCCTCACGGTCTTCGAGCCGGTCGCCTTCCACCTGCTCGAGCCCGGCGACCCGGGTGCGACCCCGGTCCAGGAGATGATGACCGAGCTGGCCAGGCTGCTTCGGGAAGGGGAGCGCGCCGGCGCGGCGGCGACCTTCCTCGACTACTGGAGCGCGCCGGGATCGTTCGCCAACTTCCCCCCCCGGGTGCAGCAGGATTTCGCCCGCAGAACCGACAAGCTCGCCCTCGACTTCCAGGCGCTCACCCGGACTCCGCTCACCCTGGAGGACTACAGTCGCCTCACCATGCCGGTCACCGTGCTCGCCGGAACCCAGAGCCCGCTCCCCGCGCAGCGCGTGGCCCGGGAACTGGCCAGCCGGCTACCGACCTGCCGGCTGCAGTTCGTGGAGACCGGGCACATGGGGCCGGTGAGCCACCCGGAGCTGGTGAACCCGCTCATCGCGGCAAGCCTCACCCGCGACGCCGCGGCCCCCCAGGCAAGCGCCTCGCTCTGAACGGTTCCCGCTTCCCCCCCCCGCTCCCCAGTCCCCGCTCCCCGGCGCCCCGCCGGCCTCGGCCTTCTCCCCCCGACCCGTTTTCATTGACGAAACTTAGCTCGCGCTAAACGGCACCCGAAGGACCGACACCCGCAGATCCTTCACTGCCGGCCTTGCGCGCCCACCCCTTGACTTTTTAAGAAAATCCCAGAAAATCATTAACTACCCCTCACACCACTCCAATTAGAAGGAGCTGCCATGAAGAGTGCCAAGGCGTGCGGTGTCTGCCCGGACACCCCCTATACCGAAACGGTCGCCGGATCAGGTCCGGTGTTCGAGGTGGACCGCTGGTTGCTGCGCAGCTTTTTAAAGGGCATGGGCTCCCCCCTCATCGGGGTGAGGCTGTGGGACGGCGACTGGGCGTCGGGGGGGCCGGAGGCGGCGAACCAGCTCGTGATCAGGAGCAGGCGCTCGCTTTGGAGGCTCGTGGTCAACCCGCTTCTTTGCTTCGGCGACGACTTCAGTGCGGGAACCCTGGAGGTGGAGGGGGACCTGGTGGGGTTTCTCGAGGAGGTCTACCGCGCGCTGGCTAAGCCTGGGGAGCTGCGGCGCCGCTACGGGCGCCTGTCGCGCCTGAGCAGGTCCTGGTGGGGCAACACCCTTTCGGGTTCGCGCGAGAACGTCCAGCACCACTACGACCTGGGCAACGACTTCTACCGGCTCTGGCTGGACGACGAGATGCTCTACACCTGCGCCTACTTCCCGGCCCCCTCGGTGACCCTGGAGCAGGCCCAGAGCGCCAAGATGGAACTGATCTGCCGCAAGCTGCGCCTCAAGGGGGGCGAGCGCGTGGTGGAGGCCGGCTGCGGCTGGGGGGGGATGGCACGCTACATGGCCAAAAACTACGGGGCACGGGTGCGGGCCTTCAACATCTCCGGCGAACAGGTCGCCTACGCCCGGGAGCGCGCACGCCGGGAGGGGATCACCGGGGTCGAGTACCTGGAGGACGACTACCGCAACATCTCGGGCGAGTGCGACGCCTTCGTCTCGGTGGGGATGCTGGAACACGTGGGCCCCAGCAACTACCGCAGGCTGGGGGGGGTGATCGACCGGGTGCTCTCCCGAAGCGGCGTGGGGCTCATCCACAGTATCGGGCAGGACGTGGCCCAGCCGATGAGCGACTGGCTTGAGAAGCGGATCTTCCCCGGCAGCTACACCCCCACCCCGCGGGAGATGATGGAGATCTTCGAGCCGTGGGGGTTGAGCGTCCTCGACCTGGAGAACCTGCGCCTGCACTACGCGAGCACCCTCAGGCACTGGCTTAGGCGGTTCGAGGCGCACCAGGCAGAGGTGGAAAAGAAGTTCGACGCCAACTTCGCGAGGGCCTGGCGTTTGTACCTGTGCGGCTCCATCGCCAGTTTCGAGACCGGGACCCTGCAGCTTTACCAGGTACTCTTCTCGCGCCAGGGGAACAACGAGGTTCCCTGGACCCGCCAGCACCTCATGGACCCGGGAAGCCGCCATGGAACAGTGTGAAGTCCTCATCGTGGGGGGCGGCCCCGCCGGCGCCACCTGCGCGCGGGTGCTGGCCCACTGGGGGATCTCGGTCCTGCTCATGGACCGCGACGAGTTCCCCCGCGACAAGCCCTGCGCCGGCTGGATCACCCCGAGCGTCCTGGAAACCCTGCGCATCGACCCCGCCCAGTACCGCAAGGGGAGGGAACTCCAGGAGATCCGGGAGTTCCACACCGGCGTCATGTTCGGCAGGCAAAACCGCTACGACTTCGGCACCCCGGTAAGCTACGCCATCAGGCGCCGGGAGTTCGACCACTACCTCCTCCTGCACAGCAAAAGCCGCAACATCCTGGGGGAAGAGGTGCGCAGCCTGGAGCGGACCCCGGACGGCTGGCTGGTCAACGACAGGATCCGGGCCCGGCTGGTGGTGGGAGCAGGCGGCCACCACTGCCCGGTTGCCCGGATTCTCGGGGCGCAGCCCGCCCGGGAGCAGCCGATCGCCGCCGTGGTGGCCGAGTTCGAGCTGGACCCGGGCGAGCAGGCGGCCTTCCCCCTCCCCCCCGGACATACCTCGCTCTCCTTCCTGGACGACGTGAGGGGGTACGGCTGGCTGGTGCGCAAGGGAGCGCACCTCAACGTGGGGCTCGGAGTCCTGGGGGGGACGCAGGTGCGCGGACGGCTCGATGCCTACCTGGAGCACCTTAGGAGAACCGGCGCCCTCCCCGGCACCGGCCCCCTCCCCTTCAAGGGGCACGCCTATCTCCCCTTCCGGGGAGTCGCCGGACGCAGGATCGTCGGCGACCGCGCGCTGGTGATCGGCGACGCTGCGGGGCTTGCCTACCCCGAAAGCGGCGAAGGGATCCTCCCGGCGGTGGAGTCCGCCATCCTGGCCGCCCAGACCATCCTCTGCGCCTCGGCGGATTACCGGCCGCGCTGGCTCGAGCCCTACGCCGCTGCGGTGGCGGAGCGCTTTGGCGGGGCCGGAAGCGCGGCTGGCCGCATGGCCCTGCCGGCCCCGGTGCAGCGCCTGGGGACCCGGCTTTTGCTGGGCACCCCCTGGCTTACCCGCCACCTGGTGCTGGATCGCTGGTTCCTGCACCGCGAGCAGCGCCCCCTGGTGCCGCGGGCCCTGCCGGAGTAGCCGGGTTCCCCCGCCCCTCACGGCGCACGCACCAAAGGGATCGTCGTTCGCCCACAACCCTTCCACAGGACTCCCAAGGAGGCGCACCATGTTCCGCCCCGCTCCCGACAGCCAACTGGCCGGCCGGATCTGCCTGGTCACCGGGGCCACCTCCGGGGTGGGGCGGGCCACCGCGCTTGCCCTGGCCCGCCGGGGAGCCACGCTGGTCATAGGGGCGCGCAACCCGGCGAAGGCCCGGGCCACCGTGGCGGCCCTCCGGCGCCAAAGCGGCAACACCTCGATCGAGGCGCTTTTGGCCGACCTCTCGGTGCAAGGGGAGATCCACCGGCTGGCCCGGGAGTTCCGCGAGCGCTACGGACGCCTGGACGTGCTGGTCAACAACGCGGGAGCCCGGTTCCTGGAGCGGCGCCTTTCCGCGGACGGCATCGAGATGACCTTCGCCCTGAACCACTTAGGCTACTTCATCCTGACCAACCTGCTGCTCAAGGAGCTCCTGACGGGGGCGCCCGGGCGCGTGGTGAACGTCGCCTCGGAGGCGCACCGGCTCTGCGGAGGGATCGACTTCGAGGACCTGCAGGGGGAGAGGGAGTACCAGGGGAAGGCCGCCTACGCCCAGTCCAAGCTCGCCAACCTGCTGTTCAGCTACGAACTGGCCCGGCAGCTCGACGGCACCGGCGTCGCGGTGAACGCGGTGCACCCCGGCAACGTCTTGAGCGGTTTTTCCAGAAACAACGGGTGGCTCAGCTGGCTGCGGCACCTGGCGGGGTCGCTCGCGGCGGGGGAGTTGCGGCTGCCGGGGCGCGCGGCGCAGGGCCCGATCTACCTGGCGAGCGCCCCGGAAGCGGCGCGGGTCAGCGGCAGATACTTCGTCGACGCTGCGGAGCACCAGTCGTCCGAGGCCTCCCGCGAGGGGGCCGCCGCCAAACGTCTGTGGGAGGTGAGCCTCAGGCTCACCAAGTTAGCCAAGGGGTGACACCCGGGAGGAAACGACATGAAAAAAGCCGCAGCCCTGTCCCTTGCAGCCACGGCGCAGCTGGTGGTTGTGCTCACGGCAGCGGGCGCCCCGGCGCCCTACTTCCCCTACCAGACTATCGAGAAGTACTACAACGCGCCGCTAAACGAGCCGCCGGCGCCGGCGCCGCCAGCGGCGGCTCCCCCACCCGCACCACCCGAGGCAAAGCGCCCGCAGCCGCCTCCCCGCCCCCTCCAGCTACCCGGCCAGCCCCCCCCCATCAAGGGGGCGCCGGAATTCCTCTTCCCCGCGAAGCTCGGGTTCGGGGTGGCAGTCGGGGTCCCCTACGACCTCGTCTACCTCGACAAGACCTACTACTACTGGTCCAACGGTATCTGGCACCGCTCGTCCAGCTACCGGGGCCCCTGGACCAGGGTGGGGTACGCCGAGCTCCCCGCGGAACTGCGCAAGCAGCCGCTCTCCATGATACGCGCCCAGCGCAACGCCGAGTTCGAGAGCTACTTCAAAAATCGCGACAGCTACTCAGGGAGGCTGTTCAGCCCGGACCAGGAAGGAAAATGATGGTCTAACCTAGACCACGATGCTCCCCCCTCAGGTGAAGCCGGCTCCGGCGGTACAGGCGTAGCAGTGCTCCCCCACGGCAACCCGGCTTCCCGGTGCGGGGAGCACCTCGAGCTCGGCGACCAGCCGGGGCCCGTCCAGAAGCGGCAGCCCCGCCGCCAGGTTGAAGTCGCAGTCGTAAAGGCGCCCCTGCCAGTCCACCGAGAGCTGACTGCGGCACATGAGCCCGGTAAGGCTCGCCGGGTTGAAGGCCCCCTCCAGGGTCGCAAGATACCCTTCCAGGTTCCCGGAGCGCTCCAGGAAGCTTCTGAAGCGCCCCAAGGGGACGTTCGCGAAGCTGTACAGGGCGTTGAAGCTGATGCCGTAGCGGCGCCAGAGGTCGTCCCTGAATTTCCTCTCCATCCCCCGTTGCCCGGCCGGCAGAAAGGCCCCCGCCGGGTTCGACACCAGGTCCAGTTCCAGAGCGCTCCCCTCCCGCCCATACCCCAGCTCGTTCAGGCGTCTCAGCACGGCAAGGCTCACCTCCCAGACACCGGTGCCGCGCTGTGCCTCGGTCTGCTTCAGGTTGCTCGCCGGCAGTGAGGCGACCAGCACCACCTTGAGCTCGCGGTAGAGCCTCGCCAGCTCCTCGCCCCGCTCCCCGGCTAAGGCCACCAGGTTAGTGCGCAGCACCAGCCGCCCGGTAAGCGGCGCCAGGGGCCGGATCAGGTAATCTAGATCCGGCACCAGTTCCGGCGCGCCTCCGGTGATGTCGATGCTCGCAAATCTCGCGCTCCGGGCCAGTGCGATCACTGCGTCCATGACCGGGCGCTCCATCACCTCGCTGCGCCTGGGCCCCGCCTCCAGGTGGCAGTGCCCGCAGCTTAGGTCGCAGCGCAGCCCCACGTTCACCTGCAGCGAGACGGTGCGCTCCCGGCGCAACTCAAGCCCCAGCCGCGCCAGCCTCTCGGCAAACGGCTCGCACCCCACCTTGTTCCTCCGCTCCTCGCTCATCGGACTCCCTTGCCGCTACAGCGACAGTTTCTCGGCGATCTTGCGCATCTGGACCCCGTGCACCAGCGACGCCCCGCCCCTGATGGCGGTCGCCACGTGCAGGGCCTCGGTCATCTCGCCTAGGTTGGACCCCTTCTCGAGGCAGGCCCGGGTGTAGGCGTCGATGCAGTAGGGGCACTGCACGGTATGCGCCACCGCCAGGGCGATGAGCGCCTTCTCCCGCTCGCTCAGCTCCCCTTCCGCGAAGACCGCGCCGTAGTAGTCGAAAAACTTCCCGGCAAGCTCCGGGACATCCTTGCCGATCTCGGCGAATTTCCCCAGGTCACTGGGATCGTAATAGCTCTGCATAGGTCACTCCTCGAGATGATCGGGTTCCAGAACCGGCCGAGGGACTCGGGCGGCCGGGTGGTGTGGCAGGATAACGGATTTGCCCGGCTCCGTAAAGCCCTCTCCTCACCCCTGCCGGCATGGCGGCCGGCAGCCTTACTGTTGGATTACGATGAGCCTGAAAGGATTTAGGCTGAATGTCGTGTCAGCAAAGAAGACAACCGAATCGATGGTTTCAGGCTGACTCTGGGTCTACCCCTCTTAATTTTGCCGTGTGCCAAAAGAAGATACTCAGCAGTCTCGGATTTGTGACTGTGCTCATTCACGTAGATTCTCAAAAAGGGGATTCACATTTCGACTTGAAATACCGAGAACAGCAACTATACTTGAGCCCAATTTGCACAAGCCAATCCGGGAGGACGCATGGAAAATAATGGCAGGAGAAAATTTCTCGGAGTGTGCCTGGCAGGAGCCTCGGCCGCCGCTGCAGCCGCCGCGGTGTACCCGGTGTTCCGCTACCTGGCCCCGCGCTCGGACCAGCAGGGTTCCAACAAGGTCGAGTTCGCCGAAAGCGACCTCCCCGCCGGCGAGGCCAAGTTCTTCGAGTACGCCGGCTCCTCCGCGGTACTCGTGAAGACCTCGGCCGGCGCCGTAGTGGCCCTCTCCGCGGTCTGCACCCACCTTGGGTGCATCGTGCAGTGGGAAAAGGACAAACAGGACTTCCTCTGCCCCTGCCATGCCGGCCGCTACACCCCCGACGGCACTGTGGTCTCCGGCCCGCCCCCCAGACCCCTCGCCAAGATTCCCGTCTCCGTCGCCAACGGAAAGATCACTGTCGGGTAACTCCTGACCTGCCAACGGAGGTTCCATGGCCCTGATAAAAAGGCTGTACAACTGGCTCGACCTGCGCATCGGTGCCAAAGAGATCGTCGAGCAGGAGCTCACCGGCTACCTGCTGCCGAGAAACATCAACGAGTGGTACTCGCTGGGGAGTGTGCTCCTGGTGATCTTCACCCTGCAGGTGGTGACCGGCCTGCTCCTCTTGGTGTACTACGTCCCCGATGCCGAGAAGGCCTTCAAGAGCGTGACCTACATCATGAACGAGCTCCCCTACGGCTGGCTGATCCGGCTCTGCCACGCAGTCGGCTCGAACATGATGGTCGCGGTGCTCATCATGCACATGCTCTCCACCTTGTTCATGAAAAGCTACAAGAGCCCACGGGAATTGAACTGGCTCACCGGGTTTTTGCTCTTCACCCTGGTGCAGGGGATCTCGCTCACCGGCTACCTGCTCCCCTGGAGCCAGCTCTCCTTCTGGGCCACCACCGTGGCCACCAACTCGGCAGCAGCGATCCCCGTGGTCGGCCCCTACTTGGTGGAGTTCCTGCGCGGCAGCAAGCTGGTCGGCCCCGCCACCCTGGGACGCTTCTTCGCCCTGCACGTCGGGGTGATCCCCGCGGTGATCGCGGGGCTCATCGGCGCCCACCTGTTCTGCCTGAAGCGGACCGGAATCTCGACCCCTCCCTTCGGCGACCAGGTCGAGACCGGCTCCCATTGGAACCCGGAGCACTACCGCTACGAGAGCCATCCCGGCGGGATCCCGTTCTTCCCCAACTACGCCCTGCAGGACCTTACCTCGATCGGCGTCTACTTCGCGGTGTTTTTGGCGGTGGTCTTCTTCGCCCCCAACCTGCTGTTCACCCCGGACGCCTTCATACCGGCCAACGCCTTCCAGACCCCGGCCCACATCAAGCCGGAGTGGTACTTCCTGGCCAACTACCAGACGCTCAAGATCTTCCCCAGCGAACTGCTCGGCCTCTCAGTGCAGGCCGCCGCGATGACCTTCTTGGCACTGCTGCCGTTTATCGACCGCTCTCCCGAACGCAACCCCTTCAAGCGGCCGTTGTTCCTGGTCTGCTTCTTTGGCGGGTTCCTACTCTGGGTCGGACTTTCCGTATGGGGGCACTACTCATGATGATGCGAATCACGTTCCCACGCACCCTCTTCGTCACCGCCGCACTCCTGCTGGGCATGGGCGCGAGCTGCGGCCCGGCCCGCGCCGAACAGCCCGAAACGGTCTGCATCCAGTGCCACGGCTCCCTCCCCGACCGTCTCGGCGCCCCCGTGAAGCTCTGGCGCACCAGCGTGCACGCCGAAAACGGCATCTCCTGCAACGCCTGCCACGGCGGTGACCCCAAGGACGCCGCCGACGCGATGAACCGCTCGCGCGGCTTTCTGGGAGCCCCCAAGGAGGCCGAGATACCTGCCTTCTGCGGGCGCTGCCACCCGGGGGTCCTCAAGGACTACCTGGCGAGCGCCCACGGCCGCGCCCTGGGCAAGGGGGGCCCCACCTGCGTGACCTGCCACACCAACCACGCCGTGCAGCGGGCCTCGCTCACCCTCATAAACGAGAAGAGCTGCAGCCGCTGCCACAGCTTCGAGCGGGCCCGGGTGATCCGTGACGCCATGCAGCAGACCGAGGGGTCCATCGTCAGCATCGACCGCAGGATCAAGACCTACCAGTCCCAGGGGGTCGACACCGAGCGGCTGGGCAAGAGCCTCTTCGCGGTGCGCAACAGATTCCACTCGCTGTTCCACGAGGTGAACGTAGCCAAGGTGCAGGGGGAATCGGCCCAGATCAACGCCGAGCTCGGCAAGCTCAACCGCGACCTGAAGGTCATCGAGGATACCCGAGCCAAGCGCAAGATGGCGGGGGGGATCGTGGTCGCCGGGGCACTTTTACTCGCGGTCCTGTTCCACCTCTTGAAGAAGACCTACGACGAGAAGTAAGGCGTTTTTTTAAGTCCCGGATACAAAAGAGCGGCTTTATCTTCCCAGAAGGTAAAGCCGCTCGTGTTTGCCAGTGCCAACCGTCCCGCCTCTACAGATCCCGCCAGACCCTCCCCAGCACCTTGTACTCCGGCATCATCCGGGTGATCTTGAACCCCATCTTGATGAACTCGTTCAGCGAGACGATCCGGTCCTTCCTGATGTAGCAGACCGCCGAGCGGTACCCCTGACTGCGCGCTAGGCCCAGGAGCTTTCGGGTCCCCTGCTGCAGGCACCCCAGCCCACGGAACGGGACGAAGGTGAAGACGTTCTCCACCATGACCTGGCTCTCCTTGAGGGGGTAGAACTTGCTGCGGTACTTCCTCTCGATCAGGTCGTTTTGCTCCGGGTAGATGAGGGTCTGCATGTAGGCGACCTGGCCGTCGCGCCGCATCACGTAACAGTTCTTAAAGCCGCTTTCGTAAAAGTGCAGGTAGCCGAGGACGTCCCGCTTCTCCGCCGGGGTGAGGCTTGCCAGGCTCTCCAGGATCTTTTCGATGTCGGACGGGGCGATCGGCTCCAGGGCAAGTTTGGCCCCGACGGCCGGGGTTTCGGGCTCGGGCTCCATCAGGTTTTTCCTCAGCACGAAATAGTGATCCAGGGAGAACACCCGGGAACCCAATAGTTTCAGCGAGTTGGATGGACCCAACTCCCTGAGGATGTGCCAGTTGTTGATCCCTGCCGAGCTCATATCTCCTGCCCCTTTCCCCCACTGGCGCCTGACGCGGTCAGGCCGGTTCCGGCACCAGCGCCTGCGCCGTCGCCTGTCCCGTGCCGGGTGCCGCCTGTTTGCTACGCACGAACGTTGCTACCTTCCCGATGGAGTCGAGGTTGTCCGGAATCAACTCGGCGTCCTCGATGCTGATCAGGTACCTCTCCTGTAAAAACGATACCAGCTGCAGGATTCCGGTGGAGTCCACGATCCCCTCCTGGAGAAACGAGCTGTCGTCCCTTAGCCCGCCATCTTCTCCGAAGAGAAAGGTATCGACGATGAACTGCCTGATTTCCTCCTGAAGGCTCATGTCTGTTTCCTCCCTTGGTTCGCGGCCAACTCACTCCTCCTGCCACTCCACCCGATCCACCAGAAGCGGCGGCAGGTGCAGGTAGCGTGTGGTGGCGCGCTTGACGTCGATGTCCCGGTAAACCAGCTCGACCTGCTGTTCGGTAAGCCCCAGCGCCGCTGCCACCTCGCGGGCCGCCACCTCGTGGTTCTTGCCGAAAAGGCAGAGGTCCATCTGGTCGAAGGGGAGTGCAAAGTAGAACTCGTCCTGCCCCTGGGCGAGCGAGTAGGTGTCGGTCGTGGGTCGGCGGCTCCGGACCTCCTCGGGGATGCCGAGGTACTCCGCCACCTGGTACACCTGGGTCTTGTAGAGGTGCGCGATCGGTTTGAGATCCGCGGCCCCGTCCCCCAGCTTCACGAAGAACCCCTGGTCGTACTCCAGGCGGTTCGGCGTCCCGGCTACCGCGTAGTGCAGCCGGTCTGCATGGTAGTACTCCAGCATCTTCCTGATGCGCTGCTTGAAGTTGGTCGCCGCCACGATCTCCAGGTAGGGCTTGAAGGGGAGCCGCATCTTCAGCTGCGCGCCGTCCGGGGCCTGCACCACGATGGAGAAGGCGGTGATGCTGGCGCTGGCCGTGATGCCGCTCGTGACGATCTTCGATTTCCACCCCGAAGCGTACTCGGGAACCACCTGGCGCACGGCATCCTCGTACTTGCGGTAGAAGCCGACCGATTCAAGGGTGGCCGAGATCTCCTCGCGGACCGTCGGGATCCCCAGGGTGCGGGCCACGCTGCTGCTGAGCCTTAGGCTCTCCTCGGCAGAGTGGCGCTCCGGCATCTCCAGGCCGAGTACCCGCTCCGGCCCGAGTGCGCGGGCGGCCAGGGCCGCGGTGACGCTGGAGTCGATCCCGCCCGAGAGGCCAACCACCAGGCCGCGCCGCTTGACCTGCGACAGCATCAGTTCACGGATGCGCCGGCAGATGCGGTCTGCCTCGAGCTCGGGGTTGAGGTGCAAAAGGTGACGGGAGAAAGGGGTGCTGCCGTTCATGGACGTACCTCCTCGCCTGAGGTTCCGGGTTGCGGGGGTGCGGGCCGCTCGCTGCCGGCGTCGGCGCCCGGGGAGTGAAAGAGGGCCAGGCAGCCGGGGCGGTCCACCTTGCTGCTGGGGTATTTGGGGAGCGCCTGGACGAACCGGACCTCGCCGGGGAGCTTGTGGCGCGGCAGCCGGTCCAGGCAGCCGGCCAGGAGGGTCCCCGCCGTGGTAGCCGGGTCAAGCGGTACCGCCAGGGCCACCAGTCGTTTGCCCAGTAGTTCGTCCTGCACCCCGAGCACCGCAACCTCGAGGAGCAGTCCGCTCGCCATCAGGGCGTCCTCGATCTCCTGCGGGTCGATCCGGTGCCCGCCGACCTTGAGCAGGTCGTCCTTACGGCCGGTGACGTAGAGGTAGCCGTCTGCGTCCTGGTATCCCAGGTCGCCGGTGTGGTAGCCGTTGTGGTCCAGGGCCCGCGCGGTCGCCTCGCGGTCGCGCCAGTACCCCTGCATGATGTTGGCGCCGGACGCGACAAGTTCCCCCGACTCCCCCCTGGCAACCTCGCGCCCCTGGTCGTCAACCACCCGGATGGTGACCCCGGGAATCGGCCGGCCGATCGATTCCATTTTTTCCCTGAGCCGCTCCGGCTCCACATAGCTCAGCCGCGCCGCGGCCTCGGTCGCCCCGTACATGACGAAAAGCCGGGTGTGCGGCGGCAGCGCCTCGATGAGCTGCTCCTTGATCTGCCGCGACATGTGACCTCCGGCCTGGGTGCAGTAGCGCAATTCGGAGAGCCGGTCCCGGAAGGCCGCCAGAGGCGAGCGGTGCAACAGGTAGGCATAGGTCGCGGGGACCCCGGAAAAGCCGGTTACTCTCTCGGAGGCCATCTGGGCGATCACCGAGGCGGGGTAGGCGAAGTTGTTGTTCAGGACCACCGTTCCCCCCACCGCGACGTGCGTGTTCAAAAGCGACTTCCCCATCACGTAGAAAAACGGCAGCACCACCATCTGGATGTCCTGCTCAGTCAATCCGAGGTAGGCCACGATCGAGTCGGTGTTGGCAACGATGTTGCGATGCGACAGCATCACCCCTTTGGGTTTTCCCGTGGAACCCGAGGTGTAGATGATGCTCGCCAGCCGGTCGGGGCTGCCGCACTGGCCCGGGTCCTCCGTCCCACCCTGCTCCAGGGCATCCTCCCAAGGAAGTATCCGGGCGTGCCCCCCGCTCCAGGCAAGGGCCGGGTCCTGCACCAGGACCAGAGAAATCCCCAGTCGGTCCGGGTCACTCTCCCTGAGGGCGTGCTCCGCTTTCCGGCTCACGATCACCATCCGCGGTTCCAGGTCCCGCAGGAGTTCTCCCAGCCCCTCGGCCTTGAGTTCCGGGTTGAGCGGCACGGCGACCGCTCCTGCCTTCAGTATCCCGTAGTAGCTCACCACGTAGCAAAGGCTGTTCTCCAAAAGCAGCGCCACGCGCTCGCCTGCAGTCACCCCCTGCTGCCGCAGGAAACTTGCCAGGCAGTTTGCCTCCTGGTTCAGCCTGCCATAGCTTACCCGCTCGCTGTCGTGAATGAGCGCGGTGCGCTGAGGGTGCAGCCGCGCACTGTTCTCGAGCAGGTGGTGTACTGATCTTTCGCCCATGACGAAACCTCCTCTGCCCTTAGCGACCACGGTGGGGAGCTGGGGTTTCCCCTCCCCTCACCACACGGTCCGGAGTCACTCGCCCCAGCGCGCGCAACCGTTCACCTTTGACGAACTGCTCGTGCAGTATCTGTGTCGAAAGTGCACCGACGAGCGCCATGTTCTGGAACTCACTGGAGAGACCTGCCGGGGTGTTCAGGAACTTCGCGTAGAGCCGAGCCACCTTGTGTGGATTGAAGTAGCCACTTTCCCTGAGTCTGGTCTCGGAGAGCAGGTCGTCGACGTAGTCGCGGGGGGCCTGCGCGGAGAAGAGCTCCCGTATCGGCGCGCGGTAAGGCTGTTTGTCGCGGTTATTGATGCTCTCCGGGATCACCCCCCTAAAGGCCCGCTTGAGCAGGTACTTCTCCTTAAGTCCCCTGAGCTTCCAACGCGCCGGGAGTCTGAAGGCGAAGTCGATGACCCGGTAATCGAGGAAGGGGTGACGCATCTCCACGGAGTGGGCCATGCCGACGCGGTCCCCCTGGGAGGAGAGGAGGAAACCGGCAAGGAAGAGCTCCATCTCCAGGTGCTGGGCACGTGCCAGCAGGTCGCGCTCTGCGAAACCCTCGGGAAGCGTCTCTGCCAGCCGGGCCAACGGGTCGTAAACCGCCAACGCGCTGCGGCAGTCGTCGGAGAGGAAGGTGAGGTTTTTGCGGCTGTTCTCCCAGCGGATCTCGTGCGAGAAGAAGGGGGAATCCGCGCCGCGTTCCCGAACCGCGAAGAACTCCTGGAGGTAGTGGCGCTCGCGGCTTGGGTTGCTGAAGATGTAGGGGTAGAGTTTTTCCAACAGCAGGGGGCGGCGCTGCGAAGCGGGATACCGTGACCAGAACTGCCGGATCTTGGCCTCCTTGAAGATGTTGTATCCTCCAAGGATCTCGTCAGCCCCCTCGCCGGAGAGGACCACCTTGTATCCCTCGTCGCGCACCAGCCGGGAAAGCAGGAACATCGGCACCGGAGCGGTACGCAGCATCGGCTTCTCGCAGTGCCAAACCGTGTCCGGGAAGGCGGCCCGGATCTGCTCGTTACTTACCAGGACCTGCCGGTTGTCCGCCCCCAGATGGTCGATGAGCTCCCGCTGGTACCGGCTCTCATCGAAGGGGGCCGCCTGAAACCCGAGGGAAAAGGTTCTCAGGTGACTGGTACCGTGCCGGGAGATCAGCGTGGCGATGATGGAGGAATCGAGCCCGCCGCTTAGGTAGGCTCCCACCGGCACGTCGGCCCGCAGCCTGAGCCGCACCGCGTCGGTAAGCAGTTCGCGCAACTGCTCGGCTGCCTCGTCGGCGCCGCGCAGGGCGGGGTCGCATGGGTAGAACGGAATCTGCCAGTAGGGCTGGGGAACCGACGGCCGCCCTTTTTGCACCACCAGGAAATGCCCCGGCGGCAGCTCCCGGACCCCCTGGAACACGGTGCGGCCCGGCACGGTCGTCCAAAGCGTGAAGACCTCCGCCAGGGACTCGAGGTCGAGCTCCCGCGTCCCCTCGAGCGCCAGGATCGCCTTGATCTCCGAGGCGAAGCAGAGCCTTTCCGCGGTGTCGACGTAAAAGAGCGGACGGATGCCGACCCGGTCCCGGGCCAGAAACAGCTCCTTTTTTCGGCTGTCCCAGATGGCGAGGGCGAACTGGCCGTTGATGCGCTGCAGGCAAGTACTCCCGTACTCCTCATACAGGTGCAGCAGGACTTCGGTATCGGTCGAGGTGGCAAACCGGTGCCCTTTTTCTATGAGTTCGGCCTTTAACTCGAGGTAGTTGAAGGCCTCGCCGTTGTAGACGATCCACAAGGTACCGTCCTCGTTACCGATCGGCTGGATCCCGTCCCCCAGGCCAATGATGCTCAGCCGCAGGTTGGCCATGGCCAGGTCCGGGTCCAGGTAGACCCCGGACTGGTCCGGGCCGCGATGGCGCAGTGGCGCCATCATGGTACTTATCTGTTCCAGGTCTGGCCTCTGCCGCCCCGACCGGCTCATTATTCCCGCAATCCCGCACACGTAATTCTCCTCCCAGTACCTGGGGTCCGCTGTAACCTACCGATAGCTGTGGCGATTCCGGACCTTACACGAGGCTTCCCAGGCGCACCAACACATTAATGTTTGCAAATAAGAACCCACCAACTATACCAACGACTCTTCGGTTAGCAATTGGACCGGAGGGGATTTTTCTGGCGCAGCCTGCGTGCTGGGGCCGGTTCGGTACAGGGAGTGCCGACGCACACGGGAGGAACCTGAGGTCTGGCAGGCTGCAGTCTGGCGGGAAGATCAGGAGGTCTCGTTCAGTACGTGCTCGAGATAGTCACGGTAGCTCGAGGCCGGCATCCCGGCGATGGCGCGGGCCATGGTCGTGGTATCGATGAACCCCATCCGGAAGGCGACTTCTTCCAGGCAGGCAATTTTGAGTCCCTGCCGTGCCTCGAGAGTGCCGATGAAGCTGCTCGCTTCCAGAAGGCTTTCGTGGGTACCGGTATCGAGCCAGGCGATGCCCCGGCCCAGGGTCTGGACCCGGAGACGTCCCCGACGCAGGTACTCGAGGTTCACGTCGGTGATCTCGAGTTCGCCGCGCGCGGAGGGGCGGATCCCCTTGGCAATGGGCACCACCTCGTGATCGTAGAGGTAGAGCCCCGGGATGGCGTAGTTCGACTTGGGGTGTTTCGGCTTTTCCTCGATACCGGTCACCCTCCCTTGTGCGTCAAAGCTGATCACCCCGTAGCGCTGCGGATCGGTGACGGGATAACCGAACACTGCTGCCCCGCCGTCAAATTCTGCTACGATCCTATCCAGGCCTATCTTTCCATAAAAGATGTTGTCGCCCAAGATGAGACATACCGCATCCTGGCCGATGAACTCCGCCCCTAAAATGAAGGATTGGGCGATCCCGCGTGGTTGCGGCTGCTCACAGTAGCTCAGGCTCACCCCCCACTGGGAACCGTCTCCCAACAAGGCCTGGAACCGCGGCAGATCCAGGGGGGTGGAGATGATCAGCACCTCCCTGATCCCCGCCATGAACAGTACCGAAAGCGGGTAGTAGATCATTGGCTTGTCGTAAACCGGTTGCAGTTGCTTGCTTGCAACCAGGGTCAAAGGATAAAGCCTGGTTCCAGCTCCTCCAGCCAAGACGATCCCCTT
Source organism: Geomonas silvestris (assembly GCF_014193515.1). Classification (GTDB taxonomy): domain Bacteria; phylum Desulfobacterota; class Desulfuromonadia; order Geobacterales; family Geobacteraceae; genus Geomonas; species Geomonas silvestris. The sequence goes on along the minus strand of NZ_BLXX01000018.1, from coordinate 9,316 downwards.
TTTGATTCCACCCATAGCGCACCTCTGGTGAGAATTGAACCCATGGAAGGCTACATTGGAGTCCTCAAATGTCAAGGGGGTCACCAGGCGGGACGTCTCTGCGCGATCTGGTGTTGCGGTGACCGACGTCACCAACCTTTCTCCCCCAACCGTGCTACCGTCTCACCACGAAAGAACAGTTACCCGATACACGACAATACTAAAACTTTCGCGAGGAAGTGGCGGAAAGCCTATTGGGTCTCACCGAGACAGCCGGGTTGCCGAAATATCACCAACACTGATATCGGCCCCGGCTTTTTTGTGTCTTACCGGGCAGATCGGCTGCATAAGGAGCAGCGATAACCAAGCGTCCCGGACTGCAGCAGCTGGCAAACCCGGTCCCGGCTTCTTTGTTGCCGGGACCAGCCAACTCCTCGGAAAGGGGCGAGCGACGGAGTTCTTCACTAAAGGAGATAAGATGAGTTTCAAGAAACACTTTTTCGTTGGGAAGATCGCTTTTTTAACCCTGCTGGCCACCCTGCTGCTCGGTTCCACCGGTTTTGCCGCCACCTATTACGTCGACCCTAACGGCAACGACACGTCCGGCAACGGCAGTTCGACCTCTCCCTGGAAAACCCTTTCCACGGCCTGTTCTAAGGTCACCACTGCTGGCAACACCATTTACCTCAATGCCGGCACCTACACCGACAACAACCGCTGCAACCTCGCCCCTGGCGTCAACATCCAGGGGGCGGGGAAGACCCTCGTCACCATCACCAGTGCCTACAGCGGCGGTTACGGCACCGGCTACATCTTCCGTGAGACCGGTCAGACCAGTCCCGTCCCGCACGGAAACAACGATATCAGCGGTTTCACCCTAAGCGGCAGCAACAAGACCCTGAGCTGCGGCATCTGGCTTAGGGGAACCGACTACAACACTATCCACGACATGAAGTTCCTGAAGATCAAGTCCCACGCCATCAAGCTTGCCGGTTGGACCTACTGGACCGACTACAACACGACAGCCAATACCCCCCCTGCAGCCTGGGGCTATAACGACGCGGTCTACAACGTTGACATCGACGATTGCACCTCGCAGACTACCCAGGCCACCGATGACCGTTACGGCGCCATCGACCTGCAGGCCCTGTCCAACTTCAAGATGTACAAGGTGAACATAAACGAGAACTATTCCGCGCGCGGCACCGGCGTGAAAGCGGTGCCGGGGTGGCTGCAGGGCTTTAAAGGGTACAACCTCAACATCAAGACCAACGTTTATTACTCCGACTCATTCGTATTCGAGACCTACAACTTCACCGGAGACTCCGAGATCTACAATTCCACCTTCTACCAGTCGATCTCTCTTAACGGCGGGCCGAAAAGCCTCGACTCCGGGAGCAGCTGGAACCTGAAAATCCACGACAACACCATCGACCTATCGTCGATGCAGGTCCAGTCGGTGGGCCAAGAACTCTCCCACCACTGGCTCGACTTCTACAACAACTACATCACCGGCAACAAAGGTATCGCCGCCGGTCTTTGGAGTACCAACTACACCACGGGGTTGGGTGTTTCACACTGGAGATTCCGCAACAACATCGTGTACAACTGTGCGGACGGTCTGCAACTCGTGCGGGGAGCCAACAGCTACGTCGAGATTTACAACAACATCTTCGATACCATGACGGCGAACCCGTGGGGCGGCAGCGGCATTGACGGCTCCAGCTTTTCCGGCTCGCTCTCGGGTGCCAAGATCCAAAACAACCTGATCATGAACACTCCGGCCGCGCCGATCAGCATCGGTTCCTCCCTGACGAGCTCGCTGGTGGACCACAACTGGTTCTACAATACCGGCAACGGCAACAACGTTGCCAACTCGAGCAGCAGCACCACCCAGAGCAACAATACCAAAGGGGTTGCACCGCAGCTCACCGGCTCGGGCGCGCGCCCGGATCCCTACTATCGCAGCAGCACCGGATCGAACCTGATAGATGCCGGGGTGAACGTTGGTCTTGCCTACTCAGGCTCGGCACCTGACATCGGTGCTTTCGAGGGCAAGCGGCTGTCTCCCCCGGTTCTGAGCCTCAACTGATCCTCCAGTACCACGACAACAGGCCGCTTCTTCTGGGAAGCGGCCTGTTTTTTTGTGCAATTGCGCGGGGGCGCACCTGAAGCTATCGTTACGGCAAAAGGCCGCGCTTTTTGTTGATCGAGTCGGCTATTGTGGTTGTGATTCCGGATACGGCAATGTTTGAGTAGATTTTCCGAAGCAGCAATCTGGACCGGTGCGAGGCACTCTTCAAAAGCGATTCGGGACGCGCGCCACCTGACTTCGCTCGGGCCATTTGCACCTCTTGGGTGTAGAGATCGGGCCGGCGGCTGCTTTTTTGGTTGCGATGGTAACGGAAACAGGAGAGGAAGGTGTCGAGACACTTGGGCTGCTGCAAGCACGCGAGCCTAAGCCAAAGATCGTAGTCCATGGCATAGTGGAACGCTGGGTCGAGCCCTCCGGATGCCCGGTACAGCCTTTGCGAAAAGAAGGTCGCCTCTTGCGGAATTATGTAGCGTCCATAGTAGAGATCGTCGAGGGTGGCGGAAATTGCAACCCTCTTCCTCAGGAGAGCATCCTCTGCATCCACGATGAAAACATGGCCATAGAAAAACTCGTGCCCCTGTTCATAAGCCTGCACTACCCGGCGCAGTGCGCCGGGAAGATACATGTCGTCTGAGTTGAGCCAAGCCAATATGTCGCCGGTAGCCAGGGCAAACCCTTTGACAATGGCGTCGGTCTGCCCGTTGTCCTTCTCGACGATCACCCGCGCGCGTCCCTCGTACTCTTTCGCTATTTCGGCAGATCCATCCGTTGAGCAACCGTCGACGATGATATACTCGACCTCGACGTCTTGGCTTAAGACACTCTCGATGGTTCTTCTCAGGTACGGTGCCTGATTGTAAGAGGGCGTGACGATGCTGATCTTCGGCATAGAGCCTCCAAGGAGCTGTTGCCTGTGACCTATCGGTGGCCTATCCTGATAAAGCCGTAGTGGCCATCAATCGTGCCGGACCTTGTCACCCGCGGATTCGACGCTTGTTCCGGTAATAGGAAATGACCCCGGAGATACGCCCTTTCATCGCAGGGATGAAATGTTCTCGCAGGGATGCAGGACGGCCCGTAAGGAAGCTCAGCACAAAAGTGCCGGGCCCCGGACACCCCCAGGCCCCCCCCAGAAAGAAGTAGAACGCGAAGCCGAGCTTGCCGTACCAGCTCAAGTGCTTCAGACAGATATAGGTCAGGTTGTGCGCGTAGACGAAGCACTCCCCTTGGTTCCAGCCTCGCTTCGAATCGATCTTCCTTGGTGTAAGATAGTGGTCCACAATAGAATTTGGGTCATAGAATAACCTGAACCCCTTTTTTTTCACGTTGAGCGCCACATCGGTTTCATAGGAGATCGCTGATCCACAGTTGAGCACCAGATCAAAACTGTCCAAGAGTGCGATTCTGCGGAAGGCCATGTTGCACCCGATGAAACAATCCGCCTCGACAAGATTTCTGTTCCCCACCACAGAACCACAATCCCCTGAACGTCCGAACCAGGAGAGTCTTCCCGGTGCCTCGAACTCTGGACGGCCGCATGCGGTTGCGGGAGTTGTATCCTCCAGATGATTCACCACCGTACCGCCGATTCCCCCTACCCTCGGATCACGGAAGTCTTCCTCCAACCGCAGCAACCAATCCTTCCTGGGGATGGCGTCATCGTCGATTAGACAGAAGATGTCACCGTCACAGTGTTCCAGCGCCGCGACCAGAGGCGGGAGGTGCCCTTCCCGCTGAACCGTCAGTAGCTTGCAGGGCAAGGGGGGCTCCGCTGATTGTGCCCATGCTGTTACGGCCTCGATTGAGCCAGTGTCGTTCTCCCGGCACACGACCACAACCTCATCAGGTAGTCTGAGCTGTTGCCCAAGTGAGCGCAGGAGAGCGTTTAGCTGCGTCTGTCGCTGCCATGTCGGTATGACGACCGACATCCTGGTACCTGTTCCTGAAACGACCATGATTCACCCCGTGTCACGTGTCATTGCAGTTCGAAAGCGGTGACGCTAACAGGTGGAAATATATCCCCTCGAGCTTCGCCGCTTGTAGCGCCCATGAGTACCTGGTGCAGGCGAGTTCGCGGGCCTTGCACCCCATCTTGTCCGCCAGCGGGCTGTCTTTCAGCAGCCTCACGATTGTATCGGCAAAGCTGTCGATATCGGTACCCGCAACCAGGCCAATGTCGTGATTTCTGACCACTCTGGCAGTGTCGCCGATGTCGCTCACAACGACAGGCCTACCACATGCCATATATTCTCCGATCCGATTGGGCCAGCGCGTGCGGCTGGCTAGGTTTTCTTTGAGAGGCAAGGTTAGGACATCGACGCAGGCCAGAAAATGGGGCAGCATCTCGTCTGAACACCGGCCCGCCTGGATGAAGCTTGACGTTATCCCGGCATCAGCCACGGCGGATCTAATCCAAGAAGAAGGTTTGCCGATAACAAGCAGCAACGCATCGGGAACCTCGCGCTTCACTCTCGTGAAACTCTGGATGACGATATCCAGATCTCCTTGAAAGGTTCCTAAGAATCCCACAATGCTGCTGTCCAGGGGCAGGCCCAGCCTTCTTCTGGCGTCTTCTTTAGGAATCGGTTTGATTGCATCAACATCCGCCCCCCCCTCAACGACAAATATGTTATTTTGGGCAACGCCTTGCCGGATTGCGAATTCCCGCAAACCGTCCGAGATTACCGTCACCCCGTCAACCTTGCGGCGCAGGTTGAACTCCAAATACCGGGAAAGCGTCCTGAAAGGAAACCCAACCACCCGATAGATGGCATCGAGCCGGAAGCAGTAGGCGTAACGCAGCCCCCCTTCGTAATTGAAAATATCGCACCAGTCGGAGACGAACTTGCTCTTAAGATGACCTTTGAAGATATACCAAGGAAGAAAGACATTAAGTGAGTGGTCGAACAGCTGGACAATATCGTAACCGTCTTTTCTCATCTCCAGTAGTCGGGAAAGTATATCCAGTATCCCCATCCCAGGATCCAGAAAGAGGCGGCGCGTAAAGTGCCCTAGTCCGTTGTGCATGAAGTTGGGGGTTTCCACGATTCTGACCCCCTGTTTGATGTATGACGCCTTAACAAAGGTCTGCGCCGGAGAGACGACCATCAATGTGAGGTCGTGCCCTAGGTTGGCCAACTGCTTGGAGAGATTGAAGGCTCGAACGTACGTGGCTGAGTCTTTCATATCGGACAGCAAAAAAAGTATTCTCAAGGGCATCATCACTTGGCCCCAAGTTCAGTATGAGAGTACTGATTTAATGACTAAATATAGTAGCCCCAGACGTTGCCTTAGCTCCGAACGCCGGTTTGCAGCGAAACTGCTGATCAGTACCAACAGGATACCCTTTATGCTACATGCTGCTGCAACAAGACATCTAAATAATGCCCCTGCCACCACACCACTATTCTTTTCGACTAGCTGGCAACGGCTTTTCCACATTTGCGCGTACATCCTGTGGCCCCCTTTCTTTGTGCTCTGGTTCAGCAGGTGGACCACTCGTACCTCAGCCAGATAATAGAGGTTCCAGCCGCCCTTCCTGATCCGTATGGACCAGTCGAGGTCCTCGCAGTACACGAAAAATCTGGGATCCAGCATCCCCACGGTATCAAGTACCTCGCGTCTTACCAAAAAGCAGGTTCCCCAGTGCACGCACGGCACCTCACAACTGACGTCGCAATTCTCCCAACCTGAAAAGAGCTTCTGATTGCTCCATTGGGCAAACTTGCCATGAATCAGGCAAAGGGCGAACAGGACGTCAGTGAGGAACGATGGCAAATTGCCGATAAAAGGGGGATGTTCTCCCAGTGCATGCAATACCAGGCGTGGTGTTGCGCCTCCGGCATCCGGATGCTGTTCCATAAACCATACTAACTTGCTAAATGCTCCTTGAGGCACTAACACATCGCTGTTCATACTAACAAGGTAACGCCCCCTGCTGTAATAAAGTCCGAGATTGGTGGCAGCAGCAACCCCGAGGTTGGACCCGTTCTCAATTAGGTGAAAAGAAGGGAACTCCATGCGAACCATCGACGCGCTTCCGTCAATTGAATTGTTATCAACAACAAAGACCTCATAGTCCAGACCTGCAGCTGCGTCGGCTATACAATTCAAACATCGACGTGTAATTTCCACGGTGTTGTAGCTGACAATGATTACTGACAGGTCCGGGACGATAAGGGGCATCTCGCACCTCGTTCAGCAGGACTTGTGGAGTGTGGTTCTACCTGCCAAGTGGGGCCATAGAGTGTGCTTTGGTGCACAAACTTTTGTCCCAAGTACAGGGTGATATCACCTTGGATGGCCATAATCATTGGAAAAGCAGGATATGCAACATCACCTTACGACAAAGCAAAATAGATGAGCCACCAACGCCTTAAACAACGCATTGATAGCAGCAGGTTTTCCATCATCGCCGGTGGGGATAATCGACCACAACCTGCTGGTTCGCCTGCGATTGGTCCGCCGAATCAGACAAAAGCGACAGCCTGACCGCAATTGCCATGACTAGGGCCATCATACACATTTCCCTGTAGTACCACCAAGATGGGGCAACGTTAAGGGTTACAAGCCAATAGGCAAAGGTCGAGAAAAGACCCAACTTCAACCAACCGAGGTTCTCCTCAGAAGAGATACCCCTGCGACGTGCACAAAAAAAACAATATTGAAACAAAGACCAGAGAAACAGCAATAAAGCGTGGATCCCCATCTTCATGTACAACATCAGAAAGGCGTTGTGGACCGTATGACGGTTGATGGTATCATCCCCCGGTACCGAAGCATGTTCTGAACCGAATCCAAGTCCGAGAACGGGGTGTTCTTTTAGCGCCTCGATAGTGACAATCCACTCGTTAATATGTGCCTCGTTTGACTTGTCCTCTTTGTCTGATATAGAAGCGAACCGGCTTTTCAAGTCGTGTCCAGTTGGAAGTCCCAGCAATACCACAGCCGAGTTGATCATGCCCCCCCCGACCAGTGCGGCGCCCAGCAAGATCGCAGCCATGCGTGGTTTCGTTCTCGTAGGAGCCAGGCAAAACAGCAGGCAGAACGCCAACAAGATTCCGAGCCACGCATTCCTTCGGTTAGAGTAAACCAGAGAGAACAGCAATGGTGCCCCGACTACGCAGACGACCAGCAGAGCCTTCCCCGTAAACTTGCCAAAGATCACCCTAGCTGCGATGCTCACCAAAACCGTGACTACGAGGATTAGGTCTGCGGTCTCGATGAATATGACCCGAGCATCGCCGTAATCGAACCCAACCCCCCTCAGGTAGCTAATAATACCGAGATAGGTCTTGACAGAAGCCACAACTAGAACAAAGTTAATAAAACAGCGAATCCTTTTCTTCGTACTCAAAATGTTGATGCTGCATAAGAAAAACATAAGTGGGAAAACAAACTTCTTAGAGTCTTCCTTAATAAGTATGTCGTTATTTCCAGAATTCACCCCGACGCAGAGAGATATGCAATAGAAGAGGCCAAATAAGATTACTGGTGCCGTGAATACGGGAAACCATTCGACATCTCTATCCAGGATGTATTTGACGAGAAAGCAAGCAGCCAAAAGAACCACTGAAGCTTCGAGAAGAGAGGGAATCCCAGGATTCTTAACATTCTCAAAAATGCACAGATACGATCCGGGCGTGATTTCAACTTCCTGCAGTGCAAGGACGCATAATGCAGCGAAATAGAAAGGAACTAAAAGATTTTTTACCAGCAAAGAGATGAGCAGCGTCGCGACCGCAGCTACCACGGCTGTAGCCGGCGATACTCCAAGAATGACTGTACCGATGCCCCCCCCGATGCAGATCAGAGTAAGGTGAAACGAAAAACGCTTTAGGTACTCAGCACCTTTAAGCTTTGTAGTTGACACTCGCCACGGAGCATTACGGGAGAAGAACTTGTCCATGTTCATTGCCTTCTAACGTCAGAACTTTGCTGGTCTGTCTTCTCGTTACTGCCTGTTGTTTGCCTGACCCGTTGCCTACCATAAGCCACCTCGAGAGGTAAGCGTACCAGATACTCAACTTTACTTGTCATAATGTGTCGCTGGTGCACAAGTTTTATGCAGTGAATGGGATTTTTAATAAACGCTTCACCCAGTCTGAATAGCCATTGCAATCCCATTTTCTGAAATATCTCTGGCGGTGTCACAATCTCGCCGATAAAAAAACGAAATGCCGCTCCGACACCGATCATCACACCCCTATCTAGGGTTGCAATATGCCTGTTCATCCATCGTTCTTGCTTTACTCCTCCGAAACATACCCAGATAATGTCCGGTTTGGCGGTTCTCACCTTCTCCAGCATGTCGCGATTGTCCTCATCATCAAAATCTTTGAAAGGAGGGCTGTGGCCTGTTATAAAAATATTGGGGGTGAGTTTTCTTGCTTCGGCAATAACTTTTTCTATTGTATCCTCGGTGTCGCCCAACAGAAAATGCCTGTAATTCCCCATATCGATGATCAGACGCTTCATCAGGGCAGCACCCGAAATTCGCTCAATTTCTTTACATCCCACCATCTTTGCATACCACACTAGAGGCATCCCGTCGGCCAACGAAAGCATTGAGTCATTGATCGCGAGGCGGAGATCTGGATTTTTAGTAGCAACTATGAGGTTTGAAACATCTGTGAGACAGATATATCCGCATTTTTGTTGTTTAATGAGGTCAATAACCATATCGAGAACGCCCCGGTAGCAAATATTGTTAACCTTGACACCGTCGTATTTGACGTAGGGAACTTCTGTGAAGTTCATACCTCACCTCATATGTGACACCATAGGGCTGAATTTATGGAAATACGCAAAATGCCTCATCTTGTGAGTGAAGCTTTCGTATGCTAGCCTCCTCAAAAGGAACCATGATAGATCGTCAACGATACTGCCATTCTTTGACCGTAGGCCTACTTTGCTCTCCAAGACCTAGTGCTGAATGCGTTACCACACCGCAGGCTACGATTCCGGAAAGAGATAGACTGCAAGCCACCGGCGATCCTCTCTTTCATGCTGTACGCTAATTCTGCAGAGTCACTGAGTGGTCTTAAGAAGGAACTGGGCCAACAGAGGTAACCAGATGAAGTTAGGAGGCAGAGCACAAGATGCTGCCGTAAGCTCCCCCAGAAGATAGACACTTGAAAAGTAGAGCTTTCTGGCATTATTTAACGCCAGGAGGTTTTACATGAAGAAGTCACGCTTCACTGAGACGCAGATCGTCTCGATTCTCAAGGAGGCCGACGCCGG
>NZ_BLXX01000017.1 GCF_014193515.1 Geomonas silvestris | reverse complement strand
GTATCAGTACCGATTTAACCGCCGCTTTGATCTTGCCGCTATGCTGCCTCGCCTGATCGCTGCGACTGTTTGCACTGGTCGTCGCCCTGAGGCGTGGTTGCGGACAGCGGAAGATTGGCGCTAATCAGGTTTTCTATTGCCTTTTCAATCTTCTTGAAATAATCCCCCGGTTCGTCATCTTCCTCCAATTCTGGAAGTTGCAGAGCAAAATCCTGGCTGAGCTTTTCCCTCAATGTCTGGTTTTCGTGAACATCCTCTCCGGAATAGGAGAGGGCATAGATGTAGGTGCGGGTATCCGGATCGATTTTCACCCTTTCGAGGGTTACGGGCACGGCGATCAGGGGCGACAAGGCCGGTTTTTCAACATCATCGCGCTCGTAGAACTCTAGGAAACCGAACACCAGGTACAGCATGTTGGTACCCGTCTCCTCAATTATGGTGCGCGCCTCCGAGCGAATTTTGCGACACATCTTGTCAAGGTCCGCGGGGTAATAAAGGGCCTGGAGCCTGGGAGTATGTTTATTGGCAGAGGAGCGGCACGATTCGGGGGAAAAGCGGGTTTCGACGTCGACACCGAGGGACTCGGCATGGCTTTTGGGGTCAGGACGCTTGTTGGTGTACAGCAGGGGCGGAGGGTCCGGGATCCACTTGAGCAGAATGTCCTTACCATCTAATAGGCGAGTGAAGACGAGATTGAGGTTCGGTTGGTCAACGAACTGAAGTGAACGCCCCTTAGGGTGGCGAAAACTGAGGAGGCGGTTACGCGTGGACAGATCTAATAATCTGGTCCGTAGACGTTGCAACGCCTGTTCAATCGAGAGATTTCCGCTGAAAAGATCATTTGATATTTCTTCAGTCTGGTAGACAGGCTGTTCTTCGGTGTGTGGCATTAGTGCGTCACTCCTGTTGTTCCTGCTCACGAAAAGCGAATATTGCAACATTCCTGCAACATTGTAAATGGATATTCATGTTTTCAATGTACACGCTTTCATATTTAAAGGGGAGGAGGGGTGACATGTCGTAGAGGTCTGAATGGATGGGGAGAAGTCCTGGGGCCGGCCTGAAAGAATGAAAGACAAAACATATCTCTTAGTCATTCATGCCTGCCCTCGGGCATCTTTCCGGCAAGTGGGAGGGCGGTAAGGCACTTACAGCTCGGTATACTTGCGATTGCTCCCTCGGCTCTTCTCCAAGGGATACTTCTCCTCAATCTTGGCCAGCTTGCGGGTTACTGCCTTGCTCATGTCGATGTCGAAGCGCTGGGTGAAGCGGAGCAGGAAGAAGAGGACGTCGGCTAGCTCGTCCTCGATCTGCTCTTTGCGCGCGGGATTCCTTAGGAGCGTGAGGGCTTCGTCCTCGGAGAGGAAGCGGAAGTGCTCCAGGAGTTCGGAGGCTTCGGTGATGACGCCGATGGCGAGGTCCTTGGGGCCGTGAAACTGGGGTGGCAGCAATCGATCTGACTGATTTCGATGGCATGTGCTACGAGCAAGTTGAAATTGATGGGGCAGTTTTTGTCCTGCTTCAGATACTCAATGACGCCGGCGGTCGCAGTTACTTCATTCCCGACGAGCCCTGGATTGGTAGCCTATTTAGACAGAGGCTGGCGGGTCTTGCCGCCCCTCACCTTGGCGTCCCTGGGAGTTGCCAGACGTCTTGGTCGGGTGGTGATTGCCGCTGAACTGGCCCATGTTCTGGCCACAATAAAATCCCCCCCTGCTTACCTAACCCGTAGCAGGGGGTTTCCAATATTTGATCGGCTTGAATAGTATCGGGGACAGAAAATCAATACGCCACTTACGAGGGACCCATGAGAACTGTACTTGAACCGGCTGACATCCAGGCGATAGCTGATGCGGTGGCCGCACGCCTATCCACGGTCATGCCTGTAGCCCCTGTTGCCAAAACACAGGAGGAGATCTTCGATGTGATGGGGTTGGCCGCCTACCTGAAGGTGGACAAGTCCTGGGTTTACAAACAGGTCCAGTACAAGGCGATCCCGCATTTCCATGCTGGTCGTTATCCGCGGTTCCATAAGTCCCATATTGACAAGTGGATCAAAGAGCAAGCAACCCCGGCAGTGGGCGCTCTGTACCAGAAGGACAAGCTGCAAAGGGCCGCGTGACCGTCAGTCTGTAGGTCTGAAGGCCTACCTAAAACTGCTGAGATAGCAGCTAGTTAAAGAGTGGTGTTCTAGAAAATGTTCTAAGAGGATTGGCCGAACTTGAGGAAGGGGATGCTGCGTATGGCTCTGTTTCGGTCATGCGACGCACCCCCTTTTTAGCATCTGCTGGGGCTGCATGCAAGCGCCATTAAGACCATATCAGAGGGGGGGGTAACACGATGAGCAAACCCGGCATATACAAACGAGGCAATATCTGGTGGATCCACTACACCGGCCTTGATGGCAGACAGAAAAAAGAGTCGAGCCGGAGCAAACGATTCCGAGACGCAGAGGCCCTTTTGATCCATAGAAAGAATGAGATTCAGAAAGGAAACCAACCCGAGGTCGTACAGGTCAAAAACCACACCTTCCGGGAGCTGGCCGAGCGTTACAGGGAGTTCTCCCAGTACCAGCGAGGCTACCGAAACAAGAAGAGCATAATAAAGATGGCTGAGGACGAGTTCGGCAACCTCCCGTTAAAGCACTTCACCCTGGCGTTCCTCGAGAGCTACCAGGCGAAGCTTCTCGCCAGCGAGTTGTCCGAGGCAACTGTTAACCGTCGTATTTGCTGCATTAAGCACATGTTCACCAAGGCGGTGGACTGGAAGATGGCCAGCGAGTCGACCATGAAGGAGGTTCACAAGGTCAAGATGTTCAAGGAGAGTTTGAAGCGCGACCGGTTTCTGTCGCGGGAAGAGATAGAAAGACTCCTGGAGGCCTGCGGCACGGATCGGCAACAGCTTCATCTCAAGCCGATCATTATCTTCGCAGTGAATACCGGCTGCCGGAAATCGGAGATTCTTCGGCTAAAGTGGCAAAACGTCGATCTGGAGCATGGATTCATCTCCATCCACGAGCCGAAGAACAAGGAAATGCGGATGACCCCGATCAACGCACCCCTGCGCCAATTGCTCGATGGACTCCCACGCGAGGAAGGGATTGACTACGTGTTCTTCAACTTTAAGACCGGCGACCGGCTGTTAGACCTTAAACGGTCTTTTCCGACGGCAGTGAAAAAAGCTAAGCTCAAGGGCGACGTGGTGTTCCACACCCTCCGCCACACATTTGCCAGTCACCTAGTCATGTCCGGGGTGGATATCGCAACGGTGTCTCGCCTGCTCGGGCACAAGGATCTGAAGATGACCATGCGGTACAGCCACCTGGCACCGAACCATCTCAGCAACGCGGTGGGGGCGTTGGCGGCCGCCTTGATGTCGCCTAGCACCTTGGAGTCAACCAATGCCGAGTCCCCAAAAGAATGACACCGCATTTAAGCAGAAAACTGTGTTCACGGATGAGTGGGGTCAAGCGGTCCTACTCATCTTTTTTGGGGACTGCTATTCACGGTGGTAAAAATTATATATGACGAACCTTTCTGGCTCTATGTCCAAAACCCTCAAAAACTCACTGACGACTTTGAACTGATCAGTAAGGCTGACAGAGACATCAATTCTGTCAAGATAAGCTTTGGATGCCAGATAAGCTTTCTCTGCGTCTGGATTTAATTTTGCAATATTAGATATTTTTTCTGACTCTGAAGGTAAAACATTAGAGATATCGTAAAGGAAAACGCCATTTGTGTAATTTACAATCTGGCCATGATCATGGTTGACAATTTCAATTTCTGTTTTATCCAGCCACATTTGCATCAAAGCATAGTACGCATGCGGTACGATGCCGAAATCATTATACAGAAGAGGCATCATGACCTTGTGGTGGATTGCATTGCTTATTTTTGCGGACAAGTCGCTATAATCATCCTTTTTTTCTTCCTCTTCCTCGTCGAAGTCACACTCTCCTCCGAAGTCAAGTTCAGCCATTTGCTTTACAAAATTTTCGACAACGGCTGCAGAAGGTTTCCCAGAAAAACTCACACCACCGAAAGCGTTGTTAATGCCTAAGCCTAAAGCACCTCTATATTCAAGGATTGCGTGGCACAACTCATGTGCCTCGGCTTCAGGTACCAGCTCTAGCGGCAGCCGATCAAAAATTTTGATAAGGCCATCTTTATATATCCCTGGGTTACCCAAGGATAGGCCCGAGTCTCTTTCGATACGGACCGTGATGCCTTCACTCTGGACATAATCCTTAATCTGCTGCAGCTTGGCTTCGAGCATTTTGTCCAAGATCCCTCCTAGAACAATTTAAAAACAATCGGCTACGAGAACAGCAAAAAAAGGGTTAGCCGGCTAGGGGAAGTCGTTCCAGCAGCTGGCGCTTGATGGACCTTAGTGGCACGCACCAGCAGAGACCGGATGTCCAGGTTCTTCCCGTATTTGGCACGGTAGCGGTCGATGGTCAAGTGCGCGACTTCCCGAGAAATGTAAGAAAACATAAAGACCACCTACACAACCGTGGTGTAGGTGGTCTTTGCCAATTCGATAAGCATTTGTTTTACTTAAGGTCTACTGTTTGCGCCTTAGGTGTGGATGCTATAGGCTTTTCATTGCTCGGGTTATTAGGGGTCAACTTCATGGCCTCCTTAAGTGAAGGTGACCATTTATCATATTCGGTTGCCGCAGCGGACACGCGCCTTTTAAGCCACCCAGTATCGTAAGTCATTTCTTTACCCTCCGGTGTTATTGCGCCCTCAAGGCCATCACATTCCACTATTCGCACTTTATATCAGATTCTAAACCAAAATGGTATAAATTAGCGTTAATTTGATTTAACACCAACGTTTCAATTTGAACGTAAGCTGGTGAAATCATGTCAACTTGAGGGAAGCTCTTCGATTTCTCCCATTCGTAAATTTTCCCGTGCTTGTCCTTTCGTTTCTTTCCCTCCATAGAGAAAAAGTCGATGTAACGGTTTGGGGATACTCCCTCAAACGGTTTGAAGTTTACGACATGAGGGGTATGGTCTCCGCCATCAACCTTGATGATGTGCTTATACAACTTTTCAGTTCGGCTTTTTGGGTAAGGCTCAATAAACACAACCTCTCGAATTCCCGACGAAATAACGTGGCGAGCACACATGTGACATGGGAAGGTCGTGCAGTACAACGAACTCCCCTTTAACTCGACCCCGCGCTTTGCGGCATCCGTTATCGCATTCATTTCAGCGTGCACCACCCTGCCAAACTCCAAAATGCTCGAAATTCTTGCCTTATCTAGAACAGCGGAGTCTGAATATATAGCGTCCTCCAGCAGTTCCGTGGATGTCTTCTTTGCGATCTCTGCATTAAACCATCCAGCATTTTTTAGTTTCTCAAGGATTTCATTAATCATCCTTTCTTTCATCGTAACGCTCGGGTCAACACCAAGCTGGAAATCCCTAAAGTCTTGAGTTTCCCCTGGCCACGGCAGACCACCTCCTGGTTTAGGCACGTCGTTACACCCCATCGCCAGAAGGTCGCCTTCTGGGTTTACAATAACTGCGCCCACCTGCCTCGATAGGTCAGAGCTTCGTAACGAGGCTGCGTTGGCTAAAAACATGGCGTGCTCATCTTTCACTGGCGTGTGAAATGGATATCCAAACCAAAGTTCTAACAGCCTGGACAAATTACCCCTCATTTTTTCCTTTTCAGCCATTCGCAAGAAAAAGTCGCCAAGAGGGAAAGTGTTTTGGACATCTTGTCCAAATTTTTTACCTTTAGTTTTTAGATCTTTTTCTATCAAATCTTCAGCTTGACTCTTAAATTGTTCAGCATCATCTGAAGATTTTGAATCAGCTATTTTTTGAGCTAGAACATCGAGTCTCTCACTTCTCGGAGCATACACTGATATGAGTAAAAAACTCTTGCCATATACCTTGCGAAAAAAACTTACCTCTTCAACTGTTTTGCACGATTTTATTATGTAAGCCTGTCTTTGAATCGGAACTTCTGGCTTTTCCTTTAGCTTATATCTAATCTCTTGAATATTTGCGATAGACAGCATTGCAAGAGCTTCACCACCATTAACTTCCTCCCTTATGGTGTCTCCCAAATCCATTAATTTTTCAATTCTATCACCAGCATCTGCAAAAGAAGCAACTTCCGCATGCCACCTAGGAAGATCAGAGATTAACTGGCTGATTACCACACGTTCAGATCCATAATTGAACTTTCGCAACTCTTCTTCTAGGATACAACTAACCAGCTCAAGGTCGGTGCCAACTGCGCCAACAAGACCAATAAAAATTTCAGAATCCCTCAACTTATGAAGATGCTTGTCCGACATTCAGTCCCCTCCGGCGGGCAGAATCTGCATTAAATGTCTTTATATTTACACAGTCTAATAGGAAATGCAAGGGCTTCCTACATCTGCCCCCCTGCCATTCCCGTGCTTCATCCGCCTCGCCATACACCCAGCGTCACCACTATGGAACTTGAGGTCGCCCATGCGTCCGTAGCAGCCGGGTTGGGTAGGGCGCCTTCTGCGATGGGAAGGGGGAGCGCATGATATCAGCCGGGAAAACGGCCGTTCGCCCACCCCACCAGCAGCGATTATCTTGATGTCTGGAAAGGGCCTGAGTGACCGCCAGCAGTTATCAACGGATATGTGGTGAGCCAAAGGCAACTGGAGGAGATATAGAGTGGAAAAGGGTGTTTAGAACAATTTTAGAACATTTGGGGTGTAGGACAGCAAAAAAGGGCTAGCCTAAATCGGCTAACCCTTTGATTTATTTGGAGCGGGAAACGGGATTCGAAGGCTCCACAAATTAGAAGCCCTAAGTCATAGTTATAACAATTCAGACATCTTACGTTAACCACCCCAACCTTCAGTGTGTCAAAAGTCCAGTGCAGTACAGTTGAATAAAATCAAATCAGCTAGAAAAGCAACAGTTAGGGGACAGATTTGCTCCCGGAAAGATCACTACGGAGTTTCGATTAACCTGCGTGGCGTCGGTTGCTGCACACCCTCGCACTTAGATTCATGTCTAATTGAATAGCTATAGGCGTTAGAGCTTCTTAGCTAGTAAATACCCTACACCTATGAGAATTAGCACTCCAATATAATGTACTGAATTGCCCGTTGGGCCTAAAAGAGAAAAAAATGATGGAAACATAAAATAAATAGGTAATCCGACAATCACAGCGCCTAAAATGAACAGCATGAAAAGCATAACACCATCAAATTCATGACCAGAGGTTGTAGTTGTCGTGACTGTTTGGACCGATACAGGAGGAGGCTCTGCAGGACCTTGAGGAGGATCTAATTTACGAGATGACGCATTCATCATTGCAAGCATGCTCATCTCATCCAGAATGGCTTGATATCGAAGGCTTATATAGAGAGACAGGGCTTTTTTCTCCTCCCCGCCGCTCTTCTCAAGCGCTTTTGCCCACAAGCCAGGACTCTTGATCCCCTGCTGAAGTTCCTCTTCCAAAATAGCGTATATCTGCTGTTCAGAAAGTCGCTTAAAGATCTTGTGATTCTTGAAATCATCATATAGTGTCATGACACTCCCCTCAGTGGGTGAGCTTCCTTCCCAGACGACTCAGTCCTGCCCCCCAACTTCGACTTTACAAGTCATTTTTGTTCCGAGAAATTAACCCCCAAAGTTCTTTACCTTCCGAGGTATCAAACTTCACAGCGCCTGCACGAACAAGAATTTTGCGAAGCTCATTATCCTCAAATCCGCCTAGTCGTTTCTTGATTTCCTCAAAGCTTCTCTTTAGCCATTTTTCACTTTTAAGAAGTGTCTTAGCGACCTCCTCCGCCTTAAACTCAGTGCGAAGTTCCGCTCTGATCTTACGTTCTTGAAGATAACACGTAATCAGGGCAGTAACGAGTGAGGTAATGATGGTGGTCAGCACATTCGCCTCCAATTTTCTGGTTCACCCGACACTAGAAAACAAATACGCTCTTCAATCAATAACCGAAATCTGATAATCTTGCTGCACCACGATTTTAAACATTGAGAATGATACATGAATAAAGACTTGCTGGCAATACGAAAGTGGGCAGAAGGTAAGCCATTTCTTATAGCACTTATTGCTCCCCAACTCGCTGTGAGTGCCAGGGACATGCATCTGGCATTCCGTCACATTAGGGAACGGCGAATATTTGACCATCAATACCCGATGCCACCGCTGCCAGCTTGGTTCGCTATGTATCGTTCCCATAGTAAGATTAATAGGTTCACACGAGCTCTTTTCTCTGATTTTTCAAAGTTCGGGGGGGAAGGCGTTGAACTAGGTGAAACAATCCTTCAAGAGGTTCGCTTCTTCAGAAGAGGCAAGCTCAAACCGTCTGAATTTGTTCCGAGCCCCGAAGACCTAAAAGAGCTACTTCCTCATTTGCAATCAACCCTTTCTGCATCCTTTCAGGAAATTGAAGAAGATTTCTTCGAAACACCCGTTGATCCGCAGATAAAGAAAGCAGCCTTGCAGCTATTCACAGACATGGAGATGGAAAGTAGCTTTTTCATATTTGTGCTCATTCCCTGTTGGCTCCTTTATCGGGAACATCCAACCAACGTATATCGTAAGGCGCGACAGGGTGATCTGGACGCCCTTGAGAAACTCCTCCGTCTTGACCCTCTTATGCTGCATGATCAGTCAATTGGAAAAAGAATTCAGGCTCTTCGCTTCAACAATAAAGCTGCCGCATACCAAAACCTTCTGGAAGCCCCACTGAAGCGCCCAAAGGCAAGAATCACCCGCAAGAAAATGAAATATGCTATAGCCGGGTTAATTTCAGGCATTTCCAGTCTCATCAAGAAACCTCTTACGGAACCAGAAATCCGTGCTCTCTTCGATGCCGTCGCAAATGATTCGGGCGCGTCCCCTATCGATACCGATCTTGCCGACAGCCCAGAAGCATTTGCCAAGGCAATCAACAGGGATCGTGCTTTCTGGCTGCACATGTTCCTGCCGGACAAGAAAAAGTAGAAGTACTGTCCGGGTACTTTCCCCACCATCGTGGAACCCTGAGGGCAACTTTACCCTTAGGAGGTTCCGTGAAAATGAAACAAAGCCCCATCGACCTTGCATCAATCGCCGAAACAGGTGACACCTTTAGCGTTCCAGGCGAGGCCGGCGGCACGGTAGGGATTGCCGGCTCTGCCGGTAACCTTGCCGCGACGCCGGAGTTCCCTTCATGCATGGCGGAACCTGTAACACGCCATGCGCTAATACCAAACCACGACAATTTCCAGTATCTCCTGTGTGGGTTTGATTCCCTCGACATCGGCTTATTCGTCGCTTGGGGCAAAGACTGGCCCGTTGTTCTCAAAACCCTTTACACCCTCAAAGAGAACGCACAACAGACCGGGGAAGTAGTCGATGAAACCACCCCAGGCCGAAACTTCCTGGTCTATCCCAACGGCAAGGGCGATAACTACACCTTCCATCTACAGTTTCCTGAGTTTCACCTCTACATTGCCAAGGGTGAGAAATACGGTAAGGCTCCCAACGTCTACCTTTCTGTCAATGCCGAAACCATGTGGCGAAAGAGCTTCGCTCATGCCCTGAACCTCGTCACCCAGGATCTGAATTACTTCGGCGGCAAGATTGACGATATCCTCCCCAGCCGCCTTGATATCTGCGCCGACTTCAAGCTTTCTCCCGGCCTCACCCTTCCCTTCCTTGAAACCCATGCAGTCTGTCGCAGTCGGGACGTAAGACCAATCCTTAAGGGCGGCATCCTGGAAACCTGCTACTTCGGCTCCCCTGCCGCTCCTATCCGCCTGAGAATCTACAACAAAGGGAAAGAAGTGCTCAAGAAGGGGGAAAAACTCTGGTTCGCCGATCTGTGGGGAGCCAATGACCTTGAAGACGTCTGGCGGGTGGAATTCCAACTTCGCAGACCGGCACTGAAACAATTCAAGGTCAATGGATTTGAAGACCTCTGGCAGCGCGCGGGCGGCATCTGGGTCTATCTGACAGGAGAATGGTTCTCGCTACGTTTACTAGACAATGACCGTCAGGATCGCCGTACCATTCATCCCTGGTGGAATGAGATTCAGAGCTGTGCAGAGCGTTTAGGGAAGGCCGAACGCATTGGCCGCGACCTAAGCTCCAACTCCCACGCCTCGGCATTGTTCTACATCTCGCACATTGCCGGTTGTCTCCCGGCCTTTGCCGTCAGGATGAAGACCAGGGACTATAAGGACGCAATCCTCTCCTTGGGCAAAGCCCTTTATGAGCATTGGCGAAGCCGAGACTTCGATAGCGAATTTATCAAACGGTCCATCAAGCTCGGCCAGGTAATCGAGAGCACTGGGGGGAGTTTATGAAATCCCCCGCCATGTTCCCCTTCAGAGACAACGCCGAACTCGACTACTTCCAGGACCGGCTAGCAGAAATCATGAATGATGGCCGATTGGATGACCTGGAAGCCGAAAGATCTGCCTGGGCATCAGTGCTTTTAAGGAGGTCCTACGATGGCAACTGACACCCAGGCATCGGAAGTTCTTACCATTGAACAGTTTGCAGCACGGATGCAGGTATCACGGGCCACTGTCTTCGGCTGGCTGAAGAAAGGGGTTTTGCGGGAGGGTGTCCATTACTTCCGACTAGGCCGAATCCTCCGGCTCTGCTGGCGTGAGGGGCTTTTTCTCAACAGCCAGCAGAGGCCGACCACAGAGGATAATGGCCTAGCAGCTCCGGTGCCAGTGCCACGAAGCGAGCAAGATTCTCAGCGAGGCGAAGCCTCGGTCAACAGCCCGCCTCTGACTTTCGGCCGGGGCGCAGTCCCGGCCATCAACCTCGACTATTGATTATGAGATGAAATGCCGGTATTCTCCGCGACGGACTTAGACACACTGAGGGGAGGGTAACGCCATGAGGACATAACATGAAGATTAAAAAAGGCAATCTTGCGATGGAAACACCTGTGAAGCAAACCGGAGCCGTCAAGCGGCGCAAAGGCTCGAAAAAGCTCTACGTCGATTTCTACTATTTCGGGCAGCGGATCACCCGAACCACCGATCTCGACGACACACCGGCCAATGAAAGAAAGGTTCGCGGCTTCCTGAGCAGGATCGCGGAGCGGATCGAAGACGGCACCTTCAAGTTTGCCGAGGCATTCCCCGGAGCAACTGAGCAGGAGAAGGCACACTTCACCCAGTTGGAGGGGCGAGAGTACCGGCCCGAACCTCATCAGGTGCTTTTCGGCCAGTATGCGAAGGAATGGATGGAGACGATATATCCCTCCTTCAGCTCGCCGACCAAGCGGAACGACTACCGCGAAGCGATAGAGACGAAGATCCTCCCCCACTTCCGAAACGTCTCTTTCTACCAGATCACCAGCACCACGGTTTTCAAATTTACCGACTCCCTTCTCTGTACACGGGGGGAGAACAAAGGGAAACCACTCTCAACGGCCAGGAAAATGAATATCCTTATGCCGTTTAGGGCGATCTGGAACGATGCCTGCGATCATTACCGGTGGGTGCTGAAGAGTCCCTTCGACAACCTGAAAAAGAGGCTGTCAAAGACCGAGAAGAAAGAGCATGTCGTCATTCGCTTTGGTGAATGGCTCCGCTTCCTGGACCACCTGGAAGAGTATTACCGGCCCATAGCAGAGTTCATGATCCTGACGGGGATGATCCCTTCCGAGATGGGGGGCCTGAGAAAAGAGGATATCTCAGGAGACTACGTGAACGTCTCCAGCTCTTTTGTATTGGGCCAGGACAAGAAGAGCCTGAAAACCGCCTTCAGGAAGCGCCAAATCTTCATCACAGGGGCAATCCGGCAAAGGCTCGACGCAATCCTCAACCGCTCCGATTCTCCCTATGTCTTCACGATGGAGGACGGTGCACGCTTCAACAGCTCCCGCTTCTGCAAGATCTGGAAGAAAGGGGTGGACGCTGCCGGGATTACCTACGTCACCTCTTACTCGGCGCGGCACTCCTTCGCAGCCTGGAGCCTCCTGGTCGGCATCAATCCGCTCAGGCTCGTCAAACTCATGGGGCATGCATCGAAGCAGATGGTCTATGAAGTCTACGGGAACTACGTGGAGGGGCTGGAAGAGGACGAAGAGAGGATCTTCGACTACCTGGGGCGGGACTTCGTTATTCCAAAAAGTAAATCCCCGATTCCGTTTAGGGACAGAACCGGGGACAGTCTTGAAAGGCTCACGCTAACCGCTTGAACCTGCTGATTTTGTTTGGAGCGGGAAACGGGATTCGAACCCGCGACCTTCAGCTTGGGAAGCTGACACTCTACCACTGAGTTATTCCCGCTTAGTAGAGCGACATTAATACCGCACTTCGTGTGCGCCTGTCAATATTTTTTCTGCTGTCTAGTGGCTCGCCCCGCTGCCGGCGAACTTGGCGATCATCTTCTCGGCGATGGCGGTCGCCGGCACCTGGTAGCTGCCGCTGGCAACCTGTGCCCTGAGCTCGGCTACCCGGTCGGCCCGAAATCCCGGCTGACGCTCTGAGCTCGGGACAACCGGGATGTAGCTGGAAAGCTCGACCTTGTCTGTCCCGGACTGCGGCTTGCCCGCCGCTTCAACGGAAGCGTCCACCGGCTCAGCCTTGTCAGCCCGCCCGCTCGCCACGTAGGCAAGCCCCGATTTCTGATTCAGATCATCTATTTTCATTGCGTTTTTTACTCCCGAACGTTGGTATAGGACTATATATCGGTAACTCTCTGAGATACTTTAGCCTTTTTTCATTGCTGAATTGTTTTGTAAGAAAAGGGGGAGATCCAGCAGTGACGCAAAATCATGGACTTGGAAATCGGCCCCCGCCAACTCCTCGGGATTGCCGTAGCCGTAGCTGCAGCCAACGGTATACACGCCGGCCCCCTGCCCCGCCGCCATGTCGTTTATGCTGTCCCCCACGAGTACCGCCTCGCCGGCCGCAACCCGATACTCCTTGAGGAGGGCCAGCACCGGCTCGGGGGAGGGCTTGCGAAACGGGAAGGAGTCGGCTCCGTACACGGCGGGGAGCAGACCCGCCAGGCCGAGCTCGCTCAAAACCTCGCGGCAGAGCGCCACGTTCTTGTTGGAGAGTACCACCAGCGGAAAGCCGCGCCGGGAGAGCTCCTCGAGGGTCTCGGCAACGCCCGGATAGGGACGGGTCTTGTCGACGATGTGGGCCAGGTTGTAGCCCAGGTAGCGCTCGAGCGCCTCGTCGATCTCGCGGGACCCCGCATCGGGCAGGGCGCGCTCGATGAGGGAGCGGGCCCCCTTCCCCACCAAAAGCCGCACCTCGTCGAGGTCGAGCGCCCCCTTGCCGAAGTCCCGCCGCACGTGGTTCACCGCGTCGGCGATGTCGGGGAGCGAATGGATGAGCGTTCCGTCCAGATCGAAGATGATCAGTTTTATCGGGCCGAAGGTCTCGGACACGCGGAATCCCCCCTATACGCGAAAACGCGGCAACCGCCCCGGGGGACGGTTACCGCGAGTTTCTGTGCAATTATTGAACCCCGCCAAGGGAGCAATCGCCTATTCCCACTCGATGGTTGCCGGCGGCTTCTGGCTGATGTCGTAGGCCACGCGGTTCACGCCCTTCACCTCGTTGATGATTCTCGAGGAAATACTGCCGAGTAGCTCGTAGGGGAGCTTGACCCAGTCGGCGGTCATGCCGTCCAGGGAGTTCACCGCGCGCAGTACGCAGGTGTACTCGTAGGTGCGGGCGTCGCCCATGACGCCTACGGTCTTCACCGGCAAGAGTACGGCAAATGACTGCCAGATGTCGCGATATAGCCCGGCCTTGCGGATCTCGTCGATGACGATGGCGTCGGCCTCGCGCAGGATGTCGAGTTTCTCGGGGGAGAGCTCGCCGATGCAGCGGATGGCGAGACCCGGGCCCGGGAAGGGCTGACGGTAGACCATCTCGTCGGGCATGCCGAGTTCCTTGCCCAGGAGCCTGACCTCGTCCTTGAACAGTTCGCGCACCGGCTCGAGGAGCTTCAGGTTCATCTTCTCGGGGAGCCCGCCCACGTTGTGGTGGCTCTTGATGACCGCGGAGGGCCCCTTGGTGGAGACCGACTCGATCACGTCCGGGTAGAGGGTCCCCTGCGCCAGGTAGTCGACCTGGCCGAGCTTCTTCGCCTCCTCCTCGAAGAGGTAGATGAACTCGTTGCCGATGATCTTGCGCTTTTGCTCGGGATCGGAGATGCCGGTCAGCTTGTCGAGGAAGCGGTCGGTGGCCTCGACGTGCTGCAGGTTGATCTTGAAGTGCTTGGTGAAGAGGTTCACCACCTTCTCGGCCTCGCCCTTGCGCAAAAGCCCGTTGTTCACGAAGACGCAGTGCAGCTGGTCGCCGATCGCCTTGTGGATCAGGACCGCGACGACCGCGGAGTCCACGCCGCCGGAGAGGGCGCAGAGCACCTTGCCGGTCCCCACCTTCTCGCGGATCGTGGCGATCTCGGTCTCGATGAAGTTGGCCATGGTCCAGGTCGGCTTGCTCCCGCAGATGTTGAACAGGAAGTTGCCGATCATCTCGTCGCCGCGCGGGGTGTGCACCACCTCGGGGTGGAACTGCACGCCGAAGAAGTTGCGCTTCTCGTCCTTCATGGCAGCCACCGGGCACCCCTCGGTGTGGGCCATGAGGCTGAACCCCTTGGGCATCTCCTCGATCCGGTCGCCGTGGGACATCCAGACCTCGGCACCCCCCTCGAAGCCGGCGAAGATCTCGCTCTTGCCGTCGAGGACGAGGGTGGCGCGGCCGAACTCGCGCTTGTCGCAGCGCTCGACGCGCCCCCCGAGCTGCTGGGTCATGAGCTGCATCCCGTAGCAGATGCCGAGGACGGGGATCCCCAGGTCGTAGATCCCGAGGTCCGAGTGCGGCGCGTCCTTGTCGTAGACCGAGGAGGGGCCGCCGGAGAGGATGATCCCCTTGGGCCCGAAGGCCTTGATCTTCTCGAGCGCCATGTTGTAGGGGTGGATCTCGCAGTAGACGCTCTGCTCGCGCACGCGCCGGGCGATGAGCTGGGTCACCTGGGAGCCGAAGTCGAGGATCAGGACCTTCTCGGAATGGATGTCGATTGTCATAGATAATTCCTTTTGGAAAAACGTTAAAAGCCTAACCACAGCGTGAGGCCGGGGCAGGCTTTGCCAATCTAAAAAATCAGAAGCGTAATCACAGAGGACACCGAGGAAAGACGGGAGGAACACAGGGTAAAGCAAAGACCGGTGGGTTACCCCTTAAAGCCTTCCTCTGTGTACCTCGCCTCTTCCTCCGTGTCCTCTGTGGTAGATGCCTTGTTACCTTGTTATTTTTCCACCCGGTAGTTCGGGGCTTCCTGGGTGATGGTGACGTCGTGGACGTGGGACTCCTTGAGGCCCGCGCCGGTGATGCGCACGAAACGCCCGTTCTCCTGGAGCTCCTTCACGGTCTTGCAGCCGGTGTACCCCATGCCGGCCCTTAAGCCGCCCATGAGCTGGTGCACGTTGGCGGAGAGCGGTCCACGCAGCGGAACCATCCCCTCGATCCCCTCGGGGACGAGCTTCACGTCGCTGTCCACGTCGCCCTGGAAGTAGCGGTCCTTGCTCCCCTGCTTCATGGCGCCGATGGAGCCCATGCCGCGGTAGCTCTTGTAGGCGCGCCCCTGGTAGAGGATGGTGTCGCCCGGGCTCTCCTCGGTCCCCGCGAAGAGCGAGCCGATCATGACGACGTCTGCGCCGGCGGCAACGGCCTTGGTGAGGTCGCCCGAGTACTTGATGCCACCGTCGGCGATGAGCGGGATGCCGTACTTCTTGGCGACGCGGGAGCACTCGGCGATGGCGGTGATCTGCGGCACCCCGATGCCGGCGACCACGCGGGTGGTGCAGATGGAGCCCGGTCCGATGCCGACCTTGATGGCATTTACGCCGGTCTTGATGAGCGCCTCGGCGGCGGCCGCGGTGGCGATGTTGCCGGCGATCAGCTCGAGGTTCGGGAAGGTCGCCTTGATGCGCGCGATGGCATCGAGTACGCCCTGGGAGTGGCCGTGGGCGGTATCGATGACCACGACGTCGACGCCGGCCTTGACGAGCGCGTCGATGCGGGCGTCGACATCCGGGGTCGGGCCGACCGCGGCGCCGACTCTCAGGCGGCCCAGCGAGTCCTTGCAGGCGTTGGGGTACTTCTTCACCTTCTCGATGTCCTTGATGGTGATGAGACCCTTGAGGTTCTTCTCCTCGTCCACCACCAGAAGCTTCTCGACCCGGGTGTTCTTCAGATGCTCCTTGGCCTGCTCCAGGGTGGTCCCCACCGAAACGGTCACCAGGTTCCTCTTGGTCATGCGGGCGGAGATGGGGAGGTCGAGGTTGGTTTCGAAGCGCAGGTCGCGGTTGGTGAGGATGCCGACCAGTTTGCCGTTGGGCTTGGTGATGGGGACGCCGGAGATGCGGTACTTGGCCATCATGTCGAGGGCCTCGCGGATCTTCTGGTTGGGCTGCATGGTGATCGGGTCGACGATCATTCCCGATTCGCTTTTCTTGACCTTGTCGACCTCCATCGCCTGCTCGGCGATGCTGAAGTTTTTGTGGATGAAGCCGAGTCCCCCTTCCCGTGCCATGCAGATTGCCGCTCTCGACTCAGTCACCGTGTCCATCGCTGCACTCACCAGCGGGATGTTCAGCTGGATGTTTGCGGTGAGCCGTGTGGTCAGTTCGACGTCGCGAGGCAGGATGAGAGAGTGGGCCGGGAGGAGCAGTACATCGTCAAAGGTAAGGCCTTCGGGGAGGTTACTTTCTAACATTGGGGACTCCTTTATCTTGGGTGCGGCACGGGATATTAACCGAAAAATCTAGTACAGCGCGCAGACCAAGTCAACTTAAATCGGCTTAAGTGTTGAGGTTTGTACGAGCTAACGGATCGGCACGTCGCGCAGAGGCGAAGGAGGATGGGGCGTTGCGGCGTCTACGCTTTGGCACGGGGCGGCGTATACCTTTTATGGCCGACGGTGGTGCTTATTGATAAGGGCGACCGGAGTGCAGCTGCCGGCCCCCTCACCCCTGCCCTCACCCGGAGTGCGAGGGAGAGTCAGGTGCAGGCGGGAGGGCGCCGAGATCTAGCCTCTCCTCAAACCGGCTAAGGGGGACAGGCACCTGACGATGCCCGTCCCCCTTCTGCTGTTAGTCCCTGGTCCCTGCTTCTAGCCCCAGCCCCCACAGTCCCTGCCTCTACACCGGCTTGAAGCTGTCCCTATTTCCCATGCGCGCGAGGGCCGCAACGATGAGGTCGGCGGCGGCTTCCAGGTCGGCGAGGGAGAGGGTCTCGACGGGGGTGTGCATGTAGCGCAGGGGGAGCTTGACGAGGGCGGTGGCTACCCCGCCCCGCGAGATCTGCATCACGTTGGCGTCGGTTCCGGTGGCCCGGGCTATGCCGGTGTACTGGACCGGGATGCTCTCCTCGCCGGCGGTCCGGGACAGGATGTCGAAGAGGGCGTGGTTGATGTTGGGACCACGCGGCAGGATGGGCCCCTTGCCAAGCCCCACCTCGCCGTTGTGCTTCTTGTCGACGTCGGGCTGGTCGGTGGCGAAATCGACCTCGACGCAGATCCCCACGTCGGGACGCACGTTGTAACAGGAGGTGGTGCCGCCCCGCAGGCCCACTTCCTCCTGGACGGAGGAGACGCCGTAGAGATCGACGGCCAAGGGGTGCGGCAGTTCGGAGACCTTGCGCAGCACCTCGGCCACCACGAAGCTGCCAGCCTTGTCGTCGAAACCGCGCGAGGTGCAGCGGTCTCCCTGCAGGCGCTCGAGGGAATCGGCGAAGGTGATGGCATCGCCCACGCGGACCAGGGCCGCGGCCTCCTGTTTGCTGGTCGCACCGATGTCGATGTACTGGGCGTCGAGCTTGATCACGCTGTCGCGCTCTTTGGGCTCGATGAGGTGGATCGGCTTCTTGCCGACCACGCCGTTGATCGCTCCGCTTTCGGTGTGCACCCGCACCCGAAGGCCCGGGGTGATGTGCGGATCGACGCCTCCGATGGCAGAGAAGTAGAGGAAACCGTGGTCGTCAAGGTAACGCACCTGGAGGCCGATCTCATCGGAATGGCCCACCAGCATCACCTTGAGGCGCTCTTCCCCCGTCCCCTGGATGAAGCCGTAGACGTTCCCCATGACGTCGGTCGTCACTTGGGCGAACCCGTCGATATAGGAGCGGAAGACGCGCTGCGCCGGCGCTTCGTAACCGGAAGGGCTGGGCGCTTCCACTAACTTTTTCAAAAACTCGAATGATGCTTCACGCATAGGACACTCCTGAGCAGTCGGTTTTCTGGTCAAAGCATGGCTTGATTTTACGGTAATCGGAAAGAGATGTGAATGCAAAAGGGAGGGTTGTCATTAAAAAGTCGCCCGGGCGGGGTGGATCGTCTTCGCAGAGGAGGGTCGAAGTGAGAGACGCAGGGCGAATCCCCTCTGTCCCCCCTTTTGCAAAGTGGGGGACGTGACGCCGGCTGCAGAGGCTGGGCAGGGGACGTATCCTTGGGTCCTGGGCTACAGGGACTACAGGGACTACTGGGACTTCGGAAAGCTGAACGCAATCATCGCCGGTTGTTCGGGATCGGTTTTAGCTCGGTGGAGGGATGGTTTCATCAAGAGGGCAGAGTTTCACTAAGGGGACAGGCACCTGCGGCGCCAGTCCCCTTCTCGCATCTGGAGAGCCAGCCCCCTTCCGCGCACAGTGGGGACCACTCCCAGCATTTTACATCGGGTACTTGCCCAAGGTGGTGGGATCGAGCTGGTCGAGGAAGTCGATGAAACGTCGGGCGTTGGTCTCTTCGGCGATGTCGTCGCTCATGTCGAGGGTGGAGGCCTGGGCGAGCAGTTCGCTGCCCACCTGGACCGGCATCCGGTACCTGAGCGAGAGGAGCATGGCCTCGCTCACATGCACCTCGATGCGCACCTCTTCGCCACCGGCCGCGGCCAGGCGCACCGACGCGGTGAACACGCCGTCCGTCAGGCTCTCGATGACGATGCGCTCGATGTGCATCCCCAACCGCTCCATGAGGGAGCCCAAGAGATCCTTGCGCCCGTTTCTGAACGCCATCTCGCGCCCGAGGAATTCCGCTGCAAAACTCACCGACTCGGAGGTGCCGATCCAGACGGGGATGGTGTGCTTCTCGTCGGCATCTTTGAGAAGGATCATCGGAAGCTGTGCGATGGAATCGAGCGCGAACCCGAAGACTTTCATCTCGATGTACATACCTGCTACCTCCCCTTCGACGCTTCAGCAGCCCTTGCGCACAACCTGCATCGAGAGACGCTGCAACGAGCCTCGCGGACTCGAATGCCTCAGACGGCGCAAGGAATTCTGAAGAACATAGTGGCCACAACGAGGCTCAACATACTGGAAAAAACCAAGAGAACCGCCCGACCGGCTAGAGCGGCTCCGCCTTGAGGAGGGTCTGCAGCCCTTCCACGACCTTCACCTTAACGAGCTCTCCGGCCAGGGCTTCGTCACCGTCCAGGAGGGTCGCACGGTTGCCGCCGGTGCGGCCGAACAGACACTCGCCCGAGCTGCTCGGCCCCTCAACAAGCACTTCTTGCACGGTCCCCACCAGGCTCTGGTTGCGCTCGAGGGTCACCTTTTTCTGCAGGGCCTGGAGGCGCTCGAGGCGGGCCTGCTTCTCGGCGGGGTCGGTGGCGTCGGGCAGGTCGGCCGCGGCGGTGCCGGGACGGGCCGAGTAGATGAAGGAGAAAAGATCGGCGTAGGTAACTTCCTGCATGAGGTCCAGGGTCGCCTGGAAATCCGCCTCGGTTTCGCCGGGGAAGCCGACGATCATGTCGCCGGTGAACTGGATTTCCGGGCAGGCCTTCTTGAGCGCGGACACCTTGGCGAGGTACTGCCCGGCCGTGTAACCGCGGTTCATCGCCTTGAGCACCCTGTCGCTTCCGGACTGGGCCGGCAGGTGGATGTGAGGCGCCAGCTTGGGGATCTCTGCGAAGCAGTCGATGAGACGCTGGGACATGTCTTTGGGATGCGAGGTGGTGAAGCGCAGCCGCTTAACCCCGTCGATCTCCGCCACCAGCCTCAGCAGGTCGGCGAAATCGGGCTCACCCGGGTTCTTCGCGGCGTACGAGTTGACGTTCTGCCCCAAAAGCGTGACCTCGGTGACGCCGGAAGCGGTGAGCTGCCGCACCTCGTCCACGATCTTCGCGGCGCTGCGGCTGATCTCGCGGCCACGCACGTGCGGCACGATGCAGTAGGCGCAGAAGTTGTCGCACCCCTGCATGACGGTCACGAAACGCGAGACGCTCCCTTCGCGCCCGTGCGGGAGAAAAAGGTCGAAGCGGGCCTCGTCGTCGATGAAGTCGGTCGCCGAACTGCGCCGCCCCTCCTCGGCGCCGCGCACCATGTCCTGCAACTGGTGCAGGTTGTGCGTCCCGAAGACCAGGTTCACAAAGGGAGCGCGCTTCAGGAGCTTCTCGCCCTCCTGCTGCGCTACGCACCCCCCTACCCCGATGATCAGCCCGGGCCTCGACTCCTTGAGCGACTTGAACTTCCCGAGGTGGCCGTACACCTTCTGCTCGGCCTTCGCCCGGATGCTGCAGGTGTTCAAAAGGATCAGGTCGGCCTGCGCCGAGTCCTTGGTCTCGACATAGCCGATCCCCTGCATGAGCCCCACTATCTTCTCTGAATCACTGACGTTCATCTGGCACCCGAAGGTCTCCAGATAGAGTTTCTTCTGCATATCCACCTGTTTTTCCTGACTTTAAATTGCTGAATAGTATGCATATCGGCGCCGTTACGTCAACAGCTAAAACCCAGGGCGGAATCTCTGTATCACCGGGTCATCACTGTGGTGATACAAATCAAACACTATCCCATAATCCTTACGGTCATATATATAAAAAAACATATTGACAGGTGTTGCGTTCAGGCATAAAGTTCGCGCGGGTTATGTCATGAAATGTTAACGTCCGAGCCGACTGCAGCGGCCGGATCACGGCTCCCTGGGCCAACGGGGTGCCGATACCTACGCACAGGGGGGAACATGAAAGTATCTCGGAGTAATACGACAGCGGTTGCGCTGCTGCTGGCCCTAGGCCTGCCAGCCGGCGCCTGGGCGGACGAGCAGGCCATGCAGCAAAAGATCAACGACCTGACCCGCAAGGTCGAGCGGCTGGAGGAGAAGACCCTCAGCAAGTGGCTCACCATCGGCGGGGACTACCGCTTTCGCTTCGACTCGCTGAAAGGCGAGACCAAGGCCTACACCGACGTCAACAAGACCTTTGCCAACGCGCAAGCCTTCATGAACAACGGGTTTCTTACCGACCCGGTCAACTTCGGCCCGCAGGTCGCCGCCTTCTCCACCTTCTCGAACCAGATGAGGCAGGTCCGCACCTACCAGGGCGCCAACGCATTCCTGGGCGCGAACCAGGCCATGGCCGGCCAGCTGCTGAACTTCGCGCAGCAGGTGCCGGCCTACAAGCCGAACAACGACTCGATCTACACCAACCGGCTTGGGGTCGACCTGCACGCCAAGGCGACCAAGGACGTGACGGTCAACATCCGGCTTCTGGCCTACAAGACCTTCGGATCCCAGGACCCTTCGGCGGTGACCAACAACGGTGACACCCCCTTCTTCGCCGACCGCGTCGGCGTCTTCGACGGCACCCTGGGGCACGTCCCCTCGACGAGCCTTCTGAACGTGGACCGAGCCTATGCCACTTGGTCCAACATCGCTGACCAGCCGATCTGGTTCTCGGTCGGGCGCCGTCCCTCCACCAACGGCGACCCCTCGCAGCTGCGCCAGAACACCGAGCGCCCGGGTAACGGCGGCACCCCGGCACTGCTGGTCGACTACGCCTTCGACGGCATGACCATCGGCTGGGCTCCGGACATCGATGCGCTCCCCGGCGCCTACGCAAAAATCTGCTACGGCCGCGGCTTCGAGAGCGGCTTTGAGACCCCGAGCAACTCCCTGAACGACACAGATATGCTGGGGGTCGCCGTGATCCCGATCGACACCGACCCGCTCAGGGTCTGGCTGCAGTGGAACCGCGGCTTCGGCATCTTCGACTTCCCGACCATGCGCGATACCGCATTCGGCAACACCTCGCCCTCGGTGGAACTTGGCGACATCGACTGGTACGGCGTGGGGACCACCAGCACCTTCAAGAACATAGGCCCCGGCAAGCTGAACTTCTTCGCCAACCTGGGGATGAGCGTCACCCACCCCAACGACAACGTCTCGGCCAACGCCGGGTTCCAGGGCCTGATGACCGGCAGCTTCTTCCGCCCCGAGGCACCCTCCAGCAAGACCGGCTGGGCCGGCTACCTGGGCGCGCGCTACGACTACGAGCCGACCAACACGAAGCTCGGCGTCGAGTACAACCACGGCTCCAAAAACTGGATCACCTTCGCCCCGGCGGCCGACGACATCTGGACCTCCAAGCTGGGGACCCGCGGCAACGTCTACGAGACCTACCTGATCCAGGAACTGAACCTGAAACCGATCTCCTCGCACCTCTCCAAGGCCTTCGTCAAGGTGGGGTACCAGTACTACGACTTCGAGTACACCGGGAGCAACAACTGGGTCGGCGCACCGGTGAAGGTCGCCGACGTGCAGCCTGGCGACATGATGCTGCTCACCCCGCTTAAAAACGCACAGGACATCTACTTCACCTTCGAGGTGAAATTCTAAAAGAGGCCGGCCGACGGCGGGAGGATCACCTCCCGCCGTCACAGCAGCGTTGCAGCCCGGCGCCGGGGTGATACCCTTCCCTCCAGCGCACCGCACAAAGGAGAGTTCGACCATGAAAAACGCATTGGCACTGGTAGCAGTACTGGCACTTCTCGCGGTTTCCGTCATCGGTTTCAGCGGCACGGCCCAGGCAGAGGAGATCAAGATGGTGGGGGTGATCACCAAGATCGAGATCGCCGGCAAGGACGCCAAGACCGCCACCGCCACCTTGAAGGACAACAAGACCGAGAACCTGGTGGTGATCACGGTGAACGACGACCTGACCCTGGACAAGTTCAAGGACCACCGGATCCAGGAAGGGGACGAGATCCGCTGCAAGTACGAGGTGATCGACGGCAAGAACGTGTCGAAGTTCTTCCGCAAGACCGCCGGTTGCTAGCCGGCCAGCGCCCCCGTCACGCTGTAGCTCCCCCGGAACTGCAGCGTTTTTTTGGCGCACAAACATTCAATAATATGAATTCAACAACCAATCGATTTGCGGCGGAGCCCGGGTCCGGGCATCAGCAGCCCGAGGGAGAGAAAGGCAGATGAAGAGTTCAGTATCGGTTGCAGCAGTTTTGTTAGCGCTTGGACTGGCGGCGCTGCCGGCGCGGGGAGCGGAACATCCCGGCAAGGAAGCGCTGGAGAAAAATGGCTACCACGGCCCGGAGTCGTGCGAGGAGTGCCACCCGGGGACGGCCGCAGCGTTCCTGGAGACGGTTCACTGGAAGCACGCCTCCAAGGTGAGCAATGTCGAGGGGCTCGACCCCAACAAAGAGTACGGCATGAAAAACCGCATCTACGTGATGTGCAACGGCAACGACATCGTCAACAACCTGAAGGAGATCCCCAAAAGCCCGGAGACCGGCAAGACCAAGTTCTCCGGCTGCAACACCTGCCACCCGGGTAACCACTTAAGCGACGTAGCGAGCACCGGGCCCGAGGCGCAGAAAGCGGTGGACTGCCTGGTCTGCCACTCGAGCGACTACGACTTCAGGCAGCGCAAACCGTACAAGGACGCCGAGGGGCGCGTGGTCATGGGGCAGGACCGCAGCACCAAGGCGGCGCTCGCCATCTCCAAGCCGACCGTGAAGAACTGCATGGTCTGCCACGAGGCGGCCGGCGGCGGGGTGGTGGTGAAAAGGGGCTTCTCGTTCACCAAGGAGACCGATGCCCATGCCGCCAAGGGGATGGTCTGCGTCGACTGCCATAAGGCCAAGAACCACCGGATGCCGACCGGCCTGGATCCCAACAACTGGGCGACCGACGGCCTGCTGGTGAGCTGTGCCGACACCTCCTGCCATGGCGCGAAACCGCACAAGGACGCGGACCTGAACCGGCACACCGCGCGCATCGCCTGCCAGACCTGTCACATCCCGCGCACCGGCGGGGCCTTCGCCAAGGACTTCACGGTCTGGGAGCAGGGAAGCGACAAGTTCTACGAGCCGACCACCCTGAAGAAGGAGGCGAACGAGACCACGCCGGTCTACGCCTGGTACAACGGCACGGTGAAGAACACGCCGCACTTCATCGGCCCCAAGGGGAGCCGCCAGGACGGCAAGAGCAGGATCACCCCCTTCAAGATCTTCCAGGGTAAGGCGTACTTCGAGGCGAAAACAGGCAACCTCCTCTCCATGGACTTCGCTCCCCCGATGGCAAACGGGGACACCCGCGCCGGCGTGGCCTCGGCAGCACGCACCCTGGGGATGAAGGACCCGGAGCAGGTCGCCAAGAACGCCGTCCCCGGCTGGCAGACCATCTACTTCGGCAGCAACCACCTGGTGACGAAGAGCAAGTCGCTCTCCTGCGCCAACTGTCACGCCCCCAACGGGGTGCTGAACTTCAAGGACCTGGGGTACAGCGACGCCGAGATCGTCAAACTGACCACCCCGGAGCTGTACCTTAAAAAGCTGGTCGAGAAGCAGAAAGAGGAGTGGTAGCGTTTCACCCTCGCCCTCCGGCCCCTCCCCCGGCTGCTGTTCCCGTTCAGCGGTCGGGACGGAGGGCGAGGTTTTTTTATCGAGGCCGCACAAAGGACGCGCCGCCTGTTCCCAAGGAAAGGGTGCACGACTTCGCGGCGACGCCCTCAGCGTCACAGCAGCCAGAGCAGCTTGGCAGCGGCGGCCGGGCTGCCCTTCTCCCGGGGGACGAGGGACTTCCGGTCTCCCACGAAACAGCGAATCCCGGGGAGTTGCCGTGGAGGGTGCCGCGGAACATGACTGAGCCGGAGAAAGTACTGGAAATGGTGGAGAAGTCGTGCTAAGGTGGGCAGCTTCCTGCGAAGGTTCACACTTTTTCCGCGTCCGATGGATTTCCGCTTGACACCAGACTTACCACGGTGCTATAAGTTTAACTTTCCAAAAATCTCACAGCTCTACTTTAAATACACCGGAGGTGCAGTTTGGCAAACCATAAATCGGCAATCAAAAGGATCAAGCAGACCGCGAAAAGGACCGAGCGTAACAAGCACGAGCGTTCCACTCTGCGCACCTTCATCAAGCGCGTTCGCGAAGCTGTCGCCAGCAAGGACCAGGCGGCTGCCCAGGCGGCTCTGGCCGTAGCGATTCCCGTCATCGACGGCGCTGCTACCAAGGGGATCATCCACTCCTCGAATGCTTCCCGCAACGTTTCGCGTCTGACCAAACTGGTCAACACCCTGGGCTAATCCCGGTTCGGCGACGCAACGTGGAACTCCTGCCTCAGGGCGGCAGTCCCCGCAGCGCCGCACAATAACCGTACAGCAACCCGACCAAGGCCTCTGTTTTTAACAGGGGCTTTTGTCGTTTGTGGAGCGGCGACGGAGAGCCTTGACGAGATCACGAAACACCAGCGCTCGAGGCCTCTGCCCCACAAAAGAAAAGCCCCACCGGTTCTCCCGGCAGGGCTTTTCTTTTTACTGCGCACTACCTATTTGTACCGCGTCCCCGGCTCGTCTTACCCCATCTTGACTGCAGACTCGTAGCGGTCGCAGGGTTGACCGGTTTTCATGCGCGGCACGTCGAGTATTGTGAAGATGGTGCAGCGCCCCTTGCTGCTCAGTTTGCAATCCGTGTAGCTGCACATGACGTAGGCGCGGTCGTTGGGGCCAGCCAGCACCTTGTCCAGTTTCTCGGCAATGTCGGCATTCTGCGCCACCGTGGAAGCCATGTACTTCAATTTATCGTCGTCCATAGTCACCGCCTCGGGTTTGTCGTCTCAAGCACTGCGGAGCGCGCCACAGCGCTTGTGACTCTACCACATCCATCACCTAATGAAATAGGAAAATACCGAAGGAATCGCCCTACGGAATCCGAGGGTGGTGCGCCCCCCCACCAAGCCTTAAGCCCCTTCCTAACAAAAAGGCCCCGCGCACGTGCCGGGGCCCCTTTTCTCGTAGCGCAGGTACCCCTCGAGATTATCCCCGCTCCACCTTTACTTCGACCAGGTTGCAGCTCCCCTTGAGCAGGGCGTTCGCGTTGAGCTCCCTGAAGTGCACCGGAGCGAAGATGAGCCCCGGCTGGAGCTTTGCGCTCACCTTCGCGCGTGCGGTGAGCGCACCGTGGGCCGAACTCACCTTAACCACGGCACCGTCGGCAACACCGAGGGCGGCGGCGTCGGCCGGGTGCAGCTCGAGGTACCCCGAGGGGGAGACCATGAGGTTGTTCTCCGAACGGGTGCTGGAGGTGCCGTTGTGGTAGCCGATGGGGCCGACCAGCAGCTGGTATTTGGGCAGCTCGCCGGCACTAGCCTTGGCCAGCGGTGCGATGGCCGCCGAACGCAGGGTCGCCGACTGCTTCACCACCTGCCCTCCCTGGGCCAGGTACCCTTTGGCGGAGCGGGCGATCTCCTCGGCCAACTCCTCGGCTCGGCTGGGCTGCTGCGTGCCGGCCAGGCGCTGGTAGAGCGCCGCGATGATCTCCAGATCCGTCTTCGCTTCGCCGGGCGCGTTCACCGCCTTTAAAAGCACCTGCACGCGATTGTCGGTGGAGGTGAAGGAACCGGACTTCTCCGCCGCTGCCGCGGCCGGTAAGACCACGTGCGCGAAGCTGAGCGATTCGCCCTCGAAGATGTCCTGCACGATGAGGAGCTCGAGCTTGGCAAGGGCCTTCCTGATCCGGGCGTTCTCCGGCAGGGCGGCGAGATCGCTCCCCAAAAGGTAGAGCGCCTTGATGCTCCCCTGCTCGATCCCCTCCACGATGCCCCAGAGGTCTTTCCCCGCGGAGGCGGCCGGCTGCTGCCCCGGGAGGAGATCCGGAGCGCCCCCCATGTCGAGGAGGCCTACCGTGTTGTTCTTTGCGTCGATCGGGAAGATCCCGCCACCGTTGCCGCTCGCAGCGCCGGTCAGGACCGCCAGGTCGGCAAGTGCGGTGACCTTGGCGGCGGCGTCGGCCGCGCGCATCAGGTCGGCGCCGAAGATGATGGCGACCCGCTCCTTGCCGGCCAGAAGCTTCCCGGCCACCCGCAGCTGCTCCTCGGTGACCCCGCTTGCCGTGGCGAGCTCGGCCAGGGTGAGCTTCGCGAGCTCGGCCTTAAGCGTCTCGCTCCCCGCGGGAAGCGGCGCCCCCACCTCGACGAGCGCCTTCATGAGCCCCTGGATCAGGAAGAGCTCGCGGCCGGGGAGGTGTTTCAGGTGCTGGTTGGAGAACTTCCTGAGCTTCACCTCGCGCATGTTGGCGAGGACCAGCTTGGCGTCGTGCTTGGTCGCCGCCTTGATCACCCGGTACTCGACCCCGGTCGCCTCGGCGTTGAGGTCGCAGCCGAAGACCAGGATGGCCTGGGCGTTGTCGATCTGATCGATGCAGGCGCTGGCTCCCGAGAAGCCGAAGCGGCGCAGGAGCTGGGCCTGGGCCGGTGCGTACCCAAGGCGCGCCTCGGAGTCGATGTTGCCGGTCCCGAGCGCCTCGCGCAGGAACTTCTGGAACAGGAAGCTCTCCTCGTTGGTGACCCTGGGGGATCCGATCCCCGCCACCGCGGCCGGGCCGTTTTGGGCCACGATCGCCTTCAGCTTCTCCGCGGCGTAATCGAGTGCGGCGTCCCAGCTGACAGGCGCAAGGGCGCCGCCCTGGCGCAATTGCGGGCGGGCCAGGCGGTCGGCGCTGGCCAGGTAGCTGTAGCCGAATCGGCCATTGATGCAGAGGTTGCCGTTGTTGAAGGTGGAGTCGTCGCTGGTGACCCGCCCTACCCGGCCGTTACGCACATGGTAGTCGATCTGGCAGCCGACGCCGCAGAAGGCGCAGATGCTCGCCACCTTCGAGAAGTCCCAGACGCGCCCCTTGAACTTGAAGGGGGCCGAGATGAGCGTCCCGGTCGGGCAGGCCTCGATGCAGTTGCCGCAGAACTCGCAGTCCAGGGGCTTGCCGTCGACGGTGTCGATGATGGTCGCCTCACCCTTGTTGACCACGTGAATGGCGTCGCAGCCGACGATCTCGTGGTCAACCTTGACGCACTTCTCGCAGAGGATGCAGCGGTTGGGATCGCTCTCCAAAAGGCGCCAGTCGTAGCGGATGGGGCGGCGCTCCAAGAGGGCCGAGAACTCCTGCCGGGCCGCCCCTTGCTCGTAGCAGGCGTCCTGCAGGCCGCACTCGCCGCCTGCGTCGCAGACCGGGCAGTCCAGCGGGTGGTTCACCAGCATGAGCTCCATGATCTTGCGGCGCAGGGTCCTCAGCTTCTCGGTGTCCGTGGACACCACGATCCCCTCTTTGACCGGCGTGTTGCAGGCGGTCATGGTGCGGTCCACCCCTTCGATCTCCACCGCGCAGATGCGGCAGGCGCCGGTGGGGGAGACCTTCTGCAGCCAGCAGAGGGTCGGGATCTTGATCCCTACGGTTGCCGCAGCATCCAGAATGGTGCTGCCGGCTTCAACCTGCACGCTCTTGCCATCAATGGTTAAGCTGACCATATAAAAACCCCAGTCTTCAGTGAAATTCGTAGAAACGGTTGCCGGACAAGGCGCCGGCTAGACGGGTACGGCGACCATGGCGACCCGGTAGCAGCGCAGGCAGCGCTCGGCCTCGCGGATCGCCTGGCTGTCGGTGAAGCCCAGCTCCACCTCGCAGTAGTTCTTGTAGCTGGCGCGCTCCCTGCCGTGGATCTCGTCCTGCTTCTCGCGGGCCGCCGAGTCGAGCCAGTCGACATGCTCGTTCTTGTCGTAGACCCCCAGGTAGGTGAGGATATCTTCCATCCGCTCGTCGTCGGTGAGGTCCACCCCCTCCCCTTCCAGGTAGCGCTGGATCACCTTGGCCGCGCGGTGGCCGCTCCCGATGCAGGCGACCACGGTGAGCGGGCCGATCTCGGCATCGCCGCCGGCGAAGACCCCGTCGCAGTTGGTGATCAGGTTACGCGACAGCGGGTTCCCCATGTTGTCCTTCAACTCCTTGCCGTCGTGACCTTTCAAGGGGACGTAGTTGGTGACCACGGTGCTCCACTTGGTGGTGTCGATCCCCGCGTCGGCCGGGATGAAGGAGAGGTCGGCGTCCTGGCCGATGGCCGGGATGATGGTGTCGCACTCGATGACGAACTCGCTCCCCGGCACCGGCTCGGGGCGGCGCCGCCCGGAGGCGTCCGGCTCGCCCATGGCCATCCGGATCAGCTCAACCCCGGTGACCTCGTTGTTCTCGTTGGCGACCACCCGGGTCGGGAGCACCTGGAACTCGAAGCGCACCCCCTCGTCGTCGGCGCCGTCCACTTCCCAGACGTCCGCCGGCATCTCTTTTCTCGAGCGGCGGTAGACCAGCACGGACTCCTCGGCACCTTCCCTCAGGGCCACGCGGACGCAGTCGATGGCGGTGTTGCCCCCCCCGACCACGAAGACCTTCTTCCCCATACCGGTGGGGAGCCCCAGGTAGACGTTGCGCAAAAAGTCGATGCCGCCGGTAAGAAAGCCCTTGTACCCCTTGTCTTCCCCCTCGACCCCCATCGGCTTGGAGCGGTGCGCGCCCGGAGCCAGGAACACGGCGGCGAACTTCTGCCTCAGCTCGTCGAGGCTTATGTCCTTGCCCACCTTGGTGTTGTAGACGATCTCCACGCCGAGGGCCTGGATGATGTCGATGTCGCGCTGCAGGAGGTTACGCGGCTGGCGGTAGGGGGGAATCCCGACGGCGACCATGCCTCCCCCTATCGGCAGCGCCTCGTAGATGGTGACCGGGTACCCCTCGAGGGCCAGGTAATAGGCGGCGGCGAGACCGGCCGGGCCGGCGCCGACCACGGCGACCTTCTTCTCCTTGCTCGGCTTGGGGACCATGGGGGGGGCGGCCTCGTGGGCCCACTCGTAATCCGAGGCGGTCCGTTTCAGGGTCATGATGCTGATCGGCTCGTCCACCTGCTTCCTGCGGCAGGCGGTCTCGCAGGGGTGCGGGCAGACCCGGCCGCAGACCGAGGGGAGCGGCATGGAGTCGCGGATCGCCTTAAGCGACTCGTCGTAGCGGTAGTCCTTGATCGCCTCGATGTAGTGCGGTATGTCGATGTGCGCCGGGCACTTGTCCATGCAGGGGGCGGTGTACTTCTCTATATAGCGGGCCTCGGAGGCGAGGCTCTTCGCGCCGCGGATGTAGTTCACGAAGGCGTCCCGGAAATAGGTCACCGCGTCGACCACCGGTACCGCGGAGCTCGGGCAGAGGGTGCACTTGGCGTTGCCGAGGATGTCGCCCACCTCGAGGATGGTGTCGAGCATCTGCTCGTTGCCGCGCCCCTCGACGACGGCCAAAAGGGCATCCATGATGACCCGGGTCCCCTTCTTCCCCGGGGTGCACTTGCCGCAGACGTACTTGGTCTGCACCCTCTTCATGTACTCGGCTACCATGGCGGGGATATCGACATCCTTGTTGTAGAGGATGATGCCGTCCCAACCGATGAAGGCGTTTAAGGGACGCACCCCGTCGTAGGTCGCGGGAAGCCTGAAACTCGCCTGCTTAGGCTCGCCACCCTTGCGGTTGTCAACTATCTCTCTGCCCCAGCTGGAAAAAACGACCTCTGCCACGTAGGCCTCCGAAATACCTTTTAAATTGCGCCGTGTTACTGGCTAACTGTTTACAATAATTACACAAATTAACTTTGACACATTGTATACAGTATCCAGTTTTTATCACATCGCTTAACGCTAATCAAGGGAAAAATCATACGAATAATCGGCGTTCTAGGCCACCTCCCGGCACAGGGTGCGCCCCGCCCGCCCAGCGCCGATGACGCCGCAATTAACTGTTGTCTTTGCGGTCGATTCGCCCTACCATTCCGCCTGGCCGGCTCATAAAGAGGTGGCGCATGAGCCTCCCCTGCTGTTTTTTCTCATCTTTTGGCCCCTGCAGCCGATAAGGTTGCTACGAGCAGTGGAAATTCCCGATGCACAGGCCAGGTGAGGTATGGTTAACAGTGAACTTGAAGGGAGCGGCCTGCAGATTCAGCTCAGTCCCGAAGGGGACAAGCTCTTGGGCGCCTTTACCCCGACGGTGCAAAAAGTTCAGCTCGACGCTGCCGCGCTCAGACAGGCCGTGGCGCTTGCAGGATACGGAGAGTTCTTCCTCCTTGAGGACTCGATAACCGAGTTCGTGCGCCGCAGCGAGGTGAGCCCGATCGCCTTCACCCTGCAGCTTGGCGAGCGGCGCGACGCCACGCTCTCGGTAAGCGTCTCCGACGACCACATGTCGGCTACCGTGAGCATCTCAGCGGCGCAGGGGGGAAGGCAGATCGCCCGCGAGGACATCTTGAAGGCGCTCGCGGACCAGGGCGTGGTGGTCGGACTCCTCGATGCAGAGATCGATGCGGCGGTTGCGGCCGGCAAGGCCAAGCGACACCAGGTGGCGGCAGGCATCCAGCCGATCCCCGGCGAGGACACCCAGTTCGTCAGCTTGGTCCGCGAGGGGCGCGAGGTAACCGAGCTCTCCGAGAAGGAGACCGCCGACTACCGCGACCGCGGGGACCTGAGCAGCGTCAGCCTGGGCGCCCCCCTGATGCGCCGCACCCCCGCGACCAAGGGGATTCCCGGGATGAACCTTCTGGGGGTGGAGCTTTCCACCACCGACGGCGTCGACTCCCCCTGGGCCGACAACCTGAGCAACGTCGCCTGCGACATCAACGACCCGGACCTGCTGATCGCCGGTTGCGCCGGATTCCCGGTGCTGGTGCCGGGCGGCATCAGTGTCGATCCGGTGCTGAGGCTCAAACGGGTCGATCTCTCCACCGGCCACATCAGGGTTCAGGGATCGGTGGAAGTCGAGGGGGACGTCACCGAGGGGATGCTGGTCACCGCCACCGAATCGATCACCGTGGGAGGGCTCGTCGAGGCGGCGCGCCTGGAGGCCGGCGGCGACATCGAGGTTAAGGGCGGGGTGATCGGCCACTCGAAGCTCTCCCTCGCCAAAAACGAGGGGCTGGCCGGCGCGGCACAGGTCAAGGCCGGCGGCCGGGTGTCGGTGCAGTTCGCCGAGAACGCCGTCATCAACGCCGGCACCGAAATCGCGGTGCAGCAGCTCGTGATGCAGAGCGAGCTCACCTCGGCCGGCTGCATCAGTGTGGGAGAGCCAGGAGGGCGCAAGGGGCACATCATCGGCGGCCTGTGCCGTGCAGCCGCCCTGGTGCACGCAGTCGTGATCGGCTCGCACGCCGGCGTCCCCACTGTGGTCGAGGTGGGGGTGGATCCCGCCCTGAACCAGAAGTTGAGCTTCGTTAAGGACACCCTCGAGGAGAAAAACGGCCGGCTCGATGAGCTCGCCAAGACACTTGCCTACGTGCGGGAGAACCCGGGGTCCATGGAGCCCGGGCTGTTCCAACTGAAGGAGAAGGTCTTCGCCAAGCTCCAGGGGGAGGTCACCGAACTGACCGGAGAGAAAAAACGGCTGCAAAAGCGGATGGAGATAAACGCCCAGGCACGGGTCGAGGTGGAACGCGACGTCTTCCTCGGAGTCCAGGTGCGCATCGGCAGCGCCGCGCTGCAGATCGAGGACGACCTTTTGGCGCCGACCTTCACCCTGGGTGAGGAAGGCGTGGAATACATCTGCAAGTAACGGGCACCGGAGGTGCCCGGCACAGGGGGCACTTCAATGAGAATCATCGGCCTTACCGGCGGCATCGCCTCGGGGAAGAGCAGCGTGGCGAACATGCTGGAGCGGCTGGGAGCACCGGTTGTGGACGCCGACCTCCTGGCCCGCGCGGTGGTCGAGCCCGGGCAAACCGCCCTCAAAGAGATCGCCGCACAGTTCGGAGCCCAGGTGCTGAACCCGGACGGGACCCTGAACCGCGCCGCCCTGGGAGCCATCGTCTTCGCAGACCCCGCCGCACGCCGCACCCTGGAAGCCATCACCCACCCTGCCATCCGCACCCTCGCCGAAGAGAGAATCGCTCACTACCAGAAAACAGGTGCCCCCGTGCTCTTCTACGTGGCACCGCTGCTCATCGAGGCCGGGAGCGCCGCGCGAGTCGACGAGATCTGGGTGGTCTACCTGGACCGGGAGAACCAGCTGAAACGGCTCATGGCGCGTGACGGGCTGGGGGCCGAGGAGGCGCGGCAGCGTATAGATTCGCAGATGCCCATGGAGGAGAAGCGGCTTCTGGGCCAGGTGGTGATCGACAATTGCGGCAGTCGTGAGGAACTCGCAACCCAGGTGGAGCGGCTCTGGAGCGAGCTAGGGGCTAGGGGCTAGGGCTCATGGCCCTGGCAGCATCCATCCATCAAGAAAAAGAAAAGCCCCGCCGGTATCGGTGGGGCTTTTTTCGTAGTCGAATCGCCTGCGGCTACTTGTGGTAACCGAGTTTGTGGGAGATCTCCTCGCCGGCGCGCATCACCAGGGGAATCAACTCCTTCTCGAGACGCTCGTCGGTGAAGCGCATCGAGGGGCCCGAGATGCTCACCGCGCCGATGATGCGGCGGGTGTAGTCCCTAATCGGGGCGCCCACACACTTAACGCCGACATCCATCTCCTCGTCGTCGATGGCGTACCCCTGCTCGGCGATCACCTTGAGGTGCTTTTTCAGCTCGTCGCGGTCGATGATGGTGCGCGGCGTGTAACGCTTCATCTCCTTGACGGGGAGGTAGTTCTCCAGCTCCTCGTCGGTCATGTAGGCCATCTGGATCTTGCCGGCCGCGGTGCAGTACGCCGGAAGGCGCGCACCCACCCGGGGTACCACGCGGACCGTGAGGTCGGTCTCTACCACGTCCAGGTAGACGATGTGGCAGTCCTTGAGGATCGCCACGTAGGTGGTCTCGTTGCACTCCTTGACCAGCGCCTCGAGCACCGGCCGGGACTGGCGCAAAAGCCCCATCTGCTTGATGAAGGTCTGCCCGAGCTCCAGGGTCTTAAGGCCCAGGCGGTAGTTTTCAGTTACCTTGTTCTGCTCGATATAGTTTCGGGACTCGAGAGTCGCCAGCAGCCTGAACACGTTGTTCTTGTGGAGCTTGAGCCTTTTGCTCAACTCCGTCACGCCCAATTCATCCACCTCGTCGTGGAACTGTTCCAGGAGGTCGAGGGCGTGAGAAACCGCCTGGATGATGTACTCTGATTTCTCTTTTTTTGCCATTGGCTGCACCTGTTCTCAGTAGAAGAAGATTACAAACCCGTTGTGTAGGACTTTTGTGAGCGAGTGTCAAGGAAATTTATTGCTTGATAATCTCTTTTAATGTGAGTACACTCCCTGACACAGCGCCGCAGCATTTTCAGCACCACTCAGACTGATAAAACAGCCGCACCGCCGTACTACATGGTGGCAGCACAACTTAGGCAGTAAAACACATACAACTTATAGAATAACGTTTTATATAAGTCAAGCACCAAAAGCCCTAAGTTCTGTATTCACATTCCCTTAGTAACGGCTTGGTTTGGCTGCACATCGGGGAACAGCAACAGCGGAGTGGCTCGTGCGTCTCAACCTCATCTCCAAGCTCACCATCGCCACCGGCGCCGTACTGCTCTGCACCATGGCGCTCTTCGCCTACCTCAACCTCAATAGTTTCAAAGACCTGCTGCTGCAGGAGGCCATCTCCGAGGCCGACAAGATCACCGAAACCATCATCCGCAGCACCCACAACCAGATGTTGCGCGACGACCGCCCCCTGTTCTATAAAACCATCGCGGAAATCGGCAACCAGCGCGGCGTGGAACGGATCCGGCTCATTAACAAAACTGGACGGGTCATCTACTCTACCCAGGAGAGCGAGACCGGCACCATGCTGAACAAGCAGGCCGAGATCTGCGCGATCTGCCACGGGGAGAAGGAGCTCAGGCTGACCGCGAGTTCCAAAAACCGCAGCCGGCGCTTCTTCGACAGCAA
Organism: Geomonas silvestris; assembly: GCF_014193515.1. Taxonomy (GTDB): domain Bacteria; phylum Desulfobacterota; class Desulfuromonadia; order Geobacterales; family Geobacteraceae; genus Geomonas; species Geomonas silvestris. Next base: position 21,863 of record NZ_BLXX01000017.1, on the reverse strand, counting down.
GGGCGAGGAATTCCTCGGGATCACCAACGCGATCTACAACGAGGAGAGCTGTTTCACGGCGAGTTGCCACTTCCACCCGGAGACCTTCAAGGTGCTCGGGGTCCTGGACGTGGTGGTCTCGCTGGACCGGATGCACACCCTGATCGACGTCTACCGTAACCGCAGCATCGCCCTGGTGCTGCTCCTCATCACCCTCACCTCGCTGTCGCTCACCCTCTTCACCCAGAAGCTGGTGAACCGCCCGGTAAAGGAGCTCCTGGAGCACACCAAGATGCTCTCCCGCGGGGAGTTGGACGGCTCGGTCCCCTCCTTTTCCAACGACGAACTAGGGGAGCTCGCCCAGTCCTTCAACTCGATGACCCTGAGCCTCAAGAAGGCGCGCAGCGAGCTCGAGGGATGGGGCAAGAACCTGGAGCAGATGGTCCAGGAGCGCACCCAGGAGCTCACCAAGATCCAGGCACAGCTGATCAGAAGCGAGAAACTCGCCTCCCTGGGCGAGGTCGTCGCCGGCATCGCGCACGAGATCAACAACCCCTTGACCGGGATCCTGGTGTTCTCCTCGCTGATCCACAGCAACCCGGTTCTGGACGAGACCCTGAAAAACGACATCGAGACGGTGATCCGGGAGACCAAGCGCTGCGCCAGCATCGTGAAGGGGCTTTTGGAGTTCTCGCGCTGCTCCACGCCGCAAAAGGGGCTCACCTCGGTGAACACCATCTCCGACACCGCGCTCTCGCTCATCGAGCACCAGATCCTGTTCCAGGACATCACCATCCGCCGCGAGTACGGCGAGAACGTGCCGCAGCTGTTACTGGACCCGAACCAGATCGAGCAGGTCTTCATCAACATCTTCCTGAACGCGGCGCAGGCGATGCAGGGCGAGGGGGTGCTCGCCATCAGGAGCCGGGTGGATTACGCACGCAACGAGGTCCTTTTCAGCATCACCGACAACGGCTGCGGCATCCCCGAGGCACACCTCGACAAGGTGTTCGACCCCTTCTTCTCGACCAAGGAGAACAAGGGGACCGGGCTCGGGCTGTCGGTCTCCTACGGCATCATCCAGGAGCACGGCGGCAGCATCGAGGTACAGAGCGAAGTCGGGGCGGGAACCACCTTCACCATCCATCTCCCGGTGCTGCAACAGGAGCAGTTGGAGGCGGCCCCGGCGCGCCCCGAAGCCCCCGGAACCCCGCAGACCGCCTGAGAAAAGCATTGACAGCACCACGCTAATCATCTAGTTTACGGCACATCACCCTGGCATCCGTACCTGCCGGGAGGCAGGTGTGCCCGCCCCGCCGCCGGTTGCTCCCCAGCACCGGCTTTTTCAATCCCAGACAACGTATACAGAATTCGGAGCAGCTGTGAACATTACCGTCAATGGCGAAGCCGCAGCCATCGAACAGCTTTCGGTGCAGAACTACCTGGAGAGCCTGGGGATCGACCCGCGCCGGGTAGCCGTCGAACTGAACCGCGAGATCCTCCCCAAGGCCGACTACCCCGGGACCCTCCTCAAGGACGGCGATGCCCTGGAGATCGTCCAATTCGTGGGAGGGGGGTGATCCCCGCCTGCCGGCGCAGCACTGAAAGCAGACTTTAGCAACCGGAGAAGAGAACATGCCTGAGACTACCGACAAACTGGTTATCGCCGGACGCGAATTCAACTCCCGCCTCATGGTGGGGACCGGCAAGTACGCCGACTACCCGCAGATGGTGGCCGCCCTCGAGGCCTCCGGGGCCGAGATCATCACCGTGGCGGTGCGCCGGGTGAACATCTCGGACCGCAACAAGGAGTCGCTGCTCGACCACATCGACCTGAAGAAGTACACCCTGCTCCCCAACACCGCCGGCTGCTACACGGCCGACGACGCCATCCGCACCTGCCGACTGGCCCGCGAGGCGGGTCTCTCCGACTTCGTGAAGCTCGAGGTGCTGGGCGACGAGAAGACCCTGTTCCCGGACAACCAGGAGCTCTTGAAAGCGGCCGCAGTGCTGGTGAAGGAGGGCTTTACCGTACTCCCCTATACCAGCGACGACCCGATCATCTGCAAGCGCCTCGAGGACCTCGGGTGCGCGGCGGTGATGCCGCTGGGAGCGCCGATCGGTTCGGGCCTTGGGATCCGCAACCCCTACAACATCCAGATCATCCTGGACACCGTGAAGGTGCCGGTGATCGTGGACGCCGGCGTGGGGACCGCATCCGATGCCGCCATCGCCATGGAGCTCGGCTGCCACGGCGTCCTCATGAACACCGGGATCGCCGGGGCCCAGGACCCGATCGCCATGGCCGAGGCGATGAACCTCGCCGTGCGTGCCGGGCGCCTCGCCTACCGCGCCGGCCGGATCCCGATGAAGCTGCACGCCAGCGCCTCGTCGCCCATCACCGGGCTCATCAAGTGAGACAGGACTCCCCCTGGATCGACTTCAACCTGTACCTGATCACCTCCCGCGCAGAGACCTTGGGGCGGGGGCTCGAGTACGTGGTCGAGGAGGCCCTGCGCGGAGGGGTGCGCGCGGTCCAGCTCAGGGAGAAAGATCTCACCAGCAAGGAACTCTACGAGACGGCCTACGAGCTGAGGCGGGTGACCGCGCGCCACGGCGCCAAGCTCTTCATCAACGACCGGGTGGACGTGGCCCTTGCCGTAGACGCGGACGGTGTGCACATCGGTGCGAGCTCGCTCCCCATCTACAAGGTGCGCCGGCTCTTGGGCGAGAAGAAGCTGATCGGGGTCTCCTGCCACAACCAGGTCCAGGCGATCACCGCCCAGGAACTGGGGGCCGACTTCATCACCTTCGGGCCGGTCTACTTCACCCCGTCCAAGGCCGCCTACGGCGATCCGGTAGGTAACGACCTTCTGGGCACCGTGGCCGAGATGCTGCAGATCCCGGTCTTCGCGCTGGGGGGGATCACCCCCGAGAACTGCACCGAGGTGCTCGGCTGCGGGGTGCACGGCATAGCGCTCATCTCCGCCCTCATGTCGGCTCCCGAGCCGCGCGATGCGGCGCGCACCCTGCTCTCCCTCTTGCCGCACCTGGAGCCTGCCGTCGTCTGATATGCCGAACATGCCAAACGAACTGATCCACAAAGAGTTACGCATCAACTCCTACGGCAGCTACCTGCGCCGGCGCTTCGGTTGCCGCGTCTCCAAGGTGAACGTCGACGGCGGCTTCACCTGCCCGAACCGGGACGGCAGCCGCGGCACGGGGGGGTGCATCTACTGCGACAACAGCTCCTTCTCCCCCAAGGGGACCGAGGCGATCATCCCGATCGAGGCGCAGATGGCCGAGGGGATGGCCTACCACAAGACCCGCCTGAGCAGCTCGAAGTTCCTGATCTACTTCCAGAAGTTCACCAACACCTACGGCCCGGTCGCGAAACTCTCCGACCTGTACCGGCGCGCCCTGGACCACCCGGACGTGCTCGGGCTCTCCATCGGCACCCGGCCGGATTCCGTCTCCGACGAGGCGATCGAGCTCTTGAGCGAACTCGCCCGCGACTACTACATCTGCGTCGAGCTGGGACTGCAGTCCATGGACGACGCGATCCTCAGCGACATCAACCGCGGCCACAACCTGGCGGAGTACCTGGACACCGTCCAGCGCCTCTCCGGGCGCGGCATCGAGATCTGCACCCACCTCATCTACGGCTTTCCCGGCGAGACCCGGGCCGGGTTCCTGAAGGCGGCCCGGCTCATCTCCGGGCTCCCCGTCGACTCCGTGAAGCTGCACCAGCTGCACGTGGTCGAGGGGACCCGCCTGGCTGAGCTCTACCGCAGCGGCGCCTTCAGCCCCATTTCCCTCGACGAGTACGTAGGGACCATCTGCGACTTCCTCGAGGAGCTGCCACCGCAGGTGGCCGTCCAGCGGCTCTACGGCTCGGCGCCCCTCGCCATCAGGGTAGCGCCCAACTGGGACCTGAAGAACAACCAGATGTGGTACCGGATCGTGAACGAGTTGAGGCGCCGCGGCAGCTGGCAGGGGTGCCGGCTGGAGGCGGGCGAGCGGCGGGTTGCTAACGGCGAGAAACGCTGAGCAGCCAGCTGACTTGGGCAAATCCCCTCTGTCTCCCCTTCGCAAAGGGGAGGACGTGACGCCGCTCGCTACCTTTCGGGAACACGGAACGCCTGTTCCCACTGATTCACGACAAAAGCCACCAAGCGCCACACCATACATCATCTTTCCCGGAGGGTACCTCATGAAAACCGCAAAGCTCAAGGGGAGCGCGGAAGAGATCCGCATCGGCAAGATCCTCTGCATCGGCAGGAACTACGTGGACCACATCAAGGAGCTGGGGAACGAGATGCCGGAGCGTCCGGTCATCTTCATGAAGCCTGCCTCGAGCGTGATCGGCGAGGGGGAACAGATCGTGATTCCTTCCTACAGCAGCGACTGCCACCACGAGGCGGAACTGGCGCTTCTCATTGGGACCGGCGGCAAGCACATCCCGGCGGGAGAAGCCCTTTCCCACTTGGCCGGGTTCGGCGTGGCCATCGACCTGACCTTGCGTGATGTGCAGGCCGAGCAGAAGAAAAAGGGGCTCCCCTGGGAGATCGCCAAGGGGTTCGACACCGCCTGCCCGCTCTCCGAGTTCGTCCCCGCCGCCGCGGTCGGCAACCCGCAGGACGTCCTGATCACCCTCAGCGTGAACGGCGAGCTGCGCCAGAACGGCTCCACCGCGCTCATGATGCACCGCATCCCCGAACTGATAAGCTACCTCTCCGGCATCTTCACCCTGGAGCCGGGCGACATCATCCTGACCGGCACCCCTGCGGGGGTCGGGCCGATCAAGAGCGGCGACAGGCTGGTTGCGGAGATTGCACAGGTGGGACGGTTGACGGTGACGGTGGCCTAAGAGCGGGCCTCGTGCAGATGGCAGCTTTCCCCTCACCCTGTCCCTCCCGCAGGGGGAGAGGGGACCGTGGCAGGAATACACGCCAATACAACCTGACACCCTACTTCGGCCTTTGGCCGCCTCTCCCGTTGGGAGAGGATGGGCGAATGATTATTCGCCCCTACCGCGTCAAAAACCGCCAAGGCCTATACCGCCAGCTCACCATTAAAAAGGGAGGCCTCCATAACGGGAGCCTCCCTTTCCTTTCACGCATCAACCGGCGGCAGCGCCTAGAGCTGGATATCCACCACCAGCCCCTTGATCTTGACGATCTGCGCCACGATGCGGATGTGGTCCTTCTGCTCGCGCATGATCAGGTGGTAGAGGAGATCGGCCTCCTTGTCGATCACGGTGATCACCTCGTGGGTACGACCGGTGAGACCACCCGCCAACAGCTCCATCCGGTAGGCTTCGGAGGTCACCTTGCGTGCCAGAGTCCCCAACAGATTCCGGAAGATCTTGAAGTTGGCGATGGTCGGCTGATTCTCGAGGTTGGAGCCGGCCTCGTCGATCTCCTCCTTGAGGCGCTGCAGCTCACCCTGGTAGTCCGTACTCGTCTTGGCGATCTGCTCCAGACGGCCCGCAAAGAGCGGCTTGGACGAGCTCCCCGCAGCCTTGGCGGCAGCGGCCCCCTTCCCTTTCTTGGCAATCGCCGACGAATCTGTCTTCTCGTTGATGCGCATGTCCGTCTATCTCTATGGGTGTCGGTAACGATCGCGGTGGTTTGACCGCAAAAAAAGGCCCCGAAGAAGCGAGTCCCCGGGGCCCCTTTGGTGCGTGCTGTATGACTTAGAGCTTTACCACGTTAGCGGCCTGCAGCCCCTTGGCTCCCTGGGTCACTTCGAAGGAGACGGCATCGCCCTCGGTGAGGGACTTGAAGCCCTCGGTCTGAATGGCCGAGAAGTGAACGAACACGTCCACGCCGTTTTCCTGCTCGATGAAACCAAACCCCTTCGCGTCATTGAACCACTTGACCACACCGTTAGCCATTACCGTTCCCCCATCTGATTTTTTCATGTGGAGCCTTCAAGCCCCATTTTAGCGTTACCACGTGTTTACAACAACGTCCGGGAAGGTGTCAAGCCGAAATAGTGAAAGAGCCCCCGGAGAGTGGCTCCAGGGGCTCTTGTACGGTTTTGAAATTGGCAAGGAGCCCCCCTCCCTTGACGGGAGGGGGATGGGGGTGGGTGAAGCCGGCAGCTGCCAGTTCCCCCTCACCCTGTCCCTCTCTCGCAAGGGGTGAGGGGGCTTGATTGGCACGAGCGATCCTGACCTTGCGCTACTTCGCGCCCAAAGTCGCGTGGGCTGCGGCCAGTCGCGCGATGGGTACGCGGAACGGCGAGCAGGAGACGTAGTCGAGCCCGACCGAGTCGCAGAAGATGACGGACGAGGGATCGCCGCCGTGCTCGCCGCAGATGCCGACCTTCAGGGAGGCGCGGGTGGAGCGCCCTTTCTCGAAGCCCATCTTCACCAGGGCGCCGACGCCGTCCTGGTCCAGCGAGACGAAGGGGTCCTCCTCGATGATGTTGTTCTCCACGTAGAACGGGAGGAACTTCCCTGCGTCGTCGCGGGAGAGACCGAAGGTGGTCTGGGTCAGGTCGTTGGTGCCGAAGGAGAAGAAGTCGGCTTCGGTGGCGATGGAGTCCGCGGTGATGGCGGCGCGCGGCAGCTCGATCATGGTGCCGATCAGGTAGTTCACCTTCACCTTGTAACGCGCCATGACGTCTTCGCAGACCGCCACCGCGTTGGCGCGCATGAGCGAAAGCTCCTTGGTCACCGACACGAGCGGGATCATGATCTCGGGGACGATCTCGAACCCCTCGTCGCGCACCAGCTCGCAGGCCGCTTCCATGATCGCCTGCACCTGCATGTCGTAGATCTCCGGGAAGGTGACGCCGAGACGGCAGCCGCGGTGGCCGAGCATCGGGTTGAACTCGTGCAGGAACTCCACCTTGTGGCGCAGGGTCTGGGCCGAGACCCCCATGGTGCGGGAGAGCTCTTCGATGTCCTTGTCCTCCTGGGGGAGGAACTCGTGCAGCGGCGGGTCGAGGAGACGGATGGTGACCGGCAGCCCCTTCATCTCGCGGAACAGGCCGATGAAGTCCCCTTTCTGCATGGGGAGGATCTTGGCCAGGGCCTTGCGGCGCCCGTCGATGTCGGCGGCGAGGATCATCTCGCGCACCGCGGCGATTCGGGTCGCCTCGAAGAACATGTGCTCGGTGCGGCACAGGCCGATACCTTCGGCGCCGAACTCGCGGGCGGTGCGGGCGTCGTGCGGGGTGTCGGCGTTGGCGCGGACCTTCATACGGCGGAACTTGTCGACCCACCCCATGAGGGTGGCGAAGTCGCCGGAGGCGCTGGCGGCGACGGTCGGGACCGCGCCCAGCATCACCTCGCCGGTGCCGCCGTCCAGGGTGATCACGTCACCCTTGTTGATCACGGTGCCGTCTTTCGCGGCGAACTTGCCGCCGGCGTAGTCGACCTTGATGTCGCCGCAGCCGGCCACGCAGCACTTGCCCATGCCGCGGGCAACGACCGCCGCGTGCGAGGTCATGCCGCCGCGGGCGGTCAGGATCCCCTGGGCGGCGTGCATGCCGTGGATGTCCTCGGGGCTCGTCTCGACGCGCACCAGGATCACCTTGTTACCGAGCTTCGCCTGGCTCTCGGCCTCGTCGGCGGTAAAGACCACGGCGCCAGAGGCGGCCCCCGGGGAGGCCGGAAGCCCCTTGGCGATCACCTTTTTATCCGCTTTGGGGTCGAGCGAGGGGTGCAGGAGCTGGTCGAGCTGGTTCGGCGCTACGCGCAACACCGCGGTCTTCTCGTCGATGAGCCCCTCGCTCACCATGTCCACGGCGACCTTGATGGCGGCTTTCGCGGTGCGCTTGCCGTTGCGGGTCTGCAGCATGTAGAGCTTGCCGGTCTCGATGGTGAACTCGATGTCCTGCATGTCGCGGTAGTGCTTCTCGAGGATCTCTCGGATCCCCACCAGCTGCTGGTAGCAGTCCGGCAGCACCTCCTCCATGGAGGGGAGGTCGCCCGGCTTGTGCTTGGCGCGGTTGATCGGCTGCGGGGTGCGGATACCGGCCACCACGTCCTCGCCCTGGGCGTTCACCAGGTACTCGCCGTAGAAGTAGTTCTCGCCGGTGGAGGGGTCGCGGGTGAAGGCGACACCGGTGGCGCAGTCGTCACCCATGTTGCCGAACACCATGGACTGCACGTTGACTGCGGTGCCCCACTCGGCCGGAATGCTGTTCAGTTTGCGGTAGGTGATGGCGCGCTGGTTCATCCAGGAACCGAACACGGCGCCGATGGCACCCCAAAGCTGCGCCTCCGGGTCCTCCGGGAAGGGAACCCCGAGGGTCTCCTGGATCTTCTCTTTAAAGGCGCCGACCAGTTCCTTCCAGTCCGCGGCGGTCAGCTCGGTGTCCAGGTGTACGCCGCGCGCTTCCTTCTTGCGCTCCAAAAGCTGCTCCAGCTCGTCCTTGTGCATCCCCATGACGACGTCGGAGTACATCTGCACGAAACGGCGGTAGGCGTCGTAGGCGAATCGCTCGTCTCCGGACTGGGCGATGATCCCCTGCACCGTGGTGTCATTCAAACCGAGGTTCAAAATGGTGTCCATCATGCCGGGCATGGAGGCGCGGGCACCCGAGCGGACCGACACCAAGAGGGGGTTCTTCGCGTCGCCGAATTTCTTTCCCATTAGATCTTCCACCGCACGCAGGTTCGCGGCGACCTCTTCCTTGAGCCCTGCGGGGTAGTTTTGCTGGTTCTTGTAGTACTCGGTGCAGACCTCGGTGGTGATGGTGAAACCGGCCGGAACCGGCAGCCCGATGCTTGTCATTTCAGCAAGATTGGCCCCCTTGCCACCCAACAGGTCCTTCATCTTTGCATTGCCGTCCGCTTTTCCCGCGCCGAAAAAGTACACGTACTTCATGTATGACCCCCTTAAAGATTAGTACATCGAGAATGTGAGCTTTATTAGTTTACTCTACTTTTCGCAAAAGACAAAACCGCCGTCGACCATGAAGGTGACGGCGGTTTACGTGAGCGTCATGCAGGCAGCGCGAGCCTCTGTGCCAGTTCGCTTAGAACCTTGAGACAGTCGCGCTGCGTGCGAACCGGCTGATTCATTACGGCGATAGCCTCGAGAAGTCTGCGAGCTGGGCGAAGAGCCGGGCGATGCCGGTCAACAGTGCCAGTCGGTTCTGGCGTACCTTCTCGTCCTCGGCCATGACCATGACCTTGTCGAAGAAGAGGTCGACACTCTCTTTCAGGGTGGCGATTTCCGCCAGGGCCTGGGTGTAGGCGCCGGAGGCGACGGCTCCGCTCACCTTCCCGGAGACCGCGGTGAGGGCGCCGTAGAGGGCCCCTTCGGCCGGGTCCTGGAAGAGCGCTTCGGCAACCGGGGTAGCCACCCCTTCCTTCACGATGTTCACCACGCGCTTGAAGGCGACGGCCAGGGGCACGAAGTCCTCGCGGTTGCGGAACTCGGCCAGCGCCGCGATCTTGGCGGCGGCGTCGACCAGGTCGTCGCAGGCGACCGCCACCACGGCGTCCACCGCGTCGGAGGCGCAGCGGTCGGCCATCAGGTTCACGAAGCGGACCTTGAAGAACTCGAGCACGTCGCGCTCGACCTCCTCGCGCTTGCGGGTCATCTTGCCGGCCAAAAGGTCCAGGGCGGCGCCGACGAACTCGGCGAGGCTTAACCGGTACCCCTTGTCGAGGATGATGTTGATGATCCCCAGGGCCGAGCGGCGCAGGGCGTAGGGGTCGGCGGAACCGGTGGGGATGAGCCCCACGCTGAAGCAGCCGCAGATGGTGTCCATCTTGTCGGCCAAAGAGACGAAGGCGCCGATGTCGGAGGCCGGCAGCTCGCCCCCTGCCTGGGTCGGGAGGTAGTGCTCTGCGATGGCAGCCGCGACCTCGCGGTCCTCGCCATCGTGCAGGGCGTACTCGCGTCCCATGATCCCCTGGACCTCGGGGAACTCACCCACCATGCCGGTAACGAGGTCGGCCTTGCAGAGCGTTGCGGCGCGGGCGGCCTTCTCGGTGACGGCCGGGTTGAACTTGGCGGCGAGGAAACCGGAAAGGGTGCGGAAGCGCTCCATCTTCTCGTAGGAGGTGCCGAGCTTCGCCTGGTAGACCACGCTCTTCAAGAGCTCGACGCGGCTTTCCAGGGTCTGTTTCTGGTCTTCCACGAAGAAGAAGCGGGCGTCGGAGAGGCGGGCACGGAGCACGCGCTCGTTACCCTTGACCACGACGTTCGGGTCCTCGGTCAGGGTGTTGTTGATGGTGATGAAGCCCGGCATGAGCTTGCCGGCGTTGTCCACCAGCGAGAAGTAGCGCTGGTGCTCGCGCATCGAGGTGATGAGCACCTCGCGGGGAACAGCCAGGAAGTCCGGCGAGAAGGTGCCGTGCACGGCGCTTGGGTACTCGACCAGGAAGGAGACCTGCTCCAGGAGCGCCTCGTCCTGGAGCACGTTGCCGCCGGCCAGTTTCGCCACGCGGGCGATCTCGGCCCGGATGATCTCCTGGCGCTTGGCGGGGTCGGGAATGACGAAGTGGCGCTCGCACTCCTCCAGGTAGTGGGCCAGGTCGCGCACCGGGAAGGTGCTGTTGGCCATGAAGCGGTGGCCGCGCGACTGGGAGCCGCTGACGATGTTCCCGAAGCCAAAGGGGACTACGGAGCCGCCGAAGAGCGCAACGATCCAGTGCACCGGGCGGGCGAAGCGGGCCTCGAGGTCGCCCCAGCGCATCGACTTCTTGAACGGGATGGCGTTGACCAGGCGCGGCAGCATCTCGGTCAAAAGCTCGGCAGTCTCGCGGCCGATCTCGCTCTTCACCGCGGCGATGTACTCGCCCTTCTCGGTCATCACGAGCTTCAGGTCGTTAACGTCGACACCCTGGCCGCGGGCGAAGCCCTGGGCCGCCTTGGTCGGGTTGCCGTCGGCGTCGTAGGCCACGTTCTTGGCCGGTCCCATGGCGGTCAACTCGGCGTCGGGCTGGCGCTCGGCCAGGCCGTTCACCGCCAGCACCAGGCGGCGCGGGGTCCCCATGGTGACGACCTCGCTGAACTCGAGCCGGGCGCTTTCCAGCTCGCGCCGGATGATGGTTTCCATATCGGCCATGGCCTTCGGGATGAAGCCCGCCGGAATCTCCTCGCAACCAATCTCCAGGAAAAGGTCCTTAGCCATTAGCGGCCTCCTTTCAAAAGCGGGAAGCCAAGCCGCTCGCGCATCTGCAGGTATCCCTCGGCACACAGGCGGGCGACGTTGCGCACCTTGCCGATGTAGGAGGCGCGCTCGGTGACCGAGATGGCGCCGCGGGCGTCCAAGAGGTTGAAGGTGTGGGAGCACTTCATGACGTAGTCGTAGGCCGGCAGGACCAGCCCCTTCTCGGCCAGGCGGATGCACTCCTTCTCGTACATCTTGAAGAGGTTAAGAAGCATGTCGACGTCGGCTTCCTCGAAGTTGTAGGTGGAGAACTCCACCTCGCTTTCGTGGTGGATGTCGCCGTACTTGATCCCCTTGACCCACTCGAGGTCATAGACGTTATCCACGCCCTGCAGGTACATGGCGATACGCTCGCAGCCGTAGGTGATCTCGGAGGAGACCGGCTTCAGGTCGATGCCGCCGGCCTGCTGGAAGTAGGTGAACTGGGTGATCTCCATGCCGTCCAGCCAGACCTCCCAGCCAAGCCCCCAGGCGCCCAGGGTCGGGGACTCCCAGTCGTCCTCGACGAAGCGGATGTCGTGCTTGCCGGGGTCGATGCCGAAGGCCCTCAAGGAGTCGAGGTAGAGGTCCAGGATGTTCGCCGGCGAGGGCTTCATGATCACCTGGAACTGGTAGTAGTGCTGCAGCCGGTTCGGGTTCTCGCCGTAGCGGCCGTCGGTGGGGCGCCGGGAGGGCTCCACGTAGGCCACGTTCCAGGGCTCGGGACCGAGCACGCGCAGGAAAGTGGCCGGGTTGAAGGTACCGGCACCCTTTTCCGTATCGTAGGGTTGCTGGATCACGCACCCCTGCTTGGCCCAATACCCCTGCAGGGAGAGAATCAGCTCCTGAAATGTCAACACGCCGCCTCCAAATTAACCGATGATTTCACACAGTGCCCGAACTGGCTGAAAGGCAGACTGTACAGAGAGTTAGGCTCGCAAAAGTACAATTATTTCCGGCGAGTGTCAAGGATTATCGGCCGCCAATTTGTTATATCTCGCACAGTTTGACAGCCGGGGCGGGAAGTTTGAGGAGGCTGCATTTTTGGCAGGGTAAGGGGTACGTGGTCGCCTCGTTCCCTAAAGGCTCATTCCCCCCAAAACCAGGCAACGCAGCAGGCGTCAGGTCATCCCCTTTGCGAAGGGGAGACAGAGGGGATTTGCCCCAGGTTGCCATTAACTCCGTATTTGCCACAGCGGTGAATCCCCCCTGCCCCCCTTCGCAAAGGGGGGAACGCGGTGCCACCTGACACAGCCGGGCTTCCAATGAACCCCCTCGTGAAGGCTCCACCCTCAACCTCCCACCGCAGCCTCACCTCGCCTCTTCCTCGCACCGCACCAAGTGTAGGCTAGCGCCAGTTGCGGCTTCGCGGCAGCGGCCGCCGACAAGAGCAAAGAGAGCGGCTTTCTCCGGTTTACCAATGAAGGAGTTCACGGTACACTGGTCTAGGGAGGCATTTCCATGAGTGAGGGGCCTGAAATCATCATCCTCGGATCGGGATCGACCGCCTTCGCCGCGGCGCTCAGGGCGCAAGCGCAAGGGGCGCGCCCGATCATGATCGAGAAGAGTGTCTTGGGAGGGACCTGCATCAACTGGGGATGCGTCCCCAGCAAGACGCTGATCCACGCGGCGCTCTTTCGCCACCTGGCCCAACTGGGCGCCTCCCTCGGGCTGGGAACCGACGCGGCCGGCCTCGACTTCCCGCGGCTCGACGCCCACAAGCTCGACGTGGTCCAGGAACTGCGCCAGACCAAGTACCTGGACGTCCTGGACAACGTCCCGAATCTGCGCCTTATCAAGGGTAACGCCCGTTTCCTGGCACCGGACACCATCGAGGTCGGTGACCAGATCCTCAAGGGGGACCGGATCCTGATCGCCACCGGCGGCGCTCCGCGCATCCCGCCCATTCCCGGCCTCGACGACACCCCCTTTCTCACCAGTAAGAGTGCGCTCCTCATGAAGACCCCACCCAGGTCCCTCACCATCATGGGGGGCGGGGTGATCGCCCTGGAACTCGGCCAGATGTTCCGCCGCCTAGGGGTGGAGGTGACGGTGATCGAGCACGGCGACCGGCTGCTTCCCGCGGTGGAGGAGGAGCCGGTCCAGGCGCTGCGCGGGGCGCTCGAGGCGGAAGGGATCGGGGTCGTGGTGAACGCCACAGTCTGCTCGGTCGCCTACCGAAACGGCGTGACCTACGTGGACACCCAGGTAAACGGCGAGCCGCGGGTGTTCCAGTCCGAACAGCTCCTGGTGGCGGTAGGTACCGCCCCGGCCTCCGCGGGGATCGGGCTCGAGAAGGCGGGGGTGGAGACCGACCCGCGCGGCTATATCCTGGTGGACGGCGAGATGCGCACCAGCGCGCCCGGCATCTGGGCGGCCGGCGACGTCACCGGGGGGCTGCAGATCGCCACGGTGGGCGCCCGCGAAGGGATCGCCGCGGTGGACAACATGCTCGATACCGGCTGCCGCTGCGTGATAGATTACGGCTCGATCCCCATGGCCATCTTCACCGACCCCGAAGTGGCCATGGTAGGCTACGGCGAGGCGGCGGCGCGCAAGGCCGGCTTCGAGGTGATCAGCCACACCATCCCGGCCTCGGCGATCCCGAAATCGCACATAACCGGCGAGTTGCGCGGCGCCATCAAGATCGTCGCCGAAAAGGGGAGCGGTCGTATCCTCGGGGTGCACCTCTGCCTGCACCGCGGGGCCGATATCATCAACGAGGCGGCGCTGGCCATCCGCTTCAACCTGACCGTAGCCCAGCTCGCGGAGACCCTGCACGTCTACCCCTCCATGGGCGAGGGGCTCAAGCTCTGCGCGCAGAGCTTCCGCCAGGACATCCAGCGGCTCTCCTGCTGCGCCGAGTAGCAAGCAGAAAGGAAGGGTAGCACCATCGACACACCCCAGCCCCGCACTACTGAACGTGCCGCTGCACTCGACTCCGCTCGGGCCGCGACGCTGCTTCAGGCGCTTTCCGCCAAAGGGGAAGAGCTGGCCACCCTCCTGCGCGAAGGGGACACCGACCTGGTCCGGGCCGCCCTGAAGAACCCCGAGCTGCGCGAGGCGCACCTCTTGGCCGTGCTGCGCCGGGCGAAACTCCCCGAGGCGCTGCTGCGCAGCATTGCCCACTCACCCCAGGCCGCAACGAGCCGGCGCGTGAAGATCGCCCTCGCCGCCCACCCCGCCACCCCGCCACCCCTCGTGCAGGAACTGCTGGGCCAGCTCCACCTCATGGAACTGGTCGAGGTGCAGCGCCACCCCTTGGCCAGCGCGGACCACAAGGCGGCCGCCCAGCAGGCGATCCAGAAGCGGCTCCCCGACACCGAGCTGGGAATCAAGATAACCCTCGCCCGCCGCTGCAGCTCGACGGTTCTCGAGGCCCTGCTGGCCGACGGCGAGCTGCGCCTGGTACAGGCGGTCCTCAGCAACCCGCGCCTTGCGGAGGGAAACCTGCTCGCCCACCTCCGCTCCCCCCAGGCCAGCGCCGAGTCGATCTCCGCGATGCTGCGCCACGAGCGCTGGGGCGTGCGCCCGAAGATCCGCCTCGCCGCACTGGGGAACCGCAAGACTCCGGCGATCTGGTTCACCCTGCTGCTCCCCGCCATCCCCGACACCGAGGTACGCCGACTGGCGCAGTCGAAGGGAGTCGCTCCGCGCCAGCTGGAGGCGCTCCAGGAAGAGCTGGCCCGCCGTGAGGCCGTCTCAATGAGCCATTCAGAAAATACGGAAACATCCTAAACACGCGCAGGATTTAGCCTTTCATTATCTTTCCCGCCCCCCTTTCCAGCCATCTTTGGATTGACAATTGATTCATGAGACCATAGTATGGCGAGCGTCGGACAGGCCGCGTTTCTCCGTAGGAACGCCGCCCGCTTCGCAGAAACTGCAAGGGGAAGATCATGGCAGCAGAAATACTGTTTGTAGACGACAGCAGGCTCACGCTCCAGATGTCCAAGGACCTGTTCCTCTCCCGGGGAATCAGCATCCTGACGGCGAGCAACGCGGAGGAGGCGCTGGAACTCTTCAAGCAGTATGAGATTGCGGTGGTGGTCTCGGACAACCAGATGCCGGGGATGTCGGGGCTGGATTTCCTCACCCACCTGCGAAACGTCTCGCCGGACACGGTGAAGGTGCTCATCTCCGCCTACATCGACCTTCCCACGGCGCTGGCCGCCATAAACAGTTCCGAGGTGTTCCGCTACTTGTTGAAACCCTGGCAGGATGAGGAGATTCTGGGGGCAGTGAAGGAGGGGTTGCGGCGCTACCGGCTGAACCGGACCCTGCGGCGCGAGGACGAATCGGTGCTGCGCTCGCTGGCCCAGACCATCGAACTGAAGGACCCGAGCACCAAGGGGCACTGCGACCGGGTGGCGGTGTACGCGCTGATGATCGCGGAGGCTATGGGGATCCCCAAGGAGGCCCAGCGCCAGATCAAATACGGCAGCTGGCTGCACGACTGCGGCAAGATCGGGGTCTCCGAGTTCATCCTGAACAGCTCGAACCAGCTCACCGACGTCGAGTTCGAGACCATGAAGATGCACACCTACTGGGGTGCCGACCTGGCGGAGAAGGCGCACCTCTCCGACATGGCCACCAACATCATCCACCATCACCATGAGCGCTACGACGGCACCGGCTACCCGACCGGGCTCGCCGGCGAGGCGATACCGCTCGAGGTGCGCATCGTCTCGGTGGCCGACATCTACGATGCGCTCACCATGGACCGCCCCTACCGCAAAGGCTACCCCTGCGCCGAGGCACGCGAAATGGTCCGCGCCCTCGCGGGTAACTCGCTGGACCCCGTGATCGTCGAGGTTTTCCTGTCGGTAGTCCCGGACGGGCCGCTCCCCACGACCGAGGAACTCACCGGCAAGAGCGACCTGGTGGCAGCCGAGAAGGAACTCTCCATCTCCCTTTCCCGCGCCAAGACCGTCCCCCCCGGCTTTACTGCCTGAACCACCTGCGCACCACGAACGACTTGGAGCCTGCCGAACCCTGGGGATAGCTGTCCCGGGGTTTTCTCGTTTTCATGAGCTTCTCCAGCGTCTCGACGGTGGGGGAGATCCCCACCCCGCCCACACCGGGGCATCCCATGGTGCTCTGGATGATGCTCTCGCCGTCGAGCACGATCATCACGTGTCCTTTCCAGACGATGAGGTCGAGCGGCTCCAGTTTCCGGGCGACCTCCCGGGCCGTGAGCCCGGCAACCGGCAGCGCGTTTCCATAGCTGATCAGGGCCGAGGTGTTGCGCGGCGTAAAGCCGTCGGTTGCCTGATAGAGCAGCCCCGAGCAGTCCACCCCCGCCAGCCGGTCCCCCTGCGGATAGAGTTTTTCCACAAGGTCCACCCCTTCCCGGACGTTACCTCCCCATACGTAGGTCTTACCGAGCGAGGCAAGGAGCCCCTCCTGGATCTCGGCACGTCCCGGGAGTTTCGCGGCACGCTCAGGCGTCGAGCTGTCGGCGGCGCGGACAAATCTGCTGTCCACGAAGTAGCCGGTCTTGGAGGGATAGGGGTAATCCTTGGTGGTGACCCGGTAGATGGTGACGCCGTGGTCATGGCTCACCCCCTGCACCGTGAAGAGCGTGCCCGGGAGCGCCACGAATTCGATCGGGCGATCCCCGCGGCAGGGGTCGAGCCGCCCGTGCGAGAAGGAGGCGGAGAACGCGAGGGTGTTCAGTACCGGCGTGGGAACCTGGGCCACCAGGTGGCTGGGGAGATCTGCAGCGGCATACGAGGTGACGGGGAAGAGGGAGAAGATAAGGAGCAACAGGAGCTTTTTCATAGGCGTGGTACCTGTGAGACTACGGTGACATTGGCGAGGAGACCACACCCTCCGGGAGAGGGAGAGCCAATGGGAGCTGGAAAGGGTGGCAGGCGAAACGTTGCGGACCTGCCGGCTCTAGGGGCGAGTGATCGACCCCTATCCCCCGAAGGCTGCGGAAAGCGGCATCAGGTTCAGTTCGCCCCGGCGCAGCATGGGGAGGATGAGCTTGATCCCCTTGGGCTCGTTGCCGTTGCCGTGCACCAGGATGAAGCTCCCCTTTTTCGGGTGCTCCCCCTTGGCGAGCCAGGCGTCGGCGCCGATCGGGATCAAGGAGAGCTCGCGCAGGCGCTTTACCGTGGCGGCGTCGGAAACCAGCCCGGGAAAACGGAAGAAAGGGGACGGCACCAACCCGCGCGCCAGCAAGAGCTTCTCCACCTCCAGCACCTCGGCGTCGAAGTCGGTGCCCGGGGTGAGCAGGAAGGTGCGGGCCAGCGGCGCCTGCGGGTCGTAGGGGTGGTGCAAGGAGTGGTTCATCCAGGTGATGACGAGCTTCCCGGCGGCGGACTCGCGCTTCAGGTAGGCGAGCTCCTCGGGATGGCTCAAAAGCCAGGCGCCGGTCACCGCGACGGCCACCGGAACCGGTGCGGCCCCGTCAACCAGCGTGTCGAAGAGCTCGCGTTCGAAGGAACGCTTCGAGGGGCAGAGGTCGACGGTGAGGCAGACCCCGCCAAGCGGTGCCTCGGCCCGGGTGGCGCCGTCGTTTTGCAGGGGAAAGGGTGCGGCGGTCGAGCTTTTAAGGGCGCGCCCGAAGGGGGTCGCGGCAAGCGCATTTTCGGCGGCCGGGACCTCGGTGGAGAGCTCACTCGCGGGGAGATCGAAGGTGGCGAAGCTTAGCGGGTCGACTACCAGCAGGTGGGGGATCCCGTCGCAGCGGAAGCTGCGAATCGCCAGGCGCTGCCGCCCCGCCGTGTCGCGCACCAGGGAGCGCACCACCCGGTACTCGGTGATCTGCGACTCCGCCGCGGCGCGGGCCTGGGCCGGAGCCAAGACAAGCGGGATGAGGAGGACCAGGGCGAGGAGAGCGCTGCAGAGCGGGACGAGCGCCGAGCGAACCGGGAACATTACGAGTTGACCAGTACCGAGCGCAGCGCCTCGTCGATCTTCTCCACGTCCACCTTGGTGTTGAAGCAGGGGCCGAAGGGGCGGTCGTTCAAGACGCCGATGACCGGCAGCGGGTAGCAGTCCTTGATGCCGGAGGTGAGGTCGCGCTCGCAGGCGACCGCCAGCACCAGCTTGGGGCGCTTCTCGACGATGACCTTGCGCGCCAGGGTGCCGCCGGTGGCAACCGAGATGTCCACCGAGTACTTCTGGGCCAGATCGGCAAGACCCATGATGTCGCAACGGCCGCAGCGCAGGCACTTGTCGATCTCGCCGGTCACCTTGATCTCGCAGGCCGCAAGCTGCAGGCAGTGCGGCAGCAGGATCAGGATCCGGTCCGGCTTGATCTTGAGGCGCTGGGAGGCGACCAGGCTGTTGTTCATCGCCACGAAAGACTGGCGGATGGTGTCCTTGGAGAGCCCGAACAGGCGCCCCAAAAGCTCGATGAGCGGCAGGAGGAACTTGATGACCACCCCGCGCATGAACTTGGTGAAGAGGATGTCCTTGCCAAAGGCGGTGGTGAGCACCAGGAGCAGGGTACCGAGCAGGGCCACCCCGGAGAGGATGCCGAAGATCATGCCGATCAGGCGCGGCAGGTCCGGGTGGATGTTGGCGAGTCCCTTGGTGGGGATCCACCAGCTCAGGTAGATGATGCCGACGACCAAGAAGCAGGTGAAGCCCATCAGGGCGACGAAGAGCCGCTTCTTGGGAGGCTGCTGTGCTTTGTCTTTCTTATTAACCAACGGGGAGCCCCTTCTTGCCAATCAGGGTTCCCGGCTCGAGCTTGCACCCGGCCAGGAACTCGGCGGCCGGAAGACGTTTCTTGCCTTCCAGCTGCAATTCGTAAATGACGATACTTCCGGTACCGCAGGCGACCTCGATGCCGTCGCGGCTCGCAGCGAGCACCTCGCCGGGCCGGCCTGCGCCCTGGGCGCTTTGCACCCGGTACACCTTGAGGAGTTTGTCGTCCAGGTAGCTGAAGGCACCCGGCCAGGGGGTCATGCCGCGCACCTGGTTCTTGATGGCGGCGGCTTCCCGGGTCCAGTCGATCAGCCCGTCTTCCTTCTTCATCATGGGAGCGTAGCAGGTGAGCGCGTCGTCCTGCTTCTCCGGCTCGAGCATGTCCTTGGCGGCCAGGTCGATGGTCTGGGCCAGAAGCTCGGCGCCGAGCACCGAGAGGCAGTCATGCAGGCTCGAGGTGTCCTCGTCCGGGTCGATCGGGGTGACTGCCTTGAGGAGCATGTCTCCGGTGTCGAGCCCCACGTCCATGAGCATGGTGGTGACGCCGCTCTCGGTCTCGCCGTTGATGATGCACCAGTTAAGCGGTGCAGCGCCGCGGTAGCGCGGCAGCAGCGAGGCGTGCACGTTGATGCACCCCTTGCCGGGGATGTCCAAAAGCGCCTTGGGGAGGATCTGCCCGAAGGCGACCACCACGATCAGGTCGGGTTTGAGCGCCCGGATCTCCTCGATGGCCTCCGGGTGGCGCACCTTGACCGGCTGCAGTACCGGGATGCCGTGGGCTACCGCGAGTTCCTTGACCGGCGGCGGCAGGGTCTGCTGACCGCGCCCCTTGGGGCGGTCCGGCTGGGTGACCACCGCCACCACGTTTTCACCGCGGTCGATGAGTGTTTTCAGGGTCGGGCAGGCGAACTGGGGGGTGCCCATGAAAACGATGCGCAGTCCTGTCATCAATGAAGCTCCCGGGCGTCTTCCTGGGCTCTCAGGTAGCGCTTGCGAAAAATACCGCGTTTCAGCGGAGAGAGGTGGTCGATGAAGAGGATGCCGTCCAGGTGGTCGATCTCGTGCTGGAAGGCGATGGCGAGCAGGCCGTCGGCCTTGAAGGTCTGTTCCTCACCCTCGAGGTTCAGAGCCTTCACCACCACGCGGGCGTGCCGGCGTACGTTCGCGGAGTACTTGGGGACCGACAGGCACCCCTCTTCCTCGTACTCCTCGCCTTCGCCGTGCACGATCTCCGGGTTGATGGCGACGATCAGGTTGGGCGCCTCGTTCTTCTCCGAGACGTCGATCACGACGATGCGCTGGTGCACCCCGATCTGGGGGGCGGCGAGCCCGACACCGGGGGCGTCGTACATGGTGTCGGCCATGTCGCGTACCAGTTCGCGGGTCTTGTCGGTAATGACCGTCACCGGGTTGGAACGCTTCTTAAGCTCCGGGTTCGGGTAAGTCAAAATGGTTCGTACCATAGCTCCATCCTTTGGTTAAGGCTATCGGGCCACTATATACAATTTGTCGGGAAAAAAGCAATCCTATTACTCATGAACCGGGACCACCCCGCACCGGAAGGCGGTCGCGATCCGCGGCATGGAAAAGAGCAGTTGCCGGCGAGTTTCTCGGGGAGAGAGATAGATGCAACCGAGGCGAGACAGAGGCAGGGAATACGTCTTGAGACGGGGAGCCACGACTGCCGGGAGGTACTGCAGTGAGGAGGGGGCTGCGGGAAAGGGGCGCGCGGCATCCGGAGGACCGGGCGTCCGCGCGCCTTAGGATAATAGTTCAGGAGTGGGCGCCGTGCTCCAGGATCTCGTCCATCAACTGTTCGGCCCAGCGCGAGACTTCCTGCGGCGTTCCCTGGAAAAGACCCGAGGCAATGGGGGCATCATAGCTTGCCAGGTGCTGGTTGAAGCGGGTCAGGGCGCGCATCAGTCGCTCCAGGGCCTGGCGGTTGCCGAGGGTGAAATCGAAGCAGGTGGTGAGCACCTCGTCCATCAGTGCGTTGCCCAGCGGGTCCCCCTGCACCTGCTGCGTTATTTCATACAGACGGTGATGTGTCCCTGCCATACCCACCCCCTTCTCTCCGGTAGCTATCTCTCAGAAATTTTTTATTGCACAAGAAGAATAAAGCTGTTACATTGACGTCGCGTTATATTTACGACAGCTTCCCGATATTGCTGCACTATACCAGTTCGCAGCATCATGTCAAGAGCAATACCATTTTATCTCCAGGTGATAACATGATATCTCAGGAATACATGCCAGATTTGGGAGAGCGGATCCGCAAGGCGCGGCTCGCCTTGGGTCTGACCCAGAAGGATTTTGCCGGTTCGCTGGGCATCGTGCAGGGCTTCTTAAGCGGCATCGAAACCGGTCGCAAAGTCCCGTCGGACACCCTGCTGATCGCACTCACCCATACCTTCGGCATCAACCGCGACTGGCTTATGCAGGGGGCCGGCGACACCTTCCAGGCGGCGGCGACTGCCGCCCCTGCGGGAGCTCAGGCGCCCTTGCTCGAGGTGATCCCGGAGGAGCTGCCGCTGCCCCGAAATCACCGGGGGGATTTCATCTCGGTTCCGAACCTCCCGGCAGGATGCTATGCCATCGTCTGCTATGGCGACTTCATGGCACCGACCATAAAAGACGGCGACTTGGTGATCTTCAATCCCGAGTTGGAGAGAAAGAGCGGGGACATCATCCTGGTGAACAACCGTTGGGGCGATCCGATCCTCAGAAGGTTCCGGCTCAAGGACGGCGAGGTTTTCCTGGCTCCGGACAACCCGGCCTACGCGCCGTTTCGCCCCGACGAGGGCACCCGCACCATCGGCACCGTGGTAGAGGTCTGGCGCAAGGTGCTGATCTAGTTACCTCCAAAGCAGGGCCGACCCTCCCCGCTTCCGCCAAATTTCGGATACCAAGTGAAGCGCGGATGAAGTTCCCCTTTAGCACATCCCAGCGCCCTCACGTCCCCCACTTTGCAAAAGGGGGGACATCCATGATGAGTAATGTCAAGGGGAAAGCGTAGGTTTCCCGTCCTCTCGAAGGATGGCCTTCCAGTGGCTTGGCTGAATGCTGAAGCCAACGGCTCTTTTTGATCTTTTCAC
>NZ_BLXX01000016.1 GCF_014193515.1 Geomonas silvestris | reverse complement strand
ATGTCTTCTGGTTTCTTGCAGTCCTTAATCAAAGCATCAAGCAATTCATCTACACTGGCCATCGGCTCCCTCCTATCGAGTGGGTTCTAACCGAAAATGGCCATTTACACAAAGGATTTTACAGGCCCGCGGTTGAGAGCTTCTCAAGAGCGATTGGGAGCCTCTCAAGAGCGATTGGGAGCCTCTCAAGAGCGATTGGGAGCCTCTCAAGAGCGGTTGGGAGCCTCTCAAGAGCGGCTGGGAGCCTCTCAAGAGCGGTTAGGAGCTTCTCAAGAGCGATTGGAAACCTCCCCAAAGCGATTGAGAAGTCCTCGGATGCGATTCAAAATCTCGCGCCACAAAAAAAGGGCGAACCACTGGTTCGCCCCTGCACACCTTTCCGTACGGTACCTCTCCCGACTCAGTCGAAACTTTCCGAGAACCTCGCAGCAATCTCGCTCTTCAGATAACTATCCGCCTCGGCTGCGGTGGCAAAGGTCACCATCCGGTCCGCTACCTGCTTGGCCTCGGCCATGGTGCAGCGCCGCAGGATCTTCTTGACCCGCGGGATGGAGACCGGGTTCATGGAGAGCTCGTCGAAACCCATCCCGAGCAGGAAGGGGAGGTACTCGGGATCCCCCGCCATCTCGCCGCAGATGTGGGCCTTGATGCCGGCACGGTGCGCCGCGTCCACCACCTGTTTGAGAGAGCGCAACACCGCAGGGTGCAACGGCTCGTAGAGCGAAGAGAGATGTTCGTTGGTCCGGTCGATGGCCAGGGTGTACTGGATCAGATCGTTGGTGCCGATGCTGAAGAAATCCACCTCGGCTGCCAGCAAGTCGGCGATCACCACCGCGGCAGGGATCTCGATCATGATCCCCACCTGGATCGCCTCGTCGAAAGGATGTTTCCCGCGCAGTTCGGCCTTGGCCTCCTCGAGAAGCGCCTTCGCCTGCCTCACTTCGGCAACGCCCGAAACCATCGGGAAGAAGAGCTGCACCGGTCCCAGGGCGCTCGCGCGCAGGATGGCACGGAGCTGGGCCTTGAACGCCTTGGGCTGGCGCAGCGAGAGCCGGATGGCGCGCACCCCCAGGGCCGGGTTCATCTCGTCAGTGAGACACGGGTCGGTGACACACTTGTCGCCTCCCACGTCGAGCGTCCTGATGGTGACCGGCCTCGGAGCCATGGCCTGGACGATGGCCGCATAGGCCTGGTACTGCTCCTCCTCGTCCGGAAAACTGGCGCGGTTGAAGAAGAGCATCTCGGTACGGTACAGGCCGATCCCTTCGCCGCCGTGCTTGTTGATGGCGGAGACCTCCTCCACGAACTCGATGTTCCCCTTGAGGTGGATTCGGTGTCCGTCCAGGCTCTGGGCCGGCAGGTCCTTCAGTTTCAGGAGTTCCCGCTCGACGTACTCGTAGCGCTGCTTGCGCTGCAGGTAGTTCCGGAACACCTCGGGGTCCGGGTTCACGATCACCGCGCCGGTGGCTCCGTCGATGATCACGGTGTCGCCGTCGCTCACCTCGCTGGTGATCCGCTCGACACCGACCACCGCGGGAATCTCGAAGGCGCGGGCCAGGATGGAGGAGTGCGAGGTCTTCCCCCCCAGGTCGGTGACGACGCCGACCACCTTCTCCTTGTCGATCTGCAGGATGTCGGCCGGCGAGAGCTCGTGGGCCACGACTATCGCCTTCCCCTCGATCTGGTCCAGAGATTCCTGTTTCTCGCCCACCATAGTGCGCAGTACCCGCTCGACCACCACCTCGATGTCGTTGCCGCGCTCGCGCAGGTACTCGTCGTCCACCGCGTCGAAGAAGGTCTTGAAGCGGCTCATGGTCCGCTTGAGCGCCCCCTCGGCGTTGATCCCCAGCCGCTCGATGTAGCCGGTGGTCTCGCTGATCAGCATGTTGTCGTCGAGCAAAAGCAGGTGCGCGTCGATCACGCACAGGTGCTCGGGGCCGTGGGTCTCGGAGAGCTGCTCCCTAAGGGCTGCGAGCTCCTCCTTGGTGCGGTCCAGCGCCTTGCGCAGCCGGTAGCGCTCGGCGGGGATGCCGTCGGCGGAAACCGAGTACTCGGTGACGATCACCCGGCGCCGTTCGGTGATGCGGACCTGGCCGATCGCGATGCCGGCCGAGGCGCCTATCCCCTGAAATTGTCTGGTTTCACTCTTCACCAAATCCATTGCGGATCAGTTCCCCGATTGCCTCGAAGGCCTCCGCTTCATCCGGGCCCTCGACCTTCAACGTCACCATGCTCCCCTTGCCGGCCGCCAGCATCATGATCCCCATGATGCTCTTGCCGTTCACCTCGACACCCTCGCGCTCGATCTTGATATCGGAGCCGAAGCGGCTCGCGGTCTTCACCAGAAGGGCACTGGCCCGGGCGTGCAACCCGAGCTTGTTGGGTATCACAAATTCACCTTGATTCATAGGCCTCTCTTCTTATTCCCTTAGGCTCAGGGGACGGCACACCGCCCCCGGCCGCTATTTTTTCAGGTAGTCGCCGGCCACCGAGATCCCCTCGCGGCCGCTCTCCTTGAGCTTGAGGGCCAACTCACCCACTGCCAGCCGGTTGCGGTCCTGGGTGAACCGGATCAGCATCGGGAGGTTCACCCCGGTCAAGACCTCGACCCTCCCCTCCTCGAGGAAGGAGAGACTCATGTTGGACGGCGTGCCGCCGAACATGTCGGTCATGATGATGGCGCCGGCGCCGGAGACCCGGGCCACCGCCTCTTTGATGGAAGCCATCACGGTTGCCGCCTGGGCGTCGGGTGCGATCCCCACCGTCTCCGCCAGCTCAAGTTTCCCGACGATCATCTCCGCCGCGGCGAGCAGCTCGGCTGCCACCCCCGCGTGCGCCACTACAACCAGTCCTATCATCCCAGCCCCTTGTCGATATCCCTGTGGGTAATCTTGATATTCACGTTTCTCTGCTTGAAATACTGATACAGCTCTTCAGCGATGGCGACCGAGCGGTGCCGGCCGCCGGTACAGCCAATCGAGACGGAAAGGTAGGATTTACCCTCCCGCCGGTAACCGGGGAGCAGGTGCTCCAAAAGCCCCCGGAAGCGCTCCAGGAAGACCTCGGTCTCCTTCTGGCCCAGGACGTAGTCGCGCACCTCCTGCTCGAGCCCCGAGAACGGGCGCAGCGCCGGGACGAAGTAGGGGTTGGGGAGAAAGCGGACGTCCATGACCAGGTCGCTCTCCAGGGGGATCCCGTAGCGAAAGCCGAAGGACTGCAGGTTCACCTGCATCTCGAGGGCGCTCTCGCTCCCCTTGATGCTGGAGATCACCACCTCCTTCAGCCGGTGCACGTTCATCTCCGAGGTGTCGATGATCGCGGTGGCGATGCGCCGCAGCCCCGCCAGCTGGTCGCGCTCGAAGCTGATCCCCTCGGGGACCGTGCCGCCGTCCAGGGCCGGGTGCCGGCGCCTGGTCTCCGAGAAGCGGCGGATCAACACCTCGTCGCTCGCGTCGAAGAAGAAGATCTTCAGGATGTGGCCGGTCTGGGTCAGGTTCCTGAACACCTCGTCGTACCCTTTCATGAAGTCGCGGCCGCGAATGTCCATGACGAGCGCCACGTCCTTTATGTCCTCGCGCGAGTGTTCCACCAGGTCGATGAAGGTGGAGACCAGCGAGACCGGGAGGTTGTCCAGGCAGAAGAACCCTTCGTCCTCCAGGGCGCGTACCGCGGTCGACTTGCCCGAGCCGGAGAGCCCGGTGATGATCACGATGCGCATCTCACTCCACCTCGTTGCCCAGGGGCCGCACCTCGAGGCGCGCCAGAAGCTTTTCGTGGAACTCCTTCGCAGAGTGGTACCCCATCCCCTTCAACAGGAAGTTGCGGGCGGCCACCTCGATGATGGAGGTGAGGTTTCTCCCCGGGCGCACCGGCACCTGGAGGTGCGGCAGGTCCACGCCCAGGATGGTCTTCACCTGCTCGTCGATCCCCAGGCGGTCGTACTCCTGGTTCGCGTCCCACTCCATGAGTTCCAGCACCAGGTCGATGATCTTCTTCTCTCGGATCGAGGAGACCCCGTAGAGGTCCTTGATGTTGATGATCCCCAGCCCGCGGATCTCCATGTGGTGCTGGATCGATTCTCCCGCCTGCCCTACCAGGGCCGCGGGCATCTTCTTCTTGATGTGGATGATGTCGTCCGCCACCAGCCGGTGCCCGCGGATCACCAGGTCCAGGGCGCACTCGCTCTTGCCGATGCCGCTTTTGCCGAGCAGCAACACCCCCACGCCCAAGACGTCCACCAGCACGCCGTGGATGTGGGTCGAGGGGAGCAGGCTCTCTTCCAGGAACTTGGTGACGAGGGAGATGAAGGTGGACGACTGGTGGTGCGACACCAAAAGAGGAATCCCCGCCCCTTCTGCCGAGGTCTTCAGAAACTCGGGAGGATCAAGCCCCTTGGTGACGATGAAGCAGGCGATCGGGAAACTGCACAGGGTCTCGATGTGCTTGCGCCCGAGCGCGTCGGGAATCTGTCGTAGGTAGGAGATCTCGGTGTTGCCCAGTACCTGGACCCGGTCCGGATGCAGGTGCTCGGTGTACCCGGTGAGCGCGAGGCCCGGTTTCTGGATACGGGAACTGTAGAGGCGGTTGGAGAGACCGGCCGTCCCGCCGATGAGCTTGAGGTCAAGCCCGTAGGCCTTGTCCTCGAGAAGGTCCTTGATGCTGAGGCTCATGCTGTTCACTGCACTACCGACCTTTCCCCGCACAAGAAGCGGTTCTACGTTCTAGGTTCTACGTTAACCCCGACTCGGTGGTAGCTAACGTAGATCACAGAACGTAGAACGGGTTGTAGGTTAGCGGCTCTACGCCCTACGCCCTACGCGTGACCCATTGGGTTTCAACGTAGAACGTAGAACGTAGAACTGGTGTTAAACGTCTGTTGCCTTTATACGTTTTCCGGTGCGATCAGGCCGTAGTTGCCGTCTTTGCGACGGTACACCACGTTGATGGTTTCGGTCGAAGACTCGGTGTAGACCAGGAAGTCCTTGTGCAGCAGTTCCATCTGCATGACGGCCTCTTCCACGCTCATCGGCTTCATCGAGAAGCTCTTGGTCTTGATGACCACCGGGGCGGCGCTCGCCTCCTCGATGCTCTGGGCCTCCACGATCGATTTCTGCACCTGGCGCTCGCGTGCATCCGAGGCAGGTTTGTGGGCTTTGATGCGCTCCTTGAAACGGCGCAGCTGACGCTCGATCTTGTCGGAAACCGCGTCCAGCGAGGCGTACATGTCGTTGGTTTCCTCGGCGGCCTTGATGGTGATCCCCTTAGCGGTGATAGTCACCTCGGCCATGTGACGGATCTTCTCGACGGTAAGGAAAACCTGGACGACAATCGGCTCGTCGATGTACTTCTTGACTTTCTCCAGCTTCTCTTCAGCGTAGCTCTTCAGGGCCTCGCTTGCTTCCATGTGCCTAAATGTCGTCGTTATCTGCATGACTTGGTACCTCCCTTTATTGTAATACACGCCGGCTTCCGCCCATGGCCAGGCGGGGACGGACGTTTAGAAATGCTTCTTGCGCTCCGAGGACGAACCGATGCGGAGCATTTCGCGGTACTTGGTGACGGTGCGCCGCGCGATGACGATGTTGTGGGTGGAGAGCATCTCGGCCAGGCGCTGGTCCGAGTAGGGACGCTTGGGGTCCTCCGCGTCGACCAGCTCCTTGATCTTGCTCTTCACGCTCTCCGAGGCGATGAAATCGCCCTCGCCGGTGGAGATCCCCGAGTTGAAGAAGTACTTGAGCTCGAAGAGCCCCTGCGGGGTCTGCATGTACTTCGCGGTGGTGACGCGGCTGATGGTCGACTCGTGCATGCCGATGTCCTCGGCGATGTCGCGCAGGACCAGGGGCTTTAGGTACTCGATGCCGCGGTCCAAAAAGTCGCGCTGGAACTTAACGAGGCTTTTCGCCACCTTGAAGATGGTGCGCTGGCGCTGCTGGATGCTCTTGATAAGCCAGATCGCCGAGCGCATCTTCTCGCCGATGTACTCCTCGCACTTCTTGTCGACCGGGCGGCTCGCCTTGGTGTCCGGCGCGTAGAGCGGGTTGATCCTCAGGTTGGGCATCCCCTCGTCGTTCAGCATCACCACGTACTCGTCGCCCACCTTGTGAACGAAGATGTCCGCGGAGATGTACTGCACGTCGTCGGAGCCGTAGACCCGCCCCGGCTTGGGATCGAGCTCGGCGATGATCTTCGAGGCGGCCAGGATGTCCTCCACCTCGACACCGAGCACCTTGGCGGCCTGCTTGTAGCGGCGCCCCTCGAGATCCTTCAGGTGGTCGCGCAAAAGCGCCTCGACGATGCTCCCGCCCATCCCCAGGCTCGCCACCTGCAAAAGCAGGCATTCGCGCAGGTCGCGCGCGGCGACGCCCACCGGGTCGAACTCCTGGATGCGCTTCAGCACCTGCTCGGCCAAGGGGACCAGCACGGTCTCGGCGAAGCCGTGGCTCGCCTCCTCCTTCTGGGCGGCATCGGCCTCGGCGGAGAGCCCCGCCCACTCCAGGGCTTCTTCCTGGAAGGGGGACGTCTGCACGCAGGCGTCGGCCACGTCCGAGAGGGTGGCGCGCAGGTAGCCGTCCTCGTCGATGTTGCCGATGATCTCGGCCCCGAGCACCATCTCCTGCTCGGTGAACCGGGTGAGGCTCAGCTGCCAGAGCAGGTGGTCGCCCAGGGTGGATTTTTTGGTCAACAGGTTTTCGAACGAGGGGCGGTCTTCGTCGTCGTAGTACTGCTCGCCGGAGCTGTAGTTGTAGCCGTCGATGTAGGAATCCCAGTCGGCCTCCCGGGTCTCCTCACCGGTGCGCACCTCCTGGAAATCGGAGGTCGGGCTCTCGGGCTCCACCTCCCGCTCCCGCAGTTCCAGCTGTTCGGGCTCCCGGACCTCTTCCTGCTCGATCACCTCGTCCAGGATCGGGTTCTCTTCCAGTTCCTGGCGCACGACGTCTTGCAGCTCCAAGCGGGAGAGCTGGAGAAGCTTTATCGCCTGCTGCAACTGGGGGGTCATCACCAGTTGCTGACTCATCTTCATCTGCTGGCGCATCTCAATAGCCATAAATCCTCTTCGAAACCCTACTGAATTCTGCGGTGAACTCTGCAACTGCCTGGCTAGGCAGTCTCATTGGAATGTCCCCCTCAAGCCAAGAATACACCGAAAGGGGTTCATGTGCACGGAAACGCTGGTGCTTTATTCGGCAACCGCTGCGGCTGCCGGTTTTTCTAGAGGCGGAACTTGTCCCCCAGGTAGATCTCGCGGGCCTTCTTGCTCTGGGAGATCTGCACCGGGTCGCCGCACTCGAGTACCTCGCCGGCACTCATGATGTAGGCCTTGTCGCAGACCCCCAGGGTCTCCCTCACGTTGTGGTCCGAGATCAAAACCCCGAGACCGCGCTCCTTCAACTCGGTGATGATGTTCTGGATGTCGATCACCGCGATCGGGTCGATCCCCGCGAAGGGCTCGTCCAGGAGGATGAAGGCGGGGTCCGTGGCGAGCGCCCGGGCGATCTCCACGCGGCGCCTCTCCCCACCGGAGAGGGCGAAGCCGCGGCTTCCCGCGATGTGCTCGATGCGGAACTCGCTCAAGAGCTCCTCGACCCGCTCGCGCCTTCTCATCTGCGGCAGCGGCATGGTCTCCAGCACCGCCAGAAGGTTCTCCCGCACCGTGAGGCGCCTAAACACCGAGGGTTCCTGCGGCAGGTAGCTGATGCCGCGCCGGGCCCTCAGGTACATCGGGAGTTCGGTGATCGGGTCGCCGTCCAGGAAGACCTCCCCCCGGTCCGGCCTGGCGAGCCCAACCACCATGTAGAAGGTGGTGGTCTTGCCGGCGCCGTTGGGCCCCAAGAGCCCCACCACCTCGCCGGAGCTCACGGAGATGTCCACCCCGTTTACCACCATGCGCCGGTTGAACCCCTTGGCGAGCCCCCTGGTGCTCAGGGTGCTACGGTTTGACATCTTTCCCCCCGCCGGGATGGATCACGGCGTTCACGCGCTCGCCGGGACCGCCGGTCACCTCGCTGCGCTGTTCGTTGACGTAGTAGGTGATCACCTTGCCGGTGATGACGTCGCCGCCCTGGGTCACCTTGGGCGCACCGTCCAGGATGATACGCGCCTGCTTGGGCTCGTACACCGCGTGGGCGCCGCTCGCCTGCCGGGCCCCCTGCAGGATCCGGACGTTGCCGAAGGCCTCGGCGCGGCTTAGGTCCTTGCCGTCCCCCGAGTAGCTGATCACCAGGCGGTCGGCGTACAGGGTGAGATCCCCCTGGCGCGCCACCACCTTCCCTTCGAAGGTCGCATTCTTCTTGTCGTTATCGGCGCGCAGCGTGTCCGACTTGATTGTTAATGGCTCCCGGCTGGCAACCGGCGCGGCCTGCACCGTGGCAACCAGGAAAAGAAGCAGGAAAAGCGGAAGGAACCCGCGCATCAGCGTACCCCCTGCGGCCGGTACACCGCGCTTACGTCCTTCATCACCTTCAACCTCCGTGTCTGGGTCTGAAACTCCATCCCGATCCCCTTGAGTTCAAAACCGCCATCCTTGAATTGCACCGGCTGGTCCGTCTCCAGCTGCGACTTGGCCGCGAGGTAGGTGATCCGCGAGGTGGAGAACTCGAGCCCCGAGGCGCTGCGCCCGAGCACCTTGCCGGAGAGGGTGACGTCGCGGGTGGCGTTGCGGTACTCGGCCCGCTCCGCGGTCACCTCGAGATCGCCGGTGGAACGGCTCCCCGCCACCACCAGCTTCACCCCGGTCAGGGTGGTGGAGTCGCTTTCCTTGTTGTATTCCGCCCGGTCTGCCGAGAGGTCCCAACGCTTGACCCCTTTTTTCGTCTCGGTGTAATGGACCCGCTGCAGGGAAACATCTACCTTGAGAGGAAGTTTGGGGACCTTGCGTGAGGGCGCTCCTTCCTGGTGCATCCGGTACGCGATGGTGCCTACCACGCAAAGGGTGACAATTGATGCCAGTGTGACGAGAAATCGCCTGATATTATTGAGTTTATGCATGATTTCGGACCAAAGTATAGCATCATAAAAAATGGGTGTAAAGCCTATTTTATTAAAATGGGGGAGTTTGGCACAGAGATTGTAAAAGGGCGTAAACACAGCATTGTTTTACGGTTTAAAACAGTGAGTTGCGAAAAAAGAGGGGGTCCGGGAGGGAGGAGTAGCGGCCGGGGAGGCGCCGAAAAAAAAGGGGCGGGCTGCCAAGGTGGCAGCCCGCCCGCGTCGGTTAACCCTTGGCGCGCAGTTCGCGCTCGGCAAGTTTGAAGTCGGCGTCGGTCATCATCTCGACCAGTTGAGGAAAACTGGTCTTCACCTCCCAGCCCAGCTCGCGGCGCGCCTTGGCGGGGTCACCCAAGAGGAGGTCCACCTCGGCCGGACGGAAGTAGCGCGGGTCGATCTCGATGACGGTCTTCCCGGAGGCGCTGTCGATCCCCTTCTCGGCCTCGCCGTGCCCCTGCCACTCAAGCGGCATCCCAAGACGTGCGAAGACCAGCTCGGCAAACTCGCGCACACTGTGGGTCTCGCCGGTGGCCACCACGTAGTCGTCGGCCTTGTCGGCCTGCAGCATGCGCCACATCGCCTCCACGTAGTCGCCGGCGAAACCCCAGTCGCGCTTGGCGTCCAGGTTCCCCAGGTAGAGGCAGTCCTGCAGCCCCAGCTTGATGCGGGCGGCGGCTCGGGTGATCTTGCGGGTCACGAAGGTCTCGCCGCGGCGGGGGGACTCGTGGTTGAAGAGGATCCCGTTGCAGGCGAACATGTTGTAGCTCTCGCGGTAGTTGAGCGTGATGTAAAAGGCGTAGGCCTTGGCGCAGGCGTACGGGGAGCGCGGGTAGAAGGGGGTGGTCTCCTTCTGGGGGGTCTCCACCACCTTGCCGTAGAGCTCCGAGGAGGAGGCCTGGTAGAAACGGGTATCGAGACCGGTCTCCTGGATCCCCTCGAGGATG
This sequence comes from Geomonas silvestris, assembly GCF_014193515.1. GTDB lineage: Bacteria > Desulfobacterota > Desulfuromonadia > Geobacterales > Geobacteraceae > Geomonas > Geomonas silvestris. The sequence continues at coordinate 57,246 of NZ_BLXX01000016.1, read as the reverse complement.
CGCACCGCACCCAGAGCGTCGATCTCGGCGGTGTACTCCGGGACGTCGAACGAGACGCGGACGTGGCTCTGGGCGCCCAGGTTGTAGATCTCCTCCGGGCGGATCTCGCGCAGCAGGCGGTTGATGGAGCTTGCGTCGTTAAGGTCGCCGTAGTGCAGGAAGAGCCTGGTGTCCGCCTCGTGCGGGTCGCGGTAGATGTGGTTGATCCGGCCCGTGTTGAAGGACGAGGAGCGGCGGATCATGCCGTGGACCTCGTACCCCTTCGAGAGGAGCAGTTCCGTGAGGTAGGATCCGTCCTGTCCGGTGATGCCGGTAATAAATGCCTTTTTCATGGGTCCTCCAAAAACTGGAATTTTCAAATTAATAAACTACCCGACCGGGGCCTCCAACGCAAGCCGGATCGGGAGACAAGCCTCAGTAAGAGGCCAAAATTTTCTCGATGATGCGGCTGGTGGACCTGCCGTCCACGAACTGGACCAGCTCGACCCTCCCGCCGCGGGCCTCGACGATCTCGCGCCCGACCACCTGGTCGAGGGAATAATCGCCCCCCTTTACCAGGACGTCGGGCTGGACCGCCTCGATCACCCGCACCGGGGTGTCCTCGTCGAAGAGGACCACGAAGTCGATGCAGTCGAGCGCGGCCAAGATGTGCGCCCGCTCGGACTCCTCGATGAGCGGCCGGCGCTCACCCTTGAGTCGCCTGACCGAGGCGTCGGAGTTGAGCCCCACCACCAGCAGGTCCCCGAACTGGCGGGCCTTCTGCAGGTACTTCACGTGCCCCACGTGCAAAAGGTCGAAACAGCCGTTGGTGAAGACCACCCTCTTGCCCCGGGCACGTTCGCCGGCGACCAGGTGGGACAGGACGTCGAGGTTCTTGATCTTGGCGTCGGCGTCCTTCTGGCTGTGCCCGACCTCGGCCACGATCTCCTGGGGGAGCACCACCGAGGTCCCCAGTTTCCCCACCGCGATCCCCGCCGCCACGTTGGCGACCCAGGCGGCTTCCGGGAGTTTGAGGCCGCAGGCGAGCCCCAGCGAGAGGACCGAGATCACCGTGTCGCCGGCCCCGGTCACGTCGTAGACCTCGCGCGCCACCGTCGGGATGTGCACGGCGGGAAGCTCGCTGCGGAACAGCGACATCCCCGCCTCGGAGCGGGTGATAAGGAGCGCGTCCAGTTCCAGGGAGCCCAAAAGCCGCGCCGCGGCGGTTTCCAGGCTCTGCTGGTCCACGATGGCGACTCCCGAGGCGATCTCCGCCTCCTTGCGGTTCGGGGTGAGCAGGGTGGCGCCGCGGTACTTTACGTAGTCGCTCCCCTTCGGGTCGACCACCACCGGGGTCCCGAGCTCTCGCCCGGTCCGGCAGACCGCAGCCAGGACCTCCGGGGTGAGCACGCCTTTGAGGTAGTCCGAGACCACGATGACGTTGAAGCCGGGGGCGTTCGCCTCGAGATAGGCGAGCATCGCCTTTTGGCTGTGCTCGGTCACCTCGCTGCGGCTTTCCCGGTCGATCCTGACGATCTGCTGGTTGGCGGCGATGACCCGGGTCTTCTTGCTGGTCTTGCGCTCGGCCTCCTCGAACAGGCCCGCCAATTCCACCCCCTGTTCCTGGAGGGCCTGGCGCAGCACCGCACCGTTTGGGTCGGCGCCGATGACCGAGCAGATGGAGACCCTAGCCCCCAAGGCCACCAGGTTGTGCACCACGTTTCCGGCGCCTCCCAGGCGCAGGTCCTCGCGCACCACCTCGACCACCTGGACCGGGGCCTCCGGCGAGATGCGCTCCGCCCTCCCCCACAGGTACTCGTCCAGCATCAGGTCGCCCAAAACCAGGACGCGCACCTGCGCCGCTCTTTCGAAAAATGATTCTACTTCTCTGCGTTCCACGGAAACCTCGGAAAATCGTTCTATGTTCTACGTTCTAGGTTCTATGTTGTAACCAAAAAGAACCCTTCAGACCCTTCCTTCTGGGTAGGCTCTAGGTTTAGGGTTACCCGGGTGCTTTAGGTAACGGATAAAGCCATCCAGAAGGTTCGTTATCTTCGTGCAACGGGTTATGATCGTATTGAAAGCAGTTTGGTCCACATGCCCGACATCGAGCCCTGCGTAGATCAAGCTCGTTACTTCAGAAAGGGATCCTCGAGATATCACGAGAAACTGCACGAACTCCTTATTGCTCCCCCTGTCAAATCCTTCAGCAATATTGGACATGACAGATACAGCCGCACGCTGCATTTGGTCGCGATAGCCAAAGTCATGGCACCGGGAGAGCACCTTATAAACATCGCGCACCAGGAGCCTTGCCTCTTTCCAAGATTCCACGTCTTCGAACCGGGTTATCTTCAAAACACCCTCCCAAAGAGAAGTGCCTCGATTCTAACATAGAACCTAGAACGGAGAACCTAGAACGGCCGCTCAAAGCCTGTCCAGCACCCCAGCTGCCAAAAACGGCAGCATGATCTCGTGGTGGCCGGTTATCGTGTAACCGTGGCTCTTCCCGGAGGTCGGGCGCTTCACCACGTTGGTGAGCGGCCGGTAGTGCTGCTGCATATCGAAGTTCGCGGTGGTGAAGTGATCGACGTGGTGCCCCAGGTTCTGGGCGATGGAGAGCGCCTTCAAAAACACCTCGGGAAGCAGCACGGCGCTGCCGATGTTCAGGTACACCCCGCCGTCGCCCAACTCGGAGACCACGGAGGTGAGGATCCGGAAATCGGTGTAGCTCGCCTGGCCGATGACGGCACCGTCCGCCGTGGGATGCTGATGGGTGATGTCGGTCCCGACCGCGACGTGCACGGTCACCGGGATGCCGCGCTCGGCGCAGAGCGCCTGGAGGCTTTCGCCTCTGAAGGGGAGCTCGCGCTCGTTGATCATCCGGCCGATGGATTCGCCGTAGCCCAGCCCCTTTTCGACCCCCGCCTTGATGGCCGCGTTGATCTGGAAGCCGGTCTCCTCGGCCATGCCGAAGGTGCCGGCGTGCAGGACGGCACCCACGTCCTCGCTGGTCGCACCGATGAGGGCGATCTCGAAATCGTGGATGGAGCCGGCGCCGTTCAAGGCCACCGCGGTGATGACGTCCGCCTCGATGAGCGAGCGCAACACCGGCTGCAGCCCGCACTTGATCACGTGCCCCCCCATGGCGAGCACCACCGGTTTCCCCTTGCGCCGCGCGGCGACCACCGCGTCGATCACCTTGTTGAGGGCCTGGGAGCCGAGCTGCTTGGGGAGCGCGGCCAAAAGGTCCGCGACACTCATCCCGGCCTTGACCGGCTTGGCGAAATCGTGGGCCACCGAGACCTTGTTCTTGCGCTCGGCGATGGGGTAGGTGCTGACACCCGAGATGTCCAACGGCTCGTATCTTTTCTTCATCGGTTCGGTCCTTTCGGTGCGGGGTGCGGCCGGCGCTTCCCGGATGCTCTCAAAGCCCCGCGTAGCGGCTGTAGAGGTACTGCATGTAGGCCTGCGCGTCCTTGAGCGTCTCGGCCTGGCGGGCTTCGGAAAGCTCGGCCCCGGCCCTGAGCACCACCTTGCGCGAGACGTTGTCGAAGACCGTGGTCTGCTCCGGGGTGCGCAGGGCGAACCCGGTATAGGAGTTGTAGAACGCGTAGTTGTTGCGGTGCCGGTTGAACAGGTTGTTACTCCAGGTAAAGCCGTCGTGCGCAAGCCCCAGCTGGGCCAGGACGGTTGCCGAGATGTCGGACTGCGCCCCGATCTCGGAGCGGCGCGCGCCGCGGTAGGCGGGCTTCACCACCTCGCCGTACAAAAGCAGCGGGATGTGGTAGCGCTCCGGCACGATGTCGCTGCGGTGCAAGGGGAGCGAGTGTCCGTGGTCGGCCACGAAGACGAACAGGGTGTTGGCGTACCAGCTCTGCTTGCGCGCCATCTCGAAGAACCCTTTCAGGCTGCGGTCGGTGTAGTGCACGGCGTTCTTGAACAGGGAAGCCTCGTCGCGCCCCGGGAAGACCGGCTGCATCGGCACCTCGAACGGTTCGTGGCTGCTCAAGGTGAACATGGCGCTGAAAAACGGGGTCCGCTCGCCGCTGAGGTCGTCGATCACCCGCTTGAACAGCACGTGGTCCTGGGCGCCCCACTTCGAGTTCATGTCCTCCTTGCGGAAGGAGTCGCGGTTCACGATCTTCTTGAACCCGGAGTGCACGAAGAAGGCGTGCATGTCGTCGAAGCGGTCGTCGCCGCCGTAGTGGAACTGGGTGGCGTAGCCGGCCTGGGCCAGGCTCCCCCCCAGGGTCGGGAGCCTCTCCATCTTGAGCGGGTGGTTCAAGACGCTCCCCTCGGGGGTAGAGGGGAACCCGGAGAGCACGGCGGCGATGCCGTAGGAGCTGCGGTAGCCGTTGGCGTAGAAATCGGTGAAGAGCACCCCGTTTTGGGAGAGCTCGTCGAAGAACGGGGTTACCCCCTTCTCACCCCCCAGGGAGCCGATCAGGTCGGCGGTCCAGCTCTCCAGGATGAACAGGACGATGTTGGGGCGCTTGGTGGTGAGTACCTCTTCGGTGTCGTTGGGGCCCCCGCGCCCCAGTATCCGTTCCACCCGGCTCTTCACCTCGTCCTCGGGGAGGTAGACGAAGCTGTTCCCCTTGTGGCGCAGGTAGTACTTGAAGTCGTAGAGAAGGTTCCAGCTCGCGTTCAAAGCCGCGTGGTTGGCGAACTGGTGGCTCGAGAAGTAGACGAAGCTCGGGTTCATCGGGGCGACCCCCACGCTGCCGCGGATCCCGAGGAAGATGAACCCGGCGCCGAGGATCCCGAAAAGGGCCCTGAAAAGGCCGGCGCGCACGCCGCGGGCGCCGCGCTCGGCGTAGAGGCCGGAGCAGAGGGCGCGCTGCAAAAGTACCCCTGCCACTACCAAGAGCCCGGCCAGGCCGAAGAGGAGCAGCAAGGGGGACGAGGAGATCGAGGCGAGCGCCTCTTTGGGGTAGCGCAGGTAGGCGACCGTCATGGCGTTTAGCTTGGCGCCGTACTCCTGGTAGGACTGCAGGTCGCCGCCGGTGATGAGGGCGGCCAAGACGAAGCAGCACCAGGTGAAGACCTTCGCCACCGCCGCAGCTTTGGGGATCGGGTAGTAGCGGTTCGCCAGCCAGAGCAGGTAGGGGACGGCCACCAGGTAGCAGGAGCTGGAGAGATCGATGTAGAGGCCGTAGCCGAAGATGCCGGCGAGCGTCGCGGCGTCCAGGCCGTGCAGCTTGTCGAAGTGGTAGCCCACGAAGGCGATCCGGCAGAGCAGGAAGAAGACCAGCCAGGTGACGCCGTAGCGCAGCAGGAATCCGGCAACGGCCTTTATTTCGGGGAGGCATCCTTCAGGCGCGGTCGACGCCTTGGAGAAATCGTTCATGCGTAGTTGGTTCCAATTGCTCGAGTCCGGCCGGAAGCCTTAAAGGAGGCTGCCGCCGGCGGTGTACGGGCGGCCTAAAGGGCGTGCCGGCCCGGAGTTACAGGGGCCTCGTCCCGGTTCCGGATCAGGGGATCTCGGCCAGGTACGAGACGGTGAAGCGCTCCCGCTCGACGCGGTCGTCGCGGGACATGAGGTGGAAAAGCGGCTTGTTGCCGTAAAACGAGCTCCACTGCGAGAAGGTGCTCATGGGGCCCAGGATCAGGTCGCACTGGGAAAGTGCCGTCATATCCCCCACCGGCGTGCCGGGTCCGAAACCGACCGCGAGGCCGGGGAACTCCTCGGCGCTTCTCTGCTCGTCGCTGCAGATCAGGAAGGCCACCCGCTGTCCCGGGAACTGCTCGGCAAGTTCGTGCATCCACTGTGCATAGCGGGCGGTGGGGTAGTAGAACTGGCCGCCGTTCAGGGTCGGGTAGTCGCCGTGGCGCACGTGCACCCCGACCACCAGGTCGGCCTCGCGCTTGAGCGCCTGGACCGAGCGTGCCGCGGCCTCCGCGAAGGCGGCGACCGGCCGGAAGTAGTCCCGGACCACCCCGGCGTGGCGCTCTACCCACTCCGGGGCGCGGAAGCGCCACCCCTGCACCAGCACCAGGCGCGCCGCGCCGCAGGCCGCGCCGACCGCGGGGGAATCGAGCCAGGTGACCTCGGCCCCCTCTTCTTCCTTGAGCGTCGCCACCCTTCCCGACGCGAGCGGGAGTTTTCGGTTCAGCCAGGTGAGCCCGCGCACCGCCTGGTAGGGGAGCCGGGTCTTCTTGAGGAACCCGGCCACCGGGGGGAGATCCAGCAGGCTCGAGCCGCGGGGGGGCGGGTACTGGCAGAAGACGTCCTTGCGGGTGCTCTCGAAAAAGTCGGCATAGGAGTGGAAGCTGAAGTTCACCACCCGGTGCCCCTTTTCCTCGGCAAAGGCGAGGAAGTTCGCGAAGAGCACCAGCCGGTTGGCCATCCGCCCGCTGCGCGAGGCGATCACGAAGAGCTTGGAGTCACCGGTCACGTTCACCCCTTCACCCGGCGGAAATGGTTCTTGGCGAAATCAAGGCCGAAGATCCCCTCCAGCACCATGAGTAACTTGTGGCGCCGCTCGCGCCAGGTGAGCCGGTACCCCGGCTGGGTCGCGAAGAGACCGGTTACCTCTTTTTTCAAGAGGGGCTGGATGATCTTCGGGTGGGTCCCGGTGAAAAGGCGCAGCGAAGTGGGATCGACCTTTTCGTAGACGTCCTTCTTGGTCTGCCCCCCCTGCTGGAGCGAATCGCTGCGCACCCAGCCGTAGTGGTACATCTTGGCGCCGGTCACCACCGCGTTGAGGTAGCGGGCGCGCCGGCTGGTCTTCAAAAGGACCGCGAAGAGCCCGTCGGACGGGAAGACCAGCCGCAGGCTGTTCTTGAAGACGCGCACCTCGCGGCGGTACCAGCGCGGGCTCCAGGCCTGGGTGTTGTGGTTGCCGTAGAAATGGACGTAGTCGAAGGCGAGCCCTTCCACCTTGGGGTTGTCCAGGTGCTTGCGCATCTGGTCCATGACGAGCTGCTGGTCTTCCTCGTGCAGGATCTCGTCCCCCTGGATGTAGAAGGCCCAGTCGCCGGTGCAGCTGTAGTAGGCGACGTTGGTCTGCTGGGCGAGCACGAAGTTCCCCACCAGGCGGTTCCAGCTGCTCCGGTAGACCTTGATCCTGGGATCCCCCATCGCCGCCACGGCCTCGGCGGTGCCGTCCTCGGTGTCCCCCACCACGACGATGAACTCGTCGCACAAGGGGAGTGCCGAGCGGATCGACTCGCGGAAGGGGTAGCCCAGGGAGACCGCCCCGTTCAAAAAGGTAAAACCACTGACTTTCATGTCCAACCCTTCAGGCTTGATAGTAGGTGCGGTACCACTCAACGAAGCGGGGAATCCCCTCTTCGATGCTGGTGGCCGGGCGGAACCCCGTGTCCCGCATCAGGTCGTCGACGTCGGCGCAGGTCACCGGGACGTCGCCGGACTGGATCGGGAGCAGGTTCTTTAAGGCCGTCTTGCCGAGCGCCTTTTCGAGCACCTCGATCATGTGCAGAAGTTCCACCGGCTGGTTGTTGCCGATGTTGTAGAGACGGTAGGGGGCGAAGCTGATTCCGGGGTCCGGGTCGGCGCCGTTCCAGGTCGGATCTCCTGCCGGCGGCCGGTCCAGCACCTGGCAGACCCCCTCGACGATGTCGTCCACGTAGGTGAAGTCGCGCTGCATCTTGCCGTAGTTGAAGACGTCGATGGGGCGCCCCTCGAGAATCGCCCGGGTGAACAGGAACAGCGCCATGTCCGGTCTCCCCCAGGGTCCGTACACGGTGAAAAAGCGCAGTCCGGTGGTCGGGATGCCGTAGAGCGCGGCATAGCTGTGGGCCATCAGCTCGTTGGCCTTCTTGGTCGCGGCGTAGAGCGACACCGGGTGATCCACGTTGTGGTGCACCGAAAACGGCATCGTGGTGTTCGCACCGTACACCGAGCTGGAGGAGGCGTAGACCAGGTGGCCGACCCGGGTGTGCCGGCACCCCTCCAGGATGTTCAAAAAGCCGCTCAGGTTACTGTCGGTGTAGGCGTGCGGGTTCACCAGCGAGTAGCGCACCCCGGCCTGGGCCGCCAGATGCGCCACCCGGTCGAAGCGCTCCTCGGCGAACAGCGCCTCCATACCGGTGCGGTCGGCGAGGTTCAGGCGCACGAAGCGAAAACCGGGGTGGGCCTGCAAAAGCTCCAGCCGGGCCATCTTCAGGTTCACGTCGTAGTATTCGTTCAGGTCGTCCAGCCCGACGACTTCGGCACCCAGGTTCAAGAGCCGGGTGGCCAGGTGGAAGCCGATGAAGCCGGCGGCACCGGTAACCAGGATCTTTGCCATCTTTCCCCCTTTTGGGCCGCATCGGGAACCCATCCGCCGACCGGTTGCCGGATCAGCTTCCGGTCCCAGCCGAACGAGCCACTATACGGAATCCGACGCGATTTTGCAACGAAACTGCGGTAGCGCAGCCAAGCGGCGACCTTGACAAGAGCGGCACCCGCGGCATATAGTCGCGGACGCGCTTCCGGAACCCCGGCCGCCACGCCGGTCCCACCGGGACCTGCCACCCCCCTCGCCAGGAACGTCATGCTTATTCTTGCCAAGAAATACGGCAGGCTGTGCAACCGGCTCTTCAACGCCGTCCACATCCTCGCCTTCGCCATCGAGCACAAACACACCTTCGTGAATCCGGCCTTCTACGACTACGCCGAGCACTTCGAGGCGACCGCCCACGACCCGTGGTGTCGCTACCCGGAAAAGCCGCAAGGGGCCCAACCCTCCCGGTTCAGGCGCCTGGTCCAGTACCGGCTCGTCAACTACGCCGCGAACCTCTGCCTGCAGCTCTCACGGTTCACGGGGCTCGAACGCATCTGCGGCATCACCTCGCTGCGCCCGGGTAACAAGCGGACCAACCCGCAGATCGACCTGAGCGCGCTTAAGCTCGACCTTTCCGACCCCCGGCGCATCGTCATGCTGCAGGGGTGGAACCTGCGCGCCTTCGACCTGGTCATCAAGCACGGGGCAGAGATCCGGGAGTACTTCCGGCCGGCTAGGCACTATCAGGAGGAGGTCGACGTCTTTCTGGCCGAAAAGCGCCGGGAGCACGACCTTTTGGTCGGGGTGGTGATCCGGCACGGCGATTACCGCAGGTGGCAGGAGGGGCGCTACTTCTATTCGCGGGAGACCTACTGCGACCTCATGCAGCAGATGTGCGCCCTGAACCCCGGGAAAAAGGTGTGGTTCCTGATCTGCTCGGACGAGGAGCAGGATACCGCGGTCTTTAAGGAGGCGGGGCTCAGCTTCTTCTTCCGCAGCGGGCACATGATGCAGAACCTCTACTCCCTGGCCGGCTGCGATTACCTCATCACCCCGCCGAGCACCTTCGGCATGTGGCCCTCCTTCTACGGCCGCACCCCGATGTACATCATCGAGGACCCCGAACTCCCCTTAAGCCTCAGCGAGAGCTTCGAGGTCTGCCAGGGCTAGCGCGGCTCCCCGCCCCCGGAGGCGATGAGCTGCGCCATGTCGGTGTTGATGCGGCTTGACATCCGGCGGGCGACGAAGCGGTCCAGGCGGAGCTTCTTGACCGCCTTCACCGCCAGGCGGAAGGAGCGCTGGCTCACGCTCTTCCTGGTCAAAAGGTGCAGGCTGCGCCCGTCTGACACCACGTTGAGGCCGAAGTGTGCCGCCAGCCGGCGCAGCGCCTCCGGCGTGTAGAACGACACGTGCTGGCCGTGCTCGAAGGCGTAGTACCACCACTGTTGCGGCCCCGGCACCGGGTTGGGGAGCAGCTGGGTGGTGAACATGATGTTCTCCGAATAGGCCAGCATCTTGGCCACCTCGTCCAGAGGTTTCACGAAGTGCTCGAAGTTCTCCAGGGAGGTCACCGCCTCCAGCGCCTGCCCCGGCCGGTACTCGAACCCCTCGGCGAAGAGGTTCTGGCAGTAGGGATCGCTCCAGGAGAAATCGAAGCCGATGTCCCGCATCATCCGGGTGAAGATCCCGTACCCTCCCCCGTAGTCCAGGAAATGCCCCCGTTTATCGAAGAACACGTAGAGCAGAGCGGACATCGCCCGGGAGAGGTCCCGGTTGCGCGCCAGGATCCCGGTATCGTAGATGTTGATCGGGCGGGCGTAGGCCTCCTCCAGCCAGTAGGGCTCCTCGGCCTGCAGGAAGCCGCAGCCCAGGCAGCGGTGGAAGCTCACCTGGTGCTTGCGCAGCACCGGCACGGTGAACTGGAGGACGGTCTCTGCCGCACAGATGTTACAGGTGGTCACCCGAAAACTCCTTTGACTGCCTTCACGAGCTTCGCGAGCCGGCGTTTTTTGCGCTCGAGCCAGGGAAGCGGCAGATAGTTGTGGTACTCGATGCGGTCGGCCGGCTCGCACAGCTCGACCCGGTCCGGGTGCTTAAGCGGCAAGGAGAGCGGCTGGCGGGGCATCTCGCTCCAGACCGAGGGTTCCTTGGTGTGGGTGGAATCCGCCCCGAAGCCTATGTTGGAGACCAGGTTCACCGCGGGGGCCACCGCGAGCATGCCGTGGGCCCAGAGGCAGTAGTCCATCTGGTAGTCCCAGGTGTTCACCCGGTGCTGCTGCACGTCATCGAAGATGCGGCTCCAGACCTGCGCCAGGCGCTCCTGCCCGAAGTGTTCGGAGAGCCAGCCGGTTTGCCGTTTTTCGGGCCAGGAGGTGAGGTCTCCGTCGTACTGGCGCCAGACCCGCCGCCAGCTTGCCCAGCCCCAGACGTGGCCGAAACGGGTGAAGTAGTAACTCCCCTCGGCCTCGAAGCGGCTGCGCAGGAAGTTGCCGCCGTTGATCATCCCGACCCGGTGGTCGTCCCGGTAGCGCTCCAGGAGTTCCTCGCAGTAGCCGAAGAAGCTCGGGTCCGGCACCACGTCGTCCTCGAGGACGATCGCCTCCTCAACCTCGTCGAAAACCCACTGCAGCCCCGAGATGATGCGTTTCTTGCACCCGAGGTTTACCGGCGAGAAGTTGGTCTTCACCTCGCACGGCCAGTCCACCCCTTCCAGCACTTGGCGGGCTGCCAGGCAGCGTTCTTCCTCTCCCGGCACGTGGTCCCTCGGACCGTCGGCCACCACCAGCAACTGGCGCGGCCGGGCCTGGCGGATCGCCTCGAAGACCACCTTGGTGGTATCGGGCCTGTTGAATATGATGAAAACCAGCGGCGTGTTCATTGCGTCGTATTCCCTCGTTCTCATCCACAAATAGGCAGAGGACCTGGTTGACCGATCACCCCCCCCCCGGAACCGGGCGTCAAGGTCTCGCTACTTCCCCGTCAGCTTTCCCGCAGCAACCCTTGCAAAGACATCCAGATGCTCACGCGCCACGCGGTCCCAGTCGAAGCTCGCGACTCGCCGTTCTCCCAACTCGCGCAGCCGGCCGCGCAGCTCGGCATCCGACCAGAGCGAGCCGACGGCTTGGGCGATCGCCTCGGGATTGGCGGGGTCGAAGAAGACCGCGGCATCACCTGCCACCTCGGGAAGGGAGGTCGTGTTGGAGCAGGCGACCGGGCAACCGCACCCCATGGCCTCGACCACCGGCAGGCCGAATCCCTCGAAAAGCGAAGGGAACGCGAGCATCCGGGCCAGGCTGTAGAGCACGGGGAGCTCCCGGTGCTCCAGGTAGCCGAGCACCCTCACCCGCTCCTCAAGGCCCAGCTCGGCGACCAGTGCGTCGATGCTCCCCTGGGCCTTCTCGGCGATGCCGGACATGACCAGCTCGCCGTCGAACTCGCCGCGGTCCAGCAACAGGCGCAGCGCCCGCAGAAGCCCCGCGTGGTTCTTATGGGGCCAGGAGGCGGCGGGGAAATAGATGAAGGGACGCTCCAGGCGGTACTTCGCCCGGACCTGCGCCAGTTCCTCGGGATCCTCCACCCGGACGAAACGCGGGTCGCGCCCCAAAAGCACCACGCTCACCCGGTCCGGTTCGACCTGGTAGCGCTCGACGAGGCTCTCCTTGGTGAAACTGGAGATGGCGATCACCCCCTTGGCGACCTTAAGAGAGGCGACGGTACCGTCGTGGCGCTTGCGGTAGCCGCGCTCACCGAAGAACTCGGGGTAGTACTCGTGCTGCACGTCGTGCACGGTAAGGAGCACCGGCGTCCCCGACTGTTTCGGGCTCATGATGTTGAAGGGGTGGTGGATCAGGTCGAGCTTCAAGGCGTCGATCGCGTACCTGCGGATATCGATCCCGCAAAGCCGCCGCACCAGGCTCACGCTCCAGCGGTAGGGGAGCGGCTGCCGGGAACGGATCAGCTGCTGCCGGAAATTGGGGGCGGTGAGCGGGAAGTGCCCGAGGCTGCGCTCGTCGCACAAAAGGAGGTACTCGTTCTCCGCATCCACCCGCTGCAGCGCCTCCAGGAGGCTGCGAAAGTAGCTCTCCACCCCCCCCATGCGCCCCGGGTTGAAGTTCACCAGGCTGATCCCGATCCTCATCGGCGCCCCCCGAAGAGCCTTTGCAGCGGCTGCTTCACGTAGCGCTTGAAGAGCGCGTTCACCCGCTTGATCAGGATGTAGTGCGCTTGGCCGACCTCTCGGTACATGCGGTCCTGCTCGGCCTGCCACTGGGCGGGGGATGCCTGGATGCTGAAGCCGTCCTCGTAGTAGTTAACCAGGGTGGCGCCGAGAAAGCGGGTATCGCCCAGGCCGCGCTCGCGCACCAGGCGGTAGGTGAGCAGCCGGTCGCTCATGATGCGGTAGCTGATGTCGTAGTCGGGCATCAGGTCGCGGCGGTACAGGATCGCCTGGTGGCAAAGCGGCATTCCCTTCAAAAAGCGCCGCACCGACTTAAGCCGCTTCCCTTTCACGTAGCTGAGCGTGCCGTCCGGGTTCAGCATGTTTGCCCTGCCGTAGAGGAGCGCCTCGCCGTTACCGGCCGCGGCGAGCCCCGCCACGTCGGCCAAAAGCTCGTCGCCGGCGTTGAGGAACATGAGGTAGCGGCCGCGTCCCAGCCCCGTTCCCTTGTTCATGGCGTCGTAGATGCCGCGGTCCGGCTCGCTGATGAAGCGGTCGACCAGCCCCCGGTGCGCCTCGATGGTCTGAAGGGTGCCGTCGCTGGAGGCGCCGTCCACCACGAGGTACTCGACCCGGTCGCCTTTGTGGCGCGCCACGCTCTCGAAGGTGCGCAGGAGCCGCTCGGCGTCGTTACGCACCACGGTTACGATGCTTACCTCAAAACTGGAATCAGTCATGCTCCCCCTTGGCGGCCCGGTTCAGCTCGATCGCCTTGCTGTACTTGTAGAAGGTGTAGTGGGAGTAGAGCTTGGAGAGGATGAAACCGGTGTACCCCTCGAGAAAGCCCAGGCGCAGGACGTACATCTTGAAGAAGGTGAACGCCGGCTTGTAGAAGAGCTGCGCCACACCGGGACGCTTCCCCGCCTGCACCAGCTCCTGGGCGGCGAGGCTCGAGTAGCGGTCCATGCGTTTCAGGTAATCGGCGATCCCGGAATAGGTGCGGTGCACCAGGTTCCCGGTAAGGATCCCCACCTCCCCCTGGCAGACCAGCGCCTCGTGCACCTGGCGCTCGCTGAAGGCGCAGCGGGTGCGGTCGTACAGGCGCATGTTGTAGTCGGGATACCAGCCGCAGCGCCTGATCCAGCGCTCCCCGAAGTAGTTCTCGCGCGCGACCTTGAAGCAGGCGATTTTACCGGTGTCGGCCGCGAGGATCGACTCCTGCAAGCGCGGGGTGACCCGCTCGTCGGAGTCGATGTTGAAGACCCAGTCGTTTGCGGCGAGCGAGGCGGCCAGGTTCTTCTGTTTGCCGAAGCCGAGCCAGGGGTGCTCCACGAAACGGACGCGGTCGTGGGCGCGGCAGATCTCGGCGGTGCGGTCCGTGCTGCCGGAGTCGACTACGACGATCTCGTCGGCAAAGTCGAGGCTCGCGAGACACTGGCCGATGTTGGCCTCTTCGTTCAGGGTGATGATGGTGGCGCTGATCTTGGTCACGGTGCGGTGAGGATGTTCGCGATCGCGGCGAGCACCTGCTCCGCCTTGATGCTTTCGGAGCAGGGACCGTCCTGGTCGCACTGTTTGCGCTTGCACTTGGTGCAATGCATGGGTGATTGGATGGTGAGGTTACCCTCGCCCCTCGGGCCGGTGAGCTTGCCGTCGGTGACGCGGAACAGCGAGATGGTCGGGGTCCCGACCGCCGCGGCGATGTGTACCGGGCCGGTGTCGCCGGCGACCACCAGGTCGACTTTCTTCAGGAGCGCGGTGAGGGCCTTCAGTGGGTAGCGGTCCACCACGCGGGCGCCGGGGCCGATCCCCCGGGCGATCTCCGAGGAGCGCTCGCGCTCTCCCTGGTCGCCCCAGGTCAAAAGGATCGAGGCGTCCGGGTAGCGCTCCAGCACCTGGCGCCCGAGCTCGGCCCAGCACTTCGCGGACCAGAGCTTGGTCTGCCACGAGGTGCCGCAGTGGAACAGGAACACGAGCCCGTCCGAGAGCGTGGCGAGAAGCGCCTCCGCGTTGGCGTCGTCCTCCGGTGAGGTCGAGATCGTCGAGGTGAGCCGCATGGTGCGGAAGTCCTTGCCGAACGGGACGCTGATGAGGCGTAGGTACTTGTCGGTGACGTGATAGTCGAGCTGGCGCAGCGGCACCTGGCGGGTGGTGAACAAGAGGTTGGGCCACTCGCGCACCGCGTCCTTGGTGAACCCGAAGCGCTGTTCCGCGCCGGTTGCCCAGGTGATCAGGCCGCTCTTCAGGTTACCCTGGATGTCGAAGACGAAGTCGTAGTCCCGCCCGCACAAGGCGTCGCGCAGGGCACCGATCTCGCGCCAGGTTTCGGCCGCGAAGGGGCGTTTGCGCCAGACCTTGGTGCGCACGGTGTGCAGCATGCTCAAGAGCGGGTTTCCTTCCAGGATCTGGCGGAAGGGTTCCTCGACCACCCAGTCGACCTCGATCCCCGGCACCACCTGGTGCAGGTAATCGAGGGCCGGGAGAGCATGGATGATGTCGCCCAAGGCGGATGCTTTTATGATGAGTACGCGCATAGTGAGAACCGATTAGCAATGAACAATGGACAATTGACGATTAAGGGTCAGTTGCCCACTGGCATTGGTTACTATTAAAGATTTTCCTTTGCGAGGAAGCGCCTGAACCAACAACGTTCGGCGGCTGTTTCAGGTGACCTGCACTTCATTGTCAATTTTCAATCGTCAATTGCTTCTGCAGTTCTACCGCGGCCTGCACCACGTCCTCAGCCGTCACCTGTTTCATGCAACGATGGTCGGTGGGGCACTCGCGCTTGAGACAGGGGGCGCAGTCCACCTCTTTGCGCACCACCACGGCTTTATCGGACCAGGGGTAGGTG
The DNA here is from genome assembly GCF_014193515.1 of Geomonas silvestris. GTDB lineage: Bacteria > Desulfobacterota > Desulfuromonadia > Geobacterales > Geobacteraceae > Geomonas > Geomonas silvestris. The sequence continues at coordinate 42,023 of NZ_BLXX01000016.1, read as the reverse complement.
GTGCGGTGGTCGGTCGAGCCGAAGACGGCGACCAGCGGCACCCCGAAGGCGGCCGCGATGTGCATGGGGCCGGAGTCGTTGCTGATGAAGAAGTTGCAGCGCTCGATGCTGGCCATCAGCTCCCGCACCGTGAGGGTTCCCGCCAGGTTCAGGCAGGGTCCCTCGAGGGAGGCCTCGATGTCGCGGGCGATGGCGACCTCGCCCGGCCCGCCGAACACCACGAGTTTGGCTCCCCAGCGCCGCGCCAGCTCGGCCCCGGCGGCCGCGAAGCGTTCGGGATACCAGCGTTTTGCGGAACCGTAGGCGGCCCCGGGATTGATTCCGATCACGAAATCGCCGGGGACGATCCCCCCTTCCTCGAAACGCCGCCTGACCGCCGCGCGCTCTTCCTCCGCCAGGCAGAGGAGCTGGCGTTTCTGCGCCGCGCGGATCCCGAAGTGACCCAGCATCTCGAGGTAGTAGTCCACGTGGTGCAGCCGGGGGTCGAGGCTCTTCTGGTTGAAACCGTGGGTCAAAAGGAAGCCGCGCCCGTCGGTGCGGGTCCCCATGCGGCGCGGGATCCCCGCCAGCGTGGCGATGATCGCAGCATCGATGGCGTTTTGCAGCAGGATGGCCAGGTCGAAGCGGCGCCGGCGCAGCTCGCCGGCCAGGCGCAGCCGCCCGCGGATCCCCTGGTGGCGCCCCTTGCGGTCGTAGACCACGACCTCGTCCACCCACTGGTGCGGGGTGAAGAGTTCGGCAACCGTGGGGATCACCAAGAGGGTGATCCGGGCCTTGGGAAAGGTCTCGCGGATGGCGCCCAGGGCCGGGGTGTTCATCACCGCGTCCCCCAGCCAATTGGTGCCGCGCACCAGGATGTTACGCACCCGGTTCGGATCGAGGGGAGCACTCATAGGGGTTGCGCCGCCTCCACCAGCAGGACCGGGATCCCGTCACGCACCGGGAACCTGAGCCGGCAGGCCGGACAGCACAGGGCATCCGGCGCCTGGTCCAGGGGACCGTGGCAGGACGGGCAGGCCAGAATCGGCAAGATCTTCTCCAGGTTCGACATCGACTGCTCCACACAAAAAAACGCCGGTGCCACCGTGGTGGTCCGGTTAACCTGCAGGCTCCGCGCCGCAAGCCGCCGCGACCGCGGTCGCCGCCAGACTCGCTGCAGAGACCGGCAGCAGGCAGCATTCTGCCACAAATGAGAAAGCTTAACCACGTTTTTTCATCTTAAAGACAAAAAAGCGGTTCAGTTAGAACCGGGAAGATGCTCGCCCCCCCCCGAAGCTGCCAACTGAGATGAGGTGGTACCTTCCCCCTCACCCTAACCCTCTCCCGCAAGGGGAGAGGGAATCCTTCAGGTGCATCAACTGGTAGCCGGAGTTAGATGAACCGGTCCAGGGCCTGGCGCAGGGCGCTCCCCTCGAGGAGGTCGAGCTCGAGCTGGGCGACGTAGCAGGGACCCAGCCGGCCGGCACACGACGCGAGCTTCACGGCATCCTTCGCGGTGGTGATCAAAGAGTCCGAGCCGGAGGCTTCCTTCAACCGGCACACCGCGTCGATCTCCTCGGCCCCGTACTTCACGTGGTCCGGAAGGCCGAGCGTCGCGGCAAGGGTAACTCCCTCCCCCTCGAGTAGCTTGAAAAAGGAGGCCGGCGAGGCGATCCCGGAAAAGGCGGTGACCCGCTCCCCCTTGAAGATCTGGAACCCGAGCAGGCTCCCGCCGCTAAGCGGGCGCACCCCGGTCAGCCGGTGGTCGGACCAACAGCTGGGGAGCTCGGGAAAGAGGTCCGGCACCCCCGGCGTTGCAGAGCGGGTGTAGAGCACCAGGTCCGCGCGCCGCGCCGCCTCTTTCCCTTCGCGCAGCATGCCGGCCGGCAGGGTGTAACCGGTCGCAAAGGGGCGCGCCGCGTCCAAAAGGAGCACATTGAGGTCGCGCTTTAGGCGCAGGTGCTGGTAGCCGTCGTCCAGGATGAAGATATCGGGGTTGAGCTCCTTCAGCGCCAGCTCTCCGGCCCGGTAGCGGTCGGAGCCGATGACCACCATGAGCCCCGGCAGTTGCTGCGCGAGGAGGTACGGCTCGTCCCCGCACTGCTCCGGAGCAGCCAACAGGGAGCTCCCGTCCGAGACGATGAGCGGCTCCCCCATGGCGGAACCTCCGTAACCGCGGGAAAGGACGGCGACCCGCTTACCGCGGCTCATGAGGTACCCGGCGATCCAGGCGACGGTCGGGGTCTTGCCGGTGCCCCCCAGCCCGATGTTCCCCACGGAAACGACCGGGCGGGGAAGCCGGTAGGAACGCAAAAGGCCCTGGCGGTAAGCGAAGGCGCGCAGGGCCAGCAGGTGGCGATAGGGGTGCGAAACCGTCTTGAGTGCGCCGAGCAGCAGCCGGTCGCCGAGGCTTTCGCGCTTCCCCTCGACCAGCTCGGTGAAGTAGAGCGCCAGCCCGCTCACCTGGCACCCCGCGCCGCGGCAGCATCTGGGGGCTCGGGAAGTAACCCCGCCGCGAGGTCGAGCGTCCTTCCGGTCGCTCCGGAGCACTCTTCCAAAAGCGCCCTCCCCTGCTCGCCGATGGCAAGACGCGCCCCCCGGTCGCCGGCCAGGCGCAGCACCTCGGTTGCGAGATCGGCGCCGTCGGCCACCTGCAGGCCGGCACCGGCGTTCAGGAAGAACGCGGCAATCTCCCGGAAGTTCTCCATGTGCGGCCCGAAGAGTACGGGCACCCCGCAGGCGGCAGGCTCCAGCGGGTTGTGCCCGCCGGTCGGGACCAGGCTCCCCCCCACGAAGACCAGGTCGCTCACGCTGTAGAGCCGGGCCAGTTCTCCCACCGTGTCGAGCAGCAGCACCGACCCCGCCGGAAGCGCATCGGGATGTTCGGAAAGCCGCGAGCGCAGCGTGCAGCCGATGCCGCGCCGGGCCACCAGTTCGGCGACCGCAGCCGCACGCTCGGGGTGGCGCGGAGCCAGGATCAGGAAAGCCCCGGCGTCCAGTTGCAGGAGCTGCTGGTAGGCCTCCAGCGCCGGTTCATCTTCCCCTTCGTGGGTGCTGGCAACGGTGAGGACGAAGGCGCCGGCGGGAATGCCGTAGCGCCCCTTGAGCTCCAAGAGCTCCTCGGCGCTCGGGCGCTGCAGCGGGATGTCGTACTTCAGGTTGCCGGTCACCCGCACGGTCTGCGGATAGGCGCCGATGGCCGCGATCCGTTCCGCGTCGACGGCGGTCTGCATCCCCAAGGCGGAGAGCTGGCGCAGCACCGGGCCGAAGAACCAGGCCAGGCGCAGGTAGCGGCCGAAGGAGCGGTCCGAGATGCGCCCGTTGGCCAGCAGCACCGGCATGTTCAGTTCGGCGGCAGCCCTGATGAAGTTGGGCCAGAGCTCGGTCTCCATGAGGATAATCAGCTCGGGGTTCACCTGGCGCAAAAGGGAGCGGACCGCGAAGAGATAGTCGAAGGGGAGGTAGAGGCAGCGATCGGCGAGGTTGCTTTTGAGGGCCACCGCGCGCCCGGTCTCGGTCACGTTGGTGAGCACCAGCCTGTGCCCGGGGTAACGGGAGCGCAACCCTTTCAAAAGCGGGAAGGAGGCGATGGTCTCCCCCACCGAGACCGCGTGCACCAGGATGACCCGCTCGCCGCGCAGGACCGCCAGGTCATCCTCGGGGATGGTGCCGAAGCGCTCGCGCAGGGCCGTGCGCCGGCCGCGGCTCTTGGAGCGGTACCAGTGGTAGGCGACAATCCCCGGAAGCGCCAGGAGCAGGATCAGGTTGTAGAGCAGGTGGATCACGTCGTCCCTCCGGGGACGGGAACCGCGGCTGCCGGTTCCCCTGTCTCCGCACCCGCTAGATCCAGGCGCAGCAGGTAGTACAGGGCAAGCCCCACCAGGTAGTCGATGCCGCCGGCCCAAAGGACGTCGGTGGGGAAATGTCCCCCCTGGGCCATCCGGGCTATCCCCATGAGGGCGCCGTAGGCCAGACCGGCCGCCAGCGCCAAACGGGCCCGGCGCCTATCGCGCGCCCGCAGCACGAAGTAGGGGGCGATCAGGTAGAAGGCCGCCGAGGCGTGCCCCGACGGAAACGAGCGCCCCGCCCCGTCGATGCCGCGCTCCCAGGGCTGGTGGAACTGCCGGTCGCCGCCGAAAACCTGCATCTGGCGCGGCCGCGGCCTCCCCCAGTGATCTTTGAAGATTGCGTTCACCAAAAGCCCGGGCCCGATCAGCATGAGCAGCACCATGAGGAGCGCGCTCTTGCGGTACAAAAGGGCCTTCGCCGAGAAGAACCCCGCCACCAGGAGCAGGAGAGCCCCCCCGCTTAAGAGGTAGGCAGGCCAGACGCCGAAGCGGTAGAGAGCGCGCCACGGGTCGAGGTTGCCGATCCCCCAGTCCGGGGCGGCCAGGTAGAAGCGCTGTTCCACGGCGAGGTCGAACCCGGTGGCGGCGCAAAGCGCGGTCGCGCCGACCAGGACGGCCAGGGCCAGCAGGAACTCGCGGGTAATGGTCTTACTGCGCATCGCGTCCTCCGAGGACCGGGACCGTGAGGCCGCCGGTGTTCTTCCAGCGTTTGTGGATCCAGTACCACTCGGTGGGATGGGCCACGATGTAGCGCTCGATGCAGCGGTTCAGCGCCTGGACGTCTTCGGCCGCCGCCTGATCCGGATCGGCCGCCGTCGAGGGCATGAGCTCCGGGTAGAAGTCCATCACCTGGCGGTCCCCCTCGCGGTGGATGAAGGCAGGAACCATGGGGGTGCCGGCCTTCTTGGCGATGTAGGCCGGGAGCTTGGTGGCCCAGGCCGGCCGCCCCAGGAACTCGATGAGGATCCCTTCGTCGGCCCCCACCGCCTGGTCGATCAGCATCCCGACGACCTCCTGGCGTTTGAAGGCCCCCAGCATGGCGCGCAGCGCGCTGCTCTTGTAGAAGACCCGGTTGCCGTAGGCCTTGCGGATCCGCTCCAGCACCTCGTTTAAGTGCGGGTTGTCCTGGCGCCGGGCCACCACGGTGATCTCCTGGACCCGGGCTCCGAAGCCAAGCGCGAGAAGGTCCCAGTTGCCGCAGTGCGCGGTGATGAAGGCGACCCCTTTCCCCTTCTTCCGGGCCGCGTCGAAGTTCTCCAGGCCACGGATCTCGGCTGCGTCGATCAACCGGCGGCCGTGGCCGTGGTAGACCTTGCAGTCCTCCACCAGCGAGCGCCCCAGGTTCTCGAAGGTCTCCCGGGCGAGTTCGCGCGGGGTGCGGAGCACCCAGCCGGGCTGGGCCTCCAGGAACGGGAGGGCGCGCTCGATGTTTTCCAGCGCCACCTGGCGGCGCTCCTTCAGGACATAAAAGAAAAGGCGCCCCAGCCGGCTTCCCACCCAGTCCGCGCTCCGGCCGGGAAGCCAGGAGATGACCAGCGAGAGCACCAGAAACAGCGCCAGCTCCGAATACCAACGAATCTCTTTCAGCACCTGCTCTCCAACAATTGACCCAGGTGGGTCGGTAAAGATCGTAGACCTGCCTCCCCCCCCGCGGGGGAGGGTCGGGGTGAGGGGGAAGCCGAAACAACGGTCGACGTTGCTTCGTGGCAGCTTCACCCAGGTAGGACCAGTTTGATTATTCACCCCTGCGACAGCTCCCTCGCGCTCCGGGATAGCTGGCTGGGGAGTCCTCGGTTTTTTACTCCGCGGCCGGCTGTTCGCCGAACTGCAGCGCATGCAGCCTGCTGTAGGTCCCGCCGCGGGCGATGAGCGCGTCGTGGTTGCCGGTCTCGACGATCTCCCCCTTCTCAAGCACCAGGATCCGGTCGGCGTGGGTGATGGTGGAGAGCCGGTGGGCGATCACGAAGGTGGTGCGGTTGGCCATCAGGTTGTTGAGTGCCGCCTGCACCATCTGCTCGCTTTCGGTGTCGAGCGCACTGGTCGCCTCGTCCAGGATCAGGATCGGCGCGTCCTTCAGGATGGCGCGCGCGATGCAGATCCGCTGGCGCTGCCCGCCGGAGAGACGTACGCCACGGTCCCCGATGTTGGTCTCGTACCCCTCGGGGAGCTGGCTGATGAAGTCGTGGGCGAAGGCGGCCTGGGCGGCACGCTGCACCTCTTCCTCGCTCGCGTCGGTCTTCCCGTAGCGGATGTTGTTCGCGATGGTGTCGTTGAACAGGATGGTCTCCTGGTCCACCAGGGCGACCTGGGCCATCAGGCTTTTCAGCGTGAGCTGCCGGATATCGTGCCCGTCGATGAGGATCGCCCCCTCGGTCGGGTCGTAGAAGCGGCTGATCAGCGAGACCAGGGTGGTCTTGCCGCCGCCGGAGGGGCCTACCAGGGCCAGCACCTCGCCGCGGTTCGCCGTAAGGCTCACCCGGTTCAGCACGTTCTCCTCCTCGTAGCGGAAGGAGACCCCGCGGAACTCCACCTCCCCCTTGGAGCGTCCCAGCTCGTGGGCATCGGGTGCGTCGGCAATCTGGGGAACCTGGTCGATCACCTCGAAGACCCGCTCGGCGGCACCCATGGCACGCTGCAGCGTGTTGTAGGAGGCGACCAGGCGCTTGACCGGGGTGTAGACCAGCAACATCGCGGTGATGAAGGAGAAGAACTCCGGGGCGCTCATCGCCCCCTTCATGACCGAACGGCCGCCCACCCAGATCACCACAGCGATGCCGATCGAGGTGATCGACTCCATGAGCGGGGTGGAGATCGCCTCGTACTTGATGTTGCGCCGGGAGAACGAGTAGAGCTCGAGGTTGGTCTCCTCGAAGCGCTCGATCTCGCGCGACTCCAGCCCGAAGGCCTTGATCACCTTGATGCCGGAGAAGGTCTCCTGCAGGATGGAGGAGATGTCCCCCATCTTCCCCTGCCCCTGGCGCGCCAGGTTCTTGATGCGCCGGCCGATCTTCTGCGCCGGGAACACCGACAGCGGGATCACCGTGAAGGAGATGATGGCCAGCTCCCAGTTGCGGTAAAAGATGAGCCCCAAAAGCGAGGCCGCCGAGATCCCGTCGCGAAACAGGCCGGTGATGACGTTCCCCATCCCCTCCTGCATCATGCCGACATCGTTGAGGATGCGGGACATGAGCGATCCGGTTGGATGCTGGTTGAAGAACCCCATGCTGAGCCGGATGTTTTTGCGGTAGATGGCGTTGCGCACATCCTGGACCGCGAGCTGGCCAGCGGTGCGCAGGAAGTAGTCGTTCATGAAGCGGCACCCGCCGCGCACGGCGTAGAGCACCATGATCCCCAGCGGGAGGAACACGAAGATCTGCATGTCCTTGCCGGAGAAGATCCGTTTCAACACCGGCTCCACCAGGTAGGCGAGAGCACCGTCCATCCCGCCCACCGCGAGGGAACCCAGCGCAGCGAGGGCGATGCGCCACCAGTAGGGGCGGCAATAGCTGATAAGTCGTGCAAAGGCGTTCATTTAACCTGCATCCTTTTCCATCATCTGCCGGGCAAGCAGCGCCAGGCGCTTCAGCGCGCCGCCGCTTCCCAGCTTTTCGCGCACCCCGGCCAGGTCGCTGACGACCTGCGCCCTGTAGGATGCGTCGTTTAACAGCGCGTCGGCCTCGCCGGCAATCGCCTGCGGGTTCGCCTCGTGCTGAATCAGTTCCTTGATGATCCGCTTCCCGGCGACGATGTTGCAGATCCCGATGTGCGGCACGTTGATCACCCGCTTCCCTATCTGGTAGGTAAGGGGAGAGACCTTGTAGATGAGCACGGTGGGCACGCCGACCAGTGCGAGCTCCATGATCACCGTCCCGGAGACCGAGATGGCGGCGTCGCAGGCGGACATGAGCTCGTGGTTCTTGCCGGAGATGACGGCGACCTCGAGCCCCGAGGCGGAGAGTTCCGGCTCCAGGTCGGCCGGGCGCAGGGTGGCCGCCAAGGGGAGCACGAACTGCAGCTCGGGCATGCTCTTTTTGAGGAGCACCGCCGACTCGAGGACGGTCGGCAGAAGCCGCTTCAGGACCCCCTTGCGGCTCCCCGGGAAGAGCCCGACGGTGCGCCGCGCGGGATCGATCCCCAGGGCCGTTCTCGCCTCGCGCCGGTTAAGGGCGGGCGGCACCATGTCGACCAGCGGGTGCCCGACGAAACTCACCGGAACGTGGGCCTTCTCGTAGAAGGGGACCTCGAAGGGGAAGAGGACCGCCATCATGTCGACGACCTTCCTGATTTCGTGCACCCTGCCGCTGCGCCAGGCCCAGACCGTGGGGCTTATGAAGAAGAGCACCGTGATGCCGGCCTTTTTGGCGACCTTGGCCAGCCGCTGGTTGAAATCCTGGTAGTCGATGAGGACCAAAAGCCGAGGCGGATCGCTCAAAAGTCGCTTTTTGAGGACCGAGAACCCCTTCACGATGGTGGGAAGGTGGCCGACCACCTCGACCAGCCCCATGACCGCCATGTCGTTCGCGTCAACCAGCGTCTCGACCCCGGCTTCCCGCATCCGGTCGCCCCCCATCCCGATAAGCCGGGTTCCGGGCGCCAGGGTGCGCAGCTCGCGTGCGAGCTCTGCCCCGTACAGGTCGCCGGACGCCTCGCCGGCTACGATCATGACTGAGTCACTTCTTTGGGACAACGGGTGAACCTCGAAAAAGTGGAGTACGGGAAGAGCAGGCTCCCTCAGAAACAGCACGAGGTCAAGGCCGAGGCGGAAGACGGCACACGCCGTTTCTCATCCTCGACCTTAACCTCAACCTGCAGTTACTTGCACACCCCGCGCTGGGAGGACTCGATGAAGGAGATGAAGTGGTCGACCTCCGGACAGGACGGGATCTCCGCCTTCATCCGCTCGATGGCCTCGGTCTGCCTGAGGCCGGACATGGTCAAAAGCTTGTAGGCCTTCTTGAGCCCGGCTACGGTCTCGGGCGGGAAGTTGCGGCGCTTGAGCCCCACCAGGTTCAACCCCCTCAGGCGCGCCTCGCGGTTGTCGCCGGTGACGATGGTGTAGGGAGGAACGTCCATGCCGACCGGCGTGGCGCCCCCGACCATGACGTGGGCCCCGATGCGGCAGAACTGCAGCACGCAGCAAAGCCCCCCAAGGATCGCGAAGTCCTCGACCCTGACGTGGCCAGCCAGCGTGGCGGCGTTCGCCATCACCACGTGGTTGCCGATGTGGCAGTCGTGGGCCACGTGCGAGTAAGCCATGAAGAGGTTGCCGTCGCCCACCGTGGTCTCGCCGTCGCCGGTGACCGTACCCAGGTGCAGGCTGGCGAACTCCCGGATGGTGTTGCCGTTGCCGATGCGCAGGTAGGTCTCTTCGCCGCGGTACTTGAGGTCCTGCGGGACAGCTCCCACCGACGCCATGTGGAAGATGGTGTTGTTCTCCCCGATCTCGGTCCAGCCGTCGATCACTGCGTGCGGCCCGACCTTGGTGCCACGGCCGATCTTGACGTGCTCTCCGATCACGGCGTACGGGCCGATCTCTACTTCCGGGTGAATCTGCGCGCCGGGATAAATGATTGCGCTTGGGTGGATCATGTGGTTCTCCAGTACTACAGGGACTAGGGACTGGGCTGGGGACTGGGGCCGAAATATCGGACTGCGGACCGATATACCGAGTCCCTCATCCCTCGTCCCTGCCTCTCGCTACTTGTCCGCCAGGGTTGCCTTGAGTTCCGCCTCGGTCACCAGGGTGTCGCCGACGTAGGTCTTGCCGGCCACGCTCCAGATGCCGCGTTTGTAAAAGATGGTCTCGATCTCGATGCGCAGGGTGTCGCCGGGTTTCACCGGTTTGCGGAAGCGCGCGTTGTCGATGGCCATGAAGTAGCTCACCTTGTCCTTCTCGTTGTCGTCGGTGGCAAGGTACGCCATGATCGCCGCCACCTGGGCCATGGCCTCGATGATGAGGACTCCCGGCATGACCGGATGCCCCGGGAAGTGCCCCTGGAAAAAGGGCTCGTTCATGGTGACGTTCTTGATGGCGACGACCCGCTTGCCCGGTTCGATCTCGAGCACCTTGTCTACCATGAGAAACGGGTAGCGGTGCGGCAGAATTTCCATGATCTGATTAATATCAAGCATTGCCGACTCCTCGTACTGCAAATAAGAATTTCGCGCCGTGAGCTACCCGGCGCGCGATCAAAAATCGGAACGGCTAGAGAGGGGGACGTTTAATAGGTGCCCCCGCCGGTTTACTGCACCTCGGTCTCGCCAGGGGCAAGCTTTGCCACCAGGACCTCCAACTCGGCTACCCGCCTTTCCAGGGTTCCGAGGCTCTTCTTCATCTCCGGCAGTTTCGGGAAGACGCCGGAGGCCTTGAGCCAGTCCCGGTGCGGGATGCAGGGGGTGCCGCTAACCGTCTGGTTCGGGGCGACGTTCCCCGGCACGCCGGCCTTGGCGCCGAGCATGACGTTGTCGCCGATCTTCAGGTGCCCCGCCACCCCGACCTGGCCGCCCATGATAACATGGTTGCCCACCTGGGTGCTACCGGAGATCCCCACCTGGGAGACGATCATGCAGTCCTCGCCGATGATGCAGTTGTGGGCGATCTGGACCAGGTTGTCGATCTTGGTGCCGCGGCGGATGCGGGTGACCTCGAGTGCGGCGCGGTCGATGACGGTGTTGGAGCCGATCTCCACGTCGTCTTCGATGACCACGATGCCGATCTGCGGGATCTTGTACCAGTTCTTGCCGTCGGGCGCGTAGCCGAAGCCGTCCGAGCCGACCACCGTGCCGTCGTGGATGGTGACCCGGTTGCCGATGCGGCACCCCGAGCGCACGCTCACGTTGGCGTGCAGGGTGACGTCGTCGCCCAAGGTGACCCCGGGGTAGAGCACCACGCCGGGATAGAGCACCACGCGGCTGCCGAGGGTAACCCCGGGGGCCACCGAGGCGCCGGGGTGGATGGTGCAGTCGGTCCCCATCTTGACCCCTTCGGCCACCTGGGCACCGGGGAGAATGCCGGCCGGCGCCGGGGTGCTCACGTAGAAGAGGGTGAGCAGCTTCGCAAAGGCCAGGTAAGGGTTGGCGTGGAAGATGGCGTTGCGCCCGTGCGGCTCCGCCCCCTCCGGGAGCAGCACCCCGGAAGCGCGAGTGGTAGCCACCTTGGCCGCGTACTTCGGGTTGGCCAGGAAGGTGAGTTGCCCTTCGCCGGCGTCGTCCAGCGTGGCCAGTCCGCCGATCAGCACCTCGCCGTCGCCGGACACCCTGCCGCCCAGGTACTGGGCAATTTCGTTGAGCGATTTTTTCATAAAAACCCCAAAAGGCGAAAAAGGCGGTTCTCAGGTTCTACGTTCTATGTTCTACGTTGAAAAGCAAAGGCCGAAAATCCGCGACCCATTTCTGGCGCTTCTGATTCTCGTTTCGCCGTCAACCTAGAACGTAGCACATAGAACCTGGAACGGCCCTTAGGTTTACTTCTTACGCGACGCGTTGAAGGACTTGAGGACTTCCTCGGTCACATCGGCGCTGGGATCCAGGTAGACGATGCTCTCGCTCTTCACGAAGATGGCGGTGTAGCCGTTCTGGCGGCCGTAGGCCTGGGCTACCTTCACCACCTCGTCCACGATCTTACCGGTGAACTCGTCGTTTTTAGCCTGCAGGTCGTCCTGGGCATCTTTCAAGAAGCGCTGGTACTCCTTGAGACGCTGCTGGTAGTCGCGCTCTTTGGCGCTGCGGGCGCTCTCGGAGAGGACCAGACCCTGCTTCTCCAGTTCGCCCTTGAGCTTTTTCAGTTCGTCTTCCCTGGTGGTTTTCTCGGACTCGTACTTGGCGGCCTTCTGGCTCAGCTGCTCCTTGGCCTCCTTGCCGGCCTCCGACATCAAGAGGACCTTCTGGATATCAACGGAACCTACCTTTGCCGCCTCGGCTGCCGAAGCGGCAAAGGGAACGGCTGCCATCAGGAAAAAAGCGAGAATGAAACGTTTCATGTCGTGCTCCTTATCGTTCCTAAGAATTTAGAAAATACTGCCAATCGAGAATTCGAGTTTTCCGCTTGAGCTGTCGACCCCCTGGCGGGGGTTGAGCGGGATACCGTACTCCAACCGGAGCGGCCCGATCGGAGAGAACCAGCGGAAGCCGAATCCGTAGCTGGTCAGGACACTGCCGAAGGTGCTCTTGAAGGTGTTGTCGCAGTTGCCGGCATCGAAGAAAACCACCCCTTTGAGCCCCGCATCCTTAAGGAGCGGGAAGGTGTACTCGACGTTAGCCACCGCCTCCATCAGCCCCCCGAGGTAGACGTGGTTCTGGGCGGTCGTCTCGTTACCGTTGTAATCGTTGGTGGTTACCCACGGGGCGAGGTACGGCGAAACGGTGCGGCCTGCATAGCCGCGCAGCGAGCTGATCCCCCCGAGGTAGAACCGTTCGTCGATCGGCACCCCTTTGCCCAACCCTTGGATGTACCCCAAAGTGCCGCGCACCGAGGCTACCGAGCCGAAGGCGACCGGATGGAAATAGGTGTGCTCCGTGACGTAGCGCAGGAAACGGTTCGAGCCGCCCAGGCCGGCAAACTCGATCGACAGCGTGTTGATGAAGCCAAGCGACGGGTCGATCCGGTAGTCGGTCGTGTTGTTGGTGAGGCTCGCCGTAATCGAGCTCGTCGACGAGGAGCGGTCCGGCGCGACGATGGTCCCCAGGTGAATGCTCTGCAACAGACCGACCGACTCGTCCCTGATCTCCTTCTGCTCGTACTTGTAGAGCCAGAAGGTGCTCAGGTTATCCGAAAGGCTGTAGCCCGCCTTGATATCGCCGCCGGTGGCGCGCCGGGTGTAGTCCAGGTACTGGCGCTCGGTCCGGTAGACGTCGGCACCCACGGTCCACTTGGTGTCCATGAAGTAGGGATCGGTGAGCCCCAGGTTGTAGGTCTGCGACTTGCTCCCAAAGGATACGGCCGCAGTGGCCTTAAGACCCAGCCCAAGGAAGTTTGCCTGCTGCACGGAACCCTGGCCGATGACGCCGTCCAACGAGCTGTAACCCGCCCCCACACTGAAGGTCCCGGTCGGTTTCTCCTTCACCTCGACGTTGAGGTCGAGCAGGTCCGACCGGCTCCCCTTCACGGTGGTGAGGCTTGCGTCCTCGAAGAAACCGGTGTTCATCAGGTTCTGCTTGCTGCGCTTGAGCCCAGTGGCGGAGTAGAGCTCGCCCTCCTCGAGGCGTAGCTCGCGGCGCAGCACCTTGTCGCGGCTCTTGGCGTTGCCGGCGATGTTGATCCGGTCGATGTGCACCAGCTGCCCCTTCTCCATCTCGAAGGTGATGTCGACGGTGCGGTCCTCGGGGTTGATGTGCAGCCCCGGCGAGGCGTTGGCGAAGGCGAACCCTTTGTCGGCGTAGAGGTCAGTGAGTCCGACCACGTCGGTCCTGAGCGCGCTGCGGCTGAAGAGCTGCCCGGTCTTGGTGGTGAGCTTCTTCATGAGGACATCGCGGCTCTCCAGGAGGTCGCCGCTGAAGGCGAGCTTGCCGATCTTGTACTGCTCCCCCTCGGAGATCCCGATGCTGACGGTAAGGCCCGTCTTGTCCGGCAGGAGATCAACCTTCGGCTCGCCGACCTTCACGTTGACGTAGCCGTTGTTCATGTAGAACTCGGTTAAAAGCTGCACGTCGTTTTTGAGCATCTCCTCTTTGTAGGTGCCAGCACCGGTCAGCCAGGAGAACATCCACTTCTCGCCGGTCTCCATGCTCTTTTTCAGCTTCCGGGCGCTGAAGGCGTGGTTACCCGTGAAGTTGATGGTGCGGATCAGTACCTTGTCCCCTTCCTTCACCTTGACCAGGAGGTTCAGTTCGCTCTCCGAGCGCGGGGTGGTGCTGGTCTCGACCTCGGCCAAGTAGTAGCCGTCGTCGGAGTAGAGCTTCTTGACCTTCTTTACCCCTTGCTGCAGCTCCTTGGGGGAGAAGATGGTGTTCGGCTTGATCCCCAGGGCGTCGCGCACCTTGTCGGTACTGATCTCCTTGGTTCCCTCGAACTTCACCTCGCGGACCACCGGTTTTTCCTGCACCACGTAGAAAAGCGCCACCGCCCCGTCGACCTTCTCAACCTCGGCGCGCACGTCGCGGAAATGGCCGAGCTTGTAGATGGCGCGCAGGTCGGCGTCGACTTGAGCCGGGTCCAGGAGTTCCCCCGGCTTCACGTGCACCGCCGGCAGGATGGCTGCCGTCTCGATGCGCCGGTTCCCCTTGATCTGCACCGAGGCGATCTTGGCGCCGGCGTAGTCGATGTTCACGGCTTCCGCGGCCTTGGGGGCCGCCCCCTTCTCGGCGGCCTTTTCGACGGCTGCCGCTGCGGGAGGCGCCGTCTTGCCGACTGTCGCGCCGTCGGTTTCGGCAAAAGCCAGTGCGGAACTGACGGTGAGCTGGGCTACGATGATGGCAGAGACGTTTTTGCGGAGCAAATTTCCCCCAAGAGCGCAGTGCGCGGATAAAAATCAAAAGTAAGCTCGGTGCTCGTACTGCCGCGTCGGCCCCGATGTGCCGTCGGCGCGACAAACCTTGCGCCCCGGGCTGGAGCTAGACGATGCGCCCGTCCACGATCCGGATGGTGCGCCCCATCCCCGCCGCCAGCTTCTCGTTGTGGGTCACGATGACCAGCGAGATGCCGGTGGAGCGCTGGATGGTGTCGAGCAAGAGGTGAATCTCGTCGCTGGTCTTCATGTCGAGGTTGCCGGTCGGCTCGTCGGCCAGCAGCAGGCGCGGCTCGCGCACCAGTGCACGGGCGATGGCCACCCGCTGCTGCTCGCCGCCGGAGAGTTCCCCCGGGCGGTGCGTGATCCGGTGCGACAGCCCCACGTCGTCCAAAAGCCGGCGTGCCGGGACCTCAGCCACGCTGCGCCGCGTGCCGCCGATCAAAAGCGGCATCATGACGTTCTCCATTGCGGTGAACTCGGGGAGCAGGTGGTGGAACTGGAAGACGAAACCGATGGAGCGGTTGCGGAAGGAGGCCAGGGACTGCTCCGCCAGGGTGAAGATGTTCTGGCCGTCGAAGAGCACCTCCCCCTTGGTGGGGCGGTCGATGGTCCCCAGCATGTGCAAAAGGGTACTCTTGCCGGCACCGGAAGGCCCCACCAAGGCCACCGTGTCGCCGGCTTCGATGGTGAGGTCGATCCCCTTCAAAACGTCGACGGCCTGGGAGCCGCTGCCGTAGCTTTTGTGCAAGTTGCGGACTTCGAGCAGGCTACTCATAGCGCAGGGCCTCCGCAGGGGAGAGCCGCGAGGCGGCCCAGGACGGGTACAGAGTGGCGACGAACGAGATCACCACCGCCGTGACGCTGATCAGGATGACGTCCGAGGGGATCACCAGGGACGGGAAGTGGTCCAGGTAGTAGACGTCCTTGCTGAAGAGCTCGAAGCCGGTGACCTTCTGGACCGCGCCGACGATCGGCTCCAGGTTGAGCGCGATCAAAAGCCCGCTCAATACGCCGATCACGGTACCGAGCACGCCGATAATCACCCCTTCGAAGACGAAGATCTTCATGATGGAGCGACTGGTCGCCCCCATGGACTTCAGGATGGCGATGTCGCGGGTCTTCTCCATGACCACCATGAAGAGCGTCGAGGCGATGCCGAAGGCGGCCACCAGGACGATGAGGGTCAGGATGATGAACATGACGCTCTTCTCGGTCTTAAGCGCGAAGAGGATGTTCTTGTTCATCTGCATCCAGTCGCGGGCGTGGTAGCGCACCCCGAGCGACCGGTCGATCTTGCTGGCGAGTTCCCCGGTCTTGTAGACGTCGCGCACCTTGAGCTGGATCCCGGTGACCGCATCCCCCAGGTCGAGGAACTGCTGGGCCTCTTTCAGGTTCACGTAGGCAAGCGTCGAGTCGTACTCGAACATCCCGGTATTGAAGATGCCGACCACCTGGAAGCGGCGCAGCTTGGGCATCATCCCGAGCGGGGTGATGTTCCCCATCGGGGAGATCACGTCCAGGGTATCGCCGTCGATCACGCCGAGGTTCTTGGCGAGTTCCTTGCCGATCACGAGCCCCGGCTTGTCCCCCTTTACGTCCAGGTCAGTGAGGCTCCCCTGCACCATCGACTTCTTCAGGTTGGTTACCTTGATGTCGCTCTCCACGTCGATGCCGCGCAAGACCACGCCGGAGACGTTACGGCCGCTGGAGAGCATCACCTGGTTGTAGATGAAGGGGGTCGCGGCGACCACGCCGTCCATGCTCTCCAGGCGCTTGATGATCTCCGGGTAGTTCTCCATGGGGCCGCCGCCGCTCAACACCACGATGTGCGCGTTGGTCCCCAGGATCTTGTCCTTGAGATCTTCCTCGAAGCCGGTCATCACCGCGAGTACGATGATGAGCGCCATCACCCCGAGCGCCACGCCGGCGACCGAGATGAGCGTAATCAGCGAGATGAAGGTCGACTTGCGCTTGGCCTTCAGGTAGCGCAGCCCGATCAGGAGCTCGAAAGGCATCTACTTCGCCTCTTTTCTCAGTTGCGGGAACAGGATGACGTCGCGGATCGACGGGGAGTCGGTCAGGAGCATGACCAGGCGGTCGATGCCGATACCCTCGCCGGCGGTCGGGGGGAGCCCGTACTCCAGGGCGCGGATGTAATCCTCGTCCATGTAGTGCGCCTCTTCGTCACCCTTGGCCTTGGCGGCCACCTGGGCCAGGAAGCGCTCCTTCTGGTCGCGCGGGTCGTTCAGCTCGGAGAAGGCGTTGGCCATCTCGCGGCCGGCGCAGAAGAACTCGAAGCGGTCGACGTAGTCGGGATCGTGGTCGTTCTTGCGGGAGAGCGGCGAGACTTCGGTCGGGTAGCTGGTGATGAAGGTCGGCTGGATCAGCTTGGTCTCGGCGACCTCCTCGAAGATCTCGGTGATCAGGCGACCGTACCCCACGTCCTCGGGGAGTTCGAGCCCCAGGCGCTGAGCGTAGGCGTAGGCCAAGTCGCGGTCCTCGAGGCTCTTCGCGTCGATGTCGCCGTAGTGCAGGATCGCCTCTTTAACGGTGAAGCGCTGCCAGGGGCGCTGGAAGCTGATCGGCTGGCCGCCGTAGCTGAAGTCGAGGGTCCCCAGGACCTCCTGGGCCACGTGGCAGAGGAGCTCCTCGGTGAAGTTCATCAGGTCCTCGAAGGTTGCGTAGGCCTGGTAGAACTCCATCATGGTGAACTCGGGGTTGTGGCGTACCGAGATCCCCTCGTTTCTGAAGTTGCGGTTGATCTCGAAGACGCGGTCCAGACCGCCCACCACCAGGCGCTTCAGGTAGAGCTCCGGCGCGATGCGCAGGAAGAGGTCCATGTCCAGCGCGTTGTGGTGGGTGATGAACGGCTTCGCGGTGGCGCCGCCGGGGATCGGCTGCATCATCGGGGTCTCCACCTCGAGGAAGTCGCGGCTGGTCATGAACTCGCGGATCAGGGAGACGATGCGGGAGCGCTTGAAGAAGACCTCACGCACCTCCGGGGAGACGATCAGGTCGACGTAGCGCTGGCGGTAGCGGGTTTCCACGTCGGTAAGACCGTGGAACTTCTCGGGGAGCGGCAAGAGCGCCTTGGTTAAGAGGCGGATCTCGCTGACCGCGAGGGAGAGCTCGCCGGTCTTGGTCCGAAACGGAGTGCCGACGGCGCCGACGATGTCGCCCAGGTCGTAGTCTTCGAACTCGGCGAAGAGCTCGTCGCCCAGGACGTCCTTTTTCAGGTAGAGCTGGATGCGGCCCTTGCGGTCCTGCATCTGCACGAAGGCTGCCTTGCCGAAGGAGCGGCGCATCAGGATGCGGCCGGCCACCACGAAGGTCTGCGGGTTTTCCTCTATGACCTCGACATCACCGTAGGCGGCGCGTACGTCCGCGGAGGTGTGCTGCGGTTTGAAATCGTTGGGGTACGGGTTGATCCCCGCCTCCCACAAAGCATCAACCTTACGTCTTCTCTGCAACAGCAGTTCGCTCAACTCTTCCATATCGTGGGTAACCTTTCTGAAAACCGAAGCTGAAAAAGCAATCTGTCAAACTAACTATTTCCCAAATGCAAGTCAAGGGAAAAGGGGAACTTACCGGCGGTGGAGCCAGCTCGGGGCCGGCTCCGCCGCAAGCAGGTCAGTACCCGGCCACCAGGCTCGGAACCTGGATATAGCCGGCCGAACTGGTGGCGATCGGGTTTCCCAACTGGCCGTACCCGTTGTCGCCCCAACCGTACCATTTGCCGGTGGTGGACCGGAAGGCGAGCGAATGGTTTCCGACTGCCAGGATCTTGGTCACGTCGTGGGCAGGATCGCCCGACCCCTGGACGTTAGTGGTGTTATCGAAGCGTACGTAGCCGGGAGTGGGGAACCTCACTACGCCAAGGCCCTGGGGATCAGTGCTGGACGGGGTTACGTTGCGGCCCGCCTGCGCGAAGCCGTTGAACCCCCAAGATACGACCGAACCGTCGCTCAGCAACACGAGAACATGTTCGAGACCTGCGGAGATATCGGTGATGGTGACATTGTTGGTCCCGCCCAGAAATGCGCTGAGGTTGATGGTAAACGGAACCACGCTGGAGGTGCCGGGCACAATGGTATTCTGGGCAGTCGTTATGTTGCTAAAGGGGTTTCTCCCTATCTGGCCGGAGCCGTTGTACCCCCAGGCATACACCGTCGTGTTGTCGTTACTGAGGGCGTAGCAGGTGCTGCCGCCGGCAGCGATCTTCTTTATGTTGGTCAACGTGTTGGCATGGCCGGAGCCACCGTCAAGCTGAACCAGATCCGCGGTATTATCGCTGGCAAAGGGGCTGGTGGGAATCCGCCCCAGCTGTCCTTTGTCGTTGTTTCCCCAGGTGTAGACCTTGCCGTCGGCGGTCAGGGCGGCCGAGAAGGTACCGCCGGCCACTACCTGCACGATGTTGTTGATGGGTATCGAGGTGCTTCCTGCCACGATCACCGGGGAGGGGATGCTGGTGTCGCTATAGTTGCCGTTGCCCAACTGCCCGTTGCCGTTGTAGCCCCAGGTATAGACGTTGCCGTTTACCAGCGCGAGGGAGTGGAACGCACCTGCCGCCACGGCACTGACGGTTCCGCCGCCGAAGCCGTGCACCTTGACCGGCGTCGGACTGTACGCCTGGGTGCCGGAGGTGGTTACCGCGCTGCCGAGTTGGCCATGGTAGTTGGAACCCCAGGCGTAGACCGTGCTGATGTTGGCAAAGGAGAAGGCGACGGTATGATCCGCCCCCAGGGCGGCCCCATCTACCCGCCCGAGCCCGGCAACCTTGACCAAGGCGGCCTGGTTGTCGAGGTTGCCGACTCCAAGCTGCCCGAAGCCGTTGTACCCGGCGGTCAGGGTGGTGTACCCCCTGAAAACGAGGCTGTGTCCATACCAGATAGTAGTAGAGGAAGGAATGGTCTTGTTGGAGGAGGAACCGCATCCGGAAATAAGGGCCACTACCAGCACTACCGTACTGCAAAAAAGCCCTGCAACATTACCTGGTTTCATGTAGGGAGTCCCCCCGTCAGAGTATTTGAACCTGCGGATTTAACTATACCTAGTAAAGAAAGTCAAGGATCGACTTGTTAAGATTCCCCTGTTGACACAGCGGGCTGCAACCATGTAAGAATGGGAAAATTAAATTAAAAACGGAGGCGACGAGACTGCATGGCCATAGATCCGAACAAGGTTATCTACTCCATGATTGGAGTGAGCAAGTTCTACGACAAGAAACCGGTCCTTAAAGACATCTACCTCTCCTACTTCTACGGCGCCAAGATCGGCGTGTTGGGCCTGAACGGCTCCGGTAAGAGTTCGCTATTGCGCATCCTGGCCGGCGTGGACAAGGAGTTCAACGGCAAGACCATCCTCTCCCCGGGCTACACCGTGGGCTACCTGGAGCAGGAGCCGCAGCTCGACCCGTCCAAGACCGTGCGCCAGTGCGTCGAGGAAGGGGTGCAGGAAGTCGTTGACCTGGTTAACGAATTCAACGAGATCAACCTGAAATTCGGCGAGGAGATGAGCGACGCCGAGATGGAGAAGCTCTGCGACCGCCAGGCGAAGGTGCAGGAGAAGCTGGACCACCTGGACGCCTGGGACCTGGACAGCCGCCTCGAACTCGCCATGGACGCCCTGCGCTGCCCGCCCCCCGAGACCAACGTGGCGAACCTCTCCGGCGGCGAGAAGCGCCGCGTCGCGCTCTGCCGCCTCCTTTTGCAGAAGCCTGACATCCTGCTCCTGGACGAGCCGACCAACCACCTGGACGCCGAATCCGTCGCCTGGCTCGAGCAGCACCTGCAGCGCTACGCCGGCACCATCATCGCCGTCACCCACGACCGCTACTTCCTGGACAACGTGGCCGGCTGGATCCTCGAACTGGACCGCGGCCAGGGGATCCCCTGGCAGGGGAACTACTCCTCCTGGCTCGAGCAGAAGGAGAAGCGCCTGGCCCAGGAAGAGAAGACCGAGAGCGACCGCCAGAAGACCCTCAAGCGCGAGCTGGAGTGGATCCGGATGTCGCCCAAGGGTCGCCACGCCAAGGGTAAGGCGCGTATCACCGCCTACGAGGACATGCTCAACGACACCAGCGATAAGCTGGCCCGCGAGCTGGAGATCTTCATCCCCGCCGGCCCGCGCCTGGGTGGCGTGGTCGTCGAGGCCGCCGGCGTCGACAAGGCCTACGGCGACAAGCTCCTCATGGAAGGGATGGAGTTCCGCCTGCCGCCGGGCGGCATCGTCGGGGTGATAGGCCCCAACGGCGCCGGCAAGACCACCCTGTTCCGAATGATCACCGGACAAGAGCAGCCGGACTCCGGCACCTTCAAGGTCGGCGAGACCGTGAAGCTCGCCTACGTGGACCAGAGCAGGGACTCGCTCGATTCCGAGAAGAGCATCTGGGAAGTCATCTCCGAAGGCCAGGAGCAGATCCAGCTCGGCAAGCAGCTGGTCAACTCCCGCGCCTACGTGGCCCGCTTCAACTTCTCCGGTTCCGACCAGCAGAAGAAGGTGGGGATGCTCTCCGGGGGCGAGAGAAACCGCGTGCACCTGGCGAAGATGCTGAAAGAGGGCGGCAACGTCATCCTCCTCGACGAACCGACCAACGACCTCGACGTGAACACCATGCGTGCGCTGGAGGAGGCCTTGGAGAACTTCGCGGGTTGCGCCGTGGTCATCTCCCACGACCGCTGGTTCCTGGACCGCATAGCCACCCACATCCTCGCCTTCGAGGGCGACAGCAAGGTGGTCTGGTTCGAGGGGAACTACTCCGAGTACGAGGAAGACCGCCACGCCCGTCTGGGCACCGCGGCCGACCAACCGCACCGCATCCACTACCGCCAGCTGACCCGCGCCTAAGCGAGATTTCGGGATCCCGCACCGTAACGCAAAAGGGGCACCTTCGATGAGGGTGCCCCTTTTTTTCCTTCGTCTATCCCGCCTTCACTCCCCAGCCGTACACGACTTCATACGTCGCCGGGATGCCGTCAGCGTCCCCATACTCCCGCCGGTACTCGTCCATCATGTTGAGCATGATGCGGCGTTCCGAGAGCCCCCGCGAGGCGGCCGGCGCGGTACTTCCCGCCCCGATCCGTTTCAGCGAGCGGAGCAGGTCGGGAACGTCCGCGTGCCGCTCCACCTCCAGTTCGGCCTGAACCGACGCGTCCCGAAAACCGACCCGCTGCAATGCGGCCAGCACCTCCTCTTGCGGCAGGAAGTTGTGGGTGCGGTCGGGGCCGCCCCTCAACACCTTCCGGTACGACTCGCGCAGCTCGAAGAGCGTCAGGGCGCCAAAGAGGGCGAAGCGGAAGGTCCCACCGGGCGCGAGCACCCGCAACACCTCAGCGAAAGCCTGGTCCAGCGCGGGGAGCCACTGGAAGGTCGAAGAAGAGAGCACCAGGTCGAAGGCGCCGTCCGCAAAGGGAAGCCGTTCGGCGTCGGCATTGACCAGCACCACCTGAGAGTCGGAGAGATTCACCGCCGCGGTCTGGCACATGCCGAGCGCAAGGTCGGCTCCTACAGCGAGCGCAGTGGGATAGAGGCGGCAGAGCGCGCCCAGCAGCTTCCCCGTGCCGGCACCGACATCGAGAAGCCGCGCGGGCTGCAGATTCTGGGAGGCGAGCCCGCGGGTCAGCCGCTCCACCACCCGGCGTTGCACCACGGCGTGGCTGTCGTAATCGCCCGCCTGCCGGTGGAACGAGCTCTGCACCTTGCGTCTGTCTATAGTGGTAACCATCTAAATCCTGTCATTCTCGATTTGCGGGGAGGGGGACTGGCTCCGCAGATGACTGTCCCCTTGGGGGAACCCTCTATCTCCTCCCCCTACCCCAGCCGCGCCAGAAAATCCTGCAAGACCCGGTTGAACTCCTGCGGCCGCGTCATGAACGGTGCATGGCCGCACCCTTCCATGACCTTCAGCTCAGCCTGCGGCAGCCGTTCCGCCATGTACTGCGAAGCCCCCACCGGACAGATGCCGTCTTCGGCGCCGTGCACCAGCAGCACCGGGCGGTCGATCCCACATAGCCCCTCGCGCAGGTCGGCGGAGGAGAGGATCTGCAGCGCCAGCTGGGCCGCCTCGTGGTCCGGGGATTTCCCGCCCATCACGATCTCGTGCACGATCCGCTGATACTGCGCCGCATCCATCTCCGCTTCGGCAAACATGCCGCGGAAAAAATCGCCCATGGTCTTCTGGTAGTCGCGACGCAGGCGCAGCCCCAGCCCCTTTACCTCAACCGGGGGCTTGCCGTGCGGATAACCATCGCAGGAGGTAAAGCGCGGGGTTCCGCCGACCAGCACCACCCCGGCCAACCGGTCGCGCAGCTTGGGGAACGCTTCCAGCGCCACCTGCACCCCCATCGACCAGCCGACGAGCACGACGTCCCGGAGGTCCAACTGTTCGACGAACGAGACCAGGTCCCCGGAGAAGTCCGCGAGACCGTACCCGCTACCGGCACTCGAGTGCCCGTGTCCCCGCTGGTCCAGTAAGACCAGCCGGAAGCTTTGGGCAAGGGAGTGCTGGAAGCGCCAGACGCGCCCGGACATGGCCCAGCCGTGCACGAAGACCACCGGCCGCCCGCTGCCGATCTCATCGTAGTGAAGGCTCACGCCGCTATCGATTCCCACGTCAGGCATCTATTATTCCTCGTACCGCCCCTCGTTCCTACGCCCTTCGTTCCCACGCTCCGGCGTGAGAATGCGGACAGGGACGCTCCAGCGTCCCAACCGCAGCAGCACCGGAAGTTCCCGCTTCCGCGCTGCGGCCAATCTCTAGATAACCCCGAGCTGCCGCCCCACCGAGGCTATGGTATCCGCCGCCTCCACCAGGTCGGCAGCCTCATGCGTCGCCATCACGGTGCAGCGCAGCCGGCAGCTCCCCGCGGGGACGGTGGGCGGCCGGATCCCCTGCACGAAAATCCCGCGCTCCAGCAAGGCCCGGCTGAATTCCATGGTCGTCTCGGCAGGCCCCACGAAAACCGGGACGATCTGCGTCTCGCTCCCCATGGTATCGAATCCGGCATCGGCGAGTCGCTTCTTGAAGAGGGCGGTGTTGCTGCTCAGCCTTTCGCGCAGACGGGCCCCTTCGGGCGAGTCCACCAGGTCGACCGCCGCCAGCGACGCCGCCAGAACCGCAGGCGGAAGCGAGGTGGAAAAGATGAAACTGCGCGAGGTGTTCACCAGATACTCGCAGATCTCGCCCGATGCCGCAGCGTAGGCACCGAAGCTGCCGAAGCCCTTTCCCAGCGTTCCCATCTGGATATCGATCCCTTTCTGGACGCCGAAGAGTTCGGCGCAACCGCGGCCGGTAGCCCCCAGGACACCGCAGCCGTGGGCGTCGTCCACCATCAAGAGCGCATCGTAGCGGCGTGCCAGCCCCACCAACCGGTCCAGCGGGGCGATGTCGCCGTCCATGCTGAACACGCCGTCGGTGACGATGAGGCGCCTCCCCTTGCCCCCCTTCTCCTGGAGCAGCTTCTCGAGCGCATCGAAGTCAAGGTGCGGGTAGCGATGGAGGTTCGCCCGGGAAAGCAGCGCACCGTCTACGATGCTCGCGTGGTTGAGTCGATCCGAGAAGATGGCGTCACCCCGGCCGACCAAGGCGGAGATGATGCCGGTGTTCGCGGCGTACCCGGAGTTGAAAAGGAGCGCCCGCTCGGTCCCCTTGAAGCGGGCGAGGCGCGCCTCCAGGCGCTGGTGCAGCTCCATGGTCCCGGAGACCAGCCGCGAGGCCCCACTGCCGGTTCCCAGCTCGGCCCCCTGGACTGCAGCCCTCTTCAGCTCCGGGTGGTCCGCCAGCCCCAGGTAGTTGTTGGAGCACAAAAGGAGCACCGGCCGGCCGTCGAGCTCCACCCGGCTCCCCATGGCGCCCTGTATCACCCGCATGCTCCGGTACAGGCCTTGAGCACGGAGCTGTTCCAGTTCTTCCGCGAAACTCTGCACGCTGCCTCCTCCGATTGCCCCGCGAAAGGAGGGGGAAATCCGGAAGTCACCTTCTTAGCACAGGCGCCGCCACTCGTCAACCAAGGAGAACTGTTCGGTTAACAACAGCGGCGTGCCGGTCGCGACCAAAGGTGCGCTCGATACCGAAAGGCGCGGGGCGTCGATCGCGCCACCCTGTGTTGTGGGATGGGGAACGCGCTGAGCAGGTGAGACGTGTCGAAGACGTTTCTGGGTGGGACTCTATGGCCGGCACCCCGGGACGGGCCGCAGGGCCAGGGAGAGAGAGCGCCGCGGCAGGACGCAGAGCGCGGACTAGGTCTTCTGAGACGGCACGATGTCGAAGACGGTGATCTCCGGCGGAGCAAAGACCCGAATCGGCGGCCCCCAGGTTCCGGTACCCCGGCTCACATAGAGGTGCGACCCGGATCCGGCCTCGGAGAGCCCCAGAGGTGCCGGGTAGACGAAATGGGTGATCAGGTTGAAGGGGAAGATCTGCCCCTTGTGCACGTGCCCCGAAAGCTGCAGATCGAAGCGCCCCCGCGAGGCGGTTGCTACCTTGGGGCGGTGCTTGAGCAACAAGACGAAACGCCCGGTCGGGATCGCACCTAGCAGGCGCTCCTCGGCACCCTTGTCCGCCCCTCCCGGGAGTGCCGGATCGTCCACGCCTGCCACGACCAGGTGGTCGCCGACCGGCAGCCACTCGCCCCGCAGCAGTCGGAAACCGGCCTGTTCGGTAAAGGCGACCGAAGGAGCCAGGCCGGCGATCACCTCGTGGTTCCCCAGCACCGCGAACTTGCCCAAACCGGGCCGCAGAGCAGTGAGCTCCCGGTCCCGGTCCTGCAAACCGTCACGCTGGCCGTCCACCAGGTCACCGGTCGAAACCAGCAGGTCGGGTTTCTCGGCCCGCACCAGGGCCAGGATCTGCGCGAGGCGCTCCTTGCCGACCATCAGCCCCAGGTGCACGTCGGAGACCTGGGCGATGCGCAGCCGCACGCCCGCCGGCAGCTTGACGCTCACCAGCGTAACCCGCTCTACCCTGATCCGGCGCGCCTCGAAGTAGCCGTACAGCGAGCTGGCCAGCGCGAGCACCATGGCTACCCCGAGAAGCTGCGGTTCGGAGGGGGCGAGGTCGCGCCCGGTCAACCATCCCATCCCGGCAAGCAGCAGGCGCAGCACGTCGAGTCCGATGCTGGCACTCAAAAAGAGGAAGAAAAAGCCCATCCACAGATATCCGAGATACCCGACCACCTTCGCCGGCACTTCCAGGTGCTGGCGCTCCAGAAGGCGCACCAGTATGGGGGCCGACACCATGAAGACACCCAGTGCGGCGAGGGCCGCGGGAACCGGCTGCGACAGCCCGAAGCAGCGCACCACCCGCAGCAGCAACCAGGCATGAGCTCCGCCGTAAATGGCAAGATAGCAAAGCAGAAACAAAAACATAGCTCCTCCAACCGAAATGTTCGTTACTCTGTTTCATCCGCTGTTGCGGCCCCGACAAAGGCCGCTATACTGTTAAAAATTTTTCACCAAGAGTCAAAACAGGCGGAAGTGCATCTGGCATGTCAGCGGGAGAGCCAGCCAAGACTTCCGCTATTTAGCTCCTAGAGACCGGCCTTCCCTATGTTTCCCCTTGAAACTGCCGTTTGTCAACCTGTCACAGCGTTGGAGATCATCTATGTCGTACCTCTCTGCGCACCACGGCTACCAGTTACTGATCGACCGTCTGCACAAATATCCGCAGGGCGCTCCACACTCCGAGTTGTTCATGAAGATACTCGCGCTGCTCTTCAGCGAGAAGGAGGCGCGCCTGGTGAGCCAGGTCCCTTTCGGCCCGTTTTCCTCGGCCCGGGCGGCGCTCTTGTGGCAGCTGCGCGAGGTGGAGGCGGCGCGCATCCTGGAAGGGCTGGCGGACCGCGCCCTGATGCTGGACCTGGAGCAGGAAAACGGGGAAAAGCTCTACCTGCTCCCGCCGCCAATCTCCGGCTTTCTCAAGTACGCGCTGATGCGGGTCAAAGGGGACGCCCCGCAGGAGGCGCTGAGCGAGTTGCTCAAGCAGTACCTGAACGTGGAGGACGACTTCGTGAGCTCACTGCTCGGGGAGGGGACCACCCGCCTGGGGCGCATCCTGGTGGACGAGGAAAGCATCCAGCCGCAGCAGGTGAGCCGGGTCCTCGACTACGAGCGCGCCAGTGCAGCCATCCGCGCCGCGCGCGCCATCGCCGTCGGGACCTGCGCCTGCCGCCATACGCAGATCAACCTAGGACGCGGCTGCAGTGCCGACCTGGAAACCTGCCTCGTCTTCGATAGTGTTGCCGAATCCTTGGTCCGGCACGGCAGCGCCCGGCAGATCGACGCGGCGGAATGCCTGGATATCCTGCAGAGGTCGCGCGAGCAGGGGCTGGTGCAGTTTGCCGAGAACGCGCAAAGCGGCATCAGCTTTTTGTGCAACTGCTGCAGCTGCTGCTGCGACCAGCTCGCCGCGGCCCGCAAGTTCTGCAACCTGCACCCGGTGCTCACCAGCAACTACCTGGTCCGCATCAAGCGCGACCGGTGCAGCGGCTGCGGCAAATGCGTGAACGCCTGCCCGGTCGATGCCATCGGGCTTGTCTCCGCCCACGACCCGCTGCACCGCTGGCAGCGCCGCGCGGTGCTGGCGCCGGCGCGTTGCCTGGGGTGCGGGGTCTGCGTGCGAGCCTGCAGCGAGACGGCGCTTATCCTGGTACCGCGCCCCGAGCGGCTCGTCACCCCGGTGGACGGCGCACACCGGGTGGTACAGATGGCCGTCGAGGAGGGGAAGCTGCAGAACCTGGTCTGGGACAACCAGGCGCTCACCAGCCACCGGGCCCTCGCGGCCATCCTCGGGGTCATTCTCAGGCTCCCCGCGCTCCAGCGCACCCTGGCCAACAGCCAGCTCGGTTCGCGCTACGTCGACGCGCTGGTCCGCAGGCAGGCGACCCGGGTCGAGCGGGAACTCACGATGGTGGAGCGGGCGGCGAGGCTGCGGGATTAGCCGGCAAGCGTGTTGCGGGGAATGGCGAGCGGGCCGCGCAGGGGCGCCCGTGTGCTGCGCATCTTTTGGAAAGGAAGCAGAAGGATCTTGCCCAAGGTGAGTTCGGCCGCGTTCTGGTACGACGCCACGCCGATGGTTACCGCCTGCTGCGGTACGTTGAGGCGCAGGGTGCCGTGCAGGTAGTCGGGCCAGGAGAGGATGGTGGACCAGTTCGATTCGGTTTCGCGGCGCACGATCGAGTGGTGGATGCCGTGCATGCGCGGGGTCACGATGATACGGCACAGCCGGCGCTCCAGGCCGAGAGGGAGCCGGAGGTTCGAGTGGTGAAACAGGATCTCCAGGAGGGTGAGCGTCTGCCACAGGGCGAGCGAGAACGGGGCGATCCCGAGCAGGCGCACCTGGGCCGCGCGCCAGGGGACCGACAGGAGCAGCTCTCCGGGATGAAAGCGGAGCGCGGTGGAGGCGTCCAGGTCCAGATCGACGTGATGGGCCAGGTGGAAACGCCACAGGAATGGGACCTTGTGGGTAAGGTAGTGCCAGATGTAGAGGGTGTAGTCAAGCAGCAGCACCGCGAGGAGCACCTCGAGCGTTACCGGGAGCCGGACCAGCTTCAAGAGCCCGAGGTTGTGCCGCTGCACCCTCCGGGCAAGGGGGCCCACCACCGGCCGCTCGGCGAGTGCTACGGTCCCCGCCGCCAATAGTGCCACGACAAGGTTCCTGCGGTCCCGGTTCAGCTTGCTCTGCCGCGGCACCCGCAGCGGACGCCTGAGCTCGGCAAGCGCTACCGCCGTTATCGTCCCCACGATGAGTAGCTTGCTGAGCCAGGACGGGAGTTCCCCAGAGAGTGTCCGTGATCGTGAGCCCATTGCCGACTCCTTTGGCACCGAGGCCGGAGGCCTTCCCCCGTCAGCGTTTCTCCGCCAGCCGGTGCACCATCTCGGAGACTGCGGTCCAGGTGATGTGGTTCCCCAATTCCTTGAGGCTTGGTTGCCACGGGATCCGGGTGAGCCGCGGCGAGATCCCGAAAAGCGGCGCGATGCAGCCGTCGCAGGCGAAGAAGAAGGGGACGGCGAAGGGAAGCCCTGCCAGGCGAGTGAGCCGGGGGAAACGGCGCCTGAGACGGCCGTGCAGCAAGCCCCACCCCAGGCCATAGGCGACGCTGAAGGCGAGCTTGGCCCGCTTCTCGCCGCGCCTGCCGAGGCTGCGGCCCAATAGCTTCTCCGCGAAGTAGGGCCCGGCGATCTCATGCGGCGACCCTTTGCGGACCGTGCGCTCCCGCCGCTTCTGGGCGTCGCTCACCAAAAGGCCAAGCAACCGGTCGGCCCTCCCGGTGACCATCCCGGCGATAAGCCCCGCCGCAGCCCCCACCAGAAGGGGATGTCTCGTTACTAGGGAACCCTTCTCTGCAACTGACATGGCCGCCTCCTTTGGCTGAGAGCCTGCTGCCAAGCTACCGGCAGCGTCTGCCGCTCCACATTGTAGCTGCGCCCCCGGGTGTGTCAAATTTTTCTAACACTGATGCGGCGGGCGTTCACCGTGCCGCCGGCTCCCTTCTGAACTCACAGCGGGACCGCCACTGTTTCACCGCTGCACTTGACCCGTAACAATAGAACAATATAATTAGGTTTCTGTCATCGCTCAAAGCAATCACACTGACAAGCTGCCGGCGAGGCAGTTACCTTTATGGAAGAGCACAAGGAGGGCGACCATGTTCATCAAGACGCTGACCACGCTGGTTCATGCCGAGCACGACACGCTGTGGAACCTGCTTTTGGATCGGCTGCAAAACCCGGAGCGCTTCATCCCGGGGGTCACCGAGTCGAGGATTGTCGAGAAGGCCGGCAACGTCTGCATCAGGGAGCTCATGCTGCACGGCGAGCGGGTGCGTGAGAAGATCACCGTGCACCCCTACGAGAGCCAGATCCACCACGAGTTGCTGGAGCATCCCCAGTTCACCGGAACCATCGTGACCAAGGTGGTGCGCACCGCCCGGCAGAGCCCCGTCGCCCCCCAGAACCTCGAGTACGACGTCGACGTGAGCCCGAAAGCGCGCATCATCAAGGGGGTGCTCTACGGCGAGGCCGAGATCGTGGCCGACCTGGAAACCGAGATGCAGCGCCTGAAGTTGCAGGCCGAAGAGATCGAGTCGCGGGCCTGAACCAACACGCCGGGGCCGGTGCGCCTAGAGGAGGGAGTCATGGGGAACGCGGTAAGAAAGCTGTTAAATGGCGTAGTGGCAGCGGCAGCAATCCTGGCAGCGGGCTTTGCCTGGGGCGCGGCGCCTGACTGGGTGCTTCTCGACGAGAACCAGGACTCGCGCTTTTACTATGACCAGAGCGGACCGAGGCCGCACGAGGGGATGGCGCAGGTGCGGACCCGGGTGGTCTACAGCGACGAGGGGAAGGCCGATGCGCTCAAGATCCTGGGGAACCAGAAGAAGTACCAGGGGCTCTTCGAGTCGCACTATCAGCACCAGGTGGACTGCACCGAGGGGCGCACCCGGCTTGTTGAGGCGACCCACTTAGACGAGCAGGGAGCGGTACTGAACCGCAGCGACCTCTCCGGGGTGACCAACTGGGAAGAGGTCCCCGCCGGAGAGCGCATGTCCCTGGTGCTGGAGAAGGTCTGCACTGCACCGGCCCCCGGCAAGAGATGAGCGCGCGGTGGATCTCGGCGCGAAAAAAACCTCTCCAATCTACGGAGAGGTTTTTTTGTGTTACCCCCTGCGGAATTCCTGCCTGAGCAGGAGATCCATCAGCACCAGGGCGGCCATGCTCTCGACCACCGGCACCGCCCGCGGCACGATGCACGGGTCGTGGCGCCCCTTGGCCTCGAGATCGGTCTGGACGCCGTCGAAGCCGGCGGTGCGCTGCTTGAGTCCGATGGTGGCCGGTGGCTTGAAGCCGACCCGGAAGTAGATGGTCTCCCCGTTGGAGATCCCACCCTGGATCCCGCCGCTGTGGTTGGTGAGGGTCCCCAGCCGCCCCCCCTTGGCAACGAACGGGTCGTTGTGCTCGCTCCCCAGCATCCGGCTGCCGGTAAAACCGGAGCCGATCTCGAACCCCTTGGAGGCGGGCAGCGAGAGCATGGCGTGGGCCAGAAGCGCTTCCAGCTTGTCGAAGACCGGCTCACCCAACCCAGCCGGCACGTTGCGGCAGACGCAGGCGACCACGCCGCCGATCGAGTCCTTGTTGTCCTTCACCTCGCCGATCAGCTCGATCATGGCCTGGGCCGTCTCCCGGTCCGGGCAGCGCACCGGGCTTGAGTCCACCTCCTGCCGGGTCAGGGTCTCCAGGTCCACCCGCCCCGCCGAAAGTCCTCCGACACTCTCCACCCAGGCAACGATCTCGATGCCATGCTTTTGGGCCAGATATTTCTCGGCAATCGCCCCTGCCGCCACCCGGCCGATGGTCTCCCGGGCACTGGCCCGGCCGCCGCCGCTTTGCGCCCGCACCCCGTATTTCACCTGGTAGGTGTAGTCGGCATGCGACGGGCGCGGCACCTCGGCCATCTCCTGGTAATCCTCGGGGTGCTGGTCTGCGTTTGGGACCATGAGCCCGATCGAGGTCCCCAGGGTGACGCCGTTTTCCACACCCGAGAGGATTGAGACCGGGTCGGCCTCGCTGCGCGGTGTCGAGAGGGCACTCTGCCCCGGCCGGCGCCGGTCCAGCTGCACCTGGATATCGGCTTCGCAGAGGAAAAGCCCGGCAGGGCAACCGTCCACGATGGCCCCCACCGCCGCGCAGTGGCTCTCTCCGAAGGTGGTCACTTTGAAAAGGGTCCCGAAGCTTGAAGACATGCCTACTCCTTGTGTTGAGATTGCAGCTAACGTGGCGGACACCCGCTCTCCCCTCTCGCCGAGCGCCGCGCGTTCCGGGGAATCTGCCGGCCCCGGCACCGCCCCGAACGTGTCCTGGAACCGGAATCGGAACCGCTAGGGCGCCAGGGCGACCAGGACGACCAGGGAGCGCCCGACCAGGCGGTAGCTGCCGTTGGCGACCGGGGTGAGGGCATCCCATGGGGCGATGTCCTCTGGTGCGGCCCGCGAGGTGTCGATCCAGCGATACCAGGTGCCGCCGGGCATCTTGAGCGGCGAGGGGAGCGTGAAGCTGAGCGGCTTCCAGTACGCGTTGATCATGTAGTGGAACACCACCCGCCGGGAGGCGCTCCAGGCGGTAAGCGCGATACTGTGCGACTCGTGGCTCCAGTCCGGCGCCCCCAGGTGCACCCCGTGCCACTCGAGCTTTGCCTGCCGCAAGAGCTGGTTCAGGGTGAGCGGCTCCATGAGGGTGGTGTCGTCGCGCATCAGGCGCGCCGCGATGAGCAGCTTGGCGAAGCGGTGGATGTCGGCGTGGCGCTCCAAGAACCGCCAATCGAACCAGCCTATCTCGCTGTCCTGGCAATAGGCGTTGTTGTTCCCGAGCTGGGTGCGCCGCGCCTCGTCACCCATGAGCAGCATCGGCGTCCCCAGTGCCAAGAGGGTAACCGCGAGGAAGTTCTTGACCTGGCGGTTGCGCAGCTCCTCGATCGCCTGGTTCTGGGTCGGCCCCTCGACGCCGCAGTTCCAGCTCAGGTTCTGGTCGGCGCCGTCGCGGTTCAGCTCGCCGTTGGCCTCGTTGTGCTTGCGGTCGTAGGAGACCAGGTCGTTCAGGGTGAAGCCGTCATGGCAGGTGACGAAGTTGATGCTCTGCTCCGGCTCGCGCTCCTGGTGGCCGTAGATGTCCGGGCTCGCCAGAAGCCGCGACACGAAACGCGAGATCGAGCCGTTGTCCCCCTTTATGAAGCGGCGCACGTCATCCCGGAACTCGCCGTTCCACTCCTTCCAGCTGTCGCCGATGAAGCTTCCCACCTGGTACAGGCCGCCGGCATCCCAGGCCTCGGCGATCAGCTTGATCCCGGCAAGGGCCGGGTCCGACTCGATGTCCCAGAGGATGGGCGGGTTCTTGAGCGGCTGCCCGGCGCTGTCTCGGGAGAGGATGGAGGCGAGATCGAACCGGAAACCGTCGACGTGCATCTCTTTCACCCAATAGTGCAGGCTGTCGATGATCAACCGGCGCACCACGTGGTGGTTCGCGTTGAAGGTGTTGCCGCAGCCGGAGTGATCGATGGGGCTGCCGTCCTCGGCGAGCATGTAGTAGACGTCGTTGCCAAAGCCGCGGAAGCTGAAGGTGGGGCCTTCGTGGCTCCCCTCCGAGGTGTGGTTGAAGACCACGTCCAGGATCACCTCGATCCCCGCCTTGTGCAGCGCCTTCACCATGTCGCGGAACTCGTCCAAAGGCCCCAGCGGTTCGTGCCGCGAGCTGTAGGCGGCGTGGGGGGCGAAGAAGGAGACCGGGCTGTACCCCCAGAAGTTGTTGAGGCCGTACGGGGCATCGTGGGGGTCGAACTGGAACACCGGCAAAAGCTCCACCGCGGTGATGCCGAGTTCCTGGAGGTAGGGGATCTTCTCGATGAGGCCGGCATAGGTGCCGCGCCGTTCCGGGGCCACATCCGACGACGGGTGCCTGGTGAAGGCCGCCACGTGCATCTCGTAGATGATGGTCCGGGAGAAGGGGCGCTTGAGCGGCCGGTCCCCTTCCCAGTCGTAGCCGCGCGGGTCGGCAACGACACTTTTCATGGCCCGCGCCAGGTTGTCGCCGGGCCGGCAGGCCGCGCCGCGGTCGTAGCCGCCGGGGACCGCCACCGCTCTCCCGTAGGGGTCGATGAGCAGCTTCTCCGGGTCGAAGCGCAGCCCGCGCTCCGGTGCGAAGGGGCCGGCGACCCGGTAGCCGTAGAGCTGGCCGGAGCCGATGCCGGGGACGAAGGTGTGCCAGTAGTGGTAGGTGCGGTTGTACTTGGGATCTAGCTGGATGACCCGGGAGGGGAGAGGGTCGTCGACGCGGTCGAAGAGCAACAGCTCGACGCTGGTGCAGTCTCTGGAAAAGACGCTGAAGTTCACCCCGCCGTGGTAGACGGTCGCGCCCAGCGGTGAGGTGTTACCCTTGTTGAGTTCGCAAAGGAGCTCGGTAGTTTCTGGCAGAGTGGTCATCGCATCCCTTTTGGGGCTGAACCGAGTCCGATCCGCTTAAGTCTCTGTCCCTGATTTTCAGGAGCAGCGCCTCGAGTGATAGAAGCTTTTCTTGATCCTGAAAGAGCGCGGTCCGCTGAGTCAGGAACTATAGTCGAATATCCCCCGCTGTCAAACCTGAGAGAACCCTGAGCCCCCCATGAAGGACCAGTCAGCGCCCCTTCTGACTCAGTGCCATTTCCTGGAAGAGTGCGCGCCGGCGTGTTCTTCCCGTGTCTCCTCCGCGCCGTCGCCACTGCGCCCCTTGCCCGCCATCCCCAGCGCCTGCCCGATGCACCAGGCGGTAAGCAGGATGCAGAGCCAGCCGAGCAGGTCGCCGTAACGCGCGTAGACCGTCGTCCCCTGCAGTATGGGGACCCGATTCACCAGTGTCTCCTTGGTCCAGATGCCGGTGCGGCTCACGATCCGGCCGACCGGGTCGACGATAGCAGAGATGCCGGTGTTGGTTACCCGCACCAGGGCCCGGCGGTTCTCGATGGAGCGGAAGCTCGCCAGTGCCAGGTGCTCCATCGGCTCAGTGGACTTGCCGTACCAGGAGTCGTTGGTCAGGTTGAACATCACGTCGGGCCGGCGCCCCTCCCGGCCGCCGCGCATCAGGGCGCGGATCTTCTCCGGGAAGATGTCCTCATAGCAGATGCTCACCGAGAGCCGGTGTTTCCCCAGGGTGAGCGGTTCTTCGCTCTCGCCGGGCCAGAATCTGCTGGTGTAGGGGGACCAGGAGTAAAGGCGCGGGAAGATGTCGCCAAAGGGGATGTACTCCCCGAAGGGGACCAAGACGCTCTTGTCGTAGGTCCCCAAGATCCGCCCCGAGGGATCGGTGAGCAGCGCGGTATTGCAGACCTTTCCGGAGCCGGGCCCCATCTCCTTCAGCACCGCCCCCCAAAGGACCGGCGTCTTCATGCCGGCGAAGGCGGGCACTTGTCCCTCGCGGGACGAGGCGAGGGCGATCTCGCAGATCCCTTCCGGCCAGACCGTGAGGTCCAGCGGCTGAACCTGGGCCAGTGCCACGGTCATCGCCTGGTGCTCCCGGAAGATGGCGTCGGGATCGTAGTACTTGGCGGTCCCTCCCTGGTTGGTCTGGATCAGCCCGACGCTCAACTGCTCGGCAGAGGCTACCTGGCGCTCCACCGCAGCTATCCGGTAGGCGCCGTAACCCAAAACCGCGACGAGGACGGCGGCCAGTACCGCAAGCGGCCGCCAGGTGAAGCTGCGCCGTTCCAGCCAGCCGCTCAAGACGCTCCAGAGCACGGCATTGATGAAGACCACCAGGAAGCTCACCCCGAGGATACCGACCAGGTCGGCGATCTGGGTCAAGAGCGGCAACTGGTACTGGCTCGCTCCCAGGTAGTTGGGAAAAACCTCGGGCCAGAACTTCTCGAGGGCGGTCCAGACCACCGGTGCCACCCAGACCAGGCTCCAGCGCGTTTTAAGGGCAGCGACGCGGACCGCCCAGGCCCAGACCCCCATGAGCAGGCCGTTAGCCGCCGCCAGAAACAGCAGCCCCAGGGCGGCCAGCGGCCACGGGAGGCCGGCGAAGACCTGGAACATCCCGATCACCCAGTAAAAGCCTCCGGCGTGTCCCACGATGCCGGCGCACCACCCCAGCTGGAAGGCGTGCTTGGGGCGCTGGTCGCGAATCGCCCAAAACAGCGGCAGCAAAAAGATCCACTCCAGGTAGAACTGGTCGAATCCCGCGTACCCCAGAAAAAGCAAGATGCCGCCCAAAACGGCGGCACATAACGGCAGCGCTTTACCAATAGTCATACGCACAACGGCACGATCCCCTTTTCCAAATCCTTTGATGCCGCAGAAGCTCTGCGCCGTACCTCGCGGTGCAGCCAGCAGCGAACCTAGCACAACACCTTTCTGAGTTCAAACTAATTCCCCATCACCGTTCCGGTGTGGGGTAGTAATCCGAGGGGACCGAATAGTCGTAGTCGGGCGGAGGCGGCGGTGGTGCCATGGTCCTGCGCGGCGTGCGGCGCACCACACCTGGAACCTGGTTCCCCTTGGCGTACATGCACTGTACGTAGGTGTTGTCGTAGCGGCGCTGTGCCTCGTACCCCGAGGCCTCACCCGAGCTGGCGCCCGCCGCGGTTCCGAATAAAAGCCCGGTTCCGGCACCGATGGCGGCACCGGCTCCGGCATGCCCCCCCGCCGCCCCGAGCGCTGCACCGAGCCCGCCGCCTATGGCGGTACCGGCTACCGCACCGGTTGCGGTGTTCTGGTCGGCCCGTTCCTGCGGCTTCATGCCGACCTGGCGTTCAGCCCATTGCCGGCAGATGGCATCTTCCGCCTGGAACTGCTCGAAGGTCTTGCCGGGAGCCGGCAAGACCCGGACTGTCGGCCCTGTGGGCATGGTGGCACACCCTGCCGCCAAGAGCAGGGCACCCAGCAACCCTATTGAAAGAGAACGTCTCCTCATGGTCTCATTCCTCCCCCGCTGGCGGCGTGGGGACGACCTTAATCCACCCACCCGGGCAGCGTCTCACGTAGGGGTAGTAAGCCTTGGCATCCTGGCAGTAGAACCAGTAACCGGTGTCCTGGGATCTCGTCTCAGGAACCACGTACTCCTGAGGCTGCTGGATCACTACCGGGGGCTGGCTGTAGTAGGGGTAGTTCGAATAGTACGGGTAGTAGAAGGGATCCCACCACCAGCTCGGTCCGAGCCAGACGTTGAAGCTTCCACCGCCGTGCCCGCGGTACCCTCCATGCCAGCCGCCGCCTCCGTGCCATCCCTCACCACGGCCGCTCCAGCCAGCGCCCCCCCTTCCGACGCCGGTGTGCACACCGTGCGGTGCAGCCTCTGCGACCTGCACCACATCGAGGATCCAGCCGCCGGCCTGCAGGAAGGCGGCTGCAAGGGCTATGCTCACGAGCTTTTTCATGGCTCCCCCCTTTGCCGATTTTCTTACTTCTATCGCTATTTTACCAGTCGGCGGGGGGACAGCGCAAAGACTAAAAAGGCAGGATCAGGCCGCGCTCGGTCGCCCCTTGAGCCGCAGCACCAGGGTCCAAAGCTCCGAGCAGAGCATCCCGGTGAGCATCAGGCAGCAACCGAGCAGGCCGCGGGTTCCGAGCACCTCGTTCAGGAACAGCCACCCCCAGATGGCGGCGAAAACCCCTTCGGCGCTCAGGATGACCGCGGTGTGGGCGGGGTGTGCATCGCGTTGCGCCACCACCTGCATCGTGTAGGCGAAACCGACGGAGATGAGCCCCCCGTAACCGATGGGGCGCCAGGCGGCGAGGATGGCGGAGAGGGTGATGTGTTCGATGGCAAAGGCGGTGATCAGGCTTAACACCGAGCAAACCGCGAACTGGGCGGCGGAGAGCTTGAAGGCGTCCAGGCGCGGCGACAACCAGCCGATCAGCAGCACGTGCCCGGCCCAAAAGAAGGCGCCGATCAGCTCCAGCAGGTCCCCAAAACCGATGGTGAAATGCTCAGTAACGCTCAAAAGGAAAAGCCCCGAGGCCGCCAGGATGGCCCCGAGCCAGGTGCCGGTCGAGGGGCGCTGCCCCCAGAACATGCCGAGGATCGGTACGATCACCACGTAGAGGCCGGTGATGAACCCCGCGTTGCCGGCGGTAGTGTAGGCGATGCCGACCTGTTGCAGGGAAGCGCCCACGAAGAGCGCGCCGCCTGCCAGGAGGCCGCCGTACACCAGGGCGCGGGTTCCCCCCTGCGGCAGGGCTCCGTGGTACGGGGCCTGGCGCCTGCGGTTCAGCAAGACCAGCGGTGAAAGCGAGAGGCTTCCCAGGGCGAAACGGACCCCGTTGTAGGTGAAAGGCCCCAGGAATTCCAGCCCGTTGCGCTGGGCCACGAATCCGCCACCCCAGATGGCGGCGATTAGGAGGAGTAAAAGGTCTGACTTGAGGGTTTTCGCCTGCATGAAGGTTCCTGACTTTCCTGATATTGCCCTGGGACGTAAAGGCACAGCGGGGTAGTCTCGTCGGTTTTCGCTGGAAAGTCAAGAAACGGTGGCAAGGGGGTGAGTCGTTGAGGCGGGTTTAGTGACTGCCGAGCTTCTGTGCCAAACCCTTTGCGTAACTCAGGTGCTCCTCGAAAACCGGCAAATAGCGCACGCTCCAGGCCCGGAGGTCATCGTCATCGAGCCTGCGGTTCGCCTTCTTGAAACGGGCCACACTCTTCGTATGGCTTCGCATCATCGCGTACACGAAGTTCCGATCGAACTCCCGTCCCGAGAGCCGGGTAAGCCGAGCCATCAGCACGTTGTGCTTGCGTTCCACCTGGCGGGGCAGCTTGACGTTGTTTGCGGCAGCGATCCGTTGCAGGTCATCGTAGGCGGTGCCATGGTCCAGTTCCAGTCGCTCGCCGAACTCCTTCACCTCCGGGTTCTCGGCCCGATCGCGCGCCAACCGGCCCATCTGCATCTCCATCACATTGATGCTCGCTGCTTCCTTGAGAAAACGCTTTCCTTGCGGGGTCAGCGTTTCCTGTGCCAGCACCTCATGGCAGAAAACCCCCAGCAGCACGAGTACGACCATACCGAACCAGACCAATCTCCCCATCATTGGTTCCTCCTCGCCTACCCGCCCGGCACCGAACAGGCAACTGCCATGCTCCATCAGCATTAACACCTTCAAATTATCCGTGGATAGTGTAGCGGATTTGGGCTGAAAGGAAATGCCCGGCGCAGCAACCGCCCTCTGGAACCCGGGAATTCTTGGAGGGAAATTTAATTCTCCGTGGCCTTTGACGAACCAGGATCCAAGAGGGTACAATTAAACCATTGAAAATACAGATGATCTTAAAACTGGCTAAGGTTTTCTCGTCATGGGGAGCAGACCACTCCAGCCTGACTTGTTGCCGAAGGAGTCAATGGCATGCCCGATAAACTTTCCAACCTACCGAAGATCCACCAGAGCGAACTCGCCAACGGAACCCGCATCATCACCCAGCCGACACCCGGACTGCAGGGTGCCGCCATCGCGATCCACGTGTTGAGCGGTTCCCGCGACGAGGATACCAGCATCGGAGGCGCCTCGCATTTCTTAGAGCATCTGCTTTTCAAAGGGACCGAGAAGCGGAGTTCTTACCAGATCACCACCGAACTCGATGCAATCGGGGCCCAGCCCAACGCCTGCACGAGCCAAGAAGGGGTGACCTATTATCTCAAGGCCTTGAGCAGCGATCTCCCCCAGGCATTCGATGTTTTGAGCGACATGTTCCTGAACAGCAATTTCCCCGAGAAGGAGATCGAGATGGAGCGCGGTGTCGTTCTCGAGGAGATCAAGCGCGCCGAGGACAACCCGGACCGCTTCCTGCACAACCGGTTCGCGTCTGGGTTCTGGGCCGGGCACCCCTTAGGGCGACCGGTCCTGGGGACCCCGGAGGTGATCGGCTCCATCACCCGAGAACAACTCATGCAGCACATGCGGCAGCGGTACGTACCGAAATCCACCGTGGTTTCGGCCGCCGGGAACATCGATCACGACAGTATCGTTTCCCTAGTCGATAGCTACCTTGGGAGCGGCGCCGCCCGGGAACCGGCTCCCAAGCCCTCATTCCCACCCTCTGCCGAGATCGGCGTCGGTTGCGCGCGCCATAACCAACGCGACATGCAACAGGTCCAGTTCTACCTTGGTTACCCCTCCTTGCCGCCCACCGACTCACGCTACTGGTCGATGCAGCTGCTGCGTCTGGTGCTCGGCGGTGGCATGAGTTCGCGCCTGTTCCGGGAGGTGCGCGAGGAGCGCGGCCTGGCCTATTCGGTTGGCGCATACCTCTTGGAGTACAGCGACCGCCCCGCGTTCGTCGTGGTTGCCGGGTGCAACAGCAGCCGCGCCCAAGAGGCGATTGATGTCTGCCACCGTGAGGTGCTGAAACTTGCCAAGGAAAAGCTCACCCCGCTCAGCCTGGACGACGCCAAACGCCAGGCGCGCGGCAAGCTGCTCTTGAGCCTGGACGATCCTTCTGACTGGCTGATCCCGCTCTCCAAAGAGGTCGGCTATTTCGGTAGGGCACGTACCATGGCTGAAGAGCTCGAACAGCTCGAGGCGGTATCGCCGGAGAGCATCATCGCCCTTGCGGAGGAGCTGTTCACCCCGCAACTCCCCCGGCTCGAGTCGATCGGTCCGGACATGGAACTCACCCTCCCCTCCTGACCGGAAGGTGCAGGTAACGAAAACGCCCCGCGGGCAGTCCCGGCGGGGCGTTTTTTTGTTGGTAGATGCCGGGACCTATCCCCGGCTGGGGCGGCACACGGCCACTAGCCAGAATCAGGGGAGCCGCCAATCAATGGGCGTAGCCCCCTGCTGAACCAGGTACGCGTTTGCCTTCGAGAAGTGGCGGCAGCCGAGGAACCCCCGGTGCGCCGACAGCGGAGAGGGATGCGGGGCCTTCAGCACCAGGTGCTTCCTGCTGTCGATGACCTCACCTTTCTTGTGAGCATACGATCCCCACAACATGAAGACGAGGCCGGTCCTTTTCTCGTTAAGCTCGGCGATCGCCTGGTCGGTGAACGTTTCCCACCCTTTCCCCTGGTGCGCGGCGGCACGTCCCTGCTCCACGGTCAGCACGCTGTTAAGCAACAAGACTCCCTGATCGGCCCAGCTCTTCAGGTTGCCATGCCGGAAGTCGGCGGGGGTGAGCCCGAGGTCCGCCTGAATCTCCTTGAAGATGTTGATCAAGGACGGTGGCGGCTCAACACCCTGCTGCACGGAAAAACAGAGGCCATGGGCCTGGTTCGGTCCGTGGTACGGGTCCT
Organism: Geomonas silvestris; assembly: GCF_014193515.1. Taxonomy (GTDB): domain Bacteria; phylum Desulfobacterota; class Desulfuromonadia; order Geobacterales; family Geobacteraceae; genus Geomonas; species Geomonas silvestris. The sequence goes on along the minus strand of NZ_BLXX01000016.1, from coordinate 2,022 downwards.
GACCGAGGATCACCACCTTTACCCGGTCAAACGGCGTGGAATTGAAGGCGTTGAAGTACTCGTTCCCTTTGGGATAGATGATCTTTCGATGGGCCAGCTCATCTCGCAGGAAAGCCTTCAGCTCTTGCATGTACGGTTTGGCAAATTCGCCGATCAGCCGCTCTTTCCAGCCCGGCTCCATCTGGACCTGTGTCTCAGTCATAGCCCCCTCACAGTCACCGACAGTCATAGTTCCTCAACAGAGATGTTCGAGGTAAATCCTCCACCTTGCGCCGGAACCAGTTCAAGGTGATTCAGGATGCAGGGTATCTTGTCTTCCTGGTGATGGGTCACGTAGAGGATCTGGCTGCGACCGGTTTTACCGAGGTGATCGACCAGCTTCAGTACCATTTCCCGGTTCACATCATCAAGCCCCTGGCACGGCTCATCCAGAATCAGCAGATCCGGTTGTTTAACCATGGCCCTCGCCAAGAGGACCAGTCGCTGTTCACCATAGGACAGGTTGCGGAACGGGGTGTCGAGATGCTTCTCCATGTGCAGCATTTTGAGCCACTCGAGCGCGATCTCCTGCTGGCGTTTCGAGTAGTCGTGGTAGACGCCGATCGAATCGAAAATGCCGGAGATAACGACGATCTTCACCGTGACGCCGACCCGGTAATCCTGCTGGAACCCGGTGGAGACCAGACCGATCCGTCTCTTGATATCCCAGACACTCTCGCCTGAACCTTTTCTGATTCCAAAGAGGGTGATGTCGTTGGCATACGCCTGGGGATTGTCCCCGCCGATAAGGTTGAGCAACGTGGACTTGCCGGCACCGTTGGGGCCCGAGATCTTCCAATGCTCTCCGCGGCTTACGGTCCAGCTCAGACCATTGAGGACATACTTCTCATCGTAGCGGACCACGACATCACGCATCTCGATGAGCGGCAAAATTTCCGGCAGGGGAGCAATCTCCGTGGACGGATCAATTTCGGGCAACTGCGGCGGCAGGGTGTAATGGAAGGCATGAAAGCGCCGCAAGGCCTCGGAGTTAAGCAGTTCGTCCTTGGGACCTGACATCAGAATCCGGCAGTCCTTCACGTACGCGATGTGGGTGGTCTCTGGGACAATTTCACTGAAGCGGTTCAGAAGCAGAATCACTCTCAGCCCGTTGCCGATCGATTTCGAGATCAGCTCATTGAGTACCAGGACCGATTGCCGGTCCAGACCATCGAACGGTTCATCGAGCACGAGCAGATCAGGATCCTGCATGAGCGCTTTGCAGATAAGCACTTTCCGCATCTCGCCGGTGGAGAGGTATTTAAGGCCACGGGGAAGAATCGTGGTAAAGGCGAGATCCTGCGCGAGAACCTGGAGTTTCTCCCGGTCACAGGCCAAGGGATGTACCCCGAGAATGAAATCGGTGACGATGGTGCCCTCATCCACTTTGCCGATAAAGTCCGAGTCGTCGTTATAGCGTTCCTCTTCGAGAACTTCGTTCAACTTTTCAAAGGAAACAAAAGCGGGACGTAGTGCCGTCTGGCAAGAACCTGTAACTACCTTAAGGTTGTTGCAGAGCAACTTGCCGAAAGTAGATTTGCCGGAACCGTTGGCGCCGACAATAGCCCACTGCTCGTCAGGTCGTAGCGTAAGGGTGACGTTTTCCAGGCGGATATAATCATTGATGACTGCAGTAACGTTGTCGAAGCTGATCTGTGACAAAGATGACTCCCGAAAGTACTTCAGAAAGAAACTCAGCACAGTTTGGTACATCGAAGTACGCGTTGTCAACCTGGAACAAAGAAGAAAGAGAATTACCCACGGACCACGAAGGGTTTGTAGAGGCAGGTTTTCAAGAAAACGTAGGTTGTTAACGCAGACAGCGAAAAGCCCCACCGTTTTTTAACGGTGGGGCTTTTCAATTAAATTCCCTGCGGCGACCTACTCTCCCACACAGTTACCCGTGCAGTACCATCGGCCCAGAGAGGCTTAACTTCTGTGTTCGGGATGGGAACAGGTGTGACCCTCTCGGCATTGCCACAG
>NZ_BLXX01000015.1 GCF_014193515.1 Geomonas silvestris | reverse complement strand
GCTGGAACTGAAGACGGTTCATTTTCACGGCACACTCCTATGAGGAAAATTGCCGTGATTATGCATGCTACCAATGGCAGAGAATGTCGCACTAGCCGCAGCAGCGGAAGATTCGCGCTAATCAGGAAACAGTTTAAGATTTTTTCGTTACGGCTGCGATTCTGCTCGCGGCCCAATCAGCTGCAGGCGGGACTGTCAAAGGGCCCGCCAAGGGGGAGAGGAAATGGCACGAGAACCGTACGTCGACAAGAACGTGTGCATCAGTTGCGAGCTGTGTGTCAACATGGTGCCGGACGTCTTCCAGATGGGGGAGGACGGCTTTGCGGAAGTACACGATCCCACCGGTGCTTCGGAAAAGGAAATCCAGGATGCCATCGACAACTGTCCGGTCAACTGCATCCACTGGCAGTAAGGGGAGGGGCTCGCATGGGCGGGCCCTTTCCGCTTTCCTGCTGCAGCGCTCCCGGCACCCTTCACGGAGGTGGCCCATTCGGCTGCGCTGGCACCGGCGGCTCTGCCGCCTGGGAAAGAGGAGATACGTCTATATGGTAACCGACAGCATCAGGTCGTTCGCGGCATCGCTGGGCCATGCCTTCGTGGCCTCCACCGATTCTGAGGGGAACCCCCACCTCGCTGCCGGCCGGGACATCAGGTTTCCCGAGGCGACCCGGCTGGTGTTCGAGGCCTGGTTCTGTGCGACCACGCTGCGCAACATCCAGGCGAACCCGCACATCGCCGTGACCATCGTGGACCCGGCGACCGGGAAGGGGTACCAGTTCCTGGCGCGGGTGGAAAAAAACGAGGAGACCGCGCTTTTGGACGGCTACGCCCCGGAACTGGAGCCCCTGGAACTCCCTCAAGCCCAGTGGCGGCTGGAGGCGCGCATCGAGCAGGTCCTGGCCTTCAGCGCCGAGGCGCACTCAGACCGCCCTCTCGGCTGAACACGCTACCTTGTCTGCTCGCTCAGCAGCAGCTCTTCGGCCTTCGGCACATCCTCTTCTGCCACCTCTATCTCCCAATCACCCCCTCCAGCCGTCCCCGCCAGAAAGAATTCCACTCCCGCCCGCGTCAGCAGGGCCTCGACCCGGGCCAGGTCCTTCTCGTCCTTGGGATCGTAAAAGCGCACCATGGTCGACCTCCTTTTCCTGGAATACCCCTATTCTAATCCTTTTAGGGGTGAGACCCAAGGCTTGCATCAGGGGAAGGCGCGATCGACGATGATTAGGGTAAGGAGGCAGACCAGGTACAGGATGGAGACCGCGAAGGCCGGACGGGTGTCTCCGCCAGGTAACCGCTTCTTAGCCGTGGCCAGGAACCAAGCGCCGAGAACGGCGGCGCCCGCCCCGTAGCCGAGCGAGCAGGGACCGAACCAGCAAAGGCCCAGCGAGGTGGGGATCAGGGCCAAGATAGCGGCAAGGATGGCGCACCTGGTAACGGCGCTGCTGGTGACCAGAGGCAGGACCGGGATCTTCGCGCTGCGGTAATCGGAGAGGTGGGCGAGGGCCAGAAGCCAGAAGTGCGGTGGCTGCCAGCACAGGAGAACCAGGAACAACCAGAACGCCGCGGGGCTGAAATCGGGGGACACCGCCGCACTCCCGATGAGCACCGGCAGGGCTCCGGGGATCCCTCCCAAAACCGCAGCCCAATGACTCGCGGGCTTGAGGAGGCGGGTGTACAGGAGGGCGTAGCTTACCACCGCCACGAGCACCAGGAGCGTCACCTGCGGGTCGAGGGTCTGCCAGGCGAGCACAAGGCCGGCGCAGCAGGCGGTTACCGCTGCGGCGGCCACGGTAGGCACCCCCACAAGCTGCAACGCCGCACTGCGCTGCGCCAGGCGCTGCATCGAGCGGTCCCGGCGGCGGTCCCCAAGGGAGTTGAACAGCGCGGCGCCGAGCGCGGTCAAAAGAAGAGAGGTCGAACCGTACAGGGCGGGGAGGGGATCCGGCAGGCGGTCCCCGGCGAGGACCATTCCCGCGTAGCCGCTCAAAACGACGGCAAGGACGATCCCCGGCTTGGCCAGAAGTAAAAAAGCGCGGCACACCTGGTACGGGTGGCTGCGCTTTTTTGCTGCCGCGCGGGTATCCAGGGCGGTCATGCCGAGCCGGAAGACTGCGTCTGGCCGAGCCACAGGCGCAGCGAGAAGCCGATGATCCCCAGGGTGAGCGCCAGGTGCAGCGAGGTGATCGGGTAGCTCAAGCCGGACTTGACCGTCGCGATCCCGACGCAGACCTGCGCCGCGACCAGGACGGCGAGGACAAAGAAGTGGGACCTGCGCTCCCTTAAACGCCGGTCCACCAGCGAGGCGAGGTAGAGCAGGAGCACGCTCCCCAGGGTCCCCAGCCCGAGCAGGCGGTGGCTTATATTGGTGATAGTCGGCTTGTCCCAGTAGCTGGGGATCAGTTCGCCCCGGCAGGTGGGGAAATCCGGACAGGCGAGGCCGGCTGCCGAGTGGCGCAGGTAGGCACCCAAGGAGGCCTGGGAGAAGACCAGGAGGGTGATGCAGAAAAGCGCCGCCGCGTACCCGGAGAAGCTGAGCTCAACCGGATTCGTGCCGTCGTTGGTCGCCATGTAGAGGACCAGCAGGAAGACGGCCAGGGCGATCATGAAATGGACGGTGGTCGGCTGCACCGGGAGTTCCAGGAGAACCACAGCGGCACCCAGGCCGATCTCGATGGCTACCAGCGCCAGGGCGAGGAGAGGGATGGCGCGCTCCCCGCCGCGGTAGGTACCCAGGCGGCGCCGGGCCAGAAAGAGAAGCAGCACGGTGGCGAGGGCGGCCAGCACACGGTGCAGGAACTCCATCCAGACGTCGAGCCGCAAGGGGGGGAGCACCTCCCCCCGGCAAAGCGGCCAGTCCGGACAGGCCATGCCGGCGTGCATCCCAGCCACCAGGTTCCCCCAGATAAGCAGCACGAAAAATAGTCCAGCTGTTGTGGCGCCGAGCATAAAACCTCCTATGGTAGCCGGAAGGGCGGTGGTGATTTTGAGCGGTCGCCCCACCAAGGTGTCGATCCCCTGCCTCCCGGTGCTCCCTTTCGGCCCCGAAGGCGGGGCGAGGTCAGAAACGGTAGATCGCGTCGACCAGCGTGCCCACGAGGATGAGACCCAGGATCAGAAAGGGGAAGATGGCAAAGCCGAGCACCAGCTTGATCTCGTGGCGCAGGTGCATGAAATAGAGCGCCACCAGCCCGGCCTTCAAGGACGCTATGGCAAGCGCCACCGTCGCGTTCCAAAGCCCCAGGTTTAGGTAGGAAACCGCCACCGTCACTGCCGTGAGAACCAGGAGCGCCCCCCATACCACGAAGTAGATCTTGTACGCTGCCATAGTCACCTCAGCCGATCAGGTAGAGCAGGGGAAACAGGTAAATCCAGACGAGGTCCACGAAGTGCCAGTACAGACCGGTGATCTCCACCGGCGTGTTGTACTCGGCGCTGAAGCTGCCGCGCTGCGCCTTGTAAAGGAGCCAGATCATGACCCCCATGCCGGCCAGGACGTGCAGGCCGTGCAGCCCGGTCATCATGAAGTACAGGCCGAAAAACAGGTTGGTCCTCGGGAACCACCCCATGTGAAAATCGTGGCTCCACTCCAGGTACTTGATGAACAAAAAGCCGCAGGCGAGCGCCAGGGTGAGCGAGAGGCAGACCTTCAAGAGCTTCTGCAGCCCGCGCCGGATGGCCGCGATCCCAATCGCGATGGTGAGGCTCGAGGTCAACAGCACCAGGGTGTTCAGGGCACCCAGGACCCGGTTCAGTTTCAGGTGCTCCTGGTGGAAGAGCTCGGCGTGGGTGATCCTGAACTGGGCGTAGGCGGTGAAAAGGGCGCCGAAGAGGAGCAGTTCGGTGGCCAGGAAGGCCCAGATCCCCAGGCGTGCCGACACCGGTGCGCCGTTGGGTGCTTCGTGGTTATCACTCACGGGGGGCCTCGTTCCTGCTGCCGTAGCCGTAGGGCCAGTCGGTCACCGTCGGGATCTCGTGGAAGTTCTCCTCGGGCGGAGGCGAAGTGGTCTGCCACTCGAGGGTGAGACCGCGCCAGGGGTTGTCCGGCGCCAGGGGACCGTTACGCAGCGACTTTATGAAATTGGCGAACATGATGATGACGCCCAGGGCCAGGAACCAGGAACCGACCGTGGCTACCACATTGAGCGCCTGGTACTTGGCGGGGTACTCGGCGTAGCGCCGGGGCATCCCCTGCATCCCCAGGATGAACATGGGGAAGAAGGTGACGTTGAAGCCGGAGACCACAAGCCACCAGGCGCTTTTGGCCCAGGTCTCGTTGAACATCCGGCCGGTCATCTTGGGAAACCAGTAGTGCAGTCCGGCAAAGAGCCCCATCACGGTCCCCCCCATCATGGTGTAGTGGAAATGCGCCACCAGGAAGTAGGTATCGTGTACGTGCACGTCGGTGGCGAGCGCCCCCAGGAAAAGCCCGGTCAGCCCGCCGATGATGAACAGGAAGATGAAACTCAGCGCGTAGAGCATGGGGGACTCGAAGGTGATGGAGCCCTTGTAGAGGGTGGCGATCCAGTTGAAGATCTTCATCCCCGTGGGCACCGCGACGAAGAAGGTCAAAAACGAGAAGATCACCCCTGCGACGGTGGACATGCCGCTGACGAACATGTGGTGCCCCCAGACCAAGAAGCCGATTAAGGCGATGGCCAGGGCGGAGTAGGCGATCGCCTTGTAGCCGAAGATCGGCTTGCGCGCGAAGACCGGTACCACCTCGGAGACGATACCCATGGCGGGGAGGATCATCACGTAGACCACGGGGTGGGAGTAGAACCAGAAGAAGTGCTGGAACAGCAGGGGATCGCCACCCTTGGCGGGGTCGAAGAAACCGATGCCGAAGACCCGCTCGGCGGCCAAGAGCAGGAAGGTGATGCCGATGACCGGCGTGGAGAGGACCTGGATCACGCTCGTCGCGTACATGGCCCAGATGAAAAGCGGCATCCGGTACCACCCCATCCCGGGAGCCCGCATGGTGTGGATGGTGACGATGAAGTTGAGGCCGGTGAGGATGGAGGACATGCCGATCAGAAAGAGGCCGAAGCTGAGCGCGGTGACGGCTGCCGAGGTCTGGGCCGAGTAGGGGGTGTAGAAGGTCCACCCGGTGTCCATGGGGGCGGCCAGGGTCCCGACCGTCACCGCGATACCCGCCACGAAGATCCAGTAGCTGAAGAGGTTCAAGCGGGGAAAGGCCACGTCCCGGCAGCCGATCAGGAGCGGGATGAAGAAGTTCCCCAGGGCGGAAGGGATGGCGGGGATGATGAAGAGGAAGATCATCATCGCCCCGTGCATGGTGAAGAGGACGTTGTAGGTGTGGTCGCTGAAAAGGGCAGGGCCGGGGACCAGGAGCTTCAGGCGCAGCAGCAGGGCGAGGATCCCTGCGACCACGAAGAAGCCGAGGGTGGTCCAGATGTACATGACCCCGATCCGTTTGTGATCCATGGTGAGGGCCCAGGAGCGAAAGCCGTGCTCGCTCAGGTAGCCCCGGTCCTCGGGGAGGCTCGTATTCGGGTGGTCTGCCATGTGGGTACCCCGTGCCTGTCGGGTGCCGCCGGGTGCGCGGAACCGGTTACTTGAGTGTCTTCATATAGGCGATGAGCGCCGCTATCTCGTCCTGCTTGAGGCTCCCCCTGAAGGAGGGCATGATCGGCTGGAACCCCTGCACCACCTGCTCGTTGGGCTCTTCGAGGGACTCCCTCAGGTACTCCTCGTCGGCCACCACGCTCTGCCCGGTCGTCAGGGTCACCCGACTGCCGAAGATCCCCTTGAGGGTGGGGCCCACCTTGGGCGAGCCGTCGATGCTGTGGCAGCCGCCGCCCCCCGCGCTCTCGAAGAGCGCTTTGCCGCGCTCCGCCGGGGATTGGGCGCCCGCTTGCTGTTTTTGCAGCTCGGCTGCAACCCAGGCCTGGTACTGGGGCTGGGGCATCACGATGAGCGTCGCCCGCATCAGCGAGTGGCCGGTGCCGCAGTACTGGGAACAGTAGATGTCGTAGGTCCCGGCCTGTTTGGGGAGGAGCCAAAGGTAGGTGTAGCTCCCCGGCAGGACGTCCTGTTTCTGGCGGTAGGCGGGGATGAAAAAACCGTGGATCACGTCGCGCGAGATCATGATGAGCTTGACCGGCTGCCCCAGCGGGAGCCGCAGTTCGTTGGCGACGCTGCGGCCGTCGGGGTACTTGAAGCTCCAGGTGAACTGGGAGGCGGTCACCTGGATTTCGGCTGCGTTGGGGAGCGGGGTGCGCATCTTGATAAAGACGGTGAGGCCGTAGACGAAGATGGCCACCAGGAGCAGCGAGGGGATCACGATCCAGACCACCTCGAGTGCGTGGTTCCCGGTGATGTAGGGGGTGGCTTCCTCGACCCCCTTTTTCTTGCGGTAGCGGATCGCGAAGTAGATCAGGAGCCCCTGGGTGAGCACGAAGAAGAAACCGGCGATGGCCAGGATGAAGATGAACACGGCATCGACATCGTGGCTTGCCAGCGAGACTTCGCTTGCTTTGAGGGTTGTTGGGTAGGGCATGCAGCTCCCCTTGGTTCGGGTTGTCTTCGATTAAGCAGTCAAGTGGTCGGCTTCGACGGTCCCGGAGCCCGCGGGCCCCGTTCCTGTTTCCAGAGGAGCGCGATGAGAAGGCCGGTTAGTGCCAGTACTGAAAGCATCACCCAGCTCATCAACCGCGAGGCGAAGAGGACGTACTTCTTGCCGACCGGGTCGTAGTGGAAGCAGTACAAAAGCAGGCGGTTTGCGGCCTGGGAGGAGCCGATCCTGCCGTCGGCCGCCTCGACCAGGGCAAGCTGCAGGTCGCGGGGCCGGACCTCCAGCCCGTACAGGTACCGGGAGACCTTTCCCTCGGGGGTGAGCACCACCAGGACGTTGGGATGGGCGTAATCCCCGCCCTCCTGCCTCAGGTAGCGCACCCCGACGCTGTCTGCCACGGCTTCGATCTCTCTTTGGTTCCCCATCAGGAAGGGCCAAAAGCGTGCCGGTTCCCGCACCTCGTTGAGCATCGCGTAGGTCTTGGTCGCTTTGTCGTGCGCCAGGGCCGCCGATTCCTGCGGGTTGATGCTGAGGGTGACGATCCGGAAATCCCTGCCGAGCTTCAGGTCCCCCAGTCCCGCCAGGGTCGCCGCGAGGTTGCGGAACACCAGCGGACAGAGGGTAGGGCAGGCGTAGTAGTTGAGCGATAGGACCACCGGGACGCCGGCGAAATTATCGGCCAGGCGCACCGGCCGCCCCTGGGGATCCCGGAAACCGGTCTGCAGCGGGACGCTCGCACCAGGGTGCTCGTCCACCCCGATCTGGCCCAGCACCTGGTCCGCCGTGCTGTGCCCCCAGGCAGGGGCGACGAGCAGGGGGAGCTGTAGAAGGACGCCGAAAAGCAGTAGGCGAAAGGCCGGGGTCATCCGCGCCCTGCCGGCTTGTCTTGGACGCCGTAATTCGTCTCGGGCTCTCTCATGGGAATTCCCTCTGCCCCGGCGGGTGCTCAGGCCTTTGCTGGCGCGGCTTGACGCCTAGGTTCGATACCATCAGAAAAAAACTTAGAGTATTCTAATTGACGAGAAGGCATTTGCAAGCGGGTGAGCGGCGCTGAGACCAAAAAAAAGTGCGGCACAAAGGGAGCCGTAATCCGGCAGCGCTTCGTTTGGAACGCAGCTGCTGCAAGCCGGAGCTGGGCCGTGCGAGCCGGAGCGGGGCCGGGCGGGGTGGATGGAGACGGGACTGCGGAGGGGACGGAAGGGGACGGAAGGGGACGGAAGGGGACGGTCCGCGGCAGTGGGAGCCGGGGAAGTGGGCCGGGGTGCGTCGTCTCAGCGCAGCGACCTCGCGCAGGGGCCGGGGTGCGCTCAGCTTGCGTCCTTCAGTTCTCGGACGATTTCCACCTGGCGCTGAAAGGTGTACCGCGAGATTACGGTCTCCTCGCTACCGTCGGAACAGAAGACGAAACTGCAGATGTCGTTTTCGAGGTTGCTGGTTACGTCGAGCAGGCGGGCCGCGATCTCTATATTCTGCAGGGTGTTTTGCAAAAGGTTGGGGATCTTGAGGCGCAGTTTGTACTCGCTGCCTCGTTGGAGCCGGATGTGTCGCTCGGTGCGGATGCAGCACCCCCCAAGCGAGATGTCCGAAAGTTCGCCGGAGCGTTCCCAGGCGCCGAGGATCTCGGCGGGAGTTCGGGGCTCGAGCTGCAGGCGCAAAGACTCCCGGCGCTCCGCCATCACGTCGACAAAAGAGAAATTCTTGAGGGCGGCACTTCTTCGCCTCACGTCGACGTTGACCACGTCGCAAAGAAGCGAGCAGTCGAACTGGTCGCAGGTGATGAAGGCGCGCCGGGCGGCGTCCAGCGCCACGGCCTGTTGCTGGTGCACCTCGAGGTTCAGCACCCCGAAACCGAAGTCGTCGATGGTCGCCGGATAACTGATGGGGAGCCCCTTGTAATAGGTGGAGAGTCGGAATGTGGTGGCCAGCCCCTCCCGTACCAGTTCCTGAAACCTGCTGTTGATCTTGGCGCGGTCCGCGTCGACCGTTTCCTTGGTCCTGGGGCGGTAGTAGTGTGAAAAGTCCATGTCTTCCTCTGTCGCAAGAGTGCCCGGCTAGTTGCTCACCCCGTACCTGCGCAGCATCGCCATCAGGTCAGCCCGCGCGATCGGCTTGACGAGGTAGTCGGTGCAGTCCCCCTCCCAGAGCGCCTCCTCCATGTTCTCGGCGGAGTTGAGGGCGGTGGTCATGATGATGACGGCTTTGTGCTCGGCAGGTCTTTTTTCGCGCTCCGCCTGCCGGATCAGCTTCAGGGCCTGCTGCCCGTCCATCTCGGGCATGACGATATCGAGCATGACCAGGTCGAACGGGGCCCCTTGGTCCAGGGCCTGCTGGAATAGCTGCACCGCCTCGCGCCCGTTGACCGCCTGCTCGATCTCCCCCTGATCCGCCAGAAAGAGCCTGAGCGCTTCGCGTGAAAAGTCGTTGTCTTCGACGATGAGACACCTCATAAATCTGAACCTCTCCTGGTCTGGTTCGTTACGACGAACTGGCCGGGCAACTAGTTGATGGGTAATTCGGGCTGCTGCGGAAGGTTGCCGACTCCCGGCGCACCTGACACCCGCTTTGCCCGCCTGGTGCGCGGACACCTGAAAGAGCGTGCACCTAGGCCTCTCTTCGGTGCGCACCGGGAGAGCTTGAGCGAAAACGGCAGCGTTGCCGCGATTTTACGTAACCGTACAGGCGGAGCTTACGCCAGTACACGGAATTTCGTGGCCCCCATGGCGCAGATCCGGCTATTTCACGGTCCGGCGGTTATTTCGCCGGCCCGATCGGTGGATAACCCGGGGGCTTTTGCGGCGGTTATTCATGATAAACGCCGGCAAGATAATAATGAGAACGCTTGGGCGCTGATGCTCATCAGTCGTGATATCCGCAGTTTGCCGAAGACTGCTGCGGGCAGGGCGCTGGCGTTTGTGCTTAACGAGCGGGTTGTCGGGCCTCTTGGAGGACTTTGGGCATGTTTTAGGCATTGTAGCTGGCAAAGCTTGTGTGCTGGTCGGTCAGTGAATGTGTAGTTGAATGGGAGGGAACTTCGTTGTGAAAAGACGAGTCCTTATTGTTGATGACACGGCTGACATCAGACTCATGCTTCGCTACCTCATAGAGCGTGAGAACTACGAGATCGTCGCCGAGGCGGCCGACGGTGTGGAAGCGGTCGAGCGGTTTTTCGAGTGCCGCCCCGACATAACCATCATGGATATCGATCTCCCCTTCAAGTCCGGGGTCCAGGCGGCCCGGGAGATCCTCTCCCGAAACGGAGGGGCCCGCATCATCTTCTGCAGCGGCACCGCGAAGCACCAGGAACTCTCCGAGCTCGGCTCGGGGGGCGAGTTGCCCAGTTTCATCAGAAAACCGTTTCTCCCGGCACAGCTGTACCGTGCCATGGATATGCAATGCTGATCTTGTTATCTGATGTCATGTAATGCTGTGATGTAGTGCGATGTGATCCTATTGATGTGATGTTGGAGATCCTGCTGTCGTCCTGTGGTGAGTTGTGTGATGTGCAGACCTTTTCAACTTTTTTGCCTGTGATGCTGTGCAATGGTGTCTGCGAGATTTTTTGTAGTTGATGTGCAATGTGATATTGCAGAAAGAAACGGGGGCCTGCGCGGGCCCCCTTTTTTTATAGGCGCCCTAAGCGCTTCTTGGCTCCCGCTGTGCTTGCCGGGGAGCCGGCAAAAAACTTAGTATGAACTTTGCCCCGGCTTGTGGTAGGGTAGAAGGCCGCAAACGGTCCGTTCAAATCAGTAGAATCACAGGATGAAGATCATGACAGCACAGGCCCCGACAACCATTGGCACTCTCTTAGAGCAACTGCACGGACACAGCTACTTCCGGCCCGGCCCCGGCCCGCTGCGCGAGCGCCTGTGCGAGGCGTTGGCCGCGACCATGAAAGAGGAGGAGCTCGGGCGCCTGGAAGATCCGGCGCTCGACCTGGAGGTCAGTGTCGGACGTCACGAGGGGGCCGACGAGATCTGGCTGGGAGCCAGGGCTTCGCTCTCCGGAGCGGCGTACAGCGCCGAACTGGCCCTTGAGGTGCTGGCCGAGCCGGCCCTGCAGGACCTGACCCGCTACCTTGCCGAACTCTTACAGGCGGCACCGGCTCCCCAGGTCGCCGAACCGGGGAAGGCGCCGCAGCACCCCAAACTCGAGGGGGACTACCACGAACAGGCGGCCGCAGCGGCGCGCCTGAAGGTCACCCCGCAGTGGCTCAAGAGCGTGGTTCCCTGCACCGAGTACACCTACGAGGAGATCGAGGGGAAGAAGTACATCCGGGACTACTACTGGTCCAAGGAGCTCATCGAACGCCTGTTCAGGATCAAGTCCTCCAAGACCACCCCGGAAGACCTGCAGTATGTGGCCTCCGAGTGCTGCGAAGGGGACCAGGAGTGGGCACGCGACCTGATCGCCCGCTTGAAGTCGCCGCAGCGCGCCGAGCACCCCCCGCGCGAGCAGGGGGCGAAAGGCCAGGGCCACCAGGCACAGCAGGGGCATGCGAAGGGGGGAGCAAACCCGGCGCAGGCGCAGGGGCAGGGGCAGGGGCAGCAGAAGCAGGGTGAGAAGAACCGCCGGTCCCGGCACCGCAGGGGGCGGGACGGCAACAAGCGCGGCCAGCAGGGGGCGCCGGGGCCCAAACCGCCCCAGCAGTGAGCGTAGCGCTCGCTAGGCCGCCCCTTTGAGGTAGGCGGCGAGTTCCATGTCCACCTTGCTGATGTGCTGCACCAGCCAGGCGGTCAGGGTCTTGTTGGTCATGATTACCAGCGACAGGGTGGCTCCTTCCTCACGGAAGGTGCTGGCCAGCCGCTCCAGGTCCGCGATGAAACGCGCGTGCATGGCCTTGTGCGCCGCGTACTCCGGATACCCCTCGCGAATCTGCAGTTTCTCTTCCGCGGCGAAGTGTTCCCGTACGTAATCCTCCAAGAAATTCAGAAGTTTGAGAACCTCTTCCTTTCCTTTCCCTTCGGCACACGCCTCCGAGAGCCGGTTTACCCTGGCGAAGATCTCGCGGTGCTGGTTGTCGATATCTGCTACTCCGGTTGCGAGATCGTTGGTCCACGCAATTGACATCTGCATCTCTCCCTTTGGTTCTTTTGCCAACTCAAATCATGAGAGGCACGGCGACCGGTAGTGTAGCATACCGGACCTGCCCTGCAAGCGGAATCACTCGAGGATGACCGATTGCGGCTTCTCGGGGGGGAGGATGATCCGGAAGCGGGTTCCCAGCTGGGAACTGGTCACCTGGATGTCGCCGCCGTGGTCCTTGATGATCCCGTAGGAGACCGAGAGACCGAGGCCGGTGCCGGAGTCCTTGGTGGTGAAAAACGGGGTGAAGATCTTCTCCAGGTGCTCGGGAGCGATCCCGGACCCGGTGTCGGCCACGTCGATGCTGCAGCCGGCCCCCGGGCCGAGCGACCTGGTGGAGAGCGTCAGGGTGCCTCCCTCCGGCATCGCCTGGGTCGCGTTCAGGATCAGGTTGCTGAGCACCTGGCGCAGTTGGTCAGCGTCTCCCTTGATGGCGCCCAGGTCGGGGTCGTAGTCGCGCGCGATCCGGACCCGTTCCAGGGAGACCTGGTGGCCGATCTGGGCCAGGATGTCGTCCAAGACCGCGTGCACCTCGACCTGTCTGCGGTCCAGGGACTTCTGGCGGGCGAAGGCGAGCAGGTTCCCGACGATCTTCGCCATGCGCTCGGTCTGGCGGGTGATGATCTCCACCTCTTCGCGGTTGCCGTGCTCCGGGGGAAGGCACATCTCCAGGACCTCGGTGTTGCCGCGGATGATGGCGAGCGGTGTATTGATCTCGTGGGCCACGCCGGCTGCCATGATCCCCAGGTCGGCGAGCTTCTCGGCGCGCGCCAGATCGGCCTGGGTTTCCAGCAACTGCCGGTTTTTCTCGCTCAGCTCCGCGGTGCGTTCCTGGACCTTGAGCTCGAGGCCGCGGTGCAAGAGGTTGATCTCGGCCTCCTGGCGGGTGAGGGCCCGGGTCATCTGGTTGAAGGCCCGCGCCAGGTCGCCCACCTCGTCGGCTGACGGTTCCTCCATCTGCAGGTCGCGCTCGCCCAGGGCCACCCGGTGCGCCAGGCTCTCCAGCTCACGGATCGGCCTGGACAAGAGGGCACCGATGATGCTTGAGAAGGCGATGCCGAGCAGCGAGGTGACCAAGAGCACCAGGTACAGGATGGAGTTGACGTTCTTCTGCATCTGGGTGTAGGGCTTCTCCAGCATCCCCACGTAGAGCGAGCCGACCGCCTCCCCCTTGAGCCCGAGGATCGGCTCGTAGGCGGTGAAGTACCAGTCGTTCACCACGAAGGCCCGGGCGATCCACTTCTTCTTCTCCAAGAGCACCCGGTTGTAGACCTCCTCCGAGAGCCGGGTGCCGATGGCGCGCTGGCCGTTACTGGCCATGACGTTGGTGGCGATGCGGGTGTCGCCCAGAAAGATGGTGGCGGTCCCGACGTCGGTGCCGTGGAACTTCACCCCCTCGTAGACGATCTGCTTGATCCGGTCCACCAGGTGGTTGTTGTTGTTCAAGAGGGTAGCTCCGTACAAGGCGCCGATCACCTCGCCCGAGGCGTTGCGCACCGGAGCGGCGGAGACCATGACCATCCCCGAGTGTTCCTCGGTGCCGGCGCGCGGCCTGGCGTGCGGGGTGGAGACCACGGAGATGGCGGCGCGGCGCGCCAGATCGGGGCTCTCGGCGGCCAGCTGGTTGGCGGTGAGGACGCAGCTGCCGGTAACGGCCGAGCCGGAGAGGGCGCGCTGGACGAAGTAGCACTCCGGGCGGTCCCCCACGCTCACCGGGTTGTGGGCCCGGTAGAGCACCCGGCCCCGGGCGTCGACGGCGGTCAGGATGTCGAGTTTTTTCTGCTGCAGGGGGGTGAGGAGCTGGGCGATCACCCGGCGGTCGCCGGTGGCGAAGGCGGTGGCGGCAAAAGGGCTGCCGGAGGTGAGGTCCACCAGTTCGGCGATGCGGTCCAGTTCGTTCTGGTACACCTCGCGCGCCGAATTAAGGTCGGTGCGCACCTTCTCCTGGGCCTGGTTGGCGATTTTTGCCTTGATGAGGTAGAGGCCGGTGAGGGAGCAGAGGAAGCAGGCGAGGAAGAGCGGGGCCAGGGCGCCGATGGTGAGCTTGGCCCGGATCGGGAAGCGGCGGGGGAGGCGGGTCGGCATCAGAGGGCTCCGACGTCGTCGAGCCCGAACTCCTCGATCTTCCTATCCAGGGTGCGCCGGGCGATATCCAGGATCCGCGCGGCGCGGCTCTTGTTGTTGCCCGAGGCCTTCAAGACGTGCAGGATGTGCTCGCGCTCTATGGTCTCCAGGGAGACCAGCCGTTCGGCGGCCCGGGGCGCTTCGGCGACCGGCGGCAGTCCGTTGCTGCGCCACACCGGCAGGGTCTCGGGGCGGATCAGCGGCCCGCGGGTCAGGATGGCGGCGCGCTCGATGGCATTTTCCAGCTCGCGCACGTTCCCCGGCCAGTTGTAGGTGGTCAAAAGCTGCAGCGCCTCGGGGGTGAAGTCGGAGATGTCGCGCTTCATGCGGGCCGCGTACTTCCTCAGGAAGTGCCGGGCCAAAAGCTCGATGTCCTCGGCGCGCTCCCGTAAGGGCGGGAGGTAGAGCGAAATAACGTTGAGGCGGAAGTAGAGGTCCTCGCGGAAGCGCTTTTGGCGCACCTCCTCCTCGAGGTCCTTGTTGGTGGCGGCCAGAAAGCGGAGGTTCACCGTCTTCGCCTTGGTGTCCCCCACCGGGATGAAGTCCCCCTCCTGGAGGACCCTCAGGAGCTTTGCCTGGATGGCGGGGCTCATGTCGCCGACCTCGTCGAGGAAGAGGGTGCCGTTGTTGGCCGCGTCCAAAAGCCCCTTTTGGTGGTTGATGGCGCCGGTGAAGGCGCCCCGCACGTGGCCGAAGAGCTGGCTCTCCAGGAGGGTGTCGGAGAGCGCCGCGCAGTTGATGGTCAGAAAGCGCTCCGAGGCGCGCTGGGAGTTCTGGTGGATGAGGCTTGCCACCAGCTCCTTGCCGGTCCCCGATTCCCCGAGGATCACCACGTTCGAGTCGCTCTGCGCCACCAGAAGCGCCATGTCGTGCACCTCGGTGAAGCTCGGGCTCGCGAAGATGAGCGGGCTCGCCGCCGGATGCCCCAGTTCGTCCTTGAGGGCCGAGTTCTCCTTGAGGAGCTCCTTTCTCTCCAGCACCTTCTCCAGGATGCCGAAGATCTTCTCCTTGGGAAACGGCTTGGTTACGTAGTCGTAGGCGCCCAGTTTCATCGCCTCGATGGCCGAGTTGATCGAGGCGTAGGCGGTCATGATCACCACCGGGATCTCGAGCTTGAGCGCCTTGATGCGCTGCAGGATCTCGATCCCGTCCAGGTCGGGCATCTTCACGTCCAAAAGGAGCAGGTCGCACTCGTCTGCGCCGCGGTTCTCGAGGCAGGTCATCAGGGCGCTCCCCGAGCTGAAGACTTCCAGGTCGAGCCCCTTGGCCGAGAGAATCTTGCTCAAGTACCGCAGAATCTCGACTTCATCGTCGCAAATGATCACACGTCCGCTATACATACTACGCTGCCACCTCTGACTGCTGCCGCGTCCGGCAAGAGTTGTAACTAATAAGAAGGTTACCGGCTGACGCTCGGTATGCTGCCGCACCGACGCTGCTTGCGCTCGATGGGGCGTGGGGGCTGGCGGGGGTGCCGCTGCCGGGCCTACGTATACATCCGACACTATCTTTCTTCTAGAGCATTATTGTCAAGTACTTTCGCACTATGCAATGTCGTCACAACGCCGCCCGAAGTGACATTCGTTCTGTGACCGGCGTCGGTATGCCTGTTATAGCCGTGTTTCCATAGCGTCCCGTGAGTCCTTCGATGTGGAGTTTCTTAAAACGTAAGAACGTTACTACAGAGTTTACTCCGTCGCACAAGTGTGTTAGTCTCGCCTAACTCGTTCCAGCACCCTAGACTGACCGATGAAGGTAGCGGACCATGGACAGGCTCGTCGAAAAACTGTGGACCTTCGTGAAACACGGAGCTGACGAGATTTCCCTCGAGGTCCGCTTTTTCCGTCTGATCTGCCTGACGGTCTCCTTCGTCGCACTGGTTCTGGTCCTCCCCACCAACCTGATCCAGGACCTCTCCCCCTACCTCAACCTGGTCGTGGTCCTCTACGGCGCCGCGTCGCTCCTCATCTATTACCGCTCCTGGCGCGGCAGCCAGCACTTCGTCGGCTTCTACCTGCTGACCCTGGTGCTGCTCGCCATCGCCTGGTTCCTGAACGCCGGGTCGAGCGGCAGTATCGGCTATTATTTCTTCGCCTGCTCCATGTACCCGGTGATCTTCTTCAGGGGGCGCACCCGGCAGGCGATGTTCCTGTTGCTGGTCCTGGTCGTGTGCGGGCTTTTGCTCCTCGACTTCCGGTCGCCGCAGCTTGTGATCCCGTACAAAAGCGGGCTGGACCGGTTGCTGGATCTCTCCACCGGCTTTTCCTTCAGCGCCCTCATCTTCGCCCTGGTGTTCTGGGTCGTGATCACCACGCTCGAGCGGGAACTCGACGAGCGCCGCAAGGCGGAGGCCGCCGCCCGGCAGGAACGGGACCGCGCCCAGGGGTACCTGGACACGGTGGAGACGCTGATCGTCGCGCTGGACGCCGAGGGGCACATCAGCACCATCAACCGCAAGGCCTGCGAGGTGTTGGGCTACCAGGAAAAGGAGCTGCTCGGCCGGGACTGGTTTGCCAGCTGCCTCCCCCAGCCCTTGGGGAGCGAGCGTGCCGCGATCTACCGCAGGACCATGGCTGCGGGGAGCGCGGCCGAGGTGGCCCACCTGGAGAGCCCGCTTGTCACCCGCACCGGTGGGGTGCGCCAGATCGTCTGGCCCTACTCGGTGCTGCGCGACGAGGCCGGTAACTGTCTCGGCGCCTTAGGTTCCGGAGAGGACATCACCGAGCGCAAGCTGGCCGAAGAGGCCCTGCGCCAAAGCGAGCAGGCCTTGAGGCTCAAGACCGCGCTTCTCGAGGCGCAGTCCGATGCGACCCTCGACGCGGTGCTGGTGGTGGACAACGACAAGCGGATCGCCTTCTACAACCGGCAGTTCCTCGAGGTGTTCGAGGTGCCCGAGCGCGTGCTCGGCGAGCCGGACAACTCCGCCCTGCTCAGGCACGCCCTGGGACTGGTGCGCTGCCCGGATCTCTTCCTGAAGCGGGTCCTCTACCTCTACGATCACCCGCGGGAATCCAGCCGGGACGAGATCGAGATGAAAAACGGCCGGATCCTGGACCGCTACTCCGCGGCAGTCATCTCCAGGGACGGCTACTGCTACGGCAGGATGTGGACCTTCAGGGACGTGACCGAGCGGAGGCGCTTCGAGTCCGAGCGGGTAAAGATCGAAAAGCTCGAGTCGTTGGGGGTCTTGGCCGGCGGTATCGCACACGACTTCAACAACATCCTGGCCGGCATCATGGGGGGGATCAGCTTCGCCCAGGAGTTCATCCCCGAGGACCATCCCGCGCATGGGCCGCTGCAGACTGCCGAGCTCGCCTCGGTGCGCGCCGCCGACCTGGCCCGGCAGCTGATCACCTTCGCGCGGGGGGGCGATCTGGTGAAAAAGCCGGTCGCCCTGCAACTCGTCATCGAGGAGGCGGTTTCCTTTGCCCTGCGCGGCTCCAACGTGAAGGGGTCCGTTACCCTGACGGGCTCGCTGCACCCGGTTCTCGCCGACGAGGGGCAGCTCGGCCAGGCCATCTACAACCTGATCATCAACGCCAAGCAGGCCATGCCCGGCGGCGGCATCGTGACCCTGAGCGCCAACAACGAGACCCTCGGGCCGGATAACCCCTACGGCCTGCCGGGTGGCGACTACGTCAGGGTATGCTGCGCGGACCAGGGGTGCGGCATCGGCCTCGAGGACCAGGTGAAGATCTTCGATCCCTACTTCACCACCAAGAGCTGCGGTACCGGGCTGGGGCTCGCCTCGGCCTATTCCATCGTCAAAAAGCACGGCGGGAGCATCTCCGTCGCCTCCGAGCCGGGAAACGGGGCGGCCTTTACCGTGCTCCTTCCGGCCAGTTCGGCCCCGACGCACTCCCTCTTCAGTTCCCCTCCACCCCAGGAGCTGGTGAGCCACCCCGGCGGCTCGATCCTGGTCATGGACGACGAGCCCCTGGTCCGCGACCTGGCCCGGGAGATGCTGCGCTACATAGGGTACCAGGTGACCACCTGCGAAAACGGCAGCGAGGCGATCTCCCTGTACCAGGCCGCCAAGGAGGCCGGGCACGCCTTCGACGCCATCGTGATGGATCTCACCATCCCCGGCGGGATGGGGGGAAAGGAAGCTGCCCAGCGCATCCTGGCCTACGATCCCGACGCCTGTCTCATCGTTTCGAGCGGTTATTCCAACGATCCCGTCATGGCCGACCACCGCGCCTACGGCTTCCGCGGCGCCGTCGCGAAGCCCTACAAGAACCGGGAACTTTGGCAACTGCTAAGCTCGCTTCTGGGGGGCGCCGGGGGCGCCTGCGCTGGGGGTGGTGGCGAACCGGAATAGGAGAGGGCGACCTCGCGGCAGAGCGTCACGGGCGAGCCCGGTGATGCTCGCACCCCTGCGGGACTCGCGCGAAGCCCGGTTGCCGGCCCGGTCGTAGCTGGCATACTGAACCGGCCCCCGGAAGTGCCAGGGACTCCTGTCGGCCGTTTTGGTTCGCGCAGTCCGTTTGGCTTTTTTGGTCCTGGTGGTCCGCTCGCTCTGCTTGGCCTGCCTAGCCCGGGTAACCCCTGATCGTTCCGAAGTTCCGCTGGTTTCCTCGACACCTGGAGTTGCCCCATGCTGAAGAAAAACCGCTTCGTGGCCTCGCTGATCCTGCTCGCCATCCTGCTCCCCTTTGGCAGCTCCCTCATCGCCCTCTGCACCGACTGGCTCTTCTTCAACCAGACCGGGTACCGCGAGGTCTTTCTCACCAACCTGACCGCGAAATACCTCTCGGCCGGCGGCTTCGCGCTGGCGTTCCTTTTGGTCACCCTCACCAACATGCATTTCGCCAACCGGATCCAACTCCCCCAGCGCGGGGTCTTCTCCCTGGGGGGGAACCTGTACCGGTTGAAAAACGATGAGGCCGCGAAACTGGTGGCACCGCTCAGCATCCTGGCGAGCCTGCTGTTGGCGTTTTTGGCAGGGAAGTGGGGGGCGTTTCAGTGGCAGAACCTGCTCCTCTTTACGAACGCGGTCAAGGTCGGGACGGCCGACCCCGTCCTGGGGAGCGACCTCGGCTTCTACCTGTTTCGCCTCCCCTTGCTGGAGCAGTTGCGCGATTTCGCCGGGGCCGTCATCCTCGCCAACCTGGCGCTCAGCGCCGTGGTGTACTACCTGAGAGGGGGGATCGCCCTGGCGCCCCGCGGCGCCGGCATCGATGCCAAGGTGCAAAGGCACCTCGCGATCTTGGCCGCCCTGTTCTCCCTGGTACTGGCTGCCGGTTTTGCCCTGGCCGGCTACCGGCTCCTGATCGCCGGGCACAGCAGCTTCCAGGCCGCGGGGTACACCGACGTGAACGCCCGGCTGCTCACCTTCCGGGTGCTCACCTGGCTCACCCCGCTCGCGGGGCTGGTCTGCGCGGCCGGCGTCTGGAAAGGGAGGTGGCGGCTTTGCGTGGTTCCGGCGGCGCTCGTTTTCGTCCTCTTCGTGGCGGGGGTCGGCGTCTTCCCCGGGATGCTGCAGAAGTTCAAGGTGGCCCCGAACGAACTCGACCTCGAGGCCCCGTACCTCGCGAACTACATCAACTTCACCCGCCTGGGCTACGGGCTGGACCGGATCGAGACGGTCCCCTTCGACGTCGACCAGCGGCTGAGCGCCTCCGACATCGCGGCCAACCCGGGGACCGTCAAGAACATCCGGCTCTGGGACCACGCGCCGCTGCTCAAGACCTACGGCCAACTGCAGCAGATCCGGACCTACTACAAGTTCTTCGACGTCGACAACGACCGCTACCAGGTGAACGGCCAGTACACCCAGGTCATGCTGTCGCCGCGTGAGCTCTCCTACGGCGACCTCCCCAGCCGCAACTGGATCAACGAGCACCTGATCTTCACCCATGGCAACGGGCTTACCATGGGACCGGTGAGCCGGATCAGCAGGGAAGGGCTCCCCGAGTTCTTCGTAAAGGACATTCCCCCGGTAAGCCTCGCCGACATCAAGGTGACCCGCCCCGAGATCTACTACGGCGAGCTCTCCAACGACTACGTCATCGTGGGGACCAAGATCCCCGAGTTCAGCTATCCGACCGCCACCGGCAACAGCAACACCGTGTACCAGGGGAAGGGGGGCGTCCCCATCGACAGCCTGGCCAAAAAACTCCTTTTCGCCCTGCGCTTTGCTTCCGAGAAGATCCTGCTCTCTTCCGATATCACCGCCAAGAGCCGGATACTCTACTACCGCAACGTCGTGGACCGGGTGCGGGAGCTGGCGCCGTTTCTCACCCTCGATTCCGATCCCTACCTGGTGGTGAACCAGTCGGGGGGGCTCACCTGGATGATCGACGCCTACACGCATTCCGACCGTTTGCCGTACTCCCGGCCGCTCAAGGACGGCACCAACTACCTGAGGAACTCGGTCAAGGTCACCGTCGACGCCTACGACGGCAGCGTCATCTTTTACGTAAGCGATCCGAGCGAGGTGCTTGCCCAGGTCTACGGCCGTATCTACCCGGGGCTCTTCCGGCCCATTTCGGCCATGCCCGAGGACTTGCGGCGCCACGTCCGGTACCCGCACCAGTACCTGGGGCTGCAGGCGGCCGTCTTCGCCGCCTTCCACATGACCGATCCCAAGGTGTTCTACAACAAGGAGAACCTCTGGGAGATCCCGGTTCTGGGGGAGAAGCCGATGGAGCCTTTCTACACCGTGATGAAGCTCCCCGGCGAGGCGCGCGAGGAGTACATCCTGCTCCTCCCGTTCACCCCCTCCAAGCGCGACAACCTGGCGGCCTGGCTCACCGCGCGCTGCGACGGCGCGAACTACGGGAAGATACTCGCCTACACCTTCCCGCGCGACCGCCTGATCTACGGCCCGAAGCAGATCGATGCCCGGATCAACCAGGACGCCTTCATCTCGCAGCAGCTCACCCTCTGGAACCAGCGCGGCTCCGAGGTGATCCGCGGCAGCATGCTGGTCATCCCCATCGAGAAGTCGCTGCTCTACGTGCAGCCGCTCTTTTTGACGGCGGACAAGGGGGGGCTTCCCGAGTTGCGCCGGGTCATCGTCGCCTACGGGGACCAGGTGGTGATGGAGGAAACCCTGGAGCTCGCCCTGCAGCGGATCTTTGGCGGCAAGGCCGAGCAGCAACCCGCAGCACCGGCCGGAACCCCTCCCGGCGCGGCAGCCGCGGCGGCGCCCCTTCCCGGTAACGCCGGCCTCGGCAAAGAGGCGCTGGCCATCTTCCAGAAGGCGCTCACCCTGCAGCGGCAGGGGGACTGGTCCGGGTACGGCGACCAGCTGCGCAAGCTCGAAGAGGTGCTGAAGCGGATGGCCCGCTAGCCTTAGTACCCGGTACGTTAGGTTCCAACTACCGTGCCTTTACAGCCCAACGCGCTGTTTCTGGGGGAATCCATGCTCAAGGAATCGCCGGACTCCGCTCCTTCACCGCAGTGGCACACCCTTGGTGTCGACGAGGTCTACCGTCTTCTCGACAGTTCCGCTGCCGGCCTGACCGGCGCCGAAGCCGCCAGGCGACTGGCGGCACACGGCCCCAACCTTTTGAGCTCCTCCCAGCGCATCTCCCCCTGGCGGATCCTCCTCGAGCAGTTCAAAAACGTCCTGATCATCATCCTCCTCTTGGCCGCAGGGCTCTCCATCTTCCTGGGCCACGCCGTCGAGTCGGCAGCCATCGCGGTCATCGTCGCCTTTGCGGCGCTCCTCGGGTTTTTCCAGGAGTACCGGGCGGAACGCGCCCTCGAGGCGCTGCGCGAAATGGCGGCTCCCACGGCTCGGGTGCTGCGCGACGGCGAGGACCGGGAGATCCCGGCTGCGGAGGTGGTGCCCGGCGACCTGGTGCTGTTGGCGGCGGGGGACCGGATCCCTGCCGACCTCAGGGTCTGCGAGGCGGTGAACCTGCGCACCGAAGAGGCTTCCCTCACCGGCGAATCGAAGGCGGTCGAGAAGACCCGGGAACCCCTGGCCGCCCCGCAGCTGCCGCTTGGGGACCGCAGAAACCTCTGCTTTGCCGGCACCGCGGTAAGCTACGGCCGGGGGAGGGGGGTGGTGGTCGCGACGGGGATGGCGACCGAGTTCGGCAAAATCGCGGGGCTCTTGCAGACCATAGCCACCGAGAAGACGCCGCTGCAAAAGGGGCTGGATCGGGTCGGCGTCCTCTTGGCGCGCGCCGCCCTCGTCGGGGTGCTGATCATCTTCGGGCTCGGGCTCGCGCGCGGCGAAAACTGGCTGGGGATGCTCCTCTTCGCGGTCGCCCTGGGGGTCGCGGTGGTGCCCGAGGCGCTCCCTGCGGTGGTGACCATCTCGCTCGCCCTCGGCGTGCAGCGCCTGGTGCGCCGCCATGCCCTGATGCGCAGGCTCCCGGCGGTCGAGACCCTGGGGTGCACCTCGGTGATCTGCTCGGACAAGACCGGGACGCTTACCCGCGACGAGATGACGGTCCGCTGCTGCCTGGCGGCCGGCACCTGGTACCAGGTCAGCGGCGCGGGATACCACCCCGCAGGGGAGTTTAGCCGGGACGGCTCCCCCGTCGAGCCTCCGGAGGCGCTGCGGGAGCTTTTGCGCGTGGCGGTCCTGGCAAGCGATGCCCGGTTGATCGGGCCCGACGCCGAAGGGCGCTGTCGGATCAAGGGGGATCCCACCGAAGGGGCGCTGGTCGTGGCGGCGGCCAAGGCCGGCCTGGAGGCAACCCTCCTGGCCGCCGATTTCCCGCGTTTCGACGAGATCCCCTTCAGCTCCGAGACCAAGCGGATGACCACCCTGTGCCGCGCTCCTCAGGGGACGCTCGCCTGCGTCAAGGGGGCGCCGGAGGTGCTGCTCGACGCCTGCAGCACTGTTTTGTCGGCAGCAGGCGAGCGGGAACTGGACGAGGTGCAGCGCGAGGAGCTTAAGGAAGCGGCCCGGCAGATGGCGGGGGATGCCCTGCGCGTTCTGGCGATCGCACGGCGGGTTGGGGACCTGGGGCGCGAGGACGCGGAGCACGGTCTCACCCTTTTGGGGCTCGTGGGGATGAGCGATCCGCCGCGTCCCGAGGCGGCCGAGGCGATCCGCACCTGCCGCACGGCCGGGATCCGCCCGGTGCTCATCACCGGCGACCATCCCGGGACCGCGCGTGCCGTGGCGCGGGAACTGGGCCTTTTGCGCGACACGGGGAGGGTAGTGACCGGGCCCGAACTCGAGGCCCTGGACGACCGGGAATTGGACCTCGCCGTTACCGAGATCGACGTCTACGCCCGGGTCGCTCCGGTGCACAAGCTGCGCGTGGTGGCGGCCTGGCAGCGCCAGGGGCAGGTGGTCGCCATGACCGGCGACGGCGTCAACGACGCCCCGGCCCTGAAAAAGGCCGACATCGGGATCGCCATGGGGATCACCGGGACCGCGGTCAGCAAGGAGGCCGCCGCCATGACGCTCACCGACGACAACTTCGCGAGCATCGTCGCCGCGGTCGCCGAGGGGCGGGCCATCTACGACAACATCCGCAAGTACCTGATGTACCTCTTGTCCTCGAACCTGGGCGAGATCGGCCTCATGGCGGGGGCGCTGCTGCTCGGCCTGCCGCTGCCGCTCTCGGCGGTTCAGATCCTCTACGTGAACCTCGCCACCGACGGCCTCCCCGCGCTCGCCCTTGCCGTCGACCCCGCCGACCCCGACCTGATGCGCCGGCCGCCGCGCGACCCCCAGCGCGGCATCTTCACGCGGGCGGTGGTCACCCTCCTGCTGGCAGGCGGCGGCTGGTCCACCCTGGTGAACCTGCTGCTCTTCTCCTGGGCGCTCGCCTCGGGTAAGCCCGACTCCGAAGCGAGGACCATGACCTTCGTCTCCCTGGTCCTCATCGAGTTCTTCAAGGCCTACCACTTCCGCTCCGATCGCGGCTCGGTCTTCCAGCACCCCTTCGCCAACCGCTGGCTCAACCGCGCCATCCTCTGGGAACTCGTTTTGCTCCTGTGCGTCGTCTATATCCCCGTGCTGCAGTCCGCCCTTAGGACCTATCCGCTGTCGCCCCGGGACTGGCTTATCGTCGCAGGGTGCGGCCTCTCCATCCTCCCGGTGCTCGAGCTCGCCAAGTGGTTCGCCCGCCGCGGGAGTTTCGGCGCGCTCTCCTGAGGGTTCGCGCAACCTCTTGTTATTAAAAATTCTTTTGCTTTTGTAAAAAGAAAAAGTAGGTACACTGTACGGGTTGCAACTTCAGGGGGCTGCAGCTGCCAAGCCTGTCCCCGCGCCCACCCAAGGAGTGCCAATGACCGAAAAGAAAAAATACAAGACCATATACAGCCCCGGCCTCACCGACCTGCCGCCGCTTCCCATGGACGTGCCGGGGTTGATTCAGGATTTCCGCCACCACTACGCCCACCACCTGGGGCGCGACAAGTACAGCCGTTCGCCGCGCTACCACTACCAGGCCCTGGCCTACACGGTCCGTGAGCGCCTCATGGAGCGCTGGAGCGCGACCCGCTACGCCTACCACGATTCCGAGTGCAAAAGCGGCTATTACCTCTCCCTCGAGTTCCTGATGGGGCGCGCCCTCGGCAACGCACTTTTGAACCTGGGGATCACCGACCGCGCCTCCACCGCGCTTTTGCAGCTCGGGATCAAGTTGGAAGACCTGGCGGAGCAGGAGATCGACGCCGGGCTCGGCAACGGCGGCCTGGGTCGCCTGGCCGCCTGTTTCCTGGACAGCTGCGCCACGCTGCAGTTGCCGGTCATGGGGTACGGCATCCGCTACGAGTACGGCATGTTCCGCCAGCGCATCGTGGACGGGCGCCAGGTAGAGGAACCGGACCACTGGCTGCGCGACGGCAACCCCTGGGAGGTGGAGCGTCCCGAATACTCGCAGAGGGTGCACTTCCAGGGACGCACCGAGCTCTTCGTGCGTGCCGACGGCTCCACCGGGCGGCGCTGGGTCGACACCCGCGACGTCATCGCCGTACCGCACGACATCCCGATCCCCGGCTACCAAAACGGCACGGTGAACACCTTGAGGCTCTGGAAGGCCGCCCCTACCGACATCTTCGACCTGGGCGAGTTCAACGCCGGGAGCTACCCGGAGTCGGTGGCCGCCAAGAACGAGGCGGAAAACATCACCATGGTGCTCTATCCAAACGACGCCAGCGAGAACGGCAAGGCGCTCCGGCTGCGCCAGCAGTACTTCTTGGCCTCGGCGAGCCTGCAGGACGTCATCGAGCGCTGGCTCGCCCTGAACCGGCGGGATCTTGCCAGCTTCGGCGAGAAGAACTGCTTCCAGCTGAACGACACCCACCCAAGCTGCGCGGTACCCGAACTGATGCGGCTTTTGATGGACGAGCATGGCCTTGGCTGGGACGAGGCCTGGGAGATCACCTCCCACAGCATGGCCTACACGAACCACACCCTGCTCCCCGAGGCGCTGGAGAAATGGCCGGTGGGGCTCTTCCAGCAGCTTTTGCCGCGCCTTTTGGAGATCATCCTGGAGATCAACGCGCGCTTTTTGGGCGAGGTGGCCCAGCGCTGGCCCGGCGACAACGAGCGCCTGCGCCGCATGTCGCTGGTTGAGGAAGGGCCGGTACCGCAGATCCGCATGGCCTACCTCGCCATCGTGGGGAGCTTCTCGGTAAACGGCGTCGCCGCGCTGCACTCCCAACTCCTCGCGCAGGGGCTCTTCCGCGACTTCTACGAGCTGTGGCCCCACAAGTTCAACAACAAGACCAACGGCGTCACGCCGCGCCGCTGGCTGGGGTGGTGCAATCCCGAACTCACCCGGCTCATCTCCGAGAAGATAGGCGAGGGGTTCATCGCGCACCTGGAGCGGATCCAGGAGATCCTCAACTTTTCAGGCGATGCCGACTTCCGCGCCCACTGGCACGAGGTAAAGCAGATGAACAAGGCGCGCCTGGCCGAGCTGGTGCAGGAGAAGTGCGGCGTCGAGTTCCCGATCGTCTCGCTGTTCGACGTGCAGGTCAAGCGCATCCACGAGTACAAGCGCCAGCTCTTGAACGTCTTGCACGTGATCCACCTCTACGACCGGATCAAGCGCGGCGACACGGCCGACTGGACCGACCGCTGCGTGCTGATCGGCGGCAAGGCGGCCCCCGGCTACTACATGGCGAAGCTGATCATCAAGCTCATCAACAACGTGGCGAGCGTGGTGAACAACGACCCCGAGGTGGGGAGCCGCCTCAAGGTCGCCTTCCTCCCCAACTACCGGGTCACCGCCATGGAGGTGGTCTGCCCGGGGACCGACCTCTCCGAGCAGATCTCCACCGCCGGCAAGGAGGCCTCCGGCACCGGGAATATGAAGTTCATGATGAACGGGGCCATCACCATCGGCACCCTGGACGGCGCCAACATCGAGATCCGCGAGGAAGTGGGAGACGACAACTTCTTCATGTTCGGCCTCACCGCCGACCAGGTGGACGAGCTCAGGCCGCACTACAACCCCGCTGCCATCATCGCCGGCGACCCCGACCTGTTCAGGGTCATGCAGCTTTTGCGCAGCGGGCACTTCAGCATGTTCGAATCCGGCATCTTCGACCCGATCATCGACGCCATCGGTAACCCGAGCGACCCCTGGATGGTGGCCGCCGACTTCCGCAGCTTCATCCAAGCGCAGCGCAAGGTGAGCGCTGCCTACCGTGACCGCGAGCGCTGGACCCGGATGAGCATCGTCAACACCGCGCGCAGCGGCAAGTTCTCCACCGACCGCACCATCACCGAGTACCGTAACGAGATCTGGAAACTCACCCCGGTGCCGGTGCCGCCCAAACGCCCCTGATTCCCAGGGAAAAACTGCGACCGCGGGCCCCCCAGCCGGGTTCCCGCGGTCGCACTCCCTCCTTGAGACTCATAAAACATCCGGCCCTGCTTCGACAAAGCCTCTCTTGCGACTTCTTCCTCAAGATTTCCTTCGTACTGCCGATAGGTTCCCCTAGCGAAGGGGGCGGGGCTTTGGGAAGCTCCCCCCGTTTCCGGCAATCAGCTTACGCGCAGGAACGACCTGCAGGAGGAATTCATGTCACGCGCCATCGTACCGCTTGTAAAAGGTGAAACTCAAAACGAACTGATCCAGCTGGTCAGCTTCAACCTGGGGGCCGAAGAGTACGCCGTCGAGGTCCTCAAGGTTCGCGAGATCATCAGGATGACTGCGATCACCCATATCCCCAACACCCCGCCCAGCATCGAGGGGATCATCAACCTGCGCGGCAAGGTCATCCCGATCGTTTCCCTGCGCAGCAGGTTCAACATGATGGAATCCGATACTGACCAGCACACCCGGATCATGGTGATGGACATCGACGGCAAGCTGATGGGCTTCATCGTGGACGGCGTGTCCGAGGTGATCAGGATCTCCAGCGGCGAGATCCAGCCTTCGCCGGCCATGGCAGCGGGCGGCATGGACCAGGACTTCATCTGCGGTGTTATCCAGCGCGGCGAGCAGCTCCTGCTCATGCTGCAGCTGGACCGGATGTTCTCCGGCGAAGAGCAGGACGCCTTCAGCTCGTTCTAGGGAGCCGAACGGGCCCCGCCCCTTTTGCGGGCAACCCGGGGACCGTGCTGCTGCGAACGGTCGGCAACTCCCCCCTTACCGATTTGTAAAGGTTTTTGGGAGGTCCGGGAAGCGTGGAAAAGGGAGTTCTGCAGCACAGTTGGCCTACGTCCTCCCCTTTGCGAAGGGGAGACAGAAGGGATTTCGAGCTCTTCCCGGTTTGATGACTAAGGCGCACGGAGACTGCAGGTGCTCTTAAGTTCCCCCCTTTGGAAAAGGGGGGCCAGGGGAGATTTGCTTTTGTCTTTGGCACCCACCTGCAGTACTTCGGGAGAATAGGCACAACCGATCTTGCGGCCCATAAAAAAAGGCCCCGGTAAAATTCCGGGGCCTTTTTGCGTTC
The DNA here is from genome assembly GCF_014193515.1 of Geomonas silvestris. Lineage (GTDB taxonomy): Bacteria > Desulfobacterota > Desulfuromonadia > Geobacterales > Geobacteraceae > Geomonas > Geomonas silvestris. The sequence continues at coordinate 59,716 of NZ_BLXX01000015.1, read as the reverse complement.
GTGTCGCGCTTGTTCAGGCGCTTTCCGCCTCGGACTCCACCACTCCGGGCGCCTCGATGACGAGTTTCAGGTCGAAGGCTATCTGAAACAGGTCGTTTTTCGCGCGGGCGCCGAAGAGTTCCACCGAGAGGTCCTCTTCGCCCTGCAGGGTGAGCTTCAGGGTGTGCTTGTCGAGCTGGCAGTCAAGCCCCTGCACCACCGAGTTGCGGCGCCTGTCCAGGCCGTCGCACAGGCGCACGATGCCGCCGAAGCGCCCAACCAGCGCCCGGTCCGCTGCCGAGAGCCGCATGTAGGGTTCGTGCTTTTTCTTGGGGAGGGCCTTTCGGTGGTAGCGGGCCATGTTGGCGATCAGCTCCCGCTCGCGCGGGGTGAACCCGAAAAGGTCGGCGTGGCGGATCAGGTGGTAGGAGTGCTTGTGGTGGCTCGAGTAGTTGATGAAGTAGCCGACGTCATGCAAAAGCGCCGCTGCCTCCAGAAGGCGCCGGTCCTTTTCGGTGAAGCTGTAGCGCTTGGCAAGGGCATGGTAGATCTCGAGGGCGAGCCGGGTCACCTGCAGGCAATGCGGCTCGTCGAAGTGGCAGGAACGCCCATATTCCAAAAGCGAGGCGCGCCAGGAGCGCACCGGCTTTTCCCCGGGGAGGAGCTTCAACTTCTGCAGACCGCGCAGGATGAGGCCCTCGCGGATGCCGCGCTCGTTCACCTTCAAAAGGTTCACCCCGAAGAAATCCATCACCTCGTCCACCACCGTCACCCCGGCCACGATGATGTCGGAGCGGTCCGGGTTGAGGCCCGGTATGGCGCGACGCTCCTTGTCGCTCTTTCTCGCGAGGCTCGCCAGAAGGTGCACCACCTCCGAGCGCAACAGCTCGTAGCCGTGGCTTGAATCGTAGTTCTCGCGCCGGGTCGCCATCACCATCGCCGCGATGGAGGTGATGGTGCCGCCGGAACCTACCAGGCACTGCAGGGAGTTGCACTCCTCGGGGGAGAAGGAGGCTTTTAGCGTCTTGCGGATGTGCTTGCGCAGTTTCTGGTGCTCCGGCTCGGTCACCGGGTCGCTCTTCAGGAAGGTCTCGGTGAGAAATACCGCCCCAAGTTCCAGGGAGAGGATCTCCTCGATGTGGGTCCCCTGGGCGCTGATCAGTTCCAGGCTGCCGCCGCCGATGTCGAAGATCAGGTGGCGCACCCCGTCCAGGTCGAAGTTGTGGAAGGCGCTCAGCGCCGCGAGTTCGGCCTCGGCTTCCCCGCTGATCACCTCGACCTCGATCCCCACCTTCTCCTTGATGGCCTCGACGAGCGCCGGGCCGTTCAGCGCCTTGCGCATCGCGCTGGTGGCCACCGCCTCGATACTGCACACGTGGTAGCCGTCGATGATCTTCTTTTGGCGGGAGAGTGCGCTGAGGGCGCGCTCCCAGGCAGCCGGAGAGATGCTCCCGGTCTGGTTAAGCCCCTCGCCCAGGCGGACCATGACCTTCTCATCGTCCAGTATCTTGTACTTACCGGAAGCCGCCACCTCGATGACGATGCTGCGGATGGAGTTGGTGCCGATATCGACGGCTGCCAGGCGGTTTTGTTTCACAAGGCCCTCCTTGCCCTCGGGCCGATGGCGTCTACGGAAATCTGGTCCAGCTTGTGCCGGAATTCTGCGAAAAGCCTACTGCGCCGGGCGGTGATCACCCGCAGCAGGTGCTGCTGGCCGCTGCCGTCCTCGACCCGGTGCAGCACGAGGTCTGCGAAGACGTCGAGATCGTGCAGCTTGCCGAGCACCTCCTGGTACCCCTTGAGTGCGGCGTGCAGTTCCTGGTAGTCGCGGGTGAAGAGCGCTTCCAGGATCTCCAGGCGGTAGCGCAGCCGCTTGATCGCGATGCGCAGCCGGTGCTGGGCGCCGGCGTTGGCCTCGAAGAGCGCCTGGGGCAGGAGATCAGCGACCGGAGCGGCACGCCTGGCAAGCGCCTCGTCGGCGAAAATTGCCAGGGACTGAAACGGGTCGGTGCGCCGGTTGCCGAAGAGTTCCGGTCCGGCGAGCTCGCTGCGGATGGCGCGCTTGAGCGGTGTCGGCCGCAGGTTCCCCAGGTCTTTGGCGAGCTTTTGCCGGGCCGCCTCGCGCTCCTTTTGCAGTTGGGCCGCCAACAGGTCCAGCTCGGCCTGGGCCGGCTCGCGCTCCGTCGAGGAGAGGCTGCCGAAGAAAAGGAGCGCCTCGTCGGTGTTCCTCATTTCGCCCAGGATGCCGGTCACCTGCTTCACCCGTTTGCGCAGGCGTCGCACGGTCTTTTCCGGGAAACAGTCGGCAAAGAGCGCCAGCGCCTCGCGCAGCCGGCGGGAGGCTACCCTCAGGTCGTGGATATCCTCCGCGTCGAAACTCTTGGCGACCTTGCGCCAGTACTTGAAGAATTCCTTGGCGTGAGCCGCGGTAAGCTGGCGCGCCGCGCTCCAAAGCGGCGTCCGGGCAGCTGTCGCCTGGGTCGCATCCCGCTGAGGGGCGGTGTGAGAAGACGGCTGGGGACGCAGCTTGGCTGCCGGGTGTGCCCCTTGCGGTGTTGTCGTTGTAGTAAGCATGATAAAACTCCCGGGCGCTGCGGCGGGATAGGGGAGCGGCATCCCGGCGCCCGTCACAGCGCCTTGGCCAGCGTCTTACGCGCCTTTTTCAGTCTCTTGTGTACCTTTTTCAGGCTGATCCCGTCCAGGTCGGTGACCCGTTTCTCTACTTTGTCCAGCGCCTTTGCCGCTCGTTTTGCCCCTTTCCTGCCGCCGTCCCCCAGGCGGTTCAGAGCGTCGTCGATGCGCACCAGGTCGCCCGCCAGCTTGCGTCCCTGCTTCCCGGCGAGCCGGTCGGCGAACTGCTCCCTAGTCTTTTCGGCCAGAGCCTGCAGGTGCTCTTTGACCTGGTCCAGGCGCTGCTGGAGTGCCTCTTTGGGGGAGTGCGCCTGATCGAGCGGTGCTGCCGTGCGCTGCCGGGCCTGCTCCAGGAGGGAATTGACCCGGCTCGGGCTGATACCCGCTACCCTCTGAAGGCCCGGCGCACCTGCTTCGGCGATGGCGGCGAAACTGCCGAGGCCCGCCTCGCCGAGGCGCTGTGCCAGCACCTTGCCTACACCCTTGAGCTGCAACAGGTCATCCGCTGGCTCTGCCATGAAGCTCTCCCCCTTGGGGCGTCGTTGATCACCCCTGGTTCAGATGTATGATCGCCTTGCCGCGCGAATCGATGAGGTTGGCCCTGCCGTCCACCAAGTGCCGGAACTCCGCCCCGGCGGGTTTCAGCTTGAAGGTCACCGTCGCCCCTTTGTCCAGGGCGCAGGGCCCCTCGGTTTCCAAGAGCAGCCGGGTGACCTCGCCCAGCTCGGGTTCGTGGCCGACCAGCGCGATCTCCCGGGCGTCCGGGTGCTCCTCGAGCAGTCTGTGCAGCTGAGGCTCCCCGAAACCGTGGGCCAAAAGATCGGTGAGCTGGAGCTCCTTCTTGAACTTGAGGGCCTGGGCCAGAATCTCGGCTGTCTGTACCGCGCGGATCAGCGGGCTCGAAAGTATCAGGTCCGGTGCGATTCCGGCCTTCTTGAGCGTGCCGGCTATCTTGCGAAAACGGCTGCGGCCCTTAGGTGTCAGATAACGCTGCTGTTCCTGAACTTCCGGGGTGCGCTCGATCGCCTCAGCGTGTCGTACCAGATGGATTACCATACCAGGCTCCTGTAGTTCGGCAACTGTTCCAGGATTCAACCAGCAAGCTTGCTGTGAGCATATCCTGACACTGAGATAAGTTCTGCCCAATTGTATCATGAGAACCGGATGAGGGAAGCAAGGAAGCGGGATCGATCAGGAAGGGAACATGCTATGGTGCGGCTGATAGAGAAATTCCCGCACGGCCACCGGATTGTTAGGTGGTGGGTCCGGCGGGAATCGTTAAAGGTGCGGCTTAGTAACTGCGCCGTAACGTATCAGATCTGTGGATGATTCGCGGCCACCATCTTCTCCAGGTTTTCCCGGATGGTCTGAGCCAGCGAGTCGGACGGGACCGATCCCCCGACCCCGCGCAACCAAAAGCGGTCCGCCGCGGTATCGCCCAGGGTTTCCACCTTCATCTTCACGGGGAACAGGCAGCGCATGCTGAAAAAATCGAGCAGATCCCCGAGAAAACCGAGGCGGTCGGCACCCCGGATCTCTATGTAGAGGCTCCCCTGGTGCCTGGCGCACGGCTCGATCTTGAGGTCGCGCAGTACGATCGGGGCGAGGGCGTGGTGCGAAGGCTCCGAGTTGGCCAGCGCTGCGTAATCGAGGCTCAACGGGTCGCAGGCGGTGCGTGCGGCCTTCAGCTTGAAGCTGGCCTGCCAGGCGTACGCCGTCACCTTCTCGGCCGCTCCGTTGACGATGCCGATGTGGTGTTGGGCGAGGGAAGCGGCCAGGCGGCCGAGCCATCCGGGCGAGAGGAAGCCCCTGAGGGTAAGGGTGTAGTCGCCGGGCTGCAGTGTGCTTGGCGCGATGTCGAAGCTTACGTCCCTGAGGCCGCCGGTAAAGGTTTCGCTGGTGTCGTTCAGGGCGAGGTTAAACATGTCACTCTCCTTTGAGTAGGTAGGATTCGCAGCGCCGCGCCTTGGCAGTGGCGAGGCCTCCTCGGCTTTTTTGCGCCTCAGAGTTCCAGGAAGTCGCGGGTGGTGCCGGCCAGGTAGCGGAAGACCTCGCCGCGGGTTGTAAAGCTGCGCGGCAGCTCACGGTTCATCAGGTCCTCGATGAGGTGCAGCACCTGCGCGTCATTGCTCCCCAGATCGTCCATCACCGCCTCCAGCATCGCGAGGATGTCGTAGAGGTCGTCGCGGTCGAACGGGGCTGGATCGTCCTTCCCCTGCAATTTCGCCTCGTTCCGGGTCGCTACCACCCGGGGATACTTGTACTTCAAGTCTGATGGCTTGATGGTGATCCCCATGGTTCCTCCAGGGCGTTTCAACTGCCGCTGTAGTGGCAGGCGCAGGTCGATGCGCTGCAACTGGTGCGGCAGGAAGGCTCGAGCGGTGCAGAGACACGATCCGGGCCTAAGCCTGCGACGGAGCTTTGGTAGATGAACCAGCACCCGTCCACCAATTCCCCTTCCAGGGCGCCCTGCTTGAGCAGCATCAGGATACGCGTCTCGGTGGTCCCAAGCTGCCGAGCCACCTCGGCGAGGGAGTAGAATGCCTCGTTGCCAACGGTCATGGGTGGTCCTCCCTTTGTTTGAACTGGCTACCCCGTTTCATGGAGCGTGCCAGCGCCTGTCCGGTCTCCCCGCCGCGACAAATGACCCGGTTACGCCGGTGGAGGTCGGAGTCCCGCTGCGCTTCCTGCCTAATTAATAACCGAGCTGCCCGGTATCCAGGCAGCAGGCGCTCGATCTGCCTTCCCGCCACTTTCCTGTGGCTTCCGGCGCCGGCCTGCAGTAGAATGACGCCGTTTTCCACGACCATCACCTTTACCTCATGAGTACCCCTATGCTGAATCCCCAGAACTTGGAACAATTGGACCGCCTGGTGCGCGGCGAGCTCGGCTCGCTCGTTGACTGCTACAAAAAACTGCACGCAAACCCGGAGCTCTCCGGTCACGAAGAGCAAACCGCGGCGCTTTTGGCCCGGGATCTGCGCGTCTGCGGCTACCAGGTGACCGAAGGGGTCGGTAAATACCTGAAGAACCAGTGGCGCGGCCACGGCGTTTTGGGGCTTTTGGTGAACGGCCCGGGGCCCACGGTGCTGGTGCGGGCCGACCTGGACGCGCTCCCGATAGAGGAACAGACCGGGCTTCCCTACGCCAGCCGGGTGAAGGCGCAGCGGGACGGGCAGGAAGTGGCGGTGATGCACGCCTGCGGTCACGACCTGCACCTCGCCTCGCTCATCGGCAGCGCGCGGGTGCTCGCCCGCATGAAGGAGAACTGGCAGGGGACGCTGGTCCTGGTCGGACAGCCGGGAGAGGAGGGGGGTGGTGGCGCACAGGCCATGCTGAACGACGGTGCCTACCGGCTGGTTCCCCGACCGGATGCCGCACTCGCACTGCATGCCACGGCCCAGCTTCCTGCCGGGGAGGTGGCCTGTGCGGCGGGGAACTTCATGGCGAGCCTCACCGAGGTGGAGGTCACCGTGTACGGGGTCGGCGCCCACGGTTCGGCACCCGAGCGGGCCAAGGACCCGGTGGTCATGGCCGCGCAGCTGGTGCTGGCCCTGCAGACCATCGTGAGCCGCGAGGTGAACCCCCTGGAACCGGCCGTACTCACCGTAGGCTCCATCCACGGCGGCACGGCGAGCAACATCATCCCGGACCAGGTGCGGCTCTTGCTCAGCATCCGCGCCTATGACGACGCGGTGCGCGACGGCATCGTGGCCTCGGTCGAGAGGATGGCAGCGGGGATCGCCCTGGCTGCCGGTGTTCCCGCGGAACGCTCCCCCAACGTGGCGCTCAGGGTGGCACATCCGGCGAACTACAACGATCCGCAGCTGACCCGCCGGGTTACCGAGGCGATGAGCCTTGTGCTGGGCGCGGACCGGGTGCAGCAGGCACAGCCGGTGATGGCCAGCGAGGACTTCGGCTTCTGGGGGTTGAACCGGGAGATTCCCACCTGCATGTTCTGGCTGGGGGCCGCCGATCCCGACCTTTTCCGGAAAAGCCAGGAAAGCGGGGTGCCGCTTCCTTCGCTGCACTCCCCATTTTACGCGCCGCTCCCGGAACCGGCCCTCTACACAGGCGTGCGGAGCACGGTTGCCGCCGTACTCAGTCTGATGGGGCAGGGCCGAGTGGCGCCGAGCGTTGAACCTGGAACTTAGGACCTATATCGCAGAACTCAGAACTCAGAACCTGGAACGTAGAACCTAGAACTTTCCTCAGTTCCTGTTAGACTCTGTGCTATTCGTGAGCCGTCAGCGACTGCCAAGCGCCTTGGCCAATGACATTAATGCTGGAGTGCTGCTTGATACTTCATCGCCTTACTGTCTGAAACTGCATAACATTCAGCCGCCACCGCCACAACACATCCAGTTCGCCGGTACCTAAGGTCCGGCAGCCTCCCGGGAAAACCCAGAATGATCGAGCCTGGACCTGACAGCCTCCCCAGAGCCTCCGACGCCAAGACGGTCGAGAACGCGCTCAACGTGCTGGGAAGCCGGCAGAAGAAGAACCTGCTGGCCCGCCTGCTCCCGTTTCTGGGTCCTGCCTTCATCGCCAGCGTCGCCTACGTCGATCCCGGCAACTTCGCCACCAACATCCAGGGGGGAGCCCAGTTCGGCTACCTGCTGCTCTGGGTCATCGTCGCCTCGAACCTGATGGCCATGCTGATCCAGACGCTTTCGGCAAAGCTCGGGCTGGTCACCCGCAGCAACCTGGCGGAGCACTGCCGCGAGCACTTTCCCAAGCCGGTCGTCATCGGTATGTGGGTGGTGATGGAGATCGTCGCCATGTCCACCGACCTGGCCGAGTTCCTCGGGGCTGCCCTCGGCTTCCAGTTGCTCATGGGGGTACCGCTTTTCGTCGGCGCGCTCTTGACCGGACTCGCTACCGTGCTGATCCTCGGCCTGGAGCGCTTCGGCTTCCGGCCGCTCGAAGCGGTCATCTCGGCCATGGTCGGCCTCATCGCCCTCTGCTACCTTCTGGAAACCACCATCGTGCGCCCGGATCCGCTCCAGGTGCTGCACGCCATCTTCGTGCCGCGCTTTGCCGGGAGCGAGAGCGTCTTTCTGGCCTGCGGCATCCTGGGGGCAACCGTGATGCCGCACGCCATCTTCCTGCATTCGGCTCTCATGCAGGGGCGCATCGTGGTGCGCGACCCGGCCCGCCTGAAGAGCCTGTACCGCTTCGAAATCGCCGACGTGGTCATCGCCATGGGGATCGCGAGCTGCGTGAACGCCGCCATGCTCATGATGGCCGCGACCACCTTCTACCAGACCGGGCACACCTCGGTCGCCACCATCGAGGAGGCCTACCGTACGCTGGAGCCGCTCATGGGGAGCGCCGCCCGCTGGATCTTCGGGCTCTCCCTGCTGGTGTCGGGACTCTCCTCCTCGACCGTGGGGACCAGCGCGGGGCAGGTGATCATGCAGGGCTTTTTGAGCATGCACATCCCGATCTGGATCCGGCGCCTGGTGACCATGGCGCCGCCTCTCGCCGTGATCGCCTGGGGGCTCGACCCGACCCGGACCCTGGTGGTGAGCCAGGTTGTACTCAGTTTCGGGCTCCCCTTCGCCGTGATCCCGCTGGTCATGTTTACCTCGCGCAGTGATATCATGGGCGAGATGGTGAACCGGCGCAGCACTACCGTTGCGGCGGGGCTCATTGCCGCCATCATCGTCGTTCTCAACGTCTACCTGATCTACAAGACCGTTGCCGGGTGAAGCCATGTTCAACCACATCCTAGTACCCATCGATGGATCCCTAATGGCCGAGGCCGCCTTGCCCGCGGCCGCCTTCTGGGCCGAGAAGTTCAAGGCCCGCGTCACCCTGATGCACGTCATCGAGAAGAACGCGCCGGACGCGGTGCACGGCCAGGCGCACCTCAAGCATCCCCAGGACGCCGAACGCTACCTGAAGGAGCTTGCCAAGCGGGCCTTCCCCAAAAGGACCCAGATCGAGTGCCACGTGCACACCAACGAAACCGACGACGTCGCCGGGTGCATCGTCGAGCACGCCGATGAGCTTTCCCACGACCTGGTCATCATGTGCTCCCACGGGCGGGGGGCCGCGCTGCACCTCTTCATGGGGAGCATCGCCCAAAGCGTCATCGCCCGCGGCTCGCAGCCGGTGCTGATCACCCACCCGGACCAGGAGGGGAAGCCGCCCGCCTTTTTCTGCCGGCACATCCTGGTGCCGATGGACAACGACCCCGAGCACGCCGAGGCGCTGCCGATCTCCAAGGAGCTGGCCCGGAGGGCCGGTGCCACCCTGCACCTGGCGGCGGTGGTCGAGCAACTGGCCTCGCTCTCCGGCGACAAGGCGGTGGCGCGGCGGCTTTTGCCCGGTACCACCTCGCGGCTTTTGGAACTGGCGCGCCAGGAGGCCGAGCACTACTTCGAGGAACTGGAAAAGGGGCTGCTTGCCGAGGGGTTCCAGGCGAGCGCGCACGTCTTCCGGGGCGATCCGGCCAGTGTCATCGTCGAGGCGGCGGCCGTCGCCAGCATCGATTTGATCGTCTTGGGGACCCACGGCAGGACCGGGATGGCAGCCTTCTGGTCCGGCAGCGTCACCAACCGCATCGTGAGCCTTTCCCGTATCCCGCTCCTTCTGGTCCCGGTCGGCAAGAGCTAGGGCATATTTAGGCCAGCCACAAAAACAAAACGCCCACCGGCATCTGTCGGTGGGCGTTTCTGCGTCCGGGGATTAGGGGAGGGCGGCTACTGGCCGACCAGCTTCCAGCTCAGGTCGGGGTTGTAGGCGTCGATCTTCTTGACCAGTTCTGCGGTTTTCGGGCCGAGGTTTTTCTGGTAGACCCGGCCGCGCTGGTTCACGATGAAGGTCATCACGCCGGAGACCCCCCAGCGGCTCGGGTAAGCGATGAGCGCGTGACCCGCCACCATGTTGCCGTTGATCACGTAGCTGAACTTCCCACCCGGCGCGCTCTTACCCTGCTTCTTCAGGATCTTGAAGAAGTAGCCGTGGAAGGGGCGCCGGCCCCCTTCGCCGGGTTTGCCGGGGAGAAAGTACCCTTCCTCTTTGGCCTTGGCGACCAGCGGCCCTAAGGGGCTCGGCTTCTCCCCGGGGATCGTGGGCCAGTACAGCCCGTTATGGCGGCCGGGGCGGCTGATCAGGTGCTGGGCGTACTTGGGGATCTGGTCGCCGTCCGGCTCGGGCATGTTGTAGTACTCGCGCTGGGCATCTAGGTAGCTGCGGCAGACGTTGATTGCCAGAAGTTCGTTGTGACCGATGCGCCGGGTCAGGATCTCCTCGCGCCCCTGCACGGTATCGAAAAACCAGTGTTCCCCCTTCTTCACCAGCGGTATCGGGAAGGGCCACTTCTCGTCGCCGATCTTCACGATCACCTTGGTCTCACCCTGGGGTTCCAGGGCCACCGCTTCGCCGACCTCGTGGGCGAAATCCTCGAACTCGGCCGCCTGCTCGACGGGGTCGCCCGGCTCCAGCTCCTGCTGTGCCGGACCGAAGATCGCCGCCAGTTCGGCATGGTTCTTCGCCTGCACCGCGGCGACCAGGGCCTGGCGCGCCTCCTCGGGGGAGGCGAAGCTGCGCTGGGCGGTTCCGGAGCTGGCGGCAAAGGAAGGCGCCGGCAGCAGGGTCAGCGCGAAAAGAACCAACACCACCTGCAAGCTCTTCTGTAACAGTCTGGTACCAACTGACGAATTTATCATCGTTTTATCCTTGTCGCGTAAGACTCGTCGGGGATGGGGAACCGACGCGTCGGATCTCGATATCGCCTACCTGCGCTCTCTATTCCCCTCTGGCTGTGCCGGACGCTCCGCCCCGGCCGGTGCTGCCGGCCTGGGTGCCTGGGGGCGCGGAGCCGGTGCCGCCGCAGGGCGTCGGGACGGCGACGAGGCCGCAGGCCTCGCCGGTGCGGGAGTGGGCTTCACAGCAGCCGGAGCGCCCTGGAACGCCGGACGGGCACCGGATTCGCGCATCTGCTCGCGGCTCGACTGGCCGCGCTCGCGGTAGCTGGTCGCATCCTTGCTCGAGCCGTAGCCGCCGTAGCCCGAGCGCGAGGCCGGCTGGCTGCGCTGGGTATCCCGGCCGCGGTATACGTCGCTGGGGTTCGGTTTCCCTGCCTGCGGGGGAGCAGACGGCGCGGCGGCGGGAGGTGCCGGTGTCGGTGCCGCGGGGTGTGCTGCCGGCGCGGCGGGGCGCGCTCCGGACGGCGGGGTCTGTCCCGCCGGCGGGCGCTGCTCGCCCCGGGAGCCGGGTTGGCCGGCTGCGGGGTGCTGGTCGCCGCGCGGCGCCGGGGTGGCTGCCGGGGCGCCGGGGATTGCCTGCGGGCGCTGCTCGGTGCCCGGGCGTCTGCCCCGGTCCACTTCCGGCTTGTGCCCCTGGTCACCCTGCGGGCGCTGCTCTGCGGCCGGTGCGCGGTGCTCGTCGCGTACTGGCCGCCCCTCGCGGCGCGCCGGCGGCACGGGACGGCCCGGCAACTCGCGCTGGCGCACGGCTTCCTGGCGCAGCTCCTGGCGGAACCGGCTGCTATCGCGCTGCAGCACGCGGCGGTTGATCACGATCGTCGAGGCCCTGTTGTTGATGTAGACCCCGCGCCGGTCGTTGATGTGCGGCCGGGAACGCTCGACCCACCCCCCACGTTTCCAGCCGTGGTAGTAGACCCGGTGGTCCCGCCAGTCGACGTCGCGGCAGAGCCAGGCGCCGATGGCAAACCCGGCCCCGAAGGTGATGAAGCCGTAGGAGGGGCGGCGCTCGAAGTAGATCACCTGGGGGTCGTAGACCGGCACGTAGATGTACTGCGGCACAGCCGGCACGATACTGATCTCCCCGCCGGGGTCCACGATCACCTGCTGCTGGGCGGTGGAGAACAGGTTCCCCCGGTCGCGCGCCTCGGCTCGCAGCACCTGGATCGACTCCATGGCGTCCTGGGGCTGGTCGATGTAGGCCTGTCCGAGCGCCACGGTCCAGTCGTACTTGCGGTCCATCATGAACAGGATGTCGGGGTAGTGGGCGATGGCCCTGACGCTGATATCCCAGGGCTGGTAGTCGATGCGGGGCGAGTTGCCGTAGAGGCGCACAAAGCGCGCCGCCTCGTCGATCTGGTCCACGAAGGTGGCGGCGGGAAGGATCTGCGCCAAGAGGGGATCGGGGTACAGGGCAATGGGGGCGAGCAGGTCGTCGAGTTCCTCGGGACTCAAGAGGTTGTCATAGGGGACATCCGAGGCACTGTAGTAACCAGGCTCGCTCTGGGCAAAGGCCGGGGCACTGAGAGAAACCCCGGCTACGATCGCCAGTACAGGAAGTATGAACAGTAGTTTTCGCATCTGATTCTCCATGAGACGGGCTGCGCTACCCACCTAGTCTAGCAGAAACAGACTGCCTGGCAAAGGGAGCGTGTCAATGTTCATCGTCCTGTGTCTGCCAGAGTGAGTGACGGGACGATACTTCCTCTTCTTGGTCTATCTGTGGCGCTGTAAAAGACGGTGTCGATACTTATCCGACCTGCCGTAATCCCGTTGCTGCTACGGTAGCCATACTAAGAGGAAAAGTGGGAACAATAATGGAGGGATTGTGCAACGAGTGAGGAAAAGGACTAGCCCCTGCCGGGACAGCTGGGGGCGCCGCCTGCCACGCTGCCGATCTGGAACTGCTGGACGATGTCGCCCAGCGAGGTGCGCCGGTCGACCCCTCCCAGGTAGGGGGCGACACCGGTGTCGCGCAGGATGTCGCGCACCGCGGCGTGGGCCTCGGCCACCCGGAAACCGATCCCCTCGAGTTCCAGCTGGTCCACCAGCCGGGCCAGCATCCGGGCGCCGGCGACGTCGATGTAGGGGGAGGTGGAGAGGTCGCAGACCACGAGCTTCACCGGAGCCCGGGAGACGTGCGCCGAATGGATCGCGTCGAGCACCAGGCGCTCCACGGTGTCCACGTTGAAGTAGAGCAGCGGCGCCTCGACCCGGAACAGGAACAGGCCGGGGAAGGGCTCGTTGTCCGGGTGGCGCGCCAGGTCGGCGAAGCGCGAGGTCCCGGGGATGCGGCCAAGGACCGCCACGTGCGGCCTGGCCAGGAAGCGGAGCAGGAACAGGATGGAGGCGACCGCCGAGATGGTGACCCCCTTGAGGATCCCCAGGAGGAGCACCCCGAAGAAGGCGACCAGCGCCACGTGGAACTCGATGCGGCTCACCCGCCACAGGGTGCGGAAATCGGAGATCTTGATGAAGCGCGACACCGCAACGATGACGACCGCAGCGAGCACCGCCTGGGGGAGGTCCCGCAACAGCCCGGTCAGAAAGAAGAGCACGAAACTGAGGCTGATCGAGGCGAAGAACAGGGAGAGCGGGGTGCGCGCCCCGGCCCCCTCGTTGACCGCCGACTGGGACAGCCCGCCGGCCACCGGGTACCCCTGGCCGAAAGCGGCCAAAAGGTTCGCCGCTCCAAGCCCCAGGAGTTCCTGGCGCGGGTCGATGGTGTAGCCGTGCTTGGTCCCGAAGGTGCGGGCCGCAGCGATGCTCTCGACGTAGGAGAGCAGGAAGCAGGCAAAGGCGAGCTCCAGGATCTCCTCCATGTGCTGCATCCCCACGCTGGGGAAGGAGAACTTCGGGAGACCCTTGGGGATCGTCCCGACCACCTGGACCCCCAGGTCCGTCAGGTGGAAGGCGGAGACTGCGGCGGTGGAAAGGGCCACCACCAGAAGCGCGAAGGGGCGCCTGGGGTAGAAACGGTCCCCGGCGAAGAGGACCACGAGCGAGCAGATGCCGATGACAAGCACCACCGGCTGGGTCTCGGGGAGTTGCCGGAAGAGAAACTCGAAGCGCTGGAAGAAGTTGCCGCTGCCGCCGGAAACCCCGAAGAGCTTGGGGAGCTGCGTGATGGCGATGCTGAGCGCGGCGCCGGCCTTGAAGCCGGTCAGGATGGTCTCGGAGATGAAGCTTACGAAGGAACTCAGTTTGAGGGCCCAGGCGAGGAAGCAGAGCAGGGCCACAAGCCCGGCGGTCGCCGAGGCGATGGAGGCGAAGAGCACCGGGTCGCCGGCGGCCATGGTGCCGACCACGCTCGCTACCATTACCGAGATGGCGGCGGTGGGGCCAATGGCCAGGTGGCGCGAGGTGGCGAACAGGGCGTAGACCGCGCCCGAACCGATGTAGCAGTAGAGCCCGACCTGCGGGGTGAGTCCGGCCAAAAGCGCATAGGCCATCGCCACCGGGATGGCGTAGGCGGCCAGGGTCACGCCGGCGAAGAGGTCGTGCAAAAGCCGGGGCGAACGGTACTCCGGCAGCCAGTTGAGGATGGGGAACAGTGCCCGCACGGTGCTGCGCGCGCCCCGCGGACCTCCCGAATTGTTCTCTTTCGACCCTGCCACGACCGATCCTCTCATGAATGCTGCGTGCCAGCTTATCACAGCGGGGCGCAGGAAGCTCGCCCAATGTGTTTCTTCAGGCCCGGTACGGAGCTCGTCAACCGCCTGCATCCCGACCTTGGTTGTTTATATTATAGATATCGGCACTGCCGGGCGGTTTCTTGACGCCGATTTGTCCCATGGTAAGGTAGGTGGTGTTTATTAGCGATAACTAATTGTGGAGGCGCAGCCGTGAAGAAACCTGCCTGCTACCTGGTATCCCTGCTCCTGGTCCTGGCGACCGGTAGCCCGGTTTGGGCCAGGCCCACCTCGATCGTCTGGATCCCCTCCGTCGACGTGCAGCCCTTCAAAACCATGGATCTGGGGATCAACAACTTCTTCAGGGCCTCCGGCGACGTCGATGCGCCGCCGAGCCCCTCGGCGAGCCGCGATTCCAACACCCTGGACCTGGGCCTCACCTTCGGGGTGCTCCCCTTTAGAATGGCGCAGCTGGAACTCGGCGTCGACTACCTGGTGATAGCCAACGACCCCAACGACCAGCACCCCTGGAGCGGCAATGCCAAGCTCGCCGCCCCCGAGGAGGAGCTCTTCCCCTATGCACCGGCCCTGGCGGTCGGGATCTACAACGGTCGGACCGCCAAGGACATCGTGACCGGTGACGCCCCGAAGGTGACCTCGGGGCAGAACATCGTCTATGGGCTGGTGGCGAAGTCGGTTCCCGGACTCGGCCCGCTCCCCGCCCTGGGGCGCCTCTCGGTGGGGTACTACCGCGGGTCGCGCCGGGCGCTCGTCGACGAGCAGGGGAGGGTGCGCAACCACGGAGTGCTGCTTTCCTGGGACCGCACCCTGAGGGAGATCTCGAATAACCTCTGGCTGGGGCTGGACTACATGGGGGGGAACAACTCGAACGGCTCCTTCAACGTAGGTTTTTCCTGGGCCTTTGCCCGCAATGTCACCCTCCTTTTCGGCTACGACATGTACACCCACAGTTCGCTGGCCGGCTCCAACACCCTCACCCTGCAGGTCGATATCAAGGTTCCCGACTGATACCATTCCTACCAGCTTCCCACCCCTTCCGGCACTCAATGCTCCGGCCACCTCTCGGCGTGACACAGCCGGTCTTCGGCTGCGCGCGCCCGGGCCGGACGCGCCGAGGTCCCGCACGCTTCCCAGGTTTACCAGTCCCTTCAGACTGCGCCCAGCCGATCCACCGCTCAGTTTGGGCCCTGCAACAGGAATAGGTGCGCGGGAATCCGGCGCGCTGCTGCGCGGGGCGGCGCCGGCAGCTCTTGGGCGAGGGGGTTGGGAAGCGCCGCGAGTCGACAGCGCTGGGGGCTTGATCCGGCGTACCTTCAGCTGGGGGGGAGGGGAGTGAGGGAGCCCACGGCGGGCACCTGCGGATCCTGGAGCAGCTCCTGGATCTTCCGGTGCAGGACGTTCATGTCGAAAGGCTTCTGGATGAAGTGGATGCCGGCCTCCATGATGCCGCGCTCGGCGACGATCTCCGTCGAGTACCCCGACATGAAGAGCACCTTGAGCCCTGGCCGCAGCTCCGCGATATGCCGCGCCATCTCCTTGCCGTTCATCCCCGGCATCACCACGTCGCTCAGGACCAGGTCGAAGCAGGTCTCCTGTTCGCGGCACAGCGCCAGCGCCTGCTCGGGGGAGGTGGCGCGGGTGACCCGGTAGCCGATCGTTTCCAGCATGTGGGTGGCCATGGAGAGGAGCATGGTGTCGTCTTCCACCACCAGGACCGCTCCGGACCCCGCCGGCTTGGGGGGCTCCTCGTGGGACTCGGCCAGGTTCTCCTCCGGCAGCCGGGGGAGGCGGATGAGGAAGGCGGTTCCCTCCCCGGGTTCGCTCTGGACCTCGATGAACCCGCCGTTTTGGGTCACGATCCCGTATACGGTGGCAAGCCCCAGTCCGGTCCCCTTGCCGATCTCCTTGGTGGTGAAGAAGGGCTCGAAGATGCGCCGTACCAGCTCCCGGTCCATGCCGATCCCGGTGTCCCGGACGGTGAGGCAGGCGTAGTCCCCCGGGTGGGCGTCCAGGTGGTAGCGGCAGAACTCCTCGCCGATCGAGACGTTGGCGGTTTCGATGGTGAGGGTGCCCCCCTCGGGCATGGCGTCGCGGGCGTTCACCGCCAGGTTCATCAGCACCTGGTCCAGTTGCGAGGGGTCGATCTTCACGGTCCAGAGGTTGGTGGAGGGGAGGAAGCTCAAGGTGACCTCCTCGCCGATCAGGCGCCCCAGGGTCTTCTCGGTGGCGATGCAGTGCGCGTTCAGGTTGACGGCCTTGGGGGAGATCAGCTCCTTGCGCGAAAAGGCGAGCAGCTGGCGCACCATGTCGCGGGAGCGCTCGCCGGCCTTGGAGATCTCTTGCAGGTAGGGGGAGAGCGTGCTCTCCTCGCCGGCCTCCATCTGGCAGAGCTGGGTGTAGCCCAGAATCACGCTCAGCATGTTGTTGAAGTCGTGGGCGACCCCGCCCGCCAGCTGCCCGATCGATTCCATCTTCTGGGACTGCCTGAGTTGCGCCTCCACCTTCTTGTGCTCGGTGACGTCGACCCCGAAACAGAGGGTCCCGACCGGTTCGCCGTTCTCCTCGATGGTGCTGGTGCGCCAGGAGATGGTGTGCAGGGAGCCGGATTTGGCGACGATCTGGCTCTCCGAGACGCTTGCCGCGGCACCGCTTGGCCGTAAGTCGTACAGCGCGTCCCGGCTCTCCCCGCTCGCCACCGTCTCGAACCAGTTGAGCCCGACCAGTTCCGCTGCCTGGTACCCGGTTACCTCTTCGGCGGTCCGGTTCACCAGGGTGACCACCCCCTGCCGGTCGAGCCCCACGATGATCACGCTGGCCGCCTGGATCAGCCGCTCGGTGTACTCCTTGGCCCGCTTGAGCTGCTCCGCTGCCTCCCTGCGCTCCCTGATGTCCTCGACCGTGAGCACGATCCCCGCCAGATGCCCCTCCTGGTACAGCGGGGCGGCGCCGCAGGAGATCGGGACCGTGCTGTGGTCCCGGCGCAGCAGGTCGCACTCGAACTTGGTCTCCGCGCCGTACAAAACCGCCTGCAGTTCCTGCCGGACCCGGGCTTCCGTCTCCGGGCCGAAGAGGAGGTCGATCGGCTGGTCCTGGAGGTCCTCGCGGGCATGCCCGCTCAAGGCTGCACAGCGCTCGTTGACCATCTCGATAATGCCGGAGAGCTCGAGCACGATGATGGCGTTGGTGCTGCCCTCCATGACCCGGGTGAGGAAGCTGTGGGAGTCCTCCAGTTGCCCCGCCGCCTGGCTTATGGCGCGGAAGGGGAGCAGGATGAACACCAGGATCCCCAGCCCCAGCCCGAACAGGGCCACGAGCCCCGCGCTTTCCAGGATGGGGACGAGCGAGCGCCTGATCTCGATCCGCCCCACGACCGCCCCGGCGTCGAGAAGTGGCTGCGAGCGGCTGATGGCGGGATCCGGTAGCGCTTGGCCGCTGGAGGCGACCTCCTCGCCCAGCGTGTCGATGATGCGCCGTACCTCGGGCTGTCCGTTTTGGGGGCGGCGCGACAAAAGCGATTCCAGTCGCTCGTGCTCGTAACGCCACATCTCGGGGTTCTGGTTGATGAGGCCGGCGACGATGCGGGCGTTGATCTCGGCTTCGGCTTCCAGGCTTCCGATCGCGTACTGGTAACTCAAGACGAAGTAGCCCAAGGGGAAGAGGAGCCCGACCACGAAGGCGAGGGCGACGGTGAAGTGGGCCGTGAAACGCGAGTTGGTCCGGGACAGCTGCATGGCTCAGCGCTCCTTGGTTGCCAACTGGGGGAGGTTGCCGGCCCGGAAGAGGATCTTTCCCGCTGCGGGCGAGCTCACAAAAGCCGTGAACTCCCGGACCGCCGGGGAGGGGGAGCGCCCCTGGACCAGGTAGTAGTGTTTGCTGAACGGGTAGCTGCCCCGGGCCAGGTTCTTGAGGGTCGGCGCGACCCCGTTGTAGTTTAAGGGGCGCACCGAGCGTTTTTCGGTGACGATATGGGTGAGCGCCGCGGTGCCGAAGGCACCGGGAGTCTTCTCGAGGGCGGTCAGGCAGTCGCTGTCGGTGACCGCCAACAGCATCCCGGGGCGGGCGTGGGCGTTAGCCAGCGCCTGCTCGATCTGTGGGGAAATCTGCGCGATGAGGGTGGTGTCGACGTCACTTTCCGGGCGCAGGACGACGCGCATCCGGGAGCCGTCCGGCCAGACCGGCGACGCCTGGTTGAGCAGGCTCAACAGCTCGTATTCCGTGATCCCGGTCTTGGAAACTTTCTGGTTGGTGACGAACACAAACGGAGTGCGGGCGTATTCCCGGGCGCTCAGCCCCCCCTCCTGCTCGTCGGATTTGAGGGCCCGCGCGCTGACCGCGAGATCGAGCGCCCCTTTTTGGAGGGCGGCTATGCCGCCGGAGCTCCCCAGGTTGGCGACGATGCGGATGGTGGTGTCGGGATGGCGCTTGTGGTAGGCGGCGGCGAGCAGGCGCAGGGCTCCCAGCGCCGAACCGTTGCCGCCGACGCGCAGCTCGCCGGCTGCCCGGGCGGGTACGGCGCCGGCAAGGGTGAGGAACAGCACCAGCAGAGATGCAAAAAGCCGCAGTGCCCCGAACATGGAGTGCCTCCGCTCCCAGGTGGAGCTGGAAAGGTTGTGAGAAAGGAAGGCCGAAACACTACCACCGTTTGCCGGAAAAGGAAAGGGTTCTCACGGGTTGCGGGGGAAATTATCTCCCGAGGCGGAACGGGGAGAAGATCATCTGGTAGGACGCGATCGCCAGAAACACCGCGAACAAGAGGACGCTCGTCGCCGCCAGGCGCCGCTGCAGCCTGGGAATCGCCCGGCTTAGGCTGCCGCGCCGGCGCCAGGGGTGCAGAAACCCGGTCCCCATGCCGGCCAGCGCACCCCCCAAAAGGGTTGCGTAGATCGGGTAGCCGAGGTAGTGGTACTCGCCCTGCAAGATGCAAAACGGGCAGTGGTGGCTGGGGAGCTGGTAGATGTAGAGGCAGATGAAGGAGACCAGTGAGGCGAGGCTCACCAGGAGGGTGGCGAGGCTTAACACCGCGAAAGGATAGCACCCCTTCCCGCTACGCCAGCTGTAGAGGCCGCTTACCAGGGTGGCCGCCAGGGTCCCGAAAAAGGCGAGGCGCATCGGCTCGACCGGCAGCGAGGCGAGGTCGCCGGCGATGCCGGGGCGCTCGAGGCTGAAGAGGCTGCCGCAGCACGAGGTGATCACGTCGGCGTGCAGCCCCGAGAAGTAGGCGAAGAGGTAGCTGAACTCCAGAAGCGACCAGGGGACCAGGGGGACCAGCAAAAGGTACTTGAAGCGGATCAGGGGGTAGTCGTACCCCTGGTTGTCGGCGTGGTTCACGATGAGCCAGATTCCGGCCAAGAGGAAGTTCACCAGCTTGAGGATCAAAAGCGGGTAGCCGAAGCCGTTGGCGTTCAAGGTCCCCGCCGCGCACATGGCGCCGGAGAAGAGCAGGTGCAAGCGGTCCGCGGTGAACACGAAGAGAAAGAGGGAGATGAGCTCGAACCCCAGGGCGTACGTCAACAGGGTGGAGATGAGGTAGGTCCGTTTCTCCAGGGCGAGCTGGAGCTCGCTGCCGCTGGAGAGGTCCCAGTTGCGCAGGATGCGCACCCCGTACCACCCCGCGTAGAGGATCATGGCCGAGGTCAAAAGGGAACCGGTGAAGAGGGCGAGGACCCCCGGGTGCATGATCATGGGCGGGACCCGTCGATGAGGGCGCCGTCGCGCATCTCGATCACCTGGTCGGCCAGGGGGGAGTCGAAGACGATGGGGTCGTGGCTCGCGATCAACACGGTTTTTCCGGCGCTCTTGAACCCCTCGATGAGCGCCATGAACTCCCGCGAGAGCCGGGAATCGAGGTGGGCGGTCGGCTCGTCGGCGATGATCACCGACGGGTCGTTGATGAGCGCGCGGGCGATGGCCACCCGCTGCATCTCGCCCCCCGAGAGGAGCCCGACCTGCGAGCTCGCGTGACGGGCGATGTTGAAGGTCTCCAAAAGCGTAAGGGCGCGCTCCCGGAGCACCTTGTGGTTCACCCCGGTGGGGTAGGCGGGGAGCATCACGTTCTCGAGGACGCTGATCCCCCTCACCAGGTTGAACTGCTGGAAGATGAAGCCGAAGGCGCTGCGCCGGATGCCGGTGAGGAAGCGCTCGGGGAGGCTCGTTATCTCGATCTCCGCGTCGGGCTGCTGGCCGAACAGGGAGCCGGCGCCGATTCCCGAGAGTACGATCCGGCCGGAACTGGGGCGGGCCATGCAGCCGATGAGCGTCATCAGGGTGGTCTTGCCCGACCCGGAGGGACCCTTCAGGATGGTGAGCTCTCCCGGCGCGATGCGGCAGCTCACCCGGCTCACCGCGTCGAACTGGTTCACCTTCCCCACGTTGAAGGACTTGCTGACTTCGATGACTTCGATCACGTCAGGACCTCATGGCGGCATCGGGATCCACGGTCGCGGCCAGCCAGGAGGGGACCACCGTGGCGGCGACGTAGGGACCGACGCTCAAAAGAAAGAGCAGGCAGATCAGGTAGGGATCGATCACCGGCGTCAGCTTGAACTCGGGGTAGAGTACGCTCCACCCCTTGAGGGCGTGCTCGAAAAGCGAGGCGGAAAAGAAGAAGACGTGCAGGTAACCAAGGCTCACCCCGAAGAGGAACGCGCTGAGCGAGATGACGATCCCCTCCCAGGATTTCAGCAGCAAAACGTCGGTGGTCTCCCAGCCGATCGACTTCAGGATGCCGATCTCCTTCTTCTCCTCGGCGGAGAGCCCGGTCGCCTTGTCCCAGGCGAAGATGATGAAGGAGAGCACCGCCACCGCCAAAACGACCAGGACCATCCCGGAGCGCCAGTCGAAGACCGAGTCGTAGGTCCGGATCATCTCGCTTTTGAGAATCGGTCGGGTATCCGGGAAGTCGTGCACGATCTTGGCCGCGATGGTCTCGAGTTCGGCGGGGTTGCCGGCGCTCACCGCGAGGTCGGTGGCGCGTCCGGCGGGGAAGTCGAAGAGCCTCTGGAAGTCCTCCTGGCGCAGCTGGATCAGGTCGGCGGCCACCAGCTCGGACGAACTCGGGAAGATCTTCTGTACCGAGAAGAGGACCGGAGAACCCTTGATGTCCTTGAGCGGCAGGAAGTCGCCGATGCTGATCCGGCTGGTGCGGGCCACCCCCGAGCCGATGGAGATCGCCTCGGGCTTGAGCTCCTGGTCGTCCGAGGCCACCAGGGTGAAGTTCGCGCCGGTCACCGGGTCGTAGTAGTACCCCCAAAAGCGCGGCGTCACCTCGCTCACCCCGCGGATCGCCGCGATCCCCGTGCCGTAGGAGACGGGAATCGGGTCGTGGCGCCCGGCGACCATGCGCTGCACCACCAGGTCGGGGGCGTCCTGGAGGACCAGGTCGGCTTCCCGTTTCAGGGCCTGGGTGAAGAACACGATGGAGGCGATGATGAAGATGATCAGGGTATAGACCGCGAGCAGCGCGAGGTTCTTCCCCTTGCGACGCCACAGCGAGGAGAGCGCGAAATCCAGGATGTTCAGGTGGCGCTGCAGGGATCGGTTCATTTGGCCTCGCGGCGCAGGGCTGGCGGGGAAACCAGGCTGCCGGACGGGAAGTGCTCCAGGGCCAGCGGGTGGTCCTGGAAGGGGGCGTGGCGGTCCGCCATGGCGGGGTGGCGGGTGTAGCGGGCTTCGGTGAAGAGGCAGAGGTCGCTCAGCTTGAGCTGGCGCACCAGCGCGCGGCTTGCGGCGCGCTGGGCGGGAAGCTGCCCGGAGCGCACCTCGGCGTGCAGCGACAGCGCGGCCAGCACCAAGAGGTTCAGGGCGACAAGCAGGAAAAATAGGGTCGATTTGCGCAGGGTCGGCATCGCTCACCTCGCCCGCCAGGGCGATAGCATCAAACTATTCCAGTGATTTCAAAAGGTCGAGGGTGACCTCGGGGAAGCGCAGCACCCGGCGCCCCTGGTGGTCGTTGCGGAACCCCTCGGCGTCCGCCTGGCGGGCAAAGGGAACCAGCTCTTTTCCCATCGGGCCGAGCACCTTGCTGCCGGAAACGAAGTATGCCTTTCTGGCGTCGATGCTGGCAAGGGAATAATAGTCCTTCACCTCGATGCTGACGATGTCGCCCGGTTTCTTGGCCGGATCGTACTTGCGGGGATTCAGGTAGTAGGAAAAGAGATCCTTGGGACCGTCGAAGTAGGCGAAGCTGCCGTCCCGGTAGCCGATGCTGGCGCCCCAGCTCGGGTACTTGGCGACGAACATGCCGCAGACCGGACACTTGGCATCTTTCGGAGGGGCCTTTACCGGGGCCTTGGGTGCTGCGAGGCTCGCCGCGGCGCTCAGCAGCACGACGCAGAGGGCGGCCGCGATGAGGCGACCAAAACGGTTCAGGATGCTGCTCGGCAATAGTGCCATCGGTTCCCCCCTTAGGTGCGATCAACCCCGGGCTCGAGCCGCCAGGGCGCCTGGCGGCAGAATCTCGCGGCACGGAATGCCACCTGGAAAAGCGGATCCAGGTGAGCGGCAGGGTTAACGCCCTCTACTATGTATCATGACCAAGAGAGATTATCAATGAGGGGGGTGCAAAATCCGCACTGGTAGGGATGTGGTGACCGTTTATTCGGGATCAAAGCTCAAAAAGGGGAGGAATGGCGGGGGCAGGTAGCACCGGGCATACGCGTTGTGTCAGAGCGCATGGACCAGGTCCAGTAAACCAAGGAGGGAGATGGGGGCTGTTTCAGCGCTGATAGAGTTCCCTCATCATCTGTTCCAGGTCGCCGGGGAGCTCGCGGCTCTTGTAGCGGACGATCCCCCAGGCATCGACCAGCATGACGGTCGGGGTGTGGTGGATGCCGAAGGACTGGCGCAGCTCCAGGTAGCGATCGAATCCGGCCGCGAAGTGGAAATGGTGCTGTTTCCAGAACGCCCGCGCGCGCTCTTCGCTGTCCAATTGCCCGGTATTGATGGCGAGCACCGTCAGCCCCTGCTGGCCGAACCGCTCGGCAAGCTGGTTCAGCAAGGGGAGGGTGTGCCGGGCACTGCTGCTCCGGGTGCTCCAGAAAAAGATCAGCAGGGGCCTACCCGCGAGGCTGGCGCGGGAGATTACCTCGCCGGCGAGGGTGCGCAATCCGAACTCGGGGACCGGCTCTCCCACCTCGATACTCAGTGCTGCCGGAGCCGCTAGCGCCTGGTACAGCATTGCGGCTACCACAAACATCGCGATCCGTGCCATATCAGGTACCTCGAAAACTGACAACGTCGGGGGCGACCCCTGGGTGAGGGATCCCGCAGACTGTCAGGAGGTTTATGCGTGTCTGTCAGAAGGGTTGCAACATGCAAGCCCTGACCTGCCGCAAGAAGAAGTGACGGTATCGCGTGATGTTACCGAGACAGTGCGAGGGGGGCTGAATGGGAAAGGGTGCGAAAAAATGAGAATGGTTGCCAAGATCTTGTCAGGCGGGGCGGCCCGTTCGGAAGCCCGTCGAGGGGAAGGACGCAGGAAGCGGTGCGCCGGATGCCTGGAGCGGACGAAGCGCCGCCGCTCCAGGCATCCGAACGGTCACTTGCACTGGAGCCCTTGGCGCAGGTTGGCCAGGTTCTCCCGCATCAGGTCGAGAAAGCTCACCTTCTTCTCGAAGTCCTGCCTGCTGATGTTGTGCGCCCCGTTTAACAACAGCACCTTGGCTCCGGTTTCCCGCGCGATCATCTCGGCGGTGGCCGGGGAAAGGAGCTCCTCGCAAAACACGTACTTCAGGCCGTTGGCGCGCATCTCCTTGACCAGCGTGGCAATCTTGGTCGGGGTCGGTTCGGCGTCGGGGTTGACCGCCTGGGCCGAGAGGTACCGCAGGTTGTAGCGCCTGGCCAGGTAGGCGAAGGCGTAGTGCCCGCCGTGCAGGAAGACCCTCTTCTCGCAGTTGCTGAGCCCCGTTCGGTACGCTTCGTCCAGTTTCTTAAGCTCCTGCTGGTAAGCCTGGGCGTTGGCCTGGTAGAAGGAACGGTTTGCCGGGTCCTTCGAACTCAGGCCGTCGGCGATGTTCTGTACCATGATCTGCGCGTTGCCGAAATCGAGCCAGATGTGGGGATCCTTCCCCCCTTGCTCCTCATGGCCGTGCCCCTGGTCCGCCACAGGAGCCGCGGGTTTAAGCTCGACCCCTTTGCTGGCATCCACCACCACCGGTTTGCCGGCCACCGTCTTCAGCATCTTCACGGCCCACGGCTCCATCGCCTCGTTGGTGAAGACCACGACGTCTGCCTTGCTGACGCGCACCATGTCCTCGGGTTTCGGCTCGAAGCTGTGGGGCTCGATCCCAGGCGGCAGCAGCATGGTGACCTCCGCCTTGTCGCCCGCAACGGTGCGGGTGAAGTCGTACAAGGGGTACAGGGTGGTCACCACGCTCAGCCGCGAGCCGGGGGCCGGCTTGGCATTGACCGGTACTTCCCGTTTCTTTTGGCAGGCAAGTAAGGTGATGCTGAAGAGGATCAGCGAAATACCCAGGAGCGCTCGTTTCATGGTTTATCTCCGTTCGGTTCCCCGCGGAACGCGGGGGGCGGTTCAGGTTCGCAGTACTCGCTTAAATAGAAATGATTTTTATTTACTTGTCAAGTGCGCTGTGTCGCGCGATCCGGTCCCCTGGGGGGGCGAGGCAGTGGCAGGGTGCATAAGCGGCGCCGCATCTATGCCGGCAGGTAGTGCACGAGGCTTGCGCGGGGTGAGCCTGTGAGAGGTGAGAGGTGAGAGGTATTGGCGGGGAGCGGAGGATGGGGCTATTGGCAGTGGGCGCAGAGGCCGTAGACCACCACGTTTTTGCTCTCGACCTGACCCCATTCATTTGCCTGCGCGGGGAGCGGGAGCGCATCGATTGAGTGCCACTCGAAATCCGTGATCTGCTTGCACTTGCTGCAGATGAGGTGGTGGTGCTGATGCTGGGTGGCCTCGAAGCGGGCCTGGCTTTCCACCGTGTCCACCTTGTTGATGAGCCGGTGGCAGGCGAGGGTGGCCAGGGTGCGGTACACGGTGTCGAGGGAGAGGGTGGGGATGGAGCGGCGCAGGCGCTGGTGCAGGGTCTCGGCTGAGGGATGGTCTTCGGCGCGTGCCAGCTCGCGGTAGACTTCGAGGCGCTGGTGGGTGAGCCTCAGGCCGGCGCGCCGGCAGGCTGTTTCGAACATCTGGAACTGATCATCGAGCAGGTGGTTGCTACGTTCCATGGTGCGGCACCTTGCGCCTCTCGTGAGTTGCCCCGCATCATACCTATTCGAAACGCTATGTCAAGAATTCTAATGGGTTGTAGGTCTGCTGCTCCGCTGCAGAGACAAGTGCAGCCGGAGCCGGAATCGCCCGAAGATGTTGTATACACAAACCAATTAAAAGCAACTTGACAGGGTAGGGATCATCTAGTATTGGTTCGGTAGCACGATTTATTTATTCGTGCTACGCCATGGTCGGCGTCGTGAAAGGGTAAGGGGAGGGATCAACATGCACATGGCCGACGCCCTGTTATCGCCGGCAGTCGGAGGCTCGATGTGGGCGGCATCTGCGGGTGCCATCGCCTACAGTTCCGCGAAGGTGCGGCGCGAGCTCGATGACCGGAAAGTTCCCCTCATGGGTGTTCTGGGTGCCTTCCTGTTCGCCGCGCAGATGATCAACTTCTCCATTCCGGGTACCGGATCGAGCGGGCATCTGGGGGGCGGCCTGCTGCTCGCCATCCTGCTTGGCCCCCATGCCGCCTTCCTGACCATCGCCTCGGTGCTGATCGTCCAGGCCCTGTTTTTCGCCGACGGGGGGCTGCTCGCCCTGGGCTGCAACATCTTCAACATGGGGTTTTTTCCCGCCTTCGTGGTGTACCCCTTCATCTACCGCAACCTGGCGGGCTCCTGCCCCGGCCGCGGTCGCGAGACCTGGGTCACCGTGCTCTGCGCCGTGATCGGGCTGCAGTTGGGCCCCTTTGCCGTGGTCTTGGAGACCGTCGCCTCGGGGATCGCCGAACTCCCTTTCGGGACCTTCCTGCTGCTCATGCTCCCGATCCACCTCGCCATAGGGGTCGTGGAAGGGGTGGTCACCGCCGCCATCGTTTCCTTTGTCAGAAAGGCCCGCCCCGAGATCCTCGAGCCTGCCGCCACCGCGGCACCGGCTGGCGGTGTCTGGCCGCTGCGCCGGGTACTCCTGGGGTTCCTGCTCCTCGCTGTGGTGACCGGCGGGGTGGTTTCCGCCTTCGCCTCCAAGGACCCGGACGGGCTTGAGTGGGCCATCGCCCGCATCACCGGGGGGAGCGAACTGAAGGCACGGGGCGCTCTGCACCAGAGCCTGGCGCGCCTGCAGGACACGGTGGCGCTTTTCCCCGAATACGATTTCCGCAGCTCTGCGCTGAAGCCGGAACCCGCCGCTGCGCCCCGCGCCGAGCGCCCCCTGTCGGTGCATCCGGGAACCAGCCTGGCCGGCATGATCGGCAGCTTGGCGGTGCTGCTCCTGGTCGTGGCGAGCGGACTCTTTCTGAAGAAAAGGAACCTGCGCAAAGCCTATGGCATCCATTGACGCAGCGCTGCTCGATTTCCAGCGCCTGGACCGCCTGGCCGCCGGCACCAGCGCGCTGCACCGGCTGGACCCGCGGGCCAAGGTGCTGGTCGTCCTGGTCTTCCTGGTGAGCGTCATCTCCTTTGGTCGCTACCAGGTTTCCGCACTCGTCCCCTTTTTCGTTTTTCCCGCCGCGCTGATAGGACTTGCCGACCTCCCCGCCGGCTACCTTGCCCGGAAGGTGGCTCTTCTTTGCCCCTTCGCCCTGGTGGTCGGCGTCTTCAATCCGCTCCTCGACACCGACATCCAGCTTTACCTGGGCCCCGTCGCCATTTCCGGGGGATGGCTCTCCTTTGCCTCCATCCTGGTCCGTACCCTGCTCACCGTGAGTGCTGCGCTCATCCTGCTCGCCACCACCGGTTTTCCCGCGATCTGTAGGGCCTTGGAACAGCTTGGCATGCCCAAGGTGTTCGCCGTACAGCTGCTCTTTCTCTACCGGTACCTTTTCGTGCTGGCCGAGGAGGGGGGGCGGGCCGCGCGGGCCCGGGAACTGCGCAGCTTCGGCACCAAGGGGCAGGGTGTCTCAAGCTACAGCTCGCTTATCGCCACCTTGCTGCTCAAGACCTGGCTGCGCGCAGAGCGGATCCACATGGCGATGCTGGCCCGCGGCTTCACCGGCGCCTTCCAGATCCGCCAGAACTACCGCTTCGGCAGGGCGGAACTCCTCTACCTCTGCGGCTGGTCGGCGCTCTTCATCCTGCTGCGCCTTACTAACCCTGCCGAGCTCCTCGGCTCCTTAGTTACGGGACTGTTTTCATGAGCCATCACATCGTAGCGGTCAAGAACCTGCGCCACGTCTATCCCGACGGCACCGAGGCCTTGCGTGACGTCTCCTTCCGGATCCACCACGGCGAGTCGGTGGCCATCATCGGCGCAAACGGCGCCGGGAAATCGACCCTGCTTTTGCACCTGAACGGCTACCTGGCGCCCACGTCGGGCGAGATCCAGATCGGCGACTTCCCGCTCAACAAGGGGACGCTCCCCCAGATCCGCCGCACCGTCGGCATGGTGTTCCAGGATCCCGACGACCAGCTCTTCATGCCCACCGTCTACGACGATGTTGCCTTCGGGCCGCTCAACCTGGGACTCTCCGGCGGCGACCTGGACCGCTGCGTGATCGAAGCTTTAGAGCGGGTAGGGGCGCGTCACCTGGTCGAAAAGGCTCCCTATCACCTCTCCGGAGGAGAGAAGCGCCGGGTCGCCGTCGCAACCGTGCTCTCCATGTCCCCCGACATCCTGGTGCTGGATGAGCCGACCAACGGGCTCGACCCGTACTCGCGGCGCCAGCTGATCGCCCTTTTGAAGGAGTTCCGGCATACCCGCATCTTCACCAGCCACGACCTCGACATGGTGCTCGACCTCTGCGAGCGGACCATCGTCCTCAAGGACGGCGAGGTGCGCGCCGACGGTCCGACGCTGGAGATCTTCCAGGACCGGGAACTGCTCGAGGAGTGCCGGCTGGAGAAACCGTTGTCGCTGCAGGGATGTCCCGTCTGTGGCACGCGCCGCTAAACGGCTCCCGGCCCTTC
The DNA here is from genome assembly GCF_014193515.1 of Geomonas silvestris. Classification (GTDB taxonomy): domain Bacteria; phylum Desulfobacterota; class Desulfuromonadia; order Geobacterales; family Geobacteraceae; genus Geomonas; species Geomonas silvestris. Next base: position 31,665 of record NZ_BLXX01000015.1, on the reverse strand, counting down.
GTGTCGGCTTGAGCCGGCGAGCGCGGGCTTAGTGCCACGAAAAAAGGCTATTCCTTCAGCGGGAATAGCCTTTTTGTCGTTTGCGGTGAAAGGTGAGGTTACTCGGCTTTTTTAAGCGGTTTGCCGCAGGCGCAGCTCCCTTCTTTCTGGCTCACGGTATTGCACGGGCAGCCGCAGCTGCAGACGTACTTCCCGGCGGCTGGGGCCGACATCTCGGCGCCGTTCATCTGGTAGTAGACCTTGTTGTCGGCGACCTTGGTGACCGTGGTCTTCACGAGGTTCTTGCCGCAGCCGCATTTGCCGGCTTTGGCGCTCATCGTGCCGCAGTTGCAGCCGGCGCCGCATCCACAGGCGTAGATAGAAGCTCCAACTTTGAACGGGCTCTCCGTATTGCTTTGAGCGAGTGCCACTGCTGCAGTTACCACGAACACTACGCTTGCCAGAACCGCCATAAGTTTGTTCATGTGCTACCTCCCTGTTAATGTAAGCTCACGCCTTTCTAGCAAATTTTCTGTTGTCGGTCAAACCTTTACCTGATCCTGCCGCCGGCGCGGTTTGTCCAGACGCCGCGCCGTGCGATCAGTGGTTGGCAAAAGCACAAAGAGAAGGCATACTTGGGTGATCTTTGCGCCGCAGCGAGCGGTGCCTTGTGCGGGGGGCATTATGAGCTTTGAACGTGCTGAAATACTGATTGTGGGGGCCGGCATCATCGGCCTTACCCTGGCGAGGGAGCTGGTCAGGACCGGGCATGGCGACATCGTCATCATCGAGAAGGAACCGGAACTCGGGCGGCACGCCTCCGGCCGCAATTCCGGCGTGCTCCATGCCGGCATCTACTACGCTCCCGACAGCCTAAAGGCGAAGTCTTGCTTGAACGGCAACTTCCTGATGCGTGCCTACTGCAATGAAAAGGGGTTGCCGCTTCTGGAAAACGGCAAGGTCATCGTCACCAGGACTCCGGAGGAGCTGCCGGTACTCGACGAATTGTACCGGCGCGCGCTCGCCAACGGCGCCAAGGTGGACATGATCGACGCCCGGCAGCTGGCAGAGATCGAACCCCACGCCCGGACCGTGGAACGCGCGCTCTTCTCGCACTACACCGCGGTGGTCGATCCCAAGGCGGTCCTTAAGAGCCTGAAGGCCGACCTGGAGGCGAGCGGGCGCGTCAAGATCCTGCTCGACTGCCGGTTCGAGGGGCTCAAGGGGAGCGGGGTCGCCAGGACCGGGCAGGGGGAGATCGCCTTCAACCGGCTCATCAACGCCTCGGGAGCCCACTGTGACACGGTCGCCCGGCATTTCGGCATCGCCGACCGCTACCGGCTCATCCCCTTCAAGGGGGTGTACCGCCTCCTGCGCAAGGAGGCGCCGATCACGGTGAACTCCAGCATCTACCCGGTCCCGGATATCCGGAACCCGTTTCTGGGGGTGCATTTCACCCGGAGCGTCCACGGCGACGTCTACCTCGGACCGACCGCCATTCCCGCGTTCGGGCGGGAGAACTACGGCATCCTGGCCGGCATGGACAGCGAGGCGCTGGCCATCGCCTGGGAGGACCTGGTGCTTTTCATGGCCAACCCGCTTTTCAGGAACGTGGCGCTCACCGAACCGAAGAAGTACCTGCCGTCCTTCTTCTACCGGGACGCCGCGCGCCTGGTGCAGCGCCTCGACCCCGCGGATCTGGTGGCGGCGACCAAGGTGGGGATTCGCCCGCAGCTGGTGGACTGGCAGACCAAACAGATGGTGATGGATTTCCTGGTGGTAGCGGATGGTCCGGCGCTGCATGTGCTGAACCCCATCTCCCCGGCTTTCACCTCCTCGATGGACCTGGCGCAGGGGATCGTGGCGCAACACTTCAAAAGCTGAAGGCGTTATTGCCACGGAGACACGGAGCACACGGAGGAAAGACGCACCGGCACTGGGAAACCGGGGAGCCCGTGTGAAGCATGCCGCCGGGGCAGGAGGAGCTCGATTTTCCCCTAGTCAGGAAATACGTCGCAAGACGCAAAAAAGGCATGGAGCGCCAGTTGGTCGGCGGCTTACATGCCTTTTTTGTTTAGTAGGGGGATCGTTAGGAAAATCAGGGGAGTTCGCTGTCGCCCATCAAGAAACGGTCGCACTCCCGCGCCGCGCCGCGCCCCTCCCGGATGGCCCAGACCACCAGGCTCTGCCCCCTGCGGCAGTCGCCGGCGGCGAAGACCCCGGGGACGCTGGTTGCGTAATCCTCGAAGTCGGCGCTGATGGTGGTGTTCGGGTCGCGCGCGACGTCGAGCTCCTCGAGCAGCGCCTGTTCCGGCCCCAGAAACCCCATCGCCAAGAGGACCAGTTGAGCCGGGTGCTCCCGGGCGGTCCCCGGAACCTCCCTTGGAATGCGCATCCCGGCATGGTTGAGCTCCCAGCGGACTTCTACGGTCTGCACCCCCTGGACGGCGCCGTCGGCATCTCCCTTGAAGCTGACCGCCGAGGTCGCGTAGCGGCGCGGGTCCGAGCCGAAGCGCGCGGCTACCTCTTCCTGGCCGTAGTCGACGTGGTAGAGCACCGGCCATTCGGGCCAGGGGTTCACCTGCGCGCGGCTTAGGGGCGGTTTGGGGAGGATTTCCAGCTGGGTGACGCTGCGGCAGCCGTGGCGCAGCGCCGTGGCGACGCAGTCCGTACCGGTATCGCCGCCGCCGATGATGATCACGTCCTTACCCTGGGCGCTCACAAAATTCCCACGGCCGTCCAGAAGGGCGCGGGTGTTGGCGGTGAGGAAATCGACGGCGAAGTGGATCCCGCCCAGCTGGCGCCCCTCGATGCGCAGGTCCCTCGGGGCGCCGGCCCCGGTCGCCAGGATCACGGCGTCGAACTCGGCGAGGAGTCGCTGGGCCGGGTACTTGCTCCCCACGCGGGTGTTCAGGCGGAAACGGACACCTTCCTCTTTCATTTGTTTCACCCGGCGCAACAGCACCGCTTCCTTGTCCAGTTTCATGTTGGGGATCCCGTACATGAGGAGCCCCCCGGGCGGTCGGCAGCCTCGAAGACGGTCACCGCGTGGCCGACCCGGTTCAACTGTGCGGCCGCGGCGAGCCCTGCCGGTCCTGAGCCGACTACCGCCACCTTCTTGCCGGTCCTGGCCGCCGGGCATTTCGGGACGATCCACCCCTCCTCCCAGCCGCGTTCCGCGATGGCCGCCTCGATCAGCTTTATGGTGACCGGCGGGTCGATGGACCCGAGGACGCAGGACCCTTCGCAGGGGGCAGGGCAGACCCGCCCGGTGAATTCGGGGAAGTTGTTGGTGCGCTGCAGCCGGTCCAGGGCCTGGCGCCACAGTCCCCGGTAGACCAGGTCGTTCCACTCCGGGATCAGGTTGTTAACCGGGCAGCCGCTCGCCATTCCGCTCACCAGGATGCCCGTGTGGCAGAAGGGGGTGCCGCAGTCCATGCAGCGCGCGCCTTGTTCCCGCAACAGTTCCGGGGGCGGTTTCCGGTGAAACTCCTGCCAGTCCTCGACCCGCTCTTCGCAGCTGCGGTCGGGGGGGAGTGCTCGGGGGTACTCGAGGAATCCGGTTGGTTTGCCCATGGTTCTTCCCGTGGTGCTTCAGGTGTTGTGGGGGAGGTTGCCCTATCAGTTCGATCCGGCCGATCCGACCAAGCCGAACGATCCGACCGATCACGCCTGCAGTTACCCTCCGCCTTGCCGTGCCGCGTCCCGCAGGTTTTCCTCGAAGGCCGCCTCCAGGGCCTCGGCCCCGCTCAGTCCTGCCTCTTCGGCCCGCTCCAGTGCCCCCAGTACCCGCTGGTAGTCCTTGGGCATCACCTTCACGAACTGCCCCAGGGCCTGCTCCCAATCCTGCAAGACTGCTGCGGCGACCGCGCTGCCGGTCAGGTCGCGGCGCCGCTCGACAAGTCCCCTCAACTGTGCGGCGTCCCGGCCTGCAGGCTTTTCCAGCCCGACCATCTGCCTGTTGCAGCGCGTGGCGAAGTCGCCCTGGCGGTCCCAGACGTAGGCTATCCCGCCGCTCATCCCCGCCGCGAAGTTGCGCCCGGTATGCCCCAGAACCACCACGGTCCCGCCGGTCATGTACTCGCAGCCGTGATCGCCCACCCCCTCGACGACGGCTGTCGCCCCGGAGTTTCGTACCGCGAAGCGCTCTCCCGCCTGGCCGCGCAGGTAGATCTCTCCTCCGGTGGCACCGTAGGCCGCAACGTTGCCGGTGACGATGTTCTCCTCGGCGACAAATCCGGCACCCGCCGGGGGATAGACGATCAGCTTCCCGCCGCTTAACCCCTTGCCCAGGTAGTCGTTGGCATCCCCCACCAGCTCCAGGGTCATCCCGTTGGGGAGAAAGGCGCCGAAGCTCTGCCCGGCGCTGCCGGTAAAGCGGAGCCAGATGGTGTCCTCGGCAAGCCCCTCGGCGCCGTGGGCCCGGGTGAGCTCGTTCCCCGCGATGGTCCCGACCACGCGGTTCACGTTGCGGATGGGGAATTCGGCGCGCACCCGCTCCCCCTTCTCCAGCGCGGGACGGCAGGTCTCCAGGAGCCGCGCAAGATCGAGTGATCCCTCAAGCCCGTGGTCCTGGGGGAGGTTGCAGTACTGGCACTGCTCGAGGGTGTGCATCGGGCGGTACAAAAGGTGCCTCAAGTCGAGCCCCCTGGCCTTCCAGTGCTCCAGGGCCTGGCGCGGCTCCAAGAGGTCGCTCCGCCCGACCATTTCGTTCACGGTGCGGCAGCCAAGCTGCGCCATGATCTCGCGCAACTCCTCGGCCACGAACCTGAGGTAGTTCACCACGTGCTCGGGCTTCCCGGTGAAGTTGGCGCGCAGCCGCGGGTCCTGGGTGGCCACGCCGACCGGGCAGGTGTTCTGGTGGCAGACCCGCATCATCAGGCAGCCAAGCGTAACCAGGGGGGCCGTCGCGAAGCCGAACTCCTCGGCGCCCAAGAGGGCAGCGATGGCGACGTCGCGCCCGGTCTTCAACTGGCCGTCGGTCTCCACGACGATCCGGCTGCGCAGCCCGTTCAAAAGGAGGGTCTGGTGGGTCTCGGCGAGCCCGAGTTCCCAGGGGAGCCCGGCGTGGCGGATGCTGGAGAGCGGCGAGGCCCCGGTGCCGCCGTCGTAGCCGCTTATCAGCACCACGTCGGCGTGGGCCTTGGCCACCCCCGCCGCCACCGTCCCGACCCCGGCCTCCGAGACCAGCTTCACGCTGATGCGGGCCCGGCGGTTCGCGTTTTTCAGGTCGTGGATCAGCTCGGCCAGGTCCTCGATGGAGTAGATGTCGTGGTGCGGCGGGGGGGAGATCAGCCCCACCCCCGGGGTGGTGTGGCGGGTACGGGCGATCCAGGGGTACACCTTGAGCCCGGGGAGCTCGCCACCTTCGCCGGGTTTCGCCCCCTGCGCCATCTTGATCTGGATCTCGCGGGCGTTACTTAAGTAGTAGCTAGTCACCCCGAAGCGGGCCGAGGCGACCTGCTTGATGGCGCTGTTCTTGGAATCTCCTTCTTCGTTGGTCCACCGGTAACGCTCCGGGTCCTCGCCCCCCTCGCCGGTGTTGGACTTCCCCCCCAGCCGGTTCATGGCGATCGCCAGGGCCTCGTGCGCCTCCTGGCTTATGGAACCGTAGGACATGGCCCCGGTCTTGAAACGCCTGACGATCTCCTCGACCGGTTCGACCTCCTCGATGGGGACCGGCTCTACCGGCTTGAACCCCAAGAGGCCGCGCAGGGTGCAGTGCTTTACCGTTCGCTCGTTGATGAGCGCCGAGAACGCCTTGTACTGCTGGTAGTCTCCGCTGCGGGCCGCCTGCTGCAGGGTGTGGATCGCCAGCGGGCTGAAGAGGTGCTCCTCGCCGTCGCTGCGCCACTGGTAGGCCCCGCCGGAGGGGAGGGTGACCGGGAGGGCGGGGCGCCCGGGGAAGGCGCGCCGGTGCCTGGTGAGGTACTCGCTGGCGATCTCCGCGAGTCCCACCCCCTGGATGCGCGAGGCGGTCCAGGTGAAGTAGCGGTCGATGACCGAACTCTTGATCCCGAGCGCCTCGAAGATCTGGGCCCCCCGGTAGCTCTGGATGGTGGAGATCCCCATCTTGGCCATGGTCTTCACGATCCCCTTCACCACCGCCTTCAGGTAGTTCTTCTGGGCCGCCTCCACGGTGAGCCCCTCGAGGTTTCCCTGGGCGACCTGGTCGGCGAGGGTCTCCAGTGCGAGGTAGGGGTTGATCGCCGTGGCCCCGTAGCCTATGAGCACCGCGAAGTGGTGCACCTCGCGCGGCTCGGCCGACTCGAGGACGAGCGAGACCCGGGTGCGGGTGCCGCAGCGGATCAGGTGGTGGTGCAGCCCCGCGAGCGCCAAAAGGGCCGGGAGCGCCGCCAGTTCGGCAGAAACCCCGCGGTCCGAGAGGATGAGGATGTTGTACCCGGCGGCAAGCGCTGCGTCGGCGGCCCCGAAGAGCGACTCGAGGGCGGACTCCAGCTGGTCCTGGCCCCCCTTGGCGGGATAGAGCAGGCTCAGGGTGCGCACCTGGAACTCGGGGTGCGGGCAGGCGCGCAGGCGGGCGAGGTCCCGGTCGGTGAGCATGGGGTGCTCCAGGCGGATCAGGCGCGCGCTCTCCGGCTCCGGGTGCAAAAGGTTCCCCTGGTTGCCGAGGTGGGTGACGGTCGAGGTGATGAGCTCCTCGCGGATCGGGTCGATGGGCGGGTTGGTAACCTGGGCGAAGAGCTGCTTGAAGTAGTCGTAGATAAGCTGCGGGCGCAGCGACAGCACGGCGGGAGGGGTGTCGTTCCCCATGGAGCCCAGCGGCTGAACCCCGTCGCGCGCCATCGGCTCCAGGATGGTCCTTACATCCTCGTAGCTGTAGCCGAAACAGAGCTGCCGGTTGATAAGCGGGGCCTTCTCGCGGGGGAGCCGGTCCGTCTCGGGGAGGGCGGCAAAGGGGATCAGGTAGCGCTCCCTCCAGTCGCGGTAGGGGTGGGCGCAGGCGAGCCCCTCCTTTACCTCCCGGTCCGGGACGATGCGCCCCTGCAGGAGGTCGACCAGGAACATCCGGCCGGGCTGGACGCGCCCCTTCTCGACCACGCGCGAGGGGGGGATGGGGAGCACGCCCGCCTCGGAGGCGAGCACCACCAGTCCGTCGCTGGTGACCCAGTAGCGCAAGGGGCGCAGGCCGTTTCGGTCCAGGACCGCGCCCAGGAACCGGCCGTCGCTGAAGGTGAGGGCGGCCGGGCCGTCCCAGGGCTCCATGAGGCAGGCGTGGAACTGGTAAAAGGCCTTCAGCTCCGGGTCCAGCGACTCGTGGTTCTCCCAGGGCTCCGGCACCATCATGAGGATCGCGTGGGGGAGCGGGCGCCCGGACATCACCAGGAGCTCCAGGCAGTTGTCGAACATCGCCGAGTCCGAGCCGTTGGTGTTGATGATCGGCTTCAGCTTGCCGATGTCCGGGCCGAACAGCGGGCTCGCCAAAAGCGACTGGCGCGCGAACATCCAGTTGATGTTGCCGCGCAGCGTGTTGATCTCGCCGTTGTGGGCCAAGAGCCGGTAGGGGTGGGAGCGCTCCCAGAGGGGAAAGGTGTTGGTGGAGAAGCGCGAGTGCACCAGGGCGAGGGCGCTCGCGAAGTCGGGTGCCGAGAGGTCGGGGTAGTAGCGCTCCAACTGCTCCGTGGTGAGCATCCCTTTGTAGATCAGGGGGCGGCTGGAGAGGCTTGCCAGGTACCAGTAGGAGTCGATCCCCGCGCGCCGTATCTCCTGCACCGAGCGCTTGCGCACCACGTAGAGCTTGCGCTCGAAGGCCAGCTGGTCGGCGAGGTGTGCCGGGCGCCCCACGAAGAGCTGGCGCATGCGGGGCTCGCCGTCTCGGGCCGTCCCCCCCAGGGTCGCGTTGTCGGTCGGGATGTCGCGCCACCCCAAAAGCGGCACCCCTTCCTCGACGAGGATCCGCTCCAGGACCGCGCGGGCCCGTGCGCGCTCCTCGGGCTCCGGGGAGGTGAACACCATCCCCACGCCGTAGCGGGTCACCGGGGGGAGCGGGATGCCGATCTCGCCGGCCACCCGGCGCAGGAAGCGATCCGGAATCTGCACCAGGATCCCCGCGCCGTCGCCGGTGTTGGGCTCGCAGCCGCAGCCGCCGCGGTGGTCCAGGTTGACCAGGAGCTCCAGCGACTGGCGGATGATCAGGTGGGTAGCCGCACCGCTTAGGTTGGCCACGAAACCGACGCCGCAGGCGTCGTGCTCGCGTGCCGGGTCGTAGAGACCCTGCGCCTCGGGAAAGCCTCTCATGATCATAGGGTTCCTGTGCAGAAAGGGGCGAGCCGCCAGGGGCGCGGGGCAAAGGGGAGGGGAGGCGGCGTGGAGAGCAGCTGCCGGTTCTCCTCATGGGAACCGGAACGACAGCAAGCATACCACGTGGCGTAGCGTTGCAAACCGGCAGGAGTTTTTTTAAGAGATGGGTGGCAAAGAGGGGAGGGTTCGCGCTGGCGCGGAGCCGATTCCGGTGTCTGGCCTCAAACCGGGAACTGTGGAGACTCAGGGCGCTTCTCCACGAAGCGCCGCGGTTGACTTACGCTCCCCCCTTTTCCAAAGGGGGGAGCGTGCAGCCCTGTTGCCGGCTAAAGATCGTGTCTCCCCGGAATTTCCCGATGAACCTTCGTCAGGGAGGACGTGACGTCGGGCTGTGCTGCCAAGATTGGGGGGAGCCGGGGATCAGGCTTCGGCCGCTGCCGTCCTGCCGTCCCCCTTCAGGCGTTTGTTGAGGGTCTGGCGCCCCATCCCCAGGAGCTTCGCGGCGAGGCCTTGATTTCCCTTGGCGCGGCGCATCGCCTCGCGGATCATGTACTCCTCCACCTCGTCGATGGTCGGGAAGTGGCCGAAGATGGCGTTCAGCGCGCCGCCGACCGTGGCGGCCTCCTGGGGCTCCTGCTTCGAATTCAGGCGCTCGTCGCCGATCACGGCCCGGAAGCTCTCCATGGAGAGGACCCCCCCGGGATGGCGCAAGACGGCGTCGAAGATCATCGCCTCCAGTTCGCGCACGTTCCCCGGGAACGGGTAGAGGCCCAACAGGGTGGCAAGCTCAGGGGGGGGCGTCGGCTTCTTCTTCCCCAGGCAGCTCGCGGCGAGCCCCAGGAAGTGGTCCAGCAGAAGCGGCAGGTCGTCCAGGCGCTCGCGCAGGGGGGGAAGGTGCACCCGGTGCCCGCAGAGCCGGTAGTAGAGGTCGTTTCTGAACTTCCCCTGCTTGATCCGCTCCAAGAGGTCGCGGTTGGTGGCCAGGACGATGCGGGCGTCGCTCTTCTTGATGAAGTCCGAGCCGACCGGGTAGTACTCCTGCTCCTGCAACAGGCGCAGAAGCTTGATCTGGGACATCTCGTTCAGGTCGCCGATCTCGTCGAGGAAGAGCGTGCCGCCGGCGGCCCGGGTGATCAGCCCGTCGCGGGCCTGGTCGGCGCCGGTGAAGGCCCCCTTGCGGTGCCCGAAGAGGGTGTCCGAGAACATGTTGTCGTCGAGCCCCGCCGCGTTGAGCGCCACGAATTCGCCGGTCGAACCGCTTAGCTCGTGGACCGCCCGGGCGATCAGCTCCTTCCCCGTCCCGGTCTCCCCGGTGATCATGATGGGCTGGCGGGTGCCTGAGACCACCTCGAGGTACTGGAAGATGGCCCGCATGTTCTTGTTGCCGGTGACGATGGACCCGAAGGTCTCGGGGTGGTCCAGCCGGTCGGTGAAGAGGTACTGCTTCAGGGTGGAGAGCTCGTTGGTGAGGCTCGAGAGCTCGAGCGCCTTTCTCACCGCGGTGATCAGGCGCTTCACGTCGATCGGTTTCACCAGGTAGTCGAAGGCCCCCTGCTTGATGCAGTTCACCACGGTGTCCACGTCGTTGTTGGCGGTGGCCACCAGGATCGGGATCTCCGGGTACTTGGCGACGATCTGGGGCAGCAGCTCGAGCCCGGTCAGGTTCGGCATGCGCAGGTCCAGCACGATGACGGTCACTTCCTCGCGGGCCAGGAGGTTCATGACCTCCCGGCTGTCGTTTTCGGTGATCACGTCGTGGTAGCCGCTGCTTAGCAGGCAGCGCTGGCAGCTTTCCAGGATCTCGGCTTCGTCGTCGACCAGAAGTATCCGCTGCAGGTTCTTACTCGGTGGCTGTTTCACGTCGCTGCTCCTCGGGTGGCGTTGGCTGCCTTCAGGATGGTTCCGGCAGGGTGAAGTAGAAGGTGGCCCCGCGGTCCGGCTCCCCTTCGGCCCAGACCCGCCCCCCGTGGCGCTGGATGATGCGCTGTACGGTGGCGAGCCCGATGCCGAAACCCTGGAAGGCACCGTCGACGTGCAGCCGCTTGAAGGGGGTGAAGATCTGGCCGGCGTCTTTCATCTCGAAGCCGGCTCCGTTGTCGGCCACGAAGTAGGCGTCGGTGCCGTCAAGGCTGCGGCGGCCGAACTCGATCCGGGCCTTTTCTTTTAGGGCCGAGTACTTGTAGGCGTTCCCCAAAAGGTTGTCCAGCACCACCTTCATGAGGTCCCGATCGCACTCGGTGCTGAGTCCCGGCTCGATCTGAAAGCTCACCTGGCGCTCCCGGTCCGAGAGGATCAGGGTCGAGGCGGCCGCCTGGGCGAGCTCGCTCAGGTTGGTTGGGCTCCGCTTGATCTCGGTGCGGGAGAGCCGGGAGAAGTCGAGCAGGGTCTTTATCAGCTCGCTCATGGAGATGGTTTCCCCGTAGATCACCTCGACGAACTCGCGGCACTTGGGGTCGAGCCCCGCCCCGAAGATCTCCAGGATCACCTGGCAGTAGCCGTTTATGTTGGTAAGCGGCGTCCTGAGGTCGTGGGAGACCGTGAAGCTGAAGGACTCCAGGTCGCGGTTGGCGCTCTCCAGTTCGGCTGCGTGCGCGGCCAACTCCCGGTTCAGCTCGACGATGGCGGCCTGCTGGGCCCGCACCTCCTGCTCCAGGGTGAGCCGTTTCACCATCTCCTTGATGGCGAGGAAAAGCTTCTCCACATCGATCGGCTTCATCACGTAGCGGTTGACGCCGATCTCGATGGAGTCGATGAAGTACTCCATGTCGCCATGCGCGCTGGTGACGATGATCGGGGTCCCCGGATGGATCCCCCTGATGCGGCGGGCCATCTCGATGCCGTGCATGACCGGCATCTTGAGGTCGGTCACCACCAGGTCGCAGCCAAGGCTTTGGAACAGCTCCAGCCCACGGGCACCGTTCTCGGCGCTGTGGACCACGAGCTCCGGAAAACGGCGCCTGATCAGCGCGGCGACCGTGTCCCGGGTGAGCTGCTCGTCCTCCACGTAGAGAAGCGAAAACGGAGCGTGGGGCGCCTGCTTGGTCATGGTCAGACCTCGATCCTGAACTCGGCACCGGCTTGGGTGTTACGCACGGTGAGCGAGCCGTTCATGGTTTTTTCCACGAGCTTCTTGGACATGTACAGGCCGATGCCGGTCCCTTTTCCCTGGTCCTTGGTGGTGAAGTAGGGCTCGAAGACCCGGTCGATGATCTCCTCGGGGATACCCCCCGCGTTGTCCGCGATGGTCACCACCGGCCGGCCCTGCTCCAGGCGTACCCTCACCACGACGCTCGGGTCCTCGATCTGCTGCCCGGCGAAGGCGTCCTTCGCGTTGTTCAGGATGTTCAAGAGCACCTGGGAGAACTCGTTGGGGTAGCCGGTCAATTCCGGCACCGCCTCGGTCTCCAGCTGGATCCGGATCCGCTTGTCCGCGAGGCTCCCCTCGACCAGGTGCAGGGTCTTCTCCACGGTCTTGTTCAGGTCGAAGGGGACCTTGTCGCGCTCGGGGGTGAAGAAGTTGCGGAAGTCGTCGATGGTCTGGGACATGTGTCGGACCAGCTTCATGATCTTCTTGGTGTTGGTGTCCAGGTAATGCTGGTCGAAGTTGCCGTACTCGTAGCAAAGCGAGAGGTCCTGGACCAGGAGTCCCACGGCGTTCAAGGGCTGGCGCCACTGGTGCGCGATGTTCCCGATCATCTCTCCCAGGGCCGCCTGGCGGCTTTGCTGCATCAGGACCTCGTCCTTGCGCCTCAATTCCTCCACCGCCTGGAACCGCTCGGCGGTCTCCGCCTCCAGCTGGGCGGTCCGCTCGCGCACCCGCTGCTCCAGCTGCAGGTTCAGCTCGGAAAGCGCCTGCTTGGCGCTCAAAAGTTCCTGGTTCTTCTCCGCGGCGAGCTCGTAGGTGGCCAAAAGCAGGTCGATGATCTGGGCCTTCGGGGCGCTGATCAGGTACTGCTCGCCGTGGTGCTCGATGGTGACCCGGCCGTCCGGGCTCTCCGTGATGCAGGCGCCCCGGCGCGCGAGTGCGGCGTGGATGCGCGCGAGCAGGAGCTTGTTGTTGTAGGGCTTGGAGATGAAGTAGTCCGCCCCGGCCTCCAGGCTGTGCAGGACGTCGGAGGGGTCGTTTAGGTGGGTGAGCAGGATGACGGGGAGGCATCTGAGCTCGGGGACCTCCCGGACCCGGCGGCAGAGCTCGAAGCCGTCCATCTCGGGCATCAGGATGTCGCTGATCAAAAGGTCCACGGGGTTTTCCAGCAGGTGCCCCAGGGCCTCGGCGCCGTTTTTGCTGACCGCAACCTTGAAGCCGTGGGCCAAAAGGACCTGCTCCAAAAGCTTCGCCTGGGTCGGGCTGTCGTCGACGATGAGGATCTGGGGGAGCTGGCCGGGGTGCGCTTGGTGCATGTACGGTTACCTCACGATCTGGACAAAAGGGCGGGCGCCGGGGCTGCCAGCCTGGTTAGAAGTTCGATGATCTCCTCGGGTGGGAGGACGTAGGAGGCCGCGTCCAGGCGGATCGCCTCGCCGGGCATGCCGAAGACCACGGAGCTCTCCCGGTTCTGCACGATGGTGATCCCGCCGGCCTGGCGCAACAGCTTCAGTTCCTTGGCGCCGTCGCTCCCCATGCCGGTAAGGAGCACCCCGGCGCTCTGCCGGCCGCAGTAGCGGGCCAGGGAGCGGAACAGCGCGGCGACCGAGGGGCGCAGGCCGTTGTCCGGCGGCGCGAGGCTCAGCGCCACCCGGTTCCCCGGGGCCACCTCAAGGTGGTGCCCGTCCGGTGCTACCAGCACCTGGCCCGGCTCGATCGGCATGCCGTCCTGGGCCAGGGAGATGGGGAGCCGCGAGGAGTGCTTGAGCCAGGCCACGAAGTTCTCGGTGAACCCCTCGGCCATGTGCTGCACCAGGAGCACCGCGGCGTTCAGGTCCTCCGGCAGCGAGCTCAGGATGCGCTGCAAGAGCGGCGGCCCCCCGGTCGAGGCCCCGATACCGATCACCTTCACCTGGCCTGCGTTACCCGGGACCGCCGGGCGCGCCGCGGGAAGCGCGGCGAGGGCGCGGGCCTCCGGGAAACTGCGCCGGACCACCTTGATCTCGGACATGAGCTTTAGGTGGTGCACCAGCCGGGCCACCGATTCGGCGTGTTCCGGGGTCCCCGGCGCGGTCGGCTTGCCGAGCACCATGAGCGCCCCGGCCTGCATGACCCGGAACAGGGTGTCCGAGTCGCGCGGGTCCAGTTTCCCGGTCACCACCACGATGGGGGTGGGGCAGTTGGACATGATGGCGCGGGTGGCCTGAAAACCGTCCATGCCCGGGAGGTTGATGTCCATGGTGATCAGGTCGGGCCTCAGGGTGCCGGCTGCCTCGACCGCCTCCTCGCCGCTGTCGGCGGTCCCCACCACGCGCAGCTCCGGGTCCGCCTCCAGGGCTGCCACCAGGGCCTTTTGCACCGTCTTGGAATCTTCTACTACCAGTACTCTGATCATGCTGTTCGCGTTACCCGTCTTCATGCGTTCTAGGTCAATCTCTCGATAACCTCGATGAGGCTCGTCTGGTCGAAACCGCTCTTCACCACGTAGGCGTTGGCCCCCACCTCGATACCGCGTTCCCGGTCGCTGCGCGACTCGAGGCCGGTCACCAGGATCACCGGCAGGTCGGCGAAGCGGGCCTCGGAGCGCAGGGCTGCGGTCAGCTGGAAGCCGTCCAGGCGCGGCATCTCCACGTCGGAGACCACCAGGTCGAAGCTGGCGCTTCTAAGCTGCGTGAGCGCGTCGGCGCCGTCGTAGGCGGTGGCCACCTGGTAGCCGGCCGCCTCGAGGATGTTCTTCAAAAGGGTGCGCGAGGTGATGGAATCCTCGGCGACCAGGATGGAGAGCCGGCGCCCCTTCCCCGGGGGTGCCGCGGCGCGCGCGCCGCTCCCCGCGCTGTGGAGCGCCGAGCGCACCAGGTCGTTCACGTTGAGGATCGGCACCACGCTGCCGTCGCCCAGCACGGTCGCGCCGGAGACGTTGCGCACCCGGGCAAGCTGGCTCCCCAGGGGCTTCACCAGCACCTCCTGCACCCCGAGCACCTGGTCCACGGCGAAGGCGATGCGCCGCTCAGCGGCCCTGACCAGCACCACCTGCTGGTAGGGCTCCTCCCCGGCGCCGGTCTGCTCCCCGAGCTCCAGGACCCCGGAGAGGGAGACCAGGGAGCAGACCTCGCCCGTAAGGAGCACCGTGTCGCGGTTTTCCACCTGGCGGATCTCTTCGCGGGGGAGCCGGGCGGTCAGTTCCACGTTTCCCGCCGGCAGGAGTGCGCTTCTTTTCCCCACCGATACCAGGAGGGCGCGGATCAGGGCGAAGGAGAGCGGCAGGGTCATGGTGAACTCGCAGCCAAGGCCCGGCCGGGAGCTCACCGTTACGTCCCCCCCCAGCCGCTCCAGGGACTCGCGCACGATGGCGAGCCCCACGCCGCGCCCGGAGAGGGAGGTTATCAGCGGGCTCGTCGAGAAGCCCGATTCGAACACGAGCTGGAGCGCGTCCGCGTCGCTTAGCTGCCCGGCCGCCTCCGGCGTCAAAAGCTCCAGCCTGAGCGCGGTCGCCTTCACCTGGGCCGGGTCGATGCCGCGCCCGTCGTCGCGCACCGTGAGGCGCGCGTGGTTTGCATCCAGAAGGCGCAGTTCGATCGCCACGCTGCCGCGGCGCGGTTTCCCCGACTCCTCGCGGCGCAAGGGCGATTCGATGCCGTGGTCCATCACGTTGCGCACCAGGTGCAGCAGCGGCTCCTTCAGCTCGGACAGGATGCGGCGGTCGACTTCCAGCTCGGCCCCCCGGCAGACGAGTTCCGCCTCCTTGCCAAGCTCCCGCCCGAGGTCGCGCACCAGCTTTGAGAAGGGATCGCTCAGCGTGGCGAAGGGGAGCAGCTGCAGCTGTTTCATCTCGGCCAAGAGGGGGGCGATGAGCGCTGCCAGGTTGTGCTGGTTGCGCTCAGCCAGCCGCTCAAGCCCCCTCAGGCGCGCCTCGCTCTCCCGCTCGGTATCGCAGAAATCCTGTAGCAAGGAGGCGACGCGCTGTGGGGAGGGGGGCGGCCCCTGACCCCTGAGGGCGTAGCCGGCAAGCTCCTGGGCGCGCGAGCGTGCCCAGGCCCGCTCCGTTAAAAGCCGCGAGGCCTGGTTCAGCTCCTCCTGGAGCGTGGCGGCGGCAAGCTTCGTCGAGACGAGCTCCTCGGCCTGCAAAAGCAGCGATTCCAAAAGCCGGGTCGGCACCCGCACGGTCTCGCTCCCCGCAATTTCCCGGCGCTCCTGGGGCCGGGGAGCTGCGGCGGGGGGCGCGGGGGGGAGCTCCCCGGGTGCCGGCTGTGCGCAAGCCGCGGCTCCCCTGGGGGGGGCGGGGGGCGCACCATGAGGGGCCCGCTGCGGCTCGGCCGGTGCGACCTGGGTAGCCGCGGGCGGCGAGGCGCCGGGGTGCTGGAAGATGCGCGCGGCCAACAGGTCGATCTCGCGGTGCAGCCGGTCGTAGATGGCGACCTCGAGCGCCAGCTCGCCGCGCTTCACCTCGGAGAGGAGGCTCTCCAGGTCCTGGCAGATGAGGGCCACCTCGCCCAGGTTCACCGCGTGCGCCGCCCCCTTGAGGGTGTGCATGCGCCGCAACAGGCTCTCCACCAGGCGCTGCTTCTCGGGCTGCTCCGGTTCGCGTTCCAGCGAGATGAGGAGCGTGGAGGCCGAGTCGAGGTGGTCCTGCGCCTCGAGACGGAAGGTCTCCAAAAGCTCGCGCAACAGCGCTTCCTGGTCAGCCATGGCCTAAGCCTCGCCCTGAGCCGCCGGCAGGGCCGGGCGGTTATGCGCGCGCTGGCGGAACGTCATGCCAGGGTGTACCGGCTCACCAGCTGCTGCAGCTTCTGGTTCAGCTCGTAAAGGTTGCGCGCGGCGGCCTCGATCTGGCGGGACCCCTCCAGGTTCTGGCCGCTCGCCTGGTTGATGCTCTGCACCGCGATGGCGATCTGGTCCATGCCGATCGCCTGCTCCTGGGTGGAGGTGACGATCTGCAGGGTGGCGTTGGAGGACTCCTCGATGGCGGCGGCGAGCTGGCGGATCGCCTCGCCGGCGGCCCCGGACTGGCGCAACCCGTTTTCCACCGCCTTACTTCCCTGCTCGGTGGCGAGGACCGCGGCGCTGGTCGCCTTCTGGATCACCCCGAGGATGCCGCGCACCTGCGCGGTCGCCTGCTTGGACTGGGTGGCCAGGTTCTTCACCTCCTGGGCCACCACCGCGAACCCCTTGCCGTGCTCGCCGGCCTTGGCCGCCTCGATGGCGGCGTTCACCGCGAGGAGGTTCGACTGCTCGGCGAGGTCGTTCACGGTGGCGATGATCTCGGCGATGGCCTGGCTCTGCTCGGAGAGGTTCACGATGCGCTCGGCGATGAAGCCCATGCGCTCGTCGATGCCGCGCATCCCCCCGATCGCCTCCTCGACGGAGAACTGGCCGTTTTTGGCGACCTGCACCGAATTGCTCGCGCTTTCGTAGACCTGGCGCGACTTCTGCGAGGTGAGGTCGGTGGTCTGGCGCACCTCCTGGACCGTCGCGTTGGTCTCGGAGACCGAGGAGGCGGTCTCGGCGGAACTCGAGGCGAGCTCGCTCACCGTGGTCATGATCTCGCCGGCCGAGGCTGCCAAGACCCCCACCACCTCGCGGATCTCCTGGCTCAGCTCGCGCAGGTTGCGGGACATGGCGGCGAAGGAGTGCCCGAGCTGGTCCTTGTCCGAGGCGGGCTCGAGCTCGACGGTGAGGTCCCCCGCGGCGATCCGGTCGGCGCTGGCGGCGAGCCTTTTCAGGGAGAGCACCATGTTGCGCATGGCGATGCCGAAGACGTCGCGCTCGGAGTTGGGGACCACCTCGAGGTTCAGGTCGCCCAGGGCGATCCGGTTGGCGTTTTCCCCCATGCGGCGCCAGGAGGCGACCATGGTCCCCATGGAGCGCAGCAGTTGGCCGATCTCGTTGTCGCAGCTGCTGCCGATCTCCACGCTCAGGTCCCCCAGGGCCAGCCGGTCGGCGGCCTCCACCGCCTCCTTGAGCGGCCCCAGGATCGAGCGGGTGATCACGTAGGCGATGGCCGCAGCTAAAAGCGCGGCGAGGCAGATCAGGATTCCGGTGAGCGCCAGGGTGGAACGCTGGCTTGACTGCGACTGCTCCATGAAGTTCTTGGCCTTGTTCTTGGAGTACTGCAGCACCCCCTCGACCTCGCTGTCGATGTTGCTCACCAGGTGGCGGGCGAACTCCTTGTGGAAGCGGGCCGCCTCCTCGAGTTTCCCCTGGCGCACCAGGTCCACGGTACGCTCCCGGACCGGCCGCCACTGGTCCATCAGGACCTTGATGCGGTCCATCTTCGCCTTGTCGCCCAAAAAGCGCTCCTTGGCGACGGCGAGCTCGCGGTAGACGATCTGCTCGGAGTTGTCGATGTCTTTGAGGGCGATGGCCAGCTCGCTGCGGTCGCTGCCGTAGAGCACCACGTCCTTCATGCTGCGATGGATGCGGACGATCTGTTCCTGGACCTCCTGGATCGATGCGGTCACCACGAAGGGGTGCTCGAAGAACCGGGTCATCAGGTCCCCCTGCGCCATGAGGTTCCTGAGCGAGATCCCGCCCACCAGGATCAGGAACAACACCACGACCGCAAAGCCTGCGATCAGCCGAGAGCGAATTTTGAGATTGCCGAGCATGAATCCCCCAGGTGCTGGAAATAGTAACGTGTTCGCCGGACGCCCGGCGTTAACCCACCTCTTCGTGTACCACGATCCTGCGGTCGGCCAGGATCTTCCCCAGGTCGAGGACCGCCAGGCGCTCGGCGGTGACCCCGGAGAGGAACTCTTCGCGCAGCCCGGTAAAGGCAGCGGGAGCCGGCTGCAGCTCCGCGACCGGCACCGAGCCCACCCCCACGATGCTGTCGGCCAGGATCCCGACCTCCATGGCGCCGTTGCCCACCACCATCACCCGGTTCAGGTCGGCGAGCCCCACGAGGGGGAGCTCGAAGAAACGGCGCAGGTCGATGATCGAGATGATGCGCCCGCGCAGGATGGTAAGCCCCAGGACGAAGGGGGGCGTGCAGAAGAGCGGGGTGAAATCGGTCAAGGGGAGGGTCTGGATCAGGTAGCGCAGCTCCAGGGCGTAGCGCTCGCCGGAGAGCACGAACTCCAGACAGTCCAGGTACCGGCCGCTGCGGGGCTCGGGGGGCGGCACGGCCAGCTCGGCCGCACGGGCCTCGAGCACTCCCTGGACCTCCCCCGGGTCCTCCTGGCCGGAGAGCTCGCAAGCCAGGAGGCGCTGGCGCTCCAAAAGCGCCGGCCAGTCCAGGGGCTGCCCCGGTTGTTGCGGATTACCTGACGCCATCTCTTCTCCTTGCCGGTGTCATGTCGCGGATCAGCTGGGCCAGCGCGCCGGCGCTCAGCCCCTCGGTATCCGGAAGCAGTTCCTGGGGGTCGCGGCGCTCCAGTAGGCGCAGGGCGTTGGCGTAGTTGCGCTGGCTCTCGGCCGCGTCTCCGCTTACCCGGTAGAGGTTTCCCAGGGCGAAGTAGGCCAAAAGGAACTCCCCGTCGATGAAGAGCACCCTCTTAAGTGCCGCACAGGCCGCCTCGGGCTCCCCCAGGTGTTCCAGGATGATCGCCTTCAGGTAGTGGGCCGGGACGCTCAACGGGTCGGCGGCCAGGGCCTCGTCGCACAGGACCCCCGCCTCGCCGAAGCGGCTTATGTTGGCGAGCGCCCGCGCCCCGAGCATGAGGGTTTCCAGGTCGGCCGGCCCCGCGTCGCGCAGCTGCCGGACCAGATCCGCAGCCAGCTGGTAGCTCCCGGTCCGGTAGTGGCTGAGCGCCTGTTCGAACGCCGGGGGAGCGGCCGGTGCCGGGGCTCCCTTCTTCGGGGCGGGCGACGCCACCTTTGCCGGCTCCCGGTGCCGCTGGCGCGGCAGGGGGGGCGCTGCCACCCGGAGGGGGGGCGCCGCGGCCGGCGGGGGCGGTTGCGGCACCCGGGACTCCTTGCTGAGCACGAAGGCCCCTTCCAGGCGCCGGCAGGAGAAGCCCTCCATCTGGCGCTGGTCCACCTCGGTGGGGCCTACGAACAGGTAGCCCCCCTCGTTCAGGGCCCGGTGGAAACGCCCCATGGTGCGCTCGATCTGGGCCGGCCCGAAGTAGAGCATGACGTTTCTGCAGAAGATGATGTCCAGAACGTCGGTGCCGGTGACCGGTTCGGCTTCTGCCTGCGGCTGGGCAAGGTTCAGGTACTCGAAGCGCACCATGTCGCGGATGCGCGGCACGATCTGGTAGCGGCCGTCCTCCTGGCGCGTGAAGTAGTCCATGAGCCAGGCCGGGGCGTTACGAAACGACCACTTGCTGTAGTTTCCCTGCCGTGCCTTTTCCAGCGACTGCTCGTTGATGTCGGTCCCCACCAGCGAGATCTGCCAGCTACCCAGGTCAGGGATGACGCGGCTGAGCAGGATCGCCAGGGTGTAGGGTTCCTCGCCCGAGGCGCAGCCGGCGCTCCAGAGCCTCAGGGTGCGGTCGCCCTGCCGTTTCCGGGCAATCAGCTCGGGTAGCACCTCGCGCTCGAGGACCTGGTAGCTGCGCGGGTCGCGCAGGAAGTAGGTCTCGCCGATGGTGAGTGCCCGGGCCAGCGGTTTAAGCTGGCTGCGCGACGGCGGGGCGCTCATGACCCCCTTGAGAAACTCGGCCAGGTCAGCCTGGCCTGCCTCCCGGGCCAGCGGGGCGAGCTTTTGCTCCAGCTCCGCCAGCCGGTCCTCCGCGAAGTGCAGGGCCATGTGGCGGGAGATGAACCGGGCAAACTGTGCCAGTGTCTCCGGCAGCCCCGGCTGCCCCTGGTTCATGCCGGGGTCCCCTCGAGGGCCCTGGCGAGGGCCCGGGCCTCCTCGGGGAACAGGAGCGTCCCCAGGTCGTGGATCAGCACGAGCCCCTCCTCGTTGCGGGTGACCCCCTCGAGGAACTCGGTGCCGCTTACGATCCCCCCGGCCTCCTGGATCGCCTCGGGAAGCACCTGCTGCACGCTTTCGGTGCCGTCCACGGCGAGCGCCACGGTAAGCAGGCCGGCGCGCGCGATGACGAACTGATCGCTGGTGCGCAGCTTCCTGGTCGGGAGACCGAAGCGCCGGCGCAGGTCGATGAGCGGGATCACCTGCCCGTGCAGGTCGAGGACCCCGAGCACGATCTCGGGCGCCTTGGGGAGCGGAGTCACCGCCACCGCCCGGATCACCCGGTCGACCGTCTCGACACGCAGCGCATAGCGCTGTTGTTCCAATGAAAAGATGAGGAGCTGTGCTGCGTCTATGGGGAAAACCTCGCTGGTAGCTGGTCGGGGTTGCGGCGCGCTCTAATGTACAGCCCAAAGCGTCTGATATCAAGGAGATTATTCGGGGTTTAAAGGGCGGCCGGCACTTTTTCCGGGGAGGGTAGGGCGTCTTCTGAGCGCCAAGACTCCCGGATTCTGACCCTGGGCGGGTAAAATATGCAGCACCTCATTGAAACTGGTGAATTCTGGTCCTGCACCGGTTGGAGGTGGGTTTTCCGGTGCCGCACCGATAAAAAAAGGGTGCCCACACGGTTGCAATCTCAGACACTGCTTATAGTATTTGCTGTGGCAAATTAACCATGGTGAATCATTCGGGGCGCTTGCACACAGGCAGAGGAAGGGATTGATGAGTCAGTTGGACGAACTGGAAGACCGCTCCATGTACATCCTGCGCGAAGCCTACAAGAACTTCGAGAATCTCTGCATGCTCTGGTCCATGGGGAAGGACTCCACGGTCCTGCTCTGGCTGGTGCGCAAGGCGTTCTTTGGGCACTGTCCCATTCCGTTGGTGCACATCGACACCTCCTATAAGATTCCGGAGATGATCGAGTACCGCGACCGCACCGCCCGCGAGTGGGGGCTCAACCTGGTGGTGGGGCAAAACCGCGCCGCGCTTGCGGACGGGATGCACCCGACCCGGGGCACCTTTGCCTGCTGCTGTGCCCTGAAAACCGAGGCGCTGCGTCAGCTGCTCGCCGAGCACGGCTATACCGGGGTGATCGTCGGGGTCCGTTCGGACGAGGAAGGTACCCGCGCCAAGGAGCGCTACTTCTCCCCCCGGGACAGCAACAACGACTGGGACTTCAAGGACCAGCCGCCGGAGCTGTGGGACCAGTTCAAGACCCGGTTCGAGCCGGGGACCCACCTGCGCATCCACCCTCTTTTGGACTGGAGTGAGATCAACATCTGGGAGTACATCGAGCGCGAGGCGATCCCGGTGATCCCGCTCTATTTCGAGCGGGGTAACGGCCAGCGCTACCGCAGTCTCGGCTGTGCCCCCTGTACGGCACCCATCGCCTCGCGGGCCCGCAGCGTCACGGAGATCATCGCCGAACTGCGCGCCTCGCGGGTTGCCGAGCGCAGCGGCCGCGCCCAGGATGCCGAGCGCGGCATGGAGCGGCTGCACAAGGACGGCTACATGTAAAGGCCTGAGGCGAGGCAGAGGTTGAGGTTGAGCGCGGGCAGGTCGCGCCCGCTGCGGATCGGGTTTTTCAGGCCGCCGTCCTTTTTGGGCGGCCCGGCCTCTTCAATTTCCTGACGTCAAGGAGAACTACGTGAAACAGGACCGTATCGTCGGCGCCGGGCCGGAACTCGCGGTGCCGGGTGGGCGCCCCGAACCAGGCGGCGCCCACCCGGCACCGGGGAGAGGGTTCCGTTTCCCCCCGCTCCTGGCAGCACTGGGACACCGGGCCCTCGCCGGCATGAACAGCTTCGGCCGCCTGCTCCTCAAGGACGGCCGCCCCTTCGTCTCGCTGGACCCGGACCACCTGAGCGCCAAAAGCTGCGAGCTTACCGGGCTCTCCGATTTCGGGGACCCGGACTGCGCCGGCGCCTTCCGGATACTGATGCGCTCCTTCGAGGAGGACGCCCGGCTCAACCTTTTGGGGCGGATCACCGTCGCCACCGAGATGCAGAGGCTGCTCGCCAACCGGCTGCGCCTGACCCGGGACCGCAGCCAGTTTCCCGGGATCGCCCGGGAACGCATCGTCCGGCCGATGTTCATCACCGGCCTCCCCCGAAGCGGCACCACCTTCCTGCACGCGCTCCTCGCCCAGGACCCCGCCTGCCGGGCTCCCCAGGTATGGGAGGTCATGCACCCCTCGCCGCCGCCGGAAACCGCGAGCTACCAAAGCGACCCGCGCATCGCGCGCACCCGCAAGGAACTCGCCTGGATCGACGTCCTGATGCCTGACTTCGACAAGTGCCACACCATCGAGGCGAGGCTTCCCCAGGAGTGCATAGCCATAACGGACCACTCCTTCCTCAGTTACGTCTTCGAGTCGATGTACTTCGTCACCTCCTACCGCCGCTGGCACGACCGCCAGGACAAGACCCCGGCCTACCGCTGCCACCGCAATTTCCTGCAGCATCTGCAGTGGCACTGCCCCGGTTCGCATTGGGTGCTCAAGGCCCCCAGCCACCTGATGGCGCTCGACGCCCTGTTCCGGGTCTATCCCGACGCCCAAGTGGTGGTCACCCACCGCGACCCGCTCAAGGTGCTTCCATCCTGTGCAAGCTTCGCCCAGGTGCTCAGGGCCCCCTTTACCGGCCCCATCGACCTGAAACAGCTGGGTGCCGAGGTGAGCCGGCGCTGGGTGGACAGCGCGAACCTGCTTACCGAGATGCGCGCTGCGCGCGGTGACCTCGACGGCAGCTTCTGCGACGTGGCCTACCCGGAACTGGTCCGCGACCCCATGGCCGTGGTGCGGCGCATCTACCGACACTTCGCTCGCGAGCTCACCCCCGAGGCCGAGGCGGCCATGGGGCGCTTCATCGCGGAGAACCCCAAGGATAAGCACGGGGCGCACCTCTACGCCCTCGAGCAGTTCGGGCTCGACCCGCACCTGGAGCGGGAAAAGTTCCGCCGCTACTGCGAACATTTCGACGTGGCAGTCGAGGGGTGAGTCGCTGGCCGCCATCCGGAGTCCCCATGCCCGCTGAAACCTCCAAGACCGGAGCCAGTCCCATGCGACGCCTGACCCTTCTCCTGCTGGCGGTCGCCTCGTTGGTGCTCTTTCTCATGGTGCGCAACATCGACTGGGACGCCCTGGTGCGCTCCTTTTGGCAAGGGAGCCGCTATTGGCCGCTGCTGCTGATCCCCTACGGGGCGGTCACCCTGCTGTGGACCCTCTCCTGGCACCTGATCCTTTCCTGCCGCGAGGGGGCGCCCCCTTTTGGGCGCCTCTACCTGTTCAGGCTGGCCGGGGAATCGCTGAACCAGTTGACCCCCACCGCCTCGTTGGGGGGGGAGCCCTTCAAGGCGCAGCGCCTGAACGCGGCGGGGGTCTCCTGGCCCGAGGCGACCGCTTCGCTGGTGATCCACAAGGCGCTCATGGTGGTGAGCCTGGTCTTCTACATCCTGATCAGTTTCGCCCTGATCCCGCAGGTGTTGCCCGGGCTCCCGCCGCGCCTTACCCTGTTGAGCTACCTGGGGACCCTTATCCTTGCCGGTGGCGCCGGCGCCTTCCTGCTCGTGCAGCGCCGGCACCCCTGTTCCTCCCTTATCGCGTTTTTGGACCGCATCGGGCTCTGCCCCGCGCTTTTGCGGGCCCGCAGCGCCGAGTGCGCCGCGCTGGACCAGGCGCTCGATCAGTTCTACCGCCGGCAGGCCGGCCTGGGGCTCCTCGCCCTTGCCTGTTACCTGGCGGGATGGGCGCTGCACGCGGTCGAGGTCTGGGTGATCTTCTGGCTTTTGGGGCACCCGATCGGACTGCCGCTCGCCCTCTGTCTCGATGCCCTTTCCCAGCTGGTGGCCGGGCTCGGGTTCATGATCCCGATATCCCTGGGGGTCCAGGACGGCGGCAACATCCTGCTCTCCCTCGGGTTTAACCTGGGGGCCACCCTGGGGACCGGCTTCACCATCCTCAGGCGCTTCAGGGAGGCCTTTTGGCTTCTGCTCGGGCTGGTGGTCGCGGCCCGGGAAAAATGAGCCTAGCCTGCCACCCTGAGGCAGCACGACCGGCCGGATAGCGACCGGCACGCGACGAGGTTTCATGCGCTTTCTTACGCTCCCCATCGCACTGGCAACGCTGGTCCTCCTCAGCTCCTGTACCTACCAGGTTCCCAGAAAGTACCTCCCGTACCCCGTCTCCAACGATAGCTTTGCGGACCCCGCCAAGACCGTGGCGATCCCTTTGCCGGTCATCGCCGCGAGTCCCAACGAGGGGATCACCCACGGCGGCCTGGTCGCGTTCCTTTTGCACAACGCAAAGGACGAGGTCAGCACGCTCATCGTCCCCCAGATGAACTACAACCAGTACTTCGGCGTCACCAGCACGCTCTACGGCGCCTTTTACCCGACAGCCGACCAGACTATCCGGGTCAACCTCTCTCAGGCCACCACCATCAATCACGAGTACCGGCTGCGCTACCTGAACCAGAAGTTCCTCGACGACCGCTTCGAACTGAACGGGATGCTCTTCGACTTCACCGACGGCTCGGCCAGGTTCTTCGGGTTCCAGTCCACCTCCTCCCAAGAAAACGAGACCAACTACGCCTACCACGAGGCGGGATTCAGCTTGGCCGGCGGATACCGGATCACCGACAAGGTGGAGGTGATGCTCGGTGAGCGCTACAAGAAGGTACGCATCCGCCGCGGGGCGGTCCCCGCGGTCCCCTTCATCACCGAGGTTTTTCCTGCCGGCGAGATTCCGGGGATCCCCGGGTACCACGTCAACGACCAGAAGATCTCGCTGCTCTACAACACCCTGGACTCCCAGAGCCTCCCCACCGCCGGCAGGTACTTCAGGTTCTCCATCGACAACAGCGCGAAAGTGTTCGGGAGTTCGGCGACCTACCAGGCCTGCGAGGCCGAGGCGAAGATCTACTACCCCTGGCACAACGGCCGACTCATCACGGTCGCGCGCCTGGCAGGCAAACAGACGGTGGGCTCCCGCGTCCCCTTCCTGGAACAGAGTATCCTCGGCGGGGAAACCACCCTCAGGGGGTATGGCCAAAACCGCTTCATCGACAAGAGTTACCTGCTTTTGAACCTCGAGGAGCGCATCAGGCTTTTTCGCTGGAAGATCTTCAACGTTTTGGCCGATTGGGAGCTGGCACCGTTTATCGACCTGGGTGCGGTGATGTCGACCCTGGTCGAGGCACGGGTGCGCAGCTTCGCGTTCAACCCGGGGCTGGGGCTGCGTACCGTGGTGCGCCCCAACATCGTCGGGCGCATCGATGTGGGGGTTGGCAAGGAAGGGCCGGCGGTCTTCGTGGGGCTTGGCTACCCCTTCTGATCATCCGGCCTACGGGCCGGGGGAGGTGTGACATGGATCAGGCGGCAAGCGAACTGGTCGCGGCGCTCAGAAGGGCCCTGCCCGGAGGTCTCGTGTACTGGGATCCCGAGCCTCGCGAAGGGGACTGGCACGGAGCGGTCCTGACGGCACGACTGGGGGAGCGCACCCTCTCGGTGCAGTTTCAGCGCGGCCCCGGCCTCGCCTCGGGTGCTCCCGGACCAGAGGCCCTGTTCGCGGAACTGGTCGCGGAACTGGTGGCCCAGTTTGCCGACCATTTTTCGCAAAGCATCTATCATAAGGAGCGGTTCACCAGAATATTCTGAGGGGGGGAGGGGGGCAAGCGCCGCGTTTGGCGGGGGAGCACCGCACCCCTAGCTCCGGACCGGTTAATGGCGCGAGTCGCGGCAGGTATCCCGGTTGACAGGTGCAGTAAGCTTTTGACAACTTTGCCTGGGCGGCGTATCCTGTGGCGTCGCCACGGCCGGGCCCGCGCGGCACATTCCCCTCGCGTTGCCGTAGGCTTATTAAAGGAAGCATGATCTCTATCTACCGCTACCGCTCCCTCATCGTCTTCGGGTTTGCCTTCTGCAACCTCATGGTGATCGTGCTTGCCTGGCATTTTCTTCAGGAAAGCAGGGCCCAGCACGAGCAGTACGCCGAGGTGGTTTCGCAGAACCTGGGCAAGGCCATCGACGAGAGCATCTCGGCTGCGATCGACAAGGTCGACCTCTCCCTGCGGGCGTTGGTGGACGAACTCGAGGAAAAGCCGGCCTGGGACGGCCGGGACAAGGACCAGATCGAGGCGCTGCTTGCCAGTTACCAGCGCCGCCTGCCGGGCGGCGAACTGTTAGAGGTCACCGACCGCCAGTGCCGGGTCATCTATCGCAGTAGCAGCACCGGAACTCGTGGCTCCGATTGCCTGGGGCGGGACCATTTCCAGGTTTTGCGCGACCACCCGGATGCCGGCCTGCAGGTTTCCACCCCTCTCGTCGATCCCATAAGCAGGCACCAGGTCCTCGTGGTCGCCCGCCGCTTCCGCGCCCCTAATGGCGGCTTTGGCGGCATGGTCTACTCGACCATGAGGGTGGATCATTTCAATCGGCTGCTGGCCCAGTTCGACTTCGGAGCAAACGGCAGCATTACCCTGCGCAGTACCGATCTCAAGCCCCTCGCCCAGTTCCCGGCGAGCGGAACCAGGCAGGGGCAGGTGGCCGGGCCGGTACCGGCCGAGCTCCCCTCGCTGCTTCGTTCCGGGGTGCGCCGCGCGACCTACCGCACCACGGGGGGCGGCTCCGAGCGGATCGTCACCTTCCACCGGCTCCCCGTAGCCCCGCTGCTCGTGACGGTCTCCCTTGCCAGTGAGGACTACCTGGAGCAGTGGCGCAACGACATGGTTATCACGGGACTCCTGGTCGGCAGTTTCCTTTTGCTTTCGGTGGTCTCCGCCGGTGCCGCTTTTCAGTCGATGAGCCGCATCGGGCGCAAAAACGAAAAACTCTTCGAGGTCAACGAGCACCTGCACCAGGTGATCGACGAGTACCAGATCCTGGCGGAGGAGCTTAGGGAGAGCGAGCGCCGCTACAGCGCCCTTTTTGCCAACCGGCTCAACGCCATCGCCCACTGCCGGATCATCGCCAACGACCAGGGGCAGCCGGTCGACTTCACCGTGTTGAGCGTAAACCAGGCCTACGAGGAGATCATCGGCATCCGCAAGCGCGACGTGGAAGGTCGCAACATCAGCGAAATTTTCCCCGGGTTCGACAGCCTCGGCTTCGACTATATCGGGGTGTTCGGCAAAATCGCGCAGCTTGGCGGTGAAACCCAGTTCGAGGCCTTCTTCGAGCCGACCCAGCAGTACCTCTCCATCTACGCCTACAGTCCGCAGCCGGACGAGTTCACCACCATCATCACCGACGTCACCGAACGCAAGAAGGCCGACGAAGCCCTGAGGGTGAGCGAGAGCAAGTTCCGGATCATCTTCGACAACGAGGTCTACGGGATCATCATCTTCGAAATGGACACCGGGAGGATCATCGACGTCAACCGTTCCCTGGTCCGCATGTACGGCTACCGGCGCGAAGAACTCCTTTCGGGGATGCTGGCCTTCGACCTTTCGGCCGAGCGCGAGGCCTCGGAGTTGCTGGTCCAGGAGGTCGAGAAGAGCAGCAGTACCTTCGTGCCCCTGCGCTACCACCGCAAAAAGGACGGCTCGGTGTTTCCGGTGGAGATCGTCGGCGGAGCCTACCAGTGGAACGGCAGGCGGGTCATGTTCAAGCTGGTGCACGACATAAGCGAGCGGGTAAAGGCGGAGGAGGGGCTGAAAAAGTACGCCCAGCGGCTCATCGTGCAGGAGGAGGACCTGAGAAAGGAGGTTTCGCGCGAACTGCACGACGACATCGGCCAGGAACTGACGGCTCTCGGGCTGAACCTCGCCTACATCGGCAACCTGCTCGCCGACCGGACCGGTGGCGACCTGTGCAACACGCTGGAGGATTCGCGCCAGCTCACCAAGGAGATCAGCCGGACGGTGCGCAACCTGATGGTCGAGTTGCGCCCCTCGCAGCTCGAGGAGTACGGGTTGGGCGGTGCGATCCGTTCCTATGCCGACCAGTACCGCCAGCGTACCGGCCTGGAGGTGCTGGTGGATATCGATGAGAACTTCCCCCGGCTCACCCCCAAGCAGGAGATCGCCCTGTTCCGGATCACCCAGGAGGCGCTCAACAACGTGGCGAAGTACGCCCTGGCGACCCTGGTGACGATCACCCTCTCGCAGGAGGGTGATCTGTTGCAGTTGTGCATTACCGATGACGGCCAGGGGTTCACCCCCTCCGACGAAAGCCTGCAGCTCACCGGTTCGGGGTGGGGGCTTACCATCATGAGGGAGCGGGCCGAACTGGCGGGGGGGACCTTCCGGCTCAGTTCGGAGTCCGGGATGGGAACCACGGTGTTGATCGAGATCAGGGAGTAACCGGTATGAATGTCCGCATACTCGTCGTCGACGACCACGCCATGATCCGGAAGGTACTCCGTCGCCACCTGGAAGAGCAGGAGGGTTTCCAGGTGGTGGGGGAGGCCGGGAACGGTGTCGAGGGGGTAGAGCAGGTCCGCCTGCTGCAACCGGACCTGGTGCTCATGGACGTTTCCACGCCGAAAATGGATGGAATCGAAGCGACGCGGCGCATTCGCTACGAGTTTCCCCAGGTCAAGGTACTGATCCTTTCGGTGTACAATACCAGCGATCACTTGCAGCGGGCGGTGTGTGCCGGCGCCGGAGGGTACGTGCTCAAGGAGCTGGCCGCCGAGGAGGTCGGGATAGCCATCCGCACCATCATGGGCGGTTGCCAGTTCTTCGGTGCCGAGTTGGTGGATCATCTCCAGAATGCCGAGGGGTGAGGCGCGGCGTCGAGGTTTGCGCTTTGGGGGGAGGCCCACTCAGTGCCGTGATGGGGTATCGAGAAAAGGGGGACAGCACGATGCTGTCCCTCTTTTTCTGTTGCCAAGAAAAGAGGCGGCATCCGGCGGTCCTCGGTGCTGTCTCAGAACCTGCAGGGATAAGAGAAGGGTTTCTGTCGCTGGGGGCGACTGGGAGAATAGGGAGATCGGGGGAAGGATACTGCGAGTAGAAAAAGAAAAAGGGGTTGCGGCCTAAACCGTAACCCCTTAGTTCTTTATGGTGCCGAAGACTGGAATCGAACCAGCACACCCTTTCGAGTACTAGAACCTGAATCTAGCGCGTCTACCAATTCCGCCACTCCGGCCAATCAAGTTCCCTATGTATATCATCGAACTTTGAGACTGGCAAGAAAAAAATGCATCAACAGTTATTTTTTTCAGGTGCAGCTTTCGGAGTTCACAGTCGGACACTCATCAAAGGGAAGAGGGTAGGGCGCGCACAAGGAAACATCTTACGGCAGGTCAACTGATTATCGCTCTCTCGCTCTTCTAGTACAGGGGGAGCCGTGGTGAGCATATACCTGAAGACTATGAGGGGGGCGCGGAAACCTGGTGGGCACAATGTCGGCATCGACTCACTCAGCCAACTCAGATAACCCGGAGGGGGGGCTTCGGAAGGTCCAGCATCGGGCACGAAAAAAGGGGGCCTGGGCCCCCTTGGAAGACAGCGTTCCGGCAGGTTACTCCCTGACGAAGGTATCCATGTCCGACTCGTCGACCATGGCCATGATGCGGGCGTACTCGGATTCGATGGTCAGGAAGTGGTTGTGAGTTTCCTTGGCGTTCAATTCGAACACCTCGCGCACCGAGGGATCGCTGATGCGGGCGGCGGTTTCGCGCAGCGCCTTCTCCAGGTTGGTTTCCTTCTCCATGGCAACTTCCAGTGCTTTCTGCTCGCTGAAGTCCGGGCCGATCACCTTCTGGATGGACGTGATCCACACCGACTCATTCTGGGGAGGGGCGGACATGAATTCGTCGAAAGAGCCGAGGTCGTTGCCGTTGTATGCCTTGTAGAAGTGCATCGCATGCTCTCTCTCTTCGCGGGCGAGCTGTTCGAACATGCGCTTGGCTTCCTGGTCTTTCATCTGCTTGGCGCCCAGCTCATAGAAGTTCATCGCGTTCTTTTCAGTCTGGATGGCCTGCTTGATAGCTTCCTGCACGTCGCTCATTACTCCTCCTTTTTACGGTTAACATTGAAAGCGTTGTATACAATATATGCGGCATGGCCCATTGTCAACACGCGATTGGCGCAGGTGGCGCTGCGTAAGAAAATGATGGTTGCCCCCTTGCAAGCGCCCGGCGATCGAGTATAAATAAATTCTAATTCCGGTGCACAAAAAATTCGAAGGAGGTACCTATGCAAACGCAGGCTCAACTACCCATCCTGCTCAACATCAATCTCCTGATGTCGCTCAGTCCGGCGAAGGCATTGACGGTGAAGGACGATGTCATCCTCGCGCTTACCAACCACCCCTTCTTCAAGGAGATCTCTCTGGATGCCTTGGCGCAGGCTGGCGCGAATCTTCAGGAAACCCTGAAGCATACTTCAGCGGGAAACCATGCCCTGATCCCGCTGCGCGACCAACATCATGCAGCTGTCCTAAAAGAGCTCGCCAGGATCGCCTTTCGGGTTCAGCTGCAGGCTATGGACGAGGAAGCCCAGCTGCGGACCGCCGGACTGCCCGTCATCGAGCGACGTACCAGGGTCGCGAAGGCAGAGCGCGCTCCTGTCAAGCAGCTCCAAAGGCTTGAGGTGATAAACCTCGATGGTCCTGGCGAGGTCATGATCAACGCCGACAGCCAGGATGCCGCCTTCGGGTATCAGTTCCAGTACGCCAAGGTGGAGCCGGGTGTCGAACCAAACTGGATCGATGACGCCTCAGGGTTTCATCGTGGCTGCAAGAAGATCTTGATCGCAGATCTCGACCCCCTCAACCGCTACTCCTTCAGAGGGAGGGCCATGGGAGACGACGGTCCCGGTCCCTGGTCGGCAATCGTCACCGTTCCGGTAACCTAAAAAGCAAATCTCGTGGCCCCACGGCAACGTGGGGCCACGCACTCCCTTGAGAACCCATTCGCCACGCCCGGTTAACCTGCGCTGTAACCCCGCCAATAGAACACGTTCTTTCCAGTCCGCAACTAACCTTCCGCTGAAACCAACATGATCGGGCTGATAGCGACTTCCATCTCGATAGTGGCGAGCACCCCCCACGTTATTAGCGACCACCCCTCCGCTAATAGCGACCACCCCCTCGTTATTAGCGACCACCCCTTCGCTAATAGCGACCACCCCTTCGCTAATAGCGACCACCCCTTCGCTAATAGCGACCACCCCTTCGCTAATAGCGACCACCCCTTCGCTAATAGCGACCACCCCTTCGTTAATAGCGACCACCCCCTCCCTAATAACGACCACCCCCTCGCTAATAACGACCACCCCCTCGCTAATAACGACCACCCCTCCGCTAATAACGACCACCCCTTCGCTAATAGCGACCACCCCTTCGTTAATAGCGACCACCCCCTCGCTATTAGCGACCACCCCTTCGTTAATAGCGACCATGGAATTGCCCCGATTTCGTGGACAGTCGGTTAAGCGGCTAGGTTGAGTTGATCGACCTCGAACGGGGTCCGATACCCCAGCGAGGAATGAATCCGTTTGCGGTTGTAGAACCGCTCGATGTAGTCAAA
>NZ_BLXX01000014.1 GCF_014193515.1 Geomonas silvestris | reverse complement strand
AGTATCAGTACCGATTTAACCGCCGCTTTGATCTTGCCGCTATGCTGCCTCGCCTGATCGCTGCGACTGTTTGCACTGGTCGTCGCCCTGAGGCGTGGTTGCGGACAGCGGAAGATTGGCGCTAATCAGGAACTGTTTTAACATCACAACATCAATAGTCAAGACACAGGGGTGCCAAGCGGTTCGATTTCTGAAAGGTTTTGCCTCCTGAGCGGCGAGCCCCCAGAAAAGGCGGAAGCAGCGTTCGGTCGCTACAGTGGGAGAGCCCCGGGTTCGCCGGCGTACAGGCGGGGCAACCACGCAACGTCCCCTTCCTCCACCCCGTCGCCCCCCACGGACGACTTCTCTTGATGACATCCGCCGGTGTTTCTGCAATACTCCCGCCCATGGAACAGGTACCGGATCCGGAAATAACCGACGCACCAGAGCCTGAATGGGTGAGCATCCCCACCTACGCCGTCGACGGCAGTGCGGGACGCCTGACCCAGCGCAAGGCGCAGCTCTGGGCACTGGTGCTGGAGTCGCGCTACCTGGAAAACCGCATCCTCCCCGGTGAGTACGGCTGGCGGGTCCAGGTGCTCCGCCCGGACCTCGATGCCGCCACGGCGGAGCTCAAACGCTTCGTCCAGGAGAACCGGGACTGGCCGCCGCTGATCCCCCCCGTGCGCCCCATGCGGGAGAACACCCTGCCGACCCTCTCGGTGCTCCTTTTGGTCGCCACCTTCCACAACCTGACCCGCCTCGACCTGACGGTCCTCGGGCGCCACCCGGTCGACTGGGTGGAGATCGGCTCCGCCCAGGCGCACCGGATCCTGGACGGCGAGTGGTGGCGGCTTGCCACCTCGCTCACCCTGCACGCCGACTGGCTGCACCTCTTGAGTAACCTCTCCATAGGCGGCCTCTTCATCGTGTACCTCTGCCGCGACCTCGGTTCCGGTCTGGCCTGGAGCCTGCTCCTCACAGCGGGGATGCTCGGCAACCTGGTGAACGCCGAGGTCCAGCTCCCCAGCCACGCCTCCATCGGGGGATCCACCGCGGTCTTCGCCGCCGTGGGAAGCCTCGGCTCGATCGCGATGATGCGCTACCGCCACCACCTGCGCCGGCGCTGGCCCGTGCCGGTCGCTGCGGCGCTCGCCCTCCTGGTGCTTTTGGGGAGCGAGGGGAAGCAGACCGACCTGGGGGCCCACTTCTTCGGGTTCCTGTCCGGCCTGGTGCTGGGTTGGCTCACCGAACTGCTGATTGGGGTTCTGGGCCGCCCCGGGCGCCTTACCAACGCCGTCCTCTGCCTGGCGAGTTCCGCCCTGATCCTTTTTGCCTGGTGGTCCGCCCTGACCTTTGCCGACTGAGCCACAAAATAGAGGAGGCAGGGTTAACCCCGCCGCCTCTTCCTACCGTTGCCACCTTCCTAAGTTCCCAATGTCCCCGCCCCCGGTGCTTTCACCCCAGTGTCCCGGCCCCCGCCCACGGTGTTCGCCCCGCCCGGGTTATCTTTCTTGACTATCCTTCGACGCCCCCTATACTACCATATGAATTTTTCCTAATATATTCCGGCCTATTTTTGCGCAGTTAACAACCCGCGGCAGTTGCTTGTCGGCGCTACGTCGACCGGCAGCGCCCCAGGGAGGATCGCATGAAAACGGACCTGAAGATCAAGATGAAGCTGTTCCTCGGATTCGGCCTCTTGATGGCGCTCTGCGCAGTAGTCGCCGTCACCGCGCTCGTCGCCATCGGCAGGCTGGACGCCAACATCAGCAACCTGATGAACGCCCGGATCCCGCAGATCAAGTGGGTGGCGGACATCAACCTCGCCATATCCTCGAGCTCGCTGCACATCGACGAGGCCGCCATGGCGAGCAGCAGAGAGCGGGTCGCGGCGGAGCTTGCCCCGCTTGCCGCCAACCAGAAGGCCGCCGGCGAGAGCCTCGAAAAATTGAAGTCTTCCCTGCAGTCGGAAAAGGAAAAGGCTCTGTTTCAGGCGGTGGCGGCCCAGAGGGCGCCCTACAGCGCCACCAGAAACCAGGTCGTGGCACTGCTGCAGGCCGGAAAGCGCGACCAGGCGCTCAAGCTCCTCGGCGAGCTGCGGCCGTTGCGCGACAACTACCAAAGCGCCCTGATCCAGCTGCAAAACGACGTCCAGCAACGGGCGCGGCTGGAAGGTGGCGAGACCGCCAAGAGCGCCCAGACCGCCCGCTGGGCGATCATCGTCCTCATGGTCGTGGCGACCGGCATCGCGGCGGCGGTCTCGCTCTGGATCATCGGCAGCATCACCCGCCCACTCGATGCGGCGGTGGCCACGGCGGACCGTATCGCCGGGCGCGACCTCACCGTGGAGGTGACCGGTATCGACGGCACCGAAACCGGACACCTGATGGCCGCCCTCAAGAACATGGTGCACAACCTGCGCGAGATCGTGGCGCAGACCACCAGCATCGCGGCGAGCATCGCGTCGTCCTCGACCCAGTTGCACGGCACCGCGGCGCAGATCGCAAGCGGTGCCGAGGAGGTTGCCGGCCAGACCCAGACCGTGGCCACCGCCAGCGAGGAGATGTCGGCCACCTCCAACGACATCGCCCAGAACTGCCACGCAGCCGCCCGCGGAGCGCAGCAGGCCACCAGCGCCGCTGAGGCGGGCGCCCTGGTGGTCGCCCAGACCGTCGAGGTCATGAACCGGATCGCCGACCGGGTCAACGCCACCTCCCGCACCGTCGAGAACCTGGGAGAGCGCTCCGACCAGATCGGCGCCATCGTGGGGACCATCGAAGACATCGCCGATCAGACCAACCTCCTGGCGCTCAACGCCGCCATCGAGGCGGCACGCGCCGGCGAACAGGGGCGCGGCTTCGCGGTGGTGGCGGACGAGGTCCGGGCGCTGGCCGAGCGGACCACCAAGGCGACCCGGGAGATCGGCGAGATGATCAAGGCGATCCAGACCGAGACCAAGGGGGCGGTCGGTGCCATGGAGGAGGGGGTACACGAGGTCAAGCAAGGGACCGCGGAGGCGGCGAGGTCGGGGGCGGCGCTCCAGGAGATCCTGGACCAGATCAACGCGGTAAGCCTCCAGGTGAACCAGATCGCCACCGCCGCGGAGGAGCAGACGGCCACCATCAGCGAGATAACCGGCAACATCAACAAAATCGCCGAGATCGTGCAGTGCTCCGCCCAAGGCTCCCAGGATTCGTCGCAGGCCGCGGCGCAGCTGGCGAGCCTTTCGGAGGACCTGAGTACGCTGGTCACCCAGTTCAAGCTGGCCTGAGCCACAGGCGCCGCAAACGACAAAGCGCCCGGTGCATCAACCTGCACCGGGCGCTTTTTTGTGTCCTTTTCCGTTCGTTGCGGCTCCCCGGCGAGGGGAACCGGCCGCCGAGTCACCCCACCTGCGCGGACCCGCGCGGCCTCTTGAAGACGGCGTGATGCTTCCAGCTGTCGTCCGAGACCGGGTGGCCGAGAAACTGGACCAGCTCCCACCCTTGGGCGCCCAACTCGTTGAGCATGCGCACCCCTTCGTGGAGGTTGGTCTCGTAACCGGGTTCATCGCTGAGCGGCTCGCTGCAGAAATAAACGATCTTGTACTCCCAGGTCATGGCCCGCTCCTCGCCCAGCGCTCGCGCTTGCCAGATTGAGCATCCCGCAACCAGGATAGTATAGAGCGTGGCCGTGCCGCCTGCAAGGCGGCCCTGCCCAAGAGCCGCTGGCCCTTTCCGCCTTAACCGCTCAGCCCCAGCTTCCCGATCATGTTGAAGAGACCGTCCTTGGAGACCGGCTTCACCAGGTACGCGGCGGACTGGGCCTGGCAGAAGGCCTCCATCGCGTCGTTGGCCGAGTTGAGAGCAGTCAGCATGACGATGTGCCCCATCTTGGCCCCCTGGGACGCCTCGATCTCGCGCATCCTTTTGGCGACCTCCTGACCGTTCATCCCGGGCATCATGATATCCAGGATGACGAGATCGAAGGGGAGCTTTGCCACAAGGGCTTGGTTGAACTTCTCCAGGGCCTCCGCACCGCTGCCGGCCTGGTGGCACTCCGCGGTAGAGCGCAGCAAGGTGGCCACGAACTCGCGGCAAAATATCTCGTCGTCGACGATCAGGCATTTCATCTCGTTCTTCCTCCCAGGCGCCCCCCCGCCTCACGGCTTTAGGGACACCTATCTTGGGGCAGGCTAGACAGCCTGGACCAGTTGCAAAAGCGGTGAAGCGGTATCGTTGTCTTTTAATTCGCCCCTGATGCGGCAGAACAGCTTCAGATTATTCAGAAACAGCGTCAGGAGTTCGGGATCGAAGAACCTCCCCCGTCCCTCTTCCATGATCTCCAGGGCTTTTTCCAGGGGAAACGCCTTCTTGTAGGGGCGCTCGGAAAGCAGCGCGTCGAACACATCGACGATCATCACGATGCGCCCGAAGATGTGGATCCGCCTGCCGGAGAGCCCGTTGGGATAACCGCTGCCGTCCCACTTCTCGTGGTGCTGCAGCGCTATGATCTGTCCGGCGGCCAGCAAGGGGAACCGGGCGGCTTCCGAGAGGATGCTCGCCCCGATCTCGGTGTGCAGCCGCATCACGCGGAACTCGTCGTCATCAAGGGGGCCGGGCTTGAGTAAAATCCGGTCCGGGATGCCGATCTTGCCGACGTCGTGCAGGGGCGAGGAGAAGCGCAGCACCTGGCAGGCCTTCTCGGAAAGCCCGGCAAGCTTCCCGAGCTGGTAGGAGTACTCGGAGATGCGCCGGATATGCATCCCGGTCTCCACGTCGCGGAACTCGGCGGCCTTGCCAAGCCGCAGCGAGATCTCGTACTCGGCGCTGCGGGAAAACTCCAGGGCACGGGAGAGGTCCGCCGTCTTCTGGATCACCTCCTGCTCGAGGAGCAGGCTCATGTTGTTGGAGAGGTCGAGAAGCTTCTTGCTGCGCACGTGGTTGCGCACCCTCAAGAGCAGCTCCTCAGGGTCGTACGGCTTACTCAGGAAATCGTTGGCCCCAAGGGCCAGGGCGCGCAGCATCTCGTGCTTGTCGGAGGTCACCACGATGACCGGGATGTCCCGCAGCCGGGGGTGTTGCTTCAGGGTGGTGAGTGTATCGAACCCGTTGAGGACCGGCATCTCCAGGTCGAGCAGGACGGTATCGGTGTCGGGGTGCTCCTCGAGCAGTTGCAGCGCCTCGGCGCCGTGCAGCGCCTTGAGTACCACCCCGCCCAGCCCCGTGAGCATCAGGTCCAGCAGCTCCAGGTTCATGGGGACGTCGTCGACGGCCAAAATCTTGATGGCTTCCTGCATCATTCGACTCCACCGGCGGCAACCGCAGCCTGAAAATCTGCAAAGGCCTGCTGCAGCGCGCCGAACAGTGCGGGGACCCCCTCCAGGGTACCCTCCTTGGCAAGTCGCTCCATCCGGCAGGCCAGGGCGCGGATCTGGGCCGCTCCGACGTTTGCGGCAGTGCCACACACCGTGTGGGCGCGGTAGAAGACCTCGGCCAGGTCCTCGCGCCCCAGGGCGGTCTCCAGTTCCAGAAGATGTCCCGAAACGCTCTCCAGGAACATCCCAACGAAACGCTCCACTAGGGCCTCTGCCCCGTCCAGGCGCTCCAGCAGGTCCTCCCGGTCGAAGACAGCGAGATCCGGCGCCGCTTCCGGTGGGGGAGGCAGCGCCACCCGGGGTTCCCCGCCTTCGACAAGGCCCGCCACTTGTGCGATGACCGCACCGAGATCGAGCTCGCGTACCGGTTTGGCCAGGTAGCTGTCCATCCCAGCCTCGCGGCAGATAAGGACGTCCTCCTTCATCGCGTTGGCGGTCATGGCGCAGATGTGGACCCGGGCGCCGCGCTCCTCGGAGCGGATGATCCGGGTGGCCTGCAGCCCGTCCATGACCGGCATCTGCACGTCCATGAAGATGAGGTCGTAGCCGTGCTCGCGCCACTTCTCCACCGCCTCGGCCCCGTTGGCCGCTCCGTGGATCAGGTGCTCGCCGGTCTTGGCGACGAACTTCTGCGAGATCAGCTGGTTTACCGGGACATCGTCCACCACCAGGATGCTGAGCGGGCGAACCGGCCGGGCTGGGCCGGCAAGGGCCGGTTTCAGCGCCTGTTCGTCCTCGGGTTGCGGCTGCGAGCAGAGCACGGTGAAAAGGAAGCTGCTCCCCTCCCCTATCCTGCTCTCCACCCGGATCTCCCCCCCCATCAGTTCAACGAGGCTTCGGCTTATGGGGAGCCCCAGCCCGGTTCCGCCGTAGAGGCGGGTCGTCGAGCTGTCGGCCTGGGAGAATTTTTCGAAGATGCTCTCCAGGGCGTGCTCGGGGATGCCGACTCCGGTGTCGACCACCCGGAAACCAACCCGGGTACAGTCGTCGAGTACGGCGTCGAGGCGACACTCCACCCGCACGCTGCCGCTCTCGGTGAACTTGAGGGCGTTGCCGACCAGGTTCGCCAGCACCTGCCCCAGGCGCACCGAGTCGCCCACCAGCACCCTCGGGAGCTCCGGGGCGATCTGGAAGGAGAGTTCCACCCCCTTCTCGCGCCCCTGGATCTGGAAAGGCTGCAGGGAACGCTCCAGGAACCCGGCGAGCTCGAAGGGAACCGCCTCGAGGACCACCTTGCCCGCCTCAATCTTGGAGATGTCCAGGATCTCGTTGATGATGGTGAGCAGGTTCTCGGCCGAGTTCTCCAAGGACTCCATGTAGCTGCGCTGTTCCTTGGTCAGGACGGTGTCCATCATGAGCCGGGTGAGCCCCATGATGCCGTTCATCGGGGTCCGGATCTCGTGGCTCATGTTGGCCAGAAACTCGCTTTTGGCGACCGTCGCCGCCTCGGCAAGCTGCCGTGCCGCTTCCAGTTCCTGGGTGCGCTGCGAGACCTTCTCCTCGAGGGTCTGCATGTTTTCCTGGAGCATCTCGTAGAGCTCGGAGTTCTCCACGGCGTAGGCGGTGCTGATCAGGATGCTGCTCAGGGCGTTCAGGGTGGAGACCTCGGCGCAGCTTTCGGTCCCCTCCAGGATCCCGCAGAACATGCCTCGGATCCGTGAGTTGGTCGCCAGCACGTGCAAAACCAGGGTCTGGCTGCCGCCGATGGTCGGCACGATCACCGGGTGGTTCTGGTTCAAGGCCCAGGCGAAGCTCCCGTCGCCCACCTTGGCCTCGAACTCGCTTTCGATGAGGGGGCTCGCCTGCGCAGGCTCGCAGACCGAGACCTCGAAGGAGGCGTCGTTCGCGATGCTGAACATCGCCATGGTGCGGAAGGGGATCAAGCGCCGCAGTTGCTCGAACATCGCCTTTACCACGAAGGAGGGTTCCTTGTCGCGGTAGATGTCGGACTGAAACGAGCTGCACGCCGACAGCACGTCGAGGGTGCGCAGATAGTGGAGGTTGGTCTCCTCCAGGTAGTTGACCCGCTCCTGCAAAAGCTGCAGCTTCGTCCCCAGGCTCCCCTTAGCCACGCCCGTCCCCCCCGAACAACACCTCTATGGTTTCGTTGAAGGTGGCATCGACCTGCTGCACCAGGGTCGGCAGGTAGTGACAGGAGATGTTCAGGCGCTCCCATACCGCCTGGTCCAGAGTGGGAACCAGGGGTTCGCCGGAGTTCCCGAGTTGCAGCGCGTGGGCGACGAAATCCGCGACGTGCAGGATCCCCGCCTCACGCGGGTAGTGCTCGGCCCGCAGACCTTGGTGGTGGCGCTCGACCGGTTCGGCGACACGGGGCGGGATCTTCCAGCGCCGCAAAAGGGCCCCGCCGACCTCGGCGTGGTCGAAGCCGAACAGCTCCCGCTCGGCGAGGTAGAGGAGCTCCCCGGTGTCACGGCAGCGCTCCAGGAGCTCCAGGCAGTGATCCGGGTCCCGGATGTACATGACCAGGCGCCCCACGTCGTGCAGGATCCCGGCGACGAAAAAACGCTCGAGGCTGGACTCGCGCTGGCTGGTGGCGAGGTGCCTGGCAGCGAGCCCGGCCGCCAGGCTGTGGCGCCAGAACTGCTCCATGTTGACCAGGGTCTCGGGGATCCCGGCGAAGACGTCCATGACCGAGAGGGCCAGAGCCAGATCGCGCACCTGCAGGACACCTATGATGGTGACCGCCTGGGTGATGGTCTCGATCTTGGAGAAGTAGCCGAAAAGCGGGCTGTTGGCGAGTTTCAGGATGCGCGCGGTGAGCCCCTGGTCCTCGGAGATGATCTTCGCGATGTCCGCAATGGAGCTGCGCGGGTGGTCGATCGCCTCGGAGAGCCGGGTATAGAACATGGGAAGCGAGTGGATGGTCGCCACGTCGTGGACCATCTGGTCCAACCCGATCCGGTGGCTACGCTTCATGAGCGGCCCTCCTCCTGATGCAGATGCGCATCAGTTCCCGGACTGCGGGATGCTCCTGATCGTTGTGGGCGAAGATGCGCTCGACCTCGGCACTGGCACGAGCCACCAGCTCGGGGTCGAGTTCCGGGACCAGGAGGTCCGGGGCGGTTTCCGCCTCGCTTTGGTCGGTCACCTCGACATCGAGTACCCCCCACATTCTGAAGATGTTGAGGTGCTTTGGTTCCAGGGTAGTCCCGGAGGGGAGCAACAAACGGCCGCTGCGATCGGTCACGTTCTTTTTGAGGACCATACCCGGGCTGAGTTTATCGATCTGTAGCGAAGCCAAGTCAGCCTTCTTCCTGGACCAGCGGCAACCGGCAGCCGGGTCCCGTAGTGTTCTTCTCGTATCTCCTATCGGACACATGAGAGGTATTCTTTAGGCTCATAATGAAAAAAGGGACAGGGCTCGGCAGGGAGATTCGGGGTTCCCGGACGCGGGTCTTTGCTGCTTGAAAAAAGCAGGTCCAGGGGTGCGTTTGAGGGGGGAGCCGGCAAGCGGGAAGCCCCAAAAAAGATCCCACCTGAAAAAGCGTGGGATCTTGGAGCGGGACCGGCA
This sequence comes from Geomonas silvestris, assembly GCF_014193515.1. Classification (GTDB taxonomy): domain Bacteria; phylum Desulfobacterota; class Desulfuromonadia; order Geobacterales; family Geobacteraceae; genus Geomonas; species Geomonas silvestris. Next base: position 127,964 of record NZ_BLXX01000014.1, on the reverse strand, counting down.
AAAAGGGGGAATCAGATCAAAAGGCGCACCGGGCTCTCCAGGATCTCCTTGAGATCGGCAAGAAACTCGGCGGCGTACGCGCCGTCGACGACCCGGTGGTCGGCCGACAGGGTGAGCTTCATGCTGCGCAGGCAGACCGGCACCCCTCCCCGCGGCGCCACCACGTCGGTCACGGCGCCCACGGCGAGCACCCCCGCCTGACGCGGGAAGATGATGGCGTTGAACTGGCTCACCCCGAACATCCCGAGATTCGAGACCGAGAAGGTGCCGCCGCTCAGGTCATGCTCGGAGAGCGACCCGCTGCGGGCGTGCTCCACCAGCCCCCGGGATTCTTCCGCGATCTGCTGCAGGGTCCGGGACTGGCAGTCAACGATCACGGGGATGAGCACCCCGTCCGGCACGCCGACGGCGATCCCGATGTTCACCTGACGGTGCAGCTCCAAGGAGTCGCCGTTGAACGAGGCGTTGAGCCGCGGGTACTTGAGGAGCGCCAGAGCGGTCCCCTTCACGATGAGGTCGTTCAGGGTAAGCGGAACCCCTGACTCCTTCAGTTGGCGGCGTAGCGCCTCGGCCTGATCCATGAAAACGTCGACGGTAACGCTGAAGTGCGGGATGGTGCGCCAGGACTCGGAGACCGTCTTGGCGACCGCCGCGCGCAGCCGCGAGAGCCCCTCATCCTGGGGGGCAGCGCCCGCCGCGGCTGAAGGGGGCTCGGCCGCTCCGCTGGGACCACCACCCTGCACCGGCGCCTGCGCTCCCGGCGTCCCTGCGGCGAACTCCTCCAGGTCCTTGAGCAGGATGCGCCCCTCGGGGCCGCTTCCGTGCACCTGTCCCAGGTCGACGCCGAGTTCGCGGGCCCGGCGCCGCACCACCGGAGCGGCCCGCTCCACCGGTGCCGCTCCCTCCGGCGCCACAGGGCCTTTTTGGAGGGGCTGTGTGCTCGTCAGTGTTTCACCCTGCCCACCCCCTTTTGTCTCCACCTGGGCCTGCGCCTTGGCCTGAGCCTGTTCCTGGGAGAGGGCAACCGCCTCGCCGGGGGCCTCGGGGGCAGCCGCAATTTGCGACTCGGCGGGGAGTTGGACTTCGCTGGGTGCCTGCCCTTCGGTCGCCAGCTGCACCTTGGCGGGGGTCTCCTGTGGTGCTGCCGCTACGGGAGGCTCGGCGCCCCCTGCCGGCTTGGCCGGCGCGGCCTCAGCGGGTGGACCCTGCAGCACTTCTCCCGGTTGCGCGGCGGGTTCAGCGGGCGTTGCGGGGGGCTGCCCCGCGGCCGAGGTCGCACGTTCCTCGGCACTGCCGATGACCGCGATCACTGTGCCTACCTGGACCATCTCGCCGGCCTGGACCCGGATCTCCAAAAGGACCCCGTTGGTGAAGGCCTCCAGCTCCATGTTCGCCTTGTCGGTCTCCACCTCGGCCAGCACCTCGCCCCGGCTCACCTGGTCTCCCACCCGTTTCTTCCAGGAAACCAGCCGCCCCTCGGTCATGGTGTCGGACAGTTTCGGCATTACAATATCGTTCATGTCGGCTCCTAGTAGGCTTGTGCCAGAAGGTCGCGCACCCCCTGCGCGATCACCTCGGGCTGCGGTATGCAGAGTTTTTCGATCTTACGCGAATAGGGCATCGGGACGTCGAGCCCCGAGATCCGCTTGACGGGCGCGAGGAGCCGGTCGAAGCAGCGCTCGTAGATCCGGGAGGCGATATCGCCGCCAAGCCCCGCGCTTTGCCAACACTCCTCGACCACCACGGCCCGGCCGGTCTTCTCGACCGAGGCCAAAACGGTCTCCATGTCCAGCGGGTTCAAGGTCCTCAGGTCGACCACCTCGCAGGAGATCCCCTCGCTCTCGAGCGTTTGGGCGGCCTGCCGGGCCAGGATCGCCATCCTCCCGTAGCCGACCAGGGTGACCGCATCCCCCTCCTTAAGGAGCGCGGCCTTGCCGAAGGGGACCAGGAACTCGGGGTCGTCGGGGACCTCCCCCTTGCTGTTGTAGAGGAGTTCGTGCTCGAGGAACACCACCGGGTTGTTGTCGCGGATCGCCGTCTTCAAGAGCCCCTTGGCGTCGGCAGGGGTCGCCGGATAGGCGATGCGCATCCCCGGGCAGTGCATGAAGTAGCTCTCGAGACTCTGGGAGTGCTGGGCGCCCAGCTGGCTCCCGCCGCCGCCAGGCATCCGGATCACCAGGGGGACCTGGGTCTGCCCGCCGAACATGTAGCGTACCTTGGCCATGTGGTTCACGATCTGGTCCATGGCCAAAAGCGCGAAGTTCACCGTCATGAGTTCGGCTATGGGGCGCAAGCCACCCATGGCAGCCCCCACCGCCACCCCCACGATGGTGTTCTCGGAGATGGGGCAGTCGCGCACCCGGGCCTCTCCGAACTCGGACAAAAGTCCGCGGGTTACCTTGAAGGCCCCCTCGTACAGCGCCACGTCCTCGCCGTAGATCACCACGCTCGAGTCGCGGCGCATCTCCTCTTTGAGCGCCAGGTTGATGGCGTCACGGTAGGTCATCTCAGACATAGCTATTCTCCATTGGCGGCTGTTCAAAATAAATCATATAATTTAAGATATTTATCGTTATCAGAGAATGATTTTCGCACCAAGCAACCTCTTGAGCAACCTCCTTAAAATCTGCAGAGCAACCTTCTTTCAGCTATCCCTCCAGTTTAACAGGGGAAGAGGTAAAGACAAATGAGAGGGCAGGTGCGCGACTGCTCAGGAATTGTCGCACGCGCATACCCGCACACCTGCATACTGCGTGGCGGGAGGAGATGTGGGGATAGCTATGAACCAGAAAGGCGGTAAGGGGCATAGCTCACGGTGGAGAAAGGACGTAAAACGGAACCAGCATCAACTCCTCGGAGAGCAGCAGGAGGGGGAGGTTTTGCCGTTATTTCCTTGATCGCCACAGGGGAAGGTAGTGACGTGGAGATCTTGTGCAGAGCCTCGAGCAACGTCCATGAGCGACAGCATGGTGACGAAGAGAGAACCTGCGACATCTTACGGTTCCGTCACATGTGGTGGCCGGCACTTCCTTCCCGGGTGGTCTGGCCGGCGCTACCGGTGTCTAACGACCCGATATCGAACATCAATTATTCCTGCGCCCGTTATCCATACCTGGCCGACCGCTTGCAACATATGGAGTGTACCGACGGATATGAATAGTCCGAATAAAAGGAGAGACATCATGGAAAAACCACTCCGCATGCTGAAAGTTCTGGTTTGTGCCGGTCTGGTAGCAGCGTCCTTCGGGTGCGCCTCGGCCCAAAGCCACGAGAGCACCGGCGAGTTTATCGACAACTCGGTGATCACGGCGAAGGTGAAAACCGCCATCTTCAACGAGCCCTCGTTGAAAACCCTGCAGATAAACGTCAAGACCTACAAGGACAAGGTCCAGTTGAGCGGTTTCGTCGATTCCGCTCAAAGCGCCAGCAAGGCGGCAGATGTCGCCAGGGGCGTGTCCGGGGTCGCCTCGGTACAGAACGACCTGCTGGTTAAGTAGCCGAACCGGCCGATTTCAAGGGCGCAACCCGCTGCGGCGGGTTGCGCCCCCCGCGTTACCGTCGGGCCCGTTGGCAGCAGCGGCGAGTCGACACGTTCGATCATATTTCAAAAGGAGAATCGTATGCTTTGGACAATCTGCATGATCCTGTTGGTATTGTGGCTTCTGGGAATGGTGACCTCGACCACCATGGGCGGACTGATTCATATACTGCTCGTGGTTGCCATCGTTGTGGTACTGATCCGCGTCATCCAGGGACACCGGGTACTCTAACTCCCTGCCTGATAAGGGTGGGTTCGCGGCAGGGCCGCTGGACCGCTCGTATCCGCCTTGACCGCTGCGGCCCCGGGCGGGACTTAGCCCTTGGCGGGTACCACATCCCCCTACTCCATCCATGTCACCAAAGTCCTCAGGCTCCCTCAGACGCCTTGCTCTCCCGATAGCTATAGACCCGATCGTGCACCTCGATGGTCGCGGCAATCTTGATGTGCAGGTGCATCTCCAGTTCCTGCAACTGCTCGATCGCGTATTCCCCCACCGCATCCTGAATCGCACCAATCTCGAAAAAACATGCCAGCCCCGCGTCAAACTCCTCGTTGCTGACACTGTTGGACCACTCCAGGCACCTGGTGCGCTCTCCAGGCGGCAGCCTGGTCGCCATGATCTCCGTCAATAGGGATTTGCTTCCTGCCATGTCGTCCTCCGTATCGCCCGTCGTTGTCGACCCCCGGCTTCAGTGTAGCACCCTCCCCGCCGACAGCGGGCCAAAGTGCTTGGCCGCGTCCTCATCCTTGCCAGCCCGCCGCTTCCTCGAGGCGGGCAGCCGCCGGCAACGCCCTCACAGCCAGCGCTGGAACAGGTTGACGAACCATTCCCCAAAGCGCGGCAACAGGGGTCGTTTCTCCCACTGCTCGCGCAGGATCGGCGTCGATTCGGCGAGATCGCGCGTGAACATCTCTTCCATCTGGAGCGCGAACTCCTTGCTGAGGATGACCGCATTCACCTCGTCGTTGCCCAAAAGGCTCAGGTAGTCCAGGTTGGTCGAGCCCACCGTGGACCAGACCCCGTCGATCACGGCCGTTTTGGCGTGCAGCAGGGAGCTCTTGTGCTCGTACACCCGCACGCCCCCCTTGAGAAGCGCAGCATAGTGGTGCCGTTGGGCGTAGAGGGCGAGCTTTGAATCGGTTATGCCGGGCAGCATCAGCTTGACGTCGACGCCGCGGCCGGCCGCCTCGATGAGCGCCTTCTCTATCTGTTGGTCGGGGATGAAATAGGAATTGGTCAGGTGGATGGAATGCTCGGCAAAGGAGATGGCCGAGACGTAGATCACGAAGGGAATCCTGTTGGTCTCGCCCGGGGTGCTGCCGGCCACCCGCACCAGGGCGCTCCCCTGCTCCTTCAGCTCGGGGAAGAAGTTGCCCTTGGCAAGCGCCGGCCCCTTCTGCCTGAGCCAGGTGTCGAGAAAGAGCTTCTGCAGCTCTGCCACCGCCGGGCCCTCGATCTGGACGTCGGTGTCGCGCCAGTGAATGGGCGCCTTGGCGCTCTTCTGGTGTCCCCTGCGGTAGCCGCTCGAATAGACCTTGCTGATGTTCACCCCGCCGATGATGGCGAGCTTGCCGTCCACGATCAGGATCTTGCGGTGGTCGCGGTGGGTCAGGCTCCAGGTGTCACGATCCTCCAGCGGGCTGAGCGGGTTGAAGCCGACCACCTGCGCCCCGGCATCCGTCAGGCGCTGAAAGAAGGCGGCAGGCGTACTGAGGCTCCCCACGCTGTCGTAGATGATGTGCACCGCGACGCCCTCGAGCTGCTTCTTCAGCAGCAGGTCGGCGAACTTGCGTCCCGTCTCGTCGTCCTCGATGATGAAGCTTTCCAGGTTGATATGCCCCTTGGCGCCCTGCAGCGCCTTGAACATGGCGGCATAGGTGGCCTTGCCGTCGGCCAGCAGGGAGACCTTGTTCCCCTTGGTCATCGGGCTGTCCGAGACCGACTCCACCACGGCGCTGTAGCGCTCGACCAGGTCGGTCGGGGCCACCGAGCTCTTGAGCCGTGCCATGATGGCCTTGCTGTTGCGGGCCGATACCGGGCCATTAGCCGAGTCGATCTGGGGACTGCGCGGGGCGGGGGCGTCGTCCATGATCCGGGAGACGTCGGGCAGGGTGGCACATCCGGCGCTCAGGCCGAAAAGGGAACAAACTATCAGAAACCGCAATGGGTGACTTTGTACTGTCATAGGAGTACTCTACGACTAATCCTTCCAAATTCATCGATCTTTTTGTTGTATCGAAACGACGGGTGCCGCTTCAATCCGGCACCCGTCATACTGCTTTCGGCAGATCCTTGTGCTTCATAATCTAAAGCGACGGTATTCTCCCCGGCTGCCAGTTTGCTCCTTGACCAGGTAACGAGACCTTCAGCCTATCGCTTGATGTACTCGTTGTACTTGCCGATCTTCACCTGAACCTTGCCGGCGATTTTTTCGACGGCGCCTTCCAGTTCGAGCTTGGGATTATCGCTGATCATTCCGGCGACCTCTTTGACCTTGCCCTTCAACTGGTGCAAGGCACCTTCAGCCTTGTCCCTGGTGCTTGAGTCCATGATGGTCTCCTTTTCATATCGGTTACGGCAGGCGCCATCCCGGTTACCCGGATGCGCACAGCCGGTCGCTACCCTAGAACCTGAACCCGAGGTTCGCCGTGGTGGTGAACCCGTCCAGCCTGACATGTTGCCCACCGAAGCTGGGCTCCGCCCAGAGGTATTTCCCCTCGGCGCCCACGAACATGCGGCCGAAGTTCATGTTGAAGCCGACACCGGTGTGCAGCCCGTAGGTGACCTCCGTGGAGCCGCGGAAGCTGCCCAGATTGCCGCTTACCTCAAGCTCCGTTATGTAGGCCCCGATCCCGAACAAGCCGTACGGCTCGAACATGCCCAGGGGCAAGAGCACCTTGCCGGTGGCAACCAGCGGCACGACCTTCAGCTTGGCCTCGCCCGGCTGCGCCGCAGCAGAACCCTTGCTCTCGAAATAGCCGCCGCCCAGTTCCAGGGCGAACATGGGGAGGAAGTAGTGGCCGATGGCGATCTCGCCGGCGAAGCCGGTTTTGCTGTCCAGGTGGCTCGTGCTGCCGCCGTTGAAGTTGTCGATGTCGTGAGACATGCTGGGCGAGTAGAGGCCGCCCTTGAGCACCAGGTAGTTGCCCGGGCTCTCCGTGGCGTGCGACTGCGTGGCGAGCCCGATTAAAATCACGGTGGCAAGCAGGCAAACCAGCATGAGCGTCCTTCTGAGCTGCCTGGAGTCCGACTGGTAAACGGCAGCGTTGCGTGAATATTTCGAAAGCGCGTATCTGTTCAGATGATTTTCCATGAGTACTCTCCTTTTCCCATTGAATCGAAAGTGGCAGCGCACGACAGCTTCATACTCTGGCCTTGGCAGATAACTTTACAACTAGCATGCCATCGCCCAATTCCCCGGTGTTGCCGGGCAACGGGCTGATTACAGGGGAAAAAGCCGGTCGGCTTGCCGCGGGCACCCCGGCTGCTGCGGGAGCTGCCCGCCGGGTTTGGCGAAACCGCCGCATATGACGGGTAGCCCTCCTGCAGTTTCGCAGATGCTGAGCCCTTACGGTCAGGGCAATCGCGGCCTTGGCAGCTAACCGGCACGGGAATCGGCTCTGGCACGCAAGCTGCTACCCCTGTAGCGAGAAGAGCAGTACTGGCAGCTCCCTTCCCCCCCCTACCCTCTAAAGGAGGACATCATGAAACTCGGAAATCGTGCGCGGGCATTCAGCACCCTGTTGTTGCTGGGCAGCACCGTTATCTTCGGCGCTTGCGCCACCACCGGGGCGGAGCGCTCGGTGAAGGCATCCAATTCGCTGCAGCAGGAGGACAAGGAAATCCGGCAGCTGATGGTGCAGATCGACGTGACCGGCAGCGCCCTCGACGCCCTCATGGTGGCCGGAGCACCCGACCTCAAGCGCCCCTTCGACAGCTTCACCAGGGAACTGGGCAAGCTCGACAACCAAGGCAGGCAGACCATCAAGCGCATGGACGACATGAAGGCGCGCAACAAGGAGTACTTCGCGGAGTGGGAGAAACAGGGAGACACCTATACCAACCCGGAGATCCGCGCCTTAAGCGATGAGCGCCGCAGCAACCTGGCCGGCATCTATGCCCGGATTCCCGAGGCGGGTATAGGGATCAAAGGTGCCTACCGCGCGTACCTGGCCGACCTGAAGGAAATCCAACTCTACCTGTCCAACGACCTGACCCTCAAGGGGCAGCAAACCATCGCTCCGGTGGCCGAGAAGACCGTCCGGGACCGCGAGGCCCTGAAGTCGTCGCTGCTGCCACTGTTGGCAGCCCTGGACGCGGTAAACGCCGAACTCTACGGCGGCAAGCGCTAGAGCGGTGCCACGGTGCAGCCCGCTGCAGCGGGTTGCATCCCAACCAGCAGGAACGGCAAACGCTATGAATATCGACAACCTCCATGAACGGCTGGTGTACTACAGTGAAGCGGAAGAGCTCCTGAACCGCTGCACCCACGGCGCCGGCGCCCTGTTGAGTGCGGCCGGAGTCGCGGCCCTCATCGATCTTGCGCTGCGGCAGCACGACAGCTACCGGACGGTCAGCGCCTGCATCTACGGTTTCTCCATGATCACCTTCTACTGCCTGTCCACCCTCTACCACAGCGTGCGCCGCCCCTATGTCCGCTACCTGTTCCGCATCCTGGACCACGCCAGCATCTACCTGATGATCGCCGGGAGCTACACCCCGTTTGCCCTGGTCACCCTGAGGGGCCCCTGGGGCTGGACGCTGCTCGGGGTCGTCTGGGGGCTGGGCACCATCGGCGCGGGACTCAAGATCTTCACCACGCACCGGCTCCCCTACCTAGGTCCCCTCTTGTACATCGCCCTGGGCTGGGTGGTAGTGATCGCCTACCGACCGCTGAGCGCCGCCCTGGCCGCAAACGGCATGTACCTGCTCTTTGCCGGCGGCGTCGCCTACACGCTGGGCGTCGTCTTCTACCTCTGGGACCGCCTCCCCTATAACCACGCCATCTGGCACCTCTTCGTCCTCACCGGCAGCGCCTGCCACTTCTGCGCCATCTACTATTACGTGACCCCGCGACTGGCCTGAGGCACTCTTTCCAGCGCCTCATCCGCAAGCCAGGTTCGAACCAGCACGCCCCCGTCCCAGGGCCAGTTGCCGGCCACGGCGGATCACAGGCACGGGTACGGTGAAGCACAACCAGCCAGCCCCCTTAACTTTCCGCCAGATATGACGGCCCCGTCCCCCGTGGTGGCTTCCCGGCGCTGGGAGCTCCAGCGCTGCTTCCCCGATCCCGGCATTCATCCCTGATGCAACAGGTCCTTACGGCTTCCTGTCCGACTCCAGACTGCTACCCCTCCTCTGGCATGTTAGTTGCGAACTTCATCGGCAGGTTGCGCAGCATTTCCTACGTTTGGCGCAGCGTCACCCGGGCGTCCACACCCCAGAAAATCCAGCGGGCTTGGACGCACACCGGCTGCAACTATACAGAGGGGATCCCATGGCATTACCGGCGTTCGATAAAAAACCCAGCGTGCTGCGCGCGGCACCGCGGCTCACGGAAATTCTGAAGGTACTGGCACGGCACAAGTTCCTGGGCGCGCTGCGCGGCCGCGGGCACTGGCCCTCCCCCAAGGAGGTCCGGGAGACCTTCGAGGAGCTTGGGCTCGCCTTTCTCAAATTCGGACAGGTGCTGGCCATGCGGCGCGACCTGCTGCCGGACGCCTACGTGGCAGAGCTTGAGCTGTTGCACGACCAGTTGCCCGCCCTGAGCTTTGCGAAGGTGCGCGCCATGGTGGAACTCGAGCTGGGCGCTCCCCTGGAGCAGCTCTTCAGCTCCTTCAGCGAGACTCCCCTGGCCGCCGCAACCATCGCCCAGGTGCATGAGGCCACCACCGTGGATGGCCGCCACGTCGCCGTCAAGGTGCAGCGACCCGACCTGGAGGCCATGATCGCCACCGACATGGCAGCGCTCTCCTCGCTGACGGCCCTGGGCGAAAGCCTCTTCCCGCGCCTGCGAGCCTTCGACTTCCCGATACTGGTGAGCGAATTCTCCGACAGCCTGAACCGGGAGACCGACTTCACCCGCGAGGCACATTCGATTTCGCTGTTTCGCTCCGCCCTGGCAGACATCCCCAACCTCTGGATTCCGGCGGTGCTCCCGCAGTACTGCAGCGAGCGCGTGCTCACCATGGAGTTTTCTGCGGGCGAGCGCGTCGACTTTTATGCCGCAAAGCACCCAGAGGCTATGCCGGAGCTCATCAAAACCCTGGTGCGACTCATGCTGCAAACCATCTTCGAGGAAGGCCTCTTCCACGCCGACCCGCATCCGGGCAACGTGCTGGTACTCCCCGACGGCCGGCTCTCCCTGCTCGATTTCGGCATGACGGGCGAGCTCGACGAGGAGATGCGCGACTCCTTGACCAGGCTTTTGGAGGCCGTTGTCAAGGGCGAGGCCCGGGCCGCCAAGCAGGCCTACCTGGAGATGGCGCCTGGGGAAAAGATCAACCGTGCCGCCCTGTTATTGGACATCAAGGCCGTTTTGTACGATATCCACCGCAGCAACCTGAGCAACGTCTCCATAGGCGAGGCCTTCAACTCGCTGTTGCGTGCCGGCAGCAAGCACGGCGTGCACAATCCTCCGGAGTTTTTCCTGCTGACCCGGGCCTTCGTCATCCTGGAGTCGATGATCCGGGAGCTGGATCCCGCCCACAACTACCTGGAGTCGTTTCGCGAGGAGGTCACCCGCCTGACTGCCAACCACTTCGGCGCGGAGCGCATCAAGGAAAAAACCGTCCGGCTGGCACGCGACCTGGAACGCCTGATCTCCGACGCCCCCAACGACACGCGGCGTGCCCTGCGACGCCTGGGCGAAGGCAACCTGGGCCGGGTGCAGGCCCCGGCGCTCGAGGCGCTGGGAGGGCGCGTGAGCCGCAACCTGGAGCGGCTCACCGGCTCCATTGCCGCCGCCGCCCTGATTATCGGCGGCGCGCTGCTGGTGATCGCTCCCCTGGCAGGATGGCACCATTATCTGGGAGAAGGCATGGTGCTGTCCGGCATTGTGGGCACACTCCTCATCATGGTCGTTGCCCTGCGGCGGGACAGGGGCCGACGCTGACGCAGTGGGCAAAAGCGCTGGCACCGAGAGCCTAGCGGAACAATCCAGGTAGGCCTTGTGGTTTGCATCTTTTTTCTGATCTCGCCTATTCTCTGCCGCCAAACACTCCAGAACCGGTTCAGGTCCAGGCGTTTTTGCCCTCATTTGAGCCGGCAGACAATAACCGGAGGCACACGTGAAGATAATCCTGGTTTACCTGCTGGCTGTCCTGGCACTGTGCGCCGCACCATGCCAGGCTCGGGAGGACAGCGAAACGCTGAGAATAGAGTTCCTGATAGCCTCGGTGGAAAACCTGGAGGGTGCCCGTTTCATCAGAAACGGCCACGAATATACCGGCAAGGAGGCCGCAGCCCATTTGCGCACGAAACTGGCCCGAGCCGGCAGCAGGGTTCGCTCCGCCGAGGATTTCATCACGCTGTGCGCGTCACGGTCGTACCTTTCGGGCTCGGCGTACCTGCTCAAACTTCCGGACGGCAAGGTGCTGCCGGCTGAGGAATTTTTCCAGGGCAAGTTGCAGCAGTACCGTGCGCCGCTGCGGCACACACAAACGTTGACCAACCTGGAGATGCACCTGACATGAAACCGTCCGAGTCACGCCCCTTCTCCATGATCCGGGAGTTCCGGATCGCCGACTGGTTCACCCTGGCAAACGCCGTCTGCGGCACCGGTGCCATTTTCTCCGTGCTGAGCTACGTGGAGGCCCGGGAGGTGCAACATATCTACTTCGCCTGCGCCCTGGTCTTTGCCGCCTTCATCTTCGATGTCCTTGACGGCAAGGTGGCGCGCTGGAGCCGAAGTCCCTCGGTGCTGGGGCGCGAGCTCGACTCCCTGGCCGACGTGATCTCCTTCGGCGTGGCTCCCGCCATGATCGGCTACGGCTGCGGCATGCAGGGGCTCTACGACCGCGTCATCCTCGCCTTCTTCGTCGCCTGCGGCGTCTCCCGCCTGGCGCGCTACAACATCACCGCCGATGCCCTGTCCGAGAACGGCAAGGTCAAATTCTTCGAGGGAACGCCCATTCCCACCTCGTTGCTCCTGGTATTTCTCCTCCTGGCGGCAGCCACGCAGGGGGCGCTGGGCGGGTCGCTCTGGTTCGGGCAGATCGCGCTGGCCGGTTTCACCCTGCATCCCCTGACGCTGCTCTTCGCCGTGTCGGGCGCGCTCATGGTGAGCCGGATACGCATACCGAAGCTGTAAGGCCGGCTGCTGCGGGCCGAACATCATCAGTGGTCGGGAAAGGAAATGGATATGAAGACATTCGAAATCTCGTTAAAGGTCTTGGCCGTGGCCCTCATGATGCCGGTCAGCACGGCTATTGCCGGCGCACCCACTCCCGCGGCGACGCAGGCGACCCCGAAGGACGCGCCCGGCTTCGAGTTGCAGCACAAGACGCCGGCATCCCCGGCCCGGCCAACGGAACCGGCCGGCGATCCCGCCGTGCCTCGCGACAGGGAACAGGAACCCAATCCCGTCGACACGGTCGGACCGGACCTGAAATCCGCCAAGGCGGGGCTCACGCCGCAGAACGTGCTCTCCTGGGAAAGCGGGGCCGGCAAGAGCTACCTGATCCCCGCCCTGGAAATCCCCGGTTTCCTGGGCCTGCTGCACCTCTACGACCGGGCGGCTTACCCCAACCTGACCGAGGACGGCAAGAAGGTCTATGGCACGAGCTTCTCGGGCGTCTGGGACCACCTGCGCAAGCAGCACTGGGTCTTCGACAAGGACCCCTTCAACACCAACCAGTTCGGGCATCCCTACGAGGGGGCCACACTCTACGGCCTGGCGCGCTCCAGCGGCCTCACCTTCTGGGAAGCCCTTGCCTACAGCAACGCCGGAAGCTTTCTGTGGGAGATGGCCGGGGAGACCACCAACCCTTCGGTCAACGACCTGATAACGACCGGCAACGCCGGGAGCCTTTTGGGCGAGGCGCTGTTTCGCATGTCCCAGCTGGTGCTGCAGGACAAGCGCCCCCGCACCGGCACCGTGCGCGAGGTGAGCGCCGCGCTCATCTCGCCCCCCACGGCTGTCAACCGCTACCTCTTCGGCGACCGCTTCAAGACGGTTTTTCCCACCTACGATCCGGCCACCTTCTGGCGCTTCCGGTTAGGGGCAAGTCTCGACAGCGGTTCCAAAAGCGCCGCAATTTTCGATTTCGGCATGTCCTACGGGTTACCCGGCAAGCCCGGTTACAGCTATAAGCGCCCCCTGGACTACTTCGACTTCCAGGTGAGCACCCTGGCCGATCCCAAAAACCCGGTGGAGAACGTGATGCTGCGTGGCCTGCTCTACGGCACCTCGTACGAGGCCGGCAATAACTACCGCGGCATCTGGGGGCTCTACGGCAGCTACGACTACATTTCTCCGGCTACCTTCCGGGTCTCCACTACGGCGCTCTCGCTGGGCACCACCAGTCAGTGGTGGGTGGGCCCCGGCATCGCTCTGCAAGGCTCACTCCTGGGAGGGGTGGGTTTCGGCGGCGCGGGGGTATCCCAGGCAAGCGGCGAGCGGGACTATCACTACGGCGTCACCCCGCAAAGCCTCCTGGCGCTTCGGCTGCTCTTCGGCGATAGGACCGTGCTCGAGATGGCCGGCCGCGGCTACTACGTCAGCGGCACGGGATCCGATGACGCCCAGGGTTCCGAGCGGATCGTGCGCGCCAGCACGAACCTGAACTTCCGGGTCTACGGCCGCCACGGCGTCGGCATCCAGTACGTAAAATCCATCCGCGATGCGCAATACGGCAGCGCCCCCAACAAGCACCAGCAGGATGGGACCGTAAGCCTTGTCTACACCTATCTTGGGGACACCCATTTCGGTGCCGTCGAGTGGCGCAATGCCGGTGACCACTGAGAAGCTCAAAGGATTGCCGGCCGGGAAATGCGGTAGTGAACCACCGACCGCTCGCGGTCCGCAAGGGAGTTGCACATGCCAGGGATTCAACGCTATTTAGCCGGTGCCACCGTAGCATGCAGCCTGTTGGGGTCAGCTGACGCGGCCAGGGGACAGGATACCAGCATCGCCGGGGACATCATTACCGGGGTCCTTCCGGTGACGGCGTTTGCCATCGCCTTTTTCCGGAACGACAAGGAGGGGGAGCGACAGTGGCTGCGCAACGTCGCAGTCAATCAACTGCTTACCACCGCGGCCCGGGTGGGGTTCAACGAAACAAGCCTCGGGAAGCGCCCCCACGGCAACCCGTACGGTTTTCCCTCCGGGCACGTCGCCTTCGCCGCCTCCGGCGCCGCTTTCCTGCAGGAGCGCTACGGCTGGCGCTACGGGGTCCCCGCCTGGCTATTGACCGGCTATGTGGCCGCCAATCGTGTCCAGAACGAGCATCATCACTGGCGTGACGTGATCGCCTCGGGCGTACTGGCCTATGGCGTCGGCAAGCTGTTCGTCACACCGGAACTGGCGACGCACCTGGCACCGGTAATCGGACCGGACTTTCTGGGGATGCGCTTCGAGCGCTCCTTTTAAGGGAACCGAGCCCGCAGTGCTCCCACACCTCTGGCTCGCCGAGGTCAGGAACTTGCGCTGCAGGAAGCGGCTTTAGCCGCGATATCACCCGTTCAAAACGCGGCTAAAGCCGCTCCTACAGGTGCTACCCGAGGAGTTGCGGAAGTTGGTTGCTATCAGCTAAGGTTTGGGGGAGCGCTTGGGCGTGACTTGCGATGCGGGGGGAGGGAAAAGCCTGCTGCCGGCCGGAGGGCCTCCGCACCACGCGAACGCCCTCCCCGACCGGCTTTTACACCTGTCTATCTATTTGAAGCGGGTGCGCGCCGAGGTTACCGCCTCCCGCATGGCAGTCCACGCCAGATCGATGCCTGCCGCCAGATCTTCCCAGGCATTTTCTCCTGACTGTTGAGCCTCCTTGAGCTTTTGACGGGCCTCCTCCTGCTTCCCCCTGAGCACAGCGATCTGCTCGTGGTACTCGGCCCGGGCACCCGCCGCAACCTTGCCGGCTTTGGCGGCCATCAGGTCGATCTCCGCACTCCACTCTTCCAGCTTATCCTCCATCTTCTGCATGTATCGATCCTTGCTGTTCATCTGTTTCTCCTTTTTCAGTTGTTCCTCTGCGCTGCCACTGAGGGCGGCACAGTGCTGTTCAGTGCAGGCAGGGCTCCCGGACGAAGCCGCCGTACAATGCAGGGAAGGGAGTACCTCGGTACGCCCTTCCCTGTTTGTGCTTCCGTGTTGACGCCGCAGACTACTTCTTGATGACGCAGTCGATGATGGCGTTGATCCTTCTGTTCATCTGACGCCCCTCGGGGGTGTTGTTGTAGGCGATGCGCCTCGTGGCGCCGTACCCCTTGGCGGAGAGCCTGGAAAGTTCGATGCCGAACTTCTCGCTGAAATAGTTGACCACGCTGTCCGCACGCTGCAGGGAAAGCTTCTGATTCTGCTCGGCAGTACCGAGGCTGTCGGTGTGTCCCTCGATCACCGCGGTGGTGCTCGGGTACTTCTTCAGGTATTCGCCGACTCCGTTGATCTGGTCGTAGTAGCGCGGGTCGATCCGGGCGCTGTCCGAGTCAAACTCAACCTTCAGGCTGATGCAGAGCCTCTCGGGCGGGACTGCGAGGTCCTTCACGTCGAGGGCGCAGTCGATGACGGCGTTGATGTGGCGGTTTTTCTGCCTTCCCGCATCGGTGGCGTTGTCGCCCACCGGCTGGGCTTTGCCGTATCCCTTGGCCGAGAGCCGGCTTTTAGCGATGCCGAAGTTCTGCTCCAGGTAGCTCACCACTCCCTCGGCACGCTGCTGGGAGAGTCTCAAGTTGTCGGCGTCGTTACCGACCTCGTCGGAGTACCCCTGGATGACGGCGGTGGTCGTGGGATATTTTTTCATGAAGTCGCCGACCCTGGCCACCTCATCGCGGTACTGGGGGCGGATCTCCGCCTGGTTGATATCGTACTCGATGCCCAGGGAGACGCAGTATTTCATCTTTTCCGGGGTGGGCTCGGCGACCGGGAGGACCGCCAGGGGCGGTTCGGCTACCAGCTGCGCGGGTGTCCCGACCGGCTCCAGCCGGGCCGCCTGCGGCGGGCAGAGGGCGTTGGCTTTGGCCGTTGCTTCTTTGGCCAAGGCGGCGCCCTCTTCGGTGAAGCAGGCCCGGAACACGTCATAGGCCTTGTCCCTGGCGGCCTCTGCCGACCTGTATTCGGCAGGGCAGAGGGTGGCCTTCCCGTCCTTGCGCGCTTTTTCCAGGGCCCGGTCCGCGTCCGGCATCTCGGAACGGATGTAGTACCCCGGGATGTTGCCGCGGCCGTTGTTGACCTCGTAATGTGCACACCCGGACAACGCCCCCAGAGAGGCCAGCGTCACCGGGAATGAGGATACTCGTAAAAGTTTAGGCAGGTTCATATTGCTCTCCTTTGCAGACCATCGTAGTGAAGTACAGTCTGCCGCAACATGCTGCCGGCATGACCATCGTTCATGATAACTGCAGAGGATTTTGCAACTAGCGGGCCAGTGGGAACCGGCCGTCACACACAGGTAAGACACTGATAAAAAGAGTGATTTTGAATCGGGGTGCGCGGGGCCTGATTAAGCCGTCACGGTGACCGGTTGCATTTCGGCATAACTGCCATATGTGACGGGGGAGTGGGCGGGTCGTTTGAGTTGTTTGCAGCCGCTCCTGCCAAGTTGTCAGTGTCGCTCTCCGGCAGGTGCCAGGTGCGGCGCCCTACACGCGCACGATGCCGTACTTGCGCATCCGGGCGCGCAGGGTGCTGGCGTTCAGCCCCAGGATCCCCGCCGCTCCGTTTTTCCCCTCGATGCGCCAGCCGGTCTTTTGCAAGACGTGGAGTATGTGATCCTGCTCCAGTTCGATGAGCGGCTTGACGCCATACTCCTCGCCCCGCCCCGGCTGATCCGGATGCTCCGGCTTCCTGAAGCTGTCGAAGCGGTCCAGCACCTGCAGGGACCTGCCCGTGCTGGTGATCACCGCACGCTCGATTACGCTCTCCAGCTCCCGCACGTTGCCGGGCCAGTGGTAGCCGGACAACAGCTCCAGGGTGTCCCGGGAAACGGTGTCGATCTTGCGCCCCATCTTCTTGTTGAACTTGGTGACGAAGTGGTTGACCAAGAGCGGGATGTCGGCGCAGCGCTTGCGCAGGGGGGGCATGGTGATGGGGAAGACGTTGAGCCGGTAGTAGAGGTCCTCACGAAAGCGCCCCTCCCGGACCTCGACCTCCAGGTTGCGGTTGGTGGCCGCGATGATGCGCACGTCCGTTTTGATGGTGCGCGGGCTCCCCAGGCGCTCGAACTCGCCGTCCTGCAGCACCCGCAACAGCTTGCACTGCAACTCCATCGGCATGTCGCCGATCTCGTCCAGGAAGATGGTGCCGCCGTCGGCCAATTCGAAGCGCCCGATCTGCCGGGTGTCGGCCCCCGTGAAGGCTCCCCGCTCGCGCCCGAAGAGCTCGCTCTCCACCAGAGTGGCCGGCAGCGTGGTGCAGTTGATGGTGATCAGGGGCTGCTCCTTGCGCGAGCTGCTGCTGTGGATGGCACGCGCCACCACCCCCTTGCCGGTGCCGGTCTCGCCCAAAAGCAGCACCGTCGCGTTCATGGGTGCCACCTGCGACACCCGCAGGAACACCTGCTCCAGCTGGTCGCTTTGGCCGATGATCTCCCCGAAGTTGTACTGCCGTCCCACCTCCTGGCGCAGGTAGACGTTCTCCGCCTGGAGCCGGTCCTTGAGCCCCTTGATCTCCGCGTAGGCCCCCTGGAGCGACTCTTCAGCCTTGGTGCGCTCCTGCACCTCCTGGGTAAGCTTGAGGTTTGCCCGGGTAAGCTCCTCGGTGCGTTCGGACACGGTCAGCTCCAGGCTGTCGTGCGCCAGCTGCAGGTCCGCCTCCAGTTGCACGCGCCGGTCGTCGAGCCATTTGAGCTCCAGGAGCATCTTGATGCGCGCCAGCACCTCGGCCGATTCAAAGGGCTTGGAGATGAAATCCTCGGCGCCCGCCTCGGTGCCGCGTATGCGGTTGGCCAAGTCCGCATACGAGGTGATCATCACCACCGGGATGTTGCGGGTCTTGGCGTCGCCTTTGATGCGCCGGCAGACCTCGAACCCGTCCATGCCGGGCATGGACACGTCCAAAAGGCAGATGTCGACAGGTTGCGCGGCGATGATCTCCAGCGCCTGCGGGCCGCCGGTCGCCTGGACCACCTGGTAGCCGCGGGGAGCCAGCATCGCCTCCAAAAGGCTCAGGTTGAGAGGGCCGTCGTCCACGCAGAGGATGCGCGCGGTGGTTTTTTGGGTCATGGTGTCGCCTCCAGCCATTTTTTCACCAGTATCGGGAGCTCCCGGGTGCTGACCGGTTTGGAGAGGTAGCCGTCGAAACCGGCCGCCAGGAACTTGGCCTCGTCCCCCTGCATGGCGAAGGAGGTGAGGGCGATGATCCTGAGCCCGCGGGTGGCGGGATCCGCCTTGAGCTGGCAGCCGGCGGACATGCCGTCCATCCCCGGCATCTGGATGTCCATGAGGACCAGGTCCGGCATCAGCTGCCGCGCCAGGGCGACCCCTTCCTGGCCGTCGCTGGCCACCGCCACCTCGTGGCCGTGAAAGCTCAGGATGTCCTGGAAGAGACGGCGGTTGTTGTCGTTGTCTTCGACGATCAGAATCTTGTTGGGCATGTCTTGGCTCCTGTTCGGTTCTGCCGGGGTTCCCGCCTGCGCGGCAATGCCGCCGTTGACGCTGAAAACGTCAGGCTACTGTGGTCTCGCCCTGCCCGACGACGCTCTCCACCAGGCTCAGGAACTCGTGCGTGGAGAGGCTCCCCTTCCCTTCGATGCGCCAGACCTTTCCGGTGAGCCGGCTGCGGTCGGCGGCCGAGAGGTCCATCGAGGTGAGCACCAGGATGGGGACCTCCGAGCCCGGGATCTCCCGGCTCAAACGGTCAGCGACCTCGAAACCGTTCATGCCGGGCATGACCAGGTCGAGGACGATGAGGTCGGGCGAGTTGCGCTGGGCCATCTCGACCCCTTCCAGGCCGTTACTCGCCCGGAGCGCCCGGTACCCCCTGTGCTGCAGCGCGCTCTCCAGGGTGGTCAGGGTGAGCGGGTCATCCTCGATCAGCAGCACCGTGTGACCGGAACCGGAGCCGGCGACGGCATCGTGAAGCGGAGGCTCGTCAGCGCGGCGCGCGACCTGGGTGATGGGGATGGTGAAGCTGAACCTGCTGCCGATGCCGAACTCGCTTTTCACCCAGATCCTCCCCCCGTGCAGCTCCACCAGCTGACGGGTGAGCGCCAAGCCCAGGCCGGTCCCCTCGAATCCCTTGGTGTACACCGACTCCAGCTGGGTGAAGGTCTGGAACAGCCTGGGGACGTCCTCCTCCCTGATGCCGATGCCGGTGTCCGCCACCGTTATCTCGATGAAAGCACCGTCCCTGCGCGCGCTCACCGTGACGCTCCCCGCGGTCGGGGTGAACTTTACCGCGTTGGACAGCAGGTTGAAGAGGATCTGCTTCAGTTTGCGCGAGTCCGCCTTGATGAGCAGCTCGGCCTCGGGGGCCAGGTCCAGCTCCAGGGAAAGGCCCGCCTTGACGGCCCGCTCCCTGAGGATCTTCAGCGAGGCGTCCAGGGCCTCCCTGAGCGAAAAGGTGCTCAGGTCGAGCCCCATCTTGCCCGACTCCACCTTGGAGAGGTCCAGGATGTCGTTGATGAGGGAGAGCAGGTGGCGGCCGCTGGTGATGATGTTGTTCACGTATTCCTGCTGCTTGTCGTTGATCGCCCCGAAGAGCTGGTCCTGCAGCACCTCGGAGAAGCCGATCACCGAGTTGAGCGGGGTGCGCAGCTCGTGGCTCATGTTGGCCAGGAAATCGCTCTTGGTGAGGCTGGTCTTTTCCGCCACGGCCCGGGCGTTCTCCAGTTCCAGGTTCTTCTCCTGGAGCACCTGGTCCAGCCGCTTGCGCTCGGTGACGTCGCGGGCTGCGGCGAACACCCCCTGCAGCTTGCGGTCCCGGTCGTAAAAGGTGGTCGCGTTCAGGGAGACCACGGTCTCCCGGCCGTCCCGGGTGCGTACGGTGAGCTCGAAGTCGGTGATCTTGCGCTCGTCCAGCACCAGCTTGATGCCGCTCTCGGCCCGCTCCGGCTCGGTGAAGTAGTTCCTGAAGGGGGCGCCGATCAACTCGTCGCGGGTGCAGTCGGTGAGCGCCTCCATCTGCTTGTTGACGTCGGTTATGATGCCGCAGGGGTCGGTGGTCATGCTGGCGTCGACGTTGGCCTCGAAGAGGGAGCGGGTGTAGAACTGGTGGTCCCGCAGGCGCTGGCTCAGCTGCATCTGCTCGGTCTCGATCCGGTTGCGCACCGTGTTGTCGGTGCCGATCAACAGGTAGCCGATGATGGCAGCCTGCGGGTCGCGCAGTGCCGAGATGGACACCACACCAGGAAAGCGGCTGCCGTCCTTCCTGACGTAGGTAAGTTCATAGATGTCCTCTATGCCGCGGGAAGCCTTGAAGGTCAAGGCCTCGACCCCTGGGGTGATGGGTGTGCCCAGTTCCGCGCTGAGCGCCTGGGCGCGCGTGAGCACTTCCTGGGAGTCGAAGATGTCGACCGGCGTTATGAAGTTCTGCACCTCGGCGGCGCTGTACCCCAGCATGCGTTCGGCGCCGACGTTGAAGATCTGGATCACCCCCTTGGCGTCGGTCGCGATGCAGGAGAAGCTGGCCGAATCGAATATGGCGTTTTGCAGCGCCCCCGCCTTGAGAAGGGCCTCTTCGGCCTCCCGGCGTGCGGTGATGTCGTCCATCGCCACCAGGATGATGTGCGACCCGATGTTCTCCCGACGGATCTCACGGGCGTTCAGCTGCATGACCTTGCGGCCGATGCCGGGAAACACGTGGTCTACCTCGTAGCCGTTGAAGGCGCTCTCGTTGGGGAGGATGTCCTCGAAGAGCACCCGAAGCGCCGGGATGTCCCACTGGCCGTTGCCCAGGTCGTAGATGAAGCAGCCGAGGGTTTCCTCGGGTGTGGTCCGGAAGGTTTCGTAGAAGCTGAAGTTGACGCTGAGGATCTTCAATTCCGGGCTAAGGACCACCAGGGGCTTGTGGACCGTATCAACGATGCTCTCGGCGTATTTCCGGGCCTCCTGGATCTCGTGCTCCAGCTTCCTGGCCATGGTGCCGTCCACCACCGAACAGAGCACGTAGCCATCCTTGCCTGCGCCCTCCGCGATCCAGATGCTCTGCAGCTGGCCGTAGAGCTGCCTGTCGTTTTTCCCCGCCAGCATCAGGTCGCAGCGCTGCACCCCTTCCTCGTGCAGCACCGTGGCCAGGTGCCCGGCGAAGATCTCCTTCCCCTGCTCCCCCGCCACGAGACTGTCGAAGGGTGTACCGGCCAAAAGCTGAGGCTTGCTCCCCACCAGCTGCGCTGCGGCGAGGTTCGCTTCACGGATCCTTCCGGCGGGGTCGAAGGTGAAGTAGCCGACCGGCGCCAGTTCGTAGAACTCGGCAAACCGGTTGCGGGAGAGCTCCAGCTCGCCCTGCACCCGGAGCAGCTCCTCGTTTTGCCGTTCCAGTTCGATCTTCTGCACTTCCAGCTGTTCCTGGGCCTGCAGCAGTTCGTCGTTTTGCAATTCCAGCTCGACCTTTTGCGTCTCCAGCTGTTCCTGGGCCCGGTGCAGCTCGTCGTTTTGCAGTTCCAGTTCGATCTGCTGGTTCTCCAGCTCCTGCTGGGTCCGCAGCAGCTCCAGGTTCTGCATCTCCAGCTCGCTCTGGTGCACCTCAAGGGCAGATGACTGAGTCGTGTCGATATTACTTTCCATTATTTTCTCTCTTTTCCGGGAATAACAGCTTCAGACAAACAATCTGAAACATCGCCCATTGAATGAGGCTATACCTCATTATCTGCAAAGTACACCTGAATATGTCGCAACACCGTCAAATAATGCGGATAGAGATCGGTTCCTTGCAGACTCTGACATTGCTATATTTCCCGAATTTGCTGAATAATATCTTTGAAAGGTGTACTGTTTTGTCTTGGCAGCAACTATGCCTTATGGCCTATATTCCTGACTAAGACAGATGAAGTAACCTGTACTTGGTCTATTCCAACAAGTTCAGACTCGCAATTAACGTGCCGTGGAAAAAAGGCATGAGAGCGGGCTGCAAGCCGCCGATACTCGGAGAGAATCGCCCGAAGGGTGCCGCAGTGGAGGGAGAAAACCGTAACCAGAGCCATCATATGATACGTATCCGCAACGGGTTGAGGGTACACGTGACAACGGACCTCAGGGCAGCCTGTGAGAGGGCCAGGAGTCACCGCTGCGATTGTAGCAGCGGCACTAACTGCCTCCGGAGCAACAGCTGCAGCCCACTTACCGGAAGACAGCATGGAGTTTGAAGCTTCTGGTGGAGCGACGACTAACAGGAGAAGCCGGCAGCGCTTGGATGGCGATCCTGCGGCCGTGGCATCTGGCGGCTCCGTCGCATATGACGGCCCGCTGCGGCGGCAATCCTCCCCTTCCCCGTCTGAAATTCCGGCTGGTCTCGATATATCGGCAGGTTGACCACCACTGCGATTGAGTTGTCGCCTTGGCACGCAACGTGGAATGTGAGGGGTAGCCTACGAAACCTCAGGTTGTGAAGTGAACGTAAAAACTGTCAGTCGAAAAGGAGCAACCCATGCGCATCAAATTGTTGGTACCCACGCTTTTAATCACGGCACTTAGCCTAAGCTTCGGTCCGGGATCCGCCCACGCCGCCAATGTGGCAGTCCAGATCAACGGCTACCTGCCGGCGCCTCCGGGTGTCTCAGTCCAGGTCGACGCCGGCCGCCCTTATTATGTCCAGGACGAGCGCAGGGTCTACATCGAGAAGGAGCCCCGGCATTACAAAAAGAAGCACCACAAGAAGCACGACAACGGCAACCACTACGGCCAGGACCGGCACGAAGGGCGTGACAAACACGAGGGGCACGGACGCTAACACCGTCTCCGGGGACTTCTGAAGACTTGAGACCTCTGGTGCCTCTTGAGTGCTTGGGGTCCTTTGGGTCGCGGGGATAGGCGAATTCGAACAGGCAAGACAAGGAGGACAGCATGCGCAAACTACGTCACGGAATTATCGCAGTATGCCTAGTGATGATAACGGCGCACAGCGCCGTGGCAGGGGTCAGTGTCGGCATCGGTATCGGGTTGCCCAACGTGAGCATCGGGATCAACCTGCCGCTCTACCCGGACCTGTCACCGATACCGGGCTACCCCGTCTATTACGCGCCGCGCGTTTCCGGCAACTACTTCTTCTACGACGGCATGTACTGGGTGTTCCAGAACGACAACTGGTACGCGAGCACCTGGTACAACGGACCCTGGGGTTTCGTGGACCCGATGTCCGTGCCAGCGTACGTCCTGCGCGTCCCGGTGAGCTACTACCGCCAGCCCCCGACCTACTTCCGCGGCTGGCAGTCCAATGCGCCGCCGCGCTGGGGCCAGCACTGGGGCCGTGACTGGGAACAGCGCCGCAGCGGCTGGGATCACTGGAAGCGCGGCTCCGCACCGAGGCCCGCTCCGCTGCCCACCTACCAGCGTCAGTATTCCGGCGACCGTTACCCCCGCGTCGAGCAGCAGCACCAGCTGCACAGCCAGCAGTACCGCTACCAGCCGCGCGACAAGGCAGTACGCCAGCATGTCCAGCAGATCGAACGCAAGGCGCCCGCAGCCGAGCGCGGCAAACAGGAAAGGCCCCAGGCCCGCCCGCAGCAGCAGAACAACCAGCATCCGGACGCGCGGCAGCAGGGCTCTGCCGGCGCTCAACGCCAGCAGCAGGCTCCAGCCCAGCAGTACCAGCAGAGGGAGCAGGCTCCTGCGCAGCAACAGCAACAGCGCCAGCAGCAGGCTCCGCCTCAGCAACAGCGGCAACAGGCTCCGCAGGGCCACGAAAGACAGCAAGGTGGCGGGGGACAGGAGCGCGAGCAGGGCGGCGGTCAGGAACGCGGCCAGGGGCACGACAGATAACGGGATCCGAACCGGCAACCGGGGCGGTGGTACACGGGTGCGGGAACCGGGTGCCCGGCAACCGTTCGCCCTCACGCACCGCACGATAATGCAGACACGGCTCGCCCCTACGAATTATCATCTTTGTAGGGGCGAGCTGCGTCCGGCCAAAGGAGATTGCACATGAAAAAGCGAGACGAATACGTCGAAAAACTATCCGCCCAGTTGGTCGAATGGGATAACCAGATCGAGCAGTTGCAGGACAAGGCCTTAAGTGCCACGCCCGACTCGGGCGAGGGCTACTCCAAGGCGATAGCCGCGCTCAAAACGAAGCGGGACCAGGCCGCGCAAAAGCTGCAGGGAATCTCTGCGGCAGGCGAGGACGAGTGGGAGGATATGAAGGAAGGAACCGACCGGGTGTGGAACGAAGTCAGGAGCAACCTGCGCGACGCCATACTGAAGATCAAATAGTTCGCTACGCCGGCCCCTGTGAAATGAGCCGACGACAAGGAGAGACCGGCATGAAACCTGGAAAAAGCACCTCATGGTTCACCAGCTTCGCAAAGGCGCTCGCGCGCGGTCATCCTCATCTGGATTGTGACCGGCCCGATCTTTGGTTTTTCCGACACCTGGCAAACTGATCAACACGTGAACCACGATCGTCACCTTCCTGATGGTCTTCCTGATCCAGAACACCCAGAACCGCGATTCCGAGGCGGTGCAGATCAAGCTTGACGAGCTGATCCGCGCCCACGAGGGTTGCGCACAACGCACTCCTGGACCTGGAGGAGCTGGAGGAGCACGAACTGGACCACATCCGCTCCAGTTACTCGACCCTGGCCAAACAGGCCCGCGCCGAACTGCGCAAGGGATTAACCGATACCGGCCGCCCCGACATGAACCAAAACGGGGCCCCGCGCGCGAACAAACGATCGCAGCCGGAGGGGAAGACGGGGGATACTACGACAGTTGCCGGTAGTACGATGAAATCCTTTTCCGATGAGCGCTGCTTGCGGGAGAATTCCGCTAACCGGGAGGAACCTAGTGGCGGGACGTACCATGCGCGCGGGCTGAGGACCCCCACAGCCACGCGCGCCCTACTAAAGCCAGCACCACCCACCAAATTTCCGATAAAGCCATTCGAGCTACGCCTCTTCAGGGGTCCGGCTCGGCCGGGAGCGCCTTGCCCGTCTCTATCTCGCGTTTTTCATGGTAGAGGAAGCGGACCATATAGTACTCGAACGGGTAGCCGCTTTCGTAGTAGCGAAAGCTCTGCTGGTGCCGCATGTCTACCCCTTCAAGGGCGGTCAATCCCGCGCTGTAGGCGAGGCTGTTGCCGGTTGCGGCAAAGGGGTCGACCACCGTATAGATCCCGTAGGTGATGCCGCTATCCACGGCCAGCCCCGCCGTGTCGCGCACCGAGGAAGGGCCGAAGAAGGGGAGCACCAGGTAGGGGCCGGAAGCCGCCCCCCAGTACCCCAGCGTCTTGCCGAAGTCCTGGTCGCGGCGGGCCAGGCCGAACGAGGTGGCGGGATCGAACATGCCCGCCAGCCCCAGAGTGCTGTTGGTGAGAAAGCGCCCCAGGGTGGTCGCCGACTCGGTCCCCTTGAGCTGGAAGATGCTGTTGGTCAGGTTACGCAGCTCGCTTAGGTTGTTGAAGATGCCGGAGACCCGCTTTTGGACGAAGCGGGGGGTCAGGTACTCGTAGCCTTCCACCACCGGGAGGAGCAGGTAGCGGTCTAGGTTGAAGTTGAACCGGTACATGCTCCGGTTGAACCCTTCCCAGGGATCAGCCACGTCTGCCATGCGCTGATCGCGGAATTCCTTGATCGAGTGCCAGGGGCGCACTTCCGCCAGGCTCGCCTCGCGGGTACTGGCGCACCCGGCCAGGGAGAGCCCCAGGGTAAGGACAGCTAACAGGCGCAGCATATCTCGTCTCATGGCTGCACCTCCGCTTCCTTGAAGAACCCGACCAGGCGGGCCAGGTTGTCCCGGTATTCCAGGTTCCCCAGGTGGCCGCCGCGCGGGTAGACGGTGATGCGCCCCTCGAACACGACCCGCAGGTAGTCCAGCTCCGCCTTGGTG
This sequence comes from Geomonas silvestris, assembly GCF_014193515.1. GTDB lineage: Bacteria > Desulfobacterota > Desulfuromonadia > Geobacterales > Geobacteraceae > Geomonas > Geomonas silvestris. The sequence goes on along the minus strand of NZ_BLXX01000014.1, from coordinate 102,291 downwards.
AGGATGAAATCGTTCTCGTTGGTCATCACGCCGAACTTCCCGGAGGACTTCAGGTACCCCTCGATGCTTTTCAGGCTGAGCGACTCGATGAACGCCTCCTTGGTAAGCCCCGGCTGCTGCTTCGCGAAATAGGGGTAGAGGTACTCGTTCAGGTATTCGTAGAAGCTCAGGTGGGTGGAGACTAGGAAGTAGTCGGAGAGCGAGTCATCGGGCTTGAGCACCCGGTTTTTGGGCACCACGTAGCCGCTGTTGGTGATCACGTCCGAGGCGAAGATCATGCCGGCCAGGTTGATGCGGAAGGTGAGCCCGATGAGCCCCGCCGTCTCCTCGCGGGAAAACAGCTTCTCCTGGTAGATCGCGTAGAGGAAGTCGTCGTTGATGGCGACGTAGTTCCCGTAGCTGTAGAACTCGCTGAACCGGGAAAGCATCCTGTTGAAGAAGACCCCCTGCTTCTTGGGCCCGCCGGGAATCTGCTTCAGCATCTCCTCGATCCGGGTCACCGAGCTGTAGAGGCTGACCGGCGGGTTGATCAGCAGAACCTTTTTGAAGTTGAAGACCCGGCTCTCCTCGTCCAACTTGGCCACGAAGGCAGCCTGGGCAGCTCCCAGGCTGTAGCCGCCCAGGTAGAAGTCGGAGACCTCGATGTCGCCGGACACCTTTTCCCAGGCGATCTGCATGGCGCGGTACATATCCGCCGCGTCTTCGGTAAGGTCGCCCGGCACGCCTCCCCGGGAAGCCGAGATGATGAAATTGGCGTGGGTGGTGGACGGCAGGGTGATGACGTGGAAGCCGGCGGCGTAGAGTGCCCGCATCATGGTCATCAGCTTGAAGGAACGGTCGTTGGAGCCGGCCCCGGCGATCAGGAATACCAGCGGCGCCTTCTTTTTCTGATAGGCCAGGGTGCAGCGCAGCCCGTCGTTGTAGAAGAACACCGCAGGGGTCTTTCGATCGGGCAGCACCTTCAGCACGAGCTGCCGAAGCGGTATCCGCGCAGGCAACTCGGGCATCAGCGCCGGCGGGGTCCCCAGGATGGTCGCCTCGTAGGAACCCGTGATCGGATAACCATACTCGGGGTCCGCAGCGTGCCCCGGCAGGGGCAGACAAACTAGAATAAGAATGACAAGCAGTCTCAGGCACATGGTAAAACTCCCGGAGAGAATCCTCCTTGGTGGACGTCGACCGCTAGCGGCGTCCGCCGCCGTCGTGGTGTCCGCCGCCGCCACGCCCGCCGCCGTCGTGGTACCCGCCGCCTCGCCCGCCGTCGTCGTACCAATAGGGGAAGATGCAGCCCGACAACGTGAGACCTGCCGCCAGAACCGTTATCAGGGAAACTATCGATGATGTTTTCATTGAGTGCTCCTTTTGCATTGTTGTAAGGACCGTTGCCAGTCAGGTTCAGCTAGGGAGAACCTGAGCAGGTTACGTGCCAGGGGATGCCGAGCCGACAACCTGTCGTATTCGTTAGCTACCTTGGGTACGGGGGGCCTGCGCGGCGGGGAAGCCGCCCGTGGTAACCGTCATCCGGTGCATAACCGTCATATGTGACGGCACCACCTCGCGTGACGGATTCCGCACGCGGCTTTCACCCGCCGATCCAGCCGCCCTCCCCCATTAAAGCCCATCCTTTCGGGCCATTGGCTCCGCTGGCTCGGCTTCTCCCGCTCTGGCATGTTAGTTGCGCTATCCATCCCTGAGTTGACGCAGGCCGGGTAGCATGAGCCGGTGCTGCGCCACCTGAAGGCAACGTCGGGTAACGATCGAATAAGGGCACTACACATGGCAAGTCATCGGGACAAGGATCAGGCCGATAACGGCAGGCATCCGCTCCAGCATTCCCCAAAACCGTGGGAGGCCGAGCGCCAGGAAGCCTCCTTTGCTAAGGAAACGGAACTGCTGCGCCTGGTGGAACTGGAGATGCAGAACGCCGAACTGCGCGAGGCGAGGGATTTGGCCGAGGCCCCCGGAGCACCGAGGCAGGCGGAGCTGCCCGCGCCGGAACAGGCCGGGTCGACCTTGAGGGATAGCGAGGAGCTGATGTACCGGCTGGCAGATATCGCCGTAGATGCCATCGTCATGTTGGACCACACGGGAGTGGTCACCTTCTGCAACTCAGCCTGCGAGAGGATGTTCGGCTGCGACGCCTCCGAGGTGAACGGCAGCGACTTCCACCGATTCTTCCTCCCCGAGCGGCTCAAGGAGGCCCACCAGACCGGCTTCGACCTGTTCAGCAAGGACGGAACCGGACCGCTCATCGGCACCCTGACCGAGCTCCCGGCGCGCCGCACGGACGGCAGCGAGTTCGCGCTAGAGCTCTCAGTCTCCGCTCTCATGCTGCGCGGGGCCTGGCACGCCATCGGGATCATGCGGGACGTCACCGAGCGCAAGAAGCTTGAGGCCGAGGTCCAGGAGGCGCGGGAGTACGCCGAGAACATCGTAGAGACCGTGCGCGAGCCGCTGGTGGTGCTCGACTCGCAGCTGCGCATCCTCACAGCGAACCACAGCTTTTACGACACCTTCCAGGTGACCCGCGAGGAGACCATCGGGAATTTCATCTACGACCTGGGCAACCGGCAGTGGGACATCCCAAAGCTGCGGGTGCTCTTCGAGGAGATCCTTCCCAAGGACACGGTGTTCAACGGCTACGAGGTCGAGCACGACTTTCAGGAGATCGGCCGCAAGATCATCCTCCTGAACGCGCGCCAGATCTTTCGGGAGAACATCGGCTCGCACATCATCCTTCTGGCCATGGAGGACATCACCGAGCGCAAGCTGGCCGAGGAGCGCATCAGCGAGGTGATCGGGCAGCAGCAGGCCATCCTCGACAACATCCCCAACATCGCCTGGCTCAAGGACCGTGACGGCAGGTACGTAGCGGTGAACCAGCCATTCTCCAGCGCCTTCCTGGTGCCCCCCGAGGAAATGATCGGCAAAAGCGACCGCGACATCTACCCGCCGGAGTTGGCCGAGAAGTACGAAAGGGACTCCCGCGAAGTCATGGCGGCCGGCAGGCGCCGCTACTTTGAGGAGGCAACTGTGGACGCAGCGGGTAAAATGCGCTACCTCGAAAAGATCGAGACCCCGATCTTCGGCGACAAGGGGATCGTGATCGGCATCATAGGCATCGCCCACGACATCACCAGCCGCAAGGAAGTGGAGGTAACCCTGCGCCACGACAGCACCCACGACATCCTAACCGGCCTTTACAACCGGGCTTTCTTCGAAGCAGAGTTGGAGCACCTGGCCCAGGGGAGGAGATTGCCGCTCTGCATCGTGATGGCCGACGTGAACGGGCTCAAGATGGTCAACGACACCCGGGGGCACGAAGCGGGCGACGAGCTGATCCGTCTGGCGGCGCGGGTCATCCAGCGGGCCTTTAGGTCTGACGAGGTGGTGGCGCGGATCGGCGGGGACGAATTCGCCATCCTGCTACCTGGAGCGAGCCTGGAGGTAACGAAAGAAGCGGTGGAAAGGATCAGGCGTTCCCCCGAGATGACCGGAGGGAAGCTGAGCATCGCGTTCGGCGTGGCCTGCGCGCAAGGGAAGGATCAGGTGGGAGCTGCACTAAAGCAGAGTGACGAGTTGATGTATCTCGACAAGGCTGCTCAAAAGCCCCTCATCGACGATAAATGTGAGGATTAGCAGCGAACAGTATTCTGACGTCCAGGTCAGGGAACGAAGCGGCGAAAAGAACCACGAGCGGGGCGCGCCGGCCACCTCCACTGTCCTTTAATGGCTTGACAAGGTATTCCTCCGCCAAATGCCTGACCGTCGGCGCGACCTCGCGGGGCGGTTTTTCCCCAAGGTCCTTCCCTCCCTTCCACACCTCCCACAACTTATGGTACTTGCCTTGGCATCACCGAGGGAAACCGCAGGGTAGTTGCCCAACGCAATATACCTCCTGGCTCCGTCGATGGTGTAGATGAAGTACCAGCTCTTTACCCCCGAGGGGTAGACGCAGATCGCGAATCCGCTCCCTCCCTCTGGTAAAACTTCTTCTCCTGGGGCTTCAGATTCCTGATCATCATGTCGGTAAACTTCATAATGTCCTCCGGCCATACCAGGGTTGCTCCGTCCTTCAAGCAACCTCCAAACAACCTCTTTTACCCTGACTGTGGGTGATTTTGCTGGTAGGGCACGAAAAACACATTAACATCAAATGCTAAACTACTCAACAATTACGAATGGTTAGTGCACATGCATGACATCATACGAACGGATCGAAACCCACTTTTAATGACAAATTTAAATCAGACATAGATATCCTCCCAGATCTCCTGGTCGTCGGGCCAGGGGGATTCGGAGGCGAAGCGGACCGCCTCCTGGACCTGGGCCACGCAGCGGCTGTGGACCTCCTCCAAAAGCACCTCGCCGGCGATCCCCTCTGCCACCAGGCGCCGCGCCAGGTTGGGGATCGGGTCGCGGCTCTTCCAGATCTCGTGCTCGGAGGAGCTGCGGTACTTGGCGGGGTCGGCCATGGAGTGCCCCCGGAAGCGGTAGGTGACCGCCTCGATGAAGTAGGGGCGCTGGCGCTCCCTCACCCAGGCGGCGGCCCTTTTGGTCGCCTGGTACATGGCGATCACGTCCATGCCGTCCACCTTTTCGCTCGGGATGTCGTAGCCGCAGGTGCGCCGGTGCAGGACAGCCTCGGCCGAGGCGCGGTGCACCTCGGTACCGATGCCGTAGAAGTTGTTCTCGCAGACGAAGAGGACCGGGAGCTCCCAAAGCCTCGCCCAGTTGAGCGACTCGTGGAAGGTCCCCTGGTTCATGGCACCGTCGCCGAAGAAGCAGACGGTGACCCGGTCTTCGCGGCGCACCGCGGAGGCGAAGGCAAGCCCCACGGCGATGGGGAACTGCCCGCCCACGATGGCGTAGCCACCCATGAAGTTGTGCTCTGGGGAGAAGAGGTGCATGGAGCCCCCCTTCCCCTTGCAGATCCCGGTGGCCCGCCCGAACAGTTCGGCCATGACGCGGTTGGGGTCGGCCCCGCGCACGATGGCCTGTGCGTGGTCGCGGTAGGCGGAGAGGATGTAGTCTTTCTGCTCAAGGGCCGCGGTGCAACCGACCGCCACAGCCTCCTGCCCGGAGTACAGGTGCAAAAAGCCGGTGATCTCCCCCTTGGCGTACTGCTCGGCGCAGCTCTCTTCGAACTCGCGGCACAAGACCATCTGCTCGTAAAAGCGCAGCAGTTCCTCGTCGGGAAGCACCCCTTTCAGGCTATCGTCCATGGCTTTCCTCCCGGACCTTGTTCAAGAGCCCCCCCGCCAAAAGCTCGGCACGCTCGCGTTCGCTCGCGTTTAACAGGGTCACCACCTCGCCGCCGGAAGCTACCTGCCAGGTAAGCTCCACCCCACCCGAGGCAACCTGTTCGCGCAACCCGGAGATGCGCAGCCGGTCGCCGCGGTTCAGGCGGTCGTAGTCCCCGGGGTTTTTGAAGGTAAGCGGCAGGATCCCGAAGTTGATCAGGTTGGCGCGGTGGATCCGGGCGAACCCCTTGGCGAACTTGGCGCGGATGCCGAGGTAGCGCGGTGCGAGGGCCGCGTGTTCCCGCGAGGAACCCTGGCCGTAGTTCTCGCCGGCCACCACGGCGCCGTCCCCCTTGGCCTTGGCCCGCTCGGAGAATTCCGGGTCGACCTGCTCAAAGACAAACGTGCTGATGGCCGGGATGTTGCTCCTGAAGGGGAGCACCTTGTTGCCGGCCGGCATGATGGTGTCGGTGGAGATGTTGTCCCCCACCTTGATCATCACCTCGAGGTCGAGCTGGTCGGGGAGCGCATCGAAAGCGGGGAACGGCACGATGTTCGGGCCGGTGACGATCTCGACCTGCGAGCCCTCCTCGGGAGGCGCCTGGATCCCCGAGTCATCGACCAGGTAGCGCTCGGGGTTCTGCACCGCCGGCCAGGTGAGCAGGTCCCCCAGCTTGCGCGGATCGGTCACCACGCCGAAGACCCCGGCCGCGGCTGCGGTCTCGGGGGAGCAGAGGTAGACCCGGTCCTCCTTGGTACCGCTGCGCCCGGGGAAGTTGCGCGGGAAGGTGCGCAGGGAGACCTGGTTGGTACCCGGCGCCTGCCCCATCCCGATGCACCCGAGGCAGCCGGGCTGGTGCACCTGGGCCCCCGCCAGAAGGAGCATCATGAGTCCGCCTTTGTCCACGACGTTCTCCAGCACCTGCCGGCTCCCCGGGTTGATGTGGAAGGAGAGCCCGGGGGCGATGCGCCTCCCCTCGAGGATGCGGCAGACCGTCATCAGGTCACGAAAGGAGGAGTTCACCGAGCTCCCCACGATCACCTGGTCCACCTTGAGCCCCTCGATCTCGGCCACCCGCACCACGTTGTCGGGCGAGGAGGGGCAGGCGATGAGCGGCTCCACCTGGGAGAGATCGATCTCGTCATGGTCGTCGTAGGTCGCGTCGGGGTCGGCGGCGAGCTCCCGCCAGCACTCTCCCCTCCCCTGCGCCTCCAGGAACTCGCGGGTGCGCTGGTCGCTGGGGAAGATGGTGGTGGTGGCGCCCAGTTCCGCCCCCATGTTGCCGATGGTGGCGCGGTCGGTGGCCGACAGGGTGGCGACGCCTGGACCGTAGTACTCGATAATCCGCCCCACCCCGCCCTTCACGCTGTGCCGCCTGAGCATCTCGAGGATCACGTCCTTCCCGGAGACCCAGGGGCGCAGGGCGCCGGTCAGCCTGATCCCCCAGATGCGCGGGCAGGTGAGGTGGAAGGGGTGCCCGGCCATGGCGAGCGCCACGTCGAGCCCGCCGGCGCCGATCGCCAGCTGCCCGAGCCCCGCGGCAGTCGGGGTGTGCGAGTCGGCGCCCAGAAGCGTGGTCCCCGGGACCCCGAAGCGCTCGAGTTGCACCTGGTGCGAGACGCCGTTACCCGGCTTTGAGAGGTAGATGCCGAACTTCTGGGCGCAACTGGCCAAGAAGGCATGGTCGTCGGCGTTCTTGTTGTCGGTCTGCAGGAGGTTGTGGTCGACGTACTGCGCTGCGAGGTCGACCTTGACCCGTGGCACTTCGGTCGCGATGAACTCCAGCATCGCCATGGTGCCGGTGGCGTCCTGCAGGAGCGTGTGGTCGATCTTGATGGCGATCGGCTGCCCGGGTATCAGTTTTCCCTCAACGAGGTGGCTGGCCAGGATTTTGTTTGCCAGATTCTGTCCCATGATTGATCCTCCCGACCGGTCCAGTCACAAAACGTGAGCAGCTTAAGGACCGGATCTTGGTTGTTTTGTCACAGAGGCTGTTGCCTTCAGGCTTGTTTCCTTCTCGAAACTGCTGCTGATGGTGCTATGAGGATCGAGCGCCCTGTGTTTTACAGATCGTGCGTACCCTGCACCGCGAGGTTGCCAGTCATAAACGGCACGTCACCATATCAGATACATGATACCACCAATCCTCTCTCTTACAGGTAGTGCACTCGCCTGGCGGTGTGGGGAAAACCGTGTGGGTGCCGATCTGCAGCTGCCAGATGCCAGGCGCAGCTCGCACACCCGGAAGGGGAGAAAGCGGGGATTATTCCAGCAACAGTTCTTTGAGCACTACGGCGTTGTTGTGCTCGATGTCCCGTGCGGCGTAGACCAGGGTGACCCGCCCCCCGGCAGCCAACTCCCGCAGCCTGTCGAGTTCCTCACGGTGGGCCGTAAGCTCCTGGCGGTAGCGCTCCCTGAACTCGGGCCAGCGCTGCGGGTCGTGGCCGAAGAAGTGGCGCAGTTCGTCGCTGGGGGCTATCTCCTTGAGCCAGTCGTCGATGTGTGCCTTGTCCTTGGAGAGACCGCGGGGCCAGAGCCGGTCCACCAGGATGCGCCTGCCGTCGGCCTCCTCGGCCGGGTCGTAGATCCGCTTGATACCGATCATCACGCTCAGAGCTCCTTCAGGTTGCCGAATTCGCACCACTCGAGAAAGTACTCGGGTGATTCGACGAATTCGCAGATATTCTCGATGATGTTGAGATGCAGCTTTTCCTCGGCGGCCAGGTTGAGCAGCAGCTCCCTCACTTCGGGCGAGCCTTGCTCTTCGGCCGCCCGGTTGTAGTAGGCGATGGACTCCTCCTCGGCGCGGATCGCCAACCGGTAGGCGTCGTGATCGGGAGGGGCTGCCAGCTCGCGGTCCAGCTCCCGCTGGGCCAGCAAGGTCTGGAAGATGTTCCGGGCCTGCTCGGCCACACTTTCCTTCCCCGTCAAAAGCTCGACCCGGCGCTCCTTGAGCGCATCGTAGTGCGTCTGCTCGGCCTGGGCCAGGAGCGTGAAGAGGGTCTTAAGCTCGCGAGAGTCGGTTTCGGCTGCCAGGCGCTCGTAGTAGTCCCTGCCGTCGGCCTCCAGTTGCAGTGCCTGATCGATGACGTCCATATCCACCCCCTTTCTACCCGGGCACGCGGTACCACCCGATGCGCTGCAGTTTGGGAAATGACGCGGCAAAGCGCGCTCCCCCGCGGAGCCGCTACAAGGCGGAGACCGCCCGCTTCATGCTCTGCTGCACGGCATGGGCGAGTTCGGTGAGTTGCGGGTTGCCGACCAGGGAGAGCGCGGCGACGGGGTCCATGGCCATCACGACCGTGCGCGAGTCGGAGACGGCGTAGATGGCCACGTTGCAGGGGAGCAGGGTCCCTATGTTGAGCTCGATCCCGAAGGCCTGGTAGGAGAGCCCCGGGTTGCAGGCCCCGAGGATGAGGTAGTTGCGAAACTCCTTGTGCAGCTTCTCGCGGAACTTCTGGGTGATGTCGATCTGCGAGATGATGCCGAAACCCTCTTTCTGCAACTCCTCCTGGACCCGGCGTACCGCGTCGGCGAAGGGGAGCGCCACCGTCATCCCGAAGGCATAGGGGGTGGTGATCGGCTCGGAATCTTCCTGTTCCAGGGACTCGGCCCGTTCCTTGAGCATCAGCACCTCTCTTTGCACCTGTGCGGGGAGCTCGTTTGCGAGCTGGCGTTCGGCCTCCTCGTCCTTGGGGGTCCAGTCGAGCTCGATGGTCAAAAGCTGCGGGGCTGCCGGGTTCTGGGCGGCCGAGGCGACCACGCGGTTCACCACCCGGCCGCTGAAACCGGGATGTTCCAGGAGGAAATAGTGGATCTCGCCATGGGTCCGGTCGATCACCACCTTCTCCTTGATCAGCATCCCGTCGCGCTTCACCTCGCGCAGCACCCCGTTACCGTAGTGTTGCAGGATGCGGGAATGGATCACCCCCGGGAGGTAGCTTTGGGGTTGCTCCACCTTCTCGATCATAAGTTTCCACACCGTATCGAGGGCGGCGGCGACGGAACAGCTATAGGAAATCTTCGGCATGATGGGCTCCTTACACTGAGACCCGGACGCACCGGGTCGCGGAAACGGCCTGAAACCTCCCGGCCCAACCATAACTTTACCCGATAGTCATACAGGAGCAACGCACACTGCTTATTTTTTCATGTAGACATGCACATTTTGCTACAGGAGGGGCCACCCTGGCAATAGCTGATTCTGCTGGAAAAAAGGCGCGGCCCGAGGCGCGGGAAACCGGAACCGTAAATCGGTTCATTAATTACGGGGAGGACAGGTCAGGCGGAAAGGGGCGAGGGCCGCCTGCTCCGGAGGTGGAGGAGACGGGGGCGGGAGCGCCTCGGGCGGCGCTGCCGGAGGCTTGTGTGCCGGGCCCCCGAAAAAGGGGGCCCGGCGAGCAGCAACGGGTTAGGATTGGATGCGGTGCACCGCGAAGGGGCCCCAGGACTGGTTCACGGACATCACCTCGAGGGTGTTGATGTTGACCCGGGTGGGAAGCGTGGAGACCCAGACCACGATCTCGGCGATGTCCTCGGGAAGCAGCGCCTCGGTCCCCAGGTAGACCTGGTGGGCCCGCTCCTCGTCACCTTTGAAGCGGACCTTGGAAAACTCGGTCTCGGCCATGCCGGGGGCGATGTTGGTAACCCGCACCGCGGTCCCCAAGAGGTCGGCGCGCAGGTTGCGCGAGAACTGTTCCACGAAGGCCTTGGTCGCCCCGTAAACGTTGCCGCCCGGATAGGGCCAGCTGCCGGCCACCGACCCGATGTTCACCACCTGGCCCCGGTTGCGCGTCACCATCCCGGGCAAAAGGGCCCTCGTGCAGTACATGACCCCCTTTACGTTGGTGTCCACCATGGTGTCCCAGTCGTCCAGCGAGGCGCGCTGCGCAGGCTCGAGCCCGAGGGCGAGCCCGGCGTTGTTCACCAAAAGGTCGACCTCGGCGAATTCCGGGGGGAGTGCTGCGAAGGCCGCCTCAACGGCCTGGCGGTCGCGGACGTCGAGGGTGATCGTATGTACGGGGCAGAGCGCCGAGAGCTCCTTTTTGGCCTGCTCCAGCAATTCGCTGCGCCGCCCGGTCAGGACGAGCCGGCAGCCGAGGTTCGCGAAGGCACGGGCGCAGGCCGCTCCGAAACCGGATGTGGCACCGGTGATGACGACAGTTTTCTCCATGGTTCCTCCTTGTAGGTTGTCAGTCGGACAAGGCTGCGGCCCCCGCGGGAGCCGTGCCGTACAGCGTTTCCCCCCGGTCCAGCAGGGTCAGATAGAGCCGCAGGTCGAACTCGAGCTGGTGGTAGTCGGGTTCCATGTGCTCGCAGAGTTGGTAGAAGGCCTTGTTGTGGTCGCGCTCCTTGAAGTGGGCCAGCTCGTGGACCACGATCATACGGAGAAACTCGAGGGGCGCGGTCTTGAAAAGCGAGGCGATGCGGATCTCGTTTTTGGTCTTGAGCCTGGAGCCCTGGACCAGGCTTTGGTAGCGGTGCAACCCGAGCGCCTGGCGCTCGAGGGTGATCCGGCTGTCGTAGAGCACCCTGCTGACCGGCCCGCAGCTGCGCAGGTAGTCGTTTTTGAGCCGGACGGCGTAATCGTAGAGGGCGCGATCGGTGCGGATCGCGTGCGCCGCCGAGTAACGCCGGGTGAGCAGCTGCCCCAGACGCCCCTCGGCAATGAGCAGGCCGACCTCGTGCAGGATCCTGTCGGGGTAGCCGGCAAGGTACTTAAGGGGGTCGGCGGGGCGCCCCGCGTCCTGGTGCACGGTCAGTTCCCGCCGCACGGGGCGCAGCGTTCCTCGGTTCCCGCCAGACGACAGCCACACGCGACACAGGCGTTCTCCCATTCGGGGTGCCCGGCACGCGCCGCCCGCGCGCTCGCCTCAAGACGCCTGATCTCGGCGCTCATCTCCTCATCGTACTGCTGCTCAAACACGTGCGACACCTCCCTCGAAGCATGCTACCTTACCCCATCCTGACTCCAAGATAAATCAAAATCCTCTCAGCCTTAAGGGCTATCCACTCTGCGGCAAACCTGACGCAACCGACCGAGAAAAAAACCCGTCTTAGTGATTCAAAATATGCGCACTAAGACAAAGAAGACTGGACAATAAACTAAGTTAGCTACACAATTGCAGACCAAAACTTGAATCGATACTCCCGGCAGCAACCACTGTCAGTACTTTCCGGCACGCTCTGGGTGATCTCCCGATGTTGTACCGGAAGTACGCCCTAAACGTGGGAGAATGCCCGTGACAGGCAACAGCTGTTAGATCCAACCAATCAGGCTGAGGTACAACCGGCAGGCCGCAGCCGTTTTTTGTCTGAACCTTCTGCAGGAAATGCCGAACAGAGCAGGCAGGCACCCTATCTCCCCCGAGGTCTTCAACATGGCAACACCTTTTCTGAGACGCAAGCTGGGCCTAGCTATCATAGCAGCCAGCGTTTTCCTCTCCCTTTCCGGCCAGGCATTCAGCGGCGACCTCCCCCAGGTACGTAAAAGCGGCGTCCTGCGCCACCTGGGGATTCCCTACGCAAACTTCGTCACCGGCGCCGGCGACGGGATGGACGTCGAACTGATGCGGCTTTTCGCCAAGCACCTCGGGGTGCGCTACGAGTACGTGAAGACGGACTGGGGGACCGTGGTCCAGGACCTGATCGGGAAAAAGGTCCAGACCCAGGGGGACGAGGTCGCCCTCCTCGAAGAGACCCCGGTAAAGGGAGACCTGGTCGCCAACGGCTTCACGGTGCTCCCCTGGCGCCAGAAGGTGGTCCTGTTCTCCGACCCGACCTTCCCCAGCCAGATCTGGCTCGTGGCGCGGGTGGACGCCAAGGTGAAGCCGATCAAGCCCTCCGGCAACATCGACAAGGACATCGCGCACACCAAACAGCTCATGAAGAACCGGGAGGTGCTGGCCCTCAAGAAGACCTGCCTCGACCCGGATCTCTACAACCTGGAGGCGACCGGCGCCAAGGTGATCTGCTACAACGGCAGCCTCAACGAACTGGCCCCCGCGGTGATCGCCGGCGAGGCACAGATGACCATCCTGGACGTCCCGGACGCCCTGGTGGCGCTGAACAAATGGCCGGGGAAGATCAAGATCCTCGGTCCGGTATCGCACAAGCAGGAGATGGCGGTCGCCTTTCCCAAGAGCTCCCCGCTACTGCGCGACGCCTTCAACAGCTTCCTGAAGCAGGCCCAGCGCGACGGGAGCTACGCGAGGATCGTCAAGCGCTACTACCCGAGCGCCTCGGCGTTCTTCCCTGACTTCTTCAGGGGCAAGTAGCCCCCGGACGCGGCGCCCGCACCAGACGGTCGCGCCGGAACCAAAGGTTGACCCTTCATGGTGTTCAAGATCCTCAGTCAGACAAGCAGGGTACTGGCGACGCTTATCGGCCTCGCCCTGGTCGGCTACATAGGCTACCTGGTACTGGCCCAGTACCGGACCCAGCTCGCCGTCCAGGACGCCGCCCTCAAGCAGCTGACCTCGGACACCTCCCGGCGCGCCACGGCGCTGAGCTACTTCTTCGGGGAGCAGAAAGACGGGCTTCACGAACTGGGCGAATCCCGCGAGGTCTCGGCGTACTTCGAGAACCAGGCCCTGGGGATGTCCCTGGAATACGGGTTGCGGGCCAGCCAGATCATGATCGACGAGCTGTTTCTGAAAAAGCGCAGTTCCAAGCGCCTGGGGGGCTCGCCCATCTTCGAACGGATCGTCTTCGTCGAGGAGTCCGGCGCACTCCTCGCCGACACCGCGCACCGCAGCGGCGCCACCCAAGGTTCCTGGCAGCGCTACCTCGGCTCCGCGAAACCGACCTCCCGGATGACCCTGGAACTCAAGGGGGGGGAGGCGAAGCTGGTCCTCTCGGAGCCGGTGAGCTTCAAGGGTCGCTACGCCGGGGAGGTCGTGGGGTGGATTTCTGCCGCACAGGTCTACCAGTACTTCATCGAGGCATCGGCTGAGACCTCGCGCTTCCCGGTGGCCCTGGTCTTCGGGCAGGATTACCTGAACCTCCCGGCCCGCCTGCGCACCCTTTTGGGCCCCCGGGAGCTCTCCCTCCCACCGGACATCCGGCCGCTGGTCCCCTACCGCCTCCCGCCAGCGCCGGGTGAGACCGCCTCCCTCGGGCACGCCATACTGGTGCCGGTGCAGGGGACGGCACTCTCCCTCATCACCGTGGTCCCCGGGGCCGAGATGTTCGACGCCCGCGCCCCGCGCCGCATGCTCTACACCACCGGCGGCATCGCCCTCTTCATCCTGTTCGGCATGTTCTATCTGCAGCGCATGAACACCCGCACCGCCGTGTTGCAGGTGCACCTTGCGGAAACCACCCTGCGCGAGGCGGCGGTCGACGAGCGCAACCGCCTGCTGGCCTCCGAGATCGAGGAGCGCCGCCAGTTCGAGGAGGCCCTGCGCGAGAGCGAGGCCCGTTTCCGCGCCATGGTGGGGGCGGTCCCGGTGGTGATCTACGAGTACCGCAAAAGCGACCGGGGCGAAGGGTTCAGCTTCGTGGGGGACAAGATCTACCAACTGGCCGGGGTCGCCGCCGAGGAGCTTACCGCCGATACCGCCCGCTTCGTCGAGCTGGTCCACCCCGAGGACCGGGCCGGAAGCCTCTGCACCGGCGACTTCACGGTGGACGCCTGCGGCCCCTTCAGCCGCGAGTTCCGCATCCTGAGGCCCGACGGCGAGACCCGCTGGATCCTGGCCACCTCGCTCCCCCAGCCCGGCGCAGCGCCCGGCGACCTGGTCTGGACCGGCTGCCTGGAGGACATCACCGACCGCAAGCAGGCGGACCTCGCCCTCAGGGAATCCGGGCAGCAGCTTTTGGACATCATCAACTTCCTCCCGGACGCCACCTTGGTGATCGACAAGGAGGGGCGGGTGCTCGCCTGGAACCGCGCCATCGAGGCGATGACCGGCGTGAAGGCCCACGAAATAATCGGCAAAGGGGACTTCGAGTATGCCCTCCCCTTCTACGGCGAGCGCCGCCCGATCCTGATCGACCTCGCCCTGAACCCTGCCTGCCGGGACCGCAAGGAGTACGCGGTCCTGCACCGGGAGGCGGACACCACCTTCGGGGAGGCCTACACGGGGAGCCTCCCCAGCCGCAACGGCCGGGCCCCCTTCCTCTCGGCGACCGCATCGGTGCTCAGGGACTCCCAGGGGGAGGTGATCGCGGCGATCGAGTGCATCCGGGATTCCACCGAGCGGCTGTGGGCCGAGCAGTTGTTGCGCGAGAGCGAGGCGACGCTGAGGACCCTCATGGACAACATGCCGGCGGGGGTCTGGTGGTACAACGGGGCGGGGGTCGTGGAATACCTGAACGGCCGGTTCGCCGAGCTGTTCGGCTACGGGATGGACGAGTTGGCGACCGTGGACGAGTGGTACGAAAAGGCCTATCCCGACGCGGAGCAGCGCCGATTCCAGAGGGAGAGCCGGCAGGCGCTCATCGCCGAGGCGCGCCGCAGCACCGGGACGGTCCCCCCCCTGGAGACCCTGGTGACCTGCCGCGACGGGAACCTGCGCCACGTCATCGTGAACACCCAGCTCTCCCAGGGGCGGACCCTGGAGATCCTCACCGACATAACCGAGCAGGAGTTCATCCACAACGAGCTTCTAAAGGTGCAGAAGATGGAGTCTTTGGGGGTGCTGGCAGGCGGGATCGCGCACGACTTCAACAACATCCTGACCGGCATCATGGGCAACATCTCTTTTGCCCAGATGGTCCTAAAGGAAGAGAGCGAGGCGCGCCTCCCCTTGCAGGCGGCTGAGAAGGCCTCGCTGCGGGCGGCGGAGCTCGCGCACCAGCTGCTCACCTTCGCCAAGGGGGGGCAGCCGCTCAAAAAGGTGGTCTCGCTCAGGAACCTGGTGGCCGAATCGGTGTCGCTCGCGCTGCGCGGCACCAGCGTCCAGGCGCGCATCTCGCTCGCCATGGATCTCAGGCACATCGAGGCGGACGCGGGGCAGATGAACCAGGCCTTCAACAACATCGTGATCAACGCGGTGCACGCCATGTCCGGCGGCGGCACCCTGGCGGTGAGCGGCGAGAACGTGCTTTTGGAGCCGGGGAACCGGCTCTCGCTGCCGCCGGGGCCCTACGTGAAGCTGCAGTTTCAGGACGACGGCTGCGGCATCCGGCAGGCCGACCTGAAGAACATCTTCGACCCCTATTTCACCACCAAATCCGGCGGCAACGGCCTGGGGCTCGCCTCGACCCTCTCCATCGTCCGCAAGCACGGCGGCCACATCATGGTGAACTCGGAGCTGGGGGTGGGTACCAGCTTCGACCTGTTTCTGCCGGCCACCGAGGAGCGCGCCCCTGAGCACGAGCCCCTGCGCGAGGCGGTGCGCGGGGAACCAGCCGGCGGCTGCGTTTTGGTTATGGACGACGAGGAGATGGTCCGGGTACTCGCCGCGCAGATCCTCAACTACCTGGGATACCAGGTGACCACCTGCACCGACGGCGCGCAGGCCATAGCGCAGTACCGTGAGGCCCGGGAGCAGGGGGCCCCCTTTCTCGCAGTGATCATGGACCTCACCATCCCGGGGGGGATGGGGGGGAAGGAGGCGGCCCAGCACATCCTGGCCTACGACCCGACCGCGCGGCTGGTGGTCTCCAGCGGCTACTCGAACGACCTCGCCCTCTCCGACTACACGGATTTCGGGTTCTGCGGTGCGGTTCGCAAGCCGTACAAGGTCTCCGAGCTGGCTGAGACCCTGGCCGGCCTGAGGCCGAGCGCCTAGGGATCACCCCAGCCGCTCGACTAGATCCCGGGTCTGGGCGATCTGGGCATAGGGAACGGAGAGAGCCGCCATGAAGGCGGCATGAACCTCGGCGGCCTTGACCGGTTTCCCCTTGAAGACCAGGTCGCGGGTGGCGCAGGCGTCCTCGGCGACGGTGCAGTTGAACCCGAAGTCGAAGGCGGCCCTGGTCGTGGCGTCGATGCACATGTGGCTCATGGCGCCGCAGATGGTGAGATCGTAGGTCCCCTGTTCCTTGAGGGTCTCCAGCAACGGGGTATGCCGGAAGCTGTTGGGGAAGTGCTTCACTAGGACCGGTTCCCCCGGAAGCGGCGTCACCAGCGGGTGGATCTCGGCGCCCTGGTTCTCGGGAAGGAAGAAGGTCGCGTCGGGGCGGGCGGCTACGTGCTGGACATGGATCACCGGCAGGTTTGCGGCGCGGAACCGCTTCAGGAGGCTTTGGGCGCGCGACGCCGCCTCCTCCATACCGACCAGGGCCATCCTGCCACCGGTGAAGTAATCGTTCTGGATGTCTACCAAGATCAGGCAGTTCTTCATGGTTCACCTCGCTTTTCTCTCGTGGAAAATCCCACCCGCATCGGGGCTCCCCCCTGGCGCCGTGCCCATTCTAGGGTACTCCCCTGCAAAGTCAACCGCCATCTCAGCCGCTGCCCCCTTGTCTGCCGCGCACCATCCTTGCCTGCGGCGCATCCAAGGTGCCGAGCGGCCAGGCGCCGGCCGGAGCCGCACATGAGCGTTTCAGGAATTTAGCAGGAAGGTTTTTTGTAAGGAAAGCGCCGGCGCAGCCGATACCAGTACCCGTGCGATGAGTAAACACGCACCGAGCGCCGCGCACCAAAAGGAGCACCATGAGGATCACGGTTTCCTACGACGAGCTGACCTGCGAAATTACCCGGAAAACGAGCTGCGAGCAGCCGACCGCCCACGGCCTTTCCGACACCGCCACCCTGGCCGTCTGGGGGATGCCGAAGGGCGATGGGACCGCTGACGACCTGGCGTTCTGTGCACGGTCCACCCCCCACCCCCGGCGCTACTCCCGGTAACTGGATGGTCACGCAGGGAAGGCCGCTGTAAAAAAAGGAAACCTGTGCCTTTTTTTACGAAACCGGGAAAAGCGGCACTAATCCGCCAACTTGCACCCGCAACGACAAGCTATTGTAAATTATTTCACAGCCCCGCCAGGCCCCGCCCCCGCAGCCCCGCGGCTAACCCACCGATATTTCGCAAGAAAACACGATGCGGCTACTTGGTACGCTTCTGGTATAAGGTCAAAGGCCGCACCAGCGAGCAATACCCCGGAGGAAGCCACGCCATGGACAACCAGTACCGAATCATCAACCAATGCCTGCAGTTGCTCAAACAGAGCGAGATGCCGACCATAAAGAAGCTGCGCGTGGAGATCCAGCTGATCCAGATGAAGCGCCTGCTGCTCAACGACGCGCTCCCCAGCGAGGTGAGATCGGGCTCGTGTGGCGAGGAGGTGTTCGAGGGTTTACTGCACCAGATGAAGGGGATCTGCTGCGGAGGATACGACGGCGAGGCGCTGAGCGAACTGATGGAGCGGATCAGCGGCATGCTGAGCATCCTCGGTTCGGAGCAGGCCTCGCCGCCCCACTAGCCTGCCGGCGCCGGCACTTCCGGCACGGCGGGGAGCAGTACCCGGGCCAGGGTCCCGCCCCCGGGCCGGGGCACGAGCTCCAGCCGCCCGCCGTGCTCAGCCACGATGTACTGGGAGATGTACAGGCCAAGCCCGCTACCGCCGCGGTCCAGCTTGGTGGAGTAAAAAGGCTCGAAGAGCCGCTCCCGGTTCTCGGCACTGATCCCCACCCCGTCGTCTTCTACCTCGATGACCACCTCACCCGCTAGGGGGTCGTAGCTCGTGGTGAGCAGCACCACCCCGCGCCCTTCCGGGAAGGCCTGCATCGCGTTCAGGACCAGGTTGATTAGCACCTGCTCGATCTGGTGCTGGTTGCCGGTGATGACCGGGAGCTCCCGGTTCAAAGAGGTCTTGAGCCAGATATCCTTGTGCATCTGGCAGGCGAGCACCGAAAGCGCCGCCTCGACGGCCGCGTTCACCTGCAGGTCGGGACGCAGGCCGGAGCGGTCCCCTACCCCGTAATCCCTGAGCCCCTGGACCACCCGGGCGATCCGCTCGGAATTCTCCACGATCTTGTCGGCATTCTCCTGCAACGCAGCGCGCGCCTGCTGAAAGGGGAGCCCCCCCAGGTAAAATGCCCCCTCCTCGCGCCACACCCCGTCCAAAAGCGGCAGCGCGTCGTTCCAGATCTTCGCGATGATGTGACCGGAGAAGCGGATCGAGGCGTTGGGGTTGTTGATCTCATGGGCCATGCTGGAGAGCAAAAGCCCGAGGGAGGTCATCTTGTTCGTGTGGATGAGCCGCGCCATCACCCGCTTTTTCTCTTCCTGCACCTCGAGCCGCATCGCCTTCAGAAGTTCTTCCTGCAGGGAAAGGTTCTCCAGTTCGCGCAGCTCCAGAGAGGCGGCCATGGCGTTGATGGCGTTGGCCGCACGGCCGAGTTCGTCGTCGCTGTCCAGGTTCACCCGGGCAGAGAGGTTTCCCGAGCCGATATCCTCGATGCCGCGCATCAGCATGTTGAAGGAGGCAGTAACCCTTTTCAGGATCTGGTAGCTCAAAAGCGAGACGACGATCCAGAACAGGGTCCCGATGGCGAGGGTGGCGGCCACCAGCTTCTTCAGACGCTCCCGGGCGCTCGAGGTGTCCAGGCGCAGGTGCACCTGTCCGATCACCCGCTGTTGATCCACCGGCGCATGCCCCAAAAGCACCGCCTCCGGGGAGCTCACCAGCCCCGGCGAGGTCACCTCGACCACCATGTCGATCGCCCCTCCGGCGGTCTCCTTGCGGTTGTGCACCTCGGTGAGCGGGCGCCCTTCGGTGTTGTTGATGGAGACGTAGAGGACCGACGGGTAGCGCGCCGTGCCGGCGGCCAAGAGGGCGAGCGCCTCGCGGTTCTCGGCAAAAAGCGGCAGCCGGGAGTTCTGGGCGAGGACCGTCGCCAAAAGCCGCCCCTCGCGCTCCATGGTGGCGCGAAAGCCGTTCACCTCGGTGATGACGTAGAACGCGGCAAAGGCCGCGGTCAACAGGGCGATGGTCGCGGTGAAGGTGATGTAGATCCGGAACCGGAAGTTCTTGGCGACGTGGGGGATACGGAACCTAAGGGGCATCAGCTCCCCCCCGGCAGGGCCAGCCTGAACCGGCGCAACACGCCGTCGTTGACCTTCATGAGCACTTTGCGGGGGTACTGGGTCTGCAGCTCCTCGACGGAAGTCCCCTCGAGGAGGCTCTGGGCCATCCCCCCGAGTTGGCGGCCGATGTCGTAGCGGTCAAACGAAAGGGCGACGGCGCCGCCCATGGCGAGGTAGGCATCGGCAAAGGTCACCACCGGGATGCGCTCGCCCTGGGAGAACAGGAAGTAGGCCTCGGTGGTCTCGGTGGAGACGGCGGTCAGGTCGGGAAGCATCCAAAGCGCGTCCACCTTGCCGCGCAGCGACTCCAGCACGGCGACCGTTTCCTTGGGCGAGCGGACCTCGCGCGCGTAGAGTTCGATGCCGCTGCGCCGGGAGGCAAGCTGGGCGCGCTTGAGGTAGGCGCCGGTGCGCTGGGGGTCGTAGAGCACCGCGACCCGCCGAGTCCCCAGGGTATCGAATATGGAGAGGTAGCGCTGCGGATCCAGGAGCATCCAGACCCCGGCAACCGGTGCGCCGGTGCGGACCTTGGCCTGCAGGGCCATCATGAAGAGCACCGGGATGGAGCGCTGGCGCTCGGCGAACTCGAGCGCGCGGTCCCCGACCGCGATGATGAGGCGCGGGTGCTCCTCGCGCAGCAGGCGGGTGAGGTCGATCTCGGCGTAGTCCGACAGGACCACGGTGCGCATGCTCGCCGGGCACTCGCGCCTGACCCCGCGGAGCGCCTCTTCGTAGCTCTTCTCCCGCAGCGACTGCAGTACCAGGACGTCGTACGCCAGGGCGGGAAGCGGCAGCAGCAACAGACCTACCACCAGGGTCCTCAGAAATTGCATCTGACCCCCGCTTCGGCCCAGGTTCCCGGATTCTTGTAGCGTTCTGAGACGTAGGAGTCGCCGTTTAAGAGGTTGCGGACCGACATGAACAGTTCCAGGGAAGCAGAAGCGCTCAGGGAGAACTTCTTGGCAACGTGGAGGTCCCAGATGACGTCGTCGTACTTGCCGTTGCCGTTGTCCCCATTCCAGTCGATATAACCGCCGGTCAGAAGAATCCGCAGGTTCCTGGCATCCTGGTACTTGATCCCGACCTTCACCGTATGCCGTGGGACCATTCTCAAGACCCCGCTCACATCATCGGCGCGGGCGTCGATGAAGGTGTAGCCGCCCGAAAAGGAGACATCCCAAAACGGCAAGGTGCGCACCTCGAATTCGGCACCCTGCTTCAGGACTCGGCGTTTGAGGGTGATGGTCGGGCTGGAGCCGGGGACATTGGGGTTGTAGTCCGGGTTCGCGACAGCGGAGCTTACGTTCCAAGTGTCATTTCTAAAGAGCGTCGCCTTGAGCCAGAGGTTGGGGAAATCACCCGACTCGACCCCGATCTGCGAGGTCCAGACCTTCTCGATGGCATCGTTTTGGTTGAGCGAGGTGATCGAGTAGCCACGCGAAGTGTAGCCTCTGAGCACGCTGTTTTCGGTGATGGCGTAGGTAACCCCGAGGCTGGGATTGAAGAGGTCGTCGCCAGTACCGGTGTGGTCGTAGCGGGCGGAGGGGGTGATGGCGAAATTGCCGAGGGTGAAGGTGTCGTTGAGGTAGACCCCGACGCGGTCCGCGCTGCGGTTCAAAAGGTCCTGGCGCGCCTGGGGGAGGCTTAGGTGCGCCTTGGCGTGATCGTAATCGACCCCGGCCGCGACCCTCTGCAGGTCGTTGAGCCACATGACGCTCACGCTGCCCCCCAGGGAAGACTCCTCGTTGCGGTGGGTCTGCAGCAGGGGACCATCAAGCAACTTGACGTTCACCTCCTGGTTGGCAATCCGCGCCTTCAAGGCGGCGTCCAGGGTAAGGTGATCGGAGAGCGGGTGGGAAAGGGAAAGATTCGAGTAGAGCTGGTGCCCGGACTGGTCCGACTCGTAGGGTGCGAAAGCGAATTGACCGCTGGAGCCGTTGACAAAGAGCGTGGACAGACCGAGCACCCCGTGCTGGGGGAGATCGTAATGGACCTTGCCGTAGACATTACTTTGGTTGATGTGGTTGTTGGGGAGCAGGCCATCGGAACGCAGGTTGCCACCGCTTAGGTAGTAGCCCCAGTTTTCCGCGGACCCGGTCGCTTCGGCGCGTGTGTCCGCCGTGGTCCTTTTCCCCAGCGAGGCCGACAACATCCCGCCAAGCGGGCGGTCCGGCTGCGCAGCCTTCGTGATCACATTGATGACGCCGCCCAGGGCACTTCCCCAGGAGGTCGAGGCGGCTCCCTTGACGATCTCGACCCGCTCCACGATCTGGGCCGGAATGGCCCCGATATCGGGGTAGTTATCGGAGAGGTTGTTGATGGGGATATTATCGACCAGCACCAGGACGTGGTTGAAGCTCGCCCCTTGCACCTCGACGTTGGCGGCGGTGCCGGGAGTCCGGTTGACCTCGAGCTGGAGTCCGGGAACAACGGCAAGGATGTCGGTCAGGGTATGAGCGTTGAGAGCCTCTATCTCCTGGGCCGTAACGACGGTGATGTTTTCGGCGGTCTGTGAAGCCGGCCGCGGAGAACGGCTGGCGGAAACCAGCTCACTGGTGCCGCCGTTATACAGTTCCAGTGAGCGTCGGTCCTCATCCTCAGCACTCGCCGGAAGAGCGATCAGGATCAACCAGCACGCCAGCATGACAGAGAGCGAGGTAGTTCTTACATTGATCTTCGACTCTCTGATTGCGAACTTCCTCACGCTACCCCCTTTTTCAAAGCCACCTGGCATAGCAGTACTTTTAATAAACCAACGCAAATTATTTTCTTGCATAAGAGATAAATGAGTGCTAATCTACCACAACGTGTCTGCGAAGTCCAAATTTTTTTTAACAAAGGAGGAATGAGCCATGAGCAACGACAAGGGTGCAGTGGTAGTAATCGCAGAAGGTAACGATGTTGATACTCAGATGGAGGCGTTGGGCTGCTGTTGGGCTGTCTTCTTATTCACCTTCTAGGCGTAAGGGGCACGTTCCACACATCTGCGGGGCGTGTCCCGTCCTCGACTGCTGCCTCTCCCCCATATCTGGTTCCGAGGGCTAAGACTCGCTCCCAACAGGCATATTGCTAGGGAACCGACTCCCCAGATCCTTTCGATAAATTTTTACCCATCAATAAAATTTTTATATTGTCAATTATTTTAAGTGGTGCTAATTTGCGAACACCAAGATTTACATCCGCAAAAAGGAGGAATTGACATGAACGAGGAGAAGGTTGTCATCATCGAGGAAGGTACCGCTGTCGGAAACCAGACCGAACAATTCTTGTGCTGCTGGGCGGTCTTCTTGTTCACCTTCTAAGAGAAAAGGCGTGTTTCTTTGACGGAACACGCCTTCCTTCAGCTGTCGAATCCTTATCCGATCTATTGGAACTCACCATGCCACTGTCACGATACCTGAAAGTCTATGAGGACCAGCAACGCCCAGGATACAATCTTCTTTACTCGACCCTGCGCGGCTCCTCGGTCAGGATCGCCAACAAGACCCTGGAGTTGGCGCGGGCCGGCACCCTCGTGGGACCGGAGGCGGAACCCCTGCAGCGCCTGGGGTTTCTAGTTCCAGACCTGGACCGGGAAAGAGAGCAGATCCTGGGCATCATCGACCAGGTCGACGGGCTCAGCAGGGTCTTTCGGGGGATCGTCGTATTGAACCTCGAGTGCAACCTCGACTGCGGTTACTGCTACGAGGGGGGCTTCAGGGGCGGGGTGCAGATGAGCGAGGCAACGGCCGTACTCCTGGTTGAGTGGCTGGTCCGGGAGCAGATCTCCCAGGGGTGCGACGTCTCCCTCTCCTTCTACGGCGGCGAGCCGCTGCTTACCCCCGACCTCATCCGCCGCATCTCGGAGCCCCTGCTGGCGGCGGCCCGGGAACATCAGGTACGCTACAACTTCAACCTGGTCACCAACGGCACCCTTTTGAACCGCGCCCTGGCCGAGGAGCTGACCCCCCTGGGGCTCAACGGTGCCAAGTTCACCCTGGACGGCCCCCCCGAGGTTCATAACGCCCAGCGTCCCTACGCCTCGGGTGCCGGCAGCTTTGAGACCATCGTGGAAAACCTCGCGGCGGTCTGCGACCTGATCCCTATCCAGCTGGGGGGCAACTTCACCCAGGAGAACTACCGGGAGTTCCCCCGGCTCCTCGACTGCCTGCTCGAGTACGGCATCACCGGAGACCGGCTCATGCAGGTGCTCTTCACTCCGGTGACCCCCCAGGCGGGGTGCTCGGAGTACAGCGCGGGGTGCGCCTCCTCGAGCGCGTCGTGGCTTGTGGACGCGCAGCTGTTCCTGCGCGAGGCGATCCTGTCGCGGGGCTTTGCCACCTCCAAGCCCAAGGTCTCGGCCTGCGTGGTGGAACTCAAGCGCAACTTCGTGGTGAACTTTGACGGCTCGCTGTACAAGTGCCCGACCTTCATGGCCTATCCCGACCTGAGTGTCGGCCACCTTGCCACGGGGATTGCGGATTACCGCGCCTCGCACTGCATCCGCAACTGGCAGAACGAGCGCTGCCTCGACTGCGCCTATCTCCCCATCTGCTTCGGCGGGTGCCGCTTCCTCACCCTGCTCCAGGACCAGCCGCTCAGCGAGGTCGAGTGCCACTTCGACTTCCTCGAGGCAACCCTGGAAACCTTCCTGCTGCAAAACCAGAGCTATCCCTCCCCGGTCCCAAAGGGCGCACCGTCAGCATCGGCCGCGCCGCCGTCCCAGGTTCCTGCCTAGCTGCTCGCCCCCCCACCTGGCGGAGGGAGAGCGGCAAGCTCCGGCTGAGGAGCCGCGCTTTCCTCTCCCCTGGCACCTGCGATCGCTGCGTCCGCCCCCCCGGCCTTGCGCCGGGCGCGGTCCGAGACCCAGCCCCTACTGCCGATCGTGCTTGAGTCGCTTGTTCAGGGTGGGACGGGCAAGCCCCAGCATCTCTGCAGCCGCGGTCTGGTTGCCGCCGGTAAGCCGCATCGCCTCGGCAATCAGGTACTCCTCGACCTGCACTACCGTCGGGAAGCGGCCGAAGAGGGAGATGAGCGGGTTTTCCCCGGGGGTGATCTGGATCGAGCGTGCCGGTGCCGGCTTCAATCCCGGGAAGTCGCCGATGTCGAGCACACCCCCCTCGTTGCAGGTCACGGCGTGGTGCACCATGTTGTAGAGCTCGCGCACGTTGCCGGGGAAGCTGCACTGCGAGAGTGCCGGGATCAGGTTGGGGGAGACTGCGGGAACCGGCTTTCCCTGCTGCAGCGCGAAGCTGGCGACGAAGTACTGCACTAAAGGCTCCAGGTCCTCCAGCCGTTCGCGCAGCGGCGGGACCCGGAACTCGTGGGCGCAGAGCCGGAAGTAGAGGTCGTTTCGGAAGGTGCCGGCGGTGCGCAGCGCCTCGAAGTCCATGTTTGAGGCAGCCACGATGCGGGCATCGCTCTTGAGCAAAAGGTCGGAACCCATCCGGTAGTACTCGCGCTCCTGCAAAAGGCGCAATAGCTTGATCTGGGAGGAGTGGTTCAGGTCGCCTATCTCGTCGAGAAAGAGCGTCCCCCCGGCAGCCGCGCTGATCAGCCCGTCGCGTTGGCTGTCGGCGCCGGTGAAGGCCCCCTTCTTGTGACCAAAGAGCGTGTCCGAGAACATGAAGTCGTCGAGCCCCGCGGCGTTGAGCGAGATGAACGGCCCGCGCACCCCCGAAACCCGGTGCACCGCGCGGGCCAGGAGCTCCTTGCCGACCCCGGTCTCGCCGGCGATCAAGACCGGCAGCCGCGAGGTGGCGATCGCCTCGATGTACTGGAAGATGGAACGCATCTTCTTGGACTGGGTCACGATCCCCTCGAAGGCGTCCGGAAAGCGCAGCCGGTCCCCCAAAAGGTAGTCCTTCAAAAGCCGGTTCTGGTTCCCCAGGTCGCTCACCTGGAGCGCCTTGCGGATACTCGCCACCAGGCGGTTGGGGTCCACCGGTTTGGTCAGGAAATCGAAGGCCCCCTCCTTCATGCAGCTTACCGCAGTGTCCACGTCCCCCATGGCGGTCATGACCAGGACCGGGATCTGCGGGTAATCGGTGGTGATGCGCTGCAACAGTTCCCCTCCGGTCACGTGGGGCATCACCCAGTCGACCACCACCACGGCAACCGGGTTCTCCCTCAGGTAGGGGAGCACCTCGCGGCTGTCCGAGAGGGTGATCACCTGCTGGATGTCGCTCGAGGCGAGCAGCAGTGACACCTTGGCGAGGATCCCCGGCTCGTCGTCCACCACCAGCACCTGCTGCTGTTCCAGTTGCACCGTCATCTGCCACTCCTCAAAGGGCTCCGGCTCTCATTGAGCAGTCACCCACACGTGCTTTATTTAAAGGCTTCACATCATATACAGAGCCGAAACGATATTCAAACATTTTGTTGGCGGCACGCCAGAAAAGCTTCCGGCCCCCTCCCCTCTTGCATTGCCGCGCGTTTCGTCCTACCCTAGGATTGATCCTCATGAGATTAACCCGGAGCAGTCATGAACCCCTACACCCTTTTGGAAAAGCACTTCGGCGCGAATCGGACCGGCTGCGAGATGGTCTACCGGCACAGCTGCATGGTCGCCGACAAGGCGCTCGCCATCGCACAGGCGACGGGAGACCTTGCGCTCGACCTCCCCTTCATCGAAGAGGCGGCACTATTGCACGACATCGGCGTGGCACTGGTGCACGCCCCGAAGCTCAACTGCTTTGGGAACGCCCCCTATATCTGCCACGGCATCCTGGGCCGCGAGATCCTGGAGGCCGAGGGACTGCCGCGCCACGCACTGGTCTGCGAACGCCACATAGGTGTGGGGCTCAGCGTCGAGGACATCGCGGCGCAACGACTCCCCCTCCCCAGCAGGGAAATGGCGCCGCAGTTGCGCGAGGAGCGCATCGTCACCCTGGCCGATCTCTTCTTCTCGAAGCGGCCGGGCGAACTGGAGCGGGAGAAGTCCCTCGACCAGGTACGCGCCGACCTCGGCAAGTTCGGGATCCACAAGGTAGCCATCTTCGAGGGGTGGCTCGAGGAGCTCCTCCCGCCCCAGGTTCATGAGTAGCCCCCCAAAAGCGCCTTCACGAATTAAAACCGCATTAACAAAGTGTGCTATACTAGGCTGGCCGCGGTGCCAACGAGCGCCAGCCGCGGCTTAAGGGGCGGCCGCTTCGGTCGGCCCGCCGGCGCCGTTTCCTCTCAGAACTCGTGAAGGTCGACTCTCATGGGAAAACCGCTGCGCGTACTCATCGTGGAAGACTCGGAGGACGACGCCCTCCTGCTCATTTTCGAGCTCAGGCGCGGCGATTATTCGCCGGTCGCCCGACGGGTGGAGAGTGTCGAGGCGATGCAGCAGGCGCTCTCCGAGGAAAGCTGGGACGTGGTGATCTCCGACTACGTGTTACCCGGTTTCAGCGGCCTCGAGGCGCTTAAGCTGGTGCGGCGCAGCGGGCTCGACCTCCCCTTCATCGTGGTCTCCGGCAAGATCGGCGAGGACACCGCGGTGCAGGCCATGAAGGAGGGGGCCAACGACTACCTGATCAAGGGAAACATCTCCCGGCTGGTTCCCGCCATCGAGCGGGAGATGCAGGAGGCCGAGGTCCGCCGCAAGAGGCGCGAGGCCGAGGCCGCGCTGGTGCGCAGCGAGCGGCGCTACAAGAAGCTGGTCGCCGCGGTGACCGACTACATCTACACGGTCAGCATCGAGCAGGGGAAGGTTGTGAAGACAACCCACGGCCCGGGGTGCCTCAGCGTCACCGGCTACTCCAACGAGGAGTACACCGAGAACCCCTTCCTCTGGTACCAGATGATCCTCGAGGAGGACCGCCCCGGCGTGGTCCGCCTCACCGCCGAGGTCCAGGCCGGAGAGGACATCCCCTCGCTCGAGCACCGCATCCGCCACAAGGACGGCTCCATCCGCTGGGTGCGCAACACCATCGTGCCGCGCTACAGCGAGCAGGGGGAACTGATCGCCTACGACGGCCTGATCTCGGACATCACCGACCGAAAGCGGGCCGAGGAGTCGCTGCGCCT
This sequence comes from Geomonas silvestris, assembly GCF_014193515.1. Classification (GTDB taxonomy): domain Bacteria; phylum Desulfobacterota; class Desulfuromonadia; order Geobacterales; family Geobacteraceae; genus Geomonas; species Geomonas silvestris. Next base: position 75,073 of record NZ_BLXX01000014.1, on the reverse strand, counting down.
GCAGAGCGCCGCGCTGGAGGCGGCTGCCAACGCCATCGCCATCACCGACAACCAGGGGCTGGTGATCTGGGTGAACCCGGCCTTTACCCAGATGACCGGGTACACCCCGCAGGAATCGCTGCACCGGGACCTGAGCTTTTTGAAGTCCGACCTACACGACCCGGCCTTTTACCTCGAGCTGCGCAGCACCATCAACGCGGGCGAGGTCTGGCACGGCGAGATGGTGAACCGGCGCAAGGACGGCACCCTGTACCCCGAGGAGCAGACTATCACCCCGGTCACCGACGAGGCGGGGATCATCAAGTACTTCGTCTGCATCAAGCAGGACATCACCGAGCGCAAGAAGGCCGAGCTCGCGCTTTTGGAGAACGCGAGCCTGGTAAAAGAGCTGGAGATCGCCAAGCAGATCCAGCTCTCGCTGCTCCCCGCCGCTCCCCCCCCACTCCCCGGCATCGACTGTGCCGGCCGCTGCGTCTCGGCGACCCACATCGGGGGGGACTACTACGACATCTTCCTGACCCGCGACGAGGTCGGCATGGTGATCGCCGACGTCTCAGGGCACAGCGTGGGGGCCGCGCTCATCATGGTGGAAACAAGGAGCGTTCTGCGCGCCCAACTGCAGACCCTGCACCGGCCGCCCCAGGTGCTCGCCGCCCTAAACGACCTTCTGCACGACGACCTGACCCGCGCCGAGCTGTTCATCACCATGTCCTACCTCTGCTACCACGCCAAGACCCGCAGGCTGCACTACACCAACGCCGGTCACCCTCCCCCCCTGCTCTATCGCCCCAGCCGCGAGCGTTTCCAGGAGCTCGATGCCGAAGGGCTCATCATCGGGGTCAAGAAGGGGGTGACCTTCGAGGAGCGCGGCGTCGAGGTCGAGCCTGGCGACCTGCTGTTTCTCTACACCGACGGTATCACCGAGACCGACGGGCCGCGCGGCGAGCTCTTCGGCACCCGCCGGCTGCAGACCGTCCTGGCCCGGGAGCACCGCAAGCCGGCCGGCGAACTGATCGACGCGGTGCTTGCCGCGCTGCGCGCCTTCAGCGGCGGCTCCAGCTTCCGCGACGACATCTCCATGCTCGTGTTGAAATTCCTGTGACGGCACTTGACGCAGCGCCGCAGCTTGTGTAAACATACCTCCCATTTCCAGGTGGAGAGGTGTCAAGGCATGGCGAAAAAGATCTTTGTAGCTGCAACCGGGCAAAACTGTGGCAAGACGACCATCAGCATCTCGCTCATGCACCATGCCCGCAAGAAGTACCAGCGGGTCGGTTTCGTGAAGCCCTTCGGCCCCAAGGTCCTGCTCTACAACGACTTCATGGTGGACATGGACGCCCTGCTCATGGCGAAGGCTTTCGGGATGGAGGAGGACATCGCCATCATGTCGCCGGTGGCGCTCCACAAGGATTTCACCAAGGATTACCTGACCGGGAAACTCGACGACCTGTCGCTGAGTTCCTGCATCCTCGAGGCGGTCCAGGAGCTCGAGAAGAAGTACGACTTCCTGATCATCGAGGGTGCCGGGCACGGCGGCGTGGGCGCTGTGGTGGGACTCAGTAACGCGAAGGTGGCGAACCTGATCGGCGCCCCGGTGGTCATGGTCACCGAAAGCGGCATCGGCAAGGTGATCGACGCCGTGCACCTCAACATGGCGCTTTTCCAGCGCGAGAGAGCCGACGTACGCGGGGTGATCGTCAACAAGCTGATCCCGAGCAAGAAGGAAGTCACCCGCAAGTACCTGAAGCAGGCCTTCGATCCCCTGGGTGTCAAGGTGATCGACGGCTTCGACTACTCGCCTATCCTCGCGAACCCGACCCTGAACCACATCTCCAAGCTATTCGGACTTCCCCTGCAGGGGGACCTGAGCGAAAAAAGCCGCATCATCTACAACATCCAGCTCGGTGCCGCCTCCTCGCAGCGGGTGATCGACGGCCTGCTCGACTCGACCCTCATGATCGTGACCAGCTCGCGCGACGAGCTTCTGGTGACCCTCTCCTCGCTCTACCACATCCCCTCTTTCAAGGAGAAGATCGCGGGGCTGGTGGTGGCCGGTCATGGACCGGTCTCGAAGATCACCCAGCAGATCTTAAAAGACAGCAAGATCCCCTATATCCGGGTCGAGGAGACCACCGCCGAGGTCTTCAGCGCCCTCAGCGAGGACGTCGCCAAGATCACCTTCGAGGACCAGGAAAAGCTCGAATGGATCATGGCGAACACCAACAAATCCCTCGACTTCGAGGCGATCGAGTCGCTCCTCTAGCCGTCAGCTCCCCGAACCATAGGCCCGCAACGAAAAAAGTCCCGCCAAACCAGGCGGGACTTTTTTCGTTGAACCGGCGGCAACCGCCGCCTTCTTCAGATCTTCACCCCCGGAGGACGGCCGGGACCCTCGCGGTCTTTCTGGCACGCGACGCAGAAGGCGGCAAACGGGACCACCCGGAGCCGCTCCAGGCTGATGCGCTCACCGCACCCCTCGCAGACCCCGTAGGTCCCCATCTCGAGCCGGCGCAGGGACTCCTCCAGCGCGGTCAACTGGGCGCGCCGTACCTCCGCGATGGCGAGTCCCGCATCCGCCAGGAGGTCGAGGATGCTCATCTCGCCGGGGTCCTGCGGGATCTCGTACTGGGTATGCAGCTCCTCGCCGGCATTGGTGAAGATCTCCTCGCGCAGTTCGGCCCACAGCCTGCGCTTTTGCTCCATCAGCACCTTTCTCTGTTCCAGATCGACCACATCCGATTTTTCCGGCATGGGAAACCTCCTCCATCGTCTGGTGAACTGACCGCCATCATAGGTAGCAACCAGCTGCCTCGCGCCACTCACTACCAGCTCGTTACCACTCTACTCACCCTCTTCACTGTCACAGACCGGGCAAAGATACTCGTGACTCTCCTGATCCATCTCCAACTCGGCACCGCACACGGCACAAAGCGCAGCCTCGCCTTTTTTCACTGGTTGATCTTTCTGGATATCTTCTTCAGTGGGCACTCTTCTCATGGCTTTTCCCCCCGCTACTGACCAGCAAAAACGAACTGAGTTAGTATACCTTAAAAAACAGAGACACGGCGCGGGTAAAAAGAAATCCAGCTGAGAACGAACGTGGGGGGGGACGCGGAGAGGCAGAGGCTAGCAGACGTCCTGGTATTCGAGGGTCTCACCCAGGTAGGTGGTAACGACGAGCCGCGACCCTTCGCGCCGCACGCACTCCGCGGCGACCTCGACCTTCCCCTTGCCACCGGGGAGATCGATCACGTAGTGGGGGACGGCCAATCCCGAGGTGTGGCCGCGCAGCGCCTTGAGCACCTCGACCCCTTTAGCGAGCGGAGTGCGGAAGTGCGCGGTCCCCTTCACCAGGTCCATCTGGTGCAGGTAGTAGGGGCGCACCCTCAGGAGCAGAAGCTTCAGCATGAGCCGGCGCATCACCTGAGGGTCGTCGTTAACCCCCTTGAGGAGCACCGACTGGTTCCCGAGCGGAATCCCGGCGTCGGCCAAAAGCGCGCAGGCCCGGGCCGAGCGATCGGTGATCTCGTCGGGGTGGTTGAAATGGGTATTGACGAACAGCGGATGGAAGCGCTTGAGCAAGGCGGCAAGCTTCGGGGTCACCCTCTCGGGGAGCGTCACGGGGACCCGGGTCCCAATGCGCACGATCTCAAGGTGCGGGATGCGGCGCAGGCCGGCCAGGAGGTCTTCCAGACGCTCGTCGCTCAAAAGGAGCGGGTCGCCGCCGGAGAGGACCACGTCGCGGATCTCGGGATGCCCGGCGAGGTACTCCAGGGCCTCTTTTTGCGGGGCCACCTGCATCCCGGCGCACCCCACGCCGCGCTTTCTCATGCAGAAGCGGCAATAGACGGCGCAGGAGGCGGAGGCGATCCAGACCACCCGGTCGGGGTAGCGGTGGATGAGCCCGGGGACCGGCGAGAGGCGCTCCTCGTCGAGGGGATCGGGGGACTGGGAGAGGTCAGCGAGTTCCGCAGGGTCGGGGACGCACTGGCGCCAGATTGCGTCCCCCGGCTCCTTGATCAGGCCGAGGTAGTACGGGGTGATGCGCATCGGGTAGCGCCCAACCACCCCGGCAAGCGGAGCCGCGTCCACGCGAAAAAGCCCGGCTAGTTCCTCCGGGCTGGTAACGCTCTGGTTCAGGCTCTTCTCCCAGGCTTGCATCAGACCTCGAGTGCCCCGATGAGCGAGGCGACGGAAGCGATCTTGTGATCGACCAGGTACTGTTCCATCTCGGCCGCGATGCGCTGTGCAGCACCCGGGTCGAGAAAGCTCGCGGTGCCGACCTGGACCGCGCTGGCACCCGCCAGCATGAACTCCAGGGCGTCGCGCCCGTTCATGATACCGCCGATGCCGATGAGCGGCAGCTTGACCGCGCGAGCCACCTGCCAGACCATGCGCAGCGCCACGGGCTTGATGGCCGGCCCGGAGAGCCCGCCGGTCACGTTGGCCAACACCGGGCGGCGCCGGTCCAGGTCGATCGCCATGCCGGTCAGCGTGTTGATGAGCGAGAGGGCATCGGCACCCGCGTCGGCGCAGGCCTTGGCCATCGCGACCACGTCGGTCACGTTCGGGGAGAGCTTCACAATCATCGGCTTCTTGGTATTGCGGCGCACCAGGCGGACCACCTCCTGCGCGGCAGCAGGATCGGTACCGAAGACGATCCCCCCCTGTTTCACGTTGGGGCAGGAGATGTTCACCTCGACCCCCGCCACGCCGGAAAGGGCGTCCAGGCGCGAGGCGACCTCGCCGTACTCCTCGAGGGTGTTGCCGTAGAGGTTGGCGATCACCGGGGTGTCGACCTTGGCCAGGTAGGGGAGTTTCTCCGTGATGAAGGCGTCGATCCCGACGTTTTGCAGGCCGATGGCGTTCAGCATCCCCCCCGGGGTCTCCACGATGCGCGGCGTCGGGTTGCCGGCCTTGGGGCGCAGCGAGAGCCCCTTGGTGACCAGGGCGCCAATGCTCTCCAGGTCCAGGTGCGCGGCGAACTCGGCGCCGTAGCCGAAGGTGCCGGAGGCGGTCATCACCGGGTTGCGCAGCTTGATACCGGCCAGCTCGACGGTCATGTCAGGTTTATGCATGCGCTAACTCCATTTAAGTTCGAAGCTGTCGAAGACGGGGCCGTCCTTGCAGACGCAGCGGTAGTCGGGGGTCTCCTCGGTGTGGGCTGCGCCGGGCAGCACGCACCCGAGGCAGGCGCCCACGCCGCAGGCCATGTAGGCCTCCATGGAGACCTGGCAGGGGACCTGGTGCCGCTCCGCCATGATGGCCACGGCGCGCAGCATCGGGGTCGGGCCGCAGGCGAAAATCCGCTTGCCGGGCGCCAGGTGCCGATCGAGCACTTCGGTCACCAGGCCGCTCTCCCCGAGCGTTCCGTCGTCGGTGGAGACGTAGGTCTCGACGCCGAGACGCTCGAACTCGGTGATGCAGAGGATGTCGTCGCGGTTTCTGCCGCCGGCGAAAAGGCGCACCTTCTCCCCCTTGGCCACCAACTCCTTGGCGAGGTAATAGAGCGGGGCGAGGCCGATCCCGCCACCCACCAGGAGCTTCTCCTCGCCGGCCGGGCCGGGGTTGAAGGACTTCCCGAGCGGGGCCAAGAGGTCGACCAGGTCGCCGTGGTGCAGCGTGGAGAGCATCTTGGTCCCCTTCCCCACCACCTTGAAGAGGATCTCGGCGTAGGTCTGGTCCGCGCCGCCAGCGTACTCGGCGGGGAGGACGCCGACATCGAAGAAGCCGAAGGGGCGCCGCAAAAGCGGGTCGATCGACTCGCTCACCTTGAGCATGAGAAACTGCCCGGGGAGCGTCTTTTCCAGCTCCTTGGGAGCGGTCATCCTCATCCGGAAATACCCCGGCGAGACCTCCACGTTCGAGACTACCATTGATTTAAACTGCATCGCTCTCCTCTGCCTGCTGCTCAAAGGTGTATTCCATCAAGATGGCGTCATCGCCATTTTCATAGTAGGCCTTGCGGCAGCCGACCTCGTGAAAGCCGACCGACCCGTACAGGGTGATCGCCTCGCGGTTGCCGGTGCGCACCTCGAGTCCCAGCCGCAGGACCTGGCGTTCCCGGCACAGCTCGAAGGCGTGCCACACCAGTAGCCGTCCGATGCCGCGGCCGCGCTGAGCGGGGTCGACGGCGACGTCGAGGATCTCGGCCTCATCGAGGATGACTTTCAAACAGAGATAGCCGGCGAGGTGTCCTTCCGGAATCAGTGCGACGAGGGGGATACCGAAGGGCGACTGTATTTCGTCGCGGAAGTGATCTCTGGTCCAGGGGCGCGCGAACGACGCAGACTCGATTTCGAGGACCGCATCCAGGTCATTTTCCGACATGGAACGGACTTTTATTTCAGTAGGTTTACCCGTCACTGCAGCGCATCATAAGCAAAGGACCATGCGAAGTAAACAAATTTTTCGCTTTGACATTTGGGGCTACATGCGTTAGATTTCTCCTTTATTTTATCGGAGGATCTGCCTTGAACGAGACTAAAATCACATACAAAGACGCCGGTGTAGACATCGATGCCGGCAACACGTTTGTCAAGATGATCAAGCCATTGGTGAAGGCCACCTCGCGGCCGGAAGTGCTGGCCGACATCGGTGGTTTCGGCGGCTTGTTCTCCCTCAACACCGGCAAGTATAAGCACCCGGTGCTGGTCTCCGGCACCGACGGCGTCGGCACCAAGCTGAAGCTCGCCTTCCTGGCCGACCGTCACGACACCATCGGCATCGACCTGGTCGCGATGTGCGTGAACGACATAATCGTCCAGGGCGCCGAGCCGCTCTTCTTCCTCGACTACCTCGCCACCGCGAAACTCGACCCTGCCAAGGGGGCCTCCATCATCAAGGGCGTCTCCGAAGGGTGCGTCCAGGCCGGCTGCGCGCTGATCGGCGGCGAGACCGCCGAGATGCCCGGTTTCTACTCAGGCGACGAGTACGACATGGCCGGCTTCGCCGTCGGTGTCGTGGAACGCGAGAACATCATCGACGGCTCCTCCATCACCGTCGGGAACCACCTGATCGGCCTCGCCTCCTCCGGTCTGCACAGCAACGGCTACTCCCTGGCGCGCAAGGTGATCCTCGATGTCATGGGGATGGATATCAACGACCAGATCCCGAGCCTGGGCAAGACCGTGGCCGAGGAACTGCTCACCCCGACCCGCATCTACGTCCGCTCCATCATGAACCTCTTGCGCGACTTCACCATCAACGGCATCGCCCACATCACCGGTGGCGGCCTTCTGGAGAACATCCCGCGCGTACTCCCCAACGGCTGCAAGGCGGTGATCCGCAAAGACAGCTGGCAGGTCCCCGAAATCTTCCAGATTATCCAGAAAGGCGGCAACATCGAGGAGTCCGAGTTGTTCCGCACCTTCAACTGCGGCATCGGCATGGTGATCATCGTGCCGGAGCGCGAGGCGGAAGAGATCCTGATCCGTCTCTCCGGGCTGAACGAGACCGCCTTCCACATCGGCGAGGTCGTCAAGTGCGAAGCCGGCAAGGAATGCGTCGAGCTCGTCTAGGACCTTAGGGCCCCCATGGATAACCTCCTCAACATCGGCGTCCTGGTATCCGGCAGCGGCACCAACCTGCAGTGCATCATCGATGCCTGCAGCCGGGGCGAGCTGCCGGGCCGGGTTGCCTGCGTCATCAGCAACAAGGCGGACGCCTACGCGCTGGAGCGTGCCCAAAATGCCGGCATCCCGGCGCTGCACCTCGATCACCGCGCCTACTCGGGGCGCGAGGGGTACGACGAGGCGCTGGTGGCTGCCCTGCGCGGGTTCGGGGTAGAGCTCGTCGTAATGGCTGGGTTCATGCGCATCATCACCCCGGTGCTCCTGGACGCCTTCCCGATGGCGGTCATGAACATCCACCCCGCCCTGCTCCCGTCCTTCCCCGGGCTGCACGCCGCGCGCCAGGCGCTCGAGTACGGCGCCAAGGTGGCCGGCTGCACCGTTCATTTCGTCGATTCCGGCACAGACACCGGCCCCATCATCCTCCAGGCCACGGTCCCCATCCTCGAGGGCGACACCGAGGAAACCCTCTCGGCGCGCATCCAGAAGGAAGAGCACCGCATCTACCCGGAAGCGGTTCGGCTCTTCGCCCAGGGGCGTCTGTCGGTCGACGGGCGGCTGGTACGTATCAGGTAACAGCCAAAGTAAACCACCGAACCGCCTTCCCTAATCTTCCTTAGTCTTCCCCTCTTCAACTCTTCAACTCTTCGCTTCGCCCGTTTTCTCCAGTCGAGCAATTTCTCCCGGCAGCAAGGTTCCCTACTCCTGGCTTAGATACCCTCCTGCATCGAGGGCGTACAGCCAGGCGAGCAACTCCGCCACCGCCTGGTAGAGCTCCGGGGGGATCTCGCTGTCCAGGTCGACCTGCATCAAGAGGTTCACCAGTTCCGCAGACTGGTGCACGTAGACCCCGGAATCCTGGGCAAGCGAGATGATCGCCTCCGCGGTGACACCGCTCCCCTTGGCGACCACGCGCGGCGCGCCGTCGTCGGAGCCGTAGGCCATCGCCACGGCCTTTTTCAGATCGCTAGGCCGTCTCAGCATCTTTGGCCACCATCTGGGTCAGAGAAAGTCCCCGCGCCCAAAGCGCCTCCCGCAACTCTCCCACCCCCCCCTTGAGAATGCCGGCAGAACCGGGCTGGTCGCAGACCAGCTGCAGCTGCACCCCTTGGGGCGTCAGGCGCAGGGTTGCGGCCACACGCCCCAACTGGGGGAGCGTCAGCACAAGGTTACTCTCCACCTCGCGCTCCCCGGCAGCCTCGTCGTGCAGCGTCACCGCAAGCTCCATTTCCTGTCCAGGCCACGCCTCGCCCCGCCAGGCTAGGACCCCGTTGTTTAACAGGTGCAGCTGCTCCTTGATGAAAGGAAGGGTTCTGCCGTCGGCAATCTCGGCCCCGTCGAGGTCCGGATCCCCCTCCTCGGCACCTTTCAGCCGCCGAGAGAGCTTTCCCTGGGGCTCCTTGAGCAGTTCGCCGAGGGGGAGCCCGCCGGCCGCCCATTGCGCCAGGTGCGCCTCGTAAAAAAGCCCCCCCTGGGTAAGCGCTTCCTTGAGCCGTTCGCCCAGAAGCGCCGTCCCGTGCGGCGGCTCATCCAGCAGCGTCCCCTGCAAAAGTGGAAGCGCCGGGGCCTCGTTGACCACGCCCGCCAGCCACTTTCCAAGCGAACTCAAGGAGACCGAGGAACCGACCTCTGGGCGCAGCACGTTGAAGGTGACCTTGGGGTCAGCCGAGACGAAGGTCATCTCGAGGGTTTCCCCCGGCTGCACGTTGAGCGGTATCTCCAGCTTGAAGAGCTCGCCGGCCACCCGGGCCAGGTAGAGGTTGTTGGGGAGGGTCGCCAGGATCTCGGCTTTCACCTGCTGCCCGGGGTTGAGTTGCAGGTGGCTTCCCGCCCGCTGCTGCACCTCGACTGGAGGTGCGACCGTCGAGCGTGCCAGTACCGGCAGAACCTGTCTTTGTACTTGGTCGTTGATGAGCATGCCGATTCCCAGGACTGCCGGTAAGAGAAACTCTGCGTCGTGCGGCACGACGCAGGACAGAGGCGCAGCTCTTCTTCCTATCGGCACAAACCGCGATCTCTGAAGCACAAAATTGGAACCAGTAGCGCCACCCTTTAATGACGCAGTGTAAACTCGGCACATTTTTCAGAGCAAAAAAACAATTGAGCCATAGCATCTTCCGGCAATATCAGTAGTATTGAATGAGCTTTCCGCCCTGGGAGCATCAACTCCGGGTTTTTAGACTAAACAAATCTCTCGGCTATCCGATAAGCAAAGAGAGAAGCAGTTACTCCGGGTGTGTTGCAGCGAGGGCAACTGATGAAACATGCACTCCGCATCCTGATCGTGGACGACTCGCCCGAGGATGCAGCCCTTATTGCACGTCAGCTTCAGCAGGAGTTCGCCCCCCGTTACGAGCGCGTCGAAACCGCCGAAGAGATGAGCCTTGCCCTGGACAAGGGAGGTTGGCACCTCGTGGTTTCGGACTGGGTCATGCCCTGCTTCAGCGGGCTCGCGGCGCTCCACCTGCTGCAAGAGCGCGAGGTGGACATCCCCTTCATCATGGTCTCAGGCCAGATGGGGGAGGACGTCGCCGTCGAGGCGATGCGTGCGGGGGCACACGATTTCCTGATCAAGGACCACCTCTCCCGCTTGGTCCCCGCCATCAAGCGGGAACTGAACGAGGCCGTGGTGCGTCGCGAGCGCAACCTCGCCGAGGACGCCCTCACCGCGACGGAAGCCCGCTTCCAAAGCCTCGTGGAACAGTCCCTGGTCGGCATCTTCATGCTGCAGGACGACGTCTTCACCTACGTGAACCCGAAGTTCGCCGAGGTGTTCGGCTACCTGCAGGACGATCTCATCGAGAAGAAGTCCCTGCTCGAACTGGTGACCCGCGACGACCAGATCCGGGTCAGCACCCAGTTCCTGCGCCCACTTACCCAGGGGAGCACCAGCCTGCACTTCACCTTCCGCGGCAGGCGCCAGGACCAGCAGCTCATAGAACTCGAGGTGAACGGGACCAGGACCCAGCTAAACGGGTCCCCCGCGGTGATCGGCACGCTCCTGGACGTAACCGAGCGCAAGCGGGCCGAGGAGGAGCTGAGCAAGCTTTGGCGCGCCGTGGAGCAGAGCCCGGTCTCCATCGTGATCACCGATCTCGCTGGCCGCATCGAGTACGTGAACCCGCGGGTCGCCGAGGTCACCGGCTACAGCGAGGCGGAACTGGTGGGGCAAAACCCGCGCATCCTGAAATCGGGGACCATGACGGGGGAGTTTTACCTGAACCTCTGGCAGACCATCAGCACGGGGCGGGAATGGCACGGGGAGCTTCATAACCGGAAAAAAAACGGCGACCTGTTCTGGGAGAGCGGCTGCATCTCGGCGGTGAAGAACTCCGAGGGGCGCATCACCCATTTCGTGGCCGTGAAGGAAGACATCACCGAGCGGAAGATTTCGGTGGACCACCTGCGCCAGGTCCAGAAGATGGAGGCGATCGGCCAGCTGGCCGGCGGCATCGCCCACGACTTCAACAACCTCTTGACCATCATAAACGGCTACAGCACCCTTATCATCAAGGGTCTCGAGCCGGGGACCCCGATGCGCAAGGAGGCCGAACAGATCCTGCGTGCCGGCGAGCGGGCCGCCGACCTGACCCGGCAGCTTCTCAGTTTCAGCAGGCGCCAGATCCAGGAGCCCAAGGTTCTCAACATCAACACCCAGGTGCAGTCCGCCGAGAAGATGCTGCGCCGCCTGATCGGCGAACACATCACGCTGGCGACCGAACTGGCGCTCGACGTCGGGCTCATCAAGATGGACCCCGGGCAGGTCGAGCAGGTCATCATGAACCTGGTGGTCAACGCGCGCGACGCCTCGGAAAACGGTGGGCTCATCACCATCGAGACCGGGAACCGCCAGCTCGACGAGGAGTTCACCCAGCAGCACCCGGGATCGATTGCCGGGAGCTACGTCCGGGTCACCGTGAGCGACCGGGGACTGGGAATGAACGAAGAGGTGAAGCGCCGCCTGTTCGAGCCGTTCTTCACCACCAAAGAGATGGGGCGCGGCACCGGCCTGGGTCTCGCCACGGTGTACGGCATCGTCAAGCAAAGCGGCGGCTACATCGACGTGATCAGCCAGCCGGGCCAGGGGGCGAGCTTCGACATCTACCTGCCGCGGGTCTACCAGCCTGCCGACCCCCTGAAGCGCCCGGTCCTCGAGGATCCCAGCCGCGGTCACCACACCATCCTGGTGGTCGAGGACGAGCCGGGGGTACTGAACCTGGTGACGCACACCTTGCGCAAGCGCGGCTACCAGGTGCTGGAAACCACCGATCCCGAACTGGGGGTGGAGATCTTCCGGGAGCACAAGGACTCCATCGACATGCTGCTCACCGACGTGGTGATGCCGTTTATGAGCGGCCCCGCGCTGGCGGAGGAGTTGACCCGCTTGAAACCGGGACTGAAGATCCTCTTCATGTCTGGGCATGCCGAGAACCGGGCGAGCCTGGAGAAGATCCTGGAGCAGGGAGCCCCCTTCCTGCCCAAGCCGTTTGCGAGCGATACGCTGATCAGTAAAGTTAAAGAGACGCTGGCCGGAAGCCCGCTCATGCCGGGCCCGGAAGTTTCAGGAGGTAGCCATTGAAAGGAAACATCCTAATAGCCGATGATGAGGAGATGATCCGCGATCTCATCAACATCACCCTTACCAAGGAAGGGTATACCTGCCACCAGGCCGCCAGTGCCGAGGAGGGGCTGGAGATCATCAACAGCACCAAGCTCGACATGGCACTTCTGGACATCATGATGCCGGGCCGCTCGGGGATCGACCTGCTCAAGGACATCAAGGAGTACACGCCTGACACGACCGTGTTGATGATCACCGCCCTCAACGACATGGACACCGCCCTCTCCTGCATCCACCACGGCGCCGAGGACTACATCACCAAGCCCTTCAACCTGGACCGGGTGCTTCTCACCGTGAAGAACGTCATGGAGAAGCGCCGCCTGGTGCAGGAGAACCAGGAATACCAGGCAAACCTCGAGCAGAAGGTGCGCGAACAGACCGAGGTGATCCGCACGGTCATGGGGGAGATCAACCAGGCCTACGAGCACACCCTGGTGGCCCTGATCCGGGCGCTGGACGCCCGGGAGAAGGAGGTGGGGAGCCACTCCGAGAGGGTTATGGCCTACGCGAAGCTTTTGGCCGAGGCGGCCGGCATCGAGGAGCGGGGACGCTCCATCCTCGCCAAGGGAGCACTTCTGCACGACATCGGCAAGATCGGCGTCTCGGACAACATCCTTCTGAAGCCGGGAAAACTCGACGATGCCGAGTGGGAGGTGATGCGCCAGCACCCCAGCACCGGGTTCGAGATCCTCTCGGGGATCCGCTACTTCGCCGGGGCGGCGGAACTGGTGCTTTCGCACCACGAGCGCTACGACGGTGCCGGCTACCCGCACGGCCTAAGCGGCGAGACGATCCCGATCAGCGCGAGGATCTTCGCCCTGGTGGACACGCTCGACGCCATGACCTCCGACCGCCCCTACCGTAAGGCGCTCTGCTACGACGCGGTGCGCGAGGAGGTGCAGCGCTGCTCGGGGCGCCAGTTCGACCCGAAGCTGGTCGAGGTGTTCCTGGGGATACCGAAGTCGGCCTGGGAGATCGCGGCGGGGAAGAAGCTGCTGTAAAAAGGGTTCAGCACAGACCCCGGGAGGGGCAAAATAAAAGAGCCGGAAAGCAGATCGCTTTCCGGCTCTTTTTAGTGCTCTGCAGCACCCGGGGAGCTAGTCGCTGGCGCCGATGCGGTAGCGCTCCAGGCGGTCGCGCAGGGTGTTGCGGCTGATCCCCAAAAGCTTCGCGGCGAATACCTGGTTGTTGTTGCTCTTCTCCATCGCCATGTGGATGAGCGCCTTCTCGAGCCCCATGTTGACGTTCTCGTAGATGGCACCCTTGTTCTTCTGGCAGATCCCGTCGAAGACAGGTTCGAGCATGCTCCAGAACACCTCGTAGTAGTCGTCGCCGGCCGCCTCCAGGTCGACCTCCTTGATACCGGTTCCGGGTTTTGCCTTGAGGAACGATTCGAAATCGCCGGGGACCAGGATATCGCCGCGACAGAACACCACGGCGGAGTTGATCACGTTCTTAAGCTCCCTGATGTTCCCCTCGAACTGGTGGGTGGTCAAGAGCCCCATGGTGTCGGGAGAGATCCCCTTGATGTTCTTGCCGTACTTCTTGGAGAACTTCTTGACGAACAGGTCGACCAACAGGGGGATGTCCTCGGCACGGTCCCTAAGCGGCGGCAGGAAGAAGTTGACCACGCGCAGGCGGTAGAAGAGGTCCATGCGGAAGGCCTTCTCCTTGACCTGGTTCAAGAGGCTCCGGTTGGTGGCGGCGATCACCCTCACGTCGACCTTGATGGTCTCGTTCCCCCCTACCCGCTCGAACTCCTGGTTCTCGAGGATGCGCAGGAATTTTCCCTGGTTGGTCGGGCTCATCTCGCCGATCTCGTCCAGGAAAATTGTGCCGCCGTTGCACTGTTCGAACTTCCCGATGCGTCGCGAGTGGGCATCGGTGAAGGCCCCCTTCTCGTGGCCGAACAGCTCGCTCTCCAAAAGCGCCTCGGGGAGCGCGGCGCAGTTCACCGCCAGAAAGGGGCGGTTCTTGCGGCGCGAGTTGTTGTAGACGGCGCGCGCCAAAAGCTCCTTGCCAGTACCCGACTCACCCTGGATGAGTACCGTGGCGTCGGAGTCGGCGACGGTGCCCACCATCTTCCAGATCTCGATCATCTCGGGAGAGGAGCCGATCATCAGGTCCTCGGTGAGGTCCTCCTCGACCGTGGGGCGCTCCCGGGTGTAGCGCACCTTGCGGCTTAACAGGTTGCACTCCAGCGCCTTTTTCACCGCCCCTTTGAGCTTGTTCATGTCGAAGGGCTTGGTGACGTAATCGAAGGCGCCGTGCTTCATCGCCTCGATGGCGTTCTGGGTGGTCTTGTAGCCGGTGGCCATGATCACCGCAAGCCCCGGGTCGATCTTCTTGGCCTCCTTGAGCACCTCGATCCCGGACTTCTGCGGCAGGCTGATGTCCATGATGGCCACGTTGGGGCGGTCGGCAACCACGCGCCGTAAGGCGGATTCGCTCTCGCTTTCCAGAAAGAGCTCGTACTCCTCCCCGGCAAAGACGCTCTTCAGCATGAGCAGGATGTCGTGGTCATCGTCCAATATGAGAAGTTTAGCGGTCATCGTCAGTTCTCCCTCGCTGGCGTATATGGCGATACAAGGTGCCGCGTGGCAGATGCCATGAAACCACGCCGCACCGATATGTCAAGTGATCGGTGCCGGCACAAAGAGAATTGCACCGTCGAGGTTCTTATCGGCAGGAGCTTAAGAAAAGATGAGAAAATCTCCCCTGGAAAACGAAAAAAACCGCCCCGGATACCGGGGCGGTTTTTTGTGCTCGCGCTGTGTCGAACAACTCGTGGCGCAATCAGCTACATGTCGTCATCCTCGTAGCTGTCGTCACCGTAGGAGTCGTCGGCTTCGCCTTCTTCCTCTTCCTCTTCCTCTTCGTCGAATTCCTCGCCCAGGTACTGCTGCGGCGAGCGCTCGTCTTCTTCCTTGATAGCCTCAAACCGCTCCAGGACCTCCGGATTCGTGCAGTAGCGGCCGTCCTTTTGACAACAGGTGTCCAGGTCGCAGAGATCGAAGAGCTGGATTTCACTGCAGAGTCGTTGCGGCTTCTGTGTTTCCATACCTTTCCCCTAAACAAGTTGCTTGTTGCTGGTTATGCCTCTATCGACGAAACGGCAGGGGCGCTTAAACGAAAAGTGCCCCGGACATTTCCGTCATACTACTCTTTTTAGCCTGCGTTGACAAACGACATCGCCTGCTCCACGTCGGCCTTGCAGCCGATGTAGATGGGGGCGCGCTGGTCCAGCGACTCCGGTACGATGTCGAGGATGGGGATCTGGCCGTTGCTGGCCGAGCCGCCGGCGTGCTCGATGATGAACGCCATCGGGTTCAGCTCGAACAACACGCGCAGTTTCCCGTTGGGGGAACCGTTGAGCGCCGGGTACATGAAGAGCCCCTTCCCCTTCATGAGCACCTGGTTGATGTCCGGCACGAAGCCGCCCGAGTAGCGCAGCTTGCACCCCTTGGCTTCCAGGTGCTGGATGAACTTCTCGACGCCCGGCGCGTACTTGTTGCGCAGCCCGCCCGGAGCGTAGATGTTCCCTTCCGGCTGCATCCTGATGTTCTCGCGGGTCAGGGTGAACTCCATCAGGTTGTTCATGGTGAATTCGTGCACGCCGTCGCCCACGGTGTAGACCAAGGAAACGCGCGGCCCGTAGAGGATGTACATGGCGCAGACCTGGTTGCGGCCAGGCTGCAAGAGGTCGCATCCCTCGTAGATCGAGACGATGGTACCCACGGCGAGGTTCACGTCCACCAGCGAGGAGCCGTCCAAGGGATCATAGGCCACCGAGTAGAGCCCGTCGGCCTGGGCCTGCGCCTGGTAGATCTCGTCCATCTCCTCGGAGGCGATGTTGCAGACCACGCCAGAGTGGATCAGGCGCTTGCGCATGATGCGGTCGGAGAGGACATCGAGCGCCAGCTGCTCTTCGCCGTACAGGTTCGAGGTACCCGCCACGCCCAGATCACCGGTGCGCACCGCGTTGATCACGTACTTGCTGGCCTCGGCGATCTCGCAGATAAGATGGATGAGATTGTCGCTGATATTCTGACCGCGCAGGTGACGACGCAGATCGATCTGAAACTTGGACTGTCCGGGTGCAGTAGGCATGATCCCCCTCCCAATCATTAAATTAAAATTATTTTACCGCCCGTAGAGTATGTCAAAACACATGACAAATCAAGGAAAAAAAGCCGGAGCGTTTCCATGAGTTTCCTCTTCAATCCTTTTTCATGGGTGTGCGACGATTACCGCGCGGGGACCCGGGGTATCCCGTATCCGACCCGGGAAAAACCCGCAGCTACGGCGGGTTGGCTAACCTTCGGAGATGACGCGTCAAAGTGTCGGAGAGCCCAGGGCGGCGCGCCCCACCCCTGCCAGGGACCTGGACGGAGACGCAAAAATGGGAGGGTCGCACCAGACACGACCCTCCCGCAATTATTGCAATTAATTTATGAAAGCAGAGCCGCTGGCGCTGGAGCCGAAGGGACGGCGTTCAAGCGAACGTAGCGGGCGTCGGCGGGATGGATGGGGACTCGGGGAGAAGTGGCACCGCGGGGTGCACCCCCTTCCCCAATTTCATCCACGCAGTGCCCATTCACCAGCCCGGTACTAGGCGACCCAGTCGTCGTCCTCTTCGACCGGTGCGAAGCCGCGGCGCATGGTGTTCTCGGTGACGACGCGCGGATCCATGAAGTGCAGCAGATAATCCGGCCCGCCCGCCTTGGTGCCGACGCCCGACATCCGGGAACCGCCGAACGGCTGGCGGCCGACGAGGGCGCCGGTGTTGTTGCGGTTCAGGTACAGGTTTCCGACGCGGAACTCACGACGAGCCTGAGCCAGGTGTTCCGGACTTCTGGAGAAGACGCCGCCGGTAAGGGCGAACTTGGTGGAGTTTGCCCACTCGATCGCCTGGTCGAAGTCCTTGGCGCGCATCACGGCGAGGACCGGTCCGAAGATCTCCTCCTGGGCGATGCGGTGCTCCGGCTTGATGCCACCGATGATGGTCATCGGCACGAAGTAACCCTCAGAGGGAACCTTGCTCTCGTAGAGGACATGCCCTTCCTTCTTGCCGATCTCGGCGTACTCGAGGATGGTCTTCATCGCCTTGTCGTCGGCAACGGCGCCCATGTAGTTGGCCGGATCCTCGGAGGGGCCGACCAGGGTCGCCTTGGCCATGGAGACCAGGCGCTCGATGAACTTGTCGTAGACTGCGTCCAGCACGATGACACGTGAGCAGGCGGAGCACTTCTGCCCCTGGAAGCCGAAGGCGGAGTAGAGCACGTGGGGAACCGCCTCGTCCAGGTCGGCGTCGTCGTCGATGATGATGGCGTTTTTGCCGCCCATCTCGCAGACGATCTTCTTCACGTTCTCCTGGCCCGGGTAGACCTTGGCGGCGCGGTCGATGATCCTGAGGCCGATCTCCATCGAGCCGGTGAAGGCGATCAGGGAGACGTCCGGGCTGTCCACCAGGTAGTCGCCCATGACCGAACCGCGGCCCGGGGTGTAGTTGAAGACGCCGGCGGGGAGCCCGGCTTCGCGGAAGATCTCGACCATGTGCCAGCCGATCACCGAGGTGATGCCGGAAGGCTTGAAGACCACGCAGTTACCGGCCACGATGGCGGCGGACGCCATACCCATGCCGATGGCGAGCGGGAAGTTCCAGGGGGCGATGACCGCGGCGACCCCTTTGGGCTCGTAGAAGTAGTGGTTCAGCTCGCCCGGAGCGTTGCCGACGCGCTTCGGCTTGCCGAGCTTGATCATCTCGCGTGCGTAGTACTCGAGGAAGTCGATCGCCTCGGTGACGTCGGCGTAGGCCTGGTCCCACTGCTTGCCGATCTCCAGCACCTGCCATGCCGAGAGTTCGAAGACGCGGCGGCGCGCGATGGCTGCGGCCTTGATCAGGTACTGGGCTCGGTCCGCCGGTGCGGTGTCGCGCCACGCCGGGAAGGCGCTCTTCGCAGCGGCGATCGCCTCGCCGACTTCCTTGGTGCCGGCCTGGCAGATCACGCCGACCACCTCGGAGGGTTTCGCCGGGTTCACGCTGGGGAGCGTGTCGGCGCTCTTCACTTCCTTGCCGCCGATAAAGAGCGGGTAGTTCTTGCCCAGCTGCTGGCGCACTGCGGCGATCTGTTTCGGGAACTCGGCGCGATGGTCGGCGCGGGTGAAGTCGACCATCGCCTCGTTGAAGAACGGCTTCAGGCCGCCCGGCCCCTTCTCTTCCGGCTTCTGCTTGGCGGCGCGGGCTGCTTTCTCGCGCTCCACGGTGACGATCGGATCTTCCAGCAGGCGCTCGATCTGGGCGTCCTCGGCGAAGCTCTGGCGCAGGAAGGACTCGTTCGCGGTGTTCTCCAGAAGGCGGCGCACCAGGTAGCCCATCCCCGGGACCATGTCGCCGTACGGGCAGTAGAGGCGGATGCGGCCGGCGACCTTCAGGATCCCCTTACGCACCGGCTCGGCCATGCCGTAGAGCACCTGGAACTCGTAGCGATCGTCGGACACCTTCAGCTCGCGGGCCATTTCCATGACGGCGGAGATGGTGCGGATGTTGTGCGAGGCGCAGGCGAAGTGGCAGATGTCGGCGTTCTCCAGGATCATGCGGGCCTGGCGCTCGTAGGCGGCGTCGGACTCGGCCTTGATGGTCCAGACCGGGATTTTCCAGTCGTTCTGCTTGGCCTTGACGGTCTCGTAGTCCCAGTAGGCGCCCTTCACCAGGCGGATGGAGATCTTCACCTTGTTGTCGCGGGCCCACTTGAGCAGGGCCGGCAGGTCCTGGTCGGTATCCACCAGGTAGGCCTGCAGCACGATCCCCAGTTGGTCGTAGTCCGGGTACTCGAGCTTCAGCCTTTTGTACACCTCGAGGATGATGTCCTTGTGGCGGTAGGACTCCATGTCGATGCACAGGAAGCCATCCAGCTCGATGACCTTCTTGGCGATGATGCGCACCCTTTTCAGGATCGCCTCGACGGAACCTTCGAAGTCCTGCGGGTTGGCAAGGCAGAACAGCGCGGTCGGCTTGATGGCGACGTTGACCTTGGGAGCGTGGCCCCAGTCGAGGTTGGCGTTGCCATAGTTCCCAAGCGGCTTCCAGTCCTGGTACTGGCTCTTCAGCGAGTCGAGCAGCTCCAGGTAGGTGTTCATGTAGACGTCGGCCTCGTGTTCGGAAAGCGTTGCCTCACCAAGGACGTCGACGACGAAGGCGAAGCCGTCCTTACGAAGCTTCTCCATGTTCTTGATGGCTTCCTTGGTGTTCTCGCCGACCACGAACTGGCGGGCCATCTCCTGGATGTTGGTGGTGAGGACTTTGTTGAGCACTGCACCGCCGAAGGAGCCGAGCATGCCGGCCACCTTGGCTCCGGTGGAGAGGACCGGCGGCATGTCCTTTTCTTCGCCGAAGTATTCGCGGATGTGGTCGGTGAGGAGCTTGCCGGTGGTGAGCGACGGGAAAACGTCGACGAACCGGAACATCTGGATCTTGAAAGTTTCGTTCTTCATACTCCAGTCCATCACCTTGCCCATCCAGGCTCCCTTGTTGAAGAGGGACGGCTTCTCGCCGGAGATGGTGGAGAAGAACTCCTTGCCGCGTCCAACAACCTTGCTGTTCAATTCACTGTTCATCAAAAGCTCCTTGTCTATGGTTTGCCACGAGGTGCACTAAATTGATAACCAGGGAATATATTAGCACAAGGCGTGCCACGAGGCGGGAGATGAGACTGCCGGAACGGCGAAATGGCGGACGCTAGAAATCCGTATATGACTTTTCAGCTAGTTAGCCGGAGGGATGGCACGTTGTGGCGGGAAAAAGCGAGGCGGAGCCGGAGGGAGTCCCGGAATGAGCGGAGCTTCGTTATGCACTACTGCATATTGAGCACGGGCTTTAGGTAGTTCCCAGCCCGTGCCGCTTCAATTTCCGGGCGATCGTCGATTGGTTCACGCCGAGCGCTTCGGCCATCTTCACCTGGTTCCCGTACTTCGCCAGCGCCTTCTGCAGCACGGAGCGCTCGACGCTGTCCAGGGTTTCCTGGAGGGTCATCTCCTCGGGCCAGACCGCACTCGGGCCGGGGGTGGCGCTGCCGCCTGCGGCGATCTCGGCGGGTAAATCCTTGAGGTCGATCAGGTTCCCCTCGGTCATGACCACCAGGCGCTCGCAGATGTTCATGAGCTGGCGCACGTTGCCGGGGTAGTCGTAGGCCAAAAGCGCATCCTGGGCAGCGCGGGTCAGCCGCTTGCGGATCGAGTCCCGCTCGCCGAAGAGGTCCATGTAGTGCCGGATCAGCGGCAGGATGCAGTCCTTGCGGTCGCGCAAGGCCGGAACGTGGATCGGGATCACGTTGAGGCGGTAGTAGAGATCGAGCCGGAAGCTCCCCTGCTTTACCATCTCCTCGAGGTTGCGATGCGTGGCGGCGAGGATCCTCACGTCCAGGTGGCGCGCCTTGGTCCCGCCCAGGCGGATCACCCGGCCGTTTTCCAGGAAGCGCAGGAGCTTCACCTGGGCCGCGGGTGGGAGCTCCGCGATCTCGTCGAGGAAGAGGATGCCGCCGTCGGCAAGCTCCAGGTAACCCGGTTTGCCGCCGGACTGCGCGCCGGTAAAGGCCCCCTTCTCATAGCCGAACAGCTCGGATTCGATGAGGGATTCGGGGATGGCGCCGCAGTTGATCTCGATGAGCGGTTTCTCGGCGCGGCTCGAGTTCTTCTGGATCAGGTCGGCGATGAGCCCCTTCCCTACCCCGGATTCGCCGAGGATCAGCACCGTCGAGTTGACCGCGCTCACCTTGAGCGCCTGGCGCAGCGCCTTCAGCATGGCCGGGCTGCGCGCGATGACGCGCCGCGATTCCAGGTCCGCCTGGCGCATCTCCAGCATGTGGCTGCGGAACTGGTCCCGGATCGCCTCCTGCTCTTCAAGTTCGCGCTGCAGGTTGTCGATCTCAGTGATGTCCCGTTCGCTCACCACCACGCGGATCACCTGGCCGCCCTCGTCGAAGACCGGGGTGCCCGTAGAGATCAACTTGCGCCCTTCCCGGTTTTGCAGCTGGCTCACCACGGAGCGCGAGGTGAGCGCCTCGAGGGCTGCCGACCGGTCGATGAACCCCTGCTCCAAAAGTTCCCGCATGTTCTTGCCGACGACCTCGCCGGCACGGATGTTGTTGATGCGCTCCGAGGCCGGGTTGATGCGGATCACCCGCGCCTCGGCGTCGCAGATCCAGAGCCCGTCCGAGGAGGAGTCGATGATGGCGTCGAGCTCGCGGGTCTGTTCCTGGAAGGCCCGCATCTGGCGGGCGAGCTCCTCGACGGTAAGGGAGCTGGAATCGTTGTTCAGGGTATCGGACATGCACTAAACCTCGAAGATTTTGCCGGACGCCCCATTATGCACAAATGCATGGGATATGCAAGAGAGGATAGTGGAACGACAGAGGAAAAGCACCGAGCGGTCACGTCGTTGAGCGGCAACG
Source organism: Geomonas silvestris (assembly GCF_014193515.1). Classification (GTDB taxonomy): domain Bacteria; phylum Desulfobacterota; class Desulfuromonadia; order Geobacterales; family Geobacteraceae; genus Geomonas; species Geomonas silvestris. The sequence continues at coordinate 53,432 of NZ_BLXX01000014.1, read as the reverse complement.
GCAAAGAACTCAGAACGAAGCGAGGAAACGACTCCTCAGCCACAGAACGGCTCGACTTAAACGGTCTTTTCTCTGACGCTTTTATAGGCGTTGAAGGAGTAGAGGGCGAGGCCGCACCAGATGAAGCCGAAGCTCACCAGGTGGGCATGGGTGAAGGTCTCCCCGTAGATGAGGACGGCGAGGAGGAAATGCAGGGTCGGCGTGATGTACTGCAGAAAGCCGACGGTGGCGAGGCGCAGCCTCTTGGTGGCCCCGATGAAGAGCAAAAGCGGGACGGCGGTTACGATGCCGGAGAGCGAGATGAGGAAATCGAGCCGGGAAGACCCCGAGAGAAAGGCGGCGCTGCCGTGTCGCTGCATCCAGAGGAGATAGGAGAAGGCAATCGGTGCCAGAAGCAGGGTCTCGACGGTGAGCCCCACCAGCGGATCGACCTTGAGCGATTTGCGGATCAGCCCGTAAAGGCCGAAGGTAGCCGCCAGGAGGAGCGAGATCCAGGGCATGACGCCGAAGGAGACGGCCAGGTAGACCACCCCAAGGGCCGCCAGCAGGATGCTCACCCACTGCACCCGCACCAGGCGCTCCTTTAAGAAGACGAAGCCGAGCAGCACGCTCACCAGGGGATTTATGAAGTAGCCGAGGCTGGACTGCAGCACCTCCCCCGCGTTGATGGCGTAGATGAACACCAGCCAGTTGGCGGCGATGAGCAGCGTGGAGAGGCAGAGGACGGCGAGGGATTTGGGCCTGGCGAACAGCTGCAGCATGTCGCGCCAGGCCCCTTTTCCCAGGACCAGGATCATCAGAAAAGCTAACGACCAGCAGATGCGGTGCGAAACCATCTCGAGCGGTGTTACGACGTGTACCGACTTGAAGTAGACCGGGAAAACCCCCCAGCACAGGTAGGCGGCCAACCCGAAAAAGACCCCCTGACGCTGTGCCGACTCCCCCCCTACCCCACTCTCACCACTCCCGACAGCCTCTGCCACAGCTACTCCTAGATTATCTTTAATCCCCGCAGCAGGATGACCAGGATGGTCACCGGCGCCACGTAACGCACAATGAACAGGAATATAGAGATAACCGCGGAATTATGCAAGGCCCCATCGTTGGACAAAACGGCGGCGACCTTCTCCTTGCCCCAGACCCAGCCTACGAAGATGCAGATGAACAGGCCACCCAGCGGCATGAGCAGGTTCGAGGTCAGGAAGTCGTAGAGGTCGAACATGGTCATCCCGAAGACCTTGAAGTTGGCGAGAACGCTGTTGGAGAGTGCAGCGGTGGAGCCGATCAGCGCCAGGAGCACCACGGTGAGCACCGTGGCCTTGACGCGCGACACGCCGAAGCGCTGGTGCAGGTAGGCAACCGGCACCTCCATGATGGAGAGCATGGCCCCGGTCGCGGCGATGGCGCCCAATACGAAGAAGGCGACGACGAACACGCGGCCAAACGGCATCTGGGAGAAGACCGCCGGGATGGTGATGAACAAGAGCGACGGGCCGGCCTCCGGCTTGAAGCCGTAGGTGAACACGGCCGGGAAGATGGCGATGCCGGCCAGGATCGAGACGGTAAGGTCGGCCAGCATGACGCGCACGGCGGTCATCGGGATGTTCTGGTCGTCCCTGAAATAGCTGCCGTAGGTGATCATGGTGCCCATGCCGACGGAGAGCTTGAAGAAGGCAAGGCCCATGGCGGTGAGCACCACGGCGCCGGTGACCTTCGAGAAGTCCGGGTGGAACAGGAAGTTCAGGCCGGCAGCCGCCCCCGGAAGGGTCAGGTTCCTGATGCCGATGAGGACCAGGATAAGGAAGAGCACCGGCATCAGCTTCTTGGTGGTGCTTTCGATACCCTTGGAAACGCCCAGGATGATGATGATGCCGACGTAGACCAGCACGACGCACTGCCACAGGATCGACTGGTACGGGTCGGTGATCAGCCTCTCGAAGGCCGCGCCGGTCACCTTGGGGTCACTGGAGAGGATGTTCCCGGAGAGCGCCTTGAAGACGTAAGCCACGACCCAGCCGGCGACCTCGGTGTAGAACGCGAGGATCAGGAAGGCGGAGACGACACCCGCGGCGCCGATGAGCGCCCAAGACTCCCGCTTCGGATAGAGCACCCGGAAGGTGGTGAGAGCATCCGACTTGGAGCGCCGCCCCAGGAGGAGTTCGGAGATCATGATCGGCAGTCCGGCCATGAGGGTCGACAGGAGGTAGATGATGATGAAGGCCGCCCCGCCGTTCAACCCGGTCAAGGCGGGGAACTTCCAGATGTTGCCCAAGCCTACTGCAGAGCCGAGGGTGGCGGCGATGACGCCAAGACCGGTGGTGAAGCTGTCACGTTTTACCTTGGTGGTTTCCATGTACAGGTACGTCCTTTTCTAGGGCAGATTATCTCCGGGCAGGAGAGTGAAAACGCAAACAAAAGTCTATTCTTATCAAACAGCACTCACAAAGCAGAACGCTGCCGCATCCGCAACAGGGCGCAACGAGCATCGAAGACCGGGAACATCGGGAGCGTCCCCAGATGCGCTCCCACGCCGGGGCACGGGAACGAGAGGAGCTGAGCCTGCTAGCCCTTCCTGATGGTAACCACCTGGCCGGCGGTGATCTGGCAGAGCTGCTCAGGCGTCAGCGAAAACAGGGCGTTGGGAGTACCGGCCGCAGCCCAGACCTCGTCATACTGCAGGAGATCTTCGTCGATGAAGGTATGCAGCGGCGCGGGGTGCCCGACCGGCGGGACACCACCGATAGCAAAGCCGGTCTTCTCGCGGGCGAAATCGGCATCGGCCTTCTCGATCTTCTCACCGACCAGCACGGCCAGCGCCTTCTCGTCCACCCGATTGGCACCGCTGGCGACCACGAAGACAGCCTCGCCGCTGCTTTTGCCACGGAACACCAGGGACTTCACGATCTGCCCGACATCACACCCGACGGCTTGGGCCGCATCCTGCGCGGTGCGGGTGCTGTCGGTAAGTTCCTTTACCTGCAGGTCGAGCCCGAACCCGGCGAGGGCCTTTTGCACCTTCTGCGCGCTGGGGCTAAGAGTAGTAGTCATGCATCCTCCAAGTGACTGATTTCTCGACCTCACAACAAAACCACACAACGGATTCCCCTCCCCCACCGGGAAAAGGGTGAGGACGAGTGAGCCTGGCTCAAGCGCCGCTGCGCGCCGTCGCACGGGTGAAGAGGTACAGCCCGGCGAAGATGAGCGCGCCGCCGCCGACTTGGCGCAGCGTCGGGTTCTCGCCCAGAAACACCGCGGCCCAGAGAATCGCCCCCAACGGCTCACCGAGGATGCTCACCGACACCACCGATGCCTGGACGTAGCGCAGCACCCAGTTGAAGACGGTGTGCCCGAAAACGGTGCAGACCAGGGCAAGGGCCGCGAAGATCAGCCAGTCCTGCCCGGGATACGGATAAAAGGAAAAACCACCCGCCAGAGCACTCCCCGCAAGCACGACCGCACTGGCTCCGTAGGTCACGAAGGTGTAGCCGGAGATCTCCACGTCGCCGCGCAACCGGCGCCCGAGCAGCATGTACCCCGCCACCATGACCGCCGAGAAGAGCGCCAACAGGTCCCCCAGAAAGGCGCGCTCGCCGACCTGGAAGTCGGTGGCGCCGATGACCAGGCTCCCAAGCATGGCGAGAAAGCCTCCCCACATGGCCACACGCGGCACGCGCTCCTTAAAGAACAAAAAGGAGCCGATTACCACGAAGAGCGGCTGGGTGGTGACAAGCACCACGGAACTGGCGATGGAGGTGTATTTAAGGGAGGTGAACCAGGTGACGAAGTGCAGGGCGAGGAAGATGCCGCTCCCCGCCGCCAACGCAACCTGACGCCCGGTCATCTTCTTGAGGGCGACGGCACCGCCGTACAGAGTAAAGGGCGCAAGGATGCAGAAGGTGAAGATCAGCCGGTAGGCCGCAATGATGAGCGGAGGGGCCGTGGCGAGCCGCACGAAGATGGAGGAGAAAGAAACGGCATAAACCCCTACCAGGATGGCCAGGTAGGGGTTTATCCAGGGTTTGCTTGTCGCAACTGCGGGCACACTACTCTCCCAGGTACGCCTTTCTTACCTCGGGGCTGCGCGCCAGCTCCTTGGCGTCTCCCTGCATGACGACTTCGCCGGTCTCAAGGACGTAGGCGCGGTGCGCGATGGAGAGCGCCATGTTGGCGTTCTGCTCGACCAAGAGGATGGTGGTGCCACTTTTGTTGATCTCCTGGATGATCTGGAAGATCTGCTCCACCAGCATCGGCGCGAGGCCCATGGACGGTTCGTCCAAAAGCAGCAGCTTCGGGCGGCTCATCAGCGCGCGCCCCATGGCCAGCATCTGCTGCTCGCCGCCGGAAAGGGTCTTGGCCGGCTGCTTCTTGCGCTCGTTAAGACGCGGGAAGCGCTGGAAGATCTTTTCGATGTCGGCAGCGATTTCAGCCTTGTCGCTGCGGGTGTAGGCGCCCATCTCCAGGTTCTCGAGAACGCTCATCTTGGCGAAGACGCGGCGCCCTTCCGGAACCTGCGAGATACCTACCTTCACGATGTCGTGCGGCGCGGTCTTGGTGATGTCCTTCCCCTCGTAGGTGATCTTGCCGGATACCGAGGGGACGATGTTGGAGATGGTGTTGAGGATGGTGGTCTTGCCGGCGCCGTTGGCCCCGATGAGCGCCACAATTTCGCCGGTGTTGATCTCGAAGGAGACATTCTGCAGCGCCTTGATGGCACCGTAGTTCACGTAGATATTATCGACCTTAAGCATCAGCGGCAGCTCCTTTACCGAGGTACGCCTCGATGACCTTCGGATTGGCCCGGATCTCCTCCGGGGTCCCTTCCGCGATCTTCACGCCGTAGTCCAGCACGTTGATCCGGTCCGAGATACCCATGACGAATTTCATGTCGTGCTCCACCAGGAAGACCGTGACGCCGGTCTTGCTGATCGCCTGCACCATCTCCGCGAGCACCTGTTTCTCCTGCGGGTTCATGCCGGCGGCCGGTTCGTCCAGAAGGATGATCTGCGGCTCAATGGCGAGCGCGCGGGCGATCTCGAGGCGGCGCTGCTCGCCGTACGGGAGGTTGCCGGCAAGCTCGTACGCCTTATAGGTCAGGTCGACCTGCTTCAGGCACTTGATGGCCAGGTCGTGCAGTCTCCCTTCCTCGCGGCGCACCCAGGGCATGAACTTCAGGCAGGCGCCGGTCAGGTCCTGGCTGCCGCGGGTATGCGCACCGATCAGCACGTTCTCCAGAACGGTCAACTGGCTGAACAGCCTGATGTTCTGGAAGGTGCGGCCGATGCCGCCGGCGGCGATCAGGTTCGGGGCCTTGCCGGAGATGGTCTCGCCGTTGAAGGAGATCTTCCCTTCGGTCGGCTTGTAGATTCCGGTGATCAGGTTGAACATGGTGCTCTTGCCTGCACCGTTGGGGCCGATCAGCGCGACGATGGTCCCCTTGTCTACCGACAGGTTCACTTTATCGACTGCCACCAGGCCGCCAAAGCGGATGGTAACGTCTTCGAGTTTAAGAATAGACATGCTGGCTCTCGCTATCGTGAAGTATTAAGTAGTAGGTTTCTCTTTAAAGGCAACACCGGCCGGCTTCTTGCCGATGGCGCGCAGCAAAAGGTCCATGACGTTCACGCCGCCCATGAGGCCGTTGGGGCGGAACACCATCAAGAAGACCAGGAGGGCGCCGTACACCAGCATGCGGTACTGGGACATGAAACGCAGGAACTCAGGGGCGCTCGCCAACACCGCGGAGCCGAAGACGGTCCCCGGGACGCTCCCCAGGCCGCCCAGCACCACCATGCTGAGGATATCGACCGACTTCAGGAAGCCGAAGTCGGACGGGTTGATGTAGCTCAGGAAGTGGGCGTAGAGCCCGCCGCCGACGCCTGCCATGAAGGAGCCCAGCGCAAAGGCCTGGATCTTGTACCGGGTCAGGTTGATCCCCATAGCCTCGGCCGCGATCTCGTCCTCGCGGATCGCCTTCAGCGCGCGACCGAAGCGCGAGGTCTGCACAAAGGAGACCAGCACCACGGAGAGGACGGCGACGATGAAGACCCAGATCGGAATGGGGATCTCGGTCTTCGCGTTCTGAACCGTGAGACCGAGCGCCTTGTTGGCCGGCTCAAAGTTCAGGAAGAAGACCTTGACGATCTCGGCGAAACCGAGGGTGCAGATGGCCAGGTAATCGCCGGTCAGCCGCAGGATCGGGAAGCCGATCATGGCGGCTACCACCGCGGTGATCACACCGGTAAGGATCAGGTTCGCCCCGAAGGCGAGCCCGAGCTTGTTGGTGATCAGCGCACTGGCGAAGGCGCCGATGCTCATGAAGGCCGCGTGCCCCAAGGAAAGCTGGCCGGTGAGGCCGACGATCACGTTGAGTCCCAATGCCAGGACGATCGCGATCCCGATGTTCACCAGGATCTGCAGCAGATAGGGGTCAAATCCGGCGAGAAAGCTCTGTAAAGTAGCACCCATTGAATCTACACCTTCTTCGTTATTTTTTGTCCCAAGAGGCCGGTAGGCTTCAAGAGGAGCACGAGCACCAGGATGGAGAACGCGATGGCGTCACGGTAGGAAGAGTAGCCGATCGCCACGCCAAAGACTTCGGAGACGCCGAGCAGAAGGCCGCCCAGCATGGCGCCGGGGATGGAGCCGATGCCGCCCAAGACAGCAGCAGCGAAGGCCTTGAGGCCTGCCATGAGACCCATGTTGAAGGAGACCGCGTTGAAAAGGACGCCGACCAGCACCCCGCCGGCAGCAGCCAATGCGGAACCGAGGGCGAAGGTGAAGGAGATGACGCGGTTCACGTTGATCCCCATGAGGGCGGAGGTGTTGTAGTCCTCGGAGGTGGCGCGCATCGCCTTGCCGATCTTGGTCTTCTGGACGATGAATTCAAGACCCATCATGAGCAGCGCGGAGACCGCGATGATGACCAACTGCAAGGTGGAGACATCGGCGTTACCGATGTGCAACTGGGTTACCGGGAAAGCGTTGTCCGGGAAGCCTTTGGCGTCAGCTCCGAAGACCATCAGGGCCAAGGAAGAGAGGAAGATCGAGACGCCGATGGCAGAAATCAGCGCCGAAAGACGGGAGGACTTGCGCAGGGCCCGGTAGGCGACCAACTCCACGACCACACCCAGCACCATACAGAAGACCATGGCGCCGATGATTGCGAAGAAGATATTTACCTTGGCCACCGAGATCAGCAGCAGACCGACGAAGGCCCCGACCATGAAGATCTCGCCATGGGCAAAGTTGATCAGCGTGATGATGCCATAGACCATGGTGTAGCCCAGTGCGATCAGTGAATACACGCTGCCGAGGGCTATTCCATTGATAAGCTGTTGCAGGAACATGTCGACTTCCTTCGGACTATAGGATTTTACAAATCTAGAAGACTTAAAGGGATGAAGAGGAGTTCAGTAAGTTCATTCCATAAAAGTGTTCATTGCAATGCGGAGAAGTAACAATAAAACAGAGATGCGTCGAAGCTGTATACCATAAAACACGCTAAGCATGCAAGCTTTTGGTGATTTAGCGTATACAGCACACCCTGCGGGGTACGTCCAGAAATAAAACAGGGAATCAACGTACAGGACCGGGCGCAGGCAACGTCAACAGGTACAGTTGGTGACATTGGTATAACCTCTACAGCCGCGTCACTTTACACTACGAGATACAGTTTAGTAAAGTTAAACTTTTGATTGGCTTGAAATTTTTGCCAAACCACCTAAGACGTTTCTAAGCAAGTCGGCATGCTGCGGCGGTAGATAAAAAACTTTACATCTGTACCTTGTCCAGGGCGATTCCAGGTTCCAGGCGTTGAGAGAGCAGCGGGTTCCTCTTTGGCCAAACACCGGTTGTTCCCCTCCCCTCTTGCCGTTTTAAAACAAAAAAAACGGCCCCGCGATTGCGGGGCCGTTCGGTTGCTGCAGAGTCAAGCGGAACTAGTCCATCTTGACGGGTACTTTTGCCTTCAGGACGAACTTGCCGTCCTTCACGTAGAGAAGGCTCAGCGGCGACTTGATCGGTTCGCGGTTAGCCTGCATGCTGATGGTGCCGGAAACGCCCGCGAAGCCCTTGGTCTTGGCCAGCGCGTCTTTGAAAGCCTTCGGATCAACGCTGTTGGCGCGCTTCATGGAGTCGGCCAGCAGCATCACAGCGTCGTAGCCCTGGGCGTCGAAGAGGCCCGGCAGCTCGCCGTTGTGCTTGGCTTTGAAGCTTTCGATGAACTTGGCGGTCTCCGGGGAAGCCTGCTCGGTGGAGAAGCCCAGAGCGGACATGGAGCCTTCCACAGCCTGGCCACCCAGTTCGATGAACTTCGGCGAGAAGAGGCCGTCGCCGCCGAACATCGGGCATTTGAGCCCCTGCTTGCGGGCTTCTTTCATGATCAGGGCGCCTTCGGTGTAGTAACCGGAGAACAGAATGACGTCCGGCTTCTTGGCCTTGATGTTGGTGATCTGTGCGGAGAAGTCCTTGTCGCCGTCTTTGACTTTCTCGTCAGCAACGATGTTGATCTCGGGCACCTTCTTGGCCGCATCGCGGAAGGTCTGGGAGAGACCGACCGAGTAGTCGTTGTTGTCGGAGGTAACGATGGCAACCTTCTTGAACTTCATGTCTTTCGCGAAGAACTCGATGCAGGCCGGGATGGCGATCGAGTCGAGCAGGGTGTCGCGGAAGATGTAGTCGCCGATCTCGACAACGCCCGGGCCGGTGGCGCCAGCGGAGAGCAGTACCACGCCTGCCTTCTGGGCAACCGGAGCGGCAACCTTGGTGATGCCGGTGGTCGGGTCGCCGACGATGGCCACGACCTTGTCGCGGGACACGAACTTCTGGGTAACCGAAGCGCCTTCCTGCTTGTCGCCGCGGTCGTCAGCTTCGACGATCTCGATCTTCTTGCCGAGCACGCCGCCGGCTGCGTTGATCTCGTCGGCAGCCATCTTCATCCCTTCCAGGGTCGGCTTGCCGAACATCGCGACGTCGCCGGTGAGTGCGCCCAGGAAGCCGATTTTCACGGTGTTACCAGCCGCAGCGGCCGGAGCAGCAGCCTCTTTCGAAGCCTCTTCCTTCTTCTTGCAGCCGAACGCGCCAACTGCGAGCATCGCCACCAGAAGCAATGCGCTCATCTTCTTAAAGCTCATGCAGACTACCTCCTCTTGATTGATTTGATCACATGAATTGTCAACAGGCGTTAAACTAACTACATAAAACCCTTACTGTCAAGTGTTAAAGAAGGTACTGTTTACAAAAAACCCGCCTCTCCGGGTGTTGCTGGAGAGGCGGGTTTCGTCAACTAGAATGCGTAGCTGGCGATGATTTTCATGTCGTACGGGTTGTCTGCGTTCAGGCCACGGAAGTAGTCGCCCAGGAACACATAGCCGCCGCGAATACCGAGGGTGGTGTTGGCGTTGAGCTTGTAGTTGGACTCGAGGTTCAGCTCGGTGCCGATGTAGTTGCTGTTGTGACGCGGAGCGGTAGCCACGCCGACATCTTTGGCGATAGCGGCGAAACCGGCGTTGATGGAGCTGGTGATCTTGTCGGTGCAAGCGTGGTCGTACCCGATGGTGCCGAGGATAACGCCCTGGTTGTAGTTGTTCACGTCGAAGATGAGCGCCTGGTCGATGGTCTTGGCGTTTTTGTCACGCAGCAGCATGATCATTTCGCCGTCGTAGAAGGCGCCGCCACTGGTGCCGGAGTTTTGGTTAGCCGGAACGTACCAGGCGTTCTTGCCACCTGCTACGTAGAGGAACTCGGAGCGCAGGGTGCCGCCGAAGACCGGAGCCTTGGCACCCAGGTTCAGGGCGTAGCCGTGGGCGGCGCGGGTGACGCTCTGGTTGCCGTTCACGACGTCGCTGATGTCGCCGAACTGAGCCATTGCAAAACCGTTCAGGGTAACCGGACCGATCACGCCTTCAGCGTTGAGGCCCAGGGTGTGGATCTTAACGTCGTTGGGTGCGTTTGCGGTCGTTGTGGTGGTGAAGGTGGTGCCAGCCGGGTAGATCGGGTTGCCGGCCCCGTCAACAAAGGCGGACGGCGGGTTGCTCGCCACGGTGGTGGAGGTGGAGCCGTTGGAACGGTTGTCCTTGATGTAGTAGTAGGCAGCGCCGACCTTGAAGTTCTTGGAGATGTCGTACTTGCCGTCGAGGGAGATCATATCCCAGGTGTTTTTCCCAAGGGCGTCGCCGAGGAAACGGAAGTAACCGGCGGAAACACTGGCATTGGTGTAGTCATGCGAGAGCAGCACCCCGGCCATGTCGTCGTCGAACAGGATCCCCTTGAAGGAATCGTTGTACGGCTGCATACCGATCTTGGCGTTCACCATGGAGGATTTCAGATCAAGGTAAACGGACTTGGTCTCGAGGTTCACGCTGTCAGCGCCGATCCCGCCGCCGGTGTTGCGGCCGATGGTGAAGTTGGAGTTACCCCAGAAGGAGTAGTCCAGCTCGAAAGCGGTGACCAACTTGGCGCTGTCGCTTGCCTTGGCGGTGTAGCCAAGACGTGCACGCTGCACGAAGTAATTCTCGGTCTTGGCTTTACCCACGTCGACACCATTCTCGATTCTGCGCAGGCCGGTGGCGTTGCCGGTGCCGGGACCGTTGCCCGCTGCGTTGAACTGCTCGAAACCGTCGTTGCCGACTGCGCTGAAGTTAGACAGATCGTAGAAAGCGGTGAAGGAGCCGTGGAATTCGTTCTCCAGGGCGAAGGCGGGTACTGCGGCTGCGACGGTCAGCGCACCAGCGGCGGCTGCCACAAGAAGCTTCTTGTTACGTTTCATTCATTCCTCCTCGTTCAGTGTTGTAGTAAATTGCAAGCCTGCTTTGCCAACATACTGCGGGTCCAACTGAAGGGAACAACCACCACCTTTCTTTAAGGAAGTAAACCGCAAAAAGAAGCACACGCCGTTGTGCGCCTGCAAACTACAGGATCTGACTGAGGAACAACTTGGCCCGGTCGTGGGTGGGCGCCGTGAAGAAGTGCTCCGGGGTCCCCTCCTCGACGATGCGGCCGGCATCCATGAAGATGACCCGGTCGGCAACCTCGCGGGCGAAGCCCATCTCGTGGGTAACCACCGCCATGGTCATCCCTTCGCGCGCCACGCTCTTCATGACGTCGAGCACCTCGCCGATCATCTCCGGGTCGAGTGCCGAGGTCGGCTCATCGAAGAGGAGCATCTTGGGATCCATGGCGAGCGAGCGGGCGATCGCCACGCGCTGCTGCTGCCCACCGGAGAGCTTCCCGGGATAGGCCTTGGCCTTCTCGGCCAACCCCACCCGCTCCAAAAGCGCCATGGCGCGCTCCTCGGCGTCCTGGCGGGAGCGCTTGCGCACCACGATCTGGGCCAGGGTCAGGTTCTCCAGCACGGTTTTGTGCGGAAAGAGGTTGAAGGACTGGAACACCATTCCCACCTCCTCGCGGATCTTGGTGATGTCGGTCTTCGCGGCGTTGATGTCGATGCCGTCCACCAGGATCCGGCCGCGGTCAATGACCTCGAGCCGGTTGATGGAGCGCAAAAGCGTCGACTTTCCCGATCCGGAAGGACCGATGATGACGACCTTCTCGCCATCGAAGACGTCGAAGGAGACCCTATCCAGCGCCTTGAAGGAGCCGTAGATCTTGACGATCTCGGTCGCCTCTACCATTTTTCTTCTATTTGTTGACACTGACACGCTCCTCCAGTACGCCGATGATCTTCGAGAAGAACAACGTGATGATCAGGTACACCAGCGCAATGACCGTGTAGGTCTCGAAATAGGTGAAAGATTCAGAGGCGAATTCGCGGCCGCGGCGTAAGAGGTCGGCGACGGCGATGATCGACACCAGCGAGGAGTCCTTCAAAAGGGCGATGAACTCGTTACCCACCGGCGGCAGGATCACCTTGACGGCCTGCGGCAAAATGACGTGCAGCATGGTCTGGCGCCCGTTCATACCGAGCGAGAGCGCAGCCTCGTTCTGCCCCTTGGCGATCGATTCAATCCCCGCGCGCACCACCTCGCCCATGTAAGCACCATAGCAAACGGCCATGGCGATAATGGCGGAAAGGACCGCGGGGACTTTCACCACGCGGCCGAGCGCGTAGTAAATGTAGAAGATCTGAACCAGGAGCGGGATGCCGCGGATGATCTCGACGTAGAGCGAGGCGACACCGTTGAAGAACCGGTTCTTGGAGATCCTCCCCAGGCCGGTGATAAGGCCCAAGACGATCGCCAGACCGATCGCCCCGAGGGTCACCTGGAAGGTCACCAAGATGCCGTCGGGAACGAACTTGAGAATGTTGAGGTAGGGGTCGGGTTTTGTGTAGGCGAGATAGCCAAGGACGCCTATGGCACCGAAAAAGGCGATGCGCCAGGCGGTAAAGAGGCCCAAGTCACTTTTGCGCGGGATGGCAGCGCCGTCTCCCACATCGATAATCTGCTTCTTTGCTTCGTTAGTCATCAGTTTTTTTTGCCATCCCCACAGGTTGCGTCGCTAAAAAACAGTCTCTCGAGAATCTTGTGCTGAACTCCGCATGTGTAACAGCTGTGCGGCCCAGTATGACCTGGACCGCACAGCCTGAACGTCACACGGTCGGTCAGGAGTCAGCGGCTACTTGAGCCATTTCTTCCTGAGCTGCTCGTCGATTTTCTTCTTTTTCACGGCGTCGATCCCTTTGTTGATCAGGGCGACCAGGTCCTTGTTCCCTTTTTTCACCACGATGCCGTAAGCTTCCTTGGTGAACGGCTTGCCGACGATCTTGAATTTCTGGTTGTACTCTTTTTTCTGCAGAGCGTAGATGATGGCGGTCGGCTCGTCGCAGACCACGCCGGACACGCGGCCAGCAGCCATGTCTTCGAAGGCCAGACCGACTTCGTCATAGGTCTTCAGTTCCACGCCGGCTACTTTCTTCACTTCCAGGGCGCCGGTGGTGCCGATCTGGGCGCCGATTTTCTTCCCTTTCAGGTCGGAGACCTTGGTCCCCTTCTCTGCCTTGGGAACAATCAGGACCTGGCCTGCGTTGATGTAGGGCTTGGAGAAGTCGTACTTGGCCTTGCGCTCTTCGGTGATGGTCACGGAGGAGATGATGGCGTCGTACTGACCGGCTTCAACGCCGGCGAAGATGCCGTCCCACGCGGTATTCTTGAAGCTCACCTTAAAACCAGCTTCCTTGGCGACTGCGTTCATGAAGTCGATGTCGAAACCGACGATGTGCTTATTGGTGTCAACCATCTCCATCGGCGGCCAGGTGGCATCGGTTGCCACGGTCACCTCTTTGGGGGCGGCCAGGGCCCCAGTTGCGAAAATGCCGGTCAGCGCCAGAACTGCTGCCATAATACGGAACGATTTCATGCTTCCCCCTTGCACGTTTTTAGATTAGGCAGAACACACCTGTTTACATTTTGCGGGATACTATTAAAGAAGTTTCCTGCAGTTGTCAACTAACTAATCAGAATTGTTCTTGCAACTAAATTTAGAATGTGTTAATCGTAAGGTCACAGTTGTGTGAATTCAAGGTCTTGTAACGTCAAATATAGGTTGTGGCAGATGAAAAAATTTCGGGCTGCGTTGTTTTTGTTGATCACGACATTCTTTTGGGGTGTCGGCTTTACCATTGTAAAAGACGCAATCAATCGCGTCGACGTTTTTATCTTCCTTTCCCAGCGCTTTTTACTAGCAACCGCCCTAATGCTTCCTTGGTTCTTCCTAAGACTAAATATATTTAACGTGTCGGCGTTAATCAATGGAACTGTCCTCGGAACCCTGCTCTTCGGCGCCTACGGGTTTCAAACCGTCGGTCTCAAATACACTTCCGCTTCCAATACCGCCTTTCTCACCGGTCTCAACGTGGTCTTTGTCCCGGTTTTCGACGCCCTGTTCTTCCGCGCACCGATCGGGCGCAGCATCAAGTGGGGCGTCTTTTTTGCCTTGGCCGGTCTTTTTCTGCTCTGCGGCAACGGGGGGCTCAGCTTCAACTCGGGCGACCTCTTGGGCGCCATCTGCGGCGCCTGTGTCGCCCTCCACGTCATCTTCACCGGAAGGTTCGCCCGCAAAGCTGGCAGCGACATCTACCTGTTAACGACGGTACAGCTCGCCACCGTGGGGCTTTGGAGCCTCGCCTGCGCAGGCCGCAACGCTCCTAAGGCCTTCGTCTGGTACCCGGAGCTGTTCTGGACCCTGGTCATCTGCGTGGTCATCGCAACCGTCTTCGCGTTTCTGGTGCAGACCTCCATGCAGCGCTACATAAGCCCCTCCCACACCGCTCTTATCTTCTGCACGGAGCCGGTCTTCGGCGCGGCCTACGCCTACTTCGCCGCCGGAGAGCGCCTTGGTTCCTACGGCTACCTGGGCGCGGTCCTGATCCTGGTCGGAATGATCGTATCCGAGCTGCTGCCGGACGAAACGCCGAGCGTCCCCGAACTTGCCGCGGTTCCCGACGCGTAACCTGCCGGACGCCCCCTACCCGCTCCATTTCGTCCCTGGTGTCATCTCCCATCGCCGCCTGGTCCTGCACTGCCAGTACCCTGTTGAGACTCAAACAGCGCAGGTCTCGACCTCGACCTGTCAACCACCGGCAAACAAAAGATTGTGAGCTGAAAATATCCATGCTAATAAATGTGGACCACGGCTTTGACAGGAGGGATGCGTGAAAGAGAGAGTAAATGCTGCGGGGCAACCGCTGAAGTACCACTTCGCCAGTGACAACTACGCGGGGATCTGCGTCGAGGCCTGGCAGGCGATGGAAGAGGCCAACCGCGGTCTGGCCTGTTCTTATGGCGACGATGCCTGGACCGAGAAGGCTTGCGAGCAGATCCGCGAGCTCTTCGAAACCGACTGCGAGATCTACTTCGTCTTTAACGGCACAGCCGCCAACTCGCTGGCGCTTGCCTCCATGTGCAAGTCCTATCACTCGATCGTCTGCCACGAAATGGCACACGTGGAAACCGACGAATGCGGCGCGCCGGAGTTCTTCTCCAACGGCACCAAGATGCTCCTGGTGCCGGGGGAAAATGGCAAGATCGATCTCGATGCCGTCGAGCACACCATCACCAAGCGCAGTGACATCCACTACCCCAAGCCCCGCGTTTTGAGCGTCACCCAGGCAACGGAGCTGGGGACCGTGTACAGCGTCGCCGAGTTGCAGGCGGTAGGCGAGATGGCGCGCAAACACGCGCTTCACGTTCACATGGATGGGGCGCGCTTTGGTAACGCGGTTGCCTCTTTGGGGGTCGAGCCGAAGGAGATCACCTGGCAGGCGGGTGTCGATGTCCTCACCTTCGGCGGCACCAAAAACGGCTTTGCGGTAGGCGAGGCGGTGGTTTTCTTCAACAAGGAGCTTGCCTACGAGTTCGACTATCGCTGTAAACAAGCAGGCCAACTGGCTTCCAAGATGAGGTTTTTGACCGCACCGTGGATCAACATGCTGCAAAGCGGCGCCTGGCTTCGCAACGCGACCCAAGCCAACAACTGCGCCCGGCTGCTGGAAACCGAGGTGAAGAAGATTCCCGGCGTGCGCATCATGTTCCCCAGCCAGGCGAACTCCGTGTTCATCGAGATGCCGGAGCAGGCGCTCGCGGCGCTGCGCGCCAAGGGGTGGCACTTCTACACCTTCATCGGCGCTGGCGGCGGCCGGTTCATGTGCTCCTGGGACACCAAGGTGGATGAAGTGGCGGCGCTCGTGCAGGACATCCGGATCGCCATGCAACTGTGAGAGTCGAGGTTCATCGGGTCTCGCCAAAAAGAAAAGGCACCTGAAAGGGTGCCTTTTCTTATCGCATCTCCACCTGATACTCTTCATGGTGCCCCAACTCGGTAAATATCCCCTTTGCCATAGTCGGCGACGTACAACTCTCCCGATTCGTCTTCACCGAAGGTCGAGATAGCCAGCCCACTCTCTTTGACGAGCCAGGTCTTCCAGTTCCCCTCTTCCCGCTTGAGGCCCCAGATGCGCCCGCTGCAGAAATCCCCGTAGAAATAGATCCCCTGTAAGGCCCTGTGCTTGCCGCGGTAGACATACCCTCCGGTTACCGAGCAGTCGCCTTCTCCGTGACGGTACTCGGCCACCGGCATCGTGAGTCCCTCCTCCTTACAACCCGGCTGCCTGAAACAGCGGCTCCCCTCCATGATGCTCCATCCGTAGTTGGCTCCGGCCCCCTTGCCATCCGGCTGGTAGTCGATCTCCTCTACCAGGTCCTGCCCCACGTCGGCGATGTAGAGATCCCCGGTGCCGCGGTCGAAGGAGAACCGCCAGGGGTTGCGCAGACCGTAGGCCCAGACCTCGTTACCGAAGGGATTCCCCGCGGGGACCGCATACGGTTCGGTAGCCCCCAGGACATCGATGCGCAGCAGTTTACCGAGGAGCGACCTGGCATTTTGCCCGTTGCGCTTCGGATCGCCCGCGCTGCCTCCGTCCCCCATACCGATGTAGAGCATCTTGTCCGGCCCGAAGACGATCTCCCCGCCGTTATGGTTGGCGTACGGCTGTTTGATGGTCAACAGCCGGGTGAGGCTGCGGGGGTCGGCACGATTGGCATCTCCGCTGGCCAAACTTATCCGGGCGATTACCGTGTTGCCGATCCCTTCCTTGTTGGTGTAGTCGACGTAAATCTGCTTGCGGTGTGCGTAATCGGGAGGAAATGCCAGGCCCAGGAGCCCCTGCTCGCCGCCGTCGCGGGTAACCAGGTGGGATATGTCCAGAAAAGGCTTGGGCAACACCTGGCCGTCGTGCAGGATCCTGATCCTGCCTCCCTGTTCGACGATGAAGAGACGGCCGCTGCCATCGGCTGCATTGGTAATGGTCGTTGGGTGTTTGAAGCCGCTGGCGACCTTGGTAAGAGTCAGCGTCTCGGTGCCTTTTGCTGCAGCACTGGAGCCGACGTTGGGCGACTCGCACGCGCTCAGTAACGAGACCAGCAAAAGGATCCCAACAGCCACACGTTTGACTGATAGTGCAGGTTTCATGGGTGTTACCTCGCAACGTAAGTTAAAGCATCGGATCATCTTATCGTCCATAACACACGGGAGTTGTGGCAAACGCCGCACTATTGGCACATTCCAACCATAACCCCAGCATTGAGTGTGCCCCAGGACCAGAGATTGTCAAACGGCCGGTCCTCAGACACAAAAGGCCAGGCATCTACAGCCGCCTGGCCCTTGTGAGTTGCGCGGATGTACCGCCATTTCAGGGGGTGACGACGTGATAGATCCCTCCCCCGTTGTAGTCTGCGAGATAGATCTCTCCGGCTTCGTCTTCACCGAACGTGGAGATGCCGAACGTGGTGTCGGTGAGTAACGCAGATTGCCAGCTAGCGCCGGTATGCTGCGCACCCCAGATGCGCCCACTGCAGAAATCGCCATAGAGGTAGGTCCCCTGCAAAGCCGTGCTGCTGCCACGATACACGTACCCGCCGGTTATCGCGCAGTCGCCACTGCCATGCAGATACTCCGCCACCGGCAAGGTCAGGCCGGCGCTGCTGCAGGAAGGATCGGCAAAGCAGCGGTCACCTTCCATGATGTTCCAGCCATAGTTTGCGCCGCTGCCGGCCCCAGCAGGCTGAAAATTCAGCTCCTCTACGGTAATTTCCCCGACATCCGGGAGGTAGAGATCGCCCGTGCTGCGGTCGAAGGAGAAGCGCCAGGGATTGCGGAGCCCATAGCCCCAGATCTCGTTCCCGAAGGGATTGCTGGAGGGGATGCTGGAGGGAACGCTACCGGAGAGCACATCGATACGCAGGATCTTGCCGAGCAGCACAGAGCGGTTCTGCCCATTGCCCAGTGGGTCGCCGCTGCCGCCACCGTCGCCACTGCCTATGTACAGCAGCCCGTCAGGGCCGAAGGCCAGTTGGCCGCCGTTGTGGTTCGGGAAGGGTTGGGCGAAGGTGAGCACCTGGGTGCGCGTCGCAGGATCGGCGCGGTCGGGATCGGAACTCAGCCCAAAGCGGGCAATCACCGTGTTGCCGACGCCGGTACGATCGGTGTAGTTCACGTAGAAACTGTTGCGGGTTGGGAATCCCGGAGGAAAGGCGAGGCCCAGGACCCCTTGCTCGCCGCCCGCTTGGTTCACCAGGCTGGAAATGTCCAGAAACGGCGTAGCGGCAAGCGCCCCGTTACGGATGAGCCTGATGGTCCCTCCCTGTTCTACCACGAAGAGGCGGCCGCTGTTATCCCCCGCGTTAGTGATGGTCAGCGGCCGGTTCAGCCCCGAAGCTATCTGGACCAGCGAAACGCTGGCTGGCAACCCCGTTGGAGTTCCACCAGTTCCACCAGTTCCACCAGTTCCACCAGTTCCACCAGTTCCACCAGTTCCACCAGTTCCACCAGTTCCACCTGTTCCGCCGCCGGAACCGCCAGTGCCGGTGCCCCCGGAGCCGCCATTACTCAAGAGGGTTGAACCGCCGCCACCGCCACCTCCGCCACCGCAGGCGGCCAGTGTCAGACAAAGAAACAGAAGTGCGATCGATCTAGTTACGATACATCTGGTATCTCCCCTTTCTTGTTCCATAGTCTCACCTCATGTAATGGAACCGTATTTCTTGTCGCGATCACTATGAAGAGAAATCCAACTACGTAACAGTTTCTTCCCACTGCAACTGGTTTGTCAACGCGTGACTTACAGCACTGGTTAAGAATCACTGAAAGAGAAAGGGCACATAAAAAGATTGAGCTAAGTACCTCATGAGCTCATTGCAAGAAGGGAAGGTACTGAATACCGTAGAAGGAATGGCGGGGAACAACGTGCAGCGGAAAATAGAACAATGAATACATCAAGCGATGCCGGCCAACTCGAGCCGGCCGCCCCAACGCACGATCAGTTCGGAGCGCAGCCTCTGGCTTTCGGGGCTGGAGAGGTGCGGATCGCGCTCGACAACGGCAAAAGCCTCGCGCCGCGCGAGCTCCAGGGCTCCCCCATCGCGCAACACGTCGGCCACTTTAAGGTCGGGAAGGCCGGCCTGCCGGGTACCGAGGAAATCACCGGGGCCGCGGATACTGAGGTCCGCTTCGGCGATGACGAAACCGTCGTTGCTCTGCACCATGACGTCGAGCCGCCGCGAGCCGTCCTCGGAAAGCCTGTCGCCAGCAACCAGGATGCAGCGCGAGCGGGCGCTCCCCCGCCCTACCCTTCCGCGCAACTGGTGCAGCTGCGAAAGCCCAAAGCGCTCGGCGTGCTCGATGACCATGACGGTGGCGTTGGGGACGTCGATACCGACCTCGATAACCGTCGTTGACACCAGGATGTCCGTTTCATGCGCCTTGAAGGCCAACATGACGGCTTCTTTCTCCGCGGAACTCATCCGGCCATGCAGCACCGCAACCTTGAACTCGGGGAAGATCTCCTGGGCCAGGTGCTCGGCCATCTGCACCGCAGCCTTCAGGTCGCTCTTCTCGGTCTCTTCGACCAGTGGGTAGATGACGTAGGCCTGTCTCCCCTTCCCTATCTCCTCGCGGATGGTGGCGTACACCTCGCTGCGGCGCTTCTCGCGCACTACGCGGGTCTCGATGGGGGTGCGCCCCGGGGGGAGCTCGTCGATCACCGACAGCGAGAGATCGCCAAAGACGGTCATGGACAGGGTGCGGGGAATCGGGGTCGCGGTCATCACCAGGATGTCCGGGTTCACCCCCTTACGCTTCAAGAGCGAGCGCTGCACCACGCCGAAGCGGTGCTGTTCGTCGATGATGCCGAGCCCCAGCCGCTTGAATTCCACCTTCTCCTGGATCACGGCATGGGTGCCTACTACGATCTGGGTTGTGCCGGAGTAGATCTTCTCCAGCGTGTCGCCTTTCCCCTTCACACTGGCGGTCAGCAGAGCCACGGTGATCCCCAGCTTCTCGCAGTAGCCGTGGATATTAAGGTAGTGCTGCTCCGCCAGCAGCTCGGTCGGAGCCATGATCGCCACCTGGTAGTCGTTCTCGACACAGACGAGCGCCGCCATGAGCGCCACCAGCGTCTTTCCGCACCCCACGTCTCCCTGCACCAGACGATGCATCGGGTGCGGCGCCATCATATCCTCCTTGATTTCGGAGAGCACCCGCCTTTGGGCGTTGGTGAGGCTGAAAGGGAGCAGCTTGAGCAGTTCCTTTGTGTAGCGGTGCGTGACGTTGAAACTGATGCCGTCCTCGACGGCGACGCCGCGCTTTTTCAGGGCAAGCCCGAGCTGCAGGAAGAAGAACTCGTCAAAGGCAAGCGAACGGTGCGCCTCGCCGCGCCCGGCGTTCAGATCCTCTACCGAGTTGTCCGGGTCGGGTGCGTGCGCCTCGCGCAGTGCGACGGGGAGCGAGAGCAGATGATGGCGCTTCAGGACGTCTTCAGGCAGGGTGGCGGTGAGGTAGCGGCTGTAGTGCTGCACCACGTCGCGCATGATGCGACGCATCACCTTCTGGCTCACCCCCTCGGTAAGCGGGTAGACAGGCAGGATTCGCCCGAAATTCTCGGGATCGCGCGCCATCACCTGGGCGAGATCTTCCCCTTCCGCAGCCCACTCCACCTCGGGGTGATGCATCTCACGCTGCAGGCCGAACTGCGCCAACTCCCCGATGAAGATGCCGCTGCGCCCGGGCATCCAGTTCTTCTTCATAAAGGCGGGGTGGTAGTGGAACCACTTGAGCACCAAGGAGCCTGTCGCATCGCGCACCACGACCTCGAAGTAGTTGCGCCCTCCCTTGCTGACCTGTGGCCCCGCCGACACGACCGTCGCGAAAAATGCCTCCGTGCCGCTGGGACGCAACCGAGCGATCTCCTTAAGCTGGCGGCGGTCCTCATAGCAATTGGGGAGCACGTAGAGCGCGTCCTCGACGGTGTTGATCCCTTTCTTGCCAAAAGTCTCGGCGAGTTTCGGGCCCACACCCTTGATGAAGCGCATGGTGGTCTGCAGTTCGGGGCGGCGCAGCGAGGCAGCCGGGAGGGGACTGGTTCCGGAGGTGCCTGTCACCTTTGCCGAGGGGTCGTCGGGCTTAGGCGCAGCCTTGGGGCCAGCCGCCTTTTCGGCAGCTCGCTTCTTCTTGTCAGCTGGTTTGGTGACTCGTTGCGGGCTTTTCGGTGTAATGCGCAGGGTGCCGTCCACCACCTCGAGGCTCAGTTCGTCCCCGGGCTTAAGCGCCAGAGACTCCCTAAGCTCGGCCGGGAGAGAGATGGTCCCGTCTGGGGAAAGCTTGATGGTCGGCATGGAGGAAAGAAACGGCCGGGTCGGTTGAGGAACCGGACCCGGCCATAGGGGAACTTATTTGAAGAGTGCGTTCAGGTCGTTGACGATCTCTTCGACCTTGATGCCGTGAGCGTTACAGCCCTGCTCCAGGGACTCGTTCTGGGCGCCCATGCAGCCGATGCAGCCGAGGTTGTACTTGGCGAGCACCTTAACGACATCCGGGTGCATCCTCATAACCGAAGCAAACGTCATATCTTTGGTAATCTGGCTCATCTAAAACCTCCTGTTGGTGGTGAAACTGGCAATTTTGCCACGCAGACACGGAGGAAAAGACCGGAGATTTCTGGCCTAAACCTTAGGGAAGTTCTCCGTGCGCTCCGTGTCTCCGTGGCTGATTTACGTCGGAGACTACTCGTAGCGGATCTCGAGGATCTCGTACTCTTTGAGACCGGAGGGGACACTCACCTTGACGGTGTCGTCCAGTTTGTGACCGATCAGCGCCTTGCCCACCGGAGAGGTGCAGGAGATCTTCCCCAGCTTGATGTCGGCCTCGTCCTCGCCGACGATCTTGTAGGTGATCTCTTCGTCGGTCGACGTGTCGTACACGGTAACCGTGGCACCGAAAACCACCTTGTCCGGTTTCAGGTTGGACAGGTCTACCACGTAGGCCCGCGCCAGTTTGTCGCTCAGTTCAAGGATGCGCCCTTCGATAAAACCTTGGCGATTCTTGGCGGCATCGTATTCAGCGTTCTCTGACAGATCGCCATGCGCCCTCGCTTCTGCGATATCCTGAATGACCTTGGGCCGCTCTTCCTTGATAAGCCGCCTCAGGTCTTCCTGGAGGGCCTCGTAGCTCTCCTTTGTCAATGGAACGGATTGCGACATCTGACTTACTCCTTCTTGAACTTAGTGGGGGGGCCGTGGTACTGGCCCCCCCATGATTATGCATTGAATTATAAGTAAAAAACTGCGGGGTGACGTTTTCGATCGAAGCTCCTAATTCAAGTATTCCTGAATCGGCTTCACTTCCAACTTCGACTGAGTCATTGCCACAATACCATCGACTGCAGCGCGGGCACCGGCTGCAGTGGTGTAGTAGGCAATGTTATTGATCAAGGTATTTCTGCGGATCGAGAACGAATCTGCCACGGCCTGTGCGCCGAGGGTGGTATTGATTACCATGCAGATCTCGTTGTTCTTGATGGCATCCACGATGTGCGGGCGCCCTTCTGCAACCTTGTTAACTACCTGGACCGGTATCCCCTTTTCCTGAAGATACGTTGCGGTACCACGAGTTGCGACCAATTCGAAGCCCTGAGCATACAGTCTTTTTGCGGCGCTGACAATATGTTTTTTGTCAGCATCCTTAACGCTGATGAAGACTTTCCCCGACACCGGCAGCCGGACGCCGGCACCTGCCTGGGCCTTGGCGAAGGCCTGGGCGAAGGTAGCGCCGATCCCCATGACCTCGCCGGTGGACTTCATCTCGGGTCCGAGGATGGTGTCCACGCCGGGGAACTTGGCAAACGGGAAGACCGACTCCTTGACGGAGATGTGCTCCGGAATGATCTCTGCGGTGACGCCGAGTTCGGCCAGGGTCTTGCCGGCCATGACCCGGGCGGCGATCTTGGCCAGCGGCCGGCCGGTCGCCTTGGAGACGAACGGCGAGGTGCGGGAGGCGCGCGGGTTCACCTCGAGGATGTAGATATCTTTCCCCTTCACGGCGAACTGCACGTTCATGAGCCCCTTGACGCCCAACTCCAGCGCCATCACCTTGGTCTGGCGACGGATCTCGTCGGTGATCTCCGGGTCGATGGAGTATGGCGGCAGCGAGCAGGCCGAGTCGCCGGAGTGGATGCCGGCCTCCTCGATGTGCTCCATTATCCCGCCGATGACCGCGACCTGGCCGTCGCACAGGGCGTCGACGTCGATCTCGATCGCCTCGTCGAGGAACTTGTCGATCAGGATCGGGTGCTCCGGCGAGGCCTGTACCGCGGTGTGCATGTAGCGGCGCAGGTTCTCCATGTCGTAGACGATCTCCATGGCGCGACCGCCCAGGACGTAAGAGGGGCGCACCACCACGGGGAACCCGATCCGCTCGGCAACGGCCTCGGCCTCCTCGAAGGAGCGAGCGGTGCCGTTGGCCGGCTGGCGCAGGTCGAGCTTCTGCAGCATCTCCTGGAAGCGCTCGCGGTCCTCGGCGCGGTCGATGGCGTCTGGCGAGGTACCGATGATGGGGACGCCGGCCTTCTCGAGCGCCACGGCGAGTTTAAGCGGAGTCTGGCCGCCGAACTGAACGATGACGCCGGTCGGCTTCTCCACCTCGACGATGTTCAAAACGTCCTCATAGGTGAGCGGCTCGAAGTAGAGGCGGTCCGAGGTGTCGTAGTCGGTGGAGACGGTCTCGGGGTTGCAGTTGACCATGATGGTCTCGTAGCCGTCCTCGGAGAGCGCAAACACGCCGTGCACACAGCAGTAGTCGAACTCGATCCCCTGGCCGATCCGGTTCGGGCCGCCGCCCAGGATCATGATCTTCTTCTTGTTGGTCGGCTCCGCTTCGCACTCCTCCTCGTAGGTCGAGTAGAGGTACGGGGTGTGGGCCACGAACTCGGCGGCGCAGGTGTCGACCCGCTTGAAGACCGGTTTGATCCCAGCGCCCTGGCGCAGCTCGCGCACCTTTATCTCGGTGAGGTTCCAGAGCAGCCCCAGGTACTTGTCCGAGAAGCCAAAGCGCTTAGCGTCCCAGAAGATCTCCTTCTGGCTCTCTTTGCTTTCAGCCTCGATCTTGAGCTGTTTGAGTTCCTCTTCCTTCTCGATGATCTGGCGGATGTTGTGCAGGAACCACTGGTCGATCCCGGTGATGGCGAAGATTTCGTCCACGGTCATGCCGCAGCGGAAGGCGTCGCCCACGTACCAGACCCGGTCGCAGTTGGGGGTTCTCAGCTTGTCGTTGAGAAGCGCGCGCTCCTTCTCGTTCAGCCCGCGGCGGGTGTCACCGCCCACGCCGAAGAAACGGGACTCGAAACCGCAGGAACCGATCTCCAGCGAGCGGAGCGCCTTCTGGAAGGATTCCTTGAAGGTGCGGCCGATGGACATGACCTCGCCCACCGATTTCATCTGGGTGGTGAGGGTCGCGTCGGCTGCCGGGAACTTCTCGAAGGTAAAGCGCGGCACCTTGGTGACCACGTAGTCGATGGTCGGCTCGAAGCAGGCCGGGGTCTCCTTGGTGATGTCGTTGGTGATCTCGTCCAGGGTGTAGCCGACGGCGAGCTTGGCGGCGATCTTGGCGATCGGGAAGCCGGTGGCCTTGGAGGCGAGCGCCGAGGAGCGCGACACGCGCGGGTTCATCTCGATGACTACCAGGCGGCCGTTTTTCGGGTTGATGCCGAACTGGATGTTGGAGCCGCCGGTGTCGACGCCGATCTCGCGGATGATCTTCAAGGATGCGTCGCGCAGGATCTGGTATTCCTTGTCGGTCAGCGTCTGGGCGGGCGCCACGGTGATGGAGTCGCCGGTGTGCACCCCCATCGGGTCGAAGTTCTCGATGGAGCAGATGATCACCACGTTGTCGGCGGTGTCGCGCATCACCTCGAGTTCGTACTCCTTCCAGCCGATCAGCGACTCTTCGACCAGGATCTCTTTGGTAGGCGAGGCGTCGATGCCGGCCATGGACATGCGCTCCCACTCTTCCATGTTGTAGGCGATGCCGCCGCCGGTACCACCCAGGGTGAAGGAGGGGCGGATGATTGCCGGGAAGCCGACGTGCTTGATCACTTCCATCGCCTCGGCGTAGTTGTGCGCGAGACCCGAGCGCGGGATACCCAGGCCGATCTTCTGCATCGCCTCTTTGAACAGGGTGCGATCCTCGGCCTTCTTGATGGCCGGCAGCTTGGCGCCGATCAGCTCCACGCCGAACTTCTCAAGGGTGCCGTTCTCCGCAACCGCCACCGCGGTGTTCAGCGCGGTCTGGCCGCCCAGCGTCGGGAGCACGGCGTCCGGGCGCTCCTTCTCGATGATCGCCGCCAGGATTTCCGGGGTGACCGGCTCGATATAGGTGCGGTCCGCGAAGTCCGGGTCGGTCATGATGGTAGCCGGGTTCGAGTTCAAAAGCACCACCTGGTACCCCTCTTCCTTCAGGGCCTTGCAGGCCTGGGTACCCGAGTAATCGAACTCGCAGGCCTGCCCGATGACGATCGGTCCTGCGCCGATGATGAGGATCTTCTGGATGTCTGTGCGTTTAGGCATTCAACTATCTCCTTCGTTAGGGCGGTGAACCGCCTTTAAAAACTTTAAAATGCATCTGCGACGCGGAAGTGGCCGGAAACCACAACAAAAAAGCCTGATAACCCAGAATCCTTAGGGGGCAACCAAAATCTTTGCCTGACCCGGCAGTTTTGCCTGGGTTTCCGGCACCTTCCGCGTGCCAAATTTCAGGTTTCTTCCGGCTCGTCCTGTACCCAGCCGTTTTCCAGTCCTGCTTCTTCCAGCGCCTCGACCGCCTCGCTGTACTCCTCGTTGGTCACCCGCCGCTCGATCCCCGGAGTCTGGGTGGCCAGGTGCGCCGGGAAGTACTGGCTCATCAGCGCGATGTGGGTCTCGTGCCCGAAGTTTTCGGCGATGTAGCTGAGCGTCTCGGGGCTTCCCGCCCTCCCCTCCGGCAGGACCAGGTGCCTGATGATCAGTCCCTGCACCCCGATGCCGTCCTCGTCGCACTCGAGGTGTCCGACCTGGCGCAGCATCTCGGCCACCGCCAGCCGGTTCAGATCGGTGTAGCCCGGCGCTCCCGAGAGCTTGCGCGCCTGCTCGTCGCTTGTGTACTTCATATCCGGCAGGTAGATGTCCACTACGCCGTCCAGCAGCCCCAAGGTATCCACCCGTTCATAGCCGCTGGTGTTCCAGACCAGGGGGATGTTGAACCCCATAGGAATCGCCAGGTACAGCGCCGCCAGGATCTGCGGGGTGAAGTGCGTCGGCGTCACGAAGTTGATGTTGTGCGCGCCGCGTTTTTGCAGCCCGAGCATCTTCTTGGCCAGTTGCTGCGTCGTAAGCGTCGTGCCGTTGTGCTGCTGGCTGATCGGGAAATTCTGGCAGAACCGGCACTTGAGCGTGCACCCGGACAGGAAGATGGTTCCCGAACCGCGGCTGCCCGAGATGGGCGGTTCCTCGCCGCGGTGGATGTTTGCCGAGGCGATGCGCGGCTGGTGCCCCGCGCCGCAGATGCCGATCTCACCCGCCAGCCGGTTCACACCGCAGGCGTGCGGGCAGATGTCACAAGACTTCAGGCGGGCGTAGGCGGTCTTGACCCGCTTCAGCAACTCGCCGCTTTCGTACAGTTCTTTGTAGTGCATGCTTCCTATGGCCTCCCCCTCGCTTAAGTGGAGGGGGGCGGGGGACTACAACATTGGCACACGGTAAAGTCAGGAAACCAAATCAGACCTATCGGATCAGGCATGAAGCGAGTTTGACCCAGATCTTCTCTTATCGTGCATTTCTGTTTTGGTTTCCGGCTCCTTCTGTGTGCAAGGGCTTTAGTTGAGAATGAAGTTCTCAACCTCAACCGTGACCTCAACCTATTTCTTGAACTTCTCCATCATCTCCACGAACCGGTCGAACAGGTAGTGAGAATCGTGGGGTCCCGGGGAAGCCTCGGGGTGGTGCTGCACCGAGAAGATCGGAAGCTCCTTGTGCTGCATCCCTTCCACGGTCTGGTCGTTCAGGTTCTCGTGACCGAGCTGGCAGGCGTGGGAGAGCGACAGGATGTCCACCGAGAAGCCGTGGTTCTGCGCGGTGATCTCAACTTTGCGGGTCTTCATGTCCATGACCGGCAGGTTCGAGCCGTGGTTGCCGAACTTAAGCTTGATGGTCCGGCCGCCCAGGGCGAGGCCCAAAAGCTGGTGCCCGAGGCAGATGCCGAAGATTGGCTTCTTGCCCACGAAGTGCTTGATGTTCTCGATGACCTCTTTCATCGGTTCCGGGTCGCCCGGGCCGTTGGAGAGGAAGATGCCGTCCGGGTTCATGGCGAGCGCCGCTTCGGCCGGGAAGGTCGCCGGAACCACGGTGACGTCGCAGCCGGCCGAGACCAGGCAGCGCAGGATGTTCAGCTTGATCCCGAAGTCGTAGGCGACCACCTTGTACTTGAGGTCCCTCCGGTCCACTTGCGGGTAGCCGTTCTCCAAGTCCCAGAGTCCCTCGGTCCAGTGGTAAGGAGCGGAGCAGGTGACGCCGGTTGCGAGATCCAGGCCGGACATGGAGGGAATGGCGCGCGCCTTTTTCACCAGGCTCTCCGGATCGAAGTCGATGGTGGAGATGATGCCGTTTTGGGCCCCCTTGTCGCGCAGGTGACGCGTGAGAGCGCGGGTATCGATCCCCTGGATCCCCACCACGCCATGCTCCTTCAGGTAGGCGTCGAGGCTCATGGTGGCGCGCCAGTTGGAGTAGCAGTCGAGGTACTCCCTGACGATGAAGCCCGAGAGGTAGAGCTGGTTGCTCTCGATGTCCTCCGGGTTGATCCCGGTGTTGCCGATCTGCGTGTAGGTCATGGTGACCATCTGCCCCTTGTACGAGGGGTCGGTCAGCACTTCCTGGTATCCCGACATGGCGGTGTTGAAGACAACCTCGCCCGAAGTTTCGCCCGTTGCACCGAAGGCCTTTCCCATAAAGATCCGGCCGTCTGCCAGAGCCAGTACTGCTTTCATGTAGTTCTCCCGATCGTATATTGCTTGCGCAGCCTCTAAAAAGGCGGCCGTCATCCAAACACTAAATCCCTTTGTGTACCACCTGGCCTTTCACGATGGTGTAGGCCGAGGCACCCTTCATCTGCCAGCCGATAAACGGCGAGTTCTTCGACTTGGTCTCCAGCTTCTCGGCGACCACCGTCCACTCTTTGTTGGGGTCGATGACGGTCACGTCGCCGACGGCACCCGGCTTCAAGGTGCCGCGATCTAGCCCGAGGATCTTCGCGGGGTTGCAGGACATGGCTGCAACCAGCTGCTGAAGATCGAGCACCCCTTCCTCGACCAGTTTGAGCGACAAGGGGAGCGAGGTCTCCAGGCCGACGATGCCGTTCATGGCCAGGTTGAACTCGACATCCTTTTCGTCCAGGTGGTGCGGGGCGTGGTCGGTCGCGATGGCATCGATGGTCCCGTCGGCGAGAGCCGCCTTCATGGCGGCGCGGTCGGCCTCCCCTCTCAAGGGCGGGTTCATCTTCGCGTTGGTGTTGTAGCCGCGCACCGCCTCGTCGGTCAGGGTGAAGTAGTGCGGCGCCGTCTCGCAGGTCACCTGCACCCCGCGCGCCTTGGCGTTGCGGATGATGCGGGCGGACCCTTCCGTGGAGATGTGGGCGATGTGCACCGGGGAACCGGTGAACTCGGCCAGATACACGTCGCGAGCCACCGCGATGTCTTCGGCCGCCCAGGGGATCCCCTTGAGGCCGAGCTCGGTGGAGACGAAGCCTTCGTTCATCACCCCTTCGCCGACCAGCGCGAGGTCTTCCGAGTGGCAGATCACGGCGATGCCGATCCCCTTCGCGTATTCCAGCGCGCGGCGCATCAGCTCGCTGTTGCAGACCGGCTTGCCGTCGTCGGAGACCGCCACGCAACCGGCTTCCTTCATCTCACCCATCTCGGCCAGGGTATCGCCCTTGCTCCCCTGGGTGATGGCACCCACCGGGAAGATGTTGACCAGCGCCTCGTTGCGGGCCTTGTTCAGGATGTAGGAGGTGACCGCCTTGTTGTCGATGACCGGTTTGGTGTTGGGCATGCAGGCCACCGAGGTGAAGCCGCCGGCTGCAGCGGCGCGGCTGCCGGTAGCAAGGTCTTCCTTGTACTCGAGGCCCGGATCGCGCAGATGCACGTGCATGTCGATGAGCCCCGGAGTCACGACGAGCCCGGTGGCATCGATCGTTTCGGTCCCTTCCGGAGCCGAGAGCCCGGTGCCCAACTCCAGCACCACGCCGTCTGCGATGAGAACGTCCATTATTGCATCAATACCCTGGGAAGGGTCAACCACGCGCCCGCCTTTTATCAACACATTCATCTCAAGTACCTCGCTAAGAACCGGAAAAATCCGTTCTAGGTTCTATGTTCTAGGTTCTAAGTTGAAAAGCACCAGGTCAAATTCGGCATACGCTGTAGGTTCAACGTAAAACGTAGAACCTAGAACGTAGAACTTGCAGTTACCCTTCCGCCGGCTCGCCGCCGCAGACGTGGTAGAGCATGGCCATCCTGATAGCGACGCCGTTGGAGACCTGCTTCAGGATGTAAGACTGGTCGCAGTCGGCCACGTACGAGGACATCTCGACGCCGCGGTTGATCGGTCCGGGGTGCATGACGATGGCGCCTGGTTTTGCGAGCTTCAGCACCTCGGGGTTGAGGCCGAAGTAGCGGGCGTACTCCCGCATGCTGGGGAGCAGGGTTTTTCCCTGGCGCTCCAGCTGGATTCTCAGCATCATGACCACGTCGGCCCGATCCACCGCCTCACGCATGTCCTTGCAGACGGTCACGTTCCCCAACCGCTCGATCCCAACGGGCATCATGGTCGGCGGGCCGGCCAGGAAAACCTGCGCCCCCATGGTGGTGAGGCCGTAGATGTTGGAGCGGGCCACGCGGGAGTGGGTGATGTCGCCCACGATGGCGACCTTCAGCCCCTCGATCCTGCCGTACTTCTGGCGCATGGTGAGCATGTCCAAAAGCCCCTGGGAGGGGTGTTCGTGCGCGCCGTCGCCTGCGTTGATCACCGAGCAGGAGACCCGCTTGGCCAGGTACTCGTGGGCACCCGAGATTGAGTGGCGCATCACGATGATGTCCGGCTTCATGGCCAGGATGTTGTTGGCAGTGTCAGAGAGCGTTTCGCCCTTGGTGACCGAACTGGTAGACGCAGTGATGTTGACCGTGTCGCAGGAGAGTCGTTTAGCGGCGATTTCAAAGGAGGTTCGGGTACGGGTAGAAGCCTCGTAGAAGAGGTTGACGACCGTTCTGCCGCGCAAGGTCGGGACCTTTTTGATGTCGCGGCGGTTGATTTCGTCAAGGCTGTCTGCCGTATTGAGGAGCAGTTCGATCTCCTCTTTGGTCAGATCCTTGAGGGCAATGATGTCTTTGTGCCTGAAACCCATGATCCCCCCCTGAAACTCGTAGTGTCAGCAAAATAAATTCAATTCGAACAGGGATGAAGGGGATGAAGGGGATAAAATCTTAAGACTTTCAAGTTTGGTTTTGCCTTTCCCCTAAGGCCTTTCCGCTTTGGGTTTATCCCTTTTATCCCATTCATCCCTGTTAAATGGTTTGTTGTTGCCTTATTTTTGCAGCACGACTTCAGTCGGCTTGTTCTCCGCGTCGAAGACGACCATGATGTTCTCGCTGCGGCTGGTCGGAACGTTGCGGCCTACGAAGTCGGCGCGGATCGGCAGGTCGCGGTGACCGCGGTCCACCAGCACGGCGAGCTGGATGCAGGAGGGACGACCCTGGTCGAAGATGGCGTCCATGGCAGCGCGGATGGTGCGCCCGGTGAAGAGGACGTCGTCCACCAGGACCACCTTTTTACCTTCCACCGAGAAAGGGAGCTCGGTCTTGCCGACCGGCAGGTGCTCGGCATGCCCCTTGATATCGTCGCGGTACATGGTGATATCGACAGCACCCACGGGAACCTCGACGCCCTCGATCTCGGAGAGCCGGCTTGCCAGTTCGTGAGCCAGGTGTACACCACCGGTCCTGATGCCGACCAGCACCAGACCCTCTACCCCTTTATTTTTCTCCAGCACCTCATGGGCTATCCTGGTCAGGGCCCTTTTTACGCCGGTGCCGTCCAGAATTACGGTGTTTTCTGCCATGACGATCTCCTTGGGCGCTCCAGCGCCGCTCATTGTTCATATTGGATCAGTTCGAAAACTGTGAAGTTATTACACCTTAGCATCCCACATCCGGGGCGGTTTCTGCATATAAAAAGAGCCTCTCCGCGCGCAGGCAGAAAGGCTCTTCCAGATAGACTGAGAGTGTAACTTTCTCCACCTTTGCTAACCTCACGGGGCTAATTTAAAAGGTAAGGTAAAAATTTTGGTAAAAGTACCACCGCGACCAGTGAGAGTCAAGGCGAAACTGCACCGCAAACAGCCGAAGAGGATTAGGTTTTACTAAGCGCACTTTCGAAGGTGACAAAGGCGCAACCTACAGCAAACACAGGGTCACAATGCCGGGCGATGCCCGTTGCCTTTTCGTAACGCTCCTGGCAGGCGCAGTCATTTCGGTTGCTGTCAGCACTCCACCGGTGAGCCACCGAGTCCGGTCACTTGCTATCTGCACGGCAAGATGCTATACACTCATGCTGGTTTATGAAACATAACGAAGGTTTTTGCAGAGGCGGCTGTTGTCATGAACCGCACTCAAGCTGCAGAAGTCGCAAAGGAAGAATTGATGCTATCGGGAAAACAGAAGAGATTTCTCCGGGCCCTGGGACATGGGCTTAAGCCGGTTATCACCGTCGGCAAGAGTGATGTAAGCGAGGCGGTGATCCGCGAGACTAACGAGGCACTGGAAAGCCATGAACTCATCAAGGTGAAGATCCTGGAGAGCTGCCTGATCGACCGCCATGAGGTGGCCGAGGAGCTTTGCAACGCGGCCGGCGCCGAACTTGCCCAGGTGCTGGGCAGAACGCTGCTGCTGTACCGTGCGGCGAAAGAGCCCAGGATGGAGCTGCCCAAGAAGTAAGCGGCACACCACCGGTAGGACACAAAAAAGCGGGGGCATTGGCCCCCGCTTTTCGTTTTTGCTGCCATGGTTTTCCAGCGCACCGATCGGATCGATCGGACTGACCGAACCGATCAGCAACGGTGAACGCCGCAGCGCCACCTGCCGCCAGGCCCCCACCCCTACACCCTCTCGTACGGCTCGAACAACCTCTTAAACTCGTCCAGCGCAAAGCGGTCCGTCATGCCGGCGATGTAGTCGCAGATCACCCGCTCGCGCCCTTCGCGCTCCATCTTCTGCTGGTGTCTCAAGGGGAGCAGCGTCGGGTGCTTCACGTACACCTCGAAGAGCTCGGCCAGGTAGCGCTCGGCCTTCACCCGCATGCGCTCCACCTTGTAGTGCCGGTACAGGTTCTGGAACAAAAACCGCTTCAGCTGCGCGTTACGCTTGGCCATCTCGGGGCTGAAGGCGACCACTGGCAGGTTCACCCGGCGCAGGTCCTCCTGGGTCCCTATCTTCAGATTTTCGATGTTGGCGGCGGTCGTCGCGACCAGGTCGGTTATCAGGACGCCGATGAGTGCGCTCACGGTCTGGCAAACGGCACGGTCGGGATCTATCCCCGGGTACTTGCACAGGATCCCCTCGTGGACCTCCTCCCACAGCTCCACGCTGCGCAGCTGCGCCAGGTTGACGTAGCCTGACTTGAGCCCGTCGTCGATGTCGTGGTTGTTGTAGGCGATCTCGTCGGCGAGGTTGATGAGCTGCGCCTCGACGGTGGGGACGGTGCCGGGAAGGAATTCGGCGAAGGCGGTGGTGGGGAGATCGTAGGGGGTGGAGTGTTTGGCGATCCCCTCGCGCACCTCCCAAGAGAGGTTCAGCCCGTTGAAGTTCGGGTAGCGCTCCTCCAACTCGTCCACGACCCGCAACGACTGCAGGTTGTGCTCGAAGCCACCGAACCCCTCCATAAGCCGGTTCAGCACCTCCTCGCCGGTGTGCCCAAAGGGGGTATGGCCAAGATCGTGAGCGAGGGCGAGGGTCTCGGTGAGCTCCTCGTTGAGCCCCAGGCGCCGGGCGATCCCTTTCCCTATCTGCGCCACCTCGAGCGAGTGGGTGAGCCGGGTCCGGTAGTAGTCGCCTTCGTGGTTTACGAAGACCTGGGTCTTGTACTCCAGGCGGCGGAAGGCGGCGCAATGGATGATGCGGTCCCGGTCCCGCTCGTAGGCCGGCCGGTTGTCGCGGAACTCCTCCTGGTACTTGCGCCCACGGGAACTGTCACTGCGGGCCGCATAGCCTGCCAGATCGTTCCGCTCCATCATCTGCCCTTCTCTCATCCACTCCCCCTGTTGAAGAATAGACTCGCCAGCATAAAGACTGCGCCCTACAGCATCGTCAATTACTGGACAAAACTGCCGCCGTGACACAACCGGGAGCGGCAAGAGTCGCTATTTCTGCCCGCGGCTGTCACAAAGCTTGTAATATTCCCGCTATTTATATACGCCCCTCATACACTGTCAACTTTAAAGTTGCCATTGACGCCATGGGTGCATCGTGGTAATAGAGCAGGCTGCAACGCGAGAAGCATGAAAAACCGGTAATATCGACCGGATGAGGGAATAGGTTTTATGCGGGTGATCGCAGGCTCAGCCCGGGGGCGCAGGCTCCTGGCTCCCAAGAACATGCGGGTACGCCCGACCGCGGACCGCGTCAAAGAGGCACTCTTCAGCATCCTGGTGAGCCGCCTGGGCGAGTTCGACGAGATGCGCGTTTTGGACCTCTTTGCCGGCACCGGCAACCTGGGAATCGAGGCGCTCAGCCGCGGCGCCGGATTTGCCGTCTTCGTCGACTCGCACCGCGACTCGGTGCAGCTTGTCCAGAAAAACCTGGAACTCACCCATCTGGGCGCTCAGGCCAAGGTGCTGAACCAGGAGGCGCACGCCGCGCTCAACTGGCTCGCCCGCAGCGAAGCCCCCTTCCACCTGATCTTTCTTGACCCTCCCTATCACGAGGGGCTGGCAGTTCGGGTACTCGAACTGCTCGGGACCTCGCCCCTGGTCGATGCCGGGACCACGGTAGTCGCCGAGTTCGCCACGCAGGAAGATGTCCCTCGCAGCTTCGGCAGGCTGCAGGAGAGCGAGCGCAGGATCTACGGTGATACCGCCCTCTCCTTTCTAACCATCGCAGATCGAGGTGCACAGTGCCCCTGAAACTCGCAGTCTATCCCGGCTCCTTCGACCCGGTCACCTTTGGACACCTGGACATCATCGAGCGCGCCCTGCAGATCTTCGACGGCGTGGTGGTGGCGGTGGCCCGCAACTCGGAGAAGAACTCGCTGTTCAGCGTCCCCGAGCGGCTTGCGCTTCTTTCCGAGATCCTCGCCGACAAGCCCAACTGTTACGTGGAGACCTTCGACGGGCTTTTGGTCGACTTCGTCCAGAAACGCGGCGCCTCGGTGGTGATCCGCGGCCTGCGCGCGGTCTCCGACTTCGAGTTCGAGTTCCAGCTGGCCCAGATGAACCGCTCCATCACCAAGCAGGTGGAGACCCTGTTCATGATGACCTCGGTTCCCTACAGCTACCTCTCTTCCTCGATCGTAAAAGAGGTGAGCTCGCTGAACGGACCGGTGGACAAGCTGGTTCCCCCGCTGGTGAAGGCTGCGCTCAGCGCGAAGTTCAACCGTTCCTGACCCCGTGTCTTGCCAGGGTCACCGGCGTCTGCTACTGTTGCAGGCCAGCAGGCACCCTGGATATTCGATCAAACGCAGTCAACCCAGCATCGGGAGGTTCCAGTGATCACCAAGAACATGACCATTGCGGAAATCCTCAGGCGGCACCCGGAAACGCTCCCCATCTTCGAACGCTACGGCCTCGACTGCTTCGACTGCCAGATCGCCGATTACGAAGAGTTGGAACACGGCGCTTCGGTGCACAAGGTCGACATCGACACCCTGCTCGGCGAACTGAACAGCAAGCTCAGTTCCTGATTCAGGCCTCCCCCCCCTTTAAAACGCCCGTACCCGGTCTCGCCAAGGAGCATCGGGACGGGCTTTTTTCGTGTGCAGCCCGCGCTGCGCAGCCACCTCCGCCTCAGGTACCCCGCACCATCACGCTCCCCATCCCCTCGTTTTACCGTCCGCAGTGCAATTTTCTCTCAAGCAGCACCCCACCGTCGTCGATAATCTTACAGGCGCCTTTAAAAAAAACCCGTGGCGCCGACATCCGGCACAGGAGGAACCTGCTTCCATGAGCAATCTGCCAGCCACACGAACTACTGACACCGAAACCTTCGACGAAATCCAATTGGTGAGTTTCGCACTGGACCAGGAAGAGTACGGCATCAACGTGCTCCTGGTGCGCGAGATCATCCGCATGCTCAGCATCACCCGGGTCCCCAACACGCCGCACTACGTGGAGGGTGTCATCAACCTGCGCGGCAAGGTGATCCCGATCATCGCGCTCAGGCGCAAGTTCAACCTCCCTGAGGCGGAGTATGACAAGCGTACCCGGATCATGGTCATGGAGGTGGTCGGTGAACTGATGGGGTTCATCGTGGACGAGGTTTCCGAGGTGATCAGGATCTCGGAGAAGGAGATCCAGCCGCCCCCTCCGGCCGCCTCGGCGGGACTCGAACAGGAGTGCATGGCGGGGGTAATCAACCAGGCCGAGCGCCTGCTGGTCCTTTTGGATCTGGAACGGATGCTGAGCGACGAGGAGCGCCGCCTGCTAAGCGGAGCGGTGTAAGCGGGACGGATACCCTCCGGACGCAGAAAGAGGGCTCCGACCGTGGTCGGCGCCCTCTTGTCGTGGCGAGGCGAGCCTCGGCGGCCGTTTTTTCGCTAGAGTATCCGGCTACCGAACAGGGAAGCTGCCAACTCGACGGCGATCTTCGCGGTCTGGTTGCGCTGGTCCAGGATGGGGTTGATCTCCACGATATCCAGGGAGGCCAGGCGCCGGGAGTCGGCGATGATCTCCATGAGCAGCTGCGCCTCGCGGTAGGTGAGACCGCCCGGCGAGGTGGTGCCGACCCCGGGGACCTCCAGGGGATCGAGGGCGTCCAGGTCGAGGCTTACGTGCAGGCGGCTTAGGTGCTCAAGCCGCTCCACCGCCTCGCGGGCCACGGTCCCCATGCCGCGCTCGTCGATCTCACGCATGGTGTAGGTGGCGATCCCGCTCTCCTTGAGGCGCTGGCGCTCCTGGGGATCCAGCTCGCGGATCCCGATCATCACCACGTCGGTCACCTGGAGTTTGGGACCGATGCGCCCCAACTGCACCAGTTCCGGAAACCCCTGCCCCATGAGGGCGGCGAGCACCATGCCGTGGATGTTTCCCGACGGCGAGGTCTGCGGCGTGTTGAAGTCGCCGTGGGCGTCGATCCAGATCACCCCGGCCGGCTCGTGATGGGTCACTCCCCCGATGGAGCCGAGCGCCATGGAGTGGTCGCCCCCCATGAAAAGCGGCAGGAAGCCGTCCTCTACCGCCCGGCGCCCCGCCTGGTACACCGCATCGCAGACCCGCCGGATGGAGGGGAGGTAGTGCAGTTCGCGCTCGCTGCCCAAGACGTCGCGCACCGGCACCTCGAGGTTCCCCTGGTCCTCCACCTGGTAACCCAATCCGCTTAAGCGCTCGGCGATCCCCGCATAGCGCAGGGCACCAGGCCCCAGGTCGACGCCGCGTTGGGTCTGGCCAAGGTCGACCGGTACCCCGATGATCCGCACCATTTCCCCCCTGCCGATTTCGTCAGACACGTCCCCTCACCCCCTCAGATTGTTCCAGAGGTTCACCATGAAATCCTGCGCGTTGGTCAGGATGGCAAC
Source organism: Geomonas silvestris (assembly GCF_014193515.1). Lineage (GTDB taxonomy): Bacteria > Desulfobacterota > Desulfuromonadia > Geobacterales > Geobacteraceae > Geomonas > Geomonas silvestris. The sequence continues at coordinate 16,845 of NZ_BLXX01000014.1, read as the reverse complement.
CGCCTGTGCCGAGCCCCGGTTGGCGAGCTTGTCAACGCAGAACTCCGTCATGTCGACCACGTAGAAGAAAACCGGGCGCACCGTACCGTCGTCCAGCACATGGTAGCTGGGAACCATGTTGCCAAAGGCAATGGAGTGCAGCTGGGTCGCCATCGCGATCACCGTGGTCGCCATTTTGGCATGAACCCGCATGGCGTCCTGCGCTTGGTAGGTATCGCCGATCACCTCGGGAAGCGGCCCGTCGTCCCGGATCGAGCCGGCCAGGACGTACGGGATCCCCCGTTTCTCGCAGGCATACATGATGCCGTCGCGCAGGTTCAGCTCCTCGATGGCGGCCGGGATGCTGCCGCGCTGGCGCACCTCGTTGATGATGTCCAGGTGGTTGTAGTGCCCCATAGGCTGGAAGGCCTGGGTGTAGATGTCCTGGCCAAGGCCGGTCCTGAAGCGCGCGGCCTCCAGATCGTGCGTGGCCAGGGCATTTCCCGCCAACAGGGCGTGGCAGTAGCCGCTTTCGATGAGCCCCTGCATGGCGCTTCGGCTGTCCATGTCGAAGGCGACCGCAGGCCCCAGCACCCAGACGATGTAGCCGGTGTCGCGGTCGTGCCTGAGCACCTGGTAGAGTTCGTCGTAGCTGCGGGAGAACGGGGTCTCGCGGGTGCCGCGGTTTCTGAAGGAAAACTTGTCGGCGAAGTGTTCGGAAAGCGGCTCGAACCCCGAAATGTGCAGGTAGATCCCCTCTTCGCCGTTTTCGGTGCGCCCCAGCACCACCGGGTCACCGGCCCGCACCCGGCGCGGTTCCACCACCTCGAGCTCCCGGCCGCGCAGCACCATCACCGAGTCCATGCGGCTTTGCCGGGCCAGTATCCACTCGCCGTTTCCCAGGTGCACGTACTCTGGGTGGTTCGAGGTGGCGTGGTAGTTTTTGGGCAGGACCCCGTCCTTTGGGGCTGCGGCGGTCTGGACCACTGGGGCGTGGGCCAGCCCGAGCCGGTTGAAATCGGGGGGGGTGTATTCCGGTATCACCTCGTGTGTTGTCGCCACGGCGCGTCCTCCTGTTTAGGAGCCGGTCATCCTCATGCGGATGCCGGCGCATCGCTTACTCTAGCACCGCTCATTGAAGTTACAACCTGGCGCCCTGTCCTTGCTTTTCCTACACAACCGACCGCAAATCCCAACGGACAGAGCCAGCTCCTGGCGTAAATACCACCCACTCAAGATCGGCTGCCTCGCGCGCCTCAACAGTTCTTGATCCATTGAGGATTACTCTAGCACATCCAGGTGCTGATTAGTGATCCGCCATTGAAAGACTCAGGGCGGGTAGCGCCACTACAGCATTTCTTACATCCCACCAACCGGAATGTAGGGTAAAAGGCCGCCCACTATCGTTAAAGATAGCGCGAGCCATCACCGATAATCTTACAGAAACCAACAGTTCACTTACGGAGGAATTGCATGAGTATTTGGATGAACCTCAAGGTCCAGACCAAGACCATGGTACTGGTAGCTCTCGCCACGTTGTCCCTGGTTCTCATGATGGCCACAGGCCTTGTCAAGATGCACCACATGGCTGGAAACGAAGAGGATATGAGTACCGCAGTGCGGCACGTAGCCCTGCTCAACGACCTCAAATTCAGCCTGAGCGCGATACGTCTGAACCTGGTCTACATGATGGTGTTGGAGGCCCCGGACCGACTCAAGGAGAAGGCGGCAGATACAGCCAAACGCCGGCAAGCTATCGAAGAGGGGATAGCGAAGTTCCAAAAAGAGGATCTCAGCACCAAGGAAAAGGAACTCATCGGCGCCTTCAGCCAGGGGATCGCCGACTACTGGAAAGAGGCCGCGAAACTTGAACAGATGACGATCGCCAGCGCGGGGATCCCCCAAAAGCGTGCGGAGGCCGTCAAGTTCGCCACGGAAACCGTGGCGCCGCTCGGCGCGAAGCCGGTGCAGGCGATTGCCGACCTGGTCAAGATGAACGTCGACGAGGCGGCGAAAACGTACCAGGAGGACCTGGCCAACTACCAGAGATCCCGGGTGGTTCTCATCGTTTTAGCTGCAATAGCGGGGCTTTTCATGGTGATCATCGGCACCCTGATCGCCAAATCGATCAGCACGCCTTTGAAGATGGTATTCGACACCCTCGCGCAGGTGGCCGACGGGGACCTTACCGCGCGTTCCGGCATCAAAAGCCGGGACGAGATGGGGCTTTTGGCCGGAGAGGTGAACGAAATGGCCGGGCGGCTGCAGGGGATCATGGAACAGGTAGCCAGAAACAGCGTGGAGGTAGCTGCGGCTGCGGGCGAATTGCAGAACACCGCCCAGCATATCGCCACAAGTGCCGAGGAACTGGCCGCCCAGGCGGGAACCGTCGCGACCGCCAGCGAGGAGATGGCCGCCACCTCCTCGGAGATCGCCATTAACTGCCAACACGCCGCCGACAGCAGCGACATCGCCAACCACAGCGCCGAAGGAGGCGCGCGGGTCGTGCAGCAGACCGTCCAGGTCATGGAGCGGATCGCGGATCAAGTCAGGACCTCTGCGGGTACCGTCGCGGGACTCGGGGAGCGCAGCGACCAGATCGGCGAGATCGTGGCGACCATCCAGGACATTGCCGACCAGACCAACCTCCTGGCCCTCAATGCAGCCATCGAAGCGGCGCGCGCCGGCGAGCAGGGACGCGGGTTTGCCGTGGTCGCCGACGAGGTGCGCGCCCTGGCAGAGCGCACCGCGCGCGCCACGAGCCAGGTCTCCCAGATGATCGGCGCGATCCAGAGCGAAACCCGCCAGGCGGTAAATAGCATGGAGGCCGGGGTGCGGGAGGTGGAAAACGGCACCCGCGAGGCCGCCAAATCAGGGGACTCACTCAAGGAGATCCTGAACCAGATCAACGAGGTCACCCTCCAGGTTAGCCAGATCGCCACATCTGCCGAGGAGCAGACCGCCACCACCGGCGAGATCACCCAGAACCTGCAGCAGATCACCGAGGTGGTGCACGAAACCTCCCGCGGAGCGCAGACCTCGGCGGGGGCCGCCAGTGAACTCGCCCGGCTGGCCGATGAACTGCACGCCCTGGTGGGACAGTTCAAGCTCGCCTGAGTTAACCCTCCGGCGCCAGAGTGGTCCGGGGGGCAACGCCCTCAATGCTCTGGCGCCGGTCACTTGTCGAGCAGCCTCGAGGCCGCCCGGGAAAAGGGCAGCTCCGCTGCCGTGTCGAGAGCCCCGACCGGAATCGAGATTCAAGAAATCACTCAACGGGTCGAAAAGGTCTACAGATTGCGGCCTGAGCTGACGGCAACCTCCCGGATTCCGGGCAATGGTTTTCAGCGCCTCCGGGCACACCAACCGCGGGAGAAGCGGCTTCCCGGCGAGGGTACTATGAGACTCGAATCGCTCATCATCGGCTACGCGGTACTGGTCACGGTTCGGTTCTTCCTGCGCGCTTTCAAGACGACCCTGCAGGAATGGCTGTTAAGAACCGAGCCGAACCAGAATTCATGGGAGGAAGACCTCCTCTTGGCGCACGGCGTGCGCGGTCCGCACAGCGCGAATACAACCCCACCAACAGCCTCCAAGCGTTGAGAAATCCCTTTACTTTCACCTGTTGCTCCTATATCATTCATTAGTTAACCTCCCCTTGATAAAGGACAATATGGTACTATCGCACATTCGCAACTTCTCGATCATCGCCCATATCGACCACGGCAAATCCACCATCGCTGATCGCCTCCTCGAGTTCACCGGCACGCTGAGCGCCCGGGACAAGCAGGACCAGTTCCTCGACAAGATGGACCTGGAGCGCGAGCGCGGCATCACCATCAAGGCGCAAACCGTTCGACTCAACTACCGCGCCGATGACGGCAAGGATTACGTCCTGAACCTCATCGACACTCCGGGCCATGTCGACTTCACCTACGAGGTCTCCCGCTCCCTCACCGCCTGCGAGGGGGGGCTCCTGGTCGTGGACGCCTCCCAGGGTGTCGAGGCGCAGACGCTTGCCAACGTGTACCTGGCCCTCGACGCCGATCTCGAAGTGTTCGTGGTCCTGAACAAGATCGACCTTCCCGCCGCCGAGCCCGAGCGCGTCAAGCAGGAGATCGAGGAGATCATCGGTCTCGACACCCACGACGCGGTGCTCGCCAGCGCCAAAGAAGGGATCGGCACCAAGGAGATCCTCGAGGAGATCGTCAAGAAGATCCCGCCGCCGCAGGGCGAACCGGACAAGCCGTTGAAGGCGCTCCTCTTCGACTCGTGGTACGACCAGTACCAGGGTGTCATCATCCTGGTGCGCATCGTGGACGGCACCGTTAAAAAGGGCGACAAGATCCAGCTCATGTCGAACCGGCGCAGCTACGAGGTCCTGAAGGCCGGCGTCTTCTCTCCCGAGATGCGCGAGGTCCAGGGGCTCAGCGCGGGCGAGGTCGGTTTCATCATCGCCGGCATCCGCGAGGTGGCCGACGCCAAGGTCGGCGACACCGTGACGCTTTTGCACAACCCCTGCGATGCCGCCCTCCCCGGCTACAAGGAAGTGAAGCCGATGGTGTTCTCGGGGCTCTACCCGATCGACACCTCGCAGTACGAGCAGCTGCGCGACGCGCTTGCCAAGCTGAAACTGAACGACTCCTCCTTCTCCTATGACCCTGAGACCTCACTGGCGCTGGGCTTCGGCTTCCGCTGCGGCTTTTTGGGTCTGCTTCACATGGAGATCATCCAGGAGCGCCTGGAACGCGAGTTCAACCTTGAACTCATCACCACAGCCCCGACGGTTGTCTACAACGTGCACCACCCCGACAGCAGCATGACCCAGATCCAAAGCGCGAACCAGCTCCCGCCGGTCCAGGAGATCGCCTACCTGGAGGAGCCCTTCATCCTCGCCTCCATCCACGTGCCCAACGACTTCGTGGGCGGGATCCTGGCCCTTTGCGAGGAGAAGCGCGGGGTGCAGCGCGAGATCAAGTACCTGACCCCCACCCGCGTCATGGTGGTCTACGAGCTCCCCTTGAACGAGGTGGTGCTCGACTTCTACGATCGCCTGAAATCGATCACCAAGGGGTACGCCTCGCTCGACTACGAGATGCTCGACTACCGTCAAAGCGACCTGGTGCGCCTCAACATCATGATCAACGGCGAAGTGGTGGACGCCCTGTCCCTCATCATCCACAAGGACAAGGCCTACTACCGCGGCCGGGAACTGGTCTCCAAGATGAAGGAGCTCATCCCGCGCCAAATGTTCGAGATCGCCATCCAGGCGGCGGTGGGCGCCAAGGTCATCGCGCGCGAGACCGTGAAGGCACTGAGAAAAGACGTCCTCGCCAAGTGCTACGGCGGCGACATCACCCGTAAGCGCAAGCTGTTGGAAAAGCAGAAGGAAGGCAAGAAACGCATGAAGAACGTCGGCAACGTGGAACTCCCCCAAGAGGCGTTCCTGGCGATTCTGAAGGTTGAAGGATAGCCCACTTTCGGATGGCTGACGCCCTCCAACTCACAAAGGGGAACAACTGGTAATGGAAGATTTGAAGAACGTCGCAAGCGAAAACGAAACTGCGAAGGCACCCAAGGCTGCACAGGGCAAACATATCGTTCGGGAGTACGCCGAATCGATCGCTATTGCCATCCTGCTCGCGCTGGTGATCCGCACCTTCATCGTACAGGCATTCAAGATCCCCTCCGGCTCCATGGAGGACACCCTGGCCATCGGCGACCACATCCTGGTCAACAAATTCATCTACGGGGCGAAGCTCCCCTTCACCAACACCCGCATCGTCAAGCTGCGCGACCCGCGCCAGGGCGACGTGATCGTCTTCGAGTACCCTGAGGATCCTTCCAAGGACTTCATCAAGCGGGTGGTCGGCGTCCCCGGGGACACGGTCGAGGTGAAGCACAAGCGGGTCTACGTGAACGGCAAGCTCTACGCGAACCCGCACGAGATCCACAAGGAGAACGAAGAGATCCCCAAGGAGGCCAACCCGCGCGACAACAAGGACGCCGTGGTGGTCCCGCCCAACTCCTACTTCGTGATGGGCGACAACCGGGACCGCTCCTACGACAGCCGTTTCTGGGGCTTCGTAGGCAAGGACGCCATCAAGGGGCTCGCCTTCATCAAGTACTGGTCCTGGGACAAGGACAAGTTCCGCGTCCGCTTCAACTCCATCGGGAAGCTCATAAACTAGAAGAGGTTGAGGTTAAAGGTTGAGGTTGACAAAAGGCCCATCGGGAAATCCGATGGGCCTTTTGTTGCCCCGGGTAACCGGCTCGCCACCGTACCAGTAATGCAACCGTGGGGGCGAATAATCATTCGCCCCCCACGGATCTATCCCTCGGAAAGCCACGATCAGCCATGAAAAAAGCCCCTGTCCAGAACTGGACAGGGGCTTTTACTTTGGGGGAGCGCGGACCTTACGCCAGGTCCTGAACCGCCTTGTAGATGATGTCGAACAGTTCCGGGATGTCCTTCTCGGCGATGCAGGAGAAGGCAATCCTCAGGTCGTGCTTCGCAGTCGAGATGGCACCGACGCCGTACTTGTCCAGGAGGTGCAGGCGCAGCTTCTCGGCCTCGACCGCCTTAAGCTTCAGGCACATGAAGTAGCCGGAGTTGAACGGGTAGTAATCCCAGGCCTTCTCGTACTTACCGCTGTTCAGGACTTCCTTGGTCTTCAGCGCGCGCCCTTTCATGATCTGGAACTTCTCTTCCTTCTGCTTCAGGAAGTCGGGCGAGCGGAGCGCCTCGATGACGAAGGTCTGCGACGGGTGCGGGCAGTTGGAGATGCGGGCGCGGATGATCCCCATCGCCTTTTTCTCGAGCGAGTTCATCACCGGCGCGTTCTCGTAGTCGTTGCCGTCGGCGAAGGTGATGAAGCCGGTACGAAAGCCCCAGACGAACTCTTCCTTGGTAGCGCCGTCCAGCTTAATGGCCAGGATGCGCGGGTGCAGGTTGGCCAGTTTGCCGAACAGGGACTCCTTCAGGCTGTCCTCGTAGAAGAGGCCGAAGTAGGCGTCGTCGGTGATGGCGACCACGTTGCAGCCCCCCTCGGCGACTTCCTTGATGGCGGCAACCAGCGCCTCGCCCTCGGCAACAGTCGGGGTGTAGCCGCTCGGGTTGTTCGGGAAGTTAAGGAGTACAACCACCTTCCCCTTCTCTTCCGCGGAGTTCTGCAGGGTCGTCTTGAAGGCGTCGATGTCGTAGCCCCCGGTCACGGTGAAGGTCGGGTGCTTCTTCACGATGGCGCCGCAGCAGGTAGTGAAGGTCAGGTTGTAGTTGCCCCAGAGCATATCCGGCAGGATCAGGTGGTCACCCTTGTCGATGAACATGTCGGCGACGATGGAGAGGCCGTGGGTCAGCGCGTTGGTGACGATCGGGTTGCTGAAATGCTTCCCGAGCTGGCTCGGGTTCTCGCGCAGCTGCTTCTCCCTCCAGAGGCTCCGCAGCTCCGGCTTTCCCGCCGGCGGCGCGTAGGGGAAGATGTCCTTGGGATCGAAGCCGGAGAGCTTGTCCTGGATGCAGGAGAGGTACATCGGGCCGCCGTTCTCGGTGGCAATACCGATGGTGGCGTTGAATTTGTGGGCCTTTTCCTTGGCTTCCGCCGACTGGGTCAGGATACCCTTGGGGAAGAAGAGGTTTTTACCGAGATCGGACAGCATTTCCAGCACGTGCGGGCTGTGCTGGGCAAGAGCCTCGTTCAGTTCTGCGGCCAACGGGTTCATGTAGTTCCTCCTGGTGAAGTGATTGATTATTGCGAAGGTTAGTACCTAGTTGGACAACGTTTTAATTGAAAACGCAATTTAAACGTGTCGTAGACAACTTGTCAACGGGAATGTGGGAGTAGAGGCGGGCGGTGCTAATTAAATTGCAGAGAACCGAAATGTCACCCAGAAAGGGATCCAAATACAAGGGGCGAACACATGGTCCGCCCCTTCACAACTACCCAAAGTTACAGCGGCTCTTACCGCCCCAGCAGTTGCTCCATGAGGCGGAACCCTTCGGCGACATGAACGCCGGTCCCCTTCGCGGAGATCTCGTCGTAGCCCGCGACACCCGGTTTTTCGGCCTCTTCCCCGCTGTAGATCACGAACGGGACGGCATCGGAGGTGTGGGTCATGAGCGCGAGCGGCGTCGGGTGGTCCGGGGCGCAGAGGACGCGGTACTCGCCGAACTGTTTGAGCCCTTCGAGGACCGGCCCGACGATCAGCTCGTCGAAGAGTTCGATCGCCTTCAGCTTATCGGCGAGTTTTCCGGAGTGCGAGGCCTCGTCGGGCGCCTCCACGTGTACGAATACGAAGTCGCGCTCTTTCAGCGCCTCAACGGCGGCAGAGGCCTTTCCAGCGAAATTGGTGTCCAGGTAGCCGGTAGCGCCGGGGACTTCGATGATATCCAGACCGGCATAAACCCCGATCCCCTTGATGAGGTCGACAGCCGAAATGACCGCGCCGGAGAGCCCGAACTTATCCCGGTAGTTCGCCATGGCGGGCGCCTTCCCCAGCCCCCAGGGCCAGATCGAGTTGGCCGGCGTTTCGCCGGCCGCGAGGCGCCGCTTGTACTGCGGGTGGTTGTTAAAGATGAGCTGCGAGCTGTTCATAAGCTCGATGAGCTTCTCGGCCCCTTCCCCCTTTGGGAAGTGCATGATGACGTCCTGACCGGTGATGTCGTGCGGAGGGGTTGCCTTGATCTGGGTGTTGCCGCCGTGCCAGACCAAAAGGTGCCGGTAGCTCACCCCGGGGTGGAAGGAGAATTCGTCGTTACCCAGCTGACGCTGCAGCTCCTCAACCAGCTCGCGGCCGTCGGCAGTGGAGATGTGCCCTGCCGAGTAGTCGTTCATGGTGAGCCGGCCGGCACGGGCATCGAGGTTCACCAGGTTGATCCGGAAGGCGACATCGTCGGGGCCCAGCGAAACGCCCATGCTGGCAGCTTCCAGCGGCGAGCGCCCCGTGTAGCACTCGACCGGGTTATAGCCGAACATCGAGAGGTTCGCGACGTCGGATCCCGGCGGGTAGCCCTGGGGAACCGTCTGGGCGAGGCCGAGGGTACCGCGGCGCGCCATGAAATCCATATTCGGGGTCTTCGCCGCCTGCAGCGGAGTCTTCCCGTCCAAAGTTTTTATCGGCTGGTCCGACATGCCGTCGCCCAGCAGCACAACGTACTTCATGAATCGGGTCCTCTTGTCCTGGGTAAGTTATGGGAAAGCGTGGATAGCTTTATGAGATTTTAGTCACCGGGGTTGGTATAGCATGAATAAGAGCAGTAACACAAGAAACGGTGACCGAAAAAGGTGAGTGTCGGGTGAATAATCACCCCCTAGCCCCTGATCCCTGTTTCCCCCCTCCCTACCCCCTGGGATGGAACTCGCCGTGCAGGCGCTTGAGCCGCTCGCGGGTCACGTGGGTGTAGATCTGGGTCGAGGAGAGGTCGGCGTGCCCCAGCATGATCTGCACGCTCCTGAGGTCGGCGCCGTTCTCCAGGAGATGGGTGGCAAAGGAGTGGCGCAGGGTGTGCGGGGAGATGGCGGTGCTGATGCCGGCCTGCAGCGCGCGCTTCTTGATGATGTTCCAGAAGGCCTGCCGGGTCATCCCCTCGCCCAGGCGGCTCACGAAGAGGTTGCGGCTCCCCTTGCCGCGCAAGAGCTCCTCGCGCGCCTCCTCGAGGTAGCGGCTCACCGCCTGGCAGGCACTCTCCCCGATCGGGACCAGCCGCTCCTTGTTCCCCTTCCCCATGGTCATCAGGTAGCCGGCAGAGAGGTTCACCTCGGCAAGCGACAGCCCCACCAGTTCGGAAACCCGCAATCCCGTGGCGTAGAGCAACTCCAGCATGGCGGTGTCGCGCTGTTCGATGGCTCCGGGTCCGCGCGCGGCGGCCAAAAGCGCCTCGACCTGGCGGCTGTTCAGCACCGCGGGGAGCTTGTGCACCCCTTTCGGGGCCTCGATGATGGAGCTGGGGTTGAGTTCGCAGTACCCCTCCACCACCAGGAAGCGGTGCAGCATGCGCAACGCGGAAAGGGCGCGTGCCCGGGAGCGCGGCGCCATCCCCTGGCCCTTCAGGTGCGCCAGGTAGCCCGCAACGTCGCTGGGGCGGATCTGGTCGGGGGTACGGTTACCGAGGTAGGAAAGGTAGCGGGCGAGGTCGCGGCTGTAGGCGGCCACGGTGTTGGCCGCGGCCCCCTTCTCCACCAGGAGGTAATTCAAAAAGAGGTCGAGGTACTGATCCACTAGCTGTCGATGGCGGCCAGAAGATCCCGGCGGATCTCGTCGAGTTTCTCTGCATCGCTGATCTTCTGCCCGAAGATGTCCTTCACGTAGAAGACGTCGGCCACCTGGTCCACCTTGGTGGAGATCTTGGAGACGCCGATGTAGAGACCGAGCCGGGTCAGGGTGCTGGTGATCGAGTAGAGGAGCCCCACCTTGTCGTGGGCGTAGATGTCGATGACGGTGTAATCGCCGGAGACCTCGTTGTCAATCTCCACGCGCGCCGGCATGGTCGGCTTGGCCTTCTCGGAGAGGATGCTGGGGCGGTGCCGCTTGGCCACCAGTGCATCCACCTTTACCTCGCCCCTCAAGACCTGGCGCAGGTCGGATTCCAGGCGCGACCAGCGCCCCTCGTCGGTGATCACGAACCCCTGGGGCGAGTTGACCTGCAGGATGTCCAGCACCTTGCCGTTTTTGTTGGTGTGGATCTGGGCACCCAGGATGTTCATGCCGTTGGCGGCCATCACCCCGGTGATCATGGAAAAGAGCCCGGGGATATCGTAGGTGCAGATGGTGCAGTTGGTGTACCCCTTGTCCACCTCGTGGCCGAGTTTCAGTTCCAGGGTGTGCTCGCTGGAGAGGCCGAGCAAGATCCTCATGTGACCGGCGATGATCTCGGGGCTGTAGGAGAGCAGGTGCCTCGTGGAGAGGGCCTGCAGTTCGTCCTTGATGGGCTGCGCGGGAAAGTCGCTGCTGAGCAGGTCGTACACCGCACGCTTCACGCGGCGCACCCGGTCGCCGGAGGCCTCGAGCTTGAAGTCGCCGCGTTCGAGCACCTGGAAGGCCTTCTCGTAGAGTTCCTGCAGGAGAAGCCCCTTCCATTCGGTCCAGACGTCCGGTCCCACCGCCTTGATGTCGGCATAGGTCAAGAGGTAGAGCATCTTCAGGTTCTCGCTCTTCTCCATCTGGCGGGCGAACTGGATGATCATCCCCTCGTCGTGCAGGTCGCGGCGCTGGGCGATGTGGGCCATCAACAGGTGCTGGCGCACCAGGAACTGCAGGCGCTCGCTGTCTTCCTTGGTGAGCCCCATGCGGCGGGCGATGGTCTTGGAAAGTTCGGCGCCCAGTTCGGCGTGGCCGCCCCCGCCCCCCTTGCCGATGTCGTGCAGCATGACCGCCAAAAGCAGCAGCCAACGCTTGTCGATCTCCTTGGCAAGCTGGGTTAAAAGCGGCAGGTCGTCCTTGTGCTCGCCGTGCCAGAGCTTGGTGATCTCTTCGACCGCGAAAAGGGTGTGGGTGTCGACGGTGTAGATGTGGTAGGCGTCGTGCTGGACCTTGCAGTTGATCCGTTCGAACTCGGGGATGTAACGGTTCAAAAAGCCCAGGTGGTGCATCTGCTGCAGAGTCTCGTAGACACTCTTGTCGCACTGCAGGATGTTGCAGAAGGAGGTGTGGGCCTCCTTGGAGCGGCGGAACTTGTCGTTCACCAGGTCCAGGTTGTCGCGGACCAGCCCCTTGGTGGATACCGAGATCTCCACCCCCTGTTTCTGGGCGAACTCGAAGATGCGCATGAGCCGGATCGGATCCTTCTGGATCACGGTCTCGTCAGGGACCACGAGCTCCCCCTTCATGACGTAGAACCCCTCGCCCACCGGCCGGCGGGTGAAGTAGCCCAGGAACTTGCGGGCCCCCTCGTCGCGCTGGCTGCACTTGGTGATCAAGACCGAGGCGAAATGCTCGACCCGGTTGGCGTGCAGGTAGAAGTCCTGCATGAACTGCTCGACGGCGAGCACCTTGCCGCGGTCCTCGTAGCCGAAGAAGCGGGCGAGCGAGATCTGGGCGTCGAAGGTGAGCTGGTCGTTTTTCCGGCCGGCCGCGTAGTGCAGTTCGTTCCTGATGCGCCACAGGTAGTTGAGCGACGAGTAGTAGACGGCGATGTCCTCTTCGGAGAGCACCCCCTTGATCACCAGCTCGCGCGGCTCGTCCACCTTGTACTTCACCTTGGCGACCCACATGGCGGTGTGCAGGTCGCGCAGGCACCCCTCCCCTTCCTTCAGGTTCGGTTCCAGGATGTAGACGCTCGAGCCGTACTTCTCGCGCCGCTTCTTGAGTTCCTCGATCTTCTCGCCGATGAAGGCGTCGCTCCTCTTGGCGAGCACCTGGCTCACCATCACCTTCTTCAGCTCGTGAAAAAGGCTCTCGCTGCCGTGCAAGAGCCTCGCATCCAGAAGTGCGGTCTTTACCGTCACGTCCCCGTTGGCCATCTCGACGCAGTCCTGGATGGTACGCACCGAGTAGCCCACGTCCAGGCGCAGGTCCCACAGGAAGTAGAGCAGGCGGTTCGCCACCTCCTCGACCCGCTTGGAATCCTTCCCCTTGTAGAGGAACATGAGGTCGAGGTCCGAGTACGGGTTCAGCTCGCCGCGCCCGTACCCCCCCACGGCGATGAGGGCCAGCTCGCCGGACTTGCCGGTGATCTGGAAGTCGTCGGAGAGCGCGGTGAAGAGGCGCACCACCAGGGCATCGGTCATCGCGGTGATGGCCTGCACCACGTGGATGCCGTCGTCGCCTTCGCGGTGGCTGCGCTTCAGCTCTTCCCGGTAATGCTCGAGGAACTCCCGCGCGGCGGCCAGGTAGGCGCCGCGTTTCTCCTCGAAACTCTTGCCGTCACCTTTGAGGGACTCGCTCAGGTACCCGTTGATGTTGAGCCGCATTCATTCTTCCTTTGCGATCCTTACGACCTGCAACACGCCGGGGAACTTCTCGATGTCGGCTACTTCCAGAGTCTCGGTATCGCCGATCACCCCGATGATGACCCGGTTGGCGCCGGTGGACTGGTGGATGTCGAATCCCCGGTCGATGAGGTAGGCCTTGATCTCTTCCTGGGCTGCCATATCGGCCGTCTTGCGCATGACAATCAGCACGAATGTATCCTCCTTTAGTGATCGCCGCGGGTCATGATGCGCTCCAGGCGGCGCGATTCGTCGATGACCCTCTCGAAGAGCCTCACGATGGCCTGATCGTCCAGAGGGCCCTGGTTCTCCGAGGCCATGCGCTGGAAGATGCGCTTCTCGCGGGCCGGGTCGTACACCGGCAGGTCGAGCCCCTTCTTGATCTCGCCGATCCTGAGGGCGAGCGAGGCGCGCTCGTTGAAGATGCGCAACAGTTCCGAGTCCAGCCGGTCGATCTCTGCCCTGATCTCGTCGATGGTCATGAGAACCTCTAAAACCCTTTCTTTAAGTAGGTGTCGCGTTGCCAGTTCACGTCGTCGACGCCCGGATGATCGATGTTGTAGTTGAGTCCGCGCGATTCTTTCCTGAGCTGGGCGCAGGAAACGATGAGCTTGGCCACCGTGGCGATGTTCCTCAGTTCGATGAGATCGCTCGTCACGATGAAATTCCAGTAGTACTCCTCGATTTCGCGCTGGATCAGATCGATGCGGTGCATGGCGCGCTCCAGCCGCTTGTCGGTGCGCACGATCCCCACGTAGTTCCACATGAAGCGCCTGATCTCGTCCCAGTTCTGGGAGACCACCACCATCTCGTCAGAGTTGGTCGCGGTGCCGCAGTCCCAGTGGGGAATTTCCGGCGTGTTGAAGCTCTCTTTTTTCAGCACCTCGACTGCGTGCTTGAAGGCGCGCCCCGCGTAGACCGCGGCCTCTAAAAGCGAGTTGGATGCCAGGCGGTTGCCGCCGTGCAGGCCGGTGAAGGCGACCTCACCGATGGCGTAGAGGTGTTTTACGTCGGTCTCCGCGTCGTCGTTCACCGCGACCCCGCCGCACAGGTAATGTGCCGCCGGCACAACCGGGATCATGTCCTTGGACATGTCGATGCCGAACTCGAGGCAGGTCTGGTAGATGTTGGGGAAGCGCTGGGTGATGTACTCGGCGCCGCGGTGCCTGATGTCGAGGTAGACGCAGTCGTCGCCGTGGGTCTTCATCTCGTTGTCGATGGCGCGGGCCACGATGTCGCGCGGCGCCAGGTCCTTCAAGGGGTGGTAGCGCTCCATGAAGGCGGTGCCGTCCCGACGCTTGAGGATCGCCCCCTCGCCGCGCACCGCTTCCGAGATCAGAAAGCTGCGAGCGGTCGGGTGGTAGAGGGTCGTCGGGTGGAACTGCATGAACTCCATGTTGGCCACGGTGGCCCCGGCGCGGTAGGCCATGGCGACGCCGTCGCCGGTAGCCACGTCGGGGTTGCAGGTGTAGAGATACACCTTCCCCGCCCCTCCGGAGGCGAGGAGCGTGATGCGCGACGCGAAGGTCTTCACCTTCTCGGCCTTGATGTCCAGCACGTGGGCACCCAGGCAGCGGTTCTCTTTAAGGGGCTGTTTGAGGACCTTCGCCTCGGTGATGAGGTCGATGGCGATGTGGTTTTCGTAGATGGTGATGTTGGGGTGCTTGGCGACGGCGGCGACCAGGGCGCGCTCGATCTCGCGGCCGGTGACGTCCTCGGCATGCAGGATGCGCCGGGCGCTGTGCCCCCCCTCGCGGGTCAAGTCGTAGCCACCTTCGTTCATGGTGAACTGGACGCCCCACTCGATCAGGTTCCTGATCACCTGGGGACCCTCCTCGACCACCATGCGCACCACGTCCTCGTGGCAGATGCCGGCGCCGGCAACCAGGGTGTCCTGCACGTGGGCGTCGAAGGTATCTTCATTCGAGGAGACCGTGGCGATCCCGCCCTGGGCGTAGTTGGTCGCCGATTCGGCTATCTCACGCTTGGTAACCACGGCGACGCTGCCGTGGGCGGCAGCCTGCAGGGCGAAAGAGAGCCCGGCAATCCCGCTGCCGATCACCAGAAAATCGCTTTGCTGCTTCATGCATCCCCCGATCTAAACCGTATACATAACGGCTATGGCGTTCAGAAAACTGGCAAATTATTGATCTCCCCCGGATTTTTGTCAAGGCATTTCGGGCGCGACTGGCACAATAGGCCTTGAATTAATCTGGCAATTCGTCTATATGTCTTCAGGGCGTCACTGCTTTTTGCCAGATGCCAAAGGAAGGTTTTTGCAACTTGAAAGCACACCTCGTCACCCACATGCTGATACTGGCGGTGCTGACGTTTTCCAGCTTAGCGCACGCCGATATTTATCGTTATGAGGATCCCGACGGGACCCTTCACTTTACCGACGCCCCTACGGACAAGCGGTTCAAAGTGTTCATGCGGGACATCAAGAAGGACAGGAAGTTACGGACCGCCTTCAAGCTCCCCGGTTACGCCCGTTACCCGGCCCAGTTCGAGCCGATCATCCTGGCCTGTTCCCGGGAGTTCGGGGTGGATAGTTCTCTTGTGAAGGCCGTGATCCACGCCGAGTCCGGCTACAACCCGACCGCAGTTTCCTCTAAGGGGGCCCAGGGTCTCATGCAGCTCATGCCGAGCACGGCCAAGGGACTCAAGGTGGCTGACAGCATGGACCCCGGGGACAACATCCGCGGCGGGGTGCGTTACCTGCGCTTTCTTCTGGACACCTTCAAGGGGAACGAGTCCCTGGCGTTGGCCGCTTACAACTCCGGGCTTTCCAAGGTGGCCAAGTACGGCGGCATCCCCCCCTATCCCGAAACCCAGCAGTACGTAGCCAAGGTGCTGAGCTACCGAAATAACTACCGCTAAAGGCCTACTATTCCATGTCGAAACCGGCACCACCGCAAGTAATGAACCTGCCCAACATCCTCACCATGGGGAGGATTGCGGCGATACCCCTTCTGTGCATCCTGCTCCTCTCCCCGGAGCGCACCCCCTGTTTCTGGGCGGCGGCCCTCTTTGCAGCCGCCTCGGTCACCGACTGGCTGGACGGCTACCTGGCCCGGCGCATGGGGATCGTCACCGTCTTCGGGAAGTTCCTCGACCCCATCGCCGACAAGCTGATCGTCATGGCGGCGCTCATCATGATCCTCCCGTTCGACCGGGTGCCGGCCTGGATGGTGCTGGTCATTCTGGGGCGCGAGATGATCATCACCGGCTTGCGCGGCATCGCCTCCACCGAGGGGATCGTCATTCCGGCTTCTAACTTGGGGAAGTTCAAGACCATCTTCCAGTTGGTCGCTATCATCGGTCTGCTCTTGCACTACGACTATCGCTGGTTCTTCTCAGTCGATCATCCTCTGTTAGTGGTGAACATGCACAACGTCGGGATGTTCTACCTCTGGATCGCCACCATCATAACTATCTGGTCCGGCGTCGATTACCTCTACAAGTTCATGAGAGTGATTGTGAAGTAGCGTGAGTGCAGGCGGGATTTGTCGCAGATAGTGAAAATTTGAGGTTGACAGCCAAAGCGAATCAGGTTATAAACGCGTCTCCATTGAAGGAAACGGCGGCATGGCCAAGTGGTAAGGCAAAGGACTGCAAATCCTTTATTCCCCGGTTCGAATCCGGGTGCCGCCTCCAAAGAAACCTAAGGCTTACAGAGCGATCTGTAAGCCTTTTTTCGTATCGCGCCCCCCTTGGCCCTTAGTGACGGGAACCGGCTTCCCCCGCGCCTTCCCCCGCGCCTTCCCCCGCGCCTTCCCCCGCGCCTTCCCCCGCGCCTTCCCCCGCGCCTTTCCCCGCCCCTGACTCGCCCCTGACTCGCCCCTGACTCGCCCCTGACTCACCCCCTGACTCGCCCCTGACTCACCCCCTGACTCACCCCCTGACTCACCCCCTGACTCACCCCCTGACTCACCCCCTGACT
>NZ_BLXX01000013.1 GCF_014193515.1 Geomonas silvestris | reverse complement strand
GATGAGCTTAACCGTTTCAACCTTGAATTCCCTGGAATACGTCTTCCTCTTCTTTGCCATGACAGTCCCTCCGTGCTGCCGGTTTTAGCAGCTTTTCGGACTGTCCACAAGATCGGGGAAGATCCAGTTTAGCGGGAAACTGCGGGGGAGGGCGGGAGGCTCCAACAAAAATGCCGCACCGAAAAGCGGTGCGGCACCATGTGACGCCGGGGCGATGGGAAGCCCCTAGGCGAGCCTGAACTGCCCGACCAGCTTTTGCTGCTCGTCGGCGAGCTGGGAGAGCTTGAGCGCCGAGGACGCCGATTCCTGGGCGCTCGCCGCGGTCTCCTGGACCACCTCGCTTATGGTCTGGATGTTCCCGGTGATCTCGCCGGTGGTGGCGGTCTGCTCCTCGGCCGCCGTCGCGATCTGGTTCACCTGCATGGTGAGTGCGCCGATCTGCTGCAGGATCTCCTCGAGGGCGCCTCCCGACTGCTCCGCCTCGGCGCTTCCCTGTTCCACCTCGCGCACCCCCGCCTCCATGACCTTGATCGCCTCCCGGGTCTCCGACTGGACCGCCTTGATCAGCTCGCCGATCTCCTTGGTGGCGCTGGCGGTGCGCTGCGCCAGGGCGCGCACCTCGTCGGCCACCACCGCGAAGCCACGCCCGTGCTCGCCGGCGCGCGCCGCCTCGATGGCGGCGTTCAGGGCGAGCAGGTTGGTCTGGTCGGCGATGTCGTTTATGGTGCACACGATGCCGCCGATCTGCTCGGACTTGGTACCCAGGCTCCCGATGCTGGCCGCCGATTTCCGGACGTTCTCCGCGATCTGGGTCATGCCGCGCACCGTCCCCTTGACCACCTCGGCCCCGGCTGCCGCCGCTTGGTTTGCCTGCTGCGAGCTCGACGCCGCCGAGGTGCAGTTCTGGGCGATCTCGTTGGAGGTGGCGGCCATCTCTTCGCTGGCGGTCGCGACCGTGTCCGCCTGGCCGGCCACCCGGGCGGACCCCGTCGCCATCTGCTCCGCGGCAAGCGAGAGCTGGGTCGAGGCGGAGGCGACCTGGCGGGTGTTCTCGGCAACCCGCGAGATGACCTCGTGGAAGTGCACCACGATGTTGTTGATGCTGCTGCAGATCGCGCCGATCTCGTCGTTGCCCGCGGAAGCGATCCGCCTGGTGAGGTCTCCCTGGGCGATCCCCCGGGTTGCCACCATGGCGTGCGCCAAGGGTTTCGTGATCGAGGCGATGATGCGCAGGCTGATCAGCAGCGAGATAAGGGCGACCAGGAGCGACACGCCAATCATCACGAAGGAGAGGGTGGTGGCGTTACGGACCGCCTGGCGCACCCCGGCGAGGATCTGCTGCTGGTTCTCGCCGATGCTCTTCACCTGCTCCTCACTCTTAAGTGCCTGCTCGCGCGAGATTCCCCGCGCCGAGTCGAGCGCCTTCTGCATGGCGGCGTTACTCTTGATGACGCTCAGCTTGGTCGCCTCGATCCGCCCGATGGAGGCGGCGGCGTGCTTGATGATGCCCGAGACCTGCCCGATGTTGTTGGCGAGCGCGGTCTGGCCGGACTGCTGCAACAGCTTGCGCGCCAGGGCGATGTTACCGTCGATGCGCTTCTCGGTCTGGGTAAGGGCCCCGGCGATTCGAGCGACCTCCGCCTCGCCGGAGCTCAGCATGATCTGGCGTACCCCGGAGTTGAGTTCCTTCACGTCCACGCTGATCGCCGAGCCCGCCTCCATGACCGCGGAGGCCGCGTTCTGGAAGCCGAGCGAAGCCACCACGTTGTTGCGGTCCTTGACGATCTGCAGCTCGAGGGTGTCGATGGTATTGAAGATCTTTCGGCTGTTCTCCTCGAGCGGCTTCACGATCTCCTGGATCTTGGCGGCGTACTGCTCGGTCTCGGTCTTCTCCGGGGTGCTCAGGATCTCCAGCCTGAAGGGGATGAGCCCTCCCTCGTCGGCGCCGATCTTGTTCAAAAGGTCGAGCGCCACCCCCTTCACCTCCTTGATGGCCGGGTTGTCGCCGTTTTCCACCTCGATGCTGCGGGTGAGCTCGACGGCGTTTTTCAGGCGCTCCCGCAAGGGGCCGATCTTGAACTTGTTCTTGATCAGCTCTAGGTCGCTCAAGATGATGCTGATGTCCTTGAGCCGGCTTTGCAAGGTGAGCAGTTTCTTGATGCTCGAGTTCACCTGCAGGTTCGCCGCCTGCGAGGAGTTGATAGCGCCCAGGGCCGAGCTCCCCAGCTGGCTGATGCTCTTGCGCATCTCTGCCACCCCGGCCTCGGCCCGGGTCAGCTCGCTGTTCACCGTGGCGATCTCCCCCCTGAAGAGCGCCATGTCCTTCAGGCGCTGCGAGGCGACCTGGACCACCGTCTGCTCGATCCCCCGCAGTACGGCGGTATCCACCCCCGAGGAGTCCGCGCCGCCCTCCCGGATCTCCTCGTTCAGGGCCTCCATGCGGCGGATCCGGCCGGTGATGGTGTCGGAGAGCTTCGCCACCTCCGCCGGTTCGGTGGTCATCTCCAGGCGCATGAAGTCGGCGGAGACCTTCTCGACGGTCTGCTGCAATTCCAGCATCTTCAGGTGCAGCGGGGTCGACTTGCCGGTGAGGATTTCGATGCTCGAACGCACCTTGCCGATGGAGAAGAGCCCGATGCCGGCGATGATGGCGATGCCGATGATGGTCAAGGCGACGTTGCTGAGCAGCTTGCTTTTGACGGTCATGGTGCCTCTCCTGCTGCTAGTTCTTGAAGGAGTTGAAGGGGACCAGCTTGCCGCCCCGGACGATCTCCAGGTAGACGTTACTCTGCCCCTGGTGGTTTCCCGGCGAGAAGTTCAGCTTGATCCCCCCCAGGTCGACGTCCTTCATCGCCTCGTAGGCCTTGAGGAGCCCTTCCCGGGTGGGCGGGGTGCCGGCCTTTTCCAGCGCGAGCACCATCGACTTCGCGGTCAGGCACCCCTCCAGGGTCACCGCGTTGAAGCTGACGTCCTCCGGGTTCTTCTCGATCGCCTCCTTGCACTCCTTGGTGACCGGGAGGCTCAAGTCGTCCAGGTGGGGGACCACTTGGGACATGAGGAGCCCTTCGGCGGCTTCCCCGGCCGCCTGGACCAGGTTGGAGCCGCCGGCGAAGGAACCGGTGGCGAGGTAGCTCTTGAGCCCTTCTTTGCGGGCTGCCTTGGCGAACTCGGCACCCGGCCCGTAGATGGAGCCCAGGATGATGGCGTCCGGCTTGGCGGCGATGATGGAGGCGAGAGCCGCGGTGACCGCTTGCGTCCCGCGCTCGAAGGCCCCTTTGGCGACCAGGGTCAGGTTGTGCCGCTTCAGCGCGTTCTCGGTGCAGTTGAGGACGTCGGTGCCGAAGGTGTCGTTCTGGTAGAAGATGGCGAAGCGCTTGGCGCCCCCTTCCTTGACCAGGAGATCGACCAGCTTGTCGAGTTCTTCCTGGTGGCTTGCGCGGATGTTGATCACCTCGCGCAGCACCGGGGAGCGGAAGTTGGAGGCGCCGGAGCGCGGTGCCACGAAGGGGAGCTTGTACTCCTTGACGATGGGGAGGATGGAGACGCCGTTGGAGGTGCCGATGGTGCCGATCACGGCGAAGATCTTCTGCTCCTCGATCAGCTTGAGCAGCCCGTCTACCGTCTTGTCCGGCACGTACTGGTCGTTGGCGTTCACCAGCTCGATCTTCCTGCCGTTCACGCCACCTTTCTCGTTGACCGCCTTGAAGTAGGCGTGGACCCCGACCTTCATGGATTTGCCGGCTCCCTTGTTCGGGCCGCTCTGGTCGTTTACCATGCCGATCTTGATGACTTCCCCTGCGGGTTCCGCCGCGAGTGCGGTGCCGGCTCCCATGGCCAGCAGTGAAACGAGCGTGATGATCGTCTTCATAGGTGCCTCCTTTTAATGTGACGGCTGCGGCTACACTGAGGTTCGACTGGCAGAATTTGTCAGGTAGCTGTTTTTACATAGGTGGACCGAGGTGGTAGCCCATGGTTATTGGTATCGGGACCCATCGGAGGAAACTTTAATTGATTTTAAATAAAACAAAATAATTGAAGCGCAAGGCAGACAGGTGCTCTCACGTCCTCCCCTTGCGAAGGGGGGAACGAGAGTTCGGCCGATCGGCGCATGACGGACTCAAACGGCTGCTTGAGCTAGATCATGTGGGAGCATTTTCGTTGGGGAGCAATCAAGATCTTGAAAAGGTGAGGCAAAGGTTTGTCGGATCGGTGGGGATGAGAGCCCGAGAGAAAACGTGGAAAAAGAGGAATGGAGAGGAATGGAGAAGAATGGAGAGGAATGGAGAGGAATGGAGAGGAATGGAGAGGAATGGAGAGGAATGGGCGCGGGCTAGCCGAAGATGCGCTTGAAGAGCCCCTTCTTCTCGGCTTCGCGGCGCTCGTTGATGAGCCGCATCCCGGCCTGGGCCAGGCGCTCGCGGCTGTTCAGCCTGAGGGCCTTCTGGAATTCGGACTCGGCGAGCCCGTCGCGCCCCTCGTCCAGGAGCATCCAGCCGCGGAACGAGAAGGCCTCGGCGCAGCGCCCCATCTGCAGGCTCTTGGAGAGGAGCATCCGGCACTTGTCCAAGCTGGTGCGGGAGCCGGTGTTTGCCGGGTTCTTGTAGATGGCCCAGGCCAAAAAGGCGCAGGTCGGGGCATCGTTGGGATCGAGGGTGTAGGCGTCCTGCAGCGCGCGCTCGGCGTTGGGGTAGTCCTCCATCTCAAGGAACACCTTACCGGACTGGAACTGGATACGGGCCTGCAATTCGTCGTCGCGCTGTCCGCCGACCCCCACGCTGTTCGCGTTCAGGATCTCGTCGTAGCGCTCCTTGGCGATCACGCTGGAGAGGGTGTTGTAGGCGTTGGCGTAGTGGGACAGGACGTCTTGGGCCCGTGAGAGGGTCGCCCCGGAGAGCTCCATGAACTTCTCCGCCGAGTACTGCCTGGTCTTCGAGAAGTAGGCCTCCTTGAGGGCGCCGAAGCTGAAGGAACCCTGGGAGAGCCCGAAGATCTCGTAGTAGTTCTTGTCCTGGATCGCGGCGTAGTCGCGCTGCACCTCCTGCTCGAAGTCGATCTCGCCCGCGGAGAGCGGCGCGGCCATCCCTTCTTCGCCTACCACGAGTTCCACCGATCCCGAGACCTCGTCCACCAGGTCCTCGAAGCTCAGCGGCGCGGCGTCGGCCTCGCGCACCTCCTCGATGGGGCGGTTGAAGAGCCGCTTCTGGGGGAAGTCGGGTCCCTGGTCGGCAACCGGCGTGGGGTGCAGGGCGAGCATCCCCAGGCGCACCAGGAAGTTTAAAAACGACGCGGCAGCGTTGCGGTCGGCGCTCGCCGTCACGATCTCCTCGACGCGGCGCCCGCAGGAGAGCAGCTCCAAAAGGTCGATGTCGTCGCGCCCCAGGGTTAACAGGTTGCTGCGCCGGAAATAGTGCGCCGTCTTCGCCGGAAAGAGCCGGCCGTACTGTGCGAGGTACTCCGCACCGGAAAAGCGTGCCGCGCTGGAGCGGGAGGCCTGGTAGAGGAGCCGGGGGAGGGAGACCGGGCAAAGCGGCAGCTCGGGGGGGAAGAGCTCGTTGCTGAAGTGTGCCTGGTTCCCCGCTTCCAGCGCGTCGCTCAGCCGCTTGGTGAGGAAGAGGCGGGACTGCTCGACCAATTCGTCGTAACTTAAGAGGCCCGCCTCGGTGAGCGTCAGCCGGGGCGCGCCGTCGGGGAAGAACTTCCCGCGGTCGGCGGCACCCAGGTGCCCGGTGGCCACCAGGTAGTTGATGAACTCCCCGGAGACAAAGGAGACCGGCTCCCCCTGGACGAAGGTGATTCGGGTCCGGTCGGCGAGTAAGAGGGTACCGGTGGCGCGGCCGGTGTGGAGTTCCACCAAAAGCCCGGCCAGGTCCTCCCCCGTCGGGGGCGCGGGAAGAGAGGAGCGCACCGCTTCCAGGAAGGCCTCGCGGGTGAACGGTTTTTCCAGGTACGCCTTCACACCGAGCTTTTCGGCCGCGGCGGCGTACCCCGCCCCGCGGTAGACGCCGGTCATCACGACGACGGGGAGCTCCCGCAAGGCCGGCGTGGTGCGCAGCTTTTTCAGGATTTCGACCCCGCCGATACCGGGGAGCTTCAGATCCAAAAGGACCAGGTCGATCCCGCCGCGCTCCAGGGCTGCCAGCGCGCTGATCCCGTCCGCTGCGGCGACCACCTGGTGCCCCTGCGCAACCAGGAAGGTCTGCAGCATCCCGGCAAGCCGCTGGTTATCCTCCGCGAGCAGGATCCGGGCCGCCATCAGGGAGCCTCTGCGCTGACGGTACTGGATCTGAGAAACTTGTGCACCGCGGCGTTGTGGGCGGTAAGGTCGCTGCTGAACTGGTGGCTACCGTCGCCGCGCGCCACGAAGTAGAGATAGGGGACCGTGGGGTGGCTCAGGACCGCCTCGATGGCGTCGCTGCCGGGGTTGCCGATCGGGCCGGGGGGGAGGCCGGCGATGAGGTAGGTGTTGTAGGGGGTCGGCTTCAGGATGTCCTGGCGCGAGACCTTCCCCGCGAAGGCGCGGATCCCGTACAGGGCGGTAGGATCACTCTGCAGGCGCATCCTCAGCTTGAGGCGGTTCTCGAACACCGCTGCAATGGTCGGCTTCTCTTCGGCGCGGACCGCTTCCTTCTCGACCATCGAGGCCAGGGTGAGCAGCTTCCCGAGAGAGAGGCCGGCCTTTTCGGCACGGGCCTGGTAGCCGCTTTTCAGCACCTTCAGCTGGCGCTCGACCATCTCGCGCACCACCTGGTGCTCGGTCCGCCCGGGAAGGATGTTGTAGCTCCCCGGGAAGAGGTACCCTTCCACGCTCGAGCCGTCGATGCCGAGCTGGTCCAGCAGGGTGCGGTCCCGGCAGGCGGCCAGGAACGCCTCCTTGCGGAAGATGGCGTGCTTCTCGAGGATCTCGGCAACCTGGTACATGGAATAGCCGGGAGGGAGGGCGAAGATGCGCTGGTAGACGTCGCCGGCCAGCATCTTGTCCAGGATCTCGAAGGGGCGCATGCCGTCGCTCAACTGGTAGTAACCCGCCTTGACCCGCGCGTCCCCACCCTTGATGCGGGCGTAGAGCGCGAAGAGCCGGGCGCTGGAGACGATGCCGCGCGACTCGAGTACCCCGGCGAAGCTGCGCAGCGAGGTCCCTTTGGCAAGCTCGACGATCTCCAGCTTCTTGCCCTTTCCGGCAGGGGCCTGGATGAACAGGTAGAAGCGCCCCAGGGGGATCATAATGAGGATGATAAGGACGAGGAGGGCGGCGCGGCGCCGCCGGCGGAGCTTACGGTAAAGACGTGTGAAGGCGGAGAGTGCGATGGGAGTACCCTGTTTAAAAACGGTGCTTTAGCGAGACGCTACCGCTAGCTTTAGGGCAAATCTCGAATGATGTCAAGGGTAAATGCCTCAATGGGGTAAGGAAAAGCGTGGAAAATTCTAGCACGTTAATAATAATTTTTTTAGAGACAGCCGGAAAAATACCATGTATTATTGCCGACTGGTGCACGCCGGCAAGCGGTGCGCCTGAGCCAGTGCCAATCCCCGCGAGGTGTCTTCATGAAGCAACGGCTGATTAACTCGGATTATTTTCCTTTCGATATCCCCATTTCCGCCCGCTGTGGCGAGCGGGTCGAGCTGCGCACCCTCCTCGAGCAGTTGGGGAGCGCTCCCGGCATCATTTACGCACGGCGTCTGGCGGCGCAACTGAACCGGCAGCTTATTTCCGGGGAGCCTGCGGTGCCGCCGGGCCTTTTGCATCTCTACTCGGTGTTCAACAAGGTGTACCGTTTCCTGGTAGCCGAGTACTGCCGGCAGCAGCCCGGGGTGCTCAACGCGGCCATGGCCCAGGCGGGCTACCCCGGGTACCGCGGCGACGCGGCGCAGGCGCTCGCCCGCTTCACCGAGCTGTTCCCCTCGCAGGAGATGGTGCAGGGGAGGCAGGCCCCGCAGCGCTACCTCTCCGGCGACGATGCCTCGCTTTCCCGCCGCTCTGGACTGGCCGCCGAACTCTTTCTGCTGCGCCTGGGGGACGAGAACCGCGCCCTGGACGGGCTGCGCCGCATCTTCGACAGCGTGGAGCTGGCCGCCAGCTCGCCGTACCCGACGGTCTCCGGGAAGCTCGACGAGCGCCTGGCCCAAGGGCCCGGGTTCCAGCCGCTCAACGTGCCGCTCCCCGAGCTGTTGCGCGCCCCCCTGAAGGCCTCGCCCACCTCTCTTGCCGGGCAGATCGCCTACATAAAGGAGCACTGGGCCGGCCTGCTGCCCGGCGAGATCCTCACCGAACTCATCACCGCCATGGACATCGTGGCCCAGGAGGAGCGCTCCTTTGCCCAAGGGCACGGTCCCGGCGAGGCGAAGGTCCTCTTCGGCAAGGGGTGGCTCAGGCGCACGGGGGGGGACGAGTATCCGGAGTACGAGCGTTTCTCGCAGGATGCCGACTGGATGGCCAACGTGGTGATGATCGCCAAGATGGTCTACGTCTGGCTCGGCCAGCTCTCGCGCACCTACGGCCGCGAGATCCGCACCCTGGACCAGATCCCGGACGCCGAGCTGGACAAGCTGGCGCGCTGGGGCTTCTCCGGGCTGTGGCTGATCGGCATCTGGGAGCGCTCCCCCTCTTCGCAGCGCATCAAGCACATCATGGGTAACCACGAGGCGATCTCCTCGGCCTACTCGCTCTTCGACTATGTCATCGCGCAGGACCTGGGTGGGGACTGGGCGCTCGACAACCTGCGCCAGCGCTGCGCCGCGCGCGGCATCCGGCTCGCCAGCGACATGGTCCCCAACCACACCGGCCTCTTCTCGAAGTGGACCCTGGAGCACCCGGACTGGTTCGTCCAGCTCGACTACCCGCCCTACCCAAACTACCAGTTCAACGGCCCCGACCTCTCCTTCGATGGCCGCATCGGGCTCTTCATCGAGGACGGCTACTGGGACAAACGCGACGCTGCGGTGGTCTTCAAGCACGTCGACCGGGACACCGGGCGGGCGCGCTACATCTACCATGGCAACGACGGCACCTCGACCCCCTGGAACGACACGGCTCAGCTCAACTACCTGATCCCCGAGGTGCGCGAGGCGGTGATTCAGACCATCCTCCACGTGGCGCGCCAGTTCCCCATCATCCGCTTCGATGCCGCCATGACGCTTGCCAAGAAGCACTACCAGCGCCTGTGGTACCCGCTCCCGGGACACGGCTCCGGCGTCCCCTCGCGCGCCGAGCACGGCATGGACCGCCCCTCCTTCGACGCCGTCTTCCCCAACGAGTTCTGGC
Organism: Geomonas silvestris; assembly: GCF_014193515.1. GTDB lineage: Bacteria > Desulfobacterota > Desulfuromonadia > Geobacterales > Geobacteraceae > Geomonas > Geomonas silvestris. The sequence continues at coordinate 151,519 of NZ_BLXX01000013.1, read as the reverse complement.
GCGAGGTGGTGGACCGGGTGGCGGTGGAAGCGCCGGACACCCTGCTTTTGGCCGAGGCATTCTGGCTCATGGAGGGGTACTTCGTGCGTACCCTGGGGATGCACCGGGTCTACAACTCCGCCTTCATGAACATGCTCAAGATGGAGGAGAACGCCAAGTACCGCCAGACCCTGAAAAACGTCCTGGAGTTCGAGCCCGAGATCCTGAAGCGTTTCGTGAACTTCATGAACAACCCCGACGAGCGGACCGCCGTGGAGCAGTTCGGCAAGGAAGGGAAGTACTTCGGCGCCACCGTGCTCTTGGTGACCATGCCCGGGCTTCCCATGATCGGCCACGGCCAGGTCGAGGGGTTCCACGAGAAGTACGGCATGGAGTACAAGCAGGCGCTGTGGGACGAGCCGGTGGACCAGGCGCTGGTGGCGCGCCACGAGTCGAACATCTTCCCGCTCATGCGCCGGCGCCACATCTTCTCGGGGAGCGAGAACTTCGTGCTCTACGACTTCTACGCCGGTTCCAACGTGGACGAGAACGTCTTCGCCTACTCGAACCGCTACGGCAACGAGCGCGGCCTCATCCTGTTCCACAACCGCTACGCCAACACGGCGGGGTGGATCCGCTACTCCTGTGCGGCCACCCGGAAAAACGGCGACGGCAGCGCGGCGCTGGTGCAGCACAGCCTGGGCGAGGCGCTCGATTTCAACGGCGACGGGCGGCACTACTACTCCTTCAGGGACTACGCGACGGGGCTCTCTTACCTGAGAAACGGGCGCGAGCTCTGCGAGCAGGGGCTCTTCGTGGAGCTGGCGGGGTACGAGTACCACGCCTTCCTCGACTTCAAGGAGATCTGGGACGACGACTTCGGCACCTGGGGGAGCCTCTGCTACAAGCTGAACGGGGCGCCGGTGGAAAGCCTTGAGGAAGAGGTGAAGCAGGTGCGCTGGGCCGGGGCCAACGACGCCCTGAGGGCGCTGCTTGCCAAGGTGATCGCCGCGACCGACGAGCCCGAAGCCGAGGCACTCATGATGGTGCCGCTTTTGGAGCCGCTGGTGGCCGCCTTCTACAAGACGCTGGCACTCCAGGCCAAGGAGAGTTCCCTCCGCTCGCTGCTGGTCACTTTCGGTGCCGAGATGAACCAGGCCCTGAAGGCTCCGGCTCCCGAGTTGACCCTCGATCCCAGAAACCACCTGCTGCTCTGCGCCTTCCTCGCCCTGCACCGCATCGGCGAGCTGACCGAGGTCGAGTCGGCACCCCTGTTCGACCACTTCGGCCTGGCGCGCCCCGTGGTGGAGGCCTTTGCCCTGCTCCCCGATGCGGAGGAGGCCGGCGAGACCCTGCAGCCCTGGGCGTGGGGAGACCTGCTGCGGGTGCTTCTGCGCCACGAGTCCCTCCTGGATGAGTTCGAAGAGAAGGGGGCGTTGGTGAGTCTGACCGGGCTCTTCGCCGACCAGGCGGCGGCCGACTTCCTGCAGCTGCACGAAAGCGGCGGCGTGGAGTGGTTCAACAAGGAGCGCCTGGAACTCGTACTTACCTGGCTGTCGCGTATCGCCCCGTACGGTGCGGGCGGGGTGCCGCAGCCCCAGGCAGCCGTGCAGCGCTCCTGCGCGCTGGTGCTGAGGGCCGCTGAGCAGGCCGGCTACCGCCTGGAGCTCCTTTTGAGAAGCTTCGACACCTCACAGCCGGAGTAAGCGCCGGCATTCCAAGATGACGGGGTGGGGATCTCTCCACCCCGTTTCCTTTTCTCCGCACACTCAGGTCCTAGCTGCTTCCTCACCGGTGACACCCGCCACTGTTTCGGCGAGCTGCACTCCTATGCATCCTTCCCCTTCTGTCTTACCAGGGCGGGGCTTCGGCCTGGTCGAGCCCGCGCCTGTCCTCCGAGAGATCCGCCACTCCTCCCACCGCGTTCGTTGCTTGTTCAAGTCGCCTTGCTATACTTGGCTGTGGATTAAATTCAGCTAATGTCTCGAGCCGGCCCGCTGTTGACTTGGCCCGGTCGGCGCTGGAGCTTTCAGCCGCCCATTCCCTGCAGCACAGAGCAAAGTGGTGAAGCCATGGTACAGACGCTCATAGAGAATCCTCTGCTGCTCCTCTTTCTGGTCGCCGCGGTTGGCTATCCGTTGGGTCGCGTGAAGGTCTGCGGCATGAGTCTCGGTGTCGGGGCAGTGCTCTTCGTCGGCATCGCGGTCGGTTCCCTGCATCCGGACCTCAAGTCCCCTGAGATCGTCTACGTGCTGGGGCAGGCGTTGTTCGTCTATACGGTCGGCCTGGCCGCGGGCCCGGCGTTCGTGGCTTCGCTTCGGCGTGACGGGATGCGCAACAACGTGCTGATCGCCTGCGCGCTCCTCGGCGCGGGGATCCTCTGCCTGGTGCTCAAGAAGACCCTGGGGCTGAGCGCCGGCGTGGCGGCCGGGATGTTCGCCGGCAGCCTCACCACCTCGCCGGCCCTGGCGGCGGTCCTCGACACCATCAAGCAGACCGCGATGTCCGAGCAGCTGGACCGGCTTCTGGCCGAACCGGTGGTCGGCTTCTCGGTCACCTACCCGATCGGGGTGATCGGCGTGGTCCTCGCCATCATGCTGGCGCAAAGGATCTGGAAGGTCGACTACCAGGCCGAGGCCGCGAGCCTGCGCGGCCACGAGGACGACACCAGCAAGAACGTCACCTGCACCTTCAAGATCCACCAGCTCGCCCCTCCCGGCTCCACGGTGGCCGAGCTGGGCGCGCTGCACAGCTGGAAGGTACTCTTCGGCCGCATCAAGCGCGGCGACGAGTTCTTCATGGCGACGCCGCACACCAAACTCGCCGACGGTGACCTCGTCATGGCGGTGGGGGACCCCGAGGAGCTGGCCCTGGTCGCCAAGGCCTTCGGCGAAAGGCGCCGGGACATCCGTATCGACCGCACCGAGTACGAGTACCGGCGCATCTTCGTCTCCAACCCGACCGTGGTGGGGCAGACCATCGGGCAGCTGAACCTGAAGGAGCGCTTCGGCGAGGTGGTGACCGAGGTGAGGCGCGGCGATGACGCCTACCAGCCCCGCGCCGAGATGGTGCTGGAACTGGGGGACCTGGTGCGCGTACTGGCCCACCGGGACCACATGGAGGAGGTCTCCGCCTTCTTCGGGAACTCCTACCGCAAGGTGAGCGAGGTCGACATCATGACCTTCAGCTTCGGCCTGGTCTTGGGGCTCTGCGTCGGCTTGATCCCGTTCCCCTTCCCCGGCGGCGGCACTCTTAAGCTCGGCTTCGCCGGAGGCCCGCTCATCGTGGCGCTTATCCTGGGGACCTACGGCCGCATGGGGGGGATGGTCTGGACGCTTCCCTACAGCGTCAACATGACCGTGCGCCAGATCGGGCTCACCCTCTTTCTGGCGAGCATCGGCACCCGGGCCGGCTACACCTTCTTCCAGACCTTGAGCCGCGGCGGCGGGCTCTCCATCTTCCTGGCCGGCGCCGCCATCACCTTCCTCGCCTCTCTCACCGTGCTCTTCATCGGCTATCGGTTCATGAAGATACCGATGAGCTACCTCTCGGGGATGATCGCCGGCATGCACACCCAGATAGCGGTTCTCGGGTACGCCAAGGACCAGACCGGCAACGACTTCCCGGACCAGGGGTACGCCTCGGTGTACCCGGTCGCCACCATCGGGAAGATCATCCTGGTGCACATCATCGTAAGCTCCCCCTGGTAACGGCGCCAGACGGCGCTGCAGGTTCAGGCTGAAACGGCACTGAAGAGCCTGCCGGAGAAAACCTGGTACACTTTGTGGCGGCTCTAAAAGAGAACGTCTGCTCAGCTGTCCGGAAGGTTTTCTTGCGCCGTAAGAAATACAACTACACTTGCGGCGCTTCCGACCGATACGTTGACACCGGAGCCCTGTTCCCGAGCCTCACTTCGTCAACCAAGGAGAACCTTCCAGATGGCACTCATAACTACCCAGCTGCAGGACAATATAGGAACCATCACCTTCAACAACCCAAAGCACCGCAACGTGCTGAGCAGCGCCGCCATCTCCGAGATGATCCAGGCGATCGCCGCCTTGCAGAAAGGGAAGATGCGGGTGCTGATCCTGCGGGCCCCGAAAGGATCCAAGGTCTGGTCCGCCGGCCACGACGTCCATGAGCTCCCCATGCCGGGGCGCGACCCGCTCGCCTACAACGACCCGCTGGTCACCATCCTGCGCTCGATCCAGAGCCTTCCCATCCCGGTCATCGCCATGCTCGAGGGGAGCGTCTGGGGCGGCGCCTGCGACCTGGCGCTTTCTTGCGACATCCTGATCGGCTGCCAGAGCTCCTCGTTCTGCATGACGCCCGCGAAGATCGGGGTACCCTACAACGTCTCCGGCATCCTGCACTTCATCAACATCATGGGGGTGAACTTCGCCAAGGAGATGTTCTTCACCGCCGAGCCGCTCTCGGCCGAGCAGGCCGCCAAGGCCGGGCTCTTGAACCACCTGGTGGACGTGGAGAGCCTCGAGGACTTCACCTACGAGATGGCGGCCAAGATCACCCGCAACAGCCCGCTCAGCATCGGCGTCATCAAGGAGCAGATCCGGCTTCTGGCGAGCGCCCACCCCTTGAGCCCGCTCACCTTCGAGCGCATCCAGGGGCTGCGCCGCACCGTGTACGACAGTAAGGACTACGGCGAGGGAATCACGGCCTTCCTGGAGAAACGCACGCCGGTCTTTACCGGGGAATAGCGCGCGAAGACGCACTCGCACCTGATGCCTGCAATTTTTCAATGCACGATGAAATACACTAGAACGTCCCCTCTCCCCTTGCGGGACAGGGTGAGGGGGAATGGGCCATCTCGTTGCAGCTGGCGGCTTCACCCACACCCTATCCCCCTCCCGTCAAGGGAGGGGAGACCTGAGGATGCCGCGAGGCTCCACCACAAAAAGACCTCTCACCGTCGGTGAGAGGTCTTTTTGTATCTGCGCACTGTCTCGCTTGCAGGATCCGGCGGCTGGTTCTTACTCGGTCTTCTCGAAGTTCCCCTTCTCCTGGCACTGGGGGCACTTCTGGGGTTTGCATCTTCCTTCCTTGGTGAAGCCGCAGCTGCTGCATTTCCAGGTTGCCATCTTTTCCCTCCTATTGGTTGTTGTTCAGCGTGATATTCTGCACGGTCCCGAAGACCGAGAGCGGCTGGTCGAACTTCTTGGCATCGCCGACCACCACGAGCTTCATGGCGTCGGGATGCAGGTACTTCTTCGCGACCCGCAACACGTCCGCCTTGGTCACCTTGGCGATGCTGTCGCGGTAGTTCTCCAAATACCCTTCCGGGTAGCCGTAGAACTCGAGGCGGGCCCGCTGGTTCACCACGGCGTCCGAGCGGGCGAAGCCGAAGATGAACGAGTTGATGATGGCGTCCTTGGCGAGCTTCAGTTCGCGGTCCGAGACCTCCGCCTTGGTCATCCCGGCGATGATGGAGCGCATCAGGGTGGTCGCCTTCACCGTGGTCTCCGACTTCGTCTCGGTCTCGGCGACGAAGGGGGCGCGGAAGCGGCGCCCGGTCTCGAAGTAGCTGTCCACGTTGTAGGCGAGCCCCTGGTTGGAGCGGATCTCCTGGGTGAGCCGCGAGGTGAAGCCGCCCCCCAGGATGAAGTCCATCACCTTGAGGGCGTAGAGGTCCGGGTTGTTCTTGTCGATCCCCAGGTGCCCCATGCGGATCACCGACTGGTTCACGTCCTTCTGCACGAACAAGACGGCCGGAGTGGGATCGTCCTTGGGTGCCGGCACGCTGGGAAAGATCTTGGGCTGGTTCTGCCAACCGGCGAAAATCTGCTCCAGGGTCGCTAAAAGCTTGGTGCGGTCGAAGTCGCCGGCCACTGCGATGATCGTGTTGGCCGGGTAGAAGTAGCGCCTCTGGAAGTCGATCATCTCCTGACGGGTCACCGAACTCACCGAGGCGATGGTGGGGACGCTGCTCAAGGGGCTGTTGGGGTAGATGGCGCGGCTCAGCTCGCGGTTGGCGATCGACTTCGGGTCGTCGTTCATGCGGCGCACCCCTTCGATCGTCTGCAGCCGGGCGAGCTCGACGCGGGACGGGTCGAAGGCCGGCTGGGTCATCACCTGCCCGAAGAGCTCCAGGGTGCGCTCCAGGTTCCGGGCCAGCGTCGAGACCGATACGCTGGCGTGGTCGGTGTTGATGCTCGACTCGATGGACGACGCCATGAACTCGAGCTCGCTGTCCAGCCGGTCCGGCGGCGTGGAGAGCGTGCCGCCGCTGCGCATAACCGCGCCGGTCATCCCGGCGAGCCCCACCTTGTCGTCGGGTTCGTAGATGCTGCCGGCGTTAAGATAGGCGGTCAGGTTCACGATGGGGAGTTCGTGGTCTTCCAAAAGGTAGACCACCATGCCGTTTTTCAGCTGGACCCGCTCGGTCTTCGGGATCTGGAAGTGAAGCGGCGGGAAGGTCATGGTGCGCGGGTCGGCAAGCTGCTGCGCGGCAGCGGACTTAGGCGCGGCAGCAGCGGCTTTCTTGGCCTGGGCACCCTGCGCCGAGACCACGCCGGTCATGAGGAGCAGCGACCAGCTTATCACTAAGAGCCTTTTTAATCGTTTCATGCGGCGTAACCTCTCGAAGAGTGAAGTCGGTGCTAGTGTGCGGAGGCGGAGACGGGCGCCGCTGCCGCTTCCTTCTTGGTGATGAACCCGACGTTGCGGTTTTCGCGGGTGAAATACTGCTTGGCGACCCGCATCACGTCGGCGGCGGTGATCTTGGCGACCTTCTGGCGGTGTTCGATGAGGTAGCGCCAGGTTCCGGCCACCGCCTCGTACTCGGTGAGGTTACGGGCCAGGCCGCCGTTGGAGGCCATCTGGCGGGACTCCTCGAACTCCAGGTGGTTCAGGATCTGCTGCAGCTCACGCTCGGTCATCGGCTCGGTCTTCAGGCGCTCCAGCTCCTGGTAGACGGCACTCTCCACCTCGGCCACCGTGTGCGGCGCGCGCGGCGTCGCGTTGATGATGAAGAGGTTCGGGTAGCGGCTCCCCGGGGCGGAGAACGAGGAGACCGACGTGGCGAGCTTCTTCTCCTGCACGAGCGTCTTGTAGAGTCTCGAGGTGCGGCCGTTGGTGAGCAGCATGTCGATCACGTCGAAGACGTAGTCGTCCGGTGCGGGAAGGGTCGGCTTGTGGTAGCCGATCATCAGTTCCGGCTCGGCGTCGCCCACCACCTCGGTCCGCTTCTCACCCTGCTGTACCGGCTCCTCCACGGCGACCGGCGGCACCGGCTGGCCCGGCGGGATCTTGCCGAAGTACTTCTCGACGAGCGCGATGGTCTTTTGCGGGTCGATGTCCCCCACGATCGCCATGATGGCGTTGTTGGGGGCGTAGTACTTGTGCAGGAAACGCTCGGCCTTGGTGCGGGTCAGGTTGTCGATGTCGGACATCCAGCCGATGGTCGGCTGCCCGTTGGGGTGCGCGTTGAAGGCGTCGGCCAAGAAGGTCTCCCAGAGTTTTCCCTCGGGTTCCGCGTCGTAGGAGCGGCGCCTCTCTTCCTTCACCACCTTCATCTCGGTGTAGAACTCGCGCAGCACCGCGTTCTGCATGCGGTCCGACTCGATGGACGCCCAAAGCTCCATCTTGTTGGCCGGCAGGTTGATGATGTAGGTGGTGCCGTCCTTGCTGGTGAAGGCGTTGTAGCCCGAGCCGCCGTTTTTGGCGTACAGGTCGGCAAACTCCTCCTTGACCACGTACTTCTCGGCCGCCTTCTCCAGGCGGTCCAACTCCTTGGTGAGCCGGGCCACTTCCTTCGGGTCGGCCTTGTCCTGCTTCAGGTTTTCCGCCATCAGCTTCTGGGCGGTCGCCTCGATCTGGTCCAGTAGCGGTTTCTCTTCTTTGTAGTTGGTGGTGCCGAGCGTCGTGGTCCCCTTGAAGAGCATGTGCTCCAGAAGGTGCGCCAGGCCGCGCTCGTCGCTGCGCTCGTCCACGCTCCCCACCTTGAAGCGGATCCAGGCGGCCACGGTGGGGGAGGTGTGACGCGGCACCATGAGGAGCTTCATGCCGTTTTTCAGGGTGTACTCGTGCACCTTCTCCTCGAGCCCCTGGGCAAATACGGTGGCGGCGCTCAAGGAAAATGCGAGCACGACAACAATGCGGTGAAGTATTTTCATGACGGCCTCTGAGTCTGGTATAAAAATGAATAACGCAAAAAAAGATAGCACCAAGACGTGGGCATTGCAATGTGGAAACGCCGTGGATTAATTACTGTTCAGGGCATTCTGTCTGTAGGGTGGCAAAATGGAGATATCGGATCGATCTGATTGTGTGGCAGCTCGTCCAGGGCTCGGACTATGACAAAAATCCTGTCAGGAGGGGTGTTTTTTTCCCAGGATCTGTTTTATAAGATCGTGTCTGGCCGGCACGGATTCTTTTCGGCGTGGTGAATGGCCGAGATCCGATGGGTCCCGCTACGGTCGCGGTCGTGCCTCGGGCGGTATTTCGTGTTACGCGGTATGAGGGGGGGAGAGAGATGAAATTGAAGAAGATAGCTCTGGTGCTGCTGGTGCAGCTCTTCTGTTCTGCGGTTGCTTATGCACAGGCGGACCCGACTCTGGAAGAGACGGCGCGCTACTTGGAGAGTACCATGGCCGGCGGCACCTCGGAGGCGCGCAAGGAGAGTTACCGCTACGTGAGGGTTGACGCCTGCTCCATGACCTACAACGTGCTCGGAACCTACCCGTCGGGAGGCGCGTACGACATCACCTACCAGGATCTCGATTTCTCTGCGCTGGAACCCGGCGAATCCCGCTTCGGGCACGATTACACCTCGTTCGTCATGCTCTACTTCAACAAGCCGGTGCGCTACCAGCAACGCGGCCAGGAACTCAAGATCAGGACGGTGGTGGTGAACGTGTCCGACGACGAGCGGGCCGGCCAACTCTTCGCTGCCTTCCTGCGCCTGGCGCGCCTCTGCTCCGCCGGGAAAAACTCTCTTCCGTAACAGGTTGGTTGCGGTGAGGTCCCCTCTCCCCTGGCGGGAGAGGGTCAGGGTGAGGGGGAATGTGCCACCTCAGCGCAGCTGGCAGCTTCACCCACCCCCTCAGCCCCCTCCCGTCAAGGGAGGGGGAGATTGTGGAAGAACAAAAAAGGCCTTGGAAGCCCAAGGCCGTAACTACGCATCCGCACATCCTGCCGAGTCAGCCCCTCCCGAGCAGCTCTCCCTAAAACCGATTTCCGATCTTCGTCTCCCCCCTCCGCACGTTCCCGTTCCGACGGGCCTCTGTTGTCGTCCTACGCTAGGAACGCTGTTGTCCTGGCTATTTTGGTGCGGGGTTTTTGAAGCGCCGGTCGGTGGCGACCAGCACGCCGGCGCAGATGATCGCCCAGGCTGCCAGGTACAGCGGAACGGCGAAACCGCCCTGGCGGTCCGCGAGGAACCCGGCGATCGAGGGGCCGATGACCTGCCCGGTCCCGAAGGCGGCGGTGAGCAGCGCTGTGGCCCGGCGCCCCTGCGGGCCGGCGCGACGCCCACCTTCTGCCATGACGAGGGCCACGATCCCCAGGAAGGTCCCCCCGAAGATGACCGCGGCCAGGCAGGCGCGCCAGGCCTCGCTCGCCCCAACACTCAAAAGGATCCCGCCGGCCTGGAGCAGGTAGGCGAGGGTGAGTGCCGGACGTACCCCGATGCGGCCGGCGACCCGCTGCCAGACGATGGTCGAGGGGGCGGCCGCCAACCCGACGGCGACCCAGCTCCAGGGGGCAAACGTTGCCAGCCCCGGAGTCTTCGCGATGATGGCGACCAGGAAGGTGGCGCTTACGATATAGCCGAGTCCTTCCAGGAAGTAGACGAAGATGAGCCGTGCCAGGACCGTGAAGCCGGCCCCTTGGGAGGGGAGTGCGTCGGGGGTATCGACGGACGCTGCGCGCTTGCCGGCAATCGTCACCCCCGCTCCGGCGAGTGCCAGCGAGAGCGCTCCCATACCGAGCCAGGCCCCGCGCCACCCCCCCAGCTGATCGAAGAGCGGGACGGTAAGGCCGCTCAAGGCGATCCCCAAACCGACGCCGCCATAGAGTGCGCTGCTCCAGCGGCCGTGCTGACTGCGCAACAGCGTCTCGGTGACCTCTACTGCAATGACCACGAAAAGTATCGCGCTGGCCAAGCCGGCCCACAGTCTGAGTGCCCCCCAAAAAGCAGGCGAGGTGGTGTAGGCCATGAGGAATGTCGTGCCGATGCTCGAGATCAGCGCGGCGAGGTTCACCGCTGTGCTGCGCAGGAGCCTGGGCCAGATGGCACAAACGAGCGCCCCGGCTAGGTAGCCGACGAAGTTGAGCGAGGCGAGGGCGCCGGCCAGGCTGTGGCTCATGCCGAGGTCGCGCTGCATGAGGGGGAGGATCGGGGTGAAGGCGAAACGGCTGATCCCCATGGCGAGCATCATCCCCATGATGCCACCCACCAGGACGCGCAAGGGGGAGCGCCCTTCTGCCGCCGGGATCCTGCTGCCGTCTCTGATCGAAGCGCCGGGCGTGGTTGTCATGGGATGCTACTTTCGGAAGGATGCCAGGGGTGCGGGACCCGGGTTACCCGGGAGTCGTCGGCGCTGGCCGTGCGGGAAAAGGCCCGGGAGGCTCTGCGAGCCGGAAGCTGCCGGCAGCGGGATCTGAGGCTGGAGGGTTCGAGAGCCTCTGCGCCTGCATGGTTGGCGGCAGGGAGGAAGGGGAAGCGCGGAAGGGAGAGGTCGGTGCGGGCCTGCCGGCGCCAAGGCAGTTCTCCCGGATCTTGGAAGAACTGCCTCAGCTGGTCTTGTGCAACGCTCGCCGACATGTCGGGGAAAGCCTTTCTGGGCGCGGGGCCCGCGGGGTTACTTCAGGGCGTGCTTCAACACCTCGCGGACGTCGTCTACGAAGATGAACTGCAGTTCCTGCTTCACGTTTTCCGGGATGTCATCCAGGTCCTTCTGGTTCTTGGCAGGTGCGAGCACCTTGGTGACTCCGGCGCGCCGGGCCGCCAGCACTTTCTCCTTCAGGCCGCCGATGGCGAGCACCCGGCCGGTGAGGCTCATCTCGCCGGTCATGGCGACGTCGCGGCGTGCGGCGCGACCCGAGAAGAGCGAGACGATGGTGGTGGCCATGGTGATCCCGGCGGAGGGGCCGTCTTTGGGGATGCTCCCCGCCGGGACGTGGATGTGGATGGTGGTGTTGTCGAATTCCTTGCGCTCGATCCCCAGTTCCTCGCAGTTCGCCTGTACGAAGGAGACCGCGGCGCGGGCGGATTCCTTCATCACGTCGCCCAGCGAACCGGTGAGGATCAGGTCCCCCTTGCCGGTCATCTTGGTCGCTTCTACGAAGATGATGTCGCCGCCGCTCTCGGTCCAGGCGAGCCCCGTGGCCACGCCGACGCGGTCCTTCTCCGAGGCGACCTCGTCGAAAAACTTGGGCGGCCCCAAGAGTTCGGCAACGTCCTCCGGGGTTACCACCTTGCGTGCCTTCTTGCCCTGCGCCACTTCTTTCGCGATCTTGCGGCAGATCGAGGCGATGCTGCGCTGCAGGTTGCGGACCCCGGCCTCGCGGGTGTAGTCGTGGGTGACCCGGTAGATGGCTTCGTCGGTAAAGGTGGGAGGCATGGTGGCGAGGCCGTTCTCCTCGATCTCGCGCGCCACCAGGTAGGTCTGGGCGATGTTCAGCTTCTCCTCGTCGGTGTAGCCCGAGAGGGAGATCACCTCCATGCGGTCCTTTAACGGCGCCGGGATCGGATCGAGCTGGTTCGCCGTGGTGATGAACATCACGTTGGTCAGATCGAAGGGGACGTCAAGGTAGTGGTCGGTAAAGGAGAAGTTCTGCTCCGGGTCGAGCACCTCGAGAAGCGCGCTGGCGGGGTCGCCGCGGAAGTCGGCACCGATCTTGTCCACCTCGTCCAGCATGAAGACCGGGTTGTTGGAGCCGGCGCGGTTGATCTCCTGGATGATCCGGCCGGGGAGGGCGCCGATGTAGGTGCGCCGGTGCCCGCGGATCTCCGCCTCGTCGCGCATGCCGCCGAGGGAGACCCGGATGAACTTGCGCCCCAGGGTGCGGGCGATCGACTTGCCGAGGCTCGTCTTGCCGACCCCCGGGGGGCCCACGAAGCAGAGGATGGGGCCCTTCATCTTCTCTTTCAGCGTGCGCACCGCCAGGTACTCGAGGATGCGCTCCTTCACCTTCTTCAGGTCGTAGTGGTCTTCGTTGAGGACCTTCTCCGCCTGGTTGATGTCCTTGTTGTCCGGGGTGCTCACCTGCCAGGGGATCGCGGTCAGGTAGTCGAGGTAGGTGCGCGAAACGGTGTACTCGGGAGAAGCCGGGTTGATCCGCTCCAGGCGCTTCAGCTCCTTCAGCGCGATCTTGTAGACCTCCTCGGGCATCTTGACGTTTTCCACCTTGGTCCTCAGGTCGTTGGCCTCGCCCTGGCGGCTGTCGTCCTCGCCGAGTTCCTCCTGGATCTGCTTCATCTGCTCGCGCAGCAGGAACTCCTTCTGGCTCTTGCCTACCTTCTTGGTGACCTCGGCCTGCACCTCGCCCTTGATCTGCAGCCGCTGCACCTCGTTGGTGAGGTGCATGTAGACCTTCTTGAGCCGCTCCAAAGGATCGGTCGTTTCCAGGAGTTTCTGCAGCTCGTCGATGGGGAGGTTCAGGTAGAGGGCGACCAGGTCGGAGAGGCGCGCCGGGTTGTCGATGAAGTCGATCATCTTCATGACGTCGTCGGGAAGCGGCCGGCCGTAGGAGAGGGCGATCTTCAAAAGGGCGTTCAAGGAGCCGACCAGCGCCTCGGAGACCATCGACTTCTCGGCGAACTCGCGCACCGGTTCCAGGCGGGAGAGCGCCACCGGGGTCTGCTGCACGATGGCGAGCACCCGCACCCGGACCACACCCTCGAGCGTTACTTTGATCCCCCCCTGCGGCAGCTTGCTGATCTGCATCACCTTGCACAGGGTGCCTATCTCGTGCAGCGCCGAGAACAACTCACCCTGCGGCTCCTGTTTCAGTTTCACCAGGGCGACCAGGTTGTTGAACAAAACGGCCTCTTCAAAAGGGGCCATTTCCTCGGGCTTCAGGAAGATAGTGAACACCATGTAGGGAAAGGCAATGATCTCCCGCAGTGGATAGAGAGGGACGATTTCTGGCATGTTGATCGTGATATTTTCAGTCATGGGGCGTCATACCTCGGGAGGGGGCTGAATTGCCACCTATAGAGTACATTAGCCCCGCAAGCTGTCAACACGGTGAAACCGCTGGAATCGCTGGCTGGAAGCCGCGAAGGCGCCAGGAAATGTTGGACTTTTTGGAACGGGCGGGAGGGGTGGGAAGGGTGAGTCGGAAGGTCCCGGACAGTCTCATTGGCACGAGGTGGGATACTGGCGGACTCTAGATGCAAGAGCGAGGGAGTGCCCGCCTCGGGAAGTTGCGCGTGTCGGGAACAGCCTGGGCACCGGGGAGTGTCCGCGCGAGGGGAAGGTCCTGCGGGGCGGCGTGCGCCCCTGCGGCTAGGCGCTCTCCCAGTCCTCGTAGAGCTTTGCTATCTCGGCGCTGAGCGCGGTATGGCGCTCGCCGGCAACTCGTGAGGCCTCCACGTCCTTGAAGAAGTCGGGTGCCGCCATCTCTTCTTCCAGCGTGGCGAGTTCCGTTTCGCGCTGGGCGATGCGGTTTTCCAGGTCGGCCATGGCGCGCTCGCGGGCGCGCTCCTCTTTCTGGCGCTGTTTTTCCTCTTCGCGCAGCCGCTGGCGCTCTTCCTTGGAGACCGGCTCCTGGCTCAGCTGGCGGGTGGCAGCGGTCTCCTTGGATGCAGCCTGGTGCACCGGAGCGGTCCCCTGGCCGGCTGTCCCGGCCTCGCGCTGGGCGCACTTCTCCAGGTAGTACTCGTAGTCGCCGTGGAAGCTTTCCAGCTTGCCGCCCCCCACCTCGACCACGCGGGTGGCCAGGCCGTCGATGAAGTGGCGGTCGTGCGATACGAAGACCACCGTCCCCGGGAAGTTCCTGAGCGCCTCGAGGAGCACTTCCTTGCTGAAGAGGTCCAGGTGGTTGGTCGGTTCGTCCATGAGCAGGAGGTTGGAGCGGCGCAACAGGATCTTGGCGAGCGCCAGCCGATTGCGCTCCCCTCCAGAGAGCACGGAAACCTTCTTGTTGATGTCGTCGCCCGAGAAGAGGAAGGCACCCAGGATGTCCCGCAGTTGCGGCACCATCTCGAAGGGGGCGTCGGCGTAGAGTTCGTCGTAGGCGCTGCGGCTGCCATCGAGCTCCTGGGCCTGGTCCTGGGCGAAGTAGTCGAAGATCACGTTGTGGCCCAGGGTTACCGTGCCCGCGCTCACCGCCCCGCCGGCCAGGATGCGCATGAGCGTCGACTTGCCGGCGCCGTTGTGCCCCACCAGCGCCACCCGCTCCCCGTTTTCGATGGTGAGGTCGATCCCGTTTAAGACCACGTTGCTGCCGTAGGCCTTGTGTACGCCGCTAAGTTCCATCACGGTCTTGCCGCTTTTGGGGGGCGTCGGAAAGCTGAAGCGGATCCGCTTGCGCTCGGGCGGCAGGATGATCCGCTCAATCTTCTCCAGCTGCTTGATGCGCGACTGTACCAGGGCGGCCTTGTCGGTCTTGTAGCGGAAGCGCGAGATGAAATCCTCGATCTTCTCGATCTCCTCGTCCTGGCGTTTCTTGGCCTCGCGCAGGGCCGAGACCCGCTCCTCACGCAATACCAGGTAGCGGCTGTAGTTGCAGTGGTAGTCGCTGATGTCGTGGTTCCAGACCTCGGCGATGCGGGAGCAGACCTGGTCCAGGAAGAAGCGGTCGTGGGAGACCAGCATGACCGAGAAGGGATACCCCTGCAGGTACCCCTCAAGCCAGTTGCGCGCCTCGATGTCCAGGTGGTTGGTCGGCTCGTCCAGCAAAAGGACGTTCGGTTTCTTCAGAAGCAGCTTGGCGAGCGCGATGCGCATCTGCCAGCCGCCGGAGAACTCGCCGCACTCCTTCTCCCAGTCCGCGGGAGAGAAGCCGAGACCGGTGAGGACGTTCCCCACCTCGCTCTCCATGGCGTAACCACCTTTGAGCCGGAACTCCTCCTGCAGCGCGCCGAAGCGGTCCAGAAGCTGCTCGTGCCCCGGTGCGTCGTGCGGTTCGCGCTCCAGGCGGGCGGTGAGCTCGGCGATCTCGCGCTCGATGGCCTGCAGTTCGCTGAGCGCCGTCATCACCTCGGCAAAAAGCGGCAAACCCTTGGCGACGATGCCGTCCTGCGGCAGGTATCCGACGGTGCCACCGCGGGTGAGCTGGATCTCGCCGCTGGAGCTTTCCACCTCGCCGGCGATGATGCGCATGAGCGTCGACTTGCCGGCGCCATTTTCGCCGACCAGGCCGACCCTCTCGCCTTTCTTGAGGTGCCAGTTGAGGTCGGTGAAGAGCGGTTTTCCCGCGAAATCCTTGGAGAGTTTCTTCAGGTGCAGCATGGGGAGGAGATTCCTTCTATGGGGAGTCGCGCGGCCTGCGACTATCTACGACAGGCCGGGCGCTGGCTTTTTATCGGATCCAACGGGGCATTGTAGGTGGAGAGGTGCGGCGTTGTCAATTTTGCAATGCAGGAATCTACCGGAAGCGCACCTCGAGGAGGGTTAAGTCGTCTTCCAGGCGGATGCCGTTGGAGTAGGTGAGGAGCGCCTCCTGCAGCGCTTCGATCGGGATGCCGGCCCGCGGGTAGCCGAGACCCTTAAGCTGTCCCAGAAGTCCCTCTACCTCGAGCAGGTTCCCCTCTTGGTCGGCAATCTCGATGGCGCCATCGGTGAACATGAGCAGGGCGTCTCCGTGTGCACAGCAGACCTCGCGTTCCTCGTAGGATGCCTGGGCGATGAGCCCGAAGGGGAGGCCGTCGGCGCTCAAATGCTCGGCGCTGCCGTCGGGATGGACCACCACCAGGGTCGGGCCGCCCGCCGAGGCGATGCGCACGGTGCGCCGGGAAGCGTCGATGACGCCGCACAGCGCGGTTGCAAAGGATTCGTCGCGCACGACCTTGCAGAGGTCCCGGTTCAGGAATTGGGCGAACTGGGCGGGGCGCACCAGGGTGCGGCAGTGCCGGTTCCACAGGGCGCTCAGCTCCATGGTGTGCAGCGCCGCGGCGACGCCATGGCCCATGACGTCGGCCAGCATGAAGCCGTAGTGATCGCAGTCGAGCTGGCGGATGGCGAAAAAATCCCCGCCGATCAGGTCGTGCGGGAGGTAAAAGGAGAAGAACCCGATGCGGGGATCTTCGGGGAGGTCGTGCTCGAGCGAGAGGGTCTGGATCTGCTTGGCGCGCTCCAGGTTGGCGTAGGATTCCGAGAAATCGCGGAAGGTCTCCACGCCGCCGATGACCGTGCCGTTTTCGTCGTGCAACGGGGCGACGGTGACCGCCATGGGGAGCCGGCCGCCCGATTTGGTCAGGCCGAAGATGATGGCGGGCGAGGCGCTGGGGCGGTCGGTGACCATGCAGCGCCGCAAGGGGCAGAGCTCCTCGCCGCACAGGTGGCGCCCGTCGATGTCCACGTGGTTCAGGATGTTGTCCATGCAGCGCCGGCCCACGACGTCGGCCGCGTTCCAGCCGGTGAGCCGCTCCGCCGACTTGCTCCAGTAGACGATCTTGCGGTCGGTGTTGCAGACGTAGAGTCCGTCGTTGAGAGAGTCGAGGATCACCTTGGGGAGGAGCAGGTCTGCTTCTGACATAACCACCTTCGTCTGCCGCGGTACGGCTAGCTTTTCTTGTCTTTTCCCGCCAGGTAATCTGCCAGGATGGTGCGGCTGTGCTCGTCGTCGTGACAGTAGACGCAGAGGTTTTCCCAGTTGCTGCCGTCGGGGGGATTGTAGTTGTGGTTGCCGTCCTTGTGGTGCACCGTCAAAAGGTGCAGGTTGGACAGCTCGAACTCGCGGCCGCACTTGGCGCAGATCCAGCCGTGCAGCTTGAGGGAGCGTTCCCGGTAGTTCTCCGGGCGGGTCTGATCGTCCCGTATCTTGCGGACGATGGCGTCGACTTCTTCGGCGCTTTTCAGGGGGACGGTGCGCGGCCCCCGCGAGCGAAACGACATGGTGAACCTCCTGGTGTCGCCGGCCCTTCGCACCGGGGACTGGCTACGCCAGGTGCCTGTCCCCTTGTGCTTTCGGGAAAGAGCGGAGTTCCAGGATGTTCCGTCACTCCGCTCATCGGTCTTTTACACGTTTCCCTTGAGGCCAATCGCCTCGGCCTCGGTGCGCATCCCTTCGATGGTGTCGCCGATCAGCTCGTTCAGCTCGACCCCCAGCATGGCGGCGCCCTTTTCGATGACCGAGCGGTCGGCACCCGCGGCAAAGGCCTTGTCCTTCCACTTCTTGGTGACGCTCTTCACCGGGATGTCGAGGATGCTCTTCGAGGGGCGCACCAGCGCAGCGGCCGCAACCAGCCCGGTCAATTCGTCGATGGTGAAGAGGGTTTTCTCCAGGTGGCTTACCGGCTCGACGTCGGTGCAGATCCCCCAACCGTGGGAGACCACCGCGCGGATGTACTCTTCGGGCCAGCCGGCCTGCTTGAGGATCTCCGGGGCGCGATGGCAGTGCTCCTCGGGGTAGCGCTCGTAGTCGATGTCGTGTGCCAGTCCCACGAGACCCCACATCTCCTCGTCTTCGCCGGCCTTGCGGGCAAAGTAGCGCATCACGGCCTCGACGGCCAGGGAGTGTTTTCTCATCTGTTCGCTGGGAAGGTATTCCTGTACCAACTCCCAGGTTGCTGCTCTGGTCGGCTTGCTGCTCATGTTCTCCCCTCCACTTCTCTCATAGTAAGGTAGATCAATCTCATAAGGTGATGCAACTTCCAAAGCTGAACCACGGGGGACACAGAGGAAAGGTTAAAGAAGCTGCGCCGGTTTCCCTGCCTCGATCTGTTTTCCGATTTTGTGTGATCCGGGCAATCCACGCCTGCGGGCGAAGCGCGGAGGCGTGAAGGTGTCGTTACTACTGGCGCCGCCGATGGTACCTGAACCCTCCCGGCGCTGTCAATGCAGCCGGTTATCCTGCTTCCGGCGGTACGATCGGTTCCGGCATCTTGGGCTGCAGGCGGGCGATCTTCGGTTCGTGGCCTTTCTTGTAGACCATGAGGGTCCGCTTGAAGGTGATCACCACCGTGCCGTCCTGTTTGAACCCGGTCGTCCGGACGGTCACGATCCCGATATTGGAGCGCGACTTCGACTCGCGCTTGGAGAGCACCTCGGACTGCGAATAGAGGGTGTCCCCTTCGAAGAGCGGGTTGGGGAGGGTTACTTCGTCCCAGCCGAGGTTGGCGAAGACGTTTTGGGAGATATCGGTGACGCTTTGGCCGGTCACCAGGGCCAGGGTGAGGGTGGAGTCGACCAGCGGCTTGCCGAACTCGGTCTGGGCCGAGTAGTGGTGGTCGAAGTGGATCGGTGCGGTGTTCTGGGTGAGCAGGGTGAACCAGATATTGTCGGTAGTGGTGATGGTGCGCCCCAGCGGGTGCGGGTAGACGTCGCCTTCCTGGAAATCCTCGAAAAACCTGCCGCGCCAACCTTCCTTGATGGTCATGGTGCCTCCAAAGATGAAGTTATAGGTTCTATGTTCAACGTTCTAAGTTACCACCCCTAGCCCCTAGCCTTCCCCCACCGTCTGGGAGCGGACGTAGAGCGCAAGCCCGACCACCGACAGCACGATCCCCTCCGCACCGGCCACACCGGGGAGAGAGCCGTGCAGTAAGACGATCTCTCCCACAAGCGAGAAGAGCACCTCGGTCGACTGGGTAGCATCCACTGCCGAGAGTTCGAACGGTGTCTTCGCCAGGTGGCGGGCCTTGAAGAACAGCGAGGTCGCGATGACGCCGGAAAATACCGCAACTGTTGCCGTGTTGATCAACTGCCCGGTGCTGGGCGCTGCCGGTCGGGTGACCAGGATCAGCAAAATCCAAAAGGGGAGGGATCCCAGCACCATGATGAGCACCCGACCCAGGCTGTCGTCGAGGACCGGATCCCGGATGCGCGGCAAGAGCGGGTTGCTGCCGTGGCGCACCTCCCAGAGCAGCTGGTTCCCGATGGGATAGGCGAAGGCTGCTCCAAGTACCGGAAGCACCCCGAGCAGCACCTCTTTAAGAGATGCCGAGGTCGCCTGCTCCACTGTCACGAGCACGATGCCCAAGAATATCAGCAGGGTGAAAAAGATCCCGCGCCGGGGGACTTTTTTGCCGAAGAGAAGGAGCACCACCGGCGTCGCCAGGATGGTGGACTGCCAGGTGGTGGCGACCACCCAGCCGGGGGCAAACGAGGCGCTGAAACTCAGGAGCGCGTAGAAAACGCCGAAACCGATGCCGCCGGCTACGGTCCAGAAACACCAGTTTCTGCAGAACGCGGCCACGACTCCCTTCAAGACCCGGGTGCGGCCGGCCAGCACCAGCCATCCGGCAAGCAGGATCAGCATGTAGAAGTAGCGCAGGCTCGCGGTCCAAACCCAACTGCCACCCTGCAGGCTCATGGCCCGGTTCAGGACGAAGGTGCCGCTGAAGAAAAATGCGGAGAGTACGCCAAGAAGTATCAGTCGGGTCACAGGTTCACTCTGAGTCGTCAGGGAGATGGTAGGCAATGAGGGCCACGATAAGGGCGGCAGTCAAGGTGATCCAGCCGAGGGTGATGCCCAGAGCCTTGCCGTGCCAAAGGCCGGCGAACCACTCCATGAACTGGGCAGCCAGAAGGTTGGCCCGACCGCCGTACATCTCAAGGCTGCGCCGATAACTCTTCGACTCTTCGAGTGGATTCCCCAGCGGTGCGTCAAGTGCGACGTCGGACGCGGAAACGGCAATCAGGGCAGAGCAGGCAAGTCCGAGGACCAGGATAACGGCTGCGGCTGTATAAAGGCGGGTGCGGCGCTTTGCTGGTTTCATCTTTGGCACCCAGTTCGCTATCTGGTGGTGGATCGGCAAGGACGGCAACACATCGAAGGGGCAACTTTTTCAGATCAAAGATCCCGCCGATTGGTTTGTGAGCAGATAAAATCGCGGTAGAGACTTGAAAATGGGAATAATAGTATAAATTTTTTGCCGCGGCAAGGCTGCAAAACCTTACTCAACGAACGCGGGCTGACTACAGAGGCTGACACGGCGCACTGTACCTGGTTTTGTTTACGTGATACTCAAACAATGACCGGTCAAGGCTTAAATCGACGCAACCTGCCGTGATTCCGGTACTCGCGCCGATTAAACCGGTACCATTCTGCGTTGACAAGTGTTGTCTAAGATGTTACTTTCCGACACGTTCGGCCATTTTTCATCTAAATCAGCTCCGAAAGGTTCAACACGTGCATTTTTATAAAGTTTTCCGTGCCTCGGTCCTGAGAATCCTAGCTGTATTTCTCCTCGTTGCGGTTCTCCTGCCTGCGCCTGCGTTTTCCCTGGATTCAGAGGACTCGCAGATCTTCATTTCCGGCTTCAACGCCTACCAGCGCAAAGACTTCAATGCAGCAATCGACAACATGTCGACGCTGCTCAAGAAGTATCCGGATACGCCGCTCAAGGACATGGCGATCTTCTGGTTGGCCCGCGCCAACTACAAGGCCGGCAACCAGCGGGACGCCGGTAAGTACATGGCCCAGTTCCTGCGCGACTACCCTGAGAGCCCGCTGAAGGCGACGGTTGAAGAAGGGCTGATGACGCTGGCCGAGCGCTATCAGAAAAACGAGCTGACCGACGAGGGGGCTGCCAAGGCTCCTGCCGCTGAACTTGCTGCCAAGGCTGCCGCCGACAAAGCCGCCGCCGAGAAGGCTGTAGCCGAGAGGGTTGCTGCCGAAAAGGCAGCAGCAGAGAAGGCAGCAGCAGAGAAGGCCGCCGTCGAGAAACTGGCGGCACAACGTGCTGCCGCAGAAAAGGTAGCCGCGGAGCAGGCCGCCGCCGAACGCGCTGCAGCTGAGAAAATCGCTGCAGAAAAGATCGCCGCCGAGCGCGTTGCCGCCGAGCGTGCTGCTGCTGAAAAGGCTGCTGCCGAGAAGGCTGCTGCCGAGAAGGCTGCTGCCGAGAAGGCTGCTGCCGAGAAGGCTGCTGCCGAGAAGGCTGCCGCTGAGAAAGCTGCCGCTGAGAAGGCTGCTGCTGAGAAGGCTGCTGCTGAGAAGGCTGCCGCTGAGAAAGCTGCCGCTGAGAAAGCTGCCGCTGAGAAAGCTGCCGCAGCCAAGAAGGCGGCGGCGGAAAGAGCTGCAGCTGAGCGTGCTGCTGAAAAAACTGCTGCCCAGAAAGCTGCCGCTGAGCGCGCTGCCGCTGAGAAAGCCGCCGCCGAAAGGGCTGCCGCCGCCAAGGCCGAGAAAGCTTCCGTTTCTGGCGACCTGCGCGACAAGGCGATTGCTGCTTACAAGGATGTCATCGACCGCTACCCCGGCACCGCGGCCGCTTCCAGCGCCACCGCAAAGCTGCACCAGATGGGGATCGAGTACCCGACCCAGCAACGGCCGGTCAATATCGCTCCGCAGGGTGAGATCACCCAGGTGTACAACCTGGAGGTCGCCCAGTACGCCGACGTTGACATCCAGCTTGGCCCCGCGGCGGAAACCGAAGAAGCCGGCAAGCGCTTCGTGATCCCCTTCGACATCGTCAATGCTGGCAACGGCAACGACAGCTTCACCCTCGAATCCGGGTTCCCGCCCGAGTTCGACTTTCACTTTGCTCCGGCCAAGAACCCGGAGACTGCAATTGCCAACACACCGGTCCTGGGCGTCGGCGCCAAGTACCGCGTCCTCGCTGTCGGCTCCCTCCCGCGCGGCAACATCGACGGGCAGCGCAACGTGTACCCGATCAAGGTGATTTCCAACTACTCCAACGACACCTCGCAGTCCAAGGAGATCGCACTGGTTTCGTCGGCTCCGCTGCTGCGTGCGGTGGTCAAGACTGACAAGGCCAAGTTGCTGCCGGGTGAGCGGATTGCTTACCGGATCTCGCTGCTCAACGTCGGCACCGCTGCCGCGCGCGGCGTGACGGTAAGACTCAACTACCCCCCGCAGTACGAACCGGTCGGCGAGTTGCCGCCGGGATTCAAGCAGGAGACCAAAGCATCGCTGGTGCTGGACGGCATCAGGCTGCGCTCCGGCGAGAGCAACGACTTCAACGTAACCTTCCAGCTGAAGGACGAGGCACTGGCCGAGCAGGAGCTCTTCCTTCGGGCCGATGTCATCAACAACGACCTGGACAAGAAGGAATCCTTCGTTTCCAGCACCAGCGTGGTGCAGCGGGTAAGCGGCGTTGCCGCCCGTACCACCGCCGAAAAGTTGGTGGTGATCCCCGGCCAGGTGGTCGCCATCCCGCTCATCGTGACCAACACCGGCAACCTGCGCGAACTCTTCACGATCAAGGCCAACGTCCCTAGCAGCGCCAGCTACAGCTTCTTCGACGACCTGAACCGCGACGGCAAGCGCCAGTTCAACGAGCCGATCATCAACCACGTCGGGCCGCTGTCGCCCAAGGAAGAGGCCTACGTCGTGATGGAGATCAGCACCCCGGCGAGCGCCCATGACGGCGCCATCGCTCCGGTTTCGGTGGTTTTCGAATCCGAGAACGTGGCCGAGAAGACCGCAGGCGTGCACCTGCAGCTGACCTACTCGCGTCCGATCCTCGAGCTCGGCATGGCCGGCAAAGGTGGGAGGCTGAAGCCCGGCGAAGTATCCTCGCTGGAGCTCAACTGCGTGAACCGCGGCTCGAACATGGCGAAACAGGTGACCCTGCAGAGCATCATCCCGTCGCAGCTGGAACTGGTGGCCGCGGATCCCGCCTTCACCAAGTCCGACAACGGCGTGTACTCCTGGCGCTTCGAAGAGCTGGGTGCCGGCGAAAAGCGCAGCATCAAGGTCTCTTACCGTGTCAAACCGGGAATAGCGGTGGGCACCAGCATGCAGATGAAGAACCTGCTAAACTACCAGGATCAAATTGGAAACAGGTACTAGCATGAATAAGGCGACTCTCCTGACACTCCCCTGCCTGATCGCGACGCTTGCGACGCCGGCCGTCTGCGGCGCCGAAGAGTTCCTTCTCTACACGCCGAAACCCGCCGGCGCCGAGCGGCTGCCGGCCGGCCCGGATGAGGGGGTGTTGGTCAGGAGCATCACCATTAAGCGCGGCGACACGCTCTCCGGTCTCTCCAAGATGTACCTGGGCAAAGGGACCTGGTATCCCGAGCTGCTGGTCTTTAACAGAATCAAGAACCCGGACCTGATCTACACCGGGCGCACGCTCCGCGTTCCGGTTCCGCCCGAAAAGGGTGTCGAGGCCGCAAAAGAGGCCGGCGAAGAAAGACCCGCGAAACCCGTGAAGGCAAAGCACGGCAAACGGGGTGCAAAGAAGCAGGCCGCGCCGGCCAAAAAAGCTCAGCCTGAAAAGGCAGCCCAGCCCGAACAAACGGCTCCGGCAACCAAGGCTCCCGAAGCCGTGCCGGAAGTAACGCAGCCGAAGACCGCTGCCAAGATGAAGGCGCAGCCGGCAGTAAAGGTACAGCCGAAAACCCAGGCGAAGCAGGGTCGGACCAAAGCAGCCACCAAAAAGCCGGTCGAGCCTGCCGAAAAACAGGTTACGCGCACCGCGCCCGAGGAGTTGGAGAGCTACCGGAAGGCGAAGCAGGCGTACCTCACCGGCGAGTACCAGAAGGCGATGGAACTCTTCTCCGACTTCCTCCAGAAGTACCCGAACTCCACCTCTTCCGCCGATGCGGCGCTCTACCGCGCTGACAGCATGATGCACCTCTCCGACCAGTAGGCCGGGAACGACACCACTACAGCAGGCCCAGAAGACCCGGCGCACAACGCCGGGTTTTTTGTTGCCTGCACGCCCCTCGGCCCAACGCACACTTTTTTAACCACACCCTGGAAAAATTCGTTGACAGTTTTCGGGGAAAGGGGTACAAGAAATCTACTAACTTGATGGGATAGCTATATGTTGTCGAAAAAGACCAAATACGGGCTGAAGGCCCTCATCTACCTCGCGCGGCAGTACGACAAGGGACCGATCCTGATCGCCGACCTCGCGCAGGAAGAGAACATCCCCAAGAAGTTTCTCGAGGCGATCCTGCTCGCCCTGAAGAATAACGGCATCCTGCAGAGCAAGAAGGGGAAGGGGGGCGGCTACTACCTGGCGCGCAGCCCCAAGCTGATCACCTTCGGACAGGCCATCCGGATCATGGAAGGCCCCCTGGCGCCGGTTCCCTGCGTCAGCGAAACCTCCTACGCCAAATGTACCGAGTGCGGCAGCGAGGAGACCTGTGGCATCCGCATCGTCATGAAGGACGTGCGCGAGGCCATGGCGAAGATCCTCGACGGCACCACCCTCGCCGATGTCCTGGAAGAGATCGACAAGGCCGAGGAAACACAGAAGGGCGTTCTCAATTTCTGCATCTAGATAGGCATGCACTTTTTTTTGTCCAATCAGTCTACTAAAACCATAGGCTAAATATGAAAATGGAGGTCGCACATGAAGATCAACCGTCGCTTGATTCCCGCCGCCCTGTTCCTGATCGGTTCCCTGCTCCCGCTCTCGGCATTCGCACAGGAGTTCCTCAACGTCTCATACGACCCGACCCGCGAGCTGTACCAGGAGTACAACAAAGCGTTTGCCAAGAAATGGAAGCAGCAGTCCGGGCAAGAGGTCACCTTCAAGCAGTCCCACGGCGGCTCGGGAAAACAGGCACGCTCGGTCATCGACGGCCTCGATGCCGACGTCGTGACGCTGGCCTTGGCCTACGACATCGACGAGATCCACGACAAGGCGAAGCTGATCCCGAATAACTGGCAGAAACGGTTGCCGCACAACAGCTCGCCCTACACCTCGACTATCGTGTTCTTGGTACGCAAAGGGAACCCGAAGCACATCAAGGACTGGAACGACCTGGTGAAGCCGGGCGTCGCGGTGATCACCCCCAACCCGAAGACCTCCGGCGGTGCCCGCTGGAACTATCTGGCCGCCTGGGCCTACGCGCTGAAGCAGAAAGGTGGGAGTGACGCGAGCGCTAAAGCCTTCGTCGCCAAGCTGTTCAGGAACGTGCCGGTGCTCGATTCCGGTGCCCGCGGAGCCACCACCACTTTCGTGCAGCGCGGCCAGGGCGACGTTTTGCTGGCCTGGGAGAACGAGGCCTTCCTGGCGGTTAACGAACTGGGGCGTGACAAGTTCGAGATCGTAGTCCCGTCGCTGAGCATCCTCGCCGAGCCGCCGGTCTCGGTCGTCGACAAGGTGGTCGACAGAAAAGGGACCCGCAAGGTCGCCGAGGAGTACCTGAAGTATCTCTACTCCCCGGAAGGACAGGAGATCGCCGCCAAAAACTACTACCGTCCCCGTGACAAGAAGGTGGCAACCAAGTACGCGAAGCAGTTCCCCAAGGTTAAGCTGGTGACCATCGACGATACCTTCGGCGGTTGGCGCAAGGCGCAGAAGACCCACTTCTCCGATGGCGGCGTGTTCGACCAGATTTACAGCGCCCGTTAGACCAAACGGTAATCCCGCAAACGAGGTGGAGCATGGCCGATTCGCCAACCATACCCGCCGGGCGGCTGACAGGCGAGGTGGAGCGCGCTCTGCGCGAAGCCCTGCGCAGCATCCGCTTCGGTACCGTGACCCTGGTGGTCCAGGACGGACGGGTCATCCAGATCGAACGTAACGAGAAGTTCAGGTTCAAGAACGAGCACCGCGACGGAAGCGGAATCTAGAGACAGATTGATGGGGAAGGTGCCACCTCGTTGCATGGTGGCAGCTTCGCCCATCCCAGTCCCCTCCGGGGAGATGATGCTCCGGGAATGCGGAAGAACCTCAGAAATAGCAAAGGCTCCGCTCACGACGGCAAAGGAGGATCGCCATGCGCATAGCGCTGGTAGGCGGCATCGACAGGTTGCAGACGCACTACCGCCAGGAGGCGGCGAAGCTCGGCGTCGAGCTGCGTATCTTCAACCGCTCGGAGACGGACCTGCAGGCGAAGCTGGGGCACAGCGAAGCGGTGGTGCTCTTTACCGGAAAGGTTTCGCACCGCGCCCGCCTGCAGGTGATGGACGCGGCCCACTCGCGCAACATCCCGGTGCTGCAGTGCCACAACTGCGGCGTCTGCGCACTGAGGAGCTGCCTCGCCTGCGTGAAAACCGGTATCATGGGGGAGGGTGAGGCTGCGGCCTGAGGGCCCGCGGAGCAGGCGGCGGGGAAACTATCCAGCATCCGTTGAATTTCCTGGCTGCAGTACCAGCAGCAACGACACATCAGGCAGGGAGCAGGTATGGCAGCAGAACATCTCATTATCACCGGGAAAAGCGGCGCAGGTGTCTCCACGACTGCGGTGAACCTGAGCGCGGCACTCGCGGAGCATGGGTACCGTGTGGCGCACCTGGGCTACGACCGGCGTCACCTCTCGTCGGCGCTGCTGCGCGGTGACAGCGCGCTCGAGACCGGGTGCGGCTTCGCGGGTGAGGCCGCCTGCCAGGCTGCACGGCTGCAGTGCGCGCAGGGGTACCGCGACATCCTCTGCGTGGAATGCGGCGCCGCGGCGGATAACGATGCCACTCCCGAGTTCGGCGCCCTCTGCCGCCTGGAACTGCTGGACCGTTACCGTCCCGACTTCGTGGTGCACGACATCTCGGGCGAGCCCACGGACGTGCTTCCCTTCCTGCGCACCGAGGGGGAGGCGGCGCGGGTCATCGTGGTGGTCTCGGCGGATTTCGGCGCCCTCACCACCTTAAATCTCTTTCTCGAGTTCTTCGCGGCAGGTGCCGCTTTGGGGTGGCGCTACGGAGGCCTCGTAGGGAACAACATCACCGGATCGTTCTTCGAGTCCATCGTCGACGATTTCTTGCGCCGGACCGGCACCAGCGCCTTTGCCTCGATTCCGCACTCGCTCATGGTATCGGCAGGCGAGTACCTGAAGCAGTCGGTCGTCGAGTCGGCACCACAGTCACATCTGAGCAGCGTGTACCGCAAGCTCGCCCGACTGGTGGCCCAGGGACTCGTTCCTGCTGTGCCGCAACCGTTTCCCCCGGAAGCCTTTGCCGGTTGGCTGCAGAAATGGAGCGAGATAACCGAAGAGCTGGAGTGCGGACTGGTACGTGACGGCGCCGCGATTTGAGAACAGGCAGGAGTGTACGATGACAGCAGGTGCGGCAATGGAAGAGATCCATATCCCATCGTCGGTGGACGGCTCACCGGAACCGGCGCTGTGGTTCCATCCGGGCGGTCCGGATCCGGTCCCTCTCGTGGTGGGGCTGCATACCTGGAGCTACGACCGTTTTAACCAAGTGGAAGGGATGCTGCCGCGCTGCCGGGAACGCGGCTGGGCTCTGTTGCTTCCCGAGTTCCGCGGCCCGAACCTGAGCTCCAATCCGCGGGCCCAGGAGGCCGCCGGCTCTCCTGTCGCCGTCCGCGATATCTACGACGCCGTCGAACTGGTGACCGGGCGCTCTGCGGTGCGGGATGACGCCCGCTTTCTCCTGGGCGGTAGCGGCGGCGGGCAGATGGCCCTCTTGACCGCTGCCGCCAGCCCGAAATCCTGGAGAGGGGTGAGCGCCTGGGTGCCGATTACCGACCTCGCCGCCTGGCACGCGGAGAACCCGGAGTACGCCGGGCACGTGGCGGCCTGCTGCGGCGAAGTCCCGGGTGGCTCCGGGGAATTGAGCGACCGGTACCGTGAGCGCTCACCGCTTCACTACCTTGAGGACCTGGCCCAGGTGAACCTGTCAGTGCACCATGGCCGCCATGACGACGTAGTCTCTTACCACCACAGCTGGAAACTGGCGCAGGAGCTGGAAGCGCGTGGAGCAGAGCACTTCTTCTTCGAGATCTTCGACGGTGCGCACGACATCCACTACGATACCGCCTTCACCTGGTTCAGTAACCAACTGATGAAAGAGCTATCTCAGGCCGGCCGGCTTACCGGGTGACTGGCAGAAAGATTTGTCTTGACCTGTTCGACAGAGTTCTGATATAAGCTAGCCTATCGATTAGGTAGAGTTGTTGTCCCCACACCCAAAAGGCTGACCAGAAAACTGGAGGCCAGATCCCACCGATGCAGCGGTTGGATCTGGCCTTTTTTCGTCTCGTGGTGCCATTTGGGTCCGGGACAACCTGTGCAGCACCAGCTCTTTGATAATTGGTATTGAAATTGTAAATGGAATGCATCGTAAATGTCGATTTAATCCATTGGACTTCCTCTGACAAGATTTGTTAAATTGCCGCGGCCTTCCGCCGGTTCTGTATCTGCGGATGGCACAAGCATCATCCCTGCGGGAATTTTCTGAGTGAGAGGAGCGGTTCAATGAGAGGTGTAATGTTTCGATGTGTGATGCTGGTGCTTGCTGTGAGTGTGGCAGTACTGGCCGGATGCGGCAGTACCGTTACCGACAAGACGGGACAGTCACAGGACGTGCGTCTGGTAGCGGCATCTACCGAGTTTCCCAATGCAGGACTGTTGGTCACCGGGGAGTCGCTGCACAAAGCCTGGGGAAGGGGCTGGTGATTATCGATACCCGTTCGGCAGCGGCGTATGGCGCGGGGCACATCCCGGGCGCCATCAACTTCAGCACAGTGCCTTCTGGACCAAGGGGAGCGGCCTCAAAGACACCACCGTCGTGGCTGGCATGTTAGGTGCTGCCGGCATCGACCGGGACAAGAAGATCGTCGTCTATGACGACACCACCGCATCGTGGGGATCCGCCGGACGGGTCTTCTGGATGCTGGAATACCTGGGGTGCCGGGATGTCCATATCCTGAACGGCGGCTGGGGCAAGTGGAGCGCCGAGAACCGCAGCATGCAGACGACCGCGGTAACCCTGCCGGCCGCCACCTTCACGCCGCAGCTGAACGCCGCCGCCAAGACCGACTCGGCCCACATCGCCACCAGGCTCTTTGATAACGACTTTGCCGTCATCGATACCCGTACCGACGAGGAGTACCTGGGGTGGCAGCTCTACGGCGAGACCCGCGGCGGGCATATCCCCAAGGCGGTGAACATCCCCTACGGCTGGTTCTACAACTCCGACAAGACCACGCTCAGTTACACGGCGCTGAAGAGCCTCCTGGAGTCCCACGGCATCACGCCGGACAAGGAAGTCACCGCACACTGCACCGCAGGTATCCGTTCCGGGTATGCCTACTTCCTTTTGCGCCTGATGGGGTACACCCGCTGCTCCAACTACGACGCCTCGATCTGGGACTGGGCCGGCAACACCTCGTACCCGATGGAGAAAGCGCCCAACTACGCGACGGCGGTCTACCCGGCCTGGGTCAAGGCGCTCATCGACTACCACAAGCCGGGGAGCACCAGCGCAGCACCACCGTGGTGGTCTACTCGGACAGCAGCATCTTCGCCGCCCGGCTCTGGTGGATCCTGAAGTACGCGGGGGTAACCGACGTCCGTTTCATGAACGGCGACATGACCCAGTGGAAAGCCGCCGGCTACCCGGTCGAGACCGCCGTTAACCTCCCGGTGCCGACCAGCTACACGGGCAGCATCGATCCGTCCTTCATCGCGAGCACCCCCTATGTCGAGGCGAACTACGCCTCCACCGGCACGACCCAGTTGGTCGACGTGCGCTCCGGTGGCGAGTACGCGGGGCTCTTAAGCGGCTACGGCTACCTGGTGAACAAGGGGCGCATCCCGAACGCGGTCTGGGCCTCTAACGCCGACGACAGCTCGCACATCTACCGCGACGCCGACGGCACCCTGCGCAGCTACGAGGAGGTGAAGGCGCTCTGGAGTTCGCTGGGGATCACCTCGACCGTGGATCCGACCAAGCTCGACAAGGAGGCGATCTTCTACTGTGGCGGCTACCGCTCCAGCCTCGCCTTCTTCTACGCCTATCTCATGGGCTACAGCAACATCCGCAACTACTCCGACGGCTGGTCCGGTTGGAGCACCACCTATATCGAGGATCCGAGCTACCTGAAGGATCCGCTCATCCCGGGGAGCACCGACGGCTGGCGCCAGTTGCCCTCCGGGCGGCCCTCCCTGACCGGCGGTCTGTAGCCGGAGACGGCACGGGCTAACGGGATACGTCTGTGATGTACCGCAGGGCGCCACGCAGGGGGCGCCCTGCTATTTTCCATTTGAGGAAGGGACCAGTATGAACCACGTTTTGTTTCGCTTGTCGGTAACGCTGCTCATCACCGCCGCAACCGCGGCGACCGCCCTGGCGGGAGCCTGGACCGCCCCCAAAGGCGGCTACTACGAAAAACTCTCCTACAACTACTATTACGCGCACCAGGAGTTCAGCCGGTTCGGCGGCCGGCACGAGATGGCCAACGATGGACGCTTTTCCGACAACAACATCACCAATTACCTGGAGTACGGTCTCACCGACCGGCTTACGGTAATCAACTCGCTTACCTACAAGTGGCTGAGAAACGAGGACAACTCGACGCTGACCAAGGGGCACGGCCTTGGCGACGTCGACCTGGGTGCGCGCTACAAGATCCTCGACTCCGACAAGGGGATTTTCTCGAGCCAGCTCCTGGTGAAAATCCCCGGCGCCTACAGCAAGAACGATCCGCTCCCTCTGGGCAACGACCAGACCGACGTCGAGCTCAGGTTCCTCTACGGCCTGTCGCTCTACCCGGTGCTTCCGGGGTACGCCAACGTCGAGTTCGGCTATAGGTGGCGCGATCAGGATCCCTCCGACGAACTGCGCTACCTGGTTGAGGTGGGAGCGGATCTCGGTGCCAAGTTCTACACCCGGGCGAAGCTCGACGGGATCACCAGCCTCAACAACGGCAAAAGGCTCGACGCAAACGGCAACCCGACCGCCACCAACAACTTCGACCTGGGCAAGCTGGACCTGGCAGTAGGGTACAAAGTTGCACCCAGCTGGGGGATCGAGATCGCCTACGTCCCGGCGCTCTACGGCCAGAACACCGCCGCCGGCGCCACCTACACCGCAGCGGTGTATTTCAAGGCACCGTAAAACCGCTGAAGCTGGTTTTAGGTTCTGCGTTCTAGGTTCTACGTTACAGGGGCCCACATCCCCCCTCCCTTGACGGGAGGGGGCCAGGGGGGGGTGAAGCTGCCATCGGCAAATGATATGGCGCCTTCCCCCTCACCTTATCCCTCTCCCGCAAGGGGAGAGGGGAGCCACCAGCACGGCTTTCCGGGAATTCCCCGAAGAACCAAGTAAAAGAGGTACTTAGATCCATCGGGAAAGGAAACGTATTAACCATGGCAACAACTACCAACGCCGGCCGCGCACTGGATGCGCGCCTCGGCGACATCCTCACCGGCTGCAACGACTGCGGCGCCTGCGTCAAAGGGTGCGCCTTCCTGAAAAGGCACGGCACGCCCGGTGCCATCGCCCGCGCCTGCACCCCGCCAACTTCGGAGGCTCTCGCCAAGGGGTTCGAGTGCAGCCTGTGCGGACTCTGCTCCGCTGTCTGCCCGAAAGGGCTGGACCTCGAGGGGTTCTTCCTGGAACTGCGTCGCGCCGCAGTGGAGCGGGGCGAGGGGAACTACCCGCAACACAAACCGCTCTTGAACTACGAGCGCCTGGGTACCTCGCGCCGCTTCACGCTGTACCGGCTCCCGGACGAATGCCGCAGTGTCTTCTTCCCGGGGTGCTCGCTCTCCGGTACCAGCCCCGCGGGGGTGCAGCGGGTCTTCGACGAACTCAAGAAAAGCGATCCTGCCGTCGGCATCGTCTTTGACTGCTGCCTGAAACCCTCGCACAGCCTGGGGCGTGCCGACTACGTGGATTCCCGCTTCTCGGAGATGAACCGGTGGCTGGTGCAACTGGGGGTGCGGGAGGTGCTGGTTGCCTGCCCCAACTGCCAGGCGATGTTCCAGAAGTTCGGCAGCGGGCTCAAGGTGCGCACGGTATGGGAGGCGCTGGCGGAATCGGATCTGAAGCCCCGTCCGGCTGCGGCGACCGTCACGGTCCACGACCCCTGTGTGATCCGCTTTGAGGCACCGGTGCACCAGGCGGTGCGCACCCTGCTCGCGCGGCAGGGGGTGAAGGTCGAGGAGATGCGCCACTCGGGACGGCGCACGCTCTGCTGCGGCCAGGGGGGCGCGGTCAATCTCCTCGATCCCAAGCTCGCTGCGTCCTGGGGAGAGCTGCGCAAGAAGGAAGCCGACGGCAGGCGCATCGTCACCTATTGTGCCGGCTGCACCCAGGCGCTCGGTAACCACACTCCGACAAGCCACCTGGTCGACGTCATCTTTACTCCCGAAAAGGCGCTCGCGGGGAAACGGCTGGGTGCCAAGGAGCCCATGACCTACCTGAACCGGCTGCGCTTGAAGAGGACATTTCTTGCCAAGGAGGGTTTTGCCGTGACACGTGAAAGGGATGCGGAATCGCCGGATGCCGTGCAAACAACCAAGCGCCGCAAACCGCTCGTCCTGGCGGCGGCCCTGATCGCCCTGGTGGCGGCCGTGCAACTTTCGGGGGCGGGCCAGTACCTGCAGCAGGACCAGCTGCGTGCGGTAATCGGCTCCTACGGTGCGCTGGCTCCCGCCGTGTACGTACTCATCTACGCACTGGCGCCGGTGCTGTTCCTCCCGGGGCTTCCCATCACCATCGCCGGCGGCGTCCTTTTCGGACCGGTGTGGGGCGTGGTGTACGCCATCAGCGGTGCGACCATCGGCGCCTCGCTCGCCTTCCTGGTGGCCCGCTATGTCGCGCGCGACTGGGTGGCCGCGAAGTTGACCGGGCTGCGCTGGCAGCGGCTGGACCGTGAGGTCGAGCGGCACGGCTGGAAGGTGGTCGCCTTCACGCGGCTGGTCCCCGCCTTCCCCTTCAACCTCTTGAACTACGCCTTTGGGCTCACCAAGGTCCCTTTCCTCCACTACCTGGTGGTGAGCTTCTTCTGCATGCTGCCGGCCTGCATCGCCTTCATCGTCTTCTCCAGCTCGCTTTTGGGACTGATCGGCGGTAAGGTGTCGCCCACTACGCTCCTGGGGATCCTCCTCATAGCAGGCGTCTCCCTCATCCCGGTTCTTTACCGCAGGGTGAAGGCGCGCCGCGAGCCGGAACCGGTGACCGACTGATGCCGGCCGTTCTCGACATTGCCCTCATCATCCCGGCGCGCAACGAGGAGTTGAGCCTGCCGCTGGTGCTCGTCAAGGTTCCGAAAGAGATCACCCGCGTCCTGGTGGTGGATAACGGCTCCAGTGACAGGACGGCAGCGGTGGCAGCAACGTTCGGTGCACGGGTGATCCGGGAGCCGATCCCGGGGTACGGGAGGGCGTGTCTGGCGGGGCTTGCCGCACTCGAGGAGGACCCGCCGGACCTGGTCGCTTTCGTGGACGGCGACGGCTCCGACGACGTGCCGCGCCTCTCTGACCTGATCGCTCCGGTTGCGGCGGGGGATAAGGACATGGTATTAGGATGGCGCATCCCGGTAACAAGCGCGGCGCTCAGTTTCCAGCAGCGTTTCGGCCACTGGCTGGCAACCGGGCTGATCCGGCTGTTCTGGCGGCACCGCTTCCACGACCTGGGGCCGATGCGGGTGGTCGGCTGGCACTCGCTCCAGCGCCTCGAGATGAGTGATCAGGCCTTCGGCTGGACCGTGGAGATGCAGGTTAGGGCGCTCAAGACCGGGCTGCGCGTCCAGGAACTGCGGGTCCCCTACTTCCGGCGCGCGGCCGGCGTCTCCAAGATCAGCCGGACCCTATCCGGGACGCTGAAGGCGGGGGGCACCATCCTCTGGGTGATCGGCCGGGAGCTTGTTTCCGGGCTCCCTGGCGCTCCCCGCGCAGCCGGAACGCAACCTGAAATGAAGAACGAGACATTATCCAACAGGAGAGAACTGCCGTGCAGAAACTCGCATCACGCCTGATTTCCCATTCCGTCCGTAGTGCTCCGTTCCGGCTTTTAGGAGCCGCCGCGCTTATCCTGATCACCGCTCTCACCTGCGCAGCCGCCGACCTGGGGCTCGTCGACGCCGCTACCCTGAAGGGGAATGCCGGCAAGTGGACGGTGCTCGATGCCCGTCCCAAGGCGGAGTGGGAGGCCGGACACATCCCGGGTGCGATCCCCTTTTACTGGGAGAGCTACACCCGCACCGACGCCAAAGGGGTGAAGTACAGCAGCTTCCCGCCGCAGGAGCTCGCCCAGGCGCTCTCCGGGCTGGGGATCGACGAGAAGACCCCGCTGGTCATCTACGGCGACGCGGACAAAAGCTGGGGGAGCGAAGGGTACGACGCCTGGCTCTTTTCCTGGCTCGGGCACAAGGGGCCGATCCGGCTTTTGAATGGCGGGATCCAGGCCTGGAACGGCAGCAGTTTTCCGCTGGTGAAGGGGAGCGAGCGGCAGCAGGCGCGCAAGGTGCACTACCAGGCAGATCCCAAGCCCCAGTACCTGGTCTCCACCGAGGAGGTGCAGCGTAAAAACGGCCTGCAGTTGGTGGACGTCCGCTCCACCTTCGAGTGGTTCAAGGGGCGCATTCCCGGTTCGGTGCACATCCCGTGGGAGGATTTTCACACCGGGAAGGATCGCCACCCGCTGCCGCCGGCCGAACTGAAGAAGCTCCTGGTGAAGCACGGCGTCGATCCCAACAAGCCGGTTGCCTACTACTGCCTGGGTGGTGTGCGTTCCGCTTACGCCTGGACCGTGCACCAGCTCTCGGGGTTGCCGGAGGCGCGCAACTACAAGGGGAGTTGGGCGGCCTGGGAAAAACGGGCGCAGTAGCGGGGCCGTCATGCAGAAGCTGAATCGCAGCGGGATGCCGTCGCTCCGAAGTCTTTTGCTGCTCCTCATCATGCTGGGGGTGACCGGAGCGGCAAACGCCGCCGCGCCTGGCGAGGCTGCGGGGAACCTGGCGACCGGAACCGGTAAGAAGAAGCTGCTTCTCTTTGCCAAGGACCCGGCCAACTGGCAGATCGTCAGGGGAGGGGCCAGCGGGAAGCTCATCTACCGCGAGTCGCGCGGCAGGTTCACCCTCAGTGCCAAAGGACTCAAGCCGCGCGCTGCGTATGCGCTGGTGCGCATCGAGGAAACGCCGCCCGGCGGGCAGGTGCTGGCGCGCGGGATAAGCGACGGCCAGGGCAGGATCGAGTTGGGCGGGATCTGGCGCGACTGGACCAGGAAGTTCTGGCTGGTAGCGGGCGAGGACGTCTCCGGTGCCGTCGGCGGGCCAGCGGCGCTGCGTGCCTGGCACCCCAGCCGCTACCTCTTCGAGGAAAAACCCCTGGGTGTCCCCTGCGACTGCCCCGAGCCCGAAGAGCCGTAGCCGCGCACCAGTCGCCACGCTTTCCGACTTCATCGTCAATTGTCAATTGTTCATTATCCATTGGTTCCTATGTCCATCCTGCTCCCCATTCTCACCGCACTCCACTTCGCCGCCCTTTTGGGGCTCTCCCTCTACGGCCTGCACCGGATCTGGCTGCTGCGCTGCCTGTATTCCGCGCGGACCGAGCCTGGGGCGCCGCTGCACCTGAAAGCGGGGAGGGGAGCTGCGCCGGAAGACTACCCGCTGGTCACGGTGCAGCTGCCGCTCTACAACGAGCGCTTCGTGGCACAGCGGCTACTGGACGCCACCGCGCAGCTTAGTTGGCCGGCCGGGCGGATCGATATCCAGGTGCTGGACGACTCCGACGACGATACCCGGGAACTGGTGGACGAGAGGGCCGCCTGGTGGCGGGCGCGTGGGGTGGAGCTCACGGTGGTGCGGCGCGAGGGACGCGAGGGGTTCAAAGCGGGGGGGCTGGCGCACGGGCTTGCCCGGGCCAAAGGGGAACTGGTGGCGGTCTTCGATGCGGACTTCATCCCGCCGGCCGACTTCCTGGAACAGACCGTCCCCTGGTTTCGGGACGAAAAGGTCGGCATGGTGCAGACCCGCTGGGGATTCTGCAACGCGGAGTACTCCTGGTTCACCGGCATCCAGTCGCTCTTGCTCGGTCCGCATTTCAGCATCGAGCACCGGGTGCGCTACCTGCGCGGGCTCTTCTTCAATTTCAACGGGACCGCCGGGGTCTGGCGCCGCGCCGCCATCGACTCGGCGGGGGGCTGGCAGGCGGACACCGTGACCGAGGACCTCGACCTGAGCTACCGGGCGCAACTGGCCGGCTGGCGCTTCGTGTACCGCGAGGAGTGCCAGGTCCCCTCGGAGCTGCCGGTCACCATGGCGGCCTTACGCAGCCAGCAGCAGCGCTGGGCCAAGGGGTCGATCCAGACCGCCCGGAAGATCCTGCCGCGCCTTTTGCGCGAGCGCCTGCCCCTTGCCGTGAAGCTGGAGGCGCTCGCGCACCTCATGGCCAACATCTACTGGCTTTTGGGGCTGGTGGTGCTGCTCACCCTCTACCCGGCGGTCACCTGGCGGGTCGGGATCGGGCTGCACCAGATGCTGCGCCTCGATCTCCCACTGTTCCTCGCCACTTCAGGCGCCATCATGGGCTACTTCCTTTGCTACAGCCTGAAGACGGGCGCCAACCGGCTGCGCGACGTGCTGCTGTTGCCGGCGCTCACCATCGGACTCGCCCCCAGCGTCTCGTTCTCGGTCCTTAAGGGGCTGTTCCAAAACGGCGGCACCTTCGAGCGTACCCCCAAGTTCGGCGTGCGAGGACGCGAGCACCTGCCGGGGCTGGCCTTTTTGTACCGCCAGAAAAACCTTCCCTACATCTTCATGAATATCGTGCTCCTGGGGTACTCGCTCCTCCCGCTCGCCTTTGCCTGGGAGCGCGAGACCTGGCTTGCCATCCCGCTCTTCCTGCTCTTTCCCTGCGGCTTTGCCCTGGTGCTTTTGAAAGACCTGGGTGAGTGCCTATCCTCTGGCCGTTCTGCCTCCTGACATCCTCGCAAGAAGCCAGGCCAAAAGCGGCGCCAGAAACAGCGCCGCGGTCACCGCCGGGCTCTCGATCCACTTCCCCAACACGAAATACGGGATCTGCACCTGGTAGGTGAGAAACACCGCCCAGCAGAGCACCAATCCCGCTGGCCCGGCAGACATGGGAAACAGGGCCGCCAGGCTTAGCGCGTACCAGGGCTGCAGGGTCGGGGTGGTGAGCAGGAGCGCCAAGGTGATCCGGTAACAGGCGGTAAGCGCCGCCCGTCCCCGTTCGGCAGGGCTTTCCGCCCTCTTCAGCTCCATTGCCAGCTTCCCAACGAGGACCATGAGGCAACAGGCAAAAATGAGGGAGAGGGTGAGGCGTGCCGTAGTGCCGGAACCGGTCGCGGTGCGCAGGGTGTTGTAGGCGAACCCGGCGAACTCCCAGTTGCGGGCGTAGGCATCGAGGCTCTGCGTGATGTGTGCGAGTTCGGGCCAGAAGGGGAGCGTGAGCGCGGCCAGACCGGTTGCGCAGCCCAGCGAGAACTCCAGGCGGCGTACGCGGGGAGTGAGCAGGAACAGTACGGGGGTAAGCGGGAGCGGGAAGAGCTTCACCAGGCAGGCCGCGGCGAAGAGGAGCCCCGCGGCCTGCGCTGGCCCGCGCCGCGGCGCCTCGCTGGTCTCACGCGGCGCTCCCCGCAGGGTAAGGACCAGCGCCGCGACCAGTAGGCTGAGCCCCGCGCCGTCGACGTGCCCGGATCCCGCGATCTCCAGGACCGGCAGCGGGTTCCAGGCGTAGAGCACGGCGAGCCAGGGCGGGAGGGTGAGCTGGCGCAGGAGGACGACGATGAGTCCGCAGAGTGCGAGATCGAAGAGGACCAGGAGCGCCTTCAGTCCGGTGAGGCCGCCCAGGGTGGCGCCGGCGGCGAAGACAAGCTGCGCCGTGGGCGGGTAGATGGTGACGTACTCGGGATGGTTGATGAGCGCGTGCGCCGCCTTGAGCGAGGCGGGCGGAACCGTGCGGGCCGGAGCCGCCTGGTACGGGTTGATCCCGCGCAGGATGTTGCTGCCGTCCCAAAGGTAGCGGTAGAGGTCGTCGGAGAGCTGGGGCGGGGAGGCGAGGAACATGAGCCTAAGCACGAGCGCGATCAGGATGATGCAGCGGGGCGACCAGCCGATGCCGCCCCGGCCGCCCCGGTACAGGGCAAAAGAGAGCGCAAGGACCATCGCCGCCGTTATGCCGATCAGTTCCGGGACGGCGAGGCGCAGTTCGGGCCGCAGCGCCAGGAAGCCGGCTGCGCAGAGCAGCAGTGCCGGCACCCCGCACCCCACGAGCCGGGTGTCGAGCGGTGCGGGGGAGGATGGTGTCGAAGGTGTGGCCACGTCGTCTCGGCTTTATAGGGAGGTAGTTCGGGCCGCAAGCGGGAGCTTGCGCAGCGGTGCGCTTCCGGGCACGGTACGGTGCGGCAGCGCGCGTTCGCCTGCGTCAGCCGCACCGTTTTACCACACTCTCAAGCCTAATGACACGGCAACTGTTGGGCGATCAGGTCGATCTGCTCCGAGGTGAGAAAGGAGGAGAGCCACCCCATGCCGCCGCGGCTTGCGGCGATGGCGGCTTTGATGTTGTCCGGCGTCCCTTCCTTGATGCTCGTGCTCGCCAAGGGACCGTGGCAATTGGCGCAATAGTTCTGGTAGAGACCGGCTCCGTCGGTGGCGACCACCGTCGCGGCCTGGCTGGAGGGAGCGCTCTCCCCGGTGTCGTTGACCGCCGTCACGATGTAGTAGTAGGTCTGGCTCACGGCGAGACCGGACTGCAGGTACGGCGTGGTAGATGTGGTGATCTTCTGGCCGGTATTCTTGGTGACGCCCGGGTTGGTGGACCAGTAGATGTTGTAGAAGTCGGCTCCTAATACCTGGTCCCAACTGAGCGTCACCTTGTTGATCCCGCCCGTAGCAACCAGCGCAGACGGCGCCGCCAGTACGGTCGCGGCCGGCGCGGAAGCGGAAGCTCCGTCCCCGCTCCCCCCGGCGCCGCACCCCGCAGCCACCAGCGTCGCTGCCAAAAGCACAGCGCCCCATGCTTTCTCAAGAGTTCTTCTCATAGGTTTTTCTCCTCATCTCTAAAGCCGGCTTTCTTAGACAAAATGTGTCGGACGCACTCTCGGGCTGCGCGCACCTCTCCTCGCGAACCTTTACGGCTTTCCTGGAAAGCGTGCAACTGCGTCCCCTCTCCCCTTGCGGGAGAGGGACCGGGTGAGGGGGAAGCTGCCACCCCATGAAAGATGGCAGCTTCCCCCACGTATCGGACTCCACTTCCGGGACCTGTCGCTTTGGCCCCGGAGGCGGAAGATCCCGTCATGAGGGGGAAATCAGTCGCCGTCGATCCCCGGGAACAGCACGCCGTGCGGTGCCCAGCCGATCTTCTGCTTGGTGCCCAACTGGGTCACGCTCGGCGTGGCGGCCGCCAGGTTTGTGGTGTCGAGCAGGAAGAGCCACCCCTGGTTGCTGGTGTCGTACACCGAGTAGTACAAAACGCCGGTGGTCGGATCCCAGCTGGCGTGGCTGCCGCCGTAGCCCGGGGTATCGAAGTGGTAGATGTCCTTGATCTTCGAGGCGTCCGGCGCCGCGCCCGACAGGGTGGAGATGTCGATGAACTGCAGTCGGTTTCCGGGGTCACCCGGCAGCGAGACCTCGCAATCCGGCGAGGAGAGCTCGGTGACCAGGAGGTATTTGGCGTCCGGCGAGATCGCGAAGTTGTGCGGCCGGCCCGGGATGGTGGCGATGATCTTCTGGGTGGCGATCTCGATCACGTTGGTGCCGGAGGTCGCCGTGACCCCGGCGGGTAGCGGCGAGGGGACCGGCCAGGTGTTGTTCCCCACGAAGAGGTACTTGCCGTTGGGGTGCAGCCGCACCGCGTGCAGGTTTCCGTACCCAAGGTTCACGTCCAGCACCTTGTCGGCATCGCCGGGGACCTTGGCGGGAAGACCGGAGATGTCGTAGCCCACGGCGTGGAAGGAACCGGCGGTCGTCGTGTAGTAGCGCTTCCCGTCGGGCGAGACGGCGCCCACGTGCGGTGCGGTGTTGCCGTTGGCGATGGTGCCGAGGTAGACGTGGTTTTTCACGTCGAAGACGTTCACCCCTTTGGGCGCCTGGTCCACCGAGGCGAAGATGTAGCGGCCGTCGGGAGACTGCACGTTCTGCACGCCGCAACCCTTCGGGAAGGAGTGCTTGATGAAGCTCGCCTGGTTTGAGTCGTTGAGCGTGCTGTAGGTCCTGAAAGCGGCGGTGTCGTAGACGTTCATGGAGCCGCTCGCGCCACCCTGGCCGCTGCAAAGCCAGAGCTCAGAGCCGTCGGCGGTCACGTTGGCGAAGTGGCCTATCCGGGTGCCGACCTGGTTGGTGAAGCGCACTGTCTTGATGGCTGCCTGCGCCACCCGGTCGAGGAGCGTCACCCCGGGGACCGCCGAACCGGTACCGCCGGTGTCGATCACGTAGCCGGTCTGGAGCTTGGGCAGCAGCGCGCTGGAGGCGCTGGTCACCGCGCTTGCCACGTCGGCCAGCTTGGTGCCGCTGGGAACCTTCACGCCGTCGTCCCCGAGAACGCCGGCGACGTTAAGGGATCCGGAAACCGCGGTCACGATGGCATCGGAGTTGGGGCCGACGGTTGCGTTCACGGTGCTTGCCGCGGCGAGCTGGCTGGCGATCAGCGCGCGATAGACCTTGCCGTTGGCAAGCGTCGCCTTCAGGACCACCCCCGCCTGGCTGCTGGGAGGGGTGAAGCTCAGCCCGCTGAAGCTGCCGCCGGTACCGCTCGCGTCCGAGACGATGTTTGCCGGTGTGGCGCTCAGTACCGCGCCGGTGGCTGCGTCGATGGCGCTGACCGTGCCGATGGTGCCGCTGGTGGCAGCTGCACTCTTCGCGGTCGATTTGGCGGCGCCGGGCTCCAGCGAGCCGTTGATGGTGACCTTGTTGCTGGCGGTCGGCGAGCTGGCCGGCCCGGCGGCCGTGCTGCCGCAACCGGTCAGGGCGAGGGAGACGACGGTGGTCGCCGCCCACAGGAGACGGGACAGTTTTTTCATTGCTACCTCCTCGGGTGGTTTGGGTTCCGGGGCAAAGCCGGTTCCTGATGTACCTACAAAAAAAGGCCAAGTAAGGCGTGTCGCCCCTCTTGGCCTCCAGGTGTCTGGTCAGCATGCTGATCTGGTTGTTGCGAAAAACTGCCCTCCAAAAAAAAGAGGCCAGGCCGAGCGGGGTCGCTGCGTGCCTGGCCTCCAGTATTCTGGTCAGCCTTTTATGGGTACTGCGTTGGTGTGTCGCGTTTATAACCCGAGTCGTCGGTGCTGTCAATATGAAAAATATAAAGTCTACCGATATGCTAGATATTACCCTTCTTTCGTCGTTGTCGGACATGCGCAAGCGGTATCGGACCGGGAGAGCGGCAGCTCCAGCAGCAGCTCGGTGCCGTGAAACCCCTGCAAGAAACTGTCACCCCAAGCAGCTTGACATTTCCCGGCAACGAAGGCAGATTTAGCGCTGACTCATACTGATCCCGGCTAGTTAGAGGAGGCGACCGTGCTCGATGAATCCGCGTACCAGGCTTTGATGAGCATCACCAAGCGTCCTGCCAGTGTCATGGTGTACGGCAGCGGTTCCTGGCTCACCGACCACGAAGGAAAGCGCTACCTTGATTTCATCCAGGGGTGGGCGGTGAACTGCCTGGGGCACAGCCCGCGGGTCGTGGTAGAGGCGCTCAGCAACCAGGCGAGCCGCCTCATCAGCCCGAGCCCCGCCTTCTACAACGACCAGGCGCTGCGGCTGGCCAACCAACTGGTGGTGCACAGCTGCTTTCAGCGCGTCTTCTTCGCCAGCAGCGGTGCCGAGGCAAATGAGGGAGCGATCAAGCTGGCCCGGAAGTGGGGCGCGCTGCACCGAAACGGCGCCTACCAGATCGTCACCATGGAAAACGGCTTCCACGGCCGCACCCTGGCCACCATGTCCGCCTCCGGGAAACCGCACTGGGAGAAGCTCTTCGAGCCGAAGGTCCCGGGTTTTATCAAGGTTCCCCTGAACGACCTCGACGCCGTGGTGGGGAGCATCGGCCCCGAGACCGCGGCGGTCATGCTGGAGCCGGTTCAGGGCGAGGCGGGGGTGATCCCGGCCAGCCGCGAGTACCTGCAGGCGCTCAGGCGCCTTACCCGGGACAAGGGGATCCTGCTGATCTGTGATGAGGTCCAGACCGGGATGGGGCGCACCGGCACGCTCTTCGCCTACCAGCAGGCCGGGATCGAGCCGGACATCATGACGCTGGGGAAGGGGATCGGAGCGGGGGTGCCGCTGGCGGCACTGCTCGCCAAGGAGGAGGTCTGCTGCTTCGAGCCCGGCGACCAGGGTGGGACCTACAACGGCAATCCCCTCATGGCCGCGGTCGGCTGCGCCGTGCTCGAGGAGCTCTTGCGCCCGGGATTCCTGGAGCGGGTCCGCGAGCTGGGAGAAACCCTGCGCTATGGCCTCTTGCAGCTCTCCCGCAAACACCGCCTGGGCGAGGTGCGCGGCGCCGGGCTTTTGCTCGCCCTGGTCCTGCCGCAACCCAAGGCCGAGGCGATCGCCGAGCTGGCGCGGGAGCGCGGTCTCATCGTGAACGCCGCCCGCCCCGAGGTGCTCCGCTTCATGCC
Source organism: Geomonas silvestris (assembly GCF_014193515.1). Taxonomy (GTDB): domain Bacteria; phylum Desulfobacterota; class Desulfuromonadia; order Geobacterales; family Geobacteraceae; genus Geomonas; species Geomonas silvestris. The sequence continues at coordinate 109,222 of NZ_BLXX01000013.1, read as the reverse complement.
GGCGTTAAACGTGACTATCGACGAAATAGCGGTCTGTCTGGGAATTCTGGATCAGATCCTGGGAGAGGTGTTCGAGACCGCGTGAGTGCGGGGGAGGGCGTCCGCGTCTGCTGCCGTTACGCCGGCAACTGCAGGCTCAGGTTGCGCAATACCTCCGCGACCTCGCTTATGGTGAAGGGCTTGGCGATCGCGGCGCAGAAGCCGTACGACTCGTAGTCCGACATGACCGACGAATCGCTGTAGCCGCTTGCCACCACGATCTTCGCCGCCGGGAAGTCCCGGATCAGCTCCCGGGTCGCCTGTTCCCCTCCCAGCCCCCCCGGAATGGTCAGATCCATCAGGGCCAGCTTGAAGGGTTTCCCCTGCGCCGCCGCCTCGCGGAAGAGCCGGACCGCGCTGCGCCCCTCGGCGCAGGTCACCACCTCGTAGCCTATCAGTCGCAGCATCTCCCCCAGGGTCTCGATGATGGTGGGATCGTCGTCCATGACCAGCACGCGGCCGCTGTCCCGGAAAGCCCCCTCGACGACCGGTTCGGCCACCTCGGTCCCCCCCACCGTGGCGGGGAGGACGAAGGAGAAGGTGGTACCCACCCCCACGCTCGACTCTACCTTCAGCGCGCCGTCGTGCTTGGCGATGATGGCGTGCACCGAGGAGAGCCCCAATCCATTGCCGGTCTTCTTGGTGGTGAAGTAGGGGTCGAAGATCCGCTCCAGGTGCTCGGCCGGGATGCCGACCCCGCGGTCTTGCACCTGCACCCGGACGTAGCGCCCGGGGCGCGCCCCCCCCATGCTGTAGCGCGACAGGTTCTCCATGCTGATGGTGAGGATCCCCCCTTCCGGCATCGCCTGTTTGGCGTTGATCACCAGGTTGTTGATCACCTGGCTCATCTGCCCCACGTCGACCGCCACCGGGTAGAGCTGCTCGGGGATCCGGTATTCGCAGCGGATGTTGGAGCCGCGCAGGGCGAACTCGGCGGAGTCCTTCACGAGGTTTTGCAGCGAGGTGAGTTTCTTCACCGGGGCTCCCCCCTTGGCGAAGGTGAGAAGCTGGTGGGTGAGGTCGCCGGTGCGCTCGGAGGCCTTGAGGGCACGGGACAGAAACGGCTGCAGCTCGGTGTTGCCGCGCGCCTTCACCTCGGCGATGGAGATGTTGCCGATGATGGCGGTCAGAAGGTTGTTGAGGTCGTGGGCCAGCCCACCCGCCAGCACCCCGAGCGACTCCAGCTTGCGTGCCTGGAACAGCTCGTTTTCCAGCTCGTGCTTCTCGGTCATGTCCCGGAAAACCAGGACCTGGCCGATAGTGCGCTGTTCCTGGTCGCGCAGCGGCGCGATGCTCCCGGTGACGTGCAGCTCGCGCCCGTCGTCGGTTACCAGCAGCACGTGCCCGCCCGCCTCGAGTACCAGCTCCCGGTCGCTGACTCGCTCCAGCCCCTGGACCGGAAGCCGGCTTGCCTTGCGGACCAGCCGGAACACCGTGGAGAGCGGCTGCCCCAGTCCCTGTGCGCTCTGCCAGCCGGTGAGCTGCTGCGCGGCGCGGTTCATGAGCGTGATGGCCCCCTGGGGGTCGGTGGCGATCACCCCCTCGCCCAGCGAGGCGAGTGTCACGGCCAGACGCTCCTTCTCGGAGAGTATCTGCTCCTCCATGGTGCGCTGGCGGCTTACGTCGTCGATGGCGACCAGCGCGTGGCGCTTGCCGTCGAAGGAGACCGGCTCGACGCTGAAGCGGAGCCAGAGCTGCTCGTGGGGGCGCCCCTTGAGGAGCATGTGCTGCACCTCGACCCCCCGGGTCCCGCACCCACGGATCAGGGCGGCAGAGATGCAGTTGCGCAGCCGGCAGGCGGAGCAGTCCGGCGCCCGGCCGCAGCCGCCGCCGGTCAGTACCTGGCGGCAGTCCAGCGCCACGCCGGGCTGCAGCCCCAGGATCTGCTCCACGGGGGTACCGATCAGGCGGGAGAGCGCCGAGTTGGAGTCGATCACCTGGAGGTCCGGGTCGATGAGCAGCATCCCGACCGGCGCGGCGTCGAAGAGCGAGCGTACGTTGTCGCGCTCCTGGCGCAGCTGTTCCTCGACCTGCTGGCGCTCGGCGATCTCCCCCTCCAGGGTCACCGCCTGGATGCGCAGCTCCTGCTCGGTCTGCTTGCGGGCCGTGATGTCGCGGGTGATGCTGATGATGCAGGGCTCGCCGTGGAACTTGGCCACCTGGGCGTTTATCTCGACCGGGACCTCCCGGCCCTCGCGGCTTAGGTGGATCGATTCGAAGAGCGCGTAGCCGCGGGTGACGATCTGGTCCAGGCGCTCGGGTGCGAGCCGCGCCAGCTCCGGGGACATCTGGTCGGCGATGGGGCGCCCGATGAGCTGCTGCCGCGAATAACCGCTGTTGTGCAGCGCGGCGCTGTTGGCCTCGACGATGGTGCCGGCAAAGTCGAAGATGTAGATGCTGTCGGCCACGCTGTCCAAGAGGTGCCGGTAGGCGTGGTTCGCCTCCTCCAGGGCGCGGATCGCCAGCTGGCGCCGGGCGTTGATGATCACGGCGACCAGGGCGAGGGCGAGGATCCCGATCAGGGCGAGGCTGGACCAGACCAGCGCCTTGTCGACCCGGTAGAAGGCCCCGGGGGTGTTGATCAAAACGCTCCCCGGAGGCAGCTCCTGCTTTTTCGCGTTGAGCCCGAAGCGCTCCAGCTGGAGGTAATCGAACATGGGGCTCGACATCTTCCCGGTGAAGACCGGGTACTGCTCGGGGCGCTGCCCCTTCAAAACCGCCTCGGCAAGCCGCGCCGCCGCCTCGCCCTGGGCCTTCCCCGTCATCATGATGCCGCCCAGCACCCCGTGTCCCAATTGGGGGGCGTGCGTCGCGAAGACCGGGACCCGGGCCGCCTTGCTGACCAGGCCGGCGGCCTCCGCCAGGGTGAAGATCCGCCCCGACTTCTCCGCCACGTAGGAGAGGAGCACCACGAGCTGCCCTTCGTGCAGCTGCCTGAGCTGTTCCTGCAGCTGCTCCACGCTCTGCTCCGGCGCCGAGACCACCCTGAGGTTCGGGAAGCGCTTGGCGGTCTTCAGGATCTCGTTGCGCATGGCAAGGCCGGTGTCGGTGTAGTCGTGCACCGCCAGGACCTCGCGGGTCCCCGGAAACTGGCGCAGGGCGAGCTCCAGCGTCCCGGCGGTGTCGTGGTTCTCCGCGATCCCGGTGATGTTCGACTCGCCGGCGATCATGGCGGGGTCGTAGTCGTTCACGCCGCAGAACACGATGCTCTTGCCGGGGAAGACGGTGGGGCGGTACTTGGTGGCGAATTCGAGCGCCGCGTTGTCCATGGCCAGGATGACGTCGGGCTGCAGATCGTTGCGGAACTTGGCCGCCAGGAGGTCGGCCTCCCGGGAGAAGTGGGTCTTGCCGGGGAAACGTTTGGAGTCGAGGTACTCGACGAGGACGGTGGGGGTTAAGGGAGAACTCCCCAGCACCTTCTGGACCCCGGCCAACTCGTCGTCGGACCAGTCGTAGCCGATGTGGTACGAGTTGAGCACCAGGACGACCGGCCTGCGTCCTGCGGCGGGCGCGGCAGCGGCCTGGGGCGGGGCGAGCGCCACCAGCGCCGCCAGGGACCAGGCGGCAACCAGGGACCAAAATGTATGTCGTGTACCCATCGTCTCTTTCTCGCTTTGCAAAATCTGGATCTGCCGGCCATGCGCCGGTGCAGATCCGGGCCTCGATGGTCTCTGTGAGATTGGGCGACAGGTGGGGCCCGGCACTGTGACAGCTACGTTGCGAACAATTGCCATTACCTTGTCGGTTGGTTCAGTTTATACTTTAGTAGTTGTGGTGGATTTTCTTACAGGCTCTTTCCCGGTAACCCTTGCGGCATCCCGTTGGCTCACGGCAGGCAGGCGGGGGAAATCCGGGGGGCAGCCGGAGGTACGCCATGAAACTCTACGTCGGCACCAGCGGTTTTTCCTATCCCCAGTGGAAAGGGGCCTTTTACCCGCACGATCTGGCAGACAAGCAGATGCTCCGGTACTACGGGGAGCGCTTCGCCACGGTGGAGATCAACAACACCTTCCACCGGATGCCCAAGCCGGAGCTTTTGGAGGGGTGGTCGGACCAGGTTCCCGCCACGTTTCGCTTCGCACTCAAGGCGCCGCAGCGCATCACCCACTGGCAGCGCCTGCGCGACACCGAGGAGGCGGTCTCCTACTTCCTCGGGGTGGCAGGCGTTCTCAGGGAGCGCCTGGGGCCGGTACTTTTCCAGCTCCCCCCCGACTTTCCCCGGGACCTCCCCCTGTTGCGCGGGTTTCTGCGCAGCATCCCCCTGGCCTATTACCGGGTTGCCTTCGAATTCAGGCACCGCTCCTGGCTCGACGAGGAGGTCTACGCCCTCATGCGGGAGAAGGGGATCGCGCTCTGCGTCGCCGAGGGGGAGGCCGACTTCGAGGTGCCGCTTCTGGCGAGCGCCCCGTGGGGATACCTGAGGCTCAGGCGTCCGGAGTACGACGCCGCGCAGTTGGCCGGCTGGCTGGAGCGGATCCGGGCCGTCGGCTGGAGCGAGGTCTACGTCTTCTTCAAGCACGAGGACGAGGCGCGGGGGCCGCAGTTTGCCGGAGAGTTCCTGAAACTCGCGGGTGGCTCGGGAGAAGTGTAGGGGCCTGCCGCGGAAAAGAGGGGCCGTGAGGGATCGTGAGTTTCGGCCCCCCGGGAAACGTGCCCGGGAAGGGTAAAACGAGGAGCCGGAGCAAAAGAGGATCAGGCGGCGCGCTGCCGGGGGCGGTAGAACTCGAGGGCGTTGTGGGCCAGGGCCTTGCGGGCCAGCTCTTCCCCCAGCGCCTCGATCACGGTCTCCAGGTCGCGGTCCTGGTAGGGGCGCGGCGCCCGGGTCGAGGGGAGGTCGGTGCCGAACATGAGCGCGTCGGGGTTCGCCGCGGCGAGTTCCCTCAGCGCGCTCTTCACCTCGAAATCGACCCGCCCGAACCCCGTCGCCTTGACCCGCACCCCCTGCTCCGCCAGCTTCAAAAGGGTGGGAAACCCCTCACGGGAGAGCCCCAGGTGGTCGATGCTCACCGCCGGCAGCCCCGCCAGGGTCGCCGCCAGGTCGTCCACGTCGCGCGCATCGATGTAGAGCTCCACGTGCCACCCCACCAGTTCGTGGACCCTGAAGGCCATCCGCTCCAGGTGCTCCACCCCTTCCGACCCGCCGCGCTTCACGTTGAAACGGACCGCCCGCACACCCGCCTGGTCCAGGCGCCTCAGCTCCTCGTCGCTCACCGAAGCCGGCAGCTGGGTCACCCCGACAAAGGCGGGGCCGAGCGTGGCCAGGGCATCCACAAGGTAGGCCTGGTCGAGCGCCTGGAAGGATCCGGAGACGACGGCGCCTCCCACGAGGTTGAGGCCGGCCGTGCGCCGGAGGTAGTCCGCGCAGGTGAAGTCGTCGGGGAGGTACCCCTGGTTGGGAACCAGCGGGAAGCGGCGGTCGACGATGTGGAAGTGGCTGTCGAAGACGGGGAAACTGCCGGCTGCGGGGTGCTGCATAGACACCTCCTCAGGTGAGGCGGCTTAAGCGCCTCCGTTGGCGCCGTGGCGCAGGGTGCCCGGGCCGATCTTGAGGCTCGCCTTGGCGATGAAGATCTCGCGCAGGAAACTCAAGAGCCCGGCTACGAACAGGATCATCCCCAGGATGAACATAAGCGCCACGGGGAGCGACATGTCGTAGCGCAGGAAGTCGCCGATGAACAACAGGGCGATCACGCTGCAGACCACCACGGCGGTGCAGGTGCACAGGGTGATGGCCCGCCCGATCAGGTCGGCGCGGCGCGACAGGGTGGCGAGGTAGGCGTGCAGGTGCGGCACCGAGTGGTCCGGCGCGTTCTCCAGTTTCCCCTCCAGCACCCGTGCCCGGTCGATGATCCGCCCCAGGCGGCTGGTCATCACGCTCAGCATGGTGCCGATGGCGGTGAGCAGGAAGACCGGCGCGACCGAGAGCTGGATCACGTGCGCCACCGCCCCCACGTTCTGGAATTCGCGCACCTGGATCCCCCAGGAACTTTCGGGAAGGGCGAGGAGTGCCGCTACGAGGAGTGCCGCGGACCGGGGGCGCGGGGTGCGCTGGCGGGCTGCTGTCATGGTGCTCCTTTAGTTCTCGAACCGGCTCATCGCTTCGTAGCGGAACTGGTCGATGTCGATCCCCTTCAGGCGGACCAGGTCGTTCATCACCGGATCGAGCATGGTATTGGCGTCGTTGATCTGCTGGCGCTTCTCCCGGATCTCGCCGAGCGCCTGCTCCCTCCCCGGCTGGGTGAAGAGGAGGTCCGAGCGGTCGTTGTAGAAGCGGTGGATCAGGAAGTTGCGCGCCCTGAGGGCCTTGCGCAGGGTCTGCACCGCCTGGTCGGTGAACCCCACCTTCTGCTTGATCTCCTCGATGAGCCGGCCCAGGGTCTGGGCCCCCAGGTTCTCCATGTAGCCGCTGAACTCGCGCTCGCTCAGGGTCCCGCCGCTTAACTCGACGAGCAGGGTGACGATGAAGGTGATGTAGAGCTCGAGCCGCTGCGAATCCTGCACCGCGGCACCCATCTCCAGGTAGATCGTGTTAAGCGGGCTGGTGTCGATCCGGATGTCGGGCATGGGCTTTCCTCTTTCACTGCAGAACGCCGGCAAAATACCATAAAAGCCCAGCGGCACAAAATCATAATTAGAGTGGCCGGTACTTTCTCCCGAAGATACCGTTCCCGCTGCAGAGGGTGAGGGGGGCGAATAGGTCGTCGTTTCGGTTGCGCTCTCCGTGTCCTCAGCGTCTCCGTGGCAAAAAAACGGCCGTTTGCTCCCTGCGGGAAACGCCCCTCCCGGTCGCTCGGCTAACTTGCTGAAATTATGAAACAACGTTGCATCGTGTCGGGCCGGTGCACCAATGAATGTGGCGCGCTTTCGCTCCAAATGCTACGCTGGTATGCGTAACCTGTTCTTTTTTATGTGCTACTGAGATAAACTCTGTTATAATCACTCGGTTTTCATTAGCTATGACAACCCCTGGGTAGGGGCTGCATATAGAAGCACCCGGCGCTTCATCCGGAGCGCCGGCATCACGAATTGACTGACTGGCTCGCGGATTTCGCTCCCAGGCACCCTCTCGAAAAGAGAGCCGGGGCGGGAAGGGGGAGTCCGGCCTCTTCATGAGGACGACTTTCGAGGGCGAACCGAACGCTGGTCAGGAAATACCATCTCGGGGCCAGAGCGCGCGGATGAACACCGCTTCGCGGCGCGGGGAGCCCCCAAGGAAAGGAACAAGAAACCTATGTCGAAAAAGATGCTGATCAACGCGCTGCACGCCGAAGAAGCCCGGGTAGCGATCGTGGAGGACGGACGCCTGGTCGATCTGGATGTCGAGATCGCCGGCAATGAACAGATCCGCGGCAACATCTACAAGGGTGTGGTGGTGCGCGTGGAACCGGGGCTGCAGGCGGCCTTCGTGGACGTCGGGCTCAAAAAGCTCGGCTTTTTGCAGATGGGCGAGCTGCACCCGGAGAACTGGAAGTGGCGCGAGGACATCCCGGAGGACCAGCGGCACCGCCGCCCCCGCATCCAGGAGGTCTTGAGGCGCGGCCAGGAGCTGGTGCTGCAGGTCGAGAAGGGGGAGCGCGACAACAAGGGGTCCGCGCTCACCACCTACGTCTCGCTTCCGGGGCGCTACATGGTGCTCATGCCGGGGAGCGACTCAGCCGGCATCTCCCGCAAGGTGGAGAGCGAGGGGGAGCGCAGGAAACTCAAGGAGATCATCGCGGAGATGACCATCCCCGAGGGGTACGGCTACATCATCCGCACCGAGGCGATGGGGCGCACCCGCGATGAGCTGCAAAAGGACCTGGACAACCTGATCGCCCTCTACGAAGGGGTGCGCGAGAAGGGGGCGGCCATGAAGGGGGCCGGGATGATCTACCAGGAGTCCGCGCTCATCATCCGCACCATCCGCGACTACTTCTCGGCCGATATCGACGAGGTGCTGGTGGACAGCAAGGAGGTCTTCAAGGACGTCCGCGACTGTCTGAAGGAGATCGACCCCAAGTTCGAGAAACTGGTCAAGATGCACCAGGAAAAACGCCCCATCTTCTCCCGCTACCAGCTCGAGGAGCAGATCGACCTGATCTACGAGAAGAAGGTGCCGCTTAAGTCGGGCGGTTCCATCTTCATCGAGCCCACCGAAGCCCTGGTCTCCATCGACGTCAACTCCGGGAAGTCCACCGGCGAGAAGGGGGTCGAGGACACCGCCTTCAAGACCAACCTGGAAGCGGCCGAGGAGGCCGCCCGTCAGCTTAGGCTGCGCGACCTGGGCGGTCTCATCGTCATCGACTTCATCGACATGCGCGATAGAAAGCACAACGCCGAGGTCGAGAAGACGCTCAAGAGCGCGCTCAAGGCCGACAAGGCCCGGGTGAACGTCTCCCGGATCTCCGAGTTCGGCCTCCTGGAGATGTCCCGCCAGCGCATCCGCCAGACCCTGAACCAGGCGAGCACGCTGGAGTGCCCGCACTGCGACGGGCGCGGCAAGGTGAAGTCGGTCGAGGCGATGGCGCTCTCCTTCCTGCGCAAGGTGCACGCGGCCGCCGCCAAGGGGACCATCGGCGAGGTGGTGGGGAGCCTGCCCTTGGAGGTCGCCTACTACCTCTTGAACCGCAAGCGCCATGAGCTCTCCCAGATCGAGAGCGATTACGACATCGAGGTGACGGTGAAGGGGAAGCCCTCCTACCTCCTGAACCAGATGGAGCTCGAACTGGTCAAGCGCGAGAAGGTCCCCCAGGAGGAGTTCGCCGAGAAAGCTGCGCCGCGCTTCGCCAAGGAAGAGGCTGCCCAGGCTGAGGCCGGAGACGGGCGCAAAAAGAAGAAGAAAAAGGGGAAGGCCCAGGCCGAACCCGAAGCGGTCCTGGAGAGCGCGCTGGAGACCCCGCCGGCACTCGAGGAGGCGCTTTCCGCTTCGGAAGGTGCCCAAGAGGAACTCGAGGCGCTCCCGTCTATCGAGGGGGAACACGAGGAACACAAGAAGAAGCGCCGCCGCAAGCGCAAGCGCAAGGGGGGAGCGGCCGAAGCCGCTGCTCAAGCCGGCGAGTCGACCGTCGAGACGGTGCTCGCGCTGGCAGCCGCCGATGGGTCACCCGCCGCCGAGGCCGGCGTCGAGGCTGGCGACGAGGCGCCTGAGGCCGAAGGGCACGAGGCACTCGCAGGCGAGGCGCATTCCGAAGGGAAGAAGAAGCGGCGGCGCAAGAGACGGCGCGGCAAGTCGCACGAGGCGGGGCACGAGGCTGCGGGTCTTTCGGAAGCAGACGCTGCGGCCGAGCCCGCGGCGCCGGCCGAGGCGCCCAGTGCCGGCGCGGAAGCGGCCGCCGGCCAGGAGCCCGGGGAAGCCCAGGCCAAGAAGCGCCCGCGCCGCAAGAAAAAGGCCGCCGGCGAGGCACCCCACGCCGAATCCGGGGTAACGGCAGCCGAGGCTCACGCCGAGCCGGAGGCTGCAGCGCACCCCGCCGCGGCTGCGGCCGAGGCCGTTGCGGGCAAGCCCGCCCGTCCGCGCCGCAAGGCCAAAGGTGCAGCGGAACCCGCTCCCGAGGCCCAGCCGGCCGCTCCCCAGCCGGCACCGGCAGCCGAGGCCGGCGAACCGGCTCCGGTCAGCGCCGCAAAGAAACGCGGCGCGCCGAAGGCCAAGACCCCGAAGCAGGCCAAGGAGGCAATCCCCGCCGAGGCCCCGGCCGCTGCGGCGGCTCCGGCGGAGCCCGCCCCGCCGGCTGTCAAAAAGGAAAAGGCGCAGGCTCCCAAGGCGGCCAAAGCGCCCAGGGCTCAAAAGGCCGAGAAGGCGCCCCAGGGGGAGGCTGCTCCGGCTGCCGCAGCCGCCCCGGCAGCCGAGGCGCCCGCAGCGAAGAAGCGCGCCGCCAGGTCCAAGGCACCCGCCGCGGCTCCTCAAGCGCCCGCAGCCGAGGCTGAAGCCGGCGAGCCCAAGGCCAAAAAGCCCCGGGCGCCGCGCAAGAAGAAAGAAGAAAACGAGTAGTGAGGGGTACGACCGGCTTGTTCTTCAGAATCGGCATCGTGTTCGTGTTGTTGGCCGGCTGGCTTGAGAGCGCCTGCGCGGCGGGTCCGGAATTCACCCCGTACCTGTCCGCGCAGTACTTCTCCTGGCGCGAGTACCACGCCGGGAGGCGGCTTCTCAAGGAGAGCGGCCCACTCTTCGCGGGGGGGCTGGACTTCGCCTTCCCGGTGTACCGGCACGCGCAGCACTCCGTGCGCATCGAGTCGCGGCACGAACTTTTCGGGGGGTATGTCGACTACGACGGCGAGACCCAGGAACAGATCCCGGTCAAGACCCAGGTGAGCTATTTCGGCAGCCGGCACGAACTCGGCGCGGGGTGGCGTCACGACGGCGACCGCTGGGCGCTGGAGCCGTTCACCTCGCTTGGCTACCGCTGGTGGTTTCGGGGACTGCAGGATGCCACCTCGGCCAACGGCCAGCCTTCCCAGGGGTACACCGAATACTGGCAGACCGGCTACCTGAAGCTGGGGGGGCGGGGGAGCTTCCAGGCCTCCCCTGGGGTCGAGGTCACCACCGAGGCCGGCGCCAAGTACCCCTTTGTGACCAGCAACTACGTGAAGCTGAAGGGCGTCGGTCCCACCACCTTCAGCCCCGAAGGGCTTATAAGTCCCTTCGCCGAAGCCGGCCTCCGTTACCGCGGCTTCCGGGCGACCGTAAGCTACGAGGGGTTCCGCTTCGGCGCCTCCCCGCTCAAAAATGGCTTTTTACAGCCCGAATCCACCTCCGACCTGGTCGGCCTCAACCTCGGCTGGACCTTCTAGGCCGTCCGCGGAGCACGCGCTTAGCATGGAGCAGATCCTTTCCATAGCCCTCTTCGGCGCCCTCGGCTGTCTCGCCCGTTATTTCCTCTCCGGCTGGGTCTACGACCTCTGCGGCCGGGCCCTCCCCTATGGCACCTTCGCCGTCAACGTGATCGGCGCCTTCCTCATCGGCCTCATCATGGAGTTCTCGATCCGCAGCGTGCTGGTCCCGCCCACCCTGCGCACCGCGCTCACCATAGGGTTTTTGGGCGGACTCACCACCTTCTCCACCTTCAGTTTCGAGACCTTCCGGCTCATCGAGGAAGGGGCTCTGGTAAGCGCCTTCGGCAACATCCTTTTGAGCGTGGTCGCCTGCCTGGCCTGCACCTGGCTCGGTATCGCCGCGGCCCGGGCCCTGTGAGGCGCTTTCCCCGAAGCGCAGATGGAACAAAAATAATAGTGGTGCGGCGGGCGGTTCCAGCTCCGGCGCGCCGGGAGTGAACGCGGCATGGACCACAACGATCTCGAAGAACAGGCGCTGCTCAGGATCTACATCGGCGAGAACGACCGCCACGGTCACCTCCCGCTCTACGAGGCGCTCGTGGAACTCTTCCGCAGCGAAGGGTTCCACGGAGCCACGGTTCTGCGCGGGGTTGCCGGTTTCGGCGCCCACCACACCTACCACTCCGACCGGCTCCTGCGCCTCTCCAGCGAGCTCCCCATGGTCCTCGAGGTGGTCGACTCGAAGGAACGCCTGGAGGCGGTGCTCCCCCGTGCCGAAGAGATGATGGACGGGGGGATGATCACCCTGGAGCGGGTTTTGGTACGCCGTTATCCACGCTCCTCAAGGAGTTGAAAGCTTCTACCCGTCTGCTACACTTCCCACATTCATGAAAAAAGGAGCGTGCGAATGGGTCTGCTGGACAATGTGAGCCCCTTCTGGATCGAGAATCAGTACAAGCTTTGGAAACAGCAACCGGAAAACCTCTCCGAGGAGTGGCGCGCGTTCTTCACCGGATTCGATCTCGGCGGCGCCGGGGCCGAGGCCCCTGTTCACGGGGAGTTAGCCACCGGTGACGCGCTGAAACACTCCGCGGTACAGTCGCTCATCTACCGCTATCGGGACATCGGACACCTGCTCGCCTGCACCGATCCCCTCTCCCCCTGCCAGATCGATCACCCCCTTTTGGCACTTTCCGCCTTCGACCTCGAGTTCTCCGACCTCGATAAGACCTTCCACACCCGCCGTTTCATGAAACAAACGGCCTCCCTGAAGGAGATCCTGCAGGTCTTGCGCTCCACCTACTGCGGCTCCATCGGCGTCGAGTTCATGCACATCCAGGACCCGGTAGAACGGCAGTGGTTGATCGACCGGATGGAACCCACCGGAAATCGTGGGACCTACCAGGCCGAGGAGCGGCTGCGCATCCTGAAAAAGCTCAAGGAGGCGGCACTTTTCGAGCGGCAGCTGCAGAAGAAGTTCCCGGGGCAAACGAGGTTCTCCCTCGAGGGGGGTGACGTGCTCATCCCGATGCTCGACGTGGCCGTGCGCACGGCGGCGGCGCTGGGGATGACCGACATCGTGCTCGGCATGCCGCACCGCGGGCGCCTGAACGTCCTGGTGAACATCTTCGGGATGCCGATGGAAAACATGTTTGCCGAGTTTGCCGACAACGCCGAGTACGGCGTGGTGGGCGAGGGGGACGTGAAGTACCACAAGGGGTTCTCCGCCGACCTCGCCATGGCCGACGGCCGGGGCATCCACCTCTCCATGGCGGCCAACCCGAGCCACCTCGAGGCGATCGACCCCGTGGTGGAGGGGAAAACCCGGGCCAAGCAGGACCGGATGGGGAACGATGGGGAGGCGCGGGTGCTCCCGGTCCTGATCCACGGCGACGCCGCCTTCGCCGGACAGGGGGTGGTGGCCGAGACCCTCAACCTCTCCCAGCTGGAGGGGTACCGTACCGGCGGCACGCTGCACATCGTGGTCAACAACCAGATCGGCTTCACCACGGCCCCCAAGGACGCCCGCTCCAGCCTCTACGCCACCGACGTGGCGAAGATGGTGCGGGTGCCGGTGTTCCACGTCTACGGCGACGACCCCGAGGCGGTCCTGCACGCCACCGAGCTGGCGCTCGCCTACCGCGACGCCTACCGCAAGGACGTGGTGGTCGAGATCATCTGCTACCGCCGGCACGGCCACAACGAGGGGGACGAGCCCTACTTCACCCAGCCGCTCATGTACGAGCGGATCAAGCTGCGCCCGCAGCTGCACGCCATCTACCAGGCCGAGCTCGAGGACGCCGGCTTCAACGCCGAGGAGCTGAAGGCGATCGAGGACCAGGTCTTGGCCGAGATCCAGGGGGCGAGCGAGCGCGGACCGGTCCCCATGGAGTCCGCCTTCCTGGCCCGCTGGACGGGACGCAAGCCGGGGCCGGTCAAGGAACCGGCGGCGACCGCCGTGGCCCCGGCCACCCTGCAGGAAATCTCCGGCAAGCTGAGCCTGCTTCCCGAAGGCTTCACCCCGCACCCCAAGGTGGCGGCCCTTTTGGCCAAGCGCCGCGAGGCGGTCCTAAACGGCGGCGCCCTCGACTGGGGGAACGTGGAGACCCTCGCCTTCGCGACGCTTCTCGACCAGGGGTTCCCGGTGCGCATCTCGGGGCAGGACGTCAGGCGCGGCACCTTCAGCCACCGCCACGCCGTGTTGCGCGACCAGGTGGACGGCAAGGAGTACCTGCCGCTTGAGACCGTCGCCAAAAACGGCGCCTGGTTCCGCGCCTACGACAGCATGCTCGCCGAGTTCTCGGTGCTCGGGTTCGAGTACGGTTACTCCCTGGAGGCCCCGGAGGCGCTCACCATCTGGGAGGCCCAGTACGGCGACTTCGTGAACGGTGCCCAGGTGATCCTGGACCAGTTCGTCTCCGGCGGCGAGGCCAAGTGGGAGCGCTGCAGCGGGCTCGTGCTCATGCTGCCGCACGGCTACGAGGGGCAGGGGGCCGAGCACTCCAGCGCGCGCATCGAACGCTTCCTGGCCCAGGCGGCCGGCGAGAACCTGCAGATCGTCTACCCGAGCACCCCGGCCCAGCTCTTCCACGTCTTAAGGCGCCAGATGCTGCAGAAGTTCCGCAAGCCGCTGGTGCTCTTCACCCCGAAGAGCCTTTTGCGGCACCCGCTGTGCGTCTCGAGCTTAAGCGACCTCGCCTCCGGCGGCTTTAAGGAAGTGATCTCCGATCCCGCCGGTGCAGAGGTGCGCCAGGTGCTCATCTGCACCGGCAAGATCTACTACGACCTCCTGGAACAGCTGCAGAAGGACGGGACCAAGGGGGTCGCGCTGGTCCGGGTGGAGCAGCTCTACCCGCTGGCCGCGGACCAGCTGAAGGATGCTCTCCAGCGCTACCCGGCCGGCGCCCGCTTCAGGTGGGTCCAGGAGGAGCCCCGCAACATGGGGGCCTGGCGCTCGCTGCGCAACCAGCTGGCCGAGCTTTTGGGGCAGGAGCCGGAGTACGTCGGGCGGCCCGACGCCGCCGCGCCCGCCTCGGGTTCGCACCGCCTGGACCGCGTGGAGCAGCACCGCATCGTGACCGAGGCGCTGCAGCTTCCCTAAGGGGGACAGCAGCCGGTCCTGGCACGGCAGGGAGTGGGGTGGGAGGAGCCTCTCACCCCGTCGCTGTGTCCGGCACACCACACGTATCGACGCCCGTCTCCAGGATTTTTGCGGCACACGGCCCCGGAGCGGGCTCACAGATCAACGCATGAAGGGCAGGGGGAGCATATGGAAATAAAGGTGCCGGCAGTAGGCGAGTCCGTTTTCGAGGCGCTCATCGCCAAGTGGCTGAAAAAGTCGGGCGAGCGCGTTTCGCGCGACGAGCCGCTCTTCGAGATAGAGACCGACAAGGTGACCCTCGAGGTGGTAGCGGAAGGCGAGGGAGTCCTGAAGATCACGGTCCCGGAGGGGGAGACGGTCAAGATCGGCACGGTGATCGGCACCCTGGAGGCAGGGGCGGAACAGCCGGCCCAGGCGCAACAACCGCCGGCCCAGGCGGAAGCGCCGGCCGTGCCGGGACAGACGCCCCCCATGTCCCCCTCGGGGCGCAAGCTCGCCCGCGAGATGGGGGTCGAGCCCAAGGACGTGAAGGGGACCGGCCGCGGCGGCCGGCTCACCAACGACGACCTCCTGGCGGCGCGCCCGGCGGCACCTCAGGTGGCGCAGCCGGCCCCGGCACCTCAGGCGGCGCAGCCGGCCCCGGCACCTCAGGCGGCGCAGCCGGCCCCGGCACCCCGGCCGGCGCAGGCCGCTCAGCCGGCAGCGGCTCCCGCAGCCCCGGCGGCCGCTCCCCAGGCCGCTCCGGCGCTGCCCCAAAAGGGAGCCGACTCAGCGGAGCGCATCGTCCGCAAACCGATGACCCCGATCCGCAAAAGGATCGCCCAGCGCCTGGTCTCGGTGCGCCAGAACACCGCCATGCTCACCACCTTCAACGAGGCGGACATGAGCGAGGTGCTCGCCCTGCGCCAGAAGTTCGGCGACTACTTCCTCAAGCGCTACCAGGTGAAGTTGGGCTTCATGTCGATCTTCGTCCGGGCCTGCTGCCTGGCACTTGCCGAGTTCCCCGAGGTGAACGCGAGCATCGAGGGGGACGACATCGTCTACCACAACTTCTGCGACATCGGCGTGGCGGTGGGGGGCGAAAAGGGGCTCGTGGTGCCGGTGCTGCGCAGCGCCGAGACCATGGGGCTCGCCGAGATCGAGCGGGCCATCGCCGGGTTCGCCGACAAGGTGCGCACCAACACCCTGGCCCTGGCCGACCTGGAGGGGGGGACCTTCACCATCTCCAACGGCGGCGTCTACGGCTCGCTCCTCTCCACGCCGATCCTCAACCCGCCGCAGAGCGGGGTGCTCGGCATGCACGCCATCCAGGAGCGCGCCGTGGTGCGTGACGGGCAGATCGTGATCCGCCCCATGATGAACCTGGCCCTCTCCTACGACCACCGCATCGTGGACGGCAAGGGGGCGGTCGGCTTCCTGAAAAAGGTCAAGGAGTTCATCGAGGGGCCCGAGGAGATGCTGCTCTAAGAAAGCACACCGCGTACCCTTCCGGTCAGGAAGTTGGTGTCTTAGCTAAACCGGGAACCACAGCCCCCCCTCCCTTGACGGGAGGGGGACGCGGTTTGCAGGCACCCTACAAGTGGAACAAGGAAAGGAGACTATATGGCAGAAGAGACCTTTGACATCATCGTAATCGGGGCGGGACCCGGCGGTTACGTGGCGGCGATACGGGGCGCCCAGCTCGGCTTGAAGGTGGCGGTGGTGGAGAAACGCGCCACCCTGGGCGGGGTCTGCCTGAACGAGGGGTGCATCCCCTCCAAGGCGCTCCTCGACTCGAGCGAGCTGTTCCACCTGGCCCGGCACCGCTTCGCCGCCCACGGCATCGAGATCCCCGAGCCTAAGCTCAACCTGGCGACGCTCATGGCCCGCAAGGACGACGTGGTGAAGAAACTCACCGACGGGATCGCCTACCTGTTCAAGAAGAACAAGATCGCGAGCTTTTCGGGGACGGCGAAGCTTGTGAAACCAGGTGCCGACGGCCTGCACCAGGTCGAGGTGGAGGGGGCCAACGCGGTGCGGTTAAGCGCCCGGAAGGTCCTGGTGGCGACCGGGAGCGAGGCGGTGGAACTCCCCACCCTCAAGTTCGACGGCAACCGGGTGGTGAGCGCCCGCGAGGCCCTGAGCTTCCCCGAGGTCCCCGAACACCTCCTGGTGGTGGGGGGCGGCTACATCGGGCTGGAGCTCGGCTCGGTATGGCTCAGGCTCGGGGCCAAGGTGACCGTGGCCGAGATGCTGCCGCGCCTGGTCCCGGGAAGCGACGGTCAGGTGGCCGATGGGCTGTTGCGCTCCCTCAAGAAACAGGGGATGAGCTTCCTCCTGGGGGCCAAGGTGGCCGGCGTCGAGGAGCGCGACGGGCGCCTGGCGGCCCGGGTCGAGGTCGAGGGGGGAACCCAGGAGGTGGTCTGCGACCGGGTGCTGGTGGCCGTGGGGCGCCGGCCGCTCTCGGCGGGGCTCGGGCTCGAGGAGCTCGGCGTCAAGCTGGAGCGCGGCAAGATCCTGGTGGACGAGAACTACCAGACCAACGTCCCCGGCATCTACGCCATCGGCGACCTGATCTTTGGCCCCATGCTGGCCCACAAGGCGATGGAGGAGGGGGCGGTCTGCCTGGAGCGGATGCACGGAGAGCCGAGCCTCGTCGACTACGGCTGCATCCCGGGGGTCTGCTACACCTGGCCCGAGGCCGCCTCGGTCGGGAAGACCGAAGAGGCCCTGAAGGAAGAGGGGGTGGCCTACCGGGTCGGCAAGTTCACCTTCATGGGTAACGGCCGCGCCAAGTGCATGGACGAGACCGAGGGGTTCGTGAAGGTGATCGCCGAGGCCGAGGGGGGGCGCGTTTTGGGGATCCACATCTTCGGGCCGCGCGCCTCGGACATGATCGCCGAGGCGGTCACCGTGATGAGCTTCGGCGGGAGCGCCGAGGACATCATGCTCACCGTGCACGCCCATCCCACCCTCTCCGAGGCGCTCAAGGAGGCGGCCCTCGACGTGGAGAAACGGGCGATCCACGGCTAAGGCTGCACCGCTTCATGAGATTTTTGCTCGCAACCACATAGCTGCCCCCCCGCAAAGGGGGAGGCAGGATCCAGACCGGGGATCCGGGGCAGGCAAGACACCATTTTTTTGCCGCCCCGAATCCCCTTTGTCATGTCGGTGTGTTAGAATTGCCTAGCCCGGTGGGCGGCTGGTAAGGCCACGCGCCGGCACCCCCGTAAAACCCCGTGTCCTCCCGTCCCTTTCCCGTGCGGTGCGACACTTTTTCCCATCAAAGGCAGGACCTTTAGCATGATCATGAGAAATCTCGGGTTGATCGGGTACTCCGAGGCCCTGGACATCCAAGAGCTGTGCGTCGCCCGGGTAAGGGAACAAGGGGCGGAGACGCTGCTTCTTTTGGAGCACAGACCGGTCTACACCGTGGGGAGCGGGGGCGATCTCGAAAACGTGCTCGACCCCGGGGTCGAGGCTGTCCGGGTGAACCGCGGCGGCGACGTCACCTACCACGGCCCGGGGCAGCTGGTCGGCTACCCGATGCTCGACCTGGCCAGCCGTGGCAAGGACCTGCACCGCTACCTGCGCTTTCTGGAGGAGTTCCTGGTCGAGATCTGCGCGGAGCTTCAGGTGCCGAGCTTCCCGATTGCCGGCAGGACCGGCGTCTGGACCGAGAGCGGCAAAATCGCCGCCATCGGGGTGGGGGTCAGGCGCTGGGTCTCCATGCACGGGTTTTGCCTCAACGTCGGCTCCGATACCTCGGCCTTCGACCGGATCAACCCCTGCGGCATGCCCGGCTGCCGCATCACCTCGCTCTCCCGCGAGCGGGGCGAGACGCTCTGCGTCGAGAAGGTCCGGGACCTGGTGCGGGAGCGCTTCCCGGTCCACCTGGACCGGCGGCTGCCGCACTGCTGATCTTTCGACGACCTCACCACCGCTTTTGCCAAGGAGGCTCGCATGGCTGCATCCGATCGCCTGGTTCCCGTAGAGAGACTGTGCTGGGTATGCGATCCCGCCCAGTTCCGCTTCACGTCCACCGAAGAGTTCACCAACCTCGAAGGGAGCATCGGTCAGGAGCGGGCGCTGGCCGCCATCGAGTTCGGCCTGGGGATGACCAACAACGGGTTCAACCTCTACCTGGCCGGCGAGCCCGGCACCGGCCGCAGCTCCACCATCTGCAGCATGCTCCGGCGCAAGGCGAAGGAAGAGCCTCCCCCCAGCGACTGGTGCTACGTGCACAACTTCGACAACCCGGACTCCCCGATCGCCCTCCCCCTTCCGGCGGGGAAGGGGGGCGAGCTGGCCGCGGACCTGCGCGAGCTGTTGGACTACGTGAGGGTGAATATCCCCACCGCCCTGGAGAGCAAGGAGTACGAGACCAACCGGGTCGCCATCATCGAGACCTTCCAGGAGAAAAACGGCGAGATGTTCGCCGATCTCGAGAAGGAGGCCGGCGAGCAGGGGTTCGCCCTGCAGCGCACCGTGTCGGGGCTGGTCATCGTCCCCCAGAAGGAGGGGCGCAACTTCACCCAGGAGGAGTACGATTCCCTCGAGCCCGAGGAGCGCGAGCGGGTCGATAACCTGGGGCGCGAGCTCACCGAGAAGTTAAACGACGTCTTGCGCCAGGTGCGCGAGAACGAGAAGGCGCTCAGGGACGCCCTGGCCCAGCTGGACCGGGAGTTGGGGCTCTCCGCGGTGGGGCACCACTTAAACCCGCTCAAGGAGAAGTACGCCGGCTTCCAGAAGGTCCTCGCCTACCTGGAGAGCGTGCAGGAGGACCTCCTTTTGAACCTGGAGGACTTCAAGCCCCAGGTCCCTCCCCCGCAGATCCCGGGGCTCAAGCTCCCCCGGCAGGAGCCGACCTTCGAGCGCTACCAGGTGAACGTCCTGGTCGAGAACGACCCCGACCGCGGCGCCCCCATCGTCTCCGAGACCAACCCCACCTACAACAACCTTTTCGGCCGCATCGAGAACATCATGCAGGTGGGAGGGGTGGCCACCACCAACTTCACCCTGATCAAGCCGGGGGCGCTGCACCGTGCCAACGGCGGCTACCTCATCGTGGACGCCCGGGAGGTGCTGATCAACCCCTTTGCCTGGGAGTCTCTGAAGCGCGCCATCCGCAACTCGGAGATCCGCATCGAGGACGTCCTCGAGCAGTACCGCTTCATGACCGTGGTGTCGCTCAAGCCCGAGCCGGTCCCGCTGCACGCCAAGATCATCATGATCGGCTCGTACCTGATCTACTACCTGCTCTTCTACCTCGAGCCGGAGTACCGCAAGTTCTTCAAGGTGAAGGCCGAGTTCGACTCCAACATCAAAAGGACCCCGCAGCTGGTACAGGACTACGCCCTGTTCGTGGCGAGCCACTGCCGCAAGGAGGGGCTCCTGCACTTCGATCCCAGCGGCGTCGCGGCGGTCCTCGAGCACGCGGCACGGCTGGTCGAGGACCAGGAGCGGCTCTCGACGCAGTTCATGGAGCTCTCCGACCTGTTGCGCGAGGCGAGCTTCTGGGCGACCAACGGCGGCGCCGAGTTGGTGGACCGCACGTGGGTGAAAAAGGCGCTCGACGAAAAGACCTACCGCTCGAACCGGCTCGAAGAGCGCCTGCAGGAGTTCCTGGCCGACGGCACCATCCTGTGCGACACCGAGGGGAGCGTGGTGGGGCAGATAAACGGCCTCTCGGTCATGACCCTTGCCGACTACACCTTCGGCCGCCCCTCGCGGCTCACCGTGCGCGTGACCCTCGGGCGCGCCGGGATGGTGAACATCGAGCGCGAGGTGAAGCTCTCCGGGCCGATCCACGACAAGGGGGTGCTGATCCTCACCGGTTACCTGGGGGGGAAGTTCGCCCAGGACAAGCCGCTCTCCTTCTCCGCCTCGATCTGCTTCGAGCAGTCCTACGAGGGGATCGAGGGGGACAGCGCCTCCTCTGCCGAGCTCTACGGGCTCCTTTCGGCGCTCTCCGGGCTCCCGGTGCGCCAGGGGATCGCGGTGACCGGCTCGGTGAACCAGCACGGCCAGATCCAGCCGATCGGCGGGGTGAACTACAAGGTCGAGGGGTTCTTTGCGGTCTGCAAGGCGAAGGGGCTCACCGGGGACCAGGGGGTGATGATCCCGAAGATCAACGAGCGCAACCTGATGCTGAGCGACGAGGTGGTGCAGGCGGTCCAGGCCGGAGAGTTCCACATCTGGAGCGTCGAGACCGTGGACCAGGGGATCGAGGTCCTGACCGGGGTGCCGGCGGGCGAGCTGCAACCCGACGGCAGCTATCCCGAAGGGAGCGTGAACTTCCTGGTGAACGAGCGGCTGAAGTCGATGGTGGAGCGGCTGCGCAAGTTGGGCAAACCGGACGAGAAGGAGACGGCCAAGGGCGGCGGTGAGGGCGAAGCCTCCTAGGCGGCTTTGCAGCATCTTCAGCGCATCCACCGCCTGGCCGAGGATACCGGCAGTACCGTTACCCGAAGATCCTTCCACGGGATCGTTGCAACATGAGTCCCCTCTCCCCCTGCGGGAGAGGGTGAGGGGGAAGCTGCGATCTCTAGGTAGCCGGCTTTCAGCCGCCCCTTTCCGCCCCCGTCAAAAAGAGCTTCCCCAAACTCCCCATCTGTTTTACTATCCTCTCCGCAAATCCTCAACCGACCCAAAGCCTCGGGGCGCCTCGCGCGCCCCTTTCTCCGACCGGGTGCCCTTAATGCCGCCACGCTGCCATGTTATCGTGAACCCCACCTCGGGGAGCTTCTCGAAAGCCTCCCTCGACCTGGCCCTCGCCGCCCTGCGCGAAACGGGCCTCGATCCCCTGTTGCTGGAAACCGCCTCCGCCGAGGATCCCGCCCGTTTTGCCGCCCGGATCTGCGCCGAGGAGGCCGCGCCGCTCATCCTGGTCATGGGAGGGGACGGCACCCTGAATGGGGTCCTCAACGGCCTGCGTCCCGGGGTGGCGACCCTGGGGGTGCTCCCGCTGGGGACCGCCAACGTCCTCGCCCGGGAGTTGAAGATCCGCTCGCTTGAGGACGCCCTCGGGCGCATCGCGCGCGCCGTTTCGCGGCCGATCTCCGTGGGGGAGCTGGAGTGCGCCGGGGTGCGGCGCCGCTTCCTCTTGATGGCCGGGGTCGGCGTGGACGGCCAGGTGGTGCGCGGGGTGCGCCTTGCCGAAAAACGGCTCCTGGGGAAGGGGGCCTACCTCCTCTCGGCGTTGCGCGTGGCGGGCGGCTGGGAGCGCGGCACCCTGCAGGTGACCGGCGCCGGGCGCAGCGTGGTCTGCCACAGCGTCATCGTCTGCAACGCGGCGCGCTACGGCGGGGACTTCCTGCTCGCCCCCGAGGCCGACCTCTTCAGCCCCGGCTTCCAGGTCCTCTGCATTGAGGGGGGCCCCCTCAACTACCTGAAACTCGCCCTCAAGCTCGGCTTGAAGCGCCCGGTTCCGGGGCGCTTCGTCACCAGCTTCGCGGCGAGCGAGGTGACGGTGGCCGGGGACAAGCCGGTCCAGTTGGACGGCGACTACTTCGGCGTCGCCCCGCTCACCCTGCGCTCTCTCGGCGGGTTCGTGCGGGTGATCTGCTGAAGGGGCAGGTTTTGCCGGCAGCGGGCCCGGCAGCGCCCACCTGGAGACTTGACAAACCGGGCATCCTGAGAGATTAATGACGGCTGAGACGTCTGGGCTTTAATGATGGTAGGGCAGCAACATCTTTGCGGCAAAGGGAGCGGAGCGTGGCCAAACCTAAGATTCTGCTGGTGGACGACACGAAGCTGGTGCTGGAGTTGGAGAAGAGCTTCCTGAAACTCTCGCACGTCGAGGTGCTCACGGCGCTCAACGGCGCCCTGGCCCTGGAGATGATCCGCAAGGATCCTCCCGACCTGATCTTTCTCGACATGAACATGCCGGTCATGGACGGCTGCGAGTGCTGCCAGGAACTCAAGGCGGATCCCTTCTTAAGCTCCATCCCGGTGATCATGGTGACCACGGCGGGGCGGGAAGGCGACCGCGAGCGGGCGGGGCAGGCCGGGTGCGACGACTTCATCACCAAGCCGATCGACCGGCGCGAGTTCCTGGAAAAGGCGCGCCGCTACACCGACGCGGTGGACCGCCGGGAGGAGCGGGTGCCCTGCCAGTTCCCGGCCCTGTTCGCCTTTGCGGGGAGCTCCGTGGGGGGGAACGTGATGGACATAAGCGACGGCGGGGTCTTCGTGGCGAGCCACGAGCCGGTGCGTGAAGAGCAGCTGATCAAGCTGGCGCTCTACCTTCCCGAGTCGAAGATGGTGCTGCGCGAGCTTTCTGCCCGCATCGCCTGGGTCAACGAGGATGGCAACCGGGTCAACCCGGGTTTGCCGCCGGGGTTCGGCGTCGAATTCCTGGACGTCGACGAGGAGCTGCGCGAGACCCTGAAAATAGTGGTGGACGAGACCCTGGGAGAGGCCGGGGAGAGGCACTGACCTTGTCGCCTGGGGACCCGGTCCCTTTTTAGGTCCCTTTCGTCACTTCAGCTCCTTTAGGTCCTTTATCTTTCCAGTGGCCGGTGCAGCCGACTCCCAGTTGGTTTCACCGGCCGTTGTGCGTCTGACGCTCCTGGTTTTTGCAGGCCGCCCAGAACCACACCCGCACCAGCCGGGCCGCGAGGCGGTCGGCGAGCCCGGTGTCCAGAAGGCGCGCCAGGACGCGGTCGTGCAGCTTCAGGAAGGTGCCGCCGGCACCCGGCCGGGCCGTCTCCAGCACCACGTCCAGGAAAAACGGGATCTGCCAGGCGTTGAGCCGCACGAAGTTCCCGGTCTCCAGCCAGAATGCCCGGCGCTCCCTTGCCGGGAGCCGGTCGATCCAGGCGCGCACGGTCCGGTGAAACGGGGCGAGCTCCAGGCGGTGTGCGGCATGCTGGCTGCGGTAGCACCCCTTGAGCTCCTCGATGAGTTCCAGCCGCCCGATGGCCGCCAGGCAGCTGATCATGGCGTTCAGGGTCTGGCGGGGGAGGAGCCCCTCGCTCAGGAAGCGGCGCGGCGAGGTCTTCAGGGTGCCGGGGAAAAGCAGCCAGCGCCCGGTCCGGCGCAGCCGCTCGGCCAGGAAGGTGTCCTCCATGATCGGGAGGCTCTCGTCGAAGGGGCCTAACTCCCGAAAAAGCTCCGCAGACATGAGAAAACCCTGGTCGCCGTGGGTGCATCCGGGGCGGTCCAGGGTTGCCTTGGCTCCGTAGTAGCGGTAGGGGAGGGGGACGGGGCCGGGGACGTCGAACTCGAGTCGGAAGCGGCCGGCCACCCGGTCCCCGCGCGCTTGCGCCGTGGAGAGGGCGTCCAGGGCGTTACGCAGCGCGAGGGGGTCGGAGAGCTCGCAGTCGCAGTGCAGGAATAAAAGCTTGGGGGCCCGGGCCCGGGCGGCCCCGCGGTTCAGCTGGCCGGCACGCCCCCGCGGACCGCTCAAAACGCCGAGCGGAAAGGGGAGCCGGTTGGCGAGGCTTTCGGCGAGAGGGACGCTGCCGTCCTCGGACCCCCCGTCCGAGAGGATCACCTCGAACCGGACCTCTTCCTGGCGGGCCAGACCCGCGAGGAAGGGGAGGAGGGCGGCCGATTCGTTGAGAACCGGCACGATCACCGAAAGCTCAGGGTGCCACTCAAAGGACAAGATTGTCCGCCTTTTCGACCAGGTTGGGGAGGTCGGGTTTGGTCAGGATGTCGCTCGCGCCGAGGTCCTTCCACTTCATCTTGTTGTCGTCGCTGGCCAGCGAGGAGAAGATCACCACCGGGATCTGGTCCAGCATCGACTCCTTGCGCACCAGCGAGGTCAGGTGCAGGCCGTCCATGCGCGGCATCTCGATGTCGGTGATGATCAGGTTGAGCCGGCCTTGGATCCCGCTCCCCTCTTCGCGGCTTTGGTTCATGAGCGCGTTCACCTTGTCCCAGGCCTCCTCGCCGTTCTCCGCTTCCAGCACCTTGTACCCCGCCTCGCGCAGCGAGCTGCAGATGGTTTGGCGGATGAAGTTCGAGTCGTCGGCGACCAGGATGGTTTTCTCGCCGCGGTTCACCGGAGAGTGCGCCAGCATGAGCTCCTGGGTCGGGGTGTGCAGCGCCTCCGCGGAGGAGAGTTCGCCGATGATCTTCTCGAAGTCGAGGATCAGGATGATGCGGTCTTCCATCTTGACCACGCCGGTTATGTTGGCATCGTGGATCGCGCGTACCGGCGGCTCCACGTTCTCCCAGGAGATCCGGTAGATCCGGGAAACCGAGTGCACCAGGATCCCGACGATGATCCGGTTGAACTCGAGGACGATCACCCGGTCGGCGGCGATGCCGTCGGTATCCTTGTTGAGGGCCTGCGACAGGTCGATGAGCGTGATGACCTGGTCGCGCAGCTTGATCATCCCGCTGATGGCGGAGTTCGCGTTGACCACCTTGCGCAGGTTCGGCAGGCGGATGATCTCCCTGACCTTCGCCACGTTGACGCCGAAGAAGCAGGGAATGACGTTCCCCTTGCTGTCGCGCTCGTCGATCCGGAACTCCACGATCTCAAGCTCGTTGGTGCCGCTCTCCAGAAGGATCTTGTTATTCGCTTCCATAAGTGCCCTCGCCTTTGCTGTAATTGCCGATCAGTTCCTCCCTCTTCGGCCTGTCAAGCAAAAACATGAGCAAAATCTGGCAGCATCAGGCGCGCCGCACCTCGACCCGGTTGTCGTAGAAGGTGCTCCCTTCCCCGTCGTCGGTCAGCCGCTGGGAGGTGAGCGCGTTCACGGAGCGTTTGCCCGGTGCGTAGTCGAGCCACCAGACCCCCTCGGCGACCACCACTCCCGTCGGGACCTGGTCGGTCACCTCGAGGCTGAAGGTCACCTCGCCCAACTCGTTGGAGGCGAGGACCGGCTCGCCGCTTGCCAGCCCGCGGGCCGCGGCGTCGGCCGGGTTCATCTTGAGCTGCATCCCCCCCTGCTTGCGGCGCAACTCCTCCTGCTCGTAGAAGGTCGCGTTCAAGGCGTAGGGGTTGGGGGCCGTCATGAGCCGGAAGGGGAGTTTCCCCTCTTCCTCGTGGCTTGGGAGGTACCCGGGGAGCGGGTGGCTCAGCTGCGGGTTTAAGATCTCGATCTTCCCGGAATCGGTGAGCCAGCCGCCGCTGCGTTCCACGGTGAGCTCCACGGCGCGCCCCTCGGCGAGCGCCGCTTCGTCGATCCCCTGGCGCAGCGGGGAGGGGAGCGCGAGGATCCGGTCGATCACCTGGTCCGCCGTCTCCTTAAAGATCGGCTCCTCGAAACCAAGGGCCGCGGCGAGCAGGCCGAAGACCTCCCAGTTGGAGCGGCTCTCCCCCACCGGAGGGATGGCGGCCTGCGCGCGCTGGATGCAGTAGGTGCCGTAGGCGCGGTAGATGTCGCTGTGTTCCAGGGACGAGGTGGCCGGCAGCACCAGGTCGGCGTAGCGCGCCGTGTCGGTCATGAAGCGCTCGTGCACCACGGTGAAGAGGTCCTCGCGGGAGAGCCCCTTGAGGACGGCGTTCTGGTCCGGAGTGACCGCGGCCGGGTTCGAGTGGTAGACGTAGAGGCTCATGACCGGCGGGTCGGCGAGTTCGTTCAGGGCGTGCCCCAGCCGGTTCATGTTGACGAGACGGGTCGGCTGGCGCTGGAAATCCTCGTGGGTGATCTCGCCCATCGCGAAGGCGGTGCCGGTGGAGGTGTCCGGGAACATGCCGCCCCCCGGTTTCCCCCAGGCTCCCACCAGGGCCGGCAGGCAGGAGATGGTGCGCACCGTCATGGCGCCGTTGCCGTAGCGGGACAGGCCGCTTCCCAGCCTGATGAAGGGGGCGCGGGCGCGGCCGAAGCTTAAGGCCAGCTCCTCGATCTCGGCGATCTTAAGTCCGGTGAGCCGTGCGGTCTCCTCGGGTGTGTGGCGCGGCAGCACCTCGCGCTCGAGCTCGGGGTACCCCTGCACCTCGGCTTCCAGGAAGGCGCGGTCCACGAGCCCCTCGCGGGAGAGGATGTGCATGATCCCAAGGGCCAGGGCGCCGTCGCTTCCCGGGCGCACCAGGTAGGTCCGGTCCGCGCTCGAGGCGGTGGGGGTCCGGTAGGTGTCGATGAGCAGCACCCGGCCCCCGTTTTTCTTCACCTGTTTCACCGCGTGCAGGAAATGGATGCTGGTGGCGGCCGCGTTGATCCCCCACAGGATGAGGAGGTCGCTCGAGCCGGCGCTATCCGGGTGCGGCGTCGGGGTGCGCCCCATCACCGCCTGCCACCCCGCCCCCTTGGCCGGCGAGCAGATGGTCCGGTTCAGCCGGGAGGCGCCCAAACGGTGGAAGAAGGGGTGCCCGGCGTTGCGCTGCACCACCCCCATGGTTCCGGCATAGGAGTAGGGGAGGATCGCCTCGGCGCCGAAGCGCTCGACGATGCCGCGCCAGCGTCCGGCGATCTCCGCGATCGCCTCGTCCCAGGAGATCGGGGTGAACTCCCCGCTCCCCTTGGCGCCGGTGCGCTTGAGCGGTTGGGTGAGTCGAAGCGGCGAGTGCACGCTTTTTTCGTAGTGAAGCATCTTCGGGCAGAGCGTCCCGCGGGTGAAGGGGTGCTCCGGGTCGCCAGAGACCTTCACGGCCTGGTCGTTTTCGACCTCGATCAAAAGACCGCAGGTATCGGGGCAGTCGAACGGGCAGACGCTTCGCTTGGTAACGCTCATATCTTCTCCTGAAAAACAGTTCTACGTTCTATGTTCTAAGTTCTACGTTGATAACAGATTGGTGTGTGAAAACCTACGCCGGCTACGCGCGGGTTTGTAGGTCGCTTGACCGGACAACCTGGAGCCTGGAACGTAGCACCTAGAACATAGAACCTAGAACTGTCTTTTTAGTGGTTTTGCCCCCGTTGGGCAACAGAAATCTTTCCCCTTTCTCCTTGCTCCCGGCTCCCCGCTCCTGTATAAAACCGGCATGACCTGCGAACCCGGCACGCCAAAAGTTTCCCTCGCGGAACTCGCCGCCACCTTCTTCCTGATCGGGGCCACCGGTTTCGGCGGCGGCATGGCCATCGTCGCCCTGGTGGAGCGCCGCTGCGTCCAGGAGAAACGCTGGATCGAGCACGACGAGTTCCTGCACGGCATCGCCTTCGGGCAGATCCTCGGCCCCTTTTCCCTCAACATCACCACCTTCGTCGGCTACTACCTGCGCGGTATCCCGGGCGGGATCGTCGCCTCTACCTCGTTCATCGCCCCCTCATTTCTGCTGGTGAGCCTGCTCGGGTTTTTGTACTTCCGCTTCCACCACCTGCCGCAGCTCAACTCCGCCCTGGCGGGCTCCAACCCGGTGGTGATCGCCCTCATCCTGGTCGCCGGGGTCGGCATGATGCGCCACCGGGGGCGCACCCCGGAAAACGCGCTTTTGATGGCCGGTGCCTTTGCCGCTTCGGCGTTTTTTCACCTGGGGGCCTTGAGCGTGCTGCTGGCAGCGGGGTGCTGGGGGCTCTTCAAGGGGTGGCGCTCGGGAAGGAGGCGCTCATGACGGCGCTTCTCAAACTTGCCTGGCTCTTTCTCAAGATAGGGGTGGTATTCGTGGGGGGAGGCTACGTGCTGATCCCGCTTTTGCACCGGATCATGGTGGATGAACTGCACTGGCTCACCCTGAGGGAATTCCTGGACGGCGTGGCACTTTCCCAGCTCACCCCGGGACCGCTCGCCATGCTGGCCACCTTTGCGGGGTTCAAGTGCGCCGGCTTCCTGGGCGCCCTGGTCGCCACCGCCTGCATCTTTCTCCCCTGCACCGCGCTCATGCTCTTTCTCTCCAGCCGCTACGAGAGGTTTCGCCGCATCGACACCATGAAGGACCTGCTGGACGGGGTGCTCCCCGCGGTGGTGGGGCTCGTCTTCGCGGCGGCCTACAACCTCGGGAGGACCTCGCTCTCCCAGCCGCGCGACTTCATCCTGCTCGTCGCCGGGTTCGCGGTGCTCCAGTTCACGACCCTGGCACCCATGGCCGCGATACTTGGAGCAGCCGCGATCGGCTTGATCTTCAACTTCTAGCTTACTTCTTGTGGCACTTGGCGCAGTTGCCGGCCGGTTTGAAGGCCCGCTTGCCGTTGTGACACACGCCGCAGTACTTGCCGGCGTTGATGTCGGCCATCTTCATCTCGGCACCGGGGTGCTTCATCGGGAAGATCTTCGGGTGGCACTCGGAGCACTTGATCCCCTCGCCGGCGTGGTCCTTACCCTTGAAGACCACCTTTCCCATCGAGGTGTTCCACTCCACGCTCTTGCTTGCCGGAACCGCGTAGGCCTGGACCGCCGCGAACGCCACTGCCAGAATCGCTGCCAAAGCTGCCTTTTTCATACCTCTCCCTTTTGCTGCTGGCATTAATAAACGTCTTTTTTCATAGCATAGCAGGCGCCGTTGTCAAGCGCAGGGGCCTGGGTAAGTCTCGGTTAACACCGGGAAATTTTCTGTAAACCTTGCAAAACGCACGGTTTGCAGTTTAATGTGTAAGCAAATTAAAGGGCCAGGGAGCGAGAAAACCGGAACATGCAAGAAGACCACTACTCGGCATATCGGGAGTACCTGCGTAGCGGCATGCGCATCGAGATCGGCATTCCCCTCTCCGGCGGCGGCGTGTTCCGGGACTGGGCGATCATCCAGGAGGGGCGCGAGGACGAGCTCTGGGTGCAGATCTCGCGCGACGTCCTGCCGGCCAACGTGCGCATCGACCTCGGCTTCATCCTGGACGTCAGCATCTGGGTGAAGAAGGAGGTTTACACCTGCTCGGCGATC
Organism: Geomonas silvestris; assembly: GCF_014193515.1. Classification (GTDB taxonomy): domain Bacteria; phylum Desulfobacterota; class Desulfuromonadia; order Geobacterales; family Geobacteraceae; genus Geomonas; species Geomonas silvestris. The sequence continues at coordinate 80,144 of NZ_BLXX01000013.1, read as the reverse complement.
GTGGTCGAGCGCCAGGGGGGGCGGGTCCTCAAGGTCCAGCTTTTCGGCAGTTTTACCCTGAGGGAGCGGCGCCAGTTTTTCCGCCTCGAACTCAACATGCGTATCAAGTACGCGCTGCTCCCCGTGGTGGACCGCCAGGAGATCGAGAACGACTGGAAGCAGCGCCGGGACCTGGAACACATGAAGTTCCAGGGGTACGACCAGGTGGTGATCGCCGCCCACCAGGCGCGCTACCGCCCCTTCCTCGAGCTCGAGTGGCAGGATCTCCCCTGGTCCGAGATCAACCTGGGGGGCGGCGGGGTGCTGCTGCGGTTTCCCGGGCCGCTGGCGCCTGAGCGCCTGGTCTGCCTGGAGTTGCACCTCCCGATGCGCCCGCTGCGCCGGGTCCAGACGGTGGTCGAGGTGGTGCACGTGATGCCCCCCAGCCAGAAGGACGGCGTCGCCTACTATCCCACCGGTGTGCGCTTCGTGTTGCTGGACGAGCGGGACCGCGACCTGATCTTCCGGCACATCTCGGTGACCCAGATAGCCCACCTGCGCAAGCTCGCCGAGCTGCGGGTCCACGAGATCTCCGACGAGGTGCCGGCCCCCGAGCCCCTCACCCGGCAGCAGATCCTGAACCGGATCCTCTGGTCGCTTCTGGTGCTGATCGTCACCTTCTACCTGGTCCGCTACCTGATCAACTTCCGCGCGGCCGGGAACCCCAACGAAATCAAGAAGACCTACGAGCGCTCCATCAAGCAGTACCGGCACGAGGACCGGTAACTTCCTCTGAACGGGTGCCACGGGGACCTGCCGCACGTCTTCCCGAAGTGCCCCGGGTGCAGCGCGTCCCCCGTCTGGGAAGGTTCATCGGGAATACCGGGAAACCGTCCACCTGGGGTCCCTTCTCCCCTGCGGGAGGGTGAGGGTGAGGGGGAAGGTGCCGCGGCATCCTGGATGGCAGCTTCACCCACCCCCCGGCCCCCTCCCGTCAAGGGAGGGGGGGATGTGGTTCCCAAAACACGGATGAACCTTGCCAAAGTACGACAGGAGATTCGACGCCGTGGCAATGAAGGCTCCCCTCCGTACCAACCGTTGCATCGCCGGAAAAACTCGTCTATCATGGCGACGTCGTGCCGGTGCGATGATCGTCTTTAATTCTGCAGGTCCGGAGGGAACCATGGCCGCCAGGATAACACTCGCAGCGTTTGTGCTTCTTGCTTGGTGCGGTACCGCTCTTTGTGCCGAGCGCTGGAGCAACTTCGCGGAGGATCAGGAGCTTAGGTACTACCTCGATCAGAAGTCGATCATCGCCTTGCCGGACAACGTGTACATCTTCTGGGTCAAGGCGGTCGCCAAGGACCGGGACTACTTCCGCAGGGAGTACAACCAGAGCAACGTCTCTTACATGTTCACCAGCTACGAGCTGGACTGCGCCGTTTCCAGCTACCGGATTCGGGGGACCATCCTGTTCGACAAGAACCGCCGGGAACTCAGCAAGGTCGTTCCCGAGCACGAGCCGGTTTACGAGCCGGTACCGCCCGAGTCGGTGCTCGAACTGGCCCAGGAGGAGATCTGCCAGGACCAGGGGGAGCAGGAAGAGGAGCAGGAACGCGCTGCGCTCCCCTCGATAGCGGCACCGGCGGAGCCGCCGGCCGCTCCGCCGGTCCCGACTGCTCCCGCAGCACCCGAGGAACCCGCGGCTCCCGCAGTGCCGGCCGCCCCGGCGGTCCCGGCGGCCCCCCAGGTTCCGGCCGCTCCGGCCCCGCCCGAGGAGCCCCCTTCACTGCAGTAACGCCGGCAGGGCGCTGTCCGGCAGCCCCTGTGACAACGTGAGCGGGACCCTTAAGACGCGTGATTTCCGGTAGAGCGCCGGTATTTGCGCGTCTTTCGTTTCAGGCCAATGCCGCGTACCACAATTTTCAACCTGGAACCTGGAACCTGGAACCTAGAACGTAGAACCTAGAACGTAGAACTAAAGCAGTTTTCGACACCGAGGAGTATCAGCCATGACCAACATGATCAGCGCTGAGGGGCGCAGACGCCTCCAGGAGCGTTACGACTATCTGTGGGAAAAAGAGCGCCCGCACATGGTGAAGAATATGGCCGACGCGGCCGCCGAAGGGGATCGTTCCGAGAACGCGGAGTACATCTATTCGAAGAAGCGCCTGCGCGAGATCGACCGGGAGCTGAAGCACTTGGGGGACCGGCTCAAGGTGCTCAAGGTCGTCTACCCGCCGCTCAACCCGGCCTCGGTGAGTTTTGGTTGCTGGGTGAGCTACGAGGACGAGGAAGGGGAGGAGCGTTGCTACCAGTTGGTGGGGCCGGACGAGTTCGACGTGAGTGCCGGCAGGATCAGCGTGGATTCTCCGGTGGGGAAGGCCCTCGTGGGGAAGAAGGTGGATGACGAAGTGACCATCCGCCGCCCGGCCGGCGACCTGGTGGTGACCATCCTGGACATCAGCTCCACGAGGCCCAAGTAAACCGGATGCCGTTCTATGTGCTAAGTTCTACGTTCTAGGTTACGTTGAATCTTGGCTCGCTTTTGGCGCGTTCACACGAAGGAGCGTGGGCCCGCCCCTCCCTCACCCAAGCTTCCTAAGCTGCGCCCTGAGCGCCGTCAGGGTGTACGGTTTCTGGATGAAGCCCGCCAGGCCGCACCCCGAGAAACGCGGCGCTATCTCCTGCTCGCTGTAGCCGCTCGAGAGAAAGACCGGTAGAGCCGGGTCCAGCCGGCGCAACTCCTGGAAACACTCCTCGCCGCTCATCTGGGGCATGGTCAGGTCCAATATCACGCAGCGCAGCCCGGCCTCGCAACCGTAGCGCTCCAAGGCCTCCCGGCCGTCCGGGGCGAGTACCGGGATAAACCCCAACTCTTCCAGCATCTCCCCCGCCACCTTGCGTACCGCCTCCTCGTCGTCCACCAAGAGCACCTTCCCCGTACCGCGCCACTCCTGGTCCGCCGCTTCCGGGGCCTCCGCCCCGACCTGCTTCGCGCAGGCCGGCAGCACCACCCTGAAGAGGCTCCCCCCGCCGGGCTCGCTCACCACCTTGATGGCGCCGTGGTGGCCGCGCACGATCCCCAGGACCGCCGCCATTCCCAGGCCGCGCCCGGTGAACTTGGTGGTGAAGAAGGGGTCGAAGATCCTGGCCAGGGTCTCGGGGTCCATGCCACAACCGGTATCGCTCACCTCGAGGAAGACGCAGGGACCCGGCACCAGGTTCTCGGCGAGCCACCCTTCCTTAAGCGACGGATGCTCGGCCGGAAGCAGGCCGGTCTTCACGACGATCTCGCCGCTTTTCTCGCCGATCGCCTCGGAGGCGTTGATGACCAGGTTCATCACCACCTGGTGCAGTTGGGTCACGTCCACCTCGATCGGGGGGAGGTTCCCGGCCAGTTCCAGGCACAGCCGGGCCTTCTTCGAGATGGAGACCTCGAGCAGGTGCAGCATCTCGGTCAACAGGCGGTTTATATCCACCGCCTCGACCACGAACTTGCCGCGCCCCGAGTAGGCCAGCATCTGCCGGGTCAGGTCCGCGGCCCGGGCCGCCGCCTGCTCGATCTGCTGCAGGTTCTTGGCAGCCGGCGAGGTCTCGCCGACGCGCATCAGGGCGAGGTCCGCGTTGCCGATGATGGCCATCAGGATGTTGTTGAAGTCGTGGGCGATCCCACCCGCCAGGACCCCCAGGCTCTCCAGTTTCTGGGCATGCAGGAGCTGCTCTTCCAGCCTGTGCTGCTCCGCCTCGGCCATCTTGCGCTCGGTGACGTCCTGGGCCGCCCAGACCACGGTATCGGCGCTCAGCGGCGAGACGTTGGCCGCGAACCAGACCTCCTCCCCGGCGATCTCCAGCGAGTAGTCGACCGGCACGGTCTTCCCGGTCGCGAGCGCCTCGCGGATCGTGGTCAGGAAGAAGTCCGCCTGTTCCGGGGTGAAGATCTCGAAGACGGTTTTCCCGACCATGGAGGCGGGGCGGTAGAGCCGGCCCGAACTGGTGCTGGCGATCTCCAGGTAGCGCCCCTGCGAGTTGATGATCAGGATGGCGTCGGTGAGTGCGGCGCAGATCGAGCGCAGCTTGTGCTCGGAGGCTACCAGCGCCTCCTGGGCCAGCTCGCGGTCCTTCACCTCCGCCTTCAGGGCGAGGTTCGTCTCGGAGAGCTCCCGGGTTCGCTCGTCAACCATCTGCTGCATGAGCAAAGGCTGCCGGGCCAGCCGGTGCACGGCCAGGGCCACCAGGCCGCTGAACAGGAGCACCACGGCGACCTCGGCCGCGATCACCCGGGGCTGGTACCACCCCCCGACCGGCTCCACCGACAGTCTCCACTCACCGTTGGGGATCTCGATCTTCTGGTTGATGGGGTGCGAAAGGGCCGCGCCGGCCCTGAAGAAGGTGACCCGGCCCCCCTGGTCGGGGTCGAGCCGCGAGATCTCGAAATTGCAGGGAGTGCCGGCGATCTGCTTGATGCCGACCTCCTTCAAAAAGACCGGGATCCGGATCAGCGCGATGCTGAAGCCCCAGAACTCCTGTTCGCCGCGGGCGTCGTGCAGGTAGACCGGCAGCCGCCCCACCACGGCCTCGCCCCCCTGGATCAGCCGGAAGGGCCCGGCCAGGGTGAGCCGGCGGGTATATAGGGCGAGCAGGGCCTCCTTGTTGCGCTTCGGGTCGGTGAGGATGTTGTGTCCCACCGCCCGCTCGTTTCCCTGGATCGGCACCACCTGGGAGATCACCCCCTGGGGGGCGATCATGAGCGCGCTCACCCCGGGGTAGAGCTGCAGCATCTCCCGGGCGAGTTGCTGGAAGTTGGTCAGGTTGCCGTTTTCCTGGCGGATCACCGCGGCAAGCGCGTAGGTCGCGGAGAGGGAGCGGTTCAGGTGTTCCTGGATTTCGAAGGAGGTTTGGCCGGCGAGTTCGGTGACCGACTGGCGCTGGTTCTGGATGCGCTTGCTCTCGAAGAGCCACATCGAGCCGCCGCTGAACGAGAGGGCAACCAAAAGCGCTCCGACGGTCGCAGAGCGGACGCTGCGTAACGGCCGGGATTGCCGGGAGGGGCGGGCGTCGTGGTTTTGGGAGGCTCGATTCAAGGTAGCGATCTCGCGCGTTTTGGAAAGATGCATCTTCATACCTCTTCGGCATCCGGATGACAAGTGTTTAGTTTGTCCGGCCGCAGGGGCGTGCGCAGGCTTTTCTTCGCGCGGCTCTTGGTGTATCTTTTAGAGCCGCGTCTCATCCCCCTGTCGCTCGCCCCCCGGCGCTGCGAGGGGCGAGCCGGCCATTTTTTACACCAGGACCTTACAGGAGACCCCCATGTCCAACGCCATCGCAGGATTGCAGCCCAAGCTGTTCTGGCACTACTTTGCCGCCCTGTCGCGGATTCCGCGTCCCTCCCGGCACGAGCAGCAGGCTGCGCGTTTCGTCCTCCAGGTCGCCGAACAGTTCGGCCTCGAGGCGGAGATGGACGCCTGCGGCAACGTGCTGGTCCGAAAACCGGCCACCCCCGGGCGCGAGACGGTGCCGGGGATCTGCCTGCAGTCCCACCTCGACATGGTCTGCGAGAAAAACCAGGACAAGGTGCACGACTTCTTCCAGGACCCCATCGAGCTGGTGCGCTCCGGTCCGGTCCTCATGGCCAACGGCACCACACTGGGCGCCGACAACGGCGTCGGGGTGGCGGCGAGTCTCGCGGTCCTGGCCGACCGCAACGTAAAGCACGGCCCACTCGAGTTCCTCTTCACCGTGGAGGAGGAGATCGGACTCACCGGGGCGCTCAACCTCACCCCGGGGATGGTCAAGAGCCGGACCCTTTTGAACCTGGACTCCGAGGAGGAGGGGGCGGTCTACGTCGGGTGCGCCGGCGGCCGGGACAGCATCGGCACCTGGCGCCCCAGGCTCGAGGAGGCGCCGGCCGCGAGTGTCGCTGCGGTGCTCGCGGTGAAAGGGCTCAAGGGGGGGCATTCGGGGCTCGACATCGACAAGGGGCTCGGCAACGCGATCAAGACCCTGAACCGGGTGGTGCTGCGGCTGGCGGAACTCGGCGCGCGGCTCTCCGCCCTGGACGGCGGGAAGATGCGTAACGCCATCCCGCGTGAGTGCCGGGGGCTCGTCTACCTCCCCAAGGAGCAGGTCGAGGAGGCCCAGGCGCTGGTGGCGCGGCTCGAGGCCGAGTCGAGAGCGGAACTGCAGCCGGTCGATCCCGAGCTCGTCGTGACCATGATCCTGGCAGACCCGTCGCAGGCCGGCAGCGTCTTGAGCCTGGAGGATCAGGAACGCATCTGTCAGAGCATCGCCGCCCTCCCCAGCGGCGTCATCCGCATGAGCGGCGACATCCCGGGGCTGGTGGAGACCTCGAGTAACGTCTCCGTGGTTGCAACCGGCGCGAGCGAGATCACCCTGGTGACCAGCCAGCGCAGTTCCGTCGCCACCCGTCTGGACGAGGTGGCGCAGAGCGTCGCGGCGATCTTTACGCTGGGGGGGGCGCAGGTGCAGCAAAGCGACGGCTATCCCGGTTGGAAGCCGAACCTCGACTCGCCGATCCTGAAGACCGCCCAGGGGTGCTACCGGGCGCTTTTCGATCGCGAGCTCAAGGTGAAGGCGGTGCACGCCGGTCTCGAGTGCGGCATCCTTGGCGAGCGCGTTCCGGGGCTCGACATGATCTCCTTTGGTCCCACCCTCGAGGCGGTGCATTCGCCCGACGAGAAGATCTACATCGACAGCGTCGGCAAGTTCTGGGCATTCCTGGTGGCGATACTGGAGGCGAGGTAGGGGGCTAGATCTCGCAGATGAAGGGGATATCCAGCGGGAGGATCGGCGTGGTTCCGGCGATCCTCAGGCGCCTGGTGTGTCGGTGCCAGGCGCCGTGGTTCAGGTATTCGAAGCAGATGTCGTGGAGGCCGGCTGGGCAGCGGAAGATGCGCGGCAGGTCTCCCGCCCGGTTTTCCCCCAGGTAGTTCCCGTCCAGGTAGATCCTGCCCCGGCGCAGGCTCGTTGCCGTGAAGTACTCCATGGCCCCCTCCCCAGGTGTTTAAGGTTGGAAAATGCTCATAAAGTATTCAAGACCGTCGCCTTTTGGCAAGCGGTGGGTGGCAAAGCCGGATCAATTTTTCGGTCCGATCCCTCTGATCCCTCTGATCCGTCCGAATCCCGGAACCGTAAGGTAAACTGTCCACGAAGCGACACCGGGGAACTCACGTTCCCCCCTTTGCGAAGGGGGGACAGGGGGGATTTGCTTCTTGCCTCTTCAGCTTACGTCTTCCCCGATCACCTCGACGCTGAGCCCCGCCCCCGGTGCCGAGCGGTACCAGAAGGTCAGCACGACCGCCCCCTCCTGCCAGGGATTATTCCGGTAATCCCGGGCGAAACTGCGCCGATAGTAGCGTACCCGCTCGTCCTTCCCACCCTTGCAGAGCCTGGGCGGCGCTCCGGCCGGTTCCTCCTGCAGCGTCAAAAACGCGGGCCGCGCCCCTCCCGGATACCCCACCTTGCAGTAATCGAAGCAAAGCGCATCCCGAAGGCGTTCCCGCTCCCCTCCCGCCAGGCGTTCCCCGGCAAACTCCCAGAGCTTTTCGAAAAGTACCGCCAAGGAGAGCTGTCCGGCCACCCCCTGCGCTTCGAACCAGACGGCCGCCTCGGCGAGTACCTGCGACAAGGGGGCCTTTTCGGCCAGGACCGCGAGGCTCGCTACAAAGCGGCCGGAGTTGTAGTACTGCTCCACCAGTCGGCTCACCGTCTCGATGCGCCGGATCTCCCAGAAGTCGAGCCAGGGGGTGCTGAGGATCTTGTAGGGTGCCGCCTCGGCGTAGGCGTACCCCTCCTTCCGGGCGATGCCGCGCATCGCGGTCCCCTTCAAGACCTTGAGCGGCTCCACCTGGATATGATCCGGTGCGAGGTCGAAGAGCCCCTGCAGCGAGCCGAGAAATCCCGGGAACCCTTCGCCGGGAAGCCCCGCCACCAGGTCGAGGTGCACCGTGACCGAGGTCTCCCGGATCAGCCGGGCCACCCGTTCGTTCAGTTTTGCGAGGCTCATGTTCCGCTCCACCTGGGCGAGCGTCGCCTCGCCCGCCGACTGCACCCCGATCTCGAAGCGGAACTGCCCCGGCGGCACCTGGGCCAGGAGGGCCAGGTTCTCGTCGGTCAGCAGCTCCGCGGCGATCTCGAAATGGAAGGTGGCGGAAGAGTTCTTCTCCAGGATGAGGCGCCAGATCCGGTCGGCGCGCCGGGCGTCGTAGTTGAAGGTGCGGTCCACCAGCTTCACGGTGCGGGCACCGGCGGCGATCAGGATCTCCAGGTCGCGCTCGATCCGCTCAGCCGAAAAGGAGCGCACCCCGCGTTCCACCGACGAGAGGCAGAAGGCGCAGGAAAACGGGCAGCCGCGCGAGGTCTCGTAGTAGGTAAGCGGCTTCTCGAGGTCGACGAGGCCGGCGGCGAACGGGGAGGGGATACTGTCCAGCTCGGCGAGCGCGGCGCGTTCCGGGTTGGCGATCACCTCGTCCCCGTCGCGGTAGGTGATGCCGGCAAGCTCCTCCAGCGAAGTCGCGTCGCGCCAGGCGCTCAAAAGCTCCCGGCAGGACTCTTCCCCTTCGCCGCGCACGATGCAGTCGATGGCGGGGTTGCGCGCCATGAGTTCGAACGACCCGAAGGAGACCTCCGGCCCCCCGAGGACGATCCGGGTGCGGGGGGCGAGCTTTTTCAGGTCGCTGGCGAGCTTCAGGGTGAGCTCGGTGTTCCAGATGTAGCAGGAGAAAAAGAGCGCGTCCGCGTCGAGCGCGAAGAGTCGGGCCAGCAGTTGGTCCGGCTGCTCGTTCACGGTGAGTTCCAGGATCTGCGATTCGATCCCCTCGAGGTCGGCCACGGCCGCGGCGAGGTAGGGGAGGGCGAGCGAGGAGTGCACGTATTTCGCGTGCAGGGTAGCGAACAGGATTTTCATGGCGCGGATTGTAGCCCATCGTGCGCCAAACGGGAAAGGGAAAATCAGGGGGGAAAAGGCGGGGACCAGGGGCTAGCGGCTGATCAATCGTCAATCGTCAATTGTCGCTCGCCTCCTTGGGTCCCTTGAGTCCCTTGCGTCCCTTATGTCCTCTTGCAAAACCACCGAGAACGTCATACCCTACCCCCGCTTGACATCGTCTAAAACAAGGAGACTCACATCATGCTGGGCAACTACGGGTTCAAACTGGGTGTCTGGGAGGCTGCCAAGGCCGAGGCCCGGGCGGTGCTGGTCGAAACGGCCAGGGCCAAGGAGCTCATCACCTGCGCCGCGCTGGTGGCGCGCATCAAGACGGTCGCCCTCACCCCCGACGACCCCCGGCTCACCCGGCTTCTCTTCGAGTTGGGAACCGAGGAGGCCCAGGAAGACCGCCCGCTGCTCCCGGCGCTGGTGGTCCAGGTGCTCGGGGAGATCGAGCCGCGGCTCGAGTTCGTGCTCCTGGCCGAAAAGCTCGGCCGGGACCTCACCAATCCGGCGGCCGCCTGGCGCCGCGAGCTCGACCAGGTCTACTGCCAGTACCACCAGTAATCCCGCCCTCACCGGCGCCCCGTGCCGCCCGCCGGGGCGGCGCGTTTCAGTCAGCGCCGAGGATGGTATCGATCTTTTCGGTCAGATCGTGCACCGCGAACGGCTTCTGCAGGAAGTGGATCCCCTCGTCCAGGTCGCGCCCCTCCACCACCACGTCGAAGGTGTAGCCGGACATGTAGAGCACCTTCGCCTCGGGACGGATCTTCAAGAGCTCCCGGTACAGTTCCGGACCGCTCATGTCCGGCATCACCACGTCGCTCACCAAAAGATCGATGTGGTGCTGGTGCGCGAGCCGCAACGCCTGCATCGGGGTCGCGGCGACCAGGGTCCGGTAGCCGGAACTCACCATGAGATCCGCCACCATGTCCCGCACCACCTCGCTGTCCTCCACCAATAAAAGCCGAGCCTCGCGCGCCCTGATAAGCGGCCGGCGCTTCGGCGCCGCCGATTCTGCGGCCTGGACCTGGCCGCTGACCGGCAGAAACACCTTGAAAATCGTGCCGCGCCCCGGCTCGCTCTCCACCCAGACGTGGCCGTCGTGCTGCTTCACCAGCCCGTAGATGGTCGCCAGCCCGAGCCCGGTCCCCTTGCCGACCCCCTTGGTGGTGAAAAACGGCTCGAAGATGTGGGAGCGGGTCTCCTCGCTCATGCCGCAGCCGTTGTCGATCACCGCCAGTACCAGGTACTCTCCGGGACTCGCCTCGGCGTGCTGCCGGGCGTACTCCTCGTCCAGCACCACCCGCGACGTCTCGATGCGGATCGACCCCTTGTCCCCGATGGCGTCCTGGGCGTTCACCGCGAGGTTCATGACGATCTGCTCCAACTGGTTCATGTCGGCGCGCACCCCCAAGGACTCCTGGCACAGGCAGAGCCGGATGTCGATGCTCTCCCTGATGGTCCGGCGCAGGATCTCGTAGAAGTTGCGCACGACCTCGTTCACGTCCACGGTCTTCATGTCGAGGACCTGCTGGCGCCCGAAACCCAGGAGCTGCTTGATGAGCACCTTCGCCTTGTCGCCGGCCTGGGTGATCAGGTCGACCCGGCGGTAGTGGTTCCCCTCGGGAGGGAGGTCCATCTTGAGGAGCTCGGCGTACCCAAGGATCGGGGTGAGCAGGTTGTTGAAGTCGTGGGCGATGCCGCCGGCCAGGCGCCCCACCGATTCGATCTTCTGGGCCTGGAAGAGCTGCTGCATGAGAAGCTGCTTCTCCTTCTCGGCCTCGCGGCGCTCCGTGATGTCCCGGATGATGGCGCAGTTGTACTCGGCGCCGTTTAGGCACAGGTAGTTCGCGGTGACCTCGACGGGGAACTCGCGGCCGCTGTGGCTGCGGTTCAGGGTCTCGATGGTCAGGGTCCCGTCGCGCTTGAGATCCTCCCAGTGGGTCTGCCAGGAGGCGGCGTCGAAGCGCGGGTTGAGGTCGAGCACCGTCAAGCGGCGCAGCTCTTCGCCGCTGTAGCCGTGCAGCTTGGTCGCCGCGTCGTTCGCGTAGAGGATCCTCGCGTCCGAAGAGATCCAGAGCACCACGTCCGATATCTTCTGCATGATGACTGCCGCCTTCTCCAGTTCCGCCTCGGCCTGCTTGCGCAGCGCTATCTCGTCGGCAAGCTGCCGGTTGCGCAGTTCCAGCTCGCCGGTCCTCAGCTGCACCGTCTCCTCGAGCTGTTCCTGGTATTCGCTCAGCCTGCGTTCGCTCAGCTTCTCCTGCTGGTACTTGCGGTAGCGCAACAGCCCGCTCAACGTGAGGATCCCGCTCAAAAGGGCGCACAGCGCCAGGGTCCCCTTGACCTCCTGGTACCAGGGGGCCAGGTTATCCTCGGTCGAGAGGCCGGCGGCGATGTACATCGGGTAGCCGGAGAGCTTCTGGAAGGAGATCACCCGCTCCACCGAGTCGACACTCCCTTTGGTGCGGTAGGTCCCCTTGCTGCGCCCCGCGCCGACCAGGGCCTTCAGCTCGCGCGAGACCACCTTGCTCCCTACCGTCGGCTTGCCGGAGAGTTCCGGATAGCGCACCACCACGTCGAGGTCCCGGTCGCGCAGGTTGATCACCCCGTCGCGTCCCAGATCAAGCGTTGCGAAGAGGCTGGAGAGGTAGTCGAGGGAGATCGCCGCGTAGGCGATACCGGCGAAGCTGCCGTCCGGGTTGTCCACCCGGGTCGCGACCAGGACCTGCCACTTCTTGGAGAGCATGCCGAGGACCGGTTTGCCGATGACGACGCCCCCTTGCGGATGGTCGCGCAGTTCCTTGAAGTAGTCGCGGTGGCTCAGGTTGATGCGGGGGAGGGTGCTGCTGTGGTCGGCGTAGAGGATGAAACCCTGGGCATCGGCAACCCTGAGCCCGTCCACCTCGGGGAGGCGTGTCTTGTAATCGGCGAGGTAGTTGTGGATCCTGTCCGGGTTGACGCCGCCGCTTCGTGCCTGTTGCTCCATCTCCTTCTTGACCGCGAAGATGGCGACGCTCGCCTTGTCCAGGATCCCGGTAAGGCTTAGGTTGAGCGACTGGGCCAGGTTCTGGGTCTGCACCGCGATCCGGCTGTCGTACTGCTGCTTGCTGCGGTACAGGGACAGCAGGGCCAGCCCGGTCACGGCGACCAGGATGAACATGACGCCGGCCATGAGCCGCACCAGGAAGCGGCGCGAAACCAGGGCGTCTTTTTTCTGTCGCAGATCGGGAGGTTGTTCCATGTCACCTGTCTCACAGGGGAAATATGCTGTACCATCCGTTTCGGCTGTTAGCAGCACTCCCTTTAGTAGGTAAAACGTTGGCGCGTATCGCCCCGCCGAAGTTCCGGGCACGCCAAATCCCGAATTCTATCGTTCTCTTATCGATGAGCCCAGCTGAACATACTTAAAATGATTGCCCCTTGTCCAGTGCAATGTAATAAAATGCAAGACCGCTGTTTCCGTGAAGCTCCGAGATCCTTCCGCCGTTGGGAAGCGGGGACCTCAACTTTCTCCCTTTGCGGCGGGATCATCGGGAAATTCCTGGGAAGCTGGAAAGAGTTGCTCTACGGCACTGCTGGCGGCCTTACGTCCCTTTGCGAAGGGGGGACAAGGGGGGATTTGCCTTACCCAATCCCTACTTCCGCCTACTTCCGCGTGCCGCCCACCCAGCGCAGCCGCCTCTTCATTGCCTATCCGCCAGGACCAGCTATGCTTTGAACGTCCCATTCTAATGGGAAGCTCCGGCCGCCTCCGCTACAGCGAAGGAACCTGGCGCCGGCTGCTCGGAGAACCGTGCAGGCGCAGGAGGGAGAAGATGAGTGAACGGGAACTGTACTGGGTGGTCCGGGACCAGCGTGCGCGATTCGAGGAGCTGGCCGGCAGCGATCCCATGCTCAAGGACCGCCCCCTCAAGCACGACGTGCGCTCGCTGGGGATGCTGCTCGGCACCGTGATCCGCGAGCAGGCGGGGGTCTCGGTCTACGAGGCGGAGGAAGAGCTGCGCCACCTGGCGATCCGGCTGCGCCAGCTCTACGAGGGGGACTCCGAAGCCGGTCCAGGCGGCGAAGAAGGGCGCCAGATCATCGAGCGCATGGTGGCCCTGGTGCGCGGCATGTCCGTCGACGACGCCTACCACATCGTGAAGGCCTTCGGCAGCTACTTCGAGCTCACCAACCTGGCCGAGACGAACCACCGCAAGCGCAGGCTGACCGCCGCGCGGCTCGGTACCGACGACCACGACAAGCCCGGTTCCCTGCGCGGCACGCTGCGCCGTTTGCGCGAGGCGGGACTGAGCGGGGAAGAGGCCCTGGAGCAGCTGAGGCACGTCGAGATCGTTCCCGTCTTTACCGCCCACCCGACTGAGGTCGCGCGCCGGGTGGTGCTCTACAAACGCCGGCGTATCGCCCGGATCCTCGAAGAGCTGGACCGGCTCCCCCTTACCCCGCACGCCGCGGCGCACGGCCAGGGGGAAATCCTCACCGAGATCACCGCCCTCTGGCAGACCGACGAGGTGCGCCGCACCAAGCCGACCGTGCACGACGAGATCAGGATGAGCCTCAACCACTACCCGGGTTCCCTGATCCAGCCCCTGCCGCATTTCTACCAGGACCTGGCCGACGCCTTCCGCGAGGTGTACGACCTGGATCTGAGCGCCACCGAGATCCCCACCCTGGTCCGCTTCGGCTCCTGGACCGGCGGCGACCGGGACGGCAACCCCTTCGTCACCACCGCCACCACCGGCGAGGCCCTGCGCCTGGCGCGCGAGACTATCCTGACCTACTACCTCACCCAGATCGACGAGCTGCGCGAACTGCTCACCATGTCCAGCTGCCGGGTCGCCTTCGCGCCCGAAGTGGCGGAGGCGACCGAGCGCTACTGCCGCGAGTATCCGGCGCTCGCCCCCAAGGTGGCCGGGTACCCGGAATGCGAGCAGTACCGGCGTTTCCTGGCCCTCGTGCTGCACCGGCTCCAGGCGACGCAGCGGGGTCCGCACGACCCCGAGGGATACCCCGACGCCGCCTCCTTCGCCGCCGATCTGAAGCTCGTGCGCAAAAGCCTCGCCGAGCGCGGCGGCGACCGGATGGCCTACCACTACCTCGATCCGCTCCTGCGCCAGGTCGACACCTTCGGGTTCCACCTGCACACCCTGGATATCCGGCAGCACGCCAAGGTGCACGCCCGTGCCGTCGAGGACCTCGCACAGGGCAAAGAGCTCGGTTCGGGAGCGGCCGGGCAGGGGGGCGGGGCGGCACCGGAGACCATCACCCTGCTCGACACCCTGCGCACCCTGGCCGAACTGAAAAGGGGCTATCCGCCCGAGGCGATCAAAAGCTACGTGATCAGCGGCTCCGAGTCCGGAAACGACGTGCGCTCGCTCATCTGGCTCATGGAACTCTGCGGCGTGCAGGTGGCGGCGAGCCCCGATGGGCGCGACCCGGGCGTCATGCCGGTCCCGCTTTTCGAATCGATCAACGACCTGCACAACGCCCCGCGGATCTGCCGGGAACTCTGGCTAAGCCCCGACTACGCGCGCTACCTCGACTCCTGGGGACGGCGCCAGGAGGTGATGCTCGGCTATTCCGATTCCAACAAGGACGGCGGCATGCTGACCAGCACCTGGGAGATCTACAAGGCGCACCGCGCCCTGCAGCAGGTGGCCGTCGAGTGCGGCGTCACCCTTAGGCTCTTCCACGGCCGCGGCGGCACCGTGGGGCGCGGCGGCGGGCCGACCTACCGCGCCATCACCGCCCAGCCCCCCGAAGGGTTCAGCGGCGCCGTCCGGTTGACCGAGCAGGGCGAGGTCATCAACTGGAAGTACTCCGACGCCATCCTGGCCGAGCGCAACCTCGAGCTCATGGTGGCGGCGAGCCTCACCTCGCTCGTTCTCGCGCCCCAGCTGCAGCCGCCGGCCGAGCTACCCTGGGAGGCGACCCTCGAGCGGCTTTCCGAGGCTTCCTACCGCCACTACCGCGAGCGCATCGCCGAGAACCCCGACATCATGCCCTACCTGGAGCAGGCGACGCCACTTTTGGAGTTCGATCTCGCCAAGATCGGCTCCCGGCCCGCCAAGCGCGGGGGGAGCAGGGAGTTGAGCGAGCTGCGCGCCATTCCCTGGGGCTTTGGCTGGATGCAGAGCCGGCACGTGATTCCCGCCTGGTTCGGAGTAGGCTGGGCCGTCGAGGGTTTCCTGGCCGAGGAGCCGGACGGCCTGCGGGTTTTGCAGGAGATGCTCGAGAAAGTCCCCATCTTCAACGACCTGATCCGGAATGTCGAGTTGGCCCTAACAAAGGTTGACCTCCCCCTGGCGAGCCTCTACGCCGAGTTGGTGAGCGACGTGGCCTTGCGCGAGCGCGTCTTCGGGATGGTAGTCGAGGAGTTCCAGCGCACCCGGCGGCAGATCTTGCGGATAACCGGTCAGCAGGCGCTCCTGGAGCAGACCCCGGCGCTCGCGAGGTCCATAAAACTCAGAAACCCCTACGTCGACCCCTTGAGCCTGATCCAGATCGAACTTCTGCGCCGCAGAAGGGCCGGCCAGGGCGATGGCGACATCGACTTCGTCCTAGCGGCGACTATTAACGGGATCGCTTCCGGCCTGAGGAATACAGGGTAGGTGAGGCGGGGACTTGGAGCTGGGGGGATTAGTATGTGGCTGATGACTAGCTCGCCGCGGCTTTGAAACACTATGAAGAAATTGGGAAAATGATTCGGTCGCTTCAGAAATCCCTACGAGCAAAACATGAAGCTTAGCCTGCCGAGCGGCAGTCCCGGCCTTTACACCTCTGCCTTTAAGCCCCTAGTCCCAAGCTCCTGTCTTTTCCCTTGCGCCAGAAAAGTTCCCGTCCGACAATAAATACAAATGGAGCATCCGAAACCGTCGGCCGCAGGACGATTGGCCGGCTGGCGGGAGGAGGCGGTATGGCGCACATATTCGAACCAAGAAGAGGAGCTAGGTCGGCGACTGACGATATCGGCCACAAGGATCAACCCGGCAGTGGCCCGCGCGGAGTAAACGCGCCGACCGAGAATCGTGCAACATTCATTTTTATCATCGTGATCATGGCGATCGTCCTGGTGATCGCGCTGCTGAGAGTGGTGCGGGGAGCCGACCAGGTACAGCAGATTCCGGCACATCGCCTGGAGGCAAGTTTAACGGTAGACCCGCTGGCACGGACCTAGTCCGACAAGCGGCCGGCGGTAAGGAACATCAGAGCCCACGCAAGCTTCGACTTCGCGGGCTTTTCTATGTCTAGAGGCAGGGACTAGGGGCCCCAGATAAACGACGATTCGCTCCAAGAAACTGCTATCCCTTCAGGGAACCTGTTATCGACTTTAGAAAAGTGCTATCCGCCTAAGCAATCTGCTATCCGTACAGAAAATCTGGTATCCGCGCCAGCAGTCTGTTAGCCGCCTCAGGAAGTCTGCTATCTGTTCGAGCAAACTGCCATCCGTTCGAGAAAATTGTCATCCACTGGAGCCAATTGCTATTTGCTCCAGCCGTCTGCTATCGGGCCCAGGAACTCTGCTATCCGCCCCAAGGAAATTGCTATTCGTTCGAGCAGAATACCTTCCAACCCAAGAAAACTGCTATCTGCTGGAACAGATTGCTATTCGCTCCAGCAGTCTACTATCCGCCACAGGAAGTCTGCTTGCTGCTCGCGCAAGCCGCTATCCGCACCAGCGGATGGCTATCCGGCGAAGCAAATGGCTATCCGCTAGAGCAAATGGCCATCCGCTCCCGCAAACTGCTACCCACTCCAGGAATCTGTTGTCCACTCCAGCACAACTGCTATCCGTAGCAAAAGTGCTCTATCTGGGGGCATTCGACAATTAGGGAAGCTGGAGAGTTCCTTTCCACGAAGTACTACGGCTGATCTCGCGTTCCCCACTTTGCAAAAGGGGAGACAGGGGGGATTTGCTTGGCAGGATCTATTTCTGGGTGGAGTGAGGGGGCAGTCTCTTAAACGGGGACGGACTACGAAGGCAGACAAAAAAAGCCGGCTTCCTAAATCAGGAAGCCGGCCTGAGCTGTTAGCGGTTTAGAGGAAGAGGATGCTGACCGGTTCAGACCACTGACCGAAGCTCTGGCCATAGAGTACCCGCACCCTGTAGTAGACCCGCTTACCGGACTCTCCTTCGATTTCCTCGCGACAATGGCTGGTGTGCATGATAGTGGTCCAGTTTTCTTCTGCGGAGGGATCCTCCGTCATCTGCACCTGATATGCATGAGCCCCTTGTATCGAGTTCCATTTCAAGGCGATTTTTCTGGGTGCCGGTTGGCCGTTAACGATGATATGCCGGGCTGAAAGGTTGAGTGCGACAAGGAGAACGTCATTTGCAGAAATAGACTTCTTGGGTGCCCGGGGCGGTACGATGTCGTAGCCGCTGCCCAGCATCTTGCTCAAATCCCCTTTTGCTCTCATAAGCATCATGTTGCCGTAATCTTCGAATTTCTCCTCTGAGGCCTTGCGGGCTTCATCCCGCAGCGCCATCGTCACAACATTCTTGGTGTTTGCAGCATGTTGCAGGTCACGGAAGTAGTAGAATGCCTCCGTCACCTCTCCCTTGCTGGGGAAAGGCGGGTGCGATTCCTCTTGTGCCAGGGTGTGCGTCTCGATGCTCATCAGGATTAACTCGCCTTTCGCCAAAAACTCGAGGTGGCTCAACCCGCCGAGCCCCATCAGTTTAGGTGTCATACCATCCTCCAAGATGTGTAATATTTAATGATTGTGGAGTATAGCATTCCCAAAAAGGTTGGCAAGTGGTGCGGTAAATTTTTTTTGGAGGGGCGGCTGAACAACCGCCGATGATGGTGCGCAGAGCAGGAAATTAGATGGTGAAGTAATCCCGAACTCTAAAAAGCTGAATGAGGGATTGTCAGGTTAATCATCGGGGTACTATCCGTTATTTTTAATTTACATGTTGTAAATGTTGACATATATTCGCGACTGGATGAAGCCCGAGATCCCAGAAAGCGGGTGATGCCCAGAGAGCGAGCTCTCTTCTGATCGAATGGACGTCCGCAAGTCCTCCCCGAAAAAAAGAGCCAGAAGGAGCCCTGCCGGACCAGGGAAGCATATAATATTAAATGCTTTTTGCTTCTGCATAATAACTTGTTGGCATGAAAGGAGTTTCGAGTGCGAAATAGACTGAAAAATTTGATAAAAGCATACGCAAGCTCCCACTCGCTCGATACAAGGTTCATCTGGGAATTCCCAACTCACGACCTTCCATCTTCGATCACCTGCACATTGCCCAACAGTAATGCTTTCAGAAAAAACATCGCTCTTAAAGGCTGCCTAAAAACTCACCTGAAAAAACCTGAGTACTGCATTGAGTACTGGATTATTCAAAAGTGGGGTGGCATCCAAGGTTTCAAGAAAAACGACAAAAACGACCAGAGGATTGCAGAGCTTTACAAAAGGTTGGAAAAAGGTGTGCTAACAAAGGATCTGTTTGGCTGTATATCCTCACTATCTAAAATAGCATCATTTTTAAACCCGAAACACTATGCAATTTATGACTCAAGAGCAATATTCAGTCTAAATTGGTTACTTTTGAAGGCCGGTGCGAGAAACAATTTTTTCCCAGTTCCAGCTGGACGTAATAATGAAATTGCTAAATATGACATAGAGACCATTCTCAGACTGAAATGTGGTGACAGGCGAGATCTACTTCTTGACCACAAAACTGCATACTTTGAATACTGTGAATTGTTGAAAGAAATTTCAGCTGAAGTATGGGATGACGTAGATAGGCAAACCATGCCATTTTACCTGGAAATGCTCCTGTTTATCTTGGGCCCACAAGAAATAGTAGCTGACATTAAAAGCTGTGCAAATTTTGAAATACTACAAGGACCTTGAGGATACGATGCTGGGGAACCACGAAAACCACCGACTGAACTTCCATGACGATATGCAACTTCGCGATGATTACCGGCTGCATGGCCGAAGGAGTTTCCTGAGTTCGGTCTGATGCTGGTATAAGCCGATGAAGGTTTCCTGAGCTGGCATAAGTTTGTGACCGCGACGAATCCAGCCGGGATAGTGAAAAGCTGTGGAAAATCGAGTAAAACAATGACGACCCGATTTGGCGGTAGGCGTCTGCCGATTAAGCTGGCTAAGCATGTGGAAGTACGTGAAGGACGGTGAGAGCCTGGTAAGCGGATAGATGTCGGATCAGAGGCTGAGACCAGCCAAGACCAGTCGGGGAGAAAGGCCGCCAACCAGCAGCCAAGAGCGGACGTGGCCCTGTCGGTATCGTAATTGTTTCGCGGTAAGGTGGCCTAATTGGGGCTCTTTGATATACGACCTCAACTACTTCGTTGCGCTGTTCATCTCAGGCTCGATGCTGGCGCTTTGGGGAGGCGCGCCACTTTTGTCGATTCTGTTCATGTTTGCCGGCGCCGGCACGCATGGAATTACTCTGACTAATGTTTCGGCCATTTCGACGGACTCCTGGTGCTTCTCATTACGTGGAGGAAAAATGGAGCGCTTCTGCCGTCAGCTATTAAAAAGGGTGCCGAAACCCGATACAGGGTTGGTACTGTGATCGCGACACTGGTTCCAAAGTAAATCTGTGGCAAGAAAAGGAGAACCACTGGTTCTCTTCGCGGGCGGTTGCACGACCGGATATGTAATGCATATGGGAGTAGACCATGTCGTAACTAGGTCAAACGTATGAGGCGGTGGTATTCAGATAGCTCCACTTCCTTAGAAGAAGAAGGAGGACTCTTGTTCGGGACTCGGTACGGAATATTCTGGTTTTTATTCTTTGTGCTCCTCTTCAGCCATGCCGAGAGCACCGCAGCCACCGTCTACGAGGCTCGCGCCGAGATGGCTAACTACGCTCGCGAGAGTTATGTAGCCAATCAATCGACTCAACCCTCATTTGTCCCGCTGCCCATCGCGACCGCGGCCGAAAAAGAGGCCGCTTTTTCAAATTTGCGAGAACGGCTCGATAAGCCCCTGTTGCTGTGGGAGGCTGCCTTGCTCGACCACCGGCACATACGACTGCTGAAAAACGAGATCTATGCCCGCCACGGCATGAAATTCAAGTCTGCGGATCTCGACTCCTGGTTCCGGAGCTTTTCCTGGTATCGGGAAGACCCTGGGTATTCCGAAACACGCCTTAGCAAGGCGGAAAAAGAGAACGCCTTCCTGCTCAACAGGCTGGAATTCGTAAAGTCGAGCAAGACGCGCTCTCTTCTGACGATGCTCCCGAATCCCGGGGTGGCGCTAAAAGAAATCGACGGGAAAAAGGGACCTGTCTCCGTTGCCAAGGGAAGGCTTACCTTCCTGAACTCGGGTAAAAGCCTGAAGTTGTCCCACAAGGCGACGAAGGACAAGGACAACGTGAAGCTCTTCACCGACTTCGAGCGTGCAGGGATATTTGACGAACTCCCCTTGGTTTTCGTGCAGGCCTGGCGCACCGAACACCAGGTGTCAGGTGTGACGGAGGCCGTCGGAATGAAGGTGTTTGATTTCGATGGCAAGGAGCTGAAGAACTTCACCTCGGTGGCTGGCAACCTTTTCTACAACAAGGAAATTGGTGCAGTGATTTCCTATTTGCAGGGGGGCTGTTGTGGTGTCTCCGAGGGAGTCACCGCGATCCTGGACCAGGAGGGAACCATAAATTTCAGCTCAAATTTCGGGCGTGAAGGCGAGGAGAATGGCTACCTGGACTACATCAAGCCGTACTGGGGTGACCACATCTTTGCCTGGATCAGGAACGAGCTTGAATTGTCGAACGGTTCGGTTACCCACTTGTGGGACCGGATCGCGGTCATCGGGAAGGGCGGAAAACCGATAATAGATTTCCGGTTGCCATCGCATACCTTGGATGAAGCCCTCGGTTGGAGCCTGGAACCCCGCCAACTCGTTCAGTTCACCCCGGAGGTGATCTACGCCATGTTGTCCAATGGCAGCGCCTCGGGCGAGGGACTCGAGGTGCTCATTTACCTGGGCAAACCGCTGCCCCAAAAGAAGTGACCGAAAAGGGGGAAAAACATTGCGCCCTGAAGAGTGGCACCCCAAGAGAATGGGTGGAGGCTGGGGGACGCACTTAAGATTAAGTTTCTCTCTCTGATGGGGGGAGATGCCAAGGCAGGCTCGGATCGATTTCCCAGGATCTTTGCATCACATCATTTGCCGCAGTATTGAACGCAGAGAAGTTTTTGCTGATGACCATGATCGAGACAACTTCCTATCCCCACTGGTACCGGGTACCTACCTGGCTTGCCAAGGCGTCGGAATACTTTACAGTCCTGCAATTGCTCGTACAACTTCCCAAAAGGTCTGTATCAGGTTAGAAAGCCTCAATATTTTCCTGAATCAGAAGAAGCCCGCCATCCCGGAGATGTCGGGCTTTCTTACATTTACCTTCACCGCCTTTGCGTATATCGTTGCAAGAACAGCACGTTATCAAGCGGCACAGCTATTGCTGCGGTATTGCCAAATATACTCACTACCGTCATGCCGGTAAAAACCCGGTGTCTGATTCCGCATCATGTGGGCATGATCCATCATCATGTCGTGCACGGAGCCACTGCTCGTTTCGTACTCAGCACCGATGCAGTAGGAGGTGCCACACCTGCCTTAAGCCCACTCGTTGTCGCTTCCCCGCATAACCGGATTGCCCGAATTGCGGGTGGGCGCTTTCGATCCTTGGAAAAGAACAAAGGAGGATGAGATGAGGCCTAAAAATGGGATCCGCTATCTAGTGTATGCAGCCATGGCGCTATCAATGTGCCTCTCTGGCTGTAGCAGCGACAGCAACGGCACCTCTGGTGGAATCGCACTCGGTGGTGGCGGCGGCACGGTTGCCATGAACGGAGTTTCCATGGTTGTTCCTGCCGGCGCCATCGACCCCGATTTGAACGGTTCTCCCACCATCACGACAGATCAAGCCCTTCCCGCAACTCCTCCTGCTGGTGCAACCGTCGCCAGCAAAACGGTAACTATCTCCGGCGTGACCTACAATTTCTACGAGCCGGTACAGGTCACCATCCCGTACGACCCGACGGCTCTTGGCAGCGATGACGTCCCGGCAGTATTCTTCTACGACGAAGGGTCGCAGACCTACAGCCTGGTAGGGGTCAAGAATGTGGATCCGGTCGCCAAAACGATCATTTTTTCCACGACGCACGGCGGGAAGTATGTTGCCATGGGGATCCGCGGTCTTTCTGCCGAGTTGGGGATCACGGGCAACGTTGCTAAGCCGACGAGCACGGCGAAAAGCGCGGCGGCGTCGGTGGCGGCGGCGGATTCCAATTTCGTCCCCAACCAGGACGGCTTCTTCCACCCGAACTTCGGTGCCTACGACGCCCCCGGCGGCAGCTGTCTCGGCATGGCCAACTTCTCGGTCTGGTACTTCAACAACGCCAAGGCAGGCAACAACAATACCGGCCTGTACACCATGTACAAAGAGGGGGACCAGAGCAGTTGGCAGGACGATGTGACGGCGCGCGAACTGATATCCCGAGCATTCATGGCCTCGAGCCAGTCTTGGGCCAAAACCTGGCTCCAGCAGGACTACAAACTCGATGCTCAAACCACCGGTTATCTCATGATCCTCGGGCTGAGACTGTCCGGCCCCATGACGTTCCTGATGGCGGACCAATGGCCGGCCATGAAGAGCGGTCACGCGGGCGTCGTCTATAAGTACCAGGCAGGCAAGTTCTACATCTATGACGACAACTTCCCCGGAGAGGCGACGTCCATCGATTGGGGCGTGGACCAGGCCACCGGCAGGTACAAATTCAGCAACTACACCAAGAACGCCGCTTACAACCCCCAGTTCACGCAGTTCGCCTTCGAGGCTTTCGCGACATTTGCGGAGTCGAGCCAGTACAAGCAACTGTTTGACGGCGCCCAGACCGGATGGGCCGCCGGCAATTCGAAATTCAATACCATTGCCATCACTTCTGCTGCCGACGGTTCCAACGCCGCGCTCAACATAGCTGCCGACGGGACGGTTGAACTGACGCAGGAAGGTCCCGTTACCATCAAGGGCACCGCGACCGGCGGCATCAAGACCGCCAAGTACATCATCTATCGCCTAAACGGAGGCCAACGCAACCGGGTGGAGATCACCGGCAACAGCTTCACCCTCAAGCTGCCGACCGTCACCCTCGGCACCAATTCACTCACGATGGTGGCTTCCGATGACCGGTTCGACGAGTGGCATGCCTACGGCGGCTTCAAGGAAGTTGCCATCAAGATCAAAGGGCAGTTGTTCTTCCAAAATGCCGGGTTCGAGACCGGTGATTTCTCCTCCTGGAATTCCGAGCGTCACCTGTGGCCGGACCAGTCCCCCGAATCGGTGATTCCTTCCGACAAAAGTGCTATAGTGAGCGCGGGCATGGACCCGTACGCTACGACCATAAACCAGGTCTACGTCGGGCACTACGCGGCCCGGGTCAACAACGCGGACAACATGTACCACATCAGTTCCGTGTCCCAGACGGCCACCGTTCCCAACGCAAGCAATCCGCAGGTCAAGTTCTATTGGTCCGCAGTACTGGAAGACCCGAACCACCCGGCCAGCGAGCAGCCCTATGTCGACGTCATCGTTACGGACGACACCGGCGCGACCCTCTACAGCAAACATTTTTACTCCAATGACCCGACCTACCCGGGGTGGATGTCGTTCCAGGGCGGGAGCTGGAAGGCGATCCCGTGGCAGACCATTACCCTCGGCTTCACCAAGGCGGATGCGGGTAAGCGAATCACCGTGAAAGTGTCGGCAGCGGACTGCGACCAGGGCGGCCACGGCGGCTATGTCTATCTCGACGGCGATGAATAACCGCGTATAAAAGGAGGATGGGCCATGGCAGGTAGCCTTGCGCACCCGCCATGGCCCACTCGCATGCACTACGTCAAGTCGGTTCTCACCATCTGCTTCCTCGTTACGGCGTGCGCGCCATCTGCCTGTAACGGCACCCGGTTACCCATGACAACACAACCCACCCAGAGAAATGGGGCCGAAGTCCCCCATATTTCCCCCAGTGACTGGAAAGAGATCCTCCAAAGCGACCGGTCCGCGCACCGCAGACTCAAGGTTCGCATAAAGCTTACCGACGTCAGCGCGTTTGGGGGCTTCTACGCCAAGGGGCACCTCGTCGGATCCCCGAGTTCGAAGGTGCACCTGATCTGGCAACCTGATGCCACTCCCAAGGGACCGGGGCGGGACAAACTGGTCGAGGGGAGGATCGTCACCGTAACAGGAGAGTTCCAGGGGGTTACGGCGGAAGGCGAGGCCATCCTCAATGTGAGTGAGCTGAAAGATTGAGGAGACGCGTGGTGCCGGCGGAGATCGCCCTTCAGATATTCTCCGGCAATTGCCCTGTGCAGATCAACGGCCTCGCAGCTGACGCCTAGGCTGCCATGGGTGGTGCCGTCAGGAACTGCAACACCACTATCGGGCATTCCACGTTGTAGTGCAGCCCATCGTCTGCGAAGTCGGCTATGATCTCGTCCGGCAGGGTGTTCCCGTTCCAGCTGTGACGCATCATATTATGAATAATGCAAACATGCGGACCGCGATCGCTGCAATGGTTTTCTCGGAACGGACCGGCAAAGCTGCCTGTACCTGAGGGGAAGGTCGTGGAAACTGGTATTTCAGGGTGTTCTGGCACGGACGCAGATCTGCCGCAGTGATACGCTGCTGCGGGGGCGGGAAGGATGTTCTGTAGGAGTAAGTGGAGAGAAGGTTGTCCTCATACTGCCTTCTCGGCACTTAAAGAGTTGACACCGGTATTTTCCTGTGATATTGCGGATCTAACATAACAGCTGGTACACGATAATACTCAACCATCCGCGAGGGTGGGGCGGAAAGCCTATAGGGTCTCCCTGAGACAGCCGGGTTGCCGAAATATCATCACGCTCATGATATCGGCCCCGGTTTTTTTGCGTTCGGGGCATGCACAGTGAACTTTCGGAGGCCCCATGCTGAGCGACAATCCCGCCTCTCCCGCTATTCTGCTGATCGAAAACGACGAGGATGCCGCCGCCTCGATCCGCCAGGCCTTCGAGGCCGCCCCCGACGCTTACCGGTTTCTTTCGCTCAACAACCTCTCCGACGCGTATGCGTACCTGGAACTCAATTCCCCCGACCTGATCCTCGCCGACTACCTTTTAGCCGACGGCGACAACAACGCCCTGGTCGCCAAGGCCTTCGGCATCTGTCCGGTGATCCTTTTGGCAGCGCAGCCAAACGCACGCACTGCGGTGACCGTCATCAAGGCCGGGGCGCAGGACTATCTCGCCAAGTCCCCAGATACCTTCGCCTCGTTGCCGCAACTCGGCCGCCTGGCGCTCAAGGAGTGGCTGATCCTCCAGGAACGGAGGAAGATCCAGGAAAAGGTGAGCCAGGGGAAGCGCGAGTGGGAAAATACCTTCGACGCCGTCTCCGATCTCATCCTAATCGTCGACACCAACCACACCATCTCGCGTGCCAACCGGGCCATGGCCGAGCGCTTCGGCCTGAGCCCCGCCGACCTGCCGGGACGCAAGTGCTACGAAGTCTTCCACCAGCGCTCCACCCCCCCCCACTTCTGCCCCTTCCGCAGGCTGATGGCCTCGGGCGGGGAACAGCGCCAGGAGATCGAGGAGAAGACCCTGGACGGCTTCTTCGAGCTCACGGCGTCCCCGCTCTACGACCTCCAGGGGGAGCTCGTGGCCTGCGTGCACGTGGCGCGGGAGATCACCGAGCGAAAGCGCACCGAGGAGGAGCGCCTGGCGCTCGAGCAGCAGTTGCAGCAGGCCCAGAAACTGGAGAGCCTGGGGGTGCTGGCCGGCGGGATCGCCCACGACTTCAACAACATCCTGATGATCATCCTCGGCCACTGCTTCCTCGCCAAGGATGACGGGGACGGCGACCAGCGCGCCCACCTGCAGCAGATCGAACTCGCCGCCAGCCGGGCCGCCGACCTCTGCCGGCAGATGCTCGCCTACGCCGGCAAGAGCCCCCTGGTGCAGACCCGGGTCGACCTGAGACGGCTGGTGCAGGAGATGGTCGACATGCTGCGCTCGGCCATGAAGAAAAACGTCTCCTTCGAGTTCGAGGAGGTAAGCGCGCTGCCGGAGATCACCGGCGACCGGGCCAAGATCCAGCAGATCATCATGAACCTCATCGTGAACGCCGCGGAGGCCATCGGCGAGCACGCCGGGACGGTGACGGTCGAGCTCTCCTCGGCTGAGCTGTTCCCGGGGCAGGAGGCGGATTTTCTCGGCAACCCGATCCCCGCGGGCCCCTATGTCTGCCTCAAGGTGGCCGATACCGGCTGCGGCATGGACGACGAGACCCGCAAGCGCATCTTCGAGCCGTTCTTCAGCACCAAGTTCGCCGGGCGCGGACTCGGGATGTCGGCCATCATCGGGATCGTGAAGTCGCACAAGGGTGCGCTGCAGCTGAGGAGTGCCCCCGGCTCCGGTACGGTCTTCAAGGTCTACTTCCCGCTGAGCGCGGCTGCCGGTCCGGAAATGGCGGCGCCGCGGCCGGCGCTGGCCGCAGGGGAGCGGCAGCCGAGCGGGCAGGGGACCGTGCTCCTGGTGGACGACGAGGCCGCGCTGCGGGAGATCGGGGCGAGGCTTCTGGAGGGGATGGGGTTTACGGTGCTGCAGGCGGTCAACGGCCGGGAGGCGGTCCGCCTCTACGCAGAGCGCAGATCGGGGATCGACCTGGTGCTCATGGATCTCACCATGCCGGACCTGGACGGCATCAAGGCGTACCGGGAGATGCGCAAGCTCTCAAAGAGCGTGCCGATCGTGATCTGCAGCGGGTACGACAACAACGAGATTTCTGCGACGATAAGCCAGGACCCGCTTGCGGGATTCGTCTCCAAGCCCTACCGGCCGGAGCAGGTGCGGCAGCTGTTGATGAGGCTTTTGAAAAAAGAACTCTGATTCCCGCGACGCGCTCTGTGGGCAGGGACCATCAGGGCATCACTCCTCGGAAAACCCGGTAGAACCTTAAGCAAGGCTACGGGGGCAGCAAATATCATGGAGATCGGGACGATGGCAGACGAGCAGCAGACCGAGGCAGGCACCCCTAAAAAGAGGCTGGGGGAGATTTTTGTCGAGAAGGGAATACTGTCTGCGCTGACGGTGGAACGGCTGGTGGTGCTCGCCAAAAAGAAGGGGAAACGCTTCGGGACCGTGCTCGAGGAGCTGGGGCTCGTCACCCCCAACGAGTTCGCCGAAGCCCTGGCGCAGCAGCATAACCTCAAGTTCCTGAACGACTTCCACCTGTACCGGTACCCTGACGAGCTGCTCAGGATGGTACCGTTCAAGACGGCCATGGAGCACTACCTGTTTCCGCTGAAGATGCAGGACGGCAAGCTCGCCGTCGCCATCAGCGATCCCCAGACCCTGGATCTGGCCAAGTCGCTTGCCGAGAAGCAGGGGCTGGTCATCATGCCGTACATCGCCGCGCGCAGCGAAATCATGCTGGCTATCAGGGCCCACTACCTCAAGTCGGCTTCCGCAGCGCCACGGGACAAAAAATGCGTGCTCGTGGTGGAAGACGACCAGGCGGTGCGGGAATTCATCGGGTCTTCGTTGAAACGGAAAGGGTACCACGTGGTCAGTGCCTGTGACGGAATGGAGGCGTTCCGCGAAATCGTCTCGGTACGGCCCGACTTGGTGATTACGGATAAGGAGATGCCGAAACTGAACGGGTACGCGGTGTTGGAGTCGGTGCGCAGTTTTCCGGAGACGGCCAAGATACCGGTGATACTCATTACCTCCACCGCCACCGTTGACGAGGAGGCCGCCGCACTGCGGCGCGGCTTTTTCGATTTCATCCCCAAACCGTTGCGGGAGGCCACTCTTGCCGTGAAAGTCGAACGTGCGCTCAGCATGTCCGAAGAGTACTGAAGAGGGAGTTTGGGGCTGCTTGCAGCAGGGCGGTGAGAGCCGGGTGCCGACTCCGCCCGAAGGGGGAGGCAAGGGATGTTGCCAGGGCAGGGGAGGCCCTTACAATTTCAATTTGACAATTTAATGAACTAGCACGATCATGCCTTTGAACCCGGCAAGGCGCGCCTGCTTCCTTGGGCCATCGCCTTTTCCGGTGGCCTCGACACCGTTTGACCGGTTGGCGCGCTTCATCCCGGGGATTAAAGAGTGATGGTGAGGTGTTTTCTTTGACGTCAAAAGCTGAAATGGAGCCCACCGGCGGACCTGCGCCGGCCTTCGACTGGAGGCTGCGGGTGGCTCTGAGCGCTTCCAAAATGGGACTTTGGGACTGGGACCTGCAGACCGGCGCGGTCACCTGGTCTCCGGAGACCTTCGCGATAGTCGGCCTCGAAGATTTCGACGGCGGTTTCGATAGCTTCGCAAAACTGGTCCATCCTGAGGACCTCCCCCGGGTCATGGAGCAGGTCGACCGGGCCCTGAGGGAAAAAAACGAATATACCGACGAGTTCCGCATCACCCGTCCGGACGGCCAGGAACGCTGGCTCTGCAACGTGGGACGCCCCACGCTGGATGAGGGCGGGGTACCGGTGCGGCTTTCGGGCACGGTGCAGGACGTGACCGAGCGCAAGCAGAGCGAGCAGGTGCTCAAAGGCTACGCGCAGCGCCTGATCGCGCTCGAAGAGGAGTTGCGCAAAGAGGTGTCGATCGAGCTGCACGACGATATCGGACAGCAACTTTCGGCTCTGGGTTTCAACTTGGGCTACCTCAGGAAAAACCTGCCGGCCGGGGTCGACAAGAACCTCGTGGCGACGCTTGACGACTCGCGCCGGTTGGCCAAGGAGATAAACGGTGCCGTCCGGAATCTGATGGTCGAGCTGCACCCGCTGCCACTGGAAGAGTTCGGGCTGGCAGGGGCGATTACCGACTTTGCGAAGCAGTTCTCGAAAAGAACGGGCCTCGCCCTCAGCTTGCGGCTGAGTCCGGTTCTGCCGAGGCTTCCTGCGCAGGCGGAACTTGCCCTGTTCCGGATCACCCAGGAAGCGCTCAACAACGTTCTCAAGCACGCCGCAGCCACCGAGGTCCGGATCTCCCTGGACATCAAGGGGGCGTTGTTGCACCTCTCGATAAGGGACGACGGGCAGGGGTTCCAGCCCAAGGGGGAGCACCAGCAACGAGCTGGCACGGGGTGGGGGCTCACCATCATGAGGCAACGCGCGGCATTGGTGGGCGGTAGTTTGCGGATCGAGACCGAGCCTGGGGCCGGGACCACGATCTGCGTCGAGATGGGAGTCGCGGGGCGCTGAGGGGCGCCACCTTCTTTCGGGGATCAGACCGTGGAAAGAACCATTTGACATGACGACAGACGCTCACGATTTTACCTATCGCCCCATCGGGATCCTGCGCTCGCCCTACGCCCGCCGCATCGATGCGCCGCACCAACCGACGGTCGTGGAAGGTACCGAGACCGGCGAGCAGGCCCTGGCGACCCTGGAGCTGGCGGGGTGGCTCGACGAGAAGGTGCTGCAGGATCTGGCGGGTTTCCAGAGGCTTTGGCTCATCTTCGCCTTTCACCTAAGCGAAGGGTGGAAGAGCACCGTGAAGCCGCCGCGGGGTGGGCCGAAGCGCGGCGTCTTGGCCACCCGCTCCCCGCACCGCCCGAACTCTATCGGGCTCTCCGCCGTGGAGCTGGTGCAGGTCGAGGGGAGAACGCTCAAGCTGCGCGGCGTGGACCTTTTGGACGGCACGCCGGTGCTGGACATAAAGCCGTACGTCCCCTACGCGGACGCCTTCCCGGATTCACGGGCGGGATGGATAGATGAGATGGACGCGAAGCTTGGGCGGTACTCGGCGCCGGGACCCAGGAGGCCGCGGTAGCTGAAGGTGCATCCAGTACTGCTTTACTAGCCCGTGGAGAGGGATGCCTTTCCACGGGCTCTTTTTGTAAGGCAACCAGCACAGAAAGGACGGAAGGGACGGAAAGGACGGAAGGGACGGAAAGGACGGAAGGGGGCGTGGGAAGCTGAAGAGGCTTCACGTGGCTGGTCTAGTCTGGTGAACTGCGGCGCGCTTGTAAGCGCGCGCGGGTCATGCGCTCACGCAGACCGCCCTCTGTGAGAAATGTTGTCTCAAGTTGGGCCAGTTGCCGGTCCAGGAGGTAGTTGGTCACTCGAATGAGGCCGATGATGACATTGGCCGAGATGGTTGGATCCGGGTGCTCAATCCCTTTGCGGAAAGTGTCGTAACCGGCACTAGGGATGCGGTTCAGCTTCCGGAGACGCATGGCGCAGGGGTGGTCCTTGGACCATTCGGTGAGGTCGTGAGTGCGCAGGAAGTCGCGGTAGTCTTCCAGGAGTTCTTCCAGGCTCGCCCTTGCGACGTTGGTGAGCTTGATCTCGGTTTCTTTGGAGGTCCCCGATGCCATGCTTCCCTCGACAATGTTCTGCTTGCCTGAGCGTGCAGCCTGCACCATCTGGTCATGGGTGCGGCTGCGCCGGTCGATGAAACGGTTACAAAAATACACCGTGGCGTCGTAGACGATTTGGGCCTTCTGGTAGGAGAGCAGCTGCTGGTAACCACCATGCTTGGGGATAAAACCGGTGGACATGTCAGCCTCCGGTGTTGCGGGTTAGTTTTTTAGGGGCTTAAAGGACTTGAACGACACCAAGGACACCAAGGACACCAAGGTAACGCAGGGCACCGGGTAATTTTATCGCAGTTTGGTTGACTTGATGTCCTTGTTTGTCCCTGGTGTCCTTTTTGTCATTTAAGCAGCTCAGCCACAAAAAACAAAGCCCGCTGGTCCGAAGACCAGCGGGCTTTTGTGCGTGCAAAAAGGTGGCTGGGGCTGCCTAGGTCATGTTCCAGAGGAACATTTCCCACATGTCTTTCCAGCTCTTGCCGATCTCGGCGACGACGGAGGGCTCGAATCCGCAGTGCATCATGCACTGGGCGCAACGCGGGTCCTTGCCCACGCCGTACTTGTCCCACTCGGTCTTCTCCATCATCTCCTTGAAGGTCGGGTAGTGGGCGTCGGTGATCAGGTAGCAGGGGGCCTTCCAACCGCGGGTGTTGCGGGTCGGGTTGCCCCACGGGGTGCACTCGAGCTGCTTCTCCCCCTTCAGGAACCTCAGGTACATCGGGGTCGAGTAGAAGCAGAAACGCTTGCTCATCTCGTAGACCTGCTCGAACTTCTTCTGGATCTCGCGACGCTCGAGGAAGAGCTTCTCGCCGACTGCCTCGTAGCCGAAGCCCGGCGCCACCAGGAAGCCGTCCACACCGAGATCGCGCAGGTGCGAGAAGAGCATCTCGATCTCGACCAGGTCGGTCTCCTTGAAGATGGTGGTGTTGGTGCAGATCCGGAAGCCCAGACGCTTCGCCTTCTTGATCGCCTCGATGGCGATCTTGAAGGTACCCTTGCGCTCGAGGATCCGGTCGTGGGTCTCTTCCATCCCGTCCATGTGGATGTTGAGGATGAAGTTGGGATGCGGCTTCATGTTGTCGAGCGCCTTCTCAAGCAAGAGGGCGTTGGTGCACAGGTAGATGTGCTTGCCGCGCTCCAGGACCGCATCGATCAGCGGGTAGATGTGCGGGTAGAGAAACGGCTCGCCACCGGTGATGGTGACGACCGGTGCCGGGCACTCGTCGACGGAGTCGAGGCACTGTTGCAGGGTCAGCATGTCCTGAATAGTATCGGCATATTCCCTGATCCTGCCGCACCCCGAACAGGCGAGGTTGCACAGGTGAGTAGGCTCCAGCATCAGCACCAGCGGGTACTTCTCCACTTTCTGGAGCTTGTTGGAAACGATGTACTTGGTCAAATCGTAGTTGAGTCGCATGGGAAAACGCATGTTGAGATCCATCCCCTTGAGTTACTGCAGAAATTTGCTCGGCATTGTGACACAGAAAAACGGGACAAGTCAAAGGGTACGTCCCCTCCCTTTGTCTGTCCCGTGAGTTTGCTACCTGGGTGCTACGGTTATTTCACCCGCGAAAGCTGCGGCTTGGCTACCTTGCCGGCGCTTAAAAACGCCTCGCAGGTGGCCGCGATTCCCGCGCCGTCGAGACCGAGGTCGGCGCGCAGCTGCGCCTGGCTCCCCTGCTCGATGAAGGCATCGGGGATGCCGATCCTTTTAAGGCGCACCGCGGTGTGCCCCTCGTCGGAGAGGAGCTCGAGTACCGCTGACCCGAAACCGCCCATGAGGGCGTTCTCCTCGACGGTGACCAGAACACCGGTCTTTGCCGCCTGGGACAGGATCAGCTCGCGGTCCAGGGGCTTCGCGAAACGGGCGTTCACCACCGACGCCGAGATGCCGCGCTCGCGAAGCAGGTCGGCGGCCTCGAGTGCCGGATAGACGGTGGAACCGATGGCCACGATGGAGAGGTCGCTCCCCTCTTCCAGAAGCTCGCCTTTGCCGATCTCGAGAGCTTTCAGTTCCTGGTCCAGCGTGACGCCGTAGCCGGCGCCGCGCGGATAGCGCAGCGCAATGGGGCGATCGTGGTAGACCGCGGTCTTCACCATGTGCTGCAGCTCGTTCTCGTCCTTGGGCGCCATCACGGTGAGTTCCGGGAGATGGCGCAAAAAGGAGATGTCAAAGGCGCCGTGGTGCGTCGGGCCGTCGTCGCCCACCAGGCCGGCCCGGTCGAGCGCCAGGACAACAGGCAGCTTCTGCAGGCAGATGTCGTGGAACACCTGGTCGTAGGCGCGCTGGGTGAACGTGGAGTAGATGGCGGCCACGGGGCGGAACCCCTCGGCGGCAAGGCCGGCTGCGAAGGTGAGCCCATGCTGCTCGGCGATCCCCACATCGAAAAAACGCTCCGGGAAACGCTTGGCAAACGGGGTGAGACCGGTGCCATCGGGCATCGCCGCGGTGATCGCCACGACCTTGGGATCCTCGGCCCCCAGTTTCACCAGGGTGTCGCCGAAGACGGCGGTGTAGGAGGGGGGCGCGGGTTTGGACGCAGCTCCCGCGGGCTTCACCGGAGCGATGCCGTGGAACTTGTCCGGGGTCAGCTCGGCCGGCTCGTACCCTTTCCCTTTCTTGGTCATCACGTGCAGCAGGATCGGCCCCTCCATCTTCTTCACGTTCTCCAGAACGCTCAGCAAGTTGGGGATGTCGTGCCCCGGAATGGGACCGACGTACTCGAAGCCCAGGGCCTCGAAAAGGGTGCCCGGGGTGAGAAACCCCTTGAGGGAGTTCTCCGCCTTCTTCGCAAAGCTCAGGATGTTGCTGCCGATGGCCGGGATGCTGGAGAGAACCCCTTCCATCTCCTTTTTGAGGCTGCGGTAGTAGCCTCCGGTCATCTTGCGGGAGATGAAGGAGGAGAGGGCGCCGACGTTCTTCGAGATGGACATCTCGTTGTCGTTAAGAACGACGATCAGGTTCTTTCTTAGGTGTCCCGCCTGGTTCAGCGCCTCGAAGGCCATGCCGCCGGTGAGCGAGCCGTCGCCGATCACCGCGATGGTGCGCGCGGAGTCCTTGGCGAGGCTGTGGGCCACCGCCATGCCGAGGCCGGCCGAGATGGAGGTGGAGGAGTGGCCGGCGCCGAAGGCGTCGTGCGGGCTCTCCGAGCGTTTCGGGAAGCCGCTGATCCCCTTGTAGCAGCGCTGGGTGTGGAACTTGTCGCGCCGCCCGGTGAGGATCTTGTGGGTGTAGGCCTGGTGGCCGACGTCCCAGATGATCTTGTCCTTGGGAGATTCGAAGCAGTAGTGCAGCGCGATGGTGAGCTCGACGCACCCAAGGTTGGAGGCTAAGTGCCCTCCGGTCTTGGTGACGGTCTCCAGCAAAAAGGCACGGACCTCGTCGGCCAGTGTGGAGAGCTCTTCTTCGGACAGCTTCTTCAGGTCGCCTGGACTGTTGATTTTGCCGAGTTGTTTGTACATGGATCTCCTTTCGAGAACCCCGCAACCCCGAGAAGCGGTTCTATGTTCTACGTTCTAGGTGCTACGTAAAAGCGGAAGCCGCCCCTGGGGTTGTTACCGCCCGGCATGAGCTCAACACCATTGTAGAGTGCAGCCGGGACGTACTACCGAAACTAACTGTAGGTTGAAAACCGAAGACGGTAGATGCTTCGGTTGGGTAGTCGAAAAAAAGAAACGGTTCTATGTTCTAGGTTCTATGTTCTAGGTTAAAACCGACTATCTCGTATCGGCGTTGGCGGTGCTGCCGGCGCCCTCACCCCGACCCTCTCCCAGAGGGCGAGGGGGAAAACCTTCTATAGGCTCCGTATGCGGTGGTTCGAGGTTCTCAACGTAGAACTTAGAACTTAGAACAGCCGTTCGCCTTCATCACTTCGCGTAGTCGTGGCTGCGGAACCACTCTACCGCGCGCTCCAAGGACTCCTTCACGGGGCGCTGGGGAAGACCCAGTTCGCGCACGGCCTTCGCCGAATCGAAGAACATGAACTTCGCCGCCATCTGCACGCCGGCAAGCGGTATGAGCGGCTCCTTCCCGGTCAGGGCCGAAATCCCCTGGTTCAGATAGGCGGCCCAGAGGATGGGGCGGTAGGGGAGCCTCACCCTGGGAGCCTTGAGACCGGTCACCTCGGAGAGGAGCCGGAAGATCTCGGCAAGGGTCAGGTTCTGGTTCCCCAGGATGTACTTCTCGCCGATCTTCCCTTGCTGCGCCGCCAGGATGTGGCCGCGGGCGCAGTCCTCGACGTCGAGGATGTTGAGGCCGCTGTCGAGATACGCGGGCATCTTCCGGTTCAAAAAGTCGACGATGATCTTGCCGGTCGGCGTCGGCTTGATGTCCCGGGGGCCTACCGGCGTGGAGGGGTTCACGATCACCAGGGGAAGCCCCTTGGGGAGGAACTCCTCGGCCGCGCGCTCGGCCAGGAACTTGCTCTTCTTGTAGTCCCCCACCATGTCGGCAAAGCTGACCGGGGTCTTTTCGTCCCCCGGCCGGCCGTCCCCAGGGTTCCCCAGGGTGCCGACGCTGCTGGTGTAGACTACCTTTTCCACCCCGGCATCGAGTGCGGCGCCGAGGATGTTGCGGGTCCCGCCTACGTTTGCCTCGTACATGGAGGCGGGGTTCCTGGTCCAGAGCCGGTAATCGGCGGCGGCGTGGAACAGGGTCTGGCAGCCGGCGAGCCCGCCGATCAACGCCCCGCGGTCGCTCAAATCCCCTTCCCAAACCTCGACGTCGAGACCTTCCAGGTTGCGGCGGTCCGAACCCGGCCGGGCCAGGACGCGCACCTCGCAGCCGTCCTTCAAAAGTTCGCGGGCGATGCTCGCACCTAAGAAACCGGTGGCGCCGGTGACAAATGCCTTCATGCCTTTTCCCGCGTCAGTTCATGCCGCCGGTCTGCGCCCGGTAGGTCCCCAGGGCCATGAGCGGGAAGCAGTTGCGGTAGATGTGGTACTTGATCATGAAGTACTTCGGGAAACCGGTGCCGGTGTACTGGGTCTCGTCCCAGGTGCCGTCGGCTTTCTGGGTGCTGATCAGGTACTGGATGCCGCGCGCCACGGTGGAGGAGTTGGCCTCGCCGGCAGCCATCAGGGCCAACAGGGCCCAGCCGGTCTGCGACGGGGTGCTCTCGCCCATACCCATGAGGGTGCGGTCGTGGTAGGACTCGCAGGTCTCGCCCCAGCCGCCGTCGATGTTCTGGCGCGACTTGATCCAGTTGACCGCCTTCTTGATGTAGGGCTGCTCCAGGTCCTCGCCGATGGCGGAGAGACCGCACAGGACGCTCCAGGTGCCGTAGAGGTAGTTGACCCCCCAGCGCCCCCACCAGGGACCCTCGGGCTCCTGGTTCTCCTTGAGGAACTCGATGGCGCGGGTGGCCGCCGGGTATTCCAGCGCGTAGCCGAAGGTCCCCATGAGCTCGAGCATGCGGCCGGTGAGGTCGGCCGTGGGCGGATCGATGTTCGCCTCGAGGTCGGCAAAGGGGATCTTGTTCAACAGGTACTTGGTGTTGTCCTTGTCGAAGGCGCCCCAACCGCCGTTTTTGCTCTGCATCCCGAGGCACCAGTCGATGCCGCGCTTGATGGCGCCGTTCATCGACTTTCTGTCTTTCACCTGGATACCCTTGAGCGCGATCATCACGAAGCCGGAGTCGTCGACGTCGGGGTACCAGTCGTTCAGGAATTCGAAGGCCCAGCCGCCGGGCTCGAGGTTCGGAGCCTTGATCTTCCAGTCGCCGGGCTTGCGCACTTCCTTGTCCAGAAGCCACTGGGCGCCCTTGACGAGGGCCGGGTGGTCGGAAGGGACGCCGGAGTCGACCAGCGCCTTCAGGGCCAGCGCGGTGTCCCAGACCGGCGAGATGCAGGACTGCAGGACCAGCTCGTCCTCGGTTTCGATGCAGAAGTTGGCGAGCGCCTCCATCCCCTTCACGATGACCGGGTGGTCGTTCGCGTAGCCGCGCACGTGGAGCGCCAGGATGGCGTTCAGCATGGCGGGCTGGATGCCGCCCCAGTCGCCGGTGTGCTCCTGGTGCTCCAGGACCCACTGCTCGGCCGCTGCCAGCGCCTTGTTCTTGAACGGGCGGATCGGGCTCGACTCGTACACCTTGAGCATGTGGTCCACGCCGATGAAGAAGTTCTTCCAGGTGAGGATGCCGTCTTCCTTGGAGAAGGTGTAGTCGATGGGGCGCGGCGGGCGTAAGTAGAGTTCCTGGATCCTGGCCGCCGGCGGGAGCTTCTTCACCGGGCGCTTCTCCATGACGATGGAGAGCGGGATGATGGTGGCGCGGGCCCAGCTGGAGAACTCGTACATGTTCAGGTAGGCCCAGTTGGGGAGCAGGGTGAGCTCCACCGGCATGGACGGCACGCCGAACCAGGCGAACTCGCCGAAGAGCGCCAGGAATATCTTGGTGAAGACGCGGGTCTTGATGATGCCGCCCTGCTCGAGGATGAAGGTGCGCGCCCTCTCCATGGCCGGGTGCTCGGCCGGGTAGCCGGCAAGTTTCAGGGCGAAGTAGGCCTCAACCGTGGTGGAGATGTCCCCGGGGCCGCCGTAGTAGATGGTCCAGGAACCGTCCTCGGTCTGCTTGGAGAGGAGGTAGTTTGCCATCTTGCGCTGCTTTTCGTGATCGACCATTCCCAGGAAGTGGAACAGCATCACGTACTCGGCAGTAATAGTGACGTTCGATTCTAGCTCAGCCCACCAGTACCCCTTGGGGAGCTGCTCTCTGAAGAAGAAATCGCGGCTCGCCTCAATGGCAACGTCGAGCGGGCTTTTGGATTTACCCTGCTTGCTCTTCCAGATGGACGCCGGCAGATGATGCACCTTGCCGCCCTGCTGCTGGCTGGCCGGCTGCTCCGTTTCGGTAGTGTTACCGTTAAATGAAGTCAGTGCGTGTGATATGGGGTGCTTATAGAGGGAGGTCACCACAAACTCCTTTGATCATTGCAGATTAGCTCAGTGTAACGATTTTGCTGTTTGTTACAAGCTGTGAGACATACCATAATTTGACAGAAAGGTACACCCCTTTTTGTGGATATTTCCGAATTTTGCTAATTAAAATCGAGGTTTGCTGCAGTTTCTTGATTTCTCGGGACGCGGTGTGATAGGTTCGGCTCACCAATAAATGAAAGTGACCATGAGACCTTCTATGACTACGACTCCGCAAAAGCGCGGCCTTTTGTTTTCGCTCGCCTCACGCCACCCCTGGCTCGTCCTCGCTGTTGCCCTTGTTCTTTCGGGGCTTTCCCTCTGGTTCACCGCCGAGCGCATGGAGTTTCTCACCGGGCGCGACGACCTGATGCCCAAGAACACCCAGTTCAACCGCGACTTCAAGACCTGGCGCGCCGAGTTCGGCGACATGGAAGATATCGTGGTGGTCATCGAGAGTAAGGACGCCGAGCGCGCCGGCGCCTTCGGGAGCCGGCTCTACCAGGAGCTCGCCAAAGACAAGAAGGTCTTCGCCGACGTCTTCTACCCGTTTGCGCTCCCGTTTTTCCAGAAAAACGGTCTCATGTTCATGTCGCTCGACGAACTGAAGGAGCTGCACCGCAACTTAAGCCTCGCGGCGCCGGTGTTGCAGGAACTCTCCGCCGCGCCCAAGGTCTCCACCCTGTTCACCCACCTCACCAAGCGGATGGACAACTACGTGGCCGGAAAAGGGGACGAACTCCCCGGGCTGGTCTTCATGCTGGACAAGCTGGGGGCTGGCTTCACCACCTTCGGCGCCGGGAAGGGATCTCCCCCGTCGCTGGAAACGGTCTTCATGAACTCCGAATCTTCCTTCGCCAAGGCCGGCCAGCAGCAGATCCTCACCGTTTTGCCGGTGAGAAACAGCACCGGCTTCGTGCCGGCGGTCGCCGCAATCGCCAAGGTGCGTGCCGAGGTTGCGAAGCTGAAGGCGCTTCCCGAGTTCAAGGGTGTGAAGGCGGGGCTCACCGGCTCGCCGGTCCTGGAAAACGAGGAGATGGCAACCAGCCAGAAGGACATCTCGTTCGCCACGATCGTCTCGCTGG
Organism: Geomonas silvestris; assembly: GCF_014193515.1. Taxonomy (GTDB): domain Bacteria; phylum Desulfobacterota; class Desulfuromonadia; order Geobacterales; family Geobacteraceae; genus Geomonas; species Geomonas silvestris. Next base: position 41,880 of record NZ_BLXX01000013.1, on the reverse strand, counting down.
CGCTCACCGTGGTCCTCCTGCTTCTGGCGTTTAGAGGGGTGCTGAACGTGATCGCGGCGATGGTGTCGCTTTTGGTCGCCATCTCGCTCTCCTTCGGGTTTGCGACCCTGGCCGTCGGGCACCTGAACATACTTTCCATGGTCTTCGCCATCATGCTGATCGGTATCGGCATCGAGTACGGGATCCAGGTGGTGCTGCGCTACCAGGAAGAACTGCGCCAGGGAGTACCGGAGCTCGAAGCGATCGGTACCGGGGTAAACCGCAACGTCTGGGCCATCGTCATGGCGGCGGCCACCGTGGCTGCGGCGTTTCTCACCTTCGTCTTCACCGACTTCCGCGGCATCGCCGAATTGGGGATCATCGCAGCGGGAGGGGTCGCCATCTGCGTCGCGATCACCTTCACCGTGCTCCCCGCCATGCTGGTGCTCCTCTCCCGCTTCAGGAAACCGAAACAGGTAAAGCCCGTGCGGCCGGCGGCCGACGGCAGGCGCTTCAACCTCATCTTCGGGCACCCGAAGGCGGTCATCGCGCTTACCGCGCTTTTGTGCGCGGGCTCGCTCTACCCGCTCACCCACATCGCCTTCGACTACAACCTGATGAACCTGCAGGCCAAGGGGCTCGAGTCGGTCACCTACGCCTACAAGCTCATGCGCAGCAAGGAGAACGCCGGCTACTTCGCGGCGGTCACCGCCAACACCCGCGAGGAGGTGGCGGCGAAGACCAAGGCGCTGGAGGCGCTCCCCGCGGTGGACCACGTGGTGAGCATCGACAGCTTCGTCCCCGACCACCAAAAGGAGAAGCTCGCGGAACTCGCGGCGATCCGGCAGGAGCTCTCGGGGATCAATCCCGGCAAGTACGAGGAGGAGCTCTCGCTCATGGAGCTCCCCACCGTGTTCGAGAACTTCCGCACCTCGACGGTGAAGTTCAAGGAGAAGCTCGTGGCGGAAAAACGCCCCGAGGCGAAGCCGGTGGGGAACTTCCTCGCCATCCTGGACACGTTCTTCGCGGGGCTTGAGAAGGAGAAGGATAGAAACGCGGTGGGGATGCTCTCCGACTTCCAGGGGGGGATGTTCCGCGACCTCCCGGACAAGATCGGGCTCTTGAAGGAGAGCCTGAACGCCACCCCGATCACCGACGCCGATATCCCGCCCGAGCTTAGGGCGCGCTTCGTCGGGAAGACCGGGAAGTTCATGCTGCAGGTGGCGCCCAAGGGGGAGATCTTCGACCTGAAGCCGCTGAAAAACTACCTGGACCAGGTGCGCAGCGTCGACCCGCACGCAAGCGGCGAGCCGGTCATGGTCTACGAGTCGATGACCATCATGCGCGACGCCTACCGGATGGCCTTCATCTACGCCTTTGCGGCCATCGTCGGGATCCTCCTGGTCACCTTCCGCAGTCTGAAGTTCACCCTGATCGGGCTGGTGCCGCTCGTGGTGGGGGTGCTCTTCATGGTCTCCGGGATGTACCTCTTCGGGGTCAGCTTCAACTCGGCGAACATCATCGTGATGCCGCTTGTGCTGGGGATCGCGGTCGACTCGGGGATCTACATCATCAACCGTTTCCGCCGCGAGGAGGGGAGTGCCGCCTCGGTCGTTATGAGCAGTACCGGCGTCGGGGTTTTGTTGAACACCCTCACCATCATGGCGAGTTTCGGCGCGCTCATGGTGGCGCACCACCAGGGGGTCTTCAGCATCGGCGCCGTGATGTCCCTGGGGATGGTGGCCTGCCAGATCGCCTTCATGGTGACGCTGCCGGCGGTCCTCACCCTGGCCGGAAAGAAGTAGCGTGAAAAAACCGGAGAGCCTGCGCGGCGCGGTGCCGCTGGCCCACTTCTACCTGAAAGAGCGGGTGCGGGAAGGCGACCGGGTGCTGGACGCGACCTGCGGCAACGGGCAGGACACGCTGCTTCTGGCCGAGCTGGTAGGGGAGGGGGGCGAGGTCGTTGCCTTCGACGTGCAGCCGCGGGCCATTGCGGCAACCGGCGAACTGTTGGAGCGCCACGGGGTTTCGGGGCGGGTCCGGCTCGTCGAGGCCGGCCACGAGCGGCTTGGAGAGCTGGTGAGTGGCGAACTGGCCGCGGCCGTCTTCAACCTGGGGTATCTGCCGGGAGGGGATGCGGCGCTCGTCACCGTCCCCGAGAATAGCGTGGCAGCACTTACCCAGGCCGCGGGGCTTTTGAAGCCCGGCGGGATCCTGACCGTCGCACTCTACACCGGGCATGACGGAGGGCCGGAGGAGGCGGGTGCGGTGGAGGCCTGGGCCGCGGGGCTGTCTCCGAGAGAGTTCAACGTCTGGAGCTGCCGCCAGCTGAACCGTCCCCCGCTTGCGCCGTATCTGGTTTTCGTGGAGAAGGTGCGGTAGTCGACAGCCCAACTCGCAGTGGTAGCCTTTCCGGGTCGCGCCGACTTCTCCTCTCCCCTGGTGGGATAGGGATAGGGTGAGGGGGAAGCTGGCTGAGACGAGGCTGCCTGTGGTCTGTTGTCTGCCGCAACTTGGTTTTTTATGGGTGGCACCTTCCCTCACCCCCCAGCCCCCTCCCGCAGGGCGGGGGAGTCGGTTACCCCGCAGAAGATAACGTAGAGGTTTTGATGCATCCGGTTATCCCCTTTCTCATAACTGCACCTGCTCTCGCCTATTCGGCGATCACGCTTTTTTGCGGGCGCAGCTTCTTCGGCAAGGGCTCGGCGCTCTCCGACTTCACTCCGCCGGTCACGATCCTCAAACCGGTGAAGGGGATGGACGGGGAGAGCTTCGAGAACTTCGCCTCGTTCTGCCGCCAGGACTACCCCACCTACCAAATCGTCTTCGCCGTCGCCTCGGAAAACGACCCGGTCATCCCGGTGATCAAGCGGGTTAAGGAGAGCTTCCCCGAGCACGACGTCTTACTGGTCATCGACCCCCGCATTCACGGAGCGAACTACAAGGTCTGCAACCTGATGCACGCGCACGCCCGGGCGAAGCACCCGTTTGTCATCGTCTGCGACAGCGACATCCGGGTGACGCCGAGCTACCTGCGCGAGGTCTTGGCCCCCTTCGCCGATCCGGAGGTCGGGCTGGTCACCTCGCTCTACCGCACCTCGGGCGCCCGCGGGGTCGGCTGCGCCATCGAGGCGCTCGGCTTTTCCTGCGAGATGGTCCCCAACGTGATGGCGGCGCTCAAGCTGGAGGGGCTGAGCTTCGCGCTGGGGGCGTCGATCGCGGTGCGCCGCGAGGCCTTGGAGAAGATCGGCGGCTTCGAGGCGCTGGTGGACTACCTGGCCGACGACTACCAGCTGGGGAACATGACCTTCCGCGCCGGCTACCGACTGGAGCTCACCTCGTACTGCGTGGAGAGCATCATGAAGGGGAGCGAGAGCGTCAAGGAGGTGCTGGTGCGCCAACTGCGCTGGGGACGCACCATGCGGGTCTCGCGCCCGGGGGGGTACCTCGCCTCGGGGATCACGCTCCCCTTTCCGGGGGCGCTCCTGGCGCTCATCCTCTCCGGCTTTTCGGCGGCGGGGTGGGGGGCGGCGGCGCTCCTCTACCTGGTGCGCTCGGCGGTCTGCCTCACCTACAGCAGGGCGTTTCTGAAGGATCTCCTCCTGCCGCGCTGGCTCTGGCTCTTGCCGGTGCGCGACGCGCTCTCCTTCGGGGTCTGGTTCCTCTCGCTCTTCGGGAGCCGGGTCATCTGGCGCGGGCATCTCTTCCAGCTCTCCAAGGGGGGGAAGATCGTCGAGGTGGAGTCGTAAAGGCGGATCCCCCCTGTCCCCCCCTTTTGCAAAGTGGGGGACGCGAGGGCGGCTGCAGCTCGTCGGGGAAATTTAGTTGTGGCTTCTGGGAGCGTAACGGAGAATCAAAGAAGGGGACGGGCACCTTGCGGAGCCGGTCCCCTTTTGTTTGCGGGAGCTATTTGCGTAACAGCCAGAGGACGAAGGAGAGGACGACGGAGACGATGATGCTGGTGGCAAGGGGGAAGTAGAAGGTGAAGTTCTCCCGCTTGATGTAGATGTCGCCGGGGAGCCGCCCGAGCCAGGGGAGCTTGCCGGCGAAGTTGAACAGCACGCCGACGGCGGCGATGACGAGGCCGATAACTATGAGGGATTTTCCCAAGGAGGACATCGCGCTTGCTCCCTACGCGCCCTTTTTCTTCTTGGCGTAGCGGTCCTTCTCGCTGTAGATGCAACCGCAGTACTTCTGGCGGTAGAGCCCCATCTCCTTGGAAAGGTCGATCCCTTCCTGCCAGCCGCGCCGGAAATCGTCGTGGTAGAACTTGACGCCGTAGCGCTCCCCCAACTCCTCTCCGTAGGCCCGGATCAACTCCTGGTTCTGGTACCTGCTGTAGAGAAGGGTCGAGGAAAAGTGCGGGAAGCCGAGTTCCGCTGCGCTCTTCGCGGTTTCCTCGAGACGGGAGCGGTAGCAATAGCCGCAACGTGCCGCCGGTTGCCCCGCCACGTTTTCCAGGAACTCCTCGAGCCGGTACTCGTCCCGGTAGATCACCTTGAGCTCCACCATCTCGGCGTAGCTCTTCACCGCGTCGCGCCGCAGGCGGTACTCCGTGTAGGGGTGGATGTTGTGGTTGAAGAAGAACCCGGTCACCTCAATCCCGCCGGAACGAAGTTCCTTCACGGGGTAGACGGCGCACGGCCCACAGCAGATGTGTAAAAGTAGTTTCATGGACAGCTCTCGTGCGGCTGAAAAAGGGAGCCCCGCGCCAGGAAGGGCGGGGCTCTGTGGTCGGTTGGCTCGACGTGCCGAGTGTGCCAGGTTTTACTGCGTGCTGCCAGCTAGGGGCGCTCCGGGGAGTTCCAGGCCCCGGCCTTCGCAGCGGCGGTTGCCGGGTCGGCGTCGCTTCCGCTGCGGCTCCAGCCGACCAGGTAGAGCATCGCCTCGCTGGTGCCGCTCGCGATGGTGGTGATGACGTACTTGGTGACGCCGTTGGTGGTGGAGTCGAAGGCGCTGTCGTAAGCCTTGGCCCCCTTGGTGAACTTTCCGAACACCGGGTTGGTCAGGGCGCTCCCCGAGGCGCTCACGGTCTGAGCGGTGGTGCCCGTGGAGCCGTTCATGATCCCGTCGTCGATGAAGTCGATGGAGTCGTAAAGCAGGCGCCGCGAGTAGCTGCGGGCATGGGCGAAGGCCGCCGGGTCCTTGGTCAGGAGTTGGACGTTGAAGCAGGCACCCATCATTTTCTTGCCGTTCCGGGTGCCGCTGATGGTCCAGTCCTTCACGGCGCTGGCCGAGCTGTGGGTCTGTCCCCCGACGAAGAAGTACGGGTAGAGGGCCGGATCGTACTCGACGTTGTACCTGTCTTTCAAGAGGTAGACGGCCAGTTCCAGGGTGGACTGGAACGCCTCGGCCTGCGGCTCGAGGAACACGCTCCGGAAGTTGGCGGCGTTGAGCGGCACGGTGTTTTCGGAGGAGTGGCAGTTGGTGCAAAGCTGGTTGTAGGCGTTGTCGTCGATCTTCAGGCTGTGGCCGTTTGCCGCCCGGACCGCAACGCCGCTTGCGTTGAGGTGGCAGGTGACGCAGGGGCCGTTACTGTCCGCCACTCCCGGCACGAAGAAGCTCGGCTTGTGCGAGTCGTTGTTGATCCGGGTGGTGCCGAGGTTGCGGTGGGTGCTCGTGGTCCCTCCGCTCATCCCGCCCGGGGTGGAGATGCTGTCCGGGGAGAGCGATTTGCCGTAGGTCGAGGAGCCGATTACCGCGCTTGCCGAGGTAAAGCCGGTGAAGCCGGACTGCATGTACATGAGCCCGGCGGCGGCGAGGTAGTGCGGGTTGATGAAGTTGGCCGAGGCGAAGTTGGGGACCGCGTCCAGCGAATGGCCGCTCTCGCGCCCGGTGTGGCAGGGGATGCAGAGGTTGGTCTCGCCGACCGCGGGGAAACTGGCCAGGTCGCTGCCGTTATACCCTTTGTAGGGCGCGGTGAAGGAGGCCACCTGGCGGATGTTCTTGAAGTCGTAGCTTGTGTGGCAGGCGTTGCAGGCCAGAAGCTGGCGCGACCCGTCGCCGGTACCCGCGGCGGTGCTGGGGACCGTGAAGTTGCTGGTCACGTAGCTTAGGTAGCCGGTGGCGGTGTGGCAGCGGCTGCAGAGGGCGCGGCTGGCGACGGTAAAGTCGTTGCTGGACCAGGCCACCCCCTTGGGATCGCCGTGCGCGGAACCCGCCCAGGCCCGGTGCTGCGGGGTGACCGTGTTCAGGTGCGGGTTGTGGCAGGCACGGCAGTCGCCCACGTAGCGCCCGCTTACAAAGGAGGCGCGCTTGGCCTGTCCCTGCACCGTGGCGCTCGAGTAGCCGTAGTGCTGCGGCGCCTTCACCATCATGATGTCGGAAGGGTGGGCGGGGCCGTGGCACTTGAGGCACTTGCCGGCGGCATCCGGGTTCTGGGTTACCTCTCCGGTCCCGCCGCCGTGACAGGCGCTGCAGGCGTTGTTCGGGTGGTTTGCGGGAGGCTCGTGGCAGTCGGCGCAGCTGGCGCCGTTATTGAGGTTGTGGGTCGAGGTGCCCCACTCGGCGGCGATCAGGGCGCCGGTGCCGGGAGAAACGGCGCTGGCGTGGCAATCAAGGCAGGTGGCCGACGCCGCCGCCGTGCTGACGGCGTGGGGGGAACCGGTCGAGCTGCTGCCGCCGCAACCTGCCAAGAGCACGAGGGAAATAACACAGAAAACAAGGTTCACAAGCTGCATGACAGGACCCTCCCGATATTTTGCCGATCTTTATAGCATTTCCGTCAAAAAAAAAGTAGAAAAAATGAGTATCGGCTCACTCCGTATACCGGAATTCCTACGTCAGGTTGTTTTGTTAAGTTGACTTCACATCGTCAATATTGTAATAATCGGCATCCGCTTTTGGATCTCTGTCATCAGTGTCTGCGGTTTTGCCTGAGATAATGGTTTTTTATGAGTGTGGCATAATGTTTCTTTGTGATTACTGCGCTGCCAGGAGATCTTAATGTCCTCGAGGAAAAGCTCCCTTGTTCTCGCTCTGCCGTTGTTGGCCCTTACCCTCTTACAACTCAGCCTCCCAAAAGGGGCCCACGCCATCCCCGCCTTCAGCAGGCAGTTCAAAACCGAGTGCTCCACCTGCCACACCATCTACCCGGAACTCAACGAGTTCGGCGACGCCTTCCTGAAAAACGGCTACGTCTACCCGGGGAAGCCGGGGGAGGCCGTGCAGCCTGCCGATAAGAAAGAGGGCAAGATCGAGGGACTCTGGCTTTCCGGGCTTCCGGAGCTTTTGCCGGTATCCTTCACCGGCACCCTGGACGTCGCCTACAACAACGACGCCTTCGACGGCAACAAGGTCGACCTTTCCACCCGTTCGCTGAGGCTCCAGGCCGGCGGCGCGTTCCGGGACGTGGCCGGGTTCTTCCTGACCTACAACCTCTACTCGCAGGGGACCCAGACCAGCGCCACCGCCAGCAGCAGCCCGGCGAGCAACGCCAACACCCCTCCCAGCAACAGCCCCGACATCTACGAGATGTACGCCATCTGGCGCCACGCCTTCGGCACTCCGATCAACTTCCGGATCGGCCGCATGGAGCCCAAACTCTCCTTGTGGAAAAAGAGTAACCGCGTTATCCTTACCCCCTCGTACGCCTCCACCGCCTACACCGTCGGTTCCTCCTTCTCGCAGGGCTCCACCCCCTTCTCCCTTGATGCTCCTGAAGACGCCCTCGAGGTGAACGCGGTGCTCGGGAACCGGGTCTTCCTGGCGGGCGGGGTGGTCGACCGCAACGGCCAGAAGAACAAGGACGGCTACGGGCACATCTCGGTGAAGCTGGGCGGCACCGACTTCCTGGGGCACGAACCCGAGATCGACCTGGAAAGCGACAGCGTCTGGGATTACCTCTCGCTTACCCTGGGGGGCTTCGGCTACGCGGGGAGCAACGGGAAGTTCAACGACCGCGGCGTGGCCCAGTTCAAAAACGAGTTCTACCGTGCCGGGGCAGAGGCGGACCTGCTCTACAAGCGCTTCCACCTGAAGGGGAGCGGCGCCTTCGGGCGCGACGACAATCCCACCTTCAGTTCCACGGCCCCCACGCCGATAGACTCGAAGGCCTATGCGGTGGAAGGGGAGTACATGTTCGGCGCCCCGGTGAACCTGATCACCCTTTTCCGCTACGAGTACCAAAAAGACCTGAACGGCCGGACCCGCCGCTACATCCCGGCGGTCTCCTATGCGCCGCTGCAGAACACCAAGGTCTCCCTGGAGTACATCTTCACCGACGCCCCCAGCGGGATCCAGCGCCTGACGCTGGCCTCCCTGGCGATCAGCTTCTAGCCGCTCGAAGGCGAGGTTGAGGTGAAGGTTGAGGTTGAGAAGACCTCGAGACGACAACCGGCGGCGTACGCGCTCCGGAGGTTATACACAAACAAACAGCAGTACCCGCCTTATCAAGGAGGATTCACCCAGATGAAAAAGCTCCTCATCACCCTGCTCCTGGTTTCCCTGTCGGCAACCGCGGCCCACGCCGGACTCAAGGTCATCGGGAAAGGGGACAACATGCGCCTCGACCCCTCCAACTTCCCGCCGCAGATGAAGGCCAACTACGAGATCGTCCGCGTGAGGTGCGTGAAGTGCCACACCCTGGAGCGGACCATCGTCGCGGTGCAGACCGGCGTGGCCCCCATCTCCGGCCAGCCTTTCGACCGCAACGCCACCAAGGCCTACGGTGTGAAGATGCTCAGAAAGCCCGACTCCAACATGTCCAAGCCGGAGGTGAAAGCCTCGGTCGAACTGCTCAACTACCTCTTGTCTGAAGCGGAGCGCTGATAGTGATGAAAAATATCAAGCTGCGTACCCGACTTCTGGTCTCCTTCCTGATCATGGCGCTTTTGGTTGCCTTCACCGGCTTCTTCGGCGCGCTGAACATGAAGCGGGTGGGCGGCGAGATCCAGAGCATCCTGGAACAGCTCTCCAAGCAGCAGAAGCTGGTGCTGCTCATGGGGGTCACCCAGAAGTACTGCCACGTAAGCCTCATGCAGGCCGCCCTGGTCCGCAGCGAGCCGGACAAGATGGAAGAGTACGTGGAAGACTACCGGATGAAGCGCGACCTGTTGCTCTCCCAGGCCCAGACCATCCTGGACGGCAACAAGAAGCTCGGCGTGCGCCCCGCGGCGAAGGGGAGCCTGATCGAGAAGCGCACCCGGCTGTTCCTGGTGAGCTGGGCCGACTTCGAGAAGGTGGCCGACCAGCTGATTGCCCGCAAGGAACAGCTGATGAAGGCGGTTCCCCCCAACTCGCTCGGGCAGGCAGCCAAGGATGCGCTGGCCGACGAAGAGCTGCACAAGCTCGCCAACGACGCCATCACCGAGGCCAACGACAAGGCCAAGGCCGACCTCGACGACATCCTGGTCGAGGTGGGGAACCAGATGAACGCGGCCAACGCGCAGGTGACCCAGATCCAGCGCTCCGCAGGGATCACCTTCGTGGTCGTCATCCTGATCTCCATCGCAGTCGCCATTACGCTCGGGCTGCTCATCACCCGCAACATCGTAAGCCGCATCCGGATCATGGCCCAGGCCGTGAACCGCGGCGCCGAGGGTGACCTGACCGCCACCATCGTCCTCGACACCGACGACGAGCTGGGGCAGCTGGCGCGCGACTTCAACGAGATGGTCAATAAGCTCTCCGGCATGATCGGCAAGGTGTCGCGCTCCTCGAGCGAATTGGCCGGCATCTCCGACACCATGGCGAAGGCGTCCCACTCGGTGGTCGGAAGCGCGAAGACCCAGGCCGACAGCGTCTCCAAGACCTCGGCCGCCATCGTGCAGATCAACACCTCGGTTAAGGGTGTGGCCCAGGGGGTCGACTCCCTCTCGGTCTCCGCCTCGGAGAGCTCCTCCTCGATCCTCGAGATGGCCTCCAGCGTGGAAGAGGTGGTGCAGAACATGGAAAACCTGGCCCTCTCGGTGGGCGAGGTGAGCTCCTCCATCGTCGAGATGGGAAGCTCCATCAAGCAGGTCGGTAACGGCGTGGTGAGCCTCATGGAAGTGGCCACGGCGACCGCCTCCTCGGTCATGGAGATGGACAGCTCGATCAAGCAGGTGGAGCGAAACGCGAACGAAACCGCCTCCATCTCGAAGGCCGTGCGCGTCGACGCCGAAACCGGCCGCGAGGCGGTCGAAGCGGTGATCGGCGGCATGCAGGAGATAAAAAGGGCCTCCAGGATCACCTCCGAGGTAGTCACCACCCTCTCCGAGCGCGCCGGCGACATCGGCGAGATCCTCTCGGTGATCGACGAGGTGGCCGAGCAGACGAACCTCCTGGCCCTGAACGCCGCCATCATCGCGGCCCAGGCCGGCGAGCACGGCAAAGGGTTCGCCGTGGTGGCCGACGAGATCAAGGAACTCTCCGAGCGTACCTCCAGCTCGACCCGCGAGATCTCCCAGGTGATCCGCGGCGTCCAGGAGGAGACCCGCCGCGCCGTGGACGCCATCAACCAGGCCGAGCGCTCCATCGCCGACGGCGAGCTCCTCTCCCAGAAGTCCGGCGAGGCGCTCACCAAGATCGTGATCGGGGTAACCGAGGCGACCGCGCAGGTGACCGAGATCGCCCGCACCACCGTGGAGCAGGCCAAGGGGAGCCAGATGATCCGCGAGGCGATGGAGCAGGTCTCCGAGATGGTGGCCCAGATCGCCAAGGCGACCCGCGAGCAGGGGCAGGGGAGCGAGCTCATCATGGCGGCGGTCGAGAACATGAAGGGGCTCACCTCGCAGGTGCTCTCCTCGACCCGCGAGCAGAACAAGGTGGGGAACCTGATCGCCCAGTCCACCGAGAGCATCACAGAGATGATCCGCCACATAAAGCGGGCCTGCGACGAGCAGAGCCGCGGCTCCGAGCAGATCGTCTCCTCGGTCGAGGACATCCAGTCGGCGACCGACGCGAACCTCGAGGCGACCCGGGTCATGGACGAGGCGGTCTACAAGCTGTTCCGCCAGACCGACCTTTTGAAAAAAGAGATGGAAGCGTTCAACATCTAGGGCGGGGCTTCCGTCAAAACTGCAGGAAACAGCGGGGGCGAATGATGTTCGCCCCTTGTTGTTTTTATCGGCCGGCTGTGCTACAAATCGTCCTTCGCGGCAGCATGAGCCGGCGTTAAAGGAGTGGAACATGAGCAGGATCGAGAAGAAGTTTGCCGAACTGAAAGGGCGCGGCGAGAAGGCGCTGGTTACCTTCATCACCGCCGGGGACCCGGACCTGGCCACCACGGAAGAGGTGGTGCTCGAGCTGGAGCGTGCCGGCTGCGACCTCATCGAGTTGGGCGTCCCCTTCTCGGACCCGATGGCCGACGGCCCGACCATCCAGCTCTCTTCGGAGCGCGCACTCGCCGCCGGGACCACGCTCCCCGGCATCCTCGAGATGGTCGCGCGCCTGAGGAGCCGCACCCAGATCCCCATCGTGCTCATGGGGTACTTCAACCCGATCTTCGCCTACGGCGCCGAGCGCTTCGCGGCCGACGCGGTCAAGGCCGGCGTGGACGGACTCCTGGTGGTGGATCTCCCGCCCGAGGAGGCGGCCGAACTGCAGGTGGCGACCGACGCGAACGGGCTCGATTTCATCTTCCTCTTGACCCCGACCTCGGATCCCTCGCGCGTGGCGACCGTCTCCCGCCTGGGGCGCGGCTTCATCTACTACGTCTCGGTGGCAGGGGTTACCGGCGCCCGCAGCCAGGTAGCCGATACCCTGGCGGACCGGGTGGCGAGCGTGCGCAGCGAACTGGAACTCCCCATGGTGGTCGGTTTCGGGATCTCGACTCCCGAGCAGGCGGCCCAGGTGGCGAGCGTGGCAGACGGGGTCGTGGTGGGGAGCGCGCTGGTGAAGTACTTCGAGCGCTTCAAAGGGGCGGAGCTCTTACGCGAGCTCTCCGGTTTCGTCGCCTCCCTCAAAAAAGGGGTGCTGGGCGCCTGACCGCTTATCCGCCGTAATACCGAAAAGTTACGGCGAGTTGCCCACCGTTTTGATTGACATCGCTGTGGTGATCTGTTAAGTATCTGCCGCAGTTTACACTAACGAACTATACGGGGGGAGGGCCCCCTGACGAGGTATGCTATGGCTTGGTTTAAGAGGGACAATCCGCCGATCGGGAAGGGGGCCAACCCCAGGGTAAAGGTGCCGGAAGGGCTTTGGACGAAGTGCGTGAGCTGCGGTGAGACCATCCTGACCAAGGACATCGAGAACAACCTCAACGTCTGCCCCAAGTGCAACCACCACTACCGGATCTCGGCCAGAAAGCGCCTGGAACTCCTCCTTGACGCCGGGAGCTTCACCGAGTTCGACGCCGGGATGGTATCGGTCGACTGCCTCAACTTCAAGGACACCAAGAGCTACCAAAGCCGCATCGACGCTGCGCTCGCCAAGGGGGGCTCCAAAGACGCCATCATCTGCGGCTCCGGCCAAGTCGAGGGGACCCCGGTGGAGATCAGCGTCTTCGACTTCTCCTTCATGGGGGGCTCCATGGGGAGCGTGGTCGGCGAGAAGATCACCCGCTCCATCGAGCGCGCGCTCGACAAGCGCACCCCGGTGATCATCGTCTCCGCCTCGGGCGGCGCGCGCATGCAGGAGAGCATCCTGTCGCTCATGCAGATGGCGAAGACCTCCGCGGCGCTCGCGAAGCTTGCCGAGGCGGGGCTTCCCTTCGTCTCGATCCTCACCGATCCGACCACCGGCGGCGTCACCGCGAGCTTCGCCATGCTGGGCGACGTCAACATGTCGGAGCCCAAGGCGCTCATCGGGTTTGCCGGGCCGCGCGTCATCGAGCAGACCATCCGCCAGAAACTCCCCGAGGGTTTCCAGCGCGCGGAATACCTCCTGGAGCATGGCATGGTGGACGTCATCGTGGAGCGCAGCAAGATGAAGGCGCAGCTCTCCAGCATCCTGAAGATGCTCTACCGCAACTAGTCCCAGCCGGCAGCACACCCCCAAACGGAAAGCCACCAGGCGCCCGTCCAGCAGCTCGGCTGGCGGGCGCCTTTTGTATTTCTGGAGGAAATTTCATGGTGACCCTAAGTCAGCTCGCCCTTTTTTCCGCCGCCTCGCTTCTGCTCATCTTCACCCCCGGCCCCGACATCATCTACGTGATGACCCGCGGCATCGCGCAGGGGAGGAGGGCGGCCCTTGCCGCGGCAGCCGGGTTTGGCCTGGGTAACTTCGCGCACACCTTCTTCGCGGTGGTCGGGCTCTCGGCGCTCATCAAGTCGTCGGCCACCGCTTTCGCCTGCGTGAAGTACGCCGGCGCCGCCTACCTCTTCTACATCGGCATCAAGCTCCTGCGCAGCGGCGCCGCGCTGGTCCCCGAGGGGAGTGCCGGCGACCTCGCCTGCCGGACCATTTTCCGGCAGAGCATCCTGGCCAACATCATGAACCCCAAGGTGGCGCTCTTCTTCCTGGCCTTCTTCCCGCAGTTCATCGAGTTCGGCCGCGGCCAGGTGGCGCTGCAGATGCTGATACTCGGGAGCACCTTCGTCGTCCTCACCCTGCTCGGCTTCGGGCTGGTCGCCCTTTGCTCCGGAGAGATCGGCCGCTGGCTGAACCGCAGCGCCACGGGCGGCGCGCGGGTCGGGCAGTTGGCCGGCTGCGTCCTCATGGGGCTCGGGCTGAAGCTCGCCTGGCCGGAGCGCTGGTAGGGAACGCCGCCTTGCAGTGAGTCCCCTCTCCCCTTGCGGGAGAGCAACTGTGAGGGGGAAGCTGCCGCCTCAGCGCAACTGGCAGCCTCACCCACCCCCTAGCCCCCTCCCTCGAGGGAGGGGGGACTCGTAACGGACATCGACCCGAGGCAGCTTGGGAATCGGTGGACTTTTGCCTGCTCTTTACCTATAATCCCCGCCAGTCATGACCTACGCTGAAACCCTCACGCACATCTTCGCCCTGGGCCGCTTCGGCATCAAGCCCGGGCTGGAACGCATCTCGCTTCTGCTTGAGGCCCTGGGCAACCCGCAGCACGCCTTCGCGGCGCTCCACGTGGTGGGGACCAACGGCAAGGGTTCCACCGCCTCCCAGTTGAGCACCCTGTTGGCTTCCGGCGGTTACCGTACCGGGCTCTTCACCTCTCCGCACCTCATCTCCTTTACCGAGCGCATCCGGGTCAACGGCGCCGAGATCGCCGAGGAGGACGTGGTGCGCCTCGCCGGGCGGGTGCTGGCGGCCGCCCCTCCGGAGACCACCTTCTTCGAAATCGTGACGGCCCTGGCGGCGCTGCATTTCGCCGAGGCCGGGGTCGAGATCGCGGTCTTCGAGGCGGGCATGGGGGGGCGTCTCGACGCGACCAACGTCTTTGACGGGGTCCTCGGGATCATCACACCGGTTTCCCTGGACCACACCGATTACCTCGGGGGCTCCATCGCCGAGATCGCCCGGGAAAAGGTGGGGATCTGCAAACCGGGGCGCCCCATCGTCTCGGCGCAGCAAGCGCCGGAGGCGGCGCAGCTGATCGAGGCACAGGCCGCGGCACTGAGTGCGCCGCTCTACCGGCTGGGCGAGGAGTTCGACGCCTGGTGGGAAGGGGGGAACCTGAGCTACCGCGGCATTGGGATGCGGCTCGATGCCCTCAGCCCCGGGCTCGCTGGCGCCTACCAAAGCGGCAACATCGCCTGTGCCCTGGCCGCGGCCGAGCTTTTGGCCGGGGTGGGTTTCCCGGTTCCCGCGCGAGCCTTTCCCGGGGCGGTAGCCGAGGCCCGCTGGCCGGGGCGCCTGGAACTCTTTGAAGGAACGCCCCGGCTCATCCTGGACGGGGCGCACAACCCGGCAGGCGCCCGCGCCCTCGCCGAGGCCTTGGGCGGGATCCCGTACCAACGTCTCTTCCTGGTAATCGGGGTGATGGGGGACAAGGAGCTCTCCGGGATCCTGGGCCCCCTGGTGCCGCTCGCCGAGCGCGTCTTCACCGTGTCACCCGACCTGGAGCGAGCGCTTCCCGCCGAGGCGCTGGCCGCCTCGTGCGCGGAGTACGGGGTGCCGGTGGAGGCTGCCGGCCCGGTTCGGCGCGGCATCGAGCTCGCCCGGGCGGCCGCGGGGCCCGACGACCTGATCCTCGTCTGCGGCTCGCTCTTCACCGTGGGGGAGGCGCGCGGCATCCTGCTCTCCCGGGACTTCCACCTGTTCAGGGGCTGAACCTCCCGCAGTTTTTCGGCGCCTTACTTTGAGTGCCGGTTGTTTTGCTGATACTCTTGGTCCGGCCGGTTGCCGGACGGCTGACGCCAGTATATTTACACGTCCCACGGAGCACCTTTGAAAGCTGCACGAGCCCTCGGGCTTCTCGCATACCTGGTCACCGCCCCCCACCTGGCGCAGGCGGCCTCGGACGTCGGGGTGAGCCTCGAGGCGGATACCTTGAAGATCGACGTCCCCACCGACAGCTACCAGGCCTCGGGGCGGGTGCGCATGGAGCGCGCCGGCGTCTCGCTTTTGGCGGACAGCGTGATCTACCACCGCCTGACCGGCGACGCGGAGGCCCGGGGGAACATCTTCCTGCAGAAGGCCTCCGATACCCTCAAGGGGGACCGGATCTCGCTCAACCTGAAGACGGAGACCGGTGAGCTCATAAACGGCGAGCTCTTCGTGAAGAGTTCCAACTTCCGGATGCGCGGGGAGCGCGTGCAGAAAACCGGCGAGGAGGACTACCGGGTCGAGCGCGGCAGCTTCACCACCTGCGACGGCGACCTCCCCAGCTGGCACTTCGAGGCCCGCGACCTGAAGGTCACCCTGGACGACTTCGCCACCGCCCGCGACGCCGTCTTCTACGTCGGAAAGGTCCCGGTGCTCTACACCCCCTACCTGCTTTTCCCGGTCAACAAGGAGCGCCAGTCCGGCCTCCTGCTCCCGCGCATCGGCCACTCCACCAAGAAGGGGTTCTACTACATCCAGCCCTACTACTGGGCGCCGACCCCCAGCCAGGACGTCACCTTCGACCTGGACATCGAGAGCTCGCGCGGCGTCGGGATGGGGTGGGACTACCGCTACCTGCGCCGCGGCGGCAGCGAAGGGACCCTGCAGGGGTTCGGGATCTACGACACCGCTGCCGAGCGTTTCCGCGGGGAGTTGAACCAGCGCCACCTGGAGCTGCTTACCCCGAGCGTCACGCTCGCCTCGGACATCCACCTGATCACCGACCGCTCCTACTACCGCGACTTCAGCGAGGACACCGGAGATTACAACCGCCAGCTGCTGCAGTCCAACGTCTCCTTCGACAAGAGGTGGGAGCGCTACGCCCTAAGCGGCGAGTTCCGCTACGTCGAGGACCTGGTCGCCTCCAACAACAACGCCACCCTGCAGAACCTCCCGGCCCTGAGCTTCACCGCGGCGGGGAACCGGCTCGCCGGTCCGCTCTACTTCGCCATGGATTCCAGCCTGGTCAATTTCCAGCGCATCGAGGGGACCACCGGGCAGCGGCTCACCCTGTCGCCGCGCCTGACGCTCTACCAGAAGCCGGCAGGGCTTATGGACCTCTCGGTGTACGGCGGCTACCGGCAGCAGTTCTACAACCTCTACGGCGCCGGTGCCCCGGGGGCCTTGCAGCAGTCCGGCCAGGCCGAGGCCGGCTCAACCCTTTCGCTCCCCCTGGCGCGCGTCTACGACGGGCGCTACCGGCACCTGATGATCCCCGGGCTCGAGTACAGCTACCTCCAGGAACCGCACGGCCTCGGTTTCACCCCCTTCGACCGCCTGGACCAGATCCCCGGACACAGCTCGCTCGTCTGGTCGGTGAGTAACCTCGTGACCGAGAAGATCGTCAAGGAAGGGGGAGCTGCCGAGTACCGCGATCTCCTCTACCTGAAACTCTCCCAGGGGTACTGGTTCACCGGAGAGCGGCTGAACCTGCTCAACCTGGACCAGGCGGACCTCGGGCACCGGCTGAACGACCTGATGATCGAAGGGAAGTACCTGCCGACCCGCGAGCTCACCATCGCGGGCGACGGCCGCTACAACACCGTTGACAACGATATCTCCACTGCTAACCTCGCTGCTGAACTGCACGACGGGGTCGGGCCGACCGCGAAACTGGCCGCACTCGGCTACCGCTACTCGCGCAGCGAGCTGAGCTACCTGGAGGGGCGCTTCTCGCTCCCGGTTACCTCACAGATTTCGGCGAGCGTCCTCGGACGCTACTCCTTCGACAAGGGTGACTTCCTTGAGTCGCGCTACTCGCTGGAGTACAAACGCCAGTGTTGGGGGATCGTCGCCACCTATACCAACCGGCCGGACAACAAGTCCTTCACCGTCAACTTCACGCTCTCCGGAGTCGGCGGACTGGTGCCGGTCCGGGCCTTTTGACCGGGGATAACAAGTTGACAGTTTTGCGCCGCGCGGTGTATCAAGGGTAGTCCACCTTCGCTAAAGCCTTGCCTGCGCAAGGAGCTGCGGCGGATACAGCACCAGCTCAATCGGGGGAGCGCAAAGGGCTCCCAGCTTCGCAGAACGCTTGCTGGCGCAGGCAGCTACGCTGGAGTGGACGCGTCCCGGGCGCATTCATAACACGGAGGACTCATGTCTGATACCTTTACTCCCGCCTCGGTGCTGGTCACCGGAGGGGCCGGGTTCATCGGTTCCAACTTCATCCACCACTTTTTGGCCGGCAACCCCGGCTGCCGGGTGGTCAACCTCGACATCCTCACCTACGCCGGGAACCTGAAGAACTTAACCGCGGTCCAGGACAACCCGAACTACCGGTTCGTGAGGGGGGACATCTGCGACGCCCCCCTGGTGGCGACGCTGCTCGACGAGGAGCGGATCGACGCGGTGGTCCACTTCGCCGCCGAGTCGCACGTGGACCGCTCCATAACGGGCCCCGAGATCTTCGTGAGGACCAACGTCCTGGGGACCCAGACGCTTCTCGAGGCGAGCCGCAAGCACGCCGAAAAGGTCTCGAACTTCCGCTTCCTGCAGGTCTCCACCGACGAGGTCTACGGAAGCCTCGGCCCGGTCGGGTACTTCACCGAAGAGACCCCGCTCGCGCCCAACTCCCCGTACTCGGCATCGAAGGCCGGCGCCGACCTTTTGGTGCGCGCCTACTTCGAGACCTTCCGGCTCCCGACGCTCAACACCCGCTGCTCCAACAACTACGGGCCGTACCACTTCCCGGAGAAGCTCATACCGCTCATGATCCACAACATCCTGCAGCGCCACCCGCTGCCGGTCTACGGCGACGGCCTCAACGTGCGCGACTGGCTGCACGTGAAGGACCACTCCGCCGCCATCGAGCGGGTGCTGAAGAAGGGCACCCCCGGCGAGGTGTTCAACATCGGCGGCAACAACGAGTGGAAGAACATCGACATCGTGAAGCTGGTCTGCGACCTGATGGACGAGCGGCTGGGACGCTTCCCCGGGGAGAGCCGGCAGCTGATAACCTACGTGAAGGACCGCCCGGGACACGACCGGCGCTACGCCATCGACGCCTCGAAGCTGAAGCGCGAGCTGGGGTGGGAGCCGAGCTACACCTTCGAGCGCGGCATCGCCGAGACCATCGACTGGTACCTGGCGAACCAGGGGTGGGTCGCCGAGGTCGCCTCCGGCGCCTACCGCGAGTACTACCAGGCGCAGTACGGGAACCGGTAACAAAAAGGCGGTCTGGCGGGAGTGGTCCGAATCCCCCTTGCCAGGCTCTGCAGGTGGCGCAAGGTCCCTCCCTTTGGAAAAGGGAGGTCAGGAGGGATTCGATGTTGACCGCGATTCCTGCTGATTAGCCGCTGGCCGCTTCGCAAAAATCGAATCCCCCCTGCCCCCCCTTTTTCAACGGGGGGGACGTGCTGCATCCTGTGGTGCTTCGTGGAAAGTTGATATAAGGTTTCACGGACTTGCCCGAAAGCTGGTTTAAAGTGGCAGGCCTAAGGGGACAGGCACCTGCGCAGCCGGTCCCCGCGCTGTGGCAAAAACAAAATTAGACGTTACATTTATTCGGGCGCGGCACGGCCTTGACCGGCGTCGCCGGCCCCGGAGGGTTACATGATACTGGTGGTTGGTAACAAGGGGATGCTCGGGCAGGAACTGATGGCCCTTTTCGGGAGCGCGGCTCGCGGCGTGGACGTTGGCGAGATCGACATCACGGACCTGGTCTCGGTGCAGCGGGTGCTGACCACCCTGAAGCCCCGCGTGGTGGTGAACGCCGCCGCCTATACCGACGTGGACGGCTGCGAGAGCAACAGCGAACTCGCCCTGCAGGTAAACGGCGAAGGGGTGGCGCACCTGGCGATGATCAGCAAGGAG
The DNA here is from genome assembly GCF_014193515.1 of Geomonas silvestris. Classification (GTDB taxonomy): domain Bacteria; phylum Desulfobacterota; class Desulfuromonadia; order Geobacterales; family Geobacteraceae; genus Geomonas; species Geomonas silvestris. The sequence continues at coordinate 22,710 of NZ_BLXX01000013.1, read as the reverse complement.
ATCGACGCGAAGCTCGTGCAGGTGAGCACCGACTACGTCTTCGACGGCAGGAAGGGCTCCCCCTACCAGGAGGACGACGCCCCGGCCCCCCTGAGCGTCTACGGCGAATCGAAGCTTGCCGGGGAGATGAACACCTGCTTCAACCCGAACCACCTGATCGTGCGCACCCAGTGGCTCTACGGGCACGCCGGCAAGAACTTCGTGGAGACCATGCTGAAGCTGGCCGCCGAGCGCGACACACTGACCGTGGTGGACGACCAGATCGGCTCCCCCACCTGGACCCGCGACCTCGCCCTGGCCATCAAGGCGCTCATCGACAAGGACTGCCGCGGCACCTACCACGCCGCCAACGCGGGCGTCACCTCCTGGAACGGCTTCGCCAAGGAGATCTTCCGGCTGGCGGGGCTTAAGGTCGAGGTGGCGCCGATGACGACCGAAGAGCTGGGACGCCCGGCTGCCCGGCCGCTGTACTCCACGCTCGACTGCGGCAAGCTGAGCGCCGATACCGGCTTTTCGCCGCAGCCCTGGCAGGACGCGCTGCAGCGCTACCTCGAGCTGAGACAACCAAACTAACCGCAACACCTGGAGGAGACATGGAACGCGGAGAGCGTCCCTGGGGGACCTATACGGTACTCGACGAGCACACCGGCTACAAGATCAAGCGCATCGAGGTGATGCCCGGCCAGCGCCTGTCGCTGCAGATGCACCACCACAGAAGCGAGCACTGGATCGTGGTCTCGGGAACCGCCAAGGTGACCTGCGGCGAGCAGGTTAAGATCGTGAACGTGAACGAATCGACCTTCATCCCGATCGGCACCAACCACCGGCTGGAGAACCCCGGCGTGATCCCGCTCGTCATCATCGAGGTGCAAAGCGGCGAGTACCTGGGCGAGGACGATATCGTGCGCTTCCAGGACGACTACCACCGCGTGGAAATCGACGTCGACAAGATCGTCTAGACCTGAAGCAGCACCACGCGGCTGACCGCGCGTTGGGCGCCGGAGCGGGTTACGCGCGCGGCGCGGACCGGGCGGATTTCCCGCGGGTACCCAGAAAACCCCTCGAGGGCTTTTGGTATCCGCCGTGAATCCGCCTTTTCCGCGCCTTGGCTCCGGCCCCGGCATCCGCTTCTCTCATCTTTGCGATCCCCTTTGACCAGGAGGCACCATGTACATCGTCATTCTCGCCGGAGGATCCGGCACCAGGTTCTGGCCGCTTTCCAGGAAGAGCACCCCGAAGCAGCTCATGTCGGTGTTCGGCGGCAAGTCGATGCTGCAGCGCACCGTCGAGCGGGTACTCCCCCTGAAGCCCAAAAGGGTCATGGTGGTCACCAACGCCCTGCAGGCAGCGGAGACCCGGCGCCAGCTGGAGTACATCGCCGGCGTCCCGGTGGACGTGATCGAGGAGCCGGTGGGGCGGAACACGGCACCCGCCATCGGGCTTGCCGCCTCGATCATCGCGCGTTTCGATCCGGACGGGATCATGGCGGTCCTGCCGGCGGACCACTACATCGTCGACGAGGAGCGCTTTAGGGCGACGCTGGTTAAGGCGAAGGGGGTGGCGCAAACCGCGGCGCTGGTGACGCTGGGGATCGCCCCCACCCGCCCCGAGACCGGCTACGGCTACATCGAGGCGACCGAGAACAAGGGGGAGGAGCCGGCGAAGGTTGCCCGCTTCGTGGAGAAGCCCCCCCTGGAGCGGGCCCTGGAGTTCCTGGCGACCGGGCGTTTCTACTGGAACAGCGGCATGTTCGTCTGGGGCGCCTGCGCCATCCTGGACCAGATCGCCGCTCTCATGCCGGAACTCTCAAAGGCGCTTGCCAAGCTCACCTTCCACCAGGACCTCTGGGAGATATCCGACCTGAAACCGCAGATCGCCGAGATCTACGCCGGCATCAAGGGGGATTCGATCGACTTCGGCGTCATGGAGAAGGCGACCAACGTGCAGGTGATCCCCGCCTCCTTCGGCTGGAGCGACGTCGGCTCCTGGAGCGCGCTCCCCGAGGTGATGGAAGCGGACCAGGATAACCACGTGGTGATCGAGGCGCCGGGATCGGTCTCGGTGAAGTCCGAGGGGTGCCTGGCCTACGCGGGAGGGAAGCTGGTCGCCCTGGTAGGCGTCAAGGACCTCGTCGTGGTGGACACCCCCGACGCGCTCCTGGTCTGCGCGAAGGACGCCGCCCAGGATGTGAAGAAGGTTGTCGAGGAACTTGAGCGGCGCGGGAAGACGGAGTATCTGTAATCCGGACTGTTGCAGCGCTGCCCACATTGGTAACGGCCTCGCCTTTGGGACCCCGCGGTCACCAGGCGAGGCCGTTTTGCATCCGGCCTCAGGGTTGAGCAAAGGTGCGAATCTCCCCTGTCTTCGCTTCTTCAAGGTGCGCCCGAGGTTCCCCCGACGCGAGCCTCGCAATCTTCGAGAAAAATTGCTACACTGGCCGCCGTGCCTTGCCCGTCGGTCGCCCCGACGTGGCGCCTCACCTGAACCGAACCGTCTCGAGACCGTGCGTCTCGGAAGGATAGCTCCTATGTACGGCTGGACCGGAAAATTACTGCATGTGGATCTGACCCGCGGGATCCTGGAACGCCGGGTGATCCCCCGTGAGCTCCTCGAGGCCTACCTGGGGGGGCGCGGCCTTGGGGTCAGGCTGATGCGGGACTACTTCAAGATTGATCCCTTCGATCCCGACATGCCGCTCATCCTCGCGGTCGGCCCGCTGTGCGGCACCGCTTCCCCCACCGCGGCCCGTCTGGCCGCCGTCTCCCGCTCCCCCTTGACCGGCACCATCTACGACTGCTCCGCCGGCGGGCGTTTCCCCTGGCGCCTGAAGGCCGCCGGACTCGACGCAGTTTTCATCACCGGGAAAAGTGCCGAGCCCGTGGTGCTTGCCATCGACGACGAGAGGGCCGAGCTCTTGCCGGCGCGCGATTTGTGGGGCAAGGAGATCAAGGCGACGGTCGCGGCCCTCGAGGAGCGCGGATCCGTGGCGGCCATCGGTCCTGCCGGGGAAAACGGGGTGCTCTTCGCCAACATCATGATGGGGGAGGGGAACTCGATCGGCCGCGGCGGCCTGGGGGCCGTGATGGGGGGGAAACTTCTGAAGGCGGTGGTGGTGCAGGGGACCGGGACGACGCAGGTTGCCGACCGGGAGCGCTTCGAGGCCGCCCGCGCCGACGTGATGCGCCTGTTCCGCGCCTCCCCGGTGATCTTCGGGGAGCTGGGGATTTCGGAGTACGGCACCCCCGCGCTGGTCGACCTGATGGCGCAACGCCGCATGGCCCCCACCGAGAACTTCAGCGCGACCTTCTTCGAGAACTCGGAGAACTACTCCGGGCCGGCCATCCGCCGGGAGTGCGGTGCCAAGAAGGACGGCTGCTACGGCTGCCCGATCCAGTGCAAGAAGGCAAGCCGCGACGGCGTAGCGCTCCCCGAGTACGAGACGGTGAACCACTTCGGCGCCTTAAACGGGATCTCCGACCTGAGCGCCATCGTGCGGGCCAACACCCTCTGCAACGAACTGGGGATGGATACCATCTCCGCCGCTGCCACACTCTCCGCCTTCGGCGAGGCAAGGGGGCGCTTCCCGGGCGCCGACGAGGTGCCCAAGCTCTTGAGCGACATCGCCTACCGGCGCGGGGAGGGGGAACTCCTGAGCCTGGGCTCGCGGCGTGCGGCCGAAGCGCTGGGGAAACCGGGACTCTCCATGAGCGTCAAGTCCCTGGAGCTTCCCGCCTACGACCCGCGCGGCGCCTACGGGATGGCGCTCGCCTACGTCACCTCGAACCGGGGCGGCTGCCACCTGCGCGCCTACCCGATCTCCCACGAGATCCTGAGAAAGCCGGTCCCCACCGACCGCTTCTCCTTCTCGGGGAAGGCCCGCATCATCAAGATCGCCGAGGACGTGAACGCCGCGGTGGACTCGCTGGTCGCCTGCAAGTTCGCCTTCTTCGGGGCGACCCTCGAGGAGTACGGCGAGCTCCTCTCGGCGATGACCGGCGTCGAGTACGGGCCGGAGTCCCTCAAGGCCATCGGCGAGCGCATCTACCTCACCGAGCGCTTCTACAACTGCGCGAACGGCTTCGATCTCGACAAGGACACGCTCCCGGAGCGCTTCTTTGCCGAGCCGGGGTCGGCAGGGGAGGGGATCGACATCCCGCCCCTGGACCGCGCGCGCTTCGACGAGGAACTCAGGAAGTACTACCGCATCCGCGGCCTCAACGACCGGGGCTGCTTCGACGACGAGGGTTTCCTGCAGCGGCTTCCCTGAGAAACGGGGGGCGGCCCTGCGCCCCTTTCTGGAAGGCGAGGTGTCAATGGACTTCAAAGCGACTGTGAGGAACCTGGTGGCCGCCTTCGAGAGGGAAGGGATCGCCTATGGCCTGATCGGCGGCTTTGCCTTGGGGTTGTGGGGAGTGCACCGCGGCACGGTCGACATGGATTTCCTGGTCAAGCGGGACGACCTCGACAAGGTCGACGCCATCATGGCGGATCTCGGCTACGAGCTGCGCTACCGCTCGGAAAACGTCTCGCAGTTCCTCTCGCCGCTTCCGGTATTCGGTGAGCTCGACTTCCTGCATGGCTTCCGCAAGGCCTCGCTCGAGATGCTCGAGCGCGCCGAGCACAAGGTGCTCTTCGGCAACGGCATCACCCTTGCTGTCCTGCAGCCGGAGGACCTGATCGGGCTCAAGCTGCAGGCGCTGGTAAACGACCCGCGCCGCGAGCCGGTGGACCGCAGCGACATCGAGATGCTCATGGCCCTGCGTGACAGGAGCATGAACTGGGAGATCGTCCGGGAGTACTTCGAGATCTTCGAGATGCTGGAGCTTTTCGACGAGTTGGAGAGGAAGTATCGCCATGGCCATACCTGACGCCGATCGCGCCGAATTGAAGGTGCTCGCCGCCTCGGCAGAACTGCGGGAGGACGCGCGGCACCTCGCCGCCACCCGGCACAACCCGTTTCTGGTGGACGGCGAGGTGGACGGCGACCGCGTGCTCGAGTTCCTGGACCAGTACAACGCCTTCATGAACCATCCCGTGAAACCTGCCACCCCTTTTTTAGAAACCAACATGAAGCTGTAAAACGGGACCGCCCTGCGCATGAAAGACCAGATCGAAAAGTACACCGCCAAACTGCTTGCCGACCGCTCCGCGCGTCCCGACGCCATCGCCTTTGCCGCGCAGGACGACGTCCTGATCAGCTCCGGTGCGCCGGAACTGGCCGCCCTGGCCGGCGCCACCCTCACGCGCCTGAACGCCCTGGCGCTCGTGGCGGCCCGCCCGGCACTCCCCTTCGCCGATTTTCTGGTGGCGCGCGCTGCGGCCGAGGAGGACGCCATCGTCCCGCAGGACACCGAGACGCGTACCTTCTTGCACGACATCCCGTTCCTGCGCCAAAAGGATCTGGGGGACGACCCGGCACCGGAGATCGCCCGCCTTTTGGGGAGCCGCAAAGGGGTGATCGTCGAAGGGGTGGGGATCGTGGCGGTGGGGGCCATAACCGTCGAGCAGGCCTTCATCAACTACTCGTCCGTATTCCACTCCACCTTCGTGAAGTACCTGCAGGACGTCCTGGCGCAGGGATTTCTGGTGCCGGGCGAGGCCGAGGCGTTTCAGGCCTTCCGCACCCAGTGGCTCCGCCCGGTTTCCGCCGAGGGGCTCGAGTTTAAGACCCCGCTTGCCGGGGAGAAGGAGACGATCCTCGCCGAGATCGAGCGGGTGGGGCGCTACACGGTCGAGCGCGGGCTGGTGGACAGCTTCTTCGGCAACATCTCGGCACGCGCAGGGGAGCTCATCTACATCTCCCAGACCGCGGCGAGCCTCGATGAGCTGGCCGGCTGCATCGACCCGGTCCCCACCGACAACTCGTCGACCACCGGCATCACCGCCTCGAGCGAACTTTTGGCGCACCGCAAGGTGTTCGAAGAGACCGGGGCGCGGGTGATCCTGCACGGCCATCCCAAGTTCTCGGTGGTGATGAGCATGCTCTGCGAGTCCAAGGCGGGGTGTGCCATCAAGGACTGCTGGAAGGACTGCCCCCACGTGCGTCTTTTGGGCGGCACCCCGGTGGTGGCCGGGGAGATCGGCGCCGGCGGACTCGCCAAACGGGTGCCGCCGGTGATCGGAACGACCGGCAGCGCCATCGTCTACGGCCACGGCGTCTTCTCCATCGGCAGGGAAGGCTTCGCCGAGGCCTTCGCCGCCCTGGTGGAGGTGGAAAATTTCTGCCGGCAGGAGTACTTCAGGCGCTTCGACGCCCAGCCGGGCAACAGGTAAGCTGTACCGGTTTATATCCCTCGTTCCCACTCTCCTGCGTGCGCATGCCTCAGGGGACGCCCCGCGTCCCCGGGTTTGCCTGTGCTTTGGAAAAGAGAAAAAGGCCCCCGACTGATGCCGGGGGCCTTTTTTGCTGCCGCGTGCGGTCGATCAGGGGACGGAAGTCCCCGAAAGGTCGTCAGTCGTGGGATCCGATCACCCCGGGGGTTCCCGCCACGGTCGTGGTGACGCCGGTGCTGATCACGATCTTGCGGATGGTCGAGTTGAAGTACTCGGCCACGTAGAGATTGCCGCCGTAGCTGGTAATCCCTTTCGGAGCGCCGAACGTGGCAGCGGTGCCGGTGCCATCGGCCGAGCCGCTTACCCCCACGGTCCCCGCCAGGGTGCTGGTGGCGCCGGTGACGCTGTCCACCTGCCGGATGGTCTGGTTCTGGGTGTCGGTGATGTAGAGCTGTCCCCCTGCCAGGGTCACGCCGTAGATCTGGCTGAAGCTCGCCAAGAGCCCGTTGGCGTTGTCTGCAGAGCCGGTGTCGCCGCTGCCGGCCAGGGTGCTTACGACTTCAGTGGCGATATCGATGCGGCGCACCAGCCGGTTGTCCGCGTCCAGCACGAAGAGGCTCGTTCCGTCGGTGGCGATGCCCAGGGGGCGGTTGAAGGTGTACCCGACCGACATGGTGGTGGTCACTCCGGTCGTGGTGACCTTGCGGATCCGGTTGGTCAACTGGTCGGTGACATAGAGGTAGGTTCCATCGGTGGTAATGCCGGTGGGACCACCGAAACGCGCCGTTGCGCCGTCTCCGTCGAGCGCGCCGGGATAGCCGTCCGAGATGCCGGCAAGCGTGGTGACGACCGCGGTGGCGAGGTTGATCACCCGGATCTGGTTGTTGTTGGTGTCCGCGACGTAGAGGTTGCCTCCCAGGACCACGAGCCCTTGGGGATACCGGAACCGGGCGGTTGCTCCCGTTCCGTTATCGGCTCCGCTGCTTCCCGCGGTCCCTGCCAGGGTTGAGGTCGCCCCGGTCGCGATGACGATCTTGCGGATGGTGTCGCTATCGGTATCGGCAACGTAGAGGTTCGTGCCGTCGGTGGCGATCCCCTGCGGATGGTTGAACAGTGCCGTGTTGGGGAAGGGGGACGTCGGGGGGGGTGGGGGTGGCCGGCGCCGAAACCGTGCTGAGGCCGCTGCTGTTCCCGCTGCTTTTCGCCTTGATCCAGAAATAGTAGGCGGTGTTGTTCTGCAGACCGGTCACGGTGCAGGTGGTGTCCGAAGTGTTGCTGTCCCCGGTAAACATGGTGGCTGCAAGAGCGTCGCTGGCGGTGTGGTAGTACACCTCGTAGCTGGTCGCGCCGGTTACCGCCGACCAGGTAAGGGTGACCTGGCCGTCGCCGGGGGTAACGGTAGTGAGGGCCGGTGTGGCCAGGGGGGGCTGAGGCGTCGCCGGCGCGGCGGCCGCGGTGAGGCTACTCCCCCCGGCGCTGTTCACCGCCCTGGCCCAGACGTAGTAGGCGGTGCCGTTGGTCAGGCCGGTTATGGTGCAGGTCGTGTCGGCGGTATTGCTGTCCCCGGTGAAGCGGGTAGCCGTCGAGCTGTCGCTCGTGGTGCTGTAGTAGACCTCGTACCCCGTGGCGCCCGCTACGGCATTCCAGGAAACGTTCAGCTGGGCGTCGGCAGGGGTGACGGTGAGGAGGCCTACCTGGGTAGGCGGGGTCGGCGTGCTGGCAACACCCCCGGAATCGCTGCATGCTGCAAGAAGAAACACCACCGCTACTGACAGTAACCACCGGACGATGCCTGCGTTCTTCATCATGACTCCCTCCTTTTTTCATCGGCTTCCTGCTGTGACCGTCACCCTCCGCTCCACCTTGTGATTGAATATGGTACTTTGCCAATTAATTCCTTCAAAATAAAGATACCAGAAACAACCTCCGCTTCAATTTGCTGTCAAAAATAAAGGTGCACATCGTGCTGATTCATAAAATCTTTTGCTCATGACAGTGTCAGGCGGATGCCCGTGCTTCGCTCTCGAAGGCTGTAGTTGCCGCCGCTTCTGCCGCACGGGTTACGCCGCCTAACCCGGACCCCCGAACTCGCCTCCCCTCGGTCCACGGCCCGGAAAAGATTATCCATTTCCCATGCTTTGTGCTAAATTCCCCCACTTGTGGAAACCTGACCAGAGGTGCCGATGTCCGAAAAGAGAAACATAGCCCGCGCCGCCGGCGTCCTGGGCGCCGCCACCATGCTCTCGCGCATCATGGGGATGCTGCGCGACATGGTGGTCTCCCGCCTGTTCGGCGCCGGCCTTGCCACCGACGCCTTCTTCGCCGCCTTCCAGATCCCCAACATGCTGCGCCGCTTTTTCGCGGAAGGGGCGCTCACGGCCGCCTTCGTCCCCACCTTCTCGGAGTGGTACACGAACAAGGGGGAGCAGGAGGCGCGGGCGCTCGCCAACGTCTGCTTTACCGTCCTCACCATCGTGATGGCCGCCATCACGGTCGTCGGCATCATCCTCTCCCCGCAGCTGGTGCAGCTCATGTTCCCGGGCTTTGCGGGGAACCCGGCGAAGGCCTCCGTCACCATCTTCCTGAACCGGCTCATGTTCCCCTACATCTTCTTCGTGAGCCTGGTCGCCCTGTGCATGGGGATCCTCAATACGGTGCGCCACTTCTTCACCCCGGCCATCTCGACGGTGTTCCTCAACCTCTCCATGATCCTCAGCGCGCTCTTTCTGCACAGCCGCTTCGAGGTCCCCATCGTCTCCCTGGCGGTCGGGGTGCTGATCGGGGGCTTTCTGCAACTCGCCCTGCAGCTCCCGGTGCTCTACCGTAAGGGGTTCCCGCTGCGCCCGAACTTCGCCTTCAACCACCCGGCCCTGAAGCGGATCGCGCTCCTCATGGGCCCCTCGGTGTTCGGCGTCGGGGTCTACTACCTGAACATCGCGGTGGGCGCCATCCTCGCCTCGCTGCTTCCCGAGGGGAGCGTCTCCTATCTCTACTACGCGCAGCGGCTCTTCGAGTTCCCCCAGGGGATCTTCACCGTCTCGGTGGCGCAGGCGGTGCTCCCCTCGATGAGCCGCCAGGCGGCCAACGGGGATCTCGATGCCCTCAAGGAGTCGCTCAACTACGGGGTGCGGCTCACCCTGTTCATCACGGTCCCCGCCATGGCCGGGCTCATGTTCTGCGCCACGCCGATCTTCTCGCTGCTCTTCATGGGGGGCGCCTTCGACTACGCCAAGGCGGTCAACTGCGGGGTGGCGCTCCTCTACTACTCGCTGGGGCTTACCTTCGTGGCCCTGGTGCGCGTGCTGGTTCCGGCCTTCTACGCGCTCAAGGACACCAAGACCCCTGTGGTGGTCGCCTTCATCGCCTTTCTCCTGAACCTCGCGTTCAGCCTGGCCCTCATGGGGCCGCTCAAACACGGCGGCCTGGCGCTCGCCTCCTCGCTCTCGGCGCTGGGGAACATGGCGCTCCTTTTGTACCTGCTGCGCAAGAAGATCGGCCCCTTCGGCGGCCGCGCCATCGCCGTCTCGGGGCTTAAGGGGCTCCTCGCCTCGGTCCCCATGGCCGCGGTGGTTTACCTGATCCTCGGGCTCGGGGACTGGTCCCGGGTCGGCGGGAAGCTCGCCAAGGGGGCGGTTTTGGGGAGTGCGGTGACGGTCGGCATCGTCATCTTCCTGGCCGCCGCGCACCTTCTGGCCTGCGACGAGGCGCGTGACGTGACCGGGATGCTGAAAAGAAAGCTGCTGAAACAAAAGGGGTGAACCGGAGAGGGAGGAGGGAAACCTTCAAGGAGAACTTGAAGTGAGGGGGGCTGATTTTCTAATCTTGAAGCCCTACGGCGGGAACCCTCAGCCGAGGTTTATGAACAGTTTTTCCACTGTTTTCCCCAGGCAGATTAAAGTTGTCCAATTTTTCCGGCTGCCGGGGCGGGTGAAACCCCAGCCTGAGGCTAAGTAGCTTGAATTTCGAGGTTATCTGGCGTGGGTAAAAAGTGGGCAGAATGCAGAAACGGTTTAAAACGCGCGGTTTTCTCTACTTGTTAACACAGTTTCCCACAAGTTTCCCACAGATCCTGTGGAAAACTTGCGGGGCGCCCTGAACATTAGCAGGATCAGGGCTTCTCCAGCTTCTCGAGCTTCTTGGCCTCGTCCCAGAGCGCGTCCATCTCGGCGAGCGTAGAGGCCTGCAGGGTGGTCCCCCGCTCGTGCAGGGTCTGCTCCACGTACCCGAAGCGGCCGGTGAAGCGGCGTATGGTCTTCCTGAGCGCCTCCTCCGGGTCGATGGAGAGGAAACGCCCGAGGTTCACGATGGCGAAGAGCAGGTCGCCCAGCTCGGACTCCATCTCCTCCTGGCTCCCCGAGAGCATCGCCTCCTCGAACTCGTGCAGCTCCTCCATCACCTTGGCGAACACCTGGTCGGTGTGTTCCCAGTCAAAGCCGACCCGCGCCGCCTTCTCGGTGATCTTCTGCGCCTGCATGAGCGCGGGGAGCGCCGGCGGGATCCCGGAGAGCGCGGTCTTCCTCTCGTCTCCCTTCTCCCCCTTCTTGATCTTTTCCCAGTTAGCGATCTGCGCCTCGCTCGACTCGATGACCGCCTCGCCGAAGACGTGGGGGTGGCGGCGCACCAGCTTGTCGTTGATGGCGTCGAGCACCTCGTCCATGGTGAAGGCGCCGCGCTCCTCGGCGATCGCCGCGTGGAAGACCGGCTGCAAGAGGAGGTCCCCCAGCTCTTCCTTTAGGTGGGCGTCGTCGTCGGCGTCGATGGTCTCGATCACCTCGTAGGCCTCCTCCAGAAGGTAGCGCTTGAGCGACCCGTGGGTCTGCTCGGCGTCCCAGGGGCACCCCCCCGGCGCCCTCAACTTGCGCATGATCTCCATCAGCCGGTCGAAGCGGCCCTGTTCGCTTGCAGTCATGGTGCTTCCTTTCTGGCGTTTGTCACTTGAGTGTTTCCAGGTAGTCCGCCAAAAGCTTCAGCTGGTCGGCGGGGAGCGAGTCGTAGGGGGGCATCACGGTGCCGGGGTAGGCCTTGGAAGGGTCCTTGACGACCCGCTCCAGGAAGTCCCGGCTGCGCGTGCTCCCCACGCCGGAGAGGTCCGGGCCCACCACCCCCCCTTTCTCGTGCACCCGGTGGCAGTCGCGGCAGCGCTCGATGAAGATCGCCTCCCCGGTCCACTTGGTGCCGGCCTTCAGGGTGTGCGGCTCCGCGGTGATCGGGTCGCTCTTCCCCTTGCTGCAGCCGGCGAAAAGGGTGAACGTCACGACGAGCGCTGCGATTGGTAGCTTGTCTCGCATGGGATCCTCCGGTTGTCTGGATGATCGTTGCCGCGCCGAAGCGGGCCGAAAAGGCGGGTCGGGATACCGGTGTGGCCGTCCCCCGCGCATGCGGGGGGGCCAGGCCGATTGCTACTTCTTCAGGTACTGGGCCAGGAACTCCTGCTTGAAGCTCGCGTAGCGGTCTTCCTCGATCGCCTGGCGCACCTTGGCCATCAGGTCGAGGTAGAACTGCACGTTGTGGATGCTGGCGAGGATCGCCGAGAGCACCTCGTTGGCCGTGAACAGGTGGTGCAGGTAGGCGCGGGTGAAGTTTCTGCAGGTGTAGCAGCTGCAGTTGGGCTCCACCGGGTAGAAGTCGCGCCGGTAGTTCTTGTTGGTGAGCCTGATGCGGCCGCGGTTGGTGAAGAGCGTGGCGCTTCGGGCGTAGCGGGTCGGGATCACGCAGTCGAACATGTCGATGCCGCGCTCGACGCTCTCCAGGATGTCCTCGGGAAGCCCCACCCCCATGAGGTAGCGCGGCTTGTCCTCGGGGAGGTAGGGGGTCGTGTACCCCACCACCTGTTTCAGGAGCTCGAGCCCCTCGCCGACCGAGACCCCGCCCACCGCGTAGCCGGGGAAGTCCATCTTCACCAGTTCCTTGGCGCAGTGCTTTCGCAAGTCCTCGAAGACGCTCCCCTGCACGATGCCGAACAGGTACTGGTCCTTTTTCGAATGGGCCTCCTTGCACTGCTTGGCCCAGCGGATGGTCTTCTCGGTGGAGCGCTGGGCGTACCCCTTGTCGCAGGGATACGGGATGCACTCGTCGAAGTTCATGATGATGTCGGCGCCCAGGGCCTCCTGGATGGCGATCGCCTTGGCGGGATCGAGGAAAACCTCCTCGCCGGTGTCCTCGTGGCGGAAGTAGGCGCCTTCCTCGGTGATCCGCTTGTTGGGGAGCGAGAAAACCTGGAAACCGCCGGAATCGGTGAGGATGGGGCCGTCCCACCCCATGAACTTGTGCAGGCCGCCGGCCTTTTGCACCAGGGCCTCGCCCGGGTGCAGGTGCAGGTGGTAGGTGTTTGAGAGGATGATCTGGGCGCCGGTCTCCTTGACCTGGGCCGGGGTCATCGCCTTCATGGCGGCGTGGGTCCCGACCGGCATGAAGATGGGGGTCTGGATGACGCCGTGGGCGGTGGTGACCGTGCCGCGGCGTGCCTGGCTGGTGCGATCCTTGTGCAGCAGTTTGAAAATCATGAACCTTCCGTTGTTACGCGTTTTTTTGGTGTGAAGCCGTAACTTACTTAGCAGAGCGGGGCCCAAAATGCAACATGAACCAGTCGGCGGTATTCCATAACGGCGTTCGTCGCGCCTTGAGCGGCTTATCCGGGCGAATACATTAATTGTATACCGTATACAAAAAATTGTTGCATTTTGTCCTAGCGGCATTTAATATGCGCGCTGAAATACCTCATTTTATCTCAATCCAGCTTGCAGGGATTTATATCACTTACAGAGAAGGAGAGACGAAATGCAGGCATTGAGCCCATGGCGGGCACCCCCATCCCTATGAAACGGACACCGTGAGTCAGATACCTGGCCTCAATGAGCAAAAACACGGTTCCACCGAAGACAGATTCTCACCAACAGATTCTCGATAAAGGCAAAGGGAAAACAAACATGCGAATATTCAACAGCACCGTGGGAAGAAAGCTCCTGATGTCGATTTCAGGCCAGCTCCTGATCATCTTCGTCCTCATTCACCTGGCCGGTAACTCCACCATCTACTTCGGGTGGATCAACGCCTACGCCGAGCACCTGCACAGCATGCCGCCGGTCGTCTGGGTCTTCCGCGCCATCATGCTGGCCATCGTCGGCACGCACATCTGCTACGGCGTCATGCTGACCCTGGAGAACAAGGCCGCCAACCCGACGAACTACGCCGTGAAGCGCCAGCTGAAGGCAAGCTTCGCCTCCGAGAACATGATCTGGACCGGCCTCCTGCTGGCAGCTTTCATCGTGTACCACCTGCTGCAGTTCACCGTGAAGGTGACCCCCGATGTGGCCTGGACCGCCAACCAGGCTGTGGTCGACGTGTTCAAGATGGTGGTGACGAGCTTCTCCAACGCCGCGATCGTCGTGGTCTACGCCCTGGCCATGATCATGCTGTTCCTGCACCTCTCCCACGGCATCCCGAGCTTCCTGCAGACCATGGGCTGGAACAACGATAAGACCATTCCCGTTTACGGCACGGCCGGCAAAGTGATCTCCGCTTTCCTGATGCTTGCCTACATCTCCATTCCTGCCACGATCCTGGTTGGCTTATTGAAACTTTAGGGGGTTCAAGTGATACTCGACGGAAAATGTCCGAAAGGACCGATTCAGACCTCGTGGGACCGGCACCGCTTCGACCTGAAGCTGGTTAACCCCGCAAACAAGCGTAAGTACAAGATCCTCGTCGTCGGTACCGGCCTCGCCGGTGGCGCCGCCGCAGCTTCCTTGGGCGAGCTCGGCTACAACGTGGAGGCTTTCTGCTACCAGGACAGCGCCCGCCGCGCCCACTCCATCGCGGCGCAGGGCGGCATCAACGCGGCGAAGAACTACCCCAACGACGGCGACAGCATCTACCGCCTGTTCTACGACACCATCAAGGGTGGCGACTTCCGTGCCCGTGAGGCGGACGTTTGGCGTCTGGCCCAGGTGTCCAACAACATCATCGACCAGTGCGTGGCCCAGGGTGTTCCCTTCGCCCGCGACTACGCAGGCTACCTGGACAACCGCTCCTTCGGCGGCGCCCAGGTCTCCCGTACCTTCTACGCCCGCGGCCAGACGGGGCAGCAGCTCCTTCTGGGCGCCTACTCCGCGCTCGCCCGCCAGGTGAAAGCCGGCAGCGTGAAGCTCTTCCAGCGCACCGAGATGCTCGACCTGGTGGTGGTGGACGGCGAGGCCAAGGGTATCACCGTGCGCGACCTGGTCACCGGCGAGATCCGCACCCACGTGGGCGACGCGGTGGTTCTGGCCACCGGCGGCTACGTGAACGTGTTCTACCTCTCCACCAACGCCATGGGGTGCTCGGTCACCGCGACCTGGCGCGCCCACAAAAAGGGTGCCTTCTTCGCGAACCCCTGCTACACCCAGATCCACCCGACCTGCATCCCGCAGTCCGGCGAGCACCAGTCGAAACTCACCCTCATGTCCGAGTCGCTTCGTAACGACGGCCGCTGCTGGGCGCCCAAGAAGAAGGGCGACAACCGTCCCCCCAACGAGATCCCGGAAGAGGACCGCGACTACTACCTGGAAAGGAAGTACCCCTCCTTCGGCAACCTGGCCCCGCGCGACATCGCCTCGCGTGCCGCCAAGGAGCAGTGCGACGAAGGGCGCGGCGTGGGACCGGGCGGTCGCGGGGTCAACCTCGACTTCGCCGACTCCATCAAGCGCCTGGGCGAGGACACCATCCGCGCGCGCTACGGCAACCTCTTCGAGATGTACGAGAAGATCACCGACGAGAACGCCTACAAGGTGCCGATGCGCATGTACCCGGCTCCGCACTACTCCATGGGCGGTCTGTGGGTCGACTACAACTGCGAGAGCAACGTCCCGGGCCTCTTCGTCCTGGGAGAGGCGAACTTCTCGGTGCACGGCGCGAACCGCCTGGGTGCTTCCGCCCTCATGCAGGGTCTGGCCGACGGCTACTTCGTGATCCCCTACACCATCGCGAACTACCTCGCGAAGACCAAGCCGGGCGCGGTCAAGGCCGACAACCCCGAGTGCAAGAAGTCCATCGAGGACATCAAGGCGCAGACCAACAAGTTCCTCTCCATCAACGGCAAGAAGACCGTCTCGGAGTTCCACCGCGAACTGGGCAAGATCATGTGGGAAAACGTCGGTATGGCCAGAAGCGAAGAGAGCCTGAAAGACGCCCTCAAGAAGATCCCGGTCTTAAGGGAGGAGTTCTGGAAGAACGTCAAGGTCACCGGCAAGGGCGAGGAGCTGAACCAGCAGCTCGAGAACGCCGGCCGCGTCGCCGACTTCCTCGAGTTCGCCGAGCTGATGAGCAAGGACGCGCTGCACAGAAACGAGTCCTGCGGCGGCCACTTCCGCGTCGAGCACCAGATGCCGGACGGCGAGGCCAAGCGTAACGACGAGGATTACTGCTATGCCGCCGCCTGGGAGTTCAAAGGTGTCGGCAACGAACCTGAACTGCACAAGGAGCCGTTGACGTTCGAGAACGTTCATCTGGCGGTAAGGAGCTACAAATAATGAGTGCACATACCTCCAATACCATGACCATAACCCTGCACGTCTGGCGCCAGGCGGGCCCGAACGCACCGGGCAAGCTGGAGCAGTACGAGGCCAAGAACGTGAGCCCCGACCAGTCTTTCCTGGAGATGCTGGACGAAGTCAACGAGGACCTGATCAAGGCGGGCAAGGACCCGATCGCCTTCGACCACGACTGCCGCGAAGGTATTTGCGGCATGTGCTCCTCGGTCATCAACGGCGTGCCGCACGGCGGCCAGGTGCGTACCACCGCCTGCCAGCTTCACATGAGGACCTTCAAGGACGGCGACGCCATCTACATCGAGCCCTGGAGGGCCAAGGCGTTCCCGATCATCAAGGACCTGATCGTGGACCGTAACGCCCTCGAGCGCATCATGCAGGCCGGCGGCTACACCTCCTGCCACACCGGCGGGGTGCCCGACGGCAACGCGATCCTCATTCCGAAGCCGGAAGCGGATTACGCGATGGACGCCGCCGAGTGCATCGGCTGCGGCGCCTGCGTGGCGGCCTGCCCCAACGGAAGCGCCATGCTCTACACCTCGGCCAAGGTGGCCCAGCTCTCCGTACTGCCGCAGGGCAAGGCGGAGGCCGCCGAGCGCGTCTGCGCCATGGTCGACGCCATGCAGGAGAACGGCTTCGGCAACTGCTCGAACCACTACGAGTGCCAGGCCGCCTGCCCGAAAGGCATCTCGGTCAAGTTCATCGCGAAACTGAACCGCGAGTACCAGAAGGCGCTCTTCAAGTAACAGACGAAGTACCAGGCAAGAACAAGAATGGGCGAGAGGGAAACCTCTCGCCCTTTCTTGTTTGTTGCCGGGTAACTGCCCAAAAAAGCAGCCGTGCTATCCTTTGCTGCATGAAAATAAGGGATGTGATAAAGCTGATAGAGGATGACGGGTGGTACCTGGTGGCAAGCCGGGGAGCCATCGACAGTTCAAGCACCCGATAAAGTCGGGGCGGGTCACCATCGCCGGGCACGGCAACGACGACCTTGCACCGGGAACCTTGAACAGTATCTATAAACAGGCGAAAATAGAGAAGAGAGGCTAAACATGTACAGCTACCTGGTCGTCATCGAAAAAACAGAAACAAACTTTTCCGCCTACGCCCCCGACCTTCCCGGTTGCGTAGCTACCGGAGCCACTCGGGAAGAGACCGAGGCGAATATGCGCAAGGCCCTGAAATTCCACATCGAGGGGCTCATGGAAGATAACCAGCCGATCCCAGAACCCCGCTCTTACGCAGAAATCATGGCCGTCTCCTAGAAACCGTCCTGCCCCTGCTACTCCCCCTCCAGCGCCCCGGTCTGCCGCAAGGCCTCGTAGAGCACGATACCCGCCGACGTCGACAGGTTCAGGCTGCGCACCTTGCCGAAGATCGGGATGCGCACCGAGCGCTCCGGGTTCGCCTCGATGAGTTCCTCCGGCAGCCCCTTGGTCTCCTTCCCGAACACGATGAAATCCCCCGCCCTGAAGCCGAACTCCACATAACTCCTAGGCGCCTTCTTGCTGGTGTAGACGAAGCGGCCCCCGGGAAAGGCCCGCTCGAGGGCAGGGAGGTCGGGCCAGTAACGGATATCCACCTCGCTCCAGTAATCGAGGCCGGCCCGCTTCAGGTAGCGGTCGTCGGTAGAAAAACCGAGCTTGCCAACCAGGTGCAGCACGGTAGCGGTGGCGCCGCAGAGGCGGGCTATGTTGCCGGTGTTTGGCGGAATTTCCGGCTCGACCAGCACTATGTTAAACGGTACGCTGCACGACATTTCTAAGATCTCCTTACAGCTTTAATCTATTTGTAAACGCACTTTCTCATTATAGAAAAAAAGCTACTCAATCTGTACTTTATTATTAGCTCAAAGCTTCACGTTACGCAAAAAGAAATCCTGTAAACCCCAGTGATTATGCGCCTTTAAAAGTGGTCTCAGTTACGTAAGCTTGCAATTTTTCTAAATTAGTGCTATGGTCTGCACCTCTTTAACACACGGAGGCAATTTTGGAGCTGCCTGACAGTCACGGACACTTCGGTAGATTTGGGGGCAGATACGTCTCGGAGACGTTGATGCCGGCCCTGCTCGAGCTCGAGCAGGCCTACCAGCACTACCGCAACGATAAGGAATTCCAGGAGGAGTTCGCCTACTACCTGCGTCAGTACGTGGGCCGGCCGAACCCCCTGTACCTGGCGGCCAAGCTCAGTGACAAGCTGGGGGGCGCCAAGATCTATCTCAAGCGCGAAGACTTAAACCACACCGGCGCGCACAAGGTGAACAATACCATCGGCCAGGCCCTTTTGGCCAAGCGGATGGGGAAAAACAAGGTGATCGCCGAAACCGGCGCCGGACAGCACGGCGTAGCGACGGCCACGGTGGCGGCGCTCTTCGGGATGCAGTGCGAGGTATACATGGGCGAGGAGGACATCCGCCGCCAGTCCCTCAACGTGTTCCGCATGAAGCTCCTGGGTGCCACGGTGGTTCCGGTCAGCTCCGGCACCGCAACGCTCAAAGACGCCATGAACGAGGCGATGCGCCGGTGGGTCACCAACGTCGCCGACACCTTCTACATCATCGGCACCGTCGCGGGGCCGCATCCCTACCCGGTCATGGTGCGCGATTTCCAGGCGGTCATCGGCGACGAGGCCCGGGAGCAGCACCTGGCTGCCGAAGGGCGCCTGCCCGACTACCTGGTTGCCGCCGTCGGCGGCGGCAGCAACGCCATCGGCCTCTTCCACGCCTTCCGGGAGGACGCCTCGGTGCAGCTGATCGGGGTCGAGGCGGCCGGTTACGGCATCGATTCCGGCAAGCACGCAGCCCCCTTGTGCGCCGGCAGCGTCGGGGTGTTGCACGGCAACAAGACCTTTCTGTTGCAGGACGCCTTCGGCCAGATAGCACATGCGCACTCCATCTCCGCGGGACTCGACTACCCCGGTGTGGGACCCGAGCACGCCTACCTGAAAGAGAGCGGCCGCGCGAGCTACGTGTCGGTTACCGACGCGGAGGCTCTGGACGCCTTCCAGGCACTCACCCGCGAAGAGGGGATCATTCCGGCCCTGGAGTCGTCGCACGCCGTGGCTCACGCCATGCGCCTCGCCCCCACGCTCTCCCGCGACAAAAGCATCGTGGTCTGCCTCTCCGGCAGGGGGGACAAGGACATCCACACCGTTGCCGACGTGATGGGGGTGCAGCTGTAACTATTTGACATCCTGTGCTCAAGGGAAGGGGGCCGGCGTCGGTCCTCTTTTTTTGTTTGGAAATCTTACACAAATCTAATTTAACGCTTGCAATGTTGTCGGTATTGGCTACACTTTAGGCCTCTGGGCCTTTTATATATGAGGGGATTTAATTAAAAGAAGGAGATGATTGGCGCGGGCCTAAACCGACAGTAAGGAGCTGACACCTGAAAGCCGGCAAAGCCATTCAAACTAACCATCTATGAAAAGAACGATCGTATCGCTGGTCGCGGTGCTGTTTTTGAGCGCATCGTGTGACCAGTCCCATCTGCAGCAGACCCAGGCCACAGTTCAGCCTGGCCTGTCTCCGTGGGACCGGGATCTTTTAGCCCGGGAATCGGAAGAGAAATCGAACGCAACAGGACCTGCCCAGAAGCCGGCGCAGGTACAACCTTTCCAAGATGACGACGCTGTAGAAGTAAGGAGGAAGCAGATCCCGGCCATCTCGGCCACCTTTGCCCGGCGCACCACGCCGGAGCGGGCCCAGTGGCTTGCGGAGCTCTGCTTCAAGAAGACCATCGGGACCACCTTCACGCCGCTCGACCTGGCGGAGATCGCACTCGCGGAGACCGGCGGCCATCAGCTTTCCTCCCGGGCGGTGTCCTCCAAGGGCGCCCTGGGTGTCTGGCAGTTGATGCCCGAGCGGGCGAGGAGCCACGGGTTCCACCCCTCCGAGATGAGGGACGACGAGAAATGCGCCGACGCTGCGGTGCGGGAGCTCAAAGAGAAGCTCACCATGGCGGGGGGCAACCTGTCCAGGGCGAAGCGCTACTACTGCGGTGCGGGTCCGGCCGCCGTAGCCTACGACAAGCTGCGCAAGCGCTTCAGGGCCGAAATCCTGCAGGAGCTCGAAAAAGGTTTTCAGGACCGTGGGCTCCTGGTCCAGATGGCAAGTCACGGATAGTCTTTTTCGTATCATTGGGTTGTGGTATAGTGGGCGGGTTCCGGGGGCGGAATCCGCCCCTTTTTTTATTTGAGGAGATAGCGTGTGAAAAAAGCGGTATGGCTGGTTGTGCTGGTGCTGATCCTCTCCGGGTGCACCTTGTTCGTGAAGGAACCCCAGGTCGCGGTCCGGGACCTCAATGTAGTGTCGCTGGATCCTGCCGGGCTCGGCATGGAGCTCTACCTGACGGTCGACAATCCCAACTCGTTCGACCTGCGGCTTTTGGGCTACAGCTACGACCTCAAGGTAATGGCGCTCCCGCTGGCCAGAGGGGGGGCGCGCGACGAGATCCGTTTCCCCGCGAAGAGCGAGACCGGCGTGCGCATCCCGGTGAAGATCGGCTATGGCGAACTCATCGAGATCCTCAAGAGGATGCCCGATCCCGACCACATCCCCTATACGCTTTCCGCCGGACTCGACCTGGAGACCCCGGTCGGGCAGCGCAGCATCCCGGTGAACCGCACCGGCACCTACGCGGTCCCGCCGCAGTACCGCCCGGGAAACCTCTTCAAGGGGCTGGGAAACCTGTTTAACGGCAGGGACTAAAGGCAGGGCCCGGGGGCAATGGCGTAGAGGAAAGGCAGGGGCCAGGGGATGGGACCGGGGCGGTCGAGGTTGCCGCGGGTATCCCCAGGCTCCGGTCCACTGATTTATATGAGGAGCTGGAATGAACGTAGTTGACGTAGTGGGGCTGAGCAAGAGTTTCGGGTCCAAGGTGATCCTCGACAAGGTGATCTTCGCGGTGGGCGACGACGAGAGGGTGGGGTTGATCGGGGCCAACGGTGCCGGCAAATCGACACTGCTCACCATCCTCGCCGGCGTGGAGGACTCGGACGGCGGCTCGATCGCCATGAAACGCGGCGCGCAGGTGGGCTACCTGAGCCAGGATCCGGTCCTGGACGAGACTTCGACGGTCGCCGCCGAGATAGAGAGCGGTCTGGTGAAGATCAGAAAGACCATGGCCGAGTTCAACGAGATCTCCGAGAAGATGGCGCAGAACCCGGCCGACCTGGACCGGCTGCTGGCGCGCCAGGGGGAGCTCTCGGTCTGGATCGAGCACCACGGCGGCTGGAACACCGACCACCGGGTGGCCGAAATGATGACCCATCTGCAGCTTCCCGACCCGAACCAGAAGATCGGCACCCTCTCCGGGGGTACCAAGCGCCGGGTGGCACTGGCGCGGCTCCTCTTGCAGGCGCCGGACCTGCTGCTCCTGGACGAGCCGACCAACCACCTGGACGCCGACACCACCCAGTGGCTGCAGGAACACCTGAAGGCGTACCCCGGCGCCGTCATGCTGATCACCCACGACCGCTACTTCCTGGACCAGGTGGTGACGAGGATGCTGGAGCTGGAACGCGGCGCCATCATCTCCTATCCGGGCGGCTACTCCCAATACCTCGAACAGCGCGAGGAGCGCCTGATGGGCGAGGCGACTACCCGCTCGCGTCTGCTGAACCTGTTGCGCACCGAGACCGCCTGGATGCGGCGCGGCCCGGCGGCCAGGACCACCAAGCAGAAGGCGCGCATCGACCGCTTCTACGACCTGGAGGAGGCCGTCTCAGGCCCGGTGCGCAAGGAGCTCAAGATCGGCTTCAACACCGAGGAGGGGCTGGGCGGCACCATCCTCGAGCTGGACAAGGTGGCCAAGGGGTACGGCGAGCGCAAGCTCCTCAAAGGGGTGAGCTTCGGGATGAAGCGCGGCGACCGCGTCGGCGTCATCGGCCCCAACGGCTGCGGCAAGACCACCCTGATCAGGATGATCATGGGGCAGGAGGAACCGGACTCGGGGAAGCTGGTGGTCGGCAAGAAGACCAAGATCTCCTACTTTGACCAGTTGCGCGAGGTGATCGATCCCGACCAGACCGTGTACGACTTCTTCGGCGAGGGGGATTACGTCACCACCAGTAACGGGGAGAAGCGGCACAAGATCGGCTACCTCGAGGAGTTCCTGTTTGCACCGGAGGACCGGCGCCGCCCGATCGGCAGCCTCTCCGGTGGTGAGAAGAGCCGGCTCATCCTGGCGCGCCTCATGCTGCAGGACGCGAACCTGCTGGTGCTCGACGAGCCGACCAACGACCTCGACATCCCGACCCTGCAGCTTCTGGACGCTTCACTCGCGAACTTCCCGGGGTGCGTGCTCATGGTAACCCACGACCGCTTCTTCCTGGACAAGGTGGCGACGGGGGTGCTCGCCTTCGAAGGGGAGGGGAGCGTCATCTTCTACGAGGGGAACTACACCAACTACCGCGAGCGCAAGGAAGAGAACCGGGTAGCAGCGGTTGCTGCCCAGCGCGTGGAGAAGAAGGACGCCCCGGCGGCGCGGCCGGAGAAGGCGAAGAAGGGGCTCACCTATGCGGAGCGGATCGAGCTTGAGAAGCTGGAGGCCAACATCGGTGTGCTGGAGCAGGAGTTTGCCGAGGTTGAGAAGCAACTGGCGGATCCCAGCTGTTATGCGGCGGTTGACGGTGGGATAGCGGCCATCTCGGCAAACTACAGTCGCCTTGAAGGTGAGCTTGCCACGAGCTATGCGCGGTGGGAGGAACTGGAGCTGAAAAAGGGAGGTTGATGGGGGAGGCTAGGCAGCAGTTCCGCCCCCTCGGGGGCCCCGCAGCCCCTCTGGGGGTGTAAAGGATTTTGTGTAAATGTCCTATCGGCTACATAACGGGCATTCTACCTTCGTAAATGATCGAGAACTGGTTTAGGGCTAGCCTCCACCCCGGGATCGCTCTGCACCAAGTCTTGGAGACG
>NZ_BLXX01000012.1 GCF_014193515.1 Geomonas silvestris | reverse complement strand
ACTGGTGGATGAACGACTACAACGAGCTACGCCCGCACGATGCCCTTGGGGATCTAACGCCCTCTGATTACATGAATCGCTACACCAGAAACTCTACTTATGAAATGTCTACTTGACGGGGGAGCTTACGATTTAATGTACGGTATCGTTGTTGCTTTTTTGTTTGTAAGTAGCTCTTTGGGGGCAACGAGGAGCTTTCCTGCCGGTTTCACGCCAGTAGATAGAAGTAGTACTGTTTATAAGAAACTTGAAAGTTGGTGTCGGCTTGATTACAAAAAAGATAATGGCAGAGATATGCCATCCAATGAAATAAGTAGTGTAGCTAAAGTTAAGCTGTCTGATAAAAAGAATACTTATTTCGTAACTATGCGCTCGCTTAGCGGTTCGATTGGTGAAGGCGGGGTTTTATTGTTAGAAGATGGAGCCGCATTTAAAATCATTTATGGTGGGACCGGCTTTGAAGTGTCTAACACAATAACTAATGGTTTTAAAGATCTAGTAGAAACTAGCTCTGGTGGCATCAATAATAACAGCGAGACTAGGTATAAATTTACAAATGGTAAATATGAGCAGGGTGCATCTAAAGAATATGGTTATAATGATGTGCTTGATGAGGACCTAAGTAAATTTAAAGCTCAGTGGAGGCGGGATGTAGTAACATTCAAAGGTGAAGGCAATGGCCGGAATTATGATAACGGAACGATAACTGGCAAAATAATAAAGATTTTGCCATGGTCTAGCAGTAAGCAGTTCAACATACTCATAATTGAAGATGCCGATAAGAAGCTAATAGCAATGCTTATACCTGACCTGTTAATACAAGATGTTACTAAGCGAATTCAAGCGTATAAATCGGTTATATTCGACTTTGCATGGAAAGCTACAGGTAAGCCTAAGAACGATCCCTTTTACATTCCCCAACCCAGAAATGTTGTAATGCTTGTCAAGAAGGTTGCAGTTAACAGGGAGAGTGAGGGCAATGTAAATCAAGCCATGGGCGGCGTGAAAAAATCATATGATCCTTACTCCGTTCCCGACACCAGTGGCATAACAGAAAAGATTAAACATCCTAACAATAAAGCAAGATACCCCTATACTGACAAAGAAATGACAAGCTTCATCAGGAAGGCCAGGTACACAGATGATAGATATTATAAGTATAGCAATATAAAAATTACTATTTTAGAAAAGGGTGATATTGACAATAGCGGATACAAGATCGAAGTAAGAGAGTATTACAAAAAACAAGACTCTGATGATTATAGGAAAGGTGTCTTTAAGATTAATGACAAGATTGTATATTATCGTGTACAGAAGGGTAGATTCGGAAAAATTATAATGAATGGAGATGGCGTCAATCTCCACGAGCAGCCAGATTGATGAATGCCTGAAGGATCTTTCAATTTGCTTCCGCGAAAAATCCTCAAGGGGAGGTATGACTATTCAGGGTCCCATACTCTCTAACAGTATTCAACCCCGGGGTCCATTCCTACAGATATATTCATTCAGAGGGACAGCAATCGCTGTCCCTTTTTTCTTTAGCCAACATAGTCAGGCCAATCGTAGAAGCCTGACAGATCAGCGGCTAAGGAGGCAACATCATGTTAACCACCATCATCACCAAAGCAATCGTATCCACCGACGCGCTCATGCAGGAAACCAAAGTAAAAGTATCAATCGTGCGAGAAGTAGCTGGCATAGCTCACGGAATCATCAAGGAGAGCTTGCCAGAGTACCGAGACGACCTCAAATCCAAACTGCTTGAGAAGATAACCACCTCACTCCAGAAGAGCTAACCCAGGCTCCTATCAACAACATACCTACCACAAGCACATTACCTCAAGGGGGCATCTTGCCCCCTTTTTTTCTTAGCCATAGAGCCAGGCCAATCGAAGAAGCCTGACCATACCAACGGCTAAGGAGGTATTACCATGTGCATCTCTACTCTCATCACCAAAGCAATCGTCGCAACCGACCGTGCCTGCCAACAGGCCAAGGTCAAGGCATCCGTGGTCAAAGAGGTATCCGGTATCGGGCACCTGATAATCAAGGACAACATGCCCGCCTTCAGGGATGACCTGAAGGAGAAAGTGCTGGCTAAGGTAACTGCCCAGCTTCAGAAGTAAGACACCCACCGACCACACCATTCACCACCAGACAATCCATACCAACATCAAGGGGGATAGCCACGCTTGCAGCCCTGCCATGGGGTACGTGCGTCTATCCCCCGAAGGAGCCATTGTGAAAGTCTACGAAGTCATCAACAATCGTATTATGGAACTGTTAGCCCAAGGGACCGTACCCTGGCGTAAGACCTGGAACGCTACCAGCAATCAGCCTAAGAACCTGATTACCAAGAAGGACTATCGCGGTGTCAACGTATTCCTGCTTGCCTGCATGCCGTATAGCTCGCAGTACTGGCTGACCTTCAAGCAGGCTCAGGATAAAGGCGGCTTTGTGCGTAAAGGTGAGAAGTCTACCCCTGTCGTGTTCTGGAAGTGGTTAGACCGTAAGGATGCCAATGTAGATGGCGAGGAAGCTGTCACTGGTAATGGCAAGATCCCCATGCTCAGGTACTACTCAGTGTTCAACCTGGAGCAGGTAGATGGTATCGAGCCACCACCGGCTACCGAGACGGTCCACGAGTTCACCCCTATTGACATTGCAGAACAGATCATAGCTGGCATGCCGATGAAGCCGATTGTTCATTACGGTGGCAACAGAGCATCATATTCGCCCCTGCTTGATGTGGTTCGGGTGCCAGAGCCGGAAGCGTTTGAGACACCTGCTGATTTTTATGCAACTTATCTGCATGAGCTTACGCATGCTACCGGTCACTCCAACAGGTTAGGACGCAAGGGTATCCTTGAGCCTTCATACTTCGGTAGTCACGAGTACAGCAAGGAAGAACTTGTCGCCGAGATGGGAGCTACCTTCCTGTGTGCTCATGCTGGTATCGAGCAACCGATCATCGAGAACAGTGCTGCCTACATCCAGGGCTGGCTTCGTAACCTCAAGAACGATAAGACACTCCTGGTACATGCCGCAGCACAGGCCCAGAAGGCATCCGACTATATCCTTAATGCTTCTCCTCACGAAGATTTAGCTGACTAAGGACCCATAATGCCTACTACAGAGGAAGGGACATCGCCTGCGAAGGCCGTGTCCCTTCTGTCGTTTATACGGAGGATTACATGAAACCTATCAACTCCCCGAGCATCAAGCTCCACACCAACCAAACCGACCAAGGAAGCTACGTCAACGCCTTTATCCTTGAGCACCAGGGCAACAACTACCATTTCCCCGGCAGTACCGGTGACACCATCCACGTGTTTACCCAGAGCATAGCGATATACGTGCTCACTATCAATAAAGGGCTGGGACACATGAGGTTGAACGCTTACATGGTGCCGCAACCTGACGCCATCAACGGGGTCTATATGCACACTCCCCAGGAGATCATCGACCACTTGGGAGCAGAGTGGGAGCAACTGTCACCTACGGAAATAACCGACAACCTGATGAGTTACCTATACTAAGGAGGAATTGCCATGACCATAGATACCCTGTTCGGACCAAAAGAAGTGACATCGACCAAGCCCAGGACCATCAAACTCAAGACCATCAAGGCAGTATATGAAACTCTTACCGTAGCAGAGGGTGTCGGTAGCTACCTGTCGCCGAAGATTCGGTACACGTCACCTACGCAAGTCTTTGATACCTTTGCCTTCCTGAAGGACGAAACCAAGGAATACTTCATTGCCTTACACCTGGACGGCAAGAACCGCATCCTTGCAGTGGACATATGCAGTATCGGCAGCTTGAACCAGAGCATTGTCCATCCGAGGGAGGTCTATAAGACAGCACTCCTGTCGTCGGCAGCAGCCATCATTCTCCTGCACAACCATCCGTCAGGCGACCCAACCCCAAGCACCGAGGACTTGGAGATTACCCGAAGGCTTAAGGATGCTGGGGATCTTGTGGGTATCAAGGTGCTCGACCATATCGTGATCGGTGACAGCTACTACTCGTTTTCAGAAAGAGGTGTCATATGACAACCTGTGAGTATTGCGGGAAGCCCCTTAGGGTAGGGGAGACGTTACATGGAATCAGGTACGGGTCCTTAGCGGCTTCTGGTTTCAAGCCTGCACGTGATTGTGCGGAGGTCATAATCTGCGAATCATGCGGTAGCAGACTCTCCCATTACGTCTATTCATCCCTTGACACGAGTGCTCTGCCATACCCGACCATCTTCAAAATGGTGGCGGAGCTTTCCAACCTCATGAGGAACGGATACCTACTGATTCACAACATCGGCAAGCTACCGAGTACGGATCAGGTAGCCCTCCAGCATCTGATAACAGCCTGTAAGGAGGCAAGCTAAGGGCAAACTGCTGTACCTAACAGTAAGGAACCTACGACAACAGAGCCGACAGGCTCTTTTTTTTGTGCCCAAATTACAAGGAGGTATCATCATGTCAGTCTATAGGCGAAGCAAAAACGGTGTGTTTTACATGGATTACGTGCACAAGGGAATCAGGGTGTATAAGTCCACTGGCAAGTACACAAAGCGTGACGCCAAGCTCGCTGAAGCTGCCGATAAGCAGAGACTTCACCAGGAGGTATCCTATGCACCACAGAATAAGCCGGTTGCTGTAACGCTCAGTAAAGCAATCGAGCAGACTTATGAGGCCAAATGGAAGACCAACAAGGATGCTATGGGAACCTACCGGCGAGCATTGGGGCTTGTCGAGGTGATGGGGGATATCCTGATTGACTCTATTACCGAGGATACCATCGAGGCGCTAATCTGTACGCTGGATGTTACGGGCGTTCAGGTGTCAACGGTGAACAGGTACTTGGCAACGTTAAAGACCATACTTAAGTACAAGAAGCAGCCGTGTGACTTCATACGCCTCAGAAAAGAGCGTAAGGGCAGGATACGTGTGTTATCCCATGAGGAGGAACAGCAGGTTGTCAAATGTCTACGTGGTGAGGACCACCTAGCCAACCGGCCATACTTCCATGATGTTGCTCAACTCGTGGAAGTGTTGCTTGATACCGGATGCAGGTTATCGGAGGTGCTTAATCTCCGGTACGACGATGTGAACTTTGAGAGCAACCTGATTTCCATATGGATCAACAAGGGGGAGCGTCCGAGGAGCATACCAATGACCCGAAGGGTGAGAGCCATCCTAGCAGGTAGGCAGGGTAGCAACCCTAAGCCCTTCAGCATTCCAATCAATCAGGCTGAATACGCTTGGAGCTGGGTACGAAAGCATTTGAAGCTCGACCATGACAAGGAGTTCGTCATGCATGCCTTAAGGCACACGTGCGCATCACGGCTGGTGAACAAAGGGGTAGACCTCTATGTCGTTAAGGAGTGGTTAGGGCATAGCAGCATACAGATCACCGAGAGGTATGCACACCTGAGTCCCACAAAGCTAGCCCAAGCACTAGAAGTCATGGAGGAACCGCTAGCTCCATAGGTATTAGCACCCTTGCAATTTAGGCGCAGGTGTTATAGGGTTCATCCGCAGTTTGCAGGTGGCAAAGGTTGTCCCAAAACTTTGCCACATTTTGAAGAAACCAGGACATATATAGAGATTGTGTATAGTCAATAGTAGCGTATTTACAATAGGTTATCTGGCACCGCAAGGTATAGGGGTTCAAGTCCCCTCTCTCGCACCAACTAGATACTGTGTACGGCTCCATCCCTTTGGGATTGGGGCTTTTTTTGTGCCTTCATCGCGCCTCTTCCAACATTTTCGCCGTTTCTCAGTATATCTCCTCTCTTGTACGCTGTAACTTCTCCTGTACGTGCAGTAGCTGTAACAATTTGAGCTGTTAATCTGCTGAATCAATTCCTGTAGTAAACTATTTTAGCTCCCCGGCCTTACCCTTTGCATCGGGATCAACTAAGGTTAGTGCAGTTTGGGATAGCCATTCATTATGATGATATCCGACGATTATCATGAAATAATCGGATATGAAGCAGATAATTACATTGTTTTGCTCCAAGAAGAAGGCCTAAAATGGAATCAGAAGGTGAGATCTGTGGGCGGCAAGCTCTGGTTCTTATCCGTCTGATCAGCCGCCACGGAGGTTTACGAGGAGGCACGACATGAAAAGCATCAGGAAAAAGCTGTTAACAACAGTTGCCATGATCGGCGCGATGGCCTTGTTCGCCGGCATGGGGTATGCGGCCAGCAACAGCGATCCGTATCGGACCGGGGCCTGGACCACGACTGATCGCGACTTTACCGTGTCCGGACCAAGCTATGACACCGGCACCGCAGGTACCACAACAGGTACCGGCGCCGGCGGGAGCATGAGCACGGGCAGCGGCTCCGGGAGCCGGATGGGCACCGGATCCGGCTATGGAACAGGAACAGGAACGGGAACGGGAACGGGAACGGGAACGGGAACGGGAAGCATGGGGGCCGGTAGCACCGGTACCGGCACGGGCACCGGTGGTTCCATGGGTACAGGTGGAACGATGGGTACCGGTTCGATGGGGACTGGCACCATGGATACCGGTACGGGCGGATCGATGGGGACTGGTAGCGGCGGCTCCCTTGATACCGGATCCGGCTCCTATGGCACTGGCACCGGCGGCTCGTTAGATAACGGTACCGGAACGGGTAGCGGATCGTTTGGCACCGGCACGGGTGGCTCGCTGGGAACCGGTAGCGGTGGTTCCTTGGGTACCGGCACCGGCGGATCCATGGGGACCGGTACTGGTGGTTCCATGGGTACTGGCGGAACCGGCACGGGCGGGTCGATGGGAACTGGCACCGGCGGTTCTATGGGAACTGGTACCGGCGGTTCTATGGGTGGCACCGGTGGTGGCGGAACCGGTGGTGCTGGGGGCGCTGGCGGTGGTGGCCGTTAAGGCTCACCCTGTAGCTGATGAGCGATTAAGTAGGGAGTGGGAGCCTGACCTCGTGTTAGGCTCTTTTTTTTGTGTCCGGCATTGCCTTTGTCTTGGCGTTGTTTTATAGTCCGTGTCCGGATCAAGCTGACGGATCGGGTGGGAGTGGTCTTATGGACAGGTGTCGAGGAGCGGGCGAACCGGGTTGATTCAGCGTCGGGTTGCCGGCAAGCCCAAGGGGCCGCAACCGGGGAGGGAAGATGGCGTTGGTCGAGTGGGACCCGAAATTCCAGCTGGGAATAGAACAATTCGACCTGCACCACCGGCACCTAGTGGGATTGCTCAACGCGCTCTATGAGAAGTACGCTACTGAGCAGGACGACGACGCGACCCTGCGGGACGCGGTAAGCGACTTGACCGAGTATGCCGACTACCACTTCAGCGTCGAGGAGAACTGGATGCGGCAGGGGGGGTATCCGGCCTACGAGGAACACGTGCTGCAGCACAAACAGTTCATCTTCAAACTCGTCGAGTTCAACCGCCTCTACCGGACGGACAAAGAGCATCTCTCCCTGGAAATCATCGCCTTTCTCAGGAGGTGGCTCCTCGACCATATCGTGCAGGCCGACGGGAAGTACGGCGAGTTCATCAAAAGGTAGCGGCGCGGCTTGCTCCGTGCTCGAGTTGGGGGGGGGCAACATTTTCACCGTTGACTTGGCCAAAACGTAGGGAGTAGAATGAAACCAAGTCAGAGAGATCTTTGAGAATCAATCCCGCGACACGGTTGGAGCTCTTGAGGCAGTTACGACCTGCTAAGCGCTGTCTCCGCCGTTTCAGGTTCAGGCACAGCATGAACCCCTTGAAAAAGGGTCACCGGCGAAACCTCCCTGAGACGCGCAACCAGCTACACAGCAGGTAGGAATCAATCTTACAGCCGAGAGAACGGGGTTGGTAATTGGCGTTCAAGAGACCAATCCACTGCGATTGACATCTCATCCGCCAGGCGCGTAAAACCGCTTGAAAAAGGAGATGCAAGGGGGTTGGCAACGTGAATGAAGCGTCACGTGCCAAAGACCTCGATGGTATCTACCGACGGATAAGGTAAAAGTGTCCCGCAATTGAGCGCCAATTATTTCTTCGGAAGGGCCCGTTACCGCACGTGACGGGCCTTTCTTTTTGCGCGCCGTTTGCCTCGAAAGGAAGAGGCTCAACCGGCACGGGCTGCCGCCGAAGTTGGGCGGGGCAAGACGGCAGATGGCTTGTGAAAGAAAAAAAGCCCCCGGCGCCAGCGGTGCGGGGGCTTTGCTTTCTATAAGGATAGATGCGGGCTAGCTCTTGCCGCCGCGTTTGCCGGTAGACGACTTCCGGGCCGTGTTGCCGGAGGCGTTTTTCATGCCGGTCCTGCCGCGTTGCTGGGCGGCATTTTTGGCGGTGACCGGAATGTGACGGGACCCCTTGGTCGTGCCGGCGGCCTTCAGGCTGTTCATCCTCTCTTTGGCTATTCTCACCTCATTCACCTCCCTTTTTAGGGACGTTGCGCTGAAGTCCATGGTACCACGAACAAGGCGCCTGCCGATACTGCCTACCTGCACCGGGCCGGTGACGCCTTGGCCTGTCTCAAAAATGCCCAGATTTTTTTCACCAAGGCTTAAGTTTTCCGGCCGACACCCGAACGGTAGTGTAAACAATGGGCGTGGTTTCGGTGCCTGGACAGCTCGTTCCGGACTGATCCCCCCAAGAGCCTGGGAACCATTAGGTCAAGGAGAGACGGCAGCCATGGCATCTCTGTGGAACTATTACCTTAATTTCACCATAAAGGCCCGCCTGGGGACCCTGTGTGTCTGCTACAGCCTGTGCATTGTCGCCATGGCCGTCACCGCGCAGTCCGATTCCAACCTGATAAAGTACGGCTCCATGCTGCTCTTCATCGTCTTAGGCGGGGTGTTCGGCTGGGTGAATATCTGGTCGATAAACCGTCCCATCCAGCGGGCCATCAGCTACCTGCAGACCATGGCGCGCGGCGACCTCACCCAGAACATCTCGGTGCTCAGAAAGAACGAGTTCAGCAAGATGATCAGCGCCATGGCCGAGTTGCAGGATGCCATGCGCAGCATCATCTCCGGCATCAAGGGGACCGCCGACCACCTGGAGGAGTCCTCGGGGCTCTTGAGCGCGACCTCCACGCAGATCGTGGCAGGTACCGAGGACGCCTCGGTGCAGTCGGGTGTGGTCAGCACCTCGGTCGACGAGATGGCCTCGATCAGCAGCACGATCGCCGAGAACTGCCAGGAGATGTCCAGCAGCGCCCAGCAGACCAGTTCCGCGACCCGGATGGGCGCCGAGACCATCGACAAGATGCGTTCCATCATGGGCGAAATCGAGCAGATGGTGATCGGCACCATGGAGGCGGTCAAGGCCCTCGGGACCAACTCGGAGCGGATCGGGGACATCGTGGTCGCCATCGAGGACATCGCCGACCAGACCAACCTTTTGGCACTCAACGCCGCGATCGAGGCGGCGCGTGCCGGGGAGCAGGGGCGCGGTTTTGCGGTGGTGGCCGACGAGGTGCGCAATCTCGCCGAGAGGACCTCGCACTCGACCCGCGAGATCCAGGGGATCATCGGCGCGCTGCAGGGCGATGTGAAGAACGTGGTGAACTCCATGGAACAGAGCGCCAGCAGCGTGCGCAACGGGGCCACCGACGTGCAGCACTCAAGCGAGGCCATGAACGTCATCAAGGGGCACATCGAACCGCTGCTTAACTACGTGGGACAGGTAGCCGCTGCGGCCCAGCAGCAGTCCCAGACCACCTCCGGGATAACCGGCAGCATGCGCAACATCTCCCAGGTGATCCAGGTGGCCGCGGCCGGTGCCCACCAAACCGAGAACGCCGCAGTGGAGCTGTCCCGCTCTTCGCACGAGTTGCAGCAGATGGTGAACAGGTTCAAGCTCGCCAGCTAGTTCTATCGCATCGACACCGCTGAATTAAGAGACGAACTCTCTCAAGGGGCACGGCGCTGCCTTGAGCCGTGCTCTCACCCGGGCCGTATGCTCATGGGCTCCCCCGGTGCTCCCGCCAGACTCACCCCAGGATAACCTCACTCCGCTCACCTCCGCCCCCCTCTCAGTAACGACCTTCTCCTAAAAGGGACCCGCAGCGAGAACGCGGCAACTTTTTCTTGACAACAAAAGATCTCTCCCCTATAAATGAATTCGCTTTTCAATATCGCACTGCGGGTACTGACAAAAATGCGATCCTGTCGCGAGTTGTGACAGGATCGCAGAACTACCAGGAGGCACAGATGGCACGTTTGGACCGGAATCAGGAGGGTGGTTTACTGAGCAGGAGCAGTGAAGCGGGTCCCTTTCAGGAAGTCAGGCCCGGCTGGCAGGTGCTCTCGGCACAGTTTCCCGACGACCGGGAGTGCTTGGCCTCGTTTTTGGTGCTTGAGGTCGCCGAAGTGCTGCAGGGAGCCAAACCGGCGAACCTGGTGAGCATCGCCAACCGGCGCCGCAGTTGCGGCAGGAATCCCTATCTGCTCTGGATGGAGCACGGTGCGGCGCTCGTCGCGGAGAGCGGCCTCGCGGTGCGGGAACTCGCGGACCGCGGCAACTCGATCCTGCTCTTGCTCTACCGCCCTGAGGCGCTGGATGAGCTCCTCGCCAAGAAGAGCGTCGCCGTGATCCTGGGGAAGGTCGGCTACCCCCAGAGCCTGAACCGCGAAGCCGTGCTGCAGGAGCTCACCCGCCGGGTGGCGGGGGAGGGATTCCCGCACGAGATCGGGGTCTTCCTCGGTTACCCGCTCAAGGACGTGGTGGGCTTTCTGGGATGGGCACGGCTCAGCTTCACCTGCCAGGGGCCCTGGAAGATCTTCGGGGAGCCGAGCCAGAGCCTGAGCCTCGCCCGGCTGCACCGGGAGTGCCGCTGTCAGATGTCGCAGCGCCTGGCCGCCGGCTGCTCTCCGCTGGAGTGCCTGCGCGGCGCAGTCCGTGCCGGTTTGGCGGGCGAAATGTTTTCCTGCGCTGCTTGAATCAAAAGAGATGTCAATTTCCTTGGAGGGCGAGGCAGAGCCCCTTCGAGGCCGTCAGGGAGGGGCTATGTGCATCGCACTCATCGGAGGGATGGATCGGCTGGGAAAACACTACCAGGAGGCTGCCGCCGCGGCCGGGATCACGCTGGAGGTCTACAACACCGCACCGGCGAACTTCGCCGTGAAGCTTAAAAAGGCTGACGCGGTGGTCATCTTCACCAACAAGGTTTCCCACCAGGCCCGCAACGAGGCGCTGCAGGCCGCCAAGACCCGTGGCATACCGGTCATCATGCAGCACGCCTGCGGCGTCTGTACCCTGCGTAACTGCCTCGAGTGCTGCAAGACCGGCCATTAGCCGCATCGGTCCCCGCCGCCCGTGAGATAGGGGCTTCATATTAGTGCGCTCTTGTGATAGGTTCACGCGCTGGAATTGAACCGACCACCAAGGAGAACCATGAACCCTGCCGGCGTTGCCACTTCCTCGTCTGCCGGGCCGGTCCGCGTGTTGCTGGCCGCCTTGCTGGTGCTGCTCTGTGTGTGCTGGCTCGATGTGCCCCTTGCCTACTGGGTGCGGGACCACCTCTACGTCCCCGGAACCTGGTCCCGGTTCACCTCCGACCTCCCCGATCTGCTGCTGCAGGTCGTCATCGTAACCTCTGCCATCTCTTGGTTGTGCTACCGCATGCGTCACAACTGGCGCCTGGGAGACCCCCTCGGCCGCCTGGTACTGCTGAACGCCTGGCTCCCCCCGGTCGCCTATTTGGTGAAGGCCCTCGCCAAGCCGGTCTTCGGCCGGGTGAATACCCGGGTCTGGCTGCAGGAGCCGGGGCTGTACGGCTTTCACTGGTTTGAGTTCCGCCCGGATTGCCAGGGTTTTCCTTCCGGGCACATGGTCGTCCTGGTCGCCTCGCTCGCCGCGGTGGCCCGCTGCTATCCCAGGTTGCGGCCCGCCTGCACCGCTTTCGGGGTGCTCATTGGGGGCGCCCTCGTCGCCACCGATTACCATTTCCTCTCCGATGTGCTGGCCGGCGCCCTCCTCGGCGTTCTGGTCGAGCGCGCCGTGTCCGCACTGCTCGAGCGCTCAACCGCCTGTGCCGGCAAGCGGTGAACTCACCCGAAATTTCCGCCAAACCACGTTGAATGCACTGTAATAACCGAAGGTTAGATCCAACTGCCGCGGCGCCTTGGGTGCGCTTTCCCCGCTTTTTCCCTTGCAACTTCTGACGAAATCACCTATATTTCAGCAACAGATTGACGGACAGTTTCGAACGCTTAACCAGACGATACTATCAGAACCGGCAGGGCCAGACGGCCAGCGGTCTCAGCTAGGGATGTAAGGGGTTTAGCCACCAGGGTTAAGCCCTTTTTGTTTGGAAAGAGGTCAGGGAGGACCAGAATGCAACGAGTAAAATCGGTAGGGGACATTGTTGACTCACAGTGCACGCGCTGCAAGGCGCTTTTGAATCACACCATCGTCGCCATGGTGGCGGGGCAGGTGGTACGGGTGAAGTGCAATACCTGCGGCAGCGAGCACAACCACCGTCCGGCCAAGGAGGCCAAGGAGCCCAAGCCGGCTGCTACCAGGACTGCGGCCGCCAGGACCTCGAGTACCGGTGCCGCACCGCGCGCCAGGGCGGGGAGGGCTCCGGCCCAGTCCGACGAGTCGATCTGGGAGGAGATGATCCGCCCGCTCGACCCGGATCATGCCGTTCCCTACAACATGGCCGGCAGGTTCAAGACGAACTCCCTCATGGCGCACCCGAGCTTCGGAACCGGCGTCGTGGTCTCCTGCCAGTCCGGCAAGGTCGAGGTGGTCTTCAAGACCGGTCGCAAACTGCTGCGCTGCGGCTGCTAACAGCGCCGCCTGGTTGTCCGGTAACGCAGCTCTCACCGGCATGAGCAAAAAAAGAAGGGGATGGCGAACCAGCTTTCGGTTCGCCATCCCCTTTATCCGTTGTACCCCAGTTCAGGTCGTCAGTTTTTCTTCTTCACCCGAAAGCCCGCCTTTTCCCAGCTGAGCGGCTCCTCGGCCTTGGGCTTCTGGCGCGGCTGCGGCGCCGGCGCTCCCCCCTTGGTCGCCCGTTCCGGCTCAGCCTGCTTGATGGAGAGCGAGATCCGCTTTCTTTCCGGGTCGGCCGAGAGCACCTTCACCTTCACGATCTCACCCACCTTGACCACTTCGTTGGGGTCCTTCGCGTAGCGCTGCGAGAGCTGGCTTATGTGGACCAGGCCGTCCTGGTGCACCCCGATGTCCACGAAGGCGCCGAAGGCCGCTACGTTGGTGACCACCCCCTGCAGGATCATCCCCTCCTTCAGGTCGGCGATGGTGGTGACGTCTTCCCTGAAGCTTGCGCTCTGGAACTTGTCGCGCGGGTCGCGCCCGGGCTTTTTCAGCTCGGCCAGGATGTCGCGCAGGGTGGGGAGCCCCACCGTCTCGGTCACATAGCGCTCGATCCGGATCCCCGCCGCAAGCCCCGGCTCCGCCGCGAGTTCTGCCAGGCTCTTCCCCAGGTCCGCCGCCATCCGCCCCACCAGTCCGTAGTTCTCCGGGTGCACGGCGGTGTTGTCCAGCGGGTTGTCGCCGCCGCGGATCCTCAGAAAGCCCGCCGCCTGCTCGAACGCCTTGGGGCCGAAGCGCGGCACCTTCAAAAGCGCCTGGCGGCTTGCGAAGGCGCCGTTGTCGTTGCGGTACTGCACGATGGCGCGCCCCTGGTTCTCCGAGATACCCGCGACGTAGGACAAAAGCGCCCAGGACGCGGAGTTCAGGTCGACTCCCACGAAGTTCACGCAGGATTCCACCACCGCGTCGAGCGCCTTTTTCAGGAGCACCTGGTTCACGTCGTGCTGGTACTGTCCCACCCCGATGCTCTTGGGATCGATCTTCACCAGCTCGGCGAGCGGGTCCTGCAGGCGGCGGCCGATGGAGATGGCGCCGCGGATGGTGAGGTCAAGCTCCGGGAACTCTTCGCGGGCGATCTCGGAGGCGGAGTAGATGCTCGCGCCGGCCTCGTTCACCATGACCGTCTCGGCGCGGACCCCGGCGTTTCTCAGCGACTCGCGCACGAAGATCTCGGTCTCGCGCCCCCCGGTGCCGTTGCCGATGGCGATCAGGCGGCAGTCGTACTTCTCGACCAGGCGCACGAGCTCGCGGGCCGCTTCGGCGACCTTGGCGCCGCCGGTGTGCGGGTAGATGGTGGCGTGCTCCATGAAGCGCCCGGTCTCGTCCAGGGCGGCCACCTTGCAGCCGGTCCTCAGTCCCGGGTCGACCCCCAGGACGCGCCTCCCGCCGGCGGGAGGGAGCAAGAGCAGGTTCCTCAGGTTCTGGGCGAAGACGGCGATGGCAGCCTCGTCGGCGCGGGTCTTCGCCTCGAGCCTCAGCTCCACCTCGATCGAGGGGGCGATGAGCCGCTTGTAGGCGTCGAGCGCCACCCCCTCCAGTACCCGCTTGAAGACGCTCTCCCCCTTGACGAGCCGGAAGGTGAGGCGCTCCAGGATCTCCTGCTCCGGCGCGAGGAGCACCAGCCGCAAGACCTCCTCCTTCTCGCCGCGCCTCATGGCGAGCATGCGGTGCGAGACCACGCTCTTCATCGGCTCGGAGTACTCGTAGTACATCTGGTACTTCCCTTCGCGGTCGGCCCCCTCGGAGAGGAGCGACGAGGCGAAGATCCCCTGCTCGCGGGTGAGCTCGCGCACCATGGCGCGCGCGTCGGCGTCTTCGCTCAGCCGCTCGGCGAGGATGTGCGCGGCCCCTTCCAGCGCAGCCGCGGCGTCGGGGACCCCGAGCTCGGCGTTCACGAAGGGGAGGGCGGCCTCCTCGGCGCTTCCCGCCTTCAGCTCCTGGGCGGCGACGAGGTCGGCCAGGGGCTCCAGGCCGCGCTCGCGGGCGATGGTCGCCTTGGTGCGTCGCTTGGGCTTGTAGGGGAGGTAGAGGTCTTCGAGCTCGGTCTTTTTGCGGCAGGTCGCGATGCGGGCGGAGAGCTCGGGGGTGAGCTTTCCCTGCTCCTCGATGCTCTTTAAGACGGTGACCTTGCGCTCGGCCAGTTCGCGGTGGTAGGCGAGCAGGTCCTCGATCTCGCGGATCTGCACCTCGTCCAGTTCGCCGGTCTGCTCCTTGCGGTAGCGGGCGATGAAGGGGACGGTCCCCCCTTCGTTCAAAAGCGCTATGGTGGCAAGAACGCCCGCGCGCGGCAGGGCGCTCTCTTCTACGACGATTTCCAACAGTTGCGGTGCATCGGTGGCCATCGGTACTCTCCTTGGGCAAAAAAAGACGTTCTTTTTACACTCTTTGCCGGCGCGGGACAAGGACTTTCGCGCGTGCCGCGCCTACGGGGCGTACCGGAGCCGGAGCCGGGGACGGGGACGGGGACGGGGACGGGGTGTGGCAAAAAAAGATAGCCATAAAATAGTTAGCATGCTATCTATCTTCCATGCCTATCACCGACCATGACATCGACCGCAGTAACCTCCTCTTTCTTCTGGGGCGCCTGACGCGCCGCTGGCGCCAGGTACTGGACTCCGAGTTCCAGATCAGCGGCATCACCGACGCCACCTGGCGCCCGCTTCTGCACCTCGAGCGCATGGGGGAAGGGGTGCGCCAAAAGGACCTGGCCTCCTCCCTGGGGATCGAAGGGCCCTCCCTGGTTCGCCTGCTGGATACCCTGGTAGCCAAGGGGCTGGTGGAGCGCCGGGAGGACCCTGCCGACCGCCGAGCCAAAAACCTCACCCTCACCGACGCGGGAGCCCTCCTGGTCCGGCGCATCCTCACCGTGCTGCTGCCGCTCGAGGAGGAGCTTTTGGGCTCCTTTAGCGACGCGGAGATCGCTCAGATGGCGGGCCTGGTCAAGCGCCTGGAGGGGTCCTTGGACACCCTGAAGGCGAGGGGGAAAAGGTGAGGTGGTCGGTACTCGGACGTTTGGTCCTGCGCGAGCGCAGCGCAGTGGCGACCGCGCTGCACGGAGCCCTGGCCTCCTTGGGGGCCCTCGCCGTGGCCGAGCTGTTGCATCTGGAGTGTCCCTATTGGGCGGCCATGACCGCACTCATCGTGATCCAGCCCAGCCGCGGCTTGTTGTTGGAGAAGAGCTTCTACCGTCTGGTGGGAACCGCGCTCGGCTCCTTCGGCGGGATGCTGATCGTGCAGCAGGCCCATTCCCCGCTCGGGCTCGCCGCGCTCCTCGCCCTGTGGCTTGCAGCCTGCGTGGGAACCGGCAACCTCCTCTACGGGCTGCGCTCCTACGGCGCCCTGGTCGCCGGCTGCACCGGCGCCGTGATCGCCCTGGCCGGCTACAGCATGCCGCCGCACCTGCACGACCTGGTTTTCGGTCGCATCGCCGGGATCGTGGTCGGCATCGTGGTCTCGACCACACTCACCCTCTTCTTTACCCGGCACCGCTCGCACCGCGAGCTCCTGGACCGGCTGGCCGCGGCCCTTGCCGGCAACCTGGGCTGGGTGGCGGGCACGCTGAGGCACGCGCCGGCTGCCGAGCGCGAGGACCGGCGCCAGGAACTCCTGGTCGAGCTGGCCCGCATCGAGGAGACCCTGGACGGCTTCTGGGCCGGCTCCCTCGCCCTCAAGCGACGCAAGCGCGAGATCAACGCCCTGCTGGTGGCCCTTCTGGCGGTTCTGGAGAGCGGCAAGACCCTGGCGGGGCGCCACCGGCCGGACACGCAGCGCTGGAGCGAGGCCCTGGCGGACGAACTCGACGGGGTGGTACGGCAACTGGAGACTCCCGGGGTGTCCCGGATCGAGGTGGAGCAGGTGGTACGCCGGCTGGCCGAAGCGCCCGCCGCGGCCGGGACCCTGGTGGCGGCGCTCGAGGAGGTGATCGCCAGCTGGTGCCGGGGGATCGAATACTGGCAGGAGCGGGTAGCGGCCCGGGAGGCGCCGAGCCTTAAGCTGGTGCGGCACCGCGACTGGCACCAGGGGGCACGGGCGGCACT
Source organism: Geomonas silvestris (assembly GCF_014193515.1). Lineage (GTDB taxonomy): Bacteria > Desulfobacterota > Desulfuromonadia > Geobacterales > Geobacteraceae > Geomonas > Geomonas silvestris. The sequence goes on along the minus strand of NZ_BLXX01000012.1, from coordinate 192,210 downwards.
GCGCGCCGCGAGCAGCATGCTCGCCGTAGGCCTCGTGTGGCAGCTGACCGGCTGGGGCCAGGGGCCGGTCATGATGATGGCCGCCTCGATCATGGTGAGCATCTTCTCGACCCAGGAGCGTCCCGCCTGGCTTTTGAAGCACATCTTCTGCGGGGCCAGCGTCGGGGTGGCCTGCGGGCTCTTCTGCCGTCTCGTCCTTTTGCCGGGTGAGAGCGGGACCCTCGCCCAAGGGCTTTGGGCGGCCCCGTTCCTGGTCCTCGGGCTCTGGGCCAAGACCAAGCCGCGCTTCTCCCTGGGGGGGATGGACGCCGTACTCTTCTTTTTGTTCGTGATGCAGCCCGGCGTCTCCCGGATGCCGCCGGCGGCCGACTACCTCGCGGGCGGGGCCGCATCCCTTGGGGGGATCGGCGTGGCCATCCTCGCCTTTCGCTACCTGCTCCCGGTCGATCCGGGGCACCGGCTGCGCTCCGTGCTGGCGGCGATCGGCCGCGACCTGGGCGGCCTGGCCGCGGCGCGGGAGCTGTCGCGGCTCGAGCACTGCGGGGCCCGCGTCCAGCACCGGGTGCTGCGCATGCTGGTGCTGGCCCGGGCGGCAGGGGAGGACCTACGGCCGGTGGTCGAGGCTGCCCTGGGTGCGCTCTCCCTGTGCCGCGAGTTGCGGCAGTTGCGCGAGGCCGAACTTAGTGCCGGCCTGCCGCCGGAGCCCTCGGCCGCGCTGCGCGTGGCGGCACGCACCCTCTCGATGGCAGCCCGCAACCCGGAAACCCTGCGCCAGGCCCTGCAGTCCTCCGCGCCCCACGCCAGGTAAGGCGACTCCTGGCCCCCGGTCCCGGCACCTCGTTGGGCGCCCTCGACGCGGCAGCGCAGCAGGGGTGGTCCGAGGGGCGCTGGTGGCGCTTTCTTTTCCCTTCGCGATCCCGCCGTCTGCTGCGTCGCAAAGTGGGGATACTGCCGCACTGATGTATTCCCCGCCCCAAGATGGTCGAAAGCGACCTCTCCTGGCTCCCGGAAGCTTTCAGCCGACGGGCGTCACTTACAGAGCCTGCGGCTTCTCACTTACAGTGCGCCGCGAGTGAGCTGGTGACTTTGGCAACTGTCAGTGTCCTAAGCCGCTCCTGTCTGCTGCAAGCCCCGTGTGACGCCGCTTGACCGGGCTTGCGTAATCGGCTATCCTGACCGAATTTCACGTGAGAGGTGCACTTATGTCGCGTCCCAGCTGGGATGAGTACTTCATCGAAATTACGCGCCTGGTGGCGAAGCGCTCCACCTGCCTCAGGCGCCAGGTGGGCGCGGTTATCGTCAAGGACAAGAACATCCTGGCGACCGGCTACAACGGCTCGCCCGCCGGGACCGCGCACTGCCTGGACATCGGCTGCCTGAGGGAGAAGCTCAACATCCCCTCCGGGGAGCGCCACGAGCTCTGCCGCGGCCTGCACGCCGAGCAGAACGCCATCATCCAGGCCGCCAAGCACGGCACCGTCATCGAGGGTGCGACCCTTTACTGCAACACCATGCCCTGCATCATCTGCTCGAAGATGGTGATCAACGCGGGGATCAAGCGGGTGGTGTATCTCGCCGGCTACCCCGACCAGTTGGCCGAGGAGATGATCCGCGAGTCGGGAGTCCTGGTCGAGAAGCTGGAAGTGGCGGAAGGGGGGGGCGTTAAATGAAGTGTCCCTTCTGTGCCTTTGCCGACTCCAAGGTTGTCGATTCCCGCCCCGACAAGGGTGGGGCGACCATCCGCCGCCGGCGCGAGTGCGAGTCCTGCGGCAAGCGCTTCACCACCCACGAGCGGGTCGAGGAGGTGCTCCCCCTGGTGACCAAGAGGGACGGGCGGCGCGAGCCCTTCGACCGGATGAAGCTCGTGGCCGGGATCCAGAAGGCCTGCGAGAAGCGCCCCGTCTCCGTCGAGACCATCGAGAAGCTGGTGGACCGGCTGGAGATCCGCATGCAGGAAAGCGGCGAGAAAGAGGTCCCGACCACCACCCTCGGCGAGTGGGTGATGGACGACCTGCACGGCATCGACCAGGTAGCCTACGTCCGCTTCGCCTCCGTGTACCGCTCCTTCAAGGACATCAACGAGTTCATGAGCGAGCTGCAGGATCTTCTGAAGAAATAACCGCGGTTAGCCGCGGAGCCACGGAGGTCACGGAGAAAACCAGCCCATAGGGGGAAAGACACTCCGGGGTTGCTCGTTGTGGTTCCCGGTAGCTGGATTGTGAAGTTCTCCGTGTACTCCGTGCCTCCGTGGCAAGTTAGGTTCTGATGTCCGACTTCAATACCAAGATGATGCGCGAGGCGCTTGCCCTGGCACGGCGCGGAGTAGGGAAGACCGCACCTAACCCGGCGGTGGGGTGCGTCATCGTGCGCGACGGCGCCGTGGTCGGGCGCGGCTGGCACAAGAAGGCGGGAACGCCGCACGCCGAGGTGCACGCCCTCAACGACGCGGGCGAGCTCGCCGCCGGCGCCGACGCCTATGTGACGCTGGAGCCCTGCGCCCACTTCGGCAAGACCCCCCCCTGCGCCCGCGCCCTGGTCGCGGCTGGGGTCGCCCGGGTCTTCGTCGCCATGGTCGACCCGAACCCGCTGGTGGCGGGGAAGGGGATCGAGATCCTGCGCGAGGCGGGGATCAAGGTCGAGATCGGGATACTGGAGGCCGAGGCGCGCGAGCTGAACCTCCCCTTCATCAAGTGGATCCAGACCCGGCGCCCCTATGTGATCCTGAAGAGCGCGCTTACCCTGGACGGCAAGAGCGCCACCGCAACCGGCGACTCGCGCTGGATAACGGGCGACGCCTCGAGGCGCCTGGTGCACCGGCTGCGCGGCCAGCTGGACGCCATCATGGTCGGGGTGGGGACCGTCATCAAGGACGACCCGCAGCTCACCTGCCGGGTCCCCGGCGGCAAGGACCCGATCCGCATCGTGGTCGATTCCGGCCTGCGCCTGCCGCTGCACGCCGCCGTCTTCAACCAGCACTCCGCCGCGAAGACCCTGGTGGCGACCTGTTCCGGCGACAGCGCGAAGATCGCCTCGGTCGCCGCGCACGGCGGCGAGGTGGTTGCCTGTGCCGCCAAAGAGGGACGGGTGGACCTCGAGGACCTCTTCGAGCAACTCGGTTCCCAGGGGATCCAGTCCATCCTCCTGGAAGGGGGAAGCCACCTGGCCGGAGCGGCCCTCAGGGCGGGGCTCATCGACCGCTGCATGATCTTCTTTGCCCCCAAGCTGGTAGGCGGCGTCGGCATGGGGCTCTTCGCCGGCCAGGGTGTGCTCAAGATGGCCGACGCCCTGCACTTTGAGGAGATGAAGGTCACCCGCTGCGGCGCCGATCTCCTGGTGACCGGGGTGCCGGTGGGGAAAAGCAGGGATTAGGGTCGTGGGACCGGAGTCGGGATTGTGCTGTAGTAGCAGCTAAATTATGGTCGAGGCAGGAGCTAAGGCGCAGTGAGGGTTATTCCAGTCCCGAGCCCCTAGTCCCTAGCCCCTGCCTTTAGGGGTTAAAGGTGTTCACAGGTCTCATAGAAAACGTAGGCGAACTGGTCGGCATCGAGAAGCGCGGGGCCTCGGGGAGCCTCACCGTGAAGACGACGCTCCCGGCCGAGGAGATCCCCATCGGGGCCTCGGTCGCGGTGAACGGCGCCTGCCTCACCGTAGTGCGCAAGGGAGGGGGGACCCTCACCTTCGACATCTCGCCCGAGACCATCGAGCGCACCGTTTTCAGGAACCTGAAAGCGGGCGCGCCGCTCAACCTGGAGCGGGCCATGCGGCTCTCGGACCGGCTGGACGGCCACCTGGTCTCCGGCCACGTGGACTGCATGGCGAGCATCACCGATCGGCGCGAGCACTCGGGCAACATCGTCTTCACCTTCCGGGTGCCGGCGGAGTTCTCCAGGTACATCGCCCCCAAGGGATCGGTGGCCATCGACGGCATCAGCCTCACCGTGAACGAGGCCGGGCCCGACAGCTTCAGCGTGAACATCATCCCCCATACCGCGGCCCAGACTACCCTGCAGCACAAAAGGGTCGGCGCCGAGGTGAACATCGAGACGGACCTGATCTGCCGCTACCTGGAAAGGCTCCTGGCTGGTCGGGATCAGAAGCAGGGGGGCATTTCATTGGAACTGCTTGCCAAAAATGGATTTCTGTGAGATTGTGGCCATTTAGCGTCACCGATTGCGAGGGATTTACATGTCAGTAGCAACTATTGAAGAAGCCATCGAGGAGATCAGGGCCGGCCGGATGGTGATCCTGGTGGACGACGAGGACCGCGAGAACGAGGGTGACCTCACCATGGCCGCGCAGTGCGTCACCCCGGAGGCCATCAACTTCATGGCCCGCTTCGGCCGTGGCCTGATCTGCCTCACCATGACCGCCGAGCGCTGCGACCGTCTCGACCTGCCGCCCATGGTGCAGAGCAACACCTCCTCCTTCGGCACCGCCTTCACCGTCTCCATCGAGGCCAAGCGCGGCGTCACCACCGGTATCTCCGCGGCGGACCGCGCCCATACCATACTTACCGCAGTGGCCCCCAACGCCACCGCCTCCGACCTGGCCCGCCCGGGGCACATCTTCCCGCTGCGCGCCAAAAACGGCGGGGTGCTGGTGCGTTCCGGCCAGACCGAGGGTTCCGTCGACCTGGCGCGCCTGGCGGGTCTCGAGCCGTCCGGCGTCATCTGCGAGATCATGAACGAAGACGGCACCATGGCCCGCATGCCGGAGCTTAAGAAGTTCGCCAAGGAGCACGGCATCAAGGTCTGCACCATCGCCGATCTGGTCGCCTACCGCCTGAAGCACGAGTCCCTGGTGCGCCGCTCCGTCGAGGTCGCGCTCCCCAGCGCCTACGGCGATTTCCGCGCCGTCGCCTTCGAGAACGACATCGACAAGCTGGAGCACCTGGCGCTCGTCAAGGGGGACATCCGCGGCGACGAGCCCGTGCTGGTCCGGGTGCACTCCGAGTGCCTGACCGGCGACGTCTTCGGGAGCGTGCGCTGCGACTGCGCCGACCAGCTGCACGCCGCCATGGAGCAAATCGAGAAGAAAGGGGCGGGGGTCATCCTCTACATGCGCCAGGAAGGGCGCGGCATCGGGCTCACCAATAAGCTCAAGGCCTACGCGCTGCAGGACCAGGGTAAAGACACCGTCGAGGCGAACCTGGCCCTGGGCTTCAAGGCAGACCTGAGGGACTACGGCATCGGCGCCCAGATCCTGGTGAACCTGGGTGTGAAGAAGATCCGCCTGATGACCAACAACCCGAAGAAGCTCGTTGGCCTGCAGGGGTACGGGATCAACATCGTCGAGCGGGTGCCCATCGAGATCGCGCCGTCCAAGAGCAACGCCAAGTACCTGAAGACCAAGCGCGAAAAGCTCGGCCACCTTTTGGAAAACATCTAGCAGCAATTTTTGCCACGGAGGCACGGAGAGCACGGAGAACGTCAAAGGCGACAATCCTGCACTCTAAAGCCTTTAGAACCTCAAAGCCCACGGAAGCACGGGGGCTCGGAGAACGTCGAAGGATTGCGGAAAGGCCTTCAGGTTTTACCCCCTGTTTTTGCTTTTCTCCCTGTGCTCGGTGTTTCCGTGGCTATCCCGGTTTTTCATTTTTAACTACTGGAGTTACCAATGCCTAAATTCATCGAGGGAAAACTCAACGCCGAAGGGATCAAGGTCGGCATCGTGGTGGGCCGCTTCAACAGCTTCATCGGCGAGCGCCTCCTGGAAGGGGCTCTCGATGCCCTGATCCGCCACGGCGCTGACGACAGCCAGACCACCGTGGCCCGGGTCCCGGGCGCCTTCGAGATCCCGCTCGCCGCCCAGAAGATGGCGCAAAGCGGCAAGTACGACGCCCTCATCTGCCTGGGCGCCGTGATCCGCGGCTCCACCCCGCACTTCGATTACGTAGCCTCCGAAGTGTCCAAGGGGATCGCCCACGTATCGCTCGCCACCGGCATCCCGGTCGCCTTCGGGGTGCTCACCACCGACACCATCGAGCAGGCCATCGAACGCGCCGGCACCAAGGCCGGCAACAAAGGTTTCGATGCGGCCATGACCATCATCGAAACGGTTAACCTGTTCAAGGAGATTGACTAAGTTGAGTGCACGTAGAGAAGGTCGGGAACTGGCGCTGCAGGCGCTTTACTCGAAAGACCTGGTCCCGCAGGATGCCAACGCTACCCTGAAGAGGATCATCGAGAGCTTCGCGGAAGGTGAGGAACCGACCCTGGAGGTCCACTCCAAGGCGTTCGCCTTCGCCTCGGAACTGGTGAGCGGCGTGGTCGCCAACATCACCGCCATCGACGAGCAGATCGCCGCCAAGTCCAAGCACTGGAGCATGTCGCGCATGGCACGCGTCGACCTGAACATCCTGCGCCTTGCGGTGTACGAACTCCTGTTCCGTTCCGACATCCCGAAGAACGTCACCATGAACGAGGCGATCGAGGTGGCCAAGAAGTTCGGCGCCGAGGACTCCGCTGCCTTCGTGAACGGCATCCTGGACGAGATCGCCGCCGGCGTGACCGACAAGGAGTAGCCGCCGGAGGTTTCCGGACCGCAGCCGCGCACGCCGCCCAGTTGGCGGCAGCTTCCGGCCTGCCGGCGCGCGGCTGCCCTGCAGCACCCCTGATATCAGATTGCGAGGGAATATGAAAGAGATCAAGGTAGGCCTTTTGGGGTTTGGCACCATCGGTGCCGGTGTCGTGAAGCTTTTGAAAGAGAACGCCTCCCTCATCGAGGAGAAGACCGGCGCCCGCATCACCTTAAAGGCGCTCGCCGACCTCGACATCACGACCGACCGCGGTGTTGACGTAAGCGGGATCCACCTCACGAAGAACGCAGACGAGATCCTTGCCGACCCGGAGATCTCGGTCGTCGTCGAGCTGATCGGCGGCTACGAGCCGGCGCGCAGCTTCGTCCTGAAGGCGATCGCCCACGGCAAACACGTCGTCACCGCCAACAAGGCACTTCTGGCCGTGCACGGCGACGAGATCTACGCCGCGGCCCGCGCCCAGGGGGTCGAGATCCTTTTCGAGGCCGCGGTGGGCGGCGGCATCCCGGTCCTCTCCGCCATCAAGGGGAACCTGGCGGCGAACCGTTTCTCCACCGTGCTCGGCATCGTGAACGGTACCTGCAACTACATCCTGACCCGGATGACCCAGGAAGGGGCCGACTTCACCGAGGTGCTGAAGAGCGCGCAAGAGATGGGGTACGCCGAGGCCGATCCGACCTTCGACATCGAAGGGGTCGACACCGCGCACAAGCTCTGCCTGCTGTTGTCGCTGTGCTTCGGGACCCGGGTGAACCTGAAGGACATCTACTCCGAGGGGATCACCTCCATCTCCGCCGAGGACGTCAACTTCGCCAAGAGCTTCGGGTACCGGATCAAGCTTCTCGCCATCGGCAAGCGTGACGGCGGCCAGATCGAGGCGCGCGTGCATCCGACCATGATCCCCATCGACTATCCGCTCGCCGACGTGCACGGCGTCTTCAACGCCATCAGGCTCACCGGCGACTTCGTGGGGCCGGTGATGTTCTACGGGCGCGGGGCTGGTCGCGACGCCACCGCGAGCGCCGTGATCGGCGACGTGATGGATCTCGGGCGCAACATGGAGGCCGGCATCTCGCGCCGCGTGGCACCGCTGGGCTTCCTGGACCAGATGGTGGCCGAGTTCCCCATCAAGCCCATTGGCGACGTCGTCACCAAGTACTACATCCGTTTCCAGGCCGTGGATCGTCCCGGCGTCCTGGCGCGCATCGCCGGCGCCCTGGGGGCGAGCGGCATCAGCATCGCCTCCATGGTGCAGAGCGCGCGCTCCAGCGACATCGTCCCCATCGTCATCATGACCCACGAGGCCCGCGAGGCAGATATACGCAAGGCTCTGGCCGAGATCGACGGCTTCGACGTGATCCGCGAGAAGAGCACCTTCATCAGGATCGAGGACAACCTGACCTAAAACCGAAAAATCAGCACACGGATTGCGCGGAAACTAGCGGATATAACGGAAGAACAAAAAAAGACCTTGGGGGATAAACCCAGGGTCTTTTTTGTTTCAGCTCTGTTATCCGGCCACGCAGCAGCCTTTGTTCTTGAAGTACACCTCAGGTTTAGGCCAATTACCTCATCCGTAGACATCCGTCGCACATTCCGCTCAATCCGCGTCTAAAGGTTTTGACGTTGTTTTAGCTTGTTACCCCTTCTCGTACTTCTCCACCACGGCGCGGTAGTGCTCCTCGAGTCCCTTCTGCGCAGCGGCTTCGGCGCGCTCGTAGGCTTCCGCGATGCCGTCCCTCACCGACTCCGGCAGGACCCTCTCCGCCAGCGGGTAGAGGATCTCGTCCTCCTTGGAGATGTGCTCCCGCAGAAGCTCCAGGTACCCCCGGGCGTTGGCGACGATGGCGTCGTTTTGGTCCGGCTCGCCCTTGAGCGCCTTTCCTGCCGCCTCTTCCATCGCTTTCACGTAGGAGCGCCCCAGGTCGTGCTCCATCAGCATCGCGGCTACCGGGCTGTTGGCCCGCGGCATCCCGTTGGCTACCAGAGCCTCGAACAGGACATCTTCCTCCTTGGCATGGTGGAAACGGTCCGCGTAATTTCTGATGAAATCCACCCCGTCCAGGTAAAACTGGTAGTCCATGAAGCTACCTGCCTCGGTGAGCCGCGCATTCTTTTCCAAGAGCGCCAGCATCCTGAGGATCAACTGGTGCTCGTCTTTCAGCCTCTGGGTGATGTCCCGTTTCATGTCCCTAGCTCCTTCTTTCCCCGTTGATCCCGATTACCGCGGTCTCCAGCGCGATCTCCTTGCCGGAGAGCTGCAGAGCCTGACGCACCATCATGTCCAGGCCGCGGCAGCAGGGGACTTCCATGATCGCCACGGTGACGCTCTTCACGTTGTTGACCCGGAAGATGGTGGCGAGCTTCTCGACGTACGGGGCGGTGTCGTCCAGTTTCGGGCAGGCGATGGCGACTGCCTTCCCTTTCAAGAGGTCGCTGTGGAAGCTCCCCAGCGCGAAGGCCACGCAGTCGGCGGCGATCAGGATGTCGCTGTCCTGGAACCAGGGGGCGGTGGGGGGAACCAGGTGCAGCTGCACCGGCCACTGACGCAGTTCGCTTGCTGCCTTCTCGGTGGAGGGGGCCTGTGCCGTTTCGTTTCTCTCGATGATCCTTGCTGCGCTACCGGGGCAACCGCATGCCGAATGTGCCATGATGAATCTCCTTGTTCGTTTATTGTGTTGGTTTTGCAAGTGATTTGAAAGCGTTTCGTTTAGTTTATGCTGTCCAGGTACTGGTTGATTTCCTGCTCGATTGCTTTTTCCTGTTCGGGGGAGAGACCGTGGATCGAGACGACGTCCTTCAAGAGGCAGATGCCGACCTTGCAGGTAACGCAGCCGATCTCGTAGCGGTTCAGGATCTCACCGATCTGCGGATACTTCGCCATCACGTCCTGTATTGCCGTTTCGCCCAACCCGTTTTTGAATTCCATCTTGTGTCTCCTCCGTCGTTCTTCGATGATCCTACGATAGCGCGTCTGGCTCTATTTGTTTATGACCTGGGTCAAAAATCTTCGATTGTTCAACTACCTGAAGTGCCCTGCTGTTTTTCACTGCTTCGATGAGGTGAGCATAGAGCCTGTACGGGAAAATGATTATGACCTGCGTCAAAAGATGCATCATTGGCCCAAAACGGTGAAAAACCATAAAAGTGTGGAGATTGATTGACCTTTTCCCTGAATTGCGTAAACTGGTGGCGTAAAAAATGCTCTGAAAGGGGGGAGGAAGATGGAACCGGAACTCAGAACGCAGATCGAGGAACTCGAGCGGTCTTTGCCGCCGCTACCTCCCGAGCAGTCGCAGCAACTTGAGGAGGCCGCCCGACAGCTCGCCCTTTCCGGCATTGCCGAGCGGGTCCTGAAGGCGGGCGGCCAGGCCCCCGACTTCACCCTTCCCAACGCGGTGGGAAGGCCGACCAACCTGGAACATGCCCTGGCGCGCGGTCCGGTTTTGGTCACCTTCTACCGCGGTATCTGGTGTCCCTACTGCAGCCTGCAGCTGCGTGCCTACCAGAAGATCCTCCCCGAGATCATGAGGCTGGGCGGCTCGCTCATCGCGATCTCGCCGCAGAGTCCCGACAAGTCCCAGGCGACCTTGTTGAAGAACTTCCTGATGTACGAGGTGTTGAGCGACCAGGGGAACCAGGTGGCCCGGCAGTTCGGCCTGGTGTACCAGGTACCCGAGGCGCTCCGCCCCATCTACACCTCGCTCGGCACCGATCTTCCCGCCTACAACGGCGACGATTCCTGGGAGCTTCCCATCCCGGGGACCTTCCTTATCGGTCGCGACCGGCGCATCCTGCTCTCCTACGCCGACAGCGACCCGAGAAACCGCCTGGAGCCCTCCGCCATCGTGGAAGCACTGGAGGTTGTTGCCGAGCATGGCGGAAAGAGCTGAAGCCATGGCAACAAACAACGGCTTTAACACAGAGGATCACAGAGGGAGCGGCGAGAGGAACACAGGGGAAACCCACGAAGGCTGAATCTGAAAAAGCAGGTAGCCTGGTGCACGTTTTCGGACACCAAGGGTAGGGGGGCAGGTTTGGCTCTGAAGTGGGGGATCACTCTTCCGCATATTTCGCGAAGCTCAGTGCTCCTTTCCACAAAGCAGCGCGGCAGAACCAGCGTTCCCCACTTTGGAAAAGGGGGGGCAGGGGGATTCGCTTCTGAGTGAGCCCCCATGCATCAAGGAGAATTATGTGCGCTAAAAGAATCGGCATCCTCACCGGCGGCGGCGACTGCCCCGGACTAAACGGCGTCATCCGCGGCGTGGTCCGCTCCGCGGTGCGCCGGGGCTGGGAAGTGATCGGCATCGAGGACGGCTTCGACGGCTTCCTGCACCAGGAGAAGTGCCGCCTGCTCAACCTCGAAGACGTCCGCGGGATCCTGCCGCGCGGCGGCACCATCCTCGGGACCACCAACCGCGGCAACCCCTTCTCCTTTCCCATCATGAGGGAGGGTAAGGTCGAGCTGGTGGACGTCTCGGACGAGGTGGTCTCGCGCATCGAGATCCTGGGGATCTCCGCCCTGGTCGTGGTCGGGGGGGACGGCACCCTGAAGATCGCGCTCGAGCTCATGAAGCGCGGGGTCCCCATCGTCGGGGTCCCGAAGACCATCGACAACGACCTCTTGGAAACCGACGTCACCTTCGGCTACAACACTGCGCTGGAGACCGCGACCGACGCCCTCGACAAGCTGCACTCGACGGCCGAAAGCCACCACCGCGTCATGGTGCTCGAGGTGATGGGGCGCTACGCCGGGTGGATCGCGCTCGAGTCGGGGATCGCCGGCGGCGCAGACGTCATCCTCATCCCCGAGATCCCCTACGATATCGAGCGGGTGGCCCAGGCGATCGTGGAGCGCGGCAGGCGCGGCGGGCGCTTCAGCGTCATCGTGGCCGCCGAGGGGGCCTACCCCAAAGGGGGGAGCCGCGTGGTGAAGGAAGCGGCCGGCGGGAAACAGGTGGTCGAGCGGTTGGGCGGGGTAGGGGAGAAGATCTCCCGCGAGCTGGGCGGGGTCCTCGAGATGGACGTCCGGGTCACCGTGCTCGGGCACCTGCAGCGCGGCGGCTCGCCCTCCACCTTCGACCGCTGCCTCTCCTCGCGCTTCGGGGTCCAGGCCGTCGAGCTCATCGAGGCGGAAAGCTTCGGGCAGATGGTCTGCCTCAAGGGGCGCCAGATCTGCTCCGCCCCCATCGAGGACGCGGTGCGCCAGTTAAAACTCATCGACCCGGAAGGGGCCCTGGTGCGCCACGCCGAGGAACTCGGCATAATGCTTGGACGTTAAAGATAAGTTGACTTCGACCAGCCGCTGCCTTAGACTGCACAAAATTCCCCTGTCGGCCTTTCCGGGCCGCATCTTCGGGGTGAACGAGGTGGCACTGTTATGAGAAATCCATTGGTCGGGGCCAACCGGAGCCAGCTCTACGCGCTCATCGGTTTCTTCCTCGGCACCCTGGCTCCCGTCGGTTGGAACGTGCTGCGCCTGGCCCTCTTCGCCGACCCTTCCCTCCCGCTGGTTTCCCAGATCTTCACCGAAATGATCCAAACTGCCCAGGGTATGGCGCTCTACGCCTACATGGGCTTCGGCACGGCCTGCGTCCTGGCCATCCTGGGCTACTTCATCGGCGGCGCCGCCGACGAGCTGCACAAAAGGGGGCAGGAGCTCGATTCCCTGGTGCACGAGGTGAACGCCCAGAAAAAGCTCTTCGAGAACCGCTACAAGGTGCTCGACAACAACATCAAGAACTTCCACAAGATCGGCTCCAAGATCCAGAAGAGCATCCGCAAGGACGACGTGCTCGCCCTGTGCGTCGAGGGGCTGCACGAGGTCCTGGGCTACGAGCGGGTGAACGTCCTCATGGCCGACGCGGAGCGGAGCGAGCTCTACTTCGCGGCCTCCGCCGGCAACGACACCGCCGTGGGCCCCGAGGTCACCATCCCGCTGGACGCCCGTTCCGGCGTGGTCTACAAGTGCTTCCGCGACCAGCAGGTCCACTTCATCGAGGACGTCAGCCAGTATCCCGCCGATTACCTGTTGCAGGCCCCCTTCGACATGATCGAGCCGTTGCGCTCCTCCTGCTTCATCCTCTGCCCCATCGTCCTCAAGGGTGAGACCATCGGGGTCTTCGGCCTCGACAACAAGAAGAGCCACCGCTCCCTCAACGATACCGACGTCGACACCATCCGCCTCTTCGCCGACCAGGCGGCCGCGGCGTTCTTGCGCATAAGCCTCCTGGCCTCCATCGACCAGCTCACCCTCGAGCTCGGCAAGACCTTCACCGAGCTTTTGAAGAACCGCGAGGCCTACTCCCGCAACCTCTTCCGCCTGAAGAGCGCCGCCGATTCGCTTGCCAACGGCTCCCAGAAGATCGACGCCACCGCCCACGGCGTCATGGAGTCCGTCGATTGCGCCTCGGTCGCGGCCGGGCAGATCTCCATCGCCACCGACCAGATCACCGGCAACATGGATGCGCTTTCCGACTCGGTGTACAAGTCGGTCTCCGCCATGGAGGAGATCGCCTCGACGCTCAGGCAGGTGGAGCGCAACACCTCGCTCTCTCACGGGCTCTCCACCAAGGTGAAGGAGCACGCCGAGCAGAGCCGCGAGGTGGTGCGCGAGACCGAGCAGTCCCTGGACGACATCCAGCGCTCCGTCGAGCTCTCCTTCGAGGGGATCAAGCGCCTGGGAGCCAACAGCGGCCGCATCGAGGGGTTCGTCTCCGTCATCAACGACATCACCAAGCGCACCAACCTGTTGGCCCTAAACGCCTCCATCATCGCGGCCCAGGCCGGCGAGTACGGCAAGAGCTTCGGCGTCGTGGCCGACGAGATCCGCAACCTCTCCCTGCAGACCGGGCTCTCCACCGGCGAGATCACCGGGATCATCGACGAGATCATGACCGAGTCGCGCATCGCCGCCGACAACATCATGGCGACCAAGGAGCTGGTGCGCAAAGGGGTGAAGCTCGGCACGCTGACCAGCGCCTCTTTGGAGAGCATCCTCGAGAGCGCCCAGGAGGCGTTGGAGATGACCCGGCAGATCAAGCTCGCCTCAGAGGAGCAGTCGCGGGCCGTGCAGTCGGTGAGCCAGTCGATCGAGAACGTAAGCTCCATGACCATGCAGATCTTCAAGTCGTCCAAGGAGCAGGCGATGGCGACCAAGAGCGTGGCGCGCTCCCTCGAGGACGTGAAGGGGATGAGTCACGCCATGGCCGATGCCGCCGGCCGGCAGACCGTCGATGGAGCCGACATTCGGGCCGCCGTCGAGTCCGTCACCAAGATGGCCGATGCCATCTTCGACGGCATGGAGAAGCGCCAGGAGGAGAGCGGCCTGGTAGTGCACGAACTGGAGTGCATCAGGGCGAGCGCCGAATAGCGCAAGAAGAGATACCGGCAGCAAGCGTCCCCCTTTCGCAGCATGCGGAAGGGGGTCTTTCTTTGGGGACTGGCTCCGCCAAGTGACTCGCCTTGGTTCCCCCTGGAACAAAACGAACCGATTTCGCCACGGAGCCGCGGAGGGCACGGAGAACAGCCAAACCCGAGGTGGACCGTCCGACGAAGCACAGCCAAACCCGACGAGCACTGTTCCACGAAGCACAGCCAAACGAGGTGGACTGTTCCACGAAGCACAGCAGGAGACTCCGCGTTCCCCCCTTTGCGAAGGGGGGGGCAGGGGGGATTTGCTTTTGTCGAGGAAGCGATCTTTAGCCAACAAAACCGCTTAAGTACCTTCCGGGGAGGCATTCTCTTTAGCCCACAAAAGCGCCCACACGTTTCCCACTTTGGAAAAGGGGGGCCAGGGGGGATTCGCTTTTTGTGAAGAATCGCCCCCAGCAAGCCTGGAGCAGTTGGGAACCGACCCAGCGCAGTCGTTTTAAAAAATAGTGGACTTGTCCCCAAATTTTGTGGTAGCTTTCTAACCGTGTTTTGGCCCGCTATACCTTAAGTGGAGCCGCAAAAGAAACACGACAATATCACGACATACCGCCTGGATTCGCGACGAACCGGTACGGGAAGCGATAGCTGATGATTAGTGTGTGTGCACCGCAGGTGCGCGCTCGCCCTCAGTCAATGACGTCTTCCTCGTGAAGGCGTTTTTTTTTGTTGTATACCGAAAGCCCCGTTGAGGGCACTCCGGCCTCGCAGTAACCACTTCGCAGGCCTGGAGGAGGGCGAGGAGGGCCAAGGCGCTCCCCCCTACATCACGCAAGCTGGAGCAGCTAACCATGCAGAAGCAGAAGACCGTTCTCGATTTCCAAAAGATGAAGGCCGCCGGGGAACGGATCGGCGTCCTCACCTGTTACGACTACCCGACCGCCCTCATCATGGACGGCTGCGGCATCGACATGATCCTCGTGGGGGATTCGGTCGGCGTCGTGGTTGCCGGTTACGACAACACCCTGCCGGTCACCATGGACGAGATGATCTACCACACCCGCGCCGTGATGCGGGCGCGCCCCAAGGCATTCGTGGTCGCCGATCTCCCCTACCTCTCCTACCAGATCGACCTGGCCAGCGCGCGCTTAAACGCCGGCCGCCTGGTCAAGGACGGCGGCGCCGCCGCGGTGAAGCTCGAAGGGGGCGCGCACGTGGCCGACACCATCTCCGCCATCTGCGACATGGACATCCCGGTCATGGCCCACATAGGTCTCACCCCGCAGTCCTTGCACCGCATGGGTGGCTTCAAGGTGCAGGGGAAGGGCGAGGAGCAGGCCGACCGGATCTTCCAGGACGCCCTCGCCGTCGAGAAGGCCGGCGCGTTCTCCGTGGTGCTCGAGGGGATTCCCATGAAGCTCGCCCAGCGCATCAGTGCCGAGCTCAGCATCCCGACCATCGGCATCGGGGCCGGCCCGCACTGCGACGGCCAGGTGCTCGTGCTGCACGACATCCTGGGGCTGTGCAGCAAGTACTCCCCCAAGTTCGTCAAGCGCTACGCCGACCTGGGCCCGGTCATCTCCGAGGCGGTGGCAAGCTACATCGCCGAGGTCAAAGCAGGTACTTTCCCCGAGGAGAAACACTCGTTCTCATGATCCTGATAGATACCGTAGCTAAGATGCAAGAGTTCGCCCGGGAGCACCGCGGCGAGATCGCCCTGGTCCCCACCATGGGGTACCTGCACGAGGGGCACGCCTCCTTGATGCGCGAGGCGAAGAAACGCGCGCCCATCGTCGTGGCGAGCATTTTCGTGAACCCGACCCAGTTCGGCGTCAACGAGGACCTGGACAGCTACCCCCGCGACCTGGAGCGCGACAAGCGCGTGGCCGAGGCCGCCGGGGTCGGCGTCATCTTCGCACCGACCGCAGCCGACATGTACCCGGCCGGCTACCAGAGCTACCTGAACGTCGAGGAGATCACCAAAGAGCTCTGCGGCGCGAGCCGTCCCGGGCATTTCCGCGGCGTCACCACCGTAGTCGCCAAACTCTTCAACATCGTGGTACCCAAGGTCGCCATCTTCGGGAAGAAGGATTTCCAGCAGCTCGCCGTGATCCGGCGCATGGTGCAGGACTTCAACATGGACCTGGAGATCGTCGGGATGCCCATCGTGCGCGAGGCCGACGGCCTGGCCTTGAGTTCCCGCAACGCGCGCCTGAGCGAGACCGAGCGCGAGACGGCGCTCTGCCTGTCGCGCTCCCTCAAGGCAGCCCGGGCCGCCTTTGCCGCCGGGGAGACCTCCGTCGCCCAGCTGCGCAAGGTCGCCCTCGAGCCTATCGAGAAGGAGAGGGCGGCAGAGCTCGATTACCTGGAATTTCGGGATCCGGATACCCTGGCTCCCTTGCACACCGCAGATAAAAGGACGCTGCTCGCACTGGCGGTGCGGGTCGGCACAGTACGACTCATCGACAACTGCATTCTTGGGGAGGAATAGAAGATGGATAGAAAGATGCTGAAGAGCAAGATTCACCGCGCGACGATCACCGGGGCCGACCTGCACTACGAGGGGAGCATCACCATCGACCTCGATCTGATGGAGGCCGCCGACATCATACCCTACGAGGCGGTCTGCGTCTGGGACGTGAACAACGGCAGCCGGCTCGAGACCTACGCCATCGAAGGCGAGCGCGGTTCCGGCGTCATCTGCCTCAACGGCGCCGCGGCGCGCCTGGTGGCCCCCCAGGACCTGGTCATCATCGCGAGCTTCGTGAACATGTCCGAGGCCGAGGCCCAGGTTCACGAGCCCAAGCTCGTCTTCGTGGACGAGAAGAACCGCATGCTGCCGACCAGGAAGGAAGAGGCCGGCCAGGGCAAACTGAAGAGCGTGCACTGGAAGAACTAACCAAGTCCAGTAAAAGGCTCGTCCGGGAAGTCCGGGGAAGCGTTGGTAACGGATGACAACCAACACCTGCCGTTGGCCTCACGTTCCCCCCTTTGCGAAGGGGGGACAGGGGGGATTTGCCTTTGTTTGGCAGTTAAGCGACAACTACAGAAACAGAAAAGCCCGGGCAAATGCCCGGGCTTTTCTGTTTGGGGTTTGGTGGAGGTGGTGGGAGTCGAACCCACGTCCGAAAGTCGTACACGAAAGGCGTCTACATGCTTATACCTGTATTTAATTTAACCTCTCAGGACTCCACAGGCCGGGATTCAAGAGAGACGGTCCCGCTAGATTTCGCCCTTGAGCCGCAGGCACTCTCAAGAACTATCCCACTAAATGACGTTCTATCCCCACCCGTGGGAGAAGCGAGGTAGAACGTTAGCAGGTTATTAAGCTGCTAAGGCGTATTCGTAGTTATCGGCGTCTAAATCGCCCCGGTTTGTTTAACGAGCCAACCGGACCTCGGCATGCAACCTTTGCTTCTTACCCCCGTCGAAACCTTTACACCCCCAATAAACTGTTAATCTCTATCCCTGTTCTGACGCCCGCGCTCTTTAAGAGCCACCTGGACGTCGCGCTTCATGTCGTTCTGCTTCAGGGTCTCGCGCTTGTCGTAGTTCTTCTTCCCCTTGGCTAACCCAAGCTCTGCTTTTACCTTGCCTTCCTTGAAATAGATCCTCAAGGGGATCAGCGTGTATCCCTGCTCCCGTATCTTGGAGAAGAGCTTCAGGATCTCTTTCTTGTGCAGCAAAAGCTTCCGCATCCGGTCAGGATCGTGGTTCTGACGGTTGCCGAAGTCGTAGGGGCTGATGTGCAGGTTGTGCAGGTAGGCCTCGCCGTTCTTCACGATGGCAAAGGAATCGTTCAAATTCGCCTTGCCGCCGCGCAGGGACTTTACCTCGGTCCCCTGCAGCACCATGCCGGCCTCGTAACGCTCTTCGATGAAGTAGTCGTGGAAGGCCTTCTTGTTGTTGCAAATCAGCTTCTCGCCCATAGTCAACTGATACTACCAGAATAGCCTTGAAATGAACAGGGCTAAAAAGGCGGGGTACGCGGACGCGGCGTGGAGCGCCCGGCCAGGTAGACCTGCTCGAGACGCCCGTGCTCCAGGAGTGCCGCGGAGATGTCGGATCCCGCCTGCTCGAGCCCGGAGAAGATCAGGAAGTCGCCCCGCTTGCCGGCCTCCAGGGTTCCCAACTCCCCCTCGAGCCCGAGCGCCCGTGCGCTCCCCCGCGTCGCCATGGCGATTAGTTCCGCCGGAGTGAAGGCGTCGGGGTCGCTCTCCCTTAAGAAGTGGATCTCGTCCCACAGCGAAAGCGAGTCGTTGCTCGCCAGGGAGTCGGTCCCCAGGGCGAGCGACAGGCCGGCGCTCTTCAACAGATGGTACGGGGCCTTCCCCACGTTGAGCCGGTCGTTGCTGCGCGGACAGAGCACCACGGTGACGCCGCGCTCCTTCAATACGGCGACATCGGCCGGGGTGACCTGCACGGCGTGGATGGCCAGGGTCTTCTGGTCGAGCACCCGGAGCTCTTCCAGGTAGCTCGTCGAGGTAGCCTTGCGAGGCGCCGGGAGGTACTCGTCCCAGTGGGCCATCGGGTACATCACCTCGGCGATGGGGCCGGTGCTGTCGAACATGAAGGAGACCTCTTCCTTGGACTCGGAGAGATGGATCGCCTTCGGTATGTCGAGCCACTGCGCGAGCCGGTTCAACTCGAGCATGAGCTCCTGGGAGACCGTGTGCGGCGTGTGCGGCGAGATGCCGGGGAGGAAGTTCCCCTTGAGCGCCTGCAGGCTTGCCATGAGCCGCTTCAAGAGCGCCTCGCCCTGCACCGGATCCTGCCCGAGCCCTTCCAGGAAGAGCCGGCCGGTAAGCGGCGAGGCCTCGTAGAGGTGGGCGAGCGAGAAGTCGCTGAGGATCTCGCCGATGGCGGTGGTGCCGGACTCGATGCACAGGCGCAACCCCTCGCGCACCGACTGCTCCAGTTCTTCCGGGGTGAGCACGCGCCGGATCTTCACCACCTGGCGGATCCACTCGACGTAGGTCTTCGGGAGGTAGTCGAGGTCCTTGCGCACCTTCCAGGCCGGAAAGTGGGTGAGCTCCAGGTGGGTGTGCGCGTTAACGAGCCCCGGCATGATGGCGCAGCCGGGGAGATCGACGAGCTTGGCTCCGCTGGGGGAGGGGAGTTCGGCCACCGGACCGGCCGCGACGATGCGGCCGTTCTCCACGGCGATACCGCCGCCGGCTATGGGTGGCGAGGCTATCGGCAGCAGATAGGATGCGGTGTAGATCTGCATGGCAGGCGCTCCCTTGGTTAGTCGGTGAGAAGGCTTCGTCGGTGCCACTGTAGCATAGCCGAAGAGTTTGACAATGACCATTGATAAAGTCAAAAGCATTACCCACAGGGGACACGGAGGGACACAGAGGAAAGGCAAGAGGCACTTAATCTTATCCCCTTCCAGCTGTCCGGCCTCCTGCGGCCAGAGGAGGTTCGGGGCAGCATCAGATAATTGCCATTTGCGGGGATAGGTGTGCTATAAAGCATCCATTCGAAAAAAGCACTACTTCACAAAATGCACCGAAAGGATAGCTGACACATATGACGATCCGATGGTATCCCGGACATATGGGCAAGGCGCTGGAATCGATCGCGGACCTGATCAAAAAGGTTGACGTCGTGATCGAGGTCCTCGACGCACGCCTCCCCTCGTCGAGTTCCAATCACCAGCTGCAGGCGCTGCGTCGCACCAAGCCGTGGGTCAAAGTCCTCAATAAACCGGACTTGGCCGATCCGGCGGTCACCGCTGCCTGGCTCAAGCAGTTTAAAAGCGAGACCGGCGTGAGCGCCGTGGCGATCTCGGCCAAAAAGCAGCTCGAGGTCAAAAAGCTGATCAAGCTCTGCAAGGAGCTGTCGCCGAGAAACGGCAGGCTCGGCTTTCCGACACGCGTCATGGTGGTCGGCATTCCCAACGTGGGGAAATCCACCTTGATCAACACCATGGCCGGCAGGAGCCTGGCGAAGGTCGGGGACAAGCCGGCCATTACCACCGTGAACCAGCGGATCGAACTCGACGGCATTGTGCTGTCCGACACCCCGGGTGTGCTCTGGCCCGAGATGGACGACCAGGAAGGAGCGTACCGGCTCGCCGCCAGTGGGGCCATCGGTGCCAATGCCCTGGATTATCACACGGTTGGCCTGTTCGCCGCCGAGTACCTGATGCGGCGCTATCCCGAATTGCTCAAGAGCCGTTACAAAGTGGCGGAACTGTCCGAGTCCCCCTCGGCCCTGATCGAGGAAATCGGCCGCAGCCTGGGCTGCTTGATCGCAGGCGGAGAGATAGATCTGAATCGGGCTTCCGAGGCGTTCCTGCGCGAGTTGCGGGCCGGCAAGATCGGTCGGATCAGCTTCGAGGAACCGTCCTTGAGTCAGGAAGTGGACTCATAACGGCCACCTGGAGGAGGGGGCAGGGGGAGATGTCATTACGTCGGGTACTCGTTACTCTACAAGGCTAAAATGCCTCCCTTCTCCTCCCCCGCAGGGGCGGTTATGTCCCGAATGCTGCTTTGGGCAAGGAAACAATCTGCACCCTCGGATGCCCCATCAACGTACCTGTGCGGTTGTTTCCGAGAGTAGTTCTGCGATCCAGGAATTGATGCCCTTGCCGTGAGCTGCAGCTTGGGCTGCTAACCGCCCCTGAAAGACCCCACCTACCACGCTTTTGCCGACGAAGCAAAGGCCGAAGCCTTCGAAAATATCCCAAATCCGGTTCCAACATCATCTTGATATTGTCTCTTTGCCGAGCTGCAGTGCAACTCTTCTTTGCTAAGGCCTTGCCATGTAAGTAAATTCTGTGAAATGCGCCTTTCCACGCCAGCATAGACAAGGGCTCAGCTATCCAAAACATGCAAACCGATATAAAACAGCGCACAAACAAGTGCTATTTCTATCATGAACATGATATTCACCTATGAAAGTTAGTAAGTAAAGCATAAAGCAAAATGCTTTATTCTACGTAAAAATACCAGAACGTCACCATTACTAAACCGAGTACTATTGCTGAATATACCATATAAACCCACCACCTTTGCAGCTAAGTATGTTCCATAAACATATTGGCCATGCTTATATTGACTAATATTTTATGTTAATACATTGAATTAATAGCCTGAATGTAAGAATGTTCAGTGTTAGCTGTTAGCCTACATGGTTGCATTATACGAGCCGACCCGGAGTGCGAAGCGTCGACAATTCTAACCTGCTGTATTTAATGTTGATTTTAGATCCAGGTCGGCTGGGCAATGGGCTGGGACCGTTACAGAAACTGTTGTAGGCGAAGGATCCGGTATATATGGTGGGCGGCGCAATGATCTGTTTTATGGGCGTTCTGGCGCAAATTGTGCCATGGCGTAGGATTCACGGGCTACCATCACCTCGCCCACAGGGGAAACACAGGGGGGCGCCCCACCAGATACGACGATACGCTTCTCCGGCTGCCTTTCAGCTGCATTTGGAAACAAAAGAGCGAAACACAAGAGGGACGCCCTTGTAATCCTGTAATTGTCCTAGGGGAAACACAAGAGGGACGCCCCTGTAATCCTGTAATTGTCCTAGGTGGCTTGCCGACAGTTTTCTCCATCCTGAAGAAATACAGCATTACAGGGGCGTCCCTCTGATGGCCCCTGCGCGAGTTGCGGGCCGGCAAGATCGGTCGGATCAGCTTCGAGGAACCGTCCCTTGAAGCAGGATCCGACTCGATGAGGCCGCCAGCCTAGCGGGGCACTGGGAGCCTTCGTTACGGGGGGAGCAGGGTGACACTGTTAGGCACGGGGCGTCACGAGGCATCCGGCCTGGAAAAGAGCCAGCGCTGGACGAGCCTCGTGTAGCGGGGCATGACCAGGTACACCATCAGGAAGACGACGACGCCGGTCACCGCGAAGGTCGCCAGGAAACGGTTGTCTGCGACCCCGAGGCGGTGCAGCAGCGGGCTGACAGCCACGGGAATCAGGAGCGCCAGCGGGTAGATCGCCGACCAGGTGACCAGGTACTGCTTCCAACGCACGGGGATCTTGGCCTTCGCCCCCGCGGGAGTAAACCAGAAATCCAACCCGCTGCTGATGAAGAAATCGTCGTCGGTCGCTAACAGGGGGCGGACCTTCTCGATCAGGCGGGCACGGGTCGGGGATTCCATCCACGTGCGCAGGTTCGCCTCGGTATCGAACCGGATGATTACCGTATAGGTGTCGGTAAGACCGGGAATGGGCCGAACGATGTTCCAGTCCAGGTGGCCCGGCGCAGTCTGGCAACGTGGCGCGATCTCGTTGAGCCAGCGCTCATACTCGCCCCGTTTGCCGGCGCGCAACCGGTGGGTGATAACCACCGTCGCTCCGTCGACGGTTTTGGTGTCAGTCGATGCGATCGTACCCATGGCCTTGCTCCGTTATGACTCAGCCAACCCCTTCCGCTCCTCTCCGGCCCTTGGCACCTCGTCACGACCCTGCGCCGGCAAGGTGAAGTAGAAGGTTGCCCCCTTCTCCGGTTCGGCTTCCGCCCATACCCGCCCCCCGTGGCGCCGGATGATCCGTTCGACCGTGGCCAGGCCGACCCCGAACCCCTTGAAGCCATCGGCCCCGGAAAGCCGCTTGAAGGGAGCGAATATCTCCTTGGCATCCGCCATGTTGAAACCCTTTCCATTGTCCCGTACGTAGAATGCCGGCCCTCCCTCCAACTCGGTCGCGCCGACCTCGATGACCGCCTCGTCGCGCATGCTCGTGTATTTCCAGGCATTGCCGATGAGGTTTTGCAAAACGGTTCTCAGCAGGCTTTTATCCGCGTTTGCCGTCAGCCCTTCCGCGATGTCGAACCTGGCAGGGCGTGCCTCTGGCCCGCTTTCTCGCATCTCCTTCGCGACGCCCCTTGCCATCTCGCTGACGTCAACCGGTCTGCGCCGCAGTTCGGCCCGTGTCGATCCGGAGAACCTAAGAAGGGTGTCGATGAGATGGTTCATTTCCAGGATCTTCTTGAAGATGGACTGGATGTACCTCTGGCACTCCTTGTCTATCCTGTCGCCGCACATGATCTCGACCGCCTGGATGGAAAGCCCCATGGTATTAAGCGGCTGCCTCAGGTCATGGGACACCATCCGGTTGAAGGCCTCCAGCTCGAGGTTCGCATCCTTCAGCTCCGCAACCTGCGCCGCCAGGTCGGCGTTGAGCCGCTCGATCTCCAGTTCGGAGCGCTTGCGCTCGGTTATGTCCTTGACCATGCACAGCAGGTACCTGTCCTGGTCGATCTCGATGAACTCGCCCGAAAACAGGCCGGTGTAGCTTTCCCCCGTCGTTCCTCCGAAGCTGACCTCCAGGTCGTGGATCCGTCCCAGCTCCTCGATGGCCTGTATCATCCGCTCCCGATCCTGCGCACTTTCCCAAAGGCCTATCTGGTGCGTCGTCCGGCCGATCACCTCCTCGCGCCGATACCCCAAAAATCCGAGCGCGGTGTCGTTGATATCGACGATGCGTCCTTCTTTCAGCGTGGTTATGGCGACCAGCGCGGGGGCACTATGGAAGATGGTCGCGAACTTTTTTTCCGAGCGGCGCAGCGCCTCTTCCGCCTCCCTTCGTTCGGTGATGTCGGTGAAGAGAATGGCCACCTGGCACTCTTGCGGTTCCCCATAGCGAAAGGCGTAGACGTCGAACCAGCGCCCCAGCTCTCGCGCCTGGTTGTGGAAGCGTACCGGATCGCCGGTCCGGGCGACCGCGCCGTAGGCCTCGAACCAGAACTCCTCGTGCTCCGGGGCGAGTTGGCGCATGGTCTTTCCTTGGGCCTTTGAGAGTCCCGTGTGCTTGTCGAAAGCCGGGTTGGTCTCGAGGAACCGGTAGTCGAGCGCCTTGCCGTTCTCGTCGAAAATCATCTGGACGATGCAGAAAGCCTCGTCGATGGAACTGAAGAGGGTGCGGTAGCGCCTCTCGGAACGCTCCAGTTCCAGCATCTGATCTCGCACCTGGTACTGCCGGCGTCTGCCGCGCAACGCGGCCTGAACATGCGCCACCAGGGTGTTTACCCGCACCGGGCGCTCGATCAGGGTCACGTCACCGGGCAGCAGCAGGGTGTTCTGCACGCGGCTGCTGCCCGGGCCGTTGCGCAACAGCACCATGATGGGGAGCTCCGACCAGGAGGGCTGGTGGGCCAGGGTATCCCGCAGGCAGGCAAGCGAAGAGGAGGAAATCAGGTCATCTCCGATGATGAGAGCTCCGACTCCCTTTGCCACCTCGGCGCAAACTTCTTCCGGCGTGGCGCACAAGAGCGCTTGCACGCCCACCTCCCCAAGGACCCTGGGGATGGAGGCGGCGTCGCGCCTTTGCTGCAGGAGTACGATCACCCTTTCGTCGGCGCCGTGGTCTTCTCCGGTGCTAGTTTTCAAGCGTCGGTACTCCCGTCAGGACCCCTTGCATCTTGGTCAGCGGCTTGTCGATGTTGATCCCTTTGCTGGACAGGGAGAATTCCCTGATGGTGAGCTCGTGCGGCCCCCTGCGCCGTTTCAACACGGATATGGCCCTTCTGATCTCCCCCTTGTGCTCGAAGTAGCGCAAGAGGAGGATGGAGTCGGCAAGGTAACTCATGTTGCCGATCTCGCCCCGTTCGCTGCCGAAGACGCCGTGCTGTTCCATGATGAGGAACGTGGTGACCTTTTTGTGCGCCAGGTACATCAAAAGCTGGTGCAGCTGGGTATAGACGGACCTCTCGTCCGCCATGGCCTGGACGTAGCCGCTCAGGGTGTCCAGGACGATGGTGGTGGCACCAAGCTCCTCGACCTCCTTGAGCAGCATGCCGCAGAACTCTCCCGAGGAGAACTCCGCCACATCGATCTGGTGCAGCGTGATAAGCCCCTGATCGACGAAGTCGTCTACCGGCATCCCCAGTCCCGCGGCCCTCTCCTTGAAGGAATCCTCCGTCTCCTCGAAGAGGTACACCACCGCTGACTCGCCCCTTTTTGCCCCGGCATAGAGGCAGAGGTTGGCCATGGTCGTCTTCCCGGTGCCGGAGGCGCCCACGATCGCCGTCGTAGTACCGCGGTCGATCCCCCCCCCGAAAAGCAGGTCCAGCTGTGCGTTCCCCGTGGTGATCACCGATCTTTGGGACTTCTGCGAGCGCAGCGGGTCGACGGTCAGGGTGGGGAAGATCCTGATGCCGTCGCTGGCGATGGTGAAGTCGTGCCAACCGCTCCGATAGCTTCTCCCCCTCATTTTCAGGACCAGCAGTCTGCGGCGTACCGGACCGTAGCCGACGGCAGTCTGCTCCAGACGTATCACCCCGTGGCAGATGGTCTCCATGTGGGTGTCGAGCTCGCTTTGCCCTATGTTGTTGGTAAGGAGCACCGTGCATTCGTCATTGCCGAACTCCCGGCGGATGGCGAGGATGAAGCGGCGAAAGCTTACCAGGTCCTCGGAGAGCAGCCGCAGGTCCGAGAGGGAGTCGATGACCAGGCGCTGGGGTTTCACCCGCCGGACCTCGGCGAGGAGGTCCTTCATCGCTCCCGAGGGCTCCATCTCGGCAGAGTGGAAGACCCTCTGCTCCGGCCCCTCCATCACCTCGTCCGAGATCTCGACGGCATACGCGGTGAAGAGCGCGGGGTCGAGGACGATGCCGGAGGCTTCCGCCATGTCGGCGAGATCACTGTCTCCGCCGGTGACGGCGATGTAGAGGCACCGTTCCCCCCTGCCGATGCCGCCGGCGATGAACTGCAAGGAGAAGGTGGTTTTGCCCGTACCGGGAGCGCCGGAGACCAGGTACATCTTGCCCGCCCGCAACCCTCCCCGAAGGGTCTCGTCGAGACCTGGAATGCCGGTCGGCACCAAATGTGTGCTCTGAAGTTGTGTCATGTCTGCCCCCTGCGGGTTGAGGTGCTCTTTCGTTTCGGAAGTCTGATCCAGGCCGCGTCTTCACTAAGCTGCGACAGCTTTGTAGTATGGCCATGTGCCTTGTGACTGCCGCACAACAGGAGCGTTATATTTAACTTATTTGTTGGTCCGTGGCAACAGAGAAATTGGAAACAAAGACAAACTCTCTTTTTTGATATTACCGCAAATTGGAGAAAACAGTACATTCCCTGGCTGAGAACAATCGCGGTCAGCGAGCCGGCGACGATATTCACCGATTTTTCTGCGCAGATCCGCATATTTTACCCTATGATGGTATTCGGGTTCGATCCAGAGTAGTGAGGTCGGCGGGTTGCCGTACATGCTGCCAGCTACCCAAGGAGAGAAATCATGCAAATCACCCTCGTCAGCAGCGGGCGGGACACGCAGGTTAAACTTCCCCGAAAACTGTTTGCGCAGCTCAACCCCATATTCCACGCACATTTCCAAAAAAGCTTTGAGAGATGCTTCACCCTCTTTACGAAGATCGTCGACAGTAGTGGCGTAAGAACCTGCCTCCCATTGATCCCGATAAACTCTCCGCAAAACATGTTGATTTAAGGTCGTAAGTAATTACCGCCTCATACCCGTTGATAGTCATGGTATTCATGGTCTGACTCCAATTCCTGTTCCTTCTGAACGCTGAGCACCAGCCCGCCCCGAAACAGACTGACCAGGCTGCCAACCATCAGGAAAATTATCAACCCCAAAAGCCGCAACGACGTTGGTCATCCCAGTAACGTGAGGGTAGCGTGATACCTGGGAGGGCTGCCAATACGAGATCGCCCGCGCATGCCTATTTTTCGATTAGTGTTTGCATCGTTTTATGAGAATATTTTTTGTTCCCAAACGGCATCTATGGTATAGACGATAACAGAGAGCAACGAGGGACGCCCCTAATTGTCTTACCAAAAAGGAGGGAGACATGGACCACGGCAAGATATCAAAAGAGATTGCTTCGGGTTTGGTTGAACTGCAAAGCCGCATTAAAAAGGCCGGAATCCCCTCCTCCAAGCTCGACGAGACGCTCAACATCGCCACCTGGAACATCCGTGAGTTCGGGAAGAAACCGAGAAGCGAGGCGGCGGTCCATTACCTGGCCGAGATACTGGGGCAGTTTGACCTGATCGGAGTGGTAGAACTTCGGGACAACCTTTCCGACCTGGGACGGGTACTCCAGATACTTGGTCCGTACTGGAAAGTCGTGTACTCCGACATGATTCCGGATGATGGCGGAAACCATGAACGCATAGCCTTTATCTACGACAAGCGGGCGGTAGTTTTCACCGGAATGGCCGCAGAGGCAAACCCACCACGGACCAAGGAGGGGCAGGAATATCACTCCCAGATCTCCTGGTGGCGCAGCCCCTACCTTGCCTCGTTCCGCGCCGGCAAGTTCGATTTCGTGGTGCTCAGCGCACACATCCGCTGGGGTGACGACGAGAAGGCACGGCAAGGCGAACTCCAGATGCTCGCAGACTGGCTGGACGAAAAACGCAAGGAAACGACGCTCGAGGACAAAGACCTGATCGTCATGGGTGACTTCAACATTGCAAGCCGGGACGACGACCTCTTCAAGGCGATCACCAGCAAGGGATTGCAGATCCCCAAGGCACTCCAGTCCCTCGAATTCGGTTCGGACCTCGCCCGCAAGAAACGCTACGACCAGATCCTCCACTTCCCCATCTATCCCGAAAACTTCACCAATAACGGAGGCGTGCTCGATTTCTATTGCGGAGACATCGAGCCTCTGTTCCCCGGGATGGCGAAACTTAAGTTCACCTATCAGCTCTCCGACCATCTTCCACTTTGGATGCAGATAAATACGGATATCGAGGGGCAGATTCTAGACCAGATCATTCAAGGGTAGGAGGGATGAGGGGACGGGACTGAAAGTGGGACGTCCCTGTAATACTGAAATTATTGTGAGTGGTTTTGACGACGGGTGTCTTCTTCTGTGAGAAATACAGGATTACAGGGGCGTCCCTCTGGGTCCCTCCCAGGTGGAGAGATAGATCTGAATCGGGCTTCCGAAGCGTTCCTGCGTCAGTCGCGGACAGGCAAGATCGGTCGGATCAGCTTTGAGGAACCGTCCGCGAACTAGGAATCCTCAGTGTACTTAACCACAAAAGGCGCACAGAGGAACACTGAGGAAAACCTGAAACCCGTGGGGAAGCCGTCCGGCCTTAACCGCCTGGGCGAAGCAGGTCGAACCCGTTTTCAGGATTTTCCCCGCCGTTGTTTTTCCTCTGTGTCCCTCCGTGTCCTCTGTGGTGAGAACGGTTCCGAAACTACACCCCTTCGAACATGATGACGCGGTAGTCCGCGCCCAGAAACCGGTGCGCACGCGCCGTGCGGTACGCCTCGCCGTTGTACCACTCAAGGGCCTGCTCACGGTCAGCAAACTCCAGCAGCACCACTCCTTGCGCCTCCGGTCCTTCCAGGGTTTGCACGGCACCATAAAGCGCCAGGCCTCTAACCGATCTTCCCGCCAACGAACCTGCTGCCAGCTTGTTGTACTCTTCGATTTCCGCTGCTTCCTTGACTCTTTCCCTGACAAACACCATGTAGGTCGCCATCGGTTTCTCCTAGAGGGTCTGGATGGTCCCGCCATCGATACGGTACTCGACACCGGTTATCCAGGCGGCCCGGTCGGAAGCGAGAAACGCCGCCAGCTCGGCTACCTCTTCGGGGCGACCGGTCCGGCCCAGCGGGATTCCGCCTATGTAGTCGATGATCTCCTGCCGTGCCGCGTCCTGCGTGATCCCCCGGGACTCTGCGATCTGGCTCACGTAAGAGGCAGCCGCCTCTGTCTCGATGAATCCCGGAGATATCGCGTTCACGCGCACCCCATGGCGCCCCACCTCGAGAGACAGTGCCTTGCTGTAGTTGTTCAATGCTGCCTTGGCTGCCGCATAGGCGAGGGTGGAGTCGTAGATCGGCTTGTGGCTCTGGATCGACGAGATGTGGATGATGACCCCTTTCCCCCGCGACACCATGTCCGGAAGAAAGCCGCGGTCCAGGCGCACCGCTCCGAACAGGTTCAGTTCGAACATCTTGTGCCACTCCTCGTCGGTGTGCATGAGGTACCCGCCGGCGGGCGACTTAGACCCACCTACGTTGTTGATCAGGATGTCCAGGCTGCCAAACGCCTCCCGTACCTGGCGAACGACCGCCTCGCTCCCCGTGGCGCTGCTCAGGTCGGCCGCGATACCCGGCAGCGGGAAATCTTCCGGGATCTCCCGGGCCGCCACCATGACGTCGGCCCCGCCTTCGGCGAGACGCAGGGCGATTGCCCGCCCCATCCCCTTGGTACCTCCGGTCACCAGCGCTTTTTGTCCTTCGAACTCTCGTGTCATGACTCTCTCCTTCAATGAACTTCCTGTGATTGACCTGTGCCGAGTTTCGGATTATGGTGGTGTTTAGTCAAGTACTCACAAAAAAGTAAGGTACCTACTGAAAGGATAGTTATGAGTATTACGGCATCTTCTGCAGCCGTCGGAATTCAGGACGCCCTCAAGGTTTTGGAAGGGAGATGGAAGTTGCTTATCATCATGAATCTCTTCGCAAACAGCACCATGCGCTTTTCCGAACTCGAGCGCAGCATTCCCGGGATTACCCAGAAGATGCTCATCCAGCAGTTGCGGGCACTTGAGACCGACGGCATCGTAAAGAGAACCGCCTATCCCCAGGTTCCCCCAAAAGTGGATTACGCGCTGACGGAAGAGGGGAGGGAGCTTTGTCCCGCCCTGGATGCGCTTCTCGTCTGGGCCGCCCGGCGCAACCAGCAGTCCGAGTACGGGCACTACCTTGCCAAGTATCATCACCTTGAGAGCGCCGATGAAATTGACGCACCCCGTCAAGCCTCGTTTGAGGAAGCCTAGGAACAGACGCCGCCTGGTCCACCGCATGATTGCTATCCATCAACATAGCGTTTCTTTTCCCGCGAATTATCGCACCCCGTGCGCATTAAGGCGGTGGGATTAGAGAGAAGCGAGTAGGTGCCGCTGTCATGCTATAATGGGCCGGGGCGTTTAGAAGACAGCTGTTACAAGAACGGTTTTTTCTTGAATTACAGGATTACAGGGGCGTCCCTCTGACGGTCCCCGTGTGAGTGCCGATTGGACGATGGCATTTGGAGAAAGAAGATCATGGCAAAGTATCTCATTTCATTTCCTAGTGCCGCAATGAAGGTAGCCAACAGCGAGTTAGATGCGGTGGGGCGAGACGCTCACGCGGTGATGCGCGAGGCTAAGGAGGCAGGCATCTATGTCTTCGGCGGCGGTATTGATGAAACAGTACCGCCCGTCCTTGTCTCGGCCAATGGCTTAGTCACTGAGGGAGGTTACCCGTGGGCGCCTCCGCTTAATGGCGGATTTACGGTGCTTGAGCTCCCCTCAAGTAAGGAGGCCATCGCATGGGCCGCACGTATCGCGAAAGCGTGTCGCTGCGATCAGGAGCTTCGAGTATTCGGGTTTGATCCAGATTCGTGAGATTGGAGTGTTGATGTAGAAGGCCTCTGAGGGGGACGCCCCTGTAATCCTGTAAGGC
Source organism: Geomonas silvestris (assembly GCF_014193515.1). Classification (GTDB taxonomy): domain Bacteria; phylum Desulfobacterota; class Desulfuromonadia; order Geobacterales; family Geobacteraceae; genus Geomonas; species Geomonas silvestris. The sequence continues at coordinate 161,904 of NZ_BLXX01000012.1, read as the reverse complement.
CTCTGAGGGGGACGCCCCTGTAATCCTGTAATTCTCAAATGTCGAATACCAGGCTCTACTCGTTTGACCTTTACAGGATTCAGGCGCGTCCCCTTGAAGAACCACATTTAGACCTGATACCTCCCCGCTTTTCCTTCCCTTCTCGGCGCTCAGGGCCTCGACAGAAAATCTCGAACGGCTGTGATCGTGGCCGATGGCGCTTCCTCCATCAACCAATGCCCGGCATTATTGACGACAACTTCGGTCACATCCGTGGCAGCGTTGCGCATCACTACCGCTTCATTCGCGCCGAACGACTTTTCGCCGCCAATGGCCAACACGGGCATGGTGAGCTTCGTTTTCAGCGCGGCCTTGTTGTCCTCAGCATCCTGGCGAATCGTGTTGAACTGGGCGAAGGCTGCGTGCATGACACCAGCACGCGCATAGAGCTTCGCGTAATGTGCCCGGGTGGCTTCGTCTATTTTCGTGCGATCGCCTGCGAATTCGTTCCAGAAGCGGTCGAGATAGATGCGCTCGCGCCCAGCTACGAGCCGCTCCGCGTCCGGGCCACCGAAATCGAAATGCCACAGAGCCGGCAGACGCACGATGGAGTCCCAAGGCGGAATACCGGGGACCGGTGCGTCCATAACTACGAGCTTCTCGGTTTTTTCAGGGTAGCGTACCGCATAGGCGTAGGCGACCATTGTGCCGATGTCGTGACCGACAATCGCTGCTCGGTCGAGTCCGAGTGTGGTCAGCACAGAGCGGATATCGGCGGCCTGCGTCCGCTTGTCATAGCCGCCGGCTGGCTGCGACGAGAGCCCCAAGCCGCGCAGATCGGGCACGACAACCGTGTGATCACGTGCGAGGTCGGCTGCAAGCAATGCCCACATGTCGCCCGTATCGCCGAACCCGTGTATAAGGACCACGGCTGGACCTTTGCCGCCGACGCGCACGTGCAGCGTCGCGCCATCGGTCTGGATCTCCTGCGTTCGGAACGAGGGTGGATACGGCTTAACCTGTGCTGCCGCCGGAAATGCCAAGGCCAGTATGACTAACGCTCCTAGCAGAGATCTGAGCATGTCCTCCCTCCCATTGTTGAAAGACCAATCGTCATTCTTCCTGTCCAACGCCAGGCTGACCGACTTGCCCGGTCAGGTGGTCGCTCAGGCGTTACGGAGCAGCTTCAGTAACTCCTTCGCCGCCGGCCCCGAAGATGCCGGGTTCTGGCCGGTCACCAGTTTACCGTCTACCTGGACGTACGGTGCCCAGTTGGCGGCCCTGCTGAAGACCGCACCGCGTTCTTTGAGGCCATCCTCCAGCAGGAACGGCACGACCTTGGTCAGTCCGACGGCCGCTTCTTCCTCATTGGTGAAGGCGGTTACTTTTTTGCCCTTGATGAGGTATTGCCCGTCTTTGCCGCGGACGTTGAGAAGCGCGACCGGCGCGTGACAGACGGCACCGACCGGCTTGCCGGCTTTCGCGAAGTCCTCGATGAGCGCGATAGAGGTGGCGTTATCCGGCAGATCCCACATCGGACCGTGCCCACCGGGGTAAAAGATGGCGTCGAACTCCTGCGCCGAAACCTCGGAGAGCTTCTTGGTGTTGGCGAGCGCAGTTATCGCCGCGCGGTCGTCGCTGAAGCGCCTGGTGAGATCGGTCTGGTTTGCAGGCTCGTCGCTTTTGGGATCGAGGGGTGGCTGACCTCCCTTGGGAGAAGCCAGCGTGATCGTCGCTCCGGCATCTTTGAAAACATAATAGGGAGCGGCAAACTCTTCCAGCCAGAACCCGGTTTTTTCCCCGGTGTTTCCGAGCTGGTCATGGGAAGTTAGAACTATGAGAATTTTCATGGCGCATCTCCTCTGCCATTCCATCTGCTTATTTTGCACCCTCAGGCCAGATTTTCACAGCCATTTCTAATTGCCAAGGGTAGGAGCAACTGGGTCTTCGGTGAGAAACCGGACTTGACTCAGGCTCGCAGGTGGTACGAAAAGGCCGTGACCACGGGGGACGCGAGCGGCAAGGCAAACGTTGAAAGGCTGAAGCAGCTGGAGCAGATAAAATAAGGGACTCCGCATTCCCTGTTCATCCCTTGCGCACGGGGCAAGACTCGGTAGAATTGGCGAACTCTAATATAAACGGAGGTCGCCCATGGTATGGGAACGTGTGGTCCAGTCCGCCGAAGCTCTGATGGTTTCCAATCAGGTTCCGGCGTCGGAAGAGATTATCTCCCTCATCAAGAGGATCAATCCGACCGCGAGGCAGCTGTCTGAGGCGGACCGCGAACGCGGCTACCTGATCAAGAACCGGCTGCAAAACCTGCTTCTGGAAAACTACGGCGGCGCTTTTTACCTGGCGCCCCATCCCTACACGGACGAGATCGTCCTGATCAAGCACTCCTCTCTCCCCTCTATCGACGCCTGCCACACACATCTCTCTGTGCTCTCGGTGAAGGCGCTTCAGTCTGCCGGCTCACCGCCTGAACCACCGCTCCCAAAAAGCAAACCGCATAAGGAGAAGGCCAAAAAGCAAGCTGAGCCCGCCGGCTCGGCCGCGGATCTCTTGAAGCGGGGCCAACTCCTGCTGGAAGAGTACGACTATCCGGAGGCGGAAAAGGTGCTGGCGGAACTGCGGCTGGAGAGCGGCGCCGATCTGGAGACGCTGGCGAAAGCGGCCCGCCTCCTGCTCGACGAGCTGGGAGCCTATTCGAGTGCCGTGGAGATGCTGCTCGCCCAGCCCAGGAAGTTTCTCAAGGAAAGAAGTATCCGCGAGCTGCTGGCTCTTGCCTACTACCGCAACGAAAACCTGGCGGAGGCGGGGATGATCTTCGACGCACTGCTGCCGGCCGACCTGGGGAAGGAAGCGCTCCTGGCCTGGGCAAGCCTCTCGCACCGGGACGGTAACGACTCGTTCGCGTTGCAGTTGATCAGGATGGCCGAGGAGCGGGAAGGGTTCCTGGGAGGCTTGGCCGAGTTGCGCAAGGCTGTGGAGGGCTCGCTCGAGCGGGAAGCCGAACCGCTTTTTAACGAGGCGCTTGCCGCGGTGGAGCGGGGAGACCTCGCCGCGGCGGCGCTTCGGGCGCGCCAGGCGCTGCAGGTATACCCGGGACTCGCGGCCGCCCGGGAGATCCTGGAAGCGCACACCGCCAGCAAGGAGAGAGACGAGCTTTCCATGTTGTGGCAGGAATTTCGGGCGACCGAAAGCTGCGAGGCCAGGCTGGACCTGTTGGCCAGGCTCCAGGAACGGGACACGGAGAAACGCGAAACGATCAGGGAGCTGGTCGCCCACGAGAAGGCGCGGCGTAAAAAGGAGCAGCTCGCCTCAGAGCTTAAAAGTCTCGAGACGCTGGCCGCGGGGGCGTGCTGGGGAGAGTGCTTCGACGTGCTGCTCTGGTTCTCGCGGCAGGAGGACCCCCAATGGCTGAAAAAGGCCTGCACCGTCTCGCGCCTGTTCTCGGTCCTGTCGCACAACCAGCGGCTCTTCAGGCTCCCCGAGCGCGCGGCACGGGAGGCCTGGCTCGACTTCGTGAAGGCCAAATCGGCGCTGGAGCGGGGCAATCGGGAAGCATGTTTCCAGCTGCTCGAGGGGGTGCGGCACTACTTCCACGGGTACCCGGAATTCTCCGAGGACTACCTCATGCTCCTGGGCGCGGAGCAGGAAAGGGCGCGCCGGGAGATCGACGGGCTCCTGCAGCAGGCCCGCTCCAAGGAGTGCGGCAGCTCTACGGCCAGACGCCTGCTCGCTTCGGCCCGCAAAAGGCTCGCGATCCTGCCGGACCAGGAACGAAGCGAGCTTACCCTGAGTGTGGATGAGTGCGAGGCCGGCTTGCCCCCCGAGCGCGCCGAGGAGGAGTTGGTGCGGGCCTACAAGGCGGCGCTTATTGCGGGGAATGGACCCAAGGCCGAGATGCTGCGCAGGAAGATCCATACGCCGGCTCTGCTGGAGAGGGCAGAGGCGAAGGTGAGGGAGCGCTTCCGGATCCAGGCGGAACCGGTCACCCTGACCTATTCCGATCAGCTCCCCCTGGACGACATCCAGGGCCTGGATACCAAGGCCCAGCCCCTCTGGTACTATGCGACCGACCGGCACGTCCTGCTGAACGACCGTAAGGGACACATCGTTGTGGCAAACCTTCAGCAAGGGACCGCGACGAGGTTCTACTCGCCGATGTTTCCGTACCTCGTTGCCTGCGACGACCTTCCCTATCGGGACACCTTTCTCTTCGTCTATGGGCCCGATGTGCGCTACATGCTGCGCGCCGACCTCCATCCGGGGCAGGGGAGCTTCACCGCGCTGCTCAACCTCCGGAAGAATCTGGGGCTGGACAAAAGCACCCGGGTGGTGCGCGTGTACCTGTCGAGCGAAAGGGACACCGACTACTACCTGAGCCTTGCCCACGAGGACCATGTCAGTCCGGGGCGGCTGGTGAAACGCAGGATCGGCAGCAAAAATCCGATCCCCGAAGGGCTGCAGCTCAACAACCAGCCGTTCATCGATAGCCGCCGGCTTACCTGCGCCCCCGACAGCTTCGTCGCCGGCGTGACCGACGAGACCCACGTCATAAACAAAAATCTCTCCAGCGAGGGGTCGGTCGAGATGACCCCGGAGATCTGGGGCGTAGACCCGGCCAACCGTCGGATGTACTACTTCTACTCGGTGATGCTCAAGCGGGTCGACTTCAAGTTCGACAACTACCAGGAGTTTCCCCTGTCGGGGGCCTGTTTTTTCTTCCGGAAGTCCCATTTGAGGCTGGGCTTTTCTCCCAGCACCGACACCGTGTTGTTGATGCTGAAAGAACGGCTGGCGCTTTACAACTACCGCACCAACCGTATCACCAGGCCTTTCGGTGTTAACCGCATCCTCGGACTCAAGCCGGCGAACAACTGGTACCTGTACGAATACCGTCACGACAGCAGCGAACTGATCCTGCGGGACCTGACTGGCGAACTCGACACCGTGTACCAGTGGGAGGATATCCCGGACCTGCGGGAGGACCGGAGCTATGCAAACTCGGAACAGCTGCACGAACTGATCTATCTCGGCTACGAACCGGACCCGGAGCCCGCCGAGGCAACTGCGGGTGAGGCAACCGCAGGTGAGGGAGCTGCGACAGGGAACCCCTTGACGATGAACGATTGACGATGAACCGGCAGTTTTGGTGGCGTGGCAGCTTCGCCCTTCTTCAGCTTCACCCACCCCTTGCCCTCTCCCGTCAATGGTGAGGGGGATTTGGTTCCCCAAATTCCCGGATGAACCACAAAAAAGCCTCCTAGCGGAGGCTTTCCTTATTAAGTATATGAGTGCTGTTTTTTCAGATGGACAAAAGCCGGTTGAAGAAGGTCCGGTAGCGGCGCAGCGCCACCCGCAGCTCCTCGGTGGAGACGCTGTCGCCCCGATCCCACTGGGCCTCGAGCTTGTGGGGTGCAATGGGACGCCTATAGGCTAGAGATACGTTCCTTAGTACCGCCCTTGCAAGAGCCGAACTTCAGCCTACCATTACTGTAGCGACCGACAGCCGCAGCGCAAAAAAGCCCCAAGAACCAAAGCTCCAAGGTGGGGTGAACGTCTTGAAGGTTGGAACCAAGGGGGGGGACATGAAAAAGCTAGCTCTGTTGGTAATTTTATTGTCCGGGTGCAGTGCGAATCACAGCATTGTGCCGGCGGCAGCAGACCGTCCAGCCATCGTCACTGTTAGCGCCTACACCCATCAGGGATGTCTGGAGAAACTCCGGCTCGAAGCTGCAAAACGAAACTGGGAAATCAAGGAAATACCTTACAAAGCAGATGCCGCAGGCATTACGGGGGAAATCCTGCTTTTCCCGTTTTTTAAGGGTGTGAGTTGCTCAGCCTATATATTGACCGGAACGATACCAAAAGAATTTTGATTTTGCCTCGCATCTTGCATCGGCTTTTGGGTTGCACTCATTGCAACGGCACAGGCAGCTCCGCGCACCATCGGCCAGTTGCTCGCCAGGGAGGACGGGGGCACGGGTAACTTGTGTAACCTGTTCGGAACAGAACGACGGCTGACCCCTTAGGTATCTCAGATCCGGTTCGTCTCCAGAGTGAATCACTCGCAGTAAGGGCTTTTCTGGCGCACCTCAAATTCCAGCAGAACTCTCAACACCTGCAGATACGAAAAAAGCCTCCGTAATGGAGGCTTTTTTGTAACCACTCCGGGCGGTCTGTATCAGCACCGGGGAAGGGAAGGGCGGGGTGATACCTAGCGGGCTGCGGGCTGGTTGCCTGCTTTTGAAGTTCTTGCGGGGCCAAAAAGCGAATCCCCCCTGTCCCCCCTTTTCCAAAGTGGGGAACGTTTGAGTTCTTTTGCCGGCTAAAGAGCGCGCTTCCCCACTCCTGTAATATCGATCAGTTACACAATGTAATTCTTGATTGCGGTTCACACGGCGTAACTCGCGGCTCACACGGCGTAACTCGCGGTTCACACGGCGTAACTCGCGGTTCACACGGCGTAACTCGCGGTTCACACGGCGTAACTCGCGGCTCACACGGTGTAACTCGCGGTTCACACGGTGTAGACCGCGGTTCACACGGCGTAGACCGCGGTTCACACGGCGTAACTCGCGGTTCACACGGTGTAGACCGCGGTTCACACGGTGTAACTCGCGGTTCACACGGTGTAACTCGCGGTTCACACGGTGTAACTCGCGGTTCACACGGTGTAACTCGCGGTTCACACGGTGTAGACCGCGGTTCATACGGCGTAACTCGCGGTTCATACGGTGTAACTCGCGGTTCACACGGCGTAACTCGCGGTTCACATGGTGTTGAGCGCGATGTAGGGATTATCGAGTTGCTATGTACCCGAAATTAATCTGAAGTGCTGTTCCGTGGCAACGGCATGGGGAGTTGTCTGAGGAGGGATCATAGACCCACTTTCCCAGAGGGTAAAGATCGTGCCTTCAAAAAAAAACGAGCAGACGCTTGCACTGCACGCATAAGCCTGTATCCTTGAAGTGAATTAAAAATAACTAATCTAAGCTATCACCAAGCGAAGAAGGAGGTACCGTGGCGAATCAACTCTACCGAATAATGCGAACCTTTCGACATTTACCGCCGACCAAGTTCCACCAGTTTGTCAGCAGGGTGAGGACCGCCTTGTCCGACAAAAACAGGGTCCCCGACTCGGTGTGGGGCGCAAACCTGGCGCTCATCATCGCGTTCTTTGCGGCGGCCGACAAGCACGACTACGTTTTCCACGAGTCGATGCACGGCAGCAGGATCGTGATCGCGGAGCGCGAGTTGCTCCAGGCGCAACTGATCCTCTACCTGGACCAGATCGCCTCTCTTCTGGAAATGGTAGCGGTCACCAATCCGGACATCCTGCTGGTCTCGGGGTTCGACACCGCCAAGGAAAGAAGGACCCACCCCAGGAACAAGGCAGAAATTGAAGCTCACAACGCCACGCAGGCAGAACGACCCCAGGACGGTTGAACGGCGGACGATGAACCGGTACAACGAAAACGGCCGGTATAACACGAAAAGGACTCACGGCAACGGTGCTGTGAGTCCTTTTCGTGTTTCTGACGACGGTTGCTCCTCATGGGCGGGAGGGTGAACCTTAAGGCAACGGCTAAAGCGAATCCCCCTGTCCCCCGTTTCCAAAGGGGGAGACGCGGGGCCGGCTGAATGCGGGTTGGCAACCTTTTGCAACACCTCCCGGAATGTCGCGCTTGCTCTGGCGTCTGCCCTAGGGGTAGCCCAAGAAATCGAGGGTTGACGCGACGGCTGCTTGGTCCAGCTCGTGGCCGTTTTGGCAGATGATGTGACGGTAGTCGAACCCCATGCTGAAGCTGAGCCAGGCGAAGCAGTCGAGGATGTAGTTGCGGGGAAAGATCTCCACCACCCGGCAGGGGGACTCGCACCAGATGAGGTTGCTCAGGCCGGCCCCGTGGGTGCCGATAACCATCCTCGCCCCCTGGAAGGTGCGCACCTGCTCCTTCAAGGTCATCTCCTCGCAGTGCAGTACGCTGACCCCCCGCGCGTTGAGCCGCTCCTCCAGGAGATCCTCTCCCGCCAAGCGGCGCTTTTTCCCCTTGCGCCGCGAGACGTAGAAGACCTCCCCGGAATCGCCTCCCGCCGGGCGCGCGCCTTCCCCGAGAAGTTTCGCCGGGACCTCGCCGCGCAGCAACTTAAGTACCTGCGGGTGGACGAACTCGGACCGTGCCGGGTACTGCGGCAGGATGAGCCGCTCCACCCGGACCGGGCCGGGGGCGGTGACCACGCGCTCCAGGACCTCCGGGCCGAGGATTGCCGCAAGCCCCTGCACGAGGTAGCCCGGGCACTGCTCGGGGGTGAGGATCTTCAGCGCCGGGAAGCTCGCCAGGGCCAACAGGACGCTGGGGAGCACCTCCATGAGCCAGTGGAAGTAGCTTGCCGGGTGGCAGACCAGCACCGGGTCCTCAAGGGGCAGCTCGGTTACCGGCAGCAGGGGCTCGTGGAGCAGCTCCCCCCAGTCCATGATCCGGCGCAAGGACCCCACGCTCTCCTCGACGATCTTGTTCTCCAGCCAGACCATCCCCGACTGGGGCGACACCACCACGTCCTTGAGGAGGTACAGGTTGCGCCGCTCGAAGACCGCTTCCGTGCGGATGAAGGGGGGATAGCTGCGCTCAACCTGGTGGCGCACCAGGTCCGCCGGCAGCATGGGGAGGATGTCGAGGATGTGCCGCGCCAGTTCGGGGCGGTAGGAGAGTTTTTCCAGCGATTCGATGCTGGAGTAGGGCATCTTGCCGGCGATGGGGCCGAGCAGCGAGGAGGAGACCTGGCGCGCCAGCCGGCGCCGCTCCCTGGCTTCTGCTTCAGTAAGCCCGTGTTTCATGAAGTGCCTCCGGTGGGCGGGTGAAGTCGGGTGCTGCGGCCGCCATTATAGGACGGCCGCAGTCCGCTGTCACCAGGAACCGGAAAGGAGGGGAGGGGGGTCTGTTTGCGACTGATCAGTCGGCAGAGCTGGAGAGCCGCCAGCTAGTTTAGTGGAAGATTGCTGATTTTAGCTCAGCGCCAGCAGCGCAACCAACAACAGTTTCTTCAAAATATCTCCTTGGCCTGACTGAAGAGTCACGCATCAACCAACTCTGTTTGACGGACGATGACATAAAGTAAGTAGTGAGAAATGCTATAAGTGGTCTTGTAGGTGGTTGTAGATAACTTGGTGATCGCTTGTAAAAAAGGTGGTTTTCAAATGAAACTTGAAAGATTGAATTATTGCCGTACCCGGGCCGATCCGAGCCTAAATCTTACCCTGTCGCCTCTTCAATGCAGCTACGACACTCACCCACAGGAAAAGACCTCCCCAATCAATCACCATAACAATGATAACTCCGCCGCCAAGGCTCTTTAGGACACCACAATGGAATACCTGGGAGATGAGAGTCGCACCAGCAAGCACCCCAGCCCCCAAGAGCACTAGCAGTTGAAGGCCCTGCTCGCGCCTTTGCCGCTGCTCAGCTAGAACTCTCAATCGTTCTTTTGAGAAGCTGTACTGGCAGCGAGGACATGTGTCTGCGCCGCGATATATACCTTGCTTTTCGCATGCTGGGCAGGCGATTAAGTTAGGGTTATACGGAAATGGCTTTTCGCCTTGATCGTCCTTGATATGAATAATGATATCTCGGCCCGCAACTTGGTTATTCTCACCTGAAACAGCCTGGTTAACGCTGTTATGGCTACCATTTAAATCGGTCATCTACTTCTTCGTCCTCCCGCTTCCCCCAACGATATCACGACCAGCCACACTATGACCTGTACCGCTAACCGTCTGTGTCACCTGAGCACCCTGTTTTACAGGCGTTTTTGGGGCCGGGTTGCCCCCTGGTTCTCCTTCAACCAGAATCAATGAACCATCGTCGATCAGTCTACGATAGTAGTCGGTGCAGTAGACCGTTACCGGAAACCTATCGGTAATATATTCTCTTGGCTTCCCTTCCATAGGGCATTTTAGGCCTGGAGGGGCCTCTACCGAAATGATAACGTCGTCTAGATCCTGGCCGACTCCTGGCCAGACTCTCCATTTTTCTTGCCATCTTAACTTTAAATTCTTTATTTCACATACTTCGCAAAGCGTGAGCCGCCCTAAAAGGGCAGCATATACTTCGTCAACTTGCCCTGATTTTTGCTTTGAGTCAGCGTAAAGAAGGTTTTGAATAATTATACGTTTATCTTGAGAGAAGACCTTCGAGTCAATCCCCAGCCCTGCTAATATCCGCTGTATCACATTGACGACATTCCACATTACATCATGATCTATTTCCCCTTGATCCGTGTCTTTGGAAGAAGAGAAAGGTCTGCCATCCCCTGTCCTATAATCGCCCGTCCTCTTTGGCCCTACTCCGGTCAATAGCCACCCAGGATTTATATCCGTATTCCGAACAATAGCCTCGATGGTATCGGCTGATGGCTTGGTCTTGTTGTTTTCAATATCCGACAAAGACCCTTGCGATATCCCGATAATTCGCGCAAATTCAGCGACTTTGAACTTTAACCCTCTTCTGTAATCTGCGATTCGGCTTCCAATCATAAATTAAATATCCCCATAACGATAATAATCTTGACAAAACATCCGTATGCCGATATTTTGTCAACATGTTGACGAAGACGACCAAAAAAATAAAGAAGTTGCTGGTAGATGCAGATGTATCCCAGTCCGATATCGCTCGGATGGCAGGGGTAGATCGAAGCGCTATCAACCATGTAATAGCTGGCCGCGGAAAGTCTCCGCGTCTTCGAATCTTTGTTGCTAGGGCACTGGGCGTCTCCATAGAGGAACTCTGGCCTAACAAGCCTGATACTCGCAAACGTAAGGCGGCCTGAGGTTCGTACTTTATCAAATTTTGTTTGATTGTAACAGCCGAAAAAGGAGCCGTAAATGTCCAAAAGAATTACAGGAAAGGATAAGGGGCTGTCAGGTCAGCAAGGGCTATTTGATACCGGTATGGCGGAAGGGGCATTGGATATTGGCTTAGGGCTCCGCCAATGCTTGTCGCGGGCAATCAGCGAAAGCGGCCTGGATCGCTACAGGATCTCCAGCGAGATAAGCCGGCTGACCCGGTCAACCATCAGCAAGGAAATGCTGGACAAGTACACGAGCTCAAACCCTGACTACTGCATCAAGGCCGAAACGCTGGCAGCGTTTTGCCTCGTAACAGGAACCTTCGAGCCGTTCCGCTACCTCCTAGAACCGTTGGGCAGCGACATTCTCAACCCTGAAGATCGGGATCTGATCGAACTGGCTCGGCTCCAAGAACAGGAACGGATAATCCAAACGAAGATTCTTTGCATCAGACAGAAACGCGGGCTGAAATAGGTCAGTTTCTCGGAGCTGCTATTGCTGGCCCGCATAAGTAAGCTACGACAAGTGAACCTAGGTGAGGAAAGTGACAATGGACGGTAAAAAAGCTGGAGTGGACATTGAGGCGCTGGAGTCTGAGATCATCGAAGCCTTACAGCCCTGCGCGAACGCCTTAGGATGGAATGGCCCAGCCTTCTACATGTTGGCACAAGAGGTAGCTGAGATGGGCAAAGTCATTGGAGATGTGACCTTGGCTGAACTCGCCCAGCTCTGTGACCAAGCGGGTGAGCGCTATGACCGGATGTGCGAGCGGTTGAGAACCTAAGGGGGACAATAGATGAAAACGACGTATAGGCGCATTGAAGCAGTGTCAAAGGCAATTCAAATCCTGGAGTTCCTCGCCACCCAGAAGGAACTGGCCACGGGGCCGGAGATCGGGAGGGCCGTAGATATCGCTTTGGGTACTGTCATGTGCCACCTGGTTACCTTGGAAGAAGCAGGCTTTGTTCAGCAGGTTGGCGGAGCCTACCGGCTAGGGATGAAACTGGCCATCTTCTGGGCGAGGGTGAAGAGCAACCTGGAAGGTGAGATAGCCAGGAAACGACAGGATTTGGAGTCTATATCCATCACGAGGAGTAACTAATGACGCGGAAACTGGGAGCGCCGGCGGAAGTTCAGGCCGTCGATGAAATTTATAGTGTGGCTCGGGCAGATGCGGACCAAGAGATGGAAAAGATGAAAGAGAGCCTTCAAGGAGTGCACGAGTGTGCACTAAAAGTGGGCCGCATACAAGCTTTCAGATCAATGCAGTTGCTCGCTGAATTCATGGAAATGAAACAGCTCGCGCAATTGATAGATAGCAAGAACTACCTGAAAATCCCTGGGGTTAAGAGCATTGATGACTATTTTGAGCAGCAGGGCATCAAGCGCCGGACGGGCTTCAATGATCTGAAGATTGCTCGAAATCTGGAGCCCGATGAAGTGCAACTTCTTGCACTTCTCGGCTTCACCCGCCGGGATCTCCTCGGGTACGCATCGCTTCCCGAAGAAAAGCGTCTGGAAATTAAGGAAGGCAAAGTGATCAACCTAGAATCAGCCTCCCGTGAGGAGATCAAAGACCTCATTGAACAAGTGGTGGTCGAAAACAAGCAGGCCAAGGATGAGGCGGCAAAATCGAAAGCGGCCGCCAATAGGCTCCTGGAGATTAAGCAGAAAAAGATATGTGACCAGGAAAGGGAAATAGCCGCACTGGAAATCAAGATTGAGACTCAAGCGGTCTCCAAGGGGCTCACCCCTGACGAGGACAATTTCATAAAGCGGGTCGAGGCATACCGAGTGCTGATCCAGGGGGCGCTGATCGCGCTGGAACCGAACGAACTGCATAATGAGTTACCTGTAGACCTTACACCGCGCATGCGCGCTGCCGTAATTTCTACAGTGCACAATTTGAAAATGCAGACGCTCGCACTCTACGACACCGTGGTAACAGAGATAGGCGATCCGGTCATAAATCCTGAGCTGTTGGAGGAGTATGAAAGGTGGGAGGAAGCGCAAAAGGTGTAAGCGACTTCGAGCATCCCTCCTAATTGAGGGTTGAGAAGCAGTGAATTCTCCGTTAGTGAGGGCAAAATGTGGCAAAGGGACATGGTTTTTGAATTACAGGAAGCAAAACCGGGAGAGCGTCGGGAAATCGTCGACAAATTCCGACTTCCAAGGGGCCTTTCTTACGGGCATACAATGCGGATAGCACGCGAATTTGGGTTCACTAGCGGCCGCAAGGTGCGAGCAGACAAAGGCAAGCGGATACTGGCTGATGATCAGCTTGAAGTGGTGGGATCATTCCTCCGACAAACCAGGCGAGAGAACAAGGGGGTTATCTCCCCGGTGGAGAACGCGCTGGAATTCGCAATTGACAATGGCTTTATCAATCGAGGAGCGGTTTCACTGGGCACGGTTCAAAGGAACCTACGGGAAAAACAGATGAGTACGAATTGCCAGAACAGCGCCACACCGCACACCGAGATGAGAAGCTTGTATCCGAACCATGTTCATAGCGCTGACGTTTCGACCTGTATTCAGTACTACTTATCAGACAATGGCATTTCAATAATGCGAGAAGATGAATTTTATAAAAATAAACTTGAAAACTTCAAGAAAATCAAGACGCCGTTGCAGCGATACGTTATCACCGACCATTTCTCTGGATTCTTCTTTGTCAAATACTACCTGGCAGATGGAGAAACAGCCGAGAACCTGTTCGATTTCGTCTGCTCAGCGTGGGAAGTGAAGATTGATGGGCGTTTCCCTTTCCGGGGGGTACCGATAATGATGCTGATGGATGGCGGCTGCCGAGCCAAGGCCAAGGCACTAGGGCTCCCCTTTTGGGAAGGTATCAACGTGCTGATCCTGCCGGGGAAGACCGGGAACTCGCGTCGGCAAGGATCGGTAGAGGTAACGCACAACATCTGGGAGGAGTGGTTCGAAACAAGGCTGAGGATCGATCCATCAAGTTCCTTGGAGGATCTCAACCGCAAGGCCTTCGGATTCTGTCTCTGGTACAACGCAACTAAAAAACACAGCCGTCATGGGTTCACTCGGCTCTCGATGTGGCTGAGCATCCAAAATGAGCAACTCCGCGAACTCCCTTCGCGTGAGGAATTGCGGGACCTCCTCAATAAGCCCGAAGAAGAGCGGACCGTTTCAAATGGCCGGATATCCTTCCAGAATAAAGAGTTTAACCTTCGGAGCTTTGGGATACCCAATGGTGCCAAGGTGATGGTTATCAAAAATCTCTTTAAATGGCGTGAAGGGATAGTGACATTGGCTTATGAAAACAGCCGTTTCGAGGCACGGGCTATAGAAAAATTGCCGGCAGAGCTGGGTGGATTTTCCGTGAATGCGGCCATTATCGGGCAGGAATATAAAGCACAGCCGGAAACGGCAACCCAGAAGGCAAATAAACGAATGGACTCGTTGGCCTACGGCAATACGGACCCGGATCGGAAAAAGGAGACCCCTTTCTATGGGCTGAATGCCTTCGAGGGGTTTGCTGACAAGGTGGACAACCTTGCCATCTTCCCCAGAAAAGGGCAACCGATAGAACTGGATCGCGCCATAGTGCCGCAGCAACTGCCAATTATGGAGTTATTTAAACGTCTTCGTGCTGCCGACGTGCAAGTGACGAGGGACCTAAACCAGTCTCTGCGTGCGGAATTCGGAGCGACCATCGAAGCGGCGCGTGCAGATGAGGTGGTGGCGCTCCTCTCAGCGGGAAAAGAGTGGCGGACGCCAGTAACAGCAGCCCAATCACGGTAAGTCACGATTTTGGGAAAATATTTCACTAAGTGGGGAGGTAGAGATGATTTCAACAGATGCTAAGAAACAGTTCAAGCTGTTCCGCGATCCATTCATCGACGATATTCAAAAGGATGCTGATGTCTACATGAGCGACGAAGCGCGCTACGTCCAGGCGGCTATGCTGGACGCCGCCAATCACAGCGGGTTCCTGGCCGTTGTCGGGGAGGTTGGTAGCGGGAAAAGCGTCATGAGGCGGAAGGTGATAGAGCAGCTTAAGCGGGACGGCACCACCCTGGTTATCTATCCCCAGATGATCGACAAGTCTAAGGTAAGTGTCGCCTCTCTTTGCCAAGCCATCATAAGGGATATCTCTTCCGAACAACCTAAAGGGAGTCCGGAAGATAAATCCAGACAGGTGCAAAGGCTGCTGCTGGACCGGACGAAAAACAACTACCGCTCTTGCTTGATCCTGGAGGAAGCCCACGACTTAACCATCCCGACACTGAAACACCTTAAGCGATTTTATGAGCTCGAGGATGGCTACAAGAAACTGCTTGGGATTATCCTGATTGGTCAGCCTGAGTTGAAGGAGAAGTTTGATGAAGCGCGACATGTCAACATGCGCGAAGTGATTCGCCGTGTCCAAGTCGTGGAGATGGGAAGCCTCAACGGGAATCTGCGGGACTATCTCGCCACAAAGTTCAAGCGTGTGGGGGTAAGGATAGAGGATATCTTCGATGAAGAAGCGTTCAAGGCTCTGGACCGGAGGCTCACAAGCACGGCACGCGACGGAAAGACAAAGGTCTCCCACGCCTACCCGCTGCACGTCAATAATTATACGGCAAGGGCGTTGAACCTAGCCCAAGAGATGGGCGAGCCGCGGGTTACAGCCGAGATTATCGAAGCGATTTAAGGGGCAAAACATGCGAAACAAGAAGTTGTCCAGTACGGAAATACAAGCCCATGCGGGGACAATAGTAAGTGGCCTGATCGGCTTAACCGCAGCTGATGGGATTCGAATTCTTTGCGCGGCCTTGGATCTTGTATCCCAGCGTTCTGCAACTGAGTTTCAAGGGGCAATCCACTCAGGCAATATCAATTTCCTGCCGCGCAAGGGTGGTCGAATGCTGAAAATTGATAGAGACCTGAAGCTAAGGGCTTTTATCAATGACTTGGGTCAGCTCCTGACTATCAAAGAAATACATGAAAAATTGATAGAAGAGTTTGGGGCCAAACGAGTTCCATCGGAAAACACCTTGCGTAGCTACTTCAAAAGACATTGCGAGTCTTGTCTGAAATCTGAGGGGGAGTAATGAGAAAGGTAGAAGCAGAAAAAGAACTGAGTATCGGCCAGCGAGAACTCAGTAATATCAAGGCACTGTTCCAGGTCATGGAACTTGCAGCCGAGATTCAAGCTGACAAGTCATCGTATGCAGTAGACGTTGACTGGTGGGGACTCATGGAACTTGCAAATAAACAGCTCGCCGCCATCCCTCAGCACCTGGAAAAGGTTGAGGTCTATTTAAATACCCTGCCCGGGTAGAAGTAATGACCAAGTTTCACCTTTACAAAGCATTTGTGAGCCAAGGCCAGGGTAGGTGTGGGGAGTGACGGTAAATACGAAATGACGGGATTTTAAAGGCTGTTTTAATACGGTTGTGGCTACCGGCCCTAACCGCATCTATCAGCCCGGCTGATGCGCGGGCGTTTTGAAGGGGGGGCAGCATGGCAGCGAAGCAATGGAATGAAATAGCGGCTGAGATTATGGGGTTATTGCAAACAAACATAGTGGACAGCCCGGAGTTGAAGCCGCTCCTTACTTCAGTCATGAACTTTGACCGCAAATACTGTGGCCAGCTACCGGCTGATGGGAGGCACGAAGGAACCATACCAGCTATAAAGCTTTCCAAGGTCCTGAATTGCTTTGAGCAGGCCGGTCTTGTCGTCATGGAGAAGGAGTCGTATGACAGGCTGGTTCAAACCGTTGAGCAGCAGAGCGAAGAAATCGACCTACTTGACGAACGCATCAAACGTCTCTTGGAGCACTAAAGATGCACATGGCCCTCAATGCCGATGAATGGATCAGGCTGAACACATCCTACTGCAACCGCTTGTGCTTGTGGATCACAGCCAAAAACTGCGAGGTCAATCGCCTGCGTTCCGAGTCCAGCACTGGTGATCTGCGCTGCAAAGGTTGTAACGGCCTGCATGATCAGGCACAGCCAATAGAGGTTGCTCTTACTCGTTCCTTACAACAGACCCTGGAAGAGATCTTTGCTTTGGACCAACTCCAACACGAGGATAGCAATTACTCGCAAACGCAAGCTGGTTATCATAGTGACGACCTAGGTGACAGCCTCATTGATGAAGACGAACTTGACGACCTGCTGTCAGTTCTGTTTCCTGAATTTCAGGAGTCTCAGCCTATATCTGCCCCTCTTTCGCAAAGCTTTACCAAGTGCTTAAATGCCCATAAACCAAGAAAAGTCGCCGTTTACATCGGACGTTGCCGAAAATGCGGAGGGTATATGATCCACGCGCCGGAGCGTCAGTTTGATCAGAGGGACGAGGAGGTATATCGCTGTTTTTCTTGCAGTTGGCGCACCTCGCCGGGGTACTCATGGAACCGAATAAATAAGTAGAGCAGGATCGTAGGACTACATCGGCGGGGATCGTCAGATTGGGCAAAAAGCGAGGGAATAATGGCAACTGAAAGGTTTAACGGACGTGCTAAGCAAGGAGCTGTCGGGGAAGCGTTCTTGACGGATCTGAAATTTCAAATTGCGCGACTACTCTGTCTTGAAGGTATTAAGAAGGAATCAGCGATAGCTATAGTAGAAGGAGTCTCGGAACATTTGATGCACCAATGGGGTGGCATGGCTATTTACATCCCTAAAAAACTGAGCAAAAAAAATAATCTGAGAAATATAGACATTTACGCAGAGTATAAAAACGGGAGGAGTTGCCAAAACCTTGCATGTAAACATGGCCTGTCCGTATTGGATATAGGTAAAATCCTTCATAAAACCAGAGAGCAGATTCGATTGGATTCTCAGAGGAGAGTAAGCTCTACTACCAACTCACCTTCAGGAAACGAAAAACATCGGGCCTTTGGCCAAGAATTTCTTGAAGACATAGAAACCGAGGTCATAGAAGGTCTTTGCCGTTACGGGGTGCATCAGCAACTGGCTATGGTCATCGGAACTAAAATATACAAGCACTTGGCCCATTGTTGGGCGGGCATTTCTAATATTTACATTCCTACGATGATAGGTAACACAATATTAGAGAGAAATGCAGAAATTTACACATCGTTCAAGAATGGTGCATCTCATAGGGAACTGGCAGCAAAGCATAACATCACACCGAGGCAAATTTACGACATCCTTAAGAAAGTAAGGGAGCAGCGGAGGGAAGAAGCTAAGAGGCGAGTAACACAAACATTAAAGACATAAATAGCTAGATGGAGGTGGAAATTAATGCTCACATCAGTGGAAGTTGTAGTTATGCAAAATTTAGGAGTAACTCTGGAGCGAATGGAGGACGCACGGACAGGCGGTGTCAAGGTAGCCCGGAATGCGGAGGGTCAAGATTCTTTTACCGAAGTCCAAAGGCAAGTGTGTGAGATCCTTGGCCTCACCGAACTGGAATTCATGCAGGCAATGTCCTCTGAGGCGCAGAGCGATCCCGTTGCAGCCGCCATGATCGAAACACTGCTGCCTCATCAAAAGGGAGTGTGCAAGGACCTCGGCATCACGGAAAAGGTATTCATGGAGGCGCTGCCGCTCCCCTCGGGGCGACTGTAAAATCGCTGAAGGTTTAGCCAAAGGGCTCATCAAACAAAGGAGACAAAATGAAGAAATCGGAAAAAGAGCAAGGATCGGCCTTGGAGAGGATTGCTAGCGAACAGGCGATGAGACAACGGATCGCAGCAATAACCCAGGAGCTCAACCAGGTGGGGGACGTGCAGGCCCTGAAGATCAAGGCGGCTGATGCTCGCACTCGGCTGGAGAGCTTCATTCATCGTAGGGGCGGCATAGAGCAGGACATCACGGGGAGGGACGGTGAGGATCTCAAGGCTTTGAAGGAAAATCTTCAGGAGTCCTCTGCGGCAGCGATGTCGGCCGCAGAGTTGGAGGGCCGTCTACGTGCAGAGCTTTCCGACCTTCAGACCAGACTCAACGCCTTTACCTTCTCAGCAAGTCTTGCAGAAGTAAAAGACCATCAGATGATGGTCGCTTCCTCCACAATCAGGGTCAATGCACTCGAAAAGGCCATTCAGGAGCAGAGCCAGATGATATCGCAGAATTCCGGCCCCAACCTGGAGGAGATTTCCCAGCGCCGCGAAAGTCTGCTTGCGGACGCTGCCATGGGGATCGATGTTGCGGAGCAGCTGGGTGAGGTCGAAAGAGAGATCCAGCTCCAGGAGATGGACAGGAGCTTGTGCAGCAAAAGGGTTGCTGACGCTGACCAGTGCATCAAAGGCCTCAGCCTTAAGCTAGAGAGCGAAAAAGCCACGCTTACCGACCTGAAACAGACCGGACAGGCTCTCCTGCTCCACTTCCTCAAAGCCGAGGCGGAAAGCGCCGGCGCCGAATTCGTCAAAGCTGGCCAGGAACTCAAGGAAGGTTACATGAGGCTCCTGGGACTGGACGCCCTCATAAACAAACTTGCGCCGGGTCAGAAGGTGCTGGGCTTCTATCCGAGATGCCCCGAAGTCCCCGTCTTTGATTTAAAGGCTTTTGCTGGACAGGAGAGTGGTAGAGGCACGGGCCTGATGATTTCCAGAACCTCCTTTAACCCCTTGGCCGCTCTGGCTGATATCGAACAGCGCATAAAGGATCTTGGCTTGAACCTCTAACGGTTCAAGCTGCTTCAGGTTCATTGCCGAGGTAGGTGGGTCATAGGCGATGAATCAGCCCTTCTTCTCCTTCGGAGGGGCTCGTGGTGACCGGTTCGGGTCAATGATCCACCTGGGATTGTGTCGAGAGGTCCCCAGCTACGCGCTGCCCCCCTCTTGCAATTATGACGGGAGAAAACTATGGGGCAAAAAAGCACGCATTTTTTCGAGACTTCCGCAGATTATGGTCTTGCAGATGACCCTTCCGGTAAAACCGAGTCGAGACCGGAATTGCGAAGAGCAATCAGAAAGGTACAGCAAGCGTCAACTTACTATCCGGGAATCACTGTATTGGACTATCTGGTTTCCCTAGCTGAGATCTCGGTCGCCAATGGGAATTTTGTTAGGATCTATGGGTGGAACGCCAATTCGACTGAAGACCTTAGCTTTTTTAATGTCTGGTTTTACACCCAAGATAACGATATCCTGTGCGAATTTCACTGGATCATAACTCCTGATGATTACATAAAACCTATATCTGAACTGGCGCAGTCAATAACACTGAGTCAAAAGGCCGAAAACTTTTAGAGGTGCAATAATGGGTGATACTTTCCGTTTAGCAATGCAGCTTACTATGGTAGATCTCCTCTCCGGGGTTGCCTCGCGTGCCAAAGCTAATATTCAACAACTTGGAGTTGCCGGCAAGGAAGCCGCTAGGAACTTTGAGCTAATGGAGCGCCATGCTACTCGGGGCCTTAAGGCCCTCGCCATCGCTAACTACACCGTCAACAAGATGAAGCCGGGAGTGGGGGCCGCCGCAGACCTTCAGGAATCGATGATCGATGTCCGAATGAGCCTTTTGCGCTCAGGCAAAGACGCCAACACCCTTGGGAGGGAATTGCAGCAGGTGCGCTCCACCGCGGTCGACTTGCAAAAAATCACTCCGTTCTCTGCCGTTGACGTAGTGAATACTCAAAGAGAATTGATGACTTCGGGGGTCGAGTTCCAAGACGTAATAGGTAAGGGCGCAGCGCGCGCCGCAATGGTGCTTGCAACCATCACCAAGACAGCTCCCGAAACTACAGCGGGCATCATGCTTGGCGTCGGAGTTCCCTATCACCTTAAGGGAAAAGATTACGGCGAGCTATCCGACGAGATTCAGAAACATGTTATGAGCGGGCGTATGAAGATGCCACAGCTTGAAGCAGCGCTTCCCTATGCTGCGCCTTATACCAATGCTTATGGGGTACCATGGAAGGACATGCTGACGGGTCTTGCAGTTTTAGGCGAGCAGGGGCAGCTCGGTTCTCATGCAGGTGTCGGTCTCAAGGATTTCTATGAGAGACTTACCGGTGCAACCCGTATTTCTAAACGCTATATGGCCGCTATGAATCGTGATTTGGCGCGCAAAGGGAAGGCGCCGTTAGAATTTTGGGACAAGTCGGGGGAGCTTTTACCGACTCATGAAATAATTAAAAGCCTCCGTTCGTCACTTGGTAGCTACAACAGGAAAATGAGGTTGACTCTTCTTCAAAAGATTTTTGGTGAGCAGGGTGGTCTAGCTGCTCTCAACCTCATGCCGACGGGCACTGGTTCCTGGGAATTTGTCAAGGGTAAGGTCCTCGAGGTTGCTAGCGCCGAAGACAAGATGACTGAGCGGCTCAAGGGCTTCTCGGCTACGGTCACCGCCCTGGGGGGTACCTCCAAAACCACGCTGGCTACCATCTTCGACCCGATGCTCGCACCTATGACGGAAGTGCTGAAGGACCTGAACGAAATCGTCGCAAAGATCGGGGAGATCAACGAGGCTCACCCTAGCTTGGCCAAGACCACCTCTTATGGTCTTGCCGGCATCTCCGGAGTGCTAGGCGGATACGGACTATATAACCTGGTAAAGGCGGGAAAGTTCGGCAGTAAGGTGTTCAAGGGACTGAGAGGAACCTCTTTCGCTTCGCTCGGAGTGGGGCTTGCGGAAGGTAAGGCCGTAGAGGCTGCTACGGGGGTAACTCCCGTTTTTGTCACCAACTGGCCGGGTAGCTTTTCCGATCTAGGCGTTTCAGGTCCTGGACCCGCAGCAAATGCGGAGACCGTAAAGACGGCCGGTAGGATCTTACCTTGGCTCAACAAGATGGGGATCTACTCTCTGGCAACCATTCCGGCTTATTACACCGGCTCATATCTAGATAAGCTTTCGGGCGGAAGCGGGGAGTTCAACGCAGACCAGCACCCCGACAATTGGTCTTTTCGTGCCCCATGGAAAAAGGAGGAGAAAAACGACATCCACATCGATCTACAGATTGATTCGGCAGGGAGAGTAAATAGCCGCACCAGTAGCATAAACACGCGCATCACCATGATCCCTCGCGGAGACTTCTTCTCTGCAATGACAACGGTGCCATGAGAACAATGACCTTTGTAAATTCACTCTAAGCCGTTATAATGCCTCCGCTAATTCAAGGGAGGCTTTTTTTATGGATCCTAGAATCAGGTACTGCGTTGAAATGGAGGAGATAAGAAATCTTCCAGACTTTCAAAGGATACGTGCGGAGACTCATTTTCTACTCCTTAAAGAATACTTGGATATATTTCTCAAGCACGAAGCTAACCTCGAGGGAAGTCACTTCGCTGTCCATAAGGCGACTAAAAAATACTGCGCCATAAAGAACGTTCCACAGAGGACTTTTTACAATTGGCTACGGGCATACAAAGAGAGAGGAATTGAGGGGTTGGTTCCAAAGTATGGCCAGAGGAGTCAAGGCACCAGTTCGGTGCCTCAGAAAGCACAAAAACGTCATAAATACACAATATCCGTTACCCTTGATATAGTTGCGGGAAGATCTTCAGCATCTTTGGGGGAGCTGGGTAAGGTAATCGCGGCAAGTCCACTGATAGCACCCGATGTGAAAGCCTCTTTTGCTCACGCATTCAAAAGGCTCTGTGACTTATCTGAGGAGAAAGGTTCTCTCAAATTTACTCCACCCCTGAGTAAAGAGGAAAAATATCGCCTGGAACTTTATAGGTCTAGAAATCATAAAAAACATAGTGCCAAAGCAACTGCAATATTAATGATGGACGCTGGCCGGACCATGCTTGATGTTGGCCTGGAGACAAACGCCGCTGAGCGAACCATCTATAGATGGCACCGAGACTTCAACGCTAAGCGCCTTGATTTCATCCTGACTAAGCCCTTCAGCCAAGCTCGAATAGATGCCAGAGAGGTGAGAAGTACGAGAGTCATAGACATTCTCCACAAGATGCCATCTGTTTACGGAATTAATAGAAGCAGTTGGACCTACGGTACGATCGCGGAGGCCTATAAGAGTGAGTATGGGGATGGTATCTCAAAAGGTATCGTCCAGGCCACAATCAAGCATACAGGCTATAGTTGGCAGCATGCCAGAAAGGTGTTAACAAGCCCAGATCCAGGATATAAATCGAAAGTGGAGCGTGTCCTCCACACATTAAACGGACTCTCGCCGGGGGAGCGGTTTTTTTTTGTAGATGAGGTGGGGCCTTATAGGGTGAAGAAGTATGGCGGAAGGAAGTTAACCCCTCCAAACGAAACGGACATAATCCCAGAACATCAGACATCTAGGGGAAAGGTGCAATTTGTTGCAGCTCTCGAAGCGTTGTCGAACCAGATTACCTGGCTATTCACAGATAATAAAGGCAGCGAAGCACTAGTCTCTTTGTTGGAAAAGCTCGCGGCGGATTATAGCATGTGCTCTAAGATCTATCTGACATGGGATGCCCTTGGAATGCACTCCTCCAGAATGGTAAGATCCTGGATTTCTAACCATAATAATCAGCAGGCTAGCCCTACTATTGAAATTGTCCCTTTGCCTGCGAATTCGCAGTTTTTGAACGTCATCGAAGCTGTTTTCTGTGGCATGAAGCGGGCTGTAATCTGCAACAGTAATTATGCCTCGGCTAGAGAGATGCAGGATGCTATGGCTAGGCATTTCGAGGAGCGGAATCGGTACTACCAGGAGAATCCTAAAAGAGCTGGAAACAAGATCTGGGATAGGGAGAAGTTCAATTTGGAAAAGTTAGCCGGCGGGCTTTATAAGAAGATGTGAAGGCCATACACCTCTTAGTGTAGCTCTGTAATCAAGATATTTTTGAAGGTATCAAAGGCTTTACTAGGGCCTGTTATGTCGTTTCCGATGGCTGGATTATGGCGCCGCGCATCATCTGTTGCTTCAGACCGTTTTCCCATGGTCCACACCTCCTATGGTGCACCTGTCGGTGGCACCGGTTAACGCCTCCCCCGGCGGGGTGGCTTGCGAAGCTATTGAGGGCATGGCTATTTCAGGTCGCTGCTCTAGATCATTTGGCGGGGAAGCGGCGCTCTGCCCGAGCGTGCGCCTTGGCGGCCTCGGTTTCTCGGTCCTTGGGAGGGGCGCTGGTCACCAGGGAGCGGAGCAGGCGCGAGGACGCCTGGTGAACCTCTTCGATTGCGCGGTCGAACTCGGCCTGGTTGGCAGCTGAAGGTGCGCTGAACCCGCTGATCTTCCGCACGTACTGCAGTGCCGCCGCACGGATCTCCTCCTCCGTCGCGGGCGGGTCGAAGTTGAAAAGCGTCTTGATGTTCCTGCACATGTCACCTACCTCCCTTGGGCGCCGCGGTTAGAAGACGGATCGGCTGTAGGTTCTTCCGAGAAAAAGTTGCCTTAGCTGCCAGGCATGTTGTCACGCATGCCGCTTCATCACGTTCCTCCCTTTGCGAAGGGGGGACGTTGGGCTGGCAGCGGTGGTTGATAGCAACTACGTCTGCGGTTCCCGGAGTTCCCGTCCCACTGAAGTCCTCGGATTGTCGATGGCATGCCAACGTAAAAAGTGTCACCCATGTCTCCGGTCTATACACCTTTCCCAAAGGGGGGAACAGGGCGCCGGCGGGAGGTGGTAGCAACCTTCTTGATGCTTCCTGGAATTTCCGGCTCCAACGAGGTCCCCTCTCCCCTTGCGGGAGAGGGTCAGGGTGAGGGGGAAGGTGCCACGTCAGCGCAGATGGCAGCTTCACCCACCCCCCCGGCCCCCTCCCGTCAAGGGAGGGGGGATGCGGTTCCCGGACTTCACCGGATGAACCTCGGCCGGAGGATCCGGCCAAGGGACAGACCTGCTACGGTTCTTCCGCGAAGCTGAAGTTCATCTCGGGTGCCGGGACGGCGTCCTGGTACTGGGAATCGCCAAAGGCCAGCAGGGGGAAAAAGAGCATGGGGAGCAGCAAGAGCCCCACCCCGAACGCGGGACTCCTGCCGAACTTCTCCGCCAAGGACAGCATCGCCAGCAGGTTGATGGCCAGACCGATCACGGGGATCAGCAGCAGGATGAACCACCAGCCGGGCTTGCCGGATATCCGCATCAAAAGGTAGATGTTGTAAAGGGGAACCAGGACCTTCCACCCGGCCTCGCCGGCCTTGCCGAAGACCACCCACATGGAGACCAAGGTCAACAGGCCGCAGAAAAGCAGCAGGAACAGGTAGGTGTAGTTCGGCGGCGCCGGTTTGGGAGCAGCTGCCCCCGGTCCGCCAGCATTGGCCTGCCTCTGCTGTTGCACCAGCTCCTTTTGGGCCCCCATGGCTTTCTTGATCAGCTCGGGATTCTTTTTCTTGATCGCCTCCGCCAAACGCTCGGCGTTCTCTTTGGCGCGCCGCTCGAACTCGGCCTTACTGAGGGGACCCTGTTCCGGCGCGGCCGCTGCCGGCTCGGGGACTACCTCTTTCTGCACCGCCGCAACGGGTGGGGCGGCCGCAGGCGCGGCTGGTTGCACGGCGGCCGGCGGGGCTGCCGCGGGGTGCTTCGGCTCGGCCGGAGCTGCCGGCTGGGCATCCTCGCGCCGTGCCGCTGCCGGCACGACGTTCCCGGGTGCGGGGGACGCAGCCGACTCAGCGGTGGCGGTCTTCTGCACCACCGGGCGTTTGGGTTTCATCCCCTTAGCCTTCGCCTTGTGCGGAAAGGTCTTGCGGAGGTTGACCTCTGACGGGGCGAACTCCAGCATCACGTCGCGGTTCACCTTCACGACGATCTGCCCCTGGCGCCGCCAGAACGATTCGCACTCAAGTACGCTGCCGTCGCTCAGGTATACCTGCTTGGCGAAGGAAACCCCCGACAGCGCCAGCCAGACCACAAAAAACAGCATACCCGTGCGTAACAAACTCTTCATG
The DNA here is from genome assembly GCF_014193515.1 of Geomonas silvestris. Classification (GTDB taxonomy): domain Bacteria; phylum Desulfobacterota; class Desulfuromonadia; order Geobacterales; family Geobacteraceae; genus Geomonas; species Geomonas silvestris. Next base: position 136,313 of record NZ_BLXX01000012.1, on the reverse strand, counting down.
GCAATCTCCCCTGTGCCGCGCCGCGCGCTCATTCGGCGGCCAGCACGTCTTTCACCCTCTCCAGCATCATCGGGTGGTTGTCGAACATCTCTCCCAGGCGCGGGGCGGCATCCCGCTCTTTGTGGTGCTCCGCATCGAGGCGCGCGAGGGTCTCGGCGTAGCGCCGCACCGGAATCCTCTGCTGCTTCAGGTAGCCGACGGCTGCGGCGTCGGCCTCGCGCTCGAAGTCGCGCGAGTACTTGGCGTCGATGAGCGCGGTCGGCAGGGTCGCGGCAAACGAGCTCGCCGAGACGATGTCCCCGGTGAGGCAGGCTACGATGAGCACGGTGGCGGAGTTCTGCAGCACGTGACGCAGCGCGTGCCGGCGGGCCAGGTGCCCGGCCTCGTGCGCCAGCACGCCGGCCATCTCCTCGTCTTTTTCGGCAAGCTCCGCCATGGCGTCGGTAACGATGACGATCCCGGAGGGGAGGGCGAAGGCGTTGGCGCCGAGCCCCTTCGAGTCCCTGAACTCCAGGCGCCACCCCTGCCGCTCCGGGTGGCTCGCGGTCACGGCGCGGAAGAGGGCGGTCAGCTCCTGCTTGCGCTGCCGGCTGAGCTTGCTTGGCTGCATGACGGATCTGTCCAGGATCTGCAGGGTCTGCCGCCCGATGAGCGCCTCGGTCGCGGCGGGAAGGGCAAAGGCGACCTTTTGCGCCAGAATCGGTACCGCGAACCTGACGAAGCAGAAGATGATGAGAGCGGTGGCAGCCAGGGCGACGAGCGCCCGGCGCGGGCTCATCTCCCAGCGGTGCAGCTGGCGCCACAGCGGGGGCTTCCCCTGCCTGCGCTGCAGCTCATCCAGGAAGTCGGCAGCGCCGGTCTCGGCGGACGCTCCGTCGGGAAAGTGCAGGGCGCGCAGGGTCCTCCCCAGGGGCGGGTCGATGCGGACCTCGGCCAGGGGATAGCTCGCGCTCAGCTGTTCTCCGCTTACGACCAGCGTCTCGCCGGTAAGGCGCACCGTCACCTCGCGCCCCCGGGAGGTGCGGCCGTCGTACCAGGTTGCGGGGCAGGAATCGATCATATGCCGAGATCGAAGCCGAGCAGGTCGCCCAGCTCCTCCGCCGTGGCGTCGATCTGCTGTTGGGAAGCCGCGATGATGGCGTCGAAACCGCCGACGCCGGATGCCGTGAGGTGCCCGAGGCGGTAGCGCAGGGTGCGGACCGCGGCCCAGGGGGCCAGGAGCCCCAGGCTTAAAAGGACGGCGGCGGCGTTGGTGAGGTAGATCCAGGCGAGGTCGCGCACCCTGAGGCTGCACCTGAAGCGGTGCTTGCCGAGACTGGTCGAGTTCCAGGTGAGGTTGGTGAAGGCAGTCTGCACGTAGAGTGCGGTTATCGGGTAGATGAGGGCGAAAATCAGCACGGGGACCGCCGCGGCGAACTTGTCCCCCTTGAACAGGAGCGCAACCGCGACGCCGGTGCCGATGCCGAGCGGGATCAGGACGAGGAGGGGGAGGAATATCCGGAAGTACTCTCCGGCCGCGGCGTGGAAGCGGAAGGGGGTGGTGCCGTAGCGGCTGTTTTCCACCAGGAAGCGTTTCTGGCGGTAGATGACGTAGGGCATGAGAACCCCGCCGGTGAACGGCACCAGGAGCTGCCACCAGAGAAAGACCCGGTAGGCCTCGCGGTAATCCGGATCGAACCCGAAGCGGATATTGCGGTGGGTGGAATTCCTCAGGTTGAAGATGCGGGAGCGGACCACGACCCAGGGGAAGATGGCGAAGAAGAGGAGCATGAACGCCAGTGCGGCGATGACGTTGGCCCGGGAGGCGAAGGAGTAGGCGCCGAAAAACAGGCCGGCGATCAACCACCCCCTGAGGATGGCCCACGGGTCGGCGAGGAAGTCGAAGGGGGCCCCGTCGAGCAGCGAGTTGCCGTAGAAGTAGCGGCGCTTGCGGACCTTGGCCCAGGGGGAATACAGCCCGAGGGTAACGATGCGCAGCAGGGTGTTGACGATCCAGATGCCGAAGTACTCCCGCGCGTTGCCGGTGAAGCTGAAGGTGAGGGTGCGCGGCTTCTCGGGGATGGGCTTCCGCGGCGCGGCCGGCGCGGCTGCTTCGCCATCCGCCGCGGGGGGAGCCGCTGCAGTGGCCGGGTCGGCAGGGGGCTCTTCCGTCTGCAGCGGGAAGACCGATCGGCAGGCGGGGCAGGTGACCTTGGTTCCTTGGGGCGGCAAGGAGTTGGTATCGAGTTCTTTGGAGAAATTGCAGACGGGACAGACCAGGGTGAAGTGGGGCATCTGTTCTCCTGTAAGGTTCAGCGGCCGGCGCGCTCGCGGTTGGCCTGCACCCGCCACTCGATGATGCGCCGCAGCAGGTCGTCCGGGATGGGGCTTTCGGGGGTGAAGTGGATGGAGCCCGACGTCACGGTGCGCCCACTGAGTTCCCCGGGGAAGCGCTCCGCCGCCCCGCCGCTGAACGGGTAGATCGCATAGTCGCTCCGGTTCGCCTTGAAGCCGATAACGATCTTCCCCTCGACGCGGAACGCGGGGATGCCGTAGCTTAGGGTCTCTTCGGCCCCCGGAACGAGGGCGCGGATCCGCTCGCGCAGGGCTTCGAGAACCCCCCGCTGCTCCGGCTTAATCCCGCTTAAGTAGGTGTCGATTGGTGTCTCGGGCCGCGCAGGCACGTCCGGTCACTCCGTGATTTCGAACTCGGTTGATCCCACCTCTTTCCCATCGACCAGCGTCTCAACCCTAAAGTGCCCCACGCCCAGGGCGGAGGCGCTTCTATGGGTCCACAACTCCTTTGGAGTCTTGTCGAAGTTGACGTCTTTGCTGCCGCGGGAGACCAGCTTGCCGTCCAAGTACCAGTTCCAGACAACCGGATGGCTGCCGTACTTCTGCGCAGGGTCTTCCCACTTTACATAGACGTAAAAAACGATCTCGTCTTGCAGCTTGAAGTTGTCGGCCGGGGATTTCTTGCCGTATTTCAGGCTTTCCGCGCTGGTCAGTATCTTGTTCACCGAGCTTACCTGCACTGGCCGGCTTGCACATCCCACGACAGCGAAAAAGGCCAGCAGTCCCACCATCCACATAACAGCCTTAAATCTTTGGGTCATTTTTCACCTTTCCTTGCGGTAGCCTTGGTCGGCAGGTCGGTGCACCTCTTTAGGGGGCCTACTTGCGATGTTTCCTCTCCGGTATGAACCAGCCGAAGAACAACGTCTGAACAACCATCCTGATTTTCTGGCCCAGTGAGTAGCGCTCGGAGTCGTCCGCGGCCGGGGCAGAACGCGCCACGATGTCGGAGATGATGTGCCTGGTTCTCTCGAGGTCTTCGGGTGCCACCATGATGGTTTTCTTATTGAGCAAGTCTATCTGGGGACCCACGCGCATCGATCCGAAGTGGTCGTTGAAGACGCAGTAGCGGATCCCTTCGGCCTCCAGAATGCCCCGGATCAATGAAAGCTCGAGCTCATCTTTGGGAGAGTAAACGTTTATCATTCGTGTTGTTCCCGTTTTTTTCGCCTACACCTGGGTGAGCCGCGGAGCCTACTGCTCTCCCCGCCTTAGGACTGTCATTACCTTGTCGGCGCTTTTTGCGTGTGACTATAATTTAATATTTACAGTGTGTAAATTAAAAAGGTAAAAGGGGTGGCTAGGTTAGACTCTTGCGTAACCATAAACACGGAAGCGCTCATGCAACCTTACGACCTTCTGGGTGCAAGGAGAAAGTGTCCTTCGTGACGAGCACGGAACCTCTGAAACGCACTTGTCACCCTTGAGCGATAAGGTGAGACCAGTGGACACAAAAGTGATACTGTGCTAGACCTATGCCTAGGCATATGATGGATATGGAGGCACGTATGAATCCTGTCGTGGAACGCCACGTACGGCTTTTTAAAAATGGGAAAAATCAGGCTTTGCGGATTCCTAGAGAATTTGAGCTTCCTGGCGACGAAGCGGTGATTCGTAAGGAGGGGGATCGGTTGATTATCGAGCCCGCCAAAACGAAATCTCTCCTTGCTCTTATCTCGACGTGGCAGCCAACAGAGGAAGGGTTGGCGGACCATAACGAAGGGTTGTTGCCGCTCGAAGATGTGGACCTGTGATGAATCCGTTTGTGTACTTACTCGATACCAATATTCTCTCTGACCTCATAAAGAACCCGCAGGGCGAGGTAATGCGCCGGATCGCTGCTGTCGGCGAACGGGTCATCTGCACTAGCATTGTAGTTGCCGCTGAAATGCGTTTCGGTGCTCTGAAAAAGGGGGCACCTGCCTTGACGGCGAAGGTCGAGCAGATTCTCGATAACCTGGAGGTTCTACCGCTTGATATCGATGCTGATCGGCACTATGCTGAAATCAGAAACGACTTGGAGCACAGGGGGGTGATGTTCGGGCCGAATGACCTTCTGATCGCGGCTCACGCCCGTTCCTTGGAACTTACCCTCGTAACCGATAACATCCGTGAGTTTAAAAGAGTCTCAAATCTCGCCGTAGAAAACTGGCTCTTCCCTCCTTTTCCCCACTCTGTTTCAGAATCGAATCCTCCATACTGCGTCCGCCAGAGACTTTGAGCTCCTCCCCCTCCCGGATCTCCATGATGCTTGTAGGTAAATTCCTGCCCCTATCCAGTATTTCCCGTCACCTTACAAAACCTGTTCATTTCCCGTTGGTTATATCTCTGTAATGTGGTAAAGGTGTGCACATCTTGAAGCCGCCCTGCCGCAAGGGTCGCTCAGGCTCCAGCCGGGCGTACCTGTTCCGAGATCCCGATCGCGAGGTTACCCGCCATGTCCCCTGCTTCCAAATCCTCACGAACCGCCACGGCTCCCCAGGGCGACAATCCCGGCACCACCGAGAGCCCGAAACCCTGCCTCGTGGTCGGCATCGGCGCCGCTTCGGGCGGGCTCGCCGCGCTGGAACAGGTGATCACCGCGCTCCCCACCGACTGCGGTGTCTGCTACCTGGTCGCCGTGCACCTGGTGCCGGAAGACCCCTGCGACCTCGCCGCCATGCTCTCCCGCTACACCGCCTTGCCGGTCGCTCCCGCCGCGGAAGGGATGCCGCTTGCCCCCGACCGGATCCTGGTGCTCCCGGCCGGCCGGGAACTCCGCCTGGAGTCGGGCGCCATCCGTCTGCACCCCACCGAACTCATCCCCACCCGGGTGCCGCACCCCATCGACCTCATGCTCGGCTCGCTGGCCGCCGAAGTGGGGGAGGGGGCGATCGGGGTCATCCTCGCCGGTGCCGGCAGCGACGGCGCCACGGGGGCCCGCGCGGCTAGGGAGGCGGGCGGAACGGTCCTGGTACAGGACCCCACCAGCTGCGACACCCCCGGGATGCCGCTTGCCGCCATCGCCGCCGGGGCCGCCAGCTGGGTGCTCCCCGTCGAGGAGATAGCCCCCCGGATCGCGGAACTCGCCCGCTCCCATTGCGCCCTTGCCTCCTCTGCCTGCCATACCTCCGAGGTCGAACAGGACCTGGCCGCGGTGCTTGCCCTGGTGCGGGCGCGGACCGGACACGATTTCAGCTCCTACAAACCGAGCACGGTCTTAAGGCGCATCGAGCGGCGCATGATGCTAAGCGACGCCGCCGGGATCGGGAGGTACCTCGAGGTGCTGAAGCTGAGCGACCAGGAGGCCCAGGCGCTTTGCAACGACATCCTCATCGGGGTGACCAGTTTCTTCAGGGACCCGGAACCGTTCGAGTACCTGCGCCGCACGATCCTCCCCCGGCTCTTTGCCGGGCGTGCCCCCGACGAACCGGTGCGCATCTGGCACGCCTGCTGCGCGACCGGCGAGGAGGCCTACTCGATGGCGATGCTGGTCCGGGAGTACCTGGAGGAGGAGGGGCAAAACGCGCGGGTGCAGATCTTCGCGAGCGACCTGGACGACGTGGCCATCGCGCAGGCCCGCGCCGGCCTCTACGACCAGGCCGCCGTCGCCAGCCTGGGGGAGGCGCGTCTGCGCCGGTTCTTCACCCCGTGCGAGGGGCGCTGGCAGGTGAACAAGTCGCTGCGCGAGATGGTGATCTTCGCCCACCACAGCCTCATCAAGGATCCCCCCTTCTCGAGGCTCGACCTCCTGGTGTGCCGCAACTTCCTCATCTACATCATCCCGGAGATGCAACGGCGCCTGATCTCCCTGTTCCACCAGGCCCTGAAGCCGGGCGGGTTTCTCTTCTTGGGGCTCGCCGAGTCGGTGGCCGGGACGGGGGACCTCTTTGCCACGGTGCACAAGAGCTGGAAGATCTACGAGCGCCGCGAGGGGGGGGCGCGCATCGCGCACTTCCCGCGCATGGCTCCGCTCATGGCGCCGGGGGGCAGCCCGAACCTCGCCGCGGCGCAGGCGGAGGAGGCCTCGCCGGTGCAGCTCGCCCAGAAGGCGCTCCTCGACCTCTACACCCCGCCCGGGGTGGTGGTCAACGAGCGCTACGAGGTGGTGCACGTCTTCCCGCGCACCGGGCCCTTCCTCGAGATCCGGGAGGGGGAGCTGAGCCGCGACCTTTTGCGCCTGGCCCGCGAGGAACTGCGCCCTTCGCTGCGCGCCGCCATCTACAAGGCCTGCGCCGAACAGCAGGAGGTGGTCTTCAAGGGGATCAAGGCCGGCGGGGATCCGGACGCGGCGATAAACCTGCGGGTGCGCCCGGTCGAGGGGGGCTCCGCCGCGGCGCAGCTCGTGCTGGTCCTCTTCGAGCCCGCCCCCCCCCTGGTTACGAGCGCCGCCGAGAGCGTCACCGAGTGGGACGGCGACCCGGGCGGCAACCCCCTGGTGCGCCAGCTCGAGGAGCAGCTCAGGGTGACCCACGAGCAGCTGCAGGCGACCTCGGAGCAGCTGCAAAGCTCCCACGAGGGGTTCCTCGCCACGAGCGAAGAGCTCATGTCGATCAACGAGGAGTACCAGTCCGCCAACGAAGAGCTGCAATCGACCAACGAGGAGCTGGAGACCTCGAAGGAGGAGCTGCAGGCCTTGAACGAAGAGCTGGCGACCCTGAACGCCGAGCTGCAGGTGAAGGTGGAGGAGCTCAACCAGGCCAACACGGACATGGCGAACCTCCTGGCGAGCTCGGGGGTCGCGACCATCTTCCTCGACCCCTCGCTGGTGCTCAAGGGGTTCACCCCGGCCGCCGCCCAGCTCTTCAACCTGATCCCCGCCGACATCGGGCGCCCCTTCCGGCACTTCGCCGGCCGGATCGACTGGCCCACCCTGGCCCAGGACGCCGGCCGGGTCCTCGCGGGGGAGCCCTTCGCCGAGCGCGAGGTGGCTACGCTTGACAGCGGGCGGACCTTTTTAAAGCGCCTCTTCCCCTACCTGACCCCGCAGGGGGAGGTGGACGGCGTCGTGGTGGCGCTCATCGACATCACCCAGCGAAAACAGATGGAGTGCGCGCTGAGGGAACAGGAGGAGAAGCTCAGGCTCTTCATCGAGCATGCGCCGGCGGCGCTCGCCATGTTCGACAACGAGATGCGCTACCTGAGCGCAAGCCGGCGCTGGTTGAGCGACTACGGCTTGGAGGAGAGGGGGCTTGCCGGGCGCAGCCACTACGAGGTTATCCCCGAGATCCCCGAGGCCTGGCGCGAGGCGCACCGCCGCGGGCTCGCGGGCGAGGTGCTCTCCTCGGAGGGGGATCCCTTCCTGCGCGCCGACGGGAGCACCCAGTGGATCCGCTGGGAGATCCGTCCCTGGTACGACGCCCGGGGGAGCATCGGCGGCATCGTGATCTTCGCCGAGGACATCTCCAACCAGATGCGGGTGCAAAGGGAGTGCGAAGAGAGCGAGGCCCGCTACCGCAAGGTGGTGGAGTCGGTGCAGGTTGCCATCTTCATCAACCGCAAGGGGAGCATCGAGTACGCCAATCCCGCGGCGGTCGCGCTCTTCGGCGCCGCCAGCGCGGACCAGGTGCTGGGGCGCTCCCCCCTCGAGTTCGTGCACCCCGACGGGCACCCGGTGATGCAGGAGCGCATCGAGCGGCTCTTGCGCGAGGGGAGCATCGAGCCCAACGAGAACCGGATCAGGCGGCTCTCCGGCGAGGAGCGCCAGGTGGAGGTGGCGGCGGTGCGCATCGAGGACCACGGGGAGCCCGCGATCCTGGTCATGATGCACGACATCACCGAGCGCAAGAACGGCGAGGCCGCCCTGAAGCAGAGCGAGGAGCAGTTCCGCACCCTGGCCGGCGCGATCCCGCAGCTTTGCTGGATGGCCAACGGCGACGGCTGGATCTTCTGGTACAACAAGCGCTGGTACGAGTACACCGGCACCACCCCCGAGCAGATGGAGGGGTGGGGGTGGCAGTCGGTACACGACCCGCAGGCGCTCCCCGAGGTCATGGAGCGCTGGCGGGAGTCGATCGCGACCGGCGAGCCGTTCGACATGGTCTTCCCGCTGCGCGGGGCCGACGGCGTCTTCCGCCCCTTCCTGACCCGGGTCATCCCGGTGCGCGACTCGGAGGGGAGGGTGACCCGCTGGTTCGGCAGCAACACGGACATAACGGAGCAGCGCGAGCGGGAGGAGCTTTTGCGCGAGGCGAAGCTGGCCGCCGAGGGGGCCACCCGGGCGAAGAGCCGGTTTCTGGCCAACATGAGCCACGAGCTGAGGACCCCGATGACCGGCGTTTTGGGGATGCTCGACCTGGTCCTTTTGGGCGAGCTGGAAGAGGAGCAGCGCGAGCACCTTGCCATGGCCCAGGGCTCGGCGCGCTCCTTGTTGCACATCCTGAACGACATCCTGGATCTCACCAAGATAGAGAGCGGGAAGCTCTCCATCGACCGCAAACCGTTCTCGGTGCGCAGCTGCCTGGAGCACACCCACCACCTGCTCATGCCGGTGGCGCGCGGCAAGGGGCTCGAGCTGCGCCTGGAGATCGCGGGGGAGCCGCCGGAGACGGTGCTGGGGGACCAGGTGCGGTTGGGGCAGGTGCTGACCAACCTGGCGGGGAACGCGCTCAAGTTCACCGAAAAGGGGAGCGTGGTCCTCGGGGTGCGCTGCGGCGCGCGGCTCGACGACGGCCGCCGCGAGATCCTTTTCAGCGTGACGGACACCGGCATCGGGATCCCCGAGGACAAGCGGGACCTGCTCTTCATCGAGTTCAGCCAGCTGGACGACTCGCACGCCCGCCGCTACGGAGGCACGGGGCTCGGGCTTGCCATCAGCAAGGAGATTGTCACCCGCATGGGGGGGACGATCGGCTGCGAGAGCCGGCCGGGGGAGGGGAGCACCTTCTTCTTCAGCATCCCGTTTGCGGTCGCGGCTGCGGCGCCGGCTCCCCGCGCACGTGCCGAAGAGCCGGTGCCGGCCGGCCTGCCGCGGGACGACAAGGCGGCGCAGGCGCGGCTCCTGGTGGTCGAGGACGACCCGGTCATCTGCGCCATGCTGCAGAAGCTTTTGCGCATGTCGGGCTACCAGTCGGAGCTCGCCGGCAACGGGCGGCAGGCGCTCGATCTGTGGCGGCAGGGGGGCTTCGACCTGGTCCTCATGGATGTGCAGATGCCGGGAGTAGACGGCTTCGAGGCGACGGCGGCCATCCGCCGGGAGGAGGCGGAGCGCGGCGGGCACGTCCCGATCATCGCCATGACGGCGCACACCCTGAAGGAGGACGAGCGGCGCTGCCTGGAGGCGGGGATGGACAGCTACCTGTCGAAGCCGATCGACTTCAACCGCTGCCGCGGGTTGATCGCGGAGCTGCTTGCGGAAAGGAAAGGCTGAAAACGTACCTTGCCAGATAGAGACGGAGGGCGCGGAGAAAGGCAGAGTCAAAGGCTTGAGGGTGAACCTCGATAACAGATCTGCCCGCCCGGAGACTGCAAAACAAAAGCTTGAGGGGTAGACCTTTTAAGGGGTATGCTCTGGTCGCGCGTTCGCACTCGCTGCGGTTTGCTCGACGTGAGTCTGCGGCTCAAACCGCTTGGGAAAGAAGGTCTCTTATCAGCTCGCTTAGCCACTTCGCCCTCATCTTCGCCGTCTCCTGCCTTGCCTCGCTTTTAAGCGCCATGAGCGGGGCGGGGGCCTCGATGCTCACCACCCCGGTCTGGCTCGCCTTCGGGTTCCCGCTGCCGGTCGCCATCGCCTCGAACCAGTTAAACGGCGCCGCCTGGACGCTCATCGCCGCCCGCAACTACCTGAAAGGGCGCACGGTCGACTGGCGCCTCATCCGCCTCATGGTGCTCTGCGGCCTCGCCGGCGCCTACGCCGGTACGCTCATCGTGCGCGGCGCCAACCCCTCGGGGCTCAAGCAGGTGATCGGCTGCATCATCCTGGGGCTCGCGGCCCTCGTCGCGTTCAACCCGACGCTCGGACAAAAGGAGAGCCCCCCCACGCTCTCCCGCGGGGTGACGGGGCTTCTCGCCCTGCCGCTCGGGGTCTACGAGGCCTTCTTCGGCTCGGGCAACGGGCTCTTCACCTCGCTGCTCCTCACCAAGACCCGCGGGCTCTCCCTCACGACCGCCCTTGGCTGCTACTACGTCCTCGCCTTCTTCTGGAACAGCTTCGCCGTCTGCATCTACACCTCGGCAGGCCTCGGCAACGCTTCGCTCATGATCCCGTCCACCCTCGGCTCTGTTCTGGGCGCCTACCTCGGCTCGCGCATCGGCCGCAAGAAGGGGCACCGCATCGTGCGCCCGATGTTCATCGTCCTGGGCGGCGTGCTCGGCCTCAAGCTCGCCCTGGGGTGGTAACCGCACTTCCTGCCGTCTCCCGTCCTTCCCTGAATCTGCCAGCGCGCCGCACTGACACAACACCCCAAGATTTCCATTTTGGCTGCTCACTTTGCTATAATGGCAGCCTGAGGATCATTAAGATATGAAGGAGGTGAGGGCATGAAGACAGAGATAAAGCATCTGGCCCGCCACGTTCTCGCACTGGCGCTGGTAGCACTCTTTGCGGGTGTGGGTTCTGTCTTTGCTGCCGAGTTGCCGATCCGGGAGGACACGGGTAAGACCCTTCAGGAAATGCCGGTTCTGACTGGATCCCAATGGCAGATGCTGCAGCCCGATGCCAAGATAGCTTTTATCTGGGGCATCGGCCATGTGGTGACTGTTGAAGAGAACGTGATACAGAAACATCCCGAGCTCAAACGGGTGGGATTCACCGCTAAACTTGCCGAAGGCCTCAAGGGGGTGTCCATGGACGCCATCATCCAGAAGGTGGACGGCTTCTACCGCGACCACCCCGAGGACGGCGATCTTCCGGTGCTGGGTGTCATTTGGGCCCAGCTGGTGCGGCCGAACCTGAAAGCCGGCATAGCGGACCGCCCCTTTGCCAGCTCGACCGAGCCCTAGCTCTTGAAGCGGGGACCGGGTAAGGAGGCCGATATGAGAGTTCTGAGATATCTCGCAATGATGCTGACGCTCGCGCTCACCCTTGGGTGTGTCGGGATGACCCGGCAGCAGCAGGGGACCTTGAGCGGTGGCGCCATCGGTGCCGCCGGCGGGGCGTTTCTGGGAGCCGTATCCGGCGGCAGTCCTGCCGTCGGCGCGGCAGTCGGCGGTGCCGCCGGCGCCCTGACCGGGTTCATTCTCACCGACCAGGGGGGGCGGCGCTATTACCGCGGCAGGTAGGGTAGTTGACCGCATAAACAAAAGGACCTGTCCGGCTTCGGGCAGGTCCTTTTCTGCGCCACGGAGCCACCAAGAACACGGAGAAAAACCTAAAACGGGTAAAACGGTAAGGCTAAAATCCTTACCACTGAGGTACACGGAGGGGTGAAACGAGGAAAGGCAACTACGGGTAAGGCAAAACGAAGGAGGATGTACTGAAAGAGTGATCGTCTGGTGACTTGCCTGTCTTTGTGCCGGTGGCCAGCGCTTTGACTTCTGTGGGGCTGGAATGGTATCCTACAGTCACTCAAGTTCTAGAGCGAAATGGCGATACCATAGGTACATCATTTATCGAGCAGCATGTGCTATGGAGGTGTTTGTGGCTATACGTGAAATAGTAAAGTCGTCTGATGTCAGTGTCAGGGTAATGGAACTCGAGCCGGGAGCCGCGACGGAGTGGCATCACCACAGCCAGGTGAACGACTTCTTCGTCTGCCTGAAAGGCGCGCTGCAGGTCGAGACGCGCGACCCTTACCATGTCGTGGTGCTGCAGCCGGGCGAGACGGCAGAGGTCAAGACGCCGGTGGTGCACCGTGTTCTCAACCTGCACCAGGAACCTGCCGAGTACCTGCTGACCCAGGGTGTCGGAACCTACGATTTCATAATCTCCAACTGATCAAGGGGCCCTGCAGCTGCGCTGGCAGGCAGCACCTTTGACCAGGACCCCGGCGGCTTCGTTGCTTCCGGGGTCTTCGTTTTCGCACTTCCCGATCGACATCGAGTCCGCCAAGGCCTTCGGCAAGCTCTACGCGTCGATCACCAAGAGGCACGAGGAAGGATCGCTGTACCGGGAGTTCGTGAAGCTGCAGGCGTAGCTGCGGGAAGGGCGCAGCAGTTCGCAAAAAGGCACCAGAGCTGTGGGGGAAGACCCTCGGCGACTGGTGCCTTTTTTGCGTTCTTACCCGGATCCCGCAATGGTTACAAAAAACGAATCCCCCCTGTCCACCCTTTTCCAAAGTGGGGAACGTTGGGCTGCCGGCAGTGGTTGGCAGTAACCAGATCCGCGCTTCTTACATTCCCGGATGAGCCTTTTCAAAGTGGGAGACGTAAGGGTTCTTTTGCCGGCTAAAGGTGGGCTTTCCGGGAAATGCCACTCATCGGTCCAGGAAAAGGATTCCCGGATAACGGTGGTGGCGTCGTGGTAGTGCCCTCAGCTGAGGACTTCGCCTGCCTCGCGCAGCACCTTCACCTCTTTCCAGCGCTCCCCTTTGAAGCGCAAAAACCACAAGAGTGCAGTGAGGAACACGAAGCTGGTGCCCAGGGTCCACTCGGCGACGAGGCTCGGGCTGAAGCGGTCGATGAGCCCCAGGATGATGAGGAACCCGACGCCGCAGACGAAGAAGCTGCGGGCGATCCAGTGGGTGTCGCCGGCGGAGGCGAGCACACAGCCGATGGTGACGTTGGCCGCGTCGAAGAGGCAGTAAAACGCAACGAACTTGAGGAGCATGATGCCGGTCTCCACGACCTGCGCGCTCTCGGGGCCGCTCCCCACGAAGAAGGACATGAGGGGGCCGGGGCAAAGGACGAAGAAAAGCGACATGACGAGCATCCAGACCTCGCAGACGGCAAGCGACTGCCAGGTGATCCCCGGGACCTCGTGGTCCTTCCCGGCGCCGCGGGCGTGACCGACCAGGATGCCGGCCGCCTGCCCAAGCCCCAGCGCCGGAAAAAAGGCCATGCCGTTGATCCTGAAGGCGAGGCTCGAGGCGGCCAGCGGGACGGTCCCCAGGCGCCCGATCACCACGAGAAACAGGGTCCAGGCGGCAAGCTCGCCGCTGATGCGCAGCCCCATGGGCATGGCGAGCTTAAGGAAGTTCTTCAGCTCGGGCCAGCGGAAACGGGCCGCGACCTTGTCCTTGAGACCTCCGGACCGGGAGAAGAGGAAGACGTAGAGTGCGGCGGCTACGGCCTGGGCGAAAACCGTGGCGAGCCCGGCGCCGGCGATCCCCAGGCGGGGAAGGCCCCAGTTCCCCAAGACGAGACCCCAGGCGAGCAGCGCGTTGATGACGAAGGAGAAGAAGGTGACGATGGTGACCAGGACGGGACGCCCGATCCCTGAGAGCCAGCCGGCCAGGGCCGAGCCGAGTACCGGGAAGAGGGAGCCGGCAAGGCAGATGAGAAAATAGCTGCACTCGTCGCGCGCCACCTGGGGCTCGTGCCCGGCCAGGAAGAAGAGCTGGGCGACGGGCCAGGCGATGAAGAGCGCGATCACCCCGGAGATGAGCGCGGTGTGGATGCCGAGCCAGGCGGAGCTCCTCACGCCGGCCGCCTCGCCGCGACCGTGGCTGTGGGCGACGAAGGTGCCGGCGTACCCCGCGGTGCCGAAGAGAAAGCCCTGGAAGAGGATGACGGCCAGGCCGGAGGGGCCGATGGCGGCCACCGCCTCGCGCGAGTGGCGCGCCAGGACGATGGCGTCGATGATCTGCATGAAGCTTATGGCAGAGGTGGAAAGTATCATGGGACCTGCCAGTTTGAGCAGGCGCGGGATGTGGTTGGACATGGAGCTCACTTCTTCTCGAGGGTTGCAGGAGGCTTCCGGGGGCGATAAAACCGGCGGAGGGGCGACGTAACCATTGGTAGCACATTTCCGCCCGACTTTTCAAATCCTGTCGAGCCGAGTCAGGGATTTGCGCAGGCAGATCGAGGTATCTTCTTTGAATCCGGCAGGTATTCGGTTATACTCCCGCACGCGCAGTCCGAGATCCAGGGGGAAAGCGAATGACGTTGGCATACGAGCCGCTCATAAAGATTGTCCGGGGGAACTCGAGAAACTTGGTCTGCCGAAGGAGAGCAGGGAGAGCTTCAGGCTTTTGGCGGACCACAAGATCATCCCTGCCGATCTGGCGCGGCGGCTCTCCAGAACCACAACCACGCCTGGGTTGAGACCTGAACACGATGCAAAAGGCCCGGCGGCAGACCGCCAGGCCTTTTTTGTCATGAGCCAGCTTGCTTTGGTGCCTCAACCGGTCCAAGCAGCAGGTCATAGGTCTGCCATCGGTAAATCCCGAACCGCCGGGTACAATTGGACCACGGCTGAACAGGCGTCTCCGACTCCTGGGGGGGGCTAACCCTGCCGGAAAGACGCGAACGAGGTAGTACCATGGTCGAATCGGTGCCGAAAAAGTCATCACAGTTTTTGCGCGCCCTGCGCTCGCGCAACTACCGGCTCTTCATGGCGGGGCAGAGCGTGTCGCTGGTGGGGACCTGGATGCAGCAGGTCGCCATGAGCTGGCTCGTCTACCGGCTGACCAACTCGGCCTTCCTCCTCGGGGTGGTCGGCTTCGCAAGCCAGATCCCCACCTTCGTCTTCTCGCCGGTCGCCGGCGTACTCGCGGACCGCTGGAACCGGCGCTACCTCCTCATGATGACCCAGGCGCTGGCCATGCTGCAGGCCGTGATCCTCGCCGCCGCGGTCTTTTCGGGAATCATCCAGGTCTGGCACATCGTCGCCTTGAGCCTCGTTTTAGGGGTGGTGAACGCCTTCGACGTGCCGATCCGGCAGTCCTTCGTGGTGGAGATCATCGAGGACCGGGCGGACCTCGGCAACGCCATCGCCCTCAACTCCTCGATGGTGCAGGGGGCCAGGCTCATCGGGCCGTCAGTGGCGGGGCTTCTGGTCGCCACGGCGGGGGAGGGGATCTGCTTCGTCATGAACGCGGTGAGCTACCTCGCCGTCCTCTTGGCGCTCGCGGCGATGAAGCTGGCCCCGAGCCCGCACCTGGGCAAGGAGCGGCGCCGGGTGCTGCACGAGCTGAAGGAGGGGCTCGACTACGCCTTCGGCTTCACCCCGATCCGCACCATCCTCCTCCTGGTGTCGCTGATAAGCCTCACCGGGATGCCCTACACGGTGCTGGTGCCGGTCTTCGCCAAGGAGGTCCTGAAGGGGGGCGCCCACACCTTCGGTTTCCTGATGACCGCGGCCGGACTGGGCGCCCTGATCGGTACCATGACCCTTGCCTCGAGAAAGAGCGTGCTCGGGCTGGGGAGGTCCATCGTGCTCGCCACGGTCACCATGGCGCTGGGGATTGCCGGCTTTGCCCTCTCCACGAACCTCGCCGTCTCGCTTGCCGCCCTGGTGGCCACCGGCTTCGGAGCGGTGCGCGTCGTGGCGGGGAGCAACACCATCCTGCAGACCATCATCGAGGAGGACAAGCGGGGGAGGGTGATGAGCTTTTTCACCATGGCGTTTCTGGGGATGGCCCCCTTCGGCAGCTTCGGGGCCGGGACCATGGCCGGGATTATCGGCCCCAGCGAGACCCTGCTCGTGGGAGCGGTCTGCTGCCTGGGCGCCGGGCTCTTGTTCGCGCGCCAGCTCCCCGCCATGCGCGCCGTGGTGCGCCCCATCTACGTGAACATGGGGATCATAAAGGAGTAAGAGCGATCCCCTGAAGCTCGCAGAATTTCCCCCCGCAGCGTCTTTCTCTTCACCCGCCGGCTGACCGCCAGGAGCGGAAGTGCGACAACAAAAAGCCGCTGTACCGGATCGCTGGAAAGGCGACCGACACGGCGGCTTTTTGCGTGGTGCAGTGGCACATCTCGTTCGGGTGGGCGGCGTCAGGGTGCCACCGTTTCGGCGGGTTGTTACCAGGTCTGGTCGATCTCGGTCGGGGTGACGACGAGGGCGGCCCTGAGCCAGGAGAACTTCGCCTTCAGGAGGTCGAACTCGGCCCCCTCGAAGAGGAACTCCGCCTTCCCCTTGATGAGAAAGCCGGCACCCGGGCCGTGCAGACCCTTCACCTTGCTGCTTCCCAGGGTGATGAGCACCTCGGGATTGTAGGCCACGTTCGCTTCGGTCTTGTGCAGGTAGCCTGCCGGGATCAAAAGCTTCCCCTCGGCAGAAACCCGCAGGTAGCTGTTCCAGGTGTTCACCAGGTGCGGCCCCTCGCTCCCCAGGGTGGCGATCGCCACCACGCCGTCCTGCTTCATGATCTCCTGCAAGGTCTCGGGAATCGTCATTGCTGTCTCCTTTTCATGGGGCCTCTCTTGAGCGGGCCGCCCGTGTTGTCGCAGCGTAGAATGGCAGAATCTCCGGGTAAAGGATAGGGGCAGTTGGCGGGAAAAACGTGGGGGCAGCAAAAAGCCGCGGGCGCCGGATAATCCGGACGCCGCGGCTTTTTTGTCGAAGACAAAGCTTGGGCTTAGGCGACCTTGAACTGGTTCACGATCCCCTGGAGCTCCTCGGACATGACGGCGAGGCCGTGGGCCGCCTCGGCCGTCTCGCCGGCCCCCTGCGCGGCACGCTGCACGATGTCGGTGATCTGCATCATGTTGCTGCTGATCTCGCTGGTGGTGGCGGTCTGCTGCTCGGCGGCGGTGGCTATCTGCTGGGCCTGCACGGTGACCGCGTTGATCTGCTCCAGGATGTCCTCGAGCGCATGGCCGGAGCGGGCCGCCTCCTGGGTGCCGCGCTCCACCTCGCGGTTTCCTTCCTCCATGGCGGACACCGCGCTCCTGGTCTCGGACTGGATGGTGCGGATCATCTCGGAGATCTCCTTGGTGGCGCGGGTGGTGCGCTCGGCCAGGGCCCGCACCTCGTCTGCCACCACGGCGAAGCCGCGCCCCTGTTCGCCGGCGCGGGCCGCCTCGATGGCCGCGTTCAGGGCCAGGAGGTTGGTCTGGTCGGCGATGTCTTCGATGGTCCCGACGATGGCGCCGATCTGGTCGGAACGGGATCCCAGGGATTCCACGGTCTGCGCCGCCCCCTGCACCCGCTCGGCGATGAGCCCCATCACGCGGACCGTCGTCTGCACCACGCCCGACCCCTCCAGGGCGGCCTGGTTGGCGCGCTGGGCCCCTTCTGCTGCCAGGTGGCAGTTCTGGGCGATGTCGCTCGAAGTCGCCGCCATCTCCTCGCCGGCGGTGGCCACGGTCCCGGCCTGCGCCACCACCTCCTCGGTCCCTTCCGCCATCAGGTGCGCCGTGCTCCTGAGCTCGGTGGAAGCGGAGGCGACCCGGCAGGCCTCGCCGGCCAGCTGCACCATGATCTGTTGCAGCTTGGCGGCAAACTTGTTGAAGTGCTCGCTCAACTGCCCCAGCTCGTCCCTGCTCTGGTAGCTGACCCGGCGGGTCAGGTCGCCCTCGGCGATGGCCGTGATGGAGTCGGTCATCTCCTTGAGCGGGTTGCGCACCCCGCGGGTGATGACGAGCGAGGTGAGGATACTCAGCACGACGGCGAAGATCCCGAGCCCGATCATCAGGGCGATGGCGCTCTGGCCGGCCTCCCGCGCGGTCTTGACCCTCAGGTCGACACGCTTTGCGAAGTAGTCCAGCAGGGCGTTGGCGGCCGCGGTGTACTTCGCCTGGATCTGTTCCCCCTCGCTCGCCTGCAGCGCCTTGAACTTCATGACGTCACCGGCATCGGTGGCCGCCTTGAGCTTCGCGTTGGTCTCGACGCCTGCGGCGATCGCCTGCTGCAGTTCCGCCAGGAGTTTCTTCCCGTCGGGGGTCTTGGTGTTCTTGACCACGAACTCCAGCGCCTGCTTGTAGCTCTTGCGGCTCTCCTCGATACGCGCGTTCAGCTTGTCCCGCTCGGCCTGGGTGTCCGCCAAAACCAGCCCCTTGATGGCCTCGTTGACCTCCTTGATGCTCATGAGCACCTTTGCCGCATTCGCGCTCAGGTCGCTTACCCGGTTCACGTTCTCCAGCTGGTCGGCGCTGGTGTAAAGGCTCTTGATCCCGGTGCCGACCACGATCACCAGAATCAGGGAGACCAGGGTGAACCCTGCAAAAAGGCGCGTACCGATACTGAGGTTTTTCATTGTTGTCCTCTCTTTTGTGAATGCCGCGTGTGATGGCACGAACTGGCGGCGGAGCTGTTGGCAGAGCGGAACCTGGCTGTTGCTGCAGTTCCGGCAAAGGCTGTCATGCTTGTAGTCGTATCGACGACATCTTGAGAAACTTTAGGACTATTTCTGGACCAACAGAGGAACGTGCCAGTAGTAGTTTCTATTAATGCCTACCAGGTTAAAGCCTGGCAGTTACTGTGGTAAGGTCGGCGAGGGTTTAACTGATTGGGGAAGGGGCTCATCCAGTAAAGGCGGTTGTCGAACTGCGCTCCTGTAACGTTTTACGCTCTCTGCGTCGCGCACAGGCGGCAAGACCGGGACAGCGGCTTGATGGACCGCGGGACCGGCGTCGGGGCTGCCAGCTACCCTAGGGGGGGCGCCCGTGAAGGGTGGCGTTTGACGCAGTTCTTCATTAGGTGTATAGTCCGCGCTGCTGCGCATCCGGCCGGTTTTGGAGGCCTCCCCGGCCTCTCCGCCTCCTCCTTCACGGGACTTCACATGGACGAAATCATAGGACTCTCCGTCGACCTCCTGGAGCGTCTCGGGATCCTCGCGGTGCTCTTTTTCCTCATGCTCCGCTTCGAGCCGTTCCGGCGCCTGTTGACCGGGCATGCCACGCTGCGCGAGAAGGCGGGGCACGCGGTCTTCTTCGGCGCGGCCGGCATCTTCGCGACCTACTGCGGCTTTCCCATGCACGGAGCGATCGCCAACCTGCGCACGGTCCCGGTGGTGATCGGCGGCATCCTGGGGGGGCCTTTGGTGGGTCTCGCCGCAGGGCTCATCGCCGGGCTGCACCGCTACTTCTACGACTTAGGCGGGGTGACCTCGCTCTCCTGCGCCATCGCCACCCCCTTGAGCGGGCTCTTGGCCGGGGTCGTCTACCGCAGCCTGCAAAGCCGCAACCTCGATTCGCTCATCGCCTTCGGGATCGGGATGCTCGCCGAGTCGCTCAAGATGGTGCTGATACTCTTGCTGGCGCGCCCCCCGGAGGCCGGGCAGTACGTGGTGCACACCATCGGGCTTCCCAGCATCTTCGCCAACGCCTTTGGGGTGGCGGTGCTCCTGGAGGTGATCTCCTCGGTGCTGCGCGACCAGGACCGCGTCGTGGCGCACCAGGCCCAGACCACGCTGAACATCGCCTTCCGGACGCTCCCCTTCCTGCGCCACGGCCTCACCGCGGAGTCGGCCGGAGCCGCGGCGCGCATCATCCGCGAGCTGACCGGGCTCGACGCGGTCGCCTTCTTCAGCGCCGAGGAACTCCTCGCCCACGAGGGGGTGGACGGCGAGCGGCACCGCACCGGCGCGCCCGGGGTCCCGCTGGTGGTGCGCCGGGCCCTGGAGAGCGGCGCGGTGGTGACCGCCCGGGACACCGACGAGGTCGGCTACCCGGCCCGCGAGAGCCGGCTGCGCTGCGCCATCGCGGTGCCGCTCAGCGTGGGGGAGAAGGGAGGCTCCGTGATGGCGCTCTACCGGGTGCAGGAACACGCCATGAGTCGGCTCGACCTGGAGCTCGCCCACGGCCTGGCTCACCTCTTCTCCAACCAGCTGGAGCTGGGCGAGATCGAGCTGCAGCGCAAACTGGTGGCCGAGGCGGAGATCAAGGCGCTGCAGGCGCAGATCAACCCGCACTTCCTGTTCAACGCCATCTCCACCATCATAAGCTACACCCGCACCGACCCGCGCACCGCCTCGGTGCTCCTCGTGAAGCTCGCCGAGTTCTTCCGCAAGAACATAAGCCCCACGGCCAGCCAGGTCCCCCTGTCGCTCGAGCTGGAACACTGCGAGGCCTACCTCGCCATCGAGAAGGCGCGCTTCGAGGAGCGGCTCTCCATCGTGTACCAGGTCGAGGAACCGGCGCTCACCTGCAAGGTCCCCTCGCTCATCCTGCAGCCCCTGGTGGAAAACGGGGTGCGCCACGGCATCCTCCCACGCGAAGGGGGCGGGGTGATCCGGATCGCCGCCAGGCGCGAGGCGGACGAACTTCTGATCAGCGTCGAGGACAACGGCGTGGGGATCCCGCCGGAGCGCCTGGCGGCCCTGCTCTCCGAGGGGTCCCGGCTCCCCTCCTCGGGGCTCGGCCTGGCTCTGAAAAACGTTAACGGACGGCTCACCACGCTCTACGGCAAGGATCGGGCCCTGACCATCGAGAGTACGCCGGGAGGCGGCACTACGGTGAGTTTCTCCATACCGGTGGCGGCATGAGCATTACGACCTATCTGATCGACGACGAGGCCCCCACCCGGCGCGAACTGCGCTTTCTTTTGGAGGAGTTGGGGGAGGTGACCATCCTGGGGGAGGCGGGGACCCCGTCCCAGGGGCTGCAGGGGATCCGCGAGTGCCGGCCCCAGCTCATCTTCCTGGACATCCAGATGCCCGGGTTAAGCGGCATCGAGCTGGCGGAGATCATCCGGGCGCTCCCCGAGCCGCCGCTCATCGTCTTCGCCACGGCCTACGAGGGGTTCGCGGTCGAGGCCTTCAACGTGGAGGCGCTCGACTACCTGTTGAAGCCGCTCACCCTCGAGCGGGTGGCGCGCGCCGTGCGCAAGGCGGCCGCGCTGTTGCGGCTTAGGGCGGCGCTCGCGCCGGTCCACGAAGCCTCCGAGCCGGCGCTTGGGGCGGACAAGGGGGAGGTGAAGCGGGTCCTGGTGCACCAGGGGGACAAGCTCATCCCGATCGCCCCGGAACAGATCGTCTTCATCCGGGCGCTGGAAGGGGAGGCCGAGGTGCACACCGCCGACGGCGTCTTTTTCGCGAAAAGCACCCTCACCACGCTGGAGGCGATCCTCGAGCCGTACTCCTTTGTCCGGGTGCACCGCAACTCCCTGGTGAACCTGAGCCGGATCATCGAGATCATCCCCTGGTTCAACGGCAGCTGCAAACTGGTCCTGAACGACCGGCAAAAAAGCGAGGTGCTGGTGAGCCGCTACCACGCCAAGGACCTGAAACAGCGCCTGATCCTCAGCAGCTAGCCGGTCTGCACGGGAGGGGCCACATCATTGCCGATGGCGGCCTCCCCCTCACCCTGTCCCGCAAGAGGAGGGGGACCTTATGTCACCGGTTTCCCCGGACGTTCAGGATGAACCTCGGGAGAGGGGGTCCATCTCAACGGCTTTCCCGGAAATTCCGGATGAACCTCCCGCACGGGGGGGGAAGCCCCCTTGCTCGTTCCCCCTTTAGCTCGTTCCGCGTTCCTGCCATTCAACCCCGATTTCTGCCATTCATCCCCCTTTTCGCACCATTCGGCGCCACTTCCTTTCCCTGAGACACGCATTAGGGCTATACCTAAGCTAGCGAATAGATACCGGAATGCCGGAGTCGGGCTGCGGGTGCGGCCTGGCGCGGGAGGCTCCCCGGTTACCAAACAGCAGGAGGAGAAGCCAATGTCTGAAGAGATGATCGAAACGCTCGAGCAGGAAGGGGCCGGGTTCAGCCGCCGCAATTTCATGAAAACCGCCGCCGTGGTGGGCGCGAGCGTCCTCGCCGTACAGGCGGTGGGGCGCCGCGAGGCGCAGGCCGCGGAGGAGGTGAAGAAGGAGGCCAAGGCCGCCTCGGCCGCCGCAGCAGGCGGCAGCACCAAGAAGCTCTCCGACGTGCTGAAGACCTGCCGCGAGAAGATGTACCCGCGCTGCCGGGTCTGCCCGGAGTGCAACGGCGTCGCCTGCTCCGGCGAAGTCCCGGGGATGGGGGGGCTCGACTCCGGCAAGGCCTTCCGCAACAACCTGGAGGCCCTTAACAAGTACGACCTGAAGATGAAGACCTTCCACGAGGTGAAGAAACCCGACACCACCCTCACCCTTTTCGGCGCGAAACTCTCCATGCCGATCCTCTCCGGGATCACCGGCGGGGTGACCTACAACATGGGACTGGGCGGCAAGGTGAGCGAGGAGGAGTACGCCGAGGGGATCATCGGCGGCTGCGCGAGCGTCGGCACCATCGGCTTCGCGGCGGACGGCATCGGCGACCCGCTCTCCGTGTACGAGACCCGTCTCCAGACGGTGGCCAAGTACCGCGGCAAGGCTGCGGCGCAGATCAAGCCGCGCACCCAGGCCGAGATCATCGAGCGCATCCGCTTGATCGAGAAGGCCGGCGCCCCCTTCTTCGCCATCGACATCGACTCGGCCGGCCGCGCCAACCGCGCGCTCCCCGGTAAGACCGTCGAGCCCAAGAGCCTGAAGCAGCTCCGCGAGATCGCCAAGTCCACCAAGCTCCCCTTCATCATCAAGGGGATCATGACCCCCGAGGAGGCCGAGGCGGCGGTCGAGGTCGGCGCCGCCGGCATCGTGGTCTCGAACCACGGCGGCCGCGTCTTGGACCACACCCCGGGTACCGCACAGGTGCTCCCGCAGATCGCCGACAAGGTGAAGGGGCGCCTGGTGATCTTCGCCGACGGCGGGGTGCGCTACGGCGCCGACGTCCTGAAGATGCTCGCCCTGGGTGCCGACGCCGTGCTGGTGGGGCGCCCGCTCTTGCGCGGTTCGGTGGGTGGCGGAGCCGAGGGTGTCGCCCTGACCCTCAAGAAGATGCACGAGGAGCTCCTGGTCGCCATGATCCTGACCGGCACGGCCGACGTGAAGAAGGTGAGCCGGAGCATCATCGCCTGATCCCGACTACGTACCCTGAAGCGGCGGGACTTGAGCCTTGAGGGGCGGGTCCCGCCGCGTGAACGGGATGGAGAGAATATGAAACTATCGAACGTAAGCCTTACGCTTCTGGGGCTCGCGCTTTGGGCCGCAGCGGCAGGCGCGACCAGCGACAAGGCTCTGCTCTACGGCGGAGCGGGGCAGGGGAAGGTGATCTTCGACGGCCGGCTGCACGCCTCGAAGGGGCTGGTCTGCAACGACTGCCACAGCGCCATCTTCGCCACCAAGAAAGAGGCGCTGATGACCATGGACAACCACAGCCAACCGGTGGGGTGCTTCACGTGCCACGACGGCGTCAAGGTCTTCAACGACTGCGAGCAGTGCCACCGCAAATTCTAAGGTTCATCCTACACGTTCCTGAAAACCGCATCCCCCCCTCCCTTGACGGGTGGGGGGAGGAGGGTGGGAGAAGCTGCCAGGTGCGATGAAATGGCACCTTCCCCCTCACCCAGTCCCTCTCACGCACGGGGAGAGGGGACCTAAACGCACGGCTTTCCAGGGAAACCCGGACGAACCAAATCTACAGGGTTTTGCACCCTGAACAGGAGGACACACATGAACAAGGCATTCCGGATTTCGGGCCTTATCCTGGGCGCCGTTTTGGCTCTGGGCCAGCTGCAGGCGGCTGGTGCCGAGGAAGTGAAATTTGCCGGCGCGGCGAGCGTGGTCACCGACCTGGTGGCGCCGCACAAGGCGCAGGTGGAGAAGACCACGGGGATCAAGCTCGTGGTGGACAAGAGCAATGCCGGCAAGGGGCTCATCGACCTCATCGACGGCAACTGCGATGCGGCCATGGCGTCGGCCTCGCTGGATGCCACGCTGGCTGCCGCCAAATCCGCCGGGCTCAAGAAGCCGGTCCCCGACCTGAAGCTGCAGGTGATCTCGAAGTCCGAGGTGGTTTTCATCGTGCACCCCTCGAACCCGGTGACCAAGCTCACCTGGGAGCAGATCAAGGAGATCCACACCGGCAAGATCGTGAACTGGAAGGAAGTGGGGGGCAAAGACCTCCCCATCACCGTGTACACCGACGCCAAGGCGAGCGCGACCCGCGGCCTCATCAAGCAGACCGTGCTGGCCAACGCCGAGTATGCGGCGAGCGCCAAGGCGGTGGATTACGTGAAGGACGTCAACGACAAGGTAGCCCTCGACCCGAGCGGCATCGGCGGCCTCGGTTCCGGGTTCGTCGATGCGGGGAAGGTCGTGGTGGTGGGCACCAAGAAGCTGGAGCGCCCGCTTGGTTTCATCACCGTGGGTGAGCCCTCCGCCAAGGTCCGCAAGGTGATGGAGGCCTTCAAGGCGGCAAGCAGGTAGCACGAGCAACCAGTATCTCAGGCGCAAGCCTCTTCGTTCACTGTGATGGCCGTCCCTCCATGTGGAGGGGCGGCCTTTTTTGCGAAGGATAGACAGAGGGGAATTTGACCTGGTTGCTGCCGATAAATCCCCGCGTTCCCCCCTTCGCAAAGGGGGAACGCGGAATTCAGCCGCAGAGCTGCGTGGAAATGAAGTTAGAGCTAGGGTTGTCGGAAACCAGACAAAGGTACTTTCCCCGGAGATCTAGGCAGTGCCGCCGGCGTCACGTCCTCCCCTTTGCGAAGGGGAGACAGAGGGGATTTGATCCAGGTCGCTGCCATCTGCGTGGCGAGGAATAAAAAAGGGAGTGTCCTGTTGGTCAGGAACACTCCCTTATTTGTGGCTTGTGGCGATTCAGTGACGCTTCAGAAATTTTACGGGTGGGGTTCTATCCCCTTAATCCCATGCATCCCTGTTGGTCTAAAAGGTCGTATCCCTTAATCCCCGTTACCAGTCGAGATCCTTGCTCTTCTGCACCCCGAGCCGCTGACCGGTGGCGGCATCCACCGTGAAATTGCTGGTCCAGGTGTAGCTCCCCTGGCTGGACGAGGCGGCGTAGTTCACCACGAAGCGCAAAAGCGAGCCCGGCTCCTGCTGTACCCCCTTGATGAGCACCTCGAAGCTGCGGTAATCGTCGCTGTCGATCGGCTGGGGCAGCGGAAAGGCCACCGCCTCTCCCAACACCTTGCGGTTCTTGTCCAGAAGCGCTACCCGCACTTCCATGTTTTCCAGCCGCTGCGCTCGCACGTTCTTGATGAGCCCCTCTACCTTGAGCCCTTCGGCCGCCGGGGCGAGACGCCAGGCGTAGCGCAGGTCGAAATCCTTATAGATGTACCGGTAGTCTGCAGCCGGGCTGCGCGTGGCCGCCTGCTCGGTCGCGCAGGCACCCAGGGCGACGACTACTGCCAGTAACGCTGCCGCTTTGATCAGAATCTTCACGTTCCCTCCGATGAGCATTCCAGAAATGAAAAAGGCCCGCCGAGCTTAAACCCGGCGGGCCGGAACTGTCCACTGTTTTCTACTCTTTGCGCGGGACCACCACGATCCCGGAATCGGTCACCGTATAGCCGCGGCGCAGGTCCTCGTCCCGGTCGTAGCCGATCACGGTCCGGTCCGGGATCACCACGCCGCGGTCGATGATCGCCTTCTTGATCTTCACCTGGCGCCCCACCTGGACGTTCTCGAACAGGATGGAATCCTCCACGAGGCTGTGGCTCCTGACCCGACAGGAGGGACCCAGGATGGAGCGGCACACCGTGGCACCGCTCGTCACGCAGCCGCCGCTTACGTGCGACTCCAGGTTTACCCCCGAGTTCCCCTCGCTGTCGGTCACGGTCTTCGCGGGGGGGAGGTTCCCCTGGTTGGTGAGGATGGGCCACTTGTAGTTGTACAGGTCGAGCTGGGGGGTGCATTTGATCAGGTCCATGTTGGCGTGGTAGTAGGCGTCGAGGGTTCCCACGTCCTTCCAGTAGCCGCGCTCTTCGCTCTTGAAGCCGGGGATCACGTTGTTCTTGAAGTCGTAGGCGAAGACCCGCTCCCGGCACTCGAGCATCATGGGGATCACGTGCCTGCCGAAGTCCAGGTTCTCGTGGCGCTTCTTAGCCTCCTGGAGCACCTCGATGAGCTTTTTGGTGGAGAAGATGTAGTTCCCCATGGAGGCGAGGCAGGTCTCGCAGCCGGAGATCGCCTCCGGGCACTCCGGCTTCTCCTCGAAGGAGCGCACCCGCCCCTCGTCGTCCACCGCGAGGACCCCGAAGCGGCGTGCCTCGCTCGCCGGGACCTCGATGGCGGCGATGGTGAGGTCCGCGCGGTTCAGCCGGTGCTGGTTGATCATCTGGCTTACGTCCATCCGGTAGATGTGGTCCGCCCCGAAGATCGCCACGTAGTCGGCGTTGGAGGACTCGACGAAGCGCAGGTACTGCAGGATGGCGTCCGCGGTCCCCTTGAACCACTTCTCGCTCTCGCTGCTCGTCTCGGGCGAGATGGCCACGAAGAACTCGCCCAGCCCGGTCCACTTGCCCCAGGACTCGCGGATGTGCTTGTTGAGCGAGAAGGCGCGGTACTGGGTGAGGATGTAGACCTTCCTGATCCCCGAGTTGAACAGGTTGGAGAGCACGAAGTCGATGAGCTTGTACTTGCCGGCAAAGGTCACGCTCGGTTGGGCGCGCCTCATGGTAAGCGGCCAGAGCTGCTCTCCTTTGCCGCCGGCGAGCACCATGGCGATGGTGTTTTTTTCGACATTGTCCTGGCCAAACATGCTGCTTCTCCTTTCTTGAATCGGTGGTGAGGGGTGAGGTGGCCCTGCACCCGGAATCGGGTCTGACACCGTTTGGAGGGCGGGCCGGTTTTCTGTCAGGACGATGTGCTCTTTCACTATCAGTACCTACGTAGGGGTCGATTGTAAAATATTATGAAAATTTTTCAACAAATAAAGCGTCAGGTAATCTGCCCGGCGTGCTCACTGCGGCAAGAAAAGTGAGTTGATGCTAATGTCTGTGCCTGTATTTCTGGGGCGTTAGCTTTTTCTGTGACTTGGTCATTTTTTTTGTGAGGAGGATAGCTGGGACCGGTGGGGGCGGGTGAGTGAGTGCCGCCCCTCCTCGTCCACGAGAAGCCTGAGGAGTGAGTTCGCCGTTTTTCGTGGAGGCTCGGCAGCGAGCCTTGTCTGGGAGGAACGGGATACTGATCGCTCGTCTGAAGGGGATCTCCTGCGATGGTATACACCTTGGACCTCCCGGACGATATGCGCTAACATCCAAGTGCTTGCTCTGGCGGGTTTCTTCTGCCGGGGCGCTTAAGGGAGTTTTTGCGTGCAACTAGGGTGCGATCAGATAGCGGGGATCCGGCTTTTCCACGGGTTCGACGCGGAGGAGTTGGACCGGGTGGTCCGGCGCCTGGAGGTCTGCGAGTTCGGCTCGGGGGTGGTGATGCTCGAGCGCAACCAGCCGGCCCGGGAACTCTTCGTCATCCTGGAAGGGCGGGTCAGGGTGGAGCTCAACCCCGGGGGAGGGCAGGTCCTGAACCTCACCGAGCTCGGACCGGGGAGCATCATCGGCGAGCGCGCCATCTTGACCGACGAGCGGCGCTCGGCGGACGTGCGCGCCATTTCGGCGGTGCGCGCCGCGCGGCTCACCCGCTCCGATTTCGAGGAGCTCCTGCGCGAGATCCCCAAGCTCTACGCCAACATAAGCCGTATCTTCGCCCGTCAGCTGGGGAGCTGGGCGCACCGCCACCAGCGCGAGGAAAACGAGCACCGCGAGGTGATCACCAACATCATCGGCTGGCAGCTGCTGCCTGAGTTCGGCACCTTCCCCGGCAACTCGCCCTGGGTGCGCACCCTGAACCAGCGCCTCGAGCGGCTGGGCGCGAACCGCTGCCACGTCCTGATCCAGGGGGAGCCGGGGACCTGGAAGGACCTGGCGGCGCGCCTCATCCACTACCACAGCGAGATCCCCTGCCCGGTGCTCTTTCTGGACTGCGCCTCCCCGCCTCCGCTTTTGGGGCAGGAAAACGGCGCGGCGAGCCCGGTCCCCGAGGCGGGCCACCTGGCGCTTGCCCAGGACGCCGCGCTCTTCGGCACCGTCTCCGAGGAGGGGGAGCGAGCGCGCCGGGTGCGCCGCGGCATGCTGGAGCTTGCGGCAGGGGGGGACATCATCCTGCGCAACGTGGACTGCCTGGCGCCGGAGGTGCAAAAGGCGCTGGTCGACTACATGGAGAGCGGCCAGTTCAGCCGCCGGGGCGAGTCGCGGCTGCGCAGTTCTGAGGTCCGCATCATCGCGACCAGCGGCAAACCACTGGAGCCGCTGGTCGAGGCCGGGAAGTTCCTCGCCCCCTTCTGCCAGCGCCTAAGCGGCGAGACCCTGAACATGATGCCGCTTCGGGAGCGCAAGAAGGACATCCCGGTGGTGGCGCGGGGGCTCTTGAAGACCCTCAATGCGAAACACCACAAAAAGGTGCACCGCTTCTCCCAGGACGCCATGAACCTCCTGGTGGACCACGACTGGCCCCTAAACGGTACCGAGCTCTACCAGGTGGTAAGCCGCGCCGTGGTGGTCTGCGACGATGAGGTGATCCTTCCCGAGCACATCTCCTTGCAGGGACAGCTCTTCGGCGGCGGGCGCTTCAACCTCTTGTCCGTGGCCGGGCTCGAGCAGGTGGCCCGCAAGGGGGAGTACCCGCGCAAGCTGCGCTGGACCACGGTCCCCCTGTTTCTCCTGGTCATCGTCTACCTCTTTTTGGGGCCTCCGCTGGACAACCCGGCGAACCTGGCCGCCTGGACCCTGGGGTGGCCGGCGCTCCTTTTGACCGCCTTCCTGCTGGCGCGCGGCTGGTGCAGCTACTGCCCCATGGAGGCGATCGGCGAGTACCTCGGGGTGAAGACTCGGGTGGTGCACGAGCCGAGCCGCTGGCTCAAGCGCTGGGGGCCGGTACTGAGCTTCGCGGGACTGGTGCTCATCCTCCTCCTGGAGCAGGGGACCGGGATGTTCACCCGCGCCTTCGCCACCGGTCTTCTCTTGAGCGCTATGCTGGCGGCGACGGTGCTTGCCGATCTCATCATCGGGCGGCGCGGCTGGTGCAAGTTCCTCTGCCCGCTCGGGCGCATCGTGGGGCTCGTCTCGCGCATCTCGATCCTGGAGATGCACAGTAACCACAACGTCTGCCACTCGCGCTGCCGGGTCGACGACTGCATCAAGGAGAAGGGGTGCCCCATGGGGCTGCACCCCTCCGCCCTGGACACCTCGGACCACTGCATCCTCTGCCTGGACTGCGTGCGCAACTGCCCGCACCACTCGATGCAGCTCGACCTGCGCCACCCGGCCTGGGGTATCCGGGCCAAGGCGAAGCGGGGCTTTGCCGAGGCGCTCTTCTCGGTGACCCTGGTCGGGGTCGTGCTGGCGGCGAAGCTCACCCCGATCTGCGCCGGGCGCCGGCCGGAGTTCTTCCCGCACACGCTGTGGGGTGCCCGCGAGTACCTCTACGCCCTGGCGATCCTCACCGTGGTGGCGGGGCTTGCCCTTTTGGCCTCGGCCGGCAGGGGGAAGAACCGCTGGCAGCAGGTCTTCACGGCGAGCGGGATCACCTACCTCCCGGTGGCCGCCATCGGGCTCTTTTTGATCTACTTCCGCCCCCTGGTGGAAGGCGGTGCACGGCTGGTCCCCCTTTCGCTTGCCGCGCTCGGCCTGGACGGTCTGTTCGACGCGTCCCGCCTTACCCCGGACCTTGGGACCCTGCGGCTTTTCATCTATCCGCTGATCCTGGTCGGCTGGCGCATCTCCTGGGTGGAACTCGGGCGCCTGCAGCAGCAGGAGGGGCTGAGCGGCCGCGGGTTGTTCTGCCACCGGCTGCTGGTGACGGCGGTGACCGCCCTCTTTGTGGCGACCCTGTAAAACCCGTCCCGGCGGCAACAAAAAAACCCCTGTCCAAAGGCAGGGGTTTTTGTTTTTTATCCTGATATGTAGGTCGAGCCTGTCACGGCTTATTTACGTCCCGATCCCTTGCACATGCTGCAGGGAACCTCGATCTCCTCGTAACCTGTCTGGCGGGATTTCGTGAGGACTTTGCCTTTGCCGTGGCATTTCGCGCAGAGCGTGGTGTACATGTTGTTACCTCCGTTTTCGTCCTTTCTTCCACCTCCTCATTCTAGCAAACCGGCGTAACAGAATCTATAGTGATTTTTGAATATATAGCTGGGTCCGGATGCTTAGCCTGGGGCTGTCTCGTCAGTTCCGAGAGGGAGGCGGATCCGAGCGTCAGCTAAAGGTCAGGGAGAGGTGCGTGGGGCCTGTTCCTCGCGCGCTTTCTGGAAATCGTCCATGTTCCAGGTCTGCTGGCAGACGATGCAGCAGACTTGGCCGGATGCCTTGCGGATGGCGGCCTGCGAAGAGAGGTGCAGAGACATGCTTTTTCCCTTCGGAGTGGTGATGAACATGTTGGTCAGTTCACTGTTCCCACAGATCGGGCAAAAATACTTCTTCTTCATGGCTCCACTCTCCCTTACTGGCAGTGTCAGTGGTTGTGAGTCGGACTTAGGGCGCCACACTATCGG
Organism: Geomonas silvestris; assembly: GCF_014193515.1. Lineage (GTDB taxonomy): Bacteria > Desulfobacterota > Desulfuromonadia > Geobacterales > Geobacteraceae > Geomonas > Geomonas silvestris. The sequence goes on along the minus strand of NZ_BLXX01000012.1, from coordinate 105,921 downwards.
AGGTTAAATATAATCTAATAGTCTAAGGAGATCAAGTATTTTAATATTATTGCATATCTCGCATATAGTGTATACGTAAACTGCTGATTTCGCGTGACAACACCAGCAGGCGGCTGTGCCGGGTACCGGTGCTCACTGATTCTGGGGATGAAAGAATTTCACCGACAAGGCGGCGCATATCTGTTGATTATACTGCGTGTTTACAATTGTCCACTGTCAGGTGTGGTAAGCCGTTAATCGGGGAATCTGCGGTTCGTGAAGGAATCAGTGCGACAGGGGTGAGCTGGGGTGCGGCTGTGGCGGAGGGGCAGGGGAGGGCGAAGGTGCCGCTGCCGCTTGAGGACGGGAAGAGGTTACCGAGGTTTAGCCGCGGGTCAAGTGGACCGGGCGGGGGAGCTGCTGCAACTGGATTAGGCGAGCTCCGCCTACCGGGCATGGAGCTCCTGCCACTCTTTCTCGAGTTTGGCGGGCTCGGTGGTGATGCGCTTGAGCAGCCGGAAGAGCAGCTCCTCGGCGCGCTCGTCGATCTGGACGAACTCCACGCCGACCATCGAGAAGAAGGCGTGCACCACCCGCACCTCCATCGTCAATACGGCGTCTTCTGCGTCGAGCTGGATGCCCAGGGTGGCACAGTCGTCTTCGGGGATCATAATGCACTCGTGGGAGCTCAAAAGGGCTCCGCGCATGGAGATGTTCTCCAACCGGATGTGGTAGCTGACCCCCTGGTGGCGCAGCTCGCCCGGTGCTGCGAATTTGATCCGGTGGAACCGCCGGTGCTCCATGGTTTGCCTCCCTAGGTCCGAGTGATAGACGGCACTGGCACTCATCGACAGCGCGCCGGACAAACTGAAGCACTTTTGCCCGTGCTTCGCTTACCGGCAGCAATGCCGACCTCGAGAGGCGATGGGCGAGGGGCGCTGCCGCGGCGAGCTCCACTAACTAGGTGCTCGCTGATCCTCCCGGCTTTTCCTGTCCTCAGGCCGCGCCCGCCTCCCCGCGAACCGCGGCCGGCCGCTTCCGGTAGAGCCGAGCGAGCTGCTCCCGCTTCCCCCGGGAAGCAGAGGGATGGTGCGCGGCGCTCCACGTCTACGCTTCTCGGCCCGCGGCAGCTGCTTTTACGGTTGACTTCAAACCTCAACTATTGTATTAAATAGCGTTTCGAGGGTCCGGCGTCTGCCTCAGCGGCAGGCGCTGCAGGGCATTCCGATGCAATTACACGAGAAAAAAAAGAGGGCCGGAAGTTGATGGAAAATAAGATCAGAGTGTTTAGTGGCAATTCCAATCCGGTTCTGGCAGAAAAGATCTGCGGCTTCCTGCAGGTTCCTCTCGGTAAGGCAAAGGTGAAGACCTTCTCCGACGGCGAGATCATGGTGGAAATCGGCGAGAACGTGCGCGGCCGCGACATCTACGTGGTGCAGGCAACCTGCGCGCCGACCAACAACCACCTGATGGAGTTGCTCATCATGATCGACGCGCTGAAACGCGCCTCGGCAGCGACCATCACCGCAGTCATGCCCTACTACGGCTACGCCCGCCAGGACCGCAAGGCCGCACCGCGCACCCCGATCAGCTCGAAACTGGTCGCCGACCTGATCACCACCGCCGGCGCCGACCGCGTGGTGACCGTCGACCTGCATGCCGGCCAGATCCAGGGCTTCTTCAACATCCCGGTGGACAACCTCTACGCCGCTCCGGTCCTTTTGGCCCACCTGAAGACCCGCTTCGCCGACAGCCTGGAGAACCTGGTCATGGTCACCCCGGATGCCGGCGGTACCGAGCGCGCCCGCGCCTTCGCGAAGAGGCTCGGCTGCTCGCTGGCCGTGATCGACAAACGCCGCTCCGGCCCCAACGTCGCCGAGGTGATGCACCTCATCGGTGACGTGAAAGGGAAGTCGGCGATCATCCTGGACGACATGATCGACACCGCCGGGACCCTGACCCAGGCCGCCCAGGCCCTCAAGGACCACGGTGCCGCCAACGTGTACGCCTGTGCGACCCACGGCGTCCTCTCCGGCCCGGCCATCGACCGGATCAACAACTCGGTCATCGAAAAGGTGGTCATCACCGACACCATCCCGCTGGGCGACAGGGCCGAGGCGACCGAGAAGATCCGGGTCCTCTCGGTTGCCGAACTGCTGGGTGAGGCGATCCGCCGCATCCACGAGGACGAGTCGGTCAGCTCCCTTTTCGTATAACAATTTCTAGCGACAAGCTTCATCTACATAGTGAATCGCACCTATCAAAGTTGACATCGGAGGATGTATGAGTAAGCAGGTATTGAACGTTGAACTGAGAGAACAAACCGGTAAAGGGATCTGCCGCCGCCTGAGGGCAGCCGGCCGCGTTCCGGCCGTTGTCTACGGCAAGGGTATCGAGCCCGTCGCTGTTTCCTTGAACGAGAAAGAGCTTACCGAAGCCATCGCCGGCGTAGGTGGCCGTAACCACATCCTGACCATCAACGGCGCTGGCGAGCTGAACGGCTCCAACGTCATCGTGTCCGACCTGCTCGTCGATTCCCTGAAAGGGAACCCGCGCCACGTCGACCTGCACAGGGTCAACCTGGCAGACAAGGTGAAGGTTCACGTTCAGCTGCGTCTCACCGGTACCTCCGCAGGCGTGAAGGCCGGCGGTTTCCTCGATTTCGCCCTGCACGAGGTGGAAGTCGAGTGTCTGCCGGTGCACATCCCCGAGGCCATCAAGGTCGACGTGACCGAACTGCTGGTCGGCCAGACCCTGCACGTTTCCGACGTGGCTGCTCCGGTTGGCACCGTCATCCTCAACGACCAGAACGCGCCGGTGGTCAGCATCCTGGGCCGCAAAGGTGGCGAGGCTGAGGAAGCCGCGGTCTAATCAGGTAGCTCATGGCAGCAAAACTTATCGTAGGGCTCGGCAACCCCGGGCCACAGTACTCATGGACCCGCCACAACGCGGGTTTCATGGTTTTAGACCGTCTTTCCCGCCAGACCGGTATCTCCGTCACCAAGAAAGCCTTCTCCGGGCTTTCTGGCGACGGGAACTGGGCGGGGGAGCGGGTGATCCTCCTCAAGCCGCAGACCTTCATGAACCTCTCCGGGCGCTCGGTGGCCGAGGCGCTCCGCTTCTACAAGCTCACCCCTGCCGATCTCATTGTCATTCACGACGATCTCGACATCCCGTACGGGAGCGTCCGGCTCAAGCTGGGCGGCGGTCACGGCGGGCACAACGGCCTACGCTCCATCGATCAGGAGTTGGGGAATAAGGAGTACCTTCGGGTGCGCATGGGGATCGGCCGGCCGGTGCACGGCGACGTCTCCAACTACGTCCTGTCCAACTTCTTCAAGGAGGAGACGGATTCGCTCCTGAACGTCTTGGACGGGGTGATCGACGCCATGGAGATGCTTCTCAGGGAGGGGCTTCCCAAGGCGATGAGTATTCATCACAGTAAGAAGCTCAATTGACGACGAGAGGCAATTGATAGTTGACAATTGGCAATTGACAACGAAAGCCTGAGGCACTGCTTATGAGTATTGCGGCAGTATCTTTGGAGTATGCAACTTACATGTTCACAACCACTCCATTGCATGTAACTATTGGCGATTGGAGTTTCACGCATTGTCAATTGTCCATCGTCAATTGTCAATTGAGGTAAATTATGGGTTTCAACTGCGGCATCGTCGGTCTTCCCAACGTCGGCAAGTCCACCATCTTCAACGCGCTCACCTCGGCCGGTGCCGAGTCCGCCAACTACCCGTTCTGCACCATCGATCCCAACGTCGGGATCGTCTCGGTGCCGGACCCGCGCATGGATAAGCTCGCCGAGATCGTACATCCCGAGCGCATCCTCCCCACCACCATCGAGTTTCTGGACATCGCGGGGCTGGTGAAGGGTGCGAGCCAGGGCGAGGGTCTGGGGAACAAGTTCCTCGGGCACATCCGCTCGGTAGATGCCATCCTGCACGTGGTGCGCTGCTTCGAGAATGAGAACGTGGTGCACGTAAGCGGCAGCGTCTCCCCGGTGCGCGACATCGAGGTGATCCAGACCGAACTTGCCCTGGCCGACCTCGACACGGTCGAGAAACGTCTGCAGCGCACCGAGAAACAGGCCAGAAGCGGCGACAAGAAGGCCAAGGAGGACGTAGAGTTCTGCCTCAAGGTTAAGGCGACCCTGGAGAAAGGGCTCTCGCCCCGGGACCTGGCCGAGAACGAGGACGAGCGGCTGATCCTGCGCGACATGCACCTTATGACCGCAAAGCCGGTGCTCTACGTCGCCAACGTGGCCGAGGACGACCTGGACGGGAAGCACCCGTATGTCGAGGAAGTGCGCCAGTTGGCGACCCGCGAGGGTAACGGCGTGGTCTTTATCTGCGGCTCCATCGAAGCCGAGATCTCGGAGCTCGAGGGGGAGGAGAAGCAGGCCTTCCTGCAGGAGATGGGGCTTGCCGAGTCCGGCCTGGACCGCCTGATCCGCTCCGGCTACGAGCTTTTGGGCCTCATCACCTACTTCACCGCAGGCGTGAAGGAAGTGCGCGCCTGGACCATCACCAAGGGGACCAAGGCCCCCGGTGCGGCCGGCGTGATCCACTCCGACTTCGAGAAGGGGTTTATCCGCGCCGAGGTCATCGCCTACGAGGACTACATCGCAGCAGGCGGCGAATCGGGTGCCAAGGAAAAGGGGCTGATGCGCCTGGAAGGGAAAGAGTACGTGGTGCAGGACGGCGACGTCATGCACTTCAGGTTCAATGTGTAGAAGCTAAGTTCTAAGTTCTAAGTTAGGGGCTGGGGATCAGGGGCACGGGGGGCAAGGGTTGGAAGGCCAACTTCCCCTCGCCCTCTGGGAGAAGGTAAGGTGAGGGGGGCGGCAGCTCTGACATTTTGGCCGCCAACTTGAGAATCAACCCTGCTTTTCGCCGCCCGTGCTGTTTTTCCTTGTCAACTTGCAGCATCTGTAGTAAAAAACGTGGTTCCACCAGAACGGCATAGCCTGCCGTATCTCCTTGCTCCGGGCCGGACCCGGGGCTCAATAACCGTGAGGAGGCATTACCATGAGGATGTACGAGACGATCTACATCGTCCAGCCGGACCTCGGTGACGAAGAGCTGAAAGGGCTCTCCACCAAGGTTCAGGAAATCATCGCCAGCATGAACGGCGATTTCAAGAGGCTCGAGGACTGGGGCGTCAGGAAGCTGGCTTACCCGATCAACAAGAACCCCCGTGGCCGTTACTTCTACCTCCGCTTCGACGGCGACTCCGCACTGATCGCCGAACTGGAGCGCCGTCTGCGTCTGGACGACAAGGTCATCCGTTACCAGAGCGTCAAGCTGGAAACCGAAGTCGTGGCACCCGCCGCCGCTCCGGTGAAGGCTGCCGAGGAAGGGACCGAGGAAGCCGCTGAGGCGACCGCAGAAGTGACCGCGGCTCCGGCCGAAACTACTACGGAGGGATAAGCAATGGCTGACGAAAGAGCACCCCAGGGCAGGCCGACCAGCGGCCCCCGCAAAAAACGCCCGTTTCAGCGCCGCAAAGTCTGCCGCTTCTGCGCAGACAAGCAGGTGAGCATCGATTACAAAGATCCCCGCACTCTGCGTTACTTCGTGTCCGAGCGCGGCAAGATCATTCCGCGCCGCATCTCGGGTAACTGCTCCAAGCACCAGAGGGAGATTACCGAGGCGATCAAGCGCGCCAGGAACATCGCGCTGCTCCCCATCGCGGGCAGCCACGCAAGCGCCTAGTCTGTGTCGCTCGCTGGCAACCCTGTGTTGCAGGGGCGGATTCTGGACGTCATCAAGGGGAGCGTCGCTTCGGCGGCGCTCTTTCTTGCGTTTCTGCTGCTCCCGATCGTCGGCCTGATCCCTGGCAGCTTCGCTGCCGCTCCCGGGATCTACTACGCCCTGAAGCAGGGGCGCTGGGTCGGGCTCTCGATCGTGGTGGCCAGTTCGCTGCTCCTTGCGGCGGTGGCCGATCCGGCCTCGACGGTGATCTACCTTTTGCAGGCCGGCATCATGGCCGTGGCACTCTCAGAATTCCTGATCCGGATCAGGGGGGGCGCCCGCTCCATCGTCTATGCCGTCGCCATAAACCTGTGCTGCATCGCCATCGCAGCCGGGCTGTACGGATACCTGACCGGTTCCGACCTGCACGCCAAGGTGGTCCGGGGGGTGGAAACGAGCATCAGCCAGACGGCCAAGATGTACGAGAAGGCCGGCGTGGCTGGGCAGGAACTCAAGGCGCTCAACGAGTCGATGCACCAGGCCGGGACGCTCATCGTCAGGGTCTACCCGGCGCTGGTTACCGTGGCGCTCGGCATGATCGCCATGGCGAACCTGGTGCTGGTCTCCAAGGTGGCGGCGCGCAACAGGCTGCCGGTCTACCTGGGGGCCTTCAGAAAGTACAAAAACCCGGAGCCGCTCATCTGGCTTTTGATCGTGGCCGGCTTTGCGATGCTCGTCGAGCAGACCCAGGTACACCTGGCCGCGCTCAACGTGCTGATCGTGCTGGGCACCCTCTACCTCGTGCAGGGGTGCGCGGTACTGAGCCACCTGTTCGCCAGCTACAAGGCTCCGGTCTTTATCCGTCTAATCGTCGTCCTGCTCCTGATCTTCCAGCCCTTCATGGCGCTGGCGGTGGCGGCGCTGGGCATTTTCGATCTCTGGGGCGATTTCCGGGCCCCAAAAAACCCGCAAAACCTGTAAAAACATCAGGCTAGGAGGCATTACATGAAGGTCATTCTGCAGGAAAACGTTGAGAATCTGGGCCACATCGGCGACGTCGTAAAGGTTGCTCCGGGCTACGCCAGGAACTACCTGCTCCCCAAAGGGTTCGCCATCGAGGCCACCGAGAAGAACGCCAAGGCTCTGGCTCACGCCAAAAAGCACCTGGAGTACAAGAAAAACCGCGTCCTCGAGGCAGCCAAGGCTGTAGCAACCAAGATTGAAGCTATCACCCTGACCCTCGCCCACCAGTCCGGTGCTGACGACAAGCTCTTCGGTGCCGTCACCAACATGGAACTGGCTGAGCAGCTCAAGGCACAGGGCGTCGAAATCGATCGTAAGCGCATCGTGCTGGCCGAGCCGATCAAGCAGCTGGGCGAGTACGCCGCTGCCGTGAAGCTCCACCCGGAAGTCACCGCAAACCTGAAGGTTGTAGTGACCAAGGCCTAACAGCCGGTCTCCAAGTAGTGAAAAGGGTCGTCTCCCTCGGGATGCGGCCCTTTTTTTGTTACCATTTCCGTACCTACCGGACACCAGGCTGAACCTGCAGGGAGGAGCTATGGACATCAGGAAGTACTCCAAAGAGGAGATCGCCCAGTGCCAGATCGAGACGGCACTGGAACTTTTCTTCGTTAAGGGGGACCTCTTTTCGGCTATCACGCTGGCCGGTGCCGCGGAAGAGATCCTCGTGCAGCTGAACGCCGTGAAGAGCGGGCGCCAGGGGCTGGCGGAGAAGGTGGTTTCCCTCTTCGAGATCCTGCGGCCGGCCCGCAAGAAGACTGAAGGCGGCGACGACCCCGCACGTTTCGAGGCCGAGACCGTGGTCCACATGGATGCCCGGCACGAAGCGGTGTTCCTGTTGGGTCGCGCCATCGAGGAGTACGTGACGCTCACCGGAAAACCCACCACGCTCATGCTCAAGTTCTTGAGCGAGGCGGCGGTGCGCGGCTAGCTGCAAACTGGCCTGCGCTTGGTGTGCTGGTGTGCCGTCCGGAAACATTCCAGAAACAGTGATACGACAAAGAGAGCGGCGTCTGCCATCGAGGGCAGACGCCGTTTTTTTGCGCTTTCGGGTAGGTGATCCACCTGGGTCCCCTCTCCCCTTGCGGGAGAGGGATAGGGTGAGGGTGAGGGTGAGGGGGAAGGCGCCACGTCAGCGCAGATGGCAGCTTCACCCACCCCCCGACTCCCTCCCGTCAAGGGAGGGGGGATGTGGTTCCGAAATGACCTTTATTCCAGGGGGATGCTGGGTAGTTTCGGGAATCGGGAACACTGAGCTTGCAGAGCAGTCGCGCCACGGTATATTGTACTGGCACATTAGAGCCGGTGAATCTTTCCGGTCTCGGAAACCAGGTAGTGAGGCAGAGGGGGAAGGTTATGAACAAGAAACTGGGCGTACTTTTTATCCACGGCATGGGAGAGACGCAGGACGACTTTGCGCACGACGCGATCCACCACCTGCGCGAGCGGCTTTCCGGGCTCGGTTTCGACCGCGACGATGTCGCCTACGAGGTGGTGTACTGGGCTCCGGTGCTCTCGCCGCGGGAAAACCAGCTCTGGGTCGACCTCTCCGCGCAGAACGACCTGAACTGGGCCAAGTTGCGCAAGTTCTTCATCAACGGCTTCGGTAACACGACGGGGTACCAGCAGGGACAGTGCAGCCGCAACAACGTGTACGCCAGGATCCATTCCCTGGTGCATCAGGCGCTTATGTCGCTGCGGGGCAAGTTGGGAGGTGAAGACCGGCCGCTGGTGGTACTGGCCCATTCCTTGGGCTCGGTCTTCGTCTCCGATTACATCTGGGACCGCCAGCACGGTAAGGAGGCCGAGCGCTACGGCGGCTCCGCCTTCGAGCGGATGGAGACCCTCTCCGGGCTGATAACCCTGGGAAGCAGCATTCCGCTCTTCACCCTGGCCCACGACCCGGTCGCCTGCATCACCTTCCCGCCGGCCGGGCTCCCCCAGAACCTGCGCAAGCGGGCCAAGTGGCTCAACTTCTACGATGCCGACGACGTCCTGGCCTGGCCCCTCAAGCCGCTCAGCATGAACTATGCGGAGACGGTAAGCGAAGACATCGAGGTGAGCGCCGGGAACCTGCTCACCGCCTGGAACCCCGCCAACCATGCCGCCTACTGGACCGACGAGGCCGTGATCAAGCCCGCCGCCCACCTGCTCTCCTCGCTCCTCGAAGAGTGTCAGGTCGCGCAATTGGGGAGACCTGCAGAAGCGGGGAGGGAGGAGCAGCTGGCGGGCCGGGTCGGCTGACCCCGAGCGTAGCTGCGGCAAGGGATACAGAAAAGGCGCCTGCACGGGCGCCTTTTCTGTTCCAAGCGAAAAGCCGGATCAAGCAGCGCTGAGCGCTCCCGATCCGGCTTTTTCTTTTCTGTATCGGTTGTAGTGCCTGCCGCGATCTCCCATCTCAGGAATACCATCAGCATCAACCACCACGTCGTCAATCGCTAATCGTCAATCGCTTCTAGCTTTCCCTGCACTTCTGCCCCGCCATTTTCCCCATCTCCTTCATCTTGGCGAGCATCGGGTGGTCATCGGTGCCGTCGAAGCTGAAGTGGGTCGGCATGCCGGAGCCTGCAAAATCGAACTTGTTGCCGTGGTCCTTCATCATCAGCATGAAGGCCGAGAGCATGTACTTGCGCTTGAACCCTTCCTCGAGGTCGATGATCTCCTGCATCTTGTTGCCGTAGAAGCGCATGTAGCAGGTCCCCAGCGCCTGGGTGATCTCATCCATGGTCATCTCGTAGGGCTCGATGATCGGGGTCACCAGGTTGTACTGCGAGTAGTCCCAGACCCGGATGCGGTCCTTCATCTCCGCGTGGATCGGGGTGAAGGGCATCGGGGTCACCACCGGGAAGACCGCGATGTCGGGGTTCAGGTACTGGGCCGAGGCGATGGTGTTTTCGATCGACTCCCAGGTCTCGTTGGGGAAGCCGATCATGAAGGATGCCTCGGTGATGATGCCGGCCTCGCGGCAGAGATCGAGCGCCTGCTTGTTCTGCTCAAAGCTGGTCCCCTTGTTGAGGCTGTTCAGGGTGTCCTTGTCGGCACTCTCGGCACCGATGTAGATGTGGATGATCCCCGCCTCGCGGTATTTGTGCAGGATGTCCTCGTCGCGGATGATGTCCTCGACGCGGGTCTCGATCAGCAGGTGCACCCCGAGGTCCGCCTCGATGACCAGGTCGAGGAACTTCTCCCAGCGGGCGCGGTGCTTGGTCGGGTAGGCGTCGATCAGGGTGAAGAACTTGACGCCGTAGGTCTCGATCAGCATCTTCATCTCTTCGATGACGGGCTCAGGCTTGCGGCAGCGCCAGTCCTCGTTCCAGAACATGCGCTGGCTGCAGAAGGCGCACTGCATGTCGCAGCCGCGCGAGGTGAGGATGGAGGCCATGGTGCCGCAGGGCTCCACCTGGTACTGGTAATCCGCCCAGTCCAAAAGGTGCCAGGCCGGCTTCAGCTCGTCGAGGTTTTCGATGTGCGGCTGCTTGGGGTTCACCTTGACCTCGCCCTCCTGCTTGAAGGCGATCCCCTTGGTCTGCTTCATGGCAGGGGTGCCCTCGGGAAGAGCGGTGAGGAGTTGCTGGAGGGTGCGCTCCATCTCCCCGACCAGGATGTAGTCGACGTTGCTCTCGGCAGGCTCGAAGATCTCCCGGTACATGAAGGTCGGGTGCGGACCGCCCAAAAGGGTCGTGATGGCGGGGTTGATCTCCTTGGCGATGTCGAGGATCTTCAGCGAATCCGGTATGGTCGCGGTGCTGATTGCGCCGGTCACCGGCAGGTAATCGAGCGTCATCACGAAGTCCGGCTGGTAACGCACGATCTCTTCCCTTATGTCATCGAACGACTTGTTCTTGTTCATGGCATCGTAGATACGTGCTTCGTGCCCGGTCTCCAGGGCTACGCCGGCGAGATAGGCCATGTGCAGCGGCGGCCAGTTGCCGACTACCTGGACCCCCCAGCAGTGATACGGTGCCGTGACAAAAAGAATCTTGCTCATTCGATGTTCTCCTTAATGGATTTGGTCTGCCGCACCGGAAGGCCGCCACCGGGAAAACCGGTGCCGAGATGAGCCGGCGTTTTACCTCGCGCCGCTGTCTGAGGCCACACCTTTTCACATTTAAACGACAAAGGTACGGTCTCAATGAGCCCATGGTAGCGATACGGGGGAATGATAGCGCAGAAGGAGACGGCGTGCGTGTAAAGTTTTGGTAAAGATGGGGTGGGGATAGGGGCTAGAGGGGGAGGCTGAACCAGATGCGGGTTTCCTGGCCGTCGCTTTCGGCCCCCACCTGGCCGCCGTGGGCTTCGATGAGTTCCTTGACGATGGAGAGGCCGATGCCGGCTCCCCCCGCGTCGCGGGAGCGGGAGCGGTCGGCCCGGAAAAAGCGTTCGAAAAGAAAGGGGAGATCCTTCTCGGCGATGCCGGCACCGGTGTTGCTGAAGACGGTCCTGATGCTCCCCTCGGCCTGCCGGGTGCTGATGGTCACCTGGCCGCGTGCCGGGGTGTACTTCCAGGCGTTGTCGGCCAGGTTGCGGATCGCCTGCAAAAGCTTCTCGGGATCCGCCGAGACCCGGTCGCTCCCCGCGTCGAGGTCCCAGGTTACCTCGATCTCCTTCTCCTGGAAGTTGGGGCGGTACAGGTCCATGATCTGCCCGAGCAGCTGGTTTAAGGAGATCTCCCGGCAGTCGAGGAAAGAGCGGGCGGCGTCGGCCTTGGCGAGCTGCTGCAGGTCCTCGACCAGGTGCACCAGGCGCAGCACCTCCTGCTCCAGCATCCGGAAAGTGTCAGGGGTGGGGGGGATCACCGCGTCGCTTAAGGCCTCGAGGTAGCCGCGCAGGTTGGTAAGCGGGGTGCGCAGCTCGTGAGAGATGTCGGCCACCATGTTCTTTCTGAGCTGCTCGATCCCCTCGAGCTTGTCGGCCATGGTGTTGAACGCATTGGCGAGTTGGCCCGCCTCGTAGCGCGAGGCCACCTGGACGCGCTCCGAGTAGTTTCCGTCGGCCACCTGGCGGGTGAGCGCCGACATCTGCAAAAGCGGCCTCAAGGTCCAGGTGATCAGGGCATAGCTTAAAAGCGCCGAAAGGCATAGGGCGATCACGGTCCCCCAGACCAGGTAGTGGTGGATCCCGTCCAGAAAGGCGCGGTGGGCCTCGAGGGGGGATACCTTGTGGACTACGACCAGGTCGCGGAAGTAGTCGGCGGCCAGCCGGTCGATCTTGAGCCAAACCACCACTACGGCGATGGCTACCAGGGGGATGATGTGACAGAAGAGCAGCTTCCAGAGCAGGCGCTGGCGCAGCTGTTTCCCTTGCGTGGTCTTCATGGGATCCTTATCGGTCGTTTTCATCGCTTAGCCGATAGCCGTGGCCGCGCACGGTCTGGATGTAGCGGGGGGCGGCCGGGTCGTCTTCGATCTTTTGGCGCAGCTTCCCCACATGTACGTCGATGACCCGGTCGATGACGACTTCGCCGCCGGGGTAGCAGTGCTGCAGGAGTTCCTCGCGCGAGAAGGCGCGCCCCGGCGCGGTCAAAAGGGCCTGGAGGATCTTGAACTCGGAGGAGGTGAGGGTGACCGGATGCCCGTCGCGGGCGACCTTGCGTTTCTCGGGGTCGAGGGTTAGGCCGTTCCAGCTCAGGACCTGCACCGGGCGGGGGGCGGGGCGCTGGCTGCGGCGCAGGATCGCCTTGACCCGCTCCACCAACTCGCGAGGACTGAAGGGCTTAACCACGTAGTCGTCGGCACCCATGGCAAGCCCCGAGACCCGGTCCCCTTCCTCCTCGCGCGCGGTGAGCATGAGGATCGGGACGTCGGAGCTCTCGCGCAGTTGCCGGCAGATCTCCCAGCCGTCCAGGTTGGGGAGCATAACGTCGAGGACCACGAAAACCGGGTGGGCGTCCCGGGCGGCGGCCACCGCCTCGGCGCCGTCGTGCACCTGCACGGTCGCGAACCCCTCCTTGCCCAGGTAGGCTGCCACCAGCGCCGCGGTATTGCGGTCGTCTTCTACGATCAGCACCGTGCCCTGTTGCTCGGCGGGTGAGGACATGCAGGCTCCCAAAAGACAGGTTGAGGTTACGGTTGAGGTTGAACAAAAACCGTGGTGCGCCGGGAGAATCACGGAGGAACCGGGACCGCTCTCCGGTTTTGCGCGTCCGGCCGTCGTCATTTGTACTTCTTTTGCGGACCGATCGTCAAGACGTGAAGAGAGGGGAGCGAGTTTCATCTGGAAATTACAAGGAAGTGCGATCTTTAGCCTGTAAAGGGCTCTCACGCTCCCCCCTTTGGCAAAGTGGGGAACGTGAAGCCTGCCGCAGTGCTTTGTGGAAAGGGACTCTGCGCTTTCCTCGGAATATCCGGGCAAAAAAAGGGGGAGGCAGCGCCCGCCGCCTCCCCCGACTGTAACTTTCCTGCTGCGGAGTGTCCCTACTTGACGACCTTGTAGGGACGCATCATATCGTTGTCCTCGTGGTCCAGGATGTGGCAGTGCCAGACGTACTGCCCCTGGGTGGGATCGAAGGGGTACAGGTTCACCCCGGCCAGCGACTTGTTCGGGGTGAGCGGCACGCCGGTCGGCGCAAAACGCATCAGGATGCGCATCACCTCACCGGGGTTGGCCTTCGCGGTGTCCTTGAGGCCAGCCTCCTGGGGCAAGGGCGCCTGGGCGTCATGCAAAAGGTACGGCGCGACGTCCGGGTTGCCGCCGACTACCTGCACCTTGTTCCCGGCGAGCGTCGTGGTCCGGCCGTTGTTGTTGTAGGGAAGCGGCGGTCCGAACCCCGGGCAGGGGTTGAAGGGGTCATCCGCAGGGTTCGGGTCGATGTTGAAGCAAAGCGGCGAGCTCAAAAGCGGCGTGTACGCTTTCGGCCAGGCACCTGGTATCCGCGGGGTGACCCCGTCGTCGTAGCCGATGTAGCCTCCCGCGATGCCGGACCCCATGGTGCCGTCCACGTCGAAGGATTCGCGGTTCAGGATCTCGAACTGCACCAGGTGGGTGTGGATCGGGTGCGCGTCACCGGTCAGGTTGATGATCTCCCACATCTCGATGGAGCCCACCCGTGGCGCCTCGCTGATGCCGTCTGCCGGGAGGTTGGGCGACATCTGGTTCAGGATCATCCCGTCGAAGCTCGTGTTGTTGAGCAGGACCTCGATGGGGCCTCCGGCACCGCCGTGCTCCTTCAGGATGAGCTGGCGCACCTTGTCGACCTTGACGCCGCGGGCGATGTTGCCGTTGCCGTCGGTAAGCTTGAGGACCGGCGTGGGGCGCTGGCACTGGCCAAGCGCTGGATCGCAGGTTTGGTCCTTGGTCGCGCAGCTCCTGGCCACCTGGAACTTCATGATGCTGGCCATCTGGGGCTGGTCGGCAGGTATCACCGCCCCGTTGGGGTCGATATGCGGCACCGGGTAGAGGCCGTCCGGGAAGGGGACCGGCGCGTCGTTGGCGACGGTGATGGACTTGCCGGCAAGCTTGCTGAAATCGACGATGATGTCGGCGCGCTCGCCCGGGGCGATGAAGACCTGGCCGACCGCTACCGGCTTGTCGAGGTAGGCCGCGTCGGACACGATCTGGTAGGTCGGGGCGCCGAAGGTGAGCCGGTAGACCCGGGCGTTGGCGCCGTTCAACAGGCGGAAGCGGTAGCGGCGCGGTTCCACCTTGAGAACCGGCCAGGGGGCTCCGTTGACGATCGAGACGTCGCCGATGAACTCGGGGCTCCAGAAGGGGTGGATGTCCGGGTTGGTGGGCGGCCCGTTCAGGTTGCTGGTCGCAACGTCGGTGCCGCTGCCGTCCGGGAAGAAGATCTGGCTGTTGGTGTCGAACTGGCGGTCCTGCAGCACCATCTCGATCTCGTAGGCGTCGCTGGGGAGCCGTTTGGGTTCCTTGGCGGAGTCGCGCAACAGGTAGAAACCGGCCAGGCTGCTGTAGACGCCGCCGCGGGTGGCGCCCAGGTTGTGGTCGTGGAACCAGAGGGTGCCGGGCTCCTGGCTGTTGTTGTAAAGGTAGACAGCCTTGCCGGGGCCGGGGCGCCCCAAGGTCTTGTACTGGGGTCCCTTCCGGCCGTCGGGGGTGAACCAGGCGGTCGGCCCGCCGTCAAATCCCGGCGGCACCTCGGCACCGTGCAGGTGGGGAACGGTCGGCGCCGGACCCACGAAGGGGCGGCAGCAGGCGTCGTCGGGAGTCTGCACGCAGTTAACCGGGGGGATCCGGGAGTGGCAGGCCATGGCCAGCGGGTCGGCCCACAGGTTGGTCTGGTCGATGCTCACCAGTCCCTGGACCAGGCCGTCCACGAAACTTGTGCCGCTTTGGTTCGAATAGTTGAAGGGGGGGAGATTGTTCACGTACTGGACCACGGTCGGATTGGAGCGTGTCGCGTCCAGGGTGACGGCCGGCCAGCTTGCCGGTCCCAGCAGCTTTCCGGTCAGGGTGTCGGTGGTCTCGTAGGCCCAGACCTGGGTCTCCTGGATGTTCACGGCGGGGCAGGGGGCCTCCGCCTGGTTGATGGTATCGAAGTAGGTCGCGGGATAGGCGGCAGGATTGGTGGGGAGTACCTGCTGCTTCGCTTCCTTCATCTCGATGGTGATCAGGGAGTGCTGTTTCGTGTTGACCCTGGGTTGGCTCCCGCCCGGGCCGAAGACCGGCATCGAAACGGCGAACTGTGGGATGCAGGCTCCCGGGACTGCGGTCTGCGGGACCAGGACACTCGCCCGGGCTGTCGATACCTCGATCAGCAGCAGGGCCAGCGCGAGTGCCAGTTGATACCTTAGTGTTGTCATGGTGGTTCTCCTCGTGAGAGGAGCAGCTTCCACACCCGAATGCCGACTATCTGGTGCCCGATGGCGGCGGCTACGGGCGTTCCGGCTGGTGCACCCGTAAGGGGCGGGCAGCACGGCGTGTAGAGGTTTAGCTAGGTGCCTCTGCTGTCGGTGTTGCCTATCTGTTCACTCCTTGCGGGAGATTGTGCCGTCATGGCTTGCTACTCCGTGTCATTCAAATAGATGTCAGTTTGTGTCTGGGCTGGTTGGAATGATCCAATCTGCCGTTGCGGCCTATGCTGACACAGCGCCGAGACTTACTGTTAGTGCCTCGCGGCTGTGTCAACCAGGCAAGACTCTGATTTACAGAATTTTACAACTTCGAGAACAACTGGCAATACTGTTACAAGCAAAAAAAAAGGGCCGAGTCAAATGACCCGGCCCTTTGCCGTGCTGGTTATGGGGGTGTGGCTGCCACCGCTGAGAATCTTGACAGTGGGGCAAGGTTTTCTGAGACCTCACGCCCTACAGGCAGTTTGGTCTGAGGACCGCGGTGCCTGTTCAGGCGCTAGACGATGCGCTTCATCCCTTTCATGGCGGCGCGCAGTTCCTGGCCCACTTCCTCGACCAGGTGGCTGCGGATGTCGGCGTTCACCGCCACCAAGAGGGTGTTGTCCACGCTGTTGTCGGCAAGCTCGAGACCCTTGCCGATCACGTCGGTGCCGACCTTGGCCATGAAGTCCTTCAAAAGCGGCACGCAGGCGTGGGCGAAGAGGTAGCAGCCGTACTCGGCGGTGTCGGAGATGACGCGGTTCATCTCGTAGAGTTTCTTGCGGGCGATGGTGTTGGCGATGAGCGGGGTCTCGTGCAGCGACTCGTAGTAGGCGCTCTCCGGCTCGATGCCGCTTTCCACCATGGTCTCGAAGGCGAGCTCGACGCCGGCCTTCACCATGGCGACCATGAGGATCGCCTTGTCGAAGTACTCCTGCTCGGAGATCTCGCCGGCGGCCTCGGTCTTTTCGAAGGTGGTCTTGCCGGTCTCCTCGCGCCAGGTCAAGAGCTTCACGTCGTTGTTCGCCCAGTCCTCCATCATGGTGCGGGAGAACTCGCCGCTCATGATGTCGTCCATGTGCTTCCAGAACAGGGGGCGCATGATCTCCTTCAGCTCCTCGGCCAGCTTGTAGGCAACGAGCTTGGCGGGGTTCGAGAGACGGTCCATCATGTTGGTGATCCCGCCGTGTTTCAGCGCCTCGGTGATGGTCTCCCAACCGTACTGGATCAGCTTCACGGCGTAGGGTGCGGCGATGCCGTTCTGGGTCATCTTGTCGAAGCACAAAAGTGCACCCGCCTGCAGCATGCCGCAGAGGATGGTCTGCTCGCCCATCAGGTCGCTTTTCACCTCGGCGATGAAGGAGGACTCGAGGACGCCGGCGCGGTCGCCGCCCTGGGCGGAGGCCAGAGCCTTGGCGATTTCGAGGCCGTCACCTTTGGGGTCGTTCTCCCCGTGCACGGCGATGAGGGTCGGCACGCCGAAACCGCGCTTGTACTCCTCGCGCACCTCGGTCCCCGGGCACTTCGGGGCCACCATGACGACGGTGAGGTCCTTGCGGATCTGGGTCCCTTCCTCGACGATGTTGAAGCCGTGGGCGTAGCTGAACACGGCGCCTTCCTTCATGAAGGGGATGACGCTCGCCACCACGGCGCTGTGCTGCTTGTCCGGGGTGAGGTTCATGACGATATCGGCAGTGGGGAGCATTTCAGCGTAGGTCCCCACCTTGAAGCCGTTGTTCACGACGTTCTGGTAGGACTGGCGCTTCTGGGCGATCGCCTCGTCGCGCAGGGTGTAGGAGATGTCCAGGCCGGAGTCGCGCATGTTGAGCCCCTGGTTCAGGCCCTGCGCGCCGCACCCCACGATGACGATCTTCTTACCCTTCACGTAGTCGCAACCGTTCGCGAACTCGGAGGCATCCATGAAACGGCAGGTACCCAGCTCCTGCAGCTGGCGGCGCAGCGGCAGCGTGTTGAAATAGTTCTGACCCATTGCTCTCTCCTCTTTATATGTGGTGATGGTTTACCGGTAAGGTGAAGTGTTCGCGAATGTATACTAATTTGTTCGTTGCGTAAATTGAATTATTGTGCATATTGTGTTGCGTGCGGCGCAATAGGTGCCTGCTGTGCCGCTTTATCGCTCCCACGCCGAGCGCGGGAACGAGATGCCCTAGATTACCTGAAAAACCGGGAGTACGATGGACATCCGCGAAATGGAGATCTTTCTCACCGTGGCCGAACTGCGCCACTTCGGCCGGGCGAGCCAGGCCTGTAACCTGAGCCCCTCGGCGCTCACCCGCACCATCCAGCGCCTGGAAGAGGAGGTGGAACAGCCCCTTTTCCTGCGCGACAACCGCACCGTCACCCTCTCGGCGGCAGGCGAGCGCTTCCGCTCCTATGCCCGCCTCGCGCTCCAGGAGTGGCAGACCTTCCGCGCCTCGAGCAAAAGCGAGCAGTCGGTCGCCGGCACGCTTTCCATCTACGCCTCGATCACCGCGGTCTACAGCCTTTTGCCGCAGCTTTTGGAGTCCTACCGGGAGAAGTTCCCCGAGGTGCAGCTGGAGCTTCGCACCGGGGCTGCCGAGCAGGCCGTGTCCCAGGTGCAAAGCGGCGAAATAGACCTCGCGGTGGCGGCGCTCCCCGACCGGCAGCGCTCGCGCATCGAGTTTCTCCCCATCGTCACCATCCCGCTGGTCTTCATAGCGCTCAAGCGCCAGCTCGCCCCCTCGGACTGGCTCGTCGACGGGCATCTCGACCTGGCGCGCGCTCCCCTGGTGCTGCCGCAGACCGGCCTCTCCCGGCGCCGCCTGGATCTCTGGCTCAAGGAACAGCGCATCACCCCCAACATCACCTCCGAGGTCTCCGGTAACGAGGCGATCATCGCCATGGTGCGCCTGGGGTGCGGTGTGGGGATCGTCCCTGAGCTCGTGCTGGAGAAAAGCCCCTTTCGGGACGAGGTGGCGATCCTTGCCGATGCGCCGGTCCTCGAGCCGTACGTCGTTGGCCTGTGCACCAGCAAGCGCACCCTGCAGCGCCCGAGCGTGCAGGCCTTCTGGCGGCTCGCCGAGGAGCGCTCCAAGACGCCGGCCCTCCCGGGGTAGCGCCAAAATGCCCTTGCCAACCTCGTTCTCGTGTGCTATATAAGTTCGCTGTTTAAAAATTCGCACGCCATCTGTTTCTAGCCGGCGGTGCCTGCCTGTTGCGGGTTCCGGCAGTCTGGGTGGCGGAGGGAAAACCAAAGGAGAAAGAAATGTCGAACATCACCATGAAAGAACTGCTGGAAGCGGGTGTCCATTTCGGTCACCAGACCAAGAGATGGAACCCGAAAATGAAGCCGTACATCTTCGGCGCACGTAACGGTATCTACATCATCGACCTGCAGAAGACCGTGCGTCTGTTCAAAGGCGCCTACAGCTTCGTGGCCGATTCCGCCCAGGCCGGTGAGACCGTCCTGTTCGTCGGCACCAAAAAGCAGGCTCAGGATTCCGTGGCCGAAGAGGCGCAGCGTTGCGGGCAGTACTACGTCAACGAGCGCTGGCTGGGCGGCATGCTGACCAACTTCGCTACCGTAAAGCAGAGCATCGACCGCCTCAAGCGTCTGGACGCCATGACCGCCGACGGCACCATCGAAGCCTACACCAAAAAAGAGCAGCTCAAGCTCGGCAAAGAGCGCGAGAAGCTTGAGAAAACCCTGGGCGGCATCAAGGGGATGGGCAAACTGCCGGGCGTCTTGTTCGTGGTTGACCCGAAAAACGAAGAGATCGCCGTCAGCGAAGCGAAGAAACTGGGGATCCCGGTCGTCGCCATCGTCGACACCAACTGCGATCCTGACGACATCAACTATGTCATCCCGGGCAACGACGACGCGATCCGCGCCATCCGCCTCTTGACCGGCAAGATGGCCGACGCGGTGCTGGATGGCGTTCAGGCCCGTCAGGCGCGCCTGCAGACCGGCGCCGAGGAAGAGTTCACCGCAGCGGCCGAGGACGTCGTGGAAGAGACGGCCGGCGAGGCCTAAGAACTCAACCCGTATCGGGACCCTTTGCTACAGCTAACACACTAGACTTCGAACACCCCCGTCTGCGGGCGGGGGGAGTTTCGGACGGAGGATACTGATGAGCATCACCGCTGCAATGGTAAACGAACTGAGGAAAGTAACCGGCGCCGGCCTCATGGACTGCAAGAAGGCCCTCACCGAGAC
Organism: Geomonas silvestris; assembly: GCF_014193515.1. Lineage (GTDB taxonomy): Bacteria > Desulfobacterota > Desulfuromonadia > Geobacterales > Geobacteraceae > Geomonas > Geomonas silvestris. Next base: position 86,227 of record NZ_BLXX01000012.1, on the reverse strand, counting down.
CGCCGGCGATCACGAGAAGGCGATCGACTACCTGCGCAAGAAAGGGCTCGCCGCCGCCTCCAAGAAGGCCGGCCGTGCGGCTACCGAAGGTCTGGTCGGCTCCTACATCCACGCCGGCGGCAAGATCGGCGTGCTGGTGGAAGTGAACTGCGAGACCGACTTCGTGGCCAAGAACGAAAACTTCCAGGCCTTCGTGAAGGACATCGGCATGCACATCGCCGCTGCAGCTCCGCAGTTCGTGCGTCGTGAAGAAGTTCCGGCCGAGCTCCTCGAGCGCGAGAAGGACATCTACCGCGCCAAGGCGAAAGAAAGCGGCAAGCCGGACGCCATCGTCGAGAAGATCATCGAGGGGCAGATCAACAAGTTCTACGCCGACATCTGCCTCATGGAGCAGAACTACGTGAAGGACCCGGACAAGACCGTCCAGACCCTGCTCAACGAGACCATCTCCAACATCGGCGAGAACATGAGCATCCGGCGCTTCGCCCGCTTCGTGCTCGGCGAGGGCTTGGCCAAGAAGGAAAGCGACTTCGCGGCAGAGGTCGCCGCGGCGGCCGGCGTGTAACGCAACCCACGGAGCCGGCCATGAAAATGGGCGGCTCTTTTTTTTGCCCCCAGAATACGATCCAGGTTCTACGTTCTACGTTCTAGGTTCTAGGTTCTACGTTAAAACCGGCAGGCACCCGCGCCGCCGGTAGTAACGTAGCACGTAGCACATAGAACCGTCTCTCAACCGCATCATCCCTTAGGTGACACCATGGCAGAGCCTTATTACAAACGAGTGCTCCTGAAACTCTCCGGCGAAGCGCTGGGGGGCGACCAGGGGTACGGCATCGACCCGAAAACCATCACTACCATCGCTCGCGAAGTAAAGCGGGTCGTCGAACTCGGCGTGCAGCTCTCGCTGGTCATCGGCGGCGGCAACATCTTCCGCGGGCTGGCCGCCTCCTCCAAGGGGATGGACCGCGCCAGCGCCGACTACATGGGGATGCTCGCCACCATGATCAACTCGCTCGCCATGCAGGACGCCCTCGAGAAGGTCGGCGTGGACACCCGGGTGCAGTCCGCTCTCGGCATGGCCGAAGTGGCCGAGCCCTACATCCGCAGGCGCGCCATCCGGCACCTGGAGAAGGGGAGGGTGGTCATCTTCGGTGCCGGCACCGGCAACCCCTACTTCACCACCGACACCGCCGCGAGCCTCAGGGCCATGGAGATCGGTGCCGACGTGATCCTCAAAGGGACCAAGGTGGACGGCGTCTACTCCGCCGACCCGGCCAAGGACTCCAGCGCCACCAAGTACCAGACCCTCGACTACATCGATGTCCTGAAAAAGGGGCTCCAGGTCATGGACGCGACCGCCATCTCGCTTTGCATGGACAACAGCCTTCCGATCATCGTCTTCGACGTGACGACCGACGGCAACGTCTGCCGCGTCGTCTGCGGAGAGCCGATCGGTACCCTCGTAAAAGGAGCTTAAGCATGATCAAGGACGTTATCGCCGACATGAATGTCCACATGGACAAGACCATCGACGCTCTCAGGAAGGAATACCAGCGGGTGCGCACCGGCCGCGCCAACTCGAGCCTTTTGGACGACGTGCGCGTCGACTTCTACGGCACCCCGTCGCCCATAAGCCAGGTCGCCACCCTCTCGGTCCCGGAGCCGCGCACCATCACCATCCAGCCCTGGGAGCCCAAGATGATCCAGGTCATCGAGAAGGCGATCCTCAACTCGAACCTCGGGCTCACCCCGGCCAACGACGGCAAGGTGATCCGCCTCTCCCTCCCGCCGCTCACCGAGGAGCGCCGCAAGGACATCGTGAAGCAGATGAAGCGCGACGCCGAGGACGCCAAGGTCGCTCTCAGGAACATCCGCCGCGACGCCATCGACAGGCTGAAGAAACTCGAGAAGGACAAGTCCATCTCCGAGGACGAGCTGAAGCGCGCCGAGAAGGACGTCCAGGATTCCACCAACGCCCACGTGGCCAAGGTGGACGAGGTGCAGCAGCACAAGGAAAAAGAGGTCATGGAGATCTAACCGAAAAGCGGGCGGGGTGCCAGCTGGCTCCCCCGCCCGTTTAACCGGTTGCCTCAGCACCACTTTTTGCCTGAACCCCCAGCGTTGGGGATTTTTTGTTTTTAGGGTGGGTATGGACACGTTAAAGCCGGAGAACCTCCCGGTGCACCTGGCCGTCATCATGGACGGCAACGGGCGCTGGGCCAAAAGCCGCATGCTGCGCCGGATCGTGGGACACCAAAAGGGTGTGGAAACGGTCCGGGTGATCGTCGAGGAGTGCTCCCGGCTGGGCATCCGTTACCTGACCCTGTTCGCCTTTTCGGCGGAGAACTGGCTGCGCCCCAAGGCCGAGGTGAAGGCGCTCATGGCGCTTTTGAAGCAGTACATCCGCGCCGAGATCGCCCGGATGATGCAGAACAACATCCGCTTCAACGTGATCGGCAACCGCGTCGACCTCCCCGAGGACATCAACCGCGAGATCGAGGCCGCCATCGAGAAGACCTCGGGGAACACCGGGATGCTGCTCACCCTGGCGCTCTCCTACGGCGGCCGCCAGGAGATCGTCTCCGCCGCCCGGCGCCTGGCTCTCGACGCCGCGGCCGGCCACCTGGACCCGGAGGCGATCGACGAGCAGATCTTCTCCGGCCGGCTCTTCACCGCCGGGATCCCGGATCCCGACCTTTTGATCAGAAGCAGCGGTGAGATGCGCATCAGCAACTTCCTCCTCTGGCAGCTCGCCTACGCCGAACTCTACTTCACCGAGGTGAACTGGCCCGATTTCAACCGCGACGAACTGGCCCGCGCCTTCCGCGCCTACCAGGCCCGCGAGCGCCGTTTCGGAAAGACCAGCGACCAGCTGCGCAAGGAAGACGTCGATTAAACCCGTTTGCGTCGGGACCCCCCGCACGTCAAGGAGTGCGCTATCCAACGATTAATCACCGCCGCCATACTCTTGCCGCTGGTCATCCTGTTCACCCTCAAGGCCACGGCGTTCCAGTTTTCCCTGCTGATCTTCCTGATTGCGCTCGCCGGCCTCGACGAGTTCTACCGGATGACGCTCCCCACCCGCAGGGGCGAGGGGCGCATCGCCGCCGTGGCAGGAGCCTGCGCGGTCTTCACGGTCTTCTCCGGCAACCCCATCGTCCCGCTCATGACCTTCACCGCGCTGGTCTTGGGTTTTGCGCTCATCGCCCTTTTCAGGCTGAAGGAGATCCCGCAGGCCGCGGCCGACAGCGCCCTGGTCCTCATGGGTTTCCTCTACGTGCCTTTTTTGCTCTCCCACCTCATCATGATCCGCATGCTGCCGCACGGCATCCCCTGGCTCTTTTTGATCATGGTGATCGTGATGACCGGCGATTCCGCCGCCTACTACGTGGGGAGCGCCTTCGGAAAGACCAAGCTCTACCCGGCGGTGAGCCCCAAGAAGAGCGTGGAGGGATCGCTCGGTGGACTCGCGGGGAGCGTGGCCGGCGCGTTCGTCGCGAAAGCGATCTTCTTCCCCGAGCTCACCCCGTTTGACTGCGTGGCGACCGCGCTGGTCCTGGGAGTCCTGGGGCAGTTGGGCGATCTCTTCGAATCGCTCATCAAGAGAAGCTGCGGCGTGAAGGATTCCGGCGTCATCTTCCCGGGGCACGGCGGGATCCTGGACCGGCTGGACAGTATCCTCTTCGCCGGCCCGGCCGCCTTTTACTACGCCTATTTCCTGCTGCGCTAGGCGAAGTGGTCGTCGCTTAAGCTCCCCCGCCCCTTGCGGGAGGGGGCAGGGGGGTGGGGGAGGCCGGCAGCTGTAGTCTGCTGACTCACAGTTAGCACCTTCCCCCTCACCCCGACCCTCCCCCGCCAGGGGGGAGGGGAAGTCGTTAAAGATGTAGCGCACACTTGCATTGACCGGCTCCCCGCTCGGGTGCACCGGTTTGAACGTCGAAAGAGGGTACTATGAAAAAACTCACCATTCTCGGTTCCACCGGCTCCATTGGCGTCAGCACGCTCGACGTCGTTTCCGCTCAGCCCGACATGTTCAAGGTGGTTGCGCTCACCGCCGGCTCCAACATGGAGCTCCTCAAGGAGCAGATCGAGAAGTACTCCCCCGAGGTGGTCTCCGTGCTCGACGAGCACAAGGCGCGCACCCTCAAAAAGATGCTCACCGGCAAGAAACCGGAGATCCTGCACGGCGTGGCAGGCATGATCGCCGCAGCCACCGCCGCCGAGACCACCATGGTGGTCGCCGCCATCGTGGGCGCCGCCGGCCTCGTGCCGACCGCGGCCGCCATCATGGCAGGCAAGGACGTGGCCCTCGCCAACAAGGAAACCCTGGTCACCGCGGGCCACCTGGTGATGAACATGGTGCGCGAGAAGGGTGTGAAGCTCTACCCGGTGGACAGCGAGCACTGCGCCGTGTTCCAGTCCATGGTGGGGCACCGCGACCAGGACATCTCCCGGGTGATCCTGACCGCGTCGGGCGGGCCGTTTCTCAACTGGTCCCGCGACCGCCTGGCCAACGCCACGGTGACCGATGCCCTGAACCACCCGAACTGGAGTATGGGGCGCAAGATCACCGTCGACTCGGCCACCATGATGAACAAGGGGCTCGAGGTCATCGAGGCCCGCTGGCTCTTCGATATCCCGGTCTCCCGCATCGACGTCAACGTGCACCCGCAGAGCATCATCCACTCGATGGTCGAGTACGTGGACGGCAGCGTGATGGCGCAGCTCGGGGTCCCCGATATGAAGGGGCCCATCGCCTACGCGCTCACCTACCCGGCGCGCGTCCCCTCCGGCGTAAAGCCGCTCGACCTCACCACGCTTTCCGGCCTCACCTTCTTCAACCCGGACCTGGACCGCTTCCCGGCGCTCAAGCTCGCCTACCAGGCGGTCGAGTCCGGCGAGAGCATGCCGGCGGTGATGAACGCGGCCAACGAGATCGCCGTCGACGCCTTCCTCTCCGGCCGGATCGGCTTTATGGCCATTGCCGAGTCGATCGAGAAGGTGATGAACCTGCACACCCCGCACGCGCTCAACTCCATCGAGGAGGTCCTCGAGGCCGACCTGTGGGGTCGCAGAGCCGCCCGCGAGGTGCTGGGCGTGCCCCAGGTGTAGCTAAAAGGATTGAATTGGTCCTGTAGATAGTGCACAGTAGCAGGTAACGAGAGCCACTTCATAACGCTTTTCCCAACCTGGCGCATCTAAGACTCCGCCTCAACTGAGAGGGAAACCTTATGAGTATCATCTTTGCAATCATCGCCCTGGGGGTACTGATCTTCATTCACGAACTGGGGCACTTCCTGCTCGCCAAAAGTTGCGGCGTGGGGGTGGAGAAGTTTTCCCTGGGGTTCGGCCCCAAGATCATCGGCAAGCAGATCGGTGAGACCGAGTACCTGCTCTCCGCGCTCCCGCTGGGGGGGTACGTGAAGATGGTGGGGGAGGGGGAGGACGCCGAGGTCACCGAAGAGCAGCTCCAGCACTCCTTCGCCGAGAAGTCCCCCCTGCAGAGAATCGCCATAGTCGCGGCGGGGCCGGTGTTCAACCTGCTCTTCGCGCTCCTTATCTTCATCGTCATCTACCTGATGGGGGTCCCTGCGGTCACCACCAAGGTGGGCGAAGTGGTGCCGGGCAAGCCTGCCGCCAAGGCCGGTCTGATGGCCGGCGACCTGATCACCGCGGTGAACGGCAAGGCGGTCAACCGCTGGGACGAATTCGCCAAGATCATCGCCGAGGGTAAGCTTGCGCCGCTGGAACTCCAGGTGAAGCGCGGTCAGGAAGCCCGGAAGTTCACCATGGTGCCGGAGAGCCGGACCTCCAAGAACCTCCTGGGCGAGACGGTGACTCAACCGATCGTCGGCGTGGTTTCGGCAGGCGAGACGGTCATCGACCACTTCCCGCCCCTCGAGGCGATCCAGAAGGGGAGCGCCCAGTGCTGGAACGTGATCAAGCTGACGGTGCTCTCGCTGGTCCGGCTGGTGGAACGCGCCATTCCGCTCGACACCATCGGCGGACCGATCATGATCGTCAAGATGGCGGGGCAGCAGGCGGCAGCAGGCGGCATCAACTTCCTCGCCTTCGTGGCGCTCTTGTCCATCAACCTCGGCGTGTTGAACCTCTTGCCGGTTCCGGTCCTGGACGGCGGCCACCTGGCGTTTTTCGTTATCGAACTGATCATCGGCCGGCCGGTCAGCAAGAAGGCCCGCGAGGTGGCGCAGCAGGTGGGTCTGGTACTCCTGATCAGCCTGATGACCCTGGCCTTCTACAACGACATCGCCCGGATGATCATGAGTAAGGCGTAGAGCGCCCCTGGCAAAAGGTTTCCCGTGAAGATCCTCACCATAGATACCTCCAGCAACTGTTCCTCGGTGGCGTTAAGTAACGGCTCGATCCTGCTCGGCGAGAGCATCCTGGGCGAGGACCGCAGCAGTTCCGGCCGCCTCCCCGAAGCTGTCGACAAACTCCTGGCCGCCGCCGGACTTGCCCCCGACGGCCTGGACGCCTTGGCCACGTCGCTTGGCCCCGGCTCCTTCACCGGCGTCCGGGTCGGGATCGCCATGGTGAAGGGGCTTGCGCTGGCAACCGGCAAGCCGACCCTCGGTTTCTCCTCGCTCGCCATGCTCGCCATGAACCTGCCGCACTGCGCCTACCAGGTGGCACCTCTGTTCGATGCGAGGAAACAGGAAGTCTACGCCGGCCTCTACCGGGTGACCGATCTCGCCCAGCCGCTTAGGGAAGACGTGGTCCTGCCGCCCCAGGATTTTCTCTCCACGATCGACGCCCCCACCGTTTTCCTGGGGGAGGGCGCCCTGCGCTACCGTGAACTTATCGAGCGCACCCTCGGCGAGCTCGCCATCTTCCCCGCCTGGCACTGCCATCTGCCGCGCGCCGCAGCCGGCGCCGCCCTGGCCTTGAACGCCGCACAGGCCGGAAACTTCATCCCGCTCCCCCTGCTCAACCCCCGCTACCTGCGCGCCTCCGAGGCGGAAATCGCCAAGCGCCGCAGGGACGCAGCGTAAGACCTGCCGGCCGGAAGTCCCTCTTTTACGTATGCCTTAGGCCGGCGTTCCCCTCTCCCCCTGCGGGAGAGGGCCAGGGTGAGGGGGAGGGTGCCACATCATCCGAGATGGCAGCTTCACCCACCCCCGTCCCCCTCCCGTCAAGGGAGGGGGGAGACAGAGCCACCCGTGTCCCGCCGAGAAATCCACCCAAATTTATCCTATTACTCCCCTTAGCGCCTTAACGCCGTTTTACTCGCCTGTTGACACCTCAGGGTTAATGTATTATGTTGTCCCTTCATGCTAATTTAACCACCCTGAAATACAGCGTTTTTTCAGCCAGACCAACTGCCGGTTTACCGATTTCAAACACCAAAGAACCGGCCTAAGAGGAACTTTATGCGCAGCGATACTATCACCCAAGGACTTGAGCGCACCCCGCACCGCGCACTTCTCAAAGGAACCGGCCTGCCGCAGAGCGAGATGGGCAAACCGTTCATCGGCATCGCCACCAGCTTCACCGATCTCATCCCCGGCCACGTCGGGATGCGCGACCTGGAGCGCTTCATCGAGAAAGGGGTCCACACCGGTGGCGGCTACTCCTTCTTCTTCGGGATCCCCGGGGTCTGCGACGGCATCTCCATGGGGCACAAGGGGATGCACTACTCGCTGCCGACCCGCGAGCTCATCGCGGACATGGTGGAGTCGGTCGCCGAGGCGCACCGCCTGGACGGCCTGGTGCTCTTGACCAACTGCGACAAGATCACCCCGGGCATGCTGATGGCGGCGGCCCGCCTCGATATCCCCTGCATCGTGGTCACCGCAGGCCCCATGATGAGCGGCCGCGGCGACGCCGGGCGCAAGTACTCCTTCGTTACCGACACCTTCGAGGCGATGGCCCGCTACAAGGCCGGCGTCATCGACGACAAGGAACTCGCGCGCTGCGAGGAGAACGCCTGCCCGGGAATGGGCTCCTGCCAGGGGCTCTTTACCGCCAACACCATGGCCATCCTCACCGAAACCATGGGGATGAGCCTGCCGCGCTGCGGGACCGCGCTGGCGGTCTCGGCGCTCAAGCGCCGCATCGCCTTCGCCTCGGGTGAGCGCATCGTCGACATGGTGCACCAGAACATCACCCCGCGCTCCATCCTGACCCGCGAGGCGTTCGAGAACGCCATCCGCGTCGACCTCGCCCTGGGCGGCTCGTCCAACACCGTGCTGCACCTTTTGGCCATCGCCCGCGAGGCCGAGGTGGAACTGCCGTTGGAAACCTTCGACATCCTCTCCAAGCAGACTCCGCAGATCGCCTCGATGAACCCGGCGGGAGAGCACTTCATGGAGGACCTTGACGCCGCAGGCGGCGTGGCCGGTGTCATGAAGCAGTTGGGCGACAAGATCCACGACTGCCAGACCGTCTTCGGCCTCACCACCCACGAGCTCGCCGCATCGCTCGCCGGGGTGGATGAGGAGGTGATCCGTCCGGTAGATAAACCGGTGAAGAAAGAAGGGGGGATCGCCGTCCTCTTCGGCAACATCGCCCCTAAGGGTGCGGTCGTCAAGCAGTCCGGCGTATCCGACGCCATGATGAAGTTCACCGGTACCGCCCGCTGCTTCGACTCCGAAGAGAAGGCGATGGCAGCCATGATGGGCGGCGTGGTGAAAAGCGGCGACGTGGTGGTGATCCGCTATGAAGGTCCCAAGGGAGGCCCCGGCATGCGCGAGATGCTGGCCCCCACCGCAGCTCTCATGGGGCTTGGGCTCGGCGACTCGGTGGCGCTCATCACCGACGGCCGTTTCTCCGGCGGTACCCGCGGCCCCTGCATCGGGCATATCTCCCCCGAAGCCGCGGTGGGTGGGCCGATTGCCCTCGTCGAGGACGGCGATGCCATAGAGCTCGACATCCCGGCGCGCTCGCTGAAGCTCATGGTGAGCGACGAGGTGCTGGCCGAGCGCCGCAGCCGCTGGGCCGCACCGGAACCGAAGATCAAGAAGGGGTGGCTTGCCCGCTACGCGAAAGTCGTCACCTCCGCTCACACCGGCGCAATAACCACGGCGGAGTAGCAACAACGTACCGGCCCGCACACGTAGTTCAGCAAAGGAAGTGGCAGCAAAGGAAGTGGCAGCAAGTTTAAACCGAAGGTCGGATACTGGCACTCCTCCCTTACCGAGGGGGGAGCATGATGCCCCTTTACCGAGGGGTGACAACGCGCCCCTTTACCGAAGGGGACATTCACGGTTTTTCTTGAGGAGGGTTTATGAAGTTGAACGGTGCACGGATTCTACTGGAATGTTTGAAACGGGAGGGGGTTGACACCATCTTCGGGTATCCCGGAGGTACGGTCATCAACCTCTATGACGAACTCTTCTCCTTCAGGGAGATCAGGCATATCCTCCCCCGCCACGAGCAGGCCGGCGTCCACGCCGCCGACGGCTACGCGCGCGCCACCGGCAAGGTCGGCGTCGCCATCGCCACTTCGGGGCCGGGTGCCACCAATACCATCACCGCGATCGCCACCGCCTACATGGACTCGATCCCGATGGTGATCGTCACGGGCCAGGTCCCGACCGCGCTCATCGGCAACGACGCCTTCCAGGAGGCCGACATCATCGGCATCACCCGCCCCTGCACCAAGCACAATTTCCTGGTGAAGGACGTGAAGGACCTGGCGCTCATCATGAAGAAGGCCTTCTACATCGCCCGTACCGGCCGCCCCGGCCCGGTTCTGGTCGATCTCCCGAAAGACGTGCAGATCGCGCAGACCGAGTTCGAGTACCCGGAGAGCGTTGAGATCCGCGGCTACAAGCCGACCGTCGAAGGGCATCCCAAGCAGATCGAAAAGGCGGTCAGCGTGATGCTGCAGGCCAAGAAGCCCGTCATCTACGTGGGGGGCGGCGTGATCCTCGGCAATGCAGCAGGGGAGCTGACCAAGCTCGCGCATCAGCTGGGCATTCCCGTCACCATGACCCTGAACGGCCTGGGTTCCTTCCCCGAGGACGACGATCTTTCCCTGGGGATGTTGGGGATGCACGGCCACTACTGTGCCAACATGGCGGTCTCCAACTGCGATCTCCTGATAGCGGTGGCCGCGCGCTTCGACGACCGGGTGACCGGCAAGATCGCCGCCTTCGCACCGCACGCGAAGATCATCCACGTCGACGTGGACCCGACTTCCATCAAGAAGAACGTGCGCGTCGACCTCCCGATCGTGGGGGACGTGCGCGAGGTGCTCACCCGCATGCTCAAAGTGATAAACGGGCACAAGGGCGAGGTCGAGACCATGAAGCAGAACCTCGCCCCCTGGATCGAGCAGATCAACGAGTGGAAGGCGAAGCACCCGGTGACCTACAAGCAGACCGGCTCGACCATCAAGCCCCAGTACGTCATCCAGCGCCTGCGCGCGCTCTCCAACCCCGACGCCATCCTGGCGACCGACGTCGGGCAGCACCAGATGTGGGTCGCGCAGTTCTTCCAGTTCACCCGTCCCCGGACCCTGCTCTCCTCCGGCGGCCTCGGTACCATGGGCTTCGGTCTCCCGGCGGCCATGGGCGCGCAGGCGGCCTTCCCGGAGCGCCAGGTGATGGCGGTCTGCGGCGACGGCGGCTTCCAGATGAACATGCAGGAGCTGGCCACCCTGGTCCAGAACCGGCTCAACGTGAAGATTGTCATCCTCAACAACAACTTCCTGGGGATGGTGCGCCAGTGGCAGGAGCTCTTCTTCGACAAGCGCTACTCCTCGACCTGCATGGAGCTTCCCATCGACTTCATCAAGCTCGCCGAGGCCTTCGGTGCGGTCGGCCTGCAGGCCACCAAGGTGGACGAGGTAGACGGCGTGATCAAGAAGGCCTTCGAGATCGACGGCCCGGTGCTCATGGAGTTCAAGGTGGCCCGGGAGGAGAAGGTGCTCCCGATGGTCCCCGCAGGGGCGTCCTTGACCGAGATGGTACTCACCTAGCAAATGACGATGGACAATTGACGATTGACGATGAAAACCTGTCTTTGCGTCGATTGTCTGTTCTTTGCCTGGGCCATCCATCTTTTTGGGCGCACGCGGTGCTGAAAGCTGGATCTCGTCGGTTATTGTTCAATGCCAAGTGCCGATTGAGATCATCCGCTACCGCTGCTGCCTCTGGTGCTGAAAACTTGAAGCTCGTTGTCAATTGTCCATTATCAATTGTCAATTGGGTTCTGGAGGGTTTATGAAACATACCATTGCAGTTCTTGTGGAAAACGAATTTGGCGTACTGTCCCGCGTGGTGGGCCTCTTTTCCGGGCGCGGCTTCAACATCGACTCGCTCACGGTTGCTCCGACCAACGACGAGTCGCTCTCGCGCATCACGCTGGTGACCCGCGGCGACGAGCAGATCATCGAGCAGATCACCAAGCAGCTCAACAAGCTGATCGACGTCATCAAGGTCATCGACTTCGAGCCGGAGAACGCGATTGAGCGCGAGATGGTGCTGGTCAAGGTCTCCGCGGAGGACGAAAGCCGTGCCGAGGTGCTGCGCATCGCCGACATCTTCCGCGCCAAGGTCATCGACGTGACGCCCAAGTCCTACACCCTGGAGGCAACCGGGACTCCGGCCAAGGTTGCGGCCATGGTGGAGCTCCTGCGCCCGCTGGGACTTAAGGAGCTGGTCAGCACCGGTCCGGTGGTGATCGGGCGCGGCGCCCGGGGCTGGAAGGGATAACGAAGCAAAACAAATCAAAGATTGCATGAGAGGCCGTTTTCGGGCTATACTCCGCGTTTGAAGTGCGGGGGCCCGGCAACGGCCTCTTTGTTTGTGCCGCAAGCCCCGTACCTGGCAGCCCTGCCGCCCTCCACCCCTGTGCTGTACTTCTGTAGGTAGCCGCGCCCTTTGCCCCGCGGCTGCTTGAGCTTCACGCTCTCATCACCGTTTATGAGGTAACTAGATGCGCAATACCAATACCCCGATCGCTGCCGAGGGGTACCCGTTCATTTTCGGAGCCCTGGCGCTCACCGTCGTCTTCGCGCTGCTCGGGCTCAAGCTGCACGCCGGCTTCTTCGCACCTGCCGGTTTTTTCTGCCTCCTCTCCGCCTTCATCGTGTTCTTCTTCAGAAACCCGGAGCGCAACACCCCCAACCTGGAGCAGGGCGTGATCGCACCGGCTGACGGTGTGGTGATCTTCTCCGGCCGTGTCGTGGAACCGCACACCCAGACCGAGATGGAAAAGGTGAGCATCTTCATGTCCGTGTTCAACGTCCACGTGAACCGCGCGCCGGTAACCGGGCGGGTGCTGGACTCCTTTTACACCAAGGGTAAATTCTACGATGTGCGCGACGAGCGGGCCACCTTCGAGAACGAGCAGCAGGGTCTGGTGCTGGAGACGAGCCCCGGCCAGAAGCTGGTGGTCGTCCAGGTGGCGGGCCTCATCGCGCGCCGCATCGTCTGCTATGCCAAGGTCGGCGACCTGCTGACCCGGGGGCGCCGCTACGGACTCATCCGTTTTGGTTCCCGACTCGATGTCTACCTGCCGCTCGGCACCAAGGTCAAGGTTGCCATGGGCGAGAAAACGGTCGCCGGCGAGACCGTCCTGGGGCTACTGCCGTGAGCGAAGAAAAAGTGAAAGTCGAACGGGAGGGGATGCGCAAGGGGATCTACATCCTTCCCAACCTGTTTACCGCGGGAAGCCTCTTCGCAGGCTTTTACTGCATGGTCTCCACCGTGAACGGCGACTACCGTACCGCCGCCCTCTGGATCCTGGCCTCCTCGATCTTCGACGGGCTGGACGGCAAGGTGGCGAGGCTCACCGGAACCGCCAGCAAGTTCGGGGTCGAGTTCGACTCCCTTGCCGATGTGGTCTCCTTCGGTGCCGCACCGGGCCTGCTCATGTACTGCTGGGCCCTGAAACCGTTCGGGAGATTGGGGTGGTTGGCCGGTTTCCTGCTCCTGGTCTGCGCCGCGCTGAGGCTTGCGCGCTTCAACGTCCAGGTCGAGACCGTCGAGAGCCGCCGTTTCGTGGGACTTCCCACCCCGGCTTCGGCCAGCATGGTCTCCGCGACGGTGCTCCTCTTCTATCACATGGGGTGGCCGAGCTCCTACAACCGGGTCGCGATCCTGGTGCTCATCTACTTCCTGGCGCTGCTCATGGTCTCCAACGTGCGCTACAACTCGTTCAAGGACCCGAGCCTCATCAAGCGGCAGCCCTTCGCCTTCCTGGTCCTGGCGGTGCTGCTTTTGATCGTCATCGCCGCCGAACCGGTGATCATGCTCTTCACCATCTTCATCTGCTACATCGCCTCCGGTCCGGTCGGTTTCCTGATGACCTGGCCGCGCCGCCGCAGGCTGGAGAAGGTAATGCACAAAGGGCACGAGGACATGCGTAGCAAACCGTAATCTCTGCAACCTTGCTACCCGTTGATACTACGTCCCCTCTCCCCTTGCGGGGACAGGGTGAGGGGGAAGGCGCCACTTCTGTGCAGCTGGCAGCTTCACCCACCCCCCTGACCCCCTCCCATCAAGGGAGGGGGGAGCCAAAGACGATGGTTCTTCTTCGCTGCACCAAAGTTTTGCATCATCAAAATAAAACAATGCTGGCGAAAAACCCCTTGACACCCGTCGGGGGTTTTTCTTATGATTCCGGAAAATTGAAAGGCAGTGACGAGGAGTAGTAGCCTTCTCCTTCCTCTACAGAGAGCTGGTGCTTGGTGCAAACCGGTGGGGAAGCAAGGTGAACTCGCCTTTGAGCCGCCGCAGCGAGAACTGTTTCGTATCCGCTTCATGCGGGGAGAACCGGCAGGTAGCTGCGGACGTCAGCCCGCGTAAAGGGCGATAGAGGTCCGTCGTCAGGCGGATGAATAAGGGTGGTACCGCGGAAGCTTCTTCAAAGCCTTCGCCCCTTGCTGGGGCGGAGGCTTTTTTCGTTGGTGCGGGCAAGCAGGCTGGACGAACAGTAACTGCGCTCGATCACTGGCATAATCGGAAATTTCTGTAATAATTAATTGCCCAGATGAGTACCGCACATGAATCTGGGAGGGGCAACCATCAACAGGGGGTAGAGACGTGACAACAACGGAACCGAGAATGATCAAGATCTTCGACACCACACTCAGAGACGGGGAGCAGTCCCCCGGTGCCAGCATGAACATCGAGGAGAAACTGCGCCTCGCCCGTCAGCTGCAGAAGCTCAATGTGGACGTCATCGAAGCCGGTTTTCCGATCGCCTCCGAGGGTGATTTCGAGGCGGTCAAGAAGATCGCCCAGACCATCAAAGGGCCCGAGATCGCCGGCCTGTGCCGCGCCGGTTTCAAGGACATCGACCGCGGATGGGAGGCGCTGCAGTATGCCGAGGAGCGTGGCCGCATCCACACCTTCATCGCCACCTCCGACATCCACATGAAGTACAAGCTGAAGATGACCCCGGCCCAGGTGCTGGACGCCGCGGTGAAAGGGGTGAAGAGGGCGTGCGGCTACACCGCGAACGTCGAGTTCTCCTGTGAAGACGCCGTCCGTACCGAGCTTAAGTTCCTGGCCGAAGTGGTAGGCGCGGTCATCGACGCCGGCGCCAAGGTGGTGAACATCCCGGACACCGTAGGCTACACCATCCCCTTCGAGTACTTCAACATCATCAAGTACCTGAAGGACAACGTGCCCAACGTCGAGCAGGCGATCCTCTCGGTGCACTGCCACAACGACCTGGGCCTTTCGGTCGCCAACTCGATCGCCGCCGTGCAGGCGGGAGCCGGCCAGGTGGAGTGCACCATCAACGGCATCGGCGAGCGCGCCGGCAACTGCTCGCTCGAAGAGTTCGTCATGGCGATCAGGACCCGCGGCGACATCCTTCCCTTCAAGACCAACGTGGTGACCGATCAGCTCACCCCGGCGAGCCGGCTCTTGACCAGCGTAACCGGTATCGTAGTGCAGCCTAACAAGGCCATCGTCGGCGCCAATGCCTTTGCCCACGAGGCGGGGATCCACCAGCACGGCATGCTGATGGACAAGTCGACCTACGAGATCATGACCCCCGAGTCCGTCGGCCTGAAGGCGAGTGCGCTGGTCCTGGGGAAACATTCGGGCCGCCACGCCTTCAAAAAGCGCCTCGAAGAGCTGGGGCACGACCTGGACGACGAGAACCTGAACAAGGCGTTCGAGCGTTTCAAGGCGCTCGCCGACCTCAAGAAAGAAGTGTTCGACGAGGACTTGGACGCCATCGTCGCCGACGAGGTGATGCGCGTCAACGAGAAGTTCAAGCTCTCCCATATCACCGTCACCTGCGGCTCCTTTGCGGTCGCCACGGCCACGGTGCAGATGGAGATCGACGGCGAGCAGGTGCGCACCGCTGAATTGGGCGACGGCCCGGTCGACGCGACCCTAAAGGCGATCAAGAAGCTCTCCAAGAGCGAAGCCCGCCTGGTGCAGTACAACGTCGGCTCGGTGACCGGCGGCACCGACGCCTTGGGCGAGGTCACCGTGCGCATAGGGCAGGGCGAGCGCGTGGTCATCGGCCGCGGCTCCTCCACCGACATCATCGAGGCGTCCGCCAAGGCCTACATCGACGCGCTGAACCGGTTGTACTTCGCCACCGAGCGTGACATCGAGCCGCTCTAGGTCGATATCTCCGGCAGCAGACAAAAAAAGGGGAGCCCAACCGGCTCCCCTTTTACATTTTTTTACTTTGCTTCAATCCCTCACTATGCGATGCTACCTCACACTGTATTCACTCCGTCTCTCAAGCTCCGGCACAGTCATAGCCCGCACCTGGTCGCCTGAGGCTGCCGTCTTAGTTGGATAACAGGCCGTGTTTCGTGGGTTAAGGTGAACTGCTTCCCGTCTGGTAGATAACCGTTGCCAGGGAGTAACTATGCCCTCAATCATTCGGATGGTTTTGACGATAACGTTAGTGGCTGCCATTTGTTCGGCGGCGACAGCAGCTGCTCGGCGGCCGGATGGCCAGTGGAAGTTCTTCCATTTTGACGGAAAAGATTTCCTTCCTGGCAGGGCAGCCGATGAATCTCCCAGCGTAGCCCTACAGACGGGGATGCAGCCGATCGTTCAGGTCAAGGGTGCCTTAGTTGGGG
Organism: Geomonas silvestris; assembly: GCF_014193515.1. Lineage (GTDB taxonomy): Bacteria > Desulfobacterota > Desulfuromonadia > Geobacterales > Geobacteraceae > Geomonas > Geomonas silvestris. The sequence goes on along the minus strand of NZ_BLXX01000012.1, from coordinate 70,197 downwards.
TCCCTTTGTCCAAAGGGATGGGGGCGATCGTCGGCGTCTGTTTCACTGAGACGTCGGGCGGGAAGCTTAAAGCCGTGCGGCCAAGGTCGGTGCTCTATCCGCAGCTGCCGGTCGAGATTCGTTCTGGCAGTCGGCTGGTGGTGAGCACTCAGACCGATGAACAGGGATTTTTTCAGGCGGTGCTGCCGGCGGGAACCTACCAGGTGTCCAGCAGGCGGGGAAATGTCGAGGTGAACGTCGCATCCGGCGTCACCACCATGATTTCACTACGAGTGGGTAAAAGGATGGTGGATTAGTGAGAACGATACACGGACAGATTTTGACGCTGTTGGTGCTGCTCCTGCCGGCTTTGGCTGCTGCTGGGACTCTTGACGATTACTACTTGGCGCGGCTTGTCCCCGGGTATGCCGGTGGCGGCTCAGCCGTGACTGGGGTGGTCGCCAAAAAAGCTCTGAATCATGCCGACCGCTCCCTGACCATGGTCAGGCACGCCGCCAAAAGGGACTGGAGTCAGCTTGAACCGGCTACTCAGAAAGTCCTCGCCAAGGCGATGGCGCTCCCCACCCTCACCGGGGAGCGGGTATGCGTGCCGGTGGGCGGACACTTCACCATCCACTACGCCACCTCTGGCACGGATGCACCTGCGCTGGCCGACCTCAACGGTAACAACGTCCCGGACTGGGTCGAGACTATTGCCGGTGTTTTCGAGTACGTCTACAGTGTGGAAGTGACGCAGATGGGGTACCAGCCGCCTCCGGGAACGACCTATCACGTTTACCTCCAGAGCCTTGCCTCTCAGAGCGCTTACGGCTTCACCGACGACATTTACTCTCCCTCTTTGCCGCCGGGAACCTCCACAGGCAGCTACATCACCATCGATAAATCGTTTACCGATCCGGTGTACGGTAGCTACACCCCGCTGGAAAGCCTCCGGGTGACTGCGGCACACGAGTTCCACCACGCGATACAGTTCGGATATAACTACTATTTCGACCCGTTTTATGCGGAGATGACCTCCACCTGGATGGAAGACGAAGTCTACAATTCGGTGAACCAGCTCTACAACTACCTGCCGAGTTATCTTCCCAATACTGACACCATCGCGCTCAACCAAGCAATCAACAGCACCGATCTCTCCGAGTACGGCCGTTGGATCTTTAACAGGTATCTGGCGGAACTGGACGGCAGCCGAACCGTGGTGCGGGCATTTTGGGTGCAACTCGGCGCCATGCCAGTGCCGTCAAACCACGCCGACATTCCCGCACTGCCGGTCCTCAACCAAGTGCTGAATCAGAATCTCGGCAACAATTTCTTCGGATTTGCCAAGAGGGTGTTCCTGCGGAACTGGACCACCCACGTGGGCGATGTGAGCCTTATCCCGCCGGTGACAGTTCCCCAGGCACGGACCTTTCCCGCACACCTCACCGTTCAGGGGCCTATCAATGCCTTGGCTACCCCCTATACCTTCGCCTACTACAAGTATCTCCCCTCCTCGTCCGACGGGCAGGATCTCGCGATTACCTTCCCCGGTCTTTCTTCATCCTTGGCTGTTTCGGCCTTCAAGGTAAGCACTGCGGGAACCCAGGAATACCAGTACAACGCCGGCACCCAGTCCATAGTAGTTCCGGCGTTCACCTCCGACGCCACCGTCTATCTGCTGGTGTGCAACAACGGCAATGGCGACATGCAGACCCCTGTCGCACTCAGCTTCCCGGCGGACGGCGCCACAACACTCGATGGCAGTACTCTGGTGAATGGAACCCCTCTCGATGCGAACGCTCTCGCGATACCAGCACAGCCTCCCATTCCCGTGACCCCCGTTGTGAGCTCCGGCGGAGGTGGTGGAGGCGGCGGTTGCTTCATTGCCACGGCCGCCTATGGCAGCTATCTGCATCCGAAGGTAGCCTTGCTGCGCGAGTTCCGCGATCACTACTTGCTGACCAACGCACCCGGCAGGGTGTTCGTTGCCTGCTACTACAAGATGAGTCCGCCGATCGCCCACTTCATCGCCCGGCACGAAGTGCTGCGCGTGATAACCCGACTGCTGCTCACACCACTAGTGTTTGCTGTTGAGCACGGTATGCTGACCCTGGCTTTGTTGGTCGGTTGCCTCGCTGCCTTTGTGGCGCAGCAACTACGGTTGCTGCGTAGGCGGGCGTCCGCACATTAAGTGCGGGCGGTACCTGCATCTGAAGGGAATGGCAGCTTTCGGAGAGAGGTGAGTATCTTCCTTCGGAACTGGAACCTTTTGCGCGAAAGTGGACACCTTTTCAGGGGAAGGTGACATCTTTCCGGCGGAAGGTAAATCTTCCAGCAGAAAGGTGACACCTTTTGAGCGGAAGTGGCCACCTTTTCGAGGAAAGATGACATCTTTCGGATAGAAGTATTAACTTTCAGCGCAAACATGACAACTTTTTCTCAAAAGTGGAAACTTTTCACTGGAAGACGACAACTTTCGGACAGAAGTGATAACTTTCAGAGGAAACGTGACAACTTTTTCTCAAAAGTGGAATCTTTTCACCGGAAGGTGACAACTTTCGGACAGAAGTAATAACTTTCAGCGCAAACGTGACAACTTTTTCTCAAAAGTGAGAACTTTTCACCGGAAGTTGACAACTTTCGGATAGAAGTAATAACTTTCAGCGCAAACGTGACAACTTTTTCTCAAAAGTGGAAACTTTTCACTGGAAGTTGATAACTTTCGGATAGAAGTAATAACTTTCAGAGGAAACGTGACAACTTTTTCTCAAAAGTGGAAACTTTTCACCGGAAGGTGACAACTTTCGGACAGAAGTAATAACTTTCAGCGCAAACGTGACAACATTTTCTCAAAAGTGGAAACTTTTCACCGGAAGGTGACAACTTTCGGACAGAAGTAATAACTTTCAGCGCAAACGTGACAACTTTTTCTTAAAAGTGGAAACTTTTCACTGGAAGGTGACAACTTTCGGATAGAAGTTAAAACACTCAGCGAAAACGTGACAACTTTTGCTCGGAAGTAGAAACTTTTTCCCGGAACGTGACAACTTCGGATAATAGAAAAAGGCCCCGCCGAAATCGGCGGGGCCTTTTTGTTGCGCTGTCTGCGTCGTCGCTCGCTTAGCCGATTTTCTTGACGTTAGCAGCCTGCAGACCTTTCGGGCCGTTGGTCACATCGAAGGAGACCGACTCACCTTCGGCCAGGGACTTGAAGCCATCCCCGGTGATTGCGGAGAAGTGCACGAATACGTCCTCGCCGTTCTCCTGCTCGATGAAACCGAAACCTTTAGCGTCGTTGAACCATTTAACCTTGCCCTGTGCCATTGTCCTGCCTCCTTTTTCAGACCTCCGGAACTCTGCCGGATCTACGTTTATGCTGCAATTTCCGGAGAGTTCTTCGGCATGAAAGGGCTCAAAGGAAGCGGAACTTCTCTCTGGCTTTTCGTCGCTACAAACTTCCGAAACTAGCTGCTGGCGTAAAAATTAACAGGGTATAATAACCTTGTCAAGAAAATATTTAAAAAACAATTTTTTTCTTGCAATCCCGTTTTTACGCGCCCTTCGGGCGTTTAGAAGGTGTTCAGTCGCCGGATAAAGGCGATGAGCAGCCCGTAGTGCTGGTGGTGGAATCGGAATGCGATGCGGGGAAGGTCGATCAGGTCCGGTTCGTCGGCCTCCTCCGGACGCGCCGCCACCGCCTGTATGTGGCTTCCCGGCATGCGCAGTTCGGGAAATTCGTTTTCCAGCATCTCGATCTGTTCCGGCGTCAGCTCCTTGGTCAGCCTGATCACCAGGTCGCCGTTGACGAAACGGATCGAGTGGTACACCGTGTAGAACTCCTCGATGACCTGCACCGCCTCCTCGTAACTCTTGGTGATGGTGAAGAGCGAGAAGTCTTCCGCCGAGATGAACCCGCCAACCAGGAGGCGCTCCTTCAGGAACCGGAACCAGTGCTCCCAGTAACCCTCCTCGTCGTCCACCAGTACCAGCGGCTTGGGTGAAGTCTTCCCGGTCTGGATCAGGGTGAAGACCTCCATCGCTTCGTCAAGCGTCCCGAAACCTCCCGGGAACACGGCGATGGCGTCGGCCTCCTTCACGAAAGCCACCTTGCGGTTGAAGAAGTACTTGTAGGTGATCAGGCGGGGATTCTTCAGCATGACCGAGTTCGCGCTCTGCTCGAAGGGAAGCCGGATGTTGGCCGCGAAAGACGATTCGCTGCCGGCCCCCTCGTTGCCGGCCTGCATGATACCCCCGCCACCGCCGGTGATGATCATGTAGCCGTGGTCGGCGAGGAGTTTGGCGAACTGTGCACACTTGATGTACATCGGCTCGTCCGAAATGGTGCGTGCGGAGCCGAAGATGGTGACCTTCTTCTTGTTGCGGTAGGGCGCAAACACCAAGGTAGTGTAGCGCATCTCCTTCATGGTGTTGCTGAGCAGCTTCAGGTCCGCCAGATAGTCGGTGTCCTGCCCGGCTTTAAGGGCCGAGAGGATCATTTCCCGCACCAGGTGGGGGTGGTGGATGTCGCCTGCTTTCTCAAGGAGCTCATCGATCAGTTTGTCTACTTCTCCGTTAGTTCTGGTAAAGCGCAGTTGCATTTAAGGCTCCCTTCGGTTGTCGAGTCGGCTCATTATAGCATGGTTGTTATCTGAGGCAAATGTTTAATATAATTGAACAAAGATTAGTTTGATTTGTGGCGGGTATTTGGTTTATTGTGGCCCCTAGAGAAAACCATCCCACTCACATAAAAGGAAGCTTTTACTTATGGGTATGACAACTGCTCAGAAGATATTCGCCGCGCATCTGGTCGATGAGCCGTTTGCCGGGACCAAGGTACTGAAAATCGACGTGGTGATGTGCCACGAAATCACTACTCCTATCGCCATCGCCGACCTGATGGCCCGCGGCAAGGACCGGGTCTTCGATCGGACCAAGATTAAGGCCGTCATAGACCACGTCACCCCCAGCAAGGACTCCAAGACCGCCACCCAGGCCAAGATGCTGCGCGACTGGGCCCGGCGCCACGACATCAAGGACTTTTTCGACATCGGCGCCAACGGCGTTTGCCACGCGCTCTTTCCGGAGAAGGGGTTCATCCGCCCGGGCAACACCGTGATCATGGGCGATTCCCACACCTGTACCCACGGAGCCTTCGGGGCCTTCGCTGCCGGCGTGGGGACCACCGACCTCGAGGTCGGCATCCTCAAAGGGGTCTGCGCTTTCCGCGAGCCGAAGACCATCCGGGTGAACCTGAACGGCACGCTTCCCAAGGGGGTGTTCGCCAAGGACGCCATCCTGCGCGTCATCGGGCACCTTGGTGTGAACGGAGCCACGGACCGCGTCATCGAGTTCGGGGGGCCGATCGTGGCCCAGATGAGCATGGAATCCCGCATGACCCTGTGCAACATGGCCATCGAGGCGGGCGGTACCTCGGGGATCTGCGCCCCGGACATGGTCACCGTCGACTACCTCTGGCCTTTCATCTCCGAGAACTTCGCCTCGAAGGAAGCGGCGCTCGCCGAGTACAGCGCCTGGTGCCCGGATGCGGACGCCGCGTATGACAAAGTTATCGACCTCGACCTCTCCGACCTTGAGCCTCTTTGCACCTTCGGCTACAAACCGGACCAGGTGAAGCCGATCTCCGAGATGGCCGGTGCCCCGGTGGACCAGGTTTACCTCGGTTCCTGCACCAACGGCCGCCTCGAGGACCTGCGCATCGCGGCCCAGGTACTGAAAGGGAAGAAGATAGCGCCGACCGTGCGAGCCATCCTGTCGCCGGCCACCCCGCACATCTACCAGGAGGCCAACGCCGAGGGACTCATCGACATCTTCATGTCCGCCGGCTTCTGCGTCACCAACCCGACCTGCGGCGCGTGCCTCGGGATGAGCAACGGTGTCCTGGCCGAGGGCGAGGTCTGCGCCTCGACCACCAACCGCAACTTCATGGGGCGCATGGGCAAGGGGGGCATGGTCCACCTGCTCTCGCCGGCAACCGCAGCGGCCTCGGCCATCGAGGGGAAACTCGCCGACCCGAGGAAGTACCTGTAGGCAATGGACAATTGACGACTGACAATTGACAATGAGAACCCGAATCGGGCCATTGACGTTGTCGATCAATCTTCAGGCTAACTAACGACACGACGATTGGTATTTGATGTGAGACAAGGTATTTGACTGTAATTGTCCATCGTCAATTATCAATTGTTTCCAAGGAGATCATATGAAGACTTTTGGTGGCCCGGCCCTCTTTCTGGACCGCAGCGACATAAACACCGACGAGATCATCCCGGCGAAATACCTCACCGAGATCACCAAGGAGGACCTGAAGCCCTACCTGCTGGAGGACCTCAAACTCCCGGGCTTCGATCCCAAGGCCGAAAAGACCCGCTCCGCAGGGGTGGTGGTCACCCGCGCCAACTTCGGATGCGGCTCCTCCCGCGAGCACGCGCCCTGGGTCTTCGAGGTAAACGGCATCACCGCCGTCATCGCCGAATCGTTCGCCAGGATCTTCCGCCAGAACATGTTCAACTGCGGCATGGCCGCCATCGAGCTCCCGGCCGGTCAGATCGACAGGCTGTTCAGCTTCGCCGACGCAGCCGATGCCTCGATCGCCCTCGACGTGGAGGGACAGATCCTCACCATCAAGGGGGGCGGTCGCCAAGAGAGTGTCTCCTTCGAGATCTCGCCGTTTGACAAGGCGCTGGTGCTGGCCGGCGGCTGGGTTGACTACGCAGATACCAAGTACTAGTCAAGGGCGGTCTTGCCGCTTGGGCAGTTCGAGACCCCGGCCAGGACGGGGAAGAGTCTCGATCTGCACGCTGTAACGGGGCAGGGGGCCGAGTGGTCCCCTGCCTTTTCTTTTTCTCCGAGTAAGAGAGTTCCTTCTTGTGCCGCCCCCCCTTCGCCTGACAACTGTCATTAAGGGGTTAGCGAATACCGATAGATGGCATTATTTGATTGACTACCCCTAATACCTGCAGTTAGTATCGCAAGTTATTTCGCAACTAAACTGCACCAGCGAGAGTCATGCCCCGTATTACGACACACATAGCCGGTCTGCTCACCCTCTGTGCCCTGAGCCAACCGGTCCAGGCTGCACCGGCGCAACCGGCGCAACCGGCGCAACCGGCGCAACCGGCGCAACCGGCACAACCGGCACAACCGGCACAACCGGTGCCCGAGCAGCCTGCGCAGACGGCGCAGGGAGTTCAACCCGCTCAGACGGCCCAGAAAGAAGAAGGGACCATCTTCACTTTTTGGCCGCTGGTGGATTACCGGACCAGTCCGGCGGATGGCTTCAGCAACCTGTCGCTGCTCGGCCCGATCTTCAAGTTCCAGAACAAGGGGGAGGACCGCGACACCGCGTTCCGGCCGCTCTTTTATCGCAAGGACCGCAGCAAGGGGAGCGCGCACGCCACCTACTTCCTGTACCCCGCAGCATTTCACGAGAATACGCCCGACTCCGATACCTATGAGGTGATGCGGCTGTTCCAGGTCTCCAACTTCCGCAAGGAGGAGGGGGAAAAGAAAAACGGCACCACGACCTTCCTGCCGTTCTACGTTTCCGGGGAGTCCCCCAAACGCGGCAAGTACCGGGCGTTCATCCCGTTTTACGGCGACATCTACGACCGGTTCTGGCGCGACGAGTACCACATGGTCATGTTCCCGCTCTACGGCTCCACGGTGAACCGCGGCACCACGACCAAGCACTACCTCTACCCGTTCTTCTCCACGACGAGCGGCGAGAACGAGACGGGCTTCGAGGTGTTTCCGCTCTACGGGCAGTCGCACAAGGACGGTGTGTACCGCAAGCGCTTCGTGCTCTGGCCGTTTTACACCAGCGAAACGACCGGTATGAACACGGAGAACCCGACGGACAAGGCGACCCTGTTCCCGCTCTACTCCCGGACCGATTCGCCCAAGAAGACCTCGCGCAGCTACCTGTGGCCCTTCTTCGGGTACACTGACGACCGGGAAAAGAAGTACCAGGAGGTCGACTACTTCTGGCCCTTCATCACTACGGTGCGCGGAGAGAAACGCAACGCCAACACCTTCTTGCCTCTCTACGCGCACGACGTGCGCCCGGAATACGAGAAGACCTGGTACCTGTGGCCTCTGCTCAAACGCGAGCAGATGCACTCCAACATCTTCAACCAGGACCAGGACCGGGTGCTCTACTTCCTGTACCGGGACAACCGCGAGATGTGGCCCAAGGACGGCAGCACCCGGCGGCGTACCGCGATGTGGCCCTTGTTTCTCTACACCAAGAGCCCCGAGGGTGTCTCCGCCTTCTCGTTCCCGGCACCGGTGGAATCGGTCCTGGACAAAGAGGGGATCGAGGAGAACTGGGCCCCCCTGTGGCGGCTCTACCAGCGGCGCTGGGACGAAAGCGGCAACTCAGCCACCTCGATCCTCTGGAACCTGTTCTGGGAGGAGCGGCGCGGACCGGAACTGGCCTACGAGCTGTTCCCGCTGGTTTCCTACCGCCGCACGACGCAGGCGCGGGACCTGAAACTCTTGAAGGGATTGGTGAGCCTGAAGCACAAGGGCGACGAGCATGAGCTCAGCCTCTTCTGGCTCCCCTTCGGCCTGAAATGGGGGGGGACGTGACGGATTTCGTAGGACGCATCGGCAAGAGGATCCTCTACTTCAACCAGGTGCTGGGCGAAATGGTCATCCTGCAGGGGAGGATCTTCTACTATTTCAGGGAGGCGCACCGCAATGTGCCGAGCATCCTGACCCAGATGGCCATCATCGGCGCCGACACCCTGCCGGTCGCCTCGGTGATGTCCTTCTTCGTGGGGATGGTGCTCGCCCTGCAGACCGGCGTTGAGCTCAACAAGTACGGCGGCCAGAACATCATCGGCGCCATCGTCGGGCACTCCATGGTGCGCGAGCTCGGGCCGGTCATGACCAGCTTCCTGGTGGCCGGCCGCGTGGGCTCGGCCATGACCGCGGAACTCGGCGTCATGACGGTGTACGAGGAGATCGACGCGTTGCGCACGCTCGACATCGACCCGGTGCGCTACCTCGCCATGCCGCGCTTCATCGGCTGCCTGATCTGCGTGCCGGCCCTGGTCATCTACTCGGACTGCATCGGGATCATCGGCGGGGCGCTGATCAGCAACCTGCACCCGCAGATCTTCGTCTCGTACTCCACCTATTACGACAGCCTGACCGCCGCCCTCAAGATCAAGGAGATCGGTATCGGTCTTACCAAGGCGGTCGTGTTCGGCTCCCTGGTCGCGCTGGTGGCCTGTTACGTCGGCTTCAGCACCTCGGGCGGCGCCCGGGGGATCGGCGAATCCACCACCCGTTCCGTGGTGCTCTCCTTCATGTTGATCCTGGTCGCGGACTACATCCTGACCAGGCTTCTCATGTAGTCCGCACCGCTTCTTGTAGTTAGGCACGTGCGTGCCGCGTGTATTATCCGGAGGTTACTGCCCATGGCTCTCTCGGTAGAGAAAAAAGTCGGCATGTTCTTTTTGATTGGCCTGATCGTTCTCGGCATACTGCTCGAGGTGGGGGAGAAGTGGAACCCCTTCGAGAAGAACGTGCCGTACAAGACCTACCTGACCAGCATCACCGGTCTCAAGGTCGGCGACCCGGTGCGCCTGGCCGGCGTCGACGTCGGTCGCATCACCAAGATCTCGATACTTTCCGACAAGATCCAGATCGATTTCGAGGTGAAGCCGGGGACCCAGGTCCACACCGACACGGTGGCGGGGCTCAGGCTCACCAACCTGCTGGGTGGCCAGTTCTTGGGGCTCTCCTTTGGCACCCCGAGCGCGCCGCTCTTGCCGGCAGGTGCGACGGTGGCCGGCAAGGATGTCGCCAACATCGACATCATCGTCGACAACGTAAGCGACCTCACCAAGGACGCCAAGGCCTTCATCGCCAGCCTGAACAAGAACCAGGACGACGTGCTCAAGAAGATCTCCGCCATGCTGGACGAGAACCGCGGGAACATCAAGGGTGCCGTGGCAAACCTGAACAGCATCACGGAGAAGTTCGACCGCGGCGACGGTTCGCTTGCGCTGCTTCTCAACGACAAGAAGCTTTACAGCGACACCAGCGCCACCATGGCGAACCTGAACGCGGTGACGGCGAAGATCCAGAGAGGCGAGGGGACCATCGGCAAACTGGTGAACGACGACGCCTTCTACAAGGACGCCACCGCCGTGGTTGCCGACCTTAAGTCCGGGGTGAAGGACCTCAACGCCGGGATGAAGAACGTGAACGAGATCACCGCCAAGATAAACCGCGGCGAGGGGACCATCGGCAAGCTGGTGAACGACGACACCATGTACAACCGGTTGAACGACGCCTCCAAGGATATCGGCGAGATCGCCCACAAGGTGAACTCCGGGCAGGGGACCATCGGCAAGCTGATCAACGAGGACAACCTGTACCGCGACACCACGGCCACCCTGAAAAAGGCGGAACGCGCCATGGAAGGGTTGGGCGACACCGGCCCGATCTCGGTCTTGGGCTCCATCATCGGTACGCTCTTCTAAAGGCAATTTAGCCACGGAGACACGAAGCACACGGAGAAAAAGCAAACCTTTCGGGGGGACGGCCTAAAGCCGGTTTTCCCCTCCTTGGGCTTTGGCACTTCTCCGTGATCTCCGTGTCTCCGTGGCTAAATTTTTTAAAGGTTGTTATGACTGATTTCCTTCACATAGCCGTCGGCACCGTCACCATGCGCCCCTACGTCTTCGCCTTTTTCGCGAGCTACCTGGTGGCGGCGGTTTTGCACCTTGGCTGGCGCAAGACCATCTGGTTCACGGTGGTAGGCTACCTGATCGCGTTCGCCTCCGAGGTCTCCTCGATCAACAACGGCTTCCCCTACGGCTGGTACTACTACATCGACACCACCCGCCACGACGAGCTCTGGATCGCCGGGGTCCCGTTTTTCGACTCGCTCTCCTACGTGTTTCTCACCTACTGCAGCTACGGGACCGCACTCCTCGTCGTCGCCCCACTGAAACGGATCCGCCGCGACCTGGTCTCCCTGGAAACCCATGCGCTCAGGCGCTCCTTCTCCGTGCTCCTCTTGGGGTCGCTGTTCCAGGTCTTCCTGGACATCGTCACCGACCCGGTTGCACTGCAGGGGAGGCGCTGGTTCCTGGGGCAGATCTACGGCTACCGCGAAGTCGGCACGCATTTCGGGGTGCCGCTTTCCAACTACCTGGGATGGTGGTTGGTGAGCGCCCTTTTGGTTGCAGCCCTCCAGCTCATCGACCGCTTCGCCAAGGAACCGAAAAAACCCGCGGGGGTGGCGAAGGCTCCCTACCGCTCCTGCTACGCTCCCTTTCTCTATCTCTGCGTGATCGTCTTCAACCTCTCGGTGACCTTCTACATCGGGGAGAAACTGATGGGGCTCACCGGCGTCTTCATCTTCACCCTCCCGGTGGCGATCTCCGTTGTGCTGCTCGCCAACCGGGTGAACCGGTACCGGAAGGAGGATCTCGCCGAGCACCTCTCCGATTTTCCCTGGTCGCCAGCCGCCGAGGGGAACGCAAACCCGGACAGGAAACTGCGGCTCTACCCCTGAGACGTAGGCAGCCACTGCCTCAGCTCGTCTTATCCTCCTCATCCCCGGGCAGCCCCTCCAAGGCCCGCATCTGCCTTTGGTAACACTCCGGACAGAGCCCGTGGCTGAAAAGCGCCTGGGAATGCTCCGAGATGTACTGTTCCAGCTGCTGCCAGCTCTCCTTGTCGTTTCTGATCTTCTTGCAGACTCCGCAGATGGGGATCACCCCCTCCAGACGTTTCACCGCGGCCAGCGCCCTTTCCAGTTGGACCACCTTCTCCTCCAGTTGCTCGGTCCGTTCGGCCACCTGCAGTTCGAGGCTCAGCGCGTAGCTCTCCGCGCTGCTGCGTGCCTGGTCGATTTCACTCAGCAGACTGCGCAGGTAGCTGTCGAAAACCAGGGTGATGTCGAAATAGATCAGCTTTTCCAGGGCGAGGGCGGTACGGTGCAGCCGCTCGTGGTCGGCTATGTGGCGCTCGAAAACACGGTTGATGATGTCTTTCAGGGTCTTCACCGCCGCCAGGTAGAGTTGGGGTGCGATCCCGACACGCCGATGCACCAGGCCGATGCGGAGCCGGTCGGTAACATAGCTGTGCCCGGTATGGCCGCAGAAAAGTCCGAGCACGTAGCGGCGCTCGGCGCTGCGCAGGCGCCGGAGTACCCCCTCGTCCCTCAAAAAGGCCGCCATTTCCTCGAAACCCGCCTGGGCGGCAAGGTAGTCAGTGACAATCTGGTCGAGCTCCGCCCCGATGAATTCCCTGCACCGGTTCAACAGCGCGTCATCGTCAGCGGTCAGCTGCAAAAAGCCCCTTCGGCGCAGGATCTCGAGGTCGGTTATCTGCATATGGGCGTGCAATCCGTACTCTAGTCTCATTGTCGTGAGTTTCAACTTATGGCATTATCCTAGTAGTTTGTCTCCTCTGCTTCTAACCCATCCTTCTGCACGATTCTGAGACAGCTCTAAGCCAAAAGAACGCTCGATATAACTGTAAATTCCGTGCCTACTAGATTGTACGCCCGGCCCGGCTGGGCTCACAAGACAAAAGGCCGGTTTGGAAAGACCCGCGGGAACCGGAGGGGTTTGTCACCGGCAACCCTCGCAGCGTACAATGAGGCATGGACAACGCAAACCGGCAAGGAGGTCGAGTATGGGGTGGATGGCGAGAGTTCTGGTGCTGGTAGTTGCGCTGCTGGCCGGGTGCGCCACCAGCCGCGAGGCGGGGGGGCGCTACAAGATGGAGCAGTACCCGCTGCACTACCGGCAGTTTGACGTGGAACTGGCCTACCGGGTCAGCGACCTTGGATCGCAGACGCTGGTGGACGGCATGCTGAGGAGCCTGCGCTACCAGTACATGGAGGATGCGGAGGTCTGGGTTGCCGCACTTGGCTCTGGCGGAAAGACTGAGGCCCGTACGGTAAGCTACCTGCCGCACGAGCTGAGGCAGGGGGAGATCGCCTCGTTCAGTGCGAAGCTGCCGGTGCAGGTTGCGCCGGGGAGCACCCTGCGTTTCACCTATAAGTACCAGGGCTCGGACGGCGGTGACGACAAGGGAGAGGAGAGGATGCAGAGCTTCGATGCGGTGGTTCCCCCCCGGTAACGGGGGGGCAGGGATTGCCAGCGGGCTCCCTGGTGCCCCGCCGGTTCCGGGACCGGCAGGGGCACGAAGGGATAGCTGGTGCGGAAGGGGTTAGCTGACTACCTGCACTTCGATCTTGCGCGGCTTCGCTGCTTCCGCCTTGGGGAGGTGCAGGGTGAGTACGCCGTTGTTCAATTCCGCCCGCACCTTGCTCTGGTCGATGACGTCGGGCATCTGGAACTGGCGGAAGTAGGGTGCCCATTCAAACTCGCTGTAGATGGGGCGGCCCGGCTGCTGCCGGGAAACCTCGGCCTTGATGGTCAGAATCCCCTTGTCGACGTTGATGTCGAGTCCGTCCTTGTTGGCGCCGGGGAGGTCGGCGGTGAGTAAAAGCCCGCTTTCGTCCTCGACGATGCTTACCGCCGGACGCAGGAAGCGCTCCGGTGCCCGGGTTTCCTCCTTGTTGCTCTGGGTGATATCGTGAGTCAGGCTGTTGGCTGCCATGATGGTTTCCTCCTGTCTTCTGAGTAGTCGGTCCAGTGTCTTAGGCCACTTTTACGTCGATTCTGCGCGGCATCACGTGCTCTGCCTTGTGCATGGTGATCCTCAGCACGCCGTCGCGGTACTCTGCCGTGGTGCGGTCCGGGTCGATCTCGGTGGGGAGGTCGATGGTACGGCTGAACCGGCCGGAACCAAGCTCGCTGCGATGTACCACCCCTTTCGCGTCAACCGGAGACTTGCGCGCCCCCGCGATGCTGATGGTCTCGCGCAGCAAGGAGAGCTGCAGCTCCTTGGGATCTACCCCCGGGACCAGGGCATCGAGGCAGATCTCCCCCTCGTCTTCGCTTATGTTGACCAGCGGGAAGCGCCGCCCCGAACTCGGCGACAGGAAGGTGGTGGCCAATGGCCTCACCATGCCGACGCCCCGAAAAGCCTCGTCCATCTCCCTTCTCAGATTGTCCAATTCGTTGAAAAATCCCCAGCTTGCCATGTGGATTACCTCCTTTCGAGAGCTGACTTCTGAGCGAAATGTAATCATCAATTTTCTGCTGTCAAGGGGTTCACGTTGCGATGAGATCCCTGCTGTCGCGCAGAAGGGCATTCAGCCGCAGCACCCCTGAGACGGCTCGACGGGGTGCTGCAAAGGGACTGTCGGAATGAACGGTTGCAGCGCAGGCAGGAAATCCTCAGGTGTTGAGGTGTGCCTGCTGCTGCGGGAAAAGCGGTGGTTGGAACATAATGAGGGTTTCCTGCGTGGTCCCGGTGCCGGCCGAAAAGGTGCCGGCACCGGGGATGGCGGGGGCGATCAGGGATGGCGGGGTACGGGAAGGCACCCCTCTTCGTCGAGGGCCTTGAGGTAGTCGCTCCTGAGCTCGAGGAAGGCCTGGGAGAGCCGCTCGATAAGGGTCTTGTGGCTAGAGCCGACCAGTTCCAGGAGCCCATTTTCCTTGCTGGCGATCGCCCGCTCCAGTTGTGCCGGGCGGTGGTTGACCTCCACGTGGGTATGCCCCTGGGCCCAGCTCACCAGGCTCACCATGGCATCGACCACGAAGAAATCGATGCCGTAGACGGCAGCCACCAGGGGATGCTCCTTGAGTTTGAAGACCACCCGGATCTCGGGGTAGGGGAATTCTATACCCGGCAGATGATCCGGTCCGCCGTTGTGCAGCGCGGCGACCGGCAACACCTCGATGAAACAGTCGAGCAGCAGCGAGTCCACGTTGATCGGGATCTGGGTCGGAAGCTTGGACGCTGCCCGGGCAAATTTCTCACCATGTTCTAAATAAAGCGCAAGCTGCATAAGAATCACCTGCTTTCAGTGAACGTGCCAGACGAGGCTGGCAGCTAAAGGGGCCGCAATCCGCCTTCCGCGGCTGTCGGGGGCGGGCTACCTAAAATATACTTTGTTCTGAAAGAGTTTCAAAGGCCGGCCGCATGGCTGAGAGCTGCGGTGTCCGGAAGTACCGGCCTGAGGGCCCTGCCGCACGCCCCGTGTCGTCCCGACATTTTTTGACATCTTTTCTGGAAAGGCATATATTGTATTTAGCCTGTTTCCGAAACGGTAAACTTGGAAGAAATTCCAGGGGCACAAAGCTGACGGACCCGAAATGTTCAGGTAGCCGAGCTCCCGAAGAAACAGGCAACATCTCCTGAATGGCCGCCCATGATTCCATGGGCGGCCTTTTCTCGTCTATGCCAGCGATGCGGCAGCGGGGGCTGGAAGAGGGCGTTTTCAGGACGCACCCTCGGCGCGTTGTGTCAGGCCCTGCCACTTCTCTTCCAGCGGCACGCTCTCTCTTGTCTTTCTCTCACACTCCCCTCAGACTTTTTCCCCCTGGTGGAAACTTGCCATGTAGTTGGCGGGAATTATACTTTGCCAATGTTTTGCGGCAGTGTCCGCTTTACCGCTGTGTCATGTCCACGTTGCCAAGGAGGTCTACATGCAAAAGCTCATCCGCATCGAGCCGTCCAAGTGTGTCGGCTGCAAGTCCTGCGAGCTCTCCTGTTCGTTCAAGAACACCGGCGAGTTCGCGCCCAGCAGGTCCCGGATCGTTAACGAAGTCTTCCTGGAGGAGGCACAGTTCATCACGGTGACCTGCATGCAGTGCGACGATCCCTGGTGCCTGAAGGCGTGCCCCAAGGGGGCCATCTCCAAGCATACCCGGACCGGTACGGTCTCCGTGGACGAGCTTAAGTGCGTCGGTTGCCGCACCTGCGTGTCGGCCTGTCCCTTCGGGATGATCAAGTACGCCCCCTTGAAGGGTAAAGCCGACAAGTGCAACCTGTGCGGGGACGACTTCCCGGAGTGCGTCGCCTTCTGCCCGACCGGCTGCCTCAAGTTCTCCGAGGAGGACACGCCGCAACGGGAAAAGGTGCTCAAGTTCGTGCAAACCATGAAGGCCGGCCAGGGGGAGGTGTGATATGGGCTACGGATGGAACGGAAAGATCCTGCGCGTGAACCTGAGCGAACAGACCTGCGTGGTCGAGGAGCTCAACTACGACTGGGCCCGCGACTACGTGGGGGGGCGCGGCCTGGCAACCAAGTACCTCAGCGAAGAGACCGACCCGCAGGTCGACCCCTTGAGTCCGCAGAACAAGCTGATCTTCGCCACCGGCCCGCTCACCGGCACCTACGGCGCGGCCAACGGGCGCTACATGGTGGTCACCAAGTCGCCGCTCACCGGCACGATCGCCTGCTCGAACTCCGGCGGCTACTTCCCGAGCGAGCTCAAGTACGCCGGGTTCGACCTCATCATCGTCGAGGGGAAGGCCCCGAAGCCTATGTACCTGAGGATCTACAACGAGAAGGTGGAACTCGCCGGTGCCGCGCACCTGTGGGGCAAGTCGACGAGCGAGGCGGAGGACCTGATCCGCAAGGAGTTCCACGGCGACGCCAAGGTGGCGCTCATCGGGCCGGCCGGCGAAAACCAGGTGCACTACGCCTGCATCGTGAACGACAAGCACCGCGCCGCCGGGCGTAGCGGCGTCGGCATGGTGATGGGGAGCAAGAACCTGAAGGCGATCGCGGTGCGCGGCACCGGAGGGGTCGGCGTGGCCGACCCGGCCGGGTTCCGCGAGGCGGCCCGCGAGTGCTACCGCTTGCTGCGCAGCCACCCGGTGACCAGCCAGGGGCTCCCCGCCCTGGGGACCGCGGTCCTCGTCAACGTGATCAACCAAAGCGGTGCGCTCCCCACCCGCAACTCCCAGTCCGGGACCTTCGCACAGGCCGAGGAGATCTCCGGTGAGCGGCTGGCCCAGACCTACCTGAAGCGCAACAAGAGCTGCATGGGGTGCATCATCGGCTGCGGCCGGGTCACCCAGCTCTCGGACCCGCGCTGGTCGGGGAGCGGCGAGGGGCCGGAATACGAGTCGCTCTGGGCGCTGGGGGCAGCCTGCGGGGTGTCGGATCTGGCGGCCATCACCGAGGCCAACTACCTGTGCAACGAGTACGGCATGGACACCATCACGGCCGGCTCCACGGTCGCCTGCGCCATGGAACTCTTCCAGCGCGGGTTGATCAGCGAGGCCGAGGCCGGAATGCCGCTCAGGTTCGGCGACGGCGAGGCGATGGTGCGCCTCATCGAGCTGGCGGGGAAGGGGGAGGGATTCGGCAAGAAGATAGCGCGGGGCTCCTACCGGCTCGCCGAAAGCTATGGAGCGCCCGAGTACTCCATGAGCGTCAAGAAACTGGAGTTCCCGGCCTACGACGGGCGCGGCATCCAGGGGATGGGGCTCGAGTATGCCACCTCGAACCGCGGCGCCTGCCACGTGCGCGGTTACCTGGTCTCCCCGGAGATCCTGGGGGTCCCGGAGAAGCTCGACCCGCAGGCCCTCGAGGGGAAGGCCGCCTGGGCCAAGGTGTTCCAGGACGCCACCGCCCTGGTCGATTCCGCCGGGGTCTGCCTCTTCACCACCTTCGGCATCGGCGTCCCGCAGGTCGGCAAGCTCTTCAGCGCGGCGACCGGAAAGGCCGCCAGCGAAGCGGAGCTCCTGGAGGTCGGCGAGCGGGTCTGGAACCTGGAGCGGGTCTACAACCTGAAAGCGGGGATCGATCCGGCTCAGGACACCCTCCCCAAACGGCTTCTGGAGGAGCCGCTGCCGGACGGCCCCATGAAGGGGTCGGTCGCCCACCTCGGGGAACTCTTGCCGCAGTACTACAGCGAGCGCGGCTGGGATGAGAAGGGGATCCCGACCGAGCAGAAACTGAGGTCGCTGGGGGTAGCCACCTAGGGCCCGGCAGGCCCACAGGAGAGGGGCTTTGGAGCGCGCCGCGCCGCGCAGTTCGCGCCGCCGATTCCAAAGCCCCGCCTCTCGTTTCCAAGGCGCGAGCCGTTTTGTTTCAGGAGCCAGCATGCAGCACTTCGACATCGTCATCATCGGCAACTCGGCCGCCGGCCTGCAGGCGATCCGCACCCTGAGGCGCCTGGACCGCCTGGTTTCCCTGGCCCTCATCGACCGGGAACCGCGCCCCGCCTACTCGCGGGTGCTGACCCCCTACTACGTGGGTGGGAAGACCTCCAGGGAGAACCTGTACCTCGTCGAGGAGGGGTTCTACCCAGAGTTCGGGGTGACCCCGCTCCTGGGCGCCACGGCGGTCTCCCTCGACCCGGAGCGGCACCAGGTCCGCCTGGACGACGGCCGGGTGATCGGCTTCGGAAAACTGTTGATCGCAACCGGCGGCGAAGCGCGCCCCTTGGCCGGTGCGAGCGCACGCGTCTGCACCTTGCGCCACCTCTCGGACGCCGAACGCCTGCGCGCCCTCATCGCCTCGGCGCGCTGCGTCACCGCACTGGGAGCGGGGCTGGTGAGCGTGCCGGTCCTCTCGCACCTCCCCCCCGGGGTGGAGCGCCACCTGGTGGTGGGGAGCGACCGGGTCTTCAGCCGCCTCCTGGATGCGGAATCCGCTCTGCTCCTCGAGGAGCATTTCGCAGGGGCGGGTGTCCAGCTGCACAAGCGCGACGACGTTGTCTCGCTTGACGAGGGGGAGCGCCTGGAACTGCGGCTTGCCTCGGGGACCACGATCCCAAGCGACCTCTTGGTGGTGGGGAAGGGGGTGCGCCCGAACACGGATCTGGCCCGGGGGGCGGGGCTTCCCTGCGCGGACGGCGTACTCATCGACGACTACTGCCGCACCGCGCACCCGGACGTCTATGCCGCGGGGGACGTGGCCCAGGGGAAGGACCTGGTGACCGGGGAGCCGACCGTGCAGGGGAACTGGATCACGGCGGTAGAGCAGGGGGAGCACGCGGCGCTCAACATGCTGGGAAGCTCCTGCGCCTACCGCGGGAGCCTCAAAAACAACACCACCGAGGTCTTCGGGCTGGAGCTGGCGGTCCTCGGCTACTGCCAGGACGACGCGCCACAGACGGTTTCCTGGGGAAGCCGGTTCTCCGGGCGTTTCCGGAAGGCCTTCCTGGACGAGCAGGGGAGGGTCATCGGGGCGAGCCTGATCGGCGAGACCAACGACGCGGGGGTCTACTACCAGATGATCCTCGGCCGGATGCGGCTCCCCAGCCGGCGCCTGCTCCAAGGCGCGAACCGCCACGCCGCCGTCCAGCTGTACCTCGGCTGATTTCCCCGGCCGCTTCGCGCCGGTGCACCCAGCCGCCCGGCTGTCGCCACCGGGAAATGGCTCTGCGTCGCCCGGCCCGGTGCGGCGATCCTTCGTGCGTTAACCCCGCCTTCTGGGCCGCTTCCGGCGGTCGATCTCGCCTTGGTTACCCGCGCGCTTCCCGGCGTCCTAACCCGCCCGCGTCACCCTGCATCGAGCACCTCGCGCACCTTGCTCGCAAGCTCACTCAACGAGAACGGTTTCTGCAGGAAGCGGATCCCCGGCTCCAGGACGCCGTGCGCCTCGACGACGCTCGTCGCGTACCCCGACATGAACAGGTGCCTGAGCCCCGGAGAGAGGGCGCAGAGCTGCTGCGCGAGCTCCTTGCCGTTCATCTCGGGCATCACCACGTCGGTGAGGAGCAAATGGAACTCCCCTTTGCGCTCCCGCGCCAATGCGAGCGCCTGGCGCGGCGACTCCGCCGGCAGCACCTGGTAGTCGAGGCTTACCAACATCTGGCGGGTCATCTCCAGGATGGTCGGCTCGTCCTCCACAACCAGGATGGTCTCGGTCCCGCAGCGGGGAGGGGAGGCTGATTCGGAGTGGCCGGCCACGGCTAGGCCGCCGGTGTAGCGCGGGATGAAGATCTCGAAGGTGGTGCCGCAGTTGGGGCTGCTCTCGACGTTTATGAAGCCGTTGTTCTGCTTGACGATGCCGTACACCGTGGCAAGCCCCAGGCCGGTCCCTTTTCCCACCCCTTTGGTGGTGAAAAACGGCTCGAAGATGTGGGGGAGCAGCGCGGGGTCCATACCGTGGCCGTCGTCGCTGACTGCGAGGCGGACGTAGTCCCCCGGGGTGCACCAGGAAAGCCCGGAAAAGTAGTCGGTGGTAAGCGAACGGTTGCCGGTCGTGACCGTGATGGTGCCGGTCGACTCCATGGCGTCGCGGGCGTTGACGCACAGGTTGGCCAGGATCTGGTCCACCTGGGAGGGGTCTACCTTCACCGGCCAGAGTCCCGCCTCCGGATGCCAGTCGAGCTGGATTCCCTCCCCGATCAGGCGCTTGAGCATGTTGATCATCCCGGCCACGGTGGTGTTGAGGTCGAGGATCCTCGGCTCGATGGCCTGCTTGCGGGCGAAGGCGAGCAGCTGCCGGGTCAAGTCGGCCGAGCGCCTGGCTGCGTTGAAGATCTCCTGGAAGTTGGTATGGAAGGGGTCGCCGGGCTCCAGCTGCACCAGGGCCATGTTGGCGAAGCCCTGGATCACGGTGAGCATGTTGTTGAAGTCGTGCGCAACCCCTCCCGCCAGCCGCCCGATGAACTCCATCTTCTGCCCCTGCCTGAGGCGCGCCTCGAGCCTCGCCTTCTCTTCCTCGTTTTTCCTGCGCTCGCTCAGGTCGATGTCGATGAAGAAGATCTCCAGGGGCCTGCCGGGGAGCCGGACACTCACCTGGCTGGAGAATACCGAGACCGGGCTGCCGTCATTGCGCACCAAGGTAAGTTCTCCGGTGGGCAGCGGCTCGCCCAGCTCCCGGATCCGGTGCAGTGCCGCCTCGGTCTCCCTGATGCGCTCCTCCGGGACCAGGTCGAAGATGCTCCTGCCGAGGGCCTCCGCTGCCGGGTAGCCGTAGAGCTCCTCGGCGGCCCGGTTCCAGTACTGGGTGGTACCGTCGGCGGCGTAGCCGCGCACCGCCACGGAGGCCACCTCCTGCAAAAGGTTCCGAAAGCGCGCCTCGCTCTGGCGCAGGGCCTCCTCCATCGCCTTGCGCTCGATGATCTGCTGGGTGAGGTCCTCGGCGAACAGGCGCAGCTCCTCCTGGGCGTTCACCTGGCTCGTCACGTCTTCGATGGAAACCAGCAGGTTGAGGACCTGCCCCTCCGCGACAAACGGGGTGATGGAGCAGTTCACGTAGAGGGAGCTGCCGCCGCGCGTGGTGAGCTTCGCCTCGAAGTTCGCGACCGCCAGCGCCGCCCCGGTCAGCTCCTTGAGCTGCCGACGTACCCGCCGGGCATCGCGCCCCTGGAAAAACCAGATGAACGGGCGCCCGATGAGTTCCTCGCGGGACCAGCCGCTTAAGGAGGAACTGTGGGCGTTGCCTGCGGCGATACTGCCGTCGGGTTCCAGTACCAGCACCGCGTGCGGGCCGTTCTCCAGCACCTTTTCGAGAAACTCCCGACGCTGGCGCTCGGCCAGCACCACCCGCCGGAAGGCGAGCTCCCAGAGCAGGAAGAAGAGGAGCGCGCCGACCGAAAGCCCCGCCAGGGCCACCAGTGCAGTAGCCACCAGTGCCGGAAACAGGGAACGGCTGATCTCGACCCGCCCGATCGGCGTCCTCCCCTCGTAGAGTTCGCAGGAGCGGGTCAGGACCGGAGGGGGGAGCTGGTTCATGCTCTCCGCGACCACCCGGCGCCGCCCATCGAGAATCCTGCGGGTCTCGGCATGGCCGAAGTGGGGGCGCCGCGACAGGAGCTCGTGCAGGCGGGTCTGCTCGAAGCGCCACAGTTCCGGGTTCGCGTTCACCACGCCGGTGATGATGGTGGCGTTGATCTCGGCCTCGGTCTCCAGCTCCGCGCGCATGTGGGTGTAGGAGATGGCGAAGTAGCCGCCGGGGAGGATCACGGCCACCAGGATGGATACCGTGAGGCCTATCCAGAGGTAGGTGAGCTGCGCCTTTTCCAGGTTGTGGTTGATCTTATTTATCATGGGGGGCGCGCGGGAGCAGGTTTCCGTTGCCGGAGAGGATGCGGCGCCCTGCTGCCGAGAAGATGAATTCCTGGAACAGCCGTACCGAGGCGCGCGGTGTGGGGGGCGTGGCCAGGTACAGGGCGGTGAACAGCGGATAGCGGCCGGCGCTTAGGCTGTCGAGGGTGGGGGAAGATCCGGCGAACTTGAGCAGCTTCACCGGCTGTTTCTCGGTGAGGACCTGGGTGAGGGTCGCCGTGCCGAGTGCACCGGGAATGGTGGCGACTGCGTCCGCGCTGTCCTGGTCGGTCACCGCGATCACCGGTGCCCGGTTCAGCCGTGCGCTGCGCAGGGCGCGCTCGAGGGCGGGGGAAAGGGAGGCTATCTGCCGGGAGACGATGTCGGTCTCCGGCCTGAGCACCAGGCGAATCGGCTTGCCGTCCGGCCACCGCTCCTGCTTGCCGAGGTAGATATCCTCAAGCTCCGCAGCCGTGATGCCGTCGCGGCTGACACCGCGGTGGGCGATGAATGCGAAGGGGGTGCGGGCATACTCTTGGGCGACGATGCCGCCTTGGCGCTCCTCGGGACTTGGAGGACGGGCCGCCAGCGCGATGTCGAGCGCCCCCTGGGAGAGGGCCGAAAGCGCACCGCTGCTGCCGAGACTCGGAAAAACCTGGATGCGGATCTCGGGGTGCCTTTTCTCGAAGCTGGCAGCCATCACTTTCATGGCGCCCAGGCTCGCGCCGGTTCCGCCGACCTTGACCACTTCCTGCGCCGAGGCGAGGGAGGCGGGGAACAGGGAAAACAGCCATAGTACTGTGCCATACTTGGACATCCTGGTACGCATCGGCAACGCCACCTCACCCTCCAGTAGCCATCCATTACAGTAAATTACCAGTACCGAGACGAAAAAAACCGGGGATAAGGCTTGGGTCAGCTTCCTGGCCGCCTTACCTTTTGGTTAAGCCCCGATAACCTAGCAAATGCAATATTGCAAAGCAATACCTTTTGAATTAAGTTCCGCATATTTAAACAGGCTAACATCTCCCGGCGATAATCGTGCCGGCTCAGGGCCGATCGGGGACAGGCCGCGGTCGCCCCGCAGGGCAATCCTGAGCTACCAGTCCCCGTTGCCTGAGGGAACTAAAAACCCTACTTAATTTGTCAGGAGTTGCACCGAAGAGGGTTTGATGTCGTGGAAAGATGTGGGGGAAGGTGTCTAGATGCTGGACTTTGGAAAGAGAATCCGTCTCTTGAGGACCCTGCGGGGCGTTTCGCAGAGCGAATTGGCAGTGCTGTCAGGGCAGCGCCTGGACCAGGCGGTGATCGCTCGCCACGAATCGTGCGCGGCAGCGCTGCCGAGAAGGCACACCGTCGAGGCCTATGCCGGTGCGCTCCGCATTCCCCACCCCCTGCTGACCGGGAGGCATTCCGCGGAGCTCGTGCTGCAGGAGATCTTCCGGCCCTGGTCCCCCTGGAAGCGGCCGGCCCCGGAAACCGGCAACCGCATCGTCGCAGATCTCCAGGCCCTGCTTCCCGAGTTCGTCGAGGAACTTGCGCTGCTGCCGACCTCGCTGCTCTCCTGTGCGTTGGGCGAGGTGGCCGTGCTCTCCGGAGGGGGGCACAGGCTTATACTGGTGCTCCCTTTAGGCGCCGCGCGCCTGCTTGGGCTGGTGCCGGAGCAGGGTGGGGCGGAAGGCGGGATCAGCGAGCAGCACTACCTGCTGCTCTTGCTCGACCCTGCCGGGAGCCTGGACGCTCCGGAACTCCCCGGCGAGCTCAGGCTGGATCCCAAGCCCCAGGTCGGCGAGCTGTACCGCCTGCCGCGGCAGAGCACCGGGGTTTCCCTGGAACTCCTGGGGGACCTGGCCGACATCGACGAGCGCCTGCATGACTGCCTCAAGGGGGAGCAGCTGGTGCACCTCGAGGTGCGGCGCCCCGACGACCTGAAGGCACAACTGCCGGACCAGGTGCGCGACTATCTGAACCGGAACCGGCTGGACCTGGACCACGACGGGCACCTGGTGCTCGCGAAATAAAAAGAGGAGGCGCCGGTCGAGCCGGCGCCTCCTCTTTATCTCTGCGTTGCCTCACCCTTTGCCCAGGGGCGGGATCAGGCCAGGTTGAAGTTGTTCTGGTAGGCGTGCAGGGTGTTGATCATCAGCGCCGCCACGGTCATGCGCCCGACGCCGCCGGGGACCGGGGTGATCCACTCGCACTTGGGGGCCACCGCGTCGAACTCGACGTCGCCCACGAGCTTGCCGCTCTCCAACCGGTTGATGCCGACGTCGATGAGGGTTACCCCGTCCTTCACCATGTCCGGGGTGACGAAGCCGGGGATCCCCACGGCGACGATGACGATGTCGGCGCGCCGGGTCTCGTCGAGCAGAAGCTCGCGCGGGGTCTCGATGTGGGTCAAGGTGACGGTCGCGTTGCCGATGTCGAAGTCGTTGGAGAGCATGATGGAGATCGGTTTGCCCACGATGTTGGAGCGGCCGATCACCACGCAGTGCCTGCCGGCCACCTGCACCTGGTAGTACTGCAAAAGCTTGCAGATTCCGTAGGCGGTGGCGGGGCGGAAGGCCTTCTGCCCGAGCGCCATCCGGCCGAAGTTGGTCGGGTGGAAACCGTCGATGTCCTTCTCCGGGTCGATCGCGTTGATCACCAGCTGGGGATTTATGTGTTTGGGGAGCGGCAGCTGGACGATGAGGCCGTCGGTGGAGCGGTCCAGGTTGATCTCCTCGATCAGCGCCAGGAGTTCCTTCTCGCTGATGCTGGCAGGAAGCCGGATCAGGTTGCTTTCAAAGCCGGAGAGCGCGCAGGAGGTGACCTTCGACTTAACGTACGACTCGCTGGGGGCGTGCTCGCCCACCAGGATGATGGTCATGTGCGGCTTTCTGTGCCCCGCGTCGATGTAGCGCTTCACCTGTTGGGCGATGTCCGCCACCAGGTACTCCGCGCATTTCTTTCCGTCCAGAAGTTTCATGTCCCAGTTCCTTCCTTATAGTTGCGATCTCCATCTTGTATCACAAAAGAGCAGCAGGCTCAACGCCGCAAACACTAATCTGCCCGAAGCGCGGCGTTGTCAAGCAGGCCAGCCCTTCAGCAGGTGGATAGAGTCGACGGGTATAAAGGTGGGAGTGGGGAGTGGATCCAGCATGAGGCGGCAACCGTCTGCTTGATATCTCCAGTCAGTTTCCCTCCTCGAGATATCAGCAGACTCACGGGTCGTGCGACCGTTGTGGTGCCTGATAAAACACCACGCGTACTGAGTCGGGTGTCGGTGTATCTAGGTACACCTTCTTTTACAGCGCCAGAAATGTATCGTCTACGAAGTGGAACCGGATGCTCTCCGGGCCCTTGCCCGGCTTGAAATGGCTGCGCAGGGCATCGCGGATGTTCGCTTCGAGTTCGTCGAGTGTTTCGCCCTGGGTGACGATGGATTCCTGCAGGCTGATGGCCTGGAACCCCCCGGGTGCGTGTTTTACTAAAAAGAGTACCTCTCGCATCACAGGTTCCTCTTGCAACAGCACCTCACGCGTGCTGTCGGATCCACTCGAAACACGGTTTCGAGCCCCGCAGGTCGGATGCTGTTTACAGCATCGCTTCCTGCATTCTCTCGTATGGTACCTGCTCAACATCTTGAAATGCAATACAAAGTCATAGGCGGAAAGATGAATCCGAATTAAGAATAAACAGAAAGTATACCATTACTAAACTTTTCGTTGACAAAATTGGGGGAAATGCTAGATTGCGAAAATACAACTTGTTTACTGTTACTAAACTCGGGGGTCTGTTTGAAAATCGGTGAGAGGCTGAAACGGCTCAGGATGGCCAACTCGCTCACTCAGGAGGAGTTGGCAAGTCGCGCCGACCTTACCAAGGGCTTCATCTCCCAGCTGGAAAACGACGCCACGTCCCCCTCCATTGCGACGCTCAAGGACATCATCGACGTCTTCGGCATCAGCATGCAGGAGTTCTTCAGCGAGGAGCCGGACCAGGAGTTCGTGTTCGGAAAAGAGGCCCGGGTACAGGCGACCGACGACGGCGATTCGGTCAAGGTGGAGCTCCTGGTTCCCGGTGCCCAGAACCGCGACATGGATCCGGTACTGGTGACCCTGGAGTCCGGCGGCGAGATGGACGAGCAGCCCATCCACGAGGGCGAGGAGTTCGGCTACGTGATCTCGGGTAAGGTGCAGTTGCGGCTGGACGACAAGCTGTACGCGGTTGAGAAGGGGGAGTGCTTCTACTTCACCTCGGACCGCCCGCATACCGTGAAGAACATCGGCAAGGGTGCGGCGCAGATCCTCTGGGTCGTGACGCCGCCCACGTTTTACTACTAGTCAACAGGAGAGTTAAGGGAATGAGCAAAGTATTGATCATCGGGGCCGGCGGCGTCGGCGGAGTAGTGACCCACAAGTGTGCCATGGCCAAGGGTGTGATCACCGAGATTACGCTTGCCTCGCGCACCGAAGCCAAGTGCCGCGCCATCGCGGAACAGATCCCCGATTTCCCGGTCAAGACCGCCAAGGTCGATGCCGATAACGTCCCCGAGCTGATCGCGCTGATCAAGGCCGAAAAGCCCCAGCTGGTCATCAACGTGGCGCTCCCCTACCAGGACCTCACCATCATGGACGCCTGCCTGGCGACCGGCGTGGACTATCTGGACACCGCAAACTACGAGCCGCTCGATACCGCCAAGTTCGAGTACAGCTGGCAGTGGGCCTATGAGGAGCGCTTCAAGGAGGCGGGCCTCATGGCGCTTCTGGGGAGCGGCTTCGATCCCGGCGTCACCAACGTCTTCACTGCCCTCGCCGCCAAGAAGTACCTGGACGAGGTGCAGGAGATCGACATCATCGACGCCAACGCCGGCAACCACGGCCAGCCCTTCGCCACCAACTTCAACCCGGAGATCAACATCCGCGAGGTGACCGCCCCCTGCCGTCACTGGGAGAACGGTCAGTGGGTGGAGACCGCGCCCTTGGGCACCAAGCGGAGCTTCGACTTCCCGGAAGGGATCGGCCCGATGAACATCTACCGGATGTACCACGAGGAGATGGAGAGCCTCGTGAAGCACATCCCGACCATCAAGAAGGCCCAGTTCTGGATGACCTTCTCGGACAACTACTTGAAACACCTCGAGGTCCTGCAGAACGTCGGCATGACCCGCATCGACGAGGTGGAGTACAACGGCCAGAAGATCGTGCCGCTGCAGTTCCTTAAAGCCGTGCTGCCGGATCCGGGGAGCCTCGGGCCGCTCACCAAGGGGCGCACCTGCATCGGCGTGGTCGCCAAGGGGCTTAAGGACGGCAAGAAGAAGCAGGTCTACATCTACAACATCTGCGACCACGAGGCCTGCTATAAAGAAGTGAAGTCCCAGGCGATCAGCTACACCACCGGCGTGCCCGCCGTGGTCGGTGCCGTCATGATGCTCTCCGGCAAGTGGCACAAGCCGGGTGTCTGGAACATGGAGCAGTTCGATCCGGAGCCGTTTTTGGAGACCCTCTCCACCATGGGGCTCCCGTTTGAGGTCGTCGACGGCGGCGACTGGCTGGAGCTTACGTGACCCGCTGGCATGTCGAAGAGATGACGCAGCTCGCTCCCTCGCCGGCCTTCGTGGTCGACCTGGGGCGGCTGCGCCACAACCTGGCCATCCTGGACCAGGTGCAGCAAAGAAGCGGCGCCAAGATCCTTTTGGCGCTGAAGGCGTTTTCCATGTGGAGCGTCTTCCCGCTCATCGCTAAGACCCTGAAGGGGATCTGCGCCAGCTCGCCCTGGGAGGCGCGCCTGGGGCGCGAGGAGTTCGGCGGCGAGGTGCACAGCTTCTCGGCGGCCTTCAAAGAGAGCGACATCGCCGAACTCCTTACGACCTCGAACCACCTGGTCTTCAACTCCTTTAACCAGCTGGAACGCTTCCGTCCCCTGTGGGAGAAGGAAGCCGGCCGCGTCTCCATCGGCTTGAGAGTAAACCCGGAGCACTCCGAAGGTCACACCGAGATCTACGATCCGGCGGCCCCCAAGTCGCGCCTGGGAATCAGGCGCGACGAGTTCGAGGGGAAGAGCCTTGAAGGGGTGGAGGGGCTCCACTTCCACACCCTCTGCGAGCAGCTCTTCGATCCCCTGGAGCGCACCTCGCGCGTCTTCGAGGAGAAGTTCGGGGAGTTTCTGCCCCGGATGAAGTGGCTGAACCTGGGAGGCGGGCACCACATCACCCGCGAGGGGTACGACATCGACGCCCTGGTGGAGCTCGTGAAGTACTACCGCGAGAAGTACAACCTGGAGGTCTACCTGGAGCCCGGCGAGGCGATCGCCATCGGCACCGGCGTGCTGGTCTCCGAGGTGCTCGATCTCACCCACAACCAGATGGATCTCGCCATCCTGGACGTCTCGGCGACCTGCCACATGCCGGACATCCTGGAGATGCCCTACCGTCCGGAAATCGTGGGGGGCTTCGACGCGGGCGAGAAGCCGCACAGCTACCGCCTGGGCGGGCCTTCCTGCCTGGCCGGCGACGTGATCGGCGACTGGTCCTTTGAAAAGCCGCTTCAGGTGGGCGACAGACTCTGCTTTCTGGACATGTCGCACTACACCATGGTGAAGACCACCACCTTCAACGGCATCCAGTTGCCGCATATCTGTACCTATGAACCCGAGACCGGCGAATTGAAGGTCGTGCGCAGCTTCGGCTACGAGGACTTCAAGAACCGACTCTCCTAGCCGTAACAACGAGCGGTTATCTCACATCTGAACACTGGTGAACTGAACTATGCCCAAATGGTCCATTAACGATTCCGCCAAGGTCTACAACATCGGCAACTGGGGCGCCGACCTCTTCTCCATCAACAAGAAGGGGAACGTCTGCGTGCACCCCACCCCGAACTCCAAGTACTCCATCGACCTCAAGGTCCTGGTGGACGACCTGATCAAGAGAAAGATCAAGCCGCCCATCCTCTTAAGGTTCATGAACATCCTCGAGGGGCGCATCGCGTCGATCAGCCGCGTCTTCAAAAACGCCATCCACGAGAACAACTATCCGGCTAAGTACCAGACCTTCTACCCGATCAAGGTGAACCAGCAGCGCCAGGTGGTCGAGGCGATCGCCAACTTCGGCAAGAAGCACGGCCTGGGACTCGAGGTCGGCTCCAAGCCCGAGCTGGTGGCGGCGATCTCCATGTCCGCGGGGAACAAGCTCCCCATCATCTGCAACGGCTACAAGGACACCGAGTTCATCGAGACCGTGCTCTACGCGACCCGGGTGGGCTACGACATCACCATCGTCGTGGAGAAACTCTTCGAACTGGAGCGGATCATCGAGGTCTCCAAGCGCACCGGGATCATCCCGAAGCTGGGGATCCGGGTAAAGCTCTCCTCCAAGGGGATCGGCAAGTGGTCCACCTCCGGGGGAGAGGACGCCAAGTTCGGCCTGCGCATCTCAGAGATCATGGCCGCCATCGAGTCGCTCAAGCAAAACGGCCTGATCGACTGCGTGAAGCTGCTGCACTTCCACGTGGGGAGCCAGATCACCAAGATCGACAAGATCAAAAACGCCCTCATCGAGGGGGCGCGCATCTACGTCGAGATGCGCCGGTTGGGCGTAAACCTCGAGTACCTGGACATCGGCGGCGGCCTGGGGGTCGACTACGACGGTTCCAAGTCGAGCTACTTCTCCAGCGTCAACTACTCCCTCGAGGAGTACGCCAACGACGTCATCTACCAGGTGAAGAACATCTGCGACGAGGCCGGGGTCCCCTGCCCGAACATCATCTCCGAGTCCGGCCGCGCCACCGTCGCCCACTACTCGGTGCTGGTGACCAACGTCCTGAACAACAACACCCAGACGCTCATGCCGGACTTCGAGCACATCCTGGCCGAGAACGCGAAGCTCTCGCCGACGGTTAGGAAACTGGTGGACATCTACAAGTCTATCGACCGGCACAGCCTGAGGGAGGACTACCACGACACCATCCAGCTGATCCAGGAGTCGGTGAGCCTCTTCAACCTGGGCTACCTGAACATGAACGAGCGCGCCCACGCCGAGTGGGTCTACTCGAAGATCATCCGCAAGATCAACTCGATCGTCGAGAAGCTGAAGCCGATTCCGGACGAGCTGCAGAACTTCCAGCTCTCGCTTCGGCAGACCTACTTCACCAACTTCTCGCTGTTCCAGTCGATTCCCGACTCCTGGGCGATCGACCAGCTCTTCCCGATCGTCCCGATCCAGCGGCTGGACGAGAAGCCGGACGTCCTCACCTCGATCGCCGACATCACCTGCGACTCGGACGGCGAGATCACGAGCTTCGTGGGGGAGAACGGCAGGACCAAGGCGCTGCCGCTGCACAAGATCGACGTGGGGGAGGACTACTACATCGGCTTCTTCCTGATCGGCGCCTACCAGGAGATCCTGGGCGACATGCACAACCTGTTCGGTGACACGAACGCCGTGCACATCACCTTCAACAAGAAGACCAACTACAAGATCGACACCGTGATCACCGGCGACGCCACCTGGGAGAGCCTCAAGTACGTGCAGTACGACGCGAGCGAGATCCTCAAAAGGGTACGCAACAACCTGGAGACCGACGTCTCGCTGCAGAAGGTCTCCATCGAGGAGAGCAGCCACTTCCTGGAGCTTCTGGACCGCACCCTGCAGTCCTATACCTACTTCGGGGAATAGCCTGCGCCAACTCTGCGTTTCGACGGGTAGAAAACATGAAGGGCCGCCTCTGGCGGCCCTTCATGCGTGGGCTGATTCCGACGTGCTGCACCAAGGTAGCCACTGCCGGAGATCTTTACACTAGGACATCTAAAGTGTCAGGATTCTTATCACTTTTGTCCTGCCTTTCCTTGATCTGCAGGGCATCATCTCCGAAAAGTCATGCAGTTGCAGTTCTGGTACTGAAAATGCTTGCAAGGTGAGAAGCTTGTAATTATGGAGGGGGTCAAATGCTGATACAGGTCAACTACACGGATGATAGGTACGATTTCGTGAAGGATTTCATGCTGGAGACCTTGATCGCCTCAGGAGCAATAGCCAAATTCAGGCGCAGCTCGGGGTGGGTACAGATAGGCGTGGACCCGATTCGCAAGGCACGTCCCGGCTCCTCGTACCAGGGTATGGAGCGCAGGTCAAGCCAGAGTTGAAGGGGCTCGAGGCAAACTTACCAGGGCTCCCGATTTGGAGAGCCCTCGGTCTGTCACGCCTTGACTACATCTCGTGCAGATTGCTGAATTCCCGCCACTCGAGGGTGTAGCGGGGCCGCAGCACGAATTCGAACACGTTCTCCATGATGTTGAAGTGCCGCTTTTCCTCCTCGATGATGCGCTGGTAAAGCCGGACGATTTCCGGATTTGCCTCCCCCGTGGCCATCTCCTCACAGTGCCGGACACTCTCCGCCTCCACCTTCATGGCAAAGCGATAGCCGTCCAGGTCCTCGCGCAGCTCCGCCAGTTTGTCCCGGTTCGCCTGCAGCTCCGCAAACACCCCCTTGGCCTGCTCCAAGAGCCCGGACTCCGCGAGCTGGTAGCTCTTCCCCGCCTTTAACTTCCTAAACGCCTCGATGTGCCGGTCTTCCTCCGCGGCAAGCCCCAGGAAGATGTTACTGAGTCCCACCACCTGGGTCTGTGCTGCCAGATTTTCGTAGCACGCCTTTCCCTGCAGTTCCGTCTTTATCGCGTAGTCAAAGAGATTCATGGCAGCCTCCCCGTATTGGTAATGTGTCCTCGCAGGTTAACACCTTCTAGCAAAGCCCCTTTCCTTGTCAAGAAACAGCGACCTCTTGGAGTTATGTCCGGCCCGGCCGCTCCGAAAGTACTTAATATGCTGTTCCAACATTTGTGCAGATAATAAGGCGTTGACACCTCTGTTTCAATTGTAGTAGGTGAAAGCGCTAATGTATATACCCATTGCTACTATTATCATTAGCTTAATTTCTACCTATTTGCTCTTGCTACTGATGGCCCTTGTTCACTACAATTGTTCTTGGGTGCTATCAAAACAAAGTATGGAAAGGAGATACCAACAATGTGCTCCATCAGAAATATTATATTTAAGACGGTGGCAATTTCGGCGTTTGCTGTATTGGCGGCAGGAGGTTACCCTGCCGCCCGTGCGGATTCCGGAATGGATACCGGGGCAGGAGGTTTCGGGTATCAAGGTTCTTCAGAGTCGATCCAAAACAGCGGCTCCGGCTCCGGCACCGGGGGGAGTACCTCTCCCGGCTCCAGCGATAAAACCGATACCCAGTACAAGCATAAAAAGAAAGGTTCCCACTCAGGTACCAGTACCGGCTCCGGCAGCGGTGGTTCGACCAGCACCGATCAGAATCGCGGCAGCAGCTGGGACAGCGGTAGCGGGTCGCAGCAAAACCAGCAGCAGTACAAAGGGGGCAGCGACTACAACCAGAACCAGAGCAGTGGCGGGTCGAGCGGCTCCGGCAGCGGCGGCTCGTTAGGTTCGGGACGGACCGGATCGATGGGATCGGACCAGAACCAGCCCACCGGCACCGGTTCCAACAGCAACAGGTGGTAATGGCGGGTACGCGCCGCGTTCAACGTTGTGGCGTGGATTCTGCCGCCCGTAAAAGGGTAAGGGAGGAAGCATGAAAGCTTTGGTTTTTGCCGATGTTGGGCGCATGGAGGTGCGCGAGGTTCCTGATCCGGTGATCGAGCAGGACAACGACATCGTCGTCCGGGTCAGTTCCGCCGCCATCTGTGGCAGTGACTTGCATATGTACCAGGGAAGGACCTCGGCCCAACCCGGCATGATCTTCGGGCACGAGATCATGGGGGTGGTGGAGAAGGTGGGTAATGGGGTCCAGTTGCTCAAAGAGGGGGACCGGGTTTCGCTTCCGTTCAACGTCTCCTGCGGGACCTGCTTCAACTGCTGCCGCGGCTTTGTCAACGCCTGCCTTAGCACCAACCCGAAACTTCCGGGGGGCGGTTATGGCTACGCCGACCTCGGGCCCTATCGTGGAGGACAGGCGGAGCTGGTTCGGGTCCCCTTTGCCGATTTCAACGCCCTGAAGCTGCCCGGCACCCCCGGAGACCGCTGGGAGGATGATTTCATCATGCTCTCCGACGTGCTCCCCACCGGGTATCACTCCTGCATCATGGCAGATGTCTGCCCCGGTGCCTCGGTGGCCATCTTCGGGGCGGGCCCGGTCGGCTACATGGCGACGCTCTCCGCGTTTCTGCTCGACGCTGCCGAGGTCTATGTGGTGGACCGCTCCGAGGTGCGGCTCAACAAGGTCGCGGAACTCGAGGCGATCCCGGTGGACTTCTCGAAGGTCGACCCGGTCCAGTTCATCCTGAACGCCCGCAAGGAAAATCTCGCCATCCAGGAATCCTTCCGGCCCGGGGAGGAGAAGATGGCAGGTGTCCTCTGCGGGATCGATGCGGTCGGGTACCAGGCCCTGAACCGGAACGACCCCAACAGTGAGAAATCGATCCAGGTCATCGAGGACCTGGTGCAGATCGTCGATGCCACCGGCTCGATCGGGCTCATCGGTGTCTACTTCTCGGAAGATCCCGGGGGGATGGATCAGAACGCCCGGCAGGGTGTCTTCAATATCCCGCTCGGCGCGCTTTGGGCCAAGGGGATCAAGGTCGGAACCGGCCAGGCTCCGGTGAAACGCTACAACGCGCTGCTTAGGGACGCCATCATCCAGGACCGGATCCACCCGGGCAAGTTGGTCAGTCACCGCCTGAGACTCGAGCATGGTCCGGAGGCGTACGAGAAGTTCGTCCAGCGCGGGGCTGGCGAGGGTGCCGAGTATACCAAGGTTATCCTGAAGCCCAACGGCTAGGAACCACACATTATGAATAGGGTCAGGGCGCCTTTCGGGGCGCCTTTTTTGTGGGAGCGCGGGGACGCATGCGAGCGCTGCAGCGCGGAGGATCAGCCGGCCTCTGGCTGCCGTTCCCGCCGGCCTGCGACCTGACTGTGGTATTGTCAACTGGACAAAGAGGATCAATATGGTACTGTTTAGTGGCTCAAGCCATGGCTGTGCCCGGAGCGACCCCTGCCGATGCACCGGGGGACCAGCCCCACAATCTGATTTGTAACCATGTGCCGCGCGTCGTGACGCGCTCCGAACGCTTTCATTCGGGAACAAGGAGGATGTCATGAGCAGAATCATCAGCATGTTGGCCGCCCTCGCTCTTCTAGCGTTGCCGGTCCTGGCCACTGCAGCCACCTACAACATCGACCCCGAGCACTCCAACACCGGCTTCAAGGTACGTCACCTCATGGTCTCCAACGTCAAGGGGAGCTTCGGAAAGGTCCAGGGTAGCGTCGTTATCGACGACCAGGACCTCACCAAGTCGACGGTTAGCGTGAGCATCGACACCGCGTCCATCGACACCGGCGTCGCCAAGCGCGACAACCATCTGCGCAGCCCCGATTTCCTCGACGTGGCGAAATATCCCACCATGACCTTCGTCTCCACCAAGGTCGCCAAAAACGGCAGCGGGCTGAAGGTGAGCGGGAACCTGACTCTGCACGGCGTCACGCGACCGGTCGTCCTCGACGTGGAAGGGCTGTCGGCTGAATCAAAGGACCCCTGGGGTAACCTCCGCCGCGGCGCCTCGGCTACCGCGAAGATCGACCGCAAGGACTTCGGCCTGGTCTGGAACAAGATGCTCGAGACCGGAGGAGTTGCCGTCGGCGATGAGGTGCACATCATGATCGAGGTGGAGATGATCAAGGCCAAGTGACCCTTTGCCGCTCAAGACACGACCTGCCTTCTCCCGGCCCACCGGGAGAGGGCAGGGGAAGTCGCCCGCGGCTCCCCGTATTCTTGTTGCAATTCCCTCACGTTCTCCGTAGTATCGCGGTTCGCCTCCTTGTGCGGCAATCCCCCCCCGGATGGTACCGTAGTGATCACCTTTCTCAGCGCAGGTGCCCTGCTTGGCCTCTCGGCTGGTTTTTCGCCCGGCCCACTCTTTGCCTTGGTCCTGACCCAGACCCTGCAGCACGGCATCAAAGAAGGGTGCAAGGTCGCACTGGCGCCGCTGGTCACCGACCTGCCGCTCATCATCGTCGCCACGCTGCTGGTGAAACAGTTGGCCGGCTACCAGAACCTGCTTGGCGTCGTCTCACTGCTCGGCGCCGTTTACCTGCTGCTCATGGCGCTGGAGACCTTCCGCTGCGGGCTTAAGGAGCCCAGCCTGGGAGGGGAGGCGCCGCAGTCTCTGGGGCGCGGCATGCTGGTCAACGTGTTGAGCCCGCACCCCTACCTCTTCTGGTTCAGCGTCGGGGCCCCGACCATCCTCAAGGGGGTGAACGCCGGCCGCCCCTGGGCCGCCGTTGCCTTTGTCCTTGGCTTCTTCGGCTGTCTGGTCGGAGCCAAGATGGTGCTCGCGGTCATGGTCGGCAAGTCGCGCCGCTTCCTGGCCGGACAGGTGTACCACTACCTCATGCGCTCCCTTGCGCTGCTGCTCCTCATTTTTGCCCTCCTGCTGGCCCGCGAAGGGCTCACCCTGTTCGGCCTGCTGCCGCTCTGACTGCGTTCCCCCTCCACCGTTTTCCACAAAAAAACATCCGACGCCCAAGCGTATACCCTAGCTATACAGCTACTATTTTCGCATGTATCCAAATAATTACGATGGCTTAGGGTCGTGGTGCTCCGCACGGGGCCGGTCGCGCTGCTCCAGGTGTATGATGCGCTGATACTGACAGCGGGAAAAACGTCTTCCGGCCTGCAGCTTTGTGAAAAATAAAAACATAGCGATTTAAGTGTGATAGAGACTTGTGACGCTTTTCTTCTGCACTTGGCATGCTCGCTGCTAATAGATGGGCAAGAGGGAAGAAAAAAGCCGAAAAAGGAGGATGTCATGAGAACCGCTATCAACACCATCATCGCAACACTGGCAACGGCGGCCCCCGCACTCGCAGCTAACGGCGCAGCAGAAGAACCCGGACTCCTCATGTGGGCCTTCCTCGGATTCGGGGCAGTTATCCTGGTAGGGCAGGCAGTTCCGGCGGTAATGCTCCTGATCGGGATGGTGAAGGGGCTGGTCGCAACCAAGGAAGCCAAGGAGAACTAGCGATCGCTTCAGGCGGCGCGCAACCGGCCGGAAGACACGGCCCGAACGGGATGAACCCAGAGCCACCAAGGGGAACGAAGGATAACGAGGAGGACGTCATGAGAACCGCTATCACCACCATCATCGCAGCACTGGCAACGACCCCGGCCTTCGCGGCCAACGGCGCAGCAAACGAACCCGGACTCCTCATGTGGGCCTTCCTCGGATTCGGGGCAGTCATCCTGGTAGGGCAGGCAGTTCCGGCAGTAATGCTCCTGATCGGGATGGTCAAAGGGCTGGTACACGCAACCAAGGAAGCTAAAGAGAACTAGCGCTCGCGATAGGCGGTGCGCAACCGGCCGGAAGACGCGGCACGAACAGGATGAACCCAGAGCCACCAAGGGGAACGAAGGATAACGAGGAGGACGTCATGAGAACCGCTATCACCACCATCATCGCAGCACTGGCAACGACCCCGGCCTTCGCGGCCAACGGCGCAGCAAACGAACCCGGACTCCTCATGTGGGCCTTCCTCGGATTCGGGGCAGTCATCCTGGTAGGGCAGGCAGTTCCGGCGGCCCTGCTGGTAGTCGGGGCACTCAAAGCCCTGGTCGCCGCACCGAAAGAGGTACACCACAACTAGGGATCACGTAGGGATCCACCAGGTAGGAGCGGCAACGCAGCCGTGAGCACACCGGCACCCGGGTGCCCTCCTACCGGAGCCCAAGGAGTCGCGGAAAAGAATCCGGAAGCGCCGCGACTGCAATGAAAAAGCCGCTCATTCGAGCGGCTTTTCATGTTTCTGGTCAGGTTGTCAGGGGCGCTGAACGCGGAGCCGTCAACTTGAACCGGCTACTCCTTGATCCGGTCCACCAGGAGTTCGACCGAGTGCTGTACCCGGACCTGGGCGCCGTCCTGGTCCATGCCGCCCCTGATCTGCATGACGCACCCCGGGCAGTCCATCGCCACCACCCGCGCCCCGGTCTCTTTGATGTTCGCAAGCTTCCGCTGCAGAATCGGCGCCGAGATCTCGGGGAGTTTGATGGAGTAGGATCCCCCCATGCCGCAGCACATGTCGCACTCAAACATCTCGGTCACCTGGTAGCCTGCCTTCTCAAGCAGCTCGCGCGGCTCCTCGAACACCTTCAGGGTACGCTTCAGGTGGCAGGAGTCGTGGTAGGTCACCGCCCCCAGCTGTTCCCCTTCCTTGAAGCTCAACCGCCCCTCATCAACCAGCCGCTTCACCAGGGTGGAGAGGTCCACCGTCTTGGCCGCCAGCTCCTTCGCCTTCGGGAGCCACTCGGTTTTCCCCACGCTCTCCAGGGTCTTCGAAAAATCGTGCGCCAGTGCCACGGTGCAGGTGGGGCAGGCGGAGACGACGTACCTTGCGTTGGCGGCGAGCAGTGCGGTGATGTTGTCCGCGGCGTTTTGGGCGGCGACCTCGTAGGCCCCGTTGTAGAGCGCCGGGGCGCCGCAGCAGGTCTGCTCCTCCGGGAAGAGCACCTCGATCCCCGCCTTGTTGAGCAGCTTGACCAGGGCCACCCCCATCTCGGGATAGGCGAAGTCCATCAGGCAGCCAGCGTAGAAGACCGCCTTTTCGGCACAGACCGGCTGCTTGATATCCCGGAACTGGTCCCTAAACGGCTTGTCGGCGATGGCGGGCAGGCTGCGCCCGTCGGTGAGCTCGGCGAGGAACATCGGGAGGTGCCGGATGAACTTGCCCGAGGTGAAGGGCTTGCCGGCCAACGAGGCCGCGCGCAGCATGCCGTGGAACATGCGGCGGTTGTTCACCACGGAGAAGATCGCCTTCTGCATGAAGGGCTGCCCCTGCTCCAGCACAAGCCGGCGCCGGATCTCCAGGATCAGCTCGGGGATGTCGATCTTGCCCGGGCAGACCTGGGTGCAGTTGCCGCACTGGATGCACAGCCCCTGGATGTCTTCGGATTTCTTCAGTTCGTCGAACCAGGCGGTGAGGATGGTGCCGATGCCGCCGGTGTAGATGTCGCCGAAGACATGCCCCCCCACCAGCCGGAAGATCGGGCAGACGTTCAGGCAGGAGCCGCAGCGGATGCACTGCAGGGCCTGCTTGAACTTGGGATCCTTGGCCATCTCGGAGCGCCGGTTGTCCATGAGGACGATGTGCAGCTCCTTGGGGGAGCCGTCCTCGTTCTCGGTCGGCCCGGAGATGATCGAGACGTAGCTCGTTAAAAGCTGAGCCGTGGCGCTTCTGGGGAGGGCCTCCAGGATCGGGGCCACGCCGGCGAATTCCTTGATGAGCTTCTCCACCCCGATCACCGCGACGTGGATGCGGGGGAGGGTGGTCACCAGCCGGGCGTTCCCCTCGTTGGTGACCAGCACGATGCTGCCGGTCTCGGCGACGGCGATATTACCCCCCGAGATCCCCATGTCGGCGGCCAGGAACTTGGGGCGCAGTTCGTTGCGCGCCACCTTGACCAGGCGCGGGATGTCGGCCGCGAGCCGCTCCTCGACCTCCTTGGAGAAGAGTTCCGCCACCTCCTCCTTGGTCAGGTGGATGGCGGGCATCACCATGTGCGACGGGGTCTGGCCGGCGAGCTGGATGATCCATTCGCCTAGGTCGGTCTCGGCGACCGAGATGCCGTTTTTCACCAGATAGGGGTTTAGGTGGATCTCCTCGGTGGCCATGGACTTCGACTTCACCACCGTCTTGACGCCCGCTTCCTGGGCGACCTTCAGGATGTACTCCTTCACCTGGTGCGGGTCGCTGGTCCGGAACACCTTGGCGCCCAGCGCCTCGGCGTTTCTCTGGAACTCGGCCGCGAGCGCGTCGAGGTCGGCGGCGGCCTCCGACTTGATCCCCGCCACCCGGTCGCGCAGTTCCTCGAAGTCGATCCCCTCGTAGGCCTTGGCCCGGTTCACCTTGTACGCCTCGGAGAACTTCCCCAGCGCCCCGGTCAGGTTGGCGTTGTTGACGGCCCGGTCTATCTTCGCCTTGAACTCTTTATTCATAGGGTCCCCCCTCTACATCGTCGATGCAGACGATCACCAGTCGCTCCGGGCCGTGCACCCCGATGGTCAGCACCCGCTCGATGTCGGCGGTGCGGCTGGGGCCGGTGATGAAGGCGATGTACTTGCTGGTGGCGGGGTTCATCTTCTCGAACACCTGGGCCTTGCCGGCAAGGATGTTGCCGGTGGGGAGCAGGGCGAGGTGGATGGTGGGCAATGAGGAAACCAGGCGCTGCTCGGGTGCACCCTGGTCCAGCACCAAGGAACCGGTATCCGCCACCCCCCACTGCGCCTCGCTGATCCCCAGCTTCGCCTGGGCGGCACGATCGCGGCTTACGTCGTGACTGAGGCCCGGGTGACGGGGGATCTCCGACTCCGGAACCCCGTCGAGCAACGCCGACTTCGCCCAGAGCGCACCACTGCCGGGGGACTCGTTTATCCGTTCCGTTTCCAGGAACCACCGGACAAAAAGCAGCGCCTCCTCGCGGGTCGCCACCCGGTGCACCTCGGCACCGACCCCCTCAGCACGGGTCTTGAAAGCTTCGAACATGATCTGACGCCTCCTGTTCTTGGTTTGGTCTGCCGGAAAAACCGTTTTAGAGATTGGCGGTACTGCAGGTTTTCAGGGTCCTCGAGGCAGGAAGCGCCCCGAGGTATCGGAAGTGATATGACCAAATGACAACTGCATCCTAAGGGATAATGTCCCACAAGTAAAGCCGTTTTCGGTTTGTTGACGAAAAATCTTGACAGTGTTTTAAAATTATGGCAATTGGTCTTACCAGTCCCGCATAACCTGGTTTGATTGAATGGCTCTCCTGCTGGCTCAGGCGGCGCGGAGGCATCGGAGATACCCGGAAAACCGCCGCAGCACGGGGTTTTCCGTCGTAGATAGCAATGACGCGCACGCTGCCCCAACCGCCATTATATAAACAGCATTACGAACAAAGGAGAGAACTGTCATGCCATGGATTCAGAGCTACACCCCGGTAGCGGGAAGTCTTGGGATCTCGGCGCTCATCGCCGCCATCCCTCTGGTTGTCATCTTTGTCTGCCTTGCCGTCTTCAAGATGAAGGCGCACAAGGCGGGCCCTCTCGCAGTCGCCTCCGCCATCGCCATCGCCGTGTTCGTCTGGCAGATGCCGGTGAAGCTGGCCGGCCTGGCCACGCTGCACGGTGCCGCCTTCGGTCTCTTCCCGGTCTTCTACATCGTCGTCACCACGATCCTCCTCTACAACATCACGGTTAAGGGTGGGCAGTTCGAGATCATCAGGGCTTCGCTTGCGGGTCTCACCAGCGACCGGCGCCTGCAGGCACTCCTGATCGCCTTCTGCTTCGGCGCCTTCATCGAGGGGGCCGCGGGCTTCGGCACCCCGGTCGCCATCGCGGGCGCAACCCTGGTCGGCCTCGGCTTCCGCCCCTTCTACGCCGCGGCCATCTGCCTCATCGCCAACACCGCCCCGGTCGCTTTCGGCGCCATCGGGATTCCGGTCGTGGCGCTCGCCGGCGTCATGGGGTACGACGATGCGGGGCTCATGAAGCTCTCCACCATGGTGGGGCGCCAGCTCCCCTTCGTTTCCGTCATCATCCCGTTCTACGTCATCTTCATCATGGTCGGTTTGAAGAAGACCCTCGAGGTGCTGCCGGCCATCATCGTCTGCGGCGTCACCTTCGCCTTCGCACAGTGGGGCACCGCGAGCTACATCGGCCCCTACCTTCCGGACGTCACCGCGTCGCTTTTGACCCTGGCCGCCCTGGTCATCCTGCTCAAGTTCTGGCAGCCGGCCACCATCTGGACCTTCGACCACGAGCCGGAGGCCAAGGGGAAAGAGACCCACAACTACTCGGGCGGCAAGGTGTTCCGCGCCTGGGCCCCCTACCTGGTGCTCACCATCATGGTGCTCATCTGGGGCATCCCCTCGCTTAAGACCGCACTCGACAAGAGCAAGGTGGTGATCCCGATCTCCGGCCTCGACAACGCCATTGCGAAGAGCGTCTCAAAGCCCGAGGATGGCATCAAGAAGATAGCCGCAGCGAAGGCCGAGATCCTCAAACAGGCCGGGCAACTCTCCGCCGCCGATCCCAAGCAGGCAGCGCTCGCCACGGGACTCAACGACCTGGTGGTCCTTGAGGACAAGTTCCAGGCCGTCGAGCAGGCCCTGCCGGCCGGCGCATCGGTCCTGACCGTGGAGCGCATGGCCGCCTTCGATTCGATCGACAAGAAGAACAAGGAGCTGCAGAAGCTGGAGAAGGAACTGGTCTCCTCCAACGCGGTGGAAAAGACCCGTTTCAAGGCGCTCGACAAGGCAGTCGGCGGGCAGATCCCGGCCAGGGTTGCCGCCAAGTTCACCTTCAACTTCATGTCCGCCGCCGGTACCGCAATCCTGATCGCCGCCATTATCTCGGCCCTTATCTGCGGCGTGGGGGTCGGAGCCTTCTTCCAGGTACTCGGCAAGACCCTCTACGACATGCGCTTCCCGGCGATCACGGTCGCCTCGGTGGTCGGCCTCGCCTTCGTGATGAACGCCTCGGGGATGACCACCTCCATGGGGCTGGCCTTCACCAAGACCGGCGCGCTCTTCCCGTTCCTGTCTCCCTTCCTCGGGATGCTCGGCGTCTTCCTGACCGGCTCCGACACCTCGTCGAACGTGCTCTTCGGCGGTCTGCAGAAGGTAACCGCCGAGCAGTTGGGTCTCAACCCGCTTTTGACCGGCGCCGCCAACACCTCCGGTGGCGTCATGGGCAAGATGCTCTCGCCGCAGTCCATCGCCGTCGCCTGTGCTGCTACCGGCCTGGTAGGCGAGGAGGGGAACCTGTTCCGCTTCACCCTGAAGCACGCGCTCTTCCTGACCACGCTCATGGGGATCATCGTCGCCCTCCAGGCCTACGTCTTCCCGTGGATGGTACCCTAAGGTCCGTCGTCCAAGTACGCTCCGCCTCCCCGGTGACGCCGCCGGGGAGGCTTTTTCCGTAAACTCCCGCGCCCGCCGCGCCAGGACACGACATGCTCAAGACCCTGTTCGCCATAGTCTGGCAAAGCGCTCTGCTTTGGCTCGTATTCAGGCTGGGGACCTTCCTGGTCCAGGCGCTGCACGTGGCCTTGCCGGGGAACGTCGCGGGGATGCTCCTCATGTTTCTCCTGCTCGTCACCGGCATCGTGAAGCCGGCCCACATCGAGGTGGCCGGC
This sequence comes from Geomonas silvestris, assembly GCF_014193515.1. Lineage (GTDB taxonomy): Bacteria > Desulfobacterota > Desulfuromonadia > Geobacterales > Geobacteraceae > Geomonas > Geomonas silvestris. Next base: position 28,178 of record NZ_BLXX01000012.1, on the reverse strand, counting down.
GGCTTCCTCCTCAAGCACTTCGCCTTCTTCTTCATCCCGATCTCGGTTGGCCTTATGGCCTTCGGTCCCCTGGTGCGCCAAAGCGGCGTGGCGCTCCTGGCCATCCTGGTGGTGGCCGCCGCGGTCGGCGTCCTGGTGACCGGTCTTGCAGTGCAGGCCTTAAACGGGAGGTCGCCGCGATGAAGCTCGTGATCTTCGCCGTCTGCGTTGCCGCTACCCTGGCGAGCTACCTGGCCACCCGGGCGCTCTTCATGCGCTTTCGCCAGCCGCTTTTGAACCCGGTCTTTTTGAGCACCCTCGTCATCATCGCCGCGCTCAAGGCGACCGGCGCTACGCTCGCCGATTACCAGCCGGCCAAGGAGGCGATGACCTTTCTCCTCGGGCCGGCGACCGTCGCCCTGGCGCTGCCGCTCTACAACAACCGCCAGGTGCTGAAAAGTCAGGCGCTTCCGGTCCTGGCCGGGGTCCTCTCCGGTTCGCTCGCCACCATCGCGGCGGTACTCTGGGCCGGGTGGGTGGCGGGATTTGCACGCGGCATCCTGATCTCACTGGGCCCCAAGTCGGTAACGGTCCCCATCGCGGTCGAGATCGCGCGGCTCTCCGGCGGCGAGCCGCCGCTTACCGCGGCCTTCGTGGTTGCCACCGGGATGATCGGCTCCATCCTGGGGCCAGCGCTCCTCACCGCGCTGCGGGTCAAGGACCCGGTGGCGCGCGGTCTCGCCCTGGGTACCGTCTCGCATGGGCAGGGGACCGCGGTTGCCCTCCTCGAAGGGGAGACTGCCGGGGCCATGGGTGGAGTCGCCATGGCGCTCGCGGCCGTTTTCACCGCGCTCGTCGCGCCGTACTACCTGCCGTTGCTCCTCCCCTGAGAGACGGCATGCTCCGGTTTGGTGACCGCTGCACTGGCTGCGGCCCCGGAACTGGTGTACAAAACCGAACGTTGTCTTGTGCTGGTTACTAACGACTGCAGCATAAAAAGGAAACCGACATGGAAAAGACCTTCATCAAGGCGCTCACCGACATCGTTGGCGAAAGCTATACCTTGACCGATAAGGAGTCGCTCGCCTGCTACGGCTACGATTCAACCCCCGAACTCGAGAGCAAGCCCGGAGTGGTGGTGCTTCCCGGGAACCTGGAAGAGATCTCGCGCATCATGGCGCTCGCGCACGATGCCGGCGTCAGGGTCACCCCGCGCGGCTCAGGCACCAACCTCTCCGGCGGCTCCATCTCCTTCGATGCCGGCGTCATCCTGCAGACCAGCCGCATGAACCGGATCCTGGAGATCGACGAGGAGAACCTGACCGCGACGGTGGAGACCGGGGTGGTCACCAGCACGCTGCACCGCGAGGTGGAGGCCAAGGGGCTCTTCTACCCGCCCGATCCCGGTTCGATGAACATCTCCACCATGGGGGGGAACGTCGCCGAGAACTCGGGGGGGCTTAGGGGGCTCAAGTACGGGGTCACCGACGACTACGTGATGGGGCTTAAGACGGTGCTTGCCAACGGCGAGATCCTGAAGACCGGCGGGAAGGTGGTGAAGGATGTGGCGGGGTACAACCTGAACCAGCTCCTGGTCTCAAGCGAAGGGACCCTGGGGGTCTTCGGGGAGATCACCGTGAAGCTGATCCCCAAGCCGAAGACCAAGAAGACCATGCTGGTGCACTTCCCGCAGCTCGAGCAGGCCGCGCTCACCGTGTCGCACATCATCGCGGCGCGCATCATCCCGGCGACCCTCGAGTTCCTGGACCGGGTCACCATCAAGTGCGTCGAGGACTACGCCCACGTGGGGCTCCCCCTCGACGTGGACGCCGTGCTGCTTATCGAGGTGGACGGTCATCCCGCACAGGTCGAGGAGGATGCCGAAGGGATCCGCCAGATCTGTGAACGTCACCACTGCTCCTACTTCCAGACCGCCGCGAGCGCCGACGAGGCCCTGAAGCTTGCCACTGCCCGCCGCGTGGCGCTTTCCGCGCTGGCCCGGGTGAAGCCGACCACCATCCTCGAGGACGCCACCGTGCCGAGGAGCTGCATCGCCCCCATGGTGAAGCTGATCCAGGAGACCGCCAAGAAGTACAACCTGACCATCGGCACCTTCGGCCACGCCGGCGACGGCAACCTGCACCCGACCTGCCTCACCGACGAGCGCGACCAGGACGAGATCAAGCGCGCCCACGCGGCGTTCGGCGAGATCTTCGACGCCACCATCGCCATGGGTGGCACCATCACCGGCGAGCACGGGGTGGGGGTGGCCAAGAAGAAGTACCTCCCCAAGCTGGTGGGCGAGTCCGGCATCAAGGTGATGCGCGGCATCAAGGGGGCCTTCGACCCCAACGGCATCCTGAACCCGGGGAAGATCTTCTAACCAGGCAATTTTTGCCACGGAGACACCGAGTACACGGAGAAAGGCAACGGCTTAAACCTGCGGGAAAGGCAAAGGCCTAAGGTCTTACCTTCAGGGGTTACTCCGTGATCTCCGTGCCTCCGTGGCCAAATCGAGGTTTTTCATGGACTACGTAAAACTGATCAACTGCATGCGCTGCGGCATGTGCCTGCCGCATTGCCCGACCTACAAGGAGACCTTCCTGGAAACCGCCTCGCCGCGCGGCCGTGTGGCCCTGGTGCGCAAGTTCCAGGAGGGGGAACTCGTCGACACCGACCAGTTCCTCGAGTACGTCTCGCTCTGCCTGGACTGCCAGGCCTGCGCCTCGGCCTGCCCCTGCGGGGTGAACGCCGGCGAGCTGGTGGCGGAGTTTCGTTGCGAGAAGAAGGCGGGGCAGGGGCTCTCCATCATCGAAAACGCCATCCTGCGCCAGCTGGTGCCGCACCCGGACCGCCTGGAGGCCGCCACCGCGCCCTTAAGGCTCTACCAGCTCTCCGGACTGCAGAAGCTGGTGCGCTCCCTTGGGCTTTTGAAGATGTTCCCGGCAGCCCTCGGGCGCATGGAGGGGCTGTTGCCCAAGCTCCCCGGCGCGCCGCTGCGCAAGACCATCGACGAGGTGACCCCGGCCCAGGGGACCGAGAAGGGGACCGTCGGGTTCTTCCTCGGGTGCGTCATGAGCCTCATCTTCTCCGAGGCGAGCATCGCCACCGTCGAACTCCTCTCCTCCCTGGGCTACAAGGTGGTGACCCCAAAGGACCAGAAGTGCTGCGGCGCCCCCAACATGCTGGGGCACGACTTCGAGGGGGTGAAGCAGGCCGCCCGCTTCAACACCGACCTCTTCGAGGGGGATGCCTACGACTTCATCGTGACGGACTGCGGCGGCTGCGGCGCGGAACTCAAGAAGTACGGCCATCACCTGGACGGCGAGGCAAAAGCGACCGCCTTCAGCTCCAAGGTGCGCGACATCTCCGAGATCCTGGCCAATGAGGCCGGCGCCCTCAAGGAGAAGCTGAAGCCGCTCAACCTCAAGGTGACCTACCACGACCCCTGCCACATCGCCCACTGCCAGGGGATCCGCAGCCAGCCGCGCGCGCTCATCAACCTGGTTCCCGGCATCGACTTCAGGGAGCTCCCCGAGGCCGACGCCTGCTGCGGCTCGGCCGGCACCTACAACATCGAGAAACCCGAGATGTCGGACCGGGTGCTGGCGCGCAAGCTCGCCAACGTCGAGAAGACCGGCGCCGACTACCTGGTCACCAGCAACCCGGGGTGCCTGTTGCAGCTTAAAAAGGCGATGGCCGAACAGCTCCCCCAGGTGAAGGTGATCCACCTCACCGAACTGCTGCAGATGAGTATGAACGGGTAGGGGAAACCGGTGCAGTCACGGCGCCGGAGGCTGTTCTGGATAACGTATACGGGGAGCAGAAAAGCGTTGCTTTGCTCCCGCTAATGTAGTATCCGTGGCGCTTATGATATTCAAACCGATAAAACCTAAGAAGGTTTCCACCCAGATCGCCGAGCAGATCCGCACCTCGATCCTCGCCGGCGAGTTCAATCCCGGCGAGAAGCTCCCCCCCGAGCGGGAGCTCGCCGAGATGTTCGGGGTCTCCCGCCCCTCGGTGCGCGAGGCGATCAACACCCTGGCCTCCTCGGGCCTCGTCGAGAGCTACCAGGGAGGTGGGACGGTGGTGCGCTCCCTGGTGGAGAGCCCCGCCGGGATGCCGCTCTCCAAGCTGATCCGCATCGACGGCGACCGGGCCCTCGACGTCATCGAGGTGCGCCAGGGGATGGAATCCTGGACCGCCTGGTACGCCGCGAGCCGCGCACTCCCCGAGGATATCCGGCGCCTGGAGGCCATCGTGGCGGGGATGGCGGCCAACCTCGAGGGGCTCAAGCAATCCGAGGACCTGGACGCCCACTTCCACATGGTGATCGCCCGGGCCACCCACAACGTAGTCTGGTCCCACATGATGCAGAGCATCTTCGACGCCATGCAGGAGTTCCAGCGCGACGTCTGGCGTGCGGTCTACCTCACCGAAGAGGACCAGCGCCTGCTCTACGAGCACCACCGGCGCATCTACGAGATGATCCTGGTGCGTAACCCGGACGGCGCCCGCATGGCGATGATGGAGCACCTGACCTTCGCCCAAAAACGCTGCAGCGCCTACGTCTCGATGCGCGGCGGCGAGCCCTGAACCAGCGCCTTGCTGGGGGGACTGCTCGATCCGTCTTCAGGTTCGGCTCACCCCCCGGTGCTCTCGGGGAGCTGTCACTAGTCAGTCCACGAGCTTTAGCAGCTACTTTCGTACAAAGAGAAAGGCCCGGCGCCACACTGTCGGGCCTTTCTCTTTGACTCAAGCCGCATCCAGATCACCGCCGCGCAGGTTTTGGTTGATGCCGGGGGGCTTTTTGGGTATAGTTACCCGATTTCCTGCAGATAAACCAAGGAGGGTTTTGTAATGATAGATTTTCTGGGAGATTGGAAGCGCACCAGTTATTGTGGCGAACTGAGAAGCAGTCACATCGGGCAGGAAGTCGTCCTCATGGGCTGGGTCTCCAAACGGCGCGACCACGGTGGTCTCATCTTCGTCGACCTGCGTGACAGGGACGGCGTCGCCCAGATCGTCTTCGACCCGGAGCGCTCCCCCGAGGCCCACGCCAAGGCGGAGTCCGCCCGCAGCGAGTTCGTGCTCGCCATCAAGGGAATCGTGGCCGCCCGCCCCGAAGGTACCGTGAACCCCAAGATGAAAACCGGTGAGGTGGAGATCCTGGTCAGCGAGTGCAAGCTTTTGAACCCCTCCAAGGCGCTCCCCTTCACCCTGGACGGTTTCGTCGAGGTGAACGAGAATATCCGCCTCAAGTACCGCTACCTCGATCTGAGGACCGGAACCCTGCAGCACAACCTGATCCTGCGCTCCAAAGTGGCCCAGCTCACCCGCTCCTACCTGACCGAGCACGGCTTCCTGGAGCTGGAGACCCCGTTCCTGACCAAATCGACCCCGGAAGGCGCCCGCGACTTCCTGGTCCCCTCGCGCATCTCCAAGGGTGAGTTCTACGCGCTTCCCCAGTCCCCGCAGATCTTCAAGCAGATCCTCATGGTCTCCGGCTTCGACCGCTACTTCCAGATCGTGCGCTGCTTCCGCGACGAGGACCTGCGCGCCGACCGCCAGCCCGAGTTCACCCAGATCGACTGCGAGATGTCCTTCATCGATCGCGAAGACATCATCACGATCATGGAAGGGCTCATGGCCAAGATCTTCTCCGAGGCGAAGGGGGCCAAGGTGCAGCTCCCGATCCAGCGCATGACCTACCAGGAGGCGATGGACCGCTTCGGGGTGGACAACCCGGACCTGCGCTTCGGCCTCGAGCTGGTGAAGCTCACCGACATCGTGAAGAACTCCGGCTTCAAGGTCTTCGCCGATGTGGCGGCCTCCGGCGGCATCGTGAAGGGGATGAACGTGAAGGGCGGCGGCTCCTTCTCCCGCAAGGACATCGACGACTTCACCGAGTTCACCAAGATCTACGGCGCGAAGGGCCTGGCCTACGTGAAGGTCACCGCGGACGGCTGGCAGTCCCCGATCGCCAAGTTCTTCACCCCGGAAGAGATCGCCACCATGGACAAGGCCTTCGGCGCCGAGGAAGGGGACCTGCTCCTCTTCGTGGCCGACAAGCCGAAGGTGGTCAACGACGCGCTCGGCAAGCTCAGGAACCTCCTGGGCGCCAAGATGGAACTCTACAACCGCGATGAGTACCGCTTCGTCTGGATCACCGACTTCCCGCTGCTTGAGTGGGATGAGGAGAGCAACCGCTGGTGCGCCGTGCACCACCCCTTCACCGCCCCCATGGATGAGGACCTCCCGTACGTGGAGAGCGATCCGGGCCGCTGCCGCGCCAAGGCCTACGACCTGGTCTTGAACGGCAACGAGATCGGCGGCGGTTCCATCAGGATCCACCAGGAAGAGGTGCAGTCGCTCATGTTCAAGATGCTCGGCCTTTCCGAGGAGAGCGCCCGCTCCAAGTTCGGCTTCCTCCTGGACGCCCTGGAGTACGGCACCCCGCCGCACGGCGGCATCGCCTTCGGCATGGACCGCCTCATGATGCTTTTGACCGGTTCCGATTCGATCCGCGACGTCATCGCCTTCCCGAAGACCCAGAAGGGCGCTTGCCTCATGTCCGAGGCACCCTCGTCGGTCGATACCCTGCAGCTGCGCGAGCTCGGCATCCGTCTGGCACAGAAGTAGCGGATGCGCCTTGTGAGGGCCTGGTGCTACCTCATACTGCTGGCTTTGCTGGCATCCCTGTGCGCCTGCGCCACCCAGCCGCCGCGTTACCACAGCGAGGCCCTGGCCGTCCTGGACCGCATCAAGCGGGAAGGGGCGGCCGGGCTTTACCCCGCCGAGATGAAGAGCACCTCTGAGGCCTTCGATCGCGGCGAGGCGCTGCTTCTTGACGAGGAGTACCGCGAGGCGGACCGCTTCTTCCTCCTGGCGATCCAAAAGGGGATCCTCCTTGAGCGCGAGGTGGGAGGTGAGCTGGCGCGCCGCGAGGCGGAACAGCGCCGCGCCGACGAGCAGAAGAAGGCTGAACTGCTCAAGCGGGCCAGGGAAGAGGAAGAGCGGCTGGCCAAGGCACGTGCCGAGGCGGAGGCCAAGGCGGAGGCCGAGGCGCTCGCCCGCAAGGAGGCCGCCGAGGCGGAACGCCGCAAGGCAAAGTCGGTGCGCGAGCGGGTCCTGGTTTCCAGCTACACGGTGCGCCGCGGCGAATCGCTGCCGCTCATCGCGGCGCAGGCCGAAGTCTACGGCGACCGGAACCTCTGGCCGCTGCTGTACCGCGCCAACCGGGACCAGATCAGCGACCCGCGCCACATCTGGCCGGGGCAGGTGCTGCGCATTCCGCGCAACCTGGGCCGCGACGACATCTACGAGGCGCGCCGCTTCGCCCAGGAGAAGCCGCTGCACTGAAAACAGGTCGAGGTTGAGGTTGAGGTTGGGAGAACTGCACACGCTTGGCCTTGACCTTTTTTTGTTACGAACTGCTCTCCAGAGGAGTGAATCCGGCGGCTCTTTTTCGACCGGTTCGACGTGCAGGTTAGGGGGGCACACAGGCTGAAAAAAACGCGCCCAAACCGTTAGCTGAGATCCCGGTCACGACGCCTTGCGAACCCGGGTTTACTCCGGTCAAAGTCATTCAAAAACACGTCATTATCCTCGTTTCACCCCGCCTGCTCCTCACGCCCGCTTCATTTTGCCCCACGCATAAGTTCCCGCCAAGATTTTAGCTTGACACTGAAAACCGATTTGTATACTGTATACAAAATTTGCAGGCCCGGAATTTTCTGCTAACTTGCCATAATCCTTGCGTTAATGAGTTGCACCGGTTCCGGCCCCGCCGAAAGGCGAGGGGGCCCAAATTGGAGCGACGTTTTGTGTTTACGTGAAGGGAAGATCCCCGGTGCGCAGGCCTCATCGACGGCGCTGACAGCTGAGCTCGGATGTCCTCTCATGAAGGATCGTAGGATTCGGAACAAAAAAAGCCAAGGAGAGAAGAATGACTACGTCAAAGATCGTCTGGACCAAGATTGATGAAGCGCCCGCGCTGGCTACTTACTCGCTGCTCCCCATCGTTAACGCCTTCACCAAGGCAGCCGGTGTCGAAGTGGAAACCAGGGACATCTCCCTCGCTGGTCGTATCATCGCAAACTTCCCCGAGAAACTGACTCCGGAGCAGAAGATTGCCGACGAGCTCTCCTACCTGGGTGAGCTGACCCAGAAGCTGGAAGCCAACATCATCAAGCTTCCGAACGTCTCCGCCTCGATCCCGCAGCTCAAAGCCGCCATCGCCGAACTCAAAAGCCAGGGTTACGACATCCCCGAGTACCCGGAAGACCCCAAGACCGAAGAAGAGAAGGCCCTGGCCGCCCGCTTCGCCAAGGTGCTCGGCTCCGCCGTCAACCCGGTGCTGCGCGAAGGGAACTCCGACCGCCGCGTTGCCAAGGCGGTCAAGGAATACGCCAAGAAGCACCCGCACAAGATGGGCGCCTGGAAACCGGATTGCAAGACCCACGTCTCTCACATGACCGCCGGCGACTTCTTCCACCACGAGAAGTCCACCACCATCGAGAACGCCACCACCGTGAACATCGAGTTCGTCGGTAAGGACGGCAAGGTGCAGGTCCTCAAGGAGAAACTCGCCCTGCAGGCAGGCGAGGTGTTCGACGGCACGTTCATGAGCGCCAAGGCACTGCGCAAATTCATCGCCGAGCAGATCGAGGACGCCAAGAAGCAGGACGTGCTGTTCTCCGTGCACCTCAAGGCGACCATGATGAAGATCTCCGACCCCATCATGTTCGGCCACTTCGTCACCGTGTTCTTCGAGGACGTCTTCGCCAAGCACGCCGCCACCTTCAAGGAGCTGGGCGTCAACGCGGACCTCGGTCTGGGCGACCTCTACAAGAAGCTGGACAAGCTCCCTGCTGAGAAGAAGGCCGAGATCGAAGCCGACATCCAGGCGGTCTACGCCAAGCGCCCGAAGCTGGCCATGGTCGACTCCGACAAAGGGATCACCAACCTGCACGCCAGCAATGACATCATCATCGACGCTTCCATGCCGGTCGTGGTGCGCGACTCCGGCGGGATGTGGGGCCCGGACGGCAAGCTGCACGACGTGAAGTGCGTCATCCCCGACACCAGCTACTCCGAGTGGTACCAGGTGGCCATCGACTTCTGCAAGGCAAACGGCCAGTTCGACCCCACCACCATGGGTGCTACCTCCAACGTGGGCCTCATGGCGCAGAAGGCGGAAGAGTACGGCTCCCACGACAAGACCTTCAAGGTGCCGGCCGACGGCACGGTGCGCGTGGTTGACGCCTCGGGCAAGACCCTTTTCGAGCACCAGGTTGAAGGGGGCGACATCTACCGCGGCTGCCAGGCCAAAGATCTGCCGATCCAGGACTGGGTCAAGCTGGCGGTAAGCCGCGCCCGCGCCACCGGCGCACCGGCCATCTTCTGGCTGGACAAGGCCCGCGCCCACGACGCCGAGATGATCAAGAAGGTCGAGAAGTACCTGAAGAACCACGACACCACCGGCCTCGACATCCAGATCATGAAACCGGTCGACGCGATGCTCTTCGCCTGCAAGCGCGCCAAGGCTGGCCAGGACACCATCACCTGCACCGGCAACGCACTGAGGGATTACCTGACCGACCTGTTCCCCATCCTCGAGCTGGGCACCTCTGCGAAGATGCTCTCCATCGTGCCGCTTTTGGCCGGCGGCGGCCTCTTCGAGACCGGCGCGGGCGGCTCCGCTCCCAAGCACGTGCAGCAGTTCCAGCAGGAAGGCTACCTCAGGTGGGACTCCCTGGGCGAGTTCCTGGCCCTGGCCGTCTCGCTCGAGCACCTGGCCGCCACCTTCAAAAACGAGAAGGCGCAGCTTCTTGCCGACACCCTCGACCAGGCCAACACCAAGTTCCTGGATCAGAACAAGAACCCGGCACGTAAGGTGGGCCAGATCGACAACCGCGGTTCCCACTTCTACCTCGCCATGTACTGGGCCGAGGCGGTTGCCGCCCAGACCAAGGACAAGGAGCTGGCTGCCAAGTTCGCCAAGGTCGCAGCCGAGCTGCAGAAAAACGAGGAGAAGATCAACGCCGAGCTGATCGGCGCCCAGGGCAAGCCGGTCGACATGGGCGGTTACTACCACCCGAACGATGCCAAGACCGAAGCGGCCATGCGTCCCAGCGCGACCTTAAACGCCATCATCAACTCCATCAACTAGTACTCGATCCCCGCAGGAGCCAAGGTTCCTGCGGGGTTTACTGCATAACCCGGTCAGACCCGAAAGTTCACGCTTTTTTATGCACTGGAAGACAAAAACCATTTCTTAAACGGAGGATGAAAACATGGCACGTAAGAAGATCGCACTTATCGGTGGTGGACAGATTGGCGGCGTTTTGGCTCAGCTCTGCGCTCTGCGTGAACTGGGTGACGTGGTACTCTTCGACATCGTGGAAGGCCTGCCGCAGGGCAAGATGCTCGACATCGCCGAGGCTGCACCGGTAGACGGTTACGACGTCTGCCTGAAAGGCACCAACAGCTACGAAGACATCGCCGGCTCCGACGTGGTCATCGTAACCGCCGGTCTGCCGCGCAAACCGGGCATGAGCCGCGACGACCTGATCGAGGTCAACTCCAAGATCATGACCAGCGTCGCCGAAGGGATCAAGGCCAACGCCCCCAACGCCTTCGTTATCGTCATCTCCAACCCGCTGGACGCCATGGTCACCCTGTGCCAGAAGGTCACCGGCTTCCCCTACAACCGCGTCATCGGCCAGGCAGGCGTACTCGACTCCGCTCGCTTCAAGGCCTTCATCGCCTGGGAACTGGGCGTCTCCGTCAAGGACGTTAACGCCATGACCCTGGGCGGCCACGGCGACGACATGGTGCCGCTGGTGCGTTACGCCTCCGTGAACGGCATCCCGGTCATGGAACTGCTCGAGAACAAGTACAAGAGCAAAGAGAAGGCACAGGAAGTTATGGCTGCCATGGTCAAGCGCACCCGCGGTGCAGGCGGCGAAGTGGTGGCCCTTTTGAAGACCGGCTCTGCCTTCTACTCCCCGGCTTCCTCCGCCATCGCGATGGCCGAGTCGATCCTGAAGGACTCCAAGCGCGTGCTTCCGACCTGCGCCTTCCTGCAGGGCGAGTTCGGCGTCTCCGGCTACTACGTCGGCGTTCCCTGCGTCCTGGGTGCCGGCGGCGTGGAGAAGATCCTCGAGTTCAAACTCGACGCAGAAGAGCAGGCCATGATGGACAAGTCGGTAGCAGCCGTGAAGGAACTGGTTGGCTCCATGAAATAACGGTTTGACTCAGTTGTACCGGGGGTAAGGAGGCCACCTCCTTACCCTTTTTTTACGAGAAAAAGGCAGGAAAAGTCGTACGTTAAGTCACATTTACTTGCATTTTGTATACAGGATGTGCTACAAACACAGCATTTGCCAGCCTGAAAGGGCATTTACGCCAAAGGAGCTACGTGGATGGAGAAAAAACTGCCTACAATCGAGATCATCGAGAAGTACTGCAAAGGGTGCCATATCTGTGTGGAGTTCTGCCCGACCAAGGTTCTGGAAATGAAAGGGTTTGTCGCCAGCGTCAAGAACCTGGAGGCGTGCATCAAGTGCATGCAGTGCGAACTTCGCTGCCCTGACTTCGCGATCAAAGTTTCTGCTTAATCATCTTTAGGAGGTACGAAAGTGGCTAAAAAAGTTGCATTCCTTCAGGGGAACGAAGCTGCCGCGCAAGGTGCACTGTACGCCGGCTGCACCTTCTTCGGCGGTTATCCCATCACCCCGTCTACCGAGGTAGCCGAGGTGATGTCCAACGAGCTGCCGAAAATAGGCGGAAAATTTATCCAGATGGAAGACGAGATCGGCGCCATGGCGTCCGTTATCGGCGCGTCGCTGACCGGTGCCAAGGTACTGACCGCGACCTCCGGCCCCGGCCTTTCCTTAAAGCAGGAGCTGATCGGTTACGCCTGCATCGCCGAGACCCCCTGCGTCATCGTCAACGTGATGCGCGGCGGCCCGTCCACCGGCATGCCGACCGGCCCGTCGCAGTCCGACGTGATGTGCGCCAAATGGGGCACCCACGGTGACCACGCCGCCATCTGCCTCACCCCGGCCTCCGTGCAGGAGCTCTTCGAAGAGACCGTACGCGCCTTCAACCTGGCCGAGAAATACCGCATGCCGGTCATGGTGATGCCCGACGAGATCGTGGCGCACATGCGCGAGCGCATCGTGTTCCCCGAGCCGGGCGAGCTGGAAGTCGTGAACCGCACCGCGCCGAGCGTCTCCCCGGCCGAATACAAGCCCTACGACACCAGCTTCGGCGACGTCCCCCCGCTGGCCGCCTTCGGCACCGAGTACCGCTTCCACGTGACCGGCCTGAACAAGGGCCAGGACGGCTTCCCGACCACCAAGGCAGCCTGGGTGCAGGCCGAAGAGGAGCGCCAGATCCGCAAGGTCGACGCCAACCTCGACGACATCGTCACCTTCGAAGAGTACGAGCTGGCCGATGCCGACGTCGCCATCGTCGCCTTCGGCTCCACCTCCCGCTCCGCCCGCTTCGCCGTCAACGAAGCCCGCAAGCAGGGGATCAAGGCCGGCCTGTTCCGCATCAAGACCTTCTGGCCCTTCCCCGACAAGCAGATCGCGGCCTTGGCCGGCAAGGTGAAGCGCATCATCACCCCGGAGATGAACCTGGGCATGTGCACCGGCGAAGTGAAGCGCTGCGCCGAAGGCAAGACCGAGGTGGTCGGTATCTTCCGCGTCGATGGTGAGCCGATCAATCCGGGGCAGATCCTCGAAAAGATCAAGGAGGTCAAGTAACATGGCTTTTGATTACGATAAGTACATCCGTCCCGGTAAGCTCCCGCATATCTGGTGCCCGGGCTGCGGCCACGGCATCGTCATGAAGGGTATGATCCGCGCCATCGACACCCTGGGCCTGGACAAGAACAACACCGCGATCGTCTCCGGCATCGGCTGCGCCTCGCGTCTGCCCGGCTACATGGACTTCTGCACCCTGCACACCGCCCACGGCCGCGCTGCCGCCTTCGCCACCGGCGTCAAGATGGCCAAGCCCGAAATGAACGTCATCCTGGTGGGCGGCGACGGCGACGGTACCGCAATCGGCGGCAACCACTTCATCCACGCCTGCCGCCGCAACATCGACATGACCTACATCATCATGAACAACAACATCTACGGGATGACCGGCGGCCAGTTCTCCCCGTGCACCCCGACCGGTGCCAAGGCGTCCACCACCCCCTACGGGAACCCGGACCCCGCCTTCGACGTCGCCAAGCTCGCCATCGGCGCCGGCGCCACCTTCGTGGCCCGCGGCACCGCCTACCACGCGACCCAGATCGACAAGCTGATCGTCGAGGCGATCCAGCACAAGGGCTTCTCCGTGGTCGAGATCCTGGACGACTGCCCGACCACCTACGGTCGCCGCAACAAGTTCAAGTCCGTCATCGAGATGATGAACCGCCTGAAAGAGATCGCGGTTCCCATCAAGGCCGCCGAGAAGATGAGCGCCGAGCAGCTGGAAGGCAAGGTCATCACCGGTGTTCTGTACAAGGAAGAGCGTCCCCACTACACCGGCGAGTACGCCAAAGTCATCGCACGCGCCCAGAAGTAAGCGTAAAAGGAGAGAATCAGATGTCACAAAGATACGAAATCAGATTTTCCGGGGCTGGCGGGCAGGGGCTCATCCTTGCAGGGGTGATCATGGCCGAGGCCGCCTCGATCTACGACGGGAAGCAGGCCGTCCAGTCCCAGAGCTACGGCCCTGAGGCTCGCGGTGGCGCTTCCAAGTCCGAGGTCATCGTCTCCGACGACTTCATCGACTACCCGAAGGCGACCGTCGTGGACGCGCTCCTCGCGCTTACCCAGGAAGCGGCCGACAAGTATTCCCATGACCTGAAAGAGGGCGGGGTACTCCTGATCGACTCCGACCTGGTCAAAAACGTCCCCCCGGGGAAATTCAAGACCGTCGCCTTCCCGATCATCAACACCGCCAAGAACGAAGTTGGCCGTGAGATCGTCGCGAACATCGTGGCCTTGGGTGCCATGGTGGCACTGACCGGCGTGGTTACCAAGGAGAGCGCCGAGAAGGCGGTTCTGGCCCGCGTGCCGGAGGCCTTCCTGGAGCTGAACAAGAAGGCCTTCAACATGGGTTACGACAAGGCCGTGGCAGCAAAGGCCTAGTTTTTCGGCAGTACCGGAAATGGCACCAGCTAAGAGAGGGCCCGGCGTAGTTTGCCGGGCCTTTTCTTGTTTCACGGGGCAGGGCAGGGGGGTGTTGTACTTTTCCCGCCAATCGGCTATAAAGGGGTAACTCTCAGCCTAACTGCCACGTATCACTGAGGAACTCTTCCATGCCCCTGGAACGTTGCAACATGGCCCTCAGCCAGACCCTCGATCTCATCCAGCTGACCGACGAGACACTGCGCGGTTTTTCCCGGCGCGTCTTCACCAGCGACGAACTCTACCACGAGGTGCTCGGGAAACTTCTCGGCGGCAACGGAAGAAGGGGGCCCTCCGGCATCTTCCTCGCCACCGAGTACGCCGACTGCGCCTGCTACCGCGGCCGGGTCTACCACCTGCGCCACGGGCAGCTCATCGAAGGCTCCGACCAGATCACCGTCGACCCCGGCAGCAGTTACGCCATCTCACTCACCAGTTCCGAAAAGGCCCACGAAGCGGTTGCCGTCAACTGGGGCAAGATCTCCGGGTCCGTCGAGGAGTTCCAGGGATTTTTCCATCCTGAGGTGGTGCGTGCCATGGAAGGCCCCATCCTCAACTTCGTTACCTGCCGCATCAGCGGCGACGCGCCGGCCATCATCGTCGCCTTCAACTACCCCGGCAACGCCACCGAGTACGACGCCGACGTGCTCCGCTCCGCTGCCGTCCTGATCGGTTCCCTGGTTGCCGTCTCGGACCGGATGCGCGAGACCGAGTCCGCCTTCGGCTACACCATCGAGGCGCTGGCGCGGGCCTGCGAGGCGGCCGAGGAGGATACCGGCCGGCACATCGTGCGGGTCAACAGGTACGCCGGCGCCTTGGCCGCCAACATGGGGTTCAACTCCGCCTTCGTGGAGGACATGTCCATCTCGGCCCAGATGCACGACGTCGGCAAGATCAAGATCCCCAACGCGATCCTGCTCAAGCAGGGGCCGCTCTCCCCGCGCGAGGCCCAGCTCATGCGGCAGCACCCGGCATACGGAGCCGAGATCCTCGGGAACTCCCCCCGGCTCAAGGTGGCGCGCGAGATAGCCTGGTCCCATCACGAGAACTGGGACGGGACAGGTTATCCGAAGAGGCTCAAGGGGCAGCGGATACCGGTGGCGGGGAGGATCGTGAAGGTGGCCGACGTCTACGACGCTCTGCGCAGCAGGCGGAGCTACAAGAAGCCGATGACCCACGAACAGGCGCTCGAGGTGTTCCGGGTAGGAGACAACCGCATCAACCCGCATGCCCACTTCGACCCCGAAGTCCTGGCGACCTTCTTCAAGATCGAACATATGTTCGAGATGATTTACGACAGCTCGGTGCCCAAGATAGGGATGAAACGGAGGAAAAACGGCGGGAACGGCGGGGATACTGCGGGGAAGGACAAGCTGCCGGGCTAGGGGGAAACAGGGGGCTAGGGACTGAGGACGGGAACTTTGGGTTCAACTCCTCGCCCTTTGGGAGAGGGGCAGGGTGAGGGGGGCGCCATCTCTGCGACCGCACGGCCAAACCTGTAACAGTTAGCCCAGCCTCAGCCGCTCCACCCTGCGTTGCATGATCACCTGCTGCAGCTTTTCCGGCTCACCCGCAAACTCCTTCGGATCGATCCCCAACTGCGCCGAGTTGAGCGCGGCCACTTCCAGCACCCGCTCCCACCCGGTAAGTTCCTCAGCAAAATCCGCCCGCACCACCAGGGGCAGGATCTCCGTAGTCCCCCCCTTCATAGCATCGAGCGCAAGCTGGATCTTGGTCGAGTCCCGCAGTTCCTGCCAGCGGTTGGCGGTATTGTGCAGTTTGCACACGGACTGCAACGCCCGTTGCAGAACGACGGGAAGCCTTAAGCGCCGGCAGAAGGGGAGGGCGAGTTCGGCGCCGGCGCGGTCGTGGCCGTGGTGCTTCGGGTAGAGGTCCGGCGCAGTCGCGAGTTTGCCCAGATCGTGGAAAAGGGCGCAGAAGCGCGCCGCGGGATCGGCGGACAGCGCAGCCATCCGCTCCAAGGTCTGCAGGGAGTGGGTGAAGAGATCCCCCTCCGGGTGGTGTTCCACCGGTCCCGCCGGGACGCTCGCCATCTCGAAGATCTCGGGTAAAAGGATCCTGCCGACCCTCAGCTCTACCATGCGGCGGAAGAAGCGGCTGGGATCCGGCTTTGCCAGTGCCTTCAGCATCTCCTGGCTGAAACGCTCGATCGGGATCGGCTCCAGTCCGGGCTCCCAGTCCCGGCCCAGAACAGCCCCTTCGGCTGCGGCGTCCAGGCGCCACCCCTCGCACTCGAAGCGCAGCGCGCGGAAGATGCGGATCGGGTCGTCCGTGAGGCTCGTCGCGCTGCAGGTGCGCAGCACCCGGCCCTCGAGGTTCGGGCGTCCCTTGAGCGGGTCGTAGAGCCGGCCGTCCAGCGTCATGGCCATGGCGTTTGCGCAGAAATCGCGTTTGACAAGGTCTTCGTCGAGCGCGGCAAGCGAGGGGAGCCAGGTGATCTCCACCTTCCCCAGGTCGTGCAGGTAGCGGAAGTAGATGTTGGGGGTGCTTTTCGATTCCACCAGGCGAAAGCCCAGTGCGGTGAGAGCTTCGGTAGGAACGGCGGCGGCAAGATCGACGTCCTGGCTTGGGATGCCCAAAAGGACATCCCGTACCATGCCGCCTACCAGGAAAAGGTGATCGTGCAGTTGCTCGGGGAAGAGGGTTTTGAGCTTGTGGATGACCGAGTCCATGGGAACCTCAAAACCCTTTCTAGATCCTTTCCAGTACCGCCACGTCCTCCACATGTACCGTCTGCGGGAACATGTCAACCGGCTGTACCTCCAGCGTCCGGTAACCCATTCGCGAGAGGATGTCCAGATCGCGCGCCAGGGTCTCCGGCGAGCAGGAGACGTAGATGATGCGCTGCGGCTTGATTCCGCCCACGCTTTTGAGCACCTTCTCGTCGCACCCTTTGCGCGGCGGGTTCAGCACGATGAGGTGCGCGCCCCCCTCGTGACCGATCTCCTCGATGATCTTCGCCGCGTCCCCCGCCTCGAAGTCGCAGTTGTCGATGCCGTTTAGGCTAGCATTCTGCGTGGCGTCGGCGACGGCGCTCTCCACGAACTCGATCCCGACCACTTCCTGCGCCTTATCCGCCAAAAACAGCGAGATACCGCCGATGCCGCAGTAGACATCGAGCACCCGCTCCTCGCCGCTAAGCTTCGCGAACTCGCGCACCTTCTCGTAGATGATCTGTGCGGCGCCGCTGTTAACCTGGAAAAACGAGTGCGGCGACAGCGAGAAGGTCTTGTTCCCCAGCTTGGCGTAGAGCGTCTGCGCCTTGGTGATGAAGCGCTCCTTCTGGCCGAAGATGACGTTGCCGGTGGAGTTGTTGATGTTCTGAGCCACCACCGTGACCTCGGGGACCGCCTGCTGGACGAACTTCGCCAGGTGGTGCATCTCGTTGTACCCCTGTTCGCTGGTGACGAACACCACCATCACCTTGTCGCTCGGTTCGGCGACGCGCACCACCAGGTAGCGCAAGAGTCCCATCTCGCTCTTGGGGTTGTAGATGGGGACCTTCCCCTTCTTGATCCCGGCCTTCACCGCCTTCACTACCTTGTTGATCAGCGGGTGGTGCAGCGGGCAGTCCGCGATCTCCAGGACGTCGTGGGTGTTGCGCCGGTAGATGCCGATGACCGGATCAGAGTGCTTGCCGGCCACCACGAGTTTCGCGGAGTTGCGGTAGTTGAGCTGTTTGGGCGAGCCGATGGTGTCGTGGATCTTCACCTCGGCAAGCGACGGGTAGGCGCGCATTTCGCGGGTCACCAGGTCCTTCTTCCAGGCGAGCTGTGCGGGGTAGCGGAGCTGCATCAACCCGCAGCCGTCGCAGCACTTCCCCATCTGGCAGGCCGGAGCGAGCTCGCGCTCGGGAGAGCTCTTGATGCACCTCATGATGTTGCCGAAGGACTCCCGGCGCCCGACGTAGGTGATCTTCACCAGCAGCTGCTCGCCCGGAATCCCGCCGGCCACCAGCACGCGGCTCCCCTCGAACTGCGCCACGCCGAAGCCGTCGTTACTGGTCGAGGCGATGGACAGCTCGACGATCTTCCCCGAGTGCAGCTTGCCGTGCTCTGCCCCGTGCGGATGGTGAGCCTTGTGCTGGCTGCGCGGTGCCGGTTCGATGAAATGGCTGGGGCTGTCGTTGCGCTTCGGGCGGCTTTGCTTCTGGTCCGGTGCCGAGCTTCTCGCCGGGACTTTCGACGCTTGCTCCCTTGCCTCACCTTGGGGTGCTGCGGTATTCGGAGCCGCGGTTTTCTTGAAGGTCCTCTCCTTGCCGGCGGCAGCTGGGGCCGCTGACCTTATCGTTCCTTCCGGACGAGCGGGCTTCGTTCCGGGCCTCCCCGGGCGATGAGGCGCATCCTTCCTCGGGTCCCTCTCGGTGGGTGCAGCCGGACGTGCTGCCGGGGCTGCGTCCGAAGCGGGCGCGGCAGGTTTGCCTTTGGCGGGAGCGCGTGCCGCAGCGGGACGCTCCTTCTCCGTGTGGGGTTTTGAAGGGGATTGCTTGGACTGGTCCGACTGCCAGAACGGTTTGAACTCGGCGTCTTTTCTCTTTTTGGGGCGCTGAGCAGGATCTACTTTTGAGGAAGTGCTTTTATTTTTCATCCTTCTTACTTAGATGGAAACCCGACTCCTGTCAATAGACGAATTGCCGGTGGCACGGTTTCTCTCAGGCAGGCCAAGAGGGCGATCATTCTTGCTTTTCAGGACCGTTTTAGCTACTATGTCCCGCTATGAGAAAACAAACCAGGCAGATAAAAGTAGGCAACGTGCTGATTGGCGGCGGTGCTCCTGTCGTCGTCCAGTCCATGTGTTCCACCGATACCCGCAACGTCGCTGCGACCGTCGACCAGATCAACCGTCTGGCCGTTGCCGGCTGCGAGATCGTGCGTTGCGCGGTCCCCGATGCCGATGCCGCCGACGCACTGGCTGCCATCAAGGCTCAGACCACCCTGCCGCTCATCGCGGATATCCACTTCGACTACAAGCTTGCGCTGAAGGCCCTCGAGTCCGGCGTCGACGGCCTGAGGCTCAACCCCGGCAACATCGGAGAGCGCTGGAAGGTGGCCGAGGTCGTCAAGGCGGCCAGCGAGCGGAGCATCCCGATCCGCATCGGCGTGAACGGCGGATCGCTCGAGAAGGAGCTCCTGGTCAAATACGGCCACCCGACCCCCGAGGCGATGGTCGAGTCGGCGCTTGGGCACGTGCGCATCCTCGAGGACCTGGGCTACCGGGAGATCAAGGTATCCATCAAGGTCTCCGACGTGGTGCGCACCCTCGAGGCCTACCGCCTGCTTTCCGAGGCGATCGATTACCCCCTGCACATCGGCGTCACCGAGGCGGGCACCACGCTCACCGGTGCGGTGAAGTCCTCGGTAGGCTTAGGCATCCTGTTGCACCAGGGGATCGGCGACACCATGCGCGTCTCCCTGACCGGCGATCCGGTCGACGAGGTGCGGGTCGCCTACGACATCCTGAAGGCGCTGGGGTTGAGAAGCCGGGGGATCAACTTCGTCTCCTGTCCCACCTGCGGTCGCTGCCAGATCGATCTCATCCCGGTGGCCGAGGAAGTCGAGCGGCGCCTGGCCGACCTCGACGCCAAGTTCACCGTGGCCGTCATGGGGTGTGCCGTCAATGGTCCGGGCGAGGCCCGCGAGGCCGACTTCGGCATTGCCGGCGGCAAGGGCGAGGGGCTCCTCTTCAAGCACGGCGAGATCGTGCGCAAGGTCCCGGCCGCCGAACTCGCCGACGCCCTGGTCGAGGAAGTGCAAAAGGCCGCTACCGAAAAAAACTAAACCCGGCACACGGATTTTACGGAAACAAAGGCAAAGAAACCGGATAGGGCGTAAGGACTAAAACTAGTTTCTGGATTGCCATACCCTGCCGTTTTGCTCTGGTTTCCGTGTCATCCGCGTCCCCGCTTCTGACTTTAAAACCCAGGCACACGGATACTACGGAAACCAAGGCAATGAAGCCGGATACGGCCTTGAACCAAGAAGTAGTCTCTAGGAATTGCCGTACCTGCTGTTATGGCCCGGTTTTCGTGTCATCCGCGTTTCCGTTTTTGAATTTAACTTCGAGAGGTTGGACCACCATGCGCTACTCCCAGTACTTTATCCCGACCGTCAAGGAGACCCCCTCGGACGCCGAGGTCATCTCCCACAAGCTCATGCTGCGCGCCGGCATGATCCGCAAGCTCGCCGCCGGCATCTACAACTACCTGCCGTTGGGGCTGCGCTCCATCCGCAAGGTGGAGCAGATCGTCCGGGAGGAGATGAACAGGGCGGGCGCCATCGAGATGCTGATGCCTGCCGTGCAGCCGGCGGAACTCTGGAAAGAGTCCGGCCGCTGGGATTTCTACGGCAAGGAGCTCCTGCGCTTCAAGGACCGCAAGGACGCCGAGTTCTGCATGGGCCCCACCCACGAAGAGGTGATCACCGACCTGGTCCGCAAGGAGATCCGCAGCTACCGCCAGATGCCGATCAACCTCTACCAGATCCAGGGGAAGTTCCGCGACGAGATCCGCCCGCGCTTTGGACTTATGCGCGGCCGCGAGTTCATCATGAAGGACGCCTACTCCTTCGACGTGAACGAGGCCGGGGCCGACGTCTCCTACCAGAAGATGTACCAGGCCTACCGCCGCATCTTCGAGCGCTGCGGCCTTAGGTTCCGCGCCGTCGAGGCCGACACCGGCACCATCGGCGGCAACTACTCGCACGAGTTCATGGTGCTTGCCGACTCCGGCGAGGACGCCATCGTCTCCTGCTCGGCCTGCGAGTACGCGGCCAACATGGAGAAGGCGCAGACCCGTCCGGCGGCAGCCGGCGAGCACGCGGACCCGCGCCCGATGGAGAAGGTGGTCACCCCGGGCCAGAAGAGCGTGGAAGAAATCGCCAACTTCCTGAGCGTCCCGGCTACCCAGGTGGTGAAGACCCTGATACTTATGGCGGACAGCGAGCCGGTCGTGGCGCTCTTGCGCGGCGACTACGACTTAAACGAGATCAAGCTGAAGAACCACCTGGGCTGCACCGAACTCGAGATGGCCACCGACGAGGTGGTCTTCAAGGTGACCGGCGCCCCCACCGGTTACGCCGGTCCGGTGAACCTGCCGGGCAAGGTGAAGGTGGTGGCAGACCTCTCGCTTAAGGGGATGCACAACTTCGTGGTGGGCGCGAACGAGAAGGACGCCCACCTGAAGAACGTGAACCTGGACCGCGACGTGAAGGTCGAGGGCTTCGTCGACATCCGCAACGTCATCGCCGGCGATCCCTGCCCGCGCTGCGAAAGCGGGAAGCTGGAGATCTGGCGCGGCATCGAAGTCGGCCACGTCTTCAAGCTGGGTACCAAGTACTCCAAGGCCCTGAACGCAAGCTTCCTGGACGCCGACGGCAAAGAGCAGATCATCTTCATGGGGTGCTACGGCATCGGCATCGGCCGTACCGTCGCCGCCTGCATCGAGCAGAACCACGACGAGAACGGCATCATCTTCCCGATCCCCATCGCACCGTTCCAGGTCATCGTCTCGGTGCTCTCCGCGAAGGAAGACGAGGTGAAAGAGGCCGGCGAGAAGATCTACCAGGACCTGCTCCAGGCCGGGATCGAGGTGCTGATCGACGATCGCGACGAGCGTCCCGGCTTCAAGTTCAAGGACGCCGACCTGATCGGCATCCCGCTGCGCATAGTGGTCGGCGCCAAGAACCTGGTCGACGGCAAGGTCGAGTTGAAAGACCGCAAGACCGGCGAGGTCGAGATCATCCCGGTCGCCGAGGCGCTGGAGAAGGTGAAGGCAACCGTGAAGGCTGCCCTCGCGGTGTAAAGACTGACATAGCCACGGAGGCACGGAGCACACGGAGAACTGCAACACCGAAAGACGAGAGGGGGTAACCCCAAAAGCTTTCAGATTTTCTCCGTGCCCTCCGTGCCCCGTGGCAAAAAATAAAGGATCCACGATGACCAGAGAAGAAGCCATCAAGAAGATCATTTTCGCCATGGACGTGAGCGAATTCACCGACGTCCAATTCTGGGCCGAGACCCTTTCCGAGCACGTCGGCATGTTCAAGATCGGCAAGCAGCTCTATACCGCTTGCGGTCCCGCTGCGGTGCGCATGATCCAGAAGTTCGGCGGCGAGGTCTTCCTCGATCTCAAGTACCACGACATCCCGAACACGGTGTCGAAGGCGGTTCTCGAGGCGGCGAACCTCGGCGTCCAACTCGTCGACGTGCACGCCCTGGGTGGCCTGGAGATGATGTCCACCACCATGGAAGCGCTCGACAAGCAGTTCGGCGGCGGCTGCACCCCGCGCCCCAAGGTCTTGGCCATCACCGTGCTCACCTCCTCCAACGAGGAGACCCTGCGCGCCATCGGCATCGACCACTCTGTCCCCGAGATGGTGGTCCGCCTGGCGAAACTCGCCAAGCAGGCCGGCGTAGACGGTGTCGTTGCCTCCCCGCAGGAAGTCGGTCTGATCCGCGAGGCGTGCGGTGACGACTTCCTCATCGTCACTCCCGGTGTGCGTCCGAGCTTTGCGGCCGCCAACGACCAGAAGCGCATCATGACCCCCGCCGACGCAGTCAAGGCAGGTGCCAACTACCTGGTGATCGGCCGCCCCATCGGCGACGCCGAAAACCCGGTCGAAGCCGCCAAGCTCATCGTCGACGAGATCGTCGCGGGGTAACCTCAAAAATCAAAACCGGCACGCGGATGTGACGGAAACCAAGGCAAAACAGCAGGTACGGCAGGGTGTAATCCGGCAGCTGTGCTCTTGTTTCCGTACTATCCGCGTGCCTTTTTTTGACGTTAGGACTTTTATGAACCAGAAAGAAGAAATCATCTACGGTCTCAACCCGGTCATGGAAGCACTGCGCGGCTCGCGACAGATCTTCGAGCTGTTCGTTGCCGGCTCCAGCGCCGACAAACGTCTCGAGAAGGTCCTCAAACTCGCCGCCGAGCGCAAGGTGCCGGTGCGCCAGCGCGAGAAGGGCGACCTGAACCGCCTGTGCGGCACGGAACACCACCAGGGTATCGCCGTCAAGGCCGAGCCGTTCCCCTACGCCGACTTCGACGAC
This sequence comes from Geomonas silvestris, assembly GCF_014193515.1. Lineage (GTDB taxonomy): Bacteria > Desulfobacterota > Desulfuromonadia > Geobacterales > Geobacteraceae > Geomonas > Geomonas silvestris. The sequence continues at coordinate 4,929 of NZ_BLXX01000012.1, read as the reverse complement.
GTGCTGGACTCCCTCAAGGGGAACAACGAGGGACTCATCCTGGTGCTCGACAGCGTGCAGGATCCCCACAACCTGGGCGCCCTGATCCGCAGCGCCGCCTGTGCCGGCGCACACGCCGTGGTGATCCCCAAGGACCGCGCGGCCGGCGTCACCCCGGCGGCGGAGAAGGCCTCCGCCGGCGCCAGCGAGACCATCGCCGTGGCACAGGTGGTGAACATCGCCAAGGCTCTCGAGGACTTGAAGGGAGCCGGCTTCTGGATCTACGGGGCCGACGGTTCCGCGCGCCACGACCTCTACCAGCAGAACCTGACCGGTCCCGTGGCGCTCGTCATAGGAGGGGAGGGCGGCGGCATCCGGCCCCTGGTGCGCAAGGGGTGCGACGAAGTCGTTTCCATCCCGATGCAGGGGGGCGTCAACTCTCTCAACGCTTCCGTGGCGGGCGGCATTTTACTCTTTGAAGTCGTGCGCCAGCGTCTCTTTGCAAAAAAAGGATAGTCAGCGAAACTTTTTGATTGACCTGGAGAGTCGCTTCCGGTATATAAGGGAGACCACTTGATGTCGCGGGGTGGAGCAGTCTGGTAGCTCGTCGGGCTCATAACCCGAAGGTCACAGGTTCAAATCCTGTCCCCGCAACCAAAACACCAACGCCACTTAGCCTCAGGGTTAAGTGGCTTTTTGCTTTTACGACCTGGCGAAACGGAGAGAATCTATGATGCCCAAATGCCCCACCTGCAGCTCGGAATACACCTATGAAGACGGCAGCATGTACGTGTGCCCGGAGTGCGCCCACGAATGGCCCATCAACGCCGTGGCCGAAGCCGAGGAGGCGGGCCTGGTGGTGCGCGATGCCTATGGCGTGCTTTTAAACGAGGGGGATGCGGTAACCGTAGTGAAGGACCTGAAGATAAAAGGGTCGTCGCTGGTTGTTAAGGTGGGGACCAAGGTGAGAAACATCCGGCTCATCGACGGCGACCACAACATCGACTGCAAGATCGACGGCATCGGCGCGATGCAGCTCAAATCGGAATTCGTGAAGAAGGCCTAGCAGGCCAGACAAGGCGCCCCGCAAGGCGGTAGGAGTCCAGCCATGTTGATATTCTTACTCATGCTCGTAAAGATGGCGGTGTGGGTCGTTGCCTTCATCACCGGTACCCGCTGCGGCGCCAAAGGGATGCTGCTGCATGCGGCCGGCCTTTCGCTCTTTCTCACCCTGGTGGACAAGGTGAGCGTTGCCAGCAACCTGGACCTGCGTGCGATCGGGTTGACGTTGGCTCTTTATGCCTTGATGTCGTTCATCCTATTGCCGCTCGCCTGGAAGGTGCGCAAAACCGCCCTTACCGTCGTGTTGAATTTCTTCGGTGCCCTGGGTGCCTTTGCCGGCGTGAACTTCATCATGGATTTCCTCAGGGGCTTCCTGTTTAACTAACTTCATTGCGGTACCGCTTGCGGGGACCGGCTCCGGTAGGTCCTGTCCCCCCTGGCTTCGCCCCGTCAGCGTCAGGGTTCCTGCTCCCCGTCAGCAGTTTCCTCAGCTTCTGCCTCCGGCTGCTCCTTGCCTTCCTGCTTCCGTAACAGCTTCTCCTCTTTCTTCTTTATGCGATCCAGTTCCTTCTGGCGTTTCTGAAATTTATAGTTCACCTTTGCCATGCTTTGCCCCCTCGTGTGTACGCCGGTATGATCCGCCGGCTCATGGGAAATTTCTTGCGCAGAATGCGCCTTCCTGTAATTAAAAGCAAGCCTACTGAATTCAGAGCAAAGGCTCATCCTTGAGTATATCTCTAACTCACTGACTAGATTGAGTATATTTGCTTTGAGCAGCTCTGGTCGCAGCATCATTTACTGAGGGGATGACCAGCAGCGCGAAAATAAAGTATCGGACATTCAGTAATTAGCTTGCATTGCAAGAGTTAAGCTGTTACGGTGAGAAATCTGAATTTTCGGATAATATCAAGCAGCACCAATTGGAGAAAGAAAGCATGGTAAACGGTACCGTAAAATGGTTTAACGACAGCAAGGGATTTGGCTTTTTGGAGCAGGAAAGTGGCGAGGACGTTTTCTGCCATTTCTCCGCCATCCTCGGTGACGGGTTCAAATCTCTCGTTGAAGGCGATAAAGTAACGTTTGACGTAGTCAAAGGGCCGAAAGGCCTCCAGGCTGCCAACGTAAAAACCGTCTAAGCGAAATTTTCCGCAGATACGCAAAAAGCCCCGGAGCAATCCGGGGCTTTTTGCGTTGTTACGGCAACTCTCCTTCACGTCCCATTCCAGTGAGCTGGCCTCACCTTGCCGGTTCCCTGATTTTCTGATGCGCCTCCCCCCCCTTGCACTTCCTGCGTAATTGACGGCAGTTGATACTGTATTTGCTTGTACGAAAATATGTCAATTTTATAAAAATCCACGCATGACTGTTCCGAGCTGTCCTCGTTCTGTGTCTGATGCTCATTTTATGTAAAGTATTTAATAAGAGCTCAGCGCATTCCTGACCCGTGCCGTCCCTTGTTCAGAGAAGACACTGTCTGCCAATTCGCGTTTTTGTCCGCGTAATAGCGGCGACTGCGTGATTTCATTTGCTCTGTCACCCATCCCCCTATGCAGGTAACACAATGTCTTTGCGTGAAAAAATTTAAATCAGTTTAATTGTAACGAATTGGGTTAAATCTTGAAAAGGTACCTGCGCAAGCGGGCCGCACACTAAAGGGCGGAGGGGCAAACAGACGTGCGTTGAGTGCCAATGACTGGAGAACGCTTAGATTGGGGTAGAGCCCCCTTGAGGTCAAGAACGGTTACGTTACCTGCGGTTTGGTTATCGGGGCGGAGGAGCTGATATGACGAAAAAAATCATTGTCCTGCTGATGCTCATCATCTTTCCTACGACGGCAAGTGCTGCATCATGGTTTCTGAACACCTGGGCCAAGAGCGCCGGCGGAACCGTCAACTCACGGAACATGCTGAACCAGACCTCTACAGCCGGGTCGCTTTTCAAGTCCTACACTACGCACGCGGCTTTGCCGGTAACCGTGACCGCCAACACCGGGTACAGCATCAGAGACCTGACGGTGAACGGCGTGAGCACGAGCTATCCTGCGAGCCCGGTTACCGCGTATGTGCAGGGCATGACTCAGCAAACGGTGTACGCGACTTTCGTGGCCAACCTGTTAAGTATTACGGCAAGTGCGGGGTACGGCGGTTCCGTGACTCCGGCAAGCCTCAGCAACATCTATTATGGCCAGAAACCTTCCTCCGCCATCAAGTTCACCTTCACACCCATTTCCGGCTGGAACGTCGTCAGCATCGGCGGCGTGCCTGCCGGCGCGACCGTCAGCACCTCGCTGCCGGCACCGCCAAACGTGGCAGTGAGCGTGACCTTTCCGACTACCTACACCTTTACTTCGAACGTAGCACTTTCCGGGACCTTCGCCGGCCCGCCGGTGGCCGTTACCGGCGCCCCGCAAACCGTGCTTCCCGGGACACTGGTGACCCTCAACGGCTCCGCCAGCACAGGAGCGATCACCTCCTGGAGCTGGACCCAGACCACGGGACCCGGCTTCCCAGGAACCAAGGTGCTCGCCGACAACACCTCCGGAACCACCGTCAGTTTCACTCCCACGCTGGTCGGTACCTACAACTTCCGGTTGACGGTAACAGGTGGATCAGCTGCCACCACCACCGTCATCGTCACGAGCGATCCGGCTGCGGCGGCCCGCAGCCAGTGCCAGAACTGCCACCAGGGGATCGGGATCGGAAGCGGCAGCAACGTCTTCGGAAAGTGGTCCAGCTCCACCCACCGTGCTCAGTTGGTGATGTGTGGCAAGTGCCATGTGGGAGCCGATGCCGGCGGGCATCCCGGCTTCCTGACCAGCGGAACAGTCAGCGAATCGACGTTTCTCTCTACCCGCGGCGGCGGCAATTTCTGCCTTACCTGCCACAGCGCGACTATCGGGAGCGATTTTGCCGCCTCGCCACATAGCGCCAATGCGCTGACCTGTTCCTCGTGCCACACCCAGGGAGTCCACAATCCCGATGTGCTGGACACGGTCTGTAACGGCTGCCACCGCGACGCCAGCGGCAACGTGACCAATCACCCGTTCGCCATCGGTGCCAATCCCTGCGTCGCCTGCCATAACCCGCACAGTACGGCAGGAAGTGCGGCGGGGGCGACGTCGGCGCACTACAACAACCTGACCAGCGCCGGCTACCCGGCCTCCTACGTGACCTCGCGTTCCAACTGCTCGAACTGCCATGCCGACAGCAGCGCAAACCTTTCGGTGCGCCAGCAGTGGGGGCGCTCGGCCCACGCGGCAGTCGCCGATCCCCCCTGGAAAGGGGAGGACTATAAGACCAAATCCGGCTGCGTGCAGTGCCACACCACGACCGGCTTCGTCGCCTGGTCCAGCGCCAGGTGGACCGCAGCCTGGGGGAGCGCCGCCGACAAGACCAAGGAGGTGCTGAACTGCAACGGCTGCCACAGCGACATCGCCGCTGGGGCCTTGCGCTCGGTCACCCCGGTGCGCCCCTATGCCGACGATCCGGGATACCAGAACCCGAACATCGGCAAGTCGAACATCTGCCTTGGCTGCCACAGCGGCACCAACAACGGCCAGGGGATCGCGGTCCGACTTGCGAACCAGGCCGATTTCGGCAACCTGAACTTCAGCGGCCCGCACCTCATGGCGGTCGGCGGCACCAGCTACGCAAGGGGGGGCTACCACTTCCCGGGCCGCAGCTACAGCGCCGAGGCCACCCATACACGGCTTGGGTCCGGCGATGCGAGCGGGCCTTGTCTCTCCTGCCACAAAAACGCCACCAACGGCCACACCTTCGCCTCCGGCGCGTTGCCGGTCTGTGCCGGCTGCCACGGCACCTACCTTACCGAGGCGAGCCTCGCTGCGGATCGCGCTTCCTTCCAAAACGCTCTGGAGATCCTCAGGGC
>NZ_BLXX01000011.1 GCF_014193515.1 Geomonas silvestris | reverse complement strand
GGTATCTCGGGGAGTATCAGTACCGATTTAACCGCCGCTTTGATCTTGCCGCTATGCTGCCTCGCCTGATCGCTGCGACTGTTTGCACTGGTCGTCGCCCTGAGGCGTGGTTGCGGACAGCGGAAGATTGGCGCTAATCAGGTAAGATTATAAGTTTCTCCCGCACGAATCTTATCAACCTATGACCGTCCCTCTGGGCTCGTCCTCAAGGTCAAAAAAGGATAAACTGTTGATGGAATTATCTACGAATGATGTATTGAAAGTGATTAGTGCTGTAGTTGCAGGTTTTACAGCGATAGTACAATTAACAAAGAAATTTTGTGAAAATCGTGAGCAGCTTTTTGTGAGACGAAAGCTTGAAAGATATGGTTACCTAATAAAATGTTGTGATAAATCCAGTACTGAGTCAGACTTTGTAAAACAGTTAAGAAGAGATGAGAATCTTAAGATAGCAACAGGGATTAACACAAATTATGACACATATCAGTTTATAATGACAGTTTACGCCTTGGGCGTTTTCACCATGGCTCAAATTAGAAGCATGCATTCATATATTTGCGTCGATAACGACAAAATTCGGATTACTTTTGGTTTCGTCGATTTTATTGGAGCTGCGTGGTCATTATTGATGGTGTTCGTGATTTCAATGTATTATTTGATTGCAATAAAGTATTCATTCAACATTTCGTCATTAACCGATTTTGGTCTATTGGTTGGGGCGACAGCAATATATCTGTTGCTGGTTGTACTTGTAGGTGAACCGTTTAGAACAGCAATGTTTTATCATAAGTTCAAAAAGATTTTGACAAAGAAGGGAATATTGCCTCTCAAAGCAAACGACTAAAGCGGCTCTGGCTTGACATTTTTGTTGTTCCCGGGGGCAGGTGGAGTTAGGGCGGGTGATGTGATTTCTTCTGAGGGAGGTCTTCGCGGACTGCCTGGATAGGTGGGGGCGAGCCACAGAAACCAGAAGATCAAGATCTATCGGATCTTGCTGAAGAGATCTATTGACGCCTGGTCGGCCAATATGCGAAACATCCCTACTGCAACATAACCTCCAGCACGTTACGGGTGAAAGATGCTGACTTTTTTGAAAAAGACCGTTCTCGCCGTACTCTTCGTTTCTTTCTCTTCAATCGCTTACGCAGCACCCGACATACCCTGGCCTGCTGCGGAGGTGATGGGAGAGTTTCACCAAAAGGTCTCGGCGGCCCACTTGGAAGCCTTGATTCAAGCGGGCCTCAAGGAGAAATACTCCCCTGGTGACGCCGGCATGGCCATGGTGGTCTTTAACCATGAGTACCATTCGGTGGACAAGGACGGCAACCAGGTGGTGTACCAGGACAGAGCGGTACGCCCGAACACCACTCAGGCCGTGCAGGCTCTCGGAGAGCTGACGGCCACGTTCTCCGCCAGCAAGGAATCCATCGAGATCATTTCAGCTGAGGTGTACCTCCCTAACGGGAAGAAGGTTGTCACCGACGTTTCCCAAGCCCTCATCAAAGAACCGTTCACCGCCCTCAACTACTCTGACCTGAAAATAAAGACCATCTCCTTCAAAGGGGTCGAGGAAGGATCGGTTTTGCGCGTGGTAGTCAAGCGCACCTTTCGTCCCGATGTGGACAAGGGGTTCTTCCTCTTCCAGGGCTTTTTCGACGTACTGGTTCCTACCCAAGAGACGCTTGTCGTGCTTCGTTTCGAACCGGGCACCAAGGTCGCTAAGAGGGAGCGCTTTGCCACACCGGCGCCAACCGCGATCAGGGAACGGAAAACCGACAAGGGCGAGCTCTTCTACCTTTACGGGACCTCCGAGGTAAAGCCGACCACACCCGAGCCGGTAAGCGTACCCTCGCAGGAGACCGGCAGCAGCGTTACCTTTGCCAGCCTGGCCACCTGGGACGAGATCGGCCGGTGGTGGTCCGGTCTCTATGAACCCAAGGTTTCCACCAGTGGGGAGGTCAGGCAGAAGGCCGAGGAACTGACCAAGGACCTGGCGAAGCAAGATGACAAGATCAAGGCGCTGTACGATTTCGTGAAGTCGATGCGCTATGTCTCCATTCACCTCAACAGCGGCGCTTACCTTCCGCACCCCGCGGAGGAGACACTGAAGAACAAGTACGGGGATTGCAAGGACAAGGCGGTCTTGCTCCTCTCGCTGCTCCGCTGCATCGGGGTCGATGGTGCCGTAGCCCTGGTCCGGGTTCCCAGTCTCATCACCTCCGACCTTCCCTCGCCGCGCTACTTCGATCATGCCGTGGTGGCCCTTAAGACTCCAGCCTCGGGCTATTCCTTCCTGGATGCGACTGCGGCACTGGTTCCCTACGGGCTGCTTCCCGAGGTGCTCCAGCACCGGCACGCGCTCATTCCCCGGGACAAAGGGGGCGAACTGGTCCTGATACCGCCGCAGCCCGTGGAAAACAACGCGGTCGAGGAAACGATCGAGGCGGATATTCACGACGTCCATAGCGTCACCCTGACCAGTCGGTCCCGGACCTATAGCCCGAACCAGTGGTATCACGCCATTCCGAGCATCCCCCAGCACCTGATGCTGGAAGCGTTAAAAGAGGGGGTCTCCAAGCAGTACAAGGATTTTGAGATCCTCAAGTTACAACTCGAGCCCGCCGACCGTGGTGGGATACTGAGAAACACCACAACTCTGGAAATTCGGGACTTCACCAGAAAAATGGGGCAGTGGTACATCTTCAACCCACTCTTTGATGCCGACCATCTGGGCAACGAGAGCTCGGTCGGATCCTCGACCCGGACCAGCGATATTGAATTCGAGGCACCGAGACGACTGGTCGCCACCGCCACAATACGGCTACCCAAGACGGTAAAGGTGGAAAGCCTGCCCAAGCCGATGAAGCTCGTCCACGAAAAATTCGGCAGCTACATCTACGAGGTGCAGGAGTCGGAGGGGGTAATCAAGGTGCGCCGGGAGGTGAATATCTCGGTGAAGCGGATAGCCGCTAAGGACTTCAAAGAGTTCCGCCAGTTTTACAAGGCCTGTCTCAACCAGGACGAAGAACTAATCGGACTGAAGGAGCTGTGAAGATCGAAGGGGGCACTGCTTTTTCGCAAGGGACCCCCCCTCGCCCTCGAAAGTGGGGCAGAGGGGCGCCCGTGAAATGTTACCTGGCACAGGGTGGGGTGTGGAAGTCTAGCAAGATTTCAAGGGCGCCTCTCTGGCGCTCCTTCCGGTAATGGGACTATTGCGTTATCGGGAATCGCGGTCGGCGTTAACGTAGCGCCGCTCGCCTGAGGACGGGTCGTAGTAAACTTCCACCGTCTTCCCGGTCTCCGGGTCGATGAAGCGTTCGCCGGTCTTCTGCCAATGTGCGGCCCTCTCCTGTTCGATACGCCGGTAACGCCAGCGCTCGGCGAGCACCCCCACGGTCAGCACCGCTCCCCAGATCAGCTGGGGATAATAGCAGGTGCCGCGAATGAACCACTGCAGCAAACCCACTCCAAGAAAGGCCAGCCCGACGGCCAGGAGCACATACCTCAGCATGCTCTACCCCTCCCGTTTTTCCAGTTTCACCGCCGTCCCGTACGCCACAATCTCACTCATCGACTGACCGATCTCGGCGGAATCGAAGCGCATCATGACGATGGCGTTGGCTCCCATCATCGTAGCGTTTTTTACCATGCGGTCGATGGCATGTCGGCGCGCCTCCTCGAGGAGTTGGGTGTACTCGGTAATCTCGCCGCCGAAGATGGAGCGCAAGCTGGCCATGATATTGCCCGCCAATCCGCGACTGCGCACCACCACACCAAAAACCTGTCCCTTGACCTCGACGACCTGATATCCCGTGACGTTCTCCGTGGTAGTTACCAGCATGAAGATCTCCTGAAATAGCTGCTGAAGTTGTCGCAGGTTATGAAACCGGCGCCGATCCGATCTCCTTGGGCGTGCGGGGCAGATCTTCTCTCTCTTGGGCCTGCTGACTGCGCAGGCGGCTCACGTTCATGCATCCTTCCTTGCCGCTTCGGTTCAATGACGCGCCCATACCAGCATGCCGCGGCTTCGAAGTCAACTGGAAAGGGTAATCTGGTGGTCCTGCTCACTACTCTAACCCAAGGCAATTTCCCCTGGTAACGATCCTCCTAAAGTAATCTCATGACTGCTCCGATCCTTATTAATTGAATCAGAGATGGGTGACACACGGCTTCGCTGTCCCTATCCCATTATTTTGTCGTCCTGCATCAGCATGGTGGTCCTCGGATCCCAAACGTCACTTAAACCTGGCTCAAAGAGCACATCTGCATCAGGAGGGAATCATGTCCGTTTGGAAAAGTCTCGGTTGGGTGGCGGCGGGAGTCGGTGCAATTGTAGCCGCACCGATAACGGGGGGCGGCTCGTTGGCTGTCTTGATCGGCGCGGCCGGAACTACCACCGCAGCCGGTGTCGCACTTGGCGCTGCCGCTGGACTGGCAGGAAAAACCGTATTCGACCAGGTAAGCGGTGACTCGGATGAGGCGGAACGGTACCGGAAAGAGGCGGAAGAAAACCTGGCGGGGTGGAAAGAATCCGAAGCAAAAAGGAAGGCTCAGGCTGAGCAGCACCGCGCCGAAGCTGAAACGTTCAATGCGACGGTGGCTAACTTGCTGAAAAAATACGAGAGCCTTCTCGCCGAGGTGAAGAGACAACGATTTACCCGATCCGAAGTCGAGTTGATGTACACCCTGGCCGCGGCAGCGGCCCAGACAGACGGGCACGTCGATGAAAAGGAATTCGAAGCAGCGGCCAATGCCATTTCCTTCCTTTGCATCGATCCCGAAGAGTCCCTCCAGATCGGCAGGGACCTGTTCAATCAGCCGATGTCGATCGAAAGCGCCATGGCCAAGGTAAGCGAATGCCGTGACAGCAGAAGCCTGGATCGGCTTGGATTCGTGCTCGATATGGTCGTCCAGGCAGATGAGCATGTGGCCCCTGGCGAGCAGGCAATCCTTGATGCGTTTCAGGAACATGTACTGACGGTTAGGGCTTGCGCGTAATACGTCTCCAAGGAGGTTCACATGGACGAGAAACTGAAATCGGCGATGCGGGAGAGCTTCCGGCGGATCTCCAATCCCGTCTCCGCTGACGGCTACCGGTTAGCCAAAGAAGACATAGCTGGACTGTCGGGGCTGGGGTTGTTCGCCGGCGAAACAACCTACACCCCGGTCACTATCGGTGAAGCCAAACGGATTGTAGATGAACTGGCCGGGGAGTACTCGAAGTCGAAGGTGGATGGGTACTTGAACGACGCCCAGAGTAGAGTGCTGGAGGCCATCATCCGCCCCTTCGGGCTTGCGAAGGTCCTGTTCGAGGACAAGGAGGGCGGAAACGTCACGACCGTGAACAATGCGCGCCAGGGGTGCTATGCGCGGGAGGAGGACCGATACCATGACAATGACTACCGCACCAGCCGGTATCGCACCGCTGCCAACGAGATCAAGGAGGCTCGTACCGTAGACGATGAAATCCATTACGGCGAGGATCCGTCCGATCTCTATGAAACAAACGAGAGCAGCTGGCTGACCGATAGCTACAGCGGACGGGAAACCCATCCCGATAGCGCCGACGTGGACCATATCTTCGCTACGAAGAGGTACCACGAGGAGGGCGGTTTCATGCAGTCCCGGGAGAAAAGGCGGGACTTCGGTGCAGATAAGGAGAACTTGGCCCCTACCCATCAAGCGGCCAACCGCTCCCTCGGTGACCAGGACAAACACGAATGGCAGGAAAAGCAGGCACGTGACGGCAGTGGCCGCTCCCAAAAGGAGGCCCACGGGCACGATAACCGCAGGGTGAACGCTGCAGTTCGGCGCGGAGAGAAGACGGCCGAGCGACACCTGCCGACGTCAACGGAGAAGGCCGCCTACTATTCGGAAAGGATTGCGAAGACCGGATGTGCGGAAGGCGCGAAAATGGGGTTGCAACAGGCGATGGGAGTATTTCTCCTGGAGCTTGCCCGCGCGATGTGGAGTGAAACCCGGGACGCACTGGCTAACGGTATAGCGACAGATGCGAGCCAATCAACGGCAGGGGCACTTGCTCAGCGATTGAGGCGCGTGGGGGAGCGCGTCCTCTCGAAATGGAAAGAAGTGGCGGTGGCCTTCAAAGACGGAGCAATCAGCGGGTTCTTATCCAACCTGGTTACCACGCTGGTCAACATGTTCCTGAAGACCGCCAAGAATGCCGTGCGGATCATCAGGGAAGGATTCTCATCCCTTCTCCGGGGTTTCAAGTTCATCGTCGCCCCCCCTGAGGGGTTGAGCAAAGCGGAAGCCTACCATGAGGCGGGGAAGTTCATCGCCGGCGGAGTTGCCGTTAGTCTCGGTATCTTGGCGGAGGAAGCCGTCGACAAAGCAGTGGCAACAATCCCGGTAATCGGGCAATTCGCCCCGTACCTCACCCCGGTATTGGTAGGAGTGGCGGTAGGCCTCGGCACCGCCTTTCTCTGTTACCTGTGGGACAAGCTGGACCTCTTTGGAGCGGAAGAGCAGAGACGTCACGAGTTCATCGTTGAATCGCTCCAGACGGAAAAAGAGTGCGCCAGGCAGGCTGCTGACAGTGCTTTTTCAGAACGTGGGCGCCTGATAGGCGAAGGAAAGGACATTGCCGCTCACATCGAGCAGTTGGACGAGGAGATTCGTCTCCTTCTTGCGGCAGGGTGAGACCGTTGGGGAAAAACCCCGGGACAGGCCTGAAAGAATGAACGGGGAAGCCTGGTCGCCCTCATCGCCATTGATCTGCTGCCCGACATGGCGTATATCTGTCGAGCGGACATAACGATCCGCGCGCTTTAGGTCGGAACAACAGAGAGGCTGACGCTTGACACCCTACCCTACCGAACCCAAATCCAGTGAACCGGGCTGCCATTTCGACCGTATCCCCGCGCAACTAGCCTACCTGGAACTTGACCACGAACTGGCCGCCCGGCTGACCCGCCAGGGGGAAATGCCGCACCGCCATGCCTACCAGGAGATCATCTGGATCCGCGACGGGGCGGTGCGGCACCTCCTGGACTCGGACAGCATCGAGTACCCGGCTCCCACGATCCTCATCATCCCCAAGGGCAGAATCCATAGCCTGGTCCCCACGCCCGCCTGCCGCGGGGCAGCGATCAGGTTCACGGAGGAGTTCCTGGGACTCTCCTCGCACCTTTTGTTCTCCCAGTTCATGGACCACACTGCCCTGCGCCTCACCGCGGAACAGGCCGACTGGGTGGCGCGCTACCTTTCCCTGCTCGCGCACGAATGCCGCCAGGCCGACCCCTTTAACCTCCACGCCGCCAGGCACCTGTTAAGCGCCCTCATCGCCAAGCTGGAAGAGTTGCGCCTGACGGCCGCACACCTGGTACCTCACGACGTGAACTCGACACTTTGCCTCTGGAACCGTTTCAACACGGAGATCGAGCGGCATTTCAAGGCCGAACACACCGTGGCCTACTACGCCACCGCGCTGGGCATCTCCCCCCGCAAACTGGGCGAGGTGGTCAAGCTCTACACCGGCAAACACGTGTCCATCGTCATCGATGACCGCCTCATCACCGAGGCCAAGCGCCTGATCCTCTTCTCCGAACTCTCCATCAAGGAAATCGCCTTCGAGCTCGGGTTCGAAGAACACTCCTACTTCTCCAAAGTCTTCAAAAAAGTCACCGGCCTCACCCCCTCCGAGTTCAAGCAGCGTCGGACCGCTGCCTGAAATTACCAGCCTTTTACCCGTTTCTATTACTGTATTTTTCGCGCAATAAGGTAAATTGGTGTCTCAAGAGGACGTTTTCAGTCCCATTTGAAGCGCAAATTTACCAGACGCGCGACTGGGACAACGCGTGCTTCAGGGAACCGATCGGCCTTGCCAATCAAAAAACGCCCCGCACTCCGCGGAGCCACGAGAAAAGGAGAACACCATGAAACGCATCTTGGCGGGTATCAGTACCCTTGTCGCACTGTCCTTACCTGGCCTGGCCCTGGCCTCCACCTGGACCATCGATCCGGACCACACCAACGTAGGCTTCCGGGTTAAACACCTGATGGTGTCCAGCGTGAACGGCAACTTCCAGAAGCATTCCGGAACGGTGGTCATCGACGACCGGGACGTCACCAAGTCCAAGGTGGAGATCGTGATCGATACCGCCTCGATCAACACCAATGTGGTCAAACGCGATGAGCATCTGCGCAGCGCCGATTTCTTCGACGTCGCCAACTACCCGACCATGACCTTCGTCTCGAAAAAGGTGGTAAAGGCCGGCAAGGGGCGGCTGCGGGTCACCGGCGACCTCACCCTGCACGGCCAGACCAAAGAGGTGGTGCTCGTCGTGGAAGGTCCCAGCAAGGAGAGCAAGGATCCCTGGGGGAACCTGCGCCGCGGCGCGAGCGCCACTGCCCACATCAACCGCCGCGATTTCGGTCTGGTGTGGAACAAGACGCTGGAGACCGGCGGGGTCCTGGTCGGGGACGAGATCGCCATCACCCTGGACGTGGAGATGATCAAAAACAAGGACAACGCGGCGCTGTTGCAGCAGCTGAAATAGTCGGAGCGGGCGGTAGCCATGCAGAGGAGGGATAGCAGGTGAGCAGTTCATTTTTAAACGCAGTGAAAAACAGAAGGTCGTACTACGCGCTGAGCAGCGAACCGGTTGCCAGCGACGAACGCATCGAGGAGATCGTGGCCGAGGCGCTCAGGCACGTGCCGTCGTCATTCAACTCGCAGGGTGCCAGGGTGCTCGTTCTTTTGGGTGAGCACCACCTGCGCCTGTGGGACCTGACCAAGGCCGAGCTGAAGAAGATCGTCCCGCCCGAGAACTTTGCGGGGACCGAGGCGAAGATCGACGGATCCTTTCGCAGCGGCTACGGCTCCATCCTCTACTTCGAGGACACCGCGGTCGTGGAGGGGTTGCAGCGCTCCTTCCCCCTGTACCGGGACAATTTCCCGGTGTGGTCCAGCCAGTCCTCGGGCATGCTGCAGTTTGCCATCTGGACCGCGCTGGAGTTGGAAGGGTTTGGGGCGACCCTGCAGCATTACAACCCGGTGATAGACGAGGCGGTGCGACAGAACTGGGGGGTCCCGGAGACCTGGAAGCTTTTGGCCCAGATGCCGTTTGGCAAACCGGCAGGGCAGCCCGGCGAGAAGGAGATCCAGCCGCTTGCCGGACGCTTGAAGCTGTTCAGGTAGCCCCGGGCTCGCCAGGGGAAGAATCCCGGGGGCGAAAAGGGGGGGCTCGTCGTGTAACCGCAAGCATCAAGAGGGCTAGCCATTGAGGGCAGAGCCGACATCATGAGCGTCTGAACGATGAACCGTCTGAAAAAGCCCGCCTTCACCACAGGCGGGCTTTTTCGTGTCCGGCGAACCCTCAGGTGCCTGCCTTGTCCTGGACCATTGGAGGCCTCGACGGAGGCCGCCAGGTGCCGAAGTGGCAATTTTTACGTATGATTTACACGCTCCTGAACCGAAAACCTGAAGTCCTGGCGAGAATTGCGAAATCTCGGTGAGAATTGCGAAATCTCCACGAGAATTGCGAAATCTCCACGAGAATTGCGAAATCCCAGCGGGAATTGCAATTTTTTTTTGAAAATTGCAAAATCTCCGGGAAATTTGACGAATCTCCAGAAAATTTTTAAATTCTCCCGGAAAATCGTCAAATCTGAAAAAAGTTTGCGAATTTTGGTCGGAGGGCTTACATCAGGCGGGGGGACGTACCGTGGCTGCTGGGCTGATGCCGCTGCGGTTGTTCGGCAGGGGACTTCCACTGGGGGAAGGCCGGGTTAGATGGAGAACATAGAAGATGCCGCACGAAGAATGCACCTCCGCATGAACGAGGTCAAGCGGAGGTGCGAGGGTGTTTAGGTCGGGTTGATGACGACGACGTTGGACCAGGGACCGGGGCCGTCGTTGCGGATGGCCCTCACTTTGAGCCAGAGTACTTTGCCCTTTTCGTATCCGGCAATGATGATCCCTCTACAATTGAAGGACTCGGCCAGACGGATCCAGTTTGACTCTACCATCGGGTCGCCGTAGCACCCCCAGACTTCGTAGGCCTTTGCTCCCAGGACTCGGCTCAGCCCGCCAACCAACTGCCCCTTGGGATTGTACACCACCCTGAAATCCTGCGGTTCTGCCAAAACGGGCACCGCGGACGTCAACTTCTCGTTAGGCTGCTCAAAACCGAGCATCTGGGGTACCTTCGGATCGACCTTCGCGAAGGCCTTCCCGAGGGCTTGATAAAGGTTATGCAGTTGACGGCTCTCCTCGCGGCTTTCCTCGCACTTCTTGATGTCCTCGGGGCTACCTTTTAACGAGGCGGCATAGCTTTCCTGGTGGCGGTTGTTGACGTCGACTACACGCTGGGGGGAAGGGATGAGTGAAAGCAGGTAGGCGTGCAGTTCGGTGGTCACTACCTTGGACAGTTGCTCGGTTTTTGCGATGAGATCGGGATCCTCTCCTTTTGTGTGAGGCATGGGCGGGGCACCTCCTTTTAAAATTTTAGAAAACTCTAACCTTTTCTGGGGCGATGGCAAGCGAATTTTTTTGGGGGTATATCAGGTGAGCCGGTCAAGGGACCCTCGGTAACGATCAACGGCCCTCTCCTTTTAACCGTGCCCTTCGTCTCGTCGGGCGCTCTGATTCTTAGACTGTCAACATTGTAAAGACTTTACAAAGAGCACGCTCTGTTTTAAGGTGAGCCGCTATCTTGGTTGGGAGAATGACAGGTTGTGGCTGCAAAACGAAAGGAGTCGGACGAGTGACGTGATCTCTTCTGTTAGGGAGGTGGAACATGCGTGTTGGTCAGGTGCCCGGGCGTGGTTGTGCGAGATGTGGTGCTTTTGCCGGTAAGCCGCTGGAGGTGCAGCGCAGCCATCTGCGGATGGATGACGGCAACTGGCTTTGCGAGGACTGCCTGGACGAGAAGCTCGATCGCGAAGAGTTGGACGATCTCGATGAGCTCGACGACGTCTGATGTACCCCGAACCTCGTGGCGAGGCATCTTTCGCAACGTCGGCGGTTTACCTCTCTTGACAATGTCGTCAAGTGGTCGGATAGTGGCGCGGTAGTGTAACCGTTTAAGGTAGGGAGGACGCCTTTTATGTCCATTGTTTTTGATGAGAATCTGCGTCTGGGGCATCCGGGGATCGACAGGCAGCACCAGGAGATGCTGGAGCAGATCAACAAGCTCTCCGAAAAATTGACGGAGGGGGCCGACGACATCGAGGTCCGGGACGTGCTGGACTTCCTGTACGCCTACGCCAACAAGCATTTCTTCGAGGAAGAAAAGCTGATGCAGAGCTGTAATTACTACGGCTTGTACAAGCAGCAAAAGGCCCATGCGCAGTTCAAGCAGGAGACGCAGGATCTGCAGCAGATGCTGCGCAAGAAGCGATCCTCGCTCGACCTGGCCCACCAGGTGGAGACCAGTC
Source organism: Geomonas silvestris (assembly GCF_014193515.1). Lineage (GTDB taxonomy): Bacteria > Desulfobacterota > Desulfuromonadia > Geobacterales > Geobacteraceae > Geomonas > Geomonas silvestris. The sequence goes on along the minus strand of NZ_BLXX01000011.1, from coordinate 200,680 downwards.
TCTTCAAGTACTTTATCGAGCACATCGACGGCTTGGACAGGGAATTTGCCGACTACCTGAAGATGAACAACCTTCAGGCATTCAAGATAACGGCACCTGGTGCTCCCCTTAAGCCTTAGCGTTTTTTGACCGCATGGCCGCCCCGTTCAAGCTGCGGCATCGGGAAAGCAGGATGATTTATGAATAAAAAGCCGGTGGATTTCTTTTCCAAAGAGGCTGCGCAACTCTACGACGAGAAAAACAGCAAGCTGCAGCGGATCTCGGACTGCCTGCATTTCCTGATCGGGTTGGTCCTGAAGGATCTTCCCGCCCGCTCCAAGATCCTCTGCGTGGGGGTGGGGACGGGGGCGGAAATCCTCACGCTCTCGCAAACCTTTCCGGAATGGAGCTTCGTCGGCCTGGACCCTTCTGCCGGGATGCTCGACATGTGCCGGGAGCGTGTCCGGGAAGCCGGTGTGGCCGATCGCTGCGAGTTCATCCACGGGTACGTCGAGGATCTCCCCGACGGGCTCGTCTTCGATGCGACCTTGAGTGTCCTCGTCGCCCACTTCGTGCCGCGCGAACAACGGGCGGGCTTTTTTCGCCGCATGACCAGCCACCTGCGCAGCGGCGGCTACCTGGTGAACGCCGAGATCAGCTTCGACCTGGACTCGGCGGAATTCCCGTCGATGCTTGCTGGTTGGGCGGAGGTGCAGAAACTGATGGGCGGCACGCCCGAGTCGCTGGCGATGCTGCCGAAGCAACTGAAAGAGGTGCTGGCGGTCATCCCCCCGGCAGAAACGGAGGCCCTCATCCGGGAAAGCGGGATCGCGTGCCCGGTGCGGTTTTTCCAAGCCCTTATGATACACGGCTGGTATGGGAAGAAGGTCGCAGATGTCCCTATCCGAACCTGAGACTCTCCAGGTGTGCCCGAAATGTGCCGCTCTGTCCCGGGAGGGCGACACCACCTGCCGCAACTGCGGGGTGATTTTCGCGAAGGTGCGAGCTCGCGCCTCCGCCTCCTCCCCGGTCGATCTTCTTGACGGTCGCGCCACGATGGTAGAACCTGCGGGGGCGGGCGTCACCTATGCCCGCGCCGCCTTTCTCGCGCTGCTTAGCTATCTCACCTTCCGCTTCCTTTCCCACCCCATCGCTTCCAACTACGTGGGAGAGAGCTTCCTTCACCTGGTACTGCTCCCCTTCCACGAAGCCGGACACGTCCTTTTCTCCCCCTTCGGCCGGTTCCTCCAGGTCGCCGGCGGCACCCTCATGCAACTTCTGGTGCCGGCCGCGGTGGCATGCTCCTTTTTAAGACGCCGGGACCGCTTCGCAGCAGCGGCTGGCTTCTGGTGGCTCGGCGAAAGCCTTCTCGACGTGGCCCCGTATGCGGACGATGCCCGCGCGGGGCAACTGATGCTCTTGGGCGGCGTGACGGGGAGCGAGGTGGAGGACTACCACGACTGGGAGGTCATGCTCGGGCGCCTGAACATGCTCTCCTGGGACCATGCCCTGGCCCGCTGCTTCTTCGTGGCGGGAGCCCTCGTCATGGTCGCTGCCTTGCTCTTTGGGGTGCTCGCTACCTGGCGACGTACCGCGACACGGTAGTCCCCGGCACAGTACCTGGCAGATGTTGACACAGTAAGCCGTTGGCGTATCGTGGGTTGAGGGTGCACGGTGAAGTGTCTTCCTGGATAGACCTCTTCCCATGGCGTTGTACTGACGGCTTTTTCACGGAATCACGGTACGGGTGGCAGTATGGGCTCTAATACCCTGAAGCGTATCCCGCGCGGCATCTGGACCCTCGGGCTGGTCAGCATGTTCATGGACATCTCCTCGGAGATGATCCACAGCCTGCTCCCTTTGTTCCTGGTCGGATCGCTCGGCGCAAGCACCTTCCTGGTCGGCCTCATCGAGGGGCTGGCCGAATCCACTGCGCTCATCGTCAAGGTCTTCTCCGGCACGCTCAGCGACTACCTGGGCAAGCGCAAGTTCCTGGCGGTCTTCGGCTACTCGCTGAGCGCGCTGACCAAGCCTCTCTTTGCCGTCGCGCCGACGGTGGGCCTCGTTTTCGCCGCCCGCATGCTGGACCGGGTGGGGAAAGGGGTGCGCGGTGCTCCCCGCGATGCGCTGGTGGCCGACCTCGCTCCACCCGGGATGCGCGGCGCCGCCTTCGGGCTGCGCCAGGCCCTCGACACGGTCGGCGCGCTCCTGGGGCCGCTCTTGGCGGTCGGGCTCATGCTTCTTTGGGCCGACGATTTCCGCGCCGTGTTCTGGGTCGCGCTGGTCCCGGGGTTCCTCGCCGTTTTGCTGCTCGCGTTCGGCGTGGAAGAACCGGCGCGGAGCGAGGGCGCGCGCCGCACCAACCCCATTCGTCGCGAAAACCTGGCCCGCCTGACCGGAGCCTACTGGTGGGTGGTCGGCATCGGCGCGGTCTTCACCCTGGCGCGCTTCAGCGAGGCGTTCCTGGTGCTGCGCGCCAAAGAGGGTGGCGTTCCGGTTGCCTTGGTCCCCTTGGTGATGGTCGGCATGAACCTGGTCTACTCGGGGTCGGCCTACCCCTTCGGCAGGCTTTCCGACCGCAAAAGCCACGCGACGCTGCTGTCGCTGGGGCTGCTGGTCCTCATCGCGGCGGATTTCGTTTTGGCGGCAAGCGGCCATTGGAGTACCGTCGCGTTGGGGGTGTCGCTTTGGGGGCTTCACATGGGGATGACCCAGGGATTGCTCGCGGCGATGGTCGCCCACGCGGCCCCGGAAGACCTGCGCGGCACCGCCTTCGGCTTTTTTAACCTGGTAAGCGGTATCGCCATGTTGATCGCCAGCGCCGCGGCCGGGGAGTTGTGGGACCGCTTCGGTGCTCCCATTACCTTCTACGCCGGTGCAGGTTTCGCCGCCGTGACGCTCTTCGCCCTGCTTCTGAAGAAATGGGTCGCAAAACCGGCGCGCTGATCGTCCCGGTGTCGGTCATCGGTAGCCAAAAAGGTAGTGTTCCTTGGACGAAAACCAGGTGCCCCGTCTTGTGACGATCTCCTTTGTGTGCAGGTGGGATCTGTGCTACAGGTGGAGCACAGCCGCGCGGTCAAACTCTGGAGGTACCATGAAACGTCATCGCATCCTGGCAGCCATTCTCGTGCAGGTCTTCGTTACGCTCTCCTTCACCGCAGCCCATGCCGGCTTTCTGGACGACCTGGGAAAGAAACTGGGTCTTTCCGACACCCAAAGCGGCAATCTGGACGATTCCACCATCGTCAAGGGGCTGAAGGAAGCCCTTGCCACAGGGACCTCGAGGGCAGTCAAGTCGGTCGCCAAAACAGACGGCTACTTCGCTAACGACCTGATCAAAATCCCGATACCGGAAAAGATCCGCAGCGTCACCAATCTGCTGGGCAAATTCGGGTTCCAGCCCCAGGTCGACGAATTCGTCCTGAGCATGAACCGTGCTGCGGAAAAGGCGGCACCCAAGGCTGCGGAATATTTCGTCTCGGCGCTTCGAGAGATGACCTTCGACGATGCCAGGAAAATCCTCCAGGGTGGCAACACTGCTGCAACCGAATACTTCAAAGAAAAGACCGGGGAGAAGATCTTCTCGGCATTCAAGCCGGCTGTAGCGTCCAGCATGCAGAACGTCGGCGTGACCCGTCGCTACAATCAGATGACCGACAGTCTCAAGTCGATTCCCTTTGCCGGAGCCACCGCGGGTTCCCTGGACCTGGACACCTACGTGACGACCAAGGCGGTTGACGGGTTGTTCGTAATGCTTGGGGAGGAAGAAAAGAAAATCCGCACCGACCCTGCAGCCAGGGGAACCGAGCTGTTGCGGAAGGTGTTCGGCAAGTAAGGGGGGGAGGGGCTAGAGCGAACCGCCGTCGTCTTTGCGGTCCTTGGGTGCAGGTGTCTTGGGGGGCTGGGGATCGTCGGCGACCGGAAGCCGCCAGCCTCGGCACATGGCCAGGTACCGAAGGGCGAAACAGAGGGCCGCGCCGGCTATGGTCACCGCGGTAGCCGGGAGCCGCACTGCCGAGCCGATCACGACCACGGCGGCGCCAGCCAGGGCGGCGAGCGCATAGATGTCGGCGCGCAGCACGATGGGCACTTCGGTCAGAAACAGATCGCGGGTCATCCCGCCGCCGATCCCGGTCAGCATGCCGAGGAGAGCCGCCATGACCGGGTTGAGCCCGAAGTTGAGCGCCTTTTGCGTGCCGGCAACCGCGAAGAGTCCGAGTCCCGCAGCGTCGAACAGGAGCACCGGGTTGCGCAGCCGGTCGATCCCGGCGGGGCGCCAGAAGGTCACCACTCCGGCGAGCAGCGAAACCGCCAGGTAATACCAGGTGGCGAGCGCCGCCGGAGGCACCGCACCTATCAAGACGTCCCGGGCGATCCCCCCGGCGTTTCCCGCCGCAAATGACAAGACCAGGACCCCGAACAGATCGAGGCGCTTCTTGATCCCCGCCGTTGCACCGCTCAACGCAAAAACGAAGGTCCCCGAGAGGTCGAGTGCCAGGAGCAGCGTTCCCATCCAGTGCTCTTTCATTGCAAACTCCGCGCTCCTCAAGAGCGGCGTTAACCCGCCTTCCCCCCCTCTGGCGCGAGCCAGGCGAGTGCCGCGACAACCATCGCCTCGACGCCGGTCTCCAGCGTCGGGTGGATCACGGGGGCAAACTGGGGGCTGTGGTTGACCGGCAGTTGGTTGAGCGTCCCGGCCTCCTTGGCCTTGGCATAGCGCTCCCGGTCGGTGCCGCCGACAAACCAGTAGACCGAGGGAACCTGCCAGGCCGTGCCGAAACAGCCGAAGTCTTCGCTTGCCGGTGCCGGCCCGGTATGGTGCACCCTAGCCGGTGAGAAGTGGGCGCGAAACGCCTCGGCGATCCGCTGGCTTGCCGCCGCGTCGTTCACGTTGAGAGGGTAGCGGTCCAAGGGGGTGATTTCGGGAGGGCGGGGCGCACCTGACGCAGCTGCCTCGGCATTGACGATGCGCTCGATCGCAGCGAGCACCCGCTCGCGGACCCCGGCGTCGAAGGTCCGCACGTTCAGCTTGATGATCGCCTCGCCGGGGATGACGTTTTCTTTCGTGCCGGCATGCAAGACGCCGACCGTGAGTACCGCCGCCTCGGTGGCGGCCACCTCGCGGGAAACGATGGTCTGCAGCCGCAGGACCGTCGCCGCGGCCATGACCACCGGATCGACGCTTGCCTGCGGCATCGACCCGTGCGCACCGCGACCGAACAGCCTGATCTGGAGGCTGTCCGCTGCCGAGGTGATGGGGCCGGCACTTCCGGCGAGGTCGCCGGCCGCGCCCAGCATGACGTGCTGCCCAAGTACCACCGCAGGACGGGGAAAACGCGTAAGGAGGTCGTCGTCGAGCATGGCCTGGGCACCCTGCGCCGTCTCTTCGCCGGGTTGGAAAACCACCATCACCGTACCCCGCCAGAGACCCCGCTCCCGGGCGAACAGGGCCGCCGCCCCGGCGAGCCAGGCAACGTGCATGTCATGCCCGCACAGGTGCCCGACCGGCACGCTCTTTCCTTCGGCATCCGTTGCGGTCAGCCGGCTTGCATAGGGAAGGCCGGTTGCCTCTTCGACCGGGAGGGCGTCCATGTCGGCGCGCAGCATGACGGTCGGCCCTTCCCCGTTGCAAAGCAGTCCCACCACCCCCGTTTTGCCGACCCCTGTCGTCACCTGGTAACCGGCCTTGCGAAGCCAGTCCGCGGCCAGTGCCGCGGTTCGGGTCTCGCACATCGACAGCTCGGGATGGGAATGGACGTCCTTGTAGAAGGCTTCGAGGTCGGGAATCAGCTGGTCGAGATGCTTTAGCAGGGGTTTCGGGTCTGCTGCGGTCGTCGTGTTCATAGCTGTCGCCCTCAATCGGCTGCAATGACCATCCGTTCGATGTCGTCTCGCGTCGAGGCGTCACCAACGACGGTCTTTGGGCCTGATAGCCCACTCTTTTTGACATCCCTTGCGGATGGCAGAAGCGCCGCGCGGCCGGCTGAAACCGACACGACATGCTTTTCCGCTTTTCTTCAAGCTCCTTGGGGCTGGCTGACCAGGACCATCTGGGCCGGCATCGGTGCGGGGAAGCCGGCCGCTAGGAGACTTTCGCGAATGGTACGGTTGCCGTCGAAATAAACCTGCCAGTAGTGGTCGTTGTGGCAGTAGGGGCGGACCGCCAGCACGGGGCCGACCAGGGTGAATTCCAGAATCTCCACCTCAACTCCCGGTTGCGCAAGCACGTTGGGTACTTTGGCCAGGTGCTCCCTCAGCAGGTGCATCGCCGCGACGTGATCGGCACTCCCTGCGAGCTGGCACTTCAGCTCCACTCTGCGGAACGGATTGGCGGCGTAGTTTTGGATGTTGTCGCCGAAAATCTTGGAGTTCCCGATCAGGGTGAGGACGTTGTCGGGGGTGTTGACCGAGGTGACGAATAGTCCGATCTCCTTCACCGTACCGGTGACCCCTCCGATCGTGACAAAATCCCCGACCTTGAAGGGGTGCAGGACGACGAGAAAAATCCCCGCGGCAAGGTTTGAGAGCAGCCCTCCCCAGGCAGCACCTATCGCGATACCGATACCGGCTACCAATGCTGCAAAGGTGGTGGTCTGGATCCCGCAGTATCCCAGGATGGCGACAACCAGGATGATGTTCAGGGTAACCGCCACAAAGTTGCCGACATAGCGCATCAGGGTGGGGTCCAGTTTCTGCCGCTCGAACACGCTTTGCAGCATCCGCCCCACAAGCCCGATCAGCCAGCGGCCAACCAACCAGAAAATGATGATCGCTATGACTTTGGTTCCAAACTCCGTGGCGTAGGTGACTGCGAGTTGCTGGTACCGATCGATGTCTGTCATGTTCGCCTCCCTCAGGTTGATGAGTCTTGAATGCCATAGCGGCGTGACGTATTGTATCCAGATCTGCGGCGCTGTATGTCTCGGCAAAGTGTACGGCAAAATTGCAAGAATACTACTGAGCGACCTACAGTCTTCCGCGTTGCGGGGTCTCTGTGGCGGTTATCGCAGATACTGCTCGCTCAATGCTGACACATTAATGGTTAGGCGCAACATGAATGTTTGATAGAGCTTTTGAAGCCAGAGAGCGGATCAAAGACAAGAGCCTCACCGCAGAGGAGTTCAAGGGAACAGTTCTTAGCTGCAGGCGCGGTTTGGCTCGGGGAACGTTCGGCAGCGAATATCGTTTGGGCGCTGGTGAAGCTGGAATTGGTTGTGATGGAGAAGGGGGGGCCGAAGCTTAGCAGGAAAGGGCAGGAGTTTGTCCAGGCGCCGCACGGCGCACCGAAGCCGCTATTAAAAGCCCAATCCCTCCTGGGGAGCGAACCGGGTCGGCGCGTGCGCCGCATCGCGAATCCGAAGTTTTTTGTTGCAATTCGGAATTGTTTCTTTTAGGGTAACAAATATGTCAGCGAACAACACACAATTCTCGATTGCGATTCACCTCATGGCGGGACTTGGCTATGGCGTCAGGGCCGACCTCACCTCGACGGACCTGGCAGGAAGCGTGAACGCTTGCCCGAGTTTCGTCAGGCGGATCCTGTCCAAACTCTCGAAGGCCGGCCTGGTCCGTACCATGAGGGGGAAATCGGGTACCTGCCAGCTGGCACGTGCCGCCGGCGACATCACGCTGCTCGACATCTACGAAGCGGTCGATGCCCCGAAGGTCTTCGCCGTGCACTCGTACCCGGCCCAAAACCTCTGCCCGGTCAGTTGCGGTTTCAAACACATGATCGACAAGGTCCTCGAGAACGTACAGCTCTCTTTCGAGGAGACGCTGACCAAAACGACCCTGGCGGACGTGATAGAAGAGATCAAAAAAGGAACCTAGGGAGCACTGCGTCTTTTTTTTTGTAAGAAATTGTTTCTTTTAAAATAACAAATTGAACCTATGCCGGCCCGGACTAAATGCATCGGGTCGACCACGAAGTTCTCAGAGAGGGGAAAAGCGATGTTTAAAAATACGACGAGTTTGGCAAAAAGGAGGGCGGTACTCCTGGGCGTGGGGACCCTCGCGGTGCTTTCGCTGGCGGTTACTGCATTTTACCATATCGCGACCAGGGCCGACGCGCAGGTAGCCCCGCCCCCCGCTCCCGCGCCACAGGTGAACGTGGTTGCCGTCGAGCCGCAACAGGTGCGCATCTGGTCCGAGTTCTCGGGGCGCATGCATGCGGTGGAATCCGCGGAGATCCGCCCGGAGGTGAGCGGCCGGATCACCGGCGTGCGCTTCAGGGACGGCCAACTGGTCAAGGCGGGCGACGTCCTGTTTGTTATCGATCCGAGCCCCTACGAGGCGGCAGTAGCGAAGGCCGCAGCCAACCTCGTATCGGCGAAGGCCAACGGCGAATTTACCCGCACCGAACTGGATCGCGCCGCCAACATGATCAAGACGCAGGCCATCGCGCAACGGGTCTTCGATGAGCGTGCCAACGCAAGCCGTGTGGCCCAGGCCGCAATCCTGGGGGCCGAGGCGGAGTTAAAGCAGGCCCGCATCGACTTAGACCATGCCTTCGTCAAGGCGCCCATCGGAGGACGCGTCAGCCGGGCGGAAATAACCCTGGGGAACCGGGTCCAGGCCGGTGCCGGCGCGCCGGTACTCTGCTCGGTCGTGTCGAAGGACGAGATCTACGTCGATTTCGAGGTGGACGAGCAGACCTACATGCAGAATTTCCGCACCCCCGCCGCGTCGCGCGACAAGGAAGACCGGATAGAGGTCGAGTTGGCGGTCCAGGGGGACGCTGGGCACCCCTACAAGGGGACCATCTACAGCTTCGACAACCGCATCGACTCGTCGTCGGGCACCATCCGCGCCCGCGCCAGGTTCGCCAACAGCGACGGCCGACTGGTGCCGGGGATGTTCGCCAAGGTGCGACTGGCGAGCAGCGGCGCGAAAGAGGTGCTGTTGGTGCCGGAACAGGCGGTGGGCAGCGACCAGAGTAAGAAGTTCGTCTACCTGGTGGGCGCCGACGGCAAGGTCGTCTACCGCGAGGTGGATCTCGGACAGCAGGCCCAGGGACATCGCATCGTCCTGGCGGGGCTTGCGCGCGGGGACCGGGTGATCGTCGACGGGCTGCAGCATGTAAAACCCGGCGAGCCCGTACAGGCGAAAGCGGTGCCTCTTGGCTCCGGTGCCGCGTTGGCTGCGGCCAAGTAGCCGGTCCGGTCGGGGCACGTGGGTCCCGGCCGGAGAGATTTCCTAAGACCGGGTCGTCCGGCCGCATTCACCCATCAGCATCGGGGCATATCCGTCACGCGGAGCAGATCCGAAAGAGCCTAGTCATGAATCTTTCAAAGTTTTTTATCGACCGCCCCATATTCGGCGGCGTGATATCGGTCGTCATACTCCTCGCCGGTCTCGTCGCCATGTTCCTCTTGCCGATCTCGGAATATCCCGAGGTGGTGCCGCCGTCGGTGATCGTCAAGGCCCAGTTTCCCGGGGCCAACCCGAAGATCATCGCCGAGACCGTGGCGACGCCGCTCGAGGAGCAGATCAACGGCGTCGAGAACATGCTCTACATGAACTCGCAGGCCGCCAGCGACGGCACCCTGACCCTTACCGTGAGCTTCAAGCTGGGCACCGACCCCAATCTGGCGACGCAGCTGGTGCAAAACCGCGTGAACCAGGCCCTGCCGCGGCTGCCGGAAGTTACCCGCCAGCTGGGCGTTACGACCGTGAAGAGCTCTCCGGACCTGACCATGGTCGTGCACCTCAACTCGCCCAACGAGCGCTACGACATGCTCTACCTGCGCAACTACGCGTTGCTCAACGTAAAGGATCAGCTCGCGAAGATCGAAGGGGTGGGCAGCGTGCAGCTCTTCGGCTCGGGCGATTACGCGATGCGCATCTGGCTGGATCCGCAAAAGGTGACCGAGCGCGGCATGACCGCGAACGAGGTGGTAAGCGCCATCCGCCGCCAGAACGTGCAGGTCGCGGCCGGGGTCATCGGGGGCCCTCCCTACCAAAAGGGGGTGGAGCTGCAGCTCCCCATCAACGCGCAGGGACGTCTGACGGATCCCAGCCAGTTCTCGGAGATTATCGTCAAGCGCAACAACGGGGTGGTCACGCGCCTTAAGGACATCGCCCGGCTGGAGATCGGCGCCTCGCAGTACGGACTGCGCTCGCTTTTGAACAACAAGCCGGCCGTCGCCATCCCGATCTTCCAGTCGCCCGGCTCGAACGCCATCCAGATCTCGGACAGGGTCCGCAGTACCATGGCGCAGCTGAAGAAAAACTTCCCCGAGGGGCTCGATTACAGCATCGCCTACGACCCGACGGTCTTCGTGCGCGACTCCATCAAGGCCGTGGTCCACACCCTCTTGGAAGCCGTGGTGCTGGTGGTGATCGTGGTCATCCTGTTCCTGCAGACCTGGCGGGCCTCGATCATTCCGCTGCTTGCCGTGCCGGTCTCCATCATCGGGACCTTCGGCGTCATGCTCCTCTTCGGCTTCTCCATCAACGCCCTGTCGCTCTTCGGCCTGGTCCTGGCCATAGGGATCGTGGTCGACGACTCGATTGTGGTGGTGGAAAACGTGGAGCGCAACATCGAGAGCGGGCTGTCGCCCCGGGACGCGACGGTCAAGGCGATGCGCGAGGTGACCGGGCCGATTATCGCCATAGCGCTCGTCTTGTGTGCCGTATTCGTGCCGATCGCTTTCATAAGCGGCCTGACCGGGCAATTCTACCGGCAGTTCGCCCTCACTATCGCCATATCCACCGTGATTTCCGCGTTCAACTCGCTCACGCTTTCGCCGGCCCTTTCCGCGACCCTGCTAAAGGCGCACGACGCCCCCAAGGACCGGCTGACCCGGGCCATGGACCGGGTCCTCGGGCGCTTCTTCGCAGTCTTCAACCGCTTCTTCGCGAGAAGTTCGAGCCGCTACAGCAGCGGGGTAACCGGCATCCTGGGACGCAAAAGCGCCGCCGTTTTCGTGTACCTCGTGCTTTTGGGGGCGACCTATCTCGGTTTCGCCCGGGTGCCGTCCGGGTTCGTCCCCACCCAGGACAAGCAGTACCTGGTGAGCTTCGCGCAACTGCCCGACGGCGCCACGCTCGACCGCACCGAGACGGTGATCCGTCAGATGACCGATCTGGCGCTCAAGGAGCCCGGGGTCGAGAGCGCCATCGCCTTTCCCGGCCTCTCCATCAACGGGTTCATCAACAGCCCCTCGGCGGGGATCGTCTTCGTGTCGCTCAAGCCCTTCGAACAGCGCAAGGCCAAGGAGCTCTCCGGGATCGCGATCTCCCAGCGGCTCCAGCAGAAATACGCCGGCATGAAGGACGCCTTCATCGCGATCTTCCCGCCGCCGCCGGTACAGGGGCTGGGCACCATCGGGGGGTTCAAGCTCCAGGTCGAAGACCGGACCGACCAGGGGTACGAAGCGCTGAACCAGGCGATGAAGGCGGTGCAGGCGAAGGCGGCCCGGACCCCCGAGCTCTCGAGGGTGTTCACCAGCTACAACGTCTCGACGCCCCAGCTCTTCGCCGACCTGGACCGTACCAAAGCCTCGCAACTGGGGGTCGACGTGCAGGACGTCTTCGATACCATGCAGATCTACCTGGGCTCCCTGTACGTGAACGACTTCAACAAATTCGGGCGCACCTACCAGGTGATCGCCCAGGCCGACCGGGAGTTCCGCTCCAGGCAGGACGACATCCTGAACCTGCATACCAGGAACTTCGAGGGACGCATGATTCCGCTCGGCTCGCTCCTCAAGGTCTCGGAAACCACCGGTCCCGACAACGCCATGCGCTACAACGGTTTCCGGTCCGCAGATCTAAACGGCGGGCCGGCGCCGGGGGTCTCCTCCATCCAGGCACAGACGGCGATAACGAAGCTGCTCGAGGAAACCCTCCCCAAGGGGATGAGCTTCGAGTGGACGGAACTCACCTACCAGCAGATCCTGTCCGGCAACACGGCGCTCTACATGTTCCCCATCTGCGTGCTCCTGGTGTTCCTGGTGCTGGCCGCACAGTACGAGAGCCTGTTCCTGCCGCTCACCATCATCCTCATCGTCCCGATGTGCCTTTTGTCGGCCATCTTCGGGGTCTGGGCGACCGGCGGGGAAAACAACCTCTTCACCCAGATCGGCCTCTTCGTCCTGGTGGGGCTCGCCTGCAAGAACGCGATCCTGATCGTCGAGTTCGCCCGCGATCTGGAGATTGCCGGCAGTACCACGCTGGCCGCGGCCATCGAGGCCTCGCACCTGAGGCTGCGTCCGATCCTGATGACCTCGTTTGCTTTCGTCATGGGGGTGGTGCCGTTGGTGCTCTCCTCCGGCGCGGGGGCGGAGATGCGCCACGCCATGGGGGTGGCGGTGTTCTCGGGCATGCTGGGGGTCACCTTCTTCGGGCTGTTTCTGACACCGGTATTCTATGTGCTTTTGCGCACGCTGGAAAAGCGCATCACGCGAACGGAAAAGGTACATCACCATGCGTAAAATCACCTGGGCCATCGCCTTACTCGGGCTGTTATCCCTTGCGCTTATTGCGGGCTGCGCCGGACCGGCCGCTCACCTCGACCCGGGCATCGACACACCTGCCGACTGGAGCCGCCTTCCCGACGCCGCTCACCAGGGGGCGCTGGCCTTAAGCCCCGACGCCGAGGTCGACCACCGGTGGTGGCACCGTTTCGGGGACCCCACACTCGATCTGCTCATCGACGAGGCGCTTACCAACAACAAGAACCTGAAGATCGCCAAGGCCCGCGTGGAAGAGGCGCGGGCCGGACGCGCCGGCGCCGTGGCCCGGCTTTTCCCGGAGATAAACGGCGTCGGCACGGCGTTTCGCGGCAACCAGGGGTTCGCCACCGGTAACCAGGCCGTGGGGATCGCAGGGGCCAGCGTCGAGGCCTCGTGGCAGCTCGATCTTTTCGGCCGCAACCGTGCCCGCGCGGCGGAAGCAGCGGCGATCTGGGAATCGGTCGAGGCGAGCCAGCGGGCGGTCAGGGTGGGGCTTTTGGTGGAAGTGGCCCGCAACTACTTCGACATGCGCAACAGCGAGCGCCAGCTTTCCCTGACCAAGCAGAATCTGGAGACCCAGCAAAAGACCTTGGAACTGGTCCGGGCGCAGATGCAGGGTGCACTTGCCAGCGATTTCGATGTCCAACGCGCCGGCGCCCAGGTTTCCACCACGGAGGCTTTGCTGCCTGCCCTGGAGGCCGCCTACGACGGCGCCCGTAACCGCCTTAACGTACTGCTGGGGCATCCCCCGGGAACCAGGGACAGCCTTCTTGCCGGCGCCGAAAAGCTGCGCCCCCTGGATCACGGCATCCTGATCGCGGCGCCGGCCAAGGTCCTCGCGGCGCGACCCGATGTGCGGGCGGCCGAACGCCGCTTCGCCGCCAGCATGTCGGCGGAAAAGGCGGCGAGGGCCGAGCTCTTTCCGGATATCTCGTTGACCGCCCTCTTCGGGGTGCAGGCGTCGACGCCGTTTTCCGCGACACCGTGGGGTATCGGAGCCAACCTGGTCCAGCCGGTGCTGAATTTCGGCGCGATCCGGTCGCGCATCGCATCCGCCGATGCCCGGCAGGTGCAGGCCTTCCTGGGCTACCAGCAGACGGTGCTGGAGGCGCTTGCCGACATGGAGAACGCCCTGTCGAGCTACCTGCACGAGACCACCCGCAACGCCTCGCTGAGAAACGGTGTGGAGCAAAACCGCAGGGCGGCCGATCTGGCCGTGCAGCAATACCGAAACGGCTATACGGGCCTGCTCGACGTGTTGATCGCCGTGCGCAACCGGTTGGATGCCGAGGCGAGCCTGGCGGCGTCGGATGCCAGCCTGAGAAACGACCTGGTGAACATCTTCGCCGCAGCCGGCGGCGGCTGGTCGGACGAACCTGCAACGGCAGGTGCCGCAGGTTCGAAGTAACGTGCAGTTTGTCGCAAAGGGCGCGCAGGAAGCGGTAACGCCGGGCGCCCGCAACGAAAGAGAAGGTGAGTCATGAAAATGGTACTAGCGATATCGGCGCTCTGGTTCATAACTGCCGTGGTGGCGTTATGGCCCAGGCATAAAGAGGAACTCAACAACGCAACGGCTAACCGTCAAAAGGAGAACGATCATGACTGGAAAATTGGAGGGTAAGGTAGCACTCGTCACGGGGGCTTCGAAAGGGATCGGCGCCGAGATAGCGCTGCAGCTGGCGGCAGCCGGTGCCGCGGTAGCCGTCAACTACAGCTCGAGCAAGGAAGGGGCGGACCGGGTGGTCGCACAGATCGTGAAAGACGGCGGCAGGGCCGTCGCCATCCACGCGAACCTGGCCAAACCCGAGGAGGTGCGGGGGCTGGTCGAGGCGACGAAAGAGGCCTTTGGCGCCTTGGACGTCCTGGTGAACAACGCGGGGGTCTACGAGTTCGCCCCCCTGGAAGGGATCACCCCGGAACACTTCCACCGGCAGTTCGATCTGAACGTCCTGGGACTTTTGCTGGTATCGCAGGAAGCCGCGCGCATCTTCGGCGAGAAGGGGGGGAGCATCGTCAACATAAGTTCTGGCGTGTCGACCATCGCCCCGGCCAATTCGGCGGTCTACACGGCGACCAAGGCGTCGGTCGACGCCATCACCATGGTGCTCGCCAAGGAGCTCGCGCCGCGCAAGATCCGCGTCAATGCGGTGAACCCCGGCATGGTGGTGACCGAAGGGGTGCAGAGTGCCGGCTTCCATGAGGGGCCGATGCGCGAGTGGATCGAGGCGACCACGCCGTTGGCCCGCGTCGGCACGGTCGGGGAGATCGCGGGGCCGGTGGTCTTTCTCGCCTCGGACGACGCGGCTTACATCACCGGCGAGACGCTGCATGTGACCGGCGGTCTGCGCTGAGGTACCGAAAGAGCCCGGTTTCCCGGTCTCCATCTACACATCGTTGAAGGCTAGAAGAGGTTACGGCTTATGCTGTAACCTCTTTTTTTTCGGGCAGGCGCAATTAACCGAGGTGCGTCCTACGGCTCTGCCTGTAGTCCCGAGCGCCAGCGGGGCTGACAACCCGGAGTCTGAGACGTTTCCCGGGAAAGTGCGGGGAGCACCGGTCGGAGTCATGCGGGCCTTATGGCATTCGTCTTGAGAGGCCAAATCGACGGAACAAAGGAGTGGGGCATGCCGGGTGAATCGTCCGGCATGCGGGGGGCGAGATCTGTGCTGGTGGAGACGGGACTTGCCGACTTTCTCTGTCATTGTATTTAAATGTCTTGGTGGTTTTGTAGTGGAAATTAATATTAGAAAAGTTGCGCGGTAAATAGAAAGAAGCTTATTAAAAAAGAAATTGTAAGCAAAAAAATGTTCCTCCCAAAGAATGATTCTCGTTGGTTCGCCTTGTCGCTGTGTCCAGATGGTTGTTGATTCAGGAGGGAAATGTGAAACAAAAATATTTAAGTTTGCTAGTGGCTGTTGGACTATTGAGCGGATGTGCCGCCGCGACGGTGGTCAACGAACCAAACGGCGATATGAGGACCGGTACTCCTATAGTAGCACCGGCTCTCAAGCAACAGCTCGAATCGAGGACCTTAAAGCGCAAGGTGGCGATAGCGAGGTTCTCCAACGAAACGAAGTACGGCAACAACTTCCTTATGGACAACTACGGGGACCGGGTCGGCAAGCAGGCTTCCGACATCCTCGCAGCCCGACTCACCGAGACCAACAAGTTCATCATGCTGGAACGTGCCGACTTCAACCGGGTCCAGGACGAGGTGGAGCACGGCCGGATCGCTGCCATCAACGTCCCTGCGGACTACCTGATCATCGGCTCCGTTTCCGAGTTCGGCAGAAAGGACACCAGCGAGGTAGGAGTGTTCAGCCGCTCCAAGAAACAGACTGCCTACGCGAAGGTGAACATCAGGCTGGTCGATACCAAGACCGGCCAGGTGGTCTTTGGTACTGAAGGCTCCGGCGAAGCGGCCAGCGAGGTCGGTTCGACTCTGGGGGTCGGCAGCCGGGCGGGCTACGACGCCACCCTCGACGACAAGGCGATCTCCGCGGCGATCACCAAGATGATCGGTAACGTCATCGACAAGCTGCTCGACAAGCCCTGGAGGAGCTACGTGCTCTCCTTCACCAACGGCCAGTACATCATTGCCGGTGGGAAGGCGCAGGGGATCAAGGTAAACGACGAGTTTGCCGTCTATAAGAAGGGGCAGGTCATCGCGAATCCGCAGACCGGGTTGCCGATCGAACTGCCGGGGGTGAGCTTAGGGAAGATCAAGGTGGTGACCACACTCGGATCCACCGTGGATGACGAGGTGAGCCTCTGTGTTCCGGCATCAGGGGCGCAATTGCCCGACCGGGATTTCGACAAGTTGTACATCTCGCAGTGAGGGGGGGGGGCGTGAAAAAGATAAGCATCCAAATCGTGACGGCGTTGCTGTTGATCATCGGGCTCTGCTCGTGTCGCAACACCAACATCATCACCGGAACGAGCTACGGTATCATCTCGTTTACCGGCGAGTACGAAAAAGCCATGCTGTACCTGGACGACCGGGCTCCTATCGCGATCACCTCGGACAATAACGTGTCCAAGATCGGCGAGGGGACGCACCGTGTGAAAATCGAGAAAAATGGTGTAACCGTGGTGCTCAAGACGGTGTACATCGTAAATGACGTGACTACGGAGGTACATGTACCGTGACAAGATCCCTTGCCCTGGCCCTGGCGGCGCTCACCCTTGCCGGGTGTGCCACAAAACCCGTCTACTACTACGGCGACTACACCAAGACGCAGCTCGAGTATGTTCGCGAGCCCAATGAGCAGACCATGAAACAGAGGTTCGAAGCGCTGGACGACATCATTGCGAACTCGAAGGACAAAAGTTCCAGTGGCAGAGTGCCGCCGGGAATCTATGCGGACTACGGCTACTTGCTCACCGTTACCGGGAAAAACGCCGAGGCTGTGGCCAAGTACAAGCAGGAGCGGGAGTTGTACCCCGAGTCCGCCGTTTTCGTCGACTACATGATCAACAAGACCAACAGCAAAACTGTAAAATAAGCGGAGGAGAACCGTGAGACATTTAATCGCGTTGGTGCTTGTGGCGGGCGTACTGTCAGGTTGCGTACCGAAGAAAATTACCAAGGCGGAAGCCTTCCCCAACATGTACCAGAACATGCCGGTGACGGTGCTGGTGCTGCCCCCTATCAACAATACGACGGCCGCCGATGCCTCCGACTGCCTCACCACGACCCTTACACCGGCACTTGGCGCGGTCGGATTCTACTCGTACCCGGCGATGGCTATCTCGGACATCCTGAAGTCCGAGGGGATCAGTTCGTCCGAAATGCTGCTCAACGTTCCCCCGAGCAAATTCAAGCAGTACTTCGGCGCCGACGGGGTCATGTACATCACCATCGACCAGTGGGACACCAGCTACTACGTGATCGGCGGGCATGTCACCGTGGGGATCACCTACGTGTTGAAATCGACTACGAGCGGGGAGACTCTCTGGCAGTACCGGAACGTCTTGCAGGTGAGTACGGCCGGGCAGAATTCAGGCGGAGGGATCGCTGGGCTCATCGTCCAGGCCGTCGCCACGGCGGTGAAGACCGCGATGCAGGATTACGTTCCGGTAGCGAACCAGCTGAACTTCATCTCGCTCAACACCGTTCCCTTCGGAAAATACCACCCGGAGCACGGCAAGGACCAGGGTGCCTTGGTGGTCTTTGAGAAAAACGCGAAGTTCGACGAGAAGGCCGCTGCGAAGAAGTAAAGCCTTCCGCAAATGTTGAAAGACACAAGAAAAGCCCTGGTTGCCGGGGCTTTTCTCGTTGGGGCAGAGCCCTTTCCTCTCGCCTCGGTGTTTTTCCTCCTCGTAGTGAACCTTCCGGCGCTGGTATAATCCCAGAAGAGGTAAAGCTGTCTCCGTCTCGGTAACTTCAGTCTGAAGGAGGAAACGATCATGTCCACGAACAGTGTCACGCTGCACCGGGTACTTCGGGCCAAGCCCGAGAAGGTTTACCGCGCTTTTCTCGATGCCGACGCCATGGCTAAATGGCTTCCGCCGCACGGCTTTACCGGCAAGGTGCACCACCTGGATGCCCGGGTGGACGGCGACTACCGCATGTCTTTCACCAACTTCAGTACCGGCCAAAGCCACTTCTTCGGCGGCAGTTACCTGGAACTGGTCCCCAACGAGAAGATCCGGCACACGGACCGCTTCGACGACCCGAATCTCCCCGGAGAGATGGTGGTGACGGTTTCCCTGCGCAAGGTCTCCTGCGGGACGGAACTCAGCATCGTGCAGGAAGGGATACCCGAGGCGATCCCGGTGGAAGGGTGCTATCTCGGCTGGCAGGAGTCGCTCACGCTTTTGGCGCAACTCGTCGAGGCGGATATCCCCTGACGTTCGAGTCCTAGGGTGGGGGAGGTAGGATAGGAAAGTCTTTCCGTTTGGAAGTTTTCGCGAGGTAGTTGTTGAGAAGTAGGAGAATATTGATCTCATCACCTTTGAAATCTTCATCTATGATGAGATCGCCGATCCTGCGAAAAAAGTTGGGTAATTGGCCCCGACACGCATCGACGCAGGCTGCCAGACGCTCAGGGTACATCCTCACATCGAGAATCGTGCGGTACGGTTCCCCATTGTCACTGCCAGCTAAGAGAGCAGTAGCCCATTGCTGGGTTTGATTCAGGTTGATCAAGTCTAAACGAAGATAGATCTGGTGGAATAATTCCGTGACCATATCACTATGAATAGTGCTGTCGGAAACGATATTCAGGAATTTTTCAATAATTCCCATCTTTGTCCGACTTGTATGCCAAATAATTGCAGTTATTGTGACTCCTGAGAATAAAAGCGAATAAGAAATATAACTAAAATTAACAGGTGTATTGATTAAAGTTAGAATAGTCTCCACAGTTCCTATGGAAATTAATGCAACGTTCAATAAAATGCTGCCTGATACGAATGGTGTTAGATAAAAGGCAGTTCTGTTACGTTTAAAATCGATTCTCGACAACATTACGGAAATTGCTGTCGCAGCGACAGCGATGACCAACAATAGGAAGGTACCCCAGACATAGAAGGTACTGAGCCTCTCAAAATTTTGCGCCAAGAACGATGCCGTTATTTTGAACCCACCGGCAAGCATAGTGAGCCCAAGAGCGGCACAGGCAAGGTATAACGCCTGGGTCGAGTGGCTGAACATGTCGTAATGGAGATTGAACGATTCGGAAGGGACGCGGATCTCCTTGATTTGTGCAAATTCAGTAACCAGAATTTCTCCATCTGAAGGATGATGCCCGGAGGGGGAGTCTGGGGATATTTTGCGATAGTTCCTGAGTATTACCTGCTTCTGCTCCTCCTTTATCGAAGAAACAAGCAGTTCCCCGTCTATTATGTCCTCCCCTGCTTTAAGTTTGATCCTCCCATGGCTTTTGACCCTCATCAGCAGGTGATCCCAGGTAAGGCCATAGGTGTAAATGGGGTATTTAAGCCCTGTCTTTGATCTGATCCAGTGGAGAAAGCTTGTACGTGCCTTTATCGCTGACAGACAGCCGAAAACCAGGCCAAGACCCGTAGCCGTAAGTAAGAAGGACCAGAACAAGTGCCCTAAGATAAGGTCGTGAATGGCGTTGATCGTCCGCAGTAGGTAGCTGGATGGACAGCAAAGGTTATCAATGGCGTTCGTCGGGCTGAGGCTGAGATTTCGGTCAAGGCAGAATAGCTCTGGGAAAAGGATCACAAAGCAGAGCGGCGAAAAGATAAATAGTATGAAACCAATGATAATCGTTAGGAGGATAGCGATTTTATATTCAAGATCTTTGTAGATGTTGTGCCCCGATACGAGCGACGCAATGTAAAAGACCGTGGCGCCGAAGACAATGAAGGCTGCGCTGAGAATCGTCCGCAACTCCGCCAAGTCCATGGTTACCTCCAAAACTCATCATCGCTGCGCATAAGATTGTAGAGTTCTAATTTAATCTGGCAAGTGGAGGTACGGTTAGGGCACCTTGAAGATCCCTGCCCGTTTTCTACCCCTCGATGCTTGGTCCCCTTTCCTCGCCCCATGAGTTGTATTACGATGAACTAAGCAGCATGGGCACCGTAACCGGAACAGTCGTGGAGGAGACGAAGATGAAGGTAACAAGAATCGGCATCGTCGGATCTGGTCATATCGGGGGCAACCTGGGGATTCTGCTCGGCAAGGCGGGCTACGAGATCTTCTTCAGCTCGAGGCACCCCGAAGCGCTGCAGGGACTGGTCGCAGAGGCGGGAGCGAGCGCCCGCACGGGGACGGTGGACGAGGCCATCGCCTTCGGCGACGTGGTCATCCTCTCCATTCCGCTTATGAGCTACCGCGAGTTGGAGCGGGAGACGAAGCAGGCCCTGAAGGGAAAAATCGTCATCGATACCTCGAACCCCTACCCGGAGCGGGACGGGGTGATGGCGATCGAGGCGCGGCAGGACTCGGGCGGCATGGGGACGGTGGTCTCCCGCCTGCTGCCCGAGGCGAGGATCGTGAGGGCGTTCAACTCGGTCTACTTCGAAGATCTCAAAAAGGGTGTCAACAAGAAGGGCGAGAGGATCGGCATCCCTATCGCAAGCGACGACCCTGAAGCCATTGACGTGGCCGTAGAGCTGGCACAGAAAGCGGGGCTCGATCCTGTCGTGGTGGGAGGCCTCAGGCAGTCGAAACTCTTCGACGTCGGCACCGCGGTCTATGCCACCAGCGCTTCGGCCAGGGAGATCAAAGAGAGACTCGGGATCGAGTAGGCAAACAAAAAAATGCCACCGTTGGAAACCAAGCGAGGGCCGGTCATAAATGACCGGCCCTCGTGCGTTCTGCTTTTCGCTGTCAATCGTCGATCGTCAACTGCTTATCCCCTGCGTCTCTCCTTAATCGAGGCGAGCTCCTCTTGGGTGGCCTCGCGGATCGCTACCACCGTGCAGTCGAAGACGAGCGCCATGCCCGCCAACGGGTGATTGGCGTCGAGGACTGCCTTGCCTTCGGCGATGTCGGTCACCGTCGCATAGGCGGGCGGTGCGTCGCTGTCGTCGGGGAGGCTTCCCTCCAGCTGCATGCCGACCTCCAGGGGTTGCGGGAGCTGCTCGACGGGGACCATGTCCACCAGTTCGGGGTCGTATTCGCCGAAGGCTTCTGCGGGCTGCAGTTTTACCGTGGCGGAATAGCCGACGCTCTGCCCCTCGAGGGCCGCCTCAACCGGCGCGAAGATGCCGCCGTAGCCGCCATGCAGGTACTGAAGCTGCTCGTCGTCCGCCTTGATCAGGTTGCCGTCGGTATCGGCAACGGTGTAGCTGAGAGTAACGACTGTATTGTTCGTGATCGTGCTCATGGTCCGTCCTTCGAAAAGTTGATGGGCAGCCGGCAATTTCCAGGGCCGGCACGCACAGAAGGGGACATCATAGCATAAAAGGCCGCCAAAACTACCGTGAACATCTTCCCTGCGTTCGAGGCCCCCGGCGGAGGCTGGCGGGGAACTTGGACCGGGTGAGGACCGGTGCAGGTCTGACTGAAGCACGCGGTGCCGGCCTTTCGGGCAAATCCCCCTGTTCCTCCTGAAGCGGATGGTACACTCAGCCTTTTTTAATTTACTTTCGGTGTGACATCTCCTATATTCGCTCGGGTCGTGCCAGGTGTGGGAGCGGTGCGACAGGATCTTTCACGGCGGCGGATGCCGCTTGAAGTGTGCGTCGAAAGTTTATAACCCTGGCTCGGGCTATCTCGCAGGCTCCAGTAGCTGAAGGCCGGGCCGGGATGTCGAGAAGATACTGTTGTTGTGTAATTACTACAATTGGAGGGATGTATCTATGAAGCGTGTGCTGTATCTTCTTTTGGTTTTGGCTTTTGCTCTGCAGGGCTGCTCGATCTACAAGGCGGCAACCGCGCCGGCTCCGATTGCGCTGGAGAACGTGAAAAACGGTTCGAGCCGCATGACCATCGTGGGAACCCTGGGGGTTCCGAAGCTGTCGGAGATCAAGGAAAACACCAAGACCGATCTCTATGAGTTCGTCAACGGCAGCCCCGAAGGGACCAAGGCGAGGATCGTCGTCTACATCGCGGGCGACCTTTTCACGATCGGCCTGGCCGAGCTGGTGTTCTGGCCGATGGAGCTTGGCCTTGGGCAGGGTACCCCCGGGCGTGCGGTGGTGAGCTACGGCATGGACGATATCGCCAAGTCGGTCCTGCTCACCAAGGCCGACGGTTCCCCCTGGGAGTCGACGCAAACCCCGTAGCCGCAGCCGCCGTGGCGGTGCAGGGAGCCGGGATGTGCCTCGTCATCCGGAGCCCGCGCCGCCTCGGTTTTGCCACCTCGCCATTTCCCCCCTTTGCCTGCCCAAAGCTTCACGCGCTGTCGTTATCCGCGCAAAGTACCTAGCTGACCCGCCGTCAGATCGCTCCGCATTCTCACTTACTCCCCTGGCGCCTCAAACGTATAGGACCTGGCAAATCCGCACACTGTAAAGCTCCACCTCGTACAGGGCTGAAGACAACATCGCAGAATCTGATATCCTATCAGCTCATGAACGCCTGGGTGTGCTGTGAGAGAGCTTGAGTATAAGAGGCAGACTGTCAGTTCTGGGGGACGGATGGGGGTATTGAAAAACACGTTGAACAGATTCTGGAAGGCCCTTTCCGCTGTCTGCGCGGTGGCCCTTGCCGCCATGTTACAGGCCCAACTGCAGGATGTCGTCGGCGAGCGTTTCCCGCTGTTGTTTTTCTTCCCGGCAGTTACTCTGACCGCGCTTTATGGAGGTGCCACAGCAGGACTGCTGGCGACCTTTCTCTCCACGTTGCTGATATCCTACCAACTGGTTCCCCGCGGCCATTTCTTCATGGTCCAGCAGGCCTCGGACCGGGTCGGCCTGCTCGTCTTCATCATCAGCGGCACCGCTATCTGCCTCATCGTAAAAACACTGCATAATCTGCGCATCCGGGCTGCCGAAGCCGAGCTTCAGGCGAGGGTGGCCGAAGTGCGCAGGGCCGACGCCGCAAAGCTGCTGGAGAGCGAGGCACGCTACCGGATCCTGTTCGAGAACAACATGGACGCGGTCTTCCTGACGGTGCCCGACGGCACCGTGATTGCGGCGAACCCGGTAGCCTGCGCCATGTTCGGCAGGACCGAAGAGGAACTCTGTCGCATCGGGCGCGCGGGCGTCGTGGACCAGGGCGATCCAAGCCTGCAGGAGGCGCTGGCCCAACGCGTGCGGGAGGGGAGGCTGCAATGCGAGCTGACCTGCGTGCGCGGCGACGGTACCACGTTCGAGGCGGAGGTGAGCTCGGTCATCCTGCACGATGAAAACCACTCGTTTGTGATCATCCGCGACATCACGCCGCGCAAGTTGGCGGAGCAGACCCAGAAACGGTACGCCCAGCGGCTCATCGTGCAGGAGGAGGATCTGCGCAAGTCGATCGCCATGGACCTGCACGACCACGTCGGACAGCTGTTGGTGGCACTCGGGTTCAACCTTCGTCACCTGGGGCTGCGGGTGCCGGAGGGGGCCGCTGCGGACGTCCCGCAGATCCTGGAGGATTCGAGACTGCTCCTCAAGGACGTCAACACGAGTATCCGGGACCTGATGGCGGAGCTGCGCCCCCACCAGCTCGACACCCTGGGGTTGGTGGAGGCGATCCGCTCCTATGGAATGCGCTACCAGAAAAGGACCGGGATCAAGGTGGAGGTCCTGGCCGGCGAGGATTTCCCGCGCCTGGGGAGCACCCTTGAGACTGCGCTGTTCCGGATCACCCAGGAGGCGCTCAACAATACCTCCAAGTATTCAGGGGCCTCGAAGGTCACGGTGGTGCTGCACGATGCCGGCGGGGTAAGTCTCACCATAACCGACGACGGCAAGGGATTCGAACCGCAAAGCGACCTGCCGCAACCGACGGGCTCCGGCTGGGGGCTCACCATCATGCGCGAGCGGACGGAACTGCTGGGTGGCCGTTTCAGCCTGGAGACCGCGCCGGGCAGGGGGACGACCATCAGGGTGACGGTTAGAGACGAAGGGATGAGGCAGGGGGAGAGGCAGGGGCTAGGGAGTAAGGGCTAAGGGCTGGGGATTTACTTTCCGTGGCTTGAGAGGTTGGGGGGGAACGCCGGCTTTTCGCGGTCACGGTACAGGCAGCGCAGGTCGTTGCCCCGCACCGCGAGAATGTCGCGCAGCATGCGCAGGGAGTCGCGCACCAGGTCGACCTTGGTTCCCGGGATATCCACCCAGTTAACCGGAACCTCGGCGATGCTGAGACCACCTTTGCGTGCCAGGTAGAGGATCTCTACGTCGAAGCCGAAGTCGTCCAGCATCTGGAGGGAAAAGGTCCGGCGTACGGCAGTGTCGGTGAAGAGCTTGAAGCCGCATTGGGTATCTTGGAGGCCGGGAACGGCCAGCACCTGAACCACCGCGTTGAAGATGGTCCCCATGATCTTGCGGTGCAGCGTCCCGCGTACCCGGGTGGTTTTTCCCTTGATGGCGCGGGATCCGATGGCCAGGTCGGCGCCGTCGGCTATCGCCAGCTCCAGGCGCTCCAGTTCGGCAATGGGCGTGGCCCCGTCGGCGTCGGCAAAAAGCCGCAACTTCCCCGTTGTCTGCAGCATCCCGGCGCGCACCGCCGCTCCCTTGCCGCGGTTTTCGGGAAGACGCAGCAGCTGCAGGTGCCGGTAGCGGGACATGGCTTTTTCCACTACGGCCGCAGTGCCGTCCTGGCTGCCGTCGTCGACGACCAGCACTTCGTAGGCGCAGCCACGCCCCTCGAGGTACTGGCATACCTCGTCGAGGTAACGGGGCAGGCGCAGCTCCTCGTTGTAGGAGGGTATGACTACGGAGAGATGTGGGGAGCTCATTGTCGTACCTGCCCGAGAAACCGGTGAAAGTGGCTCAGACGATACCATCTTGCGGCCGTTTTAGTCAAAGTTTATGTGGCCTGAGGGAGAGGCAGCGGTTTCCATTTACTCGTCGTGCCGATTGGGATAGTCTGCGGCAGCTAAGCGCAGTACCTAACCGAAAAAAGGAGAACGCTGCAAGATGACGTCGTGTGACTTCTACTGTGAAAAGATCCTGACCGGCGCCATCGAGGTGCCGGTTTGCTACGAGAACGACCAGGTTCTCGCCTTCCACCACACAAACCCCATATGGGAGCACCATATCGTCCTGCTGCCCAAAAAGCATGTGGAGTCGCTGATCGCGCTGGAGGAGGCGGACAACGAGCTGCTTCTGGAACTGATGCGCGCGGCAAAGGCGCTTGCCGGCGACTTGATGGCCCGCTGCGGCGCGGCCCGCGTCTACACGAACCTGGGCGACTACCAGTCTTCGAAACACCTGCATTGGCACATCGGCTCGGGGAAGCAGCTGCGGCCGTATTGAGCGGGGCAGGGTGGCCGGCGACTGGGGACTGCGCGGGCTGGGAGCGTTGGGAGCGTTGGGAGCGTTGGGGGAGGCCGGAGTCACGGGCGAATGATTATTCGCCCCTACGACTTCCGGCCTTTCGTCTATCAGGCTACCTGTTCAGATCCTCACGGTTTTGTAGAGGAAGTTCTTGAACCTGAAAAAGCGCTTGCGCTCTTCCTCGTCCTCGAGGTTGGCACCCACGGCTTTGAGATGCCGCGCGATCTCGGGCATGGTCTTCCCCGCCTGGACGCGGCTCTTCTCGATCACCAGACAGACCACGTCGCGGGAGATCTTGCTCTGCGAGAAGGGCTCGTAGACCGCCTCCCAGAAGTCCTGCCCGGCCGCTATCGCACCGAGTATCCCGGCCGCCACCTCGTCGGCCAGCCGCTCGGCCGCCGGCACCACCTGGTCGCGGGAGCCGTCCCGTATCGCCCGCTTGATGTCCGCCCCGGTCACCACCTTCCCGCTTCTGAAGAAGAGCGCCCGCAATAAAATACTCCGCAACTCGCGGATGTTCCCCTGGTAGTTGTGGCCGACCAGCGCGTCCTTGGCGTCCTGGGAGAGGGCCGGCAACTCGTCGCGCCCTTCCTCGCGGCCGCGGTAGGTGCGGTAGAGCTTCCCCAGAAAGTGGGTGGCCAGGTCGGGGATGTCTTCGCGCCGCTCGTTTAACGACGGCACCACGACGGAGAGCTCGGTCAGTCGGTGGTAGAGGTCCTCGCGGAAGTTCCCGAGGCTTATCTCGCGGCGCAGGTCCTTGTTGGTGGCGGCGACCAGGAGGACGCGGCTGATCCTCTCGCGGTTCTCGCCAAGGCGCACGAAGCCACCGTTATCCAGAAAACGCAAAAGCTGCACCTGGGTCTTCGGGTCGGCGTCGCCGATCTCGTCCAGGAAGACCACCCCGCCTCCGGCCTCCTCGATGATCCCCTTGCGGTCGCTGTAGGCGCCGGTGAATGCCCCCTTGGTGTGCCCGAAGAGCTCGGAGTAGGTGAGCTCGCCGCTGTAGGCCGCGATGTTGGTCTTCTTCACCGGAAGCTCGCCGTCCGGGTTCACCTCTTTGCGGTAGAGCTCGTTCAGCTTGTTGTAGAGGTTGTTGAAGAAGAACTCCTTCCCGGCGCCGGTGGGGCCTAAGACCAGGATGGAGGGGAGCCCGATGGTCGCCTCCTGCAGGATGTTGCGGCTCCAAAGCGCGATCCGGTTCGCAAGTGGGACCGAGACCGTGTTGATGAACTCGACGATCTCCTGCGCCTTGCGGCTGTTGCCGATGATGTTCCCCAGGCGATAGGAGGAGACCTTGGGGTCCTTGTAGGCGATGTCGCTTTGCAGCTTGGTCACCTCGTTCTGAAGCCTCTCGATGCGCTGGATGTCCGAGATGTGCCGCGAGGTGAGCCGGTCGATGATCTGCAGGATCCGCTTGTGCTCCTCGGTGAAGTACCCCTCCTGCAGGGAGTTCAGGCAGATGACGGCGATCACCTGGTCGTCGGAGACCACCGGTACCGCCATCTCGCTCTTGATGAGCTCGCTCATGGAGCGGTGGAACCCCTGGTGTTGCCCGGCGTCGGAGACCTGGCCGATGATCTGCGGCTTCTTGGACCAGGCCACGTACCCGGTGAGGCTGCGCTCCTCGACGGGGAGTTCGGGGCCGCCGATCTTGAAGTGGGGGATCTTCTTCTTGATCCACTCCTTGTTCTTGGCGCCGACGATGTTCCCCTCCTCGTCCTCGACGACGAGCCACTTCTCCCCTTCGCGTTCCTCGACGATGGCGATGGAGCCGGTGTCGGCACCGATCAGCTCGGTCGCCTTGGAGAGCACCTTGGTGAGAAACTGGTGCAGCCCCTCGTTTCTCTCCTGCAAAAGATCGGAGATCTCGGAGAGGACCTTGATCTCCAGGTGCTCGCCCCCCACCTCGTTGATGACCCGCTCCACCATCTCGGCGTGGGTCTGCAACAGGCCGCGCTCGAACTCGGTGAAGCTGCCGCGCTGGCGGGTGAAGTAGTTGATGAGGCAGATGATGCGGTGCGTGTTGGGCTCGAAGCGCGGCACCATGTACAGGGAGCGCAGCGCCATCTCCTCGGTGAGCGCGCGGCGCTGGATGGTCTCGTCGCAGAGGTCCGGGACGTAGAGCGGTTTTAACAGCTGCTCGTCGACGATGATGCCGTTTTCGTTCACGTAGCGCGAGACGAGCGAGGTCCCCTGCTTGAGGCCGATGCTCCCCACGCTGTCGTAGGCGATCTTCAGTTCGGGATCCTCGGCGTGGCTCGCCAGCACCTCCATCCCCTCGCGGTTGGGGACCAGCACCGAGGCGAGGGTGAGACCGTCCACCAGGCGCACGGCGGAGCGCACCATGAAACCGGCCGCCTCGCGCCGCTTGTAGAGTTCGACCCGGCGCGCCAAGAGGAGCTGCTGGTGGTACTTGCGGGCCTGGTCGAGCCGCTCCCCGGACTTGGCGAGGAAGTGGGAAAGGATGGCGATCTGCTCTCCGGTCACTTCCATGCCGTCCAGGCAGGCGACGCCGATCGACTTCCCTTCGCTGGCGATGGGGAGGATGGCGCTGGCCTCGATTTCGAAGCGGGCGGAGAATTCGCGGTCCAGGGGGAGGCCGGTCTCGGTGGGGCGGTTTAAGCGGGCAACCTTCTGGTTCACGAAGGTGAGGGAGACCGCGGCTTCGCTGGAGATGATGGGGAAGGTTTCCTCGCGGATGTCATCGGCGAAGTCGCCGCAGGCGAAGGCGCAGGAGAGCGCGCCGCGGGTCAGATCCTCGAGGTAGATGCGGACCCGCTCGACCGAGGAGATGAGCCGCACCCCTTCGCTCACCATGTGGAGCGTCTCGTCCAGGTTTTCCTTGCCGAAGGAGGCGATCTTGTCGCTGATCCGGGTCAACTGCTCGTTGATGACTGCCATTTTTACCTCTGAGTAAAAAATTTACACAGTGGGTACTTTAGGGAAAATCGTCGGGAAAGTCAAAAGCAAAGGCCCTAGCACGCGGATGACGCGGACCTTGCGGGCTTCCGGATGTCCTCGGATAAAACCCGGACCCCAACGGCAAGGGAAAAAGGAGTCAACGCTGCCAACACGTTTTTAGGGGAAGAGCAAAAAAAGAAACAGGGATGAAGAGGATGAAGGGGATACCACCAAACCGGAAAGGGTGAAGAACAACACCTGACGAAAAGCCAGCACCCGACAAAAGTAGCGCTTTGGTGCGCCTTCCGTTGCACGGGGTTTTCGTTGCCAAGTGTCCATTGTTAATTGAATCAGTTAAGCCCCTTGCGGATCTGGTACAGCTCCTCCAGGTTCAGGTCGTTCAGCTCGAAGAACTCGCGCTCGAGCTCCTCGACGTAGAAGCGGTCCAGGCCGGAGTTTTCCAGGAAGTCCTCCCTGAGCGAGCCGTTCTTCTCGGCGATGATCTGGGGCAGGAGGTTGTGGATGTAGATCGCCTCTTTCTTGATGGCCAGGATGGTCTCGTGGAACAGGTGCTCGGGGATCTCCCCCTCGACGAGCTTCTTGTGGTTCAGCTCCTCGGTGAGCTCTTTCTGGAGGGCCTCCTGGTCTGCCTTGGTGCTGTACTTGGAGTAGAAGTTGCGGATCCGCTCTTTTACGTGCTCGAGCAGGATCAGGTAGAGCCGCTCGTCGCTGTCGATCTGCTGCAGCTTCTCCAGAAGTGCCGTGATGGTGAGCCGGTTCTCCTCGATGAGTTTCAACCCCTCGGCCAGGTGGATCACCTTCTTGCGCCCGTAGTTCCCCAGGTACTTGTCCTCGAAGATGCCGGAGAGAAAGAGCTTGGTGAAGAGCCCCGGGGCCAGGAGGTCGAAGGCGTTCTTGTTCCCCAAGAGGCTCCGGATCATCTCCTCGGAGATCTTCACGTTCTCCATGAAGGCCAGCTGGTTGATTGCAGAGGAGGTGGCGTCGTAGCGGTCGAAGTAGGTGATGATGTACGAGTACCCCTCGAGGATGGAGATGTCGGCGCCGTCGCGGATCTTCTCGTCGCAGACCTTGCTCGCGTCTAAAAGCATCTCCTCGAAGGCATGGTCGCGGTTCTCGGCGGCCTGCTTCTTGGCGAAGAGGAGCTTCAGCATGTCCTCGGTGTCGATGGTGCTCTCGATGTGGCGCTCGGAGAGGAACATCCCCTCGAGGATCTGCCGGGTCTCGGAGATGTAGTTGCTCTCCTCGAGGTCGACCAGCTTCTTGTCCTTCTTGAGCATCTCGTCGAGGGTGTAAAAGAGCGCGCCGGGGATCTTGTTGCGGACCGAGAGGGTCTTAAGCCGGGTGAGGCGGGCGTTTTCCAGCTTGTTGATCTCGCCCTTCCTGTTGCAGGCGATCAGGATGTTCTTGTACTCGTCGACGATGCGCCGGTTGTCCGGGTGCTTGTACATCACGTCGATACGGATGCGCTCCTGCTGGTAGCGGTCGATGCCGTACCGCTCGGCCAGTTGGGAGAGCCTCTGGAATTCCGCGTCGGTGATCTTCTTGTTGCTGAAGTAGAGGTTGCGGAAGGTCTCGGAGTACTCGCGGTGCCGGGAGTTGATCAGCTTGAAGAGGAAGAGGTGTGCGCTCGGCTCCTCGACGAGGCTTAAGATTTCCTCGATGATCAGGTTGTCGTGCTCGAGCCCTACCGCGTCGGAGCGCTTGAGCGCCTTACCGAGCACCTTGACGATGCGCTCTTGCTGGTCGTGCAAGGGGCCGGTGAAATCTGCTCCGGTCAGCGCGAAGAAGTAGTTGAACACGGCGTTGCCGTCGAAGAAGATCTTTTCGAAACTGTGGTAGCCGTCGGTGCGGTCGGAAAACTTGAGGGTGCCGCTTTTCTGGTCGTAGTGGGTGCCGTAGACCACCAGGCGGTTCGATACCTCCTCCTTGGCGAGGTCGGCGATCGGCTGGTCCACCCCGAACATGTACTCGCAGAAGGAACCGCCGTTGCCGCGGTGGCTGATGCCGTCGCGGCCGATGATGAACTCGTTGCCGGGGGAGAAGAAACGGATCTCGGAATCGGCTTGGTCCGAGTTGTAGAAGTAGCGGTTGTACGCTTCGCTGCCCGCGGTTATCGCATAGAATTCAATCTGATCATTGGCATAGCCGTGCAGTCGAATGTCTCTGAACATCAGTTCCGTCCGTTTCGTGCGGCTTGGGATGGTGGTGCGAGCGACTCCGCGCTCAAAAAATCATGGCAGCTCGATGACCATGCCGTCGTAGGCGAACTCCACCCCCGGCGGCAGGCGCTCGCCGTCCTTGTGGCGCACCTCGTGGGTGAGATGGGTGAGAACCGCGCGGCGCGGGCGCAGCTCCTCGACCACCTTGAGCGCCCCTTCTATGTTGAAATGGTTGGGATGCGGGGAGTAGCGCAGGGCGTCGATGATCAACAGGTCGAGGTCCTGCAACAAGGCCCGGGAACTCTCGGGAATGGCGCTGCAGTCGGTGAGGTAGGCCGCCGTGCCGAACCGGTAGCCGGTGGCCTGGAACGAGCCGTGCTCGATGGGGACCGGCACGACCTGGCAGCCGAAGAGTTCGAAGGGGGCCTCGACGCTGCGGGGCTCCATGAGCTGCGAGTATCCCTCGCTGGAGAGCCCGTCGAAGATATAGGAAAAGCTGCGGGTTACCTGCTCCATCGTTTCGGGGCTTCCGTAGCAGGGGATGATGCGGCGGTGGATGAAGTGGAAGCCGCGCAGGTCGTCGATGCCGTGGATGTGGTCGGCGTGGGTGTGGGTCAAAAGCACTGCGTCGATGTGCGGTATCCCCTCGCGCAGCATCTGGTTGCGAAGGTCGGTCGAGGCGTCCACCAGAATGCGCCCGCCGCCGCACTCGACCAGGATGGAAGCGCGGGTTCTCTTGTCGTGCCGGTCGGTGGAATCGCAGACCTGACAGTGGCAACCGACCATGGGAATGCCGGTCGAGGTGCCAGAGCCGAGGATGGTAATTTTCATGTGTCGGACCTCGTAATGGCGCGTAACGTAGCATGATTGCGGCATCGAGGCAAGGGGTTTGTCCCTTGCCTGACGCGGCTTTTGCGGCTATGATGGAGTCATTCCACTAAGTTGGAGCGGCCCCTCTCCCCTCGGCGGTCTCGCGTACTCCGGGGGCGAAACACCCAGGGGATCGGCGCTGGGCTCATGAAGGATACCTAGGCTCCCCCAAAAAGGATTGTAAATGCGTGTCTGCCTCATTGCACCCAACTATTTTCCCGCCGAGAACGGCAATGCCGTGACCGTTCGGCGCATCGAGCGCCACCTGAGACTCTTGGGGTGCGAGGTCCGGGTTTTCCAGGTGGACAAGATGGCCGGCGAGGAGCTTCTGGCCGGCGTCAAGGAGTTCGCCCCGGACCTTCTGCACGCCTTCCACGGCTACCATGGCGGAAGGATGGCACACGCCATCGCCGAAGAGCTGAAACTCCCCTACTTGATTACCCTGACCGGCACCGACGTCTACCAGGCGCTCGACGACCACCGCAGCTTCGACACCCACGCCGCCTTGAAGGGGGCGGTCAGGCTGGTGGCGTTTCACGCCTACGTGAAAAGGCGCCTGGGGGAGCACCTGCCGAGCATGGAGGAGCGCACCGTGGTGATCCCGCAGGGGGTGGAACTGCCGAGCCTGCCGGCGCTGCCGGTCCCGGCGCAGAATGAGGAGTGCACCTTCCTGCTCCCCGCGGGGCTGCGTCCGGTGAAAAACGTGCTCTTCCCGCTGCAGCCGCTGGCGGCACTGCACGCACTCTACCCGGGGATCAAGCTCCTCTTGGTGGGGCCGGTGATCGACGCGGGGTACGCCGCCGAGGTGATGGACGCGCTCGAGCAGTACCCGTTTGCCCGCTACCTGGGAACCGTGGGGCACGACGCCATGGGGAACCTGTACCGCAGCGCCGACGTGGTGCTGAACAGTTCGCTCATCGAGGGGGGGATGTCCAACGCGGTCCTGGAGGCTCTCTCGCACGCCAAGCCGCTTTTGGTGACCGACATCGAGGGGAACCGCTCCATTATCAAGGAGTGCCACACCGGGATGCTCTACCGCGATGTCGGGGAGTTCTACCGCAAGGCGGAGCACCTGGCGACCGACCCGGCGCTGCGCGAGCGGCTGGGGCAAAACGGCCGCAGCCTGGTGCGGGACAAGTACCCCCCGGAGCGCGAGGCGGAGGCATACCTGGAGCTGTACCGGGAGATCGTTGGCCTGGTAAAAGCGACAAATGCCTGAACCATAGAGGACACAGAGGCACTCAGAGGAAACCCGGGACGGCAACGTTTCGGGTTTTTTTGTAATCAAAGCTCTCTCTTCTTCCCCTGCGCTCCACTGCGCCTCTGTGGTTTATTGCTTTGCGGTTTATTGATGTTGCCGTGGCTTTTGTTGCCCATTGACCCCCAAAAACCCTTCCTGTTAACATGAAACAATGCCAAGCTGGCAACAGCCCAACGAAGGGCTAGAGGAGGCACGCAATGAGATACCTTAAACTGCTGTTGTTTGTGGTTCTGGCGGTGGTGTTTGCGGCGACGACGGGGCTCGCCAAGGAGACGCACTTCAAAGCCAAGCTCACTCCCAAGGAGGAGACTCAAAAGCCGAATTCGAAGGCTTCGGGAAAGGCGGAGTTCAAGCTCACCAAGGACGGCAAGACGCTCTACTACAAGCTGGAGGTAAAGAACATCGTGGACGCCACGGCGGCTCACATCCACCTGGCGAAGAAGGGTGAAAACGGCCCGCCTATCGCCGGGCTCTTCAGCGCGGAAAAGAAAGGGAAGTTCAGCGGGAAGCTGGCGGAAGGTGCCATCTCGGACAAGGACCTGATCGGTCCGCTGCAGGGTAAAACGGTGGAAGACCTGATCCACGTCTTCGAAGCGGAACAGGCCTACGTGAACGTGCACACCGAGGCGAACCCGGACGGCGAAATCCGCGGGCAGATAAAGTAGCTCGATCAAGGCCAGTCAAAGCCTGACCACAGAGGACACAGAGGCACACAGAGGAAACCCGGGACAGCAAGGTTTTTCGGTTGTCGTGGTGACCTCTCTTTGCCGCAAGAAGGCACAAAAGACACAAAAGAACCCCACCAACTGTTCGGCCATCTCCCTGAGCGAAGAGGCGAACCGGTTTTGGTGGGGTTTCTTTTTGTGAATTTTGTGCCTTTTGGTGGCTGAAGGGATTTTGAGCCTGCGTTTTGTTTATGCCTTTCCCGTTCTGGTTTTTCCTCTGTGTACCTCTGTGCGCCTCTGTGGTGAGAGCTTTTCCGTTTTGTCCCTGGGCACAGCTACCGGTCAGGCCGTCGGCCCACCATCTTCGAGCCTGGTCCAGACGTCCTCGCTCTCCTCGGGGAGCTCCTTCAGATCCCTGCCCAGCAGCTCGCGGCTCTCGGTGGCCGGCAGCTCTTCGATCCCCTGCATCTTCTTCTGGATGCGCCGGGTCCGGGTGGCGGCGGTGTCGATGCTGGAGGATGCCTCGTCGAGCTTCTTGCGGGTCTTGTCGAGGAGGGTCCCGAAGGTGGAAAACTCGGTCTTGATCGCCCCCAAGAGGCGCCAGACCTCGCTGGTCCGCTTCTCGATGGTGAGGGTCCTGAAGCCGAGACTCAAGGAGGAGAGCAGGGCGGCGATGGTGGTGGGGCCGGCGACGATCACCTTGTACTCGCGCAGGATGCTGTCGAAGAGTCCCGGCCGGCTCAACACGGTGGCGTAGCTCGCCTCGTTGACCAGGAACATCACGGCGAAATCGGTGGTGCTGGGGGGAGCCAGGTACTTGTCGCAGATGAGTTTCGCCATGCCGACCACGGTCCGG
Source organism: Geomonas silvestris (assembly GCF_014193515.1). Lineage (GTDB taxonomy): Bacteria > Desulfobacterota > Desulfuromonadia > Geobacterales > Geobacteraceae > Geomonas > Geomonas silvestris. The sequence goes on along the minus strand of NZ_BLXX01000011.1, from coordinate 166,658 downwards.
TCGAACTGCCGGTTCGCCTCCAGAAGGGTCGCCTGGTTCACCTGCTCCTGGGCCTCGACGATGCGCAGGTAGTCCTCCTGGGGAAACTTGGCGTCGATGGGGAGCCAGAGCGGCTGGTCGTCGCGCCCCGGCAGCCGGACCGCGAACTCGACGCGGGCGTCGCTGCCGGGCTTGGTGGCGACGTTCACGGCGTACTGGTCGGGGGTGAGGATCTGCTCCAGGAGGTTGTGCAACTGCACCTCGCCCAGGGTGCCGCGGGTCTTCACGTTGGAGAGCACCTTCTTCAGGTCGCCGACCCCGGCCGCCAGGTTCTGCATCTCCCCAAGTCCCTTGTGCACCTGCTCGAGCTGCCCGCTTACCTGCTGGAACGACTCGCCCAGGCGCTTTTCCAGGGTCTCGTGCAGTTTCTCGTCCACCGTGGCGCGCATCTGGTCCAGCTTGCGCGCGTTGTCCTCCTGGAGCCACTTGAGCCGCACCTCGACGGTCTCGCGCAGCTTCTCCAGGCGCTGCTCGTTACTGGCGGTGAGGGTCCCCATCTGCTGGGCGAAGCCGTCCAGCTGCCCCTTTTGCAGGGTGGCGATCTCCACCATCCGCTTTTGCACCGCCTCCCCGAACCTCCCCAGGTTGGCCCCCAGCTCCTCCCGGTTGCGGCTCAGCTCGGCCTGGAACATCCGCTCCAGTCTCTCCAACCCTTTTTCCAGCTGGTCGAAGCGTGCCGCACCTGTCTCGCGCCCCTTGAGGGCACGCCAGCAGAAGAGGGCGACCGCGAGGATCGCCAGCAGGAGGATTATGGCGGTCAGCTGAAACAGCTCTGGGTTCATAGGTTTTCCCGGTTCCGGTTCAGGAAGTCGAGGAGTCTGGCGTTGAAGAGTTCGGGCTGCTCCATGTTGACCATGTGACCGCCGCCGGGGATGATCAAGCTCTCGCAGGCGGGGAGGCCGGCCCGGAAGACCTCGACGGCGGCCGGCGAGCCGGCGCGGTCCTCGCTGCCGAAGAGTACCAGGGACGGCTGCGGGAAGCTCGGGAGCAGCTCGGTGTAGTCCTTGCGGTCGCGCATGGCGAGGAGTCCGCCTGCCAGCGCTCCCGGAGCGGTGGAGCGCATCCAGGCAGTGACCTGGGCGATCAGGGCGGGCTGGGTCTGGGAGGTCTCGGGAGCGAAGAGCAGTTCGGCGAAGATCTTGATGATGGGGTTCGCGCCGAGGCGTTCGGCCTGGGCCGCAAGAGTGGTGCGGCGGGCGCGTCCCTCCTCGTCGTCGTCGGCACTCTTGGTGGCGATGAAGCAGGCGGCGCTGACGCGCTCCGGGTAGCGCTCCAGGAGGTCGCAGAGGATGTAGCCCCCCATCGACATCCCGCCGACCACGACGCGCCTGAGGTCCAGCGCGTCGAGCAGGCCGATGATGGTGTCGGCGAACGCGTCCATGCTGTAGCCGGCAGCGGAAGGCTCGCTGCCGCCGAAGCCGGGAAGGTCCGGTGCGATGACCCGGTAGCCGGCTTGAGAAAGCGGTCGGATCTGCGCCTGCCACATCTGGCGGTTCAGGGGAAAGCCGTGCATCAAGAGGACGACGGGGCCTGTCCCCTCGTCGAAGTAGGAAAGAGTGGTTCCGTTCACCTGTGCTTTATGATCCATTGGTTCTCCACGTGGTTTTGTTGTATCGGTCTGTCACAAGGCGGGAGTGCAGCGGACGGCTGGATTCATCGACTGCGGGTGCTGAAAGAGCCTAGAACCACGAGACGAGCGCTAGCGGGATCGCCGATTGTCTGCGAACCGCCTCTCATTGTCAATTAGTCCATTGTCAACTGTCAATTGATCCCTTGCCCCAAAGCTTCTCCCTGAGTCCCGACCTCCTGACGATCTGGCGCTCGACGGCGGTGCAGAAGAGGTCGTCGGTTGCCAGGATCTCCACGCTCTTCTTGGCGCGGGTGATGGCGGTGTAAACCAGCTCGCGGGTGAGCAGCGGGAGGTCGCGGTCGGGCATCAGCAGAAGTACCCGGTCGAACTCGGAACCCTGGCTCTTGTGCACCGTCATGGCAAAGGCGCACTCGTGCTCGGGGAGCCTCAGGGGGAGCACCTTGCGCATCCCGCTGCCGCTGGGGAAGAAGGCGCGCAGCTCGCCGCCATTTTCCGGATCCGGAAGCACCAGGCCGATGTCGCCGTTGAAGAGTCCCAGGTTGTAGTCGTTGCGCGTGATCATCACCGGCTCGCCCGCGTACCAGCGCCCCCCGGGCTTGATGAGCCCCGACTTGGCCAGGCGCTCCTCGACGAGCCGGTTCACGGCCTCTACTCCGAACGGGCCGCTGCGCATGGCGCACAGGATGCGGAACTCGCCGAACCTGGCGAAGGCGGCCTCGGCTGAACTCTCCGCGAGGTAGGGGGCGTAGCCGTCGAGGATCCGTGCGGCGAGCGCCTCGCCCAGCTCTGCTGGAGCCGGCGCGTCAGCGAGGCAAAGGTCGCTAAAGGCCTCGTCGCGCAGCGCCTGCAGTGCGGCGGGGCCGTTACCGACATTCACCAGCGCGCTCACCTTGCCGATGCCGCTATGCTCGGAGAACCGGTAGCTCTTGCGGAGCAGCACGACGGCGTCGCCCAATTCGGAGCGCCCTGCGGCCCCTTCAGGAGCTCCCGCCCGGGCGAACCCTGGCTCCTCGACCTCCACGTGATCGCCGGAAAGCTCTGCGGCAAGCTTTGCGAACGCCCCGGAAAACTCGTTGACCGCGCCGGTGTTGCAGATGTCGCCCAAAACGGACCCCGCCTCGACCGAGGCGAGCTGGTCGCGGTCGCCCAGGAGGATCAGCCGGGTGTCCTGGCGCAGGGCGTCCACCAGTTTCGCCATGAGCGGCAGCGAGACCATGGAGGCCTCGTCGACGATGATCACGTCGTAGGGGAGCGGGTTGTCCCGGTGGTGCCGGAAGCTCGCGGATCCCTTCAGGTAGCCGAGCAGGCGGTGGATGGTGGAGACATCCTCGGGGATGAGGGCGCGCAGTTCGGCGGCGCAGTCGATCCCCTGCACGATCGACTCCTTGAGCCGCGCGGCGGCCTTGCCGGTAGGGGCGACCAGCGCGATCCGGCAGTCGCGCCCACCCATCAGCTCCAGTAAAAGCGCGAGGACCTTGACCACGGTGGAGGTCTTGCCGGTTCCCGGGCCGCCGGAGATCACACAGAAGCGCCTGGTCACCGCGGCGAGGGCCGCGACCCGCTGCCAGTCGGTCGCGCCGGAGGCGCTGGCCGGGAAGAGTCGCGCCAATCCGGTGGCCAGGATGTCCCGGTTAAATTCGACGGCGGCGCCCCGCGCGAGGATGGCCGCGGCGAGCTGGTCCTCGTAGCGCCAGTAGCGGTGCAGGTAGAGGCGGTTCGCCTGGTCCAGGATGAGCGGGGCGAACTCCCCTGGTGCGCCGACCGCCGCGTGCCCGCCCAGGCTCTGCGCCCAGGACTCCAGGTCCTTGACGCCGTACCCCGCGGTGCTGCCGTCGGCGAGGGCCCCGGCGAGGTCGAGGCAGACGTCGCCGGCGACCACGCCCCGGCTCAACAGGGCTGCCGCGCACCAAAGCAGCTTGTCCTCGCTGCCGGCCTGGCGGCAGATGAAGGAGGCGAACTGCCGGTCTATGTCGTTGAACTGGATAGCTTCGGGAGTCATGGGGCTCTCGTTATCGGTTTTTGCTTTTTGTCTGGGGCCCGCCTCGGCTAAATCCCCCTTGTCCCCCCTTCGCAAATGGGGGAACGTTGGGGCGCGCGGCGGTGCTTCGTGGAACGAATTTCCGAGTCGGGGCGCGGAGCGTCCGGGGTGGCGTTCCCACGCTGGAGCGTGGGAACGAGTTTACCAGGCTCTATGGACCTCCCTCCCCCCTGGCGGGGGAGGGTCGGGGTGAGGGGGACGTCAGTCCCAAATGCGTTTCGTTGCAGCGGAGCTTCCGGCTTCCCCCACCCCCCTGCCCCCTCCCGCAAGGGGCGGGGGAGCAACCCCGGGGACATCAATTTAAGATGCCGCGACAGGCTGGCGGCCTCGCTCGTCCGTGCCGGTCCCGTTAAAACTCGAACGAGGTCTGCACGGGCTTCGCCGGGGCGGGGTACACCTGGTGCCCGGACGGCTCGTGGTGCGCACTCCCCAACAGCGCCTCGGAGAGTTCCTCGATGAGCCGCCTGGGGGGCCGGTCGGCGAAGATGCCGTTGCCGGTGCCGTCCACCCCGCGCAGGAAGATGTAGAAGATGCCGCCGAAGTGTTCCTCGTAACGGTAGCCCGGGACGCGCAGCCTCAGGTAGTTGTCGAGGGCCACGGTGTAGAGCAGGTACTGCAGCGGATAACAGCTCTCCTCCATCTCGCGCCGCATCCCGGCCATGTTGTAGGCGCCGGGGTGGTTCCCCAGGTGGTTCGACTTCCAGTCCAGGATGTAGTAGCGCCCGCCGTGCTCGATCACCAGGTCCATGAAGCCGCGCAGCATCCCCTCGAGCGGCGCAAAGGAGAGCCGGCCGAAGAGCCCGGCTAGGTCGACCGGGAAGGTGAGCCCGGCTAAGCGGGTGACGGCTTCGCGCAGCCGCTCGGAGGTGACCCGCGTCAGCGGGAAGAAGAACTCCAGCTCGCTCAGGCGCCGCTCGGTGCCGATGGCATGAAGCGCAAAGCCGTCCTTGCCGAGCGGGGCGGCGAGGACGCTGCGCACCATGGAGCAGACCGCGCCGTGCCACTGGGGATCGAAGGCGTGCTTGGCGAGCTGTTCGCTCACCAGCTCCTCGAGTCCCTCGAGCCTCGCGAAATCGAGCAGCTCGAAGATCTCGTGCAGGAAGATACCGGCCTTGGCCCCCTTGGGGAAGGCGAAGATCCCGCTCGCCTCGCCCCCCGGCTCGGCCTGCCCCCTGCTGCTCCCCTCGTCGCGGTCCGGCAGCTCCCCCGGGCCCTGGTGCTGGTGCGAGGCGAGCGAGGTGAAGCTCGCCACCCGCCACTCGCGCGGGATGCTGCCGGTAAATTCCCTGACCTCGAACTGTGCGGCGGGCTCGGGGGGGGGCTGGTAGGGGACCTGGTCCGGGTCGGGCAAGGCGAGGACCTCGATCGCCCCCTGCGAGCGCTCGGCCAACTGCCCCAGCTGGTCCAAAAGCGCCTGGTCGCTCAGGGTGACCTGGCCGCGGGAGACCGGGGCCTCGGGGTGCAGCAGGTAGTGGAGCGCGCTGTCGCCGGCGTCCTTGAAGGCGCCCCAAACCAGGTAGGTGCGGTGCTTGCCGCGGGTGAGCGCCACGTAGAGCAGGCGCAGGCTCTCGGCCAGGCTCTCGCGCCGGGCGATCTCCTGGTGTTCGCTCAGCCTCTCGGACCCTATGTCCAGGACCACGCTGCCGTCCTCGGCGTGGAACAGGGCGGTGGGATCCTTGCCGGCGTACTCGGCCCAGCTGAAGGGGAGAAAGACGATGGGGTACTCAAGCCCCTTGCTCTTGTGGATGGTGACGATCTGCACTGCAGCCTCGTCGGTCTCCAGCCGGATCTCGTGTTCCTCGCGCTTGGGCTGCTCGGTGATGCGGCAGGAAAGCCAGGCGAGTACCCCCTCCATGCCGAGGCGCCCCTCGATCTGGGCCTGGTGGATGGTCTCCACGAGGTGCAGCACGTTGGTGAGCCGGCGCTCGCCCAGGGGGGCCCCCAGGAGCCGGCCGCGCACCCGGCGGCGCTCCAGGAAGCGGAGCATCATGGCAAGGCAGCCGCTTTGCGCCCAGATCTCGTGGTAGCCGCGGAACTCCTCGAGCACCTCCTCCCAGGCCCGCTCGTCCTCGGCAAGGCTTGCGAGCTCGGAGCCGCTCACCCCGGACAGGTCGGTGGCGAGGGCCCCGCGCAGGAGCGCCTCGTGCCCGGGCTCGGAGACCGCGGCAAGCACGGTCAAAAGTTCGCTGGCCTCCTCGGACTCGAAGAGGTTTCCCGCGGAGCAGAGGACGCTCGGGATGCCGCGCCGGGTCAGCGCCCGCTGCATCTGCTTCGCCTGGCGGTTGGCCCGCACCAGGACTGCGATGTCGCCGGGGACCACGCGCCGCTCCCCGATTTTCAGGGTCCCCTGGTCGCCTTGGCGCAAAAGCCGCGCGATCTCGGAGGCGACCGTCTCGGGGAGGAGTTCCCCCGCCTCCCCCTTGTTGATCGGCTTACCCGGCTCGCGCCGCGGGGTGAACCAGAGCTTCAAGGGGGGCTCGTGGTCTCCCGCCACGGAGAGGAGGGAGAGCTGCCGGGGGGCCGCCTGCACCGGGCTGAAGGGGATCTCCTCGAAGAGAAAGGGGGCCTGGTGCGAGGCGAAGAGGGTGTTCACGCCGCGGATCAGGCTCGGCTCCGAACGCCAGTTCTCGACGAGGGTGTGGCGCTTCTCGGTGGCCTGCGCCGCGCCTATGTAGGCGAAGATGTCGGCGCCGCGGAAGCTGTAGATCGCCTGCTTGGGGTCGCCGATCAGGAAAAACGGGGTGTCGGCCTCGACCGGGAAGATGCTGTCGAAGATGGCGAACTGCACCGGGTCGGTGTCCTGGAACTCGTCGATGAGGGCCGCCTTGTAGCGCCCGCGGATCAGTGCCGGGAGCGAGGAGCCGGGGCGGGTGACGGCGGCGTGCAGGTCGAGCAGGAGGTCGTCGAAGGAACGCACGTTTTTCAGGCGCTTGCGGCCGGGAAGCTCGCTGGCAAGAAAGTCGAAGAAGCCGCGTCGTAAGGTAAGGAGCCACTGCTGGGTGTCGCCGGCGGCTTGCGGGGGGGCCGGGATCACGCTCGCGAAGGGGTCGGCGGCCAGGCGGCGCGCCAGGCTCAACAGGGCGTCCGGCGACAGCCCGGCGTCGTGGGCGGCGGCGATCCGCTCCAGGGGGGCCCCGTAGCAGTTGATGCGCCAGTAGTCCTGGGCGATCTCGGAGAGGAGCGCCGCCTGGTCGGTCAAGAGCTCCGTGTCGCACAACGAGCCGCTTTCGAAGGGGTTCTCCTGCAGGGTGCGCTGGCAGAAACCGTGGATGGTGAAGATGGCCGCCTCGTCGAAGCAGCGCAGTGCGTTGGCGAGCAGGCGGCGCGCTTGGGGGCGGTCCGCGCACCTTTCCAGGAGACCGTCCAGGAGCGGATCGCTGGTCTCCCCGCTTTCGAAGGCGAGCTCGGCCTCCTTCAGGCGCTTGCGGATCCGCTCGCGCAGCTCCTTGGTGGCCGCCTCGGTGAAGGTGACCACCAGGATCTCGCCGACCGGCAGGCGCAGTTCCAGCACCAGGCGCAGGAAGACCCCGGCGATGGCGAAGGTCTTGCCGGTGCCGGCGCTCGCCTCGATGAGGTTGCGGCCGGCCAGCGGGGTACCGATCAGGTCGAAGCGGTTCATGAGGCGCTCCCCCTTTTGGCCCGGCCCGTCTGCGAGCCGAGGTAGGGCCCCCAGACCCGGAGGGCGAGTTCCATGAACTGGGCGTCGAGCGGGACCTGGTCGCCGAAAAAGCGCCGGATGTGCCGGTCGCTCGCCTCGCCGGGGAAGAAGTCGCTGCCGTGCCACTTGCCGCGGGCGTCGGCCAGGGCCCGGGCGGCCTTCTTGGGGTCGCGGGACTTCTTGGCGTACTCGAGCGAGGTCTCAGGGAAAAAGTGCAGCGGCTGGGTCATCCCCTCCTGGTAGAGCGCGACCAGTTCGGCGAGGAGTTCACCGGCCTGGGCTATGGGGGGAAGCTCGACCCTGGTGTCGGAGGCGAGGAAGCAGGAGCTGCGCGGGTAGCCGTCGGCCCCCTGGGCGTTCAACGCCAGGTGCTCGACCCAGAGGCGCAACTGGTCCTTGGGCTTTAGCTTCGTGTAGCGGTAGAGGACCAGCCGGTCGGAACGCAGCGAGCCCAGGCGCCCGGTGAGCCGCACTTCTCCCAGCTTCAGGTCGATGTCGAGAGGGGGAAGGGGGGTGCCGCCCGAGGCCTCGGCGACCGCGGCGGTGAATTCCACCGCGGGGCCGCTCAGGCTCTCGAAGAGGGCCTGGCCGCAGACGCCGGGGGGGAGGTCGCCGCGCCCGCAGGCGACCGCGAAGGGGAGCGCCGCCTCTTCCCCCTCGAGAAGGGCCGCGACGATCTCCTGCTCCAGCTGGTACTTAACGAGCGAGTTCAGGTTGAAGGGCTCCACCTCCTCCAGGGGTTCCATCCCCTCCTCGACCCGTATCCCCAGGCGCCGGCGCAGCAGCTCGCGGGCCGGGTTGCACAGAAAATCGACGAGCCCCTTCAAGGTGAGCTGCTCGCTCTCCGGCCAGGTGGGGAGCGCCCTCTCCAGAAACGGCGGGAGGCTGCGCTGCGGGGCGAGCCGGGCCAGGGCGCCGCGGAAGTTCTCCTGGGAATAGCTGAAGAGCCCGGGGGTGCCGTTGAAGTACCTGGGGCTGAAGGGCTGCAGCGGGTGGCGCTGCACCGCCCCCAGGGGGGTGCCGTCGGGGTGGCGGAAGGCGCGCGCCAGGTAGTCGGTGAGCTCGCTCACCAGGACCGAGGGGGGGAGCTCGCTGTTGTCCTTGATGCTCTGCCCCACGAAGCTCAGGTGCAGGCGGCTGCGCGCCGACAGGAGCGCCTCGAGGAACAGGTAGCGGTCCTCGTCGCGCGGCGAGCGGTCCCCTCGGCGCGGCGCTGCGGCGATCAGGTCGAAGCCGCGCGGCGGGTTGCGGCGCGGGAAGGCGCCGTCGTCCATCCCCAAAAGCGCCACCACCTGAAACGGTATGCTGCGCATGGGGAGCATGGCGCAGAAGGTGACACCACCGGTTAAGAAGCCGAAGCCGCGCTCGGCCTTTTCCAGGCGCTTGGTGAGCCAGTAGCGCACCACCTCGAGGGAGAGTTCGCCGGCAAAGCTGCCGGCCTTGGCCTGCTCGCCGAGCCTCCCCACCAGCTCGGAGAGCGCCACGAGTTCCCGCTCCCCTGCCTCGTCCACCTCCAGGAATTCGGCCAGCAACTCGCGCAGGGTCTCCACCCAGCTTTCGGCGCTGCGCGGCCTCGCCAGTGCGCGGGTCTTCTCGAAGAGCTTCTCGCAGAAGCTGATGAAGCGCCCAAGGACCAGCGCCTCGGCCCCCTCCAGGTCGTCGAAGGGGAGGATCCCGTTGAAGAACCGGCGCCCCTCGCCGTTCATGGCGTAGCCTAAGAGGAGCCGGTCCAGGCCGGCCTGCCAGGAGTTCTCCCGGAAGGGAGGGAGCCCCTGCTCGCCGCGCTGGGCGGCGTCGATCCCCCAGCGGATGTTGGCGGCGCGCAGCCAGTCACGCACGGTGTCGAGGTCCTCGCCGGAGAGCCCGAAACGGCGCGCCACCGGGGCCGCCTCCAGGATGTCCAGCACGGTCGAGACCCCGTAGCGCCCGCCGCAGAGTTTCAGAATGGCGAGCAGGGCCTGGGCGGTCTCCCCCTCGTTCATCAGGCTGCGGTCGGCGATGGAGTAGGGGATGCGCACCTGGTCGTTTTCGGGGGTGCCGAAGACCGCGCCGATGTAGGGGGCGAAACGCTCGATGTCCGGGGTCATCACCAGCACGTCGCGCGGCGCCAGGGCGGGCTCGTCCTCGAAGAGGGACAACAGCGTGTCGTAGAGCACCTCGACCTCGCGCAGCGGCGAGTGGCAGGAGTGCACCGTGAGGGAGAGGTCGTCACGGGAGATCTCGCGACGGACGGCACCCGGCTCCACCAGGTCGAGGATGTCGCGCTGCACCCGGTTTAGCAGGGTCTCCTCGGGGATCTCCTCGAAGAGGTCGGCGCGCTCGGGGTCCCCGCAGTCCTCGATGATCGCCTCGAAGAACTCGCGTCCCAGTTTCCCCCAGGAGGCGAGCAGCGGGTTGCCGGTCTCGTACCACTCCTCCTCGGCAGCCCCGCGCTTGTCCAGGCGCGCCAGTTCGCGCTCCGAGACGATGTGCCCCCAGTACTCGCGGCAGGGGTTCAGGAGAAAGAGGTTCACCTCGGCCTGCCGGGCGACCCGGGCCAGCACCTCGAGGTGGAAGGGGGGGAGGGTCGGGATGCCGATGAGCGAGATGCGCGCCAGAGCCGGCGAGGGGGTGGCGCTCCCCAACTGGCGCAGCTCGGCCAGGAGCCGTGATCTGTGCTGGTGCGGCTCTCCGGCCACCAGGGCCCGCCAGAGCTCCCCCTGCCACCCGCCGTCCAGGCCGTCCTCCCAGGCCAGTACCAGCTCGGGACGGTAGACGGTGTAGCGGTCGAAGCTGTCGGCGACCCGCTCGGCGAGCTGCAGGCGCTTAAGCCCCGCGCGGTCGTCGGCCAAGTAGCCACAGATCTCCTCGAAGCCGGGCTCCGCAGCCTTTTGCTCCAAGAGTTCCAAAAGCTTCCAGGTGAGCACGTCAGGGGTGAAGACGGGGGCCTCGGCGGGGGAACCCGGGATGAGGTCCGCGAAGAGGGTCTCCACGATCTTGGTGGGAAAGGGGAACTCGCAGTTGGCCCAGACCCCGACCCGGCGCGCCAGCTCCATGGAGAGCCAGCGCTGCATCCCCTTGCTCTGCACCACGATGAGCTCCTTGGTGAAGGGGGTCGCCGGGGCCGGGCGCGGCTGGCGCACCACCCCCTCGAGCTGGTCCACCAAAAGCTCCATCCGGTTGCTGGTGTATATCTTGAGAGGCATCGGGATCCCTTGCTGCGGGGCGGGGAGTGCTGGCCGGTCGGCGGGGTGCCTCGCGGATTAAAGAGCTAGAACGATAGCATATCGCTGCGGCGCTGTCTTGGGCAAAAGTGAGCAGGATGCTGCAGGAAGGGGGTGCAGGTTGCAAAGGGGGCGGGATCAAGTATATTCATGCATTGGATATTTTTAATGCTCAACAGGGCTTTAACAGTCCAGCCTGCGGCCGCCGTGTCAGGCGCAACGCATCCCGGAGCGACCATGAAACTCATCAGCGAAGAGACCATTTCCCGCGCCTATTACAAGGTGAAGCCGCTGTTGTCACGCCGCATGCAGATTGCCATCAGGGCGCTGGTGGCGCGCCAGAAGCGCAGGCTCTACCGGGAGGTCTGGCCTATCGACAGCGCTGCCGGGAGCGTCCCGCCGCAGTTTGTCGGGTGGCCCAACGGCAAGCTTTTCTCGGTGGTGCTCACCCACGACGTCGACACCGCGCGCGGGGTGGCCCGGACCCGGCAGCTCATGGAGCTGGAGCTGGAGATGGGGTTTCGCTCCTCGTTCAACTTCGTGGCGCACGACTACCACCTCCCCCCGGAGCTGCGCAACCTCCTGGTGGAGCACGGCTTCGAGGTGGGGGTGCACGGGCTGGAGCACAACCGCAGCCTCTACGACTCGGCCACGGCGTTTGCCGAGCACGCCAAGGGGATCAACGGCTACCTGAAGGAGTGGGGGGCGGTGGGGTTCAGGTCCCCCTGCGTCTACCACAACTTCGAGTGGCTGCACGGCCTCAATATAAGCTACGACGCCTCGTCCTTCGATACCGATCCCTTCGAGCCCCAGTCCGATGGCGTGAAGACCATCTTCCCGATCCTGCAGAAGGGGGAGTACCCGGCGAAGGGGTACGTGGAGCTCCCTTACACGCTCCCCCAGGACTTCACCCTGTACATCCTGTTCGGCGAGCGCAACATCGAGACCTGGAAGAAGAAGCTCGCCTGGATCGCCGAGCATGGCGGCATGGCCCTGGTCAACACCCATCCCGACTACATGTGCTTTGACGGCCGGCCCCGCTTCGACGAGTACCCGGTGGGGTTGTACCGCGACCTTTTGACGCACATCCAGGGGGAGTACCGCGGCGAGTACTGGCACCTTCTACCGCACGAGATGGCGACCTACTGGAACGTGATCTCGGGGATGGCCGAGCTGAAGGCCGGGACCGATACCGTGCTCCCTGCAGACGGCAATCTCAACGTGACCGTGGCGGTGCCCCCGTTGGGCACATCTCTGCTGGAGAAATCGAAACTCTAAGGTGCCGCCCTGCCCGGTTACCTCTGCGGAGAGACACTCTTGAAACTCCCCTGGCTGATCGCTTTAAGCTCGCTCTACCTCGCTTTTCTCACCCTCATAACCCTCCTCAATTGGACCGGCGCCGACCGATACTGGTTCGGCGCCCTGAACCTCTACCTCCCCCAGGCCATGTGGGCGCTCCCCGGGCTCGCGCTCGCGGTGCTGGCCTGGCGCGGGGAGCGCTTCTGGGCGCTCGTCCCCCTTTGCTGCGTAGTGTGGGTGCTGGGCCCGCTCATGGGGGTGCGCTGGTCGGGGCCGCCGGCCCAGGCTGCCGCGCAGGGGGCGAGCCTTAGGCTTATGACCTGGAACATCAAGTACGGCAGCTATCCCCTCGAGCCGCTTTTCGAAGAACTCGACCGGAGCCGGCCCGACGTCGTCCTGTTTCAGGATGCCGTCGGCGCGCTCGGCGGCACACTCGCGGGGTACCTCCGGGACTGGCAGGTTTACAGCCACGGCCAGTTCGTTATCGCGAGCCGCTATCCCCTCTCGGACCTGGAGGTGCGCGAGCTGCCGCGGGCCGGGGAGGGGCAGGAGTACCTGCGCTGCCGGCTTCACCTGGGCGAGCACGCGGTTGCGCTGTACAACGTCCACTTCAAGACGCCGCGGCGCAGCCTGAACGAGTTTCGGACCGCCCGCAAACGTCCCTGGTATCTCCCCAAGGCGATCGAGGCTTTGAGCCACAACGCGGAGACCCGGCAGTTGCAGGCGGCTGCCGTGGCCCGGGCCCTGAAAGAGGAGAGCGGCCCGGTGCTGGTGGCCGGCGACTTCAACGCACCGGTCGCCACCCGGGTGGTGGGGATGCTGCGCGAGCAGGGGCTGAAAGATGCCTTCGACGAGCGCGGCCGGGGCTACGGCTTCAGCTACGGGCAGCTCCTCTTCAAGCACCGCCTCCCCTGGCTCAGGCTCTCCTTCATGCGCATCGACCACGTGATGTCGAGCCGCGAGTTCGGCACGCAGCGCTGCTGGACCGGGACCGGGCGCGCCTCGGACCACCGGCCGGTGCTGGCCGACCTGGTGCTGTTACCCGGCCCCCGCCGGTAACCCCAAGGGTGAGCCCTTGCATTGTGGGAGCCGGCGTGGTAGTTTGCCTATTTTTACCACCTTCGGTACTCCGGACCCCGCCTCACCCCCCCGCACCACCCGCACCGGATACCCCTCAAGGGCGGCTGGCTGCGCAGCTGGCAAAGCCGCCCACGAATCGGAGTAGCAGCATGTTAATCCTTACCCTCAACTGCCGGAGATACTCCGTGCAGTACCAGCTTTTCGACTGGCGGCACCTGGTCTCCCTGGCGGCCGGGAGCGTGGAGCGCATCGTGGTCGGCGACTCCTTCATCACCCACGAGGTCCCCGGACGTCTGCCGGAGCACCGCGAGCGGGACTGCCCGGACCACCGCAGCGCGCTGCAGCTCGTCCTCGACACCCTGACCGACCCCAAGGTCGGCGTCCTCACCAGCGCCGCGGGGATCAAGGGGATTGGGCACCGCGTGGTGCACGGCGGCGAGAAGTTCACCCAGTCGGTGCTCATCGACCAGGAGGTGGTGGAGACCATCGAGGAGATGGCCAAGCTCGCACCGCTGCACAACACCCCGAACCTGGCCGGGATCCGCGCCGCGCAGGAGCTCTTGCCGGAGGTCCCCCAGGTCGCCATCTTCGATACCGCCTTCCACCAGACCATGCCCGAAGAGGCCTACATGTACCCGCTCCCCTACGAGTGGTACGAGAAACACGGCATCAGGCGCTACGGCTTTCATGGCCAGTCCCATCTCTACGCGGCGCGCCGCGGTGCGGCACTGGCCGGCGTGGAGCAGGACCGGGCCAACCTGATCACGGTCCACACCGGCGACGGCGTGTCGCTGTGCGCCATCCGTGGCGGCAAGTCGGTCGATACCAGCATGGGGCTCACGCCGCTCGAGGGGGTGATGATGGGGACCCGCTGCGGCGACATCGATCCCGGCATCATCCCGTTCATGATGAACCAGGCCGGGGTTTCGGCACCGGAGATCGATCTCTTCATGAACCAGAAAAGCGGCGTTGCCGGCATCGTGGGGCGGCGGGTGAGCCGGCGCATCGTCATGAACGAGGCGAACGACGGCGACGAGCGCTGCAGGCTCGCCCTCGAGATGGAGGCCTACCGGCTGCGCAAGTACCTGGGCGCCTACATCGCGGTGACCGGCAAGCCGGACGCCATCGTCTTCACCTACGGCGACGGCTGGGCCGACTGGCCGGTGCGCGGCCTGGCCCTGGCCGGGATGGAGCAGTTCGGGATCAAGCTGGACACCGAGCGCGACCTCTTGGCGCTCATGGGGGGCCAGGAGATGCTGATCAGCGCGGACGACTCGCAGGTGAAGGTGTTCGTGCTCCCGACCGGCGAGGACATGGTGCTCAACGAGGACGTCGCGACGATCCTTGGCTGGCGGGACCTGCCCGCCTAAGGGGCCGGCTGCCGGCAAGACGGAGTTCCTCCCTCCCCTTTTGGGAGAGGGGAGATCCGGACAAAGAAGGACATGCAAAAAGGGGCTCCCCGAGTGGTGGGAGCCCCTTTTTAGGTACGGGCTTGCTGCTTGCGAAAATGTGCCTCTGACGGTTCCCCTAGAACTTCACCTTGGCGAGGAACTCCTGCACCATCGGGGTGAAGGTCTCGTGCTCGAGCAAAAAGGCGTCGTGGCCGTAGGCGGAGGTGATCAGGTGGTACTCGACCGGTTTGCCGAGCTTCTCGAGGGTGGTGACCATCTCCTCTGTCTGGGCCGGAGGGTAGAGCCAGTCGGAGGTGAAGGCGAAGAACTGGATCGGGGCGCTGACCGGTGCGAAGGCCTCCTCCATCGACTCGCAGCCGCTGGCGACGTCGTAGAGATCGAGGGCCTTGGCCAGGTAGAGGAAGGAGTTGGCGTCGAAGCGGTCCACGAAGTTGTAGCCGTTGTAGGTGAGGTAGCGCTCCACCTCGAACTGGCCGAAGAAGTCGAACTGGCCGTCGCGCGCCGAGAAGCGCCGGTCGAACTTGCTCGTCATCGACTCGTCGGACAAAAAGGTGATGTGCCCGATGCCGCGGGCCAGGGCGAGACCGTCCTTGGGGTTTTTGCGGTACTCCCCCTTTTTCCAGTTCGGGTCGTTGAAGATGGCCCAGCGGGCCACGGCGTTGAGCGAGATGGCCTGCGCGGAGGGGCGCGGCGTACTGGCGAGCACCACGGCGCAGGCGACGCGCTCGGGGAACTGGGTGGCCCACTCGAGCGCCTGCATCCCCCCCATGCTCCCGCCCAGGCAGCAGAAGAGCCGCTCGATGCCGAGCTGGTCCAGGAGCAGGGCCTGGGCGCGCACCATGTCGCGCACCGTGATCACCGGGAAGGAGAGGTTGTAGCGCTTGCCGGTCTTGGGGTTTATCGAGGTGGGGCCGGTGGAGCCGAAACAGGAGCCGATCACGTTGGAGCAGATCACGAAGTAGCGGTCGGTATCCAGAAGCCGCCCCGGGCCGACGATCTCGTCCCACCAGCCGGCGCGTTTTTCTTCCGGAGAGTAGCGTCCGGCCAGGTGGGCGCTCCCGGTCCAGGCGTGGGTCACCAGGATGGCGTTGGAGCGCTCCTCGTTGAGCGTCCCGTAGGTCTCGTAAGCGATCTCGATCGGCCCCAGGATGCGGCCGCTTTCCAGGCGCAGTTCGGTGTCAAAACGTGCCAGTTGTTCAGTTACTAAGCCGTAGGACATGTCTCTCTCTTCGACGCGCGGCGCGCCGCCTTAAAACAAAAAAGCCCCGTCTCACATGAGAGAAGGGGCTTTTGGGGTGTCGAAACGTATCCAAGCACCTTCTCATCTTCGCCTTTCGGCAGGATTTAGCACCTGGCGTCCCACGGGGACCGGTTGCTGTGGCTTCAAAGGGCCTTTCCCTCCACCACTCTCGATAAGCAGGTCTTACTATTTAATTTTGAGGCAGAATAAGTCGAGCCGCCCCCGTTTGTCAACGGCAAAGTACCGGTGCCGGGCTAGAGGTCCCTGCGGTACTTGACCAGGAGGTAGAGGCAGCAGATCCCGGCGGCTCCCATGAGGAGATCGCGCCACCAGGGGACCGGTTTCTCCAGGGTTGCATAGATGACCGGATCGAGCAGGGCGCTGGTGAGCAGACTGACGCCGCCGAAGCTCAAGAGCCACTTCATGAGGTTATGGCCTGGAACACCGCGCTGAAGTCGTCATCGGAGAGCCCGAGCGCCTTCGCCTTCTTGAAGGATTCGTTGGCCGTCGCGGCGGCGAAGAGCGGCTGCCCCAGGGCATCGCCGAGCGCGACGGCGAGCCGCATATCCTTTTGCATGTGCTTCAAGGGGAAGGCCGGCGCGAAGTTCCCCTGGACGATCTGGGCCCCTTTCAGCTTGAACATCGGGTTTGCCAGGGCGCCCGCGTCGAGGACGTCGAGGAGCGAGCTGCTCCTGAGTCCCGCCTTGGCGGCGAGTGCCAGCCCCTCGCAGAAGATGGTCATCATGCCCCCCATCACCATGTTGACGATGAGCTTCATGCGGGCGCCGTTGCCGAGTTCCCCCAAAAAGAGGCATTTCTTCCCCATCTTCTCCAGGGCGGGGAGCGCCTCGTCGAAGAGTTCGCGCTCGCCGGCCGCGAGGATGATGAGCGTGCCGTCTTCGGCGGGCTTCTTGCTCCCCGAAACCGGGGCCTCGAGAAACCTCCCCCCCTTGAAGGCGATGGCGGCGCCGATCTTCTGCGAGGTGGCGGCGTCGACGGTCGACATGTCGACGTAGCCGCGCCCTGCGCCGATCCCCTGCAGGGCGCCGTCGGGTGCGAAACAGACCGCCTCGGCGGCGGCCGGGTCGGCCAGCATCGCGAAGGTGACGGCACAGGAGCCGGTTACCTCCGCGGGGGCGGCGGCGACCTTGGCGCCCAGGGCGGCGAGTTCGGCGCACTTTTCGGGTGAGCGGTTCCAGACGGTGACGGCGAAACCGGCCTTGAGCAGGTTTTTGGCCATGGGGGCGCCCATGATGCCCAGGCCTAGGAAGCCGAAGCTTTGCATTTGTTGTCCCTCCTGTGATGGGTAGTAGCATCGGTCCGATCGGTCGCATCTGACTGATCGGGCTGATCAAATGATGATGTGGCTGGCTAGCGCTCGCCTTTCGGGCAAACTTCGCTGATCGGGCACTTGAGGCAGGCTGCCAGGTCCTTGCCGTCGCACCCCTCGGAGATGCCGAGGTGGCACAGGGCAAAATCATACTTCACCGGGTCGGCCGGGTCCAGTTCCCGGAGACGTGCGGTGATCTCGCGGGCCATGCGCCAGTTCGCCTGTTTCCGGCTGGTGAAGCCCAAAAACCGGCAGATCCTCTGGATGTGGGCGTCGACCGGTATGACCAGCTGCGCCGGGCTTAGCCCCTGCCAGAGCCCCAGGTCGATCCCGTCGGCCGGGCGCACCATCCAGCGCAGGAACATGCAGAGCCTCTTGCAGGCGCTGCCGGAAGCGGGCGAGGGGAAGAAAAACGGGAAGTAGGAGTCGACCGGGATTCCCTTGCCGCCGAATACCGGCGCGTAGTCCAACCCCTTCAACGCCTCGGTCGCGCGGGAGAGCAGCCCCGTCATGTCGGCCTCGGTCTCATCTTTAAACTGCAGGAACCACTGCTCGACCGAGCCGGCCTCACGCAACATGGTCTGGCTGGCGAGGAGCAGCGCGCAGAGGTCGCGGCCGTCGTTGAAACGGTGCTTGAAGCCGGCAAAACGGCGCAGTTCCCTCTTCGCCTCGAACCGCTCCACGAAACGGCGCGGCGCGGGCCCCAGGGCGGTGAAGATCCCCTCCAGGCTGCGCAGGATGATCTTCACGTTGCCGTAGGCAAAGGCCGCGGCGATCAGCCCGACCACCTCCCGGTCCCGCGGGTCCGGATAGCGGTGACAGAAGGAGAGCGGGTCGTTGGCCAGATGGACCTGTGAGCGCCCGGCGTAGAGCTCATCGAGTATGGTTTTAAGCTCCACGGTCGGTTTCCTCTGGTAAAGCCAAGTGGACATTTGTCAAGCACGCGATAGATTAGCATAGGTAGTTTGAGCGCTGAAAGTAAAAAGGGGGCGGCATGAAACTAGCTGAATTGTTTCCGGAAGGAGGACGCGGCATCATCGCGACCGCGGATGCCAAGGGGGTGGTGAACCAGGCGGTGTTCGCCGTTCCGCACGTGATAAATGAGGAGACCCTGGCCTGGGGTTTCTCGGAGGGGCGCAGCCTGTTGAACCTGCGGGAGAACCCGCAGGCGAGCTACCTGTACCTGGCGCCGACCCGCGGCTACAGCGGCTGGCGGCTTACCCTGACTGCAAAGAAAGAGGAGCGGGAGGGCGAGGTGCTGGTGAGTATCCGGGAGGGAGCTCGAGACGCGGCCGGACCGCAGGCGGGGGCCGCGCTTGCTGCGGTGGTCTACTTCAAGGTGGACGAGGTCCGCCCGCTCATGTAGCCTTCTTGGCCGGCGATTCGAGGATGAAGGTCACCGGCCCGTCGTTCACCAGGGAAACCTCCATGTCGGCCTGGAAGATGCCGCTTTGCACGGGCACCCCAAATTCCCACACCTTTCCCATGAAGTAGGTATAGAGGCGGTTCGCCTCCTCCGGATCGGCCGCCGTGTCGAAGGAGGGGCGCCGCCCCTTGCTGCAGTTCCCCGCCAGGGTGAACTGCGACACCGCCAGCATCTCCCCTTTGACATCCTTGAGCGCCAGGTTCATCTTTCCGGTTTCGTCGGCAAAGATCCTCAGGTTGACGATCTTCTCCGCCATCCAGTCGGCCTGCGCCAGGGTGTCCCCGATCTCGACGCCGAGGAGCACCAGGACGCCCGGGCCGATCTCCCCGGCAACCCTCCCCTCCACCCGCACCCGCGCTTCCGTTACCCGCTGGATCACCGCCTTCACGAACGTACCTCCTGAAACGCGTCCTGATAGGCCCGTTGGGCCTCGTCCGAGAACGCGACGAAATAGACCTTCTTAAGCTTGGGATTTTCGGCCAGGGCAGCCCGGGCCTCTTCGACGGCGATGCGGCAGGCCTCGAGGAGCGGGTAGCGGTAGACCCCGGTGCTGATGGCGGGGAAGGCTACGCTGGAAAAGCCCTGCTGCCGCGCGATGGCAAAACAGTTCCGGTAGCAGCTGCGCAGCAGTTCCGGCTCGCCCTGCTTCCCACCGTGCCAGACCGGGCCCACGGTGTGGATCACGTGACGTGCCGGGAGCCGGTACCCCTTGGTGAGCCGCGCCTCGCCGGTCGGACAGCCGTTCAGGGTGCGGCACTCGGCAAGAAGCTCGGGTCCCGCGGCGCGGTGGATCGCGCCGTCCACGCCGCCGCCCCCCAAAAGCGAGCTGCTGGCTGCGTTCACAATGGCGTCCACCGCGAGCCGGGTGATGTCTCCCGTGACAATTTCGATCCTCTCCGGCATGGCTTCCCCCGTGACTTGTGTCAGATCAGGTGCCGATCAGGCTGCGCAAGAGCTTCAGGTTGACCCGGTCCATCTCGTCGTCGTCCCCCTTCGGGGTCTCCAGGAACTTCGGCACCGCGACGAAGCGCTCGTCGTTCAAAAGGAGCCGGAAGGTCTCGAGGCCAAGGGCACCGGAGCCGATGTGTTCGTGGCGGTCCACCTTGCAGCCGAGCCCCTTCTTGGAGTCGTTCAGATGGAAGGCCTGGACGTTTTCAAGCCCCACCGCCTGGTCCAGCTCGTCGAAGCTGCGCAGGTAGCCGTCGCGCTCGGAGATCGGATACCCCGCGGCGAAGGCATGGCAGGTGTCGATGCAGACCCCGAAGCGCTCCTTGAAGGAGGTCCCTTCGATGATCGCCTTGAGGTGCTCGAAGCGGTAGCCCAGGTTGGTCCCCTGGCCGGCGGTGTTCTCAAGGAGCACCTTTCCGGTGAACTGCGGCACCTGGGTGAAGAGGTCGTCGAAGGCCTCGCAGATGCGCCGGATCCCGACCGCCTCGCCGTCGCCGTTGTGGGAGCCGGGGTGCATGACGATCTTCCTGATCCCCAGGCGGGCGCAGCGCTCCATCTCCTCACGGAACGCTACGAGGCTCTTGTCGCGGGTCTCGCCGGGTGCCGCGGCCAGGTTGATCAGGTAGATGTCGTGGCTTACCACGTCGGCGATGCCGCATGCCGCGAGCTTCTCCTGGAAAAGCCGGGCGTCCGCTTCGGAGACCATCTTGCCGCGCCACTGGTTGGCATTCTGGGTGAAGAGCTGGATCGCGTTGCAGGTGGCCGCGACCCCGCGCTCGGGGGCGTTGTAGATGCCGCCGGCGATCGATACGTGTGCGCCTAACAGGTCCACGGAAACTCCTTGTTCAGCTGGGCTTTGATCGCTGCGGCACGCTCGCGGTACTCCTGCGGGGTAAGCAGCAGCTCCTGGTGCGGCTCGCTCCAGTGCGGGCGGGGCCAGAGGGGGTCGCTGGCGAAGCGCGGCACGATGTGCCAGTGCATATGCGGTGCCATGTTCCCCAGCAATTCGTAGTTGATTTTATCCGGGGCGAACAGGTTGTAAAGGACCTGCGCCACGGCGTTGACCTCGGCCATGACCTGGTTGCGCAGCACCTCGTCGAGGTGGAACAACTCGGTGACGTGGTCCTTGGCGAAGACGAAGCAGTAGCCTTTGAAGAACTGGTCGCGGTTCAGGGACACCTTGGTCTGGGTGAGTTCGATGACCCGCTGGTCGGGGTCGTCCTGCCACTTGGTGCAGATGGGGCAGTTGGGGACGCTGCTCACGGGGGGCTCCTTGAAAAAAACCGGCTGCCCCGAAAGGGCCGGGGCAGCCGGTGTAGTGGACAGTGCAGACTCGAAAAAAAGTGCTAGACGCCGGAAGACGGCGCCGGGAGCAACGGCTAGATCGCGATCTCGCCGCTAAAGACCTCGACCGCGGGGCCGGTCATGTAGATGTTGCCGTCTTCGGCCCACTCCATCTCCAGGTCGCCGCCGGAGAGGTGGTTCAGGATCTTCTTCTCGGTGAGCCCGTTCAGGACGCAGGCGGCGGTCACCGCGCTGGAGCCGGTGCCGCAGGCAAGCGTCTCGCCGGCGCCGCGCTCCCAGGTGCGCTGGCGGATTTCGGTGCGCGAGATGATCTGCACGAATTCCACGTTGGTGCGGCGCGGGAACAGCTCGTGGTTCTCGATGAGCGGGCCGTACTTCTCGACCTGGAGGTTCTCGACGTCGTCCACGAAGATCACGCAGTGCGGGTTCCCCATCGAGGCGCAGGTGATGTTGAAGGTGGAGTGCAGGATGTTGAGCGGCACGTTGATCACCTTTTCCGCGGGGCTCCCCTGCATCGGGATCTCGGCACGGGTCAGGCGCGGCGGTCCCATGTTGACGCGCACCTTGTCGACCTTGTTAGCGGCGTTGGTGAAGAGCTGCAGGGTCAGGATCCCTGCGCCGGTCTCGGCGGTGATCTCTTTCTTCGCCACGATGCCGTGGTCGTAGGCGTACTTGGCGACGCAGCGGATGCCGTTACCGCACATCTCGCTCTCCGAGCCGTCCGAGTTGAACATGCGCATCCTGACGTCGGCCTGGTCGCTCGGCATGATCAGGATGAGGCCATCCGAGCCGATGCCGAAGTTGCGGTTGGAAACCTTGACGGCCACCGCCGCCGGGTCGGCCACCTGCTCCTCGAAACAGTTCACGTACACGTAGTCGTTGCCAGCGCCCTGCATCTTTGTGAATTTCATATGAAAAGCCCCCGATTGGTAGTATCTCTCTCTAATAACAAAATCCGCAGACGCCAACAAGAAAAAACCGGCGTCCTTGACCTCGCCGCATCCTTTTAAGTAAGATCGGAAAAAAACGGCGACCGGAGGGGATATGGAAATCAAGAACAAGATCTGGATGAACGGCAGCCTGGAGTGGTACGCCTACCTGGGCAACGACGAGGTCTTCCTGGGCGCGCGCGAGGTTCCTATGCCGCTTGAGGAGGGGGACACCTGGACCAACCAGTACGGAGACGTCTTCAAGGTGGTCGACGCGGAGATCGTACGGCAGGGGAGGGTGGAGCCGCCGCAGCGCTACTGGTAAATCCTTAGGGCTTCGTGTGGGATGCTGCGCGCCATCATGTATATATTCTTGACATGATATCTGTGGTACTGTAGTCTCGCCTTAACTACCGAAGCGGGGGACTACCCATGAGACTCTCCACCAAAAGCCGTTACGGGCTGAGGGCACTTTTCGACATAGCATACAACGCCGGGAGCCAGCCGGCCCAGATCCAGGACATCTCGCGTCGCCAGGACATCTCGCCGCGCTACCTGGAGCAGATCTTCCAGGGGCTCAAGAAACACGGCATCCTGAAGAGCAAGCGCGGGCCGCAGGGTGGCTACTGCCTGGCGAAGAGCCCGGAGGAGATCACCGTGCGCGCGGTGATCGAGGCGACCGAGGGGGACACCCTTCTGGTGGACTGCACCGGCCGCAAGAAGGGGGAGTGCAGCTTCGACGGAAGTTGCGTGACACAGACGGTCTGGGAGGAGTCCAACGCGAAGCTGAACGAGTTCTTCGACTCGGTCACCCTGAAGACGCTCTGCGAGCGCGGCGAGTCCCTGGGCATCAAGCGCGAGCAGGACCACCGCTTCATGTACTTCATCTAGCAAAAGCCGCTCGGCACATCCGTGCCGGCACTCCAAGGAACTACCGGATCCCCATTGCCTAGCCGCTTTTGGGGATCTGCTTTTTTCAGCAGCGCCACTTGACGGGACGGCCGCGAGCTGCCACCATCTTGCGGCCGCTTCCGGTTGCAGTCCGTAACCAAAGGGGACAGGACCTGGTGGAGCCAGTCCCCGGCCGGCGGCAGCTCAACTACCAACCAACATCCGATAATCGGGAGGACCTGGATGGAAACCCTGGATCAGAAATACGAAAATCTGCAGAACCTGCTGCGCGAGCTGGGCTCGGTGCTGGTCGCCTTCTCCGGCGGGGTGGATTCGACCTTCCTGCTCAAGGTGGCGCAGGATACGCTCGGCCCCGAGCAGGTGCTGGCGCTCACCGCCACCTCGCCGACCTATCCCGAGTCGGAGCTCGAGGAGGCGAAAAAGCTCGCCCTTTCCATCGGCGCCCGGCAGATCCTGGTGGAATCGAACGAACTGGAGATTCCCGGTTTCAGCCACAACCCGAAAAACCGCTGCTACCACTGCAAACACGAGCTCTTCAGCCTGTGCCGCGCCAAGGCGGGGGAGGCGGGCCTGGCGGCCGTCCTCGACGGCAGCAACACCGACGACCTTGGCGACTTCCGCCCCGGGCGCACCGCGGCGGGCGAGCTGGGGGTGCGCTCACCGCTTTTGGAGTCCGGGTTGAGCAAGTCCGAGATCCGTGAACTGAGCCGGCGCCTTGGGCTCCCCACCGCCGAGAAGCAGGCCTACGCCTGCCTGGCGAGCCGCTTCCCGTACGGGACCGAGATCACCGAGGGGCGCCTGAACCAGGTGGAGCGCTGCGAGGAGTTCCTGAAGAAGGAGGGGTTCACGGTGTACCGGGTGCGCTTTCACCAGGAGACCGCCCGGATCGAGCTCTCCGATAAGGAGCTGGAGCGCCTCCTGGATCCCGAGCTGCGCCGGCGCACCCTGGAGTTCTTCAAGGCGGCCGGCTTCACCTACGTGGCGCTCGATCTCCAGGGGTACCGCACCGGGAGCATGAACGAGTCGTAAGCTAGAGCTCGACGGTGATGCCGGCGCTGTGACTCGAGGTCTTGGGGATGGTGATGGTGAGGATGCCCAGATCGCAGCTGATCGCGATGTTGTCGCGGTCCAGGTCGGGCGAGAGTGAGAAGGAGCGCTGGAACGGGCCGAAGTAGCGCTCGATGCGGTGGAAGTTCTCGGTAAGGATCTCGGGGCGGTGGCGCCTTTCCCCCTTGATGGTCAGGGCGTTTTCCTCGACCCTGATCTCGAGGTCTTTCTGCTCCAGGTCGGGAACCTCGACCTTGATGGTGACCGTGCTATCGTCCTCGTAGATGTCCGCCGGCGGGAGCCAGACCCCTTCGCGCAGTTCGTCGCCGACCTCGCGGGTCCAGGCCAGGTCCAGAAGCCGGTTCATCTTGTCCTGCATGGTGCGCAGCTCGTTCAGCGGGTTGTACTTGACGATCGCCATCACTCACCTCCGGTGGTACCTACTGTCTCAGAAATTAAAGGGGGAGGAGGCTGAATGTCAACCCCCTCCCCGATATTAACTGGGCTGGCTGCCCGTTATATGCGTTTTCCTTTTGGTACGGTGTGCTTGAGCTTCTTGGATCCGTCGTAGAGATGCTGCTTGGTCAGTTCTCTCTGTGCTTTGAGGTCTCTTCTTTCATAGTCGATTTCCAGGTTGAGTTCCGCTTGCTGCGCCAGTTTGTCAATCCTTACTTCTTCGCTCTGTACCATGCTGACTCCCCTTTATAACCTGGTTGTTGACGTTGACGCGACTGTCTACTGACCCTGAACACCCCCCTTTTTGAGTTTCCCAAATCATAGCAGTTATGCCGGGTATTGCAACAACTTTCGCCTTGAAGGACGCGTGCTTATGGGCTACTATGACTCCGGAAAAAAGCAATGATGAGGAGCACCTATGCTGCAGTACAAGGTCGTTGAACTAGGCGACGTCACAGATGAAACCATCGAGGAAGCTTTAAACGGGCTCACCGCCCAAGGGTGGAAGTTCGACACGCTGCAGTTCGCCATGCGCGACTCGAGCCGGCGTCCCGCCATGGCCTTCGTCATCTTTACCAAAGAGGTGGACTAGGTGACAACTGAACGTGAGAAGCTGTACCTTCTGGACGGCTCGTCCTATATCTACCGGGCCTACTTCGCCATCCGCCACCTGAGTTCCCCCACCGGCTTTCCCACCAACGCGCTCTACGGTTTCACCCAGATGCTTTTGAAGGTCATGAAGGACCACGCGCCGGCCCACGTGGCGGTGGTCTTCGACGCCGGCAAGCACACCTTCAGAAACGAGCTCTTCCCCGCCTACAAAGCGACCCGCTCGGCGATGCCCGACGACCTGGTGCCGCAGCTTGGGCCGATCAAGGAGATGGTGCGCGCCTTCAACATACCGGCGCTGGAGCTTTCCGGCTTCGAGGCGGACGACATCATCGGCACCATCGCGCGCCAGTGCGAGGCGAAGGGTCTCGACTGCGTGGTGGTGACTGGCGACAAGGACCTGATGCAGATCGTGAGCGGACACGTGACGCTCCTGGACACCATGAAGGACAAGGTCACCGGGATTCCCGAGGTGCACGAGAAGTTCGGCGTCGCCCCGGAGCGGGTGGTGGATGTCCTCGCCCTTTGGGGGGACGCCTCGGACAACATCCCGGGTGTGCCGGGGATCGGCGAGGTGACCGCCAAGAAGCTGATCCAGGAGTTCGGATCGCTTGACGAACTCCTCTCCCGCGCGGGCGAGGTGAAGGGGAAAAACAGCGAGAAGCTGGTGGAGTTCGCCGACCAGGCGCGTCTTTGCCGCACCCTCGCCACCATCGACTGCCAGGTCCCCATCGCGTACACCATGGAGGAGCTCTCGGTCTCGGCGCCGGACACCAAGAAGCTCGCCGAGCTGTTCCGCGCGTACGGCTTCACCACCCTCATGAAGGAACTCACCAGTTCGGCCACGCTCTCCTGCGAGGAGTACCACGTGGTCCTCGAGGAAGAGGAGCTGTGCACCCTCGCGGCCGAGCTGAAAAAGGCGGGCGCCTTCGCCATCGACCTGGAGACCACGAGCTTGAACCCGATGGAGGCGCGCATCGTCGGCTTCGCGGTGAGCCATAAGGAGCACCAGGCGTGGTACATCCCGGTCGGGCACCGCTACCTGGGGGCCCCCGAACAGCTCACCGAAACGGCGGTGTTTGAGTACTTGGGGCCGCTTCTGATCGATCCGGGGATCCGCAAGATCGGCCAGAACCTCAAGTACGACTACCAGGTGCTGCGCCGCGCCGGCGTGAAGCTGGAGGGGATCTGGCTCGACACCATGCTGGCGGCCTACCTGGAGAACCCAGGGAGGAGCAGCCAGGGGCTGGACGCACTGGCGCTTCAGTACCTGGACCACCGGATGATCTCCTATAACGAGGTGGCCGGCAACGGCAAGGAGCAGTTGAACTTCTCCGAGGTGGACCTGGACCGCGCCGGTCCCTACAGCTGCGAGGACGCCGACGCCACCTACCTGTTGCACGAGATCCTGCTTCCCAAGGTCGAGGAGCAGGGGATGTCCGAGCTCCTCTTCAAGACCGAGATGCCGCTTCTGGAGATCCTGGCCGAGATGGAGCTCACCGGGGTGAAGATCGACCTCGACCTCATGAGGGAGCTCTCCACCGGCTTCGGCAAGGAGCTCGTCGAGCTGGAGGCGCGCATCCACGAGCTGGCCGGCGGCCCCTTCAACATCAACTCTCCGAAACAGCTGGGGGAGATGCTCTTCGAGCGATTGATGCTCCCGGTGGGGAAGAAGACCAAGGGGAAGACCGGCTGGTCCACCAACGTGGAGGAGCTGGAGCGCCTGGCGGTGGAGCACGAGGTGGCGCGGCTTTTACTCATGTACCGCTCGATCTCGAAGCTCAAGTCCACCTACACCGATGCCCTTCCCCGGCTGGTGGAAGCGGAGACCGGCCGGATCCACACCTCCTACAACCAGGCGGTCACCAACACCGGGAGACTCTCCTCCTCGGACCCCAACCTGCAGAACATCCCGATCCGCAGCGAGGCGGGGCGCGACATCCGGCGGGCCTTCGTGGCCGAGCCGGGGTCGCTCCTTCTGGCGGCCGACTACTCGCAGATCGAGCTCAGGGTGCTCGCGCACCTCTCCGAGGACCGGGTCTTCTGCGAGGCGTTCGCGGCCGGCGAGGACATCCACCGGCGTACCGCGGCCGAGGTGTTCGGGATGTTCCCGGAGCTGGTGAGCGCCGAGCAGCGGCGCCAGGCGAAGGTGATCAACTTCGGGGTGATCTACGGGCAGGGGGCCTTCAGCCTGGCAAAGGAGCTCGGGGTGACCCCGAAGCTCGCCAAGGCCTTCATCGACAACTACTTCGAGCGCCACAGCGGGGCGCGCGCCTTTCTGGACGGCTGCGTACGCGAGGCCGAGATCGCCGGTTTCGTGCGCACCATCCTGGGGCGCCGTCTCCCTATCCCGGATATCACCAGCAAGAACGGAAACATACGGGCCTTTGCCCAGCGCAACGCGGTGAACTACCCGATCCAGGGGTCGGCCGCCGACATCATCAAAGAGGCGATGATCAAGGTGACCCGGCGCATGTGGGCCGAGGGGGTGAAAAGCCGGCTCATCATGCAGGTGCACGACGAACTGGTCTTCGAGGTGCCGCTTGCAGAGCGCGAGCTGATGGCCGAACTGGTGCGCTGCGAGATGGAGGGGGCGCTCCCCTTGCGCGTGCCGCTCAAGGTCGATCTCAACTTCGGTACCAACTGGAGCGAGGCGCACTGACACCTTGTTTAGTTAAGTCTTTGCCGTTACGAGCCGATACGTAGGACAAGGCCGGCCGGAAGAGCTCCCGAGGGGACTTCCGGAGGCCCGGCTGCCGGTCAGGCCGGGACGGGCCGAACCCCGGCAGTGGCGGGAGGCGGAGGACACATGGCAGGGGACTTCACTGAATACGCGGACTGCTTCCCGGTCGGGGCTCGGGTCAGCATCGCCATCCCGGTCTCGGGAGGGGGACTGTTCCAGGACTGGGCGCTGGTGAACTCGCTGGAGCGCGACCTCTTGGAGGTTGCCCTCTCCCGCGACGCGCTCCCGGACGGGGCGCACCTCACCCGCGGCAGCATGCTGCAGGTGCGCCGTCCCGAGAAGGGCGGCATGGGGCGCTGCTGCCGCGGCATCGTGGTGGGGGACGGAGCCGAAGGCGCCCTGGAGCTGCGCCTGGTGGACGGCGTGGTCCCTTTTGAGCCGCGCGAGTACTACCGGCAGGACGTCTACCTCCCGGTGGAGTACCGGCTCCCCCCCACGCAGCAGGCCAGCGAGGTGCGCGAGCGCTGGCGCACCCGGCTCAGGGAACAGGAGCTCGCGGCCCAGCAGCCCGAGCTGGGCGAACCGGAGGAGGTCGCGAGGCAGCGCGAGGAGCTGCGCCGGCGTCTGGCCCAGCGGGCCGAGCTCCCGCCGGCCGCTGCCAACATGAGCGGCGGCGGGGTGCGCATCGACATCCCGGAGCGCTTCATCCCGGGGCAGCTCGTCGAGCTCACCTTCTACATCCCGGAACCGCATCGGGTGCTCGAGCTGGTGGGGGAGGTGGTGACCGTGCAGCCTTCGCCGGTCTCGGAATCCTTCCGGACGGCGCTGCGCTACCGGTTCATCGAGGAGGCGGACCGGGACCGGGTGGTGGGGTACGTCTCGCGGGAACAGCTGGCCCAGCTGGCGCGGCTGGGGCGCGGCGAGGCGCGCGAGAGCAGGGTCTTGACGGGAAGGAGGTTCCCCCGCTGGCTGCGCCCGGTCCTCGGGCTTTTGCTGTTGGCAGGGCTCATCGCCCACCTGGCACTTTCCATCGTGGTCAAGAGGGAGCGGGGAGAGAAACACGAGATCGAGAAGATCTTCGAGGAAGGGATCGCACGCTACCTCAAGCAGCGGCGCTGACCATCTCCATGGCGTCTTCGATCATGATCTCCAGTTCGGCCAGGGTGATCTCCTTGACCCCCAGCCCCTGGGCCTCGAAGCTCGCCGCCAGCATCAGGTTGGGTTCCGCCGGGGTGCCGGCGAGACCTAGTTTCCGGCAGGCATCGTCCACCAGGCGCACGATGCTCAAAAGGACGTTGGAGGTGTCGCGCTGCTCGTTGTGGTGGTCGCGCACGATCACGCAGTAAAGCTCCGGCAGGTTCCATTTCAAAAGCAGTTCATGCCCGGTCTGGGTATGCATCGCCACCATGATCTCGTTGATCAGGTCCCGGGAGAGGGACTTGGTGCCGTGATCCCCCAAGAGTATCCCCTCCAGCACTTTCAGGATCAAAAGACTCCCGATGTCGTGCAACAGCCCGGCGATGAAGGCCTCCTGGGCGAACTGCTTGTAGCCGGTCCGGTCGCACAGCCACCTGCTGCCGATGGCGCTCCCTAGGGCGTGCTTCCAGAGCACCAGCGAATGGGCCTTAAGCTCCGGGATGGTGAAGCTGTTGTAGCTGTTTTGCTGGCTCGCCAGCATGGCGACGTTGGCGATCTCCTTGGCCCCCAGCCGCACCACCGCCTCGGTGATGGTGGTCACCTTGGCGAGGCCGCTGAAAAAGGCGGAGTTCGCCAGCCGCAGGATCTGGCTGGTGAGCGCCTGGTCCTTGATGATGAGCGCCACCACCTGCTCGATGGTGAAGTCCTTGGCGGACAAAAGGGCCTGCAGCTTGAGGGCGATGGGGTGGAACATGGGGAGGTTCAGGGTTTCTGAGGCGAGCTGCTCCTTGATGATATCGACGAAGGGCCTGGCTTGCATGGCTTATTCCCCCAATAGGTGCCGGATCTCCTGGATCGGCCGTGGTTTTCCGATACGCGGCAACAGGCGCACGGTGTCCTGCAGCGAAACCATCCCCTGGGCCGCCTTGCACAGGCCGGACTCCAGGAGGGTGACCATGCCGGTAGTCTCGGTGGAGATCCTCCTGATCTCGTAGGAGGTCTTCTTGCTCAGGATGGCGTCTTTTACGATTTCGTTCAGGATGAGCATCTCGAAGACCCCGATGCGCCCGCGGTACCCCGAGTAGCGGCACTTGGGGCAGCCGCGCCCCACCGAAAACTCGGCGCCCCTCAACTCCTGGTTCGAGTAACCGATGCGCCGCAGTTCGGCGGGGGTGGGGAGGTAGGGCTCCCGGCAGTCCGGGCAGATGCGGCGCAACAGGCGCTGGGCCAGCACGCAGACGACCGTGGAGGCGATGAGGAACGCCTCGATGTTCATGTTCATGAGACGCAAGAGTCCGCCTACGCTGTCCTCGGTGTGGAAGGTGGTGAGCACCTTGTGGCCGGTGAGGGCGGCCTGGATGGCGGTCTCCGCCGAGAAGGAGTCCCGGATCTCGCCCAAAACGATGATGTCCGGGTCCTGGCGCACGATGTGGCGCAGGGTCTCGTCGAAGGTGACCCCGATCTTCTGGTTGATGGAACACTGGGCCACCCCTTCGATCACGTACTCGACCGGTTCCTCGACGGTGACGATGCAGCTCGAGGGGTCGTTTAAGTGCCTGACGCAGCTGTACAGGGTGCTGGTCTTGCCGCTGCCGGTGGGGCCGGTGACGATGAGGACGCCGCTTGGGGTGTCCAGGGCGTCGTCGGTGAAGCGCTCCAGCATGCGCGCCGGCATCCCGATGTCCTTCAGGTCGAGGAGGTCCCCTTTCTTGCTCAAGAGCCGGAGGACCGTCTTTTCGCCGTAGATGGTGACGTAGAAGGAGACCCTGAGGTCGAGCACCTGGCCGCATTTGGCGCTCTCGTAGCAGATCCTGCCGTCCTGGTGGCGCCTCCTTTCGGCGATGTCGGCCTCGGCCATGATCTTGATCCGGCTCGAGACCGGCATGGCGAGTTCCTTGGGGAAGTCCTTGTAGAGGGTGAGCATGCCGTCGCGCCGGAAGCGGACCCGTAAGGCCGCGCGCATCGGCTCGATGTGGATGTCGCTCACCCCCTCTCTCAGGGCCTCCTCGAAGATCGAGTTAACGATACCGGTCACGGTGTGCTCGTCGGTGGCGGTGCCGTCGCCCTGCAGGACGCCGCGCTTCAAGGTGCTCACCGTCTCGCGGATCCCCTTCAAGGTGGTGATAGCGAAGGTCGTGCCGGAGCCGAAGAGCTTCTCGGCGGTGCGGCGCGCCTCGGCGTTGAGCGGGTCGGCGATGGCCACCAAAACGCGTCCCTTCTCCTCTTTCACCGGGATGAAGCTGTGCTGGGCGATCCAGTGCTGCGGCATCCGGGACAGGAGGTTGCGGTCCACCAGTTCCGGCTCCAGTTCCAGGTAGGGGTAGCCGAGCTGGTAGGCTATCACCTCGGCGAGGGTGTACTCCTCGATGAAGCGCTGCTCCACCAGCACCTCGCCGAGCATCTTCGCGTGGCCGCCGTCGCGCTGAATGCCGAGGGCCGCCTGCAGTTCGGCGGGCTTCAGGTAGCCAAGCTCTACCAAAAGCGCCCCGAGCTTCACCGAGACGATGTTGTGGCGCAGGGTCTCGCGCAACTGGTCCCGGGTGAAGAAGTTCAGCTCGAGCATCACCGCGATCAGGGTGCGCGGCGTGAGCAGCTTCTCCTTGACCCGCTGGGCGTAGCCCAGTTGCTCCTTGCCGAGGTAGCCCGACTTGATCAGCATCGAGGCGATCTCGAGCCCGGAATCGACGGCCCCGTCCTTGCGCCCGGTCTCGACTGCGCTCCCCACAGTTTCCATAGCGGCTCCCTTCACGGCGTGGTGGCTCTCCCGGCAGGCTGCTCGGGTCTGGAGCTTCGTTGACAGCCCCCCTGAAACACTGGTAGTATACCATGCCCGATTGGAGCGGTTTAATATGTCAAGCCCTTCTCTGGTGCCCGCAACGTCCGGTGCCATGGGGCATTGACAGCCGGCTCAAAGCGGGCATTATTGGAGCGCTCACTGTTAATGTGAAGCAGGCGTCCAGCGTTCTTAGCAAGCGACCGGACCGGGATGTGAGAGAAACCAGGAGGAGGATGACATGCAGAAAAAAGCGAACTTTGCCATCATTACTATCATCTGTGCGTTTTTTGCCGGGTGCGTTTCCAGCGGCACCTACGAAGCGAAGAAGCTCCAGGCCGAGGGGCTCGAAAAGAGCCTCAGCGAGCAGCAGGGTGCCTACCAGAAGCTTTCCGCGGAAAACGGCCAGCTGCAGGAGCAGCTGAAGAAGCTCAAGGGAGACCTGGCGGGCACCACCCAGGAGCGCGACCTCCTGGTGAAGGACAAGCAGGGGCTCGAGGAGAGCCTGAAATCCACGGCCGACGCGAAGAACAAGAAGATCGGGGAGTTGAGCCAGCGCCTGGGGCAGCTGGAGGCCGAGAACACCCGGCTCAAGGAGGAGATCGCGCAGGTTCAGAAGCAGAAGGAACTCGAGGTGCAGAAGACCTCGAAGACCTACGAGAGCCTCCTGGACACCATGAAGAGCGAGATCTCCAAGGGGGAGGTGACCATCTCCGAACTGAAGGGGAAGCTCACCGTGAACCTGGTGGACGCGGTGCTCTTCGATTCCGGCAAGGCCGAGGTTAAGCCCGAGGGGCTCGTGGTGCTGCAGAAGGTGATCGACATCCTGAAGAACGTGAAGGATAAGGCGATCCGCATCGAGGGGCACACCGACAACGTCCCGATCGTGGGGGCGCTCACCCGCCGCTACCCGACCAACTGGGAACTCTCCTCGGCGCGCGCCTTGAACGTCGCCCGCTACCTGCAGCAGCAGGGGATCGATCCGACGCTGCTTGCCGCGGTGGCTTACGGTGAGTACAAGCCGGTGGCGCCCAACGACAGCGACGAGGGACGGGCCAAGAACCGCAGGATCGAGATCGTCCTGGTGGCGAAGGACTAGGCAAAGGGGCCCATGAAAAAAAAGGACAAACCGACACCCAAGGCGAAGGAGTTCTCGGCTTCGCCCTTCAAGGCGCTTAAGGGGGTGAGCCTGGAGGCGCGCGAGCAGCCGGCTGCGGCCGCCGCGTCGAAGCCGAAGCCGCCCGCGTCCAAGCCGCCAAAGCAGCATGCGGAGCAGCAGAAGAACCGGGAGGAGCTCGAGGACGAGCTCCTCTTTCTGGACGCCTTCGCCGACATAAGGCCGCTCAACCCGGTCAAGAGCCAGCCGCATCGTGAGAAGGCCCAGGTCGCCAAGGAGCAAAAGGACGACGAGGAGATGCGGGTCTTCTTAAAGGCGGTCGAGTCCCTCAAGCTGGACGTGCGCTTTTCGGACGAGAACCTGGAGCCGCCCCGGCAGCCGGTGGCGGTGAACCGGCTCAGGCAGGTGCGTCGCGGCGGGATCCGCATCGACCTGCAGCTCGACCTGCACGGGCTCACCCGGGACGAGGCGATCGAGAACCTGGAGCGTTTCGTGCGCGGCGCCTACAACCGCGGCCAAAAGGGGGTCCTGGTGATCACCGGCAAGGGGAACAATTCGCCGGGGGAGCCGGTCTTGAAGATCGCCGTGGGGAAGTGGCTGCGCGAGGAAGGGAAGGCCATGATCTCGGAGTTCGTTGCCGCACCCAGCGACATGGGGGGCGCCGGCGCCTTTGTGGTATTTCTGAAGGAGAAAAAACAGGAAGATCCCCTCCCCGAGGCCTAGCCGCTGGAACCGGCCGCAGCTGCCTCGCATCCTTTGAGCCTCACCAGGAGCAGCGATGGATACTCCGAAACCGTTTCGCATCGGCATCGACTTGGGCGGCACCAAGACCGAGGCGGTCCTGTTAAGCCCGACCGGGAGCCCTCTTCTGCGCGAGCGCCGGGATACCCCGCTCGCCGGCGGGTACCGGGCGATCCTGGAGTCGGTGGCCGAGCTGGTCGCCGAGGCCCAGGCCAGGGTGCCGCAGGGGGCCGCCTCGATGCTCGGGATCGGGATTCCGGGATCGGTAGACGAGGTGACCGGCCTGGTCAGGAACGCGAACTCCACCTGCCTGATCGGAAACCCCCTTCCCGCGGACCTGGAGCGGCTTTTGGGGCGCCCGGTGGGGGTGCGTAACGACGCCGACTGCTTCACCCTCGCCGAATGCCGGATGGGGGCGGGGTCCGGCTATCCGATGGTCTTCGGCGTCATCATGGGGACCGGCTGCGGCGGCGGGCTCGCCATCGACGGCGTGGTGGGCGAGGGGCCGCACAGGATCCGGGGCGAGTGGGGGCACTTCTCGGTGGACCCCCAGGGGGCCCCCTGCTACTGCGGCAACCGCGGCTGCGTGGAGACGAAGATCAGCGGCTCCGGCGTGGAGGCGGCCTTCCTGGCACGCTACGGCGAAGCCCTCACCATGGCGGAGATCGTTGCCGGCGCCCGTGCGGGTGAGCCGCGCTGCCGCAGGAGCTTCGACATCTTCCTGGACGACTTCGGGCGCTGCCTGGGGGGGCTCCTCTCCCTCCTCGACCCCGACGCCGTGGTTCTGGGCGGCGGCCTCTCCAACATCGCAGAGCTCTACACCGAGGGGGTCGAGCGGGTGAGGCACTACGCCTTCCACAACGACCTCACCACCCCGATCCTCAAAAACCGCCTGGGCGACTCCGCCGGTGTCTTCGGCGCCGCCTGGATCGGCGCCTGACGTTTTCCCACCTGCCGCACCCCGACTCCCGGCGTGACCTTCACGAACCTGCCGCCCCCTCTCTGACGCAAAAAAAGGGTTGCGGCGGCAGCCGACAACCCTCTTCCCTTGTTACCTCTTTTCTGCACCGACCCCGCCTCGCCAGATGTCTGCGGCAGTGGCGGCTCCCCCTTTTATCGGGAGGCGCCCCCCGCACTCAGGGCCGCCAGCTTCCGGGCCAGGAAGTCGGCAAGGAAGACCCTCCCCTGGTCGTTCAGGTGCTCGTTCGGGTAGAGGTCGTCCTTCCAGCCGAAGAACTTCGAAGGGAGCGCCTCGGAGAGATCGGCGACCTCGCCGTTTCTGCTGCTGATAAAGGCGGTGACGAGGCGTGCGTTTTCCCTGACGATGGCGCGCGTCCCCGGGTAGGCGGCGTCGCAGAATTCCACGTCGACCGGGGTGAGGTAGAAGAGGACCGGAATCCTGCTTCTCCGGCAGAGTTCGATGATCTCGGCGATCTTCGCCAGTCTGCGGTCGGCCTCGGTGAGCCGGTAGCGGTACTGGTAGGTGATCTTCTTCCGGGTGGTGCCGGCGTCTACCGTTTTGAAACGGTCCCCCTGGTAGTTCCGGACCGTGCCGGCAGGGATCCCCGCGTCGTAGACCGGCGTGTTCAGCCAGGCCTCGGTCCGGGTGCTGCGGAAAAGCTGGGTGTAGATGGAGACCGGCACGAAGTAGGAAGGCCCGAGAGTCCGGTGGTTCAGGATAAACGGCGTCTTCACGAACTCGTAGGAGGGGTTCAGATCCCACTGCGGCGAGAAGCTCCGGAGGTTTATCGGTATGACCAGGGCCCGGGGGCGCAGGTTGTTTTCGACGAGGTAGTTCACGTAGCGGACGTAGACGGTGGCGTCGAAACCGCCGTGCTGGACCAGCTGGATCTTGTTGGGGATCCTCTCGCCCAGCAGGACCGGGATGGTCTTGCGGTCTTTGTCGTTTTTGGAGATCGAGTTCAGGATGCTGTCGCCGAATAAGACGACATCGCGGTCGGTGATCCGGGCGGTGACGAAGCTGGCGGCGCGGTGGGCCTCGTCGTCCTTCTTGACGAGGGATCTCCCCACGAAGAACTGGATCGAGGTGACGACAACGAACAGTGCGGTCAGTTTGTAAAGTAGTCTCATGGCTAGAACTGCATATAGATGAACTTGTTGATGTTGGGGATCCCGAAGTTGAGGCAGGCAAGCGCCGTGGCCAGGTAGTACACCCACCTGAGCGCCGGCTGTGACCGGGTTTCCTGCCCCGCCTTTTTCAGCGCCAGGACGAGCGCAATGCACAGCAGCTGCAGGTAGGTCTTGTTTTCCCCCACCCCCATGAGTACCAGGTCCCGGTAGAACGGCTTGCTCCCCAGGGTCAGGTACGCCGAGAGGCTTCCCCCCAGGTCAAAGAGGTTGCGGGCCACGTAGAGGGCGTCGCTTAGGGTGTTGGCCCTGAAGAAGACCCAGGCGAAGCTCACCAGGTGGAAGGTGACGAAGATCTTCCACCAGGAAAGCCAGGGGCTCCTCGCGACCCCGAGCCACTGGTAGAGGCGCTTTTGGTAGGGGCGGTAGTAGTTGGAGGCGGCCAGGTAGCTGCCGTGCAGAAGACCCCAGATCACGAAGGTCCACCCCACCCCGTGCCACAGCCCCGAGATCAAAAACGTCACGACCAGCGCCAGCGCGCTCCCGAGCTGCCCGGCGTGGCGCCAGCTTAACTGCAGCGGCTTGAAGATGTAGTCGAGGATCCACCGGGAAAAGGAGATGTGCCACCTGCGCCAGAACTCGGCGACCGAGGTCGCCCGGTAGGGGGCGTTGAAGTTCTCGGTCAGCTCGATCCCGAAGAGGCGCGCCGTCCCCCGGGCCATGTCGGTGTACGAGGAGAAGTCGAAGTAGATCTGCAGCGCGTAGGCGTAGGTCGCAACCAGGAGCGACACGCCGGTGTAGTCGTGCACGTTGTTGTAGACCTGGTCTGCATAGAGCCCCAGCCAGTCGGCGACCACCACCTTCTTGAACAGGCCGCCGCCGAAGAGCACGAGCCCGGAGCGCGCGGTGTCGTAGTCGAAGCGGTAGGGCTTTTTGAGCTGGGGGAGCAGGTCGCCGCCGCGCTCGATGGGCCCCTGCAGCAGCTTCGGGAAAAAAGCCAGGTACAGGGCGAACCTGCCGAAATCCCGCTCCGGTTCCTCGATCTCCAGGTAGATGTCGGCCAGGTAGGAGACGGCCTGGAAGCTGAAGTAGGAGACCCCCACGCTGATCAGGGTGCCGGAGGTCCCCCCCCGGGTTGCCAGCAAGGGGAGGCACTTCACGGCGGCCAGGGTCCCGATGCAGGCGAGGCACCCCCCGAACAGCCAGCGCCTCTTCAGGGATTCGGGCTCTACCTGGGCAATCTTCAGCCCGACGCAGTAACTGATCGTGGTCACCGCGAACAGCACCGCCAGGAGGTAGGGGGCCTTGAGGCAGGCGTAAAAGCCGTAGCTCGCCAGCAGCAGGACCAGCCAGCGCCAGCGGTCCGCGGTGAGGTAAAACGCCAGGTAGCTTGCCGGCAGGAAGAAGAAGTAGCTCAGAGTGTTGAATGTCATGCGTTTTGGAAAGGCGGCCGGTCCCTAAAACGGTGGCTGGTAATCGGAAGCCCGCAACGCGCCGCGGCCGGCTCTCCCTGGTGGGGAAAGCCGAGCGGGCCGGCGGGAGAGGGGCGTCGACAAGAAGGGTTCAGGCTACTTCTCGGCAAGCTTGCGGTCGATGTCGGTCAAAAGATCCCCTACGTTGCGCTGTTTGAGGAGTTCCTTCTGGGTGAAGCGGATGCCGAACTTCGCCTCCACGGTGGTGATCAGGTTGACGTGGGAGAGCGAGTCCCAGCCGTCGACGTCGTTGGCGGTCAGGTCGGGGCGGATCTCGATCGAATCGTCGTCGAAAACCATGCGGAAGATCTGTTCCAGGGTTTCTGCCGTTGTCATGCTCATATCTCCAGTGTCGAGGTGTCGCCGGGGTCTTCCCCGAGGTAGCGGGCCTTTAGGACCCGGCGCATGATTTTGCCGCTCTTGTTCTTAGGGATCCCGGCGCAGAAGATGATCTCCTGAGGGGTGGCGATGCTCGAGGCGCGGTTCGAGACGTGCAGCCTGATCTTGATCTCCAGGTCCTTGCTGGGCTGGAAGCGTGCGTGCAGGTGCACAAAGGCGACCACCTTCTCGAAGAGGAGCTCGTCGGGGGCGCCGATCACCCCGGACTCGGCGATCTCCTCGATTTCCAGGAGGGCGCTCTCCACCTCGAACGGGCTGATCAGGTGCCCGGCGGTGTTGATGACGTCGTCGCTGCGCCCCATGAACCAGTAGTACCCCTGTTCATCCCTGCGGGCGGTATCGCCGGTGTAGTACCAGCCGTTTTGGAACTTGGATCGGTAGGCGGCGGGGTTGTTCAGGTACTCCACGAACATCGAGGGCCAGCCCGGCTTGAAGCAGAGGTTTCCCTGGGCCCCGTCGGGAAGCGGGGCGCCGTCGTCGGCCAGGATGGCCGGCTCGACCCCTGCCACCGGTTTCCCCATCGATCCGGGGCAGATGGCGAGCCCGGGGCGGTTGGCGACCATGATGGCGCCGGTCTCGGTCTGGAACCAGGTGTCGTAGATGTCGCGCTTGAGCACGCGCCGCGCCCAGGCGATCACCTCTGGGTTCAGCGGCTCGCCGACGCTGAAGATGCTGCGCAGCCGGGAAAGGTCGGCCGAGGCGAACAGCTCGTCCTCCGCGCGCATCAGCATGCGCAGCGCGGTCGGAGCGGAGTACCATACCGTGATCTGCTCCTCGGCAAGCAGCTCCATCCAGGCTTGGGGATCGTACCCACCGGCGTAGTGGACCTGGGTGACCCCGAGGCTCCAGGGGGCGATGATGCCGTACGAGGTCCCGGTTACCCACCCCTGGTCGGCCGTGCACCAGTAGATGTCGTTCTCGGTAAGGCCGAGCACCTCGCAGGCGGTGGCGCTCTGGCTCGCCAGGCTCCCGTGGCGGTGCAGCACCCCCTTAGGCTTCCCGGTGGACCCCGAGGTGTAGTGCAGGACGGACGGGGTGTCCGGGGATGTCGGGGGGGCGCTGAATGCGGGCGAGGCTTCCGACATGATGCGAGCGTAGCTGACCACGCCGTTGGCCGCGTCATCCTCGCCGTCGATGAGGATCACCGTCCGCAAGGCCGGCAGCCGGTCCCTGATGCGGGCGACCTTCTTGTAGAGGCTCTTGCGGGTGACGATGGCAGCCGCCCGGGAGTCGCCGAGGCGGTCCAGGAGAGCGTCCTCCCCGAAGTTGGAAAAAAGGGTGCCGCAGACGGCCTGGGTCTTGAGCGTCCCCAAAAAGGCGACGAACTGCTCGGTGGTCTTCGGGAGGAAGGTGAAGAGGATGTCACCGGCTGCGATGCCGAGCGTCCCGAGGGCGTTGGCGAAGCGGTTGCTCAGGGCCTCCAGGTCGCCGAAGCTGTAGTCGGTGCGCTCTCCCCGGGCTCCGATCATCCGCATGGCGAGCTTGTCGGCGAGCCCTCGCTGGCATTGGACGGTGGTGCAGGCTGAGGCTAGGTTTGCGTTCATGAAGGTACCCTGGCTTTGGGATTTCGGGCCGGCAGGTGCCCAAGGGGAGAGCCTCCTATAACAGATTTGTAAAGGGAGGTAAAGGAAAATGAAGGTTGTTGCGGAGGGCTGTTTAATGAGATTTGTGCCGAGGTTCGCCGGGAGGAGTTCCGGGGGCGGGGCGCGGCGCGACCGTGTGAGGGTCAGGCGCTGCCCGATGCGCGGCGGGGCGCGCCCCGCCGGTTGGTGTAGGCGGAACAGCTGGACGAAGTGCGAGGTAAAAAGCGCTGAATGAAGCGGCGTAGCGGGAGTGGGAATGAAAAAAGCCCGTGCCGGAGTGGCATGGGCTTTTTTTATGGAGCCGAAGAGCGGACTCGAACCGCCGACTTGCTGATTACGAATCAATGAAATGAGCCTATCTCTACCCCTCCTCTTGTTATTTCCTGTTTTATAAGACCTTGACTTTGCAGGTGTGACACCCTAGTCTTGTTCTACCGTGTTTGACGCAGTTCGATCTGAAGTGTTACCTATGTGTTACCCAGAGCTCTGGGTAACAGGCTGGGTAACAAGCTGAGGGAGGTCAAGGCATGCCGATCATCCACATTACCAAGGGGGCAGTAGATAGGCTGGAGAATCCGGAGTCAGGCCGAGTCGATTATTTCGATGACGTCCTGAAGGGCTTCGGGGTCAGGGTGACGAAGACCGGAAAGACCTACTACGCCCTCGGGCGGGTGAACGGGAAGCAGGTGCCGGTAAAGATCGGGACGACAGATAAAGTCGCTGCAGAAGAAGCGCGGCGGACCGCAAAGGGCATCCTCGCCGACATGGTAAGGGGACAAGACCCCAACGAGGAGAAGCGCCAGGTCCAGGCGAAGGCAGAGGCCGCTAGGAAGGCAGAAGAGGCCCAGAAAAGCCAAATGGTGACCCTGGAGGATGCTCTTGACTCGTACATCGAGCATCGGAAGCTGAAGCCCAAGACTCGGGACGGCTATAGGCAGATGTTTCGCCTCCACCTTTCCGATTGGCTCCAGATCCCGGTGGGTGAGATCACCGGGGCCATGGTTGGCAAGAGACATACGGAGATTGCCAACGGGAAGCGCCGGCGCGCAGCCCTTAACACAACCGCCACCAAGAGGGACGGCAAGGTTTCCATTGAGAAGGTTGAAGTCACGGACTCCCAAAAGCGGGAGGCGTCGGCCGATGGCACAATGCGAGTGCTTCGTGCTGTGTTGAACTTCACCTTCGGGGATGACGAGGACCTGGGGATTGTGCGGCCCAACCCGGTAAGGGCCCTCTCCAGAAAGAAGGCGTGGTACAAGGTGCCGCGGCGCCGGAGGCTGGTCAAGAATTCAGACCTCCCAGCCTGGAACAAGGCTGTCTTGGCCCTTGATAACCCCATTGCCCGGGACTACCTGCTCTTCCTGCTGTACACGGGCCTAAGACGGAACGAGGCAGCGCGACTTCAGTGGGCCCAGGTCGACTTTGACGAGCGGTCCTTTACCATCCTGGACACCAAGAACAAGGTGCCGCACACCCTTCCCTTGAGTGACTTCCTATTCAGGCTCCTCGAGGAGCGGAAGCTGGGGCTGAGGATCGAGCTTGAGGCGGCCCAGGAAGCCTTGGAGGCTTCCCTGGTTTCATCGGAGCCGCTGACCAAGAAGCAGCGCCAGACGATCCGCAACCGTGTTGCCCTGGCAGGGTCCCGCCTTGCCTCCCCCTTCGTCTTCCCGGGCGAGGGAAAGAGCGGTCATATCGTCGAGCCACAGCGGGCGATTGATGAGGTTATCCAGGCGACCGGGATTGTCTTCTCGTGCCACGATCTGAGACGGACATTCACCACTATCGCCGAAAGCCTGGACCTCTCGAAATACAGCCTCAAGGCTCTGCTGAACCACAAGCAGCAGTCGGATGATGTGACCGGCGGCTACATCATACTGGATGTGGAGCGGCTCCGCGACCCTATGCAGAAGGTTACGGACGCCATTCAGGAGCGGATCAAGAGGCCGCGCGGTCGGGTACTCCGGATGCAGACCAAAACCCAGTA
The DNA here is from genome assembly GCF_014193515.1 of Geomonas silvestris. Lineage (GTDB taxonomy): Bacteria > Desulfobacterota > Desulfuromonadia > Geobacterales > Geobacteraceae > Geomonas > Geomonas silvestris. Next base: position 126,159 of record NZ_BLXX01000011.1, on the reverse strand, counting down.
AGGACCATAGCACACGACTGGCTCGGTGAAAGAGGCTACCTTTGAAAAGAGGTAGCCTCTTTCGCTTTGTCTTCCTATATTATTTTTCGCTTATGATTCATGTCGTTTCATTGCGTATACCGAGTTAATATAACCTGATATAGTGTCTACGAAAACAGCACAACTAGCTGATACTTCAGGGATTTGTCTTGTTATCGGTTGTTGGCTTTGGTACTGTTCCTGTCAGCAGGTTCTACGAAATCAAAGGGGGAAGCAAGGATGTTACGAACAACGAAAGAAGTGGCGGAGCGGTTCCATTTGAAAGAGACGACCCTGGAGAGGTGGCGTTGGCAGGGGCAAGGACCGAAGTTCGTCAAACTGGGGCGGACGGTACGGTACAGGGACGAGGACCTCGAGGAATACGAAGCCTCCCAGGTCTTCACCTCGACAACTAGCGCGCAGGCCGCGGCATAACATCAACCGCGGCAAGAAAGGAGCCGGGCGGAAGGCCACCACAGACCAGTGTTCCGCACACGCGGGAGGAGATTCACAGCAAATGAGAACCGAAGACATCGACCTGGCAGCGGCGATTGTTGCAAGTACTGGGCACCAACCGACGTTGAGCAAGACCCCTAGCAGGCACCTCCAGACATTCACCTTCCCCGATGACGCCCCAATAATGGCGGCAGCTGCGCGGTTCGCTTCAGGAGAGCTCGTCATCTCAGCGAAGCACCTCCTCTCCTGCCGATCGATGCTCTACAGACAGATGCGGGGGGCCAGGTGATGACCTCTTCTACTCAGGCATCGGCAGGCGGTAAAATCATTGATTTCAACCTGTGGGGCGTCGACGAGAATTCGAATGCACCAACATCGAGCACCGGCCCTGGCGACCTCTCAGGCGCAGCTCGAGCGGCATGCCTTGAACTGGGCATCATCTACCAGGCTACCCCTGCCGACGGCAACTTCCACGCCCTGGACGTTGAGGGTAAGGCCACGCGCAACGGCGCCGGACGGATCCGGCTCTATCCTGACGCCGAAGGTGGACAGATCTGGAACCACGTCACAGGCGAGACCCGTCAGTTTTGGGCAGAGAGCGACCACACCTTAACCCCTGTCGAACAAGAAGCCCGGCGCCAGAAAGCTAAAGAGGAGCGGGAGAAGGCAGAGGCCCTACTCGCTGCAAAGAGGTCGGAAGCAGCGAAGCTAGCCCTCGATGTGCTGAAGGCCTCGCAGCCGGCAGATGGCAACGCTTACCTGGTCAGGAAGCAGATAGAGCCTACCGACTACCTGCGGGAGATCTCGCTCGAGGGGCTGGTCAACCTCATAGGCTACCACCCCCAGTCGAAGGGCGAACCTTTTGCTGGGGAGCGAGTCTTGATCGTGCCGGTGACCAACGGTGAGAGCGTCACCACCATCGAGATCATCGACAGAGAGGGCAGGAAGGCCGGCCTCAAGGACGGTCTCAAAAAGGGCTGCTTCTGGTCGGATCGCTCTCTCCCGGGAGGTGACGGCGAAGGCCTCACGTTCATCATCGGCGAAGGCGTTGCAACGGTGCGCACCTGCAGCATGGCAACTGGGCACTTCGGCATTGCGGCGCTATCCAGCACCAATCTGAAAACTGTCGCTGCATCTTTCCGCGGCCAGTATCCCAAAGCACAACTCATTGTGGCCGCCGACAAAGGCAATGGTGAACAGAGCGCGATCGAGGCGGCGCAGCTCGCCGGCGGCGTGTTGGTTGCTCCGAATTTCCCTGAGCCCAAGGGTGCGAAGGAGACTGACTTTAACGACCTGGCACAGCGCCCCGGCGGCATGGAGGCGGTGCGCCTGCAACTCGTAGAGGCAGCCGCGAAGGAAGCCAAACCGGCGGCGCCAGTCCCGCCGTTCGATCTTTCCCGACTGAAGACCGCGGCCGACATTCGTTCGGGAGATTACCAGGTCGAGTACGTTTGCGAGGGCCTGGTCCCCGAGGGGGCAACCATCCTATGGTATGGCGTTGGGGGAAGCGGGAAAACTACCCTCGCGCACCAGCTGGGGCACGCGATCAGCGACGGGATGCCTTTCATGGGACTGCAGACCAAAAGACGGCCGGTGGTGTTCCTCGATCCGGAGAACCCTATGGGTGTGCTTAAGCAGGGGCTCAGCCGAATAAAAGGCGGGGAGGGCGTCTTTTACTGGACCACCGCCGACGAGCCGCCCCAACTCGACGGGCCGGAATGGGAACAGCTCAAGTCGCTGGTGATCACTCTCCAGAATCCGGTCCTGATCATCGACACGCTTCAGGCTGCAACAAGCGGCCTCGATATCACCTCCAACAAGGATTACTCGCCGGTCATGGCGAGGCTGAAGCAGCTTCGCGAGATGGGCTCAACCATCGTACTCCTCCACCACACCCCTAAAAACGATGCAACGACCTACGTCGGCGCGTCTGTCATTTACAACCAGGTCGATCACGTGCTGGCAATGTACGCAGTCCGCGGCCCCGGTGAAGATCGGGAGGCCCTGAAGGACGACGAAGCGGCGCACGTGTACCGCTTCGGATCCAAGGGCAAGACCAGGTACGGGCACCATGCGATCTACGTCACCTTCGATCAGAAGACCTGTCTTTTCAAAGAAGCAACCTCGCCGGAGTCTGAAGGATTGAACGTCATTCTGGCGGCAATGATCGACCTCTATGAAACGACCACCGTCGACATCAAGGCGCTACTCGCTGCGCTGAAGGATTCGGGCTGCCTACTGGATACCTCAGAACACCACGTCAGGAAGCTCCTGAAAAAGGGTGAGGACGTCTACTGGGTGACATCGAAAGGTCTGTACAACAAGACCCTCTACACACCCCTCAAAAACAGTTTGAACGGCACCGCAAGCGAAAACAGAGTTCAAGTTGCCAATATTGCTGAGTTTGACAGTTTTACAGACCCCTCTGCGCAAACTGTCAAACTGCATGAACAGGGGCCCGAGCAATGCGGTGCAACACTAGACCATGCTCAGAAGCTTCAGGGGACAGCAACTGTCCCTTTTTGGGGAGCAAAACCCGGGTCGGCGGAATCAGTTTGACAGTTTGCGAAAAGGACTCAAAAAACCTTCAAACCCACTGCCAGCGCAGTTTGACAGGCATTGGTACCGAAAACGACTGTCAAACTGCGCCCAGAGCGGTTTTACAGTTTCTCTCCTAAAGGAGGGGGGGCAGTTTAAAAACTGCCCGTCCTTTAGGAGATTTGGTGGCCGCCAACAACATCGTATGGAAGAATCAAAAGCAGCCTCATCAGACCTTCGCCGATCTGGCAAGGCCTTACCACCTGACCGGGGCCAGACACGCAGAGGCACGGACCACGGGGGACGGTCACAGCAAAGACTCTCCCGGGGGATTCAAAAAGGAGAAGGGAGATGACCAAGCAGAAGGTACCTGCAAAAATCACAGAGAGGGGGAGGAAAGGAGGGGCGCCTGAAAAGGTCGATCTCGCCTTGGCCCTGGACCTCAGGCTTAAAGGCCTGAGCTACCAGGTGATCGCCGACCACTTTGACTGCAGCAAGTCGGCGGTAATCCAGCGCCTCAAGCCGTACGTTTCTGAGCTGGAGGTGGACACGGAGACCTACATCAAGAACCGCGCGGGGATCATCGCGAACAGGCAGGCTGCTGTGTTGGCGGAGCTCACCAGCGAGAAGCTGCAGAAGGCCGGCGCCAAGGACCTGGCGATCGTATTTGGCACCCTCTACGACAAGGAGCGCCTGGAACGGGGGCAGAGCACGGCGAACGTCGGGGTGATGGCTAAGATGATCCGCGAGGCCTGTGAGACAGGCGATTTGCCTGACTGCCCTGTGATCGAGGTTGTATCCCTGACGACCGGGAACGACGGCAACGGAGCCAAGGGCAAAGATGGGCGAGAAGACCAGTGATAGAAACGTGACGGCCCAGCGGGGCGCGGCCGGAGTGGAAGACCACTTGGACGATTTCGCAGAAGTCCTGAAAGAACGACGGCAGTTCCTCCAAGACATGATCGACGAGGCGAACGCTAGGCCAAGACTCAGCCGGGGGCTGAGGATAGCAATCGTGGGTCTCACGGCTGAGCTGGTAACGGAAGTCTCCGCACAGATTGATATGGTGACGGACATGAACCGGCAGATGGCCCAGAGCTACCAGGTCCTGCTTGAGGAAAACCGGGTATTGGCAGCACAGAATGAGGATTTGTTCGGCGCACTCCTGGCGGGGAAGACTTTCAAGGTACAGGGAGGGATGCAATGAAAGGGGGCACCCCACGGTGGCCGGAGAAGCAAGAGCTGCCGCCCCTCCCGGGGGGAAGGGGCAAGTCATGAGGAGTGGAGGGAGTATCATCGGATCCTCCACGAGGTTAGGAAATCGGGTTTCCTCACCAGGCCAGGCGCCTCGTGAGGTTCCCACTGCGGGGCACATGACGCCCCCCTGTGGTGTGCATTAACGGTGTACCGTTTGTACGCATTGCAGACTGACACAAATTATGTACATTAACGGTTAAAAGAATAATTACTTGACACTTTCGCCTTATGGTCTTAGACTGTTTTTACACACTTTGATCGGGAGGGCGAATATGAAAGGTCAGGTCATCGGTTACAAGAGGGTTTCCAGCATGGAACAGAACACCGCTCGCCAGCTTGACGGCATCGCCTTGGACGAAGTCTTTGAGGAGAAAGTCTCAGGGAAGTCTCTGGACCGTCCGGCGCTACTCGCCATGATCAAGCACGCCCGCAAAGGGGATACCGTGGTTGTCCACTCCATGGACCGCCTTGGGAGGAACCTTTTAGACCTCAAGAAGATCGTCACTGAGATAGTGGAGAAGGGGGCACAGATCCAGTTCCAGAAGGAGAATCTTACCTTCTCCGGCAAGGCAGACCCTTTCGCCGAATTGATGTTGAATATGCTCGGCTCGTTTGCAGAGTTCGAGCGCTCCCTGATTAGGTCGCGACAGATGGAAGGCATTGCCATCAAGAAGGCCGCGGGTGGGTACGCAGGCAAGGGCAGACCTAAAGCTATCACTGAGGAGCAGATAGCAACCATCAAGCAGAGAGTCGCAACAGGAGAGAAGAAGACGAAGATCGCAGCGGACATGAAGATCAGCCGCGAGTCGATATACAAGCTGCTGAAGACACCGTAAGGAGCAGGGGGGCAGCCACAGCTTATGGCGTGGTGCCAGTCGGCTGGCAGTGCTTCAGGACCTGGCGAGTTCGGGGCCGGTCATTGTTCTTCCTGCTCTCCACCTCCACGAACTCTTTCAGGAGTTCCCATTCACAGCCGCCGAGATACTGCCGGACCGTCTCATGCTGGGCTTCCAGGCCCAGACCACTGGCGCCCTGTTTGGCTGTTGACATCATGGACAGCGGCACATGGGCTCAGACCAGCTCTCCGAGGCGATGAGGGACGAATGGTCCCCTCCAGTGCGCGGCGGGCAACCAGGGCACCGGTCTTGCCTGGCTCCTGACCGGGGAGGGGAGGGGCACCCCCCGGGGGGCGGCCTGGCCTCGATTGCCGGCCGGGGGTGGGATGAGACGCCCCGGCGTTTGTGGGTACCGTCCCCTTTTAGCCCCACCAAAAACAAAGGGGCCCCCTTGGTGAAGGCGATCCGGCTCGAAGCCGTCGCCGAGTCATTGCCGTTTTCGCGGGATAGTCCGGCCAGACGACAAGCTGCCTTTCCTGGGGCAGTTTCCCGCGAGTTCCTACCAGGAGCGCTACAGGAGGCGCGGAATGGATGACGAGAGATTTTCGCTTCAAGATGCCGCGGGGGCTTTGGGCATTTCCACTGAGGCTGCTTTCCGGATGTTCACCAACGGCCTCAATGATATGTGCCCTCTTTTGAAACCGTCTGTGTGGTTCGAGGAGCCGGTGGAGCTCGGCGATGTTTCGCACCTGGGAGATGAGGCCATTTCCTGCGAGGTCGACGTTTTTCCCGAGGCCTCCGAATTTGTTTCGCTCGGAGGGCTTTTCCAGGTCGGAAACTTCTCAAGCAGGCTCCCGGGAATGCTCGACGGGAACGGGTATCTCAATCTCCGCGGGGTTCCTCTTTTGAAGCAGGGGAGGGTATACCAGGTCACAACGCCGAAACACTTGAGGAAGGAGGAGCTTATCGTCTCCTCTGTGGACTTGAGCGCTTTCAAAGCCGCCCATGGGATAACCGGCCCCGTTGTGAAAAGCCCTCAGCTGGACGGGAACGTAAGTGATCAGATCCGGTCATTGGTCGCAACCATGAGAGCGCGGGGGGTGGCTGAAAGGGGGATCGCCAACGAGATCGACCTCAGATTCCCAGGATTGACAGACGCGAAGATGGGCGGATTTTTCACAGACCCCAACGTGGTCACCCATGACGGGCTCCGGAGACGCGGTCAGCGGGTCAGGGGGAAGGTGAAGTAACACCAGTTGGAGAAAAGACAGGATGTCGAGAGAGAGGACCGGGAAACCGGCCCTCTTTTTTTTGTCTCGTATTTGTCACACCTGTCCCATCTTGACGTCCCACTAGTGGGACAGTGTTAGCTTTAAGTCACCCATGGGAAATAACGGGAAGGAGAGAGACATGGATCTGAACCTGAAAAGTATGGCTGAGCGGTGGCCCTCTGCGATCGTGGCGCGTAATGAAGTCGACCGTTTTACTGGCGGCGTGATTTCCCCGAGGTCCCTGGCGAACCTCGACAGCCTTGGCCTGGGACCTGAGGGGGCCTTCCGCATCGGCAGGAAGGTCGCTTACCCTGTCGCGGCATTCATTGATTGGCTCGAAGGCCGTGCTTCGCTCCGCCGCGCCGCGTAAGGGGGGGGCGTCATGACCAGAAAAGCAGAGCGCCCCACCGGCGGCAACCGGCAAGGCGCAAAGAGGAAGGGGAACAACGTCAACAGTTCCTTCCCTATCACAACCCGCACCAAAATTCAACTCTTCGAGATCTTCGACCGCGATACCTGCGGCGCCGTAATCGTGTCGGGGCGGGAGGTAGCACGATGACCGCTCCGTCTTGTCAGAGCCCCTCGGCTGAGTTTTCTTCAGGGTATGCCTGTCAACTCCTCGACGAGGGGCACCGCAAGATTAACCTCTTTCTCGCCGCCGATCTCGTCGCCCTCGCCGAGCGGCAAGCTCGCCGCATGAACAGGATAGCCGGTTACCTTCGCGTCAACTTCTCACCTGCGGCACTGGAAAGGGGGCCGATCTCTCAATGAGCGGCGCCGGCTGGACCAAAATACACCGCCAGGCCCTTGAAAACGGGTGGCTCCGCAATCACGTCTTGTGGGCGTTCTGGTGCTACTGCCTCCTGAAAGCCTCCCACAAGGTGGCAAGCGTGACGGTGGGGTACCAGAGGGTGACTCTTGAACCCGGACAGTTTGTGTTTGGAAGGATCCAGGCCGCCGCGGATCTTGGTCTGACTGAGCGCCAGGCCAGAACCTGCCTTACCCGCCTGATTTCGTCCGGCAATGTGTCCGTCCACTCGACCAACAAATTTTCGATTATTTCGGTAATCAATTGGGGCACTTACCAGAAAGAACTTGACGACTCCGACCAGCAAACCGACCAGCAAACCGACCAAGAAGCGACCAGCAACCGACCAGCAACCGACCACAAACAAGAAGGCAAAGAAGGTAAAGAAGAAGAGAAAAGGGAGAAATCCTCCGGCGACAAGTCGCCCCTTCCTTCAGCCCTTGCGGACCTCTGGAATCAAATCGTGAAGGAGCCGAGGGTCATGAAGGTCACCAAGGCCCGGGAGGGAAAGATCCGGGGGCGCCTGAAGGAGCGCGACCTGGGGGGCTGGGCTGAGGTCTTTAGAATTATTGCACGGGCCCCCTTCCTCCGCGGGGAAAACGACCGCGGATGGCGTGCCGACTTCGACTGGGTCATCGCCAATGACAACAACGCGGTGAAGGTCCTGGAGGGGAGGTACACAGGCAAGGATGCTTCCGTGGGGGCTACGGGGCAGGCAGGGCTGCCATTCTCCGCTTCAACGGTAACGGCTGAAGAGTCGGCTAAATTCAACCAAGTCAGGGCGCGGTTTGCCCCACCACAGGAGCAAGAGATACATGGAATCTGAGCGAATAGTTCCCCCGCAGAGCATTGAGGCTGAGATGTCGATTCTTGGCGGGATCTTCCTCGAGAACGGTGCCATTGATGAGGCTCACCAGCTTCTCGTCCCGGATGACTTCTACCGGGAGTCGCACCGCAAGATCTTCATGGCCATGGCCACCCTGGGGGACAGAAACGAACCGGTCGACCTAATCACCATGAGCAACGAGCTGAAGGCCCGCGGGCGGTTGGAAGAGATCGGCGGCGGAGCTTACCTCGCCACTCTGGTCGACTATGTTCCCATGGCGGCAAACGTCGGTCACTGGTGCCGGATCGTAAAGCAGAAGGCTCTGGAGCGCCGGATGCTTGCCAACGCACTGGAGGCCGTGAGGCACTTGCGCGAGGGAGATCCGCAGGAGGCCGCCGCAAAGCTTGAGGCCGCTCTGCAACCGGCGCTGGACAAGCGGACAAAGGCCCCGGTCGGAATGGGACAGTCCATGCGGGAGGCGGTCAAGCGGATCGAAAACCGATTTGAGAACCAGGGTGTCATCCAGGGACTGCCCTACGGGATAGCCGCCCTCGATGCGGCAACGTCAGGACTCCATGCTGGAGATCTCGTCATCATCGGTGGTCGGCCCTCCATGGGGAAATCTGCCCTTGCCGGCAACATTCTGGCGAGCGCCTGTAAGTCTGGCAAGTCGGCCCTTCTCTTCACCTTGGAGATGAGCCGCGACGACACGGTAGACCGGATCCTCGCCGGCCAGGGAATAAGGTTTCAAGCGGTCCGGAATGGGCGGCTCAAAGAGTACGAGTGGTCGGTGCTTCTCAAGAGCGATGAGGAGCTTAACCGCTGGCGCCTTGCAATTGACGATACCCCGGCCGTGACCCTTAGGGAGGTCCGGGCAAAGGCACGCCGTCAGAAGAAGGAAGGCCTCGACCTGGTCGTTATTGACTACCTCCAGCTCATGTCGGTCTCGGACCCGAAGCTGAACCGGGTCCAGGGGTTGGGAGAGATCAGCCGCGGCTTGAAGCAGCTGGCCCGGGAACTCGAGGTCCCCGTGGTGCTGCTTTCCCAGCTCAGCAGGAAGGTAGAGGAGAGAACCGACAAGCGCCCGCTGATGAGCGATCTCCGCGACTCCGGAGAGATCGAACAGGACGCCGATGTGATTCTCTTTCCTTACCGGCCGACGGTCTACTGCCCGCAATGTCAAGACCAGATCGACACCGAGCGGCACAACCTCAAGGACCATCAGGCCAAAGCAGAAATTATCATTTCTAAGCAGCGTAACGGGGTGCGCAATATCAGCGTGCCCGTTTGCTGGATGGGCGAATACCAGTCCTTCGCGGGGTTATAAGGGGGTATGTCTGGCGCAGAGAGCAGCGTGAGGAGGCCACGATGAAAGTGATTCAAATGGAACTGTACAGAAGGACGAAAGTGGGGAGTAGGGAGGCGCACATGGCAGACCTTCGGCACACCGTCAACTGCGCCCTGCAACTCTTCAACACACAGCCGGAGCCGTCGAAGGAGTACCTCAGGTCCTACCTGGGCAAGATAAGCTTCCTTGTGGGGGTGCTGGAGTCCTTGGAGTCCGGCAATACCGTAGTTCCCGCACCGGTTCAGTTCGAGTGGATGGCGCGGTGAGCAGGCGCTTCGATGTTCCTTACTGGCGCAAGGAAATCAACGAGGCCCTCCAGCTGGTAAGGATGGAATACCCTGCCGGGTGCCTGGCCTGGCTCAAGGTGACGAACCCCGAGAGGATCAAGGAGCTGAAGGCCACGGTCGAAGCTGCGAGGGCTGCCTTCCTGGAGGAGGACCGTGGACGGCTGGCGAGGGCCCTGCAGATGTACCTGAGGGAACATTTTCAGGTGTTCGAGACCTTCCGACGGAGCACGGCGAAAGGGGAACCCAGTGATGGGTAACGGGAGTGCCTGGTATCCCACCTCCGACCCGGCCGTACCCCACCCCACGATGATTTTGGACGGCGACAGGCGCCGAGGACGTTAACCAGAGAGGAGAGAAGATGAGACCATTACCAGAGAAAGCCGTCAGTGCTGTTTCACACGAGCAGGTCCTTGCATTGGAGAAGGCGCTTGTGGCCATGCCGCAGGTGGAGATAACCCCTGTGCACTACTTTGCGGAAGGGCTGTACGCGCGGGAGATCCTTATCCCCGCCGGCACCTGCCTGACCGGTAAGATTCACCTCGCCGAGCACGTCAACATCATCTCGAAGGGGCGAATTTCGGTTCTGACGGAAGACGGCGTGAAGACCATCTCCGCTCCCGCCACGCTCGTATCGAAGCCAGGCATCAAGCGGGCCGGCTACGCCCACGAAGACACCGTGTGGACAACGATTCACGCCTGCGAGGCTGAAACCGTTGAAGAGGCAGAGGTGGCCCTGGTAGTTGGAACCTTCGAGCAGTTCGAACTCGCGTATGGGACGAAGGAGGCGTTATGTCATTCGTAGAAGCCGCATCTGTCATAGGTTCAGGGATTTCCAATTTCTTAGGTTTAGGATCAGGGGCAGGTGCAGCGACTGCTCCTGCCTTCACAACTGGGCCGGCGGCTGGCTCCGGCGTTCTCGCGTCAACCGCAGGGGCACCCGCTTTCCCCACAGGGGGAGCCGCGGGCGCGCTCGCACCAGCATCGGCAGGAAGTGGGGGTGGTTTCTTGTCTGGGATCTGGTCTGGGATGCTCGATCACGCCTTAGGGAGCTCCACCCCACAGACGGCAAAACTGGCAGACAACGTTGCCGCCGGGGCCGCAAACAAAGGGTATGGCCCTCTCTACCAGGACCTCAAAGCCGGCAACTACGGCAGCGCACTCGGTAATGCTGTGCACATGGGCCAGGACAACGCGAACAGGGATAACGCCAACCTTTCGAGCATGCCGCCGGCACAAGCCCCTCAAGTTCCTCAGCCGGCGCTCCCCCCTGGGCCCTATCAACCCCAATTGGCCGAGACTCCCTTCCTTCAGCAGATGAAGCAGCGTTACATGAGGTGACCCATGAGCTGTGCACATCGTACTCGAGAGACTCCAAAAGGGTGCCGCTGGCAAAAGTCCCTGACAGTTCCGTGCGCATTGTGCCCTTTTAGACAGGCAGAAGGGCATTGTCTCCTTTTTGACCCACGAGAAGAGTGGCCGTCGGCTTGGAAAATAAGGCCGGTTCAGGATGAAGATTTGCAAAAAATAGATGAGATGATTGGCACCCTGGAAGCGGCTGGGCTTCATCGGCCCAGAGGGGGGATGGTGCTGAGCACGGTAGGGCTACTCACGGGGCAGGCGTAGGCACCGGCGAGCTGTGTGCCCAACGAAGGAAAAGAGATCTTCCGGGTGTGGGAGAAGGCCACCAGATGGTTAAGTTCGGAGTATGCCCTATGTCCTCTGGTGGATCCACGCCGGTGGTGGAGGCTGGAGCTGAGACCTCGGCTCCGACTCATCTCACTTTGCCCCGCGCCGTCTCTTGCTCTCCTTCCACTTTGGCGCCTCAGCGGGGATCGGCAAAGCAGGCTTCTTTGAAACCACGCCTCGGAATACCCTGTCCATCTCCTGAGGGGTCACGTAGTAGGTTCCGTTGAACTTTTGAGCCACCACCCAGCCGCGGGTGCAGTACAGCCGCAGGCGGGTGAGGTTCACCCCGTAGGCCTTGGACGCCGTCTCGAGAAGCATGGTCCTCACCGGCGGGTAAAACACCCTGTCCATCTCTTCGGCGGCCACCTTGTACCCTTCGCCATCGCAGGTGCTACGCATGCGGCCGAGCCGGCAATACTGGTAGAGCTTGCCCAGGTCGATGTCGTAAGCCTGTGCAGCCATGGCGATGGGCATGAGGATGCGCGGCGAGTTGGTGAGGGCCTGGATGCACTCCTGGAGCAGGCCCATCGCCTGCCCCAGTTTTGCCTTCAGTTCTGAATCCGTCAGCTCTCTCACGCCGGCGCTTGCGCCCCTCTCTGCCGGCGGTTGCCTCCCTCATCCGGTTGTGCTGCCTGCGAAGCCCGCGACTTCATAACCTGGATGATCAGCTCGCTTTCCTGGCGCGCTTTTCCCATGACCTCACCCTGCTGGATCAACTCTTGGTTGAGTTCTTCGTCGCTGATCCCCTCGAAGTCTGCCGGATTCACCGCCTGTGGGTCAATGGCGTGGGGCGTTCCGCGCTTCACAATTCGACCAGGGACGCCTCGGCTGGATCGTTCTAAGAGGAGTTCATTGGACTCCAAATTCTCCACGAGTAGCTCCAGGATCGACCGGGCACGGTTCAAAATGACCCATTGCTTTTCGGGCTCAAGAGAGAGGTCGAGGACGGGCGCGGGGTCGATATTCTCCATTTGCTCCTCCAGATCATCGATGCCAGCCATCACCTCACCCACCCACTCCCCCATATCGCACAGCAGCATTTTTGCCCGCGCCAAGTCATTTCTCACGCCTTCCAGCACGTGCTTGTACACCGTGATTTCTTCCACATCGGCCCCCTGTCACTGATGAGGCCTGAGAGCTGTCTGTGGATCCAACAAGAACCACCCCCAGGCCTCACGACATGGGGACTCTCAGGCCAACCGGTAACAGTGGCGACAAGCTCTCTCACCTCCCGGGAGCAAGAGAACCTGAGTTGGAATTGCAGACGGGAGGGAGCTTAAACGAGTGTACCGCATCCCGTCAACAATAAAAGTGTTGAAAAACCAATTAGTTAGAGCACGCAATGTGTGTGGTTGAGAACATGATGTGATTGCCAATACGGTCGATGGGGCTGGCCTGCGGCCCAGCTGCCGCGCCCGTCGGAGAGGGTCAAGTTCCCCTTGAGGTCGAGCCGGGCCCCGGGCCTGAGCCGGCCGCTGGTCACCCCGGCGAGCCGCCCGGTCAGCTGCACCTCCTGGGGGAGGAACGGGGCCGCGAGCGCCAGGTCGACTGTGGCATGGCTCCCGGCGGCGCCGCCCTCCAGGGAGGCGCTCAAGCGCTCGATGCTGAGGGGCCTTTTGTTGGCGGTAACGCTGCCGGCGGCCTCGAGGCGGGCGCTGACCGCCACCCGGCGCCCGGGCAAGAGGGTCAACTTCAGGTTTCCGGAGCTCGCCGCCGGTGAGCCAGGCGTTGGCGCGGGCCAGGTTCAAGCGGCTGAAGCTGCCGGCAAGGGTGCCGGTGGAGGCTTTCAGGTTCAGGTCCCCGGAGAGTTCCAGCCGCTCCTGGGGGAGGCCGTTTAACACCAGCGGCGCCACCGTGAGCCGCTCAGCTCGAGCCCTGCCGGCGCGGCGCCCCTTTCTTCGGGAAGACCAGGTCCGCGGCCAGGTCGAGGTTTACCTGTCCGGGCCAGTCGGGGGCGATCCGCGCCGGGTTGAGCCCCCGCCCCGCCCCGCCAGCCGGCCCCACACCGTGAACTCCTTCAGCCAGTCGAAGTCGAGGTTCCCGGAGAGAGCGCCGTCCAGGGCCTGAGCGGCGATCCGGCTCAGGCGGAGCGTGGTCGCGGTCCCCTGGTAGTGCGCGGCGAGTTGGGCGCTCTGCCAGCCGGGGCCGAGGTTTTTCAGGTCGAAGCTGCCGCGGTAGCGCTACGAGGTGCCGGAAAAGGAGAGCGTCCCGGAGAGGCAGGGCGGCCGGTGCAGGAACTCGTTCAGGTCGAGAACGATCAGGGGGGCGCCGGCTGTGAGGGTGAGGCTCCCCGTTCCCCCGAGGGTGCCGCGCACTCCTGGGCGCTCCAGCCTCAGATCCCGGAAGAGGAAGGCGTGCTCGGTCATGGCGAGGCCGCCGATCCTCACCCCGTTTTTAGCGCGGCACCAGACCTTGGTCGACCTTGAGGCTCGGGGAAGGACCTGGCTGTCGGTTCCACGGCGCGGCACTCGAGTGAGGTGGCTACCTGCTGCACCTGCGGTAGTTCGCTGCTCTGCTTTCGGTATTGCCAAGCGCCCAGCGGTACACCTGCCGGCGTTCTGATCCATCCTCCTCACAAAAGTCCGTTGAAAAGCATATACCTTTCATTTCGTCTTTGAGGCCGCCTCGAAATCGTCAAAACGTGGAGTGAAAAGCATAGGCTTTTCAAACCGCATGGTAAAAATGAAAAGTAAATATCTTTAGAACACTATAAGTGTTCTAAAGATCCTTTCTTAGCGGACAGCTGTAAGTGTATCCCAGGTTGTGAATGCCCAAGTTAACTTTCTAATAATCACATCTGTTACATCTGATATTTTCCATCAAACGTAATCACTTTGCCCAAAAATGATGGTTTAGGCGAATTCTTGCGCACTGAATTTGGTTTATTCGATTATTTTTGACTCATATAGCAAAAAAGGTCCGGAAATTTGTAAACGCGGACGCTGTATATAGGTAAAAGGCAAATTTTTTTGCGCTTCAAGGAAGACATTCGTTTGTTTTTTCAGGGAGGGAACCGCCATGGCAACGAGGTGCAGGGTATGCGGAAGAGTGCTCAAGGACAGCAAGTATCGAAAACTCGGGATCGGCCCGACGTGCGCACAGAAGGTGGGGGTCCACGCCCCGCCGCGGCTAAGAACCAATCGCAGACAGAAACCGGATGTTGACCAACTGGAATTGTTCGAGGAGGCGCAAATGACTGACCAACCACAAAGGAGCAAGTTGTCCTATTCGCAGAGCGAGTTGCTGACCACCGAGCAAGTGGCGGCTCTGCTCCAGATGCGGGTGTCCACCATCCAGCAGTGGAGATGGCGGGGAATTGGCCCAAGTTACGCTCGCCTGGGGAGGACCATACGCTATCGACGATCCGATGTGGAGGCGTACATCGCTCGACGTATGGCAAATGGCACCGAGGACTGATGAGACACGGAGGCACGCCTGGGGAGCCACTCTTTCCGGAGAGTGGCTGTGCCCTGGGCCGGTCTGGACAGGACAGGGGCGACAAGAAGGGGAGGAGGTCGGCAGCAAGGGCTGAACTGCCGATGTGGTTGCGGAGCCCCTCGACTCGGGGCCTGGCACGGGACCACCCCGACCTGGAGATTGTCGTGGTCGATGACGGCTCCCAGGGCGCTACCGCGGAGCTGGTGTGCACCAGGTACGCCGACCGGATGCGCCTGATCAGCATCCCCAACAGCGGGGTGTCGAACGCCCGCAACGGAGGCGAGCTGCTGGCCCTTCGGTGATAGGGGGCGGAGTAAGAAACGGCCGGCGTGCAACCGGCCTGGCTGGACCGCATTACACTGCCCAGTTATCCAGGGAAAGGCGGCGGCGTAATGTGATGCGAAATGATTTCGCCGGGACTGCTGCGGCAAGGTGGCCGGTGTGGGGTTAGGTGTTAACGTTTTACGTTAATACGTTTTCTCAAGTTTGTAGTTGTTGTGGATGGTTGCCTCTGCTAATATGCTGTGCTTACAGCGAAAGGCGAATTACGATTGTAGTTAGTTGAAAGGACGGTTGTCGATGTCTTCCCAGGGTCTTGTAAATGTTCCGCTGCAGCTCCCCGAACTCTCGTTTGCATCCCCGCTGACGGATGTGGTGATGGAGCTGGAGCATCTGCGTCGACTTACGTTGTCTGGCGACACGCCTCCGCTTGTTTTCTTCCAGCTTAAGCGCATCTTTCATCTACTGGAAAGCCTCGGGTCCGCGCGCATAGAAGGCAACCGGACAACGCTCGCAGACTACATTGAAGCGAAGGTGGGTAACGAGCCAGTCCATGGCGAGAACATCCGGGAGATCGAGAACATCGAGCAGGCTATGGACTACCTGGAGACGGCCGTCACGAAAGGCAGTGAGATCACTCACCTTCTCATCCGTGAATTGCACTCCTTGACCGTCAAAGACTTAGTGCGGGAAGGAGATAGGACACCTGGACGTTATCGGACCGGACCCGTGATGATTGCTGGGGCCACTCATACCCCTCCGGCACCACTGATGGTCCAGGACTACATGCAGGAGCTTGTGGCGTTCATCAATCGCAATGATCCGCCAAAATACGACTTGCTGAAAGCGGCGCTGGCTCACCACCGATTTGCTTGGGTTCACCCATTCAGTAATGGTAACGGCCGCGTCGTCCGGCTTCTCACCTATGCTCTGCTTATCAAGTACGGATTCAACGTCACGACTGGCGGACGAGTGTTGAACCCAACGGCAGTTTTTTGCAACGATCGGCAGATGTACTACGACATGCTCTCTTTGGCCGATTCAGGTACACCTGAAGGGACGGAGCAATGGTGCCTTTACGTTCTCTCTGGGATCCGGGACGAGCTCGCAAAGGTAGACCAGCTGACGAGATACGAGTTTTTGAAGGACAAGATCCTGTTCCCAGCTCTGGAGTATAGTAGGACCCGCGGCTTGATTCTGCCTTATGAGGAGAAGGTCCTGCGCCAGTCGGTGACTCTCCGGGAGTTCAAGTCGAGTGACTATGCGGATTTGTTCCCCGAGGTCACAGAACGCCAGAGAGCCTACCAACTGAAGAAACTAGTGGATTCGGGGATGCTTCAGCCGGTACGTCCTGGTGCTCGGACCTACTCCATCAACTTTGTCAATAATGCCTTGATCAGAGGAGTGATGCGGGTATTGGTGAAGGAAGGCTTTGCGCCACCGTATGATGAAGTGCAATAGAGTAAGTCTGCAAGGTCGGGGCGAGAACGGTCCCCTGCTCGATGATACGCTGAAACGATTAAGGGGCTACAGGCAATTGTAGCCCCTTTCCTTTATGCACTCCTGCCAGGTTGTTACCCATGTGTTACCCAAATGGTTACCGAAAAGCGAAGGGGCTACAGCCTAAGCTGTAACCCCTTGTTTTTATGGAGCCGAAGAGCGGACTCGAACCGCCGACTTGCTGATTACGAATCAGCTACTCTACCAACTGAGTTACTCCGGCCTTTATGAAACGGCATCAACGGCAGTCCTACCTTCTATCGTAAAAATCCAGATCCGTCAATGGCATTTCTCGGTGCTGACAGCCATGCGCGCGGCAAGGACCGTGAGTCGGCGCGCACCGGCTGACACAACCTCCCGGCCCGCGGCAACCGCTTTGCCTGCCAGTTCTGTCAGAGGGAAAAGGATTGCTAGTGCAGAACGGCCAATTTATGTTAAAAGGTAGATCTATGAGGAAATTAACTATTGTCAAAACGATGCTCTGCGCCTCTTTTCTGACAGTGGCTTTTGTCGGTTGCCAGAAGCAGGAGCCTGCAAAGCCAGTGGCACCAGCCGGTACTGCCGGTTCGGGTGCCGGTGCTGCGCAGGACAGTGCCGGAGTGGCTAAAACGGTCCAGGAGCGGGTGGTCACCTACAACCGTCTGCTGACCGAGGGGTACCAGGCCGGCAACATGACCGCGCTGCAGCAGGTGGCCAGTACCGCGCTGGCCGAGAAGGCCTACTACCACATGGCCGCCATCGCCGAGGGGAAAAAGCGCATGATCTCCCAGCTGAAGAAGATCGACTTCCGGGAGACCGACTGCGCCCAGCAGAACAAGTGCCGGGTGGTGACCCGGGAGGTCTGGGACTTCGGCTACGCCGACCTGAAGACCAACGAGGTCTCCAACCAGGTGAAAGACTACGCCTACGACGTCCAGTACCTCCTGGAGAACCGGCAGGGGCAGTGGATCATCACCGAAATCACCGCCTCCGGCGAGGAGCGCAAGGAGCTCCCCTCTTGGGACAAGATGTTCAACAAGAAGCAGTAGCGGCGGTCGAGCCCCGCTCCCGTCCCTTTTGCCCCTTGAGAACCCGATCAACCGAGACAAGGTGCCGATGCCGCAACCAACGAAACTCAGCCTGACGGCCTCCCTGGTACTGGCCGTCCTCTTCATGCTCGCGCTTTTCTGGCTCGACGCCCGGGGGGTGGCCCACAGGCAGTTCGGCCCTTCCGGCACCCTCGCCGCGCCACAGGTGGTGAAACGCCTGGTAGCGACCCCCGGTGACGCCTACCTCCTCTGGAAAGAGGCCGGCTACCGCGGCCGCACCGTCGTCTTCGTCTCCGGCTCCTGGCCCTCCTTCGTCCCCGGCGAACGCATCCCCGACCCGATGTACCGCGCCTATCCGTTGCAACTCTTCAACACCGCCCAGCTCTTCGAGAGGGAGAACCTGGACCGGCTCAGCTTCCTCTACGTCGCCGCCCTGAACGGGAT
Organism: Geomonas silvestris; assembly: GCF_014193515.1. GTDB lineage: Bacteria > Desulfobacterota > Desulfuromonadia > Geobacterales > Geobacteraceae > Geomonas > Geomonas silvestris. The sequence continues at coordinate 108,139 of NZ_BLXX01000011.1, read as the reverse complement.
TGCCCGCAGCATCGTGGCGGTGCTCCCCCAGGACGAGTTCGCGCGCCAGCGCCAGGCGACGCTCAAGGCGAAGGACCGCCGCGTCGGCGCCGACGGGGTCTACTTCCCCCGCGAGGGGTATCCACGGCGCTTCACCACGGCCGCCGCCCTTAGCCCCCCTGCCGAGCCGGTGCTGCTCTACGTGGGGGCTTCCTACTTTGCCACGGCCGACGCCGAGGGGCTGTTCCGGCAGCTGCAGGCAGCCGGCCTTAAGGCCGACTGCGTGGTCCTCTGCGCCGAGATGGAGACCCCGGGACTCGGGCCGCGCGAGGCGGGGGAGCTCGAGCGCTTCGCGCGGCTGATCGGCGCCGCACCCGGAGGGGGAGCCCCGGCCCAGGCCGGCTCCCGGACCGCGCCATGACGAGCGCCCTCGCCGCACGCCGCTTCGCCCTGGGGCTCCTGGCCCTCACCGTGCTCTCGGCCCTGCTCAACCTGGTTCAGATCGGCAGCCAGCCGGTATCCAGCGACGACCTCTCGGTGGCGCTGAGCGCCATCAACTACATGGAGAACGGCCAGCTGGGGCCGACCATGTGGAACCACCCCTGCCTGCGCAACATCCTGGTCTACGGGACGCTGAGGTTCTTCGGTTCCGGCGTCGCCGGGGTGAAGGGGGTGAGCCTCCTCTTGGGGATCCTGTGCACCCCGCTGGTCGGGCTGGTGGCCCGGCGCATCTTCCGGGACGGCCGCATAGCCCTTTTAGCCTCCCTCCTATGGACCGTGGACGCCCTGGTCGTCGAGTTCACCCGGCAGGGGATCAACGACATCTACCTCGCCTTCTTCCCGCTGGCGGCCATCTGGCTTGTGTACCGCTTCCGGGACGGCGGCAACCACCTGTGGCTTTTGGGGAGCGGCATCTGTTTCGGGCTGGGGCTCGCCTCCAAGCTCAGCGCGCTCCTGCCTTTGGCGGCGACGCTTGCGCTTTTGGCCTGGCTGCAGTTCAGGGAGAGCCGCGGTGACCTGGGGCGGACAGTCGCCGGCTGGTTCCAGCTCGGGGTCTTCCTGCTGCTGGTGCCGGCGCTGGTCTACCTTTTGACCTTCCTCCCCTGGTTTGGTCGCGGCTACTCGCTTGCCGAGTGGGGGGACCTGCAGCGCAGCATGCTCCTGGAAACCTCGCAGCACGTAGGCTACAAGCCCAAGCCCTGGCACGACACCGACAACCGGGCCTGGACGTGGTTCGTGACCCCTTCGGTGTTCGTCGATCCCTTCATAAACATGGACATCCTGGACCCGGCGGTCGAGCACCCGAGCGTCGAGGAGGGGACCACCGTGGTCCTGGGGTACGCGAACCCGCTGGTCTGGCTGCTGGTGCTGCCGGCCCTCTTCCTCACCCTCAGGCGGGGGGGGCGGGAGCGCGACGAGGGGCGCCTGTACCTGGCCGGGCTGTTCCTGATCGCCTACCTGCCGCTGGCCGCCACCTGGCGCCCGATCTGGATGAACACCGCGCTCTCGGTGCTCCCCTATGCGGTCATGCTGGTGGCCGGGACGCTCTGGGGCGTCGGGGAACGCCTCCCGCGTCCCGGGCTCGCGCTCGGCGCCTACCTGGCGGCGGTCCTCCTGGTGGCGGCCCCCCTGTACCTGCTCGCCGTCGGCAAGGGGATGCGCATCCCGGTCCTCAAGAAGCATTTCGTCGACAAGTACCTGGCCGAGATGAAAGAAAAAGAGGCCGAGGCGGCCGGCAAGGGGATCCCCCCCGGCGCCGCCATGGGGCTCCCCCCCCGGCACTCCGGCAACCAGCCATGAAAGCGCTCAACTTCCTCACCTCCCGAAAGACGGTGCTGTCGCTTCTGGCCGCCATCACCCTGGCCCTTTTGGAGGCCGTGCTGGTCCCCCAGCGCGAGGGGGCGGGGGGGAAGCTGCCGGCCTGGCTGGAAAAACTCCCCGGGCCGCTCAGGGAGACCGCCGGGTTTCTCGGCCTTGACAACGTGGTGGGAAGCTGGTGGTTCATGCTGCTCATCGCCTTTTTCGGCCTGTCGCTTTTACTCTCCACCTGGAACCAGTTCTTAGCCGTCGCCTCCCAGCTGAAGCGTCCGCCCCGGCCCGACGCGGTCCCGGACGGGGTGCGGCTCCCCGGGGACCTGGCCGGGCTCGCCCCGCGCCTTGCCCAGGCGGGGTACCGCCCGAGCGGCTCGAGCGGGGAGGTGCACCGCTTCGTCAAGCACAGGGCCGGGTACTGGGGGAACTTCCTGCTGCACCTGGGGCTGGTCGTCGCCGTGATCTTCTCGCTCAGCTACGTGGTGACCCAGCACCGGGTCTTTTTGCGCCTGGTGAGCGGCGAGACCGTGGCGCCCAACCCGGAGAACTCGGCGGAGATCCTGGGGGCCTTGCGCTTTCGCCGGCCGCTCCCGGCACAGATCACCCTGGAGCGGGTCGAGCCGAGCTTCTACCCCAACGACAAGCTGGCCGGGCTCGGCTCGCGGCTCTCCCTTAAGCAGGCTCCCGGAGGGGCGGCCCAGCGGGTGGAGGTGGCCCTGAGCGACAAGTCGCAGTTCGGCCCCTTTCTGGTGTACCAGGCGAACTCCTTCGGCAGGGCCTTCCTGCTGGAGTTCACCTCCCCTTACCGGCAGGGGCTTGCCCGGGAGCGCCTGCTGATCCCCTACCCGCAGCGTCGGGACAAGGCAGGGTACGGCGAAATCCCCCTCAAGGAGGAGGGGCTCGTCCTGAAGGGGAAGTTCTACGCCGACCCGCAGAAAAAGGGGCTTAAGCTCGCCCGGTCGCCGCTCTTTCTGCGCCTTTACCGCGGCCAGGAGCTTTTGGGCGTGGCGAGCCTGAACGCGGGGGGGCTCGGTAATCTGGGGCCGCTCACGGTGCGCCTGGCGGGCGAGGCCTGGTGGACCGACATACTCTTGGACGGCAGCCGCGGCACCTCGGGGATCTTCGCGGGGTTCGCCGTCATCCTGTTCGGCGTGCTCTTCTCCTACTGCCTGGTTCCCCGGGAGATCCTGGTCCGGGAAGGGGAGGGCGAACTGTACCTGAGGCACTCGGCGCGCCGCTTCGCCCAGCTCTACCGCGAGGAGTTCGAGGCTATTGTGGGCGAGCACCGAAACACCAAAGAGGGAGAACCATGAAAGGATCGTTCGCACTGGTCACCGGCATCCACTGGGGTGCCGTGGTGTTGTACGTGGTCGCCACCGTCATGGTGGTCGTCGGGCAGTACTTCCAGAAACCGCAGCTTGCCCGCCGCGGGCTCCAGGTCGCCGTGCCGGGGCTCGTGCTGCACGGGGCGGGGCTTCTCATCTGGTGGCGCATGGTGGGGCACGGCCCCTACATCGACCGCTTCGAGGTGCTCTCCTCCAACGCCTGGATCCTCTTGGCCGCCTTCCTGGTCTTCACCATCCCCTTCCCGCGCCTGGTGACGGCCGGGGTGGTGGTGCTGCCGGCCAGCTTCATCCTGGTGGCGTTGGGGCTCTTCTTCAGCCCGGAGATGAAGACGCTCCCCCCCACCTTCCGCAGCGTCTGGCTCGTCTTGCACATCATCTTCTACAAGATCGCCTTCTCGGCCATCATCATCGCCTTCGCCTTCTCGCTCTTCTACCTCTTGATACGGCGCGGTCGGCTGCAAAAACTCGCCAAGAGCCTCCCGGACCTCGAGGGGATCGACAGCTACGCCTACCGCTTCGCGGGGCTCGGCTTCACCTTCTGGGCCATCGGCATGCTGGCCGGCTCCATCTGGGCCTACCAGTCCTGGGGGACCTTCTGGAACTGGGATCCCGTGCAGACCTGGAGCCTGGTGACCTGGGCGGTGTTCGGCATCTACCTGCACCTGAGGCGCTTCTTCGCCTGGCAGGGGGAGCGGGCCTCCTGGCTCTTCGTGGTCTGCTTCGCGCTCACCCTGGTCTCCTTGTTCCTGACGCCGCTTTTCGAGTCCTCGATCCATGCGGAATACTTCAAGTAGCGCCCGCCCCGCCCGGGGAGCTAGGAGGGGAGCCCCGTGAGCCCGGCGAACCTCCTGAAACTTATGCAGGTTTTCTGGCGCATGCACCGGGGGCTCCCCACCTTCGTGAGCTACAACTCGCTCAACGCCTGCAACCAGGCCTGCCCGATGTGCGCGGTCTGGCGCCGCGACGGCGAGATGCTCTCCGTCGAGGAGCTGGAGCCGATCTTCGCCGACCTGAAGGGCTTCGGCCTCAAGGTCGCCGAGATCTCCGGCGGCGAGCCGTTTCTCAGAAAGGACATCTACCGGATCTTCGCCCTCCTGGACCGGCTCGGCTTTCTCTACACCACCGCGACCAACGGCACGCTCCTGACCCCCGAGGGGATCGAGAGGCTCAGGGAGGCCCGGGGGCTTTTGCAGGTCGCCTTCAGCCTCGACTCGCTCGACCGGGAGCGCTACGCCTTCCTGCGCGGGCGCGACCTCTTGCCCAAGGCGCTCGAGAACCTGGAACGGCTGCTTAAGGCCCGGATCCCCGCACCGGTCAAGATCAACCTGGTCATGAACCGGCTCAACTTCAGGGAGATCTGGGACTTCCTCGCCTTCGCCCGGGAGCGCGGCATCCACCTCTCGGTCTTCCCGGTGAACCAGGGGGACGGTTTCTTCCACCGGCACTCGGACCCCGAGTTCGCGGCGACCCCCGAGGAGCGCCGGGAGATGGCCGGCATCTTCCGGGAACTGGCGCGCCTGCGCCGGACCGGGGAGCCGCTTTGGGAGTACAGCGGTTTCTACGAGCGCGCCGCGGACTACGTCATGGGGAAGCCGGTGGGGCCCTGCGACGCCGGGCGGCTCTACCTCGACCTGAACGCCGACGGCCAGGTGGCGGTCTGCCTGGACCGCGATGGGGTGGGGGATATCCGCCGGGAGAGCATCGCCCAGCTCTGGCAGCGGCTCGAGGCCCAACGGGACGCGGTCCGGGTCTGCTCCACGGAGACCCCCTGTTTCTACACCTGCACCTACAACGTCTCCATCACCGCGCGCCACCAGGCCGCCTTTCTCCTGGAAACGGCCCGGGTCCGCTGGCGCCAGCTCTTGCGCGGGAAGCGGGGCGCCGGGAGCGCCGGGAACGCTGCACCTTGACGGCCGGCCCGCGCCGGAAAAGCCGCCGGGGAGAGGGGCGGGGCGTCCGCGCCAAAGCTTGCGCGCGGTGACCTGCCTGCCGCTCTGCCGGCTGCCTGCTTACCCGGGGTAAAAGCGTTTTGCCATGACAAAGCCCGCCCGTTGTCAGTAAGATACGGCAGCTGTACGGCCTTATGCCTCTCCACCCCGTTTTACTGACAGTTACACGAGGAATCATGCTGGCTGCATCCGCCTCACAAAGCACACCGGGACATCCCGAGGCAGACCCGGTCCTGGTGATCGGGGCCGGTCCCGCCGGCCTCACCGCGGCATACGAGCTCGCGCGACGCGGCGTGCCGGTGCTGGTGGTCGAGGCGGACGCAGTGGTTGGGGGGCTTGCCCGTACCGTCGAGTACCGCGGCTTTCGCTTCGACATCGGAGGGCACCGCTTCTTCACCAAGGTTCCCGCCGTCGCCGAGCTCTGGCGGGAGCTCCTGGGGGCGGACTTCCTCTCCCGCCCCCGCCTGTCCCGCATCTACTACCACGGCCGGTTCTTCGCCTACCCCTTGAAGCCCCTGGACACCCTGGGGAACCTGGGGCTTTGGGAAAGCCTGCGCATCCTGGCGAGCTACCTGTGGCGCAAGCTCTTCCCGATCCGCCCGGAAGAGAGCTTCGAGGACTGGGTCTCGAACCGCTTCGGCCGGCGCCTCTACGAGACCTTCTTCAGGGCCTACACCGAAAAGGTCTGGGGGATCTCCTGCCGCGAACTGAGCGCCCAGTGGGCCGCCCAGCGCATCCGGGGGCTCTCGGTGCGCACCGCGCTTTTGAACATGTTTCCCGGGATCTCCTCCGGCAAAGGGAGCGCCCTCAAGACGCTTACCGAGCGCTTCGACTACCCGAGGCTGGGTCCCGGGATGATGTGGGAGGCCCTGGCCGAAGCCTCGCGGGCCTTGGGGGGGAAGCTCCAGCTCGAAAGCCGGGTCACCCGGATCTTCCACGACGGGAGGCGGGTCCAGGCGGTCGAGGTGGCGCAGGGGGGGCGGCTTATGCGGCTTTCGGCCCCCCGGGTCATCGCCACCTTGCCCCTTAAAGAGCTGGTGCTTGCGCTCTCTCCCGAGCCCCCGCCCGAGGTGCTTGCCGCCGCGGGGCGCCTGCGCTACCGCGACTTTTTGATGGTGGCGCTCATCGTGGAGAACCCGGAGATCTTCCCGGACAACTGGATCTACATCCACGACGACAGCGTCCGGGTGGGGCGGATCCAGAACTTCAAAAACTGGAGCCCTGACCTGGTCCCCAACGCCCGGCAGAGCTGCCTGGGGCTCGAGTACTTCTGCTTCGAGGGGGACGAGCTCTGGAGCCTGCCGGACGGGGTGCTCATCGACCTGGCCCGGCGCGAACTGGCCGCCATCGGTCTCGCCGAGCCGGAGCTGGTGGTCGAGGGGCGGGTGGTGCGCATGCCCAAGGCCTACCCGATGTACGACGCGGGGTCGCTCGAGGCGCTGGGGGTGCTGCAGGAGTACCTGGAGCGGTTCGAAAACCTGCAGCCGGTGGGGCGCAACGGCATGCACAAGTACAACAACATGGATCACTCGATGCTGGCGGCCCAACTGGCGGTCCGCAACATCTTCGGGGAGCGCCACGACCTTTGGAGCGTGAACAGCGACAGCGAGTACCTGGAGGAGAGCCGGTGAAATGACGGGGTTCGGTGATATGACGGAAAAAGCTACGCCAAATGCCGGGGCGCAGCTGGCGTGCCGGTCGCCGGAGAGGGCGGGAGGTGTCCCCTGCCAAGCAGCCGGCGACGCGTTGGTCGCTCCCGGGAAGGTGCGGCCGCTCGCGCCGTGAATCCGTAAGCTTAGCGGGGAGGGATGCTCGGAAAACGGAGCCTTGGCCCTGCTCGGGGAGGAGGCGAAATAGTCAGCTTGGGTAAGTTTTGGCGGCGATCTTGCAACGTATACGCGGCGCTGTCCCGACCAAGCGGATCAAAAAGAGCCGAAACTCCGGCAGGTTCGCCGGTTCGGGCAGACAGGCTTATTAAAAAAATATAATTTAAAAAACGTTGCAGCGATAAAACGTTTTTTGTATTTTCTCTAGCATCGCGTAACATCTTCACCACGCCGATAACGATAAGACTAAACCATCCGTGAGGGTGGGGCGGAAAGCCTAGGGTCTTCAAGTCAAGACAGCCGGGATGCCGAAATATCATAACTGATATAAAGCACCCGGCTTTTTCGTGTCCGCTCGGGACGAAAAAGCCGGACCGCACCCCCACGGAGAGGTCCCTTCCTGCAGCGCCGGCAACGGCCGCTACCTGAAACCTCCCCGAAACCTGCAACCAGTAATCAACTACCTTGGCCCCGGTGAGCCACCTTGGGCCGTACCAGGATTCAGGAGGAAGTGCCCGAGCTTATGTAGCCGACGCCACGAGCAAGGACAACACGCCTTACCTGCCTGACGCAGTCCGCACCGCGCTCAGGTCATGTGTAGCGATACACGATAAGACTAAACCATCCGTGAGGGTGGGGCGGAAAGCCTAGGGTCTTCATAGCCAAGACAGCCGGGATGCCGAAATATCGGAACATTCGATATGCGGCCCCGGCTTTTTTTTGTTTCCCGCCGGTGATTTAGTGCAATCCTGTCAAGGCAATTCCTCTGTAGTTTCATATGGTTGTGCTCGCAGATCCCCGACGTGGGGCACCGCGAGTTCCCGAAAAAACACGGCACTGTCGAATTCCTCCGCGGGCCCCACGGGTTGCCCGCACCGCTTGTTTCGTCACCTTCAGCGCCGACGCCGGTCTTTAGGGTCATGGTGGATAGCCGGTAACCCTGAACCGAACCGATCGCCGGTAGCGGCTGCGCCTCCTCGGTGTAAGTTGCCATGTAAATTGCCAGATTTTTCTATTGTTTCGCTGGAGTACCGAGCCTTGTGGAGTCACCCCACAAAAGTCAAAGGAGGAGTAGATGAACAACCGTAGAAGAGGAGCATTCGGGGCGGTCCGGGCGGCAGCAGCGCTGCTGTCGTTGGGACTTGCCCTCGCCTGGGCAGGCATCGCCCAGGCACAGCCGCAATACAACCTGTCCTGTATTGCCTGTCACCAGATGCCGCCGCTCGATTCGGGGACGGCCAAGAAGAACCCCTACACCGGCGCAGTCCCGGGCAACCACCAGGGCCACGCCAGCGCTAGCGTGTCAAGCTGCGTGACCTGCCACGGCCCCGGGGTTACCAGCTACACCTCAGGCCACCGCAACAAGGTGATCGAGCTCTCGGACTCGATCGGCTACAGCCGCAAGGCGGTCGGGGTCTTCCTGAACCAGACCTCGGTCCCCCCGACCATCCTCGGGAGCTGCTCGGCGGTCGCCTGCCACTCGGACGGCAAAGGTAACCTGAAGGCGACCCCGGCCTGGGGCGCCGCGGCTTTCCAGGCCCCCGCGGACTGCGGCCAGTGCCACGGCAACGCGCCTGCTACCGGTAACCACCCGGTCACCGGCTCGAAGCACGCCGCCTACTTCGGCACCGGCACCGGCTCCTGCGCGAAGTGCCACGCCGACCACACCGTCGACGCGAAACCGTTCGCCCACGCCTCGAGCGCCGGGCACCGCGCCATCCAGGTGCAGTTTGCCGGCGGCGGGAGCTTCGCGGGGACCAGCTGCTCCACGGTCTACTGCCACTCAAACGGCAAGGGGACCTTCGCGACCGCGACCTGGGGCGCCACCCTGGACTGCGCGGGGTGCCACGGCAGCGCCACCTCGACCGGGGCAGCCGCCCTCTCCGCGAAACACGCCCTGCACGTGAACAACGCCGCGGTCCTGGGCACCAACTACGGCTGCGTCGAGTGCCACTCGGCCACCGCGAGCTCCAACACGGCGATTGCCGACGTCACCAAGCACGCCAACGGCAGCGTCGACCTGGCCGGCACCCGCGTCGGGACCGTCTCGGCCGGCTCCTGCGCCACCTCCTACTGCCACTCGGACGGCAAGGGGACCCAGAAGACCGTGACCTGGACCCAGACCCAGACCCTGGACTGCAAAGGGTGCCACGGCTCCGATGCCGCCCCCGCCTTCGCCTCGGTCGCCGGCGAGCCTAACTACGCCAACGCAGGCTCCGGCGTGGCCCGCGCCAACAGCCATAAAAACCACGTCGCAGCGGCAGCAGACTGCCAGAACTGCCACGCCACCACCACTGCGGACGGCCTCTCCATCAAGGCCGGCGCAACCGCCCACACCAACAGCGTGATCGACGTGGTGGCGGGCAACGGCAAGAGCTTCACCGTCTCCGGCAAGACCTGCTCCAACGTAAGCTGCCACAGCGGCAACGGCATCATCGCCAACGTGGCCGCCGCCACCTGGGGCGCCTCGCTTGGGTGCGCCGGCTGCCACGGCGACGCCACGACCCTCGCCACGAACGCCCACGCGAAGCACGTCTCGGGCAAGGGGTACGCCTGCGCCACCTGCCACTCCTCCACCGTGACCGGCTCCACCACCATCGCGAACCCCGCGCTGCACGGTGACGGCCTGGTCGAGGTAGCCGGCAGCTTCACCTACACCGCGGCCGCCAAGAGCTGCTCCACCGCCGCCTGCCACGGCTCCTCGACCCCGTCCTGGACCAACACCGCCTCCGGCGCCTGCGGCTCCTGCCACGCGGCGCTCTCCACCACCGGCGGCGTGATCGCCACCAACGGCCACGGCGCCCACTTCACGGCCGCCTACGGCCCGGCCATGTCGGCGAGCTCGGCCACCAGCTGCGCCGTCTGCCACATCTACACCACCGACACCGCCACCACCCACGTCGACGGCACTGTGCAGCTCGCCGCCGGCTTCAATAAGGTGGGGACCTGCACCGGCTGCCACCAGCAGTCGACCACCTGGACCGGCGGGCGCGTCAGCTGCGAAAGCTGCCACTCCACCGCCGGCGGGGCCCTCTCCGTCATCGGCGGCGTGACCGCTCCCGACAAGACCCTCGCCGCCACCAAGGGGCACGGCCGCACCGGCATCGCCCAGGCCTGCACCGCCTGCCACGACAACTCCGGGAGCCACATCTCGGGTGTCCTGGGCGACAACAACCGCCTGCTCTCCGGGCTTACCGGCGCCGCCAACCAGGAGTGCAACTACTGCCACAACAACGCAGCCAAGGTCACCCCGCAGCACCTGAACATGCAGGTCCACGTCGGCTCGGGCGCCACCTGCGCCGCCTGCCACGACGCCCACGGCACCGCCAACGCCAACATGGTGGCCACCAGCATGAACGCTACCAGCGTGAGCTTCTCAGGGACCGACTTCGTGAACACCCAGGGGACCGGCGTCTGCCAGGCGTGCCACACCGCGACCCTCTACTTCAAGAAGGGTGTGAACGAGACCAACCACCCGACGACCAACTGCCTCGACTGCCACGCGCACAACGCCACAAGCGGCACGGCCTTCGAACCCAACCGCGCCTGCGACTCCTGCCACGGCTACCCGCCGGCTCCCAGGAAGACCCTCACGGCCGTCAGCTTCGGCGTGCAGGGGAACTGGTCCAGCGCCCGCTTCGAGGACTACTCGGGTGGCGGCGGCGCCCACGTGGTCGCCGGCCACATCCCGAAGAACGCCAAGGCCTCCGACGGCTGGACGAACTGCATCCCCTGCCACGCAGGCGGTGCTGCAGCACACGCCAAGGTGATCCCGGCCAGAAGCCACGTCGAAAACGTCTCGGTGAAGATCGATCCGAAGTACCGCTTCAGCAACGACGTGCTGACCTCCTACACCTCCGCCAAGCTGGTCTCCGGCGGGGCCAACAAAACCGGCAGCTGCTTCAACGTAAGCTGCCACTTCGCACCGACTCCGAAGTGGAGCACCGAGCGATAGTATTTGTCAGCTTTACTTAGTGGAAAGTAATGGTATACACCTTACCGGTGGGGGCCTGCCCCCCACCGGTACTCTCAGAAGAAAAGCTGTGACAGTCATCCCTGATCCCTATGACAGTAACCTGGGAAACCTTTGAGAATAAATGCCCAAATCTGTGACTACAGGGCCCCGAGCTATGAAAAAATTCCGGACGGCGAAGTTCTCGGCCTGTCCCGGTTGCAACTAAAAAGTTTAATGGATCTAGTGTCAGTTGTTATCAAGACAAGGAGTAGAATATGACGAGCTCCAACAAGGTGGTTTGGCCCAATCTGCGAGTGGTAGCATCCCTTCTGAGTTTCGGGGTGGCACTCATCTTCGGTACCTCGGCGCAGGCTGCACCGCAGTACGTCTATGACTGCACCTTCTGCCACACCATGCCGCCGCTCGACTCGGCGACGGGCAAGCGCGAACCGGCCACCGGCGCCGTGAAGGGCAACCACCAGAGCCACGCGGGGGCGACCGCCGCCACCTGCGTCAAGTGCCACGGTCCGGCTCTGACCGCCACCGGACACCGGGACAAGCTGATTCAGGTGCAGGGGAACATCAACAATTCGCCCCTGGGGGGGACCTACAGCAGGACCTTCTTCAACCAGACCTCGGTGCCGCCCAACCCGTTGGGGACCTGCTCCAATGTGAACTGCCACTTCGAGCGGACCACGCCGGCCTGGGGGAGTGTCGCCTACAGCACCCCGACCGACTGCGCGAGCTGCCACGGGGCGCCGCCGTCCGGCGGGAACACCGGTGCGGCCGGGAGCCACGCGCGCCACGACGCCTACTTCAGCGGCGCCGCCCAGTGCGTGAAGTGCCACCCGAACCGGCTCGGCGAGGCGAAGCCCTTCGCCCACGCCACCAGTGCCGTCAACGCGAAGATCAAGGTGAGCCTCACCGACCCCGCGGGGCTCGCTTCGGGGAGCTACTCCGGGACCGGGGCGAACTTCCTCCCGAGCCAGAGCGCCGCGCAGGTCTTCGGCTCCTGCTCCAACAACTACTGCCACTCCTCGGGTAACTTAAACGTCGCCGCGGCGAACCTCCCGGCGCTCTACGCGGGCTCGAGCTACGCCGCCCCGACCTGGGGGAGCGGCGCCCTGGCCTGCAACGCCTGCCACGGCCGCTCCACCACCAACGGGGCCCCCGACTACACCAACGCCGGCACCCCGGGGAGCGCCACCTCGAACAGCCATACCCGGCACGTCTCGGGGAGCAACATCACCTGCAACGAGTGCCACGAGCGCACCACCAAGAACAACACCTCGATCCGCACCACCACGCTCGCCGTGCACGTGAACAAGGCGGCCGACGTCTTCTTCAACCTCTCCGGGGCCAACAAGACCGCCACCTACAACGCGGCGGTGGGGAGCAAGAGCTGCTCCAACACCTACTGCCACGGCACAGCCGCCATCCAGTGGGGCGGGGCGTCGCTTACCTGCGCCTCCTGCCACGGGGCGAGTAACGCCGACCTCTCCGGCGGCACCACCGCGGGACACGGCATCCACGTCGCCACCGCGACAGCCTTCACCACCATGACCGGCAACAGCCGCTCCACGGCCAGCGTCTACGTCTACTCCTGCAAGAGCTGCCACCCGACCGCCTCGCACGCCACCGGCGCCGCCAGCGCGCTCTCCGCGGCCCAGGTCGGCGGCACGGCCATCACTACCGCGCAGTACGCGGCGGGGGCCACCTCGCTCACCGACACCAAGGGGTTCAAGTACACCAACGGTTCCTGCTCCACCAACAACTGCCACTCGAACGGCCGCGGCGGCGCACCGCTTACTACCGCTTCCTGGAGCGGCACGGCGACCACCACCTGCCTCGCCTGCCACGACACCAAGCAGACCGGCGCCACCGCGAGCACCCTCTCCGCGCGCCACGACCGCCACATGAACCCGACGACCAACGCCCTTATCGGCCTCAACAACGGCTTTAACTGCGTGGACTGCCACGCGAAGACCGTCTCGGCCAACACCACGGTCTCCGACAAGACCAAGCACGTAAACGGCTTCGTCGACTACTCCGGCGTGAAGGCCGGCGGCAGCGCCCGCTACAACGCGACCACCAAGATCTGCTCCAACGTCTACTGCCACTCAAACGGCAACCCCGGCGCGCTGGTCTTCGTCAACATGACCGGCTCCAAGGCCTGGGGCGGCACCGCGGCCCTGGGGTGCAACGGCTGCCACGGCCGCTCGAGCGCCCTCGGCGCGCCCGACTACGCAAACGGCGGCGCGGTACCTGCGACCACCGCCAACAGCCACGCGAAGCACGTGGCCGGCGCCGCCGACACCACGGTCTGCGCCTCCTGCCACGTGAAGACGGTCAACGCGACCGTGGGCGGGCGCTTCAAGGACTACTCCGCGGCCAACTACCACTTAAACCGCACCCCGAACGTCTACTTCTCGGCCGCCAAGGCCGGGGCTGCTGCGGCCTGGGTGCAGTCGACCGGAACCTGCAACAACGTCACCTGCCACGGCGGCAACGCGGTGGTCTGGGGCACGACCCTCAACTGCCAGGATTGCCACGGTAACGGCGCGACCGCGAGCGTGGCCGACTTCGGCGCCACCTTCTGGAACAACGGCACCATCTCCAAGTTCCAGATGACCGGCACTGGCTCCTGGGCCGGCAACGGCCACGGCCTCGCCTCCGGCAGCTACGCCGGCTCCGCGAACCCGGCCGCCAACTTCGGCGCCGTCACCAACCAGTGCGAGTTCTGCCACGACTCAACCGTCGGGCACAACGTCGCCACCAACCCGTTCCGCCTGAAGAACTACTCCACCGCAGCCTACGGCCGCAACGCGGTCTGCCTGGTCTGCCACTCGGCCACCGGCGCCGGGGTCACCCTCAGCACCACGCTCAAAAAACGCACCACCTCGAAGGCCGTGGAGGCCGACCACTACGGCGCGAAGCACGGCGCCTCCAACTCGGGCGGCCAGTTCTGCTGGGACTGCCACGAGCCGCACGGTACCGGCCTCAACACCGCTGCTGCCGCGAACCAGTACATGGTCCGCAACAACCCGGCACGTGTGTCGAACCGCGCCACCGGTGCGCCGACCACCCAGACCGCGACCGGCGTCGTCTTCACCCTGTCGGCTACCCCGACCGGCACCGACTACGCGAAGAGCGCGACGCCGTTTAACGGCATCTGCAACGTCTGCCACAGCTCGACCAGCCACTACACCCAGACCGCGGGCGACGCCCACAACTCGGGGAGCCGCTGCACCTCGTGCCACGGCCACGCCGGCTCGACCCACGGCTCCGACGCCTTCACCCCGGCAGGCGGCGGCATTTCCTCCGGCGGCAGCTCCTGCTTCGGCTGCCACAGCGAGTACCAGGCAGCCATGAGCATCACCGGCGCCAGCCGCACCTCGAGCTACCACCACGTCCTGGGTACCAGCGCCACCGACATCGGAGACCAGGCACCGAACGCCGGTACCTATCCGACCAGCACCACCAACGTGTACTGCACGTCGTGCCACACCGACCACAACTACTTCAACAACGGCGGCACCGTGACCACCAAGGCCGCCAACCTGAGGACCGACATCGCCAACGCCTCGGGTGCCGCCCCGACCAACACGGACTTCCTGGCGACCGGCACCTACGGCATCTGCGTCTCCTGCCACACCGCGTCCCTCACCAGGGATACCACCAACCAGGCGGCGGGCGGCGTCGCCACCACCCCGGTCATCTCCGGGGCGACCTTCGCCGCGAGTATGCACAACTACACCACCATGTCGTCCTTCGGCACCCAGAACTTCGCGGCCAACTGCGTGAAGTGCCACAACGACGAGCAGACCAAGACCAAGCAGACCTCGACCAACAAGTTCGGTCCGCACTTCAGCGCGTCGGTGAGCCTCTTGGACGACCTGGGTACCGGGACCAACGCCCAGTACCGCGAGCAGTACATGTGCTTCCGCTGCCACAGCCAGGTAACCGACACCGCCCTGGGTGGCACGCTGAAGAAGACCAACGGCAAGGACTGGTTCGGCTCCAACACCATGAGAAGTGCCGCCGAGGATACCTTCAAGTCCTTCACCTCGGCCGGCCGCAGCCCGCGCCACAAGATCTCGAAGTACACCGGCCTGCACAAGGCCAACGAGACCCTGGCCGACATCGCACTCAGCAGGCACGTGGAGTGCGCTGACTGCCACAGCCCGCACGCGGCCAAGTTCGGCAACCACTCCACCAGCCAGCCGACCACGGCACGCGGGCTGAGGGCAAACACCATCGCCGGCGCCCTCACCGGTGCAACCGGCGTCACCGTCACCACCTGGGCTGCCGCCTCGCCGACCACCGCCTGGGGCGTAAGCGCCAACACCTACGGCCAGACCGGCACCACGGCACTCCCCGCGGCGACCATGGAGTACCAGGTCTGCTTCAAGTGCCACTCCAAGGCGATGGGGGCCACCGGCTGGTTCAAGAACATGACCAGCGCCGGCCAGATGGGTGGCAAGAACCAGACCTGGACCGACCTGGCGGTGGAGTTCAACCCGAACAACGCCTCCAGGCACCCGATCGGGACCGCCCTGGCCACCGCGAACCGCCTCACCGCGGCACGGCTCTCCGGCGGTTGGAAACCGGGCGACGTCATGACCTGCACCGACTGCCACAACACCGACTCCACCGCATCGAAAGGTCCTCACGGCTCTTCCGTCAAGTGGATGCTCGCCGGTGTCAACAAGGCCTGGCCGTACAATACCGCGGCCGGTAACGGCGGAACTTCGGGCACTCCGTTCACCCCCGCTACCTACACCACCAACCAGGGGACCAACAACGGCCTGTTCTGCATGAACTGCCACACCATCCGCCCGGCCACCGGTGGCAACGCCTGGCATACCCAGAGCAACGTGACCGGCGGCCAGCACGGCAGCAACACTACCATCATGGCCTGTGTTTCCTGCCACATCAGGGTGCCGCACGGCGGGAAGATCTCGCGCCTGCTGCAGACTTCCGGCTCCCCGCTGCGCTACCGCTCCAACGGTAACGGCGCCAGCTCGAACTTCGCCAACTGGGGCAGCTCGACCACCAACATCAAGGGGTCGACCTTCTCCAACGCCAACTTCAAGTCGTCCTGCAGCGAGCACAGCAGCGGCGGCACCGGCGGCGAGGCCTGGTAGCCAACCCGTAGTACCTAGCAGCAACCATGGCCGGGGAGCGATCCCCGGCCATTTCTCTTTGGCCGCAAAGCGACTCTATCCACTCGGGCCTCGGGGGCTTGGGACTGTAACAGACGAGGCCTTCCATTAGCACAGGTCGCAGTTGGCGATATTCATCGTCGTCAATTCGCAAACGCTTACACAGTCTTGCAGATCAAAATTTTTACTGACAAAGTAACCTTAACAACGTAAGATTACTGTCACTGTATCTATTCCAGTTTCTGTCCTTTGAGCTGCAGGCATGTTTCCAAAAGGAGCAGTCTTATGAGCATCAAACGGGTGGCTCTGATCACACCGCCGTACCACTCCGGAGTCGTGGAATCTGCCGGAACCTGGCTCAACGTAGGCTTCGTCTACATCGCCGGATCGCTGCGTGCCGCAGGGTACGAGGTCGACTACTACGATGCGATGTCCTTGTGGCACAAATGGCCCGACATCGAGGCGCGCATCCGTGCCTTCAACCCCGACGTGGTAGCCACGACCTCGTTCACCGCCTCCATCGCCCATGCGCTGGAAGTGACCGCACTGGCCAAACAGATCAACCCGGAGGTCGTTACGGTGCACGGCAACGTGCATGCCACCTTCTGCTACGACGAGATCCTCAAGGAAGAACACGATACGGTCGATTTCGTGGTGCGCGGCGAGGGGGAAGTGACCCTGGTGAAGCTTCTGGACTGCCTCAACGCCAAGGGGGATCCCTCCACCGTTCCCGGGCTTGCCTTCTGGCGCGACGGCGGCGTGGTTGTGACCCCGAAGGCGGCCCCGATCCAGGACCTGGACGCGCTCCCCATGGCGTGGGACCTGGTGGAGTGGCCCATCTACAGCTACCGTGCCAAGAACAACGCGCGCCTGGCCATCGTCTCCTCCTCGCGCGGCTGCATGGAGAAGTGCTCCTTCTGCTCCCAGCAGCTCTTCTGGGCCCAGTCCTGGCGTGCCCGCAGCGCCGAGAACTTCGTGGCCGAGCTGGAGCTTTTGCGCGACAGCTACGGCGTCGAGGTGGCGATGCTCTCCGACGAGATCCCGACCCTGGACCGGGAGCGCTGGGTGCGCATCCTCGACCTGATGATCGAGCGCAAGGTGGGGGTGAAGCTCCTCATGGAGACCCGGGTGGACGACATCCTGAGGGACGCCGACATCATGGACCGCTACCGCGAGGCGGGGGTGGAGCACATCTACGTGGGGGTCGAGGCGGGGGACCAGGCGACGCTCGACCTCTTCAACAAGAACACCAAGGTGGAGCAGTCCAAGCAGGCGATCGACATCATAAACGGCGCCGACATCGTCTCGGAGACCTCCTTCGTCCTGGGGATGCCCGACGACACGCCGGAGTCGATCGCGGCGACCATCGAGCTCGCCAAGCACTACAACCCCGACATGGGCTTCTTCCTGGCGATCGCCCCCTGGCCCTACGCCGAGCTCTACCCGGAGCTCGAGCCCTACGTGGCGACCAAGGACTACCGCAAGTACAACCTGGTCGAGCCGGTCATCAAGCCTAAGAACATGACCCTCGAGGAACTGGAGCGCGAGCTGGGCAAGGCGAGCCAGAAGTTCTTCATGCACAAGTTCCAGAACCTGCACAAGCTCTCCCCCTGGAAGCAGGAGTTCATGCTTTCGGTGCTCGACCTGTTGATGAACCACAGCTACCTGGCGGGGCAGATGAAGAGCGCCATGAAGCAGGAGGGGAAGGAGATGCCGCCCGAGGTGCGGGAGCTTCTAAAGACCGTGAAGGGGATGCAGCCGCCGCACAAGCCGGCGGGGAAGGGCGGGCATCCGCACACCTGCGCGCCGATCCCGTAGCGAACGCCGAGACCAACAGGAGCCGCTTTGGAGAGCATCAAGAAAATCGCCGTCGTGTTAAACGGCTTCATCCACGACTTCGCCACCGGTTACTGGCTGTCCGACCTGATCGCCATCTACCTGCTGCACGGCTACCGTGCCGGTGAGCCGGCCCTTGCCGGGACCATCGCGGGAATCGAGCGCTTCTTCTTCTGGAACAGCGTGGGGGCCGCAGTCACCATCTTCGCGACCGGCGGCATGCGCACCTTCACCTACGTGGACAACTTCTACGGCCCCGAGGCCGAGAAGACCCGGCGTAAGATGCTGGTGATCAAGCACGTCCTGCTCTTCGCTATTGTAGTCGGCGGGAGCTGGTGGGGGTACCTGACCGCGTTCAGCTGATAACTTTTTTTGCCACGGAGACACGGAGCACACGGAGAAAGGCGAAACACCGAGTAAGCATGGTTCAGATGCTCGGCAGGTCAGAGCAGAGCTAACCACTACACGAACGAGCCATCAAGAACATCAACTACAGCAAAAATAAACTGGTTCGGCCTATGGCGCTAACGCTTCAGGCCGGGCCAGTTTTCTTTTGTGGCGCCGGTTTGCTCCACTGCTGCCTTGAGCTTTCCTGGCAGTAACCTTAAGACGTTGCCTTTGCCTGGTTTCCTCCGTGTGCTCCATGCCTGCGTGGCAAAAAAATCCCAAAAAACAAAAGCCGCCGGCCCATCTGGGTCCGGCGGCTTTTTACTGTCCTCGTGTGCTCTCCGACGCTACGCGGCGGCGTTCGCCTTCTCGCGCTCGGTGGCGTCGTCCATCACCTTGTAGGCGCAGAACTCGCCGCACATGGTGCAGGCACCGTGGTCGGCCACGCCGGACTCGGCACGCAAGCGGCGCGCCTTTTCCGGGTCGATCGCCAGGGCGAACTGCCCCTCCCAGTCGAGTTTCTTGCGGCAGCGCGCCATCTGGTTGTCCCGCTCCATGGCCCCCTTGACCCCCTTCACGATGTCGGCCGCGTGGCCGGCGATGCGGCAGGCCATGACCCCTTCGCGCACGTCCTCCACGCTGGGGAGCCGCAGGTGCTCGCTCGGGGTCACGTAGCAGAGGAAGTCGGCCCCGGCGGAGGCCGCGATGGTGCCGCCGATCGCCGAGGTGATGTGGTCGTAGCCCGGCGCGATGTCGGTCACCAGCGGCCCCAGGACGTAGAAGGGGGCGCCGTGGCAGAGGCGCTTTTGCAACAGGATGTTCGCCTCGATCTGGTTCAAGGGCATGTGCCCCGGCCCCTCGATCATCACCTGTACCCCGTACTCCTGGGCGCGCTGGGTCAATTCCCCCAAGAGGATCAGCTCGTGGATCTGGGCGCGGTCCGTGGCGTCGGCCAGGCACCCCGGACGGAAACCGTCACCCAGGGAGAGCGTCATGTCGTAGGCCTTGGTGATCTCCAAGAGGCGGTCGAAGTGCTCGAAGAGCGGGTTTTCGGCGTTGTTGTGGGCCATCCACTCGATGGTGAAGGCGCCGCCGCGCGAGACCACGTCCATGATGCGCCCTTCGCGGCGCATCCGCTCCACCGTGGCGCGGGTAACGCCGCAGTGCACGGTGATGAAGTCGACGCCGTCCTCGGCGTGCTTGATGACCCCCTCGAAGATGTCGTCCACCGTCATGTCGACGATCGCCTTCTTCTTGGTGCGCACCGCGTCGAGCGCCGCCTGGTAGAGGGGGACCGTGCCGATGCAGGCCGGGGTCTCGGCGATGATGGCGCGCCGGATCTCGTCCACGGGGCCGCCGGTGGAGAGGTCCATGAGGGCGTCGGCGCCGGCCGCCACCGCCACGCGGGCCTTCTCGAGCTCCTTGTCGATGCTGAGGTCGTCGGCCGAGCTGCCGATGTTGGCGTTCACCTTGGTCCTAAGGCCCTTGCCGACGGCAAGCGGGGTGCCGTTTGCGTGCTTTATGTTGTGGCAGATGATGATGTTGCCTGCCGCGATGCCGGCCCGGATGAATTCGGGCTCCACCCCTTCGGCTTGGGCGGCCTGGCGCATCTTGTCGGTGATGATCCCCTTGCGGGCGTTTTCGAGCTGGGTCATGGCTACTCCTCGTTGAATGCCGAGTCCTTAGGCCTCGGATGGATCTTTGGCTGCCAGGTAGTGATTGACGGGGCCGTGCCCCCGCCCCATGGGGTGGGAGAACTTGATGGCCCGGGTGATGAACTGTTTGGCGCGCTCCACGGCGACCGGCAGCGGCTCCCCTTGCGCCAGGTAGCTTGCGATGGCCGAGGCCAGGGCGCAACCGGTGCCGTGGGTGTGCCGGGTCAGGGTGCGCGGCGCAGAGAAGCGGGTGAAGCTGACACCGTCGAAGAGGAGGTCGGTCACCTCCCCCTCGTTTTGGTGCCCACCCTTGACGAGCACGTTGCGGGCGCCCATGAGGTGCAGGGTGCGCGCGGCGAGCTCCATCCCGGCACCGTCGACGATGGGGAGGCCGGTGAGCCGCTCGGCCTCCGGGATGTTCGGGGTGATCAGGTAGCAAAGCGGGATCAGGCGCCGCTTCAAAACCGCGAGCGCCTCGTCTGCCAGGAGCGAAGCCCCCCCCTTGGCGCTCATCACCGGGTCGAGCACGCTGATCCTAATCCGGTGCGCCAGGAGCTGGTCGGCCAGCACCTCGGCGTTTTCCGGCGCGAAGAGCATGCCGATCTTGACCACGTCCACCGGCAGGTCCGAGAGCACCGCGTCGAGCTGCTCGGCGAGGAACTTGGCGGAGACCGGTTCGACGGAGGAGACCCCGCGCGAGTTCTGGGCCGTGAGGGCGGCAATGGCGCTCGCGGCGTAGCTCCCCAGGAGCGTGATGGTCTTCAGGTCCCCCTGGATCCCGGCGCCCCCGCCCGAATCCGAGCCCGCCACGGTGAGCACCGAGCCGCGCGGGTAGGGGGCGCGCCGGTTGAAGAGAAGCGCCATTTCGGTGGCGGCGATTCCGGGAGTGCGGTTGGAGAGGATCGCGGAGATCACCGCGACCGCGTCGGCACCCTGGTCGATGACGGCGCCCGCGTTGTCCCGGTTGATGCCGCCTATCGCCACCACCGGGATCGAGAGCTCCCGCTTCAGGAGCGCGATCCCCTCGGGGCCGCGGACGGCGGGAACCTCCTTGCTGGCGGTGGGGTAGATGGCGCCGTAGCCTACGTAGTCCGCCCCGGCCTCCTGGGCGGTGAGTGCCTCTTCCAGCGAGTGGGTGGAGACCCCGATGATCTTGCCGGGGCCGAGCGCCGCGCGGGCCTGGGCCGGGTCGCCGTCGTCCTGTCCCAGGTGGACGCCGTCGGCGTCGAGGGCGTGGGCGAGTTCCAAGTCGTCGTTGACGATGAAGCAGACCTTGAAGCGGGCGCAGATCGCCTTGAGCTCCGCGCCGATCATCAGGCGTTCGCGGTACTCGCGCACCTTGTCGCGGTACTGCAGGACGCTCACCCCGCAGGAAAGCGCCTCGCGCACCCGTTCCAAGAGGCGCTCGCCCTGGTCCGTGATCAGGTACAGGCCGCTTATCTGGTTCTGCTTCGCGCTATGGTCGACCACGAGTTTGAGCACGGCATTCCTTTAGAAACTATCGCCACGGAGGCACGGAGGTCACGGAGAAAAACCCAAAGCCTAAACGTTAGGCGAGAGAACCTGAACAAGGAAAGAGCAGAGGCGAGGTTTCCAACCGTCCTTTCCCGGTTTCAGGTTTTCTCCGTGTGCTCCGTGTCTCCGTGGCAAAAAGCCTTTTCAAACGAAAAAAAGCCGTGACGGAAAAGGGTCACGGCTCCGGGGTCTGGATGGACGGAGTGCGCGCCGCTTCCCTACGCCGGTTTTACCCGGATCAGGTTCAAAGGGTCTCAGGCATCGCCTGTCTCAGTTCGTGCGAACTCCCCCAGCTGGCTGACGGACAACGTTAAAGTATACACGTCGTAAAGTCAACAGATTTCAGGTTTTTGCCTTTACAGCGGCACTCAGAAATGGTAGATATCCCCTTAATGACCAACGCCCCGGGGTGAGTTTCGCCCGGGGCGTTTCAACTCCAACTCTCAATGAGATGTGGCAGGTACTATGGACAGTCGTCCCACGGTCGCCGAAATAGATCTGGCAGCGCTGCGTCACAACTTTTCTGTCATCACCAAGAGCAAACCCAAAGGGTGCGGCGTGCTCGCCGTGGTGAAGGCCGACGCCTACGGCCACGGCTTCATGGACATCGCCCAGGAGCTCGAGTCCCTGGGGGTCACCGCCTTCGGGGTCGCCTTCCTGGCCGAGGGGATCCAGCTCAGGAAAAGCGGCATCGACCGCCCGATCCTGATCCTTGGGGGGATCTATCCCGGCCAGGAGCGCAAGTGCGTCGGGTTCAACATCTCCACGGCGGTATTCACCCTGGAGCAGGTGCAGGCGCTCAACGACGCGGCCGGCAAGCTCTACCGCAAGGCGAAGATCCACGTGAAGATCGACACCGGCATGGGGCGCCTGGGGATCTCCCACCATGAGTCGGAGGCCTTCTTCGGGGCCCTGAAAGGGTTCAAGAACATCGAGCTGGAGGGGATCTTCTCCCACTTCGCCTCGGCCGACGAGCTGGACGAGGACGGCAAAGAGTACACCCAGCGCCAGGTGGAGTATTTCACCAACGCCTTGAAGCACGCAAAGGCCGCCGGTTTCGCCCCGGGCTACGTGCACATCGCCAACAGCGCGGCGGCTCTCTCCCTCGAGCTCCCCTTTTGCAACCTGATCCGCCCGGGGATCACCATGTACGGGGTGCTCCCGTCCCCCGACTTCCACGGAATGGCGGCCCTGAAGCCGGTCATGCGCCTGAAAAGCGTGGTGGCGATGCTCAAGTGGGTGGAGCCGGGGACCAGCATCAGTTACGGCAGGCGCTACACCGCGCAGGAAAAGCGGCTCATCGCCAGCGTCCCCATCGGTTACGCCGACGGCTACAGCCGCTCGCTCACCAACAAGGGCGAGGCCTTGGTGCGCGGGAAAAGGGCGCGGGTCGCGGGGACGGTCTGCATGGACTGGATCATGCTCGACGTGACCGACATCGCCGGGGTAGCCGTGGGGGACGAAGTGACCCTCTTGGGGCCGGACCCGATGGGGGGGTGCATCAGCGCCGAGGAGCTCGCCGAGGCAGCCGGCACCATCCCCTACGAGATCTTCTGCGGCATCAGCAAGAGGGTGCCGCGCATCTACCTGAGGTAGCACGCAAGATCGAACCGATCCGACTGATCGGACCGATGAACAAAAGGACACCAACCATGCCGGAAAAAATCAGGCTCACCCAGATGGTGCAGGCGGCCGGTTGAGCCGCCAAGCTGGGCCCGGCGGGCCTGGAAGAAGCCATTGCCGATTTGACTCGCTCGGATGACCCGAACCTGATCGTGGGGGTGGAGGGGGCCGAGGATGCGGGGGTGTACCGCATAGGGGAGAGCCTCGCCCTGGTGGAGACCACCGACATCATCACCCCGCTGGTGGACGACCCGTTCAACTTCGGCCGCATCGCCGCGGCAAACGCACTCTCCGACGTCTACGCCATGGGGGGCAAACCGGTCACGGCGATGAACCTCGCCTTCTTCCCGGCCTGCTCGCTCCCCAACTCGGTCTTGGCCGCCATCCTCGCTGGCGGCTCGGACGCGCTCAGGGAGGCGGGCGCCTGCCTGGTGGGCGGCCACACGGTCGAGGACCAGGAGCTTAAGTACGGCCTGGCGGTCACCGGGCTCATCGACCCGGCGCGCCTGGTGCGCAACTCCACCGCCCGGCCGGGCGACTTGCTGGTGCTCACCAAGCCGCTGGGAACCGGCATCGTGTCGACCGCCATCAAGGCCGAGATGATACCCGAGGCACTGGAGGCCGAGGCGATACGCTGGATGACCCAGTTAAACGCCGCTGCCGCCGAACGGATGCTGGCCGCCGGCGCGACTGCCGCCACCGACGTCACCGGCTTCGGCTTCATCGGGCACGCCTGCGAGATGGCCGTGGGGGCCAACGTCACCTTCCGGATCGAGCTGGACCAGGTTCCCGTCCTCCCCGGCCTCGAGGCGCTGATCATGGACGGCCTGATCCCCGCCGGCTGCTACCGAAACCGAGACCACTACTCGCACCTCGTCTCCGGCCTGGTAGGTGATCGGCTCCTGCCGCTTTTCGACCCCCAGACCTCCGGAGGGCTGCTCATCGCCCTGCCTCCCGAGGGCGCCAAGGAGTTCCTGGCGCGCAGCGCGGACGCGGGGGGCTTTGCCGCCTGCATCGGGGTCGTGGAACCCCATGACGGAAGCTTCCTTGACTTCTACTAATCCCCTCGCGGTCGCCTTCGACCTCGGTACCACCACCATAGCCGCGTCCCTGGTCGATCTCGCCACGGGCGCGCGGCTTGCAGCAACCTCCTCGTTGAACCCGCAGCGCCCCTGGGGAGCCGATGTCCTCTCCCGCCTCCAGGCGGCCGCCGATCCTCTTGTCCTTGCTGCCCTGAAGGAGACCCTCGCCGCCGAGATGGAACGGATGGCCGAGGAGCTTTTGGCGCGTGTCGGCGCCTGGCCGCAGCAGTTCACTCGGGTGGCCCTTGCCGGGAATCCGGCCATGGAGCAGATCGCGCTGGGGCTTCCTTCCGCGTCGCTTGCCTATCCCCCGTTTCGTCCCCAGTTCAAAAGCGCCCGCGAGGCAGCCACCGGAGAACTCGGGTGGCGGCGCGACCTGCCGGCGTTCCTGTTTCCCCTTCCCAGCGGCTTTGTCGGCGGCGACCTGGTCGCCTTTCTCTACGGCTGCCGCGACAGCGCGCGCCCCGGCACCCTCTACCTCGACCTGGGGACCAACGCCGAGATGGCGATCTTCGACGGGGAGCGCTACCTGGCGACCTCCGCGGCCGCCGGTCCCGCCTTCGAAGGGGGGAATCTCAGTTGCGGCATGGCCGCGCTCCCCGGCGCCATCGCCGGAGTCTCCCTTGAGGGGGACCGGCTGAAACTTGCCACCATCGGCGGCGCTCCGGCGCGCGGCATCTGCGGGTCCGGTGTGCTTGAGGCGGTCGCGGCGCTTTTGGAAGCTGGCGTGATCGATCCTACCGGGCGGATCAAGGCTCCCGGGGAGATCGGTTCCAACCTGGCGAACCGGATCCAGGAGGTCGAGGGGGGCACCGCCTTTGTGCTGCACCGCGACGCCAAGGCGACCGTCTACCTCAGCCAGGAGGACATCCGGGCCCTGCAACTCGCCAAGGGTGCGCTGAAGGCCGGGATGGAGATCCTGCTGGCCCGGGCCGGCCTTGGTTTCGAGACCCTTACGCGGGTCGTTCTGACCGGTTCGTTCGGTGCCGTCTTGGCGCCGCAGGTCCTAAAAACCGTTGGAGTTTTCAACAAAAACATGGTAATAGTCTCGGGTTTTATCAGGGAAGGTGCCCTCTGCGGTGTCGAGCGCTTTTTGCTGGAGCCGGAGGGGGAGAGGGCGCTGGAAGAGTTCAGCGCCGGAATCAAGGTGCTCCCCTTATCCGGGACCGCCGCCTTCGAGAAACGCTTCCTCGCCAACCTGAATTTCGACTAACGGCAGGCTGTGCCACGGAGGCACGGAGCACACGGAGAATGGCGAGAAAAGTCTCCGGTGGCTCACGTCTTCCCGCTCGATGCCTGGAACACAGTAAGGCAGCAAAACCTACTTCAGGTTTTTCCTCGGTGACACTCTCGGGTTTCCCTCAGTGTCCTCTGTGTTGAGTCGCTTGACTGTCTTCGCTTTTCTCCGTGCGCTCCGTGTCTCCCTGGCACCAGCGCTTTTTCGATTTTGGTCTACATCATCAGGTAAAAAAGGAGCTTTATATGGCAAAGATTGGTCGCGCGCTCATCAGCGTATCGGAAAAGACCGGCGTGCTCGATTTCGCCCGGGCCCTCTCCGGGTACGGCGTCGAGATCCTCTCCACCGGCGGCACCGCGAAGCTTTTGCGCGACGCCGGCATCCCGGTCAAGGACGTCTCGGAGTTCACCGGGTTCCCGGAGATGCTGGACGGTCGCGTGAAAACCCTGCACCCGAAGGTGCACGGCGGCATCCTCGGGATGCGCGAGAACCCCGCACACGTCGCCAAGATGCAGGAGCACGGCATCGAACCGATCGACATGGTGGTGGTGAACCTCTACCCGTTCGAAGCGACCGTGGCCAAGGAAGACTGCACCATGGAAGACGCCATCGAGAACATCGACATCGGCGGCCCGACCATGCTGCGCTCCGCCGCCAAGAACAACCGCGACGTCACCGTCATCGTCGACCACGTTGACTACCAGGCGGTGCTCGACGAGATGCAGGCATCGGGCGGGGCGGTCTCCCGCGAGACCAACTTCCGCCTGGCGGTCAAGGTCTACCAGCACACCGCGGCCTACGACGGCGCCATCTCCAACTGGCTCGGCGCGCGCCTCGGCGCGGAAGTCGCTCCCTACCCGCAGACCCTCACCATGCAGTACCAGCTGGCCCAGGGGATGCGCTACGGCGAGAACCCGCACCAAGGCGGCGCCTTCTACGTCGAGAAGGGGGCCAAGGAGGCCTCCATCTCCACCGCGCGCCAACTCCAGGGGAAAGAGCTCTCCTACAACAACATCGCCGACACCGATGCCGCGCTCGAGTGCGTGAAGCAGTTCAGCGAAGGGCCGGCTTGCGTCATCGTAAAGCACGCGAACCCCTGCGGCGTCGCCCTGGGCGCCAACATCCTCGAGGCCTACGAGGCTGCCTACCAGACCGACACCGAGTCCGCCTTCGGCGGCATCATCGCCTTCAACCGTGAACTGGACGAGATCACCGCGCGCACCATCGTGGATCGCCAGTTCGTCGAGGTGATCATCGCACCCAAGGTCTCCGAGGCTGCCGGCGAGGTGGTTGCCGCCAAGAAGAACGTACGCCTTCTGGAGTGCGGCTTCTGGCCCGAGACCCCGGCTGCCCGTCTCGATTTCAAGCGCGTCAACGGCGGCATCCTGGTGCAGGACGCCGACCTGGCGCTCTTCGAGCAGCTCAAGGTGGTAACCAAGAGAAGCCCGTCCGACAAGGAGATGGAAGACCTGCTCTTCGCCTGGCGCGTCGCGAAGTTCGTGAAGTCCAACGCCATCGTCTACGCACGGGGCAACTCCACCGTCGGGGTGGGCGCCGGCCAGATGAGCCGGGTCAACTCGGCGCGCATCGCCGCCATCAAGGCGGAGCACGCCGGGATCCCGGTACAGGGTGCCGTGATGGCTTCCGACGCCTTCTTCCCGTTCCGTGACGGTCTGGACAACGCCGCGGCAGCCGGCATCACCGCGGTGATCCAGCCCGGCGGCAGCATGCGCGACGCCGAGGTCATCGCCGCCGCCGACGAGCACAACATCGCCATGGTGTTCACCTCGATGAGGCACTTCAGGCACTAAGAATCGGGGACTAGGGACTAGGGACCAGGGGCTAGAGAACCGATTCGTTTCCGGTTTTTTCCAGTCCCCAGCCCCTGGTCCCTAGCCCCTGCCTTTAAAGGAGAAGTCATGAACATTCTGGTAATAGGGAGTGGCGGCAGGGAGCACGCGTTGGTCTGGAAAATCGCCCAGTCCCCGCTGGTTGAGAAGCTGTACTGCGCCCCGGGGAACCCCGGCACCGCGCAGCTTGCCGAGAACGTGAACATCGCCGTGGACGACCTGCCGGCGCTTCTGGCCTTTGCCAAGGGAAAAGAGATCGGACTCACCGTGGTCGGCCCGGAGCTGCCGCTGTCGCTTGGGCTCGTCGACCTCTTCGAGGAGAACGGCCTGAAGGTCTTCGGCGCCCGCAAGAACGCCGCTCTCATCGAGGCGAGCAAGGCGTTCTCCAAGGACCTCATGCACAAGTACCAGGTCCCGACCGCGGCCTACGGCGTCTTCACCGAGGTGGACAAGGCGATCGCCTTCATCGATCAGACCGGCATCCCCATCGTCATCAAGGCCGACGGGCTCGCCGCGGGCAAAGGGGTGATCATCGCCCAGAACCGCGAGGAGGCGGTGGCCGCGGTAACCGACATGCTCTCCGGCAACGCCTTCGGCTCGGCCGGTTCCCGCGTGGTCGTCGAGGAGTTCCTGAAAGGGGAGGAGGCCTCCTTCCTCGCCTTCACCGACGGCAAGAACATCATCCCGCTGGCGAGCGCCCAGGACCACAAGGCGGTCTTCGACGGCGACCAGGGGCCCAACACCGGCGGCATGGGGGCCTACTCCCCCGCCCCGGTAGTGACACCCGCCATCCACGAGAAGGCGATGGCCGAGGTGATGCGGCGCACCGTCGATGGCCTGGCGGCCGAGGGGCGTACCTACAAGGGGGTGCTCTACGCCGGGCTCATGATCGACGGGGAAAGCGTGAAGACCCTCGAGTTCAACGCCCGTTTCGGCGACCCGGAGTGCCAGCCGCTTTTGATGCGCATGAAGTCCGACATCGTGCCGGTGCTTCTGGCGGTCGCCGACGGGGACCTCTCCGGTGTCGAGATCGAGTGGCACGACAAGGCGGCCGTCTGCGTCGTGATGGCGGCAGGGGGATATCCCGGCGACTACAAGAAGGGAGACCGGATCTCCGGTTTGGGCGAGGCTGCTCAGGTCGAGGACCTGGTGGTGTTCCATGCCGGCACCAAGAGCGACCAGGGCGGGATCCTCACCAACGGCGGCCGCGTCTTGGGGGTAACGGCGCTGGGCACTACCGTGCCCGAGGCGATCGAGCGGGCCTACCAGGGGGTGGCGAAGATCTCCTGGCCCGAAGTGCACTACCGTAAAGACATCGGCGCCAAAGCCGTGAACCGGTAAACCGAAACAGCCCTTTTTGACGCGGGGCCGCTTTTGATTTTCAAGGAGTGATACCTATGAGCAATCCCCTCGTTCTTATCGTCATGGGCAGCGATTCCGACCTCCCCACCATGGAGGAGGCGGCCAAGATCCTCACCGACTTCGGCGTCCCCTTCGAGATGCGCATCTCCTCGGCGCACCGCTCCCCCAAACGCACGGCGCAGCTCGCCGCCGAGGCCGCGGACCGCGGCGTGAAGCTCATCATCGCCGCAGCCGGCATGGCCGCCCACTTGGCCGGCGTCATCGCCGCGGAAACCACCCTGCCGGTCATCGGCGTCCCCATGGGGGGCGGCGCACTCTCCGGCATCGACGCCCTCTACGCCATGGTCCAGATGCCGGGCGGCATCCCGGTCGCCACCATGGCCATCGGCAAGGCCGGCGCCAAAAACGCCGGTCTCTTCGCCGTCCAGATCCTCGCACTGCAGCACCCGGACTTCGCCGCCAAGTTCGTCGCCTACCGCGACAAAATGGCCGCCGAGGTGGAACAAAAAGATGCGGCTCTCCAGGCCGCAAAAGCCCATTAAACGTAGCATTTGCGGCCTTTTTGCTTGACAACCAGCACGGGCTTGTATACTTTCTCCGCATATCAATTACCTATGGAGGGAAAGCTAATGAAGAAAATTGTTGCTGCAGTAGCTTTGACGCTCGCTTTTGCTGTGTCCGCCTTCGCTGCGGATTCCGTGGTGTACCCCGCTAAAAACGGCAACGTGACCTTCAACCACAAGGCACACAGCACCAAGATGGAGTGCAAAGCCTGCCACGAGGGCGCTCCCGCTAAGATCGCCATCGACAAGGACGTGGCTCACAAGCTCTGCAAAGGCTGCCATGCAGACAAGAAAGCCGGCCCGACCAAGTGCGGTGAGTGCCACAAGAAGTAATCCCCCACAAGGGTAAGCAGGAAGAAAAGGGATAGCAGCTCAAGCTGTTATCCCTTTTTTGCGTTGTATGAGAAGCTCCGGAATTTTTCTTTTGCGCTTCTTTGCAATTTGACTATAATGGCAAGCTTGATTCAGCTGTAGCAGCACATAACCTCTTTGGGAGACTGCCTTGACAACGAATAAAAACAGCTTCGCGTATAAGGTCTGGGACTTCTTCTGCTCCTTGAAACTCAGCATCTTCCTCCTCATCGGCCTCGCACTCACCTCGATCATCGGTACGGTCGTCATGCAGGGACCGTCGCGCGAATACCTCGCCACCCTGAGCGAAACCAAGATCCGCATCTACTCGGCACTGGGCTTCTTCGACATGTACCACTCCTGGTGGTTCATCCTGCTGCTCTACCTGCTTACCCTGAACCTGATCTGCTGCTCGATCAAACGGCTCCCCCGCGTCTGGAAGACCGTGTTCGAGCCGGTGCTGGTCCTGGACGAGCGCTTCGAGAAGTCGCTTTCCACCGTGAAGGAGCTGAAGATCTCCGGCTCCAAGGCGCAGCTCAAGGACAAGATGGCCGAGTTCCTCAAGTCCGAGTTCGCCAACCCGGTCATCACCGAGAAGGACGGCGAGTACCACCTCTTCGCCGAGAAGGCCCGGCTCTCGAGACTCGGGGTCTACGTGGTGCACTTCTCCATCATCATCGTCTTCATCGGCGCCTTGGTCGGTTCCTTCTTCGGCTACAAGGGGTACGTGAACATCCCCGAGGGGGGGAGCATCGGCGAGGTGCAGACCCGCAGCGGCAAGATCGTCAACCTGGGCTACAGCGTGCGCTGCGAGAAGTTCTCGGTCTCCTTCTACGACACCGGTGCGCCCAAGGAGTTCAAGAGCATCCTGACCGTCCTGGAGAACGGCAAGCCGGTGCCGGGTTACGTGAACGTCCCGACCATCGTGAACGAGCCGCTCACCTACAAGGGGATCACCTTCTACCAGTCGAGCTACGGCCAGTCCGACGAGGGGGTCGTCTACCACATCTCGGTGCGTGACCGCAAAGGCGGGGCACCCCTCAAGCTGACCGCCCGCCAGGGCGAGCGCCTGACCCTTCCCGGCGGTGCCTTCCTCTCCATCATGGAAGCCACCGCGGACGTACGTCCCTTCATGAAGGATTTCGACGGCCCCGGCGCCCAGGTCGAGTTCACCCCGGCCGGCGGCAAGCCCCAGCCCTTCGTGATCCTGAGCGAGAAGTACGAAGCCTTCAACGCGCAGCACGGCGGCGACCTGATCATCACCATGGACGGCCTGGACCAGAAGTTCTACACCGGTCTGCAGGTCGCCAAGGACCCCGGCGTCTGGGTGGTCTGGTTCGGCTGCTTCCTGATGGTCGTCGGCATCATCATGGCCTTCTTCATGTCGCATAAACGCATCTGGGCGCGGGTCTCCGACGGCGCGGTGACCCTGGCCGGTTCCGCCAGCAAGAACCCCACTGGTTTCGAACTGGCCTTCGACGAACTGGTCCAGAAGCTTAAATGATAAGTCTCCGGGGGGTTTGACCCCCTTCAACTGTCAACTGACTACACCGGAGGGTACTAACGTATGTCCAGTTCCATGTTGTTCAACATCACCATGGTCACCTACATGGTTTCGACCTGCATATTCTTCGCCTTCCTGGCTTCCAAAGCCAAGGCGGTCGGTTTGGCCGGCACCTACGCCGCGCTCTTTGGTTTCGTCGCGCAGACCGCGGCCATCGCGCTGCGCTGGAAGGAGTCCTACGACCAGGGGCACGGCCACGCGCCGCTTTCCAACCTGTACGAATCGGTGGTCTTCTTCTCCTGGACCATCATCCTCATCTTCCTGATCATCGACTTCAGGTACAAGTACCGTGCGGTGGGCGCCTTCGTGGTCCCCTTTGCCCTCTTCGGCATGGCGTGGGCGCAGCTCAGCCTGGATAACAACATCGAGCCCCTGGTTCCGGCCCTGCAGAGCAACTGGCTCATGTACCACGTCATCACCTGCTTCCTGGGCTACGCCGCCTTCGCGGTCGCCTGCGGCATCTCGATCATGTACCTGATCCGCGACAAGATGGAAGGCGGCAACTCGGCTCCGGCGGGGGGGCTCCTCTCCATGTTCCCGGCCATCAAGGTGCTGGACGACCTCAACTACAAGGCGATCATGATCGGCTTCCCGCTTTTGACCCTGGGGATCGTGACCGGCGCCGCCTGGGCCAACTACGCCTGGGGCACCTACTGGAGCTGGGACCCGAAGGAAACCTGGTCCCTCATCGTCTGGTTCGTCTACGCCGCCTTCCTGCACGCCCGCATCACCCGCGGCTGGGTCGGCCGTCGCGCCGCAATCCTCTCGGTGATCGGCTTCGCTGCGACCATCTTCTGCTACCTCGGGGTGAACCTGTTCCTGTCCGGTCTGCACAGCTACGGCAAGTAGTCTTGCCAGAGGGGCCGTTTGACGCCATGCCTCAGTCCCGCAGCGTACATCTGGTAGCCGCACTCTTCCTGTTCGCCGCATGCTTCGCCCCGGTCTTGGCCGGGGCGGAGCCTTTCAAGTGCAGTGCCTGCCATCGCGGGCTCGCCGAAGGGAAGGTGCCCCATCGCCCGGCGGCAGAGGGCGAGTGCCTGAGGTGTCACGAGCAGTTATCCGACGATCACCCGCTGGGGAAGGGGAGCATGGGGTTTGTCGTCCAGAAGGAAAAGCTCTGCCTTACCTGCCACACCACCCTCTTGAAGGCCGACAAGCCGATGCTGCACAAGCCGGTAGCCGAGGGGAAGTGCTACGATTGCCACCAGCCGCACGTCTCGGAGAACAAGGCACTCTTAAAGGATGCCGTACCGGTCCTCTGCTTCCGCTGCCACCCCAAAGAGCGTTTCACCGGTGCAAGCCACGGCCACCCGCCGGTCGCCAAGGGGGAATGCCTCTCCTGTCACGACGCCCACCAGTCCGAAACCCGCTCGCTTTTGAAAAAGTCCGGCTCCCAGCTCTGCTTCGCCTGCCACGATCCCAAGCTCGCCGTGGGGAAGTCCGTGCACAAGCCGGTGGCCAGCGGCGACTGCGTCGGCTGCCATGCCGTGCACGGCTCGTCCTACCGGAAGATCCTGAAGGCCGACCTGCCGACCGTCCTGTACCGTCCCTTTTCCGAAGACGCCTTCCCGCTCTGCTTCACCTGCCACAAGCCGGCCCTGGTCCTGGAGAGCGTCACCGACAAGGCGACCAACTTCCGTAACGGCACGCGCAACCTGCATGCGGTGCACGTCAACAAGCCCGGCAAGGGACGCTCCTGCCGGATGTGCCACAGTCCGCACGCCTCAGCGCAGGACCGGTTGATCTATCCCAAGGCCCCCGGCTTTGGCGCCTGGGACATCCCGATCCGCTTCGACACGACGCCCACCGGTGGCGGCTGTTCGGTTGGGTGCCACCGCACCTTCCGCTACGACCGCGCCAAGGCTGTGGAGAACTAACGGAAGGCCGCGAGCG
Source organism: Geomonas silvestris (assembly GCF_014193515.1). Taxonomy (GTDB): domain Bacteria; phylum Desulfobacterota; class Desulfuromonadia; order Geobacterales; family Geobacteraceae; genus Geomonas; species Geomonas silvestris. The sequence goes on along the minus strand of NZ_BLXX01000011.1, from coordinate 75,189 downwards.
GCGCCTCCGTTTCATTCCGATGAATTTTCCCAAGGTCTCCATCATCATTCCCCGAAAGCCCGGCGGCGACGTCCGGGCACTTGCGGGGCTCAAAGGGGTGAACTACCCTTCCGGGCTGTTCGAGGTCCTGGTGGCCTACGGCTGCCTCCCGAGCGCGCAGCGGAACCAGGCAGCCCAAAAGGCCTCGGGGGAGATCCTGTTCTTCCTCGATGACGATTCCCAGGTAACGGCCGGTTTCCTGGAGCGAGCGGTGGAGCACTACGCGGACCCCAAGGTGGCAGCGGTCGGGGGGCCGTCGCTTACCCCCGCTACCGACACCCCCTTGCAGCGCGCCATCGGTTCCGCCTTCGCCTCCGTGGTCGGTGGCGGCGGGGTGCGCAACCGCTACCGCAAGGCGGGCGAGCCGCGCGTCACCAGCGACAGCGAGCTTATCCTGTGCAACCTGAGTTTCCGGCGCGAGGTCTACCTGGAACAGGGAGGGTTGGACGAGCGGCTCTACCCCAACGAAGAGAACGAGCTCATGGACCGGCTGCAGCGCGAGGGGTATCACCTGGTGCACGATCCCGAGCTTGCCGTCGAGCGGAGCCAGCGCGCCACCTTTCGCGCCTACCTGAGGCAGATGTTCGGGTACGGGCGCGGGCGCGGCGAGCAGACGGTCATTGCCGGGAAGCTGAAGCCGGTGTCGTTTGCGCCGGCGCTGCTGTTTTTGTACCTGCTGCTGCTCCCCTTTGGGACCCTGGAGTTCGCCTTTCCGTTTCTGTGCTACCTGGCCCTCATGATGGCGGCGAGCGTGGCGGGGGCCTGGAGCGGGCGCGACTGGCGGCTTTTCCCGTGGCTTATCCTGGTGTATCCGGCGTTGCACCTGGTGTACGGCGCGGGGACCCTGGTGGGGCTCCTGCGTCCGCGCTTCAGGCGCCAGGTCTGCGACGCGAGCGGGATTGAGGTTAAGTGCGTGAAGCGTTTTGCCGATAAGCTTTAACTGCGTTTTTTTGCCACGGCACGGAGCTCGCGGAGAACATCTCAAGCCTCAGAAAACGGCTCAAGGTCTCAGGTTTCGGTTTTTCTCCGTGCTCTCCGTGGCGAAGTAGGTTCTGATTTTACGAATTGGAGTGTCTTGTGGATCTCAGTATTGTAGTGCCCATTTACAACGAAGAGGACAACGTCCCCGTCCTGCATGCCCGTATCAGCGAGGCGCTCGCCGACACCGGTCTCGACTACGAGCTCATCCTGGTCGATGACGGCTCTTCCGACAACTCCTATGCCGGTCTGAAACTGGCAGCCAGCCAGGACCCGCGCGTCAAGGTGGTGAAGCTGCGCCGCAACTTCGGCCAGACCGCCGCCATGGCCGCCGGCTTCGACAACGCCACCGGCCGCGTCGTCATCCCGATGGACGGCGACCTGCAAAACGACCCCCTGGACATCCCGCTTTTGCTCGCGCGCATCGACGAGGGGTACGACGTGGTCTCCGGCTGGCGCAAGGACCGCAAGGACACCTTTATCAACCGCCGGCTCCCCTCCATCCTCGCCAACGGCTTCATCTCGCGCATGACCGGCGTACACCTGCACGACTACGGCTGCACCCTGAAGGCCTACCGCCGCGAGGTGCTCGAGGACGTGAACCTCTACGGCGAGATGCACCGCTTCGTCCCGGCACTCGCCCACCAGGTCGGCGCGCGGGTCACCGAGATGCCGGTCCGGCACCACGAAAGGCTGCACGGCGTGAGCAAGTACGGCATCTCGCGCACCATGAAGGTGATCCTCGACCTGATGACGGTGAAGTTCCTGCTCTCCTACTCGACGAAGCCGATCCAGCTCTTCGGGCGCTGGGGGATCTACACCCTCTTTGCCGGCTGCCTGACCGGCGGGGTGACCCTCTACATGAAGTTCTTCGAGCAGACCAGCATGAACCGCAACCCGCTTTTGATCCTCACCGCCTTCCTGCTCTTCATGGGGGTCCAGTTCATCGTGCTGGGACTTTTGGCCGAGCTCTCCGCCCGCACCTACTACGAGGCGCAGGGGAAGCCGATCTACAACATCAAGGAAAAGATCAACTTTGTCTGAACCGATTAAAGTCCTGGTGCTGGCGCCCACCCCCTTCTTCGCCGACCGGGGCTGCCACGTGCGCATCCTCGAGGAGGCGCGCGCCCTCATCCCCTTGGGGGTGGAGTTGCGCCTGGTGACCTACCACATCGGGCGCGACCTTCCCGGCTTCCCCATCGACCGGATCCCCGGCATCCCCTGGTACGGGAAGTTGGAGGCCGGTCCTTCCTGGCACAAGCCCTACCTCGACATCCTACTTTTGTTCAAGGCCTGGCGCGTAGCGCGCAGCCTCAAGCCGCAGCTCATCCACGCGCACCTGCACGAGGGGGCCTTCATCGGCGCCTTTTTGAAGATGCTGTTGCGCGTCCCCATGGTGTTCGACTGCCAGGGGAGCCTGACCGGAGAGATCACCGACCACGGCTTCGTGAAGAAGGGGTCCCTGCTGCAGAAGTGCTTCCAGATGTTGGAGCGCTGGATCAACCGCAGCTCGGACTTCATCGTGACCAGCGCGGGTCCCACCGTCGACCTGCTGGTACAAGACGGCGTGCCTGCCGGGAAGGTGCAGGCGCTCATCGACGGAGTGGATACCGAGTCCTTCGCCCCGGCGCCGCGCGCAGAGGTGGCAGCGCTCAAGGAGCGTCTGGGACTTCCCGCCAGGCGGCCGGTGGTCGGGTACTTGGGGCTATTGAACAGCTACCAGGGTGTCGACCTTTTGCTCGAGGCGGCCGCCCTTTTGAAGCAGCAGGGGGCGAACCTGCACTTTCTCATCATGGGTTTTCCCGAGGGGGGCTATCGCGAGAAGGCCGAGGCGTTTGGGGTTTCCGACCGGGTGACCTTCACCGGACGGATCCCCTACGACCAGGCGCCGCTTTATCTGAGCCTCGCCGACGTCGCGGTGTCTCCCAAGATCTCCTTGACCGAGGCGAACGGGAAACTGTTCAACTATCTCGCCTGCGGGTTACCCAGCGTCGTCTTCGACACGCCGGTGAACCGGGAGATCCTGGGAGAGACCGCGCTCTATGCGAAATTCGGGGATGTGGGGGAACTCGCCTATGCCATCGGGAGACTTGCGGGCGATCGGGAACTGCGTGAGGAGTTGGCCAGGGAAGGACGCGAGAAGGCAGTCAAGGAGCATTCCTGGCAGGCCAGAGGCAAGACCCTGGTCGGCATCTACCGAAAACTGCTCAAGGCTCGTTAGCCACGGAGCCACCAAGCACACGGAGAACGGCAGGCCTGTCAGGACCGCGTGCCGTTCAAGCTGAGGAGCGAGGTAAGGAACGGCGAAACTCATCGTAGGCTTGGTGGCTCCGTGGCTAAATTTGGTTTTTTATTGATAAAACACTGCATTTCCTGTATGTTCGCCGAATGAACAAAGAAGATGAAAAGGTCCTCGATACGTATCGTTCGTTCCTGCTCCTCTCTGAGATCTCGGCTTCCGATCAGCTCTCGCAGCGGGAGCTCTCCCGGCGCCTGGGGATCGCTCTTGGCTTGGTGAACTCGTACATCAAGAACCTGGTCGCCAAGGGCTTCGTTCGCGTCACCAGCTTCCCCAAAAATCGCTACGCCTACCTCCTCACCCCATCGGGTTTCGCCGAAAAAAGCCGCCTCGCCTACCAGCACCTAAGCTACTTCACCAGCCTCTACACCGTCGCCCGACAGGACTACCTGAAGCTCTTCCGCAAGCTTGCGGCGGACGGCATCAAGGGGGTCGCTTTCTGCGGCATCGACGAGGTAGCGGAGATCGCCTACCTTTCGCTTACCGAAGTGGGTATGGAGCTGGAGCTTGCCATGGACGCCGGCCCCGCAGGACGCAAGTTCATGGGGCGCCAGGTGGTAACGCCGGCCATCGGCCTCCTCTCCGGCAACCACCGCATCGTGATCACCTCACTGAAGCGGGGAGAGCAGTTGCGCGAAGAACTCTTGCGGCTCGGGGCAGACCCAGAGGCCGTCTTCTGTGCCTCTGGCTCAAAGGTGAGCGGTAAGAAAGGTTAGACCTTCGAAGTAACCTGCAATTCCAGATTCTAAGCTGCGAGGTTTCGATGGAAACGGATCGTGTCGAAGTACTGCTGGAAAACCTGAAAGGGAGGCTGGAATCGCTCCTTGAAGATTACGCTGCACTGCATGAAAGAATAGATGCGCGCTTCGTGGCCAAACCGGTGAAACAAAGCCGCGAAGAGCAGATTTAGTAGGTAGAGGAGGGGAGGACGCAGATGAAGGTTGTCATTCTGGCAGGTGGTTTCGGAACCAGGATCAGCGAAGAGTCACACCTCAAACCCAAGCCGATGATCGAGGTGGGTGGACGGCCGATCCTGTGGCACATCATGAAGATCTACTCCCACTTCGGGTTCAACGATTTCGTGATCTGCCTGGGCTACAAGGGGTACGCCATCAAGGAGTACTTCGCCCACTACTTCCTGCACGAGTCGGACGTGACCTTTGACTTCCGCAACTCGAACCAGCGCATCATCCACCAGCACACCGCGGAACCCTGGCAGGTGACGCTGGTCGACACGGGGGCCGAAACCATGACCGGCGGCCGCGTGAAGCGGGTGGCGGAGTACCTGGACGGCGAACCGTTCATGCTCACCTACGGCGACGGCGTCAGCAACGTGAACATCCCGGAGCTGGTAGCCTTCCACAAGTCGCACGGCAAGCTGGCCACCCTTACCACCACCCAGCCCTCGGGCAAGTTCGGCGCCCTCGGCATCCAGGAGGGGGACCAGGTGACGAGCTTCCTGGAGAAACCGCGCGGCGACGGGGCCTGGATCAACGCCGGCTTCTTCGTGCTGCAGCCCGAGGTGCTCGACCTCATTGCCAGCGACTCGACCATCTTCGAGAAGGAACCGCTGGAAACGCTCGCCTCCACCGGTGAGCTCATGGCCTTCAAGCACCACGATTTCTGGCAGCCCATGGACACCCTGAGGGACAAGAACAACCTGGAGGAGCTCTGGAAGAACGGCACCGCTCCTTGGAAGCTGTGGTAGCGAATGGATCAAAGAACTGAAACGATGCGCGCCTTCTGGCAAGGCAAAAGAGTTTTTCTCACCGGACACACCGGCTTCAAGGGTGCCTGGCTCTCGCTCTGGTTGCACACCCTGGGAGCCAAGGTAACCGGATACGCGCTGGATCCCCCCACCGACCCGAGCCTCTTCGAACTCGCCCGTGTGGATCAGCTGGTCCACTCGGTGACCGCCGACGTGCGCGACCTCGAGCGGCTCAAAGAGGAGCTCGCCCAGGCCCGTCCCGAGATCGTGATCCACATGGCCGCCCAGCCTTTGGTGCGCGACTCGTACAAGATCCCCGTCGACACCTACGCGATCAACGTGATGGGAACCGTGCACCTTTTGGAAGCGGTGCGCAGCTGCCCCTCGGTGCGCGCGGTGGTGAACGTTACCACCGACAAGGTCTACGAAAACCGCGAGTGGGCCTGGGGCTACCGCGAGAACGAGCCGATGGGCGGGTACGATCCGTACTCCAACTCGAAGGGGTGCTCCGAGCTCGTCACCGCGAGCTACCGCTCCTCGTACTTCAACCCCGCACGTTACCAGGAACACCGAGTGGCGGTCGCGACGGCGCGTGCCGGCAACGTCATCGGCGGCGGCGACTGGGCGGGCGACCGGCTGATCCCGGACTGCATCAGGGCCATCCTGGCGGGCGAGGCGGTGCAGATCCGCAATCCGCATGCCATCCGTCCCTGGCAGCACGTGCTCGAGCCGCTTTCCGGGTACCTCACGCTTGCGCAGCGACTCTACGAAGAAGGGGTGCGCTTTGCCACCGGTTACAACTTCGGTCCCGCCGAGGAAGATGCCCGTCCGGTGGGCTGGATCGTGGAGAAGCTCTGCGCCGGCTGGGGCTGGGGAGCCGGCTACCAGATCGACGAAGGCGACCACCCGCACGAGGCGCACTACCTAAAGCTCGACTGCTCCAAGGCGCGCAACGAGTTGGGCTGGACCCCGCGCTGGTCGTTGGCCCGCACCCTCGACAGCATCGTCGCCTGGACCCAGGCCTACCGCGACGGCGCTGATCTGCGCGAGGTCTGCTTGCAGCAGATTGCGGAGTACGAAGCAAGCTGAAGGGGGCTGGCGCTACCGGTACCCAACCCCTAAGCCTTGGCTTCTCATCGTGCTCCTCGTTTGATCCGCCCGCGACCATGTGCTTGCGGCAACCCGCTGGTCCCACTGTCTGCAACTAACCCGGAGGAACCACCGTGCACGACACCAAAGAACAGGAAAAACAGCTCCGCGAGGCCGCCATCAAGGCCGCGGTCGATTACTACAACTTCAAGCACAAGCCCGAGCAGCCGTTTGCCCCGGGTAAGCGCATCTCCTACGGCGGCCGCGTCTTCGACGAGCGCGAGATGGCGAACCTGATCGACTCATCGCTCGACTTCTGGCTCACCACCGGGCGTTACGCAGAGAAGTTCGAAAAGGAGTTCGCCGAGTTCCTCGGCGTGCAGCACGCCTCCCTGGTGAACTCCGGCTCCTCGGCGAACCTCCTGGCCTTCATGGCGCTCACCTCGCCGAAGCTGGGCGAGCGGCGCATCAGGCGCGGCGACGAGGTCATCACCGTGGCCGCCGGCTTCCCGACCACAGTTGCGCCCATCATCCAGTACGGTGCGATTCCGGTCTTCGTGGACGTGGCGCTCCCCACCTACAACGTGGACGTCACCCTGCTCGAGGCGGCGCGCTCCGAGAAGACCAAGGCGGTCATGCTCGCGCACACCCTGGGCAACCCCTTTGACCTCGGCGCCGTCAAAGTATTCTGCGAAAAGCACGGTCTGTGGCTTATCGAGGACAACTGCGATGCGCTCGGTTCGCGCTACTTCCACCAAGGGGACTGGCACTACACCGGGACGCTGGGGGATCTCGGCACCTCGAGCTTCTATCCGCCGCACCACATGACGATGGGCGAGGGGGGCGCGGTCTACACCAACGACACTACCCTGAAGCGCCTGGTGGAATCGTTCCGCGACTGGGGGCGCGACTGCTGGTGCCCCTCGGGGCGCGACAACACCTGCGGCAACCGCTTCACCCAGCGCTTCGGCGAGCTCCCCTACGGCTACGATCACAAATACGTCTACTCCCACTTCGGCTACAACCTGAAGGTGACCGACATGCAGGCGGCCATCGGCTGCGCGCAGCTCGAGAAGCTTTCCGGATTCGTCGCCGCGCGCCGGGCCAACTGGCAGTTCCTGCGCGACGGGTTAAGCGGGCTTGCCGACCGCTTCGTGCTCCCCGAGCCGACCGAAAACAGCGAGCCCTCCTGGTTCGGCTTCCTCCTCACCGTGCGTAAGGAGGCGGGCTTTAGCCGCGAGGAGGTGGTGAACCACCTGGAGAGGAAGGGGATCCAGACCCGCATGCTCTTCGCCGGGAACCTCATAAAGCACCCCTGCTTCGACGAGATGCGGCAAAGTGGCGCGGGGTTCCGCGTGGTGGGCGAGCTCAAAGAGACCGACCGCATCATGAACGACACCTTCTGGATCGGCGTCTATCCGGGGATGAAGCCGGAGATGCTCGAGTACATGGTGGCGACCCTCAAGGAGTTCGCGGCCAGATGACCACGCTGGTGACGGGGGCAACCGGGTTCGTGGGCGGGGCGCTCACGCGGCGCCTGGTCGAACTAGGGCGCGAGGTCCACATCCTGACCCGGGCACAGTCCGACACCTGGCGTCTGGCGGAGATCGAGGACCGCGTGGTACGGCACGTGGTGGATCTCTCCGACGCCGCGACCTTGGAGCGGGTGGTGGCCGAGGTGAAGCCGCAGATCGTCTACCACCTGGCGACCTACGGCGGCTTTGCCAGCCAGCGCGATACGGACGCCATCTTCGCCGCCAACCTCACCGGGACCATGAACCTCTTGCGCGCCTGCGAGAAGGTCGGCTTTGACTGCTTCGTCAACACCGGGAGCTCGTCGGAGTACGGGACCAAAAAGGAGCCGATGCGTGAGGCGGACATCCCGGAGCCGCTCGGCGACTACGGCGTCTCCAAGGTCGCTGCCTCGCTGCACTGCCGATCCGAAGCGCTGCAGAAGGGGTTGCCGGTGGTGACCCTGAGGCTTTTCTCGCCGTACGGCCCCTGGGACGATCCCAAACGGTTCATCCCCTACCTGCTCGCGACACTCTTGCGCGGCGAGACGCCACGGCTCTCCACTCCGCTCTCGGTGCGCGACTGGGTCTACATCGACGACGTACTCGACCTCTACCTGAAAACGGACGAGCTTGCGAAACTTCGTGGGGAGATCATCAACGTCGGCAGTGGCAGCCAGAGCTCGCTCGGCGAGGTGGCCGCGCTGGCAGAGCGCCTGGCCGGAACCGGAGCGAGCGCCGTCTGGGGAGGCGTTGCCGCTCAGCGCGTCGAACCGACCTGCTGGGTGGCCGATATCGGCAAGGCCAAGGCGCTGCTCGACTGGGAGCCGCAAACCGGCCTGACAGAGGGACTTGAAAAGACCGTGGATTGGATGCGGGGGCACCTTTCGCTGTACCGCTAACTGAAACACTGCAGGGGAGTTTTATGAAACTGTCTGATTACGTCATAGATTTTCTGGTGGAGGAGGGGGTCTCGGAGATCTTCGAGTTCATCGGCGGCGCCATCACCCACCTGATCGATTCCACCGTCCCGCGCGACGATATCAACTGTGTCTCGGTGCACCACGAGCAGGCCGGCGCCTTTGCCGCCGAGGCCTACGCGCGGATCAACGGCAAGCTCGGCGTTGCCATGGCGACCAGCGGCCCCGGTGCGCTCAACATGATCACCGGCGTCGGCAGCTGCTGGTTCGACTCGGTCCCCTGTCTCTTCATTACCGGGCAGGTGAACACCTACGAGTACAAGTTCGACCGCCCGATCCGTCAGATCGGTTTCCAGGAGACCGACATCGTCTCGGTCGCCAAGCCGCTCACCAAGTACGCGGAGCTGGTCGTCGAACCCGAGAGCATCCGGTACCACTTGGAGAAGGCGGTGTTCCTGGCGCAGAGCGGTCGCCCCGGGCCGGCGCTTTTGGACATCCCGATGAACGTGCAGCGGGCGCAGATCGAGCCCGCGACCCTCCCGGCCTTCCTGGGCTCGCCTGAACACCTGGCGCTCGTCAAACCGGTGGTCTCGTCCGAGCAGGTTAAACAGGTCCGTGCGCTGTTGCAGGCCGCCAAGCGCCCGATGATCCTCGCAGGCGGAGGTGTCCGTACCGCCGGGGCAACTGCCGAACTTGCCGAATTCATCGGGAAGAGCGGCACTCCGCTGGTGGCCACGCTCATGGGGCTCGACGCCGTATCCCACGACAACCCCGCCTTCTTCGGGATGATCGGGGCGTACGGCAACCGCTTCTCGAACATGGCGCTGGCCAACTGCGACTTCCTCCTGGTGCTCGGCGCCCGGCTCGACTCCCGGCAGACCGGCACCCGCCCCGACACCTTCGGCCGGGCCGCGCAGAAGGTTCACGTCGACATCGATCCCGTCGAGCTGAACGCCAAGGTGCCCGTGGAACTCGCCATCCACGCCGACGTGAAGGACCTCCTTGTTGCGCTCAACTCCGAACTCGCTGCGTACCAAAAGCCCGACCTGTCCCCGTGGTACGGGGTGATCGAGCGGTACCGGGAGCGCTATCCGACCCGCTCCAACCAGAACGAATTCCCGGTCATCGAGCCGAACCGCTTCATGGAGCTGCTCTCGTCCCTCTGTTCCCCCGGCGATATCGTCTGTCTCGATGTCGGGCAGAACCAGATGTGGGCGGCGCAGTCCTTCCGTCTCAAGGAGCGCCAGCGCATGCTCATCTCCGGCGGCATGGGGGCGATGGGGTTTGCCTTGCCCGCGGCGCTTGGGGCAGCCAAGGCGGCGCCTGCCGAGAAGGCGATCGTTCTCTCCGGCGACGGCGGCATCCAGGTCAATATCCAGGATCTCGACACCATTGTGAACCACAAGCTGCCGGTGAAGATGTTCGTCCTCAATAACAACTGCCTGGGGATGGTGCGGCAGTTCCAGGACCTGTACTTCGGCGGACGGCAGCAATCCACCGTCGTCGGGTACGGCTGCCCGGACCTCGTCCGGATCGCTGAGGCCTACGGCGTCCCGTCCTTTGTGATCGACACCATGGAAGGCGCCGAAACCGTAATCTCCGAGGCTTTGGCACTTGCCGGTCCGGCCTTTGTGGAAGTGAAGCTTGAGCAGATGACCTGCGTTAACCCGAAGCTCGTGGTGAACCGTCCCATCGAAGACATGTCGCCCCACCTCGATCGCCAGGAGTTGGCAGATGAGATGCTCATCGACTTGGTGGACGAAGGCGAGGTGCCAAAGTAGCGAATTGTGGAGATTGCTCCGTTGCCTTTCGGAAATGTGCCGGAGGAGTTACACTTAAGGTGTGGCGCCCCGTAAGGTCTTGAGGTGCCGCACTTTCTGGCGCTGGCTTGCGAGGGGAAACCCATGGAAAAGAGCGAACGCGACATCCTAGAAACCAAGATCGGCGCTGTTGAGGATCGTCTAGGTACGAAAATCGACGATGTCGAGGATCGACTGGGCACCAGGATCGATGATGTCGAGGATCGACTAGGCACCAGGATCGACGCCGTTGAGGAACGACTAGGGACTAAGATCGACGCTGTTGAAGCCAAGTTCGACGCCATGTTTGAGACGGTGGACGCCCGGTTCGATGCGATGGAAGCCAGGATGGATGCCTCCGAAGGGAGGGTCATGGGAGCCCTGGAAGCGATGGACCGCAGGATGGAGGCGTCCGAGCGAAGGATGGTGGCATTCTTGGAGGGGATGGACCGCAAGATGGATGCTTCCATAGATGCATCCGAACGCAGGATCTTGACGTTCCTCCATGAGATGGATAGCAAGATCGACGTGGTCATCGAGGGGCAGCAGATGCACGCGGAGCACACGGAGCGGTTGGAGTCGGAACTCAAAGAGAAGGATATCCCGAAGCTTGACCGCCGAGTGACCACCGTGGCTGCGGATCTAAGTGACCACAAGTCCGATCCGGAGGCACATCGCCACGGCTTCAGCGTCAAGGAAGGTGAGAGCGGGTACGGCGAAGAGGCAGACGAAGATCCTGATAAAAAATAACGGAGAACTGCCAGGCTGGGCCACCGGTTAAAAAAGTTAGTCCCCGCGAACACGTGGCAAGAAACAGAACTGTTATTGAATGTATAAGCAAAACGGAGGGCGCATCGCTTAGGAGAATCTGCAGAGACCCCCACCAAGGATTTCCTCCCGCGGATTTATTCCCAGTTGCTGCCCAAGTACCCAACAACACCAGATTGGAAAGATAAGGCCGTCACCGATTCCGTTATGCGTTAGGCGATTAATGAAATTGCGGAGCTGATTTCATTAGTTGAACTCGTCATTAACGTGATCGTCCTGCCGATGTACGACATCGCGCAGAGAATAACGATACTTTTTTCGTAATGTTGTTAATTGCTGCCGCGATAACTAAGATGTGCTCGGCAATGTATGACATCGTCGCCGGAATATCGTTAATCGCTCGACAAATAACGTTATCGCAAAAAAAGTATCGTTATTTTGTCGGGCGATTAACGTTATCGCCGCCGGAATATCGTTAATTGCTCGCCGAACAACATTATCGCAAAAAAAGTATCGTTATTTTGCCGGCGATTAACAACATCGTCGCCGGAATATCGTTAATCGCTCGACAAATAATGTTATCGCAAAAAAAGTATCGTTATTTTGCCGGCGATTAACAACATCGTCGCCGGAATATCGTTAATCGCTTGCCGAACAACATTATCGCAAAAAAAATATCGATATTTTTTTCTCGAAGTTGTTAATTGCGGCGACGATAACGAAGATGTGCTCTCCGATGTATGACATCGCGGAGGAAATAACGATAATTTTCTCGCGTTGTTGTCAATTGCCAGCTGCGATAATGAAGACACCCTCGCCGAAGTAGGGCTGCGCGTTCGGAATAGCATTATTTCTCGTGGGAAGTTGATGGTCTCGTAGTCAATGTTCAATATCTGTCGGGTATTACGATGGTTTTGTAGAGGGTTCTAGTGTTTTTGAGCCGGTAAGCTATGCGGCTCTGTTGAGAGGAAGCGTCAAGGGCCTAATGAAAGGTCAACGGTTAGAGAAGGAGAACTCGATTGAGTGCTTTCAAGTCTTTTACGGATATGATCCCCTATCCCTGGCGTAAAGGGATCCTGGACCTGGTGCAACCGAATCGCGCCGGGATCGGACCCGTGTTGCGTGGCATGAACCGAAACCTGCGCACCGTGTTCGACATCGGGGCAAACGTCGGTGACGTGTCGTCGCTCATGCTCTACTACTTTCCCCAGGCTACGGTCTATTCCTTCGAACCCTGCACCTCGACCTACGCCGCCTTGACCGCGAACATCGCAAAGACCGGGTACGCCGACCGTTCCCGGACCTTCAAACTCGGTTTCTTCGACGAGGAGAAACAGGGCGACCTGCATATCACCTCCTTCCACGGCGCGAACTCCATGCTCGGGCTGAGCGACGAGTTCCGGCGTATGAACCCGCACATCACCGAAGTGGAGTCCGAGCGGATCGACCTCGTGCGCCTGGATGACTTCGTGCGCGAACAGGGGATCGAGCACATCGATCTCGTGAAAATCGACGTCGAGGGGGTCGAGCAGCAGATCCTCAAGGGGGGGCCGGAAACCTTTCGCTCCAAGGTCGACTCCGTCATCATGGAAATCTCCTTCGTGCGCAACGCCCGCGGCAACGGCGAGTACATTCGCCTGTTCCAGATCATGCACGATTACGGCTTTGCTCCGGCGCAGATCTACGACCTCTCCCACAGCGAGGGGCAACGCGATTGGCCCCTCGCCCAGTTCGACTGCGTTTTCACCAAGTATTAATGATGCCAGTCTCTACCGTCGCTTTTCACAACATCTATCAAGGGCTTAACGAGGGGAACCGCCTCTTCGAGGAGCGTGACGCAGCCATCGGGGACGACCTCCTGCTCCCCTTCAGCGTGTTGCGCGCCAAGGCGGCCGAACTGGGAATATCGGTAGCCACCTCCGGGGTTCTGGCCCCAGAAGCGGCAGATGCCTTTGTTTTCATAGACATGCCGGTTCCCTCAGATCCCTTCTACAGAAAAGCTTTGGCAACCGGTCGACCGATGTTCCTGCTCGTGCTGGAAAGCCGCCTGGTGCACCCGCGCAATTACGACCGCGATCTGACCGGCCGGTTCAGGAAGATCTTTACCTACGACGACTCGCAGGTGGACGGCGAGCGGATCCTCAAACTGAACTACGCCTTCCGGTTCCCTCCGGCTGTTCCCAAGGACCTCGCCGCGAAAGAAAAGCTCTGCGTCATGATTGCCGGCAACAAGATCTCCCGCCATCCCCAGGAGCTTTACGGAGACCGTCTGGCCGCGATCCGCTGGTTCGAGAAAGAGCACCCGCTGGACTTCGATCTCTTCGGCTTTGGGTGGGACGAGGTGCGCACCCCAGGTATTCCCCTGGTCGGCAAGCTGAACCGGATCGGTTGGCTCAGGCGGCTCCTCGCACCGCAGTTTCCGTCCTGGCGCGGAAAGGTGGCCCGCAAGCGCGACGTGATGGGGCGCTACCGGTTTGCACTTTGTTACGAGAACGTGCGGGACATCCCGGGGTACATCACGGAAAAACTCTTCGATGCCTTCTTCTCCGGGACGGTTCCCGTCTACCGCGGTGCGGACAACGTAACCGACCACATTCCGGCACAGTGCTTCATCGACTTGCGCAAGTTCTCCGGATTCGAGGAACTCTACCGGTTCCTGGTCGAGATGTCGGATGAGCGTTACCTCGAATACCTCGAAGCCATCGAGGCGTTTTTGGGGGGAAGCAAAGCCCGCGCATTTACCTGTGATCATTTTGCCGCCACGTTACTCCGGGAGCTCCAGCGTGCCTGATGAACTTCTCCTGACGATTGCGGTACCGACCTATAACGGCGCCCGCACCATAGCCCGCGCCCTGGCAACCATCGTTCCCCAACTGGAACCCGGTGTCGAACTGCTCGTCTGCGACAACGCCTCGACTGACGATACCGGCGACGTCGTGGGTACCTTCGCTGCGGAGCATCCCGCAATCCGGTACCAGCGAAACGATAAGAACGTGGGGTTCGACGGCAACGTGGACCTTTGCCTGCGGCGGGCTCGCGGGCGTTTCGTCTGGATCATGTCGGACGACGACATCTTCTGCCGCGGGGACGCGGTGCGGCAGGTCTTGCAGGTCATCCGGCAGCACCCCGAAGTCGCCGCGATCTTTGCCGACTCCCGGCATCCGATCCGTCTTGACCCGGCCGACACCGGCCTCTGCCCGACCGGTGCCGACTTTTTCCGCAGGAGCCGGTTCAAGTGCGGCCTGATCTCTTCCAACATCTTCCGGCGGGATGCCTGGGAGAGCGCGGGAGTCGAGCGCTACGTCGGCGGCGGCTGGATCCACATGGGGTTTCTGGTCCAGGCCCTGGCAAAGTCTCCTTCCTACGTGATCTGTGAAGAGCTGGTCGCCCAGTTGGTTCTGGAGGACCAGGAGGGGGTGACCCGCTGGGGAGGTTCGGGAACCTTCCTGATGACCGGGCTCAACCTCGTGCGGATTTACCGCGAGATGCCCCAGTTGGGCTACGACCGGGCGACCGTCCGCGCGGCGTACCGGACCATCAAGGACGGCTATCCCAAGAATATCCCGCTCGCCAAGGCCAAGGGGCTGCGGGTGAGCTGGCCCTTGCTGCGAGACTGCGCCGAGCTCTTCTGGTGGTTTCCTTCTTTCTGGGTTCTCGACCTGCCGCTGCTGCTGTTGCCGGGAGGGATCTTCAGGGTGGCGCGGACCATCTCCCATGCCCTCGCCAAAAGGACGCAGGCCGATGGGGACTGAGCGGCGCAGCAGGGTGCTGCTGGGCACCTCCTCGAGCTATCTCGGGATGCTGGCGACGAACCTCATCTCGGTGGTCGCCGTCCCGGTAACCCTCGGTTACTTCGGCACCGACCGCTACGGCGCTCTTGCCCTGGTGATGACCCTGGTCAACTACCTCTCCATCACCAACTTCGGCATCCCGACCGCCTGTTCGGTATTGGGCGCCAAATCGGTGGACCGGCGCGAACAGCTCGCCATCGTCTGCCGCTCGTTTGTCTTGATGGTCTGGATCGGTCTCGCGGTGCTCGCCCTGTTTCTGCTCTTTACCTGCTTCCCCGGTTGGGTGCAGGTCTTGGGCAAGATCCCTCCGGCTATTTTTACCGAGGTGCAGCGTGCGGCCTTCTGGACCGCCGTGCTGTTCCTGGTGAACCTGCTGTTCGCCCCTTTTCTCGCCGGATTTCTCGCCGTGCAAAAGGTGCACGTCGAGCGCTTCTACGCAACCTTGAGCACCAACAGCTATATCCTCGCCCTGATCCTCACCATCTGGCTCAAGGGGGATCTGGCCTGGTATGCGATAGCGCGCGGCGGGCTGGTCCTGGTCTGCAGCCTGGCCGGGACGCTCCATTTTCTCTTCGGGTATCGGGAAAACCGGCGCATCTTCAGGGAAGGGATGGCTCCCCTGCTTCAGGGGCCCTGTCCCCCGGAGTTCGAGACCCGGGCGATCCTGGTCTCCGGTGGCCGGATCTTTGTCGTGGGGCTCGCCTCGCTCATGGTGTGGCAGACGGATAACCTGGTCATCAGCCACTTCCTGGGAGTGGGAGCGGTGACCCCCTACCAGGTCACCTTCAAACTGGTCACCATGACCTACATCGTTTTCACCGCGATCAACCCCGCCATCTCTCCGTACTTCGGAAGGGCCTGGGCCAGCGGCGATTTCAGCTGGATCGTGGGAACCTACAACCAGATCTGCCGGGTCACCTCGATCCTCGGCGGGTTGATCTGGATCGGCTCCCTTGCCTACGCGGAATTCATCATCGACATCTGGGCCGGCCACAAGGCCTATGGTGGGGTGCTGGTGGTCTTTGCCATGGGCGGGTACGGGTATCTCTTGTCGCTGGTCAGCGTGCACGCGGCGCTTTTGACGAGCCTCAACCTGGTGCGCAACCTGCCGTTGATCTCCTGGCTGGAAGCGGGCGTCAACCTGACGCTGTCGCTCATGCTCGTCCAGGTTCTGGGACTGGGTGGTGTTGCTACCGGGACGCTGGTCGCCTCGCTCGTGACGGTGTTCTGGCTCATTCCGCGCGAGATAGCCCGGCGCACCGACCGGAAGATAACCCTCGAGTGGCGCCCCCTGGCGGTCCAGTTCGGTACCGTGCTTTTCCCTGCGGTCGCCCTCGTTTTGCTGGTGAATCACCTGGTGGGGACGCTGTGGCTGCGGCTCCTGATCAACCTGGCGGTAGTGGCCGGTTACTCGGCCGTTTCCTACCTCCGCCTTCCCGGGGATGTGCGGACCCTGGTGAACGACATCGTGGCCAAGCCGCTCGCGAAACTTGTCCGAAGAGGTGCACCCTGATGACGCGCAGCCTGCCTCTGGTCACCATTTGCGTGCCGACCTACAACAGCTCCCGCTACCTGCGAGAGACCCTCGATTCGCTGGTTTCCCAGAGCTACGGAAACCTCGAGGTGATCATCTCGGACAACGCGTCGCAGGACGACTCGGTGGAGATCGCCCAGGAGTACGGTCGACGCTACGGCTTCCGGGTGCTGGTCAACGAGACCAACAGCGGCCCGTTCCGGAACTGGAACAACCTGATCGCCGAGGCGCGCGGGGAGTACCTCGCCCTGTACCACTCGGACGACGTCTACGGGCCGGACATCGTACATAAGTGCGTGGGACTGCTGGAAGCTGACCCCGAGCTCGGACTGGTGGGGACCCTGGCCACCATCGTCGATGAAAACGGCGCGCAGCTCTCCGCGACCGAGCTTCCTTCGGGAACCGCACCGGACGGACGCTACCGACTGGCCGACGCGTTTCGTGCCGTGGTGAGAAGCGGGGGGAGCCGTTACTTCCTGGTGACCCCCTCGGTCATGGTGCGGCGCCGGATGTACCGCGAGCTGGGAGGCTTCGACACCACTGGCCGTTTCGGATCTGCCGGCGACTACGAGATGTGGCTGCGCATCGCCGCGCACGCTCCCGTTGCGGTCCTTCCCGAGTACCTGATGAAGTACCGGGTCCACTCGGCTCAGGGGAGCGAACAGGAACTGCGCCGCAACGTGGCGCTTCCCGACATCCTCGAGGTCCTCGCAGCGCACGCCCCGGCGATCCAGGCCGGCGAGTTGCTGGATGAGTACCGCCGCTACCGTGCCCGTGCCATCTTCAAAACGGCGCTGAAGCAGAACTGCCGAGGCGAGTTCGAGCGCAGTCGGGAGACTGCCGCGCTGGTCGGGGCCGGCCGTTACAGGGTCGCCGCACTTGGCCTCATGGCGGCCTCCCTGGTGCGGGTGAACCTAGCCCTGTGGCCGGGGCGCCCCTGGCCCTGCCGGATCGCTCGGGAGAAAGCGTGATGCAGCCGGTCAAGGTCCTTTACCTTTTGCACGATGCGCGGCGCTCCGGAGTCCCTGCCGTTGCCGTCAATTTCATCCGGCTCGCCAGGACGGTCCAGGTCGCCCCGACGGTGGCTTTCGCCTATGACGGCATCTATGCGCAGGAATTGCGGGCCGAGGGGATTCCGGTAATCACCCTGGGGGCGCGCACCCCGTTTTTATGGCGGGCCAAGAGGTTTCTCCTGAACCTCCTTTTGCTGACCCGCGGGCGCGGTTTCGACGTCGTTCATGCCCACAGCCTGAAGCTTGCCTGGTCGGTTCTCTGTGCCCGGGCCCTCGGGTTGCCGGTCGTTTTTCACATCCACGAGATGCCGCGCAGGATAGGGTGGCTGGTCAGGCAGGCGATGCTGAGGGCTGACGAAGTCGTCTTTTGTTCCCAGACCTGCGCCGAGCACTTCGCCGGGGTTCCGGCCCGGCGCAGGCGCACCATCGTCAACGCCCTGGAACTCGCGCCGGAGCCTCCGGTCCGTAACGAGGGCGGCCGGCTCCGCGTGGTGATGATTGCCAGTCTCAACCGCAACAAGGGGCAGGACCTCTTGCTCGAGGCGTTTTCCCGGCTCGCCAGAAATGATGTAGAGCTTTGGCTCTACGGGACGACGGGGCTCTCCGCGCGCGGCTATGTGCGGGACCTGAAAAAGTTTGCCGAAAGAAACGGGCTGGCGGGCCGGGTCTTCTTCCCGGGGGCTACCCACAAGGTCATGAGCGTTCTCGCCGAAGCGGCGCTCTTGGTGCACACCTCGTGGAGCGAGTCGTTCGGGATGGCGCTTGTCGAAGCCCAGTCCTGCGGGGTGCCCGTGGTGGCCCATGCCCTGGAAGGGATGCGGGAGGTCGTGCAGGACGGGGTGACCGGTTTCCTGGTGCAACCGGGTAACGTCGATCAGCTGGCCGCGCGCATCGAACTGCTCCTGGAAGATCCCGCACTGCGCAGGTCCATGGGGAGTGCGGGGGCGCGCATGGTGCGGGAACGGTTTTCCATGGCGGTCCGGGCCCCCGAGTACCTGGATCTCTACCGGGAGGTGTGCAGGTGAAGATCGTCTTCCTGGCGCCGTTTGGCATCCGTCCCAAAGGGACCCTGATCGCACGCATGCTCCCTCTGGCAGTCGAGCTTGAGAAGCTGGGGCACCAGGTGGTGATCGTGGCGCCCCCTTATACGAACCCGGAAGATTCCGGGCGGACCGAGATCGTGAGGGGGGTAAAGCTCCTGAACGTGTCGCTTGGCCCGCGGCACAAGGCCCTGGCGGCTCCTTTCCTGGCCTGGCGCATGTTCCGGGCGGCTCTCAAGGAAAGCCCGGATCTGGTGCACCTCTTCAAACCCAAAGGGTACGGCGGGCTCGCCGCCATGCTCATGGTCTGCTGCGAACGCCTGGGGATCCGCATGCCTCGCCTTTTCCTGGATACCGACGATTGGGAAGGGGAAGGCGGCATGAACGACCTTGTCCGTTACTCGGGGGCCGAACAGCGGCTCTATGCCGTTCAGGAGTCGTGGCTCCCCCCTCGCTTGAGCGGGGTGACGGTTGCCAGCCGGATGCTCGAGCAGCAGATCCTCGCCATGGGGGTGCCCCCGCAACGGCTGCTGTATCTCCCAAACTGCGTCGAGGATCTGCCTCCCGCGAGCGGCGCCGGGGTCCGCGAGCGTCTCGGCATTCCCGCCGCCGCACCGGTCGTCCTCCTCTACACCCGCTTCTTCGAGTTCGACCAGGCCAGGTTGCACCGGATCCTCGCCCAGGTTTCCAGGGGAGTGCCGGAAGCCTGGTTCCTGGTGGTCGGCAAGGGGCGGCACGGGGAAGAGCAGCAACTCGCCGAAGCATCCCGCACCTTGGGGTTCGCCTCCAAGCTGCTGGTGGCCGGTTGGATCGAACCGGTTGAACTGCCGGCGTACCTGGCTGCAGGTGACGTGGCCCTCTATCCCTTTGCGGACAACCTGGTGAACCGGGCCAAGTGTCCGGCAAAATTCACCGAACTGCTCCGGGCCGGGATCCCGGTGGTGGCGGACAGGGTCGGGCAGATACCCGAGTACGTTGCGCCGGAACTGCAGGGACTTTTGTGCGATCCGGGCGCCGAGGGAGAAATGGCGGAAAAGTGTCTGGCACTGCTGCGCGACCCGGACGCCAGAAAGCGTGCCTCGGCCGCCGGACGCGCCTTCCTGGTAACGAGCTACGCCTGGCGGGACTACGCTGGCCTCTTGCATAATTTTTACGTAAAGGTTACAGATAGCGCTCAACGCTAAGCGCATCGCGAGGTTTGCATGACGGAAAAAAAGAAGGACCTCCTGTTTCTGGGGGGATTGCTGCTGCTTCTCATCCTCTTCTTCTGGAAGATCCTCTTCACGGGGAAGATCATCAGCGCCCCCGATATCATCAACGAATTCTACTGGGGGGTCCTCGATATCCACCAGAAGGGGTTCGCGAAGCTGTTCGACAGCAACGTGTTCTCCGCCGGGTGGGACGTCTATGTCAACGGCGGCTCGACTGCAGAGGGGGGCGGTAATGCCACCCAGATGCTCTTCTACATAAAACTGCTCTTCCTGCTGCTGCCGCCGCCTGCCAGCGTCGCCTGGTTCATCGTGCTGCACCTGTTCTTTGGCGCCGCGGGGCTCTATCTTTTTTGCCGCACCATCGGCGCCAGCAGAATCGCTGCGTTTCTTGCCGCCTTGATCTTCGCGATCGCCCCCGAGAACGCCTCGCTCATCAATGCCGGCCACGTCATGAAGATCGCGACGATCTCCTTCGCACCCTGGGCGTTTTACTTCCTGGAGCGGGGGCTTTTAACCCGCAGGCTGATCTTCTTCCTCGCCACGGCATTTTTCCTGGCGCTGCAGTTTTTCAACACGCACTGGCAGATCGCCTTTTACACCTGCCTGTGCATCGGCCTGTACGGCGTGCTCCGCTCGGTGGCGATCCTGCGCAACCCGGAGGAGCGGAAGCTGTTCCCGTTCCCGAAGCTGCTCGGGATGAACGTGGTGGTCCTGGTCTTTTTCCTCAGTACCGTTTCGATGGCGCTGTTGCCACTTGCCAACTGGTCGCAGGATACCAACCGCGGCGTGCACAGCGGCGCCAACGAGGGGAAGGGCGGGCTTGCCCGCGAGGAGGCAATGTCCTGGTCGCTGCCGCCCGAAGAGCTCGGCGCCTTTGTTATCCCCGGCTTCTTCGGACTCTCCCGGCAGGAGGGGGGCGAGAACCCGAAGAACATCGCCTGCTATTACTGGGGGCGCATGAACTTCACCCAGACCGTGAGCTACATGGGGCTGCTCCCCTGGCTTTTGGTGCCGCTGCCGCTCATCTACCGCCGCAACCGTTACACCTGGCTGGCCACCGCGGCGATTCTCGGCGGGGTCTTCTTCTCGATGGGGAAGTACACCATCTTCTACAACCTGCTCTTCGACTACTTCCCGGGGATCAACCGCTTCCGGGTCCCCAAGATGATGATGTTCATCCCTGTCATGGGGCTTGGGGTGCTGTCTGCGCTGGGGCTCGACCTGCTGCTTGACCTGAAAACTCGAGAGACCAAAGAGTTCAAGAAGTACCTGATCGGGGTGGCCGCCCTGCCGGTAGCCCTGGTGGCGCTCTTGGCCGTAGAACTGGTCGGCAGGGATTATTGGATCAACCGGTTCATCGAGATCCTTTCCCAGCCGACCCGTTACCAGCCGCAGAGCGAGCAACTGGTGATGCAGCGCTGGCTGAACCTGGTGACGGAAACCGGGCTGTCGGCTGGGCTTGCCGCCCTGTTTGCCGCCGTGTTTTTCGCCTATCGGCGCGGTGCCGTGACCATAAAGCTGCTTCCCGGTCTCTTGCTGGCCCTTTTCCTGGCGGACGTCGGAAGAATCGACGGCAAATTCCTGTTCACCATTGCGGTGCCGGAAAAAAGCCGGATGGTCAAGACGCCGGTGCTCGATTTCGTGGCCCGGCAGGCTTCGGATCAGTATCGGGTGCTTCCCATGGATGGCAGCGATCCGATGGCGTATGTCGCGCATAAAATTCCCGTGGTTTTCACGGCCAACGCGGTACAGCAGCGGCGCTGGCAGGAGTTTCTGGATAATTTCAACATGGGCTCCAGCATGCCCGACATCCTCAATGTCAGGTACCTGATCGTGGCGCGGGACCAGTTCGAGAAAGAGAAGGCGGGCCTGAGCGCCAAGTTCACCCCGGTGTTCACCTCTCCCGACGGGACGGTGGTCCTTGAGAGCCGGACGGTGCTTCCCAAGGCGTGGCTGGTGGGTACCATCGCCGTGGTCAGCTCCCCCAACGAGCGCTTGGGTGTCATGCAGGACCCCAAGCTCAACCTGGGCCAGATCGCACTCGTCGAAACGCCTTCCCCCATCCCGCTGGCAAACCCGGGCGCTCCGGCGACTGCCGCTCCCGGGGCCGTGCAGGTGACCAGGTTCGAAGGGGAGCGGATCGACCTCGATGCCCAGGTCGCAACGAACGCCATGCTTGTCTTGGGAGAGAAATACTACCGGGGGTGGCGCGCCGCCGTTGACGGCAAGGAGACCGAGATCTACCCGGTGGACCACGTGCTGAGGGGGATTTACCTCACCCCCGGCAAACACCGGGTGGAGTTCACCTTCGACCCGACCCCCTTCAAGATCGGCAAGTGGCTGACCCTTACTTCCTTTGCCTTCTTCTTCATCATGCTGGGCCGGGAGATCTGGCTGAAGCGTGAGGGGGCGGCGAAAAACTAGGAGTGTCGGTGCCTCAACGAGGGGTGCTGGTTGGGCTACATTTTCTTAGCCGCGAGTAGGGGCGAAGACAACCGGGGACCTTTTCAGGGTCCTGTTGAGCTTTTGCCCCTTTTGTGGCCAATGCTTCCTGGCCCTTTGCGCCCTTACGGTGCAAAGGGACCTTTTTTTTCGAGCAGGCGCAGGAGAGGGGACTGTTTTGGAACCGCACGTTCATGAATCGGAAACGCTTGACGAACTGACCGGCTACGGCCTGCGCATCATTCAACCGCGGCATGGGTACCGGTTTTCGGTCGACCCGCTGCTGTTGGCGGACTTCGCAGGGGTGCGTCGGGGCGAGCGGGCGGCAGACCTGGGGACCGGCTGCGGCGTCATACCGCTGCTTTTGGCGCGGTTGGAGGAGTCCTGCTTGGTGACCGCGATTGAGTTTCAGCCGGTGATGGCGGACATCGCAGAGCGAAACGTCGCGCTGAACGGCCTCGAGGAGCGGGTTGAGATCGTGTCGGAGGACGTCATCTCGCTAAGGTTGCGCTTCCCAGTGGACAGTTTCGACCTGGTGGTATCGAACCCTCCCTACCGCCGCCCGGGAACCGGGAAGGTGAGCCCGCGTGCGGGGCGCGACGACGCTCGCCATGAGACGAGCGCCACCCTGGCGGATTTCCTCGCCGCGGCAAAGTACCTGGTGAAGCCCTCCGGCCGCATCTGCTTCGTCTACCACACCTGCCGGCTGCCCGAGTTGATGGCGCAGGCCGCCCAGCAAAAGCTCGGCATCTTGAGACTGCGCATGGTGCACGGCAGTATCTCGATGCCGGCCAGGATGTTCCTGGTGGAGCTGGTCAAGGGGAGGACGGGCGAGCTTAAGGTCGAGGCGCCTCTGTTCGTGCGCGGCGAGGAAGGGGGGTACAGCGAGGAGAAACTGCGCATTTATCGTGGCAAGAACCGTGTGAGACAGGAAGCTGCGCAGGCCGCCGGAGCAAGTGAAAATCACAAACTATTGGCAGAACCTGCCACGGTTATTTAGATAAAAGATAGCTGCGGCTTGCGCAGCAGGCTGATTGTGTGGATAATGAGACGCTACGGCGGGAACTGTGACAGTCCCTCGCTGGTCTACCTGCTTTCCCGATCCCTTTTGATGAGGCGCTCGAGGACGGTGCGCAGTTCCGGGTCGGAGATCGAGGCGGTCTGCTCGGTGATCTCGGTCGCTTCGACGTCAGAGAGTTCGCGTCGCTTGGGAACGTGGGGTTTCTTTTGGGCAGGGGGGGCGATGCGGCCAGCCTTCATGTAGATTTCGCGAACCATCTCCTGGCCCAGTTCGTCGTTCACCTTGGCGATCAGCTCCTTCTTGAGATAGGTGAGCTGCTGCATCCAGGGCGCACTGTCCACGGTGACGGTGAGGGTCCCCTCGCGATAGGCGGAGGGCTGGGCGTGCGAGGCGATGCGCTCGCCGACAGCCTGATCCCAGACCAGCCAGATGCGCCCCTCGTAGAGCCGCTTCTCGGCGGGCGTTCCGCTTAGAAAAGCCCTGAGCAGGTCGGAGAGCGCTGCGGGACGTTTCATTTTCGGGCGGCGATCACTCGCCAACGCCGTTTCTCTTGCGGTAGAGTCGGCCGCCCATGAACTGGCCGGCTACCGATCCTGCGAGGGTGAAGGGGATGAACTGGATGCCCAGGCCGATCTTGAGCCTGGCATAGATGATGAGCGGGATGGAGATGTGGATGTAGAACCACCACCCGGGGGAGAACTTCCGGCAGCCCTGGCGTAGGTATCCCAAGGGAATGTTGACGGCGGCCGCCAGAAGGACGACGACGGCTACTTGTAGGGCTGTCTGCATGTAGAACCTCTTGAACCACGAATATTATGGATTTCATGCGGCCTTGTCAATCCGGATCTCACGGAGAGCGGCCGTCCCAGCCAAAAGGAGCAGGTGTGGTAAACGAAGGCGATTACGTAGTGATTTTCAACTCGATCCACCGGGTCATGGAGGCCGAGAAGCTCCTGAAGGAGCGGCGTCTGTCGATCCTCTTGATCCCCGCACCCAGGGCGCTGGCCGCAGACTGCGGTCTGGCCATCCGCTACGGCGAGGAGGTCCGGCAGGAGGTCGAGGAGGTGCTCACCCAGGCGGGGCTCATGCCGCGGGAGTCGTTCCGCAAGCAAGGCGAAGCGTTTATAAAGATAGAGGGAGAATGACGATGGATCTCGATTGCAGGGGAATGGCCTGCCCGGCGCCGGTGGTATCGGTGAAACGGGCATTGGAAACGGCGAACGGAGCGTTGCGGGTGCTGTTGGATGACGGCGCGCCCAGGGAGAATGTGCGGCGCTTCGCGGAAGGTCGCGGCTACCAGGTGCAGGAAGAGGTCCAGGACGGTGCTTTTGCCTTGACCATCACCGGCGCCGGTGCTGCGGCAGTCGCAGCTCCCCAGGCTGCGGTCGCCAAGACCGGACCTGCGGTGATGCTGATCGGCACCGACCGGCTGGGCGACGGCCCCGAAGAGCTTGGGCGTCTTTTGATGCGCAACTTCATCATCACCCTTTTGGACGTGGCCGAGGTGCCGGACCGGATGCTCTTCATCAACACCGGCGTGCTGCTCACAGCCGAGGGGTCCGAGGTGCTCGAGGCGCTGGAGAAGCTCGGGAACCGCGGGGTGGAGGTGCTCTCCTGTGGCGTCTGTCTCGACTACTTCCACAAGAAGGAACTTCTGAAGGCCGGTGCGGTAACCAACATGTTCACCATCGCCGAGAGCCTCACGACGGCACGCACAGTAGTGCGGTTGTAAAGGCAGGGGCTAGGGGCTAGGGACTAGGGCGGCGCAACTGGGGGGGAGATGCTTGAGGTTAAGAGCTATCGTGATCTCAAAGTTTGGCAGCTGGGAATGGACCTGGTCCATGCTGTGTACGAACATACCAAACACTTTCCCCAATCTGAACTTTATGCACTGACAAGCCAGGTACGCCGGGCTGCGGTGTCAGTACCTTCCAATATAGCGGAAGGTCATGCTCGTGAGTCTACGCGAGAATTTTTGCATTTCCTTGCCATCTGCTCCGGATCTCTTGCAGAACTGGAAACACAGCTTTTCATAGCAGAGCGCCTCCAGTACCTTGATAGTACAGCACTCAAGGCGACTCTCGGCAAATGTGACGAAGTCGGTCGGATGCTGCGTTCTCTGCAAAAGACGCTCAGGGTAAAGTTGGGATGAAGGGGCAGAGGGTAGGGATAAAGAGGATGGCTGTGGCATGAAAAGCGCCTGGGAAGTGGTTAAGATTTTGCCGTTTCCCTAGTCCCTAGTCCCTAGCCCCTGCCTTTCCCCTGCCTCTCTTTTTCCTTGACAATAGATGGGTTTATCTACTAGATTGACTCTCTTGCCGCGGGATACCTGTGTCTTTTTGCAGGTTTTCCCAAGGGCTTTACGGAAAATAGCGCGCATTTCCGGCGCTTTATGGGATATCGATGTTCGCGACTCTCTCTGACAAGCTGGACCTGGTTTTCAAGAAGCTGCGCGGTCAGGCGGTAATGACCGAGGACAACGTCAAGGAAGCACTGCGTGAAGTGCGCCTGGCGCTCCTCGAGGCCGACGTCAACTTCAAGGTGGTCAAGGACTTCATCGAAAGGGTGCGCGGCCGTGCTGTCGGCACGGAGGTGCTGCAGAGCCTGGCCCCCGGGCAGCAGGTGATCAAGATCGTCCACGACGAACTGGTCGAGCTGATGGGGGGTGCCGAGGACAACTCGCTGGACCTCGCCGCCAAGCCGCCGGTCGCCATCATGATGGTCGGCCTGCAGGGTGCCGGTAAGACCACCTCCTGCGGCAAGCTGGCCCGGTTCCTGAAGAATCAGCGCAAGAAGACGCTCCTGGTCCCGGCCGACGTGTACCGCCCGGCTGCTATCGAGCAGCTGAAGGTGCTGGGACGTCAGCTGGACGTCGAGGTGTTCGACTCGTCGGCCGACCAGAAGCCTCTGGACATCTGCCGCAACGCAACCCGCTACGCGGCGCTCAACGGCATCGACGTGGTGATCTACGATACCGCCGGCCGCCATCAGATCGACGACTACCTGATGGAGGAGCTGGAAGGGATCCGCGACGAGCTCGCCCCGCGCGAGATCCTCTTCGTGGCCGACGCCATGACCGGCCAGGAAGCGGTGAACGTCGCCGGCGGCTTTAACGATCGTTTGGGGATCACCGGCGTGGTGCTCACCAAGCTGGACGGCGATGCCAAGGGTGGCGCAGCGCTCTCCATCAAGGCCGTTACCGGGAAGCCGGTCAAGTTCGTGGGCCTGGGTGAAAAGCTGGACGCGCTGGACGTGTTCCACGCCGACCGCCTGGTTTCCCGCATCCTCGGCATGGGCGACGTCCTCACCCTGATCGAGAAGGCCCAGGCCAGCTTCGACCAGCAGGAAGGCGAACGGCTGCAGCAGAAGCTCAAGAAGAACCAGTTCGACCTGGAAGACTTCCGCGCCCAGCTGCAGCAGATCAAGAAGATGGGCTCGCTGGAATCCATCATGGGGCTCATCCCCGGGATGGGGAAGATGATGCGCCAGATGCAGGGCGCCCAGCCTTCGGAGAAGGAATTGAAGCGCATCGAGGCGATCATCGATTCGATGACCGCGAAAGAGCGCGCCAACCACACCATCATCAACGGCAGCCGCCGCCTGAGGATCGCCAAGGGGAGCGGCACCAGCGTCCAGGAAGTGAACCAGCTCCTGAAACGGTTCACCGAGGCGCAGAAGGTGGTGAAGCAGCTGCAGAAGATGGGCCCCAAGGGGCTTATGAAAGGTATGAAGGGCATGGGCAAGGGGATGTTCCCCTTCTAAACCCGGCTTTTAGTTGACACGATAGACGAAACCCGATTCACCCATACTTACAGAAGTCGCGGATCCAAGATCCGAGAATACCAGGAGGAAGAAATGGCAATAAAGATCAGACTTGCACGTGCGGGCGCCAAGAAGAAACCGTTTTACCAGGTAGTAGTTGCTGACTGCCGCAGCCGCAGGGACGGGCGCTTCATCGAGAACGTCGGTACCTACGACCCGAACAAAAACCCGGCAGCTTACAACCTGGAAGAAGGGAAGACCCTTGAGTGGCTGAAGCAGGGCGCTCAGCCGACCGATACCGTCAAGCAGATCCTGAAAAAGGCTGGCATCTGGGAGAAGTTCGTAACTCCGGCTGCCTAGTGTTTAACGTCCGGTAAGCCGGATATCCCACACTACAGAGGATAGCGACATGAGAGATCTTGTAGAGACCATCGCGAAAGCACTTGTTGATGATCCCAGCCAGGTTAAAGCTACCGAAGAGATGGAGGAAGACACCAACGTCATCAAGTTGACGGTAGCCAAGGAAGACATGGGACGTATCATCGGCAAGGAGGGACGCACCGCAAAAGCGATCCGCACCCTGTTGAACGCAGTTTCCACAAAGGACAACAAGAAAGCTATCCTGAAGATTGTAGAGTGACGATGTCTCAAAGCAGCAAGCTGTTACTGATCGGTAAAATCCAGGCGACCCAGGGGATCCGGGGGCAACTTCGGGTCATTCCCTTTGCGGGAGATGCCTCGAGCATCTCGCTCTTGGACCACGTGCTGATCAAGGCCCCAAACGGCGCCCTGGAGACGTTTCCGGTGCGCTCGGCGATGGCCCACGGCAAGAGGGTGATCCTGACCCTCACGCAGTTCGAAAACATAAACCAGGTGCTGCACCTGGTGGGCCGCGAGATCTACGCGGAACGCGGCCAACTGCCGGAACTCCCCGACGACGAGTTTTACTGGTCGGACCTGCTCGGCCTGGAAGTGGTCTCGCAGGCGGGGGAGGCTTTGGGGGAACTGGTCGATATCATTGAGACCGGATCCAACGACGTCTACGTGGTGCGGTTGGACGGGCGCGAGGTGCTGGTCCCCGCGCTGGAGGATGTGGTCCTCTCCGTCGACCTGGAAGCAAACCGCATGACGGTCTCTCTTCCCGAGGGGCTGCTCGATCTATGAAATTCGACATACTGACGCTTTTCCCGGCCATGTTCGAGGGGCCGCTGACGGAGAGTATCCTGAAGCGTGCCTGCGAGAACGGGCTCATCGAGGTCGCGCTGCACAACATCCGCGACTGGGCGCTCGACAAACACGCCACTGCCGACGACTCCCCCTATGGCGGAGGGGCCGGCATGGTGATGAAGGTGGAACCGCTGGCCGGTGCCATCGAGAGCGTGAAAGAGAAGTGCCCCGGCTCGAAGGTGATCCTGACCTCCCCGGGCGGGCGGACCCTGTCCCACGACGTGGCGCAGGAACTCTCCCGCGAAGAGGGGCTCATCATCATCTGCGGCCGCTACGAAGGGGTCGACGAAAGGGTGAAGAAGCTCTTCGTCGACGAAGAGATCTCCCTGGGGGATTTCGTCATGACCGGCGGTGAGATCGCCGCCATGGCGCTCGTCGACAGCGTGGCGCGTCTGGTGCCGGGGGTGCTCGGTTCCGACGACTCGGCGCTCTACGACTCCTTTGCCGATGGTCTTTTGGAGTACCCGCAGTACACGCGGCCTCCCGAATTTCGGGGCGAGAAGGTTCCCGACGTGCTCCTTTCCGGCAACCACGCGGTGATCGCCAAGTGGCGCCGCAAGGAGTCCTTGTTAAGAACGCTTGCCTCCCGTCCCGAGCTCCTCGGCCGGATCGAGTTGAGCAAGGCGGACCAGAAACTTTTGGCGGAGGTGAGTTCGTGAGCCTCGCCGAACGTTTGAGCATAGCGCTGATCCACTACCCGGTTCTGGACAAGAACAAGGACCTGGTGGCGACGGCGGTCACCAACCTGGACATTCACGACATCGCGCGGTCGGGCCGCACCTTCGGGATCGCGCGCTACTACATCGTGACGCCGGTCCAGGAGCAGCGGAAGCTGGTCGACAAGATCAGGACGCACTGGCTGGAGGGTTGGGGATCCACCTACAACCCGAAGCGCAAGATGGCGCTGGAGCTGATCCAGAGCGAGAATTCGCTGGCCGATGCGCTCGCCGACATCGAGACCCGCACCGGGAAAAAGGCCAAGGTCGTGGTGACCGGAGCCGCGGGGCGGCCCAACTCGGTGAGCTTCGAGCAGATGAAGGAGATCCTGGCGAGCGACCCCGAGCAGCACTACCTGCTCCTGCTGGGAACCGGATGGGGGCTCACCGAAGAGGTCTTCAACCAGGGGGATTACCTGCTGGAGCCGATCAGCGGCGGTGGGGATTACAACCACCTCTCGGTGAGGAGCGCGGCGGCCATCATGCTGGATCGACTCTTCGGACGGTGAGGCAAAGTCAAAGGCGATAGCACGCGCATTGTGCGGATCGTTCGGATTTTGCGGATCAAGCCAAAAGCTATAGGGTTCAACCCATAACGATTTTAAGGTTCATCCGCGGAAATCCGCATAATCCGCCTAATCCGCGTTCTATTGGTTTAGGTTTAACGCAGTCACAAACTTGCAGAATCAGAAGTTCCGATAAGGGAGGAAGTAGAACATGAACAAGATCGACCGTATTGAATTCGAGCAGATGAAGAAGAACATCCCGGTTTTCGTTCCCGGCGACACCGTGAAGGTGCAGGTAAAGATCGTTGAAGGCGACAAGATGCGTATCCAGGCGTTCCAGGGCGTGTGCATCGGCCGTCAGAACGGCGGGATCCGCGAGTCCTTCACCGTGCGCAAAATCTCCAACGGCGTGGGCGTTGAGAGGGTGTTCCCGCTGCACTCGCCGTCCATCGAGGCAGTTGAAGTGGTGACCCGCGGCCAGGTGCGTCGCGCGAAGCTCTACTACCTGCGCAAGCTGCGCGGCAAGGCTTCCAGGATCAAAGAGCGCAAGTACGTTCACGGCGCTCAGTAAGACTTACCGTCGAAAAGCCCCGGTCACCTCGACCGGGGCTTTTTTTGTGGTACTTTCGATTTTCCTTCAGGAGGGAAGGTGTCCGATCTTTTCCAGGACAACCAGCCGATCGATCTGCTCTTGCACGAGTCGCAGGCCAAACGGCGCGGCTACCGCTGCGTCGCCGGCATCGACGAGGCGGGCCGCGGCCCCCTGGCCGGCCCCGTGGTCGCGGCTGCGGTCATCCTCCCCGAAGGTCTGATCCTTCCCGGGGTAAACGACTCGAAACAGCTCACCCACCTGCAGCGCGAGGAACTCTTCGACACCATCCGCCGCGAAGCGGTCTCGGTAGGCGTCGGCTTCGGCGACCACGACCTGGTGGACCGCATAAACATCCTGCAGGCGACCCTGTCGGCCATGCGCGACGCCATCCTGCAACTCTCCCCCAAACCTGACTTCCTGCTTATCGACGGCATCTCGGCCGTTCCCATGAACATCGCCCAGAAGACCGTGAAAAAGGGTGATTCTCTCTCGATCTCCATCGCCGCCGCCTCCATCATCGCCAAGGTGACCCGGGACCGGCTGATGGTGGAGTACGACGCCCAGTATCCCGGTTACGGCTTCGCCGAGCACAAGGGGTATGCGGCGGCTTCCCACATGGCGGCCATCGCAAGTCTCGGCCCCTCGCCGATCCACCGCAAGACCTTCCGCGGCGTAAAGGAACACCTCCCCGAAGCAGCCAAGGCCGAAGCGGCTGGTGTTTTGACCCTGCCCGGCTTCTAATCTTTCCGCCACAAATACATCTACAACCTGTCAACTTGCTGCTACACTGTCTGGGGTTAATCGTTCAGAGTCATCCGGTGCGGGGTGCTATGCAAGAAAAGCGCGGCAACAGCTCTTTCGGAGAGCGAGGTGAGTCTATGGCCGCCACCTATCTCCAAGGGCAAGGCTTCACCATTGTCGAGCGGAACTTTCGCTGTGTCTGCGGCGAACTGGATATCATCGCGCGTGAAGGTAGAACCATTGTCTTTGTCGAGGTGAAGTGCCGCAACAATGTGAACTATGGGCCGCCTCAGCTTGCAGTGACTCCGTTCAAGCAGCGCCAGATTTCCAAGGCGGCCTTGGTGTGGCTTTCGAAGAAGAAACTCTACGATGCCGAGGCCAGGTTCGATGTGGTGGCGATCGTGGCGCGCAAAGGGGAGGTGCCGGTGATCGAGCATATCCGTGATGCCTTCGAATTGGCCTATTAACACCGGTTTTGCCACGGAGCCACGGAGGGCACGGAGAAAGGCTGAACGGCCGGGCCTCACATCTTGTAGTCACGGAGAATGCCGGAGGAAAACCGGAGAAAGGCAAAAGCTTGAGGGTTATACCTAGAAGCTTTAGCCGTAGAGATTTTTCTCGGTGCGCTCCGTGCCTCCGCGGCTGATCTATCATGTTGCAGTCCCTGACTACTCTTTTCTAAGGAGGTTCTTTCATGCAGGTTGTAACCATCATTTACCGTCTGGCGGTATCGCTCTGGCTGGGCGGTGCTGCGCTCTTTACCTTTATGCTGACCCCGATCCTGTTCCGGTCGGAAAGCCGCGACAGCGCGGGACGCATCGTGGGGCTGCTCTTCCCCGGCTACTTCCGCTGGGGCCTCGCCTGCGGCGTCGTCGCGCTTATCTGCCGCGTGATCCTCTCGGGCAAGGGAACCCTTGTCGCGGGGATCATCCTCGCAGTCATGCTGGCTCTTTGCTCGTTCCAGTCCTTCTACATCGAGCCGAAGGCGGCCGCTCTCAAGAAGGAGATCGTCTCCTTCGAAACGACGCCGAAAGATCACCCGCTGCGCCGGGAATTCGCGAAGCTGCACGGGGTATCGGCGGTCTGCAACCTGGTGGTTATCGCAGGCGGCGTCGTCCTGGTGGTGCTTTTCTAAAAGCTGAAGATAGCCACGGAGCCACCAAGGACACGGAAAAAGGCGCTTGCCTGGTGCGCGCGACCAGTCGATCTGTCTGAAGAGATACGGCTCCATTCTTCTTGTCCGGCCTCTCACGTCAACGGGAAGGGGCGAACAGTTTGAGAGGGTTTACCAGCAGTAGCCGCAGAGCAGTATGTCGAAGTACGCATGCCCGGTTTTTCTCCGTGCACTTGGTGGCTCCGTGGCTAAAACCGGTTTTTTTAGGAAAAGGTTTGCCCGGGGCTCATAGGCTATGCTAGTTATTAGAAAAAAATCCCGGAGACGCTCATGGATTTTACTGTTGCCCTGGCCCAGATAAAGCCGAAGCTCGGCTGCCTGGCTGACAACCTGGCCATCGCCGAGGCCGCCATAGAGAAGGGAATCGCGCAGGGCGCCCAGCTCATCGTGTTCCCGGAACTCGCCCTGACGGGTTACTTTCTGAAGGACCTGGTCCCGGACGTCGCGCTCACTCTCGATGCACCTGAGATCGAAAGGCTGAAGCTCCTCTCGCGGCGCATCTCGATCGCTATCGGCCTGGTCGAGGTCACCCCTGACTACCGCTTTTTCAACACCGCGCTCTACCTGGAGGACGGCGAGATCCGCCACGTGCACCGCAAGGTGTACCTCCCGACCTACGGCCTGTTCGACGAGCAGCGCTACCTTGCGCGCGGCGAGCACTTCCGCGCCTTCGACAGCCGCTTCGGCCGCATCGGCATCCTGATCTGCGAGGACATGTGGCACCTTTCGGCGCCGTACATCCTCGCCATGGACGGCGCCACCTCGATCATCTGCCTCTCCTCCAGCCCGGGGCGCGGCCTCAGCGACGCGGAAGGGCTCGGCTCCGCCGGCGCCTGGCAGCGGCTCACCTCGACGACGGCGATGTTCCTGAACTGCCGGGTCTTCTACTGCAACCGCGTGGGGTACGAGGACGGCATCAACTTCTGGGGCGGCTCCGAGGTGATCACCCCGTCGGGCGAGGTCGCTGTGCGCGGTGCGATCCTCGAGGAGGACTTCGTGCTGGCCAAGGTCGACGAGGGAGCGCTCAGGCGCGAGCGGATCTTCTCTCCCATGATGCGGGACGAGAACATGATGCTGACCGTGAAGGAGCTGCGGCGCATCGAGCGGGAGAGGGGGTAGCGATGGGCGCGTTATCGGTTAATACCACGCTGTTGCGCAAGATGCTGGTCGGCTTCGTGCGCGACGAGGTGTACAAGGTTGGGGTGAAAAAGGGGGTGCTCGGGCTCTCCGGAGGGATCGATTCGGCGCTGGTGGCCTTCATCGCCGCGGAGGCGCTCGGGCCGGAGAACGTCTACGCCTACACGATGCCCTACAAGACCAGTAACCCGGAGAGCGAGGCGCACGCGAAACTGGTGGCCGACGCGCTGGGGATCAACTACAAGGTGATCGAGATCACCCCGATGGTGGACGCCTACTTCGGGCTGGTGCCGGATGCCGACAACATGCGGCGCGGCAACAAGATGGCCCGCGAGCGCATGACCATCCTGTACGATCACTCTGCCGCGGTGGGCGGCCTGGTGCTGGGGACCAGCAACAAGACCGAACTCCTCCTGGGGTACGGTACGCTGCACGGCGACATGGCGAGCGCCTTGAACCCGATCGGCGACATCTACAAGTCACAGGTGTGGGCACTCTCCGAAGCCATGGGGGTGCCGCACGAGGTGATCGAGAAGAAGCCGTCTGCCGACCTGTGGGCCGGGCAGACCGACGAGCAGGAACTCGGCTTCAGCTACCGCGACGCCGATGAGCTCCTCTACCGCATGGTGGACCAGCGCATGAATCGCGAGGAGCTGATCGATGCGGGCTTTGCCGCCGACTTCATCGATAACGTGCAGCGCAAGGTCCAGGGTTCGCACTTCAAGCGCCGCCTGCCGGTGATCGCCAAGGTTTCCAACCGCACCATCGACCGCGATTTCCGCTACGCGCGGGATTGGGGAAAGTAACCCCAGAAACAGGTTCTAAGTTCTACGTTCTAGGTTCTACGTTAGTTTGCAGGCGTGGGCAGTGGTTGAGCGTAGGGGGAAAATCAAAAACATCCGGTCATGTTCCAGCGTTCCGTGCTCTACCTTGCCTGCACCAGGTTTTTGGTTTGTGAACATAGAACCTAGAACATAGAACGTAGAACGGGTTCTATGCCTTCAGGCACTCTTTACATCGTAGCCACACCGATCGGCAATCTAGAAGACATCACGCTGCGCGCGCTGCGCATCCTCAAAGAGGCGGACCTGATCGCCGCGGAGGATACCCGCCACACGCGCAAGCTTTTGACCCACTTCGGCATCTCCCGGCCGCTCACCTCGTACTTCGATCACAACAAGGAAGTGAAGGGGAGTTACGTGCTGGATAGGCTCCTGAACGGTCTGAACGTGGCTCTGGTCACCGACGCCGGGACTCCCTGCGTTTCGGATCCGGGATACCAGCTGATCCGCGACGCCGCAGCTGCCGGGGTCACCGTGGTGCCGATACCCGGCGCCTGCGCGGCCATCACCGCGCTCTCGGCTTCCGGGTTGCCGTCGGATCTCTTCACCTTTGCCGGGTTCCTTTCCAACCGTGCGGGACGGCGGCGCGAGAAGCTGGAGTCGCTGGTCAACCTGCCGGGACTCATCATCTTCTACGAGGCGCCCAAGCGGCTGCTCACTACGCTTAAGGACATGCTGGAGGTCTTGGGTGACCGCGAGATCGTCCTCGCGCGCGAGCTCACCAAGCTCTTCGAGGAGTTCCTGCGCGGGACGATCTCCGAAGTCATTGCTGAGGCCGAGCGGAGGGAGCTGAAAGGGGAGGTAGCTATCCTGGTCGCGCCGAGCACCGAGGAGGCCCTGCCGGACACGCCGCGGATGGAAGAGCTGCTGGCCAAGTATCTGGCGTCGGGCGAGTACTCCCTGAAGGATGCGGTTAAGAAGGTGACCCAGGAAACGGGGCTGCCGAAGAGCACGGTGTATGCGGAAGCGCTTAAGATGAAAAGCGGGGACTAGGGACCAGGCACTAGGGAAACAGCAAGAGAAAATGAAAAAGGGCAGGTCGCCGAGTATGGCGCCTGCCCTTTTCTGTTGATTCAACGGAGAGGTGGAAGCCCCTAGCCGCTGCCTTTACGCTAATCGGGCGCCGTTTGGGACCTCACGCTCCGGGACGGCAAGGACGATGGCACCGTTTTCGTCGGGGAAACCGGTGATGAGCACTTCGGAGAAGAAACGGCCGATCTGCTTGCGCGGGAAGTTGACGACGCCGATCACCTGCTTGCCGACCAACTCCTCGCGGGTGTACAGCTTGGTGATCTGGGCGCTCGATTTTCTGATACCTGCCTCGCCAAAATCTACCCGCAGTTTGTACGCCGGGTTGCGCGCCTCCGGAAACTCCTCCACCTCCAGAATCGTCCCCACCCGAAGCTCCACCCGTTCAAAATCATCCCAGGTTATTTCTGCCATTTTCCCTCCTTTGCCACAAAATCAATTGTAGGAGCGGATAATTATTCGCCCCTGCGACACCATCGTAAGGTCCTGGGGCTATGACAGCCGACCCGGTTAGGTGCGTCAGTTCAAGAATTTCCTGAATGCTGCAATGGTGCGCTCGACGTCTGCGGCGCTCACGTCGAGGTGGGTGACCAGGCGGATGCAGTCGCCGCCGCCCAAAAAAATCCCCTGGCGCCCCAGTTCGTCGCGCAGTTTGGCTGCCGTTCCCGCCGGAGGGGTGACGAAGAGGATGTTGGTGTTGGCGGGGGTGACGCTCAGACCTTTGATGCTGGCAAGTCCGCCCGCCAAGGCTTGGGCGTTTCTGTGATCCTCGGCCAGGCGCTCCACGTTGTGCTTCAGGGCGTAGATCCCTGCTGCGGCCAGGATACCGGCCTGCCTCATGCCGCCGCCGGCTACCTTGCGCCAGCGGTGTGCGCGGTCGATGAAGGCGGCGCTGCCGCACAAGACGGAGCCGACTGGCGCGCCCAAGCCTTTGGAGAGGCAGACGGAGACGGTATCGAAGTGCTTGGCGATCTCGGTAACCGGCACTCCCTGGTGTACGGCGGCGTTGAAAATGCGGGCGCCGTCCAGGTGCAGGGAAAGGCCGTGGCTGCGGGCGCAGCGCTCGGCCTCTGCCAGGTAGGGAAGCGGCAGCACGCGGCCCCCCTGGGTGTTCTCCAGGCAAAGGAGCCGGGTCACCGCGTGGTGGTGATCGGGGGATTTCACGGCGCGGGAGACCCTGCCGAGGTCGAGGGTGCCGTCGGGCTCGAAGTCAAGCGGCTGGGGCTGAATGCCGCCGAAGATGGCACCGCCGCCACCCTCCCAGCGGTAGATGTGGGCGTCCTGGCCGGCGATGTACTCGTCGCCGCGGCCGCAGTGGGTCAAAAGCGAAAGGAGGTTGCTCATGGTGCCGCTGGGGACAAAGAGCGCGGCTTCCTTGCCGAGCATCCCGGCCGCTAACTCCTGGAGTCGATTTACCGTCGGGTCCTCGCCGTAGACGTCGTCGCCCACTTCGGCCTGTGCCATGACCTTCAGCATTTCCTCGGAGGGGCGGGTGACCGTATCACTTCTCAAATCGATTGGCTTCATTGAATTCCTCGTGTCGGTGGAGTTGTCATTCCGGTCAGGCAAATTTCCCAAAACAAAAGGACCGGCGCCTCAGGTGCCGGTCCCTTCTATCGAACTGCGCAAACCGCGCGGGCGGTGCGCCTAAACAGCTGAAACCTCAACCCACCTTTCCAATACCGGAAGCCGGGCGGCTTGGCAACAAAAAACGGCGTTACCGAGCAACCGCTCTCAACTGGAACCGGCTCTCCCACGGCTTGTCGGCGCTCACCATATGCACACCGTGGTCGGGATTGGCAGCCAGGTGCCGCAGGATGAGGAAGACCGTCTCCACTTCCTCGGGGCGCGCCAGGGCGAGCGCGCACTCCTCGCAGGTGAAGGCGCGGCTTTGCTGGCTCCGCATCAATTCCAGGATCTCGCCCTGCAGCTTGAGTACGGTGCCGGCAGCTTTCTTGCCGGCTTCGACACCGGGCTGGTGGTAGGCGTTCACGTTGATGAGTGAGGCGTAGAGCCCGACGGCCCGCTCGTAAAGGGCGATCAGCACACCTACGGTGAAGGGGGTCACCTCGGGCACGGTGATGGTGATCGACTCGCGCCCGCTTTCGTAGAGCGCGGTCCGGGTCCCCTGGAAAAAGCCGGAGAGGTAGTCGCCGGAGGTGGCCCCGGGCTCGACCTCGCCGGACGTGCCGGGGCGGTCTTTGAGGACTTCGATGAAGGTGGCGAAGAAGTTGGGAACCCCTTCGCGCAGTTGCTGGACGTAAGCGTGCTGGTCGGTCGACCCCTTGTTGCCGTACACGGCAATCCCTTGCAGTACCACCTGCCCGTCCAGGTCCTTCTCTTTTCCCAGGGACTCCATGATGAGCTGCTGCAGGTAACGCGAGAAGAGGAGCAGGCGATCCTTGTAGGGGAGGATCACCATGTCCTTGGCCCCTTTCCCCGCGGTCGCGTGGAACCAGGAGAGCGCCAAAAGGGCGGCGGGGTTTTCCTTGGTAGCGGTGCGGCGGGTGCTGGCATCGCAGCGCCGGGCACCTTCCAGCATCCGGTCCACGTCGATCCCCTGCAGCGCGGCGGGCAAAAGCCCCACGGCTGAGGTTACCGAGGTGCGCCCGCCGACCCAATCCCACATCGGGAAGCGGGCCAGCCACCTCTGCTGGGATGCGGCGCGGTCCAATTCGCTGTCGACTCCGGTGACGGCGACGGCGTGGGCGGCGAAGTTGAGCCCCGCCCTCTGGAAGGCCGCCTGGGCCTCGAGCATCCCGTTGCGGGTTTCTTTGGTGCCGCCGCTTTTCGAGATCACCACCACCAGGGTCTGCGGGAGGGCGGTGCCGATCTCGGCGATGACCCTATCCATCCCGTCAGGATCGGTGTTGTCGAAGAAGTAGGGACGCATGCGGTCCCCGGCGTTACCAAGGCTGTCCGCCACGAACTGCGGCCCCAGGGCCGATCCGCCGATGCCGACCACCAGAAGGCGGGTAAAACGCCCCCCGTCCGGGGCCTTGATGTTCCCGTTGTGCACCGAATGCGCAAACGCCTTAACCGAGGTGAGTGTGCCGGTGATCACCTCGGAAAGCTCCGGAGTGGGTGCCAGTTCGGGAGCGCGCAGCCAGTAGTGCCCTACCATCCGGTTCTCGTCGGGGTTCGCGATCGCGCCACCCTCCAGTTCGGCCATCTGCGCGTAGGCCTGCTGCAGCCGGGGCTCAAGCTCTGCAGAGAACTTCGCCGGGAAGTCCATCCGGCTGGTATCCAGCACCAGGCCGGTTTCCGCGTCTGCATAGAGCCGGTCCTTGAAGCGCTCCCAAAGCTGCAACTTTTCCATGGTCTCCTCCGTACCGCACGTTGGGTAACTCGTATCGGGATCAAGCTATTTCATTAGTAGTTTGGGTGCAACTCCCTTCCCTTCGGCGCCGATTCGGCGAAGGCGATCCCAGGCTTTGCAGGCCTTCGGCCCTCTGGAAGGTGATGCCGCGTCCCTCATGTGCGTCGGGGCATGATAACACAGATTAGATTTTGTTCAAGTGTTCGGACGCCCTGATGCGCTGTTCAAAGGCTGCTTAAGTTCATGAGGTGCTCCATCTTTGCAAGTGGCCGAAAAACAGCTGATATTTCAACTTTCTGCCACCTCTGTGCACCTTGTGAACAAGTTGCGAGCCGGGTGGGGATTCGGAAGGATCAACCTGTGGGGGAGAAAAAGAGCGAAAATCCAGCAGGTTGCAAAAATAATGAAAGCCGGCGCCGGATGGTACGGCTGTTGTAACAGGGGAGACTGCGGCATGCGACACGGTGCGCGACTCCACAGGCAGCATCTCCGCGCGGCTTCACACCGATCTTTGCGGTGAGCCCTCGACCGGCAGCAATCTACCAGAACCAGAAGAGGAGGCGATCATGGGACACAGATGCAAAGAGACGATTCACCGGGCTGGTGCCTACGAGTTTCGGGCGCTCGAGGTGGTGCTGACCAAGAAAAGCCTCCCTGCCGATTGCGGTGCTAGCGCCGTGCTGACCGTGGAAAACGATTGGGACACCTTGAGCTTCGTCAAGGAGAATATGGCTGATATTGCCGCGAATATGGTGAGGGTGAACGCTATGAAAGTGGAAAGCAATCCGCACGTGGAGGAGAGCGCCAAGCTCTTCGAGAACAATCTGCAACCTCTTTTTACCCTGATCAGCGCCACCGCGACGGAGCATGTCATGGACAAGCTTTCCGTTTCCCTGAGAAAGGCGCTGCTCTTGATGGCGATGGATCGCTACAGCTGCGACAGCGAGAGCATCTGCCGCGCGCTGGGAATCACCAGGGTGAAGCTGGAAAAAGAACTCAAGCGCTGCGGGCTGCTGCAGCAGGAGCAGAAGGCGGCGTAGAGGCAGGTTACGGCTAAGGTTAAGGTTGAGGTCGAGACACGGTGGATCTCCTGTCGGGTCCAGGTGGCAGCTCCGGTCTCCTCAACCTTAACCTTGGCCGCAACCCGTTTTCCGCATTCCCCGCAGTCGCCGCTTCCTTCGCGTCCCCTCCGCACTCCTCCTGGTCCAGTTAAACGATCTGCGCAAAAAGTTCGGCGCGACACCTGCCGCAATTGCACCCTCCTTTCCCACAGCCCCGAAGGGGCGCCAGCTGCGGGTCCGACAGCCTCTACCTTGTCGAAATGCCTTGAATAATAGGGCGGGATTTGCTACAGTGCCCCGTCGACCCCGAATGATATATGGCCTCCGTGTCTTGCCGCAAACCCTTTTGTTCCGGGGTTTTGCAACGGCTAGTGGAGGGCCTTTCTAAAGAACCGAGGCCTGTTATGGATGCAGCACTTGCCCTTATTGGGGAAGACCTGAAAAACGTAGAACTGCAGTTCAAGAAGGACCTGCAGTCGGATGTTCCCCTGATCCGCAAAGTCGGCGAGTACGTGCTTTCCAGCGGCGGCAAGCGAATCCGCCCGGCCCTGGTGCTGCTGGCTGCCAAACTCTGCGGCTACCAGGGCGACAGAAGCGTTCCCCTGGCAAGTGTCGTCGAGTTCATCCACACGGCAACCCTGCTGCACGACGACGTCGTCGACAACGCGAACCTGCGCCGCGGCCTCGCCTCCGCCAACACCCTGTGGGGCAACGAGGCGTCGGTGTTGGTCGGCGACTTCCTGTTCTCCAAGTCATTCTCCCTCATGGTGCGCGACGGCGACCTGCGCATCCTGAAGGTTCTCGCCGATGCCACCACCATCATCGCCGAGGGCGAGGTGCTGCAACTCGTGGTGACCAGCGACCTCGACATCACCGTGGAGCGCTTCATCGACGTGGTGCGCTGCAAGACCGCGATCCTCCTTTCGGCCGCCTGCGAGGTGGGTGCCATCCTGGGCGGTGCCGCCCAGGAGCAGCAGGCAGCCCTCGCCGCCTACGGCATGGAACTGGGAATCGCCTTCCAGTTGATGGACGACACCCTCGACTACACCGCGAGCGAGGAGCAGTTCGGCAAGAGCATCGGTCACGACCTCGAAGAGGGGAAGATCACCTTGCCGCTCATCCACACCCTCCAGAACTGCAGCGCCGACGAACGCGAGGTCATCTCCAGCGTCGTCGACAAGGAGCTCCTCTCCGACGAGGACTTCGCCAAGGTCCTCAGCCTCGTGCAGCGCTACGGGGGTATCGAGCATACCATCGCGACCGCCCGGGAACATGTCGCCCTGTGCAGGAAACACCTGGAGTGCTTCCCGGAGTCGGCGGCCCGCGAGGCGCTGGCCGATCTGGCCGAGTACGTGGTGACGCGCGTTAAATGACGAGCCCTCACCTCGTCATTTAACCGACCTCTGCCCCGATTTCCCCACCAAAACCGCGCCTTAGGTATTAGTTTCCTCAAATTATCGCCCTCTCTCCGACGACCTGCGTTTACTATCCGGTGACGTGTCGGCTACTTCCCCACGGTGGCTCGAAAATGACTGCGTTTGCTGCTGGCTCTGGCGTGTTTTTTGCTGGTGTGTAAACGGTAATTTTCTAATGTAGGTTTGCCGGAGGGGAAAATGGACGAAGAGATGCTGCTGCACTCGGCTGAGTTGGAGCTGAACGGGGAAGTATTCCAGATCAACGTTTTTTGCAGTTCCGCCGGACGTTACTTCGCCAAGACCTGCCTGGGCGAGAACGACTTCATCATCACCGATGGCCCTTCGGTGCCGGAAACCCTGCAGAAACACGAAGGGCTGCTCCCCTTGGCCGTCGGTACCCGTGAACTCACCCAGAGCTACCTCGGCTATTGTCGGAGAGCCAGAGTAAGACGCACCTGATCCGGGCCGGAGCTGCGGCCCAACCATCGCTCCAGCCCTGCCGGCACGGCAGGTTGGCCTTGCTCACCCCGACGTTCCTCGAGCAGGGTCCTTTTTTTGTCCCCACCGCGGTTGTCCCGCCCAAACCGCTCCCCCGTCTCAACGCGCAGCGCGCCCCTTCTGGTAATCCCTAGAGCGGTTTATTCATTATAAAAGGGGTTGCCCTGATCCCCGGAATCGGTTAAAAATTGATCTGGATCTGTAGCGGAACGACTTTCTCCATTAGACCGGACCCCCATGACCGCCAGAATTCTCATCATCGACGATGACAGCTCGCTGCGCCGCGTGCTGGAGTACAACCTGCAACAGGAGGGGTACCAGGTCTTTGCCGCGGCTGACGGCGAGAGCGGCCTCAAGATTTTCGAGGAGCGCGCGCCGGCGCTGGTGATCACCGACCTGAAGATGCCGGGGATGACGGGATTTCAGCTCCTCTCCGCGGTGAAGGAGCGTTCTCCCGGTACCGTGGTCATCGTGCTGACCGCCTTCGGCGCCATCGATACCGCCGTGGAGGCGATGAAGCTCGGAGCCTTCGACTACCTCACCAAACCCTTCAACCGCGACGAGCTGAAACTCACCGTGCAAAAGGCCCTGCAGCTTCAAGGGCTTTCCGAAGAAAACCGCCTGCTGAAGGAGGAGCTTTCCGGCCGGGCCGAGTTCAAGAGCATCGTGGGGACCTCGCGCGCCATGGACGGGGTGTTCTCGGTGGTGCGCAAGGTGGCCGATACCGAGGCGACGGTGCTGATCACCGGCGAGTCGGGGACCGGCAAGGAACTGGTGGCGCGTGCCATCCATTCCGGGAGCTCGCGCCGCAGCGCCCCCTTCATCGCGGTGAACTGTGCGGCGATCCCGCGTGACCTCCTGGAAAGCGAGCTCTTCGGCCACGTAAAGGGTGCTTTCACCGGTGCCATCCGCGACAAGGAAGGCAAGTTCCAGCTGGCCGACGGCGGGACCATCTTTCTGGACGAGGTGGGTGACCTGCCGCTCGAGCTGCAGCCCAAGCTTTTGCGGGTCCTTCAGGAGCGGGTGCTCGAACCGGTGGGGAGCACCAGCGTGAACCGGATCGATGTCCGGGTGGTGGCCGCCACCAATGCCGACCTCGAGAAGGCGATCGGCGAGGGGCGCTTCCGCGACGACCTGTACTACCGGCTCTCGGTGATACCCCTGCGGCTCCCCCCCCTGCGCGAGCGCGTGGAGGACATACCGCTTCTGGTGCGCTATTTCTGCGGCAAGTTCGGCGGCAGCTCGGTGACCTTCAGCAAGGAGGCCCTGGAACTGCTCAAGCTGTACCCCTGGCCGGGCAACGTGCGCGAGCTGGAAAATACCGTAGAGCGCCTGCTTATCATGCGCGAGGGGGACGAGATAGCTGCCGGGGAGCTCCCGGAGAAGTTCTCGGCGACCGCGGCAAAGCCCGAAGGCGGGGTGCTGCGCCTGCCGCCGGGGGGGTACTCGCTGGAGCAACTGGAGCGGGAGGTGGTGCTCGAGGCGCTGAACCGGTGCGACTGGAACCAGACCGCCGCGGCGCGCTTTCTGCGCATCCCGCGTCACACCCTGATTTACCGGATGGAAAAATACCAAATCACGCAGCCGGGGAGGAAGTAGATGAAGGGACGCATCGTGGTACTCATGTTGTTGGCGCTCAGCCTCACCTTCGGGTGCACCAAGCGCCAGGAGGTTGCCGCCGAGGGTAAACCCGCCCCGGATTTCACCCTGAAGGACTTGGCGGGCAACCCGGTCCAGCTCTCCTCCCTGAAAGGGAAGGTCGTGCTGGTCAATTTCTGGGCCACCTGGTGCCCCCCCTGCCGCGAGGAGATCCCCTCGCTGGTGCGCATGACCCAGGCCATGCAGGGCAAGCCCTTCCAGTTGCTGGCGATCTCGGTGGACGAGGGGGGGAAAAACGCGGTCGCCGACTTCTTCAAGAAGAGCGGCGCGGTGCTCCCCGCACTGCTGGATACCGAGGGGAAGATCTCCAGGCTCTATGCCACGACCGGGGTTCCCGAGACCTTTGTAGTCAACACCAAGGGAATCATCGTCAAGAAGGTGGTCGGCGCCATGGATTGGAGCGATCCGCAGGTCCTGGCGGCGCTGGAACAGCTGGGCAAGGAAAAATAGACCCTGCGGTCTCCACCGCAGCCGGTCGGAGGTAAAGGTATGGAAAGCTCCAACATAACCCTGGTGGGCGCCTTCGTGGCAGGCCTTCTGTCATTTCTGTCGCCCTGCGTCCTGCCGCTCATCCCCTCCTATATCACCTACATCACGGGGCTTTCCTTCGCCGACCTGCAGGCCGAACACCCAAGTCACCAGGTGCGCCGGCAGACCATCATCCATTCGCTGCTCTTCATCGCCGGATTCACCTGCGTCTTCGTCCTGCTGGGAGCCTCTGCGAGCTTTCTGGGCGACTTCCTGCAGGAGCACAAGACCGGGATCAGGCGCGCCGGCGGCATCCTGATCGTCATCTTCGGCATCCACGTCTCGGGAATCTTCGATATCGGCATGCTTTTGGGCGAGAAGAAGCTCACCCTGCACCGCAAGCCGGCGGGTTACCTGGGGAGTTTCATCGTCGGCGTCGTGTTCGCCGCCGGCTGGACCCCCTGCATCGGCCCCATCCTGGCCACCATCCTCGCCGTGGCCGCCACCGAGGGGCGCGGGGTCTGGCTGCTGCTTACCTATTCGATGGGGCTCGCCATCCCCTTTTTCCTCGCCGCGCTCGCCATGCACCAGTTCCTGATCTTCTTCAGGCGCTTCAAGCGGCACATCCGCCTCTTCGAGATCTTCACG
Source organism: Geomonas silvestris (assembly GCF_014193515.1). Classification (GTDB taxonomy): domain Bacteria; phylum Desulfobacterota; class Desulfuromonadia; order Geobacterales; family Geobacteraceae; genus Geomonas; species Geomonas silvestris. Next base: position 31,232 of record NZ_BLXX01000011.1, on the reverse strand, counting down.
GGGATCCTGATGGTGGTCGTGGGTATCCTGATCTACTTCAACTACCTCACCGTGTTGAGCAGGTACCTGACCGGGATTTTCGGGGAGTAGCAGGGAATACAGCCGTTAAGTGGTTGAAGTGGCCGAGTCGGCACGAAACGGAAAAAACCGTTGGCTCGTTAGGTAGAGTTGCCAGAACTCGACGTAACGGACAACGGTTTTTTTACAGCCTTTTCCCTGTGCTAGATGCTTTCTTCCAGAACCACCAGGTAGCCGTCCGGATCGAAGCACCAGAGCTCCCGGGTGCCGTATGGTTTCAGCTCCAGCGGGTAGAGCACCTCGAGTTCCTCATCGAGGAGTTCCTGGTAGATATCCTCGATCCCCTGGACCTCGACGTGCAGGGTCATCCCAACCCCGAGCGGAAAGGCCTGCAGGCGCGCCTCCAGGACTGGGTGGCGCCGGGAGACCTCTTCCTGCTCAACGAAGATCACCTTGGTCTCTCCCAGGGAAAGCAGGAGGTGTTCCGGTGCGCCGAACGAGGTGAGGGCGCGCTGCACCGGCAGGTCCAGGATCCCGCCGTAGAAGGCCTCGGTGGTGTCAAGATCGGCAACCAAGAGCTGGATAGACTGTAAAACCCCTGCCACGAGCCCCCCGTGCTTCCCGTTTTCTCCCCTGAGCCGTTCCCCGCTCAACCTCTGCCTTGTTTCCGGTCCGACCTGCTGAACACCCGGCTTTTTCTTCCCTCTGCCCGGTCGCATCCAGCCAACGACTCGAACTTACCCGCCCTTCAGGGTGCGCTGATGGTGTAGAGGTTACTCTCTTCGCCGCTCTGGTTGACCACCTGGAGCCTGATGTCCTTGGGGGTCGGGTCGTAGGGGTGGCGCTGGTAGACGATCTGGCTGCACCCCCGGTAGACGAGGTTGTCCCGATCCCCCACAGCCGGGCCGCGGGTCCCGATCCGGGCGCCGTCGGCCACCAGGACCGAGTTCTGCAGGAAGTTCCTCCCGGTGATCACCAGCTCGTAGTAGCTCACAAAATCGCTCCCCACGGCAACGCCCAGGATCTCGGGTCGGGAATCGAGGAAGAGCGCCAGGGTGCCGGAGAGCGCCTCGGGCGGGTTCAGTACCTGTACCTGGTGCAGGCCCGGGGCAAGCTGCGGAGCGAGGAAGGAGAGGGCGTTGCCGGAGACCACCCGGGTGCCGACCGCGGCACCGTCCAGGACGACCTTGCTGTTGGGCTGGAAATTGGCGCCGCTCAACACCACTTCGCGCTCGCGCCCCGAAGCGCAGACGGTGACGGTGTCGGGGAGCAGGCTGGAGGCGACCGGCTTCACCGGCTGCAGGTTGAAGTTGTAGGCACGGCTCGTGGCGCTGTCCTCGCGCTTGAGGTACAGGGCGTAGACCCCGGCGGGGAGCTCGGGGAGCTGGACACTGAGCACCTTCGGCCCGAGGACCGTGGTGGGGAGCTCCTGGGTGCCGAGCCAGGCGACGGTGCCGGGGGTGAACCCCGAGCCGCTGAGGGTAACCGTGGTGCCGGGCTCTCCTTGGGCCGGGATGATGCTGAGGACGGTGAGCGGCGGGAGCTTCGCCTCGGAAGGTGCTGCTCCTTTCCGGGACCCCGCCGCGGTGGGGACGCTCTGGCCGAAGCAGGTGGCCGTTACGGTGCAGCAGAGGCAAATCATGAGGATGTGGGTCAGAAAACGGTTCACGGTGCGCCCTCCCTGTGGCGGTTCTGTAAGGGTAACTTACCGATACTGCACCGATACGAGCGAGGAGGACGGCCGCCGCCCCGAGGGGTGGGCAGGGTCCTCCTTCAGGCTTAATTAGATCATTTGCCCTCGGCTTGTCAACGATCCAGGGTGAGCGAGAGCCAGGCTCCGACCAAGAGGAAGATGAAGTTGGTCGCCCAGGCCGCCACCATCGGGGGGAGCAGCCCGACCTGGCCGAAGGAGATGATCACCGAGTTGACGATCACGTAGAGAAAGCCGATCCCGAGGGAGAGCCCGATCCCGACCGCGATGCCGCTGGTGCGGCCGCCCCTGAGCGCAAAGGGGATGCCGAGGAAGGACATGATGGCGCATCCAAAGGGGAGCGAGAAGCGGCTGTGCATCTGCGCCAGATAGCGGGTCGGGTCGTAGCCGCCGGCCTTGAGCTTGTCGCAGTAGCGCCTGAGTTCGATGATGGTCATGCTGTCCGAGTACTTGCCGAGCACCTTGAGGTCGTCGGGTTTGAGCTTGAGCGGCACCTTGAGGCTCGGAAAGCGGCGGGTCTGGGTAACCTCGCCCCCCTGGAAATCGCGCACCTGGGCGTTGACCAGGGTCCAGCCGCTGGCACCGAGCACGCCGGAGTCGGCGTCGGTACGCTGTACCGGCTCGCTGCCGTCCTTCAGTTGCCAGAGCGTTACCCCCTTGAGGGACTGGCTGGAGGGGTCGAAGAGGCTCGCCCTGAGGATCGCCCCCTCCTCGCGGTGCCAGATGTTGTGCTGCCGGAAGTACATGCTCGGGCTCTTCTTCTCGATCAGCACCTCCTGGATGTAGGTCCGCTCGGCGTAGCTTCTCGGGAGCACCAGCTCGCCCACGAACAGGCTCGTGAGGCTCACCAGAAAGGCGATGCACAGGATGGGCGCGCTGATGCGCCACAGGCTCACCCCGCAGCTGCGCATGGCGGTGAGCTCGCTGTTCATGGAGAGGGTCCCCAGGGTGAGCAGGGTGGCCATCAAGACGGCAAGGGGGGCTGCCTGGCTCACGACCTCCGGGGTCTTCGCGATGAAGAAGGCGGCGATGTGGTACCAGTGGGCGCCATGGCGGGTGAAGCGGGCGATCTTCTCCATGAAGTCGACCACCAGGTAGATGGCGATGAAGGCCCCCAGGCAGAGCCCGAGCATCTTCAGGTAGGCCTGGGCCACGTAGCGGGTCAGGATCCTCATCGCGCCCCCTTCCTGGCAAAGCGCGACTTGATGAAGGCACCGAGTCGGGCGAAGCCCTCGGTCAAGGGGAGCGGCTGCTCGTTGGCGGTCTTGTGGAAGAGGTAGGCCCCCAGGATCAGGAAGAGCAGGTTGGGAGCCCAGCAGGCGGCGACCGGCGACAAAAGCTGGCGCTCGCCCAGGGCCTTGAAGGCGGAGAGGGCCACGTAGTAGAGCAAAAGCACCCCGATGCTGAGCGAAAAGCCGGCGGCCTTGCCGGAGCGCCGGTTCTGGATCCCCAGCGGCATGGCGAGCAGGGTGAAGACGAAGCAGGCAAAGGGGAGCGCGAGGCGGCTGTGGTACTCGAGCTGCATCGAGAGGAGTTCCTTGGGCTTGTAGCGCCCCGCCGGCGGGTGGATCAGCTCCTCGAGGGTCATCTCCTCTTCGCTCTTGTTCTGGTTGCCACCCGGCTTGGCCAGGGAGACCCTGAGGTTGTACTCCTGGAAGTCGACCATCCGGTAGCTCCCGGTCTCGGTGGAGCGGTGGATGCTGCCGTTGTTCAGGTGGAACTCGATCGAGTGGGCCTGCGGGTCGGCCAACAGCGCACCGGACTTGGCGAAGATGGTGGCCGGCTCCTTGGGGTCGCGCTCGTCGTGGATCACGATCCCGCTCATGGTCTGACCCTTCTGGGTGAAGGTCTCCGCGTAGATCACCATCCCCGGGAAGGCGTCGTTGAAGACCTTTTCCTTGATGACGACCCCGGCACTGGCCTGTGCCACTTCGATGAGGAGCTTCTTGAACGAGCTGTTGCCCCAAGGGACGGCATAGACGGTGACCCACAGGCAGGCGGCGCAGGCGAACAGGGAGAAGATCATGGGGGGCGGCAGCATCCCGTAGAGGCTGATGCCGCAGCTCTTCATGGCGGTGATCTCGCTGTCACCGGAGAGCCGCCCGAAGGCGAGCAGGATGGCGAGCAAAAGCGCCATCGGGATGGTGAAGAGCCAGAAGGAGGGGAGCAGGTAGATGACCATCCAGAGCACGTCGGCGAAGGGGACACCCTTCTCCACCACCATCTCGGCGAGTTTCAGGAACCTCCCCATCAGGAGCACGAAGGTAAAGGTGCACATCCCGACCAGAAAGGGGGGCGGTATCTCCTTGAAAATATACGTGTTCAGGGTCTTTCTCATGAATCCAGCATGATACATGAGATGGCGGGGGAAGTAAAGGAGAGAGGCAGGGGCTAGGGGCTGGGAGCTGGGAGCTGGATACCGAGCGGACGGTTTGAGGCTCATAGGGTGGAAAGGAGACTGGAGACAAGAGGTTTTCCCCTCGTCCCCAGTCCCTCGTCCCTGCCTTTTACGCGGCCTTGTCGATATTCAGGTCCGCGCCCTGGAAGATCTTGTCGAGGTCGAGGATCATCATGAAGCTGCCGTTGTGCTTGCCCATTCCGACGAGGAACTCCATATTGAGCCTGGTGCCGATTTTGGGTGCCGGCTCGATCTGCTCGGGCTCGAGGTCGATCACCTCCTGCACGGCGTCGGCCAGCACGCCGATCACCACCTGGTCACCCTCCAACTCCAGCTCGACCACGATGATGCAGCTGTTCACGGTCTGCTCGGTGGCGCTCATACCGAACTTGAGCCTCAGGTCCATGACCGAAACGACGCTGCCGCGCAGGTTGATCACGCCGCGCATGAAGGGAGGCGTCCTCGGCACCTTGGTCACCGTCGTGAAGTCGAGGATCTCCCGCACCTCCGCCACGTCCAGGGCGAAGGTCTCGTCGCCGAGCCGAAAGGTAAGGTACTGGGTGCTTGCCACTGTGATTTCTGCTGCGCTCATACTCGTGCTCCTTTAACCTCGGGTGTGGGTTGAGGCCGAGGGCGGGCAAGGCGACCTCTCGACCTCGACCTCAACCCACACCCTGCCTTGTCAGTACTTTTCGAATGCCGAGTCTTGGGCGTCGGCCTCGTCCAGATTAAGCGCGTGGCCGGCGACCGCCTGCTTTTTGGAAACGGTGGAGCCCTGAACGTGCTGCGGCGCGGCCACCCGCTTGGCTTCGGCCCGCTGACGCGCCACCGGCTTGGCGGCCCCGGCGCTTTCCTTCACCTTGAAGAAGGCGATGGTGGTCTGCAGCTGCTCGGCCTGGCTGGAAAGCTCCTCAGCCGTCGAAGACATCTCTTCGGCAGCTCCGGCGTTTTGTTGAATGACTTGATCGAGCTGCTGGATCGCCTTGTTGATCTGGGAGGAACCGGTGTCCTGTTCCTTGGAGGCCGCGCTGATCTCCTGCACCAGCTCGGCGGTCTTCTGGATGTCCGGCACCAGCTGCGCCAGCATCTCACCCGCCTTTTCCGCCACATCCACGCTGGAGATGGAAAGTTCGCTGATCTCACCGGCCGCCGCCTGGCTTCTTTCGGCGAGTTTGCGCACCTCGCTTGCCACTACCGCGAACCCCTTGCCGTGCTCGCCGGCGCGGGCCGCCTCGATCGCCGCGTTCAGGGCCAGCATGTTGGTCTGGCGCGCGATCTCCTCGATGATGTTGATCTTGCCGGCGATCTCCCTCATGGCGTTCACCGTCTGGGCCACCGCCTTGCCACCCTCGATGGCGTCCGACGCGCTCTTTACGGCGATCTTTTCGGTCTGCAGCGCGTTGTCGGCGTTCTGGCGGATGTTTGCCGACATCTCTTCCATGGACGAGGAGGCCTCTTCGGCGGAAGCCGCCTGCTCGCTGGCACCCTGGGAGAGGTTCTCGGCGCCGGAAGAGAGCTCCATGCTCCCCTGTGCCACGTTGTCGGCGGCGCTCTTCACCTCGGTCACCACGTCGGAGAGCTGGTTCACCATGGCGGAGAGTGCACGCATCAGCTCGTCCTTCTCGGAACGCTCCTTGATATCCACCAGGAGGTTGCCGCCGGCGATATCCTGGGCGGCCTTGGTGATGGTCTCCATAGCGGCGATCAGGATGTTCAGGTTGTTCTTGAGCTCGTTGAAGTCACCCCTGTACTGCTCGACGATGCGCGGCGGGATGTCCCCCTTGGAGATGCGGTCCACGTACTGGGCGGCCACGTTCAAGGGGCCGATGACCGCATCGAGGGTGTCGTTCACGCCGGAGACGATCTTCTGGAAATCGCCCTGGTGCCGCTTCGCGTCGGCGCGGGTGGCAAGTTTGCCGGCGATCGCGGCTTCTGCCAGCATGTTGGCGTCCTGCACAAGCGCGTTCACGTTGTCGATGCAGTTGTTGAGGTTCACCTTCACCTCGTTGAAGTCGCCGTTGTAGGTGTCGGTGATCTTGGGCGGGATGTCCCCCTTGGAGATGCGGTCCACGTACTCGGCGGTCACGTTCAGGGGGCCGATTACCGCGTCGAGGGTCTGGTTGATGCCGGTCACGACCCCGCGGAACTCGAAGTTGATCTTGTCGGGTTCGCCGCGGGTGGCCAGCTTGCCGTCGATCGCCGCCTCGGTAAGCCTGCGGCACTCCTCGAGGAGCGACTTGAGGATGTTGCCGATGTTGCGCGAGAGGAACAGGCCGACCCCGATGCCGAAGAGCACGCTCCCCACGATGAGCGCGAGCAGATAGCTGCGGCTTTGCAGGTAAAGCGCGGTGGTCTCGTCGGAGATGCGCTTGGAGTTCGCTTCCTTGATCTTGGTAAGCTCGGTGAGCGAGTCATCCACCGCGTTTATCTTTTCCCGAGCCTCCCCGGCGGCGAGATCGGCCGAGGCCTTCTTGGCGCTGAGCTGTTCGCCGAGGGCGAGCTGGTTTACCCGCTGGGCGACCGGCAGGTACTCCTGCCACTGCTTGTCCAGCTTAGCCAATGCGGCCTTTGCCTTCTCGGAATAAAAGAGCGTGCGCCCCTTTTCCAGGTTCTCCTGGTACATCTTCAGGTACTCCTGGAAGCGCTTGGCGTACAACTCCCGATCGGCCTTGGTCGTGGACAGGATCAGGTTCTTGCTGGCGCGGTCCATGTAGATGAGGTCGATGTTGGCCTCCTTCACATAGGAAAGCCCGAGCAGCTCTTTCTGGTAGATCTGGTCGGCCCGGTCGTTGATGGTACCCATGTTCTTGATCCCGATGTAGCCGACGATGGCGGTGATGCCGGCCAGGATCACGAACGATGCCATTAGTTTCTTGCTGATGGTCAAACTGTTAAGCAGGTTCATAGTGAGGTCCTCGTGTGTGGTTGACGTTGCCGAAACTGGTGCACTGCGGGTTGCCGGATCTGGTTGCTTATGACGCTGTTTTCCTCCTTCATGAGCGTAACCCCGGCAGAGAAGGCCGTGCCGCAACCGGCAGCACGTCTAGCAGGCCGCCGGCACAAGGTTCATTAACCAGTTCGGAGCTGACGTATACTTCCTAAAGTCCGTGAATGTCGGTTTTTCATGTAGTTTCGGATCTTACGGTGTGTAGGATTATGTAAGGTTTGTTTGGCGAGTGACTAGAGGCTAGAGGCTAGAGGCTAGAGGCTAGAGGCAGGGACTGGGGACTGGGGACGGAGGACGGAGGACTGGAGATCTTCGAGTCGGGCTGAAGCTGCGGCTGGGATTGGAATGGCTGCTGGAAGCGAAACGGGGAGAGCGAGTGGGTCGGAGAACGGGAGAGAACCGAAGACGGGATGGGGCCAGAGCTGGAAAACAGCTGGAAAACAGGAAACGGAGAACAAGCGGAACTGGGGACAGGGAACTGGGAAGTAAGGTTTTCGCCCTCCCTAGTCCCCAGTCCCTAGTCCCTGCCTTTAATCCCTGCCTCTCTTACGCCGCCGACTGCTCGACTTCGAGGTCGGAGCCCTGGAAGATCTTGTTGATGTCGAGAATCATCATGAAGCTGCCATTGTGCTTGCCCATCCCCAGGATGAACTCCATGTTGAGCTTGGTGCCGATCCTCGGGGCCGGCTCGATCTGCTCGGGCTCGAGATCGATCACCTCCTGCACGGCGTCGGCCAACACGCCGATCACCACCTGATCCCCCTCGAGGTCCAACTCCACCACGATGATGCAGCTGTTCACGGTCTGCTCGGTGGCGCTCATACCGAACTTGAGCCTCAGGTCCATGACCGGAACCACACTGCCGCGCAGGTTGATGACGCCGCGCATGAAGGGGGGCGTCCTCGGCACCTTGGTAACCGTAGTGAAGTCGAGGATCTCCCTCACTTCCGCCACGTCCAGGGCGAAGATCTCGTCCCCGAGTTTGAAGGTGAGATACTGCGTGCTTGCGCCTGCCGTTTCTGTTGTGCTCATGTCCCGCTCCTTGGTTAAGGGTTGAGTGGAGGTCAAGGCAGGGAAGGGGAGCATACGCCCCTGACCTTGACCTCAACCGGTTCCTAATACTTCTCGAAGGCGTCGTCCTTGAAGTCGACGTCGTCCATGGCCAGCGCGTGCCCGCCTACCGCCTGCTTCCTGGTGGCCGGCTCGTTATGCACCAGGTGCTGCACGACCGGCTTCGCGATCCTCTTACTCTTGGCCGGTGCGGCGCCTTTGGCGGACCCGGCACCCTCCTTGACCTTGAAGAAGGCGATGGTCGACTGCAGCTGCTCGGCCTGGCCGGAGAGTTCTTCTGCCGTCGAAGACATCTCTTCGGCAGCTCCGGCATTTTGTTGAATAACTTGATCGAGCTGCTGAATCGCCTTGTTGATCTGGCTTGCCCCGGTGTCCTGTTCCTTGGAGGCCGCGCTGATCTCCTGAACCAGTTCGGCGGTCTTCTGGATGTCCGGCACCAGCTGGGCCAGCATCTCTCCGGCCCGCTCGGCGACATCCACGCTGGAGACGGAGAGCTTGCTGATCTCACCGGCTGCGGCCTGGCTTCTCTCGGCGAGTTTCCTCACCTCGCTTGCCACCACCGCGAACCCCTTGCCGTGCTCGCCGGCGCGTGCCGCCTCGATCGCCGCGTTCAGGGCCAGCATGTTGGTCTGGCGCGCGATCTCCTCGATGATGTTGATCTTGCCGGCGATCTCTTTCATGGCGTGGACCGTCTGGGCCACCGCCTTGCCCCCTTCGATGGCGTCCGAGGCGCTCTTCACGGCGATCTTCTCGGTCTGCATCGCGTTGTCGGCGTTCTGGCGGATGTTGGAGGACATCTCCTCCATGGACGAGGAGGCCTCCTCGGCGGAGGCCGCCTGCTCGCTGGCACCCTGGGACATGCTCTCGGCCCCGGAGGAAAGCTCCATGCTCCCCTGTGCCACGTTGTCGGCGGCGCCCTTCACCTCGCTCACCACCTCGGAGAGCTGGGCCACCATGGCGGCAAAGGCCTTCATGAGCTCGTCCTTGTCGGAGCGCTCCTTGATGTCCACCAACAGGTTCCCGCCGGCGATCTCCTGGGCGGCCTTGGTGATGATATCCATGGCGGCGATCAGCACGTTCAGGTTGGTCTTGATGATGTTGTACTGCCCCCTGTACTCGGCGGTGATGGCCGGCGGGATGTCCCCTTTTGAGATACGGTCCACGTAGTCGGCGGTCACCATGAGCGGATTGACGATGTTGCTGACCGTGTCGTTGACCCCGGCCACCAACTTGTTCCAACCGCCCACGAAGAGCTCGGCGTCGGCACGCTGGTCCAACTGGCCGTCTGCTGCGGCCCTGATCAGGATGTCAGTCTGGGAGAGCAGGTTGTTCATCATCATGACCATGTTGTTCAGGTTGATCTTGATGACGTTGTACTGTCCCTTGTACTCGGTAACGATGGCCGGCGGGATGATCCCCTTGGCGACCTGGTCCACGTAGTCGGCGGTCACCATGAGCGGATTGACGATGTTGCTGACCGTGTCGTTGACCCCCGCCACCAGCTTGTTCCAGCCGCCGACGAAGAGTGCCGCGTTGGCGCGCTGGTCCAGCTGGCCGTCTGCAGCCGCGACGATGATCTTGTCGGTTTCGGCCAAGAGGTCGTTCATCATCTTAACCATGTTGTTCAGGTTGATCTTGATGATGTTGTACTGCCCTTTGTAATCGGTGGTGATGGCCGGCGGGATGATCCCCTTGGCTATCTGGTCCACGTAGTCGGCGGTCACCATGAGCGGATTGACGATGTTGCTGACCGTGTCGTTGACCCCGGCCACCAGCTTGTTCCAACCGCCGACGAAGAGCGCAGCATTGGCACGCTCGTCGAGTTGGCCGTCCGCGGCAGCCTTGATGATCTTGTCGGTTTCGGCCAAGAGGTCGTTCATCATCTTGACCGTGTTGTTCAGGTTGTTCTTGATGACGTTGTACTGCCCCTTGTAATCGGTGGTGATCGCCGGCGGGATGATCCCTTTGGAGATCTGGTCGACGTAGTCGGCAGTCACCATGAGCGGGTTGACGATGTTGCTGACGGTGTCGTTGATGCCGGCCACCAGCTTGTTCCAGCCGCCCACGAACTGGGTCGCGTCGGCGCGGCGATCCAGATTCCCGTCCGTCGCCGCCTGGATGAGCACGAGGAGCTCGGACTCGAAGCTCTTGATGTTCTGGCGCAGCGCCTCGATGGTGTTGTTGATGAACACCTTCTTGCCGGGGAACTGCTCCAGTTCGGCGTCGAAGTTCCCCTTGCCGAACTCGGCGATGCAGGCCATCGCCTTCTTCTTGACCTGGATGTGGCCGTTCACCATGGTGTTGACCCCTTGGGCCATGACCTGGAAGGCGCCCTGGTAACGCTCGACCGGCATCACGACGTCGATGTCACCTTTGTCGTGCTCCTCGGACATGTGCTTCATGTCGGCGATGAAGTCCTTGATGTTGCCGCGCACCACCTCGATGGTGTCGTTGATGAAGGCCTTTTTGCCGGGAAACTGCTCGAGGTGCGCCTCGAAGTTCCCTTTGCCGAACTCGGCGATGCAGGCCATCGCCTTCTTCTTGACCTGGATGTGGCCGTTCACCATGGTGTTGACCCCTTGGGCCATGGTGCGGTAGGCGCCCTGGTACTTCTCCACCGGCATGACCACGTCGATATCGCCGAGGTCGTGCTGGTGGGACATCTCGTTCATGTCGGAAAGCAGGTTGTTCAAGGTCTCGATGCAGTTGTTGAGGTTCAGCTTCACCTCGTTGAAATCGCCATTGTAGTTGTCGGTGATGCGCGGCGGGATGTCGCCCTTGGAAATCCGGTCTACGTACTCGGCAGTGACGTTCAGTGGGCCGATGACCGCGTCGAGGGTGTCGTTGACGCCGGTGACGATCTTGCGGAAGTCGCCCTGGTGGCGGCTTGCGTCGGCGCGGGTGGCGAGCTTTCCTTCCACTGCGGCCTGGGAGAGCAGGTTCGCGTCGGCGATCAGGGCGTTTATGTTGTCGATGCAGTTGTTGAGGTTGATTTTTACCTCGTTGAAGTCGCCGTTGTAGCTGTCGGTAATCTTGGGCGGCATGTCACCTTTGGAGATGCGGTCCACGTACTCGGCGGTCACGTTCAGCGGGCCGATCACCGCGTCGAGGGTCTCGTTGACGCCGGAGACGATCTTCTGGAAGTCGCCCTGGTGGCGGCTTGCGTCGGCGCGGGTGGCGAGCTGGCCGGCGATGGCTGCGTTGGAGAGCAGCGTGGTGTCCGCGACGAGCCCCTGGATCGCCTGCACCATCTTCTGCATGGACTGCTGCAAGAGCCCGGTTTCGTCCGAGGCCGTGGTGTCGAGCACCACGTCGGTGTCCCCGGCGGCGATCTTGTTGGCGGCAGCGATGCAGGTCTCCACCGGTTTGATTATGGAGCGGGTGATCAGGTAGGCGATCGCAATGCCGAGCAAAAGCCCCGCGAGCACCAGGCCGATGATGATGTTTCTCGTAGCCGATGCCACGACATCCGCCTCTTTGCCGGCTTTTTCAACAAGCGTGTCCTGGAACTTCCCCAGCTTTTCGAGCGAGGACAGATAGGCGGTCTGAGTGACCCGGTTGTCTCCGAGCAGCAGGGTACGGGCTTCGGCCATGCGGCCGGCTTTCAACAGGGAGACGAACTGGTCGGTCGAGGCACGGTAGGCGGTCCTGGCACTGTTGACCTGCTCAAGGAGTTTCTTCCCCTCCTCGCTGGTGATCATCTTGGTTAGCTTCCCCATGCGGTCGTTGACGACCTTGCGCTGCTCCGCAATAAGCTCGAACTCCTTCTGCTGGTTGCCGGGGTCGAGCAGCATGTTTCGCGTGCCCAGGGCCGAGACGTTGGCGGCGTCCACCACGTCATTGACGAGGACTGCCTTGGGAAACTTGTCGTAGGCCATCTGGTTGATCTCGTGATCAAGCCCGTTCACCCGGATGATGGCGAAGACCGAGATGGCGCAGAGCAGCACCAACAGTAGGCCGAAGCCGACTCCCAACCGTACTCCAATGCGTAAGTTCTTCATGCGTCCCTCCCAGGATGTGGTGCAGGTATCGTGATACGCGGTATGTTCTGGTTTGCCGACGATGCGTCGTGCGGCTAGATCTTTTCCAGCACCTGTCGGACCACGCAGAGCTGTCGGCCACGTTGTTGCCGGGCGCTGCAGCTGTAGGTCCGCTCGCTCTTGCGCAGGATGATCTGTAGCTTAGTCTCCGATCTTCTTGTACAACTGGGCGTCTGGCACCACCTGGGTGAACAGGTGGGACACCTCGGCCGGGAGCTTCTGGGTGTTCTCGGTGGCCAGGTAGCCGCCGGGGGCCAGTGCCTGGTGGAACATCTTGAATACCTCGACGCGCTCGGGATACTGGAAGTGGAGCATGACGTTCTTGCAGACCACCAGGCAGTAGTCCGAACCGATCGGCTTCAAGGAGAGCAGGTCGTGGTACTGGAAGGTGACCCGGCCGCGCAGCAGCTCCACGGCCCGCAGCTGCCCGGGGCGTTCGGCCGGCTCGAAATATTTCTCCAGAAACTCCGGCGGGGTGCGCTGCAACTCTTCCTTGGGATAGGCCGCCGCCCGCACCACGTCGCCGAAGTTGTTGGCGCTGTCGTAGTCCGTGGCGTCGATCCGCAGGTTGCGAAAACCGTATGGGTTCATGCGCTGGGCGAAGATCATGGCGATGGTGTAGGTCTCCTGCCCCAGGGCGCACCCGGCATCCCAGATCTTGATCCGGCTCCGCCCACTGGCGTACTCGATCATCTGCTGCGCGGCGTGTTCCAGGGTAGGCTGGTCGCGCATGAAAAAGGTGAAGGCCATCTCGTCCTCGGCTCCGTACCAAACGTCGTTATCTAATGTAAGTTTCGGCGGAAGACTCCTTCCGCTGTAGAGCGACTCTTGCTGAAAATAGCGTAGTGTATACTCTTATCCGATTACGTGCTCAGGTTGTGTTTGATGGCGTAACTGATTACTTCCGCATTGCTTTTAAGCCCCAGCTTGCTCATGACCCGGGCGCGGTAGGTGTTCACCGTCTTCACGCTGAGGAACAGTTCCCCGGCGATCTGGGCCGGGCTTTTCCCGGCACCGGAGAGCCGCAGGACGACGAACTCGCGGTCGGTCAGGTCCTCATGCGAGATCACCGTATGCGCGGGGCCGGCGGCCAGGTGCCCGGCCAGGTGTTCGACCAGCCCGCCGCTCACGTAGCGTCCCCCCGAGAGCACCTTGCGCACTGCCGCCACCAGGTCTTCGGGGGCGCTGTCCTTGGCGAGGTAGCCGGCGGCCCCTTGGGTGAAACAGCGGATGGCGTACTGGTCTTCGGGGTACATGCTGAGGATGATGATCGGCAGCCTGGGAGCCGCGCGGTGCAGGGACTTGAGCAGGTCGAGCCCATTCACCCCCGGCAGTGCGATGTCCAAAAGCACCAGGTCGTAGTTCCCGCCGGTCACTAGCCGCAGCGCCTCCTGGGCCTGTCCCGTCTCGTCGCAGCTGACCTCGAGATCCCGGCTTTGTTCCAGAATCCGGATCACGCCTCTACGGACCAGGGTGTGGTCATCGACTACCAGTATTTTGCGCACGCTCACCTCGTCGCCTGCCGATTTCACGCTCCGCCTGAGGGGACGCCAATGGGGCCCTGGGGGGCGGCGGAAAACCTGTATACGGCTCTTCTGACAAAAGATAACATTTTCTTTCCTTATCGGTTCGTAGCGGAAATCCTTTAACTTATTTATGAAATTCTCAATGTTTCCTTGTTTCAGGCGCTCCGCCCCCGATGGGGCAGGAGTCGGGGCGGCGCCCGGTCGGGGTCATTTTTTTTTTGCCTCTTAATGTGCTTTGCGGTACAAGGGTGGGTATGGAAAACAAAGAGATCATCAAGAAGACGCTGCTCTTCTCCGGACTGGACGAGGAGCATCTGGCAGAGGTCGCGGAGATCGCGGTACGCCGCCCGTTCGCCAAGGGGGAGAGCCTCTTTGTCGAGGGTGAGAAGGCGCAGGGGTTCTACCTTTTGGCGGAAGGGTCCCTGAAGCTGTGCAAGATCTCCCCGGACGGCCGGGAAAAGGTGCTCCACATGGTGCATCCGGTGGAGACCTTCGCCGAGGCCGCCTTTTTCGGCGACGGCAACTACCCCGCCGAGGCGCGCGGCGTGGAGAAGGGGGAAGTCCTCTTCTTCCCGCGGGAGTCCTTCATGGGGCTTTTGGAAAGAAACCCCAGGTTCTCGCTCAACCTGATCGCCTCGCTCTCCCTGCTGCTGCGCCGCTTTGCGCGGCAGATCGAGGAACTCTCTTTTGCCGACGCGCCGGCGCGGCTCGCCTCGTACCTCATCGACCTGGCCGGGCGCAAGAGCACGAGCTTCCAGGGGAAGACCTATCTGGAGCTCGACATGCGCAAGGGTGAGCTCGCCTCGCGCCTGGGGACGGTGAGCGAGACACTGTCGCGCACCTTCCGCAAGCTCAAGGACGACGGCATCATCGAGGTGGACGGCAACAAGGTGATCATCCTCAACATGGAGCGCCTGAAGCTGATCGCCGGCCGCTAGTCTGCGCCGGTCCGCCGTGACCGGCCCGAAGCGACAGGCACATTCATTTTTTCTCCCCCGGGAGCCGTCCCCGTGCCAGGCGACGGCTCCCGGGCCTCCCCTTTCCCCTCCCCAGTTGCAGCCCCTGCGCGCTACGCTTCTTTCGGTTCACCCCGCCAGTGCGCTCGCCTTGGCCCGGGATTCGAGCTCCCCTCTGGTAACTCCTGTCACGCAAATGTTAATTAATAATTTTATGTAAAAATCTCGCAGACCCTTGTCACGGTTCAACCTGCTGCTATACTTTTGCCGTTTCAGCCTGTTGCTATCTTTTCCTTGGCGGTGCGGAGGGGACGCTTGGATTGGGAATGCTGCTGGAGTAAGGACGAAATTACACCGGAGGGGTGCCCGTACATCGGAGACGGCGAGGAGGATCTCTACACCTCGCACCGGCGCAGGGTGGTGGAAAAGTGCGTCGAGTGTCCCCGGTTCAAGAACGACCTGGCCCGCCTAAAGAGCACCGGGCACCCGCTGGCCGAGGTGCTCCCCTATATCCTCACCGAGTTCCAGGAGCAAAAGGCGCAGATGGGCGCCATGCTCAGCTTCCTGAACAGCAAGACCCGCGAGATCAAGTTCCTGCGCGAGGTGGGGCTGGTGCTGCAGACCTCCCTGGACCTCGACGAGGTGCTCTCCGTCGCCATGACGGCGATCACCGCCGGCAAGGGGTTCGGCATGAACCGGGCCTTTTTGTTGATGACCGACAAGGAACGCCGCAACATCCGCGGCTACCTGGGGGTAGGTCCCAAGAACTACGAGGAGGCCTGGCATACCTGGGAGGACCTGAGCCGTTCCAACTTCACCCTCAAAGAACTCGCCAAGAACTTCCAAAAGACCAAGCTCACCTCCGAGAAGGTGAAGTTCCACGACATCCTCTCCCTGCTCACCGTGCCGCTTTCGGATCAGGGGCACATCTTCAACCGGGCGCTGCGTAGCAAAAAGCCGATCCTGGTCGAGAACGCGCTCAACAACCCGGACCTGGACCGGGGCCTCGCCCGCATCCTCGGGGTGGACACCTTCCTGGTGATGCCGCTTATCTCGCGCAACCGGCGCATCGGCGTGATCATCGCCGACAACTGCATCACCCACAAGCCGATCACCCTGCAGGACATGCAGTCCCTGGAGACCTTCGCCTTCCCGGTCGCCTTCGCCCTGGAGCGCGCCTCGCTTTACGAGAGGCTCCAGGAGGAGGTGGCCAAGCAGAAGTCGGCGAACCTGAAGCTGAGGGAGCAGCAGGAGCTCATCGTCAAGATGGAGAAGATGGCCCTGGTGGGGAAGATCACCTCCTCCATCGCCCACTCCATCAGAAACCCCCTCATGGTGATCGGCGGCTTCGCCCGCACCCTTTTGAAAGGGACCGCCGAGGACGACGAGCGCCACGGCTACCTCGAGTCGATCGTGCGCGAGACGCGCCAGCTCGAGGAGGTCCTAAGCGAGGTGCTCGATTACTCCGAGTCGCTCTTCCCGGTGATGGACCTGTGGGACCTGAACAAACTCCTCTCAAGCGCCATCGACGAACTGGGGACCACGCTCGAGGAGAGCGGGGTGGTCTGCCGGCAGGAGCTTGCCAACGAGCTCCCCATGGTGCGCATCGACTACAAGCAGATCAGCTACTGCGTGAAGACCATCATCTCGACGGCACTCGCCGCCATGGAGCGCGGCGGAGAGCTCAAGGTAGAGACGGAGCTCGACGGCGACGGCGTCCTGGTGCGCATCAGCGACAGCGGCACCGCGCTCACCCGGCAGGCGCAGGAGGCGCTCACCGCCCCCTTCTACCTCACCCAGGAGATGGGTGGGGGCGTCGGACTCTCGTTGTGCAAGACCATCCTGGAGCGGCAGGGGAGCTCCCTTTCCATCATGAACCGCCCCGGTGGCGGAAATACCTACAGTCTCAGGCTCAGTACCCGCAAGGAGGCGATCTGAAGATGACACAACTACTGGTGGTGGACGACGAGGCGAATATCCGGCTTTTGTACGCGCAGGAACTGAGCGACGAGGGGTACCAGGTGGTGACGGCGGGCTCTGCCCTGGAGGCGGTCGAGAAACTGCAAAGTAACGCCTTCGACCTGGTGGTACTAGACATCAAGCTGAAAAACGAAAGCGGCATCGAGCTGTTGCAGCGTATCGTCAAGGAGCGCCACAACCTGCCGGTCATCCTGTGCACCGCTTTTTCCTGCTACAAGGACGACTTCTCGGCCTGGCTCGCCGACGGCTACGTGGTGAAATCGAGCGACATGCAGGAGTTAAAAGACGAGATCAAGCGGGTACTCGCCAAGAGGCAGAAGGCGCAAACGGCAGGTTAGGTTGAGGTTAAGGTTGAGAAGAAGGCTTCTACGCAGCCTGAACCGATCAACAGCAAATATGCAGAGATCCTGTACCGGTCGGGCTGTCAAGGCTTCTCCTCAACCTCAACCTCAACTTGATATTTCCTGATGTTATTTTTCCCAAGGAGGATTGACCTATGAAGGCTGTCATCATGGCGGGGGGCTTTGGTACCCGCATGCAACCGCTTACCTGCAACATCCCCAAACCGATGGTTCCGCTCATGAACCGTCCCATCATGCTGCACATCGTGGAACTCCTGAAAAAACACGGTATCACCGACCTGGTGATGCTGCTCTACCACCAGCCGAGCGTCATCAAGAACTTCTTTAGGGACGGCGCCGACTTCGGCGTGCGCATCACCTACGTGACGCCGCTCGAGGACATGGGGACCGCGGGCGCGGTGAAGTACGCCGAGAAGTACCTGGACGAGCGCTTCCTGATCATCTCGGGCGACCTTCTGACCGACTTCAACATCCAGAAGGTGATCGACTTCCACGAGAACAACAAGGCGCTCGCCACCATCACCCTCACCTCGGTGAAGGACCCCCTGCAGTTCGGCGTGGTGATCACCGACAAGGACCGGCGCATCACCCAGTTCCTCGAGAAGCCCGGCTGGGGCGAGGTGATCTCGGATACCATCAACACCGGCATCTACGTCCTCGAGCCCGAGGTCTTCAAGATGATCCCCGAGGGGGAGAACTTCGACTTCTCCCAGGACCTCTTCCCGCTCTTGTTGAAGAAGAAGGCGGCACTCTTCGGCTACCCGGTGAAAGGGTACTGGCGCGACATCGGCAACACCGACAGCTACCGCGAGGCGCACCACGACATCCTGAAGGGTAAGGTCAACGTGAAGATCGACGAGCCCAAGAAGGACCTGGTGGGGAAGGACCTGAGGATCGGCACGGACGTGCGGCTCGGCGAGGGGACCCTCATGGAGGGGACCGTGGTGGTGGGGGACAACTCCCAGGTGAAGGCGGGGGCCCAGATCAAGGACTCGGTGATCGGCAGAAACTGCACCATCGAGCCCGGCGTGAAGCTCACCCGCTGCGTGATCTGGGACAACGTCTTCATCAAGAAGGGGGCGAAGATCAACGACTGCGTCCTGTGCAACAACGTGAGCGTGGGGCAGGCGACCGTGATGGAGGAAGGGGTCGTGGTGGCCGACGACACCTCGATCGGCGAGGACAGCTACTTAAAGCGCGACGTGAAGGTCTGGCCGCGCAAGGTGATCGAAGCCGGCTCCACAGTGACCGACAACCTGATCTGGGGCGAGCGCTGGAAGAAGTCGCTCTTCGAGGGTGAGATGATCAAGGGGCTCTCCAACATCGAACTCACCCCCGAGTTCGTGGCGAAGCTCGGGTGCGCCTACGGCACCTCGCTCCCCAAAGGGAGCCACGTCCTGGTGGGGCGCGACTCGACGCTCTCCTC
Source organism: Geomonas silvestris (assembly GCF_014193515.1). Classification (GTDB taxonomy): domain Bacteria; phylum Desulfobacterota; class Desulfuromonadia; order Geobacterales; family Geobacteraceae; genus Geomonas; species Geomonas silvestris. The sequence goes on along the minus strand of NZ_BLXX01000011.1, from coordinate 12,797 downwards.
GCGCATGCTGAAGCGCTCCTTTTTGGGGGGGATCCTCTCGGCGGGGGTGAACGTGCGCGACATCCGGATGATCTCGCTCCCCATCCTGCGCTACAAGCTGCGCACCTTCGGCGAGGTGGGGGGGGTGCACTTCCGGCAGAGCCTGGAGGACCCGGCCATCACCGAGATCGTCTTTCTCGACGCCGACGGCCTCGACTTCTCGAGCTCCATGGGGAAAAACGTGGAGCGCATCTTCTACAAGGAGAACTTCAGGCGCGCCCACTACCAGGAGCCCGGCGGCATCACCGAACTCCCCCAGGTGGTCGACTTCTACCGCGAAGGGTTCTTCAGGGGGCTCGACCAGCAGCTGATCCGCGGCGCGGCGTCCAAGGTGGTGATCGACTTCAACCACTCGGTGGCCGGCCAGATCCTCCCGCAGATCCTGAACGACCTGGGGGTCGAGGTGATCGGGCTCAACACCTACCTGGACGAAAGCCGCGGCTCGAAGAGCGCCGACGAGAAGCCGCACTCGCTGCAGCAGCTCTCCAAGATCGTGGTGACGCTGGAGGCGCAGGCGGGATTCTGGCTCGACCCGACCGCCGAGGAGGTGGCGCTCGTTGACGAGACCGGCAAGGTCTACCCCCCCGAGGAGCTTTTGCCGCTTCTGGTCGCTCTCATGCTGAAAAGCGGGGCCCGCGGTACCTTCGCCGTCCCGGTGTCGGCCCCCTCGGTGATCGAGCAGATAGCGGCGGAAAACGGCTGCGCGGTCCGGCGCACCAAGAGCGCCGAGCGCTCCATGATCGAGACCGCGATTTCCCCCGAGGTGATCATGGCCGGCACCATGAGCGGCCGCTTCGCCTTCCCGAAGTTCCAGGCCGCCTTCGACGGGATGTTCACCATCGCGAAGACCATCGAGCTCTCGGCTGCCGCCCGGCTGCCGCTCTCCAAGGTTTTAGGCGAGGTGCGGCGCAGCACCTTCTTGCAGGGGAAGGTCCCCTGTGTCTGGGAGAAGAAGGGGGGGATCATGCGCAAGATGAGCGAGGACAGCCTGGACAAGGAGGCGAGCTTCATCGACGGCATCAAGGTGAGTTTCGGCGAGGACTGGGTCCTGGTGCTCCCCGACCAGTACCAGCCGGTGGTGCACGTGGTGGCCGAAGGGAAGGACCCCAAGGCCGCGCACCGGCTCCTGGACGAGTACATGCAGAAAGTGGAGAAGTGGAAGAAGGAGCTGACGCTCTAGGCACGGACGGCGCCTTTTAGCCGGGCAGCCACAAGGAGAGCCAAGCCATGGCGGAACCGCTGTACGTGTCCTTTCTCTGGCACATGCACCAGCCCTTCTACAAGGACCCGGTCCAGGGGGAGTACATCCTCCCCTGGACCTACCTGCATGCCATCAAGGACTACTACGATATGCCGGCCATCGTTGACGCTTCCCCCGGCGCCAAGGTGACCTTCAACCTGGTCCCCTCCCTTTTGGAGCAGATCCAGGACTATGGCGCCGGCACCGCGGTCGATCCCTTCCTCTCCCGGGCGCGCATGGCGCCTGCCGACATGACCGAGGAGGAGCGCCTCTTCGTCCTGGACAACTTCTTCTCGGCGAACCGGCAGCGCATGGTGGAGCCGCACCGGCGCTACCTCGAGCTCTACTGCCTGGCCGGTGACGGCGTGGGGGGCGGCTCCCGGGACCGGCTGCGGGTCATGGGTGACCAGGAGATCCTCGACCTGCAGGTCTGGTTCTACCTCACCTGGACCGGCGAGGCGGCCCGGCGCCGTTATCCCGAGTTCCGGGAGCTCCTGCGCAAGGGGAAGAACTTCACCGCCTCGGACAAGCTTTTGCTCTTCGAGACCCAGCGCGTCCTGATCGGCGAGATCATCCCGCTCTACAAACGCCTGCAGGAAGAGGGGAAGGTCGAACTCTCGGTCACCCCCTACTTCCACCCGATCCTGCCGCTTCTCTGCGACACCCGTCTGGCCCAGAGCGCCATGCCGCGGGTCACCCTCCCCACCCAGCACTTCAGGCACCCCGAGGACGCCCGCAGCCAGGTGGACCGCGGCATCGCCTGCTTCGAGCGGCTCTTCGGCTGCACCCCGAAGGGGGTCTGGCCCTCGGAGGGGGCGGTGAGCGACGAGGCTTTGGGGATCCTCGCCGAGCGCGGCATCACCTGGACCGCCACCGACGAGTGGGTGCTCGCCAAGAGCCTGCCGCGCGGGCTGGGGCGCGACCGGGAGGCGCTCTACCGCCCCTACTTCTACCAGCAGGGAGAGAGCGAGACCGCCATCTTCTTCAGGGACCACGTGCTCTCCGACCTGATCGGCTTCACCTATTCGAAGTGGGAGGCCGAGCGCGCGGTGGCCGACTTCCTGGGGCGGCTCAAGGAGGTGCGCCAGCGCTGCCACAGCTCGGTGGTGGCGCCGGTCATCCTGGACGGGGAGAACGCCTGGGAGTACTACCAGGACAACGGGCTCCCCTTTTTGAGCAAGCTCTACCACTGTCTGGCCGGCACCCCCGGGCTCGCCCCGGCCACCTTCTCCGAGGTGCTGGAGTGGGTCCCCGAGCGGCGCACCTTGAGCCACATCCATCCCGGCTCCTGGATCAACGCGAATTACGGCATCTGGATCGGGCACCCCGAGGAGAACCTCGGGTGGGACTACCTCGCCCGGGCCAGGGCTGCCGCCGTGCAGCATAGCCCGGCGGTCGCTGCACTGCTCTCGGGAGACACCGCGCAGGCCGACCCCGCCCCGGAGGAGATCGGGGGGGAGGTGGCGGAGCTGGTGGTGCAGGCGCTCTACGCCGCGGAGGGGAGCGACTGGTTCTGGTGGTACGGAGACGACCACTTCTCCCCGCACTCCGCGAGCTTCGACCTGTTGTTCCGCCGGCACCTGATGAACGTCTACCGGCTTTTGGGGCTCGCCGTGCCGCGCGAGCTCTACGAGCCGATCAAGAAGCAGTCGCCGGCCGGCTTCGTCCGGGAGCCGGCGGCACTCATCACTCCTGCGATCACCGGGTTGGTGACCGACTACTTCGAGTGGCTGGCTGCGGGGCTCTACGACCTGACCAAGCAGTACTCGGCGATCCACGCCGGCGAAAACCTGCTGCAGTCCTTCTTCTACGGTTACGACCGGAACTTCTTCTATGTCCGGATCGACGGCGTGCAGTTCCTGGAGAAGTTCCTCAAGCGCGAGGACGTCGTGTCGCTGCACCTGATCCATGCCAACGAGTACCGTCTCGACATGCAGCTCGGGCTTTCCGAGAACCAGGTCATGGTGAAGGGGCCGGCGGGGTGGCAGCCAAGCGGCACGGTGGCGCAGTACGGCGTCGTGCGCATCGCCGAGGCGCGCATCCCGCTCGCGGTCTTGCAGCTTACCCCCGGGGACAAGATTTTCGCCTACCTCACCCTGACCCATAGCGGCGAGGAGGTGGGGCGCTGGCCGGTCGATACCCCGCTTTTGTTGAGCTACACCGGCCCGGATCTCGACCTGGAGACCTGGCTTATCTGAAAACCAAAGAAACGTTTCTATGTTCTATGTTCTACGTTCTCGGTTGAAAGGCGAGCCTGCCACGGTGCTGGTTGGTGGAAGGTGAGTGACGGTAGGGTCCGTGACCCTGCTGGCCAACAAAGAGCTGCCTCACGAAACGAAACCCAGATTCGTTAACGTAGAACATAGAACGTACAACATAGAACGTACAACATAGAACGTACAACATAGAACGTACAACATAGAACGTAGAGCATAGAACCTTTTTGAGGTTCTCGAGGTCACATGTCCGAACTCAGGTGGGATCCGCTCAAACAGCACTGGGTTATCATCGCGACGGATCGCGGCCGCCGCCCGCGCGATTTCCAGGTGGAACCGGAGACCGGCACCGTCACCAACTGCCCGTTTTGCTACGGCAACGAGGACAAGACGCCGCCGGAAATTTTCGCGATCCGCCCCGAAGGCGAGCCCAACCAGGCGAACTGGCGGGTGCGGGTGATCCCCAACAAGTTTCCGGCGCTGCGCATCGAGGGGGACCTGAAGACCCGCGGCTATGGCCCGTACGACGTCATGGAGGGGATCGGCGCCCACGAGGTGATCATCGAGACGCCTGACCACGACCGGCAGCTCGCCGACCTTTCGCTCCCCGAGATCACCGATGTCCTTATCGCCTACCGCACCCGCATCCTCGACCTGCGCGGCGACCCGCGCTTCCGCTACCTGGTGCTCTTCAAAAACCACGGGCGGCGCGCCGGCTCACCCATCTCGCACTCGCACAGCCAGCTCATCGCGGTGCCGCTCACCCCGCCGGTGGCGGCGACGGAGCTGAGGGTCTGCCAGGAGTTCTACGAAGCAAAGGAGCGCTGCATCTTCTGCGACGTGGTGCAGTTCGAGATAGCCGAGGGGGTCCGGGTGGTCAGGGAGTTCGGCAACTTCGTGACCGTCACCCCCTACGCCTCCTGCTTCCCGTTCGAGCTGAGGCTCTACCCCAAGCGGCACTCCTACGACTTCGCGCTGCTTGGCGATGCGGAACTCATGGAACTGGCCCAGGCCTTGAAAGACATGCTCTGCCGGGTGAAGCGCGTGCTGCGCGATCCACCCTACAACTTCATCCTGCACACCGCGCCCCCCCGGCAGCAGCGCCTGGGCAAACCCGAGTACTGGGGTTCCATCGAGTACGACTACCACTGGCACATCGAACTGGTGCCGCGCCTGACGCAGATCGCCGGCTTCGAGTGGGGGACCGGGTTCTACATCAACCCCACCTCGCCGGAGGACGCAGCCGTTTTCCTGCGCGAGGTCGAGCTGGATCTCGCCTGAAAGGGGGAGGTCCGAACCCCCTTTCAAGCGGTATACAGCGTTGACGGATGGGCCCGCGAGCTGTTAAGTGGTCCGGTCGAGCGGCGCGCTTCCCGAGAAAAATCTTTACTTAACCGCGCTTCTAATCTAAAATCACATATAATTTTAAGCTTTTAGAGGTTTCTCCATGAAGATTTTGTTCGTTTCCTCTGAGGTAACCCCCTTTGCCAAGACCGGTGGTCTGGCTGACGTGGCGGGTGCCCTTCCCAAGAATTTAAAGACCCTGGGCCATGATGTCCGGATCATGATGCCCTTTTACAGCAGCGTCGAGAAGGGAGGCATGGCGGTCAGAAAGGGGCGCAAGAGCGCCTCGGTCCTGATGGACGGCGTCGAGAAGAAAGGGTTCCTGCGCCAGGCCGCCCTGGGTGACATCCCGGTCTACCTCATCGAGAACAAGGAGTACTTCGCCCGCGAGGAACTCTACGGCACCGCTGAAGAGGACTACCCCGACAACTCGCTGCGATTCTCCTTTTTCTGCCGCTGCGTTCTCGAGCTGCTGAAGAAAATGGACTTCCGTCCCGACATCATCCACTGCCACGACTGGCAGACCGCGCTCATTCCGCACTACCTGAAGCACGAGCGCAAGCACGACCCCTTCTTCGCCAAGACCGGCGTCATCTTCACCATCCACAACCTGGCCTACCAGGGGCTCTTCCCACCCGAGGAACTGGAGGGGATGGGGCTCTCCAAGGAGTGCTTCACCATCGATGGGCTCGAGTTCTACGGCAAGGTGAACCTCCTGAAGGGGGGGATCGTCTCCGCCGACCTGGTCACCACGGTCTCCGAGGCCTACTGCCGGGAGATCCAGACCCCGGAGCTCGGCTGCGGGTTGGAGGGGGTGCTGCACAACCGCAAGGAAGACCTGTACGGGATTCTGAACGGCCTCGACTACGAGGAGTGGAACCCGGCCATGGACAAGGACATCATGAAGAACTACAGCCACGCCTCGCTGTCGGGCAAGCTGGTCGACAAGATCGGTCTGCAGCGGCTGATGGGGCTTGCCAGTGCGCCCGAGGTCCCGCTTTTCGGGATGGTGTCGCGTATGGTGGCGCAAAAAGGGTTCGACCTGATCGCCGAGCTGTTGCCGCAGCTTGCCAAGGCGCCGCTGCAGCTGGTGGTGCTCGGTACGGGCGAGGAGCGCTTCGTGAAGGCCTTTGCAGACATAAAGGCGGCTGGGGCCCGCAACATCGCCTGCGCCACCGGGTTCGACCACGCGCTGGCACCGAAGATCTACGCCGGCAGCGACATGTTCCTCATGCCGTCCTCCTTCGAGCCGTGCGGCCTTGGGCAGTTGATCGCCATGCGCTACGGGTCCGTGCCGGTGGTGCGCCGCACCGGTGGCCTGGCCGACAGCGTCTTCGATCCGCAGGATAGCGACAAGACCCCCAACGGCTTCGTTTTCGACGAGTACACCCCGGAAGCCCTGTGGGACGCCGTGAACCGGGCCATCACCGCCTACCAGGACCGGGCCTTCTGGAAAAAACTGATGCGCCGCGGCATGAGCAGCGACTTCTCCTGGCAGAATTCGGTGCACAAGTACCTGGAGCTCTACCGCAAGGCCCTGGCGCGCAAAGGGGTTGAGGCATGACGCAGGAAGTCGAAGGCGGCGATGAGATAGAGGAACTCACCAAAGAGATCCGCAAGCTCATCGAGAGCAACAAGCAGTTCCTGGCGCGGGTGAACGACGAGGACTTCGACGACGGGGAAGAGGCCGAGGCGCAGGAAGGCGAGGCCGAATCGGATGACGAGGATTTCGAGGAACTCTAGCCCCGACATGCCAACACACAACTGATCATGAACCGGAAACAAAGAGGCCGGTGCTGGGATTGAATCCCGCACCGGCCTCTTTTTTTTGCGTCCGTGCTGTCGGGGTTACTGATGAGGATGAGCGAGGCTCCCTCCCGCAGCTGTGGTTATTTTGCCGGGGTCTCCGGCACGATCTCTTCCCGCATGCCCGGTTCCTGGATCCCCTGCGGAGCCGGGGCCGGTGCCTCCTGGACCGCGGGGGGCTGCGGTGCCACGGGGGCCGGTGCTGCCGCGGGAGCCGGTGCGGCGCTCGCCGGTGCCGCGGGGTGGGCCGGTTCCAAGGCTCCGGTCGGAGCTGCCGCCGGGGCGGTCTCTTTCTTGCCGCCGAAGAGCGGCTGGTACTTCTTCATGAGGCTTATGATGTCGTCGAACTGGTCGGCGTACACGGAAGAGACCGGCGGACCGTTACTCACCGATTTCTCGGTCTTCGCGAGGGACTTGGTGATGCCGGCGATGGTCTTGAACTTCACGTCCACCTTGTCGCTCAGGTTGGCAGCCGCCTCGTCGAAGTCAGGGTACTGCAACGAGAGCAGCATGGGATAGGAGAGCGGCATCGACTTCTTGAAGTTCGGGTATTCCCAGATGATCTCGCCGTCGCGGTCCACCAGCTGCGCAGACATCGCCAGGAAGTTGTAGTCGGTCTCCAGGTAGGAGAGCAGGTTGCTGGCGTAGACCTTTTCGGGCCTCGTGATCCCGTTCACCACCACAAGGAGCAGGGCGTCCAGGTTGTTCTCGGCGGCCAGGCGCCGGACCTCGTCCTTCTTGTAGAAGTACTTGTTGTAGATCACCCCGGCGTCTTCCCGCCGCTCGCGGTTTTGCAACAGCGTCGAGAAAAGCCTGTTGGGATCCCCGTCGACGGGGCGGACCGAGTAGAAGGTCCCGGTCCCCCTGAGCCGGGCGGTCAGCTCCTTTTCGTTCTTCGCGTTGAAGGTCTGGATCAGCGCGACGAGCGAGCTTTTGTCCGGGTGCCGCAGGTCGGAGTCCGCATCGGTGAAAAGGGATGCCACGCCAACCGTCTTCACTTTTTTCTCCAGGGTCTCCTGGGGAATGTTGTAGTAGTTGTGGGCACAGCCGAACATGCTTACGGTTACTGCGACTAACAGGGCCAGCTTGAGAAACGACCGCATCGTACCTCCTCCTGTAGTGGCGTGCTGTCGGCACACCGTGATAAAATGCACTGCGCCGCGGCGAAAGGCGGCGACCGTTTTATTCAGCTTCCAGCATGATGAAGCCCACCTGCCTGCCGGTATCGCCGCCGTCGCGCCGGTAGGAGAAGAAGAGCTCCTGGTTGCAGCATACGCAGAGTTCCTCGGCGTCGACCTGGCCCGCGCCCAGCCCGGCATCCCGCAGCTGCTGGCGGTTCAGGCCGGAGAGGTCCAACTGCCATTTCCCTTCGGAGGCGCCGGGCCTGCTGTAGAGATCCCAGGCGGCGCCAGCCTTCTTGAAGGCGTCCCTGACCGGTGCGTCCACCTCGTAGCAGCACTGGGAGATGCAGGGGCCGATGGCGGCCTGGATGTCCTTCGTCTTGCTGCCGAAGATGTTCACCATCGCCTCGACACCCTTGCCGGCGATGTTGGAGACCGTCCCCTGCCACCCCGCATGCAGCGCCGCCACGACCTTTTGTACCGGGTCGTGCAGCAGGACGGGGACGCAGTCCGCGACGCAGACCGCGATCATCAGGCCCGGCTGGTTGGTGACGATGCCGTCGCATTCCAGCTTGAGGAAGTGGTTGAATTCCGGGTTCGGCGTGTCGATGACCAAAAGGTCGGTGCCGTGCACCTGGGTGACTGTGAGAAAACGGTCCAGCGTGGTGCCGAAGCTGCGGGCCAAAAGGCTGCGGTTTCCCTCGACGTTGTGCGGGGAGTCCAGCGTATTGCTCCCCAGGTTAAGGGAGTTGTAGGGAGGGCGCGAAACCCCTTCGTGGCGGGTGGTGAATCCGGCGGCGACCGCCTTGCCGCCCAATTGCGGTTTCAGATACTGAATCTTCCCTGCCTTGCTCATTTCCATGACAATTTACCTCGTGTTGATTCTGGTGCTGCCAGTACAAGTGGTATCGTGTTCGACGCTCGATTACCTTTAGCGCCTGCGTGATGATCCGTCCCATCGGTCGGATCCGTGGCGCGCGAACTTTTTCCGGGGGCGGCAATGCCGACCTCCCAAACCCTCGGCTACTCCGCCTCTTCCTGCGGGTACTTCTCGTCCAGGTAGGCGACGATCCGCGCCATGTCAGGCGGCAGCTCGGTGTCGAACTCCAGGAACTCGCCGCTTACCGGGTGCAGAAAACCGAGCGTCTTTGCGTGCAGCGCGTGGCGCCCCATCTCTTTGATCAGCTTCTTGAGAACCGGATCCTTGAGATTGGCCAGGCGGGCGCCGCCGCCATACAGCTCGTCGGCCACCAGAGGGTGCCCCGCCTCCGAGAGGTGCACCCTGATCTGGTGCGTGCGGCCGGTCTCCAGGCGCAGCCGGACCAGCGTGAGGCCCGGGTACCGGGAGACGACCCGCCAGTGGGTGACGGCGTGTTTGCCGTTACGGGCTTTCCCGGACATCTTCGTGCGCTCGACCGGGTGGCGGCCGATCACCGACTCGATGCGCCCCTTGTCTTCTTTCAGGTTCCCGTAGACCAGCGCCAGATAGACACGCTTGATGGTGTGCGCCTGGAACTGCTCGGAGAGCGCGTAGTGGGCGCGGTCGCTCTTGGCAATCACGATGGTCCCCGAGGTGTCTTTATCGATGCGGTGCACGATGCCGGGGCGCAGCTCGCCCCCGATGCCGGAGAGGTCGGTACAGTGGCCTAAAAGGGCATTGACCAGCGTGCCGTCGGGGTTGCCGGCGCCGGGATGCACCACCATCCCCGCGGCCTTGTTCACCACGACGACCTCGCCGTCCTCGAAGAGGATCTCCAGCGGGATATCTTCCGCCTGAGGTTCGGCAGGCACCGGAGGCGGCACCTCGACGACGATGCGCTCGCCACCTTTGAGTTTCAGCGACGGCTTCTGCACCTTGCCGTTCACGGTGGTCTGCCCCGTCTCGATGAGGCGCAGGGCGGCCGAACGGGTGAGCTCCGGAACGGAGCGGGAGATGAAGCTGTCCAGACGTTCGGGGTCCGTGTCGCCTGGAAAGATAAGTTCGATAGGTTCCATACTGCGTAAATTCCCTCGGTAAAAAAAGCTCGGGCGCGTTTCTGAGGAAGCGCGCCCGGGCGGTTAATGTCCTGGTGTCGGTATACCTACCAGATGGTCGATTCGATCTTGCCTGCCCGCTTGATCAATACGTCGACCACCGCTATGTCGAAGATGTTGGAGGTGGCGATCTCCGGCGTCACCCGGGACTCGAAGTGCTCCCGCCCCTCGGTGAGGGCGTCGTTTAACAGCTCGAAGATGTTGTCTTCCTTGATCCCCTGCTCCACCTTGTCCCGGTTGTAGATCGCCACGTCGGAAACGATGGCTCTGGCAAGCCGCCTGGCCTGGTCCCGGTTTTCTATGAGGCTCATGTATCTCCCCCGACTGGTTTTATCAGCGGATCACTATACGCAGTTTTTCCGGAGCTGACTACTTTAATTTTAAGGCGAAGTAGATGTTCGCGTTGCCCCGCCTGATGAGCAGGGTCGCCGCACCTTTGGCGACGGCGTCCTTGATCGCCCTCTGGTAATCGCCGAGATTGCGGACCTTGCGCTGGTTCACCGCCAGGATCACGTCGCCGCGCTCGATGCCGCTGTCTTCGGCGATGCCGCCGGGTTCGAGATCGCTCACCACCACGCCGGAGAGCCCGCGCGACTTCTGTGCCGCGCTCAGATCCTGAACCGAGAGTCCGAGGGCCCCCGCCTCGCGCTCGGCCGGGCGCTGGGTCTGGGCAGGGGCGCTCTCGGCCGGCGCGGTGGTCACGTAGACCTTGATCGGTTTGCCGTCGCGGTAAACCTCGACTTCCACCTTCTTGCCGACCGGCGTGTCGGCGACCACCCGCTGCAGCATGCGCACGTCCTTCACCGTGGTGCCGTTGAAGGAGGTGATCACGTCTCCCTGCATGATCCCCGCCTTGGCCGCCGGGCCGGAGGGAACCACGTCGTTCACCAGGGCGCCGTAGGTCTTGGGGAGCCCGAAGGAGCGCGCCATGTCGTCGGTGACCGCCTGGATCGAGATCCCGAGCCAGCCCCGGCTTACGTTCCCCTTGCTGATAAGTTGCGTGACCACCTGCTTGGCCATGTTCACGGGTATAGCGAAGCCTATCCCCTGGCCGGCGGCCACGATGGCGGTGTTGATGCCGATCACCTCGCCGTTGACGTTGAGAAGCGGTCCTCCCGAGTTGCCCGGGTTGATGGAGGCGTCGGTCTGGATGAAGTCCTCGTAGGTCTCGATCCCCATGTTGGAGCGGCCGGTTGCCGAGACCACCCCGACGGTGACCGTGCGGTCCAGGCCGAAGGGGTTGCCGATGGCGACGGCCCACTGACCCACCTGCAGCTTGCTGGAATCCCCCAGGACGGCAGCGGGGAGCGGCTCCTTGGTGTTGATCTTGATCACGGCGATATCGGTTTTGGGGTCGCTCCCAACCACCTTGCCGGCGTAGACGCTTTCGTTGGAGAGTTTCACCTGGATGGATTCGGCGTCGCGCACCACGTGGTCGTTGGTGACGATGTACCCCTCTTTGTTCAGGATGAAGCCGGAGCCGAGGCTGCTCTCACGCCGGTACTGGGGGCGCATGCCATGCTCGCCGAAGAACTCATCGAAGAAGGGGTTCGCCTCGAAAAAGGGGCGCACCAGTTTCTTCTTCCCGACGGTGGAGATGTTAACTACCGAGGGGGTGACGTTCTTTACCAGGTTGACGAATGCTTGTTGGGTGCCCAGGATATCCTTTGGTACATCCTTTACCGGAGCATCAACACTCTCTTTTCTGTTTGACTCGTAGAAGGTTGGTTCTTGCTTTCTCTTACAGGCAGCGAGAACACAGATAACCATTAGACAGGCGATGAGGATACGTGCACTTTTCATGGAGCACTCCTTGGCTGTTCTGCTAGGGCTGAAACCCAAAAAAGCCTAGCCAAAAAAGGAATTGATGTCAACCCCTTCGGGTATTTAGGAATCTCTGCTGGGTTAGTGTAAATACCCCTTGACGACCGATACAGTTTTGCCTATATATGTGCCTATCAGGGGGTGCTCCGTGCAAGAGAAGATCAAGCAGGAAATTCGTGAAATGAAGCTGGGGGAGAAGGTGCGGGGACTTCGTCAGGAGCAGCGTCTCACCTTGCAGGCGCTTGCCGACATGACCGGGCTCTCCAAGCCGCTGTTGTCCCAGATCGAGAACGATCAGGTGACGCCGCCCATTGCCACCCTGCTGAAGATCGCCAAGGGCCTTAAGGTCGGCATCCACTACTTCTTCGAGGAAGCTACCGATCGCCAGAAGTTCGTGCTGACCCGCGGCGAGCAGTCGGTGGGTACCCAGCGCCGGCCTGGTAAAGATGCCGCCCAAGGGTATGTATATAAGCCGCTGGCACCGGGGATGCGCGAGAAGAAGGTTGAACCGTTCCTGGTCGAGTTCGAGGAGCGCGAGTGGGATAACTCGCTTTTCTACAGCCATGAAGGTGTCGAGTTTCTCTATATCCTCGATGGCGAGCTCGAGTTCCACTATGCCGAAGAGGTGATGCGCCTCATGCCGGGTGACAGTATCTATTATGAGTCTTCGGAGCCGCACGGCTATGTCTCGGTCGGTCCCACCCGCGCCCGCGCCGTTGCGGTCCTCTACACCAAGGGCTAGGTCCGGGCAAGGCGCCCGCGCCACGCACTGAGGTTGTCAAAGAAACCGGCGGTTTCCTTAGCCTGCACGTCTGGGCCTGGGCGATCGCCGTTTTTTTCTGGTTGACGCCAGGTTCTTCGTCGCTAAACTCTAAAATTGTTGCGCCTCCTTCCGATACTGTTCCTTGCCCGAGTAATCCCCTCACCTGAATTGAACCTCCACTGGAATCGATGGGCCGGGTTGCCATATATGTAGTGTGCAGTTGGATCCTTGGTGTGTTAGAGAAAATTATTCATTAAGGTATCGGAAAAGGGTTGACGCCCTCGAGATGCTTTGCTATAAAACGGGACTCTGTTGCAGCACTGCTCTCCGACAAACAAATAACCGCCCTGGCCAGATCGCTTCACGGATCGGCCGCCGAAAAAACCTTGAAACTTTTTGTTGACAGGTTG
>NZ_BLXX01000010.1 GCF_014193515.1 Geomonas silvestris | reverse complement strand
GATGTAGTAAAGTGCCGCCATGGGAGCCTCCTGTGGTTTGATTCTGGGCGATTTATTCGACCCAGCTGCTTGCTTAGCAAGCTTCTACCACCAGGAGGCTCCCTCTTTCAATTCCCCTCACTCATGCATTTAAACAGGGGGGATTCGACTTTCCCTGCAAACCACGCACACGAGGGACGTTGTTAAGCGGGTTGAGTTTCTGCAGTTATCGTCTTTCAAACCTAATCGGCATTACTTGACCTGGTGTAGCCGATTGGCTACAATTGATTATGGCTGAAATCCGGAAAACCGAAGTCTTTGCTCAGTGGCTCGATAACCTGCGCGATATCCGAGCTAAGGCGCGTGTCCTCGTCAGGATTGAACGCCTTGCCTCAGGAAATGCAGGAGACGTTAAGCCTGTTGGTGAAGGTGTCTGTGAAATGCGGATCGACTACGGTCCCGGTTATCGTATCTATTTCATCCAGCGCGGGAACGAATGGATTGTTCTTCTGGCCGGTGGCGATAAGAGCAGTCAATCTCGTGATATTAAGACCGCAATCCGGCTAGCACAGAATCTGTAGGAGGAACCATGCCTAAAACTACTACCAGTCGCTACGATGTTGCCGAGCATCTCCGTACGCCGGAGGAAATGGCAGCCTACCTTGAAGCCTCACTTGAGGAAGCTAATGGCGATGCCGCTTTTGTTGCCAAAGCACTCGGGGACATCGCACGTGCCAAAGGGATGTCTCAAGTTGCGCGTGATGCAGGCCTTTCCCGTGAGAGCCTGTACAAAGCCCTCTCCGGGGAGCGGGTACCCGGTTTTGATACCATCCTCAAAATAGTCACCGCCCTCGGTATCAAACTTCATGCAGAAGCCAGGTAGCTACCAGAAGCTTATAGCCTCCTCGCCGCCCCAGCGTCCCCTCTCCACCCACTCAGCGCTGCCTCAGCAGTGACTGGATCAAGGCGTCAACCTCTTCGAGGACCTCGCCCGGCAACTTGTCGACCTGCACGATCCTGCTCACCAAGTCGGCCTGAACGAAGTCCGGCAGCAGCTTCATGATCTCGCTTGAGTGTTCCGGTTCCAGCCTGGCCAGGACAACTGCAATGGTCTGTGGTTGTTCTTGTAGTAGTTTTTTGGCAACAGCGCGATAGTCCATCTCGATAGCTCCCCCTCCGTCTTCCTGATGCTCCCACAACTTCGTTATGGGCATTTTCTTCGTGTGCATGGGGTGATCCCGGAGGGCCAATAGCTCATCTCTGGCGCCGGAGCACAACGTGGGTGCCTTTCTCCGAGGCAACGAACTGAACACATTCGTATCCAAGAGCGCGGGCGTCAACCCCCTCGGACAATCGCTCTCCCCTGCCCAGCAAGACCGGCGAGATCGCGATGTGCAGCTCATCGATGAGCCCCGCACGAAGAAACTGCTGGATAGTGTTAACTCCGCCGCCAATGCGCACATCCATGCCGTTTGCAGCGTCGCGCGCCCGTTCGAGCGCCTCGTGAATCCCCCCCGTGACGAAATGGAAGGTCGTTCCGCCTTCCATCTGGATGGGCGGGCGCGCGTGGTGAGTCAGGATGAACGTTGGCACGTGATAGGGTGGGGTGTCCCCCCACCAGCCCTTCCAGTCCAGGTCGGGCCAGGGACCGCGGACGGGTCCGAACATGTTTCTTCCGAGAATCCAGGCGCCGACATTCTCAAAGCCCCGCGCAGCAAAGTCCTCGTCGATCCCCGTTGTGCCGCCATCGCCGCCAAACAGCATCCGTTGGAACGTGCGTGTTGAGACCAACCACTGGTGCAAATCTGTCCCGCCCACACCAAGCGGATTCTCGATGTCCTGATGCGGCCCCGCTCCGTACCCATCAAGCGAGATGGTAAACCCTGCAACTCTGACGCGTGTCATCTCCATGTCCTCCTGTCGGTTGGCACTTAACCGTACAAGACAACCTTACTCCACATGAGTAACTGTGGTAACAAATAGATGTTCGCGCCACACCTTACCTGCTTCCCTACCTCTCAACCCCGACTGTCTCCGCTATTCTTGGATTCTTGCCCTCCCCTGCCTCTTCCCTCCGTCTCTGCTGCTCCGCAACTGGTGGCGCCCCCCTAGCCGTCCTTTTCCTCGTCGGCCTCGAGGACCTGGCCCTGCTTGATCTCTTCGGGACTGGCCTCACGGATTGCGGTGACGGTGCAACTGAAGACGAGGGCGGAACCCGCCAGAGGGTGATTGCCGTCCAGCACCACCTTTTCATCATCGATATCGGTGATCCTGTAGATAATGAAATCCTCGTCGTCACCCCCTTCTGCGGCGCCTTCAACTTCGCTACCTACCTCGATATCCTCGGGAAATTCCTCGCGAGGCTCCTCCAGGACCAAACTGGCGTCGTATTCCCCGTATGCATCGGCAGGCTCCAGCTTGACCCGGATGGATTCATTCACCTTCTTACCCTGCAGGGCATCCTCGAGCTTGGGGAAGATCTCTTCATAACCGCCATGCAGATAGCTGAGAGGCTCCACCCCTTCATCGACCACGCCACCATCGGAATCGGTAACAGTGTATTTGAGAGTTACCACTGTATTCTTTTTTACCTCTGAGACCATATACTCCACTCCTTCTGTTTACCTTGGACCAAAGCAGGGGGCATCCCCATGATGCCCTCGCCGCCTAGATGATCACGCAACGGTTCTTCCCTTCCCGCTTGGCCTGCTGCACGCCCCGGTCCAGGGCGGCCAGGAACTCGTGCATCCCCTGGTCCGGGCGGAAGTTGCCCAGCGCCGCGCTGACCGTGGTGCGCAAGCCGGGCCGGTCCACCCGGAACTCGGTCATGGCGATGGACTTCACCACCTTCTCCGCGACGATGAGCGCCCCCTCCATGCCGGTCTCGGCGAGGATGATCAGGAACTCGTCCCCGGACCAGCGCCCGCAGACGTCCTCGCTGCGCACGAAGCCCTGCAGCTGGCAGGCGACCTCCACCAGCAGTTCGTCGCCGGCGTTGAAGCCGTGGATCTCGTTGATCTGGGAGAAGTCGTCCAGGTTCACCAGGATCAGGGAGAAGGTGCGCCAGTGTCGCTGCGAGCGGCTGTCCTCGCGCACCAGCCGTTCGCTGAGGTCACGGCGATTGGGGAGCCGGGTCAGGAGGTCGATGCGCGAGGCCTGGTTCAGATAGCTCGTATAATCGGTGAGGTGCGACTCCAGCTGCTGGTTCTTCTTGGCGAGCCTCTCGCAGTGGCATTCGAGGTTCCTGGCCAGGACCAGCAGCCGCTGCATGTGGGGCAGCAGTATGTTGTCGGCCAGGGCCGCGTCCTGCAGGACCCGCTCGAAATGCAGCAGTTCCTTGCGGACGGCGTCCTTGCCCGCCGGGTCTTTCATGGGGTACTCCCTCGGAGTCAGACAGGGGGGACGCCCCTGGTCAGACAGGGGGGACGCCCCTGTAATATTGTAATTCTTGATCCGCTCCTCCTGACTGCACATCCTGATAGCACGGCCTCATGAATGGAGTCAACACATTAGCAGGAGTCAGTAAGGACACTGGGTGCAAGCAGGGGGACGCTCCTGTAATGCTGCAATTCTTGTTAAGCCTGCCGGGAGGTCAAACAACTGCTGTCTCAGCTATTCCAAAACAATTACAGGATTACAGCGGCGTCCCCCTGATGCCCCCCCTGATGCCCCCCCTGATGCCCCCCCTGATGCCCCCTAGACTGCGGAGTGCTCAGACGGCTCCACGTCCATGCTCGAATTGCATGAAGATAATCTGGTGCGAGTGGCGATTGAAGCTGGGAAAATTCTCGTACCAGGGCGGGTGATGTGGAACCGTTAGGTAGTGGTGGTGCGAGGAAACCGCCGTCTCGCAAATTGCATTATTCGACAATGGCCATCTTCCGTAACTTGGTGATGTCCCTGATTGGCGGCGTGCCAAACAGTCGGCTGTATTCGCGGCTAAATTGAGAGGGACTTTCGTAGCCGACCTGAAACGCTGCAGTAGCTGCATCCAGAGACTCCGCTAGCATCAATCGTCTGGCTTCGTGCAAGCGCAGGTGTTTTTGGTACTGCAACGGGCTTTGGGCTGTTATGGCCCTAAAGTGATTGTGAAAAGAAGAAGTACTCATATGTGCCTGCGAAGCCAGATCATCGATACGAAGCTGCCGTGAAAAGTTGCTTTTCAGCCATTCAATTGTCCGAGCTACCTGTTGGCTCTGGCTTCCCGCCGTCGCTATTTGGTGTAGACACGCACCTTGCTCGCCCACCAGTAAAAGATAGATGATCTCCTTCTGGATGATGGGTGCAAGCATCGGAATGTCCTGCTCTTCATCAAGCAGGTCGATTAGCCGCTGAAAAGCGGTTACCAGTGGCAGGGTGATCTCGCTGGTTGCCATACCGTGATCGGAGTTTTGGGCACGATGGTGGGGGAAATTGCTGTCGATGAGCATCTGGGAAACCTGCTGCATGTCAAATGTCAGCTTGAGTCCCAGTAATGGCCTCTCTTTGCTTGCATCAATGACCTGAACAAAGGTGGGTAGATCCACTGATGCTATCAAATACTGATGAGGATTGTACACATACGATAAATTTCCGAGGATAACACGTTTAGCCCCCTGCACTACCATGCAGATACATGGCTCGTACACTGCACTGAACGGTTCGCTAAGCCCGTCTTCCCGGAAAAAAGACAAGGTCGGAATCGCGTCCGGGTTCTGGTTGCCGCCGATCGTCCATCGGGCAATGCTGTCTCGTAATATTTCGCGGGCCGCATCCAGCCTGTTCTTCATGCCATCTCCCTATCTGACTAATCCCGCAGTGAACCCCATCACGACATGCCACGCCGCCATAATATCAAGCATGAAGGTGCCTTACAACATTCGAGGATCGTTTTGTACGATTAGGCAAAGATTGTAAAGAATCGATCTACCGCCGCTTTTCTCGTACGAGGTAGTATCCCGTAACGAAAGACGATAGGGCCTGCCGTTAACGTACCTCTCCCCGGTGTGGGACAGGTTTGATAACAAGCTGAGCTCACAACCTGAAAAGGAACCGCAACATATGTCAACGATTGAGCAAACCTATGACGATATGGTGGAGGCACCTTCCGAGCAAGCTTCAGCTTGGGGTGCTGTCTGGGCCATGTCCCTATGCGCGATGGTGCTGATTGCTTCGGAGTTTCTCCCCCTGAGCCTTTTAACACCTATCGCATCCAACCTGAACATTACGGAAGGTGTCGCAGGGCAATCCATCTCCATCTCGGGGGTATTTGCCGTTCTGACCAGCCTGTTCCTGACCTCCATGATCGGGCAGTTTGACCGGCGCCACGTTCTGCTCTTCTTTACCTTTCTGATGGTTGTCTCCGGTACGGTGGTGGCCCTGGCCCCCAATGCCATGGTTCTCATGATCGGGCGGTCTATCCTGGGTGTTTCCGTAGGCGGATTCTGGTCCATGTCGGCCGCGGTCGCCATGCGCCTCGTTCCCGCGCAGTCGGTTCCCAAAGCGCTGGCGATTTTCAACGGCGGAAACGCACTCTCCACCATGATTGCGGCTCCGCTTGGGAGCTTTCTCGGTGGCATCATAGGATGGCGTGGCGCTTTCTTCTGTGTGGTGCCCCTGGTAGTGGCAGCTTTTGCCTGGCTCTGGCTGAGCCTTCCCGCCCTACCCGTCCGAGAATCCTCCACCGGTACGGGCCCGATGGCAGTGCTCAAGCTTCTGACGCGGTTACAGGTCACCCTCGGCATGAGTGCAACCATGCTCTTCTTCATGGGGCAATTCGTCCTCTTCACCTATTTGCGCCCTTTTCTCGAGCATGTCACCGGGGTGACCACCAACCAACTGTCGCTGATTCTCTTGGGGATGGGCGTCTCCGGATTGATCGGCACCTTTGCTATCGGCTACGCGCTGAAGACCAGGCTACTGCTTGTCATGGGTTGCCTTTCGCTTCTGCTCATGCTGGTCGCTCTGGCCCTGGTGTGGTTCGGCCATTCCTTGTGGGGCGCCTTCGGGTTGGTGTGCCTATGGGGATTGCTCGCGACCTCCGCGCCCGTAGGTTGGTGGGCATGGGTTAGCAAGACCATGCCGGATGACGCCGAAGCCGGTGGCGGATTGATGGTTGCTCTGGTTCAACTGGCAATCGCCGCAGGGGCATCAGTAGGCGGCTATTTTTTTGATGGGTATGGATATCGAAGCACCTTTTTGATCAGCGCCATTCTGTTCTGTGGTGCAGCCTGTATAGCGTTCATCACGTATCTGCATGCAAAGACCAACAATGAAGGTCTGAAAACCACTCAAGTCGTTCGGTAACTACAAAAGGGAGTGTACGATGAGGAAAATACCATTTACCAGTAGCCGCCAGATGTTTACTACCGTGCTCATGGGGGTCTTAATTTACATGGCCGGCGTAGCTTCTGCCGCGGGCATACCCAACGGCGCCGATAACTTCTACAAGAGCGACAAGGTCGCCGTCCAGAAAGTGAGCTTCAAGAATCAGTTCGACATGCAGGTGGCAGGCAACCTCGTTCTCCCGAAAGGGCTGGACCGGACTTTCAAATCTGCAGCAATCATCGTCGGCCACCCCATGGGCGCGGTCAAAGAACAAAGCTCCATGCTCTATGCGCAGAAGCTGGCTGAACAGGGATTCGTGACCTTGGCCATCGACCTGCCGTTCTGGGGTGAGAGCGAAGGACTGCCTCGCAACCTGGTGGCGCCGGAAGTCTATACCGAAGCCTTCAGTGCCGCAGTCGATTACCTTGGTACGCGGGACTTCATCGATCGTGAGCGGATCGGCGTGGTGGGCATCTGCGGCAGCGGCAGCTTTGCCATCAATGCCGCCAAGATGGACCCGCGGCTGAAGGCAATTGCCACCGTCGCCATGTACGACATGGGCGGGGTGGCCCGTAACGGCCTCAATCATTCCGGTACGGTTGAGCAGCGCAAGGCTATGCTCGCCAAAGCGGCGGAACAGCGCTACACCGAATTCACCACGGGCAAAGGCATCTTCTTAAACTATTTGCCAGTCAAGCTCAGACCGGATGCCGACCCCATCACCCGTGAATTCTGGGAGTTCTATCGCACCCCACGCGGCATCGCCATTCCCAAAGGGCGCACGTTAGAACTGACTCAAAACCGCATGCTGACGAGCGAAGTCCGGTTTGTGAACTTCTATCCCTTCAACGACATCGAAACCATTGCGCCGCGTCCACTGCTCTTCATCACCGGCGACCAGTCCCACTCCAAAGAATTCAGCCAGGACGCCTACAAACTGGCCGCAGAACCCAAGGAGCTGTACTGGGTTGCCGGGGTCGGTCACGTCGATCTCTACGACCGTGTGGACGTAATTCCCTGGGCCAAGCTCACCTCGTTCTTTACCAAGAATTTGGGGAAGTAATGGCTTTACATCGACAGAGGCTAATGGCCCGCAGTTCGGTTGGTGCGTAAAAACGTGAACAGGTAGAAGGTCGCTGCTCTCCTTACCGGAGGGCGACCTAAGTCGCAATGCAAAAGGCCCCCGGCGATGCCGGGGGCCTTTTTTCTTCGAGCATACAGAACCGCTCAGAGAGCCTCCACTCGGTCAGGTAAGACCTATTGGGATTGCTGCTCCTTAGGACGGGCTTGGGGGACGTCCATTCGATCATGCGATTCTTTACAGATCTCGCCAGAAACGCATTATCGCATGGACGTCCCCCATGCCCTCCCTGGAACCGAAGGTTTTCTGGTCCGCGCAACGCGGAAGGGGCCACTTCGACAACTTCCTAAACGGCCTTGAACCTGATGGGTGACTGGATGCAGCAAAGGCTGACATCGAAACGAAAGAAATAACGGCAATGGTACAGACGGCGGTCACCGACAAGCAGAGCAGGAAAAAACCGATTCTTGCTTAGGGTAGCTTTTTGCCCTTGACGGACAGCCTTTTAATGGGTGACCCTACGGAGTCACTCTACGGAGTCACTATTGCAGCTGCCAGGAAAACAGGGGGACGTCCCAAAAATTCAAAAATTCTCCTTCTCGTGGTCCCATTGCCCCCACTATTCTTGGATTCTTGGGACGTCCCCCTGCCTCTCTTGGGACGTCCCCCCGGAGGTGTCCTACGGAGTCACTCGGTTACGGGGTCACAAGCCCTACAATAGCAGTGCACTTTTCTGCATTTTGGAATAACGTTACAATATAGTTGTTTGTATATTTCTGGTTTACTGCTGAGATCACAGCCTCAATTTCCTGTTCTAAGCGCAAGATATCGACCGATTGCTGTTGCAATGAAGCGGCCATCAAAGCTCGAGGAGCTGTTGGAAGATTCTTATAATAAATCTGCTTTATTAACAAACTGCCCGAATCGCATATATTGTCCATTTTAAGTAAGGTTTTACCTGCTGCCTTGAAACGGCTCAAAATATCTTTAATAGCTATTGACAGCTTTAGATTTAGCTCGTAGGCATTAATAAGTAAAATCGCATTCGTAGATTCGTTGAACAGACTCTTGTATTGGGGCGCATCAGGGTTCTGAAGTCGGCCAATTTCCTTTCTGAAGAGTGCCGCCAAGTTGGGGCGATTCGAGACCATGACAAGAGATTCGATTGCCTTCTCGAGGGTAATATCTTTCTGGCCAGCAACTACTACTTCATCACGTTTTAGTAGGTAGTTGTAGCCTGATAGCGAGACTTGCTGCTGAAGATTTATCTGATTTTTGTCTTGGGCCACAAAGTCTCTCGGAAGGATACTGTTCTGGGTATTGTTGTGCCGTGTAATCTCATCCTTGAGGAGGTCGCTGCTCTTGCCCGTTTGAATCACCCTAAACGCAACTGATAAGGACTCAACGTTTGCGCCTTTTTTCACCGACTTGCCTATGGTGCTGTAGGTTTGAGCACCGTTAACGATGCTCGCATTTACCGCCTTGAAGAAGCCAAAGTCTCGCTTTTTCCCATTCTCTGCACTCTTTTTGATTTCATCACAGATGACGGTGATTCCGTTGTTGAAATACCAAAAGAGCTCCGGTTTTTCTGTAATAGTCTTGGTGATTAGGGTATTAACCGGAGTCTGCCCTAGAGAGTTTCTAATATTGTCACGAAACAACCCATCACCGAAGGTGTTCCACCATTCAGCAAGTTTTGCACCTTCAATCTTGCCGTAGTATGCGCGATACGGATCATCAATAAGGCCATAGTCGCGAAGTAGAAACTCGATATCGATGTTCCGTTGTCCAATCGAACGCGTCAGAGATTCAGTCATTCTTTTTCTGGAGAGAAGGTGAAATGTGAAACATGGGTCATCGTCTTCATCGTCTCCGTTTAGGTCTGCCATCATTTCCGCGATCGCGTCTGTTGCTGGGTGTGCCAACTCATCTTTTGAAGTGTAAGCGAGAATTATGTCAAACTTTGTCCCAAACTCCCTGATCTTTGCTAGATCTTGGCTCCTATCTGAAATACGCTTGTCAAACTTTGCGAATCGTCCCTCTATCAGGTCGTAAATTCCTGACCGGAAATCGCGGACCTCGGAGGCAGATGGTTCAGAATTGCCATTTTTAATAAGCTTAGACTGAACAATAACAAGACGTTTCCGCTGATCGTCATAGAAAAGAGCATCGATACCATTGTCTTTATCGCAATCTGTCACAGATCTGGCTGCCATTTCATAAGAGCAACCAGACATCCAATGAACTCCGTAGGCTGCTATGCAACGTGATTGAATCTTATCACTAAGTTGCTCGCCTTTGTGTTTTTGCAGATCGCTTATGTCAAGGTGGTTTGAGAACATTTCTTCTAATTTTCCGACGAGTTGGCTAACCTGTACATTCATTTTATATATTCCTTTCGGTTTTGTGCAGAAGCTGTAAAAGGACACAGCGGGACGTCCCCAAAATTCAAGGATTCTCCTTCTCGTGGTCCCATTGCCTCCACTATTCTTGGATTCTTGGGGCGTCTCCCTACCATTCCCCTGAAGCTTACTCAACCGTTCTTTACACTGTTCGAAGCCATTCTGATACCAAAGTTGCATAGTCATTGAACGTAAGTTCTTCCTCCCTAATTCTAGCGTTTAGGCAAATGAGCGGGAGTTCTTCTTTAAACTTTTCATATCTCTCGATGATAGCAGCACCGCCGGGTATTGATGTTCTTTTCGATGCGCTTCGAAGCCAATCTCTCACAACTCGAATTGCATTGTGAGGATTACCTTCATGCGCTCTTATATCCTGTCCAGCGATATCTGAAATAAAAATTTGGAATCGGTACCTTTCAACATCTGTGATGAGGCAACTCTTTTTTCGTTGTTCCGGATTGCCATATTTTCTGGCCCCGAGAAAGATACCAAGTTCGAGAGGCATATTAAATCGAGGCAATTTAGTTTCAGCACATAGTTCTGTCCTGCTAATATCATGTATGCCGTATCGACACTTATTAATTATCCTTACTATTTTTTCAATCCGAACATCTCCACCATCATCTTCTTCTAAAGCACATCTTGCCGTGAAACCACAATCAAATATGGCAAAAATTTTGGCGTGAAAAATCGGTAAAAAATTCTGATCAAATGGGCAATTTATAAAGACGTTGTCGTTGTACCCTTTCACTGCCATTATTTTTTGCCTCGAGATTTTGCCACGGAGTTTACAGCCGACCTTGCCACGGTCTTTGATACGGTTCCTGATTTGGCAGAGGGTTTCACGGTTCGCGACAGAACACTGCCGGCTGTCGACTTGGCAGTCTTGCTTGCCTTCGGATTACTTAACACTCTGCCTGCTGCACTAGCCGCCTTTTTAGTGATAACCTTTGTCATTTACTTATTCACCTCACTTTTAATGTATTCTCTACGCATCATGCTGCCAAACATCGTTTAGCCCGGAGCACACAAGGGACGCCCCCTGTTACACTGTAATTCTTCATAAGAAACCAGCGAGGGGTGTCAGACACATTGAGTCGTTCCTGAACAATTACAAATCGCAGGGGCATCAGGGCATCAGGGCATCAGGGGGACGTCCCAAAAATTCAAAGATTCTTCATTCGTTGTCCCAGGTCACACAGTGGAACGCCCCTGTAATACCTGTAATTCTTTCTATAAGCCTGCCGGGAGGTCAAACACCAGCTGGCTCAGCTATTCCGAAAACAATTGCAGGATTATAAGGGTGTCCCCTGAATCTCCCCGAGGATGGCGGCATAAGGGGGAGCTCAGAGGGACGCACTCAAGTATATAAGTTTCTTCCGCGCGCCGAAGATTAAAACTTATAATCTGAAGTGCCGTCCCCTTGTCTCCCCCCCGGTTAGAGTTCGTCTGGCCCCTTGCTCACCCACTCTGGAGCATGCAAAAGTACTGGTGCTCTATCATTTCTATTCCAGATTGGTACCTCAAGCCCCCAATAGAAAAAATGAGTTCTTTTATTTTGAGCGATAGTTTTCTCACTTTCTTTCCCACTCTTTGAATACAAAACTACAAGGTCCCCTGCGGCAACAGCTTTATATGGAAACCAGTAAGTATGAAATGTGGCGACAGTTACTTCACCATTAGAATATCCAGTCTGGATTAGGACATGATCACCTATGTCGGTGTCAGATACCACCTTAAAAATTATACGTTCTTTTTCTTTGACACCTTTATCGGCAATAGACTTTATCTCTACTTTCATTGCTTCACCACCCTTGAGGCGATACCGCCCCCAATAAGGATTAAGCCGAAACAGATCGTTATCCAACCGGTAGGTTGAGCGGACCATACCGCGGGAGCATAGCCAAGTGCCGCAGCACCAAGCGTAAGAGAAACACCGAAAATCAGGTCCTGTGACAACGACTTTTTTACCTTTTCCTCAAGAACCGCAGCCTTTTTATCGGCCTCATGGTACTTTTCCATATACTCTGTCAATTCAAACTTTTCCTTTTCAAGTCTTTCAATGTCGTCGATCAAAACTCGTTGTAAGGCTGGAGAGGATAATTCTTCATCCGACAACTCTCGCCTTACGTTAACGAAAGCCCGTCGACCTTTAGAAGGTGTGAGATGGAGAGTATCACTTGCGAATTCTGGCTCTTGGTCTGGTGTCTCATTTTCGGCCATGGTGGCTTCTCGCTTTTATTTTGTTTTTACCCCATTACTCGCTGACTTATCTAGCTTTCTGGCAATTGGAACTCATACGCGCCAGGGGGATGTTGCTAAACTGGGACAGGCTTGGGGGACGTCCATTCGATCATGCGATTCTTTACAGATCTCGCCAGAAACGCATTATCGCATGGACGTCCCCATCAGTGACTTAGACAATTACAGGATTACAGGGGGCGTCCCCCGTGATGCCTCTAGGCACTTAACTGTTTTACATCGCAGTATAAAGCTTTTAAATGCTCCGGGGCCATGTCGAGGATAGGCTCGTACATGAACGAGTTCAGGTGAATGTTTTCGGGGGTCATTAGGTTGACCTGGTTCAACAACTTTAGGGCGTCAGCCTTAGCAGGAAAATCCTTTGAGTAGCGGTCGAGGAGCATCCTAGTCTGGTCTTTGGTTATGCCATCAACAAATGGCTGGTCATTTATCTCCTTCACCATAAACTCTTCGGCAAGCAGGCGAATGGCGATGGAAAGGATAACTTTGCTTTCCAACTCTGCCTTGGAATTTTCTTCACCAAGAATCGCCTCTGCTGTCTCATGTATCAAATCGACCACAACTTTGTCAGCATCGCACAACGGAATTCCTTTCACGTCTTTCAAAATCAGCATGAAAATGCTTTCCAAATCTTTAATTTTAATGGTGCCGGTATCCGCTTTCAAATGAAGAAGGGAGGTCAGCTTCAAAAATTCAGCATCCATACCGCAATATTCTGCAAGATTTCTAACAAATGGAATAGAAGCCACCACAAACTTTTCGTGCTTTAAATTTTTTTTCCAATGTTCAAATGGATTTTTTTGATACTTCTCTTGAGCAAGATTTAAATCCCTGCCGTTCTTAACAGCAAACAGTCTGTATTCTCTATCAAGGTGCAGTCTTCCACTTACTGTTCGATGAAAATCGAAGTTGTGCGTCAAAAAAATTGGAAAAAAATTAGAATACTTTGATACCTCTCTTAAATATTCTACAATTGCATATTTATTTTTATAATCGAACGAATCTGCTATATCGTCGATAATTAGTATGGTGTCAATAGATTGCTTTACACGAGCATTAAGCTCAAATAAAATGTTTATGATGTATAAAGCCTTCTTCTCCCCCTGACTTAGCACTTTCAACAGAGCATGGATATCGACCGCCGCTGATTTCTCTGGGTCGGTGAACGTGAAGGAAACTTGGGGACTGGATCCTTTCAATATCACGTCTTCTTGGTTGGTGACCCTCATGGTGAAGGGAACCGAAAATCTTTTGTTGAAGATTTCCACGACCTCCTCCCAGTCGGTTCGTTCACTTTTTGCCGCCTCTATTGCTTCCTCGATAATAATCTTTCCGCTCTGGTACGCGTGCAGCACCTCGTTAAATTCCGCTTTTTGGGTCCAGAAATAGGCAAGCCAAAGTTCTTTCTGGAATTGTTTGAGGTTTTCAAGTTCAGGCAGGATGTCTCTGTTGTCAAATAGATAATCCCTGAATTTCCGCAAATCCACTGTTGTGAGCTTTTTATCAATTGCGTCAAATTTTTTAACCAAGGTCTCATCAGAAAGAATTTTTTTCTTTTCGGTTTCGAGCTTTTCGTCAAGTTGCTCAGCTGATATTATCTCATTCTTTTTAGTTCCGTCGAAAAGATTAATTGAATGGTTTGCTGAAAAAAATCCATTTTCTGTCAGATTTTTGTGAACATTTTTAGCGTGGTAATGGTTAAAGCTTTTGCACAATACTGGTGAGTTTTCAACAAGCTCGTTGTACTTTTCGATATACTCTTTCAACTGTGTCCTTATCTGGCCAGATTCTAAAAACGGGATAGTTTTTTCGTTAAACACCTCGGAATACACAACCTTTGAAAATTGGTGTTTTGAAAACGCTTCTACCTCTAAGACTACCTTTTCCAATGCTTCGAATAATGTTGCCCCGCCAAGGCATTTCAAGATTTCAGTCTCAGGGGTCACAGTTCGCCCGGTAAGCCCTGATAATTGCTTGAGCGTCTTCAAAAAGGCTTGTTTTTTATCGTCAATTTTTTTTAGCTCGTCATCGTATTTCTTTTTAATGGTCTGATTTACAAGAAGAAGCGATGTCTTATCAGAACTGAATTCCTGAGAATAAGGTTCAATGACGAAGACATTTTCAGCCTGAATGTCGGCGTCGTTCTCATCTTGAATGAGTCTTATCGTCTTCCTTTCTGGGAAAATGATATCGGACGAATCTTTGCCTTTACTTAGGTCTATAAAGGCCTTGGAAAAGGAAGTTTTCATAAAGCCGTTCGGGGCATATATCGAATAGCCCTTGGTATTGCTGAAATCAAATTCATGGGTAAGGGTCTTAATACCATAGCAGTTTTCCAACTTTAGCTTAAGCTTATTCACAAAATTACCCCCCGTTTGAGAACTCGTAACGTGTTCCTGCGCCCCTGCCGAAGCATCTAAGACACCGATATTATAAAAACCATAAACTGCGTAGTTGATTTGTTATTATTGCCGTCTTTTCTGCGCCGTACTCAAATTCTCAATTAGGTCCCAATTTTCCCACGCGCCCGGTGTGGCAGCCAGAATCAGGGAGGTTTATTCGTCGACACCAAAGTAGCTGTTTCTGGATGGTTCTGCCCCTGCGGCCTGTCCCGAAAGTAGAGAATGAAGGGATGGTCTTCCATCCTATTTGGGCTGCTTTTTCATTTTTCTTATTTTGCCCATCAACGAATACACATTTTCCGCAAGGGGAGCTGACAGGGGGACGCCCCTGTAATACTGTAATTCTTGATCTTACCTGCAGGGGCCTCTACCTGATTCTTTCACAAAACCTCCGAAAGCTTTGTCGCCTCCGGAAAATACATGTGCAAAATGAACGCAGCGATTAGTGCCACTGCAAAGGTTGCCATGAATGGCTTCCAGGTCGTCTTGACGATGCTGCCGATCCAATCCTCGTCGTCGATGATTCTGACCTTGCTCACAAGCGATGCGGCTAGAATGCCTTCAAAGGCTGCTTCGGAGAGAATGATGGGGGCCTCTGCTATCATGTAGACCGCACTTCCCAAAACCGTGGCAACTACCGCGGCAAGGGCGGCAAGAACCACGATACCGACTACCCCGGCTTCCTCTCCGAGTGCTCCCGCTGCTTCACCGACGACCTCTCCCACTCCGTCAACTATTCCAGACGAACTTTCGGAAACAGTTGTTAAAGGAGTTTCCGAAACAATACTCGCGTCCACGTCGAATGACGCAGAAGCCCCTGCCCCAGAGAAATCCCCTCCCCCGCCATGCAACCACGGGAACTCTCCACCGCCCGGTGATGAGGTGGGAACGTCAACCCAGTCAGTCCATCTCGAATCTGCGACTCTTCTTGGTGTGACGTGCCAGAGCCATAGTTTTACGCAGAGGAAGAAAATGAGGTAGGCAATGAGAACGGCCAGGGGATATCTGAGGACGAGGCTATCAATGTGGAGGAAAAGAAAGAGCTTTGAGGCCAAGACTCCCGAGAGTCCGGTGGCAACAAGGATGGCGCTCATATGGAACCGCAGTGGATGCCTTTGCTTGAAGTCTCTGGTAAAGGTGTCTTTTCTCTTCAGTAGCATCTACCTTCCTTCTTGCTTGATCTCACACAACGGCGGCCCGATCTGCTCGGATCAAGCTATTGGAAACTCTCTTTCGCCTGGCGATCTGTTTCAAGATATCGCCTTCCCCCACCTCTTCGCCTTGCTATATCACATTCGCTCCTGAGATAGTAGAAATTTATTAAATATAGCTCTCAATAGCTCTATTCAGCGAGAACTGCGCCCCGTTAACAACTTCAGGACCATTGTTACCCTGAACGGAAGCAGAATAGCTTGCAGCTAGGGCCATCTTTGCTGGTGAGTGCGCGAGAACAGCAGACACGGCGCCATATAAGCTAAAATTCTCGCGCGCTCGCTCGACCTCCGGCTGTTT
This sequence comes from Geomonas silvestris, assembly GCF_014193515.1. GTDB lineage: Bacteria > Desulfobacterota > Desulfuromonadia > Geobacterales > Geobacteraceae > Geomonas > Geomonas silvestris. The sequence continues at coordinate 198,578 of NZ_BLXX01000010.1, read as the reverse complement.
CTGCCAGAATTCCCAAGCACAACCTTAAGCTGACCGTTCGTAATTAAATGACCTCGCGTATAATTAAATCACGCCGTACTTAAGCTCAGTGCCCCCGCATTTAAATAAATCATGCAGTTCATGAAAGTCGGTTTTGGCGAGTACGAGAATTGGCCCTGCCCTATCTCGAAAAGCAAGGCCGCTGATACTTAAAATGCGCGTTACAAAGCTTTTTCTTCGCTTTTTTCAGACAAATCGTCGAGCGATGAGTGAAATGCAGGGAAAGTATAATTAGTGGTCGCGTGTTCTGAGCCATCCACGCCGCTCGAGCCGGAAGTGATTCGGTTTTTTAAGCTAAAAAGGGCTTCAGTTATTTATAATGGCCCTTACATTAGAATAAACGCTGCTGTTTTGCATATAACGCGCTTGTATTAAAACTACGGCGAGGACACCCCATCGCTGGACCTCTTGATGGAGTGAAGATCTTTTTTGGAGAATTTTGTCTAAGGCAGGATTTTGGAGGAGGCGGGAGCAAAGAAGAAAGCCCCCGGCAGTTTCAGGCCTGTTAAATGGTCTGAAACCGACGGGGGCTTGCGACAGGGTGCCCTTCTAAGTACAAGGGGATCTGTGACGGGACGTTGCGGCTGCTAGATTAGGTTGCCGGTACAGCCTTCGTGCTTCTGCGGGCCTTCCGGGACTTCTTGGTTACTACGCCGGAGCTGATCAGCACCTGGATGTCGCCTTCGTCGGCAAAGATCGCGATGTAGTAGAGGATCTTCTGGATCATCACGTTCAGCCCCTTCCGGGCTTCCCTGCGAGCGGCAATCTGGACTCTGTTGCCGGTCAGGCCGCCCTGGAACATCTGCTTGAACCAGTCCAGGGCCTTTTGCAGGAAGCTCTGTGACCCGAGCTTGTCCTCGTGCCACCTATCTTTAAAGATGGCAAGGGTGAACAGGGTGGCGAAGAAAATGTTGATGTTGGCGAGATACGATGCGTCGGGTCCTGTTGAGTTGAACTTGAGCTCTTCCATGACTTACCTCCTGTGGGTTGGTGTTTCATCGCTTGTTGATAAACCTTAATCCAACAATGATGCCAACCCTTCTAGGTGGTGTGCCAGAATTTTGCAGGGGACTGATGCCATTAGGGTTTTCAGCAGGTACGCCCTCTGCTTTCGAGACCTCAGCCTTGCCGCCTGCTGCTCCGGGCTTGCACAGGTTTTTTCTGCGCTATGACGCACATTGTTAACTTTATTTAAGTTTCAGGATTTGAGCAGGGCGGTCAGTAGTTGACCTTGTGCTGGCTGAAGGGGCGTTACGGGACGAGGATTCGTGGCAGGATACGGGCGAGTCCGGGCTCCAATTTGACGATGGGTAAAGGTATGTGGTAATCTTTCCTCGGTTCGAAACTCGATAAGTATCTTATTTTGGAGCATTACTATGCTATCGCTAAAAAAGCTAGAGGCTGAGGTCGCCTCCCTTCCTGATAAGGAACTGCGCCAGTTCAGCCAGTGGTTTGCACAGTACGAGGCAGAACGTTGGGATCGAGCGTTGAAAACCGACGTTGCCGCGGGGAAACTTGACCATCTCGCAGATGAAGCGCTTGCTCAATTCGCTGCGGGTAAATGCAAACCGCTTTAACCCACCATACTTCTCCCGGTTTCTGGGATTGCTACACCAACCTGCCATCTAAGGTTCAGGCGCTTGCCGACGGTAACTTCGCTCTTCTAAAGCGCAATCCTCGCCACCCATCTCTACATTTCAAACAGATAGGCCGCTTCTGGTCAGCCCGTGTCGGATTAAGATATCGCGCCTTAGGAGTAGCAACCGCCGATGGTGTCCTCTGGTTCTGGATCGGCACCCACAAAGACTACGACAGGATGCTATCCTGATCAGCTACGGCGGGTCGTTCTAAAGGCAAATCCCCCCTGTCCACCCTTTTTCAAAGTGGGGAACGTGAGGGCACCTGCTGTGGTGTAACGTGAAACTTGGGCGCATGGAATTTTGGAGGTGGGAGCCAGCCCCTGGCGGTGGGGCGTATATATAGATAGGGGGAGCTTCTGCTACGGAGGCGGAGCGGGAAAAGAAAAAGGCAGCGACCTCACGGTCACTGCCTTTTTTATGGTGATCCCAAGGGGACTTGAACCCCTGTTACCGACGTGAAAGGCCGGTGTCCTAACCACTAGACGATGGGACCAATCTGTAACGGCCAAAGGCCGGGACTGCTGTTGGCAGGGGTGCGAGGATTCGAACCTCGGAATGACGGAGTCAGAGTCCGTTGCCTTACCGCTTGGCGACACCCCTTCGTTGCGAGACAAACTAAATACCAGAATCCTTCCGGTCCTGTCAAGCGTTTTTCGGAGCGATGCTCATTAATTTACCGGCTACTCGACGCGGGCGCACTGTGCACCGGTCTCCATCGCCTTGGCGTTGGCCGGGATGAAGCGGTGGTTGCGCTCGGGGAGCGCTGCCTTGAGTGCTTCGGCCAGCGCCTCGAGGGAAACGGCACCGGTGAGCTCGGCGTACGCGCCCAGGGCCACCATGTTCACCATCCTCGGGTCACCCAGGTCGGTGGCGATCTCGTTCATCGGGACGCTCACCACCTTCACGTCGCTGCGCCCCAAGGTGGCGGCATCGACCAGCGAGGAATTGAGGATGCAGATGCCGCCGGGGCGGATCTTGGCTCCCAAGCGGTCCAAGGAGCCCTGGTTCAAGGCCACCAGCACCGAAGGGGAGCCTACTACCGGAGAACCCACCGCGCCGTCGGCGATGACGACGGTGCAGTTCGCGGTGCCCCCACGCTTCTCTACGCCGTAGGCGGGAAAGTAGCTAACGTTTTTCCCTTCGTCCAGGGCGGCATAGGAGAGGACGTTGCCGGCCAAGAGCACGCCCTGCCCGCCAAATCCGGCTATGAGTACATCGTGTCGCATGGAAACTCCCCCAGAGAAACAGGTTGAGGTTGTACTTAATTACTGTTCTTCGTTCTTGAAGACGCCCAACGGGAAGTAGGGGATCATCTCATCCCCGATCCTCTTGTTGGCGGCAAGCGGGTTCATCCCCCAGTTGGTCGGGCAGGAGGAGAGGACTTCCACAAAGGAGAACCCTTTCCCTTCGGCCTGGAACTGGAAGGCGCGCTTGATCACCTTCTTCGCCTCCAGCACGTGCTTGGGCGAGTCGACCGCCACGCGGGCCGAGTAGGCGACCCCGCCCAGCTGCGCGAGCACCTCGGCCATCCTGATCGGCGCGCCGTCTTTTGCCTTGTTGCGGCCGTAGGGCGAGGTGGAGGTCTTCTGCCCCACCAGGGTGGTCGGCGCCATCTGGCCGCCGGTCATGCCGTAGGTGGTGTTGTTCACGAAGATGACGGTGATGTCCTCGCCGCGGTTCGCCGCGTGGATGATCTCGGCGGTGCCGATGGCCGCCAGGTCGCCGTCGCCCTGGTAGGTGAAGACGAAGCTGTCGGGGCGGGCACGCTTCACGCCGGTGGCGACGGCGGGGGCCCGGCCGTGGGGGGCCTCGACGACGTCGATATCGAAATAGCCATAGAGAAAGACGGAGCAGCCGACGGAGGCGACGCCGATGGTCTTCTGCTGCACCCCGAACTGATCCAAAGCCTCTGCCACGAGACGGTGCACGGTGCCGTGCTGGCAGCCGGGGCAGAAGTGGGTCTGCACGTCCTTGAGACTTTCCGGTCTCGCAAATACCTGTTGCATAGTGGTAACCCCTCTCTGGGTCGAAAGCCTAGGCGTAGTGTTTCCTGATCTGATCCAAGAGTTCCTCGGGCGACGGCAGCGATCCCGCCCCCGGCGGCCTGCCGTAGAAGGAGACCTCGACGTTGGAGCCGACCGCCAGGCGGACGTCCTCCACCATCTGGCCGGTGTTGAGCTCGATGTCGAGGATGCGACCGGCGCGCTCGCCTGCGGCCTTGAGCGCCTTTTCCGGGAAGGGGCAAAGGGTGATGGGACGGAACAGGCCGACCTTGAGCCCTTCCTCGCGGGCCATGGCGACCGCGGTGTGGGCGATGCGGGCCACCGAGCCGTAGGCCGTGACCAGGAGCTTCGCGTCGGCGGTCTCGAACTCCTCGCTCAGGCACTCCACGTCCATCATCTGCTTATACTTCGCGTGCAGGCGCCAGTTGTGGGCCTCCAGCTCGCCGTCGCCCAAAAAGAGCGACTTGACGATGCGCTGCTCGCCGCCACTCTTGCCGCGCACCGCCCATCCCTTGGCGGGGAGCTCGCGGTTGGGACGCGGGTTGGGGACCAGGGCCTCTTTCATCTGCCCGATCACCGAGTCACCCAACACCATGACCGGCGTGCGGTACTGGTCCGCCAGGTCGAAGGCGTGCATGGTGAGGTCGTACATCTCCTGCACCGAGTTGGGCGCGAGGACCGCGATCCGGTAGCCGCCGTGGCCGCCACCTTTAACCGACTGGAAGTAGTCCGACTGGGAGGCGTCGATGCCGCCCAACCCCGGGCCGGAGCGGGAGATGTTGATGATCACGCCGGGAAGCTCGGCGCCGGCCATGTAGGAGATCCCCTCCTGCTTAAGCGAGATGCCGGGGCTCGACGAGGAGGTCATGGCACGCACACCGCAGGCCGAGGCCCCCAGGAGCATGTTGATGGCCGCGACCTCGCTCTCGGCTTGGATGAACTCGCCGTTAAGCTTGGGGAGTTCGCGGGACAGGTACTCGGGGATGTCGCTCTGCGGCGTGATCGGGTAGCCGAAATAGTAGCGGCACCCGGCCTCGATGGCACCCATGGCGGCGGCTTCGTTGCCTTTCACGAAAAGGCGCTTGGACACGTGCTCCTCCCAAAAATGCCCGTTCCCTGCGGAACCGGGCTGTGCTCTTTGCAGGTTACGCTCAGAAGATGTGGCGATGGCTCACCAGGTTTGGACGAGTCTTGCACAGCACCTGTGGCGGGTACTATCTGAAAACTTTGATGGCGACATCAGGGCAGATTTCCGCGCACAGCGCGCACCCTGTGCAAAGCTCCTGATTGACTGCCTCGGCAGGAGTGTACCCTTGAATGTTGGCCTTATCGCACAGCTTTACCAGCTGCTTCGGGCAGGCCACGGTGCAGATTCCGCACCCCTTGCATCTGATTTCGTCTATCTCTATGCGTCCCATAATTCGATCAACCCTCTTGTCGGTGGACCCCTCACATGCGGGAAAATGAGCCATGAAAATTAGCAGAAGTGACTCTGGCCAGTCAACTTTTTTCGTTTACAGAAAACTTTATTGCTTGATTTTGCAGGTGTATGTAGTTTAATAGTGGCAATTAGATTTTTCACCTTAAAAATTTCAAATGGAGGACAGGCATATGGCATCATCGCTTCTGGAACTGACCGCCAACATCGTCTCGTCACACGCCTCGGTGTCCGAGATGTCCGGGGAGGATCTGCTTCTGGAGCTGCAGAAAGTCCACATCGCTCTGCAGAAGCTGGAAGGGGAAATCGGGGAAGGGACCGAGCGGCCCGAGGCGAAATCTCCGGCCATGTCGGTAAAAAAGGCCTTTCAGCCGGACCAGGTCTGCTGCATGATCTGCGGCAAGTGCGGCATGAAGACCCTGGCGCGCCACCTGGCCCAGGTGCACGGCATGAAGCCGGGGGAGTACCGCAAGCAGTTCGGCATCCCCAGCAGCCAGGCCCTCACCGCGAAGAACTTCTCGGAGGCCAGGCGCCGCATGGCCCAGGAAAAAGGGCTCGCGGACAACCTGGCCAAGGCGCGGGCGGTGCGTGCCGCCAAGCTTGCCGCCAAGGGGGGCGGCGAAAAGAAGGCGCCCAAGACGCCGCGGACTCCCAAGGCCAAGCGAGCCGCCAATGCGTAGCGACCACCCGCAGGGCTATCGACAGCGAAGCCGCCTGAGCAGCAGGCGGCTTTTCCAGTGCTGGAACTTTTTCCCGCTGCTCCCCTTCGCCCCCTTGGGACCACAGCAGCCCATCAAACCTCAGCGGCGCGGTGCCGTTCCTCTCCTGGCAACGACCCCGGTCTTGCGGGGGGCACGGCCGCTAACATGTCCAGTCTTCCTCTTCAGGCGCACCACCTCTTCCGGACTCAGAAAGCGGAACTCCCCGGGCTTCAACTCGCCGATCTCCAGGAAATCGTAGCGCGAGCGCTTAAGGCGCACCACGCTCAGCCCCACCGCCTCGCACATCCGGCGCACCTGGCGGTAGCGCCCCTCGTGGATGGTGATGGAGATCCAGGAGTTGTTCTCGCTCTCGCTCACCGGGAGCACCTTGGCGGGCGCGGTCATGCCGTCCTCCAGCATGACCCCCTTGGCCAGCTTGTCCATCTGGCTTTCGGAGACCTTGCCGCTCACCCGGACCAGGTACCCCTTGTCGACCTCGTGGCTTGGGTGCATCAGAAGGTTTGCCAGCGCACCGTCGTTGGTGAGCAGCAAAAGCCCCTCGGTGTTGTAGTCCAGGCGGCCGATCGGGTAGACCCGCTCCTTCACGCCATTCAAAAGGTCGGTGACGATCGGGCGCCCCTCGGGGTCCTTCATCGTGGTCATGTAGCCCACCGGCTTGTAGAGCAGGATGTAGACCCGCTTCTCGCTGATGACGAGCTCCTTGCCGTCCACGGTGATGCTGTCCTGGTCCGGATCGGCCTTGGTGCCGAGCTCCGTCACCACCACGCCATTGACCGCCACCCTCCCCTGCTGGATGATGGTCTCCGACTCACGGCGCGAGGCCACCCCCGCCTGTGAGAGTATCTTCTGCAAACGCTCCTGCATGTAGTGTTAATCTCCTCGTCCGGGATACCCCCGGATCCAATCTTTCTGACATTACTTCCAGTCATAACACAGCAGATACAGCCATCGCAATGAATAAGGATGGAGTACTGCGGCTGGCTTCCCGCGATCAGCCCTGCGGCAGGTAGTCTTCACGGACTGGGGCGAAGACTTCTATGGCTACGGCGTCCTCGAGGATCTCCGCGCCGTGCGGCACGTTGCCGGGGATGCACCAGCTGTCGCCGGCCTCGACGCGGAAGGTCTCGGCACCGATGGTGAGCAGGATCGTGCCGGAAACCAGGTAGCCGGTCTGCTCCTGATCGTGCGCGTGCATCGGCAAGAGGTGTCCCGCCTCGAGCTTGAACTCGGTGAGCAGGGTGTTCGCGCCGTGCACCAGGGTCTTCAGCGCCACCCCCGCGACGGCGCTGCGGTAGCCGTTGTGGTCTTTTTTGTAAAACATGGGTCCCCTCCCCGATGTCGATCGCAGTGAGTCTGAGAGATTACCACACAGGATAGCCCGCACCCAAGGCAAAACCCGATCCTGTCTAAAGAAAGGAATCTCACAGCGGTATTGCCATGTGAGCGACAACCTGTTAAAAAGATGAGTTGCTCTGCCTTGGCGTCCTGCCACAGCACGGCACGATTGATCTGACAGTAAGGAGTGGAGATGGAAGCACGGAAAGCAGCACTGAAGAGGAACAAAATGGTTGCCGGCGCACTGCTGGTAGCCGCCAGCATTCTTTTCGTCATCGCGCGCAGCCAGCACGGCAGCGGCGCCTGGGCCTGGGTGGCCGCCTTCGCCGAGGCAGCCATGGTCGGCGCTCTGGCCGACTGGTTCGCCGTGGTCGCCCTGTTCCGGCACCCGCTGGGGGTCCCCATCCCGCACACGGCGATCATCGCCAACAAGAAAGAGACCATCGCCGAGAACCTGGCGAAGTTCATCCAGGACAAGTTCCTGGCGACCGAGGTGCTGGTGGCGAAACTTAGGGCGTGGAACCCGGCCGCGCACCTCTGCGGCTACCTCGTCGAGCGCCACAACGCCGACAGCCTGGCCCGCGGCCTCTCCCGCGTCATCTCCGAATCGCTCGACTTCGTGGAGGACGAGCGGGTTCAGAAGGTCCTGAAGGAAGCGCTGGACAGCCGGATCGAGAAGTTCGACCTGGCGGGCTCGGCCGCGGTACTCATCGACTCGCTCAGGAAAGAGAGCCGGCACCAGGTCGTGCTGGACGAGTTTATGCACCGCTTCGCCGCCTGGATCTCCACTCCCGAATCCCAGGAGAAGCTCGCTGCCGCCATCGACACCTGGGCCGGCGCCGAGTACCCGATGCTCAGCATGTTCATCCCCGCCGGGTTCTCGAAGGGGGCCGGCGAGAAGATCGTCAAGCGCCTGAACGAGTTCGTGCAGGCGGTCGACGCCGATCCGACCCATGAGCTCAGGCGCGAGTTCGACAAGGCGGTGGATGAGTTCACCGTGAAGCTCAAGTACGACCCGCTCTTCCGTTCCAAGGTGGAGGCCCTGAAGCTGGAGACGGCCGGCAACGCCCCCTTGGGCGAGTACGTGAAAAACGTCCTCGCGGACCTGAAAAACTGGCTCGTGGAGGATCTGGACCGCCCCCATTCCACGGTGCTGAGGAAGCTTTCCGATGCGGCCGTCGCGCTGGGGAAGACCCTCTCGGCAAACCGGGACCTGGGGGAATCGATCAACGAGCACCTGGAGACCATCGTCAGAAACTACGCGGAGAACCTGCGCGGCGGCATCGCCAAGCACATCTCCGGCACCGTGAAGGACTGGAAGGACGAAGACTTCATCAACGAGATCGAGCTGAGTATCGGCACGGATCTCCAGTTCATCAGGATGAACGGCACCCTGGTAGGCGGCGCGATCGGCCTTTTGCTGCACGCCGTGGCGCTCACCCTCGGATAGCCGAACCAGCCTCAATCAATCGGGCCGAACTGTGCGCAGTCGTCGCGCCGCCTCGAGCCTGCCCCTCTCAAAGCCCCTGGGACACTAGCCTGTTCCGGGGGCTTTCCTTTTGCTTCTTCAGGGATTTCCGGAAGCTGCTGAACCGGGTTCCGCGACCTGCCCCCTTCTGCAAAAAGAGGAGCGTCCCCTGCCAGCGAGGCCACGATCCATCGATTCGCAGTGCCCCTCGCAAGCCAAGTGAGTAACTCTTAGAATTAGAGTATGTGTATCTCCTACTCTACCGACACTGCCCGCCCCTCGTCTGGCTCGGCGCACCTCGATCCAACTTGCCCACAACTAAGGCACTTGCCAAGTTTTTACGCAGCATTGCCTTATTTTTAGTCAAAATGGTGCGCTTTGTGCGCAATTTTTAGGCTCAATGCTGGCGGCTGCCGAAGTTGTGGGCAACTACCACTACAATTTTTTGTTCAAAGGAGAGCAATGATGCCGCAGATGGACGAGAAGATCGAGGGGATCTACCAGGAGGTACTGAAGCGCAACCCCGGGGAGACGGAGTTTCACCAGGCCGTGCAGGAAGTTCTCGAATGCCTCGGGCCGGTGCTCGTGAAGCACCCGGAATTCGCCGACCGCAAGATCATTCAGAGGATTTGCGAGCCCGAGCGCCAGATCATCTTCCGGGTACCCTGGCAGGACGACAAGGGTGAGGTGCATATCAACCGCGGCTTCCGCGTCGAGTTCAACAGCTCGCTGGGACCTTACAAGGGGGGGCTGCGCTTCCACCCCTCGGTGTACCTGGGGATCATCAAGTTCCTCGGGTTCGAGCAGATCTTCAAGAACTCTCTTACCGGCATGCCGATCGGCGGCGGCAAGGGTGGCTCCGACTTCGACCCCAAGGGGAAATCGGACGACGAGGTGATGCGCTTTTGCCAGAGCTTCATGACCGAGTTGCACCGCCACCTGGGCGAGCACACGGACGTTCCGGCCGGCGACATCGGCGTGGGTGGGCGCGAGATCGGCTACATGTTCGGCCAGTACAAGCGCATCACCAACCGTTACGAGCCCGGGGTCCTGACCGGCAAAGGGCTCACCTGGGGCGGGTCGCTGGTGCGCACCGAGGCGACCGGCTACGGGGCGACCTACTTCGTGAACGAGATGCTCAAGGCCCGCAAGGAGAGCTTCGACGGCAAAACCTGCCTGGTCTCCGGTTCGGGTAACGTCGCCATCTACACCATCGAGAAGATCCACCAGTTGGGAGGGAAGTGCGTCGCCTGCTCCGACTCAAACGGCGTGATCTACGACGAGAAGGGGCTCGATCTGGCACTCATCAAGCGGCTCAAGGAAGTCGAGCGCCGGCGCATCCAGGACTACGCCACCGCCCACAAGCACGCGCGCTACATCCCCAACGGCAACATCTGGGAAATCCCCTGCCAGGTGGCCATGCCCTCCGCCACCCAGAACGAGATCAACGGCAAGGATGCCAAGAAACTGGTGGAAAACGGCTGCATCGCGGTAGGGGAAGGCGCCAACATGCCGACCACTCCCGATGGGATCAAGGTCTTCCAGACCGCGAACATCGCCTACGGTCCGGGCAAGGCAGCCAACGCCGGCGGCGTCGCCACCTCGGCCTTGGAGATGCAGCAAAACGCCGGCCGCGACTCCTGGGACTTCGATTACACCGAGAAGAAGCTGGAGCAGATCATGATCAACATCCACCGGAACTGCTACGAAACGGCAGAGGAGTACGGCTCCCCCGGCAACTACGTGCTCGGCGCCAACATCTGCGGCTTCATCAAGGTCGCCAACGCGATGGTCGCCCACGGCCTGATCTGATCCAGGGAACCGGCCGCCACGAGGCCCGGTGATCACAATAAAAGAGGCACAGCGGATATTTCGGAACCACCTCTCCCCCTCCCTTGACGGGAGGGGGCCGGGGGGTGGGTGATGCTGCCATCAACGATGCAGTGGCGCCGTCCCCCTAACCCTGCCCCTCTCCCGCAAGGGGAGAGGGGACCCATCGGGACCGTTTTCCCCGAAATACCAGCACAACCATAACAAAGGCGCTTGTTGTCTCATCACGTGATGGACAGCAAGCGCCTTTTTGTTTCGTCGCTAGGGCGTGACGTACTAGAAGTTGTAGCGCACCCCGGCGAGGATGTTGCTGCTGTGGTAGGAGATGCTCAAACCATTCTCGCTGAAGTCAGAGGCTGCCCCCTGGAAGCGATAGGAGAGATCCAAGGTTATGTGCTTATTGATTTTATACCCAGCACCGACCATGAACTGATACCCGAAAGTGGTGTCATCGGATTTGACGCCGGCATCATCTAACTCTCCGTGCAAAATACCGAGTCCTGCGCCAACATAAGGCGTAAACGGACTCGAAATTTTGAAGTCGTAGTAGCCGTTTAACATGTAGCTTAGAACCGTCACGTCACTGCCACTACCACTGAAAGTCGATCCACCTACAGTGATCTTGTCAAGATCCGCATTCTTGTACCCGAATTCTGCCTCTAAGCGCACGGGGTCAAAGTTGTATCCGCCATTGATGTTAAAAGTAAAGCCAGGGTCGTACTCAGCATTTGCAGTGTTACCACCTGCACTAAGGTCGCTGTCGTGAAAAATAGCGACTCCAAGCGAGCCACCCATGTACGGGCCGGCAGCCATTGCCGGAGTGGCAAGTACAGCAACAATGAAGACTACTAGCAGCATTCTCAGTTTCATAGTCGTTCTCCTTTTACTTCGTTGTCGATTGCAGAAATTACAGAATACACATTACCCGATGTAAACACTGAAATAAATAGCACCGTTACCAACTACTGTCAAGACTCAAGACCGGAATCCTAAGTTTTTTACACATTTAAACCTATCGACATATTAGCAAATACCAACAACTCAATCCTGCTATGTCAGAAGCCTCGATAAAAAAAGGCCCAAGGTTTTCGCCTTGGGCCTTTTTAAATCATTTCAAGAAGCAGCTCGGATCTTACTCCATAAACCGCGACATCTTCCTGAACTTCTGGTAGCGCAGCTCGATGAGCTGGTCGGGGGTGACTTCTTTGAGCTCCTGCAGGTTCCTGGAGAGCGCCTCGTGCAGGTTCTTCGCCATTTCGGCGTGGTCGCGGTGTGCACCGCCGGCCGGCTCCTTGACGATCTCGTCGATGACCTCGAGCTCCTTGATGTCAGTCGCCACGAGCTTCAGCGCCTCGGCGGCCTGGGCACCCTTGGTGCCGTCGGACCAGAGGATGGCGGCGCACCCTTCCGGCGAAATGACGGCGTAGACCGAGTGCTGCAACATGAGGATCCGGTCGCCAACGGCGATGGCGAGCGCGCCGCCGGAGCCGCCCTCACCGGTGATCACCACGATGATGGGTACGGTGAGGCGGGACATCTCGCGCAGGTTGCGGGCGATCGCCTCGGCCTGGCCGCGCTCCTCGGCACCGATGCCGGGAAAGGCGCCCGGGGTGTCCACGAAGGTGATGATGGGGAGCTTGAAGCGCTCGGCCATCTGCATCAGGCGCAGCGCCTTGCGGTACCCTTCGGGGTTGGGCATGCCGAAGTTGCGGAACACCTTCTCCTTGGTGTCGCGCCCCTTCTGGTGGCCGATCACCATGACCGGCTCGCCGTCCAGGCGGGCCAAGCCACCCACGATGGCGTGGTCGTCGCCGAAGTTGCGGTCGCCGTGCAGCTCGACGAATTCGGTGAAGATCAGGTTCAGGTAGTCAAGGGTGAAGGGGCGGTTGATGTGGCGCGCCACCTGGGCGGTCTGCCAGCGGCTCAGATTGTTGAACATCTCCTCGCGCATCTGCTCGGCTTTCTGTTCCAACTTGGCCACCTCCTGGGTCAGATCGACCCCCTCGGATGCAAAGGAAGAGAGTTCCTGAATCTTCTTCTCCAGCTCTGCCAGAGGTTTCTCGAAATCCATGTAGGTCTGGGTGACTGCCATATATGGGTGTCTCCTGTTCACTAAAATGAAATGACTGCGGGTTCAGCTCACCGCAAAGACGCAAAGGGCGCAAAGAAAATCAGGTGGGCGTAACGACAGCATAACCACCTGAACTCAAACCTGCTTTAGGTTATCTTTGCGTGCTTTGCGTCTTTGCGGTCAACCGGATTTTCCTACCGGCTACTCGAATGAGACGGCATTATAGCCCAAGAGGTTGCTGACTTCCACTGTTAATTCTTCGGTAGCCGATACTTTGTATACGTCGGAAAGCTTGATGGTGACGCGGGATTTGTTCTCCATGTTCAGATGCAGGAAGGTGCGGCAGGCCCCCTGATAGCGCGCGAAGATGTTCTTGAGAGCGGGAAGCTTGCTCGAGTCAGTCTCTGTGGCCTCGATGGTGACGTTCACCCTGCGGGTGTGCGTCTCGATCATGTCGCGCAAGAGGACGATGTCGCTCGCCATGACCTTGGCCCCCTTCTCCCCCAACTCGACCGTGCCGGTAACGAGCAGCGGGTCGTCGTTTTTCAGGTGCTGGGAGCAGCGCGCGTAGACGTCGGAGAAGATCACCACCTCGACGTTCCCCACCAGGTCCTCCAGGGCGATGAACCCCATGCGGTCGCCCTTCTTGGTCATGATCTCCTTCAAGGTGGTGGAGACGCCGCAGAGCTTCACCTCGCTCTTCTCCTTGGCCTCCAGGATGGTGAAGGTATCCACGTTGGAGAAGCGCTTCATGTCGCCGACCCAGCGGTCCAGCGGGTGCCCGGTGACGAAGAAGCCCAAGGCCTCCTTCTCGCACCCCAGGCGGTACTTCTCGTCCCACTCCGGGATATCGGGGAGCCGGTTGCCGCCACCGTTTGAGCCGCGCACGATGTCCGCGGCGCCGAAAAGAGAGACCTGGGCGCTCTCGCGCTCCTCGCGCACCTTCTGCCCCAGAGCCGCCGCCTCGTCGAGGACCGCCATAAGCTGGGAGCGCTTGGCGCCGGTGCAGTCGAAGGCGCCGCACTTGATGAGCGCCTCGATGACGCGCTTGTTGACGCGCCGCAGGTCCACCCGCTCGCAGAAGTCGAAGATGTCCTTGAAGGGCTCGTTGCCGCGCCCCTCGATGATCGCCTCGATGGCACCCTCGCCGACGTTTTTCACCGCACCGAGACCGAAGCGCATCGCCTTGTCCAAGACGCGGAAGGAGCGGTTGGACTCGTTGATGTCCGGCGGGAGCACGTCGATCCCCATCTCGCGGCAATCGCTGATGCTCTTGATGACCTTGTCGGTATTCCCCATGTCCTCGGTGAGGAGCGCCGCCATGAACTCGACCGGGTAGTGCGCCTTCAAGAACGCGGTCTGGTAGGCGACCAGGGCGTAGGCTGCGGAGTGCGACTTGTTGAAGCCGTACTCGGCGAATTTCGCCATCAGGTCGAAGATCGCAGCCGCCTTGGTGAGGTCGAGTCCGAGTTCTTTGGCGCCGATGAGGAACTTGTCGCGCTCCTTGGCCATCTGCTCGGCATCTTTCTTACCCATGGCGCGACGCAGGAGGTCCGCGCCGCCCAGCGAGTAGCCTGCCAGGCTTCGGGCGATCTGCATGACCTGTTCCTGGTAGACGATGACGCCGTAGGTGTCCTTCAGGATCGGCTCGAGCTGGGGGAGTTCGTAGACGACGTCGCGGCGGCCGTGCTTGCACTCGATGAAGGCGTCCACCATGCCGGAACCGAGCGGGCCCGGGCGGTAGAGGGCGCAGACTGCGATGATGTCCTCGAAGCAGGAGGGCTTCAGCTTGACCAGGAGCTCCTTCATGCCGCTGGACTCGAGCTGGAAGACGCCGGTCGTGTTGCCGGCCTGCAGGAGCTTATAGGACTCCGCGTCGTCGTCCCTGAGGAGGGTGATGTCGAAGTTGGGGTCCTTGCCCGCGCGGATGTGCTTCACCGCGTTGTCGATGACCGTCAGGTTCTTAAGGCCCAGGAAGTCGAACTTAACGAGGCCGATCTTCTCGACGTACTTCATGGAATACTGCGTGGTCAGGGATCCCGACTTCTGATCCATGTAGACCGGGCAGAACTCCTCCATCTGCTTGGGCGCGACCACGAGGCCGGCGGCGTGGGTGGAGGCGTGGCGCGCGAGACCTTCGAGCCTCAAGGCGACCGAGAGGACTTCCTTAACACGGGCGTCCTGCGCGGCCAGTTCGTTCAGCTTCGGTTCCTGCTGCAGCGCCTTTTCCAGCGTGATGCCGAGCACCTCGGGGACCAGCTTGGCGATCTTGTCGACGTCGCCGAAGGGGAGGTCGAGCGCGCGCCCCACGTCGCGGATAACGCCCCTGGCCGCCATGGTACCAAACGTGATGATCTGGCAGACCTTCTCGCGGCCGTACTTCTCGACCATGTACTGGATCACCTCTTCGCGGCGGTCCTGGCAGAAGTCGACGTCGATATCAGGCATCGAGATACGTTCGGGGTTGAGGAAACGCTCGAACAGCAGGTTGTAGGGCATCGGGTCGATGTCGGTGATCCGGATGCAGAAGGCGACGAGACTACCCGCCGCCGAGCCCCTGCCCGGCCCTACCGGGATACCGTGGTCTTTGGCCCAGTTGATGAAGTCCGCAACGATGAGGAAGTAGCCCGGGAAGCCCATCTGCTTGATGCAGGCGAGTTCGATCTCCAGGCGGTGCCAGTAGGCCTTTTCTCCCTCGGCGGTGATGTCGGGGTACTTGACGCGGATCTTCTCGAGCCTGAGCTTGAGGCCGTCGCGTGCCTCCTGGGCCAACTGCTCGTCGAGCGTCTGCCCCTCAGGGGCGGAGTAGGCCGGGAAGTGGTAGGTCTTGAAGTCGAACTCGAGGTTGCAGCGCTCGGCGATCTTGACCGTGTTGGCCAGAGCTTCCGGAGCGTAGTGGAAGGCCTTGGCCATCTCATCCGGCGTCTTCACGTAGAACTCGTCCGCGGTGAAGTGCATGCGCGAGGGGTCGCTCATGGTCTTGCCGGTCTGGATGCAGAGCAGGATCTCGTGGGCGCGCGCGTCTTCCTTGTTCAGGTAGTGGCAGTCGTTGGTGGCGACCAGCGGCAGGTTCAGCTCGCTCGCGATCTCCATGAGCCGGCGGTTGGCCACGTCCTGTTCGGGGAGGGTATTCTCCTGCAGCTCGATGTAGTAGCGGTCCGGGAAGAGCTCCGAGTACCACTTGGCGACCGCGCGGGCCTCTTCCATCTTGTTGCGCCCGGCGAGGTAGGCGACTTCGCCCTGCAGGCAGGCCGAGAGCACGATGAGACCTTCGCTGTGGGCGGCGAGGATCTCCTTGTCGATGCGGGGGCGGCGGTAGAAGCCTTCCTTGAAGGCTGCCGAGGTGAGGTAGGAGAGGTTTTTGAACCCCTTCATGTTCTCGCAGAGGAGGATCAGGTGGTAGCTCGAGGCTTCGCCTGCGGTGGGCGCCTGCTTCAGGTGGCGCGACTGCGGGGCGATGTAGACCTCGGCGCCGAGGATCGGCTTGATCCCCTTGTCCTTGCACTTGAGGAAGAACTCGAGCGTGCCGAACATGTTGCCGTGGTCGGTCATGGCGACGGCATGCATGCCGGTCGATTTCACCTTGCCGAGCAGGTCGCCGATGCGGATAGCACCGTCCAGAAGCGAGTACTGCGAGTGCAGATGCAGATGTACGAAATTACCTGGTTCCACTAAGTCCCTCTAAACAAAAAAACAACGGCAAAAAAGGCAAATCTACGTCGAAGGCTTTGCACGCGGATTGTGCGGATGAGAGGCGAACCGGAAAAAACAGGTTCACCTTTTATATGCGTGCTGCGCATGCTCGCAGGCTGATCGTTTTGGTGTATCCGCAGAGCCCCGTGCGGTTTCCGCCTGATCCGCGTCCACGCTTTGGGGGTTAGCCTTTAATGACCTTCACGATGGCGTCGGCGTTGAGAGCCACATCGCTCTGGGTGCCGCCGTCCATGTCCTTGAGCGGGGCCGTGCCGCGGGCGAGCTCGTCGCCGCCGATGATGAGGGTGAAACGCGACTTGAACTTGTCGGCACGCCGCATCTGGCTCTTCAGGCTCTTCCCTTCGTAGTCTATCTCCACCGCCGCTCCCAGCCGCTGCAGCGCGCTCATGATCTTGAAGGCCTCGGCGTGCGCCTCGTCACCCAACGCCGCGATGAAGAGGTCGGGACGACGCGAGAAATCCTTCTCGGCCAAGAGGAGCGCCACGCGCTCGACGCCGATCGCGAAACCGATGCCGGGGAGTGCCGGACCGCCCAGGTCGCTGATCAGGCCGTCGTAGCGCCCGCCGGCGGCGACTGCGCTCTGCGAGCCCAGAAGCCCGGTCACGAGCTCGAAGGTGGTGCGGGTGTAGTAGTCGAGCCCGCGCACCATGCGCTCGTTGATCTGGTACGTGGTCCCCACCAGTTCGAGGTACTTCTTGGTGGCCTCGAAGTGCTCGGCACACTCGGGGCAGAGGTACTCCAGCATCGCCGGGGCTCCCTTGGTCGCCTCCTGGCAGCCGGGGGACTTGCAGTCGAGGGCGCGCAGCGGGTTCGTCTCGTAGCGGCGGTTGCAGTCCTCGCACAAGAGCTCGATCTTGCTCAAGAGGAAGCTCTTCAGCGCCTCGCGGTACACCGGGCGACACTTCGGGCAACCAAGCGAGTTGATCTGCAGCGACGGCTCGTCGAGGCCCAACTCCGCGAAGAAGTGGGTCAGCATGGTGAGGACCTGCGCATCGACGGTCGGGGCGCTCACCCCGGTCACCTCGGCGCCGATCTGGTGAAACTGGCGGTAACGCCCCTTCTGGGGACGCTCGTAGCGGAACATGGGCCCCATGTAGTAGAGCCTGGCCACCGGGTCGAGCGCCTGCATCTTGTGCTCGATGAACGCGCGCATCACCGCCGCGGTCCCCTCCGGACGCATGGTGACCTTGTTCTCCCCCTTGTCCACGAAGGAGTACATCTCTTTCTCGACGATGTCGGTGGCATCACCGATGGAACGGCAGAAGAGCTCGGTCTTTTCCAGGATGGGGGTGCGGATCTCGGAGAAGCCGTAGAGTTCGAAGACCCGGCGCGCCGTCGCCTCGATGTGCTGCCATTTCTCTACGTCGCCGGGAAGGATGTCGTTAAAGCCTTTGATTCCGTTGATAGCCACGAGTCACGCTCTCCTTGCACAATCAGTGTCAGCCTCAAAACGGCTGGAATAGTAGCAGTGTTGCCAGCGTTACATCGGCCGCTCTCCTTGATGAGGAAGCAAGCTGGCGACCGCAGATAGCAAAATTTTACAGCCTAAGAGCAAGCGCAGAGGATAGCATTTTCTCCCCGGTACGACCATAAAAAAGTCTCCGTGAACGGAAGGTTTTGCAGGTAGCTGAAAGAACGAGAGCTCGGGGCGTTGGAGGGTCCGTAGGGGGAATACCGGTCGCAGTTACCATGGGAAAAAGGGGCAGGTTGTATCGACAGGGCAGGCAGAAAGTCCCCCTGTGCGAAGGGGGATTTAGCGTTGCGGCAAACATCGGCGCGGTGGCTGCCTGGGCTAAATCCCCTCTGTCTTTCCTTCGCAAAGGGGAGGACGTGAGGCCACCTGCCGCTGCGTGAACACGAACGTCTTTACCTGGGAAAAAGGGGCGACAGCCAAGGCGGCGAGGAAGCGTTACCCGGCCGGCGGCGGGGTGGCGGGGAGGGCGTGGAAGGCCATGTTCTTGCCGCCGGCCTTGCCGCGGTACATGGCCTGGTCGGCCATCTCGAGAAGCTCGCCCTTGGTGTTGCAGTCGGCAGGGGCGCAGGCGTAGCCGAGGCTCACGGTGAGCTTGATGGCCAGGCCGTCGGCGCGGCTGAAGGTGTGCTGCTCGATGGTGCGCCGGATACGCTCGGCTACCACGGTTGCACCCTCGACCCCGGTTTCCACCAGGACGATGGTGTACTCGTCGCCGCCGTAGCGGATCACCGCGTCGACGTCACGCACCCCTTTCCTGAGCAGGGAGCCGACCTCGCGCAACACGCGGCTGCCGATCAGGTGCCCGAAGTTGTCGTTCACCATCTTGAAGAGGTCGATGTCGAGGAAGAGGACCGAGAGGTTCGATCCGTAGCGCTCGCAACGCTTCAGCTCGCGCTCGAGCACCACGTCGAGGTAGCGGTAGTTGTACAGGCCGGTCAGCTCGTCGATGTAGAGGAGATCCTTGGCGAAGTTGTAGCGGGCGGCGTTATCGAGGGCAAGCGAGGCCTGATCCAGGAGGAAACTGAGGTTCTTGCGGTTAACCGGGCGGGGGAGCGGCTGTCCGGGGTCGTTAACCAGCACGACCACCCCCTGGAGCGTCGACTTGTGCCGGATGTAGAGGCACATAGCCTCGGTGACACCTGCACCGTATTCGGCGTCGTCGGGGAGAAAATCCTTGAGGGTAACGAGCGCTCCGCCATCGTCCATCAGCTCGCACTCGGAGATCACGGCTTGGCCGAGCAGCGAGGCGTGCTCCGGGTCGATCCCTTTCACTTCGTGAAGCACGAGGTTGCCGCTGTCGCTGAAGTAGCCGAGGCCGCGGGTCACCCCCACTTCCTTGGAGAGCGCGTCCATGAGGAGCTGGTAGATGCGGTCGAGTTCCAGGCAGTTGGCGATGGTCTGGCTCACCTGGAACAGGTGTAAAAGTCCCTTGAGCTCCAGGTTCTCGTCCAGCAGACGCCGCTGGTCCATGCACTGCGCCACGATGTGCCGGAACTCGTCGTGGTTGATCGGTTTCACCAGGTAATCGGTGGCGCCGTTTTTCAGGGCGAAGATCGCCGTCTCCACATTGGCGTGGCCGGTCACCATGATGACGTCGACAGCAGGGTCGAGCCTTTTTACCGCCGAAAGGATGTCGAGGCCGCTCACATCGCGCATGACCAGGTCGGTCACCACCAACTGATATTCGCGATTCGATATCAAATCGAGCGCTTCTTCGCCGGAGGCGGCAACATCGACACTGTAACCGTCTTCTTGGAGCAGGTCGGTGAAGACCTCACGGAAGAAGCTGTCGTCCTCGACTATGAGTATCCGTTCCATGAAGCGGCTCTCCTACTGACACAAAGATAGACCAATTCCAGCCTAAACTAGCAGATACATCTTTGAAGTGTCAATTAAAATGCCCCCAAGGTGCCCCTATTATAACAGTTCCATCGGCCTGACAGATAGCCTGGATCGAGCCTTCCAAATCGGTCCGGTACACCCTGGTTCCCCGGTGTTGCAGCCTCCGGAGCGTGGCCGGTGCCGGCAGGTGGAAGTTGTTCCCGAACCCCGCAGAGATCACCGCAAATTTCGGGGCAACCGCCTTGAGGAACTCGGCGCTTGAGGAGTACTTGCTCCCGTGGTGTGGCACCTTCAAAAGCGAAGTGTTGAGGGATGTGCCGCTCGCCAGGAGCTCGGCCTCCGACTGGCCACCAAGATCCCCGGTGAAGAGCACGGAACTTCGCCCGTGACGCAACCTGAACACCAGGGAGTCGTCGTTCTCGTCCCCGGTAAGCGGCACGCTGCGCTCCGGCCAGAGCGGCTCTACCTGGACGCCACCCGCGGCAAAAGGCGCACTTGCCGCGTTGATGGTGCGGACCGGGACCGCGCGACTCGCCAGCACCCACTTCAGTTTCCGGTACTCCTGCGAAGTGCCGGGAATGCCGCTTTCCCAGAACTCGCCCACCTCGAGATAGGCGGCAGCCCAGAGGACACCCTGCAGGTGGTCGGGATGGGGATGGGACAGTACCAGGTAGTCCAGCCGGTCCACCTTGAGCGCGTGCAGCGCCGGCCCCAGCAGTCGCTCCCCTACCCTCAGTTCGAGGTCGCCGTAGTCCCCGCCGCCGTCCACCAACATCCGCTTGCCGTCCGGCAGACGCACCAGCGCAGCATCCCCTTGGCCGACGCTCAGGAAGATCACCTCGAGCCGCCCGTCAGCCTGCCGTCCCGCCGGCACCCCGCGCGCCGTCAGTACCAGCACCGGCAAAAGGACGACGATCCGCGCCAACCGGACCGGACGGACCAAGGTGAGAGCCCCCAGCGCCGCCACCGACAGCGCCAGGTCCGTCTGGGTCGGGTAGTACCCGCTCCATACCGGCAACCGGGCCAGGTAGGCAACCAGGTAATCAGAGGCCCGCACCAGTGCTGCTGCCAGCTGCACCAGAGGCTGGGCCGCTCCCGGAGCCAGCAGGCAGATCGGCAGCGAGGCGAAGCCGACCACGACCGCCCCGTAGCCCATGAGCGGCACCACCGCCACATTGGCAAGGAGCCCGGTAAAGGACACGCGCTGAAAATAGTAGGCAACCGGAACCAGCGTCGCCAGGATGGCCGCCGCCGAAGCCGCGAGAAGAAGGAGAAACCACCCGGGTACCCCCTTGATCCCGCGAACGGGTGCGGCAAGTTCGGAGGAAAGCACCACGAGCCCCCAAATGGCCAGGAAGGAGAGCTGGAAGGAGAGATCGAACATGGTCTCCGGAGCGCCGCTGAGGATCGCGAAGGCGGCCAGGACGATGCAATTCACCGGATCGAGCTCGCGCTTCAGGTAGAGTGCCAGCAGGACCGCCACGATCATCAGCACGCTGCGCAGGGTCGCCGCCTGGGTTCCCGAGAGAAAGAGATAGAACACGACCGCCGGCAGGGCGACGAGCAGCAAGGTGCGCCGCAGGTTGCAGTGGCGGGTTAGCGTCTCCAGCTGGCGTGCCAGCAAAAAGAGCAGCTGAAACAGGCAGATGAAAACGATGCCAACATGGAATCCGGAGATGGAGAGGATGTGGTTGACGCCGCTGAGTGCGTAGGCGGTGTTGAGTTCGGCGGGAACATCGCCGGTGTCGCCGATGAGCAGCGCCTTGAGAACCCCGGCCTCGGCAGGCGGCGCGCTCGCCATGAGGAAGTTCCCCAACCGGGCAGCCAGGTAATCGATGTCGTGCCGCCAGCCGATCCCGCTCTGCAGCAGTACCAGCTCACCGGGATCTTTCAGAAATCCGGTCAGGAATATCCCCTGGTAGGCGAGCCGGCGCGGGTAATCGGATTCCCCGGGGAGCCCCAATAGACGCGGCCGGCGCAGCTTCGAGGAGAACAGGATCCGGTCTCCGGTGCCAAGCTGAACTCTCCCCTGCTTGAGGTGCACCAGCAGTCTGCCCGGTAGCCGGCGCGTCCCCGGCCCCTCGTGCAGCAGCAGATCACCCAGGACCAGCCGTCCCCCGCCATCGGGGAGTCCCTCGGCACGACGCTGCAGTACCCCCTCCACGACGTGCTGCTCGGCGCTGCTCCAGGCGGCTATTTCTTTCGGAGGGTTCAAAAACGGAGACAGGGAGAGCTGGCCGTAACAGAAGAAAAACGCGGCCAAGGAACAGGTGAAACCAAGGCTTGCGGTGCGGCAGGAGGAGATAATGAGCAGTACCACGAGGGCGCCGACGCTCCAGGACGGTGGAAGGCAGCCGGTGGCATCGGCAGTAAAAAGCCCGGCGATGAGCGCGGTTAGCGGTATGAGCAGCGGCCTTTCCAGGATCCACCTCCATTAAGTCACCCCAATTTATATCATGTCCAGCAGCACCGGCAGCTGTGTGTGCAGCCCGCCTCCCGGACTGTTCACGAATCGACATCGCCATAAGTTCTTGTTTTTACCTAGATTACCATCTTCCGAACAGGTCCCTGTGCAGGCTTGAAACAGACCGCGGCTCTCAGGCGCCGGTGTCCGCGCCCAAAAATGAAGTCGTTTTCCTTTGTGAATTCGGCTGGTTAGTGACGCGAGACCCATTCCGGCGAAGTTGGTACGACCGTTGAACAGGTAAGGGAAAAACCGCAGCTGCAAGGGGGGACATCATGGCATACCGGGATCGTAGCACTGCTGAGAAATCTGGGGCCTTCGAGTATAGCATCATGGAAGTGCGGCTGAAGCGGAGGGGCGCGGCGGCGGGGACCAGGGACGATCTGCGCCTGATGACGGTCGACAATCATTGGGACACGCTGCGCTGGGTGCAGGATCACATGGAGGAGTGTGTCGGCAACATCGTGAAGCTGAAGAGACTGCAGGAGCGGGAAACCAAGGGGGTGAACGAGAGCGCCGCCCTGTTCCAGAGGAACCTGGAGCCGTTGGTCTCTTCGTTGGCGGCCAGCAATGGTCAGGGTGTGATGGACAAACTTTCGGCGTCGCTCAAAAAGGCGCTGCTCCTCATGGTGATGGAGCGTTACCAGAGCGACAGGGACAAAGCGTGCCGAGTGCTCGGGATTTCGCGGGAGAAGCTCGATACGGAGCTTCAGCTCTGCGGAGTGGCGCGCTAGCGTCCCACACGGACCGGATGCAGCTCCCGAGCAGTTCTCCGGTCTATTATCAGATGTTTAAGAGCTCGGCCCAGCGACGCCCTTGCCAGGACGGTGGCCGTTTCGGTGCAGGCACCGGAACGGGGCGGGTTGGGAGAGAAGCGGGACCGTCGTACACCCCCTTGGCAACACGGAAAAGCCACTCCGGTTTCGGAGTGGCTTTTTGTTGTTCGGGAGCGACTTCCCTAAATTTAGGCAAAGCAGCTGGCGTCACGTCCTCCCCTTTGCGAAGGGGGGAACCTGAGTTCGGCCACAAATCTTCGTGAAATGGATCCCCCCTCCGCCCCTCGCCCCAGTCCCCACTCTCTAGTCCTCACTCTCCAGCCCCTAGCCCCTAATAATACTCCTCCTGGTAATCCGGAACCTCGTTGAACCATCTCGGCTGCCGGCGGGCTTCGGCCAGGGCCCGCTGCGCGGTTTCGATGAGCCGCTCGCGGTCCTTGGGGTAACTCCCCGCCAGGTTCAGGAAGTTGGAGACGTGGTTGGAGCGCAGGATGGTGCGTTGCGGATTGAGTTCCTGCAGCATCGAAAGCGCCTCCTCGAGGATCCCCCCGTAACTGAGCGGCTCGATTTCCTTGAAGTAATCGTCGTTGTGGCGCCGGAACATGGTGAGCAGCGAAAAGTACTCGGGCGAGAGTTCGTTGATCCACTGGGCGGTAGCCTTGGCGTGTTCCGCGCTGCGCGCCTTGCCGGCCAGGCCGAGAATAGCCGTCACCGAAAGCTTCATCCCCGCCCTTTGGGCTTTTCTGCAGAGCTCGAGCATCTGCGCGGGCTCAAACCCCTTGCGCACCAGCTTGAGGGTGTCGGCATCGCCGCTTTCCAGGCCGAAGTAGAGGATGCGCAGTTTCTTCTGCTGCAGGAGCGCGAGTTCCTCTTCGGTCTTCGTGGTGAGGCTGTTGGGCGAGGCGTAGGCGCCCACCCGGGTGAGGCGGGGAAAGGTGGCCGAGAAAGCGTCAAGCAGTTCCACCAGCCCGGCCTGCGGATAGACCAGCGCGTCGCCGTCGGCGATGAAGACGCGCTGCACGTGGGGGCGCACCGACTCGGGGACCGAGTGGATCTCGGCGAGCATCTCGGAGACCGGGCGGATGCGGAAGGTCTTCATCTTGTACATGCCGCAAAAACGACAGGTGTTCTGCGAGCAGCCGATGGTGGCCTGGAAAATAAGACTGTTCGCCTCGGAGGGCGGGCGAAAGAGCGGCTCTTCGTAGCGGATGCGGTTGAAAATCATGAGGCCTCCTGGGTGCGCCAGCTGCACTTTTTCGGACCGACCAGTCGGTCAGGGGGAAACGGCCAATGGGGCTGAAACAAACGAGCCCGCAGCCCCCTCACCTCGACCCTCTCCCGGAGGGCGAGCGAGAGCTGACTCAACAAAAAAGGGGGCGCCCTAGGCGCCCCCCTCTTGTTTATTGCCTGTTACCGCCGCACCTAGGCCAGACGGTCGGCGTAGAGCGGGAAGCGCTTCATGAGGGTATTGACCTCGCCCTTTACCTTGGCCAGGACAGCCTCGTCCTCGACGTTGGCGAGCACCTCGGCGATGAGGGCGGCGACCTGCTCCATCTCGGCCTCTTTCAGGCCGTGGGTGGTCGCGGCCGGGGTGCCGATGCGGATGCCGGAGGTGACGAACGGCGAACGGGTGTCAAACGGAATGCCGTTCTTGTTCACGGTGATGCCGGCCTTGTCGAGCGCCTCTTCGGCCACCTTGCCGGTAAGGCCGGTTTCGGTCAGGTCGACCAGCATCAGGTGGTTGTCGGTGCCGCCGGAGGTGAGCTTGAAACCGCGCTTCATGAGGCCAGCGGCGAGCGCCTGGGCGTTCTTCACGATCTGCGCCTGGTAAGTCTTGAACTCCGGAGAGAGGGCTTCCTTGAAGGCGACGGCCTTGGCGGCGATCACGTGCATGAGCGGTCCGCCCTGGATCCCCGGGAAGATGTTGGAGTTGAGGGTCTTGGCGAACTCCTCGCGGCACATGATCATGCCGCCGCGCGGTCCCCGGAGGGTCTTGTGGGTGGTGGTGGTCACGAACTCGGCGTAGGGAACCGGGTTCGGGTGCAGACCGGCGGCCACGAGACCTGCGATGTGGGCCATGTCCACCATGACCACGGCGCCCACCTTGTCCGCCACACGGCGGAAGGCCTCGAAATCGATGATGCGCGGGTAAGCGGAAGCACCCACCACAATCATCTTCGGCTTGTGCTCGAGGGCCAGACGCTCGACCTCTTCGTAGTCGATGGTCTGGCTCTCTTTCGAGACGCCGTAGGGAACGATGTTGAAGAAGCGGCCGGAGAAGTTGACCGGGGAACCGTGGGTCAGGTGACCGCCGTGGGCCAGGTTCATCCCCAGCACGGTGTCGCCCGGCTTCAGCACGGTGAAGTAGACCGCCATGTTGGCCTGGGAACCGGAGTGCGGCTGCACGTTGACGTGATCGGCGCCGAAGAGCTCCTTGGCGCGCTCGATCGCCAGGTTTTCGGCCTGGTCCACGCAGTGGCAGCCACCGTAGTAGCGCTTGCCGGGATACCCTTCGGCGTACTTGTTGGTGAGCACCGAGCCCTGCGCTTCCAGGACCGCCGGGGAGACGAAGTTTTCGGAGGCGATCAGTTCGAGGTTGTACTCCTGACGCTCGGTCTCGGCCTTGATGATCTGCGCGATGGCCGGATCGAAATTCTCCAGTACTGACATGTCTGTTCTCCTGAATTTGTACGTTGGTGGAAATGAAAACGGGACCGAGGGTCCCGTTTGTGCTTTGCTTAAATGCTGCCGGGCCCTTAGGGTGCCTGGACCCGGAGGTCCTTCTCCAGCGCGGCGATCTTGTCGAGACGCGCCTGGTGGCGCCCCGCGGCAAACTCGGTGTCCAGCCAGGCCGCCACCATGGCCCGGGCGGTGGCCGGGTCGATGACGCGCCCCCCGAGAACCAGGATGTTGGCGTTGTTGTGCTCCTTGGCCATGGTCGCCATGAAGACGTCCGTGGCCAGGGCCGCCCGGATACCCGGGAACTTGTTGGCCACGATGGACATCCCGATGCCGGTGCCGCAGACCAGGATGCCGAGATCGGCACTCCCCTGCGAGACGCGCTGCGCCACTTTTGCGCCGAAGTCGGGGTAGTCGACCGAGTCGCCGTTGTTGGTGCCGAGATCTTCGCAGGCTACCCCGCGCTCGCTCAAGAGAGCCTTGATCTCATCCTTCAGGTTCAAACCGCCGTGATCACTGGCAATGACTATCATCTACACCCTCTTGAAAAGCAGCGACGCGTTGGTGCCGCCAAAGCCGAACGAGTTAGACATGGCGTACTCGACTTTCGCCTCGCGCGCGGTGTTCGGGACGTAGTCCAGATCGCATTCCGGATCGGGCTCGGTGTAGTTGATGGTCGGCGGTACCACCTGGTTCTGCATCGCCATGAGCGAGAAGACCGCCTCGACGCCGCCTGCCGCACCCAAGAGGTGCCCGGTCATCGACTTGGTCGAAGATACCATCAGCTTGTCGGCATGGGTGCCGAACACGGAGCGGATGGCCATGGTCTCGCCCACGTCGCCAAACGGGGTGGAAGTGCCATGGGCGTTGATGTAGTCGACCTGCTCGGGGTTCACACCGGCGGTCCTGAGCGCCATCTTCATGCAGCGCGCGGCACCCTCGCCGCCCGGAGCCGGGCTGGTCAGGTGGTAGGCGTCGCCGGACATGCCGTAACCCACGACCTCGCCGTAGATCTTGGCGCCGCGGGCCTTGGCTGCCTCGTACTCCTCGAGCACCACGATACCGGCACCCTCGGCGAGCACGAAGCCGTCCCTCCCCTTGTCGAAGGGGCGCGAGGCGGCGGTCGGGTCGTCGTTGTTGGTGGAGAGCGCCTTCATGACGGAGAAGCCGCCGATCCCCAAGGGGGTCACGGTCGACTCGGTGCCGCCGGCGATCATGGCGTCGGCATCGCCGCGCTTGATCATGTGGTAGGCGTCACCGATGGAGTGAGTGCCGGTCGCGCAGGCGGAAACCGAAGAAAGGTTCGGCCCTTTCGCGCCGTACTTGATGGAGATGTGGCCCGGAGCCAGGTTGATGATCAGCATCGGGATGAAGAACGGGGAGATCTTCTTGTAGCCACCTTCGGCAAGAGCGGAATGGTAGCGCTCGATGGCGGGGAGGCCACCAAGGCCGGCACCCACCAGAACCCCAACACGCTCGGCGTTCTCCTCGTTGATCACCAGCCCCGAGTCTTCCATGGCGTAGTGAGCGGCACCCAGTGCGTACTGGATGAAGAGATCCATCTTCTTGATCTCTTTCTTGTCGATGAAGTCTTCGGCGACGAAATCCTTCACTTCGCCGGCGATCCTGACCGGCAGCTCGCTGGCATCGAAACGGGTGATGGGAGCGATCCCGGAGGTGCCCGCGATCAGGTTTTCCCAGTTCTTGGCGTTCCCGGTCCCCAGGGGGGAGACCACGCCGATCCCCGTGACAACAACTCTTCTCATATTTCGGAACTCCTTATTCTCTGATCGATCATGCCGCTTGAGGCGCCATGAAAAAAGGGGAAGTCAACTTCCCCTCTGTCTACTAGGTGTGATCAGTAATGTAGTCGATGGCGTCCTGGACGGACTGGATCTTCTCGGCGTCTTCGTCGGAGATTTCGATTTCGAACTCTTCCTCGAGAGCCATCACCAGTTCTACGGTGTCCAGGGAGTCTGCGCCCAGGTCGTCCATGAAGGAAGACTCGTTGGTCACCTGCGCCTCGTCCACCCCAAGCTGCTCTGCCACTATCTCTTTAATACGTTTTTCGATCGAAGCCATCTATACACCTCCAGTTGATTTTGTTCAGACAATTTAGTTGGGAAAAAGCACGCCTAGTTTCATAGCATGCACAAAGCGAATTTGCAAAAGGTATTTTAGGGCCTGCAAGGTAAAATTTTCGGCCCCTTCCCTACCCTACATGTACATCCCGCCATTGACCGAAAGGACGTGCCCGGTGATGTAAGAAGCCCCCTCGGAAACCAGGAAAACTACCGCCGCGGCGATATCTTCCGAGCCCCCCAGGCGCCCCATCGGGATCTGTTCCTGCAAGGACTCGCGGGTCTTCTCGGAGAGCTCGCTGGTCATGTCGGTCTCGATGAAGCCGGGGGTGACCGCGTTCACGGTGACGTTGCGGCGCGCGAGTTCCTTCGCCACCGACTTGGTGAGGCCGATCATGCCGGCCTTGGAGGCGCAGTAGTTGGCCTGGCCGGGGTTCCCCATCTCGCCCACCACCGAGGAGACGTTGACGATGCGCCCGTAGCGGGCCTTGCTCATCACCTTGGCCGCCTCGCGGGTGCAGTTGAAGGCGCCTTTGAGGTTCACGTCCATGACGGCATCCCAGTCGGACTCCTTCATGCGGAGCAAGAGGCCGTCCTTGGTGATCCCGGCGTTATTGACCAGGATGTCCAGGCGCCCGAAGCTGTCAGCGGTCTTCTTGAAGAGCTCCTCAACCTCTGCCACCTGGGAGACGTCCACCTTGACGGCGAGCGACTTGCCGCCGGCTGCGACGATCTCGTCGGCGGTCTTCTGGGCCCCCTCGACGCTCGTTGCGGTGACCACCACGGTGGCCCCTTCGGCGGCAAGTTTCAGGGCTATGGCGCGGCCGATGCCGCGGGAAGCTCCGGTTACTACGGCTACCTGTCCGTTAAGACTCATGTTATGCCACCTCCGCCAGGGCTTTGATCCCGGCTGCGTCCTGAACGTTAAGGGTCTGCACCTCTTTCTCGATGCGCTTCACGAGACCGGCGAGCACCTTGCCCGGGCCGATCTCCACGAAGTTCGTCACACCCTGGGCCACCATGAAGCGGACCGACTCGTCCCAGCGCACCGGGGAGCAGACCTGGTCCACCAAAAGCCCCTTGACGCGGGCGGCGTCGGAGTTCGGCTTGGCTTCCACGTTGGAAACAACCGGGATGACAATGCCGGAAACAGCGACTTTTTCCAGGACGCCAGCCAGGCGCTCGGCGGCCGGCTGCATCAGGGCGCAGTGGAAGGGTGCGCTTACCGGCAGCAGCATCGCCTTTCTAAAGCCGCGGGCCTTGGCGATCTCGATGGCGCGATTCACGGCGCCGGTGTGGCCTGCGACCACGATCTGGCCCGGCGAGTTGAAGTTGGCGGGAGAGACCACCTCGCCCTGCGCCGCTTCCTGGCAGATCTCGGCGAGCACCTCGTTCTCAACGCCGAGGATGGCGGCCATGGCGCCCACGCCGACCGGAACCGCGTCCTGCATGAAGCTGCCGCGGGCGCGCACGGTGCGCAGGGCGTCGGCGAAGTCGAGAGCGCCGGCGGCTACCAGCGCGGAGTACTCGCCCAGCGAGTGGCCGGCCACGAAGCTGGCGGAGAGCGGCGACTCGGTTTTGAGCACGCGGTAGGCGGCAACGCTTGCGGCCAGGATGGCCGGCTGGGTGTTGGCGGTGAGCTTCAGGTCCTCCTCGGGACCCTCGAAGCACATGGTGGAGAGTTTGAATCCGAGGGCGTCGTCGGCCTCTTCGAAGCTCTCCTTGGCGATCTTGAAGTTCTCGGCAAGCTCGCGTCCCATGCCGGGGTGCTGCGACCCCTGGCCGGGAAAGATGAATGCATGACTCATGTCGATACCTCGTTGTTTCCGGCCGGTACCGCACCGGGAGATGTCAAGCCGCAGGCCTCGGCTCGCCGCACGCGTTTTACGTAAGCGGCAGCCGGTTGTACGGCGCAAAGAAGGCGGATCTAAGACCCGCCCCCAAAGCTTTTTAAAGAGTAAGTTGTCGGTCCGGCTACCAGCGTAAGAGCGCCGAGCCCCAGGTGAGCCCGCCGCCGAACGCGGAGAGGAGCACCAGGTCCCCCTCCTTGACGCGCCCGCCGCGCACCGCCTCGTCCAGCGCGATGGGAATCGACGCAGCCGAGGTGTTGCCGTAGCGGTCCAGGTTCACGAAGACGCGCTCGCCGGTCAGGTTCAGGCGTTTGCCGACCGCATCGATGATGCGCTGGTTCGCCTGGTGCGCGATGAAGAGCGTCAGGTCCTCGCCGGTTATCCCGTTTTTCTCCAGGGCCTCGAGAGAGACCTCCGCCATCGCGCGCACCGCGTACTTGAACACCTCGTTACCCTGCATGGTCAGGTACACAAGGCCTGCGTCCAGGTTCGCCTGGGTGGCCGGATTGCGGTTGCCGGACCCGGTCTGGTAGAGGATCTCCCAGAAGTTGCCGTCGGAGTACATGTGGGTCGACAGCAGGCCGTTATCGCCACCCTCGACGGCCTCGAGCACCACCGCGCCGGCACCGTCGCCGAAGAGCAGGCAGGTGTTGCGGTCCTTCCAGTCGATGATGCGCGAGAGCACCTCGGCACCGATCACCAGCGCCTTCTTGTGGGTCCCGGATAGGAGGTACTTCTCGGCGGTGGCCAGGGCGAAGACGAAACCGGAGCAGGCTGCGGAGAGGTCGAAGCAGAAGGCGTTCTTGGCGCCCAGGTTCTGCTGGACCAGGCAGGCAGTTGCGGGGAACGGGAAATCAGGGGTGAGCGTGCCGAGGATGATCAGGTCGATCTCATCGGCGGAGACGCCGGCGGCCTCGAGGGCGCGCTGGGCTGCCAGGGTGGCGAAGGTGGAGGTGTACTCCCCTTCCGAGGCGATGCGGCGCTGGCTGATGCCGGTGCGGGCGACGATCCACTCGTCGGTAGTGTCGACCATCTTCTCCAGGTCGAAATTGCTGAGTACCTTCTCGGGAAGTGCCGATCCCGTTCCGGTGATCCTTGCTCGAATCATGAGACTACCCTCTCCTTCGCGTCGGCGGGGGCCTCGTTGGCCTCGCTTTCGCGCACGCTTTTGGGGAAGCTCTCGTCCAGCTTTTCAGCCATCCGGGAGTTCACCCCCTTGAGCGCATAGTCATAGGCGAAGCGGATCGCGTTCTTGATCGCCTTGGGATTGGAGCCGCCGTGGCAAATCATCCCCACGCCGTTGATACCCAACAGCGGTGCGCCGCCGTACTCCGCGTAATCTACGGTTTTTCTGAAGTTATTGAAAGCCTTGCGGCAGAGGAGGTAACCGATCTGGGACAGGAGGCTCGATTTGATCTCGGCCTTGAGCATCTTGCCGACGGTCTCGGCAAGCCCTTCGGAGAGCTTTAAGACTACGTTGCCGACGAAGCCGTCGCACACCACCACGTCGACCGAGCCGTTGAAGACGTCGCGCCCTTCCACGTAGCCTATGTAGTTGAGCGGCTTCTCGCGTAACAGCGCGCTGGTTTCCCGGGTGAGCTCGTTCCCCTTGCTGGCTTCCTCGCCGTTGGAGAGTATGCCGACCCTGGGAGACTGAAGCCCCATGACGAAGCGCGCGTACACCTCGCCCATTACGGCGAACTGTACCAGGTGGTCCGGCTTGCAGTCCACGTTCCCCCCCACGTCGAGCACCAGCGTGGAACCGGTGAGGGTGGGGAGCAACTGGGCAATGGCAGGGCGGTCGATCCCCCGCATCCGTTTCAGCACGAACATCCCGGCCGCCATGGTGGCGCCCGAGTTACCCGCGCTGACGACCGCGGCGGCCTCGCCCCCTTTGACCAGCTCGAAGGCGACGCGGATCGAGGAGTCCTTCTTCTTGCGTACCGCGTCGGAGGCCGAGTCGTGCATGCCTACCACTTCGGAGGCATGCCAGATCTCGATATCAAGTCCAGTGCAGTCGTGGCGGGCCAGTTCGGCCTCGACACGCTCGCGGTCACCGACCAGGGTGAGCGGCACGCCAAATTCGCGCGCCGCAGCCACCGCACCTTCAACTTCGACATGAGGGGCGTTATCGCCCCCCATCACATCCACTGCAACTCTCATATTTCCCCTACGGAGCGGATTCCGAACAGTCACGGCAGGTTCAACCCGACGTTATACTTCTTCGGCTTTCAGCACCTGGCGACCCTTGTAGGTGCCGCAGGAGGGGCAGACGCAGTGCGGCAGCTTGGGAGCCTTGCACTGGGGGCAGGTCGAGACGGTGGGAGGGGTCAGGAAGTCATGAGCACGCCTCATGTTTTTACGCGATTTGGAGGTTTTCTTCTTAGGTACAGCCATCGGTTTCTCCTTTTACTTGTCTATGCTTAACTTCTTCAGGGCACTCATCTTCAAATTCACCGTGCCGCGATCGCAACCGCAGTCGCCCTGGTTCAGGTCTGCGCCGCACTCGGTGCACAGCCCCTTGCAATCCTCGCTGCACAGCGGCTTGAAGGGTATTTCCATCATTACTTGCTCGGCGATCTCGAAGTCAAAATTGATCTCGTCCCCCTGGAAGGAGACCGAGATGAGGTCTTCGTCGCTGAGCTCCACCTCTTCGTCAAGTTGTTCCCCCGACGACTGGGTGTAGAAAATTGTGAAGTCGGAACTGACCGGGATCTCGTACTCGGCCAGGCAGCGGGAGCAGGTAAGCTTCGCCGCAGTGTTCACCTTGCCGGCGGCGCGTACGTGGTCGTACTCCCAGACCGCCGAAAGTTCCGTATGAACCGGCGCAATGAAGCTGCACTCGCCGGCTTGTTCCATTTCAACCAGATTCGGATAGTGGGCCGCTGGTTCCTCTTCGTTGAGGTCTACCCGCTTCTTCTTAACCTCATCGACACGTATCTTCAAGGACGTAGCCCCCCTTTTTGGAAGCAACTGAGTATATATACGCTAGCATTTTTGTCAAGGTATAAATGCAGGAACGAGGCACGAGCGGCTGGGGACGAGGGAAAACCTTTCGTGACCAGGCTTCTGACAGCGTCGACTGGACCAAAAAGACAATCCAGTGAGAAAGCCTGTCCTAGAGCCAGTGCGCAGTCGTCCAAGCCCCAGTCCCTGCTGTTCTCAGAGAGCTTTGTGTCTCAGTTCCTGCCTTGGTCTTGCTTTTCCCTAGTCCCTAGTCCCTTGCCCCTGCCTCGGTCTTACGTTTTTCTAGTCCCTAGCCCCTAACCCCTGCCTCTTCACATCCGGTAATCGACACTGACCCCGTCGCCGGCGCCCTTCAAAAGTCCCAACTGTCCGGCGGCACTCTCCACCAGGAAGTCCCAGGCCGAGGTCCGTTTCTTGGGCGGCTTGATGATGGAAGGTTCGCCGGTCACCCCGCCCAGGCGCGCAGCCTCGTCGATGGCATCCTGCATGGTCCCCAACCGGTCCACCAGTTTCAAAGCGAGGGCCTGCTCGCCCGAGAAGATCCTGCCGTCGGCTATGGCGCCCACCGTGGCGACGGGAAGCTTTCTCCCCTCGGCGACGGCACGCACGAACTGGCTGTGGGTGCTGTCGATCACCCCCTGCAGCATGGCCCGCTCCTCGGCGGTCATCTCGCGGCCGGGGGAGCCCACATCCTTGAACTGGCCGCTTTTGATGGTGTAGGCCTTCATCCCCACCTTGTCCATGAGCCCTTCCAGGTTCGAGAACTTCATAAGTACGCCGATGGAGCCGGTGATGGTGCCGGGGTTGGCGAAGATCTTGGTGGCCGGGGCGGAGATATAGTACCCGCCCGAGGCGGCCACGCTCCCCATGGAGACCACCACATTCTTCACCTTGGCGACCTCGCGCACCTGGGCGCAGATCTCCTGGGAGGGGCCGACCACACCGCCGGGAGAGTCCACCCGCAAGACCACCGCCTTGACCCGCTTGTCCTTTTTCAGAGCCCGCAACTGGCGCACCGTGTCCTGACCGTCGACGATCACCCCTTTCACCTCGACCAGCCCGACCCCGTCGCCGCTCCCCCCCTCGTTGTCACCTATGAGGGCGGTAGCGACCAGCACGCAGACTCCGAAAAGCAAGAGGATCCCGCCTGTCCCGAAGGCGGTCCAGATCAGCCACCTGTTCTTCATGACACCTCCAGAAAATTTTACTTGTCACCAGCCGCACACCTGTCCTATATCAGGTGGACCGGCCGTTCATGAAAAAGCCGGCCGCGCCACAGCGCACGGCGACCGGCCGAAGTAGCGAGGACCACCAGGCATTCTAGCACCATTTCGGCTCAAGGCGCAGCCGGTTATTTATTGAAGCAGAGGACATCATGAGGATTCTGGTCATCTCCGACAGTCACGGCAACTACCCCCTGGCGCTCAAGGCTCATGAACTGGCGGGTCCGGTGGACCACATCATCCACCTGGGCGACGGTGCCGACGACGCGGAGCTTTTACAGGAAGTTCTGGAGGTTCCCGTGCTGCGGGTTGCCGGCAACTGCGACTTCGACGCGAGCCTCCCCCGGGAGCTGACCCTGGAGATCGGCTCCTGCCGGGTCTTCGCCACCCATGGCAACCGGCAGGCGGTAAAGTCGGGGCTCAGCCTTTTGATCGAAAGAGGGATCGAGGTGGGAGCCGGCGTGGTGCTCTACGGTCACACGCACCTTCCGGCGGTTCTAAGGGATTCGGGGATGCTTTTGATAAATCCGGGGACGCTGAAGCAGGGATTCGCGGGAAGCTACGCCATCCTAACCGTACAGCACGGTGAGCCCAAGGCCGAGCTCTTCAAGATCTAGCCAGGCGACACCGACGCCGTTTCCCTGCAGCACGGCCTCCCCGCCCCTAACAGCCGCAGCCGCAGTTGTGGCAGGTCCGGCGGTTCTCGTCGTCGGGGGGGACAGTCTCCGGAGCGAAGGCGATCCGGTTCACGGCACGCTTAATGTCTTCCTGGGGGTCAAGGTGCGGACTCTTGCCGATGACGTGCCCGACACAGACGTTGGCGATCCCGTCCGAGGGAGAGGCGATGCGCACGGCGTTTAAGAGGTCGGCGTAACTTTTCACCTCGATCACCTGTCCCGAGCCGTCCCCGCGCTCCAGGGTGATCCCGAAACCGGCTAGGTCCTGCACCAGTTCGGCGAAGAAGAGCTCAAACCCGATACCCGAGAGGCTCTCCTGCCACTCCGGCCTCAGGTGTTTCTGCTCGTAGCAGGTCAAGCGCATCATCTTTCCCATCTAAACTCCTCCAGCACGACCACCAGACTTGCCATATCTCAAAAGAGCAAACCTTTTACGGGTCAGAAATGAAAGCCCCCGGGAGACCGGGGAGCTTGGACCGCGCCATCATGTGAGGTAAGGGCTCCCGCGTCGGGAGACGAAACCCCGTGAACCGGTGCCTTTTACGCCCTAGCCGCCTGCCGCCTTGCGCTGCATCGAGCTGAAGATCATGTCCAGGACCGCCTTCTGCTTGGCTTCGTACTTGTTGAGCACGGCGAGGCAGGTCCCCATCGGGAACTGCTCGTGCAGGTAGTCGGAGTCCCGCCCGGAGAGGATGACGATCCGGTTCTTGTCCATCCCAAGCGACACCGCGAAGTTGAAGATCTTGGTGCCGTCCATGACCGGCATCTCCAGATCGACCAGCAACAGGTCCACCGGCTCCTGCTTGAGCACGGCCAGGGCCTGGACGGGATCGGTACAGGTCACCACCGCAAGCAGCGGGTAGAGCGAACGGATCTGCTCCCTCAGGGCATCCAGGAACGGAGCATCGTCGTCCACGATCAAAATTTTTCTCATTACCACCTCAAACCGGTTACTTAAGCACTCGGGTCGCTGCCGAAAGCACCGGGAACGGCACGTGCAGGTCCAACGCCCTGGCCACCTTCATGTTGACCACCAGCTCGACCTTCTTGGGCGTGGCCACGGGCAGGCTGCCGGCCTTCTTGCCCCCGAGGATCCGCGCGGCGTAGTCGGCCGCCACCTGCCCCTGCTCGGCCGGATCGGCCTCCAAGGAGAGCACGGCACCCTTTTGGGCCGCTCCCGGCATCTGGGAGAAGACCGGGATCTTCGACTCCCCGGCGCGGTGCACGATCTTCTCGAAGCCCCGCGACCCGGCAGTGCACTCGGTGACGTAGATCCCCTCGACCCGCGCGTTGAACATGGTGGCGAGCGCGGCGTCGATGCCGCTGGTCCCGGCCAGGTTCACCTCCACCAGGATCACCCCGTACTGGGCGCCGATCTTGCGCATCTCCTTGAGCTGCACCATCGACCCTTCCTCGCGCCCCGTGTAGACCACCCCGAGCACCTTGATCGGCTTGACCTCGAGTGCCGTCTTCACCAGGGTGACCAGCGGCACCTTGCTGCTCACCCCCGCCATGTTGTGGCCGGTCCCGGAGAGGCTGCGCGCCACGCCGGTTTCCACCGGTCCGTAGACGTCGGCAAACACCACGGGGATGTCGCCTGCCTCGCGCAGGGCGGTCATGGTGGCCGGCGCCCCGTAGGTGACGATCAGGTCCGCGCCGATGGCGTTGAATTTCCGGATGCTGTTGGCCCAGGAGATGGGGTCGGGGTTGGGGGTCTGGGTGATGACTTCGACGTTGCTCTGATCGTACCCTTTCTGTACCAGTGCCTTGACAAAAGCGCGATGCGCCTCCCGGTAGCGCGGGATGTCACAGGTCAATATGGCAGCCACGAGCTTGCCGGCCGCACGGGAATCCGCCGCCGGAAACAGGGCTGTCATGACCAACAGCAGCAGTATAGTACGGATCAGTTTCAGGGGCTACCTCTTTGTCACCACCTGGCCGTAAGGTAGGCGACCACGGCGTGCACGGTGCCGTTTTGGTCGCTATAGGCCTTGTTTCTCTCGTGGTAATCCTGCAGGGTGTACTCGAGCTTGCCGGAAAACTGCTTGGTGAAACGGTACTCGCCGCGCCAGGCGGCGGAGCTTATCACGGTGTCCTGCCGGGTGATCTCCCGGATGCCGGAGGTGTCTGCGCTGCCAAAGGTCACCAGTTGCGGCGTGAACGCCGACTCCGAGCGGATCTGCTGCAGGGCAAGCGCCAGGTCCAGTTCCTCGGTGGCCGCCAGGTTCGCGGTGATCCCGTAGACGTGGGCGCGGCTTAGGTAGTTGCTGGCAGCCTCGCTCCCCGCACCGACACCGGTGAAGAGCACCGCCTGGTCCACCGAATTGCTGAGCCAGGCGTAGTTCGCCGAAAGGGTCAGGCGCTTCACGGGATTGACCCAGACCCCCAGGTTCGCGTCCTCGGCCGCGCGGGTGCGCGACAGGGGGCTCGAGGCGCTCCACCCCACCGGATCGCTGAAGGGGGGCGAGTTCACGATGAAGTGCTCGATGCTGTCGTTCCACTCGCGGCGCGCCCGGACGTTGGCAGTCGCCCCCCAACGGCCCGAGGTGTAGGTAGCCAAAAGCTCCCCTTCGTGACGCTGTTCGTAGGAGTTGCCGTAGGCGGGGTGGTCGGTGGTCGCATAGGCGTACTTCGCCGTGAGCCGCACCCCCTTGATCGGGTGGTAGAGCAGCGCGAGGGACCCCTTCTGGGTCGCCGAATTGGCCGGCAGGGCCCAGGTGCTGGCGCCGGGGAGGTCGGAGACGTGGTCGCGGTGCACCATCTCGCCGCGGTACTCGGCATTGAGGGTGAGCCCCGCCATCGGCTTGAAGGCGAGGTTGACCAGCACCACGTCCTTCGAGCTGTCCACCGGCGGTTTCACGCTCTGTTGCGGGTCGACGAAGTTGGAGCTGACCAGCGGGTCGCGGTTGTCGTGCTCGAGCTCCTGGCGGCGGTACTTGACCGCCAGCGAGAACTCCTTGCACGGGGTGTAGACGAAGTCGCCGGCGGCGTTTTGCAGGTTCACCTGGGCGTGCTTGATCCCCACGGTGTCGCTGAGCCGGGAGAGGTTCTCGCGCTGGTCGATGCTGTAGGAAGCGCTCCCGACGATGCCGCCGGTGAGCGAGGTGTGGAGCTTCACGGTGTTGGAGAAGAAGATACTGTCCGGGTTTTCGTTGTGCTGCCGGACCCCTCCGACGCTTTCGGGGGCCGCGACGGTCCCGAAGCCGGTGTTGCGGGCCAGGTAGTTCGCAGTGGGGATGGCCGGCTGGTCCTCGAAGGTCCGGACCTTGAAGTCGTAGATGAGGTCGACCCAGCCAAGATGCGCATCCACCCCGAGGCGCCCTTCCTGGGTCACCTGGCGGATCTGGCGCGCCTCCGCGATGATCCGGTTGGTGTCTCCCTCGAAACCGGTGTCGGCGTAGCGCTGCTGCACGGTCCCCTCGCGCACCAGGCGCCAGTAGCCGAGGTTTACGTGCAGCGGGAAGTTGTGCAGCCGGTAGCGGAACTCGGCGATGTCCTGGGATACCGTGATGCCGTAGTCGGTGGCGGGATCTTGGAACGAGGTGTAGCTGGCCGGCTGGCCGAGCAAGGGGGGATCCACCCGTGCCGAGGTGAAGGACTGGGAGAACAACAGCTCGCGGTCCAGGTTGTGAAAGAGCGCCTCGGTGCGCAGGTGCAGCCGGTAGTCCCCCTTGTAGTCGATGAGGAGGTCGCCGTGGTAGTCGTTCTCGTTTAGGAAGTTCCCTTCCAGCTCGAAGTTGCCGTCTTTCTCCAGGGTCCGGTAGAAGAGCCCCCCCGAGCGCGAGGAGTGCAAAAAGCCGTAGGGAGCCGCCCGCCCGCCGTAGCCGCGCCCGTCGACGAAGCTGTAGCCGATCTGCCCCCCCTTTTGCTCCAGGGTCTCCACCACCCGCTCGTCGCCGCCGTAGACCTTCCCCTCCTCGGCGAGGGCCACCCGCTCGGCCTCGGGCGCGGCGTCGCGCGGCTCGGCCTCGGCCTGGGCGTTGCCGGCACTGAGCAGCAAAAGCAGCAGCAGTGAGGGGGCGCCGTATGCAGGATGCAGGGTTTTCATCTCGTCCTTAAGGCTCCTTTGCCGTTACTGACGCAGGGTGCCCCTTCCGGTGACGCCTTGGGAGGGGGTATCGCTGCCGTGGATCTGCGAGTGGCAGTCCGTGCAGCGGTTGGTGAAGAGCTGCTTTACGTTGGCGTTGCTGATCAGGTGCCCGGTGTGGCACTGCAGGCAGAGAAAGGGGAGCGCCGCGTTCAACAGGTGGTTGTTCACCGAGCCGTGCGGGGTGTGGCAGGTGGAGCAGTTCTCGGTGACATCGCCGTGCTCATAGGCGAAGGGACCCTGTTTCTCCATGTGGCAGCGGGTGCAGGTCTCCTTGGGGGTGTTCCCCTTCAAAAGCTTCTCCTGGGTGGAGCCGTGCACCTCGTGACAGTCCACGCAGACCATCTTCTTCTCGCGCAGCGGGTGGTGCGAGTAGAGCGCGTTCTCGGCACGCACCTCAGGGTGGCAGCCGAAGCACATCTCGGCCATCTCCTCGCGGCTCACCTTCTGCTGGGGACCTTTGTGGAGCTTGTGGCAGTCAAAGCAGCTCACGTCGTTCACCGCGTGGGCCGAGGCGTTCCAGTGGGCCAGGGCGGGGATCGATGCTGCGGAGTGGCACTTGAGGCAGATGAGGGACTGGGCCTGGGGGGGGAGGTGCATGATGTCCAGGAACTTCGAGGTGTCGCACTTCTTTTGCAGCTGGGTGTTCTTCTCGCGGTCGTCGTCCAGGTGGGCGATGGCGAGGCTTCCCGGACCGTGGCAGGATTCGCAGTTCACCAGGGGGAGCCCGGTCTCGGGCTTGATCTGCTCGCCGTGCACCGAATGGCTGAAATCGCTGGTGATTCTATCGTGGGCGTGGCACTTGGAGACGCAGTTGTTGGTGCCGACGTACTCGGCGTCCAGGCGCCCCACGATCATCCTCTCGTACTCGCGCACCGGGAGGATGGGCTTTGACTGCTTGAGCGAGGCGCACGAGACCAGCAAAAGCGCAAAGCTCAGCGCTACAAGGAAGGCTCGTTTCTGGCGCACGGTGCCCGGCAGTGCCATCTTAGTCTCCCCTGATCCCCTTGGTGGTGGTGTAGATGAAGCCGCGCACGATGGGGTTCTCGCTCTTCTTGATCTCGCGCGGCGTCCCCACCTCGACGATGGTGCCGCCGTGCATCATGGCGATCCGGTCCGAGATGTAGAGCGCGAAGTTGAGGTCGTGGGTCACGATCACCGTGGTGTTCTTGGTGCTCTCCTTGAGCTT
Organism: Geomonas silvestris; assembly: GCF_014193515.1. GTDB lineage: Bacteria > Desulfobacterota > Desulfuromonadia > Geobacterales > Geobacteraceae > Geomonas > Geomonas silvestris. Next base: position 159,009 of record NZ_BLXX01000010.1, on the reverse strand, counting down.
CAGGATCGTGTTGGCGAGCTCGTCGGTGGTGACCGGGTCGAGCTCCGCGGTCGGCTCGTCGTAGAGGATCAGGTCCGGGTTCATGGCGAGCGAGCGGGCGATCGCCACGCGTTTTTTCATCCCGCCGGAGAGTTCCGAGGTGCGCAGCTGTTCCTTGCCCACCAGCCCCACCATCTCGAGCTTCTCGCGGATGATCTCCCGGATCCTCTGTTCCTTGCAGACCCGCTTTTCCCTGAGCCACAGCCCCACGTTCTCCCCCACGGTGAGCGAGTTGAAGAGCGCCGAGGACTGGAACACCATCGAGTAGCGGTAGTCGCGCTGCTCTTGGCCGCGCGCCTCGTTGAAGATCGGGATGTCGTCGATGTAGATCTCGCCGGAATCGGGGGACTCCAGCTTGACGATGTGCTTTAAAAGGACGCTCTTGCCGGTGCCGGAGGGGCCGATGATGCTGAAGGTCTCGCCGGATTTGATCTCCAGGTTGATGTCCTTCAGGACGTGGTGCCCGTCGAAGTACTTGTTGAGCGCTTCGATGCGGATACCGACGCCGCGGGTATCCTCCAGGTTGATCGGGCGATCCGCGTTGTCGGCATGAAAGAAGGAGCCGGTCAGACCATGTTTGAGCTTGGCAAACACTATAGTTCCTCGTCGGCGCAATGGTTGGTGTCGGAAAAGGTGCTGTAAGCTCGAACCGGGCCGGTAGCTAGCGCGGGTTCCAGAAAGCCTTAAACGGCGCACATACTAGCAGAGATTACAGTCACCTGGCAAGAGAAGATTCTTGGTTGACACTAACCAGGGTGCGGTTTGGCTGATATTTTCTAAATCTGGATCAATAACACGGACAATGTCCTACACTACCTACTCGAATCGCCCCGTGAACTAAGCAGACGAGCGACTGTGTTCCGCCCTTTCGGGTACTCTTCATACGCCTGCGCCCCCATGCATCCCGGCCGCATTTCGGCGCGGCGGGGACGGCAAAACCAGCTGTCGCAGCAGCGAAGATGAACCGCAGCACTCTCCTTGGTAGCTGGGCCAAGTACCCTTTGAGTCGAAGGGTGGTAAAGGACTAATCGGCACGAGCCCTGGAAACTGAAAGGAGACAGCGCAGTGCTGCAGCGCTTAAGCTTAGAAGAGGTACAGCGAGCGGTTGTAAAAGTGGCGCCGGTTGCGGAACACGTAGAGGTTGAGCAGCATGAGCACCACCGCGGCGACCAGGGTGTTCAGGCGCAGGTCGTCTTCGGGGATGGCGGATTCTGCCAGACGGGCGTACTCGGAGGCGGGAATGCGGGCCAGGTTCACGCAGGCGTTCAGGATGTCGAAGAGGTTGTAGCCGATGAGGAGCCAGACGGTGAGCTGCTGCCGTTTCAGGATGCCGAGCCACAGGTAGAGCGAGATCATGCTGTCGGCAAAGACCAGCCACTGGGCGGCGGACCCGGTGTAAAACCTCCCCCAGAGCGGGAAGGGGTAACCGTAACTCGACATGGTGAGGATGAGGAACAGGAAATAAGCCGCCGAAAGGGCTGAGAGGCCCCAGGGGCGGCTTTCGGGTTGGTACGACATGCGTGTCTTCCTTAGGGTTGGCTGAAACACCCGACCCGGTTCACCGGGTGTTCTTGTGCAGCTTGTAGTGCTCCTTGAGCATGCAGTGGTCCATCACGACCAAAAGGCCGGCCGCTGCGGCACGGGCCGCCGCCGCCTCGTGCACCACACCTTCCTGCATCCAGATGGCCTTCACCCCCTTCTGGATGGCCTGTACCACCACCTCCGGGACGAACTCGGAGCGGCGAAAGATATCCACCACCTCGACCTCTTCCGGTATCTCGGAGATGCTCGGGTAGCAGCGCTCGCCCAGGACCTCCCGGCAGGCCGGGTTCACCGGGATGATCCGGTAGCCGGCCTTTTTCAGGTAGGAGGCCACCTCGTAGCTCGGCTTGCCGGGGTCGGGGGAGAGCCCCACCACCGCGATGGTTTTGTAGCTGGTGATGATCTGCTCGATCGGGTTACTCATGGCGAACCTCCTTTTTTGGGTAAAACCGTTGGGCGGTCGAGTCGTTGAGTGGTCAAAAGCTCCCTTTTACTGGATGAGCGGCCCAGGAGCCAGTGAACCAGCCCCGCCTCCCCGTTTTTCCCCGACTCAACTACTCAACGTCGTTCACGGTTTTAGCACCTACAGGATATCATCTCTTCCTCATGCCGCTTATGGCAACAAAGAAAAAAATCACGCCCATCACGCCGGCTATGAAGATCCAGTCTGCGGGACTAAAGCCAAACATTCGCTCCTCCTACTCGGAAAGTTTTTCCAGGGCCTCGCGCGCCTCGGCGAAGTCCGGGTTGAGTTTCAGCGCCTGGCGCAGCAAGAGGCGGGCGTCCCGGCCGCGCCCCAGGTCGCTGCAGCAGAGTGCGCACAGGTAGGGGATCTCCGCCATCGGGAACTCCCCGGCGAACTGCTCGTCGGCCATGATGTCACCGAAGACGGCCGCCGCCTCGTCGCTCGCCCCGCCTTGCTGCAGGGAAAGGGCCACCGCCACCGCCTCGAGGTAGTCGACCGCCGGCACCCGGGGGAGCTCGCCCTTCTCGATCTTCTCCAGGCGGGTGCGCACCACCTCAGCTGCCTCCGGGGCGAGCCCCGGCAAAAGCCCCTGCCACAGCTCGGCCGCGCGCGGGTACTTGCCGAGCAGGAAACAGACCTCCGCCAGGGTGGAGAGCACCTTGGGGTTGTCGGGAGAGAGCCTGAAGGCCCGCTCCAGGTACTCCTCGGCGCGGTACAGCGTCATCGTGGAGAGGTGCAGCGCCGAGAAGCGGCACCCCTTGTCCAAAAGCGTCGCGCCGATCTCCAGCGGGAAGTGGGCGTTCTCCGGCTCCATCAGGGCGAAGATGCGCAAAAGGTTCACCCGGCGGTCCAGGTAGGGGACCTCGACCTCCTTCTCCCCCAGCATGAGGATGTGGCTCGCCAGCTCGGAGAGGTAGTGCGGGTACCCCTCCTTGAGAAGCCTCGCGTACTCCTGGGCGTTCAGGCACCCCGGGTCGCTGCGCAGCGCCTGGTAGATGCCGCGCCCCAAGGCGTCGTAGCCGAGCTCGCCGGAAAGGGCCAGGAAGTCCTGCTCCAGAAGCGGTAGCGGCAGGTTCCCGACCTTAAGCTCGACCTTGCCGTCCAGCCCGGTGACCACGGCCTCGGGCGGGGGGGTGAAGTAGACGATCCCGGGAAGCGGGGTGGTTTTCCTCTCCATGCTAGATCTCCTTGCGTTCCCGCGCGGGGAAGGTATCCACGCCGGCATCGACGCCGACGGTCTTGTAGATGCGCACGCCGTCCCATGGCTCGTCGAGGATCCCGTCGTGGATCGCCCAGCTGCGCCCCAGGACGCTCTTCTCGGCGCCGGGCCGGCGAAAGGGGGTGGAGCCGTCCAGGCGGCGGGTCAGCACCCCTCCCGGGGCGAAGCCGGCGTCGATCTCCTGCATGAGCCTCTTCCCCACCAGGTAATCGAAGCCGTAGTGCTCGTAGCGGATGGCGTTGTCGTAGGTAAGCGGCTCCGCGACGATGAACTGCATGTCGAGGCTCGCGGTGAAGCGCTCCAGAAGCGGCAGGAACTCGCGGAACATGCGCAGCCCGTGCCGGGTCTGGTTCGGGAAGAGCCCGGCCGCCATGGCGCGCTCCTCCTCGGGGAGGTTTCTCCCTTGGGTGGCGAAACAGTTGTCACGCCCCTGTTCGTCCTGGTCCACGTTGAAGCGCGGGGCCCTGGGGTCCGTGATGATGCAGAAGGAGAGCTCCATCTGCCGGTGCTGAGTGTCGCAGAGCTCCACGAAGAAGACCAGGTCCCGGTCCTCGGGCTTAAGGCGCGCCTCGATGCGCACCAGGCGCAGCCCGTCGGGAGCGACGAAGCGGACCGAGCCCCCCGACCGTTCCAGGAGCTCGACCAGCCGCGCCGGCAGCAGGACGCGGTAGATCGCCTCCTTTTCCGCCGGCTCGAGCCGGTTGATGTCGTGGAGCGAGTAGAGCTCGCGCCCGCGCGCATCCTTGAGGATCTCTTCAGCGCCGGTCGCTGCCATAGGGACCGATCAGTACAGGGAAGACCCGGGCCCGTACCAGGGCGATGCTCTTTTGCACGGCGTCGAGCGCCACGTTGCGGTCGTCCTCCTGGGCCCAGTGCATGGCGTCCAGGAGCATGCGGTGCGGAAAGCCCAGGGCTCCGCTTAACTTCAGGAAGGACTGGGGGAGCCTGGGCGAAATCTCGCGGTCGTTCATGATGGCCCAGGCGAGGGTCCAGGCGCGTGCCACGTTCATGAGGTCGTACCCCCCGCCCCCCACGGCGACCCAGGGGATGGCGAGGGCCCTCAGCTTCTTCATGATGTAGGCGTAGGCGTGGGTGGTGACCTCGAGCCGGGTCAGGGGGTCGGTGCGGAAGGTGTCGGCCCCCAACTGGGTAACGAGCAGGTCCGGATCGTAGGCCGCGATGAGCGGGAAGGCGACCTCGTCGAAGGCCTTCATGAAGAGTGCGTCGTCGGTGTGGGCCTGCAGCGGGACGTTCACGCAGTACCCCTCCCCCGCCCCGGTGCCGGTCTCGTCCTCGAACCCGGTCCCCGGGAAGAAGTACCTGCCGCTTTCGTGCAGCGAGATGGTGAGCACCCGGTCGGTGTCGTAGAAGGCGTTTTGCACCCCGTCGCCGTGGTGGGCGTCGAGGTCCAGGTAGACCACCCGCTTCCCCTGAGCCACCAGGTAGTTGATGGCGACCACCGCGTCGTTTAGGTAGGAAAAGCCCGAGGCGCGGCTTTTCTGGGCGTGGTGCCACCCCCCCAGCGGGTTGAAGGCGGCGGCGAACCCCTCTTCACTCACCAGCCGGGCCGCCTCCAGGGTCCCCGAGACCCCCAGGCAGGCCCAGTCGTAGACGCCGGGGAACACCGGGTTCTCCAGGTCGCCCAAGCCGAAACGGAAATCGGCCCGCGGCTCGCTCGCGGCGCTGAACTCGCGCAGGCGCTCCAGGTATTCCGCGCTGTGACCGGTAAGGAGTTCCTGGTGAGTCACCGGGCGGGGCCGGCGCAGCTCCATCCCCGGGAGCTGCAAGAGCCCGTAGGCCCCCATCAGGTCGTGCGCCAGGCGAAAGCGCTGTACCTTGAAGGGATGCGCCTCCCCGTAGCTGTACCCGCCCAGATCGGTGCAACTGATGAGTGCTGTCTTGCGCGACACGGCTCCCCCTCGCTCGAACCGGTTGAATGTACCCCGTGCCGCAGGGGAGGTCAACCCCTATTCCTGCACATTCATTAGGCAGCTGCGCCCAGCAATTAGGCAGAGCTGCACCTTAATTAGGCATCTGCCGTTCACCCCCTCATGGGTTTCCGGGGGGTTAGCAAATTGGCAGGAAGCTTGCTGTTGCAGGGCGACCTCGGTCAGCGCAGACCGGGCCACTTACCAACGGAGGTACCTTCAATGAACGGGATGTCAATGACGACCCCACTGGGCAGCAGCAGCGATGTGCTCTTTCTCATGCTCGGCGCGGTCATGGTATTCGCCATGCACGCGGGCTTCGCCTTTCTCGAGGTGGGGACGGTTCGCAAGAAGAACCAGGTCAACGCCTTCGTCAAGATCCTCACCGACTGGTCGGTCTCCACGGTGGTCTACTTCCTGGTCGGTTTCCCGATCGCCTACGGCATCAGCTTCCTGAAGCCGGTGAAGCAGATCCTGGGCGACAACCAGGGCTACGACATCACCCACTACTTCTTCCTGCTCTGCTTCGCCGCCTGCATCCCCGCCATCATCTCCGGCGGCATCGCCGAGCGCGCCAAGTTCTGGCCGCAGGTAACCGCGGGTGCCATCTTCGCGGGCCTGAGCTACCCCCTCTTCGAGTCGCTCATCTGGGGGAAGAACATGTCGCTTCTGCAGGACCTCTTCAAGTCGCTGGGTGGCGCCGAGTTCCACGATTACGCAGGTTCCGTGGTGGTGCACTCCATCGGCGGCTGGCTCGCCCTCCCCGCCGTCCTGATCCTCGGCCCCCGCATGGGGCGCTACGTTCGCGGCAAGTCGCACCCGCTGCCGATCAGCAACATCCCCTTCCTGGCCCTGGGTTCCTGGATCCTCGCGGTGGGGTGGTTCGGCTTCAACGTGATGAGCGCCGGACACCTGGAGAAGATCTCCGGCATCGTGGCGGTGAACTCGCTCATGGCCATGGTAGGCGGGGTGCTCGCGGCCCTCATCGCCAGCAAAAACGACCCCGGCTTCGTGCACAACGGCGCCCTGGCCGGCCTCATCGCGGTCTGCGCCGGCAGCGACATCATGCACCCCCTGGCCGCCTTCGTGACCGGCGCCATCGCCTCGATCATCTTCGTCTACGGCTTCCACATCGAGCAGGAGAAACTGAAGATCGATGACGTCCTGGGCGTTTGGCCGCTGCACGGTATCATCGGCTCCTGGGGCGGTATCGCCGCGGGTCTCTTCGGCGGTGAGGCGCTGGGCGGCCTGGGCGGGGTCAGCTTCGTCTCGCAGCTCCTGGGAACCTTGGCAGCGATCGTCTTTGCACTGGTCAACGGTTTCCTGGTCTACGGGGTACTCTCCAAGACCGTGGGGATCCGTCTCGACCCGGAGGCCGAGTTCAACGGCGCCGACCTTTCCATCCACAGCATTGGCGCCTACCCGGAAGACAGCATCCGCTAAGGCTAACTCCAGCAACAGCAACCCCGAAAGGCCCGGAAACGGGCCTTTTTTATTTTGCTATTTTTGGGAAAGAGGATATATTCCTGGTGAGCTAATTCTAATTACAGGAAAAGGTCCGGTCAATAATGAAAATGCACCTCGGCGAATTGTTGGTTCAATCCGGCATCATAACGGTGAAGACCCTGGAGCGCGCTCTCATCAGACAGCGGGGAACCGGTAAAAAATTAGGAGCGGTACTCGACGAGATGGGGGTCATCTACCAGGAAGAGTTGGTGGAGGCACTGGCGCGCCAGTTCGGATTCCAGACCCTCGGCGAGACGGTACGCCGGGAGATACCCGAGGCCCTTCTCGCGCTTATACCTCAAGAGGTCGCCCTGCAAAAGCTGGTATTTCCGCTGAGCCGGGAAAACGGCAAGCTCTCCCTGGCCATCGCCGACCCCTTCGACCGCGACACCATCGAATATTTGGAGCAAAAGACCGCCCTGAGCATCGTCCCGGTCCTCGCCACCCGGGGAGCCATCCTGGCGGCGGTGCGCGAGCACTACCTGCGTGGCGAGAGCGCCGAAAACTGCCAGCTAACGGTACTGGTCGTCGACGATTCCCCGGAAATCACCGACCTCATCAGCGCGGCCCTGCGCAGCGAGGGGTACCAGGTGCTCACCGCGGGCGACGGTGTCGAAGGGTTGCGCGCGACCTTTGCCGAGCGCCCGGACCTGATCCTGTGCGACTCGGCCATGCCCAAGTTAGACGGCTACGGTCTGATGCGGGCCATCAAGGCGAACCCCGCCTCGGCGCACATCCCGATGATCCTGTTAAGTGCAAAGGCCTCCCCGGAAGAGGAGCACCGCGCTCTCAAGTCCGGGTTCCACGACTTCATCGGCAAGCCGATGACCACGGTGCGGATGGTGGCGCGCGTCAAGCGCGCCTTCGACCTGGTGCAGCAGTTGCGCTCCCGCGGCGCGGCAACCCTGGGACGCAGCGCCCAAGGTGCCTGAGGTGTCGGGCTCCCCGGGATCTGCTCCGCGCAAACCGCCGTACCACTTCCGGTCCCTTCCCCATTACCGGCCGGCATCGGCAGGACACAGCCCCCCAACCCCCCCAGCACGAACGTCCCCATGAGAGAAAGATTAACCCGAAGGAACACGCGAATTCATGCGAAGACCGGAGCCGCTTGAACCAGTAACCGCGCAGCTTTATCTTTTCGGGCTCGGCCGCTTGCATTCCGCTTTGATTAGACTAGACTAATCAAAGCCATTTTGGCGTCACTCAACCTTACTTTTGCCGTCACGTGGGAGGGCCGATGTACAAGGAGAAACGGAATTTTGCCAGGCTGGCACTGCATGCGAAGGCGAACATTCATGTGGATGACGAAATGGTCGAGGCCGAAGTGGAGAACCTCAGCATGAAGGGGGTGTTTGTGACCTCGGCTCGCAAGATGGAGATCGAGGACAAGGTCTCGGTCACCATCTACCACACCCTGACGCCGCAGATCCTCTGTGACCTGAAGGCGAAGGTGGTGCGGGTAACCGACCGCGGCATGGGTCTGCAGTTCGAGAAGACCCTCCTCGATTGAGGAGGGTCCAGCCTTTCCGGTCCGTCGGGGGTCAGCAGATGCGCGGTAGTTGTTCGCCGGCCAGCATCTCGACCCCCCGCAGGCCGCCCACCGAGGTTCGCATCTGCACCCGCCCGTCGGCGGCCCCGGTCACTTCCCCGATGACAGCGGCGTCTTTCCCCAGCGGGTGGCGCCGCATGATCTCCAAAGCTTCCCCGGCACGCTCCGGTGCCACGATTGCCAGAAGTTTCCCTTCGTTCGCCACGTAGAGCGGATCCAACCCGAGAATCGAGCAGACCCCTTTTACCCCCGTGCTGATGGGAAGGCTCTCCTCGTCGAGGACGATGTTCACCCCCGACTGGGCGGCGATCTCTTTGAGCGTCGTTGCCACGCCGCCGCGCGTGGGATCGCGCAGGACGTGCAGCGCCTCGCCCAGGGTGATAAGTTCCTGGACCAGACCGTTGAGCGCGGCTGAGTCGGTGACGATGCCGCTGTCGATCTCCAGCCCTTCCCGAGCCGAGAGCACCGCGATGCCGTGGTCGCCGATGCTGCCGTTAACCAGCACCAGGTCGCCGGCCTTTGCCGAGGCGCCGTCGATGGTGAGGGTGTGCTCTATGACGCCGATCCCCGAGGTATTGATGAAGATGCGGTCCCCCTTCCCTTTCGGGACGACCTTGGTGTCGCCGGTGACGATTGCCACCCCGGCGGTCTCGGCCGCGGCGGCCATCGAATCGAGAATGCTGGAGAGTTCTGCCTTGGAAAACCCCTCCTCGAGGATGAGCCCGACGCTTAGGAAGCGGGGGCGCGCGCCCATCATGGCGAGGTCGTTCACCGTACCGTTCACCGCGAGGTCGCCGATATTGCCGCCGGGGAAGAAGATCGGGTCGACCACGTAAGAGTCGGTGGTGAAGGCGAGCTTGGCGCCGGCAAGTTCCACCAGGGCGGCGTCGTTTTGGCCGCGCGCCGGAATGCGCGAGAGTTTCGCGATGATCAGGTCGTCCAACAGCTGGTGCGACAGCTTGCCACCGCTGCCGTGGCCCAGAAGAATGAGGTCGTTGTTCAAGCGGTGCTCCTTAAAGATATTCTACGTTCTAAGTTCTACGTTCTAAGTTCTACGTTCTAAGTTCTACGTTCCAGAATCGAAGTTCTGGCCTTGGCTGCCGTGTTTTGCCGTCTGGGTTTGTAACCTAGAACGTAGAACATAGAACCTAGAACTTGTTTAATTCACCTGCCGTACTTGTGCGCCGCGGCGCAGGTCCCCTCGGAGGAAACCATGCAGGCCCCGACCGGCGACTCCGGGGTGCAAGCCTTGCCAAAGAGCGGGCAGTCAAAGGGCGACACCTTCCCTTTCAGGATCTCGCCGCACAGACAGCCGCGGTGCTCCTTGAGCGGCTCGACCTCGACCGGAATGGCCCGCTCGGCGTCGAAGGCGGCATAGGGCTCGGCGATCCTCAGCCCCGAACCGGGAAGCACGCCGATCCCGCGCCAGTCGGCGTCAAACGGCGTGAACACCTCCGCCAGCAGCGCCTGCGCCTTGGCGTTCCCCTCCCAGCTCACCACCCGCGAATACTGGATCTCCACCTTGGCCTCGCCGGCCAGACGCTGCTTGACCAGCATCTCCACACCCTGCAGCACGTCGGCCGGCTCGAACCCGGTGACCACGCAGGGGACCCCGTACTCCTCGCACAGGAACCGGTACGCGTTGCCGCCGATGATGGCGCTTACGTGGGCGGGGCAGAGGTAGCCGTCAACGGAGAGCTCCGGATCTGCCGAGAGGATCCCCATCGGCTGGGGCATGGTCTTGTGCGAGGCGAGCACGAAGTAGTTCTTGAGCCCAAGCTTCTGTGCGCTCACGATGCTCCCGGCAATGGTGGGCGCCGTGGTCTCGAAACCGACACCGAGGAAGATCACCCGCCTGGCGGGGTTTTTGACTGCGATCTGCACGGCATCAAGCGGCGAATAGACGATGCGCACGTCGGCGCCCTTGGCGCGCTCCTCCATGAGCGAGGAGCTGGAACCGGGCACCCTCAGCATGTCGCCGAAGGTGGTGATGATCACGTCGGGGAGCCGGCTCAACGCGAGCGCGCGGTCCAGGTACCCGTTGGGGGTGACGCAGACCGGACACCCCGGGCCCGAGATGAGCCGCACCTGGGGGGGAAGGAGGGTGCGCAGCCCGAACTGGTAGATCGCCATGGTGTGGGTGCCGCAGACTTCCATGAAGGTGAGCGGCTCGCTCAGCCCGGCGGTCAGCTCGGTGATACGCCGGGCCAGCCCCTTGACGATCTCCTTGTCGCGAAACTGGTCGAGGTAGTTCATCCCATGCTCTCCGGCGTGAACACCTCGCGCATCAAGGCCAGGGTCTCCCGGGCATCTTCCTCGTCCAGCTTGGAGATGGCAAACCCGGCGTGGACGATCACGAAATCCCCCACCGCCACCTCATCGTTTAAGAGCATGAGGCTCGCCTCGCGCTTCACGCCGTCGACCTCGGCCACCGCCTGATCGCCGTCGACACTGATAATCTGCATCGGTACACCAACACACATAGCTGACTCCTTGGTTCGCGCCCTGCGGCACGCGTGGAAAGTGAAAATGGGTTGCTGCTGAAGACCCGCCTCGGGCGGATCAGGCCGCCTCGGGCGGATCGGGTCGCCAGCGCCTCGCAGCGATGGCCGCCTGCCCCAGGGCGAGACCGCCGTCGTTGGGCGGCACCAGCCGATGGCAGTAGGTGGTAAAGCCGGCCTGGTTCAACAGGGTCGCGGTCTCCTCGGTCAAAAGCCGGTTCTGGAAGACGCCGCCGGAGAGCACCACGCGGTCCCGGCAGCTTTCCCGGCGGATCCGGCTGCAGACCTCGACGACGGCCTCGGCCACGGTGCGGTGGAAGGCGCGGGCCAGCTCGGCCCTATCCCTGCCGGCGGCCAGATCCTCGCACAGCGCCCGGATCATCGGCGCGAAGTCGAGGTGGTGCCCCTCGACGCCGGCCACCTGGAACGGATACCCCTTGACCGGCGCACTGGTCTCCGCCAGGGCCTCCAGTTCGATGGCCGCCTGCCCTTCGTAGCTGATCCGGTTACGTACCCCGATGAGTGCCGCCACCGCATCGAAGAGTCGGCCGCAGCTCGAGGTGACCGGCGAGTTGACGCCGCGCTCCAGCATCTTCAAAAACAGGGAGCGCTCCATCGCGCCCAGCTCGGGGAGGTGGGCCGGCATCCGGTCGAAGAGCGCCGCACCGTAGCAGTCGTAGAGCACCGAGAGCGCCATGCGGAAGGGCTCCTTAACGGCCGCGTCGCCGCCGGGGAGCCGCAGGTACTTGAAGTGCCCGCGCCGCTCGAAGCGCTCGTAGCCCCCCAGCAGAAACTCCCCGCCCCAGATGGCGCCGTCTTCCCCGTAGCCGGTGCCGTCCAGGATCACCCCGATCAGCTCCCCTTCCAGGTGGTTTTCCGCCATGCAGGAGGCTAGATGCGCGTGGTGGTGCTGTACCCCGATCCGCGGCAGGTTGAGGCCTTCGGCAAAACCGGTGGAGAGGTAATCCGGGTGCAGGTCGTGGACCACCACCTCGGGTGTCACCTCCAAAAGCCGGCCCAGGTGCTGCACCGTCTCCTCGAGAGACTGCAGGGTCGCAGCGTTCTTCAGGTCCCCGATGTGCTGGCTCAAAAAGCCGCGGCCGTCCCGGGTCAGGCAGATGGTCCCCTTCAGTTCCGCTCCCACCGCCAGCACGCTCGCCTCGGCCTGCTGCAGCGCCACGCTGCGCGGCACGAAGCCCCGCGAACGGCGAAAGAAGAGCGGCTCCCCCAGGCTCAGGCGTAGCACGGAGTCGTCGGTGCGGGTGTGGATCTCGCGGTTGTGGGTGAGGAAGAGGTCGGCGATCCCCCCCAGCCGCTCCAGGGCGTCCGTGTCCAGGTGGGCGATCGGCTCGTCGGTCAGGTTGCCGCTGGTCATCACCAACGGCCCGCCGGCCCCCTGGATCAAAAGGTGCTGCAGGGGGTTCCCCGGGAGCATGATCCCGAGCCAGCCGTTACTGGGCGCAACCAAGGGGCTCACCGGGTTCCCTTCCCGCTTGCGCATGAGGACGATGGGGCGCTCGACCCCGGTCAAAAGCCGCCCCTCAAGCTCGGAGCAGTGCACCAGCCGCTGGACCGCTTCGAGGTCCGCCACCAAAAGGGCGAAGGGTTTCTCGTCGCGCTTCTTGCGCTGCCGCAACCTTGCCATCGCCTCTTCGTTTGCGGCGTCCACCGCCAGGTGGTACCCCCCTACCCCTTTCACTGCGACGATCTTCCCCGCCGCAAGCGCCGCGAGCGTCTCGTCGAGGGGATCGCCGGCAACCGGTTCGCCCGCCGCATCAAGGAGGGCCAGCTGCGGGCCGCAGACCGGGCAGGCGTTGGGTTGGGCGTGGAAGCGCCGGTTCAGGGGATCGTGGTACTCGGCGAGGCACTCAGGGCACATGGGGAAGCTCGCCATGGTGGTGGCGGGGCGGTCGTAGGGGATGCCGGTGATGATCGAGTAGCGTGGACCGCAGTTGGTGCAGTTGATGAAGGGGTAGCGGTAGCGGCGGTTGGCGGGATCCGACATCTCGGCAAGGCAGTCGTCGCAGACCTCGCAGTCCGGCGAGACCTGCCCTCCGCTTTTCACCTTGGCGCTCTGCTCGATGGTGAATCCCTCCCCTCCCTGGGGAATGGCGGGAACCACCCTGAAGGCGCTTATCACGGCAAGCGGCGGCGCCTCGATTTTGAGGGCCTGGCAGAAGGCGTCCAGATCCTCGCCGGCGCCCTCCGCCTCGATCTGCACGCCGCGCCCGGTGTTGCGCACCCAGCCGCAGAGACCGAAGCGCCCCGCAAGCCGGTAGACGAAGGGGCGGAAACCCACCCCCTGTACGATTCCCTCGATCTCGATGCTGGCGCGCTTGCGGTTCATGAGCGTCCCTCGGCGCTAGCCGCGCGCCTTACCGATGCCGTCCTTAAGCCAGGTATACCAGGCGTCCATCCCTTCTCCGGTCCGACTGGAGACCTCGAAGATGGTGATCCCGGGGGAGACCCGGCGCGCCATCTCCTTGCAGGCCTCGACGTCGAAGTCGAGGTGCGGCAGAAGGTCCACCTTGTTGAGCAGCATGATGTCTGCCGCGTGGAACATCTGCGGGTACTTGAGCGGCTTGTCCTCGCCTTCGGTCACGCTCAAGACCACCACCTTGTGGTGCTCGCCAAGGTCGAAGGAGGCCGGGCAGACCAGGTTCCCGACGTTCTCGATGAGCAGGAGGTCCAGGTTGTCGAGATCGAAGGTGTCGGTGGCGTGCAGCACCATGTGGGCGTCCAGGTGGCACCCCTGGCCGGTGTTCACCTGCTTCACCGGAACTCCCGTGGCGGCGATCCTGACCGCGTCGTTGTCGGTCTGCTGGTCCCCTTCGACGACCGCGGCGCGGCAGGTACCGGCCAGGTCCTTCAGGGTCCTTTCCAGGATGGTGGTCTTCCCCGACCCCGGAGAGCTCACCAGGTTCAACACGAAGAGCCCCTTGGACTGGAACAGGGCACGGTTCGCCTGGGCCATCCGGTTGTTCTTGGCCAGGATGTCGGTCTCGATAACCACTTTCCTGGGGGCCTCGGGCTGAGCCGCCGGCGCCTCGTGATGGTGGTGCTTCCCCTCGTGATGGTGGTGGTGCTTGCCGTCATGGTGGTGCTTGTGGTCGTGCTCATGATCGCCCTGGTGGTGATCGTGGCCATGACCGTGCTTCTCTTTATGATGTTCATGAGCGTGGTCGTGATCCTCACCCTGCCCATGGTCATGGTCGTGCTTATGGTAGTGGCTGTGTTCGTGATCGTGGCTGTGACCATCGCCATGATCGTGGCTGTGACCATCGCCATGATCGTGTTTGTGGCCATGGCGATGCTCGTGACCGTGGTGGTGGTCATGGTCATGATCGTGATGGTTGTCAGGGGGAGCGCAACCGCAGTCGACGCACATGGTGTACCTCCGTGGTCTTGGGGCCGGCAGCGAAAGACCTGCCCCGAAGAGGAAAATCAGATTGACGGGCGGCTAGCCGCATAGCCACCCACGCGGGTGCCGCAAAAACAGCGGGGTTTTCCGAACCGGCCCAAGACAGGGCCTTCCGGAGCCCCTCGTTAGGCCTGGTCCTGCTTCTTCTCGGCGATCTTCTCCGCCTCGTCGCCGGCGATGGCCTTCTTGAAGCCTCTGATGCTGCTTCCCAGCGCCTGGCCGAACTGCGGCAGCTTGCTGGGACCGGCGACCAGCAGGATGATGACCAACACGATGCACAACTCGGGCAAACCGAAACCAAACATGAACTGTCTCCTTACCTGGTGCACCGGGTGCCCGGTGGCGCGATGTGCGCCGCGGGCCCGATGCTCGAAAATCACTACGTACTGCTGCAGCGCCGGAAGCCCCTAGGCGTTTTTCCTCTTCAGTTCCACGCCTACCGACTTAAGCTCCTCGACGACCAGGCCGGCCACCTTCTCGAGTCCCGCCTCAAGCGGCGGTGTGAGCTGGTCCCCCGGATCGAGGCTTTGGGCGATGATGCCGTAGAAGGTGAGGTCCGGTTTGGGGGCGTCGCGCATCTCGGACAAGAGCAGCATCTCCTGCAGGCCGATCTGGTGCGGCGACATCTTCACCGGGATCTTCTTGAGCATGATGTCCTCGCGCTCGTAGCGGAAGATGTCACCGGGCTCCCCTTGGGTTGCCACCACGTCCACCAGGATGACCTTGTCGGCCTCCTCGAACTTGAAGTGCACCATGATCCCGAGCGTCCCGCCGTCGTAGAGCTCGACGTTCTCCGGGACCTCGTAGTTTTTCTCCAGGTGCCGCACGAAATGGACCCCGAAACCCTCATCGGAGAGGATCAGGTTGCCGGCACCGTAAATCAGAATCTGCATGTAAATCTCCTTAAAAAAACAGGGGCTAGGGACTGGGGACTAGGGGCTAGGAAAACGGGGCCCCTGGATCGGCCAGCCCGGGTCGCCACCTATCGCTTAGCCGGGAGCAGGCTGGGCATACCCCAGAGAACACCGGAGCATTTCTCAGCCTTAACCTCAACCTGGTTCTCTGGACCGAGCGCCTCATGATAAAGCAAAGGGGCTGAGGGCTCAAGGAATATCTCCTTGGCTAGCCCCCAGCCCCTGGCCTCTAGCCCCTACGGTTATTCCTACAGTACCTTGACCTTGGTGATCTCTTTACCTTCCGGATCGATGGTGTGCACCGCGCAGGCGATGCAGGGGTCGAAGGAGTGGATGGTCCTCAAGACCTCGAGCGGACGGGAGCTGTCGGCGATCGGGTTGCCGATCAGCGATGCCTCGTACGGCCCGTGCTCGCCCTTGTCGTTCTTCGGAGCGGCGTTCCAGGTGGAGGGAACCACGGCCTGGTAGTTCTCGATCTTCTTGTTCTTGATCACGATCCAGTGGCTCAGGGTGCCGCGCGGAGCCTCGTGGAAGCCGACGCCGCGGTACTCGCCCTTGGGAATCTCGGTCGGGTTCGCGTACGCCTTGTCGCCGGAAGCGACGTTGGCGATCAGCTTGTCCAGGTTGTCCAGCGCGATGTCAGCCATGAGGTGGGCACGCGCACCGCGGGCGTAGAGACGGCCCATGGTGGAGTGGATGTCGTTCAGGGAGATCCCCAGGGTCGACACGGCGCCGTCCACGAGCTTCTTGACCTTCGGGTTGCCGGCTGCGTAGGCAGCCAGGATCTGGGCCGGCGGGCCGACCTGGACCGGCTTGCCGTCGAGGGTCGGGGCCTTGCACCAGGAGTACTTGCCGTTTTCCTGGAAATCGGTGTAGTTCGGCTTGGTCTCGCCGTCCCAGGGGTGCAGGGTACCGTTTCCTTCGTACCAGGCGTGGGTGACGTTCTCCTTGATGTTCTTGATCAGGTAGTCGTCGCGGTGGTCCTTCACCATCTTGATGCCGCCCACGTTGCCGCCCATGATCACGCCGCCCGGGAGGGTGAACTTCGAGTTCTTGGTGTCTTCCGGGAACTCCGGCACCGCCATGTAGTTGGTGACGCCTGCGCCGTACTTGAACCAGTCCTTGTAGGCGCCGGCCACGGCGAGGAGGTCCGGGTAGTAGACCTTCTGCACGAAGTCGCGGGTCTCTTCCATGAGGCTTCTGAGGTAGGCCAGACGCTCCACGTTCAGGGTCGCGATGTTTTCCATGTTGATCGCGGTGGCCACGCCGCCCACCACCAGGTTCTGGATGTGCGGGTTCTTGCCGCCCAGGATCGCGGTGGCCTGGCTTGCCTTTCTCTGGTAGTCGAGGGCCTTCAGGTAGTGGGTGACCGCCATCAGGTTAACCTCGGGGGAGAGCCTCATGGCCGGGTGACCCCAGTAACCCGAGGCGAAGATCCCCAGTTTGCCGCCGGCCACGAAGGCCTTCAGCTTGTCCTGCACCGCCTTGAACTCCTTCTCGGAGTTGCCCGGCCAGTCGGAGATGCTCTGGGCGATGGAGGCGGTCTTCTTCGGATCGGCCTGGAGAGCCGAGACGATGTCGACCCAGTCGAGCGCGGAGAGATGGTAGAAGTGCACGATGTGGTCCTGCACCGAGTGCTGGGCGATCATGATGTTACGGATGTACTGGGCGTTCAGCGGCACCTCGACGTCGAGGGCGTGTTCCACGGCGCGGATCGAGGAGATGGCGTGCACGGTGGTGCAGACGCCGCAGAAGCGCTGTACGAAGCTCCAGGCGTCCTGGGGCTCGCGGCCCTTGAGGATGACCTCGATACCGCGCCACATCTGTGCCGAGGACCAGGCGTTGGTTACTTTGCCGCCGTTTGCTTCGACATCGATGCGCAGATGTCCTTCAATGCGGGTAATCGGGTCAAGAGTGATTCTGGTAGACATGTATTTCCTCCAAGAAGCTTGTTAGTTATGGGTATTGAGCGCCGCAGCGCCAGCGTAGCCGGCTTCCTTGACGGGCTCTGCCGCCGGAGCATGGCCATGTGACTTGCCGTGGGAGGTGTTGGGGAGCACCGGGAACAGTGCCACGAACACCTTGTAGGCGAGGATCTCGAGCGCCACGATCCCGACGGTGATCATCACCTCGGCAAAGGACGGGAAGTACCTCCACCCCTTGCCGGGGTTGAAGCCGATCAGGTAGACGTTGAAACGGTACAGCGCCCCGCCGAAGACGATCATGGCGGCGGAGATGAAGAGCCAGCGCGGCGAACGGCGCAGCTTCCCGGAGAACATGAAGAGGCTGCCGATCGCGACCAAGAGAAAGTCCGACAGGAAGTACCGGGAGTAGAAGTCGAACTTGAAGGCCGCCGCCAGCTGGCCGCGGTAGATCAGGTCGCCCACCATCACGCTGAACCAGATGACGGTGACGTAGGGGATAAGGCCGGCCAGGCCGGAGAGTTCTTTGATCTCGAAGGGGCGCTTGAAGGCGTAGCTCGAGATGAGCGACTCGAGGATGGCGATCGAGTAGCCGATGAAGATGCAGTTCAAAAGGAACAACAGCGGCAGGAAGCCGGTGTGCCACAGGGGGTGCAGCTTCGTGGAGGCGATCAAGAGCAGGCTCCCCAGCGAGGACTGGTGCATGGTCGGGAGCGTGATACCCAGGACGATGAAGAAGATGAGGACCTTGTTGAGGCGCGGGTTGAGCCAGGCGGCGCCCAGGCGCACCATCTCGAGCTTGTCCTCCATGGTCTTCTGGTCCGGGGCGATGCGCGGGTGCAGCCAGTTGCGGATCGCGTTCATCCTGGTCCACTTCGAGTTCTCGATGGAGGTGAGGATGGCCGGGATGAACTCGATCATGAGCACGGTCGAGTAGGCCATAACGCACAGCGCCACTTCGAACATGGCGGAGTTGGCCTGCCACTGGCGCGGCACGAAGAAGTTGTAGGCGTTCCAGGGGCGGCCCAAGTCGACCATGACCGAGAAGCCGGCCAGGCCGTAGCCGAACATGGAGGTGAGGATCGCCGAGCGGATGATCGGGTGGTACTGCATCCGGTTCCTGATGTAGACCAGGATGGCGACCGCGTAGCCGCCGCAGGCGATGGCGGTGCCGGTGGCGACGTCGTAGGTGATCCAGATACCCCAGGGGTAGCCGTCGCTCATGTTGGAGACCGCGCCGATCCCTTTCACGAAGCGGACGCCGACGAAGAAGAAGCCGGTAAGGACCACGGCGAGCAGGATGAAGAAGGATTTGGTGAAGATCCTCCCCTCCAGCTTCTGAAACTCTTCACTGTGTGCCATTACTTCTCCTCCTTCTTATGGGAGTCGTCCTCGCCGTGGCCGTGTTTTTTCATGTTCTTCACAGCGATGAAGCACAAGGTCGAGTACAGGGCCACCGGGGCGATGAACCCCTTGTAGATGGTGTGCTGGATCTTCTCGGAGAACTCGGCCGGTGCCTCCGGCTTGATGTCCGGGAGCCCCAGCTTGTTGAACGGCATGGAGGCGAGGTAGATGTGGTTGGTGCCGCCCCCCTCGTGCTCGCCGTAGATGTGGGCGATGTACTTGTCCGGGTTGTCCTTCAAGCGGGTCTGGGCCTCTTCGAGCAGGTCCTTACGCTTGCCGAACTTGATGGCGCCGGCCGGGCAGACCTCGGCGCAGGCCGAAATCCCCTTCTCGCGCAGGTTGGTGTTCTTGCACAGGTCGCACTTGACGATCTGCGGCAGCGCCTTCTCCCACTGGAACTTCGGGATGTTGTAGGGGCAGGCGACCTGGCAGTAGCGGCAGCCGATGCAGGTGTTCTTGTTGTAGTCCACGATGCCGGTCACCGGCTCCTTGGTCATGGCCGAAACCGGGCAGACCGAGACGCAGGAAGGCTTCTGGCAGTGCATGCAGGAGTACTTCACGTAGCTCCACTGCTTGTTGGACTCCTTGAACAGCTTGATCAGGGTACGGGTCGAGCCGGAGAGGTCGCTCGGGGCGTCCCACAGGCCGTCCGTGTCGAAGCGGGCCTTCTCGTAGGAGAGGCTGCCGTAGTCGGCGTTCACCCTCTTGCAGGCCGACATGCAGGCCTTGCAGCCGACGCACTTGGTGGCGTCGTAGAGCATCCCCAACTCTTCGTTGTTCACCTTGAGGGCCTCGTTGGCCTCGCAGGTGGCGCTACCTGCCGCCACCAGCCCGGCGCCGGTGGCGCCGACCAGCTTCAGAAAGTCCCTTCTACTTTGTTTTTTCATCGACACCCTCCTCTCCGGCGGGCAGCTTCTTGGCCATCATGGCGCCGGCGCCCAGGGCAGCGCCTGCGGCGAGCCCCACGAAGCCGGTGGTCAGCGGATCCGGACCCTTCCCTTTCTCTTTCAGGTCCACCGGGGCATAGCTGTCGAACGGAGTCGGCTCGTGGATCTGCACCTTCTCGGCGATCGCTTTTTTGAAGAGGATGTCCGGCTCGGTGCAGCCGATGCAGGGGTGACCGATGGATACCGGCCAGGCGCCCACGTCGTTGAAACGCTGTACGGAGCAGTTTGCGTAGGTCGCCGGCCCCTTGCACCCCAGTTTGTAGAGGCAGAAGCCCTGGGCGTGGGTCGGGTCGCCGTAAGCCTTCGCGAAGCGGCCGGCGTCGAAGTGCGGACGACGCTCGCAGTGCTCGTGGATGCGACGGCCGTAAGCGAACTTGGGACGTCCCATCTCGTCGAGCTCGGGCACCTTCTTGAAGGTGAGGTAGTAGAGGACGGTGGAGAGGAAGTTGTAGGGGCTCGGCGGGCAGCCCGGGATGTTGATGATCGGCTTGTCCTTCACGATGTCGCGTACGCCCACCGCGCCGGTCGGGTTCGGGGAAACGGACTGGATCCCGCCGTAGGAGGCGCAGGTACCGATGCAGATGATGGCGGCGGCGCCTTCAGCGGCGTGCTGCATGCTCTCCAGCGCGGTCTTGCCGGAGACCTTGCAGAAGATACCGTTCTGCTTGGTCGGGATGGCCCCTTCCACTACCAGGATGTACTTGCCGTGGTTGGCCTTCATCGAGTCGTGCAGCGATTTTTCCGCCTGCGCCCCGGAGCCGACCATCAACGTTTCGTGGTAGTCGAGCGATATCATGTCCAGGATCAGGCTGGAGATGGTCGGGTGCGTCGAGCGCAGGAGCGACTCGGAGCAGCCGGTGCACTCCTGGAAGTGCAGCCAGATCACTGCCGGATTGCCGTTTTTCTCCATCGCTTCGGCAACCTGGGTGTGCATGGCAAAGGGAAGCCCCATCATGGCCGTAGCGGTGACGGCAGCCTTCATGAAGCTCCTGCGGGTTACCCCTTCACAGAACATTTCAGTCTCTTCTTTCATAATACCTCCCGAGAAAAATCACGTCCCGCGTATACGGCAACTCCCATGCCAATCCGGTAAACAAAAATACTTTTAACAAAGTGCTGAAATGTTTACAAAAAAACGGCGCGCCCGGGAAACCTCTCCCGAGCGCGCCGCAACCCTTTTGTATCCTTTTGTCCAAAACGTGTCATTTTGACACGTAGATTTTGGGACAGTTGCTCCCTTTTAAAGCAGTTCGAGCTCCTTGACCCGAAGTTCCTCCCCCTTCAAGAGGGCCAGCCCGAAACCGCCGCAGTGGGGACAAGGATCGAAGTGGGTCTTCACCGGGGCCTCCCTGCCGCAGGAGCCGCAGCGCGCAAGCGCCGGCACGATCTCCATGGTGAGCTTCGCCCCCTCCAGAAGGGTCCCCTTGGTGCAGGCCTCGAAGCAGAACTCGATACTGTCGGGGACCACCCCGGAGAGCTCCCCGATCTCCAGCACCACGTCGGTCACCCGGCGCCCCGAGGCGTTCGCCAGGCAGATCTCCACCATACTCTGCGTAATCGACATCTCATGCATGAACACCACTCCGTGCAGCTGTAATTGATTGGCGATGATAGCAGAAAGGTGGGCGCGGCAAAAGGGGCTTTTCCAATCCTGGTCTCCGTGCCCCTCAACGGGGACGGTTGAGCGGCAGCAGGTCACCCAGGCCGCGCTGCAGCAAGACCCTGTCGAAGCGGACCGCGCAGCCGGTGTCGGTGGTGCGCACCACGGTGGCCGGGAGGTCGGTGAGGTTGCCGGGAACCCGGGCACTCTCGTGGATGCAGACGGTGACCACCTCGTTGAGCGACAGGCGCGGGTAGATCTTCAAAAGGGCCCCCCCAAGGCTCATATTCACGACCTGTGCCGGCATGGTGGCCTCCTCGCGCCAGATGGTGGCCGACGCGTTCACCGGGTACCGGGTGTAACAGCGGTTCTCGACGGTCCCCGCACGCGATGGCGCCCCCCCCTGCTCGTACTCGGAAATGATCATATCCCCTCCTCGCCCGCTGGCCCGGTGGCCTGGCCGGCAGCGGTCTCTCCTTAGTGGGTTCTCTAAGCTTCGTGGCAAGGCTGCGGCCGCAGCCCCGGCCCCTGTGCGGCAGGCGCGCCCTGAGACGGGACGCGGGAGGCGGTGCAGCAACGGCAGGAAAGATGGGCAGTGGGGGCCCTCGGCAATCCGCGTCGCAGGGAGGCCGGCCGCCGACAGGCCTCGGCGTCAGGCTTTTGCTGGGACGGGTCAGGTGATGCAGGACTGCAGGGTGAAGTAGAAGGTCGCTCCCCTGTCGACCTCCCCCTCGGCCCAGATCCGACCGCCGTGGCGGGTGATGATCCGCTGTACCGTGGTGAGGCCGATCCCGTTGCCGGGGAAGTCGGCGCTGTTGTGCAGGCGCTGGAAGGCGTGGAACATCCGCTCGGCGTTGGCCATGTCGAAGCCTATGCCGTTGTCGCGGACAAAGCAGGTCTTTTCGGCACCGTTCTCGCGGGCACCGAACTCGATGAGCGCCTGTTCGCGCCGGCTGGTGAACTTCCAGGCGTTGCGCAAAAGGTTTCGCATGACGATTTCCAGGAGGTTCGCGTCGCCGAAGGTGCGGATGCGCGGCTGGATGGTGAACTCTACCTTGCGCTCCGGGGCCCCCTGCCTGAGTTCCTGCGCCGTCTCGCCGGCAATCTGGGAGAGGTCCACCACCTCGCGCTTGAGGGAGAGGTAGGAGAGCTGGGAGAGCTGCAGGAGCGCCTCGATCAGCTCGTTCATGTGCTGGGAGGACTTGTAGATCCGCTCCAGGTAGTCCATCCCCTCCAGGTCGAGCCGGCCGGCGTACTGCTGCTGCAGCTCGCGGGTGAAGCCACAGATCCTTTTGAGCGGCGCGCAGAGGTCGTGGGCTACCGAGTAGTTGAACGCCTCGAGGTCCCGGTTGATCGTCTCCAGGCGCTCGGTCTGCTCGGTTAAAAGCCGCTCCACCTGCTGGGTCAGCTCGCTGATCTCCTCGTTTTCCGGGCGTTCCTGGAGCATGCTGCGGATGGTCTTCAGGGAGGTGTGCACCGCCGTCTTCAGATCCACCGCGTAGGACGTGGTGAGCATGCTCGACGCGATTTCCTTGTCGATGTTCAAGTATCTGCCTCCTGCGCTGCCCCGTTTCTCCCTGAAGATGCTGGCCATGCGGACTCCTTGTACCTGTTGCCCGGCGCGGGGCAGTGCGGCAGCTACTCAGCTTTGGGCCCCTCAGGCGCTCCCCAGAGCCGGCACCCCTCGTTCGGCTGGCGGTGGCAACCGCGCTCCCGGAGGTAGCGCAGCGCCTCCCCCCCGCGACGCGGCAGACCCGAAAGCCTCAGCTCCTTGCCTGCCAGCTCCCCCTGCCGGTGCAGCAGGCACAACAGGGCGGAAAAGCTGGCATCGAGCTGGTCCACCCCCGAGAGGTCCAGGGTGAGGACCTGACAGCCGCCGAGGAGACGGCGCAGCTCCCGTTCCAGATCGCTTACCTGGGTGAACTGTGCGACTCCCCGTAATGCCAGGGTCAGCTCGCCTGCGCGCTCCCCCGGTAGTTCCCTGTACCTCACCACGGCGTGCTCCCTCGCCGCCCCGCCACCTGGCGGCAGACCTTGGCTAGACCCTGAAATAGAAGGTGGCCCCCCGCTCCGCCTCGAGGGCTGCCCAGATGCGCCCTCGATGCAGGGAGATGATGCGCTGTACCGTTACCAGCCCGAGCCCGCCCCCCAGTCCGCTGCCGCTGCGGCTGTGCAGCTTTTGGGAGGGGAGTTTCGACGGGCGGCGCGGCCCGTTGTCGCTGACGAAGAAGCTCCGTTTTCCTTCCACCTCGGTCGCGCCGAAACGGATGAGCGGGTGCGCGACGCCGCAGGTCGAGTTCCAGGCATTCTCGAGGAGCTGCTCCAGGGCCAGCTGCAAAAGCTGCCGGTCCCCGGTCGCCGTCACCCCCTGCTCGATGTTGAAGGTCACCCGGTGCTCGCCGCTGCGCCCGCCCAGCTTGGCGGCGATCTCGGCCGCGATCGCGCTGAGGTCGACCTGCTCGGGGCTCAACCCCTCGGCCGCCAGCGCCGTGAACCGCTTCAGCGCCTGGACCCTTCCGGCACTCTCCCGGATGGTACGGTGCATCTCGGCCAGCACCTCCTCCCCCCCCGAGGCGAGCGAGGCGGCGCCCAGTTGGCGCAGCAGGGTGCACTGCTGCTCGATCCGGGCGAGCTCGCCGCTCAGATCGTGGGAGACTGCGTGCCCCAGGGCCTCGAGTTCGGCGCCGCGCACCTTGAGCTCATCGCCCAGAGCATAGAGCCCGCGCTCGGCGTGGCGGGTCGCCGTGATGTCGATGCCGATGATCCAGTTGGGCCACCCCTGGATCGGGACGTACCAGGAGAGGTTAGACCAAAGAATCGCCTTCACGCTGCCGTCCTTGCACCGAAGCGGCCACTCTTCGTCCCGGTAGTCCCCCCCGTCGCCGGGATGCGCCAGCAACACCTCCTGGTGCTCCTCCTCGTCAACCTCGAGCAGTTCGAGTAGCTGTTTCCCCATCACCTCCTCGGCCCGGTAGCCGGTGAGGTGCTCGAAGAGGTGGTTGCAGGAGGCCAGGCGGTTCTCGTGATCCAGGGCCATGAGGACCACCGGCAGGTGCTGCAAAACGGTCTGCAGCCTTCTGCGGTGTTCGAGGATCGCCTCGTCCTTTTCCTGGAGCTCTTGCTCGTTGGCCCTCAGGGTGTCCTCCTCCTGCCAGTTCTCGTAGATCTTGCGGGCCAGCGCGGCGTAGGCCTGCTCAAGTTCCTGGCGCAGGCGTTCCCGGTCGTTGGCGGCGCCCGAGGATGCCTGGACCGCTGCCAGGAACAGGTCCAGCTCGCTGGTAGCCGTGATGCCGGCCTCGTCCTCCCCGGGGACGAAGAAAGGGTTGTTGCAGAGCGCCTCGCCGATCAGGAGTTGCCGGTGCAGCCGCGCCAGTTCCAGAAGCTGTTCGGCGCGGAAACTCCCCCGGTGGTACAGGCAGAGCAGCCGAACCTGGTTTCGCTCCGCAAACCGTGTGAGCTCCAGCTCGAACTCCGCCAGCACCCGCCCCGGCACCGCGCCCCCACCCGCCCATCCCATGTCGCAGATGATACGGGTCCCCTTGAAGCCGTCCCCCAGCGCCCGGGCACAAAGGGACTGCAAAAGCCCCAGAACCCGTTGGGGATCGAAGCTCCCGAGCTGCAGCCAGACCTCGCGGGAAGAGAGCACCATCAGGGCGCCGAGGTCACTCTTCTGGCTCGCCAGGGCATTTTTAAGGACGCAGTCCAGCATCTCCTCGCCGGCGTTGAGATAGATGCAGCGCTGTCCCAGTTGTACCCCTTTCTGAATGAAGGGGACTACCGGCACCAGCAGCTCAGCCTCGGACTCGTAGAGCAGGCAGAGGTGGCCCGGCCCCTCGTCGCGTTCCAGCTTGAGCTGTTCGATCGGCTCGTTGTTGTCGGACATCCGCGTCTCCCGGCCTCGCGTCAATGAAGGTTAGAAAATTCTTAACCAATATACTGGAAAGTCGGTTCAATGCAACAGCGCCTGGAACTTTGTGCACCCTGCTGAAACGTGCGGGACGGGTAAGCCGGCATGGCGGGATTCTTGACCCAGGTCAAGGCGGCGGCAGCGGGAAAGGGGTACTCTCTTGCGCAACTAAACAACGAGCGAGGTAAGGAGGCAGGAATGTGCGATTGTGGATCGGGGAGTAGATCTGGAGGGCCGTACGCGACCGGCCGGGAACTGGTGGAGTTCGTACTGGCGGCACACGGCGGGGCGGTAGCGGACTCGGAACTTCCCAACGGCGGCCTGGCACTTGCCTGTCACGACTGTGGCGAGGACTTCGTGCTGCGGACCTTCGTCCAGGACTGCCCGGCCTGTGGCGGGGTGCACGCGGTGAGCCCGCCGCGGGCGAACGACCCCGGTGCGGTCCAGTTTGCCGGAGCCGATTTCCGCCGCTGATGTGGGGGGGGGGCCGGAGCCGGCGCACCAAGCTTCGGGGCATCACAGCACCTGCGGCTCGCGCCGCCTTCCGGCACGGGCCGGGGCTAGCGTCGGGCTGCTTTCTTTTTCTGGGGGCGCGCAGCCGCCTGCGCCTCCTTCTTGCGGGCCAGGTAGACCACGTGGCGCAGGCCGCCGTGCCCGGGGCGGTCGGTAGTAACCGAGAAACCGGCGGAGGCGAGGCGTTTTTCGAACCCCTGGTCGTAGTTCTCGCCCCAGACCGCGAACATCCCGCCGGGCTTCAGTGCCGCACGGGTCATCTCGATGGCGATCGAGCCGTAGAGCGGATCCTCGACCTTGTGCGAGCGGGCGTGCGGACCGGTGTAGAGGTCGAGGACCACGGCGTCGAAGGGGGTGCGGTTCATGGCGCTGCGCCTGATGACGTCGGCCACGTTGGCGATTTCGACCGAGACCCGGGGATCGCTGGCAGCATTTTCGGTGAGAAAGGCAAGCGGCCCCCGGCACCACTCGAGCACCACCGGGTTCAGCTCAGCCACCACCACCTGCGCCGAAGCGCCGAGCTGGTCCAGCACCGCCCGCAGCGTGAAGGCCATCCCCAGCCCCCCGACAAGCACGCGTGCGGCCGGCTCACCCTTGAGGTGCCCGCAGGCAACGGCCCCCAGGGCAACCTCCGAGCGGTGCAGCGAACTGTTCATGAGCACCAGTGAGTTAACGGTGATCAAAAAGTCGCGTTCCCCGCGCTGTCTGAGCTCAAGTTTCCCCTCGGCGGTCGCCACGCTGTCCAGTATTTTCCACGGTTGTGCCATCTTCCGGTTCCCTTTGTTGCAAAAAGTCAGTTATCTGTCGCTTGGTGCGGGTTACTTCTTCCAGCCGCGGCGCTGCGCGGCCTCCTCGGCGGCCTCGACCTCGTCGAGCAGCTCCAGGTAGGTCCGGTAGCGCTCCGCATTCAGCGCGCCCGAGGCGGCGAGCACTGAGACTGCGCACCCCGGCTCGCTGCGGTGCCGGCAGTTGTGGAACCGGCACCCCTGCCGCTCCAGGGCCTCGAACCCCGGGAAAAACTCGGCCAGCTGCTCGCAGGTGATGTCCACCAGGCCAAAGTCGCGGAAGCCGGGGGTGTCGACCAGCTCTCCTCCGCCCGGCAGCGCGTGCAGCGAGGAGACCGTGGTGGTGTGGCGCCCCTGGTACTTGTGTTCACTTACCTCCGCCACCTTCAGGTCGAGGTTGGGGACTAGGGCGTTCAAAAGCGAGCTCTTGCCGACGCCGGTGCTCCCGACGAAGGCGCCGCGGTGCCCGTTGCGCAGGAACTCGCGCAGCGGCTCGAGTCCGCTGCCGGTAGCGGCGCTGAGCGCGAACACCAGCACCAGCTCCCGGTAGAGCGGGACCACCGTTCCGGCGACCTCCTCACCCTCCGGAAGATCTAACTTGTTGACCACCAGGAAGGGTTCCAGTCCGGCAGCCCGGGCCGCCACGATGGCCCGGTCGGTGAAGCCGGCCGGAGAGGAAGGGGCCACCACGATCCCCAAGACGTCCAGGTTGGCGGCAACCAGGTGAATGCCGCCCCGGGCATCCCGGCGCTGCAGTTCGGTCTTTCGGGGGAGGCGTGCCAGCACCTCGCCGGTCACCTCGACCCGGTCCCCAACCACGTGCCCCGAGTTGCGCTTCACCTTCACCATGCGGCGCGCGCCGTCGCCGAAGAGCACCTCGACTGCGATCCCGTAGTGCGATACGATGACCCCTTGCACCCTCACCTGTTCATTCCCCTTCTCTTCACCAGCCACCCCTTCTGTCGTTGCGGTTCACTCCCTTGCCGGCCAGAGCAGCTGCGAGGGTACGGCAGGCTTCGCGCCTTGTCAACACATCGCTTGGCCGGCGGAGTTGCTGCGGCAAAGCACGCCGGGTGCCGCTACCCGTCAGACGGTTGACAGGGTAACTCTTTTCTTTCATAGTTTAATCAGAAAAGCGCCTCGCTGCGGCAGCCGGCAAGCGCCGCGGCGGAGCCCGTTTAGCCCGCTAAGCCATTGATGTCATAAGGGATAGATTTCGGCCCATGGCGATCGGCGCTTGAGCCGGGGCTACCCGCTTCCTGAGCTTCATTAGTTGACGGCGTACCGGCGGGAAGCGGCGGGGAGACCGGAGGGACTGATCATGAAAAAAGACTCCGTCGATGAAGCCATAGATCTCTACGTCACCGAGCGGATGGTACGTGGGAAGGAGAGCGCCAGCAGCCACTTTCTGGCCTGCATCTACCTAAAGCAGCAGCGCTGGGAAATCGCCGAGTACCTGCAGCGCATCTGCGGCATGACCCGCTACTACATCGACCTCGCGACGGTTACCCGCAACCCCTTCAAGGGTCCGGAGATCGCCTGGCTCGGCACTATGCTCTGCCTCGCGGCCTACGCCGTCATGCTCATCTCCATGGAAGAGCAGCGCACCCTGGGGATACTGCTTTTGTCGGGGGTCATGGTGAACGCCTGCTACCTGATGCGCCGTGTGGCGGCCAAGTGGTGCGAACTGCACGTCATGGTCGCCATCTACGACGAGATCGTCCAGATCACCGAGCACGAACTGGAGAGCATGGCCTGACCGGCAACTCCGGGAGGGCCAGCGCCAGCTCCGCCAGACTCCCCACCGCGATATCGGTCAGTTCGGGCCAGCGAAAGGCACGGCTGGTATCGACGTGGATGGTGGCGGCGCCCGCAGCCCGGCCCGTCTCAAGATCGAATCCGTAGTCTCCCACCATCACCAGGGCGGACGGGGGCACTCCCCACTCCCTGGCCAGCCGGTAGATCCCGTCCGGATCGGGCTTGGCCAGGGCCTCTTCACGCCCCAGCACATCCCGCTCCGCAAAAAAATTCTGCAATCCGATGCGCCGCAAGGTGGCGAGCGCGTTGTCCCGGGTGTTCCGGGTCAGCACCCCGAGCCGGGTGCCGCGCCCGTGGAGCTTCTGCACCAGCCCAACGGCCCCGCAGGCCGCCTCGGTACGCCCCGCCAGCTCCTCTTCGATCGCCACCAGCTTTTGCCGCATGAGCCGGGCCTGTTCCAGGGGGAGCGCCTCCAGGTGCTCCAGGATGTCGCCGCCCGGTGGCACCCCGAGCGCCTTCCTGATGCTGGCGAAGTCGTGGATCGCCACGGTGAGGGTCCCGTCCAGATCGAAGATCCAGTGACCGCGCCTGAGAATGTCCGCATGCCGTCCCGAAAGAGTCATAGCCACCGTTGTAGCAGATCCCGCCAGTTTTGGAAATGCCTAGGCTTCAGCAGTTCTTCCGGTAAGCCTGCCTCCCGTGCGGAGGGAGGCGGCGTCCGCCTCAGGAGCCTTGTTCCGGTTCGGGAAGCCCTCCCATCAGTTTCCCGATAAACGCGCCGATGGCGGCGTGCACCTCCTCCGCACCGGGCCCGGCCAGGATGCCGTGGCGATCCAGCGCAAAGCGCAGGTACTTCTTCTGGCTGCTCCCCAAGAGGTTGAACAGGCGTGCCGACCCGCGCGGGTCCACCACCGGGTCCCGGTCGGCCTGCAGCACCTCGACCGGCACCTGGATCTGCCCCAGCTTCGCCTCGAGTTCCTTCATGAAACGCCCCATCTGCCTAAGCCCCGCCACCGGCAGCCGGGAGTAGTTGATCTGCGGGCGTTCGGGGACCGTCGGGACGAACTCCATCTTGGCGTCCTGGTAGCTGATCAGGTCCATGACCCGGTTCCAGGCCGCGACCGCCGGGGTGAGACGCGAGGAGATGTCCATGAGCTGCAGAGGGGGACAGACCGCGAAGACCCCGGCCACCCCCTCCACCCGGCTGGCACAGTCGAGGGCCACCCCCCCTCCGAAGGAGAACCCCCCGAGCACCACCCGGTCGCAGATGGCGCTCATGAGCGCGTAGCCCAGGTCCACCGAATCGGCCCACTCCCGGCCGTGGCGCCCGGCCAGGTCCTCGGGCGCCGTGCCGTGCCCCTTAAGGCGCACCTGGTAGACCCACAGCCCCCGCGCGTTCAGGTAGCTTGCCAGCTCCGACACCTCCTGGGGGGCCGACAAAAACCCGTGCACCAGCACGACGCCGAGGCGCCGGGTGCGCCCGCGGCGCAAAACCGGCGTTCCCACCGAGCGCTCCTTGGACTCCCCCGCCCGGTAGTACTCCCGGTAATCCGCCTCGTACTGGTCCAGGGCCTGCCGCTCCAGGAGAGAGGCGACCCGGCTCTTCACCAGCCAGTTGGGCTGCCAGGCGGTCAGGTGCACCTCGCGCTGCAGCTGGGTGAGCGGCACCACCTCGTTGGCGATCACCCCCAGCGGGTTCTCGATGCGCACCCGCTGCAGGTCGAAGGGGGCCGAAAACTTGG
Source organism: Geomonas silvestris (assembly GCF_014193515.1). GTDB lineage: Bacteria > Desulfobacterota > Desulfuromonadia > Geobacterales > Geobacteraceae > Geomonas > Geomonas silvestris. The sequence goes on along the minus strand of NZ_BLXX01000010.1, from coordinate 129,346 downwards.
AGCGGTCCTTGGTGAGCACCCCGCCGTGCCGGGTCAGCACCCCGGTCTCGATGGCGAGCATCACGAAGTCGCGGTACTTGTGGTAGCGGTCGTCGGTCAAAAGCGGGATCTGCCCGGTCCCGAGGCTGTCGTGACAGGTGACCTGGCTCGCCTTGAGGTGCTCGGCGGCCAAAAGGAAGACCTTGCGCCTGAAGTCATCCTCGCGGATGGTCTTCAAGGGGAGCGCGCGCAATAGCGAGGCGAAGAGGTGGTCGTGGTTCACCGTGGTGAGCTCGTAGATCGCACTCATGTAGCTCAGCATCAGCCGGTTGGCGGCGCGCCTCAACTCGGGGAGCGAGGGGAGCTCGTCGTCGAAGTCGATCGGGGCGGCCGAGCCGATGTCGGCACGGATGCCGGGGGTTGAGAGGAAGGTACCCGGATCGAGCGGCTCCCCGAAGCGGATGTCGATGTCCACCCCCGAGAAGATCATGCTCCCCTCTGTGAGCATCTCCTCCTTGAGGCGGGGGGAGAGGTCCTTCAGGAAGAGGTCTCCCAGGGTGCTCAGCACGTTCTCGCGGGCCCGGATCGGGTAGTAGGTGAGGTTCACCGGGACGATCCAGCAGGCACCGGCGAGCACCGGCCCGAGGTCGCCGATCTGGAACAGGCCGCGCAGCCGCTCGAGCTCGGCCGGGTTCTGCCGGGCCAGGTACCCCAGGCGCTGGCGGTAGAACTCGGTACGCAGGGCGAGGGTCGCCGCGCCGGAGTGGGGGCGCTCGCCGCGCGGCTTGAGCAACAGGCGCCGGCGGAAGACCCCCTTGTCCTTCACCATGCGCCCCTCGGGGAAGATGACCCAGTTGGCCTCGCCGGTCAAAAGGGACTTCACGATGGTGCGGTCGCGGTGCGGGTTCCTGGTGGAGACCGCACCCATCAGGTCGAGAAAGACCTTCAGGGGACTGTCGAAGAGGGAAGCGTCGGCCAGGGACCAGACCGGGGTGTGGGTCAGCTGGTAGATGTGGTAGGGGAGCAGCAGGGTCTCGATGCGGGTGAAGTGGTTCACCACGAAGATGATGGAGCCCTTGGGGATGTTCTCCTCGCCGTGCAGGCGCACCCTGAGCTTGGAGAAGCTCTCGGCTAAGGCGATCATCCGGCCGGTGGCAAGGTAGGCGTTGCGGTTCATGGGCTCATCCCGGTTGCGGTTGTGAGGTTTGCCGGGCGGGTCCGGCACCCCCTAGCGGTCCAGGTTCTGGCGCAGCCACCCGGGCCGGTTGGTCATGATGGAATCCACCCCGAGTTCGAGGAGCCGGCGCGCCTGCCGGACGCGGTCCACGGTCCAGACGTGGATCTCCTCCCCCTCGCGCCTGAGCTCGGCCACGAACTCCCGGTCCAGGACGCTGCGCTCGCGGCTCGCCAGACCGTCGGCCCGGCAGGCTCTCAGGGTCTCCAGCACCTGCCGGGGCTCGGGGTGCCAGCTCCCCCGAAAGCGGTAGTCGGTGAGCCAGCAGGCCCGGTACCCGGGGAGACGCTCCTTTACGGCGCGGATCAACTCGGCGCTGAAGGCAAGGATCCTCACCTTATCGGCAGGGAACCCGGATCCCAAAAGGGTGTTTTCCAGCCTCGGGAGGATCTCCGTCCCGCACTTTATCTCGATGAAAAAGAGCTTCCCCGCGGGGATCTCCTCCAGCACCTCGGCGAGGCTCGGGATCCGCTCGCCGCGCCAGCGCTCCCCTTTCCAGGCGCCGGCGTCCAGGTGGCGCAATTCGCCGAAGGAGGAGCGCGCCACCACCAGGTCGGCGTCGGCGGTCCGGGCGGTGCGTTCGTCGTGCAGGCAGACGATCTCGCCGTCTTTTGAGAGGCGGAAGTCGGTCTCGATCCCGTCGGCCCCTTCGGCAAAGGCGAGCCGGAAGGAGCCCAAGGTGTTCTCCGGGGCCTCCCGCGGGGAGCCCCGGTGCCCGATGATGAGGGTCTTTTGCGACATCACGCGCCTCCTAGGGTGCCGGCGCCGGCAGCGCGGCGTCGGCGCTCCCCTCCCCCTCCCCTCGGTTCAGGAAGTGGCTGTAGAGCGCGCTCGCGCTGATGGTCAAAAACTTGGTGAGGTCCGAGTCGCTGCGCGAGGTGAGGATGATGGGTGCCCGGGCCCCCAGGACCACGTTGGCCACCTCGGCCCCCATGGTGAACACCCAGCTCTTGTACAGGAAGTTCCCCCCCGAGATGTGCGGCACCACCAGGATGTCGGCCTGGCCTGCCACCGGGTTTCCGGTGAGCCCCTTCTTGGCGACCGCCTGCGGGTAGAGCGCGAGGTCGTAGGAGAGCGGCCCGTACACGTCGGCGAGCGCCCACTCCCGCTCCGAGAGGCTCCTTTCCATGAGGGTGGTCGGGATCTTCGCCGAGGGGACCTCGTTTGCCTCCAAAAGCGCCACCTTGGGGCGCTCCACCCCGAGGGCGCGCGCCACGTCGACCGCGTTCTCGATGATGTCCACCCCGGAGGCGGGGTCGTCGTGCAGGAAGAGCTCGGGGTTGATCCCGGGATCGGTGAGAAACACCAGCCGGTCCACGCCGGGGAGCTCGAAGATGCTCACGATGGAGAGCCGGCGCCCGGTGCCGATGCCGTGCTCCCGGTTCAGGACCGCCTTTATGAAGGGGGCGGTGTTGATGCTCCCCTTCATGAGCATGTCCCCCTTCCCCGCGCGGATCAGGCCGACCCCGGCCCGCGCCGCCTCCTCCTCGTAGCGCTCGCTCTCCGCCTCGACCTCCAGGTACTCGTAGCGCTTTAGGTAGAGGAGCTCGTTCGCGCACTTACTGCGGGTGCGCTCGACGCTCCCCACCAGGAAGGCGCGCTCGATGATCCCCTCCTCGATCCCCTTGTTCACCGCCGAGAGCGACACCGGGTCCGGGCAGACCAGGACCACGTTCTGCCGGGGCAAAAGCTGCGCCGCCTCGATGAGGCTCTTCATGCCGCGCCCCTGGGTGAGGTTCAGCATCGACTCGCTCTTGTAGATGACCGCCACCATGCGCGCCTTCTCGGTGATGGCCCTCAGGGTGTGCGGCAGGACCGAGTCGAAGTAGAAGGAGTCGCCGGGCTCCAGCCGGTAGGGGGTTTCCCCCACGGTCACCTCGAGCTCCCCTTCCAGCACGAAGAGGAACTCCTCGCCGGGGTGGCGGCTTACGTCGAGCTCCTGGCTTCTCTCCTGGAAGATATCCACGATGAAGGGCTCCAGGTGCCGCCCGGCAAAGGCGGGGGCCAGGCTCTCGTAGTGCAGGAAGTCGCGCCGGGTGACGCCGACCCGCTCGTTCTTGCTGGTCTTGAGCGCCTTCTGCTCCACCTGGTCCTTGCCGTAGAGGAGCCGGGAGATCCCGACGCCGAGCAGGGTGGCCAGCCGGAGCAGCTCCGAGATGGAGGGGGCGAGCTGGTCCGCGAGGACACTCTCCAGGGTGCCGCGGTTCCAGTTGAGCGCCTGGGCCACGCTCTCCAGGGAGACCCCCTTTAGCTTAAGCACCTCCTTGAGGTGGCGACCGATCTTCATGCCTCCCTCCCCGGGTAGACCCGCGCCTCTTCCAGCCGGGTCAAGACCCTCAGTGCGCCGCCGATGAGCGCCTCGAGCTCGAACTCGCCGGGGCGCAGAAAAAGCGGCGCGATGAAACGGACCTTGGCGGAGAGCGCCGCGACCAAGCTCTGGCTGCGGGCGAGGCCGCCGGTCAGGACGATGCCGTCCACCGCCCCGTCCAGGGCGGCCGCGAGCCCCCCTACTTCCTTGGCGATCTGGTAGGCCATGGCCTCGAAGATCAAAGCCGCCTCGGCATCCCCTGCGGCCATCCGGCTTTCCACCTCGCGCAGGTCCACGGTCCCCAGGTACGAGTAGATCCCCCCCTTGCGGGCGACGAGTGCCTTCAGTTCCGGGATCGTGTAGACGCCCCGCTCCAAAAGCTCCAGCACCCCGACCACCGGGAGGCCGCCGGTCCGCTCGGGTGCGAGCGGCCCGTCGCCGTTCAGGCCGTTGTTCACGTCCACCACCCGACCCTTGCAGTGGGCGCCTGCGGTAATGCCACCCCCCATGTGCACCACGATCAGGTTCAGCTCCTGGTAGGGGCGGCCGAGTTCCTGGGCCACGTCGCGGGCCGCTGCCTTCTGGTTCAGCGCGTGGAACATGCTGCGCCGATTGATCCCGGCGAGTCCCGAGACCCGGGCCACCGGCCAGAGCTCATCCAAGACCGGCGGATCGACCACGAACGCCGGCGCGCCGCTGCGCTGGGCCACGCTGCGCGCAAGTATACCACCGAGGTTCGCGGCATGTTCCCCGCTCACCCCGACGCTCAGGTCGTGGGCCAGGGCCTCGTTGACCAGATAGACACCCCCCTCGACCGGCCGCAACAGGCCGCCGCGTCCGACCACGGCGTCGAAGGCAACAGCGGCAAGCCCCTCTCTCTCCAGGTACCTGTCGATGCACTCCAAACGGAACGCGAACTGATCGCCAATCCTCACGAAACGGTCGATCTCCTCCCGCGGGTGCTCCAGGTTCGCCTTCAGGGTCCGCCCCTCGTAGAGCACCCCGACCTTGGTCGAGGTGGAGCCAGGGTCGATGGCCAGAATGTTCATGACGCGCCTCCTGTTTGATATAACCAAACATAAAATTTGTTTACACCATACAGTGAAGGGCGGCAGGCCGTCAAGCAGAACCCCGCTAACGCGCACGGTTTTTCGGGATTTTGAGAGCGCTTCCCGGGTCCGGCTCCTGGCGCAGGCGGCTCGCGAGTCGCCAGATTCTATCTCATTTATTCCAGCTGCTCAAGTGAGCGACGGGAAAATGGCGAGTGAGAGACCAGGCAAGAGTTTAACTGACTGGCCATCAAGGACCGGCTGACACTACTCAAATCAGGAGCTAATGCAGGCCTCAATTTAAGAGAGTTTAGCCAGGGGTTCAGCACAACAAAAACAGATTTAAAGAGTTGAAGCACCGCAGTTTTAAAAACAAAACAAAGTGTATACCGCATCATAGTGTTTTCCCCCTAGCCTATAAGGAAATACCCGCTACACTTTAGCTTGCAACGCGGACCAGATCGTCCGAAACACCGGCCAGAGGCCAGTTTAATCGAACAGGGCCGGCACGTGGAGAGCACCATGAAGCAAAAGATCCTGCTGATCGAAGATGACACCTCCAACCGCCTCGGCATCGTCAGGTCCCTCTCCGAAGTGGGCTTTGCGGTCAGCGTGGCCAGCAACCTGGCCAACGCCGAGGAGGACGTCCTGGCGCGCCGCTTCGATGCCGTCGTGCTGGGAGTTTCCCGCGCCTTCGGCAAGGCTTCCGCGTTCATCAGGGCGGTCAGGGTCTACGACCCCTACCTTCCCATCGTGGTCCTCACCGGCAGCGAGGAGATCGAGGTCGCGGTCGACGCGGTGCGCTGCGGCGCCGACAACGTGCTGGGGAAACCGGTGGAGTTCGAGGCACTCAGCGACACGCTCAGGACCCTTTTGGCGGACGAGGCCCGCAAGGCGCCGCGCGCCGCCGGGAGAAACCAGGCGCGGCGCATCGAGGAACGGTTTTTCGGTACCGGCCCGGCGGCCCGGCGCTGCCTGGAACTGGCGGCCCAGGCGGCCGCGGGGAGCGCGCCGGTCCTCATTACCGGCGAGACCGGAACCGGCAAGGGACTGCTCGCCAAATGGATCCACCAGAAGAGCTCCCGCGCCAACCGCCCCTTTGTCGCCTTGAACTGCTCCGGGCTCCCCGGCAAGCTGGTGCGCACGGAGCTCTTCGGCAGCCGCTCAGGCGCGCAGTCGAAGCCGGGGCTTTTGGCGCAGGCGGCCGGCGGCACCCTCTTTCTCGACGAGATCGGCGACCTTGACCTCGCCGTACAGGGCGAACTCCTCGCGGCGCTCAGCGCCCGCCCGGGTGTCCCGTTCCAGCTGATCTCCAGTACCAACCGCCAGCTCGACGCCCTGGTCGGCGCCGGCTACTTTCTCCCGGAACTCCTCTACTTCGTAAGCGGCAGCGTGTTGAGGATACCGCCCCTTAGGGAGCGGCTGCGCGAGCTCCCCAACATCGTGCGCTTTCTTCTGGACGAGCTGCGCGGGCCCCAGGCCTCGATCGGCGAGGAGGCACTCGCCACCCTCAAGGGGTACCACTGGCCCGGCAACCTGCGCGAGCTCAAAAATGCCCTGGAGCAGGGGCTCATCGTCTCACAGGGTGCGCCGCTTGGCCCGGAGCACTTCAACTGGCTCAAGCCCGCCCTCAAGGCCCGCGGGAGCCACCCCCTGCTCACCATGAGCGAGATCAAGGAGCAGCACATCGCGGCGGTCCTCAAGCGCGCCAGCGGCGACGTAAACGCCGTGGCCAGCTGCCTGGGGATCTCGCGCGCCACCATGTACCGAAAGCTTAAACAGCTGGGGAACCGTTCCTGGTAACAGGCCCGCCCCCTCCCCCCCTTTCGGACCGAAGCGGGGGGAGGAGGCGCCCCCGCCACTCCCCTCCACAGCACCCCGCCCCCGTTAATCCACTCACACATTATATTAAGCTCACCCCTGAGAAATACCCTCAACATTACCGGTTTCTCTGTCGATACCAATCACAGAGTCGGGAAGCTGTGCGATTGCACTGGCACAGCCCGGCCTTCCCAAGGAAAGCACAACGCTCTGTATCAATAAAGAATCGGGAGGATTGAGATGAACTGGTTTTTAAACCTGAAACTGGGTGTGAAACTCTTGGCGGGGTTTCTGGCCGTCGCCCTCATCGCCGGTTTCATCGGGTGGTTCGGCATCAGTAAGATCAACCAGATCGAGCAGGCCAGCGACACGATGTACCAGAGGGTGACACTCCCCTTGGCGGAACTGGGCGACATGGCGGTCTCCTTCCAGCAGGTGCGCATCACCATACGCGCCATGGTGGAGACCAACAACCCACAGGAAAAGGCCCAGTACCTCGAGGCGATCAAGAAACTGCGCGGCGAGATCAGCGAGAAGTCGGCGGCCTTCGAGAAGACCATCCTCTCCGACGAGGGGCGCCAACTCTTCGAGGAGTTCAAGAAAAGCCGTGCGGCCTACGGCGCGGTCATCGACCGTGTGGTCCCCTTGGCCATGGCCGAGAAGGACAAGGAGGCGATGGCGCTCATCAACGGCGAGGGGCGCAAGGCGGCCAACTCCGAGAAGGGGATCATCGACAAGCTGCAGGACAGCAAGGTGAAACAGGCCAAGCAGACCGGCGAGGCCAACAAGGCCCTGGCGGTCGCCGCGGCGCGCCTTATGACCGGTGTCGTCTTTGGCGGTGTGCTGCTCGCCATCTGCCTGGGGCTCTTGATCAGCCGCATCATCACCGGCCCGATCAACGCCTGCGTGAGCGCCGCCAACCGGATCGCCGCCGGCAACATGGAGGTCCAGCTCGACTCCAGCAGAAAAGACGAGACCGGGATACTGCAGGGGGCCATGCAGCAGATGGTCCTGGCGGTTCAGGCCCTCATCAAGGACGGCATCATGCTCTCCGAGGCCGCGGTCGCCGGGAAGCTCGCCACCCGCGCCGACGCCTCGCGCCACCAGGGGGACTTCAAGACCATCATCTCCGGCGTGAACCAGACCCTCGACGCCGTGATCGGCCCCTTGAACGTGGCCGCCGAGTACGTGGAGCGGATCTCCAAGGGGGACATGCCCCCCAGGATCCGCGAGGAGTACCGCGGCGACTTCAACGAGATCAAGAACAACCTGAACGTCCTCATCGACTCCACCGAGAAGATCACCGAGGCCGCCAAGCAGGTGGCCGGCGGCAACCTGACCGTGCAGTTGGCCGAGCGCTCCCCCAGCGACGAACTGATGCGCTCGCTCTCCACCATGGTCGCGAAGCTCTTCGAGGTGGTAAGCGACGTAAAAGGTGCCGCCGACAACGTGGCAGCGGGGAGCCAGCAGATGTCCTCGGGGTCCGAGGAGCTTTCCCAGGGGGCGAGCGAGCAGGCGGCCGCCGCCGAGGAGGCGAGCGCGGCCATGGAGGAGATGTCGGCGAACATCCGGCAGAACGCGGACAACGCGCTGCAGACCGAGAAGATCGCGGTGAAATCGGCGGCGGACGCCCAGGAAGGGGGAAAGGCGGTACTGCAGACCGTGGCGGCCATGAAAGACATCGCCGGCAAGATCTCCATCATCGAGGAGATCGCCCGCCAGACCAACCTCCTTGCACTGAACGCAGCCATCGAAGCGGCCCGCGCCGGCGAGCACGGCAAGGGATTTGCGGTGGTGGCGAGCGAGGTGAGAAAGCTTGCCGAACGGAGCCAGAAGGCGGCGGCGGAGATCTCCGAGCTCTCCTCGACCAGCGTCGAGGTGGCCGAGCAGGCGGGCGACATGCTGACCCGGATGCTCCCGGACATCCAGCGCACCGCCGAGCTGGTGCAGGAGATCTCGGCTGCCTGCCGCGAGCAGGACAGCGGTGCCGAACAGATCAACAAGGCGATCCAGCAACTGGACCAGGTGATCCAGCAAAACGCAGCGGCCGCCGAGGAGATGTCCTCGACCGCTGAGGAGCTCTCCAGCCAGTCCGAACAGCTCCAGGAGACCGTCGAGTACTTCGACATCGGCCAGGGGAAGGGGAGCCGGACCGGCAAGGGGGCGAAGCCGGCCGCCAAAACGGTGTTAAAAAAGGGGGCCCCGCCCGCCGCCAAGCTCACCCACTCGGGGAGCCACGGAGCCACCCTCATCATGTGTGAGGTGGACGACCAGTTCGAAAGCTTCTAGACCAGTCGGAAAACGGTTTCGGGGCGCCCTGGCGCCCCGAAACTATCCTCTCGCGTGCGCGCGAGCCCCTCAACACACCAACTCCAAAACTCAGCGGCCGACGGTCCGCCCCCCCCAATCTGCCTTGTTCCTCTCAGCCCTTTAGAGGGCCGTTTTCCAACAGCCCCCCCAATTTGGCCGGCCGCTGCGGCGGTGCGCCCTCTTTCTGCCCGGAGAGTTCCAGGGCGACCAGCCCCAGCTGCCGGTAGAGTTCCGCGACCGAGGGATCCCACTCGCTCAAGGCGGCAAGCTGGCGCGTCACCGTCCCCAGGTCGCCCCGGGCGATTGGGCCGGAGAGCGCTCCTGCCGTGCCCATCCGGAAGATGTTATCCACTGTCCCCGAAACCAGCGGCTCGAGTACCTGCCGCGCGACCTCGGGCCCCACGCCGGCCCGGCCGAAGGCCCGCAGCCCCAGTTCCACCAATACCGGCAGGTAGTTGCAGGCGAGCACGGCCCCGGCGTGGTAGACGCTCTTGAAGGCGGGATCGATGGGGAAGAGCTGGGCGCCGAGCGCGCCGAAGATGGGTTGCAGCAGTTCCAGTGCCTCGGAATCACCTTCCGCAGCGCACCACGTTCCGGGAAAGTCCTGAACGGCGCGTAGAGGATCGGCGAAGCTGCGCACGGGATGCAGGCTAGCGATGCGGGCCCCTGCCGCGGCAACCGGCGCGAGGACGGAGCTTGAGAGCGCACCGCTTAGGTGGCAGACCACACACCCCGCGCGGAGCCTTCCCGAGGCGGCCAAACGCTCGGCGCATCCGGCGATGGCGTCGTCGGGAACGGCGATCAGGTAGAGTTCGGCGGGGGCGAGCTGCGCATAATCGCGCACCGGACGGCCGGCACCGATAAAGAGCGTCCCGTCGGTCCCGGACTCGGCCGAGCGGGTCAGGATGTCCCGGACCTCGCAGAGCCGGGCCTCGTTGAGAAGACGCCCGAGGGTTCGCCCCACCGCGCCGCAGCCGATCAGATTGAGTGTTGTCATGAGGTTCACCTCGGGGTAGCTGGCGGGTCAGGTTACCCGCAAAGCGGCGGGGTGTCAATCAGGATGGGCAAAGGAAAACGCCCCTCTCTCGTGCGAGGAAGGGGGCGTTTCCGTGATAGCGGCTATGGGCGCGGGGGCTACTTGTCGCGTCCCTCCAGACCGTAGTCGTCACCCTCGACGCACTCGGTCTGCGCCTCCAGAAACGACTCAAGCTGCGGGTCCTTGATGATCTCGGTGACGCCGTGGTTCACCGACCAGGCAGCACCGCAGACGCTGCATTCGGTGATCCCCTCGGTGAATCCATCTGAATGGAGATTGGTGGCGGTCTGTAGCTGGTTTTTGCATACCGGGCATTTCATGGCGATCCTCCTCTCACATCGTTTGCGGGAAGTAAGGGTCCGTCGCTCAAAGTATGACGGCTGATTGCTCTTTGGCAAGGATGCGCTTAAATTGCCGCGGACTTTTGTCACGGGCTCCCCAGGAAGATCCAGTCCGCTCACGCTCAAGATCAGTCGAACTCGACCTTGTAGTAGATGTCGGCGCCGCTTTCACTGCCGCTTTGGGTCTCGATCTGCCAGTGCCGGAAGATGTCATAGCGCAACTGGAAGAGATTTCCTCCGGTAACCAGCGAGCGCCCGTAGCTTAAGTAGAGCTTCGGGGTGAGGTATTTCCCCACGGTCAAGAGCGACTCGCCGGTGGTCTGGGTGCGGGGGGCGAGGCCCGAGGGGGTGACCGAGATCTCCTTGTACCCCATGCGCCCGGCGCTGGCCTGGTCCACCGTCTGCAGCCCCAGGACGCTCAGCCCGAGGCGGTCCTTGATCTGCTCCTGCAGCGACTCGGACTGGCCGAGGGAGAGGAGCGAGCTGGCCGCTCCGGCGACGAGGCTCGCCTGGTCGCCGCTCCCCGCCCCCAGCGGATGGCCGAGCACCATGTAAGCCATGATGTCGACGTCGGGAAGCGCCGGCTCCGAGTAGAGTTTCACCACCTGGGACCCAAGCGGCCCGGCGACCGTCACCCCCGCCTTCACGTCGGCCACGGTGCGCAGCGCCAGGATGTCGAGGGTCGGGCGCTCCACCGGGTCGTTCACGTAGTAGAGCCGGCCGCGCACGATGTCGAGATCGATCCCGTAGGCACGGTAGCGCCCCTTGACCACCCGGATCTCGCCGCGGCTGGTGATGCGCTCGAGTCCCGACAAGGCGAGATTCATCTCCCCTCCCAGGGTGGCGTCGATCCCCTCCGCCTTCACCTGCACCTTGTTCCCCAGGGCGAGCCGGATCTCCCCTTCCACCTCGAGGGGGAACTTCTTGCCTGCCGCGGCCGTTTCGGCCGGTGCACCCTCGAGGACTACGTCGGGGCTGGTCCCCACGGCGGAGCGGGTCGGGGGTCCGGAGATGAGCATCTCCGGCACCACGATGTCGCCGCGGATGGCGACCCGGGTACCTTCCCCCTCGATGCGCAGGTGCGGGGAGGTCAAAAGCTGCAGCTCGGGAAGGTAGACGGTCTGGAAACGCTCGCCGCTTAGGACGGCGCTGTAGCTTGCCAGCTGCCACCCCTTAAGCCGCAGGAGTGCGTTCCCCTCGAGCCGTCCCGGCCCCGACTTCGCCGTGATCCCCTCGATGCGCACCTCGTCGTTGCCCAGTGCCGCCTTGAGTCCCAGCTCCTCGACCCGGATCCCGGCGCTGGGGAGGTAGGCGCCGGCGTTGGCCAGCGTCACCCCGCCGGTCAGGTTCGGACTCCCCCAGGTGCCGGCCAGGGCGAGGGCAACCTCCAGGTCGCCGTGGGTCTCCTGCGCGAGCCCCGGGAAGAGCGAGGTCAAGAGCCCCTGCTCGCGGAGCCGGCCGTTCAAGGAGCCCTTGAGGAGGCCGGAGGGGTTCGGGGTGACCGGGAGCCGGGCCGGGATCGGGAGCGCCAGGCGCCCCTGCGCCGAGCCGTACTGGGCCAGCGAGAGGTCGAGGTTCCCGGTGAAGCTCTCGCCGCGCCAGTCGAAGTTAAGCGAGGCCGAGCGGAGCTTCGCGGTGAGCTGGGTGGCGCTCCCCTGCCAGCCGGCCGTCCCGGAGGAGAATTCGCCCGCACCGGAGACCTCCAGGCGCCGGCCGGGCAGGAGCCTGCCGCGCGCCTCGCCGGACAGAAGCCCGGTGATGTTGACCGAGCCGGGGAGCCAGGGCTTTAAAAGCTCAGGCTTGAGCCCCCCCCAGGCGAGGGCGAACTCGCCGGTCTCGGGAAGCGCGAGCGACGCGGGCGAGTTGGAGGAGAGGCTCCCGCGCAGCGCCGCCCCCCCTTCCAGGGCCAGGTTCACGCTAGCGCGGGTCCCCTTGTCGTCGGCGTCCAGGCGCAGCGCCAGGCGCTCGAAGGCGAGCTGGCGCCCCTGGGACTGGTAGACCCCGTTCGCCTCCGCCGCGCCGGCGAGCTGCAGGCGGCCGGGGGCACCCTTGGCGGCGCGCCAGCCGAAGTTCACCTCGAACTTCTGCAGCTGGGCCGCCAGGGAGTCGTCGCCGCTGATCCAGGAGCCGCGCCCGTCGGAGAGGGCCAGGTTCCCCTTGAGGTCGAGCCGGGCCCCGGGCCTGAGCCGGCCGCTGGTCACCCCGGCGAGCCGCCCGGTCACCTGCACCCCCTGGGGGAGGAACGGGGCCGCGAGCGCCAGGTCGAGCTGGGAGACGCGCAGGCTCAGCTCCCCCTGGTCGGGGAGCGCCAACGCGGCGGGGACCCGGGTGTCGAAGACGGCGTAGGCCGTCCCCTGGCCGCCGGAAAGCGCCAGGTCGACGGTGGCATGGCTCCCGGCGGCGCCGCCCTCCAGGGAGGCGCTCAAGCGCTCGATGCCGAGGGTCTTTTTGTTGGCGGTAACGCTGCCGGCGGCCTCGAGGCGGGCGCTGACCGCCACCCGGCGCCCGGGCAAGAGGGTCAGCTTCAGGTTTCCGGAGCTCGCACCGGAGAGCTCGCCGCCGGTGAGCCAGGCGTTGGCGCGGGCCAGGTTCAGCCGGCTGAAGTCGCCGGCGAGGGTGCCGGTGGAGGCTTTCAGGTTCAGCTCCCCGGAGAGCTCCAGGCGCTCCTGGGGGAGGCCGTTCAACACGAGCGGCGACACCGAGAGCCGCTCGGCATCGATGGTAAGCCGGGCCGGCGCGGCGAGCTGCCAGGGGCCGACCTGGTCGCGTCCCGAGAACTCGCTCAGGGTGGCGCTCCAGGTCCCCGCCTGGTACCCGCCGGAAAGCGCGAGCTGCGCCGAGGCAAGCGGCCCGGCGAGCTGCGCGGCAAGCGTGTGCCTTGCCAGGGTGCCGTCCAGGAGGAGCCGGGCGTTCTGTGCGCTGAACCCGCCGACCGCCACCCCGGTGAGCTCCGCGGAGAGCTGCAGGGGATAGGCGGGGGCCTCGCCCAGAAGTGCCGCGAAGCTCAGCTGGGCGGCGCGGATGCCGGCGACGGCCAGCCCGCCTCCCGTTCCGGTCGCACTCCCGGAGAGGCGCCGGTCGCGCCAACGCACCCAGGCGTCGGCGTTCAGGCTCCCGGCGCTGTTGGGGACCAGGCGCGAGAGGTCGTTCACCCGCGCGCTCAGGTCGAGGCGCTGATCGAGTTCCCCCGATCCCTTCAGTTCGAAGCCCCGCCCGGCAAGGAGCAGGCGGTCCACCCTGAGGCGCTCTCCGGCAAAGGCCGCCGCGAGCTCCCCCTGCAGTTCCTGGCCGTGCAGGCGGCTCTCCAGCAGGCGCCCGTTCACCCTGCCGTGCGGCGCTCCTTTCTTCGGGAAGACCAGGTCCGCGGCCAGGTCGAGGTTTACCTCTCCGGACCAGTCGGGGGCGAGCCGCGCCGGGTTGAGCCCCCGCCCCGCCAGCCGGCCGCGCACCGTGAACTCCTTCAGCCAGTCGAGGTCGAGGTTCCCGGAGAGGGCGCCGTCCAGGGCCTGAGCGGCGATACGGCTCAGGCGGAGGGTGGTCGCGGTCCCCTGGTAGCGCGCGGCGAGGGCGGCGCTCTGCCAGCCGGGTCCCCGGTTTTTCAGGTCGAAGCTGCCGCGGTAGCGCTGCGAGGTGCCGGAAAAAAAGAGCGTTCCGGAAAGGCGGGTCGGCCGGTGCAGGTACTCGTTCAGGTCGAGGTCCCGGGCGTTGAGATCGAGGGCGATCAGGGGGGCGCCGGCTGTGAGGGTGAGGCTCCCCGTTCCCCCGAGGGTGCCACGTTCGCCGGGGCGTACCAGCCTCAGGTCCCGCAAGAGGAAGGCGTGTTGGGTCACGGCGAGGCCGCCGCTTAGCTCCAGGCGCTGCCGTCCGCGGCTCTTCCCCGCCGCTGCGAAGCTTCCCGCCAAAAGCTCCGGACCCCGCCCCCCAGAAAGCCTCGCCTGCAGCGCAAAGGAGTCCATGCCGTTTAACGGTGCCTGGGGCACCAGCGCCAGGTCTATCTTGAGGCGCGGGGCGAAGAACCCGGCGGCGAGTTCCCCGGTGGCCCGCCCCTGGGGGAGCTTCACAACGAGCCCCGTCACGCCGAGCTCCCCCTCGCGGTAATCGAGGGAGGCGGCGGCGCGCTCTACGAGCACCGGGTCCTGGGCGAGTTTGCGGTAGCTGACCCGGGCGAGCTCCAGGCGCTCGACGCGCCCGCTCAGGCGCCGGGTCATCCCGGAGAGCCTGGGCCAGGAGAGCAGCGGCGCCTTCGTGGAGGGGGGGAGGTCATCCTGGACGGTCACCCCGGAGAGGGCAAGCCGCGACACGGCAAGCCGCCAGTTGAAAAGCTCCTGCGGCTGCCAGACCAGGTCGAGCTCCCGGACCTCCACCGAGAGCTTGGGCTTGGCAAGCGCCACCCCCACCAGGTGCAGCCGGTCCCACAGGCGCCCCTCGACCTTTTGGGCGCTCACCCGGTACCCGGCCGCCCCAGCCCCGGTCTCGAGGGCGAAGCGGGCCCCGGAGCCGGTGCCGACGAGCCAGGCGAAACCGACAGCGAGCGTCACAAGGGCGAGCAGCACGGCGAGGGGCAGGTAGAGCGCTAGCCGCTTCATAGCTGGAACCCCACGGTGAACACGATGCGGTAGCGGGTCCAGCCGCTGTCCAGTGGATGGGCCAGGGAGAGGTTCAGCCCCCCGACCGGGGTGTAGTAGTGCACCCCGATACCCAGGGCCTGGTAGAGCTTGATCCGGTTCAGGTCGCTGAAGGCGTTGCCGGTATCGAAGAAGGTCGAGACCCCCCAGTTGTCGAAGAGGTAGCGTTGCAGCTCGGCGCTGGCGAAGATCAGGTGCCGCCCCCCCACCACCTGGCCGCTCGCGTCGCGGGGCCCCAGGCTCTGGTAGCTGTAGCCGCGCACGCTCTCGTCACCGCCGGCGAAGAAGCGGATGGAGGGGGGGACGTCCCCCAGGGGGTCGGCGAGCAGCGTCCCACCCAGCCGGGTGCGCAGCTGCAGGGCCAGGCGCCAGGGGAGCGGCAGGAGCGCGTTCCCCTCGACGATCCCCTGGGCCAGTGCCGAGTCGGAGCCGAGCGCCTGGTGCGCCCCCCTCAGGTCGACCATGAAACGGTAGCCCCGGTGGGGGCGAACCAGGTTGTCGAAGTACTCCTTGGAGAAGCGGAAGCCCGGGAGCACCAGCCGCGAGGAGGAGTCCTGGCCACCGATGGTAAACCGCTCCTCCTGGACCTTCACGTAGGCGGTCCCCACCTCGCCCCGGTTGAAGCTGCGGTTACGGTCCACCTCGACCGCGACCAGCTTGCTCTGGTAGGTCCCCACGTCCTCTTGCTGCAGGTTCAGCTGGAACATGGTGGAGGTCTTGATGTCGCGGGGGCTCGGGATGGTGTAGCGGCCGGCAAAGCCCTGCAGGCGCTGAGCGGCGTAGATGTTCAGGTCCAGGTCGTGCCCCAGGTGGAACAGGTTCAAGTCGCGGAAGCGGACCGTGAAGCGGGCCCCGGTGTCGGTGCCGTAGCCGACCCCGGGCCGGACGCTGCGCCGGGGCGCCGGGGTGAGCACCACCTGGACCGGCACCTTGTGCTCCCTGGCCAGGTCCCTCTGCGGGTTGACCACCACCTGCTTGAAACGCTCGGAGTTGGTGAAGTTGAGCTGGGTCTCGGCGAGCTTCGCGTTGGAGAAGACCTCACCCTCCTTGAAGGTGACGAAGCGGCGCAGGTACTCTTCGGGGTAGTCCCCCGCCCCCTCGATGCTGACCCCGTCGAAGAAGTAACGCGGGCCGGTTTCCAGTGTGAGCGCGATGCGGGCCTCCAGCTCGCCCGGAGCGATACGGATCTCGTGGCGGGTGTAGTCGGCGTCGAGGTAGCCAAGCGAAACCGCCTGCGACTTGAGCCCCCCCTTGGCCCGGTCGTACTCCGGCTGCAAGAGGACGTCCCCCTTGGCAAGCGGGAAGGCGCGGGAGAGGCCGACCAGCTCTGCGGTGCCGGCGCCGGGGCCGCTCAGCGACACCTCGACCCGGCTCACCCGCACCGGCTCGCCCGGGGCGACCCGCACCAGGAGCCGGTAGCGCCCCCGGCCGCGGTTCTCCTCGATGGAGACCCCGACCACCGCGTGGTAGTAGCCGAACGGTTCCAGGGCGTGCCGGACCTGTTCGGGCGCGCGCCCGGCGAAGCGCTCCAGCCAGAGCCGGTCCACCTTGCCGTCCCGCACCAGGCCGGGGGGGAGCGCCAGGGCCTGCTGCACGTTCTTGAGGGCGTCCCCCTCGACCCCGGTCACCTCGAGCGCCACCGGGTCGGCGGCGCATGCCCGCCCCGCCCCCCCCAAAAGGAGCAAAAGCGTGCAGATGATGAGCGGGAGCGTGGCGAAGCGGGACATGGCGGCAGCCTTTGCGAGGAAAATAGTGCCGGGTGGGGGTGGGCGCCCGCCGGACGCTGCAATTCTACCACCTATCCTTGACGCTGCAGGTGCGCCGCCCACACTTTCATTGGAAAAAGCTCGGCGCCCCCCGCGCCCTCCCTGGCGGCCGTGCCACCCCCTTGGCGGATTACTCATTGTAATCACTAGAGAATCTGGAGCGTTGCGGTCGAATGCCCGGGGCCGCAAGGTCCCTTCCCGGCCCCCTGCCTAAGTCGTGCCAGTCTGATATAATGAACAAAGGCTTCAACGACCCGAAGGGAGAGCGGCATGCATGAAAACAACCACAGCGGCGAAGAGCTCTTGCGCATTCGAGAGATGATCATCGACGACCTCTCCGAGGTGTTCCACATCGGGGAGGAGCTCTTCACCGCCGAGTACTCGCAGAGCCTGTACCGGACCTGGGACGAGTACGAGATCACCACCCTCTTCAACTCGGACAACGAGCTGTGCATCGTGGCCGAGCAGGGGGAACGGCTCCTCGGCTTCGCCCTGGGGACCACGGTGAAAAAGCACAACAGCCCCTGGAAGTACGGCTACCTGGTCTGGCTCGGGGTGCGCCGGGAGCTCCAGAAGCTGCAGGTGGGGGAGCGGCTTTTCAAGGAGATCGTCAGGCGCATGAAAGATCAGGGGGTGCGCATGGTGATCATCGACACCTCGGCCAACAACAAGCCGGCCATCAACTTCTTTATGAAGCACGGCTTCGACAACATCCAGGAGCACGTCTACATGACGCTCAACCTGTCGCGCAGGCACAAGAAGAAGGCGGTGAAGAAACATGAACGAGCGTCTTGAGCGGGTGCTGGCCGCCATCGACCCGGTGCGGCTCAAAGAGAGCTTCCTGGAGCTTGTGGACATCTACTCCCCCTCGGGCAAGGAGGAGGACATCCAGCTCTACCTCGAGGAGCGGCTCAAACAGGCGGGGTTCGCCGTCGAGCGCCAGGAGGTGGAGGAAGAGCGCTACAATCTGGTCGCCACCATGGGTAAGGGGGAGCCGGGGCTTTACCTGGTGGGGCACGTAGACACGGTCCCGGCCTGGGACCTGGAGGAGTTCGGGGCGCGCGAGGAGGGGGGGACCGTCTTCGGGCTCGGGAGCGCCGACATGAAGGGTGGCTGTGCCGCCATGCTCGAGTGCTGGCTTGCGCTCGCCCAGGCACTTCCCGAGGCAGAGCGCCCGCCGGTTGGGCTCTTGTTCGCCATCGGCGAGGAGGAAAACGGCGACGGGAGCGCCCGCTTCCTTAAGAGCTGCCGCCCCCCCTGGGCGGTGATCGGGGAGCCGACCGCCCTTGCCGCCTGCTTCGCCCACTACGGCTACCTCGAGGCGGGGTTCGTGACCCACGGCGTGAAGAGCCACTCCTCGCTCCCGGAGCTTGGGCACAACGCGGTGGAGTCCATGCTGCGGGTGCTCTTGCACCTGGGCAGCGACGCGCTCTTTCGGCGCGAGGAGAGCGAGATCGTCTACTCCATCCGCGAGATGCGCTCCTCGCAGAAGGGGTTCGTGGTCCCGGACCGCTGCGAGGCCTGGATCGACCTGCACCTCCCCCCCGAGCGCGATCCCGCGGCGCTGGAAAAGGCGATCCGCACTCTGGTGGCCGGCGCTAAGCGCTACATCCCCGGCCTCGAGGTGAGCGTCGACTTCGACTTCGCCTCGTCCGGCTACCACCTGGGGACCGGCAACCACCTGGCGGCTGCGCTGAAGGAGCTCTACCCGAGGCTCGGGCTCCCGCTCAAGCTGGACGCCTTCAGGTCCCACTCCGACGGGAACCTCTTCTACGCCGCCGGCTGCCGCCCCCTCATCCTCGGCCCCGGCGCCCTGGAGGTCTGCCACACCCCCGAGGAGCAGGTCCCCTTTGCCGAGGTGCTGGAGGCGGCGCGGGTCTACGCCGCCCTCTGCCTCGCCTAGGCTCCCTCCCCCGACGCAAAAAGGCCCGGAAGCGCTTAGCCTCCGGGCCTTTTCCGTTCCCCTTGTCGCGCCGCGCGCTACACCTTGAACCACCCCACCATCCCGTCCAGCTCGCCCGCCAGCTGCGAGAGCTGGCTCGAGGAGTGCTGGATGTCGACGCAGGAGCTTTTCAGCTCGTGGTTCACCTGGGCGATGCCGTCCATGTTGTCCGAGACCTCGACGCTCGTCGAGGACTGCTCCTCGGCGGCCACGGCGATGCGCTGCACCATGTCGGTCACCCGCTCCACGTAGCTGACGATCTCGCCGATCGCCTTCAGGGTCTCGTCCACCTCGACCTGCACCCGCCCAACCGAGTTGCGCTCGTCCTGCATGAAGCGAACCGAGGCGGCGACCGAGTTCTGCATGGTCTTCACCGTCTCGGAGATCTCGCTGGTAGCCACCGTGGTGCGCTCGGCCAGGTTGCGCACGCTGTCGGCCACCACGGCGAAACCGCGCCCCTGCTCGCCGGCCCGGGCCGCCTCGATGGCGGCGTTCAGCGCCAAGAGGTTCGTCTGGTCGGCGATGTCGTTTATGAGCGTCACCACGTTGCTGATCTCCTGGGACTGCTGCCCCAGGCTCTCAACCTTGGCGGCGGCCTCCTTCACCGAGTCGGCGAAGACGGCGAGCTCCTGCACCGTGTGCCGCATGGCCTTTTGCCCCTGCTCGGCGATCTGCCGCATGCTGAGGGCCGCCTCGGAGGTGTCGCTCGAGTTTCTGGCGACCTCGACGGTGGTCTGGGTCATCTCGGTCATGGCGCTCGCCGACTGGTCCACCCGCACGGTCTGGGCCTCCGAGCCGCGCTCCAAAAGCTCGGCGGTGCCGGAGAGCTCCCGCGAGTTGCGGGCCAGGGAGGCGGTGGCCGCCATGATCTTTCCCACCATCTCGCGCAGGTTGCGCACCATCTCCGCCATGGCCCCCTGCACCTTGCCGATCTCGTCCTGGCTGTGGACCGATATCTCGACCGCCAGGTCCCCCTGCGCGACCGACTGGGAGACCTGGATCAGCTGGCTTAAGGGGCGCGATATGGAGCGGTAAACCCAGGCCCCGAACAGGATGCCGAAGAGGACCGCGCCCAGGCTGATGGCGCCGATGAGGCCGATCGAGTAGTGCACCATGCGGTTCACCGAGGCGATCGCCTTCTCCTGGTCCCCTTGCGCCGCGCTCACCGTCTTCTTGCCGTTCTCCGACTGCTTGCGCACCACCTCGCGCAGCTTCTGGGTGGAGGCCTGCGCCTTCTCCTCCATCTCGAGGCGGTTACGCATCTTGAAGAGCACGCCGTCCTTGGCGAAGAGCACCCCCTTGACGCTCCCGAGCGCCCCGCCCGCCCCGTTCAGGGTGGCGATCTCCCGCTTGGCCCCCAGTCGGGTGAGCGACCTGGCAAGCCCCGCCTGCAGCGCCTCGACGCGGGCGAAGACCCGGGAGAGCTCGCCCGCCAAAAGGTCGACGTCCTTCACCGAGCGCGCCGTGGCGACCCGGGTGGCGAGCGCCTCCACGTTGAGCCCCAGGCTCAAGAGCTCCGAGTTCTCGGCCATGATCGAGGTGGCGAGGTTGCTGGAGCCGAAGTAGCCGCTTTGCTTGCGGGTCTCGTTGGAGAGGTTGTCGTTGGCCATGGCCCCTTCCTGCTCCGCGGTCAGCATGACCGCGTTCAGCCGGTCGGTCACCTCGGCGGCCAGGGCGTCGCGCTGCGCGGTGTCCGCCCCCTGCTGCCCGGCCACCTGGGTCTGGGCCTTGATGAAGAGAGGCACCTTGACGCTCAGGGTCTTAAGATCGCCGGCCAGCGCCGCGGAGGTCTTCATGAGGTCGTTTTGCTGGGCCTTGGTGAGCGCCGAGTTGCACTTCCCCTGGGCGATCAGCACCGCCTTCTTGTTCTGGGTCTTCAAGACCTCTAAGAAGCCGAGCTGGAAGTCCTTCAGGGTGAGCTTCAGCTGCTCCACGTTGTGCACCCGGGCCGAGACGTCGCGGGTGGTGTCCACGGACCTGGTGTAGGAGCTCGAGGCGCCGGACTGCAGCCCCTTGATCCGGCTGTCCAGCTCCTTTAGGCGGTTACTCGTCTCGGCGAGTTTCTCCGAGATGTTGCGGGCCGCGGCCTGGGACTCCTCCTCGGCCTTGAGCCTGCCGTCGGTGATGCTGAAGAGCTCGCCGGCTATGGCCGATAGCTCGTCGTGCGCGGCGAGCTGGGCGTCCCCCGAAAGCTCCTTGAGGGCCGCCTGCCCGGCCTGCACCTCGCCCAGCGCCCGCTCGGCCTCCGCCTTCGCCGCGGCGAAGTCGTTGCGGCTTTTGGCGGAGGCGACCTTGGTGAGGTCGGCGGTGGCCCCCTGGATGGCGCGCTGGAACTCCACGGTGCGCATCTGGAAGGGGGTGCTGCGCTGGGTCAGATCCTGCAGGCGGCTCTTCACGAAGCCCATCCCTACGATGCTGGTCACCGCGACCGCTGCGATGACCAGGATGACGATGACTACGTTGAGGGTGAGTTTGGTTTTGATAGTCATTGCTTTAGTACTCCAGACCTTGGGCGGCAAGGATGTCGGGGGCCCGCAGACCCCCGTGGTACGCTTGGGTGCGGTTTACAGCTTGAGGTACTTGTTCCCCTCGCCCTTTATGTAGTCGATGAGCTTTTGCAGTTTGGCGCTCGGTTTCCCCTTGGTGATCAGGTTGACCGGGCGCGAGAACTCCGGGGTCTCGACGGTCTTGACCGAGGTGTCGAGCATGCTGGTCGGCCCGAAGGCGATCGATTCGGGGGTGGAGGCCACCTTGTCGCGCACGTCTTCGAAGCGCCCCGCGTCGAGCACGTCGGCCAAAAACGGCTGGTCGTTCAGGGCGAGTTTGCGGTAGGCGGCGTTGGTCGCCGGGTTGATTTTGGAAAGCACCACGATGATCGGCGCGTCGCTCCCCCCCACCTCTTTCCAGTTCACGATCTTGCCGGTGAAGATCCCCTGCAGCTGCTCCTTGGAGAGCTTGCCGACCGGATTCTCCTTGTGCACCACCGTAAAGATCTTGCTCACCCCGAGCATGGTCGCCTGGTAGGCGGACGGGTCCGGGACCTCGAGCTTCTCGTTCTTCATGGCGGTCAGCAGGTCCGGGTAGGCAACGCCGGCGGTGGCGGCGTCCAGCTCGCCGGCGATGAGCTGCTTGAAAGATAGGGTCGCGCTGGAGAAGTTGAGGTTGATGGCGATGCCGGTGGCCTTTTCGAAGTAAGGTTTGACCGGTCGCAAGGCGCCGTCCAGGGGAGCCCCCCCGCCGCCGACCTTGATCTCCTCGGCCCCCGCCACCCCGGCCTGGACCAGACACAGTGCTGCCAACGCCACGATCATCTTTTTCATGCTACTTCCCCCTTTAGCTTTTGATAAAAGGCCCGATACACGCTGTATGGTCGGAATTGACCTACAGCGGCTGGGCGGTCTGGAACAGCGCGGATATTTAGAAGCCTTAACAGTTTTTCTCTTTCAGGGAGTTACGCTGTCAGCTCTCTTAACCTGAAGTTTGCATACCTTAATCGGCATATCTCAGAAAAGCTTTAGTAAAGATTGATCGGAAGTCTGTCTTTGAGGGGAAATTACTGTATGAACTCCGCGCGAAATAGTATCTACATTGCAAATAAATCCTTGATCCAGCGTATCTTTGAAGCTAAGCTGACAAAAACTTTCCACCAACGAAGGCGGTTACCTGTGCAACGTGGCACCATGCTGTTCCTGTTCCTGCTCCTTTTCATCCTGGTCCTTCCCGCCCCTTCCGGCGCCGCCGTGGTGAAAACCGGTGCTGAGCTCCTCGCCGAGGGGGGCTTCGCGGCGCTCAAGGGAAAACACTTCGCCCTCATCACCAACCACTCCGCCCAGGTGGAGGGGGTGCACCTCATCGAACTCATGGCCCGCCAGGGGGTGCAGCCGGCCCTGGTCTTCACCCCCGAGCACGGCCTTACCGGCAGCGCCGAGGACGGCGTCAAGCTGAGCGACTCGAGCGTGCGCGGCATCCCGGTGAAGAGCCTCTACGGCGCCGTGAAGCAGCCGCAGCCGGCCGACCTCAAGGGGATCGACCTCGTGGTGTTCGACATCCAGGACGTGGGGGTGCGCTTCTACACCTACATCTCCACCATGGGGCTCGCCATGCAGGCGGCGGCGCGGGCGGGAATCCCCTTCTGGGTCCTGGACCGCCCCAACCCCCTGGGCGGCGACGACGTGGCCGGCTTCGTGCGCCGCGAGCTCCCGGCGAGCTTCACCTCCCTCTACCCGATCCCCATCGCCCACGGCATGACCGTCGGGGAACTGGCGCTCATGATCAAGGGAGAGGTGATGCTCCCTGGGCTGGAGCACCTCGAATTGAGCGTGGTGCGCATGCAGGGGTGGCAGCGCTGGATGCGCTGGCCGGACACCGGGCTTGCCTGGGTGGCCACCAGCCCGAACCTGGCGAGCTTCGCCTCGGCGCTCCTCTACCCGGGGATCGGGCTTTTGGAGGGGACCAGCGCCTCTGAGGGGCGCGGCAGCGAGGCCCCCTTCCAGATGGTGGGGTGGCCGGGGATCGACCCGCAGCTCTTGGCGCAGCGCCTAAACGCCGAGCAACTGGCCGGGCTGCATTTCGAACCGGTCCGCTTCACCCCGGTGAGCCTCCCCGGGAAGTCGAGCGCCCCCAAGTACAAGAACCGCGAGCTGGGGGGGGTGCGCATCGAGATCAGCGATCCCCACCGGGTGACCCCGGTACAGGCGGGGGTGGCGGTGCTCTGCGCCCTGTACGGCACGCTGCCGGAACCGGCGCGCCGGGTGCTGTTTCGCCCCGGGTTCGACGACATGGCCGGCTCGGCCGAGCTGCGCCAGGGGGTAGTGGCCGGGACCCCGGCCGCCGCGGTGAGCGCCCGCTGGGGCGCCTCCGTGCAGCGCTTCCGCAAGGAGCGCCAGGGGTACCTGCTCTACGAAGAGGGGCAGGCCCCCTAGCCGAGGGTCGCCCGCAGGCTCGAAAAGCCCCGCCCGAAAAAGCGGGGCTTTTTTGCGCCTGGCGCCGGCTGCCGGAAAAGCGCTTTGCCTTCGGGCCTTTACCTGTTAAGGTAGTAGCCATGATCACCCTTAGAGAAGAGATCCCGCTCGCCCCACTAACCACCTTCGGCATCGGCGGGGCCGCCCGCTTCTACGCCGAGGTGGCCAACACCCAGGAGCTGCGCGAGGCGCTCGACTTCGCCCGCCACCAGGGGCTCCCCTTCTTCCTCATGGGAGGGGGGAGCAACCTCTTGGTGAGCGACGCCGGTTTCCCCGGGGTGGCACTGAGGAGTACCGGGCGGGGCCTGCGCCGGGAGGGCGCGGAGGTCGTGGTCGAGGCGGGGGTGGAACTCACCGGGCTGGTACGGCGTTGCGCGGAGTGGGGGTTGGCAGGGGTGGAGACGCTGGCGGGGATACCGGGGCTTGTCGGCGGGGCGGTGCGGGGGAACGCGGGGGCCTACGGCGGCTCGCTGGCAGAGGCCTGCGCCTCGGTACGGGTCCTCGACGCGGAGACCCTGGAAGAGCGTACCTTAAGCGGCGAGGAGTGCCGCTTCGGCTACCGCGACAGCCGCTTCAAGCGGAACCCCATCCTGGTGGTGCTCGAGACCCGGCTGAGCCTTACTCCCGCGCCGGTCGGCGAGCTCAGGGAGCGGGTGACCGCGACCCTCGCCAAGCGGGCCGCGCGCCGGTTGGACTGCGAGCGGAGCGTGGGCTCCTACTTCACCAACCCGAGCGTGGCGGACCGCGACCTGGTGGCGCGCTTCGAGTCCGAACAGGGGGTCCGCGCCCGAGAGGGGCGACTACCGGCGGGTTGGCTCATCGACCAGGCGGGGCTGCGCAACCTCCGGGTGGGCGGCGCCCAGGTGAGCGGGGTGCACGCCAACTACCTGATCAACACCGGGGGGGCCAGCGCGCGGGACGTGCTTGAGCTGGCGCGCCTGGTAAAAGAGCGGGTCTTTGACGCAACCGGGGTGCGCCTCGTCGAGGAGGTGAGCCGGCTCGGCTTCAGCGCGGAGGAACTCTCCGACTAGGCCGCCACCAGCCCCGCGCTCGCCTGGCGGAACTCGGCAAACCCCTTTTCGAGCCGGGCGAAGAGCAGCGGCTGGTCGGCCAACTCCCCCGCCTTGGCCCGGGTCTCCATCTCCAGCGCCAGCGCGCGCATCGCCTCGGCACCGATACTGGCGGCAGCCCCCTTGATGCTGTGCGCCCTCAGGTGGATCCCCGGCCCGTCCCCCTCCCGGATCGCCTCCCCCAGCGCCGCGAGCAGCTCCGCGGTGCTCTGCAGGTACTTCTCCACGAAGATCCCGAGAAACCCCTCGTCCCCCCCGATACGCCGCAAGAGCCCGTCACGGTCGAAGACAAGCGGCGCGGCCGCAGCGGCACGCCCGGGCTCCGCCCCCTTCTCCGCCCCCTTCTCCGCCCCCTTCTCCGCCCCTTGCTGCGCTGCGGCCGCCTCACGCGCCAGGTCGGGGACCCAGCGCAGCAGCATGCCACGCAACTGGTTCAGGTCGAAGGGCTTGGTGAGGTAGTCGTCCATGCCGGCGGCCAGGCAACGCTCGCGGTCCCCTGCGATGGCGTTGGCGGTGAGCGCCACGATCGGCGCGCGTGGGAGCCCCTCACGCGCCTCCCACTCCCGGATCGCCTTGGTGGCGGCGAAACCGTCCCGGCGCGGCATCTGGCAGTCCATGAAGATCAGGTCGTGGCCGCCGCGCGTCGCGGCCTCCGCCACCACGATGCCGTCCTCGGCCAGTTCCATACGGCAGCCGAGCAGGGTGAGCATGTGGCGCACCACCTCCTGGTTGACCGGGTTGTCCTCGGCGACCAGGATCGAGGCCCCGAAGGAGACGGCGGCGGGGGCCGGGGTGCACTCGGCCTCCGCCCCCCGCTCCCCTGCCAGCGCCGAACCGAGGCACTTTTTTAACCGCGCCGTGAACCAGAAGGTGGAGCCTACCCCCAGGGTACTCTCCACCCCCAGCTCGCCCCCCATGAGGCCGGCCAGCTGGCGGGCGATGGCGAGCCCGAGGCCTGTGCCGCCGTAGGTGCGCGTCGTCGAGTAGTCGGCCTGGGAGAAACTGTCGAAGATGCGCTCCTGGGCCTCGGGCGCGATCCCGATGCCGGTGTCGGTCACCGTGAAGCGCAAGAGCCCCGCAGCGCCGGACTCCCTGGCCGGGGAAACCCGCAACTGCACCTCCCCTTCTCCGGTGAACTTCACCGCGTTCCCCACCAGGTTCACCAGGATCTGGCGCAGCCGCACCGGGTCCCCCTCCACCAGGCGCGGCACCCTTTCGTGCACCAGCGCGGTAAGCTCGATCCCCTTGCGCTGCACCCCCGGCCCGAACATCTCCGCCACCTCGTCCACCACATCGACCAGGTTGAAGGCGACCGTCGCCAGCTCGAGGCGCCCCGCCTCGATCTTGGAGAAGTCCAGGATGTCGTTGATGATGGAGAGCAGCGACTCCCCGGAGCTGCGCACCGCCTCGGCGAAGCCGAGCTGCTGGCCGGAGAGCCCGCTCTGCAGCAAAAGCCCCACCATCCCGAGAACGCCGTTCATCGGGGTGCGGATCTCGTGGCTCATGTTGGCCAGAAACTGCGACTTGGCGAGGTTGGCGGCCTCCGCCACCTCCTTGGACTGTTTGAGCTTGTCGACCGTCTGGCTCAGTTCGGCCGTGCGCTCCAGCACCTGGTCCTCCAACTGGTCGCGCTGGGCCGCCAGCCGCGCCTCGCGGTCTTCGATCTGCCCGAGCATCTCGTTGAAGCCGTCGATCAGGGTCCCCAGCTCGTCCTCGCCGTGTTTCTCCGCGCGCGCCGAGTAGCAGCGTTCGGTGGAGACCCGCTTCATCACCTGGGCCAGGTGCAGGATCGGGTCCGAGATGACCCGCTGCAGCCGGGAGGCGAGGAAGTAGACCAGGGCGAGCCCCCCAAGCATCACCGCGACCAGCACGCCGAAGAAGCGCAGCAGGCGGTCGGCGAGTTCCCGGCAGTCGGAGCGCAGCACCACGGTGCCGATCTCCTGGCCGTCCAGGATGATCGGCGACACCCCGTAGAGGTCCGAGGCGAGGGCAAAGGGGGAGTCCGCGGCACGCACCCTGGCGGCGAGCCGGGCGGCGTCCACCCGGATCCCGTCGGCGCCGGTCTGTGCGAATCCGAGCCGGGATGCCTGCACCCCCTTGGCCAGGTAGCTCGCCAGGACCGAGCCGTCCTTTAAGAGCACGAAGGCGGCCATTACGGGGGGCTTGGCCCGCAGCCCCGAGAGGGTCTCGCTGGCCGCCACGCGGTCGTTGAAGGCGACCGCCGCCGAGGTGTTGTTGCCGATGATCTCCGCCAGGGCCGCCAGCTCGGCGCGGGCGCCGACGCGGAACTGGGTCGCCTCGTTGACCACGAAGGCGCAGGCCACCAGGGCCAGGACCGCGCAGTTGGTGACCAGCAGCAAGGCGACCAGCTTGCGCCGGATCGAGAGGTCTCTCAGGTTGGGGATGATCCGCATCCTGTTCATTCCACTACCTGCCTTGCCAACTTGAGCAGTTGGGAGCTGATCCTCAGGCGGGCCCGGGTGGCGGCAGCCACGTTCACCTCGAAGCCGACCCTGTTTTTCACCGAGACCAGGTTGATCATGCCGCCTGCCTGGCAGAACCCCTCCTGGTCGGCGACGGTGAGCACCCGGTAGTTCTGCACCGCCTTGAGGATCTGGGCGAAACGCCCCTTTTCCGAGGCGCAGACAAAGAGCAGGTCGCACTCCCGGGCCTCCTCCGGGGTGCGCAGGTGCACCACGGCGATGCTCCGCCCTTTGGCGGTCTTACCGCGCACCTCCTCGATCGCCTCGCCGAACGGGTCCTTCCCCAGGATCCCCAGGGTGATGGTCCCGGCCGCGTTGAGGCTGTCGCCGGGCCACTCCACGAACTTCATGAAGTTGTAGAGAAAGGCGGCCTTCACCTGGTACTCCGAATTTCCCGCCGCCCCCAAGAGGGCAGGGAAACCGAGCAGCACCCCGACCAGCACCAGCAGGGCGCGGGTTAGCGCGCGCACGGGCCGGCGCCGGGATACTGCGGTTCCCGGTCTCCTCGCGGTAAGTGATGGCGTACCTGTCATGGTGCCCCTAAAACCGATAGTCGTACTGCATGTGGCAGGTCCTGCGCCCGTATCTGTCGTGCAGCAACCCGGTGCGCCTTTGGAAGAGTACCCGGCTGCGCGCAGCCACAAAGAGTCCGGCTCACCTTCTTGACGAGTAACAGAGGAACTCTTACTAACTTCTCGGTCGGATCGTGAGCAAACTTGAATTGATACCGCGGCAGAGGTTTAAAAATGAAAGATTTATCTGACAGTGCGGAAGGGTGACAGAGGGTAACCGGGAGCTTAAGAAAACGGAGCCGGGGGAGGTAGCCGCCGGGGCGGCTACTTGGGGGCGGGTTTGCTGAAAATCGACTTCATCGCCTCGGTCTCCACCAGCACCTGGCGCGAGAGCTTGGCGTACTCTTCGGGGGCCTTGGCGAGCTCGAGGTGCCCCATCAGGTCGGAGAAGCGACGCAGCTCCTTGAGGCTGTTCTGTTCCACCAGCTTGGGCATCAGGGTCTGCCAGGCGAGGTGCATGCGGATCACCACGGTCGAGAGCTTTTCGAGCTTTCTCACCTCGCTCCAGATCTCCAGCTCCCGGCCGTTGTAGTCAAGCAGCAGCAGTTCGGTGGGGATGACCGGTTTGAAGGGGACCGCGACCGTGGCCGCGATCAGGGTTATCCGGTTCGAGTAACGCATGGTGTCCAGGCGGTTCTTGGTCTGAACCGCGGCGTCCAGCTCCCCGATGGTGCGTCCCAGGCGCGGCAGCAGAATGCTGTTCCCCTCGTCCTGGAGGTAGTCGAAGGCGGCGGCATTCTTCTTGAGCTGTTCGAGCTTTTTGGGCACCCGGTCCATCTTCCCGGACAAGGCGAGGGTGAAGATCTCCACCGCGGAGCTTGAGAGGGTGTCCAGCCCGGAGACGATGAAGTTGGCGCGACCGGCGGGTGCGAAGACTCGCGCGGGTTCCCGGGAAGGGGCCGCGGTGGAGGCCTTGGCCGGCTCGCGGGGAGGAGCCGGCGCGGCTCCCTGGGCCCGGGCCGGCAGAGGCCCCAGGGCGGTTAGCGCAACGACGGCAACGAGCAGCCAGAGCTTGCAGGTGGTGAGGGTGGTGCCAAGACATCTCGGGTAGGTCATGCAGGCGATTCCTTTGCAGCGAGCGGGAGGACACATCACACGGGCTTTCTGGGGTGCTCCGGGCGGTTTTCTGGCCGGCAGGCGACAACAATGTAGCAGGATCAGCGGCTTCGGGCAAGATCTCACTGTTAAGGTATCGGTACGGCACCGGAACCACTGGAGATTTTTTTCCGACCGGCGCTCCTGCTGCGTGGGATGGGTGGGAACGCCGGGAGTGTGACCTCGCTCCCGGCGCGGGGCCTATTTCATGATGGAGTACTGGTGTAACAGCTGCTTGAGATGTTTCACCTCGGAAGTCGCCTTCCCTCCCTTACCGGAAAGGACGTCTGCGGCACGCGCCCTGCCGCCGTAGTAGGCCGCGGTGGCGTCCTCATCCACCTGCAGAGAGGCACCTTCCAGCGACACGCCGGCAAAGAGGCCGCGGCTGCGCGAATAGGAGAGGATCTCGCTCTTCAGCATGATGTCGGTGGCAGCTTCGGCGCTGCGCCCCACCGGACCGGCTGCCACGGCAGCGTCCGCACCGAGGGTGAACTTACCCTTTAAAAGCCCCTCCACACCCTTGCGGTGCTTGAAGACCAGGATGACGTCGGTGGACTGTCCCCCCACCTGCCAACCGATACTGCCGCCGGTCAGGCTCACGAAGGCCGGGTCGCTCCAGCCGCCCCCTTCCTGGCGCACCACGACGACACCGGTGCCGTGACGACCGCCCACGATAAAGGCCCCCTTGATGACGTCGGGGACGATGACGATGGCCTGCGCGTCGCGCAAGAGAACCGGCGGGATCCCCTTTTCGGGAATCTTCATGATGGTCTGCAGTACGCTTGCGGAGTCCCGGACGTCCTTGGCGCTGTCTCTGGCCTGGGCAGCAACAGCCAGTGCCCCGACGAGTACCAGGGCCAGCGCTGTCACGACGATGCTTCTCGCGATCTTCATGATGTACCTCCTTTTAGTGCCGGAATCGCTCCTTCGTTGCATCCGGCGTTTGGACTGCTCGATGCCTGCCGAACCTCAGTACCTAGCGCTCGTGGTGGCGGCGGCCGCCGCGGTGGTCGCCGGGGTCGCCGAGAATATAGCCGGTAAGAGCGCCTGCCGCTCCGCCCAGCACCGCTCCAACGGCGGGGCTCCCGCCGGAGACCCCCCCTAAAAGGGCACCGCCACCGGCTCCGATGGCGCCACCGCTCAAGGTCCCTTGCTGCCGGTTCGACATGCCGACGCAGCCGAACAGCACCAAGGCCAGAATGAGGAGAGTCACTACCCTTATTGCTCTCATGGTTGCCTCCTTGGACCTTGCGCTCCGGAGTTACTGCTGGCTCGTGGCAAGGGGCCGGTCCGCGATGCCGGTTTTCAGCTTCGGTTTCACCAACTGGCGCCAGACCACCCGCAACACCGGCATGTCGAGGTCGTCGGGGTTGTTACGGTAGTAGGCGTCCACCGCCTGGATGATGGTGCTCATCGGCACGCCGCGCAGCCCCTCGGCAAGCTTCGCCGTGAAGTCGGGGCGCTTTAGTTCGGGGTGCCGCTGCACCACGTTCTCCTCGATGGTGACCACGTGCCCCACCCCCCAGATGAAGGCCACCTTGGTGTCGGGCTGCAGGGTCTGCCATTCCTCCCCGGTCAGTACCGGCATTTCCTCGAGTTCCCGGGTCAGGTCGGCCGGCGTCTTCTCTTCTGCCGCAAGGACTGCCCGATAGCCAAGCGGCACCACAAGCAGCGACAACAGGCCAACTATAAGAGCCAGTCTTACGCGTATCCTCATACCCCACCTCCTGAAAAATCATTAATCACCTTTAACTATTGATAGCATTACCGCTCTGCAATGTCAATGAAGGGGCTTTTGTAGAGAGGGTCAGCCAGGCGCCTTGCCGAACAGAGAGAGAACTGGGGGGGACAAGCAGAAGCTGACAGTCTGACGAGTGCGGACTGTGACAGGCAGGCAACCGCCAAAGGGGCGAGGAAGAGGGGCTGAGCGATACGGGCAAGCCCGGGAAGAGGGAAACGGCGCTGAGGTAGCCAGAGACAGAGAAGAGTGAACGGCAGTGGTTAAACGGCGAGGTGGCGCCGAAAACGGGCGCCACCTCGCGGGGAAAAGCTATTGGGGCAGAGTTGTCACGCCAAACGGTGAGGTGTTTTCTATGACGTAGGTCGTCGCATCGACGGTCAGGGAGGTGGTTCCGGTGGCGCCCGTAGGAATCTGCAGCAGGAGGTGATGGCTTGCCAGGTTCGAAACGTTGAACGTGGCCGCCGAACTGGTGAAGGCAATCACGTTGTTATTGCTGGCGTCGGTGACGGAGAAGAAGGTACCGGGGCCGCTCATCTTGATGGTGTGCCCCGGGTCCAGTGCGGTGAGGGGTCCGGTCGTTATCTGCGTGAAAGACGGCGACGGTTGAACGGTGGTCTGCGTGAAGATCGGCGTGTTAATGGTCTGGGTGACCGTGGTGAAGGTCCCCGGGCGGGTCCCGATGTTGATGTTGGTGACCTGCGTGGTCCCCAGCTGGCTTGCCGCGGTCTGGATGACCTTCACCGTGTCGTTGTTCTTCACGGTTCCGGTCAGGCCGGTGGCGCGCACGCCATTGACCGAGAAGGCACTGCCGCTGGAGACGCTCAAGGAAGCAGCCGTGGAGTTATTGGCGAACCCGCTGACGACAATAGCATTGGAGGAAATATTTCCCTGAACCGGTACTCCGATCTTCGAAGTGAAGGTGAAACCATTGGGCGTGTTCGGCGATTGAGTCACGGCGGGAAACCAGTCGATGCCACACCCCCCCCACAAGGAGGCGAGCGCCACTACACAAAGAAGCTTGAGCGCGGTTTTCACAGTAGATCCCCTAATTAAATCAAAGTAGATTTCGGCTGGATAGTATAGCAAGGGTACGGCTTTGACAAGCTCAAAGAATGGCATGACTCCATGTGACAATCGGCACGCCGAAAACGGGATTTCAGTGGCGCATCAATGCCCCTTTGTCGCTTCGGCGAGCGTCGCGGCATCCCAGCCGCCGCCCAGGGCCCTGATCAGGAGCACGCTCGCGGTCAGGCGCCGGCCGAGGATACTGACCGCACTGCGCCGGTTGGCGAGTTCGGTGCTTTGGGCGACGGTGACGTTGAGGTAGCTGATGATGCCGGCCCGGTACTGGTTGAGCGCCACAGCAACGGTTTCCGACGCGGCCCGCACCGCGTCATCTTGGGCAGCCGCCTCCGCGTCCAGGACGCGCAGCGCGGCCAGGTTGTCCTCTACCTCCTGGAACCCGGCGAGCACGGTCTGGCGGTAGTTGGCCACGGTCTGGTCGTAGGCTGCCTGGGCCTGTTCGTTCTGCCCGCGGCGCAGCCCGCCGTCGAAGAGGGTCTGCGACAGCACCGGCCCGACCGACCAGAAGTGGCTGGGCCAGCTGAACCAGTCGGCGAGGCTCGACGACTGCAACCCGGCCGAGGCCGAGAGCCCCACGGTCGGGTAGTAGGCGGCCTTGGCCACCCCGATCTGGGCGTTGGCGGCTGCCATGCGCCGCTCCGCCCCGGCGATGTCCGGCCGGCGCTCCAGGAGCTCGGAGGGGAGCCCGGTCGGGATCGGGGGGAGGAGCGGTGCGAACGGACGCACCGGGAGCGCGAAGTTCGAGGCGGGCTTGCCGACCAAGAGCGCGATGGCGTGCTCGAGCTGGGCGCGCTGCACGCCGAGGTCGATCGCCTGGGCCCGCGTCGTCTTCAGCTGGGTCTCGGCCTGGAGTAGGTCGCTCTTTGCCGCCACTCCCCCCTTGTAGCGGTTCAGGGTGAGGTCGTAGGCCTTCTGGTAGCTCGCCACCGTCTCGTCAAGAAGCTTTTGCTGCAGGTCCTGGACCCGGATCAGGAAATAATCCTGGGCGAGTTCCGCCTGGGCGCTCAGCCGGGCCGCCGCCAGGTCGGCCGCGCTCGCCTGGTAGCTGTCGCTGGCCGCCTCGACGCTGCGCCGGATCCGTCCCCAGACGTCGGCCTCCCAGGAAAAGTCGAAGGGGAGCGAGAAGACCGTGCCGTTCACGGTGCCGCTCTGGCTCCCCCCGCTGGCACTCGTGGTGGTGACGCCGCGCTGCGACCGGGTGACCGAGGCGCCCACGCTGAGGGTCGGGAAGTAGGCGGAGCGCTGTTCCCGGATGATGGCGCGGGCCTGGCGCACCTGGGCTTCGGCCGCCTTCAGGTTCTGGTTGGAGACCACCACCTGCTCTTCCAGGGCGGTCAGGTCCGGGTCGTTGAAGAGCTGCCACCAGGTCTCGCTGAGCTTCCCGCTGCCGCCGGGCTGGGCGAGCTTCCACCCTTGTACCTCCTTGAAGGCGACCGGAACCGGAGCCTCGGGACGGACGTAGTTGGGCCCCACGGTGCAGGCGGAGAAGGCCAGCGGGAGCAGCAGCAGGCTTAGTTTTGCGAGATGGTTGGTCATGGTTAGTTCCTTATCGAGGACCTAAGGGACGCAAGGGACCTCAGGGACACAAGGGAAAACTAAAGCTAGTGCTCGGTATCGGGGGCGAGCCGGTCGCGGCTCTCCTCGTAGAGGCGGCGCTGTTCGCTGCGGCCGCGTTTTTTATCCAGCCAGGCGCGCAGGCGGTCCAGGTAGAGATAGACCACCGGCGTGGTGTACAGGGTCATCATCTGGCTGAAGATGAGCCCTCCGACGATGGAGATCCCCAAGGGGCGCCTGAGTTCGCTTCCCACCCCGGTCCCCAGCGCCAGCGGCAGGGCGCCGAAGAGTGCTGCCATGGTGGTCATCATGATGGGGCGGAAGCGCAAGAGGCAGGACTCGAAGATCGCCTCGTCGGGCTTTTTCCCTTCCTGGCGCTGGGCGGCCAGGGCGAAGTCCACCATCATGATGCCGTTTTTCTTCACGATGCCGATCAAGAGGATCACCCCGATGATGGCGATGAGGCTCAGGTCGGTCCTGAAGAGGAGCAGCGCGAGCGCCGCCCCCACCCCTGCCGAGGGGAGCGTGGAGAGGATGGTCAAGGGGTGCATGTAGCTCTCGTAGAGCATGCCGAGCACGATGTACACCGTGATGAGCGCCGCCAGGATGAGGAACGGCTCGTTGGCAAGCGACGCCTGGAAGGCCTGTGCCGTCCCCGCGAAGCTCCCCTGCACCCCGGCCGGCATGCCGACCTCGCGGGCCGCCGCCTCGATCGCCTTCACCCCGTCGCCGAGCGCCACCCCCGGCGCCAGGTTGAAGGAGAGCGTGATGGCCGGGAACTGGCCCTGGTGGTTCACGGCGAGCGCCGAGGCCGAAGGCTCGAAGTGGGTGAAGGTGGCAAGCGGCACCAGGGCCCCGCCCGTCCCCGGCACGTAGATGTCCTTCAGGGTCTCCGGGCTCTGCCAGAAGGCCGGGTCGACCTCCATCACCACGTGGTACTGGTTCAAAAGCGTGTAGTTCACCGAGACCTGGCGCTGGCCGAAGGCGTCGTAGAGCGCGTTGTCGATGGCGGCGGGGGTGATCCCCATGCGGGAGGCGGTGGCGCGGTCGATCACCAGGGTCGCCTCGCGCCCCTTGTCCTGCAGGTCGGAGTTCAGGTCCACCAGTTGCGGCACGGTGCGCAGCTTGCGCAAGAGCCGCTGCGAGGCGTCGTTGAGCTCCGTGGAATTCGTCCCCTTCAGGGTGTACTGGTAGAGCGAGGCGCTGATCCTTCCCCCCACGCGCAGGTCCTGCACCGGCTGCAGAAAGGTCGGCGCGCCGGGGATCTGGGCGAGTTTCGGGCGCAGCCTCTTGATGACCTCCGAGGCGGTCGCCTTCCTTTTGTCGAAGGGCTTGAGCGCGATGAACATGCGCGCCGTGTTGGTGGTCGAGCCGCCACCACCGGTGAAACCGGTGACGAACTCCACATCCGGGTCCTGCCTGATCACGGCGACTACGCGGGCTAGCTTGTCGCTCATCGCCTGGAACGAGGTGTCCTGCGCGGCCTGGATCGAGCCGGAGATGCGCCCGGTGTCCTGCTCCGGGAAGAACCCCTTGGGGACCAGGCGGAACAAGAGCACGTTCACCACCAGGGTGATAATGAGCACGCCGAGCATGATCCGGGTGTGCCCCAGCGCCCAGCGCAGCGTGGTCTCGTAGCGCCGGTGCAGCCAGTCGAAGGAGCGCTCCGAGAGGCG
Organism: Geomonas silvestris; assembly: GCF_014193515.1. Taxonomy (GTDB): domain Bacteria; phylum Desulfobacterota; class Desulfuromonadia; order Geobacterales; family Geobacteraceae; genus Geomonas; species Geomonas silvestris. Next base: position 94,700 of record NZ_BLXX01000010.1, on the reverse strand, counting down.
GAAGAGCCAGCCGTGCTCGCGCGGCACCTCCGGCTTCAGGAGCTTCGCGCTCATCATCGGGGTAAGGGTGAGCGAAACCACCAGGGAGACCAGGATCGCCGCCGAGAGCGTGACCGCGAACTCGCGGAAGAGCCGCCCCACCATCCCTTCCATGAGCAGGATCGGGATGAAGACCGCGATGAGCGAGATGCTCATGGAGACCACGGTGAAGGCGATCTCCTTGCTCCCCTTGAGGGCCGCCTCCAAGGGCGAGAGCCCCGCCTCGCGGTAGCGGGTGATGTTCTCGAGGACCACGATGGCGTCGTCCACCACGAACCCGGTGGCGATGGTGAGCGCCATGAGCGAGAGGTTGTCGAGCGAGTAGCCCAATAGGTACATGACCGCGAAGGTGCCGATGATGGAGACCGCCACCGCCACGGCCGGAATCACGGTGGCCCGCACGTTGCGCAGGAACCAGAAGACCACCAGGATGACCAGGGCGCCCGAGACCATGAGCGAGAACTCCACGTCCTTTAAGGAGCCGCGGATGGGGGGGGTGCGGTCCAGCACCACCGAGAGGTCGACGCCGCCGGGGAGCGCCGCCTTCAATTGCGGCAGGAGCGCCCGCACGTTGTCCACGGTCTTGATGATGTTGGCGCCCGGCTGGCGGAAAAGGATCACCATGATCGCGGGTTTGGAGTTGACGATCCCCATGGTGCGGATGTCCTCCACCGAGTCCTTGACGCTCGCGACATCCGAGAGACGCACCGCGGCGCCGTTTCGGTAGCTCACCACCAGGGGGAGGTACTCGGCCGCCTTTCTCAGCTGGTCGTTGGAGCGCACCTCCCAGCTCTGGTCCCCTTTGACCAGGTTCCCCTTGGGGCGGTTCACGTTGGTGGCCGCGATGGCGCCGCGCACGTTTTCCAGGCTCACCCCGTAGCGGTTGAGCGCGAGCGGGTTCAGGTCTATGCGCACCGCGGGGAGCGAGCTTCCCCCCACGAAAACCTGCCCCACCCCTTCCACCTGGGAGAGCTTCTGGTTCAGGATCGAGGAGGCAGCGTCGTAGAGCTGCGGCTTGGTCATGGTGTCCGAGGTGAGCGCGATGATCATGATCGGTGCGTCGGACGGGTTCACCTTGCGGTAGGTCGGGTTATTGGGGAGGTTGGCCGGCAGGTAGCCGCGCGCCGCGTTGATGGCCCCCTGGACGTCGCGGGCGGCGCCGTTGATGTCGCGGTTCAGCTCGAACTGCAGCGTGATGCTGGTGGCGCCGCGGTTCGAGGTGGAGGTCATCTCCGTGACGCCGGCGATGCGGCCGAACTGGCGCTCCAAGGGGGCCGCCACCGAGGTGGACATGGTCTCCGGGTCGGCGCCGGGGAGCGAGGCGCTCACCGAGATGGTCGGGAAGTCGACCTGCGGCAGCGGCGACACCGGCAAGAGGCGAAAGCCGATGATGCCCGCGAGCACCAGCCCGATGGTAAGGAGCGTGGTGGCGACCGGTCGGCGTATGAAGGTGGCAGAGATGTTCATGGTTTCCTAAAAATCGTAAAAGCTCGAACCACAAGGACACGGAGGAACACAGAGGAAAACCACAGCAAAATCTGAGGCAAAATCCAGGAGTAAAAATCAGAAGCAAAATCAGAAGCATGAACACAGAGGACACAGAGGGAAAGGCGAGGAACACAGGGAAAACAACGTCAAAAACAAAAGCTTGGGGGTAAGCTTTAAACCCGATCCTGTTTTTGCTTTTCCTCTGTGTTCCTCTGTGTTCCTCTGTGTGCCTCTGTGCGCCTCTGTGGTTAATGCTTTGCCGCTATAACCGATTTTTTTTAGCTTTCCCCTGTGTTCCTCGCAGTTTCCTCTGTGTACTGTGGTAATGCTTTTGACCTTACTCTTTCCTCATCCTGCGCGACATCCGGTCGAAGGCCAGGTAGATGACCGGGGTGGTGTAGAGGGTCAGGATCTGGCTGATGATGAGGCCGCCCACGATGGAGATCCCCAAGGGGCGCCTCAATTCGCTCCCCACGCCGGTCCCCAGCGCCAGCGGCAACGCACCCAACAGCGCCGCGAAGGTGGTCATCATGATGGGCCGGAACCTCAAAAGGCAGGCCTGGTAGATCGCCTCCTCGGGGCTCTTCCCTTCCTTTCGCTCGGCCTCCATGGCGAAGTCGACCATCATGATGCCGTTTTTCTTCACGATGCCGATCAACAGGATGATCCCGATCACGGCGATGACGGAGAGCTCGGTGCGGCAGACCATGAGGGAGAACACCGCGCCGGCACCGGCCGAGGGGAGCGTGGAGAGGATGGTGATCGGGTGGATGAAGCTCTCGTAGAGCACACCCAGAACGATGTACACGGTGATGAGCGCGGCGAGAATCAGGAGCGGCTCGTTGGTGAGCGAGTCCTTGAAGGCCTGCGCGGTCCCCTGGAAGCTCCCCTTGATGCTGACCGGGAGCCCCATCTTGGCGGTCGCCTCCTCAATGGCGGCCACCGCCCCTCCCAGCGAGACGCCGGGGGCCAGGTTGAAGGAGGCGGTCACGGCGGGGAACTGACCCTGGCGGTTCACCACGAGCGGCGTGGTCCCCTCGCTGGCGCGGGTCACCGCGGAGAGCGGCACCCTGCCGCCGGCCGTACCGGGGAGGTAGATGGCGGAGAGCCCCTGCGGCCCCTCTTTGTACTCGTCGGCCACCGAGAGGATCACCCGGTACTGGTTCAGCTCGGTGAAGATGGTGGAGATCTGGCGCTGACCGAAGGCGTCGTAGAGCGTGTCGGTGATGGTCTGGGTGGAGATCCCGAGCCGCGAGGCGGTAGAACGGTCGATGTCGAGCGCCATCATGAGCCCCAGGTCCTGCTGGTCGGAGCTTACGTCTCTAAGTTCCGGGCGCTGGGAGAGCGCCTCCACGATCTTGGGCGCCCAGGCCTTCAACTCGTCGGTATTGGGGTCCTCCAGGGTGTACTGGTACTGGGTCCGCGCCACCCGGGCGTCCACGGTCAGGTCCTGCACCGGCTGCATGAAGAGCTGGATGCCGGGGACCTTGGCGAGCTCGGGCTGCAGGCGGCGGATCACCTCGGTCGCCGAGAGGTCGCGGTCGGCAAGCGGCTTCAGGTTGATGAGTATCCTGCCGCTGTTGAGCGTGGTGTTGGTGCCGTCCACCCCGATGAACGAGGAGAGGCTCTGCACCGCAGGGTCCTTGAGGATGACCCGGGCCAGCTCCTGCTGACGCTCGGCCATCGCCGCAAAGGAGATGGACTGCGGCGCCTCGGAGATCCCCTGGATGGCGCCGGTGTCCTGCACCGGGAAGAACCCCTTGGGGATCCAGACGTAGAGGAGCACGGTCACCACCAAGGTCGCCACCGCCACCAAGAGGGTGGTCCCCTGGTGCTTCAAGACGAACTGCAGCGATTTCCCGTAGCGCGCGATGACCCGCTCGAAGAAGCGCCCCGAAGCGTGGTAGAAGCGCCCCTGTTTCTCCTCGGGGACGTGCTTCAAAAGCCGCGCGCACATCATCGGGGTGAGTGTCAGGGAGACCACCGCCGAGATCAGGATGGTAACCCCCAGGGTGATGGCGAACTCGCGGAAAAGCCGCCCCACCACGTCCCCCATGAAAAGGAGCGGGATGAGGACCGCGATGAGCGAGACGGTGAGCGACAGGATGGTGAAGCCGATCTGCTCAGCACCCTTCAAGGCCGCCTGGAGCGGGGTCTCCCCCTCCTCCACGTAGCGCGAGATGTTCTCGATCATGACGATGGCGTCGTCCACCACGAAACCGGTGGAGATGGTGAGCGCCATGAGGGATAAGTTGTTGAGCGAGAACCCCAAGAGGTACATGACCCCAAAGGTCCCCACCAGAGAGAGCGGCACGGCGACGCTCGGGATGGCGGTCGCCGGGAGGTTCCTCAGGAACAGGAAGATGACCAGCACCACGAGCCCCACGGCGAGCAGGAGCTCGAACTGGACGTCCTCCACCGAGGCGCGGATCGTAGTGGTGCGGTCGGTGAGCACCTGCACCTTGATCCCCGCGGGGAGCGAGCTCTTTAACTGCGGCATGAGCTTCTGGATGCGGTCCACCACCTCGATCACGTTGGCGCCGGGCTGGCGCTGGATGTTCAAAACAACCGCCGGGGTGTGGTTCATCCAGGCGGCCTGGTTCACGTTCTCGGCGTCGTCGATGACCTGCGCCACGTCGGTGAGCTTCACCGGCGAGCCGTTACGGTAGGCGATGATGAGCGGCTTGAAGTCCTTCGAGGAGTAGAGCTGGTCGTTTGCGCCGATGATGTAGGCCTGGTGCGGCCCGTCGAAGCCACCCTTGGCCTGGTTCACGTTGGCCGCGGTGACGGCGGTCCGCAGGTCCTCCAGGGTGAGCCCGTAGGAGGCGAGCGCGGTCGGGTTCGCGTGGATGCGCACCGCCGGGCGCTGGCCGCCGGAGATGGAGACGAGCCCCACGCCGGGGAGCTGGGAGATCTTCTGGGCCAGCCGGGTATCGGCCAGGTCCTCCACCTGAGGCAAGGGCAGCGAGTCCGAGGAGAGCGCCAGGGTGAGGATCGGGGTATCGGCCGGGTTCACCTTGGAGTAGACCGGCGGGTTGGGGAGATCCTTGGGTAAGAAGGTGAAGCCCGCGTTGATAGCCGCCTGCACCTCCTGCTCGGCCACGTCCAGCGAGAGGTCGAGCGAGAACTGCATGGTGATCACCGAGGCGCCCCCGGAGCTCGTCGAGGTCATCTGGGTGAGGCCGGGCATCTGGCCGAACTGGCGCTCCAGGGGAGCGGTGATGGCGGTGGCGACCACGTCGGGCGAGGCGCCGGGGTAGAAGGTGCGCACCTGGATGATCGGGTAGTCCACCTGCGGGAGCGCGGCCACCGGCAGGAGCCGGTAGGCGACGGCGCCGGCCAAAAGGATGGCGACCATGAGAAGCGTGGTCGCCACCGGGCGGAGTATGAAGGGACGCGAGATGTTCATTGGGCCTGCCTTGCAGCCGGGGCGTTCTGGCCCCCCCTCCCCTGCGGCACCGCCGGCGCGCCGTAGCCCGCCTGCGACCCCGGCCCGGCCTGGTTGCCGGGGCCCGCCGGGTTCGCCAGGTTCCCCTGGCCCCCCTGCGCGGCACCCGGGCCATGGCCCGCGGGAGTCCCCTGCCCTGTCTGGCCCGGCTGAGCGCCCTGCCCCGCCTGGCCGTTCTTGCCGCGTCCGCGGCCTGCCTTGGTGGGATCCCTCATATCGACCTTGCTCCCTTCGCGCAGCCGCTCCGCGCCGTCCACCACCACGAGTTCCCCCTCGTTCACGCCGGCCGTAATCGAGGTGTCGTCACCCTGCACCACGCCAACGGTCACCGGGCGCACGGTCACGGTGCGGTCCGGTTTCACCAGGTAGACGAAGGTCCCCTGCGGCCCGCGCTGGATCGCCGAGGTCCCCACCAGGACCGCCTGGCGCTTCACCTCCAAAAGCAGCCGGGCGTTCACGAACTGGTTGGGGAAGAGTTCGTTGTTGAGGTTCGGGAAGAGCGCCTTCAGGCGCACCGTGCCGGTAGTCGGATCGATCTGGTTGTCGACCGTCAAAAGCGTCCCGTCGGCGAGCTTCTGTTTCTGCTCGCGGTCGTAGGCGGCCACACCGAGTTTCGCACCGGTTTTCAGCTTGGCGAGCACCGGCGGCAGGCTGTCCTCGGGGATCGGGAAGAGCACCGCGGAGGGCTGCAGCTGGGTGATCAAAACGAGGCCGTTGGTGTCGGAGGCGTGCACCATGTTGCCGGGATCCACCTGGCGCAGGCCGACCCGCCCGCTCACCGGTGCGGTGATCCGGCTGTAGGTGATCTGCAGCTTCGCATTGTCGATCGATCCCTGGTCGATCTTTATGGCGGCCTGGTACTGGCGCACCAGCGACTCCTGGGTGTCCAGCTGCTGCCGGGGGATCGAGTCCTGGGACCAGAGCAGGCGGTAGCGTTCCAGGTCGACCTGGGCGTTACGCAACAGCTCGCGGTCGCGGGCCATCTGCCCCTCGGCTTGGGTCAGCTGCACCTGGAAGGGGCGCGGATCGATGAGCGCCAAAAGCTCCCCCTTCTTGACGAGCTGCCCCTCGCGGAAGCGGACCTCCATGAGCTGGCCGTCCACCCGGGACTTCACCACCACGGTGTTGAGCGGGGTGACCGTCCCCAGACCGTTCAGGTAGACGCCGACGTCCCCCTTGCGGGCCGGCAGGGCCAGGACCGGTGCGGGCGGGGGCGCAGGTTTGCCGGCGCCCTTCGAGGTGGCGGCGTGCTGGCGCCCCGCGAAGAGGTACCAGCCCACCCCGACCAGGGCGACGGCCAGGACCGGGACCCACCAGCGCTTTTTCCTGGCGGGGGGAGAGTAAGAGAGATCCGGCTCACTGCTGGTATGCGGTTCAGTCATGGTGTGGCACTCACCTTATACAAAAGAGTAGCTGCTGGTAACAGCAAAGGGGAAATCGTACAGCCGGATTGGATGAAAGTAATTACGTTAACATACCGGCAGGCGGCTGTAAATTTATACCTGGTATCGTGATGGCTGCAAGGTAACAGAACAATAGGGAAGAAATGTGAAGGCAATGTGGAGTTTGCTTGGGTGCTACGGCGCCTGGATCAGGAGCTGATCCATCAGAATCACGTCGGCATTTTTGTTAAAGATCTCTTCCTCTAGTCCGATAACTCTCAATAGAGCAGTTACCGAATGGGGCGTGCCCCGATCCCGACTGTGACCCTGACCAAGGTGACCTGCCATGAAAAAAGAGCACTACAAGCTGATAACCATCGCCGACGGCAAGAGCGATGCGGATGCCATCAGGGAGGTCTTGGCCGCCCTGTTGGAGAACCGCCTGAAAAACGACCTGGTGCTGGTGAATTACTACGACGAGGTCCCGGTCAGTTACCGCTCGGCAGTCACCGGCCTGGAAAGCGACGGGGTCGAAATGAGCGTCCACGAGCACCAGGCCCTGATCATGAAGCACGAGAAGAGCACCTTGATCAAGAGCAGCCATTTCCAACAGGGGTTCGGGGTGCACTGCTACGCAAGCTACGTGAACGTCCCGAAGAAACTGGTGATCCTCAACAACTTCAGCTACGCCCAGATCCGCGCCGAGCGCCGGGAAGCCATCCGGGTCAAGGTGCGGGATACCTTGCCCGTGCAGTTCAGTTCGGAAGGGGGGGCGCTTACGGGAAACCTGGTGGACATCTCCGGGATCGGGCTGTCGCTTACCTGCGAGGCCAAGCCGAGGCTGCGGCCGGGGCAATCCGGCGAATTTTCCTTCAACCTCGGGGGAACGGCGGTGCAGGCGCCGGGGTGTTTCGTGCGGGCGGACCTGGGAGAAAGCGGCAGCCTCTGCATGTTCAAGATCCGCCCGGACCGGCGCAACGACAGTTTCATCAGCCAGTTCATCTACCAGCGCCAGGTTGAGATCGTGCGCGAACTGAAGGACATGGTGGAGGTTGCCTAGACGGCGCTCCTCGCCAGGCCTTCCCTTTCCGGTCAGCGCAGCGGTCCCAGGTCCACGATCTCCACGCCGAGCTTCCCCTCATTGACGGTGAGCAGCGCGACCGTCACCGGGAGCCGGAAGCGGCGCGGCCCGGCGCTCCCCGGGTTCAGGTAGAGCACCCCTTCCCTCTCTTCGACAAGCGCCCGGTGCGAATGCCCGGTGACGATGACCCGCACCTCGGAATCCGCCGGTTCTGCCAAAAGCTCGTGGCGGTCGTGCAGGACCAGCAGCGCCACACCGTCCAGGGTCAGCAGCCGGCGCTGCGGGAAATCCTCGACCCAGGCGCCGCGGTCCACGTTGCCGCGCACCGCCGTCACCGGCGCCAGGGCCCTCAAACCGTAGATCACCTCGGGGGTACCGATATCCCCGGCGTGGATGATGTGGTCCGCCCCCCTGAGTATCCTGAGCGCCTCGGGCCTGAGCAGCCCGTGGGTATCCGAGATGACACCGATCAGCATCGCGTCCATCCTCTCCAACTGGTCCGCCGCCCCCCTCCCATCATCTAAAAAACGACCGTTCCGGCTTCCTCAGTTCTTTTGTAGGCGCGCGCCCCTTTAGCTGTCAAGGGAAAGCTAACTGAACACTCTGGCCGCACCGGCACTGTCAACACGCACCTCTCCCGCTGCCGCAATGACAGGCGGCACACACCCTTTAATTGTCCTTTCGGCGTTTGACATGGCATGAGCCCATGTTAATACTTGTGTGTCGCGGATCCGGCCGGTTGTGATTGCCGTGATCCGCCGAGAGGAGCCATGAAGATGGGAGTTGGAGCTGGAACAACGGGAGGAAAGACATGAAAAAGTATGCGCTGATCATCGGATTGCTGATCTGGTCGATGCTGCCTCTGGAGAGTCTGGCGGCGACCTTCGAGGAACCGGTACAGCTTCCCCCGGGGCGTACCGACCAGCGGGACAAGTCCCAGGAAGACGACTGCGACTGCTGCCAGAAGTGCAAGGCAGCCAAGAAACCGATCACCACCAGCGAAGAAGGCACCGAGCAGGACAACAAAAGCGGCTGCGAGCAGTGCTGCGAACGCTGCGGCAGAAAGCTGCCGGGATCCCCCCAGGACACCCCGCCGGACATCATCGAGAAAGGAAGGTAGAAGCAGGGGCTAGCCCTCTGCCTTTCACATCTTCCTGCTGTCGTAGGCCCAGTGCAAAAGCGCCTGGCGCTGTTTCCTGCGGCAGCTTAACACCCCTTCCGGGCAGTTCTTGCGCAATTGCCCTATGTGCCTGGCGATCGCCTTCCAGCGCTTGATCTGACGCTGGTCGTCGGGCCCCCGCCTCCCCAGGTAGTACCGGCAGTACCACTGGAACCAGCCGCGCGGGTCGTCGCTGTGGATCCACCCCTTCTCTCTCCAGTACGACAGGGGCTTCGAGGCGTTCACCCCGAAGAAGTTCAACTTCGGATCGTGGAACTCGTGGCAGAGCTTCGCGTTTTCGAACCAGTCGGCCGGGAACTCGTCGCGGCAGTCGGTCAGGTACTTCCCCCCAAAGACCCCCAGCTCCAAAAGCTCCTTCGGGGTGAGCTCCGGCTTGAACTCGGGATCGAAGTTCTCTCCAACCGGCTCGGTGAGGTAGTAGACGTAATCCGTCTGCATCAGGTCGTTCACCACGACCTTCTTCCCTTTCATGACCACCTCCGGGCACCTGCCTACCTATTTCTTCCCACCAAGTTTCCCCGGCATCATCGCCTTTACCAGCATGCCGAACTTCTTCATGACGAACGCGCTGGCCATGATCAGCTTGGTGGCGCGCACCATGTAGCCGCGCCGGAACTCGTCCTTCATGGTCATCACCTCGAAGACCTTCCCCATGTAGAACTTGCGGAAGCAGTCGGTGAGGGCAAGGTCGAGCTGGGCGAGGGTCATCCCATGCGGCTCGAGCACCGGATCGATCAGGTTGTAGCGCGAGAAGTCGGTTTCCCGGATCAGCTCGTTGAGCTCCCGGTAGAGCGGCGTGTAGGGCCAGGGGGTGAGCGGGAGGAAGTTCGCGGAGTCGGGGTTGAGCAGCTGCGCGAATCTGAGCGCCTGCGCGACCGTCTGCTGCGTGTCGTCGGGGAAGCCGAGCACCAGCGAGATCTCCGAGACGATGCCGTTTTCCCGCAACAGCTCGACCGCCTGCTGGGCCTCCTCCACCCGCTGCCCCTTGTGCACCTCGTCGAGCCGGGCCTGTTCGAGGGACTCCACGCCGATCGAGACGTGGATCACGCCGGCCTTTTTGTACTTGGCGATGATGTCGCGGTCCCGGATCAGGTCGGAGACCCGGGTCTCCAGGATCAGGCGCACCGGCAGCGCATGCTCGATGAGCAGGTCGAGCAGCGCCTCCCAGCGCTTTGGGTCGCGGGTCGGGTGTTCGTCGGTCAGCTGCAGCACGTCGACGCCGTAGCGCCCGTGCAGCAGGGCGATCTCCTCGACCACCGCCGCGGGGGTGCGCCCGCGCCAGGAGTGCCCCCAGAACAGCTGCTGCGAGCAGAAGCTGCAGTCGTGCGCGCAGCCACGCGAGGTGGCGATGGAGCCCAAGCGGGAATCCGGGAGTACCTGGTAGCGGTAGTTGCTCCAATCCAGGAGGTCCCAGGCGGCCGGGAGCCGATCCAGGTCCAGTTCGGGAGCCCGCGCGGCGCTGGTGACGATCCGCTCCCCCTGGCGCAGGGCGAGCCCGGCGACCGCCTTCGGGTCGCCGGACTCCGAGAGGGTTTCCAGGAGTTCGCGGAAGGTCGCCTCCCCTTCCCCGAGCGCCACGAAGTCCACCGCGGGCGAGCTTTCCAGGATCTCGCGGTACAGGAAACTCGCGTGCACCCCGCCCAGCACGGTTACCGTCGCCGGGTTGAGTTTCTTGGCCAGTTCCAGGATGCGCAGGGCATCGTTCACCGCGGCGGTGACGGCGCCGACCGCAACCACGTCGGGGCTCGCGGCCGCGAGCTTGGCCTCGATCTCCGGGAAACCGTGGCTCAGGACCTGGGCGTCGTAGATCTCCGGATCCGCTCCCGCCTGACGGGCGGCGCCGGCCAGGTAGACCAGGTTGAGCGGAATCCAGCGCCCCAAGACGTCGGTCAAGCCGTAGTGGTAGGGAGGGGTTACCAGGAGGACTTTTTTGGGTGGAGAGGACATAGGGTTAAAGGGGGGTGGACAGCTGTCAATGGTGCCCATGCATCCTCATCATCCCAGAGATGGCGCCGGAGAAGAAGGCGATCAGCCAGCAGCTGTAGATGGTGAGGCTGACCCGGTGAAAGACCCGGTTCACGGACTCGGTCTTGTGGGCCAGCGCGGCGATGAGCGCCAACAGGAAATGAAACGCCATCCCGCCCAGGGACGCGATGCCGGTGATGTTGTGCCACTCCGGCGCTTTGCCGAAGCTCTGGGCGAAGATGTTCATCTGGTGGGTCCCCAGGTAGTCGCACAAAAGGCCGATGCCGAAGATCACCAGGTGCTTGGCGTGCAGCCCCTGGCGCCGCCCGCTGAACACGGCCCAGGTGTAGAAGACCAGGGCGAGGTTCATCCAGATGACGGCCTGCAGGAGAATGGTTTTTTCCATAGAGTGTGCCTTCAGCCCTTCCCGGCGCGGCGTGCGGCGAAGTGGTACCGGTTTCGCGCCGGAGGCTGCTTAACGGACCTGGAAGACGTGCAGACTGGAGTTGACCACGAAGGTCACCCCGAAGAAGGAGATCACCACCGTGGTGAGGGCCGCCACCGCAAGCCAGGCCTGCTTGGTCCCCTTGCACCCCATGGTGACCCTGAGATGGATGATGATGCCGTAGATGAGATAGGAGATGAGCGACCAGGTCTCCACCGGATCCCAGTTCCAGTAACTCCCCCAGAGCCCTTCGGCCCAGATGGAACCGGCAACCAGCATGATGGAATCGGTCACGAATCCGAAGACGATGTAGCGGAAGATCAACTCGTCCAGGCGCTCGAGGCTGGGAAACCGGTCGTAGAAAGGGTGCTGGGACTGGTCGCCTGCGGCAGGGCGCTTCAGGAGGTACATGACGCCGGCGGCCATGGCCAGGGTGTAGGAGCAGAAGGAGAGCCAGGCGAAGTAGACGTGGATGTAGAGCCAACCGGTCTTGAGGCTCGCGGCCATCGGGGTCAGGGTCGGGTTACGCATCACCCCGTACCCCATCATCACCACGACCAGCGGCACCGTGGCGGCCGCCACAGGCTGCATCTCCTTGGTGCGCCGGGCCACGAAGAGCGACGCCGCGATGATGAACCATCCCCCCATCAGCGCGTACTCGTAGTCTCCCGACCAGGGGAGATGGCCGGTACTGGCAAAGCGCACCGCAATGGTTGCGCTGTGCAGCACCAGTCCCGCCGTAAGCAGCGCGGTCAGCTTGGGGAGCGGACGCTCGTTCTTGAAGACGATGGAATAGATGAACCCCCCGCAGACAATCGCGTAGATGCCCAGGGTGATCCAGAAGAGTACTGTTTCTAGGTTAGACATGCCGGTGCGCCCTTAGAGTAAGTCCTTGTGACACGTGGAGTTCCGTGCTGCGTGACCATAACACCACCGTTTCGAGGTCGTCAACAGAATTTCCAGGTTACCGGGAGTAATGTTCAGCAATCAGTTGCACTTACCTCGGGTCCTGGGGTACTATCGGCCAGCCCATCTCTGGAGATACCAATGAACCAAGGTGATTCACCCATTGCGTCCAAAGCATCAGGCAACCGTCTCCAGCACATTCTAGCAGCTCTATTGCTTGTCTTTCTCACCGCCGCAGTCTATGCACAGGTCGCAGGGCACCGGTTCGTCTCTTTCGACGACACCCAATACCTGACGGCAAACCCGAATATGTCCCAGGGGCTCACCCCCGATTCCGTCCGCTGGGCCTTCACCTCGCTCTATGCGAGCAACTGGCACCCCCTGACCTGGATCTCGCACCTTATCGACGTGCAACTCTGGGGGATGGCTCCCGCCGGTCACCACCTGACGAACCTGGCGCTGCACATAGTCGCCGCGCTTTTGCTGCTCTTCTTCCTGTACCGGGCCACCGAAGCCTTCTGGCGGAGCTGGCTGGTGGCGGCCCTGTTCGCGCTGCACCCCCTGCACGTCGAGTCGGTCGCCTGGGCCGCCGAGCGCAAGGACGTGTTGAGCGCTCTGTTCTGCTTTCTCACCCTCATCCTGTACCGCCGTTACGCGTCCCGCCCCGGGGTTACGGCCTACCTGCTCGCCCTGGGCGCCTACCTTTGCGGGCTCTTCGCGAAGCCGATGCTGGTCACCCTGCCGATCATGTTGGCGCTGGTCGATTACTGGCCGCTTAAGCGCTTCGAGTTGAGCGGCGGGGTGCGCACCTGCTGGCCAAGGTTGAAGCCTCTCATCCTGGAGAAAGTGCCGTTTCTGGCCGCGGCGCTCGCCTCCTCGCTCATTACCGTTGCCGCACAGCAGCGCGGCGGTTCGGTCATGGACCTGCAGCGCATCCCGGTCTTCCCCAGGCTGGAAAACAGCGTGGTCTCCTACGCCGCCTACCTGGCCAAGACGGTCTGGCCCGCCGACCTCGCGGTCTACTACCCCTTCTCGGCCGAGCTTCCCTGGTGGCAGATCGCCGGGGGGCTTTGCTTCCTCGTCCTCACCTCGTACCTGGTCCTTCGTTTCGGCAGCCGCTTCCGCTATCTTCCCGTCGGCTGGTTCTGGTACCTGGTCACCCTGCTGCCGGTCATCGGGCTGGTTCAGGTCGGCGGGCAGGCCATGGCCGATCGCTACAGCTACCTGCCGCTGGTCGGGATCTTCGTGATGGCGAGCTGGGGGCTTGGCGAACTGGGCGAGAAACGGCAGCTGCAGCGCTGGGTACTGCCGGCCGCCGCGGCGCTCGTGCTCGCCGTTTTTTCGGCGCTCACCTGGCACCAGGTAGGGTACTGGAAAGACAGCATCACGCTCTACCGGCATACGGTGCAGGCGACCCGGGACAACAACATCATCCTCGACAACCTGGGGGTGGAGCTTTTAGAAAAGGGGGATCTTGCCGGGGCGATCGAGTCCCACCTGGCGTCCCTGCGCATCAACCCGCAGTTCGCGACCGCGCACTACAACCTGGGGGTCGCCCTCGATACCAAGGGGGACTTCGCGGGGGCGGTGCGGGAATACCAGACCGTGCTGCGCCTCAACCCCAACCATTTCGAGGCGTTCAACAACCTGGGCTACGACCTGCAGCAGCTCGGCGCGCTCCCCGAGGCGATCCTCGCGTTCGAGCGGGCCTGCCAGCTCCGTCCGGAGCTCACCATGCCCCGCATCGCGCTCGGAACCGCCCTGGTCGGCGTGGGCGACCTCCCCCAGGCGGTAGCCGTGTTTCGGGAGGTGTTGCAGATGGCCCCGGGCGACGTCAAGGCCCGCAGCAACCTGGGGGTGGCGCTGGCGCGCCAGGGGAACCTGGCAGAGGCAAGCCGCGAGTTCGAGGCCGTGCTCCAGCTGAACCCGCAGGACTCGGTGGCACGCCAGAACCTGCAACGCGCCCAGGCCCAGCTTAAAGGGAAGTGATCCGAGGCGCGGGGTGGTGCGGCTCCGACGTGATGAATTTCCGGCAGACACGGTTTTCATCGACAACCTGGCTGGTACGCTCTCACTTCCCCAAGGTCCAGCCGGGAACGACATCCCCCCTCCCTTGACGGTAGGGGGGCGGGGGGTGGGTGAAGCTGCCATCTGCTATGATCTGGTCTCCTCCCCCTCACCCTGCCCCTCTCCCGCAAGGGGAGAGGCGACCAATGCCCACGGCTTCCCCGGAACTCCCGGATGAACCCCAAAAAAACGAGCCGCGGGTGCGTTTTGCACCGCGGCTCGTCTCTGTTTGTCGCTGACGCCTTCCGGCTATGACGCCGCAGGTTTGAGGCTACTCCGCAAGCCGGGCCCGATACTCCTCAGGGAGGCTCTCCTTGAGAACGGCTACCTTCTTCTGCATGCGCCGCCAGGCGATCACTCCCCAGACCACTGCGGCGAACATCATCACGTGCTTTACCGCCAGAGCCGGGATCTGCAACTTGTCGGCAGCGTTCGCCCACTCGAAGCTCGTGTAGAAGATGGTGCGCGGCACCCCGCCCAAAACCACCCACCAGAGGGCGAACTTGAAAAGCTTCACCATCTTCTGGTTGGTCTTGAGGAAAAACAGGGTCGCCTCGGGGGTGTTCATCACCCGCTGGATCTGGATGATGGCGTGGAGGGCAAACCCGCTCCCGACGAGCAGGCCGGTGGCCATGTCGTGGAAGTAGTTGTTCATCATGATGGCGACGCCGAGTCCTGGACCGATCTGCATGTTCTATTTCCTATTGGTCTTTTCTGAAATGAGTGTTGTAGTGGGTGTACTGGTCGATGGCGCGCTGGTCCCAGACGAACCGGGCCTCGGCCACCAGCTTCCCTTCCTTGTTGATCAGGCCGCACTTGCCGTTCACCCGCACCGGCGCGTAACCGTCGACGAAGATCGAGCCCGATTCGAACTGCGGCTTGATCACCATCTTACCGGTCTTGTCCATGTACCCCACCTGCTTGTCCACCATGACCGGCGCGAGCCCCTCGGAGAACAGCGTCGGGGTCGGATAGGTCTTGTCGATGATCTGCTTGCCGGTGCGGTCGATGAGGATCCAGCTGTTTTCGCGGCGCACCGCAGCGACACCGTCGTTGAAGTTGGTCCCCTGGGAGTACTGGGCCGGGATCACCATCTTGCCGGTCTTGTCGATGTACCCCACCACACCGAACTTGCCGTTGATCTTCACCATGGCCAGGCCGTCGCGGAACATGGCCGCGTCGTAGAACTGGGGCGGGATCACCATCTTCCCGGTCTTGTCGATGTAGCCGTGGTTCTTGCCGACCTTCACCGCGGCAAGTCCCTCGGAGAAGTTGGCGGCGTCGTCGAACTGCGGCTTGACGGCGAACTTGCCATCGAGGTCGATGAAGCCCCCCTTGGCCCCCTCCTTCACCTGGGCGATCACCGGGGCAAGCCCCTCGGTATAGCCGAAGGTCGAGACGAAGTCGTAGCCGGTGATCTCCTTGCCGGACTGGCCTATGTAGGCATACCGGCTCCCCTTGCGCACCGCGGCGCGCCCGTTGAGAAACGGCGCGGCCGACTCGAAGCTCGGCGGGATCACCGTCTTGCCGTTCACGTCGATATAGCCGTTCTTGCCGTTCACCTGCACAACCGCAAGCCCCTCGGAGAAGACGGAGGCCGCATCGAACTGGGGGAGGATCACGGTGGTCCCGCTGGGGTCGCAGTAACCGTACTTCCCGTTGAAGTTCACCAGGAAGCGGTAGGAGTTGTCGAGCTTGACCACCTTTTCCTCGCGGTGGCAAGCGGTGCAGGCCAGCAAGGCGGCCAGGGACAAAATGAGCAGACGTTTCATGTCATCTCCGTTTTAACAGGATCAAAATTCGCTAGCCGGCCAGGGGGGGACCGAACAGCTCCCCGCACATCCTGGCAAATTCGTCTTCGGCCAGTTTCTTGTAGTACTCGGATTTTCCCGCCACCACCAGGCAGCGCCGGCCGTCCTTCTCGCGGAAGGCCCCGACCAGTTCGCGCCGGTAGAACATCAGGCGCCAGATGACCGCGATGGAGGCGATGGCGAAGCCGAGGTAGACCAGGGAAAGGCCGCGCTGCTTGATCACGTAGAAGCGGACCCAGAAGGGGCACTCCTTCATCTCGATCCGGTAGCCGCCTGCCAGGTTCAGCCCCCCGAGGACCGGAACCGTCCCCTCGGCGACTTTCTTCCCGTCCCGCTCGGCGACCAGGAAGAAGGTCGGGTTGTTGAACTCCTGGCTCTTGGTGCGGTGCTTGCCGTCCTTGAACTCGTAGTCCGGGTAGTAGCGGGCCGTGAAAATCAGGTCCCCCAGGCGGAAGGTATCGGTCTTGCCGCCTACCACGTCGAGCTTGAAGTAGTTACCCCCAACCTCGCGCCCGGCAGGGTCCTTCAGGACGAACAGCGGGGCCACCCCCAGGTGCTTGAAGACGAACGAGGAGTGCGCGGTATTCAGGGGCTTGTTGATGTCGACGACGTGCTCGGCGCCCGTTTTTTCTTTCACCTTCACGGTGATCCCGGTCGGGGTGTTGCGCACCACGTGGGGCTCGACGCTCGTGACGGTGAAGGCGACCTCGGGAAGGCTCCCGACCTTGGGGAGCTTCGGGGTCGGCCTGGCGTTGTACTGGGCCAGGGTCCCCCCGAACGGCTCCCCGACGGCGAGATCCACGAACCCGATAAACTCGGTGTAGAAGCTGACCAGCCCACCCAGCAGGATCAGGAAGAAGCTCAGGTGGAAGAGCGCGGAGGCGATGGGGGAAAGCCGGTTTTTCACCGCGTAGAACCCGGAGTCGTTACTGACCATGGCGAAGCCGCGTTTCTCGAGGGCAGTCACCATACTGGACCCATCGGTCCCCTCAGGCACCGCGTAGGCCGCGCGGAACACGAAGCCGCCGCCGGTCTCGGGATCGACGATGCGGCTGGCCGGCATCTCGATGCGCTTCAGGATGAGCGGGATGCGCTGCCACATCACCAGGGTCAGGTTCAAAAAGAAGAGCGCCCAGAGGGTCACCGTCAGCCAGGAGGTGTAGACGCTGGTCAGCTGGAAGAAGTCCAGGAAGGCGACGAGCCGCGGCGACTGGGCCTTCCAGTCGAAGTAGATGTCCTTCAAAAGGCTTTGCTGGGGCACCCAGAGCCCGATCGCCAGTATGGCGCCGAGCAGGGCGATCAGGACGATGGTAAAGCGCAGGGAGCGCAGGTATTTGAGTGTCTTCTCGAACATCGGCGCCGGCTACCTTACCTGGAACATGTGCAGACTGGTGTTGACCACCAGGTTCACCCCGAAGAAGCAGATGATAACGGTACTCAGGGCGCAGATGACGAGCCAGGCGAGGCGGTTCTCCTTCCAGCCGAAGGTCACCCGCAGGTGGATGGTGATGCCGTAGGTGAGCCAGGAGATGAGCGACCAGGTCTCGACGGGATCCCAGTTCCAGTAGCCGCCCCACAGGTCCTTGGCCCACAGCGAGCCGGCGGCCATCATGATGGTGTCGGTGATGAAGCCGAAGACGACGTAGCGGAAGATGAGCTCGTCCAGGTGCTCGAGGGAGGGGAACCGGTCGTAGCTCGGGTTGGGGACCGGCTGCAGGGAGTTCTTTTTCTTCTTGAGGTAGAGCACCCCGGCGGCCATGGCGAGCGAGTAGGCGCCGAAGGCGAGCCAGGCGAAGTAGACGTGGATGTAGAGCCAGATGGTCTTGAGGCTCGCAGCCTTGGGGGTGAGCCCCGGGTTCTGCATGTAGCCGTACCCCATCATGATGATGACCAGCGGGAGGGTCGCCACGGCGAGCCCCTGCAGCTGCTTGTTGCGCCAGCCGACCCAGAGCGTGCCGCAGATGATGAACCAGCCCCCCATCAGCGCGTACTCGTAGTGCCCGGACCAGGGGAGGTGCCCCGTCGCCTGGAAGCGCGCCCCTATCGCCACGGTATGGGCGAGAGCCCCCACCGCGAGCAGGGCGAACATCCTGGGCATCACCTTCGGGTTCTTGAAGATGAAGGAGTAGAGAAACCCGCCGCAGGAGAGGGAGTACACGATGAGTGCCACCCAGTAAAAGATCATTTCCCAATATGCCATTCTTACGCCTCGTTTATCGTGTAATCGGAAAGCCCGGAGCCAGCCCGAAGGCTCAGGCCTTTTCCAGGATCTCTTTTGCGGCAGCGCCCGCGGCGCCGACCCGGCAGTTGCCGTAGACGTTTTCCAGCCAGACCCGCTGCCGCCCGAAGACCAGCCGCAGGATGACACCCAAAAGGGCGAGCGCCGCACCTGCGACGAGCAGGGCGATATGGCGGCGGCGCACCACGTGCAGTTCCGACCAGACCCCCATGCGCTCCACGACGAAATCGATGTTGCCGGAACTCTGCATCCGGTCCCCCTGGAAGACCAGTTCCTTGTCGACCAAAAGCAGCGAGCCCTGGCGCAGGGTGAACCTGAGCCGGCTCTTCTCGGGCTGGTAGAAGACCTCGCCGTCCAGGTTGTTGTTGACGAAGGCGCCGTAGAAGCTGTAGCCGCGCTCCGGGGTGACCAGCGGGTCGAGGAGCACCGAGCCGGAGAAGACCTGGTTCACCTTGTCGATGGTGACCAGAAGCTTCGGCTCGTACACCATCTTGGACATGTAGATGTCGAAGACGCCCAGCGGGAAGGGATCCGGGCACTTGAGGATGGTCTTCTTGGCCGCGCCGTCGGGAAACAGGAAGGCAACCTCGGTCGCCCCGCGCGGGTAGGACTGGTTGGGGTTGATCTGACGCAGGATCTTCAGCTGGGGGAGCTGGCTCGGCGTGCCGGAGAGCGGCCCGGTGAGCAGGTCCCGGTAGGACTCCGCCTTGTTCAGATCGGTGGCGCGCCCCTGGCCGTCCAGAAGGGTGCCGGAGAACTGGTAGAGGTTGTCGAAGGCCCCGGTCGCAAGCGTGAGCAGGAGCCCGCCGTAAACCAAGACCGTCCCCCAGTAGCCGCGGTCCGGCTTTTCGCCGTAGCTGCCGTCCGCGCAGAACCGGAACCCGCCGGCCTTCAGGCGCTCGCGCACCTCATCCGGGGCGCCCGCCGCATCCAGGGTGTAACCGGGGACACCTGCCGCGCCGTAACGGATCCCGCTGGGAAGCCGCAGCAGGTAGTAGCCAAGCCTCAGGGCGGCGACCACGGCGAAGCTGATGTTGTTGACCAGCAGCGGGGTCTTGACCCCGGGCAGCGGCAGGGGAAGATGCCAGGCAACCTTCAGGACTGCCAGAAGCGGGATGAACAGAAAAATGGCCAGGGACCAGGGTGAGACCAGGACCCATCTTTTGAGCGTTGCTCCCTTGTTCATGCGCTGGAGTACTTCCTTATCTGGGATCACAAACGTGGTGACACGCCGGCATGCCGCACCGGGCTCCCGCTCGCGCCGGTGTTGTTCTGCGGCGCGAGCGGCAGGTTCAGGCGGGGCGTATCGGATACGTTTCGGCGCGGTTGCCGCCGAACTTTAGGAAAAGTTCCTGAAGCTACCCTTTCTGTTTCAGCTCGGTCTGGTTGATCCCGGTCAGCTCGAAGGCCCCCTTCTTGGAGCGGCCGATCACCAGGCGGAGCTGTTTGGGTTTCTTTTCGTACTCAACCGCGTAGATGAAAACCTGGAACTTGTCCTGGGGGCGCACGCTGTGCTCGAGGAGCTTGGCGTCCTTGAAGGCCCCGGTCTCCTCGACCTGGCGGCGCCAGAGGTCCACGAAGCGCTGTTCGGCGCCGACTTCCCGGAACCCCGCCGAGGCCTGGCGGTAGATCTCGGCGAACTGCGCCTGTTTGACCTGGGCCAGCACGCGGTCGCGCACCACCCCGGCCTCCGCCTCGTCCCGCTGCTCCGGAGTGGCGGCGGTCGCCTGCGGGGCAGCTCCGGCAGCCTGGGGCTGGGGAGCGGAGGGGGCCGGAGCCTGGGCGTTTTCTTTTTTGCTGCAACCAGCCAAGGCAACCAGCAAGACGAGGGCGAGGACGCTGCGTGAACGGGTAATTTTCATGATGTCTCCTGTTTCTCGGGACCCTGAGGGCCAAGTCCCGGTCGGTATTAAGATGGTGGCAGACGGCTCTAGCAGCCGGAGTCCCCCGCGATGCGATCCAGCGCCTCGTGGAACTGCTCGTTGTGGCGGCGGCTGCGCCCTTCGGCACGGGACAGGGCGACGGCGGGAGCGCTCTGCCAGGTGAAGATGAGCTCCCGTCGGGGGCTTACCAGGCGGACCGCCAGCCAGTAGCAGAAGGCGAGTGCGAAGATCACGCCGGCAAACCAGATGGGGATCACGCCGTTGTCCCTGATCAGGTCGGTGATGACCACGCGCCGGGTGTCCTGGATCGCGAGCCGGTAGCCGTCGCGGACGAACTCGGCCCCCGCGGGGAGGGTGCCGGAGGCGACCTCGCTGGAGCCCTGCAGGATCTTGAAGTTGAGGGCCATCTTCCCGGTAATGTAGGGATCGCTCCCGTCGGCCGGCGCCTGCAGGCTGAAGCGCAGGCGGTAACCGGTATCCTGGACGGGAACCTCGGCCGCCTTCCCCGGGGGGTAGATGGCCAAGGGGGCCTGCTGCTGGAATCCGGCGGGGAGCTCGGGCGCGGCGAAGTGGAAGGCGACACCCACGCCGAGGTAGCGGGGATAGACGAATGCCCCCTGGTAGCGGGCCGGCGGGTAGATGCCGAACTCCTCCTTGCGCCCTGAGCGGGAGTCGCTGTTCTCGATGATCAGGCGCTTGGAGAGGATGAGGCCGTCGACCTTGGCGTAGGTGATCCGGGAGACCGCCTGCCCCTCGCCCCCCGGGCCCGGCAGCGGCTCGCCCTCGGCGACCGCGCCGCGCAGCGAGGTCCGGGTGGTCAGGCTGACCAGTATCCCGGCGAAGAGGCAGAAGACCCCGACGAGGTACAGAAAGCGGGCCGGGAAGGAGTTCAGGCCGCGCCAGGCAGCCGCGTCGCGCTCCCCCAGCCGGGTCCGGTACCCCTCCGCCTCCAGGTTCCCCTTGATGCGGGAAAGCGTACCCTGGGCGGGTGCCGCCCCCTCCCCCACCGCGACCTCCTCGTCGAAGAGCCCCGGCAGGACCGGCAGGTCCGCACCGGCCAGCAGGCGGCGCCGGTGGATGAAGGCGCGCGTTTCGGCGATAAGACAGCAGGCGCTGTTCACCGGGATCAGGGCGAGGAGCGCGCAGAGCAGCAGGTTGCCGCGCACCAGCTGCATCAGCACGATGAGCGCCTCGTCGGTTAAGAAGGCGATGGCCGCGTAGACGAGCAGGAAGATGGCGATCACCGCGGGGGTGAGGGCGCCCGAGGAGAGCAGGCGCCACAGGCGAGCGGGCAGCTTGGTCATTTCCCCTTCTCCATTGTGCGCGTCGTCGACTGCACGGTCCCGCTCCAGGTGTTGATCAGGGTGACCCCGTTTAGGTGGATGCCGTCATCCTTCTCGGTGAACTCGACCGGGACCGGATTGCAGCCGCCGGGTTTCCCCACCGTCTCCAGCGGGATGAGCGTCTTGCAGTAGTAGCAAAGGACGGTCCCCTCCGCCTGCCCGTAACCGTCCGGCTTGCAGATGGCGCAGGCGTCCAGGTCGACGGTGAGCTTCCCCGAGGGGGCGAGCAGCACGAAGAAGCGCGCCGTCTTCCCCCCTTGCTGGTACAGGAACTTGTGCAGCTTGCCGTCCATGAGGTCGATCTCCCCCTTGCGCGGCAGGAAGATCTCCCCACCGGCGTTCGCGGTGACCGGGACCGGCTTGGGGTCCCAGTACTCGACGCTCGGGTAGAGGCTGCGGTACACGGCGTACGCCAGGAGCAGGACGGCGATCCCGGGCAAAACCAGCCTGAGCCGGCGCGCCCTGATCGCCTCGGCGAGCATCCGGCGCCGCTGCGCCCCCTGGCGCAGGTGCCCCACCGAGGGGAGCCTTTCCAGCCGGATCGCCAGGAGCACCATGACGACCGGGGTGAACCAGATCACCAGCCCCCCCCAGAAGCCGACCTCCTTGCCGAAGAGCAGGCCGATGTACCCCCACAGGTAGCTGTGGATGAACAGGTGGTCCGGGATCAGCATCGACTCGAAGAACTGGTGCACGAAGTCGTGGGTGAACTTCATCACCTTCATGGTGAGGGGCGCGAACAGGTCGAGCCGGGTGGACCAGGAGGCGCTGAAGAGCAAGAGGGCGACGGTAAGCGCGATGAACCCGGCGCGAGAGGTGGTAAGCGTCGCGGGGAGCCGCGACTCCAGAAGCAGTGCCGCGAGCGCCAGACAGGCCGCCGCGGCCGCGAGGGCTCCCCACCCCCACAAGGGGAGCGCCCCCCCCAGCCGGGTCCCGGCCACCGCGCCTGCCCCGGCCGAGGCCACGAGAAGCCCCAGGGTCCGGGTGAGCGGCCAGCCGGCGACCCGCTCGAGCCTCGCCAGGGGGAGTTTCCCCCCCACGCTCAGGTAGAGCGCGGCGAAGCTCACGGCGCAGAGCAGGAGGAACGGAAGCGCCAACAGGGCGCGCAAAAGGCTGTAGGTGAACTCGCCGGGAACGCTGCCGGTCAGGGTGGCGGCGAGCCCCGCTCCCCCCAGAAAGCCCGCCAGGGCCGCCCCGGCAAGCATGCCGCGCCGCGTCGCGCCCCGGAGGGCGACCGTCGCCATGCCGAAGAAGGCGACCAGATGCGGTACCAGCTTGAGTGCGGTCATCAGGGACGGGTCCTCTCTTCGCGCACCAGCACCCCGTCGGCGAGGTAGATGGTGCGGTCCCCCCAGGCGGCGACCTCTTCGTTGTGGGTCACCATGACGACCGTGAAGCGCTCCTCGGCGCGCAGCTCCTTCAAGAGTTCCATGACCATGAGGGTGCTCTTGTGGTCCAGGTTGCCGGTAGGCTCGTCACCCAAGAGGAGCTTCGGGCTGTTGATGATGGCCCGCGCGATGCAGACGCGCTGCTGCTCTCCCCCCGACAGCTCGCCGGGACGGTTCTGCAGCCGGTGCCCGAGCCCCACGCGCTCCAGGGCGTGCCGGGCCTCCGCCTCGTCCGGGACGCTGTGGAAGTACTGGGAGAGCATGACGTTTTCAAGGGCCGAGAGGTAGGGGACCAGGTGGTGCTGCTGGAAGATGATCCCCACGTATTCGCGGCGGAACCGGGCCAGGCCGTCCTCGCTCAGGCTGGAGAGATCCTGCCCCCCCACGTGGAGCGACCCGGCGCTGGGGCGGTCCAGTCCCCCCACCAGGTTCATCAGGGTACTCTTGCCGGAGCCCGAGTGCCCCATGACCGAGAGCCACTCACCTTCCGGAACGCTGAGATCGATCGGCTTCAAGGCGCAGATGTCGCCGTAGCTCCTGGTGAGGCCGCTCGTCTTAATTGTCGTTTGTGACATGTGGAGAAAACCTTTCGTCTATTGCCGCAAAAAGGCACAAAAGAACACAAAAGAGATGCTTAAAGACGTGGAGAAAACAGCTTTGGTCCGGGCCTGCTCAAGATGAACGGTTCGATCTGCAGCGGCGCGTTGCACGCTGCGTCGGCCGTCACTCTCCGCGCAGGCTGCGCACCGGGTCGAGCTTGAACACCGAAACCATGGGGCCGACGCTCCCCAAGAGGGCCCAAAAGAGGCTCACGGCGAGGGAGACCCCCGCCATCCAGGGGATGAACTCAGCCGAGGCCGCAAAAACCGTACGGGTAATGAAATGGGCGATGCCGCTCCCCAGAAGGTAGCCGGCTATCCCGCCGGCGCACCCAAGCAGGGCCGCCTCGGCGCAGAAGATGAGCAGCACCTCCAGCCGGGTCCCGCCGATCGCCTTCATGAGGCCGATCTCCTTGCTCCGCTCAAGGACCGTGGTGCTCATGGTGCCGGTGACCGAGCTGCCGGCCGAGATGAGCACCACCCCGGTTACCAGCAGCATGAGCAGCTTGACCTTGGCCAAAAGCCCCTCGGAAGTGTGGGCGGTCTGGCGCACCTCGTTCACCTTGGCCTTCGGCAGCTGGCGCTGCAGGGCCTGGGCAGCGCCCTTCAGGCTGTCGCCGCTCGCGGTGACCATGAGGCGCACCTGGGAGAGCTCTCCGCCAAGCGCGAGCGCCTGCTGCAGCTCGGGGAGCGCCAGAAAGAGCAGCCCGTCCTCCTCGCCACCGGTGGAGACGGTCCCCGAGACGCGCAAGGCAAGAGGCCCGGTGCTCCCCGACACCTCGATCCGGTCGCCGGGCTTGAGCTTCAGGCGGGCCGCCAAGTCCACCCCGAGGACGGCCTCGCCCGCGGCGGGCCAGGCCCCGCGCACCTGCCACCAGGGGAACAGCCGGCGGATCTCGGCGAAGTCGACACCCTCGGCGGGAAGGTCGGCGTTTTTCAGGCGCAGTGCGCCGCGCAGGTGCAGGGAGCGCTCCGCCTTGATGCCGCTCGTGGTCAGCGCCCGCTCCACCTCGGCCTGCGCCAGGTAGCTCGGCTCGGCGATGCTGCCGAAGTTGAGCCCGCCGCTCCCAACGTCGAGGCGCGCGGCCTCGGGCACCACCACGAGGTTCGCGCCGTACTTGCGCACCTCTTCGGCGATGCGGCGCTCCATGGAGAGCGAAACGATCCAGAGCGCGGTCGCGAGGCTCGACGCCATGGCGAGCACCGCCAGAAGCAGCGTGGTCCTCCCGCTGCGGTGGGCCAGGGCCTGAAACATCATCTTCAAAAGCCAGCGGCGCCTGTTCATGTTACCCCTTGAGAACCCGCACCGGCTCGATGAGCAGCGCGCGACGCAGCGGCGCGATGCTCCCCGCACAGGCGACCAGGAAGGCGGAGCCGATCGCCATGGGGATGAGCCACAGCGGCGAGGCGATGCTTGAATTGAAGACGGTGTGGCTGATGAGTGCCGCGAGTTGGTTCCCGATCAGGTACCCCACGAAGCCACCCACCACGGAGATGATCAGCACCTCGCCCAGGAAGATGGCCGAGACCTGGAAGCGGTCCGCGCCCATCGCCTTCATGAGGGCGATCTCAGGGCTGCGTTCGGCCATCGAGGCCATGAGGCTCGTGGAGACGGCGGTCGCCGAGGCGCCCAGGGCCAAGAGGGTCAAAAGGAGCATGACCGCGTTCAATTTGGTGAGGAGCGCCCCCTCGGCGCTGGCGATCTGCCAGATCGGCTTGGCGCGACTCCCCGACATCACCTCTTCGACGTTCTTGGCGACCGAGGTGACGTAGGCCGTGCAGTACCACTTCTCGTACTCGTCCTTGGTCATGGTGCTCGGGTCTTTCCTCCCGAAGTCGTCCATCGGAACGGTGAGTGCGCTCACCAGGACCCGGGAGACCTTCCCCTGCTGCCCGAGGAGCTGCTGTACGGTCACCAGCGGGGCGAAGAGCTGCTCTTCCTCGAAGCCCCCCGTGGTCACCACACCGCAGACTTTCAGGCGCTGCACCGTGCCGCGCACCGTCGCCGCGACTTCGCTCCCCTGGTCGAGCTTGAGCCGACGGGCCAGCGCGGCGCCGAGGATCGCCTCATCGGCCGCCTCCGGCCAGCGCCCCTTCAGGTCCCACCAGGGCGCCATCCCCTTGATCCCCTGCTCGGTGCTCTCCTCGCCGGGGACCTGCAGCTCCTTGGAGAACCAGGTGCCCGTTACGACCGAGCGTTCGCGGCGCCCTGCGGCGTTGAGGTCGGCGACACCGAAGAGGTAGGGGGTAAAGCCGGTGATGTTGTACTTCCAGAAGACGGTTTTTATCTTGGGGAGGTCATCTTCGCGCAGGAACCCGCCCCCCTCCAGCGCAGTCGGCTCGAGGAGGATGTTGGCCCCGTAGCTGCGCAGCTCGAGAGCCATCTTGTGGGAGACTTCCCCGGCAATGCCGAGAAAGGCCGTGGCCACCGCGGCGCCCATAGTGATAGAGAGGAGTACCAGGAGTACCGGCTTGGGTCGCTTCAGGAATGAGTTTTTGAGGATGCGAATCAGCACGGGTATCTTTCAGGCAGTGGCAGAAGGCTAAGGGACTAATTAAGGCCCGAATATTACCAATAATCTTTCGCCGCCGTCAACGGCAATTATTTTGCATCTCGGGCTGCCGTCGCGGTTTAGAGGCAATGGGACAGGGGTGCGGGGGAAACGAAGCGTGGGGCAAAGAAAGAGCCCCTACCCTCGCAGCAGCTATCCTCAGTCAAGCCGCGGTGATAGGTAGGGGCGCTCGGTCGGCGACCGGAGATTACCCTGGCCGGTTCAGACTACACGGTTACGCGGTTCGTTGCCGTTCGCCGCTGCTACCCAAGCGTTCCCCGGCCCGAGACAGCTCTCCAAACGCGTGACGGCAACCGCCGAAAGCTGCTACTTCTTTTCGAACTGCAACACCGTCATGTCCGCGCGCTTGGGGACGTACATGAAGGTGATGCGGGTCTGCTTCCCTTCCCAGACGTAGGTGGACATGTGGCTCGATTTCGGCCCCTGCTTCCCTTTGCCGTACTGCTTGATGTACTTCTGCAACATGGCGTCGATGCCGGTTTTCTGGACGTACCTGCTGTCGTAGGTGACCGAGACGCTGGTCAGCAGGCCGTCTTTGAACGCGAACATCCGGGATGCGATGGCCTGGTCCGGGTTATCCTGGGTGTAGACCATCTCCTTGTTGTACTCGGTCATTTTCCCTTTGGGATAATCTTCCATGATTTTGTGGAACAGGGTCCCCCAGCGTATCTCTTCGTAGCCGTTGGGAATCGAAGCGGCATAGGAATTGGCCGAGAGTGTCAGCAACATAACAGCAAGGAAACAAAAGACAATTTTCTTCATGATGGACCCTTCCCCTGTGTGGTTTATCTGCCTAAGGCGAGACCATATGTAGCATCAATCGCCGCTTTTTTGAAGCTTTATGTTCCGTGGGGATTTCCGGGGAAGCTCAGAATTAATTTCCACGCAGCACTGCAGGAGGCCCCGCGTTCCCCACGTTGGAAAAGAGGGACAGGGGGGATTCGACTTTATGGCAGCTGTACCGCCCCTGCACAGCTGCCCGTCCTGTGATTATTTCTGTAATTTCTGTGATTTATCCACACTGCACCGTTCCGACGTGTTCAACCGCCACCCTGTCCGAAATATCCCCCACAACCTGCAACATACCAGTTTTTATCATCTTTTTAGGCACAGCAGTTTGGCACCCTTGTTGCTCCAAGAGAGATCGGAGGGTGGTATCCAGCCACCCCGACGGGAGGGTCCTATGAAACGATATCTTATCGGCAGTTTTCTTTGTGCGGCTCTTCTTGCAGCAGGAGCGCATCCGGCCCTGGCAGATCACGAGGCGGGGCTAAGGGCCTACCAGAAGGGAGATTACACCCTTGCCTTCAAGGAGTTTTCCAAGGACGGCAGCGCAGCGTCCCAGTTCATACTCAGCCTGATGTACCAGCAGGGTGACGGCACCCGGCAGGACCTGGAGGCGTCGCTGGCCCTGTTGCACAATGCGGCCGAAAAGGGGTTGGACGTCGCCCAGGCAAGTCTGGGGCTCATGTACCTGGAGGGCGCAGGGGTTAAGGCGAACGAGAAAGAGGGCCTCAAGTGGCTGGCCAGGGCTGCCGACCAGGGGCTCGCCGAGGCCAAATCCGCCCTGACACTGGCCGGGCTGGACTACCCCGCCCTGGGCACTACGCAGTTGGCCGCCAAGTAGAAGCAGAATCTCATGGTGCAGCAATCCCGGCGCGTCCCCCCGACCGCCGGGGCACCAGTTCTGCACACCCAAAGTCTATAACATATTTTAATGAGCCATCAGTCTCTCCCGTCCTGATCAGGAGACCTGACGACGCTCTTCCGGGGGCGCTCCTCCCGCGTCAACCGCGGGCCCGCGTTTCCGCGATCCGGCGGCACTCTCCCCCCCTGCCACCCTCCCTTAAATATCACTCAGCGATATCGCGGACCACTCGAAGGTGTCTGATGGTCTCCGCCTTCCCACCAGGCGCACCGGCTATCTGTGATCACCTTAAGAATTCGGCACGTTAATGGATCACAAGCTTCTTCTAACGGCACCGTGGAGCGGAACAAAGAACACAGTGAAATAGCGTACACCCCTGCGTAATAACGTGCCCCCACACCCACCCCCATTTACAGATCAGCTCCGCGATTTCACCTTTTGTAAACATTACCCAAACTTACAGCCGAACCAGCTAATTCCTATAATCCTGGCACGGTTGCTGCTTAGGCTGACGTCGCAGCAGCTGGATTAGCCGCTTACAGTTCATTAAACTCTTCCAATTGAAGTTATGGGGGGAACAGCACCAGACATAGCTCACTCCGTTCAACGGCAAACCCGGAGCAATCCGGCGACGCAAAGCCATGGATCCACGTCGGCCCCCTCAAGGGGCGGCGGGGACAGCCAGGTTACCGAAGACTGCAGCGGAGTAGGCCCCAGGTCCGCCACGACCTGGAACTGATGAGGCCCATCTCCGTTGATGGGCTTTTTTTTTTGGCCTCATCGCCCCTGCCCCGGTGCCTCCCCGCAAAAAGGCACTGCGGAGGTGGCATTGGCGGAGGGCCGCAACAACCGATCGAGTTTCAGCTTTTTTTCCATACCGACTTGTACTGCTTCATTTTTATTTTCAGGAGGGACTTCATGCACAACCACGGGAGTTGTAACGCTCGAAGACCAAAGGGGAGCCAGTGGTGGTTCTCCACCATCATGCGGCTGGCCGCGCTGCTCGTGCTGGCGGCGTGCCTGGTACCGGTTTCCGAGGCGACGGCCAAGAACTTTGCCCCGCAGCCAAGCGTAACCGCGACACGCTACGCTAACACCATCACCCTGCTTCCCAACGGCCTGGTCCTGATCGCAGGGGGGTACGACAACACCAACTGCCTCAACACGGTCGACATCTACGATCCGGCAACCGGGAACGTCAGCGCAGGCAGGAAGATGAACGCCGCGCGCATGGAGCATACGGCGACCCTGCTCGGCAACGGCAAGGTGCTGATCGCAGGAGGCAGAAACGGGACTGCCGCGGTCAACAGCGCCGAGATCTACGATCCCGCCAACGGCACCTTCACCCCGGTAACGGCCCCTACCCTGGGCCGGGTCGGCCACTCCGCGACACTGCTTCCCGACGGCAGGGTGTTGCTGGCCGGCGGCACCAACAACAACAAGTACATCGCCACCGCTGAAATCTACGACCCGCAAAAAGGTTCCATCACCCAGGTTGCCTCCCTCAACGCCCCCCGCAGCGGCCACACCGCAACCCTCTTGAGAACCGGCAAGGTGCTGCTCGTGGGCGGCATGAACGGCGCGAGCTACACCGGCGACGCGGAGATCTACGACCCCTCCACCGGGAAGTTTTCCGTGGCGGGACGCCTTAACGTGAACCGTATCGCTCATACGACCTCCCTCCTGGAGGACGGCAGGCTGCTGGTCACCGGGGGGCGCAACGAAAGCGGCATCGTCGGCAGCGCCGAGGCCTTCGATCCGGCAACCGGGAGCTTCAGCAGCGTCGGCAACATGGCCTCGGTCCGCGCCGACCACACCTCTACGCTCATGCCGGACGGCGCGGTGCTCATCGCCGGCGGCCGCAACGCCCTGGGGTACCTGAACAGCGCGGAAGTGTACTATCCCGAAACGGCGGCCTTTACCCCGACGGTCAACATGACGACGGTGCGCGACATCAGTTCTGCGGTCCTGCTCCCCAACGGCAAGGTACTGGTGGCCGGAGGGTGGGACGGGACCTCCGCCGCCTCGGGCGCCGAGATCTTCGACCCCGAACTGGTACAGGCGAAGTACCGGCTGCACCTGGTCACCCTGAGCAACAACACGGACGTGGTCAATTTCACCCCGGGGCAGAGCTGCTCCGGCGGTTGCGTGCAGTTCTTCCCGGGCGGCACCCAGGTACGGCTCACTCCGGCGCCGGCCCCCGACTCCACCTTTGTCGGCTGGTCGGGGTGCGATGCGGTACAGGGGAGCGACTGCATCGTGACGATGTCGCGGGACCACCTGGTCAAGCTGAAGACCACCAAGTCCGATACCGGCAACAGCGACGTGAGTTATCCCGTGGTGGCCTTGGCTGGCCCGCACGGCACGATTGCCCCGGCCGGCATTACCATGGTGGATAGGGGCCAGAACATAAGCTTCAGCATCACCCCTGCCAGCGGCTACCACATTGCCGACGTTCTGGTCGACGGCGACAACAGCATGGGTGCCATCTCCTCCTTCACCTTCACCAACGTCAAGAAGGCGCACGCCATCGCGGCGATCTTCGCGCTCAACGACGCAATCACCATTACGGCGAGCGCCGACGCCAACGGGACCATAGCCCCCGCGGGCGCCACGGTCCTTGCCATCGGGGCGAGCCAGAGCTACACCATCACCCCCGCCGCCGGCTTCAAAGTGGCGGACGTCCTGGTCGACAACGTCTCCGTGGGCGCCGTCACCAGCTACACCTTCAGCGATGTCGGCTCCGACCACACCATCAGCGCCAGCTTTACCCCCAATATCTACAGCATCACCGCCACGGCCGGGGCAAACGGCAGCATCTCACCGGCGGGGGTCAGCACCGTCAACCAGGGTAACGGCCAGAACTACAGCATCACCCCGGCGGCCGGGTTCCAGGTGGCGGACGTCCTGGTCGACGGCGCGTCCGTCGGCGCGGTCACGAGCTACAGCTTCTCCAACGTGACCGCAAACCACACCATCGCCGCGAGCTTCGCCCCGATCGTCTACCAGATCAGCGCGAGCGCCGGCGCCAACGGCAGCATCACCCCGGTCGGGGTCACCAACGTGAACAGCGGCGCCGACCAGAGCTTCACCATCACCGCGGCAGCGAACTTCAAGATCGCCGACGTCCTGGTCGACGGTGTCTCCGTCGGGGCGGTCGCCAGCTACAGCTTCACCAACGTGACCGCAAACCACACCATCGCCGCAACCTTCACCCCGATCGTGCACGTCATCACTGCCAGCGCGGGCGCCAACGGCAGCATCACCCCCGCAGGCGCGACCAGCGTCAACAGCGGCACCGACCAGTCCTTCGCGGTAACCGCGGCACCGAACTACAAGATCGCCGACCTCCTGGTCGACGGTGTCTCGGTCGGCCCCCTGGCCAGCTACAGCTTCACCAAGGTCACCGCCAACCACACCATAGCCGCAAGCTTCGCCCCCATCGTCTACGTCATTACCGCGAACGCCGGCGCCAACGGCAGCATCACCCCAGCCGGCCCGAGCAACGTCAACAGCGGCAGCGCCCTCTCCTACAGCATCACCCCGGCAGCCAACTTCAGGGTCGCCGATGTGCTGGTGGACGGGACCTCGGTCGGCCCGGTGACCTCCTACAGCTTCAAAAGCGTCACGATGGACCACACCATCACCGCGAGCTTCACCCCGGTCGTCTTCGTCATCACCGCGAGCGCCGGCGCTAACGGCGGCATCGACAACGCCGGCCCGGTCAACGTGAACAGCGGCAGCAGCCAGACCTACAGCATCACGGCGGCACCCAACTACAAGGTCGCCGACGTCCAGGTAGACGGCGTTTCGGTCGGCGCGGTGTCGAGCTACAGCTTCAGCGACGTGACCGCGAACCACACCATTACCGCCACCTTCACCCCGATCGTCTACGTGGTAACCGCGAGCGCCGGGGCCAACGGCAGCATCGACCCCGCCGGCCCCGTCAACGTGAACAGCGGCACCGGCCAGTCCTTCAGCATCGCCGCCGCGCCCAACTACAAGGTCGCCGACGTCGTGGTGGACGGCGCCTCCGCCGGCCCCGTGTCCAGCTACAGCTTCGCGAACGTCACCGCCGACCACACCATCACCGCGAGCTTCACCCCGATCGTCTACGTGGTGAGCGCCAGCGCCGGGGCCAACGGCAGCATCACCCCGGCAGGCCCCTGCAACGTGAACAGCGGCACCGGCCAGACCTATACCATTACGGCGGCAGTCAACTATAAGATCGCCGACGTCCAGGTGGACGGCGTTTCCGTCGGGGCCGTGGCGAGCTACAGCTTCTCCAACGTGACCGCGAACCACAGCATCGCCGCAACCTTCACCCCGATCGTGCACGTCATCACTGCCAGCGCGGGCGCCAACGGCAGCATCGACCCCGCCGGCCCCGTCAACGTGAACGGCGGCAGCAGCCAGAGCTACACCATCAGCGCAGCGCCCAACTACAAGATCGCCGACGTCCTGGTGGACGGCGTCTCCGTCGGTCCCGAGGCAAGCTACAGCTTCGCCAACGTCACCGGCGACCACACCATCACCGCCACCTTCACCCCCATCGTCTACGTGGTGAGCGCCAGCGCGGGAGCCAACGGCAGCATCACCCCCGCCGGGGCGAGCAACGTGAACAGCGGCACCGGCCTCTCCTACAGCATCGTGCCGGCGGCCAACTACAAGATCGCCGAGGTCGTGGTCGACGGGGTTTCCGTCGGGGCGGTGGCAAGCTACAGCTTTAGCAACGTGACCGCCAACCACACCATAACCGCCACCTTCACCCCGATCGTCTACGCGGTAACCGCCACTTCCGGGGTAAACGGCAGCATCACCCCCGCCGGGGCGAGCAACGTGAACAGCGGCGCCGGGCTCTCCTACAGCATCACGGCAGCACCCAACTACAAGATTGCCGACGTCCTGGTCGACGGGGTCTCCGTCGGGGCCGTGGCGAGCTACAGCTTCTCCAACGTGACCGCCAACCACACCATCGCCGCGAGCTTCGCGCCGATCGTGTACGTCATCAACGCGAGCGCCGGCGCCAACGGGAGCATCGATCCCGCCGGCCCGGTCAACGTGAACAGCGGCACCAGCCAGTCCTACAGCATCACGGCGGCAGCGAACTACAAGATCGCCGACGTCCTCGTGGACGGGGTCTCCGTCGGGGCCGTGCCGAACTACAGCTTCAACAACGTCACCGGCAACCATACCATTGCCGCAAGCTTCACCCCCATCGTGTACCTCGTCAGCGCCAACGCAGGGGCCAACGGGAGCATCTCCCCGGCCGGCGTCACCTCGGTGAACAGCGGCTCGGAGCTGCGCTACACCATCACCCCCAACCGCGGCGCCACTCCGCTCGACAGCTACAAGGTAGCCGACGTCCTGGTCGACGGGACCTCCGTCGGGGCAGTCACCAGCTACAGCTTCTCCAACGTGACCGCGAACCACAACATCACCGCATCCTTCGCGCCGCTTGCCGAGAGCGTCGACTACTACATCGTCAGCGCCAGCGCCGGCGTGGGCGGCAGCATCAGCGCTTCCGGCGAAACGGTACTCTTCCCCGGCGAGAACAGCCCGGTCTACGCCATCGCCCCGTCGACCGGATACCAGATCGCGCAGGTGCTCGTTGACGGCCAGCCGATGGGCAAGATCACCAGCTACAGCTTCGCCGCGGTCTCGGCGAACCACACCATCACCGCGTCCTTCACCCCGATCCGCTTCGACCTGAGCGCCAGCGCAGGGGCAAACGGCAGCGTCACCCCCGCCGGCGTCACCGGCGTGGACTACGGCACCGGCCAGTCCTATGTCATCACCCCGGCCACCGGCTTCAAGGTGGCGGACGTCCTGGTCGACGGCTCCTCGGTCGGCGCCGTCAGCAGCTACCGCTTCAACAGCGTCACCGCAAACCACAGCATCAGTGCAACCTTCACCCCGATCGTGTACCTCCTCAACGCCAGCGCCGGCGCGAACGGCAGCATCGCCCCGGCAGGCCAGTTAAGCGTGAACTACGGTACCAGCCAGGCCTACGTCATCACCCCCGCCACCGGCTTCAAAGTGGCAGATGTCCAGCTCGACGGAACCTCCGTCGGCGCCGTCACCGGCTACACCCTGAGCGAGGTCACCGCGAACCACAGCATCGCCGCGACCTTCACCCCGATCGAGTACCTGATCAATGCCAGCGCAGGTCCCAACGGCAGCATCACCCCGCAGGGACCGGCCAGCGTGAACTACGGCACTAACCAGAGCTACAGCATCGTCCCGGCAGCAGGGTACAAGGTGGCGGACGTCCTGGTGGACGGCGTCTCCGTCGGTGCCGTGACCGCGTACAACTTCAGCGGCGTAACCGGAAACCACGCCATCGCCGCAAGCTTCACCCAGATCACCTTCGACCTGATCGCCACCGCCGGCGCCAACGGCAGCATCACCCCGGCAGGCGTCACCAGCGTAGTGACCGGCGCGAGGCAGACCTACAGCATCACCCCTGCCGCCGGCTTCAAGGTGGCCGATGTCCTGGTGGACGGCGTCTCGGTCGGCAAGGTGACCAGCTACACCTTCAGCGCGGTCGCCGCAGGGCACAGCATCGTTGCGGCCTTCACGCCGATCACCTACGACCTCAGCGCCAGCGCAGGGACCGGCGGGAGCATCGACCCGGCCGGGATCACCACGGTGAACAGCGGCGCGGGCCAGACCTACACCATCACCCCCAACGCGGGGTACAAGCTCTCCGACGTCCAGGTCGACGGCGTTTCCGTCGGCAAGGTGACGAGCTACAGCTTCAGCTCGGTGACGGCAAACCACACCATCAGCGCCTCCTTCGCCCCGCTCGTCGTCAACGTGGACTACTTCGTCATCAGCGTCACCCCGCCGGTCAACGGGACCATCACCCCGGCTGGCGACACCAACGTCCTTGCGGGTGCCAACAGCCCGCTCTACACCATCACCCCGGCGGTCGGCTACGTCATCTCTTCCGTAGGCGACAACGGCGCACTGCTCGTGCGTCCCCCCGCAGGGCCGTACACCTACACCTTCCAAAACGTCAGCAAGGCGCACGTCCTGAGCGCGTCCTTCCGGCAGGCGACCTACGCCATCACGCCGGTCATCGGCGCCAACGGCACCATGTCGCCCTCCAGCACGGTGTACCCGACCTACGGCGCCAACCAGTACTGCAGCTTCACCGCAAGCGCCGGCTACCACGTGGCCGACGTCCTTTTGGACGGGGTATCCCTCGGCCCGGTCGCCAACTACACCATCACCAACATAACCGCCCCGCACACCATCGAGGTCCGCTTCGAGGCCAACGTCTCGGTCACCGTGACCGCCAGCGCCGGGGATAACGGCAGCATCACCCCGGCAGGTGTCACCACCGTACTGAGCGGCACCAACCTGACCTACACCATGACCCCTGCGGCCGGCTACCGCGTCGCCGACGTCGTGGTGGACGGGGTATCCAAGGGAGCTCTGAGCAGCTACACCTTCTCGAAGATCTCCTCGGTGAACCACACCATCTCCGCGACCTTCACGCTGGATGTCTACAGCATCACCGCCTCCGTGGGGGCAAACGGCAGCATCGACCGTCCGGGGGTAACCGGCAACATCGCCCCAGGCAGCACCCTGGTCTACAACTTCACCCCGGCGACCGGGTACAAGGTGGCCAACGTCGTGGTCGACGGCGCCTCCAAGGGGAGCCTGACCAGCTACACCTTCAGCTCCATCATGGCGAACCACACCATCGCCGTGAGCTTCACCCCGATAACCTTCACCATCACCCAGTCGGCAGGGGTGGGCGGCACCAACTATCCCAACTCGGTCGCCTACGTAGCCTACGGCACCAGCGCGACCTACAGCATCGTCGCCAGCCCCGGTTACCACGTGGCCGATGTGCTGGTCGACGGCGTCTCGGTAGGCGCGATAACCAGTTACACCTTCACGAACGTCCTGGCCGACCACAGCATCGCGTCGGTCTTCGCCGAGAACCCGACCGTCACGGTCACCGCCAGCGCGGGCCCCAACGGCAGCATCAGCCCGTCCGGCGCCATCTCGGTCCTGGCAGGGAAGAGCCTGACCTTCACCATGACCGCCGATCCCGCCTACCGCGTGGCCGACATCGTGGTGGACGGCGTCTCCAAAGGTCCCGCAACCAGCTACACCTTGAGCAACATCTCGGCTACCGACCACACCGTCCACGTCACCTTCATGCTCGACGCCTACACCATCAAAACCAGCGTCGGGCCGGGCGGGAGCATCACCCCGTCGGCGGACGTGAGCGTCGCCAAGGGAGGCGACAGCCCGGTGTACACCGTGACTCCGGCTACCGGCTACCAGATCGTGACGGTGGGCGACAACGGCAAGCTGCTGGCCAAAAACCCCAGCGCCCCGTACAGCACCTCCTTCACCAACGTGACGGCCGACCACACCCTGAGCGCGAGCTTCCGGCTGATCACCTACACCCTCACCCCCATCGTCGGCGCCAACGGGAGCATGACCCCGTACAACCCGGTGTTCCCGACCTACGGTTCGAGCTACTATGTCGCCATCACGCCGAACCCGGGCTACCACGTAGCCGACGTACTGGTTGACGGGGTATCCGTCGGAGCGGTGACGAGCTACACCTTCAGCAACATAACGGCGGACCACACCATCGAGTCGCAGTTCGCGCCGAACCCGGCGGTGACCGTCACCGCAACTGCCGGCCCCAACGGCACGATCGATCCGGCGGGGGTCAGTACGGCATACACCGGCAGCAGCCTGACCTACACCATGACCCCGGCAGCCGGTTATCGGGTGGCGGACGTGCTGGTGGACGGCGTGTCCAAGGGGGCACTGACCAGCTACACCTTCGCGAAGATTTCCGGGACGAGCCACACCATCAGCGTCACCTTTACCCCGGACGTGTACACCATCGTCTCCACCAACGAAGCAAACGGCAGCATCGACCCGCTGGGAACCACCATGATAACCGCCGGCGACACCATCACCTACACCATCACCCCGGCAGACGGCTACAAGGTGCTGAACGTAGCGGTTGACGGAATTTACATCGGCCCGGTAAC
Organism: Geomonas silvestris; assembly: GCF_014193515.1. Classification (GTDB taxonomy): domain Bacteria; phylum Desulfobacterota; class Desulfuromonadia; order Geobacterales; family Geobacteraceae; genus Geomonas; species Geomonas silvestris. Next base: position 58,180 of record NZ_BLXX01000010.1, on the reverse strand, counting down.
CAGCTACACCTTCAACTCGGTAGCGGGAGATCACACCATAACCCCTTCGTTCGCACTCATCCAGGTGCCGTAACCCGCAGCTGAGGCAACTCCGCAGCAACCGGTAACATGAAAGAAGGGCTCACCTGCAAAAGCGTGAGCCCTTCTTTTTTTCCTCGCCATGGATTTCGGAGCTAGACCTAGGGGCGAATGATCATTCGCCCGGCGCGCCGGCAGGGCCTAACACACGCCCCTAGCACCTGACACCGCTTCAAGGTGTCCAAGTGGCTGATACCATTTTAAGATTGTGCAGCAGTAACGGTTTATGCTAAGTAAGTTCTGCCGTTGCAGGTACCTTGACACCTCGCGCCCAGGATTCTGCGCCCCCTGCACAGCGCCGCCCGCCTGAAAGGAACAAGAAGCATGAACGTGCTTAAGCAGGACCGACAAGCAGCGCCCTACCTGCCGACCTGGGTTGTCGTGGCCCTGCTTACCGTGGCAAACCTGGCGGTCTTCTTCCAGGTCCGTCATTTCGGCTTCGTCAATCTGGACGACAGCATCTATGTTTACCAAAATGCCATGACCCTTAAGGGGCTTACGGCTGCGGGCGCCAAGTGGGCCTTCAGCGGTTTCCACGCCTCGAACTGGCACCCGCTGACCTGGCTTTCTCACATGCTGGACGTCTCCCTGTTCGGCCCCGCGCCCGGTCCGCAACATCTGGTCAACCTGCTTTTTCACGCCGTCAACTGCGGGGTTCTCTTTGTGTTGCTGCGGCGGCTTTTTAAGGACACCTGGCGCAGCGTCCTCGTCGCAGCCCTTTTCGCCATTCACCCCCTGCACGTCGAGTCGGTGGCCTGGATCTCGGAACGAAAAGACGTCCTGAGCGCCCTCTTCTTCCTGCTCTGCCTCAACTCCTATGTGACCTTTTCCCGCACCGAGTCGTACCGCAGCTACCTCGCCAGTATCGGCTTCTTCGCCCTGGGCATCCTCAGTAAGCCAATGGTGATCACGCTCCCGGTGGTCCTTTTGATCCTCGACTGGTGGCCGCTCGATTCCGCAGCCACCCCGGCGCAGGAAACGCAGCACGGTCGCTACCGGCGCCTGATCCTGACGAAGCTGCCGTTTCTGCTTATCTCCGCGGCGACGGCTATCGTCACCTTCCTGGCACAGGCTTCCGGCGGCGGGGCGAGCGCCATGTCGCCGATCCCCCTGGTGCCCCGCCTGACCAACGCGGCGATCGCGGTCATCGGATACCTGCAGAAAACGCTCTGGCCGGTGTCGCTCGCCTCCTTTTACCCCCACCCCGCTACGGTCAGCCCGGACCTCCCCCTGGGTCGTCTGGCAGTCGCGGTTTGCTGCCTGCTCCTCATCTCCTATTTCTGCATCCGGGAGAGGCGCCGCCGCCCCTATCTGCTCTGGGGATGGATCTGGTACCTGGTGATGCTCTTGCCGGTCATCGGGATCATCCAGGTTGGCGGGCAGGCAATGGCGGATCGCTACAGCTACCTTCCCCTCATCGGCGTCTTCGTCAGCCTGGTATTCGGGGGAGCAGAACTGGTCGAGCGCGTGCGCCTGCCGCATTGGGCAACCTTGGCGGCGGCAGGAATACTGGTGAGCGTTTTGGCAGTCGTGGCGCACCAGCAGGCAGGCTACTGGCGGGACAGCGTCACGCTCCACGAGCGCTCGCTAGCGGTAACGGAGCGGAACTGGAAGGCGTGGCAGGGACTCGCGGACGCCAAGATCGAGGCGGGATCGTTCGACGACGCGATCGCGGCCGGAGAGCAGGCCACCCGGATCCTGCCGACCTTCCCCGAGGGGTGGCAGACCATGGGGATCGCCTATGCCAGCAAGGGGGACTATGGCAAGGCGGTGGCGTGCTTCAAGCGCGCGCTGGAACTCCGCCCGGACTACTTCAACGCCATCTCCAACCTGGGATCGGTAGCGGGGAACCTGGGCGATTTTCGCCAGGCGGCGGACTATTTCCGGCAGGCGCTGCGGATCAAGCCCGGGGATCCTGAGACCATGTACTACCTCGGCATGTCGCTCTTCAGAGCCGGAGATACCGCCGGCGCAAACGAGATGTACCGGATGCTCTCCGGAGTCGACGAGAAGATGGCGCAGAAGATGCTCGCCAAGTTTGCCCGTTGAGAAGAGCCTTGCAGGTACCAGGCAGCTGCCGCCAAAGGTAGTTGCTGCCGCAGATCTGGTTACGGCACGGTGCTCCGCAGGCAACGCCATCTAAGGATGACGCTGCAGCGTTACCGATGACAGTATGGATGGGCCCATCACCATTTTGAAAACGAGGAGCAGGTATGAAAAAGATTTGTGTTGCTATCGCGCTGGCTCTCGCAATCCCGGGTCTTGCTGCGGGAAATGACGTCATCGACAAAGCCGCCAAGGAAAAAGGGGCCGTCAAGACTGCCTCCGGGCTGGTGTACATCCCCGTCAAGGAGGGGAGCGGCGATTCGCCCAAGGCCTCCAGCGTCGTCGGGGTCAACTACCGCGGCACGCTGCCCAACGGCAAGGTGTTCGACAGCTCCTACGAGAGCAAAATGATTCCCACGTTCCCGCTCTCGGGGGTCATCCCCTGCTGGACCGAGGGGGTACAGATGATGAAGGTCGGCGGCAAGGCAAAGCTGGTCTGCCCGCCCGATCTGGCCTACGGCAGCCGCGGCGCAGGCCGGGACATCCCCCCCAACTCTACGCTCATCTTCGAGGTCGAACTGCTCAACATCCAGTAACAGGGGGGCAAGATTCCTGCTCCAACGCAAAAAGGTCCCGGCAACACGTTTGCCGAGACCTTTTTTTGTGCTCCTTCCGTAAAGCCTGGGCCGTAAGCCCGGCCTTACTCGAAGAGATCTCTTATATCGTACACCGGCTTGCGCCCGTTGAGCTTCACCAGGATTTCGTTCAGCTTGGCGTAGAAGTAGACAGAGTACCGGCCGTCGCTGCTGCCGTAGATGTAATGAGGTTCGCCCGTTTTACAAAATTCGGGATCGTCGAGGGTAAAGAGGGTCCGGCAGTTAAAGGGACGGAAGGAATAGATGGTACAGGCCCCTTCCGCGTTCAAAAAGGGGCACGGTTTCAGCTCACGTTGTGAGGCGCTGGACCCGGCCTGTTTCCTCACCCTGCCGGTATTCTCCTCGATCAGCTTCGCTTCCAGGTCCGTGAGCCCCACCTGGTTCTGGCAGCAGTACGAACAACCTTCGCCGCATACCGTGAACGTGGAGACGTACTCGGAAAACCTGTCCATGAACTGGTAGATCTTCCGCAACTTCAGGGTAGCCCGTTCGTTCACCGTGTCCAGTTGCTTCATCAAAGCGGCAAACTCGACGAAAAACTCGTCGGGCACCTTGGGGATCGGGAACTCCTGCTGCTCGCTGTCGCCTGTTGTCATGGTGCTCACTTTGATACTCTTGGCAAAACATCCGATAACGTAATGGACCAGCACATGGCATTACTGCTTCTGCGACAGATCGGCCTTGACCCGCTTCAGTTCAGGGAACCGGAATTAACCTCATTTCCTGTCTTGGTGACTCTCGTTTTAAGCTTCTGCCTCTCCGCATAATACGGCTCATCCGTACTGCCGTCCTTTTTCACGAATCTCTCGTTGATCCCGTATTCGCCGAAGGAATTCTTCGTTGCGTACCTCAACAAATAGGTATCGTACTTACGGTAATCTTCGTCTTTGACGACCTTTTCAAAGCTCAGGAACCTTGCGCTTTCCGGGTCAGGCAAGGTCTTGCGTACACCATCGAAAGCAACCTGCCCCGGGTCATGCCGGAACCTTCTATAGGTTTCCCACGCCGAATTCGCGCATTCCTCTGGCAGAAACAAAGAGAGGGCCACGGCCATGAAAACCAGTCCAAAACATCCTCGCAGAATCACCCTTGTCATGTTGTTGATACCTTCTCGAGTGCCCCCCAACTGGGCGTGCATAACAAATAAAACATAAATATTGTATTTTTATAATCCACCTATTCTTAACTTGCAAGTACTTTAATAATAAAAAGCGTATACTTTAAAGCTGCCTCAAAGGATGTGATACAGATAGGATCTGGCTTGGTTGTACTACGTCAATAGCCGAGAGAACAGTACAGCTTCTTTAACAGTCCGCTCCGCACTATCTACTGTGTCTCGGGGTGTTAAGTCTTGCTGTTTGGGTAAGGAGGGAAATACTGCAAGGGTATCTGACAGGGGATCCGCTTGGTTCTCCGACACGAACCAAGCGGATCCTGGAGGTAACAGCTGGGGCAGGCTTGATTCCAGGACGGAGTCAACCGGGGTATGCATGAATGCTTTACAATATCTCTTCGCTAATCTTTAAAGATCTCGGCGAGTTCGGGCATATCGGGCTGCAGTTCCCGCGTCTTTTCGAAACAGGCCATCGCCTTCTCCTCCAGCCCTTGCGCCTTGAAGGCGTTCCCCAGGTTGTAATGCGCCTGCGCGAAGCCGGGGGTGAGGGAGAGGGCTTCCTGGTAGTGGGCTATGGCACCATCGAGGTCTCCCTTTTTGCTCAGGGTGAACCCCAGGTTGTTATGGGCTTTCGCGTAGCCGGGGTTCACCTTGAGGGCCGACTGAAGCGACGCGACGGCCTTGTCGAGTTGATCCAGTTTCAGGTAAACCGTCCCCAGGTTGAAGTGCGCCTCGCCAAAATCGGGCTTCACCTTAAGTGCCTGCTCGTAGCAGACCGCGGCTTCGTTGAGCTCGCCCAGGTTGTTGAACAGGTTGCCCAGGTTGAACTGGTCCAGCGGGGTGTTGGCGATGAGCTCCCTGATGCTCTGGAAGCACTCCTGCGCCTTTTCCGGCATATCCAGGGAGTTGTAGATGGATCCGATCCGGATGCGGTAGTTGTAGTTGTTGGGGTCGGCGTTCAGGCACTTTTCCAGATACTCCACGGCCTGGTCCTTGTCCCCTTTGGCCTGGCCTATCAGGGCGAGGGCGAAAAGGGCATCCTGGTGCTCCGGCTCGAGCAGGAGCACGTTGTGGTAGATCTTCTCGGCAAGGGGGAAGCGGCTGGCCTTTTGATGCTCGACCGCCAGCACGATCGCCTTAGCTACCGAAACGGGCTCGCTCGGGTGGATCCCGCACGCATCGCGCAGGGCAGCGAGCGCCGCGAACCTCCGGGCCTCGAGTTCGGGCAAGCAGCACGACTTGTATTTCTTACCGCTGCCGCAGGGACATTTATCATTGCGAGTTATCTTGGTCATTTTCCCCTCTCACGTTAACTGCATGGAATTGAATACGGCAACTGCACCTAAACCGTCGAATCTCTTACATTAGATCCTCCCCCCGGCGCGGCGGGGAGTTTATCAGGCGACCCACCTGTTCGAGGCGTGCAGCAAAACGCCGGCGACCTGAAGGATAGAGCAAGGAACCAGATAGAACAACACCGTTTTTCCCCTCAGCGTGAGCGCCAGGTAGACGAAAATGGGGAACACGATGACGAGGTAACGCACGTACGAGGTGAGGCTGCCGGTCAGGGCCGGAACCAGGCCGGTAATCAAGAGGTAGGCGAACTGGGTCTTGTCCAGTTTCCGGTAGGAGAGCGCCGCGATCACGGCGTAGACCACGAAGAACACCCGGTTCACGATGCTCGTGGTGAAGCCGTTCAAGGTGAACTCCGTGTAGACGAAGTTGGAGAGAAACCAGTTCACCGGATGCAGCATGTTGAGCAGCGAGTTGCTTGCCTGGAATACCTTCTGGGCGTCGAAGCCGGCAAAGGCGTCGCCGGTCGCGAGCAGCATCACCAAGAGGTAGCTCCCGTACCCCGCCAGGAATCCGAACGGTACCAGCAGCTTCTTGGGGTCGAGTTTCCCTTGGGCGCGCAGCTCGAAAAACAGGGCGACGAGCACCGGGACGACGACCAGTATCCCGGTGGGGCGGGTCAAGGGGAGCAGGAAGGCACAGGCGAGCGCCGGCGCGCTCCGGTTCTCCTTCAGATAGTAAAGGAGCATGGTCGCCAGCATGAGGAAGACCGACTCGGTGTACACCAGGCCGATGTAAAAACTGGTCGGGAAGGCGAGCAGGATGAGGCAGCTCCGGAAGGCGACCTCCTCGTCGTGCGTCGTTGCCACCAGCCGGAAAAGGTACACCACCGAGAGGACCGTGCAGAGCGTGGAGACCGCGAGTCCCGCAACCAGGTTGTGCCCCAGGGCGAGGTACCCCGCCACCCGGATCAGGAAGGGGAGTAGCGGGTAGAAGGCGTTGCCGATGTGGAACGGGGAGTACCAGTTGTCGGCCAGGTAGAGGTAGTGGTTGGCATCCCAGGTTTTGAAGGCGGAGGCCCAGTAGGCCGGTTCGCCGATCGGGTACACGAAGTTCACGTCGTGCCCGGTGAAAGAAAACGGCACGAGGTACGTGCTCGCGCCTATCAGGCCGAGTACGGCGAGCTTGACCAGCAAGGTGATCACGACGAGCTTCTTGACGCGAGGATTCAGGGCCCTTCCGATCACTTATCTGCTCCTTTGCTTCACGGCGTAGGCTTCGGCCAGCGCGGCACGGTAGGCGGGTTCGTTGGGGTTCAGGCGCAGCGCCGCCTCGAACTGCGCGAGCGCCGGGTCTATCCTGCCGGTGTCGCGGTAGACCAACCCCAGGTTGAAGTGGCTGTCGGCCTGGGCAGGGTCGAGGCGCACGGCAGCTTCCAGGTGCACGATGGACTGCCCGAAGTTTCCAAGCTCCGCGTAGAGTGAACCGAGATCGTTGTGGGCCATCGGGTTCGCCGGTTCCAGGGTGACCGCCTTCTCGTACTGGCGGGCCGCCTCGGTTTTGTCTCCGGCTTCGTAGTAGGCGTTCCCCAGGTGCCGGAAGTACTCGGTGTGCGGGTCCAGTTCCGCCGCCTGGCGCAGTTGGGCGATCGCCTCCGGCAGCCTCCCCATCACCCTGAGCGCCTCGCCCAGGTTGTTGTGCACCACGGCGTTGCCCGGGGATTTCAACACGGTGTCGGACCACAGGGTGTAGTTGTCCTTCCAGACGGCGTTGCGCCGGACGGTTCCGGCCAGGTAGCAGCAGGCGACCACGGCCAGGGCGACCTGCAGCGTCCGGAGCAGCTTCGGCTGCCGCGCGTACCGGGCCAAAAGGCCCGCGAGGACCAGGACCGCGCCGACCGAGGGGAGGTAGAGGTAGCGTTCGGCGAACGGGTACGGAATAGCGCGGATGTAGAAGGCCGGAAGCAGCGGAACCACGGTCAGCACCACCCCGAAGGCGACCGTCTTCGACCTCCGGGCGCCGGCCGGGCAAAGCCACGCCGCAGCCGCCACGGCGCCGACGGAAAGGTAGGCGCGCGGTTCGGCGAGCGACTTCACCGGGTGGAACTCGTACATGGCGTTGAGGTCCACCGGCAGCAGCAGCTTGAAACCGTACTGGACGGCAAGCGGGAAGATGTTGAGGATCAACTGGAAACCCGAGAGGTCGGGATGCCGGTTGATGGGGGCGAAGGCGCCGAGCACGCTCCCCCGGACCGCCAGGTAGGCCAGGGCAACGACCAGGTAGGGGGCGTGGCGCGCCGCCAACCTGGCCAAGGGCGCCCGCCGCTGCGCGAGGAGGAAATCGCCGGCAATAAGTACCAGCGGCAGCGTGATGCCGATCTCCTTGGAAAGGAGCGCCAGGCCGAACAACCCCGCCGGAACGAGGTTGAAGTACCAGGGGCGCTCGGCAAAGCGCAGGTGCAGGTAGAGCGCCGAGACGTAGCTGACGGTCAGGAGCAGGTCGGTCACGCTCATGACCGGCGCCACGACCTCGGTGTGGATCGGGTGGACCGCGAAGATGAGCGCCGCCGCCAGCGCCGGGAAGGAGTACGCCCCGGAAGGCGCGCCGGCAGTCTCCCTGGAGAGCACGGTCTCGGCAAGGAGGTAGACCAGGAGGGTCGCCACCGCGTGCAAGAGGAGGTTTATGGCATGGTAGCCCCAGGCCGCGAGGCCAAAGAGGTGGTACCCCACCAGGTAGGCCACGTGCAAAAGCGGCCGGTAGTAGTTGGAGATGGAACTTCCCTTGAAGCCCCAGACCTCGCTCGAGAAGATGGCGGGGAGGTTGCGGAAGTCCCGGATCCACGGGTTCTTGAGCACCTGGAACTCGTCGTCGTAGACGAACCCGTTGGCCAGCGTGTTCGCGTAGGCGAGGCAGGCGGCCGCGACGAGGATCAGGGCGAGGACCAGACGGGGGCGGAGGGTGGCATGCGCCGTTGAGCTCATGCGTCCTCACCCCGGTCGATGTTCCTGGTGTCGCCCACCCAGTAGAGCGGCCTTCCCTGGGACTGCTCGAAGGACCTGCCGACGTACGAGCCGATGATGCCGATACTGAAGAGGATGATGCCGTTGTAGAAGGTCATCAGGATGATGATCGAGGTCCAGCCGGGGACCGTCACCTTGAAGACGAAGTGATCGAGGAGCGCCTTGATGAGGTAGATGAGGCTTATCCCCCAAAGGGTGAAGGACGCCCAGGTGATGAACCGGATGGGGCTTGAGGAAAAACTGAGGACGGCGTTGATGGCCAGGCTCAGCATCTTGCGGAACGGGTACTTGGTCTCGCCTGCGTAGCGGCGGTCCCGGTCGTACTGGATGATGCACTGCCTGAAGCCGATGATGGCGAAGATGCCGCGCATGAAGCGGTGGCGCTCCCGGAACGTGCGCACCACCTTGAGCACCTTGCTATTGAAGGCGCGGAAATCGCCGCAGTTGTCGACGATCTCCCGGGTGGAGAACCGGCGCATCAGCTTGTAGAAAAGCCAGGCGGTGGCGAGCTTGAACGGGCTCTCGCCGTCGCGCCGCTTGCGCTGGGCGTGCACCAGGTCGAACCCCTCCTCCAGCTTCGCCAGCATGCCGGGGATCTCTTCGGGGGGGTCCTGCAGGTCGGCATCGATGATGACCACCAGGTCGCCGCCGGCGAAATCCATCCCCGCGGTGATCGCGATCTGGTGCCCCATGTTGCGGGCCAGGTGCACGACCTTCACCCGAGCGTCGCGCTCGGAGAGCTCGTTCAGCCGCAGGGCGGTATCGTCCCGGCTCCCGTCGTTGACAAAGATGATCTCGAAGTCGTACGTTCCAGCCCGGTCGGCGACCCCGGTCATTCTCCGGTAAAACTCAGCGATCGTTTCACGCTCGTTGTAGCACGGTACTATCACGCTGACCGTTTGCTTGCACCCGCCAGTAGTCACCTTCGGCCTCGCACCAGGTTTAGTGGGCAACGCAGGCGAATCGGATATCGCCCTGTCTGCCCTGCAACAATCGCTCGGTTCCCGCTTCGAAACCGACCCATAACATACTTCAAAATTCACGGTAAGGCTACCGGCTTGTAGACTTCGTTCCTACCGCTGCCGTCCGGGGCCACCCGGAAGCGCTGCGCCCTTCTTTTTCCTCTTGATTCAGCCTACCTTGCGGCCCCGGCCATTGCCCGGAGGGGCGCCCGCGGCGTGGATCACATGCCGTGGCACTTCTTGCAGAAGTCGCTGATCGGGGCAGACTCATCGTAGTTCTGCAAGAAGTAGGGAGAGCTCCCCGCGTGGGGATTGTGGCAGGAGATGCAGGTGAACTCCCGCCCCGGGTGGTACGGGTCAGGGGTCCTGCGCACCGGGTGCCCGGCGTTCGAGAACCCCACGATGACGTGCGCCTTGGTCGCGATCTCCTCGTGGCAGCCAAGGCAGAGGTCGCCGGCGGATACCCGGAGGAAGTAGCGGTTGTTGGAGGCATGGGGGTCGTGACAGGTGGCGCAACTGCCGGCCGCCGTCGGCCCATGGCCGTACTTCATGGAGGACCAGATGTCCTCGTGGCAACCGAAACAGGACTTGCTGTCCGGCTTCACCGTGGCGAGCTTCGGTGTCCCCCTTTTGCTGTGGCAGGAGAGGCAGGACCAGACCGCGGCCGGCCCGTGCACGTTGGCATAGCTGCTGAGGAGCTTCTTGTGGCACTGGTAGCAGGGGGAGCTGGCCGCCGGGGTCTCCCCTTCGGAGGCCGTGGCGAACTCCAGCTGGTGGCACGGCATGCAGACCTTCTCGGTCTGGTAGGCGTGGAACTGGAACCGCTTGAAGCCGTCGGGTGCGCTGGAGGCGTCGGAGGTCAGGTCGGAGCGGTAAAAGACCCGCGCGTGCAGCTCCTCCACCTTCTTCCCCCCCTTCATCGCGACCACCTTGAGGTCGTTGGCGCCGCTGTAGAGCTCGATGCCGTCGAAACAGACGGTGTAGCGGCTGTAGTCCCTCTTGGGGAGCGACACCCTCCGCCTGTTAACGAAGAGCTGAAGCTCGTCGACCGCTTGGGACGGCACGCGCACCACCAGGTTAACCAGCGGGCTTTCCAGAACCGAGCGGTCCGGCGGGCTCACGATGCCAAGCTGCACCGTGCCGGGCTCGCCCGCCGCGTGGCCGGCAACCGGGCAGACCGCAAGGGCCGCCACCAGGATAAGCCTTTTCAGTCCGGCCAAAAACGGGCGCGCCGCTTTGTTCACGAGATCAGTGTCCATGGATGATCGTCTCCAGGGCCCGGCCGTAGGAGTCGGCCGCCTTTTGCAGGTCTTTTTGCTGTTCGTAGAGCATCCCCTGGTACGCATACACCTGGTAGTCGAACGGTGCCAGCTTGGCGGCCTCCTCGAAGAGCCGCGCCGCGTCGCCCCCCTTCCCTTCCCGACCCAGTGCGTACCCCGTGTAGTAGAGGCAGGGGGCATAGGAGTCTTCGGAGCCGCGCGCGGCGTCTAGCAGCGCGCGCCCTTCGGCACCCTTCCCCTGCTCGACCAGGAGGATCCCGAGCTCGCACAGGGCGACCGGGTGCCGCGGCTCCTTGGCAAGGACCGCACGGTACTCGGCCTGCGCCAGCGCCTGGTCTCCCCTCTCGCGGTAGATCCTCCCCAGGCTCAGGTGCGGCAGGACGAACCCCTGGTCGGCCTCGGCCGCTTTCTTGAACCAGAGTTCGGCCTTGCCGGCCAGAAGCTTCGACTTCAGGTTGTTCTGCCCCATGTTGTAAAAGCTGAGCGCGCTCTTTTTCGGCTGGTAGTGGGGTTTCGCGGCGACCACCTTCGGCTTGGCGCCGGACATGGTGGCGGAAACGAAGTCGTCCAGCTCCTCGGCACCCAGGAGGGGGTAGCCGGTGAGGTCGTGCCTGATGGTCCCCCCCTGGTCCAGCACCACCGTGGTGGGAAGCGCGATCACGCCGTAGTCGCGAAAGGCCACCAGCCCCGGGTCGGCCAGCATGGGGAACTGGATCTTCAGCCTGTCCCGGGTCGCCTTCACCTGCCTCAGGGTCTGCGGCGAGACCTTCTGCTCGTCGACGTTGATCCCGACCACGGAGAGGCCGGAGGCGCGGTAGCGGGCGTAGAGTTTCTGCATCCGGGTGAGCACCGCCTCCGATTTCTGGGTCCAGCTGGACCAAAAAACCAGCACGGTGAGCTTGTCGCCCTTGAGCTCGGCGGAGCTCACCTTCTTCCCCTCCGGGGAGGTCAGGGAGAATTGCGGCCCCTCCATGCCGACCTGGAGCACCAAGAGGGTCGCCGCCGCAGGGGCGGAGACGAGCAGACCGAAGGTAAGCAGGAATACCACAGCCATGGCCATTTTTTTCATAGCATCCCTATCCTAGTTCCGGCCCTGTCTGTGTTTGCGAATCCCTTCCTTGAACTCGTCCACGGCCTTCTGGTACTCCCCCATCTTCCGGTAGAGGACTCCCAACTCGTAGTGGACCCGAACCGGATTGGGGTTGAGGAGCAGCGCGTCGCGCAGCGCCTTTTCCGCTTCGGGGTACCTCCCCAGGCCGGCGAGTACCATCCCCCTGCCGGTCTTGGCCTCGAAGGCGCGCGGGGCGAGGGCGAGGGCGAGGGCGAACTGGCCGAGCGCCTCCTCGAGCGCTCCCGTCTCGGCGAGCAGGTACCCCAGCCGGGTCTGCGCCGGGGCGCTCTCCGGATGGGTCGCGGCCTCGGTGCGTGCCGCAGCGAGCTCAGCCCCGGGCGCGGCGGCCCTGGCGGTTGCCGTCTCCCCGGCATTTGGGGGTGCGGCGTCCGAGGCCGCGCAGGGTGTGGCCGCCACCAAAAGCGCGCACCCGCAGAAGAGGTAGAGACCCTGCCGCAGCAGGGCGAGCCTCGAGGGCCCCTGACCTCGGGCCGTCACTTAGCCACCGGTTTGTTCACCACCGGAACGGCCCTGTCGTAGCCGAACAGCTGGTGGCAACCCGGCTGGCAGGAGCCGCCGGTCTTGGTCTTCTGGAACCCCACCGGCAGGTTCCACTTGGCGAACGGCACGCTGTCGCGCACGTGCTTCGGGTTGTTGGTGGCGTGGGCGTCGTGGCAGGCCCGGCAGGTGCGCCCCTTCACCGACTTGTTGACGTGCACGAAGTGCAGGTTCTGGTCGCCGTTTCTGAAGCCGGTCAGGGTGACGGTGGTCTCTTCGCTGGCGATGGTCTTTTGGTGGCACATGAAGCAGAGCTTGTAGTTGTCAGGGGAGTACGGCGCGTAGAAGAGCTGCGGGAAGCTCTCGCGCAGGATGCGGAAGTTCTTCGACCCGTGGGGGTTGTGGCAGCCGGAGCAGTCCTTTTCCTGGATGGGGCCGTGGTGCACCGCGTTGTTGGCCAGAACCGATTTCAGGTTGGCGATCTTGCCGTTGGCGCCGTTGTACTCCCGGTCGTGGCAGCTAAGGCAGAGGTCCATCGGCTGTTTGGTGAGCTGACGGGGGAAGTCGGAGACGTGCGGGTCGTGGCAGGCCAGGCACTTGCGGTCGGTGGCGAGCGCCAGGTGCGGCACGGTCGCCCCCGGGATCTCCTTGGCCTTGTCGGTGTGGCAGCTGTAGCAGAGGTCCTGGCTCCCCTGGGCGCTCAGCGTGTAGCGGTAGTTGGAGCTGTGCGGGCTGTGGCAGTTGACGCAGGCCTCGCGCACCGGGGAGTGCATGAACCTGCTCTTTTTGAAGGACTCTGCCTTGTCGGTGTGGCAGCTAAAGCAGACGTCGTTCCCGGCGGCCGAGAGGAGCCTCGGGAATTCGCTTTGGTGAGCGGCGTGGCAGGAGTTGCAGCTGCCTGTCCCCAGCGGGCCGTGCAGGTACTTGCCGCCGGCGATCGCCTTGTCGTGGCAGAGAAAGCAGAGGTCGGCTCCCTCGGCGCGCAACTGGAACTTGAAGCCGGACTGGTGCGGGTCGTGGCACGTGGTGCACTTCCCTTCTTTCACTGGCTTGTGCACCACTTTCTGGGTGTGGAGCCCCTCGTGGCACTCCTCGCACTGTTTGCCCGGATCGCGGATCGGCTCGAAGGCGTGCTTGCCGATCTGCTTGTGGCACCCGGTGCACTCGCCCACCGCTACCGGGCCGTGGACGAAGCGCGCCTTCCCCAGGTTGGGGTGGCAGGATGCGGTAACACACGCCGCCTTCCCGGCTGCAGCCTCGGCTCGAGCGAGCGAGGGTGCGCCCGCCAACCAGGAAAGTACCGCCATGGCAATCAAAATAAGAGCCGAAGCAGGGTGTCTCTGCGCCATGGTCAAGTTACTCCTCCAATACGGCGATGGCCGCACTCATAAAAAATCCGGCAAGCGGAAAAAACCGTGGACGGGTTCAGGGCACCCGTAAAGCGCAGCCCGCTTTCGCGAAGCGAACGGAAAAGCTCAACAGGCCGGGTGCGAAAAAAAGGCCGACTCGTGCCAAGTCGGCCTTCCGATTCTCAGGTGAGAGCCATTAAGGAAAAGCACCCCTGGCCGGCGAGGTGAAGATCCGGAGCCTGCCCGCCCCGAGTGCGCCTTAGTGCCTGATTTGGATGGGATATTAGTGGTATAGCGGCCTTCTTGTCAAGCCAATAGTTGGCATTTACGAGACCTCTTCCTGCACGCGTCATTTCTGCTGCGCCGGGCTCTGGGTGCGGCTCGCGATAAAGCCTTCGAGCTGCTGCGCCAGCGCCGGGTCGAGGGGGCGCAGCTTCTCGAGTTCGCGGACGGCGGCTGCAGTCTCCCCCAGGTTCACGAGGCTCACCGCAAGGTTGAAGCGCAGGTCGGCCCGGTCCGCACCGGGAAGCCCCAGAGCGCGCTCCAGGAGTTGCCGCGCCTCGGCCGGGCGCCCCATTTCGTTGAGGGCGCCGCCCAGGTTGATCTGGGCGTCCAGGTAGTTGGGCCTCAGCTCGATAGCGCGCTGGTACAGGGGGGCAGCTCCCCTGCTGTCCCGGTAGGCCACCTGCCGGATCCGCCCCAGGTTGTAGTAGGAGGAGGGATCCAGCGGTTCGACCTCGATGGCGCGCGTCAGCACCTGGACCGCTTCCTCGGTCCGGCCGGCGTCGTTCAAGGCGGCGCCGTAGTTGTTCATGATGAGGTAGTTGCCGGTGGTGACCTCCAGGGTGTGGCGGTACAGGGTGAGGCTGTCGGCCCAGACCCCGACCTGGCACCAGGTGGCAACCCCCAGGGCGGCGAGCACCGTGCCGGCGAGCGCAGCCGCCCCCTTCCCCCCCCAGGAAACGCGTTCCAGGAGGTCGGAGGTCCCCCAGACCACCGCGAGAAAGATCCCGGTCAGCGGGAGGTAGCTGTAGCGGTCCGCCATCGACTGGGCACCCACCTGAATGAGCCCTAGCACCGGCAGCAGCATGACCAGAAACCAGCACCAGCCGGCCGCCAGGTAGGGGGAACGCCGCACCCGCCAGAAGGCGAGCGCCGTGAGGGCGCAAAGAAGCGCGGCGGCCCCCGCCGCCTGCGCCGTCGGGATCGAGGCGGGCAGCGGGTAGAGTACCGCCATATCGTGGGGCCAGAACGCCTGGCGCAGGTAGCCTAGGCAGGCGGTTGCCGCGTTGGCGATACGCCCCCCCAAAGGGACCGCGCGCAGCTCGGCCATCGAGCCGCCGTGGTGCTGGGCGTAGATGGTCACGGCGCAGGAGGCGAGGGAGAAAAGGAAGAAAGGGATCTTCTCGACGAAGAGCCCGGAACGTGCTGCGGCCGGGCGCCCCCCCTCTTCCCCCGGCACCAGGCGCCCCAGGGGCCAGGCATCGAGGATCAAAAGGACCACCGGGAGGGTCACCAGCATCGGCTTGGCGAGGAGCCCCAGGGCGAAAAGGGCGAGCGCCCCGAGGTAGCGCCCGGAACTGGGCCGTTTCAGGTAGCCGACCCAAGAAAGGAGTGTCGCGTGGAAGAGAAGCCCGCTCAGTACGTCCTTGCGCTCCGCCGCCCAGGCGACCGATTCCACGTGGAGCGGGTGCCAGGCGAAGAGCGCCGCGACCACCAGGCTGCGCCAGGGGCGCGCCGTGAGACGCAGCAGCAAAAGGTAGAGGAGCACGGCCGAGACGCCGTGCAAAAAAACGCTCATCAGGTGGTGGCCGGCCGGAGCCAGGCCGAAGAGCTGGACGTCGACCAGGTGCGAGATCCAGGTCAGGGGGTGCCAGTTGGACATCGCGAGCGAGGTAAAGGCCCAGGCGAGCGAAGCGGCACTGAGCCCCGAGCGTACCACCGGGTTGCCCGAGAGGTACCCCGGATCGTCGTAGCTTATGAAACCGTGGTGGGCGGTCTGCGAGAAAAGGACGAACGTCACCGCCAACAACAAGGCCGCGCGGGCGTAGTCACCCCTTTGCAGCGACGCCATCTGCACTGCGGTCTGTTCCGCCCGGACCGTTCCAACCGATTTCGCCATCTGCTCCCCAAAAAAAGATCCGCGCCCTGAAAAATGGCGCGGAATCTTAACAATTGTCGTTTAGGTGGTTATTTGGACTGCGGGGTCGCCAGTTCCAGGATCACGTCGTACTTGTACCCGGAACCGAAGTTCTTGTTCTTGGCGAGGGTTCCGGTGAGGGTTACCACGTCACCCACCTTGGGAAGCAGGTTGGTGGTCACCACCAGGTCGTTGTTCTTCTCGAAGGCGGTCCCGGAGCCGTCCTGCAGGTGCAGCCAGTTCTTCCCCATGATCTTCGCAGAGACCTTCATCACCTTCCCCGTCACGACGACCTGTTTTTTGTCGAGCTCGCCGCTTTTGGCGTAGAGTTCGGCGATGGTGAAGGCGTTGGCACCCTTGGCCGCCTCGACCACGATCTTTTCCTTGGCCTCGGGGACCAGGCCGCTGCTGCCGGTCGACTTCTTGTTGAGGAACTCGCTTTCCGTCGAGGAGAGCGGGGCCCCGCAGAACATGATCATGTCGAAGGTGCGCTTGAGCGCCTTGCTCTCGAAGTTCATCATCGGGGTGCACCCGACGAAGGCGATCTGCTGGCCGACGGTTATCTTGCTGATGCTGCAGGCAACCCAGGCCTTCTTGCCGTCCTTCTCAACGCTCACGTAGGTATAGTCGCCGGCCGTGGTGGTCTCGACGACCGTGCCGGTGACACCGGAGTTGACCGCCATGCCGGCGACTCCGGGGGAGCTTTGGGGGGCTCCTTCCGAGCAGAAGCCCGCTACAGGCAGAGAGAGGACGAAGGCTGCGGCCAAACTAAGGTATCGATTCATCAAAGACTCCTCGCTGTAAGAGATAATGCTACAAAGTCAGGTACCACGTGCATTTCCAGGTACGATAGCACCAATGATTCGTGAGAGACAAGAGGTTTCCCCGGGCGGCGGCCGTCCGCGAAACGACAAGACCCGCAGCGCGGGCCTTGGGTGGTGCGTTGGGATCCGGGCGGGTTGGCGGCTACTTCCCTTCTTCCAGGCGCTTGAGGGCCTCCTTGGCGGGGAGGAACCCCTTGAAGGCGGCTTTCTTGTACCACTTCTTCGCCTCGGTGAGGTCCTTATCGATGCCGTAGCCGTTGGAGTACATTACCCCCAGGCGGTACATCGCCTTGACCGAGCCTTTGTCGGCCGCCTTGGCGTACCACTCCGTCGCCTGCTTGCCGTCCTGGGCGACCCCCTCGCCATGGTCGTACATGTAGCCGATCATGTAGAGCGAAGCCTGGTCGTCCTCATTCATGAACATCTTGAGTGCCTTCGGGTAGTCTTTCATCAAATAGGCTTCCCTGGCCCTGGCAAAGTCCCCATAAGCCGGAAGAGCCGAACAGACGGAAAACAGCATAAAAGCGACTGCGACCCTTTTCATCGTTAATCTCCTTGCATGCACTGGTCTTTCGTACTGCCGGTAGTGAGTGCCAGCA
The DNA here is from genome assembly GCF_014193515.1 of Geomonas silvestris. Lineage (GTDB taxonomy): Bacteria > Desulfobacterota > Desulfuromonadia > Geobacterales > Geobacteraceae > Geomonas > Geomonas silvestris. The sequence continues at coordinate 41,210 of NZ_BLXX01000010.1, read as the reverse complement.
CTCACGGTTGAGCGTCGAGTAACTCAATGTCGAATATAAGCGTGGAATCCGGCGGGATCTTGCTCCCGGCCCCCTTCTTGCCGTAACCCAGGGCGGGGGGGATGGTCAGCCGGCGTTTGCCGCCGACCTTCATGGTCAGGATTCCCTCCTCCCAGCCGCGGATCACTTCACCCCTCCCCACCGTAAAGACGATCGGTTTCCCCCGGTCCAGGGAGCTGTCGAACTTGGTGCCGTCCTTGAGCCACCCGGTGTAATCGACCCGCACCTTGTGGTCCGACAGCACGCCGCGCCCGGTCCCCACCACCAGGTCCTGGTAGATGAGCCCGGAGCGGGTCTTGATCTTCTTGACGGAGGCGGGGATCTTCGCGGTCTCCTCCTGAAACGAGGACTGCTCCTTCGCCTTGAGCGAAGCCGCCAGGGCCTTCATGTCGATGGTGGTCCGGTCCATCACCTTGTAGAAGATGTCGCTTGGGACGACCTCCTTCTTGATGATCTGCGACTTGGAGGCGTAGGGGCGGCCGTCGATCACCTTCTGGGCCAGCGCCTCGTCGAACCCCGGCAGGGTCATAAGCTGTGCCTTGCTGGCGAGGTTCAGATCGACCAGTCCCTGCGCGGCCTCGGCTTTTAATTGGGGCGGCGCCCCCCCCTCTTGGGAGAAGCTGGCGGTGCCACCCAGGAAAAGTAGCCAGGCCGCAGCGCCCAGGGTATGCAAACATCTCATGCGAAGTCCCTTTTCGAGTGCCGCCTAGGGCTGCTTGGTGAACTTGTCGTCCTCGATGATGAGGGACGTCTTGCTTTCCAATTTCCCGAAGATCGTCTTGTTGATCGGCTGTGCGAACACCATGGCGACCACGTCATCTCCCTGCATGCTCCACTTGTAGGGGAAGCTCAGCTTTGCGGCGGGGACCTGCGGCAGGGTCATCATCCCGTTCTTGTCCGCGGTGAATTCGAAATTACCGGTCTTGCCGACCCACTTGCCGATCAGTTTCGACTCGGGCTTCGAGCAGGCGACGATCCCCAGACAAAGTACCATGGCGCAAACTAGCTTTAACAGTCTCAAGATAACAACCTCCAGTTGATTTACCGGTGCGGCAGTGCCGGGCCGGGCTCAGTGTTTCCCGAGTCCGGCCAGGGCCCTGACGGCGTCCTGGTTTCCCTGGGCCGCGGCCTTGCGCAGCCAGATCTCGGCCTCGCGGTAATCGCGCTGCACACCTTTTCCCTTCTGATAGCAGTCGCCCAAAAGGTACTGGGCCTGTGCCAGACCGCTCGAGGCCGCCTTGTGGAGCCAGCGGGCCCCTGCGACCTCGTCGGCCTTTATGCCGTCCCCCGCGGAGAGCATCGCCCCCAGCTGCAGCTGCGCCGGGAGGTTCCCCTGCTCGGCGGCCTTGGAGAACCAGCGTGCGGCCTCGGCCTTGTCGAGCACCGCGTCCTCGCCGTGGTAGTAGGCGAGCCCCAGGTTGTACATGGCGAGCACGTGCCCGCGCAGGGCGTCGCCCCGGTACCAGTGGGTCTTAAGCCCCTCGGTCTGCTCGAAGAGCCGCTCCAGGTCCTGGCGCACCTCGTCGTGCCCCTGGTCGGCGGCCTTGCGGTACCACGTGATAGCCTCCCGGGGATCCGGCGCGGTCCCCTCGCCGAACTCGTACATCTGCCCGAGGCTCGCCTGTGCCTCGGCATCCCCCGCCGCGGCGGAGCGGGTGAACAGAACCAGCGCCTGGCGCAGGTCCTTGCCGACCCCGTCCCCCTTGTAGTACATGAGGGCCGCGGCATTGAGGGACTGCGGGGTGCCGTCCGCGAGGTACAGACTGAGGGCGCTTGAGTATTGGCCGGCGGCGTAGGCCTTTTCGGCGGCTTCGTAGTCGGCGTGCGCCACCGTGGCGAGGCTTCCCAGTATGGCGCAGGCGACGAGCACCCCTTGTACACGTTTCATAGTCCGATCCTCAACCGGCAGCTAGGCCCCGGGCGTTACCCGTGCCGGGGGCGGCAACCTGCGCTCCGGGCCTTACCGGGGTAAAGCCCCGCGGCAAGGCCCGGCGCGGGCACCCTTATTTCAGGTTCTCAAACAGCTGAACCCTGCTGTTACCTCTGTCGGCGATGACCACGTCGCCGTTTTTATTGATGCACATCTGCTGCGGGTAGTAGAGCTGGCCGTTTCTCCAGCCAAGCGAGAGCTGGCGCCCCTTGAAAAGCCCGTCCGGACCGAGGATCACGATCGCTCCGCCGTCCTGGTCGATCAGGTAGATGTCCGCGCTGCGGCTGGAGGTCAGCATGTTGGTGGCGAAGTTCAGGTACTCCTGCAGCCCCTTGGTGAAGGGGGCGAACTGCGGGGCGTCCTTCTTGGCGATGTAGAGGGTCGACTTGGCGGAGTCGAGCAAAAGGACGTCCCCCCCCGCGGTGACCGCCAGGTCGGACATGGCGCCGTAGTTTTTCGGGAAGGGGAACTGGGCCAGGAGTTTCCCGGTCGGGTCGATCTCGAGCACCCGCTCCCCCGCGATGTCCAGCAGGTAGATGTTGTCCCGGCTGTCCAGCTTGAAGCTTTTCGGGACCACGTTGGGCGGGTTGACCCCGACGGGGGTTACGTACTTCACGAAGGTCCCCTCCGGGGTGAGCTGCGCCAGCTTGCGCTGCTGGCCGTCCAGGACGAAGATGCTCCCCTTGGAGCTCAGCTGCACCCGTACCGGGAAGACCACCTCCGGCACCTTGATCTCGCCCCCACCCTTAAGGGCGTTGTCCTGGAGGGTGTAGCGCACCAGGCGCCCGTTCTCGGTATCGGCGATCACGATCTGCCCCTGGTCGTCGCAGGCCACCCCTTCGGGCTTTTTCAGACCGACTTCCTTGATGTCACCCAGGATGACCCCCAGGTAGCGCAGCTTCAGCGCGTCGGCGCCGTAGCAGCCGAGCGGGTACATCGTCGTCAGAACAAAAAGGCTCCACAAAACGATTGAGCGCATAAAAGAATTACCTCCTGAACTGTTCGTGACACTGCGTGCAGAGATCGCTGATGGCCGGGAAGGGCATCATCCCCTTGTACTCCGTGCCGTGAGAGCGGTGGCAACTCAGACAATTCAGCGTGGCGTTCTTGTTCCTCGGATCGACGAACTTGTCCCCGATCGGGTGCGTCGAGTGCTTCATCCAGTCGTGGCAGGTCGCGCAGAGGTCGACCACCGAGGCCTGCTTCGCCAACAGCGCGCTGTCGGAGGCGTGCGGGTCGTGGCAGGCGACGCAGTTGCCGTTTTTCACCGGCTCGTGCTTAGTGACCGACTTCGCCTGGCGCTTGATGGTGTCGGCGTGGCAGCTACCGCACAAAACCAGGGGCGCTTCCTTAAGAAGCCCTTTCTCCTTGCCGGCGTGCGGGTTGTGGCAGGTGAGGCACCCCTTCTTGCTGAGCAGCGGCGAGTGCATCCGCTTCTTGCCGAAGGTGGCGTTGAACATGTCGCTGTGGCAGCCGCGGCAGAGTTCCGCGCCGTCCCTCTTCACCTTGAGCGGCGAGCTGGAGGTGGCCTCTTCGTGGCACTGGTTACACATGCGGGTGGAGACCGGCTTGTGCACGTTGTTGTAGAGGATCCCCTTGCGGTCCGAGCCGTGGGGGTCGTGGCAGGAGGTGCAGCGCGAGGTGGCCACGGGGTAGTTCATGTGCTGCTTTATGAAGGAGGGGCGGTCCGTTTTGTGGCAGCTCACGCACAGCGCGGTGACCCGCTCCTTCAAGAGGGAGTCGTCCTTGACCGAGGCGTGGGGGTCGTGGCAGTTCAGGCACCCCTTCTCAACCGGGTTGTGCTTCACCTTCACCTTGGCCAGGGTCTCCGCCAGCGACTTGTGGCACTCGAGGCAGAGCTCGTTGCCGGTCTTCAAGAGGTTGTTCTTGTTGGCCGAGGAGTGCGGGTCGTGGCACTTCATGCAGGAGCCGTCGGCGACCGGCTTGTGCACGCTGAGCGCGTTGGCGACGATCAGGGTCTTGTGGCAGCTGATGCAGATCTTCGAGGCGTCGCTCTCCAAAAGCTTCGAGAACGCCGAGGTGTGCGGGTTGTGGCACCCGGTGCAGTTGCCGTTTTTGACCGGCGTATGGACGTGCTGCTTCTTGAGCTTGTCCTGGAAACCCGGGTGGCACTCCAGGCAGAGTTTGCCGTAGGCGCCCGGCTTCAGCTTGAACTTGGCGGTGTTGTCCTGCGCAAAGGAGTTCAGGCTGAAGGAAAGCATAGCCACGACGCCGAGCAGTATAAATGTTTTAAGATGAATTTTCATTGTATAGCTCCTCATGGCTATTGTTTTATGTGGCAGTCATCGCAGGTTCTGGCCGCAAACGGCGGATGCGTCACATCCTTGAAGAACTTGGGATCCTTCGACGCGTGCGGGTTGTGGCAGGCCATGCAGTCGAGGTCGGCCGCCTTGATGCCGAGGTGGGCCTTGGCAAAAGGCTCCTTGGCGGTCTCGTGGCACTGCGAGCAGATCGACTGAACCGGCTCGACCAGGAGCGCGCGCTCCCCTGCGAAGTGCGGCTTGTGGCAGGTAGTGCAGTCTTTCTGCGCCGGCGAATGGTTCTTCTCCCGGGCCAGTTTTGCCTTGATGTCCTTGTGGCAGTTCAGGCAGAGGTCCGGGCTCTGCGCCAGGAGCAGTTTGGGGAGTTTCGCCTTGTGCGGGCTGTGGCACTTGGTGCAGTCCCCGTTGCTGAAGGGGCGGTGCGACGACTTGGCGTCCTTGTGCCCTTTGAACGCGCCGTCGTGGCAGTTGGCGCAGAGTTCGGTCTGCTTGCTGACGATGAGCCCCGGGAGGTTGCCGGCATGCGGGTCGTGGCAGGTGAGGCAGTCGCCGTCGCTAAACGGCTGGTGGTTAACCCCCTGGGTCAGCTTCTTCATCATCTCGGCGTGGCACGGGGTGCACAGGCCGGGTGCCGCGCCCTTCAGGAGCTTTTTCTCGTCTGAGCTGTGCGAGGTGTGGCAGGCGGCGCAGTTCTGCTCCAGCACCGGGCGGTGGATGTAGTTCTTCTTGAACTTGGTCTCGGCATCGGTGTGGCAGGCGTAGCAGACCGTGTCCATCCGGTCCTTCAGCATCCCCTGGAAGCTCGAGCCGTGCGGGTTGTGGCACTTCTCGCAGTCGCCGCCGGAGAACGGCATGTGGACGTCCTTCTTCTTGAGCCCGTCTTTCGTCTTCGCGTGGCAGCTGTAGCAGAGCTCGGAGCCCGCCGCGACCAGAAGCTTCTTCTGCACCGAGGCGTGCGGTTTGTGGCAGGAAAGGCACCCTTTCCCCTGGGTCACGGCGCCGTGTTTCACGGTGACCATGGCCGATTTTTCCTTGTGGCAGTCAAAGCACAGCGAGTTGCCGGATTTCACCAGCAGCTTCTCCTGCTCCGAGGCGTGGGGGTTGTGGCAGGAGAGGCAGTTGCCGGTCTTGAACGGCTGGTGCTCGACCGTGCCCCCGCCGTTGAGCGCCTTGGCTTCGTGGCACTGCGCGCAGAGCTCGCTCCCCTTGGCGGTCACCTCGAACGGTTTCGCCGAGGTGGGGGCCGGGTGGCAGCCGTCGCACCCCGAGGTGGCGACCGGGCTGTGGGCGCTCACCTTCAGGAGCTTCGCCTGGGTCGAGGAGTGCGGGTTGTGGCAGCCGGTGCACTTCTTGGTTTCCACCGGGTAGTTGCCGTGGGCCTTCTTGAAGGAGCCCCCCTTGCTGTCGTGGCACCCAAGGCAGAGCGCCGGCTCCTCCTTGCTCAAAAGGTTACTGAACGCGGAGCTGTGGGCCAGGTGGCAGGCGCGGCACCCTTCGGTCTGCAGCACCTTGTGGACCACCTTCTTCTCGTAGGCATCTTTTTTGTGGCAGGCGTAGCACGCCTCGGACCCGGCGGACTTGAGGAAGAAGCGCTGGTCGGAGCCGTGCGGGTTGTGGCAGCCGGTGCACTTGCCATTTTTGAGCGGGGTGTGCACCTTCCCCTTGGCCAGCCCGATCTTGTCGGCCGGGTGGCAGGCGAGGCAGAGCTGGTTGCCGTCGTTTTTCAGAAGGAGCTTGGGAACGATACCGTGCCGCAGGTGGCACTCCTCGCACTTCTTGTCCTTCACCATGGTGTGCAGGTACTTTTTGGACCCGTACTTGTCCTCGAACTTCTTATGGCAGTCCGAGCATTCCTTCCGGGCGAATTTCATGGCAGCCGAGGCCGGCTGCGAAGCAGTCAGGGCAAAGAGTATTCCAAGAAAAGCCACCAGACTCCAGATTAAAGACCGTCCACTTTTCTGCATGTTAAACATGTTCATACAGTCCCCTCATTCATTTTAACGACTAAGAACGTTTGCCTGAACTACTCGCGGCACGGAAATCTAGCGCTCCTCGAGATAGATCTTCACGGTGTAGGCGTCCCTCAGCTTTTTAAACCACTCTTCCACGGTTTTTTTCTGGTTCTGCCAGACGACCTGCTCGCCGATGGAGTTCTTCACTTCCTCGAGAGACTGCACCCGCGCCGGCACGTAGTTCGCGACCGCCAGTACGTAGTAGTAACCTTCCGGGCTCTGGTAGAGCTTGTAATCCCCCTTGACGACGCCGTTTAGGACCTTCTGCATGTCCTGCGGGAAGCTGGTGATCGGCAGCATCTCGCCGTCGAACTTCATCATGCCGGGTGCGTCCTTGCGCACCTGGTTCTCGGCGTTGTCCTTGAGCCACTTGAAGTCCATGCCGTGGCGCAGCTTGTCGATGGCGGCCTGGGCGGGCTCGTTCTCCTTGAAGGCGATCCCGTCGAGCTGCAGAAGCTCGACCGACTTGTACTCGGCGGCATGGGCGTCGTAGTACTCCTTCAGGTCCTTCATGGAGTAGGTGACGTCGGGCTTGACGACCTTCTCGACGAAGATGCTGAACAAGACGGTGTTCTTGTAATCCTCGAGCTTCTTCTTGTACTCCTCGTTGTTCTCGATGTGCCGGACACCGATCTCCTTCTTGAAGAGGCGCAGCGAGGTCATCTCGTCCAGGGTCGCCAGCTTCTCGCGGTTCAATTTATGCTCTTTGATCGCGTTCTCGACCCCATGGAAGAATTTGGTCTGGATGGCGTCGGCAAGGTCGGCAACGGTGATCGGCTTCTCACCCTTGATGCTCACCAGCACCCTCTTGTCTTCCATGAGCTTCTTGATGCCGGGCTTGGGGGCTTCCAGGTCGAGGCTCTTGATGAGCTTGGTGTTCTCTTTGCCGTACTTCTTCAGCAGCTCGTCCTTGTAGGCCTTCAGGCTCTTAAGACGCATCTGGCTCAGGAGCGTCGCCTGCGCCTTGGCCCGTGCTTCCGGACTCTCCACGGACTTTACGTCTTCCACCTTCACCACGATGAAGCCGTTGATGCCGGAGATGACCGGGCTCACCGTGCCGGGCTTCACGTTCTCGAGCGCTGCGGTGAGTTCGGGTCCCAGTCCGTCGGAGTTGACGAAGTCGTTCTCGTTCCTCCCCAGGGTGTCCGCCTTGTAGTCGGCGAGGAGCTTCTCGCGCAGCGTCAGGAAGTCCTTCCCTTCGGCGATCTCCTTGCGGAACTTCTTGGCCTCGGCCTCCTTCTCGAAGCGGAGGGTCTTAAGCTTCCACTCGCGGATCTTGCTCCGGTAGAGCTTTTCCACTTCCTTCTCGTCGGGCTTCAGGTCCTTCACGCGCTCGAGGAAGAGCGTCTGCCTAAGCTGGGCCGCGGAGAAGTTTTCCAGGTCGCTCGCCACCTCCGGCAACTTGTCGAGTTCCATGCTCTTGGCTTCCATGACCACGAGTTTTACGTTGATGAGCCGCTGCAGGGCGTCGAGGAAGTTCTTCTTGGCGTTGGTCGCCTTCTCCTCGGTCATCTTCTCGTGCACCGACATAAGGGCCTTTTGCAGGTCTTCCAGGGTGATTTTTTCGTCGTTCACCGCGGCCAAGGGGACGTCGGTGAACAGCGGGGAGTAAAAGGGTACTCTCAGGTGCAGCGCGACGCCATCGGAGGCAGCGGCCGGAGCAGCGGTAGGTGCGGCAGCCGGCGCGTCGGCAGCAGGCGCGGCGGCAGGGGTCTGGGCAGGGGCCGGAGCAGGGGCCGCGGTCTGTTCAGCGGTAAAACCCGGATGTGCAGCCAGCAGTAAGAGGACGGCTGCCATTGCTATTTTCCACGACGTCAAACCTTTGCTTTTCATTGGACCTCTCTTTTTTGCTGATAGGTTGAAATCTAGGCTACCGAAAACCGGTCAAAAACGCCCACACCTTATGTAAATTAAAGGCAAATTGCAACTGTAAACTTTTTTTAGATTAGGGGGGCAGACAGGCTAGTTGGAAGGCCGATCCGACTTGGTTTTTCGCTCGCCAAGCCTCATTTCGCTCACCACTCTTCCGGTCATCTTTTCGGCCATGCGGTCGGCGTTTCGGTAAAGCCCGACATCGTAGAAGTACACGCCGTCGTCACCTTCGTTGTAGCTCTTCGAGGCGAACACCAGCTTCCGGTTGATTTTGTCGGCCAGTAACGCGTTGAAATCGAGTTTCGGGATGCCGCTCCCTCCCAAGGGGTCCTGGTAATCGAACACGGTCCCGGAAAGGACGTAGTCGGACTCGAGGATGTAGCTCATGACGTCGACGTCGCGCGTCGAGATCCCCTCGCGCATCACCATCCTGATACTGAGCATCTTCTCGCGGACCAGGCCGGGTTCCACGACGTCCACCCGGGCCAGGCAGGCAAGCTGGTTCACGAAGTGCAGCTGCAAAAGCTGCCCCGCGGAATTCCTGAAGCTCTCGTTGTAAAAGGGGACCACGGCGATGGAGGTCCTCTTCTCCTGGCCGGCGGGGGTGGGCCTCGCGACGGTCTTGGGCGCGAACTTGGACTCGAGGGAGCCCCGGTCGCACTGCCGCGGGTCGTCCTCCAGGTAGAGCCTGAGGGAGTTTGCCAGGCGCTGCAGCACCCTCTCCTGCACGACCTTGAAGTCGCTAACCAGCCCGAGCCCGAGCAGCCCGGGGGAGTCGTCCCCCGATATCCCGTCGCTGTCCATCCAGAAAACCCGCGGCTTCTCCTCGGTGCTCACCAGGCGCGACATCAGGCTCAGCTTGGGCGGAAGGTCGCCGTAGATCTCCAGCGAGCTGACCACGATGGCATCGGCGCCCGCCTCCTTGCGGAAGGCCTGCGCCGTGGTGGTGTCCACCCCCCCGGTATAGCGGATCCGGTATTTGGCGAAGACCCGCTCCATCTCGGCGTCGGTCACCACCTCGAGCCCGAGCCCCCTCAGCTTAGCGATCCAGGCGCGCCTGATCTCCTTGACGGGCGCAGGGGTGCCGCTTAGGTTCTCGATGGGATAGACCACCACCCGCAGCGTCGCGATCTCGGCAACGGGCTCACCCGATGCCGCCGGTTTTCCGGTGGGAGCGTGCTGGCAGCCGGAGAGCAGGCAGAGCGCCGCGAGGAGGGCCAGCCGCAGCTTATTCAAAAAGCTTCTTGATGAGGTCATTGACGGCCTTTTGGGTGACGATGTTCAGGGGTTGGCCGCCGCCGCCCAGCAGGCGGTCCTTCAGAGTGATCCCCCCCTGCGTGGTATCCGCCGACCAGACCACCCGCCCGGTCTGCCCCTCCATGAGCTGGATGCTCAGGACGATGGCATTGGCGGAAGCGGTGCCGGAACGGATCTCGCCGTACTCCCTGAGGGTGCCGGTGAAAAGCGCGTCCGCCTTCACGTTCTTGCAGATCTTCATGGCCTCTTCCGAGGTGGGGGTGCTCGGGCTCCCGGCACCTGCGGCCACGATCCCGCGGGCGACCTCGCCGGCCGGTACCACGTAGATGCCGCCGGTTGCCATGAGTTCGGAGGTAAAGACGTCCCTCACCCGGTCGTTGGCCTGCTGTTCCTTGGTCAGGTTGGTGAAGGGCAGCACCGCGACGGTGTGCAGCGATCCGAAGTCCATGTTCGAATCGCGGTACACGTCCGTCTTTCCCAAGGCGGCACAGGCGTTCAACGACAAGAGGGCGACCGCCAGAAGTGCGTACTTGAGACGAGAGGTTCCCGTTATCCGTGTCAGTAGTGTCATGTCTCCCCCGAAAACTTAGAGTGCGATTCGCAGTTGGGCCGAAAACGAGTTGACGTCCGTGGTACCCGAGAAATCGCTTACCGATTTTTGTCTGTTGTAGGACAGGTCCAGCGAGGAACCCGACCTGATGTTCCAGCGCAGGCTGGGCCCATAGGTGGTGACCTTTTCGTTCCCCGTCGAGGTGAGCGATTCGGTGTAGTTGGTGCTTAACTGGAGGTCCCCGCCGGAAAAAGGCGACCAGTTCACGCCGTAGTTGATGAGCGTCACGTTGGGACGGTCGTTTTGCATGTAGATGCTGTACCCCCCCACCAGGTAGACGGCGGCGAAGGGGCGGTAGGTCGCCGATACTGCGGCACTGCGGATGAAGGAGGTGGCCGACGGCTGTCCCCCTCCGGTGTGTTCCGCCGTAGAGTCCTGGTAGCTCACCCCCAGGGTGACGTCCTTGTTGGGGACCATGTCCAGGCCGGTGGTAAAAGAGACGCTGTGGGTCTCCCCCCCTTGGGCGTCGTTCGTGGTGCTGTAGCCGGCCCCCACGTTCAGCGAAAGCCCCCGGTAGAGGGACGCCGAGTTGTTGAAGTACACCGAGTTGTTGAGGGAGGTACCGGCACTGGAGATGTCCGCCCGCCCGCCGTAGACCAGGGTGTGGCTCAAGGTGGGGAGCGGGGTCGCGTTGAGCCCCGCGCTGTAGGAGATGGAGTTCCTCACGTTACTCTGGGCATCCATGCTGAAGTCCTCCGCCACCCGGCCGTTGGTGGTGAAAATCTCGTTGAGCCGATTCGCAAAGGATACCCCGTTGCTCATGAGGTAGGTCGTCGCGAGGGAGGACTGGTCCGACTTGCTGTGGCTCATGACGAAGCTGAAGTCGTAGGAAAGGTTGATGGCCTCAAGCAGCATAACCCTGGCGCTCGCGTCCAGGACGCCGCTTATGTTCGAGGAGCTCAAGGAGGCCCCCGCCTTACCCTGCACTAGGGTGAAGGACTGCAGCCTGCTCAAAAGGATGCTCCCCGCGTCGATGTCGGCGGGAATGATCGTTGAGATCGGGATCTGTGCCGGGGTCTCCACCACCTTGACATACTGGGCAGTCGTCGTGGGAAAGCTCAAAAGGAAGCCGGATTCGCTCCCCCCGGGATTCGACGGGTTCAGACTCGCCGTCACCGTGGGAACCAACCGGTTGTTCCAGGTCACCCCGTCGGTACTGGTGTACACCTCCCAGGTGAAGTTGCCGGCGAGTTGGTTCAGACTGTTGGTCGACGGCGCGGCGCCTTTCGAGGTGACCGAGAGAAACAGCGTACTGAGCGTGGTCGGGCTCGCAAAGGAAAGTCCCACGTTGTTCTGCTTCAGAACCGGCGGGGGGACCGTGTTTTGGGGGAGCACCAGGTTCAACGCGGGGAAACTCTGCACCGCCGTCAGCGCCCCGGTGAGCACCGTGGTAGGCGGCACGACAGTGTTGTCGGGAGTGGTTGCGAAAAGCTGGTTCTGCACCACTTGGGGGGTGAACAGGGTCCCGGCGCTCCCGTGGGAGGCGATAGTCGAGTTCTGCAGGGCGAAACTGTAACCCGAGTGGAAGATGACCCGGTTTGCCCAGTACGATCCCGAGTAGGCGATGCGCCCCGAGTTGGTGAGGCTCGTGGTTTCCGACTGGAGCAGGTTGTTCTGGTCCTGGCTGTAGCTCCCGCTGTAGTTCAGCTCCAGACCCTTGAGGTCCCGGAAGGTCGAGGTCCAGGTGTAGTTCTGGGACTGCAGGTCCTGGGAGAGGTGCTGCTCGTCGTAGAAATCCCGCTTCGTGTAGAAAAGGCTGAAGGTGGGGAGCCCCGCAGGGCGCCAGCCCAGGTTCGCCGTGTACTCGTTGCGGATCAGTTTCGGGGTCGAAAGGCCGTTACTCGTTGCCGATTCTTCCCTTCTCCGGTAGCCGACCCCCCCGGAAAGGAAATTGTTTTTCAGCGACAGGTCGGCAAAGGGGCTCAACCTGGTTGTAGAGGAGTTGCTACTGATCCCGTCCGTCGTGGCGTGGGCGTCGGTGTTTTCGTAGAGTCCACCCGCAGAGAACACCAGCATCGGGTAGATCGTCTTGTCCAGGGCAAGGTTGTAGCGCTGCAGAAAACTGGAGTTCTTGGTGTTCGAGGCCACCCCGGAGATGTCCTTGATGTTGTAAGTGGAGTTTCCGTAGATGTACTCCAGGTAGCCGCCGATCCCGTCGGCCCGGGCCGTGCCGGGGCACAGGGGCGCCAAAAGCACGGGGAGCAGGAGTATCGGCAGCAGCTGCCTGCGCTTCGCTGCGCATGATGTCTGTTTCCGTTCAGGCACGGTCTGTCCTACCTCTCGCCCATGATGGTTGACCAGAAGGGGGCAGATCCCGTATCGAAGAGGAAACGACCCTTTTTACTCACGAGGTTCACGCTCTGCACGGCGTTTTGCTCTGGCAGTACCATCAGCAGGTTGTTCTCCTCGGCGTCGATCAGGAAATAGCCGGGCCAGCCGGCCACCTCGAGCGAGTCCATCGGGATGGGGGAAAACGGGTCGTAGATGTCGACCAGCCGGCTGCCGGTCTTGGCCACGTAGAGCCGGTCCGTCACGCCGTCCACCTTGATGGCGCTGATCCCCATCCCTGCGTAGAGCCTTTTGGTGATGGCATAGGAGGTGGTGTCGTAGATGAAAACGTACGGGGACCACTGGCAAAAGACGTAGAGCTTGTCACCGCGCCGGTTGAAATCGCCCCGCACCGGGCTCGCCTCGGTGTTCAGGGTGGCGGCCACACTGCGGCTTATGACGTCGATGACCGTTATGTTGTTGGAGAAGGTGTTGAACACGTAGGCTTTTCTGCCGGCGGGATCGAGGATGATCGAGCGCGGCATGTTGCCGACGTTGAGCCGGGTGGTCTCGAAGTTCGAGGTCGGGTCGATGATGCTCACCGAGTTGGACCCGGTGTTGGCGACCAGCAGCGTCTTGGCGTCGGGGGTGAGGACCGCCTCGCTCGGTGCATCGCCGTTGTTAAGCCGTATCTTCCTGATGAGCTCGTGCGAGGAGATGTCGACGACCTCGACCACGTTCTCGCCGGAGACGACCACATAGGCAAGCAGGCGGCTGCGGTCGAACAGGACGGCCCTGGGCCCCTGCCCGGTCGGGACCACGTGCCGGACCTCGCCCGACCTCTTGTCGAACACGGTCACGCTGTTGGAGGCGAAGTTGGTCGCGTAGCCGGTCAGGTTGACCGGGGGCCTTTCCGGGAAGAAGAGGGAGAACACGGGGCGAAACGCGCCCTTCGCGCCCAGAGATTCGGCGAACTTGAAGGAGAGCGACAGGACCCGCGCCTTTTGCCGGACCACGTCGAAGGGGAGCTCGGCGAGTTCCTGGTTGCCGGCCACGGGCAGTGCGGCCTCCCCCTCCTGCTGCTGCAGGAAGGCGTTTTTCGCCTTGAAGTAGATCCCGCGGTAGCGCCCCGGCGCAAGCACGCCGCTGGCGACCAGCACCTGGCGCTGGGGGCCGCTGCCGCTGTAGGGGGCCCGAACCAGCGTGAGCGGCACTTCGACCCCGTCGTTGCGCAAAGCCGAGACCGCTGCCAGCTCGAAGCGCAGCTTCCCCGCTTCCTGCGGCAACGGCTGCAGGTAGAGGTAGACCTCCCCGTCGCTGTTCAACGGCTGCTTCACGACGACGCGCGAGGCTTGGCAGCCGGTACAGAGCGCGACGATGACGAGCACTAGAAAAAGGTTCAACCGCATGGCACGCCTTTCACGTTACTGGGGGAGGGTCGCATGGCACTTGTAGCAGAGCCCCTGCTGGTTGGGGTCGAACTTGACCGCCGGGGTCTGGTAGTACGCCTGCAGGGCCTCGGCCTCGGTTCTTCCCTGTCCGAAGGGTTGATACAGGAGAGTCTCCTGGGAGTATTTCCCGTTGGAGGTGATCTGGCTGGTCTTGGTGTTCCACCTCATGCCGTAGTCCCAGCCGCTCGCATGGGCGCGGTGGCAGGAGAGGCACATGACCGCTGGGGTGCCGTCGGCCAGATCGGGCCCCTTGGTCGGGGTAGTGGTCACGATCGACTTGAGGATGCCGTAGTTCTGGGATCCGACCTCGAAGGGGACCAGCGAGAAGTAGGCGTTGGCGGCGGTCCCGGAGAGATCGCCCGTCTTTATGTACTGGTCGTAGTAGTTGATCATCGTCGCGTCGAGGTTCCCCGTCGTCGCGCCCGAGGCAAACCCCGCTGCCGGATGGCTGAAGGAATAGGTCCCGTTGTGGATGTTGGTATGGCAGTTGCGGCACCAGTCGGAGAAACCGGAACCGTAGGCGACCCGGGTGACGCTGGTGGCCTCCGAGCGGTTGTAGGTGCTGGGCGCCACGGCGTTGGGGGGGGCGTAGCTGAATGCCAGGCCGCCGGTCATCCCCGGCTGGACGTATCCGGTCCCGGCCAGCATCCGGTAGCTGCCGACCGAGGTCTCCGCGTCGGGTGCGGAACTGGTCTCGTAGGAGCCCGACTCCTTGATCGGCTTGCCCGAGGTGGAGATGGTGCCGTCCTGATTTCTGCGGTAGGTGCCGTGGGGATCGTGGCAGCTCGTGCAGGAGAGCGCGCTGGACGGGTAGGCGCCACCCGGTGCGGTCAGGTTCTTGCCGTCCTGCTGGAACCCGAAATCTTGTGCATTGACGTTGTGGCCGTGGCGGTCGCCGGCGCTGGTGGACATGGGAGAAACCACGTCGGCATACCAGGTGTAGGTCTTTTTGAGCCAGCCGAAGTCCCCGCCGGGGGAAAGCTGTTTCGGAGGAGTACCAAACGGCATCTCCCCGTTCGGCGTACTGATGTGGTAGCTGGCAGGGCCGGTGTCCCCAGCTACCTGGTGGCAGGTGAGACAGGTGGAGCTGGCGTCCCCTCCCTTGAGCAGGTAGGCACCGCCTCCCCCTGCAGGAAAGCCGGATTGGGAGTTGTGCATGGAGTGGCACCCCTCGCACTCACCGACGCCGCCCGAATGAAATGCCCGGGCTTCCTTCGCACCGGATGCCAGACACGAGAGCAGCGCAGACACCATCAGGAATGTCAAGATCCTAGAATTCGTCAAATGCGTCATTCCTCAAGGCAGGCAGTGATACTAGGTGGAGCGCGAAAGGGAAATTACTCTGGTCACAGCTGCGACATATTACTCAATATCAACAGTAATTGTCAAACGTTTCCCGAATCAGTGGACTTCATTGTGCCACTAGGTTCCGTTCACATTTTGAACCTGAGCGTTATCACCTTTTTTCAGAGAAGTGCTGGTGTCAGGATCCGCCCATTTAGATCCAGAGCGGACGTGCCTTAAGATACTTGGCCTGCAAGACTTTCTCTGCCACCTCCCAGCACCTGTAAGCAACAGTGCAGCAAAACCGAGGTAAACCCTCAGAAACTCATAAGTGTCCCCGCGAGTAGTTTCCCGCCCTGGCGGCAGACCGGCAGAGGGCATAAAAAAACCCCGCTTCCGAAAAAGCGGGGCTTGTCAATGGTGGGGCCGGCCAGATGCCGGCCCCGAATTTCATCACAATCAAGCGAGGGTAGTACTAGTCTTTAGCGTGGCATTTGTTGCAGTAGTTACGTGCCCACGGTCCGAAGACGGTTGCCGGACGGCCGTTGTAAGCGTTGGTCTGCTGAGCAACGGTGAGGCCCATGTTGATCTTGTTCTCGGTGGTGCTGGTGTCGTAGGAAGCAGCGTTGGAAGCATCAGCAATGGTCATGAACTCGTTGCCCAGGTAGTAGCGGGCCATGCTCTCGAAGCCGGAAGCGTGTGCACGGTGGCAGGAGAGGCAGAGCACGTTGTTGCTGGTGGTCGGAGCAACCGGAGCAGCCTGGAAGGCTTTCAGAGCGGTTACGTCGGCAAGGGACTTGGTTGCGCCGGTCTCGAACGGAGCCATTGCGGAGTAGCCAGCGCCGGTGCCGGTCATGATACCGGAAGATACGTAAGCTGCGTAGTTGGCGGCGATCGGAGCGGTCAGCTTGGCGCCGTTACCAGCCGGGTGAACCAGGCCCTTGGTGCCGGAGTTGTAGGTATCAAGGTGCATCGAGGTGTGGCAGTTTGCGCACCACTCGGACATACCGGAGCCGTAAGCAACGCGGTCAGCAACGCCGGCTGCGGTGACGTTGGTGGTTGCGTTGTAGGTGGACGGAGCAACTGCCATCGGGGTCTCGCTGGTGAAGGCGTAGGAGCCTGCCAGGGACTTCGGCTGGTAGCCAACGCCGGCTAGGATGCGGTATGCACCGGCTGCGGAGATGCCGTCAATCGGGGCTGCGGAGCTGGTGTAGGAACCGGAAGCGAAGATCGGCAGGCCGGTGGAAGCCTCGGTACCGTTAGCAAAACGACGGTAACGGCCGTGGGGATCGTGGCAGGAGGAGCAGGCCAGGCTGGCTGCCGGGTAGGAACCGCCCGGTGCTGCGGTCAGGGTCTTGTCAGCGGTGTAGCCGAAGTCAACTGCAACGATGTTGTGGCCTTTGCGATCGCCTTCCCAGGTGGTCGCGGCTTTGCGGATGCTGCCGGTGGTGGTCATCTTGAGCCATGCGAAGTCGCCGCCCGGGGTCAGTTCGACCGGACCCTGCTTGGTCTGGCCAACGAGCGAGCCGTCGGTGGAGATGTGGTAGCCGCTGCCCACGGTGTCAGCCGAGTTGTGGCAGTTGAGGCAGGCGCCGGACTGGTCCTGAGCTTTCAGCAGGAACGGGCCGGATGCATACTGAGCCATGCCGGTTACGTTAGCGGAGCCTTCGAAGCTGTTGTGCATCGAGTGGCAGCCTTCGCACTCGGCGACGCCGCCGGAGTGGAATGCCAGTGCGCTACCTGCGGTAGCAAAGGTGAACAGTGCTGCGGCTACGAGAACCTTGCTTGCTTTCATTTCTTTTCTCCTTTTTGGTTTGGTACTACCAGTGAAAGTGAACTGCAGTGAATAACATGTGCCGCCTTTTGCTGCCCTTGAAACTCAAACCTTGCTGCTTGACTTCCAGTCACCTACTTTTAAATTTCCTTTTTCTTGCCCTATCACTTCCAATTTCTTTCGTTAACCTTTCGATGTCATCTCTTTAGCACGCCGCATGCCAACCTGAGTATTTTTCCGGAAAAGACTGAATTACAGAGACTTACGATGGAGCACCGGAAATCGGTCCGGATCTCACCGGCGATTTAACCGGCGCTTTGGCCAAAACACCTGGCCATATCGCGAAGAGACCGGGGATTCACGGGGTGCCGATACCTGGCGGGGGATCCCCAACCCGCCTTGCCGGTCCGACCGGGCGTGCTTTGGGAGGCGTCACCCCACAGATATCATCCTGTTATTGCGTAGTTTTCAGTCAAAACCACCCACTTTGTTTTTTTGCCGCCAAATAACATAGGCCGGCGTAAAGCCGGCCCTTGCCATACTGCAGCGTGAAATAACTAGGTGGTGCTGAAAAAGGTCCCCCGGTGAATTCCGGGAAAGCGCGGTTTTCGATCGTGCTGGAGCTCTCAGGCTCTCGGTTGGGAGGAGTGGTGCCGTGAAGTAACTGAGGTTTCTTCAGGAATTTCCGGCAATGCATGGCTTTTGGCAGGCTAAAGCTCTTAAGGTTCACCCTTAGGAATAGTTGGGACGGGGGGCGATTCGCCTGACCGGGTACGGGGGATGGCTGTAGTGGCCTGGCAGGGCAAAAAAAAGGCCGGCATAAAGCCGACCCCTGGTAGTTCTGTTTGGCACGAGCGGTTCAGGTTTACTTCACTCGTAGCTTACCTGGTACACGTTCACCCCTCTGCGCCGCATCTGGCTGACGTAGACCCGGTTATTCACCGTATCAATCGCTATTTCGTTGGGGACGATCAGGTTGCCGGGGCGCAGACCGCGGAAACCGAACTCCTTGATGAACTTGAAATCCTTGTCGTAGACCATGACAGCACCGCGCAGTTTGTCGGTGATAAACAGGTTGCCGAACTTGTCGGTGGCGACTCCGTACGGGACGCCGAACTTGCCGGCGGAGCTTCCGCGCTGTCCATGTTGCGACGTAGTGCCGTCCGGCGTGCACTGGTACTCCTTCCCCAGCGCCGAGATGACATAATACATGTTGTCGCTGTGATCGACCCAGAAGCCCCCGAGTCCGGTATCGGCACGCTCCTGGTCGGAAAGATTCGCCATTGCGGCCAGGTCGTAACCCACCCGGAACGATCCTTCCGTGTCGGTCACCACCACCTGCATGCCGGTAAGACTCACGAGGAACAGCTTCGAGTTACGGTAGACGATCCGGGAGGGGCGGAAATCGTCAAATTCCGCGGGGAGGTCTTTAATGGTAGTCGACCTAAAGGGCTCCCCACGATAGTTGCAGGTCACGATACTGTAGATCCCTTCCTTGTAGGCTAGGAGCAGGATATTCCCCGCCTCGTCAACCGCGGCGTCGTACACACCACCAAGTTCGCGATCGCAATCGATGTGAAAAATCTGCATGCCGCTGGCATTGAAGATGTCGATGCTGCCGCCTGAGACCACAAACGACTCGCTGTTCACTTCGTCGAGAACGACCCGCGCACTGTCATAAGGGAGCACGCCGTTGAAGTCGGAGAGGTTGTAAAGGTAGGAGACCCTCAAATCGCCCGCCAGGGCCGGTACGGCGGTAAGCAGGGCCAAGAGCAGTGCGAGCGACAGGTAGTGAAAAGTTGTACGTTTCATGATGAATTCCCACTTCTCTCGGCAATGAGCTCCCATGCAAGGGAAATATAGGGCAGGAAGAAGTTCAATGTCAACTTTTTACGCCACACTCTGTATTCCTGTTTCCGCTTCCCTTTTTGACACTAGTTCGTTTGGCGCAACATGTCCAACCAGTGCTGTGCCTCGGGCGCACCGGGGCGCAGTTCGAGCACCCTGGCGAATTCCGCCGCGGCCTCGTCCTTCCTGTTGAGCCGCACAAAGGCAAGTCCGCGGTTGAAATGCGCCTCGACCGAGGCCGGCGCAACGCGAAGCGCATCCTCGAAATACCCGAGCGCCTCCACCATCTTCCCTTCCTGCGCCATCGCTATCCCCATGTCGAGAGCGGCCTTGGGAGAATTCGGCTCCAACTGCAAGGCTGTCATATAGTGGGATTGGGCCTCGGTATTCTTGCCCAGTTTCATAAGTAGCAGGGCCAGCTTTTGGTGGGCTGTGGCAAAAGAGGGATCTATCTTCAATACCTGTTGGTACTGCCAGACCGCCTCGTCGAGACGTCCCATTGCTGCCAGCGTCTTGCCCATGCCGGCGCGAGCCTGCAGATGGTTGGGGTTGATCTCCAGTGCCTTGGTGTAATTTTGGATGGCTTCGTCGAGCTTTCCCCATCCCAGGCTGACGGATCCCAGGTTGGAGTATGCCATGGCCGAGCGGGGATTTACCCGCACCGCTTCCACGAAATATCCATACGCTTCGGAATGGTTTCCTTTAGCATCCAGGGCAATTCCATAGTTGTTGAGGATCAGGTAATTGTCGGAAGTCACATCCAGGGTGTGGCGAAACAGAGAGAAATCGTCCTTCCAGTAACCAAGTTGATGCCAGGTGACTGCGGTAAGGAGACAGAACACGAGTGGCGCCAGAACAGCCAACACGACCTGGCGATGCTGCCATCCCTGCATGAGGTCGGGAAGCAACCAGCAGCAGATGATAAAAAGTCCGATGAGGGGAATGTAGGTATAGCGGTCGGCGAGCGACTGACCACCCACCTGGATCAGGCCGATAACCGGCAACGTCGTGACCAGGTACCAGAACCATCCGGTGACGAGGTAGGGGAAACGGACCCGGTACCGGAGTACGACCGTGGAAATGAGGACCAACGCCACTGCGGCGAGAGCGGCCTGCCACAGTACCAGATGCTTTGGGAACGGGTAGAGTATAGCCAGGTCCTGGGGCCAGAACATCAAAGCTATGTATTTGATCCAGGCAATCAAGGCATTTTCGACGCGCGCAAAAACGGGTACCTTATCCAGGGTAGCCATGGCCCCACCCTTCTGCTGGCCGTACACGGTGATAATGGAGGACGCCGCTGAAAACAGGAAAAACGGGATCTTTTCCCTAACTAAGCGCAAGAAAGGTGCTCTACGCGACACCGTGCTATCCCCGCAAGCCTCCTCCATCCGCACGTAGCGGGCCAGTGGCCAGTAATCCAGTAGGAGCATCACCACGGGAAGCGTGACCAGCATAGGCTTACTCATCAGGGCGGCAACGAAAAGGAGCAGCGACACCAGGTACCAGCGATACCCCGATGATTTAACATAACGGACATAGCTGGAAAGTGCCAACAGCCCGAACAGGCAGCTAAGCACGTCCTTGCGCTCCGCAACCCAGGCGACAGATTCCACGTGGAGCGGATGAATCGCGAACAAAAGCGCCACGAAAAAGCTCTGCCAGAGGGCTTCGGTAATTCCGGCCAGCAGTTGGAAGAGCAAAAATACTGCAGCAGCATGAAGGAGCACGCTGGTCAGATGGTGCCAGCGCGGTTCCAGGCCAAAGAGTTGAACATCCAGCATGTGAGAGAGCCAGGTCAGCGGATGCCAGTTGGACATAGCCGTTGAGGTAAAGGCCCAGGCCACGCCGGCAGCAGAGAGGCCTCCCTTCACAGCAGGATTTGCCGTGACGTATCCCGGATCATCGAAATTGATGAATTGGTGTGTTGTCGTCTGCAGGAAGACGGCCACGGTAACCACCACCAGAACGATTCCGAGCAGCATCTTGTTATTGCGCATACGTTATCCTTTTTTCGTAACAATTGAGAACTGAGTTAGTCTCGGACACGCGCAGCCTCATTGAAGGGCGCGGTACGTGGCAAGCAACCGGTACAGCAGGTCGGGCTCCTTACCGCCAAAAGTTCCTACCCTGAATTTAGACCATAACGCTTCCGAGGTCGCGACATCGCCGCACGCCAATGCACCAAGCATCGCCGAAGCTAACAGGTATTTTACAGTCCCCTGGGTCATGCTGTCGGCATTTTGCAACAGTGCGCTGGCGTTGGTACTCATTGCGCGGGCATCACGACGACCAGTAGCCTTGAACAATGAGGCTAAGGCTTTGGTGGAGGGCGGCAGCGAGGAGGTGCAAGGACCGCTCTCCAATCGTGCCCACACAGCATCCAGTTCCTCGGGGCTCAAATACGGGATCATGCGAATCGCCGTGGCAAAGAGCGCTCCCAGTTGCTGATCAGGATTGCCGCCGCAAACGGTAAAGAGTCTTTTCACCTGCAATGCGTCCTGCTTGACTTGATCCGGAACAATATTGTAGCGGTCATGGAAGTCCCCCACGAGAAAGAAGTCCCTAAGCGCCGTGGCAGCAAACGCCGCTTGGCTGTTGTGCGAATATACCGCAGGAGTAACTTTCGTTTCCCGCCAGCGCCTGGGCTCTCCCTGGAGCATTTCGAGGACAGGCAAGGGTACCTGAGGTAGCTGCAACAATTCGGTGGCACTGCTACTAAGAAAACGGGTCTTCGCGGCATTCTGATCCACAAACGGGTAGTAATCGGAATTTGCCCGACAAGGGTAATTCTCTAAAAAATTCCCGAGAAATTTCTTAGTGCCGATCTTACGTACGGCAATGTCCTGTGTCCCATAGATGCTGTTTTTACTCAAGGCAAACCTCAAGGCAGGCAGGTTCATGATCTCCTGGTCCGGCTCGCCAAGCAACCCTCGTTTTTTTGAGATTATGACAATATCGAAATCATTTGGCGCATACACGGCAAAATCGGAGAACTCGTTGGATACCGCCTTAAGTACGGAGACAACCAGGTCGGTGTTGATTTCATAGAGTTGCACCCACTGAACGAATACCGCGTCGTCGCTCATGTGGTGCTTGATCAGCCGGTAAAACTCCGCGGAGAAGAGTCCCGCAACCCCGCTAACCCAAGGATTTGACGGCTCTGAAACAATAAGATCGTACTTTTTGTTATGACTGGAAAAGTAGGTCTTTGCATCGTCGATGTAGATTTTGCTGCGCAGATCGGTGAAAACACGCTCCACAGCGGGGCGGAATAGACGAGCGGCCTCTACCATCCTGCTTTCGATTTCGATGGTATCGACTTGCTGCAACCTTGGATTTCCCAGCAAGGCATGGGAAGTCATGCCGGAGCCCATACCTATGGAGGCAGCAGTACGTGCCCCAGGGTTCAAGGCCATGGGAAGCGCGGCAAGCAGTATCATGGTGGATTCGTCGCTGGTTGCCCCCTGCCCCTGCATCATGATGGAGGCATCGGTCTTGCCATTGGTATTGACGGACATTGAGCCGTCGCCATCCCGCACCACGCTTATTGAGGCCGTTTTGCCGTCCTGGTAGTAGACAAGTTTGGTGTTTTGCCGGTTCAAGAGGGTACCGAACCGATACACTCCCGACGCCATCTTGTAGGGGTCCAAATTCACGAAACCAAGCGTAAGAAGCAGCGCAGCCAGGCCCGCCGCGGTAAATCCCATAGCCTGGCGACGGTCTCCCGTATCGGTGGCACCCCACAACAAGACCACACCAACCAGAATGTCAAGACCCGCACCGAAACCGATCAGCCCCTTCAGCCCGAATAACGGCAGCCCCAGGTGGATAGCAAAGAAGACCCCGATGATCGCCCCCACCGTGTTGGCAGCATACACGGCACCGATGCTCCGCTCCCCGTGTCCCTGACGCAGCAGGACAAAGGTGATGAGTGGCAGAGTCATTCCTGCGCAAAAGGTAGCCGGCAACATGACGACCATGGCGATGGCGCTGCCGGAGAGGTTAAACAGACCATATCCGAGATCAGTCTTCGGCAGACTTTTCACGATCCACTGCATCACTTCAAAGGTGTTGCCGTACAGAAGGAGGGTCGAAAGCGCCAGAATACCCATTACAACCTGTACGCAAGCCAGATAGCGGACCGGCTTGTCAACTTGATCTATACGCCGCTGGATCCACAAACCACCGAAAGCCAGACCGCAGATAAACGCACTCAACATAAGCTCAAAAGCGTGAGTTGAGGTACCAAGAACCAAGCTCAGCATTCTGATCCAGCCGATCTCATAGATGAAGGAAGCCGTGCCGGTCAGCAGTGAAACCAAAAGGAAAAACCGATACCACCCCCACCCTTTCGGTGCGGCGGTAGCCACAGTATCGGTCTCGACATTTTCAACAGTGGAGTAGAATCTCTTCACCATGAACCAGACCACAAGAGCCAGTGCAATGTTGATGGCCCCGGCAAGGCAGATGGTGCCCGGGAGGCCAATCCACCGCACCAGGACGAATCCGCTCAACAAGACCCCGAGGGTCGCACCGATGCTGTTGGTGAAATACAGGAACGCGATGGAGCGACCAGGCCGATCAGGGAAACGGCGCAGGATTCCCGCACTCATGAGCGGAAAGGTCATTCCAAGCAAAATGGACTGAGGCAGGATCATCAGCGCGGAAAGCGTCCATTTAAAAATGCTGACCGCAACCGGGCCTCCGATCGCAGGAATCATCGTAGTATATGCAGCGTCAATAATCCGGGTAAAGGCAGGATGGAACAACAGCGCACAGAATCCGACGACCCCTTCGGTAACGGCATACCCCAACAAAAGGTTCTTCCAGCGCGCGGAATAGTTGCTGCAGATCCAGGAACCGATCGCCATGCCGCCCATGAAAATCGCGAGCACCAGAGTCTGGGCATAGGCCGCATGGCCCAAAAAAAGCTTGAGGTAGTGGGTCCAGATGGACTCGTAGATAAGGCCGGAAAACCCAGAGAGGCCGAACAGTAGAAAAAAAATGTGGCGGCGATTAACGCTCATTGCAAATGATCTCCCTGTGGTGTCAGAAAAGAGTTATTAAAAACGCCCACTGACGGCTTCCGATTTTCATGGTCAGGTGCACAGTTTAGTCGTACTTCTTATGCAACAGTGCAATCCTGCTCCGGACCTTCGGCAGCAAGGACTCATACTTGGCCGAGGCCTTGGCGAGAAAGGCCTCGTACAAGGGGAGCGCCTCTCGCCCACGGTCTAATTTTTCTAAGAGCATGGCAAGGTTGAAAAGCGCCTCGACGTTGCCTGAATCTCCCTGCAATGCCAACCGGAGATAACGCTCCGCCTCCTGGTAGGATTGGGCATTAATCTGAATGCTGGCCAGTTGAAAGAGCGAACCGCTGTGTAGCGGGTCGACCCGCAAGGCGGCTGAAAACGCTTGCGTCGCGCCGGCGAGATCCTGCTTGTCCAAGAGCACTACGCCGAGGTTGTAGTATCCCCAGGTGGAATTGGGGGCGACCTTTATGGCACTGGCGAAGAGGGAGCTGTCATCTACCCAATCAAGGTTCCGCCTGACTGTCAGCGTCACCAGGAAAATGGTCAGAATTGCGCCTGCGCCCAAGGCGAGCTTTCGAGGTCTCTTGCTATACCTCAGTCCCTGGTCGATGACTACCAGACAGAGACCGAGCAACGGCAGGTACATGAAGCGATCAGCCAGAGGGGCACTCGGGATTGGAATTATATTGGCAACCGGGAAAAGGTTGATGGCACACCAGACGAGCCCCCCCCGGGTTACCGGCCGGCCAGTCCGCCAAAGAAGCACAATACCAGCGACAACCAAACACCACACCGGCGCAAGCCACCAGTCAGCAGTCCTCAGTTCTGATGGCACCTGGTAGTCCACACTAAGCCGCAGCGGTAGCAGCAGATTTTCCAAGTAGCGCGGCACCACGAAGAGATTCTGCAACATGCGGTGGCCCAAGCGGTCAAAGTCGAGACTCGTCTCGGAACTGCCGGTTAGGACCCCACTTCGCAGAACGAGGTAGACTCCGGCAAAAAAGATAAGTGGCAAGGTGCTCACGAGCCTGTCCCACAATCTCCCCCTCAGCGCGCCGAGAGTTGGAAAGTCGTACACAAAGAGAAACGGAAGCAGCATGAGCGCCGTCTCTTTGCATAGTAGGCCCAGAAAGAAGAACACGCCGGAGACCAGAAAAAAGACTTTCTGCCCTGTCCTTGAGGCACGGTTGAAGGCGAAAAAAGAGAGGAAAACGAAGAGCGCCGCCAGCAGGTTGTTCCGGGCGGAAACAAGATTTACGGTTTCGGCATTAATCGGGTGGATGCCGAACAGTAGTGCAGCGGCGAAGGCGGGAGTCGGTGCCCCGAAGAGGCGCAAGGCCAGGAGGTAGAGGCAGCATACCACGGCAAGATGCAGGAGGATATTCTCGGCGTGGTAACCCAACGGTTTGAGCCCGTACAGTTGGTAGTCGACCAAGTAGCTGAGACGGTTCACCGGACGGTAGAAGGGGGCGGACACTCCCGCCCCCCTCATCAGGTCGTCAGGTTGACTGAACACGGTGCCGATATTGGACCAGTCTTTGTTGACGGGATTATCGACTATTATTTCATGATCGTCCCAAACAAAGCCGTTGTGCAGACTGTTGCCATAAACCCCGCAGACGATTACCACAAGGAGCACGGCAAAGAGGAGCTTCGTAGGACGGTATCTGGTAATTCCCTCATCAGGCATGCCACACATTCCCCGTGTACGTCTTTGTCAGGCAGTTTGAGCGCGAGGGCACACGCAACTATGGTTGCCCACCTTGCAGATTGGCCCGGCGAACTCGACTCCCTTTTTTAAGAGAAAATCGACGAACTAGCGATGCCCCACTTGTGCAGACGGTACTGCAGGGAGGTCTTCAAAACGCCCAGGCCGTAGATGACGCTGCGCTTAAAGTTGATGGACGAGGCATCCTCGAAGTACTTGGTGGGGCAGGTGATCTCGCCGATCCGGTAACCGAAGTAGGTGATCTGGGCCAGCATCTGGTTGTCGAAGACGAAGTCGTCGGAGTTGCGGTCCAGCGGCAACTCCTCCAGTACCTTGCGGGTAAAGGCCCGGTAGCCGGTGTGGTACTCGGAGAGTTTCTGGCTGAGCATCAGGTTTTCGAACAGGGTCAGGGCCCGGTTGGCGATGTACTTGTAGAGCGGCATCCCCCCCTCGAGGGCGCCGGTCCCCAGGATGCGCGAGGCGAGCACCGCGTCGAACTCGTCGTAGGCGAGCATGGAGGCCATGGCCGGGATCAGCTTCGGCGTGTACTGGTAGTCGGGGTGCACCATGATGACGATGTCCGCGCCCAGGTCGAGGGCCGCCTTGTAGCAGCTCTTCTGGTTCCCGCCGTACCCTTTGTTGTTGGAGTGCACGATGGTGTGGATCCCGATCAGCCTCGAGATCTCCGAGGTCCGGTCGCGGCTGGCGTCGTCCACCAGCACCACCTCGTCGACGATCTCCATCGGGATCTCGTTGTAGGTTTTTTCCAGGGTCTTTTCCGCGTTGTAGGCCGGCATGACTACGATAATTTTTTTCCCGTTCAGCATACACTCTCCACGATAGGTTTAGTCATCTTCTCAATTCGAGGGTTCTTCAATTCAGTTCGGATGCCAGTGCAACAGAGGACGACTAGTGCGCCTCGGCGGGGGCGGCTGCACCCAGGGCCGCTACCCGGCGCTCGGCAAGGGGGCGGTACTCTTCATAGCTCAGGTTGACGTTTTCCAGGAAGAGCCGGTAGTGGCGCAGCGCCTCCCTGGGCAACCCTTTCTTCTCGTAAATCTTGGCCAGGTTGAAATGGGCCATCGACGCACCGGGCGCGTTTTTCGCCGAGGGGGAGTCGAGGGCCGATCGGTAGTAGCTCTCGGCGCGGTCCAGGTCGCCCTGGGTCGCCGCCAGCGTGCCGAGCTGGGCAAGGGTGTCGGTATGCTGGGGGTCGATGGCGAGCGCCTTCTGCCATTCCCGTTGCGCCCCCGCCAGGTCCCCCTTCTCCATCAGGGCCGTCCCGTAGTTGAAGCGGGCTCCCACGGAATCCGGGTTGTTGCGCACCGCGCTTCCGAACAGGGAGAGGTCGTCCCGCCAGTCCAGGTTGCGGTCGACGGTGAGGCCGGCGCAGCAGATCACCATGACGCCGGCAGCGATTGCCGCCCAGCGCCTGGTCTCAACGTGGGCCTGCAGCCAGCAGAACCCCGCTCCCGACAGGAGGAAAAACCCGACCGCCGGCAGGTAGAGAAAGCGCTCCGTCATGTAGTCGCTCGGTATCGGCACGACGTTCGAGATTGGCACGTAGTTGGCCGCGAACCAGAGCAGCCCGAAGCGGGCCGCGGCGTGACGCCCGCGCAGGATGAGGAAGACCGCACCCATAAGTGCCGCCCAGGCCACGAAGAGCCAGGGGATGGAGAAGAGGTTTTCCTTGGGTACGGTGTGAAAGATGGTGAAGCCGTACGGGGCCAAGAGCAGCCCGAGGTAGCGGGGGATGATGTAGTAGTTCTGGGCCAGGCGCGCAAAAAGCCCCTCCGCGGGGACCGCGATCCCCACCACCCCCTGCAGCGAATAGCTCCTCATGCCGAGGTAGAGCGCGAGGAAGAAGAGGTAGGGGAAGATCCATACCACCCGTTCCCGCCACCCGACCGCGGGGGCCCCGGGTTCGGAGCGCTGCAGATAAAAGGGGAGCACGGCAAGGAGCATGAGCCCGGTCTCCTTGCTGAGCAGCCCGCCGAAGAAAAAAAGCGCCGAGATAAAGAGCGGGCGCCCCCAGCGCCCCTTGGCCTCGAGGAACCAGAGGAAGGCCGCCAGCGAAAAGCCCAGGGAGAGGAGGGTGTTGCGCGCCGAGATGAAGTTGACCGCCTCGGCGTTCACCGGGTGTACGGCAAAAAGCAGGGCCGCAAAGAGGGCCCCGCGCCGGTCCGGAAGCAGCCGGCAGCCGACCAGGAAAAGCAGGAGCGCGTTTACCAGGTGGATGGCGATGTTGACCGCGTGGAAACCGAGCGGGTTCATCCCATAGGCCCAGTAATCGAACAGGTAACTGGCGCGGTTCAGCGGGCGGTAGTAGGGCTTCACCACGTCGGGGGAGAACAGCACATCGGGCAGGTGGCTGAGCTCGAGGGTCTGCGAGTTCTTGACGATGATGCTGTCGTCGTCCCAGACAAAGCCGTTGGAAAAGCTGACGTAATAGACGGCCAGGGTGAGGCACGCGATCAAGAGCAGCGGGATCCACAGCTCTTTGCGGGAACCGCCGAGGCCGGCGTTTGCCTGGATCATGCCGCTCCCTCCACGTGGGGGAGACGGCTATCGGAAAAAAGACGGATCATTGTGCTGCCACTCCCGCGGCGTCCGCCGGGTTTGCGGTAGAGGGGCGCCCGGCGACGCAGATCAGGGTGCCGCCGCGTTTGAAGAAGGTGCCGGCGTACTGGGCTGGGAGCAGGATAAGGGTGAGCAGCAAGCCGAGCAGGTAGCCCGCCCCCGTCACCAGGGGACCGTGCTTGGCGGGTTTGCCGGCCAGCGCCTCGAAAAACACGTTGGGGTACGGCATGAGGTAGTTGAGCGCACTTTGCGACCACCCCAAGAGGTCGTACTCGAACTCCTGGTGCCACGCGCGCTCCACGGAGAAACCGCCCCCCTTAAGGCAGCGCTTGAGGGCGCCGGCATCGAAGTGGTAGAGGTGGCGCGGCGCGTCCACGTGGAGCCATTTCCCCTTGAAGAGCTTCGCCTGCCAGCCGCCGAAGTCCGGCACGGCGACGATCAGTTTGCCGCCGGGTTTGAGCACTTTGCCGATGTTCGCCATCATGGAGGGGAGGTCGCGCATGTGCTCCAGCGTGTGCCACATGGTGATGCAGTCGAAGGGGCGGCTCGGGTCGAGCTGTTCCACCGCTTCCCAGACCTCGAGGCCGGCCTGCCGGGCGGGGTCCGGGTTGAGCTCGGTTCCCGCCACCTCCCACCCCGCGGCCTTGGCGGTGAGCAGGAAGGAGCCGTCGCCGCACCCGATGTCCAGCAGCCGTCCACCCGTTTTACCGGCAACCGCCCGCCCCACGAACCCCATGCGCCGGTTCATGCAGTAGCGCAGGGTGAAGCCGTGCCTGCCGCCGTAATACCCTGCGTAGTAGGGACCCAGGTCTTCGGGCTGCGGCACGGTATGCCCCAGGCCACAAGCGGGGCACTTTTTCAGTTCGAACATCTCGCCGGTCAGCGGGTCCCGCACCTCCGTGAAGTGTGCCGTAAGGGGCTCTCCGCAAACATTGCATTTTTCCAGCATGAACCGTCTCCTTCAATCGCAGTCCGTCCCCGTTTGGAGCGCCTGCCCATCACATCGTTATGTCATTTCACCGGAAGCCTTGTCACAAAGCCCCCACCACGGTTCCAGCTAGTTCGGCCCGCCTGGCATCCCCTGGGGCGCTCTCGACTCCACGATCTCGCGCGTCTGGCGGAGGTTCGCCTGGAAAGCGAGGTTACCGGGGTTCAGGCGCACCGCGCTGCTGAACGAGCGCAGCGCCGCCTCGGCCTGTCCCTTGTTCATCAGCGCGTTCCCCAGATTGAAGTGGGCCTTGGCGAGGTCCGGATCCAGCTTCAGGGCGATGACGAACTGGTCGATCGCCTGGTCGGTCCACCCCTTCATGCCGTAGGCGGTCCCCAGGTTGTTGCGCGTGTTCGCCCAGGTGGTGCGCCAGTTCGGATCCTGGCTCTTCTGCGCACCGATACGCTCCAGGCTCAGGGCCATCTGGAACTCGTTGATGGCCTCGTCGAACCGGCCGCGCTGCAGCAGCCCCTCGCCGTAGGCGTCGTGGGTAAGCGCGAGCCTGGGAGCCTTCGCGCTGGCATCCTTCCAAAGCGTGTAGCTGTCCTGCCATACCGGGACCCTGGCGCTGGCGGCAGCGGCGAAGCCCCCGGTCGCCACCAGGATGAGCACCAGCGTCGCCAGCGAGCGGCGCGAGGCGACCCCCCCCTCCAAACTCGCCTCTCCCAGCAGTGCGGCACATACAAAGGCCGCCGCTCCGAGCATCGGGAAGTAGAGGTAGCGGTCGTTCATCAAGGTGACGATCGGCACGATCTGGGAGACCGGGATCAGCCCGACGAAGAAGAGGGCGTACCAGAAAAAGAGCTTCCGCCTGCGGCGATAGACCAGGAAACCGAGGACCAAAAGCGCAAGACAGCACAGTGCGGCCAGGGCCACCTGCTGGTCCACTGCGGGTTTAAGCTGTACGTCGTAGAAGGCGCTCAGCTGCGCCGGCCAGGCCAAGAAACCCAGGTAGTGCGTCAGCACCGTGAGCATGGTGAGGAAGGTGGCGGTGGGGCTTCCGCCATGAAAGGAGGTGATCCCCCCCTGGGCCGCGGCGTGGCTTTTCAGGGCGAGCACGGCAAAAAGGGCCGCCACCAGAAAATAGGGGATCTTGTCGATAAGCGCCCCCCTCCCCTGCCGCTTCTCGCCGTAGCAGAGCTCATGCAGGAGAAGCACCAAGGGGAGGACGACCGTCACCGACTTCGTCAAGAGCGCCAGGACGAAGGCGAAGAGCGACACCCCGTAGAAGGTTGCGCCGCGCCCCGGCTCCGGGCTCCGGTAGCGGAGGTAGCAGTACCAGGAGACCAGGAAGAAGGTCATGGAGAGCAGGTTCTTGCGCTCCGAGATCCAGACCACCGACTCGACCTGAACCGGATGGACCAGGAAAAGGAGCGCGGCGGCGAAGATCCACACCTTTTCCCCGGCCAGGCGCCGCAGCAGCAGGTAGAAGAGCACACCGTTCACGGCGTGAATGATGAGGTTGCCGAGGATGAACCCGAAGGACTTCATCCCCCAAAGCTCGTAGTCGAGCATGTACGACATGAGATGCAGCGGAGCGTAGTTGCCGAGGTGGAACGTGGTGAAGGCGCCCCGCAGGTGCTCCAGACTGAGGCCCTGGATCAGGGGGTTGTCCAGTACGTACTGGCGGTCGTCCCAGTTGATCAGGAAATCGTGGCGCAATGCCGGGCCGAATACGGCAAAACAGACCAGCACCAGCGTGAAGAGTTGTAGAAAGGTTCTGATTCCGGGGGTTTTCAGGAGGCGTGCTGTGCTGGTCACGGTAACAACCTTTCACCTTGCAATCCGCGTCGTCCGGGCGCGGCCGGCCCGTTCGGGGGGGGCGCGTGCCGGGGGCGTCCAGCGGGGTCCTTGGCCTGAGGCACAAGTGCGTCGGAATATACCTTAAGAGTAGATATCCGCGCAAGCTTTATGACAGTTCCGCCTCGCCTGGTCCTGCTCGGGCGAGTTGACCTTTTGGACAGCTTGTGGTACTCCTCGCTGTCGGCAAATGCCCTGCCTGGCCCGAAGCCGCGGGCTTTTCCGGCGGTGCGGCAACCGGACCGCCGCCGCAGCCACGGCGCGAATCACAACATCCAAAGGACGTCCTTCATGAAACTGTCCGTCGTCATCCCGATCTACAACGAAAAGGGGACCATCAGGGAGATCTACCACGCCGTTCAGGCGGTGGACATCGACAAGGAAATCGTCCTGGTCGACGACTACTCCACGGACGGCACCCGCGAGATCCTGGCCGAGCTGGCCGGCGGCAACACCCGCGTCGTCCTGCACGACCGCAACCAGGGGAAGGGCGCGGCGCTCAGGACCGGCTTTCAGAACGTGACCGGCGACATCGTCATCATCCAGGACGCCGACCTCGAGTACGATCCCGGCCAGTACCACAAGCTCGTGCAGCCGATCCTCGAGGGGAAGGCGGACGTGGTCTACGGCTCCCGGTTCTGTACCGGCGAATATCGGCGCGTGCTCTTTTTCTGGCACATGGTCGGCAACAAGTTCCTCACGCTTTTATCCAACATGATGACCAACCTGAACCTGACCGACATGGAGACCTGCTACAAGGTGTTCCGGCGCGAGGTGCTTGACGGGATCCGGATCGAGGAAAACCGCTTCGGCTTCGAGCCCGAGATCACCGCGAAGATAGCCAAGATGGACCTGCGCATCTACGAGATCGGCATCTCCTACGCGGGAAGGACCTACAAGGAAGGAAAGAAGATCGGCTGGAAAGACGGCTTCTCGGCCCTGAAATGCATCGTTAAATACAACCTGTTCCGCTAGCATCCTCCGCATCCCGAAGGAACCCTCGCATGTACAAGAGCATCTGCGGCAATAAGTATGTGATGGCATCGTTGATTGTAGTCCTGGGGGTGCTGGCCTACTCCAATTCCTTCACGGTCCCCTTCCAGTTCGACGACGAGTCCTACGTGGCGACCAACTCCATCATACGGACCTTCCATTACTTCTTTTCCCCCCTCGATATCTTCAAGATAGAAAAGCTCTCCCCCACCTCGCTCCCACCCGCCCTGCAGTTCGCCTTCATGACCAGGATCCTCGGCTATTTCACCCTGGCGCTGAACTTCAAGCTGCACGGCCTGAACGTGGTGGGGTACCACGTCGTCAACCTGGCGCTGCACCTTTTTAACGGCTACCTGGTGTACCTGATCGCGCGCTACACCCTGGAACTGGAGCGCTGCGCGCCAAGGGGGGACGACTCCCGCGCGGGCTACCCGGAGGCGATCGCCGCCGCTACGGCGCTGTTCTTCGTCGTGCACCCGATGCAGACCCATGCCGTCACCTACATCACCTCGCGCTTCCTCTTGATGGCGTCCTGCGGCTACCTGCTGGCCCTTTTCTGCTACCTGAAGTCCCAGACCGAGCCCGCCGGCAAGCGCGCCCTCTGGTACGGACTTGCCCTGGCCAGCACCGTCGGCTCGATGCTGAGCAAGGAGTTCAGCTTCACCCTCCCCTTCATCGTAGCCCTGTACGATTTCACCTTTCTGGACCGGGGGCTCAAGGCTCGCCTGAAGGCCCTGGCACCCTTTGCCGCCACCCTGTGCATCATCCCGATCCTGGTATTCCTCCAGCAGGGGCAGCTGGGCGCGCTGGACAGCACCATGCGCACCATCACCGCCGCAGACGTCTCGAAGATCTCCCGGGGCGACTACCTGCTCACCCAGTTCGGGGTCATCACCGACTACCTGCGGCTCCTGTTCCTGCCGATCCACCAAAACGTGGACCACGACTTCACCAAATACCACACCCTGTTCGCACTCCCGGTTTTCGGCTGTTTCCTGCTGCTGGTCGCCATTTTCCTCACCGGCCTTTTCTGCTACTACCTGAGCGGCAGGCTCCGCGAGTTCCCCGAGCTGAGGCTTGCCGGCTTCGGCATCCTCTGGTTCTTCGTCACGCTCTCCGTCGAATCGAGCATCCTGCCGCTGGGGGAGCTGGGCGCCGAGTACCGGGTGTACCTCCCCTCCTTCGGGCTCTTCCTCGCGGTGACCGCCCTCTCCCACCTGGCAGCCCGGCTCACGCTGGGGACGACCGCCGGCATCAGGCTCTTCGCCGGCCTCTTCGGGGTGCTGGTCCTGGTCCTCGCCGTGGCGACCTTCTCGAGAAACCGGGTGTGGCAAACAGAGATCTCGCTTTGGGAAGACTCCGCCAAGAACAGCCCCAAGAAGCTGCGCCCGCACCAGAACCTGGGTCTCTACTTAAGTGCCGCCGGGCGTCTGGACGAGGCGAAAAAGGAACTGAGCGCCGCCCTGGCGATCGATCCCAACAACTTCGAGCTGCACAACAACCTGGGGATCGTCTACAAGAAGCTGGGTGACTACCCAAACGCCATCGGCGAGTACACCAAGGCCTCCCAGTTAAACCCCGGCGACCCCATGTCGATTTTCAACCTGGCCAACGCCTACCTGGCACAGGGCGATATCGCCTCGGCGCTGCGCTACTACGAGAAGTGTCTGCAGATCATCCCCGATTACGACGAGCTGCACAACAACCTGGCGATCGCCTACCTGAAATCCGGCCGCCCTGCCGACGCGCTCAGAGAGTTCGAACGCGCGGTGCAACTCAACCCCGAGAACGCCAACGCGAGGCGCAACCTCGAGAGCGTCCGCAGCATGAAGGCCGGCCCCGGGAAGAACTGACATGCTGCGGGAATCGACGAGGCTTTCCGATCCGGGCACCCCGCCCACTGCACCGCGCGCGGTCAGGCCGGCACTTCTCTGGGCCGCGGCAATCGTCGCCGGGGTCCTCTCGCCTGGAGCGCTCTACCTCCTCTCCGGGTACACCCTTTCCTGGCGGGACACCTCCAAACTTTTCCAGCCGATCCGGCCCACCGTCGTCGAGGCGTTGCGCAGCTTTCACCTGCCGCTTTGGAACCCGCACGAGATCCTGGGGATCCCGCTTTTCGCCCAGATGATGCACGGCGTCCTCCACCCGGTGTCGCTCCTTGGTGCCTACCTCTTCCCGCACGCCGGGATGGATGCCCTGATCCTTGGCTACTTCGCGCTGGCGGCGCTCGGGGCGGCGCTGTTCTCCCGCGTGCTCGGTGCCCCGCTTACCGCTGCGGCCATCGCCGGCTTCGGCTACGGGCTTTCCGGGTACGTGCAGGGCCTCAGCTCCAACGTGCAGTACCTCTGCGCCGCCGCAACCGCCCCCTGGGTGTTGGCTGCGCTGCGCCGGGCCGGAGAGGGGCGGCGTTTCGGAGCCTCCGCGGCGGCTCTCGCCTGCTGCGCCCTCTGGTTCTCCGGCGACCCCCAGTGGAGCATCGTCGCACTCCTTTTGGGCTTTGCCCTGTCCTGGGAGGCAGGCGGGGGGCCAGGGGTTCGCCGGGCGGCTCTCGGGGTCGCGGTGGGTACCGCCCTGGCCGCGGTGCAGCTGATCCCCACCCTGGTCTTTCTCCAGGAGACCTCCCGCGGCGTGCAGTTGGACCCCTTCGACCGGCTGACCTGGGCCCTGGCGCCCTGGCGGCTCATCGAGTTCCTGGTGCCCGGCTTTTTCGGCAGCCCGAACCTTGGGACCACCCAGTGGCCGGTGTTCATCTGGCTGGGCGGGATGTCCCGGCCGGGACTGGAAATGCCCTTCCTGCCGAGCGTCTACCTGGGGGGGGGGCTGCTGCTGCTCGCCGTCGCGGGTCTGCGGCAGAAACGGCTGACACTTCTTCTGGGGGGGGCCGCGCTGGTTCTCCTCTGGCTTGCGCTTGGCTTTCATGCCGGTTCGGAGCAACTCCTGCATCACCTGCCGGTCTGGGGCAAATTCCGCTACGCGGAGAAGCTGGTGGGGCCCTTGGCGCTTTGCCTTGCCGTGCTTGCCTCGTTCGGCGCCCAGCAGCTGGCCGGCAATCCCGACCGACGCTGGGCCGTCCTTGCCGGGGGGCTTGGCGCCCTGGCACTCGTCGGCGCGGTTTTCTTCTGGCGCTCCCCCTCCTTCGCCGCCCAAGTCGACACCCCGGCCGCGCAGCAGGGAGTTCTGCAGGCGTACCACAACCTCTCCCGCGGGCTTGTGCATGCCGGGGTGAGCCTCGTTGCCCTGGCCGGCCTGATCGCTGCCGGCCTGCGCTGGCCGCGGCTGCGCCCGGCGCTCCCTCCCCTGCTTGCGGCGCTCGTCTTCCTGGAGTCCTCCCTGGCGGCACCGTTCGCCCTGCACGCCGGTAACCCCGGGGTCTGTGACAGCGCCCCTCTGGCCGCCATCAAGGTGAACGGCGAGCAGACCCGGATCGCCACACCGATGGAGGAGAACTACTACTACCCGAGGGGGCTCGATCTCCTGGACGCCCAGGTCGGCGGCCAGTCGCACATGGGATCCCCTTCTTACAACGTCGCCTCCGGCATCGACCAGATCAACACCTACACCGGGCTGCGCCCGCAACGCTTCGACAGCCTGATCGGCGCCCTGAACGGCAGCTTCGGCCCCCGGTCCCTGGCGGCCCTCAGGCGCTACTCGCTGACCCACATGGTGGTCAAGAACCCGCACACCCCGCAGGAGACCGAGATCGCCATCGCCGCGAGCGAGGGGGGGACCAGGGTCCTGGACAACCCCGAGTGGGACTTCTCGGTCTGGAGGGTGCCGCACCGTCCCTGGGCCCTTTTTGCCGGGGAACTCCTCCCTGCCTCGGGGGAGGACGCAGCGCTCCAGGGGCTTTTGGCCGCGTACGCCAAGGGCGCCGGCGCCGTCGTTCTCGAGGGGGCCACCTCGGTCCCCCGGGATCCGGGGGCGGGGCGGGTCCTCAGCGCGGCGCGCACCGAGAACACCCTGCGCATCGACGCGGAGGCTGGCCAGGACGGGGTGCTGGTCATCAACGACTCCTTCTGGCCCGGGTGGCAGGCGCGCCTCGATGGCCGGGAGATTCCAATCTGGCGCGCCGACTATGTGGTCAGGGCGGTCCCCTGGAGCTCCGGACGCCACCTGCTGGAAATGGAGTACTATCCGCGCGAGGTGATGATCGGCTGGCTCCTCACCCTGGCAGGTGCCGTAGCGTTCATTAATCTGGCCATCCTGGAAGGGCGCCGCAAACGCAACTAATCCCTTGACAGAACTGCCTTTTTCACGCTATAGCATGCTGCCGACTTAGTGCTGTTCACCTCAGGAACTCCTAGGATCCGTAATGTCGCTTAAACACCTCCTCATGGCGGGCACCGTCACCTTGGCCCTTTGCGTTTCGGTCTTCGCCTCGGATGTCTTTGACATCGTGTTCAAGGCCATCAATGGGGGGACGGTCGTTTTCAGCCACGACGTGCACACCAGGGCTAAGGCAATCAACGACAACTGCACGATCTGCCACGAGAAAATCTACCGGAACAAGTCGGTGCGCCCGGTAAGCATGGCGGAGATGTACAAGGGGAAATCCTGCGGCGCCTGCCACGGCAAGATCGCCTTCCCGCTTGGCGAGTGCGGCCGTTGCCACACCATCAGGGATATCACCTTCAACGTCAAAACCGTCGGCAACGTGGTCTTCGTTCACACCCCGCATACCAAGAAGTTCTCCTGCAACGAGTGCCACACCCGCCTGTTTAAAACCGGGAGGAACAACCCGGTCACCATGGCCGAGATGGAGCGCGGCAAGTCGTGCGGCGCCTGCCACAACAGGAAAAAAGCATTTCCCCTCATCGACTGCTACCGCTGCCACCTGGCCGGGGACCTGGTGATGAAGTGCAACAACGCCGGGCCGGTCACCTTCAGCCACAGTTATCACGTCAAGACGTACCGCTGCATCGACTGCCATGCCAAGATCTTCCCTCTCAACTACACCACCCCGCGGGTGACCATGACCGAGATGGACGAGGAGAAAAAATCCTGCGGCGCTTGCCACGACGACTATACGGCCTTTACCACCAGGGAAAACTGCGTCAGGTGTCATGATATGTAACGTCCATCGGTTGTCCCCGCCCTGCTGTCGGGGAACGTACCGGACCGTTGGTTTTAATTCGGAGAGAGCATCTTGAGAGCACCTGTTCTTGCCGCAGCCTTCATAGTAGCGATGCTCCTTGGGACAGGGAGCGCTTTGGCCCAGGAGGCGGAAAACCTCTGCCAGTACCTGGAGACCGACAGTGCCCTGGAATTCCGCAAGACGGCGGGGGGCGGGCAAAAGGGTGCGCCGCGCACGCAGTCGCCGGATTTTGCCGAAGACGAAGCCGGCAACGCTGCGGCCTTGAACGACATCGGCGTCGACCACGTCAACGGGCACAACGTGGCCCGCAACCTGACCACCGCCTTCAACTGCTTTTTCATCGCGGCGCGGCAATCCCAGCTGGAGGCGCAGTTCAACCTGGGGATCATGTACGCCACCGGCCGGGGAGTCAAACGGAACTACCAGACCGCCGCCGCGTGGTTCAAAAAGGCTGCCGAGCAGGGGGACACCGAAGCCCAGTACCTGCTGGGAACCATGTGCGAATCCGGCTGCGGCTTCCAGCAGAACTACGCCAGTGCGGTCAAGTGGTACCTGCTGGCCGCCGCCAAGTGGTACATCCCGGCCCAGGAAGGTCTGGCCAGGATCTACGCGGCCGGTCTCGCCATTCCGCCCAATACCGTCGAAGCCTCGCGCTGGCACCATCTGGCCACGGTGCATCCCCCCGCGGAAGCCGCCTACCTCTTGGGCATGGAGTGCAGCAAAGGGAAGGGAATGGCTCCCGACAAGGTGGCGGCTGCCGTCTGGTGGCGCGTTGCCGCTTCCCAGGGACACGTGGCCGCGGCGTATAACCTGGGAGCGCTCTACGATAACCGCTCGGTAGCCACCTCGCGCCCCGCCGAGGCGCTGAAATGGTACCAACTGGCGGCCACTAACGGTCACGCTCAGGCCCAGTACGACCTGGGGGTACTCTACAGCACCCCGGGGAGCGAGGTCCGCGACCTGGTCCAGGCCTATGCCTGGCTCGATTTCGCCGCGCGCCAGGGAGTGGAAAAAGCCGAAGAAAAGAGGGACTCGCTGGTAAAGGAGATGACCCGGCCGCAATTTTATGCAGCCCAACGGCTCAAGCGGGATATGCTGCAGATCAAAGGGATTCTTCCCAGGCAGGCACAGTAGCACCAGCCGACACCTTCGATACCCTATCGCGCACCCCTCGGGATTTCTTCGCCTCCCCTCCCCCATTGCCCAGGTTCATCCATTACTTCGGGAAAAGTTGCCTTACCTGCCAGGTAACGTGACACACCAGCCGAGATGGTGCCTCGTTCATACCACCTAAAGGATCACACATGCGGCTCAGCACCCTGCTCTGTCTGGTGATGTTGGTTGTCACCCTCGCACTATTCTCGCGCACCGCCGGCTTTGATTTCATAAACTTCGATGATCCCGGGTACGTCACCGCCAACAGCGTGGTGAAGGGGGGGCTGCACGGCGGCAGCGTCGCTTGGGCCCTTCAATCGTCCGAGATGTCCAACTGGCATCCCCTCACCTGGCTTTCCCATATGACCGACGTGCAGCTGTTCGGCCTGAAGCCGGCCGGCCACCAC
Organism: Geomonas silvestris; assembly: GCF_014193515.1. GTDB lineage: Bacteria > Desulfobacterota > Desulfuromonadia > Geobacterales > Geobacteraceae > Geomonas > Geomonas silvestris. The sequence goes on along the minus strand of NZ_BLXX01000010.1, from coordinate 2,821 downwards.
CTGACCAGCGTCGTGCTGCACACCGTCTCTGCCTTTTTGCTGTTTCTGCTGTTGGTCCGCCTTACCGCGATGCCGTGGCGCAGCCTCGTCGTCGCAGGGCTGTTCGCGCTGCACCCCATGCACGTGGAGTCGGTTGCCTGGGTGGCGGAGCGCAAAGACGTCCTGAGCGGCCTGTTCTGGCATCTGACCCTGCTCATGTACGTAGCTTACGTGCACAAACCCAAGCCCTGGCGCTACCTGGCGACCATGGGCTGCTTCGTTCTCGGATTGATGGCCAAGCCGATGCTGGTGACCCTTCCGGTGGTACTGCTCTTGCTCGATTGGTGGCCACTGAACCGCTTCCGGCGCGACCAGGCGGAGACCGCCCCCGCCCCCCGCACCGCGCGGCACCTCTTCCTGGAAAAGGTCCCCTTCTTTCTCATCTCCCTGCTCTCTTCGGCCGCCACCATCTTCGTGCAGCAGCATGGCGGTGCGGTCCAAAGCCTCGAAAAGGTGCAGTTCGGCCTGCGCCTGGCCAACGTCTTCATAGCCTACGTTAGATACCTGATCGGTATGTTCTGGCCTCACGACATGGCCATCCTCTACCCGTTTCCGACCGAAATCATCCTCTGGCAGCTTGCGGGATCGATTTTGGTGCTCATCGCCATCAGCGCTGCGGTGTTCTTTTTCCGGCGACGCTTTCCTTACCTGGCAACCGGTTGGCTCTGGTTCGTCGTTACCCTGCTGCCGGTGATCGGCCTGATCCAGGTCGGTGGGCAGTCGCACGCCGACCGCTACACCTACCTCCCCTATACCGGTCTCTCCATCATCGCGGTCTGGGGTGTTTCCGAGCTGTGCAGCTCGCTGTCGTTCAAGGAGAAGGCCCTGGCAGCCCTTTCCGTCCTGACGCTTGCGGTCTGTGCCGTCATGACCTGGCAGCAGCTGGGCTTTTGGCGCAACAACATCACCCTCTATCGCCACACGCTGGCGGTCACCAGCAATAACTACCTCATCCTCAACAACTACGGCATTGCACTGAACCAGGAATACGGAGACGCCGACGGAGCGCTTGCGGCGTACCAGGAGGCCCTGCGCATCTGGCCGAACTCCGCGCTGACCCGCAACAACCTGGGGACGATGTATCTCGCGAAGGGGAGGTACGCTGAGGCGTTGGAACAGTTTAGGGAGGCGTCGCGTCTGGACCCGGGCGAACCGATGGTGATGGTCAATGCCGGCAGAGCGCTGGCCAAGGCAGGAAGATTGAACGAGGCTGCGGAGCAGTTTGCAGCGGCCCTGAGGCAAGATCCGGCAGCGGCAGACGCGCACCTGCAGTTGGCAATTCTGCTGATCAAGTCGGGCCGCAGCTCTGAAGCCCGGCCCCATTATGAAGCCGTCCAGAAGTTGGAGCCTTCCTCTGCAAGGGGTCCGCTCACGATTGCCGTCGAATTGGCAGCAGCCGGAATGGTGGGAGAAGCCGACGGCTATTTCAGACAGGCCATGACCATCGAACCGAACTCCCTGGACGTCAATTTCAACCTGGGTGTCTTTCTCGCAAAACAAAACCGCCTTGACGAGGCGGCCCACTGTTTTTATCGGGTTCTGCAGCAAAAGCCGGATTCCGACCTGGCCAAAAACTGGCTGAAACGGATCGGGAGGTAGCGGCTTCATAAGGGCAGCAAACCGGGAGCTCGGCGGTTTCGGGTGGCCTGCCCGCTGGGAAAGCACGCTGCCGTAGGACTATCCACCGACTCTCTCCCCCCCGCCCCCCTCTTACCCGATCGCATGCGTCATGCGATTGGGTTCCCGAAGCCCCCCCGCTTCCCTGCTGCGCGGATAACGTAGGGGCGAATCATCATTCGCCCGGCGCGCTGGCAGGCGCGTACCACACGCCAGGACCACCTGACATCAGCTTCGGCCTTCGGCCGCCTCTCCCGTTGGGAGAGAAGGGCGAATGATTATTCGCCTCTACAACGTCAACTACGCCCTGCCGATGGCGACCAGTCCAGCCAAGTCAGCATCCCCGAAGTTCCTTCAAGAGCCTTAGCAAAGAGGGGACACGGGGGATTTCAACCAGAGTTGCCGCAGGCCGACGCGCGCCACGATGGCGAACAGGAAATCCCCTCTGTCTCCCTTTCGCAAAGGGGAGGGCGTAAGGCCGCCAGCAGTGCTGTAGACCGACTTTATCCGGCTTCCCCCGAATATTCCCGATGGGCCAAAAACAAAAGGGCCGGCATAATGCCGGCCCTCAATTTCATCACAGTCAAGCGAAGGTAGAACTAGTCTTTAGCGTGGCACTTGTTGCAGTAGTTACGTGCCCACGGTCCGAACACGGTAGCCGGACGGCCGTTGTAAGCGTTCTGCTGCTGAGCAACGGTGTAGCCCTGGTTGATCTTGTTCTCGGTGGTGCTGGTGTCGTAGGAAGCTGCGTTGGTGCTGTCAGCAATGGTCATGAACTCGTTGCCCAGGTAGTAGCGAGCCATGCTCTCGAAACCGGAGGCGTGTGCACGGTGGCAGGAGAGGCAGAGCACGTTGCTGGTGGTGCCCGGTGCGGTCGGGCTAGCCTGGAACGCTTTCAGAGCGGTCACGTCGGCAAGGGTGTTGCCAGCGCCGGTCTCGAACGGAGCCATTGCGGAGTAGCCTGCGCCGGTGCCGGTCATGATACCGGAAGATACGTAAGCTGCGTAGTTGGCGGCGATCGGAGCGGTCAGCTTGGCGCCGTTACCAGCCGGGTGAACCAGGCCCTTGGTGCCGGAGGTGTAGCTGTCGTTGTGCATCGCGGTGTGGCAGTTTGCGCAGTACTCGGACATGCCGGAACCGTAAGCAACGCGGTCAGCAGTACCAG
>NZ_BLXX01000009.1 GCF_014193515.1 Geomonas silvestris | reverse complement strand
GTGATGAGCTTAACCGTTTCAACCTTGAATTCCCTGGAATACGTCTTCCTCTTCTTTGCCATGACAGTCCCTCCGTGCTGCCGGTTTTAGCAGCTTTTCGGACTGTCCACAAGATCGGGGAAGATCCAGTTTGTCCTGCCGCCCCAGATGAGGGATCTTTCGTCGACCCCAAATAAATGGGTTCTTGCAAAAGTGGTCTTCAAAACTTGTCAAGCCACCTTACAGTGGAAAAGATCTCGAGAATGGGTGGGGCCTCTCAATAAGTTTTGCCAGATCATGTTCAGTCTTGAGCCTAAGAAACTGTAGTTTCTTCTGCGATCTCAATGTTTATGCTGCGCAGAATTCGAGCGGGGTTGCCAGCCACGATGCAATAAGCAGGGACATCCTTGGTTACGACACTGCCGGCACCGACAATCGAATATTCCCCAACCGTCACCCCGCACAGCAACGTTGAACTGGATCCTATGGAAGCACCTTTTTTCACAAGCGTCTGGACCACCGACCAGTCAGACTCAGACTGCAATTCGCCACAGGCTCTAGTCGCCCTCGGATATAAGTCATTTATAAAGGTCACGTTGTGCCCTATAAATACATTGTCTTCAACTACGACACCCTCGCATATGAAGGTGTGACTTGAGATCTTGCAGTTGTTACCAATTTGAGCGTTTTTCTGAACCTCCACGAATGCACCAACCTTCGTATTGTCTCCAATCGTGCAACCGTAGAGATTGATGAACTTAGCAAGACGAACATTTTGACCAATTTTGACATCATCTGATATCGCCAAGTATGTTTCCATATTTGCTCCTGCAGCCTTGGGAGTGACCACACTAGAGTCGAACAAGTTTGCCACCTTGTTTCAATGACTTTATAATGGCTTCAAGCAGGCGAACTACACGCAGACCCGCCTCGCCATTATTTTGCGGTACTTGATCATTCGCAATGCAGTCAATAAAGTATGCCGCTTCCCCTTTGAGCGCTTCTACCTGGTTCACCCTTGGCGCCCACATGTCCCCACTTCGATAGTTCACCCTAAGGCCATAGGACTGTTCTTTGGTACCTTCCATGCCTTCGACTCCCTTATCATAAACCCTTATCTTTTCGTCGTTCACCAGATCGTTCCAAACGAGCATCTTCTTCTGCCCCCCGATCAATGTTGTTCTTATCTTAACAGGAGACAACCAGTTTACGTTTAGGTGTGCAATAACGTTGCAGGGGAAGTAAATCGTTATGTAGGCGACATCCTCTAGGCCATGATTGAAGTGTGCCACTCCCGTCGCCATCACGGCAACTGGGTCTTTATCTATTAAATAATCCATTATGGAAAGATCATGTGGAGCAAGGTCCCACACGACATTTACATCATTTTGAAATAGGCCGAGGTTTACTCTGATAGAATCAAAGTAGTATAGGTCTCCTAAAATTCCTCCTTCAATGAGTTCCTTGATCTTTTTAACCGCTCCCGTGAAAAGGAAGGTGTGGTCAACCATTATTTTCAGTTTATTCTTTGCCGCAAGCTCAATCAGCTCTTCTGCTTGAGAGGTCGATGCCGTAAACGGCTTTTCAATGAAGATGTGCTTTCCATTGAGAAGAGCCGCCTTGGCTATTTCATAATGGGATGAAACTGGGGTCACGATTGCGATGACATCTAGGTTCCCTGAAGTCAGAAGCCCCTGGCAGTCCCGTTCAAGTCTAATCCCCGGATAGCTCTGTGCTGCTCTGGCCAAAGATCCCGCGTCAGCATCGCTAATAGCGGTGACTTTTGCCCCCGGAGTTTCATTGAAGTTCCTTGCCACATTCGGCCCCCAGTAGCCATAGCCGATTACACCGACGTTAATCATAATATTGCTCCTTATCTCTGCTACTTAATAGGCCCCCTTAGCCTTGAAGACAGCCAGAGGGGTTCGCAGTAGGATCTTGATATCCAACATAATGGACCACCCCGTTAGATATTTTAGGTCTAACCGCACCATCTCATCAAAGCTGGTACTGCTTCTACCGGTTACCTGCCACAAACCTGTAATTCCCGGACGTTTGCCCATCAGTCGGTTTCGTTGCCAACCAGCGTAGTTCTCGACTTCATAACGAATTGGTGGGCGCGGTCCAACCAAGGACATGTCGCCTTTTAGCACATTGATAAATTGTGGAAGCTCGTCCAGACTGTATTTCCGCAGGCATCTCCCTACAGGAGTAATCCTCGGGTCAAATTGAATTTTAAACACACCCTGCGATGCGGAAATCTGGCCATTGATAAGCTTCGTCACGTACTCTCGATGAATGACGTCATCGTTGTCGAGGTACATGGAACGGAACTTGAGCAACTTGAACTTCGTGCCATTGCGTCCGATCCGGTCCTGAAGAAAGAGCACAGGCCCTTTAGAAGAAAACTTTATAAAAATCGGCAAAGTGATAAAAAAAGGCGAAAAGAGAATAAGCCCGACGATGCTCCCCAGCACGTCCAGTGCCCGCTTGACAATCTCCCCCGCTTTAACTCGAAAATCCACGGTAAACAATTCGGGGTAGAAGGTCATATCGAAAAGGAGCGGTCCTCCGGCTACGGGGAAGATTCGAAAATCAATCACTATCTGTCGTGCCGTTTCCTCGTTTACCAATGAGGCCAGCATTGCTCGTGTTTTTTCGGCAACAATCATTTGTGCCGTGCTTATCTTCTCTGGTTCTACCTCGGTCAGGATTACTCCAAAAAGTGATCCTGGTTTGAGTACTCCACATATATCCGTATGTCTGACACAGTGATGCAGCCTCTCACAGAGCCATCTACTTCCACCGTCCCGATCTGCAAGCCCACTGGTATTGGGATCAATCACCATCACAAGCAATGGTTTATTTGAGCGCTCCGCTCTCTTTCTCTCTTGAATCAATTTCTCTTTAAAATGTCGTTCCGGATAGAATTCGTGGTCCCAAGTCGAACTATCATTCGATATTTGACACCTTCTTATCATCTTGCGTAACCAGTATCGGTTCTTCCAGGTAGTGCCGATCATTGCTTCCTCACTACGTTAAAAAAACCATCAGTTAATCCGAATCACGGGCATCAGAGCAAAACGTCAAATCCACCGAGCCGGCGATGACTGAGCGGCAAGACGGGATATTCCCTCAGCGTCCAGTAATCGCTCGCATGTTTAATTAGTTTTGCTTAACTATCACAAGTATAGCTTTGGTTGCTGTCCTGTCAACTGAAACTGATTTGACCGATATGCACGAACCTGAAAATCACCAGTTCGGCCACCTGAGGTCGTTTGCAGTGAAATTTTACCGGTAGCTATCGTTTCTTTGCAAATCAGTAAAATCAGGTAACGAGACGACTCTTCCCGCGACCCGACAATCCAGCAGCCGTTTCACTCGCCAAAGGTTGCCCTTTTCAAGGCGTACGACTACTGAGATAACAGCTCTTTCGACTACAATCATGCAAATATTGAATAATATCATTTACAAAGAAATAAATTCAAATCGATGATTTCATGCGGTGTTGAAGGGGATCGGGTAACTCTCCCAAAAGGATTGGGAACTGCTGCATGCAGGATGTTAGGTGACTGCAAGATGTAAGTGCCCGGCAATTAGCGGCGGATGGATACGCCGGAGGGAGCGAAACCCTTAAAACTGCTGTTTTTCCCAAAAGCTTTCTTTGAGTAGAATCGTCTTGTTCTCCAGAGTTTCCAAATCGCCTTCCATTGTTAAACGATGCAGAATTCTGGTAACTGTCTCTCTAGAAACTGAGGTGTACCCTGCTAGTTCTTTGTGAGTAAGCCGCAGCGCTATCACGACGCCACGATCATCCCTTACGCCATGCAGCCTACTCAGGTGATTGAGTATTGATCTCAGCCTCATTTCAGCATCAGGTAATGCTATAGCTTTAAGCATTAACTGTGCTTCCCTCAATCTTCGACAAAGTATTCCGACTATCTGCAACACAGCTTTTTCGCTTTTCAGAAATATTTTGTCAAAAATTTGCTTTGACAACAGCCCTATTTCAGAATCTTCCATAGCTATAACAGTTGCTGGCGCTGTTTTAGCATCTAACATTGCCATCTCGCCGAATATGTCTCCGCGTTTATGGACGGCAAGTATCCTTTCGCTCCCATCACTACCTAAATTTACTACTCGGACTTTACCACCATAGACTATATACAGAAATTTAGAGGTTTCTTCTTCTAGAAGCACCACTTGGTTTTTATAAAATTTTTTCTCAACTATTCTCGAATGCACTTCCATATATTCATCTGGTTCTAAAGAGGCAAACAAAGGAATAGCGCGTAAAACCTTCATATGTGGCGAATCATGGTAGATTTGGGTTTTTAGCATGTAGTTACCCCTCTCGAACCTACTTTGCAATTCTCGCCCCTGCCAAGTGTTCCCTTGTGAACCACCTGCACTACGTTCCACTTAAGATGCAGTATTTTGAACTCGCAACTGATATAATCTACCCGTGTATTAATCTGCTGTGACTCATAGGAGCTCCGAACTATGAATGAATTCAAACCAGATACACTTCCGGGTGTCGACGATGAGACTGCACCGCAGATGCAGCTATTGCAAGAGGCTGCTTGTCGCCGTCTGCAGTTCAAACCTAAATTTATTAATCGACTCATTCTAGAGTCTAGTCCCTATCTTCTTCAGCACGCCAACAATCCAGTTAACTGGTTCCCTTGGGGTGAGACGGCTTTAAATCTAGCCAAAGAGTTATCCCGGCCATTGTTTGTGAGCATTGGCTATGCTACTTGTCATTGGTGTCATGTCATGGAAGTCGAGTCGTTTGCGAATGAAGTTATTGCTCACTTTTTGAATGGGCACTATATATCTATCAAGGTAGACCGAGAAGAACGGCCAGACATTGATTCCCAATTTATGAATGTCCTAGGCACTATGGGAGCTCAGGGTGGGTGGCCGCTCAACATTTTCCTAACCCCTGATGGTAATCCGTTCTATGGAGGTACCTATTTTCCTCCCTTTGATAGCCAGAGAGGCCTGAGTTTCCTGGCGCTGTTGCAACGAATCACTGAGATGTACAATAATCACCCTAGTCGGCTGCATCTGGCTGGACAGCAAGTTACGAGCGCAGTACGACAACAAATGCTAACCGTCGATAAATCACGCACTGCACCAGAGACTTCCGCACTTCGTCGTGCTGTTGAACGCTACAGCACACTGTTTGATCCTGTAAATGGCGGCATTGTCGGAGCTCCAAAGTTTCCAAGCTCATTATCTATCAGGTTCCTTCTCCGCCAGTACTGGGATACTGGCAATTCGGATCTTTGCAGAATGGTGAAGGTAACCTTGTCCAAAATGGCATGTGGCGGAATTTATGATCAGATCGGTGGAGGATTTCATAGATACGCCATTGATAGCCAATGGATTATTCCCCACTTTGAGAAGATGCTCTACGATAATGCCCAACTTGCAACCACTTACCTAGAGGGTTACCTGGTAACTGGCTCCTCGGAATTCGCAGCAATTGCAAAAGAGACTATGGGATACCTTTTTCGTGAACTTAAAGCACCTGAAAAAGGTTTCTTTTCCGCTACAGACGCTGACAGTCTAGGACCTAACGGGAAAAGTGAAGAAGGTTACTTTTTCACCTGGACTCCAAATGAACTTACGGAGGTCCTCGGTACCGACAACGCACGATCCATCGGCACTTTTTTTGGCATTACCACGATTGGCAACTTTGACGGACGTAGCGTCCCACATCGGAAAGAATCGATTCAGCAATTTGCTGGGAAAATGGGAATATCGACTGAAAATTTTGCAACTACGGTTGGCGAGTGCCGAAACGAACTATTGAAAGTAAGACTACAGCGGCCATTGCCTTTTCGCGATGAGCAAATGTTAACCTCGTGGAACGGCCTTGCAATCTCAGCCTTTTCCAAAGCCGGTTTTTTCCTCGACGACAAGGGTCTACTTGGCGTAGCCCAAGAAGTAGCACGGTTCATTTGCCAGGAGATGACTCACAGCGGAGGCTTGGCCCACAGTTTTCAAGAAAGTTTTCCAAAAGGAATTGGCTTTCTCGACGACTACGCTTTTATGATAGCTGCATTCCTCGACCTCTTTGAAGCCACAGGCGATATACAGCATTTGAGACATGCACTGGCGCTAAATGATGTCGTGCAAAACGAATTTTTAGACGAGGAATGTGGCGGATACTTCATGACTAGCAGTAGACATGAGGAGTTACTTGCACGGGAAAAACCGACATACGATGGTGCAATCCCTTCCGGGAATTCCGTCATGCTACAAAATCTCGTTAGGCTTTATGGAATTACTGATCAAAAGGAATATCGAGAAACTGCTGAGCGCGCGTTCTCCGCATTCGGATCGCGAATAAATGAAACACCAACTGCCGTCCCTGAAATGCTAATCGCCCTGCAGGCATATCTCACAGATACATTGCAGATTGTTATTGTTGCACCACCAGAGAACGTGAAGTCTGCTGACCCATTGCTGAAGATCTATAGATCGTCGTACCTGCCATTCAGCATTCTCATACAGGCGATCGAGGGTGAACAAATGATTGAGTCTTGTCGAATTGTACCTGCCCTCGAAGGAAGACATGCGGATGGTGATAAGGCAGTAGCTTATGTCTGCCAAGGCAGAGCCTGTAAACTGCCGACCACCGACCCTGCTGAATTGAGCCGTATCTTTAAATGCCTTTCACCTCGAGTTAACGAGGATTGCTGATTCACAGGTTATCGTGCACCATCTGGTCGTCTCTTATGAAGTAAGCAGTGCTGCTACCAGCGCGAGCTCAACGGTCGTTTGCCCTGTGATGCTCATTCGAGAATAATGTTAACTTTTCCTAATCTACAAGGGTGGATTATAGTGGTCATCGCCTCGATGTCAACGGGGCTCAAGAAATTGCCGTTCCGCCACCGAGTGTTGCATCAACTACCGCGACGTGTGCGATACCTGAGAGGGCTCATGGTGATCCGCTACCCGCAGAACCGGGGCAAAGGGTGCGCCCTGAGGACCGGCGTGCTCAGGGCGCGGGGGCGGCTGGTGCTGGTTTCCGATGCCGACCTCTCCCCCCCCATCGAGGAGTGGGGGTACTGAGGCCCCACCTCGACTCGCAGCGGCACCAGATCGCCATCGGCTCCCGCGCCCTCGCGCTGAGCCGGATCAGGCACACTCCTTCTCCACCCCGCAGCAGAAATTCCAATGAGAACATCACGTTTACCCCATTTCACCTTCCTCCGCACCTCGCCCCCATCCCACCACCTTCGCGGCAACTCACCGTTCTATCGAAGAAATCTCATGTGAGAAGAACCCTTACATTTTAATCTCGGCGCCGCACATTTCATTAAAGTAAGCACGACTCACGCCGAAGAGGGCCAGCAACACTAAGAAAACCGCCTTTCTTCGGCGACGCAGCGGGCCTGACAACCGGGCTGCCGCCAGACGCCATCTCCCCGACCGGCAGTTTCTGTGTTTCCCCAGCTGAAGAGGAGAACCATGCAGCAATCACCCAGTACCAAGGAGAAGGTCACCCCGACCGGTGCCTGGACCATGGACCAGGCAGTCGACGGTCTTGCCTTTCTGGCCTCGGCCCTTAAGGAGCAGCTGGAGGTGACCCCGTTGCCGGTGCGGACCGAGCTGGACCTCAGCGAGGTAACCGAGCTGGACGCCTGCGGCTGCCAGCTTCTTGCGGTGTTCCTGGAGAACCTCAAGGGAAACGGGATCCTCGCCGTACCACACGGACTTGCGCCCGCACTCTTCGACACCACCCGCCTCCTGGGTTTTGCCGGGCTGCTCGGCGCCCAGGACGGAGCAAAGGATAACTGATGAGCAACGGCAAACCGGGATCGGACATCGACGTCAAACGGTTCAACCAGGTCTTCTTCGAGGAGTGTGCCGAGCATCTCGCCGAGATGGAGCGGATACTCATCTCGTTGTCGGACCGGGAACCGGACCAGGAACAGATGAACGCCATCTTCCGTGCGGCGCACTCCATCAAGGGGGGGGCCGGAATCTTCGGCTTCGACGACATGACGGTGGTCACCCACGTCATGGAATCGCTCTTGGACCGGCTGCGCAAGCACGAGATCGGCTTCACCGCCTCCATGGTGGACGTCCTCTTGGAGGCCGGCGACGTGATCTCCATGCAGCTTGCCGGACACCGCGAGGGGAGTGCGGTGCGCCAGGAGGCTATCGACGCGGTACGCGGGAAACTCCAGCGCCTGGTCGACAACGGCCCCGTCTCCCAGCCTGCTGCCGCGGCTGCTCTGCCCGAGCCAGTGCCCGCGTGCGAGCCCGTCCTGAGCCTTTGCGATGACGGTGCGCTGCGCCGCTACGAGCTCAGCTTCACCCCCGACGACAACATCTTCCGCAGGGGGATCAGGGTCGAGAGCATCATCGCGGAGCTGAGCGAGCTCGCCGAGCCGGGTGGCTTCAGCAGCCGGGCCGAGCTCGTCGCGGTGCCGAGGCTCGAGGAACTCGACCCCGAGAGCTGCCTCACCCGCTGGCACTTCAACCTGACCACCCAGGCAAGCTCCGACCAGGTCATGGAAGTCTTCATGTTCGTGGCCGATGAGGAGCAGCTGAGCCTGCGCGAGCTCCCCCGCGAGACCCCCGCAGCCGCGGCATTGCCGGCCCTGCCGGCCGCGGGACCGGCCCCCTCCGCCGAGCCCGAGCCCCGCCTCGAGGGACGGCGCGCCTACGACCGCGACGAGACGGCACCGGGGGCCTTCGGCAGGCGCCAGGGGGAGATGGAGAGTTCGATCCGGGTCAACGTGACCAAGGTGGATCAGCTGATAAACCAGGTGGGAGAGCTCCTGATCACCCAGGCCATGCTGGCCCAGGTGGCGGCAGAGCTCGACCCGGTGCGCTACGAGACCCTGCACAAGGGGCTCGCCCAGCTGGCGCGCAACAGTCGCGACCTGCAGGGGAGCGTCATGTCGATCAGGCTCGTGCCGATCAGCATCGTCTTCAGCCGTTTCCCGCGCATGGTGCGTGAGCTGGCGGCCCGGCTCGGAAAATCGGTGGATTTGAAGATGGTGGGCGAGACCACCGAGCTCGACAAGGGGCTCATCGAGAAGGTGGCCGATCCCCTCTCGCACCTGGTGCGCAACGCCCTGGACCACGGGCTGGAGACCTCCGAGGCGCGCCTGGCCAGCGGCAAGGAGGCGACCGGGACCATCCAGCTCAAGGCCTCCCAGGTGGCCGGCCGCATCGCCATCGAGGTCTCCGACGACGGAGCCGGCTTGAACCGCGACAAGATCCTCGCCAAGGCGAGCGAGGCGGGGGTCCCCTATTCGGAGAGCATGAGCGACGAGGAGGTCTGGCAGCTCATCTTCGCCCCCGGCTTCTCCACCGCCGACCAGGTCACCGACCTCTCCGGGCGCGGCGTCGGCATGGACGTGGTGCTCAAGAACGTGCAGGCGATGGGGGGGCGGGTGCAGATCGCCTCGCAAGCCGGCAAGGGGACCTGCGTCACCATAAGCCTCCCGCTCACCCTGGCCATCCTGAACGGGCTCTCGGTTGCCGTGGGTGGCGAGAAGTTCATCATCCCGTTAAGCGCCATCATCGAGTCGCTGCAGCCCAAGTCCGACCAGCTCAAAAGCGTGAACGGCAAGCAGGTGGTGGCGGTGCGCGGCGAGTACCTCCCCATCCTCAGGCTTCACAACTTGTTCAACATCGAAACCGAGGTAAGCGACCCGCGCCAGGGGATCCTGGTCCTGGTCGACTTGGGAGGGGAGAAGACCGCCCTTTTGGTGGACGCGCTTTTGGACGAACAGCAGGTGGTGGTGAAGAGCATCGAGACCAACTACCGCCGCGTAGAAGGGAGTGCCGGCGCCACCATCCTGGGTGACGGCCGCGTGGCGCTCATCCTGGACGTCGCGGAACTCTTCGAAATGGCGAAAAAGGCCCAGCCCGATCCGGGCCCGGCCAAGGAGGCGGCATGACCATGCAGGGAGCACTAAGAACCGAACAGAACCAGGCCCGCGGGGCCGAGTTCCTCACCTTCACCCTCGCCGAGGAGACCTACGGGATCGACATCCTCAGGGTGCAGGAGATCAGGGGCTACGACAGCGTGACCCGGATCGCCAACACCCCGGACTTCATCAAGGGGGTCATCAACCTGCGCGGGGTGATCGTCCCCATCGTCGACCTGCGCCTGAAGTTCAAGGTGGGGCAGGCGACCTACCACGAGTTCACCGTGGTGATCATCATCAACGTGGCCGACAAGGTGGTGGGGATGGTGGTGGACGGGGTCTCCGACGTGGTGGCCCTCTCCGAGGAGCAGATCAAGCCGGCCCCCGAGTTCGGCAGTGCCCTGGACACCCGGTACCTGACCGGCCTTGGGACCGTGAACGACGACATGCTGATCCTGATCGACATCGAGAAGCTCGTCACGAGCGACGAGATGCAGCTCATGGAGCGGCTTCCCGAAGTGTAAAAGCCCTTTACGATAGCTCAAACTCTCATTCAAGGCGGAAACAACCATGAAAATGACCGGATTCAAGGACTGGAAGATCCTCACCAAGATTCTCAGTATCTCCATCGCCACCGTCACGTTACTGATCCTCGGGGTGCTCTTCTACGTGCTCCCCTACATGGAGAAGAACCTGATGAACGAGAAGATCACGGCGACCAAAGGCGTGGTCGACGTGGCCTACGCGGTGCTGGAAAGTAACTTAAACGACGTAAAACAGGGAAAACGGACCCTGGCCCAGGCCCAGGCCGACGCCCTCAAGGAAATCGGCGAACTGAGGTACCACGGCAGCGAGTACTTCTGGGTCAACGACATGGACACCAGAGTGCTCATGCACATCAAGCCCGAGATGATCGGCAAGCTGCAGAACGAGACCAAGGACCCCAACGGCAAGAGGCTCTACGTCGAGTTCGTCAACGTCTGCCGCGACAAGGGCGAGGGGGTGGTCGACTACCTCTGGTCCAAGCCCGGCTCCAACGTCCCGGTACCCAAGATCTCCTACGTGAAGCTCATGAAGGAGTGGGGCTGGGTCGTGGGGAGCGGTATCTACGTCGACGACGTGCAGGTGCAGGTCGCCAAGATGCGCTGGCAGATCCTGGGCGGGACGCTTTTCCTCTCCCTGGTGGTCTTCGCCTTCGCCTGGGTGGTGGCGCGCCGCATCAAGCTCGCTCTGGACCAGGCCATCGCGGCATCGCAGCGCATCGCCTCGGGTGACCTCACCGCGCACCTCACCGTGGAGAGCAAGGACGAGACCGGCGACCTGATCGGCTCGTTGAAGGAGATGAACGAGGGGCTCGCCCGCATCGTCGGCGAGGTGAGAAACGGCTCCGACTCCATCGCCACGGCCACCGAGGAGATCGCCGCCGGCAACGCCGACCTCTCCCAGCGCACCGAGGAGCAGGCAAGCGCCCTCGAGGAAACGGCATCCTCCATGGAGGAGCTCACCTCGACGGTGAAGCAGAACGCGGACAACGCCCAGCAGGCGAACCAGCTGGCGATCAACGCAAGCGGCGTGGCGGTCAAGGGTGGCGAGGTGATCAACCGGGTGGTGCTCACCATGGAGTCCATCACCGACAGCTCGAAGAAGATCTCCGACATCATCGGAGTCATCGACGGGATCGCCTTCCAGACCAACATCCTCGCCTTGAACGCAGCGGTCGAGGCGGCCCGGGCCGGCGAGCAGGGGCGCGGCTTCGCGGTGGTGGCGGCCGAGGTGAGAAGCCTCGCCCAGAGAAGCGCCGCCGCAGCGAAAGAGATCAAGGCCCTCATCGAGGACTCGGTGGGCAAGGTGCAGGACGGCAGCCGCCTGGTCGAGGAGGCCGGCCGCACCACCCAGGACATCGTGACCAGCATCAAGAGGGTGACCGACATCATGGCCGAGATCTCGGCGGCCTCCGTCGAGCAGTCCAGCGGCATCGAGCAGGTGAACATCGCCATCACCCAGATGGACGACGTCACCCAGCAGAACGCGGCGCTGGTCGAACAGGCGGCGGCAGCGGCCGAGTCGCTGGAAGACCAGGCCCGCCAGATGGTGGCGGTGGTGGCTCGCTTCAAGCTCGAGGAGGGGGGGCGCAGCCACGCGGCGTCCGCCGCGGCGCCCCGCAAGGTGACCCGTTCCGGGGCCGCGGCACAGCTCCCCAAGCTGGGAGAGAAAAAACCGAGCCAGACAGCGGTACCGCGTGCGGCCCGCGTCGACATCCGTCCGGCAGCCGCGGTGGAGGCAGCCGACCTGGACGACGACTGGAAAGAGTTCTGAGAGCCCTCGCCGCCACATTGAAGTTCCTGGGGACCCAGGGAGCCGAGCACGAGACCAGGGGGAGCGCCTTCGAGGCCTTCGAAGGCACTCCCCTGCACTTCGACTTCGCGCAGGAGGATTTCCAGCGGGTCCGCGAGCTGATCCACCAACTGGCCGGCATCTCCCTCTCTCCCGCGAAGAGGGACATGGTGTACAGCCGGTTGGCCCGCCGCCTGCGCGCCCGCGGGATGCAGAACTTCACCGAGTACCTCGACTACGTGGTCCAGGGGGACGCGCAGGAGATCGAGGCCTTCATAAACGCCCTCACCACCAACATGACCTCCTTTTTCCGCGAGCCGCACCACTTCAAAATCCTCGCGGAGCGGCTGGCCGAGCACCGGGACAGCACCCTCACCATCTGGACCTGCGCCTCCTCGACCGGCGAGGAGCCCTACTCCATCGCGATGACCGTCCTCGAGGCCCTGAAGAGCTACCGCCACCAGCCGCGCATCCTGGCGACCGACATCGACACCAACGTACTCGCCACCGCCCGGCGCGGCGTCTACCCCATGGACCAGCTCGCCAAGCTCCCGCCGGAACAGCTCAGGCGTTTCTTTTTAAGAGGTGAAGGTAAAAACGAAGGGCACGCCCGGGTGCGCGACGAGGTGAAACAGCTGTTGAGCTTCAAGCGCCTGAACCTGCTCGACGAGAGCTGGCCCATGCGCGGCAGGTTCGACTACATCTTCTGCCGCAACGTGATGATCTACTTCGACAAGCAGACCCAGTACGCCCTCTTGAAACGGCTGGCGGGGTACCTCAAGCCGCACGGCCTTCTGTTCGTCGGCCACTCCGAGAGCTTCCACCACGCCTCCGACCTCTTCGAAATCTGCGGCAACACGGTCTACACGCTCAAGTAACCACAAAGGAGGTCCCAGGTTCTACGTTCTGAGTTCTAGGTTCTACGTCCCCTCTTACTCTGCCTCTGTATTCTCTCGTCACCGCGCCCTATGCTCCTTTGCCCGGTCGCTGCAGGTAAGCGCCACGTTCTGGTTGCCCATCTCTAACGTCACGCCGCGCTCCGCCTTAGGGCCGCGTAGGCCTGCTTCCCGATTTTCAACCTGGGACGTAGGAACAGAGAACCTAGGACTTTCAAAGGTTTCAGTTTCCTTCTCTTTTGCCGATAGGTCACTAAAAAGCTCACCAGCGGCCTCCTTGTTACCGCCGCGTTTCGGAAAGGTCCCATGTTTAAAGAGCAGCAACACGGCAGCCGCGGGTACTTCGACCCGGACCTGCAAACCCAGGTCGTCAAGATCCTCCCCGGCGAATTCTACGCAACCTGCGAGCCGACCACGGCCATCGCCACCCTCCTGGGATCCTGCGTCTCGGTCTGCCTCTTCGACCCGGTCTGCAAGGTCGGCGGGATGAACCACTTCATGCTTCCGGAACTCTGGAACGAAACGGCCCGAACCCGCTGCGAGAGGCCCAGCGGCTCCTGCAGCGACCAGTGCTCGGCACGCTACGGCTCCTGCGCCATGCGCAAGCTCCTGAAGAATATGGAGCAACTCGGCGCGAACCTGCCGCGGCTGGAGGCAAAGGTTTTCGGCGCGGGACGGGTGCTGGCACGGGTCACCGACATCGGCGACAAGAACGCCTCCTTTGCCCTCGGGTATCTCGAAGAGCGCGGCATCCGGGTGATCGCGCAGGACCTGGGCGCCAAGTGCCCGCGCAAGATCGTCTTTTTTCCCACAACCGGCCGGGTGCTCGTGAAAAGGCTCAGGGACCTGCCGGCAGGAGTACCCTGATGGCCATCAAAGTCCTCGTCGTCGACGATTCCGCCCTGATCCGGGCGCTTTTGAGCGAGATCATCAACGCCCAGCCCGACCTGGAGGTGGTGGGGACCGCACCGGACCCCCTGGCGGCGCGGGAACGGATCAAGGCGCTCAACCCGGACGTCCTCACCCTGGACGTCGAGATGCCCAAGATGGACGGGCTCGCCTTTCTGGAGAAACTGATGCGGCTTAGACCCATGCCGGTGGTAATGGTTTCCTCGCTCACCGAGGCGAGCTGCGAGATCACCCTGAAGGCCCTGGAACTCGGCGCCTTCGACTTCGTCACCAAGCCGAAGCTCGATATCCGCAGCGGGATGCTGGAGTACGCCGAGGAGCTCACCTCCAAGATCCGCAGCGCCTACCAGGCGGGGCTCAGGCGCCCCCTGGTGCCGCGTGGCGGCTCGGCGGCGGCCCCGGTGCGCAAGCTCACCGCCGATGCCGTGCTCCCCACCAACCACCTGCACTTCTCGACGACCGAGAAGGTCATCGTGGTGGGGGCCTCGACCGGCGGCACCGAAGCGCTGAAGACCTTCCTGGCCGCGCTCCCCGCCGACTGCCCGGCCATCCTGGTCACCCAGCACATGCCCGAGGCCTTCACCCGCGCCTTCGCCGCGCGCCTGAACGGCCTGTGCGCCATGGCGGTGAAGGAGGCGGAACACGGCGAGCGGCTCATGCCGGGACACATCTACGTGGCGCCGGGCAACCGCCACCTGCTTTTGACCCGAAGCGGCGCGAACTACACGGCCACCCTCTCCGACGGCCCTCCGGTGAGCCGGCACCGCCCCTCGGTGGACGTCATGTTCCGCTCCGCCGCCAACTGCGCCGGCAGCAACTGCCTGGGGATCATCATGACCGGGATGGGCGACGACGGGGCCGCGGGGATGCTCGAGATGCACAACGTAGGTGCCCGCACTCTCGCCCAAGACGAGGAGAGCTGCGTGGTCTTCGGCATGCCCAAGGAGGCTGTCGCCCGCGGCGGGGTGGACGAGATCGTTGCGCTGGACGAGTTGGCCAACCGCCTGCAGGCCTGGCTCGCCGCCCAGGGGAAGCGCAGTTTCCGGGTCTGATCGGCCCCAGGAGTACCGGTACGTGTCCATTAAGACCAACAAGATCGCCAACGCAACCCTGAGCGCCGCCCTGGTGATCGTCATCTGCCTCACGATCACCACGGAGCTCGTGCTGAAGCAGGTGCGCACCGAGGAGACCCAGGAGGCGGCCGAGGTCCAGGACCACGCCCTCAAGCTCTTCTGGAAGCTCTACCGAGCCAAGGGGACCAGTTGGAGCGTCCAGGGTCGCGACCTCATGATGGGGAGCTACCGGGCAAGCGGAAACCAGGAGGTTCCCGACCGGGTCAGGGCGATCACCGGCAGCACGGCGAGTGTCTTTCTGGACGACACCCGCGTGGCCACCAACGTCTTCTACCCCGGCGGCCGCCGGGCGCTCGGGACCAGGATGCCAGCGACGATCTACCACAGCGTGGTCGTAAAAGGGAAACCCTTCCGGGGGGAATCGCTGGTGCTCGGCGAGAAGTTCCTGTGCGCCTACGAGCCGATCCGCGACCGGCACGGCAACGTGATCGGCGCCCTGGCGGTAGGGGAGCGGGCCGGCAACTACCTGGCCGCCTACCGACGCACCGCGCTGCGTATCCGGGCCATCAACGCGGTGCTCACCTGCATCTTCATCCTGTGCGCCTTTTTGCTCCTGGCCGAACGCAAGCGGGCCCAGGACGGCACCCAGAAGCAGCTCGACTTCCTGCAGGTGATCATCGATGCCATTCCGGCCCCGATCTTCTACAAGGACGCCGCCGGGATCTACCTCGGCTTCAACAAGGTCTACGAGGAGTACATAGGCCTAACCCGCGAGCAGATGCTGGGGAAATCGGTCTTCGACCTGTGGAGTCGCGATGCCGCCGAGATCTTCCACACCATGGACCAGCAACTCTTTACCGCGCCGGGGGTGCAAACCTACGAGACTTCGGCGGTGCGCCACTCGGACGGCACCCGCCACTCGGTCATCATGAACAAGGCGACCTTCCACAACCCCAACGGGAGCCTCGGGGGACTCGTGGGGGTGATGCTCGACATCACGGAGCGCAAGAAGGCCGAGGAGGAGACCCGCAACGCCTACCGCAAGCTGGCGGACATCCTGGAGTTCCTCCCCGACCCCACCTTCGTGGTGGACCAGGAGCACCGTGTCATCGCCTGGAACCTGGCCATCGAGGAGCTCACCGGCGTCGGCAAGGAGCAGATCCTCGGTAACGGCAACTACGCCTACGCGGTCCCCTTCTACGGGGTGCGCCGTAAGATGCTCATCGACCTTCTGGAGGACCCTCCCGAGGCCCAGGAGAGCTGGTATGCCGGCATCACCAGTAACGGCAAGACCCTGAGCGCCGAGGCCTGCCTCGGCCTGCACCGCGGCGAGCGCTACCTCTGGAGCGCGGCCTCGCCGCTCTACGACCTGCAGGGGAACCTGGTCGGGGGGATCCAGACGGTGCGCGACGTGACCGAGGTGCGGCTGGCAGAGCAGGAGCGGCATCGGCTCGAGATGCAGCTTAAGCACTCCAACATGATCGAGTCGCTCTTGACCCAGCTGAGCCACGACCTGCGCACCCCGCTCACCCCCCTCTTCGCCCTGCTCCCCATGGTGCGCCGCCATGTCCAGGATCCCAAGCTCGAGCGGATGGTCGCCATGTGCGAGGATTCGGTGCAGCAGATCCAGGGTTTGACCGTCAAGGCGCTCGACCTGGTCCGGCTCTCCGGGGCCCAGGCAGTGCCGGATCTGGGCCCGGTCCCGCTCGCGGGGATCGCCCGCGTTTCCCTGCACGGCTGTGCCGCCCAGTTCGAGCAGCGCGGCGTGACCTGTCTGAACGAGATAGACCCGCAGCTCGCCGTATTCGGCCAGCCGGAGCAACTCGCCCTGCTCTTCGACAACCTGCTCAGCAACGCGGCCCGCTATGCGGCAGAGCACGGCTACGTCCGGATCCGGGCGAATCTGGGCGAGGAGACCGTGACCGTAGCGGTCCACGACGACGGCCTTGGGCTGGAGCCGGTACACTGCGAGCTCATCTTCCGGGAGTTCTTCAAGGTCGACGCCGCGCGCCACGACACCAAGACGCAGGGGCTGGGGCTTCCCATCTGCAGGACCATCGTCATGAACCACCAGGGGAGGATCTGGGCCGAGAGCCCGGGACTCAACCAGGGCACCACCATCTTCTTCACACTGAAGGCAGCAAAGGCCTGATGAACCACGAGGGAACCGACATGGAAAACGGCGTAATGATCGTCGACGACAACGAGCACATCAGGCAATCGGTGCAGATGATCTGCGAGTTCGAGGAGCTGAACCTGGTCTGCGCGGCCAGCGGGGAGGAGTGCCTGGAGCACCTGCAGGCGGGTTTCCGGGGGGTGATCCTGATGGACATCATGATGCCCGAGATGGACGGCTGGCAGACCATCCGGGAGATCGTGGAGCGCGGGCTGTACAGCGGCAACCTGATCCTGATGCTCACCGGGATGGGACAGCCCGACTCCCGGATGGACGGGCTGCAGGAGTACGTGACCGACTACCTCACCAAGCCGTTTGGACCGGACCAGTTGGTCGACGCTCTGAAGTACTACCTGAAGCTGGTTCAAGCCTGAGCGTGCCTATGAAAGCCAAAAATATCGTGGTTATAGGAGTTTCCACCGGCGGCCCCATGACGCTCAAGACGCTTTTCAGCGAGCTCCCCCCGCTCGACGCGGCATTCCTCGTGGTCTTGCACATCACCCCGGAGATGGACTTCAGGATCGCGCAGGGGATCGCGGCGAGCGCCTCGATGCCAGCGGAACTCGCGCGCGACGCCGAGTTCATGAAAGCCGGGCATATCTACCTGGCCCCAGGCGGCTACCATCTCAAGGTTGAGGGAAACCACCGCTTCGCGCTCTACACCGGTCCGCGGGTGAACTACGTGCAGCCCTCGGTGGACGTCACCATGTTCTCCTTCACCCGGCAATCGGCGGGACAGCTGATCGGGGTCATCCTGACCGGGATGGGGCGCGACGGCGCCCTGGGGCTTAAGCACATGAAGGATATCGGCGCGACCACCATCGCCCAGGACCAGAAGTCCTCGGTGATCTACGGCATGCCGAAGGCGGCGCTTGAGACCGGCGCGGTGGATTACGTCCTCCCCCCGCTGGGGATCGCGGCGAAACTGGTGGAGCTTCTGGGGCGGCGCTAGGGGCAAAGCCTGACCACCGAGGACACAGAGGGAAAGGCGAGGACACAGGGGAAAGACCGAACCAAAGACCTTAAGGGGACAGGCACCTGGCGGAGCCGGTCCCCCGGTTACTTCTAGCGTTCCTCGATCTGCTTGAGCAAGAAGTCGGCGAAAGCGCGGTTGGCGCGGGAGAGGTAGACCTGCTTCTTCCAGGCGATCAAGAGGTCGAGGTGCAGCGGCGGGTCGAAGGAGACCGCTGCCAGGTCCTGGTCCGCGCTGACCACCATGCGCAGGAAGATGGAGATGCCGGTGCCGTTACGCACCAGCGACTTCACCAGGGAAAAGAGGTTCGTTTCGAAGACGATACTCGGCGCGGCACCCGTCCCCTTCAAGACGTCCAGGAAGAACTCCCTGATGTAGTACCCCTCCTTGTAAAAGACCAGCGGCTCCCGGATGAACTCGGCCAGCGTCACCGAACCGCGCCGCGCGAACGGGTGATCCAGCGGCACGCAGACCACGATCTCCTCGCGCAGAAAGCGGCGCACCTCCAGGTTCTCCGGGAAGCTCTCCCCGGCCACCACCCCCATGTCCAACTCCCCTTGGCCGATCAGCTTCTGGATCCGGCCCGCCCCCTCCCCCAGCACCGACAGGGAGAGCTCCGGGTAGCGGCGCTGGAAATCCCTGATGATGTCGGGAAAGAAGTAGGCGCTGATCATGGGAGGGATGCCGATGCGCACCTCCCCCTTGGTGAGCCCGCGCAACTCCCCCATCTCCTGCTCGGCCGCCTTCAGGTCGTCCAGGATGCGCTGCGCGTGGGGGAGGAAGATCTCCCCTTCCGCGGTGAGCGAGACCTTCTTGTCCTGCCGGTTGAAGAGGGTCAGGTCGAGCTCCTCCTCCAGCTTCCTGATGGCCATGCTGACCGCCGGCTGCGCTATGTGCAGCGCTTCCGCCGCCTTGGTGAAGTTCCGCACCTGGGCCACTTCCAGAAAGTACCTGAGCTGCCGGACGTCCATCGCGCACCTCATCCTGTCAAACCATAGTAATTACTTATCGAAACAATAATTATTATATATTTTTCTTATCCTTCCGCAAGAGCTATAGTCACCCTGACCGAAGCTATTCACCCGTAAAAGAAGGACCTATGGGCTCCGTTACCAGCGGCACCAAACGATACCGTCAGATCAACCTCGCCTTCTTCATGGCCGGGTTCGTCACCTTCATCACCCTGTACGACGTGCAGCCCCTGCTGCCGGTCTTCTCCAAGGAGTTCGGGCTGCCGGCGGCGCTGGGGAGCCTGCCCTTGTCGATGACCACCTGCAGCCTGGCGGTGGCCATGCTCTTTGCCGGGACCATCTCCGAGACCTTCGGGCGCAAGCAGGTCATGGTGGCCTCGCTCGTTACCACCTCGCTCCTGGCGCTTTTCACCTCGTTCACCCACAGTTTCCTGCCGCTTTTGCTGCTGCGGCTCCTGCAGGGGATCGCGCTTGCCGGGCTCCCGGCGATCGCCATGGCCTACCTGAGCGAGGAGATCGCCCCGGCCTCCCTGAGTTCAGCCATCGGCCTCTACATAAGCGGCAACGCCATCGGCGGCATGACCGGGCGCATCTTCACCGCCACCATGACCGAGTGGTCCAGCTGGCGCGTGGCGCTCGGGGTCATCGGGGTCGGCTGCCTTTTGCTCAGCGTCTTCTTCGCCTGGTCGCTCCCCCCCTCTGCCAACTTCACGCGGCGCGGTTTCCAGGTACGCTACCTGTTCAGCTCGCTGTACAAGCAGCTCAAGGATCCCGGGCTGCGCTACCTGTACGGGATCTCCTTCCTCGTCATGGGCGGGTTCGTGACGCTGTACAACTACATCACCTTCCGGCTCCTGGCGCCCCCCTTCTCGCTGGGGCACTCGGCGGTGAGCTGGATCTTCCTGGTCTACCTTTTGGGGTCCTTCAGCTCGTCGATGATCGGGCGTCAGGTCGAGCTGTTCGGGCGGGAGCGGATGATCTGCCTGTCGATCGCCAGCATGGTGCTGGGGGCCTTGATCACCCTTTCGGGGGACGTGGCCACCATCGTGGTGGGGATAGGATTTCTGACCTGCGGGTTTTTCGGGGCCCACACCATCGCCTCGGCGTGGGTGGGGAGCCGGGCTCGTACGGCGCGTGCCCAGGCGGCTTCCCTGTACCTCTTCAGTTACTACCTGGGTTCCAGCGTTTCCGGGACGGCGGGCGGGTTGTTCTGGAGCGAGTTCGGCTGGCACGGCGTGATCTGCCTGATCGTCGCGGTCCTCGTGCTGGCGTTGTGCTGTGTGAGAAGGCTCGTCAGGATCTGTGAAAGCGAGTCAGGCGCCGAGGCGGTAGCAGCCCTCGAGGCACTGCGCAGCTAGCAGGGATACCAGGGACAAAAACTAACCCCAAAATAAACAGGGCTGACTGGGATAAACGGGATCACAGCCATCCCCTTACAAGCTGGTGATACTAAAGTCTTAGGCTTGTGAGGGTTTTACCTTTTCATGATTTTATCCCCTTCATCCCTGTTCGATTATTAATCCCTTTAATCCCATTTATCCCTGTTAGTTTTAGTTTTCATCCCAGCCATCCCTGCTCAAGTTTTCCTGCCGGCCACCGATACAAGCTCCATGAGGTTGCAACGCAAGGAGTGCATCATGTCGGATCTGATACGTGTAGCAGATGGAGTCGCCATACCTGTCGAAATGCTGGCCACCTGGGACCGCCTGTCGGAGTACGCCACGGTCTACGGGCCGGAGTTCGAGGCCGATGTCACGCGTCTTGGCCTCAACCTGCGCCCGCTGTTCAGCCTGAACCAGTCCATCGGCGGCGAGCAGGCGATCTCCTTTGAAACCGCCACCTCGTCCAGCCTGCAATTCTACCTCCGGCCGGACATCTACCGCGCCATGGTGGGCGGCGTCAACAACTAGCGCCGCCTCGCCCGGGTTTCACCCCGCGGCCCCCCCACGCAGCCCCTCCCTATAGCGGTCCCCCACGAACTTGATGTGGTCGCGCAGCACGTAGAACTGCTCCGCATACGCCAGCGGCATCTTCATCTTGTTGACCTCGGCCTCGATGTCGTCCAGCCGCTTGAGCAGCGCCGCGCGCTCCTCGACCGAGGGGTTGGCCAGGATGCTGCGCTCCAGCGCGATCAGGTTGCCGTACCAGCGGTAGATGCGCGACCTGACACGCCAGCTGTAGATCGCCGGCACCAGCTTAAGCCCCGGGATCAGCACCACCACGATAGGGATCACCACCACGATGAGGCGATCCGCCAGGGTGGCGAGCCAGAAGGGGAGCATCCGGTACAGGAAACTCTTGCCGGAATTGTAGTAGCGCTTGGCGTCCGCACTGATCGGGAACTCGTGCTCGAGCGGCGCCGGGAATTCCCCCGCCTTCTGCATCAAGGTCGCCTTGCCGTGCACCTCGCGCGCCGCCTCGACGAGCAGGTCGGAAAGGGCCGGGTGCAGGTTGCCCCGCGCCACCAGCTCGGCCGTCGGCCCCATCAGGTGGATGTCTTCGGGGGGCATGTTCTTGCCGAAGTCGAACACCCCCATCGGAAGATCGAGCTTCTCCAGGTACTGGAAACGCCGGGCAAACCCCGGGGCCTGCGGGAAGTTGAGCAGCCGGATCCCCGGGGTCCAGAGCAGCTTGCGCATTACCGCCGGGGTGGCCGAGTCCCCCATCAGGAAGGCGGCATCCACCGTACCGTCGATGAGCGCCTGGGAGGCCGCCTCGCCACCCAGGTCCACGAGCTGGGTCGTGCCCCCCGGTTCGATCCCGTTCGCCTTCAACACGGTGAGCGCCAGCACCCGGGTGCCGCTCCCCGGAAGCCCGATGGCGATCCGCTTGCCGGCAAACCCGGAGAGGAGCTGAACCGGCGCGTCAGTCCGGTAGTACACCAGCATCGGCACGTGGAAGACGCTCCCCAGGGAAACCAGCCCGTCGATGTTCACCCCCTGGGTAACGCCCCCCTGCACGAACCCCACATCCACCTTGAACTTGGGATCGCTCAAGCGCCGCAGGTTGTCCAGCGACCCGCCGGAGGTGAGGATCTTCAGCTTCACCCCGTTTTTGGCCAGGATCTTCTGGTATTTCTGTGCCGTGGTCAGGAAGTTGCTCCCCTCGGGGCCGCTGGTTATGGTGATCGTATTGGGCGGCGCGGGGCGCAACAGCCAGTAGGCCGCCCAGATCGCCGCCAGGGTAAGGAGCAGCAAAGGGCCCACCGTCACCATCAAGTCCCGCACCGAGACCCCGACAAAGCGCGCCACCGGGCGCACCGCCGCGAAGTTACGAAACTGCTTTTTCTCTTCCATAAAAACCTCTCTCACCGCAACAGCGCTTACACCGCCAAGAAAACATCTAGAGCCACAAACAGGGAGAACCGGGCAACCCGGCGGCTCCCGTTTTACTTTTACCACATGATATCGGCCACCTACAACTTCTCCGTCAAGGCCGGGACCCCCTTTCCGACCAAAAAGAGCCTAAAACACAGAACTGCATTTTTATGACATAGGTCAAGGCCGCGGGGATCGGATGCCGCTATGGTGTCTTCAACAAAACGGCCACCGACTCCCATCATGGTGCTGCCGGAGCAAGACCCGAGAGAGATTACCACACTCCGGACCACCCGGGATACAGGAGACCTGAATGAAGAACAAGATCATGAACTGGCTTGGTTTAGCCAAAGGAACTACCACCCCTAACACTACCGCCAAGGAGGTAACGATGGAAAACATGTTTTGCTACCAGTGTGAGCAGGCAGCCAACGGTGGCTGCTCGAAAGTAGGCGTTTGCGGCAAGCAGCCGGACGTGGCCGCCCTGCAGGACCTTCTGGTCTACACCATGAAAGGGATCGCCTTCTGGGCCGACAAGGCACGCGCCAAGGGCGCCAAGAACACCGACATCGACCGTTTCATGCTGGACGGCCTCTTCACCACGGTGACCAACGTCGACTTCAGCGCCGAAGAGATCGCCAAGCTGGTCCGCAAGGGTGCCGAGAAGCGCACCCAGGCCCAGGCCCTCTTCGAGCAGGCCAACGGCGGCGCCTTTGCCGGTGAAGTTCCCGAAGCTGCAAAACCGTTTGCCGCGGCGAGCACCGCCGAACTGGCCGCCCTGGGCGCTCAGCACGGCGTGAAGGATCCCTCCATCGACCCGGACGTCAAATCGGTCCAGGAGATCCTGATCTACGGCATGAAAGGCTACGCAGCCTACGCCCACCACGCGCTGGTGATCGGCCTTGAGAACGAGGAGATCTACGCCTTCACCCACAAGGCGCTCTCCGCCACCCTGGACAAGAGCCTGGGCCTCATGGATTTCGTCAACCTCGCCATGGAGTGCGGCCGCATCAACCTGGTCACCATGCAGCTTTTGGACAAGGCCAACACCGACAGCTTCGGCCATCCGGTTCCGACCCCGGTCCAGCTCGGCACCAAGGCCGGCAAGGCGATCCTGGTCTCCGGCCACGACCTGCGCATGCTCGAAGAGCTCCTGAAGCAGACCGAAGGGAAAGGGATCAACATCTACACCCACGGCGAGATGCTTCCGGCTCACGGCTACCCGGTCCTCAAGAAGTACGCCCACCTGGCGGGCAACTTCGGCGGTGCATGGCAGGACCAGGCGAAAGAGTTCGTCAACTTCCCCGGCGCCATCATCTTCAACACCAACTGCATCCAGCGTCCGGCCGAAAGCTACAAGGACCGCCTGTTCACCTGGGGCCTCGTGCAGTGGCCCGACGTGAAAAACATCGACGGCTGGGACTTCTCCCCGGTCATCGACAAGGCGCTCTCTCTGCCGGGCTTCGCAGAGAACCCGGGCAAAGAGATCCTCACCGGCTTCGGGCACAACGCGGTGCTCGGCGTGGCTCCGCAGGTCATCGACGCGGTGAAATCCGGCGCCATCCGTCACTTCTTCCTGATCGGCGGTTGCGACGGCGCGAAGAGCGGCCGTAACTACTACACCGAGTTCGCCGAGAATGTCCCGGCCGACTGCGTGATCCTGACCCTGGCCTGCGGCAAGTACCGCTTCAACAAGCTCGACTTCGGCGACATCGGCGGCATCCCGCGCCTTCTGGACGTCGGTCAGTGCAACGACGCCTACTCCGCGATCCAGATCGCCGTGGCCCTCGCCGGTGCCTTCAACTGCGGCGTAAACGACCTGCCGCTCTCCATGATCCTCTCCTGGTACGAGCAGAAGGCGGTCGCGATCCTCTTGACCCTCTTGCACCTGGGTATCAAGAACATCAAGCTGGGACCCAGCCTCCCGGCCTTCATCACCCCGAACGTCCTGAACTTCCTGGTGGAGAACTTCAACATCGCCCCGATCGGCACCGCCGAAGGGGACCTGAAGCAGATCCTCGGCTAAGAAAAAGGCAGCGACCATCACGAAAAAACGCGGCTCCGGAATTCCGGGGCCGCGTTTTTTTTGGGTCTACGTCCTAAGTTCTAGGCGGTAAGTTGTAGGTTCTCCATTCCAGGTTCCAGGTTCTACGTTGCAGGTGGTGCCAGAGCTACGCTTCGGCGAGCGCTTCGGCCACGGACTTGCTGAGGCTCTGCAGCCGGTACGGCTTGTGGATGAACCCCTTGGCGCCGATCCCCAACAGTTCGTTAACGGTCCCCTCGCGGTGGAAGCCGGAGGAGAAGAGCACCCGCACCTCGGGATCGAGCCGCTTGAGCCTCAGGAAGGTCTCCTTGCCGCTCAGCTTGGGCATGACCATGTCCAGGATGACGAGGCCGATGTGCGCATGCTCGCGGCCGTAGAGCTCCAGGGCCTGCTCGCCGTCTTCGGCCAGGTAGACCTGGTACCCCAGCTCCTCGAGCAGGCAGTGACCGGAGAGCCTGATGATCGCCTCGTCGTCGACCAGCATGATCCCCCCCTTCCCCTGGACCGTCTCCTCGCCGTCGGCCAGCTCGCTCGCCTGGCTGGCGCCCGACGGAAGAGAGAGCCGGAACACGGTCCCCCGGCCGGGCTCGCTGGTCACGCCGATGGTGCCGTTGTGCTCCTTCACCGTCCCGTACACCGCGGCCAGCCCGAGCCCTGTCCCCTTGCCGGTCTCCTTGGTGGTGAAGAACGGCTCGTAGATATGCTCCAGCACCTCCGGGGTCATCCCGATGCCGGTGTCGGCGACCGAGACCTCCAGATAGGGCCCCGCCGCCAGCTGTCCGGGCAGCGCACTCCCCGCGAGCTCCACGTTGCAGGTCGTGAAGGTGAGGGTCCCCCCCTCGGGCATGGCGTCGCGGGCGTTGACCGCCAGGTTCAAGAGGGCGTTCTGCAAGAGCCCCGGGTCGCCGATGACGGTCGGGTTCTGGGCCTTGAGCTCCACCCGGAGGTCGATCCGCTTGTCGATGGTCCGCTCGAGGATGGCCACCACGGCGTTGATGCAGTCGTTGATGGAGATCGCGGTCGAGGTGATCTTCCCCTTGCGGGAGAAGGCCAAGAGCTGCCGGGTGAGGTCGGCCGAACGGGTGGCGGCATCGAGGATCACCCCGGTCAGTTTCGCGTTGTAGGGATCCTCCCCCAGGCGCCAGTTGAGCATCTCCGCCGCGCCGATGATGCCGGTGAGCATGTTGTTGAAGTCGTGCGCCACCCCTCCCGCCAGCTGCCCTACCACATCCATCTTGTGCGCCTGGCGCAGCTGCTCCTCGACGCTGCGCTGCTCGGTGATGTCGACCGAGATCCCCAGGAGGTACTGCGGCTTCCCCGAGGGGTCGAAGATGGGGACCTTGCGGGTGTGCAGGATGCGCTCCTGGCCGTCGCGCACGTGAATCCGCTCTTCCGGGATCTCCTGGATCGCCCCCTGCTGCAAAACGAAGCGGTCCATACCGGTAAAGAAGGTCGCCTCCTTTTCCGGGAAGAGGTCGAAGTCGTTCTTGCCGATCAGCTCTTCGCGCCCGATCCCCAGCATCTCCTCCCCGGCCCGGTTCATGCTGATGAAGCGCAGTTCCTGGGCATCCTTCACGAAGACCATGGCCGGCATGTTCTCGACGATGGCGGTCAGAAACTCCTCGCTCTTCTGGAGGGCATCCTGGGCCGCAAAGGTCTCGTCCAGTTGCTGGCGCAGCTCCTCCTCGATGGCGGCCAGTTCCTCGTTTTTCTCGAGCAGGGCGCTCTCCGACTCCTGCAGCTCGTGGGTGCGGGCGGCTACCCGCCGGCGCAGCAGCACGATGAACGAGGTGCCGATGATCCCGGAGGCGGCGAGCCCCAAAAGCAGCTGGATCAGCCAGGTCGGGGTGACGTTGACCATCTCGGCCTGGCGATGCAGCCAGCGGTTCAGCGCGCTGTGGTACAGCGACCCCTTGTCCGCCTTCCAGCCGGCGAGATAGCGGTCCAAGGTCGTGATCAGTTCCGCGTTCTTCCCCTTGCCGGCCGCGAAGTAGAGGTCGAAGGGGTTGAAGATGACGCCGGAGGATTTCACCCTGAAATCCTTGCTCCGTCCGATGCCGAAGGTGTTGTTGACCACGCCGGCGTCGACGCGCCGCGCCTCCACCTCCTTGAAGACCTCCTCAAAACCCGGGAACTCCACGATGGTACAGGGGATGCCGAACTTCTCCACCAGGTTGCGGAACTGCTTGCCGTTGGAGTCGCCTTTCATGATGGCAACCCTCTTGCCGGCCATGTCGCTGATGCTGTTGAGGTCGGACTTCTGGTGGACGTAGACCTCGCTCCAGACCGTCATGATCGGAGTCTTGCCGTAGTCGAGAAAATGGGTACGTTCCTCGAGCCAGGCCACCGAGGTCAGCAGGTCCACCTCACCGCGCTTGATGCGCTCCATCCCCTCGCCCCAGCTGCCGTAGACGTACTGGATCTGCCAGTTCTCCCGGCGGGCGATCTCGTCGAGCATCTCGACGTAGAACCCCTTGACCCTGCCGTCGCGGTCCTGGTAGATGGCGGGATTGAAGTTGAACGCCGCGACGCGGACCACCCGCTTGGGTACCGTTTCCGCATGAAGGGCCTGGTCTTTGAAGCTGCAGAGACAAAAAAGGAAGAGAGCGCCGAGCAGGAGGGTGAGGCGGCCCGAGCGGGAAAAGAAGGTAAACCTGTGCGACGCTGGAATCTTCATGGGTCGGATACCTGCAGGGAAGCTGCGTTCGTGAGAGAAAAGGACCACGCCGGAAGGAGCGCGGCCGAGACTTCGGGTATCGACGACAGCCTGCGACACTGGAGGTGCCGACTCTGGTGCAGTAAGCGAAACACCTTATATCATTAATGTTGTGGCGCCGCAATCAGGATATTTGCGGCAGAGCGCCGGCAACATCGAATGAATTTCTAGTTCCCCGCGGTTCCCACCCGTTCCCGTATCGGCAGGTTAACCCCCGACCTTTAATTATCTCTTTCGCTAGTAAGGACACATGAGCTTAACCGGCTGCCCTCCCTGCGACCGGACCCGGCAGCGTGGGGCCCTCGCAAAGAAAAGCCGCGGCAGGAAACCCTGCCGCGGCCGGTGCTGCGCCAACCCTCTCTCCGCTTAGAACAGGATCTTCGCGATGGTGTAGGCCACCAGGGTCGACACCCCGACGCCGATGAAACCGGGGATCATGAAGCTGTGGTTCAAGAGGTACTTGCCGATGCGGGTGGTGCCGGAGCGGTCCATGTTGATGGCCGCCAGGTCGCTCGGGTAGAAGGCGAAGAAGAAGTAGGCGTAGCTGGTCGGAACGAGCCCCAGAAGGAGCGGGATGGGGAGCCCGAGCGCGGCGCCGAAGGGGAGCATGATGATCAGGGTGGCCGCCTGGCTCTTCACGAAGGCCGAGACGCAGAACATGGCGATGCCGAAGGTCCAGGGGGCCATCTTCACCATGAGACCGATCTTGTCGATGAGGAAGCTCTTGTTGGCGGTCACGAAGGTGTCGCTCATCCAGGCGATGCCGAAGATGGAGACCACCGCGATCATCCCGGCGATGAAGACGCTCGAGTGGGCGATGTCCTTGGCTTTCACGCCGGTGGCGAACATGATGAAGGCGCCGTAGCCCAGCATGATGAACTGCACCACGGTGGTCATCGGGATCGGCTTGCCGCCGGCGACCGGGAGGATCTGGGGCCAGACGGCCATGGCGACGATGGTGAGCACGCCGGCGAAGAAAAGGAACACCGAGAGCTTCGCCTTGCCGGTGATCTGCTTGTCGAGGGTGGTGACCGAGGTCTCCAGCGAACGGGCGAACTCGGCGTCCTTCAGGCGCTCCTGGAATTCGGGATCCTGGTCCAGGTCCTTGCCGCGGTTGAAGCTCCAGGCGGCTGCAGCCAGCACCCCCACCACGCCGGCGGGCATGGTCACCATCAGGATGTCGAACAGGGAGACCGGGTGCCCCGACTTGAGCGAGAAGGCGAGGAAGGTGGTCACCGCGGCCGCCACCGGGCTTGCCGTGATCCCCATCTGCGAGGCGACCGAGGAGATCGCCATGGGGCGCTCGGGGCGGATCTTGGTCTTCAGCGCCACGTCGGCGATGACCGGCAACAGCGCGTACACGGCATGGCCGGTCCCGACGCAGACGGTGAGGAAGAAGGTGGAGAGCGGCGCCAGGATGGTCACGTACTTCGGGTGGGCGCGCAGCATCCGCTCGGTCAACTGCACCAGGTAGTCGAGGCCGCCGGCCACCTGCAGGGTCGCCGAGGCGGTTACCACGGCGAGGATGATCAGCATGACGGCGATGGGTGGCTCCGAGGGCTGCACCCGGAAGAGAAGCACCAGGACCGAGACGCCGAGGCCGCCGATGAGACCGAGGGCCACCCCCCCCTTACGTACGCCCAAAAGGATTGCCCCGAGGACGAGCACAAACTGGATCCAGAACGTTAACATGACGGGTTACCTCTCCTTGGTGCTGCCGCGCGGCAGGTGCGCCGCGCCGGCAGCCGAATTTGCGTGTGCTGCTGCCCTTACCAGAGCAGGTATGGTGCCAACAACGCAAAAACCGGGTAACCAGCCGGAAACCAAGGAGAATAGCCCTGCAAGGGGAGCAGGGACAAAAGGCAACCGGCATAACGGGAGGTTATGCCGGCGCCGGGAGGGGGGACGCGAAGCTCATTAAATCGGGGACTTCGCGGCGCTATAACCGCAGGCTATGACTATAACCGCCGGTTATGCCTGTTGGTTGCGCATCATCTTCAGGCGTTTGTTGAGGGCGGGCTGGGAGATCCCCAGGAGCCGACCGGCGAGGGTCTGGTTGCCGCCGGCCCGCTCCAGCGCCTCCTGCACCAGGAAGGAGGCCGCCTCGGTAAAGGTGGGGAGTTCGGCGAAACCGGCGAAGGGATTTTGCCGGGGAGCCGGCTCCGCTGCCGGCGGCGCCTCCCCCTGGGCGCGCTCCACCGCCTTCACGAAGCTCTCCATGGAGAGCATCCGGTCGCGGTGCACGCTGACCGCGTCGTAGACCATGGCGCGCAGCTCGCGCAGGTTCCCCGGGAAGCTGTAGGTGGCCAGGAACTGGGCGAGCCCCTTGGGCGGGGTCGGCCTCTTCTTTTCCAGGGCCCGGGCAGCCTCGGTGAGGAAGTGATCGAGCAAAAGCGGCAGGTCTCCCTTGCGCTCCCTGAGCGGCGGGACCTGCACCTGGTGGGTGCGCAGCCTGAAATAGAGGTCGCGCCTAAAGCTCCCCGCCGCCTCCTTGGCGGCCAGGTTCTGGTGGGTCGCCACGATGACCCGGGCCTTGATGCGCTTGGGCTGGTCGGAGCCGAGCGGGAAGTACTCCCCTTCCTGGAGCAGGCGCAAGAGCTTCACCTGGGAGGGGATGGAGAGGTCGCCGATCTCGTCGAGAAAAAGGGTCCCGTCGGCGGCCTCCTCGACCATCCCCTTGCGCACCGCCTCGGCCCCGGTGAAGGCGCCGCGCAGGTGCCCGAAGAGCGTGTCGGCAAAGACCGAGTCGTCGAGTCCCGCGACGTTCACGGTGACCAGCTTGCCGCGGCAGCCGCTCAGTGCGTGGGCGGCCCGGGCCAAAAGCTCCTTCCCTACCCCGCTCTCCCCGGTGATCAAAAGTGGCTGCGGGCTCTTGGCGACCGCCTCCAGGTAGCTGAAGATGGCGAGCATGCCGCGGTCCGCGGTGACGATGTCGGCAAAGGCCTCCGGGTGGCGCAATTCGCCCGAGACCAGGCGGCTCGACATCTCCCGGTAGTCGCGCTGCATCTCGAGCATGCGCACCGCGCGCAGGACGCCCCCCACGATGCGGTCCTCCTCGTCGGTCTTGATGAAGTAGTCGAAGGCACCAAGCTTCATGCAGCGCACCGCCGTCTCCAGCTGGTTCAGCCCGCTCACCACGATGGTGGCGATCTCCGGGTGGCGCTCGGCGATCTTCTTCAAGAGCTCCTCGCCGGAGAGGTGCGGCATGGTGAGGTCCAAGAGCACCAGGCCGATCCCGCCCCCCTCCAAAAGCCCCATGACCTCGCGGCTGTCCTCGCAGGTCACCAAGTTGTTGAGCCCGGCCGTGCTCTTCAGGGTGAGGGAGAGCGAGCGCAACCAGGCCGGTTCGTCGTCCACCAAAAGGATCTGGAAATTGGGATAGCTGCTCGGTAGCATGACTGGCTCCGTAAAGAAAGAAAAGGCTTTGAGTGATCGCGAGGGGACCGGCTTCGCAGCTACCTGCCCCCCGGTCCCGGCCTGGTGCATCGGAGCTGCCGGGGTGAGCCACGCGGGGACCAGGCGGCCGCTTATTGACGAGCTGAGGGGTGTCCGGGATCTGCCGCAAATCTTCCAGCCCCCGCGTCGGCCCCCCTTAGGTGTTCCACTCCATGCTGTCCAGCGAGGGGGAGGTTGTCTCCCTGAGCGCCGGCAGGCTCAGGGTCACCATGGTGCCGCGCCCGGGCTCCGACTCGAAACTGAGGGTGCCGCCGTGGTCTTTCACGATCCCGGCGGAGACCGAGAGCCCAAGCCCGGTGCCGCCGCTCTCCCTTTTGGTGGTAAAGAAGGGGTCGGTGAGCCGGGCCAGGTGCTCGGGTGCGATGCCGCCCCCCTGGTCCTGCACCTTCAACTCCAGTCTCTGCAGGTCGGTACTCAGCCGGGTGGTCACCGCGATCCCCTCTTCGCGGTCCGAGAGCGCCTGGCAGGCATTCAGGACCAGGTTCAGCACCACCTGCTCGATGCGCTGGGCGTTTCCCCGAAAGCGCGGCAGCCCGACCCCGAAGTCGGCGCTGAAGTGGGCGGTTGACTTGCGGATGGTCGGCTCCACCAGGCGCAGGGCGGTCTGAACCACCTGGTTCAGGTCGCTTGCCACCTTGTCGCCGGCATCGTCGCGCCGGGCGAAATCCTTCAAGTCGTGCACGATGCGCTTGATGCGCTGGGCTCCCTCCTGCATCCCGTCCAAAAGACGCGGGATCTCCTCGCGCATCTCGCTGTAGGGAACCCCACCCAGCATGAAGTCCCCGTTCTCCTCGAAGTGCTGTTCGAGAATCGGCGCCGCGTCCTGGTGCGCCCGCTTGAGCACCGGGAGATCCAGGAGGATGAGCCCGGTCGGGTTGTTGATCTCGTGTGCCACCCCGGAGACCAGGATCCCCAGCGCCGCCATCTTGTCCGCCTGCACCAGTTGCTGCTGGTTTAAGAGCAGTTCCTCCTCGGCGTGCTTGCGCTCGGCGATCTCGCGGGTGAGGTCGGCGGTGCGCAGCGCCACCTGGCGGTGCAGGGTGCGCGACCAGAGGGCGAAGCCCCCCAAAAGGAGCACCAGCGGGACCACGACGATGGCGGCGTACTTGGCGACGATGCGCCACTCGATGGGGGTTGGCTCCAAAACCCCCAGCCATTTCTCGTAGATGGCCTGCTGCTGCCCGGTCTTCTTCAGGATGGCGAGCCCCTCGTTGAAACGGGAGAGGAGCTCCTCGTTCCCCTTGTCCACCGCGAAGCAGTAGCGGTGGCTGGCGACGTTGCGCACCACGGGGATCAGGTTAGATAGCTTCAGCTCGCGGATGATGTACATCCCCGGGACGATCGCCACGATGGCGAAATCGGTCTTGCCGGCGGCGGTCTGGCGCAGGGCATCGGCGGGGGTATCGGTGAGCACCAGCTTCCCGGTGAACCCCTGCTTCTTCAGGAAGTCGTGCATGATGCCGGCCCGGTGCACCGCCACCGTCTTTCCCTGCAGCTCTTCCAGCGAGTTGACCCGCGGCGAGTCCTTGCGGGCGAAGACGGCGTGGTTCACGATGGTGTGCGGCAAGGAGAAGTCGACCTCGGCGAGGCGCTCGTCGGAATAGGACATCCCCTGCAGGACATCCACGGAGCCGTTTTGCAGGGCGGTGCGCATCTCGGACCAGGCGCCCAGGCGGAACTCCACCTTCATCCCCATGACTTCGGCGATGGCCTTGGTGAGCTCGACGTTGTAACCGGAAGGGCGACCGTCGCGGTCGATGAACTCGTAGGGGGGGTAGTCGCGGTCGCCGCCGACGACGATGGCGGCGCGGTGCCCGGCACCGGGGGCGACCTGCTGGGCGCGAGCAGTCGCCGGGGCGGCGGAGCTGAGACGGCCTTGGGGAGGGGCCGCTCCCTGCCGCGCTGCGGGAAGCGCCGCGGGGGCGCCGCCGGCCGGTGGCTGGGCCGGCCAGGCAGCGCCAGCCGGCCACCAGACCAGGGCCAGCAGCAACCAGGCCGCACCCGCCGGGGCGAGCCCCGCCAGAGCCGAGCGTAGGTGTCTCCTGAGTGTTGCCAACATGGGTTACGGCGTCTCCTGACCTGGGATCTGCCGGAGGGGCATTCCCGGCCCCTTATTATTAGCACGTTTCCGGTGTCAGGTCATGAGAAAGGTCGAAGGAAGGGTTTTAACGAGAGGGGATATCCGGTATAGCGGCAGGGCAGCGGGCGCTGAGGGCGCCGAGTGCGCTCGCTTTCTCAAGAAGGGAGGCACCGGGGACCAGCCCCAGCTCCTTGCCGGGCTCCAGGGTGGTGATGGCGGAGAGGCCGATGATCTGGGTGCGCTGGGCGGGATGTTCGCCACCCTCCCCGTTGCCGCTTCGGGGAGCCACCCCCTCCTTGAGCCGGATGGACCAGGCGCCGTGGAACACCAGGGGGCGCCCCTGGGGATCGAGCCCTACGTAGAGCATGATGTGGCCGGGCTTGAAGAGCAGGGTGAGAAACGGGGGGCTCTTCTTGATGAGCTCCTCCTTGCGCGCCGGCGGCAGCGCCGTGAGGTCGGCCCGCCCCGGGGTCGAGGCGATCTGGTCGCTCGAGGTGCGCGGCAGCCAGATCCCGAAGGGGAGGAAGAAGTCGCGCAAAAGCGCCGAGCAGTCCCTCAGGTCGTAGATCTCCCCCCAACCGTAGGGTTCCCCCAGCATCTGGTTGCCGACCAGCGCGATCTCTGCGGGTCGGAAGGGGACCGGAAAGGGGGCCGCGGCCGTCTTCGGGAGTGCGACGCGGCGGATCTCGGCGCCCCCCCCCTCGCCCGCCGAGGCGACCGCCACCTGCCACTCCTCCGCATCCTCCCGGATGAGCGGCAAAAGGGTACCAACCTTGCAGCGAAACACCCCGACCCCTTTGCCGTCCGGGACCGGGGCGTAGTCCTGGGTCACCACCAAAAAGCGCCCCCCTATCCAGTCGGCCACCTGCCCGGGGTTAAAGGCCGCCACGTCGCGACGCTCGAGCCAGCCGTTTGAGTAGGCGGTCTCCACGAAGAGCCAGACCCCGTCGGCCGAGGCGTGGCGCACCCTCAAGGGCTCGTTGAGCTTCACCTGGGGGTAGGAGATCATGTCGAAGGGGGCGTCGTCGGGACTCTTGTAGAGCGGCTGATAGCTGGGGAGCCCGCGCAGGTGTGCAGGCGCCACGGCCACGGCCGGAACGCTTCGCGACGGGAAGCCCTCCAGCGCGCAGTTGTCCAGGATCTCCCGAAGCTCCCTCCGAGGGACTTTGCGCTGGTTGGGGCCGTACCAGGTCCCCCTCCCCTGCTGCCGCATGTAATCCCTGATCTCGGCGGGTTCTTCGCCGGGCCCTGGTGCGCCCCAGGGGGCGAAGTAGTGCTGCCGGAACTCGTCCAAAAGATAGCTCCGGCACTCCCCGGGAAGGTTCAGGCGATCCCCGGCGGCGACGGCGAGCCGCCCCAGGTCCTGCGGGATCCGCCTGAGGTCCTCTATTTCGTACTCTTCATGTCGGATGGGTCTTCTCGGTTCCATGACTTCGGTTCCGGCGCTCGGGGCCGCCAGGGTTCCTTTGCCTGGTTTCAGGGTGCAACCGGTCTCAAGCAGGGCCACGGCAAGGATCCCGACTAGCAGGTACCGGATCGGTTCGACGTACAGCATCTCCATTCCTCCCCAAGCTCCCAGGTGACAACCGGACTAGTATAGAGCGCATTAATATTCTGGGAAGCGCGGGGAGGAAAAAATACTGCAGGTCGAGCAAAAAGAAGGGGCCGCTTCGGAAAGCGGCCCCCGGTGCAGCACGCTCCCCTCCGGAGCTGCCCTAAGGTTCCTTCTCGAGCTCGGCATCCACGCTTTCGCAGAGGATCTTCTTGCTGTCCTTCATGTCCGAATATTTGAAGCCGCCCCCCAAGGTAGTGGGCGAGCAGACGTTTTCCGGTGAATTGGC
Organism: Geomonas silvestris; assembly: GCF_014193515.1. Classification (GTDB taxonomy): domain Bacteria; phylum Desulfobacterota; class Desulfuromonadia; order Geobacterales; family Geobacteraceae; genus Geomonas; species Geomonas silvestris. The sequence goes on along the minus strand of NZ_BLXX01000009.1, from coordinate 180,264 downwards.
GTTTACCAGGCAAATGGAGCAGGTCACCGTCGGGTTATCGGTCAGGCGCTCCGCTTCCTCTACCAGCCCTTTGCCGTGCAGGGCGCAGATGTGGTGCTCGTGGTTGGTGACGCAGGTGCAAATGGTCTTCTCGGTGTTCCCCGGCATGGGATGCCTCTCTTTGCCTTAAAATGACGGAAAAGTCTCTTTCATTGGACCATCAAGAGCCATGCTAGCGCGTTTGCACAGAGCTGTCACCTGGAAAACGAAGGGAAAAACTGAGGATAACCTCTTGAATAGCGGTGGGTTGGCAGGAATGGCGAGAGGCGGAACCGGCACCGGGAGCGATGCCGGTTCACGGGAAAAGGAAGGAGCGCCGGCCGTCTGGCCGATCCCTTCATTGGTTTTGCGGGTCTGCACCGGGATCCTTTCCGGGCGGCAGCAGGGGCCCGGCTCCCCTCAGCTTCCCGGCCTTGGCGGCGCGTTTGCGCAGGATCCGCATCAGCTCTGCGGAACTCAGGTCGGACTGCCGATGGCTGCGCCGCTCCAGGCGCACGATAACCGGAGCTTTTTCCTTTCGGTCACGATCCTCCATGGTCACCACCTCCTGATGCCGCGCCGGCTTGGGCTGCGAGGCTCACCCAAGGCGTGGGGCAGCCTCGGCGCCATCCGGGCTGGCTGTTGTCGTTACGCGAGAACCTTCAGAAGTGTATCGCGGGGGGGAAAGCTGCACAAACAGGGGAAAAGGCGGCACCGGCGAGCGCCAGGTGCCGGTGCCGCACGAAGGGGGAAAGCGGCGCGGCTACAACAAAGCGGGGGCGCTACCCGCGGCAGACGCTACGAACTGCTCGATCCGTTCGCGCCGCTCGGCGGCAAGACGGGTGAACTCGACGCCGTAGATGTGGGTGCCGCCGGGGAGGCTTCCCGACCAGACCACCATCCCCTCGGCCACGATCGGGTAACCCGACAGGTCGAAGAGCACGTTGCTGAGCGGGTCGTTTTTGCGCAGCAGGACGCTCGTCTCGCACAAAAGCCCGGAAGCGCTGATGTTGCGGGTCATCCCGGAGAAAGAGAGGGTCCCCCAGGTCGCCTCCACCCGCGCGTTGAACACGGCCCGGAACTCGCGCCGGGCGCGGATCTCCAGGAACTTCCCGACCAGCTTGAGCAGCTCCTCGGGGCGCACCGGCTTGCTCACCACCGCGTTGGCGCCGCAGCCTGCCGCGAACTCGGCGTCCTGGGCGTAGGCTATCAGGATGATGGAGACGTTGCGCAGGGCGCTGTCCTCGCGGATCAGGGAGCAGAGCAGATCGCCGCCGGACGGCGTGCGCTCCAGTTGCGAGATGATGAGGTTTATTTCGTGTTCGCGGCAGATGGCCAGGGCTTCCTGGACGGAGGAGGCGGTGAGGATGAGGAAACCGGCACGGTTCAGCAGGGTTTTGTTACGGTCCAGGAAGGCTTCCTGGCTGTTGACGAGCAGAATCTTTTTCATGCGCTGAGATCCCGGTATCTGGTTCAATATCCGGTGGCAGAGCAGGCTTGAATGCCTGTCATCTGTCACAAAAAAGACAGTAAAAAAAGTGGCAAATACAAACAGTGCAACGACGCTAACCAGTTACGCGCCCTTTATTGCATAGGGTGAATCAATAATCAACTATAAATTGCAACCGTTCCTTTATTGCCCGACAACATGACCCTGTTCCGGGGGAAGCGATTGTCTTAAAGCCGAAACGATGAACTCCCAACAGGGGGAGCTGTTTGACAGGACCTTGCACAAGGCTAGAATTTGCAAGGGTTATTGTGGAGGTACCGCGATGAAAAAGATCCGCTCGGCACTCTGGGTACTGCTCCTGTGCCTGTTCCCTGCGCTTACCTGCTCCGGGCAGCAGAAAGCAGCGCAGGTCGCTCTCCTTTCCGTAAACGGCACCATCAATCCGGTGACGGTCGCCTATTTCCTGCGCAACCTGGAGGGAGCGGCCCGGCGCGGGGACGCCCTGGTGCTCGTGGAACTGGACACCCCGGGGGGGCTTGATACGGCGATGCGCGACGCGGTGAAGGGGATCTTCGCCGCGCAGGTCCCGGTGGCGGTGCTGGTGACACCGCCGGGAGCCCGGGCCGCCTCGGCCGGAGCGGTGATCGCGCTCGCCGCGGATGTCTGCGCCATGTCGCCGGGGACCAACATCGGCGCGGCGCACCCGGTATCCCTGGGGGGGAAGCCGGACAAGGTCATGGAAGAGAAGGTGCTGAACGACTCTGCGGCGTACCTCGAGGGGATCGCGGCGCAGCGCGGGCGCAACGTCGAGGTGGCTCGACAGATGGTCCGCGGGAGCCTGTCGCTGTCGGCGGAGGCCGCCCTCAAGGAGCGGGTCATCGACCTCATCGCCCAGAACCCGCAGGACCTGGTGGACAAGCTCGAGGGGCGGCGCCTTATCCGCGACGGCAAGCCGCTGGCCCTCAACCTCGCCGGAGCCCGGATCACCCGGCACGAGATGGGGACCCGCGACCGCATCCTCAACACCATCAGCAATCCCGACCTCGCCTACCTGCTCATGCTGGCCGGCATCATAGGGATCTTCTTCGAGCTCTCCACCCCGGGCGCCATCCTCCCGGGGGTGATCGGCGGCATCTCGCTTTTGCTCGCCTTCTTCGCCTTCCAGACCCTGCCGGTGAACTACGCCGGGGTGCTGCTCATCCTTTTGGCCATCATCCTGTTCATCGCCGAGATCAAGATCGTCTCCCACGGCATCCTCGCCATCGCTGCCGTGATCTCGCTGATACTCGGCTCGCTATTGTTGTTCCCCTCCCCAGAGCCCGGCCTGCGCCTGTCGCTCGGGGTGATCGTGGCGACCGTGACCGTCACTACGCTCTTTTTCGTGGTGGTAGTCGCCAAGGGAGTGGAGGCCTACCGGCAAAAGCCGGTCACCGGGAAGGAGGCTATGATCGGCGCCGAGGGGATCGCGGCAACCGAGCTGCGGCCCGAGGGGAAGGTGCTGATCCGCGGCGAGTACTGGAATGCCGAGGGGGCGGAGCCGATCGCCCGGGGTGACCGGGTCGAGGTGACCGCGCTGGCCGGCCTGAAAGTTTCCGTGAGGAAGGTCCGCCCGCCAAAGGCACCGGGCGAAACGGGAGGGCCGGGTCGAAACAGTTGAGCTCGAACGGCAGATAACGTATACTGGCCGCTGGATTACTGACTCTGCCGTACACGGAATGAACGCCAGCGCACCCCGGCAGAGAGCCGCTACGGCCCGGCGCCGGTCCACCAACCGACAAGGAGACTGCCATGAAAGTCCTCATCGACCTGTGCCTGGTGCCCCTCGGAGTGGGGGTATCGCTCTCGCCCTACATCGCCGCCTGCCAGAAGGTTTTAGCCGACAGCGGCCTTAAAAGCGAGCTGCACTCCTATGGAACCAGCATCGAAGGTGAATGGGACGCGGTGTTCGCCGCGGTGAAGCGCTGCCACGAGGTGGTGCACGAGATGGGTGCGCCGCGCATCACCACGACCATCAAGGCCGGGACCCGTACCGACCGCGAGCAGAGCATGGAAGACAAGGTACGCAGCGTGAAGGAAAAGCTGTAGGAGGCCCTGTGCCGCGGACGGTGCCGAACGGCCATTTCCGGCAGCCGATATCCGCGGTCCTGCAGCGCCGAGACGATCCAGGCAGGGCGAACCCACCTTCGCCCTTGCCCCCCCAAAAACCGCTTCCCGCTCTCCCCGCGCGCGAGCCTCTTCTCCCCTTGAGCCAAGCGCTCTTACCCGGCCCTTCCTGACTCCTCGACACGCCCCGCCAACCGTTCGGCTCGCAAACGCCATGCCGGCTGAAGGCCCACCAAGCCTGGGGCAGTTGCTATCCCAGCCTTGGATCAGCTCACCCGCCCGGCCTAAGACTCCGCCGCGGCCGTGCCCTTTTTGCCGCGCAACAGCGCAAGGAAGAGCACCAGCGCGCAGAGCGAGCTAGCGCCGGCTAAGGCGAAGCCGGCAGGGTACCCCACCCGCTTCAGGGCGAGCCCCAGGGCCGTCGACCCGGACATCATCCCCAGGTAGATGCAGCTGTTGTACATCCCCATCGCCAAGCCGCGCTTCAGCGCCGGGACCAGTTCGGCGATGAGCGCGCCGATAGAGGTAAAAGTGAGCGCCATGCCGACCCCCATGAGGACCGCACACCCCACGAGCGCCCAGAGACCGGTCACCTGGCCGAGCACGCTGAGGGCCAGGGCGAGACAGGCGAGGCCTGCCGCCACCAGGGTGCGCCGGTCGACACGGTCGGCGAGGGTCCCCAGCGGGATGCGCCCCACCACGTTGGTCACCGCCTGCGCCGCGAAGACGAGGCCGACCTGGGCCGGGTCCAGTCCGTGCTGCGAGGCGTAGAGCGGCAGGAAGGTGAGAAAGACGCCGAACCCGACGCAGCTGCCGGCGGTGGCCAGAAGGCACCCCGCCAGGCGAGGGTCCCGAACGAGCCCCAAGGTTCCGGCGAGCACCGCGTGGAGTTCGCTGCAGTGCCGGGGAGGGCCTTGAGGGAGCGCCAGGAGGGCGAGCAGGATCACGGCGAGCAGCGCGCTTCCCGAAAAGAGGAAGACCTGGCGCAGCCCCCAGGCCTTGGCGAGCCAGCCGCCCGAGGCAGGCCCCAGGGTCATGGCGATGTAGATCGCCGTGGTGTACCAGCCGTAGGCCTGCCCCAGCCGGTGTGCCGGCACCAGGTCGGCTACCAGCGAGAGCATCCCCGGCGCGAAGGCCGCCAGCCCCGCCCCGAAGAGGAGGTAGGCCAGCGCCATCTGCACCGGTGCCTGGCACTGGGTGACCAGGAGCGAAGAGACCGCGGTCAGCGCGAGCCCGACGACGATCGGGGTGCGGCGCCCGATGCGGTCGGCCACTAACCCGGCGGGAATGGAGAGGAGCCCGGTGGTGAGCATGAAGGCGCCGTTGATCATCCCTACCTGTGCCGGCCCCGCCCCGAGGTGGGCCGCCAAAAGGGGGAGCACCGGGATGCGCAGGTACGCGCAGAAAAACGCCGCGAAGCCGATCAGGCAGAGCAGCAGGAAAGGGCCGAAATGTTCCTTGTCGTGGGTCATGGTCGCGCGGGGAAAGAGTCGGGAAAATCTACAGGTCGGGTGATCCGGCAGCACACTATCGAGCCTCGACGGCGATGCTGTCAAGGCAAATGAACGGCTGAGCTGCCGGGTGCTCGCGAGCCTCGTCTCTTCTTGAGCCGGCCGACGGGGTGCAAACCTTGAACAGCAGGGCACTTTCCGCTGCACAACGGCATCTCTCCGAAGGAGATGTCATTCCGTAATTTCAATAGTTTAAGATTGGCACAATCCGAGCAGATGTCCTGCAAGGACAGCAATCAACTACGATGTGAAGAACAGAGAGCAGCTCTCACGAAGGGCTGCCAGAGGAGGGAAGCTATGGGGAACTTTGTGTCAGTGATGCTCATTTCGATCGCCGTACTGTCAGCCGTTGTCATCACCAGTCAGGTAGCAGTATTCATCAAGTCCGATCACAACAAGTAGGACAGGCACGTGTAACCAGGAGGGGCCGGAGCAATTCGGTCCTTTCTCTTTTTTGCAGGAGAGCCCCGGCCTACCTTTTTTCGCCCGAAGTGCACGATTGATAATTAAAGCTGCTCGCACAGACGCCGATACGGTTATCAAGAAAAACGGTTGTACCCTGGTCCCAAAGACCGGAGTACCGGAGCTTGCCATGATCTACCACAACGAATTGGCCCGCCAGCTTCAGATCTTCTGTCCGCCTGGCGATCCCGCCGACAACCACGCCATCGTCACCGCCTTGGAGCGCGGCGATAACGGCGGGGCCATCCTCTTCATGCCGGAAGTCTTCCGCTGGCCGGCCACCTACCACTGGCTCAAGGAACGGCTGGACCTGATGCTGTAGCTCTTTCCAGCTCGAGACCGCCCCCCCCCCGCCGCTCCCCCCGGGGAGTGCCGCTACCCGACTGCACNCGCCATCGTCACCGCCTTGGAGCGCGGCGATAACGGCGGGGCCATCCTCTTCATGCCGGAAGTCTTCCGCTGGCCGGCCACCTACCACTGGCTCAAGGAACGGCTGGACCTGATGCTGTAGCTCTTTCCAGCTCGAGACCGCCCCCCCCCCGCCGCTCCCCCCGGGGAGTGCCGCTACCCGACTGCACTTCCCGTCAATCCCACCTGAAGGCCGCCATCGAGAGGGCACCGTAGGTGTAGGCGTCGTGGATCTGGCGCCCTTTACCTCCCGTCCCCAGCGCCACGAATAACGGCAGCAGGTGCTCCGGAGTCGGGTGGTTCCTGACGGCCTCGGGCGCCCGCTCCCGGTACGCCAGAAGATCCCCCACACGCCCCGCTTCGATCCCCTCTTTGAGCCACTGAGCGAAGTCCCGCGCATAGGAAAGCGGCGCTGCATCGAGACTGCGGCCGAAGAAATCCGCCAGGTTGTGGGTGGTAGACCCGCTGGCCAGGACCAGGATCCCCTCGTCCCGCAGCGCTGCAAGCGCCCTTCCGAGCTCGAGATGGTGCTCGGGACCCAGATGGGGCTGCACCGAGAGCTCGACCAGCGGCACCTGCGCCTGCGGGTACATCAGCATAAGCGGAGACCAGGCTCCGTGATCGTAGCCGCGCACCGGGTCCGGCTCTCCGCCAAGGCCGTGCTCCCCGAGCAGCGAGAGCACCCGCTCACCCAACTGCGGGTTGCCCGGCGCCCGGTATTCCAGGTGGTGCAGTTCCTCGGCGAAGCCGCCGAAGTCGTGGATGGTGGGGGGATGGGGATGCGTGGTGACCCGGGGCTCCCTCGTGGTCCAATGTGCCGAAACGCAGACGATGCCGGCAGGCGTTCCCAGCTTCTCCCCGAGCCGCTCCAGGAAGCTGCGGGTGGGGCAGGGTTCGATGACCATGCTGGGTGCACCGTGCGACACGAAAAGTGCCGGAAATTTCTGGTTCATAACGTCCTCCTGCAACAAGCGGAGGAGGAGCTCGACGCCCCTCCTCCCACCTCTCCCTACCGGCAGTTTTCCTGCCCGCCGGGACCCCTTTCAAGCCAGATCGAAAAGCAGCACCTCGCCTTTTTGCCTGCCGGTCAGCAGCACAAGCTCCTCGCCGCTTAAGGCGGCACCGTCGCTTCCCCGCAACAGATGACCGTTCACCAGCACTTCGCCGCTTACCACCTGGACCCAGGCATGCCGCCCTTTCTGCAACGGGTGGCCCAACTCGCTACCCGGCTCGAGGAGCGTCGTGAAGAGGTGCGCGTCCTGGTGGATGCTGACCGAGCCGTCCCGTCCGTCCGGCGAGGCGATCAGGCGCAACACCCCTTCTTTCTCCGCCGCGCTGAAGGCCTTCTGCTCATAGCCCGGGGTAATCCCCGGCGTGGCCGGCAGGATCCAGATCTGCAGGAAGTGCACCCCGCTTTTTCTGGACGGGTTGAACTCGCTGTGGGTGATCCCGGTGCCGGCGCTCATGCGCTGAATCTCGCCGGGCCGGATCACCGAGCCGTTCCCCATGCTGTCGCGATGGGCCAGCTCCCCTTCCAGGACGTAGGAGAGGATCTCCATGTCCCGGTGCGGGTGGCTGGGGAATCCTACCCCAGGCTGCACCCGGTCCTCGTTGATCACCCTGAGCGACCGGAAGCCCATCTGCTCCGGATCGTAGTAATCCGCGAAGGAAAAGGTGTGGTAGGTGTCGAGCCAGCCGTGATCGGCATGGCCGCGCTCTGCTGCTCTTCTGATGCGTACCATGGTCGTGCCTCCTCGTGCAGGCCTCCCGCGTGGTGACCTGCCTTACTTCCTGATCATCTCGATCTCGAGGGTGATGGCTACCTCGTCACCCACTGCCACTCCGCCGGTTTCCAGCGCCGCGTTGTAGACCAGGCCGAAGTCCTTCCGGCTGATCTTGGTGCTGGCGGTAGCCCCCTTGCGGATGTTGCCCCAGGGATCCTTGCTCTCCTTGCTGGGCCCCTCGACGTCCAGCACCACCTGCTTGGTCACCCCGTGCAGGGTGAGGTCGCCGGTCACCTTCAGCCTGTCCTTGCCGGCCTTGGCCACCTTCTTCGAGACGAAGGTCATGGTGGGGTACTTGGCGGCGTCGAAGAAGTCGGGTCCGCGCAGGTGGGCGTCGCGCTTGGCGATGTTGGTGTTCACCGAGTTGGTGTCGATGTTCACTTCAACCTTCGACTTGGTGATGTCCTTGTCGTTGATCTCAACGGTCCCGCCGGCCTTCTCGAAGCTCCCCTTGACGTTGGATACCATCATGTGACGGACCTTGAACCCGATGTTCGAGTGTTCCGGGTCGATGCTCCAGGTGGAGGCGAAGGCGAAGCTGGGGAGGGACAGGGTGACGACGGTGGCTACTGCTGCGATGGTGCGTTTCATGGTGTTTCTCCTTTTGATGGTGCCGACGCTGCGTCAGCTTTGGTTAGATGTTAATCGATTCAATATTAAACTACTTGGCCAAATTTTTTTAGCCGGCTCAGGCTGCGCCTTTCAACCCGAGTTTCTTGCAGAGGCGGCCGAGAGTTTCCTGCTCCTCTGCCGTGAGGGTGGCGAGGTCGGCGACGATGGCGGCCTCCACGTCGGCAAAGACCTTGGCGATCAGCCCGGTCCCCGCCTCGGTGAGGTGCACGGTCAGGAAGCGACGGTCTTCGCTGTCCCGCTCGCGCCGCACCAAGCCGTTTTTCTCCAGGTTGTCGATGACCAGGGTGATGTTGCCGGTGCTCTTCAGGATCTTGGCGGCGATGTCGCGCTGGCAGAGCGGTCCCTTGTGGTAGAGCGCTTCCAGCACGCCGAACTGGCTTATGGTGAGACCCGCCGCGGTCATCACCTTGCTGGTGCGGTTGGTTGCCGACTCGGCCGCGCGCATCAGCTTTGTGTAGGTACCAAGTGCCAGGCTTTTCAGGTTCGTGTCGCTCATGGCTGCCCCTTTAAGTTAACATCATATCGTTTGATATTAAACTAATCACCTTTGAGGTTCTTGTCAAGGGTATTTTTTCGGTAGGTCGATCGAGTCTGCGGGTGAGCACGAGAAGGCAGCGAGCATGCGGCTTTGCGCTGCGCCTTGCGACGCGGGGAAGCGGCGAAACGGGGGAACTGTTCGGTTGCCAGGTGGTAACAGCGGGAGGCCAGCAGGGGGGCGAGGCTGCCGAAGTGTCGCTCAAGCTTCGGCAGCCTCCGCGTGGGGTAAAGGATCAGCCGCAGCTGCAGGAGCAGGAATCGCACTCGCTGCCGGCTTTCGCCGGGAACATCCGATCAGCGGCGTAATCGGTGATGTCGATGCCGAAGTGGACGTAGAGGTCTTCGGACCCCGCCAGCGGGACCCAGTACCCGTCGATCACCTTGTCGAGGAAATCGTAGTAGCCAACCTCGCGCACCCCTTTCTTTTCGCGCAGGGCGACGTTCGCGCGGCAGCCGGCATGGTGCTTTTTCTCCCCCAGCTCGACGCACTTGGTCCCCACCGGGTACCCCTGCTGCAGGGCGACGGTGTTCGCCTCCACGATGGTGCGGTCCTTGTAGACCAAGGTAACGGCACTGGGGAAGTTGTCCCAAAAGAGGTGAAAGTTGCGGCGGATCTCTTCACTTACTTCGATGACGCTCATGCTCGGTAGACTCCTTGTGGTGGAAAAAATCGGCGCGCCCCGGTGCCGGTTCGCCAGCAACCGGGCTCCGGCCGGCAGGCAGGGGTTATAGGGACACCGGAGACCGCGCACCCGCATCTCCGGCGCGCTGCGTTGCGCAGCGGCTGGGTTTTAATGATACGCGAAACTGTGGCAGGAGAGATGTAAAAATAGGGTAAAAGCTTGGGCGGGGGAAGAGCGGGCGGGGAAACTGGCGGCGGAGCACGCCATCCGGCCAGCGGAGCGCAACATGCTGCGGGCGGGGACCGGTGCGGTGCCGCCAGCCGCAGCGAAAGACCCAAGCGGGTGCTTCAGCTGTCGGGGTGCCGCAACTCCTTCAGGCACTTCTCGCTCGCGGTAAAGAGCTCGCGCAGGTCGACCGGTTTCACCAGGAAACCGCTGATGCCGAGCTGGCTCGAGTTCTCCACGTGGTAGCGGTCGCTGTAGCCGGTCATCACGATGAACCTGGTCTCCTCGCGCACCGCGCGGATCTCCTCGATCATGCGCAGCCCGTCCATGACCGGCATGTTGATGTCGGTGATGACCAGGACCGGCCTGAACTCCTTGCAGAGCTCGAGCCCGACCTGACCGTTTTCGGCGACGCGGACGGTGATGTCGGGGAAGCGCCGTGCCACTACCGAACTGATGGTGCTGCGGGTCTCCGGATCGTCCTCAACCACGAGGAGGCAAACGGCTCTCTTCTCGGCACCTTCCATATCAGACCTCGATCCTGAATTCCGCGCCTTCGGGGACGTTGTGCACCGAAAGACGCCCCCCCATGTTTTTCTCGATGATCACCTTGGACATGAAAAGCCCCAAACCGGTCCCCTTCCCCAGATCCTTGGTCGTGAAGTAGGCATCGAACACCCGGTCCATAATCTCGTCGGCGATCCCTCCGGCGTTGTCGGTCACCGTGAGCAACGAGCGCTCCCCCTCCCGCCACAGGCGCACCACGATGCGGGCACCCTCGGTGTGCCGCTCCGCCAGCGCGTCTTTCGCGTTCATCAGGATGTTGAGCAGCACCTGGCGGTATTCGTTGGGGTAACCGAAGATGGTAACCTCGTCGCAGGACTCGGCGCTCACCACGACCCCCTTGGCGCGGAAGCTCTCCCCGATCAGGGAGAGGGTCTTCTCCACCACCTCCTTGCCGCTGAACCGGCACTTCTCCTTGTCGGGGGCGGTGAAGTTCTGGAAGTCGTCGATGGTCTGCGACATGTGCCGCAGGATCTCCATGACCTTGTTGATGTTTCTGTGCAGCTGCTCCGGGGTGAGCTCCTCCAGGTCGTAGCTCAGTCCGAGCTCCTGGATCTTGAGCCCCAGCACGTTGAGCGGCTGGCGCCACTGGTGGGCGATGTTGTTGAGCATCTCCCCCATGGCGGCCATACGCCCCTGGTGCAGCATGATCTGGTCCTTGTGGCGCAGCTCCTCGACGGCCAAAAGACGCTGCGCGGTCTCCTCCTCGAGCTCCTGGTAGGTGTCCTGCAGCTTGCGGTTTTGCTGGGCCAGCTCTTCGTGCTTGAGCTTGAGCTCCTCGTGCTTGCGCTCAAGCTCCAGGCTGACCCGTTCGAGCTCCCGGCGCTGGCGGTACAGCTCGCAGAAGACCCGCACCTTGCTGCGCAGGATCTCCGGCTCGATCGGTTTCATGAGGTAGTCGACCGCCCCCGCTTCGTACCCCTTGAAGAGGTGGCGCTCCTCGCGCAGTCCGGCGGTGACGAAGATGATGGGGAAGTGGCGGGTCTTGGGGTTGCGGCGCAGCAGTTCCGCCGTTTCGAATCCGTCCATCTCCGGCATCTGGACGTCCAAAAGCACCAGGGCGAAGTCGTGGTGCAGGGCCTGGCGCAGCGCCTCGTTGCCGGAGTGGGCCTGCACCAGGTCCAGTTCCAGGTCGCGCAAAAGCTCCTGGAGCGAGACCAGGTTCTCGGGGCGGTCGTCGACGATCAGTACGGGTATGTTCTGGAAGCTGGGCATGACGGTCTCACTGTTCCGAAAGGGTGATGAAGAGCTGGGGCATCTGGGCCAGGGTGAGCCGGTAGTCCGGCGTCACCAGTTTCAGGGCGTTTAGGGGCATCCCCGGGGCGATGGCGTCCGCCGGGTCCTGCACCACCGCGGTGCCGCCGCGCTCTTTGATGCAGCGCAAGCCGCGGCTACCGTCGGATCCCACCCCGGAGAGCACCACCCCGATCAGCGCATCCCCCAGCGCTTCGGCCGCCGATTCGAAGAGGACGTCGATCGAGGGGCGGGAGAAGTTGACCGGCGGGTCCAGGGAAAGCGCCAGGCTCCCCTCGGGTTCCAGGAGCAGATGGTAGTTGGCCGGCGCGAGGTACACCGTCCCGCCGGTCGGGACCTCCTGGTCGTCGGCCTCCTTGACCCGGATAGCGCAGGTCTCGTCCAGCAGCAGAGCCAGCTCTCCCCCCGAAAGCGGGCTTACGTGCTGCACCGCCAGTACCGGCAGCGGGAAATCGGCCGGGAGCGCGCCGAGGAGCGCCCTCAATACGGCCATGCCGCCGGTCGATACCCCCATCGTTATGGCGCGATACCTACCCATAGCGTTTCCGATAGACCCGGCTGCGCGGGGCCAGCTCCTGGTACCGGGGGGCCAGCTCGCTGCCTGCCAGCGTCTCCTTGGTCCCCAGGCAGAGAAAGCCTCCGGGAGTGAGGCTCGAGTCGAAGAGTTCCAGGACCCGGCGCCTAAGGGACTGCTTGAAGTAGATGAGCACGTTGCGGCAGAGGACGAACTGCATCTCGCCGAAGCAGCCGTCGACCGCCAGGTTGTGCTGGGCGAACACGATCCCTTCCTTTAGTGCAGCGCTCAAAAGGGCGTGGTCGTAGCCCGCCGTGTAGTAGTCCGAGAAGGCGCCCCGGCCGCCCCCCTTCTGGTAGTTCTGGGTGTAAAGCCGCATCCCCGAGAGCGGGAAGATGCCGTCCTGGGCCGTCTTCAGCACCTTCTGGTTGATGTCGGTAGCGTAGATCCGGTAGCGACCCTTGAGCCCCTCTTCGTCCAACAGGATGGCCATCGAGTAGGCCTCCTCGCCGCTCGCGCAGCCGGCATGCCAGATCTTCACGAACGGGTAGGTGGCGAGATGCGGCACCACCTGCTCGCGCAACAGCTTGAACACCTGGGGGTCCCGGAACATCTCCGAGACGTTCACCGTGACGCCGTCCAAGAGCCCCTCGAAGAGCGCGGGGTCCCGCAAAAGTGCCCGGCGCGCCGTCTCGAAGGAGCCGAACCCGGAAGCGGCGAGCCACAAAAGCAGCCGGCGCCTCAGCGATGCCTCGGCGTAGTCCCGGAAGTCGTAGCCGTAGACCCGGGCCAGGTCGGCCAAAAGGCGCCCCAGCTCGGCCGCCTGCTGCAGGTTGAGCGTCCCCGGCATGCCGCGTCACCCCTGGTGGTAGAGCCAGACCCTGAGCAGGGACAAAAGCCGGTCCAGGTCCACGGGCTTGGTGATGTAGTCGCTGGCACCCGCCTTCAGGCAGGCCTCCCGGTCCCCCTTCATCGCCTTGGCGGTCAGCGCGATGACCGGCAGCCGGCTGAAACGGGGGTCCTGCCGGATCAGCCGGGTCGCCTGGTAGCCGTCTATTTCGGGCATCATGATGTCCATGAGCACGATGTCGACGTCCGGCTCCTCGGCGAGCCGCTCCAGCGCATCCCGGCCGTTCTCCGCCTCGACCACCAGCATCCCCTTCTCGCCCAGGGCGCTCGCCAGGGAGAAGACGTTGCGCATGTCGTCGTCCACCACGAGCACCTTTTTCCCCGCCAGGAGGGTCTCGTTGTCCAGGGTGGTCCGGATCATGCGCTGCTTCTCGGGGGGGAGCCGGCTCTCCATCACGTGCAGGAACAGGGTGACCTCGTTCAGGAGCCGCTCCGGGCTCTTGGCCCCCTTGATGATGACGCTCTCGGCGTAGCGCTGCAGCCGGGCGGTCTCCTCGGGGCTGAGCTCCTGGCCGGTGTGGATGATGACCGGTACCCGGCGCCCCTCCCCCTGGTTGTGCAGGTGTTCGAGCACCTGGTAGCCGGACATGTCGGCGAGCCCCAGATCGAGCACCACGCAGTCGAAGCTCTCGCGCCCGAGGAGCTCGATCGCCTCGCGGCCGCTCTCCGCCCGGGTGATGGCGATGTCGCGCCCTTCCAAAAGGGCCGTGAGCGCCTTGGCCTCGGCCGGGTCGTCCTCCACGATGAGCAGTCTGCCCAGGGTCCGCTCGACGGCATCCTCGAGGGCGGCCAGGGTGCGGTCCAGCTGTTCCAGGGTGAGCGGCTTGGTGCCGAAACCGATCGCCCCCATGGCGAGCCCCTTTTGCTTTTCCTCCAGGCAGGTGAGAAAGTGCACCGGGATGTGCCGGGTACGCAGGTTGTCGGTGAGCCTCTGCATCACCCCCCAGCCGTCCAACCCCGGAAGCAGCACGTCGAGCAGGATGGCGCTCGGCAGGTAGCGCTCGGCGAGCGCCACGCCGCTTGGGCCGTCGGCCGCCACGATGGCCGCGAAGCCGCGCTCGTGCACCTTCTCGAGCAAAAGCTGGGCGAAGCCGAGGTCGTCCTCGACGATCAGGATGCAGCGGTCTCCCGGAGCCACCCGGTCCCGGTCGTCCCCCAAAGGCGGCGCCGCGAGGGCCGCATCTGCCGCCGGACCGGCAGGAGCCGGCGCTGCGGCGGGTGGGTGGAAGGCACCGGCCGACTCGGCGTCCAGCGGCAGGTAGAAGGTGAAGGTGCTCCCCTTATCCGGCTCGCTCTCCAAGAGGATCTCGCCGTGCATGCCGCGCGCCAGCTGCCGCGAGATGGAGAGCCCGAGCCCGGTCCCGCCGAACTTGCGGCTGGTGGAGCCGTCCGCCTGGCGGAAGGCCTGGAAGACCGCCTCGTGCTTTTCGGGGGGGATGCTGATCCCGGTGTCCTTTACCTCGAAGGCGACCGCGGGGACCGGCAGCGGGTTGCGGCCGCGCTCCGGGAGGTACACCCTGAGCGTCACCCCTCCCTGGAGGGTGAACTTGATGGCGTTGGAGAGGAGGTTTTTCAATACCTGCTGGGTGCGCTGCTCGTCCAGGACGACCCGCTCCGGAAGCTGCGGCTCGAGCCGGGTCGCGAAGGAGAGCCCCTTCAGGTCGGCCTGCGGCTTGAGGGCAGCCGCGACCTGCTCGCACAGTTCGGCGAGGTTGCTGTCGCGGAACACGAACTCCAGGCGCCCCGCCTCGACCTTGGAGAGGTCGAGGATGTCGTTTATAAGGTGCAAGAGGTCGTTGCCGGCCCCCTTGATGGTGGCCGCGTACTCCACCTGCTTGGCGGTGAGGTTCCCTTCCCGGTTTTCCTGGAGCTGCCCCGAGAGGATCAGGAGGCTGTTGAGCGGGGTGCGCAGCTCGTGGGACATGTTGGCGAGGAACTCGGATTTGTAGTTGCTCGCCTGTTCCAGGTCCCTGGCCTTCTGGGCCAGATCCTGGCTCGCCTGCTCGATCTCCCGGTTCTTGGCCTGGATCTGGGCGCGCTGCTGCTCGAGCAGCTGGGCCCGCTCCTCGAGTTCCTCGTTACTTTGCTGCAGCTCCTCCTGCTGCACCCGCAACTCCTCTTCCTGGGTCTGGCTCTGCAGCAAAAGTTCGTTCACCTGCTGGCGGGCCTGGCTCACGTTCAGGGCCACGGCGACGATCTCCGCCGCCCCGGTGAGGAAATCGAGTTCCAGGTCGCTAAAGTTTCGAAAGCTCGCCAGTTCCAGGACCCCGACCAGGCGCTGGTCCTGGGTGAGCGGCAAGGCGACCAGGGAGCGCGGCACCGCCTCCCCCAGCGCCGAGCCGATCATCAGGTAGCCCGGCGGCAGTTCGTCGAGTACCAGCATACGGCTCTCCCGTGCGGCTTCGCCGGCCACCCCCTCGCCCAGGTCGATGCTGTCGTGGAGCGCCCGCCCCTGGGTATAGGCGTAGTTGGCGGCGATCTTCAGGAGGTTGCTGCGGTCGTCGTAGAGGTAGAGTGCGGCGGCACCGGCCTTGAGGTAGCTCGCGATGAAGGTGAGGCCATCCCCCGAGAGGGCGGAGGGGGGCTTGTCCCCGGTCAGGAGCTGGTTCAGCTCGTTGAGCCCCCCCTTGACCCAGTTCTGGGCCTGTTCCCGGTCCCGGACCGCCCGCAACTGCTCGTTTTGCACCTCGAGGTCCTGCTCGGTCCGGCTGCGCTGGGTGATCTCCCGGGTGAGCATGACGAAGATCACCACCAGGATGGCGAAACTCACCGCCGTCCCCGCCTCGAAGATGGCGAGGGTCCGGGAGAGCCTCGCCGACTTCGCCTGGGAGCGCTCCTCGAGAAGCTGCTTCTCGGTCCGGCGGAAGTCGTCCACTTCGGCGCGGATCTGGTCCATGATGATCCTGCCGGAATGGGTCACGATGAGCTGCACGCCGGCCTGGAGTCCCTTGAGGCGGCGCGCCTCGATCACCTGGTCCAGGATCTCCAGGCGCTTGCGTATCAGGGTCTCGATGCGGTCCAGCCGGTCCTGCTGGCGCGGGTTGTCCTTGGTGAGGTTTCTGAGCGAGTGCTCTTTGGTGGTGATGTAACTCAAGGAGGCGTGGTAGGGCTCGAGGTATTCGTCCATCCCGGTGATGATGAAACCGCGCTGCCCGGTCTCGGCGTCCTTTACCGCCGAAAAGAGCAGATCCACCTCGGAGAGCACCTGGTAGGTGTGGTTCTCCAACTGGTCGGCCTCGCGCACCCCCTCCATGCTGCTGTGGACCTGCCAACCGATCACCAGGAAGATGACGAGCGCAACGGCAAAAGCGAGGGCAAGAACCGACTTGCGGGAAAGGGTCTGAAACATGGGCACCCCGTTGCTGATCGAACCAAACACTCGTTAATAAACCATCTCTCTGCTTACTATGGCAGTTGCGGCTGAGTCCTGAAGGAAAAGGACAGCACGTTCACTCTGCTATTACTGCATTCGGAAAACAAAGACAAGGCAGAACAGCAAAATCAGGGAGACAATCTCGGGTCGTAAGTTTTCCACTTACTCATAAACTGATTTTAGATGACGGGCTCTGCCGGTCCTCTCCAGGCACAGCAACGATTTTACCTGACTACCGTAAAGATTCCAACGGGGTGGCCGAGTTGTGTGGGGGAGGGGCAGCTTCCCCGTGGCAGCCGCGCCAGCGGTGCGGCAGGCGGCTCACCGGCGGCATCGGCGCGGGGGCTTGCCCTACCCACCTGCACGCCCGCGAGATCCACAGCATTGATCGTCGTTGCGGCACCCTTCTCTCAACGTTTCGGTGCAGCAGCATACCTTGAGCTGCCGATCGAGCTTGCGCCTCATCACCTGCCGAGCCGCAAGCTCAGAACACAAACAAAAGGCTCGTCACTAGTGCTCAGCCACCTCTCATTCAGCTGCGGATGGTATAATCGGCAGAGGGCCCGTTCGCTGTGCCGGTTGCCGATCCGAATCAATCACCAGTTTCGGATCAGAATGAGACACCGCGAGAGGCATTGACAGTGCTCGGCGAGACAGAATCACCAGACTCGGGAGGTATGAGATGCAGCAGACATCATTGAAAGACCGCGCCGCGGGAGCCCTGATGGGCGCCTTCATCGGCGACGCACTGGGGCTGGGGCCCCACTGGTACTACGACCTAGGCGAGCTGCGCCGGGATTACGGCGAGTGGATCGACGGCTACACCGAACCCCGGCCGGGGCGCTACCACGCCGGGCTCAAAGCGGGCCAGCTCTCCCAGGCGGGGTATATCCTGGGGCTCACGGTTCAGTCGCTCGCGGAGCGCGGCGGCTACGACGAGGCCGACTTCTGCTACCGGATGGACCAGGAGCTCCTGCCGCTTCTGGACGGCACCCCCATCAGCGGGCCGGGGGGCTACACCAGCCAGTCGATCCGCGAGCTGTACCGGCGCCGGGTCGAGCAGAACCTCCCCTGGGGGGAGACCGGCGGGCATGCCGACACCACCGAGGCGATCGAGCGCACCCTCGCCCTCGCGGTGCGCTACGCCCGGGACCCGGCGAGGCTCGCGCAGAGCGTCGCGGCGAACACCGCGCTCACCCAGAACGACGCCACCGTCGTCTCGATGACCGTGGCCTACGGGGCGGTGCTGGGGATGTTGGTTGAGGGGCACCGCCTCGACGCGCAGCTCTCCATGAAGCTCATGAAGCTCGTCAAGGAGGGTGCCCTCCCCTTCCACGCGGTGACCAGCGACAACCTGGGGCCGCCCCGGCCGGGGGCCCCGGACCCGCCGCGGGTGGGGAAGTTCGCCTCGCCCGACGCGCTGCTTACCCCGAGCTACATGGCGCAGGCCGCGGCCGACCCGGAAATCCGCATCGAGCCCGCCTGGAAGGTCTCCCTCGTCTACGGCATGCCCTGCGCCATTTACCACCAGCTCCCGGCGGCCTACTACCTGGCGGCCCGCTTTCACGACGATTTCGAGTCGGCGGTCTTGCACGCGGTGAACGGCGGCGGGCAGAACCAGGCTCGCGCCATCCTGACCGGAGCCCTGGTCGGGGCCCAGACGGGGCTTTCCGGAATCCCGGAGCGCTTCTTGAGCGGGCTCGAGCGCGGCAAGGATCTGGTTGGGCTCGCCACGCGCCTGGCGGACCAGGCCGCAGGGGAATAACGAGGGGATGCCATGAGAACACAGAGGATCAGCTTCGTGAACCGGCAGGGGGAGCGGCTGGCCGCCCGGCTGGAGCTTCCCGAGGACGAGCGGCCGCTCGCCTACGCCATCTTCGCCCACTGCTTCACCTGCACGAAAGACCTGACCGCGGTGGTGCAGATCAGCCGGGCGCTCTCCAGCCGGCGCATCGCCGTGCTCCGCTTCGATTTCAGCGGCCTGGGGGAGAGCGAGGGGGAATTTTCCGCCACCACCTTCTCGTCTGAGGTGACCGATGTCCTAGCCGCGGCGCGCTATCTGGAGGAGAGCTACCAGGCGCCGCAGCTCTTGATCGGGCACTCGCTGGGGGGCGCGGCGGTTTTGGCGGCAGCGGCGGAAATCCCGTCGGTGCGCGGCGTGGTGAGCATCGCGGCCCCGTTCCGGCCGGCCCACCTGCGCGGGCTTCTGGGCGCATCGGCGGCGCGCATCGAGAAGGAGGGAGAGGCGACGGTGGAGATTGCCGGGCGCAGCTTCACCATCAGGAAGGAGCTTCTGGAAGATTTGGAGGCCCAGCAGCCCGAGGTGACCTTGCAACGGCTCAATGCGGCGCTTTTGGTGCTGCACTCGCCGAAGGACGAGATCGTGCCGATCTCCAATGCCGCGGAGATCTACCGGGCAGCACAGCACCCCAAGAGCTTCGTCTCGCTGGACCCGGCCGACCACCTGATGAGCGAGCACCGCGATTCGCGCTATGCGGGGGAGCTCATCGCCGCCTGGGCCGGGCGCTACCTCAGCCAAAGCGAGCCAGAGCTGCTGACCGCGGAGCCGGCGCCGCGGCTCGACAACCGGGTCACCGCCCACACCTTCGCCGGGGCCTTTCGCACCGAGATCTTCGCCAACGGCTACCCCTTGGTGGCGGACGAGCCGCTCAGCTACGGCGGGGGAAACGAGGGGCCGTCCCCGTACGAGTACCTCCTGGCGGCCCTGGGTGCCTGCACCGGGATGACCGTGCAGATGTACGCGAAGCGCAAGGGTTGGCCCCTCGAGGAGGCGGTGGTCAGGCTGTCGCACCGCAAGGTGCACGCCGACGATTGCCGGGACTGTCCGGAACCCGGTGCGAAAATCGACCTGATCGAGCGGGAGCTGGAACTGATAGGAGAGTTGGACGAGGACCAGCGCCAACGCCTGGTGGAGATCGCCGAGCACTGCCCGGTGCATAGGACCATCACCGGCGAGGTGCGGGTGACCACCCGGCTCAAGGAGGAGACCGGAGCGTCGGGCGGGGAAGGAGCCCAAGAGAAGTAGCAGGGAAGCGCTCCCCTACCCTCCTTCCACGAGCTGCCACTCGGCGTACCCCTCCTTGCGCTCCCGCACCAGGCGCCCGGTCAGCACCGCGCGCTTTCTTAGCGGGTGCGTCTTCACCGCGACGTAGGCACGCACCACGGCAGCCACGGTGGCCTCCTGGAAGGTAAGCGAGCTGCCGTCGGCCAGGGTCACCGTCAGGCGCAGGTGCTGGTGCCCCTCCGGGATCTCCGCCACCACCTGGTGCACGTCTTCGTTGCGTAGAACTCTTTCCACCGGTCCTTTTTCCTGCATCGTTTCCCCCCTCCTCAAGGCTGCGGCCTTCTCGCGCTACCTTTTATACCATGCTTGCATGCCTTGCAAAAGAATCCGTACTGTTATTTCCCCGCCGGCCACATGCCTCTGACCAAGCTGCGCCGTGCGTACACTATCTGGTGGGGACAGATGCGATGTGCGCCCGGGACAGAAACATTGACGCCTTCTTGACGTCTTGTCCCGGTATTTTAACACCATCTTTATCCTTCAGCCGGTATCGTTACAGTCAGGAGAACCACTTCAGAAAGCACGGGAGTGACCATGAAAATCTACCTCTTCGACAACGAAACCGGCTGCTACCAGGGCGAGGACTTCGCCGACCAAGCGCCGGGCGACGTGCTCTCCACCATGCTGGAGGAGGGTATCACCACCATCGCACCGCCTCCCTATGGGCCCGGCGAGATCCCGGTGTTCCACGGGCCCAGCGCGGCGTGGCAGATCAGCCGCATCACCGACCTGAAGCGCTGAGGGAGGAGCCCCATGAACGCCTACGAATGGACCCAGACCCTCATCTTCTTCCTGGTGCTTTTGGCCCTGGTCCGCCCTCTGGGGAGCTACCTGGCGCGCGTCTTCGCGGGCGAGCCCACCCTGCTCACCCCGCTTCTGGTCCCCTGCGAGCGGCTCGTCTACCGGCTCTGCGGCGTCGAAGCTGACCGGGAGATGGACTGGCGCCGCTACAGCTTCGGGATCCTCTGGTTCAACCTGATCGGAGGAGCCGTGCTCCTGGCCATCCTGCTCCTGCAGGGGGTGCTCCCCCTGAACCCGCAAAAGCTGCCGGGGTTCTCCTGGCACCTGGCGCTCAGCACCGCCATCAGCTTCATGACCAACACCAACTGGCAGGCCTACTCGGGCGAGAGCGCCGCGAGCTATTTCAGCCAGGTGGTCGGCTTTGCGGTGCACAATTTCCTCTCCGCCGCCAGCGGCATCGTGGTCGCCATCGCCGCCATCCGCGGCTTCGTCCGGCGACGCAGCTCGGAACTTGGCAACTGTTGGGTCGATCTCACCCGCTCGACGCTCTACCTCTTGCTGCCGCTGTCGCTGGTCTTCGCCCTGTTCCTGGTCTCCCAGGGGGTGATCCAGAACTTCCGGGGCTACCGCACCGTGCCGCTTTTGCAAAAGACCAGCTACGACAAGCCGAAGCTGGACGCGCAGGGGAACGCGCTCAAGGACGCCACGGGGAACCCGGTCACCGAAAAGGCCCCGCTCAGCGAGGTGACGATCCCCATGGGGCCGGTGGCGTCCCAGGAGGCCATCAAGGAACTGGGGACCAACGGCGGCGGCTTCTTCAACGCCAACTCGGCGCACCCCTTCGAGAACCCCACCCCGCTCACCAACCAGGTCGAGGTTTTCCTGATCCTCTGGATTGGCGCGGGGCTTACCTACTGTTTCGGCGAGATGGCAGGTAACACCCGGCAGGGGTGGGCGATCCTCACCGTGATGCTGGCCCTTTTGGTGCTGGCGGTCGCGGTCAACTACTGGGCGGAGTCGGCCGGCGACCCGCTGGTATTCCACCAGGGGGTGACCCAGGCCAACCTGGAGGGGAAAGAGACCCGCTTCGGCATCGCCGGCAGCGCGCTCTTCACTGCCGCCAGCACCGGGACCTCCTGCGGCGCGGTGAACGCCATGCACGACTCGATGACCCCGCTGGGCGGGATGGTGCCGCTCTCCCTCATCCTGTTGTCCGAGGTGGTTGTGGGGGGCGTGGGGACCGGGCTCTACACCATGCTGGCCTTCGTGGTGATCGCGGTCTTCGTGGCGGGTCTCATGATCGGGCGCACCCCCGAGTTTCTGGGGAAGAAGATCGAGGTGCGCGAGATGTGGATGTCCATCGTCACGGTGCTCACCTCGGGCGTCCTGGTGCTGATCTTCACCGCTCTCGCCCTGGTAGTCCCCTCGGCGGTGGCATCCATGGCGAACCCCGGGGCGCACGGGCTCTCCGAGGTGCTCTACGCCTTTGCCTCCATGTCCAACAACAACGGCAGCGCCTTCGCGGGGCTCAACGCCAACACGGTCTTCTACAACGTCTGCGGCGCCCTCGCCATGCTCCTGGGGCGTTTCGCCCCCATCGTGGCGACCCTCGCCATGGCCGGGTCGCTGGCCGGTAAGAAGTACGTTCCCGCGAGCCTGGGGACGCTCCCGACCGACAAGCTCCCGTTCATGCTCTGGCTCACCCTGGTGATTCTGATCGTGGGGGCGCTCACCTTCTTCCCGGCGCTCTCGCTGGGGCCCATCGTGGAACATCTCGTCATGGTGGGGAGGTAACTGACCATGTCCAAACACGCACCTAAGCCGGTATCCCTTTTCGACGCAAGGCTTCTCAAGGCGGCCCTGGTCGAATCCTTCAGAAAACTCGATCCCCGCGACCTGTGGCGCAACCCGGTCATGTTCTGCGTCGAGCTGGCGAGCGTCGTCACCCTGGTCACCTTCGTAGCCTCACTTTCGGGCCATACCCCCGAGCCCGCCTGGTTCACCGGCCAGGTTTCGGCCTGGCTCTGGCTCACCGTGATCTTCGCGACGTTCGCCGAGTCGCTCGCCGAGGGGCGCGGCAAGGCCCGCGCCGCTTCGCTTAGAAAAAGCCGCACCGAGGTGACCGCGAAACTCGTGGCGCGCGCCGAGTTCGGTGCCCCGTACAGAGTCGTGCCGGCCCAGGAGCTGAAGAAGGGGGACCTGATCCTGGTCGAGGCACACGAGCAGATCGCCGGCGACGGCGAGGTGGTGGCCGGCGCGGCCTTGGTGAACGAGTCGGCAGTGACCGGCGAGTCGGCACCGGTGGTACGCGAGTCCGGCGGCGACCGGAGTGCGGTGACCGGCGGCACCGAGGTGATCGCCAACGCCATCGTGGTGCGTATCACGGCGAACCCGGGCGAGACCTTCCTGGACCGGATGATCTCGCTCATCGAGGGTGCCAAGAGGCGCAAGACCCCCAACGAGGTCGCCCTCGAGGTGCTGCTCATCGCGCTCACCCTGGTCTTTTTGCTGGTCTGCCTGAACCTGAGGCCGCTGACGGTCTACAGCGTGGCCGCGGCCGGCAAGGGGAGCCCGGTCTCCCTCACCGTCCTGGTGGCGCTCTTCGTCTGCCTGGCCCCCACCACCATCGCGGCGCTTCTACCCGCCATCGGTATCGCCGGCATGGACCGGCTCTTCCAGAAGAACGTGATCGCCCTTTCCGGCCGCGCCATCGAGGCGGCCGGCGACGTGAACGTGCTCCTTTTGGACAAGACCGGCACCATCACCCTGGGTAACCGCGAGGCGGTGGAGTTCGTCCCGGTGGGCGGCCACAGCGAGCGCGAGGTCGCCGAAGCGGCACTGCTGGCCTCCCTGGCCGACGAGACTCCCGAGGGGAGGAGCGTGGTGGTCCTCGCCAAAAAGTGCTGCAGCCTTAAGGCCGACGCCCCGCCGGCCGACGCACGGGTAATTGCCTTCTCCGCCGACACCCGGCTCTCGGGGCTCGATACCGCCGGCTGCCGGTACCGCAAGGGCGCCGCCGACTCCATCGTCGCTTTCGTGAAGGGGGTGGGGGTGGGGGCGGCCGCGGTTCCTGCCCAGCTTCACGACGTGGTGGACCGCATCGCCCGAGCCGGCGCCACTCCCCTGGTCGTGTGCCGTGACGCCGAGATCTTCGGGGTGATCAACCTGAAGGACATCGTCAAGGGTGGCATCCAGGAGCGCTTTCAGCAGCTACGGAGCATGGGGATCAAGACCGTGATGATCACCGGGGACAACCCATTGACCGCGGCGGCCATCGCGGCCGAGGCTCAGGTGGATGACTTCCTGGCCCAGGCGAAGCCCGAGGACAAGCTGCGCCTCATCAAGGAGAACCAGGAGGCCGGCTTCATGGTGGCCATGACCGGCGACGGCACCAACGACGCGCCCGCACTGGCCCAGGCCGACGTGGCGGTAGCCATGAACACCGGCACCCAGCCGGCACGCGAGGCGGCCAACATCATCGACCTCGACTCGAACCCGACCAAGCTTCTGGACATCGTCGAGGTGGGGAAGCAGATCCTGATGACCCGGGGCAACCTGACCACCTTCTCGATCTCCAACGACGTGGCCAAGTACTTCGCCATCGTGCCGGCCATGATGATCTCGGTCTACCCGCAGCTCGGCGTCTTGAACGTGATGCGGCTGGCGACGCCGCTTTCCGCGATCCTCTCCGCGGTGATCTTCAACGCCCTGGTCATCCCGTTTCTGGTGCCGCTGGCCTTGAGGGGGACCAGGTTCCGCCCCATGCCGGCCGAGCGGCTTTTGATCAACAACCTGTTCATCTTCGGCCTGGGCGGGGTGCTGGCCCCGTTCGTGGGGATCAAGGCGATTGATATGGTGCTGGGGCTGTTTTGAAGGCAGGGGCTAGGGGCTAGGGGAATGCTACGCGAGGTACTACCATGCGAGAAATGAAATCGGCACTTTTGCTGTTCATCGCCTTCACCGTCATCTGCGGTGGGATTTATCCTCTGGCGGTCACCGGGTTGGCTGCGCTATTATTCCCCGGCCAGGCCTCGGGAAGCCTGATCGCCGACCGACAGGGGCGCGTTCTCGGCTCCCGGCTGATCGGGCAGCCCTTCTCGGAGAGCCGCTACTTCTGGCCGCGCCCTTCGGCCACCACGGACTTCCCCTACAACCCGCTGGGCTCGGGCGGTTCGAACTTGGGCCCCACCAACCCCGACTACCTGAAGACGGTGGCCCAGCGGGTCGCGGAGTTGAGGGGGAGCGGTCTCACCGGGACCCTGCCGGCCGATCTCGTGCAGGCCTCGGCAAGCGGCCTCGACCCGCACATCTCACCGCAGGCGGCCCGGGTCCAGGCGCCCCGCGTGGCGCGCGCCCGGGGGCTTAACCAGGCCGAGCTGGACCGGCTCATCGCCCGGCACACGGAAGCTCGCCAACTGGGCTTTCTGGGAGAGCCGCGGGTGAACGTACTGGAACTGAACCTCGCTTTGGACGGAGCACACTGACCCATGACGACGCAGACCGACGAGACACGCCCCTCACCCGAGGCGCTCCTCAAGCTGGCCCAGGCCGAAGAGGCCGGGCAGGGAGCCGGTAAGCTCAAGATCTTCCTGGGTTACGCAGCCGGCGTGGGCAAGACCTACGCCATGCTCGAGGCGGCCCGGCAGCGTCAGAACGAAGGGCGCGACGTGGTGGTGGGCTACGTCGAGTCGCACGGCAGGAGCGAGACCGACCGTCTGCTGGAGGGGCTCGAGCAGGTGCCGCGGCTCGCGCTCGACTACCTGGGCGTGCCGCTGAGCGAGCTGGATCTCGACGCGGTGCTGGCCCGGCATCCGCAGATCGCCCTGGTCGACGAACTGGCCCACTCCAACGCACCCGGCTCGCGCCACGAGAAACGCTGGCAGGACGTGGAGGAGCTCCTCGCCGCCGGCATCGACGTCTACACCACGGTGAACATCCAACACTTCGAGAGCCTGAACGACGCGGTGGCCCAGATCACCGGCGTCACGGTGCGCGAAACCGTGCCGGATTCGCTCCTGGACCAGGCCCTGGAGATCCGCCTGGTGGACATCCCGCCCGAGGATCTCTTGCAGCGCCTCAATGAAGGTAAGGTCTACATCCCCGAGAAAGCAGCTCGCGCCGCCGAGCGGTTTTTCAAGCCGGGGAACCTGATGGCACTGCGCGAGCTCTCCCTGCGCCGGGCGGCCAGCCGGGTGGACGACCAGGTGCGCGCCTACATGGAATCGCGCGCCATCGCGGGACCCTGGCCGGTTGCCGACCGGCTCCTGGTCTGCGTCAGCGGCAGCCCCTACAGCGAGCGGCTGATCCGCACCACCCGCAGACTGTCCGACGAGCTGAAGGCGCCCTGGCACACGGTGTACGTGGAGACGCCGGGCGGCGACCCGCACACCCGGGAAAACCGGGAGCGGGTCTGGAAGGATCTGCGGCTCGCCGAGAGCCTGGGGGCCCAGGTGGCGAGCCTCACCTCCACCTCGGTCGCCGAGGCGCTGGTCGATTACGCTGTGCGCAACAACGTGAGCAAGATCGTGGTGGGCAAGCCGGCCAAGCCGCGCTGGCGCGAGTTTCTGCGCACCCCCCTGGTGGACCAGGTGATCCGGCTTTCCGGATCGATCGACGTGCACGTGGTGAGCATTCAGGCAGCCCCGGAGCCTGCCAAGACACGGCCAGCATCCCAGAAGCGGCGGCGCCACCTGCCAGGGTACCTGAAGAGCCTGGCCCTGGTGCTGGCCACGGCACTGGTCTGCGAACCGGCGCGCCAGTTCCTCGCCCCCACGAACCTCGCCATGTTCTTCCTCTTGGCGGTGGTGCTCGCGGCCACGCGGCTGGGGCGGCGCGAGGCCATCTGCACCGCCATTTTCAGCGTGCTTGCCTTCGACTTCTTCTTCGTACCGCCGCGTTTCACCTTCGGAGTGTCCGACACCCAGTACTTCATCACTTTCGCCGCACTGTTCACCGTCGGGGTGGTGATCAGCAACCTGGTCTCACAATCGCGCGAGCGGGCCGAGGCGATCCGCGAGCGCGAGGTGCAGACCTCGAGCCTCTACTACCTGAGCCGCGACCTCGCGGTGGCCTCCGACCTGAAGGGGATCCTGGAAGCGTTGGTGAAGAACATCGAGGAGAGCCTGGGGGCGCGCCTGGTGGTGCTGCTGCCCGAGGGGGAGCGGCTGGCGTCGCGCGCTGCCAGTAGCGGCTTCGAGCTGAGCGTGAAAGAGGAGGCGGTGGCCGACTGGTCCTTCCGGAACCGGGTGGCGGCCGGGCGCGGTACCGAGACATTGAGCCAGTCCGGGCACCTCTACCTTCCGCTGCAGACCACCGGGGACGTGCTGGGGGTCATGGGGGTGGAGCTCAGGAACGAGGGAGAATATGATTCGACCATGAGCCGCCGGCTCTTGCAGGCCTTCGCCTCGCAGGTGGCGCTCGCCATCGAGCGGGTGCAGTTCGCCCAGCAGGCCGAGCAGGCCCAGATCATCCAGGCGCGGGAGGGCCTCGAGCGTGCGCTTTTAAACTCGGTCTCCCATGATTTGCGCACCCCGCTGGTCTCCATCTACGGCGCGCTGGCCACGCTGCGGGAGCGCGGCAGCCTCACCGAGTCGGCGCGCGGCGAACTGTTGGGGCAGGCTTGGGAGGAAGCGGGTCGCCTGAACCGGTTCGTGGGGAATCTCCTGGACATGACGCGGCTGGAGGCGGGGGCGCTCAAGGTGAAAAAGGTCCCCTGCGACGTGCAGGATCTGGTGGGGTGTGCGCTGGCCGCGCTGGAGCAGCAGCTTGAGGGGCGCGCGGTACGGCTGTCGGTGCCGGCCGAGCTCCCCGAGGTGAGCATGGACCTGGTGCTGATGACCCAGGTGCTGGTGAACCTTCTGGACAATGCGCTCAAGTACGCTCCGCCCGAGGCGGAGCTGGAAGTCAGCGCCGCGGTTGCCGGGGACCTGGTCACCCTGGAAGTGGCGGACCTCGGTCCGGGTGTTGCCGAGCAGGACCTGGGACGGATCTTCGACAAGTTCTACCGGGTCCCGGTGCCCGAAGGTGCCGGCGGCACGGGCCTTGGGCTCTCCATCTGCAAGGGGATCGTCGAGGCACACGGCGGCAGCATCCGCGCCGAGAACCGCCAAGGCGGCGGGTTGAAGGTGGTGGTCAACCTGCCGGTAGGCTAACTACAACAAAAAGGGGACTGGCACCTGCGGAGCCAGTCCCCTTCTCGTTCAGTCGCGTCACTCTAACCTTTCTACCCGCCGCTCCTCATCCGGTACCCCACCCCCGGCTCGGTCAGGATGTAGCGCGGACGCGAGGCATCGGCCTCCAGTTTGCGCCTCAGGTTACTGATGTTCACCCTTAGGACGTGGGGCTGCTCCAGGTAGGCAACACCCCAGATCTGTTTCAGGATCTGGCTGTGGGTGAGCACCTTGCCGGCATGACTCACCAACAGGCGCAAAAGTTCGTACTCGGTCGGGGTCAACTGCACCTCGACGCCGGCTACGGTGACCCGGCGCAGCGGCAGGTCGACCTCCAGCTCCTCCACCCGGAACACCGGCTCCGGTGCCTGCTGCAGCGAGCGCCGAAGCGCCACCTTGACCCGTGCCAAAAGCTCCCCGATACCGAAGGGCTTGGTGAGGTAGTCGTCGGCGCCGGTGTCGAGGGCCTGCACTTTGTCGTCCTCGCGCTCGCGCACCGAAAGGACGATGATGGGGACCTGGGACCATTCGCGGATGCGCCGGATCACCTCGATGCCGTCCAGATCCGGAAGCCCCAGGTCGAGCAGGATGACGTCCGGACGCACGGCAACCGCGGCGGCGAGCCCGGCATGCCCGGAATCCGCCAGGTGCACCGAGAACTCCCCCGGATCCAGCGCGGTCTTCAAAAAGCGCTGGATGGCGTGCTCGTCGTCCACCACCAGGATGCGCGGCAGGTTCTTGCTGGCTTCGGCTGTCATGTTCTGCGTGTCCCCTGTAGTTTACGAGCAACATCAGGTCCAAAGGGCAACCGCCTCCTTTACACCTGCCCCCAAACCTCTGCATGGTACGCCCCCGGCCTAAGAGCCACCCTCCCCTTG
Source organism: Geomonas silvestris (assembly GCF_014193515.1). Taxonomy (GTDB): domain Bacteria; phylum Desulfobacterota; class Desulfuromonadia; order Geobacterales; family Geobacteraceae; genus Geomonas; species Geomonas silvestris. The sequence goes on along the minus strand of NZ_BLXX01000009.1, from coordinate 152,023 downwards.
CGGGAGGGGGTTGGGGGGTGGGGGAAGCCGCCCTCGAGAAAACAGCCCGTTACCTCCGTGGCAACCTCCCCCTCACCCCGACCCTCTCCCGCAGGGGAGAGGGACCCAGGTTCGACGGCACTCGCAGGAGGCAGGTTACTCACGCGAACTCATTGTCAATTGTCAATTGTCCATTGTCAATTGATTCCTATCCGTATCGGCAGGATCACCGTGGTGAGCCCGTCCCACTGCAACCGGCGCTGAATGGCGAAGGCGGTCTCGTTGTGCAGCATCCGGTGGTAGTACTTCTCGAGCCGGAAGGTGAGCTGTCCGGTAAATACCGTGGAACGTGGGAACTCCTGGCCGAGCCGTTGGCACTCCTCGACCACGCTCTCCACCACGTCGGTCCCAACCGCCATCCGGCAGTCGGCCGCAAATCCCAGGCGCTGCGCCAGATCGACGTACTTCTTAAGCCCCGCCGTCACCGACCCCTCCAAGGCCTCCAGTTCCTCGGCCCCCTTGAAGGATCCCGAATCGATCACCGCAACCGAGACGAAGATCACGTTTCTGTAGGTCTTGGGGAAGGCGGTCACGATGGAGAGCAGGGTGTGGATCCCGAAACCGCTGTAGGCGGAGACCAGCTGGATGGCGGTCGGCTCGTTGCGCCCCGGCTCCTCCCGGTTCACCGGCCCCGAGGTGGGGAAGTCGAGGAGCGCCTCGTCGAGCTGCGACATCCCCTGGCGCACCTTCTGGTAGTGTCCCTTGATGAGATAGCAGACCCCGATCACCAGAGAGGTGATCAAGAGGGTGAGCCAGCCCCCTTCCATGAACTTCTCGACGGTGGTTACCACCAGGATGGTGGCGCACAGGATGAGCCCGACCAGGTGCACCGAGAGGTGGCGCACCCACTGCGGATCCTCCCGACGCCTTTTCAGGTAGAAGCGGGACATCCCGAGCTGCGACAGCGAGAAGGTGAGGAACACGTTGATGGAGTACATGACCACCAGTGCGGAGACCGATCCTTTGGTGTAGAGCAACAGTGCGATGGCCGCGCTCCCCATGAGGACGATACCGTTACGCATGGTAAGCCGCACGGACAGGGCGGCGAAACGGTGCGGGAACCAGGAGTCCACCGCCATGTTGGACATGACCCGCGGCCCGTCCACGAAGCCCGCCTGCGCGGCCAGGATAAGAAGCGCACCCTCCGAGAAGATGGTGACGAAGGCGAGGCCGGAGCCCATGGGCCAGTGGGCGAACAGACTGTCGGCCAAAACCGCGTTGAGCGTCTTCCCTTCCACCGGCGCCACCCCCATGAGCGAGTAGCAGAGAAAGAGCAGCCCGGCGGTGAAGGCGAGCGAGCTCGCCATGTAGACCATGGTCCGCTTGCCGGTCTGCACCCGGGGCTCGCGCATGATCTGCAGGCCGTTACTGACCGCCTCGATCCCGGTATAGGTACCGCCCCCCAGAGAGTAGGCCCTGAGAAAGAGCATCAGGATCCCGAAGAGCCCGATGCTGGAGAGATCGTGGCTCAGACCCGCGTGGAACTCGTGGGTGAGCGGCGCGATTCGGCCCGCGTGGGTGAAGACGCCATCCAAAAGCAGCACCAGGTGGGTCAGTACGAAGACCAGGAAGATGGGAGCCATCACGGTCACCGACTCTTTGATGCCGCGGATGTTCATCACGATGAGGAGCAGCGCGAGCACGCAGGAGAAAGCGAGCTTGGCGTGCTGGTACTGGGCCGGGACGTAGCTGAAGAGCGCATCGGAGCAGGCGGCGATGGAGATGGTGATGGTCAGGACGTAGTCGACTAAGAGCGCGCTTCCCGAGACCACCCCGGCCTTTTCGCCCAGCATGTGGGTGGCGACGATGTAGCCGCCGCCACCGTGCGGGAAGTGCTCGATGATCCGCGAGTAGGCGTAGGAGATGATGAAGACGGTGAGCGCGGTGGCGAGGCCCAAGAGAACCGCCAGGTAGGTATGGCTGCCGAGGGCCCGGTAAGCCTCCTCGGGACCGTAGGACGAGGAGGAGAGCCCGTCGGCTCCCAGCCCCACCCAGGCCAGAACCGGGATGAGCGACATCTTGTGGAAGAGATGGGGGTCCTTGAGGACCTTCGGCGCGCCGAAAATGGCCCGAACCATCCTGGTAAAGAGCGTGCCGTTTGCTGCCTGTGCTGCCTGTTCCATGGGCTTTCCTTCTTGATACGGTCTTGATGCGGGTCGACGCTCCCCTGCTCGGGAGGCAAGTCTATCTTACCCGTGGCGGCATCAAGGGCGTATCAAGATCCCGGCTGCGGTATCAAGAACGTGTCAAGAAGTTCCCGGTGCACCGGGAGGCAGCTGACGGGAGTCAGGGCTTCAGGGCTTGTACTCCCGGCAGCGCCTAAGCTCCGCCTCGAGCAGGGTGAGGTTGCAGCTGGACTCCTCGAGGGTCAGCTCGAAATCGCGGCAGAACTTTTCGGCCTGGGCTCGAAAATGCTCCGTTTCTCCCACGCCGGTGTCGATGAAGAGCCCGCGCTTGTAGTGGGTGAACAGGCGCTTGGCGAGCGCCATCGGGTCCTTGCCGAACTTTATGGCGCGGTCCAGGCGCAGCTCCTTGATCACCAGGTCGGCGCCGATTTCGGCCCAGCCCGGGGTCATGAACCAGGTCCCCACCTCGCGTTTTTTCTCCTCCGCGTAGCGCTCGGGGGTCATCAAGAGGGCCAGGCAGTCGTCGTACTGGGGGAGGATCACCGGGATGGCCAGCTCCGCCTCGATCCCTTTCAGGGACTGGCAGTAGCCGTAGCCCAGGAAGATGAGATCCACCCTCCCCTTCAGTTCGTTGACGCGCTCGATGATGGTCTGCTTCATGCGTTCCGGATAGATGTGCAGCGCCGATTCCAGCCAGACGATCTCCTCCACCTCGGGGAATCCCGCCAGCACCTTCTCCAGCTCAAGTTTGATCATGTCGCAGGCAATGACACCGATGCGCACGTTGTTCTCCTTTTCTTAGGCACTTCCCGGAATTACGGAGAAGCCAGTAACAGAGGTCCCCACAGAGGTCCCCTCTCCCCTTGCGGGACAGGGTGAGGGGGAAGGTGCCATTTCATCGCCGATGGCAGCTTCACCCACCCCCCGGCCCCCTCCCGTCAAGGGAGGGGGGATGTGGCCCCCCGAGTTCCGTATTGAAGCTCTTCTTAGGCGATGAAGGATGGGAGCCCCACCGCGGTCGCGGTGACCCGTCTCTCGATGAGGACGCTGTCGCCCCACCCCTTGCCGAGCGGCGCCGCCAGTTCCTCGCTCGCCACGCTGATCTCCAGTTCCGCTCCGCCGCTCTCCTTGGCCCGGCGCGCCGCAGCGCCACGCACCAGCGCCTCGGCAAAGGCCTGCGCGGCGGCGAATTCCACAAAGGGTCGCCGCTCTTCGGCGGAGATGACCAGGAAGCCGTCGGCGTCGTCCGGCCTGATCAGCGCCTCGGCGCGCTCCACCACCCGCCCGGTCACCGCCCCGAAGGCGTTGGCGACCTCGGCGTGTTCCGGAATCACCAGCTCAGCCGCGAGTTCTTGGGCCACCTGCGGGAAATAGCAGGAGACCGGCGCCCCCACGGCCACCAGCGGCCTGGTGACGGCAAACGAGGCTGCCACGGTCCCGCCGGCCGATCGCAGAAGCGCTCCCAAGAGCTCCCGCCCCTGCGCCGAACGGAAAACCGGCTGCGGATGATCCGCCTCCAGGAGTTTCCCCACGATGTTCAGTTTCAGGGATTCGGTCACCTCCCGGGCGACCGCGTCGAGGAGCTCCGAGTCGCTGAGTCCGAGCTCTCTCGCAAGTAGCGACGCGCCAGCGCGGGAGGCCCCGGCGTCCCACAGGGCAAGTTGGCCCCGGGCGTGCAAAAGGTCGGTCGGCGTGAAGGCCACCTCGGCCACAACGCCCAGGGCGATGAAGCGCTCCAGCTCCACAAAAGGACCGACGCAGAGAGCCAGTTCGGCGCGGTCCAACACCCGCCCCTCAAGCGCTGCGAAAAGCCGCTCCTCCGTGGGAGAGACCGCGAAACGCGGACGCTGCACCAGGGTGCAGAACTCCGACTCCCCCTCCTTCGCTCTCCGGGCCGGCGCCGCCGCCCGCTCCCGCAGGAGTCCGGCGAACCGGAGATCCTGGTGCGCTGCCCGGCACAGCGGGATGGCCCGGCGCGGCCCCAATGCCAGGGAGCCTCCCGACACAGCCACCTTGCTATCGCCGCCGATGCCGGCGGTGCGGATTTCTACGGAGTGCACCCGGGTGTGCCAGCCACCCACCTGGGCCCCTTCCCTGCTGGTAGCCACCATCCCGCCCTGCATGAGGGCGATGTCGCTCGTGGTGCCTCCCATGTCGACGACCACGGCGTCGGCGAGCCCGGTGAGCCGGCAGGCGCCCACCACGCTGGCGGCCGGGCCGGAGAGGATGGTCTCCACCGGCCGCTGGGCGGCAACCGCGGCGCCCACCAGGGCGCCGTTTCCCTTCACCACCATGACGGGGGCTAAAACGCCGCACTCGTCGAGCACCGCCCGCACCGCGGCGAGCAACTCGCCGATGACCGGCAACAGGCGCGCATTGAGGGCCGCGGTCACCGCGCGCTCCAAGAGCCCCACGTCGCCCGAGAGCTCGTGGCCGCAGACCACCGGCAGCTCGGAGCACGCAGCGACCAGCTCTTTGAGCTGCAGCTCCTGCTCCTGGTTGTAGATGCTGAAGTAGCCGGAGACGGCGAAGGCGTCCACCTGCCCCGCCAGCCGTTCGATGGCCTCGCGGGCGGCGGCCGTGTCGAGCGGCACCGCCACCGAGCCGTCCCGGGCGATGGCACCGGCGATGAGGACGGTCTGCTCGGCCGGATTGCCCGGGGGCAGGGCGAAATTAGCCGGGTTGGGAACCGCCAGCAAAAGCGCCACCCGCGCCCCCTTGCACTCCACGATCGAGTTGGTGGCGAGCGTGGTCGAAAGCCCCACCAGGCGCACCTCGGTCAAAAGCTCCCGGTCGAGCTGCGCGAGCGAGCCGCGGATCCCCAGCACCAGGTCCTCGCGGGTGGTGAGCGCCTTGGCCTTGGCCAGCACCTCTCCGGTGTCCAGCGCGGCGATCACGCTGTCGGTGTAGGTGCCGCCGGTATCGATCCCCAGTCCCAGCCGCATCAGGCGCGCTCCTTTGGAAAGGCGAGGGCCTCGGCGAAGAGCCGGTCGTAACCGGGATAGCAGGAGAGCTCGACGTAGCCGACCCGGCGCGCCAGCTGCTCGGCGAGCGCGCGCTTTTTCAGCGAGAGGAGCGCCATGATCGCACCGGCTTTCGAGGAGTTGCCGATGGGGATCGCCCGGTCCAGGCATTCCGCGGGAACCATGCCGAGGCGGCCCAGGCTCTCCTTGCGGATCCGGTGTCCGAAGGCGCCGGCGAGATAGATCCGGTCGATGTCCGCCGGACGGATCCCCAACTGCGCGGTGAGCGAAAGTATCCCGGAGAGGATGGCCCCCTTGGCGAGCTGCACCTGGCGGATGTCCTTCTGGCTCACGGCCACCTCGCCCCGGTCCGCCGCAGCCTCGGCAAGGATGAAGCGTCCGGCCCCCTCGTTCTTCAGACGGGCGCGCCAGGAAACCGCTTCACCTGCGGCACTCGACTTGTCGAAGCGACCCGAGGGGAGCACGGCGCCGACCTTCACCAGCTCGGCCACCGCATCGATGATGCCGGAACCGCAGATCCCCAGGGCCGGTGCGTCGCCGATGGTGCGCGTGGCGACCTCGGCGTTGAGCTCCACCCGCTCGATGGCCCCTTGCGCGGCGCGCATGCCGCAGCTGATGTTCATCCCCTCGAGCGCGGGGCCGGCCGCACAGGAACAGGCGGTCAGCCCGTGGGCCGAGCCGAGCACCATCTCGCCGTTGGTGCCGATGTCGATCAAAAGCGCCGGTCGGTCCGAACTTTCCAGCTCCGACGCCAAAAGCCCCGCCACGATGTCAGCGCCGATGTACCCGGAAACCGCGGGGAGGCAGTAGACCCGGGCGCAGCGCGCCAGTAAGAGGCCGAGTTCGGCCGCCGGCAGCTCGACGCTCCCCGAAAAGGCGGGGACGTAGGGCGAGGAGCCGATGGCGCTCGGGTCGATCCCCAAGAGCAGGTGGGTCATGGTGGCGTTGGCGGCGACCACCAGTTCGTAGAGGTCATCCCGGCTCACCCGCGCCTCCTCGCAGAGCTCGCCCAGCAGTTGGTCCAACCCGCCGCGGATCAGCGCCGTCAGGCCGTCGAGCGCTGCCGGCTCCTCCTTCAGCCGCTGGATGCGGGAGAGCACGTCGAGCCCGTGCGCCTTCTGCGGGTTCACCATCGAGGCGGTGGCGAGCTCCGCGCCGCTTGCGAGATCGATGAGCGCGGCAACCACGGTGGTGGTGCCGATGTCGACCGCGACCCCGTAGCAGCGCTCGCGGGTGTCGCCGGGCTCGATACCGATGGGGCGGCCGCCGTGGAATACCACGGTCACGGGCCAGCCCCCTGCGCGCGAGGCGTTGGTGGATTCGGTGCAGGCTTTGGCGGGTTCCTTGAAGGCTGCGGGGGAGTGGCGCAAGGCGTGCGGGAGCTGGCGCAGGAACTCAAGCGACACCGAGCCGGCCAGTTCACACCCCAGGGCGCGCTCCAGTCGGGTCAGGTCGTCGCAGTTGTCCTCCAGCGTGGCCGGGGGGAGCACGACCAGGCGCTTGGTGACCGGGGGATCGAGCTCGAAGGCGGGGAGCAGGCCGTCGCAGAGGATGCGCTCGCCGCCGCGGCCGGCGCTCACCAGCCGGACCACGCTGTTCCCGGAAGCCTCCTGGCGGCAGGCGAGCCGGACCCCGGAGGCCAGTTCGGCGCTCGAGAGGTGCCCCAGTTCGTCGTGGTGCGGCGTGGGCAGCGCCCCCTCGACGAGCTGAACCCGGCACTTGCCGCAGGTCCCCTTGCCGTTGCAGGGCGCCTCGAGATCCACCGCGGCCTTTTGGGCAGCCTCCAGAAGCGGCGTGCCGGTCGGGACGCGCACGGCCTCGCGGTTGGGAAGGAAGAGGATTTCGGGGTGCGTCATGCGCGGTCCTGCGGGGTGGCAACGCTTTCGGCGACCGCCCGGATGTTGGCGAGCGGGGTGCGCGGGCCGATGCCGCAGGCCGGCGCCAGGATGTCCACACCCTGCTCCAGGCAGCGCCGCGAGGCCCGCGCCAGCTGCTCCGGCGTCCCCTGTTCCAGCAGGATGGTGCTGATGTTCCCCATGGTCGGGCGCCCGGGCGCGAGCTCACGCAACACGTCGATGCCGACCAGCGAGTCGATGCTGAGCGCGTGGGCCGAGAGCTGCGAGAGCCCGTCCCCCAGGGCCTTCACGTTACCGCAGATGTGCACGATGGTAGGGACGCCGAAGCGCTCCTTGAAGTGGTCGGTGAGCTGGTTCAGGTAGGGAAGCGCGATCTCGAGGAAGGCCCCGCGCCCGATGATGTCTCCGGTAGCGCTCGGATCGGCGATACAGATCAGGTCGGCTCCCGCTTCGATGAGGACTTCACCGAAGCGCTGCAGCTCCTGGGTGCAGTGCCGGGTCAGCCGGTGCGCCGCCTCCGGATCGCGGCGCAGCGCGCGGTAGTAGAGGAGCGGATCGATGAGGGAGGTGGCGAGGCTCACCGGCCCGGAGAGGTTGGCGATGACCGGGAGTTCGGGAGCCCGCCGTTTCAGGATGCGGATCGCCTCCAGGCAGACCGCGGCGCGCCCGGACTGGGGGTCCAGCGGGGTGAGCCGCTCCAGTTGATCGAACCGTTCCAGGATGTAGCGCTCCACCCTGGGCTCGCTCTCCTTGGAGCCGAGCCCCACCTGCGCCCCCATCCCCTCGGCCTCGACCGTCATGCAGAAAGGGACACCGACGTTCTCGATGCCGGCGAGTTCGTGCGCCGCCAGGGTGAGACCCGCCATCAGTTCGGGGTCCGAGTGTGCCTCAGGCCAAAAGCTGTGGCACTGATCCATCACTTCGCTGACCACCATGGTCATCATCCCGCCGGGGCAGATGAAGGGGGGCCGGTCGCCGGGAATGCCGGCGAGGGTAGCGAGCAGGCGTTCTTTGTGGTTCATGGTTTCTCCGAGGCACCCAAGGCGCCGAGACGTGCTGAAAGCAGCCCGCGTTCCAGGTTTCTGCCGATCAGGGTGAGACGCGGCTCAGCGCTCCCCGCGAACGGCTCCAAGTTCGAGCGGCTCCCCACGAGTTGCAGCTCTAGGAGCCCCTCACCCGCTACCGGAACCAGCCCCTTGCCACGCAGTACCTCGCCGTAGCGTCCCGAGGCGATCTCGGCCAGCAAGGCACTGAGTTCAGGGCGGGACAGCGCCCCCATAAACGGCAGGCTCAAACAGGTAAGGCCGAGCAGCGCCGCCTCCCTGCCAGGCGCTCCCGTGCGACGCCGACTGCCGGTGCTTATGAGTGCACCATCCAGCCGGCAGTACTCCGTGCCGAGCACCACGGCGCCGGGGGCCAGTTCGGCGAGCCTCGCCTCGATGCAGGCCAGTTCGCCCTCCTCCACCAGGTCGCGCTTGTTCAGCACCACAACATCGGCGTTTTGCACCTGGTCCAGAAAGAAGCTCCCGAAGGTATCAGGCTCGCTGTAGGCGAGGAAGGTCTCGGCGTCCAAGACGGCGACGCTTCCTTCCAGTTGGATCACACCGTCAAGGACCGGTGCGGCGAGCAGCCTCAAGAGCTCCGAGGTTTCCGCGATGCCGCTTGGTTCGATGAGCAGGAGGTTCGGCGCGAGTCCCCGGGCTAGGGCGGCCACGCTCTGCACCAGCCCCTCTTTCTGGCTGCAGCAGATGCAGCCGCCGTGAAGCTCGAGCACCTCGACATCGCCCGCGGCGCGGATCAGGGCGCCGTCCACCCCCAGCTCGCCGAACTCGTTCACCAAGACCGCCACCCGCGCTCCGGCCGTCTTCAGCTGTTCGCGGATGAGTGTTGTTTTGCCCGCACCCAGAAACCCGGTGATCAGCCAGGTCTTAACCGGGGCGATTCCCTCTTCAGGCACCGCCACCTAGAGGTCGAAACGGCCGTACTTGCGGGCCGCGTTGATGAGCGCATCGAGGTTCTCGCCCGGGGTGTTGATGGGGACCTCGCACCCGGACCCCAGGATGAAGCCGCACGGGCTCCCCATCCCCTTGGCGCAGACCGCCTTCGCCTCGGCGTCGATCTCCTCGGGGGTGTTGGTGAGAAGATTAGCCGGAGTCACGTTCCCCACCAGGCAGACCCGGTGCCCGGCGAACTCCTTGGCCTCGCCCATGTCGACGCCGTCCAGGCTCCAGATGTCCCACTCACTCTCCAGCATGGGGCCCCAGTTCGGCTTGGTCTTGCCGCAGATGTGCAGCACGGCCGGCAGCCCGCCGCCGTTGGCGTGGATGTGGTCGCTCATCCGCTTCAGGTAAGGGGCCACGAACTCCTTGAAGGTGCGCGGGCTCACCAGGCTGGCGGATCCGATCGGTTCGACGATGATGGGGAGCGACTTGCGCTTCAGGATCTCGTCGATGAAGCGCAGGCCCGCCTCGCAGCAGATCTCCAGAAGCTCGTGCACCCACTCCTTGTTGCGGTAAAGGTCCTTGACGAAGACGTCGGCGCCGCGCAGGGCCGCCGCGGTGGTGAAGGGGCCGGCGAGGACAGTCGAGACGCAGACCTCGCTCCCCACCTCGGCCACGGCGTACTCGGTCGCCTGCAGGTAGACCGGCATGCGCCCGTCCCTGGTGAAATCCGGAACCTTCACCTTCTTGAGGTCGTCGAGCTCCTTGACGAGCGGCTCGGCAAGCTGCGGCGCGTCGTCCTCGATGAAGTTCATGCGCTGCCCCATCGCCTCGGCAAGCGTCGAAGTGGTGGAGAGGAAGGTGATCAGGTCGTTGCCGTAGCGCCGATAGGCGGCGACGTGGGCCTTGCCGAAGAGCTCGGCGTCCTGGATGCACTTGCCGACCGGTACCCCGAGCACACGGGCGGCGTGGTTCAGGATGAGCGGGAAACAGGCGATACGCTGCGGGTTTTGCCCCTGCAGGTAGCTCAGCACGCGCTCCAGGGAGGTCTGGTTGTCTTTAGGGATCAGGGAAGAGAGCATGGTATCTCCTTAGGCGGCCTGGGCCACGTTGCAGACTTTTTTGGCGACCCGCACCGCCGAGGCGGCGTTGTCGGCGTAACCGTCGGCCCCGATGCGGTCGGCGAAGGCCTGGGAGATCGGCCCGCCGCCGACCAGCACCTTGAAACGGTCGCGGATCCCCTCTTCCTTGAGCATCTCGATCACGGTCGCCATGCCGTTCATGGTGGTGGTCATCAGGGTGGAGAGGCAGATGAGATCCGCGTTTACCTCCTTGGCCTTCTCGACGAAATCGGCCAAGGGGACGTTGCGCCCCAGGTCGTAGATCTCGAAGCCACCCACGTCCAGCATCAGCTTCACCAGGTTCTTGCCGATGTCGTGGGTGTCCCCCTCGACGACGCCGATGACGCATCTCTGCCGGACGCGGGAGTCATCTTTCTTGAGGTGCGGTTCGAGCACGGCGAGCGCCGCGTACATGGCGTCCGAGCAGATCAGCAATTCCGGAACGAAGTACTCTTCTTCGTCGTAGAGCTCACCGGCGCGGTTCATGCCGCGCACCAGGCCGTTGGTGATGGCGTCGTACGCGTCGAGCCCCGCCTCCACCGCATCGTGTGCGGTATTCACCGCGAGCTCCTCGTCCAGGTTCAGTACGCCGTCCGCCAGGTCTTGCAGGATTTCTTCTCGTGCTCGTGCCATGGGCCCCTTCCTTTTCTCCGTTAGGTCATAGGCTTCCGACCTCCCGGAAGCACCTTAAAAAGCGACCTATGAATATGTCAGAGGGATGCTTGCAGTCAAATTAATAATATTAATCAACAAGATAATAGCTATCGCTTTTACCAATAAAAAGCAAAGCGGTTTCGGAGGGAAGCTCTGGTGGAGGCAATCGCAGCAAATCAGGTGAGTGCGTGTCCATCGTAGAAAGGTTCGGGAAAAACCCCGGGTGAAGCTGCCATCTGGTGATGAAGTGGCGTCCTCCCCCTCACCCTGTCCCGCAAGGGGAGAGGGACCTGATTGGACGCTTTCCGGAGTTCCCGGAAACCAAAAGAAAGCCCCCAGACGCATGATGCGTCGGAGGGCTTGGAGTGGGACGGCCGGTGTCCGGCTGTTGGCGAGGTACGGCTTTAGATGATGTTCTTGCTGTGCTCGGTGAGCGCGAGGTAGCTGCGGTGCGCCGCCAGATAGCGCGCATCCTCGGCGTAGTTGGTCGGGTAGACCTCGGGGACCGGGCGGTGCACCAGGTCGCGGTCCACGTTGACGAAGGTGAACAGGCACGAGTTGGAGAGAGCCTTGCTGGTCCGGTCGCGACTGATCCGCTCGATGTTCGCCTCGACGCAGATGTAGCTGCCGTTCGTGTAGACCACGCGGCTCGTGTAGTGCAGCTTATCGCCCATGCGCACCGGGTGGAAGAAGTTGATCCGGTTTACCGCGGCGATCACGGAACGCTCCGGCGCCACCAGCTCGGAACAAATCGAGGAGATCTCGTAGGCGCGCCGGACCAGGTAGCCGCCGAAGATCTTCTGCGGCACGTTCTCGAACTCGGGGTACATGCGCTCCCAGGAATCAGCCACCAATCGCCCCGCCAAAAGCCCCTGGAAACCAAGGGCGTCCTGGGCGTTGTGCAGGCCGGCAAGCATCTGGTACTCCTCGTGACTGGGGGGACCGGAGAGGAGCGCCTGCTGCTGCCGATACTCCTCCCTGCGGGCCACCGCCTTGTGCGCCCTGAGCTTTTCCGTTTCGTCCTGGTACTCAAGCGGCGGCAGCGTGACGCTCACGGCGTCCTCGCCCATGCCGGAGCGGGCCACCATGGTGAAGTAGCAGGAGGCCACGTGGTTCGCCGGCTCTCCGGGCTGGTCCACCCGGATCCCGATCTCCAGCGACGAGCGCCCCACGTGGTTGATGCGCGCCTGGCAGACCAGGTCCCGGTTCACGTCGGCCGGGTGGCGCACCACGACGTTGTCGATGGCAGCGGTTACCACGCGGGCCCGGGGATGGTAGCGGTTCACGTAGTTGAGCGCCGTTTCCTCGGCCACCTTGTCCAGTATCTCGAGCAAGAGTCCGAAACGGATGTTCCCCTGCAGGTCATCCTCCAGCACCTTGAAGCGGCGCCTCATCTCGAGATCGCTCCCCAGGGGAAGCGTCTGCACGAAGGTGGTTTCGGTAGGTGTAGTCATAGCTGAACTCCTTTTCTGGAACAGATCAAAGCCCCATAATCATTATCAGGTTTGGCGGATATTTCCAGTGCCAGCCTCTGTCAGTCCCCTGCCCCCCGACAGATTCAACACGACTCGTTATGAGCCCCTGCCCCCCCGCTGTTCCTCTGCGGTACAGCACTGTTCTTTCTCAGGACAGCAAGATAAACCAGCGACCTGGCCAACCTGCTGAAGTTTCCGCACTTATCGATCTGGCACTATCCATGTAAGAGAAAAGAGCACGGCATCCAGCTGCACAGGATAGTGCGCCCAGCGGGAACACCGCACAAGGAGGAATATATCATGGCAATCGGCAATGCTCTGGTCAAGCTCGGTGAGGTTACCGACGAACTGATCCAACTGGTGAGCTTCAACCTGAACGGCGAAGAGTACGGTATCGAAGTGCTCAAGGTACGGGAAATCATCAGGCTCCCGAGCCTTACCAAGACCCCGAACACCGCACACTTCATCGAGGGGATCATCAACCTGCGCGGCAAGGTGATCCCGATCATCTCCCTGCGCAAGCGCTTCAACCTGCCGGAACTGGAGCAGGACAGCCAGACCCGGATCATCATCATGGATGTCGGCAGCAACCTGGTCGGCTTCATCGTGGACAGCGTGGCCGAGGTGATCAGGCTGCGCAGCAGCGAGATCCAGCCCCCTCCGGCCATCATCCTCTCCGGTTCGGGGACGGTGGGGCAGGAGTACATAACCGGCGTCTACAACCACGGAGAACGACTGTTGATCATCATGGACGTGGACCACATGTTCTCGGACGAAGACCGCAGCGGCATCGTGGCGGCCTTCGAGTAGCGAGCGGCCGGAACCTGGGTTCCCAATAAAGGGAGCCCAGGCGCACCGGAACGCGGAAGAAAGGCAAATCCCCCTGTCCCCCTTCGCAAAGGGGGAACGTGATATCTCCTGCAGCACGTCGCGGCGAACGAGTTGAGCTTCTCGGCTTCCCGGGATAGCTTCTTCAAGAGCGCGATTTCCCGTGCAGCATCTCGCTCGCCCACGCCCCGCGTAGGAACGGGTGGTCACTCCCCCCTACCAACCCGTTTTTCCCCCGCAGTTCCCGGCCGAAGCTTCTCGCTACCTCCTCATCCCTCCAGCGCCGCCGCGGAAACCACCGCCCCCCTGAAAACCGCCGCCACCGCCACCTCGGAACCCGCCGTCGGCTCCGCCCCTCGGGGCACCGCCGCCTGCGCCGCCGTGGAAGCTCCCGCTGCCACTGCGCACGACACCGCCGCCCCCGCCCTGGAAACCACCCACCCGGCCGCCGCCGGCCGAGCCGGTGCTGCCGCCGACCCGCGGGGTCCTGATCACCACGCCGGAGCCCCGGGACAGGGTGCCGGTCCCCGATGTACCGGAACCGCGGTAGATCACGGTTCCGCCGCTACGGCCGATTCCAACGTTCCCGGTGCGCGGCGCGTTGAAGATCCGCTCCGGGCTGTGCGGGCGGCCGGTAGAGATGAAGCCGCGCTGGTGCCGCCAGGCACCGATGCCCGAAAAGGACCTGCCGTGCAGGCGATCCACCGGGTCGACCCGGTACATCCGGTGCCGCCCGAAGTCGTTGTAGTGGTTGGAGATCAGGACGTGGTGCCCGTGGTAGCGCACGTGGCGGTGGAAGTCGTGCAGGATGAAGTAGCCCGGGAACCAGAAGCTTTCCCAGTAAAAGGGGTACGGGACGTAGTCGTACTGGTAGTAGTAATCGGGAGGCGGGCAGTAGTAGGTGACCACCGGCGGCCCCTCGCTGCTGTAGGCCGAGGAGATGCTGGAGGGGTTCGGGTAGTTCGTGCAGCTCTGCGGCGTTGGCGTTTCCGTCTCGGTCACCGTACCGGCATAGGCCTGCACCGCCAGATCCACGTTCCCCGTCGCCGCGTCGAAGCGCTGCAGCGCATCGTCCCGGGAGAGCGCGAGGTCACCGTTGGCAACCGCATCGTCCAGCGCCTGGCGCACCTCGCCCACCAGGTCCGGGGTCATGGGATAGTCCCCGATCCAGCCGTTTTGCGGGGCCACCCTGACCTTGGCCAGTGCGTTTTCCGCCTCGACCGGGTCCGAGGTCGAGCTCACACCCAGCGCGTTCGCCAAGTTGACCGCAAAGAGTCCCTCCGTCACCAGCGGTTGGCTGATCGGCGGTGCGGAGGCCCCCTCTTGCGCCAGTACCGCCCCTGGCAGCGCCAGCAGTGCAACCAGCATGAGAAGGCATAACCATCCGAAGGTCCGTTCCATGTTCCATCCCCTCGTGCCAGACCGGCACTGGACCTGTCTCGAGAACTCGACCTGCTTCGCTTCTCGTGGCTCAGGCCCTCATCCTCATTATACTGCCGAGGGCTTGCCGAGGGTTAGGGATAAGGTTGTGGATGCTGCACGGGCCGCAGCCAATAGGCTGGTCGATAGATCCGGGAGGGTTAAGGCGGGGACTGTTGCGCGGAGGCTGCGCTTAAGCTCCAAGCGCAAAGTAGATAAGGTTGCCTGACGTCCCAAAGGACGGTGCGGAGCAGGCGTGAGGAGAAACAAACACGGAAGGCAGAGAAAAGGCGGCCCAACCAGCGTAAGCATGGTCAATTGTCCATTGCTTCCACCGTGGGCCGCCTCGGTTATCTACTGCGGGATTACTGGGCGCCGAGGTACTTGAACTGGTAGAGCACCAGGTCGCTGCCGATGAAGATGTCGGGATGACCGTCGCCATCCACATCCCGGACCGCGATGCTATTCGAGCGTCCCAACCGGGACCCCAACTGCCCGCTGCGCCAGTAGAGCTGATCCCCCTGGAAGATGGAGAGCACCCCGCCGCTGGCGACCAGGTACTTGAGGCTGCCGTTACCGTCAAGGTCCGTTACCAGCAGGGCATCCACCGGCTGGGTGCTGAAGGTCGGGATGGTCTTCTTGAGGGCGAAGCTGACCCCATCATAGATGTCGATCTTGCCGTCGTCGCGACCGACCAGGATCTCAAGCTTGCCGTCTCCGTCCACGTCGGCTGCCTCAAGGACCCTTGCCGGTGATTGGATGAGCAGCTTCTGCAGGTGGGTGACTGCATCGAAGACCACGAGTCGGCTCCCGTTCAGGGTGGCGATGATGTCCATGTGCCCGTCTTTATCGAGGTCGGCCAGCTTGATGTCGCCCACGCCACCCCAGGAAGTCCCGATTGCGACGCTTTTCCATTTTTGCTGCAGGGTGGTCCCGTCCAAAACCACCAGGTAACCGTCACTGGTCCCCAAGACGATCTCGCGCTTGCCGTCACCGTCCACGTCTCCCAGTGCCATTGCCGTGTAGGTGACATCGTAAGTGGGCGTCGTCTGCACCTTGAGAGTGTGCGTGATACCGTCGAAAACCTGGACGCAGCCGGAGTAGGCACTTCCGTTCGTCACTACGAACTCGTTGCGTCCGTCTCCGTCTACGTCCCCGATGCGCACCACCCGGTTCTGTCCCTCCCAATCGTTGAGCGGCAACGCCTTTTGATAGCTCAGGGTGTGGCTGGGGAGGTCGAAGATCTGGACGGTCCCGCCGTCGTATTCACTGTTGCTGAACTCGGTCACCATCAGAAGCTGCAGACTGCCGTCGTTCTTCAGGTCACCCAGTGCCAGAGGGCTTAGCCCGCTGGTATCCACGTTCTGCCACTTGATGGTGCCTGTACTTGGGTCTGCGATGTAGAGGAAGTCGGCGCCGGTCGAGGTACCTCCCGCTCCCCAAAGGATCTCCTTTTTCCCATCCTGGTCCACGTCGGCGAAGGCGATCCCGGAAACGCCGTGCTCGGGGTTGTTCACCGACCACCGTTGGAGGTGCGTTGTGGCGTCAATGGCATGTACCCTGCCCCATTGGGCATCTCCGTACACGATCTCGGGGATCCCGTCCCCATCGGTGTCGACGATCAGCACTGCCGCGATGTCGAGGTCTGTGCTGATTTCCCAGAGCGGCGATTTGAGGGCAGCATCAAAGACGGTGATCTTGTACCACGACGAGGCGGCGACGATCTCCTGCTTCCCGTCGCCGTTCAGGTCGCCCAGTTTGACCCGCGCCCCAAAGCCGTTGATGTACTCCCACTTGACGCTCCCCGTGTTGCTGATTACGTATCCTTTGCCGCCGTAACCGGTAGTCACGATCTCCAGCGCGGCGTCGTTGTCCACGTTGCCGACGGCCAGCGAGTTGCCGCCCACCGCACTCTTGCTCCACTTGAGCGCTCCGGTCTGCGCGTTGGAGACCGACAGGGTGCTCCCGTCGGTGCTGATGAAGTCGAGCTTGCCGTCACCATCCAGGTCCGCAAGGGCGACATCGATGAGCGAGTTGCCGATCTTCAGGCGCGACAGTTCCTTAAGCGTGGGGCCGTCATAGCTGCGAATGGTGCCGTCGGAAAAGGCCACGACTGCGTCCTGTTTGCCGTCGCCGTTCATGTCCGCCAAGAGCAGACGCACGATGGTCACCCCGTAGTTCTCGCTGCGCCAGACCTGTTCGTAACCGGAACCGTTCTTACGCACCACGTACCACATCACGTTGCTGCCAAACCCGCCCGCAGAGGCGCTAGCGATGATCTCCTGCGTGCCGTCGCCGTCCAGATCGGCAGTCAGAAGCCCCGCCTGACCAATCGAGGAACCGTACACCCCGAACTGCCAGACCTGCTGCACAGCGGCCGGCTGTAGGGGCTGCACCGGGGTGACTACCACGGTGACGGTGTCCTCGCTCATATAGTAGCCGTCGTACACCGAGAGATGGAACTGGTAGGTCCCCTCGACGCTGGGGGTGAAGCTGGGGGTTGCCGTGTTGGCCCCGGCAAGGCTCATCCAGCCGCCCGAAGGGGCCGAGATGACGTACCAGGAGTAGCTGAGGGTGTCACCGTTGGGATCACTGCTGGCGCTGGCGTCCAGTTGCACCGTGGCCCCGACGACCGCGGTCTGGTCCGGGCCTGCCTGCGCCACCGGCGGAAGGTTGACTGGAGGGGCCGGCGGATTACTGGCGTGCTCGATGGACCAGTCGCTGATACCGTCCCCGTTGGTCTCGGCATCGATCCTGTAGGTCGTGGACTGGAAACCCAGCTGTACCCAGTTGTTGTTGGCCGCTGCGCAGCGAAAGGTGCCTTCCGAGGGCCACAGGTTGTCGTACTTGGCCACCAGAGCGGCTGGCGTGCTTATCTCCAGGTAGCCGTTGTCGTGATCGTAGTAGCGGCCGGAAACGGTCTGGCTCAAGCTCTGCGAGCCGTACACGGTGGCGATCTGGTAGTCCTTGAACCAGTAAGTCTTACCGTCAGAGGCGTCCTTCAGGACCATGTTCATCGAGATGCTGTCACTGGATGAGGCGTAGGTGTAGGTCCAGCCGACATTACCGGTGAGCTCATAGCTGGCGTTGGAAGTGGTAAGGCTCAGGGACTTGAACGAAAGGGTGAGACTGTTCAGGGTCTGCCTACTGGGGTCGAAGCTCCCCAGCAGGTCGCAGCTGCCATTGGTGGTCGTTCCCTGAAGGGTAAAGCCGGTATAGTTGACCGTGCCGTAAAAGGTTCCGTTGCTGTCGTTGACCTGCAGGGTATGGGAGGCGGTCCCACCCTGGTCGCCGTAGGTCACGAAACTGCTTTCGCGGGCAGCGCTCTTGGCGCGGGAGATCTGCTTCTTGCGCAGTTGAGCGGCCTGCTCTGGGATCGCCAGGCGCCGGGTGGAGAGTTTGAGCGCTTGCACCAGCTGGCGCATCGGCAGAGTGCGCACCGCAGCCTTGCCGGTCACCTTCCCCCTGCCGATGGCGCCCACTTCGCCCCCCAGGACGCTGCCGCCGAAGGCACCCATGGCGAGGCTCTCGGCAGTGCCCGCACTGACCGGGGCCGCGCTGCTGCGCCCCTGGTAGGAGGAGGCGGGATCGACCAGGTTCCCGATCTGGGCGCCTCCACCGCCGCCGCTGCAGCCGCTGATCAAGATGCCGAGGATAAGGGGAAATAGGGCGAGGGTGCAGCGAAGCGAGGTGACGGGGCGCATGGGTCCTCCCAGCTCCGCAACCGCCGACCGCAGGCGTCAGGCCACGGCGCGGAAAGCGAAGCACATAGCAGCGAAGCGGCCGCAACGATGCTCCGCGAGCCCGGCCTGAAGAGCCGGGTGCCAAGCCCGAAGGCGACAGCTTCCAGAAGTTAGTAGCCGCACACCGGCAATGGACACCGGGGTACGGCCCAATCGGTTATGTCGCCCTTATGTCACAGCCAACGCTAAATAGCAATAATCAAATGCCATTATCAGGCATAGAGGAGTTATGTGTAGGATTATTTCTTATGACTGGTTTTACAAACCCCTGACTAAGAACTGTCATTCTTGCAGTGCGATCGTCATTGAAGGCACTCCGGCGGCTAGATCCAGTGCGTCGGGTATTGTCGGTGGTGCACGACGTTGTTGGTGAAGAGCGCCACCAGCAACAGGACCAGCGCGCCGCTTAAGACCGGCACCAGGACGAAGGACCAGGCGGCGTGACTCTGCACGCCGATCAGCGCCGTCGCCCCGCCGGGGGGATGCACGGTGCGAGTGAGGTACATGAGGCAGATGGAGCCCCCCACCGCGAGGGCCACCGCCCAGGTGGCGTTACCGGCGAGAGCTACGACGGCCACCGCGACCAGTGCGGAGATCAGGTGCCCGCCGATCAGGTTGCGGGGCTGGGCCAGCGGCGAGTCCGACGCCCCGAAGAGGAGCACCGCCGAGGCTCCGAACGAGCCGATCAACAGCGGACAGGCCACCAGTTGGGTCATCAGCGTGATGGCCAATATCGAGATACCGCCGCTTACAAAGCCCCAAGCGGCGTACTTCGGGCAGAGCGGTGCGCGCGGCCCCCGCAGGGTCCCTTTCATTTTGGCAGGGACCTTGGTAAGTCGCCTCTTCATAACTTCCTCCTTTTTTATCAGATCATGACATTGCAAGGGTCAGCATGGTGCAGGTGGCAACGCCCTCACCTCCGCCCCTCTCCCGGGGGGCGAGGGGAGCGCTGCTCGGTGCCTGTCCCCTTTTAATTAAATGGTGCCTGTCCCCTTCGGTGCTGATTGGCAGCTGTCGGTGAACTCGCGTTTTCCCCTTTGCAAAGGGGAGAACGTGGGGCCGCGAGGTGTGCTGCGTAGCAGCCTCAACGCGGCACGGAATTTCCGGGAATCCCTGCGCGCAAACTAAAATGCGCCGGCGCAACCTGCGGATCCCCCACTGCGGGAAGGCCGCGGATGATCATCCGCCCCTGCCGGGATACCAGGCGGCCCCTGCCCCAGATGAAAACGCCGCCCGGTGTCTCCACCCGGGCGGCGTTTTTGAAAAGGACCTTGGCCTACTTCCCGGCCAGCGGGTCCTTGATCTCGTCGGCGGCCTTGAACATGAGCTTCTTGGTCCCCCGGTTGTTCAGGTACTTGGCAAGCTCCAGATCCACCTTCACCGGCACGTTCACCCCCGCTTTGGTGAGCGCCTGCCGCAAGAGCCCCTCGGCCTTGCCGGCGTGCATCGAGGCGTCGTTCAGGATGCGCAGCGCCTCGCTCGGGTTGTGGAAGCCACTCGAGTTCTCGGCGCCGATGTACACCACGCGGTAGAACGCCTCCTCGTAGTGGTTCCTCGCCTGGGCGTAGAGCTCCTGGTCCACCTTCTTCCCCGCCGCGCTCGCCTTGTTGGCCATCTCGAAGAGTTTCGCCACGGTTGCGGTGGCGTAGCCGGAGCGGATGAAGCTCGAAACGGTGCGGTCCTGGATCGCGAAGACCTGCTGGCGCAGCCATTCCGGGGTCTCGGCGTGGCACTGCTGGCACGCCTTCAGATCGTTTTTAAGCGGGCTCATCACCCGGTGGTCCGATACTTTCTGGGCCCCCACCTTGGTGTAGGGCATGTGGCAGTCCGAGCAGGCCACGCCTGCCTGCCAGTGCACGCTGTTGTTGGAGAAGAGCTCGAACTCGGGGTGCCTCAAAAAGGCGAGCTTGAAGCCGGTCACGCTCTGGGTCCACTCGGCGCTCGCCGGGTTGCCACGCAATTTCGCGATGATGTTCTCGATGCTGATCTTCCCCCAGCTGCTGCCGTCCCAGGGGAAGATCACGTCGGTGGAGTGCATCTGGCCGTCTTTGAGGATGCTGTAGGTCACGTGACACTGGGCACAGACCAAGGTGCGCATGTCCTGCTGGGTGAGCTTCGCCGGGTCGACACCCAGCTTCGCGATCCCTTTGCCCAGGGTGAAGTCGCGCGAGATCTTAAGCGTCAGGTCCTTGTTGTTGTGGCAGTCGACGCAGGCGACACCGAGCTCCTGGTGCTCCTTGGGGACCTGGGCCAGCACCTCCTGGTAGGGCTTCCCGAAGTATCCCTCTTTCTGCCGAAGCAGCGGCGAGTACGGGGTCTTGCAGGTGAGGCAGGAGCCCCCCGCCTTGTAGCGCGCCGGCTCGACCGCGAGCTGGTCTTTCACCATGAACATGTGGCCGCGCGGCTCACTGTACTCCTCTCCCATCCCCCAGCCGTTGTACAAAAGCGCCAGAAACGGGTACTCGTCCAGCTTGTCCGGGCGGTGCCCACCCTCGTCGAACCCCTTCTTGTAGCGGCTCTTGCCGGCCGGGGTCGGCTCGCCGGTCTTCTTCCAGAGCTCGTACTCGGCGGGATAGGCCTTGCCCCAGTGGGCCGGATCCACCGTGCCGTCCGCTATGTCGACGGTCTTCACCCGCTCGGCCTTCTCGGGGGCGCAGCCGGGAACCAGGGCCAGCGCCCCGGAAAGCGCCAGCGCGGCGCAGATTGCAATCGTCAGTTTCTTCATTTTCATCTTCTCCTTGTCAGGTTCAGCGGGGAATTCCGGGGATGAGGGATACCGAAGGGCGATGAATCATCCCCGCAGGTGGTTATCTCTAGAGCCTGCTTCAGCATCCCCGGAATTCCCGGAGGAACCTCTGGTTAGCGGGTGGCCCGGGTGCCGGTCAAACGGTGCCTGAGTGGTCGGTGACAGTTCCAGCAGCGACGGGTCAGATCGACGCCGGCAAGGGTGGTTTGGTGGCAGCGTACGCAGTTCTCCTGGACGACCTTCGCTCCGTGCGCGCTCAACTCGATGCGCTCGGGGACGTGGCCAGATTGGAAACAGATGACATCCTTCATCCCGTCGATCCCCTTCCAGAAGTAGTGCACGGCGGGGTTCCCCTCGGGAAGGTGGCAGTCCACGCAGCGCAGCCTGCGGTGGGCGCCGGCGTGGCTCCAGGCCTCGTGCTCCAGCTCCATCACGTGGCAGCTGGCGCAGAAGGCGGGGGACTCCGACTTGGCCAAGAGGTTGGGCGGGCCGAGTGCGAGGAACAGCGCCGCGGCAAGCCCCGCCAGGGCGGCGGCCAGCAGCGCCGTCAAGGGTCGTTTGGGTTTGCTGAATTTCATGGGGACTCCTGCTGTGGGGTTGCCGTTTCGGATACACGGCATAGTCGCAGGTTGTGTGCCAACCCCGGCAGCAGGATAACGCGTTGATTTTTCGTCGCGGTGGGTGTGAAGGTTGTGGGAAGGTGGGAACTTCGGGAGACGCGGCGTTACCCGGCGGTAACACCCGTCTCGCGCTGCTTCAGTTTCTTCCAGAGTGTCTTGCGCGAGATCCCCAGGAGCCGGGCCGCTGCGCTGCGGTTGTTTCCGGCACTCTCGAGGGCCTCTTCGATGAGACGGTCCTGGTATCCCGACAGGTGCGCGGCAAGCGGCGCGGCCGACCTCGAGCCGGCGTGCTGCGGCTGCAGACGTTCCGGCGAGGCGTGCCCCTCGACAAACACGGCAGGGAGGTCGTTTTCAGAGATCTGCTGGCCGGTGCAGAGCGCCACCGCGCGTTCCAGGGCGTTCTTCAGTTCGCGCACGTTGCCGGGGTAGTCGTAGCAGCTCAGCAGCCGCTGCGCCTCGGCAGTCAAAACCAGCGCCGGGCGCCCCATCTGCGCCGCGAAGCCGGCCACGAAGCGCTCCGCAAGCGGCACGATGTCCTCGAGGCGCTCGCGCAAGGGGGGGAGTTGCACCGGTATCACGTTGAGCCGGTAGAAGAGGTCCTGCCGGAAGTTCCCCAGGGCGACCTCGCGGGCCAGGTCACGGTTGGTGGCGGCGACCACACGGACGTCGACCGAGATCTCCCGGGTGCCGCCGATCCGCTCCACGGTCCTCTCCTGGAGCACCCGCAACAGCTTCGCCTGGGCGGCAAGCGGCATCTCGCCGATCTCGTCCAGGAAGATGGTGCCGTTTTGCGCCTGTTCGAATTTCCCCTTGCGCTCGCGTAGGGCACCGGTGAAGGCCCCCTTCTCGTAGCCGAAGAGCTCCGACTCCAGGAGGTTTTCCGGCAGCGCGGCGCAGTTCACCTTGATAAGCGGCCCGCCGCGGCGCCGGCTCAGTTGGTGGATAGCCCGCGCCACCAGCTCCTTGCCGGTGCCGCTCTCCCCACCGATCAGGATGGTGGAATCGAGGGGTGCGGTGGCGCGGATCACCTGGAACACCGGCTGCATGGCGGCAGAGCGGGCCACCAGCTCGCCGCAGGACTGCTCGGCCTGGATCCGCTCGCGCAAGACCGAGTTCTCCACCTTGAGCTGCTCCTTCTCGGTGATGTCGCGGCTGAGCATCACCGTCCCGACGAAGCTGCCGGCGGGGTCGCGGACCGGGTAGTAGACGTTTTCGTACACCTTCCCCTTGGCGCGCAAAGGTCTCGTGTGCGAGGCGAGCTCCCCCGAGCGCAGCGCAGCGAGGATGCCGCCGATCCGCTCCCGGGCCAGCGGGGAGTGCATCTCCAAAAGGTGCCGCCCCAGGAAGTTGGCCGCCTTGATCCCCCTGATCTGCTCCGCCGCCTGGTTCACCAGGACGATCCGGTTGTCGTGGTCGGCGAAGATGATCCCTTCCCCCAGGCTGGCCACGATCTCCTGGCACACCAGTAAATCCGCGTTATTCTCCATCTGCCGCATAGCTGTCTCCCTTCGGTTACCGGTCGGTAACGCCATGGTAACGGCAAGGAGCGCTGCGATCATTGACGGGAGTCAATTTTGACCTGAATCCAAGGGAGGAACGTGGATAGGGAGGGGCTGCGGGAGACTGGCGCCGCCGGGGCCGGCGGGGGGCGTGCGACTCCGTCGGGGGGGCCGCACCGCCTGGGCCGTTGTTACGGGAGATTGATGGTGAGCTGGGTGGTAAAGGCCGGTTTGCCGCCGGGAGAGCTGCCGCCGTCCGCATCGGAGAGCTTGTAGAACGGGTTGTACCAGACCACGCCGGCCAGGACCGAGATCTGCTTGGTGAAGTTCCAGGCCGCCCCGACGCTCACCTCGCCGTTGGCGTTGTTGCCGCTCAGGTAGTCGGCTCCCAGCCAGAGCTTGTCGGAGACCTCGGCGATGGTGCGGTCCCAGGAGGCGAGCACGCCGCTGTTGTTGTGCGGGTTCGCCGGGGTGCGCAAGGCCCGCTGCGAGCCGAGGTAGCCCCCCGCGGAAAGCCTGCCGATCACCGGGAGCGTCTTGGCCGCCAGGAGGTAGGCGATGTTCTGCCTTGTGGAGACGCCGCTGGCCGGCCTATCGTAGGTGCCGGCGTTGAAGATCCCGATGGCGAAGGCCGGCATCCACTTCGCCCCCAACTCTTCCGCGGTCGCCAGCTTCGCGTTGAAATAGAAGGGGTGGTCGTCGGTTTCGCTGCCGCTGCCGGTGGTGACGTAGTCCACACCCACCTCGAGCTTCACGTTCTCGAAGGGGAGCAGGCCGGTCTCCACCCCCAGCGCGTAGGAGTTGGGCCCGGCGTTGGACTTGCTGGAGAACCGCGTGTAGTTGGTAACCGAGATCGCCAGTTCCTTGAGCCCCTTCGCGTCGGTGGAGGGGATGTTGATCTGGGCCGTGGGCGCCGCGTAGGCCGGGACCGCCAGGGCTAACAGGGCAAACGCCAGGAGCGTCTGTTTCAGGGTGGGCATCTTCTTTCTCCTTGCCAGGTTGAGCATCTTTTTTCTCCTCTGCGGTCATGCGAGCACGAAGCGCTGCACCAGCCCCAGGAGCGGATCCGCCTTTCCCCCATAAGCTGCCAGCCGTGCGCGCCGGCTCGCGTGCTCCGAGGGAGGTCTGCTGCGCGACCTCAGTGGTCCGGGCTATGATGCCTCGCTAACGCGCCGGTGCTCGTCATGTGCTCTTCGGCAGCGCTGGCGATTTCATTAACCTGGTGTGAAGCCTGGTTACCTGCTTCGCGGCCGCACCTCCCGGAAATAGTTTTACATACCATGCAAGACCACCCGCCTCCAATGCTAAAAAAGCCCGGATACCCCGGCGGGGCTGTTGCCTGTACCGGCGCCGGCGCTTCCGCGGCACAAGAAGAGCAGACGCCACCGGTGCCCCGGGAAGAGGACAAGCCTTTCCCCGACCCGCTCATTATTAAGGCAAATTATGTTGAATCAAGGAGTTATGTTTCAGTAGCATGTTGTTTGTGTCTTTCCACAGCACTCCGGAGCGGCGTCTCCAAGGCACACGAACTACGCGACGAGGAGATAGCATGTTCGGCATCATCAAAAGGTTTCTCAGGGGGACTTCCCCCAAAAACGAGTTGTCCGCTCTGCCCGTAATCGCCCTGACCCGCCCCGCGCGGAGCGCCTCCCGACCAACCTACAGTTCATCCTACGCAGCAGATACCTCGGCACGGATGGCGCAGCGCATGAAGCTGCAGCGCATCCTGGAAAGGGCATAACCACCGGCACCCGGCTACACCACGGGCCGCGGTCGCTTCCCGAGCCGCGGCCCCGATCTCCCCACCGGTTCCTCTTCCCTCCCCCTCCTCCCCAGCCCATACTCTCTGCGAACAGACCCGCGCCCACTACCGTGAGAGAGATCTAATTTTTAGCTGGCAGAGTGCAGGCTTTTATGTTAAAAAACACCAATCACACCTTCCTGACAGGCTACTCTCCCGCCGGCTCTGAATCAGCGCGACGGACGCTGCGCTCCGCTGACAGTGGCGATCCAGCCAGAGACCGGACCTGGCGACACAGGTAGACCGGTTGCCGCCCCCTCTGCCAGCAGGCAGCAAAGCCGCTGACAGTTTCCCGATACCACACCTTACGCTGAGGTGAGCTATCCGGAGCGCGTATGGATCTTAAGGCCCACCTGAACGACCTGTGCCTCGAGGTACTCGGTGCCGACCTGGACCAAAGCGTCCCCGCCATGGCGGCAGGGCTCACCTGGGACACGCTCGCCTACGTGAGGCTGGTGGTCGCCATCGAAAGAAGGTTCGGCATCGCCTTCTCGCCCAAGGAGCTGCTGACCATCGAAAACGTCGAGGATCTGCTCGACTGCATCCGCAGCAAAATCGCTGCCTGACCTTCCCTGCCATGCCCTTCAACTCGCTCAGCTACTTCCTGTTTCTGCCGGTGGTCTACCTCTGCTGGTACCTCTCCGGCGAGTGGGTGCGCCCCTGGATCCTCCTCGCGGCGAGCCTGGTGTTCTACGCCGCGCTCCGGGTCCCCTACCTGGTCGCCGCCCTGCTGCTGGTCTCCTTGACCAGCTTCGCCTTCGCCCGTGCCCTGGGCCAGAGCGTTTCCCCCGGCCGGCGCAAGCTGCTTTTTTGCTGCGGCATCGCAACGGAACTCGCCATCCTGGCCGGGCTCAAGTACCTCCCGCTTTTGGGCGGGGTCCTGCAGCTGGCGAAAGCCTTTGGCCAGCGCTCTCCCGGCCTCACCGAGCTCACGCCGCTGGTGAGCATCGGCGCCTCCTATTTCACCTTCCAGGCCCTCTCCTACCTGATCGACGTCTACCTCGAGCTGGAAGAACCGGAACCGCACCTGGGCTACTACACCCTCTACCTTGCCTTCTTCCCGAAGCTCCTGCAGGGCCCCATCGAGCGCGCCGCTGACCTTATCCCGCAACTCAAGGCGCACCCTCCCTTCAGCTACGACAACCTGCGCTTCGGGCTGCTCCTTTTTTGCTGGGGGCTCTTCAAGAAAGTGGTGGTGGCCGACCGGCTCGCCCTCTTCGTCGACCCGGTCTACAGCGACCCACGCAGCTATACCGGGCTGCCGCTGCTCGTGGCTACCTACTGCTATGCCCTGCAGATCTACCTGGATTTCTCCGGCTACACCGACATGTCATTGGGGAGCGCCCGGATCTTCAACATCGAGCTCACCCAGAACTTCAATTCGCCGTACCTGGCACGCTCGGTCGCCGAGTTCTGGCGCCGCTGGCACATAAGCTTCTCGCGCTGGATCCTCGACTACGTCTTCCGCCCCTTGCAGATGCGCTGGCGCGACCGCAAGAATGCTGGGACCGCGGCGGCGCTCTTGGCGGCCTTCCTGGTCTCCGGCCTCTGGCACGGCGCCAAGTGGGGATTCCTGATCTGGGGCGCGCTGCACGGCCTGTACCTCGCCGCCTCGGTCTACTACAAGCCCTACCAGAAACGGCTGCACAAGGCACTCGGGGTCGAGAAGAGCCGACTGCTGCACCTCTGGCAGGTCCTGGTCACCTTCCACCTGGTCAGCTTCGCCTGGATCTTCTTCAGGGCGGCAACCCTGGAAGACGCCCTCTACGTGGTGCGCCACCTGGCGAGCGGGCCGGGCGGG
The DNA here is from genome assembly GCF_014193515.1 of Geomonas silvestris. Lineage (GTDB taxonomy): Bacteria > Desulfobacterota > Desulfuromonadia > Geobacterales > Geobacteraceae > Geomonas > Geomonas silvestris. The sequence goes on along the minus strand of NZ_BLXX01000009.1, from coordinate 125,371 downwards.
CTCTGGTCGGGGTTCCTGCTCGCCCAGGGGAGGTTCGATCCCCTGGTGCTCGTCCTCTGCCTCGGCCTGCTGCTTTGGTGCAAAAAGAGCGAGCTGCAGCTCTCCCGCATGCCGACGGCGCTGCGCTGGGCGGTCTACTACGCCCTGGTGCTCGCCATCTTCCTGTTCCAGGTGCCGGCCAGCACCTTCATCTACTTCCAGTTCTGAATCCGGAAGCCCGAGGGGAGCCAGCGTGACCACCTTTTTGAAAAAACTCGGCATCTTCCTCGCGGGGCTCGCGCTTTTGGCGAGCGCACTGCAGCTGGCGGCGGACCGCGGCCTGGCAAAGTCGGCCCTGTGCCGGGAGTGGGAAGATCTCTTCTCCTCCCGGATCAACGCTGACCTTTTGATCCAGGGTTCCTCCCGGGCCTGGGTGCAGTTCTCCCCCAAGGTGCTGGACCGGGCGCTCGGGCTCAACTCGTACAACCTGGGGGTGGACGGCCACAACTTCCTGATGCAGTACTACCGCTTCCGGCTCTACGAGAAGTACAACCAAAAGCCCCGCTACCTGATCCAGAATATCGACATGCTGACCCTGGAAAAGCGCAAGGACCTCTACGCCCTGGAGCAGTTTCTTCCCTACCTGGACCGCCCCCTGGTACACGAGGCGGTGAGCCACTACCAGGGGTTCGAGCCGATCGACTTCCTGGTACCCGCGGCGAAGTACCGGCACAGCAAGACCGCGGCCATCTTCGGGCTCAAGGAGTGCCTGTTCCCGACCCCCAGCACCAAGTACAAGGGGTTCGAGGCACAGGACAAAGAGTGGGACGACGCCTTCCTGAGGTACTACGCCAGCCATCCCGGCGGGGTGCGCGTCCAAGTCGATCCGGCGACCAGGGTGCTCTTCGACGTCTTCCTGTCGCGCTGCGCCGCCCGCGGCATCAAAGTGATCCTGGTGTACGCCCCCGAGTACATCGAGGCACAGGGTTTCATCGTGAACCGCGCGGAGGTGCTCGCTATCTTCCGGGAGTTCTCCCGCAGGTACCGGATCCCCCTTCTGGATTACTCGCACAGCTTCATCTCCTACGACACCCGGTACTTCTACAACTCGCAGCACCTGAACGCCCGCGGGGTGGACCAGTTCAACACGCTGCTGGCCCGCGACCTCGCCCCACTCGTCAGGTAGGAAACCGGGAGGCTCCTGGCTCCGCGAAATGCCCGGATCCCGTATACGACTTCATCGTCCATCGTTCTGTTTCAGCCCCGCCCCCGACCCGCCTCGCCTGAAGTTCATCTCCCCCTCAACAGTAAGACAGAGACCATGATGTGCAGTTCATACTCATAGAGACGAGAAGCAACTGTGAATTAAATGTGCACGTGGCATTGTATCAGTCACAGCCTCGTGAAAAGACTGGATCAAAGCACTTTTTTGTGCGATAGTTCCTACTCGAAATCTTACGCGGTGAGGAGTTCGCATGGCAGCAAACGCTCAACTGGTTGAAATGCTGGTAAAGACTGGATTGATCACCCAGGCTGCTCTCGAGCAGGCCGAGGCGCGTCGGGCATCCAGCGGCCAAGCTCTGGGCTGGACCCTTTGTGAGATGGGAGTCATGAGCGAGGACCAGTGGATCGACTCCCTGGCCAAGGGGTTCGGCTTCAAGACGGTGCAGGAGATAACCGGCTACTCCTTCTCGCCCGATCTGCTCAAGCTCATCCCCGCCCCCTTCGCCGCCCGGCACCTCATCTTCCCGCTCAAGGCAAAAGACGGCATGCTCGCCCTGGCCGTCACCGACCCCTTCCACTCCCCCCCGCTCAACGAGGTAACCCAGCAGACCGGCCTCAAGCTGATCCCGTTCCTAGTGCGCCGGGCGGACATCAAGGAAGCCATCGAGAAGTTCTACCAACCGGGCGCAGCTCCCGAAAAAGCTCCGGCCGCAGCGGTGGGGCGCAAGATCCTGGTGGTCGACGATTCGCACTCGATTGCCACGATCATCGCCGCAGCGCTCGAGAAGGAGGGGTACCAGGTGGTGATCGGCCACGACGGCATGGAGGGGCTGAAGCTCACCATCGCCGAGCGCCCCGACCTGATCATCTGCGACACCGTGATGCCCCGGATGGACGGCTACGGCCTGTTGCGGGCCCTGAAGGGGAACCCGGTCACCGCGCAGATCCCCACCCTCCTGGTCACCGCCAAGTCGGGGTGCGAGGACGAGCAGCGGGCCCTGGAAGCCGGGTTCATCGATTTCATCCCCAAGCCGATTCAACCGGTCCGGCTGGTCTCCCGAGTCAAGCGGGCCTTCGAGATCGCCGCGTCCCTGAAGCGCCCCTAAGGCCCCGAAGCGCCGTCTCTTGCCTGATCCCGTGTCATCGAGGTTGCGATGTTTCTGCTGAACGAAGCTCTCAGGTCGATCGAAGCCGCCGAACCCCAGATCGTTTCCGTACACCGCTGCACCGAAGCGCTCTTCCTGGCTCCGGAGCGGCGCGAGCAGCAGATGTGCGAAGCCTTTGCCTGCCTGATCCGGGAGGGGGGCAACGACCGGGTTCATCCGGCCATCTACCTCACCCGCAGCAGGCAGGCCCTGGTCTATGAACGCGATCCGCAGCAGGGGGCGGGTGCCACGGCGGAAACACTGCAGCGCGCCCTCCAGTTCCTGGAAGGGTTCGGGTTTCGGATGGAGCCGGTGAACCTGGGCGGGAACCAGGCGCTGCGCCGGGTGGTGCTGGGAGGGATCAAGGTGGTGCAGGCGCCCCAGCCGGGGACGGCACGGCCGGCGGCACCCGAGCAGGTCGCGCCCCCCGCGGCCGCCCCTCCGGTCGCCGCAAGAGCCGGTGCCGGCACGCCCCAGCCTCCTGAAAAGAGCGCCACGCCGCCGGCCGCAGCGCAGTCGGCCCCGGAACGCGACGGGGAGCAGGCGAGAAAGAGCGCCGCGCGGATCGCGCAGCTGGAGCGGGAACTGGCGCAGGCCCGGGCAGAACTCGCGGAGCTGAAGGCGGCCGGTGCGGGCCAGCTTCGGGCGGATGATGACATCGACGAGTTGGCCCTGCTGCAGGAGGATTACCAGGCGTTGCGGGCGGAGTACGTCCTGATCAACGACGAACTGACTGAGCGTCAGAGCGAATTGCAGCGCCTGCAGGCTCATTTCGAGGAGCACAGCAAGACCTCTGCCGGGGAGATCGCCAAGCTCACGGCGACGGTGCTGCGCCTCTCCGCCCCGGCGCCCACCCAGGAGCGGGTCATGGTCCAAGCGCCGGCGGCGGGATCCGGCCCGACCGCCCCCTCCTCCCCGCTCACCGCCGCTCCCGCGGGGGCTGCGGACGAACCGGTCGCCTTTCACCTCGACCCCGATCTCGCCGCCATTCCCTGCCGCTCCAGCGACGAGATCGTCGACCTGCGCAGTTCCTTCAACGCCATCAGGATGACCTGCGGCAGCGCCAAGGCGCAAAACTGCAACGCCTACATCTGCGGCGTGCAGCGCGCCGGGCGGCGTGAGATCTACCTGGCCATCCACCTGACCGAGGACCGCCGGTCGCTCATCTACGTCCCCCAGCGGCAGCCGGCGGACGCCGAGGGGTACGAGCGCGCCCTGGAAGGCGCCCTCTCCTTTGTCGAGGTAAGTGGCTTCATCGTCAACCTGGAACCGTTGGGGGGCGGCCCGGCAGCACGGACCAAGGTCTTCGAAAAGATCCCGGTGCTCGGCCTGCGCTAAAGCCGGCACGCTTCGCTCCCCTTCCCTCTCCCGCAGTCCCCAACTCCAAACGCAAAAAAGCTCCGCCCCCGGCGCTTTGAAGTGCCACCGGGAGACGGAGCTCCTTGTACCGGTACGTCGGCTTCGCTAGGTCATGGAATGCAGCCCGATCATGTTACCTTCGGTGTCCTGGGCAAGGGCGATGAACCCGTACTGGCCAATGGACATCTTCTCGCGGACCAGCACCCCGCCCGCTTCGGCGACCCGGGCCGACTCCACGGCGCAGTCGGCGCAGCTGAAGTAGACCAGGGTGGAGTTGCCGCCTGCCGACTTGCCGGCCATCTGCACCAGCGCCCCGCCGATCCCATAGCTGTCCATGTCGCCCGGAAAACTCCACAGCTCCAATCCCGGCGCCATCGACTCCAGCCGTTCCAGTTTGACCTCGAACACCCTCTCGTAAAACCCCTTGGCCCTGTTTATGTCGTCCACGTAGATCTCAAACCAGCCAACCGAATTTTTCCTCATGACAGCCTCCTTGTGTCGAGCGAAATAGACGCCGCTTTAATTCGGGTAGGTTTCCACGGACTCCCCTACCGGCAAAAACGCGGCAGGTTGCCGCAGCCATTCAGTATACTGCTAAGCCTCCCCCAAGAAAAGCGGAGTATCTCGGGGTATTCGGGAAAAGAGAAACTGGAATGAGGGCGACAGAGCATCAAGGCAGACCAGAAGGTACCGGTTATCCGCCAGACACGGTGCGAACTGAAACGGCATGACGTACGGAGCAGTTAGTCTCTCTACCTCTGAGAGAACAGTTCTCACTGGCATAACGGCTCCCCCTCCTGGCACTCGGTCAACCCTCGAACATTGACATCCTGCAACAGAGGTGGTAATGCAGACATAAGTGCAGGGGCACACCCAGGTGGTAAACGATAATACTCAACCATCCGTGAGGGTGGGGCGGAAAGCCTATAGGGTCTCACCGAGACAGCCGGGTTGCCGAAAGATCATCAGATATCGGCCCCGGCTTTTTTGCGTCTGCAACTATGGATTTACGCACCACCAAAAAGGGGGACACCTATGAAAAAGGCAATTCTCGTTTTCACCGGATTCATGCTTTTAGTACTCGGGGCACTGCCGCAACCCGCCCTGGCAGAAAAAGAGGGGCGCAAGGTAGAAGACGCCATCGACGTCGTGAAGGCAGTTAAGGCCATGCCCGAAGAGGGGATTCCTCAGGCACTTTTGAACAACGCCCACGGCATCGCCGTCATCCCCGGGGTGATCAAGGTCGGCTTCGTGATCGGCGGGAGGTACGGCACCGGGATCCTGACGGTGCGCAACGACAAGGGGGAATGGAGCGATCCGGTCTTCGTGAAGATCGCCGGCGGGAGCCTCGGCTGGCAGATCGGCGCCCAGTCGACCGATCTCATCCTGGTATTCAAGAGCAAGGCGAGCGTGGACGGCATCCTCAAGGGGAAATTCACCCTGGGCGCGGATGCCTCCGTGGCTGCCGGACCGGTGGGGCGCAGCGCCGAGGGGGCGACCGACGTGATGCTCAAATCCGAGATCTTCTCCTACTCGCGCAGCCGCGGCCTCTTTGCCGGCCTGGCCCTGGACGGCGCCGCCCTCACCATCGACGACGACGCCAATGCCTCCTACTACAGCAAGCCGGACCTGGCGGCGCAGGACATCATCTCCGGCAAGGTGGCAAACCGGCCGCCGGCGGTACAGGAACTGCTGAAGCTTTTGAAGTAGGAGGCGGAAGGGGAGACGAGTTCGCTACCTCTCCGCGAAGCGCGGCTGGAGAGCTGCGCCCCCCTCGTCAAAAAAGGCCACGTCTATCGACGTGGCCTTTTTTCTTGCTAGCGGCGATCACCGTACCAGCCACGATGGTGATGATATCCCTCGCCCCAGTAGGGGTCGATGATGCACCCGGTCAGCAACGCCGGAAGCAGAAGCAGCGCCAACACGATTCGCGTTCCTTTTCTCATCTCCGTTCTCCTTCGCCACCGGCGTCAGGGTCAGGATCCGGTGACCGACAAGATCAGCATACCCATTAAAAGAGGAGACAATGTGGAGCAAATGAGAAATAAACGGCCTCCAGGCTCGCGCGGAGCGGGCCCGGTGGCGGGGAAATGCGCCGCCCGGCCGAGCAGCTCTCCCTCCCCCCTGGCGGGGGAGGGCCGGGGTGAGGGGGACGGTGCCACAGAGGGTACTGACAGCTCAGCCCGCAGCAGCGGCCCAGGCTAGAGGGCGTTCGAGCGCCAGTATTCAGGAGGGCTGGGGCGGAGTGCGGGGGACGTTCTTCAAAAACAGGAAGGCCAGCAGCGGCAGCGTGACCAGAAAGCCGTAGAAGAGGAGGTAAAAGCAATCCTGCACGCCGACCTTATCCGCCAGTTTCCCCGCCAGAGGGCCGGTCACTACGAAGAGGAGCCTGAAGGAGACCGACTGCAGCGACAGGGTCGCCGCGCGGTTCGCACTGGTGGACTCGCGCTGGGTGTGGGTGAGCATCATCGGCCCGCGCAGGCCGCGCATGCAGGTCAAAAGGTAGTAGAAGAGAAAGCCCCAGATCCCGGCGCTGAGCCCGAGCCCCAGGTACCCTGCGGCGACCAGTGCCAGGAAGAAGAGGATCATGCCGCGGTCCCCCAGACGCTGGTAGAGCCGGTGGCTGGCGAGCGCGCAGAGCGCCACGGTGAGGTTCGCCCCTGCCCAGACCGGACCGAACCACCCGAGAGGCACCTTGGCGTGTTGCATGTAGGGCTGGATCAGCCATACCGGGTAGAACGAGGCGATCCCCAGCACCGTGTTGACGAGAATGGTGTAGCGCAGGTGCCGGTTCTCCCCGAAGGCGTAGCGCGCCGTCGCCAGCGCCTCGGCCAGGTGCGAGCGTGCCGGAGCGTGAGCCCTGGGCGTCTCCACCAGCTGCCGGGTGATGAAAAGCCCGAGCGCCCAGACCGCGACCTGGAGGATGAAGGGGAGCCGCGCGTCCCAGGCGTAGATGACACCGGCGAGGACCGCCCCGGTCGCCTCGCCCACCTGCGCGAAGCCGTGCATGCGCCCCTGGTGCCGCGCATAGGACTGCTCGTCCCCCTGCTCCCGCAAGGTCTCGAAGAGGAGCGCGCTGTCCGAGCCGCTCACGAAGGAGAGCGACATCCCCAGGACGATCTCGGCCAACAGCACCGTGGCGAACGAGTCGGCCCAGATGTAGATCGCCCAGCCGGCGATCCCGAGGGCGGCGGCGATGTTGAGCGCGCAGCGGTACCCGACACGGTCGCTCACGTACCCCGCCGGGTAGTCGAGCGCGAGCGTCGCCACCGAGAAGATCCCCTGCAGCAGAAGGATCTGGGTGAGCGTGAGGCCGATGTGATCCTTCCAGAAGAGCGTGATGATCGCCATCGGAAAGAGCATCATCTGCAAAAAGGAGAAGATGTAGAGGTTGCGGATGTTGGCGGGAAGGTTCTTCATCACCGGGCATCCGTACCGTGTCTGGGATTAATTTGCAAGGGAGAAGTGGGAGGGCCCGGTGCAGGGCGCCTCACGGCGCAGGGAAGCGGCAGAAAGCGGGAGGGGAAGACGGCAGGGGGACGGCCGCGGCTCGGTGGAAAAAACGCAGGCATTGTAGGATATTAGCCGCCAAAACTCAGGAAAGTGGAACGTTGACTTGCCGCTTTTGGTGTGCATAATACACGGCAGATAGAGCTCTCCGAGCATGGTACACGACAATACTCAACCATCTGCGAAGATGGGGCGGAAAGCCTACAGGGTCTCACCGAGACAGCCGGGTTGCCGAAATATCAGCCGATATTCAGCCCCGGCTTTTTTGCGTCTGGCCAACGCACTGGGGCAGGCTGGAGTGGAGGGTACACGCACAAAGGAGGCAGATCATGAAAAGAAGCAGAGGTTTCCTGGTAGCTGGCAGGTTCGGAATTCTGTGGCTCGCGGTCCTGGCGCTGGCACTGTTGCAGGGATGCTCCGGCAGCGGCGGCACCTCGGTCAGCAGCACCGGTACGCTCAAGGTGGGGCTCACCGACAAGCAAAGCGACGAGTTCGCCCAGGTGGTGGTCTCCATCAAGGAGGTCCGGGTCGTCCCGGCGGGGCTGGAAAATGCCGCCGACAACGATGCCCGCCTGCCGGTGGTGGTGAGTTATGCGACGCCGCACGTGGTGGACGTGCTCACCCTGCGCTTCCAGCAGGAGCTCCTGGGGACCATCGTTTTACCTGCCGGGTCGTACAGCCAGGTACGCCTGATCCTGGAGGCGAACCCCAACGGGCAGGGGAGGCCGCCGGTCAACTACCTCACCCTGAAGACCGCCCCCACGGTGCAGATCCCGCTTACCACGCCGAGCGCCCAGCAGTCCGGCCTCAAGGTCCTCGGCTCATTCACGGTGCGGCCCGGGATCATCAGCGCGATCCTGCTCGACTTCGATCCCAACACCGCCATCGTGGCCCGCGGCAACGGCGATTACAACCTGAAGCCGACCGGCATCCGCATCGTCCAGCCGGCGACGCCGTTGACCAGCTTCGGCTCGCTCTCCGGCACCATCGTCTCCACGTTCAAGGACTGGTCCAGCGCCAGCGTTTTGGTGGTCCCGCAGGCATCCAGCACACCGGTTGCGGCCGGAACCGTGTTCAGCAACCTCTCCAGCAACCGCTGGATCGGTCCGGTGACCGCCTTCGTACCCGGCGGCATCTACCGGTTGCACGTTCAGGCCCGCGGCTTCGCCCCCTATTCCTCGCCGCTCACCGCCGTGACCGCAGGGGCCGATTCGCCCTTGGGAGACATCCTGTTGAGCGTCCCCTGATCCTTCTACAGTAAGCCGCAACAACGCAAAAAGGGATTAACCGCGCTGGTTAATCCCTTTTTTCATACCCGATGCGGCACTGAGCCGCTGCCACCTGAAGCAAAGAGCCTGAACACAGAGGAACACAGAGGGAAAACCGGGGACACCGAGGAAAAACAGGAGAAACGGCAAGTCTCTGACTTCTTTTGACGTCCTTTGCCTTTCTCCGTGTTCCTCGCCGTTCCCCCTGTGTTCCTCCGTGGTTATGCTCTTGAAGTGGTTGTGCTCTTGAAGTTATTCGAACTCGGCGATCGCCTGCCCCGGCTTCACCGCCTCTCCGAGCGCCACCAGGATCTTCTTCACCTTGCCGGACATGTGGGCGGTGATGTTGGTCTCCATCTTCATCGCCTCGAGCACCACCAACAGGTCGTCGGCCTGGAGCTGCTGCCCTTCCTGGGCCACGATCTTGAAGACCACGCCGGCGATCGGGCTGCGGCAGATCTTCTCGTTGCCGGCATCGGCGGGCGGGGCGGACTGCTGCGGTGCCGAGGGTGCGGGCTGCGGCGGCGGTGCGGCCTTCAGGGTCGACACCGGCTCGGGGAACGACCCCGGCTGGCGCACCTCTTCGCCTTCCTCTACCTCGACGTCGACCAGGTACTTCTTGCCATCAATGGTAAGCGTAAGTTGCACGGTGGGCTCCTTGTCTAGAGTCTGCCGGGGCTTAAGCGCCTGCCCCAGGGTTGGCCGGTCAGCGTTTCAGGAAGTGCGAGGACTGCAGAACCACGCGGCTCGAGCGCCCCCAGCTGTTGTCGAGCTGCGGGTTCACGAAGCGCACCTGCCTGATCCTCACGTTCTTCCCCAGGTACGCGGCGATGGCCGCGGACATCACCATCAACAGTTCCGGGGTGATCTCGTCTTCTTTCATGTCGTGCCTCCCCTGCTACAGCGGGATCAGGCCGTGCTTCTTCATCGGCCTGAATTCGCGCTTGGTGTGCAGGATGTCGAGTGTCATGGCGAGGTGGCGCCGGGTGTCGGCGGGCTCGATGATGTCGTCCACCTCGCGCCGGGCCGCGGCCGCGTACGGGGTGGCGAAGGTGTCCTGGTAGGACTTGATCAGCTCATCGCGCCTCTCCTGGGGGTTCTCGGCCTTCTTGATCTCCTCGCGGAAGATCACGTTGACCGCGCCGCGCGGCCCCATGACCGCGATCTCGGCGGTGGGCCAGGCGAATACCCGGTCGGCCCCCAGGTCCTTGCCGCACATGGCGAGGAAGGAGCCGCCGTAGGCCTTGCGCAGGATCACCGTGATCTTGGGGACGGTGGCCGCCGCGTAGGAGAAGAGCATCTTGGCGCCGTGCCGGATGATGCCGCCGTACTCCTGCTGGACACCCGGGAGGAAGCCCGGCACGTCGACCAGGGTCACCAGCGGGATGTTGAAGGCGTTGCAGAAACGCACGAAGCGCGAGCCCTTGTCCGAGGCGTCGATGTCGAGGACCCCCGCCATCACACAGGGCTGGTTCGCCACGATCCCGACCGTGCGCCCCAGGATGCGCGCGAAGCCGATCACCAGGTTCGCCGCGAAGGAGGGCTGCACCTCCATGAAGTCGCCGTCATCGACCAGCCGGGCGATCACGGTTCTCACGTCGTAGGATTTCTTGGGATCGATGGGGACCAGCTCGTTCAGCGCCTTATCCGGCAGGACCGTGCCGTTCCACTCGTGCTGGGGCGGGTCCTCCAGGTTGTTGGAGGGGAGGAAGGAGAGGAGCCGCTGGCAGATGCGCAGGGCATCGACGTCGTTCTCGGCCACGAAGTGCACCACGCCCGAGCGGCTCATCTGGGCCTGCGGCCCGCCCAGCTCCTCGGCACTGACGTCCTCGCCGGTCGCCTCCTTGATCACCGATGGGCCGGTGATGAACATGCGCGCGGCCTTAGTCTGGATGATGAAGTCGGTGAGCGCCGGGCTGTAGGCGGCACCGCCGGCGCAGGGACCGCAGATGAGCGAGATCTGCGGCACGCTACCCGAAAGCATGACGTTGTGGTTGAAGACCCTGCCGTAGCCCGCCAGGGAGTCGATCCCCTCCTGGATCCTGGCGCCGCCCGAGTCGTTGATGAAGATGAACGGGGTCCCGAGCTTCAAGGCCGACTCCATGGCCTGGACGATCTTGTCGCAGTGCACCTCGCCGGCGGCGCCCCCCGCCACGGTGAAGTCCTGGCTCGCCAGGTGCACCAGGCGCCCCTGGACGCTGCCGGCCCCGGTCACCACCCCTTCCGCCGGCAGGACCTTCCCCGCCATCCCGAAGTTGGTGCAGCGGTGCAGGGCGAAGATGCCGACTTCCTGGAAGCTGTCCCGGTCCAGGAAGGCGTCGATCCGCTCCCGCGCCGTCAGGGAGCCCTGGGCGTGCTGCTGGTCGATCTTGGCGCGCCCGCCGCCCAGCTTCAGTTCACTCTTTCGCTCGTTCAGTTCCTTGATCTTGTCGTCAATGGACATGGTCTGGATTCCTTTGGACGCCGGGATGTCTTACTTGCCGTAAGGCGAAACGGTGACTTTGTGCTGCTGGCCGCTCAAGGTGACCGTGTAGGTGACCGGGCCAGTGATCTTGCCGGCGTGCCCCTGCGGGACCTCGGTCTCCAAGGCGCCGGTCTCGGGGTCGCGCCCGAGGTTGCGGGGCCCTTCGTCGCGGGTGGCGAAGAAGCCCGGGGCGACCTTCGGGAACATCGCGTAGGTGAGCACGTCCTCGTCGCTACCGTTGCACCCTTTAAGCGGCAGCGCCTCGGCCCTGAGCTTGGCCCACTCGGGCTCCAAAAGGTCGGCCGGCCGGCAGTCGATCATCCCCTTGTTGGCGTGGGCGCGCGCCAGCTCGATCACCTCGGGGTTGCGTTCACCCGGTGCCGCGCCGTAGTAGCCGAGCATCAGGTCGGCGAACTCCCCGGTGAGCACCTTGTAGCGCCCCATCAGGATGTTCAGGACCGCCTGGGTCCCGACGATCTGGCTCGTGGGGGTGACCAGCGGCACGTAGCCGGTGTCCTTCCTCACCACCGGGATCTCGTCCAGCACCTCGTGCAGCCGGTCCCCCGCCCCCTGCTGCTTCAGCTGGCTCTCCATGTTGGAAAGCATCCCGCCGGGGATCTGGCTCTTGAAGATCTCGGTCTCCACCCCGGTCACCGCCGAGAGGAACTCGCGGTAGCGCGGCAGGGTGTGGGCGAAGTGTTCCTTCACCTTCAAAACGCGGTCCAGGTCGAGACGGGTCCCGAATCCGGTCCCTTCCAGCATCTCCACGAAGCTCTCGGTCGGGTTGTGGCCGGGCCCAAGGCTCATCGAGCTGACCGCGGTGTCCACGCAGTCGACCCCCGCCTCGACCGCCCTGAAGAGGCTCACCAGGGTTACGCCGGTGGTGGCGTGTACGTGGAGGTGCACCCGGGTCTGTTCCCCACAGGCGTCCTTGATTCCCTTGACCAGGTCGTAGGCGGCCTGCGGCTTGATGAGCGCCGCCATGTCCTTGATGCAGATCGAGTCGCACCCCATCTCCACCAGGCGCTTCGCCTCCTCGACGAAGACCTCCGTGGAGTGGATCGGGCTCACCGTGTAGGAGATGGCCCCCTGGGCGTGCTTGCCGACCCTCTTCACCGCGGCGACCGAGCGCTCCACGTTGCGCAGGTCGTTCAAGGCGTCGAAGATGCGGAACACGTCGATGCCGTTCTCCGCGCACTTCTCGACGAAACGGTCGACCACCTCGTCCTGGTAGTGTCGGTACCCCAAGAGGTTCTGGCCGCGCAGGAGCATCTGCAGCGGCGTCTTGGGCATGAGCTTTTTGAAGGTCCTCAGCCTCTGCCAGGGATCCTCGTTCAAAAACCTGATGCAGGCGTCGTAGGTTGCGCCGCCCCAGCACTCGATGGACCAGTACCCGGCATTGTCCAGGTCCTCGCAGGCCCCGGTCATGTCGTCGATCCCCAGCCGGGTGGCAATGAGACTCTGGTGCGCGTCCCGCAGCGCCAGTTCGGTAACGTCGATGATGCGTTTCACGTCTACCCCCTGTAACTCTGTGAAGGTGAAAGCGATCCAAGTACGAATTCTACGCCACTCGGTCTTTTTGGCAATATGGAATATTCTATTTTTGCGTATACATTGAAGGAATATCGCCAGGCAAACTCACATCATGACCGGTGCTAAGCCAGACTATCAGAGTAAACAGTATCTATATAAAAACGTTCTATACATCTACATTACAGTGCTTCGAACGGAACTACTTCTTTCATATAACTGCGAATAGCCGAAGATGGGGTTCATGCCGGCGCGGACTGTTAAAACGATTGTGGCACTGTTTTAAAATAGTGTCTGCAGTGATTATGCGTGCAGCTACTCCGGCAAAACGGCCCGTCGCGGAGGATAGTTGGGACATGGGGTGTTTGATTTGGGGGAAATGGGGCAGACCTGCCGGGCAGGAACGAGCCGTAGGGTGGGATGATTGCGGACCTGCAGCTTCACGAAAAGGAAGCCGTAAAACAACCGGAGCCGGGAAGTGAAGGTGGGCCTCGCCCGTCGCGGTGGCCATCGGCAACAGGGTCGACTGGCGACCCGCCGCGGCAGCGAGCCGGGCTGGCTACATGTCGAAGAGGTAATCCGCCTCGGCGAACCCTGCGCTGTCGGCGTTGAGTTCCGGCGTTTCCGGGAGGATCACCGTAAAGGAGAGCCGGCTGCCGTTACGGGCCAGCTGCTCGGGAATCGCATACTTGACGGCGTGCCAGACCCCGGTCAGCACGGCGACACGGTGCCCCGGGTGTTCCCTCAGGTAGCGCGCCAGGTTGATGGCCATCCCGCTGTTGCGCACCGTCTGGGCCTCGCAGAAGTAGTTGAACACCTTCTCTTGGAAGTGCTGGGCGAACGCCTTGCGCAACAGGGCTATCTGCGGGTTGCGCAGGTCGCAGCTGGTCCCGACCGGCAGGTAGCTGCGCTCCTTGGGGGTCAGCGATTTGAACCCTGACTGCGACACCTTGCGCACCACCTCGCCGGGCACGTCGAGCGCCACCATCGGGACGCGGTGGTCGCGGGCGAAGAGGAAGATCTCCCGGTAGAGCCCCCAATCGGTCCAGCTCTCCTCGAAAACGGCGCGCATGGACGGTTCGCTGAGCCTCCCCGCGCTCCACTGGTCCAGTTGGCGCTGCTTGGTGGCCGGGATCATCTCCAGCCCGATGGCCAGGCGGGGCCTCCCCTGGTTGAGCGAGCGAAGCAGGTCGAGCTGCAGGTCGTGGTGGTCCTTGTTGGTATGGACCTCGCCCACCAGCACCAGGTCGGTCTTTTCCGCTGCGGCCACCATCTCCGGCATGCTGATACTCTGCCGGTCGCTCATCCGGGTGATGATAGTGTGGGCACCGGCCGCCGAGGCCAGGGCCAGCTGCATGACGACTACGCTGAAGATCCAAACGTTCCTGAACATGGTCATCCCCCTTTCGCGGATGATACCTTGAAGACGTCTCTCACGCATTGTCTCAGGTTACCTAAAACCGCTCCGGCAGACAATCCCCTACCGTTACCACTGGTTCAGCGCGGTCACTACCGGCATCATGAGCCTCGCCCCCTCGACCACCGCCTCGCGCGGATTGGGCACCGTCATGACCCGGATCCCCGTCTCCTCCTCGAAACGCTGGCGCAGGCCCGGGATGAGCGATCCTCCCCCGGTGAGCCAGATGCCGCTTTCGATCAACTCGCACCCCAGCGCATCGGGGAGGTCCTGCAAGAACCCGGTCACCAGGTCCATGATCTGCCGGATTACCGGCTCCACGGCACGCTCGGCAAGGGAAGGACCATCGAGCGAGGAGCGCGTTCCCCGGTGCACCACCCCCCTTTCCCTCAGCAGCAGGTCTATCTCGCCGTCGGTAAGGCCTTCCTTGCCGTCCGCGCGCAGCGCCCGGGCGATCCCGGCACGCATGCCGGCACAGGCCACCCGCAGCGCGCACGACTCCAGCAGTTTTCCGGAGCGGATCACGGCGCAGTCGGTCACCCCCTCACCGACGTCGACCACCATCTGGGCGTAGGGGGAGGCGACGTCCACGCCGGCCCCCACCGCGGCGGCGAGCGGCTCGGGAACCAGCAGCACCGAGGCCGCCCCGGAGCGGAGGATGGCATCCTTCAGCAGCTCGCGCTCGTTTCTGCTCACGTCGCTGGGGGCGCACGCGAGGACCCGCGGCTTCACCATGCCGAAGACGCGCCCCTGCCGCAAGAGCGGATCCAGGATGGCGACCAGCGCCTCGCCGTCCACCACCACGCCGCCGGCGAGCGCGCGCCGCTGCCCCGAAGAGGAAGGTGCCTCGACCACCCGGCGGGCCCCGGTCCCGACTCGGACTGAGGCGGTGCCGACGTCGAGGGCGAGGTTATGTCTCAACACGCTGTCCAACATGGTTCCTCCACAACACGATGCCCCGGCCCGCGCAACGGTCGCGCGAGGCAGGGGCACCTTGACAGAAAAGATGGTCCGGGTCGCGCCGAACCGGCGCTTATTCCGGCAGCAGCACGGTGGAGCCGGTGGTCCGGCGCGCCTCCAGGTCGCGGTGCGCCTGGGCCGCGTCCTTCAGGGAGTAGCGGTTATTGATGTCGATCTTGACCACCCCGGAGCCCACCACCTGGAAGAGCTCCGCCGCCATCGCCTCCAGGTCGGTGCGCTTGGCGGTGTAGGTGTTGAGGGTCGGCCGGGTGATGTAGAGCGAGCCGAGTTGCGCCAGGATGCCGAGGTCGACCGGCGGCACCGGTCCCGAGGCGTTCCCGAAACTGACCAGCAGGCCGTAGGGGCGCAGGCAGCGCAGCGAGGCGTCGAAGGTCTCCTTGCCGACCGAGTCGTAGACCACCGGGACCCCTTCACCCCGGGTCAGCTCCTTCACCCGCTCCACGATATCCTCGGTCCGGTAGTTGATGCAGTGCTCGGCGCCGTGCCTGATGGCAAGGGCGCACTTCTCGTCGGACCCCGCCGTGCCGATCACCCGCGCCCCGAGCGATTTGAGCCATTGGCAGGCGATGAGCCCGACCCCTCCGGCCGCGGCATGGAAGACCACGGTGTCGCCGGCCTTAACCCGGTAGCTCTGCCGGATCAGGTACTGCACGGTGAGCCCCTTGAGGAGCATCGCCGCCGCCTGGTCGAAGCCGATCGCCTCGGGGAGTTGGACCAGCCGGTCCGCCGGCAGCAGGCGCTCCTCGCAGTAGGCCCCCACCTTCCCGACGTAGGCCACCCGGTCCCCCGCCTTCAGCGCGGCCACCCCGGCTCCGACGGCGCTGACCACACCCGCCCCCTCGTTGCCGGCGATGGCCGGGAGCGCCACCTTGTAGAGCCCGTTTCTCTGGTAGATATCGACGAAGTTCACCCCGATGGCGTGCTGGCGGATCTTGACCTCGCCCGGTCCCGGCTCGCCGACCTCGACCGCCTCGTAGCGCAGCACCTCGGGACCCCCAAACTCGTGAAAGCGGATTGCCATGCTCATGCTGGTCTCCTTCTCAAAAGCCCCATGGGCTCATGACGGCTGGTAGTGGTGCCTCAATAATGAGAACTAAGACATCTTACCGCAAAGGCGATGATCGGCAAACGGCTCCCGCCCCCCCCTCGCGCAGGGCCGGCAAAAAAAAACGCCCGATCAGCAAAGCTGCAGGCGGCACAGATATCACGACAAGAACTTCCCGCTCCAACCCTCCTAGTCTTCACAGGTACGGACTCATTACACCGTGCCACACCGTAAGTCAACACTTTATCCCGCACGGGACTTTGCGAGATTTCCCCACCAGCGGTTCTCCCCCGCCGAACAGGCGATTCGGCAAGGTGCTCTTCAATTAATTCTAAAGTAAGGCGTGCGGAAATCCGAAATGATCCCTGCAGCTTCAGGCCTCACAGGCAGAGGCTGCAGCTTTGCGAATTGAGTGCGTGACTACCAGGAGGGATCTCGATGGATGCCAGGGAAATCAACAAGGCGATGGCGGCACACGGCGTGTGGAAGGTGAGGCTCAGGGAGGCGATCGAGAGCGGCCAGAGCGAATACCAGCCGCAGGTGGTGGCGCGGGACCGGGAGTGCGAGTTCGGCAAGTGGCTGCACAGCATCCCGGCCGGCGAGCGTCCGCCGGAGTTCTGGAACAAGGTCCAGGAGCTGCACGTCTGTTTCCACCAGGAAGCCGGGAGGATCCTCTCCCTCGCGCTTAGCGGGGAGCAGGAGGAGGCACTCTCCCTGGTCGGCGACCTGCGCGGCCGCTTCGTCACCACCTCTATCGAACTCACCAACGTGCTGCAGGCCTGGAAACAGGTTTCCACCTGAGGCGCATACCTCTCCCGTCCGGCCCGCCGCTCCCCGCCTCGGGGGCGCCGGCCGGACCGGCTTCAGCGGCCGACACCGGCGCCGCCGGGCTGGTAGCCGGTCATCTCCAGGTACCCGCTGCCCAGCTCCGCGCCCCCTTCCCCTTTCACTGCCACCGCACCTTCCCAATAACGAAAGCTGGTCAAGAGCTCCTGGTCCGACAGCCGCGGCACCACCTCGAGGGCGATCCCCTCTCCCGGCACGCTCAGACGCCAGCCGGCCGGGTAACGCGCCCCGTCGTGCGGGCTTTTCCACCAACCGGTCGGCACGAGCCGCACCTGGTCCCGGGTAAGCGGTTTGGCGCTCCCGTCCGCGGCCACCAGCGTCCCCGCGCTGAAGGGGTCGGCGGAGCCGTCCTTCTTGCGCAGCTGGTAGTACATGAGGTCGCGTCCGTCCTTTAGCTGCAGGGCGAACCAGTCCCACCCCGCCTGGTCGCCGGAGAGCGCGCTGGTGCTCCACTCCCGGTCCAGCCAGCTGGTCCCGGTCACCTGGAAGCGCTCCCCCCCTACGCTCAGGGTCCCCCGGGTGGCCAGGCGCGGGATCGAATAGTAGTACGAGGCGTTGCCCGGCTCGGGCCCCTTGCGGCTTAAGCCCCGCTCCCCGTTCAACACCACCGGCTGCGCGCTGACCAGTTCGAGGTCGAGTGCCCCGCTCCCCTGCGCCGCGCGCAGCCGCACGCTCCAGGGCGCCCCCTTGGTCTCGCGCGCCGACCAGTCCTCCAGGAAGACCTCAAGCGGCACCCCGCCGGCCCCGGCCAACCCGAGCGCCGCGCGGCTGAAGCGCTCCGCGGAAGAGAAGCGCCTGCCGTTCACGTCGGTGAGCGCGAAGTGCGCCATGTAGGCCTGGTTGGTCGCCCAGCGCGAAGATCGCGGAGGCTCCCCCGGCGCCAGCGCCATCCGGAAGAAGGTGAGCTGGTAGCCGAAACGCCGCCCGGCACTGTCGGCCAGATTCCCCGTGAAGTACCACCACTCGGTCTTGTACTCCGGGTGCGGTCCGTGATCGGCGGGGAACCGGAACGCGCGGGGCGCTACGGCGCGCGCGAACCCCGTCTGCGGCACACCCCCAAGCGCCTGGCTCACGCTCATCCCCCCCGGTTCGACAGCGGGCTCCCGGCGCCGCCCCAGGGTCCAGAGCGCCCCGGCTGCCAGCGCGGCAACGAGCAGTATCGTCATAAGCCGCCGCATGTCACTCCTCCTCCTTGAGCGCGAGCGCCGGGCTCAACCGCGCGATCTTAAGCGACGGGTAGATCCCGGCCAGAAACGCCGCGGCGAGCGACAGGAGCACGGCCTGGATCAAAAGCTTCGGGTCGAGGTAGGGTTCCATGGTCCAGCCGAAGGAGCGCAGGTTCACCACGAAGATGAGCACCAGGGCCTGCAGGACCCCCAGGGGGAGCGACAAGAGCCCCGCCGCCAGGCCGATCAGGAGGGTCTCCCCGGTGACGACGCCCCAGACCTGCCCCGGGGTGAGCCCCAAGGCGCGCAAAACGGCGAGTTCGCGGGCCCGCTCCACCTGCATCGCCATGAGCGCCGACAGGATCCCCACGAAGGCGACGATCATGGTGAGGATGCGCAGCACGCCGGTGATGGCGAAGGTCCGGTCGAAGATGGCCACGGTGTTCTGGCGCAGCTCGGCGTTCGACACCAGGCGCACCCGCTCGTTCCCCACCCGGGCGCGGATCTCCTGCGCCAGCCGGTCGCGCGTCACCCCCGGGCCCGCGTAGAACCCCATGCCGTCGACGCCGGGATCCTCCCAGAAGCGCAGGTAGCCCGCGCGGCTCATCATCACGATCCCCTGGTCGGAGCCGTAGTCGTAGAAGACGCCGGCAACCGGGAAACTGCGCGGCCCCAGCCGGGTGGGGAGCGTGACCCGCCCCCCGCGGTGCAGCTTGTGCCGGTAGGAGTAAGGCTCGGAGACGAGGAGCGCGTCCCCCCGGCTGAAGCTCTCCCAGGCCTCCCGGGGGCTCCCCTCCTTGAACCGGTAGCTTAAAAAGGTGCTCTCGGGGACCTGGGCCGCGAAGACCTCCACCGGCCCGGCAGCGGTCGGGAGGGTGACGCGCCGGGTCACGCTGGTGAGCGCCCCGGGGAGACGGCTTAGGCGCTCCACCAGGGCAGGTGGGAGCGGCGGGCGGCGCCGGGCGTCGGCCTCGACGGCGCTGGTCAGGTAGAGGTCGGCCCTGAGCCAGCTCTCCAGCCAGCTCGTAACGGTGAGCCGGAAACTCCCCACCATGATGCCGACCCCGATGGTGGCCGAGACCGCCACCACCAGCGCCGCGGCAGCCACCCCGGTCCGGGAGAGCGAGATGAGGACCCCGCGCGCCGCCATGCGGCCGATCGTCCCGAAGAGCCCGCCCAAGACCGGGCGCAGCGCGCGCGCCAAGAGGACCACACCCGCCGGCACCAAGAGGGCGTACCCCACGATGAGGGCGAAGAGCCCGGCGAAGCTCCCGGCGATCCCCCACGCCTCCACCCGCAACACTAGGAACCCGGCCAAGAGCACCACCCCCGCCGTGACCACCGCGTAGGGCATCAGCCTGCGGCTGCGCGCCTCCAGGAAGGAGCGCCCCAAAACGGCACGCGGCGGAGCGCCGGTCGCCTCGAGCGCCGGGGGGAGCGCCGCGGCGAGCGTCGCCAGGACACCCAAAAGCCCACCCTTCACCAGGGTCTGCGGCATGAGCGGGACGCTGCGCACCTCCACCACGAAGTAGAGGTCGTTGATGGTCCGGGTCACCAGCCGGGTGAGTTCCTGCCCCATCAGGCTCCCCAGGGCGAGCCCCGCCAGGGTCCCGGCAAGCCCCACCACGAGCGCCTCGCTTAAAAGCTGCCAGAGCACCTCGCGCCGGGTCACCCCGACCGCGCGCAACAGGCCGATCAGCCGGCGCCGCCTGATCACCGAGAAAACCATGGTGTTGTAGATGAGGAACATGCCGACCACCAGGGCCAAGAGGCTCAGCGCGGTGAGGTTGAGGCGGAAGGCGCGGGTCATCTGCTCCAGCGAGCCGGCACGGGCCCCCGCCGGGAGCAGGGTGGCCTCCGGGGGGAGCAGGGGGCGCAGTTCGGCCAGTATCCGGCTCCCCGCGTCCCCCTCCGGGAGCACCAGGTCGATGCGGGAGAGGCGCCCCAGCCGGCCGGTCAACTCCTGCGCCGAGGCGATGTCGGTCACCATGAGCGACTCGAGCCCCAGCCGCGTCACCTGGTCCGGCGCCTCCAAAAGGCCCGCCAGGAGCACCTCGGGGCTCTTCCCGGCGAGCTCGATCCGGAAGCGGTCGCCGACCCTGAGGCCGAGCTGCCGCGCGGTGCCGGCGGCGAGAAGGACGCTTTCCGGCCGGGTCATCAGGGTGGCCAGGACGTCGCCGTTTGCGAAACGGGAGCTGAAGCTGCGCAAAGGGGGCTCGGCGAAGGGGTCGAGCCCGACCAGTTGCAGGGTCGTCCCCGAGCGCCCGGCGACCCGCACATCGGCGCTCACTACCGGCGCGCAGTTCCGGAAGTGGCGCCCGACGCGAATGGTCCGGTAGAGTTCCTCGGGAAGCCCCGTCGGCCCCCCCACGATATGGTGCGTCGCCCGCCCCGCCACGGTTTCCGCCGCAATCTTGAAGGCGCGTTGCGCGGTCTGGTTGGCGAGGTCCACCGCGGTCACCACGGCGACGCCGAGCGCCACCCCGAGCACCGTCAGGACGGCCTGCCAGGGGTGGCGCACCAGGTTGCGCAGGCCGGCCCGGAGGAGGATCATACCAGCGCCCCCGGGGCGAGCGCCGCCTCGCTCAGCTGCCCGTCCCTGATGCACAGGAGCCGGTCCGCCAGGCGCGCAACCTCGCTTGAGTGGGTCACCAGGACGAGCGTGCAGGCGGTGGGACGCAGGAGCCGCTCGAAGAGCTCGAGCACCTCGCGACCGGTCTCGGCATCCAGGTTCCCGGTCGGCTCGTCGGCCAGCAAGAGCAGCGGCCGGTGGATCAGGGCCCGCGCGATGGCGACCCGCTGCTGCTCCCCTCCCGAGAGCCGGTCCGGGTAGCTCTGCGCCCGGTCGGCAAGCCCCACCCCTGCCAGGAGCTCCAGCGCCTCCGCGCGCCGCTGCCGGTTCAGCGCCCCCAGAAGCTCCAGCGGCAGCATGAGGTTCTCCGCCACCGTCAAGGTGGGAATCAGGTTGTAGGACTGGAAGATGAAACCGATCTTCTCGCGGCGAAACAGGGTGCGTTCCCGCTCGGAGAGGCGGTTTATCGGCCGCCCCTCGATGATGATCTCGCCGTGCTCCGGCAGGTCGATGCCGCTTACCAGGTTGAGCAGGGTGGATTTCCCCGAGCCGCTCTTACCCAGGAGAAAGAGCCACTCCCCCCGGGAGATCTCCAGCGAGGCTTCCTTCAGTATCTGGCGTTCCCGCTCCCCTTCCCGATAGCTCTTAGAGACGCCGCGCAATTGAACCAGTGCTTCCCGCGTCATCGCTGCTCCCCTTTGTGCTTTCTTCTCAATCCCGGCCCGACGGGCCTCCGCCTGTGGCTGCTTCAGTAATCCCGCTGGCCAGTGAGCTTGGCAGTGTTTCCCGTAAAGGACCGACCAATGATACCACAGCTCTGCGCACCGGTTCAGCTCATCTGCGGGAAAGGGGACCGGTGGCCCCCTCCCGTCAGCGCGCGTACGGTACCCCAAGCGAGCCGCCTGACCACCTGCTGTCCAGAGGTTGCACAACCGCCCCCGCCGCGCACTCCACCCTAATACCAAGGCCCACGAAACTCCAGGGAAAATCCCCCGTCCGTTCTTGGCACGAAGGAAGCATTAACGTGCATTAATTATCAACGAACAGGAGGAGTTCAACCATGACTTGGAAAACGATCTGTGCCGAGGGGCTCGCCGCGGGGCTTGCCGTAGTGTGGGCCCTTGGGGCGGCGCCCGGCTCCGCCATGAACCTCCCCAAGACCGGGCAAAACCTCTGCTACAACGCCGCGGGGAGCGTCATCCCCTGTCCGGGCACCGGCCAGGACGGCGAGCTGCAGGCAGGGACTCCCTGGCCCACGCCGCGCTTTACCGACAACCTGAACGGCACGGTGACCGACAACCTGACCGGCCTCGTCTGGCTCAAGGACGCCAACTGCGTCGAGCTGCAGCCCGCAGCCGGCATCACCTGGAGCGCGGCACTGGGCGCCGCCAACACGCTGCGCAGCGGGCGCTGCGGCCTGAGCGACGCCTCGGCCGCCGGGGAGTGGCGGCTCCCGAACGTGAACGAGCTGGAGAGCCTCATCGACCTCTCCCAGTACTACCACCCGCTCCCCCCGGGCAACCCGTTTCTCAACGTGCAGTGGGGCTACTGGACCTCGACCACCCTGGCCGCCTTCCCGGGGAACGCCGAGTGGGTCGCCTTCGACAACGGCGGGGCGCGCGGCAGCGTGAAGAGCAACTTAAGCTACCTCTGGCCGGTGCGCGGCAGCGGCGTCAACATCGCCCGGACCGGAGAGACCAGCTGCTGGGACGGCAGCGGCGCCGTCATCCCCTGCGCCGGCACGGGCCAGGACGCCGACAAGCGCGCCGGGGTCGCCTGGCCGGTGCCGCGCTTCGTCGACGCGGGGATCGGCACCGTCGCCGACCGGCTCACCGGGCTCATCTGGATGAAAAACGCCGACTGCTTCGGCAGCACCGCCTCGCAGGACGCCGCCCTCAGCGAGGTGAAGACGGTGGCAAGCGGGGTCTGCGGGGTGCAGGACGGCTCCCGTCGCGGGGACTGGCGCCTCCCCAACCGCAAGGAACTGCGCAGCCTGCTCAACTACTCCCAGGCCGACGGCGGCGTCTGGCTCACCAGCCAGGGGTTTGCCAACGCCTACAACGCCTACTACTGGAGTTCCGACTCCTACCCGAACGTGGTCGACCTGAACTGGCTTCCCGCCGGGGCCGACCCGAACCTGGGGGACAAATGGCTGGTCCGCTCCCTGGGGGGGACCGTGCTCTCCAGCTGGGTCGACGCCATCACCCCACCGGAGATCAAGCACCTTATCCCGGTGCGCGACAAGCTGCAGCCCGCGCTGAGCTGGCCCGCTCCGGCCCCGATCGCGGTCGGCACCGCGCTGGGACCGGCGCAGTTAAACGCCTCGGCCAGCGTCCCGGGGAGCTTCAGCTACACGCCGGGCACCGGGAGCCTCCTTTCCGCCGGGGCGAACCAGCAGCTCAGCGTCACCTTCACCCCCAACGACCGGGACAACTACGGCACCGCCACCAGGAGCGTTTCCCTTACCGTCACCGGCGGCGCCCGCATCACCCTGAGCGGCCTCAGCGCGAATTACGACGGCACCCCCAAGGCGGCCAGTGCCAGCACGGTACCTCCCGGCAAACCGGTGCAGATCACCTACAACGGCAGCAGCAGCGCGCCCCGCAACGCCGGCAGCTATGCTGTCCTCGCCAGCATCCTCGACCCGGCGTTTCCCGGCGCCGCGAGCGGGGAGCTGGTGATCGCCCCCGCAGCGCTCAGCGTGACCGCTCTCCCCCAGAGCAAGGGGTTCGGGAGCCTCGACCCGATCCTCGCCTACCAGTACTCCGGGCTGGTCCCCGCGGACAGCGCCCAGGTCTTCAGCGGCGCACTCAGCAGGGCCCGCGGCGAGGCACCGGGCAGCTACGGCATCACCCAGGGGACCCTTTCCGCCGGCGGCAACTACTCGATCAGCTTCGTCGCCGCCCTGTTCACCATCGACCCCGTCTTCAGCGTGACCCCCTCGGCCGGCCCCGGCGGAAGCCTCGTCCCCGGCGCCCCGCAGAGCGTCAGGCTGAACGAGACGGCGAGCTTCGACGTCACCCCGGCCGCCAGCTACCGGACCCTCGCCGCCGCCGGCTGCGGCGGAACGTTCGCGGCGGAGCGCTTCACGACCGCGGCCGTGAGCGCCGACTGCAGCGTCACGGCACAGTTCGGCCTCATCGGGGACCTGAACGGCGACAGCAGGATCGACATCAGCGACGCGATGCGCGCCCTCATGATCGCGGTGCGTGCGGCAACGGCCACGGCCGAGGAGGGGATACGGGGCGACGTGGGGCCGCTTAGTAACGGGCAGCCGCACCAGGACGGCAGGATCGACATCGCCGACGCCCTGCTCATCCTCAAAAAGGCAATCGGGATGCCGGTCTGGTAACCGGGCTTACAAGGAGAACGATCATGAAAAAGACCACCCTGCTGGTTGTTTCCCTGTTCATCCTTTCCATCTGCTCCGGCTGCGGCAGCGCCGGCCCTAGTGCCAGCCAGCCCGCCGCCGGCCCCACCTCGAGGAGCTACCAGCTCTCCCTGCAGGGGAGCGTGAGCCCCGGCCAGGTCACCGGGCTCAGCTTCGACCTGGTGCTTCCCGCCGGGGTGCAGCTCCCCCTCGACAGCCAGGACCAGACGGTGCTCCCCGCGGGGCTGGCACTATCCGCCAGCGCCCCCTCCGGCGCCCTCATGGAGGGGCGGGTCGCCTCGGGGGTGCTCACCGTGGCGCTCGTGAGCGCGTCGGGGCTCGCCAAGGGGGGGTTCGCGACGCTCACCGCCGGCATTCCGGCTGGGGCGAGCGCGCCGTCCGCCTCGGCTTTCGCCGTCACAAACCTGCAGGCCCTCGACCTGAACGGCACCCCGCTCACCGGGGCGGCGGTCACCGTGGTCGATCCCCCCTGATCCTAGAGCCGCACCAGACGCAGAAAAGCCCGCGCATCGCAGAGATACGCGGGCTTTTTTTTACAGCGGTGCCGGCGGGTGCCGCTACACCAGCCGTTTCGCCCCGATGAAGCGCGAGCGGTAGTAATCGCTGTTCAGGTCGGAGACGGTCACCTCCCCTTTGCCGGAAGATGCGTGGATCATCTTCCCCTCGCCCAGGTAGATGCCGACGTGCGAGGGGTAGGAGGCGTAGGTGTGAAAGAAGACCAGGTCCCCTTTCTTAAGCTCGCCGGGGGCCACCTCGCTTCCGAGGTGGATCTGCTCCCGCGCGGTGCGGGGAAGCTCGATCCGGTGCTCGCGGAACACCTGCTGGACGAAGCTCGAGCAGTCGATCCCGGTCGCCCCTTCGCCGCCGAAGCGGTAGGGGATGCCGAGGAAGCGCTCGGCGGTACTCTCGATGGCGGCCGCTACCCCGGTGCCGGCGCCAGCGCTGGCCGGCGCGGCCGCGGCAGGTGCGCCCGTCTCTCCGGTCTGCTGCGGCGGGAGCGCCAAGGGTGGGCGCGGCGACTGCCCCGGCAGGGGGATCTCGGCGCCGGTCCAGCTGGCTGCGGAGGCAAAGAGCCCGGCCAGCGACGGAAGCCCGCTCGCCGGCGGCGCGCTTTCCGCCTCGACCGGACCGGCCAGCGCGAGCGAGCGCTGCATCATCTCGATCCGGAACAGGTCGGCTGCCGCTTGCTGGTTGGCGGGGGAAGAGTGGGGGGTACTGTCGTGCAGGGAGCCGAGCAGCGCGTCGAAGGAGACGGCAGTCTCGTGATGCTTTCTCGCCGTCCCGGGCTCCGGGAGACTGGTCGGCAGTGCGGGTAACTGCAGGGAAGAAATCGACATCGGTGGTTCCTTTGTGCGGCCTGTTGCGCGGGCGGAGCCTGCGGCAGACGGTCGGTCGTTTTTGACGCAACGTCAATTACTTGGCAGCCGCCACCCCTGCCGCGGGCCGCAAACCGTGACGTTATCCGGGCGCACGCGGTGAGGCCTGCGCGCCGTCTGGTGACACTGCAAATGGCCGGCCAACGACTGAAAAGGGAAGAGCGGGAGGGGAGACGGGGGTCGGCAACCAAGCGCAGCGGCGCCGGCAGCGGTGCCAGTGTGGCCCGGCGGCGCTCCGGCAGGAACCCGAACGATCAGGCGGACGTGGGAAGCCTCTAGTCGCCGAAGCCGTCGCTTTCGGAAGGGCCGGCGGCTTCGCGGGAGGTCATGGTGACCGTGCCACGGTACAGGACGTACTGGCGGTGGCAGGAACAGGAATATACCAGGCGCACGCTCCAGTGCTCCTGGACATAGTGCGGGTACTCGTTGCGCATGCCGCACTCGCAGGTGAAACCCTTCTCATCAACCTCGATAGTTGCCATTACGGTCCCCTTCATCGAATAGTGATAGGGCGCCAACCGGTCGCAGGATCCAGGTCGCAGGCGGTCTGCCACTGGCAGCGCCCCGAGTCGATGAGTATCGACTAAGGTTGACAAAGATACCGTATACGATTCTATGCAGGCCCCACCATAAGTCAACAGCATCTGTGACAATTCGCGAGAAAAAGAAAGAGATTTCAGCACCGGGAAGAGCCTGCGCCCCGGCTGTCTGGACCAACTGCCAGCCCCCCCACACTCTCACGGTCATCGCCCAGGATGCGCCCCCTTTACCCTGCAGCACTTTTTTTTACAGAACCGTTGCGGAACGCTCTGATTTGGTGTACATCTTGACGGTCATGCATGGATTCCGAATGATCGTCAGCACGAGAAGGCTCGCAGCCTGGAATGTCATACCGCTTTGCCTGTTCCTGATCTTCCTGGGAATCAAGGTACCTACTGTCAGCAACAAAGCTGGCTCACCCAAGCCCTCACCGCGCGCTGTCGTTGAAACCTCCAGCGAGTCCAGTAAGTTCACCTGGGCCAAGCTGGTTATGCCAGTGGAACTCTGTGAAGTCGTCACCGAGTTGCCAGCGCCGCTGTTCTACGCCCTCCTGTTCCTTTCCACGGTGTACCGGTTCAGGTGCACCGTAGCTCCCCAGGTCAGTGCACGAGCTCCTCCGGTCCGGCCCTGCTAGAGCGTCCTCCGGACTCCACCTTCCCGGCACCGGGGCGCTGGAGAGCTATGCCCGAAACACCATCACTGACCTCAAAGGAGAGCACCCATGAAATTCACCAGATCCATCCTCGTCGGCCTCGCCGCTACCGCCCTTTGCGCCGGCTGCGCCAAGCAGGAAGTTGTCAAACACGACCAGATGATCCCGGCTGCCCCTGCGGCGGCCCAGCCGGCCAGCGCCGCAAAACCGGCAGCTCCGGCTCCGGCAGCCAAAGCACCGGCCGAGGAACGCATCTCGGACACCGCCATCAAGGAAGCCCAGCCGGCCGCGGCCAAGGGAGCCGATGCGATGGGCGAGCAGAGCGCCGTGCAGCACCTCTTGGAGAAGGTCTTCTTCGACTTCGACTCCTCCGCCCTCTCTCAGGCGGCCCGCGCAAGCCTCGCCAAGAACGCCGATGTCCTCAAGAAGCACAACCTGAAGGTCCGCATCGAGGGTAACTGCGACGAGCTCGGCTCCGACGACTACAACCTTTCACTGGGTGAGAGCCGTGCTGCGTCGGCCCTCAAGTACCTGAAGGCGCTCGGGGTTCCTGCGGAGCGGATGTCGATCATCAGCTACGGCAAGGAGAAGCCGGCGGCCCCCGGCCACGACGATGCGGCCCGGGCCCAGAACCGCCGCGACGAGTTCGTGGTACTCGCCAAGTAAGCGAGGAACGAGCGCCCGGGCCAAAGCGGTCCCGGGCGCCCGTTTTTCCCGCCATTTCACACCCCTCCCGCTGCACCGCTCCAGGCAACGCCCTGGGCATCCTTCGCAAGTTCAACGGTTTCCCAATCCAGCCGGCTCGCCACTCAGGAATTTCTCCCTTGTCATTTCGCGTCGTTTTGCTATATTTCTCTCGCCCATTAAACTGGCTTGCCTGCAAGCCTCATGGGCCTACAACCGATAGACGACAATACTAAACCATCCGCGAGGGTGGGGCGGAAAGCCCACAGGGTCTCACGCAGACAGCCGGGTTGCCGAAATATCACCTATTTTCGGCAACCCGGTTTTTTTGTGACCGGGTACCGGCTCTGGCAGAGGACGCGCTCCTCGAGGAGGGGGTATGCTGGCCCTGGACAGCAGTATCGGCTGCATCGAAGCAACCGGGACCGACGTGCTGGACCTTTTCAGCGCGGCACCGGTAGTCCTGGAGCGGCGCTCGGGTTCCGGGCGGATCTCCCACGAGGCCTACGTCTGCGCGGTGCGCAGGCAGGCAGGCGTCAAGGTCTACGTGGCGCTTTTGGCAGCCGACAAAAAAATCTACGTTTATACCACCAAAGGGGACCCCGAGCCTGAGAATGAGTACCACCGGACCCTCGAGGTGGCGCTCGAGTTTGCCAAGGGGCTCGGCTTTTGCCCCGAGCGGGTCAACCTGAACTACAGCCCGGCCATGCGCGAGGTGGTGCTGCGCAACATCAAGATCCTGCGCCCGACCGGAAGCAAGGTGCAGGCCCTGCCGCGCCACGGCGCGGCCGACGCCCCGACGGCGCAGCACCACAAAAAGGGTGCCCGGGCCGGGTCGGCGGTTGCGGGCTCCGAGCTGGGGGAGCTTCCGCTCTGCCTCGACGACCCTGCGCCGGCCGCCGAGACTCCCGCCCCTGCTGCGGCTGCCCCTCCTACTCCCGTTTCCGTTCCCGTTCCCGAAACCGTCGCCGAAACCGTAACCGTTGCGCCCCCCCCCCCCCCCCCGTCCCCGACCCCGTTGTCGTTGCGGCTCCATTGCCCCCCGTCCCCGTCGCCGTTACGGC
This sequence comes from Geomonas silvestris, assembly GCF_014193515.1. Classification (GTDB taxonomy): domain Bacteria; phylum Desulfobacterota; class Desulfuromonadia; order Geobacterales; family Geobacteraceae; genus Geomonas; species Geomonas silvestris. Next base: position 97,158 of record NZ_BLXX01000009.1, on the reverse strand, counting down.
TCCACCGCCCCCGGAACCGGTTCCCCTGGCCGCCGCGGCCGCACCCCCACTCGCGCCAGCCCGAGAAGAGTCGAGTGCCCTGCACGGTGAGCTGGCCAGGCTAGCCGACCAGTACCAGGAGTTTCAACGCCAAACGGCCCAGCAGCTCGCGCACCTCCAGGAAAAGGTGCAGGGAGCCGAGCTGGAACGCGACCGGGCGAGGCAGGAAGTGGTCCAGCTGCAGCAGGAGCTGAGCGAGGCTTCCCGGGCCGAGGCCAACCGTTCAACAAGCGAACAGCTCGAGCTGCGGGCCCAGAGCGAAAAGGCAAGCGAGGTGGCTTTGCAGCTTGCCGAGCTGAACGCCGCTCATGAAGAGATCTCCGCGCGTCACACCCGGCTCGAGGGGGAGTACCGGGAGCAGTCCGCCCGGCTCGCCGCGGCGCAGCAGGAGCTCGCCGAACAAAGCGCGGCGCACGAGACGGCATCCCGACAGCTGCGCGAAAGCGAGGCGCAGTGCCAGGAACAGGCGGCCCGGCTCGCCGCCGCGGAGCAGGAGCTTTTGCGGCAGGGGAAGCTTCAGGGCAAGGCGGCCAAGGACCGGTTCAAGCTGGAGAAGAAACGGGAACAGGCGGTCTCCGAGGCCGGGGCGTTGCGTGAGGAGGTGGGGCGGTTAACTGAGGCACGGGACCAGGCGGTCGCCGCGCAGACCGAGCTCGCTGCGGAATGCGCCAGCTTGAAAGAGAGCCTGGAAACGCTGCAGCAGCTGCTGGCTGAAAAAGAGCGGGCGTCGGCAGGCGCCACAGAGCTGGAGAGACAGCTCGAGAGGCTCCTGGCGGAACGGCAGCGGCAGGGGACAGAACTTACCGCCCTGGAGGCCGCGCTCAACCTGGCGCTGCGCGAGCGTTCCCACTTTGAAGAGGAGAATGCCACCCTGATCAGGGAACTGGCGGCGCTTGGGGCGCGGCTGACCGCGCCAGGTGCTGCACCGGCCGCTCTTTCCGATTCCTCGCGTGAAGAAGCCGACGGCGCACCGGAAGCCGGCGCCAAAGGGTGCGAGACACCCAAGGTCGAGCCCCCCCTGTTCGGCATGTGGCAGGAGGGTGATGAGCCGCAGACCTGCCAGCTCCCGGAACTCCCGGAACTCCCTGAACTCCACCAGGAGTGGGAAACGCCGGTCGGCGAGGGGTCTTCCGAGGACCACGGCCCGCTCCCGCACCGGCACAGCAGTGTGGCAGCGGACTGGTACCAGTGGTCCGGCGGGAGCCAGGAGAGCGCGGCGCTCTCTTCTGCTGACGACGATTTTTTCCCGACAGACGAGGCCGCAAGCGATGGCTGCGGGATGTTCCTGCTCAAACCGGGTGCCGGCCCCCTCGCCTGCCGAAAACCCGAAGACGTCATCGAGTTCTACCGCTCGGTAAACGTCGCAAGCCTCTCGCCCGAGGGGAAGGCCCCGGTCGTCTGCCAGGGGTACATCTTCGCCGTGGTGGGAGAGCGGCAGCTTCAGGTTGCCGTAGCGCTCCATGCCGCAAAGAGCGGCAGGCATTGGATCTACCTTCCCGAGCGGCAGCCTGAGCATAAGGAGGAGCTCGCCCAGGCGATCAGCGCCGCCCTTACCTTTGCCGAGAGTGTGGGGTTATTGATGGAACAGGTCCCGGTGCCGGACCGCGTCGCGGCACTGGCCCAGTCCCCGGTGCTTCTATGTGGTCCCCGGTGAGCGGTGAGGGTCCTTTGAGGAGTACTCAGGAGCGTTTGCTGCCGAGATAACGGGGCGGAAAAAACGAAAGCGGCCCCTGTTTCTGGCCGCTTCGCCGCGCGAGGCTCAGTGTCCGTCGCGCTTGAACATGAAATCGCTCCACCTGTCGCCGGGGCGGATCAGTGGGAGTTGGGCCTTGCGGATCGGGTCCTTGCCGATCTGTACCCAGCCGTCCGCCCTCAGGAAGGCGACGATCTTTTTTTCGCGTATCAGGTATTCCAGCATGTAGGCCGGAACGTCCCGTTCTTCGCCGTTGGTAAAGATAACCGACATAGCCTGCTCCACGTTCTCATTCGATATCCCACACACCTCCCGCGGCAGTTTCCGGTAATTACTACATCTCCCTCGCCTCTCATTGTAGCCCAGCAGGTCCGGCGCGCTCAACTCCCAACTCTCCCAACTCTCCCAACTCTCCCGGGCCGCCAGCCCCGCCTCCGTCCGGCGTTCCCGCAGGATGGTAGCCGCTGCCACGAAAAAGAGCCCCGCCTGACAGCAGGCGGGGCTCCGGTTCGGCTACCGGTTTGGAGGGTTACGGACGTTCGCGCTGCGGCGGCGTCCAGGCCCCGGTGGTGCGGTCGAAGCCGATCAGGTAGGTCATGCTCGGGGTCGTGGTGCCGTAGAGCGGGCCATCGGTGTTGGTGACGAAGGCCCTGAGGTCCTTCACGAACTTGCCGAAGACCCGGTTGCTCGAGGCGTTCCCTTGCAGCGAGACCGCCTGCGCGGTGGTGCCCGCCGACTGGTTCATCAACCCGTCATCCAGGAAGTCGACGGAGTCGTAGATGAGCCGCCGGGTGAGGGTCCGGGCATGCAGGAACGCCGAGTTCTCCTTGTAGTTCAGGATGATGTTGAACATCGCCCCTTTCAGCTTGTAGACCTGCAGGTTGCTGAGCCCGTTGGCGGTGAGGTAGGCGGCCCAGTTGGTGCCGGTGATCGGGGTCCCGGCGGTTACCCCGGTGAGCCCCGCCGAGCGACCGGTCGCGGTGAAGACGTAGGAGACGTCCTGCGGGGTCTCCAGCGCCTCGTCGTCGGTCAGGTTGATGCTGATCCCGTAGTTGGTCTCCAGCAGCCGGACCGCCAAGGCCAGGGCATCGAACATCTGGTCCCGGTTCTCGCGCACGAAGAGGTCCATGAAGTTGGTCGCGTTGAGCGGCGTGCCGCGCTCGGAGGTGTGGCAGTTGATGCAGACCTGGTTGTAGGTGTTCTGGGCGAAGGTGGTGTTCTCGAAGGTCAGCGTGTGCCCCGCGGTCATGTGGCAGACCACGCAGGGACCGTTGGCATCCAGGTGTCCCGGGGTGAAGAAGGACGGGCTGTGGGAATCCCCGTTGATGGCCGGGGTGCCGAGCCTGCGGTGGGTGCTGGTGACGCCGCCGGAGATGTCCTCGTTGGTGATCAGGCTCTGGCCGTAGGTGGTCGCCGCGATGGCACCGTACCCGGTGGTTCCGGTGGTTGCGGTGACGGCCGGCAGGACCGCGGTCAGCGAGGTGAAGTTGATGAAGCCGATCTTGCCGTACATAGTGGCGGCCGCCGGGAAGTAGTGCGAGTCGAAGGGAGCAGTGGTCGGGCTCGCCAGGGAGATGGCGGCACCGACCCGGGCCCCGGTGCGGCCGGCGTGGCACGGTACGCAGAGCTGGCTGTCGCCGATAGTGGAAGCGGTGGTGGTAAAGTTGCTTCCGGGGATCCGCTTGCTGATGGCATCGGAGCGCACGTACGGGGTGGAGAAGACCTGGAAGGCGACGCGGCTGTCGCTGGAGAGCCTGCGCCAGCTGTAGTCGGTGTGGCAGGCGTTGCAGCTGATCACCTCTTTGGCCGAGCTGTAGGCACCCAGAAGCGCCGGGGTGATCACCCGCTGGACCCCGACGGTCATGTAGTAGCGGAATCCGGTGGCGGAGTGGCAGCGGTTGCAGGTGCCGCCCGAGAACTTCACGAAGGGTTCCTCGTCGAAGGCCTCGGACGTGGTGTCACCGTGGCCGGATTGCGCCCACTGGCGGTTCACCGTCAAAAGCGTGGTCGGGTCGTGCGGGTTGTGGCAGCCGTTGCAGCTGGACCAGCTGGTGGCGGTCTCGGTCCCCGGGGTGGCGATGGTGTTCACCGGGTTGACCAGGGTGAGGTTCAGCCTGGAGAGCGGGAAGCCGAGGTACGAGGCGGACTGGTTCGCGAAGTGCGCCCGCTGGGTGCTCATGGCGACCGTGTTGGTGTGGCACTGCGCGGTGCAGACCGAGTCGTTGGGGAGCGGCGGGATCGAGCCGTTTTGCGGGTGCCCCAGCTGGGTCGCATGGTGGCAGTCGTCGCAGCCGGCGCCGCCGGCGGCCGAGGCGTGGGCGGAGCGGAGCCAGTCGGTGGCGACCGAGGCGCCGGTCACCCGCGAGGCGGTGCCGCTGTGGCACCCCAGGCAGGACTGCGAGGCCTGGATCTGCGGCGGGGTCGATCCTTCGCGCTTGTCACTGCCGCAGCCCGAAAGGAAGGCGACGAGTGCTACGCACACAAGGGGTGCTATCAGTCTCAGTTGTTTCATGCGATGAGTCCTCCTTTGTTCCTAGCGATTGGTCTAGTGGCAGGCGCGACAGGTTCTGTCGGTTCTCCTACTGATATTGCCGCCTTGAAAGTTCTTCGGGTGCGGGTTGACCCGCAGCCCCACGGCCCGGTTGCCGCCGTGGCAGCGCAGGCAGACGTCCCCGTCCGGGTGGCAGGACTGGCAGGTCTGCAGGTTGCGCCGCGCCTCGCGGCTGTGCTCCGAGCTCCAGACCCCGCTGTAGAGCTGCCCCGTGCCGCTGGGGAGGTGCGAGCGGATCCTAAAGCTGCCGCGCGGGTAGCGCGAGTGGCACTCGTTGCAGAAGCGCTGGTCGTGGCAGCGGTAGCAGCTCTGCGGGTTGTCCAGCGACTTCAACGGGTGGATCTGGACGAAGTCCCTGCGGTGGCTCCTCGGGATGTAGTCCTGGCCGAAGTTCGCCCGGGTCAGGTCGGCGTTGATGCCGCCCCCCTGGTGGCAGTCCAGGCAGTAGGCCTGGGTGTGGCACTGGGCGCAGTTGCTGCCGGCCTTGCTGGCGATGGAGCGGTGCTGGCGCACCCAGTCGGCGTCGTGGTTCAGCGCGACCCCCTCCCCCTTGTGGCAGTCGTTGCACTCGGAGATCTTCATATCCTGGTACTCTTTGTGGTTCTGCTTTTGCGCCGTGGCCTGTGGTACGTACGCTGCAGACATGAGCAAAACGGTGCAGATGAACACCATGTTCTTCACAGTGGCACCCCCTTTCTAGAAGTCGTAATCGAGCACGAAGCGGCCCGAGATGTTCTTGGTGTAGCGCACGTTGACGTCGTCCTGGATCCTTCCGGAGACCGCCAGGTTCTTGGCCAGCCGGTACCTGCCGGCCAGGTAGTAGCGCCGGGCGTACTCGTCGCCGGTCATGGCGTCGCGCTTGTACACGTCGAAATCGATGCCGCCTGCCACCTGGGCGTTCTTGGTGATGTCGAAGGTGACGTCGGAGATGATCCCGTTGGTCTTGCCGTAGTAGCCGTTGCGCGCGTCGTACTCGACGGTGATCCCGAGGGGATCGATGGGGCGCAGCGCCGTCCCTGCCTGCCAGACGAAGGCGCCCCCCCCATCGCCGAATTCCTCCCGGGTGACGCCGCCGTACACCGAAACGATCTCGTTGAAGCGGTAGTTGACCTTGAGCACCCCTTCCTGGTAGCGGTTGACGGCGAAGACCGAGTAGATGGAGGTGGTGTCGAAGATGGGATAGCTCTGGTAGTACTCGCCGGTGAAGAGCAGGCTTGAGGTCGGGAAGAACTTGACGCCGGCCTGGACCTCGTTGAAGGTCTCTGTCACCAGGTCGTAGCGGGCGTTCGCGTAGACCTGCAGGGAGTTGAAGAGCTGCTGGCGGAAGTTCCCCCCCAGCTGGTCGCGGGAGTTGTCGCCGCCGTCCCACTTCCGAAACCAGCTGATCTCGGCGTCGGTCTTCTTGAAGCCGGCCAGGTAGGCGGCCAGGCCGAACGCGGTGTTGGCCGGATCCCCGGTCTCGCCGCCGAAGCCGAACAGCACGTCGCGCCCCCCAAGGAGCGTGAACCCCACCGGCCCCACGTTGCGTAGGTCGACCTGGACGCCGTCGATGATGGCGCTCCCCGCCGCGAGGTTCACGAACTGGCGCCCCAGGCGGAAGTCGATCTTGTCGTAGAGGCCACGGTACTCCCCGTAGAGGTAGTAGAGCCGGCCGTTCAGTCCGTCCCCCGCGCCGAAGTCCTGGCCGATCCTGCCGTAACCCTGCAGCGAGAACTTGCCGGCCGCGTCGATGTTGGTGATGGACAGCCGCAGATACTCGTCCAGTTCGTTCTGGCGCCGGTCGCTGGTGAACCCGCTGGTGCCGGTCAAGAACTGGGTGGAGCTTCTGCCGTGGATATCCGCCGCCCAGCTCGCGGTAGCGGTCAGCAGGGACATGCAGAGAAGCAATCGAGACACCCCTTTGATCACCATTAATGTAACCTCCTTTCCTGAAACGCTGATTGCAGCTTCACAACGCCAAACGCCCATCGTGCGGATTGGGTCACCTCCCCCGAAGCAGTTATGAACTCCGAAGCCAACAGCTCACCAGCTGGCCTTGCCTGGTCAGGTACTGTCACGAGATGGGAAGATGACAGTAGGTGACCTGCACCCGGTGCGACCTGGAGCCGAAAAGAGGGTCAATTGTCCTTGGGGATAACTGCGTGGTACCGCAGAGAGGTGTCAGTTACAGCGTCAGATGCCGACAGCATCCGAACCCTCCTCTCAATCGCGAATTACATTAGCTAATTTTTATTGGCAGATTCTTATTTACCAGCTAATTATGATTTAGCAAGAGTCGTCTGCGTTTTTTGGACAAACTATTCAACTCCGGGTGCTGCAAAACTCGTGAGGGAAAGGGGGTGAAGGGGGGAGGGAAGCCGGAAGGAAGCGCGGAAAAGAGCTGGCAGGTCAGAGGAAGAGCCGAGGTGGGAAGAGGGAGAGGACCGGCGCTAAGGGGGCGCCGGCGGCCAGGGGAAGCCTCAGGGGAGCGGGTGGAGCGACTGGGCGAGCCGGTGTTGCTCGATAGCTTTTTCCTCCTCGTTCCAGGAGAGTTCCCGGGCCAGAAGGTCGAGGACGGCCGGCGCCGCCTCGAGTGCCGCCCGCCGGTCCAAAAGCCCGAGCGGGATCCGGCGCAAAAGAAAATCGGCTCCCTGCCGGACCATCTCGTGGCGCGCCGCGTAGACCACCTCCCCCTTGAGGTAGGGGTGCCGCGCCACCAGCCGCTCGGCAAGTTCCGCCCGGCACAGTTTGCAGACCCGGCCGGCCTCCCCGCCGTAGTTGCGGGCGAGGTGCGCGGCCACCTCCGGTTCCAGGCGGAACGTTTGCGCGAGCTCGGCGGCGAGCGCCCCGTGGTAACCTGCCGCACCGAAAAGCGGGATCCGCTCGGTGTGGCACTCCCGCCGCGGGGTGAGCCCTCCCTCGCGCAGCGCGGCGTCGACGGCGTCCTGGGCCATCCTGCGGTAGGTGGTCCACTTGCCGCCGGCGATGGTAACGAGCCCGCTGCCGGAAATGTTCACCACGTGGTCGCGCGCCAGCCCGGCGGTGTCGTGGGCGGCGGGGTCCTGCACCAGGGGGCGCAAACCGCACCAGGCCGCCGTGATGTCGCAGCGGGCTGCCTCGATGCTGAAGTACCGCGCCAGGTGCCGCAACAGGTAGTCGATGTCGGCAGGAGAAGCCTGGGGATCGGGCTCGAGGGAGGCGGGGTTGTCGGTGGTCCCGACCAGGCACCCACCGAGCCAGGGGAGGATGAAGAGCACCCGGCCGTCCTCGGTGCGCGGGATGGTGATCCCCGCCTGGGCCGGGGCGAAGGAGGCCGGGAGCACGATGTGGGTCCCGGAACTCGCCCTGAGCAGGGGCTCGGTTGCCGGGTCGTCCAGGCGGCGCAGCAGGTCCCCCCAGGGGCCGGTCGCGTTCACCACGCAGCGCGCCCGGACCTCGAAGGAGTCCCCGGCCAGCCGGTCCCGGACCAGGGCTCCGGCCACCCTCCCCTTGCGGTGCACGAGTTCCTTGACCTCCAGGTAGTTGAGGACTAAGGCCCCCTGCTGCCGCGCGCTCAGGGCCAGCGCCAGGTTCATCCGGGCGTCGTTGAACTGCCCGTCGTAGTAAGAGACGCCCCCCTTGAGCCCCTCGCGGCGGATCATGGGGAAGCGCCGGACGAGCTCCTCGCGCCTCACGAACCTGCTGTGCCCCAGCCCGAGCCGGCCCGCCAAAAAGTCGTAGAGTTTGAGGCCGGCCCAGACGTAGGGGACCTCGAGGGTGCCGTAGAGCGGGGTGACCAGGGGGAGCCGGTGGCAAAGGTGCGGTGCCAGCCTAAGCAGGATGCCGCGCTCGTGCAGCCCCTCGCGCACCAGGTTGAACTGCACCCGGTCCAGGCGGGTGAGCGCAGCCTCCAGGTAGCGGACCCCGCCGTGCACCAGTTTGGTGCTGCGGCCGCTGGTCCCCGAGGCGAAATCCTCGCGCTCGACCAGCGCCACCCGCACCCCGCGGCTGGCGGCATCGAGGGCCACGCCGCAGCCGGTCGCCCCCCCGCCCACCACAAGCAGGTCGAACCCCTCGCCACGCCGCAGGTTCTCCAACTGGGCCGTACGTGTCATGAAAATCTTCCCCCTGTCTGCTCTACTCTTTGCTCCGGGTGCGCTCGCCGCGCACACCGGCAATCTGCCTTGCGCTACCTGAAGTCTCTTCGGCAATGCTTACTAAAGTTTGAAGCGTTCGGACCGATGAATACCAATGAGATGATCAGCAACCGGCAGAGTGCAACTGCCGCTGCGGCGAGCGCCGGGGCATCCGCTCCCGACGGTCGCCTCGACGCGTACAGCGCCAGAGCCGACCCGGCCGGATAACGCGGGCATTTCTGCGCCGCAAGCCCACCTTTTCCTTGGGAACTTCATGACCCCTTTGAAGATGAACAACCTGAGTTTCCCCTCGCCGGTGCAGACCATCGCGCTCCTTTTGGGGGTGCTCTTCGTCATCGAGACGACGATCATGTACCTGCTCCCCTGGCTGGTCCCCATCAAAAACCCCTACCTGGAAAACCTGCTCGACGCCACGCTGCTTACCGCCCTGTTCACCCCCATGCTCTACCGCAGGGTCTTCCAGCCCTTCCGCAGGGTCGCCGCCATGCAGAAAACGCTCACCGACCGGATCCTCGCCGGGGTGGTGGACGGGGTGATAATCTTCGACGAGGCCGGAAAGGTCCAAGCCTTCAACCGGGCCGCCGAAGAGCTCTTCGGCTACTCCGCGGAGGAGCTGCCGGGCGGAAAGCTGCGGGCCCTGCTGGACCCGGTGCAGTTCGAGGCGGTGATCAAGGCAGGTACCGCGCCCCGCCCCGGCAAGGGGGCCGCCACGCTCGAGATCAAGGGCCGGCACCGGGGCGGCGCACCCCTTTCGCTCGAGGTCTCGCTGAGCCAGGTCGACTGGGAGGAGAACCGGATGTGGCTTGCCATCATCAGGGACATCAGCGCCCGCAAAGAGGGGGAAGCGCAGATGAAGCAGGCCCTGTCCCTTTTGAATGCGACCCTCGAATCCACCGCCGACGGGATCATCGTGCGGGACCTCGCGGGGAGGTCGGTGATCGCCAACCGCAGGTTCGCCGAGATGTGGGGCATGCCTGAGGAGATCCTGGCGGACGGGGACGAACGGAGCATGCGCGACTACGTGCTGGACCAGTTAAAGGACCCGCACCACTTCCTCGAGATCACCGAGCGGCAGCGCAAGGATCCGCAGCGGGAATCCACGGACATCCTCGCCTTCAGGGACGGCAGGGTCTTCGAGCGGGTGGCCACCCCCCAAGTGGTCGAGGGGAACATCGTAGGGCGGGTCATCAACTTCCGCGACATCACCGAGCAGAAAAACCTGGAGCACCAACTGCGCCATGCCCAGAAGATGGAAGCGCTGGGGACCTTGGCAGGGGGGGTGGCGCACGACTTCAACAACATCCTCACGGTCATCATGGGGTACTGCAACCTGACCTCCCAGCAGCTGGAGAGCGACACGCCGCTGCGCCAGAACCTGAACCAGATCATGGCCGCCTCGGAGCGGGCCGCCTCCCTCACCAACAGCCTTTTGGCCTACAGCCGCAAGCAGGCCATCACCCCGAGGCCGCTCGATCTGAACCAGTGCGTGCTCAAGGTGGAGAAATTCCTGGCCCGGCTGATCGGGGAGCAGATCGAGCTGGTCGCCAGGCTCACCCCGGACAAGATCACCGTCTTTGCCGATTCCACCCAACTGGAGCAGGTCCTGATGAACCTGGCCGCCAACGCGCGCGACGCCATGGACCGCCGCGGCTGCCTGATCATCAGCACCGGGCGGATCCGGATCGACCAGGAGTTCGTCAGGCTGCACGGCTACGGCAAGCCCGGCGACTTCGCCGTCTTAAGTGTCTCCGATACCGGCGCCGGGATGAGCGAGGTGGTGCGCGAGAAGATCTTCGAGCCCTTTTTCACCACCAAGGAGATGGGGCATGGCACCGGGCTCGGGCTCTCCATCGTGTACGGCATCGTGAAGCAGCATAACGGCTACATCAACGTCTACAGCGAGTCGGGGCACGGTACCACCTTCAACATCTACCTCCCGGTGTGCGGCGAGCCCGAAGCGGCGCCGGCACCGGACAGCGAGCCGATCGCAGGCGGCAGCGAGACCATCCTGCTGGCCGAGGACGACCAGAGCGTCCGCTCCCTGGTGCGCAGCGTACTGACGGCCCAGGGTTACCGGGTACTCGAGGCGGCGGACGGAGCCGAGGCGCTTGCCCTTTTCCGGGAGCACGAGCAGGAGATCGACCTCCTGATCCTGGACGTGGTGATGCCGAAGCTGAACGGCAAGGAGACCTTCTCCGAGATCTGCGCCCGCAAGCCCGGGAGCAAGGCGATCTTCATCAGCGGCTACACCGCCGACATCATGGACAAAAACGGCCTGGCCGACCAGGGGCTGCACCTGGTGAACAAGCCCCTGCTGCCAAGCCAGCTCCTGTCAAAGGTCCGCGAGGTCCTGCAGACAGGTTGAGGTAATATTGAGAAACACCTCACGGCGCCTCGCGTCATACTATTCTTCACCTGCCGGTGTCCGGCCCAGGCGGCCAATTAAGCCTTCCCATCTTCCGTCCGCACATCGAGGTTTTTTCTCAACCTCAACCTTAGCCTTACCCTGCCTCTTCTTCCCATCCAAGTGACAGCCTGACCGCCCTCCCCCAGCCGCGGTAGAGCCGCTCGCGCTCCCGTTGCGCCAGCTGGGGTCGAAACTCCCGGTCCATCTCCCAGTCCGCCCCGGCCCGCGCAGGGTCGACCACCCCCGCGCCGATGCCGGCCAGAAGTGCCGCGCCCAGCGAGGTCCCCTCGGTGGAGCGCGGCCGCAGCACCGGCGCGTTCAAAAAGTCGGCCTGCAGCTCCAGGAGCAGGTTGTTCGCGGCGGCCCCCCCGTCGGCACGCAGCTCGCGCAGCACGAGCCCGCTCGAGCGCTCCATGGCCCGGATCGCGTCGACGGTCTGGAAGGCGATCGCCTCCAGGGCGGCGCGCGCCAGGTGGCCGGCACTGCTCCCCCGGGTAAGCCCCGCGATCACGCCGCGCGCCTGCGGGTCCCAGTAGGGGGTCCCCAGCCCCGAGAGCGCCGGCACGAAGTAGACGCCGCCGCTGTCGGGAACGCTGCGCGCCAGCGCCTCCACCTCGGACGGGCTTTTCAGGAGCCCCAGCCCCTCGACCAGCCACTGCACCGCGGCTCCGGCGATGAAGATGGATCCCTCCAGCGCGTAGCAGACCGGCTCCCCCGGGAGCTGCCAGGCGATGGTGGTCAACACCCCGTCCCCCGGCTCGCTGCAGGTGCCGCAGTTCAAGACCACGAAGGCGCCGGTGCCGTAGGTGACCTTGGCGAGCCCCGGCTGGTGGCACCCCTGGCCGAAGAGGGCCGCCTGCTGGTCGCCGGCCACCCCGGTGATCGGGACCTCGGCCCCGAAGAGAGCGGGATCGGTGCACCCGAAGCAGGCGGTACTCGGGAGCACCTCCGGGAGCAGGCTCCTCGGCACGCCGAAAAGCTCGAGGAGCTCGTCGTCCCAGGACAGCGTCTGGATGTTGAAAAGAAGGGTGCGGCTCGCGTTGGAGAGGTCGGTTACCAGGGAGCGCCCGCCGGTCAGCCGGTAGATGAGCCAGGAATCGACAGTGCCGAAGCAGATCTCGCCCCGCAGCGCCCGCTCGCGCACACCCGGGAGTTCGTCCAGAAGCCAGCCGAGCTTGCTGGCCGAGAAGTAGGGATCGAGCAGTAACCCGGTCTTTTTCCGGACCAGCGCCTCGTGTCCCGCCTCGCGCAGAGCTGCGGTGCGGCTCGCGGTGCGCCGGTCCTGCCAGACGATGGCCCGGTGCAGGGGGCGCCCGGTGGAGCGCTCCCAGAGCACCGTGGTTTCGCGCTGGTTGGTGATACCGATGCCGGCCACCTCGGCGAGGGAGAGCGAGGCGGCGCCGAGGACCTCCCTCAGGCACTCCACGACCCCGAGCCAGATTTCCTCCGGGTCGTGCTCCACCCAGCCGGGCTGCGGGAAGTGCTGGGTGAGCGGGCGCCCGGCGCTCCCCAGGGGCTCTCCCCGTTCCGTGTAGAGCGTGACTCTGCTGCTGGTGGTGCCTTGATCGATGGCAAGCAGGTAGGCCATGTCCCCCCCTTTGTTCCGCTCGAAAGCCGGCCTCATGAGCCGGTAAACGGTGACAATCGGGCCGAGCATAGCGAAAGCACGAGGAGAGTCAAGGGGATTGTGAGGCTGGGGGGGCGTTCAGGTTGTAGGCGCCGGCGTGCGGTCCGCCGGAGGCGCGCGTGCGGCGTCCGCAGGTGGGGGGACGGAAAGGTTTTCGGTGTGCGGGGAGCGGATGCGTTGGGGGGAGGTTACTTCTTCCCCTGGGAGAGGTCGGCCCAGCGCCTGCCAGGGCTGTTGTAGGGGCGCTCGAGGTGGCGGATCGGGTCGAAGCCGATGCGCACCCAGCCGTCGGCCCGGCAAAACGCCACGATCTTCTCTTCCTTGATCAGTACGTCGAGGTCGGCCGCCTTGACCAGGCCTGTCTCTCCACTGGTATAGACGACGCGCAGTATCATGACGGTTACTCCGGAGCAGTCAGTCGTGCAACTGGACTAGAGTAGCAGATTCCGTCACTGCTACAAGGGGCGCTCCGGCAAGCCCCCCAGCGCTACTCGAAGCGCCAGATGATCCGGGTGCCGATCCGCTCTTCCTGCTGGTGCAGCCCGGTCAGCGCGCCCGGCACCGGGGCCTGGTCGTAGTAGAGCGTGAGGTCGGCGCGGCTTCCCAGGTGCACCCCCATCTCCCCGGTCCAGGCCGGTGTCTCGCGCAGCGAGTGCACCAGGTCGTACTCCTGGCGGCTCCCCAGGCTCTGCCCCCAGTAGCTGCCCGAGCGCAGGTACGAGTAGACCGGAAGCTTGGCGGCGGCCGAAAGGTAGAGCGTATCGGCCAGCGAGAGGCGCCAGCCGGCCTGGGCGTGCACCTTGTGGATCTCCTCCGCGGCGCCCCCCTGCAGGTCGCGCTCCAGCGCCCGATAGCCAAGGCCCAATTCCGGCTCCAGGGTGAGCGCCCCCGCCGCCTGGTACCGGATCCCCGCGGTGGTCAACAGTCGCTCCGGATCGAAGAAGCGAGCGGTGGCCAGAGGCGGAGAGAGGACCGGCGTGTCCAGCCCGGCAGCCAATAGCGGCAGCGGGGAGGCCAGCAGGATGGCACAGACCATGATCTTTATCATGGCGGCATTCTAACTAAAAAAAGTGGGATTGTCATAGTCAACCTGCACGGGCCCTCTCTTTGCGGCAAAGGGTGGCCGCCAGCGACAAAAAAACCTCCGGGAACACTGCAGGAAAACCGGGAGGTTTTTGCAGGCACCGGAGGCATCGGAAACCGAATTGAAAAAGGACGCTACTGGAACTTCACCTTGTACTTGGTGACCAGGTCGTACTGGGCCTGCTGGATCGGCGAGTAACGCTCGATGGTGCGCCACCCGGTATTGAAGTCCGTGCCGGTCTCCTTGTCGGTGCAGACCACCTTGTTGGCCTTGTTGTAGTAGCGCTTGGCAGTCCCGCGGTACTGCTTGTTGTTCTTCACCTCGTAGTCCAGCTGGTACTCGACCACCTTCCCGTCCTTGGCGATCTTTTCCTTGCATACCGGATACTTGGAGAGCTCGGCATTGACGTACTCGATCCCTTCCGGGGTGAGGACGTAGCGTTCGGTCCAGCTCACCACGCCGGCTTTGGACTTGATGCTCGAGGCGTCGTAGTAGCCGGAGCGGATGGCCTTGTCGGTGTAGCTGTTCTTGTCCCACTTCTCGGCGGCCTGGCCGGCAACGGCACCCAGGACGAGGCACCCCAGCACTCCAAAAAACAATTCTTTTCTCATGATGTCTCCTTTTGGTGGGTCTACAAGGACCCAGCGATGAGGCGCGGCTCTCCGGGAGGGTTCCCAAGCCGCGCGAGTAAAGACCCGTCACATCCTGGCGGAGCTCCCCGAAACGGTAACACGCCCGTCGTGGAGCTGCCGTTTAAAAAAAGGCCGGCGCTTGAGGCGCCGGCCCATTGCAGGTCCAAGTGGAGAGGGGATGCCTCTCCACCCAAAGCCAGGTTAGTAGGTTACCTTACGCAGCACCTTGCGGAACTGACGGTGGTCGCCGCCGGCTTGCTGAGCGTCGTGGTCGTCGCAGCCACCCCAGTTATCGAACACGTTGGTGGTGCCATCCGGGCCTTTCTGCCCTGCCTGGATGCCGGCAGCCGCGACCGGGGTGCCCGGCACACCCACCTTTTGGTAGGCGGAGTTGTTCCTGGAGGCGCCGTTACCACTTCCCAGGGTGTAGCAGCCCATCGCCTGGGCACCGAAGTCGAACTGGCCGGAGATCGGCTGAACGGACTTCTGCTCCCAGTTCAGGTCGCTGCTGACGCCACCGGTCACGTACTGGTAGGAACCGGTCTTGATGGTGGTGGCGGTGTAGCCGTAGGCGTTGGTGACCGGTACGGTCACGCCGTCGACGGTGGTCGTGGTGCTGGTGGTGGTACCGGCAACCACGCCGCGTACCGGCAGCAGGGTAAAGGTCTGACCGGTCATGTTGCCGAACTTGACGCCGTCGCGGTTACCGGAGTAGGAGTTGAAGGTGGCGGTGGTGCCGCCAGTGAAGCCGCCCAGGGTGCCCGGGACGTACATCACGTTGCCCAGACCCGGCAGGAAGCGCTGGTGCTTCACGGTGTTGCCCATGCCGTCGGTGTAGGTGGCATCTTTGGAGCCGTGGATGCCGCCGAAGATGTTGTTGGCGGAGATGCCGGAGTTGTGGCAGTTAGCGCACTGGATGCCGAAGGCGTTGCTGAAGGTTGCGCTCTGCTTGCCGAAGCTGGTGGAGCTGGTCTGGGTCACGATGGAGCGCAGACGTGCTTCGCCGGTCATGTTGCCGAAGATGGTGTTCTGCGGACCGTTGCAGCGGTTGGTCTGCGAGTACTCACCGATGTGGTTTACGCCGCCGATGCCGGTTGCACCGGGGACGCCGTAGGTGTTGAAGGCGTGGCAGTTGTAGCAGACCAGGTACGGGTTGGTGCCGTAGCCGAGAACCGCAGCGGTTGCGCTGGTGCTGGTCTGAACGCCCATGTGGCGAGCGTCGGTACCGGCGTTGTTGCGCAGCAGGTACTCGTTGTTGGAGCCGTGGGCGCCGATGACGGCCTTGTTGTAGCGGGAGCCGACGTCAGCCTGACGGTACTGGCCGACGGTGTGGCAGTCGCCGCAGTGCAGGGTGGAGTCGTCGCCCAGGGTGGTGCCGCCGTTGCGGCCAGCCGGCTCGCCAGCTGCGTCGGCCAGGGTCACGTAGTCGGACTGGAACTTGCCTGCGTCGTAGATGGTGCTGCGTGCGCCCGGCAGGGTAGCCGAGGAGTTGGCAGCGAAGGTAGCCGGGCTCGCGATCTGACGTGCGACAGCGGCGCGGGTACGGCCGGAGTAGCGCTTGCCGAGGACGGCGTGGTGCGAGGTGTTGCCGGTAGCGAACTGGCCGGCTGCGTCGACGACGGCCGGACGCTCCATCTTGTCGTACTGGTTGGAGATGGTGTCACCAAACGGGTTGCTGGCGGAGGCGAGCTTCCCTTCGGCGTTGATCCCCTTGGCGTTGATGGCAGCCTGGATAGCCTGGCTCCCTGCGGAAGTAGCGCCGTTGGCGTCGTGGCAGGAGAGGCAGAAGTTATCCATGGTGGTGAAGCTGGGGTTTGCCGGATCCCACTGCATGTCGGCGTCGGTGTCGGCGTTACGCAGGTGGGTTTTGGCGTCAGCCATGTGCTTGGTGGTGTCGACCACCACCTCGCCGTCGGCGTTCACTTTGCCTTCCAGGTGGCAGGCGGCGCAGTGGGCGTCGTTCAGGGTTACACCGGTTACGTGGTGCGACCACTTGCTGAACTCGTTGGTGATGGAGCGCACGCCGTTGTTGTCGTTGACGTAGCTCCCCTCGGCGGTGGCGTCCTGGCCCACGGAGTGGCAGGCGACGCAACGGCCGGAGACGAAGGTCTCGACGTTGTGCGGGTAGTGGCAGTTTTTGCAGTTGTTGTCCACGATGAGGGTAGCGTTACCCTTGTGGCTCGGCGCCAGCACCGGGCCGTGGCACTCGAAGCAGCGGCCGCTGGTGGAGGGGACCGGGTCGTTGTGCGAGGTGCCGTGGCAGCCGGCGCAGCCGACATCCGTTGCCCCGTTTTTCGGGACCTGGGTGTAGCCGTGCACGGTGTAGTGAGCAGACTGTTTGAAGTTCGCACCGAGGTTCTGCCCGTCAGTGTCCAGGGTGGTCTCGTGGCACTGGATGCAGGCCACGTCCTGGGTCTTCTCCTGCGGGTAGTACATCTTGATCGGCTTGTTCAGGTGGCTGGTCGCGTTGGACGCCACGGGAACGCCGATGGCAAAACCCTCGTAGGTGAGGGCGTTACCCACGAAGGCCTTGACGGCCAGGGTAACTTTGCCCGGATAGATGCCGCTTACCGTGGCGCTCGACACGTTGCCGAACACCCCGCGCACCACCGGAATCGGCTGGCCGTCGGCACCGGTACCGGTCACGGTGACCTGTACCTGGGTGACGCCTGCCGGCAGACCGGCAACTGTCTTCGCCGCTGCCTTGGCCCCTGCCGCACCCTGGTTGAATGCCAGTTTTGCGGAGACGCCGCCGGGGTTGTTGCTGCCGCCAAGACCGAGCTTGTTGGCGCCACAGCCCGCTAGGGCGACGATGAGCAGGCCATACAGCACGAACTGCACTTTACTACCCATACTGTGTTTCATTTGTCTTCCTCCTCGTTGTAGTTCCACCCGGTTTACCCTCCTGTTTTCCTGATGGTCGATAAGCGAACCGTGCAGCTATGTTCTAAACCTCAAGGCGCCCTCCCGGCGCCAGGGTTATCACCTTCCGATCCCCCCCACTCCGCCGGTCTTCTCGTCGACCGACCACCCCCCCAAGCGCAGGGTCAGGTCGGCGCCGCCTAGCTGGAACATCCCGATGGTGGCGCCGGGGGAGGCGTTCAACAGGCTGAACTCGTAGCCGGTCAGAGCCGGCGCCATGGCGTAGTAGCCGCTGGGGAGCCCGGCCAGGGTGAAGTTGCCGTCTTTGTCGGAAACCGTCGCGAAGGTGCTGCCGCTCCCCGCGGTGACGGCTCCGCCGTTGGTCAGCGCGGTCAGGGTGAGCGCCACGTTGGCCATCGCAGAGTTGTCGGTGTGCATCCGCACGCTCCCGGAGATCGTGTAGACCGGGACGTCGGCCTGGAAATCGGTTTGGGAGAAGTTGCTGTCAGCACTAAGCTGCACGGTCTTGGAGACGACGTCGAAGACCACCGCGCTGCCGGTTGCGGCGATGCTGCGGGTCGGCGTGACGGTATAGGTGGCGTCGGTGAGCCCGGTTACTAGGTAGCGGCCGTTGCCGTCGGTCACCGCAGTCTTCCCCTGCTGGAAACCCGTGCGGATCACGGTCACGGTGACCCCGGCGAGCCCCGCCCCGTTGGAGGCGGAGACCGTGCCGTAGATGCTGTAGGGGTGCGCGGTCTTGAATACCGGCGCCGCTACGTCCGAGCCGGTTACCCCCACCTGGCTTGTGGCGGGCTGGAAGCTGTAGCCGTTTTTCACGGCCGCCACCGTGTAGTTCCCCTTCGGCACGCCGGCGATCCGGTAGCCACCTGCGGCGTCGGTCTGGACGTTGCCGTAGCACAGCTTGCTGGTGGCGTCATTGACGCTCACCTGGACGCCGGCAAAGGGGAGGTTGTCCACCGTGACGGTTCCGTAGATCGCGAAGCCGGCAACGTCGTTTTGCAGGTCGTAGGTCGTGGGAACACCTGCGTCCACGACGGTCAGCTGGCCGTTGTTCAGGGTGAGCTGCGCCTTGTCGAACATGCCGTCCAGCCCGGTGCCGTCGGCCTTGTAGCTCCCGGCGATCGGGTCGATGTCGTCGAAATTGTAGGCGCCGGTGACCGGGTCGGGCTTGGCTACGCTGTACTTCACCAAGAGCGCGGCCAAGGTGGCACGCACGTCGGTAAGTGCCTGCCCGAGGCTCCCGGAGATCCCCTGCAGGGTCTGGGCGCTCGCGTTCTGGTAGGCGGTCGCCGGGTCGGAAGCCCCGGACGCCAGGGCCGCCTTGGCGACCACCAGGTTTGCCATGGGGTTCAGGTTGGCGGTCCCCGCCGCGGAGGTGAAGGAGTAGAGTGCGCTCCCGCCGCCGTCGGGGGTCACCTTGAGGATGAACGGTGCGCTGAGCCCGCTCACGTCGAAGGAGAAGCTGCCCTTGGAGTCGGTGATTTTGCTGAGCTCCTGGTGTCCGGCCGCGTCCTTCAGGGTGACCGTCCCCTTGATGGCCGCGCCGGTTGCGGCGACGCCGGAAACCGTCGGGACCGTCAGGGCGCCGTTGCCGCCGCCACCGCCGCATCCGGAGACGAGCAGAACGGCCATAAGGAGTGTCGCAAAAAGGGTGGTTCTCATGGTTCAGTGGTTCCTCTGGGGTCTTACACCCCGGCATGCTGCTGTTCGTGCTCTCTCCCCGGTCTTCCCTGTCCGGGAAAACCGGGGAGTTCCTTTTTCGCCCGTTACCAGGCTTTGGCGTTCGGGCTGTTGTGGCAGCTTACGTTCGCGCAGGTCTTGGCGGTCTTGTCGAGGACGCCGCCAAACGCCGTAAGGTTGACGGTGTCGATCGGGCGGTAGCCGTTGGTGGTCGGGAAGGTCGGGACCGCCAGGAACCTGAAGTGCTGCTCCGCCGTGAGGGTGTGGCAGCTCTGGCAGGTGACCAAGGCAAGCCCCGGGAAGAAGGCCTGGTTCGCCGGGTTCAGGTGGAAGTCATGCTGACCCGAGTAGTAGCTGTTGAACTGCGGGGTGTAGGGAACGCCAACCGGGCCGGCCTGGTGGCAGGCGTCGCAGTTAACGGCCACGTCGATCGAGGTGGAGCCGTCCCACTTGGGCGTTGCGCCGCCGTGGCAGCGCACGTTGGAGCAGGTCTTGGTGCTCCGGTCGTAGCTGAAGGAGGCACCTTTGGCCCAGTAGCTCGCCGAGGAGATGTCGAAGAAGCCGTCGGCGTGGCGCGCGTTGCCCAGCAGGGTGACCGGATCGGCACCGCCGCCGGAATGGCAGGCCCCGCAGCCAAGGCCGGGGATCTTGGCACCGTCCGTGTGCACGGCGTGGATCCCGCTGGTCGGCTTGTTGTTGGTGAAGGCGGACAGGGTCACGGTGTAGGCGTGCGCGCTGTCGGTCACCTGGGTCACGCCGTCGTGGCAGGAGACGCACCCGGAGCGCTTGTTGGCGTTGGCGAGGCTCTGGAAGTGGCACTTCACGCCGTCCAGCGAGCTGGACATGCAGTTCGGTGCGTTGTACTTGGCGCCCGCGCCACCGTCGAGTGCGGTGCCGTGGCAGCCGGTGCAGTCGTTCCCGACGTTACCGCCCGCCGTCCTGGAGTGCGAGGTCTGGTTCGGGACGCCGCCCGGAATCATCTCGCTGGCCGTGCGGTTCGACAGCCAGGGAAGCGGGTGCGGTACGTGCTGCTTGGTGTGGCAGGTCTCGCAGCCGTTGGCAAAGCCGGTCGCCCCGGTGAGTTGCACGTTGAAAAGGCCGGTGGTCCGGTCGGCGTGGCACTTGGCGCACTCGGCGAGCCCCTGTCCTACGTGGCCAGTGGAGTAGCCGGCCGCGTCGGGACCGTGCTGGCCGGATGCCAGGTAGGCGCTGCCGGTCTGGTGCCCGTCCGGCGGAGTCACCTGCCCGCCGTGGCACATGGTGTTGTTGTAGCAGTCCGGAGTCGGGGCATCGGGGCTCCCCGACGCCTTGGTGGAGGTCATGATCCCCCAGCGGAAGTTGCTGCCGTTTGCGTGGCACTGGGCGCAGACCGCGGCGTTGGTCGAGCTCGCCAGGCCGTGGTCGATGTTGCCGGTGATCCAGGGCTTCGCAGGATGCGGCGCGCCGGAGTTGTGGCAGCTCGGGTTGTTGGTGGAGCAGGAGGTCTGGGTTTTACCCGCAGCGGCCTGGGTCCCCAGGCTGTGGCACCTCTCGCAGAAGGCAAAGCCCCCCGGTGCCATGGCGCCCAATTTGCCGTGGAACATCGCGTTGGAGCCCCAGCCGTCCGGGTGCCCTATCTTGGTGGAGTGGCACTGCATGCCGTTGGGAAGCTGAGCCGAGAAGCAGCTCACCTTGGAGATGCCGCCCAGGAGGTCCTTGCCGTGGCACTGGGCACACGGGGTGCCGGTCGCAGCGACCTTGGCGGCCGCGTCGCCGGGGAGCGTCCCCTTAAGGTTGGCAGCCACGCTCCAGTGCTGTTCCAGCCAGTTGGCGGCGTGCTTTCCCGAGTTGTCGACCAGGCCGGTGGCCGAGTTGCCGTTGCCGTTACTGCAGGCGCACAGCGCGCCGGCCAGACACAGCAGGGTGATGTTCTTGATCCATGATCTCATATCGGGCACCTCTCCTATCGGTGGCAGACTACGCAACGTTCGTTGTTGGCCCGGCCATGGCAGCGGTGGCAGCTCGCCGGGTCCAGCTTCCCTTCGATCTTGTGCAGGGTGAGGTAATCGCCCCGATGCGGCATGGTGCGGTCCGGACGGTTGCCGAGTTTGACGCTCGGCTTCATCTCGGTCTGGTTGGTGTGGCAGTCCGCACAGAAGGAGACCTTGTGGCAGCTGGCGCACAGGATGTCGTCCGAGCCCGCGTAGAAGCGGTGGTTCGCGATGAAGGAGCGGCTGTGGTTGAAGGCCGCGTACTGTTTCAGGGTCCCCTTCTGCTGGTCCTCGTGGCACTCGGTGCAGCTCACCGGGCCGCTCGCCAGCTCCTCGGGGTGCGTCGCGGGAAGGTTGGGAAGCGCCTTGATCTGGGCGCAGGCCGCGAGGGCGAAAAGAAGCGCCACGAGCGCCAAGAGGGTTAAGGACTGGGACGACGGTCTCATTTAGTGTCTCCTTTTCCAGCGAGTTTCATGGAATAGTTCAGGCGGATCAGCCCCTTGAGCTCGTCGGTGTTCTGCGGGTTACTGCCGTAGCTCAGGTCGCCCGAGAGGGCGAGGTTGGGGGTCAGGTGGTAACCCAGCGAGCCGTAGAGCTCGAGGGCGCTCTTCTTGCCGTCGATGTCGCGCTTGAACAGGTAGTCGATCACGTCCAGCGAGGCGAAGTAGCTCTTGGTGTCGCGCATGGCGTAGGCCCTGAGTTCGTGGAAGGAACCCGAGGCGTCCGAGGTCGGCACCACGGCGAAATCGGCGCTGGAGCGCAGGTAGTGGTAGCTCCCCCCGGTCCTTAAAGCGGCGTCGGGAAGCGTGCAGCGCAGTTCGCCGCCGAAGCGGTCCGCCTTGCCGATGTCGCGGGTGTAGTGCTTGTAGTCGCCGGTAAGCTCGAACTTGGAATCGATCTGGTAGCTCGCGCTGGCACCCAGGGTGCGCGACTCCTGGTTCAGGTTGTTGCCGGAGAGCATGCTCGGCATCGCGGCGAAGAGCGCGGAGGAGTAGAAGAGGTCGCGGTCCTGGTAGTCGTTGAACTCGCCGGTCACCGTGAGGTCCTTCAGAGGCTTCACGGTCAGCAGGTACCCCTGTTCGGCCACCCCGCCGGTCTCGGTGTTCACGCTGGTGCGCGCCATGAAGGCGACCTTGGAGATCGGGGAGTACCAGAGGTCGGCGCCGATCACCCGGTGGGAGCCGAAGCGCCCGGCCAAGTTCGGGTCCGCCATGGTCGGGGCGTCGGTCTCGAAGACGCCGGCCAGGCCGATCTCGAACATCCCGCCGTAGCGGTAGTTGACCCGCCCGCCGAAGATGCCGTCGCCCTTGCCGTCGCTCCCCGTGCCGGGGATGCGGGCGTTGTGTACCGTGGCGCCGCCGAAGGCGGAGACCCCGAAGCCGTAGGGGAGATCGGTGCGGGCGCTCACGCCGTCCACCTGCTCGTTGATGATCCCTTCGTGCACAAAGAAGCGGCCGGCGCGGGCCTGGGCGTTGGCGGCACCGAAGCGGTACTGCAGGTAGCCGTAGGTGAGGCTGCCGTCGGCCTGATTCTCGTTGAAGCTCTTGTCGGCCAGGTCGGCGCGTCCCCAGCCCAAGAAGTGGGCCGAGAGCTTGCCGTCGGCCAGCTTGTCGGCGTCGAGCCCCAGAAACGAGGTGGCCGGCAAGAGGGTGCGGCTGGAGACGCCGGGGCGCGAGTCCTGCGAGAAGCGCAAGAGCGTGGTCGAGTCGACCGAGCCGTCGGCCGCGCAAGCTGCGGCGGGGAGGGCGGCGAGTGAGAGGGATGCCAAGAAACGGGACAGTACTTTTTTCATTTAAGCTCTCCTGGTAAGAAGTGAGCAGATCGACGTGCTGGTCGTATTAAAAATTCCGGGTCCTTGGGGACCGGGCAATGGCGTTGTCAAAGTCGGGTACGGCTCGTTTTTTTGGCTGCCGGGTTCTTAGCCGGCTCGAACTTGGGGGTTGCGTGGTGCGACGGGTTATGCGGGCGCTTCCGAAAGGGCCCCGCCTCTTGCGAGGCGGGGCTTTTTTCATCGGTACTAAAGGCTCAGACTACGGACGCTCGGGAGAGTTCCAGGCGCCGGTGGAGCGGCTCCAGCCCAGGAGGTAGAGCATCGCCTCGGAGGTGCCGGTGTAGACGGTGGTGATGGTCCCGTTAGCTGCGTTGTAGCCAGCGGTCCCCTTGGTGAACTTGCCGTAGAGCGGGTTGGTCTGCGCTGTACCCTGTGCGCTCACGGCGAGTGCGGTGGTGCCGACCGAGAGGTTGATCGCGCCGTCGTCCAGGAAGTCGAGGGTGTCGTAGAGCAGACGACGGGAGTAGCTGCGGGCGTGGGCGTAAGCAGCCGGGTCCTTGGTAAGGAGCTGGATGTTGTATGCCGCGCCGAGGAGTTTCTTCCCGTTGACGGTGCCGCCCTTGGTCCAGTCGGTCTGGGCGGTCAAGGTGCCGCCCTGGTAGAAGTAGGGGTAGGCGTTCGGGTTGAAGTCGATGTTGTAGTTGGTCTTCAGCAGCTGGACGGCCAGGGCCAGGGTGGTCTGGAATGCCTCGGACTGCGGCTCGAGGAACACGGCCTTGAAGTTCTGCGCGGTCAAGGGGACGGTGTTCTCGGAGGTGTGGCAGTTCACGCAGACCTGGTTGTAGGCGTTCTCGTCGATCTCCAGGTTGTGGCCGTGGCCGGCGCGGTCGCCTGCCGGAGCGCCGTTGGCGTTCAGGTGGCAGGTCACGCAGGGACCGTTGGCGTCGAAGTTACCCGGCACGAAGACCGACGGGTTGTGGGTGTCGCCATTGATGGCGGTGGTCCCCAGCTTGCGGTGGGTCGAGGTGACGCCGCCGGTGATGCCGTAGCCCGGAGCGGAGGTGTTGTCGATGGTCAGGGTCTTCGCGTAGGTGGTGGTGCCGATCGCCGCGCTGGCCGAGGTGAAGTCGGTGAAGCCGACGGACATGTACATGGTGCCGGCAGCTGCCAGGTAGTGCGGGTTGACCGCGGAGAAACCGGTGGAGGCGAAGTTCGTGACGCTGCCGACGCCGCTTACCAGACCGGCGTGGCAGGGGATGCACAGGTTGGTCTCGCCTACGCTCGGGAAGGTGACGGTGGCGCCTTTCTTGCCGGCCAGGTCGTTACCGATGGTGTACGGAGCGGTGAAGGCAGGTACGCTGCGCATGTCGAACTTGTTGTTGGTGTGGCAGGCGTCGCAGGCCAGCACTTCGTTGGCGCTGTCGGTGGCGCCGGCAACCGAGGCGGTCGGGGTGAAAGCGGTCAGGCCGCTTGCCGCGAAGGCCTTGAAGCCGCTCGCGGTGTGGCAGCGCTGGCAGGTCAGGTAAGAGCCGCCCTTCTGGAACTCGTAGTGGGTCCAGGCAGCGCCGTCAACCGCACCGTGAGCCGACTGGGCCCAGGCGTGACGCTCTGCATTGCCGGAGTTGGCGTTGTGCGGCTGGTGGCAGGCGTTGCAGTTTTCCGCGTAGTTGGTCGGAGCGTACATGGCGTTCGCGCCGGCGGTCGCATCGGAGTTCGCGTGCAGGGTCACCTTGTCGCTGTGGCAGTCGAAGCAGCGGCCGTTGGCGTAGGGGTTCGGAACGTTGTGGGACGGCCCGTGGCAGCCGACGCAGCCGGCGCCCACGCCGTTACTGTCGGTGAAGGCCATGTTGGTGTAGTGGCCGGAGAGCTTGTAGCTCGCCACCAGGTTCTGGCCGGTCTGGTCCAGGGTGGTCTCGTGGCACTGCAGGCAGGCAACCTCGTTCGCCTTCACGGTCGGTGCGGACATGTAGACGCGCACCTGGCTGGTGGCGTTGCTGGCCACGGACTGGTCAGTCGCATAGCCCTCGTAGACCACGGCGCCACCGTTGTCGAGGGCCTGAACCGCGAGGCTCACGCTCCCCGGGTAGATCCCGGTGATGGTGGAGGACGAGACGTTCCCGAAGGTGCCGCGCACCACCGGAATCGGGTTCCCGTCGGCGCCGGTTCCCGTCACGGTCATGCGCAGGGAGGCGACGTTGGAGGGGAGGTTCGCCGGCAGAGCGGCAGACTTGGCAACCGACCCGGAGCCGAAGACCACTTTCGCCGACAGCGAGGCTTTGCCTGCGTTGCTGGAGATGTTGCTGTTGCTTGCGCCACACCCGGTCAATGCAATCATGAGCATTATTGCCGAAGCGCCATGCAGCTTACTGTGATGTTTCATTGCGGCTTCTCCTTCTTTTGTTGGGTTTGACAAACGTTTTGTCGCTTAACTGATCGTTACCTGCAGAGTTACGCCGACACCTCCTTGTTTCCATCCCTTGATCAGGGAACGTAGGTTGTGTAGTTGTTCGTCGAGTTGTTGTAATTGAGCCCGTAGCCCACCGAGCCGTCCGGGTAGTTTATGGTGGTGAGCACCGTGCCGGCGGGATAGGTCACGTTGCCGACCACGCCGCCGGTCGGGTAGCTCACCTGGATGACCACCATCCCGGTCGGGTAGGAGGTGCTGGTCAGCACGTTGCCCGAGGCGAAGACGATCTTGGTGGTGATGGTGCCGTTGGGGTAGCTCACCACGACCGCCGTCGAGCCGCCCGGGTAGGTCACCCCACCCACCACCACACCGCCGGGGTAGGAGATGGTGCTGATCACGGTACCTGCCGGGTAGAACACCCCAGAGATGAGCGTGCCGTTGGGGAAGTGCCGGCTCACCACCACGGTGCCGGCCGGGTAGGTCACGCCGCCGATCACCACGCCGGTCGGGTAGACGATGCCGGTGGTGAAGGAACCGTCGGGATAGGTCACCGAGCCGTTGGCGGAACCGGTCGGATAGGTGACGCTGCCGCCGGCGGAACCGGTCTGCGCTGCGTTGAAGTCCTGGCCGCTCACGTTGGCGCCGGCGACCGTCACGGTCTTGCTGGCCGGGGAGAACAGGTAGTTGGTCTGCTGCGGGTCGGGCTTTACGCTGTAGGCGCCGCTTAACACGTAGAAGGTGTAGAAACCGTTGTTGTCAGTGGTGGCGGAACCGGAACCGGAGCCGGTCAGGTCGATCTTCACGTTGGCCACCCCTACCCCGTTCATGAGGACCTGGCCGGTCAGGGTGTAGATATGGGTGTCCGGTGTGCCGGCGTCGGCCGGGGTGGTTACCGAGACGATGGCGCTGTCCGCCGAGGGGAGGCCGCTGCCGTTCACCGCGACGACCTTGTACTCGTAGGTCGTCTGCGCCGCGGTGCTGGGGTCGTTGTAGCTGGTCACGTTGCCGGCGACGACGGCGATCTGCTCGAAGGCGGCCGGGCTGACGCGGCGATAGATCACGTAGTTCGCGATGCCGCTCTCGGCGTCGCTGGAAGCGGTCCAGGTAAGCCCCACGACGCTTGCGCTGCTGGCAGTGGCCGCGAGGTTCCCCGGTGCGCTGGCCGGGGTCTGGTCGGTGACCACCGGTACGGTGACCGGAGTGCTGCCCGCGTCGGTGATGGTGCTGATGATGGCCGGGCTGGGCTGGAAGTTCGGCGGGAGGACGCTGCTCAAGGTGATGCTCACCACGTCCTGGATGGCGTTCACCAGGGCGTCGGAGACGGCCGAGCCGAGGCCGGTGGTCACCAGGTTGCTGACGATAGTGGTGGTCGTGACAGCTTGGCTGGTCTCCACCATGTTGAAGGCCTGGATGGCGACCACCAGGTTCTGCGCATCGGCGGTGCTGTTCACCAGGGTAGAGGGGTCGCTGGGGGGCTGGATGATGTTGAAACCGCTGCCGAATACCCCTTCCAGCACCTTGGTCGCCTTCAGGACGTTGTCCTGGCTAAAGCCCGTGGGCGCGAAGCCGGTGACCGCGTTATTTGCGGTGGCGTTGTTCTCGATGAGCAGCACCGCCG
The DNA here is from genome assembly GCF_014193515.1 of Geomonas silvestris. Taxonomy (GTDB): domain Bacteria; phylum Desulfobacterota; class Desulfuromonadia; order Geobacterales; family Geobacteraceae; genus Geomonas; species Geomonas silvestris. The sequence goes on along the minus strand of NZ_BLXX01000009.1, from coordinate 70,681 downwards.
CGTTGGTGGCGTAACTGATCATGACACTCGGGACGTCGCTCGTCCCGGTGATGGTGACGGCGGCGCGCAGGGGAATCGACGTGATCGTCGCGGCAGCGCGCTTGCCCGCGGAGGTCGGCAGGGTCGCCTTCACGACCAGCGTCCCGGTGTACCCCTGGGGGATCTTCAGCGAGTACGCGCCGTTTTGGTCGCTGATCCCGTAGCTCGAGCCGGCCAGGGGGGCCGAGGCAGGCAGGCCGTTGGCGCCGACGCCGTAGGCGGTGACCATGGCACCCGGCAGCGCGAGCCCCGTGACCGAGTTTGAGACATAACCGGAAACGGTCTTCAGCTGCTGCGGCTGAGTCGGATTCGGCGAGCTGGACTTGTAATCACCGCAACCTGCAAAGAGCAGCGACAAAAATGCGAGCAACAACGCTCCAACAGAATACCTTTTCCAGATGATCCGCATACAAACCCTCCGCGCTTCAGTCTTGTTTTGAGGCGATAAGTGAACTTGCTTAAAAAAGCAATGCATGCCGCAGGGCCCCCGGGCCCCCGGCCAACCGTTACCGGACCGCCTGCCGGTGAGCCCCAGACATTCCCCGGGCAATCGGGGAGAGGCCGCACTCAAACGGACGCACCACAGGGTGCGCCGACAGTTCCGGTACAACAACCGATACGTCTATACTGTCAAAGCCGAATAATATAGGAGATGAGGTCCTGGCAGAGATGGAATGCGCCGGAGAGCTCGAAGTACTGCGAAATTTCGATGGGGTGTCTGAGGACAATGCTGATTCCTTTGTGGTCAAAATCCGTAACTGACAGGCAGCACCCTTTTGTGCAAAAATAAAACCAATTACACAACTAATTGTTTCATATAAATTCCACTCCCTCAGAAGCCGGACTGGGAGTGACAAAGGCACGATAATTTTGACAGTACCCTTCATGTTTTTGACAGTAGTGCCTGCAAACGGCCTTCATGTCACTCTATCGGCAAGTTTGTGGCAGACTATAGACAAATTTGACTTAGGTCAAAAAAAAAAATTTCTCGAGTATCTGATGGTAGTCCAATAACTTACAGCGTTTACGTGTGCCATCGCTAATACACAAAAATGCCATCCCGTAACTGTGCGGATTTTGAACACAAAGCAAATGCGCAACACGAAGTTGAGAAAACGTTAACACAATACTCCTACAAAGACCGAAAACGGGGCGGGGAATCGAGGAAGGGGGAACTGGGGGGGCTCAGCTCGCGGTGCGACGCGGCGGATGGCGTTTCAGGAAATCTGACACGGCAGGTCGGGACCTCGGGAGCAGGGGTGCGGGAGCGGCAATCTCCCGGCGCCCCTCTCTCAGGATTAGATTTGACTTTTGCTTAGTAATTTATTACCTATCGTTGGCGCCACTCAGTAAGGTGCTACTATTATCCAGTTCCAGTGAACCCGGAGGACGGCGAACCATGCCAACAGAGATCAAGATAGGATTCGTGGGCGGCGGCAATATGGCCGAAGCCATCATCAAGGGACTTCTGGCAGGGGGGGTGCCGGCCGGCAACCTCGCGGTGGCCGAGCCGCTTCCGGCGCGCGCCGCCACCCTTAAGGAGCGCTATGGCGTCCGGATCGCGGCGGACAACCGCACCCTGTGCGCCGGCTGCGACGCCGTGGTGCTCGCGGTGAAGCCCCAGGTCTACGGCACCGCCCTCCAGGGGATCGAGGCCAGCGGCAAACTCTTCATCTCCATCATGGCCGGCGTGCAAAGCTCCGCCCTCGAGGCGCTTTTGGGGGGAGAGTCCCGGGTGGTGCGCGTCATGCCGAACACCCCGGCCCTGGTGCTCGCGGGGGCCTCGGCGATCTCGCGCGGCACCCTGGCGAGCGAGGCGGACCTGGCGCTCACCCGGCGCATCTTCGACCTGGTCGGCACCACCTGCGTGGTCGACGAGAAGCTCCTCGACGCGGTCACCGGGGTCTCCGGCAGCGGCCCGGCCTACGTCCTCACCTTCATCGAATCGCTGGCCGACGCCGGCGTGAAGCACGGGCTGACCCGCGAGGTGGCCACGGCACTCGCCGCGCAGACCGTCCTTGGGAGCGCGAAGCTCCTCCTGGAGACCCGCGAGCACCCGGCGGCCCTGAAGGGGAACGTCGCCTCGCCCGGCGGCACCACCATAGCGGCCATGCACTCCCTGGACCGGGACGGCTTCCGCGCCGCGGTGATGAACGCGGTCGACGTCTGCGTCGCCAAATCGATCGAGCTCGGCAAGCGATGAAGATCCGGGTCACGGCGGTGATACGCGGCCTGGTCCAAGGGGTCGCCTTTCGGCATCACACGGCCCAGCAGGCGGCTCTAAACGGGGTCGCCGGCTGGGTGCGCAACCGCCCGGACGGCTCGGTCGAGGCGTGTTTCGAAGGAGAGGAGGGGGATGTCCATGCTCAACTTGAATGGTGCCGCAGGGGGCCCGCAGCGGCCCGGGTCGAGGCGGTCGACTGGCGGGAAGAACCGTACACCGGCGAGTGCACCGGTTTCCGGATCAGGTACGACCATGACTAGGGCGCTTGGTCGGCTTGCCCTTCTCGTGTCGCTTCTCTGCACCCTGGCCTGGGCGCTCCCCGTCCTGGCCCAGGACACCCTCGACCTGGACAAGGCGGTCAAGATCGGGTCGGGGAAGACCATGGTCATCGAGTTCACCGACCCGGACTGCCCCTTCTGCCGCAAGGCCGAGGCGTATTTCCGCAACCGCGCCGACGTGACCCGCTACGTCTTTTTCATCCCGCTCTCGAGCCACCCCGCCTCCAAACCCAAGGTGCAGTACATCCTGTCGGCCCGTGACAAGGCGCGCGCCTACCAGGAGGTGCTCGCCGGCAGCGGCCCCCTGGACCCGGCGCGGCTCGCGGCCATCACCCCCGAAGGGGTCCGGCTGCAAAAGGAGCACCACGAGATCGCCCGGGCCAACAAGATGAACTCCACCCCCACCTTCATGATCTACGGCAGGATCATCGAGGGGTTCGACCTGCGCCGGCTGGAGCCGCTTCTTAAGTAGGGGTCACTCGTAGTTCGGGTAGTGGCGCGACAGGCAACTGGGGCAGATCCCGTGGCTGAAAAGGGCGTCGGTGTGTTCGAGGAGGTACTCCTCGATCTTCTGCCAGCTCTCCTGGTCGCTGCGGATGCTCTTGCAGTGCATGCAGATGGCGAAGGTCCCCTCCAGCCGCTTGATGCGCGCGAAGGCCGCTTCCAGCGCCTGGTTCGCCCGTTGCAACTCGTCGCGCTGCTCGCGGATCAGGTCGGTTCTCCGCTTGAGCTCCAGGTGGTTGTGCACCCTGAGCTTCAAGAGGTTCAGGTTGACCGGCTTGTTCAGGTAGTCGATCGCCCCCGCCTCCAGCCCCTCGGCCATCGCCTCGCAGGAATCGAGGGCGGTGAGAAAGATGATCGGGATCGCCGCGAGCAACTCGTCGGCCTTTATGAGCCGCGCCACCTCGAAGCCGCTTACGTCCGGCATCATCACGTCGAGCAGGATCAGGTCCGGGACCTCCTCCTTGACAAGCGTGATCGCCTCGTAGCCGTTGCCGGCGCACAACACCCGGTAGCGTTTCTTGAGCGCCCCCGCCAAAAGCTGCACGTTGATCGGCTCGTCATCCACCACCAGCACCTTAAATGCGTCCTCGCGCATCATCCCCCCTCCCCTTCCGGCGCTCCGGAGGGATCACCCCTCCCGGTCACCCGCTTCATCTCCCGCACCAGTTCGGCCAGGTCGAGCGGCTTCGAGACGTAGCCGTCGAACCCCTCCTCGAGAAAGCGCTCCCGGTCCCCGCGCAGCGCGTAGGCCGTCACCGCGAGCACCGGCTGGTGCCCCCCGGTTACCCGCTCGCGCTCCCTGATCGCCTTTAGCACCTCCTCGCCGTTTAATACCGGGATCTGGATGTCCATGAGCACCAGGTCGAAACCGGCCTGCGCCAGGGCGTCCAGGCAGTCCCTGCCGGTCGCCACCGCCACCACGTCGTGCCCCAGTTTCCCCAGGACCGAGGCGGCGAACGTGATGTTCACCGGGTTGTCCTCGACCAGCAGGATGCGCAAGGGGGCGCCGCTCCAGGAAAGCCACCCGGGCCGCTCCCTCCGGGGCTCTTGGTAGGAGGTCGCGCCGAGGCGCAGCGGGAGCGTCAGGGTGAACGAGCTCCCCTCCCCCGGCACGCTCTCCACCGCGATCCCCCCTTCCATGAGCTGGGCCAGGCGCTGGCTGATGGTAAGCCCCAGGCCGGTCCCGCCGTAGCGGCGCGAGGTGGAGTCGTCCTCCTGGACGAAGGGGTGGAAGATCGACCCGAGCGCCTTGGGGCTTATGCCGATCCCGCTGTCCCTGACCGACAGGGCCAGTTCCACGAACTCCTCCCCCCGTTCGCGCACCCGGCTCGTCACCGTGATCCCGCCGCGGGAGGTGAACTTGACCGCGTTCCCCAGAAGGTTCATGAGGATCTGCTTCATCCTGAGCTCGTCCCCCAGCACCGAGGGGAGCGGGTCGCCCTGCACCTCGAGGGAGAGCCCCTTCTCGGCGAGTGCGGCACGCTGGGTCTGCAGCACCTCCTCGAGACAGCGCCTCAGGCTGAACTCGGCCAGCTCCAGGTCGATCTTACCCGCCTCGATCTTGGAGAGGTCCAGGATGTCGTTTATGAGCAGCAGGAGGTTCTTGCTCGCCCCCCGCAGCGACTCCACGTACTCGCGCTGCTCGGCGGAGAGCTCGGTCAGCTCCAGAAGCTGCGCCATGCCGATCACCCCGTTCATGGGGGTGCGGATCTCGTGGCTCATGTTGGACAAAAAGGCGCTTTTCGCCCGGTTGGCGGCCTCGGCCTGCTCCTTGGCCCGGCTCAGCTCGTCCTCGAACGCCTTTCTCTCGGTGATGTCCACGAAGGTCACCACGATCCCGCCCTTTTGCAGCGGCACCTTGCTGAGCACCACGGTGCGCCACGAGCCGTCCCGGCAGCAGACCGTGTACTCTCGGGAGCCGGGGGTAAGTCCGGGGGTGCGGGGCTCGGCCAGGTCCTTTTGCCAGTTTGCCTGCGCCTGGGCGCGGTAGGCGGGGTCCGGGTAGGCCCGCTCGAACCAGGAGGCGGCATCCGGGAGATCGCTTTGGGTGTAGCCGAACGCGGTGACGAAGCTCTGGTTCAGGTAGCTCAGGGCGCCGTCCGGCTCCACGAGCACCAGCGGGATCGGCATCTGGTCGAAGAGGAGCCGGAACCGCGCCTCGCTCTCCTTCACGGCCGCCTCGGCGCGCTGTCTCTCGGTGTAGTCCTCGAGGATCCAGAGCACCCCCTTCTCCAGGTTGCCCGGTTCGAGCGCCCGGCCGATGTAGCGCACCAGGATGTGCACCCCGTCCTTGCGCACCAGGTCCTGCACCGTCTCGAACACCTCTCCGGCGGCAAGCGCCGGGTAGGCCTCCTCCCCCAGCTTCCGGTAGGCCTCCTCGCTCGGGTAGAACTTCCGTATGTCGTGCTGCTCCTGCTCCTCCTTGGAGTACTTAAGGAGGTCGACGGTGCGCCGGTTCACCCAGACCTGGGTGCGCCCCACCATCTTGGAGATCCCCACCGGGGCGTAGTCCAGGATGATGTTGAGCTCCTCCATGAGGGTCCCAAGCTCCTCGGTGCGCCGGGCCACCCGCTGTTCCAGGGTCTGGTTCAGCAGCTCCAACTGCCGTACGTAGCGCTGCACGTGGTCGCTCATCTGGTGGAAGTTGACGATCAGGTCGTGGGTCTCCCGGATCCCGCTTTCCGGCCACCCCTGCTGCTCTCCCACCCCCAGGCGGGCCGGGAGTTCGCCGGTCAGCTGGCGCAGCCTCTCCAGGGGGAAGACCACCCGCCGGCTGAGCGGCGCGACCAGGGCGAGCGAAACGAGCAGGATCGCCAGCAGGATGCCGAGGTCCCCGGTGTAGTTCTGGTAGAGCACCTTCTGGTAGGGGGCCACCGGCTGCTCCAGCACGAGGGTCCACTCCGCGAGTTCGCCGCAGGAGGAGCGGACCTGGTAGGAGGAGCTCTTCCAGCGTTCGGAGATGGGGGTATTTGGGGGGACCTCGGGGATCCACTGGTCGATCCCGTCCCCCAGGTGCACCAGGCTCCCCCGGCCGCGGCTGAAGGGGGTCATCGGCCGCTGGTCGGTCCGGCTGCTGAGGATCACCCTGCCGTTTTTGTCCAACAGGGTGAAGAGCGAGCCGTTACGCTCCCCGTTCACCTCGAGGAGCTCCTTGAGGCGCGTCAGGCTCAGGATCCCGGTGATGTAGCCTGCGTAGCCGCCGTCTCGCACCACCGGGGCGAGCATGCTGACGATCGGCTCCGGCTTGTCGATGCGCCCCGGCACCACCTCGGAGAGCATCGGCTGCAGCGTGCTCTTAAGGCGCGGAATGAAGGGGCGGTCGGCGAAGTTCTTGCCGATGTTGGGGGCGCCGGCATCGTCCAGGACCGGGGTGTAGGCGACGATGGTGGCTGCGGCATCGAGAAGCCCTATGCGCTTGAAGTTGTTGTCGGAGCGCGCCGCCTGCTCCAGGTGGGACTGCATCTCGGTCGGGGGGAGCCGGGCGGCCAGTTCGGCCAGGGTGACCACCGCCGCCTTGCGGCTCAGTACCCAGTCCTTGATCTCGAGGTCGGCACGGTGATGCTGCAGGGCAAGCGTGCTGCGGATACTCTGTTCGGTCTGGCTAAAGTCGCTGCGGCTCCCCATCGCCAAGAGCAAGAGTGCGGGGAACAGCACGCAAAAGGCCATGATGCTGTAGATAAGCTCGCCGAAGCCGACCTTCTCGTGCCGGGACCAAAGCGCGTACCCCGTGGACAAGAGCCGCGCCAGGAGCGCGTTCACGATCCCGTTTACCCCCTGCTTGGTGAGCGTCATGAGCGTCCCGTCGATCGTGGTTCCCATGACCACGTGGTACAAGAGGTAGACCAGGGGCATGCCGGCCACCACCCAGAACAGGGCGTCTGCCTGGATGAGCCCCATGCGGTGCCGCCGGACCAGCCAGGCGACCGCGGCGAGCTCGAGGGTCAGGATCAGCCAGGCGTAGGGGTGGTTCCACAACAGGTAGGTGTAGCCGGACCCCACGGCGGCGCAGGCAAGACCCGGCCCCGGCCCCAAAAGCTGCAGGGCGAGCATGCTGAAGATGCTACCGAAGAGGAAGTCGATGTTGAGGAAGACGGGGTAATGGAAGTAGTTGCCGGCGATTGCCGCGAGCAAAAGGACGGGAAAAAGCGGGGACCGGAAGCTGCAGGGCGCGGGGGCCGCAGTGTGCGGAAGATTCGACAACGGTAGCCTCCGGTAGCCGGACGTGCGGGAGCAGACGCGCGCTGCCGGCGGTGCAGTCGGTAAAGAGCTTGCACTTTCTGACAGCGGCGCCACTATAGCACCAAAGCACTACGGGCGCACCGTTTTATGATTTTGTCAGGAAATTTCCTAGAGGGAAGGAAACTAATCCTACACGACGATCGGCCACCCCTTCTCGAACCCTGCCGGGTAGAAGTTCTCGCGGGTGCGGTTGAAGTAGCCATACTGGATCCTCGGAAAGGCCTCCTTGACGCGTTCGAGCAGCCGGTACATGCCGATCCCCTTACCGGTCACCCCCATCCGTTCGTTGTAGAAGGCCGGATCGATGGAGAGGTTACGCATCTGCAGCATGTCGACCCCGGTCTTCTCGATGAAGGCAAGCAGCGCCTCGACCTCCGCGGGGCTGTCGGTCACCCCGGGCGAGACCAGGTAGTTGATCATGGTGAAGAGCCCTTTTCCCTTGGCGGTGCGCACCGACTCCACCACGTCGGCGAACCGGTACCCCTTCGGGCGGTAGTAGCGGTTGTAGAGCTCCTCCTGGACCGAGTTCATGGAGAAGCGCATCGAGTCCATCCCCGCGTCGCAGAGCAGGCGGATCCGGTCCGGGATCGAGCCGTTGGAGTTGAAGTTCACCGTGCCGCGGCTGGCCCGTTCCTTGAGCATCCTGGTGGCAGTGGCCACGGTGTCCGCCTGCATGATCGGGTCGCCTTCGCACCCCTGGCCGTAGGAGACAATCGGCTCCGGGGCCTCCTCGAGGTGCGGCAGCATCAGTTCGACGATCTCCTCGGGCGTGGGGACGAAGGGGATCCGCTCGTGGTTCGAGGGGCAGCAGTCCGAGGGCTGCAGGCTGATGCAGCCGAGGCAGCGCGAGTTGCAGACCGGCGAGGTCGGGATCGGGGCCTCCCAGCGTCTGAAGAAGAGGTTTTTGGCGGCGAAGCAGTGGTAGTCGACGGCGCAGCGGGAGAGCTGCTCCACGAGCCGGTTCTTGGGGAACTCGGCGAGCCTGCGCCTGACCAGGGGATCGAGCTTGCGGTCGTCGTAGTTTTTGGGGAGCCAGTTCTCGTTGGCGTCCACCCGGGTAGCCGCCACCACGAAGCGTTCCTCTTCCGCGTCCCAGCCGACCGCGGTATAGGACCAAAGCGGCAGGTGCACCTTTTTCTTGCTGTAGTCGCAGGCCGGCAAAAGCGTCCGCATGTAGCCCGGAGCCATGAAGGCCGAGACCGCCTGGACCGGCATGCTGCGCTTACCTTCCTTCACCTGGCTCACCGTCACGAAGCGGCGTTCGCGGCTGTCCCAGGCGACGGGGGGGGTATCGGGGATCGTGAAGAGGCGGCTGTCTTCGGGGAGCGGGATCAGTTCGACCGCTTCGGGGAGTTGCGCCTCGTTGCCGCTCATGCCGGCCATGGTGAGGTAGGGGTGATCGTAGATGTTGCCGCGGCTGTCGGCGTAGAGCAATTTGGGGAGAGGCTTTCTGCGAGACATAAGTGAGCGATCCTGAAGGCGGCGCGGCCGCGGGTTAGTGGGACTAAGCGGCTACAGTAGCAAAAAAGCCAGGTCGCGGCAAGGCAAAGGGGAGGGCGCGTGCCGGCTCACTCCCCCCGATAGCCCCCGCCGGTCGGTACGCTTCAGGTTCCGGCTAACAGACAAAGCTCAGAGTTCTTCCCCCGAAGCACCGCAGCCGCCCTCACGTCCCCCTCCCCTCTTTGCGAAGGTTCATCGGGAAATTCCGGCTTGGAAAGAGTTGCTCTACAGCACTGCTGGCGGCCTGACGTCCTCCCCTTTGCGAAGGGGAGACAGAGGGGATTTGCCTTGTGTACCGCAAAGATACTCTACCCATTCACTTGCCAAATCCCGGCCTGAACTCCTTCGAGGTCAGTTGGACGATCTTCCAGTGGCCGTCCATTTCCTGGGCGAGCTTCGCCGAGAAATCCTTGTCCGACTTCTTGGTCACCAGGGCTATCTTCCCTTGGCGCTCGACGCTGAAGTCATGCCAGGCAGTGGCTCCCGCGAAGACTTTGAAGACCCCGCGGTTTCCGGCTTTTCCCGTTTTTGCCGGCTCCTGGATGGCGGCGCGGATCTCGCTGCGGGCCGCCTCCTTGAACGAGGGGAGCACCAGGGAGATCAGGCTTTTCGCTATTTCATTTCCGATCTGGTCGGTCAACGACGGCGACTTTTCCGCTTCCATCTGGTGCACCGTGTTTTGTACCAGATTGTCCACCACCTGGTCGACGTCGAGGTACCGGAATGCGGTATCGGCGTCGTGCTGCTTGAGCGCCTGGCTGAACTTGTAGAGCGAGTATTGCGGCGTGTGGCGCACGTAGCTGGCAATTCCCAGGAACACCAAGGCAGCGATGAGGACAACAGTGGCAATCCTTTTCATCCGGCACCTCCTCGAATAGCATAGAGCAGCTCGCAAAACAGTATACACCTGGCCAGAAATAGTGCCACAAGCCACCAGATTCACAGGCCATTCTAGCTGATCCAGAAATGCGGACCGCTGCTGCCTTTACTACCGTATCCACCTTCCCCTCTCGCCCCTCAAGCCTCCCTCGCCTCTATCACCCCCATTGCTACCTTTGGCGTCCCCAGTCCCCAGTCCCCAGTCCCCAGTCCCCAGTCCCCAGTCCCCAGTCCCCAGTCCCCAGTCCCCAGTCCCCAGTCCCCAGTCCCCAGCACCTGCTTTTCCCCCTTGACCACCGCCTCAAATAGTTGTACCGTGCAACTAATGAGAACCACCGACACCTACACTTTAAACGTATCCCTTGGCCACCTGGCCTCGCGTTTTTCGCGGGTGGTGCTGCGCCGTTTCAACCTGGTGCTGGCTGAACAAGGCCTCCCGATCACGGCTGAGCAGTACTCCCTTTTGGTGCAGCTTTGGGAATGCAACGGCCTTCCCCAGGGTGCGCTTGCCGAGAAGACCGCCAAGGACAAGACCACCATGGCGCGGCTTGCCGCAGGGCTCGAGTCGCGCGAGTTGATCGCTCGCCTCCCCAGTCCCGAAGACGCCCGGGAGCGCCTGCTCTACCTGACCGATAAGGGCAAACAGCTGATGGACAAGGCCACGCAGCTCGCCAGGGGGATCCTCGACGAGGCCCAGCAGGGGATCACCGCCGCCGACCTGGAGATCTGCCGCGAGGTGCTCAGACGCGCCTACGCCAACCTGTGCAAGTGAACGACCTCTTTTTGCGACGCAATGGTTGCTATAAGCAACTAACTGGAGAGTTGAACCGATGAGAGCAGCAACGACCGTCCACCCGACGGAGATGAATCGCTGGCAGCTGGGCTTTTTCGTACTGATCCTGGGGGCGCTTACCGCCTTCAGCGCCATGTCCATCGACATGTACCTCCCCGCCTTTCCGCAGATGTCGCGCGACCTTCACGTGCCGCTTAGTACCGTGCAGCTCTCGGTATCGGCGTTTTTGTTCGGTTCCGCCCTGGGTCAGCTCTTCTACGGCCCGCTCGCCGACCGTTGGGGGAGGCGCCTGCCGCTGCTCATGGGGCTCTCCCTCTACGTCGCGGCCACCATCGGCTGCGCCCTGGTCAAAAGCGGCGAGGCCCTGCTCTTCTGGCGCATCGCGATGGCGGTTGGCGGGGGCGCGGGGATGGTCATCTCGCGCGCCGTGGTGCGCGACCTCTACGACACCACCGAGGCCGCCCGGATGTTCTCGCTGCTCATGCTGATCATGGGGATCGCACCGATCCTCGCCCCCATCGGCGGCGGGCAGTTGTTGTTGGTGACCGGCTGGCGCGGGATCTTCGGCTTTCTGGCCATCTTCGGGCTCATCTCCCTCTTTGCAGCAGCCGTGGGGCTTCCCGAGTCGCTCCCCAGCGAGCGCCGCCACCGCCGCAGCATGGGCGAGATGCTCAAGGTGTACTGGCACCTGGTAAAAAACCGCCACTACCTGCGTTACGCAGTGGCGCTTGGCTGCGTCGCGGGGGTCAACTTCGCCTACATCTCGGGAGCCCCCTTCGTCTTCATCGAACTGCACGGGGTATCGCCGCAGCAGTTCGGCTACTTCTTCGCCGTCAACGCCTTCGGGCTCATCGGTGCCTCCCAGGTAAACCGCGCGCTGCTGCGCCGCTTTTCCCCGCAACAGATCGCCCGCGCCGCCTTCATGGTGAACGCCCTCTCCGGCATCCTGCTCACGGCGTGCGGCTACACCGGCTTTGGCGGGTTCCAGCTCCAGGGCCTCTTCATCTTCACCTGCCTCTGCATGACCGGGCTTCTCTACCCCAACATCACCGCGCTGGCCATGGCCCCCTTCGACAAGGCCGCCGGCAGCGCCTCTGCACTTCTGGGTACCATCCAGTACACCCTGGGGGCCTCCGGCGGTGCCCTGGTCGGGCTTTTCCACAACGGCACCGCCCTGCCCATGACCGCTACCATGGCTGTTTGCGGCGCTGCCGGCCTCGCCGCACTCAGCGCCGCCGGGCGGGTCGGATCCCAGCACTGCTAATTTTCTCAGGTCAACGGTTCCGCTACGTTACCGCCAAATTCTTACTTTGCATTCCATTAAAGCCCCTACAAATTGGATACCGCTAGCTGTAGGATTGACTGCTGTCGCAGTATTGTTCCAATGGAATGGGGAGATGTTCAAATATCTGAAGATAAAAACAAAGCTGCTGCTCATGCTGTTAGTCCCCATCGCCGGGCTCTTTCTGCTTTCCATCCGGGAGGTACGGGAGAGCCACACGGTACTGGGCAACGTAACCGCGGTAAAGGAGCTGACCGGCCTCGCGGTGCGTACCGGCTCCCTGGTACACGAGATCCAGAAAGAGCGGGGCTTCTCCGCCGGATTTCTCAACGCCAAAGGGGAGAAGTTCCGCGACGAGCCGCTGAAACAGCGCGGTGCGGTGGATGCGGAAATCGGCAAAGTAAAGGAGTACCTGGCGGCCCACCGCGAGGCGCTGAAAACCGTGCACAAGCCTCCTACTGCGGCTGGCCGACAACCACGCTGCGGCGCAGGTTCGAGATGTCACGCAGCGGCGGGGCTCCGAACAGGCGGTTATACTCGCGGCTGAACTGCGAGGGGCTCTCGTACCCGACATTGAAGGCCGCACTGGCAGCATCGAGGTGCTCGGCCAGCATGAGGCGGCGGGCCTCCTGGAGCCTCAGGTTTTTCTGGTACTGCAAGGGGCTGAAGGCGGTCATCGAGCGGAAGTGATGGTGGAAGGTTGAGGTGCTCATCCGGGCCTGTGCGGCGAGATCGTCGATACGAAACGACTTGGTGAAATTCCCCTTGAGCCACTCGATGGCCCGGGCGATCTGCTGGCTCTGGCTGCCGGCCACCGCAATCTGGCGCAGTCGGGCCCCCTGTTCTCCCACCAGCAGCCGGTAGATGATCTCGCGCTGGATGATCGGCGCCAGCACCGGGATGTCCTTCTCGTCATCGAGCAGGTCCACCAGGCGTTGCACCGCGCCGACCAGGGCGGGCGTGTTGCGGCCGGTCGCCATGCCGCGGCTCGAGGACTGCGGGTGGGGTGGCGGAACCTTGCTGTCCGCCATGAGCTGGGAGATCTCCCGCAGGTCGAAGGTAAGGCGCAGGCCCAGGTAGGGTTTTTCGGCGCTCGCCTCGTGGATCTGGACCAAGGTGGGGAGATGCACCGAGGTGATCAGGTAGTTGTGGGGGTCGTAGACGTAGCAGTCGTCGCCCAGGAAGACCCGTTTGGCCCCCTGGGTGACCATGCAGAGGCTCGGTTCGTAGATGCCACAGGCAGGCTCCGTGGGCGCCTCGCGTCGAAAGAGAGAAAGCCCCGGGACCGCGGTATCGTGCCTCTCACCCTTTTCGGTCCATCGGGCAATACTTCGGGTCAGTTCCGACAAGGCAGCAGCGAGCCTTTGTTCCTCAGCAGACGGTGTCAGTGTCACCTCATCCATAGGTCACCTCCAGGCTCGCATAGTACCTGAAGCCGACACCAGGTGACAACCGCAATTGGCGGCATTTGTACGGTCAGGCAAGAAACCCGCAGGATCGTTCTATCCCCGCCGCTACAACCAAGCGCCCCCAGACCCACCCTTCCGCTGCCACAGTAGGCCATCGCAACCAGCTCCCACAAACGACCGTCAGCCGTCGCAGTCCTTCATTGAGTCCGACGCCCCGTCCGCCGGAGCCTTGGCGAAAGCGGCAGCCTTGGCGAAGGGCACCGCGCCGCGAAACATGACCGTTGCCGCAACGTCCCTCCTCGGCGCAATCCAGCTGTCGTATCCAAGCCGCCCCTCCTTGCTAATCCCCAGGCGCACCGCCGGCACCTCTTCCGCAGCCAACAGCAGCTGCAGATCCCACAGAAGGGGCGCTCGCAGGAAACTCCCCACCAGGTCATCGAGGCGGCGCCGGCCGCTCCCTTCCGGGAGAAATTCCGCAAACGTCTCACCATCGAGAGGCCCCAGCTGGATCAGGAACGTGCCGTTGCGGTCCGCCATGCTGCTGCCGGCGAAGACGGTCCCCAGCGTCCCCTTGCCGAGTACGGCCTGCTGCTCTTCCGGAACCACCATCTGGCGCTCCACGCACTGCAGGATACTCACCGGCACCCCCAGCACACCCTTGAGAAGGGCTGCCAACCCCTCAGCGCCGTGGCTGCGCATCGCCATGATGCCCGCGAAGGGAAGGAGCAGCACTGGCTCCCCCAGGTTGCGGCGTTGCGCCTTGCCGCCATACCCCATCAGGCAGAAGAGCCTTTCCCGGAAGGCGTCACACCCCTCCGGCGAGGCCAGGCGGTACTTGACAAGGCACTGGTAACAAAGCTCAGCGATCCGCTGATTGAAGATGTCGAGAAAATCGCGCCCGACCGAGAGCTCCGCGAGCCGCTCGTCGATGAGTTCTTCGGTGTAGAAGGTGGGAAGCGGCGCCCCCGGGCCATAAAGCCCCAGGAAGCTGATCGATACCAGAAAACCGTCCGGCTCTTGGTCGATCCGGATCACATCACTCCCCGCAAAGGCGAGGCTCAGTACCGGCCGGATCCGCACCCTCCCCGGCAGCCTCCCCTGGATGAGCCGCAGTGCCTGCAGGAAGCTGAACTCGTGCCCCTTGCCGATCAACTCATCCGCTAAAGAAGCGCCTGATCTCCGAGCCGCGGTTTCCATGCCAGGGCCTCCCCGGTAGTCGTGTCGTGGATGGTGAGACGGGTGTAGCTGTTCAGGGCAGCCAGTCCGGCCAGCAAACTATCCAGGACCGCTCCGAACACGAAGAGATCGCCCACACCTGCGAAGTGGCTCCCGTTAATCCGGATGTCGATCTCGGTGCCCCGTATCGGCGCCCCCCGCAGCACCAGGTCTCGGGCCGAAGCAGTGACCTCCTCGATACCGGCGATCCGCTTCCGGTGCGCCGCCCGGAGCGAACGTCCTCCACCTGGTTCCTCGAACAGGTAGATGCCCAGCAACTCACGTAACGCCTCGGCCTCGAGCAGGGAGCCGAGGTTCAGGCTCTGATGCGCGACCAGGCGCCACAACAGGTTCTTGCCGAGGCAGGGGAGTGCTCCGGGGCGTACCGGGATGATGTTGCGAAAGCTCGCCCACTCGGGGGAGGTAGAGGTGGCCCGGCAGACGTCACCCAGGCTCAAGAGCTCGGGCAGTCTTCCGTTGGTGCAGGCGAGGGCCACCGAGATGGTCTCCCCTTCCAGCCAGAGACCGTCCGGTGCATGGTTGAACGAGAGCGAGACCTGCAGCTCCCCTCCCAGCGGTGCCAGGGCCGCAGTAGTGCCGAAGCTCGGCTCAGCATCGCTGTCCACCGCAAGCTCTTCCACCGGGCGATAGTTTCTCCGGCGCCCGGTTCCGTGCCCGAACCCTTTCACCCGCTCCACCGCGAAGATCTGGGCGTGCCCGCGCGCCACTCCGTCCGGACGCACCGGGTAGCACTCCCTGCGGTGGTCGAGGACAAAAGGCGCGGCGTCGCAGGCGAAAAGGTTCACGGCGGGAGTGGCGAAGAGGGCAAAGCTCTCGGTGCGAACACGCAGCGACGCGGGGAACGAGAGAAGCTCGAAGCTGATCGTGAACCGCGAGCCTGAGCCCCGGTTCCTCCAGGATTCCCACCCGGTGATGTCGAGGAACAGGAACCGGTTGGGGAGTGCGAAAAACTCCTGCAGCAGCCGGTAACCGGGAAAGGCGCCGGCAGGGTACGGCAGCATGCCCTCCGATTCGTTCAGGCAGGCCGGCACCAAGGAGTCGGGACGGAGCTCCAGCGCTGCGCCGCCCCCCTCCGGAGCGATCAGTACCCTGCGCACCCGGCGGCTCAGCACGAAGAAGAGATCCGCAGCCAGAGGATAATCCTCCGCCAGAAACAGTCGTACCGCATGAGGCTTCCAGCTATCGAGGGAAATCCCTGCCAGTGCAAAGGAAAGGGAAATTGCAGGTGCGGCGCCGGGCAGTTGCGTCAAGGAGGCATCCAGCAGTTCCAGGGGATGCAGCTCCACGTCGGCGCAGATGCGGAACCGGCAGGAGGTTCCTTCAACCGGCACCGAATCGAGCTCCGTACCCGCCTCGATGATCCGGCTACCGGCAAGCGAGGCCTTGGGAGCGAACGCGACGATCGTAGTCGCGGGGACCGGCCTGAGGAGCTGGGGACAGAGCTGGCGCGCCAACGCATGCGTGAACTCGGGAACGTCGTCCTCCAGCTTTTGCCGCAGCTGCGCGAACTGGAGCGCCACCCCCTGGAAAAGCCGCTCCACGTCCGGATCGGCCGCCGCGCCGCCGAGCATGGGCGCCAGTGCCGGATGCGCCTCGGCGAACTCCGCAGCGAGGTCCTTCTGGCGGGCCAGTTCCTCCTGGTACAAGATCTCCAGCATGATCCCTCCTTCCCCGGCGCCTCACGTCGAGGAGAATTGCGCTACCTTTTGACCGAGAACCTCCCGCCCGACCCCACCACCGTCTCCACGCGCACCCGTGCCGGCTCGCGTCCCTCCGCTCCTTTGAGGCAAGCGCTGACCTGGAAGTGCAGCTTCAAGGCATCCTCAGCCTGGGGCAGGAACACCACCTGGATGGCCTGCAAACGAGGCTCGTACAGCTCGATGGTGCGGCGAATTCCCGCCTCAAGTTCCCGAACCGATTGCGGATAGCTCTGCAGAAACTCCTGAAAGTCCGGCATCCCGAATCCCGATGCCGCCGGGACACTCCCCTGCCGGGTGTTGAGGATGAGGGCAAGGTGGCGGACGATAGAGTCGATGAGGCGGGCCCGGTCGAGACCTTCCCGGCGCAGCGGTTCCCGCTCCAGCGAGCTCAGGCGTTCCAGGAGTCGTTCCTCGCGCATGGCAGGCTCCGTGGTTGGCATGTGGAAATGGTGACTAGGTCATCGGATCAATCATCAGCGGCAGATTTTTGCCACGGAGGCACTGAGAACACGGAGGAGGCACGTGGCACGTCCCATCCCGTCGTAGTGCCGGCGGTCTGCGGATCCGTGCGTTACACGAGAGGTTGAACAGCGGGTAACCGCTGCGGCACCTGCGCCCAGAGTCACCGGAAAATTGTGAGAGGTTTGGGCAATCAGTTGACGTCGATCTTCATGCTGGATAGTTGGAGGTGTTGAGAGCCTGCGACTTCGACAGTCGTGCCTTTGAGCGTTATGGTGCCGAGGCTGTCCAGGGTGATCGAGGCGGCGCCGCAGACCAGTTCGATGCTCTCCCCGGCCTCGATCCGGAGCCGTCTGCCGGCGCGCAGCGTCTTGTCCGCGCCGACCTCCTCTTTCGAGTCATTCCCCACCGCTTCGGACTTGTCGTTTTTGACGAGGACGTTCCAATCCCGCTCGCTTTTGAGGAAGATTTCTTCCTGTCCCTTGCGGTCGTCAAAGCGCAGCTCGTGAAAGTTGTCCCGGTC
Organism: Geomonas silvestris; assembly: GCF_014193515.1. Classification (GTDB taxonomy): domain Bacteria; phylum Desulfobacterota; class Desulfuromonadia; order Geobacterales; family Geobacteraceae; genus Geomonas; species Geomonas silvestris. Next base: position 53,616 of record NZ_BLXX01000009.1, on the reverse strand, counting down.
ACCCTCCGGATAGCTCCGCGTGCGGATACCGCTGCGGAAGCGTTCTTCCGGCAGGGGGTAGAGCGCGGGAGAGGCCGCGTTGTTCACGCTGCCGACGATGATCGGCCAATCCGGGTCGCCGTTTATGAAGTCAACCAGCACCTCGTCGCCGACCCTCGGGAGTGCGGCGAAGCCCCAGCCCGCTCCGCTCCAGGGCTGGCTCACCCGAAGCCAGCACGAGCTGTTCTCGTTCTTCTTCCCTGCGCGGTCCCAGTGAAACTGCACCTTGACCCGCCCGTACTCGTCCGCATAGATCTCCTCCCCCTGCGGCCCGACCACGATTGCCGTCTGCAACCTGCCGCGGGGGCATTCCAATAGTCGTTCCGGCCGAGGCGTGACATCTGCAGGAATCGCAACGAATTCATTGGAGTAGGAGCAGTCACCGCCGATCCCAGACTGTTCACCAAGCACATGCCCCTGCCACCCCGTATGCACAACGCGAAGTAAAAGGTAACCGTTGTCAAGTTCAGCAAAGTCATGATCCTGCAGTTCAAAAGTGAAGCCTGCAGTGAACCGATGGCAGTTACTGGTACCGGTGGCGGATTCCCGCATGGTCAACTTTTCTTCCAGTCGGATCCGCGCTAGATGCTTCCCCCTCTCTGGGTAACCAAAAGGCGAGGGGTATTCATAGACTTCGAATTGGGGATCTTCCGCGTTTGCCTGTTGCAGCAGGTCCAGCGAGGGCCTTTTGAAGTTGTGACTACTAACAGAGACGCTGTCAGAGCTTACGGCTCGGGAAAAGGTGAACAAGGAAATCGTTTCCTCGTCTGGAGCCATTCCTTCGTCCCCGAGGTAACTCACGGTAGGGGAGCCCACGATTGGAGCGAAAGCTACACGGTCATCGACAAGTGTGAGGATATGTTTGTCTGGAAAGTGTTGAAAGAAGTAGCAGATTCCCTCTTCCTCGAAGAGCCGGGAAAGAAAGTGCCAATCGCTTTCGCCGTACTGAGTGCAGTACCTTCGTTTCTCGTAACTGCGATTCAACCTGAACTCACATTGTTGCTGGGGAAGCATCTCCTTGAGCAACTGCTGCGCGATCTCCACTACGTTCTCATTCTGAAATACCCTATAATTCACGTTAAGTGAAAGGTACCAGACATGAGGGACTAGGTTGGCTTCGTATTGATAAAATCTGCCTGTTTGAGCAGCAAGAACAAGCTTGTTAACGACCCCATGAAAAAATCGGTCCTCATCGTGACCTGTAATTATTATGGTCCCTTCTTTGCCGACCACGTCTTTGGCACCGATAGGGGTTTCACTCACCATGTTGACCTGCAAGTTGAAACATTCTGACAGTGACTCTTCAACGCTAAAGCGGCTAACAGCCACCCCATACACGGCTGCGGCCAAATTCAGAAGTAACTTCCGCTGGTCGCTTTCATCTGAAAATTTCACAATCGCCTCTGTTATCGCAGCCACCTGACAACTCGATTTTCTGTTGAGGCTATCGTCCAACGACCTCTTGCAGTGTGTACCACGTTGTTTTTTCGCTTTTTCTTTACAACTGCCTCACCATTCCACCTTACTGTTCTTGAACGAGGTAACTCTTTTGCCACCCCCTTGTATTCCAAAAACGTACCTGCTCGAAACTTACATCACTTCCCCACGCGTCCCATACCGTTTTGTCACCATTGCTTTTGGAACCTGGGAAAGTCCCCATAGAAGTGGACATTGACAGAGGATACATCCCCTTGGAAGCAAGTTTTGTCGGTTTACCAGTTCTTTTGGGAGTGTATATGTAACCACCACGTGGCCTTTCTTGTCCGGGGTAAACCACAACTACATGTCCATGCTCTTTTCCTTTAAGACCTCCGACTACTAGTCTCCCCATCCTTGCAGCCTCAGTTACTTCAGAGAGCGGCACTTCATGCCATTCTGGACTGCTGGAAAGATAGTCAATAAGCTGATTGGCCATCATATAAGGCTGCGAGGGTTTATACTTAGATATGACGTACCAAACTGAATGGCTGCAACTATTTAGGTAAGCTGCGTACGCTTCTTGGCAAGCTATTGCGAGGTTTCTGCTCATGTCCTTAGTCACAACAAACTACCTCAATTGCCGTAACTTTTATTTTTAACGTTCCACATCATAGGTGGATAAGAATAATCTCCTCCAGCTCCAGGACTGTGAACCCTGACGAATAGATCTGGTGGCGTAGTTTGTTTGGAAGAATAGTATATCTCCAGCTCTCTTGGAGGATCATCTGGATAATACTCCGGCAAACTTCCAAGCACGTTAAATCCCTGGTCGACAAGGACCGGCCTTGGAAAATCTTCCATTACGGGTGTCATGTCCTTCGGGTACTTAAAGTCGAAATAGTCTTGAATCCATATTGAAATTAGATTGATCTCCTGTGCGCCTGATTTAAATATGCTGCAGGCTTTTATGAAGCCATTATATTTTTTCCAAGCGGCCGGCAATTTTTCGGTCTGGCTTTGAATAATTGCTCTACACTTTTCCGGTTTCAGCAAAACCTTTTTGTCGTCTTTTCCAACCGCCCGATTAGCAGGTAGAGATGCTGCAATGGAAATCAGGAGTATAACTAGGCAACGGTGCATCGAAATCTCCCTAATAGCCACCATTTAGACCTCTAGTCAAAAAGATAATTCGGATCACTCCGCTCCCTCCCCCAGCCTTGCAAAACCACGCGCAAGAGATTAGCACGAGCTAACCGATATGCAACCGGCAGCGACATCGTCACATGCCCTCGCTGCACGAGCTGAAAGCAGATGGACATGCTAAGGTGCCGCTCGACGCTCCAGCACCGAAAGGGGGGATACTCAGCTCCTTCTTTATGCGAGCAAAGGATGGCTATGGCCTCGTGGTTCGCTCGCATCCGCAGTTTCTCTCCGTGCCCTTGGTGGCTCCGTGGCTAAAGTCAGCCTCGTTATTTGTCTTCCCCGGTGTTCCTCAGTTTTCCCCACTATGTACCTCTGTGGTCAAACGCCTTTTTTTGACATTCGTCAAAGTCTTCCGGAAACAATTGTCACATGGTGTCGGGTGGTCCTCTCTGTGCCGGCCCATCCTGCCAGTTCCGTACTGTGTAAGAAGCATCCGGCACACTTTCAGGACCTATAGTATTGCCATATGCAGCATCTGCTGTAATCTCGTACGGATCATAACAGTGTAAGAGGAGCAGCTATGCCAATTTCGGGTGTCGTTCTCACATGTGCTCCGGGCCTCAGTGACTCAGTCGTCGGTGAACTCGCCTCGTTCGACGGCGTCGAGGTGCACGGCGTACTTCCCGACGGCCAGATCGTCGCCGTCGTCGAAGCGGACAGCGTCGACGCCGAGGTGAGCCTCGTCACCCGCATGCACGAGATCGCCGGCGTCGCCACGGTGCGCCTGGCCTACCACAATTTCGAAGACCTGGAGCAGTAAGCAGGTAATGTAAAGGACCGGCCCCCGACACGCCGGTCCTTTTTTAGTGTCGCCACTTACGAGGAGGGTGCGGTATGGATGTAAGCAGACGAGATTTTATCAAGGCAAGTGCCGCGGCAGCCGCCTTTGCCGCAGTGGGAGGAAAGAGCCTCAACCCGCTGAAACCAGGCGCGGCCGAGGCGGCCGAAGGGGGCGTCACCTGGGGCAAGGCACCCTGCCGCTTCTGCGGCACCGGATGCGGCGTCCTCGTGGGTGTGCGCGACGGCAAGGTGGTCGCCATCAAGGGTGACCCGCAGGCTCCGGTCAACAAGGGGCTCAACTGCGTCAAGGGGTACTTCCTCTCCAAGGTGTTAAACGGCAAGGACCGCCTCACCACCCCGCTCATCCGCAAGGACGGCAAGCTCACCCCGGCCTCCTGGGACGAAGCCATGACCCTCATCGCCTCCAAGTTCAAGGAGTCGATCGCCAAGTATGGCCCGGATTCGGTCGCCATCTACGGCTCCGGCCAGTGGACCATCTTCGAGGGGTACGCCGCCAGCAAGCTCTTCAAGGGGGGGATCGGCACCAACAACATCGAGGTGAACGCCCGCCTCTGCATGGCCTCCGCGGTCACCGGCTTCATGACCACCTTCGCCAGCGACGAGCCGATGGGGTGCTACGACGACCTCGACCTGGGGGACACCTACTTCCTGTGGGGCGCCAACATGGCCGAGTGCCACCCCATCCTCTTCTCGCGCCTGCTCACCAACCGTCTCAACAACCCGGAGGTGAAGATCATCGACTTCGCCACCCGCCGCACCCGCACCTCCCTCATGGCGGACCGCTATATCAAATTCAAGCCGCAGACCGACCTGGCGCTCTTAAACGCCATAGCCTACGTCATCATCCGCGACGGGCTGCACGACGAGGCGTTCATCAAGGAGCACGTGGTCTTCAAGAAGGGGAAGGAGAACATCGGCTACGGCCTCGAGGACAAGTTCAAGTTCGCCGACGAACCCAAGGGGATCACATTCGAGGAGTACCGCGATTCGCTCAAGGCCTACACCCCGGAGAAGGTGGCAGCACTCTCCGGCGTCCCCGCCGAGACCATCGTCGAGATGGCGCACCTCTACGCCGACAAGAAGCGCAAGGTGACCACCCTTTGGACCATGGGCTTCAACCAGCACACCCGCGGCACCTGGGTGAACAACCTGGCCTACAACGTCCACCTCTTGACCGGCAAGATCTGCCGCCCCGGCGAGAACCCCATGTCGCTCACCGGCCAGCCCTCCGCCTGCGGCACCACCCGCGAGGTCGGGACCTTCACGCACCGGCTCCCCGCCGACATGGTGGTGGCGAACCCCGAGCACCGCGAGAAGACCGCCAAGATCTGGGGGATCGATCCCAAGAAGATCCCTGCCAAGCCGACCTACAACGCCACCGAGATGTTCCGGGCGCTCGACCGCGGCGACATCAAGGTGATCTGGAGCCAGGTAACGAACCCCTTCCAGTCGCTCCCCAACCTGAACCGCTACCGCAAGGGGGCGCGCAAGGGTGAGGGGCGCTTCGTCATCGTCTCCGACATGTACCCGACCCGCTCCACCGAGCAGGCCGACGTGGTGCTCCCCTCGGCGAGCTGGGTCGAAAAGGAAGGGATGTTCGGCAACGCCGAGCGCCGCACCCACCAGTGGTTCAAAATGGTGGACGCCCCCGGCGAGGCGAAGGACGACCTGTGGCAGACCATGGAGCTCGCCCGGCGCCTGGGCCACGGCTCGCTCTTCCCCTACCAGCACCCGCAACGGGAGATCTGGGAGGAGTACCGCAAGTTCGGCGAGGGGCAGGGAAAGGATCTCGCCCCCTACGACGCCTACGTCGAGTCGCGCGGCCTGCGCTGGCCGGTCGTGAACGGGCAGGAGACCCGCTACCGCTACGTCGAGGGGTACGACCCCTACGTGAAGGCGGGCGAGGGGGTCAAGTTCTACAAGAACAAGCCCGACCACTACCGGGCGGTGATCTGGGCGCGCCCCTACGAGCCCGCCCCGGAGCAGCCGGACCAGCACTACCCGTTCTGGCTCTGCACCGGCCGCGTCCTCGAGCACTGGCACACCGGCACCATGACCGGCCGGGTTCCCGAACTGAAGCGCGCCTACCCGGAAGCCGTCTGCGAGATGCACCCGGACGACGCCAAGAAGCTGGGGATCAAGCAGGGAGACCAGGTGCGGGTCAGCTCGCGCCGCGGCAGCATCCAGCTCGCGGCCGACCTGAACGGACGCGGCAAGGCCGAGCACGGCAACGTCTTCGTCGCCTTCTTCGACGAGAACAAGCTCATCAACGAACTCTGCCTGGACGCCTACTGCCCCATCTCCGGCGAGCCGGACTACAAGAAGTGCGCGGTGAAGGTCGAAAAGGCCCGCTAGCCCAGCTCGTGCAACCTTAAGGAGGTAACTAGATGAAGAACCTGCTCGTCGCCCTGGCGGCGCTCATCCTTATCACCGCGGGTGCCCCGGCCGCGCCGGCCGCCCAGCCCGCCGACTTCGAGGCCCAGGCCCAATTCGCCGAAGGTAACCCGCCGGTCATCCCCCACAAGATAGTGGACAACGCAAACGGAGAGAGCTGCCTTGCCTGCCACCTCGACCTTAGCGGCGCCTCCAAGGCGCCCCTCTGTCCGCACCCGGTGCGCATCTACTGCACCTCGTGCCACGTGCGCAGCGACCTGGGCACCCCGGCCGCCGCGAAAAAAGCCAAGAAGAAGTGACCCAGAACCATGAGCATCACCCGTAAAGATTTCCTGCGTCAGGGGGCGGCCTCGCTCGGTCGGGCCGCCCTCGACCTCGCCGGTGTGCTGCAGGCAACCGCCGGGGAGGCACCTCCCGCGGAGCCCGAGGAGCCGGCCCTGGAGCGCGGTGCGCACCTGGTGGCGCAACCGCAGGGGACCGAGTGCTTTGCGGCAAGCTGCGGCTGCCTAAGCTGCCTCGAGCGCTGCGAGCCGCAGGCGATCTCGCTCGTCATCGGCCAGGGGGTCAAGGTCGACGCCGCGCTCTGCAACGGCTGCGCGGTCTGCGTCGAGATCTGCCCCACCACCCCCCGCTCCCTCGTCATGGTCCCCCGCCCGTCCGACCAGGGCGAGGACGCCGCCCCAGGGAAACGTTAAGAATCCTCCTGTTGCCCCGCTCCTCGCGGAAAACCACGCGGCATTCCTCGGGTATTCCCCTCTTGCAAAGCCCCACCCCGGGGAGTATCTTTTCTTGCCCGACACGCTCAAAGGAGAGCTCGCAATGGTCAGCATCGAAGAGGCGCAGCGCGCCATACTCAAAGAGATATCCCAGCTGCAGACCGAAAAGGTCTCGGTGTTCCAGGGGCTCAACCGGGTGACCCCCGAAGACCACATCGCCCCGTGGGACATCCCTCCCGCCGACAACTCGGCGATGGACGGCTTCACCTTCGGCTACGCAGGTCTCACCGACAGCCGGCTGAACGTGGTCGGCTTCCTGCCGGCCGGCGAGGTGCGCACCGCGCCGCTCATGCCGGGCGAGGCGGTGAAGATCATGACCGGCGCGCCGCTTCCTCCCTGCTGCGACACCGTGGTCCCCATCGAGGACGTCGAGGACCACCAGGACTGGATCCGCCTGAAAGCGGTCAAGGCGGGAAACCACGTGAGGCTGCGCGGCGAGGACATCCGCGAGGGCGAGGTGGTCATCCCGGCCGGTGCGCTGTTGCGCCCCCAGGAGATCGGGATGCTCTCCGCCATGGGGTGCACCTCGCTCGCCGTGTACCGGCGGGCCCGGGTCGCCATCCTCTCCACGGGCGACGAGCTCCTGGAGCCCGGCTCCACCCCGACTCCCGGGAAGCTCGTCAACTCGAACAGCTACAGCCTGGCGGCCCAGGTCATCGACGCGGGGGGCGAGCCGGTCCTTCTGGGGATAGCCGCGGACACCCTGGAATCCACCAAGGAGAAGATCCTGGCGGGACTCAACGCAGACTTCGTCGTAATAACGGGCGGGGTGTCGGTGGGCGATCGGGACTTCGTGAAGGCGGCCATCGAGAGCCTGGGGGGGGAGATCACCTTCTGGAAGGTGAACATGAAGCCGGGCAAGCCGCTCGCCTTTGCGCTTTTGGATGGCAAACCCGTTTTTGCGCTGCCGGGGAATCCGGTGGCGGCGATGGTATCCTTCGAGCTCTTCGTGCGCCCTTCCCTCTTGCAGGCGATGGGGCACAAAAACATCCTGCGTCCGGTGGTCAAGGCCGAGCTCAGGGAGGCGGCGGTCAACAAGGGGGGGCGTCCGCACCTGGTGCGCGGCCTGGTTTCCCGGGAGGGGGACCGCTACCTGGTCTCCAGCACCGGCGACCAGAGTTCCGGTCGCCTCTCCTCCCTCATCCTCGGAAACGGGCTCATCAAGCTGCCGCCCGAGTCGAGGTTCGCGGCAGGCGAGACCGTCGAGGTGCTCCTCTTGGACCGGGGCTTCGAGATGGGCCAACTGGAAGCGACCGAAACCTAGAGAGGCACCCGAAAACCGTAATCAGCCACGAAAGCCACCAAGGGCACGGAGAAAACCCCACGTGCCGCGCTGGGACAGGCTCACTCCCCAGCGGCGGCCTCCGAAAACACCCGACACCCTTTTTACTTGGTTCGGCCTGCCGCGTTAACGACAGAGGCCGAACCGGTTGACCGGGCTCTCTTTTCGAGGGCGCTGGTGCTCGCGCCGCCCCCTAGGTCTTCCTCCGTGTGCCTGGTGGCTCCGTGGTCAACGCCACAGTCCCTCGCCCTGACGGTCCCTCCGTTTAATCCTAAGGGAATCGCACCCGCCGTCCGATACGTCACCTGGGCACGCGCACCTTTTGTGATCGAGTGCGGCACTGCCGGCGATACGCGAATCGCATAACCTTGTGGTGAAATGTCTCTGCCGACTGGAGAGAGCATGCCTTGGATCATCATTGCTGGTGCGGCGACAGCCAGTTCCGTCTTCGTTCTGACCATGGTCAACACCTACCTCCACTACACCTACCGCGAAAGGTTCATGAAGATCTGGGCCTATGCCTGGGGGGTGCACACCTGCAGGTACCTCTTCCTCATCGCCTCGGTGTTCTGGCCCGGCAACCTCCTCCTCAAGGAGATCAACTACCTCTGCATCATCGCCAGCGCGGTGCTGCTTTTGACCGGCACCCGGCTCTTCATCGGCAAGCCCGTCGGCCGGATCGAGTTCCTCATCGGGTTCCTCATCGGGAGCTGGACGGTGCTCGCCCTCTCGCTGCACCTGCCGCCCCTCTTAGTCGTCGTCCCCATCTTCGCCTTTCTCTCCTACACCTACATCCACATCGGGATCCAGTTCCTTAAGGGGGCCCGCGAAGAGCTGGCCAGCCGGATCACCGGGTGGTCCTTCATCGTCTGGGGGATCCACCAGGCCGACTACCCGATCCTGCGCCCCATCGAATGGTTCGCCCCCTGGGGCTTCATCATCGGCAGCGTCCTGGCCACCAGCATCGCCATGGGGCTGGTGCTCGTCTACTTCGAGCGGACCCACCAGGCCCTCAAGGAGAAGGAAGAGCGGCACGAACAGCTGATCGCCTCCTCCCACAACTGGATCTGGGAGGTCGACGCCAACGCCGTCTACACCCACGCGAGCCCCCAGGTCGAAGAGCTTTTGGGCTACCGCTCCGACGAGGTGCTGGGGAAGACCCCGTTCGACCTGATGCCCGAAGCCGAGGCGGAGCGTATCAGGGAGATCTTCGGCGGGATCGCGGCCCGGCAGGAACCGTTTTTCCGCCTGGAGAACACCAACCGGCACAAGGATGGCCGTCTGGTGGTGCTGGAGACCAGCGGCGTCCCCTTCTACGACAGCCGGGGCACCTTCTGCGGCTACCGCGGCATGGACCACAACATCACCGAGCGCAAGCAGGCAGAAATACAGCGCGAGTTGGGCAAGCAGGTCCTGCAGGTGCTCAACGAATCCCGGGAGTTCAAGGGGGCCGTCGAGGAGGTCGCGGCCCTGGTGCGGGAGCGGCTCGACCTGGACGCCGTGGGGATACGGCTGCAGGAGGGGGACGATTTCCCCTACCTGGTCCAGGCGGGATTCCCCCCCGACTTCCTGATGGCCGAGAACACCCTGATCGAGCGCCTCCCCGACGGGACCAGCTGCCGCGACGAGCACGGCAAGGTGCGTCTCGAGTGCACCTGCGGCATGGTCCTTTCCGGCGCCATCCCCGAGGGGCATCCCCTTGCCACCCCCGCCGGCAGCCTCTGGACCAACGACACCTTTAAGCTCTTGCCGCTGCACGACGTCCGGGCGTCCCGCACCCGGTCCCGCAGCGAGTGCATCCGCCTGGGATACGCCTCTTTGGCCCTGGTTCCCATCCGCTACAAGGACCGGATCGTCGGGTTGATCCAGTGCAACGATCGCCGCAAGGACCGCTTCAGCGAGGAGCTGATCCAGCACCTGGAGGGGATCGCCGCCTATCTCGGGAGCGCCTTGATCCGCAGGTGGTCCGAGGTGGAGCGCCTCGACCTCGAGAAACAGCTGCAGCAGGCCCAGCGCATGGAATCCGTGGGGCGCCTGGCGGGGGGCGTCGCCCACGACTTCAACAACATGCTCGGGGTCATCATCGGGCACGCCGCCCTGGGGCTCATGGATACCCCTCCCGAGCACCCGAGCCACGATCACCTGCAGGCGATCAACGCGGCCGCCGAGCGTTCCTCCGCCCTCACCCGGCAGCTGCTGGCCTTTGCCCGCAAGCAGGCCATCGAGCCGAAGCTCATCGACATCAACGACGCCATCTCGCAGATGCTCAAGATGCTGCAGCGGCTCATCGGGGAGGACATCGAGCTCGTCTTCGAGCCGGGGAGCGGGATCTGGCCGGTCCTCATGGACCCCTCGCAGGTGGACCAGATCATGGCGAACCTCTGCGTCAACGCCCGGGATGCCATCACCGCTAGCGGGCGCATCGTCATCCGGACCGGCACCGCCCTGGCGGACGCGACCTACCGGGCGAACCATCCCGAGGCAGGCTCGGGGGAGTACGTCTGGGTCTCGGTGAGCGACAACGGCTGCGGCATGGACCGGGAGACCCTCCCCCACATCTTCGACCCCTTCTACACCACGAAAGGGGTCGGGGAAGGGACCGGCCTGGGGCTTGCCACCATCTACGGGATCGTCAAGCAGAACCACGGGTTCGTCAGCGTCCGCAGCGAGGCCGGGGAGGGATCCACCTTCACCATAGGGGTCCCCCGGCACAGCGGGGCCGCGGCCCCCCCCCCAGGCAGGTGGTGAGCGGTGCCTTGCCCAGAGGGAGCGAGACGGTCTTATTGGTGGAGGACGAGCCCGGCATGCTCGGGATGACCTGCGCGCTCCTGCAGAGCCAGGGGTACCGGGTCCTGGCGTCCGGCGGGCCGGAAGAGGCGATCCGGATGGCGGGGAGCTATAAGAAGCAGATCGACCTCTTGCTGACCGACGTCATCATGCCCGGGATGAACGGCAAGGAACTCGCCGGGCGGCTTCGGGGTGAGCGCCCCGGCCTCAAGTGCCTCTTCATGTCCGGCTACACCGCCGACGTCATCGCCCACCACGGCGTCCTCGAGGAAGGGATCCATTTCCTGCAGAAGCCCTTCCTCCTCCCGGCCCTGGCCGGCAAGGTGCGCGAAGTGCTGGACCAGCCCTCCTGAGACGGAAGAGACCTTTTGGGGAGGCGGGCAGGAAGCCCGGGGAAAAGCGGCGGGGAGCACGGAGAAACGACGTTGGCAAGCGGTTCGGCGGCGGCCTGCCCCTCCCCTTCAGAGCCCGGGATCTATTTCCTCATGACAGAAGGAGAAACTCCGATAAGAGCGTAGGAGCGGCAGGTTGGGGCAGCGGCGCGGAGAGAGACCGCGACGCGCGGCTTTGACGCCGAGGGGAAACCGATGCAGAGATCCGGGACAAAAGAAGGGGACGGTGGCAAGGTTCTCGTGGTGGACGACGAGCCGCTGACGGCGTCCATGCTGCAGTTCATCCTCGAGTCCCAGGGCTACCAGACGAAGCTATTGCACGACGGTTCCGCGGTATTGAGCACGGCCTGCGACTGGTCGCCCGACCTCATCCTCCTCGATGTCGTCCTCCCCGGAGAGAACGGTTTCGACCTCTGCAGGAGACTGAAGGCACGCGACGACCTGAGGGAGATCCCGGTCCTCTTCATCAGCGGGCTGGACGGCACCTCAGCCGTGGTCCAGGGGTTCGATGCAGGGGGTGTGGACTACATCGCCAAGCCGTTTTGCAACGAGGAGGTACTGGCCCGCGTCGGGACCCACCTGAAGATGAGCGCGCTGCACGAACGGTTGGAGAACCAGAAAAACGCGGAACGGGTGGTGAGGAAGCTGTTCGAGGCGCAGGCGGCGACCATCTTTGCCATGGCCAAACTGGCCGAGTACCGCGACGAATCGACCGGACAGCACCTCGAGCGGGTGCGCGAGCTCTGCCGGCTGTTGGCGTTCGAGCTCGGCAGGGATTCCCTCTACCAAAACCAGATCACCGACGACTTCGTCACCTGCATCCAGCATGCGGCGCCGCTGCACGACATCGGCAAGATCGCCATTCCCGATGCCGTGCTTCTCAAGCGTGGCGGTTTGAGCGCGGAAGAGTACGAGACCATTCAGACCCATACCACCATAGGTGCCGAGACCCTGCAGTCCGTATTCAACGAGTACCCGGGGAACCTCTTCATCGGGATGGGGATAGAGATAGCCCTGTACCACCACGAGCGCTGGGACGGCAACGGCTATCCGGATGGGCTGGTGGGAAGGAACATTCCGCTCTCTGCCAGGATCATGGCGGTAGCGGACGTCTACGATGCGCTGCGCTCCGATCGCTGCTACCGGAACGGGCTGAGCCACGAGCGGACCATGGCGATGCTCGTCGAGAGCGCCGGAGCCCACTTCGACCCCGAGATCGTCAAGGTAGCCTTGCGGGTGCAGTCCCGATTCGAAGCCTCGTTCCCGGTGAGCCCCAGGTCGTAGGCCGCAGGATCAGGGTCGCTCCCCTTTGTGCAGCCGCGTTATCAGGCGGTCGAACGAAGAGGCGAAGCGTTGCCGGTCGGTCAGGCTGAACTGAGCGGGGCCGCCCAGGGGCATTCCCCCCGAGCGGAGTTCCGTCATCAGGTCGCGCATGGCGAGCCGTTCGCCGATGTTCTCCTCCGAGTAGAGTTCGCCGCGCGGGTCGAGCGCGAGGCCCCCCTTGGCGACGACCCTCGCGGCCAGCGGGATGTCGGCCGTAATCACCAGGTCTTCAGGTGCCGCGTGTTCGGCGATGTAGTCGTCGGCGACGTCGAAGCCGTCCGCGACCACGATCGAGCGGATCAGCTTGGTCTCGTGTTTGGCGAGCCCCTTGTTGGCGACCAGGTCGACCGGGATCTGGAGGCGTTCCGAAGCACGGAAGACGATCTCCTTGATGACCCGCGGGCAGGCATCGGCATCGATCCAAATTTTCATCTCGTAGGTATCCTTCCCCATTGCCACGGAGACACGGAGGTCACGGAGAGAGGCTTCAGGATTTTCATCCTGGTCTTTGCCGTTCTCAAATTCCCCTCGGATCTTCTCTGTGGCTCATTTTGTATTGCCGTGTTGTTCTCCGTGTACTCCGTGCCTCCGTGGCTATCCGGTTTTCGTCCCTGTTCGCTCCGTCACGAAGAACGACAGCACGAACCCGACGCCGAGCAGCCCGATGGCGGCGGCGAAGCTGTACCCCGAAGCCACCCCGGGGCTCCCCGCGTAGCGGTCCTTAAGCAGCGCCACGAGCTGCGGCCCCGCGATCCCGGCGGCCGACCAGGCGGTGAGGGTCGCCCCGTACACCGCCGGCATGACCCGCGCCCCGAAACGGTCCAGCACGAAGGAAGGCATGGTCCCGAACCCGCCGCCGTAGCAGAGCAGGATGTAGCAGACCAGGACCGCAAACAGCCAGGGCTGCGAGGTCTGCATCAAGAGGGCGAACGCCGCGACCTGCGAACCGAGGATCACGCTGAAGGTCCGGCTGCGCCCCAGGCGGTCCGAGAGCGCGCCCCAGAAAAAGCGCCCGATGCCGTTGAAGACCGAGCTCGCCGCGATCATGGTCCCGCCGTAGGCCGCCAGCAGTTCCTTGCCGAGCGCGGGGTCGTTTTTCGCGCAGACCTCCTGGAACAGCGGCGACTGGAACCCTATCAGGGCGATCCCCGCGGTTATGTTGCAAAAGAAGATGAGCCACATGAGGAGGAACGCCCCGGAGGCGATGCAGCTTCCGGCCCCCAGCTGCGCCCCCTCACCGTCCGAAGCACCCTTGGCCAAAGCCACAGGAGGCACCCAGGAAGCCGGCGGATTGCGCACGAAGGCCGCCGCCGCGAGCGACAGGACCAGGAACAGCACCCCCATCGCCGTGAAGGCCGACACCAGGTCCCCCCCCGTCCTCGCCAGGAGAAACGGGGCGACCAGCTTCGACATGAGCAGCGCGCCGAAGCCGAACCCCATCACGACCGTCCCGGTCGCCACCCCCTTGTGGTCCGGAAACCACTTCGATACCGTGGCGACGGGGGTCACGTAGCCAAGCCCCAGCCCGATCCCCCCGATCACCCCGTAGCCGAGCCAAAGAAGCGGCAGCGAGTGCAGGCGCAGGGCGAGAGCGGCCAGGAAGTACCCCGAGCCGAAGAGGACGGCACCCGCAAGCGCCAGCGGTCGCGGCCCGGTCTTGGGGATTAGGAGGCCGCCGGCCGCAGCCGATAGCCCCAAAAAGCTGATGGCGAGGCTGAAGGTCCAGACCACCTGGCTGTTGGACCAGCCGTACGTCTCGCAGAGCGGTTTCTGGAAGAAGCTCCAGGCGTACACCGTCCCCAGGTTCAGCATAAGAAGCGTGCAGGCGGCGGCGATGATGCCTCTGCTTATTCCGTTATGAGATGGCAAAGTGGCTCCTCGGTTGCGTGTTCGCCCGCGCAGGGCAGCGTATCTGGATACACCGACTGAAGAGGCATGTCAACAGCGGCGAGACCGTGCGGGCCTTTCACCCTGGCAAGGTGTCGTTAGCGCCTGAGCCTCGCCCTCTCCGCACCTCTTGGCAAAAATGCCACGGCGAGCGATTATATACTTGCCGATATCCTCCCCTTTCTGCTAAACATACCGGTCCCTCGCCCGACATGCCTCCTGAGCCTCCCGGCTCGAGGGCCGCGCCTGGGTGGATGCAGCACAGGGAACCATAATCCGGTACTAGTCGCGAGGGCGGGCCTTGGCACCCGCCCTCGCTGTTTTTTTCAGGAGTTGTCTACATGAGCATCGTTTTCGGCATCGACTTCGGCACCACCAATTCCGCGCTTTCCATCTACCGCGACAACCGGGTCGAAGTCATCCCCATCGACGAGCTGAACCCGGGGAGTTCCCTCATGCGTTCGGTCCTCTACTTCACCGAAGACCACGAGGTGTTCGCGGGGCAGGAGGCGATCGCCCAGTACGTGAGCGAAGGGGCCGCCGGCCGCTTCATGCAGTCGATCAAGACCTTCCTCCCCAACCGCAGCTTCGAGGGGACCGAGGTGTTCGGCAAGAAGTACGGCATCGAGGACCTGGTCGCCGTCATCCTCAGAAAGATCAAGGCGAAGGGGGAGGCCTACCTCGGCTGCACGGTAGACAGCGTCGTCCTCGGGCGGCCGGTCGTCTTCTCCGAGGATCCCGAGAAGGATGCCCTGGCCCAGGCGAGGCTTGAGAAGGCGGCCCGCGCGGCGGGGTTCCGCCGGATCTTCTTCCAGCTCGAGCCCGTGGCGGCCGCGCTCTCCTTCGAGCAGTCGCTTGCGGCAGGGACCGAACGGGTGGTCTTCATCGGCGACTTCGGAGGCGGGACCTCGGACTTCAGCGTGATCCGGGTACGCGGCGGCGCCTTCGAGCGCTCGGACCGGCACAGCGACGTCCTCGCGGTGGGTGGTGTCTACACGGCGGGAGACAAGTTCGACTCGCAGATCATGTGGGAGAAGATCGCCAGGCACTTCGGCCGGGGGGTCCGGTACCGCGGGATGGGGAAAGAGGAGTATTTCGACATACCGCTCAGCATCATCTCCACCCTGTGCCAGTGGCACCGGATCCCGCTGCTGCGCACCCGCAAGATCCGGGAGCAGATCAGGCTCATCAAGAACGCGGCGACCGACCGGCAGGCCATCGAGAACCTGGAGCACCTGATCGGCGACAACTACGGTTTCTTCCTCTTCCAGTCCATCGAGAAGGCGAAGTGCGAGCTGTCCGAGCGCGACGAGGCCCGGGTCTGCTTTAAGGAGCGCGATCTCGTGCTGAACGAGGAGATAACCAAAAAGGAGTTCGAGGAGATGAACGGCGGGAACCTCTCCCAGATAGCCCACTGCATCGACGAGGTGGTGCGGAAGTCGGGGCTGACGCACCGGGATATCGACACCGTCTTTTTGACCGGCGGCACCTCGAAGATCCCGGTGATCCGCCGTCTGTTCGAGGAGCGCTTCGGAGCCGGAAAGCTGGAGCAAAAAGACGCCTTCACCAGCGTGGTGCACGGCCTGGGCGCGAGCGTCCCGCTCTTTGCCTGACGGGTTAGCCGCCCCCAGAAGTGAAGGGTTCCTCCTGGAATTCCGGGAATGCCGTCCAGCCAGGTCCCCTCTCCCCTTTCGGAACAGGGTGAGGGGGAAGGCGCCACCTCAGCGCAGATGGCAGCTTCGCCCACCCCCCCGGCCCCCTCCCGTCGAGGGAGGGGGGATGCTGCTCTCGGGAAATCCTCCGACAGGCCAAAAGCAAAAGCCCCCACCGGTCCAATGAACCGTGGGGGCTTTCTTCTGCTGATCTCTATTCTCTTTTCTTCCGGCGGACTCTACCCGGACGCCACTCCCCTCTCGGTTCGTTCACGCCCCTTCTCCCGCCAGCTATCTTAACTACTGCACCGTAAAAGCTCCCGATTGCGCCGGCGGCTGAGCTTCAGCCGCCGGCTTGATCGGCGTTCCCCTGCTAGCGCTCGATAGACCAGCGCGGGGTCTTGGTCATGTGGCAGCTTACGTTGAAACAGCTGCCGGTTACGTTGCGCGCCGGCGGATTGACCAGCTTCGCACCGGTGTAGGTCGCAAACCCGTCCCCGAAGCGGAACTTCGGATCTATCTCCACGTGCACGTTGGAGATGTGGGTGGAGACCGGGGTGACCATCTGGTGGTACGTCGTGGAGCCGGTCCTGCCGCCGTTGTGGCACATGTTGCAGTTCGCGAAGCCCTCGGACGGCTTGGCGTTGGGCGCGATGTGCGCCGCCACGAGGTGCGCGCCGCCGCCGCCGGAGTAGTCCTCGAAGCGCGCGCTGGACCAGACGCCCTGCACCCCGAAGGCGAGCTTCGGCATCTTCGGTGCGGGAGGATACCCGTGGCAGGAGTCGCAGGAACCGCCGACCGGCTTGAAGGCCCCCGCGCTGGCGTTGTGGCTGTGGCAGTTGAGACAGTTGCTGGTGTAGTGCCCGGTCTCGGGGACGCCGGCGCGGTAGTGGCTGGTCAGGGTGTGGCAGACCTGGCACAGGCCGCGGTTGGTGACGTTGTCCACCAGCCCGTTGATCGGATCGCTAACGGTGATGGTGCTCCCGTTGATGCTCGAGCGCAGCATCGAGATGTTGCTGCTGCCGTGCGGCTCGTGGCACGAGGCGCAGGCCATGTTCGCGCTCCCGCCTTTCACGGTGACGTGGGTGCTCATGTTCAGGGACGCGGCAGTTACCTTGGTGGAATCCTGGTGGCAGGCGTTGCACTCCACGTTGAGCGCGCCGACGTAGGCGCTCAGCAGGCGGTTCGTGGTCCCCAGGGCAGAGGAGATGTGGTTGCTCGTCGAGTCGTGGCAGCCGGTGCAGGCCTGCCCGATCCCCGGACGGCCATGCCCCTGGCTCGCCGCCAGCGTCTTGTCCGGAGCGGTGATCCCGTTGATGACGGAGAGCGCGCCGCCGGTGGTAGCGTGGCAGCTCTCGCAGGTAACCCTGCCGCCGGCCCAGTTGGTGGTCTGGTTGTGGCAGCCCAGGCAGGCGCCGTTGGTCGAGAAGCCCGCGTTCAGGTTGAGTACGCCGTTTGCGTGGTTCGCGCCGAGCTCGCCGGTATAGACGTGGCAGGCGGAGCAGGAGTTCCCCGAGGTCGGGTCGAGCTTCGGACCGTAGGCCGCGCTGTAGTGGGCGCCGTGCCCGTTACTGGCGACCAGGCCGCCGGTGGTGGTGGAGAGCGCCTTGTGGCAGGTGCCGCACGCCCCGGTCGACGGGGTCTTCCAGTTGGGGGTCACGCTGCCGTGGCAGGCGGTGGTGCAGGTGGCGGCCGCCGCGTTGTAGAAGGCGGCGACGTCGCGCACGCCGTTGCCGTGCAGGCTCGCGTTGACGATGTTCGTGGAACCGGAGACGGTGGCGCCGTGGCAGGTATCGCAGGTGTACCCCCTGCCGGTCGCCGGGTTCACGTGTTTGGCGTGGGCGTAGGTCGCGAGGCTCGAGGCGTCGCCGTGGCAGCCGTTGCAGCCAAGCGAGGTCCCCCACTTGGCGGCGGCCACGTTCGCGATGATGCCGTTACCCGAGTGGCAGCTCACGTTGGAGCAGGTCCCCCCCGTGGAGGAGTACTGATAGGTGAAGGTTGCGCCGGTGCCCGCCTGCAGGTCGTAGGTGCCGTTCATGTGGTTCGCGGGGGTGGTGATGGTGGTCCCGTTCGAGGTCGTACTGGCGTGGCACTTGTCGCAGGTGTAGCTGTGGGTGCCGTGGCTGTTCACCTTGGGGTTACCGTTCGCATAGGCCGGCGGGAAACCGTGGCAGCCGTTGCAGGTCTTGTACACGTCGAGCACGCCGTTTTGGTGCGCCGAAGGATCGGTGTTGTGGCACATGCTGCAGTTGGTGTAGGCGGTCGGGTGCGCCGTACCCGGGTCGAACCACTTGGTGACCGTCGGCGGATTGCCGTGGCAGGTATCGCACGACGCGGTAAAGGACCCCGCGGTGCTGTTGTGGCTGTGGCACTTGCTGCAGACCCTGGGGTCGGTGCTCGCGTGCTCCGCAATGGAGGCGGGCGGGGTGTGGCACCCTTCGCAGACACCGGTTCCGGCTACGTTTTTGTACTCCATGCGGCTGCCGGTATAGCGGAAGAACACCTGCTTGCTTTTCCCCGGCAGGTTTCTCCGGATCAGCTTGATGTTCGGCCCCAGCGCACCGGTCGGGTCGTTGGGATCGTAGTCCACGTGGGCGCCGTGGCAGTCGAGGCACTGGATGTCCTGCCCCCTGGCGTTGTGGTTCGTCTTGCCGGCGTGGCAGTTGGTGCAGAGGTTCATCTTGTCCGGGGTTCCCAAGGCAACGGCCGCCCCGCGCGGGTTGGTGCGCAGCAGGTTGCCGTCCCCGGTACTGAGGTTCTTGAAGCCGTTCACGTAGTTCGAGCTGCGGGAATCCGCGCCATGCACTCCGTGACAGGTCGAGCAGATCACCTTGCCGTCAGCGCTCAGCTTGCTGCCGAGATCCGAGGTCGGGTTGCTGGGATTGGCGTTGACCGGGGTGGTGCCGACGAATTTCGCGGGCGCTGCCTTGGCTGCCGCACTGTAACCGACGAGCACCGGGTGGCTCCCGGTTGCCGCGGTGGGCGCGACGCGCGACCGGTGGCAGTCGAAGCACATCTGGTCGGTGTCGTTGGCCTCCCGCAGGTACCTGGTGTTCTTGTTCACATGGGGGTTGTGACAGTTGGTACAGGCAAGCTGGGACCCGGTATAGTCCTGCCCCTGGACCAGCACCCCGTCGGCCGGCGCCTGGGCACCCGCAGCGGGGTTGGTGACGCTCCCCCCCCAGCGATGCGAGGTGTTGCCCTGGTCGGCATTCGAGAACTTGTACGCAGAGGAGCCAGTTGTGCTGTGACAGGTCAGGCAGTTACCGTTTATGACGTTACTGTCCGTCGGTGCCGTCGAGTTATGACACGTTATGCAGGAACTGACGTGAGGAGCGTCCACTGCGCCGGCATTGATACTTGTCACCATGCCAAGCACACCAATGCAGAGTGTTATAAACAACTGTTTTTTCATTATCTGGCTCCCAAACCGCTTATGCGTATAGTGGTGCAAAGACACCTATCAATGGCATCCGAAACATTTCGACGTGAACTTGGCCGCTACGTCGACAGTACCGTTTTGGTGCTGGCTCGGCGCTGTGATGTAATTCGAGATGATGGTCGTTCCGTCCGGTGACATGTTCGACTTGGCGTCGGGGTGGCACAGGTCGCAGTTGTCGCCGCCGCCGTGAGAACCGCTGTGCCAGTTGTTCCCGTTCTGGGGGGGGTTGCCGTGGCAGCTGTTGCAGTTGGTGGTGGCATTGTCCTGCCAGAGGGCGGTCGCGTTGCTCATCCCGCCGTAGTTGACGGTGACGGGCACCGAGGTGTTTGCGCCGTAGTCCCAGATGTAGTAGGTGTAGGTGCCGGCGGGGACACCGTGACAGGCTATGTTCGTGCAACTGGCCGGGGTGTTGGCCTGCGGCGTGCTCCAGTTGCCGGAGGGGACGTACACCGGAGTCGGACCGCCGGGCCAGAAAGCCCCCTTCGAGCTGTCTTTGAAGAAGGTGCCAGCCGCCATGAACGACCCGGTCATGTTGTGGCACGCCTTGCAGTCGTTCATGAAGGACTGATGCTTGGTGTGCATCACGTCGGGGCAGAGGTCGTTGTTCTTCGCGTCAAGGCAGTAGTTGGTGGCATTCCCCACCGAACTCAGCACCGCCACGATGAGCGCCGCAGAACAAAGCGATATGGCAAGTATTTTTTTCATGTATCGACCCCTTACGGATATCCAACCGTCGAGCTGCCTGCAGCCATGCCGTTTCCGCTGGTTTGTTTCGGCTTTTTGTATTTCTTCAGGACGTAGCTGTTGATGGACGCGTCGTGCGGCACCCATTCCTGCCCGTTGTAGATGTATTCGCGCTTGTCCTTGGTGTTGTAGTAGAGCTGGAGGACCTTCGCGTTGGCGGGCTCGCGCTCCAGGCGCGGTACCTCTTTGGCGAAACTAGGCGCAGGCGCAACGAGGATCGCAGAACAGAGGAACAAGAGTGTTGCCGCAGTAGTCAGCGCAGCAGCTGCCACCTTTTTGCAAAAGAAACGGCCTCGCGCATCCAGCTGGTTAGATAAATTCATGCCGTGGAATCCTCCCTCAATTACGGTGTTGATGGTGCAACAAGAAGGTCCGCCCGCAGCTCCCCGGAGAGAGGGCTTCAGCTTTGGACTGGAGACTCATGCTGCCCGTTGACGCGTCGTTCGCCAGCGACAACCGTCGTGGGGAACCGGTGGGTTGCTCTGGCGTTAAGCTTATATCCTGGCCCTGTCCTCGCGGGGTGCGCTTCGGATCGGGTAAGGCTCATGCTGAGTACTTATTCGGGGAGGTGGCAGGTACCGGACCGTTGTTGCCGGTCGGTGATCGGAAGGAACCTCTCCGTGGGGTGCGGTCCCGGGTTTTTCGCCCCTTGCGGGCACAAAAAAAGCCGGTGCTTTATATCAGTGATGATATTCGGCATCCCGGCTGTCTTGACTTGAAGACCCTAGGCTTTCCGCCCCACCCTCACGGATGGTTTAGTCTTATCGTTATCGGCGTATCGAATTACTGCGCGACATAGAAAAAATACACAAAAACGTTTTACGGCTGCAACGATTTTAAAATTATAATTTTTTAATCAAACTCCGTCTCTCACCTGGTCCCCGCTCTGGAGAAGCTCCCTCCTTGGAACCGTCGGACGAGGCAGGCTTTTGCCGTACACCCCGCATCGGAATTCTTCGCGCCTTGTGATGTATACCACACGCAAAAAGATATAACAACCGAATTTATAACAAATCACCCTCGGCGGGTCAGGCGGTCCGCGCCGGGGATGAGCCTCGAATGAGGCAGCCTCTTCCGGAAGCGACCACACGCTCCCCGTACCCCCCCTCGCCGGCTCCGGCCCTGGACTCCTCCCCTCCCCTCTTACCTGAAATACTCGGCGTGGATCGAGGTGTTCATGTGGGAGGTCACGAACAGCGACACGAGCGACACCACGAAACAGAGGATGAAAAACCCAGCTGCGGCCTTTCCCGAGATGCGGAAGAAGCGGCGGCAATGGAGGTAGATCCCAAAGAGCATCCAGGTCACCAGCGACCAGGTTTCCACGGGATCCCACCCCCAAAAACGCCCCCAGGACTGGTACGCCCAGATGGAGCCGGCCAGCATCCCGATGGTCCAGAAGACGAAGCCGAAACCGGCGAAGCGGTAGGCGTAGACGTCGAGCTGGCCGATCTCGGGGAGCCGCATGAGCCAGGGAGCGGGGCTCGGTCGCTGCCTCAACAGGTAGAACAGCGAGAAGGCCAAGGCGATCAGGAGCGTGGCCAGGGCGATCTTGTAGAGGCCGATGTGGATGATGAGCCAGATGCTGCTGAAGGTAGCCGGCAGGGTGCGGATCCCGGGGTTGTAGAACATGGCGAGCGCCAGCAGCAGGAAGGTCATCGGGAACACCACGACGCTTGCCGGCCTCACCTTGGGATACGGCTTCAGGCAGACCAGGTAGAGGCAGACCGCCATCCAGGCGTCGGAGGTCAGTACCTCGCTCGGCGCCATGTAGGGGCCGTGTCCGACCACGCTCCACCAGTAGGCCATGACGGAGCTGTGGACCAGGAGCCCGATCCAAAGCGGGATGAAGCTGCGCCGCTCGACCGTACCGTTTCTGAAGAGCACGCCGTAGACGTTGCAGAGTGTGGCGACGATGTAGAACAAAACGGCGCACCAGGTGCCGCCGGTGTAGAGAGCTATCGGGTTGATTATCACTGCTGCCTCACTTCTTCGATGATGTCTCGGTACTCGTCTGCATAAAACTCCGGGAACCTGGCCGCCCGCCAACCGATACGGTACCCCCCGGGGCTCTTCTCTGCGGTGATTTCCCGGGGAACGACGAAGTAGTTCAGCGCGGCGCCGAGGCAGATGACGAAGAAACCGAGGAAGATGACCTCGATCCCCGCGATACGCACCATGATGAGCTTGGTCCATTTCACGGACTGGACCAGCCGGACCCGGACCTCCCCCAGGGTGCCGCTCTCGCCGGTCTTCAGCGAAACCCGCGCGAGTTCCCGCTTCCCCTCCATAAGCCGCAGAAAGAGCAGCGGATTGCTGCTGGTCAGGGTCCGGTAGCCGGCATCCGCGTAGTACTTGGCCGACAGCTCTGCTGCGAGCCAGGGGAGCCTGAAGTTGGCGTACCCCGCCTGGTCGGCGGCGCTGGGGAAGGGAAGCTGCAACTCTTCCCGGTGCACGCTGCCGTCCGGTGCCGTGAACTCGACCCGAAAGGCATCGCCGTAGCTGGTGGTCTGATAGATCGTGACCCCGCGGTGCTTCAACAGGGCGTTTATCGAGACCGCGCGCCTCCCCCCTCCCTCCGAGGCGTCCGCAAAGCGCAGCTCCGCGGTCGGCTGCTGGGTGCCGCGCCCCGCGCCGAGATCGATGCGCAAGCGCTCCAATCCCACCGAGAAGTCCCTTCTAAAGGGCGGCGCCAGCACCCCCCTTTCCTCTGAACTCCACAGGGCCTGCGGCGGGACCTCCGTCCCCTCGGCCAGGGTCAAGGCACCGCGCTGCTGCGTCACCGCGATGTACAGCGAGGCGGCAGTCGCCAGCACGATGCCGCCGTGCAGCAGGAAATTACCCCAGTACCCCCAGGGATGCCTCACGAAGCGCGCAAGCTCCCCCGACGACATGAGGACGTAGCCCCTCTTGCGCAGCGCAGCTGCAAGGGCCTCGGCAGGGAGCTCGAGAACCTCGCCCCCTCCGGCGCCAGGGCCGGTAAAGGTTCTACGCCAGGCGGACCGGCATTGCTCGGCCGTGGAAAGCGCAAGCGACAGGGAGGCGACCAGCAGTAGGGCGGCGAACCAGGGGGTGGAGAACAGCTGAAACAGTCCCAGCCGCTCCGCCCACGGCAAGAGGCGCGGATGGGAGGCGCGCCAGACAGCGAGTTCCGCGGCGGATGTCGCCACCCGCTGCGGCACGATGCCGCCGACGAGCACCGAGGCGAAGATCAGAATGAGGAGCGCGATGACCGTCTTTCGCGAGGTAAGCGTCGCTCGAAGTCTCTGCAGCATGCGCTGAACCTATCTCCCGTTCGTTTTCTGTTGCGCCAGGGCAGTGGAGACGCTGGTAGCGGCGACCAGCCAGCGGTCGCCCTCTTTTTTCAGCTCGTAGCTCACCTGGTAGGGGAAGTCCTTCTTCTCAAGCGATCTCTGGCCGTGGTCGATGTTGACGTGGACGAAGTCCCAGGTCTCGGTGGTCCTGACGGCAGCGCTCTCCGGTTTCGGGAAGCTTATGGAGTCGAAGGCGACCGTCTTAAGCTTCGACTCCAGCCGGACGCGCCCCTCGCCCAGGGCCGCCATGTGCGAGTAGAGCTTGGCGGCGTGGTCGGCGGTTGCGACCAGCTGCATGGGGTTCATGTCCATGTTTTTGTAGCAGCTCGCCAACTGGTCGGTGTAGCGCATGACGGCGGCCTTCACCTGGCGCTGCTCGCCGGTTTCCGAATTGCAGGCGACGCACGATAATAGCAGCACGATAACGAACAGTCGAAGGAATAAGATTGCGGGTTTGCTGCAAGTTGCCATGGTTCTCCTGGTGTGTCCGTTTTATAAGTAGAAAAGGCCGAGGGATTCCCTGGGCCTTTTCCTCTTCAAGCTACTGCGACCTGGCAGGAAAGGAGCCTACCAGGTTTCGCTCCCCGTGGAGCCCGAGTGGTGGCCGCAGTCGGTTTTGCAGCTGCCGTTTTCGCTGTAGCTGCTGACGCCGTTTGCCTTGGTGAACCCGGTGATACCGGTGAAGCTGCCTCCGTTGCCGTCCGGGGCAAACCGTGCGGGGAGGCCTGCCGTATGGGTGGTCATCAGACGGGAGACCTTGCCGCCGTGGGGCACCCTGATGTGGCAGTTGACGCACGCCGCACCGGTGTGGTCGGACCGGCCGATGACATTGCCGTGGCCGGTGCTGCTGCAGTCGTGGCAGTTCTTGCAGAAAAGACCCTTGCTGCCGCTGCCGGTCCCCTGGTTGGAGATGGTGAAGAAGGAACCGGACGAGGTGCCGTTGTTGGCGGCATCGGTATAGGGCCAGGCCTTGTTGGTGCCCGAAAGCATCCACTTGACGCCGGAGCCGTGGGGCCCGAGCGAGCCGCCGGTAGAGTCGGTGGCGTGGCAGTCGGAGCAGGTCATGGTCTGGGTCCCCACGTTCTTCCAGGGCGCCACCATCTGGCTTGCCGCGAGAGCTTTGGTGCCGGTGGAGCCGACCTGGTTGTTCAGGCTTACCACGACCGGGTGCGCCGACTTGTTGTTCGGGTTGAAGGCGAGCCCGAGGTCGGTCCACGCCGCGGCGCCGGTGCCTCCCCACGCCGTCACGTTGGCGTTGGCGCCCGAGTGGCACTTGAAGCAGACCTGCCATTCGAAGCCGGCTGCGCTCTTTTGCGTCAGGGCGCCGTAGGCGCTCTGGGCGGGAGCGGTCCAGTTGGCCGGCCAGGACGCCGGGACCTGTACCCCCATGGCGCCGATCAGGGCCGGGGAGCCCAGGTTGCCGTTCGCGACCCCTTGACCGTTGCTGCCGGGCCGGGCCTGGTGCGCATTGTGGCAGTCGGCACATTCGACATGCTTTGCCGCAGAGACGTCTGCGAGCGTCTCGGTTGCCGTGTGCAGACCGTTCGCGTAGGCGCCGGGGATGTGCCCGTAGGCTTTCTGTACCGGTACCGTCGTGGTGGCGGTGTAGAAGGAGGCGAAGGTGTCTACGGCGTTGGCTGCCATCGAAGCCGCACCGTACCAGTCCTGGGTGTCCTGCGACTTGTAGGTGCCGCCGTTGATGACCTGGTCCGCGGCCCGGCTGTGGCAGCGCATGCAGAAGGCGGAAGCATCCGGAGTTGCGCCGCCCAAGGGGGAGAGGATGTCGGCCACATCGGAGCCGTGGGTGCCGAACTGGTTCCCCGCAGCCTGGTACTTCTTCGCAGTCGTGTCGTTGTGGCACTTGGAGCAGTTGGACTGGAAGCTGGAGTTGTCCTTCTTGTAGGCCGAAGCCACCGCGTAGTTGTGTGCCGAGGCGGCGAAGCTATCTTTGCCGATCGGCAGCGTGTTCGGAGTGCTGGTATCGATGGACTTGGTCTGCGCGCTCTGGTGGCAGCTTACGCAGATGCCGCCGCCGGTCGCGCCGGAGACGAAGTCGGTATTGCTGTAGGTGGTTCCCGGAGCGCCGGCTGCCGGAGCGATCGTGGTGTCGAGTTTCAGGTTGGCGGCGCGGCCGATGCTGTTGGCGCTGTTCAGGTCGGCGCGGAAGATGTTGTGGTCGGCATGGCAGTTGAGGCATCCCGACGCGCTATCGAGGGCGTGGTGGTACGCCCCCTGGCTCAGGGTGTCATGACAGAGCAGGCAGTCCTTGCCGCCGACGGAGTCGGGCGCGAACCCCAGGTTGTGTTCGTGGCAGCCGGTGCAGTCCACGCTCCCCTTGTGGGGGGTGTAGTTGACCGAGTTGTCTTTACGGTGGTAGGCGGTCTGGCTGTGGCAGACCTCGCAGACGTTAGTGGAGGAGGTGTGGGCGCTGTCGTCGCCCAACGCCTGCTGGTAGACCACCTGGTTGCCGAGGATACTGCCGCTCACCAGGCCCGCGTTCCCGGTTCCCTTGGCGTGGCAGGTGGAGCAGGTGTAGGCGCCGTCCTTGCCGTCGGCTATCCCCCACCCCCCCTGGGCGGCCCACTTGTCAGAGCCGAGGTTCTGGCTGTTGTGCATGAGCTGGCTCGCCTTGCTGGACTGCGAGCCGGTGGCCACGTTGGTACCGATGAACCCGTCCGGGGAGCCGAAGGTGGCTTTGAAGTAGTAGGTGACGCCTGCGCCGTCCACCCCCCTGGGCAGGTTGGTGAGGGTGGCGCTCCAGACGCCGTCCCCCTTGGTGGCGGCCACGCTGTTCGGGTAGCTGCCGTTCACGGTGCCGTAGCTGATGGTGCAGGTGTTGCTGTTGTTGGCATCGCCGCTGAAGTTCTGGTTCACGGTCATCCCGGACTGGGTGACGTTGCTGAACGTCATGGGGCCCACGATGGTCTCGGGGTGCTTGAGAACGGTAAAGACGCCGGGGGTACCGGTATCGCCGTTGGGGTTCTTGACGGTGACGCTGCCGGCCCCCAGGGGGGCGTTGTCGGCGACGGAGACGGTCGCCGTGAGAGACGAAGAGCTGTTGTAGACCAGGTTCTTCACGGTGATGCCGCTGCCGCCGAAGGCTACCGTGGCGCCGTTCACGAAGAAGCTGCCGTTGATGGCCACATCCTGGCTGGCGGTGCCGACGTAGGCGCCGGCGGGCGAGAGGGAGGAAATCGCCGGGAGCCCCGCGGTGAGGGTCAGGAGCCCGGTGGTGGTCCGGGTGCCGAAGTCCGGGTTCACGATGGTGATGTCCCGGGTGCCGGTGCTGGCAACCGGGCTCACGGTGACGTTGACGGTGAGGGAGGTGGCGCTGTTGTAGGTCACGCTGTTAACCGTGACGCCGCTGCCGCTGAAGGAGACGCCCGGTTTGTTGGTAAGGCCGGAACTGGTCACGGCGATGTCCCCGGTGTACCCCTGCGGGACGCTGGTCGGGGCGATGCTGGTGGTCCCCGGGGAGGCGCTCAGGGTAAGTGTGCTGGTCGCGCTCTGGCCGTCCCCTTTGTTGGTTACCGTGATGGTGGAGCTGGAGGCGCTGGTGCTGGCCGAGCCGGTCGAGACGTACCCGCTGATGGTGGTCGCGTTGACCACGCTGTAGCTCCCCATGGTGGCGTTGCCGCTGGAGGTGACGGTCACCCCGTTGTTGGTGTCGAAGTTCGTGCCGGTAATGGTGAACGGTACGTTGCTGGCGCCGCGGCCGATGGTGGACGGCGTCAGTGCGCTGATGGTCGGCGCGGGCCCCGGAGGGTTCGGCGACTCGTTCACCGAGAAGTAGGAGTAGACCGAGCTGCTGTAGCGGGCCCACAGGGAGGCGGTGGCCGTGCCGGAACCGGTGTACGCCTTCACCACGATCTTCACGCGGTGGCCGGCCGGGATCTGGTAGGCGGCCGGGGCGGTGAAGGTCAGGGCGTTGCTCACCGGGGTGGAGGAGCCGCTGGTCTGGGCCGTGGCGTTGCTGGTCCAGATCGGGGTGTCGACGCCCCCTGCGGCAGGGTCGTAGTCGTAGACATAGGCCTTCCAGTTCACGTTGGCGGAGCGGGTCCCCGCGATGACCAGGGTCGGGGTGTAGAGGTACTGCGCCGCGGCGTACTGCGGGCCGTACACCGTGCCGATGACGGTTTCGGCGGTGGTGGCGGTATTGGTGCCGAGGGCTGCGCTGCTGCGGGTCGCAGGGGTCGTGGTTATCATGGAGAACTTGCCGGCGCCGCTCGCTATCGCGCTGGCGCCGGTACTGGTGCTGCCGTCCCGGCCGACGTTCACCGCCGTGGAATCCATGGTGAAGTTGTAGATGGTCGCCGCGGCCTGTACGAAGGCCGGCTTGTACCACCCCTCGTACATGAATATGCTGGATAAGGCGGTAACCAGGAACACCAGGGCGACCCTGGTCTTAAAACTCAACCCCCTGATCTGTCTCGAGAGCATCTTTCCCATTTCGTGTAACCTCGCTTTATAGACTGGTAAGTAAGTATCGTCAGTTAGGAGCAGCGGCCGACCGGCCCGACCCGACCGTTACAGCTTCGAGTGGCAGTCGACGCAGGAGATCTTGACCGCGCTGTTCCAGGCCGGGGTCACCAGGTTGTTATGGCATGCGATGTTGGAGCAGGTGGCATTGGCATAACTTCCGGCGCTCAAGGGCTGTACCGAGGTGTCGATCGAGCCGTTTCTGGTCCAGATGGCGGGGTCGACGCTCGTGAGCTGCGCCTTGGAGACCTCGCTCGCGGCGATGAAGCTCACCTTGACCGTCCCATTCACGTGGTTCGGGTAGTAGATGTTCCGGTTGGCGTCGACCGTCGCGCTGTGGCACTTCACGCAGCTGTAAGTGGCGGGGTAGCTGATCCCGCTGCTGCCGTCGTGGATGCCGTTGATCGAGGTGTGGGCGAAATGGGCGCCGCTGGTCGGGGCAGCCGCGTGGCACATCGAGCAGCGGTCCTGGCCGACAAAACCGGTGTACCAGTTGGGACTCGCGACAAAGCCCCCTTTGCCGTCGCTGTGGCAGACGCTGGCGCTGCAGGTGACGTTGGTCTTGCTGGTGCCGGCAAAGCCGTTCCCCGCTAAGACGATGGTCCCGTTCCAGTGGTTCGCGTTGCTGGTCGGGTGGCAGTAGGCGCAGCCGAACCGGTACCCCGTGGCGTCGGTGTTGTTGTTGAGGAAATACGGGTCGCTGCCGCCGTACGCGGTCACCAAGGTCGGCAGGTTCCCGACGTGGGCCGCGTGCGAGCTGCTCAGGGTGGGGTGGCAGGTGGTGCAGGTAAGGTTCGCGACGTTCAGGTCGAGGCTCCCGTTGTTGTGCAGCGAGCCGTTGAAGTCGGTGTACAGGTGACAGAAGGTGCAGTTGAACGGCGCGGTGGTCGCCGTTGTGTGCGCCGGGCTCGCGGGGGGGTACGCGTGGCAGGCGCTGCAGGAGTTGGCGCCCGTGACGAGGTTCACCGTGCCGTCGTTGTGGCTGGGCGCCGTGGCCGAGGTGTGGCAGCTGTCGCAGGCGGTATCCCCCGCCTTGTGGGAGTACTTCTGGACGCCGCTGTAGAAGACGGAGTCGGTCGGGGGGAGCGCGTGGCAGCCGCCGCAGGCGACGTTCGCGCTGAAGGACCCTTTAGCGTTGGCGTGGCTGTGGCAGGCCGTGCAGTCGGAAGGTCC
Source organism: Geomonas silvestris (assembly GCF_014193515.1). GTDB lineage: Bacteria > Desulfobacterota > Desulfuromonadia > Geobacterales > Geobacteraceae > Geomonas > Geomonas silvestris. The sequence continues at coordinate 24,509 of NZ_BLXX01000009.1, read as the reverse complement.
CTTGCTGTCGTGCAGCGCCCCGTACGGTTTGGCGCCGGTCGGAACCGCGTGGCAGGATTGGCAGACGCCGGAGCCGTCGCCGTTTTTGTAGTAGTCGCCGGCGCGGAAGAAGGTCTGGGCGTTTTTCCCCGGCAGGTACCTGCGCACCAGGCTCACGTTGGTCCCCTGGGCCCCGGCGGGGTCTGCGGGGTCGTAGTCGACGTGGGCGGCATGGCAGTCGAGGCACTGGATGTCCTGCCCCTTGGCGTTGTGGTTGTACTTCCCGGTATGGCAGCTGGTGCAGAAGTTGGCGTTGTCGGGGTTGCCGGCAGTGACTGCGGCCCCGCGGGCCTCGGCGCGCAAGAGCGAGCCGTCCTGCGTCACGCTGTCGTGCACGTCGTGGCAGGTGCTGCACAGAAGCGTGCCGCCGGTCGCGGCGAGCCCGGCGCTCAGCGCCGCATTCCCGGGGGTGCTGCTGAAACCGCCGGCGGCCACGGCATCCTGGTACTTGACGTTGACCGGGTGGCTGGCCGGGGACCTGGTCGGGTCGACCCGGTGGCTTGTGACGTTGCGGGAGCGGTGGCAGTCGAGGCAGAGCTGGTCCGCGCTGCCGGTCCTCAGGAAGCCTGCGGCAGTATTGTTGGTGGCATGCGGGTTATGGCAGTTCACGCAGGCAAGGGTGCTCCCGGTGACGCGGGATACCTCTGCCAGCGCGCCGCTGGTCGGTTTCTGGGCGCCGGCCGCAGGGTTCACCGCGTTGCCGCTCCAGCTGTGGGAGGTACCACCCTGCCGGCTGGGGTCGAGCTTGTGGGTGACCGCAGCGTTATTGGCTGCCACGTCGTGACACTGGAGGCAGGAGTTATTGAAGGTCGGGCCGTCGGGAATCGGGGTGTTGTGGCAACTGATACATGAGGGCACGTTGGCCAGGTTGTGGCTAACAGCTCCGGCACCGCGAGGTTGGACCAAAGCAAAGGCAGCGAGGCCAATGGCAACCAGCAACATCTTTTTCATTCTTCGGCTCCTTGTTGGGAAATTCCACATTATATAAAGCATAAAAGCGGTTTTTAGCGTGCAAAAACTCACAGAAGAGCTGGAGCGAATCTCAAAGACTAATTAATATATTCTTAATTTATCCAAGATATTTCATCGCATACTGCAAATATCGCACCTTTGGTAGTTTCCTTTGTTTTGATGGAGTTAGTTCGTTGTAGGCAACTGAATTCGTGCCATATAGCGTAAACAAACATCGTCAAATCGCTTACAGGTAGATTACGCTTTTTTCCTAAGACGCCAGGCTTTATACCCTAAAGTTAAAACAACAATATCATTGCCGTTTTTTATTGAAGCGGGATTACTCCGGCCTTTTAAAGATGTGAAAACACACATGCCCCCGCCTCCCCCCCCCGGCAGGTCCCCCTTTCTGGCCTGTCGTCGCCTATAATAATTCTCCAAGAGTATCCACTGCTTACACAATGCCGGCCGGGATTCCGCCATATGGCGTAGCTGTCGGTACGACAATACCGGCCAGCGGGGACGAAGGCGCCGTTATTGCGCAAGGTGCGGCATTGGCAGGAATTTTGCTGTAAAAGCGCCGTCGAGCGTCGGCTTTCGTCCTCTTGGTAACTCTATGCCGAGGCCTTTTTTCCCGGTGCGGACCTGAGCCCTACCCTTCTCAAGCGACGAAGCGCCATCGGCTGGCGCCGTGACGAACCTTCTGGAACCTTACAGATAACCATAAGAGGAGCTCATCAGCATGAAAAGAACCGACTCATCTCTCAAGCCGACCCGTGTGCCCTGCCGTTTGGTCAGACAGGCAACTCTCCCCGCCACGATGCTCTGCGCGCTGCTGCTGGCTGTGTCTCCGGCCTCCGCCAAAGAGGTCCAGCGCCTGCCTCACGAACCGAGCAACCCGAAAATCCACACGGTGTACTTCAACACCACCGACAACAAGGAATACATCTACAACGGGCAGGAATGGGTTCCCCACGACGCCTCGATCGACAGCTACGTCCTGAAGAAGTACAAGAAGCCGAACCCGAAGCCCTCGAAGCTGAAAGCTGACACCGACAAGAAATAGCCGGCAACCAACTACATTTCCCGGGGTACCTACATGAAAAGAAGACGTGTGTCAGCCGCAGCACTCGGATTGGCCCTCCTGCTCCAGGCGGCCACCGGCTCGGTTGCCGACAGTGCCAACTACTGCATCGATGCCACGAGCAACGACCTTTGTCCCGACATCATGCACACCATCCATCAGAACTACATGAACGACTGCGATGCCTGCCACAAGGTGACGAGCAGCTTCATCGTGTCGGGGACCTTCTTCAAGGACAGCGCGAAACCCGCCTTCCAGCCCGGCGGTCCGGCCCCGCTCTTCACCAAGTCGGGGGCCTGGAACAACCCGAAAACCGCCGAGCCCGCCACCTGCTCGAACATCGCCTGCCACAACGTGCCGGCCGGGAATTTCACCTACTACATCTGGGACTGGGGTCTCGACGAGGCGGTACCGGTCACCATCCAGTACGGGGGGATGAGCAGCGCCACGGCCAAGTGGCTCTACGACAACGCGAGTAACTGCGACAGCTGCCACGGCAGCCCGCCGAAAAACTACTCGTACGTCTGGCACAGCGGGCAGCACGGCAACAGCATGATCGGCGCCAACAACTGTGAAACCTGCCATCCGGACGCCAAATCCAGCACGACCGTCGACGGCAAGACCATCCTCTCCAACTACGTGACCGCCCCGAGCCAGCATGCCAACGGCACCGTGGATGTCGTCGCCAAGTACACCTCCAAATGCTTCGGCTGCCATTGATGCGGGCAGTTCCGCCGGCCGGCAGCTCGTTCGCGAGCCGGCTGGCGGCACCCTCCCCGGGCCCGCGCAGGTTAAACCTTGCGCGGGTTTTTTTGCGTCCGGGGGAGGGGCTCCCGCTTCGGCGAGAAATTTGGCGTGCGTTACCCGGTAGAGCTCTGTTATTATCAGGCGTTGCGCCTTTGCGGCTGCCTGGCGGAAGGTAGCGCACTGTTTTGAGGCGGTGCGGGGCCGTTGTCGGAACCCGGCCGGCTGCTGTTTTTATTCAACGATTCCGTGCGAAAACCGATTACCTGCCATACGGGGAGAGACGGCCCGATCTCCCTTTCGAACCTCACGAGAACCACAGAGGATTCCCAATGAACCTGCAGAATAGGGGTAGTAACAGGCTGTGGTACAGCCCGGTCATCATGCTCGCCACCTTCCTGGTGTTTTTTGCGGCCATCATGTGGCTGGTGAACCAGAACTCCTACAACTCCAGGCGCGCCGAGCTTAGGAGCGGCGCCGAGTCTCTCGCACGAAGCATGCAGCTGCGCTTCAAGGGGAACGAGGACTACCTGCAGATGCTGGCAAAGGACCGCGCCTCCGGCGCCCTCGATGCCAGGCGGTTCCAGGAGCGCGCCCAGCGCTACGTCCTGGGGCATCCGGAAATCTTCAACGTAACCTGGGTCGACGCGGATCTTTTCATCCGCGATGTCTCCCCCCTTGAGGGTAACGAGCAGATACTCGGGCTCCACCTGGACCTACCGGAGCCCAAACGGGCGGCCCAACTGGCCCGGGAGACCCGCCAGCCGGCCTACACCCTCCCCTTCGAGGCGATCCAGGGCAATCCCTCCATCGAGGTCTGGGTTCCGGTGTTCCGCGGGGACCGCTTCCTCGGCCTGTTCGCCGGCGTGTACTCCTGCCAGAGGTTGCTGCAGGCCCTGGCTGCCCCCCAGGTCGGCGCCACCCACCCGGTAAGCCTCAGGGACGCCTCGGGCGGGCTCCTGGCCGAACTGAGCGGGGCCGGCCACCCAGACCCCGACCCCGACCTCGTCTACCGGACCGCGCTGCTCCCCGTGGGGGGCGGAGTGCAGCTGCAGCTGGGGTCCTACGGGCGGGGGCTCGACTGGGTGCTCTTGACGCTGGAATTCTTCTGCCTGTCGCTGGTCCTCGGCATGTGTTACGCGATGTGGGGGGTAAAGCGCGAGATCGGCGCGCGCAGCGAGGTCGAGGCAGAGCTGCGCGCCCAAACGGCCAGGCTGCAAAAGAGCGAAACCTACTTCCGGATCATGAACGAGCAGGCCACCGAAGCCCTCCTGGTGTACGACGTCGACCTGGACCGCTTCGTCGATGCCAACAGGATGGCCGAAGTCATGTTCGGCTGCAGCCGGGACGAGCTCCTGAAAAGCGGCCCCTTGAGGTTCTTCGCCCCCGAGCAGCCCGACCAGCGGCAGGCAACCGAAACCATGGCCGAGCACAACGCCGCCGCGCTCGCCGGAGAAACCCCGTGCTTCGAGCGGGCGGTCCGCAGCCTCGACGGCCGGGAGCTATTGTGCGAGGTACGGCTGACCCGGCTCCCCGACGACGAGCGCCGGCTGATCCGCTCGACCTTCTTCGACATCACCGGGCGCAAGCGCCTGGAAGACACCCTGCAGCAGCAGACCGCGCGGCTCGAAGAGGAGCTGGTCGAGCGCCAGGTGGCCCAGGAAACGCTGCAGGACCAGACCGTGCTGCTCGAGGAGGAGATCGAGGAGCGCCGGCGGGTGGAAAAGGCGCTCAAGCAGAGCGAGACCACGGTCCGCAACCGCCTCAAGGCGATCATGGAGCCCGACGGCGACCTGGGATCCCTGGAACTCTCCGACATCGTCGACTGCGAGATGCTGCAGTCCATGCTGGAGGACTTTTACCGGCTGACCGGGATGCTGGGCGCGGTCCTCGACGTCTCGGGGAAGGTCCTGGTCGCGGTCGGCTGGCAGGACATCTGCACCAAGTTTCACCGCTGCCACCCCGCCACCCTGAGAAACTGCCTGGAAAGCGACACCCAGCTGACCAACGGCGTCCCGGTGGGGTCCTTCAAGCACTACCGCTGCAAGAACAACATGTGGGACATGGTCACCCCGCTCGAGGTGGGGGGAAGGCACGTGGGGAACATCTTCATCGGGCAGTTCTTTTACGAGGACGAGGCCCCCGACGTGGAGTTCTTCCGTGCCCAGGCGCGGCGCTACGGCTTCGACGAGGCGGAATACCTGGCCGCCCTGGACCGGGTGCCGCGCTTCAGCCGCGCGACGGCCGAGGCGGGGATGCAGTTCTACGCCAAACTGACCAAGATCATCTCGACCCTAAGCTTCAGCACCATCCGGCTGTCGCGGGCGCTCAACGAGCGCATCCACCTGGAAGAGCAGCTCAGGCAGGCGCAGAAAATGGAGACCGTGGGGCAACTGGCCGGCGGGGTGGCCCACGACTTCAACAACATCCTGCAGGTGATCATCGGCTACGGCGACCTTTTGCAGCGCGACGCCGCGCTGAGCGACCGGCACAAGGAAGAGGTCGCCCACATCCTCGGCTCGGCGGAAAAGGCCTCCCAGCTTACCCGGGGGCTTTTGGCCTTCAGCCGCAAGCAGGTCTTCGCGCTCAAGCCGCTCTACCTGAACGAGGTGATCGAACACTTCAAGAAGTTCATCGTGAGGGTCATCGGCGAGGACATCCAGCTGCGGACCGTCACCCAGGGGAAAGGGCCCATGATCTACGCCGACCAGGGGCAGATGGAACAGGTCCTGGTCAACCTGGCGACCAACGCCCGCGACGCCATGAAGAAGGGGGGGCTCTTGACCATCGAGACCGGCACCCGGATGGTGGCGGCCTCGGCCGAGCAGGAGCTGGGCGGCATAGAGCCGGGCCCCTACGCGGCGGTGACGGTTACCGACACCGGCTGCGGCATGGACCACGAGACCAGCCAGAGGATCTTCGAGCCGTTCTACACCACCAAGGAAGTGGGGGAAGGGACCGGCCTTGGCATGTCGATCGTCTACGGGATCGTCAAGCAGCATAACGGCTTCATCGATGTCGAGAGCGCGCCGGGGCGCGGCACCAGGTTCAGCATCTGCCTGCCGGTCTACCACGCGGAAGAGCCCGAGGAAAAAGCGCCCCCCGCACCGCTCGACCTGCCGCCGGGGGGGAGCGAGACCATCCTCCTCGCCGAAGACGATACCGACGTGCGCGGCCTCATGGTGTCGGTCCTTACCAAGTTCGGTTACCGGGTGATCGAGGCGGTGGACGGCGAGGATGCCGTGGAGAAATTCGCGGAGCACCGGGGGAGCATAGCGCTCGTGGTGATGGACATGATCATGCCCAAGAAAAACGGCAAGGCGGCCTACGACGAGATATCCCTGCAGAGCCCCGAGGTAAGGGTCCTCTATTCCAGCGGATATACCGCCGATTTCATGCAGAACCGGGGGGTCTCCGGCAAGGAGGTCGAACTGATCATGAAGCCGGTCCAGCCGATGGAACTGCTGCGCAAGGTACGAGCCATGCTGGACGCCTAGGCCGGGTCCCGGCCGGGGGAAGTTGTCGGCCGAGAGTGCCGCAAGAGGGACGCCGCACTTTACATGAGGTCGCACTTGAGTATATATGGATTGAAAGGCATTCCCCCCTTGATATCATTCTCAAGGACGAACCGCGCGTACCGTGGGAGCCGCGGGTTGTAGCCGCGGCCTCCGGGTCGCGAGGTTCCCCGGCATCAAGCGGAAAGCATACAATAAAAGGAGGAAGCGATGGATTTCAAATGGCTTGCGAAAGTTGTGGCGTGTGCTGTAGCAGTTGCCTCACTGACCACTGGCTGCGCGACGAACCCGGATGGCAGCTACGAATACAAGAGGACCGCCATCGGCGGAGTTGGCGGGGCCGCGCTGGGTGCCGGCGTCGGCGCGCTGTTCGGCGGAGGAAAAGGAGCGGCCATCGGCGGGTTGACCGGTGCGGTAGTTGGCGGCGGCGTCGGCAACTACATGGACCGCCAGGCGGCAGCCTTGAAAAAGAACATGCCCGAAGCGGCAGTCGTGCGGGACGGCGATAAAGTCTATGTCGCGCTCCCCTCCGGCATCCTGTTCGACACCGGCAAGGACGTCCTCAAGCCGGATGCGAAAGACTCCCTGGCCAAAGCAGCGGCGACCCTGAAGAACTCCGAGACCAACATCGTCATTCAGGGGCACACCGACTCCACCGGGTCCGATGCCGTCAATCAGCCCCTGAGCCAAAGAAGGGCGAACCACGTCCGTGACTTCCTCGCGGCCAACGGCGTACCGTCTTCCCGGATGACCGCGGTCGGCTACGGCTCGAGCCGTCCGGCAGTCCCCAACGACACAGCCGAAAATCGCGCGTTAAACCGTCGCGTGCAGATGGAAATCAGCCCCAACGCGAAGATCAAGGCACAAACCAGCGGAGAAAACTAGCGATACCAGGCTTCAACACAAAAGGGCTTCCGGGACAATCTCGGAAGCCCTTGGTTTATCCGGACATCTCCGTTTCAATTCCCCCCTGCCGTCACCCTGCCCCGTCACCCTGTTTCGATTGCTTGACAACGCAACCCTTTGGTTGCATATTTACATCATGGCTACCAACGAAGACAACGTGTTCAAGGCCTTAGCCGATGGCAGCCGCCGGGCCTTGCTGGACCGGCTTCGAGTCTGCAACGGGCTTACGCTTAACGAGCTGTGTGAAGGTCATGAGATGACCCGCCAGGCGGTGACCAAGCATCTTGCCGTACTCGAAGCGGCCGACCTGGTGGTAACCAAGTGGCGGGGGCGCGAGAAGCTGCATTACCTGAACCCGGTACCGATCAACGAGATCTACACCCGTTGGATCGGGAAGTTCGAGCGAGGGCGGCTCCAGGCACTGGACAACCTGAAAGAGGCCCTTGAGGAGGATCGTCATGAGTAAAAGCGAGTTTATCTACACCATCTACATCAAGACCACCCCGGAAAAGCTGTGGGATGCCCTTACCAACGTCGAGTTCATGAAGCAGTATTGGTTCGGCACCCATTGCGAGAGCGATTGGCGGGCAGGCTCTTCGTGGAGGTTGGTCTTTGCCGACGGCCAGACCGCCGATGCCGGGGAGATCGTCGAGAGCGTTGCGCCCAAGCGTCTGGCGATCCGGTGGCGCAACGAATGGAATCCCGAGTTGAAAGAGGAGGGGTACTCACTGTGCGTCTTTGACATCGAACCGACCGATTCCGCGGTCAAGCTCACCGTTACCCACAGCCTGGACAAGGAAGGCTCCAAACTGATCGAAGCCGTCTCCGGCGGATGGCCGCAGGTTCTGTCCAACATCAAGTCGCTGTTGGAAACCGGCCAGGTGGTCCTGGCGCAGCATGTCGATTGCAGAGAGAAGGCCTAAGGCGCCTGATTGAGAAGGCTGCTGCCCAGGCAGCAGAGCGCAAAGGGCTCGCGACACATCGCCGCGAGCCCTCTTTTTGTCTGGATATGCGCAGAAATGGCCGTCGGCGAAGACGGCAGACTTCCCAGCTACCGGTGAGCGGGATCAGTTGGAGTCGTCTATGCGCTGTTAACATCCAAACAGGCGTTAGGTCAGCAAGCAATTTAGGCAAGGACAAGCGCTGTCCCCCTCCAGGGAAATCGCAGCTAAGTTGACCGAGAAGGGAGTATACTGGTCAGGTATCACACTCAACAATTACAGGTAAAAGGAAAGAGTCATGGCAGTTGGTTGGTCACGTGACGAGGCAGTGCAGGAGCAGATAGATGCCACGGTAGACTCCGCGGTCGAGTTGGCCAAGAGCCGGTTACCGCATGGGGAGAGTCTGACGCATTGCGAGGAGTGCGAGGCTCCCATACCCGAAGCGCGCCGCAAGGCGCTGCCGGGTGTCCGCTATTGCGTGAAATGCCAATCGGAACACGAGAAAAGGCTGAAGGCGGAAGCCCTCTACAACCGGAGAGGTAGCAAAGACAGCCAGCTGAGGTGAGCTCTGCCCCTCAGAAGTTCCCAAGGACCGGCCGGAAATCATCCTGCCCCTAAAACCCGATCGCCCTGGCATGCCCAGGCAGGACCCGGGTCCACTGCTTTCCGACCTCCATGGCTGAGCCCCGCCTGTTTGCCCGTCGTCTTTTGCTCCCCCCAAAAAAGTGATCCTTGCCGTTGCATTTTCGGTGGGGGCGCCTATCCTTGTGTGGTCAATTAACAGACGCCAACCGAAACAGCCAACGCATCTGCGCGGGCGGCAGGCGAGACCAAGGAGGTACCAATGACCGTGACCAACGTGCTGATCAGGATCCTGCGGAACTACCGGCATATGGGGCCGGGTAAGTTCCACGCATTCGTTCTGAAGATCGTAAGGGCCCTTACCGACAACCCGAAGATCCCTGCGTCGACCTGGGGGGCCAACCCGAACCTGCTGGCGACCTTCCTTGAGGTAGGGGCGAAATACGATGGCGTGTATCATAAGGCAAACTATGGGAGTGTCCTGGACATCAGCGAGCGCGAGATTCTGCAGCAGCAGTTGATAGCCTATCTGGATGAAATGGTCGCTGACCTCGAGGCCGAGAGCGTGCGGAACCCCGAGATACTTATTTACTGCGGCTTTGATCTGGCCAAGGAGCGCAGGGGTAATACCAGGAAAAAAATCGCGCACGCCGCAGCCGAGGCAACCGTTGCCGAACATTACACGGACAACACCTGAACGCTCCTGCCAAAGCGGCCGGCTCCCAGCCGGTAGCAAACAGTTTCCACCTCAAGGGGTTACCGTCCTGGCAACCCCTGCCATCTCTTCCCGCGGTATCTCTCCCCGAATCCCTCTCAAAGAACCGGTTACGAGCGAGTTTCCCACACCTATGCAGCGGATTTCCATGATCCCGCACCGGATTACTTTTCCGCTGCAGCGGATGAGTAATGCTCCGTACCCGACTGGTTATCCCGCGTACCTCACTGCCTATCTTGTGCACCGGGCTGGTTATCCTGCACGCCTGACTACTTATCCTGCGCGTCCGACTGCTTTTCCTGCACGCCCGACTGCTTATCCTGCCTACCTGACTGCTTATCCTGCCTGCCGGATTGCTTCTCCTGTACACCAGTCTGCTTTTCCTCCCATCAAGGCTGCTTTTCCGGCGTACCGGACTACTTATCCTGCCTAACAGGCTGGTTATCCTGCGCAGCCGATTGCTTATCCGGAGCATCGAATTAGCAGTGCGCCACATCGTGCTGCTTATGCTGCAGACCGGATCACCTTTGCGATGCGCAGCATTGCTTATCCTGCGCACCGGGCTGGTTTGCTGGCTTAGGTGACTACTCTTCCGCCCCGTACCGGACTGCGTTTCCCTTGGGCGATAAACGGTACCGGTTAGAATGGTAATAGTTGGAGGTAAAATATGGAGCTTTGCCCCCAGGGTACTCTGTACAGAGAAGCCCCGGCAAAGAGGTCTTTGGGACAGCTTGGTTTGATGTGTTGAAAAAGGGAAGCTCTTCGTGACGTAAGCGGCGTGGTTGCCCTATACTGACATAGTGAAACACCAACTACCGAGTAAGGCCAGGGGGCAGCGAAGATGTCCTTGATCATCTATCTCATAGGTTTCGCCTTCGTCATCGGCGGTACGGCGTGGGCTCTGGTAAGCGCCGGGGTGAGCACGGAGCATGTGCTGATCGTCACGGTCATTCTCATCGGGGTTGCGATCTTGACCGGGGTAACACGCACTCGCACACGAGACTGAGTCGGACGGGCCACCCGTTACACCGCAGGCCCAACACCAGAAGCGAGGACTGAGACTATAGCGGCGACCGGCAAGAGACCCAGCCCAAAACGCATCTTAGCGCCACCCTATGAGTTCCTAAAGCTGCTAGAGTGCAAGCTGGCACCAGTGTTTGCTCCAGCCCCTAAAACCCGATCACACTGGCATGCCCACATCTCTCGCGGTCGAACCTGCCGAGATCGGCATCAAGCACCGTGATGTGCGATATCAACCAGACCTTCAGGAACGTGAGCAGGGTAAGGGTAAGGCCTCCCACGCCGTTTTTGAAACTGTCGACTGCCTTGGAAACCTCCCTGGAAAACCGCTCGTGATCGAGCCTGTGTTCGGAGAGTCCCGGATAGTTGTGTTCGGCCATCCATTTTTCCTCGAAGGCGAAATGCCCTGCCACATAGTCAGACAAAGATTCGAGCACGCCCAGATAATCGCTTTTGCCATAGCGTCCCTGTACGAACATGTCGTGAATCCGGTCGATCAGGGCCAATAACTCTCTATGATCGTGGTCAATCCGCTCTATTCCGGTAGAGTATCTCGAATCCCACTTTTGCTTTGCCATCAAATTCCCTCCTAAAGTGTACCCATAAGGGACAACAGTTCCTGCATCACCGTTATAGGGAGCAGATGCCATGCCAATGCGCTCCCTACACAAAATAAGCAGGTTAGCAGGGGGGGATGTGGCATGGTGTGTACCAGGAGGGGACAGTTGTGCTCCAGAGATACAGACGCACCAGGAAACGGAGAGAAGTTGGCATCTGAAAACGCAAAGGGTCAAAGCTCCGTATTCCACATGTCAAATGTGGAGCTTTGACCCCTGAGTTCCTCCAAGACAAAACCGTGCAGAAATGGTTAACCGGCCCGAGCGATATCCCTGGCCTAGTTACATCACCAAGGAACGAGAAAGCCCGGAGCCGTAATGGCTTCGGGCTTTATTCGTCCTGACGGGTGGCGGAATCAGAGAGCAAGTCCTCGGGTTCTGGTTGGCCTGCCCCTACCAGGGGCTTGGCTGAGGCTCCCCTGTGGTGATTAACCGGAGCAGGTTGCCGCCCACCAGCAACCCCCATGCGTTGGAACAGGCTTCGTGGCACTCGAAATCCGGAACCAAACCACGATGGGTGAAACGAAGTTCCGTCTGGTCCCCTTTTGGGGCGATGTCAAAGATGATGTCCGTTCCCTGCCACTCGCTTTTATGTTTGACGAAGGTAAGGTTGGCATCTGACACGTGCCACACCACCTTCTTGCCGGGAATCAGTTCGGTGATGGTCTGCTCGGAATAATGGATGCCCGGGACGCTGTAGGTGAAGATGTCGCCGGGTTGGTCGGTACCGCCTGCGATGTCTCCCGACCACCAGTCCCGAACCCTGTTGACGGCGGCGAAGACTTCCTGGGGACTTTTATTGACCAAAAAGGATAGGGAATAGCTTTGATCTTTCATGGCTTCCTCCTGGATCCTCAAGCTGCAAAACGTTCGATATCGCTCTAATTCCAGTTGTCGATCTTAAGATCGCGTGGTGAAGGCTTCCCCTTGCCCGTTTCCAGGTACTCGCGGAGGCTCAAAAGGAAGGTGGCCCACTTCATACTGCAATGATAGGTAGCCTCAACCGCCTCGCGCCAGTTTCTGTGCCCGAAAAGTACGATGGTCTGGTTATCCTGCTCAGACAGCTGGAAGGTGATCTCGGTCCCCACCCATTCCTCCGGCCCCGCTTCGCAGCGCCAGCGCACACCCTTGCTGTCGTTGAGCTCTTGCACTTCCATAACCATGCTCCCTATGAGCTCGCCCGTTTGGGCGCAGAAACGAAATTCGATCTTCCCTCCGATCTGCGTTTCTCCAAGGACTTCCTCGGTCCACCAGCTTCTTAGTCCTTCCAGGGATGTCAGTGCCTTATATACCTGAGCTGCGGGGGACTTGATCCCGATTCGATGTACGATGTCTACCATGATCATTACCTCCTGTTGTGTGCCCTGATTCAAACGGTGCGCTTTTCACTTGCATTTTGCAAGTGAAAATATCTACCATGGGGCTATGAAAAAAACCAAGGACAACCTTCGATCGCACTGCCCCGTCAATTATGGGCTGGAGGCATTTGGAGACCGATGGGCGCTGCTGATCCTTCGGGATATTGTGTTTCGAGGGAAGCACAGCTACGGGGAGTTTCTCAGATCGGAAGAAGGATTCTCCACCAACATCTTGGCCTCGCGCCTGGATCACCTGGTTGAGACAGGCATTCTCCGGCGCGAGGAGCACGAAACCGATGGCAGGAAGGAAAGCTATTGGCTGACCGAGAAGGGTCTGGATCTTATCCCCGTGCTTTTCGAGATGATTTTATGGAGTGCCAAGTACGATAGCCAATCCGAGGCCAAACGCATCATGCGGCTGGTCGAACTCATCAGGGATGATAATCGCAGCATAAGTCAGAAAGTTATGGAGCAGGTAAAACGGGGCGAGGCGATTGTTGCCGAATACCTGTCGTGACACGAGGGTCTAATCCTTTTTTTGCACGCTCTCCGTCTCCCACCGGGAGAGGGTCGGGGTGAGGGCGCCGCACCAGACAGACGGTCGATCAGGCGCCAAGCTCGCAAGAGATTGGTAGACACTTCGGGCTCAGTGACTCAGGGGTTTCCAAGGTCAGCGCAAGGCTCAAGAAAGACATAGAAAGCAACCCCGATTTACGTTAGTGAATGAAGTCGCTACAGCCTTAGATAAGGGCAATGTCAAGCTCTGACCCCTTAGAAGTTCTAAGGCACAAACGAGCGGGGACAACTAGAGCGATAACGGGCTTAGACAAGAAAAGGGCTTCCGAGGCATTCTCGGAAGCCCTTTTCTTTCGCCTGGAGCTGCCGGCTCCCCTCCCACAGGGGTCTTACCAAAGGTAACGGCCTGAAAAAGGCCTGCAAAAGGGAAGCTCTGCCCCTTCGGAAGCTGCGGGCCGTTTACTTTTTCTCTTTTTTCACCTTTTTCACCTTGATGGGCGTCTTTGCCGCGACCTCCTGGCCGGCACCGGAATCCGGGAGGTACAACGACGACAGAGCCGGCAGAAGACATTCCCAGTGGGAGTTGACTATCTTCCGGATCATTCCGTCGTTGAAATGAACGGTCGCTTTGAGGGGAGTCACCTCAACCACCTTGCCTATGCCCCATGCATTTGCCTCGGAATGGCTTACTACGTCACCTCGTTTGATGGACATTTTCCTCTCCTAACCTGGTTTGGCACCGGACATGGGCGGCAGGCGAAAATAAACGAGGCCCCTGACGAACTTCAGGGGCCTCGGCCCGTTGCAACGGTGATGGGACGGCTGCAGATCGCGCCGTTTTTGGCGCTGGGTGGTTTCTAGAGCTTTTTCACGTTGGTAGCCTGCAGACCTTTCGGCCCTTTGGTCACATCGAAGGTGACGTCATCCCCCTCGACCAGTGATTTAAAGCCGTCGCCACTGATCGCGGAAAAGTGGCAAAAAACGTCCTCGCCATTTTCCTGCTCGAGAAAGCCAAACCCCTTACTGTCGTTAAACCATTTAACTCTTCCGTTTGCCATGTGCTTTCTGTCTCCCATATTTTCTGTTTTAATCCGAAACATTTTAGAATTTAATCAACATTATCAGCTTTGAAGCGGCAGCGCAAGGTTATTGACATCACGAATAAACTGTAAATATCTGGAGACATGAGCTTTTCGATCCTTTAAAAAAGGATTCGCTCCTGGATCAAATTGAATATTACCGGCGACTTGAATCAATTTGTTCGTTCAAAATACAGAGTCTCCCGCCCGTACAAATAATATTATTGCTATTACATTTATACACCTGCATTATGGATCGACGGTTTATCGGGTGAACTACCGGGGATGCTTACAGCTCAGCGTGCCGAAAGGCCTGAGAGAGAGGCGGATATGAAGCGAATCTTCTGGGCGGCTCAAGCCGTCGCATTTTATGGCCTCACCCTGGGCGCCGCGCTGATGCCTGCCGTCTTCCTGGAGCGCTGCGGCGCCACCGTCGGTTTTGCCATCTGCCGCCTCCTCGCCGCGCGCCGCATGATCGCGCTCGACAACATAAACCGCGCCCTCCCCTTTCTGGAGCGCCATCCGCTTTGGGCTCCCTGCTGCGGGGATGTCCAGGAACTGGTCCAGGGGACCTTCGACAATATGGGGCGGTCCCTTATAGAGGTCTGCCGGCTCTACCACGACGTGGGGGAAGAGGTGGTCGCCAACGTGGTAATGCGCGGAAGCGAGCACTTCGAGGCCGCCAGGGACAAAGGGAAGGGGGTAATTTGCCTGAGCGGTCACTGCGGCAACTGGGAGCTGATGGCGCTGGCCCTCAGCCGCTTCCATGGCGACGGGGCCGTTATTGCCAGGCGGCAGAAGAACCCGTATCTGAACCGCATGATCGAACGGATGCGCATGCACTACAAGAGCCGGGTCATCTACAAGAGGGGTGCTCTCAGGGCGATGCTGACCGTACTGAAGCAGGGGCATTTCGTGGGGCTGCTCGCCGACCAGGCGGCCTCTCCCGAAGACGGCGTCCTCATCGATGTCATGGGGCGCAAGGCCTGGGCCTCGAAGGCCCCGGTGCAGATCGCCCGCAAAAGCGGAGCCGCGCTGGTTCCCGTCTTTATCCACCGGGAAGGTGAGCGGCACGTGATCACCTTTCTTCCCGAACACCAGTTCGGCTTGGACCTGAGCGAGGAAGGGATCAGGGAAGAGATCCAGGCCCTGTCGCGCTACCTCGAAGATTTCGTGGCGGCCCACCCCACCCAGTGGTACTGGGTGCACCGTCGATGGAAGCGGGCCGGCGAGGCCGCTTAGGGAGGCGGCCGTTCCCCCCCGCGAACCGCCTACCCCAAAAGGAAAGAGTCATGGCGGTAGGTTGGTCGCGTGACGAGGCTGTTCAGGAGCAAATAGACGCCACGGTAGACTCCGCGCTCGAGTTGGCCAAGAGCCGGTTACCGCACGGGGAGAGTCTGACGCATTGTGCGGAATGCGAGGATCCCGTACCCGAAGCGCGCCGCAAGGCGCTGCCGGGTGTCCGGTATTGCGTGAGATGCCAATCGGAACACGAGAAAAAGCTGAAAGCGGAAGCCCTCTACAATCGGAGAGGTAGTAAAGACAGTCAACTGAAGTGAGTGCCGCCCTCACGGCGCCATGCGGCACCCTCTCGTGGAATTGTACCGAGCGATGTCCCTGGTCAAGCTACATCACGAAGTAAAGAGAAAGCCCGAAGCCACAATGGCTTCGGGCTTTTTTCGGCTGACAGCTCGCAAAGGATCAAAGAGGAAGTCCTCAGGTGGATAAAGTTGCCACAGTGCAGCCTGGCACCGGCGTTTGCCTTGGCAGCGGAGAGCCCGTACGGCTCAGCAACCGGAGAGGTCGAACTCGCTGCTGTCGATGCGGGGAAGCCGCCTGCCGAGCCGCTTTTCGATGACCCTGAAGTGTTGCAGCTCTTCGGGGGCAAGCAGCGTCACCGCGACACCGGGGTTCTCGGCGCGCCCGGTTCTGCCGATACGGTGCAGGTAGTCGGTCGGCGAGCGCGGGAGTTCGTAGTTGACCACATGGGGGAGATACGGCACGTCAATCCCGCGCGCGGCCAGGTCCGTGGCGACCAGCACCCGCAGCTCCCCGGTTTTGAAGGCAGCAAGTGCTGCGGTTCTCCCCCCCTGGCTCATGCCGCCGTGGAAGGTGGCCGCGGCGATACCGTTGTCACACAGCTTCTTCGTCACGTTGTCGGCCCTGCGCTGCGACGAGGTGAAGACCAGCACCTGTTTCCAGCCGCCGTCTTTTATCAGGAACCGCAACAAGGGTCCCTTGCGGGCGGCAGCGACCTCGTAGACATCTTGGGCGATAAGCCCCGGTTGCGAGGGCTCTTCCCCAAGTTCCACCCGCAGGGGGTCCCTCAACCGGCTCGCCGCGAGCCCCTCCAGCTCCGCAGCGAAGGTCGCCGAGAACATGAGGTTCTGCCGTCTCTGCGGCAAAAGGGCGAGAACCTGACCGAGTTCCTCGCGGAAATCGTCCCCGTAGAGCCGGTCCGCCTCGTCCAGCACCAAGGCGGCTACGCCCGAGAGCTGGACGCTCCTTTTGGCGACCAGCTCGAGAAGCCGGCCGGGGGTGGCGACCAGGAGCTCGATCCCTTTCAGGAGGATCATCTGCGGGTTGATGGCTACCCCGCCGAAGACCGCACCGGTTTTCACCCGGGGGGTCAGATGGCGGGCGAACCGGTTCGCCACCCCCTCGACCTGAGCGGCGAGTTCGCGGGTCGGCACCAGGACCAAAACCCTGAGCGTCCCCCGCGCCTCGGGGGCCTGGGACCGGATGAGCTGCAGCAAGGGGAGCACGAAGGCGGCAGTTTTGCCGGAACCGGTCTTTGCGATGGCAAGGAGATCCCTCCCCTTAAGGATTGCGGGGATGACCTTTTTCTGAATCGGGTACGGGTGCTGGAAGCCGGACTGGTCGGCGAGGGCGTTCAAAAGCTCGGGGTGCAGGCCAAGAGAGGCAAACGACATCGGTGTAACTCCTGTAGGTGGGCACGAAAAGATCACAGGAAGTCCCGTGGCTCACCCCAGTGCTTATAGCACGCGGAGAGCTCCGGCGACAATCGCTTTCCTATTCCCGGGTACCGAGAAAAACGGTAAGCCAGATCATCAAGACAGTCTCGACAAAAAGTGTTTTTTCAAGACCTGGCACCATAGCCGGGTACCGTGAAGCCGGCGGGAAACAGCCGCACACGGGAAGGCGTTATGTCGAGCCGCCCCCACTAGCACTGGACAGTAACACCCCCGGCAGGTTATAACCTCTCCTACGGTTCCACACAGGGAGGGTTAACGATGACGGCTACTACCGGCGGAAAGGACAGCACCCGCCTCCCCTCCGATCTCTTGGCGATTTTGGATCGCTGCGCGCAGATAGAACTGAAGTGCGCCCAGGTCTACCAGAGGTTTGCCCAGATGCACGCGGAGTTCCCGGAGATACAGACGCTCTGGTTCAAGACTGCGCGTGAAGAGGAGGCCCACGCGGCGCAGTTCAAGATGCTCGCCAAGCTGAAGCGAAGCGATGTCGCCGGCCTGTCGGTAAACGACACCGACACCCAGGCGGCGCTCGAAGCGATGGACCGTCTTCTGGAAAGGATGCGTACCGGATACCTGGATCCGGAGCAGGCCCTGATGCTCGCCATCAAGCTGGAAAACCAGGCGGGAAAGTTCCACTCGAATTCGGTGGTGATTTGCAGGGATCCTGAGTTGAAGAAGCTCCTCGATGCCATGATGGGCCACGACCAGGATCACGAGTCCGCGCTAGCTAAGGCGCTGGTCGAGATCAAGCGCAGACGGGGCAGCGGGCTTACCGAGGTGCTGCAGTTGGTGGAACGCCTTGCCGAGCAGATCGACGCGGCAGGCCTCACCCCCATGGATACGCTTAAAGCCGTCCTCAGGTTCGAGCACCTGGTGAGCAAGCAGCTCCTCACGGGCCAGGCAGGCAAACGGGGAACCGAGCTGCAGCTCATTCTGAAAGACATCATGGAGAAAAACAGCGCACAGTTGCAGCTTATCCACCAGAGACTGGAGCGCTTCGAGGCAGGGGCGGACGGGAAGGTGGCCGAGGAACTGCGCCTGCACAGGACCGAGCGCCGACAGTAGCGCTCCCCTCGAGAAAAGCACCCGCCCTCCGGGTCCGGCTAAAGAGTGCCCGGGGGCAAGCCTGAAAGCCAAGGCGATTTCGGCCAAGCAGACAACAAAAAAGGGCTCGCGAAAACGTATCGCGAGCCCTTAGTTCGTCTGGGGACCTTCGACTCCGCTCCACTCCCCTCAGCCCGACCGGGAGTCGTTCTGGATTTGCGCCGACCCGGCTGCGACAATCGTTTTATTTCTTAAGCAGCGTCTGAGTCTGATGTTGTCTGCCGTAAGGATCAGGAGCAGGAATGAGGTGAGGATATCCACCCCGCGGCCACCGGCGAAGTGCCAGAAGGCCCAGGCGAGGACGGAAATACCAGCTGCTGCCAACAGGATAGCCAGCGAATCACGCATACTAGCGCCCCCTTATGAGAGCCTGCAGGAGCCAAGGACGGTTGAGATTGAAATGGTCAGCAGTGAATAGAACATCTGCCATAGTTACCCCGCCTGCAACAGATCTTCCCGTGGCAACGGAGTAACCCAGGGGTTTCCAATGTCAACGTAAGGCTTAAGAAAGACATAGAAAACAACCCCGGTTTACGTTGCGTAGTGAATGAAATCGTTACAGCCTTAGGTAAAGGCAATGTCAAGCTCTGCCCCTTCGGAAGTTCCTGAAGTCCGACGCTTCCTGCTCCGGTTCCGCCCAATGCAATCAGGAGGGCGAATCTGACTGCCCCCCCCCTCAACCTTTTCGCTGTATCTTAAGGACCCGTAACACCCTCACAGGGCTCCCCTTCACCTCAAGCTCAGTTTCATCACCGACTGTGCAGTCAAGAAGGGCCAGAGCTAATGGTGTGCTTTCGTTTATGAGATTCAGGCGCGCATTGCTTTCGCTATCGACAATCATGACTGTGTGCTTCTGATCAGGTTTATCTAGGGCACAATAGGTAACCGTGTCTCCAACCTCCACATACAGATCTTCGACGGTAGGGGACACGTCCACCTCAGCCCCAAGAGCCTCTACTGTGGTTTCTGTGGCGCGTGCCCCCTCTATCCCCGGCAAATCCTCCACAAACTCCTCGTACTCGAATTCCGAGGCAGGTTCGGCAGCAGACTCTGCGCGGCGACACGCAAGGAACTCTAGAAGCCTTGCGGATTCCTTTCTTGGATTATAAAACCATTCGGTAGACCAAATTCGCCAAATGCGCCCCTTCCATCCAAGGGATTCCAAGACCGACTCCCGTATCCGATCCCGATCACGTGCAGATCTGCTCGAATGATAGGTGACACCGTCACATTCTATAGCTGCCAGATATTCACCGGGACGATCCGGATTCCGCACGGCAAGATCGATAAAGAACCCAGCGACACCAAGTTGGGGGACGACTTCATAGCCGCGGCAACGCAGGAAATCACCAACTGCAAGCTCAAAGTCGGAGTCCGCCTCACGCTCGGAGAGGTTAGTATCAGTAAGTATTCCACGCCTTGCAAAATCAAGATAGTCCTTAAGAGCCTTCGTTCCATCAGGAGTCTTCGTATCTATGACAATGTCTTCTGGAAGCATGGAGGTGAAGAGTTCGAGCTTCCGACGTGACCGAGTGAAGAGAACATTTAGACGCCGCCACCCATCAGGACGGCTAATCGGCCCGAAGTTTTGCCTAGGTTTTTCGGCGCCTGGAGCTTTTCCGAATGTGGTAGAGACGAAAATAACGTCACGCTCGTCCCCTTGGACATTTTCCAAGTTTTTAACAAAGAAAGGCCACCCATTTTTTTCCCAATCCTCAATGAAATGTTGGGCTTCAGGAAGATTGCGCAGCCTTTTGTCCAGCATGTCTTCCACGAGTTCACGCTGAGTCTGGTTAAGCGTCACGACACCGAGAGACTCCTCGGGGAATTTCACCATGTGGTCGATAACTGAGTCAACGACACACTGCGCTTCCGGCACGTTTTGCCGGTCTTTATAGACTCCATTCTTGACGTAGCGGTACCTCACACCCAGCCTGCTGTTCCTCTCGAAGGGCGCAGGGAAGACCACGAGCTTGCTATTGTAAAAGTGGAAGTTGGAGAAGGCGATCAAGGATTGATGTTGGGAGCGGTAGTGCCACTTGAGGGTACGCACTGGATGAAAAAGCTGCGAACAGAT
Source organism: Geomonas silvestris (assembly GCF_014193515.1). GTDB lineage: Bacteria > Desulfobacterota > Desulfuromonadia > Geobacterales > Geobacteraceae > Geomonas > Geomonas silvestris. The sequence goes on along the minus strand of NZ_BLXX01000009.1, from coordinate 4,265 downwards.
ATCTAATATGCTCTCAGAACCAGCCAGTACAGCAGGAGCCTCGTCGTCGTCTTCATCGCCGGAATCGAGCATCCGGTCGAAGAAATTGGTCGGCGGAAGCTGCTTTGGATCCCCCACGACCACGAGTTGCTTACCGCGGGCTACCGCCCCCAGAGCATCTTCGGGACGCAACTGGGAGGCTTCATCCATTACCACCATATCAAACTCGAGGCAACCTTGCTCCAGGTACTGTGCTACCGAAAGGGGCCCCATCATGAAGCACGGTTTCAGGGCCTGTATAGCTCGGCCGGCACGCCTGATCAACTGGCGAATTGCAATATGCCGACGCTGCTTACCCAACTCGTTGCGGAGCAGGTTCATCTCAGTCCGATCGGACGCTCGGTAACCACTATAACCCTCAGGAACCGTTTTCGCCCTGTCGATAGCATGAGCAAAACTTTTTCCAGTCAGGCTGATGATCTCTTTATCGAGAGCCGCGAACTCTGAACGGATGTTCTCGTGAACGGTTCCAATAAAGTTCTCCAACTCCGGGTATTTTTTATAAATTTTTCGTCCAATGGAGCGGTAGGTTACATACTCGAAGGTTGCCCCGACCACGCCCGGAACCAGTGCCTTTTGCTCCAAGAAATGTACAAAATTCCCCAGCCCCAGTTTCTTGCTCTGTTCCCGCTCAAAAATATACTTCGACCAAGGTAGAACTGCCGGTACATGGCTAGCAGCAGCGTTCACTTTCTCAAAGACAGTGCTTGCCAAAATCGAGGTTTCTTTTCCTGTTACAGAGGAATACCATTCGTTGTGTTTGATCGTACCGAAACGCTCCAGTTCATTTACCTTTCCCCGCACATTGTCGCGCAGGGAGACGATCTCGCAAAGCTGAATTGCCGCCCAAGCAAAATTCCCAACAGCCTCCGGCTGTAGCAGAAATCTTTGCAGCAATGAACTCCGGATGGCTAGGTTCCCCGCCACCTTCGCCCCCCAAGCTACCGTTGCTGTCAGGGAATCGAGATCGGTTTCAATGCCTTCGAAAACGTCGCCAAGCATAGCCGTCACTGCAGGATCACCCGCAATGCCGCAGATAATATTCTCCGCATCTTGCCGCGCGATTAGGCCCGTAGTCACCTCTTCGGTTGTCTTCCCGTCCCGTCCGGCTCGGATCAAGAGAGAAGTGACTGAGGCGGCAGCGGCCACGCGCGCCGAAACCGCCGAAAGATAGGCTTCCCACCCCCCTACGTGATTCCCTTCCGGCAAGGCAGCAAACTTCTGGAGAGCCGCATCTATTCGTACCTTCAAGTCGACGAAGTTAACGAGATCACCGACCGTGGCCGCTCCGACGCCGAAGACAGAAAGGTTTTCGGCCAAGGTACAAGCTGAGGTCCCGATGCCGGAAACCACGCCAAGGAACTCCTTCCAATAGTTACAGGGAATAGTTTCGATCCCCGGAAGGAGTCGGCCTACGTCATGGGCTATGCTCTGAACGCCCGTTTCCAGGGCATCGAAGTCCCCCCTGACGGCTAAGAGCTCTTTCTTCGCGTTCAGAATCTCCAAGGCTCGTTTTGGCGCAACGTGCGGCCTCACGTACTGCGAAAGGGTGTCCACGGCTCTTTCTAAACGATCCGACAGCTCATGTAGTTCGGAAACGAAAGCATTCCATCCTTCCCTCTGCAGCAATGAATCAAGACGATCTTTCAGTGGTGGAACGAGGTCACCAGCCTTCTGGCTGCAGACAACCGTCTCGCCGGCAATTTCTTGCAAACGGTGCGAGAGAGCGGCGAGTTGCAGGATTTTCCTTGAGTCGAGGGCCGAAAGATCGCATGACTCCAGCAACCCGGGGTATCGCAACATCTCCCCTTGGCTCTCCGAATACCATCGGTGCAGTCGCCGCACCTTTCCGAAATCGCTGTTCATACCGGTAAAGAGGGGACCGAAGGTTTCCTTAAAGTCGGAGTTCTCGACAAATGCAGCACAATCTTCCTGCCATCTAACGATGGATGAGAGTTGAGCCTCATACTCTGATGCTTTTAGCTTCTGCTTCGATTTGGAAATCCCTTGAAAAAGTTTCCTCGCGTTGCGCCATTCGCTGCTCAAAAAGTTGAAGAGCCCGTCCCCTCGTCTGAAGGCTCGGATGGCGCTTTTCAGCTCCTCTTGGGAGGGGAGCGCGTCGAGGTGAAAAAGCACGTGAAGAGCTTCTCGTTGGGATTTCTCTGATTTCTGTGCCTCCTCAGCCGTTGACATCAGCTCCGCAACTCGGTGATACGCCAGCGAAGGCCGCCGGAAGTCTAAAAGATCGGCGGGAGCCTCAGCCGAGACACGTGCCAAGACGCTTAGGTGCATCAGTGACCGCCATGCCCCGTCGAACGGCAGGCCCAGCTGCCGGGCGTACTCTCCCGCCTCATCGACGGCGCGACTGACCCGAGCAGCGAGACTCCTTAGCTCTTTGTAGATTGCATCCAATTGGAAAAGGGGCAGATCGAGCGGCAGGGAATCTGTGTCCTCAGATGCCTTCGCGAGTACACCGTCGTCGATGGAAACACCGGCAACTATCCCCTCTATACCGTCGCTGCACCTGAGGCTAGCGAGAGCCGAGGGGGAGCCGTTGAAATCGATATTTCGTTTCTTGGCAATCTCCTCCACCTGTAGCAGCGAGGCCTCTAAACGGGATATTTCCCGCGATAGAATAGCTGCTCCTTCTCTGATACTTTCTACAGTTCGATCATGCACAACCAGCGGATGCATCTCGACTAACTTCCGCTGCAGGTTCTGGAGTAGTGAAGGGGTAACTTGTGTAAAGCTGTAAGTTGGAGCACATGCTGCGCCGAATTCCTCGATTGAGGTTTCTGCAGCGGTTTGCCATTCGCGCAGCAACTCCAGAGGAGCTGCCAGCGCCGACGGAGAGAGTTCCTTACGGGCAGCCGCCAGTATCGGCTCCGCCGTCTTCCAGTCCAAATCGCATACAGGAGAGAGTAGACCATCAGCTTTCTCATTGAGCTCCCTAGCCATTTGGACCTTGTGGACCACCTGGTTCAGAAGATCCGTGCTCTTTTTCCCCAATGGGTCCTGCAAGTTAAAAGCCTTCGGGAGAAGGTCAGCCTTAAGATTCTCTGGAGGCGCCGGCAACTCAGTCATTGTCTCATGCCAAGTACGTAAAGCGGCAAGTGACGGCTCCTTCTGATCCCCTACCTTTTCCTGATATTCCAGCACATGAAGGAGTAGCTTATCCGCCAAGGCCAAGGCCTCGGAAATGATCCGGCCAATGGTCTCATCATCTCCAGGAGCAAAGGGGTTTGCCGTAAACCCCCACCAGGGATGTGAGAGATCGAAGGCGCCAATGCTCTCGTACAACTGTCCGAGAGTATCAAGCTTGGCCCGCCTTAATTCGATGTCATCATAGGTCCAGTGCGAGGCATCCGCAAGGAAGACTGACTGAACAGCGGTGGCGAAGTCGCCGATGGTTTGACGCTGCTTCTCATTGCGCCAGAAGATGTCGTGGACACTGAGGTTCAACCTGTTGCCAATGACCAACGACATCAGTTCGGCATAGCGGTTCAGCTCCTTTTTGTGCCGACGTAAGGTGAGAATCTTATCCTGCAACTGCTGCGGAGGACGGAATATCGTATCGATGCGATCCTGAATCTCCCCCAAGAGCTTTTTCTTCTGCGTCTTATGACTATGGAGCTCCAGACAGAAGCAGCCGAGGTTCGCCTTGTTCAATCGGTGGCGGACAACCTCAAGCGCGGCCAGCTTATCGGACACAAACAGGATACTTTTCCCTTCCTTAAGCCCGGCGGCTATCACGTTTGTGATGGTTTGTGACTTTCCTGTGCCGGGGGGGCCATTGATAACAAGGTTCTTTCCCGAAAGGACATCGATGAGGGCACTGTGTTGAGAAGAGTCCGCATCGAAGACCACTGGCAGTTCAGCCTGTGAATGAGCATCTACGTCATAATCCTCAGGGAAGAGACTCCCTCCCTTCCCTGACCCACCGGAAAATATCTCTTGGAGGAGTGGATGGCAGAGGAGACTCGGCCATTTTTTCGGGTCGAGATCATCCCATATGGCCAACTTTCCGAAGGAAAGGAAACCAAGAGTAAGCTGGTACCTGACCGCCCACCTCTTCTTATTTTCTATCCTGATTAGCGCGAATCTTCCGCTGCTGCGGCTAGTGCGACATTCTCTGCCATTGGTAGCATGCATAATCACGGCAATTTTCCTCATAGGAGTGTGCCGTGAAAATGAACCGTCTTCAGTTCCAGCAAGGCCTTAGCCTG
>NZ_BLXX01000008.1 GCF_014193515.1 Geomonas silvestris | reverse complement strand
GGCTCGGCAAAGCATCTTTGACTACATCGAGCGGTTCTACAACCGCAAACGGATTCATTCCTCGCTGGGGTATCGGACCCCGTTCGAGGTCGATCAACTCAACCTAGCCGCTTAACCGACTGTCCACGAAATCGGGGCAATTCCAGAGAGTTCCTGGGAAACTTAGAGCACCTTTCCATGTAGCGCTGCGGCTGATCTCACGTTCCCCCCTTTGGAAAAGGGGGGGCAGGGGGGATTCGTCTTTTCTTGCAAGCGGAGAAATCGAGCAGATCATTCGTCATCTGCTGCCTTGGACATCCTTTGAGAGTGGGTCATAAGGTTGGCGCAAACCGAATCCCCCCCGACCCCCCTTTTCCAAAGGGGGGAGCCTACTAGCCCTGTTGTCGTCTAAAGGTGGTTCTTCCCAGGAATTTCCCGAGGAACCTTTTTGAAACGGGGGGACGCAAGGTCAACCGTAGCGCTTGGTAATTGTGTCGAGAGTCTTTGAAATTCAGGAAAAGTTGATCTGGCAGGTTATTTCTCAACCAATGGCAGGCTAACTGAGGGGCTGGTTTTTCGACCTTAATCTCAACCTTAACCTGCCTAACCCTAGGAGGAACGATGAAGCACTTGAAGAAATGGAATGGAATTCTGGCGGCATTCTGCCTCGCCCTGTTCGTGCTGGCCATGGCTGGCTGCGGCAGTTCAAGCACCACTGCCGCACCTGCGGCACTCACGGGCGTGTCTGCAAGCGCCGGCGATCAGCAGGTCGCCCTTAACTGGACCCCGGTGAGCACTGCCATCAGCTACAACGTCTACTACGGCACCAGCGCCGGTGTCACGACCGCTACCGGAACCAAAGTCGCCAACCTCGCCGGGCCGAGCACGGTCACCGGCCTTACCAACGGCACTACCTATTATTTCGTGGTGACCGCCGTCAACGGCGGTGGAGAGAGCCCGGTGTCAAACGAGGTCAGCGCGATACCGGTCCCGGCTGCGCCCGCCCAGGTGAAAGGGATATCGGTGTCACCCGGAGATACCACGGCGACGGTGAGCTGGACAAACGCAACCGACGCCGTCTCCTATAACATCTACATCTCGACTTCTGCGACCTTCACGACTACGACTAACGTTCTGCAAAAGATCACCGGCGCCACCAACGGCCAGGTTATCAACGGTCTTACCAACGGTACCGCCTACTACTTCGCCGTGACCGCTGTCAATCTCGGCGGGGAAAGCCAACTCTCGGCAATCAAAACGACGACCCCTGCGGTCCCGGTTCAGATCCCGACCAATCCTTCCGCGGTTACTGCCACCGCAGGCTCCGGACAGGCGACCATCACCTGGGGGGCGGTGAGCAACGCGACTTCGTACACCATTTACTACCTGCAGGCTCCCGCCTCTCCGCAGGTTGCCGGTAGCACCGTCAAAGCAGCAAACAACGCAATAACCAACGTCACTTCGCCGTACGTGGTGACCGGTCTGACGTCCGGCCTCAACTACTGGTTTGTTGTCACGGCCTCCAACTCGGCTGGCGAAGGCCAACCGCAGACCAACGCGAAGGCGGCCCTGATCCAGTAACTGAATTTCTAATCCTGGTGCTGCAGGGACGAAGCTCCGGTCTCTGCAGCACCTCTATTTCCGGTGCAAACATGAAACAGAAGCCACTCCTGTCGACCCTCGCCATTCTCAACCTACTCCCGTTGCTTGGAAGCCCTGCGTTTGCCGCACAGCCAGAAGACTCCACCTCCGACCGCTACAACCTGGGCGAGATCGTGGTCTCGGCACCCGGCGAAGGGGTTCAGGCCACCGAAACGGTGCGCATGGTGACTGCGAAGGACATCGAGACCAGCGGCGCCAGGACCCTCGATGAAGCGATCGCACTTTTGCCGGGCGTCAACATCCGCAACGGCGGAGAAGGGGTGCCGCGCATCGATATCAGGGGCTTCAAGACCCGGCACGTGGTTCTTTTGCTGGACGGCATCCCGTTGAACTCCGCGTTCGACCAGCAGTTCGATCCGACCGCGATCTCCACGGAAAACATCGCCGAGATCAAAATGACTTCCGGCGCGAGTTCGATCCTCTACGGGCAGGGTGGATTGGGTGGCGTCATCAACATCATCACCAAGAAGGGGATGCAGCGCACCCAGGGGATGGTCGGCGTCGAAACGGGCGATCACGAGCCGTACCAGGCGAAGGCCTCCGTCTCCGGCGCGAGCGATCGCTTCAACTACTTCTTCAGCGGTAACGCCCAAAAGGTGGACGGCTTCCCGCTTTCCGACGATTTCCGGCCGACCGTCGAGCAGGGCTCCGGTTACCGGAAAAACAGCGACCATGAGCGCAACAGCCTATTGGGGACCGTCGGGTTCACCCCGAACCAGGACCTCGCCCTGGGGCTCACCGTCAACTATGCGCAAGGCTCCTACGGCAAGCCGGCGACTGCTATCAACGACAGCGCCGACCTCTTTGCCAACACTACGAAATTTCAGCGGGTTCAGGACTACTCGACCCTGTCGCTGCAGCTGGCGGGCGAGTACGCTGCGACCCAGCACCTCAACCTGAGGGGCTGGACGTGGTTCACCCAACACGACGAACTGCAGAACCAGTACGGCAGCCGCGACTACGCTGCCGTGAACCTGCAGCAGAAGGCAATATCCACCATCACCGGTGTCACGCTGCAGCCCAAATACGATTTCGGTCCTGCGGGCTCGCTCGCGCTGTCGCTCTCGGCCGAAAACGACGCCTGGGATACCTACACCATCATCGGCACGGCAGACACCGAGCACCCCGAACAGCAGATCTACTCCGCTGGTATCGAGTACGAATTTTCGCCGCTGCCCGGGCTCAACCTGGTCGCCGGCTACGGCCACTACTGGCAGGCGAGAAGCGAAGTGACCCTTGACGATTACAGCGCGCTCTTCGGGGCCAGCTACGATCTCACAGCGGCGACGCGTCTGAAGGCCTCCTTCAAGCGCAACGTGCGCTTCCCGTCTCTTGGGGATCTCTACGACACATTCAACAACGGCAACCCTCAGCTTTTGCCGGAACGCTCCCACACCTACGAGGCTGGAGTGGATCAGAAACTCCCCCTGGAAACCACGGCTGCGCTTACCGGTTTCTACACCACGGTCGAGAACCTGGTGCAGACCAACCAGGACGTCGGCAGGAAGGTGAACCTTGCCGAGGTGCGCTTCGCCGGAGCGGAACTCTCTGTTGCCAACCGTGCCGTTAAGAACCTTTTGCTGCGCGGCAGCTACTCGTACCTGCACTCCGAGGACCGTTCCCGGGCCGGCCGGGAGGAGCAGCAGTACACCCCGGAGCACGTGATCGTCCTGGAAGGGAAGTACGACTGCGCCTGCGGTTTCACCCCCTACGCCTCGGTGCGCTACGTCGGGAACCAGTACGCCTACACCAAGAACAACGTGCAGCCGGTGCAGAAGGCGAAGCTGAACGACTACACCCTGGTGAACCTGAAGCTGAACCAGCAGGTCTGGGGCGGCAAGGCGAACCTCTATGTCGGGGCCGACAACCTCTTCGATCAGAACTACGAGACCAGCTACGGCTTCCCCCAGCCGGGCAGGTTCGTCTACGGCGGCGTGGAGTTCCGTCTCTAAACGCGCGCTGCCGCAACCCGCGGCAGGAACCACCTCTGGAGGAACCAAACGATGAAGCACGGCGGAAAAATCATCGCCCAGATACTTATCCTGACAGCGCTCGCGCTGGGGCTTTGGGGCTGCGGCGCCTCTCCCTGGCGTTACGATCCCGGCGTCCCTGCTGCCCCTGACGTGGTAGCCACCGCCGGAAACGGGGTCGTTCGCGTGAGCTGGTCCCAGCCGTCCAACGCCACGGCGTATGACATCTACTACGCGAGCTCGCCCGGCGTGACCACCTCCAGCTCCAGTATCCCGAATTCCTGCGGATCCTTCGCCGATGTGACGGGGCTGCAAAACGGCACGACCTATTACTTCCGTGTCGTGGCCCGCAACTCGAAAGGCTCCAGCCCGCTCTCCGGCGAGGTGTCCGCCGCGCCGTCATCAGCCGGGATCTTCCTGCCGGCCGACCTGGTGGGGACCTGGCGCTTCAACGCACTCATCTCCGGCTCCGGCGCGAAGTGGATGCGCGGCAGCGTGAACATCGACGCCTCCGGCGCGGTTTCGGTCGCCTCATTCCTGGACAGCGCGGGCGGCACTACCGCTCCCAACGATCTATTCAGCACCATGAGCATCGCCTCGGACGGCACCGTTTCGCAGGACGGCGCGGCCGCAGGCTTCCACGGCGTCCTCTCCGAAAACATCTTCCGCGACCTTTTGGTCGGCACCGGCACGACCGCCTCGGGGCAGCTCATGGTGGTGCTGCAAAAGATGGTGCCGGGGATCACCTTCGCCGCCACCGACATCCAGGGGACCGGCCAGTCGGGCGCGGGGCCGCTGCTCGTTGTCTATCACCAGATCTCCAGCGGCGCGGTAAGCGAATGGGAGTGGGGCAACTTCCAGGTCGGCCGGGATCAGGCGGAGACCTACAGCTCGATCGGAGCGCAAAGCGCCAAGGTGCTTCCCGGGGCCGGCTCCAAGGTGGTCGGCATGACCATCACGGCCGACGGGCTTATCTCCGAGTCGCCGAAAGCAGGCGTCACCCCGCAACCGGCGGCACTTTTAACCGATGCGGTAATGTCCGCGGACAAGATGACCATCGTGGGAACCGCGACCGACAGCCGTGGCGCCTACCTGCTGCGGATCATCCAGCTCGTGCATCCGCCGACTATCGCTACGGGGACGAACTACCAGCTTGGCGATCTGGCCGGAAGCTACACCTACCTCGCGGCAAGCGCCGGGGCGCTACCGGGCTGGGCCGTGGCAACCGAGACGGTAGGGAGCGCCGGCAACGCCTCGTTCTCCGGCTACCTTGCCTCCGACGGCAGCACTACTGCTCCGGCGCCCTTCGCCTTGGGACTCGACGCGCAGGGGAAACTCAGCTCCGGTGCCGACACGAGCTACCACGGCCAGTTCTCTTATTTTAAAAATCTGGTGGTGGCGACCGGAACCGGGGCGGGCGGAGCAGGGTACCTGAGCGTTGCGGTGAAGCGGTAACTAATCCACAGAAGAAAAGAGGGTAGCCATGGAAAGCGAAGCGCCGCGCAAGAAGAAGCGCTCCAAACTCTCCAAAGCCATCGACCTCGTGCTGCGTTACTGGCATGTCGGGACCACCAGCGTGCTCTTCGGTGGGATGGTGCTGGGGATCCCCTTCATCCGCCTGGATATCTGGCACACCCTGGCCATCGCCACCGGCGGTTCCCTGGTCTTTTCCGGGATCTGGCAGAGCCGGCACTGGCCCTACCAGGTGCGCGGAGTGCTCGCGCTCGTGCACGTGGGGCTTTTGGCCCTGGTGCATTTCCAGCACGATTTGGCGTTGCCGGTGCTTACCGCGGTGTTGCTCTTCGGGTTTTTCGGCAGCAATCTTCCCGGCAACCTGCGCCACTGGTCGCTGCTGCACGGAGAACGGGTGGATTGATACGGATTGCAGGCAACCCAAGAGGTTCGGCTGAAATACTAGAGCCAGCCACCGTGATATTTCTCAAGGAGGGTATCTATGAAACTGCTACTGCCGGGAATAACGCTTGTACTGTTGAGCTTGGCGTTTTGGAGTTCCCAGGCCCGCGCCGATCAGGGCTTCCTGCTCATGGCGAGCACCATCGGCCCCATCGATGCCGGCATTGTGCCGGTACTCGAGGACGCCTTCGAGAAGGAGACCGGCATCCAGGTGCGCCACGTCGGCGCCGGGACAGGCGAGGCGCTGCAGATCGCGAAAAAGGGGAGCGTCGACCTGGCGCTGGTACACGCTAAATCGCTCGAGGAAGCGTTCGTCAAGGAAGGGTTCGGTACCGAGCGGATCCCCCTCATGTACAACGACTTCGTCATCGTGGGACCGGCCGCGGATCCGGCTGGCATAAAGGGGATGAAGAGCGCCAAGGAAGCCCTGAAGCAGCTTGCCGTCCGTCAGTCGCCTTTCGTCAGCCGCGGCGACAAGTCCGGGACCCACGTGGCGGAGCTTGAGCTCTGGAAAGGAACCGGAGTAATTCCCGGCGCGCCTTGGTACTCCGTTTATGAGAAAGGGAACGAGGGGAACGTTCCGACCCTGCGCTACACCGACCAGCGGGGGGCCTACACGGTCATCGATCGGGCGACCTATCACTCCCTCAAGGACGCCATCAAGCTGGTGGTGCTGGTCGAAGGTGACGAGGTGCTCTTGAACCGCATCTCGCTCATCCCGGTGAACCCCAAGAAGTTCCCGACTGTCCACCACGCTGAGGCTTTGCAGTTTGTGGCCTGGCTGACCGACCCGGCAAAGGGGCAGCGCATCATCGCGGAGTTCGGGAAGGAGAAATACGGCGCTCCGCTGTTCTTTTCGGACTCCAGGCTCTGGCATGCCAGCCACCGGTGATGCTCAGTTATAGCCAGTTCTTTGATGAGGACCTAAATTCGAATACGAGATCTGTAAAGCGTAAAAGCCGCCTCCTGTCGCAGCGACAGGGGGCGGCTTTTTTGTTGTACTTTCCGCGATGGTGTCAACTTTTGGGAATCGTTCTTATCGCCCCCTTGTTGGTACAACCGTTTTTGGAATCGTACTAATCGACCCTTTGTCGGTACAAACGTTTTTGAAATCGTACCAATCGCCCACACGTTGGTACAAACTTTTTTGAAATCGTACGAACTACCCCTCTGTTGGTACAAACATTTTTGGAATCGTACTAACCGACCCTTTGTTGGTACAAACGTTTTTGAAATCGTACCAATCGACCACACGTTGGTACAAACTTTTTTGTAATCGTACGAACTACCCCTCTGTTGGTAAAAACGTTTTTGGAATCGTACTAATCGACCCTTTGTCGGTACAAACGTTTTTGAAATGGTACCAATCGACCACACGTTGGTACAAACTTTTTTGAAATTGTACGAACCACCCCCCTGTTGGTACAAACTTTTTTGAAATCGTACGAACCACCCTTATGTTGGTACAAACGTTTTTGGAATCGGAACAATCGCCTCGCGTCGATACAAACTTTTTTAGGATCGTACTGACCCACCTCGTGTTTGCCTAAACTTTTTTGCGATCGTACCACAAATGGTTCTCCCCGACGGCATCCAACGCCGGAATGCCGAACCAAGTAAACCTGTTCCCTGCGCGGTGCTTGATGCGGCTGCTTTTGGGCTTCTTTTTCAACCCGACTCGGTCTACCTCACATGAGAAGAAGGTCTTGTTCGCTGCACCACGCGAGGTACCCGCACGGTTTTCATGTGGCGCCGCGTCGTCCGAGGAGACCAACACGCGGATTTTCCTTAGGACTAAGGAATTCTCTGTATAAGAGATTTGCGGCATCTGATGCATAGTTGGCGGCACCGCCAGGTCTCTTTTCCCCAAGATCACGAAATCACTGGTAAATGATCGCAGAACAGGCTAAAAAGACTCTAAGGTCCCCTGCGGCTCGTAGTGAGGGCAGCTCGAGGGGACCGGTCCTGCCTGGTGAGGGGGGCGTGCCGCCGACAAGGAAGGCCGTCCCGCTGCTTCCCCAGGTCCCCCGTCCGGGGCGGCCCGCGACGAATGTGCCGCCATGGCCGCCGGGACGAAACCTGCTCCGACTCCTGGTTCGGCTCGCTGAACCGGAACGAGGAAAACGCCGCCTTGCGGGCTCCGGCACGTCCGGGAGGTCCCGCCGGAATAACAGCCATGCTGCACACCCACGTCCCCATCAGCTACCTGGTCCTCGATACCGAGGGGAGGGTCCTCAAGAGCAGCTACGCGACCGCTGAGCTTTTGGGTGTGCATCGCCTGCACCTGGTGCAACTCCCCTTCAGCGAGTTTGTACAGGAGGATTGCCGCCCGCTACTTCTCGCACTGCTGAAGCAGCTCTACGCCGAACCGGCGGAGCCGATCAGCTGCGAGCTCGCCCTGTGCACCGCGGCGCAGCAGACGGTCCACGTGCAGGTGCAGGCCCGGGTGCGCGAACCCGGCAACCTCTGCTTGATGACCTTGACCGAGGTAAGCCCGCTGCGCGACGGCCAGAAGAACTCCGATACGCTCGCCGACCAGACCGCCGCCTGGGAGTTCTGGGTCGGTCCCGACGGCAGGTTCATCTACATGTCCCCCTCCTGCCAGGCCATAACGGGCTATCGGGACGAGGAGTTCCTGGCAGATCCCGAGCTCTTCGTGCGCATCGTGCACCCGGAGGACACCCCGCCGTTTTACCCGTCCGACCTCGGGCAGTACCGCCAGGGGCCGCCGCAAGAATACCGGATCAGGCGCCGGGATGGCGGCACCGCCTGGATACGCCACGAAGGGCACCTGGTGACCGGGCCGGAGCAGGCCATCCTCGGGCTTAAGGGGACAAACCGCGAGGTGACCCACGAGCGGCAGTTGCGCCAGCAGCTGGAACAGTCGGTCGAGGAACTCAAAAAACTGACCGCGGAGCTGAACCTCTCCGAGGAACGTGAACGGCGCCGCATCGCGCAGGCGCTGCACGACCAGGTGGTGCAGGGGCTTGCCATCGGGAAACTGAACCTGGAATCGGTCCTCGACAAGGGCGAGATCGCCGATCATCCGGTGCTGCAGGAACTGAAGTCGATCCTCGAATACTCGATCCAGGACCTGCGCGATCTCTGCTTCGACCTCAGCTCTCCTCTGCTCTACGACCTGGGGCTCGAATCGGCCATCGGTTTCCTGGGGGAGAAGCTGGAGCAGAAGTTCGGCTACAACTTCGTCTTCAACACCTGGGCCCGGGACAAGAAGCCGCTCGGCGAAGAGGTCGCGGTCGCCATGTACCAGTTCTGCCGCGAACTCCTGATCAACGCGGGGAAGCATGCCGAGGCATCCACGGTTTCCTGCCTGTTGTTCCAGGACGACGAACGCCTGGTTTTGAACCTTCAGGACGACGGCAAGGGGTTTGATCCGGAACGGTGCCGGGAAGGGTTCGGGCTCCCCAGTATCCGGCAGCGGGTCAACTACCTGGGGGGGACCCTGACCGTTAAATCCGCGCCGGGTGCCGGGACGACCATCGAAATCACGCTCTGGCCCGCCACAAAGAGCGCCAAGGAGACCCTATGATCCGCCTGCTACTCGCCGACGACCACACCATCTTCCGCACCGGGCTGAAAAACCTGCTCTGCCAGGAGGAGGATTTTCAGGTGATTGCCGAGACCGACGACGGTGCGGCTGCCGCTGAACTGGCCGCGTCCCTCTCCCCCGACGTGGCCATCGTGGACATATCCATGCCGAGTCTTACGGGGATCGAAGCTGCACGCAGGATTACCAGGGAAAGCCCCGGGACCCGGGTCATCATCCTCTCCATGCACACCACCAAGGAGTACGTATCCGCCGCCCTGGTGGCGGGAGCCAGCGGCTTTCTCTCCAAAAGCTGTACCCACACCGACCTGATCCAGGCGATCCACGACGTGGTCGGCGGCAAGCACCACCTAAGCCCCACCATCAGTTCCTCCCTCATCGAGCTGATCACCACCCCTCCGGCGGAGCCGCAGCCGGTGCCCGCCAAAGCCGAGAACCAGCTCTCCCGCCGCGAGAACGAGGTGCTGCGCCTCCTGGCGGAGGGGAACTGCACCAAGGAGGTCGCCGCGCACCTGGGGATCTCCGCCAAAACCGTGGAGAGCTACCGGCTCAACCTGATGAAAAAACTGAACATCGTCAACATGGCGAACCTGGTGCGCTATGCCATCAGGGAAGGCATCGTCGATGCCGATTGAGGGTGCCGGCAGGCTGCCGAGACCCGGCGCCCGTGGTGCACCTTTTTTCGCCGGACCGGCGGCGGGCAAGGCTCCGCTCTCACCAATCAGCCGCACTGCGAAATCTCTTTACAACTGCCTAATACTGTCATAGGTTAGCGGCCAGTGCCGACGATGATGTATCTGTCGGATTGATACTGGCACAGTTCGACTCGCCTCCAACCTGAAATAGATCAGCAGCGGTTTCGCGTGGAGCATTAATGGCAGTGTCCGGCCTCTCTTACCATTACCGGAGCCGTTTAAAACAGCTGTGGGTTGCTTTTGTCTTCGTTTCCTGCTGCTGTTCCCCGTTTTCCCTCCCGCTTCCCGCCACCGCAACCGAGACCGCCGTCGAGGGGGCTGCCGCCGCACCCGACCAGGCGCTCCCCGATCTGAGCCTCGAACAGTTGCTGCAGGTCAGACTCTTTTCCCCCGCCCGCAAGAGCCAGACGCTCTCCGACGTCACCTCGGCCGTCTTCGTCATCAACCAGGAAGACATCCGCCGCTCGGGTGCCACCACGCTCCCCGACCTTTTGCGCATGGTTCCCGGGGTCCAGGTCGCCAGCATCGACGGCAATACCTGGGCCGTTTCCATCCGCGGCTTCAACGGCACCTTCGCAAACAAGCTCCTGGTGCTCATCGACGGCCGCTCGGTGTACACCCCTCTCTACGGCGGCGTGTACTGGGACGTCCAGGACCTGGTGCTGGAAGATATCGACCGGATCGAGGTGATCAGGGGCTCGGGCAGCACCATGTGGGGAGGCAACGCGGTAAACGGCGTCATCAGCATCATCACCAAGGACGCCCGCGACACAGCCGGCGCTCTGGTCACCGGCCTGGCCGGCAGCCGGGAGCGCGGGACCGCCGCGCTGCGCTACGGCTCGGGCATTGGCGACAGCAGCTCGTACCGTCTCTACCTGAAGTACCTCAACCGCGGGGAGAGCGCCGCGGCCGGCACTCCGGCGGTGAGCGACGACCAGGAGATGACCCGGGGGGGCTTCCGGATCGACAGCGTGCCGCACAACGACCTGCATCTCACCGTGCAGGGCGATTTCTACGGCGGCAGTGCGGGGAAGGCCTTCACCATGCCGACCTTGACCCGCCCCTACAGCGTCACGCTGCCGCAGACCGCGGAACTCTATGGCGCGAACCTCCTGACCCGCGCCGATTGGCTGCAGGGCCCGTCTTCCCGGTTTTCGCTCCAGCTCTACTACGACCGGACCGACCGGGACAACGCCCTCGTCTCCGAGGCGCGCGACACCCTCGACCTCGATCTGCAGCACAACCTCCAGGTGGCCCGGATCCACGAGATCACCTGGGGGGCGGGCTACCGCTTCCTGCACGACAGGGTCGATGGCACCAGGAACCTCTTCCTGCTCGATCCGCCAAGCCGCTCCCAGCACCTTTTGAACCTGTTCCTGCAGGACGAGATAACCCTGGTCCCCGAGACGCTGCGCCTTGTGGCCGGGAGCAAGCTCGAGTACACCGAGTTCACCGGCTGGGGGGTGCAACCCTCGGCACGGCTTCTCTGGACACCGACCCGGGGGTACAGCGTCTGGGGCGCGGTGACCCGCTCCACCCGCACACCGTCGCGCGGCGAGCAGGACGCCCGGCGCGGGATTCAGACCGTCCCACCCACCCCGACGGTCCCCTTGCCGACGGTAGTCATCGCCACGGGGAACCGGCAGCTGGACCCCGAATCGCTCATTTCCTACGAAATCGGCTTCCGGGCCGATCTCACCGACACCTTTGCCGCGGACCTTTCCTCGTTTTACAACCAGTACCGCGGGATCATCGCGCCGCGCCAGGGGGCGCCGTTTCGCGACGGCAGCCAGATCACGCTCCCGCTCAACCTTGCCAACCTGAACGATTACGACAGCAGCGGGGTGGAGCTGGCCCTGCAGTGGCAGCCGGCGGCCTGGTGGAAGCTCAAGGGAGGGTACTCCTTCATCGAGTTTTCCGGAGCCGGTGCCGACAACAGCCTGGCGAACCGCGCCACGCCCGCCCACCAGGGGACCCTGCGCTCCCAAGTGAACCTGGGGAGGGATATCGACCTCGATCTCTGGGCCCGGTACGCCGGCCGCAACAGCTACCCGTTACTGACCGGTAGCGTCCAAATCCCTGCCTACCTCACCATGGACCTCCGCCTGGCCTGGCGGGCGCTCCCCGGCCTCGAGCTCTCGCTGGTCGGGCAGAACCTGCTCGAGGAGCGGCACCTGGAATCGGTGTCCGATCTCTCGGTCGCCAGGCACCAGGTGGAGCGCACGGTCTACGGCAAAGCCGCCTGGGCCTTCTGACCCGGATCCCCCGGAATCTTCCCGTCGAGAAATCAATCGTTAAGGTAGTCACAGCCCCGCGCCGAAGAGTAAGGGTGGAAAGCTGGAAGCGGGGGGCCGGCCGCCACGGCGCCGCCGGCAACCGATTGAGAGTTTCTTTTGGCCGACAGATCAGGGAAATAGCTATTGCCGCGCCGGCGGTTCACTTGTAGCCTTGGGCTCAGGCAATAACCGGAGGCAAACCGGCAACGGGGCGCTGCCCGGAAAAGCGGATGCCGTGGAGAGCAACCCGGCATCTGGCGGTAGGCTGATCAGGAATATGGGGAGAAGGAAATGGGGTACCTCGCGAATGCTGCAGGGGGCGGCATGGTGGAAGTTGAAAAGAACTGCGTGATTGCCACGGGACGAGCCATCTCGCGGGGCGCCAGGAAGAAGTCGTCCGGCGTCATGCCGGTCGAGCAGTGCCTCGAGCAGATCTCGGCACACGTCGAGAGCACCCTGGGAACGGTGGATACCATCTTTCATGAGATCGTCTCCGACACCATCCACATCGACGTCCTGCAGGTCGCCCCGACCGAGGAGTCTCCCTTCTGGCGCCTGGTCACCTCGGGGATGAGCGACCTTCCGATGAGTACCCTAAGCGGCTCGGGGGATGCCAGGTACGCCGAGCTGATGCTTACCCTGCCGGCTTACTGGCGCTTCGACCAGGAGTCGCTGCAGGACGAGAACTGGTACTGGCCCCTGCGCCTTTTAAAGCAGCTGGCCCGGCTCCCGCACAGCCACCAGGCCTGGCTTGGGTGGGGGCACGCGATCCCCAACGGCAACCCGGTCGAACCCTATGCCGAGAACACCAGGCTCTGCGGCTCGATCATCCTGCTCGGCGTCTCCGAAAAGTTCGAGACCCTGCGCATCAATGCCGACAAGGAGATCCGCTTCTTCACCGTGGTCCCGCTCTACCAGGAGGAGATGGAGCTGAGGCGCACCAGCGGGACGAGCGGGCTTTTGGAGCGACTGGTCCACGCGCAGGTCTCCGACATCATCGATCCGCAGCGCAAGAGTGCCGCCTAAGCCACGCCGGCCGTAAGGGGAACCGCATGAGAAACGCTATCCAGGCCGGCAGCGCGGTTGCCGTCGGGCCCTACTCGCATGCCGTCGAGAGTGGCGACACCGTCTACCTCTCCGGCCAGACCCCCATCGATCCCGCCACCGGGAAGCTCGTGCAGGGAGACATCGCCTGTCAGGCAGAACAGTGCTTCGCAAACCTCTTCGCGGTGCTGGCGGCGGGGGGGCTGAGCACCGACCAGGTGGTGAAAGTCAACGTGTTCCTGGTGGACATGGACGATTTCGCCGCCATGAACGCCGTCTACGAGCGGCAGTTCTCGAAGCCGTACCCGGCCCGCACCACCATCGGTGTGGCGTCCCTGCCGCTGGGCGCTCGGATCGAGATGGAAATGATCGCTCGCAGGTGAACCGCAGCACCCCCCACCCAAAGTAGTTTCCTTTAAGAATTATCTATGACAAAGCCGATTCTCTGAGTATAATCAGCGCGCTCTCAATGAGCTTCCTGCTGCGGCCTGGACCTGTTGCACCATACCGGGACCGGGTCCTTCCACTGCCCTGGAGGTTGATATGAAACGCGCGTTGCGCCTGGTACTACTTCTTTTCCCTCTCGCGTTGCTTCTCGCCGCCCCCACCCTGGGGCGCGCCGAAACCAAGACCGCCCTTACCTGGTACGGACAATCGGCCTTCAAACTCACCACCCCCTCGGGAAAGGTGCTACTCATCGATCCCTGGATCGTGAACCCGGTGAACAAGAACGGCGCCCAGGACCTGGCCGCGCTCAACAAGGCGGACCTGATCCTGATCACCCACGGTCACGGCGACCATGTCGGCAATGCCGTCGAGATCGCCAAGAAGACCGGCGCGAAGCTGGTGGCGAACTACGACCTGGGGCGCGCCCTGGTGCAGTACGGCGGCTTCCCCGAAAAGCTCGCCGAGCGAAGCGGCCTCGGTTTCCCCGGAGGAGAGCTCAACCTCTTGGACGGCGAGGTGAAGATCCTCCTGGTCCCTGCGGTGCACAGCTCGGTCCTCGAGGCGGCGCCCGGGACCCCGCTGGCCGGCAAGGTGGTCTACGCCGGGACCCCCATCGGCTTCGTGATCAGCGTGAAGGGCGGCCCGACCATCTACCATACCGGCGATACCGACGTCTTCTGGGATATGTCGATGATCGGCAACCTGAACAAGATCGACCTGATGCTCGCCTGCATCGGGGGACACTTCACCATGGGGCCCTCGCGCGCCGCCCTCGCCGTGAAACTCGTGCACCCGGCCGAAGTGGTGCCGATGCATTTCGGCAGCAACCCGCTCTTGACGGGGACGCCCAAGGAGTTCGGTGCAGCTTTGGCGGAGCTTCCTTTTGACGGCCCGCGTCCGGTGGTTCGGGAGATGAAGGTCGGGGAAACGCTGCTATTGTCCGGACGGTAGCCGGCGACGGGAGAGGCGGCATCTTGTTCCGGCCAGAGGTCGGGAGGAGAGGGGGGACGCGCCGGGAATGCCGGCGCGCCGTTGGGCTTGGTGCAGAATGCTGAGTGCGGCGCCCTGCGGCACCGCCTCGGTTACTTACAAGGAGAACTGCCCCACCATTTTTTCCAGCTCTCCGGCGTTGGTGCTTAACTGATCCGCCTCGTGGGCCGACTGGCTGGCACTGGAGGAACTCTGCTGCACCACGTCGGTGATCTGCACCAGGTTCGCCGAGATCTCGCGGGTCGTGGCGGTCTGCTCCTTGGCGGCGAGCGCCACCTGGTTGATCTGCTGGGTCACCTCGTTGATCCGCTCGATGATCTCGCGCAGGGCATCCCCTGATTTGGTGGCCTCCAGGGTGCCGTTTTGTACCTCGGCAACCCCTGCTTCCCTGGAGCCGACCGCATCCCTGGTCTCGTCCTGGATCAGCTTGATCATCTGCGAGATCTCCCGGGTGGCCTTCGTGGTGCGTTCGGCCAGGGCGCGCACCTCGTCCGCCACCACGGCGAAGCCACGTCCCTGTTCCCCGGCGCGTGCCGCCTCGATGGCCGCGTTGAGAGCGAGCAGGTTGGTCTGGTCGGCGATGTCCTCGATGGTGTTCACGATCTCGCCGATCTGGTCGGAGCGCATCCCGAGTCCTTCGACCGTTTGGGCCGATGCCTGTACCCGGTCCGCGATACGGTTCATGGCAGCTATGGCGTTGGCCACGACGGCTGCCCCGGTTGCGGCGGTACCGCTCGCCTGGTGGGCCACCTCGGCCACGTTGCTGCAGCTTTGGGCGATTTCCGTCGAGGTGCTGGCCAACTCTTCGCCGGCCGCCGCCAGCGACTGCACCTGGTCCGATACGAGGTTCGCCCCGGAAGCCATCTGCCCCGAGGTCTCCCGGAAGTGGGTCGAGGCCGAGGTCATACGCTGCGCCGAGTGCTTCACGTCGCCGATCACCATCCGCAGCTTGCTCGCCATTTCGTTCATGTCGGCTGCCAGTTCCCCGAACTCGTCGGCGCCCTGGTAGCGGATCACGGTGTCCAGGTGCCCGGCGGCGATCCGGTTGATCCCTTGGGCGATGGTGCCGACCACCTTCTTGAGCGACCTGATCAGGACGAGCACGGCCGACATGCTGATCACGAAGACCGCCAGGGCGATGAGCAGGCAGTTGCGCAGGCTCTGGTTCAGTACCTTGGCGATCTCGTCCGTCGAGATGTCGGCTCCGATCAGGTACTCCTGGCCCGAGGGGGTCTGGGCCGGCAGGAAGATGGAGCGGAAGTTGCCCCACTTGTCGCGGTACTCGTCGTAGTGCAGCCGGTGGTCGGCCAGGGCGGCCTTGAGCCCGGCGCTCGCGTCGTCATAGGGGTCGTAGAGCTTGGTCGCGGTCCCTTTTTCCTTTTCCTCCTTGGTGTAGCTCGACGAGGTGAAGACGATCTTCCCCCCTTTTTGCTGGACGGTGTAGAGGTACTTGACCCCGACCGTGTCGGCGTAGCGCGAGAGCCCGTCCTGGAAGGCCTGGTGTTCGGCGGGGGAGGGCGGTGTCGCGCCGGCCAATCTGGCGTGCATCCCGTCGGCGCTCAAGCGGACCCCTTCGGCGCAGGCCAGCAGGCGGGCGTCGATGCTCCTGAGGATGGTCTCTTTCTGGCCGGAGTAGGTGTACACCGTGAACGCGGCGGCGGTAATCAGGTTGAGGACCAGCATCGCCCCGAGGAGTTTGTGGGAAAGTTTGAGCTTGGTGAACATCGTCGGATCTCCGGTTTGCAAGATGTTTTAAGTTCTCTTGCCTATCGGTTAGCCGCTGCCGCGGCTTGAACCTTTTCTGGCAGTCGGCGCGCTGACCGCGTTGAGGGACACTTCCCCAATTGAAATTTGTCATGAGCTGTTGTATTAATAGGACCTCATGTGACGGCTCGCAGAGAGCCGAAAACCCCGGCAGAAGGAGACAGCGGTGAAAAAGCTCATAGGTGCAATCGTAGTGTTGGTGCTGTGCTGCGCTTCGGCGTTCGCGCAGGGAGGGCTGGACAGTTTTCTCAAGAACCTGAACATCCAGGCTCGGGCCGACCTGAACGGCTTCTCCGCCAAGGTCGGGGTGCAGTTTGGCGTGCCCCAGGCCCAGGTGCAGGCGGTCATCGGGACGGTGCGTGAGCCGGCGGACGCCTTCATGGTCTTCCAACTCGGGCAGCTGGCGCACCAGCCTGCCGACTCCGTGGTGCAGGTCTACCAGACAAACCGCGGCAAGGGGTGGGGCGTCATCGCCAAGAACCTCGGTATCAAGCCGGGCTCCGCTGAGTTCCACCGGCTCAAGCGCGGCGACTTCGCCCTGACCGGAGATCCCGGCTCCGCCGATAATCCCGGCAAGGGGCACGGCAAGGGGAAAGGGAAGGGGCACAACAAGTAGGAGCGCTGCCTGGCGCACGGGGCTTTTAAGGAGACGCGATGTACAGATTTCCAAACAGTGCAGCTATCTTGGCCCTCCTGGCGTGGTTCGCAGCCCTGCCGGCCCAGGCCGCTGAGCAGGCCCAGCAGTGCGTAGCTGCCGCGCATGAACTCCAGGAGACCTTCGACCGCTCGATCGTGAAGGGGTGGCAGCTCAAGTTCATCGCCCGCGGCGAGGGCTGCGAGGTGCTGCACGTGGAGTCCTTCACCAACCTCGGGAAACCTTCCCAGGAGGCGCTGGCCAAAGGGACCATGGTCTACCGCAAGGTGCTGCCGGGTGGGGTGAACAAGTACGCCTTCAGCCACGGTTTCAGCGACGTGGTCTACACGAACGCCCACAACGCCAAGACGCTCAGCTTCGGCCCGAAAAACCTCGACCGCGCCCAGGTGAAAAAGCTCAAGCGCTGCGCTCCCCCGCGCAAGGGCAAGTCGTAGGAGCGCTCGCGATGAAAGCACTTCCTCCTCTTTTCGAGAACAACAAGAAGTGGGCCGCCGAGATCTCGCAGAGCGACCCGGAGTTCTTCGCCAAGCTCGCCAAGCAGCAGACTCCGGAATTTCTCTGGATCGGCTGCTCGGACAGCCGCGTTCCTGCCAACGAGATCATCGGGCTCTTGCCCGGGGAACTCTTCGTGCACCGCAACGTCGCGAACCTGGTGATCCACTCGGACATGAACTGCCTGTCGGTGTTGCAGTACGCGGTGGACATCCTGAAGATCAAGCACATCATCGTCTGCGGGCACTACGGCTGCGGCGGGGTGCGGGCGGCGATCGACAGCAGGCCGCACGGGCTCATCGACAATTGGCTGCGCCTGATCCGCGACCTGGACCAGCGCCAGGCCCACGAGCTGAACCGCTGCTCCACTATCGAGGAGCGGGTGGACCGGCTCTGCGAACTGAACGTGACTGAGCAGGTGAAAAACGTCGGCAACACCACCATCGTGCAGGAGGCCTGGCTGCGCGGCCAGCAGGTCACCATCCATGGCTGGGTCTACGGCATCCAGGACGGCCTTTTGAAGGACATGGGGGTCTGCATCTCGTCAGGGGAGGAGCTGCGCGCGATAGAAAAACGGGAGCTGCAGAAAGCGGAGTTGGGGTGGTGAAGCGCCGGCGCTGGACGGCGTGACTTTCGGTTTCGCAGGTGAGGAACAGAAAAGGGGATGCGGCAATTGCATCCCCTTTCTTTATTTATTCTATAAATTTCGGAAGCTGCATCCCCCTCCCTTGACGGGAGGGGGCCGGGGGGTGGGTGAAGCTGCCATCGGCAATGAGGTGGCGCCTTCCCCCTCACCCTAGCCCTCTCCCGCAAGGGGAGAGGGGACCCAAGCGGGACGGCTCTCCTGGTATTCCCGGATGAACGTCTTTTGCGGACGGCGCTACTTGAAGTACTGGGCGTGGATCGAGCCGCTCAGGGTCGCCATGACGAAGAGGGTGAGCACCGAGATGACGAAGCAGCCGATGAAGCACCAGGCCCCCAGGGTGCCGCGCAGCCCGAAGAAGCGCCTTAAGTGCAGGTAGGCCGCGATGGTGAGGCAGGTGATGAGCGACCAGGTCTCGGTGGGATCCCACCCCCAGAACCTCCCCCAGGACTGGTAGGCCCAGATCGACCCGGCCAGCATCCCGATGGTCCAGAAGATGAACCCGAAGCCGGCGAAGCGGTAGCTGTAGCTGTCCAGCACCTCGAGGGACGGCAGGCGCTGGCGCCACCCGGCGTCGCTGCGCTTCTTCATGAGGTAGAAGATCGCCAGGGTGCACCCGATCACCAGGGTGGCGAGCGAGATCTTGTAGAGGGCTATGTGGACGATGAGCCAGACGCTGCGGAAGGTGGTCGGCAGGGAACGGATCCCCGGGTCGTAAAACTGGGCCAGGGCCAAGAGGAGGAAAGCCGCCGGCAGGGCGAGTACGCCGACCGCCTTGAGGCGCGGATAGAGCCTGCGGCAGACCAGGAGGCCCGCGACGATCATCCAGGCGTCCGAGGAGAGCACCTCGCTGGGGGCCATGTAGGGGCCGTGCCCCACCTCCCGCCAGCGCAGCGCGATCAGGACGCTGTGCAGCGCAAGACCTGCGGAGGCGATCCGGAAACCGACCCGCTCGAGGGAGTCCTTTTCAAACTGCACGCCGGCAATCGCAAAAACCGCCGCCGCGACGTACATAAGCACCACGGCCCAGTTGGCCGCCACCATCTGCATGTAGCTCAGAGTCATCACCGCTGTCCTTTCCTAAGGGCCGCCGCGAGGCGGTCCCGTTCCTCTGCAAAACACTCCCCGAAGGCGGTGGTCCGCCAGTAGACCCGGTAGCTGCCGTCCGCCTCCCGGACCCCGAAAAGCTCGCGCGGGGGCATCAGGTAGTGGATGAGCCCCCCGAGGATGATGACGGCAAACCCTGCGAAGACCGCCTCCATCCCCTTCAGGTCGACCACGATCAGTTTGGCCCACTTCTCCACCCCGTCGAGGCGTACCCGGTACTCACCGAGGGTCCCGGTCGCGCCGAGGGTGAGCGAGGTGCGGGCCACCTCCTTGGCTCCGTTCATGAGGCGCAGTACCACGAGCGGGTTCCCGCTGGTCATGGAGCGCCCCTTAACGTCGGCAAAACTTTTGGCCGACAGGAGGTACGGCGACCAGGCGGTGGCGAGGTCGTCGCTGTACCCCGCCTCGGCGAGGCTCACCGGCTGCTGCACCGCGATCTTCACGGTGTGCGCGGCCCCGTCCGCGCCGGTGAGGGTCAGGCTGAAGGCGTCGCCGTACTGCGCGCTGTGGTAGATGCGCAGGTTGCCGTAGCGCTCGATCCGGTTGATCGCTGCGCTCAGGGGGACGCTGCGGCCTCCGGGCTCGGTGAGGGTGAGCTCCGAGGTGACCTCGCTTGCCTGGTTGAGGCGGTCGAACCCGACCCGGACCCGGTTCAGTCTGAGCCCCCCCGGCAGGCGCAGCGGGGCGGCCAGGGCCCCCGCTTCCGAGGCGAGCCAGGGCTCCTGCGGCTCGCGCTGTTCCCCCTCGACGAGCACAAGCGACCCCTGGCGCCCGGTGAGCGCCACGACGGAGGAGGCGAAGATCGCGAGGGCGATCCCCAGGTGCAGCAACAGGTTCCCGAAGTACCCCCAGGGGTATTTGACGCACTTCACCCGCTCTGCGCCGGCAGTCGCGAGCGGCCGGTAGCCGTGGGCCCGTGCCGCCCGGTAAAGCTTTTCGAGGGGGACCGACTCGGCGCAGAGTTCGGCGGCGGAGCTCCCGTCGGCGGCAAGGCGCCTGCGGGCCGCAGCGAACTGGTCCCAGGAGGAGAGGGCGAGGGAGAGGGCGGCAAAGAGGTTTAAGGCTGCGAACCAGGGCTGGGCGTAGATGTTGTGCAGGCGCAGGAGGTCGACCAGCCAAAGAAGGCCCCGGTGTCCCGCGCGCCAGGCGGCGAGCGCTCCCGGCGCGGCTTCCACCTGCTGGGGGATCACAGTTGAGAGGTACAAAAGGGCCGCGCTCCCGAGGATGAGTCCCAGGGAGAGGCGGCGCGCGGTCATCAGGCGTTTGAGGCGTTTCATCGGGTTCGGGTGCTCTAGTTGCGGTCGGGCCGAAGCGGCGAGGGATGCGTAAAGCCCGGTGGCTTTTGGCGCGGCGTTCGTGCCGGGTTATCTACTACAGTAGTTTTGCCTCGAGTTCAAGTCATTTCAGGGTGTTGCGAAGCGGCGAGCAGAGTCGAAAAAAAGGCCGGGCAAGCTGCCCGGCCTTTTGCTAGCAAACAGCGCTGTTTAGGTAAGGGCGAAACCCCTACCAGCGGTTGGTCTTGGTTCCCCCTCCGGAGCACCCCGCGCTGATGGTGCCGTGTACGCAGGTGACCGAGTTGGCCGGTATGGTCACCCCCTTGCCCGGGGGGCTCGCCGTGGTGATGCCGTTGACGAAGGGACCTACCACGTCGGGGTTCGCGTTGCGGTTGCCCGGTCCGTGGTTCACGGTGGCGCCGGTGCCGCTCACGCTCAAGTTGTGGCAGACGCTGCAGGCCGCGGTGCCGTGGGCGCTGTCGGACTGGCCGCTGTGGTAGCCGACGCGGTCCGGGAACGTGGTGCCGACCGGGCGCCCCTGGGTGGTGGCGTTGGTCGCGGTGAGCGAGCCGTGGCAGCTGCCGCAGGCTCCGAAGCCGGTTGCCGAGCCGGGGGCGGCCTTCTTGTGGCAGCCGCGGCAATCCGGGGCGGCCCCCGCCACGGCGGCAGGGTAGACGCTCGTGGCGCTCCCGATGGCGTGGCAGGCGATGCAGGCGGCGCCGGTGCCGGCGGCCTGGTGGTTGTAGTTCGGGACGGCGTGGGGTGCCGAGGCGCTCACGTCGAGGACGCCGTTTATGTGCAGCGACTTGTCGACGAAGATGTTCGCGTAGCTGTTACCCGCCTGGTTGATGTTCGGGTGGCAGCTGCAGGTGGTGCCGAGCGAGGCCGTGGTCGGGAAGCCGGCCGGGATGGTGATGCCGGTCGGGTGGCCGGAGGCGGCGCTCGGCGGGAAGCCGTGGCACAGGCCGCAGGCCGCACTGGAGAGGGTCCCCGGCAAGAGGGTGCTCCCCCAGGCGGGTGCCCGGTTGGTGCCGGTCGTGTCGCCGCCGGACATCCGGCCGCCGTGGCAGTAGGTGTTGCTGCACTGGCCGGTCGCCCCGCCCGCGAAGCTCGGGGTGCCGCCGGTGCCGGCCTGCATGATCGGGGTCGCGCTGAAGACCACGGGGTTCGCGAGCACGGCTGCCGCCCGGGCGCGCGCCCGGTTCAGGTGGTCCACGGTCCCAAGGCCGAGGCCGCTGTGGCAGTCGGCGCAGCTAAGCGTCATGCTGGAGACCCGGCTCGCCGCCACGTGGGTGGCGTGGGTGCCGGCTGTGTTCGGGTAGCTAGCCCCTGCCGGCGGGTTGGCGTGGCAGGAGGTGCATCCGGTCGAGGTGACCGTGGGGTCGCTTAAGTGACAGGTGAGGCAGCGCGGGATCACCTTGCCCCCCTGGGTGGTGACGTCGGCCGCAACCTGGTGGCACCCCAGGCAGTAGGGGAAGTTGGAGCGCGCCGTCGCGTTGTGGTTGTTGTAGGGGACCGGGTGCGGCGCGACCCCCGGGCCGCCGGAGTGGCAGGTGCGGGCCTGCCCCAGGGCGTTGGTGAAGCTTGCGCTGAAGCAGCTGGGGGAGGCGGGCAGCGGTGCCGTGCGTCCCTGGGTCACGTCGTGGCAGATGATGCAGGCGTTGGCGATGTTCTGCGCGGTGCGGTGCGAATAGGTGCCCGATCCCTGCCAGTCGGTGGCGTGGGCCTTCGCCGCGGTGTGGCAGCTCGAGCAGGCGATGGTGGTCACACCGCTTGAGAGCACGCGTCCGTCGAAGGAGGTGCTGCCGGGAACGCCGTGGCACCCCTGGCAGACCCTCAGGTCCTGCTTGGCGAGCGCGCCGTGCACCCCGATCCCGGGGCCCGGGGCTGCCAGGAAGGGGATCTGGTGGAAGTGGCACATGGTGTTGTTGTAGCAGCCGGCCGGCCCGCTGGCCGGGTTCGGGGGGACGATGCTCGAGTTGGCCCCCGCCGTGTGGCAGGCGGCGCAGATCGCGGCGTTGCCGGGATCGGTCGTGGTGTGGGTGGTCCCGGTCGAGGTGGTGCCGGTCCACGGTTTCGCCGGGTGCGGCGCCGAGACGGTGAGGCCGTGGCAGGTCAGGCTGTTCAGGCACGAGGGGGCCGTCCCGTTCTGGAAGGTGCTGCCGTGGCAGGGCTGGCAGGACGCGAAGCCCGTGGAGGTGGTCGGGGCACCCTTGGCCGCGGTGCCGTGCTGCGCGGGGACCCCCCAGCCTGCCGGGTGGCCGACCGTGCCGTGGCACAGGGTGTTGTTGAAGCAGCCGGTGAGCCCGACCGGGTCTCCCGGGACCGGCACCCTGGTGGAGTTCGCGCCGCCGGTGTGGCAGAGCGCGCACTGGGCGGCGTTGTCGGTGTTGGTGTCGACATGGGTGGGACCGCCGGTCGCCGAGCGCCAGGGGCGCGCCGGGTGGGGCGCCGCCACGCCGTGGCAGGTGTTGACGCAGCTTTGCTGCGCGCTCCCGCCGTCGTAGGCAGCCCCGTGGCACTGGGTGCACTCGCCGAAGGAGCTGATCGGGGAGGTCACCCCGTGGATCACGATGCCGCCCGCTGCCGCCTTGGCCGCCCTGCCGTGCGAGGAGTAGCTGCTCCAGCCGATCGCGTGACCCTCGACGCCGTGGCACAGGGTGTTGTTGAAGCACCCCGGTGCGGTACCGGCCGGGGCCGGCGGGGCCGGGGTGCGGCGCGAGTTGGCGCCGCCCGTGTGGCAGACTGCGCAGGCCGCGGCGTTACTGGGGTCGGTCGAGGCGTGGGTGCGGGCGCCGTTGTGCCCGATGTCGAGCCACGGTTTCGCCGGGTGTGCGGCGAAGATCCCGGCGCCGTGGCAGCCGGCGGTGTTGAGGCAGGACTTGTTGGCGGTGCCGCCGGCGAAGTCCGCACCGTGGCAGACCTGGCAGTGGGCGAGCCCGTTCATCCCGCTCAAGAGCGCCTTGGCCGCGGCGCCGTGCGCGTCCGGGGCAGCCCAGCCGGCCGGGTGCCCCGAGGGGCCGCCGGGGTGGCAGGAGATGCCGTTACGGGAGGCGCTGAAGCAGCTTACGTTGCTGATCCCCCCCTTGAGGTCCTTGCCGTGGCACCCGTAGCAGGCGCTGGGGACGCTGAGAAAGGCAGCCGGATGGCTACCGCCGGTATTGGCGACCACCCAGCCGGCGGCGTGCTTGCCAGTGCGCGGGTCGATGGTTGATGCCCGGTCGTTGGCCTTGGAACAGGCACAGACCACCAGGACTGCGAGAGAAACTAAAATCGCCTTTACCAGTACTTTCATTGCGGAGCACCCCCTCTGCGTCTCATCAGGTAATTCGTATGCGCGTGATGACCATCCCACACTCGGACCCGGGAGCGGCCGGGTCCGGCAAGGGGCGGCGCGGGTACGGCTCCCCGCGCCGGGCTGGCCGGAAACTACTTGTGGCAGGCGACGCAGCGCTCGTTGTTACCCCTGCCGTGGCAGCGGTAGCAGCTGGCCGGATCCACCTTCCCCTCGATCTTGTGCATGGTGAGGTAATCGCCGCGGTGCGGCATCTCGCGGTCCGGGCGGTTGCCCCACTTAACCGAAGGTTTCATCTCGACCTGGTTCGTGTGGCAGTCCGCGCAGAAGGAGACCTTGTGGCAGGTCTCGCAGAGCCTTGCGTCGGTTGCGGCATAGAAGCGGTGGTTCTTCACGAAGGCCCGGCTGTGGCTGAAGGCGTTGATGTTCTTGAGGGTCCCCTTCTGCTGGTCCTCGTGGCATTCCGAGCAGTCCACCTGCTGCCCCACGGCGAGCGCCTCGGGGTGCGACTCGGGGAGGGAGGGGAGGGCCTTCATCTGGGCGCAGGCGGCGATGGTGAGTGCGCCCGCGGCCAGGGCGAGGGCGGCGCAGAGAGCTTTCATCGTGGTCATTTTTTCCCTCCTGCGGTGGAGAATGTCGTGTTGTAGGTGAGGCGGACCAGCCCGCGCGTCTCTTCGCTGAAGTCCGGGTTGCGCCCGTAGCTTACGTCGCCGGAGAGGAAGAGCTGCGGGGTGAGGTGGTAGCCCAGGGAACCCAGCACTTCCCAGGCCTGCTTCTCGTTGAAAACGCGCTCCTTGAAGAGGTAGTCGATGAAGTCAACCGCCCCGGTGAAGCTCTTCGAGTCGAACATCCCCCAGGCGCGCATCTCGTGGTAGGAGCCGGACGGGTTAGGGGTAATGGCGAAGCCGGGACCGGCGTCGAGGTAGTGGTAGCTCCCGCCGGCCCGCAGCATGTTGTCGAAAAAGCCCATCTTGAGATCGCCGCCGTAGCGGTTGGCGTTGCCCGCGACGCGCTTGTAGTGCTTGTAGTCGCCGGAGATCTCGACCAGTTTGGCGATCTGGTAAGAGGCGCGCCCGCCGTAGTTGCGCGAGGTGTCGCCGGCGTCCACGAGCGGCCCGTTGGGGGTCGCGTGCAGCGCGGTGCCGGAGAACATCGCCCAGGAGTACTGGTAGCTGCGGTCGTTTTGCTCGTTGAACTCGCCGGTCAGCACCAGGTGCTGTACCGGCTTTATGTTGATGAGGTAGCTGTGCTCGGCCACATGGCTCGTCTCGGTGTTGTAGGTGGTGTGCCCCATGACCTCGAGCACCTTGTGCGGGCTGAACCAGACGTCCCCCCCGATGAGCCGGTGGTTGCCGCTGGTGTGCTGCTGCAGCGTCGGGGCCTTGCTCTCGTAGACCCCGGAGGCGCCCAGTTCCAGCATGCCGCCCAACCGGTAGTTGATCCGGCCCCCGGCGATCCCGTCACCTTTGCCGTCGCTGTTCTCCCCGAAGATCCGGGCGGTGTGCACGTTGGCGCCGCCGAAGGCGGAGATGCCGAAGCCGTAGGGGAGGTCGCTGTGCGCGCTCACGCCGTCGACCTGCTCGTTGTTGATCCCGTCGTGGATGAACTGGCGCCCCAGGCGGATGTCCGCATTGGCCTGCTTGAAGCGGTACTTGAGGTAGCCGTAGGTGAGGCTCCCGGCGGCCCGGTCGTCGTTGAAGCTCTTGTCGATCAGGTCGACCCGCCCCCAGCCGTAGAAATGGAAGGAGAGGTTGCCGTCTGCGAGCCGTGTGGCGTCCAGGCTCAAGAACTCGGTGGCCGGGAGGAAGGTGTCCTTCTGCGAGCCGTTGTCGCGCTGCTCGATCCTCAGGATCGTGGTGGAATCTACCGAGGTCTCCGCCGCACCGGCCAGGGCGGGCAGACCAAGGAGTGAGACGGCTGAAAAGACGCGACACAGGGTCCTTTTCATACATACGCTCCTATTGTGGAAAGTAAGACAGACGGAAAGCAGTCCAGCACTCTAGATAAGATCCCGTTCTCAGGATCAGGAAATATTTGAGCGTATCAATCTATTGCTTCGCTTTGGGGAAAACTGTCTTTGGATTGCTGCTATTTATAACGAATCGTCTTTACTGAGTGACGGGGCTTATGATGAAACAGGACGATAAAACGCACTGTTACAATGGGACCTGAAAGATCGTATACTAGTATACTCATTGCGGATTGGCTGTCAATCATTGAAAGATTTTCTTACTTTTCCCTCAATGGTTGATCCAGAGCAATCGATTCGGCACCTCTTTGAGGGGGAGCCGTCGGAGGAGTACAGCTGGCCGAGGTGGCAAAGAAGTGAAGGGGGGGAGGCCGCTGAACGTTGGCAGGGTTTGTCTGCTGACAGTGGGGAGATATCCGGCTGATGCGAGAAAGAGAATTCCTGCCGCACCAGGTAGTGCGGCAACAAAGGTGGGATCAGGGGAGGGGGGGGACTTCCCCGGCAGGCCGGTGCCTGCCGGGGCGCCCGTTTGGTTAGCCGAGCCGGTCCCCCTTGGGGAGGGTGAAGGAGAACGCCGCCCCTTCGCCCAGGGTGCTGCTGACCTCGACGCTGCCGCCGTGCGCCTGCACGATGTGTTTCACGATGGAGAGACCGAGGCCCGTGCCGCCGCGCTCGCGGCTTCTGGCCTCGTCGACCCGGTAGAAGCGCTCGAAAAGGCGCGGCAGGTCCTTTTCCGGGATCCCGATGCCGGTGTCGCGCACCTCGACCCGCACCAGGTCCCCCGCCGGGCGCGCGGAGACGGTGACCGTGCCGCCGATCTTGCTGTACTTGATGGCGTTGTCCAAAAGGTTCATGAGCACCTGGTCCAGGCGCTTGCGGTCGGCAAAGACCGGCCCCACCCGGTCCATCCCCTCGCAGCGCATCACCAGCGCCTTCTCCTCCGCCTTGAGTTCGAGAAGCTGCAGCGACTGCCGCACGGAACTCTCCAGGCGCACGCTCTCAAGCTTCAGGAGGTTGTCGCCGCTCTCCAGTTCCGAGAGCGCCAAGAGGTCGGCGATCAGGCCGGAAAGCCTGCTGGCATGGTTGTCGATGATGGTCAGAAAGTGCCGGCCGCGCTCGGTGTCGCTCGCCAGGGCGCCGCTTAACAGGGTTTCCGCGTACCCCTTGATGACGGTGACCGGGGTGCGCAGCTCGTGGGAGACGTTGGCCACGAAGTCGCGCCGGATCTTCTCCACGCGCTTTAGGGCGCTTATGTCGTGGAACACCGCCACCACCCCCTTGAGCTCGCCTGAGTTGACGAGGGGGACCCAGTGCACCCGGGTGCTCCTGCCGCCGGGGAGCGTGATCTCCTGGTGCCGCTCCTGGCGGTCGGAGAGGACCTCGCGGCAGGCCGCGTACAGGTCGGGGTGCCGGCTGATCTCGATGAGCTTGCGCCCCTTAACCGAGGCGTCGGAGCCGAACAGGGCGCCGAAGGCTGGGTTCACCAGGGTGATCACCGCCTCGGTGTCGGTCACCATGACCCCTTCGCCCATACCGGAGAGGATGGCGTCCAGGCGGTTTTTCTCGGAGGAGATCCGCTCCATCTGGGTCTCGATGCGCCGGGCCATCTCGTTCATGACCTGGGCCAGCTCTCCCAGTTCGTCCGCACTCTGCACCGGAAAACGCACCCCGGGCTCGCCGCGCCCGATCCGTCCGGCGGTCGCCGCGAGGCCGCGCAGGGTGCGCGAGGTAAGGTGCGAAAGGAGGTAGCTGAGGAGCAGCGAAAGGATGACCCCCACCGCGAAGGCGACCGTGAGGCTCTGTTTCAGGCCGTGCCGGGTCTTCTCCACTTCCGAGAGCGGCAGCGCCAGGCGGAGCACCCCGTGGTCGGCGAAGGGGACCGCCAGGTAGAGCATGTCGGTGTGCAGGGTGGCCGAGTAGCGGACGGCGCTGCCCGACCCCGCGGCAAGCGCCTCGCGCACCTCCGGGCGGCCGGCATGGTTCTCCAGAAGCGGGAGGTCGGCAGGCTTCACCTGGGAGTCCCCCAGCACCTGGCCGTCGCGGCCGATCACCGTGACCCGCGCCCGGACCACCTGGGCCACCGCCTGGGTGAGCTGGGGCGCGTCGCGCCGCGGGTCCTTAATCTCCTTGGCGGCCATGAGAGCGGCCACCTGGGCCTGGTCCTTCAGGTGGTCCCTGATCCCGGAGATGAGCGAGCTTTCCAGGGTGATGGAGAGGTAGGCGTAGAGCCCGGCGCCCAAAAGCAGCACCAAGAGGAGGTAGGACGCCATCAGCTTGAGCCGGAAGGTCCCCCTCATGACAGCTCCAGCTTGTAGCCGAAGCCGCGCACGGTCCTGATCAGTTCCCCAGCGGGGCCAAGCTTGGTGCGCAGCCTGGTCAGGTGGGTGTCCACGGTGCGGGTGTCGCCGAAGTAGTTGTAGCCCCAGACGTTTTGCAGCAGGATCTCGCGGCTCTGCACCCGGCCCACCCGCTCGGCCAGGTTCATGAGGAGCTTGTACTCGGTGGAGGTGAGCACGACCTCCGCGCCGGCCACGGTGACCAGGTGCCGCTGGGTGTCGATCACCAGCTCTCCCAGGGTGATCACCGTGCTGGCCGGGCTCAGGTCCCCCTTGCGGCGCAGTACCGCGCGCACCCTCAGCATCAGCTCGCGGGTCGAAAAGGGCTTCACCACGTAGTCGTCGGCCCCCATCTCGAACCCGACGACCCGGTCGATCTCCTCCCCCTTGGCGGTCAGCATGATGACCGGGATTCCCGCGGTCTGCTCGGTCCCCTTCAGGATCCGGCAGATCTCGGTCCCCATCATCCCCGGCAGCATGAGGTCGAGCAGCACCAGGTCGGGGTGCAGGCGCTTGGCCTCGCTCAGGCCGGTGCTGCCGTCCGAGGCGATGATGCTGCGAAACCCCTCCTGTTCCAGATGGAACGAGACCAGCTCCGCCAAGTCCTTCTCGTCTTCGATGATCAGTACGGTCTGCACCGGCTGCTCCCCCCTTGGACCGGGAATCGCTCCCGGTTCTTGCCGTCTGCTACGTAAATGCTAGTAACTACCTTGAAATACTGCGTTATAGGCCCGGATTCCCTCCGATCCACACGCGCTGTGGAAAGCGTTGTGGAAAAGATGTTAATCCTTTTCAAAAGCGCTTTCAGATTGGGCAGATTAGCAGATTGCCTAAATTTTAGTCAGCTGAAATTGACCCGGTAAAGAGTAAAAAAGACTGCTAAAACAGCTAGTTATTGAAAGGTGCCGATTCTTCGCCGGAAAATCTGTCAAGCTTTTTCTGGCCGGATCCTGTTTACGTTTTCCTGGGAGCGGGTTCCCTTTCATAAGCGGTATCGGCAACAAACGGTTTCTTATTTAAATGGAGGAAGGGGGTTGGAGCCTGATTGCCTGGGCCCTGGTAACCTCTTCCCGCTGCCGCCGCGCTGCGGTTCTTTTCCCTGACCCGCTTTATAAAGGACCTTAGTGAAGAAGACAAGCTTCCTGTTTCTCAAAGGTTTTGGCTCCCGCGTCGCCTGGGGGCGCCTCCCTTAATTCTTGACATGCCCGGGGGGCTATGGTAAGTGGTAAACTCCTTTATTATCAACAAGTTAAATACCGTCGATGAAAAGTTTGATGAATTGAAACAAGGAGGGTGCCCATGTCGCAACAACTTGATTTTACTGTCGGTGCTCTGCTCGACGACGTCGCCGCGCGCTTTCCGGATCACGAGGCGCTGGTCTATGTCGAGCGCGGGCTCCGTTACAGTTACCGGGAGTTCAACGAGCGCTGCCGCGAGGTGGCCAAGGGACTCCTGGCCCTGGGCATCAAGAAGGGGGACCACCTTTCGATCTGGGCCTACAACGTACCGGAGTGGGTGGTGCTGCAGTTCGCCACCGCAAAGATCGGTGCGGTGCTCGTTACCGTTAACACCAACTACAAGTCGGCGGAGCTCGAGTACATCCTCAAGCAGTCCGACTCCAACACCCTTTTCCTGGTGCAGTCCTTCAAGGACACCGACTACGTCGCAACCCTGAACGAGGTGGTGCCGGAGCTTGCCGCGAGCACCCCCGGCGCCCTGAAGAGCGCGAAGCTCCCCTTCCTTAAGAACGTGGTCTTCCTGGGGGAGGGGGAACGCCCCGGGATGCTCGGCTTCGAAAAGCTGGTCCAGCTGGGGAAGACGGTGCCGGACGCGGCGCTGGCCGAGGTGGAGGCGAGCCTCGACAAGCACGACGTGATCAACATGCAGTACACCTCCGGCACCACCGGGTTCCCCAAGGGGGTCATGCTGACCCACTTCAACGTGGTGAACAACGGCTTCAACATCGGCGAGTGCATGCGCTTTACCGAAAAGGACCGGCTCTGCATCCCGGTGCCGTTTTTTCACTGTTTCGGCTGCGTCCTGGGGGTGATGGCCTGCGTGACCCACGGCTCCACCATGGTCCCGGTGGAGGTCTTCGATCCCCTGAAGGTGCTCACGGCCATCGAACAGGAGCGCTGCACCGCGGTGCACGGCGTCCCCACCATGTTCATCGCCGAACTGGAGCACCCCGAGTTCTCCCGCTTCGACCTCTCCTCCCTGCGCACCGGGATCATGGCCGGCTCCAACTGCCCCATCGAGGTGATGCGCCGGGTGATCCGCGACATGCACGCCTCGGAGATCACCATCGCCTACGGGCAGACCGAGTCCTCCCCGGTGATCACCCAGACCCGCACCGACGACCCCATCGAGTTGAAGGTTGCCACCGTGGGGCGCGTGCTCCCCAACGTGGAATTGAAGATCGTCGACATCGAGACCGGCGCCGCGCTCCCGCCGGGGAAGCAGGGGGAGCTCTGCACCCGCGGCTACCTGGTGATGAAGGGGTACTACAAGATGCCCGACGAGACCGCCAAGGCGATCGACGCCGAGGGGTGGCTCCACACCGGGGACCTGGCGGTCATGGACGAGAACGGCTACTGCAAGATCACCGGCCGCATCAAGAACATGATCATCCGCGGCGGCGAGAACATCTACCCGCGCGAGATCGAGGAGTTCCTCTACACCCACCCGAAGATCTCGGACGTCCAGGTCTACGGTGTCCCCGACCGCAAGTGGGGCGAGCAGGTCATGGCCGCCGTCGTGCTCAAGAAGGGGGTGGAGCTGGACGAGGAAGAGGTGAGGGAGTTCTGCCGCGGCAAGATCGCCAACTACAAGATCCCGCGCTACGTCCGCTTCGTCGAGTCCTATCCCATGACCGCCTCGGGGAAGATCCAGAAATTCAAGCTGCGCGAGATGGCCATCCGCGAACTGCAGCTCGCAGGGGAGGGGGCCTGACCGAAGGGGCCATCCCGTATACGTCATATTGACGTCCCCCGCGTTTCGCGCTATCTTTCCTGCTCCTCTTCCGGAACTCATGAGGAAGAGGGGCAGGAGGGAGTGTGCGCTTTACCCCGAAGAACGAACTGGAATACCGTTACCGCAGACTGCAGGCCGAGATGGCGCGGGCCGGCCTCGACGCCGTCGTCATCCTGCAGAATGCCGATCTCTTCTACTTCACCGGCACCACCCAGACCGGCAACCTCTACGTACCCGCCGCGGGGGCCCCGCTCTACCTGGTCAAGCGCAGCTTTTTGCGGGCCCGGATGGAGAGCGCGCTCTCCGAGGTGGTCCCCTTCAACTCCCCCAGCGAGCTCCCCGGCATCGTCGCCGGCCACGGGCACCAGACCCCCGAGCGAATCGGGCTCGAGCTCGACGTCCTGCCGGTCAACCTCTTCGAAAAGTACCGCTCCCTCTACCCCAACGCCCGCTTCGTCGACGCGAGCCCGCTGATCCGCCGGGTGCGCGCGGTTAAGACCCACTACGAGATCCACATCCTCCAGGATGCTGCGCTTCAGGCCGACAAGGTGTACCGGCGCTGCGCCGAGGTCCTCAGGGAAGGGGTGAGCGAGGTTGAGCTTGCCGCGGAACTTGAGCGCGTGGCGCGCCTGGAGGGGCACCAGGGGTATCTGCGCATGCGCGCCTTCAACGGCGAGGTGGCCTGGAACCATGTCCTGGCCGGCCCCGACGCGGCGGCCCCCGCCTTTTCCAACACCCCCCTGGGGGGGATGGGGCTCACCCCGGCCTTCGGGCAGGGGGCCGGTTTCAACCGGGTAGGGCGGGGCGAGCCGGTCATCGTCGACTTCGCGAGCTACCTGGACGGCTACCTGGTGGACCAGGCGCGCGTCTTCGCCGTGGGGGAGGTCTCGGACCGGATGCGCCGCGGCTACGACGACATGCTGGGGCTCGAGGAGTTCATGATCCGCCGCGCCGGGGAAGGGGCGACCTGGAGCGAGATCTACGAGGCGGGGTGCGCCGAGGCGGCCAGGCTCGGCTACGCCGAGAACTTCATGGGGGCTGCGGGGTGCCAGGTCCCCTTCATAGGACACGGCGTCGGCATCGAGATCGACGAATATCCTTTCATCGCCCGCGGCTTTGCTCAGGAGCGCCTCGAAGTTGGGATGGTTTTCGCCCTGGAACCGAAGCTGGTGTTTCCCGGAGAGGGTGCCGTTGGCATAGAGGACACGTTCTATCTCTCCGAGCAAGGCATAAAGAGACTCACCTTCTCAAACCAGGATCTGGTAATCCTTTAGAAAATAGGAAATTGTAAACAAAAGGGTAGAACGCGATTTTTTTATATTGAAATTAGCTTGAGGCA
The DNA here is from genome assembly GCF_014193515.1 of Geomonas silvestris. Classification (GTDB taxonomy): domain Bacteria; phylum Desulfobacterota; class Desulfuromonadia; order Geobacterales; family Geobacteraceae; genus Geomonas; species Geomonas silvestris. Next base: position 190,541 of record NZ_BLXX01000008.1, on the reverse strand, counting down.
ATGGTATACATTTGAAAAATCTGTGTATACAGTATACTTCCTTGAACGCAGCCGGTCGCAAGGCGGGAGATGCCCGGCACGGTGTCGAAGAGGGTGGCAGTTAAAGATCCTAATTTCTTCAGTTAGCACTTAACCCCCAACCGAAAAGGAGAACCGAGATGAGTCAATTGAAAGAGAAACTGCAGGAGAAGATTCAAGCTCACCGCCCCCGCATTACCCGTCTGACCAAGGAGTTCGGTTCTGTGGTCATCGACAAGGTCGACATCGGTCAGTGCATCGGCGGCGCCCGTGACATCCGCTGCCTGGTGACCGACATCTCCTATCTTGACCCGCAGGAAGGTATCCGTTTCAGGGGCAAGACCATCCCCGAGACCTTCGAGGCACTCCCGAAAGCGGCCGGTTCCGAGTACCCGACTGTAGAGAGCTTCTGGTACTTCCTTTTGACCGGCGAAGTTCCGACCCCGGACCAGGTCAAGGCGGTTGAGGCTGAGTTCAAGGTTCGCCAGCAGGTTCCCGAGTACGTCTACACGGCTCTGCGCGCTCTCCCGAGGGACAGCCACCCGATGGTGATGCTCTCCGTCGCCATCATGACCATGCAGAAGGAATCCAAGTTCTGCGGCTTCTACAACTCCGGCAAGTTCAACAAGATGGATGCCTGGGAATACGTCTACGAAGATGCCAGCGACATCGTGGCCCGTATCCCGGTCGTCGCAGCCTTCATCTACAACCTTAAGTACCGCGGCGACAAGCAGGTCGCCATCGACCAGAACCTCGACATGGGTGCGAACTTCGCCCACATGATCGGCCAGAGCGACCAGTACAAAGACGTAGCCAGGATGTACTTCATCCTGCACTCCGACCACGAGTCCGGGAACGTCTCGGCCCACACCACCCACCTGGTGCACTCCGCGCTTTCCGACCCGTACTACGCCTACGCCGCAGGCCTCAACGGCCTCGCCGGCCCGCTGCACGGCCTTGCCAACCAGGAAGTACTCGGCTGGATCATGGACTTCCAGAAGAAACTCAACGGCGCCGAGCCGACCAAAGAGAACGTCACCAAGGCCCTTTGGGATACCCTCAACGCCGGCCAGGTCGTTCCGGGCTACGGCCACGCCGTTCTGCGTAAGACCGACCCGCGCTACACCGCACAGCGCGAGTTCTGCCTGAAGACCCCGGGCCTCAAAGAAGACCCGCTGTTCAAGCTGGTCGCCATGATCTTCGAGACCGCCCCGGGCGTTCTCACCGAGCACGGCAAGACCAAGAACCCCTGGCCGAACGTCGACGCGCAGTCCGGCGTCATCCAGTGGTACTACGGCGTCAAGGAGTGGGACTTCTACACCGTCCTCTTCGGCGTGGGTCGCGCCCTGGGCTGCATGGCGAACATCACCTGGGACCGCGGTCTGGGCTACGCCATCGAGCGTCCGAAGTCCGTCACCACCGACATGCTCGAGAAGTGGGCTGCCGAAGGCGGCCGCAAGATGTAAGGATTGGGCTTAGGCCCGCAAAAAAGGGGGACGCCGCCGGCATCCCCCTTTTTTTGTGCCTGGGAGGTGAGAGAAATGCCCCGGCTACCTTGTGCCTGGATTCACCGAGTCGTCTGTCATCTGCAGGTGGCAAATTACTTTCTGCTCCCGATAGGCTATCGGTAGCTCCATATAGGTCATTGGGAGCCCCCGATAGCCTATGGGCAGATCCCGATAGCCTATGGGCAGATCCCGATAGCCTATCGGTAGCCCCCGATAGCCTATAGATAGCTACCGACAGCCTCTAGGGAGTTCCCGATAGCCTATCGGTAGCACATAACGATTACTTTCTCTTCGCCTTCACGACGGACAGGCCGTTTTCTGCTTCAAAAGAAAAGCCCCCGGATTTGGATCCGGGGGCTTTTAGGCGCGGTACTGGTTCACATGCGGGAGATACTATTTGGGGTGGCAGAAAGTGGGGAAGGGAGGAAAGCTCCCCGGAACTACTTCTCTCCGAATACCTCCGCGGTGAAGACGTAGATGTCGGCGCCTTCCTTCCAATCGTCCTGTTTGAGCCCGGCCTTCTGGGCCGTCTTGCTCAGGAAGGTCTCCCGGTTCCAGCCATGCTCGACTGCGACCTGGGGGAGCAGCACGCCGCGCGAGAAGTTCTTCTCCAGGTACAGTCCGTGCCGGCCAACCTCCACCTCGTCCGGGTTCTCGATCTTCGCCAGCGGGGAGAGTACCGAGATCTCCAGGTCGAAATCGACCAGGTCCTCCTCCTTCATCGGGTAGAAGCGCGGGTCGTGGATCGCTGCCGAGGCGGCCATCTCCTGCACCAGCTGGTACAGGGGCTTTTCGGAGGTGAAGTTCCCGATGCAGCCGCGCAGCTCCCCCTGCCGTTTTATGGTGACAAAACAACCCTGCTGCACGCTCAGGGTGTCCCGGGTGACCTCGCGGCTGGCCAGCCTGCCGGTGCGCACGGTGCTCGTAATTGCCTCGCGTGCCAACTCCAACAACAGTTTACGATCTGCAGTACTCAGTGATTCGCTCACAAGCTCCCCCCGGACGGTATATTTCTATTTCTAATGGGTAGTCGTTGTTTAATTGAGCAAAGGTAATATATTTGTGCGTTGTTTACAAGAGGGAATGCGGGGTTTTAACGGCCCGCAACCGCTTACCGCGGCACCCCTTGGCGGCGTCAGGTTAATGAGCGGTGGGAAGGGGGGCGGGGCCGAAGTCGGTTTCCGGAGGTTTCCGAGGGGGGAGCGGGGGGAGCGGGGGGCTCCCGGAGATTCATAAAGCGAAACACATCTCGTAAACGGTTTTTCTGTCACCCGGCCGCCGCCGGAAACCCTCCCTCCAGCGGGGGAAACCACCTCTGGAGCGCGCCGCCGTATAACGCAAGGGTTCAGAGTGAATCCCGCGCAGCGCTTGCTGTGCCGCGCAATTCCGCGGCACAGCTAACGAAATCCTGCTCGCGCCGGGGGATGGGAGATTTTTGTCCAAAGAAAAGCACAAAACATCTTTAAAAAGTATTGACTTTATCCTGAAAGCTAGTATATTCGCCCTTTGTTACGTCACAAAAACCAAATGCGCTGTGCGCAGTAATGGTAAATTCCAAAGGAAAAGAGGAAAAAATCAATGAAAAAACTGATCTCTATGGCTCTCTGCTTGGCTCTGGCTACCGCTTTCGCTGCTGGCTGCAAAAAGAAAGAAGAAGCTCCGGCTCCGGCTGCTGAGCAGGCTGCACCGGCTGCACCGGCTGCTCCGGCTGCACCGGCTCAGGCTCCGATGTCTTCTGCTAAAGCTGCTCCGGCCGCTCCGGCTGCCCCGGCTGCTCCGGCAGAGAAGAAGTAATTCGAAGCAGGCCTGGCCTGATTCAAAAAAAGCCCACAGAGCGATCTGTGGGCTTTTTTTCGTCTGCGGAACCTCCCGTTTTGCCTTGACAATCCGCGAGGCGAGATGCTAAACATAGCGGTCGTTTACAATCATATTTGAGCCTGGAGGCAAACCTATGGAAAGAACATTCGCAATCATCAAGCCCGACGCAGTGGAGCGTAAGGTTTCCGGTAAGGTACTGGCCATGATCGAAGAGGCCGGTTTCAACATCGTGGGCATGAAGAAGATCCAGCTCTCCAAGTGCGAGGCCGAAGGCTTCTACTACGTGCACAAAGAGCGCCCCTTCTTCGGCGACCTCTGCAGCTTCATGTCCCGCAGCGCCGTGATCGTTCTCGCGCTCGAGAAGGAAAACGCCATCGCCGACTGGCGTGCGCTGATGGGCGCCACCAACCCGGCCAACGCCGACGCGGGGACCATCCGCAAGGAACTGGGCGTGAGCATCGAGGAGAACACCGTGCACGGCTCCGACTCCCCGGAATCCGCGGCGTTCGAAATCCCCTACTTCTTCAGCCAGCTCGAACTGGTCTAGATCAGGCACTCTACGAGGTACCAAAGGCCCTTCTTTGCGGAGGGCCTTTTCTATATTCAGCGCATGGAAAAAATCGATATCAAGAATTTCACCCTGAAGGGCCTGGAAAGCTACATCGCCGGACTCGGCAAGGAGCGTTTCAGGGCCAAGCAGATCTTCAAGTGGCTCTACCAGATGGACGCGACCGGGTTCGACGAGATGACCAACGTCTCGAAGGAGTTCCGGGCACACCTGGAGCAAACGGCCACGATCTCGAACCTGGTCCCCGAGGTGGTCGAGGCCTCCGACGACGGTACCAAAAAGTACCTGTTCAGGCTCTCCGACGGCATGAGCGTGGAAAGCGTCCTGATCCCGGACGAGGGGCGCAACACGCTTTGCATCTCGAGCCAGGTCGGCTGCGCCATGGGGTGCGCCTTCTGCCTCACCGGCTGTTTCGGCCTGACCCGCAACCTGACCACCGCGGAGATCGTGAACCAGGTCTGCGCCGTGAAGCGCGACGACCCGGTACGAAACATCGTCTTCATGGGGATGGGGGAGCCTCTGGCGAACCTCGCCGCGGTGATCCCGGCGGTGGAGATCCTCACCGACCCGGACGGCTTCCAGTTCTCTACCCGCAAGGTCACCGTATCCACCTCGGGGCTCGTGCCGCAGATGGCTGAGCTGGGGCGCGCCGTGACGGTCAACCTGGCGGTATCGCTCAACGCGACCACCGACGAGGTCCGCTCGCAGATCATGCCGGTGAACCGCCGCTATCCGCTCAAGGAGCTGCTCGCCGCCTGCAAGGCGTTCCCGCTCCCCTCCAGGCGCTGGATCACCATCGAGTACGTCATGATCCGTGACTTAAACGACACCCTGGAGGACGCGAAGCGCCTGGTAAGGCTGATCAGCAACATCCCGTCCAAGGTGAACCTGATCCCCTTCAACGAGCACGAAGGGTGCGACTTCAAAAGCCCCACCCAGGAGTCGATCGACCGGTTCCACAAGTACCTTTTGGACAAAAACGTCACGGTGATCACCCGCTCCAGCCGCGGCTCGGACATCTCGGCCGCCTGTGGGCAGCTGAAGGGGCGCCTGGACGAGTTGATCGGGCAGGGGGAGTAACCCCTTTCGCGGCGGGGTGGGCGACCGTCCACGCCGCGAAAGGTACCTAACGCTACTTTTTTCTATTACGTTATTCAGGAGGCTTGGCATGGCAGAGGTAATCGGCGTCATCGGCGGCAGCGGGCTTTATGAAATGGAGGGGATGACCGATATCAAGCAGGTAACGGTCGACAGCCCCTTCGGCCGGCCCAGCGACGACTACATCACCGGGATGCTGGACGGCGTCCCCATGGTGTTTCTCCCCCGCCACGGCAAGGGGCACCGCTTCACCCCGAGCGAGGTGAACTACCGCGCCAACATCTACGGCATGAAGAAGCTGGGGGCGACCCGGATCATCTCGGTCTCGGCGGTGGGGAGCCTGCAGGAGGAGATCGTCCCGGGGCACATCGTGATCCCGGACCAGTTCATCGACCGCACCCGCGGCTCCCGCAAGGACACCTTCTTCGGCAACGGCATCGTGGGGCACGTGCAGTTCGCCGACCCGGTCTGCGCCGAGCTCTCCGAGAAGCTCTACCAGGCGGCCCAGGCGGCCGGCGCCACGGTGCACAAGGGGGGCACCTACGTCTGCATGGAAGGCCCCGCCTTCTCGACCCGCGCCGAGAGCCACCTCTACCGCTCCTTCGGGGCGTCCATCATCGGCATGACCAACCTCACCGAGGCGAAACTCGCCCGCGAGGCGGAGCTCTGCTACGGGGTGATCGCGCTCTCGACCGATTACGACTGCTGGCACCAGGCCCACGAGGACGTCTCGGTGGAGGCGATCATCGCCATCATCAAGGCGAACGTCGCCATGGCGAAGCAGATCATCAAGAAGGTGGTGGGGCAGATCCCCGCCGAGCGCAGCTGCCCCTGCGCCTCCTCGCTGCAGTACGCGGTGATCAGCGACACCTCGGTGATCCCGGTCGAGACCAAAGAGAACCTGGACCTCCTGCTCGGGAAGTACCTGAAGTAGCCGCCGAGGATGGAGAGTTCCCGCTTGCGAAGTAGGCTAGGGGAGCGGGCGCTGCGCCCTGACGCGCCATCCCTGCCAGCCCCGCCCCGATCGCGGGTTCTTTCTCAAACCTTAACCTCAACCTGTTTTAACAACCTCAACCTGATTTTCCGGGAGGACATATGAGCATACTTGTGGTCGGTTCCGTAGCACTCGATTCCGTGGAGACCCCCTTCGGCGTGCGTGAGCGCGTCTTGGGCGGCTCCGCGACCTATTTCGCCACCTCGGCGAGCTTTTTCACCGACGTGAACCTGGTGGGGGTGGTCGGGGAGGATTTTCCCCAGGAGCACACCGATTTCCTCACCTCCCGCAACATCGACCTGACCGGCCTCTCCAAGGTCCCGGGCGAGACCTTCCACTGGAAAGGGCGCTACGGCTACGACCTGAACGAGGCGCAGACCCTGGAGACCCATTTAAACGTCTTCGCCAGCTTCAAGCCGGTGATCCCGGAGCAGTACGCGGACGCCGAGTACCTGATCCTCGCCAACATCGATCCGGAACTGCAGATGGAGGTCCTGAACCAGGTCAAAAAACCCAAGGTCGTCGCCTGCGACACCATGAACTTCTGGATCTCCTCCAAGCCCGAGGCGCTCAAGAAGGTGATCAGCCGTGTCGACTTCTTCATCATCAACGAAGGTGAGGCGCGCCAGCTCTCCGGCGAGGCGAACCTGGTGCGGGCCGCCCGCAAGATCCTCGACATGGGGGTCAAGAACCTGATCGTCAAGCGCGGCGAGTACGGCGTCTTGATGTTCAACGGCGCCACCGTCTTCGCCGCCCCCGCCTTCCCGCTCGAGGAGGTCTTCGACCCGACCGGGGCAGGCGACACCTTCGCCGGTGGATTCATGGGGTACCTCGCCAACACCGGTAACCTCACCGATGAAGGGGTGCGCCAGGCGGTGGTGTTCGGCAGCGTGATGGCCTCCTTCAACGTCGAAGCCTTCAGCCTGGACCGCCTGAAAACCCTCAGCTACCCGGAGATCGAGGCGCGCTACCGCAGCTTCAAGCGGATGACCCACTTCGAAGGTGTCTCCGAGCTGTAGGGCCGACCGGCCGGACTTAGGCGGTTTCATTGACATTACTTCGCCGATCTGTTAATTTTTGACGGAACTTGCGGGAATCTTTCAGGTGAGGCGCCATGCCGCGTTTATTCATCTTCATCGTCGTCTGTTTGCTTTCAGCTTCCGGATGCGCTGTCAATCAGGCCGCCAAGAACAAATCCCTCTACCACTATCAGATGGGACAGTCCTTCTATGCGGAAAACAACTTCACCGCCGCGCTGGTGGAATACAGTGAGGCGGAGAAGCTCACCCCGAAAGACCCAGCACTCCTGAACGACCTGGGGCTCGCCTACTTCCGCAAGGGGCGCTACGACTTGGCCGAGCTTAAGTACCTGCGGGCCATCGAGCTCAAGCCGGACTTCTCGGAGGTGCGCAACAACCTTGGGGTCAACTACCTCGAGATGAAGCGCTGGGACGATGCCATCGTCCAGTTCAAGAAGGTGCAGGACGACATCTTCTACCAGGGACAGGACAACGCCTCGATCAACCTGGGGCTCGCCTACCTGGGGAAGGGGGAGCACCAGCAGGCGCTTGCCCTTTTGCGCGGCGCGGTGGGGAAAAATCCGCTCGATCCGCGCGCCAGGGTGTACCTGGGGCGGGTCTACTTCGCGATGGACAAGCCCGACCTTGCCGTCGGCGAGTACCGCAAGGCCCTGCAGTTGAACGCAAGCTACGCGAACGCGCACTACTACCTGGCACTGGCCCAGGTGAAGCTCAAGGACAGTGCCGGCGCCAAGCGCTCCTTCAAGGAAGTGATCCGCATAGCTCCAGATTCCGAGATCGGGCAGCTCTCCAGGGAATACCTGGACCTGCTCAAGTGAGGCGAACGTGTCCGAGCCAGAGGCAGAACAGGTCGCAGAACTCCCGGTAGGGGATTACCTGCGCGGCGTGCGCGAGTCGCGCGGGCTCCCGTTGGACGAGGCGTCCCGGACCACCAAGATCAGCAAGAGCTACCTGGTCGCCATCGAGCAGGGGCAGTTCGACAAGCTCCCCAACCAGGCCTACATCAAGGGGTTTTTAAGGCTCTACGCCCAGTTCCTCGGTCTCTCGGGGGACGAGGCGGTGCGTCGCTACGAAGCGGGACTCCCCAGTGCGCGCCCAGCGGGGCAGGCGGAGGCGAAGGCGGAACCCGAGCGTCCCCGTCAGGTGGTGGAGCGCGCCCGCCTGGACGGGGGTGGCCGCTGGGTGGTGCCGGTCGTCCTCCTCGCCCTGGTGATCGTGGCCGCCTTCTTCTTCAGAGAAAGCGACGAGAAGCCGGCACCGCAAGTGGCCAAGACCGCGCCGGCTCCCGCCGCACCCGCACCCACGCCGGCCCCGGCTGCCCAACCGGTGCAGCCGCCGCGCAGCTCCGCCCAGCTGGCTCCGGGAACCCCGGCCGCGCCCCCCGCGCCGTCCCAGGCCCAGGCTCCCCAGGGCGCACCGGCTCCTGCCGCCGCACCAGCCGGCACCCCCGCCAAGCGCGACGGCGGGGTCCTGAGGCTCAAGTTCAACCAGGACAGCTGGCTCAGCATCACCATCGACGACAGCATCTCGCAGCGCTACGACCTGAAGGCCGGCGACATCATCGAATGGAAGGGGAAGCGCTCCTTCGTGGTGGACCTGGGAGACGGCGCCGCCGCCGAGGGGGACTTCAACGGCCGCCCGCTCAAACTGGGAGAGTCGGGGAAGCCGGCCCACGTGGAACTGAAGAACGAGTAGGTTTTAGCGCAGGCAAACGGAGCGCTTTATGAATCGGGTCGGTAGCTTGACAGGTGAACTGCCGGTGCTAGAATCAAACAGTTCAAAATTACTACAAAGGCCGGAGTCACACTTGGCAAAGCAGCCCAAACGTATATTGGTTGTGGATGACGAAGAAAACGCACGTATTGGACTGTCCCGCCTGCTTGCCAAGGAGGGGTTCCACGTCGATAGTGTGGCCAACGGTTTCGAAGCCCTCAACTACCTGCGTGAACAGGAAGTGAACCTGATCGTCACTGACATCAACATGCCGGAGATGAATGGGATCACCTTTTTAAAAGAGTTGAACCGCAGCTACCCCCGCTCCAATGTCATCATGATTACGGCCTACGGCGGTGTCGAATCGTACATCGAGGCGATGAACCTGGGCGCCTTCGAGTACATCAACAAGCCGGTGAAAATAGACGAGTTGAAGTCCATCCTGAAAAAGATTTTCAAGGAAACGAGCCACTGACCACGGCCCGCGAAAGGGGGAAGTTCAGATGCGCAGCTTCGACAAGATTCTCTTTGCCACCGATTTTTCCGAAAGTTCCGAGCACGCCTTCGAATACGCGCTCGCCTTGGCCCAGAAGTTCGGCAGCCGCCTCACCGTGCTGCACGTGATCAACGAACCGGTGGACCTGCGCGGTTTCTACGTCCCGCACGTCTCCTTCGAGAACCTGGAGAAGGAGATCGAGGAGGGGGCGCAGCAGATGATGGAGAAGTTCTGCAAAAGCCACATGGCCGAGTTTGCCAACTACGACTCGGTCATCGTCACCGGCATCCCCTTCGAGGAGATCCTCAAGTACTCGGAGACGCACCAGGTCGCCTTCATCGTTTTGGGGACCCAGGGAAGAAGCGGCATCGACCACCTCCTGTTCGGCTCGACCGCCGAGCGCGTGGTGCGCAAGGCGCTCTGCCCGGTGGTGACCGTCAGACTCCCCTGATGCGTGGGGGCAGCAACAGCTTTAAGGGGCGGCATACAGCTGCCCCTTTTTTTTGCCAGTCCGGGAGCCGCTCCCCCCGCCAGATGAAAGCTTGACTTACAGCTTCTTGCATAGTACGACTACTCAAACGTTCCGGATCTTCCGAACAAAGTGAGAGCCACCATAATGACCACGAGTCCTGAGAAACAGTCGCGCGGCCGGGTGCTGATCGTCGACGACGAGAAGGTCATCCTCGACCTGACCGCCATCATCCTGAAAAACCGCGGCTACCAGATCTTCACCGCCCTAAACGCCCGGGAAGGTCTCGCCACCATCGAGTCGGAGCGTCCGGAACTGGTGCTGCTCGACTACATGATGCCGGACATGGACGGCCTGACGGCCTTGAAGGAGATCCGCCGGCGCTTCCCCGAGACCTACGTCATCATGTTCACCGGCAAGGGGAGCGAGGAGATCGCCGTCGAGCTCATGAAGGCCGGGGCCTCCGACTACATCCTGAAGCCCTTCAACAACCAGGACATGGTGGAGCGCATCGAGAGCGTCTTGAAGCTGCGCGCCGTCGAGCTGCAAAACCGCGCGCTTTTGAGCGAGCGCGAGCGCCTCTTGGCGGAGATCGCCCAGTGGAACCGTGACCTCGAGGAGCGGGTGCAGGAGAAGAGCGAGGCGCTGCGCCGCGCCCAGGCCGAGATCGTGCAGTCCGAGAAGCTCGCTACCCTTGGGTACCTCTCCGCCGGGATGGCGCACGAGATCCGCAACCCGCTCAACTCCATCGCGCTTTTCGTGCAGCTCATCAGAAGCGGTCTCGAGGACCCCGAGCGCCTGGACTACGTGGACAAGATCTTAAAAGAGGTGGACCGGATCGACGGCATCTTGAGGAAACTTTTGGACGCCGCCAAAAGGCCGCGCTTTGAGATCAGCGAGGTGCGGGTGGACCGGATCCTGGAGAACACCCTGGAGGCGTTCACGCCCCAGCTGCGCCAGAAGAAGATCAAGGTGGTCACCGATTTCCGGAGCATACCGCCGGCCATCAAGGCCGATCCCATGGAGATCGAGCAGATCTTCACCAACCTCTTCCTGAACTCGATCCATGTCATGGAGGAGGAGGGTACCCTCGCGGTGCAGCTCGACCAGGACGACCACTACATCAACATGCGCGTCTCGGATACCGGTCCCGGGATCCCGCCCGAGAACCTCCCCAACATCTTCGACCCCTTTTTCACCACCAACAGCCGCGGCACCGGCCTGGGTCTCTCGGTGGTGCTGCGCATCGTGAAGACCTACAAGGGGAAGATCGAGGTTGAGAAGAGCGACTCGTCAGGGACCACCTTCTCCGTACGCCTGCCGCTCACCCCACAGTAGTCTTTCCGGGGCGTTTCCCCTTTTCTTTTCGACCGCATTTTTGTATGATGGCCCATCCTTAGCGGCTTAGAGGTCGAAATGACTGCTCATCGGGGAAAGATTCTCCTCGTCGACGACGATAAATTCTTCCTGAAAGTCCTCTCCGACGCCTTCAGCGAGGCGGGGTTCGAGGTGGTCACCGCACCGGACGGCCTGGCCGGGGTGCAGGCTTTCAGCGAGCACCTCCCCGAGGCGGTGATCTCGGACCTCGTCATGCCCCGTATGGGCGGGGTCAGCACCTGCCTGGAGATCTCCCGGCTGGCCGGCGACCGCGACCCGGTCATCGTCCTGCTTACCTCCATGTTCCAGGGAGCCCCGCACGAACACCAGGAGCCCGAGATGGGCGCCAAGGTGCACATCCCCAAATCCACCAAGCCCCTGGACATCGTCATCATCGTCGAGCAGCTCCTGGATCGGAAGCGCCGCGGCGCCGGTGCCGCCTGACGGATATCCCCATGCCATTTCTGTTGCGTAACCTCACCTTGAACCCCGGTGACGAGGAAGCCCTGTTGCGTCCCCTGGTCGCCCGGGCCGCCCGTGTCGCCGAATCCGAGATCACCTCGCTCACCCTGGTGCGCAAGGGGGTGGACGCCCGCAAGAAGGGGCGCATCAAGCTGGTCTACACGGTGCAGTTCTCGTTAAAAGACGAGCACAAGGTGAAGACCGGGGGGGACCTGACCCGGCTGGAGCCGGTCACACCCAAGCGTTTCCCGCGCCTTGCCCCCCGCGACGGGATCGTCGTCGTCGGGATGGGGCCGGCCGGGCTCTTCGCGGCACTGCGCCTGGCGGAGTACGGGCTCAGCGCCACCATCCTGGAGCGCGGCCGCGCGGTCGACGAGCGCTCCCGCGACGTGGCGCGCTTCTGGCGCCTGGGGGAGCTCGACCCGGAGAGCAACGTGCAGTTCGGCGAGGGGGGCGCCGGGACCTTCTCGGACGGCAAGCTCACCTGCCGGGTCAAGGATCCCAACACCCGCTACGTCCTGGAGCAGCTGGTGCGTTTCGGGGCACCCGAGGAGATCCTCTACGCGGCGAAGCCGCACATCGGCACCGACCGGCTGCGCACCGTGGTGCGCGGCATCAGGGAGCGGCTCAACGCAGCCGGCTTCGAGATCCGCTTCGAGAGCCTGTTAAGCGGCGTCGAGTTCCAGAAGGGACGGGTTGCCGGCGTCCGGGTGAACGGCGGCGAGGAGTCCCCCTGCGAGTTCCTGGTGCTCGCGCCCGGCCACAGTGCCCGCGACACCTACGCCATGCTCCTAGATGCGGGGGTGCGGATCGAGCAGAAACCCTTCGCCGTCGGGCTCAGGGTGGAGCACCCCCAAAGGCTCATCGACGAGATCCAGTACGGCCGCAACCCGCACCCGGCGCTCCCCCCCGCGGAGTACGCGCTTACCTACAACAACCGGGAGACCGGGCGCTCCGCCTACTCGTTTTGCATGTGCCCGGGCGGGGTGGTGGTGGCCGCCGCCAGCGAGCCGGGCGGGGTGGTGGTGAACGGCATGAGCGGCTACCGGCGCAACTCCCCCTCCGCGAACAGCGCCCTGGTGGCGACGGTGGGGCGCGAGGACTTCGGCAGCGCCGAGCCGCTGGCCGGGGTCGAGTTCCAGCGCCTTTTGGAGCGGCGGGCCTTCGAGGCGGGCGGTGGCGGCTACCTGGCACCGGCGCAGAACCTCCTGGCCTTCCTGGGGCAGGGGAGGGGGACAGTTGCCACCAGCTACCGCCCCGGCTGCACCGAGAGCGAGCTCTCCGGGCTCTTCCCGCCGCCGGTCACCGCGACCCTGCGCGAGGGGATCCGCGATTTCGAAAACCGGATGCGCGGCTTTATCAGCGCCGAGGCGACCTTGATCGGCGTGGAGACCAGGACCTCCTCGCCGGTGCGCATCCCGCGCGGCGAGGACCTGCAGTCGGTCACCCACCGCGGGCTCTACCCGACCGGCGAAGGGGCGGGTTACGCCGGCGGCATCATGAGTGCCGCCCTCGACGGGATCCGGGTCGCCGACGCCATCGCGGCCGCCCTGGGGCTGGAAGCCCCCTGACCCTGCGCCCGCGCCCGCTTTCCTGGCAGTTAAGGGCGCAGCCATTGAGCGGTACACGCGGTAACTGTTACAATGAGAAGAACCGCCTACCGCCCCACATGATAATCGACAAGGAGCTTCCTTTGAAAAAGAAATACATCGCCGATATCAAGGACCGCGACATCGTCGAGTCGGTCTACCTCGTCAAGGACAAGATCATGGCCATGGCGAAAAACGGCAAGCCCTACCTCACCTTGAAGCTCATGGACAAGACCGGCGAGGTGGATGCCAAGGTCTGGGACAACGCCGACCAGATCGCCGAGATGTTCGACAAGAACGACTTTCTTGGGGTGCGCGCCAAGGCCTCGGTGTACCTTGGCAAGATGCAGCTGATCCTCTCCGAGCTGAAGCGGGTCCCCGAGGAGTCGGTGGAGCTTGCCGATTTCCTCCCGGAGACCGAGCGCGACATAAACGAGATGGTGGAGGAGCTCTGGCAGCTGGTCGGCTCCCTCGCGGACCCGGACCTGAAGCGCCTGTTGACCGCCTTCTTCTCCGACCCGGAGCTTTTGGCCCAGTACCGGATCGCCCCTGCCGCCAAGGGGATGCACCACGTCTACCTGGGGGGGCTTTTGGAGCACTCCCTGTCGGTCGCCAAGCTGGTGGACGCCATCATGCCGCTCTACGAGGGGCTGAACCGGGACCTTCTGGTCGTCGGCGCGCTGTTGCACGACATCGGCAAGGTGCGCGAGATGACCTACCTGCGCGCCTTCGACTACTCAGACGAGGGGAAGCTGATCGGCCACATCACCATCGGGGTCGAGATGCTGCAGGAGCGCATCGCGAGCCTGCCGGGGTTCCCCTTCGAACTCGGGATGCTTTTAAAGCACATGCTGTTGTCGCACCACGGCCAGTACGAGTACGGCTCCCCGAAGCGACCGAAGACCGTCGAGGCCACCATCCTCAACTACCTGGACGATCTGGACTCCAAGATAAACGGGATCAAGACCCACATCAAAAAGGAGCCGGACAACCCGTCGCGCTGGACCTCGTACCACCGGCTCTACGACCGCTACTTCTTCAAGGAGAACTGCCTCCCCACGGCAGGTCCGGAGGAGTGCCCGGAGCCGGAACCGGCGTCGCTCGATCCGGTCCCGTCCCCCGAGCCTGCGGCGGCTAAGACTGCTTCTCAGAGAGCGCCGCAGCAGCCTGCAGCGGCGGGCAAGCAGGAGGCGCCGCGGCCCCAACAGCCCCGCGGCGAACGCAAGAGCTTCAGCAACAGCCCGTTCGCCGCCCTGAAAGACGATTTTGACGTGTTTTGATCGGGTCTTACGCGACCCGGTGAAGGAGGAACAGATGCTTTTGGAAACGATCGTGGTCGGCCCCTTGGGGGTTAACTGCTTGATCCTGGGAGACAAGCAGAGCAAGGAAGGGGTGGTGGTCGACCCCGGTGCGGACAGCGACATGGTGCTCGCCGCGGTTAACCGCCTCGGGCTCAAGATCAAGTACCTCATCAACACCCACGGTCACTTCGACCATGTCGGCGGCAACCGGCAGGTGAAGGAGGCGACCGGCGCGGAATTCCTGATCCACCAAAGCGACCTGCGGCTGCTCGAGATGGCGGCGCGCTCCGCCCAGAACTACGGGCTGGTGGTGGAGAACTCCCCGCTTCCGGACCGCTACCTCACCGACGGCATGCAGCTGAGCTACGGAAAGAGGACCATCGAGGTGCTGCACACCCCGGGGCACACCCAGGGGGGGTGCTGCCTGCTGTTGAGAAACGAGGGGGTGGTCATCACCGGGGATACCCTCTTTGCCGATTCCGTCGGGCGCACCGATCTCCCCGGCGGCTCGCACGAGCAGCTGATCCGCTCCATCAACGAGAAACTGATGCCGCTCGACGACACCACCGTGGTCTGGCCGGGGCACGGCCCTTCCAGCACCATCGGGCAGGAGCGGCGCTACAACCCGTACCTCAACGAGTAGGGGGATGACCATGCTGCGAGGCAAGACCATCGTTCTCGGTGTGACCGGGGGGATCGCGGTGTACAAGGCGGTGGAACTCCTGCGCCTTCTGACCAAGGCGGGGGCCGCGGTCCACGTGGTGATGACCCGGGGCGCCACCGAGTTCGTGACGCCGCTCACCTTCCAGACCCTCTCGGGTAACCCGGTGCATCTCGAGCTCTTCAACCTGATCTCCGAGCAGCATATCGGCCACATCTCGCTCGCCGAGCGCGCCGACCTGTTCGTGATCGCGCCGGCCACGGCGAACTTCATCGGCAAGATCGCCAACGGCATCGCGGACGACCTCCTGACCACCACGGTCATGGCGACCCGGGCCCCGGTGCTCATCGCGCCGGCGATGAACGTGCACATGTACCAGAACCCGATCTACCGGGAGAACGAGGAAAAGCTCAAGCGGCACGGTTACCTGATCGTCCCGCCCGCCAGCGGGATGCTCGCCTGCGGTTACCAAGGGGAGGGGAAGCTTCCCGAGCCGGAACTCCTCTTAGAGGAAGCGCTGGCAGCACTTACCCCGAAAAAACTGGCCGGGACCCGCATCCTGGTGACAGCGGGGCCGACCCAGGAAGAGATCGACCCGGTCCGCTTCGTCTCTAACCATTCCTCCGGGAAGATGGGGTACGCCATCGCCCGCCAGGCGCGCCTGCGTGGCGCCCAGGTGACCCTGGTGACCGGTCCCTGCGCCATAGCGCCGCCTTATGGTGTCGAGGTCGTGCGGGTGCAGAGCGCGGCCGCCATGCGCGAGGCGGTGCTGGCACGGCTCGATCAGATCGACGTGGTGGTAAAGGCGGCAGCTGTTGCCGATTACCGCCCCAAGGTGCGGGCCGGCCAGAAGGTGAAGAAGGGGGCCGAGGAGATCGTCATCGAGCTGGAGAAGAATCCGGACATCCTGGGGGAGTTGGGGCGCTTGAAGGGGAAGCAGGTACTGGTGGGATTCGCCGCCGAGACCGACGACCTGGTGGCGAACGCCAAGGCGAAGCTCACCAGGAAGAACCTCGATCTCATCGTCGCCAACGACGTCTCGCAGGAAGGGGCCGGCTTCAACGTCGACACCAACATCGCGAAGCTCCTCTTCGCCGACGGCCGCCTCGAGGACGTGCCGCTCACCGGCAAGCAGGAACTCGCCGGGATCATCCTGGACCGGATCGAGCAGCTCAGAAAGGCAGGCTAAGGCTAAGGTTGAGGTTGGGGTTGAGAAACGGCAGCTTTCCGAGGCGCTGGGGTGGGCAGTTCAGCTACGGGAAGGTTCATCGCGGAATCTCGGGGGAATCACATCTCCCCCTCCTTTGACGGGAGGGGCCGGGGGGTGGGTGAAGCTGCCACCGGCAGTGATATGGCGCCTTCCCCCTCACCCAATCCCTTCCGCAGGGGGAGAGGGGACCTAAGTCAACGGCTCTCCTGAATTTCCGGGTGATACAAAACGAAGGTCCTCTAGCTCGACAGGATCTGCCCCAATAGCTCCGGCTGGCAGATGGCTTCCCTTAACTTCACCTTGATCTCTTCGAGTTCCGCGTAGGCCTGGGCCTTGGTGAGTTTGCCGCTGCGGTAGAGCAGGCGCAGGTTCTTGCGGACCGCTTCCGCCACCGCGAGCGCCTTTTCGCCGGTCGGATCGGCATGGAAGTAGCGTGACTGGATTCCGTTGTTGAGGAAGTCGAACACCGCTTCCTGCGCAAGTTGCATGTACTCTTCCCGGTCGCTCTCCTCAAGGACGTAGCGGGAGGAATCGGACAGGGTCTGCAAGAGGCTCTGCCACTTTTCCATGCGGCTTACCAGCAGGATCGAGTTGAAGATCCGCTTGTTGGTGGTGAAGGAGAAGATGGTATCCGAGAGGACCCTGCGCAAGAGCTGGTCGTTCTTGCTGAAGTGCTCGCGCGAAACCTTCTTGCCGGTTTCCCAGATCTCCTTGTCCACGTAGTTCTCGAAGCGCATCTCCCAGTAGGCGTGCTTTAAGGTGAGCGAGGAGAAGCTGCGCATCACCTTGAAGGGGACGAAGTAGTTGTGCGCGATGCAGTCGGCCGCCAGGTGGCTCAGGTAGCCGTAGGCACAGGCAATCTGGGACTGATCGCCCGCCTTGTCGAGGACCTTGTGGCCGATCCCCCAGCGGTGGCAGTGCTGCAGGTAGTGGGTGAACTTTTTCCCGATGGTGATGTCGGCGGCAATGGTGCCGTAGAGGAAGTCGTAGGGGTGGCTGCCGATAACGGCGGCGACGCTTGGTTCCAGAGCTTCCAGGTGGGACAGGACCTGCATTCCGAGCTGCAGGTGGATACCGGCTCCCCAGGCGAAGGCGTGGTCGGGAACGGCAAGGACGAGTAACAGGGCGGCGCTGAGAAGTATAAACATGCCAAAAAGCATAGTGAATGGCCGCCGAAAAGTAAAGGGGTTTGCGGATGCATCAGGCGCACGGGGTGGACGAGAGAGACTTTCTGCTGCAGGCACTCAAGGGGTACCTCGAGGAGCTTCGGGATACCGGGGTCGACGAGGTGGAGTACGGTGATCCGGCCGCGCAGAACGCTCCGACTGGGCCCTCCGTGAGCGTGCAGCCCCAACCCGGTCCGGCTGTCACGGTTGCCGCGCCTCCGCAGACCGGGAACCCTGCTGCGCCTGTCACCACGGCTACGACGCCCCCCGGTGCCGCGGCTGGCGCCGAAAGCGCCGCTGCGCCGACCACGGAGCCTGCGGCCGGCAGCGAAGCGGGCCCGCTTGAAGCCGCTGCCGAGTTCTGTTCGGTCATGGGGAACCCGCAAGCCCGGCTTCTGGTGGTGACGACCGGCGACGGGTTCGAGGGGGCAGCCGGCGAGTTGCTGGCCAACATCGTCAAGGCGATGGGGTTCGACCGCGACCAGGCATATCTGATCACCTTTTCCGCTGCCTCGCCCGGTGAGCTGGGCTCCTTGCGCACGGAGCTGCTGCGCCGGATTGCGGCCGTGGCTCCCGAAGCGGTGGTGGCCTTCGGTGAACCGGCGGCGCAGGTTGTACTCGGAACTCGCGATCCCATTGCCAAGCTGCGCGGCCGTTTCCATAACCTGGGGGGGATCCCTCTCATGCCGACTCTGCACGCAGAGGCCCTGGTAGCCGACGTCTCGCTGAAACGGCAGGTCTGGAACGAGATGCAGCAGGTGATGAAGCGTCTGGCGGACGGTACGCGCTGAGCCTGGCCCGCCCGAGGCTCCCGCGCCGTGGCCAGCCTCTTCGATAACGCGGGGAAAGCCCCCGACCTGTTTCCCACCAGCCGTTTACCATCTGCCGTCTACTCTGCCGTCTGCCAACCCCGCGCACTCCCTGGCCCGAGTGCCCGCCAGCCCCCGAACTTCCGATTCCCCGATCTTCCTAAAGAACGTCCCGCGACCTCGTGGTAGCTGATCCGGAGAGCTCTCGAGCTTCCCGGATCCCGCATGCTCCCCAAGCCTTACGCCCTCTGCGTCACCCCCCCTTAAGCGTCGATCACGGCGGGGTCCCGCACGACTTGAGGTTGCCGTTTTCGTAGAGAAACACCGGCTGGTACTCGGCGCAGGTCCGGTCGCCGAAGTGTGCCTGGTCGAACAGCGTGCAGTTATCAAGCTTCCCGCTGGGATAGAAGGTGACCACCGTGTATTGGTTGCAGGTGATAGTGTCGTACACGAAATAGTCGCGGGTAGTACAACTGCGCAGCCTGCCGTTTTGATAGACGACAGCCGGCATGTACTGGGCGCAGTTCACGTTGTCGATCACGGTGTCGTCGCCCATGGGACAGCTTTGCACCGTGCCGTCGGGAAAGTAGCTCACGGCCGAACCAGGTTTGCAGAGGGCGAGGTCGATCCCCGCTCCCCAACTGGCGGTCACTGCGAGCAGGGCAACACTGAGTGCGACCAGAAGCGTTCTCATATCGATCCTCCTTGTGCTGTTGTTGTCAGCCTGCCGAATGCCGTTGCCAGTATACTGGCGTTACATCGCAATTCAACGGGCGGCTGAGTACTGCTTGACACTGGAGACATGTTGGTTATCTTTAATTTGCTTCAGATTCCAACTATCAGGGAGAGGAGACACACCATGCGTACGATCTACGGCTTCGCACGACTTCTGGCTGTTCTGGCACTCTTCGCCACCTTCCAAGGCTGCACCACGACACAGAGCCATGAGAGTACCGGTCAGTATGTGGATGACTCTGTGATCACCAGTAAGGTAAAAGCTGCTATAGTGAATGACATGGCCTTGAAGGGACTGCAGATCAACGTGAAGACCTACCAGGGGGTAGTGCAGCTGAGCGGCTTTGTCAATTCCGCCGCCAACGCGAGTAAGGCCGAGGAACTGGCCCGCGGCGTCCAAGGGGTCACCGAGGTGCACAACGACCTGATCGTCAAGGGGCAATAGCCTCGTTAACGCGTTGCGGCAACGCCGCAGATCACGGACCCGAGCACGGGGCGTAGTCAGCTACGCCCTTTTTTTGGTCGGCAAAGCGCCCGGTCCGCAACCGGACACCGGGTAACGGACAGGCACGAAAAACGAGGGAGTCCCATGCAACGAAGCAATCCGGCACCTAGGTTACAATCCGCAGGGCAGCTACCCGCAGACCGGGCTCCGGGTACGTTCGCCCGGCTGGTTGGCGTTTTTATGCTCGCCGGCCTGCTGCTGACCCCGCTTCAGCTTTGGGCTGCCGAGGAGTACGGCTACCCGATAGCCGGCGCTTACGATGCCACCATCCTGGGGACGCCGGCCAACCTCAGACCCCCGCTCCCCACCAAGATGAGGGTGCGCAACCTGGTGCTCGACATCTTCCCGGACCGCGACCGCCCCCCGATCTTCTTCTACGACGACGGCCTGCGCTGCACCTTCGCCTACCAAAAGCACCCGGCACCGCTGGTCTTCCTGATCGCCGGAACCGGGGCGAGCGACCGGGCCGCCGTACAGATCAGCATGCTGAAGGCGCTCTACCAGGCCGGCTTTCACGTGATCACCCTGCCGTCCCCCACCAATGCCAACTTCGTGATATCCGGCTCGCGCAGCAGGGTACCGGGCGATCTCTACCAGGACTCGGAGGACCTCTACCGCGCCATGGAGGTTGCCTGGAGCAAGGTGAAGGGGGACATCGAAGTCACTTCGTTCAACCTGAGCGGCTACAGCCTGGGGGGGACCGAGGCCGCCTTCGTGGCGCGCCTGGACCGGGAACGGAAGGTCTTCAACTTCAGGAAGGTGTTGATGATCGATCCGGCGGTGAGTGTCTTTCACTCGGCGAGCAGGATCGAGGAACTCCTGAACCAGATCCCGGGCGGTTCCGGCAAGCTGGGTGCCTTCTTCAACCGGATGCTCTACAAGTTCAGCGAGTTCTACAACTACGGCAATTTCGTCGGCATCGACGACAACTTCCTGTACGCGGTCTACCAGGAGAAGGTGTTCTCGCCGGCTGAGGCGGCGGGGCTCATCGGCCTCACCTTCCGGATCAATCTCGCCGGGATGATCTTCGCCTCGGACGTTATGACCAACAGCGGCTACGTCGTCCCCAAGAACAAGGTGCTCAAGGTGGGCGACTCGCTCTTCGATTACCTGATGGTCTCAAGCCACCTGAGTTTCTTAGACTACTTCGAGGAATACTTCCTCCCGTACTACCAGGAGATCCACCCGGGCGCCACCAGGGAACAGGTGATCTCCTATTTCGACCTGAGAAGTATCGAAGGGTATCTGAAATCCTCCTCCCAGTTCGGGGTCATGGCCAACGACAACGACTTCATCCTGACTGCCGAGGATCGGGACTACCTGAAAGGGATCTTCGGCGAGCGCGCCAAGTTCTACCCGCGTGGCGGCCACCTGGGCAACCTTGAGTACAAGGAAAACCTGGCCTACATGGTCGATTTCTTCAAGTAGGAGAGGGGGGCCTCGTGAGAATCATCAGAATAAAGTGCAGGGCGATCCTGATCGCCTGCGTCGTAGCGACGCTCACCGCATGTGCCGGCTCCGGGGCCAACATCCGCAGCGAAATCCCTCCGCGCCACAGCATCTCGGAGCTGAGGGACGAACCGTTCGCCGTGGTGTACGACCCCTGGGAAGGTTTCAACCGGCACATGTACAAGTTCGATTTCTACTTCGACAAGTACCTGTTCCTTCCCGCGGTGCGCGGCTACGAATTCGTCACCCCGGTGTTCCTGCAGGACCGCATCTCCAACTTCTACAACAACCTCGCCGAGGTCCGCAATTTCACCAACAACGTCTTCCAGCTCAAGGGGAAAGAGTCCGCCAAGACCCTGGGGCGCTTCCTGACCAACAGCACCATCGGTTTGGGCGGCCTGTTCGATCCCGCCAGCAAGCTCGGTCTCGAGCGGAGCTACCAGGACTTCGGGAAGACTCTCGGCTACTGGGGTGTCGATTCGGGGCCGTACCTGGTGCTCCCCATCTTCGGTCCTTCGTCGGTCCGCGACACCGGCGGGCTCATGGTGGACAGCGGCATCACCTACGGGATCTACACCCTGGTCGACCCGTTCAGGGGGGCGGACAACGAGTTCGCCATTACCGCGGGGCTCGAGACCTTGAACGCCATCGACACCAGGCACCAGCAGAGTTTCCGCTATTACGAGAGCGGGTTCCCCTTCGAGTACTATATGGTCAGGTTCATCTACCACGAGAAGCGGGAGATCGAATCGGGGAAGGCCGGAAAGGATAAAGCGAACCAGCAGTAGGTGGGAGAGGGTGAACGAACGAGGGGATGGCCAACGCCATCCCCTTTTTATTTGTGCCTTATGAACCGGAGGTTTCCGGCTCGGACTTAAGCCAGCAGCGCAACAGCTCGGCCACGCTCCAGGCCTGGGCCACACAGCCGCGCGGGGTGTGCGGTTCGTCGGCGTCGGAGATCTCCCCGATGGTGCCGATGCACTGCTCGTCGAGCTGGGTCGCCAGGCTCTGCAGGTAGCCGCGCGCCACCCGGTGCTGATCGGGGTGCAGTTTGAGCCAGGCGTCCACGAAGGGGCCGATCAGCCAGGGCCAAACCGTCCCCTGGTGGTAGGCTGCGTCCCGGGCCAAAAGGTCGCCGTGGTAGCTGGTCTTGTAGTCTGGATGTCCCGGGGCTAAGGTGCGCATTCCGAAGGGGGTTAAAAGTCGCTGGCGCGCCGTTTCCAGCACCGGTTCCCAGCGCTCCGGCGCCAGCACGGGGTAGGGGAGGGCGATGGCGAATAGCTGGTTGGGGCGGCAGGAGGGGTCGTCGCCGGACTCGCCGTCCACCACGTCGTAGAGGTAGCCCCCCTCCTGGTACCAAAAGCGCCTGTTGAAGGAGGCACGCGTTTGCTCCGCCTGGCGTTCCAGGCGCTCGGCAGCACCCTGGTCCCCCTCGTCGGCGAGCCACTTGGCCAGAAGCCTGAGCGCGTTGTACCAAAGCGCGTTGATCTCCACCGCCTTGCCGCGCCTGGGGGTCACCACCCAGTCGCCCACCTTGGCATCCATCCAGGTGAGCTGGTAGCCGGGTGCCCCCTGGCGCAGCAGCCCGTCCTCCCGGTCCACCCCGATCCCGAAAGCGGTCCCGGCGAGGTGGCGCTCCACGATCTCGCGCATCTGCGGCAGCATGAGGCGCAAGGTGGTGCGGTCCCCGGTGTAGTCCAGGTAGCGCCCCAGGGCGTGGAAGAACCAGAGCGTCGCGTCGGCGGTATGGTAGAGCCCTTCGTTGTGCCCCTCGGGGAAGAGGTTGGGGATCAGCCCGTCTTTCACGTACTGGGCGAAGGTGCGCAGGATCCAGCCGGCCTCGGTGTGCCGACCGGTGACCAGGGTGAGCCCCTCCAAGGAGATCATGGTGTCGCGCCCCCAGTCGGTGAACCAGTGGTAGCCGGCGATCACGGTGCGGATCTCGTCGCCCCTGGCATGGGCCCTGACCCGGTCCTCGTAACGCCCCGCCGGGGTGATGATGAACTGGTTCGCAGCCAGCACGAGCTCCGCGGGGATTCCCTTTCGCATCGGCGGGGCGGCGGCCGCAACCATCATGGCACGCCGCTCCCGCTCCATGGCGAGGGCCTCGGCCGGCGGCAGGGCGCGGATGGTCTCCCAGCTCTCGGTGGAGGCGCTCAAGGAGGCGTCGGCACCCTCGACGAGGTCGACGGCGAAATAGCCCGGGCTCCAGAGGCTCCCGAGGTCTTCGTAGCCGCGGGCGTGCTCCACGGCATAGAAGATGTTGGATACCGTCTTCTCCTCGAGGGTGAAGGTGCCCCGGCCGCCGGAAATCACCAGGCGCAGGTGCGGCTGGTTCGCGCCGGCGGAGACCTGGTAACGGTTTTCCAGGGCCGAGAAGAGGTAGGGCTCATCCTGCGTCTGGTTGACCGGGGCGTCGTGGGGCCGGAACTGGAGGGAGGGCTGCAGCTTCAGGCGCAGCCGTGCGGCGCCGGAGATGAGCCGGTAGATGAGGTGCACCGTGTTCTGATTGTGCACCAGTACCAGGCGCTTCTCGATGAGGGCGCCGTGCATCTGGTAGCGCCAGACCGGGAGACCGTCCTCCAGGCGGAACCCGACCAGGTACTCGAGCCCCTTGAAGTCGAGCGCCCCGCCCTCCTTCTGGTCCCCCCCGAAATGGGTGGTGCGCCCGTCCTCGAAACGGACCACCTCGGTGAGCCGGTTCAAAACCAGGGTGCGCCCGAGCGGCGAGGGGAGGGCCGCCACCAGGAGTCCGTGGTAGCGACGGGTCAGGGCGCCGCACGCCGTGCCCGAGGCGTACCCGCCCAGGCCGTTGGTCACCAGCCACTCGCGCTCCAGAAGTTGCCGGGTCCGGGTCGACTCGTCGGGTGCTTCGATCGCCACTTCGCGGGTCACCGTGATCATGACTCATCTCCTTCGGGGACCGGTTGGAACACCACCGCGGCGTTCCCCTGCACCCGCCAGAAACGCTCGGTCTCCAGGTGCGCGGGGGTTCCGGACCCGCCGTATTCGACCTTCTCGCTGGACCAAAGAGGCTCCCAGCTGCACCCAAGCGGAGGGGCCAGGAGCGGTTCGGGCATGGGAGCTAAGTGCATCTCACGCCCCAGGTTGATGAGGATGAGGCGCTGCTGGTCGTCCAGGAAGTAGCGCAAAAGGAAGCCGAACTGCCCGAGCACCGCTCCTTCGATCCGGCAGAGGTACCCCGTACTGAAGACCGGGTCCTCCCGGCGCAGCCGGATCAGGTCCCGGTACAGGCTGTACACCTTGAAGTGCCGCTCGCGCTGCGAGAGGTCCAGCCGGGACTGCACGAAGGTGTCGAGCTCGTAGGGCTTGTCGATGGTGCTGATCACCTCGGGCGAGTCGATGTTGGTGAACTGCTTCAGAAACACGATGCGCCCCGTGTGGACCTGGCGCGAGGTCTCCGGGTTCAGATCCGAGAAGTAGAGAAAGGGGCTCGAGGAGGAAAACTCCTGCCCCTGGAAGATCATCGGGGTCTGGGGGGCGAGCATCAAGAGGGTGGTGATCGCCCTGAGCGAGGCGGGGTTGGTGAGCTTGTGCAGCCGGATCCCCCAGGCGGAGTTGCCGATCTGGTCGTGGTTCTGGGTGTAGTTGATGAAGCAGCTCGGGCTGATGCCGACCGTCGGGGTGCCGCGCCGCTTCCCCTGCCAGAAGAAGCGCTGCCCCTGGTAGAGATATCCCCACTTCGCCGTGGAGACCAGTTCCTGGGGGGAGCCGTAGTACTCCGAGTAGTAGGCGTCGTGGTAGCCGGTGAGGGCCACGTGGGCGCAGTGGTGGAAGTCGTCGTTCCAGACCGCGTCCATGCCGAAACCGCCCTCCTCCTTGGGGCGCAGGCAGGCGGTTTCCTGGCTCTCGTTCTCCGCGACCAGCAAGACCGCACGGCCGCCGGCAGCCTGGCGCACCTTTTCGGTGATCGTGCCGAGGATGTGCACCGGCGACTCGTCCTTGATTGCGTGCGTGGCATCGAAACGCAGCCCGTCCAGGTGGAACTCTTCGATCCAGTAGACGGCGTTGCTGGCGAAGAACTCGCGCACCGGCTGGCAGTTCTCGGAGTCGAAGTTGATGGCCCGCCCCCATTCGTTGGACTTCGGGCCGTAGTAATAGCTCGAGAAGCGCTCAAGGTAGTTCCCCTCGGGGCCGAAATGGTTGTAGACCACGTCGAGCAAGACCCCGAGCCCCAGCGCATGGGCCCGGTCCACGAAGCGGCGGAAATCGTCGGGCTCGCCGTAGAGCCGGCACGGCGCGAAATGGTTCACCCCGTCGTAACCCCAGCCGAACCTCCCGGGAAAATCGGCCACCGGCATCACCTCGACCGCCGTGATCCCCAGCTCGACCAGGGCCGGGAGCTGCTCGGCTGCGGCACTCCAGGTCCCCTGCTTGGTGTAGGTACCGATGTGCATCTCGTAGATCACCTGCCCCTCGCGCACGATGCCGCGCCACTCCTGGTCGGTCCACTCGAACTTCGGATCGACCACCCGCGAAGGACCGTGGGGGCCGTCGGGCTGGTAGCGCGAGGCGGGATCCGGAAAGGCTTCGCGGTCGTCGATGCGGTAGCGGTACAAGGAACCTGCCGCAGCCTTGGGACAGAGACCCGAGAAGTAGCCGTTACCCTCTTTGGCCAGCTCGCAGGCGAACTCGTAGGGATCCTCCTCCCCTTCGTTGTGGATGACCGCCTCTACCTTCTGGTGGTCGGGAGCCCAGACCCGGAAATTCACCCCCCCCTGCACCGGTTCGGCCCCGATGGGTAGTCTTCGTTGCGGCTCTGTCATGGGTGATCCCTCCTGTGTCTTAATTGGACCGATCTAAGATATCATACTCTGCCCTGTTTTAAACTGAACCGGGCGGAATGGGCAGACGCGGGAAAACAGCTAGTTATTCGCCGCGGCTTTTCTACTGCGGGGAGTTTCGTGTAAGAGTGCGGCTGGCGCGGCAGGGCCCGCTCCACCCCGCGCACTTTTTCGACCACTCGCTGTAACGTCTGTGATATAACGAGTGGCTGCATACCCGGAGCCCGAGCCGATCGGGCCATCATTTCCCCTGTAGTGAGGAGGACCTACCATGAACCGTTTTGCAAAACTGGCGACCGGCCTTGTGACCTGCCTGATGCTGTCAGTTCTGGCGATAGCGCCGGCTGGCGCCGCACCGGCACAGAAGAACCTGATCCTTGCCACCACCACCAGCACCCAGGATTCCGGCCTTTTGGACGTACTGGTCCCGATGTTCGAGAAACAGACCGGCTACTTCGTGAAGACCATCTCGGTCGGCTCGGGGCAGGCGATGAAGATGGGCGAGAAGGGGGAGGCCGACGTCCTCTTGGTGCACTCTCCGGAGGCCGAGAAGACCTTCATGGCACAGGGGTTCGGCGTGAACCGCAGGCTCGTCATGCACAACGACTTCCTGATCCTGGGACCGGCCAGCGACCCCGCCAAGATCCGCGGTTCGAAAAGCGCCGCTGAGGCGCTCAAGAAAATCGCCCACTCCGGCGCACTCTTTCTCTCCCGCGGCGACAACTCCGGCACCCACGCCAAGGAGAAGGGGCTCTGGAAAGCGGCCAGCATCGCCCCCGAGGGGCAGAAGTGGTTCCAGCAGACCGGC
The DNA here is from genome assembly GCF_014193515.1 of Geomonas silvestris. Taxonomy (GTDB): domain Bacteria; phylum Desulfobacterota; class Desulfuromonadia; order Geobacterales; family Geobacteraceae; genus Geomonas; species Geomonas silvestris. The sequence continues at coordinate 163,942 of NZ_BLXX01000008.1, read as the reverse complement.
CTCGGGATGGGTGAGACCCTCAATGTCGCCGCCGAGAAGCACGGCTACCTCCTCGCCGACCGCGGCACCTACCTGGCACTCAACAAGAAGCGCCACCTGGGGCTCGAGATCCTGGTCGCCGGCGAGCCCAAGCTGCTCAACATCTATCACGTGATCGAGGTGAACCCGGCCAAGTGGCCCAAGGTGAACCATGCCGGCGCCAAGGCGTTCGGCGACTTCATGGTGGCCCCCGCGACCCAGGGGATCGTCGGGAGCTTCGGCACCAAGGAGTTCGGCTCGCCGCTCTTCTTCCCCGATGCCGGCAAGAAACCGGAGTCGCTGGGGCTCTAGATGGATCTGATTCTCGACGGCATACTCCAGGCCTTCCGGCTCCTGTTCACCCTGGACCGGGAGGTCTTGGGGATCGCCTGGCTTTCGCTCAAGGTGTCCGGCCTCGCCACGCTGATAAGCCTCGTGCTCGGCATCGGGCTGGGCACCGTGATCGCCCTCACCAGCTTTCCCGGGCGCAAGGTCCTGGTGAGCCTGGTCAATACCGGGATGGGGCTCCCCCCCGTGGTGGTGGGACTCTTCGTCTCCATCCTGCTCTGGCGTAACGGCCCCCTGGGGTTCCTGGAACTCCTCTACACCCCGAGCGCCATCATCATCGCCCAGTCGGTGATCGCCACCCCCATCGTCATGGGGATCACTATCGCGGCCATGCAGAACCTCCCGGCGAACCTGAGGCTGCAGATCCTCGCCCTGGGCGCCACGCGCACCCAGCTGGTCTTCATGCTGATCAAGGAGGCCAGGCTGCCGCTCATGGCGGGGGTGATGGCCGGGTTCGGCGGGGTGATCTCCGAGGTGGGGGCCTCGATCATGGTCGGGGGGAACGTCAAGGGGTACACCCGGGTGCTCACCACGGCGACCGTGATGGAGACCGGGCGCGGCAACTTCGACATCGCCATCGCGCTTTCGGTGATCCTTTTGCTCTTCTGTTTTCTGATCAACTACCTCTTGACCCTGATCCAGCACCGGGAGAGACCTCGATGACCACGCCGGCAAAGGTACTGGAGCTCTCCGGGCTCACCGTGCAGCGCGGCGGCGCCGCCATCCTCGAGATCCCGGCGTTCTCGCTCAACGAGCACGACTTCGTCTCCCTGATCGGTCCCAACGGGGCGGGCAAGACCACCTTGCTGCTCGCCATCATGGGGCTCATCCAGGCCGGAGGCGGCTTTTCCCTGAGCTACCGCGGCAGCGCGGTCGACTCCGCCGCGGCGCAGCTCGCCTTCAGGCGCAGGATCGCCATGGTGCTGCAGGAGCCGCTTTTGTTCGACACCACGGTCTACGAGAACGTGGCGAGCGGGCTGAAGATCCGCGGGGTAGGGGGGAGGGAGCTCAAAGAGCGGGTCTACGCCTACCTCGAGCGCTTCAAGCTGGTCGAGATGGCGAAACGCTCGGCGCGCAAGCTTTCCGGAGGCGAGGCGCGGCGGGTGAGCCTCGCGCGTGCCTTCGCGGTCGAACCTGAACTGATCTTCTTCGACGAGCCGTTCGCGAACCTCGATCCGCCGACCCGGCAGGCGCTCACCGAGGACATGGACCGGGTGATCCGGGAGCGGGGAATCGCGGCGATCCTGGTTACCCACGACCAGTCCGAGGCGCTCAGGCTCTCGAACCGGGTGGTGGTGCTGCACGCGGGCTCGATCGTGCAGGACGGCACCCCGGCGGCGGTCATGAACGCGCCGGTCAACGAGTTCGTCGCGAACTTCGTCGGCATGGAGACCATCCTCGAGGCGGTGGTGCTGGCGAACCACGAGCAGCAGATGACCCTCAAGGTGGGGGATCACGAACTCGACGCCATCGGCGAGCAGCAACCGGGCGAGGAGGCCTACTGCTGCATCCGCCCGGAAAACGTGACCGTGAGCATCGACCCGCCGTACTCGACCAGCGCGCGCAACGTCTTCAAGGCCCGCATCGTGGAGACCGCCCCCTTCGGCCCGCTTTTGCGCCTCAGGCTCGACTGCGGTTTCCCGCTCACCTCGTACGTGACGCGCGAGTCCTTCGCAAAGCTCGGGCTTATTCAGGGGGGGACGGTCTTCGCCTCCTTCAAGGCGAGCTCCGTGCACCCCATCACGAAACGGTAGGGGCCGCCTTCCTTGGCGGCCCCCCGACCCGGTGCCGGGCGCCGTCGCCTCCTTGGGCCTGCGCAGTCATAGCCATCCCTCAGCTCCGGCACTGCTTTGACCAGGCGGTTTCTCTCGAGAAACCGTTTTTTTGTGCGTGAAGCCCGCTGACGGTAACGTGCCTCGTGGACGCGGTATTAGTGCCGGCATATTAACCAGCCAGTCTTTCACCTAAAACTGGCTGAAATCACAAGAAAAACTTGACTAGGGAATTTCTAATAGTATGGTATTGGGGCTGTTATTGTTGGTTTTAATGTCATAGGAGGAAAAACATGTCTCACACAGGAAAAGTATTGTCGGTAATGCTCTTAGGGGTGTCTGCGATTTCTCTGGGCGGTTGTGCGAGCTACGAGATGAACACGCACCGTGGCAACGTCCCCGGTCTTATGATCAGGCAGGAACTGCAGCAGGCCGATCGCGCCTTGGACGCGGCCCGCCAGGCCGGCAAGGATCAAAGCTGCCCCGCCGAGTTCAAGGCCGCCGAGGCTGCCCGTGACAAGGCCTACGACGTCTTCAGGGCCTGCCACACCGAAGAGGGTGTGGCCCTCGCCAACGAGGCGACCGCCAAGGCACAGGCGCTCTGCCCGCCCCAGGCCGCCAAGGTCGTCCCGCCGCCGGTCGCGCCCCCCGCACCGAAACCGGCCCCCGTGGCACCGGCCCCCGCGCCGGCACCGACCGACGCCCTGAGCATCACTCCGGCCAGCATCGTAAAGGGAGAGTCGGCGACGCTCGCCTGGAACTCCCAGAACGCCACCCGCTGCCAGATCCTTCCCGGTATCGGTGCGGTTGAGACCAGCGGCTCGCTGCAGATCACCCCTGCGGAAGCGACCCGTTACGAACTGAGCTGCAGCGGCGCAGGCGGCAGCGCCGTCAGCACGGCGAATGTCGCCGTAACACAGCCCGCCCCGGTCGTGGTGGCTCCTCCCCCGAAACTGTGCAGCCCGACGGTCGTCGACGTGCAGTTCGACACCAACAAGTCGGACGTCAAACCGAAATACCACGACGAACTGAAGAAGCTGGCCGACTTCCTGGCCGAGTTTCCGAAGGCGCACGGCGTCATCGAGGGGCATACCGACAGCGTGGGTGACAAGGCGAGCAACATGAAGCTTTCCCAGCGCCGTGCCGACAGCGTGCGCAGCTACCTGATCAAGAACTTCGGCGTCGCGCCGGAGCGCCTGCAGGCCAAGGGGTACGGCCCCACCAAGCCCCGCGCCACCAACAAGACCGCCGAAGGTAAGGCGCAGAACCGGCGCATCGAAGCCAATTTCATCTGCGAATAGCTTCGCAGGGTAGGGAGGGTAGCTCATGCTGCAGGAGTTCAAGACATTCCTCACCAAGTCCAACGCGCTGGCGCTCGCGGTCGGCGTCATCATCGGCGCGGCCACCGGCAAGGTCGTCTCCGGGGTCGTCGACGATCTGCTCATGCCGGTCATCGGAATCCTGCTCCCGGCCGGAGACTGGCGCGACGCCAAGCTGGTGTTGCGCACCGTGGTCGATGCCAAGGGGAAGGTCTCCGAGAGCGCCATCGCCTACGGGCACCTTCTGGGGACGTTCATCGACTTCGTCCTGATCGCCTTCGTGGTGTTCATGGTCACCAAGGCGCTGCTCAAACCGGCGGCGCCGCCCCCTCCGACCAAGAACTGCCCCGAGTGCCTCGAGGGGATCCCACTCGAGGCGCGCCGGTGCAAGGCCTGCGGTTCTCAGCAGCCTTGAGCTGCCCATTTAACTGAATACCGTTTTCGATTGCTGACATAACTGCGCCTGATTGATGAACTTTCTGTCAATCAGGCGCAGTTTTTTTGTCGCTATTGGATCAACCTTGTCCTTTTTTGCAATTTCCTTTCCGGTGACGGCCGTCACTGACTGAACTGCACATATAGGGTACTTTACCCAAAAATTGCCGGGCCATAGATAGACGACAATACTAAACCATCTGCGAGGATGGGACGGAAAGCCCACGGGTCTCACCGAGACAGCCGGGTCGCCGAGTTATCTGAACGATACTCCGACCCGGCTTTTTTGCGTGCTACACCAATCGTGTAAAGGAGGTTGCAATGGTGAAAAGGAGAATGGTGCTGGCCGGCACCGTACTGGTCCTGGCGCTTGCCTGTCAGGGGTGCGGCGGGAGCGGGAGCGGGGGAGCTGCGGCGGGCGGTTCGGGGGAGGCTACGACCTCGATAACGGGCGGTACTTCTAACGGTTCCGGTGCTGTCAACGCCCCGGGCGACACTGCACCGGGGGCAGGGGGCTCGGCCGTGCAAAGCGGCGCTGCCAAACTCTCCTGGGACCCGCCTCAAGAGGGTGCGGCAGGTTTCAAAGTCTACTACGGCAGCGCATCGGGGTCCTACGGCAGCGTGCTCGATGTCGGAATGGTGCAGGGGTACACCGTGAGCGGACTGGCGCCGGGGACCTACTACTTCTCGGTTACCACCTACGATGCTACCGGGTACGAGAGTCCCCGCTCCAACGAGGTAACCAAGACGATCAACTAGAGACCGATTCGGCGCCCGGGGGCGGGGCGGTCAGCGTGGCGGCAGGGTCGGTTTCTTGAGGCGCTTTTGGATCTTGCGCACCTCGAGGAACTGGGCCAGTTCGGCGTCGGTCTCGCGCAAGTGGTGGGTGACCCAGTTGCACAAAAACCAGAGCAGTTCGATCGAGGTCCCCTCGCTGTTGGTGTAGTTCGCCTTGAACCCCTCGATCCTGCAGCTGAACCCCTCGTGCTCGGTCAGGTGCTCGCTCAACTGCGGGTAGCAGCTCTCGCGCATCAGCTGTTCCTCGAGGCTGAAGATCCGCTCGGCGTGACCGATCAACTGGTCGATCACCGGCATGCCGATCCTCGAACCGGCACGGAACTCGTCGTAGGTATCGTTGAGCAGTTGCACCAGCTGCTTGTGGTGCTGGTCGATTTCGCCAATGCCGAGCATAAAACCTGCATTCCATTCAATAATAGGCATGCGACCTCTCCGGTGGTGCGAATTTGACAACAACTCGAGAGTTTGCGTTGGGTCCCGGCGGGGTGAAAAGGCACAAAAAAAGCCGGGTCGCCAATATCTGATGATATTTCGGCGACCCGGCTGTCTCGGTGAGACCCTGTAGGCTTTCCGTCCCATCCTCGCGGATGGTTTAGTATTGTCGTGTATCTGTGTTGTTCCAGATTATGTGCAGGAACGATAGCGCAAGCAAGTGGCTATGTCAATGCAACTTTTACGTAGTACATTTTCTCTCACAGCGGATACTCAGTTCCAGGCCTCCAGGTGTACGGTAACAAGGATGTGCTCCAGTCCCGCCTCGAAAAGCAGTGCCAAGAGGCCGTCGTCGCTTTCGGGGGGGCGGAACTGCTCGTTGCGGTCGATCACCGTGGGCGGCATGAGGCGCACCTCGTGGCCGTCGTTGACGAAATGGTGCTTGAAGGATCCCCCGACCATGTTGGCGATCTCGCCGAGGGCGTCGGTCACGTCGGCGTCCACCTCCGCAACCTCCATCCCCAGCATCTGTCCCGCAATGTCCATCGCGGCCCTCGGGGTGGCATGGAAACCGACAACGCCTTGGTAACTCCCGCTCAGAAGGATCATCGCGCTGACGCACCCTTTGAATCGTGCATCGGCCAGGGAGAGCGAATCGCACAGGGGGATCTCCATGCCGACCATCGTGGTGAAGATCTCCCGCACATCTTCCGCCAGAAGGCTTAACAGCTCGGTCTGGGTGGTATTTAGCTGAGCGAGGACCTCTTGATTGATTGCCATCAGTACTCCTTCCGCTGCCCTATGCAAAGACGCTGACAGTTCTTTCTTACTTATACATCGGTCGAACCTCCCCGTTCTAAAGAGAAAAGTTGTTGCGGCCGGCGTGAAGAAGAAGGATGTGCCCTGTCCGAAGGAACTGCTTTGCTGTTTCTTTTTTACTGATGATGCTCGAAGAAACTACTAATAAAACGTTTTCTCCACTCAATGATGCCTCGCGTACACAAAACAGTTCTTGAAATGCACGGAACTAACCAGTACTATCCTCCGGTTCACCGCCCTAAAACCCTGCTTTTGTCAGTACCTGCGAGGAGAGGGGGCAGGCAGGTTTTGCTCCTGTCTGGCCCGCACCAAGCGCTCGAGAGAACCTGGCACCGCGCAGTACGACAAGGTACCGAATTTTCTGGCGCGGCTCTTTATCTGCTCGGAGAACCTGCCGATAAGCTACAGCAGGGATGAAAAAGGTGGCCCCCGGTGCGACCCGCACGGCCGGACCTCGTGCCCCACGGTCTTCCGATCCGGGCCGCGAGTGCCGGACCCATTAACAGAGCGCGACATGACCCCTGTGCCCGGTATCAAAAGATCGTCGACGATTCGCTACCAGCTCGCCTGTCTGGTCCTGGCAGCCGTGCTGCCGGTCTGGCTGGTTTCCGGCCTGCTGGTCTACCACGCCTACACGGACAAACGCGACGAGGTGAGCCGCACCATGCAGGAGACGGCGCGCTCGCTCGCCATGGTGGTGGACCGGGACCTCTCTTCCGTCCAGTCCGCCCTGGTAGCCCTCTCCACCTCTCCCAGCTTCGACACCGGCGATTTTCACGCCGTCCATCTCCAGGTAAAAGAACTGCTCCAGGCCTTTCCCGGGGCCGACATCATCGTCGCCGACGCGACCGGCCAGCAGCTGGTGAACTCGGCACGCCCCTACGGGAGCCAGCTTCCCCGCCGCAACAACCCGGAGACGGTGCGCCGCATCTTCCAGGAGGGGAAGCCGATCATAAGCGACCTCTTCTTCGGTGCCCTCACCAAGCGCCCCCTGGTGAGCATCGACGTGCCGGTGGTCGATCACGGCAAGGTGGTCTACGATCTCGCCATGACCTTCCCCTCGGACCGGCTGGGTGCGGTACTGCGCCAGCAGGCGCTCCCCGCCGACTGGTATTCGGTGGTCCTGGACAGCAACAACGTCGTGGTGGCCCGCTCGCGCAGCCCGGAGCGCTTCGTCGGCAAGCGCGCCAACCTCCTGCACCAGAAACTGAGCCACCTCAAGGAGGGGAGGGCGGAATACGTCAACGTGGAGGGGCAAAAGGCCATGGTCAGCTTCTGCCGCTCCACCTTCTCGCGCTGGAACGTGGTGGTGGGGGTGCCGAAATCGGTGGTGATGGATGCCATCTACCAGTGGACCGGCTGGGCCGTCGCCGGTTCCACCCTGATCTCGCTCTTCGGCATCGTGCTCGCCCTCGGGTTCGCGCGCCGCATCACCCAAGGGATCCAGGCCCTGGTAGCCCCCGCGCTCGCCATCGGCCGCGGCGAGCTCGTCACCCACTTCGACACCTTCGGGGTCCGGGAGAGCGAGGCGGTAGCCCAGGCCCTGGTGCAGGCCTCGGACCTGTTGCAGGAGCGTCAGGCAGAACTCACCCGCTCGCTTGGCGAACTGGAGCGTTCCAACCGCGAGCTGGAGCAGTTCGCCTACGTGGCCTCCCACGACCTGCAGGAGCCGCTCAGGATGGTCTCGAGCTACACACAGCTTTTGGCCCAGCGCTACCATGGCGAGCTGGACGAGAAGGCGCACAAGTTCATCGATTACGCCGTGGACGGCGCGGTGCGCATGCAACGCCTCATCAACGACCTCTTGGCCTACTCCCGGGTCAGCACCCGCGGCAAGGATTTCGAGCTGAGCGATGCGCAGACGGCACTCAGCGAGGCGCTCTACAACCTTAAGGCGGCCATCGATGAGAGCGGGGCCGAGATCCACTGCGAGCTGCTCCCCCAGGTCCCTGCGGATCAGACCCAGCTGGTCCAGCTGTTCCAGAACCTGGTGGGCAACGCTCTCAAGTTCCGCGGCAGCGAGGCCCCCCGTATCGAGGTGGCGGCGCGCGACCTGGGGGACGACTGGCGCTTTGCGGTGCGCGACAACGGCATCGGGGTCGAGGCCCAGTACGCCGAAAAGGTCTTCGTCATCTTCCAGAGGCTGCACTCGCGCCAGGAGTACCCCGGCACCGGGATCGGTCTCGCCATCTGCAAGCGGATCGTGGAGCGCCACGGCGGCCGGATCTGGTTCAAATCGGAGCCGGGCCGGGGCTCCACCTTCTACTTCACCCTGCCGAAACGGGAGGCTCTATGACGCCCAACCATCTGGTCAAGCCGATCACCATCCTGCTCGTCGAAGATAACCCCGGGGACGCCGACCTGGCGCGCGAGGCGCTGGACAGCGGCAAGCTCTCCAACAACCTCCACGTGGTTGACGACGGCGAGAAGGCCATGGCCTTTTTGCGGCGCGGGCCCGGGTACGAGAACGCGCCGCGCCCCGACCTGGTCCTGCTCGACCTGAACCTGCCGCGCAAGGACGGCCGCGAAGTGCTCTCCGAGATCAAATCGGACCCGGAGCTCAGGAGCATCCCCGTGGTGATCCTCACCACCTCGCAGGCCGAGGAGGATGTCTACCGCTCCTACAACCTGCACGCCAACTGCTACATAACCAAGCCGATCGATCTGAACCAGTTCCTGCACGTGGTGCGCTCGATCGAGAACTTCTGGCTGAGCATCGTGGTGCTGCCGCCCAACGGGGACAGACGATGAGCGAATCGCTGCGGGTGCTTTTGGTCGAGGACAACCCGGGGGACGCGGACCTCTTGCTGTTCCAGTTGCCCGAGCACGGGACCACGCGGTGGGAGGTGGTCTGCGTGGGGCGGCTCTGCGAGGCGCTCGACCGGGTGAGCCGCGAGTACTTCGACATCGTGCTCCTCGACCTGGGTCTTCCCGACAGCACCGGCATGGAGACCTTCCGCGCCATGCGCTTTCAGGCGGCCAAACTCCCCATCATCGTGCTGACCGGCAACCAGGACGAGCGGACCGGCCTCGAGGCGATCCGCGAGGGGGCGCAGGATTACCTGGTAAAAGGGGAGGTGGGGAGCGAGCTTTTGCTGCGCGCGGTGCGCTACGCCATCGAGCGCGGCCGCACCGAGAACGCGCTGCTCGAGCTCAACAACAACCTCGAGGAGCGCATCGCCGAACGCACCGTCGAACTCACCAACGCCAACGAGGCCCTCAGGGTGGAGATCGCCGAGCGCCAGCGGGCCGAGGACGCCATGCGGCGCATCAAGGAGCAGTGGGAGCGCACCTTCGCCAGCGTCCCCGACCTCATCGCGATTCTGGACCACCAGCACCGGGTGCTGAGGGTGAACGACGCCATGGCCCGACGTTTGGGGCGCACCCCGGAGGACTGCGTGGGGCTCCCCTGTCACGAGGTGGTGCACGGCTCCACGCTCCCCCCCGAGAGCTGTCCGCACAACCAGAGCCTGGAAGACGGCCTGAGCCACACGGGGGAGTTTCACCTGGAACAGTTCGGCGGGGACTTCCTGGTGACCACCACCCCGCTTTTGGACGAAAACGGCGAGCACATCGGCTCGGTGCACATCGCCCATGACATCACCGAGCGCAAGATCTTCGAGCAGGGGCTCAGGGAGGCCAAGGAGGTCGCCGAGACCGCCGCCCGGACCAAGAGCCAGTTCCTGGCCAACATGAGCCACGAGCTGCGCACCCCGATGACCGGGGTGCTCGGCATGTTGGACCTGGCGCTCTCCGGCCAGCTCAACGCCGAGCAGCGCAGCTACATCGAGACGGCACACAGCTCGGCGCGCGCCCTGGTGCGCATCCTCAACGACATCCTCGATCTCACCAAGATCGAGATGGGGAAACTCACCCTGGAAGAAAAGCCCTTCTGCATGCTCACCTGCGTGGAGAACACTTTCAACCTGCTGCTTCCCGTGGCCCGCAACAAGGGGCTCAAGCTGGAGTTCTCGGTGGACGACGCGGTCCCGGGGCTGCTCGTCGGGGACCAGACCCGGCTGAACCAGGTGCTCACCAACCTGGTGGGCAACGCCGTGAAGTTCACCGAGCGGGGCCGGGTGGGGCTGCGGGTCTCCGTGGGGGCCAGGCGCGCGGACGGCAGGCAGGAGATCCGGTTCGTGGTCAGCGACACCGGTATCGGCATCCCGAGCAGCAAGGAGGATCTGCTTTTCCAGGTGTTCAGCCAGGTCGACGAGTCGCACTCGCGCAGGTACGGCGGGACCGGGCTGGGGCTTGCCATCAGCAAGGAGATCGTGGAGCGGATGGGGGGGACCATCTCCTTTACCAGCGTGGAAGGGGAGGGGAGCACCTTCACCTGCCGGGTGCCGTTTCATGAGGCGCCCCGGGGCGAAGGACCGCTGGTCGTGGCCGCTTCGGCGGCTGCCGCGCTGCCGACCGAACCTGCGGCTGGCAAGCCGAGGCTGCTGGTTGCCGAGGACGACCAGGTGATCCGCCAGGTCCTGGTGGCGATGCTGGAGCGCTCGGGGTACCAGGTGGTCTTTGCGGAGAACGGGGAGAGGGCCGTGGAGTTGTGGGAGGCCGAACCTTACCAGCTTATCCTGATGGACGTGCAGATGCCGCGGTTAAACGGTTTCGAGGCGACCGCTGCCATTCGGGCGCGGGAGCGTGAGCGCGGCGGCCACATCCCGATCGTCGCGATGACCGCCCACGCACTGAAGGAGGACGAGACCCGCTGCCTGCAGGCGGGGATGGATGCCTACCTCTCCAAGCCGATCGATTTCAGGGAGTGCCTGCAGCTCATCGGTGCCACCCTGAAGGGGTGCTCCCAGAACCTCTGATTCCCGCTCTTGGGCAGGAACAGCAAAAGGGGGCTTCCTTGCGGAAGCCCCCTTTGTTTTAGTGTGCCGATTTCTGCAGTGAGCCGTGTTGTCGTTACCCAAAAAAAGGGGACAGGCGCCTTGAGAGCCAGTCCCCTTTCTCGTGGTATCCGAAGCCGGCGGTGAGAAGCAGCCGCCGCGGCCGGTTACAGCGGCATACCCAGCCGGCGCATCTTCTCCACCAAGGTGGTGCGGTTGATGCTCAGCATGAGGGCGGCGCGCGCCTTGACGCCGCCGGAGAGCTGCAGCGCTTCGCTGATCATCTTCTTCTCGATGTCGTTGATGGCCTGCACCATGTCGATCCCCTGGGGGGTGACGCTGGTCGGGGAACCGGCACGCTCCAGGTATGCCTTCACGATGTTGCCGGGGAGGTCGCGCAGCGTGATGGTGTCCCCTTCGGTGAGGGCCACCACGCGCTCCATGATGTTCTCCAGCTCGCGCACGTTGCCGTTCCAGGGGTAGGCCTCGAGCGCCTCGAGCGCCTCTTTTTCGAGGTGCATGATGGGGCGCTGCATGGCGCGGCAGTTCTTCTCCAGGAAGTGGCGGGTGAGCGGCAGGATGTCCTCGATCCGCTCGCGCAAGGGGGGGAGCAAGAGCGGAATGACGTTGAGGCGGTAGTAGAGATCCTCGCGGAAGTTACCTCGCTTCACCTCCTCCTCGAGGTTCACGTTGGTCGCCGAGACGACCCGGACGTCCAGCTTGATCTGGCGGTTCGAGCCGACCCGCTCGATCTCCTGCTCCTGCAAGACGCGCAAGAGCTTGGTCTGCAGGTGCATGGGGAGGGTGCCGATCTCGTCCAGGAAGATGGTCCCCAGGTGGGCGGCCTCGAATTTCCCGACCTTCTCCTTGATGGCGCCGGTGAAGGCCCCCTTCACGTGCCCGAAGAGTTCGCTCTCCAGGAGGTTTTCGGGGATTGCCGAGCAGTTGACGGCGATGAAGGGGCGGTCCTTGCGGTTGCCGTTGAAGTGGATCGCCTTCGCCACCAGCTCCTTGCCGGTCCCCGACTCGCCCAGGATGAGCACCGTGGAATCGGTCTTGATGATCCGCTTCATCCGGGAGAAGAGCGCCTGCATGGCCTGGGAGTTCCCGATGATGTTGGAGAACTCGTACTTGTCGAGCAGCTGCTTCTTTAAGTAGACGTTCTCGCTTAAAAGCTGCCCCTTCTCGACGGCCTTGTCGATGATGATGCGCAGCTCGTCGAAGTTGAGCGGCTTGGTGATGTAGTCGTAGGCCCCTTCCTTCATCGCCTTCACGGCGGTCTCGGCGGAGGCGTGACCGGTGATCAGGATGACCTCGGTGCGCGGCGAGTCGAGCTTCACCTGGGTGAGGATTTCGATACCGCTCATGTCGGGGAGAAACAGGTCGCAGATGACGATGTCGAAGCGCTCGCCGGTCAGAAGGTGCAGCCCTTCCTTGCCGCTCGAGCTCTCGGTCATGGCAAAGCCGCTCCCTTTCAAAAGGGCCATCAGGGCATCGCGGCTGCCCGGGTCGTCTTCTATGAGGAGGATTTTGGTGGCTGTTTTCATATCAGGCGGTCCTATTGTTAGATTTTGTTGATAACATGTATGCGCTGTTTTGGCAAGGTATCAAATTGACGGCGGCGGCTTTGCGTGTATACTTGTCCGGGCTCAGAAACTGGCAGCTGTATCGAGGAGGCCATCATGCTGGACATATTCGGGCTGTTTCCCTTTCTGGTCCTCGCCGGCCTGTTGATCCTGCTGCTTGCCAACGCGATCCGGGTGCTCCCGGAATACGAGCGCGGCGTTTTGTTCCGGCTCGGGCGGGTCAAGTCGGTGCGCGGTCCGGGGCTCATCTTCATCATTCCGGGTATCGACCGGCTGGTCCGGGTGTCGCTGCGCATCGTCGCCATGGACGTCCCGTCGCAGGACGTGATCACCCACGACAACGTGACCGTCAAGGTCTCCGCGGTGATCTACTTCAGGGTGGTCGACGCGGTGCGGGCCGTCGTTGAGGTGGAGAACTTCCTCTACGCGACCAGCCAGCTCTCCCAGACCACGCTGCGCAGCGTGCTCGGCCAGGTCGACCTGGACGAACTTTTGGCCAACCGCGAAAAGATCAACCTTGAGCTGCAGGAGATCCTCGACCGGCAGACCGAACCCTGGGGCGTAAAGGTGACCCTGGTCGAGGTGAAGAACATCGACCTGCCGCAGGAGATGCAGCGGGCCATCGCGCGCCAGGCCGAGGCCGAGCGCGAAAGGCGCGCCAAGGTGATCCACGCCGAGGGCGAGTTGCAGGCCTCGGAAAAGCTCGCCCAGGCTGCGCAGGTCATGGCGGCGGAGCCGATGTCCCTGCAGCTGCGCTATCTGCAGACCCTCACCGAAATCGCCGCCGAGAAGAACTCGACCACCATCTTTCCGGTGCCGATCGACATGATCAAGATGTTCCTGGAAGGGGACCTCCCTCGGAAGCAGGGCCCCGACAGGAAGCCGTCTGCCACGGAGCAGGTCTAAGACGATACGCGCACTACCCGGAAGTGCCGGCAGTCTACGAAGAAGAGCTTAGAACGTAGAACGTAGAACGTAGAACGGTTTTCAGATCCGTGCCTGCAGTCATGCAATCACAAGGGGGAATATCACGATGCTAACCAAGAAGCTCAAGGATGCACTGAACAAGCAGTTGAACAATGAAATCTATTCCGCCTACCTGTACCTTTCCATGTCCTCCTATGCAGGCTCGCTCGGTCTCAAGGGGGCTGCCAACTGGTTCATGGTGCAGTACCAGGAGGAGATGGTTCACGCCATGAAGTTCTTCAACTTCATCAACAGCCGTGGCGAGCATGTCGAACTGGGAGCCATCGCTGCGCCTCCGGCCGAGTTCAAGAACCTCTTGGACATGATGGAGAAGACGCTCACCCACGAGCTGTTCATCACCTCTTCGATCAACGAGCTCACCGACCTGGCGCTGACCGAGAAGGACCACGCCAGCTACATCTTCCTGCAGTGGTTCGTAACCGAGCAGATCGAGGAGGAGGAGAACGATCGCGACCTGATCGGCAAGCTGAAGCTGGTCGGCGACAACGGTCAGGGGCTCCTCATGCTGGATGCCGAGATGGCGACGCGGGTCTTCGTGCCGCCTCCTGCCAACGGCGCCGCCTAGACGGCCGCTTCAGTATCGAAAGACCAACAAGAAAAGGGCCCGGTTGCGACCGGGCCCTTTTCCTTTGGTGCTTTAGTTTGTGATGCAGCCGCCGCAAACTCAAGCGGCACGCCCTATCTGCCGATGAGTTCCGGCAAGGGGAGGGGGTGCCGCAAGCGCTCCTTAGAGTTTCTCGACCTTCCCGGACTGCTTCAGCTTGGTGACCAGGTCGACCACGCTCTTCTGGGTCTTTTCACGCTTGAGGAACTCGGTGATCTTCTCCTTCACCGACTCGAAGCTCTCCTTGCCGCCCTCCTGCTTCTCCGTGAGCTTGATGATGTGGTAGCCGAACTGGGTCTCGACCACCTCGCTTACCTGTCCGGGCTTCAGGGCGAAGGCAGCCTGCTCGAAGGGGGCTACCATCTGGCCGTGCCCGAAGGTGCCCAGGTCGCCGCCCTGGCTGGCACTCGGGCAGCTCGATTCGGCCTTGGCGATGGCCGCGAAGTCCTCGCCGGCGTTGATCCGCTTGAGCAGCGCCTCCGCCTTCTCCTTGGCCTTCTTGCGATCCTCGGCGGAAGCCTTGTCGTCGACCCCGATCAGGATATGACTGGCCCGTGCGCTCTCCTGCTTGGTGAAGTACTTATCCAGGTTCTCGTCGTAGAACTTCTTGGCGTCCGCGTCGCTTATGGTGAGCTTGGCGGCGTACTCGGTATCGATGAAGCTGCTGATCAGGATGTCTTTACGGGTGAAATCCTTCATGTCGTTCATCGACATGTCCACGCTGGAGAGGGCCTTCTGGAATTCTGCGTCCGTCGAGAACTTGGCACGGTTAGCGGCGATCTTGCCGTCGACCAGCTTGTCGATGTCCTTGACCGGGTGCTTGGAGGCTTCCTGGAACAGGAGCTCCGCCGCGATCAGCTGGTCGAGGGCGACCTCCTGGGCCTGCTTCAACTGCTCGGGCGCAAGCTGGGAGGGATCGATCTGGTTCTGGGCCAGCATGACCCTCACGGCGCGGTCCATTTCCTGCCGGGTGATGGTGCTGCCGTTCACCCGGGCCACGGGATCGCTGGGAGAGGTCTTGGTCTCGGTTTTAGCGGCAGGAGCGGCTGCGACAGCTTTGGCCGGCTCGGCAGCCGGAGCGGGGGCATCCTGGGCAAACGCGGCCGCGGCGGACAGGGATAACAGCAGTGCGGCATAAAGAGGTACAACCGTCTTTCTCAAGGACATGCACGTCTCCTTTAGGGAAATTTTCGGGGATGATAGCACCGATCGAGGGGCAATCAAAGCACAAATGGGCAGGGACCAAGAAACGGCGGGGACAAAAATGATCTGGGGGGTTTTAATGCGAGAAAGAATATGGTAAAGAATACAGCAAACTTTTAGAGCAGATACTCTTCATTATAACAAGGAGTCCCACATGTCGAAAAGATGCGGAAACGAACAGGCTGCAATTTTGGCGTTCATAGCAGGTGCCGCGGTAGCTGCGGGTGCTGCACTGCTCTTCACTCCGAAGACCGGTCGCGAGGTCCGCGAAAAGCTGGGCGAGGCGAAAGAAGACGCGCTCGAGAAGCTCAAGGGGTGCAGCGCCAAGCTGCGCGGCAAGAAGGGCGGCGGCGACTCCATGGGGTACGACGGCGGCGACTGCTGGATCTAGGGTTCCGCGCCGAGCTCCTTTTCCACTCCCTCCAGATATCCCCTGATCCCCTGGGCCGTTTCCAGGGCGAGCACCCGATCTGCGATCCGTCGCGCCCGTGACAGCGGGGTGCGGCGGATCGCTTCCTTCACGCGTGGCAGGCAGGGCGCCGACAGGCTGAAGCTGCGCACCCCCATCCCCATGAGCAGTACCGCATTGATAGGTTCCGCGGCCATCTCGCCGCACAGCGTGGCCGGTATCCCCGCGCCTGCCGCGGCGTCGGCTACCCGCTTGATCGCCTGCAGGACTGCCGGGTGGTAGGGGTCGTACCACTTCCTGACCTTCTGGTTGTTCCGGTCGCAGGCCAGGGTGTACTGGATCAGGTCGTTGGTGCCGATGCTGAAGTAGTCCACCTCCCTGGCCAACTGGTCCGCCACCAGCACCGCAGCCGGCAGCTCCACCATGATCCCCACCTTGACCTCTTCGTCGAACGGCTTGCCATCGCGCCTGAGCTCCTCTTTCACCTCCTCGAGGATCCCCTTGATGGTGCGCACCTCGTCGACACCCGAGATGAGCGGGAACATCAGGTTGCACCTGCCGTGCGGCGAGGCGATGAGTATCCCGGCCAGCTGTTCCCGGAAGATGTCCTGGCGCTCCAGGGAGACCCGGATCGAGCGCCACCCCAGAAACGGGTTGTCCTCCTTGGGGTGCGGGAAGTAGGAGAGCCCCTTGTCCCCTCCGATGTCGAGGGTCCGGATGGTTACCGGCATCCCCGGGAACCCTTCCAGAACCTTCTGGTACACCGAGGCCTGCACCTCCCGGTCCGGGAAGCTGCGGCGGGTCATGAAGGGGAACTCGGTGCGGTACAGGCCGACCCCCTCGGCGCCGTTTAGGTGCGCCACCCGGACGTCGCTTAACAGGCCGATGTTGGCCAAAAGGTTCACCCGGCAGCCGTCGGGGGTCTCGGCGGGGAGCTCGCGGATCCCCTCCAGGGCGCGCTGCTTCTGGTCGTACTCCCCCTGCAGGCGCTGGTACTCTAGTTTCACGCTCTGGTCCGGGTTCAGGTAGACGCACCCCGAGGTGCCGTCCACGATCACGAAGCTGCGCACCCCCACCTGTTTGAGGAGCCCCTCGACGCCGAATACCGCCGGTATCCCGAGGGCGCGGGCCATGATGGCGGCGTGGGCGTTCAGGTTCCCCTTTTCGGTTGCGATGCCGATGACCTTCCCGGGATCCATGGTGGCGAGGTCCGAGGGGAGCAGCTCGCGGGCGATGATGATGCGGTTTTCCGGCAGCTTGTCGGGGCTGCGCTGGTGGCCGTTCAGGGCGTCCACCAGGCGGCGGCCGATGTCCTCCATGTCCGCGGAGCGCTCGCGCAGGTAGGGATCGGCCATCTGCGAGAAGGCCGCGACGTACTGGCCGACCACCTCGCTCACGGCACGCTGGGCTCCGAGCCCCTCGTCGATGAGCGAGCTGATCTTGCCGGCGAAACCGCGGTCCTCGAGGATCATCAGGTGGCTGTGGAAGATGGCGGCATCGGCCTCGGAAAGCATCTCGCTCACCCGCTTCTCGAGGTAGATGGTCTGGATGCGCGCCTTTTCCAGGGCGATCTTGAGGCGCTTGTGCTCCTCGGCGCGGGGCCGGGCACGCTCCACCACCGGTTGGGCGCTGTTGCCGCGGTTCAGGATGGTGACCTTGCCGGCCGAGAAGCCAGGGGCGATGCCGATGCCGCTCAGCATGGCCTGCCGGGTGCTGGCACGTTTCGCCGGGGAGGACTCCTGGGGCGCCCCCGTCTGCTTGAGGCGCTCCACCTCGGCCTCGTAGAAGGCGCGCTCCTCTTCTTTTTTGCGCACCGAGTCGAGGAGCTTTGCGTTGGAGACGATGGAGGAGATCTGCCAGGCGATGGTGGAGAGGGCGCTCACCTCGGCGGGGGTGAAGGTGCGGGCCTCGCGGTTTTGCACGACGATGACGCCGATGGGGTTGTTGCGCTCGAAGAAGGGGACCCCCAAAAAGGAGAGGACCTTCTCCTCTTTGGTCTGGCGGAAGTACTTGTAGCGCGGATGCAGCGGCGCGTTGTCGGTGGCCACCACGCCGCGGGTCTCGACGGCAAGGCCGGTGAGACCCTCGGAGATCTTCATGGTGATGCCGACCGAAAGGCGCGACAGGCCGCGCGTGGCATGCAGTCTCAGTGTTTCCCCGTCTTCTTCCAGAAGGTAGATGGAACAGACGTCGGTGGCCATTCTCTTTGCCACCAGGTTGACTATGTTGGCGAGGGTTTCCTGAAGGTCGTGCGATTGCAGGATGAGTGCACTGATGTCTTCCAGTGTCCTCAATCCCAGTTGCGCACCGGTTTCCTCCGGCATGGGTGCTCCCCTTGTAGTATGATTCTGGCAGTATAGATCACATGGCCGGAATGTGAAGTATTTTAATGTTATTTTAACCGCTAACTGTTGGCAAATACCGCACTTCTCTGTTATAGTGTGCGCCAATGATAATGAGGCAAGGCGGAGGTGGGCATGAAAACGAGTTTTGACGAAACCCTGGCAACTGGTATCGCACAGCTGGAGTCGGGCGAATATGCCAAGGCTGCCGAGATGTTCAGACAGTGCATGGCGCTCGAGCCTGGAAATGCCGAGGGGTACTTCTACCTGGGCGAAGCGCTCTCCGAAATGGGGAAGACCGACGACGCCATCGCCGCACTGAAGAAGGGGCTGGAACTGGCTCCCAACGACCTGGACGGGTTCACTGCGCTGGGGGATGTCTACTTCGAGGCGGGCAAGCACAAGGATGCCCTGGCCTGCTACAGGAAAGTGACCGAGCTCAAGCCCGAGGAGTGCGACGGCTATGTCAGTATGGGGCTGGTCTACAACGCCATGGAGCGCGCCGAGGAGGCGCTTAAGTCTTTCGAGCAGGCCCTGGAGATCGAGCCGAAGAACGTCTTCGCCCTGAACGCGATGGGCGATCTGTACTACGGGCTGGGCGACAACGAGAAGGCGATTGCCGCCTACCAGAAGGGGATCGAGATCGACCCGACCGACGCCACCGCCCGTTTCAACCTGGGCGAGCTCTACTACGACATGGAGGACCTGGAGTCCGCCGAGCGCGAGACCAAGGAGGCGATCCGGCTCGACCCGGATTTCACCATGAGCTACCTCACCCTGGGGAACATCTGCATCGACCAGGAGCGCATGACTGACGCCATCGGCTACTTCGAGCAGTACCTGAAAAAGGAGCGCTCGCCGCAGGCCCAGGAGATGATTGCCGAGGTGAAAGCGGTGATCGAGGGGCTCAGGGAAGAGATGAAGAACCAGTAAGCGGATTTCTCGAGAACGGGGATGACGCGGAATGTGCTGATTTCCGCCGATTGAAGATCACCGGCTGAACCTAAAGGCAACGCCAACGACAAAAAAAGGGATGAACGCTGAACCGGGGAGCAGGTCCTGTCTCCGATCAGCTTCATCCCTTTTGTTTATTTCCTCGAGGAGCTTTGGCCGGTATCCGCGTGAATCCGTTCGGTCCGCGTCACCCGCGTGCTGTTGCCTTTGATCATTGACTACTTCTGCAATTTTCCCGCGATGGCGTCGATGACGTGGTGCGCGTCGTTGATCGCCGTGTAGATCAGGTTGGGGTGCTTCTCCTCCTGGATCGCCCCCTTGCTGATGCGCATGTACGAGGGGGAGATGGCCCCGCCGATCACGTAGACACCCTTTCTGGTGGACTCGAAATCGGCGGTGAGCAGCAGCAGCCGGTCCCCTTCCTTGGCCACCTGGCAGACCCCCTCGGCGCAGGCGATGGTCTGCACCCCGATCGAGTCGAAGATGGAGAGCGGACCCTGGCTGCCGATGCAGGCGATCACGTTCTTCATCGGGAAGCTCATCGCGTTGTAGCGCTCGATGCCGCCGGGGAGCTTGTCCTCGCTGACCCGGATCACCAGGCGGTCCACCCCCTCGTCGTCCACCTCGCCGATCCTCGGGGTCGCTCCCGGCATGAGGCGGATGTTGCCCCCCAAAAGGATCTCCTCGCCCAGCCGCTGTGCGGTCTCCTTGTTCACGTCGAAGGTCTCGGCCACGTGCGCCCAGTAGATCGGTTCCTTGTCACAGGCGTTGCGCTTCTCCTTGAGGATGGAGATGATCACGTCCGCCGCCGAGTTGCCGCCGCCGATCACCAGGGTGCGCACCCCCAGGTACTTCTTGGGGTCGTCCAGGGTCTTGGCCACCATCTTGGCGTCGCCGTACACGGAAAGCTCCCGCGGGATGTTGCTGCCGAAGGCAAGCAGCACCTTGCGTGCCTGGTACACCCCGCGCGAGGTCGCGACCTTGAGGAAATCGCGGCCGTCCTCGATCCCCTCGAACTGGGTTTCGGTCTGGACGTTGAGCCCCTCGTGCTGGACGAAATGCTGCACGTACTGGATGTACTTCTCCACCGCAACCGGCTTGTCCGGCGGCCGCAACTCCTCGACCAGGAACGGTTCGGGATTGTCCTTTGGTTTGGAAGGGTAGACGTTCTTCCCCTCGGGATAGGTGTTGGCTATGCCCTGGAAGACCGCCTTTCCTGATTCAATCAGGATGTGGGAGAGGCCCCGCTTGTGACACAGGTACGCCGCGGCTACTCCGCCGGGCCCCCCACCTACAATCAAGACGTCGTATATCGTCATGGAAAACCTCGGGAGACTATGAGAGATACCAACGACTTGACTATACACGTATAGCCTGGCGATTCAAATCATTAAAAACCCGGGACGACCGAGCTGCCGGCCGGAGCTCCCTGCGCCGCACCTGGTGCCCCCCCTGAAAGCAGGGGATAACACCTGCGGCTTGAAGCAAAACCTGGACTTGGCAAAGAGGGGACATACGGTACTATTGGTGGGCAGGAAATTCACCCCAAACAATAGAGAAAGGAGGACCCGCCATGTCGGAAAGAGAAGAAAGCAGCAGTGCAATGGTCGGGGCGCTCATGCTCCTGGTAGGCGGCCTGATCGGAGCAGGGGTAGCGCTTCTGTACGCCCCGCAAAGCGGCGACAAGACCCGCAAGGATGTGGCGCGCATGGCCAAGAAGGCGCGCCGTAAGACTCAAAATGCCATGGACGCCGTCGAGGACTTCACCGAGCAGGTGACGGACATGGCCGAAGCGGTTGGCGAGCGCGCCTCGGAAATACTCGAGACGGGCAAAGACATGGCCTACAGCGCCAAGAAGGGGCTCTTGAAGGCGATCCAGGACGGGGAGCACCGCCTGGAACGGGAGCGCTCCCGGCTCTCCAAGATGATAGGGTAGGTTTCAGGGCGCACTCAGGGTGATGTCACCGTACCAGGCGGTGGCCTCATCGTGAGTGTCGTCGGTGTCGGTCATGATGGCAACCCCCCCCAAGCGGGGGGGCTCTTCCCCGAAGATCCTCCGGTAGTCCTCGTAGACGTTCCTCTCCTCGCTAACCCAGCTCCCCGCTTTCTCGTTCCCGCTCTCCACGGCTATGATCCGCGAATTAGACGTGTAGGGGCTCGGTGCCTCGCCACCTTTGGGGAGCTTGTGCGCCCAGACGTAGTTGATGGCCCGCATGCGCCAGAAGAAGGTGCGCGGGAACACCACGTAGATGCGCGCGGCGAAGTCGTCCCCTTTCTTGGTGGCGATGTCCTCACGCTGCAGGGAGTGATCGATCTTCCAGCTCCAGGTGAGCTTCTGCAGCTGTTTTACGTCGGCGCTGAACTTCTTGATGAGTCCCGAGCCGGCGTTCACGCTGTGGGCCTTCAAGTGACCGTTGTCCAGGGTGTAGCTGGTCTTCCCCTTGAAAGGCTGATCGGTCCAGCCGGAAAGGTCTCCCTCGCTGAAGCGCCCCACGGCAATCTCGGTTGGGGAAGCGGCCCCTGCGGCGAGGATGGCGACTGCCAGGATCAGGTTGTTGAACATGGTGCCTCCAGGATGGGAAGTGAAAAAAAAGCCCCGCCGGTTGAGCGGGGCTTTTTGGCGCAGGGGAGGGGATTAGATCCCTTTTCCGGTCAGCTTGACCAGGGCTTCCATGTACTTCTCGCCGGTCTTCTGGACGATCTCGGCGGGAAGCGGCGGGGCCGGAGCGGTCTTGTCCCAGTCCAGGGTCTCCAGGTAGTCGCGCAGGAACTGCTTGTCGAAGGAGGGCTGCGGGCCTCCCGGCTGGTAGCTCTCCTTGGGCCAGAAGCGGCTGGAGTCCGGGGTCATGCACTCGTCGATGATGATGAGCTCACCCTCGTAGATGCCGTACTCGAACTTGGTGTCGGCGATGATGATCCCCTTGGCGTCGGCGATGTCGCGGGCCCTCTTGTAGATGTCGAGGGTTACCGCGCGCACCTTCTCGGAGATCTCCTTGCCGCAGATCGCGCACATCTGCTCGAAGGAGATGTTCTCGTCGTGGGTGCCAAGCTCCGCCTTGGTGGAGGGGGTGAAGATCGGTTCGGGGAGGCGGTCGGACTCCTTGAGCCCTGCCGGGAGCTGGATGCCGCAGATGGCGCCGGTCTTTTGGTAGTCCTTCCACCCCGAGCCGGAGATGTAGCCGCGCACGATGCACTCCGCTGCCAAAGGCTGGGCCTTCTTGACCAGCATGGAGCGCCCGGCCAGGACGTCGGCGTAGGGCTGGCACTCGGCCGGGAAGTCCTTCACCTCGGTGGAGATGATGTGGTTCTTGATGATCCCTTCCATCTGGCGGAACCAGAAGGCTGAGATCTGGGTGAGCACATACCCCTTGTTGGGGATCCCCTCGTTCATGATGACGTCGAAGGCGGAAATCCGGTCCGTGGTGACGATGAGCAGCTGCTCGCCCAGGTCGTAGATGTCGCGCACCTTGCCGCGTGCGGCGAGTTTCAGGCCGGGAAAATCGGTGTTCAGTACCGGTGTCGTCATGCTGTGTCTCCTTTTGCGTCCATCGTGGGCCTAAAAGTGAAAGGTGAAGGATGCCGGGGCATCCTCCACCTTGCTGTGACGTGCGATTTTTCGTGGTCCGACAGGTGAGGGCTAGTCGACGATCGACGGGTTGATCTCGATCTTCGCCTTGGACCTGAGCCCCTTGAGCCAGGTGTCCAGCGCCTCCTGCTGTTTTTTCGGCAGCAGGCTCTGCTTGATGGTACCGGACTGCCGGGCGAGGTCCGTGGTCGGGGCCTCGGTGCGGGACTTGAGCTTCACGGCGTACCAGCGGTCACCGATCTTGATGGGCTGCTTGGCGACCGGTGCGGCGTTGGTCAGGGTGAAGGCGGCGTCCATGAGTTCCGGCGAGGTCCCGAGGTTCGGGATGACACCGGTCGCCGCGTAGCCGAAGCTGCCGGTCGCCTTCAGGTTCGCACCACCCTTGGCGAGCTGGGCCAGGGCATCCTCGGCCTTCTTCTTGGCAAGGTCAGCGGCCTTGGCGTCGCGTGCCTTCTGCTCGACGGCCCCCTTGATCTGGGCCAGCGGCGGGACCTGGGCGGGCTTACGCTCGGTCACCTTCACCAGGTAAATCCCTTTCGGGGTTTCGATGGGGCTACCCAGTTCGTTCAGCTTCAGGGCAAAGGCACGGGTCACCAGCTCCTTTTCGCCGGAGAGCTGTGCCGGGGGAGCCTGCAGGGTGAAGAGTCCGGTCTTCTCGACCTTGGCGCCCAGCGCGGCGGCGGCAGCATCCAGGTCGCCCTGGGTGCGGAACTTGTTGGCGGCGTCGGCGGCCTTCTCATAGGCCTCCTTGGCGGCCTTGGCCTTGACGGCGTCGGCGGTCACCTGGTCCTTCACCTCGGCAAACGGGAGTATACCACCTTTGCCCTGGTAGCGATCGATGTTCTTCTGGTAGAAGTTCTGCGCCTCTTCCGGCGTTACGCTCGCCTTGGCGGCGAACTGGGCGGGGGAGACCACGGCGTAGGCGATGGCCACCTGCTCCGGGGCCTTGAACTCGGCCTGGTGGTCCTGCAGGTAGCTCTCGAGGTCCTTGTCGGAAAGCTTCACCTCGCCCTTCACCTCGGCGGGGGAGAAGGAGACGTACTGCAGGTCGATCTTGTCGTTTTGCTTTTTGAAGGCCTGGAGGATCTCCTGGTCGGAGACCGTCGCCTGGTCTTTGATCTTGTTGCGGGTTTTTTGGACCAGCAGCTCTTCCTGCTGCGCGTCCTCGAACTGCTCCGGGGTCATCCGGTTCATCTTCAGGGTCTGCTGGTACTGCTGGAAGTCGAAGGCGCCGTTTTTCTGGAAGGCCGGGACCTTGGCGATCTCGGCGGCCACTTCATCCTTGGAGACCTTGATCCCCATCTCCTTGGCTGCCTTGCGGACCAGGACGGCATCGATCAGGCCGTCGATGGTCATCTTCTTGATCCCCATGGTCTTTTCCAGCTCGGGGGAGAGGGAGCGGCCGTAGATCTGCTCGTAGATGCCGCGGGTGCGGTAGTAGCTCCTCTGGAAATCGTCGAGACTGATCTTGGTGCCGTCGACCTTTGCTGCATAGCCGGTCGGGCCGCCCGCCTTGTCACTGCCTCGGCCCCATACCAGGAAAATCGTGCCGATGAAGGAGAGCACGATGATACCGAAGACCAATTTGATCAAGATGGACTGTTGATACTTCCTCATTATTCCCAGCATTGCAGTTCGACTCCTTTGTACCAAAAAGTATGGACGGGACCATTAAAGAATAGTTGCGAATAATAAGGGAAGTGATCGGTAAAAGCAAGAGAAGATTGAGGTTAGGCGCGTACGACGCCTGTAGGACTCTTCGCGTAAGACCGGGTTTTCTTTGTTGCAAGGGTGCGGAGTTTTTGCTATATTTCGTCCTTTATCGGGCCGAGGGTCCGGATGATACTCAAAGGAGTCAACGATGCTCAAGATTTTCGATGCCTTGTTCGGCATGTTCTCTAACGACCTGGCCATTGACCTTGGCACTGCCAATACCCTGGTTTACCTCAAGGGCAAGGGGATCGTGGTGCGCGAGCCCTCGGTGGTCGCGGTCCAGAAGATGCAGAACGGGCAGCAGAAGGTGCTTGCCGTGGGGATGGAGGCCAAGAAGATGCTGGGCCGCACCCCGGGTACCATAACCGCAATCCGTCCCATGAAAGACGGGGTCATCGCCGACTTCGACATCACCGAGGAGATGCTGCGCTACTTCATCCACAAGGTGCACAACAGAAAGACCCTGGTGCGTCCGCGGATCGTCATCTGCGTCCCCTCCGGGATCACCCAGGTGGAGAAGAGGGCAGTGAAGGAGTCCGCCGAGTCGGCAGGCGCCCGCGAGGTGTACCTGATCGAGGAGCCGATGGCGGCGGCGATCGGCGCCGGTCTCCCCATCACCGAGGCCTCGGGCAACATGATCGTCGACATCGGCGGCGGCACCACCGAGGTGGCCGTCATCTCGCTGGCCGGCATCGTGTACACCAAGAGCGTGCGCGTGGGCGGCGACAAGATGGACGAGGCGATCGTCCAGTACATAAAGCGCAAGTACAACCTCTTGATCGGCGACCGCATGGCCGAGCTCATCAAGATCGAGATCGGCGAGGCGTACCCGGGGACCGAGGTGCTGCACATGGAGGTTAAGGGGCGCGACCTGGTTTCCGGGATCCCCAAGACCACCGAGATCGACTCCAACGAGATCCGCGAGGCGCTCTCCGAGCCGGTAACCGCCATCGTCGACGCGGTCAGGAACTGCCTGGAGCGCACCCCGCCCGAACTGGCGGCCGACCTGGTTGACAAGGGGATCGTCCTGGCCGGCGGCGGCGCGCTCTTGAGGAACCTGGACATCCTGCTGCGCGAAGAGACCGGGCTCCCGGTGGTCACCGCCGAAGACCCGCTCTCCTGCGTCGTACTGGGCTCCGGCAAGGTGCTGGACGAGCTGACCCTCCTGCGCAACGTGGCGGTCAGCACCTAAAAGGCAGGTTGAGGTTAAGGTTGGGGTTGAGTGAAACCCGCCAAGCCCGGTCTTTACCTTGATACGGCTGAGGACACCTTGCCTTTTCGGCAGGTGTCCTTTCTTTTCGTTTTCCTACCGGTTTTGGCACTCTGAGGACCCATCATGCCAGTTGCCACGATAGACATAGTTATCCCGGTCTGGAACAAGCCCGCCGATACCCGAAACTGTCTGGTCAACCTGATCAACTACACGCAGGACGCCCGCTTCGTCATGATGGACTGCGGCAGCGAGCGGGAGACCGAGCGCCTGCTGCAGGAGATCGCCGACGGTCTGGACGAGCGTGCCCTGCTGATGCGCGACGACAGCAACATAGGCTTCGTGCGCGCGGCCAACCGCGGCCTGGAGCGCTCCGAGGCGCCGTACATCGCGCTTTTGAAGAGCACCTCGCTGGTAAGCGCGGGGTGGCTCGAGCCGCTTTTGGCCTTCGCCGCGGCGCACCAGGACGCCGGGATCCTGGTGCCGCAGCACTCCCCGCCGGCCGCGGAGTACGAAACGCCCCTGGAGATCGCCTCGGGGAACTTCTCGGCACTGGTGATCAGGCGGGAGCTCTTCCAGGAGATCGGCGGCTTCGACGAGACGCTGGACGGCGCGGCCTGGTGCCTCAAGGACTTCACCCGGCGGGCCTGCGCCAAGGGGTACTACACCTGGCTGGTTCCGGGACCCGCGGTGGCCTGCAAGGAAGAGGTGCAACTCGGCTCCGAGCGGCGCCGGGAGGAGATCCTGCACCACAGCCAGGAGGTCTTCAGGGAGCGCTGGGGCGAGGGACAGAGCTACGTGCTGCACGTTCCGAAGGGGGTGGATCTAACCCTGTTGCGCCAGAAGTTCGACTGGCTCCTGAAGGGGGCGCGCCACGGCGACAGCTATTTCGTCCTGCTTCCCGCGGCGCTCTACAAGGCCGCCAAGCAGGAAGGCTTCGGCTACGTCCACGAGAACATCAGGCTGGTCGGGCTCCCCTTGCTCTCCACCGAATCGGGAAGGCGCAAGGTCTACGAACACCTCACCGTGGAGCACCCCGGGATACGGGCCGTAGCCGCCGTGGACGGGATCCCTTTCCCTTGGGACGTCGCCTATCTCCCCTTCACGGAACTCTCGGAACGGATCAGGGTAGGGTACCTGTAGACCGAGGGACATAAGTACAACGTAAGACGCACGGGACCGGCGGTCCGGGCAGGAGGCAGGGTGAAAGAGGAAATCCGGATACAGCTGCAGAGGCATTGCGAGGTCATGGCCGCCATCGAGCGGGATCTCACGCCCACGATCGAAGAGGTGGTGGAAATCCTCTGCGCCGGCTTTCGCGCCGGGAAGAAACTGCTGGTAATGGGTAACGGCGGCTCGGCTGCCGACGCGCAGCACTTCGCCGCCGAGATGGTGGGGCGCTTCAAACTGGAGCGGAGCGCGCTGCCGGCCATCGCACTCTCGACCGACACCTCGGCCCTCACCGCCATCGGCAACGACTACGGTTTCGACCGGGTCTTCTCGCGCCAGGTGGAGGCGCACGCCCAAGCCGGTGACCTGGTCTTCGGCATCTCCACCAGCGGCAACTCGCCCAACATCCAATTGGCGCTGGAGTGCGCCGCCCAGCGCGGCTGCCGCACCATTGCGCTTCTGGGCAAGGACGGCGGCAGCATCAAGGGGGTAGCCGAGCTCTCGCTCGTCGTGCCGAGCAACGATACGCCGCGCATCCAGGAAGGTCACATCACCATCATTCACATCCTCTGCGACCTGGTGGAGCGCCGGCTCTTCGCAACGTAGCGGGTAGCGCGGTCCGACAACTGCCGGCACGCCGGCACAACCGGCCTTGCGGACGGATTCAAGGCGAGCAGGTTTCTGATGGGAAAGCACAGGGCGGTTTTTCTGGATCGGGACGGTACCATCAACGTCGAGGTCGAGTATCTAAGCCAGGCAGCAGATTTTCAGTTGATCCCGGGGGTCCCCTGGGCCCTGAAGTGTCTCAAGGACGCGGGATACCTTTTGGTGGTGGTGACCAACCAGTCGGGGATCGCCCGCGGCTACTACGACGAGGCCGCCCTTGCGGACATCCACGAGCACATGCACCGGGACCTCGCCAGCTTCGGCGCCTCGCTGGACGCCTGCTACTTCTGCCCGCACCACCCGGAGCACGGCACCGGTGACAACCGCACCGACTGCGGCTGCCGAAAGCCGCTCCCCGGCATGCTGCAACAGGCGGCCGAAGATCTGGACATCGACCTCGCCGCCTCCTTCATGATCGGCGACAAGCTGGGCGACATCGAGGCCGGCATCGCCGCCGGGTGCACGCCGATGCTGGTGCTGACCGGCTACGGAAACCACGAGGTGGCGAAACTCCCCGAGGGGGTAGCGGTCTTCCCGGACCTGCAGGCTGCGGCGGAGGCTATCTTGAAACTCGACCGGCAGGGCTCCGACAGCCTCGACTGACACGTTTTCAGGCAGCAGACCGGAACCGGAATCCCCCTGGCCTTCAGGGGGATTCTTTTTTTCGCAACGCCCGCCACAATCAACTACCTGCCGCCCGGTGCGGCGCACCTGCTGGCGGTACCACGTACAAGGAAGTGCCATGACGTTTGCTTCTTCTGCAGTAGCCATTGCCCCGTCCCTTTTCCCCATTCTCTTTGTCACCGGTGCGGTCGCCGGACTCATCGATTCCATCGCCGGCGGTGGCGGCCTCATCACCATCCCGGTCCTTTTGGGGCTCGGGGTGCCCCCCCAGTACGCCCTGGGTACCAACAAGCTCCAGGCCAGTTTCGGCTCGGCGAGCGCCATGTTCCACTTCGTCAAGGCGGGGACCGTGAACCTCAGGGATGCCCGTCCCGGCGTGCTCTGGACCACGCTCGGCGCGATCCTCGGCTCCTACACGGTGCAGCAGATCGATCCCGGCTTCTTGAAGAAGTTCATCCCCTTTCTGCTCCTCGCCATCCTCTGCTACACCATCTTCACCCCGAGGCTTGGGGCCGAGGAGGTGCACCCGCGCCTGCCGCGCCGCTGGTTTTACTTCCTGGCGGGGCTCACGCTCGGCTTCTACGACGGCTTCCTCGGGCCGGGTACCGGTTCCTTCTGGGTGATCTCGATCATGCTGGGGCTCGGCTTCGACATGCGCAAGGGGACCGGTTATACCAAGCTCTTCAACTTCGTCAGCAACATCGTGTCGCTGGTGGTGTTCGTGTGGGGCGGGCACGTGCTTTTGTGGGCGGGTCTGGTGATGGGGGCAGGGCAGGCGGTGGGGGCCCGGGTCGGGGCGCGCCTGGTGATCAAGAAGGGGACCAGCTTCGTGCGGCCGGTCTTCATCTGCTCGGTCCTGGCGGTGACGGCCAAGCTCTTCTACGACAACTACAAGTAAGGCGTAACCAAAAGGGGCGAGTCCAGTGACTCGCCCCTTTTTTGTGTTCTTCCGGGAGTTCCCGGGAAGGTCAGGGCACCATTCCACGAAGCGCTGCGGCTGGCCACACGTTCCCCACTTTGCAAAAGGGGGGGACAGGGGGGATTCGCCTTAAGCAACCTGGCTAGATCTCCCTAAGATTCCCCGCTTCGCCCTGCGGGTCGCTCCCTGCGGCCTCCACCTGGTTTTCCAGGTGGGTGATCAGTTCGGAAAGCTGGGGGAGGAACCCCGCGGGGACCTCGTCGAGCGAGCGCAGCGACGACTCCAGGCGGCGCGCCGCCGAAAGCGTCGCCTTCAGGGGGGCGAGCGGGTTCGGCTCCTCGCGCAGGGCCGCCACTTCCTTGAACTTCTTCAGGACGGTCGGGTGGCTGCGCTCCTCCTCGACGATGCTCTTTCTGAGCTCGCCGTACTCCTCGTCGGAGAACCCCTTCTCCTCCTTGGCCTGGCGCAGGAGGTCGACCGAGCGGTAGTCGGGGAGCGGCTTCAGTTCCTGGCGCGGCGCCAAAAGCTGCGGTTCCTCCTTCTCCATGAAGCGGTAGGCCATGGTGAGCTTCTCGGCCGTCCCCCGCTTGATGCGGATCTCCTGCACGCAGTACTCCTCGAAGCTCCCATAACCCCACTCCCGGAAGTGTCCCTTGTTGTTCACCTGCAAGAGCTTCTCGCCCAGTTCAACCCAGGACGACTTGAACTGTTTGGCCTTGTCCAGGACGACATAGCGGTCCGAGCCCGGCTCGAGTTGTTCCATGATCTGCTCGATGTGGCGCTCGCCACTCGACTTAGGCGTATCAGGCATTGCTGTGCTTCCTCCTGTCCCGATCTCTCATAGGTACCGGTACTGGGAACTTAGCAGAATGCATTCTCTTTTTGAAGTTTTTTGTCTTGGCTAACGGTGAGATTCAGGTTAAAATTTGTACCTTGAACCCCGGTTGGCGAAGTTTTCCCGCGGGGTTGCCAGTTACCTTCCACCGAGTGACAGATGCCTTCCGACCAGGTTCGGGTGCGCGTCGAGGAGATACAGATGGAGCAGCGCCTGACCGATATGGAGATGCTGATCATGCACCAGGGGCATGTCATAGAACAGCTCAACGAGGTGGTGACCGCACAGCAGAACAGCATCGACCGGCTGATGCTGGACGTGAAGATCATAAAGGACCACCTGCGGGGGATGCAGGCTTCCGAATTGCGGCCGCTTTCCGAGGAAGAACCCCCGCCGCACTACTAAACGGCTGGGAAACAACGTTGAGAGGCGTTACCTGGTTGAGTCGTTAAGTGCACCGGCTCTGCCGCCAATGGGGCAGGGAGTCGTAACGACCCCTCCTCCGACCACTCGACGGTCCTCAACAAGCTAAACGGTTTCCAACCACTCAACGGTTTCAATCGACGCAACGGTTCCTCCCCAACGACAGGTGTCCCCTTGGTCTACGGCAGTCAGGCAACTCCAGTGGCAACCGGTACCGTGTTCAACCTGCAGCGCTATTCCCTGCATGACGGTCCGGGCATCAGGACCACCGTTTTTCTCAAAGGCTGCCCCGCGCGCTGCTGGTGGTGCCACAACCCCGAAAGCCAGGACCCCCACCCCGAAATCGCCATTTCCTCCTCGTACTGCATCGCCTGCGACGCCTGCCTGCTCTCCTGCCACGAGGGGCTCAAGCCGCGGGAGCACTGCGTCCTGTGCGGCGACTGCTCCACGGCCTGCCCGACCGGGGCGCGCAGCGTGGTGGGGAGCACCATGTCGGTGGAGGACGTGGTCTCCCAGGTGCTGCGGGACCGGATGTTCTTCGAGGACTCCGGCGGAGGGGTCACCTTCTCCGGGGGGGAGCCGCTCTCCCAACCGCACTTTCTGAAGGCGCTGCTCTCCGCGTTCCGCTCCCGCGAGATCCACACCTGCGTCGACACCGCCGGCCTTTGCTGCCCCGACGCGCTTCTCGAGGTCGCCCCCTTGGTCGATCTCTTCCTCTACGACCTCAAATGCATCGATCCCGCCCGGCACCTCGAGGGGACCGGCGTCGACAACCGCCAGATCCTTAAGAACCTGGAGTGCCTCGCTGCGCTGCACCGCAACATCTGGATCCGGATCCCGGTGGTCCCCGGTTTCAACGACGACCCGGCCGAGATGGAGCTGCTCGCCCGGGCCGTGGCCGGACGCCACGCCGTGCGCCAGGTCTGGCTGCTCCCCTACCACGAGACCTGGGCGGGGAAGCCGGAACGTTACGGCAAAGAGCTGCCTCTCCAGGCGCGGACCGGCGTGACGCCACCCGCACCGGAAGCCTTGGAGAACTTCGCCCGGATCTTCAGGGATCACGGCTGTACCACGAACATCGGAGGGTAATGCGATGACAGGAAGAACCAGTCGACTGCGCGAGGAAAGTCTGGCCGCGGAACCGGCGATCTCGGCCGAGCGCGCACTCTTGCTTACCGAATTCTACCGGGAGAACGAGGGGCGCTGGTCGGTTCCGGTCTTGCGGGCCAAGTCGTTTTACCACCTCTGCGAGAAGAAGGCGATCTACCTGGGGGAAGGGGAGCTGGTCGTCGGCGAGCGCGGCCCCGCTCCCAAGCTGGTGCCGACCTATCCCGAACTGACCTGCCACTCGGTCGAGGACCTGAAGATCCTCAACTCGCGCCCCAAGACGAGCTACCGGGTGGACGACGCCTGTCTCTCAGCCTATGCCGAGACGGTCATCCCGTACTGGACCGGCCGCTCGCTTCGGGAGAAGATCTTCGCAGCCCTCCCTGCAGAGTGGCACCAGGCCTACCGTCTGGGGATCTTCACCGAGTTCATGGAGCAGCGCGCCCCGGGGCACACCGTCCTGGACGACAAGATCTACCGCAAGGGGTTGCTCGACTTCAAAAAGGATATCGCCGGTTCCCTGGCGGAACTCGATTACCAGAACGACCCGCTGGCCTACGACAAGTGCGAAGAGCTGAAGGCGATGGACATCTCCTGCGATGCCGTGATCCTCTTCGCCGAGCGCCACGCGAAACTCGCCGAGAGTACCGCGGCTGCCACAAGCGACCCGGTGCGCAAGCGGGAGCTTATGAAGATCGCCGCCAACTGCCGCTGGGTGCCGGCGCACGCCCCGACCGATTTCTGGGAGGCGCTGCAGTCCTACTGGTTCTGCCACCTGGCCGTGATCACCGAGCTGAACGGCTGGGACGCCTTCAGCCCCGGTCACCTGGACCAGCACCTCATCCCGTTCTTCGAGCAAGGCTTGGCCGAAGGGACGCTCTCCCGCGAGGCGGCGCGCGAGCTCCTCGAGTGCTTTTTCGTCAAGTTCAACAACCACCCGTCGCCCCCCAAGGTGGGCGTGACTGCGGCCGAGAGCGGCACCTACACCGATTTCGCCAACATAAACCTGGGCGGACTCTTGCCCGACGGCTCCGATGGCAGCAACGAGGTGTCGCACCTGCTTTTGGACATCATCGACGAGATGCACCTGCTGCAGCCCTCGAGCAACATCCAGCTCTCCCGCAAGTCGCCCGACGCCTTCTTGAAGCACACGCTGAGGGTGGTGCGCAAGGGGTACGGCTTCCCCTCCATCTTCAACGCGGACAGCGTGGTGGAGGAACAGCTGCGCCAGGGGAAAACCCTGGTCGACGCCCGCGCGGGGGGGTGCAGCGGCTGCGTGGAGGTCGGCGCCTTCGGCAAGGAGGCCTACATCCTCACCGGCTACTTCAACCTGGTGAAGCTCCTGGAACTGGCCCTGCACGACGGCCTCGATCCGGCGAGCGGCGAGCAGCTGGGGCCGCATACCGGAGATCCGGCCGGCTTCGCGAGCTTCGACCAGCTCTTCGAGGCCTTCCGGCAGCAGCTCGCCCACTTCATCGGGATCAAGATCCGCGGCAACCGGCTCATCGAGATGATCTACACCCGCCTCATGCCGGCGCCGTTTCTGTCGGTGCTCACCGACGACTGTGTGAGCCGCGGCATCGACTACAACGCCGGCGGCGCGCGCTACAACAACAGCTTCATACAGGGGGTGGGGATCGGCAGCATCACCGACGCGCTCTCCGCCATCGCGCAGCTGGTCTACGACGAGGGGCAGCTTTCCCTCGCCGACCTGGCGGGCGCGCTCGACCGGAATTTCGCCGGCGACGAGCCGCTGCGCCAGCGCCTTTTGCACAAGACCCACAAGTACGGCAACGACGACGATTACGCCGATGACCTCATGCGCCGCGTCTTCGACGCCTTCTTCAACGAGGTGGACGGCAAGCCCAACACCAAGGGGGGCGTCTACCGGATCGAGATGCTGCCGACCACCTGCCATGTCTATTTCGGTTCGGTGACCGGCGCTACCTCGGACGGGCGCCTGAGCGGCACGCCGCTTTCCGAAGGGATCTCGCCGGTGCAGGGGGCCGACCGCAACGGGCCGACCGCGGTGATCCGCTCGGCAGGGAAGATGGACCACATCCGCAGCGGCGGGACGCTCCTGAACCTGAAGTTTTCACCGGGGATGCTGGCAGGGGAGGGGGGGATCGACGCGTTGGCGGGGCTGGTGCGCAGCTACTTCAAGATGGACGGGCACCACGTTCAGTTCAACGTGGTGAACGTAGCGACGCTGCGCAGGGCGCAGGAGCATCCCAGCGAGCACCGCGACCTGATCGTCAGGGTGGCAGGCTACAGCGACTACTTCTGCGACCTGAGCGCCGCGCTGCAGAACGAGATCATCGAAAGGACCGAGCACACCTCGCTCTAGGGAAGGTGCTCGAGATGTTCCGGAGGGCGACCAAAGCAACCATCTGACGCCTGGGCTTTTACCTCCCCTCTCCCCTGGCGGGAGAGGGGAGGGGTGAGGGGGAAGCTGCTACGAGCTGAGCTGCCGATACCAGGTGCCGCGCGCCGGGCGAAATGATTATTCGCCCCTACGATTCATGCAGGCGTGAAAATCGCGCTGAACCGTGTGCGCTACAGCGTGATAACGACGCCCACCGCCTGGTTGGATTCGGTCTCTTCTGCAGGGGCTGGTTCGCAGGCGTGGATCTGCACCGCGAAGGCGCGGTCCGCTTCGAGGATGTGGTTGAGGATCCAGTCGCGCAGCATGACGACCAGCTCCAGGGCGAGAGTGGTTCGTCCCGAGTAGAAATCGAGCTGCTGCGTCGTGATCCGGTCGATGAAGGATGCGTGCAGTTGCTGGTGTGCGGAGCGCTGCGGGTAGCGGTACTCTGCCATCAGGCGTTCTTCAACGGCAAAGTGGTAGGTGGCGTAATTGATCAGTTCGTCGATGACCTCTTCCAACTCCGACCTGTGTTTCTTTTCCAGGAAGAGCTGGTAGGTCTTGTCGAACAGGCTCAAAAGGTGCCGGTGGTGTTCGTCGATTTCAGGTAAGCCAACAGCGTACGAATCGTTCCATTCAATGACAGACATGGGGCCCTCCGGGACTGAACTTAAGCTACTGATTGCTTTTCGGCGCCAGATCCTAATTGTTGAGCACTAGTTTGCAGTTTTTTTCACTCGATAACTCATGCAATTTCTCTGCGGGAGTCGTCATGTCCGTTACCAGTTTGAGCGAGCTGCTTCACCAAGGGCGCTGCATCTTGGGGGAAGGGGCGGTGATCGAGAGGCTGCGGCGCGATCCTGCTATCGAGCTGGACCCGCACCTGGTCAATTCCCATCTCGTCTACCTGGAGCAGGGGAGGCGGGCCCTGGCGGAGATCAGTGGCGGATATCTGGCTATTGCGCGTCGCTTCGGCCTGCCGCTTTTGCTCTCCACCCCGACTTGGCGCGCCTCGCGCGAGCGGATCGCTGCGGCCGGCCTTAAGGACAGGGATGTGAACGGTGACAACTTCAGGTTCCTGGACCAGTTGAGGAAGGGGTGCGGCGCCTTTGCCGAGCGGGTGTACATCTGCGGGCTGCTCAGCTGTTCCGGCGACGCTTACCGACCCGATCAGGCGCTCACGGTAGCGGAAGCGCGCGAGTTCCACGGCTGGCAGGCAGCGCAGCTCTCGGCATCCGGAGTGGATCTGCTGCTCGCCTCGACGCTGCCGGCTTTGAGCGAGGCGACCGGGCTGGCGCAGGCTCTGGCGGCAACCGGGCTCCCCTACATCGTCAGTTTCGTGGCGCGCCCTGCGGGAACCCTGCTGGATGGCACGCCGCTCGACGAGGCGGTCCGCACGGTTGACGCCTCCTCGCCGCACAGGCCGCTCGCCTACCTGATCAACTGCACCCACGCCAGCGTTTTCCGCCGCGCGCTCCTCGACCCTGAGGGCTCGTCGGATCTGGTTCGGGAGCGCGTCGTCGGACTTTTGGCGAACACGGCGGCTCTTTCCCCCGAAGAACTCGACAACAGCGCAGAGCTCATCGAGGAGGACCCGGAACTTTTCGGGCGTTCGGTTGCCGCCTTGCGTCGGGACCTGGGGATGCAGCTGCTGGGCGGTTGCTGCGGCACCGACGACCGGCACATCGAAAGCCTCGCGCGCTACCTGGTCGAGCAGGGCGCTGTCATTCAACCGTGATGAGGGAGCCCTGCCGCAAGCGGACCCCGTTATCGACGACCCTGCGATTCAACAGCTCCAGACCCAACGACGTTAAGGATCAAGACACATGCACCTGCAACCCGGCCGGTACCGGCACTACAAAGGCAATTCCTACCAGGTGATCGGCGTTGCCCGCCACAGCGAAACCGAGGAACTGATGGTGGTGTACCAGCAACTCTACGGCGACCAGGGGCTATGGGTACGCCCCCTGGAGATGTTTCTCGAGTCGGTGCTGGTGGAGGGGCGAGCCGTTCCGAGGTTCGAGCGCTGCGCTCCCGACTGAGGCTCGCCAGGCGTTGACGCTTCCCCCCCGTTCCACCCCGGCACTACATCCTCCCGCAACGATCCGTTCTTGCTAGGCTCTCCCGACTGCAACCTTTTCTAACGCTCTCCCCGGCTAAATCCGCTCAAGCTCTGACGGAATTCGCCGATAGATTGTTAACCTGGAAAACCGCGCCTGATGTTCGTCTGGGCCCGGCAGCATCGCGCCTGCAGCAGTTGCACCGGTTGGAGAATGACATGCTTCATGACAATGTGCGCCACAACTCTGGCAGCCTCACGCCGACCCGAATCCTTCACCTCGAAAACAACGCCGAACTCGCCCACCTGCTGAAACACCACCTGGAGCGCTTCTCCTACCTCGTCGATACGGTCGCCGACAGCGACGGATGTTTCGAGGCACTCAAAGCTGCACGCTACCGCGCCGTCGTGCTCGGGTACCGACCCGCCAACCTGGATGGGCTCGAGGTGCTGCGCCGGTTGGCGGATCGAGATCCGGCTCCCCCAGCCGTCATGGTCACCGGGGAGGGAAGCGAAGCGGTGGCGGTCGCCGCGCTCAAACTAGGGGCGGTTGACTACCTGGTGGTCGATGACCAGCAAACCTACCTGGAAATGCTCCCCGGGGTGCTCGGCCAGGCCCTGGAGCGCCCTCGGCGGGGTCCGGGGCTGCGGCAGTTGGAGCGCTACCGCGACCTTGTCGATCTTTCCCCCTACGGCATCACGCTTTACCGGGACGGGCGCTTTGAATACATCAACCCCGCAGGGCTCAAGATCCTTGCGGCATCCGGCAGCGACGATCTGTTGGGGAGAGAGATCCTGGAGTTCGTCCACCCGCACTACCACCAGGTGTTCCTGGAACGGTTGCGGCTTCTGGAAGAGCGCAGTATCGAGGTCCCCTGGATGGAGGAGAAGTTTCTCCGCCTGGACGGCGTACCGGTCGACGTCGAAGTCACCGCGCACCCCTTCGGCCAGGAAGGAAGCCCCGCCTTCCAGATCATCTTTCGCGACATCACCGAACGCAAGGCCGCAGTGCAGCGCCTGGAGCGGATGGCGCACTACGACGAGCTGACCGCGCTTCCCAGCCGCAGCTTCTTCTACGACCGCCTGGACCAGCTGATCCTGCAGGGGAAGCGCGACGGGGCCCGCTTCGCCCTGTTGTTCATCGACCTGGACCGCTTCAGCGAGGCGAACGAGGAGTTCGGGCACTACTACGGTGACCTGATCCTGAAGGAGGTTGCGGTGCGGCTTAAGTCGTGCCTGCGGGAAACCGACACGGTGGCGCGCCTGGACGGGGGCGAGTTCGTGGTGATCCTCTCGAAAATCGCCGGCCGGGAGGATGCTGCGCGCGTAGCCGAGCGGATCTCCAGCGCACTGCTCGAGCCGTTCGACCTGCAGGGGCAGGTCTGCTTCCTGGGGGCCAGCATCGGGGTGAGCCTCTTTCCGGAAGATGGCGAGACCAAGGAACAGCAGCTCCTCAAGGCCGGTACCGCCATGTACTGCAGCAAGCAACTCGGACGCAACAGCTGCCACTTTTTCAGTCCCGACCCGGCCCATGGCGACCCACCCAGGCGCCTTACCCGCAGTGGCGCAGTACCGGGAACCGAGGCGGTTGCCCATGCGGACTCCCTGCCGGTTTGGTGACGGTCAGCGCTGCTACCGGTACCGCGCGGCGCATGGCGGCTTTTTTTGCTGAACCCGCAGGAAACACTCAAGCTTTTTGCGAGCCTGCCGAAAAAAGCTGTAGGAGTGTTCCTGCATCCGAAGTGGTGGATGTCAGAGCGCGTTACCGAACACTGCGGCCTCTCGTTAGCTTAGAGACCACCCAAACCGATCAAGGAGAATGCTGATGGGACTTTTCGGAGGGTTCAACATCCAGGAGTTGGAGGAGAAAAAGGCGGAGATCGCGAAGCTGCTGCAGATGTTCGACAACGTCGACAACATCGTCATGCTCTGCGACACCACGCCGGAGAACAAGATCTTTTACATGAACAGCCGGTCCAAAGAGCTGTTCAGCCAACACCGCGGCGAACTCAATGCCGGGTTGCGCGGGGCGGACGTCGCCCAGGCGGCCGGGAACTCGATCCACCAGTTCCACAAGGACCCGGCCCGCATCAGGAAGATCTTCGCCGCGCCGCGCAACGATATGCCGCACCGCGCCGAAATCCCCATCGGCGAGCGCACCTTGCGTACCACGGCCTACCCGATCTGGGACCAGCTCAACCCGAACAAGGTGATCTGCTACATGGCCTGCTGGAGCGACATCACCGCCGAAAAGCGCATCGAGGCGATGACCGACCAGCAGAAGCAGCGCAAGGAGTACCTTGAGATCCAGGTGGCGCAGATAGCGACCGCCATGGAGGAGATGAGCGCCACCGTCAACGAGGTCGCCCACAACACCACCAACGCCTCGGATTCGGCAAGTAACGTCGCCAACAGCGCGCGGGAAGGGCAGCAGGTGGTGAACCAGGCGGTGCTCGAGATGCAGAAGGTGGCGGAGATCGTGCGCAACTCCGCCGTCATCGTCAGGAGCCTGGGGGCCAAGTCCGAGAAGATCGGCGAGTTTGTCAGCGTCATCAACGATATCGCCGACCAGACCAACCTTCTGGCCCTGAACGCGGCCATCGAGGCGGCGCGCGCCGGCGAGCAGGGGCGCGGCTTCGCGGTGGTGGCCGACGAGGTGCGCAGCCTCGCGGACCGGACCGTGGCCTCCACCAAGGAGATCCGCCTCATGGTGAACGAGATCCAGAAGGAAACGGGTCTTGCGGTGGAATCGATCGAGAAGGGGAAGGCCGAGGCCGAGATAGGCGAGAGTCTCTCCCAACAGGCGGACGAGGCGCTCACCAACATCGTGGGTTCCATCGAGCTGATCGAAACGGTGATCTCCCAGATCGCGACCGCCTCGGAAGAGCAGGCCGCGACTGCCACGATCATCGCGAGCAACCTGGAAGAGATCTCCCGCAGCTGACGGTCCTGCGGCAGCACTAGACAAAAAAGACGGCGCAACCACATCAGGTTGCGCCGTCTTTTTTTGGTGCGAAAAAGGTGTTTCAGTAGCCCAACGTGGGGCCGGGACCCGGTTCGTCACCGTGGATCTTCAACAAGACGTAGTCGCTGAACTTCTCGGTGGAGACGAGGTAACGGACCTCCTGGGGGTGATCCGGAGCGTGCTGCATGAGCGTCGCCGGTACCCGGACCTGCGGCGCTCCGGTCGCATGCGTCTCCAGGATCGAGCGCCGGATCACGCAACCGGAGCAGTGGTAGGTGTTGCCGCAGCCGCCGGGGAGCCGCGAGTAGGCACACTCGAAGACTTCGCCGGCGCGGTGCCCGGCAAACTGGGAGGCGTCCTTGCCGAGCAGGCTCAGGGCCTTGTCGTTTGCCGTCTTGACGATGCCCTCGAAACTTACCAGCAGTACCGGGATGGAAATCAGGTCCAGGAATTTCCGGAGGTCGTTGGGGATGTTGATGATGACCGCATTGGCACAGGGAAGACAGATGCCGTAGGAGATGCCTTTGCCCGAGCTGTCGCTCTCACTCAATTTCTTGCCGCACCACGCACAAATCTGTTTCATGTCACGCGAAGACCTCGTTTGCTGAATCTGGTCTGCTGCAGAGAAACCCCGTGCACGGTAGCTGGCTTGATACGTTGAAGCCGTGGTGGCTGTGCTGTCTCTCTCCTGCCTGTGGGTAAAATGCTGATTCGGTCGTAAGATGACTCTAAGTTTGCCAGATTAAATCACCCGAAAATCTAATGCAAGAAAAATAATGGTGCCTGCCCCGGCTCCTTACGCACGCCGCTAGAGCAGGGGGAGGATATCCTTTGCGATGCTTTCCGGGGTAGCGGTCGGCGCGTAGCGCTGCACCACCTCTCCGCCGCGGTCCACCAGGAACTTGGTGAAGTTCCACTTGATGGCCTCGCTCCCCAAAAGCCCCTTCTGTGCCGACTTGAGCAGCCGGTAGAGCGGGTGGGTCCCCGGGCCGTTCACCTCGATTTTGGCGAACATCGGGAAGCTCACCTGGTAGGTGAGGGAGCAGAAGGAGCGGATCTCCTCGGCGTCTCCCGGTTCCTGGTGCCCGAACTGGTCGCAGGGAAAGCCGAGCACCACCAGACCCCGGTCGCGGTAGCTGCGGTAGAGCTCTTCCAGCCCCGCGTACTGGGGGGTGAAGCCGCACTTGCTGGCCACGTTGACGATGAGCAGCACCTTGCCGCGGTACTGCTCCAGGGTCTGGCGCTCGCCTTCGAGGCTCGTCACCTCGATGTCGTAGATACTCTCCCGTTCCTGCATCTGCTCCCTCCCAGTCAGGCAAAATCCCTCGCATTGATGACGATACCGCTGCGCGCCCCGGAAATGCTGGAGCGGTACGCCTCGGCCACACGTTCCGCCGGAATCCCCAGCGAGGTGTCCATCCCCAGGGCCAGCAAGGTCTCTTTCACCCACGGCGGGCTCACCACGTTGATCCGGATGCCGCGGGGCATCTCCAGCGCCGCCGCCCGGACGAAACCCTCGATGCCCGCGTTGATCATGCTGATCGAACTGCTTCCCGGCATCGGCTGCTGGCTCAAGACGCCGCTGGTGAGGGTGATGGACCCCTGGTCCTTGATGTGGTTCAAGGCCACTCGCACCAGGTTCACCTGCCCCATGAGCTTGCTGTCCAGGCCGAGCTGGAAGTCCGCATCGCTTAACTCGGTGAGCGGTGCGAAGCGCGCCACGCCGGCCGCGCAGATCAGCGCATCGAACGGACCCACCTCCTTGAAGAGCTTATGCAGCGATTCCTTGCTGGTGATGTCGGCGCGGATGTCCCCGCTTTTCGAGGCAACCTTCACTACCTCGTGTTCTGCGCTCAGGAGCTTGGCGACAGCTTTGCCGATGGTGCCGGTTGCTCCCACGACGATGACTCTCATAGCCTTATCCTCCTCTGTGTGAGGGCGTCGGCTTTGACAGTGCCCGGCCGCCCTACAGGTTGACGTATATCGTTAAGTATACCTGGTTTTCTCCTCCGGCGCGGAAGCCGTGTGCAACGCCGAGCGCCGGCGTCACCTTGAGCCAGTATCCCAGGGTGAGGTCCAGGCGGGCCTCGGCGCCGATCCCGACCTTGAGCCGGTCGGTGTCGAAATGGTTCTGGTCGTCCCAGACTTCGCCCGCGTCGACGAAGAGGGCCCCGTGCAGTTTCTCGGCGAACACCGGACCGGTGCCGGGGCCGGCCATCGGGTAGAAGAGCGGCGCCCGGTACTCCGCGGTGCCGGTGGCCACGAACTTACCGGTCTGGGAGCGGGACGGGTAGCCGCGCACCGGGTACGGGTTCAGATCGGAAGGGACGCCGCCGATCTGGAAGGCCTGCTGCGCGTACCTCTGGCTCAGGTCGGCGATGCCGCCGGACAGGCGCAGG
Source organism: Geomonas silvestris (assembly GCF_014193515.1). Taxonomy (GTDB): domain Bacteria; phylum Desulfobacterota; class Desulfuromonadia; order Geobacterales; family Geobacteraceae; genus Geomonas; species Geomonas silvestris. Next base: position 123,037 of record NZ_BLXX01000008.1, on the reverse strand, counting down.
TAGAGCACCTGGTGCCGTTCTGAGCCGAAGGGGAGCTTCAGATACTCCTGGTAGCGGGCCTCGAGCTGGGAGTAGTCCAGGTCGCCCCCGAAGGCCCGGTCGAAGCGGCGGTAGGTGAGGTCGACGGTGCGCCCTTCCTCGGGGGAAATCGAGTAGGGGTAGCTTAAGGCGTTGTCGATGATGAGCCCGGCGAAGAGGTTGGTGCGCCTCCCCTGGAAGACGTTGAGCCCGTTGAACCTCCCCGACGGGCTCAGGCCGGTGAGCGCGCTCTGGTCTTCGAACTGGTAGCCGCCGGTTAAGAGGTAGCGCGATTCCAGGAAGTTGATCGGGTAGGAAACCTGGGCGGTGAACCCCTGGTCGAGCTCCCAGTAGTCGCCGCGCTGCTGCAGGTTGCCGTAGAGGACCGGCTGCACGTGCCCGAGCAGCGTGTAGGTCGGGTAGAAGTAATCGTTGCGGTAGATGAGGTCGAAATAGCCGCGCTCTCTCCCGAAGCTGTAATCGGCCGAAAGGGCGTAGGACTGGTAGCCGAGCACGTCGGCCCCCGCGGTGAAGACCCCGAGGACCGGGGAGTCGGAACCGTCGCCGGTCAGCCGGGGGAGCCAGAAGTGTGGCAGCAGGGTAGGCCAGGCCCGGTAGGGGGCGCCGGTCACCGCCGGAAGGGCCGGTTCGGAAGTCGTGGCCACAGCGGCCGCAGCCGCAGCGCTCGGCGCGCGAGTCGCGCCCCCAGGTGCCGCGGGGGCTGTTGCCTGCTGCTGGTTTACCGGCGCGCCGGTTGCCGGGCCTGCCTGCTCGACCGGGAGCTTGCGGGTAAGCGGCAGGGAGGGGCCCCGCTCCGTGCTGAAGTTCCCGGGATCGAATGCTAGCTGGGCGATCCGGAAGCCGCGGCTTTCGTAACTTGAGAAGACTGCGGCCTTGCCGTCGGGGGCGAGGCCAGGCTGGAGCGCTCCCCCCAGGAGGTGGCTCACCTGGTAGCTCTGCCGGTCGGCGAGCCGGAAGGCGAAGAGGTTGAAGACCCCCGTCTCGTCGGAGACATAGACGATGAAGGAGCCGTCGCGCGACCAGCTCGGCTGGTCCACGCTGAAGGGGGCGCTGAACAGGGTGGAGTCCTCACCGGTCGCCACGCGGAAAAGGTGCAGCGAGCTGTGGCCGGCGTTGTCGCGCAGGGCATAGCAGACGCTGCTGCCGTCCGGCGACCAGCGCGGGTTCGAGACCCTCTGGTCGCTGTAGCGGGTAAGCTGGCGCGGCTTCAGGTCGCGCTCCAAGAGAACCAGGTTCTGGCTGCCGCGGTTGCTCGCCACCGCCACGAAGCGGCTGCCGTCGGGGCTTGCGTCGACACCGGAGAGCCGCTCGCCGCGGGTGAGCCGGGTGATCCGGTCTTCAGCTATGCCGTACTCGTAGAGATCCTGGTAGACGTCGAAGCCGCGGTTGATCTCTGCCTGGGTGAAGTAGAGCTTCGAGCCGTCCGGCGACCAGCTCAGGTTCCCGTCCGAGGGGAGGCGCCGGAACTCGGCGACCTGGTTCGCGCCGGTGCGGTCGGTGACCACCACCGTAGTGTGGTCGTGCGGGTCGCGCCGGGTGTAGGCGAGGCGGCTGCCGTCGGGAGAGAACCTCGGGTTGGTGAGCCGCTCCCCGCGGTCGCTCAGGATGAGGGTCGGGGTAAACGGCTTTTGGGAGAGTTTCGCGATCTTCTTCTGCTGCTCCGCGCGCAGCTCCAGGAGCATGTCGTTGTAGAGCCGGTCGTAGCTTTTACCGAAGAACTGCTCCGGCGCCCCGTTGATGAAGTAGGGGAAGCGGCCGGCATGGCTCAGGTTCAGGACGCCGAGGGCATCCTTGCCGTAGCGGTCCGCAAGGAACTTCTGGAACCGGTAGCCGTAGAGGTAGCGCAGGTTCCCGGAGGGCCAGAAGGGGACGTCGCCGTTGATCTGGTCCACCCGGGGGAGCCTGTTTTGCGCCACGGCCATGCGGAAGACCATGTCGTAGTAGCTGCTGGTGCCGCGCCCCTGGCCGTTGAACTCGGTCTCGGCCCAGGTCGCCATCCCTTCGTGCCACCAGCGGGGGAGGAAGATGTTCGGAGGGGCCGAGAGGAAAAAGACCAGTTCGGAGAAAGGATCCGCCCCGGGGATCGACTTGCCGAAGATGCTGCGCGTGGTGCGCCAGAAGCCGCGCGAGGGGTCGAGGTTCACGATGTGGGTGTACTCGTGGGTGATCAGGACCTTGAGCCAGTCGTCGTACTCGCCGATGGTCGAGTCGAGCGCCGGCGGTACCACCTGGATCAGGATGGAGTTGTAGGGGAGGGCGGTGGTGAGCCCGTTGGTGAAGTCGGAGTTGTCGATCAGCACCAGTTGGGTCTTCTCTACCGGCCGCCAGCCGAACTGGTTGCCGAGCGAATCGTGCACCTCTTCGGCGATGGCCGCCGCCTTACGCGCCACAGGTTCGAGCCCCTGGTGGTAGTGGACCGAGAAGTTGGCCGTCTCGATGGTGGAAAAGACGAACGAGGTGTCGAGGTGCGCGGCGCGGGAAACAGAAGCCAGGCAGAGCATGGCCAGGGTGACCAGGACAGCGATAACAGATGATCTCATAAGCTCCTTTCGTGAAAGAAACAGGGATAATGGGATAAAACCTAATCTAACAGGGATGAATGGGATTGATGGGATAAACTCTTATCTAACGGGGATTAATGCGATGAAAGGGACGAAGGGATACATCAAATGCCGTAACTTAGACGTGGACTTAACGGATTTAGGCCCAGTTTTGCCTTATTCCATTTATCCCTGTTAGTTTTGCAGTAGCCTTATCCCGTTAATTCCATTTATCCCTGTTAGTTTTGCAGTAGCCTTATCCCGTTAATTCCATTCATCCCTGTTAGTTTTAGGGTTTTATCCGTTTTATCCCTGCTCTTTTTTCTTGAGTCGTTCCTTGAACTGTTCCAGGTTGATGGTGAAGCGCTCGTGGCTCCCCTTGCTGATCAGATCCTTTTCGTCGTGGACTTCGACCTCCCAAAGGGTCCTCTTGCCGTTCACCTCGACCAGGCGCACCTGCGCGGTCACCTCCATCCCCGGCGGCGTCGCGGCGGAATGGCTCACGTTGATCATGGTCCCGACCGAGCGCTCCCCTTCGTCCAGGAAGGGTTGCAGCGCCTCCATGCAGGCCCACTCGATGAACCCGACCAGGTAGCCGGTGGCGAAGACCTCGGGCATCTCCCGGAACAGCGCCGATTCGGGGTAGAGCCGCGGCACCGTCTTTTCCAAGGGGACGCGGAAGGTATGGGTATGGGTAATGCCGGCGGCAAGATTGTCTTTCATGTCGACCTCCCTGACTTAACCGAACTCCCTTTCTCTACTTCAGTGCTTCTGGTACTGTGCTGTAACCGTAACGGACTGAAGATGAAAGGTCCTGCTAGTGTACAGCACCGCGCGGCGTTGTCTAACCTCCCTCTATTCGGCACCAGTGAGTGTGCGCCCCTTCGGGTACTCGATCACTATGTCGTAGCTGAGCTTCTTCTTCTCCCCGGGGGCCAGGTTGAGCTTCCAGACCAGCGTGCCGTCGGGCTTGCGCTCGTCGGGTGCGGGCTTTTCCTCCTCGAGCTTCACCTTGATCTCTTCGTTCCCCGCAAGCGGCAGCTGGTCCAAAAGAGACAGGCGGATCGGCTGCTTCTTGAAGTTGTCCAGTTCGACGCTCACCCGGTAGCTGATCCGGCTGTTGCCCAGGATCCCTCCCTGCTTGCCGACCCGGTTGACCTCGCGCTTCACCTTGACGCGGTCGTCGGCCCCGAAAAAGAGATCGAACTTCTCGCCGGCGGCCACGGTTTTCAGCAGGCTCTTCCCGGTAAAGACCGCATCGTTGAAGATGTTCACCTCGCCTGCCAGCAGCGGGTAGTTGGACGCGTTGGTCACCTCGGACTTCAGATAGACCCGCGGCGAGAGCTTCGGGGTCGCCTGGTACTCGGCGCTTACCGGGAGGGTGGCCAGCGCGATGACCGTGCCGGTGCGGCTGCCGTCAGCCGGGATGTCCACCGGCTGGGGCACCCCGAAGAGGACCGAGGTCTGCCCTTCGGCGAGCTCCGCCTCCACCGGGCGTGCCGGGGCCGGGCGGGGAGCTGCACCGTCCACTGCCTCCAGCGCCTGCGCTTCGGGGGGAGCGGCGGCACCAAAGGTAAGCGCCCTTTTGGCGGCCGGACGCGGCAGCGGGATGGGGGGCTGGTAGAAGCCGACGTGCCACGGGAAAAGCTCGGGCGGCGCGCCACCCGCCTCGGGACGCGCGCTGGAGAGCGCCAGCCTGACCTTGGGCCAGGCCTCCCCGGTCAGCTGCCAGACCTGGGCCCGGTAGGTAAGCTCTGCCGCGGTCCCCTCGGCGTTGAGGCGCAGATCGTAGGTCGGGATCCAGTGCGCATCGCTGACCAGATAGCTCAGCTCGAGGTCGAAGCTCATCGGACGCTCCGCCTCGATGGCGACCTCGACGTTGCGCACCTCCTTGCTGCGGTTCCCCTTGGCCTGCTCCAGCTCCTGCTTGAGCGCGTTGATCCTCTCCTGCAGCGGCTTCTTGGCGGCATCGGTGTCGTAGATGCTCTCTTCCACCTTGCCAACCCCATCACCCACGAATCTCGCCGCCTCGTTCAACTCGCCGGTGGCCGGCTTCCCCTGTCCCAGCTCCTTGGAGATCCGCTCGCCCCAGCCCACCCGGATCGACTCGAGAAACGCCTTCTGTGCGGAGAGCCCCTTGCGGCGCGCCTCCAGGGTTGCCACCTTGCGCTGCACTACCTCGACCTGCTCCTCCAGCTCGCGGATGCGCTGCTCCTGGAGCCGCTCCAGGAATACCGGCTTCACGGTGAGACCCGCAATGCGCGCCACGCCGGTCCCTTTTCCTGAGACCCGCAACGATTCCTGGTTCAAGGTGAGTGGCAGGTTGTCGATGCTCACCAGGTTGAGGCCGGCCTTCAGGTTGACGCTTCCCTTCCGGGTTACCTGTGCCTGGTCGGCGTACACCGTTACGGAGCTTATCTGCGAGGCGACGAGGACGGGATCGCCGGAAGCCTGAACGGCCGTGGCGAGAAGAACCAAGAAGATCAGGGAGAACAGCAGCGGACGCAGCACCATGGTGGGACCCTCCAGAAAAACTTCAAAGCAGATACGTCAACTCTTCAAAACACCGGCACACGCAAGCTGCGGCGAGAGCCGACGCGCGATTACCAGCGCAGGTTCAGCGAGGCCCGGGCAAAGGGGCCGTCGTCGAGCGAGAGGTCCGGATGCCCTGCGGCGAACTGCTCGTAGAAGATGAACTTCCGGGCGAAGGCGTAACCCGCGGCAAGCTCCCCGGTCACCCGGTCGGCCAGGTTCCATTCGGCTCCGCCGGTCACCCGGAAGTCGCGGTAGCGAATGACCCTGGCCCCCAGACTTTCCTGGTGCAACTGGTACTCGGTCCCGTGGTACTCGCCGTTCAGGGCGAGCTTCAGCTCCGGAGTCAGCGCGTAACTCACCCCGGGACGCGGCGCCGCGATGCTGATGGTCCAGCGCTCGTCGGGGCGGTAGACCAGGCCGACGATCGGCAAGACCGGGAGGGAGTGGTAGCCCTGGGAGTAGATGAGGCCGGCGAGCAGGGTGAGGCGCTGCGTGGTGCTGAACCGGCCGATCACGCCGAGGCGCACCCGCACGTCGTCGCTGCCTATCGCGCGGTAGTCGCCGGCGATGCCGGGGGCCAGAAAGAGCGAGTAGCCGAATTCCCGGTCGCGCTGGTGATCGAGGCGCAGCCCAAGCGTCGTGCTGTACAGGCTCCCCGGCAGACGGGCGGCAGCGGGAGCACTCACCTCGACCTGGGCATAGCTCAGCTCCGGGGTAAGCCTCAGCTGGCGGTCGATCTTCACGGCGCGGCCGAGTTTCACCCGGAACTCGCCGAGTCCTACCTGGCCGCCGGCGTCCCTGCTGTCGCTCTTGGGCCACCAGGCGCCCTCGACGGAGAACTCCCAGGGACGCGGGGCAGGGCGGGACGCGGGAGGCGTCATCAGTTCTTCTGCTGAATCGGCAGGGGAGTCTTCTTCGGCGCGGCTGGGCGCGGCAAAGGCGAGGAGAGCCAGGAAGAGGGCGAATATAAGGGCGGGACGTTTCATGCGGTGCGGAACCTCCAAAAGCTGCTGCAAAATGGGGTGGCCTCAGCCCAGGCGCGGCTGGCGCTCCACGGCGGAGGCCAACTCGACGAGCGAGGTGATGGTCACGGTTGGATCGCTCCCCCAGGGGTCGAAGATCGCCTCGGGCGAGCGCTGCAGCCAGGCGGTGCGCAGTCCGGCCGAGTCGGCGCCCAGGACGTCGAAGGGGTTGGACGAGACGAGCCAGGCCTCCTTGCCCACGCTCCCGGCGCGGCGCAGGAAGTGGCAGTAGACGCCGGGATTCGGCTTGAAGGACTTCATCTCGTCGACACTCACTACGTCGAGGAAAAAGTCGCGGATCCCCGCCGTCGCAAGGAGTTTCTCAACCGCCTCGCGGCTGCCGTTTGAGAAGGCGTAGAGCCTAAAGCCGCTCTGCTGTGCCAGGCGCAGCCCCTGTTCCACGTCGCTGAACGCGGGGAGCACCCGGTAGGCGTCCAGGAGTTCCTGCTTCTGCTCTTGGCTGAGCGCCACCTTGTAACAGGTGCAGGCGTAGTCGAGCGCCTGGCTCGTACAGACCGCGAAGGTCTGGTAGTTCTGCATCAGGGCACGCCGGAAGGAATACTCCAGCTGTTTTTCGCGCCAGCAGCGGGAGAACTCCGCAGCTCGGTCACCCAGGTGCCGCTGCAGCATGACTACAACTCCGTGAGTGTCGATGAGCGTGCCATAGACATCGAAAGCAATCGTTACGGACATATGGGACATTCTCCTCTTGGTGCCGTTGCGGAGCAGCTCTTTTTCAGCGCCAATTGACCCGCTGCAATTATCTAGCGAGATAATTGCACGAGGTAACCCCAAAAAGTTTTTCGAGACGCCAAAATTGCAAAAGGTACCTCCAAAAAACAAATGTAGGAGTAGATAGTTGTTTTTCAGAGCTCCCAAAAACAAATGTAGGACTAGATAGTTGTTTTTCGGGGCTCCAAAAAACCGCAAGGCATGGCCTTGTTGTTTTTCAGCGCTCCAAAAAACAAATGTAGGAGTAGATAGTTGTTTTTGGTAGCTGCAAAATTGCAAAAGGTAGTGGCACTTTGCATTTTTGGAGCTCCAAAATCCAGCAAGAGACGACAAAGTTGTTTTGGGTGACGCCGAACTGGAAAAGAAGACTTGAGATCCGTCTCTCCTACCCGCAACAAAGGTGCAGCCCTCACAAATCTGAACCAGATGACCGGTTTCTCTGAACGAGCGTCAGGATCGCACTATTGTAACTGAAGGGACTTCACTGGCAAGCAGCCTGAGCGCCAGTTCTACCTGTGATGACGCAGGATTACAAGTTTAAAAGTAATGGCTAAGGGAAAGGCGGGTCGGTGGGGGGTGCGGAACGTTGAGGAAGAAGCGGGAGATCGATGCCGTGCAGGGATGGTAAAGCAAAGCGCCCCATGGACAGTGAGCTGCGTCTGTGCCATGGGGCGCTTGGATGCAACGGTGAAAGGATCAGACCTGGCCGTGTTTCTTCAGGTACCTGGTGTAGCGCTGGTCGGTAATCTGGATATGGCTTAAGATCCAGCTGGAGAGGAAGTTCACCACCTCGATGTTGAGCCCCGGCTTGCGCGCGTCGAAGCTCTCCCTGAACTCGAACGCCTTGGTTATGAACTTGTTGTGCTCCATCTGGTGCAGTTTCTCTTCCGGGTATTTGTGCTTTTTCAGAAGCTCCTCTTCCGCGGTGAAGTGAACTCTCGCGTAGTTGAAGAGGTTCGTGATGGTGTCTTCGATGAGGGCGGCATCTTTGCCGTCACGCACGGCATCCTCCAGCCCCTGAAGGAGTTCGATCAGCTTGAGGTGTTGCTCGTCGATCGGCTCGATGCCGACGCTCAGTTCGGGATTCCATTCGATTTGTGCCATGGTCTCGGTCTCCTTATGACGTGGCTCGCAATGCGGTGTCACGAAAGGTGCGTTAGGAACTGCTGGCCAGCCGCAAGTTTATCACGTGTCTGGAAATCTACCTGACGATGCTCGGCCCGGTGACCAAAAAAAAGACCGGCGCCGATCTCCCAGATCAGGTCACCAGTCTCTTCGGGGGAATCTCTCTTTTCTTGAGGGTTTTCCGCTGCCGATAGCTACCCCTGGCGCAGCAATTCCAGGAGCTCGTCGGCGCCTACCTTGCCGCTCAGGTCGCTCTCCTCTAAAAGGCTGTCGGCCAGACCGCGTTTGTGCTGGTGCAGGCCAACGATCTTCTCTTCGATGGTCCCCTTGACCACCAGGCGGTAGATGGTTACCGGGCGCTGCTGCCCGATCCGGTGCGCCCGGTCCGAGGCTTGGTCTTCGACAGCCGGGTTCCACCAGGGATCCATGTGGATCACGTAATCGGCCGCGGTGAGGTTGAGGCCGACCCCACCGGCCTTCAGGCTGATCAGGAAGAGTTCGCCTTCGCCGGCCTGGAAGGCGTCGACCCGCTCCTTGCGCTCGCGCGGCGGGGTGCTGCCGTCCAGGTACTGGTAGGGGATCCCGGCCCGGTCCAGGTGTTCACGGATGATGGCCAGGTGCCCGACGAACTGGCTGAAAACCAGCGCCTTGTGCCGGTTCTCCAAAAGCTCCTCGACGATCTCGGTAAAGGCCGCGAGCTTGCTGCTGGGGACCGGGCTCTCCGGCAGCACCAGCCGCGGATTGCAGCAGGCTCGCCGCAGCCGCATGATCTCCGCCAGTATCTTCATGTGGAGCTCTGCCTTCCCCTCCACCTTGCCGACCCCGGCCAGGTTCTCCAGCGCGCTGCGCCGCAGGGCCTCGTAGAAGGCGGCCTCCTCTTCGCTCTGCTCCACCTTGATGGTGATCTCGGTGCGCGAGGGGAGCTCCTCCAGCACCTGGTTCTTGGTGCGGCGCAGGATGAAGGGCTGGATCAGCTTCTTGAGCCGCCCACGGGCCTTCTTCTCCTCGCCCTTCTCGATGGGGGCGGCGTACTTCACGTTGAACTGTTTGAGCGAGCCGAGCAGCCCCGGGTTTATGAAGCGGAACACGTTCCACAGCTCGCCCAGGTGATTTTCGATGGGGGTGCCGGTGGCGACCATCTTGAAGGCGCCGCTAAGCCCCATGGCGGCCTGGCTCCGCTTGGTGGCGAGGTTCTTGATCGCCTGTGCCTCGTCGAGCACGATTCCCTGCCAGTTAACCGCCGCCATGAGTTCGGCTTCCTGCTGCAAGAGGCCGTAGCTTGCGATCACCAGGTCGAAGGGCTTCAAACTTTGCAAGGTCTTGGCGCGGTCGCCGGGGCCGAACATGATGACGTTGAGGGTGGGGGCGAACCGGGCGGTCTCGCTCTCCCAGTTCAGGCAGACCGAGGTGGGGGCGACCACCAGCGACGGCCCCCGGTTCGCCATGCTGAGGAGCTGCGCCAGGGTCTGCACCGTCTTGCCGAGCCCCATGTCGTCGGCCAGGCAGGCGCCGACCCCCCAGTGGGCCAGGCGGTTCAGCCAGCGGAAACCCTCCTCCTGGTAGCCGCGCAACTCAGCCCGCAGCGTGCTCGGAAGCACCGGCTCGAAGTTCTGCGCGGTGCGCAGCCGCTTCAGCTGCTCCGTCCAGTGCTGGTCGGTCTGGCACTCCCCGGCCTCTTGGGCCAAGTCCTCGAAGATACCCGCGGCCAGGGGATGGAAGCGGAACCCCTTACCGTGCGGCTCGGCGTAGCTGGAGAGCTCCTCCAGGCGCTTTTTGAGCTCCGTCGAGAGCGCCAGGTACTCGTTTTCCCCCACGGCGACGAAGCGGCCGCTGGAATCCTTCATGAGCTTCACGAGTTCCTGGAGATCGAGGGTGAGCCCCTCGTTCACCGTGAGCGTCCCTTCCAGCTCGAACCAGTCTTTCGCCTGCCTGATGTTCACCTTGGTCTGCCGGATCCCGACCTGCTGGCGCACCTTGAACCGTGCCCCCTCGGGCCAGGCGACCCGGATGCCGTCGCCCAGTTCCTGCAACTGGACCAGGAGCTCCAGGGCCGTTTCCGGGGCCGGCAGGAGCCACAGGCCGTCTTCCTCCTCGCGCTCGGCCAAGACCGGCAGCGCGGCGAGCGCCTCGGCGGATTTGCGCAACTCCAGGCGCAGGTCGCGGCGCGCCTGCACCCGTTTGCCCTCGAGGACCGCCATGATGGTCTCGCCGCCGATTCCCGGCTTGAGGTACGGCCCGGCGTCGCCGAAGGGGCGCACCAACTGTTCGAGCTTCACACCCTCCTGGTAGGGGAGCAGGTGGAAGCACGGTGTCGGATCCCCGCTTAAAAGTTCCGCCTCGCCGGCACCGATGTCCGAGTGCACCGTGAGGATGCCGGAGAGCGACTTGATCGCCTCGAGCGTCTTGTCGCGGGCGTGGGCCGGGATCTTGAGCCCGCTCCCCACGATAGTAGCGATCTTTCGGTGCTCGTCACGTATCTGGAACACCTTGATCCGAGTAGGACTCTCCTTTTGCAGGTAAGTGCGCTGGTCCGGCTCGAAAGGGGGGGAGAGGGACATCAGGAGGTGGTCGCCTTCGTTTAAAAGCTGCAACTCGGGCTCACCCGCGACGAATTCCACCCGCACGGTTGCGGCCGCGTCGAGATAGACCTGGGGGTGACCGGCCAGAAGGGGGAGGGCGCGGTCCAGGTCGAGACGGTACACCTCGCGGCCGTAGTACCCCGACTCGCGCTCCTTCTTGATGCAGCGGCAGATGCGCAGGTCCTGCTCGCTTAAGAAGTCGAGCTCGGGATTTTCTCCGGCGAGCCTGCGCAGTGAGACGTTTTTCCCGGCACTCCACTTGCCGGCGGCCGAGAGCTTCTGTTCGCGCGGCTGCAGCTCAACGTAGCGCCCCTGATCCAGGAAGTGCCAGATAAGACGCGAGGTGGAACGCTCCGCAACGCTCGCCTGCTCCTCGGGGCGGTTCAGGGAACTGAGCGCCTTGAGGGCGTTCTCCCAGAACTCGGTGCGCTTGATCAATTCAATGAGGGGAGTTCGACCCTCCGTGCGGTAGCGCTGCCGTAGCGCTTCGGCTTGGGCCGAGGCGTGGCCGCTGGCGCGGGCGGAGAACTCGAACTCGTCGGCAAGCCATTGGTACCCCGCCTCCCGCGCCGGCTGCGCCAGGTCGGCAACCAGTCTGGCCTGCACCTCGCTCACCGCGCAGCCGCTCCAGGAAAGCGTCAGTGCCGCGAAGAGCCCGACGAACGGGGAGTTGGAAAGCCGCGGAATCAGCGTTTGCAGGATCGCCCCGGCGCCGCGCGAACCGCTGCGCTCCTCGATGACCAGGCTGAGCATCCGGTAGATGTCCTGGTGGGGCCAGTCGCGCTTGGCGATCACCCACGAGCAGAACTCGTCGGCGCGGGTGAGCAGGGGCTGCTCTCCGGCGGCGATCAGGGCAACTACGTAGAACGGTCCCGAGAGGTCGCTGAAGAAGGTCTTGCGCTTGCCGGTCTCCTTGCGTAACAGGGAGAGCGCTTCCTCGAAGCCGGCCAGCGCCTGATCTACTGCGTTTCTGGTGAGCGCCTCCCAGGCCACGACGGCCACCTCGCGCGAGGTCGCCCAGGCCTGGGCCGCGTACCTTGCCTGCTCTGGTTGGCCGCGCAGCAAGAGTTCCTGGCAGTAGGTGTCGTGGAGGATCTGCGGGAGTTCCCCCTGGGCTACCCGCTGTTCCAGGACTTCGAACGCCTCGCGCACCGGGAGGAAGGTGGCCAGGGCATAGCTTAAGATCTCGGCGAGGGCGGGGTCGGAGAGCTGGCGGGGGAGGGTGGCGAACCACTCGGCATCGAAGGGGAAGCTGCAGACGAGAACGAAGGGGTGGCAGGTGAGGGTTTCGTAGGGGAACTGGCGCTCGAAACGGGCCAGCTTGTCGAAGACGAATTTGGCATCCTGGCGGTAAAACCCGATCCGGATGTCGCGCAGGGCGTGCTGGGGGACCCGGTAGTAGCTGCTCCCCCACTCGCTTACCATGGGGATCTCGATCTGCACTGCCAGGACCATCCCCTCGAAGCTCCCGCTGCGCACGGCGCTCAGGGTTGCCTGGTGGGCGATCTGCCGGTTGCAGCGCACCCCGTCGCGCGCGACCTCGACGAGCTGCGCCTGGCTCAGGCGCCCCAACAGCTCGGCGAGGTTTACGGCGTTCAGCTTCCCGTCGCCCGGCAGCCTCAGGCTGAAGCGCCGGGCGAGGTTCAACAGGACGTTCTTGGAGACCGGCGCGTAGGCGACCGAGAGGAGCTGCACCAGGGTGCGCTCGGCGGGCTCCAGGGCGGCAAGGCTCGCCAGCAGCTCTTTCGAAGGGGTGAAGGGGGAGGGCACGTGCGCTCTCCTTTAGTCGCGGTAGCGGCGCACCAGGTCCTGGTACGCGTCGATGCGGCGGTCGCGCAGGAAAGGCCAGATGCGGCGCACGTCCTCGCTGCGCCGGCGGTCCACCTCGACCACGAGGAGCTCCTCTTCCTGCCCGGCGTGTGCCAGGAACTCACCCTGCGGCCCGGCCACGAAGCTCGAGCCCCAGAACTGGATCCCGGCACCCACGCCGCTTGGGTCTGCCTCGAAGCCGACGCGGTTCACCGACAGGACGGGGATGCCGTTGGCGACCGCGTGGGCGCGCTGGATGGTGATCCAGGCGTCCTGCTGGCGCTTTTTCTCCGCGTCGCTGTCGCGCGGGTCCCAGCCGATGGCGGTCGGGTAGATGAGGAGCTCGGCACCGGCCAGGGCCATCAGGCGCGCGGCCTCCGGGTACCACTGGTCCCAGCAGACCAGCACGCCGAGTTTCCCCAGCGAGGTCTGCACCGGCTCGAAGCCCAAGTCCCCCGGGGTGAAGTAGAACTTCTCGTAGAAGGCGGGGTCGTCCGGGATGTGCATCTTGCGGTACGTGCCGGCGATGCTGCCGTCGCGGTCCAGGACCACCGCGGTGTTGTGGTACAGGCCGGGGGCGCGGCGCTCGAAGAGCGAGGTCACCAGCACGATGCCGAGTTCGCGGGCCAGCGCTCCGAAGAGTTCGGTAGAGGGGCCGGGGATACTCTCGGCCATCTCGAAACAGTCGGTGTCTTCGGTCTGGCAGAAGTAGCTGCCGGTGTGCAGCTCCTGGAGCGTCACCAGCTGCGCCCCCTGGGCCGCGGCCTCGCGGATCGCGGCGACGGTTGCCGCTATGGTCTCGTCGCGGTTTTGGCGCAGGCTCTGCTGTACCAGGGCGACCTTTAACTTGTTCATTAAATCCTCCGTGCTAACTGCCGGCTTTTGCGCTCGTTGCCGCACCTGGCCGGTGTAAGGGGCATGAGGCCCGTGCAGATGTTTCGAAGTGGACCCGCCTACCTGTCGGTTATCCGAAAAAATCGGGGAACCCGCCCAACCGGGTCCCCTCTCCCCCTGCGGGAGAGGGCCAGGGTGAGGGGGAAGGTGCCACGTTATTGCCGATGCCAGCTTAACCACCCCCCGGCCCCCTCCCGTCAAGGGAGGGGGGGATGTGGTCTCGGGAAAACCCGATAAGCCTACCGGTTCAGGGTCCCCTTGGGGAGCTGCATGGTGATGCAGTGCAGGGAGCCGTGCTGCAGGATGAGCGGCAGGCAGTCGATCCCCACGATCTCGCGCCCGGGAAAGGCTCGGCCGATGGCCTCAAGCGCCGCCTGGTCGTTCGGGTCCTGGTAGGTCGGCACCAGTACCGCGCCGTTTACCACCAGGAAGTTCGCGTAGGTGGCCGGGAGCCGGGTACCTTCCTCGTCGAAGCGCGCTCCGGGCCAGGGGAGGGGGATCATCCGGTACGGTTTGCCATCCCTGGTGCGGAAGGCCGCGATCTCGGCCTCCATCGCCTTGAGTGCATGGTAGTGCTCGTCGTCGGGATCGTCGCAGCCGACGTAGGCGATGGTGTCGTCCGGGCAGAGGCGCGCCAGGGTATCCACGTGGGAATCGGTGTCGTCGCCGGCCAGGTAGCCGTTGGCAAGCCAGAGGAACCGGTCGCTGCCGAACAGGCCGTGCAACTCCTGCTCCAGCTCCTCGCGGGTCAGGTGCGGGTTGCGGTTGTCGTTCAACAGGCACTCTTCGGTGGTCAGGATGGTCCCCGCGCCGTTGCTTTCGATGCTCCCCCCCTCGAGGATAAGCCCGACGGTCTCCAGCGGTGCCTTCCAGACCGAGTGGAACTGCAACTTCTTGTTGATCCGGTTGTCGAGGTCGGAGGGGAACTTGAGCCCCCAGCCGTTGAAGCCGAAGTTGAGCAGCCGAAGGGCGCTCCCCTCCTCGACGCTGATCGGGCCGAAGTCCCGGGCCCAGGTGTCGTTGGTCTCCACCTGGCAGACCCGCACCCGCTCCAGCCGGGCACCAGCTGCTTCCAAGAGTCCGCGTACCCGCTCGGGGTCCGGGGCGGCTATGACCGCCTGCTCGAAGCGGCTGATCTCTTTTACGATCTCGACAAATACCGGCTCCACCAGCTCCAGGTAGGGCTGCCAGTCGCTCTCCTCATGGGGCCAGGCCAAAAGCACCCCGTCCTGGGGTTCCCACTCCGCCGGCAATCGACGTTCACTAGTCACACTTCTCTCCTGCAGCTAAAGATTGGTCGAGCGGGCCGCGGGCGCGCACCTGCGGCTCCCGCATAGCGGCGCAAAATCAGGTGCTTTTTCGCTCTGGCGCGCTGGCCTGCTCAAAGGAGAAAGAGTTAGCATATCGAGCCTTGGCAATGCAAGCTAAAAGGGGGGCGCTAAGCGCTGTCGCGGGGGCAATTTCCCTGAAAAAACTCTAAAGTGCGGGCAGACGCTGCCGATAAAAAACAGCATGTGGTCTATTTCATGAGGTGGGTGTGTGCCGGGCGCGACGGTGCCGGCGCCGGGATATCCAGAAGGAGGGAGCGCGATGGACGAGGAACTTAAGGAAATCGAAGCGTTAACCAACGAACTGCTCAGAGTGCTGGAAGGTTTCTGGTCCGAATGCCAGGCGGGAGCGCTGAACAAGGCGAGATTCCTCTCGGAGCGCAAGGGATCGCTCGACTACTGAATACCGCGTGCCGTTACCACCTGGCAGGCTCCCCCCCGGCAGCGCCGAAATGGCATTGATTCCCTCGCCCGTTTCTGTATGATGGCCCACTACCCGAAACGTTATCGACAGGAGTGGCACATGGCATTTCCCGACGCTGTCCATCTCCCCTTCAACGGCGAGATCATCAAGAAGCGCTTCACCCAACGCAAACCCGGCGAGCTCGACGAGACTGCCGCCGGCTTTTGGGTCTTTTTGCAGGGGGATGCGCTGATCCTCGCCGATGGCGCCCTGTACCGGGGCGACCTCCCCGCCACCTTCACCATGCAGGGGACACCGCTGCTCTTCGGAGAGTGGGACGGCGAGCCGGTCCGCCTCATGACGGTGGCGCCCGACCAGCTGCTCACCCCTGAATTCCAGGCGGTCCCCTCCGCCGATCTTCCCTACGGCCTGATGACCCTCTACGGACTGGCGCGCCAGATCCTCTACTGGGAGCGCATGAGCCGGCACTGCTCCAAGTGCGGCGCCAGCATGAAGCGGATCCGGCTTACCTGGGGCAAGCGCTGCACCGGCTGCGGCCACGAGCACTTCCCCCACATCCACCCCTGCGTCATCGTGCTGATCCGGCGCGGCGAGAAGTTCCTCTTGGCGCGCAAGCCGGAATGGCCCCAGGGACGCTACAGCCTGGTGGCCGGGTTCCTGGACTTCGGTGAGTCGCTCGAGGAGTGCGTGGACCGCGAGGTGTTCGAGGAGACCGGGCTCAAGGTCGCCAACCTCCGCTACGTGGGGAGCCAGAACTGGCCCTTCCCGAGCCAGATGATGGCGGGGTTCGTCGCCGATTACGCCTCCGGGGAGATCACGGTGGACGGCGACGAACTGGAAGACGCCCAGTGGTTTAGCCCCGACCGGATGCCCGACTCCCTGCCGCCCGAGCGCAGCATCGCCCGCTGGATCATCGATCGCTTCGCGCTGGGGTGTGGCGAGCCCGCGGCGCCGCCGGCCCCGGCCAGCGCGCTCTGCGAGCCGGGTGGGCTCTGCGGATCGGCTCCCCTCTGAAGAAACTTACAAAATATCTCTAAAGTTCTCGTCGCCTCTACCGATAGCTTGATTAACACCCAGAGAAATCACCTCGAAATCTCCAGGGTCTCCTTTTTGGGGACGGTTCGCGCCGTCCCTCTTTTTATTTCCTTCATCCGGGTATGTTTTTACCTGTCAAGTAGCTTGGCACCTGAGCCGCCTCACGCACGTCCCTTCCCTTAGAAAGGTCCTTCCGGGAATGCCGGGGGCGCTCAGAGCTCCCTTCCACGAAGCGCTGCGGCTGACCTCACGTTCCCCACTTTGCAAAAGGGGGGGCAGGGGGGATTCGCCTTTTCTTCCACGTGTGAGATCGACCGGGGCGCTCCCGCAGATGCTGTACCGGAATTGCCGACAGGGGGTTGTTGTAATGGGGGCGGCTTTTTGGTAGCATAGGCGGTTCGTTGACGAGGTGACCCTTGGCAGACCTGACGCCTAATAGAAAGAGCAGCGCCCTTTTGCGGCATCTTTTGGAGATGCCCGCCTCGGCCGTGTATGCCCTGGCCGCCAAGGGGCAGCTCTTCAACGGGTTCGAACTCTGCAAGCAGCACCCCATCACCCGGCTCGCCTGGAGCGAGGACGGCGCCGTTCTCAACCTCTCCTTCACCGTCCAAAACGACTTCAACGTCACCTTCTCGCTTGAGCAGGGGGAGCTTTCCGGTTCCTGCGACTGCGGGGTCTGGAGCCCGGAAGGGCGCTGCCCCCACCTGGTCGCTTCTCTGGCCACCCTGAAAAAAGCGGTCTCCCCCGCCTCGTTTCCCATGCTGCAACTCCCCCCGAAGTACCTGGACGGCATCCGCCGCGAGCTGACCCAGGTGGCACCTGCCGCCGAGGCCACCGGCGTGAAGGCCGACCTGAGCGCCCCCTTCGCCCTGGTGCTGGAGAGGCATGACGGGGAGGTGCAGCAGCACCTGTTCCAGGAGGGGGAACCGGTAACCCTCGCGGAGAGCGGACTCCCCGCGTCGCTGAAAGACTTCCTGCGCCTGTTGAACTCTCCGGCCCTGGGGGGGCGCTCCCACGAGGAGTTCGTGAACCGCTTCCAGGGGCGTTACCCGATCTGCTTCTCGGACGACCGGGGGCTCGTCCCCATGCGCATGGACAGCTCCACCCTCCGTTCGGTGCTGGTGCACCTCGACCTGCGCCGCGGCGAACTGCGCGGCTCGCAGAGCCTCGACGACGGCACGCTCTTCGACGACGACTCCTTCGTATCCGAACACTACTACTTCGACCTGCGTCAGGCCCGGATCCAGAAACTGGCCGAGGCCGGGCACGAGCGCTACTACCAGAGGCTTGCCGGGGATCTCGCGGCCCTGCCGGAGAGTTCGCTCAACGAGGACCGCCAAGGGTTTCTCGCCCTGGCGGAGGACTTCAACCGGTTGCAGTTCACCCTGAAAGATGTGGAACTCGCGGCCTTTTTGAAACGGGCGGTCTTGAGCCGCGACGGGGCACGCTGCCAGTTGCGCACCATCCACCCCTCGTACCGCCTGAACATCGAGGAGTTGGGCGACACGGTGCACCTGGTTACCGAGGGGGTTGCCGAGGAGCTCAGGTTCCCGCTCTCCCGTGATCTCTTCTGGTTCTTCCCCGCCTCGGGAAGGCAGCACCACCCCCAGCCACTGCGCGCCAAGAAGCGCGTGGCTGCCATCCTCGACGCCTGCTTTAGCGCGCTTTCCGGCCACACCCGTACCGAGCGCGAGCGCATCGCGCGGCTTGCCCTGGACACCCCGGAATTCGCCAAGCGCGGGGTGCGCGCCGAGGCGCGCCAGATCGTGAACGGCTTCTGGGAGATGGCCGGCGAGCCGCGCACCCTCTTGCAGTTGGGCGAGGGGGGGTGGCTGGGCCTTGCCGTCGACGGGGTGCGCCAGGCCCAGCTGCTCGAGATCCCTTACCGGCTCTTCGGCGCCGAGATATTCACCCCCGCGACCGAACCCGGAGAGATGTACCTGGACCGCAAGACCTTCCTGAAGGGGCTCACCAGGCTGCGCGAGGCGTGCGTGGCGGGCGGCTTCGGCCTCGCCATCGGCGGCGAGGAGCTGGAGACGGTATCCTGGTCCTTCACCCTGGACGCGACCCGCAGCTCCATCGACTGGTTCGAGCTGCGCCCCGAGATCCGCTTCGAGGGGGAACTGGTCGACGAGCGGGAGTTCCAGGAGGCGGTCAAGGGGGGCGGCCTGTTCCGTAAGGGGAACCAGATGGTGCTGCTGGACGAGGAGAGCAGCCGCGCCCTCTCGCTCTTTGCCGGCCACGCCAAGCGCGAGGTGGTGCGGGTTCCCAGGCTGCAGATCCTGGACTGGATCGTGCTCAGGCGCAGCGGGGTGCGGGTCCTCTTGGCCCCCGAGGAAGAGCGGATCATCGACAGCCTGCTCAACTTCCAGAGCATCGAGCGGAGCCAGATCCCCGCGGGGCTCAAGGCGACCCTGCGCAACTACCAGGTGGAAGGGTACAGCTGGCTCGCCTTTCTCTACCGGCACCGCTTCGGCGCCTGCCTCGCCGACGACATGGGGCTCGGGAAGACCATCCAGGCGATCGCCCTTTTGGCCGGGCTCAAGGAGGGGATCATCCCGTCCGATCTCCCCCAAGAACAGCCGCACCTGGTGGTGGTTCCCCCCAGCCTCATCTTCAACTGGGAGAGCGAGATCGCCCGGTTCTATCCCGGTTTCAAGGTCGGGGTGTACCGGGGGCAGGGGAGGAAGGCCGAGTTCGCCGGGTTCGATCTGGTGCTGACCAGCTACGGGGTGATCCAGCGCGACATCGAGCAGCTCTCCCGGCTCAACTTCCACGTCATCGTCTTCGACGAGGCGCAGGCGGTCAAGAACATCCACGCCGACACCACCGGGGCGGTGCGCCGGCTCAAGGGGCGCTTCAAGGTGAGCCTCACCGGGACGCCGGTGGAGAACCACCTGGGCGAGTACTACTCGGTGATGGACCTGGCGCTCCCCGGGCTTTTGGGGAACTACGAGCTGTTCCGCCGCGGCATGGGGCGCGAGGGGAGCGCCTTTTTGGACCTCCTGGTGCGGCGCACCCGCCCCTTCATCCTCAGGCGGACCAAGGACATGATCGCCGCCGAGCTCCCCCCCAAGGTGGAGACCGACCTCTACCTCGAGATGAGTCCGCGCCAGAAAGCGCTCTACGCGCGCACCGTGGCCCAGGTGAAGGCGACCGTCGCCGAGGCCTACGCCTCCAAGGCGCCGGGGCAGGCCCGGATCATCGCCCTCACCGCCATCTTAAAGCTGCGCCAGATCTGCCTCTCCTCCCGGCTCATGCTGACCGAGGCGCACGACGCCTCCCCGAAGATCGAGTTTCTGGTCGAGCAGGTGCAGGAGCTCTTCGCCGAGGGGCACAGCGTCCTGGTCTTCTCGCAGTTCACCTCCTTCCTCGACCTGGTGCAGGAGGCGCTCAACGGCGAGCGGATCTTGAACTTCCGGCTGGACGGCTCCACCCCGGTGTCGCGCAGAAAGGCGCTGGTAGAGAGCTTCCAGGACTCCGCCGAGCCGGCGGTCTTCCTGCTCAGCCTGAAGGCAGGGGGGCGTGGGCTCAATCTGACCCGTGCCTCCTACGTCTTCCACCTGGACCCCTGGTGGAACCCGGCGGTCGAGAACCAGGCCTCGGACCGGGCCCACCGCATCGGCCAGCAGCGCCAGGTCACCATCACCCGGCTTTTGATGCGCCACAGCATCGAGGAGAAGATGATGGAGCTCAAAAAGCGCAAGCTGAAGTTGTACCGGGCCCTGCTGGAAGACGCCGAGAGCGACGCCGGCCAGTCGCTGGGAAGGGAAGACTTCGAGTTCCTGCTGGGGAATTAAAGACAATTTACGATTGACACTTGATAATGCGACACCATTGTCCGCCGAGGAGTCGCATCGGCGGTCTTTCTCTCCGCCTTCATCCCTTTTATGTCCTTTAAGTCCCTAAAGTCTCTAAAGTCCTTTACGTCCTGTACCTTTTTCGATTTTCTAAAAAGCTGGTGTGGTGTAGTCGGGTGGGAACTTTCAGGTAGGCTGGTTCAGGCGCTGGGCTGGGTGAAGTAGCGGCAGAAGGAGAGGGTGTTGCGCCCGTCTTCGGTGCGGTAGCTCACCTCGTCCATGATGGTCTCGATGATGAAGAGCCCCATGCCGTTCTCGGGGAGGGAACCGATGTCCTCTGGGTCGAATTCCAGGGTGCGCGGGGCGAAATCGATGATCGCGGTGCCGAAGTCGCTCACCTCGAAGCTGATCCGGTCCGGGTGCAGGGTGATGGCGGCTTCGACCTTGAACCCGTCCTGGCGCCGGTAGGCATGGGTGATCGCGTTGTTGACCGCTTCCACGACGCAGACTTCCATCTCGCCGTAGGCCTCTTCGGTCAAGGGGGAGCAGGCGCACACGCCGCGCACCGCGTGACCGATCAGGGCGACATCGCTCAATTTGCTGTCGATGCTCAGGTGGAGGGTCTTGCTTGAGGGGGCGGGGTGGCCGGATTTCGAGAGGGCGCGTGTCGCGCCGGAGGCCGTGCTTTTTGCTGCCGCTGCTGCCGTCACTGTCATCGTTCCGCCTGCTCTACCCAGGACTGGGCCACTGAAAGCTGCTTCAAGAACTCGGCCGCGAACAGGAACTCGCCCTGCGGCGCCGCCACGTTGATGCTCTCCTCGTTGCGCTGGATGGAAAAGGCGTACCCCTTCTTGCCGTTTCGCTCGTACCCCTCGACGAACAGTTTGGTCACCGTCTCACCCTCGCCGCCGTCGAACTTGTGGGTCAGCCCCTCTTTCCCCGGCGCGGCGTGCACCGCCAGGATCTTGCGCTGCAGCTCGAAGGCCTCCCACGGTTCCACCACGAAGCGGATCTGGTGACTGCCGCTCGCCAACCGGAAAAAACGGAGCGCGATGCGTCCCTCGTCGGCCTTTCCCGCCTGGCGCTTCTCGGTCGCCGAGATCTCGACTCCGCTCTCCTTGGCGTAGATGGTGAACCTGGGAATTCTCACGTGACCTCCCGGAAAAAATACGCTCAACTGTAGCGCCCAACTCCTCGCTTGTCAACGCGGCGCCGCGCCTAGAGCTCGACCGCGAGCCGGCGCTCCAGGCGGATCTCCGCGTGGCTCACCGCCGCCCGGTAGGCGAGGAGTTCCACCCCGGAACGTGCCGCCTCGCGCAGGAGCTTCCCGTAGGTCGGGTCGATGTGGTCGGCCGGTGACAGCGAGTCGCCGTCGGCGCGCTGCACCACGAAGAGGTTCACCGCGCGGTGCCCCTGGCGCACCATCCCCATCAGTTCTCTCAGGTGCTTCTGCCCCCGGGCGCTCACCGCATCGGGAAAAAGCGCGCGCCCCTTGTCCACCAGGGTCACGTTCTTCACCTCGACGTAGCAGTACCCCGTGGGGCCCGTGAGAAACAGGTCGATGCGGCTCCCCTCGCCGTAAGGGACCTCCCCCCGGATGGTCTGGTAGCCGGCGAGTTCCGAGATGGTCCCGTTTTCGATCGCCTCGCGGGCCAAAAGGTTGGGGAGCTGGGTGTTGATGCCGATCCAGATGCCGTCCGCCTCGACGAGCTCCCAGCTGTGCCGGTATTTCCGGGCGGTGTTGGGGCTCAAGGAGAGGGCGACCCGGCTTCCGGGAATCGCGCACCCCATCATGCTCCCGGTATTCGGGGTGTGGGCGGTGACGATGCTGCCGTCCTCCAGCTCGACGTCGGCCAGGAACCGATGGTAGCGGCGTATCAGGGTGCCGGAGACAAGCGGCTGCGGTAATTTCATGAATCCTCCAGGTGCTGTTTCGCACTGCCGCATCCCCAACCGGAACCGCCGCACGCGGGCGCCCATGAAATCACAGAGTTAAGGTCCTTGTCCAGACAAAACTGGCGGTCGGCACCGGGGCGGCGTTTCCCATGAAAATCATTGAAGTGCCTGTCAAATCTGCTAAAATGGGTGGCTGTTGCCGGCATGGCTGGTACGTGAGGGGGGAGATGCATGGCAAAGGGACAGTGGATGCACCAGGAACACCTCGAGGCGGTGCAGCGCTTCGGCAAGTCGATCGGCAAGCGCGCCGGCTTTCACTGCGAATGGTGCGCGGGAAACGACGGGCTGAAGCTCTGGGAGTACCGCCCCGATGACGAACCCGCCGAGGAGAATCTCGCCCTTTTGTGCGACGCCTGCCGCGCCCTGGCCGACTCCCGCGAGGCCGACACCCACCGGCTGAGGGCGATCCGCAACGCGCTTTGGAGCGACGTCCCCGCGGTGGCCGAAGGTGCCGCACTGGTGCTGGCGCGCTGCAAGGAACCCTGGGCCCGCGAGGCGATTGAGGAAAGCTTCATCGACGAGAAGCTCAAGGAGCGCCTGATCCCCTGACCCGACCCGGACCGCCCACACCTTCCCGGCCGCCACGGCGTTTCCCGTGCGGCTTTTGACCCCTTTTGCAGCAATCCGCAGCGAACCGGTACCTTTACTTGGTCCTTTCCCTGTTTACTGTTTGACTCCGGATGCGTCCCTATGGTAGAAAAAATAGTTTCTTAATGTGATTTTAGCGTCTGGAGCGGGGGTTATGGTACCAGGTATCAAAAAGGGCATTTTGCTCGCAGGTGGCGCCGGAAGCAGGCTCTACCCGCTGACCATGGTGGCGAGCAAGCAGTTGCAGCCGGTGTACGACAAGCCGATGATCTACTACCCGCTGGCGACCCTCATGATGGCCGGCATCGCCGACATCCTGATCATCTCCACCCCTCAGGACACGCCGCGCTTCCAGGCCCTTCTGGGCGACGGCTCCCGCTGGGGGATCAAGCTGAGCTACGCGGTGCAGCCCGAACCCAAGGGGATCGCCCAGGCCTTCGTGATCGGCGAACAGTTCCTGTCCGGTGAGCCGGTCTGCCTGATCCTCGGGGACAACATCTTCTACGGCAAGATGGAACTCGACCGCCTGATCGCCCAGTTCGAGCAGGGCGCCAAGATCTTCGGCTACTACGTCCAGGACCCCGAGCGCTACGGCGTGGTCGACTTCGACAACGACGGCAAGGTGCTGAGCATCGAGGAAAAACCCGCCCAACCGAAGTCGAACTACGCGGTTCCCGGGCTCTACCTCTACGACGGCAAGGTGGTGGAGATCTCCAAGGCGCTCAAACCTTCGCCGCGCGGCGAGCTGGAGATCACCGACGTGAACCTCGAGTACCTCAGGCGCGGCGAGCTGTCGGTCCAGAAACTCGGGCGCGGCATCGCCTGGCTCGACACCGGCACCCACCAAAGCCTTCTGGAGGCCTCCCACTTCATCGGGACCCTGGAAGCACGGCAGGGGCTCAAGATCGCCTGCCTCGAGGAGATCGCCCTGCGCATGGGATACCTGGATTGCGCGCGCATGGCCGCCGTTATCGCCGACACCCCGAAATCATCCTACCGTGACTACCTGCAGCGGGTCTACAACGAGACCCAGCTCTGCGGGGGAGGTATCCGTTCATGAGCAAGACCGTAAGCTACCAGAAAGGGCGCATCCACGATGTGGTGACCCGCCCCCTGACCAAGTTTCTCGACGAGCGCGGCTGGCTCTCCGAGCTGTTCCGCTCGGACGAACTCGACCCGGCGCTCATGCCGACCATGGCCTACGTCTCGATGACCCAGCCCGGCGTGGCGCGCGGCCCTCACGAGCACGTCGACCAGACCGACTACTTCTGCTTCATCGGGCCGGCGAACTTCAAGGTGTACCTCTGGGATGCCCGCAAGGACTCCCCGACCTACGGCGTGAAGCAGATCTTTTTCGCCGGTGTCGATGCGCCGACCATGCTCATCGTGCCGCCGGGGGTGGTGCACGCCTACAAGAACGTAAGCCACGAAAACGGCATCGTCTTCAACGGCCCCAACCGGCTCTACGCGGGGCCCGGCAAACGGGAGAAGGTCGACGAGATCCGGCACGAGGACGAGGCGGATTCGCCGTTTCAGTTGGAGTAGGGGCGCGCCCACGGACCGGAACCGGTAATGCAAGGATATTTTCATAGGGGGCTCGGCGGCCCCCTAAGCCATTTTTGAGACCGAATGAAAGAGCTGCTACTGCGCTACAAACGCTTCCTGATCACCGCCACCTTCCTGGTGACCGCCTTTTTGATCTACGCACTCAACCTGCGCTACAAGGAACACGCCAACCCGGTGGAGCGCTCGGTGATGGCACTGACCGCCCCGTTTGCCAATGCGCTGGCCGGCGCCGACAACTTCGTGGAAGGGATCTGGCGCGACTACATCGACCTGGTCGAGGTGCGCCAGGAAAACATCGCCCTGAGAAAGAGCGTGAAACGCCTCAACGAGCGGATCCTTGCGGGGAACGAGGCGGTGGTGGCCAACGCCCGGCTGCAGGCCCTTTTGAACCTGAAGGAGACCCAGGAGACGCCGTCGGTGGCGGTTTCGGTGATCGGCGAGGACTCCTCGGCCTGGTTCAAGACCCTGGTGGTCGATCGCGGCAGCGCCGACGGCCTTGCCGAGGGGATGCCGGTACTGGCGGCGGGTGGCGCCGTGGGGCGCCTGGTAAAGGTGGCGCCGCACAGCTCAAGGGTGCTCCTTCTGACCGACCACGCCTCGGCCATCGCCGCCATGGTGCAGCGCTCCCGGGCCCGCGGCGTGGTGCGCGGCATGGGGGGCGGCCGCTGCTCAATGGAGTTCACGGTCAAAGATGAAGATGTTAAAGTGGGGGATGCGGTCATCTGCTCCGGCATCGGCGGGGTGTTCCCGAAAGGGGTGCCGATCGGCGAGGTGACCATGGTGAAGAAGGGGGAGTACGGCGTGTTTCAGACCATCGAGGTGCGCCCCACGGTGAACATCGGCAGGCTCGAGGAGATGCTGGTGCTCCTTAAACAACCTCATGAATAGACCCCACGGACGGTAGAAACTGATGCGTTACCTAAAGATAGTCGGCCTGGTCCTGGCCGCAGTGTTGCTGCAGATGACCCTTTTGCCGCGCTACCTGCAGGACCCTTTCCAACCAAACCTGATCATCATCCTGGTGGTGTACCTGGGGCTTAAGCTGCAGCACCGTTTCGCGGCGCTGGCGGCCTTCTCCCTGGGACTGCTGCAGGACAGCTTCTCCGGCATCTACCTCGGGCTGCACGCCTTCAGCTACCTCTGCCTCTACACGCTCCTGTCGCAGGTCGCGGACCGGCTCTACACGGACAACCGGGCGCTTTTGGTCCTGGTGGTCTTCCTGGGGACCTTCTTCTGCGCGCTTTTGAACCTGGTGATGCTGATGATCTTCTCGGTCTCCAAGGGTGTCTACGCGACGCTCTTGCCGGTCCTGGTCCCGCAGGCACTGGTGAACGCGCTCGCCGCCTCGCTCTTCTTCATGTTCAAGCGCGGCGCGGTCGAGGAGGCGCGATGAAGGCACACAGCGGCATCATCCCCGACGGTGACGGCTCCCGGCGCATCATCTGGATCTCCTTTGGCGCCTTCGCCATGTTCTTCCTGCTGTTGTCCCGGCTCTGGTACCTGCAGGTAGTCGACACCGAGAACCTCTTGGACCAGTCCGAGAACAACCGGCTGCGCTTCGTCCCGGTGGCGGCCCCGCGCGGCGCCATCCTGGACCGAAACGGCAAGGTGCTGGTCTCCAATACCCCCTCCTTCTCGGTTGCCGTGATCCCCAAGGACGTCAAAGACCGCGAGCAGCTGGTCTCCAGCCTCGCCCGGCTTTTGAAGCTCGATCCCAAGGAGATCCAGGACAAGTGGAACAAGGGGCAGGGGAGGGCGAAGTACTACCCGCTGGTGGTGGCCTCCAACATAAGCCGCGACCAGATGGAGTTCCTCGAGGAGAACCGGCTCTCCCTGTCCGGCGTCAACATCGAGATGAAGCCGGTGCGCGCCTACCCCAACGGCGAGCTCGCTTCGCACCTTCTGGGGTACCTGGGTGAGGTCTCCGAGGAGGAGCTGGGGAACGAGCGCTACAAGGACTATAACGCCGGGGATTACACCGGTAAAAGCGGCATCGAGAAGAGCTGGGAGAACTTCCTGCACGGCACCGACGGCGGGCGCCAGATCGAGGTCGACGCGCGCGGCCGCTTCCTGCGCACCGTCGAGGAGACCGCCTCCACGGTCGGCAACTCGGTCATGCTCACCATCGACCTCGATATGCAGAAGGTCGCCGAGCAGGCCTTCGGGGACAAGGCGGGCGCCGCGGTCGCCATGGACGTCAACACCGGCGAGGTGCTCGCCTTTGCCAGCAATCCCGGTTTCGACCCGGCGCTCTTCACCGGGCGGCTCCCCGCCGACAAGTGGAAGGAGTACCTCGAGGACAAGCGCCACCCGCTGGAGAACAAGGCACTCAAGGGGATGTATCCGCCGGGCTCGACCTTCAAGATCATCACCGCCATCGCCGGGATCGAGGAGGGGCTCATCGACGCCCACAGCTCGGTCGACTGCCCTGGGTACTACAAGTTCGGCAACGCCACCTTCAAGTGCTGGGATAAAAAAGGACACGGCCACGTCGAGCTGAGAAAGGCGCTCCGGGAGTCTTGCGACGTCTACTTCTACAAGCTCGCCGAAAGGCTCGGGGTGAACCGGATCGCCGCCTACGCCAAGAAGTTCGGGCTGGGTGCCCCGATGGGGATCGGGCTGGACAACGAGAAGGGTGGGGTGATCCCGACCGAGGAGTGGAAGAAGAAGCGCTTCGGCACCAAGTGGTTCTCCGGGGAGACGCTCTCGGTGGGGATCGGCCAGGGGTACGTGCTGACCACCCCGGTGCAGCTCGCCTCGATGATCGCCACCGTCGCCAACGACGGGGTGATCTACCAGCCGCACCTGGTGAAGCGCATCGTCGACCTGGACGGCAAACCGATCAAGGAGTTCCCGCCGCAGCAGGTGGGGCGCGCCGCCATCAAGCCTTCCACCTTCAAGCTGATCAAGGAGGGGCTCTTCGCGGTGGTCAACGAGCCGCACGGGACCGGGGGGATGGCGCGGCTTTCCGAGGTGAAGGTGGCCGGCAAGACCGGTTCCTCCCAGGTCGTCAAGATGCGCGACAGCAAGGGGGAGGTCCCCTACCAGTTCCGCGATCACGCGCTCTTCGTGGCCTTCGCCCCGCTCGAGAAACCCGAGATCGCTGTTGCGGTCATCGTGGAGCACGGCGAGCACGGCGGTTCAGCCGCGGCCCCGATCGCAGGGAGGCTCCTGCGCGCCTACTTCGAGGGGAAGGGCGTCATCAAGAAGCCGGTGCCCAAGCAGGAGCCCAAGGACGAAAAGGGTGGCGCGCCGGGCTCAGGCACCCCGACCGCTCCCGCAGCGGCACCCGCTGCCGACACCGACACCGAATAACCGGCAAGGCCCGCGCCTCCTGGCCGGGTTCCCGATAACACCGCGGTACCGCTGAGTACCGGATTCCTGGGGATTTCATGTTTGACCGCAGGCTCTTTACCAACTTCGACTGGACCCTTCTGGCCCTGGTGCTGCTCATTACCGGGTTCGGGGTGATCAACATCTACAGCGCCTCCTCGTCCTACCGGGAGATCGGCACCCCCTATTTCCTGAAGCAGATCTACTGGACCGTGGCCGGCATCATGCTCTGTCTCACGGTCTGCAGCATCGACTACCACATGCTGGAGGACTTCGCCTACTGGCTCTACGGTGCCGTGCTCATTTTGCTGGTCCTGGTGCTGGTGATCGGCAAGACCTCCATGGGTGCCACCCGCTGGATCCACCTGGGCTTTTTCACCGTCCAGCCTTCCGAGCCGATGAAGATCGTCATCATCATGACCTTCGCCCGGTTCTTCAGCCGGTACCCGGTCTTCCAGGGGCTCACCCTGAAGGATCTCCTCTACCCGCTGGCACTGCTGGGTGCACCGGCGCTGCTCATCATGAAACAGCCCGACCTGGGGACCGCGATCCTGGTCTCGCTCATCGCCGGCACCATGCTCCTCTTCGTCGGGGTGCGCTGGTCCGCGCTCGCCACGCTCGCCGCTGCCGCGATCCCCACCATTTTCCTGGGGTGGCGCTTCGCCCTGCACGACTACCAGAAAAAGAGGATCTACAACTTCCTGAACCCGGACCTCGATCCGCAGGGGAGCGGCTACCACATCATCCAGAGCAAGATCGCGGTGGGGTCGGGGGGCACCTTCGGCAAGGGGTTCATGCACGGCACCCAGTCACAGCTGCGCTTTCTTCCCGAGCAGCATACCGACTTCGCCTTCTCGGTCTTCGCCGAGGAGTGGGGCTTTGTCGGCTGCCTGGTCATGCTCACCCTCTACCTCTTCCTGATCTTCTGGGGGCTGGGGATCGCCAAGCGCTGTAACGACCGTTTCGGCTCGCTGATGGCTGTCGGCGTCTCCGCCATGCTCTTCTGGCACATCGTCATCAACATGGGGATGGTGATCGGCCTCTTCCCGGTGGTCGGGGTACCGCTCCCCTTCTTCTCCTACGGCGGGACCTCCATGGTCACCTCCATGGTCGGCGTCGGGATCCTGCTCAACATCAGCATGCGGCGCTTCATGTTCTAGCCGTCCGGCGCAGGGGCAGGGTGCAGCTCTCCCTCGTCCCCGTACCACCCTTTCATCCCCAAAGGACCACCCGATGCGCATCGCCCTCGTCGAGCCCTACTGCACCGGTTCACACGCCGCCTGGCTCCACGAGTACGCCAGCCACAGCCGCCACCAGGTGGAGCTTTTCACGCTGCCGGGGCGCAACTGGAAGTGGCGCATGCACGGCGGCGCCGTGACCCTGGCGAACCGCTTCCTCGCGTCCGGTTCGCGTCCGGACCTCATCCTGGCGACGGACATGCTCGACCTGGGAACCTTTCTGGGGCTCACCCGCAGGGTTACGGGCAACTGCCCCAGCGCCATCTATTTCCACGAAAACCAGCTCACCTATCCCTGGTCCCCGGGGGACCCCGATCCCGGCAGCAAGCGCGACCTGCACTACGCCTTCCTCAACTACACGAGCGCCCTTGCGGCCGATGCCGTACTGTTCAACTCGCGCTACCACCGCGACAGTTTTCTGGGGGCGCTCCCCGGTTTCCTGCGCGCCTTTCCGGACCATAACGAGCCGCAGTCGGTGCAGGAACTGACCCTGAAAAGCCGGGTGCTGCCGCTGGGACTCGACCTCGGTAAGCTGGACCGACACCGCCCGGAACCATCCGGATCAGGAGTGCCGCTCATCTTGTGGAATCACCGTTGGGAGTACGACAAGAACCCCGAGGAGTTCTTTGCGGCGCTGTACCTGCTGGCCGAAGAGGGGCACGATTTCCAGGTGGCGGTCTTGGGAGAGTCGTTTGGCCGCGCCCCGGCGATCTTCGAGGAAGCTCGCAAGCGCCTGGGTCACCGGGTGGTCCAGTGGGGCTACCTGGAGAGCTTCGCGCAGTACGCGCACTGGCTGTGGCGCACGGATATCCTGCCGGTAACCTCCCGCCAGGAGTTCTTCGGAGCGAGCGTCGTGCAGGCGATGTACTGCGGCTGTCAGGCGCTGCTCCCTGAGCGATTGGCCTACCCTGAGCACGTTCCTCCTGCCGCGCGCTCCCAGGTGGTTTACGGGCTACAGGAGAACCTCGCGGATCGCTTGCGCGACCTGCTGGTTAACGGCACAGCGGCACCGGCTGGGCCCGCGGATTTCGTGTCACGCTACGACTGGAGCAGGCTGGCTCTTGTGTATGATTCCTTCCTCGAAGCACTCGCCACAAACCCTCGTCTGATCCCCGAAGTTCCCACCTGGTAGCCTCTTTTAGCTCTGCAGGCCTGCTTCGCTCCGTGCCGAGGGGCGAAAGGAGAGCGAGCAGCGTAGTGGTTCAATGATTTTTTTGGAGAATTGACGATATTTTTGGAGAATGTCGAAATCTTCTGGAGAATTAAGAATTTTCCTGGGGAAATTTAAAATTTGGTTGGAAAATTTCTCATTTCTCGAGAAATTTGACAAATTTTTTTGAAAACGAAGAAATCTCCCGGAGATTTGTTCATTTTCCAGGAAAATTGCAAATTTTAAAAAAAGTTTTGAAATTCTCCATGAGAATTTACAAATTCGCTGAAGCTTCGCCGCAACGGTGGGTGGAGAGATGCTTGTCTCAAGGGGAACGCATTCACCTTGGCCGCAAAGGAAGGCGCGCAGGGGAACAAAATAGCCTCGGGGATGTGCAAAACTGGGGTGATGAGGAGATGTCTGTTTGAAGGTAAGGTGGTAGGGTAGAGGTAAGGTGGTAGAGGAGGGGCGCCCGAAGGCGCCCCTTTTCCCGGTTAGGCTGCCGCCTGCTCGTTGATGGTGATGATTTCGTTGTACTTCTCCAGCCAGATCGTGCCGCACGAGGTGCACTCGAGCAGGTCTTTGGCGTAACCGTCGGAGTGCATGTCGATCTCGATACCTTTCTTGCTGTTACATTTCGGGCAATGCATGGTTTTTTCTCCTGTCACAGGGGTAATGGTAGGTTAAATATATAGAACAGGAATTGCACGTGCAAGTGTAATTTTTGCCGAAAAGTGACATAAAACAGCTGTTTACATGATTCGCTCTGCAGTCGATTTGAGCTTATATTTTATAACACGAAGGCTAAAACCGGATTTGTGACGCATTGGTCTGAGTGTAAGTAATTGTAATTCAAAACGTTGTCCGGAATAAAACGTAAGTATGTTTATTCTGATGACAAAACCGGGTGAGAAGAAGTCAAAACGCAACGCCGCAAAATTTTTTTTTGTCTGATCAAACCGAAACATTGGTTTGAATTCCTGTTTACCGAATGGTATCTTCACCAAGAGAAGGTAAGAGACTGTTCATCGGAATTTCCGGGACGTTAGATCCATTCGGGACGCGCTCACCAACCGGTCCGAGCCGCGTGATTTATTGCCGAGACAGTTCTCCCGCTACGGGTCCACCAATTTTGAGAGATGTTTGGTTTTGTCTCCACCTGCGGTGAGCCCGGCTGTAAATCACCTTTGGACAAGGTGGCGAGGAGCTTTCTGTTCTACATTGAGCGACTCGCTGGGAGTTTTTGCCATGAAAGAGGCCATGTTCTACGAAAGACTCGACGCCGGCAGGGTTCGCTGCGGATTGTGCCGTTTCCATTGTCTCATCGATCCGGGGAAGCGCGGGCATTGCCTGGTGCGTGAGAACCGGGATGGCACCCTCTGCTCCCTGGTGTACGGCCGGGCGGTCGCCGAACAGGTCGACCCGATCGAGAAAAAACCGCTTTTCCACCTGCTTCCCGGCAGCCGCACCTATTCGGTAGCCACCGTCGGGTGCAACTTTCGCTGCCAGCATTGCCAAAACTTCAGCATCTCGCAGCCG
The DNA here is from genome assembly GCF_014193515.1 of Geomonas silvestris. GTDB lineage: Bacteria > Desulfobacterota > Desulfuromonadia > Geobacterales > Geobacteraceae > Geomonas > Geomonas silvestris. Next base: position 91,805 of record NZ_BLXX01000008.1, on the reverse strand, counting down.
GAACCTACCCGGATTGAGAATTCCGGGAGTTACCTGCCCCCGGATGCTATCGTGGAAAGGGCGCTCAGCGCCGGGGGCGGCTCGATAGCCTATACCTACACCGAGCCGACCATCTTCTTTGAATATGCCTACGAAACAGCCAAGTTGGCGCATGCCGCCGGCTTGAAAAACATCTTCGTGACCAACGGCTACATCACCAATGAGGCGCTCGCCACCATCGCACCCTATCTGGACGCTGCCAACATCGACCTCAAGGGATTCACCAGGGAGTTCTACCGCGACGTGGTCGGAGCCGACCTCGACCAGGTGCTGGAGTGCATCCGCGAGTACCATCGGTTGGGCATCTGGTTGGAAATCACCACCCTCATCATCCCGCACCACAACGATTCCGAGGCGCAGTTGCGGGGCATTGCCGAGTTCATCGTAAATGAAATCGGACCGCAGACCCCTTGGCACGTCAGCCAGTTCTACCCGACCTTCCAACTAACCGATGAGCCGCGTACACCGGTGGGCACCCTGCGTGCCGCCAGGCGGATTGGCCAGGAGGCCGGGCTGCGCTACGTGTACGAAGGGAATGTCCCGGGCGAGGGGGGCGAGAACACGGTGTGCCCGTCCTGCGGCGGTCTGCTGATCAGGCGCTACGGATACCTCATCGAGAAAAACCTGCTACAGCGCGGCAAGTGCCCGGGCTGCGGCTCGCAGATCGAGGGGATCTGGGAGTGAGGGTGTAAACAGGTTGCCCCGCATCTCGACTTCATGGTATAGATTCCAGCTGACTTGCAATAAAATCCTGCCTTAAAGAGGTCGTCTTGAAGGTCTCTCTTGTGCGTCGCTTCTGGGTGACGTTTTCTGTCTGGGTAATCGGCTGTTATGCCTCGGGCCTCAACCGCTTCGCCGTGAAGGGAGTGGAGCAGATCCCTTCCAGCGGTGGGGTCCTGATCGCCTCCAACCACATCTCCGCCTACGATACCGTCTTTCTCCCCTGGGCCGTAATTCGGCACCACCCGCTGCAGATGCTCTGGGCCCCCGCCAAGGAGGAGCTCTTCCGTAACTGGTTTACCGGTACCCTGTACGGCTCCTGGGGCGCCTTTCCGGTAAAGCGCGGCCGCGACGTGCGCGCCGGCAAGCACATAAACGACCTGCTGCTCGATCAGAAGGTGATGCTCTTTCCCGAAGGGACCCGGCACAAGGACGGCGTGCTGGGGAAGGGGAACCGTGGTGTCGGCAAGATCATCTACGATACCAAACCGGTGGTGATCCCCACCGCGCTTGCCGGCATCAACAGGTGGCGGTTCCCGAGCCTGGGAGCCGAAGGATGCGTGAGCTTCGGGGCGCCGCTTAACTTCGAGGACCTCTTTGCGCTGCCGGACTGTAAAGAGACCCACCAACTGATTGTGGACCGGGTGATGCACGCCATTGCGGCTATGCTTCCCAACGAAGGGAGGATTGCCTCATGATGGTAGAGATCTTTTGCGACGGGGCCTGCAGCGGCAATCCCGGTGTTGGGGGGTACGGCAGCATCCTGCGCTGCGGCGGCAAGGAGAAGGAGCTCTCCGGGGCCGATGGGGCCACCACCAACAACCGGATGGAGATGAGCGCTGCCATTGCGGGCCTTGAGGCGCTGAACCGCCCGTGCGAGGTAGTGCTGACTACGGACTCCCAGTACCTGGTCAAGGGGATGACCGAATGGCTCCCGGGATGGCAGAAACGGGGCTGGGTGAACAGCAAAAAGGAGCCGGTGGTAAACCGCGACCTCTGGGAGCGCCTGGTGGAGCTGACCAAGGTGCACAAGGTGCGCTGGGTCTGGGTGCGCGGCCACAACGGCCACCCGGAGAACGAGCGCTGCGACGAGCTGGCGCGGGCCGCCATTGTAAATTTTCGCAACGGTTAGGGGGGACGTAGTGGATTACTTCATCGTCACCGCGACCGAGGAGGAGATCAAGCGGGAGCGCAACAAGGCGCGCGAGCTGCGCAAGAGCCAGTGGTGGAAGAACAGGGTCGCCAAGGGGATCTGCCACTACTGCCGCGGCAGTTTCCCGCCCGACGAACTCTCCATGGATCACATCGTCCCGGTCATCCGCGGCGGGACCAGTAGCCGCGGCAACGTGGTCCCCTGCTGCAAGGAATGCAACAACCGCAAGAAACACATGCTTCCCATCGAATGGGAAGAGTACCTGACCGCCCACGGCGGCACGGAGGAGAGCTAGATGCGCTTCTCCCGGAGAACCTGACCGGTGCTGAACGATATCAAGGCTGTAATCTACGACTGCGACGGCGTCCTCTTCGATTCTTTCGAGGCGAATCTCAACTTCTACGTACAGGTGATGGACCATTTCGGGATGCCCCCCCTGGACCGCAACGACCGCGAGACCATGCGGGTACTGCATACCTACTCCAACAAGGACGTGCTCGCCTACCTGTTCCAGGGTGACCCGCGTCTGGCCGAGGTGCGCCAGTTCTCCGCCTCACTCGACTACCGCAAGCTCTTCCCGCTCATGGTGGTGGAGGAGGGGCTGCGCGAAACGCTTACCGCCCTCAAGGGGCGCGTGGAACTTGCCGTCTGCACCAACCGGGCAAGCTCGATGGACCTGCTCCTCGAGTCGTTCGGCCTTACCGGCTTTTTCAGCTGTGTAATGACGGCCGCCAAGGTCGCCAACCCCAAGCCGCATCCGGAGCCGCTTTTCAAGGTGCTGGACCACTACGGCATCTCCGCCCGGCAGGCGCTCTTCGTTGGCGACTCCGAGGTGGACCGCCAAGCAGCCGAGGCGGCCGGGGTCCCCTTCGTTGCCTACCGGGGGGAGATGAAAGCCCTGGCCCGGATCGATCGTCATCCCGAGCTTTTGTCCCTTTTTTAAAAGGAGTACTTCAGTTTTTCCGGCGCCTGCCGGTCTCGTGCCTTAAATAGGGATTGAAATCGCTTCATAAGATGCCCTATTATCACAGACTGTAATAGCTCTGCCGCTTCGGGACCCGGCTGGTACCAGTCGATGCGGGAGATGTACCGAGTGCGGCTCTTTTGTGCAAGGGGGATGGCATGCAGGTTAATTCGGAAGAGGCTGTAAAGCTGTACGGTCGCGCCGTCGCTGCCCTGGATGCCGGCGAGACCTCATCGGCACTCGCCTTTTTAGAGCGGGCGCTGAAGATCTCCGACAACGCCTGCTGGTACTCGTACCTCGGCTACTGCATCGCCAAGGAACGGGGGCAGGTGAGGAAAGGGGCCGAACTGTGCGGCACCGCACTTCAGCAGGAACCTGAAAATCCCGCTCACTTTCTCAATCTCGCCAAGATCCACCTGGTTGCCGGCAAGAAGGATGAAGCCCTGCAGGCGCTGCGTGAAGGGATGTCCTGCGGGGGGAATTCCGAGATCGCTACCCTGCTGGAAAAGATCGGCACCCGCAAACCCCCGGTATTCTCCTTCCTGTCCCGCGATCACGCCCTGAACCGGGTGGCCGGTCTGGTGTTCGACCGCCTGAAGCTGCGCTGACTCTCCTTCCCCCTGAACCCGTTTCCCACCATCGGTCACATGAGTTTGCCCCCGCTGTTGCACCTTCCCCCCGGTTCCCCTTTCTGTCACCTCCTATCCGTAAAGCCAAACCGCTGAGATCCTTGCAATACCCTCGAGCCCCATTCCGTACCCTTGTCAGGCAATATAAAGTAAATATAATTAAAGCATTTCCGAGAGGGGAGGGGGAACATGACGGATCATTTCCGGGTTCAGGGTGCTTTCAGCTGGTTCGAGTTGACTACCACCGATGTTCATGCTGCGGAAGCCTTTTACAGCAGGCTCTTTGGCTGGAACACCGAACCCTGGGTCGGTGAGGGGGCCTACACGCTTATCAAGGTGGACGGCAAGGACGTGGGAGGCATGGTGGAAAACAGCGACCCGCAAGATCCGAGGCTGGGGTGGGGGATCTACGTCACGGTTACCGACGTGGATGAGACTGCTGCGCGGGTTCCCGAGTACGGCGGCACCGTGCTGGTTGAGCCGACGAACATCCCCAAGATCGGGCGTTACTGTGTGATCCGGGACCCGCTGGGGCACACGATAACCGCAATTACCTACAGCCGCAGCTAACAGGGCGGCATCAAGTAGAAACGAAAAAGGCGCGACCCTCGGGTACGCGCCTTTTCTGTTCTTGCGGGAATTTCAGGGAACGCCATCCACATGAGTCCCCTCTCTCCCTACGGGAGGGACAGGGTGAGGGGGAAGGTGCCACATCATTGCCGATGGCAGCTTCACCCACCCCCCAGCCCCCTCCCGTCAAGGGAGGGGGTGGTGTAGTTCCGGTTGTAGCTCGTGCGTTGACGTATCAAATCCCCAGGATCTGTGACATGCCGTGCAGATCGTCCTGCGGCCTTTTTTCGCTTACCACCACGGTCTCCAAGAGGGTTGGCACGATCGCGTTGCAGCAGAGCCCGACCATCTTCCCCTTGTCGCCCGAGAGCAGCAACTCGACCGCCGCATGCCCGAAACGGCTTCCCAGCAGCCGGTCGAAGACCGAGGGCGCACCGCCGCGCTGGTAGTGCCCGAGGACCGTGACCCGGGTCTCGAAGCCGATCGCGTCCTTGATGGTGTCGGCGATGTTCTGGGCCCGGCCGGCACCTTCGGCGAGGATGATGATGGCGTTACTGCGACCCTCCTCGTAGCGCTGGCGCAGCTGGTTGCACAGGTCGGTTATGTCGCACTCGATTTCCGGCACGATGGCGTATTCGGCGCCGGTTGCGATTGCCGCGGTGCCTGCCAGATAGCCTGAGTTTCTCCCCATCACCTCGATGACGAAGGCGCGGTCGTGGGAGCTTGCCGTGTCCTTGATGCAGTCGACGGCGTAGATGATGTTGTTGAGCGCGGTGTCCACCCCAAGTGCCATGTCGGTGAAGGCGATATCGTTGTCGATACTGGCCGGAATCCCCACCACCGGGACGCCCATGCGGTGCAGGGCAAGCGCACCGTTTAGGGAGCCGTCGCCGCCGATGACCACCAGTCCGTCGACCCCCAACTCTTCTAGGTGGCGCACCGCCTTTTCCCGTCCTAGGACCGTCCTGAACTCTTCGCTGCGCGCGGACTGCAGAAAGGTGCCGCCGCGGTGCAGAATCCCCGCAACGTCCTTGGTCCCCATTTCCAGGTACTCGCCCTTCAAAAGGCCGACGTACCCTTTACGGAACCCGACGACCTGCACCCCGTGGCTTAGTGCGGTGCGGGTGGCACTCCTTATGGCGGCGTTCATCCCCGAACAGTCGCCGCCGCTCGTGATTATCCCGATCTTCTTCATGTCTGCTCCGGATATGGTCTAGGAACACCAATACGGCGCTCCCGTGGGTCATTCCCTTTCAGGGCCAGATTGAATATATCATGGAGTCCTTGCTTTACAACAGCCCCGGGCAGGAAGTGTGGCTGAAATGTCCAATGATTCAAGATAATTAGAGAGCTGTAAGGTTAGCGGAGGAGGTCAGGACAGCTATCATGAAGGTCATCGTGGCGATCCTGAAAATTATTGCCGCCTTGATGAAATTCAGGATGGCGACCATGAGCTTCATCACGACGATGATAAAGCTCATGACGACGATGATGAGGCTCATCTCGACGGCGGAGGAAATCATCCTGCCGGCCCGGAGCTAGTTGCCTGGGTTTCCGAAGCTGAAGATGACGGCACCTCGTGCTAGCTACCCGACGGTGCGTCTGATTTTGTGCTGAAAAAGAAAAAGGGGCGGACATGAGTCGCCCCTTCGGGGGAAGCGTGAATGCTGCCGGGGAGGGGGGCAGCGGGTCAGCGCCCGGACCTTTCCTTCTCGGACTTGAGCCACTCCATGCGCTCCTTGATGCTCTTCTCGTAGCCGCTGGGCTTCGGCTCGTAGAAACGCCGCCCCTGCAACTGGTCGGGGAGGTAATCCTGCGCGGCCTTGCCGTCGTCGTAGTCGTGAGGGTAGAGATACCCTTGCCCGTACCCCAAGTTCTTCATGAGCTTGGTGGGGGCGTTCCTGATCTGCATCGGAACGGGGAGGGCGCCGCTTTTTCTCACCTCGGAGAGTGCCTGATTGATCCCCAGGTACGAGGCGTTCGATTTTGGTGCGGTGGCGAGGTAGGTGACCGCCTGTCCCAGGATGATGCGCCCTTCCGGCATGCCGACCAACTGAAAGGCCTGCAGGGCCGACACCGCCATCTGCAGCCCGCGCGGGTCGGCGTTACCGACGTCCTCGGAGGCGAAAATCACCATGCGGCGCAGGATGAAGATAGGGTCTTCTCCTGACTCGATCATGCGCGCCAGCCAGTACAGCGCGGCATCGGGGTCGGAGCCGCGCATCGACTTTATGAAGGCGGAGATCACGTTGTAGTGCTCCTCGCCCCCCTTGTCGTAGAGCAGCGCCTTCTTCTGCACGGCTTCCTGCACGGTTTCCGCGCTGATAACCCCTTCCAGGGCCAGGCGCGAGGCGGTCTCGAGGGTGTTGAGCGCCACGCGGGCGTCGCCGCCGGCCAAGGCCGCCACCTGCTGCAGGGCCTCCGGTGTCGCGCTCAGCTGCAGCTCGCCCAGGCCGCGCTCGGTGTCGGTCAAAGCCTGCTCCAGGATCTGCACCACCACCTCGTCGGCCAAGGGGTTGAGAACCAGCACCTTGCAGCGCGACAGCAGCGGCGCGATCACCTCGAAGGAGGGGTTCTCCGTGGTGGCGCCTATCATGGTGAAGGTGCCGCGCTCCACGTAGGGGAGGAAGGCGTCCTGCTGCGACTTGTTGAAGCGGTGGATCTCGTCGACGAAGAGGATGGTCCTTTTGCCGCGGTACTTGAGGGTGTCCTCGGCTTCCTTCACCACCTCCCGGATCTCCTTGATCCCGGACATAATGGCGGAGAAGAAGATGAAGTGGCTCTCGGTGGCATTGGCGATGACGCGACCGAGGGTGGTCTTGCCGGAGCCCGGCGGGCCCCAGAAGATGAGCGAGGTGAGGCGGTCGGTTTCGATGAGGCGGCGCAGCATCTTCCCCGGGCCGAGCAGGTGCTCCTGTCCCAGGTACTCGGCAAGCGAGCGCGGGCGCATGCGCTCCGCCAGGGGGGCGACTTCGGTGTGGACGGCGCTGAAGAGATCGGTCATCAGTGCCTCTGCAACTCGACGGCACCCGGGCGGATGTCCAGCGGCTTGATGCCCCAGATCTCCCGGGCGTACTCTTCGATGGTCCGGTCGCTGGAGAATTTACCCATGCCGGCGCTGTTCAGGATGGCGCGGCGCGTCCACTCGTCCTGGTTCAGGAAGAGCTCGCTTACCTGCTCCTGGCACTTCACGTACGAGGCGTAGTCGGCCAAAAGCATGTAGTGGTCGCCAAGGTTCAAGAGGGAATCGGTGATGGGGTGGAACAGGTCGGGGGCTCCAGGTGAGAAGAAGCCGGAAGATATCATGTCCAAAACGCGTCTAAGCTCCAGGTTGCTGTTGTAGTATTCCTTTGGGTTGTAGCCGCGGTTTTTCAGCTCGGCCACCTCGGCCGCGGTGAGCCCGAAGATGAAGATGTTGTCCCGGCCGACCTCTTCCATGATCTCGATGTTGGCGCCGTCCAGGGTGCCGATGGTGAGCGCGCCGTTCAAGGCGAACTTCATGTTGCCGGTGCCGGATGCCTCGGTCCCGGCAGTGGAGATCTGCTCGGAGAGATCCGAAGCCGGGAAGATCTTCTCGGCGAGCGACACCCCGTAGTTGGCCAGGAAGACCACCTTGATCCGGCCGGCCACGTCCGGGTCGCGGTTCACCACCTCGGCGACCGCGGTGATGAGCCGGATGATCAGCTTGGCGATGGAGTAGGAGGGGGCGGCCTTGCCGGCGAAGATGAAGGTGCGCGGCACCACGCGGGCCTGCGGGTTGTCCTTGATACGGTTGAAGAGCGTGATGATGTGCAGGACGTTCAAGAGCTGGCGCTTGTACTCGTGGATCCTTTTCACCTGTACGTCGAACATCGAGTCCGGATCGACCACGAGGCCGCTGTGCTTCAGGATATAGGTGCAGAGCGCTTCCTTGTTGGCGCGCTTCACCTGTTTCCAGCGCTCCTTGAATTCCGGGTCGCCGGCTACCGCGCGCAGCTTCTCCAGCTCGAAAAGGTCGCGGGTCCAGGCGTCGCCGATGTACTCGTCGATCAGCCCGGAGAGCTGCGGGTTGGACATCTTGAGCCAGCGCCTTTGGGTGATGCCGTTGGTCTTGTTGTTGAAGCGCTCCGGGTACATCTCGTAGAAATCGCGAAATAGCTCGTTTTTCAGGATCTCGGAGTGCAGGGCCGCCACGCCGTTCACCGAGTGGCTCCCGACGATCGCCAGGTGCGCCATGCGGATCTTGCGCTCCCAGTGCTCCTCGACGATGGACATGCGCGCGACGCGTTCCGGGTCGTCCGGGAAGCGGGCCTGGATGTCCTTGATGAAGCGGTCGTTGATGTCGTAGATGATCTGCAGATGCCGCGGCAGGATCTGCTCGAAGAACCAGACCGGCCACTGCTCCAAGGCCTCGGGGAGGATGGTGTGGTTGGTGTAGCCGAAGACCTTCCGGGTGATCTCCCAGGCCTCGTCGAAGCTTAAGCTGTTCAGGTCGATGAGCACCCGTATCAGCTCCGGGATGGCGAGCGCGGGGTGCGTGTCGTTCAACTGGATGGCTACCTTGTCGGGGAGGAGCTTCAGGTCGTTGTGCTTCTTCTTGAAGCGGTACAGGACGTCGTGCACCGTTGCCGAGGCGAGGAAGTACTCCTGCTTGAAGCGCAGCTCCTTCCCCTCGATGACGTTGTCGGCGGGGTAGAGGACCTTCGAGATGGTCTCGGACTGCATCTTCTTTTCCACCGCGCGGATGTAGTTTCCCTCGTTGAAGAACTTGAGGTCGAACTCGCGGCTCGACTTGGCGCTCCAAAGCCTCAGGGTGTTGACCGAGTGGGTCTGGTAGCCGGGGATCGGGGTGTCGTAGGCCATGGCCATGACGTCTTCGGTGTCCACCCACTCGCGCACCAGCTGTCCCTGCGAATTGATGGTGGTGATGACCCGGCCGTAGAACTTGACGGTGTGCAGGTGCTCCTGGCGGTCCAGCTCCCAGGGGTTTCGGTAGCGCAGCCAGTTGTCGGGGATCTCGAGCTGGGCGCCGTCCACGATGTGCTGCCGGAAGATGCCGTACTCGTAGCGGATGCCGTAGCCGTAGGCGGGAATGGACATGGTGGCCATGGAATCGAGGAAGCAGGCGGCGAGGCGCCCCAGGCCGCCGTTGCCGAGACCAGCGTCCTGCTCCTCGGCGAGGATCGCCTCGAAATCGTACCCCAGCGAGGTGATCGCCTCTTTGAAGTCCTCGTACATCCCAAGGTTGATCAGGCTGTTGCCCAGGGCGCGCCCCATCAGGAACTCCATGGAGATGTAGTAGACCCTCTTGTCGTCGGAATTGTAGTAGGCCTGCTGGGTGTCCAGCCAGCGCTCCACCAGGTGGTCGCGGACCGCGTAGGCCAGGGCGTTGAAACCGTCGTACTTGGTCGCGGAGTACTTGTCCTTGCCCAGGGTGTATTCGAGGTGCTCCAGGAAGGATTTGATGATGGCCATTTCCTGGTCGAGCTGTTCGACGATCCCGTTGGATTCTTCTATGACCGGTTCATTCATTAGTCACCCTGTTCCCAGCCCGATTGCACCGGCTGGGACCCCTCCCCGCGAGGCCGCGCCAGATCTAGTTTCCATTGGACATGGTACAACTTATATGCTAGTAAATCCTAGATTACAATACAAGTAAAGGGGGTCTGATGAAAAAAATCGCCATCATAGCGAAAGTGCACGACCCCCGTTGCCTGGGCGTTGCCGAGGAACTGATCGACTGGCTGACCCAGCGCGAAATCGTCCCCCGGGTGGAGGAACACCTCTCCAAGCAGCTCAGGCATCCGGGGTTGGCCGAGAGCGCCGAGAGCTCCGAGGTGGCCACCGGCGCCGACCTGGTGGTGGTGCTCGGGGGCGACGGGACGCTCATCGCCGCCTGCCGCATGGTCGGCTCGCGCGAGGTCCCCATCCTGGGGGTCAACCTCGGGAGCCTCGGCTTTCTCACCGAGATCACGCTGGACGAGATGTATCCGGCCATGGAGCGCTGCCTCGCGGGCGACTTCGAGCTGAGCCAGCGCATGATGCTGTTGGCCCAGGTGCTGCGCGGCGGCGAGCAGATCGAGCGGCACCGCGTCTTGAACGACGTGGTCATCAACAAGGGGGCCCTGGCGCGCATCGTGGACATGGAGACCTCCGTGGACGGGCGTCATCTGACCACCTTCAAGGCCGACGGCCTGATCATTTCCACGCCGACCGGATCGACCGGCTACTCGCTCTCCGCCAACGGGCCGATCATCCACCCGGCGCTGAACTGCATCTCGATCACCCCTATCTGCCCGCACACCCTCACCAACCGCCCGCTGGTGGTGGGGGCCGACGCGAGCATCGCCATCCGCATCGACGCCCAGGAGGACGAGGCGGTGTTCCTGACCCTGGACGGCCAGGTCGGCGTGAAGCTTATCTGCGGCGACCAGGTGCACATCAAGAAGTCCGACCATGTGGCCCGCCTGGTCCAGTCGCGCAGCAAGGACTACTTCTCCGTGCTCCGGGCCAAGCTGAAGTGGGGGGAGCGCTAGTGCTGAGAGAACTGCAGATCAGCAATCTCGCCATCATCGACAAGCTGCACGTCGAGTTTCAGCCCGGGCTCAACATACTGACCGGCGAAACAGGTGCCGGCAAATCGATCATCATCGATGCGGTGAACCTGATCCTGGGGGGGCGGGCGAGCTCCGAGCTGATCCGCTCCGGTGCCGAGGAGGCCTCGGTGGAGGCGCTCTTCGACCTGACCGAGCGCCCCGAACTGGCGAAGAGCCTCGCGGCAAGCGGGATCGAGTGCGACGGGGAACTCCTGGTGCGCCGGGTGGTCTCCCGCGGCGGCAAGAACCGTGTCTTCATCTCCGGGGGGCTCGCGACCACCACCATGCTCGCCGAACTCTCCCGCGGCCTCATCAACATCTACGGCCAGCACGACTCCCAGACCCTTTTGAAGATCGACCAGCACCTGCGGCTTCTGGACGGCTTTGCCGGCTGCCTCAAGCTGCGCGAGGAGTTCCAGTCGCGCTTCGAGGCGTACCAGAAGGCGAGGGCGGAGCTCGAGGCGCTGGAACAGGGGGAGCGCGAGGCTGCGCGCCGCCTGGACCTGCTCTCCTTCCAGAACGAGGAGATCGCCTCAGCGAAGCTCTACGCCGGCGAGGAGGAAGAGCTCGCCGAGGAGCGCGGGCGCCTGGCGCACGGCGAGAAGCTCCTCGCTGCAAGCCAGCAGGCTTTCGACGCCCTCTACGGCGACGATGCAGCACTTCTTGGGAGGCTGCGCCGGGTGATCGGGAGCGTGTCCGAGGCGAGCGCCATTGACCGCAACCTGGCTCCTGTCTGCGAGAACCTCGAGGGGGCCTTCGCGCAACTGGAGGACGCCTCGCTCACCCTGCGCGACTACGCGGCAGGGGTGGAGGCGGACCCCGGGAGGCTCGAGCAGCTGGACGACCGGATCGACGCCATCAACAAGTTGAAGCGCAAGTACGGCGCGGACATCGCGGAGATCCTTTCCTACCAGGAGGGGATCGCAGCCGAGCTCGCCGGCCTCACCGGGCGGGAGCAGGCCCGCGACCACCTCAGCGCGGAGATCGAGGCCCTGAAGGACGAGCTGGCCCGGCTCGGGAAGCGTTTGAGCGAGGAGCGGCACAAGGGTGCGGCGGCCCTCAAGACGGGGATGGAGCGCGAGCTTGGCGAGCTCGCCATGAAGCACGCCGTGTTCGAGACCAGCTTCGAGGCGCTCACGGAGCCGCGCTCCTACGGTTTCGAGCGGGCCGAGTTCCTCTTCTCGCCCAACCCCGGCGAGCCGCCGAGGCCACTGGCCAAGGTAGCCTCCGGCGGCGAGCTCTCCAGGCTCATGCTGGCCTTGAAGCAGCTCCACCCCGAGAGCGAGGTGCCGACGCTCATCTTCGACGAGGTCGACACCGGCATCGGCGGCGCCACCTCGGCGCTGGTCGGGGTCAAACTGAAAAAAGTGGCAGGAGCGCAGCAGGTGCTCGCCATCACCCATCTCCCCCAGGTGGCGGCCTTCGCGGACCAGCACCTGCGGGTCGAAAAGGCGGTCACCGACGGCCGCACTTCCACCTGTGTCCAGCGCCTGGAAGGCGAGGGGAGGGTGGCAGAAGTAGCACGGATGTTGGGCGGGGCGAAGATAACCGAGAAGACCCTGGAGCACGCCCGGGAATTGATTCAGGAGGCAGCAACATGTTGAGAAAGGCAAAAATCAGCGACGTAAAAGACATCCAGAAACTGCTCACCAACTACGCGAGCCGCGGCGAGATGCTCTCCCGCTCGCTTTCCGAACTCTACGACGCGATACGGGATTTCTACATCTGGGAAGAGGACGGGCGGGTGCTCGGGGCCTCGGCCCTGCACATCGTCTGGGAGGACCTGGCCGAGGTGCGCTCGGTGGCGGTCGCCGAGGACGCCGGGCGCCGCGGCATCGGCAGCCAGGTGGTGGGCGCCTGTCTCGAGGAGGCCCGCGTAATCGGCCTCAAGCGCGTCTTCTGCCTGACCTACAAGCCGGACTTCTTCGCCAAGTTCGGCTTCAAGGTGGTGGACAAGTCGGAATTGCCGCACAAGGTGTGGGGCGACTGCATCAAGTGCGTGAAGTTCCCCGACTGCGACGAGATCGCCATGATCTTGGACCTGTAGCAGCGGACCTCCCCCCAAAAACATAGTGATCGGTCCGACCAGTCCGATCGGCCGGATCGGTCCGATCATCTGAAACCAACAAGAGGCACCATGACCGACCTCACCCCTTACGCCAACCAGGTAGCCGCGCTGCTCGAGGCACGCCATCCCGATGCCTTCGAGATCATGCTGACCCGCTCCCGCGACCTTGCAGTCGAGGCGCGCAACGGCCAGCTCGACACCTTCCGCTGCGCGGAACCCTTCGGCGTCGCGGTGCGGGTCAAGGTCGGGTCGGGGCTGGGGTTCTCCTTTTCCACCTCGTTCGATGAGGCCGCCCTGAAGCAGATGGTGGAGGGGGCGGTGGTGGGGGCCACCATGCAGACCCCCGACCCCTTCTGCGTGCTACCGGCGCCGCTGCCGGGGGGGTACCCGGTGCTCCCCCATTTGTACGATCCCGCCTTCTTTGCGACGCCGGACCAGGAAAAGGTGGAGCGCGCCCTCGAACTGGAACGCCGGGTGCTGGCGCAGGACCCGCGGGTGAAACGGGTACGCAAGTGCAGCTACAGCGAATCGGTCTACCAGGTGCTGATTCAGAACTCGCTCGGGGTCGCGGCGCAGTACCAGGGGACCCAGCTGAGCCTGAGCGCCTCGGCGGTTGCCGAAGCCGAGGGCGGCGCACAGATGGGGTGGGACTTCGCTTTCTCGCACCGCCTGGACGGCGTGGACCCGGAAAAGGTGGCGGCCGGCGCCGCCGGCAAGGCGGTCGCACTTTTGGGGGCACGCCCGTTTGCCACCATGCGCTGCCCGGTGGTGCTGGACCGGCACGTGGCCGCGCAGCTCCTCGAGGTACTCGCGGGTTCCTTCCTGGGTGAAAACGTGCACAAGGGGAAGTCGAGGCTGGCCGGGCGCACCGGCGAGCGGATCTTCTCGGAGCAGGTCAGCGTGCGCGACAACGGCCTGCTGGAAAACGGGATGGGGAGCGCCCCGTGCGACGGGGAAGGGGTGCCACAGCAGGATACCGCGCTGGTGACCTCAGGCATTTTGCAGGGCTTTCTCTACGACAGCTACTGGGGGATCCGCCTGGGGGCCGCTTCTACCGGCAACTCGGTGCGCGGCGGGGTCAAGGGCCCTCCGCGGCTTGCCGCGCACAACCTGCACCTTCAGCCGGGGAGGAGCACCCCGGAAGAGCTGCGCGCCGGAATTGGGCGCGGCGTCCTGATTACCGACGTGCTCGGCATGCATACCGCCAACGCCATCTCCGGCGATTTTTCGGTGGGGGCAACCGGATACTACCTGGAGGGTGGGGAACTCGTGCACCCCGTCAAGGGGATCGCCATCGCCGGCAACCTGTTCGAGCTCTTCAACAACGTGGAACTGGTGGCTGACGACCTGCGCTTCTTCGGTTCGGTCGGCTCGCCTTCGCTCAGGATCGGCGAGCTCGATGTGAGTGGCTCCTGAGGCCGGTCAAGCTCCTTAGGGCTGGTCCAGGATCTCGATGAGCCTGCGGGCGAAGGGGCTCACCACCGCGTAGTGCACCTCGACCCCGTCCCGGGTCCCTTCGATGATCCCCTTGTTCTTCAAAAGCGCCAGGTGCTGCGATACCGTGGCCTGCGGCAACCCCAGACACTCCCAGATGTGCTTCACGTTGCACTCCTTGGTGCAGAGCCCCGCCACTATCTTGAGCCGGATCGGATGCCCGAGCACCTTGAGCATCTCCGCTTCCTTAGTGAAATCCTTCGTCTTGTCAAATGCCAAATCTCTTTCCTCCGCTTCAATGTGATCCTGGCGCCGGTGCGGGATCGGACCTCAGGGTGCGATTTTCCACCTTTTCGCCCGAACCCGCGGGGCCTTGCCCCGGAACGGGTCGCTGCCACCCCCCGTTGTTCTTGATTATCTATATGTAGTATGAAAGCTATCTTGTCAATGGAAAAGCTATCGCTGTGAGCGATAGATCTCTTTACTAAAATGACAGGCCGCCCAGTGCCCCGGCTCCTTCTCCTCCAGGGGAGGGGGATCGCTGGCGCAGACCGGCTTGGCGTAGGGACAACGGGTGTGGAACGGGCACCCCGACGGCGGTGCCAGCGGCGAGGGGAGCTCGCCACGGGCGATGACCCGGCGCTCCTTGCCCCCGTCGATCCGCGGGATCGCGCTCAAGAGCACCTCGGTGTAGGGGTGCAGGAGCCGGTCGAGCACCGCCTCGCGGCTGCCGGTCTCCACGATGCGCCCCAGGTACATGATGGCGACCCGGTCGCTTAGGTGTCTGAGCACCGACAGGTCGTGGGTGATGAACAAAAAGCCGAGGCCGAGCTCCGCCTTGAGATCCTGCAGGAGGTTGATGATCTGGGCCTGGATCGAGAGGTCCAGCGCCGAGACCGGCTCGTCGGCGATGATGAGCCGCGGCGCGACCGCGAGGGCGCGGGCGATGCCGATCCGCTGGCGCTGCCCGCCGGAGAACTCGTGGGGAAAACGCTGCAGGTGGTCCGGCGCAAGCCCCACCCGGGTCGCCAGGCTCGCCACCCGGTCGCGCCGCTCGGCGGGGGTGCCGATGCCGTGGATCGCCAGCGGCTCGCCGATGATCTCCGCCACCCGCATCCTCGGGTTGAGCGAGGAGAAGGGGTCCTGGAAGATCATCTGGACCTCCTTGCGAAAGCGCGCCGTCCCGGCGGCATCGAGGGAGGCGAGGTCCTTGCCGTCGAAGCTGATCGACCCGGAACTTGCGGGGATCAGTCCGGTGAGGAGTCGGGCCACGGTCGACTTGCCGCAGCCGGACTCGCCGGCGAGCCCCAGGGTCTCCCCCGGGTAGAGCTCGAGGTCGATCCCGGCCACCGCGGTAAGGATGCGCTTGGGCTCGAAGGGGCCTGCCTGCACCGGGAACTGTTTGACCAGGTTGTGCGCGCTCAAAAGGGGCTTCATGGTGCCATCAGGCAGCGGACCTGGTGTCCGGGGCCTGCCTCCTTCATGCCGGGTTGGTGGGTCGCGCAGCGTTCCTCGCAGATCGGGCAGCGCTCGCGGAAGGGACAGCCGGCGAATTCCTTTTTCAGGTCCGGCACGCTCCCCGCGATGGTCGCCAGACGTTCCCCGGGCTTCGCCTTCTCGGGGAGCGAGGCCAAAAGGCCGCGGGTGTAGGGGTGCAGCGGATTTGCGAAGAGCTCGGCGGTCGGGGCCATTTCCACGATCTGGCCGGCGTACATGATGGCGGTGCGGTGGGCCCGCTCGGCCACGATCCCCAGGTTGTGGGTGATCAGGATGAGCCCCATCCCGGTCTCCTCCTTGAGCCGGTCCAAAAGCTCGAGGATCTGGGCCTGGATGGTGACGTCGAGGGCGGTGGTCGGCTCGTCGGCGATGACCAGCTCCGGCCGGCAGGTGAGGGCCATGGCGATCATCACGCGCTGGCGCATCCCCCCGGAGAGCTGGTGCGGGTAGTCCTTGAGGCGCTCCCGGGGGGCCGGGATCCCGACCAACGAGAGCATGGTCACCGCCTCGGCCTCGGCCTTCTCCTTGGAGAGCCCGCGGTGGATGCGCAGCCCTTCGGCGATCTGGTTCCCGATGGTGAACACCGGGTTCAGGGAGGTCATGGGGTCCTGGAACACCATGGCGATCCGGTTGCCGCGCACGTTGCGCATCTGGTCCTCGGGGAGTTGCAAGAGGTCGACCCCCTTGAAGCGGATGCTCCCCGAGACGATGCGCCCCGGCGGAGGCACCAGGCGTATGATGGAGGCGGCGGTCATGCTCTTGCCGCACCCCGATTCGCCCACCAGTGCCAGGGTTTCCCCGGCCTCGAGGGTCAGGTCGACCCCTTCGACCGCCCTCAGCTCCCCCCCGGGGAGGTTGAAGCGGGTGCTCAGTCCCGATATTTCCAGTAGCGCTGCCACGAGTACTCCGATTGCGTTCTTTATAGGTGCGGGGGCCTTGAGGGGACCCGGCCGGCCCAACGTGAGCCGGCCCGTCGCCTGGGCGCGGGCCGGAGTGGACCTGCCATTTATAGCATGTATTGCCAAACGGGGCAATCGTTACGGGTTCTAAGGACTTAAGACGGTTCTCAGGCCTCTGCCGCCTCCAGGTCGCGGTGCGGCAGGAAGTTGGGGGTCATCAAGAGGTCGATGAAGATGGGGACCAGCTCGGGGTCGAACTGGGTCCCGGCGTTCTCGGAGAGCTCCTTGATGGCCACCTCGACCTCGAGGGCCTTGCGGTAGGGGCGGTCCGAGGTCATGGCGTCGAAGGAGTCGGCGATGGCCAGGATGCGCGACTCGAGGAGCAGGTCCTCGGCGGCCAGGTTGTTGGGGTACCCCAGCCCGTCGTAGCGCTCGTGGTGCTGCCCGATGCAGAGCCTTACGTCGTAGAGGAACTCGATCGGCTCGAGGATCTTCATGCCGATGGTCGGGTGCAACTGCAGTTCGGCCACGTCGGCCTTGGTCAGCTGCTCCTCCTTGTGCAAAAGCGACAGGTCGATGCCGATCTTGCCGATGTCGTGCAGGATGGCGGCGCGCTCGATCACCTTGAGGCGGTTTTGCGGCAGGTCAAGCCGGCGCGCCAGGGAGAGCGAAAGGCGGGTGACCCGCTCCGAGTGCCCCCGGGTGTAAGAGTCGCTCGCTTCGATGGCCGAGACCAGCGCCTGGATGGTGTTCAGGTAGGTCTTTTGCTGCTCGTCGTAGAGCTTCGCGTTCTTGATGGCGATGGAGGCCTGCGCGGCGATGGTGCTCAAAAGCTCCAGCTCTTCGTGGTTGTAGGTGGTGTTGTGCTGCTTGTTCACCACGGTGAGCGTGCCGATGATCTCGTCTTTTACCTGCAGGGGGGCGCAGATCAGGGTCTTTCTCTCGTAGCCCAGGGCCGAGTGCCGGTCGAACTCCGGCGTCTGCGCCATGTCCGCGATGAGCAGCGGCCGGCCGTTTCTGATCACCCAGGTGGAGACGCCGGACTCCTTCATCGGGATGCGCGCCTCCTGGTGCTCCGCGTCGTTGCCGGTGCCGAGCAGGTTGGTGACCTTGAGCTCCCCCGCCTCGGCATCGTAGAGGATGATGTAGCCGATCTGGGCCTGCAGGGTCTCCATGGTGGTCTGCACCACCAGATGGTACAGGCTCTCCACCTCGATGGTCGAGTTGATGGCGAGCCCCAGCTTGTACAGGGTGGAGAGCTTCGCCACCGCCTTCTCCAGGTTGGTGTTCTTGTCCTCGAGCTCCCCGGCCAGGTCGGCGATCTTGTAGTTCGCCTCCTCGATCTCCTCGATGCGCTCCTCGAGGGTGACGTTCAGGGTCTCGATCTCGCGGATCTGCTCCTCGAGCCGGCCGTTCATCAGGTGGGTTTCCCGGTGGTGGTTCAGCTTCTCCTGGGCGCGCGCCAGTTCGCGCTCGTGGGCCACAGTCGACTGCATGAGCATCTTCACCCGCTGCACCATGCGGTTGAAACTCTCCCCCAGGGTGCGCATCTCGTAGCTCGAGGAGAGCTCGATGCGCTGCTCGAAGTCGCCGCGCTCCACGTCCCTCATGAAGGAGATGAGTCTCTGGATCGGCTTGTCGACGTAGACGATGAGGAAGATGCCGATGGTGCAGAAGATGAGGCTTACCAAAAGGAGGCTCGAGTAGACCGCCGTGTCGCGTTCGTGGGTGATGTACTCCTTTAGGTAGTCGAGGGAGAGCCTGATCTCCAGAAAGCCGAGGGTGTCCTGCCCGGCGGCGTGGCACTTGAAACAGGCCGGGGCGTTGGTGATCCGGGCAAAGGAGACGAACGTGCCGTCATCGCCTGGGGCGCCGGTCCTGCGCCCGCCGGTCCCCTCCGGGCCGAAACCGGGGACCTGTTTCCCCACCTCGTCGTGCGAGGCGGAGACCAGGACCTTACCGTTGGCGTCCACGATGCGCAGGGACTTCACGAACTCCCGGGTCCTGATCCGGGCGAAGACGTTGCCGATCTCCTCCGAGTGTCCCGAGAGCATCGCGTTGCCGATGGAGCTCTTGATGGTCTCGATGAGCACCTGGGTGTTGCGGTTGGCGATCTCGTGCAGCATCTCCTTTTGATGGCTGAAGTTGAGAAAGGCTACCGTCCCGATGATCAGCATCATGATCAGGGTGACCAGGGTCAGAATTTTTATTTTCAGCGAGTTGAGCATAGTCCGTCCGTGGTAAAGAGTACGTGATATGGCCGCCGGCTCGCCGTGCAATGGCGGAGTGGCGCGGCGCCGGGCCCCGTGGTCCGGCCGGCGCCCAAACGGCGCGTTTTCCCGTGGTTCGGCGGCGGTGCGGGATTTGCGCGGCCCCCGGCTCCCTTCGGGGGGATGCGCAGTCGCGGGCCGCGATATTCTAATGAGAGCTCAAGCAATAGACTTGCCAATAATACACGGTTTTGCGCGAAGTTAGAATGATAAAATTATTGACTTTGCACGCTGTTCCATGGTTTATAGTTGAGGCTTTAAGGAAGGAAACTGGTGCACGCGGGATCGATGAACTGTTTCAGGTTGTTTCTCATACTGGTTTTGTGTCTGGTTGCCGCCGGAAGTTCAGCGGCGCTTAGGCCGGAGACCGTCAGGGTAGCACTCGTCAAGGGGGTCGAGACCCTGCGCATCGACGGCACCGGCATCCTTTTGACCGACAGCAAGGGGTACCCGCTCAGGCTGGAGATGCCGCTCGAGGTGAAGCGGAGTAGGGACGGCATCCTGGTGAACGGCAAAAGCCTTCCCGGGCTGATCGCTTCGGCGCCGGCACGGGTCACGGTGAACGGCAAGGGGTACCGCGGGCTCCTCGAGGTGACGCCGGGCGAGCGCGGCCTTTTGGTGGTAAACGAGCTCCCCCTGGAAGAGTACCTGGTGGGGCTCATCAACTGCGAGATCTCTTCGGCCTGGCCCATGGAGGCGATCAAGGCGCAGGCGGTGATCGCCCGCACCTACGCCGTCTACCAGAAACAGGCGCGTCGCGGCGCCCCCTACCAGCTGGAATCGACCGTGATGGACCAGGTCTACGAGGGGTGCGACCTCGAGGACAGCCGGGCGGCGCGCGGGGTGGCTGAGACCGCCGGCGAGCTTTTGACCTACGACGGGAAGGTGATCCAGGCCTTCTACCATTCCAACTGCGCCGGCCACACCGAGTCCTCGGAGCGGGTCTGGGGGCTTGCGATCCCCTACCTGCGCGGCGTCCCCTGCCAATACTGCCAACAGGCCAACCCGGTGCGCTGGGAGCTGAACCTCACCCTGAAAAAGGCCGAGGCGGCTCTGCGCGCGGCGGGGTACCAGGTCGCCGGACTGAGGGAGCTGCGGGTGAACGGGCGCAACGACAGCGGCCGGGTCCAGGAAGTGGCCGCCTACGCGGCGCGGGGCCGGGTCGCGGTCCCGGGCGTCGCCTTTCGCAAGGCGCTCGGGTACGGCGCAGTGAAGAGCACCAACTTCGAGATCAGAAGCTTCGGCGACGATATCCTGGTGAGCGGGGTAGGGAGCGGCCACGGTGTCGGCCTTTGCCAGTGGGGCGCCAAGCAGCGTGCCGGCGACGGATTCAACTACCGCGAAATCCTCTCCTACTACTACCCCGGCGTGACGCTCACGAAGGGGGACGCTCGCTAGTGCTGCTCTCCGATTTCGACTACCACCTCCCCCCCGAGCTCATCGCCCAGCATCCGGCCGAGCGCCGCGACGCTTCGCGGCTTTTGGCCGTCAGCCGCGCCAGCGGCGCCGTGAGCGAGCTTGGAATCGCCTCCATCGCCTCCCTGATCCGCCCGGGCGACCTTCTGGTCGTGAACGACACCCGGGTGATCCCGGCCCGGCTCTTCGGGCGCAAGGAGACCGGCGGCGCCGTGGAGATCTTCCTGGTGCGCCGGGTTCCTGGGGACGGGGAGGTCTGGAGCTGCCTGGTGAAGGCCTCCAAGAGCCCCGGAGCCGGCTGCCGCATCCTCATGGAAGAGGGGGTTAAGGCGAGCGTCCTCGAGCGCGGCGACGGCGAGTGGCGGGTCCGGTTCACCGGGACCGACGACTTCTGGGGGTGGCTCGACGCGGTGGGGCGCCTGCCGCTTCCCCCCTACATAAAGCGTGAGCCCAAGGGGGAGGACCGCGAGCGTTACCAGACCGTGTTCGCCCGGGAAAAGGGGGCCGTTGCCGCACCCACCGCGGGCCTGCACTTCACCCCCGAGCTTTTGGACCAGATCCGCGCCGCCGGTGCCGAGATCGAGCCGCTCACCCTGCACGTGGGGCTGGGGACCTTCATGCCGGTCCGGGTCGAGGACCTTTCCCAGCACACCATGCACCGCGAGTGGTACCGGATCCCCGAAAAGACCGCTGCGGCCATCCGGCGCTGTCGGGAGCGGGGCGGGCGGGTGATCGCCCTGGGGACCACGGCGCTCCGCGCGCTGGAGCATGCGGCGGCCTCGGGCGAACTCGAGGCGGGCGAGCGTGAAGCCGATATCTTCATCCTCCCCGGCTACCGGTTTCGGGTCGTCGATGCACTGATAACGAATTTTCATCTCCCCAAATCCACCCTGTTTATGTTAGTGTGCGCCTTTGCCGGCAAGGAGCGCATGCTGAACGCCTACCGCGAAGCGGTGGAGCGGCGCTTTCGCTTCTTCAGTTACGGCGACGCCATGTTCATCGGGTGAGGCGGGGGCGGGTTCCGCTTCGGGCCGCTCCGGGAAAACAGGCGGCTTTCGGCAGGTTTAGCGAAACGACGGGAGAGGGCAGGGCTTTAACCTGTCGGAATCGTCCTGTCTACAGCATTGACACGGTGTGAGCCGCCCGTTATATAGTGCGGCCCTGTGCCGCAAACCGGCAGCTGCGCCGACACCAACAACTACGTAGTACGGGAAGTGCGTTTGTCTGCTCTTACGTTTGAACTTATCGCGAAAGATCCGGGTTCCCAGGCCCGTTTAGGCTCTCTGACAACCACCCACGGCAAGATCGAGACCCCGATCTTCATGCCGGTCGGCACCCAGGCGACGGTGAAGGCGATGACCCCGGAGGAACTGGTCGAGGTAGGCTCCCAGATCATCCTGGCGAACACCTACCATCTCTACCTGCGCCCGGGGCACGACCTGGTGGCGCGGATGGGTGGGCTGCACCGCTTCATGCACTGGGACCGGCCGATCCTCACCGACTCGGGCGGGTTCCAGGTCTTCTCGCTGGGCGAGCTGCGCAAGATAAGCGAAGAGGGGGTGCAGTTCCGCTCCCACATCGACGGCTCGAAGCACTTCATCTCCCCGGAGGTCTCGGTGGCCATCCAGGAGGCCTTGGGCTCGGACATCGCCATGTGCTTCGACGAGTGCCCGCCGTACCCGGCCGAGTACGACTACGTGAAGAAGTCGCTCGAGCTCACCACCCGCTGGGCCAGGCGCTGCAAGGAGGCGCACCGGCGCCCCGACCAGGCGCTCTTCGGCATCGTCCAGGGGGGGATGCATCCGGAACTTCGGCGCGAGAGCGCCCGGCAGATCATCGACATCGGCTTCGACGGCTACGCCCTTGGTGGGCTCTCGGTTGGCGAGGAGCGCGAGATCATGTACGACATGATGCAGGCCTGCTCCGACATCCTCCCCGAGAACGGCCCGCGCTACATCATGGGGATCGGGGCGCCCGAGGACTTGATCGAAGGGGTGAACGCCGGCTTCGACATGTTCGACTGCGTGATGCCCACGCGAAACGCCCGTAACGGCGCGCTCTTCACCTCGACCGGGCGGATCAACATCAAGGCGGCGATCTACGCCGAGGACGAGGGGGCGATCGATGCGGCCTGCGACTGCTACGTCTGCCGCAACTACTCGAGGGCCTATTTGAGGCACCTCTACCGCAGCCAGGAGATCCTCGCCTCCCGGCTCAACACCTGGCACAACCTGCACTTCTACCTGAACCTGATGGGGGAGGTGAGGCGGGCCATCGCCCAAGGGCGCTTCGCCCAGTTTCGCAAGGAGTTCTACGCGAAACGCGCGATGGCGGAGCCGGTATTCGGGTAGGGGCAGGGACCCGTCGCTATCTCGTAGAAGCACGTCTCACCTTTCCCCCTCCCTTGACGGGCGGGGGTAGGGGGGTGGGTGAAGGAGCCAGCGGCGGAACCGTCAGTGTTCAGCTTCCCCCTCACCCCGACCCTCCCCCGCCAGGGGGGAGGGAGGACTCACAGCTTAAAACGCACACCTGCAGCTGCAAGCCGGATCGCGACATATTTTTCAATGCACTAACGGGAAACCAAAACAGGAGGTAACAACATGTTTTCTTTGGCGTTTGCAGAAGGGGCCCCCGCAGCCGGTGCTGCCGGCGGTGGCATGATGGCCCAGTTCCAGGGGATGATCCCCCTCATCTTGATGTTCGCCATCTTTTACTTCCTGCTCATCCGTCCCCAGCAGAAGAAGGCGAAGGAGCACCGTACCCTGCTCGACGCCCTCAAAAAGGGAGACCAGGTAGTGACCGCAGGCGGCATGCACGGCAAGATCACCTCCATCGACGACCAGTCGGTGATGCTGGAGATCGCACCGGGCGTCAACGTCAAGTACAACAAGGGGTTCATCGCCTCGGTCAAGCAGGACTAGCATCGATTTTTTATCCCTGAAAAGGAGCTTCTCATGAGCAAGGGTTATACCTGGCGCATCACACTGATTGTACTGTTCATTGTCGCCTCGGCGGTTTACCTGACGCCGACGCTGGTTTCGTCGCTCCCCTCCTGGTGGGGCGGTGTGCTCCCCAAGGACAAGATCCACCTGGGTCTCGACCTGCAGGGGGGTACTCATCTGGTGATGGAGGTGGAGACCCAGAAGGCGGTGGAAGGCTCGCTGGACCTGATCGCCACCGATCTTGAGGACTCGCTCACCCAGAAGAACCTCCGCTTCAAGAAGATCGGGAAGCTGGGCGGCGACAAGGTGCAGCTTACCCTGTACGATCGCGGCTCCGCCGACGAGGTGGTCAAGCTGGTCAAGAAGAAGTACCCGGACCTCGAGACCCTGCCGCTGGTCGACGAGGGTGGCTTCGTGAACCTGCAGCTGAGGGTGAACGAGAAAGAGGCCCAGGTGCGCAAGGACCGCGCCGTTGCCCAGGCGC
Organism: Geomonas silvestris; assembly: GCF_014193515.1. Taxonomy (GTDB): domain Bacteria; phylum Desulfobacterota; class Desulfuromonadia; order Geobacterales; family Geobacteraceae; genus Geomonas; species Geomonas silvestris. Next base: position 68,145 of record NZ_BLXX01000008.1, on the reverse strand, counting down.
TGGAGACCATCCGCAACAGGATCGACCAGTTCGGCGTCTCCGAGCCGATCATCGCCCGCGAGGGGATCAACCACATCGTGGTGCAGCTCCCCGGCATCAAGGATCCCAAGCGCGCCATCGAGCTGATCGGCAAGACCGCCCGCCTCGAGTTCAAGCTCGTGGACGAGAACGTGAACGCCGCCACCGCGAGCCCCGGGAGCATCCCCGAGGACGACGAGCTCCTCTTCGAGAAGCGCACCGACCCGCAGACCGGCGCCGTCTCCGAGACCCCGCTCGTGGTGAAGAAGAAGGCGATGATCACCGGCGAGCTTCTGACCGACGCCCAGGTGCGCATCGACTCGCAGTACAACCAGCCCTACGTGGGGATCGAATTCAACTCGACCGGTGCCCGCCTCTTCGACCAGGTGACCGCCGCCAACGTGGGCAAGCGCTTCGCCATCGTCCTGGACAGCAACGTCTACTCCGCTCCGGTGATCCGCGAGAGGATCTCGGGCGGTTCCGCGCAGATCTCCGGCTCCTTCACCGAGAAGGACGCCTCCGACCTCGCCATCGTCCTGCGCGCCGGTTCGCTGCCGGCTCCGGTCAAGATCCTGCAGAACGTCACCGTCGGACCTTCCCTGGGTGCCGATTCCATCAAGAAGGGGCTCGTAGCCGGTCTCATCGGCGTGGTCCTGGTCGTAATCTTCATGGGGATCTACTACAAGATCTCCGGCATGGTCGCGAACCTCGGCATGGTCCTCAACATCGTCTACCTGATGGGTGCCCTGGCCGCCCTGGGCGCTACCCTTACGCTCCCCGGCATCGCCGCTATCGTCCTCTTGGTCGGTATGTCCGTCGACTCCAACGTGCTCATCTTCGAGAGGATCCGCGAAGAGCTGAGGCTCGGCAAGACGCCGCACGCGGCGCTCGACGCCGGCTACGACAAGGCGTTCTTGACCATCATGGACTCGCACGTGACGGCGCTCATCACCGCGGCCGTGCTGTTCCAGTTCGGCACCGGTCCGGTCAAGGGCTTCGCCGTTTCCTTGAGCCTTGGTATCATCATCAACCTGTTCACGTCGCTGTTGGCTACGAGGGTGCTCTTCGATGCCTTCCTTGATCGCGTCCACGTGAAGAGACTCAGCATTTAAGGAAGGGGGAGACAATGGAACTTCTGGGAAAAACCAACATAGATTTCATCGGGATGAGGAAGATCTCCTTCATCATCTCCGGCATCATATCCATCATCGGCATCATCGGGATCATCCAGATCAGCCGCGGCGTCGCCAACATGGGTATCGACTTCTCCGGCGGTACCTCGATGCAGCTCAAGTTCACCCAGCCGGTCACCACCCAGGCCGCCCGCGACGCCCTGGCCCGCGAGGGGATCAAGGAAGTCGACCTGCAGGAGATCACCGACGGCAACAAGCTCCTGATCAAGATGCGCAAGAGCTCCACCGGTGACGTGAAGGTTGCCGACCACGTCCAGGACGCCTTGAAAAAAGAGTTCGCCTCGAACCCCTTCGTGGTGGAGAGCTCCACCGAGATCGGCCCTTCCATCGGTGAGAAGCTGAAGAGCGACACTCTGATGGCGGTAGCGCTCTCGCTCCTGGGGATCGTGCTCTACATCGCCTGGCGCTTCGACTTCAAGTTCGGCGTGGGTGCCGTGCTCGCCACCTTGCACGACGTCCTGGCCATCATCGCGGTCTTCTACCTGATGCACAAGGAGGTGAACCTCCTTTTGGTCACCGCCGTCCTGACCATCGCCGGTTACTCGCTCACCGACACCGTCGTCGTCTTCGACCGCATCAGGGAAAACCTGCACAAGAGCCTGAAAGATCCGGTCATCCCGATCTTCAACCGCTCCATCAACGAGGTGCTCTCCCGTACCATCGTGACCTCGCTCACCACCTTCCTCGCCTCCTGCTCGCTGTTCGCCTTCGGCGGCGAGGTGATCCACGACTTCGCCTTCGCCCTGGTGGTCGGCGTGCTGGTCGGTACCTACTCCTCGATCTTCGTGGCGAGCCCGATCGTGGCTCTTTGGGAAAAAAATCCGGCTGAAGTTAAGGCATAAAGGAGGCCTCAAGTTGAACAAGGAGAACGTCCTCACCGTAGTGGTAGCACTGATCGTGGGTCTGCTGGGCGGATACCTGATCTTCAACATCGCTGGCAACAAGGACCTTCCTGCCAACGTCGCCGTGCCGCAGGGCGCCGGCACCCCGACCGACTACCAGCGGCGCATCGCCGAGGCCGAGAAGATCGTGGCGCGGGATCCGAAGAACGCCCAGGTCTGGGCCCAGCTCGGCAACGACTACTTCGATACCGACCAGGCCCAGAAGGCGATCAACGCCTACTCGAAGGTGCTGGAAATCGAGCCCAACAACGTGAACGTCCTCACCGATCAGGGGATCATGTACCGCAAGGTGGGGTGGTACGACAAGGCGATCGCCAACTTCGAGAAGGCACAGCAGAAGGACCCGAAGCACCTGCAGAGCCTCTACAACCTGGGGGTCGTCTACTTCCAGGACCTGAAGCAGCCGGAAAAGGCGCGGGAGATCTGGACCAAGTACCTCCAGTTCGACTCCACGAGCCCGACGGCCCAGCAGATCAAGGCCGACATGGCCGGCATGAAGTAGCAGGCTGAACCTTATGCAGTGACCAAAAGAACCCGCTCCGGCGGGTTCTTTTTTTGTGGCTGAACCTGGCACAACTGCCGCCCCAGCTCCGACAGCTTCCCTCCTTGCCCGATTTTTCCCTTAGGAACCCCGGCCCGAGGTGGTATTATTGCTCGGGGTCGGGGGCTTCCGATCCCGTGAACGACTGTACTTCCATGATTTCGAGGGCTTGATGCAACCTATCACCCAACGCACCTGGCGCGAGCGCGAGGCCGACCCCGCCGCACTTGAGGCGCTCTCCCGCGCGGGGTTCGCCCCACTTACCGCGCGCCTCATCGCCAACCGCGGTATCGGCGATCCCGACGCCGCCGGCAGCTATCTAAGCCCCACCCTCAATAACCTGCACGACCCCCAGCTCCTCAAAGGGGTGGCCGAGAGCGCCGAGCGCCTCGAGTCGGCCCTCGAGCGCGGCGAGCGGGTCTGCGTGCACGGCGACTACGACGTGGACGGCGTCACCTCGACCGCGCTGCTCATCTCCTTTTTCCGCAGCGTGGGGATCGACTGTTTCCACTACATCCCGAAGCGGCTCTCCGAGGGGTACGGCCTCTCCGAGCAGGGGGTGCGCGCCGCCTGCGACCGGGGGGCGCGGATCCTCATCACCGTTGATTGCGGCATCACGGCGCTGGCCGAGGCCGAGCTTTGCCGCGAGCTCGGGATCGACCTCATCGTAACCGACCACCACTCGCCGCCGGAGCGGCTCCCCGACGCCTTTGCCATCGTGAACCCGCTTTTGCCGGATTGCCGCTACCCCTTCAAGTCGCTGGCCGGGGTAGGGGTCGCCTTCCACCTGCTGATCGCCCTCAGGGCGCGGCTGCGTGCCGCCGGCCGCTTCGGCGCCGGCCAGCCCGACCTGCGCGACTACCTCGACCTGGTGGCTCTCGGCACCATCGCCGACGTGGTCCCGCTCCTCGGGGTGAACCGAATCCTGGCAAGCTACGGCCTGAAGCAGCTGGGGACCGCGAACCGCCCGGGGATCCAGGCGCTCAAAGAGGTCGCCGGGGTTACCGGCGAGGTGGGGTGCGGCGCGGTCGGCTTCCGGCTCGCACCGCGCATCAACGCGGCCGGGCGGCTCGAGGACGCCGCGCTCGGGCTGGAGCTTCTGCTCACCGAGGACCCTGTCCGGGCGCGCGAGATCGCGCGGGCGCTCGACGAGGCGAACGCAGAGCGCCAGGCCCTGGAGCGGGCCACCCTGGAGGAGGCGCGCAGCATGCTCGACGAGGGGGCCTGCCGGGGGAGAAAGAGCATCGTGCTCGGCTCGGAACTCTGGCACCCCGGGGTCATCGGCATCGTCGCCTCGCGCATCGCCGAGCTTTTCCACCGTCCGGTGATCCTGTTCGCCTTTGAGGACGGCACCGGGCGCGGTTCGGGGCGCAGCATCTCCCGGTTTCACCTTTTGGACGCCATCAAGAGCTGTGCGGGGCACCTGTTGCGCTACGGCGGCCACAGCCATGCCGCCGGGCTCTCCATCGCCCAGGAGGAGCTGGAGCGCTTCGCGCTTAAGTTCGACGAGGCCGCCTCGAGCGTGCTCGACGGTGACGCCCTGGTCCCCTGCATCTCCTACGATGCCGAGATCGGCGCCGGCGAGATCACCGAGTCGCTGGTCGAGGAACTGGAGCGGATGCGCCCCTTCGGCATGGCGAACCCTGAGCCGCTCTTCTTGGTGCGCGGTGCCGCGGTCTCTTCCAGCCGGGTGCTCAAGGGTGGGCACCTAAAGCTCCAGATCTCCCTCGGGGGGCGGAGTTTCGACGCCATCGGCTTTGGCCTTGCCGAAAAAGAGGTGACCGGGGGGCGGGTGGATCTTTTGTGTACGCCGGGGATCAACGTCTGGAACGGGAAGAGCTCGCTGCAGCTCACCGTCAAGGATCTGCGCCTGGAGGGTTGATTCGTGCAGAGAGGGGAGCGCTTCAACAGGGCGGACCGGGTCATCAAGATCGGTTTCTGGATCAACGCCTGGCTCATGGTGCTGAAACTGGCCGCCGGCCACTTCGGCCGTTCCGAGGCGGTCTTCGCCGACGGCGTGGAGAGCGCCTGCGACTTCGTCGGGATCGTGCTCACCCTCGTCGCGCTCAAGATGGGGCGCAAGCCCTTCGACGCCGACCACCCCTACGGCCACGGCAAGGTGGAGAGCCTGGCCGCGGTCTTTGTTGCGGTCATCATCTGCGCCACCGGCCTTTGGATCCTCTACGGCGCGGCGCACACCATCCTGGACGCCAGGTACCAGGATCCCCGGCTGATCGCGGTTATCGCCGCCGCCCTCACCATCGTCATCAAGGAGGCGCTCTACCGCTACTCCGTGCAGGTCGGCGGCGCGCTGGGGAGCCCGGCGCTTTTGGCCATCGCCAAGGACCATCGCAAGGATGCCCTCACCTCGATCGCCACCCTGGTCGGCGTGGGGGGGGCCTTCTTCGGGGTCGGGATCATGGACCCCATCGCCGCCGGGCTCACCTCGTTCTTCATCCTGCACATCGGCTTCCAGGGGTTCCGGATCTCGGCGCACGAACTGATGGACGGCCAGCCCGCGACCGAGGAGGTCGCCGAGATCGCGGCGCTCGCCGCGGCGACCGAGGGGGTGGACCGGGTGCACGAGATCAGGGCGCGCCGCTCTGGGCAGTTCCTCATCGTCGATTTGAAGCTCGACATGGATCCCGAGATGACCGTCAAGCGCTCCCACGACATCGCGACCCGCGTCAAGGAGCGCATCTTCGAGCGCTTCTCGAATGTGGGGGACGTGATGATCCATATCAACCCTTCCGACGAGCCCCACGAAGACCTAAACCGCCTTTAAGTTTACACATCTCTCTTGACAGAAGCTTCGGTTAGGTAGTATTAAGACCAATCGAGTTGGAATGAATTCTGTAATAAATCTGGAGGAGAGATGAAGAAGAGAGAGTGTCTCGCGCTGGGGCGTCTGTCCCTGTTAGTGGTTGCCCTGCTGCTCGTGGCTGCCACGTCCTTTGCGGCCAAGGTTGCCACCGTCGAAATACCGGTGAACACCGAGATGTACGCCACGGCTCCGGCACCGCTCGCCCCCGCCCAGTGTGCCCAGTGCCACAACGCCCAGTTCGGGAACCTGAAGGAGAAGGGGGGCAAGCACCGCTTCGCCTGCCAGGACTGCCACAAGTCCTTCCACGCCTACAACCCGAAGAAGGCCAACTACGACGAGCTGATGCCCAAGTGCGCTTCCTGCCACACGGACATCCACGGCCCGGCCAACAAGGACTGCTCCTCCTGCCACACCAACCCGCACACCCCGCGCGTCGTGGCGACCACCCCGCGCCTGACCAACTCCTGCGCCACCTGCCACGCGGAAGAGAAGCAAGAGATTGTCAAGTTCCCGAGCAAGCACGGCAGCTTCTCCTGCGACAAGTGCCACCACACCAAGCACGGCTACAAGCCGTCCTGCGCCGAGTGCCACAAGCCGCACTTCCAGGGCCAGGAGTACTCCACCTGCTTGAAGTGCCACCCGGTGCACCGTCCGAAGCAGGTGACCTACCAGAGCACCGAGCCGGCAGCCACCTGCGGTTCCTGCCACACCCAGATCTTCAACAAGTGGAAGGCGACCCCGAGCCGCCACGCCAAGGTGAACTGCGCCACCTGCCACAAGGACAAGCACGGCTACATCCCGCAGTGCACCGAGTGCCACAAGGCTCCGCATCCGAAGAACATCCTGGATCGCTTCCCGAAATGCCTCACCTGCCACCTCGACGTGCATGACCTTCCTGCGATGAAGAAGTAGGGCGTAAACGCCGAACCGGCACACCGGAAACACCAAGGGCGGTCCCGAAATGGGCCGCCCTTTTTTGTGCGCCGGCGCTGGTAAAACGCGCCGTAACCGGGAGTCACGGTGTTCAGGTCGCTTGGCCCAGCTTTTTCCGCTCGACGAGGTAGGCGCGGACCACCTGCAGGAGCTCCCAGCGGGTGACGAGTCCAAGCGTCACCAGGTAGATGGCGCCGGCCAGCAGTGCCTTACCGAGAAGCAAGGGGAGGTTTTCGGCGCTCGTCCCGGAGAAGGCGGCGAACACAAGGAGCACCGGGACGGCCGCCAGCAGGGATGGTTTGACCGCGTTCCAGAGTTCCGCCGGCACGATCTTCAGGTTGAGTTTGAGGAAGCGGTAGAAGGTGAAGTACTGGGAGAGGTAGGAAAGCGTCACCGACCAGGCCACCCCCTCGATGCCGAAGTGGACCAGCGCGGGGTAGATGGTGACAAGGCCGACCAGGCAGGCGATCAGGTTCGCCTTGAAGAGCACCCGGGTGGCTCCCAGGGCGACCATGACCTGGCCGACCGGCTCCAAGAGTCCGCGGATGACGCCGTAGACGCAGATGATGCGCAGGGCGGTCAGGGCCGGCAGCCACTTCCCGCTGCCGTGCCCCAGCACGAGGACCAGGAACTCCCGGGAGACCACGAACAGGACGCAGTTGGCGAGCACGATGGCGTATCCCGAGTACTCGACGGTCTTCAGGTACGAGTTCTTCAGCTCCTCGAGGTCGCTTTGCAGCTTCGCCATCAAGGGGAAGGTCACCCGCAAGACGATCGAGTACATGATGAGGCAGATCATGGAGCCCCAGGTGAAGGCGATGGTGAAGTAGCCCAGTTGTGCGGCGCCCTTGACCGAGCCGATGATGAAATTGGCGAGGTTTGCGATCAGGAAGGCGAAGAGCCCGGTGAGGAACAGGTAGCCGCCGAAGTTCACCAGTTCGTGGGCAATGGCGCGATTCATCCGGAAGCTCACCCGTACCGGCCTCAAGAGGCTCTGCACCAGGGCCCCCAGGAAGCTCGAGGCGAGGTAGGCCGCGATGATGCTCCAGTAGCCGAACCCTGAAAGCGCCATGACGATGGAGACGGCAGAGTTGACGAAATTGACGCCGGTCTCGGCCAGGGAGATCCTCTTGAAGTCCATGTCGCGGCTGAGCAGGGCATTGGGGAGGAAGTAGATGTTGTTGAAGAGAAAGGAGAGGGCGAGCATCTGCACGGCGCGCGACGCGTTTCCGTTGGGCATCAGGTACTCGACGGCGCTCGATGCCGAGATGGTGACCACGGCGATGAGGCTGCCGATCACGAACTTGAGGGTGAAGGCGGTATCGATGATCTCCTCGTCCAGCCGGTCGCGCTGGATGAGGGCGCTGCCGATGCCGATATCGGCGAACTTCTCCATGAAGGCGACGAACATGAAGGCGAAGCTCGCGATCCCGTAATCATGGGCGAGCAGGCACCTCCCCAAAACCACGCTGGAGACGGCGGAGAACAGGTAGGTGATCAGCTTCGCCGCGGTGGCGTACCCGATCCCCTTGACTGCCAGATGCTTGTCGGAAGTTTTCACGTTGTCGAGTCCGGGGGCGGTACCGCGTGGTCCGCGGGTTGGTGGCCGGTGGTCGGGTGAGCTGTAACAGGTTTCGATCCCGGATAAGGGTATATTAAAACTGACTAACGTCAACGGCCGGCAGCGTCCGGGACCGCTCCCCGGGCAGGCCCGCCTGGGAAAGGCAGCAGGGGCCCGGCGCATCTCATCTTTTTCCCTGGCGCACCTGCACTTGCTGCGCGCCAGCTTGAGGGCCACTACGCCGTCCGGCCTGTACCAGCCCTTGCCTTCTGCGGGATCGCCGGCATCCGGCACGGCTTCATGAGTTTTCTTCTCTTGCACTTTTAAGGGAAGTTCCGTTACACTACGGACGTTTGGCTGAGCGCCTGCTCAGGGCGCCTGCTCTGGGAAATCACGGTCCCGCAACCTTCCGAATCGCCACGGTCACCGTTATTGGTGATGCTAGTCACAGAAACTTCTTCATTTTTCCGGTATGGTGCCGATACTTACCCCAGTGTCTCGTTACTGGCTGTACCGTTAGCGGTTATTCTTTTTGCTGTTTTCTCCCCTCGTTCGAGGGTTCCGACCACTGTTTGCTCGCCCGATCTCATAGGTACTCTGTGCGCCTTACTTTTAGTTCGATACTCGTGTTGTGTCAGGTGCTGGTCGCCACCTGTTGTCTCGCCTCGGGAACTGCCACGGGGGCGCCACAGGTCGCCGCCCTGGATCGCACTTCGCCGGCTCACACCCTGAGCCACGGGCGGACCGAATCCGGCAGTGCCATCACCATCGACCACAGTGACGAGGCGGTCACGGTCACCATCGACGGCAGCAGGGCAGACGCCGAAGCCGAGGGTGACGCAGCAGGCCGCGCCTTGGATCCCCTCCATTTCGACAACTCCAGCCTCCCCGGTTCCGGCAAGGTGGGCGAGCCCTCCGCGACCGGCAGCCTCCCCTTCAGCATCGAGCGGCTTTTGGAACGCGCCATTTCCTACCGGCTCATCGACGGGGGGGTGGCGCTGGTCGGTAACCGCAGCGGCGTGCTCTCCAGCGTGGCACGGGGCAAGATCTCCGGCGCCCCCGGCGCACCCGCCATCGACGACCGCACCATCTTCGACCTGGCCTCGCTCACCAAGGTGATCGCCACCGCGCCGGCCGTGATGAAACTGTTGGACCAGGGGAAGGTCGCCCTTTCCGATCCGATCTCGCGCTGGTTCCCCGAGTTCGCCAACCCGGGGCACGAGGAACTCACCGTGCTGAGCCTGCTCACCCACACCTCCGGTCTCGACGACTTCGGGGTGAGCCCGGACCAGCCGATGGAGAGCGCCGTGCACAAGGCGGCGGCCCAGAAGTTCCGCGCCCGCCCGAACAGCCGGTTCCACTACGCCGACATCAACTTCATCCTGTTGGGCGAACTGGTGCACCGCGTTTCCGGCGAGCCGCTCAACCAGTTCTGCCAGGAGCAGATCTACGGACCGCTCAGTGCGGCCAACACCATGTTCCTCCCCCCGAAGTCCCTCGCGGCCAGCATCGCGCCGACCTCGGGCGGGGGCGCCGGCAACGTGCAGGACCCGAACGCTCGGCGCCTGGGCGGGGTGGCCGGCCACGCCGGTCTGTTCAGCACCGCCCTCGACCTCTCCCGTTTTGCCAGGATGATGCTGGGCGGGGGGATGCTTGACGAGCGCCGCGTCCTCTCCGAGCAGGTGGTAGCGCAGATGACCTCCCCGTACCTTGCCAACAACGGTTCCGTGTTGCGCGGCCTGGGTTGGGACATCAGCTCGCCGTATTCCGCGCCGCGCGGGAGCCTCTTTTCCCAGGGTTCCTTCGGTCACACCGGCTACAGCGGCTCCTCAATCTGGATCGATCCCAAGCAGGACCTGTTCGTGATCCTGCTGACCAACCGGATCGACTACCACAACACGCACGCCTTCAACCAACTGCGCCGTGATGTCTCTACGGTTGCCGCCGCCACCTATAGGGCAGGCGGTGGCGGCGCGCTCCAGTTGGCGAGCCTTACTACCGACGTCTTGCACGAGGTGACCCGCGCCATGCAGTCGGCGCCGCGCCTGGTGAAGATGGCTTCGTCCTCCGGCCGCGGGAAGTATTTCGGGCGCAGCAAGCGCGCCTGCAAGAGCGACCGGATCCTGGCCCGCAGCGGGCGACGCGGAGTGCGCAGCGCTGCCGTGAGCCGGGCCTCCCGCACCGCCAAGACGGCCGCCGCCCGCAGCGCCGCAGGGAAAACGGCCAACGCCGCCAAGAAGAAGAGATCCGGGCGTCGCGCCTGATACGATTCGTTCCGGTTGTTATACAATGCCATCCCAAGGCAGGTGCTCGTTGAGCACCTGCCTTTTTCTTTGTGCTTCCCCGCACCCGGGGATGCCGTCCAACTGGGTCCCCTCTCCCTTTGCTGGAGAGGGACAGGGAGGGGGGCTCGCCCACTCTTCCGTGCTGTGATAGGATGTCTCCTTGTGGATTCAAGCTTGGCTACCTTTAAAGGGTGGTGTTATGGGCAGGGAACTACTGGAGGAGTGCTACCGCAGGTCGCTCGCGGTGCTGCGCGGCAACGCAACGCCCAAGGGGGTGCTGGCCTCGGCACCCAACCCGAAGGCTGCCGGCCGCGCCTACACCAGCATCTTCGGGCGCGACGCCTCCATCTGCGCGCTCGGGATGGCGGCTTCGGGCGAACAGGACCTGGTCGAGTGCGCCCGGGAGGGGCTGCGCACCCTGGCGCGCCACCAGGCTGGCAACGGGCAGATCCCCAAGTTCGTGAAGCCTGAGCTCGACGAGGCAGATTTCTGGTACACCGGCTGCATCGACGCGACGCTCTGGTGGCTCATCGCGCTGCACGTGCTGGAGCGGATGTACCCGAGCCGGCTCGGCCCCGAGCTCACCCCCAAGGCCCTCAAGGCGCTCGAGTGGCTGAAGTGCCAGGAGCACCAGCGCTGGTACCTCTTGCAGCAAAACGAGGCGAGCGACTGGGCCGACATCATGCCGCGCTCCGGGTTCGTCCTGTACACCAACGCCCTGTGGTACTGGGTCAAACGGCTCTACGAGATCCCCACCCGGCAAGAGACCCGCGATTACCTCAAACTTCTCTTCTTCCCCTTCGGCAGCGCCGTCCCCGAGCAGCGGCGGGTGCGGCTGCTCATGCACTACATCCGCAACCGCTGCAAGCCGACCCCGTTTTACCTAAGCTTCGTCAACTTCTCCAGCTGGGGCGAGGAACTCGACGTCTTCGGCAACGTCCTCGCCCACCTGGTGCGGGTGAGCGAGCCGTCCGAGGCGGGTAGGGCGGTCGACGCCCTGGTGGCGCTCAAGGCAAACGAGCCGCACCCGCTGCGGGTGGTGGGCTACCCGATCGAGCCCAGCCACCCCCTGTGGCGCCTCTACATGCAGCGGCACCGGCAGAACCTCCCCTGGCAGTACCACAACGGCGGCATCTGGCCCTTCGTGGGGGGCTTCTGGGTCATGCTGCTCGGGCGCCTGGGGCGGGAAGAGCTGGCCTGGCGCGAACTTGCGCGCTTGGCCGAGGCAAACCGGCTGAACCACTGGGAGTTCAACGAGTGGCTGCAGGGGCAGACCGGAGCGCCCCAGGGGATGGTGCGCCAGTCCTGGAACGCGGCCCTGTTCCTGCTGGCCTACCGCTCGCTTGCCGATCGCTCCAACTATTTCTTCTGAATAAAGACATTTCATGGTACTAAGGGGATGACATTGGCCGATGTCGTGATTATCATTGGCTCAGTCGTGAACTATCAGGAGGGAAACCCATGCTCAATCTGGCAAGAAAATTCGCAGGACTTCTGCTCGGTATTTTCCTGGCGGTCGGCATCTCCGGCTGCGGCTACAACACCATGCAGGCCAAGGAAGAGGCGGTGCTCGCCTCCTGGGGGGACGTCGAGGCCGCCTACCAGCGCCGTGCCGACCTGATCCCGAACCTGGTCGAGGTGGTGAAGGGGTATGCCAAGCACGAGCAGGAAACGCTCACTGCGGTGACCGAGGCGCGCGCCAAGGTGGGTTCCATTCAGGCAGGCAAGGATGCCATCAACAACCCCCAGGCGCTGCAGCAGTTCCAGCAGGCGCAATCCCAGCTCTCCGGCGCGCTTTCCCGGCTCATGGTCGTCGTGGAGCGCTATCCTGACCTGAAGGCGAACCAGAACTTCATGGATCTGCAAAACCAGCTGGAGGGGACCGAGAACCGGATCAACGTGGCGCGGGTGCGCTACAACCAGGCGGTCCAGGATTTCAACGTGAGCATCCGGACCTTCCCGAACTCGCTCACCAACTCGCTGCTCTTGCACCTGTCGCGCAAGGAACCGTTCAAGGCGGAAGAAGGGGCCAAGCAGGCGCCGAAGATCAAGTTCTAAAATCCGTTCTAGGTTCTATGTTCTACGTTGTACGTTCTAAGTTGAGCACCTCTGAAGCAGCGACTCCAGTATGGCCGTATGGTTCTAGTCTTTAACCTAGAACCTAGAACGTAGAACGGCCGTTAAATCCGTTAAAGCCGTTAAGGATTCGCCATGAGGAAGTTTCTGCTCCTCCCCATACTCCTGCTGCTCTTCGTGGTGCCGGTCCAGGCGGCACAGGTGCCGCAGCTGCGCGCGCACGTAAACGACTACGCGCACCTGCTCTCGCCGCGGGCGACTGCCCAGTTGGAACAGGAGCTTACCGCCTTCGAGGCCAGCGACTCCACCCAGATCGCGGTGCTCACCATCCCCTCGCTGGAAGGTGAAAACCTCGAGGAGTACTCCATCAAGGTCGTGGAAGCGTGGCAGATCGGCCAGAAAGGGAAGGACAACGGCGCCCTGCTGCTGGTGGCGGCCAAGGAGCACAAGGTGCGCATCGAGGTGGGGCGTGGGCTGGAGGGGAAACTCACCGACCTCGTCTCGGGGCGCATCGTGCGCAACGAGATCTCCCCCGCCTTCAAGCGGGGGGACTTCGACGGCGGGACCCTGGCCGGGGCGCACGCCATCATGGCGACGGTGCGCGGCGAATACCAGGCGCAGCCGAGCGATCTGCGGCACGGCAAGCGCGGCGCCAACCCGATCTTCACGCTGCTCGTCTTCGTCCTGGTCGCCAGCGTCTTTTTGGGGGGGATCTCGCGGCTGCTGGGGGGGCTGGCAGGAGCCATCGGCCTGCCGATAGCCGCGTCGCTCTCCTTTGCGGGGCTGCCGCTTTTTGCCCTCGCAGGCCTGGCCGCACTCGGCTTCCTGGCCGGGCTCTTGCTCTCCTTCCTCTTTGGAACCGGCGGGCGGGGCGGTTTCGGTGGTCCCTTCTTCGGTGGTTTCGGTGGAGGCTTCGGCGGCGTTTTTGGGGGTGGCGGCTTCGGCGGCGGAGGGTTCTCCGGCGGTGGTGGCAGTTTCGGTGGCGGCGGCGCCTCCGGCGACTGGTAGGAGGAGCCATGGCAGCGGCAAAGACTCCCTTTTTCAACGACGACGAACTAAAGCGGATCGAGCAGGCGGTGGCCCGGGCTGAATCCCAATCCTCCGGCGAGATCGCCACCATGGTGGTTGAGGAGAGCGACCGCTACCGCGAGGCGGAACTTCTGGGTGCGCTGCTGCTCTCCGGCTTTGTCGCCATCGCTATCAGCATCTGGTCGCACCACGTCACCATCTGGACCTACATCCCGGTCGTCTGCCTCTTGTTTTTCCCCGTGCTGGGGCTTTTCCGCCTGGTGCCGCACCTGAAACTCTCGTTTGTGGGTGGGCGCCGTCAGGAGGAGGCGGTGCGCGAGCGGGCCGTGCGGGCCTTCTACGAACACGGCCTCTACCGGACCCGCGAAGAGACCGGCATCCTCATCTTTATCTCCCGCCTCGAACACAAGGTCTGGATCCTCGGGGATCGCGGCATCGACCGCAAGATCCCCCCCGGCTCCTGGCAGACCCTCGCCGACGAGCTGGCACGCGGCATCCGGGCCGGGCGCGCGGCCGAAAGCCTGTGCAGCGTCGTGGCCGCCTGCGGCGCCGAACTGGCGCGCCACTTTCCGCGCCGCGCCGACGACAAAAATGAACTGCCTGATGCTCCCATCCGCCCGTAATACCTGAGAGGTTCCGCTTATTTCCTGAGCCCGGCGCGTGTGGCGACCACCCTTTCCAATTTGCTTGACTTACGCAGCGAACCCTCTCATTATAAAAAATCGCAGCGTCAGGAAATTGTCGGTTCATTATTTCCGTTTGCTGCCGATGTGTCAGGTAGGCAGCGCCGAGTCACGGCGGCCAGTATGCAGCAGGAGAAGGGCATGAGCGCCGAAATTACCACTATTCCCGTAGCAAACCAGGGGCAGCCGCGCAAACCTCTGGGGCAGATCTTCGTGGAGCGCGGCCTGCTCACCGAGGTTTCGGTGCAGCGCCTGATCGCGCACGCCCGGCAGAAGCATATCCGGTTGGGCGAGCTCCTCGAGGTCATCGGCCTTATCACCCCCGACGAACTGGCCGAGGCCCTTGCCACCCAGTACCGTTGCCGCAAGATCGCCGACTTCGCCAAATTTTCCTATCCTGGCAATCTGTTGCGCCTCATCCCCCTGGAGGCCGCGGTCAAACACACCATCTTCCCGCTCAAGATGGACGGCGACCGGCTCGCTGTTGCCGTAGCCGACCCGACCATCGAAGATGTCCTCCAGGACATCGCCGCCCAGAACAACCTGAAAATCATCCTCTACGTCGCCACCCGCTCCGAGATAAACCGCGCCATCGCCCGTCACTACCTGGGGCAGGTGATGGGCGAGCCGAACCTGAAGACCATCCTGCTCGTCGAGGACGACCTCCTGGTGCGCGAGATGGTGGCCAAGACCCTGACCCGCAAAGGGTACACGGTGGAGACTGCCATCGACGGCATGGACGCCTTCAGCAAGATCTTCACCCTGAAGCCGAAGCTGGTCATCACCGACAAGGTCATGCCGAAGCTCGGCGGGTACGAATTCCTGTTCGCCATCCGTAACATCCCCGAATTCCGCTACATGCCGGTAATCCTCATGACTGCTGCCGCCACACCGGATGAGGAGAAGGAGGCCCTGGAAAAGGGGTTCTTCGACTTCGTGCTGAAGCCGGTGAAGGAGATCGGCCTGCTGACCCGCGTGCAGCGCGCCTTCCAAAGCAGCGAAAGCCTCTACGGCAAGATCGCCTAATTCCCCGCGTTTGCCTTGCCTGCCGCGCCGCCGGTGCTGATCCCGTCGGTCGCCGGCCGCTCCCCGGAAACCCGGTTGCGCAGAGCCCGGTGGAGAGTGCACATATCCCTCATGAAAATCCTGCCCGCGCCGATGAGGAGCCTGAACCTCGGCTGCGGGGTGAGTTTCGCCCGTGATTACGCCCGATTAGGGCTTTTGTCGAGGATTTCGCCGCCTGATGATGCTGGAGACTGTCGATAGGAGAAGTACCCGGAAGTTTCTGCTCCGGCTGGTGGCGCTGGTGCTGCTGGTCGATCTGTGCCTGGTCGCCCTGGCGGCCTTTTCGCTGCAGCAGAGCCGGGCGCAGTACTGCGAGCGGGTGGCGGTGCAGACCCAGAACCTCTCCCTCGCGCTCGATTCCACACTCGCTGGCCTCATCGACCAGGCGGACCTGGCGGTCTTGTCGGTGACCGACGAGATCTACCGGCAGCGCGCCCATGGGGGGCTCGATGCCGCCAGTCTCTCCGAGTTCATGGTGCGCCAGAAGGGGCGCCTGGGCGAGATGGGGAGCATGCGGGTCGCCGATGCCCAGGGGATCGTCCACTACGGCACCGAGGCCACCGTCCCCGGCGTGAGCCTTGCCGACCGGGACTACTTCACGCAGTTGCGTGACAACCCGAAGCTAGGGCTGGTCATCTCCAAGCCGGTGGTGGGGCGCTTTACCGGGAAGTGGGCGCTCATCCTGGCGCGCCGGGTTTCCGCCCCCGACGGCTCCTTTGCGGGGATCGTCTGCTGCACCCTCCCCCTCGAGGAGATCCTGAAGATCTTCTCCAGGATGAAGATTGGGAATGGGGGAGGCATCAGCCTGCGCGACGCGGACATGGCCACCATCGTGCGCCACCCCTGGTCGGGCGATTTCGCCAGCGTGGTCGGCAAGAAGTCCATGTCCCCCGAACTGAGCCGGCTGGTGGCTTCCGGCAAGACCGGCGGGACCTTCTTCACGAAAACCGGCTGGGATAACGTCGCCAAGATGGTGACCTTCCACAAGGTCGGCCAGCATCCCCTCTACATCATCGTCGGCCTTGCCGCCAAGGACTTCCTGGCGCAGTGGTGGCGCGATCTCGTCAAACTCTCCGTGATGGTCCTCCTCTTCCTGGCGGCAAGCGCCCTGGTCTCGCGCCTGGTCTACCAGCGCTGGTTGCAGGACCGCGAGGCCGAGGCCGCGCTTTTGCACTCCAAGCAGGAACTCGAACAGCGGGTGGCCCAGCGTACCGCCGAGCTGTACCAGGCGAACCAGCAACTGACCACCGAACTGCGCGAGCGCGAGTTGGCCGAACAGCGCCTGCGCGAAGGGAGCAACATGCTCGCGCAGGTGATCGATACCATCCCGCAATCGGTTTTCTGGAAAAACCGCGACAGCGTGTACCTTGGGTGCAACGCCCGTTTTGCGCAACTGGCCGGTCTCGCAAGCCCGGAAGCGGTGCTCGGCAAAACAGACTTCGACCTGAGCTGGCCCGACGTGCACGGCTATCGTGCCGCGGACCGCGACGTCATGGAGAATAACCGCCCCCAGTACCACGCCTTAGCACAGCTGCCTAAGGCAGATGGCGTGCACTGGATGGACACCACCAAGATCCCGCTGTGCGACGAAAACGGCAGCGTCTACGGGGTGCTCGGGGTCACGGAGGACATCACCGGGCGCCGCGAGGCCGAGGAATCCCGCAACCAGGCCCTGGCCTTCTCGGAATCGCTTTTGAGCGCCTCGCCCGCGGCCATCCTCGTCTACGACGGTGAGAGCGGCAGCTGTGTCATGGCGAACCGGGCCGCCTCGAACCTGATCGGCGGCAGCATAGAAGATCTGTGTCGGCAGAACCTGAGGGAGCTTTCTTCCTGGCGCGCGGCCGGCCTCGACCGGATGGCCGAGGCGGTGTTGGCGGACGGCCAGACCCGGCACACCGACGCCACCATCCGTTCATCCTTCAACAAGCGCATCGATATGGACTGCTTCCTGTCCCGCTGCGACGTCGCGGGTAAACCGCACCTCATGTTCGTCGGCATCGACATCTCGGAGAAGAAGCGGCTGGAGCAGGAGAACAAGCTGATCGAGGCGCAGATGCTGCACGTCCAGAAGCTGGAGAGCCTGGGGGTGCTGGCCGGCGGCATCGCGCACGACTTCAACAACATACTCATGGTGGTTTTGGGAAACGCCGACCTGGCCCAGATGCGCCTCCCCGCCGATTCGCCGGCACGGGAAAACCTCCGGCAGATCGAGGTGGCGGCCGGACGCGCCGCCGACCTGGCCAAGCAGATGCTGGCCTACTCAGGGAAGGGGCGCTTCGTGATCGAGAAGCTCGACGTGAACGGGGTGGTGGAGGAGATGGCCCACATGCTCGGGGTCTCCATCTCCAAGAAGGTGGTCTTGCGCTACCAGTTCGCCGACCGGCTCCCGGCGGTCAACGCCGACGCGACCCAGCTGCGCCAGGTGATCCTGAACCTCGTGCTGAACGCCTCGGAGGCCATCGGTGAGGATCGCGGGCTCATCGTGGTGGCTACCGGTCTCAGACAGTGCGACCGCGCCTACCTGGCGGACTCCTGCATCGACGACGGGCTCCCCGAAGGGAGCTACGTAAGCGTCGAGGTCTCCGACAGCGGGTGCGGCATCAGGCCCGAGATCATCTCCAGGATCTTCGATCCCTTCTTCACCACCAAGTTCACCGGCCGCGGTCTGGGAATGGCTGCGGTGCTCGGCATCGTGCGCGGACACCAGGGTGCCATCAAGGTGCGCAGCGTGCCCGGGAGCGGGACCACCTTTACCGTGCTGTTGCCGGTCCGCGAGGGGGCGGAAATGGCGCCTGTCTCGGATGCAGCCGTTCCTGCTGCACTCTGGAAGGGGAGGGGGACCGTCCTGTTGGTGGACGACGAGGAGACCATCCGCAAGCTTGGGCGGGAGATGCTTTTGGCGCTCGGCTTCGAGGTACTGACTGCCTGCGATGGGCGGGAGGCGGTGCGGGTGTATGCCGAGAATCGGGAACGGATCGTCTGCGTGCTGCTCGACCTGACCATGCCGGCTTTGGATGGGGAGCAGACCTTCCAGGAACTCAAACTTATCGATCCCCAGGTGCGGGTGGTGATCTCCAGCGGCTACCATGAGCAGGAGGTCGCCCGGAAGTTCCAGGGGCAGGGGCTGGCCGGTGTGATCCAGAAGCCGTACAAGGTGACCGAGATGAGCCAGAAGCTCTCCGAGGTGCTGTCGGGGTAGGGGGAGCTGAAACAGGTAAGGCTTCAGTCGCTCTCTCCCCCTCCCTTGACGGGAGGGGGCAGGGGGGTGGGTGAAGCTGCCATCTCCGGTGTAGTGGCGCCTTCCCCCTCACCCTGTCTCTCTCCCGCAGGGGGAGAGGGGACCCAGTCTCAAGACTTTCTTGGCTTTTCCGCTGAAACGCAAAAGGGCGGCTCCCATGTGAGAGCCGCCCTTTTCTTGCCTGCATGTCGTGCGGCCTACCTGCCGCCGACCACCATCAGCTCGCTCACCAGCTTGGCGAAGCGCAGCGGGTTCTTGATCGGGCTCCCCTCGGTCAGCAGGGCCTGGTCGAAGAGAAGCTCGCAGTAGTCGGCCAGTTTCGGGTTTGCCTTGTCCTGGTCGTACATGCTGGTCATCACCTGCATGATCTGGTGATCCGGGTTGAGCTCGAGGATGCGCTTGGCCTCGGGGACCTCCTGGTTCATCGACTTGAGGATCTTCTCCATGTTGGCGTTGAGCCCCATCTCCTCGGCCACCAGGCAGCAGGCGCTCTCGGTGAGACGCGAGGAGAGCCGCACCTCTTTCACCTGCTCCTTCAGGGTGTCCTGAATGAAGGAGATCACCCCGGCGTACTCCTTCTTCGCCTCTTCCTTCTTGGCCTCGGCCTCCTTCTTCTCCTCCTCGCTCTCCAGCTCCAGGTCGCCGCGGTCGATCGCCTTCAGGTGCTTCTCCTGGTACTGGTGGATCGCCTGGACCACCCACTCGTCCACCGGGTCGGTCATGTAGAGGACCTCGAAGTCCTTCTTGCGGAAGACCTCCATGTAGGGGGAGTTCTCCACCGAAGCGCGCGACATGCCGGTGATGAAGTAGATCTCCTTCTGGGCCTCGGGCATCCTTTCGACGTACTCCTTGAGCGACACGTACTTGCCGTTCTCGGTCTTGGAGCTCTCGTAGAGGAGCAGGTCCTGGATCTTCTCCCGGTTGGCGAAGTCGAAGTGGACTCCCTCTTTGAGGACCGGGCCGAACTCTTCGTAGAACTTCAGGTAGGTGTCGAAGTCCTTCTCCTTCATCTCCGCGAGGGTGGAGAGGATCTTGCCGACCAGGCTCTTCTGGATGCGCTTGATCTGCACGTCTTCCTGGAGGATCTCACGGGAGACGTTGAGCGGCAGGTCGCTGGAGTCCACCACCCCCTTGATGAAGCGCAGGTAGTCCGGCAAGAGCGCCTCGCAGTTGTCGGTGATGTAGACCCGCTTCACGTAGAGGTGCACCCCCTTTTTGTGGTCGCGCAGGAACAGGTCGTAGGGCTTGTGCGAAGGGAGGTAGACGATCGCCTTGAACTCGCTCACCCCTTCCGCGGAGTAGTGGATGGTGGAGAGCGGCTTGTCGTAGTCGTGCGAGATGTGCTTGTAGAACTCCTCGTACTCCTCCTCGGTGATCTCGCTCTTCGGGCGGGTCCAGATCGCCTTCATCGAGTTCAAGGTCTCCTCGGTGGTGGTGTCGATGGTGCCGCCCCCCTCGATCACCTTGCCGTCCTGATCCTTCACCGGCTCGGAGCGGGTCACGTCCATGACGACCGGGTACTGCACGTAGTCCGAGTACTTCTTGACGATGGCGCGGATGCGCCACTCTTCGAGGAACTCCTTCATCTCATCCTTCAGGTGCAGGACGATGTCGGTGCCGCGGGTCTCCTTCTCGCACTCCTCGATGGTGTAGCTGCCGTCGCCGGTCGATTCCCAGCGGCAGCCGAACTGCTTTTCCCCGGCCTTGCGGGTAGTGAGGATCACCTTGTCGGCCACCATGAAGGAGGCGTAGAAGCCGACGCCGAACTGGCCGATCAGCTCCGGGTTGTCGGCCAGGTTTTTCTCCTTGAGGCTCGCCATGAAGTTCTTGGTGCCCGACTTGGCGATGGTGCCGATGTTCTCGGCCACCTCGTCCATGTTCATGCCGATGCCGTTATCGCTGATGGTGAGGGTGCCGGCTTCCTTGTCGGCGTAGAGCTTGATCTTCCAGTCAGCGTTCCCCTCGAGAAGTTCCATGTTGGAGTGAGACTCGAAGCGCACCTTGTCGATTGCGTCGGAGGCGTTGGAAATCAGCTCCCTGAGAAAGATCTCCTTGTTGGAGTAGAGGGAGTGGATCACCAGGTCCAAAAGCTGCTGGACCTCGGTCTCGAACTTCTTGGTGGTTTTGCCCATTCGGTATGGTCTCCTTTGTGAGGTTGTAGTAAGCCGGAGGAGAAGCTAATCACGGGGGAGAGGTTTTTCAAGAGCAGAGGAAAGAAAAAATTGGGAAGGGGGAGTTATGCCGGAGAATAGCTGGAGGCTTACAGCCGCAGGTACTGGTCCAGGATGGCGGGGTGCAGGTTGCTGGTCATCACCTCCCAGGCCTCTCTCAGCGCCTCGGCGTCGTTCAGCGCGTGGTGTGCCGGCGCATCGGCGAAGGCCTTCTGACGGGCCTCCTGCAGCAGCGGGACCAGCTCGGGGAAGCTCTCGCAGTAAAAGGCGAGCGGCTCTGAATGGAGGTTTTCCGGCAGGTTCCCTTCCAACAGGTCGGCCATAAGCACCCAGTCGTACCCCGGGGCGTCGGTCACCACACGCACCGGTTGGCCGAATTCGGCGAGCCAGTCGGCCAGGCGGCGCCCGGCGAAGAAACGCTCCTGGAGGAACTCCCCGGCAGTAAGCTGCGGGAGGATGTGCTCGCGCACGAACGCCGAACAACC
This sequence comes from Geomonas silvestris, assembly GCF_014193515.1. GTDB lineage: Bacteria > Desulfobacterota > Desulfuromonadia > Geobacterales > Geobacteraceae > Geomonas > Geomonas silvestris. The sequence continues at coordinate 47,141 of NZ_BLXX01000008.1, read as the reverse complement.
TTCCGGGCTCCAGCCGTTGCTGAGTTCGGCATAGAAGCGCTCACCGCTGTCGGAAACGAGGCCGATGCTGATCAACTGCGGGTACTCGAGGTCGGTGAATTCGGTGTCCAGGAAGACGAGCTTCGGGGTAGTGCTGAGATTGGCGGAAGGGGTGGATGTACGTTGGCGGGGGCGCTGCCGGGCGCTGCCATGTTCGCTGCAGAGCGTCTTGGCGAACCCGTGCCCGATCTTGAGCGATCCCGGGTTGCCGCACTCCTCGCAGGTCGCCGCCGCTTTCAGTTCGGCTTCACGGGTCAGCTCCCTTACGATGAACGAGCTGGAAGCGGCGCGCAGGAAGAGCCCACCCAGGCGCTCCTCGGCGTGCACCCCGGTTACCCGCGGCATCCCCAGGTGTTCCAGCGCCTCGATCGCCGTGCAGAGGTCCCACACGACCGGGTACCACCCCTCGCCGCAGGCGACGCCCCCCTGGGGAGCGCAAAGGTAGCGGGGGAACCGGTCGGTGAGCCGCTCGAGGGCGATGTTCCCTTCCGGCTTGATGCGCCAGGTCCCCGGCAGCAGGCGTTCGGTCGAGCGCTTGAAAGCGACGATCCACTCAACGACGCTGAGCGCGTACCTGCCGAAGCGATGTTTGAACTCTGTCAGCAGTGGCACGGGAGGTCTCTCTAGTAGTACGGGATCGTTTAATGTGTGCCGACGTGGCTCACTATTTATCATGCCGCAACAAATGTCAAGCTGAGGCAAACTTCGCGCCTTTCTTGACTCGGCAGTGCGCTGAAACCCCCAGTTTCCTTGACTCTTTAAGCCGCCTATGCTACTAAAGTTGGTCTATTTCCATTCTTGACCAGGGAATGGCTCCCTCCGTATGAACCCCGGCCGCCAAGCAAGGAGCCCCATGTATCATCCAGACTTCACGACATTCACGTCCCTTTCCAGCGCAGGCAACCTGATCCCGGTGTACCGCGAGATCCTCGCCGACCTCGACACTCCGGTAGGAGCCTTCAAGAAGATCGACGACGGCCGCTTCGGCTTTCTGCTCGAGAGTATCGAGGGGGGCGAGAAGTGGGGGCGCTACACCTTTTTGGGGTCCTCGCCGGCGGTAGTGATCCGCGGCAAGGACAACTGGGTCGAGGTCGTCGAAGCAGGAGCGGTGCGTCGCGTCGAGGAAGTCTCTCCGCTTGATTTCGTGCGCGAGTACATGGCGCGCTACACCCCCGTGGAGGTCCCGGGGATCCCCCGGTTTTTCGGCGGTGCCGTAGGGTATCTGGGCTACGACGCGGTGCGGCACTTCGAGACACTTCCCGACCAGAACCGCCGCGAGATCGACGCCTACGACGCCTACTTCATCATCACCGACACCATGGTGATCTTCGACAGTTTGAGCCAGAAGATCAAGGTGGTTTCCAACGCGCACCTGGACGGTTCGCTGACCCCGGAACAGGCCTACGCCGATGCGGTCGCCAAGATCGACGGGCTGATCGCCCGCCTGAAGGCGCCGCTGGCGTTTGAGGAGCGCCGGCCGGCCTCGGGCCATGTCACGCTCACCTCCAACGTGCGGCGTGAAGATTTCGAGTCCTGGGTGACCCGGGCGAAAGAGTACGTGCGCAGCGGCGACATCATCCAGGTCGTCCTTTCGCAGCGCTTCTCCGGCGAGCTCACCGTCGATCCCTTCGACATCTACCGCGTGCTGCGCACCCTGAACCCCTCGCCGTACATGTTTTTCCTGCGCCTGGACGACACCGTCGTGGTTGGGGCGTCGCCGGAGGTCATGGTGCGCAAGGAAGGGGACCGGGTGGAGCTGCGCCCCATCGCCGGCACCCGCCCGCGCGGCGCGACCCCGGCGGCCGATGCGGCACTTGCCGAAGAGCTGCTGGCAGACCCCAAGGAGCGGGCCGAGCACGTCATGCTGGTCGACCTGGGGAGAAACGACCTGGGCCGCGTGTGCGGGATCGGCAGCGTCAAGGTTTCCGAGCTGATGGTGATCGAGCGCTACTCGCACGTGATGCACATCGTCTCCAACGTGCAGGGGGAACTCGCGCCGGGGCAGGACGCCTTCGACGTGGTGCGGGCCACCTTCCCGGCCGGCACCCTCTCCGGCGCCCCCAAGGTGCGGGCCATGGAGATCATCGAGGAACTCGAGGGGGTGCGCCGCGAGGTCTACGGCGGTGCCGTCGGCTACTTCTCCTTCTCCGGCAACATGGACATGGCGATCGCCATCAGGACCCTAGTGGTGAAGGACGGCAAGGTCCATCTGCAGGCCGGAGCCGGTATCGTCGCCGACTCAGACCCTGCCGCCGAATACATGGAAACCGTCAACAAGGCCAAGGCGGTGGTAAAGGCGATCGAACTGGCGGAAAAAGGGCTGGACTAGAGTGAAAAGAGGTACGCAATGCTTCTGATGATAGATAACTACGACTCCTTCACCTACAACATCGTCCAGTACCTGGGCGAGCTGGGGGAAGAGGTCAAAGTCTTTCGCAACGACAAGATCACCATCGGGGAGATCGAGGCGCTCAAACCTGAGCGGATCGTCGTCTCGCCGGGTCCCTGCTCTCCCGAGGAGGCCGGCATCTCGGTCGAGGTGATCCGCCACTTCGCCGGCAAGATCCCCATCCTCGGCGTCTGCCTGGGGCACCAGTCCATCGGCTACGCCTTCGGCGGCAAGGTCATCAAGAGCGCCACGCTCATGCACGGCAAGACCTCGCCGATCCTGCACGACGGCAAGGGGCTTTTCGCCGGGCTCCCCAACCCCTTCCAGGCCACCCGCTACCACTCGCTCATCGTCGAGCGCGAGACGCTTCCCGCAGAGTTGGAAGTAACCGCGTGGGTTGCCGAGGGCGAGATCATGGGGATGCAGCACAAGACCCTACCGATCTGGGGGGTGCAGTTCCACCCCGAGTCGATCCTCACCGAGGGGGGCCGCCAGATGCTGCAGAACTTCCTGGATATGTCGAGGCGCTAGAAGCAAACCTGCACGTAGGTTTTAGGGAGAACCCATGATACGCAAGGCCATAGCGCGGGTAGTCGAGCGGGAGGACTTGAGCGAACCGGAGATGATCGAGGTGATGGACCAGATCATGTCCGGCGGCGCCACTCCGGCCCAGATCGCCGCTTTCATCACTGCGCTGCGCATGAAGGGCGAGACGGTTGACGAGATCACCGGCGCGGCAAGGGTCATGCGCGAGCGGGCTCTGCCCATCCGGGTCGGCAAGAGCGTTCTCGACATCGACCGCGACGACATCAACATCGACCGGGAAACCATCCTGGACACCTGCGGCACCGGCGGCAGCGGCACCAACAGCTTCAACATCTCGACCACGGTCGCCTTCGTGGTCTCCGCCTGCGGCGTCAAGGTGGCCAAACACGGAAACCGTGCCGTCTCCTCGTCCTGCGGCAGCGCTGACGTGCTCGAGGCGCTGGGCGTCAACCTGAACATCACGCCGGAAACCGTCGAGCGCAGCATCGCCGAGATCGGCATCGGCTTTTTGTTCGCCCCCGCACTGCACGGCGCCATGAAGCATGCCATCGGACCGCGCCGCGAAATCGGCATCCGCACCATCTTCAACATCCTGGGTCCCCTGACCAACCCGGCCGGCGCCGACTGCCAGGTGCTCGGGGTGTACCGCGAGGACCTCGTGGAGAAGCTGGGGCACGTGCTGCACAAACTGGGCTGCAAGCGCGGCTTCGTGGTGCACGGCAGCGACGGTATGGACGAGATCACCCTAGTCGGCCCGACACGGATAGCCGAGGTGACCACTGAAGGCGTCACCTTGCGGGTGATCAAACCGGAGGAGTTCGGACTTGCCTCCTGTGCTCCATCAGAGCTGAGCGGCGGCGATGCCAAAGGGAATGCGACCATCGTGAAAGACGTCCTTACCGGCGTCGATGGGCCGAAGCGCCGCGTGGTGCTTTTGAACGCCGCCTTTGCCCTGGTGGCGGCCGGCAAGGCGAGCGATGCCAAAGAAGGGCTGCAGCTCGCGGTCGACGCCATCGATAGTGGCCGCGCCGCGGCACAACTGGAAAAACTGGTGGCGTTCACCAACCAAGCTGAGTAGGAGCGGCAAGGGCGGTCCGGCGGTTTCCACCACCGATCCCAGCTCCTTTGTGTCCCTTACGTCCACTGCGTCCCATGGGTCATTTAAGCGCCGCCCAAACCATTTAAGGAAACCGTTTCCATGAGCGACATCCCCGATATTCTCAAGAGAATTGTCGACTATAAAGTCGGCGAGCTGGCCCGGACCAAGGCCGACATGCCGCTTGCCGAGGTACAGGCGCGCATCGCCGACCTGGAAGACCAGCCGCGCGGCTTCGAGGCTGCCATCGTCAACGCCTGCGGTTCCGGTTGGACCCCGATCATCGCCGAGGTGAAGAAAGGTTCCCCCTCCAAAGGTGTGATCCGACCCGACTTCGATCCCCTGGAGACCGCGCTCATCTACCAGGACAACGGCGCCACCTGCCTCTCCGTCCTCACCGACGAGCACTTCTTCTTGGGGCACCTGGGATACCTGGCGCTGATCCGGGAGCAGGTGAGCCTGCCGCTCTTGCGCAAGGATTTCATCTTCGATCCCTACCAGATCTACCAGGCGCGCGCCGCCGGTGCCGACGCCATCCTGCTCATCGCGGCGATGCTGGAGCTGCCGCAGTTGCGCGAGTTCAGCGCGCTGGCGCGGGAACTGTCGCTGGACGTGCTTCTCGAGGTGCACGACGAGGCCGAGATGGAGGTCGCGCTTAAGACCGACTGCAACCTGATCGGCATCAACAATCGCGACCTCAGGAGCTTCGTCGTTGACATTGCCACCTCGGAGCGGCTGGCCAAGCTGGTCCCGCCGGGGCGTCTCGTGGTTGCCGAAAGCGGCATCACCACCAGGCAGGAGATCGAACGCCTGAGCGGACAGCGGGTGCACGCCTTCCTGATCGGCGAGTCGCTGATGCGCGAGCCCGACATCGGCGCCAAACTCCAGGAGCTAGTGGGGTAGGGGAGGAGCGCCCGCCTCAGTGCCGAGATACCAATTTGCTATCAATGCTGAAAAGGAGTGGCCCATGAGCACCAAGTTCATACTCGACGAGTCGCGCATCCCGAAGCAGTGGTACAACATCATCCCCGACATGCCGGGGCCGCTTTTTCCGGTGATCAACCCGCAGACCATGAAGCCGGTGACGCCGGAGGAGATGAGTGTCATCTTCCCGATGTCGCTCATCGAGCAGGAGATGTCCAGCCAGCGCTGGATCGACATCCCGGACCCGGTCCGCGAGATCTACAAGCTGTGGCGCCCGTCGCCGCTTTTTCGGGCCAAGCGGCTGGAAGAGGCGCTCGGCACCCCGGCGAAGATCTTCTACAAGTACGAAGGGGTCTCCCCGGCGGGCTCCCACAAGCCCAACAGCGCCATCCCGCAGGCCTACTACAACAAGCAGGCCGGCATCCGGCGCCTGGCCACCGAGACCGGTGCCGGGCAGTGGGGGAGCTCGCTTGCGCTGGCCTGCTCGATGTTCGGCCTCGAGTGCACCATCTACATGGTGAAGGTCTCCTGCACCCAGAAGCCTTACCGCAAGAGCATGATGCAGCTTTGGGGGGCCACCGTACACCCGTCCCCGTCCGAGTTCACCAACGCCGGGCGCTCCATCCTGGCGCACGATCCGGACAACCTGGGGAGCCTGGGGATCGCCATTTCCGAGGCGGTCGAGGATGCGGCGACCCACGAGGACACCAACTACGCCCTGGGGAGCGTGTTGAACCACGTCTGCCTGCACCAGACCGTGATCGGCCTGGAGGCCAAGGAGCAGATGGAGTTGGCCGGCGCCTATCCCGACGTGGTGATCGCCTGCTGCGGCGGCGGTTCCAACTTCGCCGGTCTCTCCTTCCCGTTCCTGGCCGACCGCGCCAACGGGAAAAAGGTGCGCTGCCTGGCGGTCGAGCCCGCCTCCTGTCCGACCCTCACCAAGGGGGTCTACGCCTTCGATTTCGGCGATACCGCGAAGCTCGCCCCGATCACCATGATGTACACCCTCGGCCACGACTTCATGCCTCCGGGGATCCACGCCGGCGGGCTGCGCTATCACGGCGACTCCGCGCTGGTCTCCCAGCTCTACCATGCGGGTGAGATCGAGGCGAAGGCCTACCGGCAGACCGCGTGCTTCGAGGGGGCGCTCCTCTTCTCGCGCTGCGAGGGGATCGTTCCGGCGCCCGAGTCGTCCCACGCCGTACGGGCTGCCATCGACGAGGCGGTGCTCGCCAAGGAAGAGGGGAAAGAGAAGACCATCCTGTTCGGGCTCTCCGGCCACGGCCAGCTCGACATGGGCGCCTACGACGCCTTCCTCTCCGGGAACCTCGAAGACTACGAGTACCCCGAGGTGAAGATCCGCGAGGCCCTGGAGCGGCTCCCCAAGGTCTCGCTGTAGGGGCGCATGATCATCCGCCCGTACCTGGCCGCCTCACCCCCGCCCCTTGCGGGAGGGGGCAGGGGGGTGGGGGAGGCTTGCCTTCCGGCGTGGGAACGCAGCCCGGGAGCGCTCTCCCGAACGAGCCATGTTGAGCGATTTTAAGGGTATACGGCGATGACAAAAGTTAAGATATGCGGTATAACAACGCTTGACGATGCCCTCATGGCAGTTCAGTCCGGGGCCGATGCCCTGGGCCTGGTCTTCTTCGAAAAATCGCCGCGCTGCGTCACTATCGAGCAGGCGGCGACTATCATCTCAGGACTTCCTCCCTTCGTGCAGGTGGTCGGTCTCTTCGTCAACGCTCCTCTGGAATACGTCAATGCCACCGCCGAGCGCTGCCGACTGGACCTGATCCAGTTGCACGGTGAGGAGAGCCCCTCCTACTGTGATGCAGTGACCAGGCGCGTGATGAAGGCATTCAGGGTTCGCGGTGCGGAAAGCCTTGCCGCCCTGACCGACTACCGGGTCGCCGGCTACCTGCTGGACGCTTACTCTCCCAACTCATACGGCGGTACCGGCGAGCGCTTCGACTGGGACCTGGCCAGTGCCGCTAAAGGGCACGGCCCGATCATCCTGGCCGGCGGACTCACCCCGGGCAACGTGGCGCTGGCCGTCTCCTCCGTGGCCCCCTATGCCGTCGATGTCTCAAGCGGAGTCGAAGCGGCACCGGGGCGCAAGGATCCCGTGAAGGTAAGGGCCTTTGTCCGCAACGCCAAGACCCGGTGACACAATCGATACTGAAGCCGCCGGCGCTCGCTGCCCCAGCAGCCCAGATAGCGCCTGGCACAGAGTGAAACTCAAAACCCAAAAGGAGTGGCAATGAAGATTATCGTAACCGATGAGGTGGCTCAGGAAGGACTGGCGCTTTTGCAGCAGGATCCACGCGTGCAGCTGGATGTGCGGCTGGGACTTAAGAAGGAAGAGCTCTACTCTATCATTGGCGATTACGACGTTATCATCACCAGAAGCGGCACCACGGTGGACAAGCCCCTGCTCGACGCGGCGACCAAGCTGAAGATGGTAGCCCGCGCCGGCGTCGGTGTGGACAACGTCGACGTAGACTACGCCTCCTCCAAGGGGGTCATCGTGGTCAATGCCCCCTTCGGCAACACCAACTCCGCCGCCGAGCACGCCATGGCGCTCTTGCTCTCGTTTTGCCGCAACGTCACCAAGGCGAACACCTCCCTTAAAGGCGGCGCCTGGAAGCGTGCTCCCTTCACCGGCTACGAGCTGAAAGGGCGCAAGGCCGGCGTCATCGGCCTGGGCAAGGTCGGCGGCCGGGTGGCTACCCGCCTGAAGGCCTTCGAGTGCGACGTGATCGCCTGCGACCCCTACATCGCCGAGAAGAGGGCGCACGACCTGGGTGTTCGGCTGGTCACCCTGGACGAGGTCGTCAAGACCTGCGACATCATCACCGTGCACACCCCGCTCACCGACGAAACCCGCGACATGATCGGCAAGAAGGAACTGGCCGCCATGAAGGAGGGGGTGATCATCATCAACGCGGCGCGCGGCGGCATCATCAACGAAGAGGCGATGCTCGAGGCGCTCGACTCCGGCAAGGTGGCCGGTGCAGCCTTCGACGTCTGGAGCCAGGAACCCCCCGACAGCGAGACCCTGAAGAAGCTGATCGGCCACGAGAAGATGGTGGTTACCCCGCACCTGGGCGCCAACACCTTCGAGGCCCAGGTAAACGTGGCGGTGGACGTCTCCCGCGAGATCATCCACTACCTGAACGAGCAACCGGTGGATAACGCCCTGAACATCCCGCGTTTCGACGCCTCGCTCATGGATCAGATGCGCCCGTACCTGACCCTCATGAACGTGCTGGCCGACTTTGCCATCCAGTTGGTGGGCAGCAACCTGAACAAGATCACCTTCTCCTACACGGGCAGTCTGGCCCAGCATGACTGCACCCCGATCACCGTTTCCGGCCTGGCGGCCCTGTTGAACCGTCGCGTCGAGCAAGAGGTGAACATGGTGAACGCGCAGCTGGTTGCCGACCGCATGGGGATCGTGGTGGAAGAGGCGAAGAGCAGCCAGTCGGAGGCCTTCTCCAACATGATCACCCTGACCATCGAGGGCTCCGGCGAGAAGCGTCTCATCTCGGGTACCCTGTTCGAGGGGGTGCCGCGCGTCGTCAAGCTGCGTGACTACCAGATGGATTTCCGTCCCGAGGAGCACATGCTGCTTTTGGCCTACGGCGACCGCCCGGGCATGATCGGCAGGATCGGCACCATCCTGGGCGAGCACGACATCAACATCGGCTCCATGAACCTGGGTCGTCGCGAGAAGAAGGGTGAGGCGATGGTCATCCTGTCGCTGGATTCCCAGGTTTCTCCCGAGGTGGTCGAGAAGGTCAAGGCCGCAACCGACGCGACCTTCATCAAGCCGCTCTACCTGGTGACCGCGAAGTAACTCCTCACGCCATTGTCACACAAGAAAGGCCCCGACAGCATCTGTCGGGGCCTTTCTCTTTACCCGTCCTCAGGTCCTCAAGTCCCCAAGTCTCTTTCGTCCTTAAGGTCGCTTTCGTCCCATTTGTCCTTCACTAAAACAAGCCTTCAGCCACTAAAGTCAGCAGCTACGAAGCCCGCCTGCCGCCGCAGGACTTGAGCCTCGCGTACGCCTCGCGCAGGGTCGCCTCGGTGGTTTCCCAGTTGATGCAGCTGTCGGTGATGGAAACCCCGTACTCCAGCGTCGAGAGGTCCTTGGGAAGCGGCTGGTTCCCTTCCTTCAGGTAGCTCTCGATCATGACCCCCGAGATGCTCCGGTTGCCGGCCTCGATCTGCTCCACCACGCTTTTCAGCACCTCCGGTTGCAGCTCGAACTTCTTCTCCGAGTTGCCGTGGCTGCAGTCCACCATCATGGTCGGCTGCAGTCCCGCCTTCGCGAGCATCTGCTCGGTCTTGGCGATGTCCTCCGGATAGTAGTTCGGGCGCTTGTTGCCGCCGCGCAAGACGATGTGCACGTCCGGGTTCCCGGTGGTCTGCACGATCGAGGTGAGGCCGTCGCGGTTCACACCCAGGAAGCTGTGCGGGTGCAGTGCCGTCTTCATGGCGTCGAAGGCGATCTGCAGGTTACCGTCGGTGCCGTTTTTGAACCCGATCGGGAAGGAGAGACCGCTCGCCATCTCGCGGTGGGTCTGGGACTCGGTGGTGCGGGCGCCGATGGCCCCCCAGGAGAGGAGGTCCGCCAGGTACTCGGGGGTGATGGGATCCAGCATCTCGGTGGCGACCGGCAGCCCCATCTCGGTGATCTTGCACAAGAGGCTTCTGGCGGTCCCGAGCCCCTTGGAGATCAGGTGGCTCCCGTTCATGTCGGGGTCGTTGATGAGCCCCTTCCACCCGACGGTGGTGCGCGGCTTCTCGAAATAGACCCGCATGATCAGGAGCAGCTCCTCGGAGACCTCGCGCGACAGGGCGGCCAGCTTCTCGGCGTACTCGAGCGCACCCTTGGGATCGTGGATCGAACAGGGGCCGACCACCACCATCAGGCGACGGTCCTCGCCGCGCAGGATCCTGATGATGGCGGCGCGGCTCGCACTCACGCAGGCGCTCGATTCGTCCGAGATGGGGAACACCTGCCTCAAATCGGTAGGCGCGATGATGGGGGTGATGCTCTTGATCTTAAGGTTGTTCGTCTTGATCATGCTGGGGCTCCTCGGGCGGAACTTTTTTAATGTGCCGTAATCTAGCCTGTTTCGAATCCGCTGTCAAAAAAAAATGCCCCGCCTCGCCGTTATTTTGAGGGGAGCATATTTTTGTATGACTGGAAAGAAAACCGTAGGTTAGCCGGGTGGTGCTGGGGGCCCCGCGTTGCCGATTCATCCGGCCGGCGCTGCGGCGGGTTAGGAACGTAACAGAGGTCCGGGGCCCGGGCCGCCCGCTTCGATGGCGAATACCTCGGCGATGCTCTCGAGGGTGACCACGCTCGCGCCGGCTGCGCGCATCTGCTCGACGGCGCGGGCTCCGTCACCCGGCGTCAGATCGACCGCACGCACGGCGTCCGCCAGAAGTGTCACGTCGAACCCTTCCTTGAGCCCTTCGAGCACGCTCTCCTTCACGCAGTAATCGGTGGCCAGCCCGCCCACGTAGAGCCGGTCCAGGCCCATGTGGCGCAGGAGCATCGGGAAAGGGGTGCCGTTCTCGGTTACCCCCTGCAGGGCCGAGTACCCCTCGTCCCAGCGGGTGAGCCCCTTGGAGATCACGATGGTCCCCTCGGGGAGCAGGAGCTTCGGGTGAAACTCGGCGCCCGGGGCCTCCTGGACGCAGTGCACCGGCCAGCGGCCGCCGTTGTCCCGGAAATGCACGCTCTGGGCCGGGTGCCAGTCCCGCGAGGCGAAGATCGGGGTGCCCCGCTTCCAAAAAAGTGAGATGTAGCGGTTCAGCACGGGGACCACGGCGTCTCCCTCGGCCACGGCCAAGGCACCGCCCGGGCAGAAATCGAGCTGGACGTCGACGATGAGCAGGGCCGCTCTGCGGTGCATATCAGGCCTCCTTTCCGGGTCGCTGTCTCACGGGCGCCTCGTCTTGAATTTGTCTTTGACCTCGGTGATCAGGCTGAGCCTGAGCTGGTTCAGCCCCGCGCTGATCGAGACCTTGTAGAAGTGCGGGTTGATCAGGCGCAGGCACCCCGCCGGGAGCCGGGAGAGCTCCTGCTGGGAGCGGTCCGCCGCGGCGTCCAGCGTCTCCGGCGCCTGGCAGCGCCTGCCCTCTTCCATAACGACGCCGCGCAGTTCGAGGAAACCGGCCTGCTCCGGGATGCGCACCTGCTGCAGCGGGTTCCCCGGATCGTAGACCAGGTCGCCCGGTTTGAGCTCCTCGCCGCGCAAGGTGATCACGTCCTGGACGAAGTTCCCCTGGCGGTCCACGACCCGCAGCACGGTCTTGTGGTCGGGAAGGGTCGCCTTTGAGACGTCGCTGGTGAGTTTGAGCTTGGGGGAGTGATCCACCTGCACCAGCTTGTAGACCCCGCCCAGGGCTCCTCCCCCTTCGCCGGCGCAGGTGGCGAGCCGGGTCCCCACGCCGTAGATGTCGACCCGCCCCCCTTCGGCGCGGATCGATTCGATCACGTGCTCGTCCAGTTCGTTCGATGCCACCACCTTCACCCCGGGAAAGCCCGCCTCGTCGAAGGCCTTGCGCACCTCCCGCGACAGGTAGGCCAGGTCCCCCGAGTCGATGCGCACCCCGAAGAGTTCGTGGCCGCGCTCGCGCAGTTCCGCCGCGACGGTAAGCGCGTTGGGGAGCCCGCTTTTCAGGGCGTCGTAGGTGTCGATGAGCAGGATGCACCCCACGGGGAAGACCTCGGCGTAGCGGCGAAAGGCCGTCAGCTCGTCGGGAAAGGCCATGATCCAGCTGTGGGCATGGGTCCCCTTCACGGGGATCCCGTACACCTGACCCGCCTGGACGTTACTTGTACCGCGCACCCCGCCGATGTAGGCGGCACGGGCCACGCTGAGGCCGCCGTCGGGGCCCTGGGCGCGGCGCAGGCCGAACTCCATGACCTGGGCGCCGCCGGCCGCGTGGTTGATACGCGCTCCCTTGCTGGCCACCAGGGTCTGGAAGTTGATCACGTTGAGAAGCGCCGTCTCCACGAACTGCGCCTCTGCGAGCCCCCCCTCGACCGTCAAAAGCGGCTCCCGGGCGAAGACTACGCTCCCTTCCGGCGGGGCGGTGACGCGCCCCCTGAAGCGGAAGCTTTCCAGGTAAGAGAGGAAGTCGGGGGAGAAGAGCTTGAGGCGAGCGAGGTACTCGAGGTCGGCCTCCCTAAAGCGGAGCTCCTCCAGGTACTGAAGGGCGGTTTCCAGCCCCGCGAATACCGCGTAGCCCCCCTGGTAGGGGTTGGTGCGAAAGAAGAGGTCGAATACCGCGGGGCGCTCGTGCATCCCTTGGTCGAGGTACCCGGCAAGCATGGTGAGTTCGTAGAGGTCGGTCACGAGGGGGCTGATATGCATGGTAGGTTGGGCTCCACGGCTATTTGCCGCGCTGGTTTATTGCCTGGATGAGTTTCCCGGCCAGGTCCGGGTCCAACAGTTTCAACGCCAGGTACTCCCCCTGTGCCTTGCCGGGCTCCCCGAGGTAGAGCCAGCAAAGGCCCAGCTTGTAGTGCCCGTTGCTGTCCCCGGGGGTGAGCTCGAGGAGCTCCTGGTACGCCTCGGCGGCCTCCCGGTACTGCTCGACCCGGAAATACACCTCGGCCAGGTTCGAGTAGCCCAGGGCGAGTTTCGGCTCCAGCTGCAGCGACTTTTTCAGGTGCGTGATCGCCTGGTCGAAGTCGCCGGACAGGGCCTGCGCAGTACCCAGGTTGAGCCAGGTCGCCGCGCTCTCGGGGTTGATGTCCAGGCTGCGCGCGAAGGCGAGGGCGGCATCCTGGTAGCGGCCGGCGCCGTTCAGCGCGAGCCCCGAGATGAACCAGTCCTCCGCGTCCAGGTACTCTTCCTGGTCCAGCGGGGGGGGCTGGGGGTGTGCCTCTTCGGCCACGCTTCCCGCCAGACCTGCCAGCAACAGCACCATGAGGTGAGTGCAAGTAGAGTGCCTCATCAGGGTCCTCCTCGTCAACGGTTTAACTGTAGCAGGTTGAATCGTATTTACTACGAGGCACTTCCGGGCGTTTTTGCTGGCAGTCCCCAGCGTATTCTGCTAGATAGGAGGGGGGCGGGAGCGCTGCGCCGCAAGAAAACGTGACCAAAGAGGTGGCATGTGGAACATCTTTTCATCATCGGGTTTGGCTATGTAGGAAAGCGTATTGCAACCTTGGCCCGGGAGGAGGGGCGCCGGGTCAGCGCGCTGAACCGTAAGGGGACCGGCATGGACGGGGTGGAACTGCACACGGCGGACCTGGACGATCCGGCCTCGCTTGCGGGCCTTCCGGTTAAGGGGGCCGGGGTGATCTTTCTCGCGCCTCCGCCGGGTGGCGGGAACCAGGAGACCCGGATGCGCAACTTCCTGGCCTCCCTGCCCGCCGGTGCGGCACCCGCCAAGCTCGTCTACCTGAGCACCAGCGCCGTGTACGGCGACTGCCAGGGGGAGGTGGTCACCGAGGAGAGCCCGGCGCAGCCCCAAACCAGCAGGGGGAAGCGGCGCTTGGACGGCGAAGAGCAGGCGCTTGAGTGGGGGAGGGCGCACGGGGTGCCGGTCGTCGTCCTGCGGGTGGGGGCTATCTACGCCGCCGACCGCCTGCCGTTTATGCAGCTGCAAAACCGGCTGCCGGTACTTCGGGAAGATCTCTGCCGCCCGACCAACCGCATCCATGCCGAGGACCTGGCGCGGGTCTGCCTCGCGGCGCTTGAGCGTGGCAGGGACGGCGCCATCTACAACGTAAGCGACGGTCACCCAACAACGATGACCGACTACTTCAACCGCGCCGCGGACTGCCTCGGGCTGCCCCGGCCGCCCCAGGTCGACTGGGAGGAGGCGCGCCGGGTCATGACCCCCTTGATGCTGACCTACTTCTCCGAGGCGCGCATCCTCGACAACGGCCGCATGCTGCGGGAACTCGGCGTCACCCTGCGCTACCCCGACCTCGCTGCCGGGCTCGCCGAGGGGGAGCCGAAGCACCCCTAAGCCTGCTGCCGGGGTCGGAAGCCGGCCTACGGAGGGGCGCCAATCCCGGATCGACCCTATAAACTCACCCCGGCAGAGCTGTCACCGGCTCTGCCTCTTTTTTGGGCAAAATGCCATTTTCGGCAGGAATTGCTCCGTTGAGAGCGCCCGGGACGGCTCCTTTCCACATGGTTATCCACAGGTTTTGTGGAAGACGATCCGCTGCCAGCTTGCTTTCGCCACACTCCCCCTCATAAGTTATCCACTTTTCACGTTGTTTTTGACGAGCGCCAATTTGTTGACGTTAATGGCCCTGGGGAAACTAAAAAAGGTCCATGACGGGCGTCATGGACCTTTAGGTGGGATTGGCGTTAGGAGGACACTTTCTGCTGATCCGTCGGTTGGAGTTTTTCCGGAGGGCGGGTTTCCTGCTCGAGGTGACCAGGGTTGCTGCCGGACCGGTGCTGCTCCCCTTTTTCAAGCGGTGGTGCTGGCCGCCTGGCGGATGAGAAAAGTCGCTTTCCGCGTTGCCTCTAACGCCAATTTCTTTGGTGCTCCGGAATACCGTACACGCTGGGTTTGGGTTTGCTGACCGCTGTCGCAATATACCCCGAGAAGGCGTTTCAGGCTTCCCCCTTTGCTTCGGGGGCCTGCTCACCACGGCTGTACCCGGGATGACATGGTTCGATAAGGTAGTCAGGGAACTCAACCGCACGCAACGAGTATTCCAGAGCTTAGCTTGGCAAGTTTCCTTGCGTCGCCAGCCCAAGTCTAGCAACCTCCGTTTTGCTGTCAAGCAGGCTGGTTCACTTTTTTTCATCCTGTATCTGGCTGTTTTAGCACCACTTTTGCTGGCGGATGCTCTTGTGCCGGTGATTCCCCAGTAAGCCCGAAAACTTAGAGCTGAACCAGATGTACCGCGCACGAGATACATGGATCAAAACAGCGTACCAGGCGCTCCAGCGCGGCGACCAGGACCGCGGGTTCGGCCCCTTCCATCCCGTGGGCCAGCGCCAACAGGTTTTCCTCCAGTGCCAGTTGGTTCAACGAGGTAGGTGTGATGACATCGGCGGCGCGGCAAAGCCCCGAGGCGTCGAAGCTGTAGCCGTGGATCAGGACGCCGCGGGGGGCCTCACAGGCAGCGCTCCCGCTCCCCGCCGCCGGCGTAAGCACCGGGGGGCTCCCGGTGTCGGCCGGGTCGTATTCCAGGAGTTCCTCGACCAGGTCGCGGGCCGCGAGCGCCGATTGGTAGAGTTCGAGGGCCTGGGCCAGGGCGTTCCCGCGCAGGTCCTGTCCGGTGACCGCGCCGCCCACCTCCTTGAAGAGTTCCCCGACCGGTCCCCCGGCCGGCGGCGCGAGGTTCAGGCGCGCCAGCGCCCCGACGGTCGGAACCAGGCCTCGTACCCGGGCGCTCTTGGCATGGGAGTGCTCGACCGGCCACTCGGAGATCGCCTCCCGATAACCGGCGACCGGGATTCCCGGCAGGGATTCCAGCGTGAGTGCCCGCCCCGAAAAGGCGGACTCGCCGGTCTGCACCGCCAGGTAGTGTGGCGCCGACAGGGGCGGGAAGGGGAAGCCCTGGCGGAACAGCTGCACGGTGTCGGTACAGATAGGGAGGACACTCTCGATCCCGTCGCGCAACCGGTACAGGGTGTCCCGCGAGGCCCGGCGACCCACCCCTCCCAGGGTGATGTTCACCGGATGGATCAACCTCCCCCCCAACTCCTCCTGGATCTGGTTCCCCACCTGTTTCAGCGCAAGGCCCGCCTTGAGCAGCTCCGGCGCCTGGCGCGCCAGGTCCGCTACCCCCTTCACCTCGAGGAGGTCGGGGAGCAGCAGGCAGTAAAGGTGCAGGGCATGGCTTTGCAGCTGGCCGCCGTGCAGGATGAGCTCGCGGGTGAGCCGCGTGGTGCGGGAAACCGGAAGCTTTAAAGCCTCTTCGACGGCGAGGAGCGCCGTCACCTTGTGTACCGTGGAGCAAAGCGAACAGATGCGGCAGATGATGTCGGGGACCTCGGCGAAGCTGCGGCCCAGGAGCAGTGCCTCGAAGAGCCGGGGCGACTCCGTCAGGCAGAGCTCCACCCGCTCCACGTGTCTCCCCTCGAGGTACACCCTGAGGGTGCCGTGCCCCTCCACACGGCTAAGCGGATTCACCTCAACTACGCTGCCCATAGTCCCACTCCACGGTGAAGCGGCTCATCCTGCGCTCGATCTCCTCCCTCGAGAAGCCGCGCGTAAGGAGCAGCTCCAGTTCCTGGGCCACGTTCGCCTCCTCAACCGGTCCCCGACACCCCTCGCACGGTATCCCGGTCGCCGGGCAGCGGGCGTTGCACCCCCCTTGGATGACCGGGCCGAGGCAGAGCTGGTTTCGTTCCAGAAGCAGGCAGAGATTTTCCCGGCTGCGGCACTCGAGGCAGACCGGGTAGCTGGGAAAAGCGGGAAGGGTGCCGGCGAGTACCGCCCCCAAAAGCCGCAGGAGGTCCCCCTTTTCCGGGGGGCAGCCGGTGATGGCGGCATCGACGCTGACGAAGTTTTTGAAGGGAGCGGGGGGGAAGCTTTCCAGCTGGGGCGCCCGGTCTCCGTACACCTCCCGAAGCAGCGCGGGGCGGGGGGTGCTTCGGTTCTTTTGGGCGGCGATCCCGCCGTGCAGGGCGCAGGTGCCGAAGGCGATCAGCAGCCGGCTTGCGTTTCTGAAGTGAAAGAGCGCGGAGAGGTCCCCCGGCGTGGAAACGGCCCCCTCCACGAGTGCCACGTCGTAGTGCCGTTTGGGATCGGGATCGCTCTGCCCCATCGGGAAGTAGGCCACCTCGAACCTCTCCAGGATCTCCCTAAGCTCGTCCTCGCAGTTAAAGAGCGTGAGCTGGCATCCCGAGCAGGCGGTAAGCCCGGCGATGGCGAGGCTGGGCTTTTTCATAGCGCCTCCGGGATGTCGGCTACCTCGCTCAGGCGGAAGACCGGACCATCGGTGCAGCAGAGCTTGGTCCCGATGGCGCAGTGGCAGCAGCGCCCGATGCCGCAGCGCATCCGGCGCTCCAGGCTCAAAAGCACCCGCTCGGGGGCGACCCCCGCTCCGGTCAGCTCGCCGACCAGGCAGCGGTAGAGCGGGGGGGGGCCGCAGACCGCGACGTAGCTCTCCCCGGCGTCGAAGCGGAACCCCTTGAGCAGGTCGGGCAACAGCCCGATGGCGCAGGCATACGCGCCGGCCGCCTGCTCTCGCGCGAAATCGACGGTCAGGTAGAGCCTGAGCCCGTGCGCAGCGGCAAGCCCCACCAGCTCGTCCCTAAACAGCATGAGGCCGGGCTCCCGCGCCCCGTACATCAGGGTGATCTCGCCGTACTGGTCCCGGTGGCGCAGCAGGTGCAGCAAAAGCGAGCGCAGCGGGGCGATCCCCAGCCCTCCGGCTAAAAGCAGTGCCGGGTGCCCCGTCATCTCCCGGACCGGAAAGCCGGTGCCAAACGGCCCCCTCAGCGCGAGCGGCTGGCCGGCGGCCGCCTGGTGCAGAAGCCCCGTCACCTGCCCGACACGCCGCACGCAGAGCTCGAGCGTGCCGTCCTCCCCCGGCAGGTCCGCCGGCGAAATGGGGACCTCGCCCCCCCCCGGGACCGAGAGCTGGACGAACTGGCCCGGGAGGAAGCCGGAGAGTTGTTCCAGGGCGGCGGGCTCCGGGGCGACCCGGAAAAGTGCCGTGTCCGGCGACAGTTCCCGACGCCCCACGAGCGTCGCGGCGAACGGGATATGGCGCTCCGCGGCGTTGGCGATCATCGGCCTCCCCCCGGCTCCGGCGCCGTTTTCCCGATCAGTTCGCGCAGGTCGATATCCACGGGGCAGACCTCTTTGCAGCGGCCGCACCCCACGCAGGAGGATCTCCCCTGAAGCGGGGAGAAGCCGCAGTACTTGTGCAGGAACCGGTATCTCAGGCGGTCCACGCGCCCGGGGCGGAAGTTCCCCCCCGCGACGGCGCCGTGGCTTTGGAACAGGCAGTTGTCCCACTCCCTCAAGCGGCTGCCGCCGCCGGTCAACCCCGTGCTCTCCCTGACGTCGAAGCAGTAGCAGGTGGGGCAGCAGGCCGAGCAGGCGCCGCAACCGACGCAGCTGCGGGCAAACTCGTCCCAGAGGGGATCCCGGGAATAGGCGCGTTCGGGGTCCTGCGCGGGGATGACGCAGGGAGCCGGGGTGCGCGGCGGGGCAGGGGGGGCCGAAACCAGAAGCTTCGCCGCTGCCTTGAGCATCGAGGCCCCCGCCGAGCTCTCCGCCTGCACCAGGTAGCCGGTCTGCTGCTCTGTAAGGAAGAGATCGCACCTCGCGCTCCCCGCGGGTTCGCTGCAGAAGCAGTAGTCGTCCGGGGTGCAGGAGATGCCGACCAGGAGCAGGTTCGCGCGCCGCTCCGCGTACCTGGGGTCCTCGGGTTCGCTCAGAAAGACCTGGTCCAGGTAGGCGAGCGCCTCGAGGTCGCAGGCGTGGACGCCGAATAGCACGGTGCGCTTACTGTCGCCCGAGGGAAAGCGGTAGCGCCCGTCGCGGTACTCGAGAAAGGTGTCGCGGAACGGGAAGAGGTACTTCTTGGGGGGGATCTGGGTGCGCCGGTAACCGAGGTCGAGCCGGTCGAGCGAGGTGAGCGGTGCAAAGAGGGAGACGCCGCTCTCAGAGAGCGTGGGGCCGTGCAGGGTGCCGAAGGCGCGCAGGGTGTCTAGAAACTGCGGCAGGTTGTCGTTTGCCAGATATGCGCTGATCTCCATGAGCATCTCCCGGGCCGCTTGTAGTATACCTGCCGTGCTCGAGTTGGCAACAGCGCCAGTATGCAGCGGCGTCGGATGGATCTGGCGCGGCCTCAGTTAATACCGGGCCTGCCGTCGCGGTGTTTGACTTGATGTTGGCAACATGTTACTTAAGAAGAAGCGGCTCAAGAAAAGTCATTAACCTTCGTCGCTGTCGAACCTGTCCCTGCCCGGTTACGCGCGCAGAGTTTCCGGTACGACTTCAGCGGATACTCTGCCAGTAGTCTGCCGACCACCTCCACAAACCTCGAGTACCTGATCCATGGATACCTGCTACGTAGATTTTCACAGCCACCTGGTCCCCGGAATCGACGATGGCGCCGTCGACGGCGACGACTCGCTCGAGATGGCGCGCATCCTCGCCGGTTACGGGTTCTCCACGGTGCACTGCACGCCGCACCTCATAAGGGGCGGTTTCGAGAACCGTCCGGACGGGGTGCGCAGCGGGGTAGAGGCCCTGCAAGCGCAGCTGACGGACGCCGGAATCCCGGTGCACCTGGTGGCGGGTACCGAGCACTACTTCGACGAGTACCTGATGGACCTGGTGCCGGGCGCCTTGACCGTGGGGGGCTCGCGCTACCTTCTGGTGGAGATCCCCTTCAGGGCGCCGGGAGACCTGGTCCCCGCCATGGCGATACAGTTGCGCCGGCTGGGGATGCTGCCGCTCTTCGCCCATCCCGAGCGCTGTGCCGCCTTCGATCCTCCCCGCCACGAGGCCGGTTTGCTCGGTACCTTGAGCTCGGTCCTGGGGAGGCGCAAGGATCCAAGCCTCGAGGGCTCCCTGGTACTGGACCTCAAGCGGTCGGGGTGCAAGTTCCAGGGTAATATCGGGAGCTTTGCCGGGGTGTATGGCAGCGTGGTGCGCCAGCGTGCCATCGTGCTTTTGAAAAACGGCATCTATTCCTGTCTGGGGAGCGATGCCCATACCTCCCAGGGGCTTTCGGATATCCTCGCCAGCGGTCTCGACACCGTGGTGGCCAGCATCGGCGAGAGCGCCGCGCGTCGGCTTTTGACCGGAGAGCTGGTTTACGACTGAGAGGGGCAGGGGGAACCTTTCCGTGGCTGAGAGCGGCGGGGCCCTTGTTTTGCTTCTTTACCATCCGGCGAGAACTCACGTAAGACAGGAGGGAGCGTGACAGCATACGAAGATCTCAAGCGGCAGTTGAGAGCCGAACCGCGCTCGTGGCTGGTGACCGGGGTGGCGGGCTTCATCGGTTCGAACCTGCTCGAGCACCTGTTGCGCCTGGACCAGAGGGTGGTAGGGCTGGACAACTTCTCGACCGGGAGCCGGGCGAACCTCGACGAGGTACGATCGCTCGTGGGTGAGAGCGCCTGGGCGCGTTTCAGGTTCATCGAGGGGGACATCAGGGACCCCGCCAGCTGTGCCGCCGCCTGCCAGGGGACCGACTACGTGCTGCACCAGGCGGCGCTTGGGTCGGTGCCGCGCTCCATCGACAACCCCGCAAACACCAACGAGAACAACGTCACCGGCACGCTCAACATGATGCTCGCCGCGCGGGACGCCAAGGTGCGCCGGTTCGTCTACGCCTCGAGTTCCGCGGTGTACGGCGACCACCCGGCGCTCCCCAAGCTCGAGGAAGAGATCGGGCGCTCGCTCTCCCCCTACGCCGTCTCGAAACACGTCTGCGAACTCTACGCGCACCAGGTCGCCAGCCACTACGGACTCGAGTGCGTCGGACTGCGCTACTTCAACGTCTTTGGGCCCCGCCAGGATCCCAATGGCCCCTACGCCGCCGTGATTCCCAAGTGGGTCGCCGCCATGATCGCCGGCGAGGCCGTGTACATAAACGGCACCGGCGAGACCAGCCGCGACTTCTGTTTCGTGGAAAACGTGGTGCAGGTGAACCTCCTGGCGGCGACCGGCCAAAATCCCGACGCGGTGAACCGGGCCTACAACGTCGCCCTGAACGATCGCACCAGCTTAAACCAGCTCTTCGAGTTGTTGCGCGAAAGGCTGGCCCCCCAGTACCCGCACCTGGAGAAGTTCGCGCCGGTCTATCGGAACTTCCGCGCCGGCGACGTCATGCATTCCCAGGCCGACATCGGCAAGGCCTGCACGCTTCTTGGCTACCAACCCACCCATAGCATCGACCAGGGGCTCGACGTGGCGCTTGAGTGGTACCGGAAGTTCCGGTAATTCGCCATGTTTTTGTAGGAAATCTGGTAGTTTGTGCCGCTGGTCTCCTGGAAGCCTCTTTTTTTTCCTACTCAACAAACAAGCCGCCCTACTGTCAACGCCGTTTATGAGCCCGACAAAAACCCTGTCGGGCTCTTTATTTACGGCGCACTGTGCCGACACACTCTGTCTTTTATAGGTCGACTTATGGATGCGTTAATCGCTGCTAAGATTAAAATGGTGGTAAATCATTGACTTAAGTGATTCCAGATGTTAAAAGTTTCCTCAGATAGCGTCGACTGTAACAATGTAGCCGACGGTGAAAGTCGACACACCCCGCCACCCAAGCTGTTCATGTTCTTATTGCGCAATGGCGAAAGCCGGCGCGCTTTGTTTCAGGATGGTATGCGATGAAGCTCCGATTCATATTCTGCAAGTTGGCCCTGGCAATCTCCACACTGAGTCTGAGCGTATCCGGCTGTGCAACCTATACCGATCTGGCGCCGGGAACCAAGCGAGAGATCCATTCGCCGGTCCTGTCCCGCGAAGAGGTCGCCGTCGAGAGCAAGCTCCCCGTCGAAACGTCGCCGCCCGCCAACTACCAGGTGGGCGTTGGGGACGTGCTGCTTTTAAACGTGAGCGGCCGCCCCGAGTTCACCGTGGTGAGCCCGTCCAGCAGCAGCAAGGTGCAGGGAAGCCGGATAGACGGTGCCGGCATGCTGCACGTTCCGATGCTCGGGCCGGTCCAGGTGGCCGGGCTCACCCTGGCCCAGGTCGAGCAGAAGCTGACCGGGCTCTTGAAGAAGTACCTGCAGGACCCCTGGGTGGTGGTCGAGGTTGCCGAGTACAAGAGCCTGCCCTTGTACCTGCTCGGGCAATTCCGCGCCTCGGGGACCTACTACCTGGACCGCCCGCTCACCCTCTTGCAGGGGCTTGCCCTCGGCAACGGTTTCGACGCCAGCGCGAACCTGAAGGGGGCGCGGCTGACCCGGGACGGCAAGGTGGTCCCGGTCGATTTCTACGGCCTGCTCACCAACGGCGACGCGCGGCAGAACATCTGGCTCAAGGGTGGCGACAGCATCTACATCCCGGACAGCCGCAACCAGCTGGTCTTCATCTTCGGTGCGGTCAAGAAACCGGGGTCGGTTGCCATACCGCCGGGCGGGATGAACCTGGCCCAGGCGATCGCCAGCGCCGAGCTGCGCGATGCGGGCTTCGATTTCCATCACGTGCGCATCATCCGTTCGCTCTCGGCGACCCGGGGCGAGCTTTTGGTGGTCGATTACGACCTCGTGCTGCGCGGCGAGGCCCTCCCCATGCAGCTCGTTGACGGGGACATCGTCTACGTCCCCAAAAGCGGCTTCGGCACCTGGAACGACGTGATCGCTGACATCCTCCCCTCGCTGCAGACCATAAGCGCGGTGCTGCAGCCGTTTGTCTCCATCAAGTTCCTCAGTCAGTAAACTACGCGGATCTTTTGCCGATAAGGTGCCGTGATCCCCGGCCAGGCAGCCGGTTCTCAACAGCCGGGGTATGCCGAGCCCGGAGGCCCGTCCGCGTATGGTTGTCGGTACGGGTGCAGTACCACCGAAACTTTCTCTACCAGGATGTGTCATGAATCAGCAGTTGCCCCAGCCACAGCAGGAAGAGATCCATCTTCAGGACTACCTTCAGGTCATCCTCCGGCGCCGCACCACCTTTGTCATTACCTTCCTGGCGGTGTTTTCGCTGGTTGCCCTCTACACCTTCCTGGTCCCTCCGACCTTCGAGTCGACCGCAACCCTCTTCGTGAAGGACGACAAGGGGAAGGTCGGCCAGATGGGCGACCTGTTGCTCAACAACGCCACCCCGATCGACTCCGAAATCGAGATACTCAAATCGCGCAGCAACGCCGAAAAGGTGGTGTCGGCCCTGCACCTGGACTGGGGTGTCGACAAGCGCTCCAAAGGGGTGCGCTTCAAGCTGGTGGAGTTCGCCTCGACCGCGCCGCGCTCGGAGGAGCCGAGCTACCAGGTCGAGCTTCAGGGCGGCGGCGCGTATGCCGTGCGCGATGCCGACGGTAACCTGCTGGGGAGCGGGACGAGCGGCGTCCTTTTGCGGGGCAAGGGGATCACGCTGCTGATCCGCGACCTCGAGGGGGCCAAGGGGGACACCTTCCGGCTCACCCAGCACCAGTTTTACGAAACAGTTGAGAAACTTATGAAGGAGATCAAGGTTGGCGAGGTCGGGAAGAAGACCAACGTCATGTCGATCTCTTACCGCAGCCGCGATTCGCTCCTGGCCCGCGATGTGGTGAACACCCTGGTGCAGGTCTACCTGGACCAGGGGGTGGCGCTGCGGGCCGAAGAGGCGACCCGTACCGTGGCGTTTGTCCAGGACCAGTTGAAGGGTACCAAGGACGAGTTGGAGCGCGCCGAGAAGAACCTGGAAGGTTACAAGAGCACCACAGGGGTTATCGACCTGGACACCGAAGCCCAGGCACTTATCCAGAACCTGGTCGATGCCGAAAAACAGAAGGCCGACGCTGGTCTGCAGCGCAAGCAGGCCGAGTTCGCCCTTGCCTCCCTCAAGGATGCCCGGCGCAGGGGAGTTGCCTATGCTCCGTCCCTCTTGCGTGATGACCCCGTCCTGGCTGGATTGGCTGCCAAACTTGCTGACCTGCAGGTTCTTAAAAAGGCACGGCTTTCCGAGAGCACCGAGAATCACCCCGCGGTGCAGGCGATCCAGGCGCAGATCGACGAAACCGAGCGCAAGATCCAGAATACCTACGAGACCACCCTGAAAAATGTCCAGGCACAGGAGCGGGCCCTGGCAGCGCAGATAGCCCAGAGCGACGCGCAACTGAGGAAGCTTCCCGCCGCTGAGCGGGACCTGGCTCGGCTGTTGCGGGTAACTAAGGTGAACGCCAGCATCTACACCTTTCTGTTACAAAAACACGAAGAGGCCCGCATTGCAAAGGCCTCCACCATCAACAACATCAGCGTGGTCGATCCGGCTATCGCCGCAGAGCGGCCGGTGTCGCCGAAGAAAGGGAAGAACCTCCTTCTTGGTGTGGTAGTCGGGCTGATGTGTGGCCTGGGGCTCTGCTTCTTCCGGGAATACCTGGACGATACCCTCAAGGACCCGGAGACGGCCTGCAAGACGCTTGGCCTGCCGCTTTTAGCGGTCATCCCCTTCATCCAAGACAAGGAGGGAGGGCAGGCGGCGCTCATCGCCCACAACCTCCCGAAGGCTCCGGCCTCCGAGGCGTTTCGTTCGCTGCGGACCGCGCTGCACTTCTGTGCCGTGAACAAGAACAACAAGGTGCTCTTGGTCACCAGTACCTTCCCGGGCGAGGGGAAATCGACTGTCGCCTCCAACCTCGCCATCACCCTTGCACAGACCGGCGTCCCGGTCCTGATTATCGACTGCGACCTGCGCCGCTCTACGCTGCATGACAAGTTCGCCCTGGAGCGCGGGGAAGGGCTCACCGGGCTCTTGGCCGGCGACCTCGAGCCGAAGCGCGTGGTGCAGCGGACCCCCATCGACGGGCTCGATATCGTAACCGCGGGAATCGTCCCGCCCAATCCCTCCGAACTCCTGGGGTCCCAGGCCATGGCGCGGTTTATAGAGCAGATGCGCGAGACGTACACACATATCGTCATCGACGCCCCTCCGGCGCTTGCCGTGACCGATGCCCCGCTCCTGACCCGGCTGGCCGACCTTGTGGTCATGGTGGTAGAGATCGGCCGAGTGCCGGTCAAGGCAGCTCAGCGCACCAAGGACACCCTGTTGGCGGTTTCCGCGCCCGTTGCCGGCCTCGTGGTCTCCGACCGCACCAGTCGGGCCGCCGGTTACGGCTATGGCTACGGTTACGGCTATGGCTACGGCCTGGACGACGAGGCTCCCAAACCGTGGTGGAAATTCGGTAAGAAGTAGCCGTCGTCCGTCTCTTTGCATCGTATCCGAAAGTCGCCGAAGTACCTGTCTGGTATTTCGGCGTTTTTTTGTCTTCTCCCTTCACCTCTCTCCGGACTGTTCAACCTTGAGTTGTCGCTGAGAGTCTCGTACTTTCACTGCGACGACTGTGCATTGATAAACCCGTTTGCTTCCGCACCTCAACGCCCCCCGCTTTACAGAGGCAGTTCAATACTCTCACAGTAACTGGTCAGTGGCTGCACACTGTGAGGCGGAAATCCGTTTTCATTATCAAGTTGGAAGGTTGGAGTAAGGCTTTAATACCAGCATCTTGCACGCGTATTTGAAAAAAACGCGTCCTGGCATTGACGTTGTAACCGTGTGATCAGCAGGTCGCTCACACGGGAGGCAACGAACATGCTCAACATACACCAGATCAACAAGACTTCGCGTACATCCTTGGTTGCCGTCCTGGCATTATCCATGGCTCTGCTTCCCGGTTGCGGCGGGGGCGGGGGTGCCGGAGCCCCGACTGCAGTAAGTTCCACGCAGGGCAGTAACGTGACTCCCACAGTGCCTGCAGCTCGACTCACGATGAAGCAAGGGGAGCAGTTGGCGAGTATCGCTTTCGGCAGCAAGACATACGTTGCAGTTGGTGATGGAGGCAAAATACTCACCACAGAAGATCTCTCTACCTGGAAAACCGTAAACTCAGGTACTTCCAATCCTTTAATGGGAGTCGCCTACGGAAATGGAACTTTCGTTGCCGTGGGTACCGATGGAACTGTCCTGAACTCCGCAACCGGAAATACCTGGCAAACGACTGATTCTCACAGCTCAGAAATGCTCTACAGTGTGTGCTACGGTAACGGGAAATATGTTGCCGTCGGTGCCAACGGTGCCGTGGTAACATCTTTGGATGGTTCAAACTGGACCAGCAAAAATCTTTCCGGCGGCAAATTACTGTACAGCGTTTCCTACTGTCGGGATACCTTTGTTGCAGTCGGGGAAGAGGGTACTATCGTGACGTCGAATGACGGAGTGAACTGGGTCTCCCGAACTTCGGGGACCACCAGTTGGTTGTTCGGATCTGCCTATGGTAACGGTACGTATGTTGTTGCCGGTGGGGATGGGACAATAATGACTTCTTCCGACGCAGTGAACTGGACCCAGGTGGACTCTGGCGTTTCTGATGGCCTTATGGGTGTAATGTTTGACAGCGGTACATTCACCGTGGTCGGTGAGGAAGGCATTGTTTTGAAGTCAGGCAACGGAAGCCAGTGGGCTAGCAGCAACCAGCAAGGAAGTGATTGGCTCTATGGGATCACGAACGGCTCGGCGGGAATAGCCCTAGTTGGAATCTGAAATAACTGTTTACCGATGGTTTCGAGAAGGCCCAGCGAATTTCGCTAGGCCTTCTTTTTTGTGTTTTCGACCAGTGAGTGTGGCGTGGCAGGAGGGAATCCGCAGCGGTGGATATTTATTAGCCAGAACTACTTATTCTGTGCAGTGCTCCTGAAAAACGTTGGAGGAAATCTCTAAAGTTTGTCCCTTTACCTGGGATGTTCCAAATGCTGAGATGATATTTTCTTTCTAACCGGAAACTCTGTCCCTGCACCAGGTATCTCTGCATAATTTGTTGACCTCTCTTAACGTGCATGGTAGTTTCAACGGTCGGATGTGTCACAAAATGCGCGCTTTTTCTACAGCGGCAGGTTCCGGTTCTCTGAGGCTGATGGCATACATCAGCCGATATGTTTCTTGTGGATTTTCTGTTCGCTGTCCCTTGTGTTGGCTTGGAAGGGCGAACCTGCAGGTTTGATTATGAAAAGCAAGGGACGTCTGTCTACCAATCTCGTCACCAATGTTTTGAGCTTTTCCCTCAACATTATGGTGGGAGTTTTTTTTACCCCTTACCTCATTCGTCATCTAGGCGTCTCCGGGTATGGTTTCATTCCTCTGGCCAGTAATCTCAGTTCCTACCTCACAATCGCAGCGCTGGTCATCAATGCCTCCGTGGCCCGCTACATCACTGTTGCCATCGAGCGCGACCAGCACGAGGAGGCCTCGCAGTATTTCAGTACCTCTTTTTTCGGCAGTGCGGGACTCGCCCTTTTGATGGTATTTCCTGGCGCTCTTCTCGTTGCTTTTCCTGATCTCGTCATACGAGTTCCTGATGGATACGGAAACGAGGTCCGTTGGCTACTGACACTCACTGTCGGCACGATTTTGATCTCTTTTGTGACCACACCTTTCGAGGTTGCTACCTTCTGTCGTAACCGTTTCGATATACGCAGTGGAATTGCCACAGCATCACTATTTCTCCGCGTGGCCCTCGTTATTGTCTGCTTCAAATTTTCAGCACCTCGTCTCTTTCATGTAGGTCTTGGCCTGATACTAGCGGCTCTTTTCTCACTATTGGCTTCGATTGCTGCCTGGCGGAAGCTTACTCCAGGACTTTCTCTTAGGTTGAGCCAGGTAAGGTTTCACTGTCTCCGACAGTTGGCGAACTCTGGTGGCTGGATCAGCGTCAACCAAGTCGGGACCCTGCTGCTGATCAACATTGACCTGCTGGTGGTGAACTGGTACTTCGGCGCCGAATCCGGCGGGCGATATGCTTCGCTGGTGCAGTGGTCAATTTTGCTGCGCGGCCTCGCCTTGACCGTCACTGGTCTGTTGAGCCCTCCGATTATGTATCTTTACGCACGTAATGATCTCGCTGGGCTCGTGAGCTATTCGCGCAATGCTCTCAAATATCTCGGTCTTTTTATTGCCCTGCCGGTCGGGTTGATCAGTGGCCTTGCCAAGCCGATCCTGAGTGTTTGGCTGGGACCTGACTTTGTTGCCTTGGCTCCTCTGCTAACTGTTATGGTTGCACCCCTATGCATTAATCTCGGCTATATTCCGCTGCACAATATTTCCATGGCCACCAATAACGTCAAGGTACCTGGTATCGTCCAGGTCATTGCAGGCGTTGTGAACCTCCTGCTTGCCATCTTTTTTGTCAAGTTTCTTCAATTGGGGCTCTACGGTGTCGCTGCTGCCGGAATTCTTGTCTTGACCCTGCGCAATGTTGTCTTTACCCCGGTGTATGCTGCGCGTATCATAGGCGTGCCCTACCGCACCTTTATGCGAGAGTTGCTGCCGATCTCTTGCGCCACTGCGTTGCTGGGAATTTTTTGCTGGTACCTCGCTCATTGGTTAGGTGTTGACTCACTGCCGAGCCTTTTGACCTTAGTTGTTGTTATCTCCTTTGGCTATTTGCTGTCACTATGGCTTTTTGTCCTTTCCTCGGTTGAAAAGGAGTACATGCTGACACTGTTGAGACCCAACAGGAGCTTTGCATAGTGGTTCCGAGGCTCTCAAAGACAAAAGGCGCATCATGACTACCTATTTGATTGCAGGATATTACGGCATGAAAAACACCGGGGACGATGCACTGCAAAGTGTGTCGTGCTGGGGAGCCCGGAATTTCCTCCAGGCAGGCCGCCTCTGGACTACGGCCACTACCGTTCCCATTGAACTGTGGCGGGCCTCCGTTCGTCCCATTTTTAAGCCAGCCCCCGTGTTTCCCGGCAGGAACCGGTTGTCATGTTATCTTCGGGCACTGCAGTCAAAGGGCATAATCATGGGAGGAGGGTCCGTTTTTCACTCATGTCACTATATGAGTCTGGTCTCGGATCTTTTGCGCTTGAGTGGCAAAGGACCTCATGCAGCGTTGGGGGTCAGCATTGGGCCGTTTCGGTCATCTCAGGCGGAGCGTGACTGTGCGAAGTTGCTGCGGCGTTTCCACTTTTTAGGACTGCGTGACAAGGAGAGCGCGGATCTCGCACGTGCCCTTGCCCCTCAGGTTCCAAGTGCGTTGACCTTCGATCTTGCGCCCTTACTGACACTCGCCGCACCTCAGACAGACCGAACAGACCTTGCTCCAACTCGGCGGTCGGGTATCGGTTTCGCTCTTTGCGACTACGAAAGATTTGTCGGCGGGAACCTCGAGGTAGAGAAGCGTCGGAGAGGCGAGTTGCTGCGGTTGGTGCGCTTAGTGGCTGGCCACGGCGAAGAAATTGTCCTTTTTGAGTTCAACGGCCATGACAACTTCGGGGACCGTTGCCTCAACGAGGCTCTTCTAAATGAACTGTCTGGAATATCGTCTGTGCGTCTGGTTCGCTATCATCCCGACCCTCAGGTTATTCTGCGCGAGATCAGCAAACTGAAGGCGATGGTGGCGATGCGCCTGCACGCGGGGGTCTTTGGTTACCTCACTCAGACCCCTACGGTCATGCTTTCATACAATCCGAAATGTGCCGGATGGTCGGAGCAGATAGGAGCGGATCCATCCACACTCTTCGATAGTGCAGATTTCGACGCTGCAGAGGTGATTCAGATACTGGATCGAGCCGTAGCTGGCGTGGTCCCTTTACCTGCCCTCCCCGTAAAAAGGGCTCAGGAACTCGCCCTGAAAAACTGGAGCTGGGTCCATGACCGCTGAAAGAATCACGGTTGTGATCCCTCTTTACAACAAGGCTGACTATATTGCCAGGGCTCTTCGTTCGGTACTTGAGCAGAGATGTCCGCCGTTTGAGGTGATAGTCGTAGATGACGGCTCGACTGACCGGGGTCCCCAGGTCGTGCTCGAGTTCCAGGATGCCCGCGTCAAGTTGGTTCGACAGCCAAACGGTGGAGTATCCGCGGCCAGGAACCGGGGCATACAGGAAGCCGCCGGAGAGTTGATTGCTTTTCTCGACGCAGATGATGCGTGGTACCCGCACTTTTTGCAGACGGTACTCAGGCTGCGGAAATCTTTCCCTGATGCCGGCCTTTATGCAACCGGGTACGAAATAGTATCGGCAGGCAAAAGGCGTCCTCTTCGTCTGCACGGAATCCCTTTACCACCGTGGGAAGGGGAGGTGGAGTCTTATTTTTTGAGTGCAGCTTTGGGCGAGGCGCCGGTATGCTCCTCGGCCGTCTGCATCCCGAAAAAGGTTTTTTCAGAGATTGGCTGCTTCCTTGCGGGTCGACGTATGGGGGAGGATGTCGACCTATGGGGGAGGATTGCCGCAAACTTCCCGTTGGCATACAGCCCTCTCGCAGCCGCTTGTTATCATCACGATGCTACGAATCGTGCTTGTACGCGGTTTGAGTCCGGGGACGAACACCCCTTTATCTGCAGCGCAGAACTCTTTTTGACGAGCAGCGGTACGCGCGCGGATCAGCATCACCTTAGACTCTATATCCGCCGTCTGAAGCTTGAGAATGCGCGCCAGCACGTCATCGCTGGAAATCTGGCACGGGGCAGGGAACTTCTTGCTGGCAAAGTCGCTGCTCCGTTTTTTGTTCGTCATCTTCTGTGGGGAACCCGATTCAATGGATTTACTCGCCTGCTATTTCTGATGAAAAGCAACGTTTTGCGTTTTCTTGGAAAATAGCCTAGGAACCCTTTATGATAGCTGGAAGTAACCGGAATCTTGGTTCAGAGTGGGTAGCGCCATCTGTAGGTTATGCAGTCTACTGCTTACTGTTCATCGTCGCCTTTTACACTGAAAACGCCGAACTACTTTCTTTGGGGGCGATGAACTTACTGCTGTTACTGCTTCTTGCGAATTTCCGCTCCATGTTTTCTTTTAAAAAGGACGTAACCGTTACAATCGCTTTTTTGATCGTGGCGCTGTCGGCTGTTAATACACTTGCAGATTTCGATCCGCAGCAGACAGGGTACCTCGTCAAAAGCATTGCCTGCTATTTTCTGTACATATTCATGGTTTCATATAACTACAGACCGCTCCGAGACAGTAAGTACCAGTACATAATTCTGTTTTCTCTTTTGGTGATTATTGGTCTGTCCCTGTTGCCAGGCAACACTGAAGACTATGGAGGGCACGTTCGCCTGCGCGGGCTTTTCGTTAACCCTAACGGATTAGCACAAACGGCGATGATCATACTTCTTTTCAACTACGGAGAGCGGCGCCTTAGCAACATTTTTTTTGTCATTGTGGCTCTTGGGGTTTTGGGCATCATCTACCTCTCGGCTACTACCGGTGCCTTTTTAGCCTTCCTTGTTGCCTGTCTGTACCAGATTCATGACCGGATTAAGGTTCGGCATCTGCTTTTTCTGCTTGTTTTTGCGCTGGTGGTTGTCGGAGCGGGGCAGTTTGGCGCTAAGTTTAATTTTTTCGAAAAGATTCGTGCACAGGCTGAGGTCGTTGTCGCAAATTACCAGAGCATCTCCCGGAATCGCGTCGATTATGAATCTCTGACTTCCAACTACACTGCAGGCGAAACCTCTGCTGTTTGGCGACTTTCCCATTGGTCGAACGTTCTTGGTGCTTTTGCCTCAAAGGACCCGTTGACCGTGCTAATTGGCGCTGGCATTGGCAGGAGTGTGATAGACTTCGGAATTCTCCCCCACAACGACTACCTGCGTGTTCTATACGAACAGGGTGTCATAGGCTTTGTTCTTACTGTCACTTTCTTCTGGCATTGCTTTCACCGCCTGAGGCATCAAGACCGGATCGTTTTTATCATGATGGTTGTGTACGCCATGTCTGAGAACGTACTGGATAACTTCCTGGTTCTTGCGCTGTTTTTCATGTTTCTCGCTTGCGCACAGATGTCCCCGCATCCTTCCTTTTCAAAGATGCCGGATGCGTTTGGCGACGCACCGAAAATCTAACCTCGCCACTGTCCTTACAGGTCTTGCAGTTAAGCAATTTTGGAGGTTTCAAATGCAGGCTTTTCCTTCTCTTACAGCTATTTTCCGGGAAGTTTTTTGCGATGACACCCTTGAGCTCAATCCAGCGATGACTGCGAAGGATATCGAGGGATGGGACTCATTCGCCCACATGAATCTAGTAACTCTGATTGAGGTAAGGTACAATATCGCGATCAGCGACACGGAAGTGTTGACCCTTAAGAATGTGGGTGATATTGCTACACTTGTAAGCGGTAAGCTTAAGGCAGAGGTAGAGGTTTGAGTCTATGCTCTTGAACAAGATTAAGTACCGGTTATCCCTCGCGTTCAGGGAGTTGAACCGAGTTCGTTATCGCATGCTCGGTGTTTCAGTCGGAAAGGACGTGTTTATCTCTTGGGGGGCCTACATCGATACCTGTTATCCGGGTTCCATTGAGATAGGGGATCAGTGTTGTATCACCAATGGTGCCAAGCTCATCGCACACGACCATTCTGTTTACCGGCTTCCCCAACAGGAGGGGGCACACGATGACGGCACGGGGCGGATCCGACTTGGCAAAAATGTCTTTGTGGGGGCTGGTTCCATAGTCCTTCGCAACGTCACGATCGGTGACAACGCTATCATCAGCGCGGGATCGGTAGTTGGCAAGGATGTTCCGCCCAGCGTCGTCGTTATGGGGAACCCTGCAAGGGTGATAAAAGACTTTTCGGTTAATGACGCTTTGTAAGAGGTAGTGTCTGCTGCCCTTGGGGCTGCGACAAAGGAGAGAGTCGCCATGAGGAAGCTTATCTTTGCAGCTTTGTATTTTCTGCCAGTGCTTGCGTTTTCCTTCCCCACTCAACTCGCGAATGCTGCTAATGCCAACCAGAACGTGGCTATCTCTACCCGCAGCGAAGGCGGGATATCCTACCAAGTGATTCACTACCCGAAAGGAACCTTCTTTCTCAACAAAACGCTGAGCATCGGGTCCAACACGATTGTCGAAGGAGAGGGGAGCGGTACCAAACTGGTTCCAATGCCCAAAAACTTTGGGGGAGCCCAGTTTGTCTCAAACAGCGATTACCGAAATGGGAACAGCAATATAAAGTTGCGAAACCTCAAGATCGAGTTTTCGCAGAAACTCGTCAAAGGGGACAACCCTGGCATCGTTCGCTTCCAGAACGTGAATAATCTCAGCATCGAAAACATCACAATGACAGGTCGCTCCGATATGTATTTTATCGACCTTGCTGCCTCCTGTCGGAATGTGGCCCTCTCTGGTTGCTCGATTTCCAATATGGGAGGTGGCTGTCTTATGCTGAGAAACCAAGACTCCGCGCCTTCCAAGGCTAGTTATGCCGTGCAGATCAGTGGTAACTCCTTTGTTTCGGGAATGGGCGATGAACCCGTTGCTGTCTTCGGGTGGCTGGGCGATGTACACGGCGTGCAGGTCAGCAACAATCGAGTTGACGGCTCACATTCCTCCTTTGGAATTGCTGCTTACGGTATAGACAAGCCCACAGATACCGGGACTCTATACGATGTCACCATTTCGGGCAACACGGTAACCGGCGGCAAGTTCGGCGGTATCGCTGTCAAAGGCGGAGCTTCGCGGGTCACCGTGAGCAAGAACGTGGTCAGTGCCACTACCAATGACGGCATTTTCTTGCACACCGGGGGTGCCTCGCTTCCCGTTGCCAGTTCGGTCACCATTACTGGCAATACCCTTACTGCCATCGGCCGACATGGAATCTTTGCTACCGGATCTGACATCGTAGTCTCGGGAAACAGCATAACCAATTGTGGCCAAAGCGGAGTCTACGTCGGTGACAATGTTCAAGTGGTATCAAACACCATCAGTAATGCTGCCCCCGGAATTCTCGTGGAGGGGACGGTCAACCGGGTGGTGAAATCCAACACCCTGACGAACGCCATCATCAATGTACTCAACAATGACTGGGCCGGCATCACTGATAATGTCGTGAGGCACGTTCCTTGAAAATTTTGGCAGCGAACAACTTCTACTATTTACGCGGAGGCTCCGAGAGAGTTTACTTCGATGAAATCGAGATGCTGCAGGCACATGGCCACGAAGTATGGCCATTTACCAGGCACTTCCCGGAGAACATCGACTCCCGCCATGCTGCACACTTCGCCCCGCCTATCGAGTACGACCAGGTACCATTACCTGTCAAGGCTGCTGTAGCTTGCAAGCTCATCTATTCTTTCGAGGTTAAAAAGTATCTTGGGGCTTACCTGGACAAGGTACGGCCTGATCTGTTGCATGCCCACAACATTTACGGCCGGTTGACTACCTCGACGATCGATTGTGCCGCCGAGCGCGGCATACCTGTCGTGATGACGCTGCACGACAACAAGTTGGTCTGCCCTTCCTACCTCATGCTGCGCCACGGCGAAGTCTGTGAGCGCTGCAAGGAGGGGCGGTTTTACCATTGCCTTTTAAGCAGGTGTCACAAGGGAAGTCTGCTTCCTTCTCTGATAAATACCGCGGAGGCCTATTTCAACCGTGTGCTACGCAAGTACGACAAGGTGCAACGCTTTCTGTGCCCCAGCAGATTCCTTCTGGAACAACACGCTTCTTCCGGGATCCCGCGTTCCAAACTTGTGTACCTCCCCAATTCCTTAAAGGTCAGAAACCTCACTCCCTGTTTTGAGCCGGGCTCGTACGTTTTGTATGCGGGGCGTCTGTCGCCGGAAAAAGGGATCATTCCGCTGCTTGAAGCTGTGCGGGGTACCTCTGTTTCGCTCAAGATCGCGGGTGATGGACCGCTGAAGGAAAGGATCCTCGCGTTGCTAAGTGGAGGGGCATTTCCTAATGTCGATCTCCTCGGTTACCGCACCGGGAAGGAATTACAGGATCTTTTCCGTGGAGCATCGTTCCTGGTGGTTCCTTCACAGTGCTACGAGAATGCGCCTATGGCAATCTTGGAGGCCTTCTCCCTGGGAAAACCGGTGATAGGATGCAATTTGGGCGGAATTCCGGAACTGGTGGCTCAGGACGAGACGGGTTTACTGGTTTCTCCCAGCGATGTGCTGCAACTCAGAGAGGCCGTGTTGGCGCTCTCGGCTGATTCAGGGAAGGTGCGGCGTCTGGGCATGAACGCACGGTGGCTGGTTGAGAACGAGTTCAACGATGAACTGCACTACCAGCGATTGATAGAGGTGTACCAAGATGCCTCTCTGGGCAAGGGAGACACCGGGTAATGCCACGGTCAACGTTGGAAATAATTGTCGTGGCTCA
The DNA here is from genome assembly GCF_014193515.1 of Geomonas silvestris. Lineage (GTDB taxonomy): Bacteria > Desulfobacterota > Desulfuromonadia > Geobacterales > Geobacteraceae > Geomonas > Geomonas silvestris. Next base: position 12,423 of record NZ_BLXX01000008.1, on the reverse strand, counting down.
TGTTTCATCTAATCAAGGATAACCTATGGATGCTTCAATAATCGTCACCTATCGCTGTCCCATGCGCTGCACGATGTGCAATATATGGTCTGGACCCAGCAATCCTGAACAGGAATTTCGTCCGGAACTTCTTGAAAAACTGCCGCAATTGGCCGCAGTGAACGTAACAGGAGGGGAACCTTTCGTCCGCGAAGATCTTGGCGAGATTGTCGAGATCTTGTTTCGCAAGACCAAAAGGGTCGTGATTTCGACCAGTGGCTGGTACGAAGACCGAATTTACGCTCTGGCTGCCGCCTATCCCAACCTCGGCTTTCGAGTGAGCATTGAGGGCCTTTCGGAAAAAAATGACCAACTACGCGGGCGCCCAGGTGGCTTCGACCGCGGGCTGAGGGTTCTGCTTGGGCTGCGACGAATGGGGATCAAAGATATTGGATTCGGAATCACTGTCAGTAACCACAATTCCGCAGATATGCTGTGGCTCTACGAATTGGCCAAAGGGCTGAAACTGCAGTTCGCCACTGCGGCTTTTCACAATTCGTTCTACTTCCAAAAAGACGACAATCGCATTACCAATCTCGAAGAGGTTGCCGGTAACTTCGAAGAGCTTATGGACAGGCTCTTAAGAGAGCGGCACCCAAAATCGTGGTTTCGGGCCTTCTTCAACCTTGGGTTGATTAACTACATCCGCGGTGGCAGGCGGATGCTACCCTGCGAGGCCGGTACTGAAAACTTCTTCATAGATCCGTATGGAGAGGTGCTTCCCTGCAACGGGATGGAAGATAAATACTGGTTCCAGAGCATGGGAAACCTCCACGCGGTCGATGACTTCATGGACCTCTGGCGCAGCAAAACGGCAGCGGAGGTGCGCGCCAAGGTTGCCAGTTGCCCGAAAAACTGCTGGATGATCGGCTCAGCTTCCCCTGTTATGCGGAAGTATTTGCCTAAAATTCTTCCTTGGGTGTTGAAGAGCAGGTTGAAGCGGCTCACCGGAAGGCGGGTCTCCGGGGCCTGTTGCCCACACTACGATGTCGGACAGGATCCGCGGCAAGGATCCTCGTCATAGACTTCGGACGGTGTTTTTTTCTAGCAAGAGGCACCGCAGATAAGCGGGGAAAATTTTGAAGATCGCTTTCTTTGTCGTGAAAAATATAGAGCGCGGTGGTGGGATCGAAAAGTACACACTGGAACTCGGCCGACGTCTTACCGCACGTGGTCATGAGGTGACACTGTACTCGATGGCCCATTACGGTGACGTCGTTGGCAAGGTTCACGGCATGACGGTTGTCAAGGTTCCCAGTATTTGGCACCCCGCTTTAGAGAAACTCTCTGCGTCTGCTGCCGCTGCACTCCACCTCGTTTTTATCGCACCTAAGTATGATATCGTTCACTGCCACAGCGTCGCTTCAGGGGCGTTCGCGCCACTGCTGGCCCTGCGGCAAAAGCGCTGTCTGCTGCAGATGCACGGGATAGAATGGCAGCGTAGCCGCTGGAACTTTCTTGGGCGAAGCCTGTTGAAGCTGCTGGAAACAATATCTTTGGCCAGCAACCGGTATCTTACGGCAGTTTCGCAGACTCAGTGTGACTATTACCACGACACCCGTGGTGTTCAAATGCGCTACATTCCAACAGGCGCTGAGGTAAAGGAGCGTGTACCAGCCCAAGAGATCTTCTCTCTGGGGTTGGAGGCCAAACGCTATATCCTTTTCGCGTCGCGTTTGGTTCCGGAGAAGGGTGCCCACTATCTTATTTCTGCCTTCCGGCGTATAGCCACGGATTACAAACTGGTGATCGCTGGTGACGTGAAAGGGGAGGGGGGATATAAGGAAACGCTGAACTCCTTGTCCGGTGGCGATCCGCGCATTTTGTTTCCCGGGTACGTCGAGGGGCGTCTGCTTGAAGAGCTTTTTGCCCACGCTGCCGTCTACGTTCAGCCTTCTGAAATTGAAGGGCTATCGATCGCGCTTTTGGAAGCGATGAGCTACGGAAACTGCTGCCTGGTCAGCGATATCCCTGAGAATCGTGAAGCTCTAGCGGATACAGGCTTTACCTTCAGGAACAAAGACATTGAGCACTTGAAGGATCAATTGGAGAAAATCCTGGGATTTCCAGAGGAGGATCGGGAATCCTGGGGCCGCCTGGCTCGCACCAGGGTCGAGAGACACTACAGTTGGGACCACGTTGCAGATGAATTCGAGGGGTACTATCGCGTGGTTTCACACTAGCCGCCGCTACCGTAAGGAGTACCATGCCAACCAAGCGAATCGTTGTGTTACTCGCAGTCCTCGTCCTCACCTGTGAAAGTTCCTGCTCGACCACTTCGGCGCCGCCTCCGCCTTCGCCACCGCCAGCCATCGACAGCTCGATCCCAGGCTACCACCTCGTTGTGTATGGCGCCACAGCCGGTGGGGTCATCGCTGCCGTATCCGCTGCACAGCAGGGACTTAAGGTGGCGCTGATCGAACCTGGGAGCCACGTAGGGGGAATGGTTGCTGCTGGTCTTGGCGCTACCGATTCTGGAAATAAAAACCTTATAGGCGGTAGGTCCCGCGAGTTTTTCCGAAGGATGGGTGCTGCCTATGGCACCTCTATCGCCTGGAAATTCGAGCCCCACATTGCGGAGCAGGTGCTTAAAGGCTGGCTCTCGGAGGCGGGGGTCAACGTTTTCTATAATCACGGGTTAAGTAGTGTCGACTTCAGTAATCGGAGGATAAACAACGTCACGCTCGATGACGGTACGATCTATACCGCCGGCGTCTTTATCGACGCCTCGTACGAGGGTGATCTTATGGCTAAGGCCGGCGTGAGTTATGCCGTGGGGCGCGAGGGCGTTGCAACCTATCAGGAGAGTCTCGCCGGCAAGCAAAGCCACAGCCAGTACCATCAGTTCACGACCCCGCTTTCTGCCTTTGATAGCCAAGGAACTCTACTTCCTATGGTTGGGGCTGCGGATGGCAAAAATCCGGGGGATGGTGACACTAAAATCCCCGCGTATACCTACCGGCTCTGCCTTAGTACGGACCCTGCCAATCGGATCCCTTTTTCCCAACCTCCAGGATACGACCCGAAACGCTACGAGTTGCTGCAGCGATATCTGAGCCAAAATGCTGCGACAATAACACTGGGTAACATTTTGGCACTCTCCCCGTTGCCCAACAACAAGAGTGACTGCAACAACAACGGTCCCATCTCGACAGATCTGATTGGGGGGAACTGGGACTATCCCGAGGCGGATGCAGCCAGAAGGGGACAGATCCGTGACGATCACAAGTTGTACATCCAGGGATTGCTGTACTTTTTGTCACACGACCCAGGCGTGCCTACGACGGTGCGCAACCAGATGCTTGCCTGGGGTCTGGCAAAAGATGAATTTACCGATACGGGTAACTGGCCTTTCCAGTTGTACGTCCGTGAGGCCCGGCGGCTCATCGGCAAGTATGTAATGACCCAGGCCGACCTCCTGACCAGCCTTATCCAAACGGACTCCGTTGGCATGGGTTCCTATAGCATCGATTCCCACCATGTGCAGCGGAGCGTCGCACCTGACGGCACGGTTATAAACGAGGGGGACGTTGAGGTTCCTGTCCGCGGTTACCAGATTCCTTACCGCTCCATCGTGCCCCGGGATGGCGAGTGCGAGAACTTATTGGTCCCTGTATGCATCTCGGCCTCGCACATTGCGTATTCTTCTCTACGCATGGAACCGCAATACATGATCCTGGGCGACGCCGCGGGGATTGCCGCCTACCTTGCCGTTCGGGACCGGAAGCCGGTTCAGTCGGTTGATACTAACGAATTGGCGGTTCGGTTACGCCAGCGCCAGCAGGTTCTGTCGCTGCAAGATCCTGTGCCCGTACCTTGACTCTTTTAACAGCTTGCTGTTAATGCCTTAGGACAAAGCAAAACGGAATTGCTGCGGGATCAGCTGCGGCACCAAAAGAAAAGGGCGACCCTTGCGGGTCGCCCTTTGTTGTTACCGGTTCAGACTGGTTACAGCTGCTGGATGGACGTCTGGTACATACCTGAGACGTTGCCTGCATTGTCTTTGAACCGTACCGCCATGGTCTTGATGCCGGGACCTGCCGGGGACAGTGTTACGCTACGGCTCGTAGCGTAGGTTTCCCAAGCCGTCCAGGTTACACCGCCATCTTTACTGAACTGCATCATGCCGACACCGTTTGCATCAGAAGCCGACAGGGTGAGTGTTACCACGGAGAAGGCGGTGGTTGGGGCGCCACCGTTGATCAGAATTGAGCCGGTCGGCGGCGTCGTGTCTAGGATGATGGATGCCGTGTACATACTGGATACGGTCCCGACGGAGTCTTTGTAACGAACCGAGACGGTTTTGACGCCGTCGCCGGCAGGGGTCAGTTGCACCGACTTGGTGGTGGCATAGGGCTCAAAGGTGAACCAGGTAGTTCCACCATCCTTGCTGAACTGCATCTGCGTTACCGGACCGTTGGGTGAGGTTGCCGACAGTGTCAGCGAGCTCAAGGTGGTATTGGTCAGGGGCTGGCCGCCGTTGATGGCGATGGTGCCGGTCGGCAGCGGCAGCGCAACGGTGATTGACGCGGTGTACACCGGAGAAACTGCACCCAGCGAATCCTTGAAGCGTACGCTTACGGTCCTCACACCCGAGCCCAGGGGGAGCAGGGTGATGGAGCGGGTCGTCACGTACGGCTCATACGGCAACCAAGTAGCACCGCCATCGGTGCTCAAGGCCATCTGGGTAACCGGGACGGGGTTCGAGGCAGAGAGTGTCAGAGTGACCGTCTGGGAAACCGTAGTTGTTGCACCACCGTTGATCGTTATCGACCCGGTCGGGACGGTGGTGTCAAGGTTGATACTAGCGGTGATGGCTGCAGAGACGTTACCCACCGAGTCTTTGTAACGAACCGAAACGGTTTTGGCTCCGTTCCCCGCAGGGGCAAGGGTCACCACCCTTGTCGTCGCGTAGGTTTCATAAGCTGACCAAGTGGCGCCGCCGTCCTTGCTGAACTGCATCTGGGTCACGGTACCGGAAACAGAGGTCGCCGACAGAGTCAGGGTGGCGTTTATTTGATTGGTTACCGTCGCTCCACCGTTGATCAAGATAGTGCCGGAGACTCGCGGAGTGGCAATGGAAGCGATGTTCGAAGCGGTGGAGTCACCAGCTGCATTGAACGCAATTACCCTGTAAGAGTAAGACTTGTTCAGAGCCGCGGTCGTGTCAGTGAAAATCTGAGCATTGGCGAGGGCCGTACCGATAACACTGTACGCTCCGGTGCCCGTGCGGCGTTCTACTCGGAAACCGATTTCGTTGTTGGAGTTGTCAGACCAAGTCAGTTTAACAGCAGCGGGGTAGACCATTGCTGCAGCGAGATTGGTCGCGGCTGCGGCCTGAGTCTCGTTGACCTTGAAGATGAACGGACGCATGAAGTCGTTCTCTTCGTGGCCCAGGATGTGGCAATGCCACACGTATTCCCAACCGAAGTCGGTCATCACGTTCTTGACGGCCTGTGCCGCCGGGAAGGCGTTACCGGTCAAGGGATCAAGGTTGCTGAAGCCCATGGTGGAGTTAACCGGCTGGGTCGGATCGAGCAGACGCTGGCTGGTCGGCAGACCAAAGCCGGGCAGCGTGGGCTTCTTGGCGCGCACGATGACGACGATGTCCTCCAGCGGGTTCATCCTGACGGTCTCTTTCCAACCTACTTCGAAGTCTGCAGGCGGCTTCACGGTGCCGTCCCAACCGATGCGGTTTATGACCTGCACGTTGACCAGGTGGAAGTGTACCGGGTGGGTGTCAACGCCGTTGTGGGTGATCTTCCAGACCTGGGTCTCGCCGTCGCCGATGCTCTCGGTTGCCGGATCGATATAACCAAGCGGTACGGTGGTCTGGATGTTGGCTCCGGTGAAGGGGATCTCGACGCCCAGGGTCGCGTTCATGCGGCCGCGCGGATCGAAGAGTTCCTGGATCGCCTTGTTGAGTACCGGTACCTGGGCGACCTGGCCTGCGTTAACGGTAACCATGGAGGTGGAGTTTTCCGGATAGTAGCTGAAGGTGTCGCCAGCCACGAAGTTGAAGGTGTGCTGGTTGGCGGAACCGGTGAAGATCTTCGCATACTGGTTGATGTAGTTGGTTCCCAGCGCGGCGTTGAAGGCGGCTTCAGCTACCACCGGCTTGGGCTGGGTCGCGGCGAACGCGGCCGGCAGAGCGGCGGTCAGGGCTGCCTCGTTGTACGGGGTGCCGTTAACGCCCGGGGTGCCGGTAACCTTGATCTGCATAATGGTGCGGGTGTTCGGGCCGTAACCGGCCAGGGTGGTGAACCAGCCGCCGTTCGCGGTCTGATCGGGATCGTCAGTGTAGTAGTCGATACGGGCGTCGAACGCCGGAACCGGGGCTGCCATGTCGTTGTACATGATAAGGGTCTGACCGGCGAACTGCGAGAAGTCCACAACCACGTCGGCACGCTCGGCCGGAGCCAGGAACAGCGCGTGGTCGGAAACGTTCAGCACGGTCACGCTGCGACGCATGTACTCGTAGTTGGTCGGGTTGGCCGGAAGCACGGCAACCTGCGGGTTGAGACCCGCCTCGGTACCGATGTGCAGCATCTTCGGACCCGCGGCACGCGGATCGGGAACGCCGCCGTCACGACCGTCGGTCGGCCAGGTGGCCGGCCAGCAAGCAGTACCCGCGGGGACTACGATGCCGCCGATGGTCTCGGCTGCAGCGGAGACCTGCAGACCGGTTGCCGGGTTAACCGGATCGGTGGACTTGCAGGCGCGCGGGATGGAGGTCGAGGTGGGCGGCGCGGATGGAACCATGCGCACCTCGGTGTTGGTCCGGCCATCGTCGGTCACTACGGACGAATCGGCCTGGAACAGGCTCAGGTTGAACATGCGGTCGTTGCTCGCGTTCAGGACGCGGAACCGGTAGGCCTTAGGATCGACGGTCAAGGTCGGATAGGCGGTACCGTTGATGATCGGGGTGTCGCCGAACGCCTCGGGAGTGGTGGTCACGTCACCGTAGGCACCGGTCGGCAGGTCGAGACTGACCGGGAAGATGGGCCAGAACCAGGGGCCGTAGTCCCAACGGCCAACCGGGTTGGTGCCGTCAAAGGAGGTGGGATCCTGGTTGGTCTCGTACACGTGCGGGAACCACAGGTCGCCCGGCTGCCCCCAGTGCTTGGTGTCCCAGAGGGCATCCTGGGTCGCGATGTCGGTCGGGACGAAGGTCTTCTCCTGGATCACCAGGGGGATCTGGTCGGTCGGCAACGGCAAGGCGTTCTCGCCGGTACCGGCAGGGTCGGTCAACAGATAACCGGCTGCCTCGCCGGCGTAGACGTTGAGACGGGTAATACCGGCTGCGTGGTCGTGATAGAACATAAGACGCGCGCTGTCGCCGTTGGGGTAGTACAGGGTACCGGAACCCGGACCCGGATCGGGCATGTCGGGGACGTTGACGAAGGAAGCACCCGCCAGGTAGGGGGTGTTCTCGCCGGCCGGCGTGATCCACTGGTGCGGAGTGCCGTCGGAGATCCAGGGGTTGTCGCCGCCGTGCAGGTGGATCTCGGCGCGGTTTTCCGTGTAGCTGTTGACGCCGTCGGGGCCGATGCCGGCACCCATCAGGGTCTTGTCGACCGGGAGGAACAGGTCGCCGTTACGCTTGCCGGTGGCCGGGTCATATCCGCCCTTGGGGAGCAGGTTCGAGTACTTGATGCGGACTGCTACGTTGCGGGTGGCCACGATGACCGGTCCCAGGTAGTGCGGCTTGTCAACCGCATAGACCTGCTTGCCGGCGGCGTTCAGCACCGGGCTCCCGTCCGGGTTGGTGAGCTTGTAGTGGGCGCTTTTGCCGGCAGCGGCAAGCCCCGGGGTCTCGAGTTGCACGTAACCGCGCAGGGTGGTCGCCTTGGGGAGGTCGCTATGCATCCTCTCGGTGTACTCGACGATGCCGATTTCGTAGTAATCGTCGTTGGTCGTCACACCGTTGCCGTTCACCCACTTCTCGGAGGTCGCCACCGGGAGGTACTGGCCGAGGTTGTTCGCACCAGCGGCAGTGAGGCCGGGCAGACCGTCAACGAACTTCCTCATGAACTGGGCGCTTTTGCCGCTAACATTCGGGATGCTGACACTGTTGGCGTAGTAGGTCGGGACGATCTTGGTGGATCCGCTGCTGTAGGTGCTGTAGCCAAATCCCGCCCCCGCGTGGGCTAGGTGGGCGCCCAGGGGTATCGAGGCTAACAGCAGCAGCAGGCGCATGAGGTTCAGCATACTGCGTCTTTTCATGATGGGTCTCCTTTTATTGCATCTTCCATTACACGTTGCCTGCGATAACTGCATAAAACCTGGTGGTGCCTTTCTGTCTCACACCTCCTTTTCTCAAATTTGGGAAATCCTTTTCGTTGCAATCTCAGTACTCAGTTACGACATTTGACAGACATTTCAGTGGACACGCATACTGCTGAGGTCATTGCGGCCTTAGCTGCCGCTAGTCAGTGCGGTTAATCGCGGGAAGCACCTTGCCGACCTCGACTACTTGGCGTTCCCGGTAATTTCGTTTTTATGGGGATTGATGGCAATAAGCTCGACTTCGTAGAGCAAGGTCTCGTTGGGGCCGATCTCCTTGCCCGCCCCGCGCGCCCCGTAGGCCAGCTGCGAGGGGATGAACAACAGCCACTTTGAACCAATAGGCATATTCCTGAGCGCCTCGCGCCACCCGGGGATGGTGGCTTTCATGGCGAGGACGGCAGGCTTTCCCTCCTGAGAGGCATCGAACTCGGTACCGTCAAGAAGGGTGCCGCGGTAATTCACTTCGATCATGTCCTGGTCCTGCGGCTTGGCACCGTCTCCCTTGCGGATGATGCGGTACTGCAAGCCCGAGGGGAGCGCGACGACACCTTCTTTGGCCTTGTTGGCCGCCAAAAACGCCTCGCCCCTTTTCTTGTTGTCTTCGCCACGCTCTTTCCTGCTTACCTGCTGCTTGCGCCGCACCTCGGTCTGCAGGTCGTTCATGGTTTTTTTCAGGACCTTTTCGGGAACGAGGATCTTCTCTCCGGACAGACCGTCCCTCATACCCTTCATGATCATTTCGAGGTTGATGTCAACGCCCTGCTTCTTCAGATTCCGAGCAGTCTCAACTCCAATACTGTAGTTGAGAACGTCGGATTGGCTGGATAGTGACTCAGCCTGCCCCTGTGTGGCAAAAAGAGTGATTCCCAAAAGTGTGGCAAGTATTAATTTCATCTCATCTCCCTTCGGGCAGTGTTAATCTCTGGCTGCTTGAGCGCCAGGCTAAATTCGACATTAGATTGTATTGTTAAAATCAAAAAAATCAAACGATTAAATTGCGCTTTGTCATGTTTTGCGGATTTCCTGAGAGAAAGGGGCATCTTGCTGCTACTCTTGTACAAGTTGCGTGCCATATCATGTTGCTTCCGCTAACTAGCTACTGTTGCAAGAGTTAGCGCCTGATAGCAAGCTTGTCGGTATCATGTCGAAGGGTGCTCAAAATATTGCAGTGTCAAGGAGGTGTTTGTGTAAATATTCGTAATTCTGAGGCATAAATGTTTTTTCCTATTTTAAAACGTGCAGAAAAGGGCAACATTCCATAACCTCAGAATCGCGGTTCTCCAGTAACCCGCTACCTGGTTAAATGGCGTGGGGGGAGGCCACCAGGAGGGACTGAAATCGTCATCGTCTGGCCTCAGACCTTATATTCAAAAGTGGCTGAAGCTCTAAGTCTGGAAAGGACCCATAATTTCTGGTCTTTGTGCTATTGGTGTGTGAAAAGGCGTGTACGGATATCTGTCGTGAGACGCGGAGATAATCACTCCTTTAACGGTTAAGGGAGGAGTTAGCGGTATGAAGTGGATTCGCCAGGTTCTCTATTGGCGCCTTAAATATGCCTTAAAGGGATTGAACCTAATACTGTTGTGGTGTATATAACCAGAGGTGCTTCTGAGGAATTCCTGAGGTGAAACGTTTATGTAAGGCTAATTTAGTTTTTTTGTTAGAATGGTCGGGATACTTATTTTGAGGAACAAAAGAGTATGGGGCGTTAAATTAGATAGTATTAATTACATATGAATTGGTAAAAAACAAAAAAGTACTGCAAGGATGGTGGTTCTGACGCCCCTTGACTCATGGTTGTTGAAGCTTCAGAACGTTGATCTGCCGCTTAAAGGTAAAGGCCCACAGTTGCGGTGGCTTTATTCGGCTTGAGAATGTAATGGGAAAATGCCACTAATATACATATTTTACATATTCCTTACCTCGTTATTTACCTCGCTTGTGTTGATCCCCAACATTTCACGGCTTGCGGTTTCTATTGGCATTTTTGACGAAATAGATGAACGCAAAGTGCACACCGGCGCCATTCCGCGTCTCGGGGGGATTGCGATCTTTTTCGCCCTATTACTCGGTGTGATCCTTTTTACGAACATCGATCGCACCATGCGCGGGTTTTTAGCTGGCGGAGTAGTGGTCTTTCTTACTGGGCTTACCGACGATCTTGAGCAGATCGCCCCGCGAATGAAGTTCCTTGGCGAACTGATGGCGGCCTTGGTGGTGACCCTCGTGGGGGATATCCACATCACCAGTATCGGCGACCTCTTCGGTCAAGGCGAGATCCTGCTTGGTTACCTGTCGATTCCCTTTACTGTCTTCGCCATCGTTGGCGTGATCAACGCGATCAATCTGCTGGACGGACTGGACGGTCTGGCCGGCGGGGTCACTGCCATTGCTGCTGCGGCGTTCGGTCTTCTGGCCTATCTGGCTGGGGATGAGATGATGGTCGGGGTGAGCGCCGCCGTGCTGGGGGCGGTGGTGGGATTTCTCAAGTTCAACAGCTATCCCGCTCGCATCTTTATGGGCGACGGCGGGAGCCTCTTTCTCGGGTATTGCCTGGCAATGCTGTCGGTGCACCTGGTGCAGCATACCTACGCAACGGGGCAGGGCTCGGAACTGACGCCGCTCATCATCTTGGCCGTACCGGTGTTCGATACGGTCTTCGTGATGGGGAAACGGCTGGTGAACGGGAAACGGATCTTTAGCCCGGATCGCTCTCACATCCATCACCGGTTCATGGACCTGGGACTGGGACACAAGACGACGGTTATCCTGGTCTACGGTTTGAGCTACTTTCTCGCTACCTACGCGGTCATGTTCCGGCAGCTGCCGGATCACCTGCAGTTGGTGAACCTTGTGCTCTTGCTGGTTTTTTTCTGCCTCTCCAACTGGGCACTGGCTCGGCTTCTGGAGGGGAAGGAGCACCGTTTCCTGCGTGACGACCACGCCCTCTTAAGTGCATATTCTTATCGGTGGATGGTCCGCTACTCCCATTACTTTCTGACTGGGGTGAAGTACCTCATCCTGTTGGTCCTGAGCCTCCCCCTTTTTCTGATAAACGGCCCGGTAAACATCGCAAACGCCTCGGTTGCCTGGCTTCTCATCGTTGCCACGTTAGTCCTATTTCTGCAGACGGCCGACTTGGGAAACCGTTTTTTGCAGATCATCATCTACTTTAACGGCGCCTTTTTGATCTACGTGGTGGAAAACAGCGGCCGCGAGCTCGATTTCATGGGGCTGCCGGTAAGCTACCTCTCCAACTACCTCTTCGGCCTGGTGCTGCTTGGCGTCGTCATTCTGCTCATGTTGCGCAAGAAGACCAGGCTCTTGATGGACTCGCCGCTTGAGTACTTCGTCCTCTTCATCGCGGTCACCATTCCGCTGTTGCCCGACTCGGTTACCCGCCCGGTGCACCTCCTGAGCGTTGCGGGGAAGTCGATGATCCTCTTTCTTGGGCTTAAGATGGTGGTGCTCCTCGAGGCCAGGCGGAATCGGAAGATCATCGCCGCGACCATGCTGAGCCTTCTGTCGTTGGCCGCCAAAAGCTTTCTGTAGACCGTGAATTCTGCAGCTTAAAAGCTTCTTTTACAGCAGAGGACGCAGAGGCACTCAGAGGAAAACAACAGCGAGGAAACCTAAAGCGGGTTTGCCACGTAGCCACCAGCCTTCGCGAGGAAAGACAAAAGCAGTACTCACAGAAGATTTTGGTTCTCCCCCCGTGTCCCTCTCGCTTTACCTCTGTGTTGCCCTGTGGTCAGCATTTAAGAATTCGACTGTTCCGAAAAAACGGCAAGGCCCCTTAAGGCCCTGCCGTTTTTCTTTGCCGGATCCCCGCTCTTAAGCTGCAGGTCCCCTTGGCTACGTTAAAAATCTGCGCGGCTACGCTGACCGTCCCGTGGTTATCCTAAAATATCGGCGGTTAGGAAGAAGGCCAGCGTGGTTACCCTGGAATTCACTCCGCTAAGCTGTGGAATTGCCCCGATTTCGTGGACAGTCGGTTAAGCGGCTAGGTTGAGTTGATCGACCTCGAACGGGGTCCGATACCCCAGCGAGGAATGAATCCGTTTGCGGTTGTAGAACCGCTCGATGTAGTCAAAG
>NZ_BLXX01000007.1 GCF_014193515.1 Geomonas silvestris | reverse complement strand
TATGTCTTCTGGTTTCTTGCAGTCCTTAATCAAAGCATCAAGCAATTCATCTACACTGGCCATCGGCTCCCTCCTATCGAGTGGGTTCTAACCGAAAATGGCCATTTACACAAAGGATTTTACAGGCCCGCCCCTCTACCGTCATTGAGAAGTTGTCAGGAGCGATGAAGAAGTTCTCCGCAGCTCCGGAGAAGTTGTCCGGTGCGTCGGAGAAGCAATCCGGTACGTCGGAGAAGTAATCCGGTGCGTCGGAGAAGCAATGCGGTGCGTCGGAGAAGCAATCCGGTACGTCGGAGAAGCAATCCGGTACGTCGGAGAAGCAATCCGGTGCGTCGGAGAAGCAATCCGGTACGTCGGAGAAGCAATCCGGTACGCCGGAGAAGTAATCCGGGGCGTCGGAGAAGCAATCCGGTGCGTCGGAGAAGCAATCCGGTGCGTCGGAGAAGTAATCCGGTACGTCGGAGAAGCAATCCGGTGCGTCGGAAAAGCAATCCGGTGCGTCAGAGAAGTAATCCCGTACGTCGGAAAAGTAATCCGGTGCGTCGGAGAAGTAATCCGAAGCGTCTGAGAAGTAATCCGAAGCGTCGGAGAAGTTCTCCGCAGCGGCAGAACCGTCAACCTGCCACGTCGTGTAAGGCCCACCCGTGCTGCACCCCAGGACGGCTCAGCCCTCCAGCGAATCAATACTCTCCTTCGCCAGTTTCACCCCCACCTTACGCTTCGTCGAGATCGAATGCCGGTTGATCGTCTCCAGGGCATAGACCAACGAGGGGATGTCGCGCCGTACGCGGAGCAGGATCTGGTCGATCACCTCGTCCGGTAGCGCCATCTGCCGATCCCCCGCCAGTTTCTTCAGAATCATGCGCCGCGAGTCGTCGTCCGAGACGTCCATGCGCGCCACCAATCCCCACAAGAGCCGGCTGGTCAGGTGTCCGTCCAGGTGCGGCAACTCCTTGGGCGCCACCAGCCCCGACATCGCTATCTTTTTCCCCGAAGTGTAAAAGGCGTTGAAAAGTTCCCAGAGCTCGACCCGCAGGTCCTGGTCGTTGGGCAAAAGGTGCAGGTCATCGAGCACGAGGGCAGGTGCGTCGGCGAAGAAGTCGGTGAGGCGCCTCGGCGTCTCCGGGTCGAGACGGCCGAGCTTAAGAGACTGGGCATCCCGCAGGGAAAGGTATTTCCCCCCCACCTCGTTGGCAAGGGCAGTCAAAAGATGGGTCTTCCCCGACCCCTCCGGGCCGTAGACGTAGAGCAGGTTCTCGGTACCGTCTTCGGACGCGAGTTTGCGCGCGAACTGGTAGGCCGTCTTGTTGCCGCCGCACATCACGAAGTTGTCGAAGCTGAATCGGGGCGTGACGGGGAAATCGAAGATTAGCTGCATAGGAACCCAATGGACAATTGACAGTGGACGATTGCGTTAAAACAGTTTGCCCTGTGGCGGGGTAGGTGCTATCCGGCCGAAGTGCTGGTAGGCAGCGGCGGTGGCTACGCGGCCGCGTGGGGTGCGGTTCAGGAAGCCGTTCTGGATCAGGAAGGGCTCGTAGACGTCCTCGATGGTGTCGCTCTCTTCGCTGATCGCCGCGGCGATGGTCTCGAGACCTACCGGCCCGCCACCGAACTTGTCGATGATGGTCAAAAGGATCATCCGGTCCATGGTGTCGAACCCCATCTGGTCGATCTCCAGGAGCTCGAGGGCCTGGTCTGCTACTTCCTTGGTGATGACGCCGGTGGCGCGCACCTGGGCGAAGTCGCGCACCCGGCGCAGCAGGCGGTTGGCGATCCTCGGTGTCCCGCGGCTTCTGCGCGCAAGCTCCATGGCACCTTCCGGCTCGATGCTCATGTTGAAGATGCGCGCCGAGCGGGTGACGATGAAGGCGAGTTCCTCATGGGTGTAGAACTCGAGGCGGGAGATGACGCCGAAACGGTCCCTGAGCGGCGAGGAGAGCAGGCCGGCACGGGTGGTGGCTCCCACCAGGGTGAACTTGGGGAGATCGATCTTGATGGTGCGGGCGCTGGGGCCCTGGCCGATGATGATGTCGAGCTGGAAGTCCTCCATCGCGGGGTAGAGGATCTCCTCGACGACGTGGGAGAGCCGGTGAATCTCGTCGATGAACAGGACGTCGTGCGGTTCCAGGTTGGTGAGGATGGCCGCCAGGTCACCCGGGCGCTCGATGACGGGACCCGAGGTCGACTTGATGCTCACCCCCATCTCGCAGGCGATGATGTTGGCGAGCGTCGTCTTGCCCAGTCCGGGAGGGCCGTAGAGCAGCACGTGATCCAGCGACTCACCCCGGCCGCGGGCTGCATCGATGAAGAGCGCCAGGTTCCCCTTGGCCTTTTCCTGCCCCACGTACTCGTCGAGAGCGCGCGGGCGCAGCGTCGATTCGAGGTAATCGTCTTCGGTTTTCTCGGCACTGATGGCGCGGGTCATAACTCTCCAAAACTGCGGCGACTTGCCTGCTTGCGCAGACGAGCCAAGGTATAACAGATGCTCGTAAAGGTCAAGCGATGGGGAGGTTTACGCAATGGGCCCTTTACCTCATCAACACCTTGAGCGCCTGCTTGAGGACGGTCTCCACCGTGGCGTCCTCTGCGATGCGCAGTTCGTTGAGCGCCTTCTGCACCACCGATTCCTTGTAGCCCAGGTTGATCAGTGCGGAGAGCACATCCTCCTTGATCTCCTGCTTGCCGGTTACCGGCGCCGCCTCGTGGGCCGCCCCCTGCGCCAACCCCAGCTTCTTCACCTTCTCCTTCAGCTCCAGGATGAGCCGCTCGGCCGTCTTCTTGCCGATCCCCGGGATCGACGAGAGCCGTACCAGGTCGCCGCGCAACAGCGACTCCGCCAACTCGCCCGGCTCGCTGTTGGAGAGGATCGCGTTGGCGAGCTTGGGGCCGACGCCGGAGACTCCGATCAGGAGCTGGAAGAGTTCCTTCTCCTGCTGGGTGCGGAAGCCGTACAGGTTGATGGCGTCCTCTTTGACCGAGGTGTAGATCTGCAGCGATATGGCGCTTCCCTCGGCGGGGAGCGCATAGTAGGTGGAGAAGGGGATCTGCACCCGGTAGCCGACGCCGTTCACGTCGAGGATGATATAGTCGGGTGCCTTGAGAGCGATCTTTCCGGTAAGTAGTGCGATCATCTGAGCCTCGTATCAAGGGGGGAAGATTCGAGAAAAGTCCTGCTGGCGAACTTCTTCGACAGCCTTTAACCAGTCCCCCTCCCTTGACGGGAGAGGGGACCTGCTATTTCGCCAAGCGAACCAGGTTGTTGACGCCTGCGGAGTGCGCGTGGCAGACGGCGACGGCGAGGGCGTCGGAAGCATCTTCCTGAGCAATTTCCGGCAGGTTCAGCAGGACCTTGATCATCTGCTGTACCTGCAGCTTCTCGGCGCGTCCCGTACCAACGACTGCCTGCTTTACCTGTGAGGCGCTGTACTCGAAGACCGAGAGTCCACCGCAGACGGCAGCGACGATGGCTGCGCCGCGCGCCTGCCCCAGTTTCAGGGCGCTCTGCACGTTCTTGGCGACGAAGACGTTCTCCACTGCCACTGCGGTCGGCTGGTACTCTTCGATGATCTCGGAGAGGCCGAAGTAGATCTGCTGCAGGCGCTGCGGGAAGTCCTTCGCGCTGGAGGTGAAGATAGCGCCGTTGTCGATGTGGACCAGGCGGTTGCCTTGTTTGGAGATGAGACCGTAGCCGGTCTTGCGGGAACCGGGATCTATGCCCAGGATGATCATGCGAAGCCTTCCTTTGATAACAGTCAACAAGGGTGAATCAGCGCGCGGATTATAACAGATATGACAGACCGGTTGTAGCAGAAGTAGCACGTCGCGCGTCACTGCCTTTGCGGTGGGCAGCTTTTATGGAGTTATCCTGGCGTTATGGGTTATGTTTTAATTTCTGCTGCCGAATACATAAAAAACGCGGCAGGCGGGGATGTCCTCGCTCTGCCGCGTCTCAGTCGATCGGCCCGTCCCGGAGGGGATAGGTTACATCATCTTCTCCATGTCTTCGGCGGAGATGTCGAAGTTGGCGTAGACGTTCTGGACATCGTCGTTGTCTTCCAGACGGTCCATGAGCTTCAGCATGTTCTCGGCGTTCTTGCCGTCGAGCTTCACCATGGTCTGCGGGATCATGGTGATCTCGGCGTTCTCGGGCTTGAACCCGGCGGCCTCGAGGGCGGTCTTCACCTCGTGGAACGCGGTCGGGTCGGTGAGCACCTCGTACTGCTCGTCTTCGTCGGCCACGTCGTCGGCACCCGCCTCGATGGAGGCCTCGAACAGCTTGTCGAAGTCGACGGATTTGGGGAACACCAGGAGCCCTTTCTTGTCGAAGAGCCAGGCGACGCAGCCGGACTCGCCCATGTTGCCGTTGCACTTGGAGAAGATGCTGCGCACGTCGGAGACGGTGCGGTTGCGGTTGTCGGTCATCACCTCGACGAGCACCGCGGTGCCGCCCGGACCGTACCCTTCGTAGGTGGTTTCCTCGTAGTTGACGCCTTCCATGCCGCCCACGCCCTTCTTGATGGCGCGCTCGACGTTGTCTTTGGGCATGTTCTCGGCCTTGGCCTTATCGATAGCCGTCCTGAGGCGCGGGTTGCCATCCGGGTCTCCGCCACCCAGCTTGGCGGCAACGGTGATCTCTTTGATGATCTTGGTGAAAACCTTGCCGCGCTTGGCGTCAGCGGCACCTTTTTTGTGCTTGATCGTACTCCATTTATTATGACCTGACATGAGAACTTCCTTTCCATCAGTTGAATTGAAAACGTCGAATAATAACATGCCGAAAAGAGAGTTGTAAAGTGGGAAAATGACGGTTAAACTGTTACGGATTCACGAGCTACAGGCTTTTAGCTGAACGGGAGACGTTATGACACTGAGCTGCAAAGTATTTAGACCTACCGTACTATCGTTGATGCTGTTGAGTATCCTCTCATTCAGCAACGGTTGCGCGACGACCGGTAGTAAAGCCGTCGACAACCTGCCGCCCATCCTTTCCCAAGAGGAATTGCAGCGCCCCTATGACAAAATGGGGGTGATCACGGTACAGCGCGAGCGCTACGGTGCCCCCGATGACCTGAAGGCCGCCGACTACGAGTGGGGTTACCGGGTCCTGCGCCAGGAGGCCGCCAAGATGGGTGCCGATGCCGTGATCTATCCCGAGATCAAGGGGGAGCGCGAAACCTACATCCTGTTCCCGTCCAGCGAGATGACCGCTCGAGGCATCGCCATAAAATTCCGCTGATCCTGAGCCAACTGCAGAATTTCGTTGCCCTGTGCCGGCCATTTTGAGATAGTGTTCGCCGTATACGGTATCGCGCGTGCGCGAGCCGGCTGACTTGATCATTCAATCCCAGGAGGCGATATCTATGAAAGCTGTGCTGATGGAAGGATTTGGCGGCATCGAGGTGCTGAAGTGCGGTGAGGCCGAGACGCCGGTGCCCAAGGAGAACGAGGTTTTGGTACGGGTGCACGCCACCTCCATCAACCGCCCGGACCTGGTGCAGCGCGAAGGGAAGTATCCCCCCCCGCCGGGCGACTCCGAGATCCTCGGTCTCGAGGTGGCGGGGACCGTCGAAGCGCTCGGCCCCGGCGTCACCGGCTGGCAGGTCGGCGACCGCGTCATGTCGCTGGTCGGCGGCGGTGGCTATGCCGAATACGCCGTAGCTTACGCGAACCACCTGATGCGCATCCCCGAATCGATGAGCTTCGAGGAAGCCGCCTGCGTCTGCGAATCCTACATCACCGCGTTCCTCAACGTCTTCATGATCGGCGAGCTTAAGGACGGTCAGACGGCCATTCTGCACGGCGGAGGAGGCGGGGTGAACACCGCCGCCATCCAGCTCTGCAAAGCCCTCACCCCCAACGCCAAACTGATCGTCACCGCCTCGCCCGAGAAAATGGACCGGGTGAAAGCGCTGGGTGCCGACCTGGTGATCAACTTCAAGGAGACCCCCGACTTCTCGGAGGTGGTGAAGGAGTTCACCAACAAAAAGGGTGTCGACGTGATCCTGGACCACGTGGGCGCCAAGTACCTCGCCCCCAACATGAGCTCGCTGGGGTACAAAGGGAAACTCGTCAGCATCGGCGTCATCTCCGGCATCAAGGCGGAGCTTAACCTCGCGCTCATGATGGTGAAGCGCCAGTCGATCATCGGTAGCGTGCTGCGCTCCCGTCCGGTTTCCGAGAAGGGGGAGATCGTGGCCGAATTCGTGCGGCGCGCCATCCCCAAGTTCGCCGACCGCAGCATCGTGCCGATCATCGAGAAGGTGTTCCCGATCGAAGAGGTGGCTGCCGCGCACGGCATGATGGAAGCGGATAAACACTTCGGGAAGATCGTTTTGAAGACTGCGTAAGACAGAGGCCTCACCACAGAGGTTCACGGAGGAAAAGGCGGGGAACACAGGGGACAGGTGATGCCGAGTCCCCTCTCCCCTTGCGGGAGAGGGTGAGGGGGAAAGCGCCGCCTCATCGGGAGCTGGCAGCTTCACCCACCCCCTAGCCAGGGGGGACTGGATTCTCCGCAGAATATGAAGAATCTCTGTCCCAGCTTGCTTGCTTTTAGCAGGCCCGCAGCAAAAAGCAGTAACCACAAAGGAGCACAGAGGCGCCCAGAGGAAAGGCTTTCGGTGTCGGCGACACTGCTCATGGTGTGAAAGCACCTGGCACAGAGCGGGCGCCGGTAGTCAAAGCTTTTCCTCTGTGCTACTCTGTGCTTTTCTGCATCCAAGCCTACCCGTCTCAAGGAGAAAGCGCTTCACGATGAACGATTACACCAATTACTTCTTCACCATCATGGTCAGGTTTTTCTTCCTGCTCACGCCGTTTTTCGTTCTGTCCACGTTCCTCGCCATGACCCCGGAGCTCACTGCGGCGCAGCGCCGCACTACCGCGATCCGGGTGACCCTCGCCGTGCTGGTCACCTGCTTCGTGCTCTACTCCTTCGGCAACACCCTGTTCTCCCTGTTCGGCATCACGCTCGACTCCTTCCGTATCGGCGCGGGGAGCCTCCTCTTCCTCTCGGCGGTGCACATGGTGCATGGCGACGACAGCGCTCCCCCCAGCGAAAAGCGCGAGGCCATCTCGGTGGTCCCGCTTGCCATCCCGATCACGGTTGGCCCGGGTACCACCGGCGCGCTCCTGGTGATGGGGGCCGAGGTGCAGCAGAACTGGCAGATCTTCGTCGGCTGTGCCGCGCTTGCCGCTGCCGTACTCTGCGTCGGTGCTCTCTTGGTCGGGGCATCGTTCATCGAACACCTGGTCGGCAAGAAGGGGATCACCATCCTCAGCAAGTTGACGGGGCTCTTCGTCGCGGCACTCGCCGCCCAGATAGTTTTCACCGGCGTCCGGAACTTCTTGACGGTAAAATAAGAGACGGCAGAAAGGGCGAGCGAACCGCCTCGAACCCGCTGCCGTCGACTGCTACCGTCTGCTGAACCGGAGGATAGGATGGCTGCCAGCGCTGGAAAACCGGAAGTCGTGGTGATCGGGTCGGGACCAAACGGGCTTGCTGCCGCTGTCACCATGGCGCGACACGGTTTTCCGGTGACGGTGCTGGAAGCCGGCGCAACCGTCGGCGGCGCCACCCGGACCCTCGAATTGACGCTCCCCGGTTTCCTGCACGACGCCTGTTCCGCCATCCACCCCCTAGCCGAAGCCTCCCCCTGCTTCAGGGCTCTCCCCCTTTCCCGGTTCGGGCTTACCTGGATCTACCCCGACGCCGCACTCGCCCACCCGTTCGACGACGGAACGGCCGTCCTCCTGCACAAAGAGATCCCCAGAACCGTCGAGACCCTCGATGCCGGAGACCGCAGCGCCTACCAACAGCTTTTCGAGCCGCTCCTGGAAGACTGGGAGCTCTTGGCCCCCGAGCTGCTGGCACCGCTGCATTTTCCCACCCATCCGCTGCTCATGGCCGGCTTCGGCATCCACGGGCTGAGATCGGCCGCAGGTCTTGCCGAGAACCGGTTCCAAAAAAGCCGGGCCAAGGCGCTCTTTGCCGGGCTTTCCGCGCACTCCTTTCTCCCCCTGGACCGGGCCGGTTCCGCAGCCTTCGGTCTCATCCTCGGGGTGCTCGGGCATCTCAACGGCTGGCCGTTTCCAAAGGGTGGCGCGCAGCAGATTACGATGGCGTTGACGGGATACCTGGAGTCCTTGGGAGGGAAAATCGTCACCGGGGAGATGGTTCGTTCGCTGGATGGGGTTTCCGGTAGCGGGCTGGTTTTTATGAATGTGACACCCCGGCAGGCTCTCACGATCGCGGGGGCCCGCCTCACGCCGGGCTACCGGCAGCACCTGGAGAACTACCGTTACGGTCCGGGCGTCTTCAAGCTCGACTGGGCCCTTTCGGGCCCGATCCCCTGGCGTGCGGCAGAGTGTCGGCGGGCGGCGACCGTGCACCTGGGCGGGACGCTCGAGGAGATCGCGGCGGGCGAGAAGGAGGTCTGGCAGGGGGGGCATCCCGAACACCCCTTCGTGCTGCTTGCGCAGCAGAGCCTGTTCGATCCGTCGCGGGCTCCCGAGGGAAAACAGACCGGCTGGGCCTACTGCCATGTCCCCAACGGCTCGAGCGTGGATATGACCGAACGGATCGAGCGCCAGGTCGAGCGTTTCGCCCCGGGTTTCCGGGAGCTGATCCTGGCTCGTTCGGTGCGCGACTGTGCCGGCTTCGAGCGGTACAACGCAAACTGCGTCGGCGGCGATATCAACGGCGGGGTCCAGGACCTGCGCCAGATCCTGGCCCGTCCGGTGATCGGGCCGCACCCGTACGCCACCTCAGACAGCCGCATCTTCCTCTGCTCCTCCTCGACCCCTCCCGGCGGCGGCGTGCACGGCATGTGCGGCTACCACGCCGCACAGCTGGCATTGGAAAGGTTCGCCAGGTAACCCCGGAATCTGCCACGGAGGCACGGAGGCCACGGAGAACCTCAAGAATACGAGGTCGTGCCGCCTGGCGTCCCTAACGGTTCGCTTTTCTCCGTGTGCTCCGTGTCTCCGTGTCTCCGTGGCGATGTGGCGATGTTCGGACTCGAAGCCCCAGATTCACCTCGAAGTACCCCCCCACTGCCTGGACGAAAAAAAAGGGCTCCCCTGGGGGAACCCTTTCTCGATACGTCCGCCTGTGACCGCTCGTTACAGGCTCAGTTCCGCGTGGCCGTTGCAGAGCTGGTCGCGGGCCGCGTTCACCTCGGCGCTCTCCAGGTAATCGTCGAACTGCATGGTCCGGTCGATGTTGCCGCCGCCCGGGGTGAACTCGACGATCCGGTTCGCCACGGTGGAGACGAACTCGTGGTCGTGGGAGGCGAAGAGCACCACCTCGGTGTAGGAGATGAGCCCGTTGTTCAAAGCGGTGATCGACTCGAGGTCGAGGTGGTTGGTCGGCTCGTCCAGGATGATGGCGTTCGCGCCGGTCAGCATCATGCGCGACAGCATGCAGCGCACCCGCTCGCCCCCGGAGAGGACGCTGGTCTTCTTGGTGGCCTCCTCGCCCGAGAAGAGCATGCGCCCCAGAAAGCCGCGCGCGAAGCTCTCCCCTTCGGTGGGGGGGGAGTACTGCAAGAGCCACTCGATGAGGTTGTAGTCACCCTTGAAGTACTCGCCGTTCTCCTTGGGGAAGTAGGCGCTGGTGATGGTCTGGCCCCAGCGGAAGGTGCCGGCGTCCGGCTCGATCTCGCCGGCCAGGATCTGGAAGAAGGTGGTCTTCGCGAGGGAGTTGGCACCGACAAAGGCGATCTTGTCCCCCTTCCTGACCATGAGGTCGAAGTCCTTGAACATATCGACCCCGTCCACGGTCTTCGAGAGCCCCTTCACCTCGAGGATGATGTCGCCGCAGGGGCGCTCCGGCTTGAACACCACCCAGGGGTACTTGCGCGAGGAGATCGGCATGTCCTCTACGGTAAGCTTCTCGAGGAGCTTTTTCCTGGAGGTCGCCTGCTTGGCCTTGGAGGCGTTCGAGCTGAAGCGCTGGATGAACGCCTTCAGTTCCTCGGCCTTGTCCGAGGTCTTCTTGGCGTCGTCCTGGCGCTGCTTCAGGTTCAACTGGCTCGCCTGGTACCAGAAGTCGTAGTTGCCGACGTAGACCTGGATCCGGCTGAAGTCGATGTCCGCTATGTGGGTGCAGACCTGGTTCAAGAAGTGACGGTCGTGGGAGACCACGATCACCGTGTTCTGGAAGCGGAACAGGAAATCCTCGAGCCAGGAGATCGATTTGAGGTCGAGGTGGTTGGTCGGCTCGTCCAAAAGGAGCACGTCCGGGTTGCCGAAGAGCGCCTGGGCCAAAAGGACGCGCACCTTCTCGCCACCTTCCAGCTCCTTCATAAGCTTGCCGCGCAGCTCCTCGGGGATCCCCAGGCCGTTCAAGAGTACCGCCGCCTCGCTCTCCGCCTCGTAGCCGTTCATCTCGGCGAAATCGGATTCCAGCTCCGCGGAGCGGATGCCGTCCTCCTCGGAGAACTCCGGCTTCGAGTAGATCGCCTCGCGCTCGGCCATCACCTCGTAGAGCCTCTTGTGCCCCATGATCACGGTGTTCAGCACGGTGTGCTCGTCGTAGGCGAACTGGTCCTGCTTGAGGACCGCGATGCGCCCCTTGCCGACGCTGATGTCCCCCTTGTCCGCCTCGATCTCGCCGGAGAGGATCTTTAAAAAGGTGGACTTGCCGGCGCCGTTCGCGCCGATCAGGCCGTAGCAGTTGCCGGGGGTGAACTTTATGTTGACGTCCTTGAAGAGGACCCTCTTTCCGTAGGACAGGGTGACGTTCGATGCTGTAATCATGGGCAGTTTCTCTCTTTGGGCAAAATGAAGCGACCACAGGGTGGACCCGTGGTCGCGAAGCTACTATCTATAGCATTAACAACGCCGCCGCGGCAACGTTTTTTTCGGCGCCGTGCGCAGTTAGCCGCGCTCGAGCGGCGGCTCCCGCACCCGCCCCGTGGCCGCGGCAGTCCCCGCACGCCCCAGCCGGTCAAGAAATTACCCCGAGAGCCGATGCGAGTGAGGACGTGGGCGCCTCCCAAGCGTCCCACCTCCCCTTGCGGGAGGGGGAGCCACTCGACGGCAGTGCTTCCCCGGCAGAAGCTTTTTCCTGCCGGGAACGCGTAAAAATCTTGTCTTTTTCTTAAGCAATGTGGCAATCTGCCACACGCGAGTCATCACCCGCTTTTCGGCAACAACCGGAGTGGGATCCGGAGCATACATGAAAATTGTCGACCAGATGAGCCAGGGAAAGCAGTTTCTCTCCCTGGAGTTCTTCCCCCCCAAAGACAAAAACGAGTGGCCCCACTTCTTCAAGGTCGCCCAGCGGCTGGCCGAGCTCAACCCGCTGTTCGCCTCGGTGACCTACGGCGCGGGAGGGAGCAGCCAGGGGGACACCCTCGAGATCGTGACCCGCCTGAAGCGCGACCACGGCCTGGAGAGCATGGCGCACCTCACCTGCATCGGGACCGAGCGCGGCGCACTGCAGCAGTTTCTGGACGAGCTGGCGAGTGCGGAGGTCTACAACGTCCTGGCGCTCAGGGGGGACCTCCCCCAGGATGCGGGCCCGGAGGTCTCGGTCTGCCGCTCCCTGTCGCACGCCTCGGACCTCGCCTCCTTCATCCGCGCGGCGCATCCCGAGATGGGGATCGGGGTCGCGGGGTATCCGGAGGCCCATCCCGAGGCGACCAGCCCCGAGGATGACCTCGCCTTTTTGAAAAAGAAGCTGGAGCTTGGGGGGGACTTCGTGATCACCCAGCTCTTCTTCGACAACGAGAGCTACTTCGACTTCGTCGCGCGCGCCAGGGCGCTGGGGATTCAGAAGCCGATCATCCCGGGGATCCTTCCCGTGGTGAGCCTCAAGGTGATCCGGCGCATCGTCTCGCTGTGCGGCGCGAGCATCCCGCCCGAGTTCCTGGCCAAGCTCGAGGAGGCCGATCGGGCAGGGGGGGCGGCTGCCGTGCAGAAACTCGGGATCGCCCACGCCCGAAGTCAAGCCGCAGGACTCCTGGCCCAAGGGGCCCCCGGCGTTCACCTCTACACCCTGAACCGCGACGAGGCGATCCTGGATCTCGTCGACGGACTGCTCCCCGGGGCCTGACCCCGAGGGACACGCGGGAGGAGTGCCATGAACAAGAAGATCGCCAGTGCCGCCCTGGTCGCCCTCATCTGGGTAGCCGCCGCTGTTCCCGCGGTGCGCTGCGCAACTGACGGCGTCACCTCGAAGGCCGAGATCGAGGCGGGGAAGGGGAGCGCGGCGCGCCCGTCGTCGGCAGCAAGCCGCGCGAAGGCGCTCACGGCCGAGCTGAAGACGCTCAAGGAGGCCCTCCCGGCCAAGCAGGCGGAGCTTGCCAAGCTGCGCCACCGCTGGACGGTGGCCAAGGGGCGCACGCCGACTGCGGCCGAGATCAAGGAGTACGAGGCGAAAAAGGCCAAGGGGAAGGTGACCGCCGAGGACAACCCGTACGTCACCAAGACCCCCTTGAGCAACCCGGCGCCCTACCGGGCCGCCTACTACAAGAAACTCGAGGAAGTGACCCGGGACCAGGAGCAGATCGCGCGCCTGGAACAGGAACTGGCGGCGCTCACCCTGGCGCCGGCTAAGTGACCGGGTAGCCTGCCTGGTGTCGAGGAGTGCTCCCCATGCACCTTGAATCGAGCTCGCTTTTCTGGGGACTGGCGGGGCTTTTGCCGCTGCTGGTCTACGTGGTGCTGGTGTTTCGCGGCGTGGAGGTCTTGACCGCCACGGTACTCGGCGTGGTTTTGGGGGCGCTTTTAAGCCACCAGACCCTGCTCTCCTTCGGGCAGGCGCTCGCCTCGGCGATGGGGTCCTTCCTCGCCATGGTGGGTCTCATCATCATGCTGGGGCGGGGGCTGGGGGAGGTCCTGGCGGCGACCGGTGTCTCGCACACCATCGTGCACCGGATCATCCACGGCATCGGGATCGACAGCCAGAAAAAGGCGCTGGTCGGCATCATGACCGCCTGTCTCGTCATGGTGGGGCTTTTGGGGACCATGGCCGGCGGCAACGCCATCATCGCCCCCATCGTGGTCCCCATTGCGGCCGCGGTGGGGCTCTCCCGCTCCACGGTCGCCGTCATCTTCCAGGCGGTGGGGGAGGAGGCGCTCATCCTGGGCCCCTTCACCCCGCCGGTCATCACCCTTTTGGGGCTCACCAGGCTGAGCTACGGCGAGATGCTCCTCTACGTCTCGGGCCCAGTAGCCCTCATCACCTTCAGCGCCACCTGGTTCATGGTGCAGCGCATCCAGCGGCGCACTAAGGACAGCGAGGCCTACCGGCTCCCCGAGGACCTGGAGCGTTTCGAGCCGACCCCCGCCTCAAGGCGCGCCACCACCGTCTTCAGCATCTCTTTCCTGGCCGCCGCCGTCTGGGGGATCGCCTTCCACGCCCCGACCTCCTTCGTCATCGTCATCATGCTCGGGCTCTCCTTCATCACCGGGCTCACCGGGGGGCTTACCCTCGACGAGATCCTGCGCCTCATCGTGCAGGGGATGGCCGGCAACGTCGGGCTCTTCCTGCTCTTCTTGCTGCTCGACCCCTTCATCGGTTTCGTGGAGAAGGCCGGGGGCTTCGCCGCCCTGGGTACGCTCTTAAAGCCCGGGATGGAGCTCGGCGGGCGCTCGGCCATCGTCGTTACCGGCGGGTTCCTGGGCGCCTTCGGCATCTCCGGGGCGACCGTTGCGACACTCAAGCTTTTGAACGAGATGTTCGGGCCGCTTTTGTCGCGCTACGGCGTCTCCATGCTCGCCTGGTCGGTGGCGCTCGTGGTGGCGACCAGGGTGAACAACTTCGTCTTTCCCGGCGCGAACATGGTGAGCTCGCTCGGCTTCGCCGGTTCCGAGGACATGCGCTCCATGCTGAAAAACGGCTGGGTGGTAGCCGCCTGCCAGCTCACCTACCTCACCTGTTACGCCCTCTTCTTCGCCTGAATTACCAGCCCCTAGTCCCTAGCCCCTGATTTCCCCTGCGACCAGGCGCGGATCCTCTGCGCCTCAGGTTCCGCGATCCCCAGCGCAAGCAGGAAGTTGTGGTGCGCCTGGGGCGCGCGGCGCTCGAACTCGCTGTGCAGCTGGTGCATCGCCTCGTCGTCCATCCCGGAAGCCCTGAGCATCTCCACGAACATCTCCTTGTCCACCGCGGATTTGGGCCCCCCTGCGCCCGAGAGTCTCAGCATCCCCGCCAAAAGGCGCTGCTTGGCCTGCAGTGCGTGGATCTCGGCGGCGATCTGGTTCAGGCGCTGCTGCAGCACGGCCGCCGTGTCGCTGGGCACCTGCTCGAGCACCGCTTTTATCCCGGCGATGTCGAGGCCGGCCTGCTTCAGGGAGCAGATGGTCTCCAGGCGCTCGCGGTCCGCCTCCGAGTAGCTGCGGTAGTTGGCGGAGGAGCGCAGGGAAGGGGACAAGAGCCCGATCCGGTCGTAGTAGAGGAGCGTGCTGCGGGACAGGCCGAACTGCCTGGCCAGCTGCGTGATCTGGTACATGGAACCTCCGCAGAAACGGGGCCTCCGGCGCTGAAACCGGAGTCCCCGTGGTTTTACCTGAACGTTACTTGAACTTGGTGCGCACCTCGGCGATGCGCTCCTCGGGAAGACCCAGCCAGGCAAGGAAGCTCTGGTGCCCCTCCGGGTTTTCCTTTTCAAAGAGCCGGTGCCACTTCTCCATTGCCGCGTCGTCGAGCCCGATGGCCCGGAACCTTGCTACCCACTCCTCGACAGTCACTTTCTTTTCCATCGTCAAATCTCCTTTGTGCCGGTTTTCTGTGTCGTCATGGCCGTGACTGAAACCGAGCCTACAGTGTGAAGCTGTAGGCGGGTCAAGAAAAAATGTGGAGCCACATAGTGCCACAACTCGCGCCCTTGTGCCACCGTCGACCCGGCAGGCAAAGCGTCAGTCGAAATAAAAGCTTGCCGCAGATTGCCAGGTGGCCTACCCGGTGGCAAAATTCATGAGGCCGAATTTCGTGCCGATAATTAACGGTACCGGTTTGGCGTCGACGCCGCTTGAGGTGGCGCCGCCTGTCCCATCGGGCAGCTTCCCCCGCGGAGGCTTAGCTAATGAATGCAGTTCGTCCGAACCTGAGCACCGAACCGGTGCAGCCAACGGAGTAACCCATGACCCACCCCATCAGCGAGGAACTCGCCCGCCGCATCCTGGTCATCGACGGTGCCATGGGCACCCAGCTGCAGGAGCGCCACCTAAGCGCCGAGGACTTCGGCGGCGCTGCCTTCGAAGGGTGCAACGAGATGCTGGTGCTGACCCGCCCCGACGTCATCGAGGAGATCCACCGCTCCTACTTGGAGGCCGGCGCCGACATCGTCGAAACCAACAGCTTCGGCGCCACCAGCATCGTCCTCGCCGAGTACGGCATCGCCGACAGGGCCTTCGAAATCAACCGCAGCGCGGCGGAAATCGCCCGCAAGGCCTGCGCCGCCTTCGCCGGCGCCGAAAGGCCGCGCTTCGTGGCCGGCTCCATGGGCCCCACCACCCGCAGCATCTCGGTCACCGGCGGGGTCAGCTTCGACGAGCTCTCCCGCGCCTTCGAGGGACAGGCGCTGGGACTTCTGGCCGGCGGGGTCGACCTCCTCTTGCTGGAAACGGCCCAGGACACCACGAACCTGAAGGCGGCCGCCGACGGCATCGCGCGCGCCTTCGAGAAGGCCGGGCGCCGGGTGCCGCTCATGATCTCGGGGACCATCGAACCGACCGGCAGCATGCTGGCCGGCCAGACCATCGAGGCGCTCTACGCGAGTGTCGCCCACCTGGAGGACCACCTGGGGCTTTTAAGCGTGGGGCTTAACTGCGCCACCGGCCCCGAGTTCATGACCGACCACCTGCGCAGCCTCGCCGCCCTCGCCACCTGCGCGGTCTCGGTCTACCCCAACGCCGGGCTCCCCGACGAAAACGGCCACTACGCCGAGACCCCGGCCTCGCTCGCCGGAAAGCTCGCCCGCTTCGTCGACGCCGGCTGGCTCAACCTGGTGGGGGGGTGCTGCGGCACCACCCCCGCCCACATCAAGGCGATCGCCGAGATGATCCAGGGGAAGGCGCCGCGCATCCCGGTCTCCTCCCGGCGCCGGGTGGTCTCGGGGACCGAGGCGCTCTTCGTCGAGGACGAGCTGCGCCCGGTCCTGGTCGGCGAGCGCACCAACGTGATCGGCTCGCGCCGCTTCAAGAACCTGGTCATCGCCGAGAGCTTCGAGGAGGGGAGCGAGATCGCCCGCGCCCAGGTGAAGGGGGGCGCCCAGGTGATCGACGTCTGCGTGGCGAACCCGGACCGCGACGAGGCCGCCGACCTAAGCCGCATCCTCGATTACCTCCCCAACAAGGTGCGGGTCCCGATCATGATCGACTCGACCGACGCAGGCGTCCTCGAGCTCGCCCTGAAGAGGCTGCAGGGGAAATGCCTGGTGAACTCCATCAACCTGGAGGACGGCGAGGTCCGCTTCCAGCAGGTGACCCCGCTTTTGAGGCGCTTTGGCGGCGCCGTGGTGGTCGGCTGCATCGACGACGACCCGCAGCACGGCATGGCGCTCACGGCTGAGCGCAAGCTCGCCGTGGCACGCCGCTCCTTCGACCTTCTAACCGGTGAGTACGGGCTGCGCCCGGAGGACCTCATCTTCGACCCGCTGGTCTTTCCGGTCGGGACCGGCGACGAGAACTACATCGGCTCCGCAGAGCAGACCATCGAGGGGGTCCGGCTCATTACCGAGGCCTTCCCGCAGTGCGCCACCATCCTCGGGATCTCCAACGTCTCCTTCGGCCTCCCCGCCGCCGGCCGCGAGGTCTTGAACGCCGTCTTCCTCTACCACTGCGTCAAGGCCGGCCTCACCTACGCCATCGTGAACACCGAGAAGCTCGAGCGCTACGCCGCGCTGTCCGAGGAGGAGCGCCGCCTCGCCGAGGACCTCATCTTCTGGCGCGGCGCGGACCCGGTCGCCGCCTTCGCCGCGGCCTTCAGGGACCGGGCCCCGGTGGAGCGGGCGCCGGCCGCCGAACTCCCCCTGGACGAGCGGCTGCCGCGCTACATCGTGGACGGCACCAAGGCCGGGCTCACCGACGACCTCAAGGCGGCACTCGAGCGCGGCGACAGGCCGCTCGACATCATCAACGGGCCGCTCATGGCCGGGATGGCCGAGGTGGGGCGGCTCTTCAACGACAACCAGCTCATCGTGGCCGAGGTGCTGCAGAGCGCCGAGGCGATGAAGACGGCGGTCGCCTACCTGGAGCCGTTCATGGAGAAGAGCGACAGCCACGCGAAGGCGAAGCTCCTGCTTGCCACGGTGAAGGGGGACGTGCACGACATAGGCAAGAACCTGGTGGAGATCATCCTCTCCAACAACGGCTACCAGGTGGTGAACCTGGGGATCAAGGTTCCCCCCGAGGTGCTCGTCGAGGCCTGCCGGCGCGAGAAGCCCGATTACCTGGGGCTCTCCGGGCTCTTGGTGAAGAGCGCCCAGCAGATGGCGGTCACCGCCGCCGACCTCAAGGCCGCGGGGATCGACATCCCGCTCCTCGTCGGGGGGGCGGCCCTCTCCAAGAAGTTCGCCGACACCCGGATAGCCTCCGAGTACGGGGGGGCGGTGCTCTACGCCAAAGACGCCATGAACGGGCTCGACCTCGTGAACCAACTGAGCGACCCCTCCCGGCGCGGGGCGCTGCTGGCCGAACTCGCCCAGCGCCAGCAGGAGGCGGGAACCCCCCTCCCGCAGCGCGCCGCCAAGGAGGCTGCCGGGGAGCCGCCGGCCCGCTCCGCGGTGCGCCCCGACGCCCCGATCCTCACCCCTCCCGACTTCGAGACGCACATCCTAAGGGACATCCCGCTCGGGCGCATCCTCCCCTACCTGAACCGCCAGATGCTCTACAGCAAGCACCTGGGGCTCATCGGCGTCCTGGATAAGCTCCTGGCCGCCGGGGACGAGAAGGCGGTCAAGCTGCACGGCCAGGTGAACCGGATGCTCGAGAAGATCGAGAACAACGCGCTGATCCGCCCCCAGGCGCTCTACCGTTTCTACCCGGCGGCGGGGGAGGGGGACGACCTGATCCTCTACGACCCCGAGGGCTCAGGCGCCGAGATCATGCGCTTTAGCTTCCCGCGCCAGGCCGGCGGGGAGAGGCTCTGCCTCGCCGACTTCGCGCGCCCCAAGGCCGCGGGCGAGCTCGACACCGTGGCGCTCTTCACGGTCACCTGCGGCCTCGGCGTGCGCCAGGAGTCCGAACGGCTCAAAGGGCAAGGGGAGTACCTCGAGTGCCACCTGTTGCAGGCCCTCGCCCTGGAGCTCGCCGAGGCGAGCGCCGAGTGGCTGCACCAGCGGCTGCGCGACGCCTGGGGGATCGTGGACGACCCCTCGCTCACCATGAAGGGGATCCTCAACGCCGACTACCAGGGGATCAGGGTCTCCTTCGGCTATCCGGCCTGCCCGGAGCTCGCCGACCAGGAGAAGCTCTTCGCGCTCCTCGACCCCTCCCGGATCGGGGTGGCGCTCACCGAAGGGTACATGATGGACCCCGAGGCGAGCGTCTCGGCGCTGGTCTTCCACCACCCGGAGGGGCGCTACTTCAGCGTGGTGCGCTGAGGGTTCCGGCTTCCGACAGCTGCCGGGCCGCCGCCCGATAGTTGATCCGCCGACGCCCATTTCTCTAATTAGCCATTGCGTCCCAGACGCGTTCTGGCATAATGAGAACCTCGAGAACAAAGGTTCCTACTCAGCTAACCCGGAGCAATTACAGCATGAATGACCAGATTGCGGTGGGGATCAGTTCCTGTCTGCTGGGAGAGAAGGTCCGCTACGACGGCGGGCACCGCCACGACCGCTACATAACCGGGACCCTGGGGAAGTTCTTCCGCTTCCTGCCGGTCTGTCCCGAGGTGGAGTGCGGCATGCCGGTCCCCCGCGAGGCGATGCGCCTGGAGGGGAATCCGGCAACCCCCCGCCTGGTGACGGTCAAGAGCCGCCAGGACAAGACCGAGCAGATGCGCTCCTTCTGCCGCGAGCGGGTGGCGGCGCTCAAGGGCGAGGGGCTGTGCGGCTTCATCTTCAAGAAGAACTCCCCAAGTTCGGGGCTGCACCGGGTCAAGGTCTACAACAGCGGCATGCCCGCCAAAAACGGCCGCGGCCTGTTCGCCGCCGAGGTGGTGCGCCAGTTCCCCTTCCTCCCGGTCGAGGAGGAGGGGCGCCTTTGCGACCCGGTCCTGCGCGAGAACTTCATCGAACGGGTCTTCACCTACGCACGCTGGAAGGCCTTTCTGGCCGGTGAGCCGGGTCTGGGCGACCTGGTAGGGTTCCACACCGCGCACAAGCTTTTGGTCATGGCGCACAGCCCGACCCTCTACCGCGAGCTGGGCGCCCTGGTGGGGAACGGCAAAAATCTCAAGAAAGCGGAGCTCTTCCAGCGCTACGAGGAGCTCCTCATGATGGCCATGGCGCTCATCGCCACGGTGAAGAAACACACCAACGTGCTCATGCACATCATGGGGTACTTCAAGACGGTGTTGAGCCGGGAAGAAAAAGAGGAACTCCTCGAGCTGATCCGCCAGTACCACGACCGCCTGGTCCCCCAGATCGTCCCGGTCACCATGCTCAAGCACTACTGCCTTAAGTTCGACGACCAGTACCTGAACGGTCAAATCTACTTAAGCCCCCATCCCACCGAGCTTGCCCTGAGGAACCATGTCTGAGCCCAGCACCCCCCGTCCGCACGGCGAATCCCCCGTCCGTCCCCCCCTGCGCATGACCGCCTGGCACGACTGGATGGCCACCGGCAACGAGGAGATCGACGGCCAGCACCGCGACCTGTTGAACAAGGTGGCGGATCTCCTGTTGGCCTGCCGCGAGCAGCGCATGGCCGACGAGATCGGCAGGCTCATCTGGTTTCTCAAGCGCTACGTGCGCCGCCACTTCCGCGACGAGGAGAAGCTGCAGCTCGACAGCGGGCGGCTACCCGGGGTACGCGGCGCACCGGGCGGAGCACCAGGACTTTTACCGGCAGGTGAACCAGCTGGAACAGCGCTTCCTCAAGGAGGGGGCCAGTACCACCCTCGCCATCGAGTCGCTGCACCTTATGTGCGAGTGGCTGCACGGACATTTCAGGCAGATGGACCAGGTGCTGGTCGACTATCTGCAGGAACTTGGAGAGTGTAATCCCTGAACAACCCGATTGTTGACTGGCACTAGCCGTATACGTCAATGCTCTTAGTTGCCCGTTGTTCGTTTTCTGACACCTGTTATACTGTATCTGGTAGGGCGAGTGTCAGAATCGGATGGCGAAGTTCCATCAAAAGATCTTTTTCTTGCGACTTTCGATGTGGTGTGAAAGCTACTGGCGCCGAGCGCCCCATCCAGTTATGTAAGCAAACCAAAGGAGGTTGCTATGCTTGTCCGAGACAGAATGACGTTGAACCCGGTAACCATCACGCCGGAGGTGTCGGTAACCGACGCGTTGCGCCTGATGAGTGAACGAAAGATCCGGCGCCTGCCGGTGGTGGACGCCCAGGGGGGGGTGATCGGCATCGTCTCCGACCGCGACCTCCTGTTGGCCTCGCCGTCTCCCGCCACCACGCTCGCCATCTGGGAGATCCACGAGCTCCTGGCCAAGCTCACCGTGGAGAAGATCATGACCCGCGAGGTGATCATGGTCCAGGAGGACACCCCGCTCGAGGAGGCGGCCCGCGTCATGGCCGACAGCCGGATCGGCGGCCTTCCGGTGCTGCGCGGCACCACCCTGGTGGGCATCATCTCCGAGTCGGACCTCTTCAAGACCCTCCTGCAGCTCTTGGGAGGGCGCCGTCCCGGTGTGCGCATCACCGTGGCCACCTCGGGGGCCAAGGGTACCCTGGCCGAGATCACCAGCGCCATCTACGAGGCGGGGGGCGACATCGTCGGCCTGGGCTTCTCCGAGGTGCAGGGTGCGGCCGACGGCACCTGGGTGAACACCTTCAAGGTACAGGGGGTTGCCAAGGAGAAGCTCGTCGAGGTGATGCGCCTGCACGTGCGCGAGATCCTGGACGTGCGCGAGGCACAGTAACCGGAATAAGATGGGAAGCGAAGGGGGCGTACCTGACGGGTGCGCCCCTTTTTTCGGTCCGGCAGCGGACCTGGCGCCGAGGGGAGAGCCAAGACATGCACCTTATTCAGATCCTGTTGCCGCTTTACGACAACGAGGGAAAGCCGTTCGGGCAGGAGCTCTTTTTGCGGGTACGCGACGAGCTCTCGGAGCGCTTCGGCGGCATCACCACCTACATGCGCTCGCCGGCGCGCGGGCTGTGGAAGGAGACCCGCGAGACCACGGTGCATGACGACATCGTGATCTACGAGGTGATGGTCGAGGACCTGGACCGCGACTGGTGGCACAACTACCGCCAGCAGCTCACCGTGATCTTCCGCCAGGCGCTCCTCATCGTCCGGGTGAGCGAGGTGCAGCTCCTCTAGCAGCCTCGCATCCCCGAAATCCCTGATGAACCAAAAAAAGCCGGGGTGGCGCTGGAAAAGGCGCCACCCCGGCTTTGGTCGTTCAGGGAAACGGTTGCCGCTAGTATTTCATGAAGGCCTCGTCCTGCAGGTCGTGGGGCGTTTCGTCAAGCTCGACGTCGAACCCCGCGGAGCGGCTGACCCTGCCTGCCGCCGGCCGGGCCGGCGTGCTGCCCCTTTTTGCCTGCGGCGCGCTCTTCGCCGCGCGGCGCACGGTCTGGTGGCGGTTGCCGTCCCCCACGTTGAAGAAGCCGATACTCGACTGCAGCTGCTCTGCCTGGCTGGAGAGCTCTTCGGCGGTGGAGGACATCTCCTCGGCTGCCGAGGCGTTTTGCTGGATCACCTGGTCGAGCTGCTGCATCGCCTTGTTGATCTGCTCGGCGCCGGTGTCCTGCTCGCGGCTCGAGGCGCTGATCTCCTGCACCAGTTCGGCGGTCTTCTGGATGTCCGGCACCATGGTGGCGAGCATGGTCCCCGCCTTCTCGGCGATCTGCACCGAGCTCGAGGAGAGCTCCAGGATCCCCGCCGCCGCCTGCTGGCTCCGCTCGGCGAGCTTTCTCACCTCGCTTGCCACCACCGCGAACCCCTTGCCGTGCTCGCCGGCGCGGGCCGCCTCGATCGCCGCGTTCAGGGCCAGGAGGTTCGTCTGCCGGGCGATCTCCTCGATGATGTTGATCTTGGTGGCGATCTCCTTCATGGCGTCCACGGTCTGAGCCACGGCGTGTCCGCCGTCCTGGGCGTCCGTCGAGGACTTCACCGCGATCTTCTCGGTCTGCAGTGCGTTGTCCGCGTTCTGCCTGATGTTCGAGGACATCTCCTCCATGGACGAGGAGGCCTCCTCGGCGGCGGCCGCCTGCTCGCTCGCCCCCTGCGACATGGTCTCGGCGCTCGCCGAGAGCTCGTTGGCGCCGGACGCCACGTTGTCCGCCGCGGAGCTCACCTCGGCGACGATCTCCCTCAGGCGATCCAGCATCGAGCCCATCGCCGTCAGAAGCTGCCCGGTCTCGTCGGTGCTCTCGGCCTTGACCTCCATGGTGAGATCGCCCTGGGAGAGCCGGTCCGCGACCTGGACCGCCTGGGCGAGCGGTCGGGTGATCGAACGGGCCAACAGGAAGGTGATGACGGCGGAGAGCAGGAGCGCCAGGGCCCCCAGCCCGAACATGAGGTTGCGCGCCTGGAGGTAGGCCACCTGGGCCTGCTCGTAGCGCAGCTTGTTGCGCGCCTTGCCGTGCTCCAAAAGCTCCGCGATGCCGTTGAGCCAGGCCCGCACGGCCGGGCGCGCCTCGCTGTTCAGCATCTGGATCCCTTCGCTATCCTTGCCGGCCAGCGCCAGGTCGACGACCTTGCTGTTCAGCGGCCGGGCCTTCTCCTGGAGCCCCTTTACCTTGGTCAGGGCCTCGAGCCCCTTGGTGTCGTCCTTGGGGGTGAGTTCGGTCACCTTCTTGAGCGCCTCGTCGTACTTGGTGCGCTGGTCGCCGATCCGCTTCACGTACTCCTGGCGCTTATCGAGGCTGCGGTCCAAAAGGATGTTGCGCAGGTTGATCGAGACCTCGGTGATGCAGTCGTTCATCTCGTTGCTCATCTCGATCCGGATGTTGTTGATGGTGACGATCCGTTCGAGATTCTTCTCGATCTGCGCCATGTTGGCGATGCTGGTCCAGATGAGCCCCACTATGATGAGCAGCAGGACTCCGTTGGCCAGAGCGAGCCTGGTCGCGATCTTCATGTTCTTGAGCATGGTGCACCCCTCCTGTCAATGGATAAAACCTTGTTGAACGAACGGTGACTTCATTCAGATTCATCGACAGGTCGTGTGGGAAACTTAAGACAAAAAAAGGCAGTTACTCCCACAGTGCCGAGGCTGTGAGAGAACTGCCCGGTCGCGCGCTGCTTTTCTCAGCAGGCACTCGCTCGAGGCGCTCTTTGCGGAACCGTTGACCCGGCTTGTGTCAGGCCGCTTCGGTGGCGGTCTCGAGGCCGAGGGCCTCCAGCTCGTCCGAGGAGAACACCGCGTCCACGTCGAGGATCATGACGAAGTCGTCGCCGCGCCTCCCCATGCCGCGTATGAAGTCGAGGTTGAGCCGCGTGCCGATGCGGGGGGGAGGCTGGACCTGGTCCGGTTCGAGATCGAGCACCTCCTGGACCGAATCGGCCATGGCCCCCATCACCAGGGTCTCCTCCTCCAGCGCCACCTCCACGATGATGATGCAGGTGTGCACGGTCTGGGCGCAGACCGGCAGCCCGAACTTGAGGCGCAGGTCGACCACCGGCACCACGTTGCCGCGCAGGTTGATCACCCCGCGCATGAACTCCGGGGTCTGGGGGACCTTGGTCACCGTGGTGAGGTCCAGCACCTCGCGAACCTTGTGGATCTCCAGGGCGAAGGTCTCGCTGTCCAGGGTAAAGGTGAGGTACTGCCTGGTTGCCACGCCGCTTTGTTCTTCCATGCTCGGCTCTCCTTCCGGGGGCTCGCCCCCCTCTTAGTATCGCTCCAACTCCAGGTACTCCGCCGTATCCTCGGCCTTGAGCTCGCTGTCAACCACCTTGCGGTGCAGCTCGGCCATCTCGCCCGGGGTCGGGGGGGCCTTGGCCCGGGTCAGCTCCCGGGGCAGCTCTGCCCCTCCCCTCCGGTTGCCGGCTGGCTCTTCCGTATGCTTGGTCATCCACCGCCTCCCTCGGCCATCCGAGGCCCGCGGAGCGCACCTGCTGCGTGGGTTCCCCCGGGCCTTGCCCGGAATTTCGAACCGCGAGGTGTACCGTTCACTGAGTCTCGTGTAGGTAGTTTCTTACCCACATCGGAAGACTTCGGGAAGACTTTAGGAGATATACGGATAAAAAGGGCCGGCTCCCGAAAAAAATGCGGGGGAAGGGGGGATCGAGAGCGATGGCACTGTCACAGGGGGCTTCGCGGTTACGCGCTGTGACAGTGCCGGCTGCCGGGGAAAGGGGGCTTTGAGGGGTGCAATGGGCGTCGGCGGGGCTGCCGCCGGGTGCGACGGGTCAGGGGGCCTCGAACTTGTAGCCCACCCCGTAGATGGAGTGGATGAGCTCCTGGTCAGGGGCCACCGAGGAGAGTTTCTTGCGCAGCTTCTTGATGTGGCTGTCGATGGTCCGGTCGCTTACGATGCGCTGGTCCGAGTAGATGCGGTCCATGAGCTGGGTGCGCGAGTAGATGCGCCCCGGGTTTTGAAACAGGAAGTGCAGGAGCTTGAACTCGACCGCAGTGAGCTCCAGGTCCCGTCCGTTCAAAAGCGCCTGGAAACGCTCGGGGTCGAGCGCGAGCCCGCCGGTGGCGGGGGCCTGGTGTTCGCCCGAGCGGCGCAGCACCGACTTGACCCGGGCCACCACCTCGCGCGGGCTGAACGGCTTGCAGATGTAGTCGTCGGCCCCAAGCTCCAGCCCCAGGAGGCGGTCGATCTCCTCGACGCGCGCCGTGATCATGATGATGGGGACCTCGGAGAAGCTGCGGATCTCCTTGCAGATCTCCAGGCCGTCGCGCCCGGGGAGCATCAGGTCGAGCAGGATCAGGTCGGGCATGCGCTGCCGCACCGAGGGGACGACGGCAAGGCCGTCTTCGATCCAGTCCGACTCGAACCCCGCCTGCTTCAGGTAATCCCCCAGGAGGGCGGCAAGTTTCTCTTCATCCTCGACGATCAGAATGTGCTGGTTCATGTTCTGCTCCCGGTAAGCGGTAGTTCGATGCGGATCTGGATCCCGCCCAAGGGCGAGGGGTGGGCGTCGATGGTCCCCTCGTGCGCCTCGACGATGCTCTTGCAGATGGCAAGCCCGAGCCCCGCACCGCCCAGGGCGCGGTTGCGCGAGCTCTCCACCCGGTAGAGCCGGTCGAAGAGGCGCCCGAGCTCCTCAGGGGTGACCCCCGGCGCCGAGTCGGCCAGGGTGACGAGCGCCCGGTCCCCCTGGCACTCGAGGCGGACCACCAGCCTCCCGCCGGGGTCGGTGTACTTGAGCGAGTTGTCCAGGATGTTGTCGAAGAGCTGCTGCAGCCGGATCGGGTCGGCGAAGATGCGGCAGGGGAGGTTCCCCGGCAGCTCGGCGACCAGCGCGATCCCCTTCTGCTCGAACTCGGTGCCGAAGGAGCCGACCGAGTCGTCCAGGAGCTGGGCCAGGTCCTGGTCGCTCTTGCGGTAGCTCAGGGCGCCGATGTCGCACAGGGAGAGCTGGTACAGGTCGTCAACCAGGCGGGAGAGCCGCATCACCTCGGCGTGCAGGGAGCGCATGGTCTCGGGACCCGCCTCGCGCACCCCGTCCTGGATCGCCTCGATCTCGCCGCGCAGGATTGAGAGCGGCGTGCGCAGCTCGTGCGAGATGTCGGCCACCCAGAGCCGGCGCGCCTGCTCGTTTTTCTCCAGGGAGAAGGCCAGGGTGTTGACGTCGCGCGCAAGCTGCCCCAGCTCGTCCAAGGGCCCCACCGCGACCCGGGTCTCGAAGGCCCCGGAGGCGAGCCGGTGCAGCGAGGCGGCGAGCTTTTTGATCGGGTGCACCAGGCGGTTCGCCAGCGGGAGCGAGATGGCCGCGGAGACGAGCAGCATCACCACGGCGATGAGCGCCATGGCGAGCTGCTGTTGCTGCATGAAGACCAACTGGTGCCGGTCGGTGAGCCTGAGCCGGGGCAAGAGCCCCAGGTACCCCACCACGGTGTCGTCGTGGCTGAGCTGCTTCAGCGTCACCCGCTCCGGGACCCTCCCGGCCCCGGCGACCCTGCGGTGGGAGGCGTCCAAAAGGATCACCCGCGACTCGAAGCGGTGCGGCGCGTGCGGCGGGAGCTGCTGGGTGGTGAGGCTCATAAAGCCGCGCTCCTTCAGTGCCTCGGCCCGGCGCGCCATCCGGCGTTCCCGGCGCTCGGGTGGCTCGGCACCGATCAGCTCGCGCGGCAGGGTGGAGTCGATCAGGCTGAACCACTGCACCGGATCCTCGCGCAGAAACTCCCAGCTCCCCCGCGCGGCGTAGGACTGCTCCAGCACCTGGGCGAGCTTGTCGACCCGCTCCTTCTCGATGGTGTTCACGTAGGCGAGAAAGCCGCGCCCGATGCTCCACTGCATGATGAGGAACATGCAGATGACCACGGCGCCGGTGGCGGTCAGCATGGCCAGAAAGAGCCGGTATTTGATCATCAGTTTCATGGCGTGGCCTTTGGGCTTATCCAGCGGACAACCTCACATTAACCTGCCCCTTTTCTAACATAGACCGGTAAAAATCGCTACGGGGTCGTAAGGATTTGCTGAATATTTACCCGGTTTTTCATAATTCGTCCTTATTTCGCTGCTAGCTTCAGGCTCTGCGCGCGGCCCGCACGGTCCCTGCGCTTAAAAGGAGAGGTTCATGAAGCAAAAGATGGCAGGAGCAGTTCTTGTGGTACTGGTCGGGGCCCAGGCGGTCCAGGCCCGGGTAAACGTCGAGGTGAACGGCGCAGCACCCCCCCTGCCACCCCCGGCCCTGGGGAGCAGCTACCCGCCGGCGGCCCCGGCGCCCGGCGCGCCTCCCCCCTTGGTGGTGGACCAGGCGCCCCAGTTCATCTACCTGCCGGCGCTCGGCCTCTACATGAGCGTGGAGATCCCCTACGACATCGCCTACGGGGAGGGGGGCTACTACCTCTACAGCGCAGGCTACTGGTACTCGGCGCGCTCCTACCGGGGGCCCTGGGCACTGGTCCCGGCGAGGCGGCTTCCGGTGGCGCTGCGCCGCCACCGCTACGTGGATATCCGGGACTTCCGCAACCGCGAGTACCAGGAGTTTCTGCAGGACCGCGCGCACTACCGCGGCTCCTGGTACCGCCCGGGGCTGCAGCATCGTGAGGAGCGCCGCCGCGAGCGCCGGGACGGGAGGCACTGAGAGGGGAGGGGGAGGGGGAAAAAACCGAGTGGTTCGGGCGCGAGCTTGAGGTCCCTTCTCGCGTGGGGGGAGGAGCTGGCGCCGGGCTCTTTTGCGCGGCGGTAAAAAAGCGGCAGCGGCTTTAGTGCCGC
Organism: Geomonas silvestris; assembly: GCF_014193515.1. GTDB lineage: Bacteria > Desulfobacterota > Desulfuromonadia > Geobacterales > Geobacteraceae > Geomonas > Geomonas silvestris. The sequence continues at coordinate 196,005 of NZ_BLXX01000007.1, read as the reverse complement.
TGCCGCCAACTTTCGACAGCAGGAACCCTTTCGGTCAGCGCCCGTAGCTGTGCAGGCCGGAGAGGAAGAGGTTCACCCCCAGGTAGCAGAAGATGGTGGCGGCGAACCCCACCACCGAGAGCCAGGCGGCGCGCCGCCCGACCCAGCCGCGGGTGATGCGGGCGTGCAGGAAGGCCGCGTAGACGAACCAGACGATGAGCGACCAGGTCTCCTTGGGGTCCCAGCTCCAGTAGGTCCCCCAGGCGTAGTTTGCCCAGGCCGCCCCGGTGACGATCCCGAGGGTCAAAAGCGGAAAGCCGACCATGATGGCGCGGTAGTTGAGGTCGTCGAGCACCTTCACCGGGGGGAAGCTCGCCAGCACCCCGCCGCCGGCCGCGGCCTCCCCGGCGGCATCGCGCACCAGGTACATGATCGAGATGCCGCAGGCCACCGCGAACGCCGCGTACCCCAGGAAGCAGGTGACCACGTGGTACAAAAGCCAGTTGCTCTGCAAGGCCGGCACCAGGGGCTCGATCCCGCTCTGCAGGGCGAGCTGGGCCCAGGTCATCCCCAAAAGGGCGAAGGGCATCACGAAGGCCCCGATCACCCGGTAGCGGTAGCGCAGGTCGAGCAGAAGGTAGATGAGCACGATGGTCCAGGAGAAGAAGACCACCGACTCGTAGAGGTTGGAGAGGGGGGCGTGCCCCACCCCCATCTGGTAGGACTCGCGCCAGCGCAGGCCGATCGCCCCGGTCTGCAGGACGAGGCCTGCGAGGGCGGTGAGGCTTCCCAGGGTGCCGAGCTTCTCCACCCGGCTGGCCAGGAAGGCGAAGAAGACCAGCATCGAGACGAGGTAGGCGATGGTGGTTACGTTGAAAAGCAGCGAGCTGGTCATTTTTCCTCCCCGGGTGCGAGTTCACCCTTCAGCTGTTGCACCAGGCGGTCGAAGGCGAGTTCGAAACCGGCCGGGTTCTTGTTGGCGTTCCCCCCCAGGACGACCTCGCCGTCTTTCACCTGCACCCAGACCCTGCGGTGCGACATGAAAAAGGCGACGTAGACCCCGACCACCATGAGCAGGCACCCCAGCCAGACGATGGCCACCCCCGGGTCGCGGTTCACCTGCAGGCCGGTGTACATCCCCTCGGTCCCCCCCAGGTAGCGGAAGGCGGGGTGCCCCTCCCTGAGCACCGCCTCCCGGTTCAGCTCGGGGTAGTTCCCGAAGGCGACGATCCGGAAGGTCTTGCCGGTCGGGGTGTGCATCTCCAGCTGCGCGGCCGGGCCGGTCTTCCCGGGGAGGAACGGCCCCACGTCCTGGGTCGCCTCCAAAACGTGCACCTCGCTGCCGTCGGGGAGGCGCGCCGCCCCCTCGCTCGGGATGGTCACCTGGACCGGGTTCCCCCCCTCGGGGGTGCTCACCAGGAAGTTGTGCTGCCCCACCTTGCCGTAGCTCGACTGGTAGAAGGTGATCCCCTTGTAGGTGAGCGGGGAGTTGACGATGACCGGGACCTTCTCAAGCCCCGCCACGGGGCGCCCGTTCTCGGTCACGGTCAGGATGCTCTTGAACTCCTTGGGGGCCCCGGTGTCGTAGAAGGAGACCGAGAACTTCTCGCAGTTGACGGAGAAGCCGAGGTCGCGGGTCGTGTCGTTGCGCAGCACGATGCTAGAAGCGCTCCCCCCCTCGGGGATGGTGACGTACCCCTTGAAGCCGAAGAGCGAGCCGACGATGGCGCCGGCGAAGATCACCAGGATGCTTACGTGCACCGCGTAGACCGCCAGCCGGCACCAGGGGGTCTTCTCGGCGTAGAGGTGGAAGCTGCCGTCTTTCTCGGTGGTGCGCGGGGTCGCGAAATGCGCGGCGACCAGCGCGGCGACCCGCTCCGTGAGGGCTTCCGCCGAGCCGGAGACCTTGAGGGTTGTCAGGTTGCCGAGGCTCTTTTTGAGCCCCTCGTCGAGGGTGAGCGTCGGGTTGGTCATCACCTTCCAGATCTGCGGCAGCCTTTTGAAGGAGCAGGCGAAGAGGTTCACCGAGAGCGCCACCAGGAGCAGCACGAACCACCAGGAGTGGTACATGTCGAAAAAGCCCAGGGCCTGGTAGAGCCGGAACTTGGTCTGGCCGATGCTCTCCAGGTACTGGGGCGCCAGGTTCCCCTGGGGGATCACCGTGCCGATGATCGAGGTGATGGCCAGCGACAGCAAAAGCGCCATCGCGAGCTTCAGCGAGCAGAAGAAGTCCCAGGTGGCCTGGGGGAGGGTGCGTTCGTTATTCACGGTCTACTCCTTGGTCTGCCGGCGCAAGGAAGGGCTCGCTACTGGCGGCCCCCCGCGTGAGCCGGGCGGATGGAAAAACGGACAGGGCATGGCATGCCGGCTTTTTAAGGCCGGAAAAAAACGGGAGTCGGTAGTGCAGGCGCTGAGGGGCGCCCGTCAGGCGCGGTTTTGCGGGGGGACGAAGATCGCGAGGTAGACCTCGGGGAGGAACTGGAAGGGGTCGCGCAGGCGGCAGCTGCGCTCGGGGGCGCCGGCCGGCCAGGCAAGGGGGCCGGGAAACGGCGCGTGATAGCTGCAGCAGGAGCAGCAGGAACAGCTGGAGCCGCACCCCCCCGACTCGTGTTCTTCGGAGCAGGGGCAGTGGCTGTCGCCGGCCGGACCGGAGAGTTCGCCGGCCAGCGGAGCGTCGCAGGGATGGTCTAAAGCGGAAAGGGTGAGCGGGGCAGGGGAGCGTTCGGCGCCGGTCACCCGATGGCCGGCAAAGCTGTCCAGCGGGAGGATCAGGTAGGCGCAAATCATGAATAAGGCTGTCAGTCTTCTGAAGTGCATCGCGCCCGCATCTCCGTCGCCGCTAGGTTGGCGGGATAGTAATGGAGTCCTTCGCCGGCTGTCAACTGGAATCGAGCGCCGGTTCAGGGCCTTGTGGTATACGCCGGGGCCCCCTAAGCCGCCGCGCCTCCCCGGGGAAATCCGCGTGCCGCCGACAATTTACTCGCCTCGAAGGCACCTTTGTGGTAAGGTTTGGCTTGCTGATCGTCAAACAGACCCCACGGGCCATGGAGGCTTCTTGGGGTTTTTTTGTGGTCAGAAACGTAAAGAATAGGAGTATCCGTGGATTTCCAACAGTTTAACTTGCATCCCCAGATTCAGGCCGGCGTCGAGGCGCTCGGCTACCTCAACCCGACCCCCATCCAGCAGCAGGCCATTCCCCCGGTCCTCGAGGGGCGCGACGTCATGGGACTCGCCCAGACCGGCACCGGCAAGACCGCCGCGTTCGGGCTGCCGCTCTTGAGCCACCTGGTACCCGGCCCGCGCGGCAAGCTGCGCGCCCTGGTGCTCGCCCCGACCCGGGAACTCGCCGAGCAGATCAACGACGCCCTCAACGCCATGGGGCGCTTCACCCGCTTAAGGAGCATCACCGTCTACGGCGGGGTCAACATCAACCCGCAGATCAAGAAATTGAAGGAAGGGGTGGAGATCGTCGTGGCCTGCCCGGGCCGCCTTTTGGACCACATCTCCCAGGGGACCGTGGACCTCACCGGGGTCGAGGCGCTCGTCCTCGACGAGGCGGACCAGATGTTCGACATGGGCTTTCTCCCCGACGTGCGCCGCATCCTCAGGGTGCTCCCCGCCAAGCGCCAGACCCTGATGTTCTCGGCGACCATGCCGGACGACATCCGCAGGCTGGCCCAGGAGATCCTGCACCAGCCGGTGACCGTGCAGGTGAGCCGGACCGCGCCGGCCGCCACGGTCTCCCACGCGCTCTACCCGGTATCCCAGCACCTGAAGACGCCGCTTCTGTTCGAGCTTTTGCGCCACAGCGACACCGAGAGCGTCCTCGTGTTCACCAAGACCAAGCACCGCGCCAAGAGGGTAGGGGAACAGCTGGAGAAAAGCGGCTACCGCGCCGCCTCCCTGCAGGGGAACCTCTCCCAGAACCGGCGCCAGGCAGCCCTCGACGGTTTCCGGGACGGCACCTTCCAGATCCTCGTCGCCACCGACATCGCCGCGCGCGGCATCGACGTCTCCCAGGTCTCCCACGTCATCAACTACGACATCCCCGACACCCCCGAGGCCTACACGCACCGCATCGGCCGCACCGGCCGGGCCGCCCGGACCGGTGACGCCTTCACCATGGTGACCTCTGAGGACGAGGTGATGGTGCGCAGCATCGAGCGGGTGCTCGGCTCCAAGATCGAGCGGCGCCGCATGGAGGGGTTCGACTACACCATGCCGCCCCCCAAGAAGGACGAGGAGTTCGCCCGTCCGCCGCGCGAGCCGCAGCGCCGCCGCGAGAAACCTGCCCAAAAGGGCGCCGCAGGCACCCAGGGGGGCGCGGCTGGCGGCAAGGGGGGCGCGGCTGGCGGCAAGGGGCACAGCGCACGTCCGTCCGGTTCCCCGCCGCGGGGTCAGGAACCACGCGGCGCCTCCGGTGTCCCGGGCGCCCGCCCCGCAGCTCAGCCGGCAGGCGCCGGTGAGCGCAGCGGCTCACACCCGGCCAACCAGCCGCTGGCCGGCAAGCACGCGGTCGGCGCCGGCACCCGTAACGCGCCGCGGCCGACCAACCACCCGGCCCGTCGCGGCGGTGGCCGCTAGCCCGCGTCGCTTTAGCGCGAACCACAAAAAAAGGGGGATGGCAAAAACTGCCATCCCCCTTTTTACTTCTCCGAAAACCGGCCTAGGCTTCGGCGGACCACTGGCCGTGCAGGTTGCAGTACTCGCGGGCGGTCACCTTGTCCGCAGTGATCGGGAAGGTCGCCTCGGGGGCCTGCCCCGGAGCGAGCTGGGCGCGGTAGACCTTGCCGTCGGCGATCAGCTCGATCCACTCGATGTAGTGGGCGCTCTCCATCGGGTGCGCCACCGAACCGACCTTCACGGTGATGCTGCCGTTCCCCTTCTCGATCACCGGCACGTGCTTCTCTTTTGCCGCGTCGACCGTGTTGGCGACCATCAGCTTCATCGCGCTGCCGCAGCAGACCAGTTCACCCGGACCCGCATGAAACACCTCGACGATGTTGCCGCAACTCTCGCACTTGTAGATTTCCAAAGCCTGAGCCATCTTTGCTACCTCCTTGAAATTGTCGTGCTGCAAATTCAGCGGGAAACGCCGGTACCCTCAAGGGGAGTCTTGCCGGTTTTGAGCCAGGAAGCCAGGTTCTCGCCGAGCGTCCGGTTTTCCTGCGTGAGAAACTTGTTCTGGAAGATCGCGTCGTCGCCGAAGACCAGGAAGCCCCCCCGGCCGACCTCGCCGGCGCAGACCACGGTAAAGGACATGGTCTCGTCGTCGCTGCGGATCCTGTTGCGGCGCAGGTCGATCCAGGCGCGCGGGCTGGTTGTGGCGACGCTCCGGGAACGCTGGTCCAGGCAGCCGAGCCCCCAGACCCCGTAGAGACTGAAACTCTTGATCCCCTGGAACACCGGGTGCTCCTGCATCCGGGTCACCCGGAAGTCGTGGGGCTGGTTGTCGATGAGGTTTTCCTGCTCCTCGATCACCCCGTTTGTGTAGGTGATGCCGAGCTGCTCGAGCAGCGCCCCCAGCGGCGGGGCGATGTGCAGCATGATGGAGACCCGCCCGCCGCGCTGCATGAAGCGGATCAGGGCCGGGATCTCGTCGGCTCCCAGCGGCTGGAAGGCCCCCGAGATGACCAGCGCATCGGCACCGGCGAGGCTTTGGTCGCTGATCGGCTCCTTCAGGGCCCCGACCTGGAACCCGGCACGGGTGAGGATCTCGGCGAATCCGGAGAGCTGCAGCGGACCGTCGGCTCCGGGGAGGAAGCGCTCGCCATGGCCGGCATCGAAGAGCACGCTCGGCGCAGCCTGGGCCGGTGCGGCATACATTAAACAAGCCAGTACCATTATACACATGAATTTTAAAATGCCAGCCATGCACCCCTCCGGGAGATAAAAAATACCAACAGGACAATAATGGTCTTGTTGGCCCTTATAACAGCATTGATGGTGGCATGCAAGTTTAATTTGAGGGATTTCTCGTTTTCCGGGACAGCGGTCGTTGACAGGATGGCGGGCGCCGATGTATTAAAGTGGCTGCGGTTGACACCACCCAAGCGAGGAGCGGGCAGATGATTACACACATCGTACTTTTCAAATTGAAGGAGCGCACCCCCGAGGCGGTCAAGGAGGCCCAGTCGCGGCTTTTGAGCATGGAGGGGAAGGTCGAGATGCTGCGCCACCTGGAGGTGGGGCTGGACCTGATCCATTCCGAGCGTTCCGCCGACATTGCCCTGGTCACCAAGTTCGATTCCCTCGAGGACCTGCAGGCCTACCAGGTGCACCCCTACCATGCCAACGAGGTGGCGGCCTACATGAGGAGCGTCTGCTCCCAGGTCACCGCCGCCGACTACGAGAGCTGATGCTGCCCTAAGGCAGAGATTTTACGAAGAGCAAGAAGGAGGAAGTAGAGATGGAGTTGTGTCCCTGTGGAACCGGCCGGGCCTATGCCGAGTGTTGTGAGCCCGTCATCAAGGGGGTGCGCCCGGCCGAGACGGCCGAGGCGCTGATGCGGTCGCGTTATTCGGCCTACGTGAAGGTCGAGACCGACTACATATTCACTACCACCCACCCCCAGCACCGCGAGGGGTACGATCACGACGGCACCAAGGAGTGGGCCGAGAGTGCCCAGTGGCACGGGCTGGAGATCGTCACCACCAAAAATGGCGGCCCCGAGGACACCAGAGGCGAGGTCGAGTTCGTGGCCCGCTACACCGAGAAGGGGGACGAGAAGGTGCACCACGAGCTGGCGGCCTTCAAGAAGGAGGCCGGCCGCTGGTACTTCACCGACGGGAAGTCGGTCGGGCAGCAGCCGCTGGTGCGCGGCCCGAAGATCGGGCGCAACGACCCCTGCAGCTGCGGCAGCGGCCAGAAGTACAAGAAGTGCTGCGGCAAGTAGCACGGCCCGGCGGGCGCACGGCGCTACTACCGTTGCGTCGTTGCAGGTAGCCTGGATGAGAAAAGGGATCGGCGCAGCTGCCGATCCCTTTTTTTGCGTGGACGCGGGCGACAGAAGGAGCAACGGTTCAGCGGGTGCACCTGAAAAGCGTGACCTTTAGCCGGAAAAAGCTTAGATATTTCAACGCTTTGCGCAAGTGGGGACAGGGGGGATTCGCCTTTCAACGCCTTCTCCCGAAGTCACCCAACACCTTAGCGCCTCACCACTCAACGAGGTAACCCTTCAACGCCCCCCCGCCTTTCCTTTCCCCGTTGCCTTTACGCCTTGCCCCCCCCGCCAATAGTGTGTTAAAAAACTTGAAAAACACTGCAAGGAGTGCGCTCGACATGGCCGTTGCCCGAAAGATAGCCGGTTTCATCGCCAATTCATCGTGGATCAGGAAGATGTTCGAGGAAGGGGAGCGGCTGCGCCAGCAGTTCGGCGCCGACCAGGTCTACGACTTTACCCTGGGAAACCCCGACGTCGAGCCGCCCCAGCAGTTCCACGGCGAGTTCTTAAAGCTCGCCCAGGCCCCCTTGCCGGGGATGCACCGCTACATGAACAACGCCGGCTACCTGGAGACCCGTAACGCCGTGGCGCGCCTTTTGTCCAGCGCCTCCGACCTCCCCGTGAAGGGGGACCACGTGGTGATGACCTGCGGCGCCGGCGGCGCCCTCAACGTGGTCTTGAAGACCATCCTGAACCCCGACGACGAGGTGATCCTGCTCGCGCCCTACTTCGTCGAGTACCGCTTCTACATCGACAACCACGGCGGCCAGCCGGTGGTGGTCTGGACCGACCGCGACACCTTCCAGCTCGACGTGGACGCCATCGGCGCCGCCATCACCGAGAAGACCCGGGCCATCATCATCTGCTCCCCCAACAACCCGACCGGCGTCATCTACCCGGCCGAGACCCTGGCCCGCCTGGGCGAGCTGGTGAGCGCCAAGGAGGCCCAGTTCGGCCGCCAGATCTGCGTGATCTCCGACGAGCCCTACGCCCGCATCGTCTACGACGGCAAGAGCGTCCCCAACATCTTCCGCTACGTGAAAAACTCGGTCATCGTCACCTCGCACTCGAAAGACCTGGCGCTCCCCGGCGAGCGCATCGGCTACCTGGCGGCCAACCCGCGCATGAACAACGTGGAGCAGTTCATGGAGGGGACGGTCTTCTCCAACCGGGTGCTCGGCTTCGTCAACGCGCCGGCGCTCATGCAGCGCCTGGTGGCCGACCTGCAGCACGTCTCGGTCGACATCGCCCTCTACCAGAGAAAGCGCGACCTGCTCTACGACGCCCTCACCGGTCTGGGCTTCGAGATGGTGAAACCCGACGGCGCCTTCTACTTCTTCCCCAAGTCGCCTCTGGCCGACGACGTCGAGTTCGTGAAGCTCGCCCAGAAGCACCGCATCCTCTTGGTCCCGGGTGCCGGCTTCGGCGCTCCCGGCTACTTCCGCATCGCCTACTGCGTGGACCAGGGGATGATCGAGCGCTCGCTCCCCGCCTGGCGCGAACTCGCCCGGGAAGTGGGCCTTTCCGCCTGACGCCGGCAAACCGCAGGGACCGACCATGACCGACACCATACTCATCGTTGACGACGAAGAGGGGATCCGCTCCTCCCTGGCGGGGATACTGGAGGACGAGGGGTACCGCACCGTCTGCGCGGCGGACGGCTTCGAGGCGCTCGCCCTGTGCAAGCGGGAACTCCCGGGGCTCGTGCTTTTGGACATCTGGATGCCGCGCATGGACGGCCTGGAGACCCTGAAGCAGCTAAAGGAGCAGCACCCCGATTTGAACGTCATCATGATGAGCGGCCACGGCACCATCGAGACCGCCGTCAAGTCCACCAAGCTCGGCGCCTACGACTTCATCGAGAAGCCGCTCTCCCTGGAGAAGGTGGTGGTCAGCGTGGAGAACGCGCTCGCCATGACCCGGCTCAAGGAGGAGAACGCCTCCCTGCGCGGCATGGTGCTGCAAAGCCACGAGATGATCGGGAGCTCCGCCGCCATGCTGCGGCTCAAGGAGCAGATCGAGATGGTCGCCCCCACCAACGCCTCGGTCCTGATCACCGGCGAGAACGGCACGGGGAAGGAGCTGGTGGCCCGCTCGGTGCACTACCACAGCCAGCGCCGGGACAAGCCCTTCATCGAGATCAACTGCGCGGCCATCCCCGAAGAGCTCATCGAAAGCGAGCTCTTCGGCCACGAGCGCGGCGCCTTCACCGGCGCGGTTTCCCAGAAGAAGGGGAAATTCGACCTGGCCGACGGCGGGACGCTCTTCCTGGACGAGATCGGCGACATGTCGCTTAAGACCCAGGCCAAGGTGCTGCGCATCCTGCAGGAGAAGAAGTTCGAGCGGGTCGGCGGCACCAGGACCCTCGAGGTCGACGTCCGCGTGGTGGCCGCCACCAACAAGCACCTCGAGGAGGAGATCAGAAACGGCGCCTTCCGCGAAGACCTCTACTACCGGCTCAACGTGGTCCCCTTCAAGGTCCCCGCGCTTCGGGAGCGCCGCGACGACATCCCGCTTTTGGCCGAGTACTTCTTGAGCGCCTACTGCAACCGCGAGGGGCGCGAACTGAAGCGGATCGTCCCCGAGGCGATGGAAACCCTGAAGCGCTACGACTGGCCGGGGAACGTGCGCGAGCTCAAGAACATCGTGGAGCGCCTGGTGATCATGACCTCGGGCGGCACCATCACCGTGAACCATCTCCCCGACTACTACCGCGGCGAGGCGGCGGGACGGGAAGGGGGCGCGGGGCGCCTGGACTCCGTGCTGGAGCTCTCATCGCTTCGGGAGGCGCGCGAGGAGTTCGAGAAGGAGTTCATCATCCAGAAGCTCGAGGAGAACGACTGGAACGTCTCCCGCACCGCCGAGGCGATCGAGCTCGAGCGGAGCAACCTGCACCGCAAGATCAAGTCCTACGGCATCGACATCAAGAAGTAGCGGGAAGCTTCGCAAACATGTTTAAACTATTCCTCCTCTTACTCGCCGTCCCGGTCCTCGAGATCTACCTCATCATCAAGGTCGGCTCGGCAATCGGGGGGCTCCCCACCGCGGCGCTCCTCTTGGCCGTGAGCCTCGCCGGAGCCTTTCTGGTGCGCAGCCAGGGGTTCCGCATCCTGGACCAGGTGCGCGGCGAGCTGGCCCAGGGGCGGCTTCCGGCCGCGCAGCTTCTGGACGGCGCCCTCATCCTTTTGGGTGGGCTCCTCCTCGTCCTCCCCGGTTTCTGCACCGACCTCATCGCCATCTTCTTCCTCATCCCCGCGACCCGCAGGCTCATCAAGCTCTGGCTCGGCCTGTGGCTCCAGTCCCGCCTGGCGCGCGGCGGCTTCCTGGTGCGCCGCCACTACTGACGCCCACCGCTTCGTCCCCTAGGTCAGCTTGGTCCCTTCCGTCCCTTAGGTCCCTTACGTCACTTACCTCCCTGGCTCTCCTCATGGTCGCGGTCAAGCCTCCCCTTTTCATTGATCTCCGGTCATTGAGGGCTACACTGTTCAGGGGCTGCCCGCGCCAGGCGCGGGGGCCCGCCGTGCCGCGGCAAAGGAGGCTCCATGATTCTCGTGGAACAGCATACCGGCGGGAGCGTCACCGAACAGAACGTGGAAATGGTGGAGCGCAAGGGGGTGGGGCACCCGGACCAGATCTGCGACAGCGTCATGGAGGCCATCTCGGTGGCGCTCTCCCAGGCCTACCTGAAGGAGTTCGGCACCATCCTGCACCACAACATCGACAAGGGGCTTTTGGCGGCGGGCCGGGTCAGCAGGGGGTTTGGCGGCGGCGAGGTGCTCGAGCCGATGGAACTCACCGTCGGGGACCGGGCCACCTTCTCCTTCCAGGGGAAGAACATCCCGGTGGAGCAGATAGCCCAGAAGGCGGTCCGGGACTGGTTCCGCCAGCACCTGCGCGGCGTCGACCCGGACCGGCACCTGAGGATCCGCTTCAAGCTCGCTCCGGGCTCCCAGGAGTTAACCGACATCTTCGTGCGCCCCGGTGCGGTGCGCGGCGCCAACGACACCTCGGCGGCCGTCGGCTACTACCCCTTGAGCCCCACCGAGCAGGCCGTGCTCGCCCTCGAGCAGGAGCTGAACGCCGTCTCCTTCAAGGAGCGCTTCCCCGAGACCGGCGAGGACGTCAAGGTGATGGGGCTCCGTTTTCGCGACGAGCTCGACCTCACCGTGGCGATGCCGCTTCTGGCCGGGCGCATCGGCTCCGAGGCCGAGTACTTCGCCCGCAAGGAGCTGGTCCGTGCCGAGATGTACCGCTTCATGGCCGAGCGCGGCGGCTTCGGGCGGGTCACCCTGCACTTCAACACCCTGGACCAGCAGGGGAGGGGGCTGGGAGGGGTCTACCTCTCGCTCCTGGGGACCTCGGCCGAGGACGCCGACTCCGGGCAGGTGGGGCGCGGCAACCGGGTGAACGGTCTCATACCCATCGGGCGCCCTATCGGCACCGAGGCCGCGGCCGGCAAGAACCCGATGAGCCACGTGGGTAAGATCTACAGCATCCTGGCGCACCGTTTGGCCCGCGAGATCTGCCAGAAGGTGGACGGGGTGAGCGGAGCCTACGTGCTCCTTTTGAGCCAGATCGGCGACCCGGTGGACCGGCCGCTCATGGCGAACGCCCAGCTCATGCTGGCCCGCGGCCGGCAGCTCGCCGAGGTGACCGACCGCGTCGAGGAACTCCTGCAGCGCGAACTCTCCCACATCGGCTCCTTCTGCCTCTCCCTCGCCCGCGGCGAGTCCGCGGTAAGCTGAACCGCGGCGCCGGCGACCGGTGTCGTCCCTCTTCCGGCAAACTCCGAAGACCAGAAGCCCTCCCACCCAGCGCTCAAGAAAGCCCCGCACGTCCCCCGCTTCGCAAAGGTTCTTCCGACAGTTTCGGGAAGACCGCCTTCCCCCCTCCCTTGACGGGAGGGGGTAGGGGGGTGGGTGAAGCTGCCATATGCAATGAGGTGGCGCCTTCCCCCTCACCCTTCCCCTCTCCCGCAAGGGGAGAGGGAGCCTCATTGGACGCCTTCTCGTAAATCCCGGATGAACCCTTGAAAAAAACGAGGACAGGGGGCGATTTGCCGTCAGCCGCCCTCTTTTTTTTCACCCCGTCTTTTTTTTCCGGCAAAACTGGGTAGACTACACTTCATTAACTTACAGGAGGCTCTCAGATGGGGTTGGAAGCAGAAGTCTTGAGCGCGGTGAACCTGACGGAGGACGAGGTTCGCTTGAAAATCGCGGAGATCACCAAAGGTGTCTTCTCCACCATGGTGATGCTTGATGTGGTTGACCAGTACCCCCTGACCGAGCCGGTCACCAGCTTTCATGAGACACTCACCAGCATGGTCGGGCTCGCGGGGAGCTACACCGGGCTCTTGGCGCTGCACTGCCCCAAGGCGCTCGCCCTGAAGGTCGCCTCCAACATGCTCGGCATGGAGGTCGCCGATATCGACGAGGATGTGAACGACGCCATGGGCGAGATGGCCAACATGGTGGGAGGCGACGTGAAGCACATCTTCTCTCCCAAGGGGAGCGACCTCAACCTCTCCACCCCCACGGTCATCTACGGCAGCGACTACAACCTGGAGAGCATCTCCCAGGCGGGGACCCTGGTAATCCCCTTCCAGTGCGAGGGGGAGCGCTTCCTGCTCTCCTTCAAGATCGGCAAGTGAGGGCGGCGGTGCGCCGGGCCCTGTTGCGCCGCAACCCCACAAAAGGTTTGACAGAAAATCATTTAACGGTGAAAATGAAACGCCGTAAAAACACCCGGTTTCCAGCCGGCGTGGACGCCGCAGAGCCGGCGCCGCTACTGTCATGACACCCTTCCCGGGAGGAGAGTTGGATACCGTTTTCCTCGAGCTTTTGCTGGTCTGCGTCCTCATCGTCGTCAACGGCTTCTTCGCCTGTTCCGAATTCGCCATCATCTCCGTCAGAAAAAGCAGGATCGCCCAGTTGGTGAACCAGGGGGACTACCGCGCGGTCATCGTCGACGGGCTGCAGAAGGACCCCCATCGCCTGCTCGCCATCGTGCAGATCGGCATGACCGTGGTCGGCTCCACCGCCTCCGCGGTCGGTGGCGTCATCGCCGTCGATTACCTGCGCCCTCTTTTGCAGCACTCGCAGTTCGCGGTGATCCGAAACGCCGCCGAGCCGCTCTCGCTCTCCGTCGTGGTCGCCACCATCTCCTACCTCCTGCTCATCGTGGGCGAGCTGGTCCCCAAGACCCTGGGGCTCCAGTACGCCGACACCCTCTCGCTCAGGGTCGCCCCGGTGGTGAACTTCCTGGCCCGGGTGGCCTCCGTCCTCGTGGCGCTCTTGACCTATTCCAGCAAGGCCGTGCTTACCCTTTTGCGCATCCAGGGGGAGGGCCGGGCCTTCATGACCCGCGAGGAGGTGCAGCACATCGTGGCCGAGGGGCACGAAAGCGGCATCTTCTCCGAGACCGAGCACACCTTCATCGACAACATCTTCGACTTCACCCACACCGCCGTGCGCGAGGTGATGGTCCCCCGGACCCGGGTGGTCGCCTTCGACCTGAGCCTCCCCAAGGAGGAGATCTTAAACGGGGTGCTGGACAACATGTACTCGCGCTACCCGGTCTACCTGGGGAGCATCGAGGAGACCGTCGGGTTCATCCACGGCAAGGACCTCTTGGGGCGCATGGTGCGCGAGCCCGATTTCGACATCCGTTCCATCGTGCGCCCCCCGTTCTTCGTCCCCGAGGGGAAGAAGGTGAGCGAACTCTTGAAGGAGATGCAGAAGACCCGGGTGCACATGGCCTTCGTGGTCGACGAGTACGGCGGGATCTCCGGGATCGTCACCACCGAAGACCTCCTGGAGGAGCTCGTAGGCGAGATCGAGGACGAGCACGACGTGGGAGAGCCGAGCACCGTGCAGGTGCTGGCGGACGGCAGTTACCTGGTGGATGCCCTCATCTCCGTCTCCGACCTGGAGGACCTCCTCGAGATGGAACTGGGGGACGATCTCCCCTTCGATACCCTGGCGGGGCTCATCCTGGACCGTCTGGGACGCTTCCCCGAGCAGGGCGAGAGCATCGAACTCCAGGGGTTCACCCTCACCTGTGTCGAGGTGACCCGCACCGCCATCTCCCAGGTGAAGATCACCAAAAACGAGCCCGAGGCCCCGGTCGAGTAGCGGGGTGCGGCAAAGCGTCAGCCAAAGAAAAACGGGCACCGACCGAAGGGTCAGGTGCCCGTTTTACGCAGATAGTCCCCAGCCTCCAGTCCCTGCCTTTCGTCCCGCCCCACCAGTCCGAGCCCCTGCCTCACTTCAAGTCTCTAGTCCCCGGTCCCTGCCTTATCCCCTGCCTTACCCGCCACAACCGAAACCAGGATCGCTACGGCCAGCGTCCCGACGATCACCCCCAAGGAGAGCGCCAGCGGGATCTCCACCAGGTCGGTCAACAGCATCTTGGCCCCCACGAAGGCGAGGATCAGGGAGACGCCGAACTTAAGGTAGCGGAACATCTCCATGACGTGGGCCAGGAGGTAGTACAGGGAGCGCAGCCCCATGATGGCGAAGACGTTCGAGCTGTACACGATGAAGGGGTCCCGGGTCACCGCGAGGACCGCGGGGATCGAGTCGATGGCGAAGATCAGATCGCTCGTCTCCACGACGACCAGGGTGAGCAAAAGCGGCGTCGCCGCCCACACGCCGCGCCGCTTCACGAAGAAACGATCGCCGTGCTGCTTCCGGGTGATCGGCATGACCCGGCGCAAAAGCCGCACCACCAGGCTCTTCTCCGGTTCCACCTGCTCCTCGGGCTTGAAGGCCATCTTGAGTCCGGTGTAGCAAAGCACCACCCCGAACAGGTAGATCATCCAGTGGAAGCGCTCTATGAGGCCGATCCCCACCACGATGAAGATCCCCCGCAGTACCAGGGCGCCGATGATCCCCCACTTGAGGATCTTCGGCTGCTGGGCCCGGGAGACCTTGAAGAAGGCGAAGATCATGATGAAGACGAACAGGTTGTCGACCGAGAGCGACTCCTCGATCAGGTACCCCGCCAGGAACTCAAGCGCCTTGTCGTGCCCCAGGAAGTACCAGATCCCGCCGTTGAAGGCGAGTGCGAGACCCACCCAGACCAGGGTCCAGGTCAGGGCCTCGCGGAAGCGTATCTCGTGACTGTTGCGGTTGAAAAGCCACAGGTCGGCCAGGAACATCACCCCGATCATCAGGGCAAAGACCAGCCACATCGTCTCTTGGGCGGACATCGGTGCGCTCCCTTTCCGGTGTTAGCGGGCCATCTGTTCGAGGCGCGCGATCCGATCCTCCATGGGGGGGTGGGTCGAGAAGAGCTGCATGAGCCCCCCTGCCGTGAGCGGGTTCACGATGAAGAGGTGCGCCGTGGCCGGCCGTGCCTCCTGCATCGGGAGCATCTGCGAGGCGCTGTGCAGTTTTCTCAGCGCGCTCGCCAGGGCGAGCGGTCGGCCGCAGATCCGGGCGCCGGTCTCGTCCGCCAGGTACTCGCGGGAGCGGGAGACCGCAAGCTGGATCAGCATGGCGGCGATCGGCGCGATGATGGCCATGGCGAGCCCGCCCAAGAGCCCGCCCCCCTCTTCGTCGTCCGAGCTTCTGTTGCCGAAGATGGCGGCCCACTGCAGCATGTTTCCGAGCATCGAGATGGCCCCCGCGATGGTCGCGGCGATGGTCGAGATCAGGATGTCGCGGTTCATGACGTGGCCGAGTTCGTGCGCCATGACCCCCTCCAGCTCTTCCGGGGTCAGGATGCGCAGGATCCCCTCGGTGGCGGCCACCGCTGCGTGTTCCGGGTTGCGGCCGGTGGCGAAGGCGTTCGGGCTCTCGGAGGGGATGATGTAGACCTTGGGCATCGGGAGCTGGGCCTGGATCGCCAGGCGCCGGATCATGCCGTAGAAGGCCGGGTGGTCCTGCTCGCCGATCTCCTGGGCGCCGTACATGCTGAGGACGATCTTGTCCGAGAACCAGTAGGAGAAGACGTTCATCCCCAGGGCCATGATGAAGGCGATGTACATCCCCCCGCGGCCGCCGATGGCGCTCCCCATGGCGACCATGAGCAGGGTGAGCGAGGTGAGAAGCAGAGTGGTCTTGAAGCGGTTCATGGTGGTACCTCCTTAGCTGATTCTAAATCGCCCGCGGCAAATAAAAAAGACCTTCACCCGGGCGCTGTTGCGCGCTGGGTAAAGGTCTTGCTTGCGTTGACTCTCGTCATGCCCCGCGGTCCGGGCCTCATCGGCCGTCCTGACGAACTGCGGGTCGGCTCTTTTCAGGCCGATAGCTACTCCCCTCTACTTGCCTAGAAATATAAGGATTCCCCTTGCCTGTGTCAACTGCTTATTTTCCGGAAAGCTTCCGGTTCAGCCGCCGATCCGGTCGGTCAAGAGGATCGCCTCGGCCAGCTGGCGCATGGAGATCCTGCGGTCCATGGCGAGCCGCTGCATCCGGCGGAAGGCCTCCGCCTCGCTCAACCGGTCGCGCTCCATGAGGCGCCCCTTGGCCTTCTCGACCACCTTCCTGGTCTCGATGCTCTCCTTAAGAGAGCTGATCTCCTCCTTGAGCTCCTCGACGCGGCGCGCGGCGGCAACCGAGAGCCTGAGAGCCGCCATCAGCTCGTCCTCGCGCACCGGCTTGGCGAGGATGGTGGAGAGCACCCCTTCGCCCCAGCGCTCCACCGCCTCGATCTCGCCGCTCTCCGCGAGCATGACGATCGGGACCCCCAGCTGATCCCAGAGCTTCTTCACGGTGGCGCCGGTTGCCGGCTCGCCGGCCGCGTATTCCACGACGATCACCTCGGGACGGTTCGCCAGGGCATGGGCCAAGAGTTCCTCGAGGCTCGCCGGGACTATTATTTCAGCACATCCCTGATCCTTCAGCCTCTTTTTTAGGCTCCCGAGGAGCTGTTCGTCATGTATGCACAGGACCGTTTTCCTCATAAGTTCCCCCCCTTACGCTGCGGCATGATGCTGCCTGGTGGCGCATGCCCGTATTAAAGAGCATAGAGCGTTCCAAAAATCCCGAACTGGTGCTATAAGAGTGAGGAAAATGGAGGTGGCCGTGAAAAAAGCAGTCCTGGTCGGAGTCGTCATCGCGGTCGCAATCGCCGCGATCCTTTACCTGCGCCGCGGCGGTTCGCGCGGGCCGGAGGGGGTGCTGCGCATCTCCGGCAACATCGAACTCACCGAGGTGCAGGTGAGTTTCCAGGTCCCCGGCCGGGTGACCCAGCGCCTGGTGGACGAGGGTGCCCTGGTACGCCAGGGAGACCTGGTGGCCCGGCTCGATGCGGCGGAACTCACCCAGGCGCTCGAGGCGGCCCGCGGTGAAGAGGCCGCCGCGGCAGCGGCCCTTGCCGAACTCAAGGCGGGTTCCCGCCGCGAGGAGCTGGCGCAGGGCGAGGCGCTTTTGGCCCGCGCCGAAGCCGAGGCGAAGCGGCTCGCCACCGATTACCAGCGCGACAAGGTCCTCTTTGGCAAGGAAGTGATCCCCAAGCGCGAACTCGACGCGGCCCTGGCGGCCAGCGACTCGGCGGCGGCCGGCGTGCGCGAGCGGCGCGAGGCGCTCGCCCTCCTGCGCAAGGGGCCCCGCCGCGAGCAGATCGACCAGGCCCAGGCGCGTCTGGCGGCGGCCCGCGCCCGGGTGGCGAGCGCTCAGGAGCGTCTCGACTGGGCGACCCTGCGCGCGCCGATCGGCGGGGTGGTCCTCTCCAAGTCGATCGAGCCCGGCGAACAGGTGGCGGCGGGGACGCCGGTCGTCACCCTCGGGGACACCTCCCAGTGCTGGCTCAAGGGGTACATCCCCGAGAACCAGCTCGGCCGGGTGAAGCTCGGCCAGGCGGTGCGGGTCACGACCGACAGCCACCCCGGAAAGGTCTACCCCGGGCAGGTGAGCTTCATCTCCAGCGAGGCGGAGTTCACCCCCAAGAGCGTGCAGACCGAGAAGGAGAGGGTGAAGCTCGTCTACCGGATCAAGGTCACCCTGGCAAACCCGGGGCTCGAGCTCAAGCCGGGGATGCCGGCCGACGCCGAGATCCAGGTGGGGGGCACCCGGTGATCCGGCTCCTCCTCGCCGCGCGAAAAGCGGGGGCGCGCCGTGCCTGAGACCCCCGCGATCCGCACCGAAAAGCTCCACAAGCGCTTCGGCGAGCTGAGCGCCGTCGAGGAGCTCAACCTGGAGATCCCCGCGGGGGAGCTCTTCGGCCTGGTCGGCTCGGACGGCGCCGGCAAGAGCACCACGCTGCGCATGCTCACCGGGATCATGGATCCCACGGCAGGGGAGGTACGGGTCCTGGGGGGCGACATGCGCCGCGCCGACGAGGCGCTCCGCTCCAAGATCGGCTACATGAGCCAGCGCTTCGGGCTCTACCCCGACTTGACCGTGCAGGAGAACCTCCGCTTCTACGCCGATATCCAGATGATCCCGCGCCGGGGGCGCGACGCGCGCATCGACGAGCTCCTCGAGTTCGGGAAGCTGACCCCCTTCCGGGACCGCCCGGCCGGGAAGCTCTCCGGGGGGATGAAGCAGAAGCTCGGGCTTGCCTGCGCCCTGGTGCACCGGCCGCGGGTCCTCTTCCTGGACGAGCCGACCAACGGGGTGGACCCGGTCTCGCGGCGCGACTTCTGGCGCATCCTCTACGGGCTCTTGGCCGAGGGGGTCACCGTCTTCGTGGCCACCGCCTACCTCGACGAGGCCGAGCGCTGCGGGCGGGTCGGGCTCATGCACCGCGGCAGGCTCTTGGCCTGCGACACGCCGCGCAACCTGAAGCGGATGGTAAAGGGAGGGGTGCTGGAGCTCGCCACCCCGGATCCGCGCCACGCGGTGCGGGTATTAAGCGGCGCCTTCCCCGGCGGCTCGGTGGTCCTCTTCGGAGAGAAGCTGCACCTCTTCGCTGCCGACCCGGGGGCGGCCGAGTCGAAGGCCCGCTCGGTGCTCGAGGCCGAGGGGCTCGAGGTTGCCGTGCGTCCCGTGCCGCCGACCCTGGAGGACCTCCTGGTCTCCCTGTTGCGCGAGCAGCCTTAAACCAGAACCCGGCGCGGCAACCCCGATCCGACCGATCCGGCCGATCCGAGCGATCCCCCCGGGACCACACCGGGTGTCGCTCACGCGCTTTTGCAACCACACAAAAAGGCTACCCATGCCCGAACCACAACCCCAGCCCGCCGCCGCTGCAACCGCAACGGCACCCCCTCCGGCGGTCACCCTGCGCGAACTCACCCGCCGCTTCGGCGACTTCACCGCGGTGAACCGGGTGAGCCTCGACGTCGCCCGGGGCGAGATCTTCGGCTTTCTGGGCCCCAACGGCGCGGGGAAGTCGACCACCATCCGCATGCTCTGCGGCATCCTCCCCCCAAGCTCCGGAAAAGGGAGCGTGGCCGGCTTCGACATCGCCACGGAATCCGAGCAGATCAAGAAACAGATCGGCTACATGAGCCAGAAGTTCTCCCTCTACGAGGACCTGACCGTCGAGGAGAACATCGATTTCTACAGCGGCATCTACCGCATCCCGGGGGCCAAGAAGCGCGAGCGCAAGGAGTGGGTCATAGAGATGGCCGGGCTCGCCGACAAGCGCGGCGCCCGCACCGCCACCCTCTCCGGCGGCTGGAAGCAGCGCCTGGCCCTGGGCTGCGCCATCCTGCACGAGCCCCCCATCGTCTTTCTGGACGAGCCGACCTCCGGCGTCGACCCGGTCTCCCGGCGCAGCTTCTGGGAGCTCATCTACCGCCTGGCCGGGGAGGGGGTCACCATCTTCGTCACCACCCACTACCTCGAGGAGGCGGAGTGCTGCGACCGGCTCGGCTTCATCTTCGGAGGGGAACTCATCGCCCTGGGGAGCCCCGCCGAGCTTAAGAGGAACTTCCCGGGGGAGATCGTGGCGCTTGAGTGCGAGCGCCCCTTCGAGGTGCTCAAACGGGTCGAGTCGCTCCCCGGGGTGCGCCAGGCGACCCTCTTCGGCGCCGGGCTGCACCTCACCGTGGAGCGTGCCGAGGCGATCATCCCGCTTTTAAAGGAGGCGCTCCCCGACCAGGAGGTCCGCCTGGAGCGGATCGCCCCGTCGCTCGAGGACCTCTTCGTCTCCTTCATGGAGGCGCGCTCCGGCTAGTGCCGGCCGTTCAGTTTTCCGGTTCCCGACCGATACGTACGGGGGGTGGTGTACTCGCCCCCTGACGCCCAAGACCTGCACCTCTTAGATGGTGACCCGATGCCCGAAACGGCAGAACCCATAACCCGGGACCGCGCGAGTCTCCGCGCCGCACGCGTGCTTCTTCCCGCCGGCGCGGCGGCGCTGGCACCCTGGCTCTTCCCGCAAAAGCCGCTCGTCGCCTCGCTCTGGGTGCTGGCAGCCGGTGCGGCCGCGGCGCTTTGGGGCAGGCGCGAACTCGGGCGCCGCGACGCGCTCGCCCGGAGCGGGGCGCTGCGCCAGGAAAGCATCGAGGACCTCTGCGGCGTCGGGAGCTGGGAGTGGGAACTCCCCGGCGGCCGGCTGCGCCTCTCCGCCGAGGCGAGCCGCATCCTCTCGGGCGGCGCCGCTTCGGAAAGCTTCCCGGGACTGCTCGCGCTTCTCCCGGAAGAGGAGCGCGAGACCCTCTCCGCCGCCGTGACCCGCGCCCTCTCCGGCGCCGACCGCTTCGCGGTGCAGCACGCGCTTATCCCCAGCGACGGGGTGCGCCGCCTGATCGCCCACTCCGGAGCGCTCTTCCGCGACGCCGCCGGCGAGCCTGAGCGGCTTATCGGCGTTTTGCAGGACGTCACCGGGCGCGAGGAGGCCGAAGGGGCGCTCTTCTTCGAGAAACGCTACCGGGCCCTCATCGAGAACCTCCCCCAGCGCATCTTCTTAAAGGACCTGAACTCGGTCTACCTCTCCTGCAACTCGAGCTTCGCCCGGGACCTCGGGCTCGAGCCCGCCCAGGTCTTCGGCCGGACCGACCACGACCTCTTCCCGCCGCAACTCGCCCAGAAGCGCCTGCAGGACGATGCCCGGGTCCTGGCCGCCGGGGTCCCCGAAGAGCGCGACGAACTCCGCGAGCGGGACAACGCCTGGATCAGCAAGGCCCTCATCCCGCTCAAGGACGACGCGGGGCGCACCTACGGCCTCTTGGGGATCCTCACCGACGTCACCTCGCGCAAGCAGGCCGAGGAGCAGCTGAAGGAGAGCGAGGAGCGCTTCCGCAACACCTTCGAGCAGGCCGCGGTCGGCATCTGCCACCTGACCCTCAAGGGGGGGCTGATCCGGATCAACCGCCGCTTCTGCGAGATCCTCGGGTACAGCCAGGAGGAGCTCCTCGGGAGGGTGCTCGACGAGATCATCCACCCCGAAGACCTGGCCCCCGAGCACGACAACGTCGAGCGGCTTTTAAACCGCGAGATCGACAGCTACTCCATGGAGCTTAGGCACCTGAAAAAGGAGGGCGCGCCGGTCTGGGTCAACTTCTCCATGTCCCTTGTGCGCAACCGGGCCGGGGAGCCGCGCTACTTCGCGGCCATGATCGAGGACATAAGCGCCAAGCGCGAGGCCGAGGCCCTGCGGCAGGAGCGCGACCTGGTGCAGGCCTCCAGCCGGGCCATGAGCCAGCTCCTGGCCAACATGAGCCACGAGATCCGCACCCCGATGAACGCGGTCCTGGGGCTTGGCCACCTGGCGCTCAAGACCGAGCTCACCCCCAAGCAGCGCGACTACCTGGAGAAGATCTGCTCCTCGAGTCGCAACCTCCTGGAGATCATCAACGACATCCTGGACTTCTCCAAGATCGAGTCGGGGCGCATCGAGCTCGAGTGGACCGAGTTCAACCTCTCCCAGGTACTGAAGACCGTCTCGGACATGATGGCCCCCAGGGCCCAGGAGAAGGGGATCCACTACCGGGTCCGCGTGGCCCCCGAACTCCCGGCGCTTGTGACCGGCGACCCGCTGCGCCTGGCCCAGGTGCTCAACAACCTGATCGCCAACGCGGTGAAGTTCACCGAGAAGGGGGAGGTGCTGGTGGAGGTCCGCCCCGCCGGGTGGCAGGAGGACCAGGTGGCGGTACGCTTCTCGGTCCAGGATACCGGCGTGGGTCTCACCCCCGAGCAGCTGGAGAAGATCTTCACCCCCTTCACCCAGGCGGACTCCTCCACCACCCGCCGCTACGGCGGCACCGGCCTCGGGCTCTCCATCTCGAGCCAGCTGGTGGAGCTCATGGGCGGGGGGCTCGGCGTGGAGAGCGTTCCCGGGACCGGGAGCTGCTTCTCCTTCACCATCAACTTCGGGCTCTCCGGGACGGCCGAGGCCCCGGCGCAGAGCGACGACCCGAAGCTGCGCAACCTGAAGATCCTGGCGCTCGAGTCCGAACCGTTCCCGCGCGAGCGGCTGGTCCAGGCGGTACACGGGCTCCCCTTCGCGGTCGAATTCACCGGGACCGCGGCCCAGGCGCGCGCCGCGCTGGAGCGGGCCGCACTCCCCGGGGCGCAGCCGGTCGACCTCGTAGTGGTGAGCCAGGCCAGTGCCGGAATGGACGGCGTCGAGCTCATCTGCCGCGAGGTCGCCGCCTGGCAGTCGCCCCGCCCCCCCATCCTGGTCACCGTGGCGCTCGAGTCCGCCGATAAGCTGCGCGAGCGCGCGGCGGAACTCGACATCGCCGTGGTGCTTCCGCTGCCGGCCCGCAACTCGCTCCTCCTGGACGCCATCGTGAGGGCCCTGGCCCAGGAAGAGGAGCGCGCAAGGCCCGCCGAGCCGGCCGCACCGCCCCCCCCGGAGGGGACCGGAGACCCGCTGGCGCAGCTTCCCGGCTTCGATCTGGCCCAGGCGCTCAAGAGGCTGGGGGGGAACCGCTCCCTCCTGGTCAAGCTGTTGAAAGAGTTCGAGACCGACTTCACCGGGGTGCTGGAAGAGCTGAAGGGGGCCCTGGCGCGCGGCGAAAACGAGCCGGCGCGCCGCCTGAGCCACACCCTGAAGGGGGTGGCGGGAAACCTCTCGGCCACCTACGTGCACGCAGCGGCGCTCGGGCTGGAGCGCGCCATCGCCGGCGCAGAGGATACCTGGCACCCCTTAAGCCGCCTTTCCGAGGTGCTCGAACCGTTTCTGGCGGCGCTGCGGACGCTCCCCGCGGAGACCGCCCCGGCGCCGGTCACCCGCTCCAGCGTGGCCCAGGAGCGGCTCGCGGCCGAGCTCGCCGAGCTGGAGCGGCTCTTGTCGAAAAACAGCCTCAACGCCAAGCGCCAGTTTGCCAAGCTGCGCGACGGCCTGCCGGGAGAATTCAAGGAAGAACTAAGGGAGATGGAGAGCTGCATGGACAAGCTCGATTTCAAGAAGGCGCGCACGCTCCTGGCACGCCTCACCAGCAAGATCGCGACCCTGGCAATCCCGGGGAGGGAGCGGCTATGAAGCGCCAGACCGTGATGATCGTCGACGACAACCCAACCAACATCGAGCTTTTAAGCGAGAGCCTCGGGGACGACTACGAGATGGTCTTCGCCACCAGCGGCGCCGAGGCGCTCGAGCTGATCCGCGCCGACAAGCCGGACCTGATCCTTTTGGACGTCATGATGCCGGGGATGGACGGCTACCAGCTCTGCGCGGTCCTCAAGGGCGACGCCGGCACCCGCGACATCCCGATCATCTTCGTCACCGCCATGTGCCAGGAGGAGGACGAGATCCGCGGGCTCGAGCTCGGTGCCATCGACTACGTCACCAAGCCGATCTCGCCGCACATCGTGCGGGCCCGGGTCAAAAACCACCTCGAGCTCAAGCGCTACCGCGACCTTTTGGAGTCCCTCTCGAGCGCCGCCGACCGGGCCAAGAAGGAGTTCCTGCGCGCCATCAGCCACGAGCTGCGCACCCCGCTCACCCCGATCCTCGGGATGACCGACCTCGTGCTCACCTCCGAGGAGGACGACGACAAGCGCAAGTACCTCTCCCTGGTGCAGAAGGCCGCCCTGAAGCTATTGGGGATCATCGAGGACCTGATCGAGACGAGCCGCCTGGAGGGGGAGGGGGCGAGCGCCGAGAGCCTCCCCTTCACCCTGAGACCCTTTCTGGATGCGGTCCTGGGCGAGCTGGAAACGGTGGCGGCGGGGAAGGGGCTCACCCTGCGGCTCACCCTCGCGGCGGGGCTCCCCGAGGCGATCGAGTCGGACCAGGGGCTCCTGCGCCGGCTCCTCACCATGGTTGTCGGCAACGCCCTCAAGTTCACCAGGGAGGGGGAGGTGGCCCTCGAGCTGGAGCACCGGGCAACTGATGCCGAGCCGCGCCTGCTCTTCTCGGTCCTCGACACCGGCATCGGCATCGCCGACCAGGACCTCGAGCGCGTCTTCCTCGACTTCACCCAGTCCGACGGTTCGGTGACCCGTCCCTTCCCGGGGCTCGGCCTCGGGTTGGGGATCGCCCGGCGCATCACCGAGCTCATGGGGGGGAGGATCTGGGCTGAGCCCCGTCCCGGCGGCGGTTCCATCTTCCGGATCGAGCTCCCCCTCAAGGTTCCGGCGGGCCTCGGAGTCGCTTCGTGAAGCTGAAGCGGGTCCGTGCCATAGCGCACAAGGAGTTCCTCCACGTGCTGCGCGACTGGAGGAGCCTGGGGATCGGGATCGCCATCCCGGTGCTTATGCTCTTTCTCTTCGGCTACGCGCTCACCCTCGACGTGGACCGGGTGCCGCTGGTGGTCTGGGACCAGAGCGCCACGCCGCAAAGCCGCACCCTGGTGGACGCCTTCAACGCCTCGCGCTACTTCACCATGCTCCCCGCGGTGGCCGACTACCGCGAGGTCGAGCGCGCCATCGCCTCGCGCCGTGCCGAGATCGCCCTGGTGATCCCCGTCGACTTCGCGGGGAAGGTGGCCGCCGGGCGCGGCGCAGCGGTGCAGGCGATCCTCGACGGCTCCGACTCCAACGTCGCCTCCTTTGCCCTGGGGTACGCGGAGGAGGTCGTTGGCGGCTACAGCCAGAAGGTGACCGTGGAGCTCACCCGGCGCCTGGGGCTTCCGGCCGTAAGCGGCGCGCTCTTAAAGGTCGAGCCGCGGGTCTGGTTCAACACCGACATGGAGTCGCGCAACTACATCTTCCCCGGGCTCATCGCCATCGTGATGATGGTCATCGCGGCGCTTTTGACCTCGCTCACCTTCGCCCGCGAGTGGGAGGTGGGGACCATGGAGCAGCTGATCGCCACCCCGGTCACCGGCGGTGAGCTGATCCTGGGGAAGCTGATCCCCTACTTCGCCATCGGGATGTTCGACCTGGTCCTTTCCGTGCTGGTTGCCGAGTTCGTCTTCCGCATCCCGATGCGCGGGGAGCTCTGGCTCGTCTTTGCCAGCTCCTCCATCTTCATGGTGGGGGCGCTATCCCTCGGGATGCTGATCAGCATCGTCACCAAGAGCCAGTTCCTGGCGAGCCAGATCGCCCTGGTGGCGACCATGCTCCCGGCCTTCCTCTTGTCCGGTTTCGTTTTTCCCATCGCGAACATGCCCTATCCGATCCAGGTCTTCACCCACATCATCACGGCGCGCTACTTCGTGGTCTTGTTGCGGGGGATCTACCTCAAGGGGTTGGGGCTCGGGCACCTGTACGGCGAGACCCTGTTCCTGGCGGCATTCGCGGTCCTGATCCTGGCCCTGTCGCATGTGAAGTTCAAAAAGAAGATCGTCTAGTGTCGGGGGATCGGTCCATTTTCGTCCCTTACGTCCCTTTGGTCCCTTAGGTCCTAAAAACCTGAAACCAAGCACCGAGGTACCCCTTTTGTACGAGCGTCTCAAGGCCATGCTGATCAAGGAGTTCATCCAGGTGCTGCGCGACCCGCGCATGCGCTTTGTGGTGTTCATCATCCCGGCGGTGCAGACCATCATCTTCGGCTATGCGGTCAATACCGACGTGCGCCACGTGGCGACCGCCGTCTACGACCTGGACAACTCGAGCCAGAGCCGCGAGCTCGCCGACCGCTTCCTCAAGTCCGGCTACTTCGAGCTCACCGAGCGGGTGAGCGACGAGGCCCGGGCGCGCGAGCTCATCGACCGCGGCGAGGTGAAGGCCCTTTTGCGCATGAACCACGGCTTCGGGGCCGGGCTCGTCGGTGGCCGCGGCGCCACCGTGCAGCTCATCCTGGACGGCACCGACTCCAACACTGCGGGGATCGTGCTGAACTACGCGATGCGCATCGTGAACGGTTACGGAAGCCAGCTCCAGCTTGCCGCCGTTAAGCGTGCCGCGGGGCGTACCGTGCCGGTGCGCGGCGTCGAGCTCGCCAGCCGCGCCTGGTACAACGAGAACCTGGAGAGCCGCAACTTCTTCGTCCCCGCCGTCATCACCAACATCGTCTTCATCATCACCATGCTCCTCTCCAGCATGGCGGTGGTGCGCGAGAAGGAGATCGGGACCATCGAGCAGGTGATCGTGACCCCCATCGGCAAGGGGGAGTTCATCCTGGGGAAGACCGTCCCCTTCGTGCTGATCGGTTTCATCAACGTGGCGCTGGTCTCGCTCGTGGCCGTTTTCTGGTTCGAGGTGCCGTTGCGGGGGAGCCTTCTGCTCCTCTTCGGGTCCACCGCCGTGTTCCTGATGAGTTCCCTCGGGATCGGGCTGCTCATTTCCACCATCAGCCGGACCCAGCAGCAGGCGATGATGAGCGCCTTCTTCGTGATCTTCCCCGCCATGCTCCTTTCCGGGTTTGCCTTTCCGATCGAGAGCATGCCCGAGCCCGTGCAGTGGCTCACCTACCTGAACCCGATGCGGTTTTTCCTGGTGATCATCCGGTCCATCTTCCAGAAGGGGGTAGGGTTGGAGATCCTCTGGCCCCAGCTCGCGGCCCTGGCGGTCATCGGCGTCGTCATCCTCACCCTGGCCATCGCCCGCTTCAAGAAGAACCTCTCGTAGCGGTTCCCTTCTGGCCCGGCAGTCGTTTTCCCTTTGGTCCTTTGCGTCCCCTTAGTCCCTTGTGTCCATTCGTAAATGAATGCTATAGTTGTCGCCATGTCCAACGAAACCGCCCCCGCCAAACGACACGTCCACGTAGCCTGCGCCATCATCGAACGCGACGGACTGGTGCTTTCCGCCCGGCGCAAAGCCTCTTCGAACCTGCCGCTTAAATGGGAATTTCCCGGGGGGAAACTGGAACCTGGGGAAGAACTCGAGGAGTGCCTGAGGCGGGAGTTGATCGAGGAGATGGAAGTGGAGATAGCCGTGGGCCGCCCGCTCACCCCGGCCACCCACAGCTACCCGAACCTGACGGTTACGCTCTATCCCTTCGTCTGCAGCATCACCGCCGGCGAGATCGTCCTCCACGAACATTCCGCCATCACCTGGCTTCCCCCGGCGACCATGCACGAACTCGACTGGGCCGAAGCCGATTTCCCCATCATCGCGGAGTACCAGCAAACCGTCCTGACCCAGTCGGCTTACTGGTAGCCACGGAGAAAATCTGGGAACATCGGAGCAAAGCTTTTGGGTTAACCCTCAAGACGTAGCCGTTGCCTCTCTCCGCTTTTGTCTCAGAAGTTCTCCGTGGCAGATTCCCGCCGTTGCCCCTCTCCGCTTTGGCCGCAGATCTGACTCCCAACCGAAATTAACAGTTGCGCTTGCAGCCCGAATCGGTCAACTATGGTGCTTCATCATGAAAGGCAGGAGCATCAAGGTATGCATGATTACAACGGCAAGAAAATAGCCGTCGCCATGAGCGGCGGGGTCGATTCCTCCACCGTGGCCGCCCTCTTGAAGGAGCAGGGG
Source organism: Geomonas silvestris (assembly GCF_014193515.1). Taxonomy (GTDB): domain Bacteria; phylum Desulfobacterota; class Desulfuromonadia; order Geobacterales; family Geobacteraceae; genus Geomonas; species Geomonas silvestris. The sequence continues at coordinate 168,435 of NZ_BLXX01000007.1, read as the reverse complement.
GCGCAGGTGATCGGGATCAACATGAAACTCTTCGAGCGTCCCGGCGAGGTCCCGGGGGCCAAAGGGGACGCGGAAGTGGTCGCCGACTACCTCGGGATCCCCTTCCACCAGGTGCATTTCGAGACGGAGTTCGCTCGGCTCATCATGGAGGATTTCCGCGACCAGTACTTCGGCGGCGCGACCCCGAACCCCTGCGTGCGCTGCAACCGGTACGTGAAGTTCGGTCTCTTGCTGGAGAAGGCCCGGGAGCTCGGGGCCGACTACCTGGCGACCGGGCACTACGTGCGGACCGAACTCGGTGCCGACGGGCTTTGGCACCTCCTGAAGGCGAGCTACCTCGCCAAGGACCAGTCCTATTTTCTCTACACCCTGACCCAGGAGCAGCTAAGCCGCGTGGTCTTTCCCTTGGGGGAGGTCCCGACCAAGGACGAGGTGCGTCGCCGCGCGGCCGAGTACGGCCTTCCCGTCGCGCAGAAATCCGAGAGCCAGGAGATCTGCTTCATCCCCAACGACGACTACGTCGCCTTTCTCGAGATGGAGCCGCAGCACCTGACCGGGCCGGGCGAGATCGTGCATGTAGACGGCAGCGTTATCGGGCGGCACAACGGCACCCACCGCTACACCATCGGGCAGCGCAGGGGGCTCGGCATCGCCTGGAAGGAGCCCCTCTACGTGGTGGCCATCGACGCCAAGGAGAACCGGGTGACCGTCGGCGAGATCGGTGGGCTCTTTGCGCCCGGGCTCAAGGTGAGCGATTTGAACTGGATCGTGCCGCCCGGGGCAGGCGAGTTGGAAGCGAGCTGCAAGATCCGCTACCGTCAGCAGCCGATCGAGTGTCGCGTGAGGTTACTTGAGGGAGGGGAGGGCGAGGTGAGATTCGTCGAGCCCCAGAAGTCGGTTACCCCGGGGCAGTCCGTGGTTTTCTACCGCGGCGAAGAGGTGCTCGGTGGCGGCCGCATCACCGGTGCCCTATAAAACGGATTTTAGCCACGGAGCCACCAAGGGCACGGAGAAAAAACTTGGTGATATGCAGTTTAGCCCCAGAGTTAACGCGCCTTAGCGCGGATAGGCAACGAAAACCGTCAAACTGGTTCGGCCTAAAGCGCTGACGTTGCAGGCCGAACCAGATGAAAGGTTTACCTCGCCGTTGTTTTTCCTCTGTGTTCCCCTGTGTCTCTGTGGTTACTGGTTTGTACTCTTGGTATTTTTACGGGGTTTTGTGGCCATTGATCCTATGAGCTGCCTTTCTCCGTGCGCTTGGTGCCTCCGTGGCTAACCAGGTTTTGCCTTAGGACCAAAAAAAAGACCTTCCGGCGTCAGCACCGTTTGTGCTGGTTACCGAAAGGTCTTTTTTTGTGTCTCTTGTGCCTTTTTGCGGCGGGGCGTTACTTCCCGGCCAGTGCCGAGTGGCAGCTCGGGCAGATGTTCAGCCAACCGGTGATCGCCGCCTCCTGCTCACCCCAACCGGCCCCCAGCCTCAGCTTCAGGAACTCGGCAAACAGCGAGTCGAAGAGCTGGTTCCCTTTGTCCAGCACCACCATCCGCTCGAAGAACACCGCTTCGCGCTCCAGGTCCGGGTCGGTGGTGTTGTCCTTCTCGATCTTCACCGCCGGGGACTTAAGCGAGGCGAAGTGGAAGAGCTCACCCTTCAGGGTCATCTTCCAGTGGTCGTCCCCCGTCTCCAGGTGCAGCGTCGCCTCGGTGATCTGCTTGTTGTTCAAAAGGGCGCTGCGCACCTCGTTGAAGCGGTCCTGCGGACCCGCCACGGTGATCTTCTGGGCGCCGTTGTCCCCGGCTCCCAAGAGGATGACCCGGTCGTCCAGGTATCCCACGAACTGATCGTTCTCCACCAGGATCCCCGGCTGGTTCACCCGGTACTCCGAGTTCTCGTTCATGGTCTGGTACATGAGCCAGAGCAGGAAGTCGGTCCCCAGCCACTGGTTCTCCTTGATGAGCTCCAAGTAGCTGTCGCCGCTTGCCTTGTTGGCCTTCTGCAAGAGTACGCGGTTCCCCTCGTCGAGCACCTTCTCGGCGCGGGCGTAGGGGTGGAAGGCAGAGAGGCGCAGCCCCTCGAAGGTCTTCTTGAAGAGGTCCTCGAACATCTCGATCACCTTGGGCGACAGCGAGCTGAAGGTGACCATCCCGGTGTTGGTGTCCCAGACCACGTCGTAGGTCGACGGAGTCGGAAGCGTCTGGGAGAGGAGCATGGCGCGCACCGCTTCTTTCAGGTCCTCGCGTTTTTGTTTCGGGACCTTGGTGAAGCTCGGGTTCTCGGCCAGGAACTGCTCCTTGGCGCGTTCCAGGTGCGCCTTCAAAACAGCCGACGGCACGGCGCGGCGGTCGCGGCGCAGGGTGAAGGTCAGGTAGTTTTCACGCCAGCAGGCGGTGGGGGAGTCGAATTCGGCGAGTCTCGGGTCGTCCAGGTGGACCCAGCCGATCGAGAACTCTTCGGTCCCCTGGTCGATCGGGGTGAAGCGGTGGCCGGCGAGTTGGGTACAGGCCCAGGCGAAGAGTTCCTCACGCTTGGGGAGTTCCCCCTGGACCTGGAAGTGACAGACGCTGACGGTATTGGCAAGAATGCCCATGGGTGTTTCTCCTTCGGTAGTACGCGTAATTATGGGGGACAGCATGGATACACCTTTTAAAAGGTGCGGGCAAGAAAAAAGGGAAAAGCGGGCGCCAAGGAAAACCTGGCAAAGCGTCAACCAAAGAGGCGCGCAGAGGACCACAGAGGAACGCAAAAACGTTACCTCTAAAGGGTTTTGGTTCCGTCCCGGGGTCCTGCTTAAAAGCCTGAACACAGAGGTAAACCCGAGGAACAAAGGGGAAGGCAAACATCGGGGTTAGGGGCTGGGGGCTAGTCAAGCTCTTCGGCCTTAACCGCCTGGCATGAAGCGGCCGCCCCTTCCAAAGATTTTCCCCGCCGTTGGTTTTCCTCCGTGTACCTCTGTGTCCCCTGTGGTAAAAGCTTTTGCCTTGCGAGGTTTACGGCTGGCTCAACGTCTTGAGCCGGCCCTTGTACTCGGCATCGCTGATCACCCCCTGCATGAACAGCCTGCGCAGTTCCAGGATGCGGTCGAGGTCCCCGGGGAGCGCGGGGCGCGGCTGGTCGTTCAGTCCCGATACCAGGAAGAGATTCCCCCCGTCCGCCACCACGAGCCCGCTGCCGTCGGGGAGAAAACTCCCCTGAGCCCGGCGCGGCAGGGAGAAGAGTTCCTGGTTCCCCTGGTAGAGCCGGTTGTCCAGCAAAAGGTACCCCCCCGAAGGAGAGACCGCGATCTGGTCGCCGGGGCTGGTCCAGGCGTTTACCTCGTTGCCACTCGGCAGTTTCAGCTTGCGGGTGATGGTTCCCGCGGTTCCAACCAGGAGGTGGTTGCCGTCCGGCAGGTAGGCAGGCCCCCCCGAGAAAAGCGGCAGTTCGGTGACCACCTTTTCGGCACCGCTCTCCAGGTGGCGCAGCGCGACCCTCTCGTAGGGCGGGGAAAGCGGCGGGTCCTTGAGTGCCGTGTAGGCGATCTCGTCACCGTAGGGGGAGAGGGCGAAATTGAGCGTGCGGTAAAGCTCGGTCTCCGGTAACTTGGCAAGCTCGGGGCGCACCGTCACGTCGAAGATCATCGTCTGCGCCGCCGCTCCTTTCAGGTCCCAGCGCACCAGGAACGAGGAGAGCTCGCAGCCAATACTCAGGCGCTTGAGGGAGAGCGAGGTGGCCAGTATCTCGGCGTCGCTGCGCCAAACGATTGCCGTCACCCGTCCCGGAACCTTCGTTGCGGCGAGGAGTCTGCCACCCGTGTCGTAACCGCACAGCGAACTCTCTGCTCCCTCGGCGAAGGCCGCCGCGAGCCGGTCCCCCTTCGGGGAGAAGGCGAGCACCAAGGCCGGGGCGGGTGCCACAGGAATACCGGGCTGAGGCGCGGCCACCACCAGGTTCAGCTGGTTCTCGTGCACCGCGGCGACGGTGCCGTTTCCGTTCACCGCCCAGGCGGAGCCGGCGTCGATCTTGGCGAGCGGCTGCACCGAGAAACCCGGGGGGAGCTGCGAGGTGCGCAGCGTCGGGGCGCAGCCGGCAAGCGCCGAAAAGGCGAGGAGAAACAAGAACAGGGGCAGGCGCAGGATCGACATGACAGGCTCCTTTTCAAGAAGGCCGCAGTGTAGCGAAATTGCGCCTGGCTGACAACGTGAGAATGCGGTAAAGAGTTGGGTGTTGAGAAAAAGTGAAGAGCAGGGTTAAGGTGGAGAGGGAAGGGGGGTAACCTTATGCACGTCGTCATGCTCATGTTGCGTTTGCGTCTGACCAGCCGGACCCTGAAGGAGAAGCGTTCCATCGTGAAGAGCGTACTTACCCGGGCGCGCAACCGGTTCAACGTAGCCTGCACCGAGGCGGGACTCAACGACCAGCCCGAGGATGCCGAGCTCGCCTTCGTGACCCTCTCCCAAAGCGCAAGCCACGCCCGTGCCCAGTTGCAGGAGCTCGAGCGTTGGCTATTGGTCGAGCGCCCCGACGTCGAGGTAACCGAAATGCTGGTCGAGGAGCTCTAGGACGTCAGGTCAGGCCCCGTAAATCCTTCGGTCCCTTGCGTCCCTTACGTCATTTTCAGGCATCGTAACTGCCTGGGCCTTCAGCCGTCAGTCGTCGATTGTTCATTGTCAATTGTCCATTGCTTCTAAAAGTGGTAAGAAGTTAAGACTTTCACGGGGAGTGCGACCTATGGCTCAAGACGATCTGAACAAGCTCACCATCGACAAGGAGCGCTACACCTCCCCCGCCGGCCCCGGCAAACGCCGGCGTTTCTGGCTCATCATCGCGGCGGCCGTCCTTCTGGTGGCGCTTTTGGGGTGGCGGGTGCTGGTGACCCGCCCGGTGCAGGTCGAGGTCGCCACGGTTTCGCTGGTCTACCCCTCCCAGACCTTTTCTCTCTTAAACGCCAGCGGCTACGTGGTGGCCCAGCGCAAGGCGGCGGTCTCCTCGAAGGCGACCGGCCGGCTCGAGTGGCTGGGTGTCGAGGAAGGGAGCGTGGTGCGTGCCGGCCAGCTCCTGGCGCGCCTGGAAAACCGCGACGTCACGGCCACCAAGGACCAGGCCCAAGCATCCCTCGCCAACGCCCGCGCGGTCCTCGAACAGGCCCGGGTCGAGGAGAAGGACGCTGCCCGCAACCTCTCCCGCAACAAGGAACTCATAGGCCAGGGGATCATCTCCCAGTCCGACTACGACAGCGCCAAGGCCCGCTACGACCGCGCCGTCGCCGCCAGCGCCGGGGCCCGCGACAACATCCGCGCCGCCCAGGCAGCCCTCGCCGGTGCCGAGGCGTCGCTTGACTACACCCTGATCCGCGCCCCCTTCGACGGCGTGGTGCTCACCAAGAACGCGGACGTCGGGGACATCGTCTCTCCGCTCGCCGCCGCGGCCAACGCCAAGGCCGCCGTGGTCACCCTGGCCGACATGGGTTCCCTCGAGGTCGAGGCCGACGTCTCCGAGGCCAACATCGCCAAGGTGAAGGTGGGCCAGCCCTGCGAGATCCTCCTCGACGCCCTCTCCGATACCCGCTTCCGCGCCGAGCTGCACACCATCGTCCCCACCGCCGACCGCAGCAAGGGGAGCGTCCTCGTGAAGGTGCGCTTCCTGGACCGGGACCCCCGCATCCTCCCCGAGATGAGCGCCAAGGTCGCCTTCCTGGAGCGCCCGGTGGCACCGAGCGAGAACAAGCCGCTTCTGGCCATCCAGCCCGCGTCCATCGTGGAGCGCGGCGGGAGGAAGGTGGTCTTCCTGGTGAAGGGTGACGAGGTCGTCGAGACCCCGGTCACCCTCGGCGAAAAGGTGGGGGACCTGGTGCAGGTGACCGGAGGGCTCAAGGCCGGCGAGCGTATCGCCGTGAAGCCGCTCGAGAAACTCAAGGACCGCTCCCGCATCAAGACCCAGGAGAAGTGATGAGCGCAAGCCCGGACGCGATCGTCTCCATACGCAACCTCTCCAAGAGCTACCGGCGCGGCAACCAGGTCCTGCCGGTGTTGACCGGCATCAGCTTCGACATCGCCCGCGGCGAGTTCGTGGCGCTCATGGGGCCGTCGGGTTCCGGCAAGAGCACCCTCTTGAACCTGATCGCCGGCATCGACTCCGCCGATTCGGGCTCCATCAAGGTGGCCGGGGTGGAGATCACCGGCCTCTCCGAGAACGAGCTCGCCCGCTGGCGCGCCCATTCCGTCGGCTTCATCTTCCAGTTCTACAACCTGATCCCGGTCCTCACCGCCTTCGAGAACGTGGAGCTCCCCCTCCTGCTGACCTCGCTCTCCCGTCGCGAGCGCCGCGAGCACGTCGAGGCGGTCCTCTCCGTGGTCGGGCTCGCCGACCGGATGGACCACTACCCCTCCCAGCTCTCCGGCGGCCAGCAGCAGCGGGTCGCCATCGCCCGCGCCGTGGTCACCGATCCCGAGATCCTGGTGGCCGACGAGCCGACCGGCGACCTCGACCGCGCCTCCGCCGAGGAGATCCTGAAGCTCATGGACCGCCTGGTGCACGAGCTGGGGAAGACCATCATCATGGTGACCCACGACCCGCGCGCCGCCGAGAAGGCCCACCTGATCCGCCACCTCGAGAAGGGCGAACTGAGCGAGAGCTGACGATGGGGATCCCCTACTCCTATAGCCTGCGCAACCTCTGGACCCGGCGCCTGACCACCGTCCTCACCGCAAGCGGCATGGGGCTCGTGGTCTTCGTCTTCGCGGCGACCCTCATGCTCGCCGAGGGGTTGCAGCAGACCCTGGTGCAGACCGGTTCCTCCGACAACGTGGTGGTCATCAGGAAGGCGTCCAACTCCGAGGTGCAAAGCGGTGTGGAGCGCGACCAGGCGGCGCTCATCGAGAGCCAGCCCGAGGTGGCGATCGGCGCCGACGGCAACGAGCTCCTGGCGAAGGAGCTGGTGGTCCTCATCAACCTGAAAAAGCGCGGCAGCAACAACCCCGCGAACGTGGTGATCCGCGGCATCGCCGCCGCCTCCCTTGACCTGAGGCCCGCGGTGCACCTCAAGGTGGGGAGGCTGCCGCGCCCCGGTTCCGCCGAGGTGATTGCCGGCGAGAGCATCGCGCGGCGCTTCCAGGGGTGCGGGCTGGGCGAGACGCTCCGTTTCGGGATGCGCGACTGGCGCGTGGTGGGGATCTTCGACGCCGGGAGCACCGGGTTCTCCTCCGAGATCTGGGGCGACTGCGACCAGATGATGCAGGCCTTCCGGCGCCAGGTCTACTCCTCCGTACTGTTCCGGATGAAGGATCCCGGGCGCTTCGATCCGTTCAAGGCGCGCATCGAGAGCGACCCGAGGCTCACCGTCGAGGCGAAGCGCGAGACCAGGTACTACCTGGACCAGTCCGAGGCGATGGCGAACTTCCTGCGCATCCTCGGGATGGTGCTTACCGTCGTCTTTTCCATAGGAGCCGTGATCGGGGCGACCATCACCATGTACGCGGCCGTGGCGAACCGGGTAGGGGAGATCGGGACCCTGCGGGCCTTGGGGTTTCAGCGGGTGAGCATCCTGGGGGCGTTTTTGCTCGAGGCGTTGTTGTTGGGGCTTTGTGGAGGGGTGTTGGGAGTAGTGGCCGCGTCCTTTCTCCAGTTCATCACCATCTCCACCATGAACTGGGCGTCCTTCTCCGAGCTGGCCTTCTCCTTCACCCTCACCTTCGGGATCTTCTGGAAGTCGCTTGTCTTCTCCCTGGTGATGGGTTTCATAGGCGGCATGCTCCCGGCAGTGCGTGCGGCGAGGTTGAGCATCGTCAGCGCCCTGCGGGAAAGCTGACGGCTCCCGTGGAGTGTGCTCGGTCCGATCGTCTTATCGGTCGGATCGGTCCGAGCAGCGTCGCCCTTACATTGGCAGTACGGTACAACAAACAGGTGAGCTCCTCATGTTCATGTTGAAGTTCATAGTGCGCAACATGTTCCGGCACAAGCTTCGCTCGATCCTCACCGTGGTGGGGGTCGCCGTGGCGGTCCTTGCCTTCGGGCTCTTGCGCACCCTGGTTGGCCTTTGGTACTCCGGCGCCGAACACGCCTCGGCCACCCGCCTGGTCACCCGCAACGCCATCTCCCTCATCTTCCCGCTCCCGGTCTCCTACCTGGACCGCATCCGCGGCGTCCCCGGGGTCACCCAGGTCTCCTACGGCAACTGGTTCGGCGGCATCTACATCGACGAGAAACACTTCTTCGCGAACTACGCCGTCCAGCCCGCGAGCTACCTCGACCTCTACCCCGAGTTCCGGCTTTCCCCCAAGGAGCGCAGCGACTTCCTGATGGACCGCAAGGGGTGCATCGTCGGGAGCAAGCTCGCCAAGACCTACGGCTGGAAGGTGGGGGACATCGTCACCTTAAAGGGGACCATCTACCCCGGCAACTGGGAGATGGTGGTGCGCGGCGTCTACCACGGCGCCGAGAAGACCACCGAGGAGCGCATCCTGCTCTTTCACTGGGACTACCTGAACGAGACCCTGAAGAAGAGCGTGGCTAGGCGCGCCGACCAGGTCGGCTTCTACATGGTCGGGGTGAAGAAGCCCGAGCTCGCCCCCGACGTGGCCCTCACCATCGACGGCATCTTCAAGAACTCCCTGGCCGAGACCCTCACCGAGACCGAGAAGGCCTTCCACATGAGCTTCGTCTCCATGACCGAGGCGATCATGGTGGCGATCCAGATCGTTTCCTACATGGTGATCGCCATCATCATGGTGGTGGCGGCCAACACCATGGCGATGACCGCGCGCGAGCGGACCGGCGAGTATGCGACACTTAAGACCCTGGGGTTCAAGGCGGGGCACCTGGGGGTGCTCATCTTCGGCGAGTCCGTGGCCATTTCCCTGTTCGGCGGCGTCCTGGGAGCCGTGGGGACCTTCCCGGCCGCCTTGTGGATCGAGACCCAGCTGGCCCAGTTCTTCCCGTACTTCAGCGTCTCGCGGGAGACCATCACCCTGGAGGTCCTGGCGGCGCTTTTGGTCGGAGTGATCTCCGGCATCTTCCCCACCTGGCGGGGTGCCACCATAAAAGTAGCCGAGGGGCTGCGCCGCATCGGTTAAACCTTAAAGGCACTCACCAAGGTACACAGGGGAAAAACGAAGGCACACAGGGGAAGACCTGAAGACGTAACACCAAAAAGATTTTACCCTGTCTACCTCGACTCTCCCTCTGTGTCCCCTGTGTGAGAGCTTTTGGTCGACAGCCTTCTCCAGGCTCTTCGGCCTGGACCGCCCGGCGTGAATGGGCCGAACCCGTTTCAAGGTTTTCCCGCAGTTGCCTTTCCTCTGTGTACCTCCGTGTCCTTGTGGTTAAACGATTTTCCTGGTTGTTATGATTTGCCTTCCTCTGTGGTGAGTGCTTTTCGTTTTGCGGTAATCTGTGCTACCCTGTCGCCCCTCTACTTTAATCCCGGAGGGCCCCTTGAAGTTCCGCATCCCCAAAGACAAGATCGTCTGGTCCCTGCTTCTCGTCTCCCTGGTGCTCTACCTCACCGACTACTTCTTCTTCGGCCGCTTGGGCGAGATAGGCTTCGGCTTCATGTCCAACGTGGCCTTCCTCCCGGTCTACGTCCTCTTCGTGACGCTCATGCTCGAGCGGGTCATCAAAAACCGCGAGCGCGAGGCGATGATGAAGAAGCTCAACATGGTGATCGGCATCTTCTTCTCCGAGGTGGGAACCCAGCTTTTGCGCGACTTCCTCGAGTTCTTCCCCGACGGCCACGAGATCTCCCGGCACCTGCGCCCGACCCCGCAGTGGAAGGACCAGAACTTCCAGGAGGCCCTGCGTTTTCTCAAGGCGCAGGACATCCGGCTCGACTCGCGGCGCGGCGACCTGGTCCAGCTCAAGGACTTCCTGCTCGAGAAGAAGGGGACCATGCTCGCCCTCATGGAGAACCCGAACCTCCTGGAGCACGACGCCTTCACCGACCTATTGTGGGCCGTCTTCCACCTCATCGAGGAACTCCGGGCGCGGAAGAGCCTCACCGGGCTTCCCGAGAGCGACCTCGACCACCTCTCCGGAGATATGAAAAGGGCCCACACCCACCTGCTGGTGCAGTGGGTATCCTACATGTGGCACCTGAAGAAGGACTATCCCTACCTCTACTCGCTCGCCGTGCGCACCAACCCGATGAACCCCGAGGCCCACGCCGAAGTGTATTGACGGCAGGGGCTAGGGACAGGGGAAAACCTAAGAGCCTGAACACAGAGCAAGGACACAGAGGTAAACCCGAGGAACACAGGGGAAGGCCAAACAGGGACTGGGGACTAGGGCCAAGGTTTTTGGCCTCCTAGTATAACGGTCATTAAGGCCGTACCCGATTACAGGTTCCCCCGCCGTTGTTTTTCCTCTGGGTTCCCCTGTGTCCTCTGATGGTGAACGCTTCTCCGCTTTTGCCTTTCTCCGTGTCCTCCGTCTCTCCGCGGCTGACCCGGTTTGCCGTTTCCTAACCAAAAAAACATTGCAACTTTCCTCGTAGTGTCTTATACATGGACGCTTCGCTGACTCTCACTACCCCCGCCTAGAAGGTAACCGAATCTTGCAGAAAAAGCAGACGCTCGCACATCTCCGCCAGGAAATAGACGCGGTCGACGACCGCATCCTCGAGCTCCTCAACCAGCGTGCCGCGCTGGTCATGCAGGTGGGGACCCTGAAGACCGAGGCCAAGAGCGACTTCCACGTCCCCAGCCGCGAGCGGGAGATCTACGACCGCCTCACCGCGGCGAACCCGGGCCCCTTCCCCTCGGACGCCGTGCGCGGCGTGTTCCGCGAGATCATCTCCGCCTCGCTTTCGCTCGAGCACCCGATGCGGGTGGCCTTCCTGGGCCCCAAGGCCACCTTCAGCCACCTGGCGTCCATGCAGCAGTTCGGCCTCTCCGCCGAGCTCTCCCCGGAACGCTCCATCCCTGCCGTCTTCGAGGCGGTCGAGAAGGGTGAGGCCTACTACGGCGTGGTCCCGGTCGAGAACACCACCGAGGGGATGGTGACCCACACCCTCGACATGTTCATGGAGAGCGAGTTAAAGGTCAACGCCGAGGTGCTCCTCGAGGTCTCGCACTTCCTTTTGTCGCGCACCGGGCGCTTCGAGGACATCAAGAAGGTCTACTCGCACCCGCAGCCCCTGGCCCAGTGCCGCAAGTGGCTCGCCGAAAACCTCCCCAACGTCCCCCTGGTCGACGTCGCCTCCACAACGCTCGCCGCCCAGATCGTGGCCGAGGACTACCACGCCGCCGCCATCGCGAGCGAGTACGCCGCCTCCATCTACAACCTGAAGGTGGTGAAGGCGCGCATCGAGGACCAGGTGAACAACTTCACCCGGTTCCTGGTGATCGGGCGCAAGATGACCGACCCCTCCGGCGACGACAAGACCTCGCTCATGTTCCTGGTGCGCGACGAGCCGGGGATCCTGCACCGCATGCTGGAGCCCTTCGCCAAGCGCAACATCAACCTCTCGAAGATCGAGTCGCGCCCGCTTAAAAAGAAGGCCTGGGAGTACATCTTCTTCCTCGACCTCTCCGGCCACATCGGCGACCCGGCGGTAGCCGAGGCGGTCCGGGAGCTCGGGGACTGCTGCCAGTTCGTCAAGGTGCTCGGATCCTACCCCAGGGCCCGTTCCTGATGGCGGTTGGGGGCGTCCTGATAGAAAGGCTCGCCGTCATCGGCGTCGGCCTCATCGGCGGCTCGCTGGCGCGCGCCCTGCGCGAGGCGGGTGCGGTTCGGGAAATCGTCGGGATCGACCGCGACGAGGAGAACCTCAGGCGCGGTGTCGAATTGGGCGTCTTGGACCGCTACGTCGTCGACCCGCGCGAAGGGGTGAACGGCGCCGACGTCGTCTTCGTCTCCACCCCGGTCTGTTCCATCCCCGCGGTCGTCGCCGAGATCGCGCCGGTTTTAAAGCCCGGCACCATCGTGACCGACGGCGGGAGCGTGAAGGAGTTCGTGGTAGCCGCCTGCGAGGAGCTGATGCCCGAGGGGGTGCACTTCGTCGGGGGGCATCCCATCTCCGGCACCGAGCACTCCGGGGTGCAGGCCTCCTTTGCGACCCTGTACCGGGGGAAGCGGAGCATCGTGACCCCGACCGGGAAGACCGATCCCGCGGCGCTCGAGAAGGTCGTCGAGATGTGGCGGCGGGCCGGGTGCAGCGTTCCCCTCATGGATCCCGTGCAGCACGACCGGATGCTTGCGGCGATAAGCCACCTGCCGCACATGGTCGCCTACTCGCTGGTGAACGCCGTCGACGGTTACGACCGTTTCGGGGGCGACCTTCTCGCCTTCACCGCCGGGGGGTTCCGCGACTTCACGAGGATCGCGAGTTCCGACCCCGTCATGTGGCGCGACATCGCGCTTACCAACCGCGAGGCGATATTGGAGACCATGGACTTCTTTGCGGGGTACCTGGCGAAGCTGAGAGGGTTGGTGGAGGCCGGCGACGCCGAGGCCCTCGAGGCGTTCTTCCTGAACTCCAAGCAGAAACGGGATGCGATTCTTTAGAGGCGAAAACAAGCGGAAAGGCTTTAGACGCGGATGGTCCGGAAGTAGCTGCGGATTTTCACGAGTAAACCAGCCTTTTTGTTTACTTTAGGTTTATCCGTCGTATTCGCGTGATTTTTGCGAAATCCGCATAATCCGCGTCCCCTGCACTTGATTTTCGCTTTGGTATCCAAACGTTGCAGTAAATTTCATTCAAGGTTTGTCGGAGGCCTCATGCAAAGTTTCACCGTGCAATGCGCCAAGACGGTACGGGGCGACATCACCGTACCCGGCGACAAATCCATATCGCACCGCTCCATCATGTTCGGCTCCCTGGCCACCGGCACCACGAAGGTGACCGGCTTCCTGCGCGGCGAGGACGCCCTCGCCACCCTGGAGGCCTTCCGCGCCATGGGGATCCAGATCGACGATGACGGCTCGACCATCACCATCCACGGCAAGGGACTCCACGGCCTCTCGGAACCCTCCGACGTTCTGGACTGCGGCAACTCGGGGACCTCGATGCGGCTTCTGACCGGTCTTCTCGCCGGCCAGGGCTTCTTCTCGGTCTTGACCGGCGACAAGTACCTGCGCGCCCGCCCCATGAAGCGCGTGGTCGGACCGCTCACCAAGATGGGCGCCCGCATCCTCGGCCGCGACGGCGGCGAGAAGGCGCCGCTCGCCATCCAGGGGGGGAAGCTCACCGGGATCGAGTACACCTCGCCGGTCTCCTCGGCCCAGGTGAAGTCGGCGCTCATGCTGGCCGGCCTCTACGCAGAGGGGACCACCACGATCTACGAGCCGCACCTCTCCCGCGACCACTCCGAGCGGATGCTGCGCCACTTCGGCGCGCACATCGAGAGCTTCGAGGGTGGCGTGCGCCTCACCGGCGGCGTGGACCTGAAGGCCGCCGACATCGCGGTCCCCGCGGACATCTCCTCGGCCGCCTTCTTCATGGTGGCGGCCCTCATCGTCCCGGGTTCCGAGCTTTTGATCCGCAACGTCGGGGTGAACCCGACCCGCACCGGCATCCTCGACATCCTGAAGGCGATGGGTGCCGATATCGCGCTGGAAAACGAGCGCGAGCAGTCCGGCGAGCCGGTGGCCGACCTCAGGGTGCGCCACTCGCAGCTTAAGGCGATCGAGATCTCCGGCGAGGTGGTGCCGCGCGCCATCGACGAGTTCCCGGTCATCTGCGTCGCCGCAGCGCTTGCCGAAGGGACCACCCGCGTGAAGGATGCGGCGGAATTGCGCGTCAAGGAGACCGACCGGATCGCCGCCATGGCGAAGAACCTCGCCAAGGCGGGTGTCGGGATCGTCGAGACCCCGGACGGCATGGAGATCACCGGCGCCGGGAAGCTCGCCGGCTGCCAGGCCGAGAGCTTCGGCGACCACCGCATCGCCATGAGCATGCTGGTGGCGGGGCTTGCCGCCGGCGGGGCGACCACCGTGGACGACACCGAGTGCATCGCCACCTCGTTCCCCGGTTTCCTCGACCTCCTGACGGAGGTGGCAGTACGTTGAGCGCGCAGAGAACAAACGGAGTGATCGTGGCCATCGACGGACCGTCGGGGGCCGGAAAGAGCAGCATAACGAAACTTCTGGCAAAACGACTCGGCTACCTGCACATCGACACCGGCGCCATGTTCCGCGCCGTCGCCCTCATGGCGCAGCGCGGGGGAATAGCCTGCGACGACGATGCGCGGCTTACCGAGCTCTGCCGCGGGATCGACATCGAGTTCGAGCGGGAAGGGGAGGCCTACCGGGTCCTGGTGAACGGCGGGGACGTCTCCCGGGAAATCCGCACCGAAGAGGTGGGGCTTTTGACCTCCTGCATCTCGGCGAGAAAGCCTGTGCGCGATGCCCTTTTGCAGATGCAGAGGAAGATGGGGGTAAAGGGGGGAGTGATCCTCGAGGGGCGCGACATCGGCACCGTGGTCTTCCCCGACGCCGAGGTGAAGTTCTTCCTCACCGCGAGCGCCGAGGAGCGCGGCCGGCGCCGCTACCTGGAACTCGTGGCGCGCGGCGAAAAGGTGACCCTCGAGGAGACCATCGAGAAGGTGGTCTGTCGCGATAGGCAGGACGAAAGCCGCGAGCACGCCCCCCTGAAGAGGGCCGAAGACGCCGTCCCCGTCGACTCTACCGCGATGACCATCGACGAGGTCCTCTCCTTCATGGAAAAGACCGTGAAAGAGCGGGTAGCGGCGTAAAGGCAGAATCTTTTCCGAACCACAAGGACACAGAGGAGCACAGAGGAAAGACAACGGCGGGGTGAACCTTTTAAGCGGGTTCGGCCTTTGACGTCAGCGCGTAAGGCCGAACCGGTTGTGCTGGTTTTGCCTGTCTCTCGGCGCTTTGGTCCTTAGCTCTGCCGAGTCGCCTTCTCCGTGTGCTTGGTGGCACCGCGGCAAATCCGGTTCTTGTTTTTCTCGCTTTTGGTTTTACCTCAGAAGTTCGTTTCTGGTTTTCCTCCGCGACCTCCGTGTCTCCGTGGCAAAACCGGTTCCGGTTCAAAGATTTTTCGTTTCAAAAGGAGCAACATGGAAGTCATACTGGCTAAACAGGCGGGGTTCTGCTTCGGCGTCAAGCGCGCCACGCACCTCGCCTTCGAGGCGGCCGACAGAAAGGGCGAAACCTACACCCTGGGCCCCATCATCCACTCCCCGCAGGTGGTACAGCGCCTCGAGGAGATGGGGGTGAAGGTGCTCGGCGACGTGAACGAGGCGGACGCCGGCACCATCATCATCCGCTCGCACGGCGTCGCCGCCGAGGAACTCGAGGCCGCGGTCTCGAAAAACCTCGAGATCGTCGACGCCACCTGCCCCTTCGTCAAGAAGGCGCAGGAACACGTGGCGAGCCTCTCGCAGGCGGGCTACGACGTGGTCGTGGTCGGCGACGCCGACCACCCGGAGGTCCAGGGGATCGTCTCCTACGCGACCGGGAAGGTCTACGTGGTGGGGTGCGGCGACGAGGCCGCGAAACTCCCGCGCATGGCGAAGATCGGCGTGGTCGCCCAGACCACCCAGTCCTTCGAGAACCTGAAAGACGTGGTGAACGCCTGCCTCGCCAAGGGGGGCGAGATCCGCGTCTACCACACCATCTGCGACGCGACCGCGGTGCGCCAGGAAGAGGCCAAGGCGCTCGCCGGCAAGGTGGACTGCATGATCGTGATCGGCGGTTTCAACTCGGCCAACACCAAAAGGCTCGCCGAGGTCTGCAGCGAACTCTTGCCGCGCACCCACCACATCGAGACCGCGAGCCAGCTCGATCCGACCTGGTTCTCCGGGGTCGAAAAGGTCGGCGTAACCGCCGGGGCTTCCACCCCTAAGTGGCTCATCGACGAGGTGCTGGACCGGATCGCGGAGATTGACAGAGAGAAAATAGGTTGATATTTTCCACGAATGTGCTAAATTAGCTCGATTTTATAGAGAATTTTCCCAGGGGGTACAGGCTTGATGGAAGACGAAAAAAAGACGTACAAGAAAAAAGATATGCCGATCAGGCGGTTACACGATAATGACGAGGAGATGGATCAGTCCGAAATGGGCGGCGAGTTCGCCGACCTTTTCCAGGACAGCCTGAGGCAGCCGCAGAGCGGCGAAGTCGTCAAGGGTGTGGTGGTCCAGATCGAGCAGGATGTGGTGCTGGTTGACGTCGGCTACAAGTCCGAAGGGTGCATCCGCATCGGCGAGTTCCTCGACGAGAACGGCGATGTGACCGTGAAAGTGGGCGACGAAGTGAACGTCTACTTCGAGCGCGGCGAGAACATCCGCGGCCACATGGTCCTCTCCAAGAAGAAGGCCGATTCCCAGGTTGCCTGGGAGACCATCGCCGCAGCCGGCGAGGGTGGCATCATCGAAGGGAAGATCACCGGCAAGGTGAAGGGCGGCATGACCGTCGACGTCGGCGTGGAGGCGTTCCTCCCGGCTTCGCAGGTCGACCTGCGTCCCGGCGGCAACATGGACCGTTTCATCGGCCAGAGCTTCCCGTTCCAGATCCTCAAGATGAACAGAAAGCGCGGCAACCTGGTGCTCTCCCGCCGCGTGCTCCTCGAGGCAGAGCGCGACAAGGCCCGCACCGAGACCCTCGCCACCCTGAAGGAAGGGGACATCGTCTCCGGCCAGGTGAAGAACATCGCCGAGTACGGCGCGTTCGTGGACCTGGGCGGCGTTGACGGCCTCTTGCACGTGACCGACATGAGCTGGGGCCGTCTGGGCCACCCCTCCGAGATGGTCAAGGTGGGCGACACCCTCAACGTGATGGTGCTCAAGTTCGACCGCGAGAAAGGGAAGATCTCCCTGGGCCTCAAGCAGACCGTGCCCGATCCCTGGTTGAACGTGAACGACCGTTACCACGAAGGCGAGCGCGTCAGCGGCAAGGTAGTGAGCCTCACCGACTACGGCGCATTCATCTCGCTGGAGGACGGCATCGAAGGCCTGGTGCACGTCTCCGAGATGTCCTGGACCCGCCGCGTGCGTCACCCGTCCGAGATCCTGAAGACCGGCGAGGACGTCGAGGCGGTCATCCTGGGTGTTGATCCGGGCAACCGCAGGATTTCGCTCGGCCTCAAGCAGACCGAGGTCAACCCCTGGACCGTGATCGGCGACCGTTACCCGGTCGGCACCAAGATCGAAGGCCAGATCAAGAACATCACCGACTTCGGCGTCTTCATCGGCATCGAGGACGGCATCGACGGCTTGGTCCACGTCTCCGACATCTCCTGGACCCGCCGCGTGAAGCACCCGGGCGAGCTGTTCAGCAAGGGGCAGACCGTGCAGGCCGTGGTTCTCAACATCGACGTCGAGAACGAGCGCCTCTCCCTGGGCATCAAGCAGCTTGCCCTGGATCCGTGGGAAGAGATCCCCAGGAAGTACCGTCCGGGTTCCCGCGTCAAGGGGCGCGTCACCTCCGTGACCGACTTCGGCGTGTTCCTCGAGATCGAAGAGGGGATCGAGGGCCTGGTGCACGTCTCCGAGCTTTCCCAGGAGAAGGTCGCCACCCCGAAGGACTTCGCCAACGTGGGTGACGAACTCGAGGCCGTGGTACTTTCCGTCGACGTGGTCGACAAGAAGATCGCCCTGTCCATCAAGTCCCTGCAGACCGCGATCGACAAGGCAGAGTTCGCTTCGTACATGGGTTCCACCGGTGAGGCAACCTCTTCGTTCGGCGACCTCCTGAAAGAGAAGCTCAGCAAGAAAAACGAAGAGTAATACCCGTCACTTCGCCGACAGGTGTAATTTAATAGCCAACTACTGAGGTGTAACAATGACTAAGAGCGAACTGATTGACAAGCTGGTGGAAGTACGCAGTTCCCTGACCCGCAAGGACTCCGAGGCCGTTGTCTCGCTGGTCTTCGACGCGATGAGCGAGGCTCTGACCGCCGGTGACAAGGTCGAGATCCGCGGGTTCGGGAGCTTCACCATCCGCGATCGCGAGCCGCGCGAGGCGCGTAACCCGAAGAGCGGCGAGATCGTCAGCATTCCGAGCAAGAAGACCCCGTTCTTCAAGACCGGCAAGGATCTGCGCGAGCGGGTGAACAACCTCTAGAAGACCGGTACCGGCAGCGGCCCGGATGGCGGAATTGGTAGACGCAAGGGACTTAAAATCCCTCGGTCGCAAGGCCGTGCCGGTTCGACCCCGGCTCCGGGCACCACAAAAGGAATCGCTAAAAACTAAAGCAGTCTCGAAGGCCCCGAGAAATCGGGGCCTTTTCTTTTGTTGGCTGCCCGATACTGTAGATTCTGGCTCAATAACATCCGGGGGGCGTGTGGCCGCTGATGTTGCGGCAGCGAGGGAGGAGTCCTGGATTATGTGGCCTGCCGGATTCAAGGTGTCCGGAAACAGCTTTTCTGGGGCAAAATAGAAAATTGATTTTATGTGAACAAATTAAATGTACGTTAGGTAATGCTCTGTTTTACTGGCAATTATGATCTCTGGTGCCGAATTACTTTACAAACTAACACGCCAGTATTACGCGAATCTGTCAGAAAAATTTACACTCGGCGGCATATTTCGCCTGGTTAAAAAAATAACCTATTAGAATTAAACGTATATTATGTTTGGCCTGTAATTTGCTCTTTTATCACGAAATGCCCTGTGTAACAAGGTAGGCAAGGCAGTTGTCTGCATAGGGCGCGCGCAGTGTCGTTAGGTGGGCGATCATTTATTTGCACAAGCGGGGGGCAAATGCCGGGCCCCTCGTACTCTAAAGCCCCGTCAGCGGGTTGCTTTTCCGTGTTCTGATCACGCCGACTGAGCGCCGAAGCTTTTCTGCTACCAGGGCGCTCGTGCATAGTAACCATCCAAAACATCACGAAACGTACCCAAATTTGCTGCGTTGATGAAATCAAATCGGTGCAAAGGGGGTTGTGTATGAAACAGATGTCTTTTGGTTCGGTGGTATCACTAATGTCGTCAATGAAACATATACTTGCCGCATTGATACTAGTGCTATTGGGAACTATCTATACCCCGACTGCCTATGCGGTTGTCATCGGTATTGATGAACATATAACTCTAAACGTAAATTTTCAAAGTTTAACCTATTGGTCTGACTTCTACGAAGGATGGTATTTGAGCGGACACGGTGAAACTGGACAACAATTTTACTATAGCCCTGACCTGATTACGCCGAAAATTAGTGGAAGTTCTAAATTCAATATTAGGATATCCAGTGCCGATTCAATAATAATAAACCGCATTGAAAACTGCATAGCACCAGTATATCACCCAACTTACGCCTTTTATTGGTATCTTTACGATTCTACTGACATTAGGAATCCAATTTTCAGTATTGTCAATAGTGACAGCAGCTGGTTTGATTTCCAGACCGATATCTGGTTGAATGGCGACCATCAGTACTATATCGAAGGGGTCCTCAGCGTCGCGGCTCTCAGTGAACCGCTCACCCAGATCATCCCCGGTGCGGGAGGATCCATTGGGGCAACACAGTTTGCCACCACTTCAATGACTCTGACCCCGGTACCTGAACCTGCATCCTTGATAAGTGTGATTCTTGGCTTAATCCTCTGTGGGGGATACCTGAGAATACGCAGGAAACCATGATCGGACTGCGCCAAGGCGGTTGCCCAGTTGGCTGTCGGGTTGCAGGCTGCACAGGTGGAGCACGCAAACGATCTACTACGTGATGGCGTGTTCCAGCGCTATAAGTACACCTACGAGCTCTCCTGGAAGATGCTCAAGCGCTACCTGGAAATGACGCTACCCCCCCCCGAGGAGGTGGACGGCACGTCTTTTCAGACACTGATCCGGACCGGGAGCGAGCAGGGATGCTCCTTCCCGGTTGGGACCAGTGGGTCGATTATCGGAAGGCTCGCGTATTTATAGTCTTATCCCCGTTCATCCCATTTATCCCTGTTCGTTTAGCCGTTGCTCTTATCCCTGTTCATCCCGTTCATCCCATTCATCCCTGTTTGTCCTGCCGTAAGCCTTTATCCTCCCCATCCCTGATTTTTTTCAGTTGCCCGCTTGACGCCCGAAAACTCCTCTGTTAATCTCTGTTCAGATTTGAAAACACTAATTTAAAGAGAGGGCGTATGGAAGAGCGCTACTTCGGACAGATCGACGTTACGAGCCTGAAGGGGATACCCGTCAACGACCTGATCGTGCTTCTCGGGACAATGGGGAGCCACATCAAGGCGCACGAGATGTACCAGGAACCCTTCATCGAGGGGGTACTCAACGGCGACGGTTTCATCGACCTCAGTTGGAAGTTGCAGCAGGCCCAGGACGATGCGGCCACCAAGGACACCGGCAAGCGGGCCTACCTGGAGCAGTTCATCCAGGAGTGCATCGTCAACATCAGGATCTTCGTGAACTACGCCGAGATCCGGGCGGCGCGGCACAAGGACCAGCGCTACCTCGAGGGGCTCGGGCTCAAGAAGAAGGAGAAGAAGAAAAACTCCCGCTCCTCCTATGGTCCCCTGGGGGCCACCGAGCGGTTCGTGGTCAAACATGGTCCGGTGAGTGGATCCCTCATCTTCCAGATCGCGAAAGTTCTTGCTGCGGTGCACTACGATCTGGAGATGTGCTTTGGCGATCCGAACAATGAGGCCGACTGGCATGCCGCCGGGACCTTCCTCAACACCCGCAACGTAAGGCTCGATGGACTGGAGCCGGGCAAAGTCTACTACTTCAGGGTCCGCGTCTTCGGACCGGGCGGATTCGGTCCCTGGTCGAACGTCATCAAGATCATGGCGGTCTAGATGGTTCTTTGCAGTAGGCGTAAAACTACAAGTGGCGGCACCAAGCGGTGCCGCCACTTTTTTATAAAAGCATTCGTCAAGGCGAAAGCCGACAAGCCTCCCGCGATAATCCGCTTTCCGCCCCCGCCCTCGCATTAGCCCTGCCAGAAGTGGCAGTTCTCCCGCCCGAAGAACCCAATTGCCTGCCCCTCAGACGACTTCCACCAGCTGATACACGAGATGGTAACGACGCTAGCGAACATCCCCTCGGAAATAACAATATTTTTTCTGTGATGTAGCACTTCGTCTAAAAAATAGCTATATTCCCGCCGTGATATCTTACTTCGTCGATGAAATAACATAGATGACGGCGGGAATAACGTTATCGCGGAAAAAATAGCGCTATTTCTGTGGCGATAACGAAGATCGTCTCTGCGATGTACAACATCGAAGGGACGAAGTGTGATATCGGTGGCGCGATCTTCGTCATCGTCGCTGCGATTAACGATATTGCGAAAAAAATAACGATATTTTCGCGGAGATATCGTTAATCGCCGGGGAAATAACGATATTCGGCGGGCCATCAACAATATCGTCGGCGCAATGTACAACATTGCGGTTGGAATAATGTTAATCGCCGGAGGAATAACGTTACTTTTTTTGAAATAATGATATTCCCGTGGCGATGTTGTACATCGCGGACGGAATAACATTAATCGCGGGAGCAATAACCAACATCGTCCCGACGATGTTGTACTTCGCAAACAAAATAACGATATTCCCGCAGCGATGTTGTACATTGCCGACAAAATATCGTTATTCGGACGACGAAGTTGTTAATCGGGACAGGGATGAATGGGATGCAGGGGATGAAAACCAAAAACAGCAAGGGGAATAGAGACTTAGTCTCCCAGCTGCTTATGATGGGTGTGGCATAGGTAAACTTTTCGAGCGGGTAAGAGCATGTCGTTACGGGCATCACAATGAACAAGAAGCCTGTCCGTTTCCGGTCCAGGCTCCTTAGTTCCCATTCGGCTTGATGCGCAAGCGCAAGAGGCCGATCAACCTTAACTGCAGTGGATTGTTGTTGGTTCTAGCCTTTATCCCCGTTCATCCCATCCATCCCTGTTAATCCTGGTAGGTTTTGTTTGCCCTTATCCCCGTTCATCCCATTCGTCCCTGTTCGATAAGGCCTTTATCCCTCTTAATCCCTGACCAGGCCGGCCTTGACCGCGAACGGGTCCCAGCTCGGGTCCCTGTGCGCATCGTACTCGGTGAGCTGCTCCAGCCACGCCGCCAGCTCCTTCCCGTAAAGTTTTCCGATCACCGCAATCGTCATGTCCATTCCCGCCGAGATCCCCGACGAGGTGACGACGTTGCCGTCATCGACCCAGCGCGCCTTCTTCACCCACTTGACCTTCGGTCCCGGGTCCGTCGAGTGTTTCCAGAACATCTTGTTCGTCGTAGCCGGCCGTTCATCCAGGACACCGGCTGCGGCAAGGAGCGAGGCGCCGTTGCAGACCGACATGACAAGTTCAGCTTTGCCGGCCCGTGCCCGGATCCAGTTCAGGGTAGCCTTGTCCTGCAGGAGCGGAATCACCCCCAGCCCACCCGGCACGAGCAGGTAATCGAACTGCGGAGCGTCCTCGAACCCGTAATCCGCCATCGTTTTCGGTCCCTGGTTCGAAGCCACCTCCCCGCGCTTGGCAGCGATTGTGATGAGCCGGATGCCGACCTTCTTCTCCTCCCCGCCCCAGGTAGCAGCCGGCGCGTGTTTCAGGTTGCCCCACATCTCCATAGGCCCGTAAGCGTCCAGCATCTCGAACCCCGGAAAGAGCAGCACCCCGATCGTCTTCTGGTGGGCAGGAGTCGCAGGCTGCAAATCCACCGGCGGTTCCTTAGCGAAAGCGGCCCAGGCCGAAGCGATCAGTAGAGCGGTAACAAGAACAAGTTTGATAAGTCTCTTCACGAAGTCTCCTTGTAAATGCAGTAATGAATTGCGTTGTCCATGCTTCTCCAGGTTCTCGTTGTCAATCGTCAATTGTCAATTGTCAATTCAACGAAGCCACCACAGTCACTAAAACCTATGCCGGTAGTCACGTGGAGAAATTGAGAATCGCCTAGTAAAACACAGCCTGAAGTGTTCTCCCGATTGGAACCCGCACTCCCGGGCGATGGATTCCATGGACAGGTTAGTATCTTCAAGCAGCTTCGCCGCCGCATCAAGCCGAACTCGTTCGATAAACTGTGCGGGTGTCACCCCCACCTCGCGCTTAAAGACCCGCGAGAAGTTGCGCAGGCTCATGGCGGCGTGCGCCGCGAGTGCCTCGTTGTCCAGGCGCTCCCGATAATTCTCCTGGATCCACTGCAGGGTAGGGGAGAGCGGTCCCCCCTCCCGGAACTGCGAGATCAACGAGGTACTAAACTGCGACTGCCCCCCCGGCCGCTTGGCGTAAAGCACCATAAGCCGCGCCACCTCGAGCGCCAGCTTACGCCCGTGATCCTCCTCCACCATCGCCAAGGCAAGATCGATCCCCGCGCTGATGC
The DNA here is from genome assembly GCF_014193515.1 of Geomonas silvestris. Lineage (GTDB taxonomy): Bacteria > Desulfobacterota > Desulfuromonadia > Geobacterales > Geobacteraceae > Geomonas > Geomonas silvestris. Next base: position 145,230 of record NZ_BLXX01000007.1, on the reverse strand, counting down.
CGGCCGAGGTGTACACCGAGCCGTCCTTCGTGTAGATAGCGTCTTCGTCCACCTGGATCTGCGGATAGCGTTGCCGCAGCCGTTCCGCCTCGCGCCAATGTGTAGTGGCGCGTCGTCCATCCAAAAGTGCAGCCCGAGCCAGCACGAAAGCCCCCGTGCAAACCGACCCGATGCGCCGCACATGGGGTGCGGCAAGGCGTAGATACTCCACCAGTTCAGCCGGAGCATCGTCCGCCGCAGGTCCACCAGGAACCAGAAGCGTATCAATATCGGTGCTCCCACCCCAACCAGAGTCGGCGATTAGTCGCATCCCCGAAGACGTAACGATGATGTTGTCTCTCCCCTTGGCGGCTATCTCGACTCGATAGAGAGGGGCTAGGCCACCGTGTTCACGATGAACGGCGTTGGCAAGGGCGAATACATCCAGTGGTCCGGTAATATCAAGGACCTCTGCCTTGTCATAGGCGGCCATGACTACAAGTTTGGAAAAGGGAGCTTCTGAAGAAGAATGGCTAGCACAACTGTTCATGCGGCAAAACTACTGCAAAGGCGGGGATGGCGCAATGACAAAAAACAGGACTTTTGGGCCAACTCTGTCAAGGCACAGCTGTTACGGTGTCCCTGGTCGCGTGTGGGAATTATCTGCCATTTAATTGGAGAAGTTTCGGAGAAAGAAGCCTTCACCACCAAATGTTTTTGACAATTAACAGCGTCTGTCCTAATGTGCGACGAGATCTTACTCATGAGGTTTTGGTTACCACGTCGCACAGCCTGACGCACGTTTTGGGCTGCTTTTTACTCCATATAGAATGATTGAGCTCCGATGTCATTAGCCCACGGCATATACGAAGCGCTTTTAGATGAAGCTTTGCAAGAGGCACTGGCTCAGCGTCCTGAGTTGCGCCGCGTCTTTGGTAAGATCGATCCTGAGGAACAGCCGGCGGTCTACGCCAGTTTCGTAGCAAAGGTGTTGGAGCAGGCTCTGCGAGAAGAGTCAGACCCGGAACGGCGGCTCGCACTTTGTAATCGGATTCTCGGATCGGTGGCAGCTGAACCTGGTAGGGAGCATCTGGAGAAGCGCCGTCTTGTGTCGGAGCCGAAATCCCTCCTTTGAGAAATTACTCCGTCGAATTTTAACCGGTCGGGAATTCCTCGCCCCCACACATCCCTCGCCGAAAGCAGCCTTTTTACCGGCTCGCCTCAAGAGCCACAACTAGCCCACGAACTGCTGGAAGAAATGCGTTCCGCCGATAGCGTGGATATTCTGGTGTCGTTTATCAAGTGGTCCGGTCTTCGGTTATTAATACCTGCTTTCGAAGATTTGCGTGACCGTCAAGTGCCTGTACGAGTCATTACCACGTCCTACATGGGAGCTTCTGATGCACCTGCGGTGGAATGGCTGGCCAAGCTCCCAAATGTACGGGTTCGAGTTTCCTACGACACCGAACGGACCCGCTTGCATGCGAAGGCTTATCACTTCCGACGGCAGAGTGGTTTTTCGACGGCCTACATTGGCTCGGCAAATATGTCTCATGCTGCGATCACTAGTGGCCTAGAGTGGAATCTCAAGATCACCGCTCAGGACATGGCCCACATCCTCGAGAAATTTTCCGTCGAGTTTGAAACCTACTGGAACAGTTGCGAGTTTGTCCCCTTTGACCCCTCGAATCCTGAGATGCTCCGTCGTGCACTTGCTCGGGGCAAAGACAAGGGTATCTATGCGCCTGCGGTGTTCTTTGATCTTCGTCCCCACCCCTTCCAGGAAAGAATATTGGAAACGCTGGCGAGGGAAAGGGATGTTCACGACCGGTGGAGAAATCTTGTGATTGCAGCTACCGGCACAGGAAAAACTGTCGTGGCTGCTTTCGATTTCAAGCGCTTCTTTGAGCAAAGGCAGCGACAAGCCCGCCTGCTTTTTCTTGCTCATCGTCAGGAGATCCTTCAGCAAGCACAGGTGACGTTTCGGAATATCCTGCGTGCCCAAAATTTCGGCGAGTTGCAAGTGGGGCCGTTTGAAGCAACCCGACTGGAACATCTATTTTGCTCAGTCGGCATGCTTGCTTCACGTAAAATTTGGGAGCAAGTTGGGAGTGGCTTTTACGATTACATCGTGGTTGATGAGGCCCACCATGGAACAGCCAACAGCTACCGGCCTATCTTTGATCATTTTGCGCCACAGATCTTACTTGGATTGACCGCCACGCCGGAGAGGATGGACGGAGATAATGTCGCTGCCGACTTCGGTAATCGCTTTGCTGCAGAAATCCGTCTACCCGAGGCGCTCGAAGAAAAGCTTCTCTGCCCCTTCCACTATTTCGGCATTGCCGATCCTGTTGCAATAAATGGGGAGCAGTTCTGGCGTAACGGCAAGTATGACACCGCAGCGCTGGAGAATGTATATGTGCTAGATCAGGCCTACGCCCGTCAGCGTGTCGATGCCATCATTACTGCTCTTCATCGGTATGAACCAGATGTGGAGACACTGAAAGGAATTGGTTTTTGCGTAACCATTCGGCATGCCGAGTATATGGCCGAGCAGTTCAATCTGCGAGGAATCCCCGCAGCCCCGTTTGTCTCTGGAGTTGATACTGAGCAATCTGCGAAGTTGCTAGATAAGCTGAAAAAGGGTGAACTAAAGATTCTGTTCACCGTGGACAAGTTGAGTGAAGGGGTAGACGTCCCCGAAATCAACATCGTCCTCTTTTTGCGCCCTACGGAGAGCTTGACAGTATTCCTGCAACAACTCGGTCGTGGTCTACGGCATGCTCCAGAGAAAGAATGCCTCACTGTCCTCGACTTCGTCGGCCAGGCTCATCGCCGCTATCGCTGTGATACAAAACTAAAAGCACTACTTCCCAGGCACCGTTTCGCCATTGATAAGGAAGTGGAACAAGATTTCCCGCACCTGCCTGCAGGGTGTGCAATTCAACTCGACCGCCTGTCTCGGCAATACATACTCGATAACATCAGGGAGAACTTCGGTCGGCTTGCAGTGCAGGTGCCGGACCGGTTACAGACCTTTACCAGCGAAACGGGCCAGGATCTCACCTTTGGTAACTTTATCCGCTATCACGATTACGAACCCGAAGTGTTGTTAGCGAAGGAATCTTGGAGCGAATGGAAGGCCAAAGCGCAGCTGGCACCGATCCCCGTTGATCCTGACCTGTCACGTCTCAAGAAGGCATTGTTGCGGTCAGCTTTTATCAATGGGCCAAAAGAAGCCAGTCTCTTACGCCAGGTATTGCGGAAGGTTACTGACGGAGAAGTAATAGAGGCTCTCACTCTGGCGGGATCATCTGCGATGCTGCTTTATTACCGTATCTGGGGCGAGAAGGCGGAGCGGGCTGGGGTTGAGTCGTTGGAAGATGCCTTTCGGCGCCTGTCAGAAAATCCTACAGTGTGCGCGGACATGGATGAGATCCTCGCCTGGTCCCTGGACTCTACCGAAGTTGCAGGGATAAATTTGGAGCTGCCATTCGACGTGCCACTAGAACTCCATGCACAATATGGAATAAGGGAAATTCAAGCTGCCTTTGGCCGGGCAAGCCTTGAGAGTAGCGGTCAGACTGGTGTCGGGGTGATGCATTTTGCCGAGATGAAAACTTACGTTCTTCTGGTGACGTTCCAGAAGACCGAGAAAGAATTCTCTCCCAGCACAATGTACGCGGATTACCCTATCAGCCGTGAGCTTCTGCATTGGGAGTCCCAGGCAAACACCGCTCAGCACCACAATGACGGTCAAAATTTAATCAATCATAAAGAGCGCGGATACACAGTTTTGGTATTTGCCCGTGGCCTGAAGAAGCGCAATGGGTTGACGGTACCTTTCACATTTCTGGGGCCTGTAGAGCAAGTAAATTACGAGGGCGAGCGACCAATCAAGATGGTCTGGCGCCTCAAGTATCCCATGTCAGTTGAGATGTTTGAAGAAAATAGACGTGGTGGGTGAATGTTTACTTTTCCCATAAAACAACTCACTATTTTAGCCAATAAAAACCTGAAAGGGTCTTGCCAATGTTTTCCATTGGTTTACTCCGTAAAGCCGTGAAGTACCAATGCAGATGGTCCTGCTATCAATACTTCTGCAGGAAATACTGAATCAAACCTGACACAGAAGCTCGATCGATCAGATTCTAAGATAACTGCCGGGTTGATGGAAATTTAGGTTGGGTTTCATGGAATGCGGGAGGCTGAGGTGTCAGGTCCGGACATGGACAAAGGGTGAGGTATAGGAGCCTTTAAGACCCTTTCATTTATATCACCACAAACTCAATGGAAGGCCTTACCTCACAGCGACTCTCTGGTTGTTCATGTCCAGACCTGACACTTAGGTAGCTCCTTTAGGGACTGGGATTCAATAGGCATGACTACCTCATCAGAGTAGGACGGCAATCAAGGTTAGATCAACGAAACGAAAACGAAATTGAACTCTTCCATGATTTCGGATGCTCATCAGGTAGGGGTACCCCCTGGTGCCAAGCTTTCAGTATTGCAATATCTGTAAAGCTCAGCCTCCGGCATTGAGCGGCCAGCCTTTCTTGCATGGAATGCACCCTAAGAATTCCTGCCCTGCTTTCGGCCCGCTCTGGAATTGACGGAGGACGAGGTCTCCTCCACACACAGGACAGGACTTCTTTATCAGATTGAAAGATGGCGCAATCTCTGGCTCTTGCGGTAACTGTTGCAGGGGTAACGTCCCATGGCACTTGGGGTAGGTCGAGCAGCCCCAGAATTCATTGCCGGCTTGTGCACCCTGCCGCGCAACTCTCTTTTTCATTTGTGACCCGCACTTGGGACAGGAGGGAGTCTGAGGTGAAGGAGGAACTTGCGCCGACACCTTTTCTCGGGCTTCCTCCATCATGGTCTTCAGTCGATCCCCATCGATCAGTTCAACGTTGAGACCTCTGGCAAACTTCTTGGCCTCCTCAGTGAATACACCTGATGTAACCACAAACCCGCCGGCCGCTCCCCTGGAAGCCATCACACCATAAAGTTCCCGTACCGGCTGGACGCCAACCTTGTACGCCTTCCACTGTTTACACTGAACTAGATAGCACTCACTCTTCTTGTGCAACTCCAAGTCCGCGCCACCATCGGGACCGTTCCCTCCTTTTCGTTGCACAACGAAACCGTGCCTCCTAAAGTACTCACCAACAATGCTCTCGAATTCGCCCCATGTGATGCTGTCCATGGAGGCTTTGGCCTGAGATGAAGCGACACGGTCGTATAGTTTCTTATTTCGGGCTGCAGTAATTGCTGAAACTAGACCGCCCAGTACGAAAATGAGTGGGAAAAAATATTGACCGATGCCTGCGAAAACCTTGACTAGCATAAAAAACATTACTGCAGTGAGCGAGCCTTGAGGTGCTGCGATTGTACGACCAGCTACTGCGTTTAAAAAGAAAAAGGAAAGGGGAGCGAGGCTTATTCCTATCCACCACGGATACCTGCTAACTAGCTCAATGACTTTTTCTGCATCGGATTTTCTTTGACGACCCATCTACTGCTCCTTTTGAAACTTGCTTACAGTCTCCACGCTTTCCGATGCTCAACCAGATAGTGCTGCGCAGGCCACAGGTCTTTATCAGCAGGCGGGATGATACCGCGGCCCGCTAGTGTCGTTAGAAGACCGGGGACGTTTGCATTAGCTGCGATATGGCGGGAGGTGATCACGCTGTAATCATTTGCTACTCCAATCATCCCCCTGTCGAAGGCCCAGTGGCAGAGCTTGCACAAGGCCATACCGTTTCGGATGTCATCGTTCTTGCTTTGGCTCCACGGTACGATGTGCGCGGCATCGACCGCTGTCTGCTGATCTGGTGTGATGATGCGGACTCCGCATAAAGCGCAGCGGTGATCGTAGGCCCTGATGATCGAACGCCGGAACCCTTGGCTTCTGGCAACGGGGCGATAGTCGTCTGGTGGAAGTTCTACCGCCACTTGCTGATGCGCCTGCTTCTCGAGAAGGGTGCCGTAGTCGAACGCCTCGCGGTTGATGGAAGACTGCTCGCGCAGCAGGATCTGAGCAACAGGAGAAAAGCACGATTGCAGTAACGCCTCCCGAAGCCCCTCCCGGCCGGTGTCGGTGGCCATGATGGCAAAGAGGTTGTCATCGAGCTTGGCGCCCAATGCGTACTTTCTCAGGTAGGAAACCGAGGAGGTATTGTTGATTACCGCTTGAGTAATCGATTTGCCGGGAATTGGGACGAGTTCCCAGAACGGTTCGTTATTGAGACGGGAGAAGGGGAAGGCGATGCTGCTGGTCTGACCGAGCGGCACCACGCACTGCCAATAGAGGTTGAAGAGTTCGTTCAGCTCGACGAGGTCGCCGGAGATGGAGATGAAAGGGGAGGTGATGACGCCGCGGTGCACCAGGTCGAGGACGGCGAGCAGCAGAATAGGCTTATGCGGTGCCCGCCGCTTGGTCTCCTCTCCCCACATTGGCCCCGGTGCGCGGTTGAGCTTGGTAAAGTCTGCGCAGTAGTTCTGCATCGGTCTTGCTTGTCCTCTGGAATAGCGTTGATACTGCAAGCGTGGTGACCTCGTGAGTTGTCGGTAGATTAGAGCAGGCAAAGCTGAAAGTCAAAACCTTTACCCCTTACTTGAAACGATATCCGAAAAATTCTAGTGTGTGCTCAGTATAATCCTACACGTATTGGTTTCACTTGCCGTATCTGTATAGGGTCTCCCTTTTCCCACCGTCTGTTTGCCTAATCATTTAGCAAGTCTAATGCCTGTCTGGCAATTTGTTGGATCTAATTCAGCTGAAGGTTGAGCGATATTGTCGACCACTTTAGTAAAAGAAGATACTAATTGTGTCGGATTGGTTTACACCTTAGCTCTTTGTGAGAAAAGATTTGTCGAGAATCCTAACACATCCCTTCACGTATCGATCAGTAAAGACCGTTAATTCGTGCAGATACACAAAAGGAATGTTAGTTGCAGCCAATTCCGGGGCCGAAGCTGGCGATCAGGCAAATTGCGAATCCATCCAGATTGGCTTGGCTTGATGCCATTAGTTGAATGGCCGGAAGGATAAAGCGGCCTGAGCGTGTGGGCGTGGTTTGGTACGAGGGATTATCTGACACGAACCGAGCCGTTGACTCCAGGGAGGAAACGATGAAAGGCACCACCAGATTAATCGGAAGTTTGATGCTGTCGGTATTCGTTCTTTGCTCCTGTGCAACCGGGCGAAACGGTGAGCTTACTTGGAGCTCGCCGCAGGCCTGCATCGCTTCTTATACCACTGGTGGTGCAATTCTGGGAGCAACAGCCGGTGTCCTTATCGCGTTGGCAACGGGCGGAGGGGCCAAAAATACTGCTACAAAAGCCGGTATAGGCGCCGCTGCCGGCGGGGCCATGGCATTTGCCTATGCCTGGGGACACTGTTTTGCTGCCTTTACCAAGGTGAAAAGCGCGGAGGACCTTCCATACTCAACGGTACGAAAGGAAATCGACTACCAGCCACGCCAGGGCACGCTGACCAAGATAAAAGAACTCTCTGTCGACCCGGTAGCAATAGCCCCCGGGGACAAGCCGAGTCTGAACGCTTCGTACTATGTGATGACGCCAGAAGAGAAAGAGGTTGAAATCACCGAGACGATCATCCTGAAGATCTTCGATCCCTATAAGAAAAAGTTCGTCGAACTCGGCAAATCACAGGAAAAAGTAGTGGTCCAGCCAGGTAAACGAAAAGCGACCTCAGAAATTCCTATTCCCCCTAATGCCGAAGAAGCCAAGTTCTTCATAGCGTTCAGGGTCGATATGGATGGGAAATACGACCAAAAGGAAGTGCCGCTCACCATCACGAACGATGGGGCGATCCTTGCCAAGGCAAAAGATGACTTGGATAGAAAAGGTGCCCGGGTGGCCCGTGTGGAGGCGGAACATGCGACACCAAAACCTGTGGAGTTAGCCTCTGCCGTAGGCAGCAAGAACCTCAGCAGCGAAAACGTCCAGCAGGTAGAGATAACGGCGAAAGTCGCGAACCTGCGCGTGAATCCCGATGCTAGCTCGAAGCTCGTCGCCAAAGCGAACAGAGGGGAAAAATTTGCCCTCCAGACCACCATAACGGTAGGTGGTAAAAAATGGTGCCAGGTCAAACTTGAGGACGGAGCCTCGGCGTGGGTTTCCGCGAGCCTCTGCAAGATAACGGAGTGACATGCATGGTGCGTATCCTCGAGGTTTTTGTCCTGGGTCTGCTGCTGCAGCTCGTTGTATGTTTAACAGCTGAAGCAGCTGGATCACCGATATCCAGCGCCCACCTGATCATGATTGACTCGATGTTCAGGGACAACGGCATCAACAACGCCGAGGTGAAGCTCGACCGGCAGGGAAGGGTGCTTCTCGGCGGAAGCTACAAGGACAGCCGAGAGGTGAGCCTCGCGTTTTCCCTGGCGCAGTCCGTGGTCGGAGTGAAGTGGACCTCCCCGGTGGTGCCCGAAAACGTGAAGGTGCGTGAGTGGGCAGAAAGCCTCGCGTTGCTGTTCCCAACGAAAAAGACGGAGCATGTGAGTAAACCACAGCCTGTTCGGCGGTCCGGCGGCAAACCGGAGAAGTTTGCCCTGGTTGTGGGGGTAGGCAGGTTCCAAAATGACCGGAACGGGAAAAATACCCTGAGATATGCGGCGGATGACGCAGAACAGGTGCGCAGCTATCTCGTAGACTACGCTCAGTACCAGCCTGACAATGTCACCTTTCTGGTAGATGAGACCGCCACGGGGAAAAACATCCAGCGCTCCATTGAAGCTATCAGACAAAAGGCCGGTGAAGATGACGAGGTCTTTGTCTATTTCAGTTCGCATGGGGCTCCGATTTACGACGGCAGCCTGAACATCGTCACCTACGATACGGTCTTCAAGAACCACTTCACCATGGCGGAGAGTTCCTTCCCCTCCAAGACGCTCAAGTCGTTTCTGGAACGGACGCGCGCGGGGCACGTGTACATAGTGCTCGACGTCTGCTACAGCGGCGCAGCATTCAAGGGGATTGACGGATTCTACCACCCAGGCTCCAAATCGATCAGCTTCGATGACGACAACCAGGGACTTTCCCGCGAGGCGATGGCCAAGAGCCTGCTTGGTGCCAAAGACATCGTCGTTGAGCAGGAGCAGACCTCTCCTGAAGCTCGAGAGGGAAACGGCGGCGTCAAGGTAATCGTAAGTGCCAGCGACGCAGGAGAAAGATCGTGGGAATCGGAAAACTACAAGGCGAGCTTCTTCACCTATCAGTTGCTCCAGGAGCTGAAAAAGGGACGCGGCCTGAGAACCGCATTCGCATCCGCCAAGCCGAAAGTCATACTGGGGGTAAAAGAGGAGAAAAACGCCGACCAGCACCCGCAGGTCATCGCGTCAAAGAGAGATTGGTAAAAGGAGTGCAATTTTAAAGGGAGGAACGACATGAAACGTGAAATCACCCTGCTGACAATACTTCTTGCTGGAATCTATGCCACCGACGCGTCGGCGTCCGGAGCAAAGGCACTTTTCTATGATGAGGGGGACGTATCGGTTCAGACCTCTACCAAAACGAAAAAGAAGCCTGCCCAGAAAAAGAAGACCAAGGAGACTGCCCAAAACTACCTCGGCATCTCCTACTGGGTTGATCTGATCGAGCCGAACGGGAAAGTCTCTCGGACTACGGCATCGAGAACTTTCCGCAGTGGTGATCGCATCAAATTGAACCTGCAGGCCAACCGCAACGGTTACCTGTACGTCGTCGGAGTTGGATCGTCAGGTGCTTCGCGGGTGTTGTTCCCCAATGCCGAAGGGGTCGCCAACGGAATAAAGGCGAAGATCACCTATGCGGTTCCCTTCGACTCCAGCCTCAAGTTCGACAACCTCCCCGGTGAGGAGACGTTGCTGGTCATGCTGTCGGAAAAACCGATGCCCGACCTCGCTCCGGGTACCAAAAGTCTCCCCGAACAGGAAACCAGGCAGATGCTGGCAGATGCCCACGTCCCAGGCGCTAAGGACCTGGTCATCGAGGAGGAGGTAGGTGAGGCCGCCCCCCTGCCGGCAAGTTATGCGGTTGCACCGGTTCAGGCACTCGGGAAAAAAAAGGTGCTGACCCTGCAGATCAAGCTGAAACATGAGTAATGCCGGTTGCCTGGTGCTGTCTAGGTTCAGACCAACTTTTCCTTGGGAGGTACAGAATGATTGCCTTGGAGTACGGGAAGCGCGCCGAGAAGCGGCATTTCAGGCCAGACGACAATGAATGGAACCTCGATCTCAGCTTTTTGCTGGAGAAAGAGTGCATCTATGACGAGATGGAGCGGGTGGCCGGCAACATATACACACAAAATGGTGCAGAGAATGCCTATGCTTATGCCGACAGCATGATGCGCAGTATCAGCAGCGGCTATACATCATTCACCGATCCTCCTGCGGCGATCTGGAAAAAGGCCGTGCGGGGAGAACTGCAGGGCGAGTGCCCGAAGTGGGGCTCCATCTTCTGCTTCAAACTGGCCTTCTGGTTTGCCCTTTCAGCTGAGGTCGTCGTCATGGGGGTCCAGGCGGCCCTTTCCGGGGATATCAACCCGTTCATCTTCGTTCTCGCCTTCATCCTGGGTTTGGGTGGATTTCTGCAGGGGCTCGGTGCCGGAAATCTCCTTTTTTACCGCTGGAAAAACCGGACCGGAAGACCGCATAACGCCCCCGAGACCAGGGACTGGATTCTGGTCGGGTTGGGAACCGTGCTGATCTTGCTGATCTCCACAATTCGTGGTTCAGGGGGATTCGGCATGACCCAATTCTTTCTCGTTTTCCTGATCACACTTTTCTTCGGGGAAGCGGTGGCCATCTGTGAAGCTTCGGCTGTCGACCTCTCCCGGCAGCGCATTCAGTGCCATGAGGACTTCGCCAACTGCCAAAGGGTGCAGGCCTCCCAGATGCACACCAAGAACCTCGACGAAGGCAACTACCGCCGCGATTTCGAGATCATGGTCAACAATGCGAGTATGAAGAAATTCCAGAGAGATCCGGATCCGGTAAAAAACGCGAGTCTCGAGCCTTCTGCCGCAGTGCCAAATTAAGACCACAGAGGTGTGCCATGGGTCAACTGTTCTTAAAGATCATGCCGGTTCCGTTTATCATGTTGATTGTCCTCCTCGAGGTGGTAGCGCGGGATGCCGTTGCCGAAGATATCTGCAACGTCCTGCTGCAAAAAAGCCAGACTGCTGCCAACCGCACGGTCTACCTCTCGGATGGTAATGCGCTGGAACTGTTCCAGAAGTATCTCGATGAGGCCGGGAAGCGTTCAATAAAGGTCGATCCATGGAAGATACGGGTAATCCTGGTGGCCAATAAGGAGCGCAAGGAATTTTCACTGAACTGGATTCAGATGCTAACCGGACAGGGTGCCAAGGAGCGCTGGACGGGGCTGCTCAAGAACCTGAAGGCGGAGCCGAATGACGCCGTGTTGAAGGAGGCGACACGGCAGCAATGGGATATGATCTGTTATTCGGGTAGCGGAGGCGAGGTGGCGAAACAGCCGCGGCCACCGGTAAACGAGCCTGTACCCGCCGGCTCGAATAAGAGCTCTCTGGAGGCAAAGCAGCACTTTCAGCAGGGGATGCAGTACGCCGCGCGGCACGATTTTAAAAACGCGGTGAAGGAGTTCACCAACGCGATTCAGGCCAATCCTTCCTACGCGGGAGCGTACTCCAATCGCGGAGTCGCCTACATGCAGCAGAAAAAATTTGATTTGGCCGAAGATGATTTGAAAAAGGCCGTTGAACTCGGTCCGAAGGACGGCAAAAACTACTACAACCTAGCCTGCTGGTTTTCCTTGCGCAACCAGGTGGGGCGGGGGATCGTGGCGATCGATTCAGCTCTCACCAACGGGTTCAATGACTACAATGCACTCCGAAAGGACGGCGATTTGGCAAACCTCCGCAAGAGCCCGGACTGGCAGACCATGCTCGATAAGCACAAGGTATTTCTTGGTAAGGCAAACTAGGGTTACTGGAAAAAACATGGTAAAGGAGAAACCATGCCTCAGGAAATGAAACTTGCTGATGAGAAATTCTGCTTTGAATGTGGTGAAGCCATCAAGATGAAAGCAGAGATTTGTCCGAAATGCGGTGTTCGGCAGTATTCAAGTTCGGGGCTTGGCGTGGCTGCTCCAAATGGTAAGAACAAGTTGGCTGCGGCGCTTTTTGCCCTGCTACTGGGCGGCTTCGGGATTCACAAGTTCTATCTGGGAAAGGCGGGGCAGGGCATCCTGTTCCTCATTTTTTGCTGGACCTTTATCCCGGCGTTGATCGGTTTTATAGAGGGGATCCTCTTCTTGACCATGTCCGATCAAAGTTTCGCGCAGAAGTACGGCACCGTCTGATTCTTTTCCAAGGCCTGGATTGCAGTATTGCAACTCGGTTAATTTGGAGAGTCGGTCGTCCGCACGTCGTCCAGGTGGAACAGGTCTTTTTCGTTACCCCGGGACGTTACATGGTGAAAGGCACGCGCCGACCGGGAACACTTCTACGGATACCTTGAGGCTGCGGCCGATCGCTACGCTGCCGTCGTGCATGCGTTCTGCCTCATGTCAAACCACTACCACCTTTTGCTTGAAACTCCTCGCGGTAACCTATCCCACATCCTGCAGTACCTCAACGGATCCTATACCACCTACTTCAACGTTAAGCGCAAAAGATCCGGTCACTTGTTTCATGGAAGGTTCACCTCAATCCTTGTCGAAGCTGAAGCGTATGCCATTGAGCTTTCAAGGTATATCCACCGGAATCCCGTACGTGCGGGACTGGTTGAAAGGCCGGAGGAATACGAGTGGTCAAGTTACCGCTCCTACCTAGGTCTTGCTGAGACGCCCCGTTGGCTCTACACCGATCTGGTCCTCTCCAGTTTCGAACCGGATGGAGATGTCGCGCGCTACCGCAATTTTGTAGATGCCAAAGGAGATGACGATTTATGCAGCCCGCTGGAAAAGGCCATTGCTGAAACACTCCTGGGAACGGAACCGTTCACTGCAGAGATTTCGGAGACCGTCACGAGAACTCTCAAGCCTGACCGGAGTGTGCCGGCGGTACGCAGCCTTGCTCCGCACCTTACTATTGATGAAATCGTGGAGACCGTCGAGAGGGTGATTCCTTCCCCCTCAGCGGATCGATTGAGAAGGCGGATCAGTCTTTACTTCTGCCACCGCTACGGGGGAATGAGCCTTAAGGCCATCGGGGGAAGGTTTGGGATCGGCGACTCTGCAGTGTCTTTGGCCAGTAAGCGTATGCATGAGGAAGCTGAAACAGACAAAGTTCTTGGCGAGACCATAGCCGCGATTACTCAGGCGCTTAGGAAGGAGTAATGTAAAAAGTGGAGCTTTGACCCCTAAAGACGCTCTACCAAATTCGCTTCGGCCTTATGAACTTCTGAGGGGGCTGAGCTTGACATTGCCCACATGCTTTCGTTCTTTGAAGCGATGAGCGGGGTAGGGGCGTAGCTGTATAGGCTAAGGGAGGGCAGGGCTGTCTTACCTATAACCTCTTGTATATGTTACTCCTGTGTCCAACTCGTATGACCAGGACGGTAACTACTTCATCCATAATTTCACATACTATTCGATAATCACCAACTCGGTAACGCCAGAGGTCTCCCAAGTTGCCTTTTAAGGCCTTTCCTGCCTTGCGTGGATTGCCTGTTTCAAGAATCCGCTCTCGCAGGTAGGCAACTATAGCGACTTGAGCTTTTCGATCAAGCGCTTTTATCTGTTTGCGCGCAGTCTCATTGATTTCAACGCGCCAGACCAAGCTCCCTCTCCAGGTCATCCAGGCTGACAGTCGATTCATTGCGGTCGCGAGACGCTATGGCAAGTACGTAATCCTCCTGCTCGTCAAGAAACTCTTGCAGGGCTAGTTTGGCAAAATAACTTTTGGTCCGGCCTGTCTGGCGTGCTAAGTTCCCCAGCCTTTGGTCCAAGTCGTCGTCCAGTCGTAGGGTAACACTGCGCATGGGCTCCTCCTGTCAGCATCCTTCCCGAGATTATTACCTAAATTGATATAAAGGGCAACATCTGGAGGGCTGGCTTGGAATGCCTGTGGGGTCGGAATGCCTGTGGGGTCTCAGCTTGACATTGCCCACCTGCTTCCGTTCTTTAAAGCGATGAGCGGGGTAGGGGGTAGGCTGAAAAGGCTAAGGCGCTGACTGCAAAGCGAATCCCCCCTGTCCCCCCTTTTCCAAAGTGGGGAACGTCGGGCTGCCATTGGTGGCGAGTGGCAACCTTATCCAGGCTTCCTAGAATTTCCGAAAGAACCTCTGCAAAGGGAGGAGCGGCGCGGTGATTGAGATCTTGGGTGGGGTCAACTTTTGGGGGCCTCCGAGGGGGCAAAGCTCCACTTTTTACATTTAGGCGATCGTTGCTGTGCTTTAGGCTCCTAGGTCTGGAGGGGGATTATGGCGCGGTCGCTTCGACTTGAGTTCCCAGGTGCCTTTTACCATGTGACATCCCGTAATGAGAACTGGCGGCGCTGCTGGAGCGCAACTACAAGAACGTGCACCAGGACGTGAAGATACTGGAAGAATCGGGGCTTATAGAACGGGACGCGAAGAACCACATCCGGGCTCCCTACGAAAAACTCACCATCGAACTGTCGCTTATTGCTTGAAAACACTGAAGACGTGGCAAATCCCCCCTGTCCCCCTTTTTCAAAGTGGGGAACGCTGGGCTGACAGCAGTGGTTGATGGCAGCCCTTTCCGCATTTCCGGAATCTCGGATGAACCTTTTCAACATGGAGAACGCTCGGCTGCCATTGGTGGTGGGTAGCAACCTGTTCATGCTTCCTGGAAATTCCGGAACAACCTTCGTGGCGGCTTGTGCCTGTGTGCCTGTTCCGGGACGCACTGCAGATAAAAGTCGACACGGAAAAATGCTACGATAGGATTTCAGCACTTCCGTTCACCTGGGCCTTGCCGATAAGGCTAGGAAAGGAATCAAGACGTCATCCTGCAGGTGTCGAAAGGAAGGGGGAGCTATGTCGATTTTGGTAGGAGAGGAGCTGCGGGCGGCGATACGGCGCGGGGAGGTCTGCGTCGATCCGCTGGAGGATTCCCAGATCGGGCCGGGATCGGTGGACCTTACGCTTGGGAACGATTTCAGGGTCTTCAAGAAGGAGGCCGGGATCTATCACGTGCACAACGACTCGGACTTCGCCGATGTCACGGATCTGGTTTCCCTCACGGACGGAGAGTTCATCACCATCGCACCCTGCGAGATGATCCTGGGGATCACCAGGGAACGGATCACGCTTTCGGAGAATGTCGCGGGATGGCTTGAGGGGCGCAGCCGGTTCGCCCGGTTCGGCCTGGCTATCCACGTGACGGCGGGGTTCATGCAACCGGGGATCTCGAACCAGCAGGTGCTGGAAATCGTGAACCTGGGGCGCGGGCCGCTGGCGCTTTATCCAGGGACCCGGATCTGCCAGTTCGTTTTCGAGCGCTGCATCGGGTCGGCCAAGTACCAGGGGAGATTCGTGAATCAGGTAAAACCTTAAGCTCAAGGCAAAGGCAAGAGCCCCACCACAGAGGGCACAGAGGAACACAGAGGAAAGACGAAGGCGGGAACCCCGTTATGGAGTTGAAACCAAAGACAAGTTCAACTTCTTTGAACGCGGATTGTGCGGATTGTGCTGATTTCCGCGGATAAACCTGGAACCTGGACTGGGGACTGGATCTTGAGACGCCGATCAAAGGCAAGAGCCCTGACCACAGAGGCGCACAGAGGAACACAGGGGAAAGGCGAGTCAAAGGAGACGATACGGAGGGAGGCTAGACCGCAAGCTGGCGTTTGCACGGTTATGAGGCGTTGCCAATCATATCCCCGGCAACATCCTACAGCAGTTGGCGGTAGTCGCAGTTGAGGGCTTGTGCCAAGGTCCGAGCACGGTCTTTGCCGATGGTGTGCTTGCCGTTTTCCATCTCGCTTATGTGGTGCTGGGGAATCCCGGAAAGCTCGGAAAGCTGCTTCTGGGTGAGTCCTTCCCGATGACGGTAAGCCCGCAGGGCCACCTGCTGCTCACGCCCGGCATACTCCGGAAAAACTTCGGCGACGGAAAAGGATCCTTCTTCGCTGCGCAGCGCTTCTGCGTACCTCTTCAACAACGACAGGTCTTTTCGCCTGACTTGAAGAGTGACGCTTACCAATTCGTCAGTATGGTGCTTTTTCGTGGGTTCCTGCATAGATGATCTCCACCGAGACGTTGTCCCGCACTACCTCTCCCCTCACCGCACCGGAAAACTCAATGTCTCGAGCAAGCTGGAAGAGCAGCAAACGGACCCGCTCCGGCAGTTTCGTTTTCTGCTTTAAAGCTTTTCCCGAAAAAGTCACGATCCATGCAACGGCCATAGTATACCTGTCAAGGGGATACCGACAACGAAAATATAGTCAGCACGTGGAGAACCCAGCCACCTTTTCGCCTGCTGTATTTTGTCCTTACCGCACCCACCTGATGACGTTACTTGGCCTTCCTGGAGATAGGCGAAGTGAATCTTCCTCCGCTTGCCAACGTTTTATGTTGCCGTGCCGCTCGCACCCTTTGGAGTAGGCTAGCCCCCTCTGACTTTTCATGGTCCACCTTTCTTTGGTTCTAGGAGGGCTAGAGGCGGCTCCAACTGAGCCGATGTATCTCCAGAACTGGACGGCCTTAAATTTTTCGGCCGGCCAAGGATCTCTCACCGTCTTATCTCCGTTGCTCTTAGCTCCTGGCCAGGCGCCCATGGTTGTTGACATTGCCAATGGGTACGTGCCCGTTGCAGCTGCTTCCACCGGTTTTCCGGTTTTCTTGCTGATATAAGTGAATCCACCGTTCAGTTTTTCTTCACCTGGATAGACAACAGCAACGTGTCCGTGTCCCGGTTCTTTTAATCCTCCAACGACGACGCCACCTTCATTTGCTACGGTACTGACATGATTCAGAGGCACCTCCTGCCAGTCAGGACTTGAACCGAGAGCGTCTAATAGGTCATTAGCCATCAAGTATGGCTGGCTTGGCCTGTATTGTCTAATGACATGCCAAACTGCCGTACTGCAAGAGTCCGGGTATTTCTGGAAGGCGGCTTGACACGCGGCGCGGAGTTTATCAGCCGGGTTACCTTGGTCTTGTGCCATCTATGGCCTCCGTACCATGGCTGCGGTAGGAATGCGATGACTCGTCCCAGACGAGAGCGGCATAGTAGTAGTCTCCGCCCTCGGCTGGGTTCTCGACGTCGATTCTGATTTCCGTGGGAACGTTTGTAATCCACCTACCGTAAAACACATCAGGAAAAGTAATGTCATCGCGCGGATAGACGACTGGAAGTGTGCCTACCACCTTAAGGTGGGAATCGAGAATCAAAGCCTTTGGGAAGGGCTCCCAACGAGGATGTTGCCGAGGATATTTCTCCTGAAAGTACTCGTCTACCCATACCGACACAATTTGAAAGCCGGAAGGACTGCCGGCCTTACCCATCAGTTCGCACGACTTAACGAACAAGGCATACTTTTGCCACTGTGTGGGGAGGGTCGACACCAGGTATGCGTCTGCCTTGGAACACTGCGACTCCTGCAACAGCTCGAATCCGGGGTAACTAGCAGTGTGACCAGGAACGCTGGAAATAAGGATGATAAGGAGAATTTCCAGAAACACCGCTCGGCCTCGAATCGGCCGTAGAATACCTTTACGCGTTGTCGCTTCGGAGCGCTTCATGGAACCAGGTGGAAGTTCGTGGGATCGAATAGTCGCCCACCGTAGCGCGTCGACATGAGGACCTCCTGGGGAGACAAATGCAGAAATTTTAGAAGTGTCTAACTGATTGTCAATTTGACCGGGGCCCCAGCGAACCACCTATGTCACAATCCTCAGCAGATCTGGGAGAGCAGGGCGATGCCTTGCTCTATCTCGCTGCTGTTAAAGCCGCCGAAGCCTAGCATGAGTGTCACGCTCTCGGGCTGGCCGGTGACGTGGAAGTCGGAAAACGGGATCAGCCCGATCCCCTTTTGCCGCCCCTTGTCGAGGATCTGCGCCTCGCTTTGGGTCGTCTCGGGTAACCGTATGACGACATGGAGCCCGGCTCCCTGACCGATGACCTCGGCCCGCTTCCCGAAACAGGCTTCCACGGAACGCAAAAGGGTATCGTGCTTCTTCTTGTAGACGGTGCGCATGCGCCGGATGTGGCGCTCCCAGTGTCCCTGCTCCATGAAGGTTGCCATGGCTCTTTGCTCCACCAGTGACACGGAGCAGTTGTAGCTGCGGTAACGCTCGCGGAAGGCTCCCAAAAGAGAGTAGGGGAGCACCAGGTAGCTCAGACGCAGGGCCGGGGAGAGGATCTTTGAGAAGGTCCCGGAATAGATGATGTTGCCGGTCGGTCGCAGCCCCTGCAACGAGGGTATCGGGTTCCCCTGGTAACGCAGCTCACTGTCGTAGTCGTCCTCGATGATGTACCTGCCACCTGATTCCGCCCACTCGATCAATGCGAGCCGGTTCGCCACCGGCATCACGTACCCAAGCGGCAACTGGTGGGAAGGGGTGACGTAGACGATGTCGGCGTGGCCGGCCCTGAGCCGGTTCAGGTCGATCCCGCTCTGCCCCACGGGGACGGGGAGGATGGTATAGGCGTGGTTCTCGAAGACGTCGCGCGGCAGGTGGTAGCCGGGGTTCTCCACAGCAATTACGGGATGATCGTCCTTGAGAAGCTGTGCGGCGATTTCCAGGGTCTGGTGCAGCCCGCAAGAGACCACGATCTGCTCCGGGTCGCACACCACGCCGCGGGATTTCTCCAGGTAGCTTTGAATGGAACAGCGCAGTCCCCAGTCTCCCTGGAGCTCGCCGTAGTGGGTAAGCTCCCTGCTGTCGCGGCGCAGCCCCTCGGTCAGGCACTTGCGCCAGAGTTCGGCGGGGAAACTCTCGGGATCGAGGCGGGCAGGGTGGAAGTCGTAGGTAAAGCGGGCCGGGGGGGGCGGCAGGAAGTCGTTTCTCCCAAGCTTCCGGGGCACGGGGCGCGGCGCCACCTCCTGGTCCAGTGCGGAGACGAAGTAGCCGCTGCGGGGCCTGCTGTAGATGTACCCCTCTGCGTAGAGCTCCTGGTAGGCCCCGTCAACCGTGTTGCAGCTGGCAGAAAGCTCGCCGGCCAGCTGCCGCACCGACGGCAGCCTGGTGTCTGCGGGGATCTTGCCTGACAGGATATGCTCTCTGATCTGGTTGTAGAGCTGCTTGTACAGCGGTACAGGATCACTGCTATTCAGGATGAACATGTTGTCCCCGATCCTCTGCTTTTGATGATCGCTTTGCCTGCCAACTAACCTCGCCGGCGTTTTCCGCATACTCGCATACAATCGGATCTGCCACCATAAAAAAAACGATAACTGCGGCTGTGAATGGTTGCACATCCGGCCTATGCTCCCCTCACTGATGTCAGGCCGGCAAATGCGCAAGCCGGAAAAAACCAAGAAACGCATCGAGAGGGTAACCATGAAATGTAGTCTGAAGCTCGCAGGCACGGTTTTCACCATGTTTATGTCACTTGCATCCATCGCTCTTGCGGAACCGGTCTCCTTTCCCAAGGGTGCCGCGACCCCGTCGGAGACCTGCGGAGAGTGTCACCAGACCCTCTATCGCGAATACGCCCTGGGCGTGGGGAGCGACAACCGTTCCGCCAACCACTCGATACCCGCGACGGTCTCTTCTGCCGCGACGGCCCATGCCACCTCGAAGTTCACGCCGCTTGCCTCCGGCGGGGACGTCGAATGGTGCCGCGCCTGCCATTTCGCCGGGTCTTTCAACATTCCCGCGAAGGGCGAGCTGGGGAAACAGCTTCCCAACGTGGCGAATGCCGGAGAGATCTCGATTACCTGTGCGACCTGCCACCTGACACCGGAGGGGAAGGTGAGGGGCGTGCATAAAACCGGAAATGCACCCCATGCCTCTGTCGCGGAGCCTGCCCTGCAGAGCTCTGCCATTTGCGCCCACTGCCACGTCGACACCACGGACAAGAGGATCGTCGGCGGGCAGTACCAGACTTTCATGGAGTGGCGCGAGGACTTCAACAAGCCGGGGCTCGGTGCGCAGCAGTGCCAGGACTGCCACATGCCGCGCACGCTGCGTAAACTCGCCGAGGACTCGGACGGTGCTCCCGTGGCTGTCGGGCGCCATCTCTGGACCGGCGGCCACTCCGGGCAGCGCCTGGGCGGCTCGCTGAGCCTCGCGATCATCCAGCGGGACAAGGAGAAAGCGAACCTCTCCTTCAGCGTGACCAACATCGGTGCCGGACACTCGGTCCCGACCGGTCCCAATGCCCGCGGCGTGTACCTTTCGGTGGATGTCCTGGATCGGCAGGGAGTGAGCAGGGCCCGTAAAGAGTGGCTCTTTGCGCCGAACTTCAGCGCGCGTCCCGATGACAAGGCTTTCCTGGAAGCCGACAAGAAGCTCTCCGGCTACGAGGGGTACGCCCAGACGCGGGCCGACGCCCAGGGGGTGCATGAAGCCCCGGTGCGGGCCGGTGAGGAGCGCCTGGTGAACTGGGACCCCGCCTTGGCCCCCGGCCTCTACACGGTCAAAGCCCAGCTGAGGTACACGACGGACCGCTTCGCAGCGCCGGTAGCTGACGACGAGAAGGTGATGGGGAGCGCGGCACTCTTGATAACGAGCAAGTAACGGAAGGACAGCAAGGACAGCAAGGACGGGCTTGGGGGTATCGATACCCTCAAGCCTGTTTTCCGTTGAGGTGGTGGGAACGGCAACTTCAAGAGAGTGCGGATGACGCGGATTGGGGGAATTTTCGCGCAGAGGCAGCTTCGGCAGGGCTCACACGTGTTCGCCCGTCATCAGTGCCCTCTCTATGCGCCGGTCGGGGATGAGCCACATGAGGGCCACGACGATGTAGAGGCCGGCGGAGCACCAGGGGCTCAGGTAGGCAAGCGGCACCGCGGAGGCGTAGAGGATGGGCGAGATCTTCCCCTTGATGTCGCGCCCCACCGCTTTGGCCAGCAGCGAATCTGCCCCCTGGCTCCGAATGATCGCCCGTTGCAGTTGGAAATAGGCGAGCGCCGCCAGGAGCAGCACCACGCCGTAGAGCGCCATCGGGGCGGGCTCCAGGTGGTTGTGGCCGACCCACCCGGTCACGAAGGGGAAAAGCGAGAGCCAGAACAAAAGGTGCAGGTTGGCCCACAGGATGGTTCCGGTTACCTGACGCACCGTGTGCAGCATGTGGTGGTGGTTGTTCCAGTAGATGCCGATGTACACGTAGCTGAGCAGGTAGCTCAAAAATATGGGGAGGATCGGCTTGAGGGCCGCAAGGTCGGTCCCGGTGGGGACCTTCATTTCCAGCACCATGATGGTGATGATGATGGCCATGACCCCGTCGCTGAAGGCTTCGAGTCGGTTCTTGCCCATAAGCTGCCCCCTGGGGTACTCGCAGCGAAGATGTGAAAACTATACCCAGTAATCGATACGGCGGTAAAGTGGTAAATGGGGACTCGCTGCGGGGGGGCGTGCCAGGTTCGATTAAGTTTCTGCTGTGGTGGTGGGGGCGAATAATCTGTAATTTGCCACGGAGGCACGGAGGACACGGAGACTGGACCCTGACGACGGAACTTGAAACCTGCCGAGCGGTTTAATATATGGGCCACCTTAGGTAGATCAACGTGAGATACCTAAGATGGCCCGTTTTTTTTTGAAGCTACGCTGCTATGCTTCTGCTCCCGCCAGCCGGCGGCCCATGTCGAAGGCCTTCTGGCACTCGAGGGGGAGTTGTTCGGTGCGGCGCTTGCCTTTGTGCACCGGATCGAAGCTCTCGATCACGAACTTGGAGTAGTCCTCTACCTGGCAGGTGTCGAAGGCGTACATGGACTCGGCATCGCCCAGAAGCAGCTTGGCGTAACGCTCGTTGGCCGCAAAGAGGTTCTCGTAACCGTACTGGACGCTTACTTCCTCGGGGACGTTCATGGTGTAGATGAAGCCGACCTTCATCTTGCGGTCGAACAGGGTGCCGTAGGGGACGGTGTAGGTGAGGTAGGGAAACAGCAGGCGCTCCAGAAAGCTGCGGGTCTCGCCGGTTACGGAACCGAAGTAGATCGGCGAACCGATAACCAGGGCGTCGGCCGCGGCAATCTTCTCCAGCACCGGCGCCAGGTCGTCGTTCAGCACGCATTTGCCGTAACTTTTCCCGCCGCGGGCCTTGCAGGCGAAGCAGCTCTTGCACCCTTTGAAATCCTGCTCGTAAAGATGCACCAACTCGGTGGTCGCCCCCTGCGCTGCGGCTCCTTCCAGGGCCTTGGCCACCAGGGTTCCGGTGTTCCACTGCTGACGCGGACTGCCGTTGATTCCGATCACGTTCATCTCTTCTCTCCTCCTGCGACTGTAGGTTTTCCCCGCGCCGGTATGGGCTTTTCTGACGGGAAAGTAGTTCGATAAATCTCGAACGAGTTGTTCGAAAATAGTCGAACCATCTTGCGCTGTCAAGATGGTTTCTATATGATGGGCAAAAAATGAGGTTCATCCGGGAATGCTAAGGCAAATCCCCCCTGTCCCCCTTCGCAAAGGGGGGGACGCGCGGGCTGCTGCGGCGCTGCGGGGAGACGGTTCGATGTTTTCATCATTTTCGGAAGAACCAGAGTGAGGGCGGCAGATGGTCTGTAAAACGGAGGTTCGACAGCCGGTACGGGAGGAAATCTCGTTGCCCAAGGTGCTCCACGCGCTGAGCGACCCGGTGCGCATGGAGATCGTCTTGAAGATCGCCAGGGCAGGGGAGGTGGCCTGCGGTGCCTTTGACATCCCGATGCCGAAGTCCACGCTGTCGCATCACTTCAGGGTGCTTAGGGAATCGGGGGTGGTCGCGAGCAGGCGGGAGGGGAACGAACTTATGAACTTCCTGCGCTCGGATGACCTGGAGGCACGGTTCCCGGGTGTGCTGGAGACGATCATCGCGGCTGGGAACCGGTGACGTTACGGTCGGCTCCAAAAAGCCTCACCACAAGGACACAGAGGGCACAGAGGAAAGACAACTTCGGGGAAAGGCTGGAATCTCTTTACTTACGACTGAAGTACTCGGACAAGATTTGGCTACGAAGGAACGGTGGGGACAATCGGGGGAGGGCATCGGTTGTTGGATCAGGAGTCTTTGGCTTGAATCACTAGCTGTGGAACGACAATTACAACTGCTTAAAAATGTGCCGCTCCGCGCCCAGGAGCGGCACATTTTTTTTAGTGGCCTTTGTTCTTGCTCTTGCTGGACGGCATACAGGCAAACTGAATCGCTGCAACGACTACGGCTACTACTACAAGGACGATGAGGACAGTCAGCATGATTTACCTCGTTGTACATGGGGTAGATGAAGGTGGCTGTTCTTTTGCCGCACGCCCCGTTAACGGGAGGCGGATCCGGATTACGACGACTGGGGCGCCCATTTGTTTACACTATAACTGTGATCGGCGAATTCCTACAACTGTTATTTTCACATTTCTTGCACAATTCGTGAGGGTGACGTCAAAAGCTAAAATCCGCAACCACAGGACACAGAGGGGCACAGAGGAAAGGCAACGGCGGGGAAAGGCTGGAATCTTACCTCTGCGTCCTCTCTGTGGTAACCGGTCCTATGAGCTCAAGAGCCAGAGGGTGAGGGGGAGGGTTACGAAGGAGAGACAGGTCTGGATGGTGATGATCACGGCCATGCTGTCGTGGTCGCCTCCCATCTGCCGGGAAAGGATGTAGGCGGTCGGCGCGGTCGGTACGCTGAAGATGAGCACGGCTACTCCGGCGGCTACCCCGGACAGCCCGGTCGCCGCCGCCAACCACCAGGCTACGACGGGCTTGCAAAAGAACTGGATGCCACAACTCGCCACTATCGGCTGCCAGTGCCGGACTATGTTCCCGGCCTGGTACGCCGCCCCGACTGCCAACAACCCGACGGGAAAGGCTGCCTTGCCCAAAAGGACCAGCGAACCGTCAAGCGCTACGGGTAGTTTCAACCCGGAAATGTTCAACCCGATCCCCAGGACGCACCCCCAGATCAGCGGGTTCCGCATCAGGTCGCGGCTGATGCGCCTCACATCGAGTCCGCCGCTGCCGACTGCCACTGAGAAGGCACTGACGGTCAACACGTTCACGATGAGTATCATGAAACCTGCACCCAAGGAGGCGAGGAAGAGTCCTTCTTTGCCGAAGAGGCTTTCGGCAAGGGCGAGTGCCACGAAGGTGTTGAAGCGGACTCCGCCCTGAAAGAGTGAGGTGAAGACGGGCCCCCCCATGCGCCGGTGGGTGAGCCAGCTCAGGCCCACGAAGACCACGCTCGCGAGCGCCGCGCCCCAGATGGTGAGCAGGATGTTGAACCAGGGGGAGGAGCCGATATCTTTGCCGGCCAGGCTGTGAATGAGGGTGGCCGGCATCAGCAGATAGTAGGTGAGTTTCTCGGCGGAAGGCCAGAAGGAGTTCGGGATGAACTCGCTGCGCTTGATGATGAAGCCTAAAAGTATCAACGCCAGGACCGGCGTGAGGGCGTTTACGATGGCAACCATGCTGAAACCTCTTCCACTTTGATGAATGGAGAGAGGGTAGCACGAGATTGCTTTTACAAAAAGTTGATAATACTTTCTCTAAGCTTGAGTTTTACTTAAGTGTGGGGCCGGCGCAGTTCGTCCAGGATCGCGCCGGTGAGGGAGAGGCGCGGGTGTTGCCGCTTCTGGAACATCCCCATGCGCCGGGTCAGTTGCGGCGAGCCGAAAGGGGTGAGGGTGATGTGGTCCGAAACGCGCGCCCGGCGGGCTTTGCTGAGCGGCACCACGGCGATGCCGAGTCCTTCTTCAACGAGGGCGAGGGCCGCCTCGAGGGAGTCGAATTCCATCACCTCGCGGGGATTGATCTGCCGGGCCAGCAACTCGCGGTCTACGATGGCGCCGGCCCAGGCCATCTTGTCGAAGCGCACGAAAGGAAACCGCTCGAAGAGTTCGCTGACGTTGTGGGTGCCGACCCCCTTGGGGGCCACGACGTAGAAAGGCTCTTCGTCGTAGGGGATCCACTCGAACTGTGCCGGCACCAGGTAAGGGGGCTCGGTGGTGAGGGCGGCATCGAGATCCCCCTCCTCGACTTGGCGCACCAGTTCGCTGGAGAGGCCGGAGACGAGTTTGACGTGCATCTCCTGGTAGCGGGAGCGCAGCCGGCCGAGGGCGGGGGGGAGCGAACCCGTGATGACGGTCGGTACAACGCCCAGGGTCAGCACGCCCTGCACCCCATCGGAGGGGGAGAGCCGGGCCTTCATCTCGTCGTAGATCTGGAGGATCTCTCTGGCGCGCTCCACCGCGTAGCGTCCGTTCATGTTGAGCCTGGGACTGCGGCCGGTCCTTTCGAAGAGCTGCACGCCCAGTTCATCTTCCAGGTTCTTGACCTGCAGGCTGATGGCGGACTGGGTGAGCCCTAACTGGTCGGCCGCGGCGGCGAAGGTTCCTTTGCTGGCGATGGAGGTGAGGATGCGAAGGCTGCGCAGGGACACGGTGCTCTCCTTGGGCATCGGAATTTCGGTAACAGATACCATGAATGGGAGCTGAACCGCAAAGCAGAAACAACTTCAAAAATGAAAAGCTTCACCGCAGAGGACACAGGGGAACACAGAGGAAAGGCAAACCGGGAAAGGCAAACGGTTTGAACCGAAATCGCTAAGCACGCTAAGCTGATCGAAATCGCACACGAAGGAGAGACACGAAAGACGGAGGAACACGGAAAAAGGGGGGCGGGAAAAGGATTCTCCTCCCCGATCTACCCTTGACGGATCGCCTTCTTCAGGACGTTTTGGCAATAGTTGTTCAAGCTCTCGCCGGATCTGAGGGCACGGATGGCGAGTTCTCGGTGCAACTCCTTATCGACCCTCAAGAGGAAACGACCAGAATAATCCTTATGCGCAGTTTGTACCGGAAGCGGCTTACCGTCTGCTTCGTAAAGTTCCACAGCTTCCGCAACGGCCTGGCACAGTTCCCGGTACACCTCAGATTCATCCTGGCCATGCACGCCACCGTAGATGACACCGGGGCAGCTGCCTACATAGCAACCGTCTTCCTCTGACCATTCAACAATTTTCAGGTACTGGTCGGTCTTCTTCACTTCCTGCTCTCCTCGATTACTGGATGATGATACATTCTCAGGACGCAGTAAAGGCTAGAACCGCGCGAAGCGAACCGCGGAGCAATCTGGGGATGACGGGGGGGATTTGTTGGGGTATCTTCTTATTCCGCAGAAGGGATCGCTTCCGGTCCGACTGGTGATGGCGTCTTCGGACGTATCTCTTATGCTGCCCAGGGAGGTTGTATGAAATGTTCGATGGTTGCGCTGGCTGGATTGGCTTTGCTGTTGGCCGCGGCTCCGGCTTTTGCGGAGAAGGTCGGGGAGGTGAGCACTGAGTTCATCATGACGGGACCGAACTCGAAGATCGTCATCGAGGCGTTCGACGATCCTCTGGTGCCGGGCGTTACCTGCCACGTGAGTTATCCGACGAAGGGCGGGATCAAGGGAGCGCTGGGATTGGTGGAGGAGCGCTCGGAGGCGTCGATCGCCTGCCGGCAGATCGGACCGATTGCGCTGCCGGGAAATCTGAAGGAGGGGGAGGAGGTGTTCTCGAAATCGCGCTCGGTGCTCTTCAAGAAGCTCCACGTGGTACGGTTTCTGGATCGCAAGCGAAACGTCCTGGTGTACCTCGCCTTCACCGACAAGCTGGTGAACGGCTCGCCCAAGCACAGCATCTCCAGTGTGCCGATCATGCCGTGGCGCTAGCCAGGGTTGCACCAGCAAAGGACGAATAGGACGCAGGGGACATAATCGACGAAAGGGACGTACCGCGAACAGGGGCGACGGCTATTTTTTCAGCCGGACCTCGCTGAGGTGCATGTCGCTGAGGTCGCCCTGCGCCTCGAGAGATCCGGCTTTTACCAGGCCGGCAACCCTTTCCGCGTAGAAGCCGGTGGGGAGACCGGTCGTGCCTTCGCCGCGCTCGATCATCGTGGCCAGCACGATCCGGGAGACTTTGCTCCAGTTCTCGGAGGCGTTCTCCAAGAGAGCTGCATCGATCTCCTTCAGATCGGTCTCGGTCAACTGCTCGGGTGTTCTCGGAACCTCTTTCTCTGCATGCTTGTGCTTGGTCATGACATCTCCTGTACTGCAATGGACGATTGACATTTGACAGTGAAAACGACTGCAGGCTGTTCTGCCGGCCGCAGTTAAGGTTGTAATTGTCAATTGTCCATTGTCAACTGTCAATCGCCTCCGCTTCTTCCTTTATGCCCAGGACTTCCTGTTGGATCTCGGAGGGCATGGTCTCGAGGATGGTGCGCTCGGCTTCCTCGTGCTTCGGTATCCAGTTAACTTCCATGGTCAGTTGGACCGGCGCGACGGGGCTCTGCCGGGAGAGGGCCACGGCTCGCATGACGGCACTGCCGTTGAAAAGCGGGTGCTCTTCCATCTTGAAGGTGATCTCGTGCTTCCCCTGGTCGACGATCACCCGCTCCTGGATCATCAGCCAACGCGCCCGCACCTCGCGGACCAGGTACCCCTCGCCGCGCTCGGTGACCCGCACTTCTTTTACTCCTGGAAGGGACGGATGCTCGATCCGGTCCACCATGAGGCTCCACACTGTCTCCAACCGCGCCCGGATGTTGGTGCTGTAGGTGATCTTGCGCACGGCTTACTCCCTTCTGGCTGTTCTCTTTCTGCTGCTCCCTCAACCGGCACCACCTGATTTTACCACGCTGCGTTGTTCCCTCCCAATGCCTCTGATTCTGCCACGAAGGCACGGAGGACACGGAGAGAATCGATTGACAACGAGAACCTGGGGCAAGGGGCCATTGTGAATTGCCTTGTCGTCATTGCCAATGGTCCATTGTCAATTGTCCATTGTGTTCTATCCTTATGTTTTTCCGCACGTCGAAAGAGAAAAGGGGAGGGGACATGGCTGGCGAGATGGTGCATTACAAGGAACTCGGGCTGGTCAACACCCGCGAGATGTTCGCCAAGGCGATGGCCGGCAAGTACGCAATTCCCGCCTATAACTTCAGCGATATGGAACAGCTCCAGGCGATTCTCACCGCCTGCGCCGATACGGGCTCGCCGGTCATCCTGCAGGTCTCGAAGGGGGCCCGCAGCTACGCACATGAAACGCTCTTGCGCCACATGGTGCAGGGCGCACTGCAGATGATCAGGGAGAAGGGATCCCAGATCCCGGTCGCGCTGCACCTGGACCACGGAGACTCCTATGAACTCTGCGTCGCCTGCATCGAGAGCGGCTTCTCGTCGGTTATGATCGACGGCTCGCACCTCCCCTACGAGGAAAACGTGGCGCTGACCAGGAA
Source organism: Geomonas silvestris (assembly GCF_014193515.1). GTDB lineage: Bacteria > Desulfobacterota > Desulfuromonadia > Geobacterales > Geobacteraceae > Geomonas > Geomonas silvestris. The sequence goes on along the minus strand of NZ_BLXX01000007.1, from coordinate 116,932 downwards.
GGTGGTGGAGTTTGCGCACCGCTTCGAGGTGACGGTTGAGGGGGAACTAGGGGTGCTGGCGGGAATCGAGGACGAGGTCTCGGCGGAACACTCGACCTATACGAACCCGGAACAGGTGGAGGATTTCGTGAAGAAAACGGGGGTCGACTCGCTGGCCATCTCGATCGGCACGAGCCACGGGGCCTACAAGTTCCGGCTGGCCCCGGGGGAGGAGGTGCCTCCTCTGCGCTTCGACATCCTGGAAGAGTGCGAGCGGCGCATCCCCGGGTTCCCGATCGTGCTGCACGGCGCCTCCAGCGTGGTGCAGGAGTACGTGGAGATGATCAACAGTTTTGGCGGCAAGATGGACAACGCTGTGGGGATCCCCGAGGAGCAGTTGCGCCGGGCCGCGGCAAGTGCGGTCTGCAAGATCAACATCGACTCGGACGGGCGTCTCGCCTTCACCGCGAAGATCCGCGAGCACCTGGCCAAGAACCCGCAGGAGTTCGACCCGAGGAAGTACCTGGGCGAGGCACGCTCGGAGTTCGCCAAGCTGGTCCGGCACAAGAACGAGGCGGTGCTGGGCTCGGCGGGAAGGGTGTAGGCTTAGAGGAGCTACGAAGAAAGGGTCGAAGGTCCTAACCGACACAAGGTCGTTGACGTATGAGGCGCCGGAACGTAAAGCTCCGGTGCCTCTTCTTTTTCCTGGTCCGGGAAGCGCGCTGCAACCTTTAATTGGTTGGCCGGCCAGGGCGGTTGGGGTATAAGGTGGCAGGAATTGCCATCAAACTTCGTAACGGAGCAGGTCATGACAAGGGAAGTGCGGCGTAAGGATCGCGTTATGGAATCGCCTCAGCAGATGGAAGAGCTTCTGGAACAGGCGGCAGTGGGCCGGCTCGCGCTGGCAACCAAGGAGGGGCCTTACCTGGTCCCGGTCAACTTCCTGTTCCTGCCGGGAGCCATCTACGTCCACAGCGCGCGGGCGGGGCGCAAGTTCGACGCCCTCAAGGCCGATGGCCGGGTCTGTTTCGAGGTGGATGAGGCCGGTCCCCAGGTCCTTTCGGCGCGCGGCTGCGGCATAAGCCAGCTCTACCGGAGCGTTCTCTGTTTCGGCAGCGCCAGCTTCATCGAGGATCCTGCCGAAAAACGTGCGATCCTGGTCAAGATGATCGAGAAGTACGTCCCGGCGAGCTACCCGGTCTCTCCGATGAACGAGGAGAACCTCGCCAACACCGCCCTGGTAAAGATCGCCATCGAGACCATGACCGGGAAGGCCCAGGCGCTTTCCCCCGCCCACACGGTGGTCGTGAACCGATTTCAAAAGGAGATCTTGCCGGAACAGTAAACGTCGGACTGGCGCTTGGTAATACAGGCTCGGGCGGGTAGTATCGGCACACCACGGGGGAACAAACGGGGGAAGGCGCTCGTCAGCGGAGTTGGCTGCCCGGTGGGGGCCGGGTGCCCTTCGGTGTGGGGAGTCGTGGCGGAGGCGACGCGGGATCTGCGTGCGCCGCTAGTCCTTGTGGAGGTGGCTGATCCTCCAGACGTGCTGGCATTGGATGCAGCAGACGTCACCGGAGGACTTGCGCAGGTCGGACTGGGAGGTGAGCAGCAGCGAGAGCGACTTCCCCCGGTTGGTGGTGATGAAGAGCTTGTTGAGTTCGCGGTTGCCACAGGCAGGGCAGTAGGCTTTTTTCTTCATCCGGTACCCCTGGTAAAGGATTTGGAAGAGAGCTTACCTCCCACGGTTCATTAAGCAAGCGCTGGAAGGCTTCGATATTCCTTAGAGTGCCTGCCGGCTTTCGAATGACACAAAGGACACAAAGGACGGAAGGAGAACCGATGGGCTTTTGGCGAGCCCGGGACTCTGGTCCTTGGTCCCCAGCCCCTAGCCCCTGCCTTATTCCCTTACCGAAAACCGGGTCAAGGCGTCGATGCGCTTGATCTGCACCGCGTCGGCGTTGCCGCGAGGATAGACTTCGCGCGCCAGGTACTCGAGCTCCTGGCGCTCTTCGTGGGACGGGACGTCGCGCCACCACGCCTTCGCGGTCCCCTGGGTGCCGTCGCTCCAACGATAGCCGCGGTCCTTCAGGAGATCCTTCTTGTCGAAGGGCGCACCTACGGCGCTCAGCCGGGAGGTGGTCTGCGTGGCACTTTCGAGCAGGGCCTTGAAGATGGGGAACTCGGTCACCGGCAAGCGGCCGAGCAAAAGCCCGAGGACCCCCTCGGCGTCGTCGAGGGCGCGGTGGGCATGGATGGTGAGGCCGCAGATCTTGAAGAGAAGGTAATCGAGGGTGCGCGAGGAGATCCGCTCGGATTTCCAGTCGATCTGGGAGACGGTGCAGGCCCAGGGGGTATCGCGGAATACGGGGAAACGGGTCTCGACGAACTTGCGGTCGAAGGCGGCGTTGTGGGCGATGACCAGGCTGGCGGAGGCGGCAAGGTTCTGCACCTCGGCGTCGTCGAAGCTCTGGCCGGCGACCATGTCGTCGGTGATCCCGGTGATCTCCTTGATCTCGTCGGGAAGCGGGAAGCCGGGATCCTCGAAACCGTTGTAGCGACCGAGGACACGGGTGATCTCGCCGGTCTCGGGGAGGTACTCGAAGGCGACCATGCCGAGCTCGATCACCTTGTCCTGGAGGTGGTTGATGCCGGTGGTCTCGGTGTCGAGGCAGATGGCGATCTTCCCCTGCTGGGAGGCGCGGGCGAAACGGGTCTCGCGCTCCAGGTCGAGCCTGCGCAATACCTGGAAGTCTCCGGTCGAGTGGAGCGCCGCAATGGCGATCTCTATTTCCAGCGCGTTCATCGGCCCGCCGCCGGAACCTTTTGCTGCTTTCCCCATGTCTTCCGCCTTGAGAAATTTTTCAGATGTTATAACGCAGGGACGGGGGTTTGGGCAACAGAAGAAAATCCTGAATTCTGCCACGGAGACACGGAGAACACGGAGAAAAGCAGAGAGCGGAAAACGACTTCCCTCACCACCGAGGACACGGAGGGGCACAGAGGAACGGCAACGGCGGGGAAAGGCTGGAACCTTTGTATCGTAACGAGGCGAGGACCGGCTAGGGAGCGGGACCGAAGTCACCTGCACTCAGAGCCGTGCTGTCCTGCCCACGGGGACCTGCTCGCCGGACGCCGCCGGGGCGGAGGAACGGGTCGCCTCGCGACGCTCTGCCACGACGGACGATTGATCGGGAAAGCTCCCGTGCAACTGGGCAAACTCGCGGTAGCTCTCGCGCAGCGCGGCGAACTGCACCCGAAGCTGCTCGGGCTGGCCGGCCGCGGCACTCTCTTCCAGGTTCCGGGAAAGGGAGGCGAGGCGCTGGGCACCGATGTTGAGGGAGGTTCCCTTCAAGGTGTGGGCGTAGAGTCGGAGACTGTCCCGATCTCCCGCGATAAGGGCGGCTTCCAGGCCGGCCAGGCTTGCCGCGGCGGACCGGAAGAACATCTCGAGAAAACGCCTGAGCTGCCCGGCATCGCGACCCAGGCGGTCTAAAAGCCCCTGCCGGTCGAAGACGGGGGGAAGCGGCTCTTCGGCCGGGACGGGCGCTGCGGGCACCGTGGGGGAGCCGAGACGACGCTCGAGGACTGCCTGGAGTTCTTCGCGCCGGATCGGTTTGCTCACCCAGTCGTCCATTCCCGCCGCCCGGATCTTATCACGCTCCCCCGGCTGCAGGGAACCGGCCATCGCCACGATCAGGATCTTGTCCAGTCCCGCCATCTGCCTGATGCGCCGGGTCGCCTCCAGTCCGTCGAGTAACGGCATCTGGAGATCCATGAAGACCGCGTCGAATGCGGTAGCGCACGAGAGGGCCGCGATTGCCTCTGCACCATCTGCGGCGATTGTCACCTGGTGCCCGAGCCTCTTGAGTACGGTCGCACCCAGTTCCCGGTTGATCTCGGTGTCATCGACAAAAAGAACCCGCAGCCCCGCCTCGGCGGCAGCTTGCTGGTGTAAGGAATGCTGTTGTCTGCTCATGGGAAACCTCCGGATCCGGTTCGGGCCAGGCCGACTCCGATCTGACGGCGGGGAACGGCCCACCCTCGTACTGGATGGTTCAGGTAAGCCAACTCTGTGCCAAGCTAAAACCGCGCGGGGAGCGGGTCGCAGGCCGGCAGCCTCCCCTGGCTGTTCGTTTTCGGTACAGGGCCTGTCACGGTGCGGTACAGAACAGCTGGGGCGGCGAGTAGCTCCGCAGGGAGATCCGGTGCGGGCACGCGGGGGCGCACCAACGCTAAACGCATGAACGGCCTTCGGGTTGACGGGAGGGTTTTTTCTTGACAGGAAGGCGTGGGGAAGGTATCAAGACGGCCAGTACAACAAGCGTGAGATAAACGATACTACTAAACCATCCGCGAGGATGGGACGGAAAGCCTACAGGGTCTCACCGAGACAGCCGGGTCGCCGAAATATCTAACCGATATCTTGGCCCCGGCTTTTTTCGTGGCCAAAAAGGAGGCAACGAAGTCGTAGTGTCACCACCCGCCGCCGGTCGACGGGCTCTTCCGGCAGGTGTCCCTGAACACGCCTCCGGCAGCTCAGCAAAGAGCCGGCCAGGTACCATCTATCGCATTTTCTCCCGGGAGGCGGAACAACCGCTTTTGTCCCGCAACTGACCGGGGTTCCCGGTTTTCAAGGAGGTTGTATGAAACATCGAGCAGGCCGTCTGGCGGCGGTCGCAGCTTTGGTCTTAAGCGCCGGCAGCGCCTATGCCGGCACCGCTGTCAGCGTCAACATCAACGGCTACCTGCCGGCTCCCGCAGGGGTGCAGGTGGTCTACGTCGGGGGGCGTCCCTGCTACCGTGAAGGGGGGAGGATCGTCTACCTGGAACGGGACCGCGGCCACCACCACAAGGAGAAAGGGCACGGGCCGAAGCACCACGGCAAGCACGAGGGCGAGGGGCACGGCAAGCACCACGGCAAGCACGACTAGCGCTGCCTAAGTGCACCGGAAAGGAAAAAGGAGTTGCCGGTGGGCCGGCAGCTCCTTTTTTGCGGGTGGTTATCTCACATCTCATGCGGGCCGGTTAAAGTTCCTGGTCCCGGGTGCCGCTGCGCAGCATCCGATGCGTGTTTCCCGGTGCCGGACTTCCGGTGCCGGTTGCCAGTCCGCAATCCTGTGGCACCATTTTCTGCGTTGCCGATCCGGCTTTTGCTCCGGCGGAAGGGAACACCCTGATCTGCCAGGTGCGAGGTCCGGAAGGTGGTGCCGGGAAGATGGTGGCGCTTGTTTCGTGCCTGCCGGCGCGCCGGGCGAATGATCTTCGCCTGCACATCCGCACGCGTAATTTCCGGGAAGAATCTTCTGAAAAGGGGGGAACCATGATTGAGAAAAAGAATGGGTTCAAGCGGGGCGGACTTGTCCTCGCGGTCCTGGTGCTTGTGGCTTTCCTGTCGGGGTGCGCCGGGCAGGACCGGACGGTACGGCTCGATTACCAGCCGGTCGTGGGAGCTTCGGGAGGACGTGGCGAGGTCTACGCCGCGGTCTCCGCCGACCACGCAGCTCAGAGCGGCGAGGTCGCCTGGGTCCTGGGGCAGCTGCGCGACGCGGACGGTGAGGTGCAGGGAAAACTGCTCACCGACCGCAACCCGAGGGAGATGGTGGCCGAGTCGCTGATCAGGGAACTCGAACAGGCCGGCTACCGGGTGAACCTGGCAGCCAGGCTTCCCGAGGGAGCCGGCCGCGGCATCGATTTCAGCCGCATCGAGGCGAAGCTGGATGGGGTGGACCACCTGGTGAAGCGCGAGGTGAACGGCTCGCTCAAGGTGACGATCGACGTCTTTAAGGCCGGAAAGCTGGTGAAGACGTTCAAGTACGAGGGGACCTCGTCGGCGGAGGCGCTGCGCAGCGACTCGAAGGTGTTCGACCAGACGCTGCTTGACCTGGTGGAGATCGTCGCCCGGCAGGCGGTGCCCGAGCTGGTCGCGCTGCTGGCGAAATCGGACGGAGAGGCCGTCCTGAACGTCAGATAGGGGGAAGTTATGAAAAAGGTACTTGGGCGGGTGCTTGGCTCGCTGCCGGTTCTTCTTATTTTGACGGCTGCGGCCTACGGCGCGGCGGACGACATCCTGGGGGCCTGGAAGAACGAGGACGGCAGGGCGCAGATCGAGATCTATCACTGCGACGGGAAGTACTGCGGCAGGCTCGCCTGGCTGGGACGCCCGGTGTATCCGCCGGACGATCCCCAGGGAATGGCGGGGAAGCCGCGGGTGGACCGGGAGAACCCGGACCCGAAACTGAAAGGGCGCTCCCTGCTCGGGCTGAAGATCATGCAGGGCTTCAGCTACGGCGGCGGGGAGAGCTGGGAACACGGGGAGATCTACGACCCCGACTCCGGGAAGACCTATTCCTGCAAGATGACCCTGGTGAACGCCACGAAGCTCAAGATCCGCGGCTATGTGGGTGTCCCGCTCTTCGGCCGGACCACGGTCTGGACCCGCCCCTGATTCCCACCTTACCGTGCGTCACGGCGTGAAGCCCGCCTCCAGCCGCCTCAACTCCTCGAAGAGCCGGCGGTTCACCGGGGTGGCGACGCCGTGGCGCTCCCCCAGGGCCAGTACGGTCCCCGCCAGCATCTCCACCTCGGTCTTGCGGCCCGCCTCCACGTCCTGCAGCATCGAGGTCTTGCCGTCGGCGTCCAGGGTCTCGAGCACCCGGTAGAACTCCTGGATGTCCGGCTCGGAAAGGTCGACCTCGAGCGCCTGCGCCAGGGCGATCACCTCGCGCATGGCGGCCTCCATGAGTTCGCGCGCCGCCGGATCGTTGCGCACCCCACCGTAGCTCAACCCCAAAAGGGCCGATACCTGGTTCACCCCGACGTTGATCATGTACTTGAACCAGAGGCTGCGTATCATGTCGACCGGGGTATGGTGGGCGATCCCGGCCCGGTCGAAGAGCGCCGCGACCTGGCGCACCCGGTCGCTGTGCTCCTCGTTGCGCTTCTCGCCGAAGACGATGCGCCCAAGGTTACGGTAGCTGACCTCGTTGCCGACCCGGACCGCGTCGATGCCGAGCGACAGCCCGTAGAGGAGCTTCTCGGGACCGAACTCCTCCCCCAGGCGCTCCTCGCTGTCGATGCCGTTCATGACCGAGAGGATCACCGTGTGCGGACCGACCGCCCGCCTCAGTTCGGCCAGGGCCTGCGGGAGCTGGTGGTACTTCACCGCGACGATCACCAGCTCGACGGGGGTCGCCTCATCCGGGGTGCGCACGGGAATGGCAAAGCGGCTGCCGTTTACCACGACGCCGTCGCGTGAGAGCCTTTGGCCGCGCTCGCCGCCGGCGATGAAGTAGACCGATGCGGGATCGGCCTGAAACAGAAGAGAACCGTAGATGGCGCCCAAGGCTCCGGCGCCGATGATCGCTACCATGTGTCTGCTCCGGGAAGTGTGACGTGGTGAGTCGCCAGGGACTATACCACCAAGGCGCCCGGCACCCAAGTCCTTTGCGGCGTTTCGGACACGCGTTGTTGTCCCCCGGAGAAACACCGTGTCCCCTCCCGGGACACCCCGCCGGGGCCCCGGCACGCTAACCCCGCGTGGGAACGCCGTTCATCCTCTTGGCACCGATCCTGTAATCTCCTTGGTACCCGCGCCGGTATGCCGGCAGATTGTCCTTGCCGGGTACAGCCCGCGACTAGCACCAAGGAGGGAGTCATGACATTTTCGGCCGAACTTCTCACGAAGCTTAAAACTACCGGACCCGCGCTGGAGAAATCACTGATCCACGAGGTGAAGCGGGTCTTCACCTCCTTTGTCGGGATGGATCACCTGCTGCACCTGCCGCTGTCCATCGATCCTGCCTCCAACTTCACCGATTGCCTGAGCGCACTGGTCGGCTTTGCCGGAACCTGCAACGGGGTGGTCAGCCTGCACGCCTCGCGGTCGCTGGCGCAGAGCATCGCGGCCCAGCTCCTGGTCACCCTGGAGCCGAGCGAGGAGGAGGTGGAGGACGCCCTCGGGGAACTCGCCAACATCCTGGCCGGCACCTTCAAGCCGTACCTGTGCGAGAGGAGCCTGGACATAAGGCTCGCCACCCCTTCGGTCGTCTCCGGTACCAAGTACGTGATCCACATGACCCGGAAGCCGGAAGTGACCACGCTCCTCTTCGACTCCGACGAGGACTGGTTCATGGTCGCGCTGGCGGTGGAGCAGAATTGATCCTGGCCGCGGCTTCGGGCGCCCGGCAACTCGGGAAGGTGGGGATGGCTGGATGAGACTGGCCTAATCTTGCTTTGGTTGTAGAATCCAATCTGGATTTGCCACAACCCAAAGCAAGGAGGTGCAGCCATGTCCCCTGTGCGACGACTCGTCCCGCTCCTGGTGATGCTCTGGTTCTCCCTGGTCTCGCACCCTGCCGCAGCTGGTTCCAACCTCTTCTTCGTGGCACCCGGTGGTGACGACCGGGGCCCGGGGACCCTGGAACAACCGTTTAGGACCCTGGAGCGGGCCCGTGACGCGATTCGGGAAGGGCGGCGCAGCGCTGCGCCGGCAGGCCCGGTCCAGGTGCTGGTGCGCGGCGGCACCTACCAGCTGGCGCGCACCTTTGAACTCTCGGAGCCGGACTCCGGCTCGCCCGAGGCACCGGTCAGCTACCGCCCCTACAAGAACGAGGAGGTGCGTCTCACGGGGGGGCGGGAGATCGCCGGGTTCACTCCGGTGGTCGATCCCGCCGTACTGGAGCGGCTCCCGGCTTCGGCTCGGGGCAAGGTGCTCCAGGTCGACCTCTGGGCGCTCGGCATCCGCGACTTCGGGGAGATGAAGCCGCGCGGCTTCGCCAAGGCGAACATCCCGGCCGGCCTCGAGCTTTTCTTCGACGGCCGGCCGATGCAGCTGGCGCGCTGGCCGAACAGCGGCTGGGCCCGGGTTGCGGCGGCGAGCGGCGAGCCCGGAGAGACCAGGATCACCTACGAGGGGGACCGGCCGCGCCGCTGGCTCGATGCCGAGGACCTCTGGCTGCACGGCTACTGGGCCTGGGACTGGGCCGACGGCTACGTGCGGGTGCAGAACATCAAGCCGCAACGCCGCGAGCTGGTGCTGAGGGAGCCGCACCTCTTCGGCTACAAGGCGAAGGCCCGCTACCGCGCCCTGAACCTTCTGGAGGAGCTGGACGAACCGGGCGAGTGGTACCTGGACCGGAAAAAGGGGCTCCTCTACTTCTGGCCGCCGGCGCGCCAGGGGAGCCAGGGGGCCTCGGTCTCGCTGCTTCCCACGGTGGTCTCCCTGTTCCGGGTAGCGCACGTGAACTTCGAGGGGTTCACCGTCGAGTGCTGCCGCGGCAGCGCCGTGGTGGTGAACGGCGGCAGCCACGTCCGCCTGTCCCGGCTCACCGTGCGCAACGCCGGGAACACCGGGGTGCGCATCGAGTGGGCGAGCCACAGCGGGGTGGAAAGGAGCGAGATCAGCCACTGCGGCGAGGGGGGGATCTTTCTCGCGGGGGGGGACCGGCAAAGCCTCACCCCCGGCGCCAACTACGCCCTCAACAACCGGATCCACGACTTCAGCCGCTGGGTAAGGACCTACACCCCGGGAATCGACCTCTTCGGGGTGGGGAACCGGGTGGCGCACAACCTGATCTACGACGCGCCGCACACCGCCATCCTCCTGCACGGCAACGACCACCTGGTTGAGTACAACGAGATCCACCACGTCTGCCTGGAGACCAGCGACGCGGGTGCCTTCTACATGGGGCGCGACTATTCCGAACGGGGCAACGTGGTCCGCTTCAACTACTTCCACGACCTGAACCAGGGGGACGTGCAGGCGATCTACCTGGACGACTTCGCCAGCGGGACCACGGTGTTCGGGAACCTGGTCTACCGGGCCGGGCGCGGCATCCAGGTGGGAGGTGGGCGGGACAACCGCGTGGAGAACAACATCTTCATCGACTGCAAGGAAGCCTCGTTCTTCGATGCCCGCGGCACCAGCTGGTACCGCAAGTATTTCGACGGCACCGACACGACGCTCACCGAACGGCTGGCCGCGGTGCGCTACCGGGAACCCCCCTACAGCACGCGCTACCCGCAGCTGAAGCGCCTCTACGAAAAGGACCCGGCGCTGCCGGAAGGAAACAGTTTCCTGCGCAACATAAGCGTAGGGGGGCGCCTGGTCGAACTGAAGGAGGGGGTCACCCGCGAGATGGTAAGGCTTGCGGACAACCTGGAGAACCGGGACCCGGGGTTCGTGGACCGGGCGGCCGGCAATTTCCAGCTGAAGAAAGGGGCGCCGGCCTTCAAGCTCGGCTTCAAGCGGATCCCGCTGGAGCGGATCGGGCCCCAGCCAGACGGGGCGCGACAGTAGCCGAGCGTTTGTCTTGGGGGGCAAGCTGTGCTATGGTCGGCGCCGGCAGACCAGCCGACCACACCCCGAACGAGAGGACCCTTAACCGCCATGACGCCAGAGAACAGCCCGCTTTCCCAGATCGTCTCCTTCATACTCGAGTTGGACAAACTAAAGGGAGTGACCCGCAAAAACCGCCCGCTCGGGCTCGAGCGTTTCGAGAACTCCGCCGAGCACAGCTGGCAGATCGCCATGCTGGCACTCTCCCTGGAGCGCTTCGCCCAGGCCCCGGTGGACATCAACCGCGTGGTGGAGATGCTTTTGGTGCACGACATAGGCGAGATCGACACCGGCGATACCATGGTGTTCGTCCAGGACGGCTGGGAGGAGCGCAAGGCTGCGGAACTCGCCGCCGCCCGGCGCATCTTCGGGATGCTCCCCGAGGACCCGGGGGCGTACTTTCTGGAACTTTGGGAGGAGTTCGAGGCCGGCACCACGCCGGAGGCGGTCTTCGCCAACGCGGTGGACCGGGCCATGCCGCCGCTTTTGAACCTGGCCAACGACGGTCAGAGCTGGCGCGAAAACGGGATCAGCTACGAGCGGGTGATCGGGCGGATCGGCCCGCCGATCAAGGCGGGGTGCCCGGCGCTTTGGGACTACCTGGCGGAGCGCATCGAAGAGGAGCAGCGCAAGGGGTGGTTCGGGGCGAACGGCTAGCCGACACCGCGAAACTAGTTAAGGAGCAGAAACGGCGCCGGATCGGGAATTCCGCCGGAGCTGGAGCCGAAAAGAAACGGTTCTTGCTGGAATTCGAGAAAGGCGCGCAGGTGGGGTCCCCTGAGGGGGAGGGCGCGACGTCATTGCCGGTGACTGCCTTCACCCACCCCCCGACCCCCTCCCGTCAAGGGAGGGGGGGATGTGTTCCCGTTACTGATGAAATGAATCCCGGAAAACCGGAATACCATACAAAAAAACGCGGACCTGGTGATCTGCCGGAACCGGCGGCTGGAAAGGTCATCTTCCTTCAGCCGCCGGGTCCGGTAGATCCCGCCGCGTTTTTTTCTGCTCTAAATCGAAGTTGGAGATCTCGTAGTGCCGGTAGCCCCCCTCGGTTGTACCTGCCAGGTGCTCGGTGACGTTTCCCGGCGCGGGATCAGGCCAGCTTGAAGCGGCTTATCACGCGGTTCAGGGCGTCGGAGCGCTCCTTCATGGAACCGGCCATCGCAGAGGAGCTTCTCAACAGCTCGGCGCTTTGCTGCAAGACCTCATTCACCTGCTGCACGTTCCCCGCAATCTCGCCGGTCGCCGCACTCTGCTCCTCGGCGGCGGTGGCGATCTGGTTCACCTGGCCGGTCACCCGGTCCACCTGCTCGAGGATCTCCTTTAATGCCGTGCCGCTGCGCTCGGCCTCGCCGGAGCTGGTCTCCACCTCGCGCACCCCCGCTTCCATCACCCCGACCGCCAGCCTGGTCTGGGTCTGGATCCCCTTGATCATCTCGCCTATCTCGCGGGTCGCCTTGGCGGTCCGCTCGGCAAGCGCCCGGACCTCGTCCGCCACGACCGCGAAACCACGCCCCTGCTCCCCGGCACGGGCCGCCTCGATGGCCGCGTTGAGGGCCAGGAGGTTCGTCTGGTCGGCGATGTCCTCGATGGTGCTGACGATGGCCCCGATCTGGTCGGAGCGGGAACCCAGCCCCTCAACGGTCTGGGCCGATTCGGTCACCTGCTGTGCCAGCCGATGCATCGAGGTGAGGGTGTTGTCCAAGAGTGCCTGTCCGGTGCTCGCCTTGCGGCTGGCGAGCTGGGCACCCTCGGCGGCGCTCATGCAGTTGGCGGCGATGTCGTTGGTGGTCGCCGCCATCTGCTCGCTGGCCGTGGCGACCGAGGAGGACTTGGTCGCCAGGTGGTCGAAATCGACGGCGATGCTGTCCGAGGTGCGGGAGAGCTGTTCGCTTGAGCGGCTCACCTGGCGGCTTTCCTCGACCACCTCGAGCATGATGTGCTGGATCTTGTCGATGAAGCGGTTGAAGGCCCGGGAAAGGGTGCCGACTTCGTCATGGGTCCCCTCGGGAAGGCGCCGGGTCAGGTCCCCCTCGCCGGCGGCCAGCTCGCTGGCGAGGTCGCCGATGCTCTTGAGCGGCCTGAGCGCCGTGCTTACCAGGTAACCCAGGGAAGAGACGATGAGCACCAGTGCCAGCACCGAGACCCCGAGCATCCGGTAAAACTGGCCGTCGGCCTTGCCAAGCTCCACCTTCTTCAGCGCGCCGACCTCTGCCTCGAGGTCGTCGGTGTAGACCCCGGTGCCGACCTCCCAGTCCCAGGGGGCGAAGTGGCCGATGTAGGTGGTCTTGGGGAGCGGCTGGCCGTCCGGGGTCTTCGGGAAGCTGTACTCGACCCAGCCGCCGCCGGCGCGAGCCGCCTTCATGAACTCCTGGACGAAGAGCTTGTCTTTTTTATCCTTGAGCTCGGTGATGTCTTTTCCTTCCAGCTCCGGTTTCACCGGGATGAGGACGGCCTTGGCGCGCTCGCCGGAGAGGGCGTGCACCATGAAGTAGCCGCTTTTGTTGCCGAAGAAGCGAACCGGGCGCAACAGGCTGAGCGCCCGCTGCTGGGCCTGGGCCATGTCGCCGCCTGTGGCCTGGGCCTCCTGGTACACCGCGTTGATGATTCCGAGGGCGATCTCTACCTCGCTCTTTAACTCCTGCTTGCGGGACTCCACGCTCTTGTCGCGCAGGGTATCGCAGCCGCTTTGGGCGAGGCTGCGGATGGCGCTGCGTCCCTGCAGGGTAAGGATCACGGCGAGCAGTGTCACGAGGACGGCGGTTCCAAGCAGTACTTTGAATCTGATGCTGAAGGTGGTTTTCATGCAGCTCTCCTGAAGGTGGTAACGCGCGGGGTGCATCGACGTGACCGGCCTTTGGCAGTCGTGGGCGGGAAAGGCGACTGCATCGGCACGATCATGGTGCATCTTCAGGGGGCTCATCGGACGAATCGCCAACAGCTTTAGCGGTGATCGGGGGGATCGGTGTTTACGTGACGGGGGTAGGGGAGGGGACCGGAAGAGGGTTAGAGGATCTGCACCGTGAGGCTCCCGCTGCTACTCGAAGAGCCGCCTGAGGAACTCCAGAGCCTTTTGATAGATGCCGGGGCACTTGCTCTCCCGGGGACCCGCGACGTTCAGGGTCCTCACCCCGTTCTCCTCGATCCAGGCGCGGCAGAGTTCGAGGTCGGGCTCCTGGTCCAGTTGCAGGATGAGATGCGGTCTGCGGTGCTCCCTGGCGAACTCGACGGTCGCCCGGGTGCCGTCGCTCAGCTCGCCGCAGTTGAGTACCAAGGTGGCGTCGGACTCCACCACGTTTTTCTCGGTGCGGCTTGCGTAACGGTCGCTCTCCAGCTCGATGAGCGGGTAACACTCCGGAACGGTGCCGTCCTCGGCCAGCCGCCCCTTGGGGCAGTAGCCGCCGATCGGGAACCCCGCCGCCTGCGCCGCATCCAGCCCCGCCCGGTCCACGCCGGTCTGCCCGCCCGACACCACTTTCTCGATCATCGCGTCCTCCCAAAAAGAAATTTCCTTGTTGCGGGATTTCTTCCGGGAGCAGCGTTGCCGGTATTCCGCGAGCGCTCGCACTCCCCAGAGGATAATAGCATGATAAGCTTGTGCGGTTGCGACCAGCACCGGAATTCTTTCACCTGACAAAGGAGTGCGAACATGAGTGTTGAAACGAGGATGAACCGCCGCGTCGTGCTGAACTCGCGTCCCTCGGGGGCACCGACCAGGGACAACTTCCGCATCGAGGAACAACCGGTAACAGAACCCGCCCAAGGGGAGGTCCTGCTGCGTACGGTCTACCTCTCGCTCGACCCGTACATGCGCGGCCGCATGAATGAGGGACCCTCCTACGCCCCGCCGGTAGAGCTCGGGGAGGTCATGGTCGGCGGGACGGTATCCCGGGTCGAGGCCTCCCGGCATCCGGATTTCCAGCCCGGGGATCTCGTCCTTGGTTACAGCGGCTGGCAGGAGTACGAAGTATGTGACGGCAGCGGTCTCAACAAGCTCCCGGCCCAATTCCCGCACCCTTCCTACGCCCTGGGGGTCCTGGGGATGCCGGGGTTCACCGCGTACGTCGGGCTCTTGGACATCGGGGCGCCGAAAGGAGGCGAAACCCTGGTGGTTGCCGCGGCAACCGGTGCGGTCGGCTCGGCGGTGGGGCAGATCGCGAAGCTCAAGGGGTGCCGGACGGTGGGGATCGCCGGGGGGGAGGAGAAGTGCCGGATCGCGGTTGAGGAGTTCGGCTTCGAGCGCTGCCTGGACCACCACCGTGCGGACCTGGCAGCGCAGCTCAAGGAGGCCTGCCCCAAGGGGATCGACATCTATTACGAGAACGTCGGCGGCAAGGTGTTCCAAGCGGTCTGGCCGCTGCTCAACCAGCACGCGCGGGTGCCGGTGTGCGGGTTGATCGCCCACTACAACCAGTTTGGCCCCGGCGAGGGACCCGACCGGCTCCCCCTGCTGATGGGGGCCGTGCTGGCCAGGCGCATCAGGGTCCAGGGTTTTATCATCTCGGACCACTACGAGACCCGGCTGGCAGATTTCACAAGGGAGATGGGGCAGTGGGTACGCGACGGGCAGGTGCAGGCGCGCGAGCAACTGATCGAGGGGCTGGACCAGGCGCCGCAGGGGCTCATCGATCTGCTGGCCGGGAAGAACCTCGGGAAGGTCGTGGTAAGGGTCTCCCCGCAATAAGGGAGGCACCGCTTAAAGATATTCCCCCGGCGGTCGAGAAAGGGTAAGGTAGCAAGCGTGATTGCCAGGAGGGAAACCATGAAACGAACCACTTGTCTTTGGTGCGGGCACGATCTAAACGGCGGAGACAGCTGCAGCATGTGCGGGCCACAGCCGAACCTCACCTGCCCCGAGTGCGGCGAGGACTACTTCGGGACCGGGAAGGGGATCTGTCCGATCTGCGGTTACCAGTGGGACGAAGAGGGGACCGCACTCGCCGTGGCCCCGGTCTAGCTGGACTCAGGCAAAACGGGACAAACCAGCCGCGAACCTTGTGACACGGGTTCGGCCTGACACGTAACAACAGCCGGAAAGAAGAAAGGCCCTTGGCTTCACTGCCAAGGGCCTTTGTTGTAGGTGCATCCGGGAATCGGGGTAGGGGCGAGCAATGATCCGGTCATGCCGCAGATGGTTCGCTGATCTCCGCGGCGGCGGGACCCTCGAGGCGGGTGAAGAGGTCGAGGGCGTTTTTGAAGGCCTGGTCCATGTTGAAGTACTTGTAGTTGGCAAGGCGCCCCACGAAGTAGATGTTCGCAAGCTTGTCCGCCTCCTCGCGGTAGCGCTGGCAGATCGCCTCGTTCTGCGGGTTGGGGACCGGGTAGTAGGGATCCCCCTCGTCGGTGGTGTACTCGCGGGAGATAGTGGTCTTCGGGTTCTTCCGGCCGGTGAAGTGCTTGTACTCGACGATGCGGGTGAAGGTCCCGTCCTGGGGGTCGGGGTAGTTCACCACCGAGTTCTCCTGAAAGTACTCCTGGTCGAGGGTCTGCCACTCGAAGCGGATGGAGCGCCACTGCAGCTTGCGCTCGAGACTGAAACGGTAATCGAAGAAGCGGTCGATGGGGCCGGCGTAGAAGAGTTTGTGGCACCCCCGCACCTCGGGGGTCTCCTTCGCCTCGAAGTAGTCGGTGTTGAGCCTGACCGTGATGTTCGGGTGGTCGAGCATGGCGGCGAAGAGCCGGGTGTAGCCGTTGAGCGGCAGCGCCTGGTAGGTGTCCTCGAAGTAGCGGTCGTCGAAGTTGCTGCGCACCGGGATGCGCTGCAGCACCGAGGCGTCCAGCTCGTGGGGGTACTTGTCCCACTGCTTCTTGGTGTAGTGCTTGAACATCTTCTCGTAGAGGACCTGCCCCACCCGCGCGAGCGCCGCCTCCTCCCCGTTTTGGGGGGCGGGGTTCTTCACCTGGACCCGGTCCAGAAAGGCCTGCATCGCCTCCTCGCACTGGATGTTCAGTTTAAAGATCCGGTTCACGGTGACGATGTTGACCGGGATGGGGACCAGGAGGCCGTCCACGCGCGCCAGCACGCGGTGCACGTGGGGGTACCAGTTAGAGAAGCGGTTCACGTAGCGCCAGACGTCCTCGTAGTTGGTGTGGAAGAGGTGCGCCCCGTACCTGGAGACCAGGATCCCCGCCTCGTCGTAGTAGTCGTAGCAGTTCCCCCCGATATGGTCCCGCTTCTCGAGCACCAGCACCTTCTTGCCCAAGGCGGCGTAGCGCTCGGCCAAGGTGGCCCCGGATATGCCGGCTCCGATGACGACGATGTCGAACGTGCTCATGACTCACTCCGACTGCAGGGACGCTGCCGTTTGGTTAGCGTCTTCCCCCCTCTTTGAGGGAGGGTGGTTGCCGCTGAGGTGACAGGCTGTTGTTCTTCGTGGCAGCTTCCCCACCCCCTAACCCCCTCCCGCAGGGGGAGGGGGGATCTCCCGGGTCGGCCCACTAATGTAAATGCCAGTGGTGCATGGCGGCGCCAGGGGGGCTGCGGGGCCGCGGTGACGTGTGCTCCGCAGCTTCTCCTCTACTCGTCCAGTTTCTTGTCGATCCCGGCCCGCCCGTCGTCGCAGGCCTCCTCCGGCATGGTGGGGCGGCTGTAGCGGGCGTCGCTGGTCGCGCTGATGCAGACCGGCGCCGACTCCTCGGCGGCTCCCGCCTCGGCCGGCACGTGCTCGTGGCTGCGCCCGCCCCCCTTCGGCACGTCCCCCTTGGTGGGCTGCCAGTCCGCCATATCCTTCAGGATCCGGAAGCGCTCGTTCACCTCCTCTTCCAGCTTGAGCCGGTAGGCGCGGGCGGCCTCCGGGTTTGACTGGGCGAGTGCCGCGTAGCGCACCTCCCCGGAGAGGAAGCTGTTGAGCGAGCCGTCGGGCTCCTTGGACTCCAGGATGAACGGGTTTTTCCCCTCCCTCTTCAAGAGCGGGTTGTAGCGGTAGAGCGGCCAGTAGCCCGAGCGCACCGCCAAGAGCGACTCCTCGATCGATTTCCCCATCCCCTTCCTGAGCCCCTGGTTGATGCAGGTGGAATAGGCGATGACGATGGACGGCCCCGGGTAGGCCTCCGCCTCGGAGAGTGCCTTCAGGGTCTGGTTCTTGTCGGCGCCGATGGCCACCGAGGCGACGTAGACGTAGCCGTAGCTCATGGCCATGCGCCCCAGGTCCTTCTTGGCGGTCCCCTTGCCGGCCGCGGCAAAGCGCGCCACCGCCCCCAACTGGGTCGCCTTGGAGCACTGCCCGCCGGTGTTTGAGTAGAGCTCGGTGTCCATGACCAGCATGTTCACGTCCTCGCCCATGGCAAGCACGTGGTCCAGGCCGCCGAAGCCGATGTCGTAGGCCCAGCCGTCCCCCCCGTAGATCCAGATCGACTTCTTGGCGAAGAGGTCGGCCGACTCGACGATCTCCCGGAAGCGCCCGTCTGAGGAAACCTGAGCCAGGAGGCCCTTCAGTTCGCGCGCCTGGCGCCGGGACTCTTCGGGATGGTTCATGTCCTGGAGCCAGGCCCCGAGTGCGCCGGCCAACTCACCGGTGAGCTCGCCCGCGAGCAGCTCGCGCACCTGTTCGGCGAGCCGCTCGCGGCGCTGGGCGTAGGCCATGTGGTAGCCGTAGCCGAACTCCGCGGCATCTTCGAAGAGCGAGTTGTTCCAGGCCGGGCCGTGCCCCTCGTGGTTGGTGCAGTAGGGGCTGACCGGAGCCGAGGCGCCCCAGATCGAGGAGCAGCCGGTGGCGTTGGCGATCAGCATGTGCTCGCCGAAGAGCTGGGTGGCGAGCCTAGCGTAGGGGGTCTCGCCGCAGCCGGAACAGGCGCCGGAGAACTCGAGGAGCGGCTGCTGGAACTGGCTCCCGATTACCGTGGTCCGCTTGGCCAGGTGCCCCTTGGGGGAGAGGGTCTCGGCGAAGGCGCGGTTCTCCTCCTGGAGCTTCGCCTGGGTCTCGATCGGCTTCATCACCAGGGCGGACGTCTTGGCCGGGCAGATGTCGGCGCAGTTGCCGCACCCCATGCAGTCAAGGGGATAGACCTGGATCCGGAAGCGGTGCCCCTTCACCTCGCGCCCGGTGGCGGGAAGCGTCTCGAAGCTCGCGGGCGCCTGAGCGAGTTCCTCGTCGGTCGCCAGGAAGGGGCGGATGGTGGCGTGGGGGCAGATGAAGGAGCACTGGTTGCACTGGATGCAGTTCTCCTTGATCCACTCGGGGACGTTGATCGCCACGCCGCGCTTCTCGTAGCGCGCGGTGGCGACCGGGAAGACCCCGTCGGGGGTGAAGGAGGAGACCGGCAGGTCGTCCCCCTTCTGGCGCAGGATGGGGAAGATGGTCTCTCCCATGTAGTGGGGCATCTGCTGGTTCAGGCGGAAGTTGAGCCCGCGGCTATCGTCGGCCTCGCGCCAGGAATCGGGGTAGTCGATGGCCACCAGGCTCTCCACGGCGAGGTCCACCGCTTTCAGGTTCATCTCGACCACCTGCTCCCCCTTGCGCCCGTACTCCTTGCGGATGGAATCCTTCAGGAGCTCGACCGCCTGCTCGAAGGGGAGCACGCCGGAGAGCTTGAAGAAGGCGGTCTGCATGATCATGTTGATGCGTCCGCCCAGCCCCGCCTGGGCCGCGATGCTGATGGCGTCGAGGTTGAAAAAGCGGATCTTCCTGCCGGCGAGGGCGCGCCGCATGGCCGCCGGGAGGTGCTCCTCCAGGGCCTCGACCGTGGTCCAGGGGGAGTTCAAGAGGAAGGTCCCCCCCTCCTTGATCCCCTCGAGGACGTCGTAGACCTCGACGTAGGCCGACTGCTGGCAGGAGACGAAATCGGCGCTGTCCACCAGGTAGGTGGACCGGATCGGGCTCGTGCCGAAGCGCAGGTGCGAGACGGTGATGCCGCCGGACTTCTTGGAGTCGTAGGCGAAATAGGCCTGGACGAAGAGGTCGGTGTTGTCGCCGATGATCTTGATCGCCGCCTTGTTCGCCCCTACGGTCCCGTCGGCCCCCATCCCCCAGAAGCGGCACTGGATGGTCCCCTCGGGGGTGGTGGAGATGGTCCCCCCGGCGGGAAGCGAGAGGTTGGTGACGTCGTCCTCGATCCCGACCGTGAAGTGCCTAAGGCCCGGGGAGCCGTTCATGTTGTCGAAGATGCTCTTTACGTGCACCGGCCTGAACTCCTTGGACCCCAGCCCGTAGCGCCCGGCGAAGAGTTCGGGAAGCGGACCGCCGCGCTCCATGAACGCGGTGCAGACGTCGAGGTAGAGCGGCTCGGCGAGCGATCCCGGCTCCTTGGTCCGGTCCAGCACGGTGATTTTCTTGGCGGACGCGGGGAGTGCGGCGAAGAGGGCCTGGCTGTCGAAGGGACGGTAGAGCCGCACCTTGACGAGGCCGAGCTTCTCGCCTTTCGCGTTGAAGTGGGTGACCACCTCCTCGATGGTCTCGCAGGAGGAGCCCATGCTGACGATGACCTGTTCGGCCTGCGGGTCCCCCACGTAGTCGAAGAGCCGGTAGGGCCGGCCGGTCAACTCGCCCACCTGCTCCATGCAGCGGGTGACGATCTCAGGCAGCGCCAGGTAGTAGGGGTTGGAGCGCTCGCGCCCCTGGAAGTAGATGTCGGGGTTCTGGGCGGTGCCGCGCAGCTCCGGGTGCTCCGGGTTCATCGCCTTCTTCCGGAAGGCCGCGAGCTTGTCGCGGTTTAAAAGGCGCGCCATGGCCTCATACTCGATCGCCTCGATCTTCTGCACCTCGTGGGAGGTCCGGAAACCGTCGAAAAAGTGCAGGAACGGGATGCTCCCCTCCAGCGCGGCCAGGTGGGCCACCAGGGCGAGGTCCATGCACTCCTGCACCGACGAAGAACACAAAAGGGCGAACCCGGTGGCGCGGGCGGCCATGACGTCCTGGTGGTCCCCGAAGATGGAGAGGGCGTGAGTGGCGAGGGCGCGGGCCGAGACGTGGAAGACTCCCGGGAGGAGTTCGCCGGCGATCTTGTACATGTTGGGGAGCATGAGCAAAAGCCCCTGGGAGGCGGTGAAGGTGGTGGTGAGCGCGCCTGCGACGAGCGAGCCGTGCACCGATCCGGCGGCCCCCGCCTCGGACTGCATCTCGCGGATCAAGAGGCGCTGGCCGAAGATGTTGTGGCGCCCCTTAGCCGCCCACTCGTCCGCGACCTCGCCCATGGTGGAGGAGGGGGTGATCGGGTAGATGGCCGCCGTCTCGCTCATGGCGTAGGCGACGTAGGCCGTTGCGGTGTTGCCGTCCATTGTTTTCATTTTGCCGCTCATGAGCCGTCTCCCTGTCGCTTAGCTGTACAGCCGTTTTAGGACTAGCGTAACTCGCCCGGCTTTGCTGGTCTTTTCCCTGCGCCAGCGATCCCCGGTGTTTTGAAATGTTAAAGATACCTAATCGACGTTGGGTGTCAATGAGGAACGCGGAAAGCCGGCTTTTCCAGGGAGGCGATTGACGCGGGACGTTCGAGGGCAGCGCAGGCCGCCCTTTGTTCTCGCCGTGCCAGGAGGGCGCATGGGTCGTGAAATGGCGTTCACTAATAAAGCGTCCTCGCCCGACCGGCCCGGCGGTTTGCTGTAAGGCGCCTGGCAAGGCTTTATCGTCAGGTTGAAATTTATGAGAGACCTGTTAGCATCCTGTAATTATAAAAATTAAACCGAGGGTCCTGCTCATGAACTACCCGCGTCCACAGTTGCAGCGCTCCAACTGGTTCTCCCTGAACGGTCCCTGGCGGTTCACCTTTGCCGACGGTAAAAACTACCGGGTTCCCGCCGACGTCAGGGAGTGGCCCCTGACCATCGAGGTGCCCTACGTGCCGGAGAGCAAGCGTAGCGGTATCGAAGACACCACCTTCCACCGGGAGTGCTGGTACAGCAGAGACTTTCAGTACCAGATCCCCGAAGCGGGGAGGGTGCTTTTGCACTTCGGTGCGGTCGATTACCACGCCCTGGTCTGGGTCAACGACATCCACGTAGCCCGGCACAGCGGCGGTTTCACCCCGTTTTTCATCGACATCACCCACGCCCTCGACCCCTCGGGAACCCAGCGCATCACGGTGCAGGTGGAGGACGATCCCGAAGACCTCGAAAAGCCGCGCGGCAAGCAGGACTGGGCTCTTGAACCGCATTCGATCTGGTACCACCGCACCACGGGGATCTGGCAGACGGTGTGGCTCGAGACGGTACCGAGGACCTACGTGAAAAGGGTGCGCTGGACCCCTCACCTGGAGCGTTGGGAGGTCGGCTTCGAGGCTCTCCTCGAGGGGGAGATCGCCGAGGGCATGGAGCTCTACGTGAAGCTCACCACGGCGGACCAGCTCCTGGTCGAGGACCGCTACCGGGTGATCGGGGACCAGATGCACCGCCGCCTGGCGCTGGCCGACCCCGGGATCGAGGACTACCGCAACGACCTGCTCTGGTCTCCCGAGCATCCCCGGCTGATTCACGCCCAGGTGAAGCTCACCCAAGGTGGGGAGGTACTGGACGAGTTCCTTTCCTACACCGCGCTTCGCTCCGTGAAGGTGCACCGGGATCGATTCCTGTTAAACGGCAGGCTCTACCCGCTGCGCCTGGTTCTGGACCAGGGGTACTGGCACGACTCGCTGATGACCGCACCCTCGGACGAGGCGCTCCGGCGCGACGTGGAACTGGTGAAGGCGATGGGCTTCAACGGCGTGCGCAAGCACCAGAAACTGGAGGATCCCCGCTTCCTTTACTGGGCCGATACCCTGGGGCTCGTGGTCTGGTCCGAGATGCCCAGCGCCTACCGCTTCACCACCCGCTCCATCAAGAGGCTGATGCGCGAGTGGATCCAGGCCATCGAGCGCGACTACAGCCACCCCTGCATCATCGTCTGGGTCCCCTTCAACGAGTCCTGGGGGGGGCCGGATCTGACCGCGAGCCAGCCGCACCGCGACGCCGTGCACGCCTTCTACCACCTCTCGAAGACCTTGGACCCTTCCCGGCCGGTGATCGGCAACGACGGCTGGGAGAGTTCCGCCACCGACATCATCGGCATCCACGACTACGACCACAACCCGCAGACCCTGCGCGAGCGCTACGGCCCGCAGGTGAAGCCCGAAGAGCTCTTCGACAGGCGGCGCCCCGGAGGGCGGATCCTCACCCTGGACGGCTTTCCGCACCGCGGCCAGCCGATCATGTTGACCGAGTTCGGCGGCGTGGCCTACGTGCGGCCGGTGGACGAGCTGCACCACAGCGCCTGGGGCTACGTGCGCCACGACGACATCGACGAGTTCGAACGGGTGGTGCTCACGCTCATCGAGGTGGCACGCACCACCGCGATGTTCAGCGGCTTTTGCTACACCCAGTTCGCCGACACCTTCCAGGAGGCAAACGGCCTGCTCTTCGCCGACCGCACCCCGAAGATCCCCTTGGAAAAGATCGCCGAGGCGGTGCGCGGCACCCGGGCGCAGGGGGCCCTCTCCTGGGAGAGTGTCTGACCCCCCCGATCATCCCCCCTAAGTGAACCCGAATCGTTTTGCCTTTTCCGGCCGGCGTCCCGCCGTGCCGTGACCTGGAGGTCGTATGCTCTACCGGCACGAGCTCGTTAAACCCGACGGACGCAGCCTGACCTTGTACGGCCGGCGCCCCATCGAGGTGGCAGGCCCGGTCCCCAGTCCGAACCGGGAACCGCTGGAGGCCAACCCGCACCTGCGCTGGCACCCCCTGCGCCGCGAGTGGATCGCCTACGCAAGCTACCGCCAGGGACGCACCTTCATGCCGCCGCCGGAGTACAACCCGCTCGCGGTCACTACCGATCCGGAGAATCCCACCGAGCTGCCCCAGGGGAACTACGAGGTGGCGGTGTTCGACAACCGGTTCCCCTCCTTGAGCCCCCTGGCCCACGATGCCCCGAAGAGCATCGTCGACACCATGCCGGGACTGGGGAAGTGCGAGGTGGTGGTCTTCACCAAGGATCCCGCAACCTCGCTGGCCGGGCTCCCGCTCGACCACCTGGAGCTCCTCATGGAGGTCTGGGGGAGCCGCACCGCGGTGCTCGCGCAGGACCCGAGGATCAAGTACGTGCTCCCCTTCGAGAACAAGGGGGTGGAGGTCGGGGTCACCCTGCACCACCCGCACGGACAGATCTACGCCTACCCGTTCATCCCTCCGGTCCCCAAGCGCATGAACCACCAGGAGAAGAGCTACCTCGAGAAGAAGGGGAAACCGCTCCTGGAGACCCTGATCGCCGCCGAACTCGCGGCCGACACCCGGGTCATCTACCGCGGCGAGCACGCCATCTCCTTCGTCCCCGCCTGGGCCCGCTATCCCTACGAGGTCTGGCTCGCCCCCATCAAGGCGGTGCCGGACTTCCGGGCCCTCACCCCGCCGGTGCGCGCGGACCTGGCCCGGGCTCTGAAGACCACCCTGCTCAAGTACGACGGGCTCTGGCAGCGCCCCTTCCCCTACCTGATGGCCTGGTACCAGGGGCCGGTGGACGGCAAGGCGCACCCCGAGTCGCACCTGCATGCCGAGTTCTTCCCCCCGTACCGCTCGAGTGACCGGCTCAAGTACCTGGCGGGGACCGAGCTCGCCGCCGGGATGTTCGCCAACGACGCCCTTCCCGAAGAAAAGGCCGAGGAGTTGCGGGCCGTGGCGGTGACCCTGTGACCGGCAGCTCGCGCTACCAGGAGGTACAGGAGAAGGTCCGCACCGTGCAGCGGGTGCTGGGGGAGGGGGGGGCTGCCCGCTTGCGCGGCATCGACTGGTTTGCCTGGATCAGTGCCGGCGGCTCCAGCGCGGTACTTTTGGCTGCGGAGACCGGGATCGCCGAGGTCGTGGTGACCGCCCAGGGGGGGTGCGTCGTTACCGACGAGATCGAGGCGGCGCGCCTCATGGACGAGGAGCTCCCGGTGGGGTTCCCGGTCCGCCCCACCCCCTGGGCCTATCCGGAGGCGCGCGAGGCGCTGGTGCGCGAGCTGACCCAGAGGTGTCGGGTCTTTTCGGATCGGCCGGTGCCCGGAGAGGAGCCGCTTCCCGAGGAGCTCCTGCATGCCAGGTGGGCCCTGGTCCCGGGCGAGGTCGAGCGTTACCGGGAGGTGGGGCGCCAGGCGGCGCTCGCGATGACCGAGGTCTTGAACCTGGCGCGTCCCGAGTGGAGCGAGCTGGACCTGGCGGGGGCAGGGGCGCAGGCGCTTTTGCGGCGCGGTCTCGAGCCGGGGCTGGTCATGGCGGCAGGGGAGCGGCGCCTCGAGCTCTACCGCCACCCGATGCCGACCACGGCCCCCCTGGGACGCTACGCGATGCTGGTCTTCTGTGCCCGGGGCTTTGGGCTGTGGGCGAACCTCACCCGTTTCCTAAGCTTCGGGGCGCTCCCCGCCGCGACCCTCGAGCGGCACCGCCTGGTGCAGCAGGTGGAGGCGCGGGCCCTCGAGTTCTCGCGCCCGGGGGCGCGGCTGCGCACCGTGTACCGGGAACTCTCCAAGGCGTACGCGGCGCTCGGGCACCCCGAGGCGATCCGGGAGCACCACCAGGGGGGGAGCACCGGCTACCTCTCCCGCGAGGTGATAGCCACCCCCGACAGCTGTCAGACCCTTGCCGCCGCAAGCGCGGTGGCCTGGAACCCGAGCCTTCCCGGTGCCAAGGTGGAGGACACCTTCCTCATCACCGAGAGCGGTCTGGAAAACCTCACCCTCGACCCCGCCTGGCCCACGGTGCCGGTGGCCGGCATCCCCCGGCCCCAGGTCCTGGAGCGCTAGGCCATGGAGCAGCGCCTCATGCCTCGATCGTTTCTGGAACTCTTCGGCGTGGAACCCAAAGCCGTAGCCCAGGCCCCCGGACGGGTGAACCTGCTCGGCGAGCACACCGACTACAACGACGGGTTCGTGCTACCCTGCGCGATACCGCAAAAGACCCGGGTGGAGATGGCGCTGAGCCCGGACCGGCTGGACCACTTCGCGGCGGAGGACCTGGGGCAGCGGGTCGACTGCGAGCCGGTCGGGCCGACACCGCCGGGTTTCGCCGCCTACCTGCACGGCTGCCTTACCCTGGTGCGGCAAGGCGGGGCGGTGATCCCGCCGGTGCTCATGAGGGTGGACTCCCAGGTCCCGATGGGGTCCGGCCTTTCCAGTTCCGCCGCCCTCGAGGTTGCCGTGCTGCGTGCGCTGCGCGAGCTGTTCCACCTGGACCTGGACGACGTCCGGGTGGCGCGGCTGGCCCAAAGGGCGGAGATCGAGTACGCGGGGGTGAACTGCGGCATCATGGACCAGATGGCGGCAAGCCTCGCCGACGAGCACCACATGCTCTTCCTCGATACCCGGACCCTGGAGCGGAGGCTCCTGCCGCTCCCCGAGGGGGCGGAGCTTTTGGTCCTGGACAGCGGCGTCCCGCGCCGGCTCGAGGAGAGCGGCTACAACGAGCGGCGCCGGGAGTGCGAGGAGGCCGCGCGGCTTCTCGGGGTAGCGGCTTTGAGGGATGTCGGGGATCCGGGGGAGCTGGCCGCGCTCCCCGAGGAGCTGGCCAAAAGGGCCCGGCACGTGGTGAC
The DNA here is from genome assembly GCF_014193515.1 of Geomonas silvestris. GTDB lineage: Bacteria > Desulfobacterota > Desulfuromonadia > Geobacterales > Geobacteraceae > Geomonas > Geomonas silvestris. The sequence goes on along the minus strand of NZ_BLXX01000007.1, from coordinate 91,153 downwards.
CGAAAACCTGCGCGTCCTCGAGGCGGCCCAGGGGGTCGACGCCCGGCGCTTCGGCGAGCTCATGAACTTCTCGCACCGCAGCCTCAGGGACGACTTCGAGGTCTCGATTCCCGCCCTGAACCTCATGGTGCAACTGCTGCAGGGGGAAGAGGAGGTTTTCGGAGCCCGGCTTACCGGGGCCGGATTCGGCGGCGCCTGCGTCGCGCTGGTTCGGGAGGGGTGGGGCACCCAACTCGGCGAATGGGTGCTCGACCGGTACCGTGAGAAGGGGCAACTGGGGACCCTGCTGGTCCCCCGCTAGGTTTTCCGCGAGGTGGTCATGGAATCCCGCAGAAGTTTGACCGAACCTCCCGAGCTGTGGGGCGGCATTGAATGCACCGTGAACCGCGTGCGAGATACCTACCAGAACCAGCTGGCCCTAAGTGGCCACCTAAACCGCCCCGCGGACCTGGAGCTCATCGCCGGACTGGGGCTTAAGACCTTGCGCTACCCGGTACTGTGGGAGCTGGTGGCGCCAAACACCCCGGAGGAGACGGACTGGTCCTGGTGCGACGAGCGCCTGGCCAGGCTCAGGGAGCTGGGGATCGCTCCCATCGCGGGGCTGCTGCATCACGGCAGCGGCCCCGCCTACACGAGCCTGCTCGATGCCGGTTTCCCCGACAAGCTCGCCCGCTATGCCGCCCAGGTGGCCCGCCGCTACCCCTGGATCTCCGCCTACACCCCGATCAACGAACCGCTCACCACCGCACGTTTCAGCGCCCTCTACGGGCACTGGTACCCCCACGCCGCCGACGATCTGAGCTTCGTGCGCGCGCTCCTGTTGCAGTGCCGCGCCATTGCCCGCGCCATGCGCGCCATACGCCAGGTGAACCCGCAGGCCCGCCTGGTCGCCACCGAGGATCTGGGCTGCACCTTCGCCACCGGGCGGCTGCGCTACCAGGCGGAGTTCGAAAACCACCGGCGTTGGCTCAGCTACGACCTGCTTTGCGGCAGGGTGAACGACCAGCACCCGCTCAGGTGGTGGCTGGAGCTGCACGGCGCAAGCCCCGCCGAGCTGGACGAGTTCTGCGAGCGCCCCTCCCCCCCCGACGTGATCGGCGTCAACTACTACCTGACCAGCGACCGTTTCCTGGATCACCGCCTGGAGCGCTACCCCGAGTGGGTCAGGGGGGGCAACGGCCGGGACCGCTATGCCGACGTGGAGGCGGTCCGGGTCCGGCCCGAGGGGATCGTGGGTCACGAGGAGCACCTGCGCGAGGCGTGGGCCCGCTACGGCAGGTCGCTCGCCATCACCGAGGTGCACCTCGGCTCAAGCCGCGAGGAGCAGCTGCGCTGGCTCAACGAGGCCTGGCAGGCCGCGCTCGCCCTGAGGCGCCAGGGGGTGGCACTTGAGGCGGTGACCTCCTGGGCGCTTTTGGGGTCGTTCGACTGGGACTCGCTGTTCACCCGGCAGACCGGCTGCTACGAGCCCGGCGCCTTCGACATCCGGGGCCCCCGCCCGCGCCGGACCGCCATCGGAGCGGCACTCAGGGAGCTTTCGCAGACCGGCGGGCTCAGCGACCCCTGTCTCGGTACCCCGGGGTGGTGGCGCCGGCCGGAGCGCTTTCTCCCCGAGTGCCGCCCTGCGGGGTGGCGTCCGCGCCACTTCGACGGCGAGGCGGCCTGCGGGGTGCTCATAACCGGCAAGACCGGGACGCTGGGGCAGGCCTTCGCCCGGCTCTGCCAGCAGCGCGGCATCCACTACCGGCTTTTGTGCCGCCAGGAACTGGACATCGCCTCTCCCGAATCGGTGGCCGCGGCGCTGGAGCGCTTCCGCCCCTGGGCGGTGGTAAACGGCGCCGGATTCGTGCGCATCGACCAGGCCGAGTCGGATCGGGAGAACTGCTTTCGCGAGAATACCACCGGTCCCGCACTCCTGGCGGGGGAGTGCGGCAAGCGGGGGATCGCCCTGCTCACCTTCTCCTCAGACATGGTGTTCAACGGCAAGAAAGGGACGGCCTACTACGAAAACGACCCCGTGGCCCCCCTCAATACCTACGGTCACAGCAAGGCGGAGGCGGAGCGGCGGGTGCTCGCCCTCCACCCGCAGGCGCTGGTGGTGCGAACCAGCGCCTTTTTCGGCCCCTGGGACGATTACAACTTCGTCACCACGACCCTGCGCGAGCTGCGCCGCGGAGAGGGGGTACCCGCGGCGTGCGACCTCTACGTCTCCCCCACCTACGTCCCGGACCTGGTGAGCGCGAGCCTCGATCTCCTGCTGGACCGGGAGCGGGGGATCTGGCACCTTTCCAACCTGGGTGCCGTGAGCTGGGCCGAGTTCGCCCGCCGGTTCGCGGCGCTGGCCGGCCTGGACCCCGCCGGCGTCCTCCCCCGCCCCGCGGCGAGCTTCGGCTTTCCCGCGCTGCGTCCCTCCTTCGTCCCCCTCGCCACCGTGCGCGGCGGATCCCTTCCCGAGCTGGACGACGCGTTAGAGCGCTACTTCCGTGACGCGGCTCTCCCCCGTCTCCCCTAGCGCCGGAACGGTTTTCCCGCGCTAAAGCCCTTGCTGTGACACCCCGACGGTGGTGCCGCAAACGAAAAAAGCCCCGGTTCGGGGCTTTTTCTGGTGCTGAAGCGGGCGCTGCCTCAACGAGGCGCGGCAGTTCTCTCGCGGAGCGCCTGCCGGATCAGGGTGTCCATCGCCTCCACGGTGCTGTCCCAGGAGGTGCTGGAAAGGATGCGGCGCATGCCGGCCACCATGCGACGCTTCTGCTCCGCATCCTGCCTGAGCGCCTGCTCGCACCCCGTGATGAACTCCGCGATGCTTCGGCCGATGAAGACCACCTCGCCGTAGGGGCGCACCACGTCGGTGATGGGGGTGCTGACCACCGGCTTTTCCGCGGCCATGTACTCGAGGGTCTTCGTGGGGCTTATGTAGCGGGTCGCTTCGTTCAATGCGAAGGGGAGGATGCAGACATCCCAGCCGGAGAGAAAGGCGGGGAGTTCGGTGTACTCTTTTTTCCCGAAGTAGTGGATGTTGGGGGCCTTGGGGAGCGTCTCGGGGGCGATCTTGACCACCGGGCCCACCAGGACGATCTGCCAGCCCGGGTGCGTCTTGGCCAGGGCGTGCAGCAAGGCGAGGTCGAGTCGCTCGTCCAGTACCCCGTAAAACCCCAGGCGCGGCCGGGGGAGGGGGCGCTGCAGCGGGTGGTCCAGGGCGGGGTCCAGCGCTTTGGCGAAGTGGGCGGCGTCGACACTGCTCGGGAAACAGTGCACCGCGGGGTGCAGCCCCTTCTTCGCCTCGTAGAGGCTCCGCCCGCCGGTGAAGACGAGGTGCGCGGACTTCAAGAGGGCGGCCTCGCGCTGGGTGAGCTGTCGTGGTGCCTTCAGGAACCCGGAGAGTTCGTCCATGCAGTCGTAGACCACCAGCTGCGGCCTGAGGTGGCGCAACAGCGGCAGCGCCATCGGGGTGTAGAACCAGGCGAGGTAGTGGCTGATCTGCTCCTTGGCCAGAAGCTCTCCGAGGAGCTCCGCAATCCAGGGGATCTGCTCGTCATGGAAACCGCCCTGAGAGCTCGGGGTGACCGGTTTGCAGACCAGGACCCCCGGTTCGGGCCGGCTCAGCTCGAAAAAGGGGGCGCTGTTTTCCTGGTGGATCGGCTCCTCGATGAAGATGATCGGTCGGAGTTTGGCCATGCGGGCCAGGAGGTGCTGGGGGCGCTGGTAGACGAAGTCCCAGCGCAGGTGCGAAAAGACGACGATGGATTCGTGCATGGTCTGGAGGCTCCTGGTCGGGGAAGCGCGGTGGATCTATCATTAATAGGCGATACCGGCGCTGGTTTAATGTGGTTTAGCTCATCTTTTCAGGTAATGTTAACAGCCTTGACGGGAAAAAAAAGGGGAAGGCCGTCGGTTTCTAGGATGACCTCGGTTGCTGATCCAATAGCCGTTTCTATGGTAAGGGCTCGTTAATGTATTAACGACCAACTCAGGGAGGCGGTCCCAATCACCACAAAATGCTAAAAGATATTCACTCGCGACCCGATACGTGGTATGTCACAGCCGATCCTTACCACGGAATCGAGGTGCTCAGTTGCCCCCTTCGCCATCGGCCGCCCAGGCCGGGAAAACATCCCGCATCACGAGGCTCTCCGCGTCGCTCTCCCGTTACGGGGTCGGCTACATCGCCGCCTGGACCGCGTTCATGGTGTCGCTCACTCTGACGACGCTCTACTTCCACCACCAGGACACCCTGAAAGAGGCCGAGAGCGAGGCGCGCAACTACTTCCTTTTGAACCAGTTCTACCGCGGGTGGGCGGCGCGGCTGGGCGGTGTCTACGCCCCGGCCGACAAGGTGGCCCCCAACCCCTACCTGACCACGCCGCGCCGCGACCTGCGCACCGAGGACGGTCAAGAGCTCACCCTGGTAAACCCCGCCTACATGACCCGGATGGTGTTCGAGGCGATCCGGCACTCCTCGGCCACCCCGGTGATCAGTAAGCTGGTCAGCGACCGGCCGCTCAACCCCGCCAATGCACCCGATCCCTGGGAACGGGAGGCAATCGAGGCCTTCATCCGCAAGGGTGCGACCGAACGCACCCAGCTCTCCAGCATCAACGGCCAGCCTTATCTGCGCTACATCTCGCGCTTCACCACGCTCCCTCCCTGTCTCACCTGTCACGGTGTTCAGGGGTACCGGACCGGCGAGGTGCGCGGCGGCATCACCATCGCCATCCCGCTCGCTCCCTACCTCGCCTCCGAGGCCCAAACCCGCAACGACCTCGTGGCCGGCTACCTCGCCCTCTGGTTCGCCGGGACCGTCGGTATTGGTGCCAGCTCCCGGAAGCGGACCCGTTACGAGGAGAGACTGCGCGCCAGCGAGGAGAAGTTCCGGACCATCTGCGACTGGACCCAGGACTGGGAGTACTGGATCGACGCCTCGGGGGAGCTTAGGTACCTCTCCCCGTCGTGTGAGGAACACACCGGTCACCCTCCCGACGCCTTCCTGGCGGATCCGGATCTCTTGGCGCGACTGGTGCACCCCGAGGACCGGGAGGCCTATGTGCATCATGTCCGGCAAAGCCGTCTGCAACCCAAGGAGTGCGCGGGCACCCACGAGTTCCGGATCATCGCCCGCGACGGTACCCTGCGCTGGATCCACCATGCCTGCCGTCCGGTCTTTTCGGCCGGAAACTACCAGGGGCGCCGGATCTCGAACCGGGACATCACCGTGCAGAAACTTCACGAGCAGGAACTCGCCGTGCGGGCCGAACTCTTGAACTGCGTAAGCGACTCGGTACTGGTTCTCGACCGCGGGGGGAAGATCCTCGACGCCAACGAGACCGCCTGGCGCTGGTACGGCTCAAGCCGCGAGGAGCTGCTCGAACTGAACCTCGCCGACTTCAGCAGCAACAGGGAGTTCCCTGCACTCAAGCGGCTGGAGCAGATCTTCAGCGCCGGCAGCGCCGTCTTCGAATCGGAACACCTCTTAAAGAACGGCGAGCGCCGCCTGGTCGAGGTGACGGCGCGCATCATCGACTACCGGGGCCGCCCGGCGTGCCTGAGCAGCATCCGCGACATCACCGAGCGCAAACTGGTGGAGGAGGATCTGCACCAGGCGAGGCTCGAACAGCAGCAGGCGGCGGAGGCGCTCAAGGAGAGCGAGCGGACCCTGCGGGTGCTGTTCGAGGTGACCCAGGCGGGAATCATCCAGCTCGACGACCAGGGGGTGGTCCGGTTCGCCAACCCGCGCATGGCCGAGATGCTGGGGCTTGCCCCAGAACAGCTGCTGGGGAGCGACTACCGCGCCCTGATCGGCGCGGACCAGGTGGAACCCGCCACGGAGAACCTGAGGCAGCTCTTTAGCGGCGCAACCGAATGCCTGAGTACCGAGCGCCACTACCGCCGCGCCGACGGCTCCCCGTTCTGGGGCTACCTCACGGCGCGGCGCGTGGTTAGCGGAGGGGGAGGGGTGGTTACCATGGTCGGCACGGTGACCGACCTCAGCGAGCTGAAAAGCGCCGAGGAGAAGCGGCTCAGGATGGAGCAGCAGATGCTCCACGTGCAGAAGCTGGAGAGCCTGGGGGTGCTGGCGGGGGGGATCGCCCACGACTTCAACAACATCCTTTTGGCCATCATGGGGAACGCAAGCCTCGCCCTGCACCGGCTCCCCCCCGACTCTCCGGCGCAGTACCACCTTGAGCAGATCGAGCACGCCTCGGACAAGGCTGCCGACCTGGCCCGCCAGATGCTCGCCTACTCAGGCAAGGGGCACTTCGTACTGCAGGCCGTCGACCTGAACCGGCTGGTGCAGGATATGACTGCGATGCTCGAGGTTTCGCTCAGCAAGAAGGTGACCCTTCACTTCGAGCTCGACGAGGGGATCCCGTGCCTGGTGGCAGATGCCACCCAGCTGCGCCAGATCGTGATGAACCTCGCCATCAATGCCACGGAGGCGATCGGAGAGCAAAGCGGTGACATCACCATCCGGACCGGCTGCCTGGAGTGCGACCGGAGCTTGCTGGCCAGCACCTGGCTCAACGACGACCTACCGCCGGGGTTCTACGATTTCCTGGAGGTCCGCGATACCGGTTGCGGCATGGATGCCGATACACTTGCCCGGATCTTCGAGCCGTTCTTCACCACGAAGTTCACCGGGCGCGGCCTCGGGATGGCCGCCATTTTGGGCATCGTGCGCGGCCACAAGGGTGCCATCTCGGTTGAGAGCGAGCCCGGGCGGGGGACCTGCTTCCGGATCTACCTGCCGGCCAGCAGGCAGACAAGCTGCGAGACGAGCAAAGTCGAGACCTCGCAGGCCTGGCGCGGCAGCGGAACGGTTCTTTTGGTGGACGACGAGAAAGCGGTGCGCGAGGTGGGGCGTGAACTGCTGCGCGCCCTGGGCTTTGCGGTGATCTGCGCGGAAGACGGGGCGGAGGCGCTCAAACGCTACCAGGAGCGCCGGGACGAGATCTCGCTGGTGCTCATGGACCTCACCATGCCAAACCTGAACGGCGAGGAGACCTTCCGGGAGCTGATCCGCCTCGATCCCGGCGTGCGGGTGGTGCTCTCCAGCGGTTTCACCGAGCAGGAGGTGGCCGGCAAGTTTCCCGGGCGGCGCCTGGCGGGGTTCATGCAGAAGCCCTACACGCTCGGGGCGCTGCGGGAATTGCTGAGCCGGCTCGACCTTACGGCGCCAAAAATATAGCCTGCAGGTGCAGGCCTTTTTGGGGGGCGGCTCTCGTTATGTTCAGGGGACCTTGTTGAGTGAGGTGAGGAACTCCATTACCGCCAGCAGGTTGAGAAGCCTTTTGAAGAGTTGATTTTTTTCCTTGGGGTCGCCGGTCGCGGTCAGTTTTTCTTTGAGAAGTCGGTACTGTTCGTAGGCCAAGTCGAAGGGATTTACCTTGCTCACTGCGCAGTTCCTCCAGAAAATTTTTATTAACGTACTATAACTATTGCCCGGCAGGCTGTCAACCCCCTCTCGTCTGCCTGGCGGGAGCCCCGAGGGGAAGCGGCGCTGCCACCTCACCGGACGGCTTAACCGAGTTTGGAGCGACTCCTGGGGCGGCTTAGCGTTGTGACCGCTCCCTAACGACACCTCAAGGCCGCCTCCCGCAGGGGACGCGGCCTTTTTGCGTCCGGGACGGGAACGGCTGAGGGAGCCAACAATAATTATTAAAGTCTGCAACACCACACACCGATATGTCTTTTAGCATGGTACGGAATGGTCTAAAGAGACTGCACACTGTCAGTACCGGTCTGCTATGACTGACGGTGCTGCAATAGATTCCGTGACAAACGCTCCTGAGAGTATCAGGCTTTTTTCCAGACTCCGGCGTGTCACATTTGCTTTGAGTATTCAATTGAATGGTTCAAGGGGCGGGAAATGCAGAAACACATCTTTGGGATTGGCAGCGGCAAGTACCATTTCGATCCGGAGACGCTCGACTCGTTCATCGAGGAAGCGCGCGGTCGGTTTACCATCCCCTCCGGAGCCTTTGACAGGGCCGCGGAAAGCGACCTTCCCACCGAATCGGAGACCCAGCGGGTCTTTGACGAGATCATGTCCCTGCACCGGGAGTACCTGCGTCACCAAAGCTTCGACGTGCTGTTCCAGCTGAAAACCCGCCTGGAAGAATTCTCGATCCGTTATCACAGTCATGTGCTTGCCGCAGAAGTACTGAACATCAACAGTTGCCTCCCCTACGAGTTGCGCATGGCCTGGAGTAACGACAGACGCACCAGGAACTGATTCCCCCACCCAATAAGTATCTACCATGAGGCGACTTCGCTCATCCAGCTGTCGACGCACCCACTGTGTGCCGGATTCGAAACAGATTAGCTGTTGCATGGAGCGGGGCCAAGTGCTATATATGTCGAACTAATGCTTGTCCTGCGGGAGCCAGATCCTGTACGACGGGCCGGTTTGCAGCAGCCACCCGGCAAGGCTGTGGTTCCTGATGGGGACCCCTGCCGGCACGCTCTGCCAGACTCGAGGGTTTAGTCCAAAGGCTAGGCCCTTGTTTCGTTTTTATCGCGCTTGCCACTGCAACGAACGAGGAGGACCCGATGGGAGCAATACTGGTGACCGGAGGTGCCGGTTACATTGGCAGTCACGTGGTGCGGCAGCTTTCCGAAGCGGGGCACCAGGTTGTGGTGTTCGACAACCTCTCCACGGGCTCGGCGGATGCCCTGATTCACGGCGAGCGCCTGATCGTGGGGGATCTCGCGGACCGGGAACACCTGGACCGGGTGCTCAAGGAGACCGGGTGCAAGAGCGTGCTCCACTTCGCCGCGGCCATCGTGGCCCCGGAATCGGTGCACCTGCCGCTTAAGTACTACGGCAACAACACCCGCAACACCCTGAACCTCCTGCAGGCCTGCGTCGAGCACCAGGTGGAGCGCTTCATCTTCTCCTCGACCGCCGCAGTCTACGGCATCCCGGAAGGGGGCGAGGCCTCCGAGACGACGCCGACCGTTCCCATCAACCCCTACGGCACCTCGAAACTGATGAGCGAGTGGATGCTGCGCGATGCCGCTTTTGCCCACGGCTTCTCGTATGTCGCCCTGCGCTACTTCAACGTGGCCGGCGCCGACCCGAAGGCCCGCATGGGGCAGCGTACCCCGGACGCCACCCACCTCATCAAGGTCTGCTGCCAGGCTGCCCTCGGGATGCGCGACGCGGTCTCCATCTTCGGCACCGATTACCACACCCCCGACGGCACCGGGATCCGCGACTACATCCACATCGAGGACCTCGCCTCGGCGCACCTGAGGGCGCTCGACTACCTTTCCGGGGGGGGGACTTCCAGCACCATCAACGTGGGGTACGGCAAGGGGAGCAGCGTCCGCGAGGTGATCGAGGTGGTGAAGCAGGTGAGCGGGGTGGACTTCAAGGTACTGGAGGGGCCGCGCCGTCCCGGCGACCCGCCCAACCTGGTGGCCGGCGCCGACCGGATCCGCACCCTTTTGGACTGGACCCCGCGTTACGCGGATCTCACCACCATCGTCCAGGACGCCTGGCGCTGGGAAAAGAAACTTTTCGAGGCTAAACGCTAGGGGCGCTCGCCCTGGAGGATATGATGATCAAGAGCATGACCGGTTACGGCAAGGGTGAGGCGGCGTACGCCGGAGGGCGTATCGTCGTGGAGCTGCGCTGCGTGAACCATCGCTACGGCGAGATTTCGGTGAAGCTGCCGCGCGTGCTGATGCCGTTTGAAAACGAGATCAAGAAGCGGGTCGCCGAGAAGCTGAACCGCGGCAAGATCGATGTCTTCATCCAGCTCGAGTCGGCCGCCCAAGCCGGGGTTCCCACTGCGAACCTGCCGCTGGCGCGCGGCTACCACCGCGCCCTCACCAGCATCCGCGAGGCGCTGGGGCTCGAGGAGGAGGTTGATCTCGCCCTCATCGCCTCTCAGCGCGACGTCATCACGGTGAGTGCCGAGGCCGAAGCGGCCATCGAGGAGATCCCGGCGGAACTGGTCGAGGCGCTCGAGGCGGGACTTGCCCGGGTGGACCAGATGCGCAGCTTCGAAGGGGAGTCGCTTAGGGCGGACTTCAGAAAACGCCGCGAGACGCTTGCCGAGCTGATCGCCCGGGTGGAAAAGCGCGCACCGTCGGTGGTGGCCGAATACGCGGCGAAGCTCAAGGAACGCATCCAGGCGCTCACCCAGGAAAGCGGCCTCCCGGAGGACCGGGTCGCTCTAGAAGTGGCGCTTTTGGCCGATAAGTGTGACATCACTGAGGAACTGGTCCGCCTGGAGAGCCACCTGCGCCAGTTCGACGAGACCCTGGAGCGCAGCGAACCGGTGGGGCGCAAGCTCGACTTCCTCCTGCAGGAGATCAACCGCGAGGTGAACACCATCGGATCCAAGGCGAACGACGCCGAGATCGCCGCCTGCGTGGTGGAGCTTAAGGGCGAGCTCGAGAAGATCCGCGAACAGGTGCAAAACGTCGAGTAGCAAAAATGGAGGGAACCATGAAACGCGAAGGAGTGCTCTTTGTCATCTCGGCCCCCTCCGGTGCCGGCAAGACCACGCTCTGCAAGGAAATTATTGACAAATTCCCGGAGTTGCGGCATTCTGTCAGCTACACGACGCGCGCCCCCAGAGCCGGAGAGGTGCCTGGTCGTGATTATTTTTTTGTGGGTAAGGAGGAATTTTCCCGGATGATTGAGGCCGGGGAATTCGCAGAGTGGGCCGAAGTTCATGGCAACCTCTACGGCACATCGCTCGCCACCCTCAAGGAATGCCGCTCCCAGGGGATCGACCTGATCCTGGACATCGACTGCCAGGGAGCCCAGCAGCTGAAGGGACGCTTCGACGGAGGCGTCTATATCTTCATCCTGCCCCCCTCCATCGCAGAGCTCAGGCGGCGTCTGAACGGCCGCTCCTCCGATACCGCAGAGGTGATCGAGCGCCGCATCCAGAATGCCGCGGGCGAGATCAAGGAATCGCGCTGGTACGACTACATCATCGTCAACGACGAGTTTCCCGTGGCGCTGGAACAGCTGAAAAGCGTACTGGTCGCCGAACAGTGCCGGGCCTTCAGGGTCATCCAGGGGCTCTCGGCGCAGTTCAATATCTAGAAAAAACGACACGATACCACGACAAAGAGGTGTTACTATGGCAAGGGTTACCGTAGAAGATTGTCTGGAAAAAGTGGATAACCGCTTTCTCCTCGTCATGCTGGCCAGCAAGAGGGTCAAGCAGCTGTTCAAGGGCGCCCGTCCGCTCATCGACAACCGCGGTGCCAACAAGAACGTGGTGGTTTCCCTAAGGGAGATCGCCGCCGGCAAGATCGGCTGTGAAATTGGCAAGAAAGGTCGTTAGTTAAGAAGGGGAGCGCGTCTCCCCTTTTTGTTTCGCTCGACTTAAGGGGCTGACGGCTTTTTGGGGGAAGGTCCCGCCGTTGGCCCTTTTGCTTACCGGGACGTCAAGATTCGATGATACGACTCAACGACATACTTGAGAAGGTCGCCTCGTACAATCCGGGTGCCGACCTCGATCTGATCAGAAAGGCTTACGTCTTCTGCGCCAAGGTGCACCAGGGGCAGACCAGGCTCTCCGGAGAGCCGTACCTGATCCACCCCATGGAGGTCGCAGGGATCCTGGCCGACCTGCGCCTGGACATCCCGGCCGTGGTCACCGGTCTCTTGCACGACACCGTCGAGGACACCCTGACCACGCACCAGGAACTCGCCGAGATGTTCGGGGGCGAGGTGGCGCGCCTGGTGGACGGCGTCACCAAGATCGGCAAGATCCACTTCAAGACCAAGGAAGAGAGCCAGGCCGAGAACTTCAGAAAGATGCTCCTCGCCATGGCAAACGACATCCGGGTCATCCTGGTGAAGCTTGCCGACCGGCTGCACAACATGCGCACCCTGCAGTACCAGCCCGAGGCGAAGCAGCGCGCCATCGCCCGCGAGACCCTTGACATCTACGCCCCGATCGCCAACCGTTTGGGGATCTCCTGGGTGAAGGGGGAGCTCGAGGACCTCTCCTTCCGCTACCTGGAGCCGCAGCTCTACTACGACCTGGCCGGCAAGGTGGCCAAGAAGAAGCAGGAGCGCGAGAGCTACGTGGCGAGCGTCAAGGAGATCATCAAGAACCAGCTCTCCGAACACGGCATCAAGGGGGAGGTATCCGGGCGAAGCAAGCACCTCTACTCCATCTACCGCAAGATGCAAAGCCGCAACGTGGACATCGACGAGATCTACGACCTGATCGCCATCAGGGTTACCGTCGAGGACGTGCGCGAGTGCTACGAGGTCTTGGGGATCATTCACTCCACCTGGAAGCCGATCCCCGGGCGCTTCAAGGACTACATCGCCATGCCCAAGGGGAACATGTACCAGTCGCTGCACACCACGGTGATCGGGCCTTTGGGCGAGCGGATGGAGGTGCAGATCCGCACCTCGGAGATGCACCGCGTGGCCGAGGCGGGGATCGCGGCGCACTGGAAGTACAAGGAAGGGAAGGGGTACGACGAGAAGGAAGTGAAGCGCTTCACCTGGCTCAGGCAGCTTCTCGAGTGGCAGCAGGAGCTCGCCGACTCCAAGGAGTTCATGGACACGGTGCGCGTGGAACTCTTCCCCGAAGACGTCTTCATCTTCACCCCGAAAGGGGACGTGAAGGGGTTCCCCAAGGGGTCCACCCCCATCGACTTCGCCTACTCGGTGCACACCGACGTCGGGCACCGCTGCGTGGGGGCCAAGGTGAACGGCAAGCTGGTCCCGCTCAAGTACGAGCTTAAGACCGGCGACATCGTCGAGGTAATCACCTCGCCGCACCACACCCCCAGTAAGGACTGGCTGAAGATCGTCAAGAGCTCCCGGGCGCGCAACAAGATCCGGGCCTGGGTGAAGACCGAGGAGCGCATAAAGAGCATCCAGCTGGGGCGCGAGATCTGCGAGAAGGAGTTCCGCCGCTATTCGCTTAACTACGCCAAGCTGCAAAAGACGGGCGAGATGAAGCGGGTGGCCGTCGAGTTCGGCTTCCAGGCCGAGGACGACCTGATGGCCTCGGTTGGGTACGGTAAGCTCTCGGCGAACCAGATCCTGGGCAAACTGGTGCCGGCCGAGAAGCTGGAGGCGGCCCAGGAACGCAAGGAAACCCGCATCGGGAAGGTGATCGACAAGCTGAAGGGGAAGTCCTCCAGCGCGATCCAGATCGACGGTGTGGAGGACGTGCTGGTCCGCTTCGGCAAGTGCTGCAATCCGCTGCCCGGCGACGAGATCACCGGCTTCATCACCCGCGGCCGCGGCGTCACGGTACACACCGCCGACTGCCCCTTCGCGGCTGCCCTCGAACCGGAGCGCCGCATCGAGGTGGCCTGGAACCGGGGCCGGAAGAGCGCGCTGCCGGTCAAGATCCGGGTCATCTGCAACGACGAGAAGGGGATTCTGGCGCACATCGCCACGGCCATCACCAACAGCGAGGCGAACATCTCCAGCGCCTCCATCCAGAGCACTATGGACAAGCGCGGCGAGAACCTCTTCGAGGTGGACGTGACCGACCTGGATCACCTGAAGCGGGTCTTCGCCTCGATCAACAAGGTGCGCGGCGTATTGAAGGTGGAAAGGCTGAAGAGCTAGGGTGAGTCGGCGTGAGTCGCCTGAAGCGGGTAGTAGCTACAAAAAGATTTCGTACGTTGATAATCTCACGGGTCCGGAACCCGCATTATTTTGAGGAGGAACCATGAGCAAGGAGATCATCAGCACCGAGCAGGCACCCAAGGCGATCGGGCCTTATTCGCAGGGCGTGAAGGCGGGAGGCTTCCTGTTCCTTTCCGGCGCCATTGCGCTCGATCCGGCGACCGGCGAGATGTGCGGCGGTGGAGTCAGTGCGGAGACCGAGCTGGTCATGAAGAACATCGGGGCACTTCTGGAGGCTTCCGGCCTGGGGTTCGGCGACGTGGTGAAGAGCGTCATCTACTTGGCCAACATGGGGGACTTCGCCACCGTGAACGCCATCTACGGGCGCTTCTTCCCGGAGAACCCGCCGGCGCGGGTCACCGTCGAGGTCAAGGGGCTGCCGCGCGCCGCGCTGGTCGAGATCGAGGTGACCGCCCTTTGCCGATAGGCTTTAGGGCAAGCCCGCTCCGGACAAAAATAAAGCCGCTGCGCCTTGAGGCGCGAGCGGCTTTAGATTCTTTGCAGAGGGTCAGATCCTAGAGGGCTTTGGTTACGTGTCCGGAGCGGATGCAGCGGGTGCAGACCTTGATGCTCCTGACGGTACCGTTCCTCACGGCCTTGATCTTCTGCAGGTTCGGGCGCCAGATTTTGCTGGTTTTGTTGTTAGCGTGGCTGACGTTATTCCCGAAGCTAGGGCCCTTACCGCAAATCTCGCATATTCTGGACATTTCTTTCTACCCTCCGGTGTTTACTGAAGTCGTCACTTATAGCAGATGAAACCACCAGGTGCAAGTAAAAAATACCGGTGGTGATGGATTTAACGGTGCAATCATGGGTTTGATAAAAGGTCTCTTCTCGTTGCTGATCGTCACGCTCCTCGTCTTGAGCGTGCTCTTTGTCGATTTCGTCTATAAAACCTTCTCCGTTACCCCGCGCGAGGTGCACACCGATGCCATCGTGGTGCTCGCCGGCGGGCGTGGACGGGTGGAGGAGGGGATCAAGATGTACAAGGAGGGGCAGGGGCGCCTGCTACTCCTCATCGGGGTGGATCCGCTGGTCAAAAAGGGGGAACTCTACCGCGGCACCAAGCCGGACCAGGTCTACCTGGAGAACGTCTCCCGCAACACCCTGGAGAACGCCATCTACGCCCGCGATCTGATCACCAGGCACAAGGTGACCTCCATTTCGCTCATCACCTCGCGCTACCACATGAAGCGGGCCACGCTTATTTTCAGAAACGCGCTTGCCAAGGACATCGCCATCTATCCGCATCCGGTCGATTCCCGCAACCTCAAGGAAGACTGGTGGATTCACGGTGGCAGCTTCAAGCTCCTCTTCACGGAGTTCTACAAGTACTGCGGGTTCCGCTTCTTCTTCATGCTGGCGCCCGGAGAGCTGCGACCGCTCCCCGGCGGGAGCTGAGGAGGAGAAAACAGCGGCCCCTATTCCCCCATTCCGAACCACCAAAAAAGGGGACGCTCCTGCGAGCGTCCCCTTTTTCATTGCCACGTTCGGACCTTGGGCTACTCCGCCTTCTCCTCGATGCGCGGGAAGAGCGCCTCGGCCTTCGCGATGCTGCTGCCGGGCTTGAGCCCGCCCCAGGCAAGTGCGGCGTCGTCCACCTGGGTCCAGCCCAGGTAGCCAAGCCCCTTCTCCGCGGTCTTCGGCATGAAGGCGGAGAGCAGCAGGTAGACGATCCTCTGCGACTCCAGCATGTAGTACATGACGGTTCCCAGCCGCTCCTTCTGGGCCGGGTCCTTGGCAAGCGTCCACGGCGCGGTCTCGTCGATGTACTTGTTGCCGGCCGAGATCACCTCCCAGATCGCCTGGAGGGTGCGGCTGAAGGCGAGATCCTCGATGTGCTTCTCGACCTGCTCCAGCAGGGCCACGGTCTTCTCGCGGTAGTTTTTATCCAGCTCGGTCTCCTCGCCCGGCGCCTGCAGCACGCCGCCGAAGTACTTGCCGAGCATCGCGGTGGAGCGGTTCAAAAGGTTCCCCAGGTCGTTCGCCAGGTCGGAGTTGATGCGGTGGATGAGCGCCTGATGCGAGAAGTCGCCGTCGAGCCCGAAGGGGACCTCGCGCAACAGGAAGTAGCGCACCGCGTCCACGCCGTACTTGTCGATCAGCATGTTCGGCTCGACCACGTTCTGCAGGCTCTTGGACATCTTCTGCCCCTCGACGGTCCACCAGCCGTGGGCGAAGACCCGCTTCGGGATGGGGAGACCGGCCGCCATCAGGAAGGTCGGCCAGTAGACGGTGTGGAAGCGCAGGATGTCCTTGCCGATCAGGTGCACGTCGCAGGGCCAGTACTTGCCGAAGTTCCCCGCCTCGTCCGGGTAGCCGAGCGCGGTGATGTAGTTGGTGAGCGCATCGAACCAGACGTAGACCACGTGTTTGTCGTTGCCGGGAACCGGAATCCCCCACTGGAAGGTGGTGCGGGAGACGGAGAGATCCCTCAGCCCCTCTTTCACGAAGGCGATGATCTCGTTTCTGCGGCTCTTGGGCTGGATGAACTCCGGGTTCGCCTCGATGTGCGCGAGCAGTTGCTCCTGGTACTTGCTCATCCTGAAGAAGTAGGACTCCTCCTTGAGCTTCTCGGTGGGGCGGTTGCAATCCGGGCACTTGAAGTCGATGAGCTGGGTCTCGGTCCAGAAGGTCTCGCACGGGGTGCAGTACCAGTCCTCGTACTCGCCCAGGTAGATGTCACCCTTCTCCATCACCCGCTCGAAGAGTTCGGTGACCCCCTTCTTGTGGCGTTCCTGGGTGGTCCTGATGAAGTCGTTGTTGGAGATCTCGAGCTTCTCCCACAGGGCCTGGAAGCGCTTCATGACGCGGTCTGCCAGCTCCAGCGGGGTCTCGCCTGCGGCGTAGGCCGCCTTCTCCACCTTCTGCCCGTGTTCGTCGGTGCCGGTCAAAAAGAAGACGTCAAAACCCTTGAGCCGCTTGTAACGGGCCAGGACATCGGCCGCGAGCGTGGTGTAGGCGTGGCCTATGTGCGGGACGTCGTTTACGTAGTAGATGGGGGTGGTGACGTAGAACGCGGGTTTCATTGTGGTTTCTCCTTTTTTCTTTCCTTGACGTCCTGGGGGCGGTCGCGACGCGGCTTTTTCTGCCCCTGGCCCTGGGCCTGGCCCTGCTGCCCTTTGCCCTTGTCGCCGGGCTGCCCCTGGGGCTTCTTGATCCGGTCGCTTACGTTCTCCGGAGCGATTTGGTCACCGTTTAACTGCACCAGGCTGTCGTCGTTCTGCTTCACCGTCACGGTGCCGGCCAAGACGTTCACCTTGACCACCTCGCCGTCCACGCAGCCGCACTGCACCCGCTTGCCGCACTTGGGGAGCCCTTTTCTCAGGCTGCAGTAGGTCTCGAACTCGTAGGAGAGGCAGCACAAAAGCCGGCCGCACTGGCCGGAGATCTTGCTCGGGTTGAGAGCGAGGCTCTGCTCCTTGGCCATCTTCACGCTGACCGGCTCGAATTCGCGCAGGTACGAGGAACAGCAGAGTTCCCTGCCGCAGATGCCGATGCCGCCCACCATCTTCGACTCGTCGCGCACGCCGATCTGGCGCATCTCGATCCTGGTGTGGAAGGCGTGGGCCAGGTCCTTCACCAGTTCGCGGAAGTCGACGCGGCCGTCGGCGGTGAAGTAGAAGATCGCCTTGCTCCCGTCAAAGAGGTACTCCACCTTGACGAGTTTCATGTCCATGCCGCGTTCTTTGATGCGGCTCAGGCAGAACTTGTGTGCCTCGCGCTCCTTGAGCACGTTCGCGGCCTGGATGGCCAGGTCGGACTGCTCTGCCATGCGCTGTACCGGCTTGGTCCCCTCCGGCAACAGCGAGTCGTCCACCTCGATGGGGCCGGCGACGACGTGACCTATGCTTTTGCCACGCTCGGTTTCGACGATGACCTTGTCACCCGGTTTCGGCTCGACTTTGCCGACCGTGAAGTCATAGAGTTTACCGGCGGTGCTGAACTGTATCCGTACTATTCTTGCCAAACATGCCTCCGATTACTGAGACGGATCTGTCGAGGGGAAGGTGCGTGGAGCCTCGATCCGTGGGGTCGTGTGCTGCGGGTTGTCGGGAAGAGCCCCGACGTTATCACGATGCCGGCGCCGATTCTGTCGTTTCGCCACCCCACTCGACGCCGCAAGGGGAGGGGACAGCACTGCGTGCTGACTAGGCCAGGCGCAAGGTGCAAAAGCGCATGAAGAAGACTTCCAGCGCCAGCCTCGCGTTTACGTTGCGAACGAACATGTGGCGCATCGCCATCAGCTGTTCGATGAGTTCCATGATCTGGCTGTCGCTGCGCCGTGCCGATTCCTTGGCAACCAGGGGGGCGAGATCGCTGTTCACCAGGGACTCAGGGGTGCTGCGGTAGATCAGTATGTCGCGCAGAAACGACAGCAGCAGTTCGAGGAGTTCCGGCAGCCCGTCCTTGTTGGCGGCGAACTCCTCGGCGGCCGCGAAGAGCGCCCCCACGTCTTTCAGCGAGAGCGAGGTGATCCGGGTGAGGAAGGCTGCACGCCCCTCGAGTACCCCGTCGGCGGCGATCTCCAGGCCGCGGCTCAGGCTGCCGCCGCACAGGGTCGCCGCGACGCGCGCGGCCTCGCCGGCAAAGCCGTCGCGCACCAGTCGCTCCTCGATGAGCTCGGCCGACAGCGGCTGGAAGGCCAGGGACTGGCAGCGGGACAGGATGGTCTGCAGCACCGCGGAGCGCTCCGGGGCGATCAGGATCATCAGCGCATTTCCCGGCGGCTCCTCCAGGGTTTTCAGGAGTGCATTTCCCGACGAGGCGTTCAGCTTTTCGGCGCCGTCGATGATGCAGGCCTTCTTAGGCGCCTCGAAGGGCCGGTAGGAGAGCTCCTTCTGCAGCTCGCGCACCTGGTCGATCTTGATGAACGCGCCGTCGGGTTCCAGGATGTGCAGGTCGGGATGCTGTCCGCTGGCCAGTTTCCGGCACGAGGAACAGGTTCCGCAGGCTTCGTCCCGGCCGCAGAAGACCGCCTGTACGAAGGCAAGCGCCGTCTTGCGCTTGCCGCACCCCTCGATGCCGGAGAAGAGATAGGCATGCGCCACCCGCTGCATGGCGATGGAGCGGCGCAATACGCCGATTGCACGGTCTTGGCCGATGATCTCTGAAAAGGGCATTACCGTTCCGCCTGTTGCGGCACCGAGACAGCCTCCCCAAGCACAGATAACTTGCCGGACAGGGCAGCGAGCACGCGTTCTTCGGTCGCCGCGACGTCGCCCGAGCCGTCGATCACCAGGAAGCGCTGCGGCGCTGCGGCGGCACGGCCCAGGTATCCCTGGCGCACGCGTTCGTGAAAGAGGATGCTCTCCAGTTCGAATCTCTCTTCTCGAGCACCGGTGGCGGCCTCGATGCGCGCCCTGGCTCGCGATAGGCCGGTTTCGACGGGGCAATCGATGAGCAGGGTAAGCTGCGGCTCCAGCCCGCCGGTGGCGAGCCGGTTCAACTGTTCGATGGTGGCGAGATCCAGCTCCCTGCCGTGCCCCTGGTAGGCCACGGTCGCGTCGGTGAAGCGGTCGCAGAGTACCACCTCGCCGCGCTCGAGTGCCGGAACGATCACCTCCTGAACGTGCTGGGCGCGGGCCGCGGCGTAGAGCAGCAACTCCGCAAGCGGGGTGATCGCGCTGTTTTGGGCGTCCAGGAGAATGGCACGCATCTGGTCGGCAATCGGGCAGCCACCTGGCTCACGGGTCGCCGTCACCCGGTGCCCCCGTGCCTGAAGGCGCTCCTTCAAGAGTCTTAGCTGGGTGGTCTTGCCGCACCCTTCGACGCCTTCAAATGTAATGAACATGCCGATGCCCTTGTTCTAACCTTTTTATAAAATCACCGAATTATAGGGGAGGGGGGGTAAATATGCAACATTTTAATGGTCCCCAGGCCGCGTCACGACTGAGCTTTGAGGGGTATGTGCGAGGCGGAAAATGAAACTGTCTCAGGTCCTGGCAGTGAGCGGCGCGTGCAGGTGAACCTCGCTAGGTTCATTCAAGAAAAGCCGGCGGTTTGTTCTGAAACCTCGGGTGGTCCCTGCAGCGAAGTGGGTGGGGTACAACAGACGGTGGCAGGCGCACCCCGCGTGAGAGGTGCGCCTGCCAGTTCAGAGGGATGTTACCAGTCTCATCTCACCACGCAGTCGATGATGGCGTTGATCCTGCGGTTTTTCTGCCGTCCTTCCGCGGTGCTGTCGTAGGCGATGCGCCGCGTCGGGCCGTAACCCTTGGCGGAGAGCCGGTCGCCCTGGATGCCGAACTTGGTCTCCAGGTAGTGTACGACGCTCTCGGCGCGCTGCCGGGAGAGTTTCATGTTGTGCCCCAGGTCGCCGGTCCCGTCGGTGTGCCCCTCTATGACAGCGGTGGTGGTCGGATACTTCTTCAGGTACTCGCCGACCTTATCGATGCGCTCGAAGTAGCGAGGTCTGATCTCGGCGCTGTCCGTGGCGAATTCCACGTTGAGGGCGATACAGAGCCGATCCGGAGGTGCGGTAACCTCCTGGACGTCGAAGGCACAGTCGATGACTGCGTCGATGCGGCGGTTTTTCTGCCGTCCGGTGTCGTTGCTGTTGGCGGCGATGGGCCGGCTCTTGCCGTACCCTTTGGCGGAAAGCCGGGAAGGTTCGATGCCGAAATTCTCCTCGAGGTACTTCACGACGCTCTTGGCGCGCTGCTGGGAGAGTTGCATGTTGACCTCGTCGGAGCCGACCTCGTCGGTATACCCTTCGATGACGGCGGTGGTGGTCGGATACTTCTTCATGAATTCCCCGACCTTCCCTATTTCATCGCGGTATTGGGGGCGGACCTCGGCGCTGCCGATGTCAAACTCCATGTTGAGGGACACGCAGTACTTGAAACGTTCGGGGGTCGGCTCACTGGCGGGTACCGGTTCAAGGGGCGTCTCGACAGCAGCTGCGGCAGGGGGCGCCGGGGGAGCCTCGGCGGCCTTGGCCGGTTGCGGCGGACAGAGCGCGTTGGCCTTGGCCGTGGCCTCTTTGGCAAGGGCGATCCCTTCCTCGGTGTGGCAGGCGCGGTAGACGTCGTAGGCCTTGTCCTTGGCGGCCTCGGCGGCTTTGAAATCGGCCGGGCACGCCTGATCTTTCCCGGCTTGGCGGGCGGATTCCACCGCGCGGTCCGCGTCCTGCATTTCGGAATGGATGTAGTAGCCGGGGATGTTGCCGTGTCCGTTGTTCACTTCGTAGTGGGCGCAGCCAGACAACGCCCCGACCAGCGCCAGCGCAACCGGAAGATTGAGAACTCGATAGGTAGGATGCATGTTGTCTCTCCTTTACACCCAGATGTCTTGAACCCAGGCTGGACATCCAGCTTGAGGGGGTGTCACAGACTCAGAGAGTGCCACTTTCTCAAGGTCGCTTTCGAGCCTTTGAGGGTGCTCACTCTGTAGCAGATCAATTTGAAAGACCGGAATGCTCATCGGCAGCCTCTTAACTGGCAAAACCAGGGCATTATCTTTTTACATCATATCTTTGTGCTGCGGCAAAGCAACCAAGTTCAGGATTTGTATTGTTTAGGTTCAGACGCTTGTTCAAGATCCCCTGCCATTAGTTCAAATGACGATGTACCCTTTGACAGAGCTGCGCAAACTCACCCATATTTCCCGTCCCTGGTGTTTCATGCAGCGCCCCCGACCGAACGTACATCGTGTATATACAGTTCTGTAACGCGAAAAAATTACCGTATTTTAGGCCTCTTAGCCAATAGACGGCGTTGCCGGCCGGCAGCCGCATCGTGGGGGTGTATTGGGAAAACATACTTCCTGGGGAACCTCAGTGCCGGGACTGTCGCCTTGAAGAGTCTGAAACCGACGAAGAAACAGTGCCTTACGCTCTTGGGTGAAATCGGGCACGGTTGATGCTACTACCAGGTCAAGAGAACGATTCGGCATCCAAATACTAGCGTCAGGGAGGGAAACCATGAAAGCGAAATCCAGCAAAACCGCCGGCAAGATCGCAAGTTGGTTCATCGTAGCAGTAGTCGTAGCGGGCGCCTTTGCCATCTCGGGTGTTGCCGACGTCTCAGAGGCAGGGGGCTCCAGCGCGAAACTTTTCATCCTGTTCATTGGTGCCGTGATCGTACTGCAGGTCGTTCCCGGGCTCATGCTGCTGGGCGCCATGTTCAAAGGCATCTACGGCATGATTTTCAAGAGAAATGCGAACCGCGAAGCGGAGCACGCTCACTAGACGTTGGCTCGCCAGCAAGAGAAGTGTTTGAGGTGGGTTATGGACGAGAAAACCATCATCATCGCTGACAGAGATCTCGACTACTGCGGTACCATCGCCGTCTTCTTCAGAAGGGCAGGGTACCGCGTCGAGGCAACCGCCTCCGCCGATCAAGTCCTGCGCAGCGTTCGGGAGCGCCGGGCGCCGGTCCTTCTGCTGGGAAGTGCGTTCGGCAGCGAGGTCCCTTCGCCGGAGTTGGTTCGGCTCCTTAAAAAGTGCAACCGGCAGTTGCAGATCATCATGGTCTGTGACGAGGTAACCCTGGATCAGGAACGGCAAGTCAGGCAGGAGGGGATCTTCTACCACGCCTTGAAGCCTGCTTCGGAGTGCGAGGCCGCGGAACTGGGCCAAGCGGTCGCCTGCGCCTTCGAGAAGCAGGCCGCCGACGCCAGGCGCAGTCGTGGCCACTATCTGCTTCCTGCTGCGGCGCATCACGAAAAGGTGCGCCCGCAGTTGGTGCAACTGCTCCCGTGGATGGTCGGTTTGCTCGCCTTGGTGCTCTGCACCGATGCCATTCCGCGCCGCGCTGCAAGTACCGCCCAGCAAGGGAGTGACTTCGCGATCTGGCTGTTCCTCGGGTTCTGCGCGATGATCGTCGTGGGGCAGTTGCTGCCGATATTCCGCATCCGGCTCGCCCTGGGACGTGCGGCCCGCCGGCAGCAGGTTTCCGAATCCTCGCGCAGCGGGAAATAACCACAACCCTCACCCTTCAGCTGTTGCAACCAGACACCGTCGCTCGGGCCGCCTACCGGCCCGGCGTCGGGTGACGGTTGTAGTGCCCCTTCTGCCTTCCCCCACTTTCCACACAAAATAAACCATCAAAGCAAACCCGCCACGCGCCTTACAAACCAAAAAACCCACGTTCAGTTAGTGAACGTGAGGCGCACGCCGGGGCATGATAATTCTGATGGTAATGAGCTCTGTGCGGAGGGGGGTAATCGACACCTGTCGTAGCCATAAACGCTGAAGCTGCAGACAGGCTGGCAGGCATACTCAGACGGCCGCTTGAACGGTCCCTTGGACTGCCACTTGGACGGCCACCAGAACGGCCACCAGAACGCCCACTTGAACGGCCACCTGGACGGTTGTTTGGACAACTTGTGGGGCGCTGCCTTAGCGCGGGTCGGCTGTGCTCGGGCGGTTGGTGATATTGGGATAGTTCAGCATCATCCTGATGGCCGGCAGGGTCTGCCCGACCAGCACCGCGGCGCACAGGCCCAAGGCCAGCCAGTTCAGCATTCCACCCGGCCCATTCTGCAACGCACCATTGGCGGTAACCGCTGTCGTTGTCATTGCTGCGATAGCAACTCCTAAGGTAATGGCTCTCATGACACCCCTCCTGCAACGCTGCATTTCATTCCTGATATTCCATTAGCAGGTAGCATGCCAGAGCATGTCGCCTGTACCCGATAAAATAAGACCATAAATACGTAAGGTTGTCCGACGGTGCTGCGGGGAGCGCGGCGATCTGCCAGCTTGCGTTTGGCTCTTCCATACAGGTAGAGCAGCCACGCCAGGTCGCGAAGCTCGTAAAACGGCCAACTGACTGTTTTAGTGCGTTTTATCCCGCTGTCGCCACTGTATGAGCGACATATACTCACACCGCAGCCTTGGCTATTGCCATGGAGCAGTGCATTGGCTATAGTGTTTGGACTTTCACCCATCGGAAGGCTCTATGGATCTCGACCACGATAGACTCAGTCGCATAGAAAAAGCTCTCGGCTATACCTTTGCCAACAAGGAACTGCTGGAAGAGGCATTGACGCACCGCACCTATGCCAATGAGGCTGGTGGCGGCAAGGACAACCAGCGCCTGGAGTTCTTCGGCGACGCGGTGCTCGACTTCCTGCTCTCCGAGATGCTCATGGTCCAGTTCCCGGCCAGCCGCGAAGGAGAACTCACCCGGATCCGCGCCTCCTTGGTGGACGAGGTGAGCCTCGCCCGCATTGCCGCGACCCTCGACCTCGGTGCCGCTTTGCGCCTGGGGCGCGGCGAGGAAAAAGGGGGCGGGCGGGAAAAAAGGTCCCTGCTGGCCGACGCCTTCGAGGCACTCCTCGCGGCGCTCTATCTCGACGGCGGCATCGAGGCGGTCAGGCGGGTGGTGCTCGAACAGTTCGGTGCGCAGCTGGTTTCCGGCTCAGCGCTCGCCGGCCGGGACTTTAAAACGGCACTGCAGGAGCGTGCCCGCAACGTGCGCGGCGTTCTCCCGCGCTACCAGCTAAAGCAGGTAACCGGTCCTGACCACGACCGCCACTTCACCGTGGAGATCTACCTGGGCGACGAGCTGATGGGCGAGGGTGCCGGGCGCAGCAAGAAGGAAGCGGAACAGGCGGCCGCCAAGGAAGCCTGGCAACGGCTCGAGGGGACTCCTTGAGGCCGGTTGTCGTCCCCTTTTTCATCTCCCACCTGGGCTGTCCGCATCGCTGCATCTTCTGCGACCAGGAGAAGATTTCCGGCAGCCGGACAGCTCTCCCCGACACCCAGGCGATCCTGGACAAGATTGAAGAGTTCCGAGCCAGCGCACCCGGCCGCCAGCTCGAGGTCGCTTTTTACGGCGGGAGCTTCACCGCACTGCCTGAGGAAGTCCAGCTCAAGCTCCTCGGCGCGGTGCAGCCGTATCTCGCTGGCGGCACTGTTACCTCGCTCCGGATTTCCACCAGGCCAGACGCTGTCGATCACGCTGCAGGATCCCTGTTAAAGCGCATGGGGGTTGGCACCGTGGAACTTGGAGTCCAGTCGATGAACGACGAGGTGCTCCGTCTGGCGGGGCGCGGCCACGGTGGCCGGGACAGCGAACAGGCGCTGGCAACCCTCAAGGAGCTCGGTTTCAGAGTCGGCGTGCAGCTCATGCCGGGGCTTCCCGGCGACACCCTGGAACGCTCCGTTGCCTCGCTGAAGCGGGTGCTGCAGGATAAGCCGTCCTTCCTGAGGATCTATCCGACGGTCGTGGTCGCAGGGACCGAGCTTGCCGAGCTCTATCGTCATGGGCGCTACCGGCCGCTTGCCCTTGGTGAGGCGGTAACCTGGTGCAAGGAGCTGCTCAAGCTGGCGCGGCAGGCCGGCGTGCCGGTGGTCCGCCTCGGCCTGCAGCCGACGGAAGAACTCGAGACACCCGGCGTGATCCTCGCGGGTCCCTTTCATCCCGCCTTCGGGCAACTGGTCGAGTCGGAAATCTGCTTCGAGGTGATGGCCAGCTTGTTGGAGGGAGCCACGCCGGGGAGCGAGGTCGGTTTCCGGGCCGCTCCGGGGCGGACCTCGGACCTGGTCGGACAGCGCCGCTGCAACCTGAGGCGGCTTGCGGAACGCTTTGAGGTCCGGATCCTCAAGGTTCGTGAGGACGACACCCTGGGAAGAGATGTCATCGTGCTGGAAGGCCCCCACGGCGAGCGTTTCCGGTCCCTTGCCGATCGGTAACCGGGTGAGGTGAGCGCTGCCGCGTCGGCCTCAAAAGGCGACGCCGGGCCCGCGCTGCCGGGGAGAGCACGTAAAGAGGACTTTTCATCCCGCTGCTTTTCCCGTATGGTGAAACGTAGCAAGCACGCAGAAGATTCTAGGAGATACCCATGTCACAAGCAGCATTCCGCTCCGGGTTCGTAGCGATCGTCGGCCGGCCCAACGTCGGCAAGTCGACCCTCTTGAACAAGATCCTGGGCGAGAAAATCGTCATCACCTCGGATAAGCCGCAGACCACCAGGAACCGGATCCAGGGGATCCACAACGTCCCCGGCGGGCAAATTGTCTTCATCGACACCCCCGGCATCCATCGCGCCAAGTCCCGGCTCAACAAGTTCATGGTCGAGGAGGCCCTCTCGGCGGTGCAGTGGGTCGACGTCATCCTCTACCTGGTGGACGGCGCGGCCGATCCCGCCAAGGAGACCGGGATGATCAAGGAGGTGCTCTCCGGTGTCGAGGCGCCGGTCATCCTGGTTTTGAACAAGATCGACCTGTTCCCCAAATCGGACCTCCTGGAGCGCCTGCTGGCCTACGGCGATGTCTATCCCTTCAAAGAGATCATCCCCATCTCCGCGCAGACCGGCGATGGCGTTGAGCAAGTGGTGGAACTGGTGCATGGCCTGCTTCCGGAAGGCCCCTGCTACTTCCCCGATGATATCCTGACCGATCTCCCCGAGCGCTTCATCGTGGCCGAGATCATCCGCGAGAAGATCTTCCGGATGACCCGCGACGAGGTACCTTACTCGGTAGCCGTGGTGGTGGACAGCTTCAAGGAGCGGCCGGACGGACTGGTGGCTATCCAGGCGACGGTGAACGTGGAGCGCGACTCGCAGAAGGGGATCATCATCGGCAAGCGCGGCGACATGCTCAAGCGCATCGGCATGCAGTCGCGCCAGGAAATCGAGCGGCTTTTGGACACCAAGGTCTTCCTCGAGCTCTTCGTGCGGGTAAGCGGCGAGTGGAGCGAGAACAGCCGGATGCTCAAGGAGTTCGGTTACAGCTCCTAAACTCCTGGTGTCTCCCGAACAATAAAAAGGCCTCCCCCGGTGACAGGGGAGGCCTTTTTTATTTCGGCTATCGGGAACCGTCGGTTCAGTGGGTGTCCTTGAAGACCGGCATCACCTTGTTGAGCAGGTAAAACAGGCAGAAGGGGACCACCGCGACGGTGAGCGCACCCACGAGCCCCTCCTTGGCGGTCTCCATGCTGTCGGGCCAGATGGGGAGGACGTAGTGCATGAAGCCCGAGAGCGACGAGGAGAAGGCCTGCCCGCCGATGACCACGTTCCAGCGCATCATGAAGACCCCCAGAAGGACCAGGGAGGTCCCCAAAAGCGCGCGCCGGATGGTGAGCCCGGGGGTGAGGAAGATGATGAACGGCACCAGGTTCCCCAGGCCGTACTGGATCACGAAGATGTTCACGAAGTCGCGCTCGTAGATGACGCTCCTTAAGATGTCCCAGGACTTCATCGCCGTGTAGCCGCGGAAGATGAGGTCGAGAAGCTCGAGGGTGATCGCCGCCACCAGGAACATCACCAGGTACTTGGTGGTCATGGTCACCACGTGCAGCTCCGCGCTTTTGAGCTCCTCGGTAGAGGGGAGTTCCAGATACTCGCGGCGCCGGCGCGCGGCCAGGACCTTCCTGATCTCCATGGTGAGGATGTAGGTGAGGATGCACAGGGCGATCCCGGAGACGACCGCCGAACAGATGAAGATGACCGGCATAAGCGGCGTCATCCAGAGGGCGTTCGCCTTCACCGAGCCGAAGATGAAGCCGGCGTAGCCGTGCAGGAAGCAGGCGACCGGAATTCCCGCCGCGGCGAGCTTTTTCACCGCCCGCTCGTCCGCCTCGAGCGCCTCGTGGCTGATGTCGGTCGCCCCCAGGGTGAGCGCCGAGTAGAGCAGGTGCCAGAGGTTTTCGGGAACGCTGCGCTGGGGGATGGCCCTCAGCCTGAGCGCGCTCTCCACGAAGTGCTTGCGGTAGACGAACCAGAGCTCGGAGGCGACGATCATCCCGTAGGTGGAGAAGACGATGCCGAAGGCGGCGATGGCGCTGGTGAAGTGCGGCGTCATCATCACCTCGATGCCGCGCTGCGGCTGCTGCAGGTGCAGCATCAGGGGGAGCATGGCGACCGGCAAGAGGGCGAAGGAGAACACCAGCGAGAAGCGGGCGATCCCCTTGAGCTGCGTCACGCCGAAGACGTGGTACAGCGAGGAGAGTACGAAAGCCCCGGCGACGAGGCCGGTCATGAACGGGTACATGACGATCTGGATGGTCCAGTAGATGTACTCGTTGGGGTAGGTGAAAAACTCCTTGAGGGTCCAGGCTTCTCCGTGCACCATGGCTATTTCACCTCCTTGGTGAGCCCAAGGTAGAAGACCTGCGGCGTGGTCCCGTACTCCTCCTTGAGGACGTTGACCCGATCGGTGGTGATCACCTTGGTGACCGGGTCTTGGGGATCACGGATGTTGCCGACCTTGCGGGCACCGAAGGGGCAGGCGTCCACGCAGGCGGTCTGCATCCCCTGGGAGATCCGGTGGTAGCAGAAGTTGCACTTCTCGGCGACGTGGTACACCGGGTGGAAGAAGCGCACCCCGTAGGGGCACCCCATCACGCAGTAGCCGCAGCCGATGCACCACTTCCGATCCACCAGCACCACGCCGTCCGCGGTCTGGTAGGTGGCGCCCACCGGGCAGACCTGGACGCAGGGGGGATTGTCGCACTGGTTGCAGAGCTTCGGGACGAAGAACGCCTTGCTGATCTCCTCGTTCTTGATCTCCTGGAATTTCCCTTCGCCGATGTCGATCCGGGTGTCCTCGAAGCCGTCGCGCGCCCCCTTGGGGGAGTCGATGTGCGTCTTGCCGTCCTTGGTGACCACGTAGCGTTCCACCCAGGTCCGGGTCACGTTGGCGTCGTAGGGGACCTCGTTCTCGATCTTGCACGCCTTGACGCAGAAGCCGCACCCCACGCACTTGTGGGTATCCACCAGAAAGACCCAGCGCACCTTCTTGCCGTCCCCCTTTTCGGCCTCGAGGCGGCGGGGGTCGAAAAGCTCGAGTGCCGAGAGCAGAATGGCGAGACCGCCGGCCACCAGGAGCGACTTTTTGCAGAAGTTCCTACGCGATATCATGGCCGCCCCCCTTGTGCCCGATCGATGCTGGCCGCCCCGGCAGGCCCGAAGCCGCGGCGCTTTTCTTGGTGTGCCCCTGCTTGCGCGGGTCGTGGGGCCAGTGGCAGGTGACGCACTCAAGTCCCGGGTTGTGGGTCTTCGGATCGATCCCGCGGATCTTGCCCCGGCCGCTGGTCGGGTACTCCAGCCGGAAGTGGCAGCGGGCGCAGAGTTCGCGGCTGCGGTCGATGGTGAGGGACCGGGGATCGTCGGGGTGCTTCAGCGCGGGGCCGTGACAGTTTTCGCAGCTGATGGCGGCATGGGGAGATTGCTTGATCTCCTGGTACTTGTCGGCGTGACAATCCTTGCAGTACTCGGCGGTCCGGTACTTAACGGTCACCTTCTGCCACTCGGCCTCGTTGCTGGGACGGTGCCAGCCGTACATGTAGCCGCGGCTGCCGATGCCGAAGTCGGCGGGCACCAGGACCTTGCGCACCAGCAACACGGTACCGACGACCAGCAGCACCACGTAGAGCGGTCGCCAAACGTGACTCTTCATTGGACAGCCTCCTCGCCTTCTGGCGTGTTCTCTTCTTTCGGTCGGCACCATGTTTAGCTTTAATATAACGCCGGTTTGAAGCTACCAGAAAAAGTTCATTTTGCAAGGCCAAGGTCACGGTATCACCCGGATTTCTCACCGATTTGCGTTTTATTTCGGGGTAGGAAATTTTAACGTTCTTTCCTTTGACAAAACTGTTTACACATAGTAAATTATTGCGATTTTTTAGACCCCAGATACACGTTTTGAAGGAGAACACATGGCACTGAGAAAGTATGCTGGCTACGCCTGGAACATGATCAGCCTCGCCGGCATGGTCCTGGCTCTGACAGCAGCATGTCTCATCATAGGCTTCCTGTCCTATGAGGGGATAACTGGAGTGGAGAAACCCTACCTCGGTCTGATGACCTACTTCCTGTTCCCGGGGATGCTCATTTTCGGCCTGCTGCTGGTGCCGCTGGGCGCCTACCTGGTGCGCAACAAGAAGCGTAAAGAGGCAGAGGAGCACATCCCGCCGTTCCCCCGGGTCGACTTCAACGACCCGCACAAGCGTCACATGTTCATCTTTTTCGTCATCGCCAGCGTCGGGTTCGTGCTGCTCGTCTCGGTAGCTTCGCTCAAGGGTTTCGAGTTCACCGAGTCCACCACCTTCTGCGGCGAGCTCTGCCACGTGGTGATGTCGCCGGAGCACACCGCCTGGGCCAACTCTCCGCACGCCAAGGTGAAGTGCGTCGAGTGCCACGTCGGCCCCGGTGCCGCCTGGTACGTCAAGGCGAAACTCTCCGGCATGCGCCAGCTCTACGCAGTTGCCTTCCACACCTACCCGGAGACCATCGAGACCCCGATCGACAACCTGCGCCCGGCGCGCGACACCTGCGAGCACTGCCACTGGCCCGAGAAGTTCTACGCCGGCCGTCAGAAGGTCTTCTATCACTACGCGCCCAACGAGCAGAACTCGCCGCGCGAGATCAACATGCTGATCAACATCGGCGGCACCCCGAAGAGCGCCCACTCCAAGGGGATCCACTGGCACATCGGCCAGAAGGTTACCTATATCGCCACCGACAAGAAACGCATGAACATCCCCTACATCAGGGTCGAGGGGAGAGACGGCAAGATCACCGAGTTCATGGACACCGAGAAGCCGCTCACCAAGGCGGAGATCGAGAAGTCCAAGCAGCGTGAGATGGACTGCACCGACTGCCACAACCGTCCGACCCACATCTACCGCGCCCCCGGCGTCGAGATGGATGAGAACTTCGTGTCTGGGCACATCGACCAGTCGCTCCCCTACATGAAGAAGGTGGCGGTCGAAGTGCTGACCAGGCCCTACAAGACGACCGAGGAAGCCAAGGCGACCATCGCCAAGGAGATCCCGGCCTACTACCAGAAGAACTACCCGCAGGTGGCGCAGGCCAAGGCCAAGGAGATCGCCAAGGCGGTCACCGAGGTCCAGGATATCTACGGCAGGAACTTCTTCCCGCAGATGAAGGTTTCCTGGAACACCTATCCAAACAACATCGGCCACTTCTACACCCCGGGGTGCTTCCGCTGCCACGACGGCAAGCACAAGAACGCCGAGGGGCGCATCATCTCGAAGGACTGCAACCTGTGCCACACCGTCTTGAGCCAGAAGCAGGAGAACATCCCCGAGGGGACCAAGCCCAACGGCTTCGTGCATCCGGTTGACATCGGCGACGAGATCATGAAGACCAACTGCTCGGACTGCCATTCCGCCGGCGGCCAGGACGTCCCGGGCGGTGAGGCCCACAAGAAGTAGTTTCAAGTACCAGCCTATGCAGCAAGGCCCCCGGAGGATACTCCGGGGGCCTTTTTTTGTGCCTGGCCCGGGTCCCGGAGGACTCCCTCGCCGCAGCAACCCTACGCCGGGCAGCCCGACTCCCGGTGCCGGAAGCGGGGGGCGCGGAACCTCCGCCGCGAAAAACCGCGCTCCCCTGGTGCCTGAGTCTTTGTCGGTATTTTTCCTAAAGTTCCCGCCCTGGCTGCCGATTCAGTGGGGAAAAGCTACGGACAGTCAGCTTTCATTGGAGCTCGTGCAGGCTGCACGCTCCGGGGAGCTCAAGGGAGCAGATCATGCCAGGACCGGTTCTGGAGAAAAGGACCTTTCCCCGCGTTGCCATGGATGCCGAGGGGCTGCTGGTATATCGCGACGAACTCTACCGTGCCCGACTGGAGAACATCTCGCTGGCCGGGGCCCTGGTGACCCTGGAGGGCGCGGAGCCCGCCATGTCGCCGGGGGAGCGCTGCTCGCTCGCCCTGTACCGCGAGGACAACAACACGTCGCTGCGCTTCATGACGCGCCTGGTGCACCTGGGGTACGGGATGGCCTGTGTCAGGTTCGTGAACCTGGACCAGGACACGAGACTCAGGCTGCGCAGCCTGATCGCCCACCAGTTGCCGCGGGAGCGCTCCCTGCCGCCGCGGCGCTCGCACTTCGGCTAGCCCGATTCCAGTATGAGTTCCGGCGCCCCTGGTCCCAAGGGCGCCTTTTTTGTGCCGCGGCGCGCGCGGGCAATCGGGTGGGGCAGGGGAGCGCAGGGGGCGGTGGACGGGGCGCGGTTGAGCGGGGCGGGGCCCGGTTAGAACAAATAGGTCATGGAAGAGACTGAAACTTTCCGGTTCTCCGAGGAGGCTCTTGTTTCTTTCTTCTAACGATGTTATACAAATGTTAGCTACCCTACAGGAGTCTGGAAGATGCTGTTGAAAGCCTCGGAAGTGGCCGCACTTCTCAAAATAGACGAGAACACCGTCCTTAAGTGGATCAAGAAGGAGAAGCTGGCCGCCACCTTAGTGCGCGGGAGCTACCGGATCAACCGGATCGACCTCCTCGAGTGGGCCACCGAGAACGGCATCACCATGCCCCCCGAGCTCTTCGAGGCGGCAGAGGCCGATATGCACTATCCGACGCTCAGCGAGGCGCTCGAGGCCGGCGGCATCCACTGCGGCGTGCCGGGAGAGGACAAGCTGAGCGTTTTGCGCAGTGTGGTGAACCTTTTGAAGCTGCCGCCCCAGGTGGACCCGGATTTCCTGCTCCAGGTCCTTTTGGCCCGGGAGGCGCTGGGGACCACGGCAATCGGCGGGGGGATCGCCATCCCGCACGTGAGAAACCCGATCCTTTTGCAGAACCGTCCTGCGCCGACCGTCACCCTCTGCTACCTCGCCAACCCGATCGATTTCGCGGCACTGGACGGCCAGCCGGTGCACATCCTGTTCCTGCTCACAAGCCCTACCGTGAAGGTGCATCTGCACCTGCTTTCCCGGCTTGCCTACGCGCTGCACGACCCGCAGTTCCACGACACGGTGCTGAGAGCCTGCGACCCCGAGGGCGTCCTGGAAGCGGCCCGGCACTTCGAACGCGGGATCAGGAGCTGACATGGCAGCGGGCGGCCAGGCGATCAACTGCTTCGTGCTGTTTTGCCTTGCCGTCGCCTGCCAGGGAGCCTCCGGGCTTCCGCTGCTCTTCGCCCGCAGCTCTGCCGCCGCCCAGCGCTTCTCAGTTCTCCTGATGCTGACCGGATCCTGTGCCGGGAGCGCCGCCGCACTCTGGTCCCTCACCTCGCCGGCACCGGTCACCTTCGCCCTCATCTCCGGACTCCCCTTCGGCCCCGGCAGCCTCGGCATCGATGCACTCTCCGCCTGGTTTCTCATCCCGGTATTCCTGGTCACCGGGGCGAGCGCCCTCTTCGCCCTCGGCTACTGGCCCGCCGACCGTCACCCCGAAACTGCCGCACGGGTCACCTTCTTCCTGGGGCTTTTGGCCGCCTCGCTCAGCGCGCTTTTGCTGGTGCGCCACCTGGTGCTCTTCCTGGTGGTCTGGGAGATCATGGCGCTCGCAGCCTGGTTCGCCCTCAGCACCGAGGACGAGAAGCCGGAGGTGCGCGACGCCGGCATCCTCTACCTGGTCACCGCCCACCTGGGGGTGCTGGTCCTCTTCGCCATGGTCTCGCTCATCGCCTCGCTGACCGGCAGCTACCTCTTTCCCGCGCCCGGGTCGCTGCCGGCCCAGGGGGGGCTGGCAAGCGCCATCTTCCTCTGCGCCCTGATCGGCTTCGGCCTCAAGGCAGGGGTGATGCCGCTGCACGTCTGGCTCCCGTCGGCCCACGCCAACGCCCCCAGCCACATCTCGGCGGTCCTTTCCGGGGTGGTCCTCAAGGTCGGCATCTACGGCATGGTGCGCATCTTCTCCTGTTTCGCAACGCCGCCCCCCTGGTGGGGGGGTACCGTGCTCATCCTGGGCGCCATCTCCGGGGTGATCGGCGTCGCCTTCGCCATCGGGCAGCACGACCTGAAGCGGCTGCTTGCCTACCACAGCATCGAGAACATCGGGATCATCATGATCGGGCTGGGGTGCGCGCTTTTGGGGCAGAGCCTGGCGTCGCCCGTCCTGGCGACCCTGGGGCTGGCTGGGGCGCTTTTGCACGTGCTGAACCACGCGACCTTCAAGGCCCTGCTCTTTTTGGGGGCCGGGGCGGTGATCCAGGCCGCGGGAACCCGGGAGATCGAGGTGCTGGGCGGGGTAGGGCGGCGCCTCCCGAGGACCGGGCTCTTCTTCCTGACTGGCGCGCTGGCGATCTGCGGGCTTCCGCCCCTAAACGGCTTTGTCAGCGAGCTCATGATCTACCTCGCCGGCTTTACCTCGCTGAAGAGCTCACCGGGCCTCATGGGCGCGCTCCCGGTGCTGGCCGTCCCGGTGCTGGCACTCATCGGCGGCCTGGCGGTCGCCTGCTTCGTCAAGGTGTACGGGGTGGTGTTCCTGGGGGAACCGAGGAGTCCGGAGCATGTGGGCACAGGTGATCCCCCGGCCAGCATGCTGGGGGCGCAGGCGCTCCTCGCCCTGGTCTGCGTGCTGATCGGCGTGGCGCCCATCTGCGTGGCCCGCCCGCTGGAGAACGCCCTCGCGGCCTACCGCGGTGGGTTTGTCCAGCAGGCGCTGGTCCCCATGGTCCCCTTTACCTGGATCACCCTGCTCGCCGTGCTGCTCCTCATGCTCGCGGCCGGCGCGGCCCTCTGGCTGCGGAGGCGGACCGGCCGCGCGGCTGCAACCTCGCGCACCTGGGGGTGCGGCTACCTGAAACCGACGCCGCGCATGCAGTACAGCGCAAGCTCCTTCGGGTCGCTCCTGGTTGCCTGGTTCGGCGTGGTGCTGCGCCCCGAGGTGCACCGGACCGATCCGGCGGGATCCTTCCCGGGACCGGCAGCGTACCGCAGCCACCTCCCCGAGACCGCCCTGGAGCGCCTCTTCCTGCCGCTTTTGGAGTACCTCTACGAAAAGAGCGCGCCGGTGCGCCACCTGCAGCACGGCAAGCTCAACCTGTACATCGTCTACACTTTTTTGACGCTGGTCGTCCTGTTCATCCTGACCACGCGCTAAAGGGAAACCGGGAAATCTGTCCTGTAAGTGATTTCCTGCATGTTTGTTTCTTTTCATGGGGCGCGGATTGTGCTATTACTTACGATTCCTGTCCCGCTGCCGGGAACCGCTCGAAAAGAAAGGTCCACTTGATGTTTGACAGTCTGCTGCAAGACCCATCCCTCGTCGTACTGGGCGCGGTGCTGCTCGCCGCACTCTCCGGGGTCCCCGGGTTGCTTTTGCGACCGGGGGAATCGGGGCAGAAGTTGGCCAGCCTCTTGGCTGTCGCCGCTTCCGCCCTGGCTCTCCCGGCCCTGATCTCACTGCTGGTTGCCGGCAAAACCTCCCGCTACGTTTTCAACTGGGGTCTCCCCTTCGGCCCTACCGAACTATCCTTCGATCCGCTCTCCCTGCTGTTCCTGATCCCGATCTTCCTGGTCTTCCCCTTAGGTTCCCTCTACGCCCTCGGTTACTGGCCAAACGCCAGCCGCCCCTCGACCGGCCCGTCCCTCACCTTCTTCTACGGCCTCCTGAGCGCCTCGATGGCGCTGGTGGTGCTGGCCCATAGCGGGCCGCTGCTGCTCATGGCCTGGGAGGTGATGGCGCTCTCCGGGTTCTTCCTGCTGCTCCCCGAGCACGAATCGGCAGAGGTGCGAGGCGCGGCAACCGTGTACCTGGTGGCGAGCCACGTGGGGGTGGCCGGCCTCTTCGTGCTCTTCTCCGAACTGAGGATGGTAACCGGGAGCTTTCTGTTTCCCGAGACCGGCTCGCTCGCGCTGGCCGGGGGGGCGGCAACGGTTGTCTTTCTCGCGGCCCTGGTCGGCTTCGGCTCCAAGGCCGGGCTCATGCCGCTGCACATCTGGCTCCCCGCCGCGCACGCCAACGCCCCGAGCCACGTCTCCGCTCTGCTTTCCGGGGTGATGCTCAAGATGGGGATCTACGGCCTTTTGCGGGTGCTCTCCTTCTTCGGCGAGCGGCCGCTTTGGTGGGGAGGGACCATCCTCGTGCTGGGGCTCGTCTCCGCGCTCCTCGGCATCGCCATTGCCGCGGTCCAGAAGGATTTCAAGCGGCTCTTGGCCTACTCGAGCATCGAGAACCTGGGCCTTATCGCCGCGGGAATCGGCATGGCGCTCATCGGCCAGGAAACCGGAAATCCTCGGCTCGCCTACCTGGGGCTCGCCGGCGCCCTGTTCCACCTCTTGAACCACAGCCTGTTCAAGCCGCTGCTCTTCTTCTGCGCCGGGAGCGTGCTGCATGCCACCGGCACCCGCGACCTCGATCTCATGGGGGGGCTTGGGAAGCGCCTGCCGCGGACCGCACTCCTCTCCCTGGTGGGCGCCGTGGCGATCTGCGGCCTTCCCCCGTTTAACGGCTTCGCCAGCGAATTCCTGCTCTACCTCGGCTTCCTCGGTGAGGCACGCGCCCCGCTGCCCTACCTGGGCCTCGGCGTGCCGGTCCTGGCGCTGGTCGGGGGGGTCGCGGCGATCTCCTTCGTGAAACTCTACGGCATCACCTTCCTCGGGGCGCCACGCAGCGAGGCGGCGGCCCACGGACATGAGGCGCCGGCTGCCATGCTCTTCCCGATGGCCGTCCTGGGGGTGCTCTGCCTGCTCGGCGGGCTCTGCCCCGTGCTGTTCCTCACCCTGGTCCAGCCGGTTCTGGCGACCGTGGTTCCCCAGGCCGCCGGCTTTGCCGGGCTCCCCTACAGCCTGCTCTGGTTTGCCGCCGCCGGGGGCGTTCTGCTGGTCCTGGCGCTGGGGCTCTCCTGGCTGTTGCGTCGGCGCCAGCAGGTTCTCCCGGCCGAAACGGGCCCGACCTGGGGGTGCGGCTACTTGGCGCCCACTCCCCGCATGGAGTACACCGGGAGCTCGTTCGGTCTGCTCTTCGGAAGCTTCAGCTCAGGAGTGGTGCGCACCCGGACCAGCACCCGGGCTCCGCGCGGTCTGGTCCCCGGTGCGGCGCGAGCCGGCTACCTCCCGGAGGAGACCCTGCTCGAGCGGCTCATCCTCCCGGCGCTGGGATTGGTGGGGATCGCCTTCAGGTACCTGAGAAGGGTGCAGCACGGCGAGGTGCACCTGTACATCATCTACATCTTCATCACCCTGCTCGCACTGATGCTCTGGGTGAGGTGAGGTAAGGTAAGGCAGGACTGGGGACTCAGGGCTCAGGGCTCAGGGCTCAGGGGCTGAAAAACCGGGAACCTGCGGCTGAAAACCGGCCTCCGGCCTTTTGCTGCAACAAGTATCTGAAGGATTTTGAGATTTCGGGAGAACGAGATGATCGACATCCTGGTGCATATCGTGATCGCGCTCGGTTTGCCCCCCTTGCTGCTCGGGGTGATCGGCAAGACCAAGGCGGCCTTCGCCGGCAGGGTAGGGGCTCCGTTCCTGCAGCCCTACTACGACCTGGCCCGGCTCTTCAGAAAAGGGGTGGTCATAAGTGAAACCACCAGCTGGATCTTCCGCGCCGGACCGGCGGTGACCCTGGCCGCCACCCTGTGCGCCGGCCTGTTGATCCCGCTCGGCAGGCACACAGCCCCCATCTCCTTCGACGGCGACCTGGTCCTTTTCGCCTACCTCTTCGCCCTGGGGCGCTTCTTCACCACCATCGCCGCCCTCGATACCGGCTCGAGTTTCGAGGGGATGGGGGCGGCCCGCGAGGTGAGCTTCGCCTGCCTGGCCGAGCCGACCCTCTTCTTCGCCCTGATCACCCTGACCCGACTCTCCGGAACGCTCTCGCTCACCCCGATGCTGAACCACCTGGACCTCTCGGTCTGGCTCGGGACCGGCGCCGCGCTCATCCTCATGCTGGCCGGGCTCTTCGTGGTGCTCCTGGCCGAGAACAGCCGCATCCCCTTCGACGACCCCAACACGCACCTCGAATTGACCATGATCCACGAGGTGATGGTCCTGGACCATTCCGGTCCCTATTTCGGCTGCATCCTCTACGGTGCCGCCTTAAAGCTCTTCCTGTTGGGCGCGCTCTTCGTGAACGTGGCGCTCCCCTTTACCACCGGCTCGAGCCTCGCGGACTGGCTCGTCTTCCTCGCGGGGATGCTTGCCCTAAGCGTCGCGGTGGGGGTGGTGGAGTCAGTGATGGCGCGCCTGAGGCTTATCCGGGTGCCGCAGCTTCTGGTGGCGGCCCTGATCCTGACGGCCTTTTCCCTGGTTCTTGTGGTGAGGTGATCCGATGACTGCCCTGGCCGATCAACTCCTGGTCCTCTGCCTCTTGCTCAATTTCGCCGTGCTCGGCACCAGCCGGCTCGCCTTCTCGGTGCGCGCCGTCGCGCTGCAGGGGGTGGTCCTGGGCGTACTCCCCGCGCTGGTGCACCCCTTCTCCTGGCACCTGGTCGCCATCGTGGCCGGCATCATCCTGGTGAAAGGGGCGGCGATCCCCATCCTCATCGTGCGCGCCATCCTCAAGGCCGACATCCAGCGCGAGTTCGAGCCGTTCATAGGCTACATCCCCTCCCTGGTCCTGGGCGCCATCTTCACCGCGCTCGCCTTCATCTTCGCCTCCAGGCTCCCCCTGGCCCCCGAGCACGAGGGGCTCCTCTTCGTGCCGGCCTCGCTGGCAACCCTCATGTGCGGTTTCCTGGTGCTCATGGGGCGGCGCAAGGCGATCAGCCAGGTGATCGGCTACCTCCTCATGGAGAACGGTATCTTCATCTTCGGCCTGCTCCTGGCCGAGGCGATGCCGGTCATGGTCGAGGCCGGGGCGCTTCTCGACCTCCTGGTCGGCGTCTTCGTCATGGGGATCGTCATCAACCACATCAGCCGCGAGTTCTCCTCACTGGACACCTCGCGCCTGAGCACCCTGCGGGAGGAATGAGATGTACCTGATCTGGATCTTCGTGCTCCTGCCGCTTTTGGGCGCCCTGGTCGCCTGGCTCATCCCGGATAACCGCCGGCGCGCCCTGGTGCTTCCGGTGGTCGCCGCCCTGCACCTGGCCCTCACCGTGACGCTGTTGGTCCAGACGCCCCCTCCGTCCCCGGACCGCTGGATCTTCCTCGATCCCCTGGGGAAGTTGAGCCTCCTCTGCAACAGCATCCTCTTCTTCGTCTGCGCGAATTACGCGGTGGGGTACCTGAAACTCAGGCGCAAGCGCCCCAACCGGGTCCTTTGCATCTCGCTCTTGGTCTGCCTCTCCGCCATGACCCTGGTGGCGATCGCCCAGCACCTGGGGCTTTTGTGGATCGCGCTTGAGATGACCACCATCACCATGGCGCCGCTCATCTACTTCAACCGCAACGCCCGCTCCATCGAGGCGACCTGGAAGTACCTCCTGATCTGCTCGGTGGGGATCGCCATCG
The DNA here is from genome assembly GCF_014193515.1 of Geomonas silvestris. Taxonomy (GTDB): domain Bacteria; phylum Desulfobacterota; class Desulfuromonadia; order Geobacterales; family Geobacteraceae; genus Geomonas; species Geomonas silvestris. The sequence goes on along the minus strand of NZ_BLXX01000007.1, from coordinate 52,487 downwards.
CGCTCTTGGGGCTCTTCTTCCTGGCCTATTCGACCATCGTGGCCAAGCAGGAGGTGACGCTTCTTCTGGGGACCCTGATCGACACGGCCGCCGACCTGCATGCTGGCTGGCGCCACGCCGCCTTCATCTTCCTCCTGGTCGGCTTCGGCTCCAAGATGGGGCTCGCGCCGCTGCACACCTGGAAGCCCGACGCCTACGGCGAGGCGCCGGGACTGGTGGGTGCGCTCCTGGCGGGGGGGCTCGTCAACTGCGCGCTCCTGGCGCTGTTGAGGGTCTATCAGATCGCGGTCGCCTCCACCGAGGCCGAACTCTTCCAGGAGGTGCTGCTCGGCATGGGGCTCCTCTCCATGGCGTTCGCGGCGGTCTTCATGGCCCGGCAAAGCGATTTCAAGAGGATGCTCGCCTACTCGAGCGTCGAGCACGTCGGGATCATCGCCGTCGCCCTCGGGCTGGGGAAGGGGGCCCTCTTCGGTGCGCTCTTGCACATGGTGAACAACGCCCTCACCAAGGGTGTCCTCTTTCTTTCCTGCGGCAACATCCACCGCGCCTACAACTCGAAGAGCACCCAGTTCGTGCGCGGCGCCCTGAGGCGTACCCCGTGGTCCGGCGCACTCTTTTTGGCCGCCTTCCTGGCGATCACCGGCTCGCCCCCCTTTGGCCCCTTCGTAAGCGAGTTCACCATCGTAAGCTCCGCCTTCGTGCAGCAGAACTACTGGACCGCGGCGCTCTTCCTTTTGTTTCTGGCGATGATCTTCATGGGCATGGCCTCGACGGTGATCCCGGTGGTCCTGGGTAAAGTACCCGACGACCTGGAGCGGACCCCCTACCGTGACACTGCGCCGACGGTCTGGCCTCCGCTGGTACTCATGGCCCTGGTCCTCATGCTCGGATTGTGGCTCCCCGAATCGCTGCAGGAGCTGTTGCACCAGGCGGCCGGTCTTCTGGAGGGTGGCAGATGAACAGGCTGACACTTTTGCAAAACGGCGCCTCCCTGGCCAGGCGCGACATCCCGGTGCTGCACGGCGACCACTTCCTGGAGGAGATCCTCTCCGCCCTGGACCACGGCTGGCGCGTCGTCTCCTATTTCGCGCTCCCCGAGGGTGAGGGGCTCGCCCTTTACTGCGTGCTCTCCCTGAAGGCCGATGCGACCCTCGGCGTCCTGCATACCAGGCTCGACGACGGCGGCTTCACCTCGCTGGTCCCCTATGCGCCGCAGCTGCACCTCTTCGAGCGCGAGATGGCCGAGCAGTACGGCGTCATCTTCGAGGGACACCCTTGGATGAAGCCGGTCCGCTTCGCCCCGCCCCTGGCCACACTCCCCGGTTTTTGCCCCACCGGGCCGGGAAAGATCGGCATCATGGACTTCTACCGGGTCGAGGGGAGCGAGGTGCACGAGGTGGCGGTCGGCCCGGTGCACGCCGGCATCATCGAGCCGGGGCACTTCCGCTTCCAGTGCCTGGGAGAGGAGGTCATGCACCTGGAGATCTCCCTGGGTTACCAGCACCGCGGGGTCGAGAAGCTGGTTCTAGGCGGCCCCTACCCGGTCACCTTCCGCCAGATGGAGACCGTGGCCGGCGACACCACCGTCGGTCACGGGCTCGCCTACGCGATGTGCCTGGAGGCGCTTGCCGGAACCCGCGTCCCCGCGCGCGCCCACGACCTGCGCGGCATCGGTGCCGAACTGGAGCGGCTGGCGAACCACACCGGGGACCTGGGGGCGATCGCCGGGGACGTGGGATATCTTCCCACCGCCTCCTACTGCGGGCGGATCCGCGGCGACTTTTTGAACCTGACAGCCGAGATCTGCGGCAGCCGCTTCGGGCGGGGGCTTTTGACCCCGGGCGGGGTCAACTTCGACCTCGACGCGCTCACCGTCGAGAAGCTGCGCCGCCGGCTCCTGGCGGCGCGCGACGAGCTCACCAACGCGGTGGAGCTCCTGTGGGACACGCCCTCGGTCTTGGCGCGTCTGGAAGGGACCGGCGTGGTATCCAAGGAGACCGCGCGGGAGCTGGGGCTGGTGGGGCCGGCGGCAAGGGCGAGTGGTTTGAACCGGGACATCCGCCGCGATCACCCCTACGGGATCTACAACATGACGCATATCCCGGTGGTGACGGCGCGGGCCGGTGACGTCTATGCCCGCACCCTGGTGCGCTGGCTGGAGATCGAGAGATCGCTCGATTTCGTCGAGGAGCAGCTGCGCCAGCTGCCGGGCGGGGGGATCGAGAACCCGGTGGGGAGCCTTGGGGAGGACCGGTTGGCGGTGGCCTTGACCGAGGGGTGGCGCGGCGAGATCTGCCACGTGGCCTTGACCGACGGACGCGGGCGCTTCGAGCGCTACAAGATCTGCGACCCGTCCTTCCACAACTGGCCGGGGCTTGCCATGGCGCTGCGCGGCGGGCAGATCTCGGATTTTCCGCTCAACAACAAGAGCTTCAATTTGTCGTACTGCGGGGTCGATTTGTAAGGTGTTTTTCGCCTTTGGCAAAAGCAAAGCATTAACCACAGAGCACACAGAGGAACACAGGGGAAAAATCAAGTCAGTCTTTTTGCGTTTCCTCTGTGCCCCGTGTCCTCTGTGGTGAGCGGTTTTGTTTAAGGAGTCGTCATGTTCAAGGCAATACTCGCCCGCATGAAGCAGGGGCACCGCACCATGCGCTACCCGCAGGAACCGGTGGTGATCCCGGAGCGCTTCCGCGGGTTCCCTCAACTGGATAACTCCGCCTGCCGCGCCGATTGCCAGCTCTGCCGCGAAGTCTGCCCCACGGGTGCCATCAGCTGCACGCCCAATCTCTCGGTGGATCTCGGCAAGTGCCTCTTCTGTGCCGAGTGCCAAAAGGCCTGCCCGCACGGCGGCATCTCCTACGGTAACGATTACCGGCTCGCTGCCAACCGGCGCGAGGACCTGGTGGCGCAGGAAGGGGAGGAGTACCGCCTGGCCCAGGCCCTCGAGGAGAAGATGCTGAAGCTCTTCGGGCGCTCGCTCAAGTTCCGCTCGGTGGTTGCGGGGGGGTGCAACGGCTGCGAGGCCGACACCAACGTCCTATCCACCATCGGCTGGGACATCGGGCGCTTCGGGATCCAGTTCGTCGCCAGCCCCCGCCACGCCGACGGGCTCTGGGTCACCGGCCCGGTCACCGAAAACATGCGCGAGGCGCTCCTGCTCACCTACGAGGCGATCCCGGCACCGAAGCTCGTTGTCGCCTGCGGTGCCTGCGCCATCAACGGCGGCCCCTTCATCGGTTCCCCCGAGGCGCACGACGGCGTGCACGGCATGCTTCCGGTCGATCTCTACATCCCCGGCTGCCCGCCGCACCCCGCCACCATCCTGGACGGCCTCTTAAGGCTTTTGGACAGGCTGCCTGGAGAGGCAGGGGCTAGGGGCTAGGGACTGGGATTACATCTCGAAGCTCGTCCGAAAATTTCGGGAGAAAAGTCCAAATCGGGTCCCCTTTCCCCCTGCGGGACAGGGTGAGGGGGAAGGCGCAACATCACTGTCGATGGCAGCTTCACCCACCCCTCGACCCCCTCCCGTCAAGGGAGGGGGGGATGTGGTCGCCGATATTGTCAGATGAACGAAGCAGGAGTCTCGTGTGCAAGAATTACTTCCTTTGGTAGGCATTGCCGGTTCCATTGCCGTGGGCGCCATGAGCCCGGGACCGAGCTTTTTGATGGTGGCCCGCACCGCGGTGGCCTCCTCGCGTTCGGCAGGGCTCGCCGCCGCGCTCGGCATGGGGCTGGGCGGCGTCTCCTTCGCCATTGCCGCACTGGCCGGCCTGCAGGCGGTCTTCGCCGCTGTCCCGAGCCTCTTTCTCGCCCTCAAGATCCTGGGCGGCCTCTACCTCATCTACCTCGGCTGCCGCATCTGGCGCGGCGCTGCCGTTCCCCTCGCGGCGCAATCCGAAGCAGCAGAGACGACGGAGAACGACGCCCGCCGCTCCTTCCTGCTGGCCACCGGGACCCAGCTCAGTAATCCCAAGGCCGCCATCATCTACGCGAGCGTTTTCGCCGCCTTCCTGCCACCCAACTTCTCCGGCTCCCTTGCGGTGAGCACCGTCCTGGTCATCTTCCTGATCGAGGCCGGCTGGTACACCCTGGTGGCCCTGGTGCTCTCCTCCTCCCAGCCGCGCGCCGCTTACCTGCGCTTCAAATCCTGGATCGACCGCTCCGCCGGCGCCGTCATGTCCGTGCTGGGCGTCAAGCTGATCCTCTCCGCCCGCTGATGGCTGCACTCTTGTCGGATCCCTCCGAGGTAATCTGATGATCTCTCACCGGCATTCCTTCGATGTCGTCGGTATTGGCGTGAGCACCCTGGACCTCTTCATGGTGGTCGACGAGCTCCCCGGCGCAGAGCTGGTGCAGCGCGCCGAGACCTCGCTGTTGCAAGGAGGCGGACCGGTGGCGACGGCGCTGGTCACCCTGGCGCGACTCGGTGTGAGGACGGCGATGCTGGACAAGCTGGGGGACGACTGGCGCGGCAAGCTGGTCCTGGAGGAGCTTGCCAAGGAAGGGGTGGCAGCTGATCGCCTGACCGTGGTGCCGGGAGCTACCTCCTCCATCGCCTCCATCCTGGTGCGCCGCCGCGATGGAGCCCGCACCATCGTCTACGCTCCAGGAGATACCGCAGAGCTCTCTGCTGCCGACCTCGACTTTGGCTTTCTCGCCAGTGCGAAGCTCCTCCACCTGAACGGCAGGCATCTCGAGGCAAGCCTCGCCGCTGCGCGCTGGGCCCGCAAAAACGGCGTGCCGGTCTCCTTCGACGGCGGAGCGCACCGCTACCGGGAGGAACTCCGCGAACTGGTGGCCCTCAGCGACTTCTGCGTCGTGGCCCGGGAGTTCGCAAGTTCCTTTTCCGGGACCGAGGACCAGGACGAGGCCGCCGCACGGCTGCGCGAGCAGGGCGCCCAAACGGTGGTGATAACCGCCGCCAGGGAAGGGAGCTGGGGCTGGGACGCCTCGGGCGAGGTGGTCCACCAGCCGGCCTTCGACGCGGTCGATGCAGTGGATACCACCGGGGCGGGCGACGCGTTCCACGGCGGCTTCTTGTATGGCACCCTCCGCGGCTTCGACCTTCAGGGTTCCCTCCGTTTTGCCAGTGCGGTGGCCGCGCTGAACACCCGGGAACTGGGCGGTCGCACTGCGCTCCCATCCCTGGCCGAGGTTCGCGACTTTCTTCTCGATTCGTAACCACGAGAAACCCGGCTACCGCGTGTCGGCCGATTCGGTCCGCGGTTGGCGCTCCCCTTGCTACCCCGTCCTCCCACCTTGCACCGCCTGCTTCTCTTCGCCTTTCGGCCCGCCAGCTCAGCTGCTTGCTCACTGGGAAGCTGCGCACCGCACGCTCTGAATATTCCATAAAAAGAAAATAATTTTTTCCGTTTGTTGAGCGCAACAACTGCTGCAAATGTCTCTGTTGGTGCCTATTCAGTTTCTAAAATATTAATTACTAAAGAATAAGCTAATAGTGTATACAAGATACTGACATAGTGTATACATAGACTGTATTTGGTCTGTCTTGGATGCGTTTACGATTATAAAATCTTAGTTGTTGACTTTTATGTATTCATATTATAACTAACAAAACCGCCTGTGTTTACACAATGTAGTGTTATCCGGGGAATGCCCCATATTTTATTACAGGAGGAAGTACAAGATGAAAAAGATGTTTAAAGTGCTCGGGTTGTTGATGGTTCTCATGCTGGCAGTGGCATCTCTGGCGAGTGCCGAGGACTACAAGTTCGGCGTGCGCGTCAGGGGTACCTATGTCATTCCTGCGGAATCCTTTGACAGCAGACTCAGCGCCCTGAACCTGCAGGTAAGTGAGGACATCGTTCCGGCCATCGACTTCGAATACTTCTTCACCAAGAACATCTCCACCGAGCTGATGGCGGCGGTGACCCGGCACGACATCAAGAGCGCCGGACAGTTCGTCGGCTCCACCTGGCTGCTCCCGCCGACCCTTTCCGTGAAGTATCACCCGCTGGCCGGCATGCCGGTTAGCCCCTATGTGGGTGTCGGCATCAACGCAACCTTCCCGTTCAAGTCGAAGCTGAACGGCGTGGACGACTTCAGCATCGACAACACGATTGGCTGGGTCGCCCAGGCAGGCGCCGATATCAAGATCAAGGAGAACGTCTACTTCAACATCGACTACAAGTACGTCAACGTCGACACGAAGATCAGGGTTGCCGGCACCAAGTACAAGCTGGACCTGAACCCGAACCTGGTTTCCTTCGGTCTCGGCTACCGCTTCTAACGGAAAACGCCTGAGGCGGCCTCGACGTCGGCAGCACACGTCGTACAGGCTCGCAATCCTGCTGCAGACAACGAAAAGGCCCACTCTCTCAAGAAAGTGGGCCTTTTCCATTTGGTTCGGAAAGGGCGGGGTGCCATGCCCGCCGTGCAGCTTAGAAGCTCTCGAACGCCTCGTCGTCCTGGCTCAGGTGCAGGTCCGCCCCCTTGCGGGAGGCACGGGTGAGCCGGGGCGCCTGGGACGCCTTCTTCAGCACCGGCCGCTCGGACTTGGCGGCCTGACGCGCCGGCTTGCCGGCAGCGCGCTCGACCCCCAGGTCGAAGAAGGAGATGACGTCCTGCAACTGCTCGGACTGGGAGGCGAGCTCCTCGGCGGTGGAGGACATCTCCTCGGCAGCCGCGGCGTTTTGCTGGATCACCATGTCGAGCTGTTGGATCGCCTTGTTGATCTGCTCGGCCCCGGTGTCCTGCTCGCGGGATGCCGCGGAGATCTCCTGGACCAGTTCGGCGGTGCGCTGGATGTCCGGAAGCATCCGGGTCAGCATAGCGCCGGCCATCTCGGCTACCTCTACGCTCGAGCTGGAGAGCTGCGAGATCTCGGCCGCGGCCCGCTGCGAGCGCTCGGCGAGCTTTCTCACCTCGCTAGCCACCACTGCGAACCCCTTGCCGTGTTCGCCGGCCCGCGCCGCCTCGATGGCCGCGTTGAGCGCCAACAGGTTGGTCTGCCGCGCGATCTCCTCGATGATCGAGATCTTCCCTGCTATCTCCTTCATCGCGTTCACGGTCTGCACTACCGCCTTGCCGCTCTCCTGGGCGTCCTGCGCCGACTTCACGGCGATCTTCTCGGTCTGCAGCGCGTTGTCCGCGTTCTGCCTGATGTTGGCCGACATCTCCTCCATCGCCGCGCTCGCCTCCTCGGCGGCGGCCGCCTGCTCGCTCGCCCCTTGGGAGAGCTCCTCCGAGCTCGCCGACATCTGCGACGAACCGTTGGCGACGTTGTCCGAGGAGCACTTCACGTCGTTTACCACCTCGCACAGTTTCGCCACCATGCTTGAGAGCGAGCGCATCAACTCGTCGTGCTCAGAGCGCTCGGTGAGCTGCACGGTCAGGTTGCCGCGGGCGACCTCCTGGGCGGCGCTGGTGATGTTCCTGGTTGCCAGGATCAGGGTGTTCAGGTTGTTCTTGATGGCGTTGAAGTCGCCCCGGTACTCGTCCTTGATCTGGTCCGGCATGTCACCCTTGGAGATCCGCTCCACGTACTCGGCCGCCACGTTCAGGGGAGCGATCACGGCGTCGAGGGTGCCGTTCACCCCTTCGATGATCCTGCGGAAATCGCCCTGGTGTCGCCCGGCGTCGGCGCGGGTGGCCAGCTCGCCTCGCGCCGCGGCTCCCGCCAGGTGGTTCGCGTCGGCGATCAGGGCGTTCACGTTGTCGATGCAGTTGTTCAGGTTCTGCTTGATCTCGTTGAAGTCGCCGCGGTACTCGTCGGTGATCTTCTGCGGGACGTCGCCCTTGGCGATGCGGTCCACGTACTCTGCCGCCACGTTCAAAGGACCGATCACCGCGTCCAGCGTGCCGTTCACCCCTTCGACGATGCTTCTGTAGGCACCCTTGTGGCGGGTTGCGTCGGCGCGGGTGGCGAGCCGGCCTTCCATGGCGGCGTGGGAGAGGCTGGTGGCATCGGCCGCGAGCGCCTGGATGCTCTGCACCATGCAGGCCATGGAGGAGAGCAGCTGGCCGGTCTCGTCACGGTAGGTCTCGCCGATCTGCACCTCCAGGTCACCCTGGGCCAGCCGGTCCGCCACTTCGACCCCTTTCCTGAGCGAGCGGTTGATGACCCGTGCGACCAAGAGCGAGAGGAGTGCCCCGATGAGGAGTGCCGCCACGATCACCGCCACAATGGTGGTGCGCGAGGTCGCGAAGGTGGCCTGCGAGCTGTGGAAGGAGCCGTCGGCGAGTTTGTCGTTCAGCGCCACCTCCTTCTCCAGGGCGGCCGCGGCGGCCAGGTAGAACTTGTAGGAGTCGCCGCGCAGCGCGGTGAGCGCCTGCTTCTTGTCCGCGCGCGAGAGCTGCACCAGCTTTTGGTGCTCGGTCAAAAACGAGGCGAAGTTGGCGTTGAACTCGTTGAAGAGCGCCTTCTCCTCGGCGTTACCGATCCGCTTCTCGTGCTCCGTGGTGAGCTTCTTGATGTCCTCGATGGTCTTCACCATCCGCTTTTCGTACTTTTCCATGTCCTGGTCGGTATCCGAGAGCAGGTGCTGGAACTCCGCGCGCCGGAAATCGCCCACCAGGGTCTGGATCCGGCCGATGGAGCGCACGCTGGGGAGGCGCTGCTGGGCCATCTCCAGGGTCGAGCCGTTCACCTTCGAGAGCTGGCTCAGGGAGATCACCCCCTGGACGATGGAAAGCACCAGGACGCCCGCGACGACCAGGACGATTTTGCCGCCGATCTTCAGGTTGTTGAACCAAGTCATGTAGCTACTCCTTTTTCAGTGGGATGGCGATCGCCCAGGTCCGTTGACCCGCTACCACCGGAGAGAGCACCCGCTCGTCTCAGGGATTGCGGATACGTAATTTGGAAAACGCGATGTAGGAGATAATCGGAAACGGAGGGAAACACTTTAGCCGGAAGATGGCGTCCCAGCATTATTTTTGCTTTAGCAGGTCGTTGGGTGATCCGGGATATCCGGCAGGGGGGCAGGGCAACGGTGGGGAGGGGGAAAAGGCGGCTGAAGACCTATTCGGGCAGGGCTTGGAAGGTCGGGGAACGAAGACGACGCAGCTTCGCCTCCAGCTCGTGCGGAGCAGGTGGCTGCGCTGAGGCAGAAGAGCCCAGGCTGGTACACCGTTGCGCGGAGTGGGGGAGCCTTCACGCGTATCGGTTTCAGGGGGTAACGGACAGGTAGGGGCGCATGATCATACGCCCGGCGCGCCGGCGGGGACGTAGTATCAGATGCTCAGCCCGAGGAGCGGCCAGACGAAGAGCACCGAGGCCATGAACAAAAGCCAGGAAATCGCCATGACCGTGACCCCCGAGACGATGATGTCCCGGCTCTTTAAAAAGCCCGAGGCGTAGGCGATGGCGGTGGCCGGCGTCCCCATCGGGAGGCAGTAGGCAAGGCCCGCGGGGAGCGCGATGGAGAGGGTCATCACCTTCGGGTCGAGACCGGTAGTCTGGCAAAGCCCCATGCCGACCGGCATGAGGATCGCCACCACCGCGGCGTGGCTGATGCACTCGGTGAGCACGATGGCGACCAGCGAGATCACGGCGATGATGGCCAGGGGGGAGTGGTGCAGCGTCCCCAGCCCCTTCTTGACCACCCACACCGCAGCCCCGGTCTTCTCGAGAGCGGAGGCGAGCGCGATGGTCCCGCCGTACATGAGGATCACTCCCCAGTTGACGTACTCCTCGATCTTCTGCCAGGAGACCACCTTGAAGGTGAAGAGTGCTCCCGCACCCAGGATGGCGATGGCGGCGAGTCCCGCCTTCTCGCCGAAGATGATCCAGCAGGCGACGGTCGCCACCATGACCAGCGCGGTCAGCATCTCGTCGTAGCTCATCTTGCCGGTTTCCAGGCGCTTGCGGTTCAGGAACTTGAGCCCCACCTCGACGCTTTGCAGGTCCGCCGGGAAGAACCGGATGAGGAGCAGGAAGGCGATCACCAAAAGCGGCAGGACGATCATGCACGAGGCGGTGGTCCACTCGAGGAAGGAGAAGTGCTGCCCGGTCGACTCCTTCAAGAGCCCGGCGGCCAAGGGGGCGCGCGCCCCCCCGAGGAAGGTGGCGATACCGCCGATGATGCACCCCCAGGCCAGCGCCATGAAGAGGAGTTTGCCGAAGTTGCTCTTCCCCTTTTCCAGTCCCAGCGCGGTGCTGATCTCGGCAACCACCGGAAAGAGCATGGCCGCCACGGCGTGCTCGCTCATGACGAAGGAGAGAAACGCGGACAGGAGAAAGACGGTGAGGGCGAGCCGGGTCGGGGTCCTGCCGAACCTGGCCAGCATGGCGCGGGCCAGGCGCGCCGAGATCCCAGTGCCGGTCATCGCCGCCGCCAGGATGAAGGCGCCCAGGATGAAGAAGACCGCCTCGTTGCCGAACATCGAGTAGGTCTTCTTGGCGTCCATGATCCCCAAAAGCGGCAGGAACGCCATGGAGAGGAGCGCGGTGACCGCGATCGGGAGCATCCCCGAGATCCAGAAGAAGATGGTGGCCCCGAAGAGGACCAGGGAGCGGTAACCGCTGACCGAGAGATCGGCGGGGGGCTCCAGGCGCAGCACGAGCGCCGTCACCAGCACGACGGCGGCCATCACCTGGTAGCGGGCGGTCTTGTCCAAGAGGATGAGCCACATCGGGCGGTTGTCGATCTTGAGCGGCTTTTCGAGGAACTGGTTGTTGTCGTTCATGGCGGCCTTCGGGGTGTTGGGAGTTAGAGGCCGGAGGAGGCGAAGGATTCCTCGACTTCCTTCACCCTCAGTACGCGGCGCAGGTCCGAGGTGGCCAACAGGCGCCGCCCCTCGATGAGGTCGATGAAACCCCGCAGCCCGGTGCGCGAAGAGGCCGGCACCAGCGGCGCGCTGAGGTAGATGAGCGGCAGCAGCGGTTTTATGAGCGCCTTGCTGCGCCGCCAGGCTGCCATGAGGTGGTGGAACAGGTCGGTGCATTCCTGCGCGGAGAGCTCGGTCCCCGGCCGGCCCAGGGTTACCAGCGGGATCACCTCCTGCTCCAGCAGCCGGTCGATCTTCTCGCGGGTGAGGGAGGCCGGCTCGGCGCCGGCCACCAGGGTCGCGGCGACCGCCCAGCGCGGGAAGATGGCGCGGGCATTTTCCAGGGCTTTCAGACGCTCCTCCAATCGGTGCAGCGGGCCGGCGCCCAGCGGGAGCTCCAGGATGTCGACCCCGGCGACGTAGGCGCGCTCCAGGACCGATGCGGAGGCCGGATAATCCAGGCACCCCACCAGGTGGGCGTTGAAGTTCTTCTTGATCTGGCGGGCCAGGCCCTCGCCGTTGCCAAAGTGGTCCGGGCCCCCGAAGGAGAGATGGAACAGGGAGGCGTTTTCCTGGTAGTGGCTCTCGAAGAGGGTCTCCAGGGTCTGGCGCTCGGGGAGGTTTCCCCCGACGAAGAAGACGTTCCCCTCGCGCCGCAACTCGTCCGCTGCCGCGCCGCGCTCCTCTCGGGACAGGAACTCCCTCACTTTGTGCTGGTCGATCTTCATCTGGCTCCTGCTCTCTCTACTCGGCTGTTACTGCCACGCTCTCACAGTTCGAAGTACCTGAGCCCTGTCTGGGTTTTTACAAGATATAGATACGCATCAAACCAGTCAAGAAAAAAATCTGTTTTGTCTATCTTGTTAGTGGAGTATTCGCCGATGGCCAGAGGGACCTAGGAGGGGGACTTGTTCCGTCAGGTACCCGGTTCCCTTGCGTGGAACCTGCACCCGTACGAGTTCAGGGGCGGGTTTGCATGTTCGCCTGCATGATGTACAACTTGCCGGGGTGGCCACCGCATGGCCTCGACCACCGCAAGGAGGCAGGATCATGGAAATGGAGATCGCTACCGGCAACGCCCACGACGCCGACACCCGTGGCACCGGCTGGTTCCTCGGGTTCAGTGACTGGTGCCGCGAGAATTCCGAGCTCCTCTTCGTGCCGCGCGGGGAGTCCGTGGCCGGGCTCTGCCTCAAGTGGTACGACCACCCGACGGGAGACCGCAGCGCGCCCAAGCCGGTCAGCGTCGGGCGCACGGTCTCCCTCCTGGTCACTCAAGGGGCGTTCCAGGTGGAGTTCTGCCGCTCGCCGGAATTTCCCCCCGACCAGGTGCGCCGCGTGGTCCTGTCCCGCCAGGGGGATTTCGTCGCCTGGGGTGCCGGGATCGAGCACCGCTGGTGCTGCCTGGAGGCGGCCAGCATCCTCACGCTACGCTTTGAACCGGTGCGGCCGGGAGGGGAGGGGACCTGGTGATCGTCCTTTTCGGGGGCTAGTTCAGGCACCCTGTCACGCAGCAGAAAAAAGCCGGCGCTCTGGGGAGCTGCCGGCTTTTTCACCTCTACGCCGCCTCTTTGGGGAGCGCGAACCAGAAGCTCGCACCCCCTTCCAGCGACCCCTCGGCCCAGACCCGGCCGCCGTGGCGCAGGATGATGCGCTGCACGTTCGCCAGACCCACCCCGGTCCCCTCGAACTCCTCGTTGGAGTGCAGGCGCTGGAACAGGCTGAACAGCTTGTTCACGTACCTGATGTCGAACCCCACCCCGTTGTCCTTCACGAAGAACAGAACCTCAGTGGGCTGCTCCATCCACCCCACCTCGATTCGGGCCAGGTCCCGCGGCCGGGTGAACTTCACCGCGTTGGAAAGGAGGTTCACCATCACCTGGCGCAGCATCGCGGCGTCGCCGGTGACCGTGGGGAGCTGCGCGATCTCCCACTGGATCGACCGGTTCCCGGCATCTTCGCTGAGCTCCTTCACGATGTCGCGCACCAGCTTGTCGAAATCGACCTGGATCTTCATCAGGTCGGCGCGCCCCATACGCGAGAAGGAGAGCAGGTCGTCGATCAGGTTTCCCATGCGCTGGGCCGCCTGGGTGATCACCTGCAGGTAGTGCTTGCTCTTGTCGTCCAGAGCGCTTATGTCCCGCGAGTTCAAGAGGTCCACGAAGCCGATGATGTGCCGCAGCGGCGCGCGCAGGTCGTGGGACACCGAATAGCTGAAGGCCTCCAGTTCCCTGTTGGTGGCGGCCAGGGCGGCCACCTGCCGGCGCAGCGCCTCGTTCAGCTCGACGATCTTCGCGTCGCTTTGCTTTTGTACCGTGATGTCGCGGATCACCGCGAAGGCCCAGGTTCCTTCCGGGGTCTCTATCGGGTTCAGCATGATGTCCACCGGGATCTCCCGGCCGTCGCTGCTTCTGCCGTAGAGCTCCAACCCGATCCCCATCTTCCGGGCGCGCGGGTCGGCGAAGTAGTTCTTGCGGTGCTGCCGGTGCCGTTTCTGGTAGCGCTCCGGCAGGAGCATCTCGACCCTCTTGCCGATCATCTCCTCGCGCATGTAGCCAAAAAGCGCCTCGGTCTGCTGGTTCACCTTGCGGATCTGGCCGTGGCTGTCGACCACCACCACCGCATCGGGTGCGCTCTCGAAGAGCCGCTCGAACATGTTGCGGCTTTTCACCAGGGCCTCGTCCGCACTGCGCCGCTCGGTGGCGTCCCGGGTCAGCTTGCCGAACCCCACCAGCACCCCGTCCCCGTCGTGCAGCGCGGTTATGGTCGCCGCGGCCCAGAAACGGCTGCCGTCCTTGCGTAGCCGCCACCCCTCCTGGGTCACGCTCCCAAGCGACCGGGCAATCTCCAGCTCGCGCTGGGGGAGGCCGTTTTTCACGTCCTCTTTCGTGTAGAAAACCGAGAAGTGCCGTCCGATGATCTCGGAGGTGCGGTACCCCTTCAAGCGCTCCGCACCCGTGTTCCAGGAGAGGATGTACCCCTTGGGGTCCATGATGAAGATGGCGTAGTCCTTGACCTGCTCCACCATCTGCAGGAACTGGTCTGCGCCTACCGGGGCCCGCGTGGCAGCCTGCTCCGCGCCTGCTTGCTTGTTGTCGTCCGATTTAGCCATAGCGTCCACCGTTTTCCTTGGAACCGGCAGAACTCCGTATCCCAACGGTTAGCTGCCGGAAACTCTTCTCTCATTATATAGATTCCCAAGCGGCAAGACAAAGGGGAGGGCGGGGATGAGGGGAGGGGGCGGGGCAGGGATCATTCCTTATCCGGCAGGCGCTCCTGTTCCAGCTTCCGGTTGTAGCGCTCGAGCGCTGCGACCACCCGCGGATCGAACTGGCTCCCCGCGTGGGAGCGCAGCTCGGCCAGGGCCTCGGAGCTCTGGGCGGCGCCGCGGTAGGGGCGGTTGGAGATCATCGCATCGAAGGCGTCGGCCACAGCGATCACCCGGGCCTCCAGCGGGATCTCCTCCCCCTTGAGCCCCTTGGGGTAACCGGTGCCGTCGAACCATTCGTGGTGGTGCAGGATGCCGGGGAGCACCTCGCGCAGTCGCTCGATCGGCTCCAGGATCGCCACCCCGACCTCGGGGTGCAGCCGCATCGGGACGAACTCGCTGTCCGACAGCGGCGCCTTGATGTCCAAGAGCGAGTCGATCACCCCGATCTTCCCGATGTCGTGCAAAAGCGCCCCCAGCCGCACCCGCTCGGTGAGCGCCTCGTCGAGCTTCAATTCGTTTGCCAGGGCGACCGAGAGGTGCATGACCCGCTCCGAGTGCCCCCAGGTCCAGGGGCTCTTGGCGTCGATCGCGTTGGTGAGGCTCGCCACCGTGCTGATGAAGAGCTCGCGCAGCTCCTCGTAGAGCTTGGCGTTCTCCAGGGCCACCGCCACCTGCGCCGCGATCTTCTCGATGGCGAAGATGTCCTCGGCGCTGAACCTCCCCGCCTCTGCGCGCCCCAAGAGCAGGACCCCCTTGGGGGTCTCCTTGCTGATCAGGGGGATGGCCAGAAGCGACACGAGCCCCGCCCGGCTTAAGGCCAGGTCGGCCGGCCACCGTCCCGGGATCTCGTCGAGCGCCGTCGCCTGCTGGTTCTCGCCGCTTTGGAAGGCCGCCTCCGCCACGCTGCGCCCCAAAAGGCGGTTTCCCGGCTGGAAACTCTCCGGGACCCGCACGCCGGTACCCCGGCTGACCTGCACGATGAGGGACCCCTTCACCTGGCCCAGGACGCTTATGAAGTTGGTGCGGATGATCCAGCCGATCCGCTCCACTGCGGTCTCCAGGATCTGGTCGTGGCTCAAGGACGAGGAGATCGACTTGTTGATCTCGTCCAGGGCGAAGATCACGTCCGAGCGCCTGGCCATGGTGACCGACATCTCCAGCGAGTCGTTGAAAAGGCTGATGTGGCTCGCCAGCAAAGTGGCGTGGGAGACCATGAGCTTGGTGAGTTCGATATCGTTGCCGGTAAAGGGAGGATCCCCGGCGCGTCGGGCCACGAAGGCGACCCCTTCCACCTGGTTGCGCACCAGCATCGGCACCGCCACCAGGCTGTAGCCGTGCAGGAGCTGGCGCAACTCGGCCGGCAGCAGCGGCAAGACGCTGCGCTCGGAGATCAGGAGGTACTTTCTCTTCACGAGCAGGTTCTTGAGGACCGGGATCTGCTGGGCGGGGACCGGGAGTTGGCGCACCTGTTCCAGCTGCCGCGCGGAGAGGCCGCTGCTGCGCACCGGGTCGAAGCCGGTACGCTCCTGGTCCCTGAAATAGACCGCCGCCCAGCGCGCGTGCAGCGACTTCTTCAGCAGCACCGCAAGCCCCTGCAGTACTTCGTCCTCGACCGTCATACTGGTGAGGCTCTCGACGCCTTGCTGATATGCTCCGAATTCTCCGATCATACCCGTTAGTTTATCACAATCTGAGTTCAGGAAGTTCTTTCGACAGCATCTTTGGGGTGTGCTGTGTCAGCGGTTGTCGGAAGGCGTGCCATGGGGGAGGGAGTTAAGACAGAGGTTGCTAATCTAAAGACTGCAGCAGCGAATAGAGTCTGGGGCTTGAGAGTCTTCTTTATACGGCCGGTTGGCGCTGTGCCTGCGGGGAGGGGGAGTGGCAGCGGCCTTAAGGCAAAGAGCCGCTGCCCGCCGTTGCGCCCCCTCAGGGGACCGTCGACTCGAAGGACTGCATCCAGCGCATGCCGCCGGCGCCCCCTTTCCGTTCCCGGTCGCCGCCGTCGCTGCCCCGGTACTGGTAGGTGAAGCGCAGTTTGGTTCCCGGCGGGGCCGGTTTGGGGAGCTTCACGCTGAACGGGGCCGCCTCGTCCTGATCGAGCTGCCGGGGGATCACGAAGCTCGCCGAGCGCGCCACTTCCTTGCCGGCCGGGTCCAGGATCGCCACCCAGATCTCCAGGTCGTACATGTAGGCCCAGCGGACGTTGCGGGCGATCCCCTCGACGACGCTATGGTCGTCGACGGCGCGGGTGGCCCAGGCAAGCTGCAGGTCGAACTGGTTATAGTGGCCGGGGAGGCTCGCCATGCGCTGACGGCTCACGTCCGGGTAGTTCGCGGTGGCGCACCCCCCCAAGAGTACTGCCATGATGATCGCTACGCTTATTCTCATTATGGTGCTCCTTGTTGTTGGCTCACCTCATTGTAGTAAGGGGCGGGCCAAAGGACAACGCGCTTTCTGAAACGACAAACCCCTCCGCATGATGGTCGGAGGGGTTTGCTGTCGCTGCCGGAAGTGTTCAAGTTGTAGCTACGGCTCGAGGTAGTCCGGCGGTACGCTGTTGTAGCTCGGCGGCGGAGGGGGGGGAGTCGCCCGGCGCTGGCGGTACTCCCTGCGCACGGTCCCCGGCACCTGGTTTCCCTTGGCGTACATGCACTGCAGGTAGCTGTTGTCGTAGATGCGCTGGGCCTGGTAGCCGTAGGCCTGACCGGCGTCGGCGCCGCTCACGCTCCCCAATAACAGCCCGCTGCCGGCCCCGATGGCGGCGCCGGCCCCCGCGTTACCCGAGGCCGCGCCGAGCATCGCCCCGACTCCGGCCCCCAGCACGGTCCCCACCGCGGCACCCTGCGCCACGCTCTGGTCGTGCTGCTCCTGGGGTGAGATCCCCAGGCGCTGCTCCGCCCACATGCGGCACTCGGCGTCCTCCTGCATGAACACCTCGAACGGCTTGCCGGGAGTCGGCAGCACCATGACACTCGGCCCGCTCGGCATGGTGGCGCATCCCGCGATGAGCAGCGCCCCCAGGCTTGCCGCGACCAGCGTTTTCCGGGTTCCCTTTCTCATGACGTCATTCCTCCATGTCGCTGTCGTCCTCAGGCGCCGCCTCGGGCTTCGGGGGGCTTACCTGCGGCAGCACCTTTTTCCAACCGCCCGGGCAGCTCTTCACGTACGGGTAATAGGTCTTCGACTCGCTGCAGTAGTACCAGTACTTCTGCTCGGACTGCGGCGGAGCCGGGGTCTGCTGGTAGATGTACTCCTGCGGCTGCTGCTGGATCACCACCGGAGGGGAGGGGGGATAGTAGGGGTACGGGTAGCTGTAGTAGGGGCCCCCCCAGCCCGGTCCCCAACCCGGTCCCCAGACAGGGCCGATCCAGACGCTCCCCCGGACATGGGCCTGGCTCGGCACGCTGAAGCCCAGCACCAGGACTGCTACCGTAAAAAGTAACGAGATCGATCTTCTCATAAGCTACCTCCCCTTCGTGCCGGGATCGGGTGCGCGAACCCGCCCAACGTGTCAGGATCATTACGGGTCTATTCTTGGCTCAAAACCGTGCCGCGTCAAGCCAAAATGCTCTATCTTCCCCCAGTTTCAGGCTCATCCTAGCACGGCATTGTGGATGAATTGTGCACCAAGTGAGGAAAAATCCGACAGCTTGCCAGTGCTCGTGACGCTATTTGAGCGGGAAGCGGCGTTCTCCTTGTCTCTTGATCGGTCCCCGGAGCTCCCGACGCTCAGTCGGCCGGCTTCCGCGGACCCCTCTGCCAGGATCGGGGAAAGCCTCCTCGGGAGATACTGTCTTAACCGCAGCACCGACACTAAGGGGCTTCGCCACTGTGCCTGTCCCGGCTTTTCTCGACGGGGCGTTGCCATCTCTTGAGGGAATGCTAGAATCCTCTAATTGTTTTGGCGCCAGCTCTCAAGGAGGAGTCCATGAAGATTGCAGTGGTGTTTGCGGATCAGCACAGGGGGTTTGTGAGGGCGGAGGAGCTTCAGGAACTTATCCAAAAGGCGGCCATCGTCTCGTTTCGGCGCAGCGACGGCGAAAACGTGCAGCTCGGCTCGGGGCGGGTGCGCGGCATGGGGGGGAGGACCTACCGCGGCCCGGAACGCCGGGGCAATGTCCTATTTTGCTGAGAAGGGAGCGGGGGGATTCCCCAGGACTTAGGGCTGGGCCGGCAGCCTGACCGTGAAGGTGGTGCCGCGCCCCGGCTCCGAGTCGTACTCCAGCCGCCCGCTGTGGTCCTTCACGATCGAACAGCAGATCGAGAGCCCCAGCCCGGTCCCGCCGCTGTCGAGCTTCGTGGTGAAGAAGGGCTCCATGATCCGGCTCCCGTCGTCCCGGGTGATGCCGCACCCCTCGTCGCGCACCGTTATGATCACCTCGCCCCTGGCCTCGTCGTAGCCGGTAGCGAGCCAGATCCCGCGCCCCTTCTCCGGCAGGGCATGGCAGGCGTTGGTCAAAAGGTTGATGATCACCTGCCCGAGCTGCTGCACGTTCCCCTTCACCCGGGGGAGCTTCTGCGCCAGGTCCACGTGGAAGTTGCTGGTGAACTTGACCAGTTCGTGGTGCAAAAGCGTCACCGCGGAGGTGGCCACCTTGTTCAGGTCCACCTCCACCTCCTGCACGGTGCGCTCCTGCCGGGCGAACCCCTTCAGGTTGTTGATGATGGCATCGATCCTCAAGGTGCCGTCGATGATCCCCTCGAAGAGCTCCCCCGAATGGGCGTCAAGCTCCGAGAAGGGGATCCCCCCCAGGAGGAACTCCCCGTTTTCCCGCTGGTATTCCCGCAGAAATTTCAGGGCGTCCTGCCAGGCGCGCGAGAGCACCCGCGCGTTCGCCATGATGAAGTTGTTCGGGTTGTTGATCTCGTGGGCCACCCCGGAGACCAGGAGCCCAAGCGAGGTCATCTTGTTGGCCTGGATCAGCTTGGACTGGATGTTGCGCGCCTCGCGCTCCATGCGGATGCGCTCGGTCACGTCCCGGAAGGTGCAGTAGACCACCTGGGAGCCCATGAGGGTGAGGATCTTGCCGCGCATGGTCACGATGATCTCCGAGCCGTCCTTGCGCCGGCAGACCGCGTTGTCCAAAAGCGAGGAGCGCTCGATGCTCGTGCCGATGATGGTGCCGCAGAACATCGGGAAGTCCTCGGGGCGGCAGATCGCCTCCAGCCCCTGCGCGGCGAGTTCCTCCTTGTCGTAGCCAAAGACCCGCTCCGCCTTGTTGTTCAGGTCCAGGATGTCGCAGCTGCCGCAGGCGAAGAAGACGATGGCGTCCTCGGTCTGGTCGAAGACCTGCCTGAAGAGCTCCTCGCTTTTTCTGAGCGCCTCCTCGGCCTTTTTCTTCTCGCTTACGTCCCTGAAGCTCCAGACCCGCCCCACCACGTGCTGGTCCAGGATCTGCGGCAGCGAAGAGCACTCGAAGACCCGTCCGTCCTTGAGCCGGATGTCGCGGCTGGCGGACTGCTCCGGGCGGCTGTAGAGCTCTTCGAGCTGCGCCTGAAAGTCCCCGGGCTCTTTGAGCTGGGCGAAGATCCGGGCCAAAAGCGTCTCGCGGTCCCCGGCGGTTACCAGCTCGCGCGGCAGCTGCCAGAGTTTCAGGAAGTTGTCGTTGCAGGTGCGCACCCGGTAGGAGAGGTCTACGGCGAGGATGCCGTCCGCGGTCGATTCCAGGGTGGCGCGCTGCAGCGAGAGCGATTCGAGCAGCACCTGTTCGGCCTTCTTGCGGTCGCTTATGTCGCGCATGATAAGCAGGTAGCCACCCCCAGCCGTCTTGATGGCGCTGATGGAGACCTCGAGGGTGATCGGCGTGCCGTTGCAGCGCCTGCCGGAGATCTCCCGGTACACCGGGGCCCGCTCCTGCGCCTGGGCCGCCTCGAGGAGCGTGGCGAGCCCTGCCGCGCCTTCGGTGAAAAGCGCCGCCGCTGGAGTCCCCGTGAGCGCCGCAGCGCCGCAGCCGAAGATCCGCTCGGCGGCGGGGTTGAAGGAGAGGATCCTCCCCCTGGCGTCTAGCGAGACGATGGCGTCGTTGACCTGGTCGTGGATCGCGCTGGCTCTGACCCGGTCCGACTGGGCCACCTTCTGGAGCGGCCGGATCACGAAGAGCCAGAGCAGGGGGGCGATCACCACGGTGTTCAGGAAGGCGTCCACGATGCGCGCCCCGGAGGCGGGGAGCCCGAAGCTGTGCGAGAGCACCAGTTCCTGTACCAGGTCGACCAGGAAGATCAGCACGAGCAGCAGCACGTACAGGCGCAAGGGGATCACCAGGAGGTCGGTGAACGGCACCCGGCGGGGCTGGGACTTGCGGAACAAAAGCCACCAAAGCGGCGGCGCGCTGAAAAGCGTGGAGAGGCAGGCGTCGGCCAGGTCGAGCGCCTGGTGGTCCGAGGTGGGCATCACCCGGGGGAGCAGCAGGGTGACCAAAAGCTCGATGACGAAGATCCCGATGAGGACCAGGGCGAGGTGGATGGTGAAGCTGCGGCCCCGGGCGGCGAACTCCTCGGCGAAGTGCTTCCGGCAGACCGCCCAAAGCGGTGGGGCGCAGAAGACGATCAAAAGCCCCGCGTCGATGAACCCGGTCTTCAGGGTCTCCAGTCCGCCCAGAAGGGTGTTCAAGAGCTCGTTGACCGCGAGCTCGGTGGCGAAGATCGCCAGCAGCATGAGGATGAAAAGCCCCATGGAGCGGTCAACGTGTCTGGTGCTGGCGAAGTTTGGCATGTCGGCGACCTCGGGTGCACCCCTCCGGGGGGGCTGCCGCACCGGTCGGTCTGCGTGGCAGGGACCGGATCGGGGGCTTGTTTCGCCGCGTAAGATACTAAAGGGGAGGCGAGATAGCAATCGGTAATATCGCTTGTGCCGATCCGCTCGTGCGGCTGCGGCGTTTTTCAGATTTGCAAAAAGGGTTCTGGGGCTTTCGCATTTCTGCAAAAGGACCCTTATGGCCGGTTAATCTTGTCCAAGGCGCTGAAATTACGTGCTATCGCCCCGGTCTCCCGCTCTCCCTCTTCTCAAACCTTTTTGCCCAACTGCAAAAAGTGCCGGTTGGCGCTCTGCGATCCCCGAAAAGCGATCCGGCGCCAAGTAGGTGTAAAACCGCATAAAAATGCCGAAAACAAAAATTTAGAACATTGGTATGCATGTTGCTAAAGCCTTGTGCATCGCGTCACAATCACAAAGCGGAGGTATAAACAACATGTCTACGTCATCTAACAAGGGCTGGCAGGTAGTCATCGCTGGTACCGGTATCAACCTGGCGCTCGGGGTGTTGTATGCCTGGAGCATCTTCAAGGGCGCAATCCAGGCCTCCATCAAGGCGGGCGGTCCGGACGCCTTCCAGTGGAGCATGTCCTCGGTGAACGATCCCTACGCGGTTTGCTGCCTCGCCTTCGCCTTCTCCATGATCGTCGCCGGCAAGTGCCAGGACAAGATCGGTCCGGCGCGCACCGCCCTGATCGGCGGCGTCCTGGTCGGCGCCGGCTTCACCCTCATGTCCTACTCCAACAGCTACGCCGCCTGGGTCCTGGGCTTCGGGCTGCTGGCCGGCTCCGGCTTCGGCTTCGGCTACTCGGCTGCCACCCCGCCGGCACTTAAGTGGTTCTCCTCCAAGAAGACCGGCCTCATCGCGGGTATCGTCGTGGCCGGCTTCGGTCTGGCCCCGGTCTACATCGCACCGCTCTCGAGCTACCTCCTGGGGATCTACGGCATCCAGAAATCCATGCTGATCCTCGCCGCCGGCTTCGCGGTCATCGTCTGCGGCCTCTCCTTCGCGCTGGTGAACCCGCCCAAGGGCTTCGTCCCCGCCGAGCCGGCCGTGAAAGACGACGGCAAGCCGGCCCCGGCCAAGAAATCCGTGTACGACGCAAACGTAGGCGAGATGCTCCGTTCGCCCAAGTTCTACCTCTTGTGGTTTACCTTCTTTATCGGCGCCGGCGCGGGCCTCATGGTGATCGGTTCGGTCGCCGGCCTCGCCAAGCACTCCATGGGGAGCATGGCCTTCGTCGCCGTCGCCATCATGGCTATCGGCAACGCCTCGGGCCGCGTCATTGCCGGCGTACTCTCCGACAAGATCGGCCGCCGCGCCACCCTCACCATCATGCTCGCCTTCCAGGCCATCCTGATGTTCGCCGCCATCCCCGTGGTCGGCTCGGAGAGCGCAGTGCTGCTGGTCCTGCTCGCCTCCCTGATCGGCTTCAACTACGGCTCGAACCTGACCCTGTTCCCCTCCTTCGCCAAGGACTACTGGGGCTTCAAGAACTACGGCCTCAACTACGGCGTGCTCTTCAGCGCCTGGGGCGTGGGCGGTTTCGTGATGGGGCGCCTCTCCGAGATGCTGAACGCCCAGCCCGGCGGTCTCAACAAGTCCTTCATCCTCTCCGGCACCCTCTTGGCCTCCGGCGTGATCCTCACCTTCTTCCTGCGTGAGAAGAAGGCGGTTGCCGTGGAAGCTACCGTGCCTGCCGGCGAACTGGCGGTGGAGAAGGTCTCCGCATAGCTCTCTGGCCAGAAGCCTCGGCCACGGAGGCGTTGGCAGGGCACTTAAGGAGTCGGAGGCACTCTTTACTACCTCCGCAAGAACCTCCGGATCCCTTCGAACCGCTCAACTGTCTTAGTCTTCGTGGTTACACAAAAAAGGGTCATGCAAATTGTGCATGGCCCTTTTTTTAGTATTAGTGTAAGTATGCGTTACCAGTCACGGCCACAGAGGAGTCGCCATGGATACCACCTACGTCACCATCATGCTGATCGTCTTTCTGGTTCTCACGGGACTTGCCATCGACATAGGCTATCTGTATGTGAGCGAGGAGGATCTGCAAAGTGCCGCCGAAACCGCAGCGCTCGCCGGGACCCAGTCCATCAAGAACCGGATCCTCATGCAGGTGCAGCAGGATCCCCGGCAGATCCCGGCAGCGGTCGAGGACCCGGTGCAGGCGCAGGCGCGCAGCGTGGCGGTGGAGGCGGTTTCCGGCAAGCACACCTCGGTCGCCCTGGTGGGGCTTGCCAACAACAACGGCAACGCCCTGAGCGCCGACAACGACGTCACCGTCGGTTTCTGGAACGTAAGCAGCCAAAGCTACACCCCCGGCGGCACGCCGGTGAACGCCATGCAGGTGCGCACCCGGCGCACCGCCGAGAGCAGCTCGGTGGGGCTCGGCTCCCTGGGCGACTTCCTCGCCAAGATAACCGGCACCGAAACCTTCGGCTCAACCCCGGTCGCCATCGCCTCCATCGCGGCGCGTACCCGCGCGAACCTCGCCCTTTGCAGCGTTGACTGCGATCCCGCCTGCGTCTATCCCGAGGTCTGCGCCGTTAAGGAGCGCCACATGGAGCGCGCCTCGCGAAGCCCCGGGCAACCCCCCGCCAACAACCGCTACCTGTTCACCTCGCTGTCGCACCCGGTCACCGTCACCAACACCATGAGCGACCTGGTCTGCGGCGAGGCTCCCGGCCAGGAGGTCTGCGGGCGCCCCATCTACACCTCGGCAGGTTCCGACGACATCCTGCGCGACATCCGGGCGATGATGTACAACCCCAAGTTCGACCGCTCCAACAAGGAGTACGACAAAAACGGCCGGCTCGTCGGGTGGTGGGTGCTCGCCCCGGTGGTAGACTGCAGCACGGCGAGTTCCGGCGCGACCTTCGAGACGCACCCGGTCACCCAGTACTCCCTGGTGCGCATCACCCGGATCTGCACCAGCGGCCCCGCCGGATGCCAGCAGCAGGACGCTCCGCGCGAGACCCCGGCTCTTGCCTGCGCCGCCGGAGAGAGCGGCCTCTTCCTCGACCGCATCTCCTGCGTGGGGTGCGGCAGCAAGAACCTGCAGCGCTTGCCCGCCCTGC
Source organism: Geomonas silvestris (assembly GCF_014193515.1). Classification (GTDB taxonomy): domain Bacteria; phylum Desulfobacterota; class Desulfuromonadia; order Geobacterales; family Geobacteraceae; genus Geomonas; species Geomonas silvestris. The sequence goes on along the minus strand of NZ_BLXX01000007.1, from coordinate 28,710 downwards.
ACCCGGTCCTGGTCAAGTAGCGGGGGCAGCAGCGGCCCAAAAAAACGGAAGGCTGATCCGCAACACTGCGGTCAGCCTTCGATACCAACAACCAGAACCGTCTTGCGGTCCGGGAATGCGGGGGAAGGTGCCAGGCAACCTTCCCGGGTACTCCTATTCAGTTGTGGTACAGCCCCCCCTCATAACATCGCACGACATTAGATGACATCACATAGCAGCTGCATGCACTTCATAAAAAGAGAAAGCATCACATCACATGGCATAACAGGTACGGCATCGGATAACATTGCATTCATAAAAAACAAATTCAGTCTGGCAATCGCCAGTTAAAAACAGTTGGAATCCCTGCTGCAGGAGTAGCGGTCAGCTTCTCCTTCTTTAGAAGACGATTCCTCAATCTCCCTTTGTCAGTGATCGTTTCGAAGATGAATCTGCATAATCTTCGCCAAGATGTCGTATACGATACGAAACCTTGCCAGGCGCGGTTCTATGTCATTTGTGGTTGACTTGCAAACCGAATTTTGATTTGGTCAAATGACTACATGCCGCGATAAGACGCTGTCATTAGACGGTCGCCAACGGGAAGGGGACGCATGAGGCAAGAGGTCGGGGGCCAGGGGCAGGAACTGGACCGTGCGGTCCGGGAGTTCAACCGTCGGGAGTGGTTCGAGTGCCACGAGACCCTCGAGGAACTCTGGATCGGGGCGAGCGGAGAGCGGCGCGATTTCTACCAGGGGTTTTTGCAACTGGCCGTCGCCCTGCACCACTGGCGCAACGGTAACTTCAAGGGTGCGCTCATCCTGCTGCGCGGCGGTTGCGGCCTGTTGAGCCGGGTGGCCGACGTCTTGGAGGGGGTGGACGTCGCGGGGCTCATCGTCGCCGCAGGCCTGCTCGAGGCAGAGCTCGCCGTCCTCGGGGAGGAGCGCATGGCCGAGGTTCCGGAACGGCTCATCTTCAAGGCGCACCGGCACAGCTCCTAAGGGGCTCGCGCGGGGTGCATCGCAATTCAGCTAAAGGAGAACATGACATGATCGAAATCGTGCGTGCACGTCGCAGTATCAGATCCTTCACCCAGGAGCCGGTGAGCCCCGAGCAGGTCGCCCTTTTGGCCGAGACCCTGCTGCGTGCCCCCACCTCCCGCAACCTCAAACCGTGGTCCTTCGTTGTGGTGGACGACCGGGAGCAGCTGGAGAAGCTTTCCCGGGCCAAGGAGCACGGCTCCGCCTTCCTGAAGGGGGCGCCCTTAGGGATCGTGGTCTTGGCCGACCCGGCCCGCTGCGACGTCTGGGTAGAGGACTGCTCCATCGCGGCGATCCTGGTGCAGATGGTGGCGCAGTCCTTGGGGCTGGGGAGCTGCTGGATCCAGATCCGCGAGCGCCGGCACGATGCCGCTTCCAGTGCCGAGGAGCAGGTGCGCCAGGTGCTGGACGTTCCCGAGGGGCTCAAGGTGGCCTGCATCATCGCGGTCGGCCACCCGGCCGAGAAGCGCACCCCGGTACCCGCCTCCGGGCTCGATTACGGCAAGCTGCGGCACAATACCTACAAGGAACAATTGACAATTGACAATTGACGGCTGTGGTTGTTGTTGAACTAGCGGCTGGGGCTGCGGGGGAGTGCGGCTGCGGTGCCGGCGAAAAAAAGACCAAGGGGGTGGAGCTCTCCCCTTGGTCTTTGTATTTTCTCCGGGCCTGTGGTTCCTTAACCTCGTTAACGTCCCTGTGGTTCCTTAAGTCCTTCCTGTAGCTACTTCAGCAGGGAGACCGTCCCGTCGTCCAGGTCGTACTTGGCCGCCACCACCTTGATCTTGCCCGATTTCAGCTCTTCGGCGAGCAGCTTTGAGCGCCTGGTGAGGCTTGCCGCCACCAGCTTCGCGTTGACGTCCACCGCGCACTCCACCACCTCTTCGGCAGGCTTTCCTTTGGCAATCTTCTTGGCCTCTTTGGCGGCGGGTTCGATCGCCTTCACGATCGCGCCGAGGTTTCCTTCCGGTTTCCCCTTGGCGTTGACCGTCGCGGTCACCGCGCCGCAGCGCTCGTGGCCCAAAACCATGATGAGGTGCGAACCCAGGTGCTCCGCGGCGTACTCGATGCTCCCGAGCACGACGGGATCAGCCACGTTGCCGGCGACCCTGATGACGAAGATCTCGCCCAGGGCCTGGTCGAAGATCAGTTCGGGCGGAACCCTCGAATCCGAGCAGGAAAGGATGATGGCAAAGGGGTGCTGCGACTTGGCGAGTTTGCCGCGAGCCGTGGCGTCGCACATGGACGTGGAATTCATCTTGGCTTCCACGAAGCGTTTGTTGCCGTCGATCAGTTTCTGCAGTGCTTCGTCCGCGCCCACTCCGGCCGTACCCGCCGATGCGAAGGCGAGGCCTACTGATGCTGCCAGAGTTGCCACCGCGATTGCCAACTTGCCCGCCAGGTTCCTGCTCTTCATGTAGACTCCTCCTGTGAGATCCGGGTCTCGCCCGGAAAATAACGTTCCCGCCGGGTATCCATTTTCCCGGTGCCGGAACGGTTGTCAGCTTTTGTAATGCGGCATTGTATCCTGAAATAGTGCTCCTGCCAATATCATAGGACGTTTCGGCGGGAGCTGTCGCTGTCTCAAAGGAAATCTTCACCCAGTAGCGCAGGTTCAGTCGGGAATTCCTGGGGGTAAGTAGCAGGGCAAAGCCATCACGCCCAACCGATGTTCTTGCGAGCCTTCGTCGTCCCTGCTATCTTTGTCGTCCATATCAAGTATCAGGCATTTGGGGATACGTTTTTATCCCGTTCATCCCATGTATCCCTGTTATCGATTTATCCTGTTATCCGTTTATCTCTGCACCCCCGAAGGAGCGATCCATGACCAACCTCGTACTCTTGGTATTGATGTTTTGCGGCGGCATTGCCATCGCCGTGCAGCCCTCGATAAACGCGCGCCTGGCGCAGAAGGTCGGCGCCCTGGAAAGCTCCTGCATCTCCTTTGCGGTGGGGACCCTGGTTCTCATCGCGGTAGTTCTCAGCGCCGGCAAGGGGAACCTGAGAGCCGCCGCCGGCACCAACTGGTGGGAGTGGACCGGCGGGGCCTTCGGCGCCTTCTTCGTCACCATGACCATCTTCGTGGTGCCGCGCGTCGGTACCGCCGCCGCCATGTCCGTGGTCATCGCCGCCCAACTCACCACCGGCGTGCTCCTCGATCACTACGGCGCCTTCGGCCTGCGCCACGTCCCCTTCGACCTCAAGCGCCTCCTCGGCTGCCTGTTCCTCTTCGCCGGCGCCACCCTCATCGCCCGCCGCTGAAACCCGGGCGCCAGGCGCGCTTCTCATTATTGACAAGGCACGCCGCTTCGGGCACATTAGGCCGCATGGAACATCCCTTTCTGATCTTTTTCGCGGGCCTCCTCGCCGGTGTGATGAACTCGGCCGCGGGCGGCGGCTCCTTCGTGACGCTCCCCGTGCTGGTCTTCGCCGGGGTCCCCTCGGTCATCGCCAACGCCTCCTCCACGGTCGCCCTTTTTCCCGGGAGTTTCGCCGGCGCCTGGGCCTATCGGCACGACTTCGTTCCCTTCGAGGGGGTCTCGATCCGTGCGCTCTGGGTCGCGAGCGTACTGGGCGGACTGGCGGGGGCGCTTTTGCTCCTCTTCACGCCGGTCACCACTTTCGACCGGATCTTCCCCTGGCTTTTGCTCTTCGGGACCTTGGCGTTCACCTTCGGGCGCCAGGCCGGAGCGGCCCTGCGGCGCGTGGTGCACATCGGGCCGGCGGTGTTGTTGTTCGGCCAGTTCGTGCTCGCCATCTACGGCGGCTACTTCGGCGGCGCGGTGGGGATCATGACCCTTGCCGTCTGGAGCCTCTTCTTCAACGCCAACATCAACGCCATGAACGCCGCGAAGACGCTCCTGGTCGGCTCGATGAACGCGACCGCCGTGGTCTGTTTCGTCATCGCGGGCAAGGTCTGGTGGCCCCAGGCGCTCGTCATGATGGCCTCCGCCGTCGTGGGCGGCTATTTCGGCGCCCACTACACCAGAAAGCTTCCCCAGGACAAGGTGCGCCTGGGGATCACCCTGCTCACCTTCCTGATGACCGCCGCCGTCTTTTACCGGACCTACCGCTGAAGATGAGCCCGCCCAAGCAGAGAGCTCCCGGGCCCGCTTCGGGCGCCGTCCCCGATGCCGCTGACGTCGCCGCCTTTCGCGAGGTGGTGCTCGACTTCTACGCGGCGCAGGGGCGCACGCTCCCCTGGCGCGAGACCCGTGACCCGTACGCCATCCTGGTCTCAGAGATCATGCTGCAGCAGACCCAGGTGGACCGGGTCCGGGAGAAGTACCGGGAGTTCTTGGGAGAGTTCCCGACCCTGGAGGCCCTGGCAGCGGCCGAGCTCTCCCGGGTGCTCACGGTCTGGCAGGGGTTGGGTTACAACCGCCGCGCGGTGGCGCTTAAGAACTGCGCCCAGGCGGCCGTCGAGCAGCTGGGCGGGAAACTGCCGGCCGACATCGCCCGGCTCGAGTCGCTCCCCGGCATCGGCCCCTACACCGCCCGAGCCGTAGCCGCGTTCGCCTTCGACATCCCCAGTGCCTTCATCGAGACCAACATCCGTTCGGTGTTCATCCTGCACTTCTTCCCCGGGGCGGAGTCGGTGCACGACCGTGAGCTGCTCCCCCTGGTCGAGGCGGCCCTGGTCCGGGAAAGGCCCCGCGAGTGGTACTACGCCCTCATGGACTACGGAGCCATGCTGAAGAAAACCCGGGTGAATCCCAGCCGGCAGAGCGCGCATCACGTGCGCCAGTCGCCGTTTCGGGGCTCCAACCGCGAGCGCCGCAGCCTCATCCTGCGCAGCATCCTGGCCTCACCCGGGATCACCCAGAAGGATCTGGTGCGGGCGCTCCCCGAGCAGGAGGAGTCGCTGGCCGGCAACCTCGAGCGGCTCGAGCGTGAAGGGTTCATCCGCCGGGAGCGGGGCGGCTTCGTCATCTGTTGAGCTTGATTGGAAGGTCGATCTAGAGAGAAGGGGAGACGTAAATGTTCTGGTTACAGATTCTGGGAGTCGGTGCGATCCTCGCGGCCGGCCTTTTTTTGATCATCGTGTTGGAGCACACCTTCGTGAGCGGTCCCCAGCGCAAGAAGCTCGAGCGCCAGAAGCGCGAGCGGATGGAACAGGCGAAAAAAAAGAGCGAGGTCCCGCCCGCCGACTGATCCCCCGCGAGCCTTGCTGAAGACCCGCGTTCTTCCCGCTGTGAACGTTCCTCGGGCACTGTTATCCCCCCGCCCGCCCCAGCAAGATCCCCGTGGCAAGTGCCGCCAGCACCACCGCGCAGAAAAAGGCGAAGTACCAGTCGCGCTCCCTCACGAAGATGAGCGCCGCGGCAGCCACCCGCAAAACCGGCGTCCCCAAAAGTACCAGAAGACCCGCAGTGATCAGTCTCGGAGCGATTCCGGTAAGCCCCACGACCATCGCCGTCAGCCCCACCGCCAAAAGCGCCGCGGCGACCAGAGACCCCAACCGCAAGAGCCGCGCCAGCACCAACTCGATCGCTTCGTGCTTCGTTTCCACCGAATCCTCCCTTACCACCATTTCACCCCCCGGTAGATCATGGTAAGCGCCGTATAGGCGATGAGCGGGATGAAGCAGAGGCGGATCAGGTTGGCCCGTAGCCGCACCATGAGCTTCGCCCCGATTATGGCGCCCAGAAGCACCCCCAGGACGATGGGCCCCGCCACCAGCGGCTGCACGTCGCCGCGCGCGAAGTAGACCACCGCCCCCGAGGCCGCCGTGACGCCGATCATGAAGTTCGAGGTCGCCGTCGAGGCCTTGAACGGCATCCCCATCACCTGGTCCATGGCCGGGACCTTGAAAATCCCCGCCCCGATCCCCAGCAGTCCCGCCGCGGCACCCGAGAAGATCATGATGATAAGTCCCGGCACGGTGCGCGTCACCTGGTAGTCCACCCGGTGCCCCAGCGCCTTGTCGTAGTACGAGCCGCCCAGGCGGAGTTTTTGCGACAGGGCGTCCGGGACGATTCCCGACGGCAGTTCCTGCTTGCGCGCCTTGAACATGTTGTAGGTCGAGTAGCCCAAGAGGAGCCCGAACATGATGTAGAGTACGCGCTGGTTGATCACCCCGGCGATCAGCGCACCGCCCAGCGCGCCCAGGGCGGTCCCCATCTCGAGCCAGATCGCGACGCGGGTATTGGTGAGCCGGTCCCGCAGGTAGGCGACCGCCGCGCCCGTGGAGGTCGCGATGATGGAGACGGTCGATGCCGCCACTGCGGTGCGCATCGACATGCCGAACAAGATGGTAAGCGCCGGGACGATGATGATGCCGCCGCCCAGCCCGAGCATCGACCCCATGATGCCGGCGCCGATCCCGAGCAGGAAGATCTCGATGAAGGTAATGACCACGAAAGCTGCTCCCGAAGCGATGATGCCAGTTCTTCAACTGGTGCGGCCACAAAGTAGCCTGTTCGCGTCCGGGAGACAAACAAAAATGAGATGGGCAAGCGGCAACTAATGTTCCGCGCTGCCGAATCGGCGGATGAACTCGCTGTCTGCACAATATCTAAGCTGAGCTGCCTGTAATTTCGTCGCTGCAGCAATGGCTCGTATACTCTCTCGCAACTGATGCACTGTATTTCGGGAGGTTAGCGCGGCCTGACGTTCTGGCACAGCTTCTGCTTTAATGATGACAGTTACCGGCACAGTGCAGTGCCAGGTCGCACTGAGACAGGCAAAGGCGCCTTTCACCACCAGGTGAGAAGCGCCTTTTTTATTTTCATCGCAGCCCATTGCCAAAAGCGGCAGGATCCAGTGAGGGAAAACTCCTCCCTGGCCACCGGCCCCCAGTTTCAAGTCCCCGGTTTTCACTACATGCGAAGGGAGGATTCAGGTCGTTATCGAGATTGACAGTGCGGTCAGCCGAGGGAAACCGTCCGCTACGTTGCGGTCCCCGGCTCCCATCTCTGCTTTACACCTGCTTTTCACCAAACTTACAAAGGAGTAAACGATGAAACGAATTTCCAAGATTCTCATGCTGGCAATGGCGCTGACTGCTGCAACCTCCGGTATCGCCTCGGCGACCCCTTCCACCCAGATCTGGATCCCGTCCACCGACATCCAGTCCTTCGGGACGGTCCACCTGAACATCGACAACTACTTCCGCGCTTCCGGCGTCCCCAAGTCGGCCCCGACTGCCAGCGCCACCCGCGACGCGAACGTTATGGATATCGGCCCCACCGTGGGTATTCTCCCCTTCGAAAAGATCCAGGCCGAAATCGGTTTCGACTACCTGGTCACCGCCAACGAGCCCAACGACAACCACCCGCTCAGCGCGAACTTCAAGATCGGCACCCCCGAGGATTCCCTCTTCAAGTACTCCCCGGCCATTGCGGTCGGCATGTATAACATCGGACCCACCCTCAGCAGCAGCATGGCCCCCGGGGTGACTTCCGGCCAGAACATCGCCTACGGCCTGGTCGCCAAGACCCTCCCCGTAGTCGGCAGGCTCTCCGCCGGTTACTACCGCGGCAGCGAGCGCGCCCTGGTCAGCGACTTCAACACCCTGAAGCCCGAAAACGACGGCGTGCTTCTTTCCTGGGACCGCACCATGAGCGAGATCTCCGACAAGCTCTGGTTTGCCGTCGACTACATGGGTGGCAACAACGCCGATGGCGCCGTCAACTTCGGTGCCTCCTGGAACTTTGCCAAGAACGTCTCGGTGATCTTCGGCTACGACGTCTACACCAAGAAGTCCCTGGCCGGCAACAACACCTTCACCACCCAGCTCGACATCAACTTCCCGTAGACAGCTACTACGTTTCTCTCTCCGAGAAATGCTTGGCGGCCGCATCACCCTGGGGTGCGGCCGCCCTTTTTGGTTCAAAATGTGCGCCTGCAAAAAGTTCTCTTCCGGGACTTCCGAGAAGCGCGAGCGTTTCTTTCCTCGAAACGGTGGCAGATCTCTCGTCCCCCCCTTTGGAAGGGGGGCAGGGGGGATTTCATCCGGAGTTGCCACTGTCCGATACGCGCGCCACGAAGGCGAACAGCAAATCCCCTTCTGTCTCCCCTTCGCAAAGGGGAGAACGTAAGGCCGCCAGCAGTGCTGTAGAGCAATTCTTTCCAGCTTCCCTCGGATTTTCCCGATGCACCTTCGCAAAGGGGGGGGCAGGGGGGATTCGCCTTTACCTGGCCGCAAGCCGGCGGCGGCGCCACTTTTTTCCTCAACCGTTATCTACCCGATATATTCCCCGAAATGCGCTTCAGGAGGCGTCGCGCCGCTTGCGTATACCGCGCCGGGAGGAACAAGAGGTTGACTTCATTGGTGAGGCTGTGCTACAAGTGGTGAGTCAATGACGCGGGGTGGAGCAGTCTGGTAGCTCGTCGGGCTCATAACCCGAAGGTCATAGGTTCAAATCCTATCCCCGCAACCAATATAAGAAGGCACCCGGTTCCGACCTGGTGCCTTTTTCGTTTTTTCCGCGGGCGGCGCAGCACATCGTCGCGGCTCCGCCGCTGGTTATCCGCACCCCGTGTCGTCTTGCTTCCGTTTAGGGAAAATTCGGCGCCGCAGGGTGCCTGCTCAAAAGAGGAATACCATGGCATCGATCGACTTCGAGACCGAAAAAAAGGCCTTTGCAGATTTCTACCAGGCCAATCGCAAACAACTCGTCGCCGCCAAGAACAGCTACATGGATGCCATCCGTGCCCTGATCAAGCAGTCCGAGGTGGGGGTCGTCACCAAGATTGAAGGGCGGATCAAGGAAGAAGAGGAGTGCATCCGGAAGTTCCAGCGCAAATACCAGAGCAAGGTCGAGGCCGACGAACAACCCTACCGGATCTCCGACTTCATCTCGGACCTGATCGGAATCCGCATCGTCTGTCTCTACGAAGACCAGGTTCCGATGGTCTCGGAGCTGCTGCAGCGATACTTCGTCACCCTCAACGTAACCGACAAGACCTCGGCTGTGGAGAGCACCGAGGATTCCTTCGGCTACAAGGGGCTGCACCTCGACCTGGCGCTCCCGCCCGAGCCCGACGGTCTGCTCAAGGGGATGCCGCACCTGGTCCTCAGCTTCGAGGTGCAGATACGGTCCCTGATCCAGGACGCCTGGAGCCGGCTGGATCACATGATCAAGTACAAGAAATCGATCCCCGTCGACCTCAAGCGCAGGATCAACGTCCTTGCCGCCCTCTTTGAACTCGCCGACCGCGAATTCAAGGAGATCCGCAACGCGACCGTCGACCTCATGCAGCAGGCGACGGTGACCCCGATAGACGAGCTTCCCGAAAGCCTCCCCGGGGTGCCGGAGTCCGGCAGCGCCGCCGGGTCGAAGCTGGTGAACGCCTTCAACTTCCTGCCGATAGCGAGCCATTTCTTCCGCGACTTCGAGTTCGAAGACGCCAAAATCGACGACTTCGTCCAGGACATCCTGGAGTTGAACGGCAGCTTCCGCAAGGCCGACCTGCATCGCTGTCTCAACGAGAACCTGAAGACGGTTCGGGAGTACCGCGACTTCGTGCGGGCGGAGAATCCCGAGAAAGGGTTCAGCGCCTATACCTCGATACGGCACTGTTTGTACCTCTACGATCCGGAACAGTTCCAGCGCATCCTCTCGCGCAGGACCCGGGACCGCTTCGCTTCCTGGCTCAAGAGCACCACCTGTTCCGCAGCCAGAACCGTCGGGCCGGCGGCGCCTGACTGTTGAGGTCTCCGCATCATTTCCGGCTTTGGATTCTGAGGCACCCGGTTCGGCCAGGTGCCTCTTTCGATTCGAGCAGCGCCGCTCGTCCCTCTTCTCCGTCAATCCCCCCTCTCTTTTGCCCCGCTCTCAGCTTCCAGTCCCAGTCCCCGCTCTTCAGATCCCCAGCCTTCCCTCAAACGCGTCATGCCTAGCCTACTAGCCACAGGGCCTTTTAAACGCTCTGGCTCCTTCCTTGTCGGAAGTGCTCCGAGCCCCGCCCCCCTCTCTCTCCAATCCTGTTGACCTTAGAAAAATCCAATATACCCTTAACCAGTGCTGAACCTGCCACCGATACCGTGATCTGCCGAGAGTGTGGAAAATGTGCGAACAGTGTCTGCAAATCGGGATACCGCAAGGTAACGGCGCCGCTGATCAAGTCGGGGGTCCGCTATGACTGTCGCTGCGGACCGCAACGGGACTTCGCTTCTGGCATTCGCTGCCTACCTGGCGTGCGGGCTCGCCATCGGATTTCTCCTCGTGAAGATGTCACTTTTGTACACCTTCGCCCTGCTGGGGGCGCTCTTCGCGCTCTTTGTCACCGTCAAGAAACCCGAGCTGAGCATCGTCGCCATCGTCGTCATCATCGCCAGCGTCATCGACGTCTACACGCTTCCTCTCGTCCCGCTGGGCCCCGGCAGCCTCAACGTCACGGACATCCTGGTGTTCGTGCTTCTCGCCATGTCGTTTTGGAAACACCTCTCCACCCGGGATTCCCACCCGGCAACCCCCAGCCCGGTCAGCAGGCTGCTGCTCCTCTTCATGGTCTACGCCGTGGGCACGGCAATCTTGTCGATCGTACTCCTGGGGATGGACCTGAACACCGTGCTGAGGCTCTTCCGGGTGGTCAGCTACTACCTTATCTATTTCATGATTACCAACCTGGTGCGCACCAAGGAGCAGATCAGGTTCCTGGTGAACGCCCTGTTCCTGGTCGCCGCCCTGGTCGCGCTCACCATGCTGGTTCAACTGGTGATCGGGGATTCCGTCCAGCTCATCCCGGGAAAGCAGTACCGGGTCGACGTCATGGAAGCGGAAGTGGACGCCATGCGCCTTCAGCCGCCGGGGCAGACCCTATTGCTTGCCTGCCTCATCACGGTCATCGCCCTGCTCGCCAACCTGCGCTCCGCGCTGTCGCTGCGCTCGCGCTACCTGTACCTGGTGCTTTTGTTGGGGGGGGGGGTGCTGCTCACCTACGTGCGCACCTACCTCCTGGCGATTGCGCTGGTCATCACGTTCTACTTCGCGGTGGCGCGCCCCGATGAGCGCAGACGCCTGGCCAGGTTCGTCGTCTGCGGGTCGCTCCTCTTCGCTCTGCTCGCCGCAGGGGCCTGGGGGGCCGGCGGGAGGTTCCAAAGCACGCTCACGGCGATATCGGGGCGGTTCTCCACCCTCTTCGCCGGAAAGGAGCTGGTGCAGACCAACTCGCTCAACGACCGCCAGATCGAGAACAGCTACGCACTGAAGGAGATCGGGGAGCATCCGCTCTTGGGGATCGGACTGGGGCAGGACTACCGTCCCAAGCTCTACGGCCCCGACGACGAGATCACCTACTACGTCCACAACGTCTACCTCTGGCTGGTGCTGGACTTCGGGCTTCCGGGGTGCCTGCTGTTCTTCGCCTTTTACCTGACCTTTTTATGGCGCGCCTTCAAAAGTGCCAGGACTCAGCAGGACCCGTACCTCAGGTCGATAGCGGCGGGAGCTCTCTTGATGGGGGTGGCGGCCCTGCCGATGGCCCTGGTGATCCCGCTCTTTCTGGAATGGCACTCCATCGTGGTCCTGTCCATCCTGATCGGCCTGTCGGAAACGATACTCATTAACCGCGCTCACCCCGCGCCGCAGGCCGTGCTGCCGGCACCGGCCGAGGAGCCGGCCACCTGAAAAACGGAGGAGAACTGATGGGCGCCGTCGGCTTGTCGGAAGGAAAAACCGTCTACATCGTCCTGCTCAACTGGAACGGATTTCAGGATACCGTCGAGTGCATCGAGTCGTGCCGGGCCCTGAGCTACCGGCCGGCCACCGTCGTCGTGGTGGACAACGCCTCCCGCGACGGTTCCGAAGAAAAGCTGCGGCAAAGGTTTCCCGGCCTCCCGGTGCTCCAGACCGGCAGCAACCTGGGCTACGCCGGGGGGAACAACGTCGGGATCCGCTACGCCCTGGACCGCGGCGCCGACTACGTCTGGCTTTTGAACAACGACACCACGGTGCACCCCGAGGCGCTTACCGAGCTGGTCCGGGTCGCGGAGGCGGAGCGGCAGGCCGGGATCCTGGGATCGAAGATCCTAAGCTACCTCGATCCGACGCTCATCTGGTTCGCCGGCGGCTGGGTGGAGGCGGACCGGGGAGAAACCGGACACATCGGGCTGGGGGTCCCCGATCGGGGGCAGTTCGACCAGGTGACCGACACCGGGTACGTCACCGGTTGCAGCCTTCTCGTCAAGAGGGAGGTCGTCGAGCAGGTCGGGATGATGGACGAGGGGTACTTCCTGTACTTCGAGGAGAGCGAGTGGTGCCTGCGGGCCAAGCGGCAAGGGTACCGGCTGCTCTACGTGCCCGCCTCGATCGTCTGGCACAAGGAATCGGTCTCGACCCGGAAGCTCGCCGGCGCCTGGGTCTACTACATGACCCGCAACAGGCTTTATTTCATGAGCCGAAACGGCGCAAAGGCCCGCTGGCTCAGCCGCTTCGGCAGCGACCTCTGGGAATTTCTCAGGCTTTTGGCCAAGGGGGAGTTCCGCCTGGCCAATTGCATGTCATCGGGGTACTGGCACTGGCTCACCGGGTACCGGGGGCGCCGCGAACAACCGGTGAAAGGATAAGACCCCTGCAGCCGGCCGGTACCGGGCAGGTTCATCCAAAGGAGCTTTGCGCATGAAGATACTCATTGTGACCCCCTCGTTTCCCTACCCGCCCGACAGCGGCGCGAAGATACGGATCTTCAACATCATAAGGTACCTCTCCCGGGAAGACGAGGTCCACCTGATCAGCCTCACCGATTGCAGCGACGACGATGCGGTCCCCGAGATGCAGCGTTACTGCAAGAAGGTCCACGCGGTGCGCACCAACAGGCGCCCGGCCCTCCTGCAGCTCCCCGGCGTGCTCTACAACTTCGTCAGGGGGCTCCCCTTCATGCTCAAGTACGCCCAGGCCCCCGAGCTCAAAAAGGCGCTCGAGCAGGTCTGCGAGCGCGACAACTACGACATCATCCAGTTCGAGCACTCCTACATGGCGTACAACGTGAAATACCTCTCGAAGGAGCTGAGCTGCAAGACGGTCCTCTCCTTCCACAACATCGCCTCGCTGCAGTACTACCGGATCTACCAGCTGGAAAAGCGGCTCGTCAGGAAGGTGGAGTGCCTCTTCGAGTGGGTCCCGATGCTCAGGTGGGAGTCGAAGATCGCCCAGCGCTTCCACAAGTCGCTGGTGGTGTCCGAGCTGGACCGGATCCTTTTGCGCTTGATGAACCCGGGGCTCGACGTCTCGGTGGTCCCCAACGGGGTCGATGCCCGGAAGTTCTCCTGTACCCCGCTTGCCGGCCGAAAGCGGAACATCATCTTCGTCGGGCTCATGGACTACGGGCCGAACGCCGACGCGGTCCTCTACTTCCACCGGGAAATTTTCCCGCTGATCAAGGAAAAGGTGCCGGACTTGGGCTTTATGGTGGTGGGGAGCGACCCTCCCCGGGAGGTCCGGGAACTCTCCCGCAATCCGGACGTGGTCGTGACCGGGCGGGTGGACGACCTGAGGCCCTACTACCAAAAGGCGCTGGTCGCGGTCATTCCGCTGCGCTCCGGCGGGGGAACCAGGCTTAAGATCATCGAGGCGCTGTCGACCGGGACCCCGGTGGTATCCACCTCGGTCGGCTGCGAGGGGCTCGAGGTCTCGGACGGGGAACACATCATGATCGCCGACTCCCCCGAAGCCTTCGCGGCAAAGGTGGTTTCCCTTATCGAAGACAGCTCGCAGTGGCTGAGGCTCTCCTCGCAGGGGCGCGAACTGGTGGAGAAAACCTACGATTGGGAGTACCTCACCGCTTCGCTGCGCAAGGTATATCAGGCGGCGCTTAAGTAAAGAGGGCGGTCTTCCCCCGGGAACGCATCCGCCCAATCCCCGCGCGCCACGCCACCTTCAGAAACCGAAACTCCCTCCCCGGCAGGTCCCCGAAGTACACTCCTCCATCTTTTCGGCATCGCAGCCGACCGCCAAAAAAAACTCCCCCGGACCCGGAGGTCTGGGGGAGTTCGTTTGTTGCGGTTAGGGGCCGGTTCGGCCGGAGCCCGCCTAGTTAAGGCTCAGGACCGGGGCGGAGAGGCGCTTTCCTTCGAAGGCGCCGATGTCCGGTGCCTGGCCGGAGTAGGGGAGCCCCACGTTGACGCCGGCGTCGACCAGGTTCCCGCTCGTGCTGCGGTAGTAGGGGTCCGGCCGGACGCCGGAAGACGAGAACTGCGGGGCCACCCCCTTGGTGTTGTTGGTCTGGGTGGTGCTGGAGCTCGAGTTGGCGACGGTGTTGCCGTTGCCGGTGTTGTAGAACCAGTTGTGGTCCACCAGGGTGCTGCTCATGGAGCCGCCGATGCTGATCGGCGCAGCCGCCGTGTTCATGATCAGGTTGTTCTGGATCTTGGTCCCCGAGAGCGAGCCGGAGAAGGCCGAGCCGTCGATGCCGCTGCCGCCCCACGGTTTGGCCGTGATGGTATCGAAGACGTTGTTGTAGATCTCCACGTACGAGTTGTTGCCGCGCACGATGTGCAGGCCGTCACCGCAGTTGTAGACCACGTTGTTGCGGAACCTCCAGTGCGTTACCCCGGAGCCGGTGGTGTAGTTGGTGCTCCAGAGGCCGGCCGCACGCCCCTGAATCCCCGCCATGTAGTTGTTGTAGAAATCCAGGTAGTTGTGCGACAACTCGTGCCCCACCACCCCCGGCAGGTTCACGTTGGTCAGGTCGGTCACCGTGTCGTGGATCTTCAGGTTCCAGGTGCTCCCCGAGGAGAGGCTCTGCGGCCCGCCGTTGAGCGACAGGGTGTGGTAGTAGGTCGAGGCGTAGATCTCGGAATCGCCCAGGAAGTTGTACATCTCGAAGACGAAGGCGTTGGTGTCGGTGACGTCGGTCTTGACCGTCCAGTTGTAGGCCTTGAAGTTCTTCAGCCACCCCGGGACGGACTTCACGCCGGTACCCCTGTTGGGGAGGTTCTCGTTGATGGTCAGGTTGTAGAGCTGGGCGTTGGCCATGCCGCCGATGTTGATGGCGCCCATCCGCTCGCCCGGGCCGTTGTTCGCGTCGGTGGTGGTGTCGTTGGTCTCCACGTCGTGGATGATGTCGTTGAGGCCGTAGGCCGGCGGCTCGACCATGGTGTTGTTGGACCAGTCGTAGTACCCCTCGAGCCAGATGGCGTTGCTCTTGATCGACTGGAACTTGACGTCGTGGATGTTGATCTGGTCGGTGCCGCGGATGAAGATGCCGGCCGAGAGCGTCTTGCCGCTGCCGTCCAGGGTGAAACCGCTGATCTCGTTGTTGCCGTGCACCATCGGCGCGCTCGGCGAGGTCTGGCGGAAGATGTAGCCGGTGCCCCAGCCGCCGTTGTAGGCGGTCTTGATGAGCACCGAGCCCTTGCCGGCGCCCTGGATGTTGACCCCCAGGGCGAGGTTGCAGCGGTTGTTGTCGCTATAGGTGCCGGCGTTCAGGTAAATGGTGTTGCCGGAGCTGGTCACTTTGGAGCAGGCGGTGGACAGGGTCTTCCAGGGGGAGGTCGAACTGCCGTTGCCCGAGGTGTCGTTGCCGTTGGGGTCGACGTAGTAGGTGGCAGCCCAGCTCGAGGAGCACATCAAAAGAGCTGCCAGCGCGCTCAGTATGGTGATGCGTCGCAACTGGGTCGGTTTCTTAAAAGACATCAGTATCTCCTGTTTCGATTGGTGTACGTGGTGTGCTCGGTGCGCCGAACGCAAGCCTGAGCGGGGCCGGCATCGGGACACGGTCGTCCCGGATGCCGGCTTCTTGCTCGGGCGGACGCGCCGCCCGCTTCCCGGTGCGCGGCCTTCGTTAGCCGCGCCGTGGGCCTCTTCCGGCCGCCTGGCGGCCCGGAGGGGGCGCTTACATGAAGGTTGCCGAAATGCTGTGGTCGGCGCTCACGTTGGTAAAGGTGTAGCTGGAGAGGGCGCCGACGGAGACGCCGTCCACCGTGACGGAGGCGATCTTCTTGCCGCTTGCCGGGGTTATGGTGATCACCGGCGAGGTGTTGAAGAGTGCCCAGTTCCCCGCGCTGATGTTCCCGCCGCTCCCCGCGGTGGTCTGGATGTTGTAGTAGCGCACGTCGAAGCTGGCCGAGATGGTGTGGTTGCCGCTCAGGTTACTGAAGGTGTAGCTGTAGGGCGCACCGCCGGCGACGCTGGAGGCCACGGTCGCGCCGTCGACCACCACGCTCTTTATGTAGTAGCCGGTGCTCGGGGTGATGGTGTACGACTTGCTCCCGCCGCCGGTGACCGCGCTGGTCCCGGCCGGGGTGATGCTGCCGTTGGCCCCTGCGGAGGCGGCGATGGTGTAGCCGGCGGCGAAGGTCGCGGCGACGGTATGGTCGGCGGCCAGGTTGTTGAAGGTGTAGGAGGTGACGGCGCCCAGCGACTTGCCGTCCACGGTCACGTCGCTTACCTGGTAGCCGCTTGCCGGGGTGATGGCGATGGTCTGCGCGGTGTTATAGGCGACCCAGCTGTCGCCCGGGGTGACCGAGCCGCCGGTCCCCGCACTTGCCACCACGTGGTACGACCGCACCGCGAAGCTGGCGGCGATGGTGTGGGGCGCCGTCACGCCGGTGAAGGTGTAGCTGTACCCCGCACCGCCGGGGATGTTGGAAACCACCGCCGTGCCGTCTACCGTGACGCTTGCCACGTAGTAACCGGTGGCGGGGGTGACGGTGTAGGTCGGGGTGCTCCCCGAACTGACGGTAGCGGTACCCGCGGGGGTGATGGAACCGTTTGCCCCGGCCGAGGCCGTGATGGTATAGCCTGCGTTGCCGAAGGTGGCGGCGACGGTATGGTCGGCGTTCAGGTTGTTGAAGGTGTAGGAGGTGACGGCGCCTACGGACTTGCCGTCCACCGTGACGTTGGCCACCTGGTAACCGCTGGCCGGGGTGATGCTGATCGTCTGCGCCGTGTTGTACTGGGCCCAGCTGTCGCCGGGGGATACCGTACCGTTGGCGCCCGCGCTTGCCACGATGTGGTAGGAGCGGACCGCGAAGCTGGCCGCGATGGTGTGCGAGGCGCTCACGTTCGTGAAGCTGTAGCTGTACCCGGCTCCCCCCGCGATGTTCGAGGCGACCTGGCTGCCGTCGACGGTGACGCTCGCTACGTAGTAGCCGGTTGCCGGGGTGACGGTGTAGGCCTGGGTGGCGCCGCTGGAGACCACGGTTGCCCCGGCGGGGGTGATGCTGCCGCCGCTACCTGCCGAGGCGGTCACGGTGTAGGCGGAAGCGGTCCCGCCGCCGGTTGTGCTCCCGGTGCCGCCGGTTGCGGGGGTGCTGTAGCTCACCTCGTTGGAGTACCCGCTCGAGTTACCCAGGTTGTCGTAGGCGGTGACGGCGAAGTAGTAGGTGGTGCCGTCGCCAAGCCCGGTCATGGTGTAGGAATTGGTGTTGCCGACGTCCACAGGGTTCGAGTAGCTCCCGCGGGTCGTGCCGGTGTAGAGCTTGTACCCCTTCAGACCGGAAAGGGTGCTGCCGTCGGAGTAGGTCGTCGGAGCGCTCCAGGACATGGTCGCCTGTGCTGCGTGGGCGGTGGCGGTCGGCAACAGTTGCGCCGTTACAAGCGTTGCCAGGATGAGCGCGCAAAACGCGATCCGGGCGGGCAGGTTGGTTCGTTTCGAGTAGCCGGTGTTCATCATAAACGTATGTAGCCTCCTTGTTTCTGTGACGGTTGCGGTCGTCGGGCCGGTGCAGGACGGTGCTCACCTCTTAGGCTTTTGCGCTGCCAGCCGGTCGAGTTTTCCGGTTCCTTCCCCCTCATTGACTCTCCTTTGCCTGGTGCTGATGAGCCCGTGGTCCCGACTCCGGACGCAAAAAAACCGGGGCCTCATATCAGCATGCTGTGATATTTCGGCGACCCGGCTGTCTCGGTGAGACCCTTAGGCTTTCCGTCACTCCCTCGCGGAAGTTTTAGTATTGTCGTCTATCGCTATTCCGTTTTCGTTTCGTTGCAAGGACGGTAGCACAGGGAAGAGCGAACCGTTGGTGACCCCCGTCACCGCAACGGCAGATCCTACATCCGGCACTTTTGCCGGTCTCAGACCTCCCCGTGAAGGTCGGTTCCTCCGGCATTTACCGGGTAAACCAGCAGGTTATCGGGATGGAGCGCTGCGGGAACACCGGGTTTCCCCGCAACGCGGCGCTCTTTCCCGTTTGGCCCGAAAATGCCGCGGCATCCCGCCCCTGACGGAGCGCCCCTCCCGTTTCGAACCTTTCCCCTTTGACAGCGCCTGTTATAATATTAAAATTCTCAAATTTACGTGCGACCAAAAGGAGATGCGCTATGAGCTGGCATGCCGCCGTGCAGGACGCCCTGAAGACGCTGGACTCCGCCGTCATTCCCTCTTCGCTCGAACTCATCTCCCTGATCAAGAAGGTGAACCCGACCACGGTCTGCCTCTCCGAAACCCAGCGCCTGAAGGGGTACGAGATCAAATCGAGACTGCAGAACCTGCTGCTGGAACACTACGGAGAGACCTTCCGGCTCGTTCCCCATCCCCTCAACTCCGAGATCGTTCTCATCAAGCACGCCGCCCTGCCATCCATCGACGCCTGCCACACCCCGCTGGCCGCTCTTTCCAGAAAGGCCCTCGACCAGGCCCTGAGCGAAGCCGAACCTGTCGCCCAGGTAGCGCCGAAAAAAGCGCGCAAGGCGAACAAGGAAGCCCCCGAGCCCGCCGGGACCCCGCGGGAGCTTTTGAGGCGTGCGCAGGAGTTTCTCGCCGGGTACGATTTCGCGGCTGCGGAGGAGGTCCTGTGCAGCATCCGCATTACGGACCGGGACGATGTCCCGACCGTGGAGAGGGCGGTTCGGGCCCTGATCGAGGAGATGGGGGGGTACCAGCAGGCTGTCGACCTGGTTCTGGCCCAGCAGCACCAGTTCCTGCGCGACCCCAGGCTGCGCGTCCTTTCGGCCCGGGCCTACCACCTATGCGGCGCCTTTGCCGAGGCGCGGGCTATTTTCGACGGCCTGCAGCGCAAGGAGCTGGACAAGGAAGCCCTGGTGGCCTATGCCGACATCGCCCACAAGGACGGGAACCTGGCCCTGGCCCTCAAGCTGCTGCAGACCGCGGAGGAGACCGAAGGGTTCGCCGGGGGGCTGGAGGGGTTGAAGCAGGAGGTGGAAGCCGCCTTGCAGGTGCAGGTCGCCCCGCTCCTCGATGCGGCCTGCGCCGCGCTGCAGGGCGCAGATCTGGCCGGGGCCGAGGCCCTGGCGCGGGAGGTGCTGCACCTTTTCCCGGGCAACCCGCGGGCGCGCGAGGTCGTGGCGGCGATCTCGGCCGACCGGGAAGCCGCCGAGATCGCCCTCCTGTGGGAGCGTCTCGCGCAGACCGCAGGGTGCGAGGCGCGGCTGGAGCTTCTGGAGAAACTCCTGGCCCGGGACCGCGCCAACGAGGTACCGCTCGCCGCCCTGGTCGCGCAGGAGAGGGGGAAACAGAAAAAGGCCTGGGCGCAAACGCGCCTCGAGCGCTTGCGCGTCCTGGTTGTCGAGGGTTGCTGGCCGGAGGCGTTCGACATCGTCTGGTGGCTTAACGAACAGGCGGAGCTGCGGGAAGACTGCCGCGAGGCCTGCTCCCTCTCTCCCTACCTTGCCTTTTTGCTGGGAAACCGCAGGCTGGAGAGGCTTCCCGATAAAAGCGCGCGCCAGGCCTGGCTCGACCTGGTTGCTGCCCTCGGCTCCTGCCAGGCGGGAGAACCGGCAGGGTGCCTGGACATCTTGGAACGGGTGAGGCACTACTTCGAAAAGTACCGGGAGTTCCAGGAGGTCTACGACGCGGCTCTCGTCTGGGAACAGGGGAGGGCACGGGAGGAGATCGAGGGGATACTCGCCGCAGCGGGGCGGGAGGGTACCACCCTGGGCCAGGTCCAGGCTTTTTCCAACACGGCCCGCAAGGCGATGCTCCACCTTCCCTTGGAGGAAAGGGCCGAGATCGGCCGGAAACTGGAGGCGCGGATCGCGGAGTTGACCCCCACCCACTCCGACGAGGATGTTTTCGAGGCCTACCGTTACTTCGTCAGGTCGGGGGTGCACGACCGGGCCGACCTGGTGAGAAACATGCTCCCCGGTCGTGATGAGGATTTTAAAAGGTGCGCTGCCGAAGTTGCCGCAGACCTGGCCATCGAACGCACCCCCCTGCGCTTGGAGTTCTCCGGCACGCTCCCCCCGGACCTTTTCGGCGAGGCACCCTTGCAGTGGATCGGCTCCACCGACCGCCATATCGTGTGGCAGGATGGCGAGGATGCCCTGGTGGTCTTGGATGTCAACAAGCGCCAGGCGGGGAGGTTCGTCTCGCCGCATCTGAAGGGAGTGTACCTTCTCGATGCTCTTCCGGCCGACGATACCTTCCTCTTCAGCAGCACGGAGGACCCGCTGCACAAGTGGCGGGCGGTGCTCAACGACGAGGAATGCGTCTTCACCGCCTGTGTCGACATCAGGGAGTTCAGTCAAACCGGAGACGACGTTCCCGTGTCCGTTTATTTTTCCTCCGAGCGGGCCTCCGACTACTATGTCGTCATCTGGGACGCGAAAGAAACCCAGCCGGGGAGGGTGGTCCGCAGGAAGATTGGGAACAAATGCCAGGCGGTCAACTTGCAGGTCGGCAGCAGGCTGCGCCCCGAGGTGCTGCGGATTTCCAGCTACCCCGACAAATTCATCATCGGGTGCGATGACATCATGAAGTTCTGCTTCAAGAACCTCACCTCGGACTACAGTCTCGACATGCCGCCGCGCGACGTCTGGGAAATCGACGCGGCTAACGGGCATTTCTACTACTTCGACCGCGCGATTTTGAAGAGGGCCAACATTGCCGACTACGAAAACCGCATAACCTATTCCAACTCGTCGTGCTGTTTTTTCTTCGCCGAAAATCACCGCAAGCTCGGTCTGAGCCCCGAGACCGGCACCTTGATGGTTCGCTTACGGCAGAAGGCAGCTCTCTACCATTACGGGGAGAACAGAATTTCCCAGTCGTTTGCGCTCGGCCGCCTGGTCGGCACCAAACCGGCGCGCAGCTGGTACGTTTACGACTATCAAAAGGAGAGCCAGACCCTGACCGTGAGGGACATCGGCCGGGAGCTCGCTGACCTACTGGAGTGGGAAGAGGCACAGACGCCGGTGAACGGCAAGGAAAAGGAAAACCCGAACTGGAGTGAGGAACTGCACAGGCAGATCTATTTCGGGTACACCGCCGAAGAGGATGAGCCTTCCGCGGCCGAAGGGGAGCCCGCCGGCAGCTAAGGAGTGCCCCCCCCCGTTAAAGGCTCTCCCGCACGCACCAAACGATGAAAGGCACCCGGTTTCGGCCGGGTGCCTTTCGTTTATGCCCAGATGCTACTGCCCGCGAAGCACCGAATCCCTTGCCACGACGCCGCGGCCGGACTACCCTTAGAACCTCTCGAACTTCTCGTCCATCTCCAGCTCGACCCCCTGGTGCCGGTAGGCCATGGGAGCCGCTACCCTTTTGGGGGCGGCAGCCGGCCGTGCCGCGTTGCGCCGCATCTGCGCCTGCGGTGCCTGGTAGCGCGGATCTTCGGAGCTTGCCTTGAAGAAGGTGATCGCCTCCTGCATCTGCACCGCCTGGCCGGCGAGTTCCTCGGCCGTGGAGGACATCTCCTCCGCCGCGCTGGCGTTTTGCTGGATGACCTGGTCCAGCTGCTGGATCGCCTTGTTGATCTGCTCGGCGCCGCTGTCCTGCTCCCGGCTCGAGATGCTGATCTCCTGGACCAGTTCCGCGGTTCTCTGGATATCGGGGACCATCCGGGAGAGGAGTTCGCCTGCCCGTACCGCGACGTTCACGCTGTTCGCCGAAAGCTCGGAGATCTCGCCGGCCGCGCGCTGGCTGCGCTCCGCGAGTTTCCTCACCTCGCTTGCCACCACCGCAAACCCCTTGCCGTGCTCGCCGGCGCGGGCCGCCTCGATGGCGGCGTTCAGTGCCAAAAGGTTCGTCTGGCGGGCGATCTCCTCGATGATGTTGATCTTGGAGGCGATCTCCTTCATGGCGCCGACGGTCTCCTCGACCGCCTTGCCCCCTTCCTTGGCAGCCTCTGCGGACTTGATGGCGATCTTTTCGGTCTGGGCCGCGTTGTCGGCGTTCTGGCGGATGTTGGCGCTCATCTCTTCCATGCTCGAGGAGGCCTCTTCGGCCGCTGCCGCCTGTTCGCTGGCCCCCTGCGACATGGTCTGGGCGTTCGCGGAGAGCTCCTGGCTACCGGTGGTGAGCCGGGCAGAGACCTCGGCGAGCGCGTTCACCGGCTTCATGATGCTGCGGATCAAGAGGTAGGCCGAGAGCGCGGAAATCGCCACGACCAGCAGGCTTATCACCGACAGTGCTGCCTGCGCCTCTCCCAGGGCAGCGACGATGTCGTTCTTGATGCGGCCGGAAACCGCATCCTGCTGCGACTTCAAAAGGGACGAGGAGGCCTCGTTGACCCGCACCAGGGACGGTGCCGCTGCCTTCAGGGCCCGGGCCGTGTCTTCCTGGTTTCCCGCGGTGGCAACCTCGATCACGGTGTTGTTGAGCCCCGAGCACTCCTTGATGGCGTCCTTGAAGGCGACCAGCTGCTCCTTGTACTTCTTGCCGGCCGGGGTGTCCGCTACCGGGGTATCCTCAAGCTTCTTCATGGCGTCGCGGTACACGGCGCGGTCGGAGTCGATGGTGGCGCGGGCGCTCTTGCGGAACTCGGGGTCCTGGATCGCGGCATAGAGGGCCACCGTGCGCGTTATGGTCTGGATGGAGTTGGCCGCGTTGCTTATCAGCGTGATCTTCGGCAGGTTTGCCTCGGAGATGTGCTTGCTGCTTTTCTGGATCTTGCTGAACTCTAACGACGTGTAAACGATGCTCGCCACGAACAACGTGATCGTTACCGCAAATACCCCGCTCAACCGTTTACCGATGGTCCAATTTTTCACCGTATCCTCCTATGCGTGTAGGTGCAGATATTACATGTTAGGAAACTCATTCGGTGAACCACCTGATAACTTTAGGTAATTTCATCCCGTTTACAGCCGGGTTGCTGGCAGTCCAATGAGAAATAAGGCTAACGGTGTTCTGCTTCCGGCAGGGAGCCTTGTTGCCGCAGGTGAAAGGGGCGGTTCCACCGGTGGTTTCCACGGCAAAATCCTTGGCACCCTGTTTTATCGGCGCCGAATTGGTAAGACCAGTCTCGGCGTCCGGTTCTCCCTGATTGGGGAAAAATAATGGCTGAAACTGTCGTGCAGGGAAGGGGAGGGGAGGGCTCGCTCCTGTCGGCGCGGTTTTCCAGGCGGGGGGCGCAGCGGAAAAGGCGCCAGGTGAAACTATAATGGTTTCAGTGGACTCCTAGGCGGGCTGGGCTATTATTGCAGCCGGGAAGTCGCAAGGGGGGAGAGCTGCAGCTAAAGGAGCGATCGTGATGACCAGGTGGAGTTTTCGGGCGGTGCTGCTGCTCGTGGTTGTCTGCTGTCAGGGGTGTCTCGGGAGGTTTTTCTACTATCCCGACCGCAACGTGTACCATACCCCCGCGAAGGTCGGGCTTGGCTACGAGGAGGTGACTTTTCCCAGTTCCGACGGCACGAGCCTCTCCGGCTGGTTCATCCCGGCGCCCGGCGCGGCGCGAGGGACCGTGGTCCACTTCCATGGCAACGCCCAGAACATGACGGCGCATTTCAGCTTCGTGCACTGGCTTCCCCGGGCCGGTTACAACCTGTTCCTCTTCGATTACCGTGGTTACGGAAAGTCTGCCGGCGCTCCGGACCGTGCCGGGCTTTTCCGGGATTCGCAGGCGGCGCTGCGCTACGTAGCGGGGAGAAGCGACGTGGACCCCGAGCGCCTCGTGGTATTGGGGCAGAGCCTGGGGGGCGCCAATGCGATCGCCGCACTCGGGGTGCCCGGTGCCCCCCGCGTGCAAGCGGTGGCCGTCGAGTCCGCCTTTGCCAGCTATCGAAGCATCGTCAGGGAGAAGATGGCGCAGATTCCCGTGCTCTCCCTTTTGCGCTGGCCGCTTTCCTACCTGCTGATCGGGGACAGCTACAGCCCCATCGACGCGGTGGCTGCCATCTCCCCCGTGCCGCTTCTTCTCATCTACGAGACCGAGGACAACATCGTCCCGATTTCCGAGGGGGAGAAGCTCTACCAGAAGGCCCGCGAGCCCAAGGAGTTCTGGAAGGTGCCCGGGGGTGTGCACGCCGGGGCCTTTGCCCAGTCCGACTCCCCCTACCGAAAGGCGCTCGTCGAGTTTTATGACAAGGCCCTGCGGGGGAAGGCCGGTACCGCGCCGGCCGGCCCGGCCGCCCCTTAAGCCCTGAGTCGTTCGCAGAGCTCCTTGAACGCGCCGCCGTCCACCTTAAGCTCTACCGGGTTGCCGTTGTCCTGGTAGCCGATCGTGACGACGCCCCCCACGATCTCGTGTTCCATCTCCGCGAAGAGGACCGCCCGCGGGTTGAGGAGGAGGTTTCCGGTGCGGATGAACCCCTTCGTTACGAGGTCCTGCGCCAGCGATTCCTGTTCGGCCTTCGTCACCTTCTTGAAAAGCTGTTTATGCACCGCGCCGCCGTCGAACCAGGCGTCGACCAGTCGCGTGTCGTCGCCCAAAAGAGGGTTTTCCGCGGGTGTAGTCAGCTGTGCGGCGAGGATCCTGTCGGTATTGATGTAGCGCATGAATACCTCCTTCCTTGTTGTTTTACTTTGTCAAAGAAACGAAAGCCTGCCACGGAGACACGGAGGCCACGGAGAAAAACAAGTTCCTGTTCTTGACGTCCTCCGTGTGCTCCGTGTCTCCGTGGCGAATATCCCTCTCCTAAGGCCGTGTCGCGGTGAATACCGCCCGCACCGGCGCCGGGTGCCCCTCGATCGTCTTCTCCGCGTCCTCCGGATCCAGAAAATCCCTCAGCGACTCGAAACGCATCCACTCGGTGGAGCGCTGCTCCTCCACACTGGTGCGGTTGGTGCCGACGCAGGCGACGTCGGTGAAGCCGCAGCGCTCAAGCCACAAGGTCAGCGCGGCTAGGGAAGGGAGAAACCAGACGTTGCGCATCTTGGCGTAGCGCCCCTGCGGCACGAAGACGGTTTCCCGCCCCCCATCCACGATGAGCGTCTCCAGGATCAGCTCCCCGCCCGGGCGCAGGCACCCCTTGAGCTGGTAGAGGTGGTCGAGGGGCGAACGGCGGTGGTAGAGGACCCCCATCGAGAAGACGCTGTCGAAACAGGCGATATCCTGCGGGACCTCCTCGATCCCGACCGGGATGACGTGGTGCTGCGGGTCGTTAAGGTAGCGCTGCATCACCAGGAACTGCTGCACCGACAACAAGAAGGGCTCTATCCCGAGGACGAACTCGGCGCCGGCGCCGCGCATGCGCCAGCCGTGATAGCCGTTGCCGCAGCCGACGTCGAGAACCCTGCGCCCGGCGAGCGGCTGGATATGCGGGAGAACGCGCTCCCATTTCCAGTCCGAGCGCCATTCGGTGTCGATGTCGATGCCGAAGAAACGGTAGGGCCCTTTGCGCCAGGGGTGGAAGCCCTGGAGCTGGGCGACCAGCTGATCGCGGTCGAGATCGCCCAGATCCGCACCTTGGCCGATGCGCACCTCGTCCTTGAGTTCGATTCCCGACGGGCGCAGCTTCGGTAGCGACTCTACCGCAGCCAGCCGCTCGGCAAGTCTCTCGGGCAGGTGCGCCCGCAGCTTTTCCGCCCAGGCACCCAGGCCAAGTTCCGCCAGTTGCCGATAGAGGGGATCGTAGCAGTTCATTTGATGGCCACCAGGGAGGCGAAGTTGAAGCATTGGAACCAAAGATAGCTGGCCGAGAATCCCGCGGCAGCAAGCCGCTCCTGGTGGCAGGCCAGCGTTTCCGGGATCATGACATTCTCCAGAGCGGTCCGCTTCTGGCTGATCTCCAGATCGCTGTAGCCGTTGGCCCGCTTGAAGTCGTGGTGCAGTTCCATGAGAACCTGCTGCTGTGCGGGGTCCGCAAAGGCGATCTTCTCGGACAGGACCAGGACACCTCCCGGCCGGAGCCCCTGGTAGATCGAACGGATCACCGCGAGGCGCTGCGCCGGCGGGACGAACTGCAGGGTGAAGTTGAGAACCACCACCGAGGCGTTCTCGACCTTCACCTCCTTGAGGTCGGCGCAGATCATGGTCACCGGGACGCTCGACCCGTTGTCGCGCGCCAGAAGTTCGCGGCCGCGCTCGATCATCGCCGGAGAGTTGTCGACGGCGATGATGTCGCAGTCCGGCTGGGTGATGCGCTGGCGCATGGCCAGGGTGACCGCCCCCAGGGAGCAGCCGAGGTCGTAGCAGTGCGTGCCGGCTTGGGCGTACTTCGCGGCGACGATGCCGATATTGGCAATGATCATCCCGTACCCGGGGACCGAGCGCTGTATCATGTCGGGAAAAACTGCGACGACCCGTTCATCGAAAGCGAAATCGATGATTTCCTGCAGGGGCGCAGCGTAGAGAGCGTCGTTCTTGGTCACGTTCCTGGTCCTTTCCAACTCATTTCTGAGAAACGGGCCCGATGCGAACCCATTCCGCTATTCCTATCGACTTTGCTACGAAACGGGTGCCCATCAGCAAAAATCGAAACTGGAAGATAGCCGGTCTCCGTCGGAATATCAACCCCTTGTTGTAGCGGTATCAATGCCGCGGAAAGAATGCAAAGGCCTGTCGCTTATTCACGACAGGCCTTTCGTTTCCTGCTCCGGTAAAAAAATTGTGGAGGTCAGCCGCGGCGAGCTGCCTCGATAGCGGCGATATCAATCTTCATCATCTGCATCATCGCCTCGAAGGCCCGCTTGGCGGCGGCGCGATCGGGATCGGTGACCGCTTTCATCAGGGCGGTCGGGGTAATCTGCCAGGAGATCCCCCACTTGTCCTTGCACCAGCCGCAGGCGTTTTCCTGGCCGCCATTGCCGACGATCGCGTTCCAGTAACGGTCCGTTTCCTCCTGGTCGGCGGTTGCTACCTGAAAGGAAAAGGCCTCGTTGTGTTTGATTTCGGGGCCGCCGTTGAGCCCGATGCAGGGGATCCCCATCACGGTGAACTCGACCATCAGCACGACCCCTTCCTTTCCCGAGGGGAAGTCTCCCGGTGCCAGGTGCACTGCATCGACCGAGGAATCGGGAAACGTCTCCGCATAAAACCGCGCCGCCTCCTCGGCGGTCCCATCGTACCAAAGGCAGACTGTATTCTTCGCTGGCTGCACCATGTCATCCTCCTTGAGAGATACCGGTAACGCAGCACCTTGGCATACGGTACCACCTCCGTGCAGCTCTGCAAAGTCATAACGCGGCAGAGCCTCGGTATCACGCCCCGGGTTCAGGGTTGCCCGTGCCGGGCGGCCGCCATCGCCAGCCGGAACATTCGCCGAACGCCTGCAACGTGCTATGCTTGAGCCAGTAACTCGGACTGTCTTGGCAAGGAGGAACATCTGACATGGCAAGTTCACGCGGCAAACAGCTGGCGCAGGAGATCCTGCAGAAAATGGCGAGCCTCAAGGAGGTTTGCGACGGCGTCGACGAGGCCACCGCATCCCGAGCCCCTTCGGGAAGGTGGTCGCCCAAGGAGATCCTCTCTCACCTCTGCGGCCCCGAGAGGGAAGGGCACCTGCCGATCTTCAAGGCGTTTCTCAAGGAGGAGACCCCCACCATCGACCTTCGGACCGAGGACCCTTTTTTCACCGAAACCCGGGCGCAAACCAGCTTTTCGCAACTGGTGCGCGAGTGCGAGCAGGAGTACCAGGGGATAGCGAGGTTCGCGACCGAGCTCTCCGACGAGCAACTGGCGCGGACCGCATACATACCGAAGCTGAAAGATTCTCCCCTTGGCGACTACCCGACCCTGGACGGCCTCATCGCGGGGGTGGGGGAGTTCCACCTCCAGTCGCACATCGACCACCTTAAGGAAATCCTGGCAGAGCTGGCCAAATAAGTTTTTCGGAAAGAAGATCCTTACCGCAAACGCAGCATAACTGATGGGCGCTCCTCGAGGGGCGCCCATCTTCGTTTCGCGGCTGAAAGGGGACCTCTGGCGAGCAGCCTGAAAATGGCCCGGGTCGAAAAAAATTGCTGATCACGAAAAAAAATCGTTGGAAGGGGCTTGCATCGCCCTTTAGGGTCTGTAAGATTAGTGAAAACAAATTCTACTCTCGTCTGGAGGTGATGTAGATGCCTATACCTGAAGCGTACGCCATCTTTGAACCCAACCTGCGCAAACTGCCGTATCCGGAATTTTACCTGGTACTCTCCGATTCCGCCGATGCTCTGGAGGTTCATCACTTCTTCAAAGATAACTGGGAATCCTATGTGCCGAACTTCCTAAATCTGCGGGGCCACGTGACTAAGATGAAGGAGTACGGGGTAGGGGCAGACCGGGGCGACCGGGAAATGAAGGCACTGCGCGACCAGGTCAGGGCGCGGGCCGAACTCGATATCCTGCTGATAATCAACTACGTGGTGATGCGAGCCCTCGAGAAGCAGGATCCGACCCTTTTGCAGAACACCGGGCTGCCGCTCAAAGAAAACAAGCCGACTCGCAGCAGCTCCCGCATCGCTCCGGTGACGGTGCCGGTAGTCTTGATGGCCAAACATAAGAGGACACGGCTCGGTATTGAGTCCGGCACCGTGATCCTTGCCGGAAAACATGTAAAAAAGGGTGGGCCGTACCGTAAGCTCCCCCGTCAAGTAGACATTTCATAAGTAGAGTTTCTGGTGTAGCGATTCATGTAATCAGAGGGCGTTAGATCCCCAAGGGCATCGTGCGGGCGTAGCTCGTTGTAGTCGTTCATCCACCAGT
>NZ_BLXX01000006.1 GCF_014193515.1 Geomonas silvestris | reverse complement strand
GGTGATGAGCTTAACCGTTTCAACCTTGAATTCCCTGGAATACGTCTTCCTCTTCTTTGCCATGACAGTCCCTCCGTGCTGCCGGTTTTAGCAGCTTTTCGGACTGTCCACAAGATCGGGGAAGATCCACCACCCCCTCGCTATTAGCGACCACCCCTTCGTTAATAGCGACCACCCCCTCCCTAATAACGACCACCCCCTCGCTAATAACGACCACCCCTTCGCTAATAACGACCACCCCCTCGCTAATAGCGACCACCCCTTCGCTAATAACGACCACCCCCTCGCTAATAGCGACTACCCCTTCGCTAATAACGACCACCCCTTCGCTAATAACGACCACCCCCTCGCTATTAGCGACCACCCCCTCGCTATTAGCGACCACCCCCTCGCTATTAGCGACCACCCCCTCGCTAATAACGATGACCCCTTGCTAATAACGATGACCCCTTTGCTAATAACGACTATCTCCGCGCTATTAGCGGTGGCTACCCTGGTGAAAGGGACTGCTGCGCCGTCCGTAACGCCCACCCCTTCGGCCATGGGGACGGGGCCCCGACGGCGGAACGCGAGTTCATGCAGATAAAGGTTTGTTGCTGGGAACTGGATTTATTGAGAAATACGGAATAGGGGAGTGGTAATCAGGGAGGAAAGAACTGTATAAAACGAAAAGCGCCCTGGTCGTTTTGACCAGGGCGCTCTTTGTGATTCGTTGGTGCCGAAGACGAGACTCGAACTCGTACAGGCTATCGCCCGCCACCCCCTCAAGATGGTGTGTCTACCAATTCCACCACTTCGGCAAGAAGTCCTCGTTATTTATCATTAGCTCAGAAAGAAGTCAACCAAAAAGTACAAATCTTTTTTTTATTTCTGTGCAGGAGCCGGCTGAACCGGTGCTGCGGGTGCTGCGGGTGCAGCCGGTGCAACAGGTGCTGCGCCGGGAACGGCCGGTGCTGCGGGCTTCTGCAGCGGCATGCCGCCCATGGGGGCCGGCTTAGCCTTGGGTGCCTTCGACATGATCGAAGAGCTGCTCCCTTTGCCGGAGATGAAGGCCAGGGACAGGGACGTCAGCATGAAAATGATCGCCGCACTCGTGGTGACCTTGCTCATGAAGGTGTTGCCGCCACCAGCGCCGAAGACCGACTGGCTGCCGCTTGCACCGAACGAAGCGCCCATCTCGGCACCTTTTCCGGACTGAAGCAGTACGACGACGATCAGGGCAAGACAGACGACGACGTGCAGAGTTACCAGTAAAATTGTCATTAAACGTGTTACCTCCGAGAAATTTCAACGTGCATATTTAGCATAGTTCTCGGAAAAAACAAAGCCCTTTATTGTCCGAAGTTCACAATGGAGGCAAAGGACGCTGCTTTGAGGCTTGCTCCACCTACCAGTGCGCCGTCTATGTCGCTGCAGGCCATGAGCCCCTTGACGTTCTCCGGCTTCACGCTGCCACCGTAGAGAATGCGCACTTTTCCGGCTGCCGCGGCACCGTAGAGTTCGCTGACGACGCCGCGGATGAAGGCGTGCGCCTCCTGCGCCTGGGCGTCAGTGGCAGTCTTGCCGGTGCCGATAGCCCAGACCGGTTCGTAGGCGATGATGACCGGCGCGAACTGGGCTGCGCCGATCCCTGCCAGACCGCCTTTCACCTGGCGCTCGAGGACTTTAAAGGTTTCGCCGGCTTCCCGCGCTGCCAGGGTCTCGCCGATGCAGAAGATGGGGATGAGCGGACCGTTGAGGGCTGCCTTGATCTTCTTGTTGACCGTCTCGTCGGTCTCGCCGAAATACTCGCGGCGCTCGGAGTGCCCGATGATGACGTAGCTGGCACCGGCATCCAGAAGCATCCTCGAGGATACCTCGCCGGTGTAGGCGCCTTCTTCCTCCCAGAAGACATCCTGGGCTGCCAGGTTGATCTGGGTGCCGGCCACTGCGGGTACCAGCGAAGGGAGCACGGTGAACACGGGAGCTACCACGATCTCGACCTGGCCGGCATCCGCCACCAGCGGGGCGAGTTCCTCGACCAGGGAGAGTGCCTCCTGCTTCGTCTTGTAAAGCTTCCAGTTGCCAGCGATTACCGGTTTGCGCATGAATCCCCTCCAAAAGGTGATGAAGAAAACTGTTTAGGTAATTACATTGCAGTCCGGACCTGTGAAGGTGCGGGAGAGGGGAGGGGGCTGCCCCGACCTCTCTCCCGCGCCGTTGTCCGGGAAACCCTAGTTTTTGTGCCCGTTGTCCTCGAGGACCTTGATGCCCGGGAGCTTCTTTCCTTCCAGGAGTTCCAGGAAGGCGCCGCCGCCGGTGGAGATGTAGCTGATCTTCGCGTACTCACCGGCACGGTGCACCGCGACGTCGGTATCGCCGCCCCCCACGATGGTCAGGGCGTAGGAATTGGCCACGGCCGAGACCATGGCAAAGGTGCCGCGCGAGAAGGCGTCCATCTCGAACACACCCATCGGGCCGTTCCAGACGATGGTCTTCGAGTTCTGCAGCGCCTCGGCGAAGAGGGTCACCGTGGCCGGCCCGATGTCCAGCGCCATCCACCCTTCGGGGATCTCCTGGATGGTGCAGACCTTGGTCTCGGCTGCGGGGTTGAACTGGTCGGCGACCACGCAGTCGACCGGCAGGTAGAACTTGACCCCTTTCTCGCGGGCCTTCTGGTAGGTAGCCATGGCGGTGTCGATGAGGCTGTCCTCGACGAGCGACTTGCCGACGTTGTAACCCAACCCCTTCAGGAAGGTAAAGGCCATGCCGCCGCCGATGATGATCTTGTCAACCTTGTCGCACAGGTTCTCGAGTACCTCGATCTTGCCGGAGACCTTGGCGCCCCCCAGGATGGCGACCAGCGGACGGATCGGGTTCTGCATCGCCTTGTCGAAGTAGTTCATCTCGTTTTTCATCAGGAAGCCCGCGGTCACCACGGGGATGAAATTGGCGATGGCTTCGACCGAGGCATGGGCGCGGTGCGAAACGGCGAAGGCGTCGTTTACGTAGATCTCGCAACCGTTCACCAACTCCTTGGCGAAGTCGGCGTCGTTTTTCTCCTCGCCCTGGTAGAAACGGACGTTCTCCAGCATGAGGATGTCACCCGGCTGCATGGCGTCGACCATGGCGCGCACCTCGGGGCCGATGCAGTCCGGGGCGAGTTTCACCTCTTTGCCCAAAAGGCGGGAGAGGCGCTTTGCGGCCGGGGCCATGGAGTACTTCTCCTTGCGCTCACCCTTGGGGCGGCCCAGGTGCGAGGCGAGGACGATCTTGGCCTTCTGGTCCAGCGCGTAGTTCAAGGTGGGGAGCACGGCGCGGATGCGGGTGTCCTCGGTGATGTTCTGGTTTTCGTCCAGCGGCACGTTGAAGTCGACGCGCATGAAGATCTTCTTGCCGGCCAGGTTGTCTATCTCGTCGATGTAGCGAATTGACATGGTCCCTCCTGATGTATGACGGGAATTTCCCCAAAACGGGTAATGCTGTGAAACGCAGAGCCGCCCCTTTCCGCGCCTGGCCGGCAGGTGTCCGCTTCCGGGTGCACAAGGCGCCGTGGCGCGAACCCGCTTTGACACTCGCCCGTAAAAGGGGAGGGCGGGACCTCGGCGCGAAAGCGGCAAAAAGACGGGGAGAGTAAACCCTCCCCGTCTCTTATGGTCTGCGGTTGCGCCTGTTCGTTAGAGCAGGATTTTCATCAGGCTGACGACGCGGTTGGAGAAGCCTGCCTCGTTGTCGTACCAGGAGATCACCTTCACCATGTTGCCGGCAATCGACTTGGTGCAGGATGCGTCGACGATGGAGGAGAGGGCGTTGCCGTTGAAGTCGATGGATACCAGGGGCTCGGTGCAGAACCCGAGGATCCCCTTGAGCGCCCCTTCTGCGGCGGCCTTCAGGGCGGCGTTGACCTGCTCGGCGTCGGCGGGCTTGGAAAGGGTCACGACCAGGTCGACGACCGAGACGTTCGGGGTCGGGACGCGGATCGCCATGCCGTCCAGCTTGCCCTTAAGTTCGGGAAGCACCAGGGAGACCGCCTTGGCGGCGCCGGTGGTGGTCGGGATCATGGAGAGGGCGGCGGCGCGGGCGCGGCGCAGGTCCTTGTGCGGCAGGTCGAGGATGTTCTGGTCGTTGGTGTAGGAGTGTACGGTGGTGACCAGGCCCTTCTCGATCCCGAAGGTCTCGTGCAGGACCTTGGCGACCGGTGCCAGGCAGTTGGTGGTGCAGGAGGCGTTGGAGATGATGTGGTGCTTGGTCTTGTCGTACTCCTTGTCGTTCACCCCCATGACCACGGTGAGGTCCGGGTCGGTGGCCGGAGCGGAGATGATAACCTTGGCCGCGCCTGCGGTGAGGTGCTGGGCCGCCTTTTCTTTGGCGGTGAACAGGCCGGTGGACTCGAGTACCACGTCGACCTTCATCTCTTTCCAGGGGAGCTCGGCCGGGTTGCGGACGGCCAGGACCTTCACGGCCTTGCCGTTAATGACGATGGAGTCGCCCTCTACCTTCACCTCGCCCGGGAAAGCGCCGTGTACCGAGTCGTACTTCAACAGGTGGGCCAGTGTCTTGGCATCGGTGAGATCGTTGATGGCGACAAATTCGATGTTCTGATCCTGGGCAGCCGCCCTCAGGACGCAACGCCCGATCCTGCCGAAACCGTTAATCGCTACTCGTAAAGCCATGTGCTCCTCCCTGGATTATAATTAAGATTTACTTCTCAACCGCCATAGTATACGGACGCACGCGCGACAGTCAACAATTTTGTTCAAGAAAAGTTAGCCGGGCGTCGATAGCACGGATGTAGCTCAGCAGACCTGTTATATCAGTTATTGTGATGCGCATCACGTTGTCTTGAGACAATAAATCCGGATAATTATTGACTTTTCGAGTCGGGGAAATTATGCTGGAGTATCCGGCATTCTACCCTGTGACTCCCAAGGTTTGGAACGTATCTCATAGATGAACATGACGCTTGAAAAACGCATAACGCTCTTCTCCTTCCTGATCCTGTTCCTGACTATCTTTGTCGGATCCGGAATGGATATCATGGCGTTGCGCAAGGACCAGGTGAACGCCCTCAACCTGCGTTCGCGCAGCCTTGCCAGTGCGCTCAAGGTCAACATCGAGAAAGTCCTGAACCTCGGCCTCGACCTCAAGGATATGACCGGTCTTTCCGAGAAGTGCCGTGAGATCATGGCCGGGAATTCCGACCTCGCCTACTGCATCGTCTCCGATACCAAGGGCACTATCCTCTTCGCCAGCGATTCCCACTACCTCTCCCTGCCGTCGTTACCCGTCTCACCCGAGCAGACCAAGACCCAGAGCCGCCTGACCCTCACGGTTGAAGGGCAGGAGGGGTCCTACTACGATTCGGCGGTCCCCGTCAAGGCCGCGGACGGCAGGACGGTCGCCCTGGCGCACGTAGGGTTCAGCGAGAAGGTCGTCTTCGACAAGGTGAGGGGGATGATCTTCAAGACCCTGTACCTGCTCTGCATGGCGCTCGGGGTCAGCTTCTCGCTGGTGGTCATCTTCGTGAAGAAGTACGTCATGTCTCCGATCTCCACCCTCTTGAAGGGGGTGAAGCAGATCTCGGAAGGGGCCTTCGACACCCAGATCGGCGAGGTGCGGGTTCCCGAATTCAACGAGCTGGCCCGCAACATCAACCTGATGTCCCAGTTCCTGAAGCACAGGGACGAGCAGATCAAGAAGAACTACCAGGACATGGAGAAGACCTTCGAGGAGCTCCATGACTCCTACCGCAAGCTCGAGACCATGAGTGCGGACCTTGAGCGCTCCGAGGAGCTCTACAAGTCCCTTATGGAGGACGCAAGCGACGCCATCCTGGTCATCGGGGCCGACGAGTCGATCCGCATGGTCAACAAGATGGCCGAGGAGTTCTTCGGCTACGAGGCGCGCGAGCTGGTTGGGTTGCCGCTCACCAAGATGCTGCTGCTCCTTAACATCGGCAACATCCCCAAGTTGCAGCGCATTTTCCGCGAGGCGGCGAGCGGCGCGCACATCCAGGAAGAGATGCAGCTTTTAAAGAAGGGGGGCGGGGTGATGGTGGCCATGCTGCACGCGACCGCCATCAAAAGCGGCAGCGAGACCCTGGTGCAGGCGATCTTCCGCGACGTGACCCGCGAGCGCGAGATCATCGCGAACCTCGAGAAGAGCTCGGCGGACCTGGCGCGCCTGAACCGGATGAAAGACTCCTTCCTGGGGCTTGCCTCCCACGAGCTTAAGACCCCGCTTACCGTCATCATGGGGTACTCGGAACTGATCATCACCGACATGTCCGACCGGGTCGACAAGACGGTCATGGAGATGGTCACCAACATAAGCAACGCCGCAAGCCGGCTGGACAACATCGTGAAGGACATGGTCGACGTCTCGCTCATCGACGAGAAGAGGCTCCAGCTCAAGATGGAGGACATCCAGCTGAACCGGCTCATCGAGGCGGCGGTGAACGAGCTGCGCTTCTTCTTCTCCATGCGCAAGCAGGAGGTCGTGGTCAACCTGGACGAATCGATCCCGACGCTGCGCGGCGACGCCCTCAGGCTCATGCAGCTTCTCTCCAACATCCTTGGTAACGCCATCAAGTTCACCCCGGACGGCGGGCGGATCACCATCGCGAGTTCGGCGAAGTACCTCCTGCGCGGTGCGCAGGTCTCCGAGGCGCAGGCAGCCGCCCTCGCCGCCGGGCGGGAGCACCACCTGTTCCTGGAGATCACGATTACCGACACCGGCATCGGTATCGACCGCGACGACCAGCTGCGCGTCTTCGACAAGTTCTACGAGGTCGGCAACATCCAGGAGCATTCGAGCGGCAAGGTCGCCTTCAAGGCCAAGGGGGCGGGGCTCGGACTCTCCATCGCCAAGGGGATCGTCGACATGCACGGCGGCGAGATCTGGGTGGAGTCGACCGGCTACAACCCGGACAAGATGCCCGGTTCCACCTTCCACATCCTCTTGCCGCTCAATCCCATGTTGGGCGAGAACATCGCCGACTACTCCAAGCTGCTCCGTTAACGGCATCTCAGCAAGATAACCTTGAATCTCCCGCCCGTTTCCTGTATATAACTTAGGTTTTTCACTCCTTTTTAGGCAACACTACTTCCCGATCCCTCACCACAGCGTCGTGCCGAGGTTTTTTGTGAAACGATGAGAGCATCGCCCGCGGCACGTAGCGTGCCGGCGGTCTCGCGCTCCCCGTCTTTCCGTCGGCTGGTTGGGGTTTTGATTGCAGCGGTATCCATTCCTGGAGGGATTGATGAAGCTTTGCCTTTTGGCAAGCGGCAGCAAGGGGAATTGTCTCTTTCTCGAAACCGACTCCTGCCGTCTCCTGATCGATGCCGGGCTCTCCGGCAGGGAGGCCCTGAACAGGCTGGCCTCCATCGGGGTTGCCCCCGAAACGCTGGACGGCATACTCATCACCCACGAACACACTGATCACATCCGCGGCGTCGGCACCCTGGCCAGGCGCCTGAAGATCCCCGTACTGATGGCGTCGCGTACCCACGAGGCGGCGCGTCACGTCATCGGCAAGGTGGACCTCGTCGAGTTCGACCCCGGGACCCCGCTTGCCTTCAAGGGGCTCGGCATCGATCCCTTTCCGATCACCCACGACGCGACCGACCCGGTCGGCTACCGCATCGAGGGGAGCGAGGGGTGCATCGGGTTCGCCACCGACCTGGGAATCGCCACCCGTCTTACCTGCGAAAAACTGAAGAACTGCCGCGCGCTGGTGCTTGAATTCAACCACGACGAGGAGATGCTGCAAAACGGGCCCTATCCCTGGCACCTGAAGCAGCGTATCCGCTCGCGGCACGGTCACCTCTCCAATTCGGAAGGGGCCGCGCTTTTGGAGGAGCTGCTCCATGCCGGGCTGGAAGGGGTTTTCCTGTCGCACCTCTCCGAGGTGAACAACGACCCCTCCCTGGCCATGCTGGCCGCGACGAGCCTGGTGAACGGTCAGAACCTCTGCGGCCCGCAGCTTTTCCTGGGGAACCAGTACCAGGCAAGCGGAGTACTCGACATTTAGTTCACGATCCTGTAAAGTCAGCTGGTTCAACTCTTATGGTCCTGCTTTTGACACAGCTTGAGATAAACAGAGGGGATTTGTTTGATCCGCGTATGCCGCTTCTTTGAGCGGTGCCGTGGATTTTCGTGTTTTATACAAAATCTGAAACAGCTACCAATGCAAGGGGGAAGAATTCGTGATTGAACGTTACAGTCGTCCTGAAATGGCCCGTATCTGGGAACCGGAGAACCGCTACCAGAAGTGGCTTGAGATCGAGATCTACGCCTGCGAGGCACACGCACAGATGGGGAGGATCCCCCAGGACGCCGTGGACCGGATCAAGGCCAAGGCCTCGTTCGACGTGGACCGCATCGACGAGATCGAGCGCACCGTCAAGCATGACGTGATCGCCTTCTTGACCTCGGTGGCCGACTACATCGGCGACGACTCCCGTTTCGTCCACCTGGGACTTACCTCTTCCGACGTCCTGGACACCTCCTTCGCCATGCTGTTGAAGGAAGCGGGGGAGCTGATCATCGAGGACATCAAGCGCCTCATGGTCGCCATCAAGAAGCGCGCCTACGAGCACAAGATGACCCCGATGATGGGGCGCTCGCACGGCATCCACGCCGAGCCGGTCACCTTCGGCCTCAAGATGGCCCTTTGGTACGACGAGATGGCCCGCAACTTAAAGCGCATGCAGGCGGCTCTCGAGACCATTTCCTACGGCAAGCTCTCCGGCGCGGTCGGCACCTTCGCCAACATCGACCCGCAGGTCGAGGCCTTCGTCTGCCAGAAGGCGGGGCTTAAGCCGGCGCCGTGCTCCACCCAGGTGCTGCAGCGCGACCGCCACGCCGAATACTTCACCACCCTCGCCATCGTGGCCTCCTCCATCGAGAAGTTCGCCGTCGAGATCCGCCACCTGCAGCGCACCGAGGTGCTGGAAGCCGAGGAGTTCTTCAGCAAGGGGCAGAAGGGGTCCTCCGCGATGCCGCACAAGCGCAACCCGGTACTCTCCGAGAACCTGACCGGCCTGGCGCGCCTGATCCGCGGCTACGCAGTCTCCGCCATGGAGAACGTGCCGCTTTGGCACGAGCGGGACATCTCGCACTCCTCCGTCGAGCGCATCATCGGCCCGGACGCCACCGTCCTCATGGACTTCATGCTGAACCGCGCCATCGGCCTCATCGAGAACCTGGTCGTCTACCCCGAGAACATGATGCGCAACCTGAACCAGATGCGCGGGCTCATCTTCTCGCAGCGCGTGCTCTTGAAACTCGCCGAGGCGGGCGCCTCCCGCGAGAAGGCCTACGCCCTGGTGCAGAGAAACGCCATGAAGGTGTGGGAGGAAGGTAAGGACTTCCAGGCCGAGCTTTTAAACGATGCCGAGGTGACCGGGTTCCTGCCGGCCGAGGAGATCAAGGAAGCCTTCGACCTGGGTTACCACATGAAGCATGTCGACACCATCTTCACGAGGGTTTTCGGTGGCTGATATCTGGAGCTATTTCCTCCCGGACGAAGGTGACATCTTCTACCTCTTCTGGGCCAAGCAGATGCTCATTTCGGTGCTGATCGTCGGCGCCGCTTACCTGGTCTCCAGGTTCGCGGCGCTGCTCGTTGCCCGGGTCGCCCACCGGGTGAACCAGGTGACCAAGGGGGAGTGGGACGAGCCGACCCTGGCGCGCATCTGCGCTCCGCTTCTGGCCCTGGTGAACACCGCAGGCCTCTACGTCGCGATCCGGCGTCTGCCGCTTCCCGAGCGCCTGCACCTGGTCATCTCAGGGATCCTCTTCATCGTCAACATCTGCCTTTTGGCCACCTGCGCCTACCGGCTCATGGACGAGGCCTTGAAGCGCTACGGCAAAAGGCTCGCGGGCGAGGAGATGAGCCGGCAGCTGATCCCCCTGGTGCAGAAGATCGGCAGCATCTTCCTCTTCGGCACCGCGCTCATCATCACCTTAAAGCACTTCAACTACGACATCCTCTCCCTGGTGACCGCCCTGGGGGTCGGCTCCCTGGCCATCGGCCTCGCCGCCAAGGACACCCTCGCGAACATGATCTCCGG
Source organism: Geomonas silvestris (assembly GCF_014193515.1). Classification (GTDB taxonomy): domain Bacteria; phylum Desulfobacterota; class Desulfuromonadia; order Geobacterales; family Geobacteraceae; genus Geomonas; species Geomonas silvestris. The sequence continues at coordinate 275,211 of NZ_BLXX01000006.1, read as the reverse complement.
CTTCACCCTCATGATCGACCTGCCGTTTCGCATCGGCGACCGGATCCAGCTGGGGAGCCAGGTGGGGGAAGTCATCGACATCGGGCTCAGGAGCACCAAGATCAAGAGCCTGGACAACAGCTACCTGATCGTCCCCAACTCCGAACTCTGCAACACGCTCCTCATCAACCAGGATCTCCCCGACTCCCGCGGCAAGGGGAAGGTCGTCTTGGGGGTCGCCTACGGCACCGACGTCATGCTCGCCAAGAGGGTCCTGGTCGATACCGCCAAGGCGGTCCCCGGCGTGCTCGCCGAGCCGGCACCCGAGGCCTTCTTCACCAGTTTCGGCGACAGCGCCCTGAACCTTACGCTGCTCTTTTGGACCGAGAGCTACACCACGGTCTTCGGCGTCACCGACAGGGTGAACTGCGCCATCCTGGAGAGCTTCGCACAAAACGGCATCAACATCCCGTACCCGACGCGGACGGTTTTCTTCGAAAAGGACACCAACCATGCCCCACAGAATTGAAATAACGCTCAAGGACGAGGTCCGCGACCCGCGCGGCGAACGGATCAAACGGGAGATCGAGCACTTTCTCCACCTGAGCGTGGACCAGGTGCGCACCATCGACGTCTACACGGTCGACGTACCGCTCTCCAGCGAGGAGCTCGAGGCGGTGGCGGCGGGCCCCTTCAGCGACCCCGTCATCCAGGGGTACAGCATCGACAGGGCAGCGGCCCACGGCTTCGACTGGCTGGTCGAGGTCGGCTTCCGCCCCGGCGTCACCGACAACGTCGGTCGTACCGCCGGCGAGGCGATCGCCTACCTGACCGGGCGCCCGCTTTCGGCGGGGGAGGGGGTCTACACCTCGGTGCAGTACCTCATCTCCGGGAAGCTTTCCGCCGAAGTGATCGAGAAGATCGCCACCGGCCTTTTGTGCAACACCCTCATCCAGCGCTACCAGGTGCTGGACGCCGCCTCCTTTAGGGCCAAGGGTGGCGTCGCCACCTTCGTCCCCAAGGTGCAGGTCGAGGCGAAGGTCGAGGTGAACACCGTCGATCTCGAGGTCTCCGACGAGGAGCTGATGCGCATCAGCCGCGACGGGGTCCTGGCGCTCACCCTGGACGAGATGAAGATCATCCAGGCCCACTACCGCGATGCGAAGGTGCGCGAGACCCGTGAGAAGCTGGGGCTCGGTGCGCAGCCGACCGACGTGGAGCTCGAGGCCCTGGCGCAGACCTGGTCCGAGCACTGCAAGCACAAGATCTTCTCCGCAGACGTCGAGTACGACGACGGCACCGGGAAGACCGAGAAGATCAATTCGCTCTTCAAGAGCTACATCCAGAAGACCACCGCCGACGTGCGCGCCGCCCTGGGCGACAAGGACTTCTGCCTCTCCGTCTTCAAGGACAACGCCGGGGTGATCCGCTTCAACGACGACTGGTCGCTGGTCTTCAAGGTGGAGACCCACAACTCGCCGTCCGCGCTCGACCCCTACGGCGGGGCGCTCACCGGGATCGTCGGCGTGAACCGCGACCCGTTCGGCACCGGCAAAGGGGCGAAGCTCATCTTCAACACGGATGTCTTCTGCTTCGCCGATCCCTTCTACGAGAAGCCGCTTCCCACGCGCCTCTTGCACCCCAGCCGCATCTTCGAAGGTGTCGTCGAGGGGGTCGAGCACGGCGGCAACAAAAGCGGCATCCCGACCGTTAACGGCTCCATCGTCTTCGACGACCGCTTCGCGGGAAAACCGCTGGTCTTCTGCGGCACAGCAGGGCTCATGCCGGCTACCGTGAACGGCGAGCCGGGGCACCAAAAGCGGATCGTACCGGGCGACCTGATCGTCATGACCGGCGGCCGCATCGGTAAGGACGGCATCCACGGCGCCACCTTCTCCTCCGAGGAGCTAAACGAGAACTCGCCGGTCTCCGCGGTGCAGATCGGCGACCCGATCACCCAGAAGCGGATGTTCGACTTCCTGATCCGGGCCCGCGACAAGAACCTCTACCGCTTCATCACCGACAACGGGGCAGGGGGGCTCTCCTCCTCGATTGGCGAGATGTCCGAGGAGTGCGGCGGCTGCCAGGTCGACCTCTCCAAGGCGCCGCTCAAGTACCCGGGGCTCGCTCCCTGGGAGATCCTGATCTCCGAGGCCCAGGAGCGCATGAGCCTCGCCGTTCCCCCCGAGCAGATCGACGCGTTCCTGGAGATGGCCAAGCGTTTCGGCGTTGAGGCCACCGTTCTCGGTACCTTCACCGACTCCGGCATCTTCCACATGCTCTACGGCGAGCAGACCGTGGCCTACCTGCCGCTCTCCTTCCTGCACGGCGGCCTCCCCCCCATGCAGATCCCGGCGCGCTGGGAGCAGCCGGTACACCCGGAGCCGACGCTCACGCCGGCCGCCGACTACACCGGCGACCTTAAGGGGCTCCTCTCCTCGCTCAACATCTGCTCCAAGGAGAGCGTGGTCAGGCGCTACGACCACGAGGTCCAGGGTGGTTCGGTAGTGAAGCCGTTTACCGGTGTCGCCAACGACGGCCCCTCCGATGCCGCCGTGGTGCGGCCGATCCTCGATTCCTTCGAGGCGGTGGTGACCGGGCACGGCATCAGCCCGCGCTACAGCGACATCGACGCCTACCACATGGCGGCGAACGCCATCGACGAGGGGCTTAGGAACTACGTGGCCGTGGGCGGCTCCCTCGACCTCGTGGCCGGCCTGGACAACTTCTGCTGGTGCGATCCGGTCCTCTCCGAGCGCACCCCGGACGGCCCCTACAAGATGGCCCAGCTGGTGCGCGCCAACAAGGCGCTCTACGACTACTGCACCGTCTTCTCCCTGCCGCTCATCTCCGGCAAGGACTCGATGAAGAACGACTTCTACGACGGCACCACCAAGATCTCCATTCCGCCGACCCTGCTCTTCTCCGTCATCGGCAAGATGGAAGATGCCCGCAAGGCCGTCACCATGGACGTGAAGCGTCCGGGCGACCTGGTGTACCTCATCGGTGTCACCAGGAACGAGCTGGGCGGCTCCGAGTACCTGGCTCAGAAAGGGCATGTCGGCAACAGCGTACCGAAGGTCGACGCCCAGGCGGCGCTGGCGAGTTACCGCGCCTACCACAAAGCGCTCAACGACGGGCTGGTAGCCTCCTGCCACGACCTCTCCGATGGCGGCCTGGCCGTTGCCGCTGCCGAGTCGGCCTTTGCCGGCGGGTACGGCGTGCAGCTCGACCTCGGCAAGGTGGCCTTTGCCGGCGCGGCAGCAGAAAAGAGCGACGCGGTGCTGCTCTTCTCCGAATCCGCTTCGCGTCTGCTCGTTACCGTGCGTCCCGAGAAGGCGGCTGCCTTCGAGGCGGCACTGGCCGGCAACGTCTGCGCGAAGATCGGCGAGGTGCGCGGCGACCAGAGCTTCGCGGTGACCGGCTTAAACGGTGCCGGGGTCGTCAAGGCTCAGCTTGCCGAATTGAAGGAAGCCTGGCAGGCGCCGCTTCGGGAGCTGTAGAGAGCAACGCCTGGGTATGCAGAACGCCATATATTTAAGTGGACAAAAAAAATCCCCGTTGTGCGATAATGAGAAGCTGAATTTTTCGCCCGGCACCTATTAGAGGATATTTGATGACAAAGGCAAAAGCGCTGGTCATAACTGGTAACGGTACCAACTGCGAGACCGAGGCGGCCCACGCCTGCCGGCTCGGCGGTTTTGACGAGGCACGCATCGCCCACATCTCGGAACTGATGACGGGCGAGGTAAGCCTGGACGACTACCACTTTTTGAACCTCACCGGGGGCTTTCTGGACGGTGACGACCTGGGCTCCGCAAAGGCGCAGGCCAACCGGCTCCGCTACGCAGCGGTCGCCGGCAGCAACGAGCCGATCCTGGAGCAGCTCTTGCGCTTCATCGGCGACGGGAAACTGGTCCTGGGGGTCTGCAACGGCTTCCAGCTCCTGGTGAAGATGGGGATGCTCCCGGCCCTGGGAAGCGACTATGTGAAGCAGACCGCGACCCTTACCTACAACGCGAGCGGCCGCTTCCAGGACCGCTGGTGCTACCTGAAGGTCGATGCCTCCTCGCCGTCGGTCTACACCCGCGGCATCGAGGGGGGCGTCTACCTCCCGATACGCCACGGCGAGGGGAAGTTCCTGGTCGATGCGCCCGAGACCCTGGAAGCCATCGAGAACAAGCACCTGGCCTGCCTGAAATACTCCGATGCCAACTACAGCGCCCCCACCATGGAGTTTCCGGAAAACCCCAACGGCTCCACCAACGCCATCGCCGGCATCTGCGACGAGACCGGCCGCGTGATGGGGCTCATGCCGCACCCCGAGGCTTTCGTGCACCGCACCCAGCATCCGCGCTGGACGCGCGAGGAACTGCCGGAGGAAGGTGCCGGCCTGGTCTTCTTCCGCAACGCGGCGCAGTACGTGAAGCAGAACCTGTAAAAGCTGAGAGTCGCAGTCACATAAGGAGCAATTTTCGTGGACGAAATGTTGATGCATAAACCTGAAGAAGAGTGCGGCATTTTCGGTGTCTTCAACCACCCGGAGGCGTCGAACCTCACCTACCTCGGGCTCTACGCCCTGCAGCACCGCGGTCAGGAAAGCTGCGGCATCGTCTCTTCGGACGGAGTCAACCTGCATGCTCACAAGAGCATGGGGCTGGTGGCCGACGTGTTCGGCAACCAGGAAATCTTCAAATCGCTTCCCGGACGCTCGGCCATCGGTCACGTCCGCTACTCGACCACCGGTTCTTCGGTGATCAAGAACGTGCAGCCGATCAACGTGGATTACTCCCGCGGATCGATCGCCGTGGCCCACAACGGCAACCTGGTCAATGCCCAGATCATCAAGGACGAGCTGGAGGCTTACGGGTCCATCTTCCAGACCACCATGGACACCGAGATAATCGTCCACCTCCTGGCGACCTCGAAGGCCAATTCGCTGCTGGACCGCCTCACCGATGCCCTGAACCGCATCCAGGGCGCCTACTGCCTCTTGTTCCTAACCGAAACCCGGATGATCGCGGCACGCGACCCGAACGGTTTCCGTCCCCTTTGCCTGGGCCGCCTCGGGAGCTCCTACGTGGTAGCCTCCGAGAGCTGTGCGCTCGACCTCATCGATGCCGAGTTCATCCGCGAGATCGAACCGGGCGAGGTGGTGCACGTCGACAAAAACGGCCTGACTTCGTACTTCCCGCTCAAGAAGGTCCAGCCGACCCCGTGCATCTTCGAGTTCGTCTACTTCGCCCGCCCCGACTCGCACATCTTCGGCAAGAACGTCTACCAGGTGCGCAAGGAGCAGGGTCGCCAGCTGGCGCGCGAGCACAAGGTCGATGCCGATATCGTGATCCCGATCCCGGACTCCGGCGTGCCGGCGGCACTTGGCTACGCGGAGGAGTCGGGGATCCCGTTCGAACTCGGCCTGATCCGCAACCACTACGTGGGGCGTACCTTCATCGAGCCGCAGCAGGCGATCCGTCACTTCGGCGTGAAGATCAAGCTGAACCCGGTGCGCGAGGTACTGAAGGGCAAGCGCGTGGTGGTCATCGACGACTCCATCGTGCGCGGCACGACCTCAAGGAAGATCGTGAAGATGATCCGCAATGCCGGCGCCGCCGAGGTGCACGTGCGCATCTCCTCGCCGCCGACCAGCTACCCCTGCTACTACGGGATCGACACCCCGAACCGCAAGGAGCTGATCTCCTCCTCGCACTCCATCGACGAGATCCGCCGCTACATCACCGCCGACTCCCTGGGGTATCTCTCGGAGGAGGGGCTGATGGCCTCGGTGGGCGCCGACAAGGAGAGCTTCTGCCACGCCTGCTTTACCGGGGGCTACCCGGTTAAATTCCCGCGCCTCGCTCAGGACGAAGAGCCGCAGATGCCACTATTCGAAAAGGAGACCGAGAAAAAATGACCGAACTGGAGCGCCTGAAGAAGATCATCATCGAACTGTCCTACGAGAAGAGAAACGTGACGCTGGCCTCCGGGCGCCAGAGCGATTTCTACTTCGACGGCAAACAGACCACGCTGCATCCGGAAGGTGGTTACCTGACCGGTAAGCTTTTCTTCGAGGCGATCCGCGACGTCGAGGGTGTGGAAGGGGTAGGGGGGCTGACCCTGGGGGCCGACCCCATCGCAACCGCCACCTCGGTGGTGAGCTTTTTGGAAGGGAAACCCATCCCGGCCTTCATCATCCGCAAGGAGCCCAAAGGGCACGGTACCGGCGCCTGGCTGGAAGGGCGCAAGAACTTCAAACCGGGCTCCAAGGTGGTCATCGTCGAGGACGTGGTGACCAGCGGCGGTTCCTCCCTGAAGGCGATCAAGCGCGCCGAGGAGGAGGGGCTGGTAGTGCTTGGCGTGGTGACCCTGGTGGACCGTGAGGAAGGCGGCCGCGAGAACATCGAGAAAGAGGGTTACTGGCTCAAGTCGATCTTCACCAAAGCCCAGATCCTTGCCTAGGTATCGGTTGTAACCGCATAATAAAAAAGAGGCGGCCCGAGATAGTTCGCGCCGCCTCTTTTTTTGAACCTGATTCCGCCACGGAGGCACGGACACCACGGAGAAAAGCGAGCCTTCCGGGTTAGATTTAGCTCTCTTTGGTTATCGTCGATTTCAAGGTTTTCTCCGTGTACTCCGTGCCTCCGTGGCAACTACTTAAAGGCTTATGGAACGTACCGTACAGAAGTACCAGGAACTCCTGCAGCAGATCGACCGCTGGTTCGCCCTGAGCAGCGAGCGTTACCCGGAGCTCATCGCCTGCCAGAGCGGCTGCTCTTGCTGCTGCCGGTCGCTCTTCGACATCACCATGCTGGACGCCTACGTCTTGCAGTGCGGCTTCGCCACGCTGCCGGCCGAGACCAGGGAACTCGTACTGGCGAAGTGCCGCGCACGCCTCGAGCTCATGCGGGAACAGTGGCCGGAGTTCCGGCATCCCTTCGTGCTGAATGAGCGTCTCGAGGAGGACTGGGAGGCGCTGATGCCGGACGAGGACGAGACACCGTGCGTGCTCCTCGACGATAACGGCCGCTGCCTGGTTTACCAGAACCGGCCCATGACCTGCCGGCTGCACGGCCTGCCGCTCATCGATGTAACTGGCGAGGTGCTGCACGACGAATGGTGCACGCTCAACTTCACCGACAGCGACCCTCTCGAGCTAGAGGGGGTGCGCGCCCCCTTCGATTCCATGATCCGGCAGGAGGTGGCCCTGGTCCGGGACTTCACCCAGGCGCTTTTGGGGCAGAGGATCAGCGAACTGGACACCTTCATCCCCACCGCACTGCTCGTCGATTTCGCCGGCTTTAATTGGCACGAGTGGCTGCGCGGCTTTACCCCCGCCGCAGCTGAAACCGAAGAAGAATAACCACACTATCCAAGAGGTCCTCCTGAATGGCTCTCCCCTCGACCATCTATCGCGCATCGATCCAGCTTTCCGACCTGGACCGCCAGGTTTACGAGCAGCTGCAGACCACCATCGCCCGACACCCCTCCGAGACCGAGGAACGCCTGGTGGTGCGCCTTTTGGCCTACCTGCTCTGTTACCAGGAGGGTCTCGTTTTCACCAAGGGGGTCGGCTCGGGAGACGAACCTGACCTGTGGGTCATCGGTCCGGATGGCCGACCAACACTCTGGGTGGAAGTAGGTCTCCCCGACCCGGAGCGCCTGGTCAAGGCCTGCCGCCACGTCGGCCGCACCGTCTTGTTCTGTTTCGGCAGGAACCAGGCGCAGTGGCTGGGACAGCACCAGGCGAAGCTGGCGGGGTGCCGGAACCTCAGCATTGTCTCTTTGGATGCGACGTTCCTGGCCGGCCTGGTGGCCACGCTGGAGCGGATGATCGCCTGGGAGGTAACGGTGACTGAAGGGGCGCTCTACCTGACGGCGGCAGGGGAGACTCTCGAATCGACACCGCAGCTGATCGTGGGAGTTCCTCTGTAAGGAATGTTGCTGGATTTTCGAAACCGGTAACCTGAGCCTGCCAGTTCCCGCTTCTCTGACGCCGCTGCCCTAACGTCCCTCCCTTTAGCAAAGGGAGGACAGGAGGGATTCGCTTTTTGGGCTTTAGGTTCTGTGGACTTACGGGCCGACTAAAACCGAATCCCCCCTGTCCCCCTTTTTCAAAGTGGGGAACCTGAGGTCAGCCGCAGCGCTTCGTGGAAGGGAGCTCTGAGCTTCCCAGGAATTTCCGGAAGAACTCTTTTCCAATGGAGAGCGCGTTCCAGCGCTGACAGCGACTAAAGACCGCGCTGTTCCTGGAATTCCTGATGCGAGGTTTTTGGTTGGGTAGGTGGAGGATTGGCAGGAGAGGGGACCGAAACGGGCACAAAAAAAGCCCCGGATTGCTCCGAGGCTTTTTTTAAAGTTCTACGCTATAACTAGATCCGGGTAACGTTAGCTGCCTGAAGACCTTTCGGCCCCTTCACGATTTCGAAGGACACGCTCTCGCCTTCAGTCAGGGACTTGAAGCCGTCGCCGTTGATAGCGGAGAAATGTACGAACACGTCCTCGCCATTTTCCTGCTCAAGAAAGCCAAATCCCTTGCTGTCGTTAAACCACTTCACAGTTCCGTTTACCATTTACTTACTTCTCCCATAATACATCTGATGTTTTTATCCGGGATCATCCGCAGACGCGTCACCTTAGCAGTTTTGCCCCTGATATGTCAATCCTATAATTTTAGTTTTCCGATAAATTTTATCGGCAGGTGGCATCTCTTTTGTTGCTGGCCGCGGCGGCGGATGGGGTGGAAACACCTGAAGTAGCGTACGTTCTCCCCTTTCTGTCGCGTCAAACTAAGACGCCTCCCATTAACCCCGGACCCGCGCCCCTCCTCAAAATGAAGCTTCGGCCCGAGATGGGGGGAGGTTCCCTGGCTCGGTCACGATTCCAGGTGCTTCACGATCCGGTCGATGCACTGCTCGATCTCTTGCCGCGCGGTGAGCCGGTTCCGCCACTGCTCGGGGACCGCACTCATGCCGAACCGTGCGCCGAGCCAGGTGCCGATCATCGCGCAGCGAGCCGCGTTGTCTCCGCCGGCATTGGCACATTCCAGAAACGCACGACGCGGGTCGTCCTGGAACTTGATGGCGGCGTGCAAGGCGGCCGGGAAACTGCTGGTAAGCGGACAGGACTGGCCAACGTCGAGGGTGACCTCGCGAACGTCCTCGCTGAGCCTGCCGAATACCCCCTCCACCAGAGCGCTCAATTCCCTGCCGAATTCCGGCTCGCCTGCCACCGAGCTCGCCGCCGATTTGACTGCTTCGGGAAGCCCGCTCCCGCCGAGGAGCGCCTCGATGATAAGGGCGTGGCATTTCATGTACACCACGGCGCGGGTGTTGTTTTGGCAGACCCGGGTGGCACTTTCCACGGCCCTGAGCAGTTCGTCGTCTTCGGCGTGCGCCACGACCACCGGCGCCAGGCGCGTGGCGGTAGCGGGTTGGTCGTCGTCGGCTCCTGCCTGGAAGTGAAACGGGTTGTCGGGGAACTTGTCAGCATAGGGGCGGAAGTTCTCCAGGGTCCCCTTGGTGGCATGGTCGAGATAGCCATGGTAGTCGGGGGAGGAAAAGAGGGCCACAAAACGCGCACCGAAATCCTGTGGGGTGAAGAACCCTCTATCGGCGATGCTCTGCAGCATCAACAGGGCGGCGTCGCCGTAGTGGGTGAAGTCGCCTGGGTGCTTGCCAAAGTGGTAGTGTCCTTCGACGGGGGCCTCGAAGCCGGTGACACCTTCAGGAAACCGGTTCTTAAGCTCGTTAAGATCGTATATCCAGTGCGAACCGAGGCAGAGCGCATCCCCTACGAACTCCCCCCAGATCGCGGCTTTACAGCGCTCGCTAAAATCGACGATCCTGCTTTCTTGGTCTTTATTCATGGCGTACTCCTCTGGTATGACTGTGGGGCGGAAGTCTTTGTCGAAAAATTCTGTTGCCCGATGCGGCATTTAATATTATACCGCTAGAGGAGAGAACTGTACCAGGGAAGGTCGGTCGCTCTACAAACAGTGTGGCCGCTTAGCCAATCATGCCTCTTTCAGTGGTTGATTTCAGGTTGTTGTTTTTAACCTGTGCGCGGCTTCCAATGCGTACAAAAAATTTAATCGGTTGTTCCAGGTAGAGGAATGCGAGCCGGAAACCAGCAAAGACTCCCCGAAGAGATCGAGCTTGACCTCAAGCAGGACGCATTGGCCGCGTTGCAAGCCGAGCATGGCGCCGCGCGCGCCGAGCTGCAAAAACTGCGCGGAGAAATTACCCGCTTCGAAGGTGAGTACGAAAAGACCGTAGGCCGGCGTATCGCGGAGTTGGAAAGAATAGAGGGCGAGATCGCCCAGCTGACTGGATCCCAATCGGAGGTGGGCCGGGACGCGGGGGAGACCCGGGGGGCCGGAGCCGGGAACGCTTCGCAGTCTGAGGAGGAATCGGAGCGGGAGGACCTGGCTGCCGACCCCGTGCACCTGCGCCGCTTCGAGGACTTAGAGATCAAGGCGCTGTACCGCGAGGTCGCCAAGGCCATCCATCCGGACCTGGTAGGATCGGGGGCAGACGAGAACCAACGGCATGAGCTGATGGCCAAGGCGAACCGGGCCTACGCCAGCCAGGACCGGCATACCCTCGAGGAGATCCTGCGCAACTGGCGCCCCGCGGTGGCAAAACCGCGGCAGGAGCCGCTCGACCTGGCGCACCAGTTGGTGCAGGTGATCCGCCAGATCGCCCAGGAACGCGAGGATATCGCAGCCACCCGCGCCACAGTACAGGACCTAAAAGGGAGCTACGTCTACCGGTTCAAGCTGAGGGTCGAGGCTAGCCTCGCGCAGGGGATGGACCTCTTGGGCGAAATGACGGCCGCCGCCGAGATGAACATCGCCCGGGCCAAGAAACGGCTGGCCCTGCTGCGTGGTGAGCAGGCTCAGGTGCCGGTCGCAGCGCCGGAGAAGGCGGTCCGCGAGATCTGCTTCCCCACGGACCGGTTTGAAGGGACCCTCTACCTGAGGGAGCGCAACTCGTTCAACTTCAGCCAGTGGAGGAAGATCGGCCCGGCACATGGCTGTCTGAAAATCGGCGCAGACCAGGCGGTGCGTCTCGATGTAAAGGCCGACGAGGCAGTCGAGATCGGCAGGATCCGCAACCTGAAACCGGACGACCTCCACTCGCTGTTTCTCTATGAGGTGGCGGACCGCGACCTGGAGAGCATCATGCACCTGACCGGCCTCGAAGAACTCTACCTTTCGGGGCAGGGGCTTACCGACGCGGCGCTGCGCGGTCTCAACAAGCTGACCAACCTGAAACGGCTCTACCTGTACCAAACCGTCATCACCGATCACGGTCTCGCCCACCTGGAGCGGCTCCCTTCGCTTAAGGGGCTCACCTGCAGCGGCAACAGCATCACCGAAAAAGGGCTGGCGACCTTCCAGAAGGCGATCCCCGGCGTGAAGACGGTGAGCTTTCCCTGGCGCTACAACAAGTAAGTTCCGCACCTCCCAAGTAACAAAAAGCCCGACCAGCAGTGGTCGGGCTTTTTTCGTTTCGGGGCGTGGTTCTTTATCGCCGGCAAGGTTCCCTCTCCCCTTGCGGGAGAGGGGTAGGGTGAGGCTGCCACGGAGGTGACAGGCTGCTTCCTTCTTAGGGGGCTTCCCCCACCCCCTGGCCCCCTCCCGCAGGGGGCGGGGGGATGTGTGGTCTTGGGCTACCACGTTAATGACCGGCTGATGCCGTTGTTCCTGCAGACACTGATAAGTTACAACGCGAGGAGAGGAGCCTCGATGGGGCGCAGCCTACTTGAGGAAGCGCTCCAGGTCGGCGATCAGGTCTTCCGGGTCCTCGAGGCCGACCGAGAGCCGGACCAGGGTGTCCTTGATGCCGCGCGCCTCGCGCTCCGCCGGCGGCATGGCCGCGTGGGACATCTTGGCGGGGTAGGAGAGGATGCTCTCGACGCCGCCCAGGCTCACCGCAAAGGCGGCCAGCTGCACCCCTTCCAGAAGGCGCTTGGTGGTCTCGTAGCTGTCGAGCTCGAAGGAGAGCACCGCACCCGGTCCGCTTGCCTGGCGCTGGTGGATCTCGTAGCCCGGATGTTCGGGGAGCCCAGGGTAGTAGATCTTCTGCACCTTGTCCTGCGTCTTCAGCCAGGCCACGATCTTCCGGGCACTCGCCTGGCCCTCCTCAAGGCGCACCTTGAGCGTCTTCAAGCCGCGCAGCACCAGCCAGCAGTCCTGGGGCCCCAACACCGCACCGAAGGCGTTCTGGATGAAACGCAGGCGCTGGCCGAGCTCCTGGGTCGCGGTTACCGCGAAGCCGCAGATGACGTCCGAGTGGCCGTTTAAGAACTTGGTGCCGCTGTGCAGCACGATGTCGCAGCCAAGCTCCAGCGGGCGCTGCAGGTAGGGGGTCATGAAGGTGTTGTCCACGATGGTCAAAAGACCGCGTTGCCGGGCAAGCGCCACGCACCCGGGGAGGTCGCTGATCTTGATGAGCGGGTTGGACGGGGTTTCCAGGTAGAGCGCCCGGGTCTCTGGGGTGATCGCCGCGGCGATCTCTGGGAGGTCGGTGGCGTCCACGAAGCTTACCTTGAGCCCCCAGCCGGTGAAGAGCGTGGAGAGCGCCCGGAAGGTGCCGCCGTAGACGTCCTCGCATACCACCAGGTGGTCGCCGGGGCGAAACAGCAGGAAGGTCGAAGCGATGGCGGCCATGCCTGAGGCGAAGGCCAGGCCCGTCGCCCCTTTTTCCAGCCTCGCTACGGCTTCCTCGAGGGCCTCCCGGGTGGGGTTGCCGCTTCTCGCGTAGTCGTAGCGGCCGAAATGGTCGAAGGAGCGCTGGGCAAATGTCGAGGTGTGGTAGACCGGGTGGCTCAACGAGCCGTGCTCCGGGTCGATGGGGTTCCCCCCGTGGATCAGTTCGGTTGCGAATTTCATCCTTATTCTCCTTCGAAGGCCTGCGCCAGGTCGGCGATCAGGTCGTCCTTGTCTTCAATTCCCACCGACAGGCGCAAGAGCAGGTTGTTGATCCCCAGGCGCTTGAGGGTCTCGGGCTCGATGTCGGCGTGGGTCTGGACCTGCGGGAAGGTGATCAGGCTCTCGACCCCCCCAAGGCTCTCCGCGAAGGAGATCAGCTGTGTCTTCATAAGGAGCTGGTTCACGAGTTCCGGCCGGGCTACCTCGAAGGCGATCATGGCGCCGAAACCGGTGCCGCGCGCCGCCATGAGTTCGCGCCCGGGATGCCCCTCGAGCCCCGGGTAGTAAACCTTGCCGACCTTCGGGTGGCCGGTGAGCCAGCGCGCGATCGCCAGGGCGTTCTCCTGCTGGCGGTCCATCCTGACGTGCAGGGTCTTGATGCCGCGCACGGTAAGCCAGGAATCCTGGGGGCCCAGCACGGCGCCCGCACCGTTTTGGTGGAAGTAGACCTGCTCCGCGAGAGCGGGATCCTTGACCGTCACCAGCCCGCAGACGGTGTCGTTGTGACCGGCCAAGTACTTGCTCCCGCTGTAGATGGCGATGTCGGCGCCCAGGTCCAGGGGGCGCAAAAGGTACGGGGTCAGGAAGGTGTTGTCCACGATACAGAGCAGACCCCGCTCCTTGCAGAGGGTGGCGAGCGCCGCGACGTCGGCCACCTTCAAAAGCGGGTTGGTGAGGGATTCCACGAAAAGCCCGCGGGTGTTCGGCTTGATGGCGGCGCGCACCGCCTCGAGGTCGCTGGTGTCGACGTAACTGAAGGAGAGCCCGAACTGCTGGAACAGTTTCTCGAAGAGCCGGTAGCTGCCGCCGTAGAGGTCCTCGGTGACCACCAGATGATCACCCTGGCGGAACAGGAACATGAGGCTCGTGATGGCGGCCATGCCGGAGGCGTAGGCGAAGCCGCGGGCGCCGCCGTCGAGTTTGGCCAGTCCCACTTCCAGCGCCTCGCGGGTCGGGTTGCCGGACCTGGCGTAGTCGTAGCCGGTGCTCTGACCAAGCCCCGGGTGGCGGAACGTGGCGGTCTGGTAGATGGGGACGGTGACGGCTCCGGTCCTGGTTTCCCGGTCCAGGCCCACCTGGGCTGCCTGTGTTGCGATCTTCATCTGGTACCTCCATAAAGGAAAAGTCCCCATCCGGGGGCGGAAGGGGACTTCATGGGCGAGTAGTCCGCGCTTCCTTATCTACCGGAACGTTGCCGCTCCGCAGGATTTGGCACCTTCCCCTGAAGGGAGGTTGCCGCGACGTCATCGGGCCAGTCCCTCGATCGCTCTAGATAAGTTGCTGCTATGTGATTAGCTAAGGCTGGCTCTACTAATACTTAAATGCACCATTCCTGTCAACTATAAACTCTCTTATTTTCCCAACCGCTCCGCTGGGGATTGACCGGCGCCGGCAAGCGGACGCGGCAACGTCAGCGGGAACCAGGAGCGTTATTTTTCGTTTTCGGACCTTCTTCCTGAACTGATGCCCACCGGGGTGGTTGTTCTCTCCGCGCGTCTGAATAAACTGCAGACGCAACGTTCCGTCCAGTGATTGTAAAGGGAAGCGCACAGGAATATCAACAGCAACTCGGAGAGGCGGACCGATTAAAAAGGGGAAGTTCCCGGGTAATTGTTGTGCTCCCCTTCACGTGCCGGACAGAGGGGGTGAATAACCCGGGCCGCGCACATACAAGGGGTGCAGGCGCTAGGTTTTTCACCTCGTAAAACTGTCAGACCGGTAGGCTCGAACCGAGTCAGGCGCTCGGTTCATCGGACCACCGCCCCATTAATTCAGCATGCTGAATTATTCTCATTGACAAAGGCTACAGATATGTCAGTATAACCGTAATTATTCATTTTAGTTCCGGAGGAACAATCAATGGCAACGTTAGTGGAAATCGCAGCTCAGATCGTAGCATCACATGCGTCGAGTACTCCGATGACTTCAGACCAGCTTATATTCGAAATCGGAAAAGTACACAACGCTCTCAAGAACCTCGAAGCAGGTCAAAGTATCGAGGGAACCGAAGAGGTTAAACCGACTGTTACTGTGAAGGACGCCTTTAAAAAGAGCGAAGTAGTTTGCATGGTCTGCGGCAAAGGTGGCTTCAAGACCTTGGCGCGGCACCTGAGCACCGCCCACGGCATGAAACCCGGCGAGTACAAGAAGCAGTTCGGCATTCCGAGCAAGCAGGCGCTTTCGGCGAAGAACTACTCCGAGGCCCGCCGCAAGATGGCGCAGGACCGCGGCCTTGCCGACAACCTGGCCAAGGCACGCGAGGTACGCATGGCCAACATCGAGGCCAAGAAAGGCGCTCCGGCTAAAGCCGCCAAGGCCGCCAAACCGGCCAAGCAGGCGAAGCCCGCCAAACCGGTCGCCGAAGCGAAGCCCGCCAAGCAGGCCAAAGCGGTCAAGCCGCCCAAGGTTGCCAAGCCCAGAGGCCCCAAGGCCAAAACCGTCGCCTAAGCCGTATCGTCAACGAAAAAAAGCCGCCCTAAAAAGGCGGCTTTTTTTGTTGCTGCGTGATCCCTCGGTTCAGGCTCCTTCCCCCCTGGTCCGGACTATGATCTCCTTCAGGGTGGCCTCCAGGTCGTGCAGGGAGTAGGGCTTGGATACCGCCCCCGCAAAACCGAACTGCCGGTACTTCGCCATCACCAGGTCCTCCGAGTAGCCGCTCGAGGCGACGGCTACCGCGTCGGGGTCCAGTTCCAGGAGTTTTTTCACCGCCTCTTTGCCCCCCATGCCTCCCGGTATGGTGAGGTCCATGATGACCGCGGCAAAGCGGTGTCCCGCCGCCAGTTCCCTCGCGTACACCTCCAAAAGCTCCTCCCCGTCGGAAACCACCACCGCATGGTACCCGAACATGGTGAGCGCCGCCTTGGCCATCTCGCGGATGGCGTCCTCGTCATCCATGAGGAGGATCCTCCCCCCGTCGTTTGCCGGGGCCAGGGGCGCCTTAGGTAGTTCGGGGGGGGGCTCGGGAGCCGGGCCGTCCTGTGCCGGCAGGGTGATGGCGAAGGTGGTGCCGTGCCCGCGGCGCGAGAACACCCTGATCTCCCCGTCGTGGTTCTTGATGATGGCGTACACGGTTGCCAGCCCAAGGCCGTTGCCGGTCGCCTTGGTGGAGAAGTACGGGTCGTAAATACGGCTCAGGTCGTCGGTGCCGATGCCGACCCCGGTGTCCTTGAAGGTGATCCGGATCCGGTGCTGGCTCTCCTCTGCGTCGAGGGGGAGCACGTTTTCCGCCCGGATCAGGATGGTCCCGCCTTCGGGCATCGCCTGGTCGGCGTTGATGACCAGGTTGCTGATCACCTGGCTCATCTGCCCGGTGTCGATCTCGGCCGGCCAGAGGTCGGGGGCGATGTCGAAGTCGCAGCGGACATTGGAGCCCCTGAGGGCAAAGGTCGCCGAGTCGGTGAGCACCTGGGATATCGAGGTGAGTTTCTTCACCGGCGCCCCCCCCTTGGAGAAGGTGAGCAGCTGCTGGGTGAGGGCCTTGGACTGTTCGGCCCCCTTGCGCGCCCGGTCCAGGAACACGGCGGCCTGGTGCTCATCGGGAAGCGTCGCCCGGGAGAGGGCGATGTTCCCCATGATCCCGGTGAGCAGGTTGTTGAAGTCGTGCGCGATGCCGCCGGCCAGGATCCCCAGGGACTCGAGTTTGCGGGCCTTGAAGAGCTCCTCCTCGATGCCGCGCCGCTCGGTTATGTCGCTGAAGACCAGGACCACCCCCGGGATGGCCTGGTTGCGGTCCAGGATCGGCGCGGTCTTGCTGACGATGCTCCGTTCGGTGCCGTCGCGCGCCACCAGCACCCCGAGTCCCGACTGCTCGACCACTTCGCCGGTTGTCAGGACCCGCGCAATGGAGTTCTCCTTCGGTACCCGGCTCCGTTCCTCTACGACCCGGAACACCTGATCCAGGGGGAGCCCGGCAGCCTCCTCCTGGCGGTAGCCGCAGAGTTCCTCCGCCATCCGGTTGATCAGCACGACCTTCCCGGCGGTGTCCACGGTGATGACCCCGTCGCCGATGGAGCGCAGCGTCACGGCAAGGCGCTCCTTCTCGCGTTGCAGGGCGCTTTGCGACGCCTTGAGCTCGGTGACGTCGGCGATGCAGCCGACCAGGGCGCGCAGCGAGCCGTCGCCGGTTTCCAGGCGCCGCCCGGAGAGGTAGCCCCAGAAATCGCTGCCGTCCCGACGCCGGTAGTGCCGCTCCACGGCGACCGAGCTCACCTGCCCGGCGATCAGCCTGGCGGCCAGGCTCGACCCTTCGCCTTCTTCGGAGGGGTGCAGCCAGGAGACGTACTGGGTCCCCAGCACCTCGTCCAGGGGGAGGCCGAACATCTCCGCCATCCGGCGGTTGGCGAAGCTGATCCTGCCGTCGGGGTTGACCAGGACGATGCCGACCTGGGAGGCCTCGAAGATCACGCTCAGGCGCTCCTCGCTTTCCTTAAGCCGCCGCTCGACCTCGGTGCGCTGCGAGATGTCCTCGTAGACCCCCAGGACCCCCACCACGCAACCTGCGTCGCCGTGCAGGGGGATCTTCGTGGTGTCGACGGTGAGCAGCGAGCCGTCCGCCTGGAGCTGGGTTTCGGTAAGGTGGTACTTGGCGCGGTCCAGGCGCATGACCTCGCGGTCGTCGCGCCGGTAGGCCTCGGCCTCCTCGGGCGACCAGGGGAAGTCGTAGTCGGTCTTGCCGACCACGGCGTCCGGCGTGGGGAGTCCGGCCGCGCGCGCGAAGGCGTCGTTGCACCCCGCGTAGACCAGGTTGGTGTCTTTCCAGAAGATGTTCTGCGGAACCGCGTTTATGACCAGGGAGAGCATCTTCTCGCGCTGGCGCAGCGCCTCGGCAACCTGCTGGTGCTTGGCGATCTCGTCTTCCAGCATGGTCGCCTGGAGCTGCTGCTCCTCCTTGGCCAGGGTCTGCTCGGTGAGGTCCGGGATGATACCGACCAGGCCGTGACACCCGCCGCGATCGTCCACCAGGTGAGCCTCGATGAAGAACAGGGTGCAGGTTCCCCCGGCGGCGCTACGCACCGGCAGCACCTGGCCGGGACAACGGGGGTCCGCGCTGGGGCGGGCTTTGGCCAGGGCCTGGACGATGTCGTCGTGCGGCGAGTCGAGCTGGCTTGGGAGCCGTCCCAGGATCTGGTTGCGGGTAAGCTCGAGGAGGGCGCCGAACCGCTCGTTGCAGTCGCAGTAGCTGCCGTCGTCCCCCTTCAGGTACACCGGGTGCGGCATCGCCTCCAAGAGGGCCTGCACCAGGCGGCCGCCCTCTACCTGCGGCGCAGCGGGTTTTTCGAGGAGCCAGTGATAGGTCTGGGGGTGGCGGGGTTGGCCGAGTAGCGGAGTGACGGTTGCCCGGAGCGCCGCCGAGGGGTGTCCGCCGGCAAGGAGCAGCTCGGCGCTGGCGCTACCAGAGGCAAGCGCCCGATCCATGACATCTTGGAGGGAAGGGGTACCCGCCGCGCCGCCCGGCACCAGCAGTTCCGCCAGTGCGCGGCCGAGCAGGTCTGCCGCGCCGAAGAGGGCTGCCGCCGCGGGGGTGCAGAGGGAGACGACGCCACGGTCGTCGGTGACGAGGACTGCGCTGGCGGGAAGCGCCCCGCCAGCGGACCCGGCGCGGTACGGCCCTGAGGCCTCCGCCTCCGGAGTTGCCGGAGGGGTCGCCTCGTTTCCAGGTTTTCCCGTCAAAGGCTCCGGCTGTTCGGACTTTTGGCTGGCTCCTCTCTGCCAAAACTGCATAACACCTCTCATGATTCTAGGCACTTCCCTGGCACCTCGGCGGGCTTGGTCGTGCCGTCTCCACCGGCCGGGAAACTTACCTACGTGGTATCGGCACCGCTTATGAAAACTAAAGGGAGAAAAGCCGGACCAGCCGGCAAATGCCGCAATGGGCCCGGGTAGTTACCGGATAGCTGATGGTGAGGGGACAGCAGCGGGATTCAGGGGGAGAGGAGGCGGCCGGTCACTGCGGGGGCAGGACCGGCGCCAAGGGGGAACGGCCTTTCTCGGTCACAGCTTCCCGAGATAGATGAGGACCAGGAACAGGGCGTAAAAGAGACCGCCAGCCAGCAGGGTGACCGGCGTCAGCGCACGCTTGATGCGCAGCTGCGCGTAAGCCAGGCCGATGGAGGCGAAGGTGAGCAGCACCGTGACGAACGCGGCGTGGTTCAGCTGCCAGGGGGTCATCATGATCCCGATCGCGGTGATGACGGAACTCTGGAAAACCATGGCGCCGGTTATGTTGCCGATGGCCAGGGTGTCCTTCCCCTTGTTGATCCAGATGACGCTGTTGAACTTCTCGGGAAGCTCGGTGGCGATGGGGGCGATGATCATGGAAAGGATGAACGGCGAGATCCCCATCTCGGCCGACAGCACCTGCACCTTTTCCACGAAGATGTAGGATCCCCAGACGATGAGAAACAGCGAACTGAGCACCTGGGAGAGGATCAGGGCGAAGTGCGGGTCGTGGGATTTGGGTGCGAAATAGCAGGGATCGAGATCTGCCTCTTCGACCGCGTGGTTTTGCGTCCCCTTGATGGTCTTGAGCGCGTAGGCGCCGTAGCACATGAAGAGCGTCATGGCGATGAAGACCTTGAGGATCGGATGGGTGAGGAAGGTGCAGAGGATCGCCAGGGAGTAGAGCGAGAGAAAATACTCCATGTCACGGCGCATGACCACGTGGTCCACGCGCATCACGGGGTAGTCGTCGCGCTGCTTGCGGTTGAAGATCACCGCGACGCCGCTGATGAACAGGGCAAGCGTCCCCAGCATGAAGGGGGCCCCGATGATGGCGCCGACCCCGATGCTGTGGCCGGCCTCCTTGGTGCCGAACATGATGGCGATGATCGGGACCAGCGTCTCGGGGAGAGCGGTACCGATGGCGGCAAAGATACTCCCCACGGCGCCGTCGGAGAGGTTCAGCTTCTTGCCGAACCACTCAAGGCCGTTGGTGAAGACGGTGGCGCCGAAGAGGATGATGGCGAGCGCCAGAAAAAGCATCAGGATGTTGCCCATTAAAGCTCCTAGAGGGGGTGTGCGGGGGCCACCGGTGTGGCAAGGCTTGGGCAGGGGGAACCTGCCGCGCTGCTAGGGGGGACAGTCGGCGCACATGGATTTGAAGAGATTGGTGCTCAGGTAGCGGTCGCCGCGGTCCGGGACGATGACCACCACGGTTCCCGAGGCGAGGTCGCCCGAAAGGCGCAGCGCTCCGGATACCGCGGCTCCGCCGGACATGCCGCAGAAGATCCCCTGTTTGCTGGCCAAAAGCCGCGCGGTCTCGAAGGCGTCGTCGTCCTCGACCACCAGTTTGTGGTGGTAGGAAGCCGGATCGTAGATGGCCGGAACGATCGCTTCCTGCATGTTCTTGAGCCCCTGGATCTTGTGCCCCAAGACCGGTTCTACCGCAACCACCCGCACCTCGGGGTTTTTCTCCCGGAAAAAGCGGGAAAGGCCTATCACGGTGCCGCTGGTCCCGATCCCCGCCACCACGTGCGTCACCGTTCCCCCGGTCTGCTCCCAGATCTCGGGGCCGGTGGTCAGGTAGTGCGAAAGGACGTTGTTGGGGTTGGAGTACTGGTTCGGCATGTAGTAGCGCTCCGGGTCCTGGGCGAGAATCTTGTGGGCCAGGCGGATGGCCCCGTCGGTCGCCTCGCACCCCGGCGACAGGACGATCTCGGCACCATAGGCCTCCAGGACGCTGCGGCGCTCGACGCTGACGCAGGCCGGCATGACCAGCTTGATGCGGTAGCCGCGCGCCGCTGCGATCATCGCCAGGGCGATCCCGGTGTTGCCCGAGGTCGGTTCCAGGATGACCTTGTCGGGGGTCAGCTCACCGCTTGCTTCGGCGGCCAGGATCATCTGGCGGGCCGGGCGGTCTTTCACCGAGCCGCCGGGGTTGTTCCCTTCAAGCTTGGCCAGTATCCGCACGGCCGGGTTGTTACTGAGGGTGCCGATCTCTACGAGCGGCGTGGAACCGATGGCCTGCAACAGGCTTTCACCTTTCATGTGCGCCTCGTCATGTGAAAAATGGAGCTACCATATAATCCCTCAAAGGCCAGAAGGTCAAGGCTGTTGACATGTTAATCGGGATTTTCGCGGCTCGGGAAAGCGGCAGGCGCCCCCTTTGACGCTCCTGGCGGCCCGGAGAGGGACGCTAAGCGAAGCAAAAAGCGGCGCCGGGATCTGTCCGGCCGCCGCTTTTTTCGGGTCGTTTACCGACCGCGCTCGTCTCTGTGATCGCCACCGCGCTCGGGACGCCCTTCACCGCGCCCTTCGTGTCCGCGGCGCTCACCGATATCGGGGCGCCGCCCCTGGCCGCGGTACTCCTCGCCCCTGCCATGGTCGGGGCGGAAGGTCCTGCCGCGGTAATGATCCCGGTCCCGATCGTAGACCCGGTACTCGCGGTCGCGGTACTCGTGGATCCGGGCGACCTTGTAGCGACGCAGTTCATAGGGGAGCTCGCGGTGGCGCACCTGGATCCAGTCGCCGCCGTAGCGCGAGGTGCGGTACCAACCGCCGCCGCGGTAGATGTAGTAGACTCCGCCGAGGTAGTACATGTCGTAGGGAACCCCTACCGCGACACCGAAACCGAGTTCAGGCGGGTAGAGGAATGCAGGCGGCTGTTCGATCACCACCGGGGGGCCGCCTACGTTGATACTGAACGAGAAATTGCCGGCCGCCTGGGCCCAGGTGGTGGTGAGAACGAGTAATGCGAGAGTGACTGTCAGTACTCTTTTCATAATTCCTCCTTCAACCGGTCACACTGTATGAGACGCACGTTCACCGGCTAGCGCTAGCTGGTATTTTACCTCATAGCATGGGCAATGCCAATCTTGCTGGCCCTGATAACAGTGCAATCTGCCGTAATCTGCGCAGCTGTCACAGGACAGTCAGGGAATCTGTTGCCTGAAATGCGCCGTGTCTGCCGTATCTGCGGTAGAGCGGAACGGTGATCGGGATGGTGTGCAGGCGACAACTTCGAGAGGGGAGAAACGGTGGGTACACGAAGAGGGGCGGGGACACCCCCAGGGAACGAGCGGCTAGCCGGCGGCAGAGATCAGGTTTTAATACCTGCGGTCGTGCCAATCGCCGTGGTCGCGCCATTCCCCGCGGCCATGCTCATGGTCGTGGTAGCCTCGGTGGTATCCCTCGTCTTCGTAGTACCCTGGCCAGATGATGCAGCCCGTGAGCTGGGTGAGGAGGGCCAGTAACAGCGTGATGCCGGTAAGAGGTTTCATGGTTGTCCTCCGCGTGGGCAGCGCCGGGAAGGCCGGAGTTTTCACTCCGAGGTTGCCAATGGGTGCCTGATGCCCGTTACATTCTCTCAAAAAAAGGCCCCGGTGCGCAAGCTCATAACCGGGCCCCTCCTGCAGGCTGGCGGCTGTCCGGGTGAGTGCCTCGCGGGCTTAGCGGCTCCCCAGGTCGCGCCACTCCACGGCACCCAGGTGGGAGTCGCCGAGGAAGGTATAGACGAGGCTTATGGTCCCGTCGGCCTGCTTGCTGCGCGGCAGGGAGCCGTAGTGGGCGTAGCGCAGCGATTCGACGAACTGCAGCCCGATGCCGTGGCGGCGGAACACCCGGACGGTAAAACCGGCGTTGATCCTGGCGATCTGCTCGTATCCCTGGGAATCGTCGGAACCGGTGCCGCTTACGTAGTAGCCTCGCCCGATCAGCTCCAGCGCCGTCCTGTTGCCAAAGAGCAGGCGCGTGGCCAAAAGTACCTGGGGTGTCGCACCGTAGTGGTAGTCGCGTTTGCCGAGATCGACCGGGGTCTTCCCCGCTGCGCCGAAGCCAAAGCCGCCCAGAACGCTCCCCTGCAGGGCGATCCCCGGGGCCAGCCAGTACTGGCCGGTGGTCCCCAGGGAGAGGGCCGTGGTCGATACCCGGAAGTTGGTCGGCGAGAGGTAATCGTACCCGCCGTAGAGCCCCCAGATGCCGCGGTAGTTCTCGCCGACATGGTAGTCCCGGCCGACGAGCAGGCCGCGCAACAGCACGTAGCTTATGGGGTTCCTGGCCTCTGACAGCCCGCCGATCTGGAAATCGAAGTAATCTAGGGGGCGGCGGTAGCTGTACCCCGGCTTGCCGGGAAGGCCATAGGACATCTGAAAATCGAGCACCGCCGCCTGGCGCGAGGAGCCGCTGATGCTCGCTCCCAGGCGTGCCCGCCAAAAGAGCGCCGGGTCGTCGCTGGTAAAGATCGGCTTGAAGCGCTCGCCATAGGCCCAGCGGTTGAATCCGGTCGGCGGCGACAGGAGCGCCGCACCGGCCTCGTGCCAGGCATCGGGGCGGGGTGCATCCTCTTTGAGCACCAGCTGGGACATGCGAAAGAGGGCCTCACCCAGGAGGCTTCCGGAGTTGCCGGTGGTGATCAGGTCGTTTATGGAGGGGCGGCTGGTCTCCCCCGCCATCTCCCAGGTGAAGCTCCCCAGGTTGCTGTAGAGCAGCGATTCCCAGAAGTTGAGCCCCGTGGAGCGGGCGATGGCGTACATGGTGGCCCCCTGGTAGGGGTGGCCTATCTGGTTTACGTTGAACGGGTCGCGGTCGAAGGTCCAGTTCTGCTTTCTGAGATGCTGCCAGATGGTGGAGGGGTTGCTGTCGTAGGTGCTGCTTCCTTCCTGGGTCTT
This sequence comes from Geomonas silvestris, assembly GCF_014193515.1. Taxonomy (GTDB): domain Bacteria; phylum Desulfobacterota; class Desulfuromonadia; order Geobacterales; family Geobacteraceae; genus Geomonas; species Geomonas silvestris. Next base: position 251,694 of record NZ_BLXX01000006.1, on the reverse strand, counting down.
GGTTTCCAGGAAGGTGCGGTCGTAGAGATTGAGGAGCACCAGGAAACTGGGGAGCTCGATCCCCGGGATGAGGTAGCTCTTCCCGGCGCCGCTATCCCAGTCGAGGACCCTCTGGCCGGCAGTGCCGGCAGCCGAGCCGGCTGGCGCGCGGGGCGCAGCGGACTGCCCCGGTGTCGTGTTGTCGTCTTGCGCGGCTAACACCCGCCACTGGTAGACGGGGGGCGTCGTGCGGGGGGCGTCGGCGGGCTGCGGAGACTGCGGCGGAACCGGTGCCGCCAGGGCTAAGGGGGGTCCCTCTCCCAGCCGGTCCGGCCCCGGAACGCCGGCCAGGAGACGGCCCGCCTCGACCCCGGGAGCAGGGGAGGGCGCGGCCAGGGCCCTCCCCCCGGCACCCAGGCTGGCTGCCAGCACAACTACCAGCAAGAAAAGTATCTCAGAACGAGGCGTCAGGGGCATGTATCGTCTCCATAGGCTCTCAGCGACTTCAGGTTCATCCTTGGTGAGCAGATCCATGGACCGTTCCGAGGTCGGACAGCCAGAGTGTTTTTTCGATACTGGATGAGCGGGGAGTCAGCGTCAGGGACTGGCACAGTGACGGGGCGGCAGAGTACCTGTTGTTGAAAAGAGGGACATTAGGTTGTGCAAATGTCACGGCATGAGCTTATCATAAAAACTGCTAAAGTCAGTTTTGCTGCTATTCTTTGCAGCGGGCCGGCTGGAGGGAGTCTTCCATGAGCGTCGGGTACTTTTAAAACTGCGGCGCGTCGGCAAAGCAGCGAGGTCTCCGCCGCTGGCGGTACAAGGAGTGACAGGTTATGCAGACCCTGATGGATCTTTTCCGTACCTTTCCCGGCCTTGGCGACAAGACGGCCTTTATCAACCGCACCGGCATCCGCAGGTTCGTGACCAGCTATCGTGACTGCTACGAGCTTGCCCTGAAGATGGCCACCTTGCTCGAGCAGCAGGGGGTCCAACCGGGCGACCGCGTGGTGCTTTGGGGGCCTAACTCGTCCTGGTGGGGCGTTGCCTACTGGGGGATCCTGGTGCGGGGGGCCATCGCGGTGCCGGTCGATTTCATGTCCGACCTGGTGCGGGCGGACAGCATCCGGCGCCTGACCGAGGCGAAACTCGTACTGCAGAGTAGGTTCAAGGTCGAGCGGATCAGCACGGGCAACACCCTACTATTGGAACACCTCCCCTTTCTGCTGCCCGATCTTCCCGCCAGCGCCCGCATCAACGAGCCGAAGCCCGAGGACATCGCCCAGCTCATCTACACCTCGGGTACCACGGGGAACCCGAAAGGGGTGATCCTCACCCACCGGAACCTGGTCGCCAACATCGAGCAGATCAACACCCAGGTCCCCATCATCACCCCCCAGTTCTCCTTTCTCTCCCTCCTGCCGCTGTCGCACATGTTCGAGCAGATGGGCGGCTTCTTCACCCCGCTGTACCGCGGCGCCACGGTGATCTACCTGGGAGCGTTGAAGCCCTCGGCCATCATGGAGGCTCTGGCCGAAGAGGACGTCTACGTCATCATGTCGGTCCCGCGCCTCATGCAGCTGCTCAAAACGAGCATCGAGCGGGAGCTCGCCGAGAAGCACCTGGCCGGCGTCTTCGCGAGGCTCTCCCGGTTCGCCGCCGGTTGCTCGATGCCGACCCGGAAGCTTCTCTTCTTCCCGGTGCAGCGCACCTTCGGCCGCAACTTCACCGTCTTCGTCTCCGGCGGGGCGCCGCTTGCCCCGGAACTGTTCGGCTTCTGGTTCGACATGGGCTTTACCGTCCTTGAAGGGTACGGGCTGACGGAGACCGCTCCGGTACTCTGCGTCAACAGCATGGAGCGCCAGGTGCCGGGATCCGTCGGCCCCCCCTTGCCGGGGGTGGAGCTGAAGATCGCGGAGAAGGAAGTGCTGGCCCGGGGGGCCAACGTCTTTCCCGGTTACTACCACAACGAGGAGGCGACCCGCGCCGCCTTCACCGAGGACGGCTGGTTCAAGACCGGGGACCTGGGGGAGATCGGCCCGGACGGCTGGCTCACCATCAAGGGGCGCGAGAAGGAGCTGATCGTCACCGGCGCCGGGGTAAACGTCTACCCGGACGAGGTGGAGGCGGTACTCAACAAGGTCCCGGGTGTGAAGGAGTCCTGCGTGATCGGCCTGGACCGGGGGGGCGGCGAGGAGGTGCACGCCGTGCTGCTTCTGGACAGCTCCGGCAGTCCACCCGATGCCATCATCGCCCAGGCGAACAAGAACCTGGACGGTATGCACCAGATCACCGGGTATACCCTCTGGAAGGAGCCGGAGTTCCCCAAGACCACCACGCTCAAGATCAAGAAATTCGCCGTGAAGGAGGCGATCAAGCAGGGAGCCGAGGAGGGGGATGCCAAGGGTTCCCGCGACAGCCTCACGAACCTCCTCGCCAAGGTGACCGGGACGCCGGTGGCGCAGATCCGCGAGGATTTGCTGGTGGTCGCCGACCTGGGGCTCACCTCGATCGGGCGCCTGGAACTGGTGAACTTCCTGGAACAGGAGTACCGGCTTGACATCGACGATTCCCAGATCGGGCCCGCCTCCCGGGTCTCCGACGTGCGCCGGATCATCGAAAAACGAGAGAAGCTCTCGCAGAAGAGCCACTACCGGTTCTGGACCAACGCCCCTTTAGCCCGCGCGGTGCGCCGCTTCTGGGATACCGTGTTCCACTATCCCCTCTACCGCAGCTTTGCCCGCCTCGAGGTCACGGGCACCGAGAACCTCTCCAAGGTCAAGGGGCCGGTCTTCTTCGTCGCCAACCACCAGGGGTACTTTGACCAACCCTCGGTTATGTTTGCGCTTCCGCCCGAGCTTCGCTATAGTACCGCCACCGCCGCCTGGGCCGAGTTCTTCTTCGGCGACTACCACGGACTGGACCGCATCTGGCGGCGTTTCACCTTCGAGTACGGCACGCTTTTCTTCAACCTCTTTCCGCTCCCCCAGCAGCAAGGGTTCAGCGCCGCCTTCCGGTTCATGGGGAGGCTCGCCGACGCCGGGATCAACATCCTGATCTTCCCGGAGGGGGCCCATACCAGGACCGGGGAGATGCAGCCCTTCCAGCTGGGACTCGGGATCATGGTGAAGGAGTTGGGGCTTCCCGTGGTGCCGATCAAGATCAGGGGGAGTGACCAGGTGCTCCCCCCCGAGGCCGGCTTTCCCCGGCGCGGCACCATTTCGGTCCGCTTCGGCGCCCCCCTTTCCTTCAGGTTCGAGGAGCCTGCCGAGATCGTCGAGCGCTCGCGCCGGGCGGTGGAAGAGCTGTAACCCAAGCAAAGAGGGAGATCCGCATGCCAGCAGAAACCATTTCAAAAACCTACCGCCGCTACGTGCTGGGGCTGCTGCTCGCCGTCAACCTCTTGAACTACATCGACCGGCAGGTGCTCTTCGCCGTTTTCCCGCTCATCAAGAGCGACCTCAACCTCTCCGACACGGCCCTCGGTTTCCTCGGGAGCGCCTTCATGCTGAGCTACATGATGCTCGCGCCGCTGTTCGGTTGGCTGGGGGATCACTGGAGCCGGGTGAAGCTTGCGGCAAGCGGACTGGTGGTCTGGAGCCTCGCCACCGCCCTCGCCGGGCTCGCCCCTGGGTACCGGACGCTTCTGGCTGCCCGGGCCACGGTCGGGGTAGGGGAGGCGAGCTTCGGGACCGTGTCGCCGGGGCTCATCGCCGACTACTTCCCCAAGGAGCGGCGCGGCGAGATCCTCTCCTGGTTCTACGTGGCGATTCCGGTCGGGAGCGCGCTCGGCTACCTCCTGGGCGGCCTGCTCGGGGAGAACTTCGGCTGGCATGCCGCGTTTCTCATGGTCGGCCTGCCGGGGCTTGCCCTGGCCATCCCCATCGCCATGTTGCGCACGCCGCCGCGCGGCGCTGCAGTTCCTGCGCACGGTACGCCGGACGAGGCGGGCGAGGCGGACGCCGTGCCCGAGGGGGTTTCCACGAGCTACCTGGACCTCTTCCGTAATCGCTCCTTTGTCTTCAATACCCTGGCGATGGCCTCGATGACCTTCGCCATCGGCGGCCTGGCCCAGTGGATCCCCTCCTTTTTAAACCGCGCCCACGGACTCAACGTGGCCAAGGGGAACACCCTCTTCGGTGCGACCACGGTGCTCGCCGGCATCCTGGGGACCCTGGCGGGGGGGTGGCTGGGGGATCGCTGGCAGAAAAAGAGCCCCGCCGGGTATCTGCACGTGTCGGGGTGGGGGTTCTTCATCGGCACCCCGTTTGCCGCCTGGGCCATCCTGGCGCCGGATCTCACCACCTGCCTGGGGGCCATCTTCGTGGCCGAATTCTTCCTGTTCCTCAACACCGGGCCGCTCAATACCGTGATCATCAACGTGACCCCACCCACCATGCGGGCCATGGCCTTTGCCGTCAACATCTTCTTCATCCACGCCCTGGGCGACGCCTTCTCCCCCTCGATCCTGGGATGGCTTTCCGACCTCTGGGACCTGCGCAGCGCCCTTTTAATCACCCCGCTTGCCATGGCTTTGGCAGGAGTGCTCTGTTTCGTCTGCGGCTGGTTCGTCGTCAAGGATATGGCCCGCGCCGAGCCCTAGCTGTTCACGCTCGCCCAGCTATCCCATGCTCTGAGCACCCTCGTGCGAACTCACTCCCCTCAAGCCGCAAGCATCGCCTCCTGCGCTTCATGGCTTAACCTGCCTGAGCTGCTGTCTTAGCCGGTTTTCCTGAACAAGGTCGGCACCCCTCCCTATCCTTCGGTACTCAACAGATATTTGTCAGCGCTGTTTGACAGTCCCACCCGCCTACAGTATAAGAGTACGGTGATTAAAAGTGTCTAATTGCGTGCCGCAGGTCCACAGCGAGTGCCTGCACCAGCGCTGTGAAAGTGTGCCGGGGGGGAAGGTCAAGCTTCGGCCGCCCAGGGGCGCGCCCGTGACAGAGGACCGAGTTCCCAACCGGAGCTGTTTCTCGTCGCGGCCAGCATCCTTTTAGGGGCGGATCTTCGCAGCTCCCGCGACACAGCGCTTAAGGCGCAGCATCGCGTAGCGCACCGCCGGGCGCATCCCACGCCCCAGGAGTTCTCATTACATGCACCTCTGCCTGATCATACCCGCCTGCGACGCAGGCCCGCCCCTGTGCGGCACGGTCAGCGAAGCGCTGAAAACCGGCTACCCGGTGCTCGTCGTCGACGACGGATCGAGGGTCTGCAGCTCGGTTTTCCTGGCCGGCCTGCCGGTGACCGTCTTGCGGCACCCGGTGCACCTGGGCAAGGGTAGGGCGTTACAGAGCGGGTTCCAGTGGGCTGCCGACCGCGGCTATTCCGGGGTTATCACCCTCGACGCCGACGCTCGGGATCCCGCGGGTAGCATAAGGGCCCTGGCCGCCGCGGCAAGCTCCGCTGAACCTCAGATCTTCTTGGGAGCGGCGCCGGTGTCGGACGACGAGGCTGACCTGCCGGGGAGGTGCGGACGGTTCGCGGCGTGGTGTCTCAATAAGAAGACCGGCGCATCCGTAGCGCAGGCCTACCCCAGGATCCGCTACTACCCGGGTGCGGTTTTGGCGGGATTGGCACTGGAATCTAAGGGCCCCCGCCTGGAAACCGAGGTGCTGGTCAAGGCTGTGCGTTCCGGGCACCGCATCGGCTCGGTGCCGCTGTCTCCCCCGCGTGCCGAGCGGTTGCCGAAAAGGCCGGTCCCCTCGGCACGTGATGCCTTGACGGTCTGCCTGGCGCTGTTGCGCTACGGCTAACCGGAAGAGGGGGGACCGACCTCGCAAGTCTTTAAGAGTAACGGGAGGGGAGATGAGTGATGAACTCATGCACCAGGTAAAGCACTTCATCATCAACACGCTGCGCAGCGAAGGGCTCACCGTCCACGACCTCGATCCGGACCAGCCCCTCTTCGAGGACGGGCTGGGGCTTGATTCGGTCGATGCCCTGCAGCTCGCCGTGGGGATGGAGCATGCTTTCGGGGTGGTGGTGCCCGACGCGGCCGTCGCCGCCCAGGTTTTCCGCTCGGTGCGCACCATGGCCGAGTACATCGAACTGCACAGCTGCTGAGGTTTCGGTAACCGCTCAGTCGGTTCCCGAGCCTGGACAGAAGACTGCCGAGCCGCGGCCGGATGCGCCGGCGTGGCGCTCAGGTTGCCGTTGCAGGGTAGCCTACCAGGAGAGCCCTAGATGAACTGTTTCATGTTTCCCGGACTGCCTCTGACGGCGGTGGCCAGTTTTCCTGATGACGGCGACTTCTACGAGGTTGCCGAACTGGTGCTGCGCTACGGGCATCATGACCTGCTGACGGGGGCCTGGCCCGGGGAGGAAGGGACTCAGCAGATGGCGTTACAGCTGCAGGGGCTCGCAAGCAGTCTCTACCAGTTGCGCAAGATGGCCAAGATCGGGATAGTGCCGTCGCTGGTCGCGCAGCACGGTCTGGGGATCATTCCCGCCTTGGTGGCCTGCAATTCCATCTCGGAGGCGGCGGCTGTTGAGATCTCGTCCGAGCTTGGGGAGTGCCTGGCGTGCCTGGGGAAGGGGAGGGAGCGTTACGCGCTGGGGGAGATAGCCGGGCTGTCCCTGGAGCGGGTCGAAGAGCTGGCGGCGCAGCATCAGGTCTATCTCGCCAACCACAACACCTCGCTCCACTTCCTCCTCTCCGGCAGGCAGGCGGATATCCACCAAGCCGTGCAGCAGGCGCAGGTCCTGGGTGCCTTTTCCGCCCGCAGCCACCACTGCGATGCCCCTCTGCACTCTCCGCTTCTGGGGGAGATCGAGGAGGCGCTTGGCAAGATCATCGACCGTTTCCGTTATAGAGAACCGGTCTTCCCCCTGATCAACCACCTCAACCAAACCTATCTCGGCGCGCGGGACATCCCGAGGTTTCTTTTGCGCGGGCTGCAGCTTCCGGTCTACTGGGAGCGGACCTACCGGGCCATCGCTGCTGCGGGGGTGGGTACCTGTTATGAGGTCGGCGCCGGGGAATCGCTCAGAAGGTTCAATAAATGGATCGACAGCAACAAGGGAGTCTGATGCCGTAGCGGACTGGTCTGCTGACAGGGAAAGACGCCGGGAGCTGCAAGGGGAAGCGCACCACGAAGGGGCGGCGGATCGACCGGTTTCACAATCAGGACTTGAATGTACCGGGCGGGTCAGGTAAATAGAAACACCGGCGGCTGCACGCCGCACATCCGCAACTCCTCCGCGAGGTCCCTGGTGCCAGTTAGGTTCTTTACACTTTCGTCGCTCTGCCGCTTGGTCGTTTTCCTGGCGGCACTCGCCCTCACTGCCTGCGCTTCGGTGCAGAAACCTCTGACGGGACTGGTTCCCGGCCGCCAGCTCGAGACACTGCAGTCCTCGGTCTCGCTCTCCCTGAAAGCCGGCGAACACGGCACCAGCGGCCGCGGCTACCTGGTGTTCAGCTATCCGGACCGTTTTCACATCGCCGTACTCTCCCCCTTCGGCCTCACCGTGCTCGAGATCTTCAGCGACGGCGACCGGCTCACCTGCATAGTCCCCTCCAGGCAGACGGCCTACCAGGGACGGGCCTCGGAGCTTCCGGCAAACGGTGTGTTCAGAAGCTTTGCCCTTTTCAAATGGGTGGTGGCCCACCAGGCGGATCCCGATCCCTCCCAGTACGGCAGCGAAGTCCTCAACGCGAGCGGAGACCGGGTGCACTACGACAAGTTCGGCCTTATGGATCGCAAGATCTCCCCCGGAGGAGACCGTGCCGATTTTCACGATTACCGAAACGTGAGCGGGGTTCCTTTCCCGGAAGCGATCGAGATCAGGACGGGGCCTACCTCGGCACGCATCGTCTTTGACGAACCCGAAATCAACACCGAAATCGAGCCGGCGGCACTGACACCGAACCTCGAAGGGTACAGCATCCGGCCGCTCGATGAATTCAAAGGGGTATGAATCTAACGGTCGCTATTACTGACTGGTGTCGTCGTCGAAAGAACCGTGCTGCTACTTAGAGCGCGGCCCGTCACTGACACCTCGACCTTAATTGCAGTGATTGTTGCGGTTATTCTTTTCATTATACTTTCTCCTTGGTATGCTTTGTCATGAGGGACCGGGAAGGTTCCAGTATCGATCTCGCCTACTTCCGGGCTCAACCAAGGAGATGACATGAAATACCGACTAATCGCCCAGGCCCTGTCAGTTCTTGCACTAACGGTTCTGCTCGGAGCATGCTCTGCTGCGCGCACCGCGAGGCCTGCAGCGGCCCCCACGGTGCCGCCCAAACCGATCACCATCCCGATCGGGAAAAACTGGCAGGTGATCGAAGAGGCACCCCAGCTCACCGATGAACGGACCAACCGGCCCGCGTTTCAAAGCGAACAGTCTGTGCAGCCCCCGGGTGCTCCCCCGACGACGCCCTCCGACGTCCGCAAACTTGAGACTCCGGGCACCGCGCGCTGACCAGATGCTGATCCGCTCACGGGGGAATCCCGCTGCGGAGGACTCCGATTCTGCTGCCCTGCCGCGTGTGCAGGGAGCTCACGCCGGTCCCCGGACCTGCCGTACCACCTACTTGACCCGGACAGGTGCCCCTTATGGATAAAAAGATCTATGTGAGCTTCTTGGCGGCCTTTTTCACCATTGCAGCCCTCGCGGTGATCGGACTTCTGGCCACGCCGATCGCCGCACCGCTTGCCTGGGCACTGATCATTGGAATTGCGACCCTGCCGCACTACAACCGGATACTGAAACACTTCCCGGAACGCCCGGGAAAGGCAGCCGGCTTGATGGTTCTCATCGTGACCATCTGCTTCATCCTTCCTCTGGCCGCCTTCGTCACCACCATCGTCGTCAACGCCAGTGACTGGTACCACGAGGCAGAACAGCTGGTCCAGGAGTTTGCGCGCACCGGCGCCAACACCATAAGCCATCTCCCCCTAGTGGACCGGTTCACCTCGATTACCCAGAAGCTCGGCGTCGACCTCAAGGGGATGGGAGCCAAGGCCGCTGCGGCCTCCTCCTCGTTTCTCCTCGAACTGGCCACCAACACGGCGCGCAGCCTGGCGGACCTGCTGTTCACCCTGGCGGTCGCCCTTTTTATCCTCTTTTTCATCTATCGCGACGGGGAGCGCACCGTCTCCGCGGCGATCGACCGCTTCGCCTCCAATCCCGCGGCTGCCCACCGCTACGTGAACCAGATCCGCTCCATCACCACCTCGGTAACGGTAGGCACCATCCTGACCTGCTGTGCTCAAGGGGTCACCGCGGGACTTGGCTACTTCGTTGCCGGGGTTCCCGCCCCGGTTCTGTGCGGAGCGCTCACTGCGGTCGCTGCGCTTATTCCGGTGGTGGGGACCGGCGTGGTCTGGGTCCCGCTGGCGGCGCTCATCGCCCTGAACGGCGCCTATCTCAAGGCCGGTCTGCTGGCGCTTTGGTGCCTTCTCTTCGTGGGGCTCGCCGACAACGCCATTAGGCCACTCGCTATCGGGGCCACGGGGGACATACCGGTTTTGGCGATCGTTCTCGGCGCGATCTGCGGCGTCTTCAGCCTCGGTATCCTTGGGCTCATCCTGGGGCCGGTGATCTTCGCCATCCTGATCTCCCTGTGCGCCGACCTGATCACCCCCCAGAGGGTGGCCGCGGACGATGCTGCGTCCCAAGACGCTCGCTGATTCTCTTTCGGTAGGTAGCACATTTTGAAAGTGACTGTCGGCAAAAGGGCCGCGGTTCGGGTGTTTCCGGGCCGGGCCCTTTTTTGTGGGCGTGCCCGGCAGCGCGGGCCGCCGTACCTGTCAGATGGGATAGATGCATTTCCTCGATTAGGAGTATCATGGTTCACAGGTAGTGACACACCATAAGCTGTCAGAGCGCGGTCTGCTCGTGAACCGGAGGTACCTATGACCGGAAACAGACGAAGGCTCCGACTGGATTGGCTTCGAGGAGGGGTGCTTTTGATCCTGGTCCTTGCCGCTTTGTTCCTGGCCGCCCCGGCATCTGCCGATGAGGTGAGCTCCGGAGCGGCCAAGGCGCTGCTCGCCAAATATCCGTCGGTGCTTCCCAAACTGCAGCACAATCTCTTCGGAGCGCCGATCTACCTCGATTCCTTTGAGAACAAGGGGACGGCCGAGGTTGACATGTACGGCGTTTTCAATCACCCCTTCCACCAGGTGAAGGATGCCCTCGCGGTCCCGGCTAACTGGTGTGATATAACCTCGCTGCATATCAACATCAAGGCCTGCACCGCAAAACAGTCCGGCGGAACCTGGCAGGTTACCATGTACAGCGGCAGGAAGTACTACCAGCCACCGGGTGATGCCTATCCGCTCAAACTCGCCTTTCGCGTGGTGGCGCAGCAACCGGACTACCTCAGCGTCGCCCTCCAGGGGGACCAGGGGCCGCTCAGGACCAAGGATCACCGGATCAGGTTGGAGGCGGTCCCGCTCGATGACGGCAAGAGTTTTATTCATTTCAGCTACTCCTACCGTACCGGCACCATGGCCACCATGGCCATCAAAAGCTACTTCGCCACCATAGCTCGGGACAAGGTGGGGTTTAGTACCGTTGCGGGACAAGACGGCAGGCCGACCCTGGTGACCGGTGTACGGGGGGCGGTGGAACGCAATGCCGTGCGATACTACCTGGCCTTGGAGTGTTTCCTGGACGCGCTCCAGGTGCCGGAAAAGGAGCGCTTTGAGCGCAGGATCAGCGAGTGGTACGACATGACCGCCCGCTACCCGCGTCAGCTTAAGGAACTGGAGAAGAACGAGTATCTCACCAACAAAAGACGGGAGTTGCAAAACCAGCTGGCGCTAAAGAAGGCAGCTGGCGCAGGTCCTGTGGCGGGGAAGAACAACGAAGAGAGTTAAGGAGGTTTAGCGATGCGTGTGAAATCAGTGAGCGCGATGCTGCCGGCGCTGCTTCTTGCCGGCGTCTTGACCTGCGGCGCAGAAACCGCGTCACAGAACACGGAGGACACCGGTCAGGGTGTCAAGGAGAACCGTCAGGGGGGTGGTCACGAGATCAAAAAAGCCGGCCAGAAAACGGGACATGAGCTTAAAAAGGCAGCGAAGAAGACGGGAAAGGCGCTGAAAAAGGCCGGCACCGAAACCGGCAAGACCGTGAAAAGGGCAGGGGAAAAGACCAAGGAGGCGGTGAAGGGGGAATAGGTGCGAGCTACGAGCCGCACTCCTGCAGCGTGAAGTAGAAGATGGCCCCTTTCCCGGGGATTCCCCAGGCCCAGATCCTGCCGCTGTGGCGTTCGATTATGCGCCGCACGCAGGTAAGACCGGTGCCCTAACCTGCCAGGCGGTCGTTGTCGTGCAGGTGCTGGAAGGGGTGGAACAACCTGGCGGCGTCGGCAGGATCAAAGCCGACGCCGTTGTCGCGCATCAGGAAGGCCTTTCCTTCGGGGCTCGCTGCAAACTCTATCACGGCAGGAGATCTGCCGGTGGTGTACTTCCAGGCGTTGCTGAACAACTTGCGCAGGGCGATCTTGATGAGGGTAGGGTCGCCGGTTGCCGTCAATGCCGGCTGAATAGAGACGTTGACGTGACGCTCCTGCTGCAGTGAGCCACGCACGCACCAGGGTGATCTGGCTCGCAGTACAGGGGGGGGGACTATCTTGGGAGTCTCGTTCATGGACCCTCCAGGTGTGCGGTAGCACTGAGACGGCCCAGGGGCTTGCTGCACAACCGCTGGGCGCTGGGACAGCGGGAAGCGTCGTCTTTATGTTAAAGCAGTTCGGGATTTTTTCCGGCAGCGGGGGACGCTAGATGGGTATTGGCAAATCGAGGGAAGAGGATCGAAAACGAAAAAAAGCATCCAAGAGTTGAGTCTCAGATGCTTGTGGTAAGTGATGGTGGAGCTGATCAGGATCGAACTGACGACCTCTTGAATGCCATTCAAGCGCTCTCCCAACTGAGCTACAGCCCCATCGAAGTTCCAACTTGTACCATTTGGTTGTCTCGTTGTCAATACTAATTGAAGTAGAGACGCCCTCTGCTGCTTTCAACAAAAAAGCATCCAAGAGTTGAGTCTCAGATGCTTGTGGTAAGTGATGGTGGAGCTGATCAGGATCGAACTGACGACCTCTTGAATGCCATTCAAGCGCTCTCCCAACTGAGCTACAGCCCCATCAAAGGAGTTCCGTTTATAACATCGGGCAAGTGGGCTGTCAATAATTTTTTACGGTACCCTTTGCCAATTTCATTCTTGACCTTGGCAAAACCATTGGGTATACTCCGCGGACACTTGCCGGAGTGGTGAAATTGGTAGACGCACTGGACTCAAAATCCAGCGGAGCAATCCGTGCCGGTTCGACCCCGGCCTCCGGTACCACCAGCTAGTTTTTGGAAGGTTACATAGGTTTAAGAAACAGAAAAGGCCCTGAGAAATCAGGGCCTTTTCTGTTGGTATGGTCCACCAAGGTCTCTGGAGGTCTACTGTAGTCCAGGAGATCCATGGGGGCCTGCCCCAAAGGGCACAAAAAAGGCCCCCAAAAGGAGGTAAAGACTCATGCCTAAAAGGATTCCTCCTCTTTCAGATATCCAGATATCCCGGTCGAAACCGGCCCCAAGAAAGTACAAACTTTTCGATGGCGGGGGGCCGTACCTCTTGATCACCCCACGGGCGGAAAGCTTTGGTACTTCAAATGCCGCTTCGCCGACAAGGAGAAAAAGCTCTCCTTCGGCGCTTATCCCGCGGTCTCTCTTTCCGAGGCCCGCAAATCACGAGATCAAGCAAGGGAAATGATCGCCAGGGGAGAAGACCCCGGTGTGGCCAGAAAGGCCGAGAAAGCGGCACAAGTTGCCGAAGGGGAAAACACCTTCGAAACTGTGGCGAGAGAATGGTTTAAGCGCTTCAGGGCGGTCACGGGCGAGTCTAACCGTTTTTTCCTCGATGCGAGCCGCGCTAAAGTGCTTGGCCGTCAGGCGGGAGACCTGCTCGCGAAACGACTGCAGCTAGTTGTGGTCCGGGTCAGCTCGCGGATCATCGACTCCAGGATGACGAATGCCCGGGTCAGCAGGAAAAACTCCGGAGGGTTGTTGGGGCTTATGCTGAATTTTCGAGACTTTTAATAAAGCAGTGCTATATTGGTTCACATGAAAAGAATCAAGACAAAGACGTCCAGCTCAAGAAGCACCCCCTGCGATGCTGCGGAACAGGCAGTTGCCAGCCCGCGGGAACTCTCCTTCCCCATTGTCGGCGTCGGCGCCTCAGCGGGAGGACTGGAGGCCCTGGAGCAGTTCCTGCGGGGCGTACCGCCGGACAGCGGCATGGCATTCGTCGTCATCCAGCACCTGGACCCGACGCATCAGGGGCTCTTGCCTGAGCTGCTGCAACGTGCCAGCGGCATGACGGTATATCAGGTGAAAGACCGGATGCGGGTCAGGCCGAACTGCGTCTATGTGATCCCTCCCAACCGGGACATGTCGATTTTGCACGGGATCTTGCACCTGTTCGAGCCGACGGCGCCGCGCGGCCTGAGGCTCCCCATCGACTTCTTCCTGCGCTCCCTGGCCGAGGACCGACAGCAGCATAGCGTCGGCGTGATCCTCTCCGGCATGGGGTCGGACGGTACCGCGGGGCTAAGGGCCATCAAGGAAAAGGCCGGTCTCGGGCTGGTCCAGAAGCCCGAGACCGCTAAGTTCGACAGCATGCCCAGAAGCGCCATCGATGCAGGACTTGCCGACCTGGTGGCACCGGCACAGGAGCTGCCTGGCAAGATCGCCGAATACCTGCGCCACTCCCAGCTGATCGCCAAGGTGGAAGGGGCGCAGGAGGAGAAGGACCAAAGCTCCCTGGAGAAGGTGCTCATCCTGCTGCGAGCCAAGACCGGCCACGATTTTTCCCCGTACAAGAAAAACACCGTGTACCGCCGCATCGAGCGGCGCATGGGGATCCATCAAATCGACCGGCTCGTCACCTATGTCCGCTACCTGCAGGGAAACCCTCAGGAGCTCGATCTGCTCTTCAACGAGCTTCTGATCGGGGTCACTAACTTCTTCCGGGATGGGACTGCTTGGGAGTTCCTGCGGGACGAGGCCCTCCCGGCGCTGCTGGCCGAGCGGCAGGGCGGGGTGCTGAGGGTATGGTCGGCGGGCTGCTCCACCGGAGAGGAGGCCTATTCGCTGGCGATAGTGTTTAGGGAGGCCCTGGAGCGGAGCCATGCCGCGGAGAAGTTCCAGCTGCAGATCTTTGCCACCGATCTGGACCGCGACGCCATAGACCGTGCCCGTCAAGGAAGTTACCCGGCCAACATCGCGTCGGACGTGTCATCCGAACGGTTGCACCGGTTCTTCACTAAGGAGGAGAACGGCTACCGGGTCGGCAAGGAGATCCGCGGCGCCGTCACCTTCGCTACGCAAAACCTCATCATGGATCCCCCCTTTACCAAGCTGGACCTTTTGGCCTGCCGCAACCTGTTGATATACTTGACTCCGGAGGTCCAAAGACAGCTCCTTCCGATATTCCACTATGTCCTGAAACCGGGCGGCATCCTGTTCCTTGGGAGTGCGGAGTCGCTGAACAGCAGCGGCGAGCTCTTTACCCCCTTAAACCTCAAGGCGCGGCTTTTTCAGCGGCGCGAATCCGCCTTGCCACTGGAGCCGCTGGCCTTTCCTCCCGCCTTGGTCCCGGCCCTGTCCGGAGTTCATAAGGAAACCATCGTGGCGAAGCCCGCAGACAACCTCCAGGCGCTCGCCGACCAGTTGTTGCTGCAGAGCTTTTCCCCTCCAGCAGTGCTGGTCAACGGCAAAGGCGACATCCTCTACATAAGCGGGCGAACGGGCAAGTATCTCGAGCCTGCGGCCGGCAAGGCCAACTGGAACATCTTCGCCATGGTCCGCAAGGGGCTGCGCTTCGAGCTGGGGGTCGCCTTCGAGAAGGCGCTCAGGCAGAAGGAGGCGGTGACAGCCCCGGCGCTCAAGCTCGGGGAGGGCCCCGGCAGCCAGGATGTCGACATCATCGTTCAGACCGTCGAGGAGCCGCAGGCGCTTCGGGGTCTGGTGATGGTGGTGTTCAAGGATCGGCCGGTGCTCGAGAACAGGAAAAGGAGGCCCCGCTCCGGCGCCATTTCCGAGACCTGCGACAGGGTGCAGGAACTGGAGCGGGAACTCCAGCACCTGTCGGAAAAACTGCAGGTCTCCCGCGAGGAGATGCAATCGTCCCAGGAAGAGCTCAAGTCCGCCAACGAAGAGTTGCAGTCCACCAACGAGGAGCTGCAGTCCACCAACGAGGAGCTGACCACGTCGCGGGAAGAGCTGCAGTCCTTAAACGAAGAGCTGCAGACGGTGAATGCCGAACAGCAGTCCAAGATGGGCGAGCTGGCGCGGACCAACAACGACATGAGGAACCTTCTGAACAGTACGGAGATACTCACCGTTTTCCTGGATTCCCGTTGCCGTATACGCCGCTACACCAAGGGAGTCGAGAAGCTGTTCAAGCTGATCCCCGGGGATGTGGGGAGGCCCCTTGACGACATCGTGAATCACCTGGTGTACCCTGAATTGGTCGCGGACGTGGACGAGGTGCTGCGCACCCTGGTCTTTTCGGAGAAGCAGGTCGCCACCGTCGATAAGCGCTGGTTCCTGGTGCGCATCATGCCCTATCGGACCATCGATGAGGTGATCGACGGGGTGGTGATCACCTTTTCGGACATTACGGCTGCCAAGAGGCTGGAGGCGGAACTGCGCGAGGAGAATGCGCGACTTATGAAACGGCTGGAAACCGGAAGCTAGCGCAGCTGCCGCGCGTAAGGGGCGTACCTGCCGGTGAGGGACACGAGGTTATGTCTAAGGATGCAGGGTTGATAACGGCAGAGGAACTGCGCCGCCGGGCCGAAGGGCGTCTGCGGGAGAAGGCCGCGCAGCTCGAGGTCCCCAGGAGCCCCGAAGAGATGCTGCGGCTCATCCATGAGTTCGAGGTGCACCGGATCGAGCTCGAGTTGCAAAATGCCGAGCTGATGCGGGCCCGGGACGAGGCGGACCGGATCTCCGAAAAGTACACCGACCTCTACGATTTCGCACCGGTGGGCTATTTCACGCTGGACCGGTCCGGAGCCATCAAGGCGGCGAACCTCATGGGAGCGAGCCTCTTGGGGGTCGAGCGCGGCCGGCTTGCGAGGCGGCGCATGGGTGCCTTCGTGCCGACCAGCGCGCGCCCTTTCTTCTCAGATTTCCTGGCCAGGGCCTTTGAGCTGCAGGCAAAACTGTCCTGCGAAATGCCTTTCTCCCCGGAAGGAGGGGAAACGCTCTTTTTGCAGATCGAGGTGGTGCCCGACGCCGCTGGCCAGGAGTGTCGCGTCGCGGTCATCGACATAACCGAGCGCCGGCGTGCCGAGAGGGAACTTGCCGAAAAAAGGCGGGACCTCGAGGAAATGAACAGATTCCTGGAACTGCGCATCGCCAAGGCGGTGGAGCAACTGCGTCAAAAAGACGAAATGTTAATACTGCAGGACCGTCTAGCCGTCATGGGCGAGATGATCAACAACATCGCCCACCAGTGGAACCAGCCGCTGAACTCCCTGGGGCTTATGATCCAGCAGTTGCCGATGTTTTATGCCGTGGGCAAACTAAGCGGCGACGTACTGAAGGAAACTTCAGAAAAAGCGATGGCTCTCGTCCAGCACATGTCGCAAACCGTCGAGGCTTTCCGCAACCTTTTCAAGGTCGATAAGGAAACGACCACCTTCAGGGTCAACAAGGTGATCGCGCGCACCCTCTCCCTGGTGCAAAAGACGTTGCAGGACCAGGGGATCGCGGTGTATTTCCAGCAGGAAACCGACCCGACTGCCACGGGCTTTCCCAACGAATATTCCCAGGTGCTTCTCAATATCCTCCTCAATGCAAGGGACGCGCTGGTCGAGCGTCAGGTCGACTCACCCCGGATTTCCATCCAAGCGGCCATGCTTGGGGGGCGATCGGTGGTCACTATAAGCGACAACGCGGGCGGCATCCCCGACGAGATCCTGGACCGGATCTTCGATGCCTACTTCACCACCAAGGGACCCGACAAGGGAACCGGAATCGGTCTCTTCATGTCCCGGACCATCATCGAAAAAAGCATGAAGGGGCGGCTCACGGCGCGTAACGTGCCAGGGGGCGCCGAGTTCAGAATCGAGGTCTAGATCCCCTGCAGGTGCGGCTTGTACCGATTCGGATTTTCTATCCCAGCGCCGTCCCCGGTGTGGGTCCCCCCTGCTTGGCCACCTCCTGTCCCGAAGGCCACCCTGCCTGCCGACATCTCCGTCACACGTCGCGGTTACGTTAATCTTGGTAGTTCCACCCAAAATGGCACGAACTCTTGCCGTCTAGTCTACCCGAGGGAAAGCAAGGCCGCGGCTGGACTTTTGGGGTCTCATCTCAGCACCCTTTGGCCCGGATGCGCAAGTACGGCATCTTGCGCCGGTACCGTGCTGCCAGCTAAGCGGCGCACGGCTGCTCCGCCATATATGGCAGGAGTGCGACATGCGACGGTCCCTTGCGACGGATTTTCCTGGGCAGAGGGGGCTTACCTCGAAATTCCCGCGTCTTTGCGGCCTGTTGCGCGCCCAGGTTCGCATCCGCTTCCGTCTGGCCCGCTCGTTGCAAGTTCACTGGTGCAGAAGTAACGACTTCCCGCGGTACCAGGAGACGGACATGAGTAAAGGCAAGGACAGCAAGAAGGCTTCCAAGAAGGCACCAGCCAAGA
Source organism: Geomonas silvestris (assembly GCF_014193515.1). Taxonomy (GTDB): domain Bacteria; phylum Desulfobacterota; class Desulfuromonadia; order Geobacterales; family Geobacteraceae; genus Geomonas; species Geomonas silvestris. Next base: position 234,060 of record NZ_BLXX01000006.1, on the reverse strand, counting down.
CCCAAAAAGAGAAGAAGGCGGATAAGAAGCTCAAAAAGGACGAAAAAACGGCCGGCCTGAAGGTTACCGTCTGACCGGACCTGCCTGTCGCGTGCTTTTGGTAGGGAGGGGCTTGGGACACAACGCTTCGGGGAAAGGCACCCCCGCACGGTAAACGAGGTGCCGGAGGAGCTAAGCTTATGTTGACAATCATTGGTGCAGCCGTATTCTACGCCGCCGTCCTGGCGATTTTGAACAGAGGGCCCATGGACCGGCACTTGGCCCGCAGCACGGCATACTGGGCGCGCTACAAAACCAACGGGCAGCGTCATCCGTAAGGGCTGGTTACCTGCGGACGATGCCGAATTTACGCATCCGCGCCCGCAAAGTACTGGCATTGATGCCGAGCAGCCCAGCCGCACCGTGTTTTCCCTCGATGCGCCAGCCGGTCCTTAACAAAACGCTCAAGATGTGATCGCTCTCGAGGACGGAGAGCGCCTTCACGCCAGCCCCCCCCGTCGCTCCGCCGACTCCGTCCGGAGCCGGAGCCGCGCCGTCTTGTTCCCTTACAGGGAAACTGTCGAACCGGTCCAGCACCTGGAGAGTGCTCCCCTGGCTGGTGATGACCGCACGCTCGATGACGTTTTCCAGTTCACGGACATTGCCCGGCCAGTGGTAGCCCTTGAGGGCCTCCAGTGTCTCCTTCGTTACCGTCCTTACCGTTTTGCCGATCTTCTTGTTGAACTTGGCCAGGAAGTGCTCGACAAGCAGCGGGATGTCCTCGCTGCGCTGCCTAAGTGGCGGAATGGTGATAGGGAAGACATTGAGGCGGTAGTAGAGGTCCTCCCGGAAGCGGCCCTCACGGATCTCCGTCACCAGGTTCCGATTGGTGGCCGCGATGATCCGGACGTCGGTCTTGAGGGTGATGTTGCCGCCCAACCGCTCGAACTCGCCGTCCTGGATTACCCGGAGCAGTTTGCCCTGCAATTCCAGCGGCATGTCGCCTACTTCGTCCAGGAACACGGTGCCGCCGTCGGCCAGTTCGAAACGCCCGATCTGGCGGGCAAATGCACCGGTGAAGGCGCCCTTTTCCCGCCCGAAGAGCTCGCTTTCCACCAGCGTCGCCGGCAAGGTGGTGCAGTTGACGGTAATCATGGGGCGCCCCTTGCGGGGGGAGCCGGCGTGGATGGCACGAGCCACCATCCCCTTGCCGGTGCCGGTTTCGCCCAAAAGCAGCACGGTGGCATTCATGGGGCTGACCTGTTCCACCTGCCGGTTCACGTTGGCGAGGGCCTGGCTCTGGCCGATGATCTCGCCGAAGTTGAACTGCCGGGCGACCTCCTGCTGCAGGTAGTTGTTTTCGGCCTGAAGCCGGTCCTTCAGTCGCTTTATCTCCAGGTAGGCGTTTTGCAGCGCCTCTTCGGCCCTGCTGCGCTCCTCGATTTCCCGGGTGAGCTGTTCGTTGCTGCGGGCGAGCTCCGCGGTGCGCTGCGATACGGTAATCTCGAGGTTGTTGTGAGATTTTTGCAGGTCTTCCTGCAGGCGTCTGGCGAGGGTGCCGTCGACGACCGAGCAGAGAACGCGGATGAAGCCGTCCTTGCCGACGCGGTCGCTGACCCTGATGCTGCGGAACCTGCCGTAAACGATCGAACCGTTTTTTCCGGAAAGCCTGATCTCGCACTGCTGGAGATGGGGATGCTGCACTACCCCGGCCAGGTAGCGGGGGAAAAACTCCCTCCCTTGCGCGTCGGCGAGGTAACGGGTAAAGGGGGTGCCGACCAGCTGGCGCCGCTCGACTCCCAGTAGCTGTGAACCTGCCAGGTTAACCTGGCGTACCACTCCGCAGCTGTCGAAGGTGAAGTAGGCAACGGGGGCGAAGTCGTAGAGTTCGGCCAGGTCGTTGCGCGAGATCTCCAGCTGTTCTCGGGCCTGCCGCAGCTCCTCGTTTTGCGATTCGAGCTCGATCTGATGGATTTCCAATTCCTGGACAAGCCTCCGCATCGCCTCCCGGGTCATAGGCGGTTGCGGCGAGACCGGTCCGGCAATGAGCCGGTGCCGCACGGTAGGCCGTTTTTTTCCGCTTACAACTGAAGCGCTCTCGTCGTTTCCACTGTCCATGCTGTACGCCTCGAATTTGAACCAGGTGCGGTTGGGAAAAGAGCTACTACAAAGGTCCATGAAACTCCTTGACTGGCTCATTCTCAGAGTAACACCTATTCCATAATCTGACTAATGTTTATTAATTCAAAGACGCTTGCTTACAGTAGGCAACTTAAACACAGGGTAGGTCGGTTGGCAGATTCATGCGGTGGCTCAAAGGCTGGGAGTCGCCAGGCACAACAGGGCCAGGCGACCTTGTTATCCGTGTGATACACTGTCATAGAGCGAGGCTGTCGCTGGCGAGTTCTAGATTTCCGCTCAATGAGAACTGTCTGGTTAAAAGCCGCCCGGAGGTGATCTAGAGTGTCCCTGCCTGAAGACACATCGCAGTCGCCGTTTTGGCAGCTTCCCATCGGAATCCTGCTGGAACAACTCGGTTCAACCCCCGAGGGGCTCAGCAGCCCCGAAGCGGCCCGCCGCCTGATGCGCTACGGACCCAACCTGATACACGGGGAGCGCAAAAGGGCTCTCATCCTGCAGTTTCTCGGCAAGTTCCGCAATCCCTTGGTGATCATCCTGCTGACGGCCAGCACCCTTTCCGCCTTCACCGGCGACACGGCCAGCTTTTTCATAATCGGCGTCATCGTCCTTATCAGCGTGAGCCTTGATTTCGTTCAGGAACAGCGCGCCGGGCACGCAGCCGAGGGGCTGCGCCAATCGGTTGCGGTTCGGGGCAGGCTTTTGCGCGACGGCCGGCCCCAGGAGCTGCCCCTGGCCGAGATGGTGCCGGGAGACGTGGTGCTGCTTGCCGCAGGCGACCTGGTCCCTTGCGACGGCCGGGTGCTGGAGGCCAGGGACTTCTTCATCAACCAGGCCCTTTTGACCGGGGAGGCCTATCCCGTGGAGAAATCCCCGGTGGAGCTCCCGGACGAGTTGCAGGTACTTAGCGCCCTCAATACGGTCCTTCTGGGGACCTCGGTGGTAAGCGGTACGGCCAGGGTGCTCATGTGCCGCACCGGGCAGGCTACCGAGTTGGGCGGCATTGCCGACACCCTGCTTGCAAAGCCACCGCCCACCGCATTCGAAACCGGCATCCGCGACTTCGGGATTCTCATCATGCGTATGACGGTGCTCCTGGTCCTGTTCGTACTGCTCGTCAATACCTACTTCCACCGCCCCTGGCTGGAGTCGTTTCTCTTTGCCGTAGCCCTCGCGGTGGGGCTCACCCCGGAGCTCCTCCCCATGGTGGTCTCGGTGACCCTGGCGCGGGGGGCGCTGCGCATGGCGGCGCTCAAGGTAATCGTGAAGCGGCTCGCCGCAATCCACAACCTCGGAAGCATGGATGTCTTCTGTACCGACAAGACCGGCACCCTGACCGAGGCGCGCATCCACTTGGAGCGCCACCTGACCCCTCTGGGCCAAGAGAGCCGCCGGGTCCTGGAATTGGCCTACGTTAATAGTTACTTCGAAACCGGACTGAAAAGTACCCTGGACGACGCCATTCTGGAGCACACCGAGGTTGACGTCAGCGGCTGGCTGAAGATCGACGAGGTGCAGTTCGACTTCGAGCGGCGCAGAATATCGGTACTCCTTGAAAGGGGGGAAGAACGGGTGTTGGTGGTGAAGGGCGCCCCGGAGGATATTCTGCGGCTCTCCACGAGCTTTGAGACGGACGGGACGCAAGCCCCCCTGGACGAAAAGGCACGCCTGAACATCAACGCGCAGTTCGAATCTCTTAGCCGTGCCGGCTTCCGGGTGTTGGGGATTGCCTCGCGTCAGGTGGGGAAAGAGCACCCCCATGCGGTGGTGGGGGACGAATCCGAGCTGGTCCTGGCGGGCTTTGCCGCGTTCCTGGACCCGCCCAAAAAAAGCGCGGCGGCATCCCTTGCAGGCTTTGCCGCCGACCGGGTGGCGGTCAAGATCCTCACCGGGGACAACGAACTGGTAACCCAACACATCTTTGCCGAACTGGGGCTTCCGGTCACTGGGGTCCTGACCGGCAGCCAGATCCAGGAAATGGACGACGCTGCGCTCGCCGCGCGAGTTGAGCAGGTGAACCTGTTCTGCCGGGTCACCCCAGTCCAGAAAAACCGCATCATCCTCGCGCTCAAAAAGCGCGGCCACGTGGTCGGGTACCTGGGTGACGGGATCAACGACGCCCCCTCGCTGCATTCGGCAGACGTGGGGATCTCGGTAGACAGCGCGGTAGACGTTGCCAAGGCGGCCGCCGACATGATCCTTCTGGAACAGGACCTGGGAGTGCTGCATTCAGGTGTCCTGGAGGGGCGACGCACCTTCGGAAACATCATGAAATACATCATGATGGGGACCAGTTCCAACTTCGGCAACATGTTTTCCATGGCGGGGGCCTCGCTCGTGCTCCCCTTTCTCCCCATGTTGCCGGTGCAGATCCTGCTCAACAACCTGCTCTACGATGTCTCGGAGCTTCCCATTCCCCTGGACCGGGTGGATGACGATTACCTGAGCCGGCCCAGGCGCTGGGACATGAAATTCATCCGCAACTTCATGCTGATCATCGGTACTGTCAGCTCGGCCTTCGACTTTCTCACCTTCTACCTCATGCTGGCGCTCTTCCATGCCGGCGAGGCGCTGTTCCACACCGGCTGGTTCATCGAATCCATGGCGACCCAGGTGCTGGTCATCTTCGTGATCCGTACCAGGAAGGGGCTCCTTAAAAGCCGCCCCAACCCCTGGCTCGTTGCCTGCTCGCTTACCGTGGTGGCGGTAGCCGCGCTGTTGCCGTGCACGGGCGCCGGCACGGCACTTGGCTTCGTGATGCCGCCCGCCAGGTTTTTCCTGGTCCTGGCCGTCCTCCTCGTCGCGTATCTCCTCGCTGTGGACCTAATCAAGCGCTGGTTTTTTCGCCGTTTCGCCCCCGAGTAGCGTAACCTGAGCCAGCCAAAACACACCTAGGATATCGTGTCCCCATCGCAAAAACGGTGGCAGCGCAGCAGCATCGAGACGACCGGCCGGGTGGGTTTCATCGGTGACTGCCCCCGAAGCTATCCAACTCGGCAACGGTGCCGGCGGCAGGGAAGGCTCGCCTGGGATGGCGGAAGTGATGCTGTCTATCTTGGGAGGGGAGGCTTCTCTTTTATCCCGCGTCTTTCTTAGGCTTTCTTGCGACTTTATCGAGGTACATCCGCTCGTCGCTCCGTCTTAAAGCGGCCCCCACCTGATTCTTTCCTTTCGCGCAAGCCACACCGAATGCAATGCTGAGCGCCCCCCCCCCGGTCAGTTCGGGTGAGAGCCGTATCCTTTCTACCGCCGCTTCAGTTCCTGCCAAGCCTGCTCCCGGCAGCAGGGTGGCGAATTCGTCCACGCCGATCCGCGCTACGATCTCGTCTGACCGGAAGGCCCGCTGGATGACACGGGCCGCCAGTCGAATCAGTTCGTCTCCCGCCTGGTGCCCCTGGGTGTCGTTCACCCTCCTCCTCCTAAGCCCGTTAACGTCCGCCATCACGATGCAAACCGGCAACTTCCTGCCCTGGGTCAGGTGCTCCACTTGCGCTTCGAAGAAGGCTCGGTTGTAAAGGCCGGTCAGTCTGTCGTGGGTGCTGTCATGGCGCAGGGTAACCTCGATTTCCTTGCGGGAGGTGAAATCATGAGCGATGCCGATGATGCAGATGCTGCTGCCGTCTCCGTCGAATATGGGGGTCTCGACCTTCTCGAGGTAACGGGTTTTCCCCGCCCTGTCCACCACCGTTTCCTCGAAATGGCGTCGGCTTCCTGCCGCCATGACCTCCCGGGAGTCCTTCTCGCATTGCGCAGCCCGCCCAGGGGGTAGATGTCGCGGTCGCTTTTGCCGATCATCTCCTCGGGCGTCACCTGGAAGGCGCGGGAAAACGGTTGGTTCACCGCGACATACCTGCCGTCCCGATCCTTGAGCCAGGCAATGTTGGGGATGTTGTCGAGGATTGCCTGCTGCTGCCCGATCACCTCGCTCACGCGCTCCTCAGCCAGCTTGCACTGGGATATATCCTCCGTGGCCAAGAGGATGATGTGCAAGCCTATGATGGTATCTCGCCTTTGTCTGGCCGGCTTTTGGCGACCTCCCGCGTTTATAGATAAGGAACGTACGCGCCCAAGTCGCCCAGGTCGTCCAGGCAGTGTTTCGATTAGATCCAGCAGATTGCCAGCGTTACTGAGCCACGAATCGCAGACATCCTTGCTCTGCCCGCCATATATGAAAGTTTTGTCAAACCCGGCGGCTTCCCCACTCGTCTCATCTGGCTTGGCTGTCTCGCGAACTTGATATCCCATTTAGTAACAGGTCTATAGCCGTTTAGAGGGGCGGGGCTCCGGACGGCACACAAGTTGCGTATCCGGAATGAAGGGATCACCAGGAGGAGAAAATCCATGGAGCTAGCGGCCAGAGTTTTCAAGTGTGGGAGGTTCAGCAGAGAGGAGAGGTTCCGCCACATCACATTATCTCGGTTCAGTGTAATGGAAGGACGCTGATATCAAACGTTTTTACTTGCTTTGTTGCCCCCCGTAGCGCCCCCCAGGCTCTCTCCCCTGAAACCCGACACGGCTTGGTGCAGAGCCCTTCCCTCCGGTAAGGGGCGGCACCGCTGTCGGCGTTAGCAGTAATGCAACTCCTCTCTAAAGGAACATCTACGTGAGCCTCGCCACCCTTATCGCCTATTATTCGAATAAAGAAGAAGCCCGAAGCGCTTTCCAGGCCGCAGCCAGCCCCGGCTGTCATCGAGCCGCCCTGCTGCACAAAGGGCTCGACGGAACCGTATCGAACGTCGATCCCTTGCGCTGGCGGCATACCCTGGAGATGCTCCTGGTCGCCGGCATATGCGCTGAGGGGGCAGGGCTTTCGCTGCTCATGCTTAGGTGGCTTGTGCCGTTTCCGGGGCTGTCCCTGCCGGTACCGCTCGGCCTTGCCCTCGCAGCCCCGGCCGTGGCTGCGTTGACCCTGCAACTCGTGCTGCGGCGCTTGCGCTGCCACGTCGACCCCAGGGTCCTAAGCGAGTATGCCCGCAGGCTGCTCCCCGGCGAGACCCTCCTGATGCTGCAGGCTGCGGTCGATGCACTGCCGCTTCCCATGGCCCTTTTGCGTGCACAGCGCGAGGCGCCGGCGCTCTTCGTCCTGCATCCCCAGCGCGAGCGCCGTGCCGAATCGCGGGTCCCCGAGGTGAAGCTGTCCCCCGCCCAGATTAAGGAACATGCCGAGCGCCATGCCAAGGAGCAGCGGATGGACAGCCGGATCGGGCCTCGCGTCGCACTCATCCAAAGGCTAAGGGAGTCCCGGCACTGGGTGCGCCGGATCTGCGCGGACCTGGGCGCCGCCAGCCGCCTTGAACAGAAGGCCACGCCGGCGGCTGACTGGATCCTCGATAACGAGCACGTCCTGGAAGGGAACGTCCGCGACGTCCTTTTGAACCTGCCCGGCAGTTTTTACCGGCAGCTGCCGACCCTGGCCTCGGATCCTTACCGTGGGCTTCCCTGTATCTACGGCCTGGCCAAGGACCTGATTTTTCACAGCGAGCTGCACCTGGACCGCGAGGCGATGATCTCCTTCATCGAGACCTACCAGTCGGTGCGGCCGCTTACGATCTGCGAGCTCTGGGCCATTCCCCAGATGCTGCGCATAGCGCTCGTGGAAAGTATCCAGAGCCTGGCAATCGCTGCCCTTGCCAACCTGCGTGAACGCCAGTTGGCTGATTTCTGGGCCAGTCGTCTGGTTGCTGCCAACCGCCGCGATGCCAACCTGCTCTTCGGGGTGCTGGCGGAACTTGCCGGTGCAGAACCGAGTCCTAGCCCCTACTTCGCCGCGCAACTGGTGGGGCTGCTCTATGACGAGGGTGCCGCCCTTGCGCCGGTGCAGAACTGGCTCGAGCGGACACACAAAGGCACCCTGCATGAACTCACCTCCCGCGAACAGCACCGGCAGACCAGGGAGCAGATCTCCTGCGGCAACGCCTTCACGAGCCTCAGGCAGCTGGCGCTTTTGGACTGGCGCGAGGTTTTCGAACGGCTGAGCCGGGTGGAGCAGGTGCTACGCCGCGACCCTTCCGGCAGCTACGCCGGGATGGATTTCGCAACCAGGAACCGCTGCCGCAGTGCCATAGAGGAGCTTGCCCGGGGCAGCGCCGAGCAGGAGCTGGAACTTGCCCTGCGAACCATCGCCCTGGCAAGCGACGCCCGGCGCCAGCCCGGGAGCGACGAGCAGCTGCACTACGTGGGGAGCTGGCTCGAAGGGAAGGGGCGCGCCGAGCTGGTGCGCCAGACCGGCGCCCATGAAAAGCGGCGTTACCGGATCCTTTCCTGGATCTACCGGTACCACGCACCGATCTACGGGATTGCCATCGGCACGAACTGTACCGTGCTTCTTACCCTGTTCTCCCTTTTGGCGCAGCCGTCCGGTCTGCCGGACACGCCCTGGCTGCGCCCGGGACTGCTCCTGGTGGCACTGATCCCGGTGAGCCAGCTGGCGATCGAACTGGTCAACTACCTGGTTACCCGGTTCCTGCCGCCACGCCCGCTCCCCAAGATGGATTTCGAGGTGTCCGGCATCCCCGACTCCTTCCGCACCCTGGTCGTCGTGCCGATGCTCCTGGTGAACGAGGCTACGCTCGCCGCCGAAGTGGAGCGGCTCGAGATCCGCTACCTGGCCAACAAAGACGACAACCTCCTCTTCGCCCTTTTTTCCGACTACACCGATTCGGTCTCGCTCTCCCGCGAGGACGACGCCAGCCTGGTCGGCTGCGCGGTGGCGGGCCTTACCGAGCTCAACGCCCGCTACCCGGGGGAGCGCTTCTTCCTGTTCCACCGGGAGCGCACCTGGAGCGAGTCGGAGCAGAAATTCATCGGCTGGGAACGCAAGCGCGGCAAGCTGGAGGAGTTAAACGGTCTCATCGACGGCACCCGGGGCGAGGGGGCGGCCCGACTGGTGTACCTGGGCAACCCCGATCGACTGGCGGACGTGCGCTTTGTCATCACCCTGGACAGCGACACCCAGTTGCCGCACGGCACGGCGCGCCGGATGGTGGAGACCCTGTCGCACCCCCTGAACCTGCCGCGCTTCAACCCGGCCGGCGAGCTCACGCAAGGCTACAGCATCATCCAGCCCCGGGTGAGCCCGACGCTCACCTCGACCAGCGTCTCGGTCTTCAGTCGGCTCTTCTCTGACGCGGTGGGGATCGACCCCTACACCCAGGCGGTTTCTGACGTCTACCAGGATCTAAGCGGCGAGGGGTCCTACCACGGCAAGGGGATCTACGACGTGCGCGCCTTTAACAGGCTTTTGTCGGGGCGCTTCCCGGAGGCCTGGGTGCTGAGCCACGACCTGATCGAGGGGGCCCACGTCCGGGTGGGGCTGGCCAGCGACATCGAGCTCTACGACGAGTTTCCCCAGGGCTACCAGGGCTACGCGAGTCGCGCCCACCGCTGGATCCGGGGCGACTGGCAGATAGCGGGGTGGATCCTGCCGAGCGTGCCGCAGGCCCTGGGCGGGCGCGGCAGCAACCGGCTCTCCTTCCTGAACCGCTGGAAGATTCTCGACAACCTGCGCCGCAGCCTGTTGCCCGCCACAAGCCTTGCCCTGCTGATCGCCTGCTGGTTCGCCTCCCCCCGAGCCGGGATGCTGGCTGCCCTGGTGGTCGGCATGCAGCTCCTCTTCCACCCGCTGGCCCAGCCCTTCACCATGGCGACCACCCGCAAGGGTCTTAACTACTTCTCGCTTGCCAAGCTAAGGCACGACCTGCTGCGCGCCCTGGCCGACGCGTCGCTCTTGCCCCACCAGGCTGCGGTGGCGCTCGACGCCATCGCCCGGGTCGGGTACCGTCGCTTGATCTCCGGCCGCGACCTTTTGGAGTGGACCGCCCAGGCAAGCCAGGCACACGCCGCGCGCCGTCAGCCGCTCTTCGTGGCGGGCCTCGCCTTGGGGAGCCTCTTCAGCGTCCTGGCGGGCGGCGCCCTCTGGTACTGCCGGTCGGCGAGCCTGCCCCACGCCTTTCCCTGGCTCGCGCTCTGGTTCTCTTCACCGCTTCTGGGCTGGCTTTTGAACCTGCGTCCCGACGCGGGGCCGGCGGCGGGGCCGCTGGCCCCGGCGGACCAGTGTTTTTTGCGCGAGATCGCCCGCAGGACCTGGCGCTACTTCTCGGTCTTCGTCGGCCCCGACACTTCCTGGCTGCCGCCGGACAACTACCAGCAGGCCCACCAGAAACGCGCGGCCCTGCGCACATCCCCCACCAACATCGGTCTTTGGCTGACCAGTGCCCTGGGGGCACACGATATGGGGTACCTGACCCTGGACCAGTTGCTTGACCGGCTGACCCGCTCCCTGGCTACCATCGGCAAACTGGAGCTCAACCGGGGCAACCTGCTGAACTGGTACGATATCCGGACCCTGACCCCACTGGAGCCCCGGTACGTGTCCGGCGTGGACAGCGGCAACCTGCTGGGCGCTTTGGTGGCCCTGGAGCAGGGGCTTGGCGAACTGAGAAACGTTCGGCTCCTGGACGAAAAGGCCTTCGCCGGCCTCCTGGACACCGGTCTTATCCTGAAGCAGATGATGGGGCAGGAGCGCCTTGGGGGCTTCGACCCCGGCATGCTGGACCAGCTTTTGGGCCAGTGGACCGCCCCACCGGCACGCCTTATCGACAAGCTGCGCCTTCTGGAGCAGATGCGGGTCAACTTCCGGGTCCCTCTGGTCCCCGGCGGTGCGGCCTCCTGGGCCGGCGAGATGGAGGACCAGGTGGCGGGCTGTCTGGAAAACGCGCAGCGCTACCTTGGCTGGGTCCGCGTCCTTGCCGAAAAAAACGAGCTGGAAATCACTCCGCTTGGTACTGCGGTCCTGGACGCCGTGCGCGGGGACCTGGCGCGCGCGCCCTCGCTTGCCGAACTGGCCGGGGGGCGGGTCGCCTCGATGCGCCTTCTTGAGGCCTGTCGGGAGGCGCCGCCGGCAGGCGGTCTGCCGCTCACCGACTGGATCGACCGGGTCCTGGCCGCCTTCGCCACCGCACGCTGGCTGGCTGGTGAAACCTTGGGCGTCCTGGAGCGGTTGAGCGCCGAGGTGCGCAAGCTTGCCTGCGGGATGGACCTGAACTTTCTCTACGACCCGAAGCAGAAGCTCTTCGCCATTGGCTACAATGTGACTAGCGGCCGGCTTGATCTCTCAAGCTACGATCTTTTGGCCAGCGAGGCCCGTCTGGCGAGCTTCCTCGCCATCGCCCGGGGCGAGGCGCCCATGGAGCACTGGTTTTCGCTTGGGCGCCCCTACGGCGCTGTCGGCCAGAAACGGGTGCTCTTGAGCTGGACCGGCACCATGTTCGAATACCTGATGCCGCTGCTCTTCCAAAAGAGCTACGCCAACTCGCTCCTGGACCGGGCGGCCCGGGAGGCGGTTAACGTCCAGATCGACTACGGCCGCAGGCTCGGGGTGCCCTGGGGCGTCTCGGAGTCCGCCTTCGCGGACCTGGATCTGGAAAAAACCTACCAGTACCATGCCTTCGGGGTGCCGGCACTGGGGCTTAAACGCGCGGTGGACGAGAAGCTCGTGGTGGCGCCCTATGCGACGCTTCTGGCGCTTAGCCTTGCGCCGCAGGCAACCGTGCGGAACTTGAGGCGGCTCGCGGGACTTGGCATGCTCGGGGACTTCGGCTACTACGAATCGGTTGACTTCAGCCGTCAGACCCAGCGGCAGGGGGGGCACGGTGTGATCGTCGAGGCCTACATGGCCCACCACCAGGGGATGGCGTTTCTCTCCCTGGTGAACTTCCTGAACGCCGCCCCCTTCCCGCGCCGCTTTCATGCCGACCCGCGGGTGTGCGCCTTCGAGGCGCTGCTGCAGGAACGCATCCCGACCCTGCCGCCTTTGCAGCTGACCTCCGCCCGTCCCACCGAGCCCCAACTTTTGGCGGCGGAGCAGGCGGCACCGGCGGCCAGTTCCTTCACCACCCCCCACAGCGTTACACCCCGAACCCTGCTGCTTAGTAACGGCCGCTACGGGGTGATGGTGACCAACTCCGGGGCGGGTTACAGCCAGTGGGGCGGCCTGGAGATCACCCGCTGGCGCTCGGACCCGACCCTGGACCTGGGCGGCATCTTCTGTTATCTCCACGAGGTCGGCACGGATCGCATCTGGTCCAGCACCTACCAGCCGGTCGGCGGAGGGGTCGAGGGCTACGGCGTCCATTTCAACCTGGACCGGGCCGTGTTCCGCCGCGCGGACCATGGCATAGACACCGAGACCGAGATCATCGTCTCGCCCGAGGACGACGTGGAGCTGCGCCGGGTAACCCTGGTCAACCGCTCCTCCCGCACCCGCCGTCTCGACCTCACCAGCTATGTGGAGCTCTCCATGGCACCGCACAACGCGGACCGCCAGCACCCCGCCTTCAACAAGCTCTTCATCGAGACCGAGGCGCTTTCCGGGCAGCGGGCGCTGGTGGCCCATCGACGCGTGCGCAGTGGCGCGGAGGCGCCGTTTTACGTGGCCCACGCCCTGATGCTGGAGCGCAGCGGCTCTGATCCCGCACCGTTACAGGACTGGCAGTTCGAAACGGACCGGGGGCGATTCATCGGCCGGGGGCGCACCCTGGCAAATCCCATGGGGGCCGCAGGCGAGCTGGGCAACAGCCAGGGGTTCGTGCTGGACCCGATGCTGGGGATGCGCCACGGCATCACCCTGGAACCGGGCCAGAGTGTCCGGGTCTCCCTGGTACTGTGCGCCGGGGAGACCCGTGCCGAGGTGCTGCTCCTTTTGGACAAGTATTCCGATCCCCATGCGGGCGAGCGGGCCCAGGACTTCGCCTGGAGAGCGGCCCAGCAGCAGCTGCAGGTGCTGCGCGTCCAGCCCGACGAGGCGCGCCGCTTCCAACAGCTGGCCAGCCACCTGCTCTTCCCCAACCGCGCCCTGCGCGCTCCCGCCGAACGGCTGGAGGAAAACCGCCTGGGACAGGCCGGGCTTTGGCCCTACGCCATTTCGGGGGACTTCCCCTTGACGCTGGTCACCGTGGGCGAGGTACGGGAGCTGAGCCTGGTGCGCCAGATGCTCCAGGCCCATACCTACTGGCGCCTGCACGGTCTGGCAACCGACCTGGTGATCCTCAACGAGGAGGCGGCCAGCTACCAGCGCCCGCTCAAGGAGCGCTTGGAGCAGCTGATCCAGACCCATGCCCTCTCCCGGGCCTCCGACCTGCCGGGGAGAATCTTCCTGGTCTGTGCGGCGCAGATCCCCGAACAGGACCTGAAGCTCTTCAAGGCCGCGGCCAGCATCGTCCTGGTGGCGGCCCGCGGCACGCTCCCCCAGCAGCTGGGGGCGCCAGCGGAGGCAGTAGAGGCGCCCCAGACGTTAAGCAAAAGACGCGTCCCCACCGATCCCTCGGGGCCCTTACCCTTCCTGGAGCTCGACTACTTCAACAGCCTGGGGGGCTTTACCCCGGACGGGCGCGAATACGCCATCTACCTGGGCCCTGGCACCAACACCCCGGCACCCTGGGTGAACGTGATCGCCAACCCGAACTTCGGCACCCTGGTGAGCGAAACCGGCTCCGGTTTCACCTGGTTCGGCAACTCCCAGCGCAATCGGCTCACCGGCTGGTCCAACGACCCGGTGCTGGATCCCGCGAGCGAAGCGCTCTACCTGCGCGACGAGGAAAGCGGCGCGGTCTGGTCGCCCACCGCGGCGCCGATCCGCGAGGCCAGCGCCTACCGGGCGCGGCACGGGGCGGGCTATTCGGTATTCGAGCACAACAGTGACGGGATCGACCAGGAGTTGACCATCTGCGTCCCGGTGGACGGGGAGGGGGGGCAGCCCGTCAAGCTGCAGCGCCTGCGGCTCGCCAACACCACCGCACGCAAGCGCCGGATCTCCCTCACCTATTACGTGGAACTCACCCTGGGCGAGAACCGCGAGACTAGCCAGATGCACCTGGTCACCAGCTGGGACGAGGAGGCCGGGGCGCTCTTGGCGCGCAACCGCTACCATCCCGAGTACGCCGAGCGGGTCGCCTTCGTGGCGCTGACTCCCCGCCCCGAAAGCTACGGCGGCGACCGGGCCGCCTTCGTCGGGCGCAACCGCACCCTTTCCGACCCGGCAGGCATGGAGCTGGTCTCCCTCTCCGGGCGGGTCGGGGCGGGGTTCGACCCCTGTGCGGTGCTGAGACTGACCCTGGAGCTGGACCCCGGCGAGGTGCGTGCAGTTACCTGCCTCCTGGGCCAGGCGGCGACGGCGCATGAAGCACGGCAGCTGGTGCTGTGCTATCGTGAGGAGGCCTCCTTCGAGGAGGCCTATGAGGCGACCAGGACCTGGTGGGACGAACTTTTGGGGACGGTCCAGGTGGAGACCCCGGAGCGCGCCACCGACCTTCTGGTGAACCGCTGGCTGCAGTACCAGTCCTTGAGCTGCCGCATCTGGGGGCGCTCGGCACTGTACCAGTCGGGAGGCGCCTTCGGGTTCCGCGACCAGTTGCAGGACGTCATGGCCTTCCTGCAGGCACGCCCCGAACTGGCACGCCGGCAGATCCTCCTGGCAGCCAGCCGGCAGTTCAAGGAGGGGGATGTCCAGCACTGGTGGCACGAGCCAGCCGGTGCTGGGATCCGCTCCCGCATCTCGGACGACCTGCTCTGGCTCCCCTACGTGACCGCACAGTACGTGCGAGCCACCGGGGACCGAGCGATCCTGACGGAAGAGGTCCCCTCCCTGAACGCGCCGCCCCTTGCGGACAACCAGCACGAGGTATTCTCCTCGCCCGAGGTCACTTTCGAGCGCGCCACCATCTTCGAGCACTGCCGGCGAGCGCTGACCCGCGGACTCACGACAGGCCCACATGGCCTCCCCCTGATGGGGACCGGGGACTGGAACGACGGGATGAACCAGGTGGGCGCCGAGGGAAGAGGCGAAAGCGTCTGGCTTGCCTGGTTTTTATGCGACTGCCTCAAGGGGATGGCGGAATTAGCGGAGCTTTTGGACGAACCCGAGTTGGGCCGGGCCTACCTTGAAAACCGCTATGCCCTGGTCCAGCGGGTGGAAGCGGCCGGCTGGGACGGGGATTGGTATCTGCGCGGGACCTTCGACGACGGCTCGTTGCTGGGATCGGCACAAAACCGCGAGGCGCGCATCGATTCCCTGCCGCAGTCCTGGGCCTGGCTTTCGGGGGCCGCGGACCCGCAGCGCGCCGAGCGCGCCCTGGAATCGGCCTGGCAGCACCTGGTGCGTGCGGACCAAGGGCTGGTGCTGCTTTTCGAGCCCCCCTTCGACACCTCAATCCCCTCCCCGGGATACATCAAGGGGTACCCGCCGGGGGTCAGGGAAAACGGCGGTCAGTACACCCATGCCGCCCTCTGGATGGCCATGGCCCTGGCACGCATGGGGGACGGCGACCGGTCGGCGCAGCTCCTGCGCATCCTGAACCCGATAGAGCACGCCCGCGACGCGGATGGCGCCTGGCTCTACGGTGTCGAGCCCTACGTCGTGGCGGCCGACGTGTACCGACTGCCCGGCAGGATAGGGCAGGGTGGTTGGTCCTGGTATACCGGTGCGGCGGCCTGGATGTACCGGGCCTGGGTCGAGGAAGTGCTGGGCCTTGAGGTACGGGGCGAGGAGTTCCGGGTAAACCCCGTCATCCCTGCTGCATGGCCGGGCTTCACCATGCGTTACCGGCATGGCGAGGCGCTCTACGTGATACGGGTGGAAAACCCCGACGGCTGTCAGCGCGGGATGGCATGGGTAGAACTGGATGGAAGACGGCTGACCGGCGGGACGATTCCCCTGGAACGTGGTCTGGTGCAGCATCAGGTAGTGCTCCGTATGGGAGAGTGCGGACGGCGGGCATCATGAGTCTATTGATGCTGAAGAGGCAAGAAGTGCAACCCACATCTGCGGAGTAGATCTGCTGATAATGGTATTTTTTTAAAATATCTAAACCGTGCGGGAGGTAGCCGTGAAGAAAAGGCCGCTGGGGGGGGCTAAACCGGAGGGAGGGGGCAAACGCAGATTTTGACGGAGGTGGGGTAGGGCGGGTGGGAATCGGGGCTTTAAATGGCTTTATGGGGCTACTGCTGTTTAATCGACGTACGAGACAATCGTCGACGCGGCCAGGCGGATGTCGCTGTCCGAGTACGGAAGCCAGTGCTATACATGTAGTGGCTAACCAGCGACAGTAGAGGAGACCAGACCAGCAGCCCCCCACATGAGGGTAGGGGGCTGCATCTTCGGGAAGAATGATACTCAGGTGGCATCGAACTGTGGCATTGTTTACAAGAGTTCGAGTTCCGGTTGTTACTTCACATTCTTCCTGTGAACCCGCCCCCAGACAAGATCTCCGTTTTGGGGGCTTTTTGGGGGGGCTTCGAAAGGAAACCCTCTAAAAAAACCTGCGAATATAGCATGTTGTGGCGCACACGCGGTACCGGCCTCCGGTACCACCACCAAGTTTTTAGAAGTGCTACATACGTTTGAGAAACAGAAAAGGCCCTGAGAAAATGAGGGCCTTTTCTGTTTGCCAGTCCACCGAGGTCTCAGGAGATACAATAAAAGCTGACCTGCCGGACCGGATTGCCTTTGCAACGTCGAGCATCCTTTCCATTGATTGGTCTGGCATCTCAACCCGGTGCCGGCGCCTCGGTGGTCGTTGAGCTCGGAGGTACAGGGTGGCAGGTATGACTCTGACTCAGGCTGACCTAGACGGTATTTGGACGGCGTCGCTGCCAGTTACTGGGGTGCGTTTTCTGTGACGACCGGTTTGAGATTCTGTTTTTCCAAAATGACGGCGCTGGCCATGGCTTCCTCGCGGCTTGCGAAGCTGCCTGCGGTGAGGACCAGCGTCGGCAGGGATACCTGCGCCGGTTTAAGACTGGTGTGTATCCCGCGGAGTGCCAAACGAGTCTGCTCTTGTACGGCGGACTTGCGGTCGAGGTGGGCGCCCGCGTAGACGACGTACCTTTGCTCCTTGCTCTTGAGGACAAAGCCTTTGATCTTGTTATTTTGCAACCGTTCCAGTTCCCTTGCAGCTTTTTCCCGGTCGGTAAATTCAGTCAGGTAAAGGCGAAACGAGGTGGTCGTTTTCAGTGGCCCCGGTTTGACGGCCTCCCTGAGACCTGCCCCCTTTATGGTCTTGATGGCTTCGACCATCTCCGACTTCGCGAAGTACTCCCCGATTTTAAGTGTGAAGGCGCCGCTGGCAGCAGGCGGTTTCCTGCTCCCCTCGGTCGTCGAGGCCGTGCCGGCGTGGGGCGCGATCGAACTCGATGTGGAAGCCGGTGCCTGCTTCGAGCCCGCGACTACTGGAGCCTCTCTCCGGGCCTCCGGTAGTTGCGGGGCGCCGGCGCCGGCCGGGATCGGGTCCTTTTCTTGGGCGATGGTGGTAATCGAGCTGTCGGTCAGAGGAAGTCTCGGTCCGGGTGCGTCGGGCTGCTTGCGTTGCGTGATGGTCTCCGGCACCGAGGCGTCCACATTGACACGGTTGCGGTCTAGCAGTTGGCCCGTGTCTCTCCACAGCTTGATCACTGCGCCAGCAAAGTTTTCCAGCGCTTCCAGGTGTGCGTTGTCGGCGACATTCTTGTCGTTTTCCGCATTTATGACATCCTGAACCGAGGCGGTCCCAACTGCGTTGTTCTTGCGGTAGGCATCGAGGCGCTGCTCGGAAAGACCGCGCGACTTGTCGGCCAGTTGCAACTGCAGTCGTGCCGAAATGAGAGCCCGGAAGTCCGACTCCACATCGATCCGGATCTTCCATTGGAGTGCCTTTATCTGGTCTTCCAACTGTTCTGTTTTAATTTTGCTCTTGAGGTATTCGTTCCTCAATGCGGTATTGCCTAGGGGGACGCTGAACTGTAACCCGGCAGTCCAGTAGTTTCCCGGACTGTTCCAGAGGTTGTTGTAGCTGCTGCTCATACTCGTGCCGTTGCCGGTGAACCCGCCGGTGGCGTTCAAGGAAAGATCCGGCAGTGACTGGTGCCGTGCAATTCTCTCCTGCAGTTGAGACGACTTAAGGCCGATCTGCATCTGTTTCAAATCAGGACGGATTGCCAAGGCGGCCAGCACGGCCTGTTCCTCGGTTAAGGGCGGCTCTTCAGTGGCCGGCGGGTCGATCGGGATGATCTCCGTCTTGGACTCCAGGCCGATTAGGTAGCGCAGGCTTACCTCCTGGTCCCTCACATTGCGCGAGGCTTCGACAACATCCTTGCGGCGCTGTGCCGTAGCGAATTCGGCGTTGGCGACGTCCATGCCCTGGACAGGCGCCTGCTGCGTCTTCTTGCCAACGGCATCGAGCAGCAACTGGGCCGATTTTAGACTGGCCATCCGCGTTTCCAGAATTCTTCGTAAAACGTAGAGGTGGTTATAGCTGGTGATGACATTGGCGACGGTTTCGGTGGTGCTGCTGCGGAACCGCTCCAGTGATTCCTGAAGAGCATACTCGCTTATGGTTATGTTCTGGCGGGTATTTTCCAAGCCGAAGCTCCTCAGAAGCGGCTGGGTATAGGTAAGGCCGGCGGTCGACTGCCAGTCCTGTACGGATGTCCCTGGGTTGAAGCTGAAAAAACCGGTCTGGGTCGACAGGGCGATTGAGCCCCCGAGGGGCAGATTCTGTGTCAGGCCCAGGGTGGTTGTGGCGAACCTGGTCGAGAAAAACGGATCGCCGGGGACCGCAGTGACTCCTCCATTTCCCGAGGCGTTGAGGACCGGATTATAAATCCCCCAACTCTTCTCCAGTTCCTTCCGGGCCATCTCCGAATTGTACGCCTCTACCTTCAGGTCGAGGTTTCTGTAGACCGCCATGGCAATCGCGATCTGACGGGGGAGGCGTATCTCGTTGGGCGGACCCTCGCAAAAGCCGTTATCAACCAGGGCGAGTAAGATTAGCGGCAGTATAAAGACTGTTTTTTTCATGCGTGTAGTATAACTAAAACGGTCCTGCAGGCAAGAGGCGGCCTGGTCCCTGGTTCGGAGAGAGGGATCATAGGCACAGGGTCGTCGATTCTCAGGCATAAGGCCACAGGTCCGCTTCGGTTGCCTCTTTGCAATGCAAAGGTTTTTTTCCTTGCTGAGTGTGAGCGGATCACGAGGTAGTGAGATTTTAAAAGTGTATCCTTGGCACCGACGTGCCTGTAATCTGGGCGAACACTGCTTAACTTCAAATAACAAAAAAGAGATTGTTTCCTGCGGAAGTCGCTGATACGCTTACCGGCAATCGGCGCAGGGGCAGATACACGCTGCACTTAACCATTCGCGAGGATGGAGGCGAATACTTCTTGGAAGACAGCCGGGACGCCGAATAGCGATCCAGGTGTGCGGCGCCATTTTTTGTCTCCCCGATCCCGGCGGGGAGCGGCTCGGAAAGCGACAGGGATCAAGAATACAAAAAAAGGTTGACTTTATTTTTTAAGTTTTGGTATAGTCCGCTCAGACCAGACAAAAAACACTTTGCATCAGATACACGACAATACTAAACCATCCGTGAGGGTGGGGCGGAAAGCCTAGGATCTTCTTGAAAGACAGCCGGGATGCCGAAATATCAATCGAGATATGCGGCTTCCCGGCTTTTTTGTATTGTAGTCAAGATTAGCTCAGTACCAAATCCAAATAACCAGTAGAAACGATACACGACAATACTAAACCATCCGCGAGGGTGGGGCGGAAAGCCTAGGATCTTCTTGGAAGACAGCCGGGATGCCGAAATATCATATTCCAGATATGGCGGCCCCGGCTATTTTTATGTCCACATACGCCGAGGCCCGCAAACACCCACGGGGAGGACCTGCCAAAAACCAGCGTTCAACGTCTTACAGTAGCAGCAAGATGTAACGATAACGACAATACTAAACCATTCGCGAGGATGGGGCGGAAAGCCTAGGGTCTTCTTGAAGACAGCCGGGATGCCGAATATCAGACCTGATACGAGGCCCCGGCTATTTTTGTATCCAAATTCCGGATTTACTGCCCGGAAGGCCTCGAGCCAAGCAAAGGAGGTGATCGAAACCTGCGCTATCCGGTAGGCGGCGAAACGTGATGCTGTCCTGCGGGAATCCCAGATTGCCAGGTGCACTTCACAAGATCGCGTTACCGTGTCACGAACCCGCTGTTCAACTCATCATCCAAACTAAGGAGATCCAACGTATGAAATCCAAAAAAGCTCTCATTTTCCTCGTAGCAGTCAGCATGATTTCCGCAGGCTTCGCAGCAACCGGCTATGGCGACGACTCGAGCGAGCGTTCCCACACCGGTTATAGCCGCAGGGGCGATGATGACAGGCGCACTCCCCGGCCGACTCCGACCCCCCGGCCGACTCCCCGCCCGACCCCGGCTCCGACCCCCAAGCCGACCCCCAAGCCGACCCCGGCACCGACTCCGGCACCGACTCCCAAGCCGACCCCGGCACCGACCCCGGCACCGACTCCCAAGCCGACCCCGACTCCGGCACCGACTCCGGCACCGACTCCGGCACCGACTCCGACTCCGGCCCCTGTTAAAACCTGGGCACTCTACAACTCGTACTGCTCCGGCTGCCACGGATCTTCTAAGCAGGGTGCCACGGCGTCCACTATCCAGGCAGCCATCAGTGCAAACAGGGGGGGCATGGGCTCCATAACCCTGAGTGCAGCTCAGCTCAGCGCTCTTGCCGCCGGTCAGTAATGCTCGGTAACGCCGGTTGCCCCGGTTTGCCATGAAAAGATGCGACGCATCCGGGAGAGCCACCAGGCTCTCCCGGACTTTTTCCGGGGCACACCGTGCAGTTGCCTTAGCACCCGACCGGTGCCCTGTGTCCTCCCAAGGATGCCACCTCATGTCCGTACTAAAACGAGCCGTTCTTATAGCTGTGCTACTTGTGTCCACGTCGGCGGGAGACTGCCTGGCAGCGGCCGCCAGCGTCGGGAGCGCTGCCTGGACGAAGTACGACTGGAATGCCTCCGCCGGGAAGGGCTCATCACTCTTTAAGGAACAGGGGGGCGTACTGTGCATCAGTTCGCAGGTCCCCAACGACGCCCGCTATGTGCGTCGAATGCAGGTGGAACCTGAGAAGGTGTACCGTTTATCCTGCCGGTTGCGCACGGAGCAGGTTGGCGTCCAGGAGCGGGGCGCGGGCATCTCGGTTTCAGGTATCCTGGCGGGTTCTCGCAGCGTGACAGGAACCGGTGGGTGGCAGTCCGTGGAGTTCTACGGGCAAACCGGGAAGAATCAGTCCACCCTCGAGGTCACCGTGGGACTCGGCGGGTACGGCAGTATGAACAGCGGTACGGCCTGGTTTAAGGATGTGGAGGTCCAAAAGATGGATCTCGCGCCGCCAGGGGTCGCGGTAGCAGCGCTTCGGCCCGAGTCGGTTGGGGCAGCGCCGGTCGGCGGCACCGGTCGTTCGGCGGGAGGTCTGGATCTGGTCGCCTGCGCAGCGTTCGGGCTGGTACTGCTCCTTTTAGGGGGGTATCTTCGCAGCAAAGGTCCCGGCAGGTGCAAGGAGGCACCGACCGCTTGCACTGTCGCGCCGTCGGGTGCGGGACTGGACCGGGTCGATGCCGGTATACTGTTGGCCCTGAGCGCTGTATGTCTGGCCGTGTCTCTGTTCCACCTGGGGGGGCACCATGCCCCGGAATCTGGCTGGCAAAGCGCCGTAGCCGGCAACTCGGTGACCATCGAACTGGGCCGGGAGGCCGAGTTGTCCCGGATCTATTACTTCAGCGGCATCGACAGCGGCGCCCCCGACCTGGGGCGGTTCACCGTGTCCGCTCGAGGGCCCGGAGGAGATTTTGTAGACCTGGCCAGCTTTGCCAAGGATCAGGTCGGTGCCTGGAAGTATCTGGAGGTTGCAGTGCGTACCAGCGCCGTGCGCCTCAGGGCCGATGTTCCCGGAGGTCGGCTCAACGAGATCGCCCTGGTCGAGAAGGGGAGCACCGCGCCGCTACCCGGCCTGCGCATCGGATCCAGTAACCTCTCGGCCGCCGATCGGGGCAAGCCGGAAAACCTCATCGACGAGCAGGACTGCTTCGAATATGCCCCGTCCTTTTGGACCGGGTTCTACTTCGATGAAATCTACCACGCCCGCAGCGCCTGGGAGATGCTCAACGGTGTCGAACCTTACGAAACGACCCATCCGCCCCTGGGAAAACTCCTGATCGCCTCGGGTATCGCCCTGTTCGGCATGAACCCTTTCGGCTGGCGCATCGCCGGCGTGCTCTTCGGGGTCGCGCTGGTGCCGCTTGTCTACCTCTTCGGGCTGAAACTCTTCCGGGACCGCTTCTACGCTTTCTGCGCCGCGTTTCTCATGCTGGCCGATTTCATGCGTTTCACCCAGACCCGGGTGGCAGTGATCGACGTGTTTGGCGTCTTCTTCATCCTGGTTTTGTACTACTTCGTGCTCGACCTCTTTCCCCGCGAGGGCGAACTGCCGCCCCGCAGCACCAATGCCACCCTGTTTTTGGCGGGCACGGCCTTCGGCATCGGGGCGGCATGCAAGTGGATCGTGCTCTACGCCGGCGGCGGCATGCTCCTGCTGGTGATCCTGAAGACCCTCGCCGAGTTGGTGTCAGGGGCCTTCCCGGGCGTTTGGCTTCGGTTCGTGCTGCGGCGGGTCGGTGTCTGCCTTGTCGCTTTCGGGGCAATTCCAGCGGCGATCTACCTGTTGGCCTACCTCCCTTTTCTTGCGCTGCCGGGGCCGGGGCACGGACTTGCCGATGTGGTGCGCCTTCAGGAACATATGCTCAACTATCACCGTACCCTTAAAGCGGTGCACCCCTTCTCCTCTGCCTGGTGGACCTGGCCGCTGGACCTGCGCCCCGTGTGGATGTTCACCGGTCCGGGCAATGCGGCGGGGACCGTTTCCACCATCGCCTGCTTCGGCAATCCCGCGATATTCTGGCTCTCGCTCCCGGCGGTAGCCGGTGCCGGCATCCTAGCTTTCCGTAGGCGCGACGCGCGGCTGGGTATCGTTTTGGTCGCACTTTTGTTCCAGTACCTCCCCTGGGTTGGCATCAACCGGCTCGCCTTCATCTACCACTTTTTTTCCAGCGTGCCGTTCGTGATCATGTGTCTGGTGGCGACGTTAAAGGCAGTGGAGCTCCCCGGAAGAGGAGCGCGCCTGGTTGCCTGCGGCTACCTCGCCCTTGCGACCGGGTTCTTCTTGTGCTTCTTTCCGGTCCTGTCCGGCCTGCCGGTGCAGGAACAGTACCTGGCCCAGCTCAGATGGCTGCCGAGCTGGCTTTTCTAAGCGGTACCCACGGCGCCTGGTGCGCCCCAAAGCTTGCCAACTAAGCCGCGGCGACAAAGCGCGGACACGAGGTGAAACGTATGAATAAAACGATTATTTCCGTTGTAGTTCCGGTGTATAACGAGGAAGCGGTCCTCCACGAGTCGTACCGCAGGCTGAAGGAGGTGATGGAGCGGCAGGGCGAGGGCTATGAGCTCATCTTCGTGAACGACGGCAGCCGCGACGCCACCTGCGCCATACTTAAAACTATCTGTGCAGCAGACCCTCGCGCCCGCCTCATCGACTTCTCTCGAAACTTCGGCCACCAAACGGCTATAACGGCCGGCATGAACTTCGCCGGCGGCGACGCGGTGGTGGTCATCGATGCCGACCTACAGGACCCGCCGGAGGTAATCCCCGCCATGATCGCCAAGTGGCGCGAGGGCTTCGACGTGGTCTACGGCAGGCGCGCCGCGCGCAAGGGCGAGACCCTCTTCAAGCGCTTCACGTCGGCTGCCTTTTACCGGGTGCTGCAGAAACTCACCGATGTCGACATCCCGGTGGATACCGGAGATTTCCGCCTCATCGACCGCAAGGTGTGCGACGCGCTGAAAAATGTGAAGGAGCGCAACCGCTATGTACGGGGGATCATCAGCTGGCTCGGATTCAGGCAAGCCGCCGTAGAGTTCGTGCGCGAAGAGCGCTTCGCCGGGGAGACCAAGTACCCGCTGAAAAAGATGCTCCGGTTCGCCTTCGACGCAATCACCTCGTTTTCCTACAAGCCGCTCAAGCTCGCCTCGTACTTCGGCGGGGCTGTTTCGCTGGCCGGATTCATCTACATGATGGTAGTGCTCTATCTGAAGCTCTTTACCAACGGGACGGTGACCGGCTGGGCCTCGATGATTGCGGTGAGTCTCTTCTTCAACGGCGTGGTCTTGATGATGCTGGGGATCATTGGCGAGTACATCGGCCGCATCTATGACGAGGCGAAGGGACGACCGCTCTACGTGGTGCGGGAGGCGCTGAACTTCTCCCGCCAGGGGGCGCCCGGACAGGCTCCTCTCGACGAGTGGAAACAGGCAGACCCCTATTCCATGGTGGCCTGAGGCGCGCCGGGGCCGATCGGCGTTTCATCGAACGTCAGGCGAGGTAGCGCCGGAAACCGAACCAGGCCAGCCACAGCCAGCAGAGCACGTTTGCCAGTGACACCGCCAGCAAAAGCGGGTCGTGGGGAGGAACCGCATAGATCGCGCGGTGACTCAGTGCGAGTACCTGTTGGGCGTTAAGGTACTGGGTCACGCTGAACCCGGCAAACACCAGCAGCACCCGGCGGTCCTTGCTGGCCAGGTATAATCCGAGCGCCAGTGCGAGGGCGGGAAACAGGTAGCGCTCGTGCATCTTGGCGGCCAGCACGAAGACCGAAGCGTTCAGGAAGAGCGGCAGGTACCAAAAACGGTCGCTCTCCCTGCCGCGCAACGCCACCAATGCCGTGAAAAACACGGTTAAGACGATGAACAGGTTGCTCCAGGTGGCATAGGACAGCACGAGGAACGGCTGGTCCGCGGGCGCCAGGTTGGCCCCAGTCAGAGCGAAGAGGTTGAAGGCGTTCAGGGTTGCATAGGGGTACGAGGCGAGGGTTGCACCGTACTTGCTCAGGATCCAGCCGGGAGGCTGGGTTCCCGCAAAGGGGAGGCAGGCCAGGCTGAAGAGCAGGGTCGCGGTGCCCGTGTACACCAGCAGGTCCGACCAGGCGTGCCGTTGCCGGCGCGCGATCCCGAGCGCGAAAAAGAGCATCGGCAGCGGGGCGAAAATGAGGGCCTGGGGCTTGATCAAGAGCGCCACCGCGCAGCAGGCTCCTGATACGGCTGGACTCAGTTCCAGGAAAAAGACCCCCAGAAGGATGAAAAGAGTGAGCACTCCGTCCACTTGTCCCCATATCGATGAATCAAGTATGACCGCGGGGTTGAAGGCGTAGAGCGCCGCCAGTACAAGTGGGGGGACAGCGCTTTCCTGGCGCTGCGCCAGGCGATAGAAAAGCCACACTGTGATAGTGTCCGCAAGGATCGCCGGGAACTTCAGGAGAGTCAGGAAATAAGGTCCGTCGAAGGGGAGGTCCAAGGCTGATCGCAGCTTTCCGACCAACCACAGCACATAGATGTACCCCGGGGGATAATCGGCAAAATAACCCGGCGCGTAGAACGAGGTGAGTCCGTCGGCGGCGTGCACCGCCCAGGCACTGAAGGTTACGATGTCGGTCTGGTAGCCCCTGGTAGTCGCAGCCAGCACCACCCGCACCAGAACCGCCGTTGCCATTAGAAACCACAACAGGCAGTTGGTGTCCCGACCCGCCGCAAGCCGGGGGGCGCAGTAAGCGGCGACCCAGGTTCCCAAGAGAAAGAGGCCGCAGAAAACAGCCGAGATGCCCCACTGTATTCCCGTCATCGTGCACCCCGCCTATCGAAAGACCCAGAGCTTGTTGCCCAGGAAATTTGCAGCCAGTGCGCCTGCCGTAGCCCCCCCTTTTGCTGCCGCCAGTCCCAAACCGACCTGATCGTGGAGCAGTGCAAGCAGGACAATCGATATCCCCAGTGACACCAGGTTGACCACGGCAAAGCGCAGCATCTCCCGGTAGGAGAGCCCGCAAGAGCGGAAGGTCCAGGCCTTGTTGAGTAGATAGCTGTTGGCAGCACCGCAGGTGTAGGAGACAAGCTGAGCCGCAAGGTACGCGCATCCCAGCCAGACCAACAGTGAAAACAGGGCAACGTCGACGCCCGTATTGAGCAGGCCGACCAAGGCGAACTTGAAAAATTCTCTGAGCGAATGGTGGTGCTGTCTTAAAAAATGCCTCATAGGACTGCATATTCTCAAAAGCCGGGGAGCGCACTTTCATTGAGTCCACTGGCCGCGCAGAGGACAAGTACGAGACCGCCGAGTTCAGCACCGTACGCTGGGGATTATAGGCCTGGCCGGAATTTATGTCAAAGCGTGAGAGGTGGGATCTGACAGGACTGCTACCTGTAACTCTCTGGAGCGGCCCCGCCTACTCGATAAACACCTGGAGCGAGCGATCCAGGCAGTCTCCTTTTCGCTCACCTGCGCTCTGGATGCAAACTCCGGCCACGCCTTCACCGCCTCGGCCACCGCCTTAAGAACCTTGGGCGCCGTAACGATTCCGAGCCCTTCGGCAGCGGCCTATTGAGGGAGTTTGCTGCCTACCTAAAAAAACATCTTGTCTGCCAATCCATAGGTAGAGCAGGGCCATCTTTTTTTGGGGGGGCTTTTGGGGATGGGCTATATTTGGGGGGGAAAGATCGGTAATTAGGTAGTTGCGGCTTCTTGCGGTGTTTAGATGACCCGGGCCTCCGGTACCACTTTTCGATTGAAGCGCTCAAGCCACCAGCTTGGGCCCTTTTGCTTTTTCAGAACCGGTAGCCGAGGCCACCCAACAGCACGTCGGTGTCCCGGGCGTAACTGGTCACGATCCTGCTCCAGGTCGCCCGCACCGACCAGTGCTCGGTGACCCGGTAGCTTCCGGTAAGACCTACGACCCCCGAAAGGAAATGCCTGGCCCCGGTCCCCTGGAAGGGGCTGTGATAATGCCCCAGGTTGAAGTAGAGTCCCGCCCCCGCCCCCACACTCAAGGCGTCATCCAGAAGCTCCTGCGCCACCCACAGCTGCGTCAAGAGCCCGTCCCGCCGCACCAACCGGTTATCCCCCTCGTAGAGCCCTGCTGCCGTCCACTCCAGATGCCGCGTCAGGCGGCGCCGGTATTCAAGCTCGGCTGCTATGGAACGCGGAGAATCGAAGCTGTTCACGATGGTCTGCCCGAACAACAGGGTGACCTCGTTGTCCAGGCGCTGCTCGTTTTTGCGGTCCAGCGGCTCGAGGGCGGGCTCGAAGTGGTAGCCGATACCTGCCAATGCCGACACCGTGTTGAAGCCGCTATGTCCTTTCACCCAGTTGCTGCGCACCTCGAGAAGCAGGTTGTTATCCAGGTGCCAGGTGGCGGCTCCGCTGAACATTGCCTTCCATCCGTGGTCGTCGGTGAAGCCGCTGGGCGAGGTATTGGTGGTGGTGTCGAGGAAAAAGTACGGCCCGATGCCGGCAGCCACGGTAAGCCGGTAGTCGAACAGTTCGGCCCTGGTCCAAAGCTGCGCGGTGTAGCCGTCGCGGTGATGCCCCTTGAAGTGCCCCTCGTTGAGGTACGACACCCCGGCAGCGAAGTGCCTGTGGAGGTCCTGTCGGTACTCGAGCTGCCAGGAGTAGGAGAGGTCGTCGGGGTCAACCGAGTGCACCACCCCGCCCAAGCCGTAGATTTCGCTCGCCGGTGCAGCGTGCGCGTAAAGGAGCAGGAAGGTGAGAAGGAGAAGGGCTGCCGGCCGTTTCATGGCGTCACGTCCTGGTTGGGGCGGGTGATGGGAGACCATGCATCTCCCGAAGGTGGGATAAGGAGGAACCCCGCCGGGAAGGGGGGCTCGTGGTGGGGCCTGGTTAGCGCCGGGCTTGGGCGAGGCGCCCTTGCGCCATTTCCCAGTTGATGTTCTGGAAGTAGGCGCTGATATAGTCGGCACGCTTCAAGCCGTAGTCGGTTAAAAAGGCGTGCTCGAAGACGTCGAGAACCAGTATCGGCTGGCAGCCGGCGGGATGCCCGACATCGTGCTCGTTGATCCAGACGTTGAGGAGTTTGCCCGCCGCCACGTCCAGGTACAAGATGGCCCATCCGATCCCCCGCATGGCGCCAGTCGCTTTGAAATCCTGCATCCACTCGTCGTAGCTGCCGAACTGCTCGTTGATCCGGGCGGCCAACTCGCCGCCGCTTGCGAGCTGTCCGGTCCCGCCCAGGTTCTCGAAATAGTGCTCGTGCAGTCTCATTCCGTTGAACTCCCAGCCGAACCGGCGCTTGAGCTCGGAGAATTCTGGGGTCGCGCCTTTACCCTCCTTGCGCATCCGGGCCAGGGTGTCACACAGGGTGTTGGTGTTGTTCACATATCCCTGGTAGAGGGTGAAGTGGTTGCGCAGCAGCGTTTCACTGAATCCGCTCATGCCGATCAGCTTCGAGTAGTCCTTGGTCTCGTAGGCCATGATGATCTCCTTACGTGTCGAGTTTTGAGGAGTTTTTCGGTGACTCGGCAATTTTACCCGGAGCGAGGTTGGTGTCAATTAATAAAGCTGCGGGCGCTCGGTGTCTTAGCGATACCCGGTCAAGGCGCTACGCCTGCTCAACCCGCCTGGGGCGTGGCTTTACGCACTCGGCGCTTTGACTGGTTTTCGCGTTGGTACACATGAGGAGCAGATGTGCGGCTTGAGGATGTGGTGGGGGAAGGTGGGGGTGGCGCCGCTCCCGGGGAGGAAGCGGCGCGGGGCAGGGCGGGTTAAAAATCGTACTTGACGCGGACCCCGGTCATTTCCTTGCTGACCGCAGGGAGAATCATCAGGTGGGTGGCAGTTTTCTCGTCATCCTTACGAAGTTTCAGGATAGCCTTGCTCATGAAATAGCCTATAGCACCGCCGAAAAAGACGTCAGAGCTCCAGTGGGCGTTCGAGTAAATGCGCGACAGGCCGGTCAAGGTGGCCAGGCTGTAGGCTACCGGGGGGACCCAGGCATGGTCTTTGTACTGCTCTGCGAATACCGTTGCGATGGAGAATGCCGATGCGGTGTGCCCTGAGCTGAACGACAGGTTTTTCATGCTGACCCGGGGACCATCCCAGGCGGTAGGGAGGTCGCCGGTACTGGGGCGGTGGCGCTCCGCCAACACCTTGAGCCCGGAGGTGAGAAGGCCGGATAGGGCGAAGCTCTCCAGGGCGAGCAGGGAGGTCTTCCTCGCCTTGTTGTCGTCGGCCAGGTAGCCGTAGAGGTAAAATGAGCCGACAGCGGGGAGGGTATACGCCCCGTTACCAAGGTCGTTACCCAAGACCGCAAACTTGGACGCCACCGGGCTTTTGTTGTTCTGGGAGAAGGTCTTGATCTTCTGGTCCAAGAGCATCAGGCTTCCGGTGGCACCCACCACCATCCCCAGTTTGAGCCAGTCCTTTTTGTCCCAATGAAAGGGCATGGTGACGATCTTGGCGGAATCTGTCAGATAGCTCTTAACGTAATTAAGGTCAAGATTGCTCGAATTGTCTGTAACGTTCAAGTCGGGATTTACTTCATGGTTGTCGGAAGCGGGAAGCGCTGCTGTACTAGCTAAAGGTGCAGGATCTTCCAGGGACGCTGCGTTTGCTGATAGACATGATACGGTGCTACTGAGTAAGACGAGTCCGGCTATGAGCTTCCTTACCATGCAGAGCTTTTCCAATGATTAAGATTCTTTTTCCTACCTGGTTGCAACTCCACCGTCTCTTGTTTTAATGTTGGCGCATACTACTTCACAAAAACGAAGAAAACAACACAAATACAGTTATTTGCACCTAATCATTTATGTGATGCATGAACATTTTTGTAGAAGAGATGGCTTCTTCACGAGAGACGCGTAGGCCGCCGACCAACTACGGGGGGGAAGCGTTTGGAATGGGAGTGGATCCGGAGGGGCCGTTGCAGTCGGTGCTATTTGGAATTAAGGGAGAGCGCGGGACTGCGTGGAGAGGAGGGGTGCGATCAAGAAGAAAACAGCCTTTATAATCCAACCCCGCTGTGCTAGTATCCGCGGGCTGCGGGGTGTCTTTCTGCCTCGTGGCCCGCGGATACCGTCGGGGGCAATCGACCTCGACGGTGCCGTTGCTATTTTCA
This sequence comes from Geomonas silvestris, assembly GCF_014193515.1. GTDB lineage: Bacteria > Desulfobacterota > Desulfuromonadia > Geobacterales > Geobacteraceae > Geomonas > Geomonas silvestris. Next base: position 204,102 of record NZ_BLXX01000006.1, on the reverse strand, counting down.
TCTTCTTGCGAGCCAGTGCGCATACCGTTTACTGGCTTTGCCGAGGTCGCACGTGAAAAAAATCATTGGCATCGCGGTGGCGCTGGTGGCCCTCATCGGTGTCGGTTACCAGTTCCTGAAAAAGCCCCCTGCACCGCAGTTCAAGACCCTCAAGGTCGAGCGGGGGAGCATCCTTTCAGCCGTCTCGGCGACCGGCACCCTCAACGCCGTGGTCACCGTCCAGGTCGGTACCCAGGTCTCGGGAACCCTCGCCAAGCTCTACGTCGACTACAACTCGCCGGTAAAAAAGGGACAGCCTATCGCGCAGATCGACCCTGCACTGCTGGGTGCTGCCGTACAGCAGGCCACCGGCAATGTCTTAAGCGCCGAGGCAAACCTCGCCAAGGCGCGGGTCACCCTGGCTGACACCAAGCGGACCCTGTCCCGCAACAGGCAACTGCTCGAACAGGGGATCATCGCCCAAAGCGACCTGGACAGCGCCCAGACCGCCTACGATTCCGCCCAGGCCGGAGTGAGCGCGGCCGAGGCAAGCCTCGTCCAGTCCAAGGGTGCCCTGAAGCAGGCACAGACCAACCTCACCTATTCAACCATCCGGTCCCCGGTAGACGGCATCGTCGTCTCCCGCAGCGTCGACGTCGGGCAGACCGTGGCGGCATCCTTTCAGACGCCGACCCTCTTCACCATCGCCCAAGACCTCACCAAGATGCAGATCGATACCAGCGTCGACGAGTCGGACATTAGCCGGGTGAAGCTCGGCCAAACAGCCACCTTTACGGTAGACGCCTATCCCGACCAGCAGTTCACCGGCACCGTGGTACAGATCAGAAACGCACCGGTCGTGAACCAGAACGTGGTGACCTACGTGACGGTGATCGCCGTGGACAACCGCGACCTTAGGCTCAAACCGGGGATGACCGCGAACGTCTCGGTGCAGACCCAGAAAAAAGATACGGTCCTCAAGCTTCCCAGTGCGGCGCTGCGCTTCAAGCCGAAACCGGGCAAGGACGAGAAGCCGGGCGCCCCGAAGACCGCACCCCAAGACGGCGCAGGCGCTGCCGGAAAACCTCCCGTTGCTACGGACCGGGTCAAAAAAGGACCCTCGCAGAAGGTTTACCTCCTCAAGGGGCAACAACCGGTGCCGGTCAGCGTCACTACCGGGATCTCGGACGCAAGCTTCGTGGAGGTGGTCGCGGGATCTCTCAAAGAGGGGGACGAGGTGATCGTCGAGCAGGTGGCACCGTCCAAGAAGCAAGGCATGGGGCCGCCCATGGGACCGAGGTTTTAGATGGCCGAAGTGGTGCGTCTCGAGGAGGTCGCCAAGGTCTACACCATGGGCGAGGAAAAGGTCGAAGCGCTCAAGGATGTGTCGTTCAGCGTAGTCCCCGGCGAGTTCGTCTCGATCATGGGAGCGTCGGGGAGCGGCAAGTCGACCTGCATGAACATCCTGGGGTGTCTCGATGTGCCGACCCGCGGGGCCTACCTCCTTGACGGGGTGAACGTGGGGGAACTCACGGGAAACCAGCTTGCCGAGGTGCGCAACAAGAAACTCGGCTTCGTGTTCCAGGGGTTCAACCTGCTGGCGCGCACCACCGCGCGCGAGAACGTCGAACTGCCGCTGGTCTACGCCCAACTGCCGGCTGGCCGGCGCCGCTCCCTCGCTCTCGATGCCCTGGCGCGGGTGGGGCTTGCCGGGCGCGAGGCGCATTTCCCGAACCAGCTTTCGGGAGGCCAGCAGCAGCGCGTGGCCATCGCCCGGGCCCTGGTGAACCGGCCGTCCATCATCCTGGCCGACGAGCCGACCGGGAACCTCGACTCCAAGACCACCGTCGAGATCATGGGGATCTTCCAGGAGCTCAACCGCCAGGGGATTACCATCGTCATGGTGACGCACGAGCCGGAAGTGGCCGCCTTCACCGGGCGGCAGATCGTCTTTCGGGACGGCCGGATCGTGTCCGACACCCGAAACGAGGCCGCACTCGAGAACGCCGCGGCTGAGGGGGGGAACCCGTGAGCACCTTCCTGCAAAGTCTGCTCATTGCGCTTCGGGCGCTGCGGGTCAACAAGATGCGTGCCCTGCTCACCATGCTGGGGATCATCATCGGTATCGCGGCGGTCATCATCATGGTCGCCATCGGCTCGGGTGCCAGCAAGATGATCTCGGACCAGATCTCCAGCATCGGCAGCAACCTGTTGCTGGTGCTCCCGGGCTCCTTGACCAGCGGCGGCATGCGCAGCGGCACGGGCGGCGCCCAGAACCTGACCTACGACGACGCGAAGGCGATCCGGGCCGAGTGCCCGTCGGTGGCCGAGGTGGCGCCGACGGTGCGCGGCTCCGCCCAGGTGGTCTACGGGAACCAGAACTGGTCCACGGTGGTTAACGGGGTAACCCCTGAGGTGATCGCGGTCCGGGACTGGACCATCGTGGCCGGGCGCAACATCTCACAATCCGACGTCGACGGCGCTTCGAAGAACTGCCTGATCGGGCAGACCGTTGCGGACAACCTGTTCGGTTCCTCCGACCCGATCGGCAAGATCATCCGGGTCAAGAAGATCCCCTTCACGGTGATCGGCCTCTTGGGGCGCAAGGGGCAATCCCCCCAGGGGCAGGATCAGGATGACGTCATCTACGTCCCGTTACGCACCGCGCAGCGCAAACTCCTGGGGAGCCAGTTCCCCAATGCGGTGGGGGCCATGATGATCCAGGCGCAAAGTGCCGGGGTGCTCAAAAAGGCCGAGGAGGAAGTCGTCGCCCTGTTGAACCAGCGCCACCGGGTAGGGCCCGGCCGGGAGGCCGACTACAGCATCCGGAACCTGTCGGAGATCCTCGCAATTTCCGAACAATCCACCCGCGTCATGTCCCTATTGCTAGGTGCGGTGGCCTCGATATCGCTCGTCGTTGGGGGGATCGGCATCATGAACATCATGCTGGTCTCGGTCACCGAGCGGACCCGGGAGATCGGCATCAGGATCGCGATCGGGGCCAAGACGCGGGACATCATGCTGCAGTTTCTCACCGAGGCGGTGCTTCTGACCACCTGTGGCGGGATCATCGGCATGCTCCTGGGGGTAGGCGGCGCCCGGCTGGTCGCCTCCGTCGTCGGCTGGCCGACCCTCATCTCGGTGCAGACCATCGCCATCGCCTTCGCGTTTTCCGCCGGTGTCGGGGTCTTTTTCGGTTTTTACCCGGCACGCAAGGCAGCTTCGCTCAACCCCATCGAGGCCTTGCGCTACGAGTAGGGGAGGGGGCTTTTGAGGAAAGGATCCATGATGACCATGACACGCATCGCGGCGGTTACCCTCGCCGGCTCACTTATGATGGGAGTGGGACTCGTTCATGCGGAGCCCGCCCCGCTCAGGCTTACCCTGAACGACGCCGTGCGCCTGAGCTTCGAACGCAACCTCGACCTCAAGGTGGAGCTCTACAACCCGGCCCAGGCCCAGGCCGACATCTACCGCGCGCTGGGGATCTACGACCCCGTGCTGAACGCCTCGGTGAACTACAGCCGCTCCTCCACCACCGAGACCTTTTTCTTCACGCCGATCAACATCGATACCTTCAGCGCCACGGCCGGCGTTACCCAGCAGCTCCCTACCGGCGGCACGCTTGGGGTAAGCGGCAGCTCCGGGTGGATCAGCAACTCGAACAGCTACTACAATAACGGTTTCTCTGTCAGCGCGAGCCAGCCGCTTTTGCGCAACTTCGGCCGCGAGACCACCGAGCTTACCATAGAGGTCGCCCGCTTCGGCAAGGAGGGGTCGCTGGCGCGCTACCGGACCAAGCTTGCCGACACCGTGGCGCAGGTCCGCAACGACTACTTCAAGCTCTACAACCTGCGCGAGCTGCTGCAGGTCAAACGGACCTCGCTTGCCCTGGCGCAAAAGATACTCGAGGAGACCCGCGGCAGGGTGAAGGCGGGGGTGCTGCCGGCCATGGAGATACTCAACGCCGAGTTTTCTGCGGCGTCCCGGGAAAAAGAGGTGATCGATGCCGAGCGCGCGGTGCGGGACCAGGTCGACGTGCTGCGCCTGATTCTGCAGCTGGAAAATGCTGCCGACATCTTGACCGCCGAGCCCCCCATGCGCGAGCTGGTAACCCTGGCCGAACCGGAGGCGCTTACCCGGGCCTTGTCCAACCGACCCGAGCTCGCCGCGCAACGGGCGAACCTGCGGATCGACGAACTGCAGCGCCGGGTCGCCAAAAACCGCACCCTGCCTGACCTTTCCGTTACCGCCAACTTCGGCTTTCAGGGGTACGATCCCCGCTTCGGCGGGGCCTACGAAAGGACGCTGAAGGCCGACTTTCCCACCTGGGGAATCGGGCTGCAGTTCAGCTACCCGATCGGCAACCGTGCGGCGGAGAACGACTACATCAAGAGCAAGCTGGTGCTCGAACAGGCCCAGACGCAGTTGCGCAGCCTCGAGTCGGGGGTGGCGAACGAGGTAAGAGCCGCCTTGCGGCTGGTCGACACCAGCTTCCGGCAGATCGAGGTCACCTCGCGCGGCACCGCCTACGCCGAAGAGCGGCTCAGGGCCTTCCGTACCAAGAATGCGGTGGGGCTTGCCACCACCAAGGACGTCTTCGATGTGGAGAACGACCTGGTTTCCGCCAAGGCCACCCAGATCCAGGCGCTGGTCGACTACAACAACGCCCTCACTACGCTTTGGCGGGTTACCGGCGAACTGCTGGAGCGCCAGGGCATCAAGGTGAGCGCCGCGCAGGCGGACGAGCTGTACCAGCGGGCAAAATAGCGATTTTCCCCCGGGCGGCGCCGTGGCGGCCGGTGACAGACGGTTTCTGGTTCTTTGCCCAGCCCACTCTGAAAATAGCGGACAGACCTTTGCCTCCTTCCAGAACCACGCTACAATTAGCGCGGCGTAATGTCGTATTTGGGAGGGGGTATGTCAGTCATTCGCTACGAGCATGTGCACCAGTACAAGATCGATGTGAGCCAAGCCAAGTCCATCGGCGACTTCATCAAGATCTTTGAGGATACCGTCTCGCTCTTCAAACGGTGGGAGGCAAAGGGTGTCCAGTTGGACCCCCACGGCATCGGCAGCAGCTACGCGATCTTTTACACCTACGATGAGCAGGTTGCCCGCGAAGAAGGGTTCGAGAGGATCCGCACCGAGTCCGGCAACCCGCTCCCGCGCCGCTAAATGCAGGGCTGGGCTCCGTTCTGTCTCTCCAGGTATCTCCCTGACGTGCCACGGTAACTGGGGGGCTTCTTTGGGTGATCAGGGGCTGAGGCGAGGGGGGCAGGAGAAGGGAGTGCGTCTAGGGTGCAACGGGGTTTTCCTGGCGGGGGGCGATGGGGAAGGTGAGGGTGAACAAGGTTCCGGTCTGCGGAGTGGAAACGAGTTCCACCTTTCCTTGCAAGTATTTTTCGCTCAAAAGCTTGATGCTGTAGGTGCCGATACCGCGGCCGGAGCCCTTGGTGGAAAAGGAGCGCCGGAAGATCTGCATCTGAACCTCGCGCGTCAGGACACCTTCGTTGTGACACCAGAGCACGATGTCGGTTTCTTCGCGTCGGCACCCCAGGGTGACCACCTCGCCTGGGTGCGAGGCCTCCAGGGCGTTCTTTAGGAGATTCCCCAGCACCCGGGTCAGCAGGGCATTGTCGCTTAAAAGCAGTAACCCCGCAGTCTCTTCCTTGATGACAACCCGTTTTCCCAGTCCCGCCTCGTTGTTGCGAAACAGCGCAGCCACTGATTCCAGTAACTCCCGCACCAGCACCAGGCCGAACTCGACGCGCAATTCCTCGTTCTCCGCCGCAAAGAGTTGGCTCTGGCCCCGTATCTCCCGCACGAGCATCTGGGAAGCCTGCCAAAGGTCCTGTTTGGCCGCCTCGAAATCGAGAATGCCGTGCATGAGCATTTCCGCGATCTGGTTGATGGTGCCAGCCGTATTCAAGGTGTCGTGGAAGAAGAGGCGCTCCAGCACCTGGCGGCGCTTTACGTGGCTTATATCCGAGGCAACCAGGAGAACTGCCGGCCCTGATTTCCAGTGCAGCGGGGTGCCCGAGACCCTCAGGTCGAGAGCGTCGGGACCCCGGCGGGAGTTGCGCAGGATCTGGCACTCGAAGGAGCTCGGCTGGCCGCGCAGCGCGATCAGCGACGCATCCAGTGCGCCACAGAGGTTGCAGGGCTCAGCGTTTCCGCACCCCTCGACGGCACAGTTCGCGTTCTGGCAGGAGAAAGCCTCCCCGATCCTCAGCCCGATCAATCCGAAGACCCCATGCGCCGCGCAGAACTGTTCGAGGGTCTTGTTGGCGTAGAGTATCTGGCGGTTTTCGTTGAGCAGCATCACGTTGTCCGGGATGGCATCGAGCAGCTCGCACAGGTGCCGCTCCGTACTAAGCACGGCACGCTGCAGGGAGAGGTCTTCTGCACTGCTGCGAATTGTCGTGGTCTGGTTCGGCATTGATCGAGTCCCCGGCGTCACGTGTAGCAGAGGCTGCTGCTGTACCCCGCCCAGAAAACAGCTGCAAGCACTCAGGCCTGTACGAGTGTACCGTTTATTTCCTACAGGACCAGCGACCGTGCGCCGGCCGGGAGGAGGGCGGGGAAAACTTTTACTTTTAATGTGAGGGGGCGCTGTGCCATACTTTCGGCTGCCGTGCGCCTTTTCTTCCCTGTCCGCTGCCGGCGCGGCCCGCACAACGCCACTTGCACAAAGGATCGCTATGTCACAGTTGCACCGTTTTTCACGAACCGAACTTCTCGTCGGCACCGCCGGCCTCAATCAGTTAAACAAGGCCAGCGTCGCCATCTTCGGCCTGGGGGGAGTCGGCAGCTATGCCGCGGAAGCCCTCTGTAGGGCCGGGGTCGGGCGTCTCGTCCTCGTCGATTTCGACGACATCTGTCTTACGAACGTGAACCGGCAGCTACACGCCATGGACGGTACCGTCGGCAAGGCAAAGGTGCAGGTGATGGCCCAGCGGCTGCGTCTGATCAACCCGCAGGCCGAGATCGTTCCCTACCAGGACTTTTACGCGGCCGAAAACAGCGAACTCCTCCTGGGGGATGGCTACGACTACGTGGTGGACGCCATCGACCACATCACCAGCAAGCTGCACCTGATCCGGACCTGTCGCGATAGGAGTATTCCGATCATCTCGAGCATGGGGGCGGCCGCCAAACTGGACCCTACCCAGATCAAGGTCGCCGACATATCGCAGACCACCAAGTGCCGGATGGCCCGCTCGGTCCGCAAGCTCTTGAAAAAACAGGGGATCTCCCAGGATGTGAAAGTGGTCTACTCGACAGAGGAGTATCGGGAACAGCAGATCAAAGACGGCGGGTGCAAGGGGAACTGCATCTGTCCCAACAAGGACGACCAGCGTTTCTCCTGCGAGCACCGCCGGGTGATTTTGGGGAGCGTTTCCTTCATCCCTTCCATCTTCGGCTTGACCATGGCGGGGGTGGTGGTCAACGACCTTCTGGCTTCAGGGGCGGACGCTGCCCGGTAGGAGAGCGGCGCTCTGCTGCGCCTCGGGGTGTGGGGTCAAAAGAAAAGGGGATCTCCTGGCGGGGATCCCCTTTTCTTTTCGTGGTTCAGCAGGAGCTACATCACCAACGGCCGCAGCAGCTTGAGCTTCACGCTTGCGCTGGTGAGTTCCTCGCGCATGCTGCCGGGAATGGCAGATTTGAACTCGCGGATCGCCTGCTTGTACTCCTGGTCGATCTTGGCGCTGTTGTCGTTGAATGCCTGCAGTGAGTTGCCAGGGGTCTGCACCAGGCCATGCCACCTGTTATAGACCGCGCGGAGCTTGCCGAGGGCCGGGGTGCAGTCGCCGAACTTCTCGGGCGGCTTGGTCAGCTTGGCCATGGTCGGGTCGAGTTTGGCTTCCACCAAGCCAAAGCCGCGTTCGTCCTCGGGGCTCAGGCGCGGGGTATACCCCTGTCCGGCATCCTGGCGCTGTTTCCAGTCGGTCGACATCTTTGCGCTGGCCTTTTGAGCGCGCTCGATACCGGCCTGGAGGCAGAAGGCCGCCAGGGCGTAATTCTTGGCGAACTGCTTCTCCGCCTCCATCTTGAAGTAGTAGAAGGTGCCGCCGGCAGCCAGGGCAACCACGACCAGCAAGGCGACGGCGATCTGGATCGCTTTCGAGTTCCCCGCGGCGATTCCTTTGCGGGAGGGGCTCTTTACCGATTCGGGCTGCAGCGCGGCGTCGAGACTCGGCAGCGCCATGGCACGCGTTTGCCGAGCGGGGAGCGGACTGAAGGAGAGGGCGACCTTCTTGCTTTGCCGCCGCGCCTTGCGCCGCCCGAGTTGAGCGACCAGGAAGTCGGGGAAGCATGCCCCGCAGGACTGGCAATGCAGTTGGGGGCCGAGCTCCGCACCGCAGACCGCGCAGGAAACCTGGCCGGTCCGGTGCAGGGCCCTGCTGCCGAAGGACTCCCGGTAGATGTTCAGCTTTACGTTACAGGCCGGACATGGCGCGGTGGTCCCGGATTCCGGAGTCTCCTCGGGAACGATGAGCTCGATATCAGCTTGGCATTTGGGGCAAGTGCACTTCATATTAGATACCTTTTGTCGAAAGGAGCGGTCTCAACGTTTAGGCCACGAGCGGCATCAGGGAAGAAAATCGCTTGCCTGCCCGACCCAGCCACCATCGCTGGTGCGCACGATGTTGTCGGTACTTACAGTGTCGTCGATGCCGGAAGTCGTCTGTCCATCAGGACCTTTACTGAAGAGGTCATAGTCCTCGTTGAGGCTGCGACCTGCAAGGTTGAGCGGTTCGGTGACGTTGGCATCGGTGGCGTCGGGGTACGCAACAAAGAAAGGGTGGTAGATGTACGGATTGGCCCAGGGGTCCCTCATGCCGTCCATCCTGATTGCCGCCAGATTGGGGGGGAGGCTCGCGTTGTTATCCACCGTAAAGGCGCTGATGTTTTTCTCGATGCCGCGAATCTCCTCCATTGCCCTTACCGTCTGCACCCTGGTTCTGATCTTGGTGTAGGCGGGAAACGTCATGAAGGCGAGGATTGCCAGGATGGCGCAGGTTACCAGCAACTCGACGAACGTGAAGCCGTGTTGATTGGCAATCCACTGCCTGGTTTCCCCAACTGCCTCTTCCGGTGCTGAGGTCTTGTAACTGATGCCTGGTGTCATAGTAGAGATCTCTTGTACATCGTGAAGTTCAATTGCTACACGGAGGGGAAAACGGTCTGAAGAAGGACTCACGGGTGCCGGCGCAATGCCAGCGTTTGCATACTAAGTCCAATCCCGACCGCACTATATATCAGCTTTCAATATGTTGCAATATGTAACATGAAGTTTTATGAAGGAGGATGCCGGCATTATCGCTGAACCGCTGGCGGATTTTCCAAAAGAAGTTTTTCAAGGTCCCGCGCATTGACAATCGAGTGCCCCTGGTGGCAATTGTTGAACATGGCGAAAACGATGCGGCATCCCCGCCGCAGCTCGGTCACCACCTGAGCGAGCGATGCCAATTCACTGGCGTTGTAACGATACTCATAGCGCGGCGTCGAGTGATCCAGCCAATTCTCGGCATTGCGCCCGTGCAGGCGCAGGTAGGCTATCGACGTGGTAGCCGCCGGGATAAAGGGGGCGGTAGCCAGGGTCCCGAACTGCGGTTCGTCGCAGGTTATGTAGGTGATGTTGTGTTCCCTGAGAAAGGCGAAGAGGTAGTCGGCGTGGTGGCGGGTAAGCCAGCTGCCGTGCCTGAATTCCACCGCAATGGGGAGTTCGCCGAAGAGTTCCTTGCAGCGTTGCAGGTAGCCGAGGTTGCTTTTTTGGTATCCGAACCAGGGTGGGAACTGAAAGACGATGAAGCCGAGCCGGTGCAGCCTGCGCAGCGGCGCCACGGCCTCTTTGAGATGCTCAGCGAGTGCCTTGACGAGCGCCGGATCGGCAACGCGGACCGTTTCGCGGTCGCGCTCCTCAGCCGGTAGTAGCGCCAGCAGTTCGCCGGGGAGCAGGTGCGGGTCGACTTGGTGCCCGGTCAAGACACCGTGCGCTTTCAGGTGGAACAGAAAGCCCGGCGGGGTGCGGTTGCACCAGGCGTGCACCATGCCCTGGGTCGGGAGCGCGTAGAAGGTGCTTTCGACTTCGACGGTATCGAAGAGGCTTGAGTAATAGCGAAGTCGTGCCTCCGCCGTGGCCGTTTCCGGGGGGTAGAAAACGCCGCTTTCGATCAGGCTTTTCTCGGCCCAGGAACAGGTGCCGATGCGGATTCCGTCCAGATGCTCCATGGGGCCTCCCGTAAGCAACAAAGCACAAGTGTAACTGAAGCAATCGGCCTTAAAAGGTCGAGCCGGCGCCGACCGGGAAAAGAACGGGAAACGAAAAAGGAGGCAGTAGATGGAGGGGGAAGGGGAGGCGACGCTGATGGGAGCGGGGAAGCTGCAGGAGAGTGAGTCGGGAAAAGGTGCCGCCAGCGGGCTCAACCGTGCCTCCCGCAATAGATTGAACGACCGGATGCTGGCGCACTTCAGCGGTTCGACCCTCTTCGATGCTATTGCACGCGCGGTCTGCAAGGCCGGTTGCCTGCCACGCAAGGAACTCTACGAGGCGTGGGAAGTTGCCAGGAGGGTGCATCGCCGTTTCCGAGGGGGCCGCGTGGTCGATCTCGCCTGCGGACACGGCCTGGTGGGGCAGATCCTCTTGCTGATGGATCCCTCGCTTAGTGAGGTCCTCGCGGTGGACCGCCGCATCCCGCCGAGCGCGCAGCGCCTTGCGTTCGAGATGCAGACGGCGTGGCCGGGCCTTAAAGACAGGCTGATCATGCGGGAGGGAGACGTCGAACAGGTGACGCTACGAGAGAGCGATCTGGTGGTCTCGGTCCACGCCTGTGGTGGGCTTACGGACCTTGTTTTGGAGAGGGCGATAGAGGCGCGGGCGCGGGTGGCGGTGCTTCCCTGCTGCCACGATCTGGCTCGCTGTGCAAGCGGCGGGTTGCGCGGTTGGCTCGACGGCGCGCTGGCGATCGACGTGCAGCGCGCCGTGCGTTTGGAGGCGGCCGGGTACACCGTGGTTACCCAGACCATCCCCTCGGACATAACGCCTAAGAACCGGCTCCTGATCGGTGTTCCGTCTGACTAAAAAATGACCCCGAGCAGGTAGTTGATCACCGAAAGCACCAGGCTGAAGATGAGCGCCCAGAAGAACCCCGTGACCACGAAACCGGGAACCAGCGCGCTGGTCAGCAGGATCATCAGGGCGTTTAGCACGAAGGTGAACAGCCCGAGGGTCAGGATGTTGAGCGGCAAGGTCAAAAGCAGCAGTACCGGCTTGATTATGGTGTTCACGATACCGAGCACCAAGGCGGCGATCAGTGCTGCACCGGGGCCGGCAAGACGCACTCCCGGCAGCAGGTACGCGGTGATGATGATGGCGATGGCGTACAGCAGCCAATGAATCAGATAGCTCATTAATTCCTCCAATGGGTGACGATCTCTCACGGCCTCTGCTCTTTCTGTGCAGCGGCTGATACACCCAAAATAAAGCCAGGAGGAAAATATAGCAAGTAGCCCTGCCAAGTATCATCGGCATCTGATCCCACCACACTCCCTTATGGCAGTCCCACCCTGTTTCTCAATTCTCCGCCACTCTATGTTTGATATGGCTAAAACAATGTTAGGTCGAAAAGGAAACAGCTTCGTTGTTGTCCGACAGTTTCTGGCCACAAACAGCATGTTTGGAAACACTTTGAGGAGGGCTCCAAGCCGCATCGGTACTGAGTTTATAGCCGTAAACGGCTTGCTATAAAGCAGTTGACAGCCCACCCGATACTCTAGTATATTTCGCCGACTTATTAATTGAGATTATGAGGACCTGCGCCTATGAAGGAAATACTCTCCGGCAACGAAGCCATCGCCCGCGGTGCCTATGAAGCGGGTGTCAAAGTCGCCTGTGCCTACCCGGGAACCCCCTCCACCGAAATCCTGGAAAACATCGTGAAATTCCCCGAGGTGAACTCCTCCTGGGCGACCAACGAAAAGGTTGCCCTGGAAGTGGGTATCGGCGCTTCATTCGGCGGCGCCCGTTCCATCGTCACCATGAAGCACGTCGGCGTGAACGTCGCGGCGGATCCGCTCTTCACCCTGTCCTATACCGGCGTCGGCGCCAACGGCGGACTGGTGCTGGTGACTGCCGACGACCCCGAGCTGCACTCTTCCCAAAACGAGCAGGACAACCGCAACTACGCCAAGTTCGCCAAGGTCCCGATGCTCGAGCCCTCGGACTCCCAGGAGTGCCTCGACTTCACCAAGCTCGCCTTCGAGATTTCCGAGCGCTACGACACACCGGTATTTCTGCGCACCACCACCCGCATCTCGCACTCCAAATCGGTCGTCGAGTTGGGCGAGCGGGTGACCGGGCTTCCCGAGCCCAAGCTGGTCAAGGATCCGGCCAAGTACGTGATGCTGCCGGGTAACGCCCGCGGCCGCCACTACGTGGTCGAGGAGCGCACCGTGCAGCTTTCCCAGGACGGCTGCAGCATGCCCATCAACCGCACCGAGCTGCGCGACCGCAAGATCGGGGTGATCACCGCCGGGGTGAGCTACCAGTACGTGCGCGAGGTGCTGCCCGAGGCAAGCGTCCTCAAACTCGGGATGGTCCACCCGCTTCCGCACCAGCTGATCCGCGACTTCGCGGCCCAGGTCGAAACGCTCTACGTCGTCGAGGAGCTCGACCCCTTCATCGAGGAACAGGTGAAGGCGATGGGTATCCAGGTAACCGGCAAGGAGATCCTCCCCATCTGCGGCGAGTTGACGCCGGGGCGCCTGAGGCGCAGCTTCGGCCTTCCGGAAGAGGAGGAGACCCAGATCGAGAAGCTCCCGGGGCGCCCGCCCAACATGTGCCCGGGCTGTCCGCACCGCGGCGTCTTCTTCACCCTCAACAAGCTGCGTGCCTACGTCTCCGGCGATATCGGCTGCTACACCCTGGGCTTCATGCCTCCCTTGTCCGCCATGGACACCTGCATCTGCATGGGTGCCTCCATCGGCATGGCCACCGGCGCCGTTAAGGTGTTGCCCCCCGAGGAGCGTAAGAAGGTCGTTGCCGTCATCGGCGACTCGACCTTCCTGCACACCGGGGTGAACGGGCTCATGGACATGGTCTACAACCAGGGGGCGGCCACCGTCATCATCCTGGACAACCGGATCACCGCCATGACCGGGCGCCAGGACAACCCCGCTTCCGGCCACACCCTGATGAACCAGCCCGCCGAGGCGATCGACCTGCCACTTCTGTGCAAGGCGATCGGCGTGAAAAACGTACGCACCATCAACCCGCTGGACCTGGCAGAGTGCGAAAAGGTGATCCGCGAGGAGATGGAGCGCCCCGAAACCTCTGTGATCATCACCGACAAGCCGTGCGTCCTGATCAAGCGCGAAGGGGTCTTCGAGGCGGGTGCCGTCCTCGAGGTCAACTGCGAAAACTGCACCGGGTGCCGGGCCTGCCTGAAGATCGGCTGCCCCGCCATCGAGTGGGTTCCCTCCAGCGGCAAGCGCGGCCAGGCCCACATCGACCCGCTTTTGTGCAACGGCTGCGACGTCTGCAGCCAGCTCTGCAAATTCTCTGCGATCCAGGAGGCCAAGAAATGAGTGACAAGGTAACCAACATCCTCCTGGTAGGGGTGGGCGGGCAGGGGATCCTGCTGGCTGCCGAGGTACTTTCCGAGACCTTCCTGCTGGCCGGCTACGACGTCAAGAAGAGCGAGATCCACGGCATGTCGCAGCGCGGCGGTTCGGTAGTTTCCCACGTGCGCTATGGCAAAGAGGTATTTTCCCCCATCGTCCCGGAAGGGGAGGGGGACCTCCTCTTCGGCTTCGAGCTGATGGAGAGCTACCGCTGCCTGGGGCTTTTGCGTCCCGGCGCCACCGTGGTGGTGAACGACCTCTGCATCGCTCCTCCTGCGGTGCTCATGGGGCGCGAGGCCTACCCGGAAAACCTCGCGGCGAAGATCGCCGAGCGATTCCCGGACCAGATCCTCGTCGACGGCCAGAAGGTGGCTATCGAAGCCGGTAACGCGCGGACCGCAAATACGGTGCTTCTTGGTGCTGTTTCCAAAAGACTCAACATCGAGGAGAAGTACTGGTTGGAAGCTATCGAGCGTATGGTTCCCAAGAAGGCCCTCGAAGTGAACCTGAAGGCGTTCGCGGCGGGGAGAGCGCTGGCGTAAAGGCGAGGTTCTACGTTGTGTTTTTAGGTTTCTAAGTTTGTGTTGCTATCGTGTGAATCAATGTCTTCAACGTAGAACATAGGGCCTAGAACGTAGCACTGAAGTTAAGAGGAGTACGTATGTTCTTCAACGAGGATTTCGAGACGCTGCCCCGCGAGGCCTTGCGGGCCCTGCAACTGAAGAGACTCAAGGCGATGGTGGCACGGGTGCAGGAATCCGTGCCGTTCTACCAGGAAGCCCTGAAAAAGGCCGACGTCAACGCCGATTCCATCACCTCGCTCGAGGACCTGTCCCGGCTTCCCTTCACCTACAAGCAGGACATGCGCGACTCCTACCCCTACCGGATGTTCGCGGTCCCCATGGAGGAGATCGTGCGCATCCACGCCTCCTCGGGTACCACCGGGAAACCGACGGTAGTCGGCTATACCAAGAAGGACATCGAGAACTGGAGCGAGCTCATGGCGCGCTCCTTCGTGGCTGCCGGCGTAAACCGCGGCGACATCATCCACAACGCCTACGGTTACGGGCTCTTTACCGGCGGATTGGGCGCACACTACGGCGCCGAGCGCCTGGGGGCCTCGGTTATCCCGATGTCCGGCGGGAACACCAAGAAGCAGATCATGATCATGCAGGACTTCGGCTCCACGGTGCTTACCTGCACCCCGTCGTACTCGCTGTTCATGGCCGAAGCCGCCAAGGAAGAGGGGATCGACTTCCGCGAGCTGAAGCTGAAGGTGGGGATCTTCGGTGCCGAGCCCTGGTCCGAGGAGATGCGCGCCGATATCGAGGCGAAGCTGAACCTCACCGCCGTCGACATCTACGGCCTGTCCGAGATCATGGGTCCGGGCGTCGCCATCGAGTGCCACCAGGCGAAGAAGGGGCTGCACATCTGGGAGGATCACTTCATCCCCGAGATCATCAACCCGGAGACCGGCGAGGTCCTGGGCGAAGGGGAAGAGGGCGAGCTGGTCATCACCACCATCACCAAGGAAGGAATCCCGCTGATCCGCTACCGGACCCGCGACATCACCTCGCTCACCTACGAGCCGTGCGTCTGCGGCCGCACCCATGCCCGGATCACCCGGATGAGCGGGCGCAGCGACGACATGCTCATCATCCGCGGCGTCAACGTCTTCCCGTCCCAGATCGAATCGATCCTCATGAGCGTGGAAGGGGTCGAGCCGCACTACCTGCTCATCGTGGACCGCAAGGAGAACCTCGACACCCTGGAGGTCCAGGTCGAGGTGGGCGAGCACCTCTTCTCCGACGAGATCAAGCACCTCCAGGCGCTCTCGCAGCGCATCGAAAAGCAGATCAAGGAGATGCTCGGCGTTACGAGCCGAGTCCGCCTGGTGGAGCCGAAAAGCATCGCCCGCAGCGAAGGAAAGGCCAAGCGGGTCATCGACAACAGGAAAAAAGCCTAAGGGGGACAATCAGATGCATGTTGAGCAGATCTCCATATTCATCGAAAACAAGTTCGGCAGGCTGGCAGAGGTCACCCGCATCCTCGGCGATGCCGGCATCAACATCCGCACCCTGTCCCTGGCCGACACCTCGGACTTCGGGATCCTGCGCCTCATCGTGAACGACACCGAAAAGGCCAAGAGCGTCCTCAAGGAGCGCGGCTTCACCGTCAGCAAGACCGAGGTGGTCGCCGTCGAGATCCCGGACCGTCCCGGCGGGCTTGCCGACATCCTGCAGGCGCTCGACGCCGACGGCATCAACGTCGAGTACATGTACGCCTTCGTGGAGCGCTGCGGCGAAAATGCGGTCATGATCTTCCGCTTCGACGAAACCGCGAAGGCCATCTCCACCCTGACCGGCAAGGGGTTCCAGATCCTTCCGGGCGAGCGGCTCTACAACATCTAGCGACACCACCTGTGCCGCAGTTTTGTCGCCTCGGTTCTCTGCGAACCCTGGCACTGATCTTTGAATCGCCGTAATTGCCATGTCTGCTGGCACCTGCGAGGTACCGCTAGTCAAGCTCCACTTTTTTCTTCCAGCTCCGGCTTGCTCATTTAACTGGCTGTAACAGGGGGTATTTTGAAAAAGTGTCTTTGGCTTTGCTGTGTCATCTTGCTGTGCGTAGCCGGTCCTGCTTGTGCCGCAGGCCCCATAAAAATCGGCGCCCTTTTCGCCGTCACCGGTCCTGCCGCCTTCCTCGGTGAGCCTGAGAAAAACACCCTGGAACTGCTGGTGAAAGAGGTGAACGCCAAGGGTGGGATCAAGGGATCTAAGATTGAACTGGTCTCCTACGATACCGGCGGCGACGTTACCAAGGCCGTTCAGCTCGCCAACAAGCTGATCAAGAACGACCGGGTGGTCGCCATCATCGGCCCCAGCACCACCGGAGAGACCATGGCGGTTATTCCGATAGCCGAGAAGGAGCAGGTGCCGCTCATCTCCTGTGCGGCCGGCATCAAGATCACCGAGCCGGTGAAACGATGGGTCTTCAAGACCCCCGCCAACGACCACGTGGCAGCGGAAAAGATCCTGATCCAGGCGCAGAAGCGGAAACAGAAAAACATCGCGCTTTTGACCGTTTCCGATTCTTTCGGCGCGTCGGGTCGCGAGCAGCTGAAGCAGATGGCCGGCAAGCGCGGCTTCAAGATCGTCGCCGACGAGGTGTATTCCCCGAAGGACAACGACATGACGCCGCAGCTCTACAAGATCAAGGCTGCCAAACCCGACGCCATCATCTGCTGGGGCACCAATCCCGGTCCGGCGCTGATCACCCGGAACGCGCAGCAGCTTGGCCTCAAGATCCCGGTGTACCAGAGCCACGGCGTCGCCTCGAAGAAGTTCATCGAGCTTGCCGGGGCAGAAGCCTCCGAGGGGACCACGCTGCCGGCAGGAAAACTGGCCGTCCACCACCTGCTGAAGAAGACGGATCCTCAGGCGAAACTTCTCAGGGAGTACGCCGACGCCTACAAGAAAGCCTACGGCGTGGAGGCCTCCACCTTCGGGGGGTATGCCTATGACGGATTCCAGCTGGTGGCCGGCGCCCTTAAAAAAGGGGCGACGACCCCCGCGCAGATCCGGGACGGTATCGAAAAAAACGGGAAAATGGTCGGTATCTCCGGCGTTTTCACTATCACCCAGGCAGATCACAACGGCCTGGATCTCTCCGCCTTCGAGATGGTACGGATCCAGAAGGGCGATTGGGCACTGTTACCTTAATTTGTTGGTCTTTTTAGGAGGAACCGATGAAACGTCTGATATCTGCCGCACTGGCCGTGGTCTCCCTGCTGAGCTTCGCCTCGGCGGCCCTGGCAGCCGCTCCGATCAAGATCGGCGCACTGTTTGCCGTCACCGGTCCTGCCTCGTTCCTCGGCGAGCCGGAGCGTAACGCCGCCCAGATGGTTGTCGACGAGATCAACAAGGCCGGCGGCATCAAGGGGCGCAAGCTCGAGCTGGTCGTCTACGATACCGGCGGGGACGCCACCAAGGCGGTGCAGCTCGCCAACAAGCTCATCAAGAACGACCACGTGGTCGCCATCGTCGGCCCCAGCACGACGGGCGACACCATGGCTGTCATCCCGGTCGTAGAGAAGGCGCACATCCCCATGATCTCCTGCTCCGCCGGGATCAAGATCACCGAGCCGGTCAAGAAGTACGTGTTCAAGACGGCGCAAAACGACACCCTGGCGGTCGCACGCATCTACGAGCAGCTCAAGAAGGAGCGCAAGAGCAAGGTCGCCATCCTGACCGTGTCCGATTCCTTCGGGTCTTCCGGCCGCGAGCAGCTGAAGAGCCAGGCGTCGCGCTACGGGATCGAGATCGTCGCCGACGACACCTACGGGCCGAAAGACCCGGACATGACCGCGCAGCTCACCAAGATCCGCGGTTCTAAGGCCCAGGCGCTGATCTGCTGGGGCACCAATCCGGGCCCGGCAGTCATCGCGCGCAACGCGCAGCAGCTCGGCCTTAAACTGCCGCTCTACATGAGCCACGGCGTTTCCTCGAAGAAGTTCATCGACCTGGCCGGGGATGCAGCCGAAGGGATCAGGCTCCCCTCCGGGAAGGTCCTGGTCGCAGACCTGCTCCCCAAAACCGACAAGCAGAAGGGCTCGCTGCTCGCCTTCGTAAAGGACTATCAGCGCCACTTCAGTGCCGCGGGCGACCACTTCGGCGGCCACGCCTGGGACGCCGTGATGCTCTTGAAAGGTGCCATCGAAAGGGGAGGGGACACCCCCGACGGGATCCGCAACCAGCTGGAGGCCACCCGCGGGTTTGCCGGCATCGGCGGTGTCTTCAGCTACTCGCCCCGCGACCACGCCGGCCTCACCAAGGACGCCTTCGTGCTGGTCGAGGTGAAGAAAAAAGATTGGGCGCTGGTGAAGTAGCGTCCCTATGGATCTTCTCAACCAGATAACGCAGTTCGTCATTTCGGGGCTGGCAACCGGAGCAATCTACGCCCTGATCGGCCTCAGCTTCGCCATCATCTTCAACTCCACCGGCATCATCAACTTCGCCCAAGGTGAGTTCGTCATGCTGGGCGGTGTGATGACCATCTTCGCGTTGAACGTGCTGAAACTCCCTCTCCTGGCCGCCGTCGTAGCCGCAGTTCTGGGCACGACGGCAGTCGGTCTGGCCTTCGAGCGGCTTGCCATCCGCCCCCTGAAAAACGCCACCCCCTTGAGCCTCATCATCATCACTATCGGTGCGAGCATCCTGATCCGCGGCGTAGTGATGCTCCTTTGGGGCAAGGACACCCAGGTGCTTCCGCCGTTCTCCGGCAACACCCCTCTGGAAATCGCCGGCGCTACCTTGCTGCCGCAGCATCTTTGGATTTTCGGCGTCACCATCCTGGTGATCGTGGCAAGCCGTCTCTTTTTCCACCACACCATAAGCGGCAAAGCGATGCGGGCCTGTTCCTTCAACCGCAAGGCTGCGAACCTCGTTGGGATCAGCGTCGGGCGCATGGTCCTCTTATCCTTCGTCATCAGTTCCGCCTTGGGCTCCCTGGCGGGGGTCATCATCGCGCCGCTCACCATGACCGCCTACGACGTCGGTGTCATGCTGGGGCTCAAGGGATTCTGTGCTGCCATCATGGGCGGCATGGGGAGCGGTTTGGGAACCGTCCTCGGGGGGATCATCCTGGGTACCCTCGAATCGCTGGGCGCCGGTCTGATTTCTTCCGGATACAAGGACGCCATCGCGTTTTTGATCCTGCTGCTCATCCTGTTCTTACGTCCCCAGGGGCTTTTCAAGAAGGGTGAGACGGAGCGGGTTTAAAGACTTAGAAGCTGTTCTACGTTCTATGTTCTAGGTTCTATGTTGGAACCTGCCCGTAGTCGCTGCGTCAGTTGGGGATTTGCAGGAGCGATGCATTTGGGGTTTTAGGAAAGTCGGGAAGGTGAATACTCGACCGTTTGTTTGCCATTAACGTAAAAGCTAGGCATAGAACTGATTCTTTTGCCTTTAACCTAGAACGTAGAACTTAGAACATAGAACCGTTTCTCGCCTTGAGGTTGCATGAAATCGGACAAACTCAAATTCCTGGTTTTCTGCCTGGTGGTTTTCGCGCTGCCCTTGCCGCTGTCCACGGGGTACCTCACCAACGTGCTCATTTTCGTGGGGATCAACAGCATGCTCGCGCTCGGGCTCAACCTGCTATTGGGCTACGCCGGACAGATCTCCCTCGGTCAGGCGGCATTCTTCGGCCTGGGCGCCTACGGCTCCGGCGTCCTGACCACCCAGTACGCTTTCGATCCCTGGCTCTCGATGGTCCTGGTCGCACTCGTGGTTGCCGGGTTTGCCTTCGCCATCGGGTTTCCGGTGCTGCGCCTTAAGGGTCATTACCTCGCCATGGCGACCCTAGGCGTCGGGGTCATTGCACACATCGCCTTCAACGAGACCGTCGATCTAACCGGCGGCCCCTCGGGTCTTTCCGGGATTCCGAACCTTTCCATCGGCAGTTTCAGCTTCGATTCCGACCTCAAGAACTACTACCTGGTCTGGAGCTTTGCCCTGGCGGTCATCCTGCTCAGCCTCAACCTGGTCAACTCGCGTTACGGCCGCGCCCTGCGCGCCATCCATGACTCTGAAGTTGCCGCGCGGGTCATGGGGGTCAACGCACGGCTCATGAAGGTGCAGGTCTTCACCCTGTCTGCCCTTATCTCCGCCATCGCCGGCAGCCTTTACTGCCACGTGATGACCTTCATCTCTCCAACTTCGTTCGGTTTCAACATCTCCGTCGAGCTGCTCACCATGGTGGTCATCGGCGGGCTGGGGAGCGTCTACGGCTCGATCCTGGGGGCGCTTCTTTTGACCCTGCTCCCTGAATTGCTGCGCACCTTCCAGGACTACGACATCGTGGTGTACGGCCTTTTGCTGGTCTGCATGACCATCTACCTTCCCGGAGGAATGGTGCGAGGCATACCGGCGCTGCTGCGGCGCCTGGTTCCGGCAAGGAGCGGCAATGCTTAGACTCGAGGGGATCGGCAAACGTTTCGGCGGACTGACCGCGCTGCAGGGGATCGGCTTCACGGTGGCCAAGGGCTCCATCACCGGGATCATCGGCCCCAACGGCGCCGGCAAGACCACGCTCTTCAACATCGCCACCGGGATTTATCCCCCCTCGGAGGGGAAGGTGCTCTTCGAGGAAACGGACATATCCCAGTTCCCCCCCGAGCGCCGCGCGCAGTTGGGGGTGGTGCGCACCTTCCAGAACATCGAACTTTTCGGGAAGATGACCGTGCTGGAAAACGTCATGGTGGGGCTGCACACCCAAAGCTCCAGCGGGCTTTTCGCCTGTTCGCTCCGGATGCCCTGGCAGATGAAGGAAGAACGCCGGATCCGCGAGAAGGCAAAAGAATGGCTTGAATTTGCCGGCATCACCGACCTGGCTGACGTCGAGGCGGGAACGCTTCCCTTCGGCAAAGGGAGGCTCTTGGAGATTGCCCGCGCCATGGCGCTGGAGCCCAAACTCCTGCTCATGGACGAGCCTGCCGCGGGCCTGAACAGCCGGGAGACTGCAGAGCTCGCGGAACTGATCAAGCGGATCCGCGACCACGGGGTGACCGTCGCCTTGGTGGAGCACGACATGGACCTGGTGATGGATATCTGCGACGCGCTGGTGGTCCTGAACCTGGGAACCATGCTCGCCGAAGGTACGCCGCGCGAGATCCAGGAAAACCAGGCGGTGATCACTGCCTATCTGGGCGAGGAGTAGCGGGATAGATCAGCCGCAGGGACAGACGAAATTATGCTGAAGATCAAGAACATAAACGCCTACTACGGCAAGGTCCACGCCTTGAAAAACGTCTCGCTGCACCTCAATCGCGGCGAGATCGTGACCCTCATCGGTGCCAACGGTGCCGGCAAGACGACATTATTGAACACCCTTTCCGGGATCATTCCCGCCGCCGGCGGCGAGATCTTGCTGGAAGGGAAGGGGATCAGCGGGCTTGCCGCCGACCGCGTCGTTTCGCTCGGCTTGTCGCAGGTCCCCGAGGGGCGCCAGGTCTTCAACCCGCTCACCGTAGAGGAGAACCTGGAACTGGGGGCCTATCTGCGCTACCGAAGCGGCGGCCAAAAAGACGAGATCGCCGGCGACCTGGAGCGGATGTTCCAGGTGTTTCCCCGGCTCAAGGAACGCCGGCGCCAGGCGGCGGGTACCCTTTCCGGAGGGGAACAGCAGATGCTGGCGATCGGCCGGGCCCTCATGGCGCGTCCCAAGTTGCTGCTTTTGGATGAGCCTTCCATGGGACTCGCCCCGCTCGTCGTGCAGGACATCTTCAAGGTCATCCAGCGGCTGCGCAGCGAGGAGGGGACCACCATCCTCCTTGTCGAGCAGAACGCCCGGGCCGCGCTCAAAATCGCCGACCGCGGCTATGTCCTTGAGACAGGAAAATTGATTCTTGAAGGAAAGGCAGCTGAACTATTGGAGAATAAGGACGTACAACGTGCTTATCTGGGACGTGACAAGAAAGAGATCTGGGAACGTTGAGAAGCAATTGACAATTGATAATTGACAATTGACAACGAACGCAGGACCGACTGGCTGGCACACGTCGGCTGCGGTATCAACGCCCGTTTTGAGCGTGTGATCAGGTTCTGGGTTTAATTGTCCATTGTCCATTGTCAATCGTACATTGATTCATGGGAGAATCTATGCAGATTTTTGATCCTGAATATGAATGCATGCCGCGCGAGGAGATCGAGCAGCTTCAGTTGGAGCGACTCCAGGCGACCTTGAATCGCGTCTACAAGAACGTCACCTGCTACCGGAACAAGTTCAAGGAGCTGGGGATCGTGCCGGAAGACGTTCAGTCGCTTGCCGACCTTTCGAAACTCCCGTTCACCACCAAAGAGGACCTGCGCCTCAACTACCCCTACGGCATGTTCGCGGTGCCGCTGCGCGAGGTCGTGCGCATTCACTCCTCGAGCGGCACCACCGGAAAACCGACCGTGGTCGGCTACACCAAGCACGACATTAAGGTCTGGTCCAACCTGGTGGCGCGTTTCATGACCGGGGCCGGGGTCAACAGCGACGACGTGGTCCAGATCGCCTTCGGCTACGGCCTTTTCACCGGCGCCTTCGGCCTGCACTACGGTTCGGAGCAGATCGGGGCCTCGGTTATCCCGATGGGGGCAGGCAACACCGAAAAACAGATCATGATCATGCAGGACTATAAGACCACGGCGCTGGTCTCGACTCCGAGCTACGCGGTGACCATCGCCGAGCGCATGGAGAAGATGGGGATCGACCCGAAGAGCCTCTCGCTCAAGGTCGGCCTGTTCGGCGGCGAGCCCTGGTCGGAGTCGATGCGCCGCGAGATCGAGAACCGGCTGGGCATTTCTGCCACCGACAACTACGGGCTTTCCGAGGTGATCGGACCAGGCGTGGCGGGGGAGTGCGGCAACAAGTGCGGCATGCACATCTCCGAGGATGCCTTTATCGCCGAGATTATCGATCCCGACACGGGAGTGACCCTCCCGCCGGGGAGCATCGGGGAGTTGGTGCTGACCTCGCTCACAAAAGAGGCCTTCCCGATGGTGCGCTACCGCACCCGCGACATCACCTCGCTCGATTTCGCCCCCTGTGCCTGTGGCAGGACCACGGTCCGGATGAAGAAGACCATGGGGCGCTCCGACGACATGCTCATCATCAAGGGGGTCAACGTCTACCCTTCGCAGATCGAGGACGTGCTGTTCGCGGTTGAGGGGTGCGAGCCGCACTACCAGTTGGTGGTCGACCGCCAGGGGGCCCTGGATACCCTGGAGGTGAGAATCGAGGTCACCGAGAACATCTTCTTCGACGAAATGAAGATGCAGAAGGCGTTTCTGGACAAGGTCGAAAAGAAGATCGATTCGGTGCTTGGGGTGGGTGCCGTGGTGAAGCTGGTTGAGCCGAACAGCCTGCCGCGTGCAGAAGGAAAAGCATCTCGCGTGATTGACAAACGAAAAATCTAGTCTAACATTTCTCCGCCGTGCTTTGTCATAACTGATAGGTACGTACTACTTACCTGACTACAAGGAGGATTAGCATGAAAAAGGTTCTTATCGCCACCGCAGCTATGTTGTCGCTTACTGTTTTTGCCGCACCCGGTTTCGCCAAGGAAGATGCAAAGGCAGAATTCGATAAGCACTGTGGTGCTTGCCATCCCAAGGGCGGCAACATCATGAAAGCCGACAAGACCCTGAGCAAGAAGTCCCTGGCGGCGCACGGGATCAAAGCCGACAAGGATATCATTGCCAAGATGCGCAACCCCGGCCCGGGGATGACCAAGTTCGACGAGAAGACCCTGCCGCAGAAAGAAGCGAAAGCTATCGCGGATTACATCCTGAAAACCTTCAAGTAGGGCAGGGGGGTAACTGCAGGGAAAAGAATAGGGGACTAGGGACTGGAAGTAGCAACGCTTCCAAGCCCTTAGTCCCCTTAGTCTTTTTTCGATTATCTTGTGCGGTCGAACCCCGCAAAATGTCACTAGTCCCCGCCTTACTTCCACTGTCTCAGTTCGATCGACAATCCATCGATATCCCTGATCTCGGCCCGGATGGAGTCGCCGAGGTCGATGGGACCCCAGGTCACCGGAACGCCCTGCACCTCCAGGTGTTCCAACGCCTCTGCCATGTTCTCCACCTGAAGTGCCATCATGCGGTACCCTACGCTCCAGGGTTCGGTGGTGGCACAGGCGGCCGTCGGCACCCGCATCAGCTCCAACACCGTATCTCCCAGCTTCAGATAGGCAATTTCCTCCATTGGCGCATGGTTCACCGGGATGCGCTGTTTGACGACAAAGCCGAGGACGTCGGTGTAGAAGGCGAGGGATTTGTCGAAATCACTGGGGATAATCTCTATGTGGTCGATCCTTTTGAACATGGGAGCCTCCTGTCAGTCGGGTTCTGGAGCTAGGTCAAGTTCTGCAACATCTTCCTGGGTGATGTTTTTCTGAGGAACGCGCATCCACTGAGCTGTAATCAAGGATACGACACCGAGGAGACTTCCGGCAACAAAGGGGATGCGGTAGTCGATCATCCAGAAGTAGCCGCCCAGGGCCGGAAGAAACACAGCCGCGATGTGATTTATGGTGAATCCGACGGACATGGACGAGGCGATATCGGCAGGATCGGCAACTTTCTGGAAATAAGTCCGGATGGAAACGTCGAAGTTATAGAGGATATTGTCCAGAATGTACATGAACATCACCATGTTTTTCGAGGTGCTGAAGGCGTAGACCAGGAAAATAACGATGACGCCGGTGTACTCGATGGAGGAGATGAAACGCTCTCCGAAGCGGTTGATGGCTTTGCCTATCATCGAGTTGAGGATGTACCCCACGATGTTGTTTACCACAAAAAGCAGCGTCATGTCGCGGACCGAGAAGTGGAAAACTTGCACCAGAAGGAGAATGGAGAAGACGACAAATATCTGCCGGCGGGCACCCGACAAAAAGGTGAGCAGGTAGAAAAGGGTATATTTCCTGCGTAGGATCATCTTTTTGCGTTGCGGGATGACGCTGGCGTGGGTGGGATTCTGGAAGAGTCCCCATAATCCGGCAGCAAGTACAAGGCATCCTATGACCAGGTACATCTCTCGATATTGTGCAAACGCACCAAGTACATAGACCAGCAAACCTGCCGCAACGCTTGAAATTGCCCCAAGCGCCCGCAATCTGCCAAAGATGAGAGGGGAGACCGCCGTAGAGAAATACTGCAGGGTAAGGGACTGGTTGGTGCTTTCATAGTAGTGAAAGCCAAAGCTCATCAAGATTGTGGTAAAGATAAGCCATCCGTAACTGGGAAACAGGCCGGTGATGCCGGTTCCCAGACCCAGGAGCGCCACGGAAAGAGCAGCCAGCTTGTGCTCGCGCACCAGGAGCAGGACAAATACCAGAAGCAGGGTGAGAAGTCCTGGAACTTCCCGTATCGACTGGATAATGCCGACTTTGCTGCCATCGAGATGCACCATTTCTGCGGCAAAGTTGTTAAAGAGGATGGTGTACCCCTGGAGGCCGATAGTGGAGGCCGCGGTAAGGATCACCAGGAAGCGGAGCATGGGGCGCTGCTCCGAGCTGATTGCGCCAGGATCGAGTCTGCCGAGAAGTCTTTTCATCATTGCACCGGAAGTTGGATTGAATTACCAAGTAGGGGATCTCGAATAGCGCGCGCAACAACCACAACGCAGGTTTCGTGATGTCTATCTGGAGTATGAACAACCTGAACCTGAACGGCTCGAGAGTTAATTTCAAGTGAATGCACTGTGACACGTTGGCAACTGCACCAGAAGAGCTGCGGACTCTGCTGAATGTTCCAAGGTCTCCTGAGGTGAGTGCCGGACCTTCGATAATGGCACGGCCCGGGTCACAGTGTAAAGGAGATATCCGCACCCTTCAGTAATTCCTGCACGCCCCTTCCTCTGTCAACCTTTACGTCCCATAAGATATAGTTTATGTAATTAAACCGGATGCTTAGCATAATCCATCCCCATCCCCCTAGCGTCACAGGTGGTCTGTCTGACAAAGGTTCAGTTTGTCGGACGTGTAACACAGGTTTTCCAGGTAGTCACCCCCTTTCAGTGGAATCGTGCCAAGACCGAGGCAGAGCCCCGGCCCTGGCCCATTACTTGCGATGCTTCCGGAACCGGCCAGCCTTGCGTATGGCGTCCTTTACCCACTGGTAGTAGGCGAGAGATTCGCCCTCGCTCTTAAGCGCAGCGTTGGTCAGCCTGACAGCTTCCGCCGAGTCACACCCCTTGGCGATGAAGCGATCATAGTGAGCTACAGCCTTGGCCTCGAAGTCGGCAACGCGCTGTATGTTTCGCTCCTGTACCGAGAGGTCGCAGACCTTTGACTGTGCGGCAGCAGAACGCGCTTTAACGTCAACGCTACGCAGCATGAGGGTCATGGACTCAAGCAGGGCGATATAGGCCCTTGTAAGACCCTCAGGGAGCGCCACGGACAGGAAAACGTAACCCTCCCGGACTGCTGACACCTGAAAACTGACCTCGCAGCCAGGGTGGAGCGGGTTGAACACGCTGTTGAGGTCATACAGCAGCCGGTTAACGTCCGGTGCCGCAAAGCTCGACGGAATAGGGGAGACAGCTTGGCTTCTGGTGCCCATGCCGCTACCCCCTTACCGCGCTGTAGCGCTGTTTCTCGGCGATGAAGCGATAGACCAGGTGACGGACGATCACCGAGGCGTTGAAGCCCTCAGTCTGAGCGATCCGCTCAAGAGCGGCGAACCGATCACCATCAAGACGCACCGTAAGCCGGCGATCCAGACACCGGGCGGATGAAGGAAGTTCAGAATTAATTGCTTTCATTGGTTTTTCTCCTAGTGAGCCGCCATGCCCACAGGCAAAGGGCCAAAGCCGTCGCAAACCCGGGCCAACGTGCGCGCCCCGAGGCGCTTGGCCCTGCGACAATGGCCTTGCCTATGGACTAGGCTCTAGTTGTCTTACAAATTCCTCAATATCTTCGCGGCGATAGCGTACAAGACCGCCAAGACTGACAGCGGGGGGAACAGAACCCGCTTTTTTGAGACGGAAGAAGTGAGCACGCGAGACGCCGAGCNCAGAGGGAGCCGCTACCGGTACAGACGCCTTTGTTTCCTGAGGGGAAACCAGCCCATCAAGGTAGCCGTCCTCTTCAGCAGCAGTACGAGCCTGCGACTTCTCATACTGAGCTTGCATCAACTCGTCAGGGGTCCGGTTCACTCGCTTGGTTTTCTTCTTGGTAGTCCTTACCATGTTTTTCTTCTCCAGTCTCAGCCAGTATCAATCGGTCTCATTGACCGTTGGAGCTAGGGGTATCAGGTTCAAGGTTCAGTATCAATCAGTATCACAGAGTCTCAGGGAGTATCATTACGGGGAATTGCCCCCGTGTTACAGAACGGGGGCTACCCGATTCGCAGAACGCAGAAAGGGGATCCCGTGCCGATCAAGGCGCACAGGTTCCCCTAGCGGTAAATTGCCCCTCCCCTTGGAGAGACTATTTACGTCCCATAAGATATAGTTTATGTAATTAAACCGGATGCTTAGCATAATCCATCCCCATCCCCCTAGCGTCACAGGTGGTCCGTCTGACAAAGGTTCAGTTTGTCGGACGTGTAACACAGGTTTTCCAGGTAGTCACCCCCCTTTCAGTGGAATCGTGCCAAGACCGAGGCAGAGCCCCGGCCCTGGCCCATTACCTGCGATGCTTCCGGAACCGGCCAGCCTTGCGTATGGCGTCCTTTACCCACTGGTAGTAGGCGAGAGATTCGCCCTCGCTCTTAAGCGCAGCGTTGGTCAGCCTGACAGCTTCCGCCGAGTCACACCCCTTGGCGATGAAGCGATCATAGTGAGCTACAGCCTTGGCCTCGAAATCGGCAACGCGTTGTATGTTGCGCTCCTGTACCGAGAGGTCGCAGACCTTTGACTGTGCGGCAGCAGAACGCGCTTTAACGTCAACGCTACGCAGCATGAGGGTCATGGACTCAAGCAGGGCGATATAGGCCCTTGTAAGACCCTCAGGGAGCGCCACGGACAGGAAAACGTAACCCTCCCGGACTGCTGACACCTGAAAACTGACCTCGCAGCCAGGGTGAAGCGGGTTGAACACGCTGTTGAGGTCATACAGCAGCCGGTTAACGTCCGGTGCCGCAAAGCTCGACGGAATAGGGGAGACTGCTTGGCTTCTAGTGCCCATGCCGCTACCCCCTTACCGCGCTGTAGCGCTGTTTCTCGGCGATGAAGCGATAGACAAGGTGACGGACTATCACCGAGGCGTTAAAGCCCTCAGTCTGAGCGATCCGCTCGAGAGCGGCGAACCGATCACCGTCAAGGCGCACCGTAAGCCGGCGATCCAGACACCGGGCGGATGAAGGAAGTTCAGAATTCATTGCTTTCATTGGTTTTTCTCCTAGTGAGCCGCCATGCCCACAGGCAAAGGGCCAAAGCCGTCGCAAACCCGGGCCGACGTGCGCGCCCAGAGGCGCTCGGCCCTGCGACAATGGCCTTGCCTATGGACTAGGCTCTAGTTGTCTTACAAATTCCTCAATATCTTCGCGGCGATAGCGTACAAGACCGCCAAGACTGACAGCGGGGGGAACAGAACCCGCTTTTTTGAGACGGAAGAAGTGAGCACGCGAGACGCCGAGCATTTGACAGACTTGCTCAGCGGTCAGCAGAAGGGGAACCAGACCAGCAGGGGCAGAGGGAGCCGCTACCGGTACAGACGCCTTTGTTTCCTGAGGGGAAACCAGCCCATCAAGGTAGCCGTCCTCTTCAGCAGCAGTACGAGCCTGCGACTTCTCATACTGAGCTTGCATCAACTCGTCAGGGGTCCGGTTCACTCGCTTGGTTTTCTTCTTGATAGTCCTTGCCATGTTTTTCTTCTCCAGTCTCAGCCAGTATCAATCGGTCTCATTGACCGTTGGAGCTAGGGGTATCAGGTTCAAGGTTCAGTGTCAATCAGTATCACAGAGTCTCAGGGAGTATCATTGACGTAAATTGCCCCCGTGTTACAGAACGGGGGCTACCCGATTCGCAGAACGCAGAAAGGGGATCCCGTGCCGATCAAGGCGCACAGGTTCCCCTAGCGGTAAATTGCCCCTCCCCTTGGAGAGACTATTTACGTCCCATAAGATATATTATGTCAAGTATAAGGTCTGGGGCATTCCAGATACGGCAGTTACCAAGAAGCATGGGGACGGCAGACCAAATAAAAACTATAGCGACGCCCAAAGGAAAGATTTCGATCGTTGAGTGGTTTGCCCTCTCCCTGCACTAGGCCAGCACTGTGAGCGCCTGAAAAAAACATGGCCACGGCCAGGCGGATCACTGCCCCTCCATCCCGCGTGGGAAATATCACGATCGCTTGGACAGGCCGAGGAAGTTCTCATCATAGAAACAGGCAACGATGACGTCGTCCCCCTCCTTCACCATGGTCTTTGACTTGAGCAGCCGTCGGCGCAGTCGAATCGCCAAAAAATCCAGAATGATTCAAGAAAAGCCACGGGCGGGAAAAATGGCCCATACCTACCCCTGGCCCGCGGCAAAAAGTCCCATTTAAAGGGCAAATTTGGAAGCCGCTTTTTTAGGCAATCCGACCCTAAATTACCAACGCCGGCTTTCCAGTGCCTTTACCAGCTCAACAACGCGATCGGCCACCAGGCTTTCCAGTTTTTCGCCTTTTTCCGCGCTGGCCTTGGCCGGGTTGCCCCAGACACCTCCGGGCCAGAAACTTCTCTTGTCACGGACCAGGATTCCGGTCGGGAAGCGAGGGTACTCCTCGGGAGCCGTCCCTTTCACCAGGTGCGGATGGGAGTGCATGATGCGCGAAGTCTCGATCTCGCCGGCATGGGCGTCGCCGCGGGTTTCTATCAGGTGAGCTCCGAGGTCCTTGGCCAGATCGAACTCAGTGACGACAGCGATGTTGATTCCCGAAAGTTCCAGAAGCAGTTCTTCGCCGGCGTCCTGGAGGGCCATACGGTGCGAGCCGCCGGCATGGCCGGTCAAGACCACGAAGTTCTCGAGGCCGTGCGAGTGCAGCGAACGTACGATGTCCTTGAGCAACGCCTTAAGTGTTCCGGTACTGATGCTGATAGTTCCCGGATGACACGCCGTGGACCGGCAGGAACCGTAATGAATTGGAGGCGCGACGAAGAGCGGAATCTGCCGTGCTGCGCGTTTGCCAACCTCGTAGGCCTCGATGGTATCGGTCGACAGCGGCAGATGGCTACCGTGCTCTTCGACCGAGCCGAACGGGATATAGGCTGTCGCGCAGCTCTTGAGACCGGCTTCGAACTCGGGCATGGTCATCTCTTCGATGATCATCGGAGAACCTCCAATTTTAATGAGATTCGGGCGTGCTGGCGGGGCCTGGACCTACGGCGGGGATGGGATGCGGGGCGTCACTGCCAGGGTGCGTCCTGGCCTCAGCGGGCATCCAGCATGTCGCGGATCTTCTTGGCCAGCACGTCAGATTGGGCGGGTTTAGGTATCAGGTCGATCCCGTCTACCAATATGCCCCTGTCCTTAATAACATCTGCCGTGTAGCCTGTCAAAAAGAGAACTTTCAGCTGTGGCGCCAAAGCTCTTAGCGCTTCACAAACCTGTCTTCCATTCATCCCGGGCATCACGACATCCAGAAGCGCCAGGGAGATCTCCTGCCACCTGGTTTCGAAGATGCTCAGCGCCTCCTCACCGTTCTCGGCCAGAACCACGCTATATCCATAACTGCGCAACACCGAGTCCACCATGTTGCGCACCATGGCATCGTCTTCGACCACAAGAATAGTCTCTTTGCCACCTCGAGGCGCGTCAGCAGCGCTCTGGCCGGCCCTCTCCCCTGCCCCGGATCCGGTCAGCGGCAGGTAGATCCTGAAGGTGGTGCCGATGCCGCAGGTGCTTTCGATGGTGATGTAGCCGCCGTGCTGCTTGATGATCCCGTAGACGATGGATAACCCGAGACCCGTGCCGCGCCCGGACGGCTTCGTGGTATAAAACGGCTCGAAGATCTTCTGCTGCATCTCGGCGTCCATGCCGGTGCCGGTGTCGCTGATACTGAGGAGGGCGTAGCGCCCGACCACGCCGTAGCCGTGCTGGCGGCAGAATTCCTGGTCCAGGTACACCGCCTCGGTCGCGATGCGCAGGCTGCCGCCGTTGGGCATGGCATCCCTGGCATTGGTCGCCAGGTTCATCAATACCTGCTCGATCTGGCCGGCATCGGCGTTGATGCCCAGGTTTTCGGGGCTCAACACGGTCTCGAGTTTGACATCCTCCCCGATGATCCGCGACAAGAACCTGGTGTGGTTGCGGGTAAGGTCGTTCAGTTCCACCAACTGGAGCAGCATGACCTGCTTCCGGCTGAAGGCGAGCAGGCTGCTGGTCAGGTGGGAAGCACGGTTGGCGGCATCCAGAATCTGTTTCAGGTTCGCGGTGTTGGCTGGGTCGCCGCTTAAGGAGTGCTGCAGCAGCTGGCCAAATCCCATGATGACGGTGAGGATGTTGTTGAAATCGTGGGCCACGCCACCTGCCAGCTGGCCGATCGCCTCCATTTTCTGGGCCTGGCGCAACTGCTCTTCGAGTTGCTTGCGCTCGGTCATGCTCTCCATGAAGGCCATGTAGTGCGTGATGGCTCCGGCGCGATCCCGGATCGGAGAGATCGTGCAGTGCACCCAGTAAAGGTCCCCATCCTTGTGCCTGTTCTGCAGATCGCCGGCCCACACGCTCCCTGCGGTAATGGTGCTCCAAAGGCTCTGGTACACCTCAAGTCGCGTCTTGCCAGAGCGCAACCTGGTCGTATATCCCCCGAGAATCTCCTCCGGCAGGTAACCGCTCAGCTTACTGAACATGGGGTTGACGAATTCAACGTTTCCGGAGGTATCGGTGATGACGATCGGCACCGGACTCTGCATCACCGCCTGCGACAGTCTGGTCAACTGCGCCTCGGTTTGCTTGCGCTCGGTCGTGTCCTTGAAAATGACCACGGCGCCGACCAGAGTCCCGTTCTCCAGGATCGGGGTGCTGACGTATTCCACGGGGAAGCTGGTGCCGTCCTGGTGCCAGAAGGAGTAGTCGGTCACCTGGCGGGTGAGGCCGTCGTTGAGTGCCTGGTGCATCGGACAACCGGAGGCGACGCAAAAGGGCTCAGAGCCCGAGGCGTGATGCAGCACCGAGTGGTGCTTGCCGAGGAGATCCTCCTGCTGCCATCCCACCATCTTCAGGGCGGCAGGATTGGCAAAGGTTACGTAGCCGGCCAGGTCGATGCCGTAGATCCCCTCGCCTGCGGCGTCCAGGATCAACTGCAACTTGCGCATCGCCTGGCCGTGAGCGTCCTGGGCCACCTTAAGCTCGGTGATGTCCAGCAAGGCGGCGATAACGCCCCCTTGGCTGCCGTCTGCAGCGGGGAAGGCCGTTTGGTACATGATGACGCTGCGGCGCCGGCCGTCTGCATAGAGCGTTTCGGTTTCCCTGATTTCGGTGCGGTCGATCGCACTATCCACGGTTTCCGCAAAAACCTGCAGTTGCGGGAGCGCGGGATCGATCATGCTCCTGCCGACCAGTTCGCGTTTCGTTACCCCGACCACCTCCTCGAAGGCCTTGTTGCACCCCAGGTAGCGCCCTGCCACATCCTGATAGAAAACCGGGATCGGGATGCAGTCGATGAGCATCTGGGAGAAGTCGAGCTGCTTTTTGATGGCCGTATTCTGCGCATCCAGTTCACTGAGCAGTTGATTGAAGGCATCCGCCAGGACCCCGATCTCATCACCGGTCTGGATCTGGACCCGGGAGCGCCCCTCCTTGCCGCCGCTCATCTCCCGGACCTGCCGGATAAAACAGAGCAGCGGCGCGGTGAGATGCTTCATCGACACCCACACCACGAGGAAGGTGATCAAAAAGATAACCAGCAAGGCCCAGAGAAGGTAGCGTCGCGCACCCTGGGCAATGGCGCCTGATTCGGACCAGGGGACATGGCTAGCCAGGACCCAGTCGGTGGTCTTGAGGCGTTTGAAGCCGCTGATAACCTTCTCGTTGCGGGAGGTCACCGTCGTTCCGGTCCCCTCGAATCCGTTGAGGGCGCGGTCGAAGAGGTGGTTTGCGCCGGGGCGCACGTCCCTGCTGAGAACCCGCTCCTTGTTGGGATGCACGATCATGGTGCGTTGCTGGTTGAAGAGGTAGAGGTAGCCGTGCTGTCCCAAACGGATCGAGGCCAAGGTGGTGAGAAAGTTGTTTCTGGTAAGATCGAGGCTCCCTGCGAGCACGCCAAGGAGTGCCCCGTGCGAGTCAAGGACGGGCGCTGTTACCATGATGATCGGGTGACGGTGGCGCTGTGCGGAGAAAAACGGCTCGGAAATAAGCGGTTTGCGCGCGGAGCTGGCCTGTCTGAAAAACTCGTCCTGCGAGAAGTCCCGGCCGGAGAGCTCGGCTTCTGGTGACGAGGCGTAGATGAGGCGGCCCGCCGGGGAGAACAGGAACAGGCCGTTGTTGAACATGGCGAGGGTATCCGGACGCTCGGCGAAGAACGCGACAAGGCCCTCTGAGTGCTGGGCGAGCAGCGGACCGAGGTGGCTCGCAGCGCCGCGCACCTCTGTTTTCGTGGCGTTGAGTTTATCGTCGATCTGGTCCGCCAGCGCCGTCAGCAAGGTGTTCTGCTGATTTGAGATGAGCGCTGTGACCTGGTTCCCGAAATATACCTGTGCCGAGAGCGCCAGCAGTGACAACAGCACGGCCGCCAGGACCGACACGGCCACTGTTATTTTTGTTTTAAGACTGACAAAAGCCAATGTTGGCTCCCGGCACAACCTTTATGATTAGTACATGCTCACTCTTAAAAAGGGCGAGTGAGGTTGCAAAAGCTGGAATAACGGCTACTGTACCACAAATAGGATTTGTAAAAGGGGATAATAATCGGTAAGATAAATCCGATTTTCTTATTGCTTTTCGCCAAAATAGTATCTGAACTGAAGTAGGATGTATCTTACCAACCCTCGGTGACACCAGGGGTAACTGGAGAAAAACCGCGCATGCTTGAAGTAGGAAAAGTGAACCACATGGTAGTGAAGAAGTTGAGCTCGATCGGCATCTACCTCGCCTCGGAATACGGCGAGATCCTGATGCCGGCGAAGTACGTACCCGACGGGGTTTACCCTGGAGCCGAGATCCAGGCGTTCGTCTACCTCGACTCCGAAGATCGCCTGATTGCCACGACGCTGAAGCCGAAAGCGCAAGTCGGCGATTTTGCGCTGTTGAGCGTTAAGGACACCAACGCCGTGGGGGCGTTTCTGGATTGGGGGCTGGAAAAGGATCTGCTGGTCCCCTACAGCGAGCAGACACGCCCGATGCAGGTCGGCGAGACGCACCTGGTCCGGGTCTACCTGGATGGTTCCGAGCGCATCGCCGCTTCGGCAAAGATCTCCAAGTTTCTCGAACCCCGGGCCAAGGGGCTCAAGTCCGGAGACGAGGTCGAGGTGCAGATCTACGAGTTCAGCGACCTCGGTGCGAAGGTTATCATCAACGGGCGCTACCCCGGGCTGCTCTTCAAGAGCGAACTGTTCGGCCGTTACCGGGTGGGTGACAAAACCAAGGGATACGTGGCCAAGGTCCGGGAAGACGGCAAGATCGACCTGACCCTGCGCAAGGGTGGTACCCAGGAATTGGCCGCTGGTAAAGATGTGGTGCTGAGCACCTTGCGGGAAAACGGCGGCTTCCTGGCGGTCGGCGACAAGAGTTCGCCCGAGCGGATCGCCGAGCTTTTCCGCATGAGCAAAAAGACCTTCAAGACCGCCATCGGCAACCTCTACAAAGAAGGGGTGATCGAGATCCTTCCCGACGGAATCAAGCTCCGTTAAAGTTTTTGCCCGTAACAAAAAAGGCCGACTGGAAATCTCCAGCCGGCCTTTTTTTATCCTGGTACTGCTGCCGCCTACCTGCGGTCTCCGAAGAGGCGCAGAAGGCTCAGGAACATGTTGATGAAATCGAGGTAGAGGGTCAGCGCTCCCAGGATGGCGCCCTTGGGGCCGGTGTAGCCCTGGCTCTTGATGCGCTGGGTGTCGTAGGCGGTGAGCCCGGTGAACACGATGACACCGCACACGCTGAGCACCCAGGAGATCATCGGGCTGTGCAGGAAGATGTTCACCAGCGACGCGATGACCACGCCTATCAACCCCATGAACAGGAAGCTTCCCCACGAGGAGAGATCGCTTTTGGTGAGCGCGCCGTAGAGGCTCATGGCGCCGAACATCCCCGCAGTCACCAGAAACGTCGAGGCGATCGAGGTGGAGGTGTAGACCACGAAGATGGTCGACATGGTGACGCCGTTGAGCGCGGCGTACAGCAAGAAGAGGAAACTCGCGGTGGCGGTGCTCATCCGGTTGATGGCGGCACTGACGGCAACCACCAGCCCCAACTCACCGAAAAGAAGCGCGTACAAGAGGATCCTGTTCCCAAGGATCGCCTGCAACAGGGCCGGCGACGAGGCGACATACATCGCGGCAAAGGCCGTCAATGCCAGCCCGCCCCCCATCCAGCCGTAGACGCCGCGCATGACGCCACTTTGCACGTTGACGACCGTGCCATATCTCGTTTGATACCTTTCCATACTCACTCCTTTGATAATTCTTTATGAAGGTTTACTCGCAAATAAACACTGCTATACTCGTACGGCGCCCAGCAGCAGTACCTCATCGATTTAACTCATTTCACCGCTTACTCGCAATCTACACTCAAACTGTCACGAGGAGGGAACCCCATGTTCAAGAGATTCATAGTCCTGCTCTGTCTCATGTCCTTCTGGCCCGCTGCCGTAGGTGCCCAGGAACTGGCGGCGCTGAAAGAGCCGTCGCCTGTCGCTGTCGCTCAGACTAGCACGGATCAGCCGGCACGGGAAGTGGATCTCTCGATCCCGGTAGCGCTCCAGAAGGCGACGGTGCTGGCTGCCAACGAGCCCCGCGCCGCGCCGGTGGGAGAATCGGAGCGTCCCCGCAAGACCCACAACGGCCTCACCTTCCAGGAGTTCGTCGATGTCCACTTCGGCGATTACCGGTGGATCTGGTGGGCTGGCGCCGCGGCAGTTCTGGTGGCGATCCACGTGGCCGCCGCAGACTAGCCCCCCTACCCTTTTTTCGCCCGGTCGTACTGTACCGGCCAAGGCAGGTCTGCGTTGAGCGCCTTGGCCGCGTGCAGCGGCCAGTACGGGTCCCGCAACAGCTGGCGCGCCAGAAAAACGGCGTCCGCCAAACCGGTAGCAACGATCTGCTCAGCCTGGGCCGGATCGGTGATAAGCCCCACGGCGCCTGTCGCGATCCCGGTTTTCTTGCGGATCGCGCTGGCAAACGGCGTCTGGAAGCCCGGTCCGACCGGAAGCTTGGCATCGGGCACCAGCCCCGCGCTGGAGCAATCGATCAAGTCGATGCCGAGTTTCTTTAACTGCCGGGCCAGTTCCAGCGAATCTTCCAGCCCCCACCCCCCTTCCACCCAATCAGAGGCGGAAATCCTGACGAAGACAGGTAGGTGCTCCGGCCAGGTATCCCGCACCACCTTGGCGACCCGCAAAGGAAAGCGCATCCGGTTCTCCAGGCTGCCGCCCAGTTCATCGCTGCGCAGGTTGGTGAGCGGCGAGAGGAATTCGTGCAGCAGGTAGCCGTGCGCCATGTGGATTTCCGCCACCTCGAAGCCCGCCTCGGCGCTGCGCCGCGCCGCCAGCGCGAACTGCCCCAGGATGTTCTCCAGGTCCTGCGCCGTGGCCTCCTGGGGGACCGGGTGCCCCGGCGCGAAGGGGATGGGGCTCGGCGCTATGGGCTGCCAGCCGCGGTGTTTGGCATCCAGCGGCCCGCCCCCATTCCAGGGGAGATCCGTCGACGCCTTGCGCCCAGCATGGGCCAACTGGATCGCCGGGACCGCACCCTGCTCCTTGATGAAGGCCGCGATCGGCGCAAAGGCTGCGGCATGCTCGCTGCTCCAGATCCCGCTGTCGTCCGGGCTGATCCGCCCCTGCGGGGTGACGGCACTCGCTTCGACCATCACCAGGGCCGCCCCGCCCACCGCGCGGCTTCCCAGGTGAACCAGGTGCCAGTTCCCGGGCATGCCGTTTTTGCTGGAGTATTGGCACATCGGCGAGACGAAGATGCGGTTTTTAAAGGTTACTTCGCGCAGCGTGAGCGGACTGAACAAGCGACTCATAAATCCTCCTGAAGCGGCAGGCTGGGTCTCCCCGGTAACCGCCGCGCCATCGTTTCCAGAACATAAAGACCACAGGTGCGCCCGAAACCCGTCCGGTGCGGACCGGCGGCGGTAGAGCCGTTTAGCGCTGGCAGACGGGACAGAAAAAGGTGGAACGTGTGCCCAGCCGTCCCCGCTCGATAGTGTTGCCGCAGCGCCGGCAGGGCTTGCCGGCGCGGTCGTAGACGTACAGCTGCTGCGGGAAGTAGGCAAGCTTCTTCTCTTCCCGGGCGAAATCCATGGAGCGCCCCGTGGCAATGGAGGTCGCGAGGGTCTCCTTGATGCACCGGACCAGGAGCTCGCAGTCGGCCTCGCTAAGCTCTCGGGCCAGGGTTGTCGGGAGCAGACCGCAGCGAAACAGGGATTCAGCCGCGTAGATGTTGCCAACCCCGGCTACCACCGAGGCATCCATGATGAACCGCTGGACGGCAACGCGGCGCCCCCGGGTCCTCTCGAAGAGATAGCGTCCCGTGAAAGCCTCGGTGAGCGGTTCCGGACCGATGCCGGAGAGGAGCTCGTGCTGCAGGGGATTGGCAGTCGTCCAGTGGATGGAGCCGAAGCGGCGCACGTCGTTCAGGCGCAGGATGACGCCGGAGCTCAGCAGGATGTCGAGATGGTCGTGAGGGCCCGGGGTGCGTTCTCCGGGGAGGATGCGCAGGTGGCCGGTCATGCCGAGGTGCAGCAGCAGCGACCCGACCCGGCAGGTGAAGATGAGATACTTGCCGCGGCGCTGCACGGAATCGATGTGCTGCCCGGTGAGCAGGCCTGCGAGTTCAGGCGGAACCATGGCGCGGAGTTTGGGGCTGTGTACCAGGACACCGGCAACCGACGTGCCGACGACATGCGGGGTAATGCCGAGGCGGGTTACTTCTACCTCCGGTA
This sequence comes from Geomonas silvestris, assembly GCF_014193515.1. Lineage (GTDB taxonomy): Bacteria > Desulfobacterota > Desulfuromonadia > Geobacterales > Geobacteraceae > Geomonas > Geomonas silvestris. The sequence goes on along the minus strand of NZ_BLXX01000006.1, from coordinate 165,918 downwards.
ATTCGGGCATCAACTACTCCTTCGAACCTCACAGGTGCTGCTGGATGAATCGGAACAGGGAACCACGGTCAGCAGGAACCTAACCATCACGACCAGGTTAGTCAAGGGGAACCGGCATACAAACATTGTCCGACGAGTTGGCCTCGACGCCACAGGTGAAGCAGGCAACGGTCGGATGTTCTGTCAGATGCGCCACTTCCTCGTTAAGGCCCTTGCTCTTCAACATACAGATGTGCCCGGTGTGCTTCGCTCCGCAGCTGCAGACATCATTCGAACTCATAGGTCACCTCCGGTAAATTTCCGCCACAAAGGGCCGCTACGAGACAAGCCGTTCGGCAACGATCTCGGCGAGGTCGCGCGAGGTCATCTCGCCTTCCATCCCGCCGGTCTTGATGCCGTCTTCGAACATGGTGAGGCAGAACGGGCAGTTGGAAACGAGCAGTGGCGCGCCCGCCTCTTGAGCCATTTTGACCCGCGTCACGTTGATGCGGGTACCGATCTTTTCCTCCGCGAGAATTCTGCCGCCGCCGGCACCGCAGCAGAAGCTGTCCTTGCGGGCCGCCTCCATCTCGGCGATGCTCCCCCCACACGACTCCAAAACGCTGCGCGGCTGATCGAAGATGTCCATGTAGCGCCCGATATAGCAGGAGTCGTGATAGGTGAAGAGGAAGGGCTCCGGCTTGAGAGCTATCCGTTTTTGGGCCAGGAGCTCCTGAATCAGCGTGGAGTGGTGTTCCACGCTGAACTCGTCCTCGAGCCCCAGGTCGCGGTAGTCGCGCATCAGGGTGTTGTAGCAGTGCGGACAGGTGGTGACGATCCGCTTGACGCCGTAGTGCCGGATCCGCTCCAGGTTCTCGTTGGCCGTGCTCTGGTAGAGGTATTCGTTACCGAGCTTACGCGGCGGTTCGCCGCAGCACTTCTCCTCTTTACCCAAGATGCCGACCTTGATCCCGGCGGCGTTCAGGATGGAGACGAAGTTGCGGGCCACGTTGCGGTTTCTCTTGTCGAAGGAGGCGTAGCAGCCGACGAAGTAGAGCACGTCCACGTCGCGGTCCTCGGCCATGATCTTGACGTCGAGGCCGGCGGTCCAGTCGCCGCGGGTGGCGAAGGCGGATCCGAAGGGGTTGCCGTTCACCTCGATGTGGTTGATGGCGGTGCGCACCTCGTCGCCCGGGAAGGCACCGTCCATGAGGCTCAGGCTGCGCCGCATGTCCAGGATCTTGTTGACGTGCTCGATATCGGCCGGGCAGATGTCCTGGCAGGCGCGGCAGGTGGTGCAGTCCCACAGCACCTCCTCGGTCACCTCCTGGACCAGGCTTCCGGAGGGGTCGGTCTGGGCCATGTGCCCGATCTGCTGGATGACCTTCATGGGCGAGAGCGGCTTTCCGGTGGCGTATGCGGGGCAGCGGTCCTGGCAGCGCTTGCAGGTGGTGCAGGCATCGGCATCGAAAACGTCCTTCCAGGCGAGATCGGTCACCTTGGCGACCCCGAACTGCTCGGCGTTCTCGTCCTCCAGGTCGAGGGTGGCGATGCTCCCCTTGGTCCTCATATCGACCAGCAGATAGTTGGTTGAGGTGGTGAAGATGTGGCGCAACTTGGTGAAGGGAATGGCAGCGATGAAGCCGATGGCCAGGAAAAAATGCACCCACCAAAGGATCCGGTGCGTCTGCTCCACGGTCGCCGCCGACTGACCGGCGAAGAGGCCGGTCAAGGACAGACCAATGGGCGAGAACCGGGCAAGGTGGGGGGTCACCTGTACCTCGGTGACCGCCATGCGCGCAGCCTCGATGAAGAAACCGGTCACCAGGATAGCAAAGAGCAGCACGTGGATCAGGTAGTCGTCGACGATGGTCTCAAGCCCTTCCGGCGGGTTGACAAAACGCCGCACGGCAAGTCCCGCCAGCATGATGATCGCGACGATCCCGGCGATATCGAGGACCAGTGAGTACCCCTTGTAGAAGATCCCCTTGAGAAACCGGAGCCCCAGGAGCGGATCGCTGAAATCGGCCTGGACCATGATCAGCAGCGTGCCTATAAAGAGAAGCAGAAAACCCCAGAAAAAGAGGCCGTGGTACGTGCCGGGCTCGGGAATGCGCAGCACCTTTGACTGAGTGAAGACGCCGCGCAGGTAGAGATAGATTCTTGCAGGGAGTTTATCGAGACGGTTGAGCGGCTTTCCCAGTCGGTACATGGGGAGACGCTTGTAAAAGCCGTAGCCGAAGATGGCAAAACAGATTGCAGTGAAGAGATACATAGGAAGGACAACACCGTGGCCGACATTCCAGTATATTTCTCGGGTTGCTTCCATTACATCACCTCATTGTTTTTCACGTGTATAGGTATGTTTAACCTGCACGTCAAGCATTAAGTCAACGCCGGACCAATTCTACCAGACATTTTGCTGTTTGTCCGACAGGTTAAGACAGTGAGACGGCTGCACGCCCTTCCAGCGCCAGAGGGGTCGTTTTCGAACGCTCGGCACTCGCTCGCAAATAAAACCTTGTTAACAGGAGGCTGTGACCGAGGTGCGGCCTGCACCGGAGAACCGGAAGCAGAAGCACGGCAGTGCCGCTACCCTACCCCGGGAAAAGTTGTCTTTCGGGGCGCAACCGTACTGGGTATGCGGGTGCTGGCAATAAGGAAATAGCATCACTCTGCGGATTCCAAGCAAAAAAAGATTTACACTTTTGCAGAACTATGTTTTATAATTTAGCACAACACGCCGCCAGCAACCTTCTGAAGCGCGTGCAGCGGTACACCTTCCGGCTCGTGCACCACATTTTGATGAGGATCCCGATGAAAAAGTCTTATGAGGTCGTGGAGAAGGCTCTGGTGGACGCGCTTTTGAAAGGGGAACCCCAGCCCGGCAGCCATCTGGCCAGTGAGCGCGACCTGGCAGCCCAGTTTTCGGTGAGCCGGGCCACGGTCCGCGAGGCACTGCTGAAGCTACAGAAATCCGGCTGGATTTCGGTACAGCAGCGCCATGCCACCATCGTCAACAACTTCTGGTCACAGGGGGACCTGGAGCTCCTCTCTTCTATCATCAGGAATAGCGAGCATTTCCCCCCCGATCTCGCCTCACACCTTCTCGAGTTGCGCCTGCAGTTCGCCCCCGACTACGCCCGTCGCGCCGTGCAAAATGCGCCGGAACAGCTTCAGGAACATCTGCTGCGCTCGAAGAGACTCAGTAACGGCGCGGGCGCCATTTCGCGCTACGACTGGGAGCTGCACCTCAATATGGCAATCTGGTCGGGCAACAAGATCTACCCCCTCATCATGAACAGCTTCGCGGATCTCTATTTCAAACTCAGGGGGGAGTTCTTCGCCAGGGAGGAGTATCGCCGCGAGGCGCGCGAGTTTTACCGGGCGCTGCTTCAGGCGACCACCGTGCGGGACGCAGACGCCGCTGAAGCAATAACCCGTACCGGCATGCAGCAGAGACTGGAAACCTTCAAGCGTCATGCTGCCGAATCTGGAAATCCCGCAGTATCGTTTTGACTTCAGGCTTCGCGCTCCCTGGCCACACTCCACGCAGTCAGCGCCCTCTTTACGCTGATCATGTTCCGATGACAGCTGCACCCCTTCCCTCATCCCTGTTCTTCTTACCGCACCGAAACTCCTGCATCCACAGTCACAGCGCTACTCATAGTCAGGGCTCAATGCAAGTCTTGACAGTGGTGACGCCGGCGCGTATATCAGTAGTTAACGCAGAGGTGAAGTATGAGACTGAATGCTCAGGATTGCCTGCAGATCAGTGATCTGGCGAAGAAGCTGGGGATTACCGCCCGTACCATCAGGCTGTATGAACAGATGGGGTTGGTGGATCCGCCGCGGCGCACGGATGGCGGGATCAGGGTCTACGACCAGGACGACGTGCTGAGGTTCAAGTTCATTCTGAAGGTCAAGGAACTCGGGCTTTCGCTGGCGGAAATGCAGGAACTGGCCCAGATCTACAAAGAGCACCGCGAGCCCGACAAGATCATGCCGCGTCTCGTCGAACTACTCGAGTTCCATCTGGCGGGCATCCGGCACAAGGTCGCGCAGCTTCAATCACTGGAAAAGGACATCGTTGCCTACCGGCAGCGCATCCTCGACGCCTACCCGAACGGCTTCCCCCCTGGAAATCAGCCGGATGTCGGCAGCGTGAAGTAGAACGTCGCGCCGCCGTCGACTGCAGCCTCGGCCCAGATTGCGCCGCCGTGCCGGTGCAGGATCCTCTGGACCGTGGCCAGCCCGATGCCGATCCCCTCGAATTCCCCCTCCTTGTGCATCCTTTGGAAAACCCCGAAGAGCCGTTCAGCAAACCGCATGTCGAAACCCGCACCGTTGTCCCGCACGAAAATAACGTCCCTTCCCTGGTACACCCCCCTGCCGAACTCGATCTTCGCCTGGGAGAGTTTTCCGGTGAATTTATGGGCGTTACCCAGCAGGTGCTCGAGCACAACTTTCAGGAGGTTTCCGTCGCCCTCCCCTTCAACGCCTTCCTCGATACTCCACTCCACCTGGCGACCGGGTGAGCGCTCGGCAAGCCCCGCTGCAATCTCGCGAACCGCGCGACTCAGATCGACGGTAACCGGATTGAGGGGCTGGCGTGCGATGCGGGAAAGGAGGGTCAGAGCCTCTACCTGCTGTTCGAGCCGATGACCGGCCTTGGTGATGCAGCCAAGGTAGCTTTGAGCGGTGGCGTCCAGCTGCGGGCCGTAATCTTCGACGAGCGCGCTGCTGAACCCCAGCAGGTGCCGAAGCGGTGCTCTCAAATCGTGCGAAATGGAGTAGCTGAAGCTCTCCAGCTCTCGTTGCACCAGGCCCAGATCCCTCGTGCGGCGTTCGCAAAGCCGGCCCAACTCTTCCAGTTGACGCAGGTCCTCATCGTGCTGCCTGGCCAGGTGGTCCCGTTCGGTGCGCGCGGCACTCAGTAACGCTTCCAGCTCGAGGTTCAGCGCAGCGCTCTCCTCGTCGAGGCGTCTGCGCTCGGCCAGCTCGAGCTGGATGGTGGTGTGCGGTAGGACCTTGCCACCCGGAACCGGCTCGTGGAGCGCCCGGAAACGCTTGATTTCCAGCTGGTAGCGGATCCGCGTCCTAACCAGCCTCGAGTTGAAGGGGCGGGTGATGAAATCGGCGCCGCCCAGTTCGAGACCCTTGTGTTCCTCGTTCTTGTCGGTGAGGGCCGTGACGAAAATGATGGGAATGGCGCTGGTCTTGGGCTCGGCTTTCAGGCGGGTGCAGACCTCGTACCCGTTCATCCCCGGCATCATTATGTCCAGTAAGATGACGTCGGGCGCCGGGTCGTCGTTTGCCAGTTTGATGGCCTGCAGCCCGTTGGATGCCGAGACGGTTTGACAGTCGTCATGCAGCATCTCGGTGAGCAACTGGACATTCTCAGGTGCGTCATCGACGATCAGTACTCTTGGCCTGCCAGGCAAAGCTTCCATGTTGAGTTCCCCTCTCGAGGGCGCGGGCCCCGCTCAAAAAGCTCGGACCATTGTGCCACAAACCGTTCTCCGGCTCCAGAACTTATCGGAAAAAATCTTACAGGCTTAAACCTGTTACAGCTCCCGAGCACCTGTCATTCATCTACCACGCCATGAAAGAGATCGGCGACCGGGCCAAAGAGGTCAGCTGTCTCAAGCGCCTGTTGCAGAAGGTGAGGCGCAGCCAGGAAATCCCGCATGAAGTAGATCTCCGAGGCCTTCAGGTAGATCACGAAGGGGTTCGTCAAGGAAGGGCCGAAGATTTGCCGCACCACCTCACTTACCAGGTCGACCCCGGCATAGCGCTTTACCTGCCCTGCCCTGTCGATGAGTTTCCTGACGTAGAAGAGCAACGCCGCATTGACGCTGGGGAGATACTGACGATGGGACGGCAGGATCTTTTCCCCTTCCAGCGCAGCAAGCTTGACGAGACTCGCGCAATAGGCCTCGTAGTTACGAAAGCGGCCGTCGAAGGTCTCCACGTCGAGGTCGAGGGAGGGCGACTGAAATATCTCGCGCAGCAGGACGTCCCCGGTCACCGCTTCGCCCTGGTAGCGGTAAACGAGGTCGCTCTGCGAGTGCCCGGGACAAGCGATCACCTCAATTCCCAGCCGGGCCGGCACCTCCGACTCCTCCACCACACGGTAGCGTCGCGGAGTGGGCGCCAGCATGTCCTGGGACAAAAAGAGATGCTTGAGCCTGACGCAGTACTCCTCGGGGAAGCCGGCCGCGCGCAGCAACCGGTGCACCCCGGCGATCCACTCCTTGAGCCTCTCCAGACGAAGGACATCCTGGCGCGGGAAGTAGATCTCGGCGTCGCTGTGCTCTGCCAGATAGGCAGCCTGGCCGTAGTGATCGACATGACAGTGCGTGACGAAGATATGGCGCAACCGCTTCAGGTCTACCGCGCTCTCCAGGACGGCGCGCCCTTCCGGGGTCGGAGGGCCGGTGTCGAAGAGCACCAGTTCTCCGTCAATCTCGGTGGAATAGAAGTGGACCTCGCCGACCATGTACGGCGTCATTACGGTGTGTTGTCTCATAACGAAAAAAGCGGACCAGGCCGGCAGGCGCGGCACTCCTTTGTACGGTGCTGCTAGAAGAGGTATTTCTCGGCGGCGATGGCTGCCACGGCGACCTCGCGTTTTGCCTGCAGCAGACCGGCCGCGTCGTACTTGGTGAAGCGCCGGATTCCTGCAAGCAGCATGGTGAGGGTATCTCCCTCCGCGGTGTAGAAGGCGGCCTTGCGCGCCGCGCTGGCGGTTTTCTCGGCCGCGGTGAAGGCGAAGGTCTTGACGGTACCGTCGAGAGCCGCCCGGCGTGCCGCACTGAGGTTCGGCAGCATCTTCTCGGCCCTAAGCACGGCGCTTTCCAGGGCGAAGATGTTGATCGCTACGTCGGCGACCGCCAGAAGGACTTCCTGTTCGTCCTTGACCTTCGCCTGGAATTTCTGCACGGCGGCACCGGAGAGGACCAGGAAGGCCTGTTTGAGGTTCGCCACCAGCGCCTTTTCGGCGGCGTAGGGAACGCTGTCGTCCAGCTCCTCGAAGCTCGGCGTCATGAGAGACTCGAACGCCTTCATCGCCTCGCGCTGCAGGGGGATCTCACCCTTCATGGCCCGGGCCAACAGGATGCCGGGGATGAGCAAACGGTTGATCTCGTTGGTCCCCTCGAAGATCCGGTTGATCCTTTCGTCCCGGTAGAAACCCTCGGCAGGATACTCCTGGATGAAGCCGTACCCGCCGTGGATCTGGACCACCTCGTCGGCCACGTGGGCCAGCACTTCCGAGCAGAAGACCTTGGCGATGGCGCATTCGATCGCGTACTCCTCGATGCCGCGCTGGTAGGCGTCGTAGTAGTTGGGGGTCTCCTTGGGGATGGTGGCGAGGCGGTCGTCGATGAGGCCGGCCAGGCGGTACACCAGGGATTCCGCGGCGAAGATCTCGGCCGTGAGGTCGGCGATCTTCTCGCGGATCGCCCCGAAGGAGCTGATCGGCTGGGAGAACTGCTTGCGCAGGTTGGCGTACTTGATCCCTACCTCGAGGGCGCGCTTGGCGGCGCCGGTCACCGCGGCCCCCAGCTTGAAGCGCCCCACGTTGAGGACGTTGAAGGCGATCTTGTGCCCCTTGCCGATCTCGCCCAGGACGTTTTCCACCGGCACCTTCGCGTCGTCGAGGATGATCTGGGTGGTGGAAGAGCCCTTGATGCCGAGCTTCTTCTCCTCCGGGCCGACGCTCAGCCCCTCGGTGGTCCGCTCCACCAGGAACGCCGTGAAGTGCTCCTTGTTGATCTTCGCGAAGATGGTGTAGAGGTTCGCTATGGCGCCGTTGGTGGTGAACTGCTTGGTGCCGTTCAGGAGGTAGTATTTGCCGTCCTCGGAAAGGGTCGCGGTCGCCTTGGCCCCCAGGGCGTCACTGCCGGAATCCGGCTCGGTAAGGCAGTAGGCGGCGATCCATTCCCCGCTGATGATCTTTTCCAGGTATTTCTCTTTCTGAGCGGCGGTTCCGTAGTAGACCAGCGGCAAGGTCCCGATGCCGGTATGGGCCGAATAGGCGACCGAAAACGATCCGGCACTCGCTATCTTTTCTGCGGCGAGCATGCTGGTCGCCTTGTCCAGCTCGAGCCCGCCGTACTCCTCCGGGGCGTCGATCATCAAAAGCCCCAGTTCGCCGCATTTTTTCATCAACTGCACCACGTGATCGAACTGCTGATGTTCGATCTCCTCGCGTAGCGGGGTTACCTCGTTGTTCACGAACATCTCGGTGGTGCGCCCTATTTCGCGCTGTTCGTCGCTGAAGTCCTCCGGGATGAAGACGTCGTCCTTGGAAGTCTCGCCAATAAGGAATTCCGCACCTTTAAATATCCTGCTCGCCATGACACACCTCGCGAATTTTCATTGTCAACTGCATGAGCCCCTTCGGGCGGCAATCCCCACTTTCATGGCATGAACCGATACAACCGCTACAGCTTTTCGAAGATGCCGGCAGCGCCCATGCCGCCGCCGATGCACATGGTCACGCAGCCGTAACGGACCTGGGAGCGCTGCATCTGGTGCAAGAGCGTCGCGGTGAGCTTAGCGCCGGTGCAACCCAGCGGGTGCCCGAGCGCAATGGCGCCGCCGTTCACGTTCACGAGCTCGGGGTCGAGTCCCAGTTCCCGGATGCAGGCGAGCGACTGGCAGGCGAAGGCCTCGTTCAGCTCGATGAGCCCCAGGTCCTGCTGGTTAAGTCCAGCTAGCTTAAGCGCCGCTGGCACCGCCTCGATGGGACCGATACCCATGATTTCCGGCGGCACCCCGCGTACCGCAAAGCCCAAAAAGCGCGCCAGCGGCGCGGCTCCGGTCCGTTTCAGGAACGCCTCGGAGACCACCAGCACCGCGGCGGCGCCGTCGGTCATCTGCGAGGAATTGCCGGCCGTTACCGTGCCGTCGGCCTTGAAGGCCGGTTTGAGCTGGGCGAGGACCTCGGCAGTAGTGTCGGCGCGCAGGCCGTCGTCACGCACCACCTGCTCGCGGGTGCAGACCGGCTTTCCCTTGACGATCTGGCAGGACTCCGCCTCAACCGGCACGATCTCCGGCTCGAAGCGCCCTTCCGCCCAGGCCCGCGCCGCCTTCTGGTGGCTTGCGGCGGCGAAGGCGTCCTGGTCCTCGCGGGAGATACCGTACTTGGCAGCGACCAGCTCTGCGGTGATCCCCATCGACGCGTAGGACTCGGGCCAGGAGGAGACCAGTCCGGGGTTGGCGCTGTACTTGTTGCCACCCATGGGGATCATGGTCATGCTCTCGGCGCCTCCTGCCACGATGCAGTCGGCAAACCCCGCCATGATGCGATCGGCCGCCGAGGCGATCGACTGCAACCCCGAGGAGCAGAAGCGGTTGATGGTCTGGGCGGGGACCTGGTAGGGGATACCGGCCTTGAGCGCGGCCAGCCTGGCGACGTTCATCCCCTGTTCCGCTTCCGGAAAGGCGCACCCCATGATGACGTCGTCGATGCCGGCCGGGTCGATGCCGCTGCGCTCCAAGAGACCGCGGATGGCCGCAGTGGCCAGATCGTCCGGCCGTACATCCTTGAGTTTTCCCTTTTTGGCCTTAGTACCGGCGGTACGGAATGCGGCCAGAATATAAGCTGCCTGTGACATGACTTCCTCCGGTAGTACAGCGTGGGACACGCAGCGTCGCTCTTTGCGGTGCAGCGAGTCCAGTGGCGCGGGGATTGATCATACCGAGATCACGTACAGATCAAGTACCCCTTCAGCCGACACATCATTGTCAATTCTCCACTGTCAATTGTCCATCGGTTAATTGCGCAGCGCCCTCCCCTTCTTCAGCATGTGCTGGATCCTCTCGGCAGTTTTCTTCTGGCCGCAGAACTTGAGGAACATCTCGCGTTCCAGGTCAAGCAGGTACTCTTCGCTGATCAGGGTGCCGCCAGGGACGTCGCCGCCGGTGATCACATCGGCAATCCCCGAAGCGAGGTACTTGTCGTATTCGGAGATGAAGCCGCCTTCTTTCAGGTTCCAAAGCTGGGTCTTGATGCTGGCGGCGATACTGCGCCCCGGCGCCTTGACTCCGGTGACCGGGCGGCTCGGGCGGTAGGTGGCGGCGAGCGCCAGCACCTTCAACTTCGCGTCGTGGATCCGCTTGTCGGGGTCGAGGGTGATGCCGTCACCGTGGCGCAGGAACCCCATACCGTAGAGTTCGGCGGCTGATGCGCTCACCTTCCCCATGGCGATGTTGCGGTAGTTTTTCAAAAGAAACGGCGTCACGTCGGTCTCGTACTCGTCAGCGAGCTTGATGGCGCGCAGGGCCATCTCCTTGGTCCCTCCACCGGCGGGGAGGATCCCCACCCCGATCTCCACGAGCCCCATGTAGGTCTCGGCCTGCGCGACGATGGCGTCGGAATGCAGGCAGGTTTCGCACCCCCCTCCCATGACCAGGTTGTGCGGGGCGGCGACCACGGGGATCCGGGCGTACTTGATGGCCATCATCGCCTTCTGGAAGCTCTTCACCAGGAGGGCGATCTCGTCGAAGGCAGCTTCGGCGATCCCCATGGAGAGGAGCATCAGGTTCGCGCCTGCGGAGAACATCCCCCCCTGGTTGGCGATCACCAGCCCCACCCCGTCCTGTTCGGTGCGCCGGATGCTCTTCTGGATCAGGGAGAGCGTGTCGCCGCCGATGGTGTTCATCTTCGAGTGGAACTCGAGGCAGAAGACCCCGTCTTCAAGGTCGATGAGCGAGGCTGCGCTGTTTTTCTCTATGACGCGGCCGGCGTCCTTCAAGAGGGTGAGCGAGACGCTGGAAGCCGGGCGCTCGATCTCGCGGAACGTTTTGCTCGCCACGTCGTAGAAGTACTCTTTGCCAGCCTCGCGCCGGTAGAAGCGCTCAACCCCCTGCAACAGTTCGGGAACCGCCACCCCGTCGGCTGCGGCGCGTGCCACGAAGACCGCCACACCGATGGCATCCAGGATCTCGAACGGACCGAGCTCCCAGTTGTAGCCCCACTTCATGGCGTTGTCGACGTTGACCACGTCGTCGGCGATCTCGGGGATCCGCTTGGCCGTGTAGATCAGGGTGTCGCGCAGGGTCTTCCAGGCGAACTGGGCCGCCTGGTCGCCCCCCTCGAGCAGGGTCCGGATGCGCTGCGCCGGGTCGTCGATCTGCTTGGTTGCCTGTACCGAGGCGAACTTGGGCGAGGTCGCCTGCTGGTAGCTTGCGCTGCGGTAGTCGTAGTAGAACTTGACGCTCTCGCCGTTCACGGTCTCCCGCTTGTAGAAACCCCGCTTGGCCTTCTTCCCGGTAAGCCCGGCGGCGACCATCTTCTCGATGCTCTCCGGCGCCCGGAACACCTCGCGTTCGTCGTCGTCCGGAAGCGCCTCGTAGCTGTTATCGAGCACCCGGGCCACGGTGTCGATCCCCACCAGGTCCCAAAGGGCAAAGGTCGCGGTCTTGGGGCGCCCCAGGGCGGGACCGGTGATGGCGTCCACCTCCTCGACGGTGAGCCCCATCTCCTCCATATGCTTCCCGGTGATGGCGCCCGCGTAGGTGCCGATCCGGTTGGCGATGAAGTTCGGGGTGTCCTTCGCGTAGACCACACCCTTCCCCAGCTTCTTGGCCAGGAACCCTGCCATGAACGCGGTCACCGCGGGATCGGTCTCCCGGCAGGGGACCATCTCCATGAGCCGCATGTAGCGCGGAGGGTTGAAGAAATGGGTCACCAGGAAGTTGCGGCGCACCGCGTCGGGAAGCACCTCGGCCAGGGCGTTCACGGAAAGGCCGCTCGTGTTGCTGCTGAGGATGCTCCCTTCCTTGAGGTTCGGGACCACCTTCTCGGCGAAGAGGCGCTTTTTCACCTCCAGGTTCTCCAGCACCACCTCGATCACCCAGTCGCACTCCCCAAGCCGCGTCAGGTCGTCCTCGAGGTTGCCCGCTTCGAGGTTGGCGGCATAGTCGGGAAGGTAGAGCGGGGCCGGCTTGAGCGAACCCAAACCCGCGATCGCCTGGACCGCCAGCCGGTCGCGCACCGCCCGGTCGGAAAGCCCGAGCCCCCTGGCCTGCTCCGCGTCGTTCGGCTGACCGGGGACGATATCGAGCAACAGCACCCCTATACCGGCATTGGCCAGATGGGCGGCGATGGTCGCCCCCATGACGCCGGCCCCCAACACTGCTACCTTGTTGATCTGTCTCATGTAATCCCCCAAGCGGCACGGGCCGCGGTTTCAATGCTCCGCGTACATCTCCTCGATCTTGTCGTGGTAGGCCTCGGCGATCACCTTGCGTTTCAGCTTCAAGGTGGGGGTCAGTTCTCCGGCCTCGACGCTGAAATCGCGCGGCAGCAACTGGAATTTCTTGATGGTTTCGTAGTGGGCCAGGCTCTCGTTCGCCGCAGCGACCCGCTGTTCGTAGAGTTTGCGCACCGGTTCGTGCACCACCAGGTCGGCCACGTCGTTGTAGTTGATCTTGTTTTCCAGGGCGAACTCGATCAGGCGCTCGAGCGTCGGGACCAAAAGCGCGGTAAGGTACGGCTTGCGGTCCCCGAAGACGATGGCCTGGGAGATGTACTTGTCGCGCTTCAGCAGGTTCTCGATGGGCTGGGGCGCGATGTTCTTCCCGCCGGCGGTGATGATCAGCTCTTTCTTTCGGTCCGTGATGAACAGGAAACCGTTCTCGAGGTAGCCTATGTCACCGGTCTTGAACCAGCCGTCCTCGAAAGCCTCGCGGGATGCTTCCGGGTCCTTGTAGTACTCCTGCATCACCTGGGGGCCGCGCACCAGCACCTCGCCGTCCAGGGCGATCCCAATCTCGGTCTGTTCCAAGGCAGTCCCCACGGAGCCAAAGCGCAGCTGCTGGAAGGTGTTGATGCAGATGACCGGGCTGGTCTCGGTGAGCCCATACCCCTCTATGATCGGGATCCCGATAATCCAGAAGAACTCGTTGATCTCCTTGTCCAAAGGTGCCCCGCCGCAGCAGCAGAGCTTCAGGTTGCCGCCGAAGCGCTGGCGCAGCTTGGTGAAGATGATCCGGTCCGCGAGCAGGTACTGGGCCTGAAGCAAAAGCCCGACCCGGTGCTCGATGTAGCGCGCGTAGATGTAGCGCCTGCCGATGCTGAGGGCGCGCCGGAACATGGTCCGCTTGAACAGGGAAAGCTGGTGCACGCTCTCGAAGATACGCGAATAGATCTTCTCGAAGAGGCGCGGCACGCTGACGATGAGGGAGGGTTTCACCTCCACCATGTTTTCGGCGATCTTCTCGAAGCTCTCGGCGAAGGCGATGAGCCCCCCCTTAAGGACCGGCAGGTAGTAGCCCACGGTACGCTCCAGCACGTGGCTTAAGGGGAGAAAGCTCAGGAGCACCTCGCGGTCCCCCAGCACCCCGGCCTTTTTGATGGTGTACCAGGCGTCGAAAAGGAGGTTGCCGTGGCTGAGCATCGCCCCCTTGGGGATGCCGGTGGTCCCCGAGGTGTAGATGATGGTGGCCAGCTTATCGGGGTTGATGCCGTCGATGACCCCCTCGATCTCGCGGCGCTCGTCGTCGAGGATGGGGTCGTCTATCTCGGAGAGCTGGTAGAAGGTGGTGACCGGAAGCCCCGGCTCGCCGAGGAAGCGCTCGAAGGAGACCACCAGCTTCAGCTGGGGCAAGGCGTCGTGGTACTTCAAAAGCTTGCGGTACTGGGAGCGGTTCGAGACGAAGACGATGCGCGCCTCCGAGTGGGTGAGCGCGTAGGTTACCTGCTCGGGGGTGTTGGTGGGGTAGATCGGGACGGTGACGGCGCCGGCACTCAGGATCCCCATGTCGGCGATGATCCAGCCGGCACGGTTCTCGGAGAGGATCGCGACCCGGTCGCCGGGCTCGATCCCCAGCTTGCGAAGACCGCGGGTGACCATGAGGGCACGGTCGTAGTACTGGGCGTAGTTCAGGACGACGAAGCTTCCCTGCTTGCGGAACTTGATCGCGGGTCGGGTCCCCAGCTCGGCTGCATGCCTGCGCAGCACATCGGGAAGTGATTGGTAGGGAATCTGGTCCATACGAGCACCCATGGTGAAACCGGCACGAGGACACGTCTGTGTCCAGAATAGGTATCCTTAACGTGCATGTCAAGGTCAATGTTTAATGAACATCCCCCCCGCGCACCGGGCAGGGAGGGTGGAGTATCCATGGGTTGTATCGGGTAGAGCGAGGCGTTCCTTGAAGCGCAGCTGCTCTTTGTATCGGAACCGTGCTGCCGCGGATCAGGGGCGCGCGGTCCCCCGCTCCGCCGCCTTGAGAAGTTCCGCCTCGGCCCGTTCGGACCAGGGCGGGATTTCCGCCTCGCGACGCTGGCGCGCCTCCCGGATGAGCCTCAGGTTTCTGGCGGTGGTCTTCGGCTCCCACGCCGCGCGCACCCAGGCAAGGGTCCGCCCCAGGGCGTCGATCCCCTTCGCCTCGTCGCGCCCCAGCACTGCCAGTTCCAGCAGCGTCGAGTAGTCCCAGTAGTCGGCGGCGCCGGAGCGGATGCGCTGTTCGACCGCATAGAAGACCACGGGGAGGATCTCGCGGCGCCGAGGATCGGGCGGCTCCTTCAACTCCATCAGAGTGACCGCGTTCACCCCGGGATAGGCGTCGCGCCAGTCGGCCTCGAACCCCTTCAGGTAGGCGTCGATGGCGCGGTCCAGGAGGTCCTTGGTCCCCTTTTTCTCTCCATCGTTTAAGGCCGCCTCCCAGCGGTCCTTGAGGACCCGCCCCAGGATCCCGTAGGTTTCGCTGCAGGCGCCGCGCCGGTAGATGAGGTCGCGCAGCACGTTCTCCGCCTCCTCCCCACGGCCGGAGCGGCTTAAGGCAAGCCCCAGCTGTTCTTGCACCAGCACGGTCGCCGCGAGGTCCGGCGGCATCCGCTTGGAGAGATCGATCATCTCGTTCCACCAATTGACCGCCCGGTAGGAGAGAAAAAGCTCCATCACCACCCCTGACTCGCAACGTGCCAGATCCCCGAGCTGCCGCTCCACCTCGCGAACCGCCTCACCCCCCTGGCAGCGGGCCTGCGCCAGCCGCTGCCTCAATTCCACACTACGCTGCAGGTTGTCCCTCAGGTCTGCAGGAGGGGTACCGGCCAGCGCCGGGTGGTCAGGGACGGTCTGGAAGAGCGGGCTGTCCGGCGGCCCCTGGCGCGAGGCCACCAGTCTCTCGGTCAAAAGGGCCCGGTAGCGCGCCTCGTGTTCCGGGAGCCCCTGGGCGGAGACCCGGTAGCGCACCCCCTGGAGCCGGTCCGGGTCGAAGGGGATCTGGGCGCTCTTCGCGGCGAGGATCAGCACCGTCGCGTGAGGACGCACCGCGTGGCGCACCCCGACCTGGTAGTAGACCGAGGCGTTGGCGGTGGTGAGGTCGGCGACCAGGTAGTCGCAGTGCATGATCCGCTGGTAGCTGTGTCCCTGCAAGACCCCGCCCGAGCGGGCATCTTCGGCGCGCACCGGCTCGAGACCTGCGGCACGTACCGCCGGGACGACCAGGCGCTCGTACACCGCGTCGAAGTCGACGGAGCGCCCGGTGGCGTCCTTTCTCCTGCCAAACGGCATCACTATGAGGCACAAGGGCTGATCCATGGAACCCCCTGGTGTATCCCTGCCGGAAACCCCGGCGTTACTCGGTGCTGCTGGGCATCATGGCGAACTTCTCGGGGACGATCTTCACGAACCGGCTGCGCAACCGGGCGACCACCTGGGCCAGCCAGTCGGCCTCTTCCTCCTGGTGCGAGTGGTAGAGCTCGCGCTCGTAACGGGCCAGGAGTTCCTCGACCTGGTCCAGGTCCTCCTCCTCGAGGTCGCGGATCTCCACTCCGGCCCCACGGGCCAGGCGCCGCCGCAAGGCATCGCGGTCGAACCCCATCTCCTGGTCAAGGTGGCAGTAGACCACCCCTCCGGTCATACCGGAGCAAAGCCACGGGCCGGGGTCCCCAAGCACCACCACCCGGCCGGCGGTCATGTACTCGCAGGCGAACCCCTTCAGGTTGGCGCGCCCGGCCAGGTTCCCGAGGCTGTCGTCGACGCGGGCGCGGATCCGGCCGCCGAAGATGACGTCGGCTCCCGAGAGACGCACGCAGGCACGGCTGTCGGCGTCCCCCTGGATGATGAAGGTCCCGCCGGTCGCCCCGTAGGCGAGCCCTTTCCCCACCGAGCCGCCTACCCGGTTCCCGAAGCGGTTTTCTCCCTTGAGGATCACGATCATCCCGCCGCGTGCGGATTTCCCCACGCCGTCCTGGGCGCCCCCCTCGACCCGGATGTCGATCTGCGGGACCGTGAAGGCGGCGAGACCGTTGCCGGGAATGGAGTCGTGGTGGAAGTGGAGCAGCGCCTGGCTGTGGGCCGGCATGCGCCCCTCGCGCCAGCCGCGCACCATGGTCCCGGCCAGGTGGGTCCCGATGGCGCGGTCCGAGCTGCTAGCGGAGTCGTCGTCGTAGCGCACCCGTTCCTCGCCCGAGGCAAAGGCGTCGGCGACCAGGCCGGAAATGAGCGAGGTTAAGTAGTTGAGCGGCTTGCGGATGATGCGCACCTCGCTGTCGAACTGGTGCGGGTCGCCGGGAAGCGCCGGGGCGAGGAGGTCGGAGAGGTCCATGCGGTCCGCCCCGCGGGTCTGCTCCAAAAGGTCGGCCCGACCGACCAGTTCCTGGGTGCGCCTGAAGCCGAGCTTCGCGGAGAGTATCCGGATCTCGCGTGCCATGGCCCGGAAGAAGGTGGTCTGGTAGATGACGCCGTTTTCCAGCACCCGGGGGACGAACCGCTTCAGGCCGCGCAGTTCGGCTTCCTCGGGGGTCTCGATCTGGGTGGCGATCCCGACGTGGCAGGTCCCCAGGTGGCAGCCGCGGCAGGTGGTGCAGCCGATGACCACCATGGCGAGCGTCCCGAAGCCGACCCGGTTGGCACCCAGGAGCATGAGCTTTATCACGTCGCGCCCGGTCCGCGCCCCGCCGTCCGCCCAGATCTCCACCCGGTGCCGCATGCCGGCCTCGACGAGGGCCCGGTGCGCCTCGCGCACCCCGATCTCGGCGGGGAGCCCGACGAACTTAACGGCGTGCTTGCGCGCGGCCCCGGTGCCGCCGTCATAGCCGCTTATGGTGATGATGTCCGCGCCGGCCTTCACGATCCCCAGCGCGATGGTGGCAAGCCCCGCCACCGCCGGAACCTTCACGGAGATACGGGCCGTGGGGTTCGCGGTACGCAGCTCCTCGACGATCTGGGCCAGATCCTCGATCGAGTAGATGTCGTGGTTGTTGGAGGGGGAGATGAGCGAGACCCCTGGCGTCGCGTTGCGGGCCTGGGCGATCTTGGCGGTCACCTTGAAACCGGGGAGATGCCCCCCCTCGCCGGGTTTCGCCCCCTGCCCCACCTTGATCTCCAGGACGTCGGCGGAATTCAGGAACTCCATGCTGACCCCGAACCGCCCCGAGGCGATCTGCTGGCCGCGGTTGGCGCGGTATTTCCCCAGGAGATCCGCGATCTCGCCCCCTTCGCCGTTCATGCAGATGATGTTCAGGCGGCGCGCCGCCTCGGCGTAGATCCTAAACGGGGTCTCCCCCTGGGAGCCGAAGCTCATGGCGGAGAAGAGGATCGGGAGGTCGTGGTTCCCAACCCGGGTGTCCACCTCGTCGGGGTCGACGCTCAGCTCCACCTGGTAGCGCAGGTCCACCAGGTGGCGGATGGCGAGCGGGTGTTCCGACTCGAGCCGCTGGATCAACCGGGAGAGGTCGGCGTAGCTCTCCTCCATCTTGGCCACCTGCCCTACCATCTTCCAGATGCGCGGGTAGAGGCGGAACTGCACCGGCACCGCAACGGCCTCCCGGCTGCGTGCCTGGACGCTGCGGCTCAGATTCTCAGCCTCCAGCCGCTCGAGGTTGAGCCCCCCGCGGCCGGAACCGCAGAAGTTCGGGGTCTCGAAGATCTCGGCCAGATCCGGGGAGAGCCCCAGCGAGGCGAAGTACTTGCCATAGCCGCCGATCTCGTGGGTCCCCATGGTGGAGATCACCTTTTCCAGCCCACTTTTCAGGACGCCGAGGAGGTTGCGCTTGCCGTGCTCCTCGAAGGAGCCCTGCTCCCAGATCAAGTAGGGGCAGAGGGCGTCGGCCCCCATCCCCAGGGCGAAGATCAAATCGTGCAGGTTTCTGAGGGCGCCGGAGCGCAACACGATGGAGGCCTGGCGGCGCAGGCTCGCTCCGCCGGCGGCACTGGTTTCCTTGAGGGCCTTGTGCAGCACCGCGACCACCAGGTAGGGGTCGAGAAAGCTGTTGCCGCGCGCGAAGGCCTGGGCGTCATCCAGGACCAGCAGGGTCACCCCGCGGCAGACGGCGACGGTGGCGTGCTCGTTGATCCGCTCCAAGGCGGCGGAGAGGCTCTCGCCCCGGGCGATGTGGCAGCCGATGTTGCGCGTCTTGCCCCGGCCGAACCCCTCGACGAGTGCCTCCAGGGTGCAGGTGCCGAAGGCGGCGGCAAGCTGCCTCTCGGAGGAGGCAAGGCCCTTTCGGGCACCACCCAAAAGAAGCGGCAGGGCAAGCTCCACGGCACGCTGCTGGGTGCCGCGCAGCGTCGGGCGGGGCCCCAGGTAGACCCGGGTGGAGAAGTGCTCGGCCTCGCGCTCCTGGTCGATGGCAGGGTTGGTGACCACGGCCACCTGTTCCTTGAAGTAATCCGAGAGGTTTTGCCGGGAAAGCGACAGCGAGGCGAGCGGCCCGTCGTAGCCCAACGAGGTGATGGGGTCCTGGCCGTTGCGGGCCATCTCGGCGAGGTTTTGCAGGTCGGTCGATTTCCAGGCAAGGGCGGAGAGGAGGCTCTCCCGGACCAGTTCCGGCCCGGCGGGGCGCCGCGTTTCCTCCGTGGCGCTGCGGGCCAGGTCGGCACCGTGAACCAGGCTTTTCGCCTGGGCGGTGAGGCTGGCGCGGCGCCGAAACCGGGAGAGGATCTCGCGCCTGAGTTCCTGGTGCTGGAAGACCTCGGGCGCCTCGCCCGCTACCAGGCGCACGCCGATCTTCTCACCCGGGGCGAGCGGCTTGGGGTCTTCCAGGATATCCTCGTGGGGCACCACCCCCAGTTCAGAGGAGGCGAAGAGCTCCTTCTCGGTCTCCCCGACCCAAAGCGGTCGAAGCCCCATGGCGTCCACGCTGAAGACGCACTGGTCGCCGTGCCGGGCGATAATGGCTGCCGGCCCTTGGGCGCTCGCGCTCAAAAAGCGCCTGAACCAGCGGTACATCCCCGCCAGCTCCGCTTCCATCCGGTCCATGGCGCTGAAGACCGGCGGGAACACGAGTTCCATCGCCTCGAAGAGGGTGAAACCGTAGCTTGCGATGAGCCCCTCGAGGGTGCGGTTTAGGTCCTGCGAATCCGAGCCTCCCAGGGGGAGCCGGATCCCGAGCATACGCGCCTCCTCGCGCAGCCTCGCGATGGTGTTGATCTCCCCGTTGTGGCCCAAAAGTGCGAACGGCTGGGCGCGCAGCACAGTGGGGAGCGTGTTGGTCGAGTAGCGGCTGTGCCCGATGGTAACCGAGGACTGGAACTCGCGACGTTTGAGCTCCGGGTAGTAGCGCGGCAGCAGCTCCGGGGCGCCGTGCACCTTGTAGGCGGTCACGTCCCCGGAGAGTGAGGCGACCTGGACCGGGAAACGGGCCTCGAGTTCGAGCTGCAGAGCGAAAAGGTCCCGCCCGGCCTGCTGCGCCTGCGGGACGTTGAGGGCTACCTGCCAGACCACGGGCTCCGCGCATCGGGCCCGCGCCGCCAGGACCTCGCTGCGCACCGGTGCCGGGCGGTCGACCAGCGGCGTCAGGCCGCCTTCCGCCACCGCCGCCAGGATGCGCGCCGGCAGTCCGGGGTCCTCACCAAGCGCCTGGCGCTCCACCAGGAGATGCCCGACCGCGAAGCCCGGGTCTTGCGCCAGTTCAGGCGCGAGCCCCGCCCCGGCCAGCACCTCGCCCCACAATTCGCGCGGCAGATCGGTCAGGATGCCGCAGCCGTCCCCTTCGCCGTTGATCTCCCCGGCGCGGTGCCCCATCTTGACCAGGGCATCGATGGTGCGCTGTACGTTGCCGTGGGAGGGACGGCCAGCCTTGTTGATGTGGCAGATGATCGCGCAGGCATCGCGCTCGGCAGGGATGAGACCGGAGGGATCTGGATCAACTCGCAGCATGAAAACTCCAGGGTTTTATGGCATAGCAGTGCGGCAACAGCGAAGTTATAACAGAGGAATCTGGGAGAGGCAAGGAAGGTCCCCGAAAATACGGGGGAAACGGTGCGCGGCAACGGGCCTGCCGCGGCGTGGCCGGGACCGCGCGTGGCGGGACGCTCACCGGAGCAGAAAAGCTCGCGGTGAGCGCGGCTAGAGGTTTGCCACCAGCACCTCGAACTGTTCGGGAGGGAGGGGCTTGCTGATCACGTCCCCCTGCACCTCGTCGCACCCCTTGGAACGGATCAGCTCCAGCTGTTCCTGGGACTCGACCCCGACGGCGTTCACCTTCATCCCGAGGTTGTGGGACATGGAGATCACGGCGTTCACCACGGCGAGGTCGTCGGACTGGGTGAGGATGTCGCGGATGAAGCTGCGGTCGATCTTGACCCGCTCGATGGGGAGCTGGCGGATACACTGCAGCGAGGAGGACCCGGTTCCGAAATCGTCTACCGTGAAGTGGACCCCAAGGTCGGTGAGCTTGCGCATGTGCCGCATGGAGGAGTCGAGGTCGTCCATGATGGCATACTCGGTGAGGTCGAGTTCCAGGGCGCTCGGGTCGAGGCCGGTCTCCGCCAGAAGCTCCTGGGTGCTCTCCACGAAGTTGGGGCGGTGGAACTGGCGGTTGGAGAGGTTCACCGCGATGGTGAAGGCGTGGCCGCGCTCCTGCCAGCGCTTCATCTGGGCGCAGGCGCTGCGCAGCGCCCACTCGCCGAGCGGGACGATGATGCCGGTCTCCTCGGCGACGCTCAAAAACTGGGAAGGGAACAAAAGCCCCTCCTCGGGGTGCTGCCAGCGCAACAGCGCCTCGGCGCCGACCACCTTGCCGGTGTCGATGCGCACCAGCGGCTGGAACTCGAGGAGCAGCTGGTTTTCCTTGATCGCCTGGTACAGCTGGCGCTCGAGTTTCTGGCGTTTGGCCGTGCGCGTGTTGATCTCGTCGTTGTAGAACTGGTAGGTGTTGCCGCTGCGCTGCTTGGCGACGTACATCGCCGAATCCGCCTTCTGGACCAGTTCCGCACTGCTGTCTCCGTCGTTGGGGAACATGCTCACCCCGATGCTGGTGCTGGCTGCCACCTCCACGTTGTCGAGCAGAAACGGGGTCTCGAAGACGCCGATGATCTTGCCGACCACGGTCCCGACGTCGTCGGTCTGGTGCAGGTCGGGCATTAAGACGTTGAACTCGTCCCCGCCGATGCGGGCTACCGTGTCGGATTCCCGGACGCACCCCTTGAGCCGCTGCCCCACCGCCTGCAAAAGGAGATCCCCGGCGGCGTGCCCGAGGGTGTCGTTGATCTGCTTGAAGTGGTCGAGGTCCAGGAAGAGGACCGCGAGGGAGCGCCGGTTGCGGCGGGCCTGGGCCAGCTCCAGTGCCAGGAAATCCATGAAGAGCTTCCGGTTGGGGAGGTCGGTGAGCGGGTCGTGCAGCGCCAGGTGCCGTATGGTCTCCTCCCGCTCCGAGCGCCGGGTCACGTCGCGGGCGATACCGGAGAGCCCCAGGAGCGCCCCGTAGGCGTCGCGCAGCGGCGACAGGGTGATCGACACCTGGATCTGGCGGGCGTCCCTGCGCTGGTAGGGGAGATCGAGGTGGCCGACCTCCCCGTCCCGGCAGCAGAGGCGGCACTGCTGGCTCAGGTAATCCTTGCGCTCGGTGGGGGCGAGGGCGGTAAGGTGGCGCCCCTTGATCTCATCGGCCTTAAGCCCGAAGATCCGCTCGGCCCCCTGGTTCCAGATGGTGATGAGACCTTCTGCGTCGGTCGCCATGATGGCGTCGTCGGAAGACTCCACGATGCTGGCCAGACGGGCCAGTTCTTCCTCGATCCGCTTGCGCTCGCTTATGTCCTTGAACAGGGTGAGGATGCAGCGCCTGCCGTTGATGTCCAGGTACTGGGCCGAGATGATCCCGGAGAGCACCCTCCCCTGCCTGTTGCGCAGATGCACCTCCAGATCGCGCAGTTCCCCGAGTTCCTCGAGCGCCCGCAGCACCCCCCGCAACTCCCGCTCCCTGGCCCAGATCCCAAGCTCCGCCTCGCTGCGCCCGAGCACCTCGTCACGCCGGTACCCCAGGTCGTTCAGGAAGGCGTCGTTCACCTCGAGGTAGACCCCCTCCTGCGCTTCGGTGATGCTCAGGAGGTCAGGGGTCGCCTGGAAGATCTTCTGGAAACGCTGCTCGGAGGCACGCAGGGCGGCCTGCGCGGTCTCCGAATCGGTGACGTCGTGGCAGGTGCCGATCAGGGAGCGGGGGCGCCCTCCCTCGTCGCAGATCAGCTCGGAATGGGCGCTGATCACCCGGATAGAGCCGTCGGGCCTGACCAGGCGGAAATACTGGGAAACCTGAGGCTCGCGCAGCTCGAAGGCCCGGGCCAGGGCGCGCTCCACCGTGGCCCGGTCCTCCTGGTACACCAGGGCCAGAAAGGCGCGCCAGGAGGCGGGGGCCTGCCCGGGCTCCATGCCGCAGATCCGGTACAGCTCGTCCGACCAGGCCGCGGCGCCGGTTGCGGCATCCCACTCCCAGCTTCCCAGGTGGGCTACCTTCTGCGCCAGGCTCAGCTGCTGCTCGCGCCTGCGGATCCGCTCGTCCTGCTCGTCCACCAAACGCTGCAGCATCAGCTTTTCCAGGATGGTGTCGAGCACCCGGAACAGGTCGGCGTAGTTTACCGGCTTCAGCACGTAGTTGTGGATGCCGATCTCGATCGCGCTCAAAAGATAGGAGGTGTCGCTGTAGGCGGTCACCGCCACCGTAACCACCTCGGGCTCCAGCGCCTTGATCTCACGCGCCATCTGGATGCCGCTCATAACCGGCATGTTGAGATCGGTCAATACGATATGGGGACGGAACTCCCGGAAGATCTCCAGACCGGTGATGCCGTTTTCGGCGACGTGGATCCTAAGCCCCGGGTAGTTGAGGGCCAGCATGCGGCTCAGCATGCCGCGGGCCTCGGGTTCGTCCTCAACGTAGAGCAGCGAAATGTCGGTTATGGTGTAGGGAAAAGGTGCCATATCAAACCTCGATGCGGAATTCCGCGCCTGCCCCGGTGTTGGACGCCGTGAGCGTTCCGTGCATGTTTTTTTCCACGATGGTCTTCGACATGAAGAGTCCGATCCCGGTGCCGCGGTCCGGCCCCTTGGTGGTGAAGTAGGGGTCGAAGATCCGGTCCATGACCTCCGGCGCAATGCCGCCGGCGTTGTCGGTTATCGTTACCACCGCCCTCCCCTGCTCGGTGAAGAGCCGGATCACCACCCGGGGCTCGGGTGGCCTGCGTTCCAGGAAGGCGTCCTTCGCGTTCATCAGGATGTTGAGAATGACCTGGGAAAATTCGTTGGGGGAGCCACGCAACACGAGGTCTTCCCCGGCGTGCATTTCGATGGCCACCTTGAGCTCGCTAAAGGCCGCCTCCACCATGGCGACCGCCTGGGCCAGCACCGCCGCGACCTGGAAGTCGCTTACCTCCTTGTCCGGCTCGAAAAAGTTGCGGAAACCGTCGATGGTCTTCGACATGTGGTTGATGACCTGCATGGCGCGGGTCACGCAGGAGCCCAGGTACTCGCGGCTGAACTGGTCATGGTCGTAGTACCAGGGGAGCTCCTGGACCAGCAGCGCGAGGGTGTTGAGCGGTTGGCGCCACTGGTGCGCGATGTTGCCGATCATCTCGCCCAGGGCGGCAAAGCGTGCCTGGCGGATCATCATCTGCTGCTGCCGGTGCAACTCCTCGACCGCGCGCTGCTTCTCTGCCACCTGTTCCTTGAGTGCCAGCTCGGCCCTTTTCAGGTCGGTGAGGTCGATAACCAGGCCGATGCCGTCGCTTTCCTGGCCGGTGGCCCAGGCACCGGTGCACAGTACCGGCACCCGCCGGCCGTCTTTGCGGTTGATGAACTCCTTCTCGTAGGGTCGGCAAAACCCGCGGGTCCTGATCTCTTCGAGTGCGGCGAAGTCGCGGGGGAGCATCTCCTCCGGGGTGACTTCGAGCCAGTTGAGCAGCCCCTCATGGCACTCCCGCGCGGAATAGCCGAGCAGCTCGCAGTAGGCGTCGTTCGCGTCGGTTACCGTGCCGTCGGACTTCCAGAAGAAGATGGCAATGAGGTTTGAATCAAAAAGCCATCGGAACTTGGCCTCGCTCGCCCTGAGCGCCGCCTCGGCCTCCTTGTTGGAGGTGATGTCCTCGACGGTGGCGTAAACCTGGTAGGGGCGCGGCTCGCCGGGGTGAAAAAGGGGGACCGCGTTGATACTGAACCAGCGGTAATCGTCTGATTCCTTTCGGTACATCCTCAGCACCACCTGGCTTACCTCCTTCAAGGTACGCAGGGCGATGCTGCAGGGGATTGCCGATTCGGGAAACGGGGTGCCGTCGCCGTACTCGAGCTGCAGCCCGAACTCTCCTACCGTCTTGCCGACGAGCTCCGCCTCGCTCTTGCCGATCATGCGCTGCAGGGCCGGATTCACCATGAGCACCCGGTTGTCCGCATCGTGATAGATGATCCCCTGGGTGCTGGTCTCGAAGAGAAGCCGGTGCCTCAGTTCCGATTCCCGCAGTTTCTCATCGGCGTTTCTGCGTTCGGTGACATCGAAAATGACCCCGATGAAGCGGGTCGCCTCTCCGGCCTGGTCGTAGTTGTAGCGACCCAAGACGCAGACCCAGATGGTTTCACCGGAATCAAATCGCCTGATGCGGTGCTCGGAGCGGAACAGGGAGTGCTCTTTGCGTGCGGTTTGGATAGCCTGAGCTACCTGGTCTTGATCCTGCGGGTCGATGAGATCCTGCCACTGGCCAACGCAAGCAGGGGCGCTCGCGATGCCCGGGTCGGGGTAGCCCAGCAGCGTGAAGTGCTGTCGGCTCCAAACGCCGCGCCCCGACGGGAGGTCCAGGGAGCACCACCCCATATCCGCACCGCTGAGGGCGAGATCGAGGCGTTCCTCGCTTTCGCGCAGGGCCTCTGCCGCCTTGAGCTGCTCGGTGATGTCGGTGTACACCACGACTGCGGAGTTCACCTCTCCGGCCGCATCGGAAATCGGCGCGGCATTGATGCTAACCACCCCGTGGCTGCCGTCGCCCCTGACAAACTTCAGTTCCTCGCCGATGACCCGTTCGCCGCGCAGCAGGGCGCGCACCATCGGGTACTCCTCCGCGGCGAGCTTCTTGCCGTCCAGGGTCGACGCCTCCCACTGCAGGTAATCCCGGATGGTCTCGACCCTGGGGAAACTGCTGCGGAAGATGAGCTCGGAGGCCTCATTGTGGTAGACGATCCTGCCGGTGGGCCCTTCGGCTATCACCACCGCGACCGGCATCTGGCGCAGCACCGCCTCGAACCGGGCGCGCTGGGCCGCCAGCTCTCGAACCAGCTCTTCTCGCTCAGCCTCGGCCCTCTTTCGCAGCGAGATGTCGCGGGCGATCACCTGGATGCTCGTTTTTCCCTCGTAGGTGATCACCGCAGAAGAGGTCTCAACCGGCACCACCTGCCCGTCCAGCCGCAACAACCGACACTCGCGCAAGGGGTTCGCCACCCCGTCGATCAGGTGCCAGTAGCGCTCGCGCACCTCGGCACGCTCCTCGGGATGCACCAGGTCGAGCAGGGTCACCTGTTGCAACTGCTCGAGGGAATCTGCGCCGTAAAGCCCCAAAGCCGCACAGTTCGCATAGACGAACCGTCCCTGCTGCAAGACCACGATGGCGTCGGCTGCCAGCTCTATCTGGCTTCGGTAGCGGCGCTCGGTATCCCTGAGCCGATTTTCGAGGCGTTCCTTTTCCGTAAGCGGCCTGACCAGCAGGGCCAGCCTGCCGGAGCCGTCCTCGAGCGGTGCCAGGGTCAATGCCGCGGGAAATGCCGCGCCGTCCCTCCCCAGCAACTCCACCTCGATAGTCTGCGCCGATCCGGTCTCCCTAAGCCGTTGCAATCCTCCTTGCAACAGCTCCCGTCCGCCCGGGGCGGCGAACGTCAAGAGGTCGCGCCCCGCCGCCTGGGCCGCCGGCTCGCCGAACAGTTCCTCGGCCCGCCGGTTCCAGAAGCGGATCCCCCCTACCCCGGTGGCGGTCAGCACCGCATCCGGGGTGTAGGCAAGAAGCGCCGCCAGGAGGGCGCCCTGCTCTTCGGGGGTCTCAAAGGCTATCGCATCGCTCATGATCAACCCTTCCCATGGGGTGCGGAGGTTGCGACCGCGGGTCCGGTCTAATGGGTGCGCTCGTAGTAACTGCCGGGTTCGGGCTCGTCTGCCAGGGTGAAGAAGAAGGTCGCGCCCCGGTCGACCTCCCCCTCGGCCCAGATGGTCCCGCCGTGGCGCAGCACGATGCTGTGCACCGTGGCGAGGCCGATGGCGGTACCGCTCCAGGTGAAATCGCCGGGGCTGTGGATGGTTTGGAACGGTTTGAAGAGCTTGTCCACGTAGCGCATGTCGAAGCCGGCACCGTTGTCGCGCACGAAGTAGACCCGGGTGCCTTCCTGCGCCTGGGCTGCGAACTCGATGGAGGCCCGATCCTTCTTCGCGGTGAACTTCCAGGCGTTACCGATGAGGTGCTCGAGGGCGATCCTCAAAAGGCGCTGGTCACCCTGCACCACCAGACCGTCGGCAATGTGGAACCGCACGCTGCGTTCGGGCTCGGTGCGCTGGAAGTCCGAGCCGATGCTGCGCGCCAGGGCCGAGAGGTCGACCTCGCCTATCACCATGCCGCAACGGGTGTAGTGGCTCAGCTCGTTGAAGGCGCCGATGATGCTCTTTATCTGGCGCACCACCCGCTCGGCACGCTCGGCATAGGTGCGGCAGTTGTCATTGCGGCACTCGCCGCAGTCCTCCACCAGCGCTCGACAGAAACCTTCCAGACGGGCAACCGGAGCACGCAAATCGTGGGAGACCAGGTAGCTGAAGTGCTCCAGTTCGCGCAGACTCGCCTGCAACAGCGAGGTCCGCTGCAGGACTCGGCGCTCCAGGGCCCCGGTCAGGGAACGGACCTCCTCTTCTGCCCGCTTCAGTTCGGTAACATCCAGGGCGGTGCCGACCAGGGTGACAGGGGCGCCCTTCCGGGTGCTCATCACGGTCGCCTCGACCTTGAGGATCCGTTCGCTGGCGTCGGCACGCCGGATCCGGCAGTACAGGGGAACCACGGGTTGCCGCGTGGCGGCCGAGGCGGCGAGCCTCTCCTGCAGCAGATCGCGGTCCTCGGGATGCACCCGTTCCAGGAACCGGTCCAAGGTTGCGGCCTGGGAACCTTGGATGTGGTCCAGGAGACGGTACATCTCTTCGGACCAGGTCATGGATCCACCGGGGAGTTCGCACTGCCAGCTCCCCAGATGGGCGATGCGCTGGGCAAGGGCCAGTTGCCGCTCGCTTTCGCTGATGCGCCGGTTCTGGAGCTCGACCAGCTGCTTCAAGGCGAGCTGCCCGAGCACCTTGTCCAGAGCTGAGAACAGCTCGTCGTAATTTATGGGCTTCAGGACGTAGTAGTGTATGCCAATCTGGATCGCGTTCAGGAGATAGGAGGTGTCACTGTGAGCGGTAACGGCGATGATCAGGGCATCAGGCCTGATCTCCTTGATGGCCCGCGACATCTGGATGCCGTCCATGACCGGCATGTTGATGTCGGTTACCACGATATCGGGGAGGTGTTCCTGGAAGGCGGCAAGGCCGGCAGCACCGTTCTCGGCCGAGTAGACGGTCAGGTTCGGATAGTTGAGCACCAGCATCTTGCTCACCATCACCCGCGGTTCGGCCTCGTCCTCGACGTAGAGGAGCGACAGCCCCGTGAGGTCCGCCGGCGCACCGGCATGCTGGCTCTGGGCCGGTTTCAAGGTTCCTTGTCCTGGGACAGGACCCGCTGCAGGCGGTCGATGGTCATCGGTTTGTAAATGTAATCGAGGACCCCCAAGGCGCGGCAGTGCTCCTGGTCGAGGTCATTGTCCGAGGAGGTAAGCACGGCCACGGGGAGGCCGCACAAGAGCTCGCTGGAGCGGATTTCCTGGAGCACCTCGATGCCGCTGAGCTTCGGGAGCTTGAGGTCGAGGAGCACCAGGCGCACCCGGCTGTGCAAGCCGTCGGCCGCCAGGTTTTTCAGCAGCTGGCTCGCCTCCTCACCGTCCCGTGCGACGATGACGCGGTCGGCGCAGACCTTTCCGATCACCCGCATCGCCAGGTAGGCGTCGTCGGCATTGTCCTCGATGAGCACTATCAGACGGTCCCTCATCACCCACTCCGTTGACTGTTGCCGTCCGTCTCCAGACAGCAAACCGGCCGAGACAGCCGAAGATACTTCCTCCGGCAGCTCGGCCGTCTCACTGCTGGCGGCGTTGACGGAAGCAGTTATAGATTAACGGTTTCTTATTTTATCGGTGACCGTTTCGTTGTCAAACTTTCCAGACAGAAACCGTTGCCGGTTCAGTCCCCGCAGAATGCCAGGGCGGCAAGGGGCCGTACGACTGCGCACATCAGCTAGGGGACGGCTCGTCAATGACAGCCATCAGCGTTTTGAAGTGAAACGGCTTCGCGATGAAGTGGTCGAAGATGCCGGCCGCTTCACCGGAACTCTCCTGAAGGGCACGCTCGAGGTCCGCACTGAGAGCGATCAGCCGGGTACCGGGGCGCAGAGAGCGTATCATCCTGGCCAGTTGTAAGCCGTCCATCTCCGGCATGCTGAGGTCGGTGATGACGATCTGGGGCACGTGTCGCCTGAAAAGCTCCCACCCCGTCTTGCCGTCGCCCGCACAGTAGGTGACCAGCGCCGGGTAGAGTCTCCTGACGATAAGCACCAGCATCTCGCAGGAATCTCTGTCATCCTCGACGATGAGCAGCGGTCCGCGCGGTTGTTGCTGGGATCTGAACTGATCGTGGCGTTCACTCATGACTCTCCTCCGTGGACTGCCGATAGCTGCACTGCGGCGGGTCCGCTTGCTACCAGGGACGACGTCCCTAAATAGGGTATCCGGCATCAGCACTGTTGCAACACTCTAATAAGCAATTTACAATATACCCTTGATTTCGCCTTGGCGCCGGGAGCTGTCCGAAACCGGCGGATCGGGCACCGGGAGGTACCATGGCACCCAAGAGAGCAGATAAAACACCCGCGGCGGCCCCGGTCGAGAAGTGCCCCACCGGCATCAAGGGGCTCGACGAAGTCACCGGTGGCGGAATACCGAGGGGGCGCCCCACCTTGATCTGCGGGGAGACCGGTTGCGGCAAGACACTGCTTGCCATGGAATTCCTGGTGCGCGGGGCGACCGAGCTTGGCGAACCAGGGGTGTATGTGTCGTTTGAGGAAAAGTCTGAGGAGCTGGTCCAGGACTTCGCCTCTCTGGGTTTTGACCTCCTGGACATGGTGAGCCGCAACGTGCTGGCCCTGGACTACATCCACATAGAAAGAAGCGAGATAGAAGAGACCGGCGGTTTCGACCTCGAGGGGCTCTTTGTACGGCTGGCACATGCCATCGACAGCACCGGCGCGCGGCGCGTGGTGCTGGACACCATCGAATCGCTTTTCTCCGGTTTTTCCCACGACGCTGTGCTGCGTGCCGAGTTGCGCAGGCTGTTCCGCTTTCTCAAAGACAAAAAGGTGACCACGGTAATAACCGGGGAACAGGGGTCCAACACCCTGACCCGCTATGGGCTCGAGGAGTACGTGGCGGATTGCGTGATCCTGCTGAACCACAAGGTGACCGAACAGATCGCGACCAGGCGCCTGCGCATCGTTAAGTACCGCGGCAGCTCGCACGGCACCAACGAGTACCCTTTCCTCATCGACGCCCAGGGGATCTCCGTCCTCCCCATCTCCTCCATCGGCCTCGAGCATCCGGCCCCGACGGACCGCATCTCCTCCGGAGTTTCCCGCCTGGACGCCATGCTGGGGGGGCAAGGGTTCTTCAAGGGGAGCAGCGTCCTCGTGACCGGAACAGCGGGAACCGGAAAATCGAGCCTGGCAGCACACTTCGTCGACGCCGCCTGCCGGCGGGGCGAGCGCTGCCTGTACTTCTCCTTCGAGGAGTCGCGCAACCAAATCATCCGCAACATGCTCTCCATCGGCATCGACCTGAAGCAGTGGCTTGATGGGGACCTTCTGCAGTTTTACAACGTCCGCCCGACCCTGTACGGACTGGAGATGCACCTGGTCTCCATACACAAGGCCGTCGAGGCGTTCTGCCCCGATGTCGTGGTGGTCGATCCCATCTCCAACTTGGTGACGGCCTCCAACCCGTTCGAGGCCAAATCGATGCTGTCGCGGCTCATCGACTACCTGAAGCTGCGGCAGATCACCGCATTTTGCACCGACTTAACCGTCGCGGGGAGGAGTCTGGAGCAAACCGAAATCGGCATCTCCTCGGTGATGGATACCTGGCTTTTGCTCCAGGTCATCGAGGGGAGCGGGGAGCGCAACCGCGGGCTGTTCATCCTCAAATCGCGGGGCATGGAGCACTCAAACCAGGTGCGGGAGTTCTGCCTGACCTCTCATGGCGTCCAGCTTTGCGACGTCTATCTCGGCCCCGGCGGGGTCCTGACCGGTTCTGGACGGATCGCCCAGGAGGCCCGGGAGCGAGCCGAGGCCCTGGAGCGCTGCCAGGATATCGAGCGCAAAAAACGGGAAATCGAGCGCAAGAAGGCACTGCTCGAGGCGCAGATCGCCGCCCTCACCCTCGAAATCCAAACCGAGAGGGAGGACCTCGAGCGCGCCATCGAGCGTGAAAACCTGCGCCGCGAGCAGCTCGCGGAAACGGCACGGTCGGTGGCCAGGAACCGGCAGTCCGATGCGCTTCCCGACCTTCCCTTCGAGGCGGTTTCGGCCAGCTAACCGCCCAGTACCGCACATACGGGGGACCACATGATGGTACATCGCGCAGGCAGTGCGAAAGGGGGCTCTAAAGCCGCCAGACAGGGTAACGAGCAGCAGCACCCGGAAATGACGACCTACGCCTTCCGGCTCTTCGTAAGCGGCATGACCCCCAATTCGCTGCGCGCCATCGAGAACATCCGTGCCTTTTGCCAGCAGCACCTGGAAGGTCGCTACCGTCTGGAGATCATCGATATCTACCAGCAGCCGCAGTGCGCCAAGGAGCACCAGATCGTCGCCGTCCCCACCCTGGTGAAACAGACCCCGCCCCCGGCTCGGCGCTTCATCGGGGATCTCTCCCACACAGACCGACTGCTGCGCGGGCTCGGCATGCCCTATCTGAGGTAAGCCATGGTCGGCGAGCTCCCAAACGACGCACTGCTCCAGGAAATAGCCGAGCTGAAAAGCCGGCTGGAAGAGGCGGAAGAAACGCTTCGGGCGATTGGCCGCGGCCAGGTGGACGCCTTCGTGGTGTCGGGGGCCGACGGCGACCAGGTCTTCACCCTCAAAGGCGCCGACCACCCTTACCGCGTCCTGGTGGAAACCATGAACGAGGGGGCGGCCACCCTCTCCGAGGACGGCACCATCCTCTATGGGAACCAACGCCTGGCCGACCTGCTCGGGGTCCAGTTGAAGCAGTTGATCGGGACCAAGCTCGCCTGGTACGTCACGCCGATGCAGCGCCCGCTGCTCAATGCGCTTCTCGCGCTCCCGCTGCCGGGATGCGCCACCGAAGAGATCGCCCTGATCACTGAACAAGGCAGAAGCGTCCCGGTCATCCTCTGCTGCTGCCCCTTCGAAGTCCCCGGCGGTCACGGAGTTAGTGTCGTGGTGACCGACCTTACCCTGCAAAAGCGCACCGGTGAGATCGTAGCGTCCGAGCGCCTGGCAAGCTCGATCATTGAGCAGGCCGGCGAAGCCATCGTGGTCTGCGACGAGCGCGGTATGGTGATCCGGGCCAGCCGGGTGGCCCACGCGTTGTGCGGTGAGAACCCGCTTTTGCGCCCCTTCAACGAGCTGTTTCCGCTCCGGTTCCTGGTCTCCGGGCAGCCGTTTTCCATCTTTTCCCCCCTGCAGGGCGACTCAACCCGAGGATCCGAGGTCGAGTTCTCCCCGCCGGCGCGCAAGCCCCTGCAGCTCCTGCTTAACGCGACCAGCCTGAAGGACAGCCAGGGGGCGGCGATCGGCTGTGTGGTCAGCATGACCGACTTCACCCAGCGCAAACAGATGGAAGAGGCGATCCGCAGGAAAAACGCGGTCCTCGAAGGGGTTAGCGCCGTTTTGAGGGCAGCCTTGACGGCACCTACCGAGCACGATCTGGCCAGGGCCTGCCTGGCGATCGCCCAGCAGCTCACCCAGAGCGAATTCGGGTTTATCGGGGAGGTTCGAGAGGACGGCTTCCAGGAACTGGCGATCAGCAATCCCGGGTGGGATGCCTGCAGCACCCTCGATTGCCAGGGGCACCGGGCGGGCAGCTGCGACTTCGCGCTGCACGGCATCTACGGCAAGGTCATCAGGGAAGGAAGGTCCCACGTAACCAACGACCCGCTCAACGATCCGAGCCGGATCGGCCTCCCCGGCGGGCATCCGCCCCTGGAGTCCTTCCTGGGGGTGCCACTTTTTAGGAACTCGCGGGTGATCGGCATGATCGCCGTGGCCAATCGGCAGGGGGGGTACACCCGGTCCCAGCAGGAGTCGCTCGAATTGCTGGCGCCGGCGGTGGTCGAGGCGTTTTTGCGCAAGAGGGCCGAGGAGGATCTGAAAAAGCTCAACGCCGACCTGGAAAACCGCGTCAACCAGAGGACCGCGGAGTTGCGGGAGAAGGACCAGCTGCTGCTTTTGCAGAGCAGGCAGGCCGCCATGGGGGAGATGATAGGCAATATCGCGCACCAGTGGCGCCACCCGCTGAACCTGTTGGGACTCACCGTGCAGCAGTTCCTGCTTTTTTACGACCTGGGGCATTTCGACCGGGGGTTCGTGTCCCAGAGCGTCAGCAAGGCGATGGAACTCATCGAGCACATGTCGCGCACCATCGACGACTTCCGGAACTACTTCAAGCCTGACAAGGTAAAGGTCGACTTCAACGTCAGGGAGACCGTGGCCGGCGCCCTGTCGCTCATCCGCGGCAGCCTCCAGACGCCGCGCATCGAAATCGAATTAAACGCCGACAAGGACCTGGTCATCCACGGCTATCCCAACGAGTTCGCCCAGGTACTCATCAACATCCTGATCAACGCCCGCGACGCGCTCGCCGAGCGGCAGTGCCCCGCCCCCAAGGTGACCATCAACATATCCCGCGACTGCGAGACCACCGTCGTCACCGTCGCCGACAATGCGGGCGGTGTTCCCGGCGAGATCATCGACAAGATTTTCGACCCCTACTTCAGCACCAAGAGCCCCCAGCTGGGGACCGGGGTGGGACTTTTCATGTCGAAATCGATCATCGAACGCAACATGGGGGGGCGGCTTGCCGTGCGCAACACAGAGCTTGGCGCCGAGTTCCGGATCGAAATCTAGCCCCATTTCCCCTTTCCCCATCGCCCGAAACCAGCAACCAGCACCCAACGAAGGGACCGTGTTTATGGGCCAGCCTCAGTACCTGATGGAGCATGCAGAAGAGGCCCGCCGCTTGGAACTGAAGACGGAGGGGGGACCGGTATTCCGGCAGGCCCTCTGGGCCGGGATCAAACCGGGAATGCGGGTGGCGGACATGGGGTGCGGCTCGGGAAAAACCAGTTACTTCCTGCACCATCTGGTGCAACCGGCCGGGGAGGTGGTAGGGGTCGATGCGTCGCGCAGCAGGATAAAGCACGCCCAGGAAAGCTACGGCGCCCCGGGGCTCAACTTCGCCTGTCGCGACCTTGCTGCCTCGTTGGGGGAGCTGGGGACCTTCGACTTCATCTGGGTCCGCTTCGTACTCGAGTACCATCGGAAGAAAAGCCCGGAGATCGTCGGGCGCCTGACGAAGTTGCTGAACGACGACGGCATCCTCTTTCTCGCCGACCTGGACAACAACTGCCTGAACCACCACCCTCTTCCCGACCGGCTCGACAAGGCCCTGAAGAAGCTCATGCTCGTCATGGAAAAAGAGCGCGACTTCGATCCCTATGCCGGAAGGAAGCTCTACGGCTACCTCTACGACCTCGGCTTCCAGGACATCAAGGTGGAGATGGAGGCGCACCACTTGATCTACGGCCCACTCAACGAAACCGACCGCTACAACTGGTCCCAGAAACTGACCGTCGCAGCCCAGCGCTCCGGATACCGGTTCCCCGAGTACCCCTCAGGTTACCGGGAGTTCCAGCAGGAATTCCTCTCCTTTTTCTCAGACCCCCGCCGTTTCACCTACACCCCTATCATCTGCTGCCGGGGGCGCAAACCGGCTCGCCAGCTCAAACCTCGATCCTGAATTCGGCCCCTTCCCCCGTATTGCGCACCGAAAGCCGTCCCGGGATGTTCTTCTCGATGATGATCTTCGACATGTAGAGACCGATGCCGGTACCCTGCTCGGGGCCGCGGGTGGTGAAGTACGGATCGAAGATCTTGTCGATGATCTCCTCGGAGATACCTCCGGCGTTGTCCGCGATGGTAAGCACGGCCTTGCCGGCCTCCTCGCAGATCCGGATCGCGATCTCCCGGGGCCCGTTTTCTCTTCGCGCCAAAAAGGCGTCGCGGGCGTTGAAGAGGATGTTGAGGATGACCTGGGAGAATTCGTTGGGGTGCCCGTACACCGTGGCTTGGCCGCTCGCCTGAACCTCGATGTGGATGTCGAGCTGTCGGAAGCTTTCCTGGATCAGCCCGAGGGTGTTTTCCAGCACCTGCTGCACCGGGAAGGTGGTCTTTTCCTTGTCGGGGCGGAAAAAGTTCCGGAAGTCGTCGATGGTCTTGGAGAGGTGCGCCAGCACCTTCATGAACTTCTGGACGTTACCCTTCAGGTAGTCGGCATCGAAACTCCCCTTGTCGTACATCATGGGAAGCTCCTGGACGATGAGCCCCAGTTCGTTGAGCGGCTGGCGCCACTGGTGGGCGATGTTGCTGAGCATCTCCCCCAGCGCGGCGAGCCTCCCCTGTTGCAAGAGCATCCGCTCCTTGTCCCGCAGCTCCTCCAGTGCCGCCACACGCTGGGCGGTCTCCTCCTCGAGGTCGAAATAGGTCCGTTCCAGTTCCTCGTGCTGCAACGCCAAGGTGGCGCGGCTTTGCTCCAGGTCCTCGGTCCGCTTGGCGACCCGCAGCTCCAGTTCCGAGTTGGCGGTCTCCAGGGCGCTTATCAGCTCGCAGTTGCGGATGCTGATGCCGATGAAGGAGGCAAGCCCGGTCAAAAGGCTCATGTCCCGTTCCAGAAGCGGCCTGCGGGTCTGCACGCTCTCCACGGCAAGCACCCCTAGCGGCACCTCCTCGCTGAGGATCGGACAGCAGATGAAGGCCCGCGTACCGGTAGCCTTGGCGCAGGCCAGGCTCGGGGAGGCCGCGTATTCCACCGCCGCTTCGAGGTCGTTTACCAGGAACGGGCGCTGGTCGAGGAAGCAGGCGAGATAGACGTCGCGAGCCCCCCCTCTCCCCTCCAAGGTCCATTCCATCCCCAGCAGGCACCCCAGCTCGTTTTCCGTGTAGCCGTAGCTCGCCCCGACCTCGAGACGGGTCCGGTCGCGGTCGGCAAGCAGGATAAGCCCGCGGTCGTAGTCGAGCCGGTGCTGCATGATCTCGGCCACCGCGGGAAGCATATCCTCGAGCCGCCGGTAGCTGGCCAACCGGTTGCCGATCTCGTGGGTGAGCATGGCGTTGTTGAAGTTGAGCTCGATCTGGTCCAGAAGGTGATCCAGCGAGTCCTTGGTGCCGTTGAGGCTCGCCTTGAGCGACTCCTTCTCGCTGGTGCTGGCCGCCAGGGCAAGCACCAGAAAAAGCGAGACCGAGGTCGGTACGGAAACGGCGAGGAGGTCCCAGCCACCGGCCAGGCCCAAAACGAGGTTCACCCCTCCGAGAAGGAGCAGGAAGAGGTTGCGCATCCGCTTCAGGAAGTGGTAGAGCGCCTTGTCCCAGGTAACCACGTAACGGCACACGGAGTCGCCCTGGAAGAGGCATTCCGGGTGCTGGATGGTGGGGAGGTGCTGGTTTTCCGGGAGGTACTGGAGGTCGTTTATCTTGTGGTTAAAGATGAGTACGATCGCCTCGAAAAAGCCGATCCGGTTCTCGCACTGGTAGGGCTTTTCCAGCCCGGGAACGAGCGGGGTGACCACGATCTCCACCGCGTTGGAGGCGATGGGGCGCGATTCGTAGCGGGAGGACCTGGTGAAGCCTGCCGTGGTTTTGCTGATGATGTCGAAGGTGTTCGCGGCGTCCACCATGCCGAGGATGTACTGGCGCATCGGCCCCAAGACGTCCGGTGAGGCGGCGTAGCGTCCTGCCTCCCGGGCGATTCTCGGGTTGCCGGTCATCTGTACCAGCTTCTCGTAGAAGCGGTCCACCTGCTGCTGGCTGAACCAGTGCCCCTGGTCGGCCACCTCGTATTCCTGCATCCCCGCGTACGCGAGCAGCTCGGGGATGTCGATGTAGCTGTAGTTGCGTTTTATGAGCAGGATGAAGGAGTTGATGATCCTGCTGTTATAAAGCGGCTCGTCCGCCAGGTTCTCCGCACTCATGTCGCCGCTCCTGTTGTCGGGGCCGCGCTGCGCCGCGTGCTGCTCATCAACGCGTCGCAAAAAACGAAGTACCGGTCGCTGAAGGCGAGGTCCAGGATCCAGAGGTCGTAGACCTTGTCGAAGTCCCCCCCCTGCCCCTCTTGAGACACCGCCGGGTAGGTCAATACCGGCATCTCGCCCCCCTCAAAATGCTCGCTCACCAGCTCGTAGCAGGCGCTCAGGACCTCCCCGGGCAGCTTCGGATCGAGCAGGAAGGTCGAGACGCAGTTGGTGAGATCCGCCATGTTGAGCCCGGCGTCCGTGCAGCAGACCAGCAAAAACGCCTGGAGCGCCCCGTCTTTTCTGAGCGAGTAGCAGAAGGTCTCCTTGCGGAACCCGAGCTCCCGGTACTCCTGGGCGAGCAGGTCGGGGCCGGTTTGGCAGCGGCCGAGTTCGAAGGCGTCGACCAGCAGCCCTCCCGAGCTGTACTCGTAAAAGCTCGCAAGCTCCGCCTGGTCGAACCCGCTGCTAAGGACCAGTTCCCAGCCCTCCGGGAGCTCGGGACGGGGATCCTTCCCGCGGAACCTGGCGTAGCCGAAACGGTCCAGCGAACACTGCCGTGGGTTGCCGTTGCGGCGGGCAAACTCGCCGAACATCCGGTTCGGGAACTTGTTGTCGGGGCGGAAGTAACAAAAGACATATTTCAGGTGGGCGAAGTAGAAGTTGTCCAGCTCGTTTATGTAGTGGCGCACCTGGTCGAGGACGGCAAGGCCCGCCTTGACCGAGGCGGTGCGGCGGGCGGCGTGGTGGTGGATGAGCCAAGAGTCCGGGTAAACGCGGACCATCGCCATGTGGCCGAGTATGGCCACGTGGTCCTGGTAGATGAAGTGCCGGGCGATCTGCGGGTTCTCCTCGTAGAGCTTTGCGTAAGTTCTCTTGATCTGCTCCTTGTTGGCCTGGAAGTAGGCGTACTTCTCCGGGTAGATGAAGCCGGTTTCGAAGAAAAAACCCCACAGCTCATCGAGGTCCACCTCGGTTCCCACCGACGAGCGCTGGTTTGCCACCTGGTGCAACAGGGAGAGGAGCTTTACGTGATCCCTGATGTCCATGTCGAGGATGGCCAGGCCGCAGCGGACCCTCCCTCCCTCCGTGCCGGATGCTACCGGGTTGCGAAAGACCACCTGGGCCTTCAGACGCAGGCTCAGCACCATAGCGAAATGGAGCTTGAGCTCGGGGATGATCATCCCCGGCATGAGCACCGAATCCTCCTCGGCCTCCTCGACGGAGAACCCCGAACCGGAGAGATCGACCACCTTGAGGTTCACCCGGCGGGCGATAAGCGGGTGTTCGAAGCTGACGCTGGGCGAAGGAACCAGGATCTGCCGGGAGTTGCGGTAGCACTTGGCCTTGAAGCGCTGCAGGTTGTGATTGATCTGCTTCAGGACGAAGCTGCTCCCCAGACGCAACCGGCTGCGCCAAAGGACCTCGCAGGCCCCCGAATAGACCACCGTCTCCCCCACGGCCAGCCGCAGGTTGACCGGTGTCTCCGGGTTGATCCAGTACAAGGTCTGCGGGGCGCCCGCCTGGGCCTCCACCTTCACGGATATGGGAGTGAAATCAACCATCTCGCCAGTCAAAAGAGCGCCGTGCTGGCTGATCTGCGCCACCACCCCGGTACTTGGGTGACGCCTGATCTTGCGCAACTGGAACTCGCGGCAGGTCAAAGGGAGGTTGCAGCTGAGCCCCGCCTCGTCCAGGGAGAGGATTTCGGGGTTCACCAAAAGGTACTTTTTTCCGTCGGGTATGAGCAGGTGGTCGAAGCGGTAGTTGCTGAGCAGTTGGCGCAGACCGGCGGGTTCGGCCCAGGTACAGTCGAGCCGCTCCCCGGCACAGGGTTGGGGGCGGGCCCTGAGGGTGATGGCGTTGTCGTAGCAGACGTGGCGCAGCCCGATCAGAACGCCCTGATCCTGGAAGTTCAGGAAGTTGAGCCGGTTGACCAGGTGAGCGCGCGAGATGTTGCGCACGGATGCGCCGGCCTCGGACCCGGTGCTGTCCGAAGAGTGGGCTGCCGGCGTGGAGACCTCGGGAGACGTTGCCATTACAGGTGGCTCCGGTTGGCGTCAGTGTCCATCCAGGACCTCGCGGATGGTCTTTAAAAGGTGGGTGGGCAGGATAGGCTTGGCGATCAGGCGGAACTCTCTTCCTTGCAGCCCACCCAGTGCGTCGGCTGGATAACCGCTGGTAAAAAGGACCTTGAGCCCCGGTTTTAACCTGTTCAGTTCTTCGTAGACCTCCCTGCCGTTTCTGCGCGGCATGATGGAGTCCAGGAACAGCAGGTCGATCTCGTCCTGGTGCTCGCGGAACCTGGCGATGGCCTCCTCGCCGTCCGCGGCCTCGAGGACCCGGTAGCCGTAGGCCTCGAGGATCTTGCGGTCGAGGTTCCTGGTGGCCACGTCGTCCTCGGCGACCAGGATGGTCTCGTGTCCCCCTTTGGGCGGGGCCTCCGGGCCTTTGACCCGCTGCACCGACTCGCGCGTCGTAACCGGGAGGTAGATCTGAAAGGTGGTCCCCAGTCCAGGCTCGCTGTAGCAGGTGATGAAGCCGTTGTGCTGCTTCACGATGCCGTACACGATGGAGAGGCCGAGCCCGGTCCCGCGTCCCGATTCCTTCGTGGTGAAAAAAGGCTCGAAGATCCGGGTGCGGATCCGCTCGTCCATCCCCACCCCGTTGTCGCTGAACCTGAGGCTCGCGTAGCGCCCTGGGAGACCGTAGCCGTGCAGCTTGACGAACTGCTCGTCCAGATCGACCACCGCGGTACTGATACGGATGGCGCCTCCCGAGGGGATGGCGTCGCGCGCGTTGGTGGCGAGGTTGATGAGGACCTGCTCGATCTGTCCGGAGTCCGCCAGGATGGTGGGATCCTCCGGGGTCAAGTTCACCTGGTAGGCGACGTTTTCCTTAAGGAGCATCACGATGAGGCGCTCCACCTTCTTGATGATGCCGTTGAGGCTCACCGGCTTGGTTTCGATGGGTGCCTTCCGGCTGAAGCCGAGCAGGGCCTGGGTGAGGTTCGCCGCGCGGCTCGCCGCCTCCAGAATCTGGTGCACGTTTTCCGCGAGCGGGTCGTGCTTCTCCAGCTTGAGGTCCAAAAGGCTCGCGTGCCCGATGATCGCGGTCAGGATGTTGTTGAAGTCGTGGGCGATGGCGCCGGCCAGGGTCCCCAGCGCCTCCATCTTCTGGGCCTGGCGCAGTTGCTGTTCCAGGCTCACCCGGTGCGTGATGTCAGAACCTATGGTGGAGGCGCCGGCCACGTTGCCGTCGGCGTCGACGATGGGGGAGATGGTGAGGGAGAGGTTGATGATCTTGCCGTCTTTTCTGCGGTGCAGTGTCTCGAAGTGTTCAACGTGCTCGCCCTGGCGCGTGCTCTCCAGGATCTGCTGCAGTTCGTTGTCGGCCCCTTCCGGGAGTACCTGCCCGTACCAGTGCCCTTTCATCTCGTCGCGGCTGTAGCCGTAGATCCTCTCGGCGCCGCGGTTCCAGTTCAGCACCACCCCTTCCAGGTCCATCCCGATGATGGCGTCGTCGGAGGACTCGACGATGGCCCCCAGCTGCAGGAGCTGCTCGTCGGCATAGCGCTGCTGGGTGATGTCGTTGAGGATGATCAGGTGCTTGTTCCCGATGATGGAGCCGAGCATCTCCACGACCCGCTGGGTGCCGTCCTTGCACGTCACCCGGTAGCGGTGCGGCTCGATGTCGTTGCCGGTGCGCTGCGCCTTTTCCTGGGCGTGCTGCCAGGTAAGACGCACCTGCTGCCAGTAGGCGGGATCGGTAAAGGCGCGCTCCCACCAGTCGTCGAGGTCCCGAAGGTCGTCGTGGGTGTAGCCGAAAACCCTCAGGAATTTCTCGTTTAAGAAGGTGAAGCGCTCCTCGTCGTCGTAGATGGCCATGGGGACCGGCGAGCAGCGGATCACCCGGCGGAACTCCTCTTCGCTGGAGACCAGGGCCAAACGCTGGCGTTTCTTTTCCAGCGCTGCACTAACCGCTGCGGGGAGTCGTTTGAAGTGCTTGGGATGCTTGACCACGTAGTCGTCCAGCCCGCATTTCATCGCCTCGACCGCGATCTCCTCGTTTCCCGTGCCGGTGAACATGATGACCGGACAGTCCGGCAGGATGGCACGCACCCGGCGCAGTACCTCGAGCCCGTCACTCCAGTTGAGCCGGTAATCGGTGATGACCAGATCGAACCGGCGCGCCAGCAGGGCTCGTTCCAGGGCGTCCGCCTGGTAGATCTGCTCGACAGCCAACCCTGCGAACTCCTTTTGCAGCTCATGGATCACCAGGGTGCGGTCGTCCGGGTTATCGTCGACGAGCAGCAGGTTCAAGCGATCCATGGTCAGCTCCTGAAGCCTGTGCTGCGCTCAGGTGTCTGGTTCATCCCGAGCCAGTACTGGGTGAGGGTCTGCATCATGACCAAAAGGGTGTTGAACGAGGGGGGCTTCACCAAATACGAGTTGCAGCCATGCTCGTAGGCCCGGTTGATCTCGGCGATGTCGTTGCAGGAGCTGAGCACCACGGCCGGGAGGCGCCGCAGCGCGGGCTGGCTGCGCAGCCAGCTCAAGAATTCCAGACCGGAACTGCAGTGCATCATGTCGAGCATGACCAGTACCGGCGGGGGATACTGCTCGCCGTCGGCGTAGCACCCTTCAGCGCAGAGGTACTGCTGGGCCTCCTCCAGGCGTCCGACCGCCTGGATCGGGGTGATGACCCCGACGCGCTGCAGTGCCAACCGGGTAAAACGGGAATCGTCGAGGTTGTCGTCCAAAAGCAGGATGGTGTGGTGTACGTAGCTCATAGACCGTCTCCGGTAGTTCTCGCTCCAGCAAAATCCTTCGTTTCAAGCCTATCGTCTCCCGTTTGCGCATTCCCGGCTGAGGCACAGCAGGCCGGCAGCCGCGCGCGACGTGGCAGGTTCGGTCAGCGGTCGGGGGTTGCCGGAAGGTCAATCCAGAACCGGCTTCCCTCGCCAGGGCACGAGATGACCCCGATGCGCCCGCCCAACCGCTGCACCGCCTTGCGCGCAATGGCGAGCCCGATTCCGGTGCCCGGATAGCTTTCCACGCCGTGCAGACGCTCGAAGACCTGGAAGATCCGCTCCTGGTTTTCCGGGGCAATGCCGATGCCGTTATCCTGCACCCAAAGCCGCACTACATCCTGCGCCGGTTCCGTCCATACCCGCACCTTGGGATAGCACCCGGATGCCACGTACTTAAGTGCGTTGGAGAGCAGGTTCCAGACAACCTGGACCAGTACCGTAAAGTTGCCGCGCACAGAAGGCCAGCTTTGGGCACCTTCCAGGACGATATCCCCGGTTTGCCCGGCGTGACGCAGTTGCAGCACAGCCTCCTGCAGCACAGCAGCCAACTGCACCGTTTGCAGCGCGATCTCGTCGCTGCTGAGCCGGCTGTAGGCGAGCAGGTCCTGGATCAGCTGGTCCATGTCCTGCCCGACGGCGATGATTCTCGCTAGGAATGCGTCCCGTTCGGGGTCCCCTCCCCCCTCCCCTTGGTCCTGGAGGATCCCGGCAAAACTCACGATGGCGCGCAGCGGAGCCCGCAAACCGTGGGAGACCGAAAAGGCGAAGGCATCGAGTTCCTCGTTCACCTCTTGCAGCTGTGCGGTGCGCTCGGCCACCCGCTCCTCAAGTTGTGAGGCGTTCTGGGCGATCTTCTGGAAGTCCTGGGCATTCTTCACGGCCTGGGCGGCCATCTGGGCCACCGAGCTTAACTGCTCCAGGTCGAACTCGGAGAATACGCCGCCGTCCAGCCTGTTCTGGAGTTCGAGGTAACCGATCATGCTGCCGTCCCCTGCCCAAAGCGGTGTGCTGATCACGTTGCGCACCCGGTGTCGTGCCGCCAGACCGGGATCGATGTGCGGGTCGTGCAGAGCATCGGAGCTTAGGTACGGCACGGGGCTGAAGACCACGCGCCCCGGCAACTCCTGCCCCGGCTGCCATGCAGCGTCGGCAGGGGCTACAGTTCCCAGCCGCAGGAAGCGGTAGCTGGAAAAGCCGTCCGGACTGCACAGGGCGATGAGACTGTTCTCAGCGCTTAACAACTTAAGAGTCTCCCACGCCACCTTGTCCATGATGAGCTCCAGGTCTGCGGTCGCGTGCAGCGCAGCGCTCAGCGTCCTCAGCGTGGCCAGCGTCTCTTCCGTACGTTTTTGCGCGGTGGCATCGCTCAGCAGTACCCCGATAACCCCATCGCCCAACGCCTGGATGCGCACCTGGTGCCACAGCGAGGCTGACTGTAGCAGAAACGCAGCGGGGCGCCCCGTCTCAAGCACAGCCCCGGCGTGTTCCAGAATGGGAACCTCGAGAGACTGGGGAAGCAGGGAACCCCTCGCAGTCTCATCAAGCGCGGCAGTAACCCGGCCAGTCAGGTGTTTGGCCGCATCATTCATATCGAGCGGCACGACGCGCGGCTCCTTCTCGCCGGGTGTGAGCCTTAAAATCAGGGCGGGCTCCTGCATCTGGCTGAAGAAGAGTCGATACAGTTCGGCAACTGCAGCGCAGCTATCGCTTTGAT
Source organism: Geomonas silvestris (assembly GCF_014193515.1). Classification (GTDB taxonomy): domain Bacteria; phylum Desulfobacterota; class Desulfuromonadia; order Geobacterales; family Geobacteraceae; genus Geomonas; species Geomonas silvestris. The sequence goes on along the minus strand of NZ_BLXX01000006.1, from coordinate 122,778 downwards.
TTGCTTCAAGCATCCGGAGCCATCCTTTATCGAGCCGTGAGCGCTTCCAGATTATAACGGAGCATTGTTAATTTGCACTAACACAGTTGAGACTCTTCCGCCTTGCAGCAACAAGGCGGAAGGAGACGGGCGGGAGTGGTGCGGGGAGAGACGAGCGAGGTGGAAAACGATTGACGGGGGAGCTGCAGGAACTGGAGCATGCCGCGAGGACTGTCACCGAAAGGTGCCCGCTCACGCGGTTATCTACTGGGCATCGGTAGCCGGTTATCAATACCAGGACTTGTCGGAGGGCGGAAGAAAAGGCCCATCCCCGGCGCGGCAACCTGAAGCACCGCTTGAACCTGCTTTACGCAGGCAGGTTTCTCGAGAACCTCCTCGATGCCGGAGCGTGCCGCCAGGCGGCGGACCTCCTGGGTGGCATCGGAGGTCACCATGATGATACGCAGGTCGGGGAGCAGCAGTTTCGCCTCTTCCGAGAGCAGGAAGCCATTCATTCCCGGCATGTTGAGGTCGGTAACCATGGATTCAAAGTGGTGCTTCTGCATGAGCTCGAGGGCCTGTTCGCCGCAGGTTGCATAGTGGGCGTAGATGCCCCGTTGCCGGACAATGCTCTCCACCAACCGGAGGTAGAGTTCATCGTCGTCAACAAAAAGGATCGGATCTATTCGCATGGATACTCCGTCTTTGTCAGTACCCTGCCGACCGGTTCTGGTACCTGCAGGGATACTGGTAATCGTGATGTTGTGAGTCCCGACATAGTTTTTACAGTGGAACGTGAGCACCGCGTGCACTATCGAGCAGGCGCCGTCTCGGCCGGCAACAACGGCAAGTTCGTTGCTGAAGCAGCCTCGAAGTCCACACACTCGGTGGCATTCAGCCCGATGTGAGCATCCTTTATGAAAGATAACGCGCTAGGTATAGCGGCGGATTGAGGTTCGATTTTCGGTAAACAACGACAGCGCCACTGCCGACACGGCTCCTTAAAAGAGCGGCCTTTCCCCCGGGCCATCTTCTCGGCCCGGACCTCTGTCACGGCAGTGCCGCGGAACCGGCAGGTCACCAGGGCGCGGCAGCATCCGCTCCGCCAAGGTGCGCTGTGCTGGTGTCAGCACCGCGGAGATTCGAAAGTGCGTCTTGATCCGCGCAACGAGGCGCTCGGCATCGAGTCCGGCCAAGGCGTTGGCAATTCCACGGACGGCTGTTTCGTCGAAACTCGCGGCTCGCTCTGCCTGGCGCAGTTTTTCGTGCAGGTCCTCGGCCTCCCCACGCCGTGCATGTTCCTTGTCCCGCGCTTCCTTCATAATCGCTTCAATCTGTCCTTTCTGTGCATCGCTCAGGTCAAGGGCACGGCCGACAAAGGGCGGAAAAGGGCCCGGTGGCATCCGGTCCTCCCTCTCCTGAGCCAAGAAATCCCCACCAGGGTGCGCCTGACAGAGCAGGGCTCCTCCCAAAAGCAGCGCTGAACCGACGACAACAGCCAATCTACCTTTCATGCTCAACCCTCCTTTGTATGAACTCTCCCCTCGGCTTCAGTCTCTTCAAGTTCGGACCTGCTGAGTCATTCAAGCTCATACGATGCTCGAAGCCTACGCCACTTCGGGGTAAATTTGGGTCAAGAGATATGGATATTTGTGTCATACTGGCCCGACGTTCTTTACAATTCTTAACAGATACCGAAGAGGGTTTCTGGTTATACTGCGGGCATTCTTAACGGTAGGAGCCAACTGGATGCAGAAGAAGATCTTAATCATTGATGACGACACGGGACTCTGTGAGCTGCTCGGCAGCTACCTGGCGACCGAGGGGTTCGGGGTCGACTCGGTCAATGACGGAGCCGAAGGGGCAGAACGCGCTTTGAGCGGCGACTATGCCATGGCCGTCTTGGACGTCATGCTTCCGTCGCTCAACGGTTTCGAGGTGCTGCGGCGCATCCGCCAGGGATCGGAGATGCCTGTCCTGATGCTCACCGCCCGGGGAGACGAGGTGGACCGCATCGTCGGCCTCGAGATGGGGGCCGACGACTACCTTCCCAAACCGTTCAACCCCCGTGAACTGGTGGCGCGCCTGCGTGCCATCCAACGCCGCAGCCAGGCGCAGGCTGCGGCCGGCGAGCCGAGGCCCAACATCCTCGAGGTAGGCGACGTGACCTTGGACTTGGGGATGCGCACCGTCGTGTGTTCCGGGAAACCGGTGGAACTGACTTCGATCGAATTTTCGGTGTGCGAAGCCCTGCTGCGCCAGGCGGGGACCGTGTTGAGCCGGGAAGACCTGACCCGGCAGGCGCTGGGGCGGGAGTTCGGCAATTTCGACCGCAGCATCGACGTTCACGTCAGCAGCCTGCGCCGCAAACTGGGGCCCGGGGTCGGCGGCAACGACCGCATCAAATCGATCCGCGGCATCGGCTACCTGTACGGCTTTTCTGCGGCCGAGCGCCGCGCCCAGTAGGGATCTTCATGCACAGCATTTTCAGCAAGCTCTTCTTCTCCTTCTGGCTCGCCACCATCCTCTCGGGGGTGGTGTTTTTCCTGCTGGCCTTCAACCTGCGCCTGGCGCCACTGCACGAGGAACACCGCCGGCGCTGGGACGCCGAACGTGCCGGTTTTATGAGCGAGGTTCTCACCATCTACGGTACGGCGAGCGTTGCAAGCTACGAAAAAAATGGAAAACTCCCGCCGCCGCCCACCATCCCGCCCAAAGCAACCGGAGCGCCGGGGCCGGCGCATCACCTCCAGGCCTTTTTCTTCAAAGCCGACGGCAGCGCTCTCAGTAGCGAAGTCCCTCCGCAGATCCGGGATGCGGTCCAGCGGCAGTTAGGTGCTCCCGGAGCGGCAACGGCGCCGGGACGCGGGGCACTGGTGTTGCCGATCACCGGCCCCTCGGGAGCCCGCTACCTGGTGGCCAGCGAGAGCGGGACCGGCCCTGGCCCCGGCAATGCGCCACCTCCCCATTTCCCCAGGCCCTTCCCGCCCGAGTTCTGGCTGCAGATGCTGATCACCTTCGTGGTGAGCGGGGCGGTCTGCTACGGGCTCTCCTGGCGGCTTACCGCGCCGGTGCGCCGGCTCAGGTCCGCGACCCAGGAGTTGGCCAACGGGAACCTGGCGACCCGGGTCGCCGTCAAAAGCAAGGGAAGAGGTGACGAGATCGTTGATCTGGGTAACGATTTCAACCAGATGGCGAGCCGGCTGGAGAAACTGGTCAACGCGCACCGGCAGCTTTTGCGCGACGTAAGTCACGAGCTGCGCTCCCCGCTGGCCCGGATGAACGTGGCACTGGAGATCGCGCGTCAGAAGTCGCCGGAGTCTGCTGAACCGCCCCTGCAGCGCATCCAGCAAGAGGGAGAGCGCCTGGACCAGCTGATCGGCGAGTTGCTGGCACTCAGCCGCCTGGACGGGGATGCTGGAACCGAGCGCAGCGAAGTCGATCTGGCCGAATTGGCCGCAGAGGTGGTCCAGGACGCGGATTTTGAAGCGTGCGCGAGTAACCGGCACGTCGAGTACCTGCCAACCGAAGGAATCATGGTACTGGGGAATCGAGAATTATTGCGGCGGGCATTGGAGAACGTGGTGCGCAACGCGGTCCGCTACACCGCTGTGGGAAGCTCGGTCCAGGTGGCCCTGCAACGGACCCCGGGACAGCAGGCGCTGGTACGGGTGAAGGATTTCGGGCCCGGTGTGCCCGAGGAGCAGCTAAGCGACATCTTCCGCCCCTTCTACCGCGTCGCCGAGGCGCGCGACCGGCAAAGCGGCGGGACAGGGATCGGGCTCGCCATTACCGAACGGACCGTGGCACTGCACGGCGGCAGTGTCGCGGCGCGGAACCTGCCGGAGGCCGGGCTCGAGGTGGAGATCCGCCTGCCGCTGGTATCCAGAAACTAAGGCTTAACCTTTCTCGCGTCAACTCCGTGAGACGTACGGGTTCCCTGCCAGGTAGAACCTGAGCGGGAGCCGGGCCCACTCCTTCGCGTACTCGACACCGATGCGTGATTTGGCCACGATCAACGCTGGATCGGCGAGCGGCGCATCGACCTGGTGCAGCTCTTCGCTGGTCAGGTCCTGACCGTTCAGCTCCCCGTCGATCCCCAGCGCCCTGCACAGCAGCCCCGGCCCCTGGGTCCTTGCCCCGATTCCCCGCACCGGCTCAAGCGCACGCAAAAGCACCGCGGTGCCGCTCCCTTCCGCCTCGGTCACCACGTTGAGGCACCAGTACATCCCGTAGACCAGGTAAACGTAGGCGTGCCCGGCCGGCCCGAACAACACCCGGGTGCGCTTGGTGAGTCCTTTGGAAGAATGCGCCGCCAGGTCCTGCGGCCCAAGGTAAGCCTCCACCTCGACGATCCGGCCCACCCGCAGCTCATCTCCCACCCTACGTACCAGTAGTTTCCCCAACAGTTCGCGTGCCACCAGTTGAGTATCGCGCTGGTAAAAAGAGAGCTGCAGCCGCTTGGAGAGATCCACCGGCTCCACCGGTCAATCCAGGCCGTGACGCGGCGAGTCGCTCAGCTTGAGCCAGGTTTCGGTTCTCTGCACGGTGGAGTTATCGGCAAGCGGATACGAATCGTAGTTCAAGGAGAGATAGAAATCAGGCTGGGCAAAATAGCTTCCGGAGAAAAGCGAGGGGGTTCGGTTCGTGGAGAGGGAAAAGGTGCCGCGCCGGCTGTTAAGAACGGTGTTGGCTGAGGCCCCGAGATGATAGGTACCTGCGGCTGCGAAACCGCCGTTGTCGGCAAGGTTCATGTTGTAGTCGGATTCTTGAAGACGCAACGTGCCGCTGCTGAAGGAGGCGAAACGCGTGGCGCCGGATGCCCCGGTGATCACCAGGCGGGAGGCCACCAGCCGGTAGGTGCCCCGGGTATCCGCCATCACCGAAGTCACGGCGACCGCGTTCTCCCCAGACCCGCAGCCGGCGGCCACCACTAAAAGCAGCAGACCGGAGAAACGGAGCATCAGGCCTCCTTGGCAGCGAAACTTCGCGAAACCGGATCCCGCACTAGAGAAGTTGCTCCTTGGCGAGGGCCTCGTAGACCATGTTGCCAACGTCCTTGGCGACGCTGATCACGTTCCCCGGCTCGGAACTGGTGACGGTGGCGGCCCAGATCAGTTTCCCGGTCACGGTGTCGAAGATGTTGACCTGCATGGTCGCGATATCGAAGGTCGAGATGTAGGTCGGTCCCGGCATGGAGCCGTAATAGCCGTAGAGATCCCAGGCCGGGAAGGCCTCGGGATACCAGTATCCCGGGTAGGGGTTGACCAGCCCCGGCTCTACCGTAGTCTGGCGCTCGACCTTGATAGTCTGGAGGGTCAGCACCGAATCGGCGCCGGACTTTTTCACCGCCCGGTCCAATGCATCGCGGCCAGACCTCTCGCCGCTCGGGATCAGGGTATGGCTCGGGACGGCGGCGATGCCGTGCTTCGCCAGTTCCCCGGCCAGGACATCCTCGTACACCGGCCGGTTCACATCCTTCTTGGTGATGCTGACCACCAGGATCTTGTGCAAACGTGGCGGATGCAGCGTCGGATTGCGCCAGGTCTGGACTACGGAGATGGAGGAGCAGGAGCAAAGGGTCAGGGCAGCGAGGAACAGGAGTCCGGCGATTTTGAGAGAGCGATGCATGTGAACCTCCTCTGTGCCGAGCCCCTTTCCGAAGCAGGCAACGGCTAGCGGTCACTGGCAACTGCACCAGATCGATCTTGCGCCCGTATGGCCATCAGGACCAAAATAGTTATATCAAGTTGCTGCAGGTTGGCAATGAACTATACTTGGAGGGTCTTAATAATTAAAAGATCGAAATAAGTTGCCGGACACCACCTAGGGGGGCGATATCACCCCGCTTTCCGGTCCGCACTTCTCATGTGGACGCGAGAGTTTCGATGGCAGCCGGTACAGGAGGATGTCATGGAACAGATCAAGCACATACTGGTAGTCAGCAGACTCAGTCAGTACTGCCGCGATGCAGTCGGGATCGGTATTTCTTTGGCCAAAAAGTACGGGTCCCAGATAACCGTGCTGCACCTGGTATCCAACCCGGTGACCATGGAGGCCCTGAACGCCCCCCTCCCCTTCCCGGACAGCCGGCACAAAACCTATGCGAGCGTGCAGGACGAGGCGCGCGAGGAATTGGATCAGCTCCTCAAAAGGGAGATGAACGCAGGGCTCCCCCTGAAGGTACTGGTTAAGGACGGGCGGCCCATCGACGAGATCGTGAAGGTGGTAAACGACGAGAAGATAGACCTGATGGTGCTGCTGGCACACGAGGAAGGTCGGCTGGAGCACCTGCTGTTCGGCCGGGACAACGACGCGGTGATCCGCCGCATGCCGTGTTCCATACTGCTGGTGAAGCGCGAACCGGGTCGCGTTGACTGGTAAGTGGCGCCGGAGTGAGGTCCTGGCTCCACAAGAGGCCGGGACCTCAGCCCGCCATAAAACGGCCACGGCACCGAAAGGAGAGTCCGATGGAACGATGGATCTGTACCGTTTGCCAATACGTCTACAACCCTGCAGTTGGTGACCCCGTCAACGAAATCCCGCCTGAAACTCCTTTCGACGACCTGCTCGACGCCTGGACCTGCCCGGTCTGCAAAACCGACAAGAGCTTCTTCATACCGTTTAGCCCGGAGTAAGGATCTGCTTCCCGCAAACCAGGAGACATTACTCCAGAAGCACCGCAGCTGACACACGTCCCCCCCCCCTTTTGCGAAGGGGAGACAGAGGGGATTTGCCACAGGCAGCTTCCCACTCCACCTTGCTACAGAGACGAATCCCCCCTGTCCCCCTTTTCCAAAGTGGGGAACGTAGGGGCGCTGGTATCGACTTAAGATTCACCCTTTCAAAAGTGCCAAGTATCATACGACCAACGATCCACGCTTCACCGACGTTCCCGGTGACCTTCCCAAAGCGCTGAGTCATGCCTTCCCCTTCTGCTACTTAATCTGAACCTCGGAAAGCCTAACCTTAGCCAATACCTGGTGTCTGTGCTACAGTAGTGCACTGCGGCTTTGCCGTGGGGAATTTGCGAGATTCAACCAGCACCGGGAAGATCAGCATGCACAGCATCGAAACCAAAGCGCTCACCAAGAACTACCGGATCGGAGAACGGAGTATCAGTGTCCTGGACTCGGTCTCCTTGACCGTGGCACCCGGCGAATTCGTCGTGGTCACCGGCGAAAGCGGCAGCGGCAAATCGACCCTGCTCACCCTGCTCTCCGGCCTGGACCGGCCCGACGCCGGCCGCGTCTTCATCGAGAACCGCGACATAACCGACCTCGACGAGGACACGCTCGCCCCCTTAAGAAACAGCACCTTCGGCTTCGTCTTCCAGTCCTTTCACCTGGTTCCCTCGCTCAACGTCCTGGAAAATGTGATGTTCCCAGCCGAGCTGCGCGGCGATCCCCAGGCGCGCCAGGGGGCGCAGGCACTCCTGTCACGCGTGGGACTTGCCGAGCGCCTCACCAGCTTCCCGAACCAGCTCTCCGGCGGGGAGAAGCAGCGCTGCGCCATCTGCCGCGCCCTCATCAACACCCCCCGCATCGTTTTTGCCGACGAACCTACCGGTAACCTCGACTCGGTGAACGGCACGGCGGTACTCGACCTCTTGCTCGAACTGCACCGCGAGCGCGGCACGACGCTGCTCATGGTGACCCACAGTCCGGAGATTGCCGGGCGCGCCGATCGAGTCATCACCCTTAAAGACGGCAGGATCGTTTCGGAACAAAACCGTGTCTAGCCTTTGGTTCGTCATCCGCCAGATCGCCGGCGCCCGTCGGCAGGCCGCCATCTTCGTCATGTGCGTGGCGCTCTCCATGGTCTCGCTGGTCTCGCTCGGGAGTTTCAGCCGCAGCGTCAAGGCCTCTTTGTTACGTGATGCCCGGGCGCTCCATGCCGGCGACCTCATCGTACACGCCCACGCCCCGCTCCCCGCCTCCCTGCAAAAGAGCCTGGACGAACTTACCCGGCAGGGACGCATCGCCACTGCCCGTTACTACGATTTCTACTCGGTGGTCCGCACCGTCACCGGCAACAGGTCGCTTCTGTGCGACCTGAAGGTCGTCGAGCCGGAATACCCCTTCTACGGCAAGGTAATTCTCGCTTCGGGACGCGACTTCCGGGAGGTGCTCACCCCGGGAAGTCTCGTCGTAGAGCAGGGGCTGTTGGACCGACTGCAGGTCCGGGTCGGTGACCGGCTCTCGGTCGGCAATGCTACCCTCACCATAAAAGATGTGGTGCTGCAGGAGCCCGACCGGCCGGTGAACCTCTTCGCGCTGGGCCCCAGGGTCTTCGTCCCCTCAGCCGACCTCGAATCACTGGGTCTTATCGGTTTTGCCAGCCGCGTCGAATACATAACCCTTGCGAAGGTGCTGCACCCCGGCGAGCTGAACACTCTACTCACCCAGTTGCGCGCCCAGACATCCGAGAGCCGCATCCGCATCGACAGCTACCAAAGCGCCGACTCGCGGGTGAAGCGCTTCTTCGACAACCTCCTATTCTTCCTCGATTTAAGCGGCATTTTCACGTTGCTGCTGGCCGGTTTCGGCATTCAAAGCACCCTCTTTGCGCTCTTGAAACAGCAGGAGAAGACCATCGCCGTCATGAAAGCGGTCGGTGCCCGCAGCCGCTACATCACCGGCCACTTCTGCGCGCTCACCCTGGTCCTGGGCCTCGTGGGAACCGTGGTCGGGCTGGCGGCAAGCCTGCTTCTTCAGGAATTTCTGCCGGCGCTTTTCCGGGGGCTGGTCCCGGCACGGGTGGAACTGACCTTGTCCCCCTGGGCCATCGGCGAAGGGATGCTGATCGGCCTGGTGGTGGTGCTGCTCTTCACCGCCCTTCCCCTGTACCGCTTGAAGGAAGTGAAGCCGCGCGCCATCTTCGGCAAGGAGGAATCCCCAGGCTTCTCGAACCGCTCCACCTGGGTGATCACCGCCCTCGGTACGGTGTTCTTCCTGTCGCTGGTCCTTTTGCGGATCAGGGAACTGAAGACCGGGCTCTACTTCATCCTCTCCCTGGCCGGACTCATCCTGGTCGCCTTCCTGCTCAGTTCCGGGGTGTTGCGGCTTTTGAAACGACAGGTACCGCGCACCCTGGCGCTGCGCCAGGCGATCAAGGGGCTTTTTCGCCCCCGTAGCGCCACCCGTTCCATCATGGTCACCCTCTCCGCGGCCCTCGCGGTCATCTTCACGATAAGCCTGGTGGAGCGCAACCTGGACGCTTCGTTCATCGACTCCTACCCGCCGGACGCCCCGAACCTCTTCCTGGTGGATATCCAGCCCGACCAGAAAGCCGCCATGGCGGGCCTGGTGGGAAGCGGAGCGCGCTTCTACCCGATAATCAGGGGCACGGTGACCGCTATTAACGACAGCCCCATCGACCCCGAGCAGGAGCGCCGCTCCCGGGGCGACAACCTGGGACGCGAGTTCAACCTCACGTACTACGAGCGGCTGCTCAGCGACGAGAAGATCAGCCAGGGAGGGAGCCTGTTTCGCGCGGACTGGACGGAACCGCAGGTATCGGTGCTCGACATCGTGGTGAAGATGCATGAGATGCGTGTGGGGGACCGGATCAGCTTCAAGATCCAGGGGATGCCCATTACCGCGCGTATCGCCAGCATCCGGACCCGGACCGGCAGCGGGCTTACCCCGTTTTTCTATTTCGTCTTCCCGCCAGCGCTCCTCTCGGATGCGCCACAGAGTCTGTTCTGTGCGGTGCGGGTTCCCAAGGGACGGATCCCGGATCTCCAGAACCGACTGGTGGCCCGCTACCCGAACGTCAGCGTGATCAACATGGAAGAGACGGTCTCGGTATTCGGCCACCTGATGGGGAGGCTCTCGATGATCGTGCGCTTTTTCACCTCGTTCAGCATCGTAGCCGGCATCCTCATCATCGTCAGCTCGATCTTCGCGACGAGGTACGCCCGCATCCAGGAGGCGGTCTACTTCACCATCCTCGGGGCCCGCAGACGCTTCGTGGCAACGGTTTTTGCGGCGGAAAGTCTTATCTTGGGGCTGGCCAGCGGCAGCATCGCGCTCCTGATCGCGCAGGTGGGTAGTTGGACAATTTGCAGCAAGGGGCTCGACCTCGATTATCACCCCTACCCCGGCACGAGCCTCGGCCTTCTCGCAGCCACGGCAGCACTGGTCCTGGTGGTCGGGCTTGGCGCCTCGCTGCCGGTTCTCAGGCACAAGCCGGCTGGATTTTTGCGCGAGCAGAGCGACGAGTGACCACGAAGCGGGGCATCCCCAGCCGAAGCCAACAGTCCTCTCTTCTGCAAGGTGATTCAGGAATCCGGGGAGGCACGACCTTTAGTCGGCAACATGGCTGGTGCGCTCCCCCCCTTTTGCAAAGTGGGGAACGTGATGCCAGCCGTAGCGCTTCTTGAAAAAGAATTTGAGCGTTCCGGTCTTTCCCGGATGAAACCTCTCGCAAAGGGAACAACTCGTCACACCAATGGGCGATAAACGCCTTTCAGGAGTCATCTCATGAAACTCAGCAACCTCGTTGCCGCACTGGTTTCCCTTGCCGTTGGCCATTTCTGCTTCTTCCTGGTCGAACCTGCCCAGGCAGCACCGTTCGAGGGGACCATCGTGGCGGCCGGTGACAGCCTCACCGCAGGTTACGGTCTGCCGGAGCGGGATGCCTACCCGGCGCAACTTGAGCGGAAGCTCAACCAAAACGGCTACCGCTGGAAGGTGGTCAACGCGGGGATCAGCGGCGAGACCAGCAGCGGGCTCTTGTCCCGGGTCGACTGGATCCTCAAGCTCAAGCCGGATATCGTCATCCTGGAGACCGGCGCCAATGACGGGTTGCGCGGGGTCGATCCGAAAGTCACCAGGGCCAACCTCGACAAGACGGTCACCCGGTTGCAGGAGAAAGGGGTGACGGTCGTGCTGGCCGGGATGCGCATGGTGACCAACATGGGCCCCACCTTCACCAGGGATTTCGCCGCCAATTACACTGCCATTGCCAAGAAGCACCACCTCATCCTCATTCCCTTCTTCCTGGAAGGAGTAGCCGGGGACCCCGCACTGAACCAGCAAGACGGCATCCATCCCGTTACCAGAGGCTACCAGATCATCACGAACCGGGTGTATCCCTATGTGACAAAGGCGATCGATCTTAAGAGAAAAACGCGAATACCCTAACCGCGAAGCATCATTCAGAGATCGAAAAAAAGAGCGCTTAAGCTGCGTCTTTGCTTGCCTTTTGGTGCGATTTAATATAAAAATGCTCTGTTTATAGTGGGCGGCACCTTCATGGTCAAAAGGTCAGGCAGTACTGCAAAGCGAAGCGCACCTTCCTGCTCCGAGCCACTTCACACCCCGAACTCTGTCCCTTAAGAGTCGCCGTAAAATCAAACGCGTCCGTTCAGATTCGCTGGCAACAGGAGAAGCATCTTTGAACCGTTTTTCGCCCTGGTGTGACACCTCCGAGCACGCTGACAGAAAAGAGCGTCTCGGATCCTGGTCTGCCCCTGCCGATTCCCCCGGCACCGGCCAGTTAAGCCTGAAGGAGGCACTGCGCCACGTGCGCCGCCCCCTGTACCTCGTCGAGCAGAAAGGGACCGTCACCGCCGAGTTGGGCGGCGTCGGCCACTTCGGAACCGGCCTGGAAAACGGTCACACGCTGGCCGGCTTCGCCCCGCCCTGCCTGCCGGAGCACCTGGGCGATCCCAGCTTCTGCCGCGAGATCGGCATCCGCTACCCCTACATCGCAGGCTCCATGGCGAAGGGGATCAGCTCCGCCGCCATCGCCGAGGAACTCGGTCGCGCCGGGATGCTCGGGTTCTTCGGTGCCGCAGGGCTGCCGCTCTCCCAGGTCGAGGCCGCAGCAGACCGCCTGCACGCCTCCCTGGGCGATATTCCCTACGGTTTCAACCTGATCCACTCGCCGCACGAGCCCGACCTCGAGCGCGAGCTTGCCGAACTCTTCATCCGCAAAGGTGTGCGCATCGTCGAGGCCTCGGCCTTCCTGGCGCTTACCCTCCCCCTGGTGCGCTACCGGCTGCACGGCATCAGGCGCGCCCCGGACGGCCGCATCATCACCCCGAACCGGATCATCGCCAAGGTCTCCCGAGAGGAGTTGGCGGCCAAGTTTTTCTCGCCGGCACCGGAAAAATTGCTGCGCCAGCTGGTAGCGAGCGGCTCGCTCACCGCCGAGCAGGCTGAGCTCGCCGCACAGGTGCCGCTGGCCCAGGACGTCACCGCCGAGGCAGACTCCGGCGGCCACACCGACAACCGCCCGGCCATCGCGCTCTTCCCGACCATCCTTTCGCTCGCCAACAAGCTGGAGCGCCAATACGGCTACGACTGCAAGCTGAGGGTCGGCCTGGCTGGCGGCATCTCCACTCCGGCCTCCGCCTCGGCCGCCTTTGCCATGGGCGCCGCATACATCATGACCGGATCGGTGAACCAAGCCTGCGTCGAATCCGGCACCTCCGACCTGGTGCGCACCATGCTCGCCGAAACCCGCCAGGCCGACGTCACCATGGCTCCCGCAGCGGACATGTTCGAGATGGGGGTCACGGTGCAGGTTTTAAAGCGCGGCACCATGTTCCCGATGCGCGCCCAGAAGCTCTACGAGGTCTACCGCGGCTACAGGAGCCTGGACGAGATCCCGGCCGCCGAGCGCGAGAAACTGGAGAAGACCTTCTTCCAGGCATCTTTTGACGACATCTGGCGCGACACCCGCGCCTACTTCCTGAAACGCGATCCCGCGCAGGTCGAGCGCAGCGAGCGGGATCCCAAACACCAGATGGCGCTGGTGTTCCGCTGGTACCTGGGGATGGCTGCACACTGGGCCAAGGACGGCAAGAGCGAGCGCCGCATGGACTACCAGGTCTGGTGCGGCCCTTCCATGGGCGCGTTCAACGAGTGGACCGCCGAGACCTTCCTGGCGGCACCGGAACAGCGCAAGGTGGTCACCGTGGCACTCAACATCCTGCACGGAGCCGCCGGGCTGAACCGCGCCAACTTCCTGCGCAGCCAGGGGATCGCCCTGCCGCAGGAGGCCCTCGACCAGCACCCCCTCGAAATCGCACAGATCAAGGAGTACCTTTGTTGAAAACTGACGAGACGAAAACCGGCACCAGCAACGGCACTCACCTGGCAATCATCGGCATCGGCTGCCTCTTCCCGCAGGCGGAGGACCGGCAGGCCTACTGGACCAACATCATGGAGGGAGTGGATGCCATCACCGAGATCCCGCCGACCCACTGGTCCGTCGACGCCTACTTTAATAAAGACCAGAAGACCCCCGACCACACCTACGGCCACCGTGGCGGCTTCCTCACCCCGGTCGACTTCAACCCGATGGAGTTCAACATCCCGCCCAACATCATGGAGGCGATCGACACCTCGCAGCTTTTGGGACTGGTAGCGGCCGGCCAGGCGCTCAAGGACGCGGGTTACGGGCCGGGGAGCACCTTCGACAAGGCCCGCGCCTCCGTCATTTTGGGCGTAACCGGCACCCTCGAGCTGGTCATCCCCCTGGGCGCGCGCCTTGGGCACCCGATCTGGCGCTCGGCGCTGAAAGACGCCGGCGTCGAGGACGCGGTCGCCGAGGACGTGGTTGAGCGCATCGCCGACTCCTATGTCCCCTGGCAGGAGAACTCCTTCCCCGGCCTTTTGGGGAACGTGGTAGCCGGCCGGATCAGCAAGCAGTACGACCTGGGAGGAACCAACTGCGTCGTGGACGCGGCCTGCGCCAGCTCCTTCAGCGCACTGCACCTGGCCTCCATGGAGCTCGCCTCGGGTAAGGCCGACATCGTGGTGACCGGCGGCATCGACACCTTCAACGACATCTTCATGTACATGTGCTTCAGCAAGACTCCGGCACTCTCCCCGACCGGCAACGCGAAGCCCTTCGACGTCTCCGCGGACGGCACCATCCTCGGTGAAGGTCTGGGGATCGTGGTCCTGAAGCGGCTGGCCGACGCCGAGCGCGACGGCGACAGGATCTACGCGGTAGTCCGCGGGGTCGGCTCCTCCAGCGATGGCAAAGGAGACGCCATCTACGCCCCGAGTGCCTCCGGGCAGAAAAACGCCCTCCTGAACGCCTACCGTAACGCCGAGGTTACCCCGCAGAGCATCGGGCTTCTGGAAGCTCACGGCACCGGCACCAAGGTGGGCGACGCGGTCGAGATAAGTGCGCTGCGCGAGGTGTACGGCGAGGCCGAGCATCCCTGGTGTTGCCTGGGCTCGGTAAAGTCGCAGATCGGCCACACCAAGGCTGCAGCCGGCTCCGCAGGGCTCATCAAGGCCGCCCTGGCGCTGTACCACAAAGTGATTCCGCCAACTATAAAGGTGCAGACCCCGCAAAAAGAGGTGGTTTCTGCCAGTTCCCCCTTCTATCTCGCGACCGAGAAACGTCCCTGGCTGAACCACGCCGAAACCCCGCGCCGCGCGGCGGTGAGCGCCTTCGGCTTCGGCGGATCGAACTTCCACGTGGTCCTCGAGGAATACGGCTCCCGTAGAAGCGCCACCGACTGGGACGGCAACACCCAGATCATCGCCCTCTCCGGTGCCGACGCGGCTGCCCTTGCCGGGAAGCTCGGCGAGATCCCAGCCGAGGCGAACTGGACCGCGTTGCGCACCCTGGCGGCAGCCTCGCGCGCCTCTTTCGACGCCAACGGTGCCTGCCGGCTCACCCTTGTGGTTGAGCGCAAGAAGACCAACCTCGCGTCCCTGGTGAAAAACGCCCAGGCAATGCTCGCGAAAAATCCCCAAGGTTCCTGGCAGACCCCCGACGGCGCCTTTTACGCCTGCGCAGCCGAGGCGGGCCAGCTTGGGGTGCTTTTCCCGGGCCAGGGTTCTCAGTACACCGGGATGCTCAACGATCTGGCCTGCCGGTTCCCGCAGCTGATCGACGCGCTCACCGAGGCCAACGAAGGTTTCCTCGCCGAGCGCGGCGAGCTCCTCTCCGACCTCATCTACCCCGCATCAGCCTTTGACGCAGAGACCAAGAGCGCCCAGGAAGCCGCGCTGCGTGCCACCCAGGCCGCACAGCCCGCGATCGGCGCCACCAGCCTCGGCGCCCTCGAGATCTTGCGCACCTTCGGGCTTGCCCCGGACGCCGTCGCCGGCCACAGCTACGGCGAGTTGACCGCGCTGTGCGCCGCCGGCGTACTCGCGCCGGCCGACCTGCACACCCTTTCCCGGCTGCGCGGACGCCTGATGGGCGACGGCAGCGGCGACAAGGGGAGCATGCTCGCGGTCTCCGCGCCGCTTGCCAAAGTGAGCGAGGTCCTCGAGCAGGAAAAGCTCGACCTGGTTATCGCCAATCGCAACGCCCCGACGCAGTGCGTCCTTTCGGGCAAGAGCACCGAAATCGCCCGCGCCGCTGCCGTCTTCAGCGCGCGCTCCATCACAAACAAGCAGCTTCCGGTAGCCGCCGCTTTCCACAGCAGCCTGGTCGCCGATGCGGCCCAGCCGTTCCTGGCAGCCCTGAAAGAACTTGACTGGCAGCCGGCACATACTGCGGTGTACGCCAACACCAGCGCCGATCTCTACCCCAGCGACGCCGCAAAGGCCAAAGAACTTCTGGCCCACCAACTGGCCAAGCCGGTCGAATTCGTAGCCGAGATCGAGGCGATGTACGCAGCCGGCATCCGCACCTTCGTCGAAGTGGGCCCCGGCAGCCGGTTGACCGGTCTGGTCCAGGCGATCCTGGGCGAGCGGCCGCACCAGGCCCTGGCTCTGGACGCCTCCTCCGGCAAACGCTCCGGCGTCCTCGACCTGGCCCGGACCTTGGCCCAGCTTGCCACCCTCGGCTACCCGGTGCGGTTGGGCGCCTGGGACGGCGACTACCGGCCGGTTCAGCCCTCCGGCAAAAAGCCCGCGCTCACCATCCCGCTAAGCGGCGCCAACTACGTCAAGCCGAAGCCGAAGAAGGCACCGGCTGCACCCAAGCCGATAATGGCAGCGCCAGCTGCAGATGTGGCTCCCCCGGCACCCGCTGTTCAGGCGGCCCAGGTTGCTTCGGTGGCCCCCCAGGCCACTCCTCGCCCGGCACCGGCAGCAAGCGCGCCCCAGTACGTCCAGGCGCCTGTTGCGGCACCGGCTGCCTCCACAACTGCGCTTTCCGAATCGCTGCGCGTCACCCGCGACAGCATGGCGCTCTTGCAGAAGATGCAGGAGGAAACCGCGCAGTTGCACCGCCGGTTCCTCGAGGGCCAGGAGCAAGCCGCGAAGACCTTCCAGACGCTTCTGGAACAGCAGCACCAGTTGCTGATGGGCACCGCTTCCGGTCTCCCCGTTGCAATCCAGCCGGCCGCCGCTATTCCTGCTCAGCCCGTCGCACCGATGGCAACTGCTACCGCTCCGACAGCTTTCACCGCACCGGTTTACGCCCCGGCTGCAAGCACCGTGATACCGACTGCTGCGCCTGTACCGGTTGCCGCCCCCGTTGCAGCTGCGGCGCCTGCACCGGCACGCCCGGTTGCCGCTCCGGCCGCTCCGGCGGCAACTTCCGGCCAGGTCACCGAGACACTGCTCGCTGTAATCAGTGAGAAGACCGGCTATCCGATTGAGATGCTGGAGCTCGACATGGGGATGGATTCCGACCTGGGCATCGACTCCATCAAGCGCGTCGAGATCCTCTCAACTTTGCAGGAACGCCTCCCCGCCTCCCCGGTCATCGGTCCCGAGCACCTGGGCACCCTGCGTACCTTGGGCGAGATTGCTGCGCACCTCTGCGCAGGTGCCGCCACGACCGCAACCGCGTCGGCTGCCGCACCCGTGGCGGCTGTGCAGCCTGCACCCGCGGCCGCAGCCGCGCCTGCGTTCCCCGTTACCGAGACCCTTTTAGCCGTCATCAGCGAAAAGACCGGCTATCCCATCGAGATGCTGGAACTCGACATGGGTATGGATTCCGACCTGGGCATCGACTCCATCAAGCGCGTCGAGATCCTCTCAACTTTGCAGGAGCGCCTCCCCGGCTCCCCGGTCATCGGCCCCGAGCACCTGGGTACCTTGCGCACCCTGGGCGAGATCGCCGCACACCTTTCGGCCGGCGCCGTCGCCGCTGCACCTGCCGCACCTGCTGCGGCGCAGGTGGCAACCGCCAGCGCTGCCGCGCCCACGCTCCCCATCACCGAGACCCTTTTGGCGGTCATCAGCGAGAAGACCGGCTATCCGGTCGAGATGCTGGAGCTCGACATGGGGATGGACTCGGACCTGGGGATCGACTCCATCAAGCGCGTCGAGATCCTTTCCACCCTGCAGGAGCGCCTGCCGGGCTCTCCGGTCATCGGCCCCGAGCACCTGGGGACCCTGCGCACCCTGGGCGACATCGCTGGCCATCTGGCCGCCGGTCTCCCCGTCGCTGCCGCCGTACCGGCCTCGGCTCCGGTTTCTGCTCCGGTTGCCGCTCAGACCGGCAGCGACCTTGATACTGTCACCGCGACGCTCCTCGAAGTGGTGAGTGAGAAGACCGGCTACCCGCAGGAGATGCTCGAGCTCGAGATGGGGATGGATTCCGATCTCGGCATCGATTCCATCAAGCGGGTCGAGATCCTCTCCACGCTCCAGGAGCGGCTCCCCGGTTCCCCGGCGATCGGCCCGGAGCACCTGGGAACCCTGCGCACCTTGGGCGAAATTGCTCGCCACCTGGCAACCGGGTCTGCGCCTCAGGCGGCTGTTGTCGCTCCTGCCGCTGCCACGACGAGTGGTGCAGAAGTGACCGGCGTGCTTCTCGAGGTGGTCAGCGAAAAAACCGGTTACCCAGTCGACATGTTGGAGCTGGAAATGGGGATGGATTCGGATCTCGGGATCGACTCCATCAAGCGGGTCGAGATCCTCTCCACCCTGCAGGAGCGCCTGCCTGGAGCACCGGTCATCGGACCTGAGCACCTGGGGACCTTGCGCACCTTGGGGGACATCGCAGCCTTTTTGACCGCCGCACCGGCAAGCACACCCGAAATCGCCGTAGCGCCGGCGGCAGCACCGGTTACCCCCCCTGTAGCTCCGGCGCCGGTCCAGGCCGAACTCCCGGATCTGGAGCGGAGCGCCGTGGTGCCGGTCCTGCTCGATGAGGAAGCGAACCAGGAGGCGGTGATCCTCGCCAACGACGGGGAGATCTGGGTCACCAACGACGACTCCGCCTTCACCGCCGAGCTCTGCAGCATCCTTTTGGACCACGGCTGCACGGTCCGCAAGATCGACGCGCACAACGTCACACAGATTGTCCCGACCGGGAAGCTCTCCGGCCTGGTGATCTGCGCGCCGGTCACCGGCACCGACGACGAATTCCTGAAAAACGCCTTCCAGCTCTTCAAGAACGCTGCCAAGGCCCTGAACCAGTCTGCCGAGTCCGACGGCGCCGTGTGCGTCACGGCATCCCGCTTGGACGGCACCTTCGGTTTCACCCAAGGAAGCAAGCTGAAGGATCCGCTTTCCGGTGGTCTGGCCGGCCTCGCCAAGACGGCGGCCCGCGAGTGGCCCGCGGTGTGCTGCAAGGCGATCGACCTGGGCGAGTTCCCCAACGCCCCACAAGCTGCCGGCGCGGTTGCCGTGGAGCTGTTCCGCCGCGGACCGGTTGAGGTCGGGCTCCTTCCTGCCGGCCGTTACGCGCTGAATCAGACCGTGCTGCCGGCTGCCCCTGTTGCCGCCACCGCGCCGGTCAAAGAGGGCGAGGTCGTCGTCATTACCGGCGGCGGTCGCGGGGTCACCGCGGAAGCCGCACTGGCACTTGCCGAGGCCTATCGCCCCTACCTGGTCCTTTTAGGCCGCAGCCCGGAACCGGCGGAGGAGCCGCAGTGGCTTTCCGGCCTCGCCGAGGAAGCCGAGATCAAGCGCGCCATCCTGCAAAACGCCCCCGGAAAGCTGCATCCGCGCGAGATAGAGGAGCGCTACCGCGCCATCCTGGCCGCCCGCGAACTGCGCTCCACCTTGTCCAGAATCGCCAAGGCAGGCGCCAAGGCGAGCTACCGGTCGGTCGACATCCGCGACGAAGGCGCCATGGAACTCCTGCTTAACGACGTGCGCCGCAGCCACGGACCGATCCGCGGCATCGTACACGGCGCCGGTGTCCTCGCCGACCGCCTCATCGTGGACAAGACTCCCGAGCAGTTCGAGCAGGTCTACAGCACCAAAGTGGACGGCCTGCGCACCCTGCTCAACGTGACCCACCACGACGACCTGCGCTTCATCGCCCTCTTCTCCTCCAGCACCGGCCGCTACGGTCGCGTGGGGCAGGTCGACTATGCGGTCGCCAACGAGGTCCTGAACAAGCTGGCCCAGGCCGAGGCGCGCCGCCGCGAGAACTGCCGCGCGGTCAGCATCAACTGGGGTCCCTGGGACGGCGGGATGGTCAATGCCGCCCTGAAGAAGGTGTTCGCCGAGGAAGGGATCGGCGTCATCGGCCTGCAGCAAGGGGGTGCCTTCCTGGCCCGCGAGATTGCCGCCGCCGACGCCCCGGTGGAGATCGTCTGCCTCGCTACCCTGGGCACTCCCGACCTGTCCGCTCCGGCACCGACCCCGGCCAAGCAGCAGACCCTCCAGGAGGCCTTCTCGCTCACCCTGAAGATCTCCGACTACCCGTTCCTGCGCTCGCACGTCCTGGACGGCAAGGCGGTGCTCCCCATGGCGGTCATCGTCGAGTGGCTGGCCCACGGCGCGCTGCACGGCAACCCCGGGTTCCGCTTCCACGGTTTCAACGACCTGCGCATCTGCAAAGGGGTCGTCTTCGAAGGAAACAGCAGCATCACCCTGAACGTGATGGCCGGCCGCGCGGTAAAACGCGAGTCGTCCTACCTGGTTCCGGTGGAGCTCTCCAGCCGCGGCGCCAACGACCGGTTCCTTTTGCACGCGAAGGCCGAGATCGTTTTGGCGACCCGCCTCCCGGAGGGGATCCGCTCCATCACCGAGCTCCCCAGCACGCCGTACCTCCCGGAAAACGGGGTGATCTACAACCGCGAGCGCCTGTTCCACGGCCCGGACCTGCACGGCATCGAGCAGGTAGACGGCTGCTCCGCCAAGGGGATCGCCGCGTTCGTCAAAGGGGCACCCGCCCCTGGTTCCTGGATCAAGCAGCCGCTGAGAAGCGCCTGGCTCACCGATCCCTTGGTCATCGACAGCGCCTTCCAGATGATGATCCTCTGGAGCTTCGAGCGCTTCGGCGCCGGTTCCCTCCCCTGCTTCGCCGGCCGTTACCGCCAGTTCCAGGAGGCGTTCCCGCGCGAAGGGGTGCAGGTCGTGATCCGGGTCACCTCGGAGAGCGCCCACGGCGCCGCTGCCGACATGGAGTTTTTGGACCGCAACACCGGCAAACTGGTGGCGCGCCTCGAAGGGTACGAGTGCGTCATCGATCCGTCGCTTAAGCAGGCCTTCCAGCGTAACCAGCTGCCGCGCCCCGTGTCCGTCAACTTGGGGGCAGCCTGATCATGCAGTCCCCATCCGTTGCGATCGTCGGCATCGGCGGGATCTTTCCCGACGCGCCCGAACTCAGTACGTTCTGGGATAACATCAGTAACGCCAGAAGCGCCACCCGGGTAGTTCCTCCGGGACGCTGGCAGCTCCCCGCAGAACAGGCCTTCCATCCGGAGCCGGGCAAGGCGGACCACGTCTACTCCCGGCACGGCTGTTTCATCGACAACCTCCCTTCGGCATCCGAACTTTCCGGGCTGCAGCTGGATCCGGCATTTCTTAAGGGGCTGGACCCGCTCTTCCACCTCCTTTTGCACGCGGGCTCCCGGGCCTTCGGCTCCGCGGTGACGAGCGGCCTGGACCGCTCCCGGGTCGGCGTCATCATCGGCAACCTCGCCCTTCCCAGCGAAAAATCGGCAGAGCTCTCCCGCCTGTTCCTGGGGCGCACCTTCGAGGAAAAACTCCTGGGGCGCGCCCTCCCTGCGGCTGCGGTCGACCCCTTAAACCGTTACGTAGCCGGGCTTCCCGCCGGGATCCTCTCCGCCGCGCTCGGGCTGGGGGGCGGTTGCTGCACCCTGGACGCCGCCTGCGCCTCCTCGCTTTACGCCATCAAGCTCGCCGCCGAGGAACTCCTCTCCGGCCGCGCCGACGCCATGCTGACCGGCGGCGTGTCGCGCCCCGACCCGCTCTACACCCAGATGGGCTTCTCCCAGCTGCGCGCCCTCTCCAAGCGCGGCATCTGCTCGCCGTTCGACGCGGCCGGCGACGGCCTGGTGGTCGGCGAAGGGGCCGGCATCTTCCTCTTGAAGCGGACCGAGGACGCCATCGCCCAAGGCGATCACATCTACGGAATCATCCGGGGGATCGGCCTCTCCAACGACGTGGGAGGAAGCCTTCTCGCTCCGATGTCGGAGGGGCAGCTGCGCGCGATGCGGGCGGCCTACGCGCAGGCAGGGTGGCGCCCCGAAGATGTCGACCTCATCGAGTGCCACGCGACGGGCACCCCGGTGGGCGACGCGACCGAGGTGGCAAGCCTGAAGGAACTCTGGAAAGAGGCCGAGGGTGGCGGAAGCTGCGTCATCGGCTCGGTGAAGTCCAACATCGGGCACCTCCTGACGGCTGCCGGCGGCGCCGCGCTTACCAAGGTGCTCCTCGCCATGGCTCAGGAAAGCCTGCCCCCAACCGCCGGATTCCAGGCGGCACCTGCCGGCTTCGGGCTGGAGCAGAGCCCCTTCCGGGTGTTGCAGAAGACTGAGCCCTGGAAACGCCGCTCCGCGACGGCCCCGCGCCGGGCCGGGGTGAGCGCCTTTGGTTTTGGTGGCATTAACGCCCACCTGTTGATCGAGGAGTGGCTGCCGCAGAGCGCGCCGCAGGAAAGCGCCGCTTCGGAGACCATCGAGATTCGCGAGGATTCTGAGCTCGAGCTGGTGGCCGTGGTCGGCATGGATGCGCGGTTTGGCTCCTGGCAGTCCTTGAGCGCCTTCCAGCGCCGGGTCCTCGGCGGCGACAGCTCCGTTGCGGCATCCAAACCGAAGGACTGGTGGGGCGCGGAAAAAAGCGACTGGTTCGCCGAGGAACAGCTGAAGGGGACGCCGTTTTCCGGTTACTACCTGGACGAGTTCGAACTCCCCCCCACCGCGTTTAGGATCCCGCCGCGCGAGATGGAGGAGATGCTGCCGCAGCAGCTCCTCATGCTGCAGTCGGCTGCTGCTGCCATGGCCGACGCCGGAATGGACCGCTCCGACAACCTGCGAGCCGGCGTTTTCATCGGCATCGCCCTGGACCTCAACTCGACCAACTTCGCCTTCCGCTGGTCGATCGCCGAAAAGGCAAAAGTTTGGGCCAAGGAGCTGGGGCTTACTCTCGACGAGCAGGGTTTTGCCCGGTGGGTGGACCAGTTGCGCGAGCAAAGCGGTCCGGCCCTTACCGCGAACCGCACCATGGGTGCCTTGGGGAGCGTGGTTGCGAGCCGGGTGGCCCGCGAATTCAAGGTGGGCGGCCCCAGTTTCACCGTTTCCAGCGAAGAAAGCTCGGGGCTTCGTGCCCTGGAGATCGCGGTGCGCCAGCTGCAGGCCGGAGAGATCGACCGCGCCCTGACCGGTGCCGTTGACCTTGCGGGTGACCTGCGCGCTGCACTCGGCCACCACCTCGGGCGCCCCTACTCGCCCAGCGGTGCCGCAACGCCGTTCGACGATCGCGCCGACGGCAGCACCGTCGGTGAAGGTGCGGCCTGCCTGGTATTGAAACGGCTCAGCGACGCCCAACGTGACGGCGACCGGATCTACGCGGTCATCAAGGGGATCGGCTCGACCAGCGGCAACGCGATGCTCCCGGGAGCGGAAGCCTACGGTGAAGCGCTGAAACGTGCTTACCGCGAGGCAGGCGTCCAGCCGGCCCAGGTCGGCTACCTCGAGGCGCACGGCAGCGGCAACGCAGCCGAGGACCGCATGGAAGCGGCAGCTCTGTCGGCATTCTTCGACCAGAGAGGCCAGACCCCGGCCTGCGACGCAGGCAGCGATGATCAGGCGGCTCAACCGGCGATGCAGCGCAGCATTGCAGTCGGGAGCGTGAAATCGGAGATCGGCCACACCGGTGCGGCCTCTGGCCTCGCGGCGTTCGTGCGCGGCTGCCTCGCGCTGTACCAGGAGATCATCCCGGCGCCTCACAAGGCGGTCGCCAGGCCGCTTCCCAAGGTCTCGGGAGACGGCGCGCTTTTCCTCCCCTCCGGGTCGCGTTACTGGCTCAGAAACCGCGCCGAGGGAACCCGCCACGCCGGGGTCTCCGTCTTCGGCGTGGACGGCAGCTGCAGCCATGTGGTGCTGGAAGGATGCGATGCGGCACCCCTCCCCGCGGCTCCGGACCGGGTCGCCCCGCTGGGCCCGCTGAAGGAATGCCTCTTCTGCATCACCGGCTCGGACCAGAAAGAGCTGGAGAAAGGGCTCGCCGAACTGCGCCGCCAGGCAGCAGCCTCTACCGGCGCCGACCTTTACAACCTGGCCGCCAGCTGGCAACAGAGCCGACAGGATGCCCAGCATCCCCTGGCGGTCTCGTTGGTGGCACGCAACCACGAGGAACTCTCCGCCCTCATCTCGCAGGGCGAGCGCCTCTTGAACGCAACCGCAGCCCAGGCCGAAGCGTTGATCCCTCCGGCGCTGCGCGACCGGGTCTTCTTCAGCGCGAACCCGATAGGGGCGTCCGGCAAAATAGGCTTTATTTTCCCGGGATCCGGCAACCACTTCGCCGGCATGGGGATGGAGCTCTCGGCGCGCTGGCCGGAGATTTTCCGCCGCCAGGACGCCGAGAACCTCTACCTGAGGGAACAGTTCCAGCCGGAGCAGTTCTGGAACGGCACTCCGATCGAGTCGGTGCACGAGAACCACCTGGCGGTGATCTTCGGGCAGGTAGCCACCGGTTGCGCCGTCAGCGACCTGGTGCGCAGCTTCGGCATCGCCCCCGGCTCCATCATCGGCTACAGCCTTGGGGAATCGGCAGGCCTCTTCGCCTCGCGGACCTGGCAGGAGCGCGACCTGATGCTGGCCCGCATGCGCGCTTCCTCGCTCTTCACCCACGACCTGGCCGGCGAATGCCGTGCGGCACGCAGGGCCTGGGGCGAGGCGGCCGGCAAGGAGATCAGCTGGAGCATCGGCGTGGTCGACGCTTCGGCACGCGAAGTGCGCCGTGCCCTGAAGAAGACCTCGCGGGTCTATCTCCTCATCGTGAACACCCCGGAGGAGTGCGTGATCGGCGGCGACACCAAGTGGGTGAAGCACCTGGTCGCCATGCTCGACTGCCGGTTCTTCCCGCTGCAGGGTGTAACCACCGTGCACTGCGAGGTGGCGCGCGAGGTGGCGCAGGCCTACCACGACCTGCACCTGTTCACCACGCAGCCTGCCCCCGCCCTCACCTTCTACAGCGGTGCCGCTGGGAGCGCCTACCAGGTGAACCGCCGCAGTGCCGCCGAGTCGATCCTGAACCAGGCGATAGACGGTATCGACTACCCGAAGGTGATCGAGGCGGCATACCAGGAAGGGGTCCGCTATTTCCTCGAGATGGGCCCCGGCGGATCCTGCAGCAGGATGATCGGCCGGATCCTGGCCGGTCGGCCCCATGTGGCGCGTTCTGCGTGCCTCCCCGGCGTGGAACCGGTCTCGGCCATCATGCGCCTGTTGGCCCACCTGGTGACCGAGCGGGTCCCGGTAAACCTCGAGCCGCTCTTTGCAACGGCTCCCCTGACACTCGGGATGAGCAGCACTGCCGGCCAGGGGAACAGCCTCAGGTTCGGCACCGGCGGCGCACCGTTCTCCCCGACGCTTCCTGCCGGCCAAACATCCGGAATGGGCGACATGGTGTCGGCCGAGCCGTCGGACAGAATTGTCACCACCGTAACCGCAACAAGGATGGAAATACCGGTGAATCAAGCACCGACACGACACCCTACGCCGGTACCCGTCACAGCCGGGAAGGCTCCTGCTGCTCCTGCGGCTGTTGCGACCCAAGCAGGTCCTTCCATTGCACCTGCCGCGGTCCAGCTTCAGACAGCAGCTCGGCCAGAGGCAGCTATCGCTCCTACTCAACCCTTACAGCTTCATCCGGCCGCTGGCCTAACCGGTGGCGAAACCACCTCGGCGCCCGGTTCTGCTTCGGCAGGTTCCCTGGCTCCGCTTCTGGCCGAGTTTGCCGCAGCGCAGGAAGCGCGCCTCAAGGCGCACGAGGCCTACCTGAAGGTTGCCGAAAACCTAGCAGATTCGATGGCTCACGCACTAAAGCTGCAGGTTCTGCTTCAGGAGCAGCTTCTGGCGACCGGTGGCCCTGCAGTCCTGGCCGCAGCCGCGAGCGAGCCTGCCGCCGCGGTTGCGAATACTGCTGCCAGCGCGGCCGCCGCAGCGCAGCTTTTCGCCGCACCGACTCCGCCCCAGCCAGCCAAACCGGCGCCGGCGTTTGATCGCGACATGTGCTTCGAGTTCGCCCGCGGTTCGGTCGGCAAGATGCTCGGGCCGGCCTTCGCCGAGGCGGACAGCTTCCCGACCAGGGTGCGCCTCCCCGACGAGCCGCTCATGCTGGTGGACCGGATCATGACCGTGGAGGGCGAGCCGAAGTCGATGACCAGCGGCCGCGTGGTCACCGAGCACGACGTGCTCCCCGGCGCCTGGTACCTGGACGGCGGCCGCATCCCGACCTGCATCGCGGTCGAGGCAGGACAGGCCGACCTCTTCCTCTCCGGGTACCTCGGCATCGACTTCATCACCCGCGGTCTCGCCGTCTATCGGCTTCTTGACGCAGTGGTAACCTTCCACCGGGACCTCCCCGGACCGGGAGAGACCATCCACTACGACATCCGTATCGAGCGCTTCTTCCGCCAGGGCGAGACCTACCTGTTCCGTTTCCACTTCGAGGCGACGGTGAACGGCGAGCCGCTCATGTCGATGCGCAACGGTTGCGCAGGCTTCTTCAGCGCGGAAGAGCTCGCTGCGGGGAAAGGGATCGTGCGCGGGGCGCTCGACCTGAGGCCCCGTAACGGCAAGCGCCCGACGGACTGGACCGACCTGGTGCCGATGTCCCGGGAGCGCTACAGCGCGGCCCAGCTCGACCAGCTGCGCCGGGGAGACCTGGCCGGCTGCTTCGGCGCTGCCTTTGCCGGCATCTCGATCAGTAGGCCTCTCACCATCCCCGGCGGCGCCATGAAGCTGGTGCACCGCGTGGTAGAGCTCGACCCGCAAGGTGGGCGCTACCAGATGGGCTTCATCCAGGCCGAGGCGGATATCCATCCCCAGGACTGGTTCATCACCTGCCACTTCGTCGACGACAAGGTCATGCCGGGCACCCTCATGTACGAGTGCTGCATGCACACCCTGCGCATCCTGCTGTTGCGGATGGGATGGGTGGCGGAGGCACAGGGTGCCACCTGGCAGCCGGTCCCCGGTGTCGCCAGCCAGCTCTGCTGCCGCGGGCAGGTGCTGGAAAGCACCAAGGTGGTGCGCTACGAAGTGACCGTGCGGGAGTTGGGCTACCGCCCCGAGCCCTACGCCATCGTGGACGCGCTGATGTACGCCGACGGCAAGCCGATCGTCGAGATCACCAACATGTCGGCGCGACTCTCGGGCACCAATAAAGAGATGCTGCTTAACCTCTGGAAGAAACAGGGAGCTGTAGCGGCACAGCCCGTTGCCAGCGACCCGGCCAGCCTTTACCAGCACAAACCGGCGCTCTACACCAAGGAGCAGATCCTCGCCTACAGTAACGGCAAACCGTCGGAAGGCTTCGGTGAGCGTTACCGGATTTTCGATAACGAGCGCAAGATCGCCCGCCTCCCCGGCCCGCCGTTCCAGTTCATGGACCGGGTCACGGCGCTCAAGGGTGAGCCGTGGCAGATGGTGGCGGGCGCCATGGCCGAGGCGCAGTACGACATCCCGGTCGACGAGTGGTACTTCGCCGTCGAGCGCCAGCCGCGCATGCCCTTCTCGGTCCTTTTGGAGGCCGCCCTGCAGCCCTGCGGCTGGTTGGCCGCCTATGTCGGCTCGGCGCTGAACAGCCCGACGGACATCTCCTTTAGAAACCTGGGAGGGAACGCGGTCCAGCACCGCCCGGTCACCCCGCAAAGCGGCACCCTGACCGCGACGGCAACCCTCACCAAGGTCGCCACCAGCGGCGGGATGATCATCCAGGAGTTCGATTTCAGCGTGGCCGACCGCCAGGGGATCCTCTACGAGGGCGAGACCATGTTCGGCTTCTTCGCCAAGGAAGCGCTGGCGAACCAAGTAGGCATCCGCGAGGCGGCACCGTACCAGCCCACGGCGGAGGAAGTCGCGAGGAGCGTGAGCCTCCCCTACCCGGTCGAGACTCCCTTCCCGGAGCAGATGCTGCGCATGATCGACCGGATCGACCAGTACGTGCCGGACGGCGGTCCTGCCGGGCTTGGCTATGTGAAGGGGATCAAGGTGGTGAACCCGGAGGAGTGGTTCTTCAAGGCCCATTTCTACGAGGATCCGGTTACCCCGGGATCGCTGGGGCTCGAGTCGTTCCAGCAGCTCATGAAGTTTGCGGCGGTTCAGCGCTGGGGCTGGCAGGAGGGGGACCAGTTCGCCTCCGTGGCGCTTGAGAAGCGTCATCGCTGGCTCTACCGCGGCCAGGTGGTGCCGACCAACAAGGAGGTGACCGTGGTCTGCTGGATCACCGGGGCCGACGACGGGAAGCGTCTTTTGACCGCTGCCGGGTTCCTTTTGGTGGACGGCCGGGCGATTTACCAGATGAACGATTTCACCGTGCAGGTGGTGCGGGGGTAAGGTGGAACCTCTGGCAGCAGCTAGGTGAATTACTGAAATAACCAACACAGCAGTTAAGGTGCTCAATGAAGTATTCCAAGGTATATATCGAGTCTTTCGGCTATGAGCTTGCCCCGGTGGTGGTCACCTCGGCGGAGCTCGAGTCGCGGCTGGAGCCGCTTTACAAGGCGCTCCACTTCGCACCGGGGCAGCTGCAGGCGCTCACCGGCATCCGCGAACGGCGCTGGTGGGAGCCGGGCTTCCCGCTCTCCAAAGGCGCCGCAGCTGCCGGCAAGAAGGCGCTCGCCGCAGCCGGCATCGCCGCTTCGGAACTGGGCGCCCTAGTCTACACCGGGGTCTGCCGGGAACAGTTCGAACCGGCAACGGCCTGCCGGGTCGCCGCCAAGCTCGGGGTTTCGGGCGCCGCCGCGGTCTTCGACCTCTCCAACGCCTGCCTTGGCGTCCTGAACGGGATCCTCGAGGTGGCAAACCGCATCGAACTGGGCCAGATCCGCGCAGGGCTCGTGGTCTCCTGCGAAAGCGCCCGCGACATCAACGACATCATGATCGCCCGCATGCTGGCCGACCAGCGCATGGAAAACTTCGCCTCCTCGCTTGCCACCTTGACCGGCGGCTCCGGCGCGGTGGCGGTCCTGCTCACCGACGGCTCCTTCTCCGGATCGCAGCGTCGCAAGTTGCGCGGCGGCATGACGCTGGCGGCTCCGGAACACCACGCCCTGTGCCTCTGGGGGGTCGCTCCCGACGGCAAGGGGGGCTTCGTGCAGTCGATGAGCACCGACGCGGTGAACGTGATGAACTACGGCGTGGAACTCGGCATGCGCACCTGGGAGCGCTTCCTCCCGGAGATGGGGTGGCAGAGTTCGGAGGTGGACCGCGTGGTCTGCCACCAGGTCGGGAGCGCGCACCAAAGCGCCATCCTGAAGACGCTGGGGATCCCGCTGGACAAGGATTTCACCACCTACGAGTTCCTGGGGAACATGGGAACGGTATCCCTGCCTTTGACCGCGGCCTTGGCCGACGAGCGCGAGATCCTGGAAAAGGGCGACCGGGTCGCCATGCTGGGGATCGGCAGCGGGCTTAACTGCATGATGTTAGGGGTGGATTGGTGATGACTGCGGAGCTTAAAAACTACTACACCTTCACCGGCAAACGGCTCGACCTCGACGGACTCTCCTACCACTACTTGGACGAGGGGGCCGGCGACCCGATAGTCATGGTGCACGGCAATCCGTCCTGGTCT
The DNA here is from genome assembly GCF_014193515.1 of Geomonas silvestris. Taxonomy (GTDB): domain Bacteria; phylum Desulfobacterota; class Desulfuromonadia; order Geobacterales; family Geobacteraceae; genus Geomonas; species Geomonas silvestris. The sequence goes on along the minus strand of NZ_BLXX01000006.1, from coordinate 93,910 downwards.
TTCTACTACCGCAACCTGGTCCTGGCCCTGCGCGACCGATACCGGTGCATCGTGCCGGACCACATCGGCTGCGGCTTCTCGGACAAGCCCGGCGACGAGCGCTACGACTACACCCTCCCCCGCCGGGTCGACGACCTGGAACGCCTGATCGACCACCTGGGGATCACCGAGAAGATTACCCTGGTCCTGCACGACTGGGGCGGCATGATCGGCATGGCCTACGCGGCCCGGCACCCGGAGCGGATCGGGCGCCTGGTGCTCCTTAACACCGCAGCCTTCCACCTCCCCAAGGAGAAGAAGTTCCCCCTGGGGCTCAAGATCTGCCGCGACACCGCGCTGGGGGCGCTCCTGGTGCGCGGTTTCAACGCCTTCAGCGTTGGCGCCTCCATCGTCGGCTGCAAGAAGAACCCGATGCCCCGCGACCTGCAGCAGGCCTACCGCTCGCCCTACGATTCCTGGAAAAACCGGATCGCAACCCTGCGTTTTGTGCAGGATATCCCGCTTTTCCCGGGGGACCGCAACTTCGACCTGGTGAGCCAGGTGGCAGATAGTCTGGTAAAATTCCGCGGTCTCCCCATCTCCATCTACTGGGGGGAGCTGGACTTCGTTTTCGACCCCACCTTCCTGAAAGAGTGGATCCAACGCTTCCCGGAGGCCCAGGTGCACCGCTACCCGGACGCCGGACACTACGTTTTGGAAGACATGAAGGACGACGTGGTCCCGCTTATCGAAAACTTCCTGGACACCACCTCCCCGGTGCCCGCCAGCGAGAGCCGATGCTGAACGAAACCCTGGTCAATATCGCCGCCCACCTCCCCGAGATGGCGCGCCGCCAGCCGGATACCACCGCGATCATCTTTCCCAAGCAGGGACGCCGGCTGAGCTTTGCCGAGCTGAACCAGATGAGCGACCGGATCGCCCGCAACCTCCTGAGCGTCGGCATCTGCCGCGGCATCCGCACGGTGCTCATGGTGACCCCGAGCCCGGAGTTCTTCGCCCTCACCTTCGCCCTCTTCAAGGCCGGCGCGGTGCCGGTGCTCATCGATCCGGGGCTGGGGATCAAGAACCTGAAGATGTGCTTCGCCGAGGCCGAGCCGCACGCCTTCATCGGCATCCCCAAGGCGCACCTGGCCCGGCTCATCTTCGGCTGGGGCAAGGGGTCGATCCGGACCCTGGTGACGGTGGGGCCGCGGCTTTTCTGGGGCGGCTGCACGCTGAACGACCTAATCAACCGCGACGCCTCGCACGAGCCGTTCATCCCGGCACCGACCCGCCACGACGACGTGGCAGCCATCCTCTTCACCAGCGGCTCGACGGGGGCGCCGAAGGGGGCGGTGTACAGCCACGGCAACTTCGCGGCCCAGGTCGAGGCGCTGCGCCAGGTCTACGGGATCCAGCCCGGCGAGGTCGACCTCCCCACCTTCCCGCTCTTCGCCCTCTTCGCGCCGGCGCTGGGGATGACGGCGGTGATCCCCGAGATGGATTTCACCCGCCCCGGTTCGGTCAACCCGCGCAGCATCATCGACGCCATCACCGGTTACGGCGTCACCACCATGTTCGGCTCCCCCGCGCTCATCAACCGGGTGAGCCGCTACGGCGTGAAGCACGGCGTGAAGCTCCCGACCTTGAAGCGCGCCATCTCCGCCGGCGCCCCGGTCCCCGCCGCGGTCCTCGAGCGATTCACCTCGCTGCTCGCCCCGGGAACCGAGGTCTTCACCCCCTACGGCGCCACCGAGGCGTTGCCGGTCTGCTCCATAGGAAGTGGCGAGATCCTCGGGAGCACCCGCGGCATCACCGACGCCGGCGGCGGGGTGTGCATCGGGAGGCCGGTCGAGGGGGTCCGCCTCGAGGTGATCGAGATAACGGACGATCCCATCTTCTACTGGGACGAATCGCTGCGCGTCCCCACCGGAAAGATCGGCGAGATCGTCGTCCAGGGACCGCAGGTGACCCGCGGCTACTACAACCGCCCGGACGCCGACCACCTCTCGAAGATCGCCGACCCGGAAACCGGATCGTTCTTCCACCGCATGGGAGACCTGGGCGGGCGCGACGAGGATGGGCGGGTATGGTTCTGCGGCCGCAAGTCGCACCGTCTGGAAACCGCCTCCGGCACCCTGTTCACCATCCCCTGCGAGGCGGTCTTCAACACGCACCCGGCGGTGTTCCGCACCGCGCTGGTCGGCGTGGGCCCGCGCGGCGAGCAGCGCCCGGTGCTCTGCGTCGAGCTGGAAAAAGGGATCAAGGTGGACCAGGAAGCGGTACGCTCGGAACTTCTGGCCATCGCCCGCGACCACATCCATACCCACAGCATAGAAACCATACTGTTTCACCCGGCATTTCCGGTCGACATCCGGCACAACGCCAAGATCTTCCGCGAGAAGCTGGCGGTCTGGGCGGCGAGGAGGCTCCAATGAGGGCTTTGGTCACCGGTGGCGGCGGTTTTCTGGGAAGCGCCATCGTGCGCCAGCTGCGCGAGCGCGGCGACGAGGTGCGCAGCTTCGCCCGGGGGAAGTACCCCCACCTCTCCTTCCTGGGTGTCGAGCAGTTCCCTGGAGACCTGGCGAACCCGGCTGCCGTGCACGAGGCGGCCGAGGGGTGCGACGTCGTGTTCCACGTTGCGGCAAAGGCCGGGATCTGGGGAGACTACAAGGAGTTCTACCGGGCGAACGTGCTGGGGACGCAGAACGTGGTGGAGGCCTGCCGCTCACTTAAGATCAAGCGGCTCATCTACACCAGTTCGCCAAGCGTCGTCTTTGACGGCTCCGACATCGAAGGGGGCACGGAAAAGCTGCGCTACCCGGCCAGCTACGAGGCGCACTACCCGCACACCAAGGCGATCGCCGAACAGCTCGTGCTCGAGGCAAACTCTTCGTTCCTGGCCACGGTTGCGCTACGGCCGCACCTCATCTGGGGCCCCGGCGACAACCACCTGGTGCCGCGCATCGTGGCCAAGGGGAAGGCCGGCAAGCTGCGCCGCATCGGCAAGCGCCCCTGCCTCGTCGACACGGTGTACGTGGACAACGCGGCCCAGGCGCACCTGAACGCCGCCGATCGGCTGGAACCCGGCTCTCCCATCGCCGGGAAGGCCTACTTCATCTCCAACGGCGAGCCGGTGCCCCTGTGGGAGATGGTGAACCGGATCCTCGATGCCGCCGGCGTTGCGCCGGTCACCGGCAGCATCCCGCCGGCCCTGGCCCACGCCATCGGCACGTTTTGCGAGGTGGCCTGGAAGACCCTGCGCCTCTCCGGCGAGCCCCCGATGACCCGCTTCGTCGCCAGCGAACTCTCGACCGCCCACTGGTTCGATATCAGCGCCGCCCGCGAAGAACTCGGTTACCAGCCGCGCATCTCCATCGAGGAAGGGCTCAAGCTTCTCAAGGCGAGCTTCCGTTCGGAGGGGCCTTGATCCGGCCGGCCACGCCCTTGGCCCAACACCTCCCCGCACTCCCCCGCGCGAATCAGGTTCACCTGCACCTGCTGCCGCTCGACTGCACCGACCAGGAACTCGAGAGCTTAAAAGACGTTATCACCCCGGCTGAGCTGGCCCGCAGTGAGCGTTTGCTCGACCCGCCCAAGCGACGCCAGGCGATCGTCAGTCGGGGTCTTTTGCGTCAACTGTTGGGAAGCTATCTGGGGGAAGCGCCAGGGAGGGTACTGCTTTCGGAGGGGGAGTTCGGCAAGTTGCACCTGTCGGAGCACCTGGAGCCGGATGCACTCTGCTTCAACCTGTCACACGCCGGCAGCTACCTGCTCATCGCCACCGCGGCAGGTTGCGAAGTGGGGGTAGATCTTGAGGAAATCCGCGAGGACCTCGAGTACCGTCCCATGGCGGAGCGCTACTTCGCGCCGGCGGAGCAGCAGCAACTCTTCGCCCTGGATCCGGCTGGCCAACGAAGCGCCTTCTACCGCTGCTGGACCCGCAAGGAAGCCTACCTGAAAGGGACCGGCGCCGGGTTCTCCCAGCCCGCCAACCTTTTCCAGGTCTCCCTCGCCCCCGATGCCCCGGCCGCCCTTATCGCCCACCAGGGCTATCCCGAGGCACCCCGGCACTGGAGCCTGCGCGACGTGCCGGCCCCGGCAGGGTACTGCGCCGCTGTTGCGGTGCAGGTCGAGCGCCCCGAGCTGAAGCTCTTCGGCTTCCAGCCGGTTTAGCAGCACCTTCAACCGTTTACCTTTCAACATCTCGACGACTACCTACAAAAACAGGTCCACTTTTTGGGGCTCCAGCGCAGGGACGCTTTCCGGCGCGGGGCGCGGCTCTAGGGTGATCCCCTGCCTGACGGCGCGGTGGGTGTTCATTTGGCTGCGGTACTTGGCGGCCGAAATTTCGCTGGTGATCCAGGTGAAGACCACCAGGTCCTCTTCCTTCAAGTGCTTGAAGAAGAGCCGGTACTTGTCGCAAGGCTTGGCGCGCTTCCAGTACTGGTAGCTGTGCCCCTCGCTGCGCCCCTGGTAGTAGCTCGCGTGTTGCGGGTCGCCGGGGATCTCCTGCCGTAGGGCGCGGTAGATCCGGGCCAGCAGCCTGGTCTGGGGCGACTTCCGGTAGTTTCCCGGGTCGCGCTGCTTTTCCTTGGCGACAACGGCCACCAGCTCGTCGAGCACCATCTCGAAAACGGCGTGGAAGCGCAACCGGCTCAGTTTCGGTTCGGCACCGGTCACAGCGCCGCCCCCCGCCACCAACTCCTCGATGAGCTGAAGTTTTTCCGGGTCCGGAACGCGCAACTCCTCGCCGACCAGGGCAAGTTCCTGCTCCATGCTGGCGTACAGTTCGTAGACGGCCGCATTCTCGAAACTGAAGGAGAAGGCATCGGTCAGACGCGGGTGGTAGAAGGTCCGCGCGAGGTGAGCGTCGACCGCGTCCTCGTAAGAAGCGACAGCCAGGTCATCGGGAACGATGAAGCGGAAGTGCAAAAACGGAGCCTGACGCGGGCGGGTGACGATCTCGTAGCGGAAGTTATCCAGAACGAGGTTGCTCTCGGAAAGGGCGGCGCCGAGAGCGTCGAGCATCTCCTTCAGGTCGCGCTCCTTCAGTTCGTGGCGGGTCAGGAGTTCGAGCATGATCACCGCGTCGAGGTGACAGGTGTGGGGAACGCCGCAGTTGGCGGTTTGCCACTGGGCTAAAAGGCGCTGGTAGAGTGTGATCCGGCCGCTTAACGGCACCAGCTTCAGGATGGCTTCGAAGATCTTCCCATTGTGCGGGTCGTAGTCGAGGGCGATGAGGCCGTAGCGGATCGCCTCGCTCCAAAGGCAGGATTTTTCCAGGGAAACCGCGTAGTAGATGAGGGAGAAGCAGGACTCTTCCAGCTCGAGCGCCCTTTTGTGGTGCTCGTGCATGGCCGGGATGTCGCGCTCCAGGCAGGCCAGCAGCCCCAGCAGGGTGTAACCGCACATCTCGTCCCGGCGCAAAAGACTCTGCGCCAGGTTCCGGTACTTGGAGAGCTTCATCCGCTGGCTCGGTTCGCGGCGGGAGAACCGGTTCAACTCAGCGAACGCTTGCAGGAACTCGATCTGGGTCTGGGAGATCATCGGGGCGACTCGAAGCGGTTAGAGGGGTAGCTCGCTTTGGCAGTACTTGCAGACGCTCTCCCGCCACTTACTGTAACCGTGACAGGACGGGCACTGCCGATAATGTCCCGGGACGGCGCGTGTCGGTCCCTGGAAGATGGTGACCATCAGGGTGGGCGCGAACAGGCCGTTCAGCACCAGCCACAAAAGCGGGTTGCGTCCCTTGGTCCAGGCGATGCGCGCGCCGACCACACCTGGAATCGCGAAAAAGACAAGGTAAAAGGCGATCTCTTGCACTAGCTGCATTATCGGGGCCTCCATTGCCCAGCCCGGCACCTGCTCAGGTCTTGGGTTCGGTGCGGGTGAGGGTGCTGCGGACATCGAGTCCCAAAAGGTCGGCGGCTTCGTGCATCAGGCGCTGGTACCGCTCCTGGAATGCGGGGAAATTCTCGGTCGGAGTGCCATCCGCATCCCAGGGGATGCTGGTGCGCACCAGCATGATGAGGATCTCCTCGAGAGCGTCGCTGCGCTCCTTGAGCTCCCGGATCTCGCGCGCCGCCTCGTCGAGCAGTCCCGGTTCACAGGTCCCGGTGGGAAGGCACCCCTGCAGTTTTTTTAGAATGTCAGTCATGCTGGCTCCTTTCGTGGCGGGCATGGTAACAGCGGCGCAGGGGGGAGTCAATACGGATGTTCTTCGGCAGCAGCGCTGAAAGGTTGAGGCATAAAAGCGCCGGCAGCGCCACGGCCTTGGATAAACCGGAACTATCCCAGTATTTCCTTTATTCTTTAATTGCCAAAATACCGCAAAGGATTTATCCTCATTCGGTTCATCTAATCCGCACATCAAACGACCAGAGAGGATACATCATGAAGAAGTTCGCTGCTCTTGTTTTGGGTTCCGCCGTCACTGCCCTGGTGGCAGGCACCGCGCTGGCTGCCCCTGCCGAGACCACCGCCGCTCCCAACGCGCCGGCGGCTGTTGCAGCACCGGCAGTTACTCCGGCTCCGGCTCCGGCTCCGGCTCCGGCAACGCCGGCAGTCAGCACCGCACCGGCCACCCAGGCTCCGGAGGTCAAGGAGCACGGCTTGAAGCTGGGATACGTCGACATGTCCCAGATCGCCTCGGAAAGTGACCGTGGCAAAGCCGCCACCAAGTCCCTGAAAAGCAGGTCCGAGAAGCTCTCCGCCAAGATCCAGGCGAAGCAGAAACAGCTGGAGAAGCAGAAAAACGCCATAGAGGCGAAACTGGAAACCCTCTCGCCGAAAGAGCGGGTCGCCAAGCAGAAAGAATTCCAGAAAAAGGTGGAAGAGTACCAGAAGCTGCTGCGCTCCAGCGATCAGGAGATGCAGGAGATGCAGGAGAAAGAAACCGAGGCGATCCTCAAGCAGATCAAGAAGGTTGCCGCGGAGTACGCCAAGGCTAACGGCTACGCAGCTATCCTCACCAAAAAAGAGCTGCTCTACAGCGCCGACATCCCTGCGCCTAAAGATGTGACGGACGAGATCATCTCGCTGCTTAACAAGGAAACCGGCAGCAAATAAGAGATAACAGCCGCACCGGCGCCACCCCGAAATCCCCCTTCAACGCAGGGGGATTTTTTTTTGCCCGCCCCCTCCCCTTTTCCCTCCGGTCCCGTCCCCCCCATTGGCGCGGAAACCATCGAAACTGTCCCGCAATAAAACCTCTACCGATTTCAACCCAAAACCGGCGCCCCGCGCTCCCTGCAGCGCCTCAAAATTTAATTTTTTATTGGTTAGTTTTTTCTAAGGTTTTAAATGCGGCTGCCGAAACTACCTGTAATGCAGCAACAACCAGGTCAGCCCAAAGCGCCGGATGCGAGAGGCCGGCAAAGGAACGTGCGCCATGAAAAGAACCTCGTCAGTACTTTTGTTGGCCTGCATCACCGCATTTCTTGCAGGCACAGGACCAGCCCTGGCCACCCTTGGCCAGAAGTACGATTCGGTGGCCAGGGACCGCCGAGCGCTGGCTGCCACCCAGAAAAGCGTTTCGAAGACCGCAGCCTACACCATCCAGGAACTCTCTCTCGAATCGACCACGGTGCGGGAGTACATCAACGCCTCGGGGATCGTGTTTGCCATCGCCTGGAACGGAATGATCCACCCGGATTTCGACACGATTCTGGGTGCCTACGCCAATGAATACTGGACCGCAAAACGAGCGGCCGAACGCAGGCACGGCCGCAAGAGCCTGCGCATCGTGACCCAGCGCATGGTCGTGGAGACCTGGGGCCACATGCGCGACCTGCAGGGACGGGCCTATCTGCCCGCAATGTTGCCGGAGGGGGTGAATATCGATGAGATACGTTAGTCTGATAGCCAAGCTGGTACTTCTTGTAACGCTCCCCTTGCTCCCTGTGGCCTGTGGCGGCGGTGGCGGCGGCAGGCCGGCAGGCCCGACGCTCTCCTCTATCACGGTATCCCCGGCGAATACCACGGTGACCGCAGGAGGAACCCAGCAGTTCACCGCAACAGGAACCTTCTCGGACAGCAGCACCCAGGACCTTACCAGCCAGGTGACCTGGTCAGCCTCCTCCGGAGTGGTGATCATCGCCTCGGGTACCGGGCTGGCGACAGCCGGCAACACCTCCGGGGTCTCCACCGTTACCGCCACCCTCGGCGCGGTTGCCGGCTCCACGCTCATCACGGTAACCGGCGGCACCGGCGCCGGCGCAAACGTCATGCGCGTCGCGGTGAACGGGTCACTCTGTTCCGACGCCACCTCTGGCGGCTATTTCAACAAGCCGTGCGTCGCCGTCACCATCTGCAACCCCGACAACTCCGTGTGCCGCACGGTAAGCGACATCCTGTTGGACACGGGGAGCTACGGTCTGCGTATCTTCCGCCAGGCCATCCCCGGACTGAGCCTCCCCCAGGTCGCCGCAGGCTCAGGAGCCCTCGCCGAATGCATCCAGTTTGCCGACCAGTCCACCATCTGGGGGCCGGTACAGCTCGCCAACGTACAGCTGGGAGCCGAGCAACCGGTGACGGTTCCGGTCCAGGTGATCGATGCCGGGTTCGCAACACCCACCTCCTGCGGGACGCCGGACTCCACCCCCGCCATCGCCGGCTACACCGGGATCCTCGGGGTAGGCCCGCTGGCCGAGGACTGCGGACCGAGTTGCGCCAACAGCGCCCGGAGCGGGGTCTATTTCAGCTGCGTCGGCTCGAGTTGCTCGGGTACCGCGGTTGGTCTCACGAACCAGGTGCGCAACCCGGTGGTCAGCCTCCCCCAGGATAGAAACGGCGTCGTGGTGCAGCTTCCCGGCGTTTCCTTAGGCGGGCTCGCCTCACTGGACGGATCACTGCTCTTGGGGATCGGTACCGGGACCAACAACGCCCCGTCCGGTGTGACGACCTTTCCGACTGACCAGGCAGGCGAGTTCACGACGATCTTCAACGGTGTCCAGAACCTGGCCTTCGTGGATACCGGTTCCAACGCGCTCTACTTCCCGAGCAGCCTGCCGCTTTGCTCCAACGACCCCAACGATGTCTTCTCAAACTGGTACTGCCCGCCGAGCACCCTTACCCTCTCGGCGACCGACGTCGGCATCAACGGCACGCCTACCCTGCCGGTCACCTTCAACATAGGCAACTTCAGGGGACTTTTCACCTCGACCAACAACAGCGTCTACGTCGAGGTAGGCGGTCCCTCCAACTTCGGCTTTGACTGGGGTCTGCCGTTTTTCATGGGGCGCAACGTGTACATCGGCATAAGCGGACAGAGTTCCTCGCTGGGAACCGGTCCTTACGTGGCCTTCTAGAACTGCGGCTACGCAGCCTCGGGGGTACCCAAAGCTCTCTCATCCGGATTCCGGATCAGGGAGCTATTTTTTTACTGCGATAGCGCTGGATATTTCCACGGTTAGTTGTTATTACTGCCGGGATAGAAATACCCTTGACTGAACCTGGAGGTGACGGCCTTGTCGAGATTACGGTTAGTGACAGTTTTTCTGCTCATCTTTGTCTCAGCGGCTGTTCCCCAGCTTCAGGCGGCCCAGGCACATCCGTTATCCGAGACCAAGGCCGCGGATAAAGAGGGGGAGCCGGGCAAGACCCTACCCATCACCGCCAAGACCGCGGTTACCCGGCATAAGGTGAGCATTGGGGGGAAAGAGTACAGCTACACGGCGACGGCGAGCTTCCTGCCGCTGACCAGCGAGGCCGGCGAGCCCGAGGCTGAAATCTTTTCCACCAGTTACACCATCGATACCCCTCAAGGTGCCCCAAAGCGCCCGATTATGTTCGTGTTCAACGGCGGCCCCGGCGCGGCATCGGCCTGGCTCCACCTGGGCGCGCTCGGTCCGCGCCGGGTCGAGATGCTCCCCGACGGCAACCTGCCGGCGCCCCCGTTCCGCCTGGTGGACAACGGCTCCTCCTGGCTCGACCTGGGCGACCTGGTGTTCGTGGACCCGGTCGGAACCGGCTACTCGCGCGCCGGCAAGCCCGACCTCGCCAAGGGGTACGCGTCGGTGCGCGGGGATATCGAGTCGCTGCTCAAGTTCGTGAGGCTCTACCTGACCCGCAACGAGCGCTGGAGTTCTCCGGTCTACCTGGTCGGAGAAAGCTACGGTACCTTCCGCTGCGCCGGGATGGCGGATCAACTTGCCGAACACGGCGTGGCGCTGAACGGCATCATCCTGATCTCCTCGGTGCTCAACTTCCAGACCATCTCCTTCGATAACGGCAACGACCTTCCCTACCAGCTCTTTCTGCCGAGCTATACGGCGACCGCGTGGTACCACAAGAAACTGGCACCGGAGCTGATGCAGGACCTGGAGCGGACAGTGACCGAGGCGGAAAATTGGGCGGGGTCCGAGTACCAGTTGGCGCTCAACAAGGGGGATCGGCTCACCCCCGGCGAGCGCCGCGAGGTGGTCGCCAAGCTCTCCCGCTACACCGGGCTCTCGCCCGCCATGGTAGACAACCTCAACCTCAGGATCGACGGCCGCACCTTCGTGCGCGAACTGCTGCGCGACCAGCGCCGCACCGTCGGGTACATGGACAGCCGCTTCAACGCAGCCAACGTAGATCCCGCTGCGTCCTCCGGTTTCGACCCCACCGTGACCACCATCCGCCCACCCTACACCTCACTCGTTAACAACTACCTGCGCGAAGAGTTGGGATTCAAATCCGACCTCGAGTACTACACCCTGGGCGGCGGCATCGGGCACTGGGATTGGGAGACCAAGAACGGCTATGCGGACACCAGCGACAACCTGCGCAACACCATGGCGAAGAACCCGTACATGAAGGTCTTCGTCGCCTCAGGTTTGTTCGACCTGGCGACGCCGCACTTCGCCACGGACTATACCCTTGCCCACCTGGGGCTTACCCCACCCCTGCGCCAGAACATCACCACGCACCGCTACCGCTCGGGACACATGATGTACCTGGAAAAGGAGTCGCTGGCACAACTCAAGAGGGACGTGGCTGATTTCATCGCAGCGTCGTCTAAGGCAGCAAACCAGTAAAATTTCAGGTTCTGTTGGACCAGTAGTCAGGGCGGCGCTTCTGGTGCACCACCGCCAGAATGACGACAACCTCGGGATCTATTCGATTTTCTACTGCCATCCTTCACCAAGGCTCTGGTTGATCCTCCAGAGTCTTGCAGCCGGTGTTGCTTCCAGGCGCTCCTGGTCCTGCGCAGGAAGAACTGAGAAGAAGTCGAGACCGGTCTCTCGCTCAACCTCGCGGACGCTCACCAGGTATTTCGGCAAGTCCTCGGTTCGCAGTTTCCGGTTGGGGAGAATGACGGCGAGCGCTTCTTTCTTCCCGGGATCCAGCACGACCTTGTAGAGGCGACCGGGTACGGCTACGCGGTTGTTACCGATAGTCTCCAGGTCCTCGGCACGATAGATAGGGCCGCTGAACACGAATAACTCACCCCGCTCCACTCCCCAGCTGCGCACCTTCTTCTCCAACTCCATCCAGATGCCGCGATTGTTGCCGGCGCCGACCTGCGGCACCATGTTGGAAAGATAAAAGCTCTCCGACATCGCCTGCTCATCCCAGGACAGATCGCCCGCAGGTGCCATGTGCCCGCGGTCGTAGCCCGAGCCGCGGTAATCGGAGAGTTCGGCACGTCTCCCCTCGGCGAGATCGTCGTCAGGCCGAAAGTCGTCGGAACGCCCGGTGATCTTGCGCTTCAGCTTTTCCCGGGTCAGGTGCTCGACCACCCAAATCGGGGTCTTCTTGTCGGGGTCGTGGGCCAGCAGGTACCCTTTCCGGCACAAGAGGTCTCCGGAGTGGCCGGGAACCCCGAATGAGGTGAACTCTCGGCAATCTTCGAGGGGACCCGCTAAAACAACCTGAACCGAAAAGATGAAAACGGCAAACGAACTCAAGAGATAACGACGCATCGCCCTACCCGTCTTGCGAGGGATTTCCGCATGAGACACTTTCAGGAATCGCGTTCATGAGGATTTTTCCGCCGGATGGTACGACGGCTACCGCCGAAGCACAAGGGCAAAAAAAAGGGCGAACCATATTTGGCCCACCCCTTTTTCCCTTCAGGTCGTCGCCGCGCTAACCGGTGTCCGGCGTCAGGCTTTTGCACCCTCGAGACCAAGGGCCACGATCTCCGCAATATCCTTTACCTGCGCCGTAGCGTCGGCGTGGTCCTTCAATCCGTCTTCGAACATGGTCATGCAGAACGGACAGGCCACGCAGATGGTGTCGGGATCTTTTGCCAGTGCCTCCTGGACGCGGTTCTTGTTGATCGGGGTCCCTTCGTGCTCCTCGAGCCACATACGGCCGCCGCCGGCGCCACAGCAGAAAGCGTTTTCACGGTTGCGCTCCAACTCGCGGACGGGCGCTCCGGTTAGCTGCAAAACGGTAGCGCGCGGGGCTTCGTACACGCCGTTGTGGCGCCCGAGGTAGCAGGAATCGTGCAGCACCACGTCGCCCAATTCCTGCACCCCACGCACCTGCAGCGCCTTTCGGTCCAGCAATTCCTTGATGAGCTCGCTGTGGTGGACGACCTCGACAGACAGCCCATAGTCCCGGAAGTCGTTTTTGAGCGTGTTGTAGCAGTGCGGGCACTGGGTGATCACCTTGGTCACCCCCTTGGAGCGGAACTGCTCGACGCTCTGCAGGGCCATCATCTCAAAGAGGTACTCGTTTCCCAGGCGCCGCACGCTCTCCCCGCAGCACTTCTCTTCCTTCCCGAGAATTCCGTAGGATACGCCTGCCGCGTCGAGAACTTTGGTGAGCGCAACAGTCACCTGCTTGTTGCGGGCATCAAAGGCACCCGAGCAGCCGACAAACAACAGGTATTCGGTGCTACCCGCCACAAAGGCGGGAATTTCCAGCTGGGAGGCCCACTTCACCCGCTCGGAGGGGGCCATCCCCCACGGGTTGGAGCGCTGCTCGATGTTTTCGAAGAAGTTGAGCAGTTCCTCCGGAAATTCCGCCTCCATCTGCACCAGGTGGCGGCGCATCTTTACCACCTTGGGCAGGTGCTCGATGAAGACCGGGCAGGCCTCCATGCAGGCGCCGCAGGAAGTGCAGCTCCAAAGGGAAGCCGCGGCACTCTGTCCCCTCCCCTCGCCGATCAAGGCCGCGGGTTGTCCGGCGCTCCCCGGCCAACGACGCTCCAGCAGGTTCTCTTTAAGAGCATGCACCACCAGTCGCGGGTTGAGACTTTTGCCGGTGCTGGCGGCAGGACAGACCTTCTGGCAGCGGCCGCACTCGGTGCAGGAGAAGGAGTCCAAAAGGTCCTTCCAGCTCATCTGGTCGGCGCTGTTGGCGCCGTAGCTGTTTCCGTCGGCGAACACTTCACGCTGTTGGGAATTTGGGCGATCGAGGTTACGCAGGAAGACGTTGGGGATGGCGGTCAGGATATGCAGATGTTTGCTGAACGGCAAGAAGTTGAGAAACCCCAGCAGCACGAGGGCGTGGATCCACCAGAAGGTCTCCGGCAAGGCGGGGAGGGCTCCGGCAAGCGGAGTCGAGACTAAGACCCGGGCAAGAAGCCCGGAAATGGGGAATGCCGAACCTGCCGGCAGCTGCCCGAGTGCGATCTCGGCGGCGTGCATCCCGAAGTAGGCGAGCATGAGGAGCGCGATCATGGCGAGGATAAAGAACGCCTCGAAGGTCCGGGCCTCGGCGTACGGCGGGTTCACGATGCGGCGCACCGCGGCCAGGACCACGGCGATGAGCGTGGCCAGCGAGCAGATATCGAAGGCGAAGTACAGGGTGTTTCGCAACGGCTCCGGCAGATGGGCGAAGGAGAGTCCCGGGAATACCCCCGACACCAGGAACTCCGCGTTTGCCAGTGCCAGCACCAAAAATCCCCAGAAGATTACGCCATGGTTAACGCCGAACGCCGTGCGCACCACGCGCCGCTGCCCAATGGCGTAGACCAGCATCTCTTTCAGGCGGCTCAGCGGCTGATCAAAGCGGTCGATTTCGCTCCCGACGCTGACCAGGGAGAGTCGCCGGTAACAGCTGAAACAGAAAAGAGTAAAAGAAGCGATGAGAAGAGCGGTAAAGAGTGGCTGTTGCATGGTTTCCCCGCCTTTGAATAGTGTCGCTGCGTGTAACATGAATAGGAAGAGTTCATGGCGCCCTGTGGCACCGCCCTCACCCTGGCCATCTCCCAAAGGGCAAGGGATATCGGACTCGATTTGGGTTCAATGGCTTGCCTTCGTTCAAGGTTTTTGACCCTAGGTTCGAGGTTTTTGCCTTTGCCTTCGAGGTCCTATGCCCTCGCCTGCTTCAACTCCCTGATGCGCATCGTCAGTGCGGGAACCACATCGAACAGATCCCCCACGATCCCGAAGGTGGCTACCTCAAAAATTGGGGCTTCCGGATCGCGGTTGATGGCTATGATGACGTCCGAGTCCTGCATCCCGACCAGGTGCTGGATCGCACCAGAAATGCCGCAGGCGATGTAGATCTTCGGGCGCACGGTCTTCCCGGTCTGCCCTACCTGGCGGTCCGGCGGCAGCCAGCCGGCATCGACCGCACTGCGCGAGCCGCCGACCACCGCACCGAGCTCACCGGCCAGCTCCTCGAGGATGGCGAAGTTCTCCTTTGCCATGAGCCCGCGGCCGCCTGAGACGATGAATTCAGCGCCCGCCACATCGACACGGTCCTTGCCGCTTTTGTCGGTGATCACCTCGAGCACCCGGCTGAAGATGGCGGCCTCGGAGATGTCGAAACCTTCCGGAAGCACCAGGCCGGTTGCGGCGGGATTGCGCTCGGGAAGCGGCATAACGTGCGGGCGCACGGTGGCCATCTGGGGGCGGAACTTGTCGCACATGATGGTGGCCATGATGTTGCCGCCGAAGGCCGGCCGGGTCTGCATCAGATTGCGCTTGTCATCGATGCCCAGCCCGGTGCAGTCCGCGGTGAGCCCGGTTTTCACCCGGGTGGCTACCGCTCCGGCCAGGTCGCGCCCCATGCCGGTCGCGCCCATCAGCACCACCTCAGGCTTGTACTTGTCGACCAGGTAGCACATGGCCTCCAGGTAGGGCTCGGTGCGGTAGCGGGCGAAGACCGGCTGATCCAGAACGTAGGCGCAGTCGGCACCGTAACAGAAGGCCTCCTGTGCCAGGTGCCCCACGTTCGAGCCGATGATGACCGCGAAGAGCTCCACGTCCAGGCTGTCGGCCAGTTGGCGGCCGGAACCCATCAACTCCCAGGAAACGCGCGCGGGTTCCCCGTCGTTCTGCTCCACGAAAACCCAGACCCCGCGATAGGGATCGATCCTCCTGCGCCGCTCCAGCTCCTCCTCGTCCACCTCGGGGAGCGCAGTCCCCGCCAGCTGGGCCAGGATCTTTTCCTCCTCGGGGGTGAAAAACATCTCCAATGCCCCGGCGGGACAGACCTTGACGCACTTAAGACAGCCGATGCACTTGTCCGCAGTTACCAGCGGTTCGCCCGCGTCGGTCATCTCGATGCAGTCGACCGGACAGGCGCTCTGGCAGCGGGCACCGCAGGCGGCGCACTTGCCGGCTACCACCCGGGCGCGGCCGCGGGGTCTCTTCGGTTTAACGGGTTCACTCATGATTGGACAGCTCCTCGCCCTGACCGCCAGAGGCGGGCAAAGCACGGTTGGTAGGATGTTCGGGTCGAGGCAAGGACAGCACCCGGCTTTGTCAGACCGCCAGCAGGTCCTCTTCCAGCAGGCGGTCCACCAAGAGGAGGGCCGCCCCTACGGGATCGCGCATGCCATCGCCCAGGATCTCCCCTTCGGTGCGCTGCGGGGAGAAGATCCGGCTCACCCAGGTTGGCGAGCCCTTGAGGCCCACACTGTTCACGTCCAGCTTCAGCACCTCGTTGTTCCAGACCTCCACCTGGGCCTTGGCCGAGGCCAGCCGCATGGGGACGGTCGGGTAACGGGGACGGTTCAGCTCGCGGACCACGGTGATCATGGCGGGCAGTCGCGCCTCGACGATCTCGTAGCGCCCCTCCAGCTTGCGACGCACGGTGACGGTTTTCTTGGCGAGGTCGAGTTTCTCGATACGGTCCACCAGGGTCAACTGGGTGAAGCCGAGCCGCACCGCGATGCCGGGACCGACCTGGGCGGTGTCGCCATCGATGGTCTGCTTGCCGCAGAAAACAATGCCGATCTCGTCCTGCTCGGCAAGACGCTGGATCGCGGCGGCAAGCACGTTGGAGGTGGAAAGTGTGTCGGCCCCGCCGAAGACCCGGTCGGAAAGCAGGATGCTGCGATCGACGCCCAGGGCCAGGGCCTTACGCAAGGTGGCCTCCGCGTTGGGCGGCCCCATGGAAAGCGCAACCGCGGTGAAGCCGTTGCTGTCCTTAAGCCTAAGCGACTCCTCAAGCGCGTGGCTGTCATAGGGGTTGACGATGAAAGGGATCCCGTCCCTGATCAGCGTATTGGTCACCGGGTCTATCTGAACCTGTGTCGTATCTGGAACCTGCTTGATACAGGCGACTACAAGCATTGCGCACCTCCTGACAGTATCTGCACCGATACATACCGGCTGTTTTGCTTATCCGCGTATCCGTCGGGCAATATGATTGATCGATGACATAAAAAAGCCGCCGGAGTGTTCACTAGCCCATGCTCCCCATACTGGCAAGGGCGAAGATATTCCCGGGCTGGTAGAGCGGATGATGACCGAGATACATAAGCTGTGCGGAGCCTTTGACTGAAAAGCCCCTGCTGGAGAGGATCTCCCGTGCCGCAAAGTTTCCCGCCGGCACATCGAGGAAGATCTTCCGGTCTCCTGGAACCAGCATCCGGTCCCAGAGTTGCAGCGCCTGGGAGGCGATCACACAGTTCCAGGGACCGACCTGCAGGGCGTCGCCCCAATCCTGGCAGCAGATGAATCCGCCGGAACTGGCGTGCAGCCTGCCGCGGCAGCAGGTAAGCTGCAGCAGCGTTTCCCGGCGGTCGCCCCACCCTACCCGGTCCACCGCCCGCAGGTGTTCGAGGTCCACAGGTTCGGACCGGTCGCCAGGTTGCGGGGCGCCCTGGCCGGTCCAGCGATAGATGTGGTCAATGGGAGCAAAGCCGAGCCTGCAGTAGATGCCGGCCCCCTCTTCCGATGCGGTAAGCCAGATGGTTTCCACGCCGTTTTTCAAAAGTACGGCAACCGCCCGTTCCATGAGAGCGCGGCCGATGCCGTGCCGGCGCGCCTGCGGCTGCACCAGGAGGTTTCCTATCCAGCCGCTTTTGCCGTACTTCACCGAGGTCAGGTAGCCGACCGTCTCACCCGCCTCGCGCCAGACCAGACACCCCTGCGGAAAGGTACCAAGCAGGAATTCGAACTCCCAGCGACCGCTGATCCACCCTTCGCCTGTGGCTAGGGCGAGAAAGGGATCGATGTCGTCGTGCAGGAACGCCCCGCACCCGCTCATAGCTTCGGATTTTCCAGCTGCAGGTTTTCGCCGATCAGGCCGATGGCGTCCGAGCGGCACTGCTTGCAGTGTGCGAACTGGCCGATGACCTTCTCGTTGGCCTTGCGCAGCACGTCGATCTGTTCCGGGCTGGGCGGCACCACGTGGGCGAAATCCGCGTTGGGGATAAGCGGCATGATGTTCATCACGAAAGCCCCGAGTTCCTTCACCTTCTGCGAGATGAGCGGGATCTGGTCGTCGTTCACGCCGGGGATCAGAACGGTGTTGATCTTGATGGTGAGCCCGAGCTCCGCCGCCTGGGCGATGCCCTCCAGCTGGTTCATGAGCAAGAGAGCCGCTGCCTCCTCGCCGGAGTAGCGCTTGCCTTCGTAGTAGACGTGGGAGTAGATCTTGGCGCCCACCTTGGGGTCCAGGGCGTTGAGGGTCACCGTCAGGCTGTGCAGCCCGATCTCCTTGAGCTGGGCCATCCGGTCCGGCAGCAAAAGCCCGTTGGTGCTCAGGCACTTGATCAGGTGGGGAAACTCCTCGCCCACCATGCGGAAGGTTTCGAAGGTCTCCTCGTTGAAGAGCGGGTCGCCGGGGCCGGCAATGCCGACCACCTTGATCATGGGGCCGGTGATGGGGCTCGCCATGACCTCGCGCACCTTGACCATGGCCTCGGCGGGGGTAAGCAGCCGGCTGGTCACGCCGGGGCGCGACTCGTTGGCGCAGTCGTGTTTGCGGGTACAGTAGCCGCACTTGATATTGCACTTGGGTGCCACGGCGAGGTGCATCCTGCCGTTTTTGTGGTGATTGCCGCCGAAGCAAGGATGCCCCTGGATCTTCTCCATTTTCTTGCACGATGTCGCCATTGATATCCTCCTCTGTCGCACTGTCCTTAAAGCATCGCTTGACACTTCAAGCCACAGGTCCGTTGAGAGCCTATAAAAAAAGCCCGGCGGTTGAATTTCCGCCGGGCTTCGTTGCCTGGAAGTGATACCTCGTTGTATCAAGTAACCGGACTTCAGCATGGAGCATGCCACTTTGGGAAACCATCGGTCGAAAGAGCCTGAGACGTGCCTGAACGACACGCCTGTCTTGGTTCGTGCGCCAGGAGCCACCAGCCAGGTTTCAGTTTCATTTCGGCAACTTGCAAAGTTCTGCAAAGGCGCGGCGCAACGCAGTCGCCATGAGCTAAATTTCCGTGCGGCCTGCCCCACGCCAGGCGTCGGCACGACATGCAACATTCCCCTGGCGCCGAGCGAGACTGCCCTGTAAACAGACCGGCGACTATTTTTTGTGCAAATGGGGAGATCGGTTTTGCTGCCGAGCGTGCAGCGGTGCGGGCCTGCGGGAGGGAGTGGTTATTGCAGGCCAAGTGGACATGGTTACTCCACCTCATCCAGACGAGTTGCTGTCGCGGGCCCGGGCCGCATTTCTCGGCCTCGCCATCGGGGACGCCTTGGGGGCGCCGGTCGAGTTCATGACCCGCGGCGAGATCAAGGCGAAGCACCAGGTCTTGCGAGACATGGTCGGTGGCGGTTGGCTGCGGCTCAAACCTGGCCAGGTTACCGACGACACCGAGATGTCCCTGTGCATCGCCCGCAGCATCGCGGAGCGGCGCGACTGGTCGCTGGAGGGCATTGCCGACAACTTTGCGACCTGGCTCAAATCAAAGCCGATCGATGTTGGGGACACCTGCCGCCGCGGCATCCGGAACTATATGTTGAAGGGGATGCTGGAGACCCCGCCCAACCAATGGGACGGCGGCAACGGCGCCGCCATGCGCATGCTGCCGGTGGCGCTCTACACGGTGGGCGATGCCGCCTGCCTCGAGCGCTGCGCCATAGAGCAGGCCCACCTCACCCACAACCATCCCCTCTCCGACGCCGCCTGCCTCAACTTCGGTACCCTGATCCACCTTGCCCTGTGGGGGCGTTCCCTTAGCCGCATGCGCCGAGAGGTGGACGAGATGCTGGTACGCTTCCCGGTGTTCGGCTTCGAGCCGTACAAGGGGCTGGCGACCGGTTACGTAGTCGATACCATGCAGACCGTCTATCACTGCTTCTTCAGAAACCGCAGCTTCGAGTCCTGCGTCATCGACACCGTGAACCAGGGCGGCGACGCCGACACCACCGGTGCCATCGTGGGCGCCCTGGCCGGGGCGTACTACGGCGAAGGCGGCATCCCGGCGCGCTGGCGCAAGAAACTGGACCGGCGGCAGGCCGAGGAGATCGCCAGGCTTGCCGAAGCACTCGTCCGGCTATCACCACTCTACCGAGCCCTGCACCCTTTCTGAACCCGGCAAACCGCATTCACAAGCCCGCTACTCCCCCCTCTACTGCCTGCGTTGGGAAGGACCCGCCGTTCCGCGGCACACCATACTATCGATATGCCGTGGTGTGCCCAGGAGAAAGTGAAGCTTTTTTGTAAAAAGTGAAGCTTTTTTGTAAAAAGTGAAGCTTTTTTGTAAAAAGTGAAGCTTTTCGAGTAAAAAACATCGCTTTCAGCCCCGATAATGCTTTGTTTTTAGGCAACCGCGCGATTTCAGCACCAAAAAACGTAGCTTTTTTTCAAAAAGTGAAGCTTTTTTTGATAAAAATGAAGTTTTTTTCATACCGCCTGACGCTTCGCGGGTCCAACATGCAACCTGGCAGGTCGAAAATGAAGTTTCGTGACGCGAAGTGAAGTTTCGTGACGCCGAAGTGAAGCTTCGAGTTGCGAAGGCAACGAGCCGCGACGGGCCTTCCCCCAACGGGCATTTACCTATTGCTAATTAGGATGCTTTATGCAATAAATGCGACTCGGTTTGTCGTCCATCTTCACCCTGCTTATCGATCAAGGACTGGCATTTCTTCAAGCATATGCTAATCTTTGAGGCCGAGCCTCAGGATCCTGCCAGTCCCCCACAATCAGTGACAGAAACAACACCGACTTAACTCACTACGGCACACATATCGATAGCACTATTCCCAAAGGAGCTGTAATGAACCAAACCGTACGCACCCTGATACTTGCAGCAGCAGTGACCGCAATTGCAGCGCCTGCCCTGGCGGAGTCCATCTGTACCGTGAATGCTCTGGAACTGCGGCTGAGGAAATCCCCTAGCAAGAAGGCCCCCGTCGTTGCCGTACTCAAAAAGGACCAGCAGGTCACCACCTCGGGCGGGTGCTCGGGCGGTTGGGTGCGAGTGACTTCCAGTGACGGCCGGGTATCCGGTTATGTCGGCGGTTGGGCCCTCACCGCCAACGCACCGCAGGTGACCGGCGCAGCCTCCCCCCCCCCTGCTGCCGTCCAGCCGGAACCGCCCAAGAGCGAGCCGATCCTCCAGGTAACCGCTCCGGCTGCCAAGGAAGTCCCTTCCAACGAGAAACTGGCCGTGCAGATCACCGAGTTGCGGCTCAACGTTCTGGGCATCGAGCGCGACATGGACAAGATGGGCAAAGAAATCCAGAAGATCAAAATGAGTCTCGGCAAGAAGAAGGGCCACAAAAAACAGGTCAAGAAATAACCCTTCACCTGGTCCAGATACGGCAAAGGCCGTCAGGTTCGGGGATGCCCGGTCTTGACGGCCTTTCTCGTTACAGACGAAACTATCTCACGTCTCCCTATCCGTCGGTCACACCGTACAGAGCAGACGCTTCACCCGGTATTCCCCTCCGATCACCAGACACTCACCCTCCCCTTTCAAAATCGAGTTGGGCAAAAGCTCGCTGTAGAAGAAGATCTTGGGCAGCGGCACCTTGACCTCCCAGACGATGTAGCCGAATTCCCAGGCCCGTTCCTCGTCGGTGGTGAAGGAGTTCAGGTTGTTGAGCCGGACGATCTCCTCCCGCTTCGAGACGGTCTCCAGTACGTCGTGCTCGCAGCGTTCATACGTGCCGCGGTAGAGCGTCAGGCAGTCCCGGTCCGGGTAACGCTTGGCCAGTTCGTACTGACAGTATTCGTAGAGCAGGTCCAACTGCGAATTGATGGCGGAGGTTCGGGCACTCCCCTTGGTGCGGTCCACGGCGAACTGCTGGTAGCCGGGATCGTGTATGTCGGAGATGCGCACGTTGTGGAAGGTGGGATGCAGCCCCATGCGGCTTTCCACCCATCCCTTCAAGACGGCCCCCTCGACGGAGTTGGAGTCCATCATCCAACCGCGCAGGAAGCGCAGGTAGCTGTTCTTGAGACTTTTCCGGGCGGTGGCAGTCTCCTGCTGCCACTGGTGCAACTGGAACTTGACCGACATGTAGTCGTTGAAAACCAAGGCGCGCTCTTCGGCGCAGTCGATGGAGTCGAGCTTTTTGAAGAAAAAACGGTTGGCCAGGCGAACGCCCTGGATCTCCAGGGACTGGGGATTGTCGTTGAAGTGACGGGAAGCGATGACCCACGGGGGCAGATTGCAGTGATTGAACGTTTGCTGCATGGGCCATCACCTCGCTGTGACAGGACTCGGCTAATACTCTGCGCCGCCTTTCTTTGCGGCTGGCAGGTTACAGCACTTTGGCGAGGTCGCGCAAGGCAGTCGCGATATCGCCTTCGACCACGAACGGTTCCACGCCGATCCTTTCCAGCTCGATCTTGGGCGCCTCGCCGATCATCGAGCAGACCACGGCTCGGCAGCCGGCGAGCACGTCTGCGGTCCCTTTGAGGGTATGGCTGCGCAAGGGGTGGTCGGGATCGAAACGGCAGTATTTCTCGACAGCGCGTTCTTCGACAAAGCTCACCTCGTCCCCGTCTACCTCGTAGATCAGGAAACGCTCGACATGGCCGAAATGCTGGTTGATCTCTTTGCCATCTTTGGATGCTACGGCGAATCGCATACTATGTCCCCCCAGGTAGAGCAGATCGAGGTTAGGTTGAGAAAGCCCTGTTTTCAGATTGTGAGGTCAAGGTTGAGTAACCGCAGGTGCTTCAGAACCGATTGGGAGGAGCTCCAAATGCTTTGCCGATCACTCAACCTTGACCTCAACCTTAACCTGAGCCTTTAAGCCTCAACGGGTGCGAAGGTGAAGCACTTCTTCGAGCAGGTCCTGCCGCAGGCCTGGCACCCGATACAGTTCCCCGGGTTCTCCACCTTCATGAACATCTTCGCCGAATCGTCCTCGTCAAGCTCCTCGAAATTGAGCACGTCGTGGGCGCAAACCTTGAAGCAGCGGCCGCAGCCGATGCAGGCCTCCTCGTCGATGGAGGTGATGAACTGCGGGGTCCACTCCTTCTTGCTCTTGGTCAAACCGGTGATGTAAGCCATGGGGTCGTCTCCTTTATCCTAGGGTTTTGGCAGGTAGACTGCCTGTTTTTTTTAACAGCCGTTCTGCGTTCTAGGTTCTATGTTCTACGTTGACCTTTTGATTCTCGTTCCCATGCTCCAGCGTGGGAATGCAGACACCAGCATCCCAGCGTCGAGCAGCATCTTAAACCGGTAGGTACGTCAAGGTAATCACCTGGCAACATGCGTCACGCGCAGGTTCATGCAATCAACGTAGAACCTAGAACCTAGAACTTTTTTTCTGGTCTAGTCCTCGTCCATGAACGATCCGGCTTCAGCCTTGTTCATCGCTTTGCGCAGCCAAGGCGGCGGGTTGCCGCGCAGCACCTCCTGCATGCGCTCGATGGACTCTTTCAGGCCCACCTCGACGTTGGTCTTCATAGGATGGATCTTGCGGGCGATCAGCTTCGCCGCAGCGGGTCCGCCGATCTGCATGGTGTAGACCACGGCGCAGTCCGAGAGGATGTTGGCGCGGGCCGAGATACGGTCCTCCTCGTCGCTGCCGTGCTCGCCCACGCTCACCGTCTCCAGGAAGTAGGCCTCCTCGGGGCCGACTTCCCAGACGTGGAAGGAGTCGGCCTGGCCGAAGTGCATGTCGATCATCTCGCCGGTCTTGGTGGTAAAGGCTATTTTCATGTTGGCTCCTTTGGCTTGGTGGCGGTTCTGGCTACCGATCGCCAGCTGCCGCCCCCTCACCCCTGCCCCTCTCCCGGCGGGCGAGGGGTTATTTGGATTTCTGACTATCAAAGGCAGGCAAGACATCGTTCTTGTAGTTTTCACAGCAGCCCTCAGGCCACCACAATCTCTGACAAACTCCCGAAGACTCCCTCTCGCCCGCCGGGAGAGGGTCGGGGTGAGGGGGCAGCCATCTCTGGCCAAGCCAGCCCCAGCTTCTCTAGTTGTGGGCCAGCTTCTGCGCCTCTTTGGCGTTGGCCTGGAAGATGTTGGCGACCTCGAATACCAGGTTCAGGGTACCCTGGTAGCCGATCCACATTTTGTGGTGCGAGCCCAGCCTGTCGAAGACGGGCATGCCGGTTCTCAGGTGCGCATTGATGCCGAGCCGCTTGCCCGCCTGACGGGCGTTGGAGTTGGCTACCAGCAGGTCGGCGCCCGCCGCGGTATGCTCCAGATCCTCCAGGTCGCCGACGAAGAGGTTTTCCACCGGCAAGGCGTCCAGGCCACGGGTCCGGGTGGCAGCGATGGCCACCTGGATGTCGCACCCCAGTCCCGAGAGGAAGCTGGTCATCCCCTTCAGGTGATCGGACTCAAGCGCAATGGCCACCTTCTTGAGGCCGAACTGGTAGTGGCTGTCCACCATGGCGTCCATCAGCCGGCTTCTCCAGCGCCGGAACTTCTCCGGGATGGGGCGGCCGGAGATGTGGGAGAGTGCCGCCATGAGAAGGTCGCTCTCGGCGATTCCCGTAAGGGAGGTGAACCCGTAGCTGGGAATGCCGAACTTCTTCTCCAGGATGCCGGCGGCGTCGGCCAGTGAGTCGCCGATAAAGAGTGTCGCCTCGCTGCGTCCGGCCTGGCGGATCCGCTCCACGCTCACCCCGCCCACCGACAGGGCGGAGACGGTGGCGTCGATGTGGCCGTCCAGGGCGTTCGAGATGTCCGGAACCACCACAGGGTCAAGGCCAAAGGCCTCGCAGATCTCCGCCACCTGCTCCACCTCGGCGGGGGTCAGCTGGCAGCCCGGCAGGATGTTCACCTGCCCCTTGATCGTGGCGCCCCCCTCGGGAATCCCTTCCACGATCGCCTCGACGGCCGCGGCATATCCCTCCTGCATGGAGCCGCAGTAGTCGGGGGTCGAGGCGTGAATCACCGGCACCAGGTCGTGCTCGGGGTGCTCCTGGCGGAACTTGACGATGGCGCTGCGCACGTCGTCGCCCATGGTCTCGGTAAGGCCCGAGGTCATCACGCCCACCACCTTCGGGGAGAACTTCTCGATGACGCGCTTGATGCCAATCCTCAGGTTGTCCCAGCCGCCGAAGATTGCGGTCTCCTCGCTCATGCTCGTAGAGTTGAGCGCGATGGATTCCTTGAAATGCCGGGAAAGCTGCAGCCTGATGAAGGTGGAGCACCCCTGGGCGCCGTGCAACAGGCCCAGCATGCCGTCGATCCCCAGGTAGGCAAGCGTGGCGCCCAGCGCGGGGGAGTTCTTCTGCGGGTTCACCGTGGCGCTCTTCACCGGCACCTTTACCCGCGAGAGCTTCATCTCCTCGGCGGCCAGACGCCCGGCCAGGCCGGTCGCTTCGATAAGGGCGGCCTCGAGCTCAGCGACATCCTTCTCCCAGGGTGCTTTGCCGTTTAATACCGGCCAGATGGGATTATTGACCGTGAGATCCAGCTGCTTGGCGAAGGTGACCATGCCGTCGTACCCGGCGTACGGGTGGGAGCGGCCGTGGTTGATGTCCAGAAACGGGGTCTTGGTCTTGAGCGCCAGGAACTTGGTCTTGCCACCGGCCACGATCAGGTCGGGGAGCTTGTCGTACATCACCGACAAAAGCCCGGCAGTCGAGGTGTCCTTGATGATGGAGGCGTCCTCGTGCATGAGGGCCTTCATCCGGTAGAAGTCCTCCAGCGTCGAATTCTGGGTGCCCGCGGCGAGAATTTCCACGCCCAGTTCGGCAAGCGCGTTCACCATGGACCAGGTCTTGACGCCGCCGGTAAAGAGCACGGCTCGTTTTCCCTGCAGACGGGCCCGGTAGGGAGCCAACTGGACGCGGCAGGCCTCTTCGCTCTCGGCGATAAGGCGCTCCACCCGGTCCTGCATGATCCGCTTCTCCAGGCCGTTGACCCGGTCGTCCAGCTCGCGGGCGATGTTCCGGAGCGCCTTGGCAACGTCGGTCATGCCGTAGAAGGATTCCTCCAGGTACGGGATGCCGTAATTTTTCTGCATCTTCTTGGCGAGGTTGGTGAGGCTTTTGGAGCAGATGATGACGTTCAGCTTGGCCCGGTGCGCGTAGCGCAGGTCCTCGAACTTGGCGTCGCCGCTGATGCAGGACAAGACCCTGATGCCGAGCTTGTCGAAGAGCGGCAGCATGCCCCACAGATCGCCCGCGATGTTGTACTCGCCGATCAGGTTGATGTCGTAGTCGGTGACGACTTCGGGCTCGGCGGTTCCGATGACGTACTTGAAGAGCATCTCTCCGGCCAACCGGTTGCCGATGTTCTTGTCGCCGATGAAACCGGGGGTGTTCACGGGAATCACCGGCATGGGGACCTTCTCGCTGGCCGCCAGGCAGACCGCCTCGATATCGTCGCCGGTCATGGAGGTGACGCAGGTGGCGTAGACGAAGATAGCCTTGGCCTCGGGGTAACGTACCGCCAGTTCCTTGATGGCTTTATAGAGTTTTTTCTCGCCGCCGAAGATGACGTCGTTTTGCAGCATTTCGGTTGTGAAACCGCGGCGGTAGAGTTGGGATTCGCTGGAGCGGGCACCCCGGTTGTCCCAGGAGTTGCCGGCGCAGGCGATGGGGCCGTGCACCAGGTGGATCACGTCGGTGATGGGCATGAGGACCACGCGGGCGCCGTCGTAGGCGCAGCTTCTTTCGGTCCCCTCGCCAGGTTCTGATTTCTTGCAGAATTTTGGAGCGCCCGCATCATTTGTCGCGCATTCTTCAACGTCGTACCAATCCGGTTTTGCCATGGGGCCACTCCTTTGTGGTTAGAGCGTGCGGCTAGAACAACAGGTTGCCACGAGGCACGGAGTACACAGAGGAAATCAACACCAAACCAAAGGTTTTCTCCGTGTGCTCCGCGCCTCCGTGGCGGAAACGCCTTTTACCTCATCATTTCGAAGTACTTGTCCTCGCAGGTCTCGTCTCTAACCTCGATGAACTTGTTGCAGATGGTGGTCAGCATGTTGATGGCACCCTGGTAGCCGATAAGCGGCGAGCGGTGCAGGTTCACCCGGTCGAAGATCGGGAAGCCGAAGCGGAACAGCGGGATGTTGGCGTCGCGCGCGGCGAACTTGCCGTGGGTGTCGCCGATCATGGCGTCGACCGGATCGGTCACCAAAAGGCTGCGCATGTGCCAGAGGTCCTTGCTGAGGTAGATGGTGCACCCCTTGCCGTCCGGGGAGGCGTCGAGCAGCGCCTGGGCCTCCTTCTGGAACTTCTTGCTCCCCTTGGAGCAGAGGATGTGCCAGGGCTTGGCGCCCATCTCCAAGAGGAAGGAGATGTAGCCCAAGAGGTAATCCGGGTCGCCGTAGAGGGCGAACTTCTTGCCGTGGATGTACTGGTGGGCGTCGGTCATGGCGTCCACCGCGTGCCCGCGCTCTTCCTTCAGCGACTCGGGAACCGGCTTGTTGAACAGCCTGGAGAGCTGCAGGATGAACTCGTCGGTCTTCGCGACGCCGAAGGGGGTCGGCAGGGCGACGTGCTTGCCGGAGTAGTTCTCCTTCACCCAGGTGAAGGTCTTGGCGCTGGCGTAGGGAGCCACGGTCATGGTCACCTTGCCGTTGATCGAGTCGGCCGCATCGTCGAGCTTGGTGCCGCCGGGGTACGGACGATAGGTGCCGTCCAGCGGGGAGTCGAAGACGTCGGAGATGTCGGCCAAAAGGGTGTAGGGGATGCCGAATTCCTTCAGGATCCTCTTGTACTCGCGATAGTTGCCGGTGTTGCAGTCGAACCCGGGGATCAGGTTCAGCTTGCCGGTGCAGCGCCCTTCGATCTTCTTCCCCTCGGTCAGGGTCTGCAGGATGGAGACCAGCATCGAATCGTAGCCGTGGACGTGGGAGCCGTTAAAGCTCGGGGTGTTGGCGTAAGGGAGCGGATACTCCTGCGGCACGATGTTCTTGTTCTTGGCGTTCTTGATGAACGCGGTCAGGTCGTCGCCGATCACCTCCGGCATGCAGGAGGTGAAGACCGCCATCATCTTGGGCTTGTAGATGGTGTAGGCGTTCTCCAGCGCCTCGTGCAGGTTGTTCTGGCCGCCGAACACGGCGCCGTCCTCGGTCATGGAGTCGGAAACCGCCGGTGCCGGCTCACGGAAGTGACGGTTGAAGGTGGAGCGGTAGTAGGAGGCGCAGCCCTGCGAGCCGTGCACGAAGGGAAGGCACCCTTCGAAACCGTGGGCTGCCAGCTCGGCGCCCAGCGGTTGGCAGGCGTGCGGCGGGTTGATCACCAGCGCCTGGCGGGCGAAGTTCTTCTCCTTGTACTCCTCGGTATTGATCCAGGCAGAGACACGATCGATGTCTTCCTGCGGGGTTTCGGTTACGTATTTGACGGCGGTTTCTGCACTCATGGGTGTACTCCTTTCGGCCGCCGACCAATCTGTCGAGCGGCTGGGAAATGTTTGGCCTTTACCCCCCTTTGGAACAGGGGGCATGGGGGGATTCGCCATTTGTCAGTTGGCCAACTACCTTCGAGGCGAATCCTCCCTGTCCCTCCTTTTACAAAGGAGGGGACCTGTGGACCGGCCGCGGTGGTTACGCCAACATCTCTTGGATCGGATCCCTCTAGAACGGCGACTTCACCAGCTTCCAGGTCGGGCTGTTGATCGCCATGTCGACGTCGCGGGCGAAGATCGGGAAGCCGTTGTAGGCGTGGTACGGACCTGAGTAGTCCCAGCTGTGCATCTGGCGGAACGGGATGCCCATCTTCTGGAACAGGTACTTCTCCTTGATGCCGGAGCCGACCAGGTCGGGGCGCAGTTCGTTGACGAATTCCTCGAGCTCGTGTTCAGAGGCGTCGTCATAAATAACCGTGGCTTCGGGCATTTCGACCGAGGTTCTCTCGTAGTCGTCGCCGTGGGCGAACTCGTAGCCGGAACCGACAACCGTCATGCCGAGGTCGGCGTAGGCGTTCACGGTGTGGCGCGGCCTGAGACCGCCGACGTAGAGCATCACCTTCTTGCCTTCCAGGCGCGGACGGTACTCGTCGATGACCGCCTGCATGATCGGGTCGTACTTGGCGATGGCCGCCTCGACCTTCTCCCGGATGGATTCGTCGAAAAAATCGCCGATCTTCCTCAGGCTCTCGCGGATCTTGGTCGGGCCGAAGAAGTTGAACTCCATCCAGGGGATGCCGTACTTCTCTTCCATCACGCGGCACATGTAGTTCATGGAGCGGTAGCAGTGGATCAGGTTGAGCTTCACCTTGTGGGTGGCCGCGATCTTCTCCAGTTCGCCGTCGCCGGTCCAGACAGCCTTCACGTTCAGGCCGATCTCTTCCAAAAGGGGCTTCACGCTCCAGACGTCGCCGCCGATGTTGTAGTCGCCGATCAGCGCGATATCGTACGGGCTCTCGGGCTCGGCAAACTCACGGGTCCCGATGATGTGGTCGCGGATGGTGTCGTTGGAGATGTGGTGACCAAGCGACTGGGAAACCCCTCGGAAACCTTCGCAGTTGCACGGGATGATCGGGATGTCCAGTTCCTTGGAGGCAACCTTGGCAACCGAGTTGATGTCGTCACCGATAAGGCCTACCGGGCACTCGGAAAGTACCGAGATACCCTTGGCCAGCGGAAACAGCTCGTGGGCCTCCTCGAGCAGGGTGCGCAGCTTCTTGTCGCCGCCGTAGACGATGTCCTTCTCCTGGAAGTCGGAGGTGAACTGCATGCCGAACTGGGTGACCCCGTTGATGCCGGTCATCATGTTGCGCCGGGTGCCCCAGGAGTACCAGCCGCAGCCGACCGGGCCGTGCGAGACGTGCACCATGTCGCGGATCGGGCCCCAGACCACCCCTTTGGCGCCTGCATAGGCGCAGCCACGGGCGCTCATGATGCCGGGAACCGTCTTGCGGTTACTCTTGACGCAGGCGCCTTCGCCCTCGTTGGGAGCCAGGTGCGGCGCGCGCTTTTTCTTGGCCTTCTCCGGATAGATTTCCATGGCCTTGTCGATCATGGCCTGGGTCGATTCTTTGGTGATCCCCTCTACTTTCTTTCTCGCTTCAGACATAGCTTGCTCCTTATCTTCTGGAAGGCGGGGCTCATCCGCCACCGCCTCCAGGCTCGCTCGGGGAAATGATCTAGACTGCGGCTTTCTCGGCAACACCCACGATGGTCTCGTCTTCGACTTCCATGATGCCGAACTCCATCAGCAGCTCTTCCAGCTCTTCCATTTCCAGCGGGGTCGGAACCACCAGCATCTTGTTGTCGGCGATCTTCTGGGCCAGGGTGCGGTATTCCTGGGCCTGCGGATGATCCGGGGAATACTCGATGACGGTCATCCTGCGCAGTTCGGCGCGCTGTACCTGGTTATCGCGGGGCACGAAGTGGATCATCTGGGTGCCGAGCTTGGCGGCCAGGGCGGAGATCAGTTCGAACTCCTTGTCGGTCTTCCTCGCGTTGCAGATCAGGCCGGCCAGGCGGACCTTGCCGGAGGAGGCATACTTCAGGATGCCCTTGGCGATGTTGTTGGCGGCGTACATGGCCATCATCTCGCCGGAGGTGACGATGTAGATCTCTTCGGCCTTGCCTTCACGGATCGGCATGGCGAACCCGCCGCAGACGACGTCGCCCAGAACGTCGTAGAAGACGAAGTCGAGGTCCGGGGTGTAGGCGCCGTTTTCTTCCAGGAAGTTGATGGCGGTGATGACGCCGCGGCCTGCGCAGCCGACACCCGGCTCCGGTCCGCCGGACTCGACGCACTTGACGTCGCCGTAGCCGATCTTCATGACATCCTCAAGCTCCAGGTCCTCTACGGTGCCGAGTTCGCGCACCAGGTCCATAACGGTGGACTGTGCCTTGGCGTGCAGGATGAGGCGGGTGGAGTCGGCTTTCGGGTCGCAGCCGACGATCATGACCTTTTTGCCCATGTAGGCGAGGCCTGCTACCGTGTTCTGGGTGGTGGTGGATTTGCCGATGCCGCCTTTGCCGTAGATCGCGATCTGTCTCATGTGTTCGTCTCCTTTTGTTCGCCCCGCTGACCGTCTCCGCCAATCAGGC
This sequence comes from Geomonas silvestris, assembly GCF_014193515.1. Taxonomy (GTDB): domain Bacteria; phylum Desulfobacterota; class Desulfuromonadia; order Geobacterales; family Geobacteraceae; genus Geomonas; species Geomonas silvestris. Next base: position 63,420 of record NZ_BLXX01000006.1, on the reverse strand, counting down.
CAGATCCGCTCGGTCACCTTCGTCAGCCACTCTGACGAACCTGCCACTTCGCTTAGATCGCCATCTCGATACTTCGCGGTGCAGGGCTCGTTTTGATTGTGCGAGGCCTTTAAAAGAAAAAAGGCGCTCCGTTTCGAATACGGTGGGCGCCTTTGCCTTGATCCTGGAGGTGAAATACGTCGCTGTATTTCTTATTCGGTTTTGCCTTACTCTTAGCAGCTACCGTGCCAACCCTGAAACTACTGTTTTTACGTGTCTTACCGCCCTACTTTACGTTCCTGGCGCAATCTGTCGAGGCAGTTGCCTATCTTTTAGTCATTCACCGGGCAATTCATTAAGCGGCCGAGAGCCGGCAGATCTCGGAGCCGATCAGGCGCTGGTAGAGGTTCTCCAGTTCCGCGGCGCCCAGGGGGCGTTTCAGGCGCTGCGCGGTGCTGCGCACGGTGGCCATGAGCGACTGGGCCTCCGCACGGCTTACCCGTATGCCGATCTGCCGGTAGCTCTCCACGATGCCGTTGGTGCCGGAGTGCTTGCCGGCCACGATGTAGCGGGTAAGCCCCACCTCCTCGGGCGGAAAGCCCTCGTAGTTGGCGGGGTTCTTGAGGACGCCGTCGGTGTGCAGCCCCGATTCGTGGGAAAAGACCCGCTCCCCCACCACCGCCTTCCAGGCCGGCACGTCGCGGTTTGATGCCTTGCCCACCAGGCGGGATACCGCGGAGAGCTTGCGGGTGTCGATGCCGACGTCGATGCCGCAGGCCACCTTGAGCGCCATCACCACCTCCTCCAGCGCGGCGTTCCCTGCCCGCTCCCCCAACCCGTTCACCGTGGTGCTGATGTAGGTCGCGCCCCCCTTGACGCCGGCAAGCGCATTGGCCGTTGCCATGCCGAGGTCGTTATGGGTGTGCACCTCTATCTCCAGACCGGGGGCCGCGGCAGTCAGGGACGCCACTTTTTCATACATCGCGAAGGGATCCATGACCCCCAGGGTATCGCAGAAGCGGAAGCGCTCCGCACCCATCGCCTGGGCAATCCCCATGAGTTCACAGAGAAAGCCGAGATCGGCTCTGCTGGCATCCTCGCCCCCCACGCAGACGTAGAGGCCGTGGTCCTTGGCAAAGCCCAGGGCGCGCTTCAGCTGTTCTTTCACCCACTCCCGGCTTTTGCCGATCTTGCTCTCGATCATGAGGTCTGACACCGAAAGGGAGAGGTCCACGGCACCGACGCCGCAGGAGATGCTCGCCTCGATGTCGGGTATGAGGGCGCGGTTCCAGGTGATAAGCCGGACGCTGAGCCCGAGGTTTACCAGGGCGCGGATCGAGGCGCGCTCCTCCGCACCCATGGCCGGGATGCCGCACTCCAGTTCGTGCACCCCCATGGCGTCGAGGGCGCGTGCTATCGCCAGTTTCTCCTTGGCGCTGAAGACGACGCCGGCCGTCTGTTCGCCGTCGCGAAGCGTGGTATCGCCGATGCGTATCGTCTTTTTGGATGAGCCGACCATGGTGACCTCCTTAGGTAACGTTTCAGCCGAGACACGCGGGCGCCGTTGCCCAATGCACTCTTTCATCGAGCTTGAGCACAAGCTGTGCCAGAGGCGCGAAACGCCGCATTCGCGCTCTATATGACTGTTATTACACCAGTTATCGCTATGGTTCGGCGTTTAAACGGCAACACGGGGAAGAGACGCTAAACCGTCGACTGCACGTCAATGAATCGGTGAGCCCAAAATTGCGGCAGGCATGGCGGGAGGAAACGGCAGGGTTGACATCGGAGTAGTCGATTTACTTTTCAACGTGTTTAGATGCGGGGTTACAACCTGACCAGGTCATGACAGACCAGGCACTGTTCCTTGGGCGGATGCTTTTCGGGGAGCGGCAGCGAGGTGTTATTGTGGCAGGTAACGCAGATGAGTTCGACCTGCGCCCGGCTGCGGCCGTCCTTCAAGGCCAGGTAGCTCGAGCGGTGGCGGTCGTCCAGCGGTATGGCCTTCCCCTTCCCTTTGCCGGTTCCCAGCCCCAACAACCCCACCAGCACGAGCACACCTACGATGCTGATCCAGTCCCTGCCAGATAACTTCATTCACTATCTCCAGAACAACGGAAGTACCAGCTAACGCGGCGCAGGGTGCTGCGTCAGCTTGGCAAGAAAGGTGCGGATCCTTTGAGCGTTGGTGCCGACATCGCTGATGCCGACGCGGGACGCCGAGCGCACGTCGATAAGCGAGCGATCCCCGGCGGGCGAGACCCGGATCACGATGTCGTCCTTGAACCCGTACCAGAAGGTGGTGTCGGTTGCCTCGATGCGTCCTGCGTCGGGAACCGCCGCGGCGATCTGCCATCCCATCTCGCGGGCAGCCTCCAGGGCAGCCTGGTAGGCACGTGCCATGGGGACGCCGAGCACCACGGTTTTCAGCTCCGGATAGGCCCTGAGCTGCTGGGCCGCCACCGAGGCGCCGGGATAGGCGACCTCGCCGTTGCGCTCTGGGGCCAGTGCGACAAACGGGGGGGGATGATCGACGTCGGTGGTTATGTCGTGAATGCGCGGCAGCTGCCCCGCTTTGAGTTTCCAGGAGTACGGGACGGCAAACGCGGCGACACCCAGTCCGAAGGAGAGCAGCGCAGCCAAGAGGGCGCCGTAACGCCGGGTCTTGCCGGCGCAGAACGCGGCCAGGGCTGCCAGCAGGGCTGCAACGAGCCCCAAAACGGCGGACCATTTCAGGATGGCGAACCCGGTCCTGAAGTGCCAGAACCCGAACCGGGTGCCGAATCCGGAGAACGCCATGAGCAGGAGGGCACCAAGAGACGCTGCCACGGCGGCAAGCGCCAGCGGTCGGACCCACGCGGTTACTTTATCCGGAACTGCCATAGCTGCTCCTTTCCGGCTCGCGGCGGCTCAAGGGCCGGGAGCCACCCCGGCGATGATCCCGGAGCCGTTGGGTAGTTGCAGCGGAATGCGCCGCACCTCGCGGGCTCCGGCCGCCTCGAGCATGGCGACCAGCTCGCTTTCGCTGTAAGACTGCCCCTGGGCCGTCCCCACCAGCATGTTGAGCGAGAAGAGCGCAGGAAAAAGGGGCGCGTTTTTCGTATCGTCCAGGACGAACTCCTGCACCAGGATCAGCCCACCGGGCTCCAGGGACCGCATGGCTTTCCCTAAGAGAGCCGCGCACCCCTCGGGACCCATGCTGTGCAGGATGTGGGACAACCAGGCCGCGTCGAAACCGGTAGGGAGCTCCTCGGTCTCGAAGTCCCTGCTGACGAAACTGATCCGCCCCGCCAGGCCGAAGCGTTCCACGGTCTGTTCGGCGAACTCGCGCGTAGTGGGGAGATCGCAGACCACGGCGCTGAGCCCGGGGTTCTCCTGGCAGAAATGGATGGCGTAGGTGCCCGGCCCGCCGCCCAGGTCGAGCAAGCGGCGCCGGCCGGCCAGGTCGAGGTTCGGCACGATTTTGGGCGCCATCAGCATGGCCAGGTTGAACATCCCCATCAGAAAGCTCTCGCGCTGCCCGGCGACATCCTGGTGCGCTACGCGCTCCCGGACCGGGCCTCCGCCGCGTACCGCCTGGTCCAGTTCGCTCCAGCTGCTTACCAGGTGGTGGTGATGCATGATGATGTGGCCTAGGTAGTCGGCGGAGTCACGGCTTAGAAACTGGGCCGCGAAAGGGGTGGCCACATACCGGTCGCCGTTTTTATCCAAAAGCCCCAGGGCGCTCAGCGCGTCAAGCAGCATGGCCAGACCGCGCGGGTTCGCCTGGAGCTTGGCGGCCAACTCCCCGGCACTCAGCGGCTGGGTCGCCAGGGGGGTGAAGAGCTGCAGTTTGACGCCTGCGTGCAAGGCACAGGTACTCCAGTAACCACCGGAGAGTTCCAGTAACCGGGGCACCGACCACAATCTGGTTTCCACGTGACCTCCCAATAGTCCTTCAAAAACCCAACACGGACCCGGCGCAGGGCCGGTCCGTCCTCAGCCGACAGCTTGTCAGGCCAGCTGGATGTCGCGGCGCGACTCCCAGTAACCGTGCAGATTGCAGTGCTGCGTTGCTACCAACGTCACCTTGCCCGCCACGAAGGCGTCAGCCGGCAAGGTCACGTTGAACTGGACCTTCGGTTCGAGAAGTCCCTTGGGCTGCAACTCGACGCGACCGGCCGGCTCGTTGGCTACGTAGAGCGCGATGTCCGCGATCCAGTGCGCGGGGCTCATCACGTGTACCCGCTCGCCGACGCTTACCTCTACCGTGAAGGGAACACCCGCTTTCACGCTGGCAGGCGCCACGATGTGCGGTGCATGCGACATTTCCAGCGGGGTCTTTTTGGCCGGATCCTTGACCCTGTTGATGTTCTCAAAGAGCGCCTGGTCGACATTGTTCGGGTAGTAACTGGCTGCACCTGAAGGCTTCGCAATACCAACCGCCAGTGAACTGACAACAGCCCCCTTGATGAAGGTCCTTCTGTTCATACACACCTCCTTTGCTATAGCACAGCGTTGACGGAGTTGACGACCCGGTGAATTCTAACTCCAAGGTACGGCAAGTCAAGCGAGGCTCATAACAACCTAAAAGCCTCTTTATTATCCACCGACCGATCCACGTCATCAGGAAAAACGAGGCTCAAACAGAAAACCCCGAAGGGGTAAGTTCCCTTCGGGGTTTTGTTTCAATAGCAAGGCTTGTATCTACTGAACTGCGGGTGCCTTGATCTCGTGCTCGGGTTTGAACATCAGTTTCTTGCTGCCGCGCTGGTTGGTGTACTTGGCGAGCTCCAGGTCAACCTTCTCGGGAGCCGGGTGCCCGGCCTGGGCCAGGACCTGGCGCAGTTGGACCTCGGCGGCCGCGGCAAAGCGGGTGGCGTCGTTGAGGACGCGGAAGGTCTCTTTCGGGTTGTGAAACCCGGTAGAGTTCTCGGCGCCGATGAACACCACCCTGTAGAAGGCCTGCTCGTAGTTCTCGCGGGCTTGGGCGTAGAGCGAGCGGTCGATCGTGGTCCCGGCGGCCTCGACCTTGTTGGCCATCTCGAACAGCTTCGCGTCGGTGGCAGTCGCGTAACCGGCCTTCAGGTAGATGGTCATGGTGTTGTCCTGGATGGTGTACACCTTGGCGCGCAGCGCCTCCGGGCTCTCGGTGTGGCAGGTGGCGCAGGCCTTCAGATCGCTTTTAAGCGGGCTCATGATCCTGTGGTCGGAGACCTTCTTGCCGTTCTCGGTCACGGTCGGCATGTGGCAGTCGGCGCAGCTCACGCCGGCCAGCCAGTGCGGGCTCTCGTTGGAGAAGAGCTCGTACTCGGGGTGACGGATGAAGCCGAGCTTGAAGCCGGTGACGCTCTGTTTCCACTCTCCGTTGGCCGGGGAACTCTTGATCTGTTTGATGATGTTCTCGATGGTGATATGCCCGACCTGGCTCCCCTGCCAGGGGAAGTAGACGTCGGTGGAGTGCATCTCGGCGTCCTTGGGGATCACGTAGGTGACGTGACACTGGGCGCAGACCAGGTTGCGCCCCTGCTGGCGGTCCATGGTCTTCACATCGAACCCCAGCTCCTTCATGGCGCGTCCCAGGGTGAACTCGCGGGAGATCTTGAGCGCCATGGTGCGGTTGTCGTGGCAGTCGACGCAGGCAACGCCGAGGGTCTGCTGGTCCTTGGGCAGACGGGCCAGCACCTCTTTGTACGGCGTCGGGAAGTAGGCCGCGCCCATCTGCTTGTGCAGCATAGGTGCGTAGGGGGTTTTGCAGGTCAGGCAGGAGCCGCCAGCCTTGATGCGACCGGGATCGACCTCGAGCTGGTCCTGAACCATGAAGTAGTGGCCGCGCGGTTCCCGGTACTCGGAGCCGAAGCCCCAGCCGTTGTACAGAAGGGCCAGGAACGGATACTCGTCGAGCTTGTCGCGCCGCTCCTCGCCTACGTCGTAGCCGTGCTTGTACTTGCTCTTTCCGGCGGGAGTCGGCTCCCCGGTCTGCCTCCAGAGCTTGTACTGCTCCGGATACACCTTGCCCCACTCGGCCGGATCGACGGCTCCGTCGGCTATCTCCGAGGACTTCATCGGCTCGACCTTGTGCTGGGTACAGCCGGACCAGATCGCCGCGGCAGCTACCAGGAACACAGCAGCACAACGCTTCAGGTTCTTCCTCTGCATGTTGATACCCCCTTTAAGTTAATGTGCATCGTACATCTCATAAAATGCCACTTCGTCTGGTACAGCAACCCGCACGACAGCCTCGGCGAGACTGCCGCACCTTAACAGCCGCTTAACATCGATACCTTGACCAAAGTCAAAAAATCCGGATGTCACCGGTCGAAAAACCAAGTTGTTGCAGTGAGTTTTACGCAGACAGTGTCGGGCTCGCAGGAGAGGAAGCAACCTGTCGAAGTGTACCATCTAACCTCACGAATGCCAGAGCCCCCCCCTGGCACCACTGTGTTCTGCAGACCAGTTCACCCCCAATGTCATGATTTGGCGGCCCTCACCAAAGGCGGCAGCCATGAAAAAGCACTAAACCTCGGGTATTTGGCGCCACACCCCGCCACGAACCCATAACCTCTAAAAATGATGGGAATTTTCTCTAAAGTTTACGACTTCATTTCCGAGAAGAGCTGAAACGCCGGCAGTTTTGGAAGTTGTCGAAATAAAAAAAGAAAAACTTACCAAACATTTCAAACCATCCAAAACTATTTCCCGCACCTCGACCGATCACCAGGGCGAAAATGGAGTAAACCATGTCTTTTACCGCACGCATCGTTCTCGGCAACATCGTCAGCACCTTCCTGGCAGTCACCGCTATTGCCCTCACCGCCCCCGGAGGCGGATTCTGGGCCCACCTCATCATCGGTGTCCTGGTCATCTCGTTCACCTCGGCGGTGCTCGGAGTGCTCGCCTACCGGGCCTTCATCCCGCTGGCCGGCATGGTCGGGGTCCTCGAGGAAGCGGCCAGCGGCGACCTCTCGGTGCGCGCCAAGGTGATTGGGCACGGTGAGTTCGGCAGGTTGGCGCAGGCCTTCAACTCGATGATGGAGGACATGAACAAGGCGATGCGCCAGTTCTTCTCGGTAGCGGACCTGGTGCGCGAGTCGGTGATCCTGGTGCAGTCGACCACGGACACCATGGCCTGCGCCGCCGAAGAGGTCGCCATGCAGGCCGGCAGCATCGCAACGGCCAGCGAGGAGATGTCGGCAACCTCGAGCGACATCGCCCGCAACTGCCTCTACGCCGCGGAGAACGCCCAGAAGGTCACCACCCAGGCCCAGGCCGGAGAGGACCTGGTGCAAAACAGCAGCGTGCTCATGGGGCACATCGCGCACCGGGTCAACGAGTCGTCGCAAACGGTGCTCGGACTGGGCGAGCGCTCGGACCAGATCGGGGTCATCGTCAACACCATCGAGGACATCGCCGACCAGACGAACCTCCTCGCCCTCAACGCCGCCATCGAGGCAGCTCGAGCCGGGGAACAGGGGCGCGGTTTTGCCGTCGTAGCCGACGAGGTGCGCGCCCTTGCCGAGCGCACCACCAAGGCGACCAAAGAGATCGCCACCATGATCCGCAGCATCCAGTCCGAGACCCAGACGGCGGTAGGTTCCATGGCCGAGGGGGTTACCGAGGTCGAGCGCGGCACCACCGAGGCGGCGCGCTCGGGCGAGGCTCTCGCCGTGATCCACCAGCAGATCAACGAACTCACCATGCAGATAAGCCAGGTGGCAACCGCCGCTGAAGAGCAGACCGCAACCACCCATGAAATCACCGGCAACATCCAGATGATCACCGACGTGGTGGAGCGCAACGTGGCGAGCGCCCACGACACCACCATCGCGACCCAGAAGCTTGCCGAGCAGGTGGACAGCCTCCACGCCCTGGTGGGGCACTTCCGGCTGGCACGCGCCATGGAGTGGGACGAAAGCTTCTCCACCGGGGTACGCTCGATGGACGAGGAACACAAGATCCTGTTCCGCATGGTCAACGACCTGCACGATGCCATGCAGCAAAAGCGCAGCAAGGAGGCGATCGGCAAGATCCTGAACGGGCTTGCGGACTACACGGTGAACCACTTCGCGGCCGAGGAGGCCGTCTTCGCCAAGACGGGGTATCCCGAGGAGGCGCAGCACAAGAAGATACATCAGGACCTGGTGAACCAGGTGGTCGATCTGATCGGCAAGTTCAGCTCAGGGGAAACCGTGCTCACCCAGGACGTGATCACCTTCCTGCAGGACTGGCTGGTGAACCACATCAAGGGGACCGACAAGCGCTACGGCCCGCACCTCAACAAGTACGGCATCAGGTAACAAAAAAGGGGGCTGCCGATAATCCGGCAGCCCCCTTTTTACTTTTAATTTTCGTCAACCGCGTCTCACCCTCCCCGCTTTATCCCCACCAATCGGCACCGCGAGGCTTACACATGGGAGAACGGCTTCAGCCTTCCAGCAGCAGACCTTCCAAAAGCCCTGAATCGCTCACCGTCAGCGAGTCGAACCCGAAAATCCGCATGGTCTCCAGGACCACCAGGGTCCCCGCTATGATGAGATCCTCCCGTCCGGGCTCGAGCCCGACCACCTCCAGGCGCTGGGCCGGAGTCATGGGGAGCAGCAGCTCGAAGATCTCCTGCACCTGGGCCTGGCTCACCACGCAGTTGTTCACCTTGCGGTAGTCGTAATCGGTCATCTTAAGCTGGATCGCGGCAAGCGTCGTCGCGGTCCCGGCGGTTCCCACCAGCGTTGATTGCGCGAAGTCATCCTCCAGGCCGGCACCCTCGAGGTCGCGCTTGAGCCGGAACAACTCCCGCGCGATCTTGTCCTGCATCTGGTCCACATCCCCCTTCCCCTCGGTGAGGCGCACCACGCCGAGGGGGAGGCTGCGGCTGAAGAGCGGCTCGCTGCGGCGGGAAAGCGTGTACTCGGTACTGCCGCCGCCGATGTCGAAGACCGCGAGGTCGCGCTCCTTGTGGTCGAGGACGCTGGAAACGCCGGCCAGGGTGAAGAGCGCCTCCAGGTGGCCGTCGATCACCTCCAGCTCTATGCCGGTTAGCTCCTTGACCCGGGCACAGAACTCGGCTCCGTTTACCGCGTCGCGCACGGCGCTGGTGGCGACCGCACGCAGCCGCACGACCTGGTGGCGCTGTATCTCCTCGGCAAAGCCGGCAAGTGCCGCGAGCGAGCGCTGCATCGCCTCGCTGGAGAGCCCGCGTTCCCGGCTGAAGCCTCCGCCCAACCGGGTGATGGTCCGCTGCAACAGGATCTGTTGGAAAGGTTCAAGGGTGGCGATCAAAAGGCGGGCGGTGTTGGTCCCAAGGTCAATGGCCGCGACCGGTTGGTTCATGGGTGATTCCCCTTTTGTGGGCGATGATGGTGAAACTGAGCTGGGCGATCTTGGCGAAGGAGGCGATCATGTCGCCGAAAAGGAGGCCGGCGACGATGCTGCACTTGCCGCTTTTCAGCCGCACCAGGTGGCTCTGGTTGAGTTCGTCCTCCAACTGCGCCAGTTCCGCCTCGAAGCGCTCCAGGTTCTCGTCGGTGTCACCTTTGAAGACCCGGCTGGCAAGCTCGAGAGCGGCGCCCACCCTGACGGCCACCAGTTTCAGCTCGTCCATGGCGGCCGCGGAGTAGGTGAGGCGCTCCTCCTTCTTGCGGATCAGGTAGTTAAGGAGCAGGTCGCACTGGTCCCCGATCAGCTCCAGGTCGTTCACCAGCTGCAGCATGCTCGGTATCTCCACCGCCCGCTCCACCGAAAGCGTCTCCCGGGAGAGCGCGATCAGGAACTGGGACATGTCGCGGTGCAAAACGTCGAGCACGACCTCCTTCTCCCGAACGGCGGCGGCGAGCTTGGGATCGAAATCGTCAAAAAGTGAGACCAGCTCCCGGTACATGGTACAGGCGGTCTCCAGCATGCGCTCCAGTTCGTTCCAGGCCTGGGCGAGCGCGATGGTGGGGGTCTTCAGGACCCGGTTGTCGATGAAACGCGGCCGCGCCTCGCTCTCGGAGCGCCGGGTCGGCAGGAGCGTCTCGGCAGACCGGGCGAAAAAGCCGATCAAGGGGAGAAAGACCAGGGCGCAGGCCAGGGTGAAGATGGTGTGGGCGTTGGCGAGGTGCCGGGCGATGAACGGGCGCAGTTCCGGGGTGAGCGGCAGCACGGCGCCCTGGTGCAGTGCAGTGAGGTTCCCGGGGGAGCAGAAATCAACGGCTCGGAGGAAGAACGGGAAAAAGGCGAGCGCGAGGCTTATGGCGACCGCGTTGATGGCGCAGTAGATGATGACGGTCCGCTTGGCGGTAGGCGTTCCCCCCACCGAGGCGATGAGCGGTATGAGCGAGGCGCCGGCCACCTCGCCGACCACCATGGCGATGGCGGCGTCGTAGTGCAGCGCCCCTCCGGCAGCCAGGGCGATGACGATGCCGATGGTGGCACCACCGGACTGCACCACGAAGGTGATGAGCGCCCCCAGAAAGACCGCGGTAAGCCGCGCCGAGAACACCTGCTGGTGCAGGATGCCGAAGATGGCGCTCTCGCCCAGCGGCAGGCAGGCCTCTTCGATGAGCGACAGGCCGAAAAACACCAGCCCCGCTCCGAGCAAAAGCCCCCCGAGCTTGGCCAGCCTGCGGCTGCGCGAGAAGAAGCTGAGCAGCACGCCGAGCGTAATGGCTGGAAGCGCAAAGGCGGCGACCCGGAAGGCGATGAACTGGATGGCGAGGGTGGTACCGATGCCGGTCCCCAGGAGAACCCCCAGGGCCTGGTAGAGCGAGAGGAGCCCGGCGTTGACGAAGCCGACCACGAGCACCGAGGCGGCAGAGCCGGACTGCAACAGCGAGGAGAGGCAACTTCCGATGAGGGGCGCGGTGAGGCGGTTACCGGTCCCCTTTTCCAGGATACGCCGGAGGCGCTCGCCGCTGACCTTCTGCAGCCCCTCGGACATGGTGCGCATGCCGAGGATGAACAGGGCCAGACCGCCGAGCGCCTGTGAGATGTAGGACCATGAGGTAGGCATGGGGAAAAACAGGTCGAGGTTAAGGTTGAGGTTGAGAAAAAGCACCCACTAGGGCATGACAACGTCGGCGACAAGGTCGAAGTATCCCACCGAAACGGGTGTTACTCAACCTCGACCTCAACCTTAACCTGATTTTATCCTGAGACCTTCTCCTTTAGTTCCTTGCCAACCTTGAAGAAGGGGAGTTTCTTCGCCTTCACCGCAATGGATTCCCCGGTCTTCGGGTTTCTCCCGGTGTAGGCGTCGTACTCCTTGACGACAAAACTCCCGAACCCCCTGATTTCTATCCTGTCGCCGGATAGCAGGGCATCGGTCATCGAGGAAAATACTGCGTTAACCACCTCTTCTGCTTTCTTGAAAGAGAGGGCCTTCTTGGCGGCAAGCGACTCAATGAGTTCCGATTTGTTCATGGTCCTTTCCTCCGGATATTTTGCGTCAGCAACACCCCTTTAAGTACTGCTTGGCGAGGAATTTTGCCTCGGCGTCACGTCCCTGGCTCGCCAGCAGCGGTACCAGACGCTCTGCCGCGGGCTTGGCCATCGACTTGAATTGCAATGCCTTGGACCAGGCTTCCAGGGCGGCCGCATTGTCACCGGACGCCTGGTGCAGCTCGCCCAGAAGAAACTGGGCCTGGTCCGGGAGGAGGTCGCGTTGTTGCATCCGGGTCACGATGTCGATTGCCTCTGCGAATCTGCCGGCATCGCTTTTGAGATGCACCAGTGCAAGGTACAGGGTGGCGTTGTCCGGGTTAATCTTAAGCCCCCGATTTAGCAGTTCCTCGCACTCATGAGCGCGACCGCCCCTGTACATTATAAGTGCCAGTTCGTAGATTACAATGTCATTTTCGGAAGATAACAACATTTCTTTGAGAATGGGGAACGCGGCCGCGTCATCGCCTTCATGAATTAAAAGGTAGGCGTGGGCGAATTTCGGCCCGAGCGCGCAGTAGCGTTCCGGCAGGTCGCCGGGCAGGGGCTGCACGAGCAAGTAGAAGCGGTCTTCCTCGTGCACGTCGTCGGAGTTCATCTCGACCGGGGTGTCGGCGTGCTTGCCGTGGTCACCGCAGGAGCCGCAGGAGCTTTTGTGGGCATGCGCCGCAGGAGCCTTCTTGACCGCAGCGGCCGGGGCGTTTTTGGCCTGGTTCAACTCGCGCAGGGCGCTGGTGGCGCGGGAGCGCAGCGCCGGGTCGGCGGCGAGTTCCAGCACCAGCGAGAAGTGGTCGGAAGCCTTCTGCAAGTCGCCGGCGTTGGCGGCATGGGTCCCCTCCTCGAAGTTCAATTCGCCGAGGCTGTTCCCGGCCCGGCCCAACCCGTCGGCGATGCGCTTCAGGTCCTCCGCCGCATCGGCCGGGCAGCACGCCTGGGCCTCCTGGTATTCCACGCGGGCATCGGCGTAGCGCTCGCCGGCCAGGTACTTGTCGCCCTGGGCCAGGTAGTAGGTATAGTCGCGGTCCTTCTTGAACAGTTTGCTGAAAAACGACATGGCGGTTCTCCTCTGGTGGTTGATATCTTCAAATAAAGGCTAGAGCCGTTCGAGCAGGGTGACGCTCTCCAGGTGGTAGGTCTGGGGGAACATGTCGACCGGTTGCGAGGCGGCCACCCTGTAGCCGTTCTCGGCCAGGAGAGCAAGGTCGCGGGCGAGGGTCGGCGGGTCGCAGGAAACATAGACGATACGCCATGGGGCGAGCCGGGCGATCTCGCCGGCGGCCTCGGCGCCGCTGCGAGGCGGGTCCAGGACGACCAGGTCGAAGCGCTCCCCCTCCGTGGCCAGCCGACCGACCACCCGGGCGACGTCGCCCACCTCGAAGCGCGCGTTGGCGATCCCGTTCGCAGCAGCATTGGCACGGGCGTCCTCGATGGAGGGGGCGTACCCCTCGACCCCCAGGACGGACGCCGCATAGGTGGCAAGCGGAAGCGAGATGTTGCCGTTGCCACAGTAAAGGTCGAGGACGCGCTCCGTGCCGCTTAATCGTGCGAAGCGGTGCACCGCGGCGATAAGCTCCAGGTTCTGGGGGTAGTTCACCTGGGAGAAACCGCCCCTGCCAAAGCGCAGCACGAGTTCCGGCGACCCGGGCAGAAACCCGGCCGGGACCCGGTAGGCCAGGGACTCGATCCCGAACACTTTTTCGACCCGGGCCTTCGCGCCGCTGCGCAGGAAAAGGCCGCTTACCGAGGGGAGCTCGGCGCGGCGAGCGGAGAAAGCTTCCTTGAGCGCACCCGCAGCACCCGGTTCCAGGTGCACGACGGCGATCCCCTGATCGTCGGCGCCGATGGAGAGATCGATCTGGGACAGGGCGCGCACCTTGGGAAGCCGCAAAAGAAGCGCCCGGAACTGGTCGGCCATCCGGTTCAGCAGCGGATCGGCGATCTGGCAGCCGCAGGAGGCATCCACCACCCGGTGCGAACCGGCCTGGAAAAACCCCAGAATGCTGCGCTCCTTGAGGTGGGCGAGTTTGAGCTGGATGCGGGAGCGGTAGCCGTACTCATTGGGTGAAGGGAGCACGGGAAGCACCGCCTCAGACGGCACCCGGCCGATGCGCTGCAGGGTCTCGGAGAAGATGGCACCCTTTTGGGCCAACTGCTCGGCGTAGGGGAGAAACTGCCAGTCGCAGCCGCCGCAGCGCCCGAAGACGGGGCAGGGAGCGGCTACCCGCAGGGGCGAGGGGTCGCAAAGCTCGAGGAGCTCCCCCTCGACAAAAGAGCGCTTCTCCTTGACCAGCCCGATGCGCACCCGGTCTCCCGGTGCGGTAAAGGGGACGAAACAGGCCTTCCCCTCCAGCCGCCCGAAACCGGCGCCGCCGTAGCTCAACTTTTCGATAGTGATTTCGGCTTCAGCCATTGAGGTGCATGGGGACCACGAAAGACCGGGACCGGCTGCGCAGCCGGTTCAGCTCGGAGTCAACCAGCCGGCGGGGGAACTGCTCCGACGAAAAGTAGTTGAGGGAGTGATCAATGAAATGCTGAATGACCTTTTCTACCTGCTCGGCCACGGAGAGGCTCGGCACCCCCTGGTGCTCCACGAGCTTGCGGTAGCAGACCGCACTCCCCAAGAGCTTCCGTGCAGCTTCGAAGGCGGCGCTGTCGTCGAACAGCTCGGCGCTGAGGGGCACCTCGCAGGTCACCTCCACCCGTACCTGGTGGTAGTCTCCAAAATAACGACGGCTGGCATCGCTGAAGCGGACGGTGAGTCCGTTGCCCAGGGCCAGCTCCCTTACGGTTTCGTTCATGATGCGTGGTAACTCCTTGGAAAAATCGACGCTATTTTTAGCATGTTGCGCTTATCCTGTAAATAGAATAGCTTTGAGCTGGCAAAACAGGGCAACCGGTGAAAACCAGCTTGCTTTTTTCTGGAAATATTTGTAAAGTCACAGATTGTTAAAAATAGCTGCTACCAACCAGCCAGGAGTCCAAATGAGCAAGGAAGAAGCAATTGAAGTTGAAGGCACGGTAATCGAGCCGTTGCCCAACGCGATGTTCAAAGTAAAGCTGGAAAACGATCACATGGTGCTGGCTCACATCTCCGGCAAAATGCGCAAGTTTTTCATCAAGATATTGCCCGGCGACAAGGTTACCGTGGAGCTCTCCCCGTACGACCTCAGCCGCGGCCGCATCACCTATCGCGCGAAGTAACCCGCCCAGGCAGTCCCGGCGCAAACCAGCCACTCCCCCATCTGCACCTGCCTATCTTCGGATGTCACGGGAACTACGGTATTTTTGCGCGCGGAGACAAGGCGAGCTAAATATTTGTAAAATCTAAACTAAAACCGCAACAGAAGGAACGTCCATGTACACTGCAGCAGACCTCAGGAAAGGGCTCAAGATCACCATCGACAACGAGCCGTACATCATCACCCACTTCGACTTCGCCAAGCCGGGCAAGGGCCAGGCCCTGTACCGCACCAAGATGAAGAACATGATGACCGGCACGACCCTGGAGCGCACCTACCGCTCGGGGGAAACCTTCGAACCGGCCCACCTCGAGGACCGCAAGATGCAGTACCTCTACAAGGAAGACGATCACTACTGCTTCATGGACAACACCACCTTCGAGCAGGTGCACGTCTCCGAGGACGCCATGGGCGACGCCAAGAACTACCTGATCGACAACCTGCCGGTCGACGTGCTGCTGTTCCGGGAAAAGGCGATCGGCGTCGAGGTCCCCAACTTCGTCAACCTGCGCGTCACCGAGACCCTCCCGTGGGTCAAGGGCGACACCTCGGGGAGCGATTCCAAACCGGCCACCGTGGAAACCGGCTACGTGCTGCGCGTCCCCCCCTTCATCGAGGAGGGCGAACTGATCGTCATCGACACCCGCACCGGCGAGTACTCCACCAGGGTCAAGGGGTAAGCATGGCAGGGAACTGGGCCCTCTCCGGCCGGCGCCAGGCGCTGGAGCGGAGGGGGGCCATCTTCGACAACATACGGGCTTTTTTCAGGGAAAGGGGGTATCTCGAGGTCGAGACCCCTTTTCGCATTCCTGCGCCCGCACCCGAGGCGAACATCGACGCCATCCCCGCCTCCGGCTGGTTCCTGCATACCTCCCCCGAGCTCTGCATGAAGAGGATGCTGGCGGCCGGTTACCAGCGCATCTTCCAGATCTGCCGCTGCTGGCGCGCCGGGGAGCGCGGGGTGCGCCACCTCTCCGAGTTCACCATGCTGGAGTGGTACCGGGCCGGCACTGACTACCTGGGGCTCATGGACGAGACCGAAGAGCTGCTGAGGGCTGTCGCCGGCGCTGCGTGCCTACGCTACCGCGGCTGCAGCATCGACCTCAGCCAGCCAAGCGAGCGGTTGAGCGTCGCCGAGGCCTTCGCGCGCTTCAGCACGACCACCCCCGAGGCGGCGCTGGCCGACGGCAGCTTCGACGAGGTGATGGTCGAGCGCATCGAACCTAACCTGGGGATTGGCCGCCCTACCTTTCTCTACGACTACCCGGCCTGCTGCGGGGCGCTGGCCCGACTGAAACCCGGGAACCCAAACCTCGCCGAGCGCTTCGAGCTCTACCTGGGCGGCCTGGAGATAGCCAACGCCTTCTCGGAACTCACCGACCCGGAGGAGCAGCGGGCCCGGTTCCTCGCCGAGGCGGCGCAGCGCGCGCAAAATGCCAAGCTCCCCTACCCCGCGGTGGACAAGTTCCTCGATGCCCTAAAGGACCTCCCGGACTCCGCGGGGATCGCCCTCGGGCTGGACCGCCTGGTCATGGTCCTCCTGGACGCCCAAAGTATCGACGAGGTGGTCGCCTTCACGACGGAAGAGCTCTGAGCCATCAGGCGGGCAGTTAACCGGCTATGGTTAAACGAACTTACTGTAACCACTGCTTTTTTCGACAGACAACCTCAAATTTATCCGGTATGATGATCGGTCAGAGTCCGAAGTGTGAGTTCTCCGATTGCTGTCGAGGTTGTACATGTTCCAGTCCCGGCCGGGAGCACGGCGCATCGCCTTACTTTTGAGCGTTGCAGTTACCTGCTGTTTCTTCGGCAAGCTCTTCTACGACATCCGCACCGACCGGCAGCAGTCGCTCGAGCACGCCGAACAGCACTCGCGTGGCCTGGCAAGCGCACTCCACGAGCACGCCCTGCGCACCTTCAACAGCGCGGAAGCCACCATCGACTCCCTGACCCGCGGGATCACCGCGGGCTCTGCGGCGGGACTCCCCGACGAGGGCCGCCTGCAACAGCTTTTCGCGGCACACCGAAGCGCACAATCGGTTTTGGCCACCCTCTTCATCGCAGGGCCGGAGGGGACCCTCCACGCGGTTTCCACGGAATACCCGGTGCGCCGGGTAACCATAAGCGACCGTGAGTACTTCCGGCATCACACCGCCTCAAAGGACCCTTCCCTCTTCATCTCCAAGCCGTTTCGCAGCAGGCTGGACAACCAGTGGCTGATTACGGCAACCAAGCGCCTCTCCAATCCCGACGGCAGCCTGCGCCTCATCGTCGGCGTGTCGCTCGAGGCCCAGTACTTCAGCAGCTTCTACGGCTCCCTGGAGCTTTTGCCCAACGACCGGATCCTGCTGCTCCGCAGGGACGGCACCATCCTCTCCCTGGGCCCGTTTTCCGAGGAGCTGATGGCCAAGGCGCCCTCTGTCGGTAAACTGTTCCCCTCCGAGGTCCGGCTCTCGCCGGGAGCCGGTACGCTCGCCAAGGTCCGCGCCCCCTTGGACGGCTCGGAACGGATCATCAGTTACCGCTCCTCCGCCACCTACCCGATCATCGCCGTCATCGCCCTGGACCGCCAGGCCCGCCTCAGGCAGTGGGCCGCCCGCACCAGGCGCGAGCTGGCCAGTTCCGCCCTCCTCCTCACCCTGGTCGGCGCGCTCGCCCTGCTTATCAACCGGCAGGTGGCCCGCCTCAAGGAGGCCAACCGCCAGCTCTCCGAGCAGCAGCAGGAACTCACCCACGCCAAAAAGCGCTCCCAGGAGATCGTCAACAGCATCGACGGCATCGTCTGGGAGTTCGACCTCCCCGCCCGGCGCTTCACCTTCGTCAGCGAGCAGAGCGAGGCCATCACCGGGCTTGCCGCGGGGCTCTGGCTGAGCGATCCCTCCTGCTGGCACGACCGGGTCTTCCCGGGAGACCAGACCTGGCTTGATTGGCTCGACCGCGACTTCGACGGTCTCCCGGACGCCGCCAGCTTCGAGTACCGCCTGCAGACGGCGCGGGGGACCTGGATCTGGTTGCGGGACCTGGTGAGCGTGGTTAAGGAAAACGGGAAACCTGCGCGCCTGCGCGGGGTGATGCTGGACGTCTCGCAGGAGAAACAGGCCGAGGCCCAACTGCAGGAGTACCGCCAGGCGGTTGAAGGGTCGCAGGATATGGTGAGCGTGGTGGACCGGGAGTACCGGTTCTTGATGGTTAACCGCGCCTTCCTCGACTACTTCGGCCTGAAGCGCCACCGTCTGCTGGGGAAAACGGTGGCCGAGGTGACCGGTGCGGCGCGTTTTGCCGAACTGAAACCGTATTTAGACGCCTGCCTTGCCGGCGAGACGGCCACCTTCGAGCAGCAAACCCAGGCACCTTCGGGGGAGCGGCGCGAGCTCGCCATCAGCTATGCGCCGGTGGTCCAGCGCGGCGTTGTGACCCGGGTCGCCTGCGTGGCGCGCGACACCACCGAAAGCAAGCGTGCCGAACAGGCGCTGCGCGAGAGCGAGGAGCGCTACCGGCGCATCAGCAACGCGGTCACCGACTACATCTACACGGTCGCCGTCGCCCCCGACGGAAGGCTCTCGACCACCCACGGCGCGGGGTGCCTGGCGGTCACCGGCTACACCGAGGCCGAGTTCCACGCCGACGGGACCCTGTGGCTCGTCATGGTCCCCGAGGAGGACCGCGCCCTGGTGCGCCGGCACGCCTCGGACCTTTTGCGGCACTGCAAGACCGAGTCGATCGAGCACCGCATCGTCCGCAAGGACGGCCAACTGCGCTGGGTCCGCAACACCCCGGTCCTGCGCTTCGATCCGACGGGCCGGCTGGCAGGTTACGAGGGGCTTATCCAGGACATCACCGAGCGGCGCAACGCCGAGATCGCGCTCAGCCTCTCCGAGCAGCGCTTCCGGCAGCTTCTGGAAAACGTCCAGTTATTGAGCCTCATCCTGGACCGCAAGGGTCGGGTGACCTTCTGCAACGACTTCTTGTTGCGCCTTACCGGCTGGGAGCCCGGGGAGGCCCTCGGTGCCGACTGGTTCGAAAACTTCCTCCCCCCGGAGTTGCGCCTGAAGCTGCGCGCCGCCTTCGAACAGGGGATGCAGCAAGGCGAAGTCGTCTCGCACCAGGAGAACGAGATCCTCACGGCACAGGGGGAGTTGCGCACCATAAGCTGGGACAACACCGTCCTGCACAACCCCGACGGTTCCGCCGCGGGGATCGCCTGCATCGGTACCGACACCACCCAGCAGCGCGCCCTGGAAGAGCAGTTGCGCCAGGCGCAAAAGATGGAGGCAACCGGGCTTTTGGCCGGCGGCATCGCCCACGACTTCAACAACATCCTCACCGTCATCATCGGCTACTGCAGCGTCATGCAGATGCGGCTTCCGGCAAGCGACCCCAACCGCACCAGCGTCGACCAGGTGCTCGCCGCCGCGGAGCGGGCCGCAGGACTCACCCGGAGCCTGCTCGCCTTCAGCAGAAAGCAGGTGATGAACCCGCGCCAGGTCGACCTAAACGGCATCGTGCGACACGTCGAGCACTTCCTGGGGCGGGTGATCGGCGAGGACATCGCGCTGAAGACCAGCCTCGCCCCCGAGCCGCTGCACGTCTTTGCCGACAGCGGGCAGATCGAGCAGATCCTGATGAACCTGGCCACCAACGCCCGGGACGCCATGCCCGAGGGGGGGACGCTCCTGGTGCAAACCCAGGCGATCGACCTGGAGCCGGGGCGGCTCGGGTTCAGCTGGTGCTCCCAGGGGCGCTACGCCCTTTTGAGCATCGCCGATATCGGGATGGGGATGGACGAGGCGACCCGCGCCAAGATCTTCGAGCCGTTTTTCACCACCAAGGAGGTCGGCAAGGGGACCGGCCTGGGGCTTGCCATGGCCTACGGCATCGTGATGCAGCACAACGGGCAGATCCTGGTGGAAAGCGAGCCCGGGGCCGGGACGACCTTCAAGGTGTACCTTCCCATGACCAGCTGCCAAGAACCTCTGCTCCCCTCGCAACAACCGGTGGTGGAACCGCAAGCGGGGAGCGAGCTGATCCTGGTGGCCGAGGACGAGACCGCGGTGCGGGAGATGGTGCGCGGCGTCCTGGTCAGCTTCGGCTACCGGGTGATCCTGGCAGCCGACGGCGCCGAGGCCGTGGAGCAGTTCCGGGAAAACAGGGACGCGATCGACCTGGTCCTTATGGATCTCATCATGCCCAAGATGAGCGGCAAGGCCGCCTACGACGAAATCCAGCGTCTCAAGCCCGGCACCCCCACCATTTTCACCAGCGGCTACACGGCGGACGTGATCCGGAACAAGGGGGAACTCGCCCCGGAGACCGAACTGGTCAAGAAGCCGGTACATCCGCTGCACCTGATCAGCAAGGTCCGCGAGCTCCTGGACCGCTGACCACACCCCGCGCCGGATCCCTCCAGTGCCCTCCCCTGGCACACCGCCGCACCGCGCCATTTCCTCATCCAAAATCCCGTCAACCAGAAGGCGAGATTAGGTTGACAACCCGACTTTGGGCGTGGTACATGAGGCGCGGAGGTATTCATGGAAAAGCTGATCAACGAGATTGTCGGGCGCACCCTTTCCGGAGGGAGCATCACCCCCGAGGAAGCAGTGCAGTTGAGCCAGGCCGAAGGGTCCCAGGTTTTCGACCTGTACCGCGGCGCCACCCGGATCAAGGAGCAGTTCGTCGGGAACAAGGTCCACCTCTGCTCCATCATCAACGCGAAATCCGGCCGCTGCGCCGAGAACTGCGCCTTCTGCGCCCAGTCGGCTCACCACCGGACCGACGCACCGGTCTACCCGCTGGTCGAAGAGGAGCAGATGGTCGAGTGCGCCCGGCAGGCCGAGGCGAGCGGTTCCGCCTGTTTCGGGATCATCACCAGCGGCACCACGGTAAACGGGCTCGAACTGGAGCGCATCCTCGCGGCACTGCGCCGCATCCGCCAGGAAACCGGCATCTTCCCTTCCTGCTCGCTCGGGATCATCGACTACGACACCGCCGTGAAACTGCGCGATGCCGGGATGGACACCTACCACCACAACCTGGAAACCGCCGAGAGCTTCTTCCCCAACATCTGCACCACGCACCCCTACAACGACGACGTCGAAACGGTCCGCGCAGTCAAGAAGGCCGGGGTCAAGGTCTGCTCCGGCGGCATCTTCGGATTGGGAGAGAGCGCGGCCCAGCGCGTCGAGATGGCCTTCACCCTGAAGGAGTTGGACGTCGACTCGGTACCGCTCAACTTCCTGAACCCGATCGAGGGGACCCGCCTGGAAGGGGCCAACAACATAACCGCGCAGGAGTGCCTGAAGACCATCGCGCTGTACCGTTTCATCCTTCCGGACAAGCGGATCACGGTCTGCGGCGGGCGCGAGAAGAACCTGCGCGACCTGCAGTCCTGGATCTTCTTCGCCGGCGCGAACGGCACCATGATCGGCAACTACCTGACCACCTTGGGGCGCAACGTAGCCGTCGACCTGAAGATGTTCGAGGACCTGGGGCTGGAGACGGAACTGTGCGCCCACTGACGGCATAAGGGGAAGAGGGAACGCCCCTCTCCCCTGTTGGAGACAGCAATGGCAAAGGGAATTTTCATCACCGGCACCGACACCGGGGTCGGCAAAAGCATCGCTTCCGCAACGATCGCCCTGTTGCTCAGGCGCCAGGGGCACAAGGTCGGGGTCATGAAACCGGTGACCAGCGGCTGCCTCGAGAGGGATGGGAAGCGGATCTCCGAGGACGCCGAGCTGATGGCGTTCGGCGCCGGCATCGAGCTCACCCCCGACTGCACCCCCTACCTCCTCATGGCCCCCCTGGCCCCCTCCATCTCCGCTGAAAAGGAAGGGGTACGCATCGACTTCGGGGTGATCAAGGAGGCCTACCAGCGGCTGGCGGCCGAGTTCGACTACCTCATCGTCGAGGGTGCCGGAGGCCTCATGGTCCCCCTGGCTGGCGGGCTTTTGATGTCCGATCTGGCCCAGCACCTCGGGCTGCCGATCGCCGTGGTGGCGCGGCCCAACCTGGGGACAGTCAACCATACCCTGCTGACCACCTTCTCGGCGCGCAACCTCGGGCTCGTGGTGAAGGGGGTCATCGTGAACCGCTACCCCGAGGAGCCCGACGAGGTAAGCGCCTACGCGCCGCACCTGATCTCCTCGCTGAGCGGTGCGCTGCTGCTGGGCACCTTCCCCGAGGTCGCCGGAGAGGACGACCGGGCCCGGGTGAGCGCCGTGGCCGACCGCCTCGAGCGCGAGCCGGAAACCGCCATCATGCTGCGGGAGATGTTCGGGTAAGGCGCCGAAAGCGTCTCTGCCACCTCGTTTCCACGCCCCGGCGCGGGAAGGGATACATTAACTGGACCTGCCAGGGGCGAACCTCGTGTTCGCCCCGGTTTTGTTTCAACGGAGGCACCATGGAAGAGCTGGACACCGCGACGCTGAGAAAGTACGACTCGGACTACCTCTGGCACCCCTTCACTCAGATGAGCGAATGGGAAGGAGCCGACAACCTGGTGATCACCAGGGGCGAAGGTTGCTACCTCGTCGACTCGGACGGAAACCGCTACCTGGACGGCGTCGCCGCCATCTGGACCAACGTGCACGGCCACTGCCGGGCCGAGATCAACGAGGCGATCAAGGAGCAGGTGGACCGCCTGGAGCATTCGACGCTCCTCGGCCTCACCAACGACCGCGCGGCGCACCTCGCCAAGCGGCTGATAGACATCGCGCCTGCGGGCCTTGCCAAGGTTTTCTACTCGGACAACGGCTCCACTGCGGTGGAGATCGGTGTGAAGATGGCCTTCCAGTACCAGAACCAGACCGGGCACCCCGGGCGTACCAAGTTCATCGCCTTCGACAACGCCTACCACGGCGACACCGTGGGCGCCATGAGCGTGGGGGGGATCGACATCTACCACGAGGTCTACTCGCCGCTCTTGTTCCCGACCATCAAGGCGCCCTGCCCCTACTGCTACCGCTGCCCGCTTACCGAGGACCGTAACCCCGAGCGCTGCGGGATGCTCTGCCTGAAAGAGCTCGAGCGCCTGATGGAGGCGCACCAGCACGAGCTCGCCGGCCTGGTGATCGAACCGGCGGTGCAGGGTGCCGGGGGGATGATCGTACAACCGCCGGGCTTTCTGAAAGCGGTGCGTGAATTGTGCGACCGCTACGACATCCTGATGATCGCGGACGAGGTTGCCGTCGGTTTCGGGCGTACCGGCGCCATGTTCGCCTGCGAGAAGGCGGGGGTGACGCCGGACATCATGGCGCTTTCCAAGGGGATCTCGGCAGGCTACCTGCCGCTTGCCGCCACCCTTACCACCCGCAAGGTCTACGACGCCTTCTGGGGGGCCTATGCCGACCTGAAGACCTTCTTCCACGGACACACCTTCACCGGGAACCCGATCGCCTGTGCCGCCGCGCTGGCGAGCCTGGAACTCTTCGAGAAGGACCGCCTGCTCGAGGCGCTGGTCCCCAAGATCGCCTACCTGGGCGAGCGGCTCAAGGCTCTCCTGGATCTGCCGCATGTGGGCGACGTGCGTCACGAGGGGATGATCGGTGGGATCGAACTGGTGCTGGACAAAGAGGGGCGCACCCCCTACCCCTGGAAGGAGAGGGTCGGTGTCCGTGTCTGCCTGGAGGCCAGGAAGCACGGCCTGTTCCTGCGCCCGCTCGGCAACATCATCGTGGTTTTCCCGCCGCTCGCCATTTCGATGGATGAGCTCAAGATCCTGATGGACGGGATCGAGGCGTCGATAAAGACGATCACAATGGACAATTGACAAGGAGTGATGCCCAGTCGCTTCTGGCACTGCGACGATCGTTTCCCTGAAGCATGACAGCTGACCTCACGTCCTCCCCTTTGCGAAGGGGAGACAGAGGGGATTTAGCCCTGCTATCACCGTCACGTTTGCTACAGCTCTAAAACGCCCTCGTTCCCCCTTTGCGTTCTGGGGAACGAGGGCTCACCCGCAACACCTCAGGAAGCTACTCTGAGTTTCGCCACCTCTACCAAAAATCGGTCCCAAGGCGAAAACCATCAGCCCCACCTCCCTTTTCCGAAAGAATCACTTCAGACCGCGCCGAATAACTAAACGTTGCCCCGAACCGGGCCTCTCACTGTCCATTGTCCATTGTCCATTGTCAATTGCCGTTCAATTGTCTTTCACCTCCCTTTTTTCCTGGCATCCAGAACTGTGGTACATTAAGATACGTATTTCCATTTTGCCGGCCGCAGCCAGCACGGCACGAGTTTGAAACACCGAAGGAGCAGATCGATGGACCTGATTGACAGCCATTCACATATTTATGGCAACGAATACAGCGCCGACTTTCCCGAAATGCTGGAGCGTGCCAGTGCGGCCGGCGTCGGCACCATCTTGGCCGTTGGCGCAGACCTCGAATCGAGCCGCGAGGCCTGCCAACTCGCCGCCGCCTACGACCGGATCTACTGCTCGGTCGGCATCCACCCCCACGACGCGGAAGGTGTCACCGAACAGTGCTACGAGACGGTCCGCGAGCTCGCGACCGGGAACCCCAAGGTGGTGGCAATCGGTGAGATCGGCCTCGACTTCTACCGCGACCGCTCGCCCCGCGACCTCCAGGAGGAGGTCTTCCGCCGCTTCATCAGGCTCGCCCGCGAGCTGAAACTCCCCATCATCATCCACGACCGCGACGCGCACGACCGCATCCTCACCATCATGAAGGAAGAAAAGGCGCACGAGGTGGGCGGCGTACTGCACTGCTTCTCCGGCGACCTCGCCATGGCGCAGGAGGTGATCGCCATGGGGTTCAAGATCTCCATCCCCGGCACCGTCACCTACCCCTCGAACGAGGCGTTGCGCGAGGTGGTACGCGGGGTGAAGATCGAGGAGATGCTCGTGGAGACCGACGCCCCCTACCTCACCCCGGTCCCGCACCGCGGCAAACGCAACGAGCCCTCGTTCGTCCGCCTCACCGCAGAAAAGGTCGCCGAACTAAAGGGGCTCTCGCTCGAAGATGTCGCCCGGATCACCTCGTTCAACACCCGTCGCCTGTTCGGGATCCCGGACCCCGAGGAGCAGGCGACGCTCGCCTACAAGATCCGCAACTCGCTGTACCTGAACATCACCAACCGCTGTTCGAACCGCTGCACCTTCTGCCCGAAGTTCGAGGAACTGGTCGTGAAGGGGCACGAACTGAAGCTCTCCCACGAGCCGAACGCCGCCGAGCTATTGGCGGCCGTTGACGCCGCGGAGGATTTCAACGAGGTGGTATTCTGCGGCTACGGTGAGCCCCTGATCCGTCTCGACGTGGTACGCGAGGTGTCGGCCGAGCTCAAGAAACGGGGATACCAGGTGCGTATCAACACCGACGGCCAGGCCAACCTGGTGCACGGCCGCAACATCCTCCCCGAGTTGGCGGGCCTCGTCGACGTGGTTTCGGTAAGCCTCAACGCGGCGGACGCGGCAACCTACGCCCGGCTCTGCAACACTCCCTTCGGCGACGCCGGCTTCATCGGGGTGTGCGATTTCATACGGGAAGCGGCCAAGTACCTCCCGAACGTGGTGGCGAGCGCCGTGGCCCTGCCGGGACTGGACCTGGAGCCGATCCGGGCCCTGGCCCGGGAACTGGGGGCGGAATTCCGCGAGCGCGAGTACGCGGAGGTCGGTTAACAGAGAGTTCGTCCGGGGTAACCCCGGACATCACCGGTGCGGCACGAAGGCGACCCGCAAGGAGACCTGCATGCGTCTGAACAGAAAACACCTCGTCATCACCTCCCTCTGTCTGGTGGTCCTCTGTACTGCCCTGGTTCTCGGCTTTCCTCCGCTTGCCCGGCACCTGGCCGTGCAAAAAATCAGCGAGGCCACCGGGCGCCGCACCGAGATCGCCTGGGTCTCGTTCAACCCCTTCACCATGACGGCCGCGGTCGACGGCTTTCGCCTCAGCGAAAAGGGGAGCAGCGCCACCTTCGTCTCCTTTAGTTCGGCACGGCTCTCGCTGAGCCCACTCTCCCTCCCCAAACGCGCCTTCATCGTGCGGGAGATCACCCTCGACTCCCCCTACGTCCACCTGGTGCGCAGCGCTCCGAACCAGTTCAACTTCTCGGACCTGGTGACCGAGAAAAAGGAGCCGAAAAAGAAGGAGAGCTACCTCTTCTCTCTCAACAACATCACCCTGAAGCGCGGCCAGGTGGTGTTCCAGGACCAGGCCCTGAAAAGCGAGCGCATCCACCGGATTCGCGAGCTGACCCTCAACCTCCCCTTCATAAGCAACATCCCGTACCTGGCCGACCGTTACGTGACACCGCACTTCAGCGCCTTCGTGAACGAGACGCCGGTGGTCCTGGAGGGCCGCCTCAAACCGCTCACCCGCGCCATGGAGACGACCATCGACGTCACGGTACGGGCGCTCGATCTCCCCTACTACCTGGGCTACGTCCCGTTCCCGCTCCCGGTCCGTTTCGAGTCCGGCCAGTTGACCAGTGACTTGGAGGCCTCCTACCGCATCGACGCGAAGACCGGCCCCGAGGTGCTCCTCTCGGGCTCCCTCTCACTGGACGGCATCGCCCTCAAAGAGCCCGGCGGCGCCCCGCTGAGCGGGCTGAAACACGCGGGGCTCGCCATCAAGCGGGCGGCTCTTTTGACCAAACAGTTCGAGATCTCCCGCCTGGACTTGAAGCGTCCCGAAATCTTCGCCGCCCGCGATGCAGCCGGAACCTGGAATTTCCAGAAGCTCTCCGGCGCAAAGAAAGAGGCCCCGGCCGAACCGCCCGCCCCTAAAAAAGGCCAGAAGAAGGAATCGCCGCTTCTGCTCCGGCTTGCCCAGTTGAACCTCAAGGAGGGGAGCGTGCACTTCAACGATGCACTCCCCAAGGGTGGCTTCCACAGCGAACTAAGCGGCATCGAACTCGCCGTGACCGGCTTCACCACGGAGCGTGAGCACCGGGCCCCCTTCGATCTGAAAATCGCCACCGCCCGGGGAGAGCAGCTCGCCCTCAAGGGGGAGTTCTCGGCCGAGCCGCTCGACTTCAAGGCGCACCTGGCCCTAAACGGCATCCCGCTCAAGGACTACTACCCCTACCTCGCCGACAAGCTCACCACGCCGGTCAGCGGGAAGCTCGGAGTGGAGGCGGACCTGGCCTACAACGCCGTCAAAGGGTTCACCCTCGAGAAGAGTGCGCTTAAAGGTGAAAACCTGGCGGCCAGTTTCGGTAACGGCGAGGGGATCCTGCTGAAAGAAGCGCTGGTCAACGGCATCGCCCTGGACCTGAACGGCAGGAAGGCCGGCGTGGAGGGCGTCGAGTTCAAGGGGGGTAACCTGAGCCTGGGACGTGAGGCCGACGGGAGCGTCTCGGCCGAGCGGCTCCTGAAGAAGGAGGCCGGGAAAAAGCCCGTACCGGCAGCTGCGCCGCGCGGTGCCAAGAAGGAGAGCGCCCGTTCAGCCGCCCCGCCCGCACCCTTCAGCTACCGGATCGGGAAGATCTCGGGGAGCGAACTCGGCATCAGGTTCACGGACCGCAGCAAGGAAGATGCCCCGAGTTTCGCCCTCTCAAGGACCCGGTTTTCGGTAGCCTCGATCAGCGGTCCCCGGCAGGGGGCGATCCCCTTCACCCTCAGCGCAGGGTACGGCAAGGGGGGGCGGCTCGCGGCCGCCGGCGACCTGACGCCGGCGCCGTTCAGGATGAAAGGGAACCTCGAGTTGCACGGCATCCCGCTGCGCGACTTCGACGCCTACATCCCCGAGGGGACCCAGATCTTCCTCGCCGACGGGGCCCTCGACACCCGGCTCAGCTACAACCTGGCCCAGGACAAGGGTGCCGGGATGACCGGGAACTTCGCCGGATCCTTGGGGGTGCAGTCGTTTTACTGCCTCGACACCATCCTCGACGAGGATCTCCTGAAGTGGGACAGCCTGCAGCTCGAGCAGGTACGCGGGACCCTCTCCCCCTTCTCACTCGCCATCCAGGACGTCTCCCTCTCTAACTTCTACGCCCGGGTGACGGTGGAGCGGGACGGGACCCTGAACCTGCAGCACCTGAGCGCCGAAGAGCCCAAAGCGGCGGCACCGGGGACCAAGGCTCCCCCCGCCCCCCCCGCGAAAGCTCCCGCCCCCGCCCCGGGGCAGGCGCCCCCGGCGCGCACTGCCGCGGCGCCTGCCCCGGGGCAGGCGCCGGTCGCCGGCGCTCCCGCGCAGGAAGGGGCGCCGCGCGCCATCCGCATCGACACCGTGTCCCTGCAGGGGGGAACCCTCGACTTCAGCGACCGCCACCTGAAGACCCCCTTCACCGCCACCTTCTACAACCTGGGGGGGCGCGTAAGCGGCCTCTCCTCGGAGACCAACCGCGCAGCCGACGTCGACTTGAGGGGGAACCTGGAGAACCACTCGCCGCTCTCCATCACCGGGCAGATCAACCCGCTGCGCGGCGACCTGTTCCTCGACCTGAAGATCGCCTTCACCGACATCGAACTCTCCCCCTTCACCCCCTACTCCAACACCTTCCTGGGGTACATGATCGACAAGGGGAAGCTGAACCTGGACCTCGCCTACAAGATCGACAAGAAGGCGCTCACCTCGTCCAACAAGCTCTTCATCGACCAGTTCACCTTCGGCAAGGCGGTGGAGAGCGACAAGGCGACCAAGCTCCCGGTACGCCTCGCCGTGGCGCTCTTAAAGGACCGCAAGGGCGAGATCCATCTGGACCTGCCGGTCGTGGGGCAGACCGACGACCCGAAGTTCAGCGTCTGGGGGGTGGTCCTGCAGATGCTTAAAAACCTCCTGGTGAAGGCAGCCACCTCTCCCTTTGCCCTTTTGGGGTCGCTCTTTGGCGGCGGCGAGGACTTCAGCGCGGTCCCCTTCTCCCCCGGTTCGGCGCAGGTCAGCAAGGGGGACGAGGCGAAGCTCATGAAGCTTGCCAAGCTCCTCGAGGAGCGCCCGGCGCTCAACCTGGAGATCTCGGGGTTCGTGGACCGCGAGCGCGACGCGGAAGGGTACCGCAACGAGCTCCTTTTGAAGAAGATGAAGGGTGAGAAGTTCCGCGCCCAGGTAAAAGAAGGGAAGACCCGTACGGGACAGACCCAGGATGAGATCGAGATCCTGCCGCAGGAGAACTCGACCTACCTCAAGGCGGTCTACGCCAAGGAGAAATTCCCCAAGCCGCGTAACGTTTTGGGGATCGCCAAGGATCTCCCGGACGCCGAGATGCGCAAGCTGATCCTCACCCACACGGTAGTCGGCGACAACGAACTGCAGCTTTTGGCACGGGAGCGGGCCGAGGCGGTGCGGAACTACCTTTTGAAGGCGGGGAAACTGCCGCCGCAGCGGCTTTTCGAGAAGAACGCGGACATCTTCCGACCGAGCGCCAAGGAGGGGACCACGGCAAGCCGGGTGGAGTTCGGGGCGATGGTGAAGTAACGCTGTTCAGCGCAGGGTCGGCGGCTGGATGGTGAAGTAGAAGGTGGCGCCCTCTCCGGGGGCGCCCTGCCCCCAGACCTTCCCCCCCAGGCGCTCCACCATGCAGCGCACCATGGAGAGCCCCAGGCCGTGGCCGGCGAAGGTCTTGCCGTCGTGCAGCCGCTGGAAGGGGGCGAAGAGGCGGCTGGCGAGGGCCATGTCGAAACCGGCACCGTTGTCGGCCACGTAGAAGATGCTGTCCTTCACGCCAAAGCCGATCGAGCTCACCTCTTTGCCGGCACTGTACTTCCAGGCGTTACCCAAAAGGTTCTCCATGATGCTGGTCAGGAGCTCTTCGTCGCCGGTGACCACGACCCCGTCCTCGATCGCGCTTTGAAGCTGGCGCTTCGGGTCGGTGACGCTCAGGTCGCTCAGGATGCGACGCGCCATGCGGCTTAGGTCCACCGGTTGCCAGTTGAGCTCCATGAGGCGCACCTGGGAGAAGTCGAGCATCCGGTTCAGGGTCGCCTCCATCCGCTCGCCACCCGCGATCATCGACGCCAGGTACTCCCTCCCCGCGTCGTCCAGCCGCTCGCCGTAGAGCTCCTGCAACAACTCGCCGTAGCCGTAGATCACCCGCAGCGGGGTGCGCAGGTCGTGCGACACCGAGTCGTAGAGGAACTCGAGCACCTCGTTGGCGCGCGAGAGCTCGATGGTGCGCTCCTCGACCCGCCGCTCGAGCGAATCGGAGGCCTTGCGCAGCTGCTCGTACAGGTCGCGCTCGTTGGCCAGGCGCCGGGCGTTGCGGATCGCTATGCCGATGATCGGCGCCACCCCCTCCAAGACCCTGACGTCGTTCGGCCCCAACTCTCCTTCCCGCTTCGCGTCGCTTACCAGGAACACCCCGAGCGACTCCCCCTCGCAGACCAGGGGGGTGCAGATGAAGGAGCCGGCCCCCAGCGAGGCCAGGACCTCGCGCGACTCCTCGGTCAGGGGGAGCGCCGGGTCGCCGAGGTCGTTCACCAAGAGCGATTGCTGCTGGGTGTAACAGTGGGACAGCACCCCGTCGGGGATGGGGGGATCGATCGAGTAGCAGATCTGCTTGAGCATCTCGACGTGCTCGTCGCGCAGCCCAAAGGAGCTCCGCAAGGTGAGCGAATTGCCGTCAGCCCCCCCCAGGAGCAGGACCCCGGAGGTGTAGTCCAGACGCTTCTTCAGCACCTGGTTCAGGCTGTCCAGGATCTCGTCCAGGTCGGTGCGGCTCGCGATCACCTCGCCGATCTCGTTCACCATGAGGGCGGCGTCGTAGTTACCCTTGAGCTCCTCGAGCAGTTGCTGGCCGGAGCTGCGCATGGCGGCCATGCTGGTGCGCAGCGAGGCCCGCTCCAGGCGCTGGATCCACCCGACAAGCACCAGGTAGCTGACGAGAACGGTCAGGAAGAGGAGGCCGGTGTTGCCGTCGGGGGCGAGCCAGAGGCCGCAGCCGAGCACCACGGGGAGCAAAAGCAGGCTCAGGCGGCGCAGCCTGACCAGCCGGACCGAGGGGGAGTCGCTCCAGGTGACCCGGTAGCGGCAGATGCTGGCCCCCTCGAACATGCACTCGGGGTGGGAGATCTTTGGGGGGACACGGTAGCCAAAAAGCTGGAAACCGGCCTCCATGAACCCCATACGGTTTTCGCACTGGTAGGGTTTCTCGTCGACCCCCTCCTCGAACCGCACGATGACCTCGATCTCGCGGGGCCCTATGCGCCGGGAGCTGATCCGGGAGGAGCGGGTGTAGTTGGGGGCGAACCGAGAGACGATCGCGTAGAGGTACTCGGGGCCGGCCAGGGCCAGGAGGTACTCGCGCAGCCCCCCCAGGGCATCGGTGGAAAAGGCGTAGCGGCCGGCCTCGCGGGCGATGTCCCGGTTGCCGCACAACTGGACCATCTTCTCGTAAAAGAGGTCAGACTGTCTCTGGGTAAACCAGTGCCCGCGATCTGCGATTTCCGACTCTTTCATCCCCGCATGCTTAAGTATCTGCGGAATACTGACGAAGTCATACTTCTTTTTGAGCAGTTTCAAGCACGAATCGAAGATTCTGCTATTGTATAGTGGGGTATCAGGTGAAACGATTGCCATGTCCGCTCCAGTCTATCGACAGCGAGCAGATTCTACTGGCAATACTGTGGAAAAATCAACGACTTTTTCTATGTCATTGTTCAAAATGCTGGAGAGTGAAGCGCCAGGCGATTTTGTCAGGACGGCTCCGCAGTCGCCCGTTTGGACCAGGACGCCAAACCCGCGCTTTGACGGAATTCGGCCGGGGTGAGGGCCCCGGCGCTGGGGCGGCGTTGATCCCCCGGCACACCCGTCGGAAACCGGCACAAAAATTGCTGCAACAACGGGTACAACCGCGGCGTTCCCCGAAGGCTTCATGAGGGATACCGCGCAGTTCGCCTTACCTGACCGCTGCTACTAACGCCACCCGCTTCCAGGAGCGCCTAACCCGTGCAACCCGAACTCGACACCGCACAGTTTGAGGAAATCCTGGCGACTCTTCGAGAGGCGGTTGCTACACTCTCCCCCTACAACCTGACCCTCTACCGCAGGGGGGCAGGCGAACCCGCCGTTTCTGCGAAGTTTACCTACTGCGCCAGCCGGGTCCATGACCCGGTCAGCAACGAACTCGCCCGCCACTTCTTCGGCAGGGATCTCACCGGCTACTTCGAGGAAGCCACCCCGACGGTCTGCCGTTACGGCGGCGCCTTCATCGGGTTCGTGGTCCCCTTCACCCATCGGGGGGACCATTTTTGCCTGGTCGGCGACGGGGTCCGGGACACCTCGATCGACCTTTGGCAGCTCGCAGCACTCTCCCGGCAGGGGGGCACCGACGTCTTTTCGCTGTTTCCCCATGTGGAAACGCTTTGCACCTCCACGGCACGCGAGGTGGAAAACGTGGCAAGAGCCGTATCGAGGGAGCTCTCCCGCCTGAGCGCCGCGGCTCAGCAGCACCGCGAAATAACGGAATCGCCCGAACCGGCCTCCCCGGACTTGCGGGATGAGGCCGAAGCGGCGCTGGTAAACGAGCGCCTGGCCGAGATCGCCCTCTTCCTGGAGCGGGTGGAGCGCGCCCGGAGCCTGGCAGCCACCCTCGCCCTGTGCGCCGACAGCATCACCACCCTGCACCCGGGGGCCAAGCTCTTTGCGGCCCTGCGCGAGGACGACGGCGCCAACTACGAGCTCACCGGGCTGTGGGGCGTCCCCGAGGATCTGGGCAAGCTCCCGGCCGCCTCGCTGGGGGTCTTCCTGGACCGGGAGAAGCTGAAAACTACGGTTCCCTTCGATACCCCGATGCGCGCGGCGCTTCCCGGGATACGCGCGAACCTCGCCACCACGTTCCCCCTGGAGTCCGCCGGGGAGCGCCTGGGCTTTCTTTCCCTTTTGGACTGCGACCTTTCCCAAAACGACGCCCTGGTGGTCTCCATGCTGGCGCACGGCACCGGCTCGCGGATGGGGCAAGTGCTCAAGGAGGCCGAACAGGCCCGGGCCAGCTCGCTCTCCGGGCGCCTGCTCTCGCTCACCAACACCCTCCTGCACGTGGGGAGCAAGGACGAACTCTACAAGACCATCCTGGAGATCGCGGCGGACCTTTTGAACGCGGCCCAGGGGTCGATCATGCTCATCGACAAAAACGGCGAGACCATGCACATCGTCTTCACCAAGGGGATCACGCTGCACATCGCCCAGTGCCTCCCGATGAAGGTCGGCAAGGGGATCGCCGGCAAGGTTGCCCAGACCGGCCAGCCTCTCGTGGTGAACGACGTGGAAAAGGACAGCCGGGTGGCGATGATCAACCGCCCGCGCTTCAAGTCCAAGGCGCTCATCTGCATCCCCCTCAAGCTCAAGGACAAGATCATCGGGGTCTTGAACCTCTCGGACAAGGCGGACCTCGCCCCCTTCACCGACGCCGACCTGCAGCTTTTGACCTCCTTTGCGAACCTCGCCTCGCTCATGATCGAGCGCACCCTGGTGCTGGAGGAGTCGGTGCGCTTCGAGCAGCTCTCGGTGACCGATTCCCTGACCGGGCTGTACAACCGCCGTTTCCTGAAGAGCAGGATCGAGGAGGAGTTAAACCGCAGCAACCACCAGGGGCTGAACCTCACCATCCTGTTTTTGGACCTCGACTTCTTCAAGAACTACAACGACATCTGCGGACACCTGGCGGGGGACGAGGCGCTCAAGCGGACCGCGGACATCATCCAGGGGACCCTGCGCGAGATGGACACCGTGGCGCGCTACGGCGGCGAGGAGTTCTGCGCCCTGCTCCCCGGCACCAGCAAGGGCGAGGCCCTCATCGTCGCCGAGAGGATCAGGGCCGAGATCGAGAACGAGCGCTTTCCCGGCGAGCACAACCTCCCCCTGGGGAGGCTCACCGCAAGCTGCGGGGTCGCCTCCTTCCCCGAGGACGGCCGGACCTACACCGCGCTCATCCACGCCTCGGATATCGCCCTGTACCAGGCCAAGGCCAACGGCCGCAACCAGGTGGTGGCGGCGAACGCGCCCAAAGGCGAGCAAGCACCCCAACCGGCCGCCCCGCCCGAACCGCCGCCACAGCCCGCCGTGGCGCGCACCTTCGACTTCAACTCCTACCTCGAAGCCACCGAATCCCTGCGCCAGAAAGGGTGAGGCACCTCAAAGGACTGTCTCTATCCGGCCCTTACTCTCAGACCATTGGGCAGGGATAATTCCAGGCCGGGACACCTCTGTCACAGGGGCGCGCCCACCATTAAACCCGCCAAACCAAGAGCTCATCCCCACCCCCAAACGCGCCTAAGCGTGGCCTCCCAGCTGCAAAAAGAATCAAAACCCATCCTGTCAGGGGTTTACATGGTATTTTGCACATAATTCTGATGAAAAAACTGCCGAGTTGTGCTATTAGTGGTGCGAATTTCTGCCATGCGGAGCACGCGGTACGACGTGATTCATGCAATGATCGGTTCCTTACTCCAGTTTTTTTCTTGTTCTTGAGAATCAGTCGAGGTCCAAAGATGGAGAGCGCGCGCAAGATCCTGCAATTTGTCCGGCCGGGGACGACCATCGAGTTCCCCCACGACAACGAAAAGCAGATCCCCCGTTCCAAACTGATCAACAGGCTCAACTACCTGAACTTTCAGGACGGTTCCCTCTTGGTCAACTTCAAGCACAACAAGTACTCCCGGACCATCACCCTGGAGGCCAAGCCCCTCCCCTGCCACGACGAGGACCTGGAGTGCCTCTGGGTCGACCCCAGCGAGGTGCTGCAGAAGATCCGCTCCTCGAGCTTCGAAAACATCTTCATCATCGACGGCCAGAAACTGGTGGTGGCCACCCCTGCCATGGTGGAACTGAACGAGCGCGGCATTTCGCTGCGCCTTCCCGAGACCGCCCAGGAGGTGAGCTACCGCAAGGTGCGCCGCCACCTGTGCGAGGGGATCAGCGCCCAGATCATGCAGAACAGCGCCATCTTCGAGGGGACCCTGCTCGATTTCAACGCGCTCTCCTTCCGGGTCGAGGTGGAGGCGGTCCCCCCGCAGACCTTCCAGTGGGTCGACCCCGACCTGCCGGTC
This sequence comes from Geomonas silvestris, assembly GCF_014193515.1. GTDB lineage: Bacteria > Desulfobacterota > Desulfuromonadia > Geobacterales > Geobacteraceae > Geomonas > Geomonas silvestris. The sequence goes on along the minus strand of NZ_BLXX01000006.1, from coordinate 28,860 downwards.
AACGTGGTCTTCTACGGAGCCGCCGGCGCCTATTACTCCGGCGAGTGCCGCATCACCAAACAAAACCCCGGCCAGCGGGTGCGCACCTACGTATTGGAGCCGATCCGCCTGCAGCGCCCCCGGTTCAAGCCCAAGACCTACCGCAGCGGGCGCCACAAGCTGGCCCCCTCCCCGAACATCTTCTTCAACCACCCCTTCACCGGGAAGCAGATCGACCTCAAGGTGCTGGACCTCTCCGGCAGCGGTTTCTCCGTCGAGGAGGACGCCAACAACTCGGTGCTCTTGCCCGGCATGATCATCGACTGCGTCGAAATAAACTTCGCCAACAGCTTCACCTCGCGCTGCCAGGCCCAGGTGGTGTACCGCTACGCCCTCGAGGAGGACCCGCGCAGCGTGCGCTGCGGGCTCACCATCCTCGACATGGACGTCCAGGACCACGTGCGGCTCTTGGCCCTGGTCTACCAGGTGGACGAGCAGCACTCCTACCTGAACAACAAGGTGGACATGGACCAGCTCTGGCAGTTCTTCTTCGAGACCGGGTTCATCTACCCGAAGAAGTACAGCCACATCAAGGAGAACAAGGAGAAGTACCGGGAGCTCTACGAGAAGCTCTACACCCAGCACCCGCGCATCGCGCGCCACTTCATCTACCAGGAGAGAAACGCGATCCTCGGGCACATGTCGACCCTGCGCTTCTTCGAGAACTCCTGGATGATCCACCACCACGCGGCCACCAAGGCGGAGTCGAACCACGCTGGGCTCGCGGTCTTGAACCTGATCAGCCGCTTCATCAACGACTCGCACCGGCTCTACTCGATGCACATGAACCACGTGTTCTGCTACTTCCGCCCGGACAACAAGTTCCCCAACAAGGTGTTCGGTGGCGCGGCGCGGGTCATGAGGAAGGCCAAGGCCTGCTCGCTGGACGACATGGCCTACCTGCACGTGCAGCGCGAGTTTTCCGGCCTGCAGCGCATGTCCGACGCCTGGAGCCTCACCGCCACCGTGAGAAACGACCTGCAGGAGCTGGAGAGCTTCTACGAGGAGCACTCCGGAGGTCTCATGATCGAGGCGCTGGACCTCGAATCGAGCATGCTCGACAGCGGCGACCTGGCGCGCGAGTACGCCGCCATCGGGTTTAGGCGCGAGCGGCACCTCTTCTCCCTCAAGATGCACGGCAACCTGGTGGCGATCTTCATGATCAACTTCTCGGACCTGGGACTCAACATGTCCGACCTGACCCACTGCGTCAACGTCTTCGTATTGGACGGCGAGGAGCTCACCAAGGAGATCCTGAGCATGACGCTCTCGATCCTCTTCATCCGCTTCAACCAGGAGCAGATGCCGGTCCTCATCTACCCGAAGAGCTACGCCGAGGCGCAGCAGATCCCCTTCGAGAGAACCTACGCCCTCTGGGTGCTCAGCATGCTCTACACCGACGAGTGGTGGGAATTCTCCGAGCGCCTCTTGCGGCGCATGAAGGCGTGACCGTCGTGAACGTACAAGGCCAGGAAATGGAAGTCATCGACGACGACAAGCCGCTTTACAACAGCAGGATCATCGACACCTACGTCAAGTTCATCAAGAGCACCTACCCTTTTGTGAACGTGGGGGAACTGCTGGAAAGCGCCGGCATGCACCCCTACCAGGTCGACGACCACGGCCACTGGTTTACCCAGGCCCAGGTCAACGCCTTCCACGAACGCGCCAGCCGGATGACCGGCAACCCCAACCTCTCCCGCGAAGCCGGCCGCTATGCAGCCTCTCCCGAAGACAACGGCGGGATGCGCCAGTACATCATGGGGATGGTCGGCCCGGCGATGGTCTACGAGCTGATCAACAAGGCGAGTTCCGTCTTCACCCGCTCCGCCGTCTACGCCTCCCGGCGCATCTCGACCAACATGGTGGAAATCACCGTAACGCCCAGGCCCGGGGTCCAGGAGCGCCAGTTCCAGTGCGACAACCGCACCGGGATCTTCGAGGCGATCGGCATGGTGTTCCAGAAGAGGATGCCGCGCATCGACCACCCGGAGTGCATCTTCAAGGGGGGCGAGGTCTGCCGCTACCTGGTTTCCTGGGAGAACGCGACGCTCCCCACCTGGGAGAAGGGGCGCACGCTCCTCTTGGGACTCACCGCCCTCACCGCAGGGCTCGCGCTCTTCTTCGACCCGATGGCGGCCCTCAGGTCCTTTCCGGGGATCTCGGCCGCGACCGCGCTTCTCTACGTGGTGTTCAAGCTCAAACGCGAGAAGCAGGGGCTCATCGACCGGCTGGACACCTTCCAGGACTCAAGCGACAAGCTTTTGGACCAGATCAACCTGAACTACAACATCGCCCGGGTCACCAACGAGATCGGCCAGGCCATCAGCCGCCAGAACAACGTGGACGACATCCTGGCGAGCGTGGTGCAGGTCCTCGAGGAGCGCCTGGACTACGACCGCGGCCTGATCCTGCTCGCCAACCAGAGCCGCTCCAAGCTGGTCTTCAGGGCGGGCTTCGGCTATCCCGAGGCGACGGTGCAGGCGCTCACCAAGACCACCTTCCACCTAAACCGCCCGGAATCCCAGGGGGTCTTCGTCATCTCGATGCGCGAGCAGAAGCCCTTCTTGGTGAACAACATCAACGAACTGGACGGCAGCCTCTCGCTGAGGAGCCTCGAGTTCGCCCGCAAGCTCGGTTCGCAGTCCTTCATCTGCTGCCCGATCATCTGCGAGGGGGAGTCGGTGGGGATCCTCGCCGTCGACAACCTGAAGTCCAAGCGCCCGCTTCTACAAAGCGACATGAGCCTTTTGATGGGGATCGCGCCGGTCATCGGCATCAGCATCCACAACGCGAACCTCCTCGACGCCAAGTTCGCCCAGTTCAGCTCGTTTCTCAAGGTCCTGGCCGCCTCCATCGACGCCCGGGACCCGCTCACCGCCGGGCACTCCGAGAAGGTCACCGAGTACTCGGTGGAGATCTGCCACGAACTGGGGCTCCCGCCAGCCGAAGTGGAGATGATCCGGGTCGCGGCACTGTTGCACGACTACGGCAAGATCGGGGTCCCCGACGCCATCCTCAAGAAAAACGGCAAGCTCACCGACCTCGAGTACGAGATCGTCAAGACGCACAGCTACAAGACGCGCGACATCCTGGACCAGGTTAATTTCGAGGGGATCTACAAGCAGGTGCCGGAGATCGCCGGTGCGCACCACGAGAAGGTGGACGGGACCGGCTATCCGCGCGGGCTCAAGGGGAAGGACATCCCGCTGGGGGCAAAGATCATCGCCGTCGCCGACTTCTACGAGGCGGTCACTTCGCTTAGGCACTACCGCGAACCGATGCTCGTCGAGGACGCCTTCCGCCTGTTGCGGGAAGGGATCGGCAGCCATTTCGAGAAGAAGGTGGTCGAGGCGCTGATCAGCTGCCGCCTGCGGGCGCGGGCGGCAGCCAACGATGAAATTCAGGAACTTCAGGAGAGCGGTTTGCGTCCCCGGCAGGAGATGATTGGGGTGTAGGTGAAGCGCCTGGGGTCGGCGAAGAAGGCCTGGAACTCGTCGCGGAACTCCTCGAAGCCGCCGGGGAACTCGGAGAAGTCGTAGAACGCCCGCGCCGCTACCTCGACCTTCTTGGTCCAGTTGAAGTCGTCGCTGTCCTTGAGCGCACCGAAGATGGTATGGTGCGCCCCCACCTTCACGTCGATGTCCTCGTACCCCAGATCGTACAGGTAGGCGTAGAGCTTGCGGCCGACATAGGCGTCGAAGTTGGCGCGCCGCTCGATGTTATTCATGATCTGCACCAGGGCCCGCTCCATGCGCGGGGTGTGCCCGAAGTGGGTCAGGCAGTTGTAATCGAGGTCGATGAGGCAGAGCGTGCCGCCGGGCTTCACGATCTTGTCGACGTTCTTCACTATCTCGAAGCTGTTCTGGTAGTGGTACTCGAGGACGAAGCGGATCCAGGCGAAATCGAACTGTCCGAAATCCTCGATCGGGGTGAGCGCGTCGCGCTGCTCGAAGCGCAGGGTCTCGCAGGCGTAGTGTTCGTTGCCGTAGGCGGCCCGCTTCGGCGAAAGATCGAAACCAAGCGAGCTGCCGCCCGGCTGCACCAACTGGTTCAGCACGTGGGTGGTGATCCCCGGGCCGCACCCCACGTCCACCAGCCGCATCCCGGGCTTGATTCCCGCCCACAACGCCTGCTGTTTGACCTGCTCAACGTCCGTCTTGACAATCAGACGCCTTGTTTCCTCGTCATTTTCCATCATGTAGTTGGTGCACTGCATCAGGTAATGATCTCCGGTAGTTTGATTTGTTTCGACCTCAGGAAAATACCACAGATACGGCAAGCTAACAATCATTAAAGGTTGCGCAAGACCATGCCGACAAGACAGTACTATGTTTACAGAAACAACCCGATGTGGTATGAAACGGAAAAAGTCTTACAGGGCGAGCTTCCTTTTGCCAGGACAGCGTCAGAATATATTCAGATACGCTTCTGGCTCGCGCAGTACCGTGCCACACCCCGAAAGGTTACCTCAGACCAATCTTACTTATCGCAACAAAACTGTTTATTTCCAGTATTCAATGCACCGAACTGTTTTCAATTAGGGGGAGCGCACGATGAACTTCAGAAAGAACTTGGGCTGGGTGGCCCCGACCTTACTCTTCACCCTGACACTGGCGACTGCCAACGATGCCAAGGCCTCCGGGTTTGCGGTATTCACCCACGGCGCCTCGGCACTGGGCCAGGGCAACGCGGTCACCGCCCACACCCAGAGCCCGAGCACGATATTTTACAATCCGGCGCTGATGAACCGCCTGGACGGCACCCGCCTGGAACTCGGCACCACCGCGCTTTTGGTCTCGCGGGAATACGAGCCTGCCGGCACCGGCACCCCGACCTCCAACGATTCGAGCTTCTTCCCGAGCAGCTTTTACGTCACCCACAAGTTCAGCGACGCGGTCAGCGCAGGCGTGGGCGTTTTCAACCCCTTCGGCCTGGGGACCGAGTGGAGCGATAGCTGGGACGGCAAGTACATCGCCACCAAGTCGAAACTTACCACCTACAACCTCAACCCGGCTGTTTCCTGGCAGGTGACCAAGGAGTTCGCGGTCGCCGCCGGCCTCGACGTCATGTTCCTCGACGCCAGCCTGCAGCGCAAGCTCCCGCCGACGGTAGTGGGGCTGCCGCAGCAGGCAGGTGACGTGAACAGCAAGTTCAAGGGAGACGGCATCGGCGTCGGGTTCAACGTCGGCGCCGCCTACGATCCGATCAAGGATGTGACCGTCGGCGTTTCCTACCGCAGCCCGGTAACCGTCAGTATCAACGGCGACGGCACCTTCTCGAACCCCAACCTCCCGGGGGGGAAGATCGGCGTCCCGGGCAAGTCCAAAGTCACCCTGCCGCAGCAGCTGACCGCAGCCGTAGCCTACAAGGGGATCGAGCGGCTCACCGTAGAAGCCGGCCTGCGCTGGGAGGGGTGGTCCTCCTTCGACAAGCTGCAGATCGACCTCGATAACGGCAACAGCACGACCACGCCGCGCGACTGGCACGACACCTGGGGCTTCAACGTCGGCGGCCGCTACCAGTACAGCGACACCGTGGCGCTTTTAGCCGGCTACGTCTACGGGGACGCCGCGGCTCCCGGGAGCACCTTCGACCCCTCCATTCCCGATGCCAACACGCACGTCTTCTGCCTGGGCACCGACCTCAACTTCGACCGGTTCAACGTGGCCTTCTCGTACGCCTACCAGCTCTACGAGGACCGCACCAAGAGCAACACGATCAGCGGCGGCCTCCCCTCGCCTCCCTTCAGCACCGCGAACGGGACCTACCGGACCGACGCTCACCTGCTCGCGGTGAGCCTCGGCTACAAGTTTTAGGAGCATCAGCTTTCTGCAAATCGAAAGGCCTCTTCCCTATGGGAGAGGCCTTTTTTCTTTTTCCCGGCACCGATCCGCCTGGTGATCCCCTAGCTCACGCCCGGCAGCAGGTAGTGCCCTACCCAGTCGTTGGCGAACTGGTTGGCGATACGTCCGCTGCGGTCCCCTTTTTTCTGGGACCAGAGGATGGCGGCGTCCTGGCATTCCTTATCCCAGGGAACCTGGGCACCGCATTTGGCGGCGAGCTTGCCGACCCACTGGCGTACCACCTCGAGATACTGATCCTGCGTGAAGGAATGAAAGGAGACCCAGATCCCGAAACGCCCGGAGAGCGAGATCTTCTCCTCCACCGCCTCGCCGTGGTGGATCTCCCCCTCGACCATCATGGCCCCCTTGTTGTCGCTTTCGTACTCGGGAATCAGGTGGCGCCGGTTCGAGGTGACGTAGATGAGCACGTTTTCCGGAGGCGCGTACACCGCCCCGTCCAGCGCACTCTTGAGCATCTTGTAGCTCGACTCCCCGATCTCGAAGGAGACGTCGTCCGAGAAGATGAGGAACCGGTAGGGTGCACTTTTGAGCCGGTCCACGATATCCGGCAGGTGGATCAGGTCGTCCTTGTCGACCTGGACCACCCTCAGGCCTTGATCGGAGTACCTTCTGAGCAGCGCCCGCACCAGCGAGGACTTTCCGGTCCCCCGGGTCCCCCAGAGCAGCGCGTTGTTGGCGGGAAGGCCGGCCAGGAACATCCGGGTGTTTTCCTCGATCACCCTCTTCTGTCTTTCGATCCCCAAGAGGTCCTCGAGGCGGATCCCCTCGATGCTGTCCACCGGGTCCAGGTACCCGGAAAACGAGCGGCGCTTCCAGTTGGCCGCGTGATGCACACTCCAGTCGATGGGCGCCACCGGCTGGGGAAGCAGGAATTCCGCCGCCGCCAGCACCCGTTTCAGTTGACCAATCAGTTCGGCATCAAGTTCCACATCAACCTCCCCTTGCGAGATCGAGCCAGCAACACAGCAACAGATCGAGCCGGATAACCGGGGAAGCACCCGCCCGCGGTGGTGGTCAGTATCCCAGTGTCCCGCAGTTCCAGTCATGCCCCCTGCCCTGCAAAGTTCCTCAACAAAAGCAGGAAACCTGAAAAACGAGGCCTTTGCCTGTACATGCACCCCGGCTCCCGCCCTGCCCGCCGGCACCTCCGGACTACTTAGCCTTGGCGAACTTCGGATCGAGCTCGTGGATCAGCTCATCATAGGCGACCAGCGACTTTATGAGCGGTGCGTCCTTCTTCACCGTCTCATCGAACAGCCTGAACTTCGCGTTGAAGCCAGCAGCACGGTTTCTCAAGGCGGTGGTACTCTCGGCGAGGAAACTCTTTTCCTTCTTGTCGTCATTCTTTAACAGCGACTTGGTCTTCGCCCAGTACTCGTCGGTGGAGCCGATGTAGTGGTTCAGGCTCTCCAGAAACGACAGCGAGGAAGCGGAGAGCTCCGAGGTGCTGGCGAGCTTTTCCTGCACCTCGACCATCCCTTTCAGGAGATCATGGTCGGCGAAGCGCACCAACTCGGAGACCTCGCGGGAACTCGACTCCTTGGCAAGGTCCAGGGCATCGACCCGGGCCACGAACTGCTGCGAGATCGCCAGGTACTTGTTGATCGAGACCGAAGCGGCACTCAGCGAGAGCGCGGCGTTTGAGACGAACTTGGTGAACACCGAGGCCTGACCTGCGTAGGGGATCGGGAGCACCTTGGCGAACCCTGCAGCCACCGAACCTGCCGAGATGTACTTCGAATAGGCGGCGATGTTCGCCGACATCCACTTGACGTATCCCTCGAAGTCGGTGAGCCCCTGGCGCTGAGCCCGGATGTCCGCTGCGACCTCCTTGAGGCGCTTGCCGTTTTTGGCTGCCAGGGCACCGGAGCTGATGCTGCAGCTCTCCAGCGCCTTCAGCTTTTCCTGAAGCAGGGCGTTTTCCCTGGTAAGGGCAGCCAGGGCAGCGTCGGCAGGCGCCTCGACGGCAGGGAGTGCGGAGAGACTTGGCGGCAGCGAGGCGACAGCCCCTTCCTGGGCGCCGGCCAGGGATCCTACTAAGCTCGTTGCAAGTGCGATTGCGACAAAAAGAGTGCGATGGTTCAAAAAGCACCTCCTCAGGGATAACTCGGGACAAACAGCGACACCATACCGCAAAGCGTTGCAGCACACAAGGCGAAATCAGGCGCAAAAAAGCCGCGCCAAGTGGGTCTTGGCGCGGCGGGAAAGGGAGTTGGAAACTGCTACAGACTGTCGAGCTGCACCGTGTGGAGTGTGCAGACAAGGGCCGTTGTTGAGCCAATTATGATTCGCCCAGCAGCGAGAGACACAACAAGATCCGTACGTACTTTTCGACTACTCCTGGTAGTTGATCTTGTAGCTGAAGCTCTTCGGCTCGTAGAAGTCGAGCGGGGTGCCACCCACCTCTGCGTAGGGATAACCGAAGGTGTTGAGCGGAGCGCCGGCCTGCGGCGGGTTGAGCACCAGGTCGCGCCCCTGGGCCAGCTTGAAGCGGTAGGCATCGATGCCGCCCCAGAAGTAGTCGCGATACTCGCGGGTCTTCGCGTCTTTAAGCTCGAGTTTCTCGACCAGCATCGCCTTGCGCACGTCGGCCGGATCGACCGGAACCCAGCCGAAACCGGGGAGGAAGAACTCGACCCAGCAGTGCTGGTAGCCGGTGATGTCTTCCTGGGCCTTCTTGCCCAGGCGCAGGCCGAATACCTCGCGGCTGGGAACACCGGCAGCGCGGGCCAGCGCAATGTAGACCGAGGAGATGTCGGTGCATTTGCCGCCGGGCTTCTTCAGGAGTTCGCAGACATCGCCCTTGCCGCAGCCGCGGGTGGCCGGGTCGCGGTACATGTTCTCGCAGGTCCAGTCGTAGATGGCCCGGGCCTTCTCGAGGACGGTCTTCTTTCCCTTGGTGATCTGATCCGAGAGCTGCTTGATCTCGCCGCTAACGGGCCCCATGGAGGACGGCTGCAGGTATTCTGCGTAGTCGGCGCGGTTCCAAGCCGGCTCTTTGGTCGGCAGATTCTTGAGCTGGATCTCCTGACGCTCAACCTTGAACGAGTAGCTGAGCTTGCGGCTGGTGGCACTTTTGTCCCAGCGGGCAAAGAGGATCGGGGTGCCGTTGACCGGATCGGTGTAGACAGCCGAAGCGGCATAGTCTCCGGTAACCTTCACATCGGTCACGTTCTGGTTCTTATCGGATACGGCGTAGGGAATCCAGAGTTTGGTCTCTTTCCCGGCCTCCTGCTTGGAGAGGTCTACCTCGTAGGTAACCACGCCGCTGCGGCTTTTGGCCCAGGCGGCCGGAGCCAGTACCAGGGAAAGGGCGATCAACGACAACAACATTTTCTTCATCTAGTTTCCTCGCTGCTTTAAGATGCAAGGCATGAGCGCCTTGGGGAGTTGAAACCGCGGTTCTAAGTTCCACGTTCTACGTTGTGTGGCGCCCCTACAGAAACCTCGGTTCACGAATGTAGAACTAAGAAAGAACGGTGGCACCTAGAACCAGTATGCAGCCCGCACCAGGAAAGCACAGCTTGGAACGCCGCTTTCCTGTCAGGGGGACCTAAGTAATATGACAATTGACACTGTTCAGTCAAATTGATAAATTCGATAAATACATAATCAGTTATCGCAAAATACTATGGGATCTCTCTATGAACCTGAAGCAGCTTGAAGTGTTTATCAACGTCGCCGAAAGTGGCAGTTTTTCCAAAGGGGCAGAAGCGACCTTTATCACCCAGTCGACGGTGAGCCAGCACATCTCTGCACTGGAAAGTGAATTCGGCCTGAAACTCCTGGATAGGACCGGCAAGGGAGCGCTGCTTACCGAAGGCGGCAAGCTGCTCTTGGAGCGGGCGCGCCGCCTGGTCGAATATGCACGGGAGATTACAGTCGCGGTCGATCGTTTCAAGGGGGTCGAGGAAGCCGTTTTGCGCATCGCCGGCAGCAGCATCCCGGGCGAGTACATCATCCCTGCCGCCCTCCCCTTGCTGCTGGGCAAGTTTCCCGGGCTTACCCTGATCCAGGCCCAAGGCGACAGCCAGGATGTGCTCGACAAACTCAAAGCGGAGCAGGTGGAATTCGGCGTGGTCGGCGCAGCCCTCGAAGACGATGCCATCGAGTACACACCTTTTGCCAAGGACCACCTGGTGCTGATCGCACCGGCGGGGCACCGCTGGGCCGGAAGCGGGCCGGTCGCATTGCAGGAGCTGGTCAACGAACCGTTCGTGCTGAGAGAGCCGGGGTCAGGGACCGGGCGCGCCTACCTGAACGCGCTCTGGCAGGCAGGGATCAAACCCGCGAACCTGAAGGTCGCCGCACAACTGGGCAGCAACGAGGCGATCAAGCGGGCGGTCATGGCGGGAGTGGGAGTTTCCTTCGTCTCGGAGATCTCGGTACAGCGGGAGGTGACCCAGGGGGCGCTGGTGCAGGTGCCGGTGGCGGGAATCGACATCAAGCGGGAATTTTTCCTGGCCCGGAGGAAGGGGCGCGAGCTCTCGCCGGCGGCCCTGGCCTTTGCCCGCGTACTCCAGGAGCTGTATGCAGGGGGAAACGCTTAGGCGCGTTGCTCAGTCAAACGTCGAGCGGAGTTTTTTGCGCAGAGAGGCGGCCTTCTTGTCGGAGAGCCGCCTCTCTTTTGCCGCTTTGGGAACCTTGGTCGCTACCCGCTTTTTAACCTTCTGTTCCCGCTTGCGCAGCGCCGCTGCCAGCCGTTCCAGGGCCTTCTCCCGGTTCTGAAACTGCGAGCGGCTTTCGCTGGCCTGGGCCACCACGCCGGTGGGGAGGTGGCGGATACGCACCGCCGAATCGGTGGTGTTGCGATGCTGCCCCCCAGGACCGCTGGCCCGGTAGTATTCGATTTTCAGATCTGCTTCTCGTATCTCCACGCTTCTCTTCCCCCGCCCTTACCTTGGCTGCGTTCTCGTTCCGGACAGCTTTAGCACAGCACGAGCCTCAGGTCCAGTACGGTCCGTCAAACGGCACTGTCCGCAGGTGGCCCCGAGTTGAGACAGCGGGATTCTCTGTTACAGTAGGCACTGCCGTCCGGGCTGCTACGACGGTTGCGCCGATGGAAGGTCTCAGGAGGGACTGCCGACACCACACGAGGAGTCGAATCATGGACGACGAGACGTTCAAGAGCGAGTTGTTGACCAGGTTGGACCGGATCCAGTCCCTGCTCAGTTACCTGTGCGGAGCGGCCAAGGCGTCGGAGGAGCGGGCCCAGGCCGGACTTGGAGTTCAGAAAAAGGCGGAACCATCCCTCCCCCTCGGGGAGCGTTCGCTGCTACAGGAAGAGATGCAGGACGACTACCACCAAGCCCTCAAGAAGTGGCAGTCCGCCAGGCAGGGGTGATTTGGCCGCCCCCCTGGTATCTCGATTTGAACGTTCTCCCCTACCCGTTCGAGCCCCCTATCCCACCATAATTCCGAGCAGTTGTGACATGCCCGTCCTGTGAAGGATTCGCGAAACCAAGAATAGAGAAAGTGTCTCCCTGAAGGCCCTCATCTGCCCTCGCGTCCCCGCGTGGAAAGGTTCTTGTCTGAGTTGGGAAGCGTAAAAAGGTAGCTCAACAGCAGTGCTGTGGCCATACGTCCTCCCCTTTGCGAAGGGGAGACAGAGGGAATTTTGGGCTTTTCCGAGTTAGATGGTTAAGGCGTAAAGAAGGCGAATCCCCCCTGTCCCCCCTTTTTCAAAAGGGGGAACCTGAGGTCACCTGTGGTGCTTGGGGTAAATGGGGCAGCGGCCTTCCGGAATATCCAGAAGACTCAAAATACGGGGAATGTGGAATTTGGCGGCGGCGCCGCACCTGCCGAGCGCCTCACTGCTAAACCGGAGGAGAGCCGCAAGGTGCGCACCGTAGCGTTTAGGATCAATCCGCGTGCGCTTTCCGCGCGACCGGCCCAAGGCGCCGGAAGCGCTCAAAGTCCGGATCGGGATAGCTCTCGCGCTTCCAGCGCAGACCCGAGTCCCTGATGGTGCCGGGTTCCTCGGCCTCGAAGAGAAGCTCGAAGGCGCGCAGCAGGATGTCAAACTGCTGGTTGCGCGCTCCTACTTCGCCGAGTGCGTGGCCGAAGGGGAAACGCATGTAGAGCGCGCGCGGCGGCGGTGTCTTCTCCGTCACCTCGCGAACGATGGAAAGCGATGTGGTCGGAATCCCGGCGGCCTCGATGGCCCTCGCTACCAGTCCCACGGACCGGTTGCAGGAGCCTCAGGCAGGCACCAGGAGTGCGTAGTTGACCCCCGCGGCGACCATCTTCCTGGCAATGAGCGGAGCAGTCTGTTCCTGCAGGGTCGCCAGGTGCGGGCCGTCGATGTGCCCCATGATCGAAAAGCCCACCTGGTGGAGACTCCCGATGGCACCGGCCTGTAGCAATTCCTTGAGCCGCTCCACCGGAAAGACCAGGTTCAGGTCGTTTTCGGCGTCGCGATGATCGTAGTAGTCATGGGTGATGCGCAGCTCCTCGCGCGGGGTGTCGATCGCGACCTCCCTAAGGCTCGCGTCCCCCTCTGAGTCGCTCATGTCGAACGGTATCTGGCTTGCCAGGTGCACCCCTCCGGTCGTCACCAGGGCGATGCGCGCCTTGGTAAGCGGCAGCAGCGGCTCGACCCAGGGAATTTCACCGGTGTGCTGGACGAGGCTCTTCCCCCAGCGCGCGGCGAGGGAGGGAAAGGCGGTGAAGACACGGGCCAACAGCTGGTTTTTCAGTCGTCCCACGGAAAACTCCTTTCGTTACTATCAGTCTTGGTGCAGACGTACCTTGAGCGCCACGCTGCCGTCGCCCGTTGCGGCGCGCCCCAGCTTGTCGACCACGAGGTAGCGCACCCTTAGCGTGCTCAGGTTCTTCAACACGGCGGGATCTTTGGGTTTTAACACCGCGGCCATGTCGAACATCGAGTGAAAGACATCGCCGGCGATCACCTTACCACTATCGGTGCGAAACTGGAACTCTTTGATCTCAACCGGGCGGTCGAAAAGCGCGTCGACCTCCTTTACCGGTTCCTCAGCCGACTCTTTCATTGCGATAACCGTCAAAAGGCGCGGCTCGCCCGGCTCCGCGACCGACGCGGCGGGCTGTTCCTTAAGTGCCAGCTCCGGAATGAGTTCTTTCCCCTCGCTCAAGACCCGCACCTTGTTCACCCCCGGGAACTGCGCCAGGGTAAGCGCCACGCTCGACTTGAGCAGTGCGTTCTTCTCCGGGTCGAGCGCCAGTTGCCCCACCTCCCTGCTGTAGTCCACGCTGACCGTCCCCCTATCCTCGCTCAAGGACAAAAGCCGGCTCCCTGGCGGGAAGAGGCGCAGGAACTCGCCGCGGTAGCTCGACTCGTCCATGCCGCCGACCATCCGCTCCAGGGCCACCTTCTTGAGACTCCTCTCGTCGAAGCTGAAAAACGGAAACGGCATGAACTTGCCGGGGTTCTTCACACTGGGGAAGTAGATGACGAAGGCGAAACAGGTACCCTTGTCGGTGGTGGGTGCCGGACCGAAGGCCCGCTCGAAGGCGCCGGTGGCCGAGACGCGGGCGGGTTTGGCGGCGGGGGGAGGCTCGGAACGCTGGCAACCCGCCAAGACGGGCAGTGCCAGCAGGGCGGCCAGAACGATTCCCGGAAAACGCATCGGGCGCTCCTTATGCGACCAGGGGAGCTTGCAACTCCCCCGGCGCGTTTGCGGTGGGTTACTTCACGGTGTGCCAGAACTTCGCGTTGCGCACTTTGCCGTCGGCGAGTTTGAACCTGCACATCACCCCGTACTTCCCGGGCTTGGAGAGGTCGAAGTCGGCGCCGAAGTGCCCCTGCATCCCCATGAGGTCCTTGGTCTGCTCGGACTTGTCCGGACCCTGCAGTTTCAGCTTCACCTCGCCCTCGGTCAGGGCCTTGCCGGTCTTGGCATCCTTGAAATCGACGGCGATGTGGTGGGTCTCCTTCACCCCGGCGGGCATCTCCATTTTCATGGCCTTCATGTGCTCTTTCATGTTCATGACGCGGAAGGTCGCCTTCACCCCCTCCACAACTTCCTCATGGGCCGCGGCGCCCTTGTGGTCGCCATGCTCCATCTTCATGGAACCGTGGTCCATGGCATAGGATACCTGAACTGCGCTGAGGGCGAAAGCTGCTGCGACGAGTGCGATGGTCTTTTTCATACGATTGCTGCTCCTTTGCGTGGGTATGTGCGTAAGCGATAAACCTGAATCCGAATTAGCAGCTAGCGTGCCAAGTCGACCGGCACGACAAAACGGGGGGTTGAACGAACGACCCAGAAATCGCCTGCGGAATATTCCACAAAGGGCGTAGCATATTCCTCTTTTATCTATCGTACCGCCCTGCACACTGGATGAGCCGCGGTGCAGAAAGCTCTCCAGGTACAAAAGGGGAAAACGGCATTCAAAATTAAAGGATGATCCCTTTCGTCCGAAAAGATATGACAACCGTTACCAAGCATCGGATCACAAGCAGAGTGCCATCAAGGTTGTACTGGATAGCAAAAATCACTGGACGGACATTCTTATAAATATTACATTGGGCCTGCATCACCAACGGCTGCGGGAGTCCGAGGGCAGTTGATACTATGAACCGCGCTAGTGAAGGGGATGTCTTAGGGACCGTCCTCATTGTCGATGACGACTACACCGTCCGCCTCTTGGCCAGGGAAGCCCTGGAACAGGCCGGTTGCATCGTGTTCGACAACTGCGACGGCGTCGGGGTCCTCCTGCAATGCGAGGAGCTCGAGCCGGACCTGGTCATACTCGACGTCTTTTTGCCCCACCTGGACGGTTTCGCCATCTGCCAGGAGATCCGCGCGCTCCCCGGCGGGCACAACATCCCGATCCTGATGACCACCGGGCTCGACGACGTCGCCTCGATCCAGCGTGCCTATAAGGCCGGCGCCACCGACTTCATCACGAAGCCCTTCAACTGGCTGATCCTCGCCTACCGGGTACGTTACCTGCTGCGCAACAGCCAGATGTTCCAGTCCCTGGACCGCAGCCAGCGCAGCCTGAACTACGCCCAGAAGATCGCCGGACTGGGGAGCTGGGAATGGGACATAACGACCGACAAGCTGGAGTGGTCCGAGGCGGTGTACCGCATCTTCCACATCGACCCGGTCGGTTTTGACGGCACCTACCACGCCTTTCTCAACTCCGTGCACCCGCTCGACAAGGAGATGGTGAACGCGGCGCTGGAAACCGCCATCACCTACCGCAAACCCTACAGCATCGACCACCAGATCATCCTCCCCAACGGCGAGGAGCGCTACGTCCATACCGAGGCAGAGGTGAGCTACGACAAGACCGGGCGCCCCTGCAAGCTCTCCGGGACGGTGCAGGACATAACGGAGCGCCGCAACGACGAGGAGCGCATCCGCCGCCTGGCCTTCTACGACAGCCTGACCGGGCTCCCCAACCGGGTGTTCTTCAAGGAGAACCTGGAGCGGGCCTTGGTCCGGGCCGAGCGGCGCCGGCGCCGGGTGGCCACCTTGTTCCTGGACTTGGACCGCTTCAAGTGGATCAACGACACGCTGGGGCACGCGGTGGGCGACCAGTTGCTGCAGGATTTCGCGGCCAGGCTCAGCGCCACCCTGCGCAGCGGCGACCTGGTGGCCCGCGCCAACCTCTCGGATGCCGGCCAAGCCCTGGCCCGCCTGGGCGGCGACGAGTTCACCGTGATCCTCGACGACCTCGACCTGGCCCAGGACGCGGCCCTGGTGGCGCGCCGCATACTGGAGGCGGTCCGGGAGCCGTTCGTCCTCGAGGGGCAGGAGGTCTCCATCACGGTGAGTATCGGCATCAGCATCTACCCCGACGACGGCAGCGACATCGTCACCCTGATCAAAAACGCCGACACCGCCATGTACTTCGCAAAGGAGCGGGGCAAAAACACCTTCCAGTTCTACACCCACGCCATGACCCAGAGCGCCTGCCAGCACCTTATGCTGGAAACCCAGCTGCGCCGGGCCCTGGAGCGCGACGAGTTCGAGCTTGCCTACCAGCCCGTCGTGGAGCCAGCCACGGGGAGGGTCGAGCGGGTCGAGGCGCTTTTGCGCTGGCACAACCAGGAACTCGGGGACGTCCCCCCCGCCACCTTCATCCCGCTGGCCGAGGAGACCGGGGTCATCAAGGCGATCGACGCCTGGGTGCTGCGCCAGGCCTGCCGCCAGTTGAAGCGCTGGCACGATCAGGGGTTCACCGGGCTGCGGGTGGCGGTCAACCTCTCCGGGCAGGCGCTGGTGCACCAGAACCTGGCTGACCGGGTGGCGGCCCTTTTGGAGGAGACCGGGGTGGAGGCGCGCTTTGTGGAGCTGGAACTCACCGAGGGGGTCCTGATGCGGAACGGTTCGCCCCCCCTGGAGAGCCTGAAAAGACTCAAGGAACTCGGGCTTACCCTGGCCATCGACGACTTCGGCACCAGCCACTCTTCGCTGAGCGACCTGCGCCGCTTCCACCTGGACACCCTGAAGATCGACCGCTCCTTCATCGCCGACCTCCCCGGCGACTCGGATTCCGCGGCGATCGTGCGCGCCCTCGTCGGACTTGCCGGGAACATGCGGATGGCGGTGGTTGCCGTGGGGGTCGAGACCGCGGAACAGTTCGCCTTTTTGCGCGAGTTCGACTGCGGCCTGCTGCAGGGGTATCTCCTCTCCACCCCCCTGCACCCCGACGAGGTGGCGGCACTGCTTAAGCGGGGACCGCTTGCGCTCCCCGGACTGCGCCCTGAACACGAGGAACCACGATGAACGTCAGCTCTCCACGCCTCGCCCCGCCCCGCCGGCTTGCGGCAGCCTCGCTGCTGCTCCTCGCCTGCGGGCTCTGCGAACCGGCAGCGCTTCGAGCCGAGTCCGGCGACCCGACTGCCAGCGGGCAGGAATACCTGGACCTGGGACTCGAAGACCTGATGAACCTCACCGTGACCTCGGTGGCGCGCAAGTCGCAGCGCGTCTCGGACGCGGCGGCGGCGGTCTTCGTGATCACCCAGGAGGAGATCCGCCGCTCGGGGGTCACCAACATAGCCGACGCGCTCAGGCTGGTTCCCGGCCTCGACGTGGCGCGCATCGACGCCAACAAGTGGGCGGTATCGAGCCGCGGCGCCAACGGCCGGTTCGCCAGCAAGATGCTGGTGCTCTTCGACGGGCGCACGGTCTACACCCCGCTCTTTTCCGGCGTCTTCTGGGACCGCCAGGACACCGTCCTCGAGGACATCGAACGGATCGAGGTGATCCGGGGGCCGGGGGCGGCCCTTTGGGGGGCCAACGCGGTAAACGGGGTGATCAACATCATCACCCGCCCCGCCTGGGACAGCACCGGGAAGCTGGTGAGCGCGGGAGGGGGGACCAGCGAACGCGGCTTCGCCGAATTCCGCTACGGCAGCCAGCTCTCCGCGCAGAGCGCCCTGCGCCTCTATGCCAAGTACCTAAGCCGCGCCCCCCAGGACGCGGTAACCGGGCAGGAGGCGAACAACGGCTGGAGCGCCCTGCGCGGCGGTTTCCGCTTCGATAGCGAGCCGACCCAACAAAACAGCTTCACGCTCCAGGGGGACATCTACCACGAGCGGTTGCACGACACCTACGTGCGCATGGTTCCCGCACCGGACACGCTTTTGCACACCACCCCGGTTTTGGGGCTCAACGTCCTGTCGCGCTTCAAGCACAGCTTCTCGGACCAGGCCGACTTCGAGCTGCAGTTCTACTACGACCGCACCGACACGGACCTTGGGGTCATCAAGGAGGAGCGCGACACCTACGACCTCGACGTTCAAAACCGCATCGCCGGTTTCGGCCCTCAGGAGTTCATCTTTGGCGGCGGCTTCCGTTTCTCGCACGACCAGTTGGCCAACCAGATCCCCGCCCTCACCCTCACCCCCACCGGCGAGGACACGCACCTGGCCAGCTTCTTCGTGCAGGACGACATCACCGTGTACCCGGACCGGCTCCACCTGATCCTGGGAACCAAACTGGAGCACAACAGCTACACCGGGTGGGAGGTGCAGCCAAACGCACGGCTGATCTACACCCCAAACCGCCAGCACACCGTCTGGGGGGCCGTCTCCCGGGCGATACGCACCCCTTCGCGCGGCGAAGAGTCGCTCTCCTTGTACCAGCCGGGCCCCGTTCCGGGGGTGCTCATCCACCTGCAAGGGAACGACCGGCTGGAGGCCGAGGAGCTATTGGCCTACGAAGCGGGCTACCGGGTAGAGCCGACGCCGGTCCTGAGTGCCGACCTCGCCCTTTTTTACAACCGCTACCGCAAGCTGAGCGTCTTCCAGCCGAGCCTCGCCCCGCAGCCCACGCCGTTTGGCCCGCTGGTTGCCCTCCCCTTCACCCTGGGGAACTTCGGGCGCGTGGAGACCGCGGGGGCGGAACTCGCCGTCGACTACCGGATGCTCCCCTGGTGGCGCCTGCGCGGCGCCTACAGCTACCTGTCGTTTCTCAGCGCCGAGGCCCAGGCGGGCGCCCAGTTGGGCAACCTGCGCGGCTCCTCGCCGCGCCACCAGTTCTCCCTGCGATCCTCCCAGGACCTGAGCCGCGAGGTGGAACTCGACCTGTGGCTGCGCTACGTGAGTGCCTTGAGTTTCACCGACACTTCGAACGGCTCGGCCGTAGGTGTGCCGGAGTACTTCACCCTGGACTGCCGCCTGGCCTGGAAGCCGGTAAGCGACTTCGAGGTCGCCCTGGTAGGCCAGAATCTCCTCGAGCGGCAGCACCAGGAGTTCGACTCCCAGGAACTCGCCACCCAGGCGACCCGGGTCCCCCGCGGGGTTTACGGCAAGCTCACCTGGCAGTTTTAGACCGGCGCACAGCGTTTACTAGGGTACGGATGTTGAAAATCCTCTCCACATACCTGGCCTTGGCCGCTTTGCTCGTCGTGTGGCCGGTGCAGCGACTGGGGGGCGAGCCCGGCCCGGTGACCGAACCGCAGGTGAAGGCGGCCTACCTCTACAACTTCGTCAAGTTCGTGGAGTGGCCCTCCGGCGCGCTCCCCGGCGGCGCAGCCGCACTCACCATTGCCCTGCTCGGCAAGGGGGCGCGCAACGCACCGTTCGAGGCGCTCTCCGGGAGGCAGGTCAAGGGGCGCCGGGTCCAGGTGCGCCAGATCGGCCGGGTCGAGGAGTGCGCCGGCTGCCAGGTGCTCTTCATCATGCCCAGCGAGAGGACCCGCTTGAAGGAGATCCTGCGCGCGGTCCCCTCAAGCGGCGTACTGACGGTGAGCGACATCAAGAATTTCTGCAGCCTGGGTGGGATGATCGGGCTGGTTACCCGCAACGACAAGGTTCAGTTCGAGGTCAATCTGGGTGCCGCCGAGCGGGCCGGGCTCCGGCTCAGCTCGCAGATGCTCAAGCTTTCCCTTTCCATCGTGGAGTAGCGAGCTCCACCTGAGGCACCCCAACGGAGTGGTTTAATGATCGAACGCATCCGGGACTATTCCATAAAAAGCCAGCTCATCTGCCTCATGGTGCTTACCAGCGGGCTGGTACTGGCGGTAACCGCTGTCTCCTTCCTGATCAGCGACGCCATCTCGTTTCGAAATGGACTCAAGCAGAACCAGACCATCCTGGCGAACATCATCGGCTCCAACACGGCGGCGGCGGTGGTCTTCAACGACCCGAAGGCGGCCAGGGACACCCTGGACGGTCTGGCCACCAACCCCCACATCATCTCCGCCTACCTCATCGTCGGAAAGGATAGGCTCTTTGCCGTGTATCACCGCAAAGGGCTCGACCTCTCCCAGCAAAAACTCCAGGAGATCGAGGGGGAGAAGGGGCTGCGGGTGAACCCCCAGCAGCTCGCCGACCTTGCTTCCGAGGCGGAATCCTTCTGGGATTGGGACTTCGACCTGGAGACGGTGACCAGGTACCGGGTGGACGAGCAGACCGAAATCACCATCGTCCTGCAATCTGACCTGGCCCAGATCGGCTCGCGGCTGTTCTGGTTCTGCGGCGCCATCGCCGTCATCCTCTCCTCTGCCCTGGCGATCGCCTACGTGATCGCCAGCAAGCTACAGCGCATCATCTCGGACCCGATCCTGCACCTGTCGGGCAAGATGAGCCAGGTCTCCCAAGAAAAGGACTACTCGATCCGCGCGGTGGCCCCGGGGCGCAACGAATTGGGGAAACTCATCGACGGCTTCAACCAGATGCTCGGGGAGATCGAAAGCAGGGACCAGGTGCTGCAGCAGTACCACGAGGAACTCGAGGAAAAGGTGGCGCAGCGCACCCAGGAGCTGACCAGCGCCAAAGAGGCGGCCGAGGCCGCCAGCCGGGCCAAGAGCCAGTTTCTGGCCAACATGAGCCACGAGATCCGCACGCCGATGAACGGTGTGCTGGGGATGATCGACCTGCTTTTGAGAAGCGACCTGAGCGATAAGCAGCAGCGCTACGCCGAGACGGTGAGGAGCTCCGCCGATGCCCTGCTCGGCATCATCAACGACATCCTCGACTTTTCCAAGATCGAGTCCGGGAAGATGGTCCTGGAGGACACCTGCTTCAACCCGCGCTCTGTCCTGGACGACGTCTTGAGCCTCGTTGCCGAAACCGCCCAGCGCAAGGGGCTCGGGCTCTCCTCCCACGTGGCGCCTCAGGTTCCCGAGGCGGCCGGAGGCGACCCCTGGCGGCTGCGCCAGGTACTGCTCAACCTGGTGAGCAACGCCATGAAGTTCACCGAGACCGGAGAGGTGGCGGTCAGCGTCGACCTCGAGGAGGAGCAGCAGGAAAGCCTCCTGTTGCGCTTCAGCGTCAGCGACACCGGCATCGGCATCCCGCAGGGGGTGCAGGCGCGCATCTTCGAACAGTTCTCGCAGGCGGACCAGTCGATGTCGCGCCGCTACGGCGGCACCGGGCTGGGGCTCACCATCGTGAAGCAGCTCGTGGAAATGATGGGCGGCAGGGTTGGCGTGGTGAGCGAGGTCGGCAAGGGATCCACCTTCTGGTTTACCGTGCGGCTGCGCAAGTCCCGGGACGCCGAACTCCCCACCCTGACCGGCACCCTCGCCACGCAGTCGACCTTCTCCCCCCAAGCTACCCAGGTCGCCGAGGATGCCCCCCACATCCTCCTCGTCGAGGACAACCCGGTCAACCAGGAGGTGGGCTTGGCCATGCTGGAGGGGTTGGGCTACCAGGCGACCCTGGCCCACAACGGGGCCCAGGCGCTCGAGCTGCTCTCCAGGGGGAGCTACGACCTGGTCCTCATGGACTGCCAGATGCCGGAGCTGGACGGTTACGAGGCCACCCGGCGCATCAGGTCCGGCGAGCAGGCCGCCGCGGCACTCAGCGGTGCCCCGGCCCAGCGCCTCCCCGTGGTGGCCATCACGGCGCATGCCCTGGTCGGCGACCGGGAGCGCTGTTTCGAGGCGGGGATGGACGACTACCTCGCCAAACCGTTCACCCAGGACGACCTGCGGCACCTATTGGGGCGCTGGGTCCGGGTGCCGGAAATTTTCGGGCGCACCGAGGTGGTGGTCGCTGCGGCCCCGCGCAAACCCGCCGGGGAGAAACCGGCACGCCCGAATCAGGGCACGGACCAGGTGATCGACGACAGCGTCCTGGAGGGGATCAGGCTCCTGCAGCGCACCGGGCGCCCCAACCTTCTGGAAACCATGGTGCGCCACTTCTGCGACGACGATTCCCAACTCCTGGAGCGGCTCCGAAACGGGGTGCGTTCGGGGCGCAACGACGAGATCCGCTCGGCGGCGCATTCCTTCAAGTCGAGCGCGGCCTTTCTCGGCGCGGTGCGCCTGGCGGAGCTCTGCAAGCAGATGGAACTCGCGGCCCAGGGCCAGGGGGAGGGATCGCCGGGAGAGCTGATGCGGCGGATGGATCGGGAATTTGCCGAAGCGGCACGGGTGCTTAAAGAAAAGGTGGGATCCGGGGCCTAGTGGGTAGGCTGGCGGTAGTCCGCCAGGCGGATGACGGCAGCGCTGCGCGCCGAGGCCTTGGGCGCCCGGTCACGTTCCGGGCCGAGCCCCTTGCGCTCAGCGGCAGCAAGGACGCAGGAATTCATCAGTTGGTAGGTGAGGGTGAGGAAACTTAACCAGGCGCGGCAAACGGCCTCCGAGACGATCTGGTTCCGGGTTGCGGGGTCCAGGTGCGGGAAGCGTTCGCGAACCAGGTGCTGAGCCAGCCAGTGGTATCTCATTTCACCCCCCTTGAAGGTGTGACCGTACCAGAGCAGGAACAACCGGACCGGGGTCTTGCGAGCCCCGGCACGTTAACGCGGTCTACTATAGCACGCCCCCTCCCCCGCTGGCAACCATCCCCCTCGGCGACTGATCTCCAGGCGGAGAGACTTGGCCGTGCAGCAGGTCCAGCACGCGGCCTCGCCCCCGGCAACGAAGCACTGGCATCAGGATAAACCTCCCGCAGCAGTTGCCCGCCCCCTGCATATCTTCTGAGATTTTCCTCTCCTTTCGCCGTATCTCATGCTGCACCCACCAAAGCTCACTCTCATTCGTCATCGACTGACGGCCCTTTGCAGAGATACCTCGCCACTTAGCTGCACAGTTTATTCATTTCGAGCAATACCTATCGGGTCTGTTGACTTTTCAAGGGTTCCCCCTACTATTAACCTGTTTGTTTTGTCACAATTCCCTATGCCAGTCGACGCCGATCTTCCCCAGCCCCAATGACACACACCGACATTCCCCACCGGCACTGACTCAGGACAGGCAGCATCCCGCTGAAAGGAGAACTTCATGACGAGCCTGAAGGTAAACGGAGAGACCTACCAGGTTGCCGCAACTCCCGACATGCCGCTTTTATGGGTTTTGCGCGACCACCTCAAGCTGACCGGCACCAAATTCGGGTGCGGCGAAGGACTCTGCGGAGCCTGCACGGTGCTCATCGACGGTGCCGCGGAGCGCTCCTGCAGCATCACCCTTGCAGAGGTAGGGGAGCGGCAGGTCACCACCATCGAGGGGATCCCGGCGAACCACCCGGTGAAGCAGGCCTGGCTCGCCGAGGAGGTCTCACAGTGCGGCTACTGCCAGCCCGGACAGGTGGTGGCCGCCGTGGCGCTTTTGAAACAAAACCGCCTCCCGAGCGACGAGCAGATCAACCAGGCGATGAGCGGCAATCTCTGCCGCTGCGGCACCTACCAGCGCATCCGGAAGGCGATCCACGCCGCTTCGAGCAAGATGGCCAAAGGGGGGATCATTCATGAGTGACCAGCAGGTGAGCCGCCGCGATTTTTTGAAAAGTTCCGCCACCCTGACCGGTGCCTTGGTCCTGGCCTGCTACGTCCCGGGACTCGCGCCCTGCTGCTCCGCCGCTGAAGCCGGGTTCGCCCCCAACGCCTTTGTGCGCCTCTCCGCTGACGGCAGCGTCACGGTCATCGTGGGCAAGTCCGAGATGGGCCAGGGGACCTTTACCGCACTCGCCATGCTGGTTGCCGAAGAACTCGACTGCGACTGGGACCGGGTCCGGGTCGAGGCCGCCCCGGTGGCGCCCGCCTACAACCACACCACCTTCGGTCTGCAGGTGACCGGCGGCAGCTCCAGCGTCTGGAGCGAGTGGCAGCGACTCTCGGAGGCGGGTGCAGCCGCCCGCCAGATGCTGGTTCTGGCCGCGGCGCAGGCCTGGCAGGTGCAGCCGGAGCAGTGCCGTACCGAGCGCGGCAGCGTCCTGGGCCCCGCGGGAAGGAGGTCGAGCTATCAGGATCTCGTCGAGCGGGCGGCCCGGCTCCCGGTGCCGACCAAGGTGCGGCTCAAGGATCCCCGGGACTACCGCCTGGTCGGCAGGCCGACGCATCGCCTGGACAGCCCGGCCAAGGTTGCCGGCAGTGCCGTCTTCGGCATCGACGTCCATACCCCCGGCATGCTGGTCGCCGTGCTCATGAGGCCGCCGGTGTTCGGTGCGACCCTGAAGGATTTTCAGGATAGTAAAGCCCTGCAGGTGCCCGGGGTACGGCGCGTGGTAGCGGTACCCGCCGGGATCGCCGTGCTTGCGGACGGTTTCTGGCCGGCGAAACTCGGGCGGGAGCGGTTGCAGGCCACCTGGGACCTGGGCCCCGGGGGCGCTTTGTCGACACCCCGGATGCGTGAAGAGTACGCCGGGCGCGCCGCCACGCCCGGAACGGTTGCGGCGAAACGCGGCACTGCCGGCGCGGCGCTGGCCCGAGCCGAGAAGGTGCTCAGGGCGGAGTACGAGGTCCCCTACCTGGCGCACGCCCCCATGGAGCCGCTCAACTGTTTCGTCGACCTGAAAGCCGACCACTGCCACATCAGGACCGGATCGCAGTTCCAGACGGTGGACCGGGACGCCGCGGCCAAAGCGGCAGGTTTGCGCCCGGAACAGGTGACACTGGAGACCACCTTTTTAGGCGGCGGTTTCGGGCGCCGGGCCAATCCCGCTTCCGACTTCGTCGTCGAGGCGGTGCAGGTCGCCAAGGCCGCCGGGCAACCGGTGAAGGTGATCTGGACCCGCGAAGACGACCTCAAGGGTGGGTATTACCGCCCCATGTGGTACGACCGGATCTCCGCGGGAATTTCCGGCGGCAGGCTCACCAGTTGGCAGCACACCATCGTGGGGCAGTCGATCATCGCCGGGACCTCTTTCGAGGCGGCGCTCGTGAAAGACGGCATCGACGATACCTCCGTCGAAGGGGCCGCCGACCTCCCCTATGCGGTCGACCATCTCCTGGTTGACCTGCACACCATGAAGAACCCGGTGCCCACCTTGTGGTGGCGCTCGGTCGGGCACTCGCATACCGCCTTCGTCGTGGAGAGTTTTCTGGACGAGGTGGCTGCTGCCTTGGGGAAGGATCCGCTCATCTGCCGTCGCGAGCTTTTGAAGAACAAGCCGCGCCACCTCGGGGTTCTCAATGCCGCGGCACGCCTGGCAGATTGGGGCTCCCCCCTGCCGGCCGGTCACGGGCGTGGCATCGCGGTACACGCCTCCTTCAAGAGTTACGTGGCGCAGGTTGCCGAGGTCTCCCTGGACCCGGCGGGCGCGCTGCGGGTACACCGGGTCTTTTGTGCCGTCGACTGCGGCAGCGTCGTGAACCCTGACACCATCAGGGCTCAGATGGAGTCAGGCATCGTTTTCGGCCTCTCGGCCGCCCTTTACGGCGCCATCACCCTGAAGGACGGCAGGGTCGAACAGACCAACTTCGACAGCTACCCCGTCGTGCGTCTCGATGCGATGCCCAAGGTCGAGGTGGAGATCGTCAAGAGCACCGAGAAACCGGGCGGCATCGGGGAGACCGCGGTCCCCCCCATCGCCCCGGCGGTCGCGAACGCACTCTGTGCGCTGACCGGCGCTCGGGTACGGGCGCTCCCCCTGACTCCCGAGCGCATCGCCGCCGCCCGCCCCGGGCGCACAACCTGATAAGGAGAGCTTTCCGCGTGAACCAACCCATCTATGAGGAGATCGTGCGCCTGCAGCGTGCCGGCGCCCCCTTTGCCCTGGCCACCGTCATCGACCACAGCGGTTCCTCTCCCCGAAAACCGGGCGCCAAGCTGATCCTCAGGCACGACGGCAGCACCCTGGGAACCGTGGGAGGCGGACGGGTAGAATCGGATACCATCGAGGCCGCCCGGGCGGCCCTGACCAAGGGGACGCCGTGCACGCTCTCCTTTGTGCTCAGCGAGGAGCACGGCTTCGCCTGCGGCGGCGCTATGACCATCTTCATCGAACCGCACCCCGGCGCCCGGCGCCTGGTGCTCTTCGGTGCCGGACACGTCGGCAAGGCTGTCGCGGCCCTCGCCGGTGGCTTAGGTTTCCAGGTCACCGTGGTGGACGAGCGCGCGGAGTGCCTGGCGCCCGGCCAGTTCCCCGAGGGGACCCGTCTCGTACAGGCGAGCGTGCAGCAGGCCCTGGAGCGCCTGCAACTGGACGGGCTGAGCTACGTGGTGATTGCCACTCCCGCGCACTTGAGCGACTTCGACGCCGTGCGCGGTTCCCTGGGTACCCCCGCCCGCTTCATCGGACTCCTGGGGAGCCGCCGCAAACGCGAGGCGCTGATGAAAACCCTTGCCGGCGAGGGGTTCGACGAACTGCAGCGTGCCCGGATCGTCACGCCCGTCGGAATCGACATCGGTGCCGAGACTCCCGAAGAGATCGCGGTGAGTATCGTGGGCCAGTTGATACAGGAGCGCCGCAACCATGCAGGCTAGCGTTGCGGCACTGCTTCTTGCCGCAGGTGCCTCGCGCCGCATGGGCACCTGCAAGCAGCTCCTCCCGTTACGGGGGAAGACGCTCCTGGCAACCTGTCTGGAGACCCTGCTGACAGCCGGGATACCCGAGGTCATCGTCATCGTGGCACCCGGCGCCGACGCGGTGGCCGAGGCCGCCGGAAGGTACCCGGTTACCGTGGTGCGCAACGAGGATCCGGATGGAGATATGGCCGCCTCGATCCGCACCGGTTTCGGCGCGCTGACCGCCCAGGCGACCGGCGTGCTGATCGCCCTCTGCGACACCCCCTTGGTGCTCCCTTCGAGTATCGCCTGCCTGACCCGAGACCACCTGCAGCATCCGGCAGAGATACTCATCCCCTGCCACCAGGGCCGCCGCGGCCACCCTCCCCTGGTCCCCCGCGACCTTCTGGCCCAGTTGCGCCACCCCTTAACTCTGCGAGACCTGTTGCGCGAGCACCGGCACCTGGAGCGCCACCTCGAATTCGACGACCCGGGTCTGCTCCTCGACCTCGACACCCCCGAGGACTACCTGCGGATCGCCTAGGAACAAAGGGAGTGCCTCGGGGCAGCCGCCCCCAAAATCTCCACAGCCAGCCTTTCCTCCCCTCCTCTCTCGACTTCCCCCCATTCACCCCGACCAGCGCCCAAAGCCTGCGCCCGCCAAGGCACGTGCTTCGCTGGGTGCCCCCCTGCCACGCTTTTGCTGCGCCTGCCGCCAAATTCTTTTCCGATAGTAATTTTTTCCGCTTTTGAACTAAAGCCACGCGGGATTTGTTCCGATAGATTCCACAAACTCCTACATCCTTTCAAAATCATCCATGTGCCCACTAAAAGGTTTGTAGCGTTTAACGGCACGAGCAAATGCCCGATCTAAAACTATGCTAAATGGAGAACGGAGTTATTCATGCAATGGTTCAAGGATCTGAGGATCGGAACAAAGCTCGTTATTGCCTTCATGCTTTTGATGTCATTGAATATAATGCTTGGAGCATTCATGGTGATCGAACTTAACAAGATCACCAAACAGTCGGACGATGTCGCTTCGACCCAGATTCCGGGCATCGTGGCGATCTCTTCGCTCAGCGAAGCCTTCGGCAGCTACCGCCGTGGCGAGCTCCTTGCGGTCCTCTCCGATTAAAAGGAAGACATCGAGAAGTTCATCAAGCGAAACGAAGAGGCCCTGGAGAAGATCAATAAAAACCGGGCAGTGTATGAGAAGATGATCGATACTGAAACGGAAAAAAAGGCCTTTGCGGAGTTCAACACCGCGCTGGAGCCTTTCCTGGCAGAGAGCAAAAAGATCACCGCACTTGCCTTGGAAAACAAGGATGCCGAAGCAAGCGAACTGGTGCGCGGCATTTCCAGCAAGCAGTTCAACGCCGCCCTGAACGCCTTGCAGGTAGCCAGGGACGCCCAGGTAAAAGAGGCGACCAAAGAGGCCAAAGCTGCGGTTGCCATCGGTTCCAGCTCCAGGACCTTCATCATCATCGCACTGTTGGCGAGTATCCTCATCGGCCTGGTCGAAGCCTTCACCATCGCGCGACTCATGGGCTCGCCGATTCGCGACCTGGCCGAAAAGGCCAAGGAGATAGCGGCCGGCAACCTCGACATCGATATCGAACAAACCTCCCGCGATGAGGTTGGTCAGCTGGGTGGCGCCTTCTCGGTGATGACCCGGAACCTGCGCGACCTGATCGGCAGGCTGGCCGATACTTCCCTCCGGTTGGCTGCGGCGTCCCAGCAGCTGAAGGCCACCTCAGAGCAGATTTCCGTGGCAACCGAGCAGGTCGCCGCTCAGGCCGGCACCGTTGCCGTCGCCAGCGAGGAGATGGCTGCCACCTCCTCGGACATCGCCAACAACTGCCACCTGGCAGCGGACAGCGCGCAGCAGGCCGCGAGCACCACCGAACACGGCTTTACGGTGGTCGCCAAAACGGTGGAGGGGATGCGCAAGCGCGGCGAGGAAGCCAAGGCGAACGCCGAGAACATCGCCTCGCTCGGCGAGCGTTCCGACCAGATCGGCATGATTGTCGCCACCATCGAAGACATCGCCGACCAGACCAACCTCCTGGCGCTCAATGCAGCAATCGAAGCCGCACGTGCCGGCGAGCAGGGCCGCGGATTCGCGGTCGTTGCCGACGAGGTGCGCGCCCTCGCCGAACGCACCACCCGGGCCACCAGGGAAATCGGCGAGATGATCCGCGCCATCCAGAGCGAGACCGGTTCGGCGATAGTTTCCATGGAGGCGAGTGTCAAGGGATCCGAGCAAGGAGTGGCCGACGCCTCCCAACTCGAAGACGCACTCCAGGCAATCCTGGAGCAGGTCAACAACGTGAGCACCCAGGTAAGCCAGATCGCCACCGCGGCGGAAGAACAGACCGCGACCACCAGCGAGATCACCAACAACATCACCCAGATCACGGAAGTGGTTCAGGACACCTCACGCGGCGCCCAGGAGTCCTCGGCGGCCGCGAGCAGCCTCTCCGAGAAAGCGGACGAACTGCAGCAGTTGATCCGGCAGTTCAAACTCTAGAGCCACCAGACCGGTCCCGGAAGTACCGTAAAAAAAGGGGCTCGCTCAGCACTTCTGCTGGCGAGCCCCTTTTTATTGCTGGACCAGGAAAATAGAAAGATGACGTGGTCAGACGAACCGTATTTAGTCTCTTTCGAAATAAAGGGAGAACAGCGGGGATTTCCCGGAGATCCGCGCAATAACGGGCCTGTAAAATCCTTTGTGTAAATGGCCATTTTCGGTTAGAACCCACTCGATAGGAGGGAGCCGATGGCCAGTGTAGATGAATTGCTTGATGCTTTGATTAAGGACTGCAAGAAACCAGAAGACATA
>NZ_BLXX01000005.1 GCF_014193515.1 Geomonas silvestris | reverse complement strand
AAAGTGCCGCCATGGGAGCCTCCTGTGGTTTGATTCTGGGCGATTTATTCGACCCAGCTGCTTGCTTAGCAAGCTTCTACCACCAGGAGGCTCCCTCTTTCAATTCCCCTCACTCATGCATTTAAACAGGAGGGATTCGCCTTGCAGGCACTTGACCCGAAGGGCTCACCCCCTAGCATTTTCGAACCCATACCTCCGGCCCGCACGTCTTATGCAGCTCCTTCCGCTCTCTCCCTTCCCTTCGCTTTCACCGCTACTTACATTTCCTCCTAAAGATTTCCCGCGCGGCGACGATAGGTCCTATTGCTGCACGTGGCTCGGTTCCTCTGATCGGGTTCGCGTTACGGCAAGGAGGAAGGAAGTATGTTTTTGGAACTCATCGCAGGTTTCATGGGGAAACAACAGACGGCGGCTACTTCCCGCATCGAGCCGGTGACCACCGCCTCGGAAGAAAACATCAAGCGCCTGGCACAGCGCAGGGCGCGCTTCAGCCACCGCCCCTATACCAGGAGCGACGGGTTCACGGTTTCCGGGCCCCGGATGCGCTGAGCAGAGCTTCGTGCATCAAAAAGGCGAATCCCCCCTGTCTCCCTTTTGCAAAGTGGGGGACGTGATGCCGCCGGCGCTGGCTGGGTGCAAGCGTATCCGAGCCTCTCACAAGAGGGATTGACTAAAGAAGGGCGAACACTGGCTCCCCCCTGATCCGATCCGGACTGTTGGGGATGACTCCAGAGCTCGCCCTTTCTGCTTCCCTTCCCGACACTCCGCCGCCGTCACTCTGCAACAACAGTTACGCCAGGGTGCAGACCAGCTTTCGCTATTGGAGAGGTGCGGACCTGATCCGGCGCCGTCTCTCGGTCACGACCGCCCCGCTGCTCCGCCCACCTTTACAACAGCGCGTCCACCGCTTTCTCGAACACCTGCTGACTCACCTCACCCGGCACCATGAGCCGCGCCGCCCCTTTGCGGTCGATGAAGAACGTGCTGGGAACCGAGGTCACGCGATACTTCTTGGCCGCAATCAGCTCCGGGTCTCTCAACACCGGATAGCGCAGGTTCATGGCGCCTACAAACTTCTGCACCACCTCACGCGACTCTCCCATGTTCACCGCGATGACGGTCACGCCACGGCTGCGGTACTTCTGCGCATAGCGATCCAGAGCCGGCATCCCGGCGACGCAGTCCTTGCAGCCGCTGGACCAGAAACGGAGCACCACCACGTCGCCCTGGTAAGCCGAGAGCTTTACGGAGGCATCCTGCTTGTCGAACAGGGTGATCTGCGGCGCGGGGGTCCCCAGCTTCCAGGTCGGGTCCTTTTGGCAGCCACCCAGTAGCACGGCACACAGGAGCAGTCCCGCCGGCAGCCAGTGGCGCGGACGGAGCAGGTCACGCCGCATGCTGCACCACCTTTCCGTGGTGCAGGCGCACCGTGCGGTCGGCGAATTCGGCAAGCTCGGGGTTGTGGGTCACCAGGACGATGGTGCGCCCCTCGGCGTGGAGTTCCTTGAAGAAGTCCAGGATGATCTGCTCGTTCGACTCGTCCAGGTTCCCGGTCGGCTCGTCGGCCAGGATGATCGCCGGCTGGTTGATGAGGGCCCGGGCGATGCAGACGCGCTGCTGCTCGCCGCCGGAGAGCTGGGAGGGGAGGTGGTCGTAGCGGTGCGAGAGCCCCACCCGGTTCAAGACCTCGATGGCGTCGTCGCGGTCGATCATACCGTGGTAGTACTGGGCCAGCATGACGTTCTCCAGAGCGGTCAGGTAGGGAACCAGGTGGAACTGCTGGAACACCAGGCCGATCTTCTCGCGGCGCACCACCACGCGCTCTTTTTCGCTTACCTGCGAGGTGTCGATCCCATCCAGGATGTACTTCCCTTCGCTGAGGGTATCCAGGCAGGAAAGGATGTTGAGCATGGTGGTTTTTCCCGATCCCGACGGCCCCATGATCGCCACCCACTCCCCTTCGCGCACCTGCATGTCGATGCCGTCCAGCGGCGTCACGTTGCCAAACCTCTTGGTGAGACCGACGGTCTCCAGCACTATCTTTTGCATCTCAACCTCCTAAAATCCGTTCTAGGTTCTATGTTCTACGTTCTAGGTTTAAAAACCGAAACCCATCCTCTGGTGGGCGGCGTGTGCCTGCATCAAGGACATGTTGTTAACGTAGAACCTAGAACGTAGAACATAGAACGGCCGTTATTCATCCTTCAGCACGCGCGCCGGGACGATCCCCAGGGCCATGCGCACCGGCAGCGCCGCCGCGGCGAGTGCCGCCAGCAACGACGGGATCAAAGCCACCGGAAGCACCACCGCCCTGAAGGTGATTGCCGAACCGAAAACCGCCTGCCCCAGCACCTGCGCAAGCAAAAAGCCCAATCCCAAACCGGCCGTCACGCCGGCCACGCCGATGATCATGATCTCGCAGAGAAACTGCAGCACCACGCCGCGGTCGTCGGCGCCGATCGCCTTCATGAGCCCGATCTCCCGGGTGCGCTCCGACACCACGGCGATGAGCGTGGTCATGACGCAGAGCGTGGTCACGCTCAGGATGATCACGGCGACGATGGCCATGAGCCCCTTGATCCGGTCCAGGATCTTGCCGTCCGAGTAGGAAACCTTCCGAATCGGCTTGGCGTCCAGGTTCGGGAACTCGCGCTCCAACTGCGCCGCGAGGGTGTCGATGTCGGTCCCTTGGCTCACCACGCTCGCCATGATGTGGTTCACCTCGCCGGGCACCCCCAGCACCTTGCCGGCCAGCGCAAGGTTCACGAAGATCTGGTCGTCCTCGGCCTGCCCGGTTTCGGCGATCCCCTTCACTGTGAGCCGCTTCTGGAAGCCGTTCTCGGCGTGCATCACGTTGACGCTGTCGCCGACCTTGAGCTCCATGGTCTTCGCCAGGTGTTTCCCCACCATGCAGGAGTCCTCGTCGAAGCTCACGCTGATCCACTCCCCTTCCACCTGCCAGTAGGGCGAAAGCCTCCTGAGGCCGGGGAAGTCGACGCCGGCCAGGACCGCGTTCCCGAGGTCGAGCCGCACCAGGCCGTAGAGATAGGGCGAGGCGCCGATCAGCTTGTCCGGCGGAATCACCTGGAGCGCGGCTTGGCCGGTCTGGGAGCCCATGCTCCGCTCGCCGGAAGCGGCTTTGGGACCGATGAAGAAGTTGGCCCCGTAGGTCCTCAGCTCGCGGCTCATCTTGGCGGAGATGTCGAAGTAGACGCAGGCGAGCGCCGTGATGATGGAGGCTCCGATCGCCACCGAGCAAAAGGTGATGGCGACACGGTTGCGGCGCACCTTGAGGGACTTGAAGAGGATGCGCAGGAACATCCCGGCCTGGCTGGGACTTGCACTACTTGCGGCCATGGAGCACCTCCGCGGGAAAGAGCCGGGTAATGAGCCGGGAGGGGACCAGGGAACCGGCCAGGGCGATGAGGATCGAGATCACCACGTTGACCGGAATGACGATCGGGTGAAAGGAGACGGTGGACCCGAAGATGGAGAGTCCAATGAGCTGCGCCAGGAGCGCGCCGGCGCCGCAACCGATCAGCCCTCCAATCAGTCCGACCAGCGCGCTTTCACTCAGAAAAAGAAGGTACACTTCCCAGTCCGCGGCACCGAGCGCTTTCATGAGCCCGATTTCCCGGGAGCGTTCCATGATGGTCGTCACCATGAGGGAGGAGATCCCGAGGCCCGAGGCGATGAAGGCGGCGATGGTGACCACCACCATGAGGAGCTGGATCTTGTTGACCACGGTCCCTTCGCTTGCCGCCACCTGCCAGATGGGGCGCGCGGCGGCGCTGGGGATCGCCTCCTCCAGTTGGTGGGCGATGGAGCTTACGTAGGCGGTGCAGTACCAGCGGTCGTACTCCAGCGAATCGAGGGAGTCGGCGCCGCGGCGCGCCTTGCGCGAGAGCCGGTCCTCGGGGACGGTGAGGGCACTCACGCTCGCCGACTGCACCTTCCCGGTGTGCCCGGAGATGCGCTGCGCCAGGGCAAGCGGAGCGACCAGTGCCGCCTCCTCGGCGCCGCCGGTAGTCAGGATGCCGGTCACGGTCACGGCTTCCGGCTGGGTGGGCGCCAGGGCGTAGCGCACGGTGAGCCGGTCGCCCGCCTTGAGCCCCAGCTTGTGCGCCAGGGTCGCCCCGGCCAGGACCTGGTCGGTCCTGCCGTCGTCCGGCCAGTTCCCTTTGACCTGCCAGAAGGGGTTGATCTCGCGCACCCCGGTGCGGAACTCCTCGTTGCCGGCGAACTTCACCAGCCGGGAGAAGTAGGTGCCGACGAGCGGCACCGCCGCCCCGCCCTCCCCTTCCAGCTTGGCGGGAACCTTGAGAAACGGCGCATAGCCGGCGATGTTGTTGTGCCAGAAGATCTCCTTCATCTTCCCCAGGTCCTGCTCCTCGAGGAAGACCTCGCCCTTCAGGGGGTTGTAGTCCACCCCGCCGATCTCCAGGGGGAGGTTCTCGCTCTTGGGGACCAGGTTCAGGTTGGCGCCGTACGATTTCATCTCGCGGGACATCTTGTCGCCCACGTCGATGGAGATGGTCATGAGCGCCGTGATGAGGCTGGCGGCCAGGATGATGGTGGAGGTGGCGAGCAGCTTCCTGCGGCGTCCCCGAAAAAACGATTGTCGAAGCATCAGCAAAAACATGGCGTCTCCTTAGGCCTGGCGGTACCCCTGCACCCGGAAGTTTCGGGCGGGGTCGGCTCCGGCAAAGCGCTCGGGCGCGGCGCGGAACTGTTCCAGCGTCTTCTCGTTCTCGAAGAAGTAGATCCTCCCCTTGAACTCCTCGCGGAAGGGGGCCTTCAGGTTGATGAGCTCCTTGCCGCTCACCGGATCCTTCACCTTGATGGAGACTACCTCGCTGAAGTAGCGCGCCCCTTTGTCCAGTTCGCGCGCCGAGATGACGATCTCGCTCCCCGTCACCTCGTGCCTGAGGGGGATCGGGTTGCACCCCCCTTCCTTGCCGATGGAGGGGACGAAGATGCGCACGTTGCAGGCGATGCAGACGATCTCGTTCTTGTTCTGCAGGTACCCCATGTCGCCGCAGAGCATGCAGGCGTCGAAGACCACGCCGATCCTGGGCTGGCCGGGGCTTCCGGCGCTACGGGTGTTGATCAGGAAGAAGCGCACCAGGTGTCCGTCGTCGGTCAGATGCGAGAAGCGGTGCAGCTTGCCGTCGGCAACCTGGGCCATGGGGATCCTGATCAGCCCGGCGGCATCCGGGGTGAGGCGGACCGGCGTGGAGATGCGCGGCGGGCGCGAGGCGTAGAGATCGTAGAAGCCGAGTACGGCCGCGATGGCGACGCACAGGTAGAGGGCGCTTTTTAGCCAGCGGGTCTCGCGCAGGATGAGGCTTTTGGTCTTGCGGCGCGGCGCGGGTTCCAAAGCGGCAAGTTCGGCATGTTCCGGGAGCGAGCGCCCCTTCCAGATGAGGATGGCGAGTGCCGCCAGGATCGCGAGTTCGCCGTATGGGGCGAGATGGGCGTACTTGCCGACCTTCGCGACGACGGAGAGCCTCAGGCTGGTAAGCTCGATCCGCTCCAGGCGCATCAGGGCGAGCAGGAGGTCGGCGCCCCAGGGAACGGCGATGAGAAGCCCCATCAAGAAGAGTCCCAGGCTCAGCCGGCGGCTCGGCGAGCGCTCGGCGAGCTCCGCGCAGACCGGGACGAGGATCGCGCAGCCAAGAAACCCGATCAGGATGCCGCCCAGGTTCAGGATCAGCTCGGAGTTGAGCACGGCGGTCGCGGAGAGCGCCTCCTCTCCGGCTGCGGCAAGGAAGCTGAACATGGCAGCTGCCGCGAGCGCCGCCTGAGAGCAAAGGGCCGTCCAGCACGCCAGGGAACCGGGCTCCCGGCGGCGCCGCGCCAAAAAGACAGCGGACGCGGCGAGGGCGACGGTAAGTCCCAGGCCGAAGAGGGTGGCGCGCGAGGCGGTCAGCGCCTCGAGTTTCAAGGCCACCAGGTAGGTAAGCACCCCCGCCGCCAGGCCGGCCGCCGGTGCGCCCATCAGCCGGCGCCCGGCCTCACCGGTGCGCGAGCGCCGCAACGCCGGCAGCAGCATTCCGGCTACCAGGGCAAGCGGCAGGAAAGCCCGCATGAAATGCACAAAATAGGAAAGCATCCTCTTCTCCTCCCGGGCGCGCGGTGAGCCGGCACCGCAGGGTTTACTTCATGAGAATGGTCGAGCACTACGGCTACTCAGTCGTAAGCAAGACTGTGGTAAGGGTAATTCCCGCACAATCCCCTCTCTTCCCAGCGCACGTCAGCGGATCTCACGTCCCCCCCTCTGACAAGGTTCCACCGCGAATTCCCGGACACCTCGAATTCGTTTCCACGCAGCGCGACAGGAGGCCCCGCGTCCCCCCCCTTTGGAAAGAAATTCTTTGCCGACTAAAGATCACGCTTCCCCGGTGTTCTTTGCCAATTGGGGGACGCCGCGTTCCATCATTGCGACGCCCCCGCGCCTGAAACTCAACGACCGGGAGGAGCCGCGGCTTGCACCGGCTCCTCCCGGACGCTGGTTCCCGGGGGAATCTATCCCGGCTAGTTCTTTTTGATCGGCACGTACTTGAACTTGTACTCGGCGCTGAAGGGCTGGAACCACTTGCCGACGCCGCTGAAGACGTCGGTGTGCCTGCCGAACCCCTGCTTGGAGGGGGGCTCAATGCTGAAGGAGAGCTTGTAGTTGCCCGCCCCCATCATCTTCACGTTGCTGCCGTAGTGCGGGCCGTCTTTGGCCACCATGGGCATGAAGGTCCCGGTCTTGGAGGCGCCGGTGTCGGTGTTCACCAGCTTGTAGCTCACGGTGAGATACGGGATCCACTCGCCGGCGCCGAAGCCGTTCGGGTTGCCGCGCAGCGCGTGAATGTCGGCCTCGAGGTGCACGTCGGCCTGGGAGGCCGGCAGGTCGGTGCCGCGCGGCTCCATGTCGATGGGGCGCAGGTAGACCGCCGCCACCTTCATGTGGTTGATCTCCTTCTCCTCGCCGATCGGGTATTCCTTGAGCTTGTCTGCCGCCAGGGCCCCCTGGGCGAAAGCAAGAACCATGATGCTCAGTGCCAGCAACTTCTTCATTGTGTGCTCCTCCTCGTTAGTGTGTCCGGGCCGGCTGCCCGGCATGCTTTTGGTTTTAGTGCGGGCGGTGCCGCGACGGTATTCGCTGCTTCAGGCTCCGGCCTGCTGCGGGCGTTTCTTTCCCATGAGAATCAGTGCGGCAACTGCCGCCAGCAGCAGGGCAGCCTGCGGCAAGAGGGTCTGCAGGTAGGGATAGATCCCGAGCGCCGGCAGGGTCGGCACCCACGAAATGCTGGACGGCACGAAGAGTTTCCCCTCGACCAGCTCCATCACCCCTTTGCCGGCGAAGACGAAGGAGAGGTAGTAGAGCAGCCCGCCGGTGGCCAGGAAGAAGGGGCGGATCGGGAGCCGCACCGCGCCGTGGCGCATGACCAGGTAGATGACGAAGAGGAGCGCGCAACCGGCCGCGAAGCCGCCGGCGATGGCGCCCAGGCCGGTGCCGCCGGCATCCGCTCCCAGCGCCTGGTAGAAGAGCACGGTCTCGGCACCCTCGCGGTAGACCGCCAGGAACGCCGCGAACCAGAGCCCCTTCAGCGAATTGGAGGAGAGCGCGCTCCCCACCTTCTCCTTCAGATAGCTGGACCACTTCTGTGCCTCGGCCTTGGAGATGATCCAGTAGCTCACGCTGAAGAGCACCAGCGAGGCGAGGAGCATGGTGGCGCCCTCGGTCGCCTCCTGGCTGGCGGCGGAGGTCTTGAAGACCCACTTCACCAGCACCGCGGTGATGACGCTTAAGACCAGCGCGCAGCTCACCGCGTTGTAGATGACCTTGAGCTTCTCGCGGTTGCCGCTCTTCACCAGGTAGGCGATGATCGCGGTGATCACCAGGATGGCTTCGAACCCCTCACGGACGATGATCATGAGCGAATAGAGGAACAGGGCCTTGGGCGAATCGCCCCCTTTGCCAAGCAGTTGGGTCGCCTTCTCCAGGTCTGCCTTCATGCTGGAAAGTGCCGCCTGAAGCTCGCCCGCCGGTGCGTTCCCCTTCATCTGGGCCACCAGCTGGCTGAAGTGCGCCTCGATACCAGCCTTCAGGTTGGCGTCGCGCGCCCCGATCTTCGACTCCATCCCGGTTGCCTCGAAGATATCGAAGTAGGCGTCCTGCACCGCGGCGACCGCCTGGGCAGCCTCCCCCTTGCCGTAGAGCCCGATGGCACGGTTGACCTCGGCCACCAGGTCGGCAGCCACCTTGCCCCAGTCCTTCTCCGGACCGCTCGCAGTTGCCGGCTTGGCGGCATCCCCCTTGGCAATTGCACCCTCGATCGGCCCCAGCGTCGGAAGCTCCTCGTTGAGTGCACGCACCAGCTCGCTGCAGTGCTTCTCCACCTCGGCCGGCGTGGCACCGGCGCGCATCAGCTTGGCGATCTGGCTGAAGGAGGCGTTGTGCTCGAAGTCGCGCTCGGGCGAGACGTAGCGGCGCACCGCCGTGGAGAGCAGGCTGTTTTTGTAGCCGTCGAACTGGGCCTGCACGACCTCGTCGCCGGCCCCCTTGGCGTCCCCTTTCTTCAGGGTCTCCCGGGCCTGGGTGAGGCTCGCCTCGATCCCGTCGGCAGCCTGACGCCAGACCGGCTCGACGCGCGCCTCTTTCCCGGAGGCCGGTGCGGCCGCCTGGCTGCCAGCGGTTTCCGCGACTTTGCCGCCTGGCTCGCCGACCAGCTCGATGCCGCTTTCCAGCTCCGGGCCGACCGCCCGCAACTTCACCAGGAACGCGCCGATGCTCTTCTCCAGCTGGTCCGCCGGGACCTTGGCGACGATCATCTTGCGGATGGTGACGAAGTCCTCCTCGAGCTCGATGTTCTTGCGGGCCGAGACGTTGACCCGGATCAGCCCCTCCAGGTTCTCGTAGACCTCGAAGTAGGCGGCCTGGGCCTTCGCCTTGGCGCCGGGGAGGTCCCCCTTCCTATAAAGCGCCAGGGACTGGTTCAAATAGGCGCCGGTCTCCTCGATGAGGGCGGTACCGTTGCCCTTTTTGGCGCCGGCGGCGCGGGCGTCGGACCCGCTCCAGCCGATGAGCGCCGCGGCGAACAGCGTCACCACGACGGCGATGGACGCTCCTTTTTTCATGGCCGGCTACCCCTCTACCTTGACGGCGCGTTTCTTGGTCTTGTCGATGTTGAAGGTGAGCATCGCGTAGAAGTACGTGATGTCGTCACCGCTCCCCGAGGCGTCGCGGAAGAAGCGCTCGGTGAACATGTGGTCGTAGGAGAGCTGCAGGGAGAGATCTTTCGTGAAGGCGTAGCTTACGCTGAAGTCGGCCTCGGTGCCGATGCGGTGGCTGAACCCGGGCTCGGTGCTGGAGACGACGAACTTGTGTGCGGTAGCTGAGAAGCTCAGCTGGTCGGTGAGCTCGACTCCCCAGCCCAGGCTGTAAACCTGCATGCCGGAAGCGTGGTGCTCGCCCACGTCGATGCCGGAGAGATCCCCCACGGCGTGCATGTCGCCTACCAGGGAGGAGTCGTTGTTGGGGTTGCGGAACTCACGGTTGGGGTTCTGGCTGCCGGAGCCCACGGCGTAGCTCGCCAGGAAGTGGTGCTTCATGCCTAAGGCCTCGACTTCGCTGGTGAGGTCCAGGTGGCCGCCGTAGGCGTCGATGGTGTCGTGACCGCCGGTCACGTCGTTATAGGCGCGGCCGGTCTGCACCACCGGCTCGAACTCGAGCCCGAAGGGACCCACCTTGGAGACGCTGCGCAGGCCGATGCTGTCCAGATGCGCGCCGACATGACGCTCTTCGGCGCCGGAGTCCCTCAGGTAGTAGACGTCGAGCGAGCTGTCCTCGGAGGGGGCGTAGCTGAGGTAGGCGCCGTAGAGGTTGCCGCCGACATCGCCGGAGAAGGCCTTCACGTAGCGCCCGCCCAGGAGGTCGAGGTTGACCGAGGCGGTCGGCTTCAGGCGCACCCGGACGGCGTCGAAGGTCAGCCCGTCGAAGGCGGTGTCCGAGCCCTGCATGAAGGCGCTGCCGTAGACGAACTCCTGGCGGCCCGCCTTCACCCCGACTACGTCGTGCCCGGGGAGACGCGCCTCGACGAAGCCCTGGTAGAGGCCGAAATTGCTGTAGCGGTCGTTGCTCCCTTCGAAGCCGTACCCCTGCCCTTCCACGTGCAGGTCGAGGTAGTCGGTCGGGTGCCAGTAGGCGTAGGGCTTCACGCGGTAGATAAAGCGCCCGTCGTTGTGGCCGGAGTTGAAGGTGTCGGGGAGGTTGTAGTTACGCGCGCCTTCGCCGCGCAGAAAGCCGTTCACCCCGACCTTGTAGACGAAGCTCGGGCTCTCCGGCTCGACCAGGGCGAGGATCTCTTCGATGGTCTTGCGTTTCTTCAGGTAGTTTTGCTGTTGGGAGAGCTCGTTGTCCAGGGCAAGCTTCAGTTCGGTGATATCTTCCAGGTCGTCCTTCAGAAGCAGGCGGTTTCCTTCCTTCTCGTAAGTATCGGCGATGCGGTCCAGTACGGCGATCAGGCATTCGGCCAGTTCGCGTCTCGAGCAACTTTTCCCCTGCGGGAGTTGCTTGTCGGCGGCGTACTTCTTCACTAGTTCCGCCATCTCCCGGTAGGCCCAGTGCTCGCTCCCCACCTCTTCCGGGATCTCCCCCCTCTTCTCTTTTACACTCTGCGGGGCGGCAGCTGCCGCAGTCTCGGGCTGCGCCCCGGCAACCTGCGCCAAGGCCTGACCGCCAGCCAGAACGGTCGTCAACAGTGAAATGGCCAGTGCCGAACGAATCCTCAGGTACATCTTTCCCTCCTCGATCTGGTTATGGAGCCCAACCGGCTCCGATTGCAGGTTATGAAAACGGTTCTGTCCCAGACAGGGACTCACGTGGTGCGGATCCCGTGCACGAAGGCCGGGTTGCGGCTAGGAAGACAGGCATTGGCTGCAGACGCCGCGCAGCTCGATCTGCAGGCTCTGCACCTTGAAGCCGTGGTTCTGGACGATGCTTGCTTCCAACTGCCCCAGCCCGGGGCTTTCGAATTCGGTGATGGTGCCGCAGGCGGTGCACAGAAGATGGTCGTGGCGCACGCCGTCGGTGACCAGCTCGTAGCGGGTGAGGCCGTCGCCGAAACGGACCTCGCGGGCGATCCCCGACTCGGCGAAGAGCTTAAGCGACCGGTAGACCGTGGCGTGTCCGATCTTTGGGTACTTGGTCCGGAGGATCGGGTAGAACTCGTCCACGTGCAGGTGCCTGCCGAGCTCGATGAAGGCCTCCAGGATGATGTAGCGCTGCCGGGTGATCTTCAGGCCGCGCTCCGCCAGGTACCTTCTCAGGATTTCTTTTGGGTTGTGTTGCAAAGAAGCCTCTGGCTGCCGGTCGGGGAAGCCCCGGCAACAACTTTGAAATTCACTTTCACGCACCGAACAGAAAAACGCGCTGCGGCAGCTGAATAGACGCAGGGAGCGCCAAACAGAGACAAGCTCATCCGTGTGTGTAGATGCCGATATCGTTCTCTTTGGCTGGCTTTTGGGGGGCTGGCTTATCGAGGGGAGGAGAAACGGTTTTGAAAGTTGTTTTCGTTTATAAGGGCTGATCACGAAGATGTCAAGGCCTTTTTTTAATGATCGACTGCGGGACCGCCCCGCCGGTCCTGGCCAACGAGGAAGGTCCATCGTCATCATGTCAAAGGCGCGGCTTTTGAAGACACATCTGCCCAGGCAAGCTGCCCCTCGCTAAATAGTTTCAGGATCAGGAGAGAGTCCGGCACCTATCGGAAAGGCAGTATCCCGTTGATCCGATTCTTCCTGCTACCAAGATAAAACTCTTTTAAGGACCCCCTGGCGCGGCATCGCCTTCCTCAAGTCGTATGGCAGCCGCATGCCCGACGCCCTCCCCCGGAACCGGCGTGCATTCTCCCCGTATCCAGTTATCCTGACCCCGTCAACCCCAATCCTCCCCAACTCAAATTTTGTCTTGACTTCAGCGGAACTCGACGCTATAAACGAATTCAATTTTCAAAACCATATTCACCGCAACTTCGGCACTTCGAAGCTACGGCCCCGCCTAGAGACCACGCAGCGCGGGGAGCAGTAACGGTTTTACCCACGCTGCGCACCGAACAAACCACCCTGACTTGCGTCGCTGTAATGAAATTGGAAGTCATCACCGCCGGAGGAAGTCCCATGCGTGAAGCCATGATAAGCGGCCAGGAGTGCCTGGTAGGCGAAGTTTCTCAGTCCACCCGGGCAGCTGGCGTCGGACTGTGGTTCCTGGACCAGCAGCCGAACGCGGCCGAGGCCTGGGACGCCGTGGCTGTCTTTACCGGCGCCGCTGCGCACCTTGACCGCAGCACAGGTTCTTCCGAAAGCGACTGCACCCCTTTTAATTGCGTTTCCTGCGCTGGCGCCGCCCTGTGCGGAGGCCGCGCTACTATAAACTGAGCAGCACCAGGAGGTCCCATGATGAACGTCGCCAGCGGGGAGAGCCAATCCGCCGTCCCCAAACGCGCCCACGCAGTCAAACCTAGAACCGTCACCAGCGCCGAACTGATGGGCGGCGGCAAGGAACTCATCATCCTGCACGCCGACGCCGAATACCTGCTGCGCATCACCAGCAACGGAAAACTCATCCTCACCAAGTAATCCCTGCCCAGGGAATCCAGCCAGCCACGTCGCCGCCCGGCGACACCAGCCAGCCTCCAGACAAGAAACAGTTAAGGCAGCCAAGATGCGCTCCCACGCTCTCGCTCGATCCTTCCTGCCGCACCGCCTTTGGCGTTCGGGTGCTTGCCACCCATGCGCGCCAAGGTGAGTTACGGAACCGTCGGTTCAAAGCACACGCGAGAGCTGGGGCGCAGCGCAACCCAGAAAAGGAGTAAGCCATGATACCCCTCGGACTATTAAGTACCGGCGAACACGGCGAGATCGTCGAAATCAGGATCGCCCCTTCCAGCGCGTCTTGCTGTGAGAAAACCAAGTGCGACTGCCGCATCGAGGACCTCGGACTGCGCATCGGCAAGACGGTGCAGATGCTCAACAACGGCAGCCCGGTTCTTTTGAAAGTAGACGAATCGCGCATAGCCGTGGACCGCAGCATGGCGATGAAGATATTGATCAAGGAGGCGGGACGATGAATCTGGCAGTACTCAAACCGGGACAGAAGGGGCGCATCGTGTCCATCGGGGCGATCGGCCCCTTGAAGCGGCGCCTCATGGACATGGGGGTGTTGGTGGGCGAGGAGGTGAAGGTCGTCAAGGTGGCCCCCATGGGCGACCCGATCGAGGTTTACATCAAGAGCTACAACCTCTCGCTGCGCAAGAACGAGGCGGAAGGTATCGCGGTGGAGGTGCTGGCATGAACGCTCAGAGCGCAGTGAAGGAGCAGGAACCCGCCAACAGGCACGGGAACCTGCGTCCGGTGGAACAGCGGGTGCTTACCATCGCCGTCGCCGGCAACCCCAACGCCGGCAAATCGACGCTCATCAACGCCATCGCCGGTTCGCGCCTGCACGTCGGCAACTGGCCCGGCGTCACGGTCGAGAAGAAGGAGGCCTCCTTCGAGTACCAGGGGACCAAGATCCGCCTGGTCGACCTCCCCGGCACCTACTCGCTCTCCCCGTACACGCAGGAGGAGATCATCGCCCGCGACTACCTGGTCGAGGAGCGCCCCGACCTGATCCTGAACGTGGTGGACGCCACCAACCTGGAGCGCAACCTCTACCTCACCGTGCAGCTCATGGAGTTGGGGATCCCGGTGGTCATGGCGCTCAACATCTACGACGAGGCGCAGGCCAAGGGGTACCGCATCGACGTGGCGCAAATGGAGAAGATGCTGGGGATCCCGGTCGTCCCGACCTCCGCCACCAAGAAAACCGGCCTCGACCAGCTGCTGCAGGTCGCGGTAAGCGGCGAGAAATCCCCGCAGCTGGCCGTGCCGCACCAGCTTAACTACGGCGAGGACATCGAGGCTGCGGCCGAGTTCATCGCCGGGAACCTGCGCACTTCGGCTCCGGCGCTTTTGGAGCGCTATCCCTCGCGCTGGCTTTTGCTGAAACTCATTGAGGGGGACGCAGAGGTGCGCAAGGCGACCAACCTCACCGAGGAGACGCTTCTCCCGGAAGCCCTGCATCACTTGCGGCGCGCCCACGGCGAGGACCTCGAGGCGGTGCTTGCCGAGGTGCGCTACTCGCTCGCCACCGGCCTCACCCGGGAAGTGCTGAAGAAACCCGAGCTCCCGCGCACCGAGGTCACCGAGAAGATCGACCGCATCGTGCTGCACCGGGTGTTCGGGATCCCGATCTTCCTCGCCGCCATGTGGATCATGTTCAAGCTCACCTTCGACGTCTCGAAGCCCCTGGCCGACTGGATCTCCTCGATGATCGCCGGCCCGTTCAAGCACTGGGCCGAGGCGCTCTTGGGGCTGATCCACGCGCCGGAGTGGACCGTGTCGCTCGCCACCGACGGCGTCATCGCCGGCACCGGCAACGTCCTGGTCTTCGTGCCGATGATCTTCGCCATGATGTTCTTCATCACCTTCCTGGAAGGGAGCGGCTACATGGCCCGCGCGGCGTTCGTGATGGACCGCGCCATGCACGCCATCGGCCTGCACGGCAAGTCCTTCATCCCCATGCTGTTGGGCTTTGGCTGCAACGTGCCGGCCATCTACGCCACCCGGACCCTGGAGAACCCGCGCGACAAGGCGCTCACCGCCCTTTTGGTGCCGCTCATGTCCTGCGGCGCCCGGCTTCCGGTCTACGTGGTCTTCATCGGCGCCTTCTTCCCGAAAAACGGCGGGACCGTACTCTGGTCGCTCTACGTGATGGGGATCGTGCTCGCCATCGTCATGGGCTTCATCTTCAAGAAGACCCTCTTCAGGGGCGACGCACCGATGTTCATCATGGAGCTCCCGCCGTACCGGGTCCCTTCTTTTAAGAGCCTCATGATCCACACCTGGGAGAAAGGGAAGCACTTCCTGGTCAAAGCCGGCACCTACATCCTGGCGGTCTCCATCATGGTCTGGTTCCTGTTGAACCTCCCCTGGGGCGTCGAGCACAAGCGCGACTCCTACCTGGGGCAGGTGGGCGCCGCGGTCGCTCCGGCACTCTCCCCCTTGGGTTTCGGCTCCTGGGAAGCAAGCTCCTCGCTCATCGCGGGGCTGGTAGCCAAGGAGATCGTGGTCGGGACCATGGGCGAGATCTACGTGAAGAAGGCCGAGGAGAAAAAGGCCGAGAAACCGACCTTTGCCCAGGACCTCCAGACGGCAGGCTCGGGGCTCGTGAAGGCGCTCGGTGAATCGGTCAACAACGTCACCTCGACCTTCGGGGTCTCCAGCCTCTCCACGGACGAGGACGCCGAGAAGCTCGCCGAGCGCACGCCGCTTAGGGAGGAGCTCAAGAAGCAGTTCACCCCGCTGGCGGCCTACGCCTTCATCACCTTCGTGCTCTTGTACATGCCGTGCGTGGTCGCGGCGGTCGCCATGGTGCACGAGTTCGGCACCTGGAAATGGTACGGCATCGCCTTCGGCTACCAGATGGTGCTCGCCTGGAGCATGGCGCTTCTGGTCTACCAGGGCGGAAAACTACTCGGATTTGGAGGGTAACATGGGAATATCGGATATGATCATTGCGACGGTCATCCTGGCGGGGGCCAGCTACCTGCTCTACCACTCGCTCTGGAAGAAGAAGGGGCACTGCCACGGCAGCTGCGACGGGAGTTGCCACAAGAAATAAACCCGGTGCGCGGGAAGTTCGCGCCATCGCACTGCGTAGCGCGTGCGCGGCAGCACTGAAACAGAAGACCCCGGAAGCTTTAACTGAGCCTCCGGGGTCTTTTTGTTCTCTGTCCTCGTTCCTACGCTACGGCTGGCCCC
Organism: Geomonas silvestris; assembly: GCF_014193515.1. Classification (GTDB taxonomy): domain Bacteria; phylum Desulfobacterota; class Desulfuromonadia; order Geobacterales; family Geobacteraceae; genus Geomonas; species Geomonas silvestris. Next base: position 341,514 of record NZ_BLXX01000005.1, on the reverse strand, counting down.
CCTCTCCCCTTGCGGGAGAGAGTCGGGGTGAGGGGGAAGCTGACAGCTCCTTTGCCCCCGCGCGACACGGGCTCCGTCAAAACCGCACCTGGCAGATGAGTGCGGCACCCCCTTCCAGGGGCTGCGGGACCAGGGTCAAAGAGCCTCGCGCCGCGCCCCCCTCCCCTTCAGTGGCTGCGGCGGGGGGGGGCCGAAACCGTAGTGCCAAAGCCGCGGCAAAAGGAAACCGGAGACGAGCCCGATCCCGGTCCCGGCCAGGACGTCGGTGGTGTAGTGCCGGTCCGCCATGATGCGCAGCAGGCCGGTCGCCGCGGCGACTCCCAGGGAGGCCCCGCAGGCCAGGCGCTCGTTTTCCGGATCCTGGTAGGGATGCTGGAAGGCGTGGTTGGTACAGAGGAGTCCCGCCCCGGTAAAGGCGAAGGCGACGTGCCCGCTCGGCATGCTCCGGTTGCGCTCCTCGTAGTCTTCACAGTTGGTACCGGCGCAGGTACGGGCGTAGGGTTTCTCGCGGCGCACGCTGTTCATGAGGACGCTGGAGGCAAGGCTCGTGAAGGCGAAGGATTCCAGGTTGATCATCTCGGTCTGCCAGAGCGCGTCCCAGTTGCGGTCCCGCAACCCGAGCCTTGTCAGGGCATCGACCACCGGAGCGCCGATCAGCGCAGCCATCAAAAGGTCGCCGGAGAATTCGGCGATCTCGCGCCCGCGCTTGCTGGAGATCAGCAGCAGGTCGCGCACCCCCTCGTCGAGCCCGTTACGCGCGCTCCAGCGCGGAGAAGCAGGCTCGCCGTACACCGACTCGGAAAATAGCGTCGCCCCGATGGCCAGGCCGGAACCGAGGTAATCCCACCAACCGGCGCGCCTCCAGCGCCAGCTTCCCGTCTCCGGGGAGCCCGTGCCCTGCAGCGCAGCAGGACCGGCGGGAGGCGTAGCTAACGGTACGGGTGGTTGAAGCCCGTCGAGAGCCCCCCCGGTCCCCATCGACGAGGCGCCGGGGCTGAAGTTCAGATCGGGGGACTCGCTGCAGAGCCCTCTTTCATTGGTTTCTGTCGCTTCCGAGCAGGAAGTTGGCGGGTCGGCTGCACGCAGCAGGGGGGGCGCGAGAAGCTGCGCCGCGAAGAGGAGCACTACGATGGTGAAAGGTGCGATGCGGGCCGTTGCATTATTGAATACCAATAAAGACCCGTGTCAAGCGCGGAGGGTTCTAGGCTGGGGATGACGAAACGACGCAGGGCAAGTAAGCATTCGGCAGGTGCGGCACCGCCTGCCGAGAGCCTCGGTGCGGGATCTGCGCGGGTGGTGGCAGCGCCGGCCCGCGCAGACGTTTTTAGGACTGGCCGGTGAAGCTGCGCCAGTAATCGGAGGAAGAGGTCTGCTCGATCTCCCTGAGCACCGCCTCGTTGTTGCGGGACGACAGCACGGCAACGCTCTCCTTCACCCGGTGCAGCAAGCCGTCCTTCTTGTCGACATCGGTGCCGACGGTGAACTGGTCGCAATCCCCCGCCAGGTTCTTGATCTGGATGAAGATCCCGGGCTTTTCGTGGCGGCTTCTTTTCCCCAGCGGCTTCACCAGCGACTCGTACCCCCGCCACAGGGCGGTGGCCAGCTCAGCGGCGGCCTCGTTGTCGGGGAGGATGACCCGCCAGTCGATGGCAGCCGTCATGATGATACCCGGCGGCGGTTGTGCGACGAAGTAGTGGCCCTGCGGCGCCTGATCCGCGAGAAGGGCGAGAAACCGGTCCGCCGTCACCGAATCCTTGACATGCATGAATGCACCCTGGATTAACATAGCACCTCACTCAATGATGGGATGATCGTAGTACCTGCTGGAAGAGATCAACCAAATCCCGAAGCACGGGAACGTATCACGGGTAAGCCGCCGCTTTTCCGGGAAGCCCTCAGGCCTCGCTATGGGAGAGTTTCCTCCCCAGCACCCGGGCCTTTTTCCTGATCCGGTCACTGGGGGACTGGCGCTCTTCCCGGGCGGCAAGACCGATGAAGAGCACTCCGACGGTGCGGGCTCCCAAGAGGCCCGCGGCCTGCCTGAGCAGCTTGATGAGCGAGGTCCCCAGCCGCGCCAGAAAAGCCGGTGCCGCCGAGGAGGCGACCAGTACCGCGCGGCGGCTCAAATCCCGCTTGCGCGGTTTGGGCGCGTGAGCGCCCCAGGGCCAGTAGGCGTAGCAGACCAGCCGCTCGATAAAGCGTTTCATGAGCGCGGTAACGGTAGCGAAGTTGGTCGGCGAGGCCAGGATGATGGAGTCGGAAGCCTCCAGACGATCCAGTACGGCCCCCATCTCGTCCGCTATCGGGCAAAGACCGCGTGCCGCCCCGGACTCCTGGGCGCAGAGCCGGCAGTTGGTGCAAAACTCCACCCGGATATCCGAAAGGTAGACCTTGAAAACCTCGGCCCCTTCCTCCCGGGCCGCCTGCAGCATCTCATCCACGGTCTGATCGATCATCCCGCCCTTGCGGTAGCTGCCGACGATCGCCGTTACCTTCACCTGCTTCGACATCAACATCCTCTGAAAACCGGCCTCCCAAACGGGCGCCGTCTCGGCGTAATACCTACAAAGCCTTCACCGCAACTATCCCGAAGGTGACCGATTCAGCCCTGTGACTGAGGCCCGGGCGCTGGCATACAGGATAAAAAAACTCTATGAGAGTCGGCATCCTTTGCTATGAGAGTAAAGGCTATTAGCGGAAATTAAACTACTCCAGCTAATGACACTATGTCAAGCATTTAGCCTGTGGCTGAGGGATTTTTCTGACCGACGAAACGGGTCCGACGAGACGGGAGCGTTCCCCCCTCCCACGGCGGGGAGAGGACAACGGTTTCGGTTGGGCGGGAATAGCCAATGGTTACTGCTCGTTGTCCGATTTGAGCGCGGCCTCGCGGGCTTTTTTCTCCAGCTTGCGGCGGCGCCGGCCACCCACGAAGCTCTCCTCGATGATGATGGCGACAAAGAGCACGATAAAAAGCAGAAACAGTATGCCGATGAACTTGAACATGAAACGGAGTTCTCCTTGAGTGGGTAACCGCCCGACCACTTGGTGCGGGCCTGATATGTATAAATTCCGCCAGGCGTCCCCCGCTCTGGCACACGCCTCAGCTGCAGAGGCAAGCCGGGGGAAAGATGGCGCCTCAACCTGCCTCAACCTGCCTCTAGGTCGCCACCTGGTTGCGCCCGCGCTGCTTGGCTCGGTAGAGCGCCTTGTCCGCGGCGTTGATGACCTCGGTCGGGGTGCGCAGCGCTTCGCTGGCCGCCGCCACGCCGATGCTGATGGTGACCGAGACCGACTTCGCGGCGCTGCCGCCGGCCCCGCCGGAGCGCTTGGCCTTCCCCTGCTCCGCCTCCTTGGGGCGATCCTCCCCCCTCAGCCAGAGCTGGTAGGTCGCCACCGTCTCGCGCAACTCCTCGAGGTGCGGCGTCACCTCCTTAAGCGAGCGCTTGGGGAAGATGATGGTGAATTCCTCGCCGCCGTACCGAAAGGACCTCCCGCCCCCCTTCACCTTGGCGAGCTTGGAGCCGACCATCCTGAGCACCTGGTCACCCACGTCGTGCCCGTAGGTGTCGTTGAAGCGCTTGAAGTGATCCACGTCCAGCATCGCCACCACGTAGCTGCGCCCGAGCCCCATCACCTGCTCGTTCAGGGCGCGGCGCGAGGGGAGCCCGGTCAATTCGTCGGTAAAGGCCATGCTGTGCGAGTCCTGCAGGACGCCGATGGTCAGCAAAAGCGCGGCAACGGTCACAAAGAGCGCCGGTGCAAAGGGGGTGGTCACCCGGTTCAGGGCGATCCCGAGGGCGATGAGGCTGCCCAAGAGGGCCACGTCGATGGGGAGCCGCCGCTTGAAGACCCTGAGCGCCACCAGGAGGTCGGCCACCAGAAAAAAGAACAGCGAGGACTGCGGGAGCAGAAACCTCGCGAAGGCGGGCCACCGGGAAAACGGGTGGGCGAGCAGTTCGGCAATCGGGCTGTAGTCCTGGCGGAAGCGGGCCATCCAGTAGACCGCGAGCGCCTGGACGGCCAGAAATCCCAGCCGCAGGCGCCCGGCGTGGCTGAAGATCCCCCGCTCGCGCATGAAGCAGAAAAGCGTGAGGTTCACCGGGATGATAACGGAGAGGCTCAGAAAGAGCACCCGGGGCACCGGCTCCCCCACCCCCTGGGCCAGCGCCCCGCGCTGCACCAGGTAGAGCGCGGCCACCAAAATGAGGGCGAAGAAGATCCGGCCGCGGTTGAAGGCGAGGCTCAGCCCGAAGCCTCCGGTGAGGGCCAGGTAGGGCGCATAGGCGGTGAGTTCCTGCTGCGGTGCCGGCAAAAGCGGTAGCCGCTGCAGGGCGGCGAACGCTGCGACAAGCAGCGCGGCGGGGAGCGCTAGCACGGTAAAACGTTTGATGAGTGCGTACGACACGGGTGGCTACAGTCTCCGTCGCGTCTGATCGTAAAGTAAAAGCGCGCACACTATACCTGTAGGCGCGCGCTGACGCAACGCCAAAGCGCGGGCCCCCCGTTACGGCTGGGGAGCCCCGCCTCCGGTGAGTTTTTTCCAGCCGTTACCGGCCAATTCCAGCATCCCGTTCCAGGTGCGCTGGTAGAAGCGGCGCACCGGTATCCGGTTCACCAGGATCTCCTCGCCGTTTCTCTCCAGGGTCACCCCGTCCCCCGGAGCGAGGCGGGCCACCTCGTCGCAGTGCTCGCCGCCGATGCCGAACAAGAACGAGTACCTTCCGCCGGCCGCGGCGCAGGAGACCACGATGATGACCGCCTCGGGCGCCCCGGTCTTGAAGTTGAAGCGGGTGGTGGCGGTCACGAAGCGCCCCTCCATCCTCCCCGGGGCCCCCATGAGCTCGGCCAGGTTTACCTGCTTGGGCTTCAGGTGTCCCAACTGCGGCAGCCCCCAGCTCTTCACCTCCGGCCGCGGCCGGTTCCGGTAGTGACTGGTCCGCTCCAAAAGCGTCACCACGTTGTTGTTGATCGGCCCCCCGATGGAATGGGCGAGCCCCGCCTGGAAGGCTCCGGAGGTGATCAGCCGGTGGTTCTCCACGATCTGGATCATCCCGGTCGCCCCCAGCGGATGGCCGCGCCCCTTGAGGCCGCCGGTCACGTTGGTCGGGAAGGCGCCGTTTAACCCGGTGATCTCGTCGTTCAAGAGCACCTCAACCAGGCGGCGCCTCGGCACGAAGCCGAGATCGACCATGTTCACCGGGCCGAAGCCGTTGAAGGGGTCGTGCATGTTCACGTGGATCTTCCCGGCGAACCTGGTGATGTCCCTGATCCCCGCCATGGAGTACGCCTCGGCGGCGGCGCGCACCGTGGCCGGGAAGGAGTGGAAGTAGGGGCGGTCGGCGATGGTCGGGATGTCGGTCGCGCTCCCCACGCCGGAGACGATCACCTCGTGGGGGGTGGCGCTCAAGAGGACTGCGGCGACCCCGTCGGACATCGGGCAGAAGTCGTGGTAGCGCAGGGGCCACCAGTAGCGGTAGTTCTTCCCGTCCACGATCTGCCGGTAGTACTCCTCGAGCGGGATCTCGAAGTTCAGGTGCGCGTCGGGGTTCTTGGCGGCGAAGCGGTGCGAGCGCTGGGTCAGAAGCGCCGAGAAGGCTGTCCACTCCTCCTCGGAGAGCTTCAGGCGCTCCATGAGCGAGCGCGCCACCAAGGCGCCGCAGGCGGGCATGGTGAGGCCGAACTCCGCCTCGTCCCTGTCGATCACCCCGGCGACGATGCGGGTGGCTTGCGCGGTCGGGACGTCGCTCATCTTCTGGATCCCCAGCGCGAGCACGTGGTCGCAGCGCCCCGAGGCAATCTGCAGGTAGGCGTACTCAAGCGCCGAGGCGCCCGAGGAAGAGGCGGTGTCGATGAGCACCGACTTGGCGCCTGAAATCCCCAGCACCCCCGCCACCTTGGCCGCGGTGTTGTCCACCCCGGAAAAGGCGACCGGGTTCTGGCAGCCGACCACGACCGCGTCGATGTCCTGGCGCCTCAGGCGGCTCCCGGAAAAGACCTCGCCGGCCTTCTCGGCCATCTCCAGAAAGCTCAGCCCCTCGCGCTCGCGGCCGTTGTAGCGCCCGACCGGTGCCATATAGGAGGAGGCGACGTAGACCTCCCTGGGTACGAATCTCTGCCCCACGATACCCCCCTGTTAAGGGCGCGCCTGGTGCGCTCGCGCGGCTCAATAACTCTTGCCAGCGCCGGCCCTCTCTGCTATGTATTAAAACGCTGTCACAACATAACATCGAAGGTGGTTCTCATGGTAGAAAAAATGAAGAACGTGGTGGTTTTCGTTCGCGATTTTCCCGCAGCCCGCACCTTTTACCGGGAGTGGCTGGGTCTTGCTGTCGGGCAGGAGACCGAGTTCATGATGGAGTTTTTGACCGGCCAGGGGACCACGCTGGGGGTCGCCACTGCCCTGCACGAGGACGCCCAGAAGCTGGTGGGGCGCCACACCGGCATCACCTTCACCGTGAAGGGGTTGGAGGAGTTCTGCGCCCGCCTGCAGGAAAAAGGGGCCCGCTTCACCGAGCCCCTGGAGATCACCCCCTGGGGCAAGATGGCGGTCGTCGCCGACCCGGACGGCAACGAGTTCGCCCTGGTGGAGGGGTAATGCAAGTCGTCGATACCACGTTGCTGGACCAGGTCACGGCCCAGGCCCGCACCGCGCCCCGCCTGAGGAAGAACCACAACCTGCATAAAAGCGACGCCTCCTGCTGCCATCGGCTGTTAAACGCGATCGAGCCGGGGACCTACATCCGCCCGCACCGGCACCTCGACGTCGAGAAGGACGAGACCTTCGTCTGCCTGCGCGGGCGCCTCGGCGTCGTCACCTTCGATGAAAAGGGCGAGGTCCAGGAAAGCGTGCTGCTCGAGGCCTGCGGGGAAAAGCTCGCGGCGGACGTGCCGCACGGCACCTACCACACCGCGGTGTCGCTTGAACCGGGGACCATCTTCTTCGAGGCGAAGGCCGGCCCCTACCTCCCGCTCTTAACCGACGAGAAGGGGGAGTTCGCCCCCGAAGAGGGGAGCCCCGAGGCCGCCCAGTACCTCGCGCGCCTGACCGCGCTCTTCGCCTAGACCATGCGCTACGTTATTCTCCTGACCACCGCCTGCCTCATCGCCGCCACCGCCTGGGCCGCGGCTCCCTTGCGCCCCTACAGCGGCTGCGGGGTGCTCTTGGCCCAGAACGCGCCGGGCCCGGAGGCGTCCCCGCTCCCCTTTTACGCGGAACCGGGACTTGAGCGCCTGGCAGAGCTCGACCTGGGCGCGCTCCCCCGGCTTTCCGGCGACCGCGAGCATCCGGTCCTCGCGGTGTACGCCACCAAGGGGAGCTGGCTCAAACTCGCCTGGGACGACGCCGGACGCGCCGGCTGGGTGGAAGGGGCGCGCGCCTGGGAGTACCGCAGCTGGGACGACTACCTCGTCGGCCGCCAGGTGAAGGTGCTTCCCGGGCTCAAAAAGAACCTCTATGCCCTGAAGGGGGCGCCGCGCGAGGCAAGCGCCGACGCCGGGAGCGTGAGCCGGGACCAGCGGGTGCGCGTCGTCCAGGTGGCCGAGGACTGGGTGCGCCTGGAGCGCCCGGCGGGGTGGCTGCGCTGGCGCGATGCCGACGGCCGCCTCACCGTTTCCCCCTGATTTTTTCCCAGACAAAAATCGTTGACTTTCCCCTGACCGCATGGTATTCGAGTTAGCCATGAATACGAACAGCGTTACATTGAGTGGCAGTGTCCATTCGTCGGCAGCAGCGGCCAAACCTTAACGGAGCCGCCACTGCTGATTCAAAACTAGAATTTTGACTGAAGGCCGTGGGGGACACCCACGGCCTTTTTTCGTTGTAACAGCTTTTTATAATTCACACATACCAAATCAATGTTTCATGGGGGAAAACAGAGATGCGTAACGACATTGTGGCTCCCGGAGCCGGAGAACTGACCTACGAAATCAGGAACATCGTCAACGTCGCCGAGAAGGTCCAGCGTTTCGGGGTGAAGATCAACTGGGAGAACATCGGCGACCCGATCGTGAAGGGCGAGGTGATCCCCGCCTGGATGAAGGAGATCGTGGCTGGCGCCGCGATGGAAGACGACAGTTACGCCTACTGCCCGACCCGCGGCGTCCTGGAGACCCGCGAGTTCGTCTGCGCCCTCACCAACGCCCGCGGCGGCGCCCAGATCACCCCCGACGACATCATCTTCTTCAACGGGCTGGGCGACGCGATCGCCAAGGTGTACGGCAACCTGCGCCCCGAAAGCCGGGTCCTCATGCCCTCGCCGACCTACACCACCCACTCCATCGGCGAGGCCGCCCATGCCAACGCGATTCCGGTCTGCTACCGCTTGAAGCCGGAGGACAACTGGTATCCGGACATGGAAGACCTGGAGTGCCACGTAAAGTACAACCCGCAGATCTCCGGGATCATGCTCATCAACCCGGACAACCCGACCGGCATGGTCTACCCCGTCGAGGTGCTGAAGCAGATCGTCGCCATCGCGAAGGCCTACGACCTCTTCATCATCGCCGACGAGGTCTACTCCAACATCGTCTACAACGGCGAGAAGACCGTCCCCATCTCCGACGTGATCGGCGAGGTGCCGGCCATCGCCATGAAAGGGATCTCCAAGGAGCTCCCCTGGCCCGGTTCGCGCTGCGGCTGGATTGAGGTCTACAACGGCAACCGCGACCCGCGCTTCAAGAAGTTCGTCAACGCGATCCTCTCCTCCAAGATGAACGAGGTCTGCTCCACGACGCTCCCCCAGCGCTGTCTGCCGGCCATCATGAAGCACCCCGAGTACCAGGTCTACCTGAAGGAGCGCATCGAGCGCTACGAGCGGATGAGCAACATCACCTACGACGCACTGAAAAAGGTGCCGGGGCTCGCGGTGAACCGCACCAACGGCGCCTTCTACATGGCGGTCCCCTTCAAGGAGGGGGTGCTGAACGGCCGCCAGTCGCTCCCCATCGAGAACGCCGAGGTGCGCGAGCTGGTGGAGGGGATCGTGAACCAGCCGGGTGTTGCGCCGGACAAGCGCTTCGTCTACTACGTGCTGGCCCACACCGGGATCTGCGTGGTGCCGCTCTCCTCCTTCAACACGAACCTCTTGGGCTTCCGGGTCACCCTCCTGGAGCGCGACGAGAAGGAGTGCCGCCGGATCTACGGCACCCTCACCGAGAAGATCGCCCAGTACCTGGCCTCCTAGGCTCCGCCACAAAAAAAGCCCCGCTCCTTAGGCGGGGCTTTTTTTGTGTGCTGCCCGCTACTCCCCTCGCCTTCCCAAAGAGGGAATCGTCCTCAACCTCAACCGTGTTCCTGCCGAAAAGCCTCGTACCCGTACCGCAATTGACTTTTCCCCTGCAATTTGCTATGGATTCCTGACTCCAGCCGGCGCCCATGAAGAGGTTCCCGATGTCCCCGACCGCACCCGGCGCGCGCCCCCCCGCGACCGCCCCAGATAGTTCCACCGCATGCTGACCGTGCCGCGCGCCATCGATCCGGAAGAGATCTCCCGGGAAACCTTCGACAGCATCGGAAGGATCCTCAAGGACCGCTGCGGCTTCAGCCTTGACGGCTACAAGGACAAGTGCGTCAAACGGCGCATCGGCATCCGGGTGCGCGCCACCCAGTCCCCCACCCCCGAGGCCTACGGCGCTCTGCTTTCCCGCAACAGCAACGAACTCGACCACCTGCTCAAGGTGCTCACCATCCACGTCTCCCATTTTTTCAGGAATCCCACGACCTTCGAAAAGCTGGCCTACGAGATCCTGCCGCTGGTTTTGCGCGAGCGCTGCCTGGACCGGGGGATCCGCGTGGCGAGCGTTGGGTGCGCCAGCGGCGAAGAACCCTACAGCCTCGCGCTCATCATGAAGGAGCAGTTTCCGGACCTGGTGCTGCAGGGCGAGGTGAGCATCGAGGCGAGCGACGTGGACGCCACCACCCTGGAACTGGCGCGGCAGGCCCTCTACCACCCGGACCGCCTGAAGGAGGTGCCGCCCGATCTCATGCGGCGCTGGTTCAGCCGCGAGGGGGAGCGCTACCGCCTGAGCCCGGAGGTCCGCGAGCTGGTGAATTTCTGCCGCACCGACCTGAACGACGAGCCGGCCACCGGCCCCCGCGACCTCATCCTGTGCCGCAACGTGCTGATCTACTTCGAGCGCAGCCGCCAGGAGACCATCCTGAACCGCTTCGCCGACGCGCTGGGGCCGGGAGGGGTCCTGGTATTGGGCAAGTCGGAATCGCTTTTTGCCTCGACGCGCCGCCGCTTCCGGACCATCTGCCCGGTGGAACGGATCTACCAGGTGATCTGAGCCGGGCTCGGCCTTAGGCGCACCGTGCAATCACGTTGTCTCTCCCCTTACGGGATTTTCAGCTAAAGGAGTCTGTCGACCATGTATATCCAGATCGGGTACAAATTCATCCTCGGGTTCCTGGCCGTCATCGCCTGCGTGGCATTCATCCCGGGCTGGGTGAAGCTTTTGAACTACGCCCCGGAGATCACCCAGGTGCTCTCCTACGTGGTCGCGCTCACCATCGGCCTGATCCTCGGCTCCTTCTTCTCCAAGCGCTTCACCCGGAACATCCAGCTGCTGCGCGGTGCGACCGAGGGGATCAGTAACGGCGACCTGGCCCGGGACGTCGAGCTCCCCGGCTCCCGCTTCCCGGACGAGACCAACGACATGGCCCACTCGGTTAACGCCATGCTGGAGAGCCTGCGCGCCCTGGTGCGCCAGATTCGCGCCACCTCCGAGCGGGTCTCCGAGAGCAGCCGCACCCTATCCTCCTCGGCCCTCGAGGTGAACGCCTCCACCGAGGAGGTGGCCCAGGCGATCGAGCAGATCTCGCTGGGTGCCGAGAACCAGGCGGAGATGGTCTCCAAGACCTCCAAGGTGATCCACGACATGGCCATCTCGGTCGACCTGGTGGCCCGCCGCGCCAAGGAGACCGCCAAGGCGGCGCACGAGACGAGCTTCACCGCCCAGCGCGGCGGGGAGCTCGCCAACGACTCGCTCATGCGCATGAAGAGCTTCTTCGACTCGATCGAGCTGATCAGCATCCAGTTCATGGACCTGAACGCCAAGCTGCAGCAGGTGGGGAAGGTGGCGGACTTCATCGTCGACCTGGCCCGCCAGACGAACCTCCTCGCATTGAACGCCTCCATCGAGGCGGCCCGCGCCGGCGAAGCCGGCAAGGGTTTCGGGGTGGTCGCCGAGGAGGTGCGCAAGCTCGCCGACACCAGCGCGAAGTCGGCGACCGACATCGTGGAGATGATCGACGTGGTCAAGCAGGAGAGCCGCCGGCTCCAGGAGACCATCAACGACAGTTCCAAGAGCGTGGGGGCCGGCAAGAAGAACCTCGACACCACCGCCGACTCGTTCCAGCAGATCCTGGCCACGGTCGTGGAGACCGAGCGCCGCGCCAACTCCATCGCCGACCTGTCGCAGATGCAGACCACCGGCGCCGAGAAGATGGTGACCATGATGGACGAGATCTCCAAGATAGCCGAGGACAACGCCGCCTCCACCGAGGAGGTTTCCGCCGCCACCGAAGAGCAGTCGGCGGCGATGCAGGAGATGGTCTACCAGACCCAGGAACTCGCGAAACTTGCGGACGAGCTTTTGCATTCGGTGGAGCGCTTCAGGCTCGACGACTCCGAGCCCGCCGTCCCCGTGGCACTCGCCCAGACGGACGAGGACGCGTGATGGAGGAGCGCCTGCTTCTCTTCACGCTGCACGGGAAGGGCTACGCCTTCGAACTCCAGGAGGTGGCCGAGGTCATGGAGCCCCTGGAGAGCTACCCGATACCCAAGGCGCCGCCCCACTTCGTCGGGCTCATCAACTTCCACGGCGCACTCACCGCGCTGGTCGACCTGAGGCTCTACCTCGGCCAGGGGCGCCAGACGCGCAACCAGGGGAAGGTCCTGGTGCTCGACACGCGGCTCGCCGGCCTGGCACTCTGGGTGGACGGGGTCCAGTCCGTGGTGCCGGCCTCCACGGTCCTCGCCCGCAGCGCCGGCGACGGCGGTCTCTGGGACGAGGTCCTCGAGACGGCACAGGGGGCGTACCGGCTCCTCAGGGTGGGGACGCTGCTCGACTCCCTGGAAAAGGGGCTGGCCGGCTCGGCCTGACCCGGGCGGCGGCGCCGCCCTCGCGGGGAAAGCGGGCAACAGATCACGCGCAGGTCCAGGAGGAGTAAATGGCCACCACGGTCATGGTAGTCGACGATTCGCTGTTTATGAGAAAGATGCTGCGCGACCTATTGGAAGGACAGGGGTACCAGGTGGTGGCCGAGGCCGCCGACGGCAACGAGGCGGTGGCCCGCTTCCGGGAAAGCTCCCCCGAGCTGGTCACCCTGGACATCGTGATGCCCAACAAAAGCGGCATCGAGGCGCTCGCAGAGATCATGGCGCTCGACCCCGCCGCCCGCGTGGTGATGTGCAGCGCGGTGGGCCAGGAATCGATGACCCAGGCCGCCAGTGAGGCCGGAGCCAGGGCGTTCATACTCAAACCCTTCAATCCCGAGCACGTGGTCCAGGTGCTCCGGGACGTCTGCGGGGGATAACACATGGACATGTCGCAGTACCGCAGCCTCTTTCTGTCCGAGGCCCGGGAGTACCTGAGGGCCATCAACGAGACCGTGGTCGGGCTCGAAGAGCGTCCCGAGGACCGCGCCGGGATCGACACCCTGTTTCGGGGGGCCCACTCCCTGAAGGGGATGGCTGCGTCCATGGAGTACGGCGACGTCGTCGAGGTGGCCCACCGCATGGAGGACCTGATGCTCCGGGTCCGCGACCAGGGGCTCGTCTTCGACTCCGGCGTGGCTGACCTCCTTTTGGAGGGGAGCGACCTCATCGAGCGGATGCTGGTCGACCTGGAGGCGGGGCGGGAGCCGCGCACCCCGGCGGGGGACCTGCCGGAGCGGCTGGCGAGCTACACGCCGGCCCCGCCAGCTCCCCGGTCGGCAGCGGAACCGGTCCCGACTCCGAGCGCACAGCCGTCGCCAGCCACAGCCGTTGCGAGCGCCGCAGCCGCACCGGCAGCTGCACCGGCAGCCGCACCGGCTGCCGAGCCGTCCCCGGGCCCAGCGCCCGCCGAGCCCGAGCGCGCCAAGGAACTCGAGGTGACCAGCGTTCGGGTGAAGACCGAGCTTTTGGACCACCTGGCCAACCTGACCGGCGAACTGATCACCAACAAGAACCGGCTCCTGAGCATCAACCGGGACCTCTCCTCTCCCCAGCTGGGCGAGGCCGTGGGGGAGACCGCCAAGCTCTTGCGCGCCCTGCACGACGAGGTGATGAAGGTGCGCCTGATGCCCTTCGAGGCGATCGCCGACCGTTTCCAGCGCTCGGTGCGGGCCCTCGCCAAAAAAAGCGGCAAGGAGCTCCACTTCGAGATCGTGGGGCGCGAGATAGGTCTCGACCGCAGCATCCTGGAGAGCCTGGTCGATCCCATCAACCACATGCTGCGTAACGCCGTGGACCACGGCATGGAGGAGAGTTCCGACCGCGTGGCGGCCGGCAAGCCGGCCCGGGGCGTGGTGCGGCTCTCGGTGGCCCGGGACCGGGACCGCGTGCTGGTGACGGTAAGCGACGACGGCCGCGGCATGGTCCCCGAGCGGATGATCGCCTCGGCGATCCGCAAAGGGCTCATCTCCCCCGAAGAGGCGGGGCAGCTCTCGCCGCGCCAGGCGCTCATGCTCTCCTGCATCCCCGGGTTCTCCACGGCGCGCGAGGTGACCGACGTCTCCGGTCGCGGCGTCGGCATGGACGCGGTGAACGCCTCGATCCAGAAACTGGGCGGGACGCTCGCCATCGAGAGCGAACCGGGCAAAGGGACCAGTTTCACCCTCACCCTCCCCATGACCATCGCCATCATCCACGCGCTGGTGGTGCAGTGCGGTCCCATCAAGGGGGCGGTGCCGGTCACTGCGGTACTGCGCACCTTCGAATTGCGGCGCCACCAGATGGCCACGGTCGGCAACCGTCCCGTTTTCCACCTGGACGACGAGGCGCTGCCGCTTTTGAGCCTGAACCGTGCCCTGGGGCTCCCCTTGGGGCGTTTCCCCGACGGCATCGTGCCGCTTTTCGTGACCGAGGCGAAGGGACGGCGGGTCGGCATCGTGGTGGACCGGCTCCTCGGGCAGCACGAACTCTACATAAAGCCGCTTGGTCGGCCGCTCTCCAAACTCCCGGGGCTGGGGGGCGGGGCGGTCCTTGGGGACGGCGAACTGATAACCCTGCTGGACATCGCGGATCTCCTATGAACCCCAAGGGAACCTTCCAGGCAATCGCTGCACCGCTCATCCTGCGTGATGGCGACCCCGCCCCCTTCAAAACCGCCGCAGCAATCGCCCTGCGCCAGGCCGCCGGCGCGCTGGAGCAACTCCTGGGCGCACCGGTCCGCTGCGAAGAGCCGCGCCTGGGCCAGCCTGACGCCCTGCCGGCATCGGGAACAGCGGCGCACTCCGACGCGGCAACCCTGCTCAGCCTGCAGATACTCGGAGACCTCCCCGGCAGTTTCAGCGTCGTGCTGAGCGCCGCGAGCACCCGGCGCATCCTCGAATTACTCCTCCACGAGCCGGCAGCGCCGAAACATCCCCTTTCCGAGCTGGAACTCTCGGCCCTGCAGGAGGTCGGCAACATCCTCGGCTCCGCCTGCCTCAACGCCTTGGGCGAAGCGCTGCACCTCCCGCTGCTCCCGTCCCCCCCGGTCCTCAGGCAGGGGGAGGCAGGGGCACTCGTGGCGGTCGCACTCGGCGAAGCGCCGGCCGCGGCGGCAGCCGTGATTCTCGAGGCTCGCGTCCTTATCGACGGGGAATCCTGCCCCGGCAGCATCTACCTGGCTCCCAAGGCCGCCTCCTGGCAGGTCGTTCCGGGCGCCGGCGCCGCCAACTAAAAGAAGTTGCGTGGCTTCGGGTTGTATGGCAGAATGGCCGGTCATGTCGCCCTAGGAGTACGCCGGGTCCCAGCCCGCGTGCCGCGTCGGGCTCAAAAGCAGCGTACCAAGCAGGCCGAGGCGACAGAGTGTCGCCTTTGCAGCTTCTCGGGGGAGAAAAAATGAGCGTTACCAGAATTGCCGTCCTTACCAGTGTCCTGATCGCCTTCGCAGCCTCGCTCTGCTCCGCCGCCGACCTGAACCAGGTGGTGCGCACCCTCGAGCAGGGGTACGCCACGCTCAACGACGTGCAGGCCGACTTCAGCCAGAGAAGCACCATAAGCGCGATGAAGCGCGAAGAGAAGGGGGGCGGCGAGCTCTTCATCAAGAAAGGCGGCGGCAAGGACGCCATGTTCCGCTTCAACTACACCAAGCCCAAGCAGCAGATCGTCTGCAACGGCAAGAAGGTCTGGTACTACCTGCCGGACCAGAAGCAGGTCATGGTGATGGACCTGGCGCAGATGTTCGCCGGCGGCAACGCGGTCGCGCTCAACTACCTGACCGGCATGGGCCACGTCTCCAAGGACTTCAACATCGCCTTCGGCACCGAGCAGAAGGACAAGAAAGGGAACTACGTTCTCGAGCTCACCCCGAAGCAGAAGAACCCGGCCATGGCGAAGCTGCAGCTCACCATCCAGGCCGCAGCCGTGGACCAGTTCGTCGCCAAGGGGCACCCGAGCACGCCGTTTCCCATCGTCTCCTCGATGGTGACCGACCCGACCGGCAACACCACCCGGATCGAGTACAGCAACGTGAGGCCCAACCGCGGCGTGGACTCCGGCAAGTTCACCTTCAAGGTCCCCTCGGGGGTCGAGGTCATAAAGCGGTAAGGCGAGGTTGAGGCAACGCTCTGAGCACTCGGGCGAGCCCGCCGCGATCAAGCAACACATAACAGGGTTCAGGACTGCTTGCAGGTTTTCCAAACCTCAACCTGACCTCGACCCGATTCTTTTCAGGAGGTTCGCATGCCGTCGTTTGACATCGTTTCCAAGGTGGAAATGCAGGAGGTTGACAACGCGATCAACCAGACCGTGAAGGAGATCGGCCAGCGCTACGACTTCAAGGGGTCCAAGAGCGAGGTGACCCTCGAGAAGGAGACCGTAAAGGTCCTGGCGGATGACGACTTCCGCCTCAAGGCCATCATCGACATCCTCCAGTCCAAGTTCATCAAGCGCAACATCTCCCCCAAGGCGCTGCAGTACGGCAAGGTCGAGCAGGCCTCCGGCGGGATGGTGCGGCAGATCATCACCCTGCAGGTCGGCATCTCCAAGGAGAAAGCCAAGGAGATCGGCCAGGTCATCAAGGAGAGCAAGCTTAAGGTCCAAAGCCAGATCCAGGACGACCAGGTGCGCGTCACCGGCAAGAACATCGACGACCTGCAGGCCATCATCGCCCTGCTCAAGGGAAAGGACCTGGAGATCGACATGCAGTTCGTCAACTTCAGGAGCTAGAGGCAGGGGCTAGGGGCTGGGGCCTAAGGTCCGTCCGTCCATCCAGTCCCTTCCGTCCCTTTAGTCCCAAACAGTTTCACGGCAGCACTCAACAGTTAAGCCGTTTACCCAAGGAGTATTTTTTTGAGCGAGAAGAAAACCGAAAAAGTGAGCCTGGTCAGCCTGGGCTGCCCCAAGAACCTGGTCGATGCCGAGGTCATGCTCGGGTACCTGGCGCAGGCCGGTTTCGAGGTAACGACCGACGAGATGCAGGCGGACATCATCATCGTCAACACCTGCTCCTTCATAAAAGAGGCCAAGCAGGAGAGCATCGACACCATCCTCGACCTGGCCGACCGCAAGCACGACGGCAACTGCAACCTCTTGATCGTGACCGGTTGCCTCCCCCAGCGCTACCAGGAGGAACTGGCCCGCGAACTCCCCGAGGTCGATATCTTCGTCGGCACCGGCGACTACCCGCGCATCGTCGAGATTGTTGCCGAGAAGCGCGGCAGCACCGAACAGCTCTGCTACACCGGCGACCCCAACTTCGTCTACAACGACGAGTTGCCGCGCATGCAGTCCTCGCCGCACTACACCGCCTACCTGAAGATCGCCGAAGGGTGCTCGAACCGCTGCTCCTACTGCGTGATCCCGTCCTTGCGCGGCGACCACCGCTCGCGCCCGCTGCAGAGCCTGCTCCAGGAAGCAGCCGGACTGGTCGCCGGCGGCGTCAAGGAACTCAACCTGATCGCCCAGGACATCACCGCCTACGGCAAGGACCTCGTAGACAAGCCGACGCTCGAACAGCTGGTCCAGGAACTCGCCAAGATGGAGGGGCTCAAGTGGATCCGCCTCCTCTACGCCTACCCGGACGGGGTCACCGACTCGCTCATCCAGCTCATGAAAAACGAGCCCAAGGTCTGCAAGTACCTGGACCTCCCCATCCAGCACATCAGCGATCCGATCCTGAAGCGCATGGGGCGGCGCAGCGGCGAGGCGCAGATCCGCGAACTGATCACGAAGCTCAGGACCGAGATCCCGGACATCGCCATCAGGACCTCGCTCATCGTCGGTTTCCCGGGCGAGACCAACGAGGACTTCAAGACCCTTTTGCAGTACGTCGAGGAGACCCGTTTCGACCGCCTGGGCGTCTTCTGCTACTCGCGTGAAGAGGGAACCCCGGCAGCGGAGATGCCGGACCAGGTTTCCGAGCGCGTCAAGCGCGAGCGTCACAAAAAACTGATGCGCACCCAGGCGCGGGTTTCCTTCAAGCACAACCGCACCCTGGTCGATAGTGAAGAAGAGGTACTGGTTGAGGGTTACAGCGAGGAGACCGAACTGCTGTTGAGGGGACGTTCCTCGCGCCAGGCGCCCGACGTGGACGGGCAGGTTTATATCACTGCAGGGAATGCCAATGTGGGCGATATTGTCCGATTGAAGATCACCGACTCGTCAGATTACGACTTGATCGGTGAGATAGTGCAGTAAGGGCTTTTGACTTGACATGACCCTTTAATGCTGTATTATTGCGTCGCCTTTTAGGGCACCTCGAATAAACGGAGTGGAGTATACATGACTGAAAAACCCGAAGAATTGAAAGCGATGCTTCTTAAGATGAAGGAAGAAACGCTTAAAGAGATCAACAAAACGGTTAAGTCCGGATCTGATATTCCGGTGAATGAACCCAGTGGTGACATTTACGACCAGGCATCCAGTGAACGCGATCGTGAACTGGGTCTGCTTCTGGGCGACCGTGAGCGTGAGAAACTGCGCAACATAGATGAAGCACTGCTAAGACTTGAAGAAGGTGAATACGGAATTTGTGAAGAGTGTGAAGAAGAGATTCCCATCGGCAGGTTGAAGATTGTTCCTTTCGCCCGCCATTGTGTGAAGTGCAAGGCCGACCTGGAGAAGCAGCAGGCCCAGACCAAGCGCTTCGAAGAAGACCGCGCCTACCGCGACATCGCGCTGGGCGAGGAAGAAGAAGGATAAGCAGTACATACAGCAACTACAAAGGGACGGCAGCGATGCCGTCCCTTTTTTTGTTCGCAATCATGCGCCCCTACCACTCAAACAAAGGTACGTTCCCCCACAAGGCAGTTGGCGTCACGTCCTCCCCTGGCGGCCCCGCGTCCCCCTCTTTGCGAAGGGACAGGGGGATTTCATCCAGAGTTGCCACAGTCCGATACGCGCGCCACGAAGGCGAACCGCAAATCCCCTCTGTCTCCCCTTCGCAAAGGGGAGGACGTAAGGCCGCCGGCAGTGCTCTAGAGCGACTCTTGCCAGTTTCCCCGGAATTCCTGGATGGACCTTTTGTGAAGGAGTGACGGGGGTGGATTTGCAGTTGTTTTGGCGTTTTTCCAGCGCCCCCCCAAACAAAAACGTCCCGCCGGTAGAACCCCGGCGGGACGTTTCATTTTTCTTGCGATCACAGGGCTTAATGGCTGATGCGGTCCGCCTCGTTGATGAGCCTCTGGTACTCCGCCTTGGGGATCGAGGTGTGCCAGTGCCCGGTAATACGCGCCAGGAGCGTGCTCCCGATAAAGACCCCGACCACCACTGCGGCGAACACCGCCCCGCTCACCACCTTCCCGCCCTTAAGCCGCACCTGCAAAGCCTCCGGCTTCGGGCAGCTCGACACGCAGCGCAGGCAGCCGATGCACTCCTCCGACTTCACCCGCTCGCCGTGCATCACGTCCAGGTACGAAGGGCAGGCCCTGTTGCAGCCGCCGCAGGAGATGCAGGCCTTGGCACAGCGTTCCACTTTGGCCGGAGAGAAGCGCGACACCAGCCCGAGCAGCGCGCCGTACGGGCAGAGAAAGCGGCAAAACGGGTTGCGTAAGAAGAAGGAGAGGAGCAAAAGCCCGGAGATCACCAGCAGCGGCGTCCCGGACATGTGCAGGAAGAAGTCGAGCATCTTGATGTCGGCCGTCTTGTTGTAGTCACCCACGATGAAGTCGCGCACGCTGTCCGGCGACATCACGACCAGGATCGATCCGACGAAGAAGACCAACAGCAGGTACTTTATCGGCCGCAGCAGCCAGTCGGCCCAGAGCCAGAGACGGAAGTTCTTCCCGAACACCTTGGTGCCGACCTTCCAGCACACCTCAGTCAGCGTAGAGACCGGACAGATCCAGGAACAGAACGAGCGCTTCATGAGCCAGGAAACGGCGATGACCGCAAGGAAGACAACCAGCGCGGCCGGATGGATGTTGTTGATGCTTCCCGAGGTGAGCCATCCCTTGAGGCTCACCAGGGCCGAAATAGGAAGGAAGGCTTCCACGCCATCGGGGCGTTCCACGAACGGCGCTGCCCCGCCGGAGCGGAAATGCAGCACGAAACGGTAGAAGGTTACGCCGAGGTACAGGGAAAACAGGAGGAATCCCCACTGTACTGCCAGTCTGATGCGCTGAATGTTTTTCTCTTTTTGAGCCATGTCCTTTGCGGTCCTTGTGGAGTGGATAATTCAGTTGCGACACTTTCTGTCACACCGTCCTGCTATGGTGAGATCATCACGAAGCAGGGAGGTAGCGTATGGAACCGATGGTCGTTTTAGCACTGGGTATCGTCATCTACTGCGGGTACATCACCGTGAAGGATATCTCCAACGACCTGCGTCAGGAGGGGGTCCTGGTCAGCCCCTTGTCCAGCAAGTGGCGCGGATGGACGTTGGAGAGCGCCTTCAGGAGGCTCTTCTTCACCAAGGGGTTGTCGCGCTCCAAAGTCTCCAGCAGCTCCTTCATCTTCTTGCGCTGCAGGTCCGCCGTGCCGCAGACCGGACAGCAGCAGCACACCACGGGGAAACGGTTGTTGCGCGAGAACGGGATGATCTCCTTCTCCTCGACGTAGACCAGGGGGCGGATCACCGTGGTGACGCCGTTGTCGGCGAGCATGCTGGGCGCCATCGCCTTCAGCGAGCCGACGAAGAACTGGTTCAAAAGCAAGGTCTCGATGAAGTCGTCCATGTGGTGCCCGAGCGCTATCTTGTTGCACCCCATCTGCTGGGCCAGCGTGTAGAGCGTGCCGCGCTTGAGGCGCGCGCAGATGGAGCAGTACGATGAGCCGGGGCGGCGCTTCTCCGAGATGATGTCGTAGTGCGTGGTCTTCTCCATGTGGTAGGCGAAGCCGTGCTCTTTCAGGTGTTCCTCGATGATGTCCGCGCGGTAGCCGCGGTAGCCCGAGTCGATGTTGATCGCCACGAGCTCGTAGCGTACCGGCGCGCGGCGGCGCAGGGTCTCCAGCATGTGCAGCATGGAGTAGGAGTCCTTGCCGCCGGAGACCGCGACGGCGATCCGGTCCCCTTCCGAGATCAGGTCGAAGTCGCTGATCGCCTTGCCGACCCGGTTTTTAATCCTGGTGAAGAGGGCATCCTCAATAAGCGCCACTGGCACCTCCCTTGCGGCGCTCGGCCGACTGCATGTTCTGCCGTACCGTCACGGCTGGCCCGCCTCGCCCAAGACCGCGGCGCGGAACGCCTCGATCCCCATCTTTTCCACCAGCCTTCCCAGGCGCCCTTCCTCTCCCGAACTCTTGTAGAACTCCACGATGCGGGAGACGATATCGAGCACCTGCTCCTGGTCAGCCACGTTGTCTACCAGTTGTTCGCCGATCCGCGGTCGGGGGCCGGCGTTGCCGCCCACCATGATGCGCCAGCCGCGGTTGGTCCCCAGGACGCCGATATCCTTCACGGCGCATTCCGAGCAGGAGAGCAGGCAGCCGGAGATCCCCATCTTCATCTTGTTGGGAAGCCGCATGGCGTGGTAGATGCTGTCCAGTTTGAGGCCGAGACCGGTCGAGTCCTGCACCGCGCGTTTGCACTGCGTGGTGCCCGGGCAGATCCGAACGCTGCGCACGCACAGGCCGATCGGGGCGCCCTGGTCCTGGTTGAGATCCGCCCAGACGGCGTCCAGTTCCTCTTCCTTCACGCCGAAGAGGCCGATGCGCTGTGCCGAGGTAAGTTTCACCGAGAGCCCGTACGTGTCGGCGACGTCGCAGATCTTGCGCAGCGTCGCGGTATCCGTGAACCCGCCCGGGATATGGGGGGCGATGGCGTAGGTTTCCCGGTCCCGCTGCAGGATCGCGCCCTTCTCCAGGATGTCTTTCTTCATCATCTGCTCCTAGCTGCTATTTGAAATTGATGCAGGTCAAGAATTGTGTGGCTGCCGGTCTTTTTCCTTGATGTACGTCACCAGCTCCGTGGCGATTTCGTGCTTGCCGAAGGGGGGGATCAGGTAGAACCCGCCTACCCGATCGAAGATCGCATCGATGAACTCGGAGGCAATGGCAAGCCCCTCCCGCACCCCTTCGTCGCCGCTCTTTCCGGCCATGCGCCGGCGGATCTCGTCGGGGATCACGATCCCCGGCACCTCGTTGTGCAGGAACTCGGCATTGCGGCCGCTCACCAGCGGCAGCACGCCCGGCAGAACCGGGATCCCCAAGGCGGCGGTCAACTCGACCATCTCCTCGGCGCGGGCGATGTCGTAGATCGGCTGGGTCTGGGCAAACTGGGCGCCGTTCGCCACCTTGCGCGCCAACCGCCCCACCTGCACCTCCATCTTCTGCACGTTGGGGTTGAAGGCGGCGCCGATGCTGAAACCGGTTCCGGCTCCGATCGGGTTCCCCAGCGCGTTGACCCCGCGGTTCAGATCGCTCAAGAGCTTGATGAGCGTAAAGGAGTTCAGATCGAAGACCGAGGAGGCGCCGGCATCCTCGCCTAAGTTCGCCGGGTCGCCGGTGACGGCCAGGATCGAGCTGATGCCGAGCAGGCTCGCCCCCATCAGGTCGGACTGCAGGCCGATCAGGTTGCGGTCCCGGCAGGTGACGTGCGCGATCACCTCGATCCCCACCTCGCGGCGCACCAAGGCGGCAAGCGCCAGGTTACCCATGCGCACCCGGGCCAGCGGGTTCTCGGCGAGATTGATGGCATCGGCACCGGCTTCCTTGAGTGCCCGGCTCCCCGCCACCACTTTAGTGCAGTCGAGCCCCTTGGGGGGGTCGAGCTCCACGGTGATCACCTTGCGGGTGCCCCAGTGCGAGAGGAAGCCTTTCCCGGCGCTCGCGGTCCCGGCTCCGACCTGGACGGCTCCCGCGCGGCGGGAGACCTTGCGCACCACCGGCTTGAGACCGGCGAGCTGCCGCGCCACCTCGCGCACGTGCTCCGGGGTAGTACCGCAGCATCCCCCCACCAACGAGGCACCGGCCTCGACCATTTCGCGTGCCATGCCGGCAAAGTAGTCCGGGGTGGCGCGGTAGATGTAGCGCCCGTCCAGGTACTCGGGGAAACCGCTGTTGGGATAGGCGGCAAGGGGAAGGTCGCTCGCCTGCGCCAGGCGCTTCAGGGTCGCGAGCAGTTCCAGCGGTCCCGCTCCGCAGTTGGCGCCGATCAGGTCGGCTCCGGCTGCAGCCAGACGCTGGGCCGCGTCCTCGGCGCTGAAGCCCCCGGTAAGCCTGGCCCCTTCGCCGAACGCCAGGTTCGCCACCACCGGCAGGCCGGTCTCCTTGACGGCCAAGACCGCCAGTTCCAGCTCCTCAAGCTCGGCGAAGGTCTCCAGGATCAGTAGATCTACCCCGCCCTCGGCAAGCGCCAGGGACTGGGTGCGGAAACAGTCGCGGACCTGCTCCGGGCTGAGTTCCGCCTTGCCGCGCCCCAAAGGTCCCAGGCTTCCGGCCACGAAGACGTCTTTTCCGGCGGCAGCCTGCCGGGCCAGTTTCGCCCCCTGCCGGTTGATCTCGGCAACCTTGGCGCCCAGACCGATGGCGTCGAGCTTCACGAAGTTGGCGCCGAAGGTGTTGGTCTCGATGACCTGCGCGCCGGCCGCCAGGTACTCGCCGTGCAAATCCAGCACGAGCTGGGGACGCACCAGGTTCAGGTGCTCGAAGTTCGCCTCCAGCGAAACACCCTTGGCGTAGAGCATGGTGCCGATGGCGCCGTCGCCGACCAGCACCTCCTGCCGTACCCGATCCAGAAACAAAGCGCCCATCAGCGTCCTCCCAGCACCTTGATGAGGTGCGGTACCAGCTGTTTCTTACGCGACATGACCCCTTTCATCTCGAAGATGTGCGGCTCGGGCTGCGGGTAGCCCATGAACCTCAGGTAGGCGTGTCCCCCCTCCATCATGAACATGGTGCTTTCGGTTGCGATGTCGGTAACCATGAGCCCCGCGAGCTCCAGCGACTCCTTCTCGCGCAGGGCCTTCAAAGCCGCCTTCAGCTCGTCCTTCATCGCGTTGAACTCGCTGAAGCCGAAGACCTCCACCTGTCCTACGCCGAAGCGTGCCTCCCCCTGGCTGAAGAGCTTGAAGTCCGAGGTAACGACCCGCTCCGGGCTGCCGTAGCCGGAGAGCGCCCCCGAGGCCGCGAAGATCTCGGCGCCGAAGGACTCCCACTCCAGTCCGGCAAGCTTGGCCAGGCGCTCCACGGCGGCCTGGTCGCGCGAGGTGGTGGTGGGCGACTTGAGGATCACGGTATCGGAGAGGATGCCGGCCAAAAGGAGCGCGGCGACCTTGGGCTCGGGGGTGATGCCGTGCTCCTGGTAGAGCGAGGCGACGATGGTGCAGGTGCTCCCAACCGGTGCGGTGATGAAAGGGATCGGGTTCGTGCTGTGGGCATTTCCCAGCTTGTGGTGGTCGATCACCTCGATGATCTCCAGGTCCTCGGCGCCGGGCACCGACTGGGAGAGCTCGTTGTGGTCCACCAGGATGAGCGCGTAGGGAAGCGGCTGGAAGAGCGACGACTTGGTGGCCACGCCGGCCAGGGTGCCGTCTTCCTCCAGGACCAGTACCGCGGTTTCACCCGAATGCAGCAGCTTCTCCCGCAGGCGCCCCAGGGGTTCACCCACCCCGACGCTCTCGAAGTGGCTCTCCGCCAGGTAGCGGGCCGGCGTGGAGAGGCGGGCCAGCGACACGGTGGCTGCGGTGTCCAGCGGCGTGGTGAGAAGTGCGACACCCTTCTCGGCCGCACGTTCTACGATGTCCGGGGCCACCGCCAGGCCGCCGGTCACCACCAGGACGCGCACCCCGCGCTCGATGGCGTTCAGTTGGATGCTGCGCCGGTCGCCGGTCACCACGATGAGGCTCTCCGGTGCAAAGCGGGCGATCTTGTCGTTGAACGAATCCTCGACCATCGCACCGACGAAGAGGTGCAGGGTCTCCACTTCCTGGTCGGCAGTGCCGGCGAGGAACTCCCCCTCGAGGCAGGCCGCCAACGTCGCGAGCGACGCCCTGACCTGGCGCAGGGAATCCAGCCCGGTCTTCAGGGAGCGCTCGGCGATCTTCAAAAGCGGGATGACGCCTACCGGGCAGCCGGCGGCATCGAGCACCGGCAGGATCCTCACCCCGTTGTGGTGAAATACCTGCAGTGCCTTCAAGAGCGGCTGATCGGCGGAGACGCTCACCGGGATACGTTTGAGCACGTCGCCCACCTTGGGGTGCACATCGGCGAGGTACAGCGGGGCCTCCAGGCCGAGACGGCCCAAAAGCCAGGTCGTCTGCGGGTTCAGCGCGCCGGCCATGGCGGCGGTAACCCCCTCGACGCCAAGGGCGCGTTTGAGTTCGGCGTAGCCGATGGCCGAGGCCACCGAGTCGGTATCCGGGTTGCGGTGCCCGATTACATAGATCTGTTTTTTCATGTCGTCCTGGATTATTTAGTCGTTTTTTTACGAGGACCTGTACTAGAATGGCTCGTTATTAGCAAATTTTAGGTTCTTCCGGGAATTTAGAGAGTCGGCCTACTCCCCCCTCCCCTGACGGGAGGGGGCCGGGGGGTGGGTGAAGCAGCCAGCTGCGATCAGGTGGCGCCTTCCCCCTCACCCTGTCCCTCTCCCGCAAGGGGAGAGGGGACCCACCTCTGCCGTTTCCCCGCCTTTGAAGGACCAACTCTTAAGGGGAGTGTTTTCTATGCACGCAGCAATCGATTGGCTGGTCCAGACCATTGGAGCGATGGGATATCGGGGGATCATTCTCCTGATGGCCATGGAGAGTTCGGTGATCCCGATTCCCAGCGAAGTGATCATGCCTCCGGCCGGTTACCTGGCCCAGCAGGGGCGGATGAACATGGGGCTGGCCATTCTCTGCGGTACCCTGGGGAGCCTGATAGGTGCCTACGCGAACTACTTCGCGGCCCGCTTCCTGGGGCGCCCGCTCATCCTGAAATACGGCAAGTACGTCCTCATCACCGAGGAGAAGTTCGCCAAGGTCGAGTCCTTCTTCCTGAAGCACGGTGAGATCTCCACCTTCATCGGCCGGCTCTTGCCGGTGGTACGCCACTTGATCTCGCTCCCCGCGGGCCTCGCCGGGATGAACCACCTCAAGTTCTCACTCTACACCATTCTGGGCGCCGGTATCTGGGTGACCGTGCTCACCTTCATCGGCTACTTCATCGGCAGCAACCAGGAGCTGATCATGAAGTACTCGCACCATGCGCTGGGCGTGGTCCTCGTGGTGAGCGCGCTGATCGTCCTGGTGTATATCAAGCTGCAGCGCAGAAACGGCGCCGCCGACAAGGCGTAAACAAAAAGCGCCCTTACGGGCAAGGGCGGGTCCCCAAGGACCCGCCCTTTTTTGTTGCCGTTTCGTTTCCCGGAGTCGGAAACGCGCCCTGCCATCAGTCTATCGCCTGCTCCGGCTTGAATTTCGCAATTCTGTGGCCGCAGTTTCATTTTACCGGGCCGAGGTTTCAACTTTCAGTGCAGAAATTTTGATTTCCGCTGCGAAGTTTCATTTCTCAGGTCGGGGGTTTGATTTTTCACCCCACAAAATAAAACTTCTAAGCAGAAGTTTCCTTTTCTACCCCGGAAGTTTCTTTCGCCAGCCAGAAAGTTTTTAGAACAGCACTCAGAAGCGAAACTTTTCGGTAGAAGTTTCGATTTTCGCTCCGGCAATAAAAACTTCTGGAGAAAAGTTTCGTTTTCCAGCCCAGCAGTTTCATTTTCAACCCAGGTAGTTTCATTTCACCTGGGTGAAGTTTTATTTTCCAGCGTGGCGAAAAAAACTTTCAGACGAAAGTTTCATTTTGCACGCCGGTAATTAAAAACTTCGGGCGAAAGTTTGAATTCTGCGGCCATCCCTGCCAGCCGCCACAAGCGGGGACCGGCAGGGAAGGGCTCTTCAGCATTACTTGGGGACTTTCTCCCAATCTTCCAGGAACTTCTTGATCCCGGCATCGGTCAGCGGGTGCTTGGAGAGCTGCAGCATGACCGAGTAGGGGATGGTGCAGATGTCGGCGCCGATCAGCGCGGCATTCAAGACGTGCACCGGGTTCCTGATGCTCGCCACGATGATCTCGGCATCGAAACCGAAGTTGTCGAAGATGGTGCGGATCTCTTCGATGATCTGCATGCCGTCCTGGGAGATGTCGTCGAGACGACCGACGAACGGGGAAACGTAGGTGGCGCCGGCCTTGGCGGCCAAAAGTGCCTGCATCGGGGTGAAAATCAGGGTGACGTTGGTCTTGATCCCCTTGCCGGTCAGAGTCTTTGTTGCCTTGAGACCTTCCGGGGTCATCGGCAGCTTGATCACGATGTTCGGATGTATCTTGACCAGCTCGGTCGCTTCCGCGATCATGCCGTCGTGCTCGAGGGAGACTACTTCGGCGGAAATCGGACCGTCAACGATCCCGGTGATCTCCTTGATGACTTCCTCGAAGCGACGGCCACTCTTGGCGATGAGAGACGGGTTGGTAGTTACGCCGTCCACGAGCCCGAGTTCGTTAGCCTCGCGAATTTCTTTGACGTCCGCTGTGTCGATAAAAAACTTCATCCATTTCCTCCGCTGTTCGTTGTTGTTGCCTATGCTGGTTACCTGCGCTGCAGGCTCCTCTCAAACTCGTGCAAACATCCCATGGAGCAGAAGTGATAGCGCTTCCCCTCCAGGTTTCCCACCACTGCCTCGGCCTCCGAGATGTACACGCCGCAGACCGGATCCTGGTAGGTCTCGGTCGCCGTGGACTCCTTGGGGAGCTCCCGCGCGGCAGTCTTGTTGCGCAACCACCGGTAGATGAGATAACCGATGAGGATATAGATAAGAAAGCGCATCTGCCCCCCCTATTTTAGATACGTACCACCTTCTCGGTGGTTGTCAGTGCGGCCAGCAGCTCGGCTATCGTCTTGCCGAGGGAGGGGTGCACCAGATCCGGCGCGATGTCGGCGAACGGCTGCAGCACAAAGCGCCGCTCGGCCAGGCGAGGGTGCGGAATGGTAAGCTTTGGATCGCTGCAGACCAGGTTACCGTAGCAAAGGATATCGAGGTCCATGCTGCGCGGCCCCCAGTGCACCGTCGGCTCGCGCTTGAAGACCTTTATCTCGATGCGCTTGAGCTCCTGGAGCAGGTCTTCCGGCGCCAGCACCGTTACCACCCGGGCAACCGCATTGTAGAAGTTGTCCTGGACCACGCCACCGACGGGCTCGGTCTCGTAGAAGGGTGACAGGGCGGTCACCCGGGTACCCGGCAGCTTCCCCAGCTCGCCGACCGCAGTCAGCAGCTTGAGCTCGCGATCCCCCAGATTGCTTCCCAAAGCTATATAGGCGCACTCTTCCACAGCGTGCGATTAGAGCACAGATAGGTTTTTTTTTCAACCCTGGCACCCAATAGCTCAACCCGCTCTGGTAGCGGTTTCAGGGGCTGCCAACAGAAACTTTATGCCAATTTAATTCAGGAGTATAAAATCTGTAGTGTATAGTAGCTATGACATGTGAGACCCTAGCAACGAGGACTGCAGCATAGTCGGGGGGCAGACAGATGAGGGGCGGACAATGAGCAACAAAGGAGACAGTCTGGCCGAGTTGGAAGTAAGCGAACTCTTCAGACTGGGATCAGAGGCACTGGAGATGAAGGACTATGCCACGGCGCGCCGCTACTTGAGTGCCGCGGTGGCGCGTGAGAGGTTACCGAACCATCTTTCACAGTATGCGCTGGCCCTGGCGGCCCATACGAAAGAGATCGACCAGAGCATTACCCTGTGCCAGGAGGCAGTGAAGCAGGAGCCTAAGAATCCCGAGCACTTCCTGAGGCTGGGGACCATCTACCTGCTGGCAAACCGCAAAAAGGAAGCGATCCGGATCTTCCGGCTCGGTTTGAGGGTCGGCAAGAGCCCGATCATCAGCAGGTGGCTGCAGGTCCTGGGGGACCGCAAGAAGCCCGTGTTCCCTTTTTTGGCCCGTTCCAACCCGCTCAACAAGTACCTCGGCAAGCTGCGCATGAGCCTGACCGGGAGGTAAAAGCGCCACCGCGTTGCGCTCCCCCCGACCCGGTTCACCCGCTCGCCTTCGGGCCCGACGGCGCAGGCGGCGATTCTTACCCCACCGTCCCACCCCCTACCATGTACGTTGCCGCTATTTCCACAGGAGGAGCCATGATCAGCTATCTCACGCTCAGGAGCAGGGAGAGGACGGAATTGATCGACATCACCTCCCAAGTCGAGGATCTGGTCGGCGCGGCCCGGATCTCCAGCGGGTGCTGCGACGTTTTCGTGATGCACACCACCGCCGGGATCACGGTTAACGAGGGGGCCGATCCGGCCGTCAAACGCGACATCGCAGAGTGCCTGAACCGCATGGTGCCCAATGCGCACTATTTCACCCACGCCGAGGGGAACTCGGCGGCACACGTGAAGTCGAGCCTGGTCGGCACCTGCCAGCGGCTGCTGATCGACCGCGGCAAGCTGATCCTGGGAACCTGGCAGGCCATCTACTTCTGCGAATTCGACGGCCCCCGCGAGCGCAAGGTGGCGGTAAGGATCTCAATTGACAGCTGAGGTAGTACCATCGTACGAAATGGCAGAAACAAAAGAGGGGACATCGACTGTAACAGTCATGTCCCCTCTTGTCGGTTAATTGTCAATTGAAGATTACTGGAAGTGGTCAAATCCCTTCTGGACCACCTGGTAAGGCGCGCCGTCGGGCGTGACCAGCTCGATCCCCTCTCCTTTAACCACCTCTCCGATTACCGAAAACTTTACGCCGAAGCCTGCCAGCAGGTCAGCCACCGCATCCCGGTGCTTCGGCTTGATGCAGAAGAGGAGCTCGTAGTCTTCACCGCCGGAAAGCCCCAGGGCATACGGATCGTCCGCGCAAAAGGTACGGTACTCGTCGGAGAAGGGAAGCGCACCAAGCTGCAGCCGCGCCCCCACTCCGGAAAGCTCGCAGATGTGCCCCAAGTCGGCAACAACCCCGTCGCTTACGTCGATCATCGCCGTTGCAAGACCGTTGTCGGCCAAGGCAACGCCGACTGCTATCCGCGGTTCCGGATCCAATTGGCGCGAGACCAGGAATCCCTCACGCACGCCCTGCCGCAACAGTTCGAGTCCCGCCGCCGCGTCTCCCACGGTCCCGGTGACGCAGACGAGTTCCCCCACCGACGCACCGCTGCGCTTCACCACCCGCTCGGGACGCTGCTCGCCCAGCGCGGTGATGGAGACCACCAGGCCGGAGCGCGAGGAGCAGGTATCGCCGCCCACGAGCGTCACGCCGAAGCGCTCGGCCTGCTCGAGAACGCCGGCCATGAAGCCGTCCATGAGTTCGGTGCTGAAATCTTTGGGGAGCGCGATGCCGAGCAGAAACTGGCGCGGGGTGGCCCCCATGGCCGCCAGGTCGGAGAGGTTTACCGAGAGGGACTTGCGCCCCAGGCTCTTTGCATCGGTGAAGTTAAGATCGAAGTGCACCCCGTCCAAGAGCATGTCCGAGGTGATCAGGGTGAGGGTTTCCGCGGTGGGAGCCAGCGCCGCCGCGTCGTCCCCGATACCGAGGACGACGGACGGCGCCTTGTGTACCTGGCGGGCGATCCGGTCGATCAGACCGAACTCGCCCAGGTCCTTGAGTTTCAAGCCTTCCCCCCTGCCGTCACTCCCTTGCGGGGAGAGACTACCAGGTTCCTGCCGACCTTGCCGACCTTGCTCGCCTCGCCCTTGGGAGGCTTGGCTGCCTTGGGTGCATTAGGCGGGTAGTTTTCCAGCGCCACGGCGAGTACCTCGTCGATGGTGGCAGCGGTAACGATCTTCAGCTTCTTGAGAATGGTCTTGGGGACATCCTCGAGGTCCTTCTTGTTCTGCACCGGGATGACCACGGTGGTGACTCCCAGACGCGCCGCGGCGAGGATCTTCTCTTTCAGCCCGCCGATCGGGAGCACCTTGCCGCGCAGGGTGATCTCGCCGGTCATGGCGACGTCTTTGCGGACCGGAACCCGGGTAAGGACGGAGACCAGCGCGGTCGCCATGGTGACGCCGGCCGACGGTCCGTCTTTCGGGATAGCGCCCGCCGGTACGTGCACGTGGATGTCGAGGTTCGAATAGAAGTCCTCGGGGATCTGCAGATCCGCAGTGCGCGCCCGGATGTAGGAGAGCGCTGCCTGCACGGATTCCTTCATGACGTCGCCCAACTGCCCGGTCAGGGTGAGCCCACCCTTCCCTTTCATGACGGTCGCCTCGACGAAGAGCACCTCGCCACCAACCGGGGTCCAGGCGAGGCCTGTCACCACACCGACCTCGTTCTTCTCCATCTCCTCCTCGCGCAGGAACTTGGGGGGACCCAGGTACTTGCCGAGGTTGCCGGCGGTGATGACGAACTTGTCCTGGGAGCCCTCGGCCACCTTGCGCGCCACCTTGCGGCAGACCGTACCGATCTCGCGCTCCAGGTTCCTAAGCCCCGCCTCGCGGGTGTACTTGGCGGCGATGGCCCGTAAGGCCTCCTCGGAGAAGCTGACGGTCTCCTCGGTGATGCCGTTTTCCTTCACCTGGCGCGGCACCAGGTAGCGCTTGGAGATCTGCAGTTTCTCCTCCTCGGTGTAACCGGCCAGGCTGATCACCTCCATGCGGTCCCTCAAGGGGCCCGGGATGGTGTCCATCTGGTTCGCCGTGGCGATGAACATGACGTTCGCCAGCGAGAAGGGGAGGTTTATGTAGTGGTCCGAGAAGCTGTTGTTCTGCTCGGGGTCGAGCACCTCGAGAAGCGCCGAAGACGGATCGCCGCGGAAATCGCTCCCCAGCTTGTCCAGCTCGTCCAGCATGAAGACCGGGTTGTTGGAGCCGGCCTGCTTGAGCCCCTGGATGATGCGGCCGGGGAGCGCGCCGACGTAGGTGCGCCGGTGCCCGCGGATCTCGGCCTCGTCGCGCACGCCGCCCAGGGAGATGCGCACGAACTTCCTTCCCATGGCCCGCGCGATCGACTTGCCGAGGCTCGTTTTCCCGACGCCCGGAGGCCCGACGAAGCAGAGGATCGGCCCTTTCATCTTCTTCTTCAGCTTTCTGACCGCCAGGAACTCGAGGATACGCTCCTTGATCTTGTCGAGGTAGAAGTGGTCCTCGTTCAGGATCTCGGAGGCCCGGTTGATCTCCAGGGCGTCCTTGGTGGCCTTGCCCCAGGGGATCTCCACCAGCCAGTCGAGGTAGGTCCTGAGCATCCCGGCCTCTGCGGCATCGGGGTGCATCTGCTCCAGGCGCCCCAGCTGCTTCAGGGCCTCCTTCTCGACGTTCTGCGGCATCTTGGCGTTTTCGACGCTCTTTCTGAGTTCGGCGATCTCCTCGCTTCTGGCGTCGGTCTCGCCAAGCTCCTGCTGGATGGCCCGCAACTGCTCGCGCAGGTAGTACTCGCGCTGGCTCTTGCCCATCTCTTCCTTGGCGGCGGACTGGATCCGGGCCTGCATGTTGAGGAGCTCGCTCTCCTTGTTGAGGAAGTCGTTCACCCGCTTCAGGCGCTCCAAGGGATCGATCACCTCCAAGAGCCCCTGTGCCTCTTCGACCTTGAGGCCGATGTTGCTCGCCACCAGGTCGGCCAGGCTCCCCGGCTCCTGCATGTTCTCGACGATGACCATCACCTCGGGCGAAACGGCCTTGCCCAATGCGACGATCTTGCCCAGCTCTTCCTTCACGGTCCGGATCAGCGCCTCGGCCTCGAGGGTGTTTTCCTGGAGCGCGGGCTCAACGACCCGCTCGATGCGCACCGAGTAGAAGGGCTTCTCCGCCAGGTACTCGGCGACCCGCGCCTTGGTGAGCCCCTGTACCAGGATCTTCACCCGGCCGTCGGGAAGCTTCAGCATGCGCATGATCATGGCGACCGTGCCGACCTCGTAGATCCCCTCGGGGTTGGGATCTTCGTCGCTTACTTCCTTCTGGGTGGCCAGGAAGATCATCCTGTCCTTCGACAGGGCGTAGTCGACCGCGTTGATGGATATCTCCCGCCCCACAAAGAGCGGCAGAATCATGTACGGGTAGACAACCACGTCCCGAACCGGGAGCAAGGGCAGAATATCGGGTATGTTCAGTTCTTCCGTTTCCTGCCTAGTTTCCATCGTATTCTCCTCACTCAATCGTAATCTCCCGGATGTGCGTCTTTTTGTCCTTGGACCTCGGGAACTCCACGGTCAAAAGGCCGCGCCGGTAGCGCGCCTTGACCCGGTCCAGGTCTGCGTTGGGGGGGACTTCCACCGCCCGGCAGAAGCGGCCGGCGGCGCGTTCCAGGCAGATGTAGTTGACCCCGGCGGGGACGCTGTTGTCCCGCGCGATGGCCTCGACCACCAGGGTCGAACAACAGATGCTCAAGGTGATGTCCTTGACCTCGCAGCCGGGAAGCTCAACCTCGACCACGAAGGTCGTCGGGGTCTCGTAGATGTCGACCAGCGGCGAGATCTCCTGTTCGGTGTACCCCTCGCGTCCCTCGAGAGTGGACAGGTAGCGGAAGATCTCATCCATCTGCTGGCGAAACAGCCCCAGCCACTCCAACGGTTCCTTCGGAATCACCGCCATGGACACCCTCTTGTAGGACACTGTCGTTTGTTTCGGCAAAAGGTGAAGTGTCCTTAAACTCTAAACAAAAAAAAGACCGGTAGCAGCCTCGAGCCGGTCTGCTTGATTTAACCATCTTTATCATGAAAGTCAAGGTAATCCGCCCCTCACGTTGCGCCGCCCTTTAAGCAACAGGAAGCGGCAAGTAAACTCCCTGAATGACACATGATTTGGTCTTTAGAATTGAATTTGGCCGTCCGGATGTGTATAATCCCGGCCGCAGCGCGGTCTAAGCGAGTCAGACCGCGCAGTTAGCCGCCCCTGCCCCCCTCGGGGCCCATGTCATCGCATTCAAAAAAAGGGACATACATGAAAAGATACACGGCGCTCGCCCCCCTCCTGGTCGTCACCCTGTTCTCGACCGGGTTCAACTGGCCGTTTCCCACCGGAGACAGCTGTCAGAAAGCCAAGAAGCTCATCTTCGAACTCCCCGCCAAGGCGAGTGATCTGAAAAAGAAGGAAACCGAAAACCGCGTCATCGAACTCTGCCCCAGCGGCGCCGCCGGCCACTACCTGAAAGGGGTGCAGTTCGAGCGCAGCGGCAGCGTCGACGCGGCCATCGCCGAATACCAGGAGACCCTCGGGATCGATCCGGACTTCTTCCCGGCGCGCGGCAACCTGGGACTTCTGCACCTGAAGAAAGGTGGCGGAGAGGAGGCGGCGGCCGAGATCAGCCAGGCGCTCAAGATGGACGACCCGCGCTACCACGCAGGCCTCGGCCGGTTCTTCGCCGACCGCAAGCTGCCGCTTTTGGCCATCTACCACTTCCGCGAGGCGCTCAACGCGTTTGCGGAGGATGCCGAACTGCACGCCGACCTGGCGGCCGCCTACCTCTCGGTCGACCAGCGCCAGCGTGCCGAGGACGAGTTCCGCAGGACGCTCGTGCTGCAGCCAGGCAACGCCCAGGCGCGCCTGGGGCTGGGATCGCTCCTCATGGCGCGGGGCGAGACCGACAAGGCCATGGGCGAACTGAAGCAGGCAGCGCTCGGAGACCCGGGCAACAAGGAGATCCACCGGCTGCTCTCCGAAGGGTACACCCGCAAGGGAGACGTGAAGAGCGCGGATTACGAGCGGGTCTTGGCGGGGATCGCGCCCACCCCCCCGGTGGAACCGAAGGTGGACCACCTGGCCCAGGCGGACCGCTACCTGGCGGCGAAGGACCTCGACAATGCCATCGTCGAGTACCGCCTGCACATCGCCGACAACCCCAATGACGCCGTCGTGCTGCAGCGGCTGGGCGACGCCCTCCTGAAGACCGGCCACGAAGACGATGCCATGGGCTACTACCGCGAGGCGCTGCGCAACAAGGCCGACAACGCCCAGCTGCACTACAACCTGGGGACCATCTACGAGAAGAAGGCGCTCCTGGACGAGGCGGTGGTGGAATACCGCCAGGTGCTCTCCTCTTCTCCGGAGAACGAGGAGGCCCGCGGCCGCCTGGCTGACATCTACACCCTGCGCGGCAGCTTCCCGCAGGCCCTGGAGCAGTACCGCGAGCTGCTCAAGAAGCGCCCGGCAGATCCGGTGCTGCAGCTCAAACTCGCGCGGGCCTACCTGAACACCAAGGACGTCACTGCCGCGGCCGAGGCGTACGCCGCCGCCATAAAGCTCGACAACGATTCGCTGGAGGCGCACCGCGAACTGGCGAACCTGCAGAGAAAGCGCAACCTGAACGACGAGGCGGCCAAGGAGTACCGGGAAGTGCTCCGGCTGAAGAAGGACGACGCCGACGCCCGCACCGCGCTCACCTCGATCTACGTGAAGAACAAGGATTACGACGACCTGGCCAAACTGTTGAAGGAAGGGGTGGAACTCGCCCCGAGCGACGCCAACGCCCATTACAAGCTCGGCCTGGTCTACGAGTTCCAGAAAGAGTACGACGCGGCCATCGCCCAGTACAAGGAGGCGGTGGAACTCAAGCCGGACCATGCCAAGGCGCTGAACGCCATGGGCCGGGTGCAGATGAAAAGCGGCAACATAGCCGAGGCGAAGGAGTCGCTCGAGGCTGCCAAGAAGGCCGACCCGGATCTGGAAGAGGCGACCGTCCTTTTGAGCAACATAAAGGACGAACTCACCCCCGAGCCGCGCAGCTTCCACAAGTCCAAGTCGAAGAAGGCTTCGGCGAAAAAAGGGAAGAAAGGCAAGAAAGGGAAGAAGTCCGACTCCGAAGGCAGCAGCAAGAAATCGAAGAAGTCGAAGAAGTCGAAGAAGAAGTCCGCCGAGTAACGCGCCGCAGAGTTCAGGCAAGGCGCCTGCCGCAGTCCACAAAAAGCCGTGGTATCTGGAGCTTTCCATGTACGACGGCTTTTTCCTTTTGCGCCGCGCGCACAGCCGGCAGAAAAGGACCGCGGCAGCGGCTCATGCCGAAAAGGGAGAGTCATCATGAGCGAGCAGAGCGAAGCACACCACGCCCGGATCGTGGACCAGTTTTCCCGCCAGGCGGTTCCCTTCACCCAGGTGCCGGGGCACCTCGACGCCATTCAGATCCTGGTGGAGCTGTCCGGGGTTTCTCCCGAAGACCGGGTGCTCGACGTCGCCTGCGGTCCCGGCCTGGTCGCCTGCGAGTTCGCCCGACACGCCGGGGAGGTCGTGGGGATGGATCTCACCCCGGCCATGATCGAGCAGGCCCAGAAGCGGCAGCGCGAACTCGGGCTGGAAAACGTGACCTGGAAGGTGGGGGACGCGGTTCCCCTCCCCTATCCCGACGACAGTTTTTCCCTGGTCATCACCCGCTACAGCTACCATCACCTGCTCGACCCGGCCCGGGCCCTCAGTGAGATGATCCGGGTCTGCCGTCCCGGCGGCCGGGTCCTGGTGGCCGACGTCGCCATGCCTCCGGAGAAGGTGGCACGCTACGACCGGCTCGAGCTTTTGCGGGATCCCTCGCACACCCACGCGCTCACCACGGAGGAGTTCTCCGCGCTGTTCCTCGACGCGGGGCTTTCGGACTGCCGTCAGACCGGCTACGGCGTGGATATCGAGCTGGAAGCGCAGATGCGGGCCTCGTTCCCCAAGGAGGGAGACGAGGTGAAGGTGCGGGAGATGATCGTGGGGGACATCGGTAAGGACCTCGTCGGCATCAAGGCGAGGCGGGAAGACGGCAAGGTCCTTTACACCGTGCCAATCTCCGTTTATGTAGGGCGCAAAGGCTAACGACACTACAACTTTAATTGTCCCCGTTTTTACACCTCCAGCCACCAAAGGATCCGAACATGAACGTCAGATTTTCTGCTGTCATCTCGTTTGCCCTACTTCTTCTGCTCACGCTGACGGGCGCCGCCCAGGCGGTGACGACCACCATGACCGTCAAGCACACCGGATCCGGCACCAACATCTTCAATAGCATCCAGGCGGCCATCGAAACGGTGCACAGCCTCAGGATCGGCGGTTCGACGGACACCTTCGAGATCAAGGTGGAGGCGAGCAGCACTTCCTATTCCGGCTTCACCATGAAGGACCCGATCTCCATCTACGGCGAACGGACCGGCGGCACCTTCATCAACGGCGGCAACCCGCAGATAACGGTAAGCGGCATCGCTTCGGGAGCCGAGATCCGCAATTTCACCTTCCTGTCCTCCGGAACCGCCATAGCCGTATCCAACAGCTCCGCGGTCCGTATTACCAACAATGTTTTCCTGACGGGAACCGGGAATACCGCCATCACGGTCAGCAACTCTCCCTCCAGCAGTATCGTCAACAACACGTTCTATAGGAACAACGTCGCCATCAGCACCGACACCAACCTGGTGATCACCAACAACATCTTCTCGCTCAACACCAAGGCGATCGCCACCTCCGCCACAACTGGCAATATCAGCTACAACGACTACAACCCGGGCAGCAGCGCCGGAGTAACCCTCGACATCAACTCGATCCCCAACACGACGAACCACACCGATCCGGATCCGAAGTTCGTCGATCCGGATAACTCCGACGCCACCAAGAAAGACTTCCATCTGCAACCCGGCTCGCCGTGCATCGGCACCGGAAATCCCCTGTACCTGAACCCAGGAAGCAGCGCATCCGACATGGGAGCCTACGGCGGACCGAAAGCCGACGTGACCATTGCAACGATCACCGGGGTAACCGCGACGGTAACGAGCGACGCCACCTCGTCCTCCATCGCCGTCTCGTGGAACCCCAGCACCACTGTCGGGGTGACCGCGTACCGGGTTTACTACACGAGCACCGACGACAGCGCCGCGCTGGCAACCCCGGCATCCCCCGTGGAGGTCCTTTTCGGAACCAACAGCACGACCATCACCGTCCCGCGGACCGGCCCGACGGCCCCTTCCGGCACCACGAGCATCACGGGGATAACCCCCTTGAACCAGGGATTGCTGGTCTCCTGGAGCCAGGCCGCCGGCGCCACGGGTTACCACGTGAAATACGGCCCGACCGGCACGCCCCTCACCAACACCATCACGGTCGACGGCGCGACGACTCTCTCCACGACCATCACCGGCCTCGCCAACCTGACCACGTACGACGTCGCCGTGGTCCCGGTCGCCGAGACGAAATTTTCCGTTTCGGTAACAGCCGTGGTCGACCGCGCGATAAGCTCGAACCCCGGCGGTTCCAACGAGAGCCCGAAATCCACTCCGGCCACCGCACAAATCGGCTCCACCATTGAAGGTAGCCAGTCAGCCGTGGTTCCCGCGATGCCGGAGGCGACCACCCCCACCCCCAACCTGAAAAACGAAGGATGCTTCATCGCCACCGCAGCCTTCGGCTTCTATTCCGCTCCCCAGGTCCAGGCTCTGCGCGACTTCAGGGACAGGTTCCTGATGACCAACGCGCCGGGACGCGCCTTCGTGGCCTGGTACTACCACTACGGCCCCATCGGCGCGCATTTCATCAACACGCACCCCTGGCTCAAGGCCCCGGTGCGCGTGGCACTTTTCCCGCTCATCGTGATGTCACTGGTGCTGACCGGCGGCTCTTTGGCAGCAAAGCTCGCCGTGCTCTTCCTCGTGACCGCACTCAGCGCGCTCATCTGGCGCAGAAAAAATCTGCAGCTCCGTAACGCCGCAGTGGCCAGCGTGCTCCTTGCAGCGCTCGCGTGCCTTGTGGCACCGGTTCCCGCTCAGGCCGAGACGCGTCCGGACCGCCCGCACTGGTCGCTCGAATTGAAGGGTGGGGAGAGCTTCCCCAGCAGGTCGAATTTTTTCGGTGGGAATCAGGCTGAGTACGGTGCAGCCCTGGCGTACAAGCTGCACCGCACGGTCGAGGTGGGGTTGGAGGCGAGCTACCTGCGCGGCACCGGGAACGGCCGCCTGCTGGCGAACAACCTCGAGTCCAGCGAGCAGGTGACCTACGAGCGGGTCCCGCTGGACCTGTTCGTCCTGGGACGTCTGGTTTTGAACGAGGACCAGCTCCTGGTCCCCTACGCCGGCGTCGGTTACACGCGGCTCTTCTACCGGGAAAATGCTCCGGGGGTGACGGTGAAAGGCTCCGTGAACGGCTTCCACGCCCGCGGCGGGGTGCAGATCCTCTTGGACGGCCTGGAGCGGGACGCCTCCCTGAGCCTCTACAAGGAGTTCGGGATCCACCACACCTATCTGTTTGTCGAGGGGAAGTACCTGGATGCCCGCGCTGACACAAGCGACGGCGGCTCGGTCAACGCGGGGGGGACCAGCGTCTTGGGAGGGTTGCTCTTCGAGTTCTAGTTACTGTGCGACAGTACCTTTACCCGGCGAGCGGAGCGCTTCCGGGTCCCTGCGCCCTCCCCGTGTCCGAGCTTCAGCCTCGGCATGGTGCTGGGCGCTTACTTTTTTGTAGTCGCGGAAGATATTTTCCACGCGGTGCACCGTGTCGTTGGGGACCAGGGTGAACTCCTTGAAGTGGGAAAGCCCGGAGAAGACGAAGGCGATTCCGAAGAAGGTAAGCCCGAGCGCTACGATGAGTGCGGCAAGCCAGGTGGAGAGCCACAGGGCCAGGACGGCTACCGCGGTGCCGGTGAAGGCTATCAGCCCGAAAAAGAGAAGCCCCACCCCCAGGACCACCATGACGGCCCCCTTCTCCACCGACTTGACGTTGTGTTTTATCTCCAGGACGCCACGCCTCACTTCGATGAAAAGCAGCATGACGATCTCCTCCACCAACTCCACCATCATGCGCGTCATGGAAAGTTTCCTGCCGACTCTGAGCATGACCCCACCTCCCTTTTTCCTTCAGATTTGGGAAAGCCGTTTGCCTCCCCGGTGACCGGTAACGTCCCGCGTTGACGACTCTCCGCCCCTTCGATACATTAGATTCTACACACTTTGACCGGCGCGACAAACCGCAAATAAAACGACTCCGCCACCTCCAGCCGAAGAATTCCCGTCACAGGTTTCGCCTTCAAGCCTTCACCGCGCTTCGGGAGGTTCCCATGAAGAACTCTCTAAAGGGTGCACTGTTGTCCGGCCTGATCTTCCCGGGCCTGGGGCAGTTCTGGCTGAAACGGCGCGTCTGGGGCACCGTTTTACTGCTGAGCACGCTCGGAACGCTGGCTGTCATCTCCCTGAAGCTGACGGAACGGGCCTACCGGCTGGTGGAGCAGGCCGAGGCGGAGGGGGGCCAGGTGGATCTGGTCGCCGTAGCCAAGACGGTGCAGGCCGCAAGTTACGCGGATCCCCAGGTTCGGATATCCTGGCTGGTGCTCCTGGCCGTCTGGCTCGTGGGGGTGTTGCACGCGTTTTGGGAAGGGATGAAGCTGGACCGGGACGGGAAACGGGGACCGCGCAGCGAAGGGGGTGGGCGATGATGAGGGGAAATGCGGAAGACAGGCCGCGTGCCGCTCACCTTCGTCTACCGGCGCGATTTCGAGAAGGACCAGCCCCCCCGTGCAGCGTTTTGAGGTGACCGTGGTGGTTCGCTAGAAATTCTGGCGGGGATCAGGGAAGCGGCGCATCGGGCCTAAGCCGCAACAGGAACAGTGCCTCGCAGAACTCCCCGGCCAGTTTGCGCTCCGACGCGGAGAGATCGCCGGCACGCACCGGCCTGCGGAAGCGGGACAGGAAACGGCGCGCGCTGCCGTCGAGCGGAGGGTTGTCCAAGCCAAGCCGCGGCGGGCAGTGGACCGTTCCGAAGCTGAAAGGCCCGACCACCCCGCTGAGGCAGGGGTTCAACAACAGCCGCGCCTCGTCGTGATCCGCAGCCCGCCCCTTGGTCTGCCGCCCCAGGTAGAGTACGAAATTCCCGGGAGAGCGCCTCCCCTGCTCCATCCTTTTAATCCTCAGCACTTCCTGATGGATATCCGGCAGCGCCTGGCGGTGCGCGAAAAGCAGCGGCTCCAGCGCGGACTGCTGCACGAGGTCCATGAACGGCTCGATGCGGTAGGTGCGCACCTGCGGGTGCAGGAGGGCATCGGCGAGGCCGCTGCGCTGGGCCACCTCGTGGGAAGCGTCCGAGAAGCGGCGCAGCCGCGATTCCGGCGCCGAGCGTGCGATGAGCGAGCGGACCCCCGCGACGTCCTGGATCTTGAGCAGGCGCAGGGCACGGCGGATCGACTCCTCTTCCCGGCGCGTGTAGCTGCTGTAGACCATCACCCGCATGATCCCTCCCGGCGCAAGGCGCGCCGCCAGCGCCCGCAATCCCGTCGCCGGATCGACCAGGTGGTGCAACACACCGTAGGCGTCGATGAGCCCGTACTCCCCGCTCAAGGTCGCCGGATCGCACAGGTCGCCGGCACAAAACTCCACCCCCCGCACTCCGTGCAAAAGGCAGTGCAGCCGGGCACGGCGCAGGCTGCGCGTCGAGAGGTCGAGCGCGGTTATCTGGGTGGCGGGATTGGCGATGCCGAAGGGATAGGGGGCGAAGCTGCCGCAGCCGGCGATCAGGATGCGCCGGGCCGCCGGGGCGGGGAGTTCCCCGTTGAACCGGGACCAGATGGCGGAAAGGTTACTCGCGTAGGTATCGCAGCGGCGGACCGAGGCCAGAAGCGGATACTGGGGATAGGGGTAGAGCTCGTAGTGGCGGCGTACGGTTTCGGACATGCCAGTAACTGTAGCAGCTCACCGCCCGCGGTTCAAGAGCTCACGCTGCGAGATGGACCACCAGACCTGCTTATTGATTGGAATCTCAGGGACTGCATTCCCCCTCCCCCTCACCCTGTCCCTCCCGCAGGGGAGAGGGACCCAGGTGACCCGATCTCCCGAAACAGGATGAACGCAAAAAAAGGCCGGGAGGTTGTCCCGGCCTTTTTCCTTCTGCTCGCCCAGATTGTAGTGCTGCTTGCCTAGGATTCGTCTTCGGTCAGCGGGATGATGGCCACTTTGGCCTTGCCCGCGCCGAGGAACCCCAACTTTCTTGCCGCAGCCCGTGATAGATCGATGAACGGGGTGCTTTTCTTGGCGCAACGGTCGTTAACCACAACCGTCACTTCCTTGTCGTTGGCCAGGTTCCTGACCAGGACCTTGGTGCCCAGGGGGAGACTCTGGTGAGCCGCCGTCATCCCCTCGGGGTGGTACCGTTCGCCGGAAGTGGTCCTCCTTCCGTGGAACTTCTTCGCGTAGTACGAAGCGATGCCCACCAGCTTCTTGACCAGCGAGGGCTTCTGCTCTGCTACCGCGCTTGTTGCCGCTACCGGCGTCTCTACTGCCTTTTCTACTGTCTTGTCTGCTGCCAGCAGGGGAAGCGTGTGGACCGTGAGGAGCATCAAGCAGATGGCGATGCTACGCGCCAGCTTGCCGCTCCACTCGAGTGATGCCATGCGCACCTCCTTTGTTGGGCGAGGCTTTCCTATACCATTTGTCACCCGCCAAGTCAAGAAACAATACCGCATTCTTGCCGCAAATAACCGTTTTTACGAGGCTTTACTTTTGGGCATTATGCAGCGGGGAGGCCTTCCCCTGGACCAGGCGCGGTTCACGGCGCCTGATGTTCGTGGTGTCGTTGATGATGACGACCTCGCGGGTCGAGCCGTCGATCTCGGTGGTGGGGAAGGCGTAGCGGTTGAGCACCAGCCATCTGCCGGTGGCCTGGTGGAAGATCTCTGTCCCCTGGGCGTCCAGGTGTTCCTTGAGTCCCGATTCCTCCAGGAAGGAGAGGCACTCGCGCCCCACGATGTCCCGGTGCGCCTTGCCGGTGAAGGTCTCCACGGCGCGGTTGAAGCGCCGGATGCGCCCCCACTGGTCGGCGAGGATGAACATGTCGCTGATGCAGTCCATGGTCTCCTCCCACTCGCGCCGGATCCCCTCCATCTGGTGGAACAGGTTCTTGAGCTCTTCGTGCTTCATGTAGAGCTTGGCGTCACTCTCCAAAAGCTCCTTCTCGAGCTGGCGCTGGTCAGTGACGTCGCGGGAGATGGCGATCAGGCAGGCCTCGCCCTGGTACTCGATGACGTCGGCGGACCAGAGGAGCTCGCGGATGTCGCCGGACTTGACCCGGAAGCGCACGTCGAGGTTGCGCACATGGCCGTACTGGTTCAAGAGCCTCAGCATGACCATCCGGGAGTCCTGGTCGGCCCAGAGCTTCAGTTCCACCGAACTGCGCCCGACCACCTCGTCCCGGGTGTAGCCGGTCATCTCCTGGAAGGCCTCGTTGACGTCGATGTAGGTGCCGTCTTCGGCGCGGGTGATCACGATGGAGTCGGGGCTGGCGTGGAAGGCCTTGGAGAACTTCTCCTCGGAATTCCTGAGCGCCTGCTCGGCCTCGATGCGCCAGGTGATGTCCTGGGTGGTCCCCACCATGCGCAGCGGCCTCCCCTGGGCGTCGTAGGTCACCTCGGCCCGCGAGGAGAGACTGCGCACCACCCCCCCGGGAAGCACGATCCGGTAGTCGATGCCGTAGGGCTTCTTGTTGTACAGCGAGTCGTTCACCGCCTTGATGAACTCCTCCCGGTCGTCCTGGTGCACCGCGCGCAGCACCGCGTCGTGGGTCGGGGTGATGGCCGGATCGACGCCGTAGATGCGGTAGACCTCCTCGGACCAGCTCAGGACATCGGAGACCACGTCCCACTCCCAGTTCCCGAGGCTCGCGATCCGCTGGGCAAGTGCCAGGGTGGCGCGGCTTTGCCTGAGGGCATCCTCGACGCGCTTTTGCGCGGTGATGTCCACGAGCGAAATGATGGTTTCCCGCGAATCGGCGATGGCTGCCCAGTTCCCCACCACCGGGATCATCTCGCCGCGCCGGTTCTTGATGCGCAGCTCGAAGCAGCTCTGACGCAGCCCGCTCTCCGACCAGCGCAGGGTCCGCTGGCGCAGCATCTCCTCGCGGTTTTCCTCGGTGAGAAAGTCGGTCCAGCGCATGCGCCCCTCGAGCTCTTCCCGGGAGTAGCCGGTGAGCATCTCGAAACCGCGGTTCACCTCCTGGAAGATCCCGTCGGGGAGGGTGATCGCCATGGCAGAACCGGTGTTCTCGAAGATGGCGCGGTAGCGCTGTTCGGACTCCTTGAGCAGGGTCGCCTGGCGCCGGCTGACCGACACGTCGCGCGCCAGGAATAGCACCCGGTCCACGCCGTACTGGGGATCGGCGATCGGATGGTAGGAGATCTCCTCGAAGATGATCTCGCCGTCGGCCCCGGGGTAGCTCACCTCCGTCGAGACTGCGGCTCCGCTCGCGACACACTGCGCCAGAAGGCTCAGCACGTCCTCGGGCACCCCGCGCGCCTGGATCAGTTCGGTGAAGCTGCGCCCCACCACGTGGCCGGCACGTATTCCGTAGGTCGCCGTAAAAACGGCGTTCGCGCCGACAATGCCGAGATTTTCGGTGTCGACCACGCAGATCGCGTCGTTGGTGGATTCGAAGAAGATGCGGGAGAGTTCGTCGGACTGGCGCAGGGATTTCTCCGCTTTGCGCCGCCCTTCGGCGTGCAGGGTGATCACCAGGAACAGCAGCGCAAGGACCAGGGAGCTGAAGGAGC
Source organism: Geomonas silvestris (assembly GCF_014193515.1). Classification (GTDB taxonomy): domain Bacteria; phylum Desulfobacterota; class Desulfuromonadia; order Geobacterales; family Geobacteraceae; genus Geomonas; species Geomonas silvestris. Next base: position 297,555 of record NZ_BLXX01000005.1, on the reverse strand, counting down.
GCATCCAGAGTTCGCGCGGTTCATCGATGAGAAGCTCCTTGAGGAAGGTCCCCTGGGTGAAAAACGCCGCGTCCATCAGGGCGTCGCCCACCCAGAACAGGGCGAAGAACCCGAAGGCGCTGACGATTATCTTTTTAAGGTTGGCCCGCATGAACATCGAGGAGCGACCTCCAGTACTGACAAAAAAGCATCTGCGCCCTTTTCGGCAAAACTTACCAAAACTTGATGCTTTTCAGGCTGGATCAGGAAATAAAAAGCGAACCGGTGGTGGGTTTGATGATACCGGCTTGGGCCGCCCGCTCGAGGAGCACGCGCACCGCCGCCTCCCCCTCGGCCCCGAGGTTTACGGAAAAGTCGTTGACGTAGAGCGAGATATGGGCGTCACAGACCGCATCACTCATCTCCTGGGAGTGGGCACGGATGTAGCCGCGCGCCAGGCCCGGGTTGGCGAAGGCGTGGCGCACGCTCTGGGCGAGCGCCGCCTCGAGGGTGAGCAGCACCTCTGGCCCCAGCGAGCGTTTGGCCACGATCCCCCCGAGGGGGATGGGGTGGCCGGTGCTCTCCTCCCACCACTGCCCGAGGTCCACCAGTTTGGTGAGCCCGAGCCCCTGGTAGGTGAACCGGGATTCGTGGATGATCACCCCGGCCGCCACCGAGCCGTCCGCCACGGCGGGCATGATCTTCTCGAAGGGGAGGTAGACCAGGTTATCGAGCGACGGGTCGAAGAGTCTCAAGAGCAGGGCTGCCGTGGTGTACTCCCCCGGCAAGGCGATGGGGCGCCCCTTGAGTCGAGCCTGGTCGAGGGGCTCACGGGAGACCAGCAAGGGGCCGCAGCCGCGCCCCAGCGCCCCGCCGGAGCGCAGCAGCAGGTAGTCGTCGAGGACGTGGCCCAGCAGGTGGTAAGAGATCTTCGAGACCTCGAGCGCACCGGCGAGCACCAGGCGGTTCAGGGTCTCCACGTCTTCCAGCCGCTCACTGAAGGCCACACCCGGAGCAGGGACCAGCCCGTGCACCAGGGCGTGAAAGATGAAGGTGTCGTTGGGACAGGGGGAAAAGCCCAAGGAAAGATCGATAGGAGACGTCTTCGCCTCGCTACCGGTCTGCTGTGCGTTAGCTGCAATCATGTATCTAGCCTGTGTGATGATTTCGATCAGCCACTGCCGGTTCGGTTATTCGCTACCGGCGGCCGCTCGGCACTGAATCTGCCATTATCCTAAAAGAGTAATCGTATCATGAATTTCAGGAAGGGAAACCGGAAAATTGAAGAAACTTTATCAGAAAATTTTGTGCTTCGGTCACAGCCAGTTTCAGGTTCCAGCGAGAGAGGTCGCGATCCTCCACCAGATTGCTTATGCCGCGCACTTCCAGAAAGGGTGTGTCATAGATGAAGGCGACCTGTGCCAGTGCGGCGCCCTCCATATTCTCGCAGATACCGGGATAGCGGGCCGCCAACTCCATGCCGCGTTCGGCGGTACCGCTGCAGGTAGAAACGGTGTGAAAAGGCCCCAGGACCGCCCGGAACCCCTGTTCCCCGGCAAACTGAAGCGCCTGCCGCGCCAGTGCGGCATCGAGCGGCACCTCGTTGAAGATCGCGCGCTCCCCCCTGACGGCGGTCGGGATGCCGATCAGGTCGAGCCCCCGCCATCCCTGGGGAGTCTGCACCCCCTCCTCGGGGAAGCACTCGCTGCTGGCCAGGGCAAGGTCGCCGACCTCGAGGCCGCTGCCGGCGATGGCGCCGCCGCAACCGGTATTGATCAAAAGGCGCGGCGCTAAGCGCTCCAACAAAAGCGTAGCGGCGCAGGCCGCATTCACCTTGCCGATGCCGGTAACCGCCAGGATGACCTCGCCCGCCTCCAGGGCGCTGCGCCACGCCTTGAGGTGCCCAAGGCCGTGGAGTGGGGCTGCCCCCAGGCGCTCGACCAGCACGGCGAGCTCCATATCGGTAGAAGCGGTGAGCACGATCGGCTTCATTACAGGCTCCGTCTTTGGAGAATAAAGATGGCGGCGAGTGTACCACGTCGGCCTCGACGTGTCCAACAAGACGACGTTGCGGTGTCAAATACCCAACGCCTGTCAAAAATCCCGACGCTGCCGCCCTGCTTCATGAGGGAGAAGCTCCGACGAAGCGACCCGCCCTCCAGGCGCACGGACCGCGGGAAGTGAGTAATCTGGAGGGGAAGCGGGAGGTTACCCGGTGCTCAGCGCAGGCCCCGCCGACGAGACAACTCCGTGAGCGAGGAGGTTTCTCACGGTCTCATGGGAGAGGATTTCCGGACCTGGCCGGGCCTTTCGGCGGCCAGCAGAGCTGTAGGAGCGGCATGGCTTTTGCTGCTGCAGGGGGTTTAGCTGTGGCGGGGGGCCGAATGGATTCACGGGGGGCCACGGGTACTGTAGAGCCTTCTGCGGCATCACTTTAAGCGGCAGGCAGGGGGCCGGCACCCGGTTTTTCAGTTGCATAACCACCGGCCATCTAATATATTCAGACAGTTTCAGCGACCTCAACAAAAGGGCTACTTCATGCCGCGGTGGATACTCCCCACAAACATAGTTCTCGGCGTACTGGCCATCGGTGCCTTGGCTCTGATCGCTGCCGACCTGGTCAGCTTCAAGATCTCCTCACTCTACCCGCGCAACGCACAGAAGACGGCGGTCCCAAGCACGCCGGCACCGGTCAACGAGGACCTGCAGAGCTTCGCGCCGATCCTCGAACTGGGCCTGTTCGGCAAGGCGACCCAGGGGAAGCTGACCCCGATCGTGCAGGCGCCGGCCCAGCAGCCGGGTGCCCAAGCGGCGGCGCCGGCCGCCTCGGTGAGCGACCTGATCCTTCTCGGCACGGCGGTAGGTTCCTTTAGGGAAACCTTCGCGCTGGTGCAGAAGACCTCGAGCCACGAGGAGCGGGTCTTCCGCCTGGGCGAGACCGTGTTCTCGGCCGGCCCCCTCGTTGCGGTCAAGAAGGACGTGGCCGAGATCCAGGTGAACGGGAAACGGGTCAAGATCCTCACCCCCAACGCGGTCGCCGAAGCGGCTGCCGCACAACCGGCGGCAGCGGCGCCGGCCGGCGGTGGCGTAGCCTCGACCGGCGGCGGCAACTTCATCATCGACCAGCGCGCCCTGAACGCCGCCCTGGACAACATCGGGCAGGCGATGACCGATGCCCGGTTGCTGCCGAGCATGAAGGACGGCAAGGTGGAAGGGTTCAGGGCCTCCGAAGTGAAGCCGCAGGGGATCTTCGGCACCATCGGCATCCGAAACGGCGACGTCCTTTTGCGGATGAACGACTTCCCGATCGACTCCCCGGAAAAGGCGATCCAGTCCTTCGCCTCTTTAAAGGGGCAGAGCCGGATCAAGCTCGACATGATCCGCGACGGTCAACCGACCACCTTCAATTACGATATCAGGTGATGCAAGCTTAAGCCTTAGCCTCAACCTCAACCTTAACCTGTCTCTTTGGGGGGTTTTACTTGAAATCTCGATTCGCGCGCATCCTGACCCTGTTCATGTTCTTGCTCATGGCGCCCAACCTGGCCCAGGCCAAGGGGGTGGTGCTGAACTTCACGGACGTGGACATCTCCACCATGGTCAAGTTCATAAGCGACCTGACCGGGAAGAACTTCATCATGGACGACCGGGTCAAAGGTAAGATCTCGGTCTTCTCGCCTGCCAAGCTCTCGAACGAAGAGGCCTACAACGTCTTCACTTCGGTCCTGGAGCTCAAAGGGTTCACCGTGGTGCCGGCGGGCAAGGTGATGAAGATCATCCCGACCGCATCCGCCAAGCAGTCCGGGATGCGGGTCTTCGCCGACGGCGAGAAGAGCGTGGTGAACGACACCTACCAGGCGCGGGTGATCCCGCTGTCGCACATCGCCCCGCAGGACGCGGTCAGCTTCCTGCAGCCGCTGGTCTCCAAGGACGGCCAGATCTCCGCCTTCGGCGCCGCCAACATGATCATGGTGGTGGACTCGGCGCTCAACATGCAGAAGATCCTCGGCATCCTGAAGTACATCGACAGCGACCAGCCGCGCGAGGGCGCCGAACTGGTCTTTTTGAAAAATGCCGGCGCCGAGTCGGTGGCCAGTATGGTCCGGGACTGGCTCGGGGGCAAAGGTTCCGCCGCCAAGCCCGCGGGAGCCGCTCCCGCCGGGGCCGCGAGCGTGGCAGGGGGCGGTGCGAGCGCCACGGTGGTCGCCGACACCCGCCTGAACGCGCTGATCGTCTTCGGCAGCGACCGCGACAAGGCCGACGTGAAGAAGTTCGTGGCGATGATCGACGTGGTCCCCCCCACCACCAGCAGCAAGGTGAACGTGTACTACCTGGAGAACGCCGAGGCGACCGAGGTCGCCAAGGTGCTGGACGGACTCATCAAGGGTTCGACAACTGCCGGCGCCGCACCGGCCGCCGCGGCCGCAGCCCCGCAGATGGCGCTCTTCGAGGGTGGGAAGGTAAGCATCACCCCGGACAAGGCGACCAACTCGCTGGTGATCCTCGCCTCCCCCAACGACTACCAAAACCTCCTGGGCGTGATCCAGAAACTGGACCGCAGAAGCCGCCAGGTCTTCGTGCAGGCGATGATCGCCGAGGTCTCGCTCACCAAGGCGAAGCAACTAGGCGTCCAGTGGGCGTTCCTGGGCGGTGCCAGCACCGGCTCGGTCTCGGCCGGCGCCACCTACGACCCGATGGGGGCCACCGCGGCCCTGGGTACCTCCTTGGCCAGCCTGACCTCTGCGGGGATCACCCCGGACCTCGGCGTCTTCAAGAGCCCGGCAAACTTCGCGGTGGCGCTCCAGGCACTGCAGACCAACGGGGCGGTGAACGTGCTCTCCACCCCCAATGTGATGACCAGCGACAACAAGGAGGCCGAGATCTTCGTGGGCGAGAACGTCCCGTTCCTCTCGGGGACCAACCTGACCTCCACCGGCCTGTCGCAGCAGTCGATCGAGAGGAAGGACACCGGTATCATCCTGAAGATCAAGCCCCAGATCAGCGAGGGTGACTACGTGAAGCTCGACATCTACCAGGAGATCTCGGCGGTTAAGGACTTCGGCACCGCCAGCGCCCAGAACCTGGGGACCACCAAGCGCTCCGCCAAGACCTCGGTGGTGGTGAAGAACACCGACACCGTGGTGATCGGCGGGCTGATCCAGGACAAGGACCAGATCACCGAGAGCAAGATCCCGCTCCTGGGCGACATCCCTGGGCTCGGCTGGCTCTTCAAGACCAAGAGCACCTCACGCGACAAGACGAACCTCCTCATCATGCTCACCCCGCGCATCATCAAGGACGCCCGGGACATGGCGGAGGTTTCGGTAAGCGAGAAGAACAATTTCGGCGACGCGGTGAAGCACGACACCCCCATCGACATCGACCTGATGATCAAGGAGCAGATGCTGAAGGACCAGCGCTCGCTGAAGGAGACCACCCTGCCGGTCGTCGCCCCGGTGCCGCCGCAGGGTGCCGTGCCGCCGGTCCTGGCCCCGGTGCCGCCCCGGCAGTAAGGCAACAGCCGCCCCCTTCTCCCGACAGAAATGGATCACTGACTTATGGCAGATACTGTTGATATAGAGCAGATAGCAAAGCGGCTCGGCCTCCCCTTCCAGGCGGAGCTCGACGACTCCAAGGTCGACGGGGCGCTGGTGAACCGCATCCCGCTCAACTTCGCGCGCAACAACCTGCTGCTGCCGCTGCGCGAGGAGGACGGAGCCATCGTCGCCGCCAGCGCGGACCCGGCCAACCTTCTGGCCATCGACGAACTGGCCGGCCTCTTCGACGCCGACGTCTCGGTGGTGGTGGTCCCGAAGCCGGTCTTGATCGACGCGGTGAACCGGATCTACTCGCGCCTGTCGGGAAGCGCCCAGGAGGTGGTCGAGGAGCTGGAGGGCGAGGAGCTTTCGACCCTTGCGACCTCGTTCAACGAGCCGCGCGACCTGATGGAGCTCACCGACGAGGCGCCGGTGATCCGGCTTCTTAACTCGATCCTCTTCCAAGCCGTGAAGGAGCGCGCGAGCGATATCCACATCGAGCCCTTCGAGCGCGAACTGGAGGTCCGTTTCCGGATCGACGGCCTGCTCTACAAGATGCTCTCGCCCCCCAAGGTGATCCAGGAGGCGCTCACCTCGCGCGTCAAGATCATGGCCGGGTTGAACATCGCCGAGAAGCGCCTGCCGCAGGACGGCCGCATCAGGGTGAAGGTGGCCGGCCGCGACGTCGACATCCGCGTTTCGCTGCTCCCCACCTTCTTCGGCGAGCGCGTGGTGTTGAGGCTTCTGGACAAGCAGCGCGGCATCCTGTCGCTTCGGGAGATCGGGCTCTCCGCGCAGCACGACGCCTACATGGAGCGGGTGCTCGCACGCACCAGCGGCATCGTGCTGGTCACCGGCCCGACCGGCAGCGGCAAGACCACCACGCTCTACGCGGCGCTGAGCCAGATCAACTCGCCGGAGAAGAACATCATCACCGTCGAGGACCCGATCGAGTACCAGCTGAAGGGTGTAGGACAGATCCAGGTCAACCCGAAGATCGACCTCACCTTCGCCAACGGTCTCAGATCGATCCTGCGCCAGGACCCGGACATCGTGATGATCGGCGAGATCCGCGACGCCGAGACCGCCGAGATCGCCATGCAGGCCTCGCTCACCGGCCACCTGGTGCTCTCGACCCTGCACACCAACGACGCCGCCACCGCCGTGACCCGCCTGATCGACATGGGGATCGAGCCGTTTCTGGTGGCCTCCTCGCTCTCCACGGTGCTCGCCCAGCGCCTGGTCCGGGTGATCTGCCCGCACTGCAAAGAGTCCTACGCACCGGAGCGCGACTACCCCGGCATCCAGGTGCCGCCGGTGCTCTACCGCGGCCGCGGCTGCGAGAAATGCTTCAACCTGGGGACCATCGGTCGGATCGGCATCTACGAGCTCCTTCCCATCGACTCCGAGATCTGCTCCATGATCATCCGGCGCACCCCGGCCGGCGTCATCAAGGAGTACGCCATCTCCAAGGGGATGAAGACCCTCAGGGAAGACGGCTTGGAGAAGGTGCGCCAGGGAGTGACAACCATCGAAGAGGTCCTGAGGGTAACCCAGGAAGACTATGCCGACCTTTCGCTATAGCGCCTTCACCTCCGGCGGCGCCGAGGTCAGCGGGACCGTCGACGCGCCGACCCAGAACGAGGCCCGGCTGCAGTTGAAGCAGAAGGGGCTCTTCGCGAAAGAGATCGCCGCAGCCCAGGACGCGCCCGCCGCGAAGCAGCTCTTCAGCCTGAGCTCGAAGGTGAGCGTGCCGGACCTCTCCTTGGCCACCCGCCGGCTCGCCACCCTTTTAGGGAGCGCGGTGCCGGTCTACGAGGCGGTGGCGACGCTTTGGGAGCAGGAATCGCCCGGCGAGCTCAAACGTGTGCTCGGGCGGGTGCGCGACCGCCTGGCCGAAGGTAAGGGACTGGCCCAGTCGCTGGCCGAGGAACCGGCGGTCTTCTCCGAGAGCTACGTGGGGATGGTAGCCGCCGGCGAGGCGAGCGGCGCCCTGGAAGTCGTCCTGGAGCGGCTGGCGGAGTTCCAGGAGGACCAGGCCGAGGTGCGGAGCCGGGTGACCACGGCGCTTGCCTACCCGATCCTCATGGTGCTGGTGGGGGGCGGGGTGATGCTCTTCCTGCTCGCCTTCGTGGTCCCCAAGATCGTGGCGGTCTTCCAGGAGAGCAAGGCGACACTCCCCTTCATCACGATTTTCCTAATCCAGGTGAGTAACCTGGTGCGCAAGGGGTGGTGGTTCCTTATCATCCTGGGTGTCGCCATCAGCTTCGGCTTCAAAAAGCTGGGAAAGCAGGAGGCCTTCCTGCAGAAGCGCGACCGGTTCCTGCTCAAGCTGCCGCTTTTGGGGCCGCTTTGGCAGCGCCTGATCCTCTCGCGTTTTGCCAAGGTGCTGGGGCTTTTGCTGGCGAGCGGGGTCCCGATCATCAAGGCGCTGGAGATCACCGGCGAGGCCGTGGTGAACCGGGAGTACAAGAGCTTCCTGGCCCAAGCGCGCGAGACCCTGATCCAGGGGGGAAGCCTCTCGGGCTCCTTGAAGGGGAGCGTCCTCTTCCCGCCGCTTTTGACTCACATGACTGCGGTGGGCGAGAAGAGCGGCGAGTTGGACCAGATGCTTATCAAGGCGGGGAACGCCTTCGAGAAGGAGTTCAACGCCAACGTGACGCGCGCCATGGCGCTTTTGGAGCCGCTTTTGGTGCTGAGCATGGGGCTGTGCGTCGGCTTCGTGGTGCTCGCCGTGCTGCTCCCGATCTTCCAGTTGAACCAGCTGGTTAAGTAAAATTATTTGCCTACATCACCCTCCTACCCTGGCGGGGGAGGGTCGGGGTGAGCGGGAAGTCTGCAGCGGCAACCACGTCACTCCGTGGCAGCTTCACCCACCCCCCTGCCCCCTCCCGTCAAGGGCGGGGGAGTTCTGCTGCAAACGATCCAGGCGGACCTCCGCGTCCGCCGGCTGAATAGAATAACAATCTTCACACCACCTATTTGAGAGGTCCCTGCATGTTCAAGAACCTGAAAGACAGCCGCGGTTTCACCCTGATCGAACTCATGGTCGTCATCGTCATCTTAAGCCTCCTGGCCGTTCTGGTCGGACCGAAGATCATCGGCCGCAGCGACGACGCGAAGGTCGCCGACGCCAAGGTGCAGATCCGTAACATCGAGACCGCTTTGAAGCTCTACAAGCTGGATACCGGCAGCTTTCCCACCACCGAGCAGGGGCTGCAGGCGCTGGTGACCAAGCCGACCACCGGCAAGATCCCGAACAACTACAAGGCCGAGGGGTACCTGGAGAACAAGAACGTCCCCAAGGATCCCTGGGGCAACGACTACAACTACCTCTCCCCGGGTGAGCACGGCGATTACGACCTCTACTCCTTCGGTGCCGACGGCGCCCGCGGCGGCGACGGAAAAAACGCCGACATCGAGAGCTGGAACCTCAAGTAACTACCCTACGTTCTAGGTTCTACGTTCTACGTTCCGGATTCATACTCTTCCGACGCTACAGCGCGGGAACGAGACCAACTCTTTCCCCGGCAACGGAGCGCTGAAAGGATCCGACGGCAGTTACAGGAGCAGCGACGCTGTTAACCGCACCATCTCCAACTACAAGCGGGCGCCGGCGCGAAGCCGGCTTCACCATGATCGAACTGATGGTGGTCATTGTCATCCTGGCAATGGCCGCCGCCGTCGTGGTCCCGCGCCTCCCATCTGGCGAAGCGACCAAGCTGAAGAGCTCGGCCCGCAACCTCGCCTCCGGCATCAGGTTTCTGAACGACCAGGCCATCATCTCCAAGCAGACCTACCGTTTGAAACTGAACCTCGGCGAAGGAAGCACCAGCATCGTCAAGCTGAGCGCCATCGGAGAGGAGGTGGCACCGGAAGACCAGTTCATGGGCCGGCGCCTCATCGAGGAGGGGATCAGCATCGAGGACGTTACGGTGCCGCGCCTTGGGACGGTGAGCGATGGCGAGGTGACGATCCCCTTCGGCCCCGGCGGGAGCCCCGACCTGATCACCATCCACCTCAAGGGGGGAGACGAGCGCTACACCGTGATCGCCTACCCGTCGGGCGGCAAGGTGCTGGTGCAGCGAGGACGCCAGGAAGTGGGGCAGGAGAACGCGTCATGAGAGGCTTCACCCTGCTCGAAGTGATGATTGCGCTCGCCATAGCGGGGGGGGTGCTGCTCACCGTGATCTCCTCGGTCAACTACCACCTCTCCATCGTGGGACGCGACAACGAGGAGACCACCGCGGCCCTGGTGGGGCGCGCCAAAATGGACGATCCCGACTTCAACAAGTCGACCGAGACCAAGGGGAGCTTCGCCCCGGACCACCCCGACCTCAAGTGGGAGCGGGAAAAAACCGAAACCCAGGTCCCCGGCTTAAGCCAGATCCGGCTTACCGTGAGCTGGGACGACGATAAGAAGAAGATCAACCTGGTGAAGTACGTGGCGACCAATGCGCAATAGCCAAGGCTTCACCCTGATTGAACTGCTGGTCGCGCTGGCCTTGCTGGTCATCCTCACCGGGGCGCTCTACGGCACCTACTTCTCGGTCACCGCGGCCCGCGAGCGCGGGGGGCAGCGCATGGAATCGCGCCGCGAGATCTCTGCCACCTTGGGCGGACTGCACAACGAGATCACCTCCATGTTCTACAAGGCGGGGTCAAGCGCGCTCACCAGCACGCCGGCCCCCCCGACCGGAACCACCGGCAACCCGAGCCCCAGCGCGAACAAAAACCTCCCTAACCTGCTCTTTGTCGTGGAGGACCGGGACAGCTACGGAAAGCCTGCCTCGACGCTGGCCTTTTCTTTCCTGGCGCCGCCTCGGGTGACGCCCGCGCCCACCTCGGACCTCACCCTGGTGAAGTACTCCGTGAACGAGAAGGACGGGGTTCTCACCCTGACCCGCGAGGCGCGCGACCCGTACCTGGAGGAGTCGGTGAAGAGCTCCCCGTACCCGGTGATCGACGTCATCGAAGGGTTCCTGGTGGAGTGCTACGACGGCTCGAAGTGGGTGAAGACCTGGGACGCCAAACTGAACAACCGGATTCCGAAGACGGTCCGGGTGACCATCACGCTTAAAGGGGGCGAGGTCTTCAGCACCGTCGCCTCGCCGGGGTTCCAGCCATGAGAGGCGAGCGGGGCTTCGCCCTGGTGATAACGCTCATCGTGACGGCACTCTTGGTGGCGCTCTTGGCCGAGTTCGTGAACGAGGTCTACGTCGACACCTCGCACAGCCACAACTTCGTCGCCTCGCAGCAGGCCTCCATCCTGGCGGAGTCCGGGATCCAGGGTGGCTACCAGCTCCTGCAGTACTCGGCGCTTTTGCGCGCCGGAGCCAGCTACAGCGCGCTCACCGAGCAGTGGGCGAAACCGTTCAGCTACGATACCGGCAACGGGACGGTCACCGTCACCATCGAGGAGGAGTCCGGCAAGCTCAACCTGAACAACGGCGCGCCCCCCAACGGCACCGCCAACGACTACACCATGATGGCCCAGCGGCTTTTTACCACGCTCAAACTGCAGCCGGAGTTGACCGACGCCCTCTTGGACTGGGTCGACACCAACGACACGCCGCACCCCTCGGGGGCCGAGAGCAGCTACTACCTCACCCTGAAGCCCCCCTACAAGGCGAAGAACAGCACCCTCGACACCGTCGAGGAGCTCGGTCTGCTGAAGGGGTTCACCCCGGAGGTGATCGCCAAGCTGCGCCCCTTCGTGACGGTGTACGGCAAGACGGATTTCGAGGTCGCCACGCTGGTCAACGTGAACACCGCGCCCAAGGAGGTCCTCATGGCGCTGGACCAGAACCTGACCGCGGACCTGGCGGAGCGGATCATCGAGGCCCGCAAGACCACGCCGCTTAAAACCGCCACCGACCTGAGCAGCATCCTCGGCACCGGACCGGTCTTCATCAGCCTGGGGAGCAAGGTGACCTACAGCGGCAGCGTGTACCGGATCCATTCGGAAGGCAAGGTAGGAGAAAGCATCGCGGTCGTGGAGGCGGTGGTCCGCTACGCCGGCGGCATCGGCACCCCCACCCCGATCTATTGGAGAGAATACTGATGGATATATTGATCGTAGCCCTGAAGCGCGACGAACTGACCCTGGCCAGCTTCCGCCCCAAACGCGGCGGCGTCAGCTTCCTCGCAGCCGAGCGCCATCCGCTTACCGGAGGCGAGGAGGAGCTCTCCCGGCTCCTGGAGGCGGCGGCGCGGGTGCCGGGCGAGCGGCGCGTGGTGCTTGCGCTTCCCCCCTCCCAACTCTTCATGCGCGAGCTGGAGCTGCCGCTCACCGACCGCGCCAAGGTGCGCGAGCTGCTCCCCTTGGAACTCAAAGGGGAGACCGCCCTCGACACCGACGAGCTCAGCTTCGACGCGCTTCAGTTGGCGACCGGGAGGTTCCTGGCGGTATGGGGGCGCTCCAAGGAGATCCAGGAGAGCATCGAGCTCTTGAAGGGAGCCGGCCTGGAGCCGGAAGCGGTGACCGCTTCGCTGTACCACTGGGACAAGATCGCCCCTGCGGCGGGCACCGTCGCGGTTACCGACGGGGAGGCGCTGGCGGCCTACCGCGACGCGAAACCGATCTACTTCAGGGCGCTTAGGCCGGGAAGCGGCGAGCAGGAACTGGAGCGCACCGTGGCTGCCCTCGAGGTGGCGCACGGCGTCAAGGTGGAACGGATAGTATCCTTCGCCCGCACCAGCACCGAGCGTGGCGTCCTGGCCCAGTCCCGGCCGGCGCTCGCCGAGGCCTTTGCCGACGACGCGCACGCCGCCCACGACCTGGCCGGCGCCTACGCGGTGGCGGTGGCCTGCGCCGACGGGAGCCTCCTCAACCTGCGCCGCGGCGAGCTCGCCTACACCGCCGGCACCCAGAAGCTCTACCGCAAGCTGCGCCTCACCGCCGGCCTCGCCGCGGCCGTAGTCCTTTTGGTCTTTGCCGAAAGCGGCGTGCGCTTTGCCCTCGCCAAGCGCGACGTGGCCTCTTTGGACAAGTCGATCCAGGCGATCTACAAGGACGTCTTCCCAGGGCGCAAGAAACCGGTGGACGAGGTAGCCGAGGTGCGCGCCGAGATCCGCAAGCTGGAAGGGGCCAAGGTTTCCAGCAACCTCCTTAAGTTCTTGAAGGACCTCGCAGTCGCCAAGGGTGACGGTGTGACCGGGTTCTACGAGACCGAGCTGGACGGCACCGACGTGCGCCTCAAGGGTGAGGCCCGCAGCTTCCAGGCCGCCAACGACTTCAAGGGACGCGCCGCAACCCTCGTGGACGGCGCCGAGGTTACCGACATCAAATCGCGTCCGGATGGCAGCGTCACGTTCTCCTTCCGCGGCAAACTGAAGGGGGTGGCGCAATGAAACTCTCAGAAGTAAGCGAGGCCTTCCAGAACCTGGACAGCCGTACCAGGACCCGGCTCGGGGTGCTCTTGGCGGCACTGCTTTTGATCATCATCGGGCTCTCCACGGTAAACGCCCGGATCACCGCGCTGGAGAAGAAGCGGCGGGCGCGGGAGACCGATCTCACCGAGCTCATGAAGCTGCGCCAGCGCTTCCGCGAGGCAAGCGCCGGGAGCCAGCGGGTCAGCAACCGGCTCCAGGCGGTGCGCCCGGACGACTCACCGGCCAAGGTCATCGAGGAGATCGGCATCAAGGGCCGCAACAGCCAGGTGAAACCGGTGAAAGGCGCGGACCTGCCGGGGTTCGTCGAGGATGCCGCCGAGGTGAAGCTCGAGGGGCTTTCCGCCAATGAGGCGACCAACCTGATCTACCGCCTGGAGAAGGGGACCCGCCCCATCACCGTGAAGAAGGCCGCCATCAAGCAGCGCTTCGAGGATCCCAGCAAGCTCGACGTCACCCTCACCATCGCCCTCATCAAGCCGGCACCGGCGGGGGCGAAATGAGCCGGCGCGCCCTCTACCTCGCCCTCGGCATCCCCGCGGGGCTGATCCTCTTCCTGTACCTCACCCTCTGCTTCGTCCCCAACGACGCACTGAAGGGGGTAGTGGTGCGCGCGGCGGGTGAGGCCGGCTACACCGTGGGCCTCACCGGGTTCCGCAAGGGGTTCCCGCTGGCGGTCAAGGCGCGCGGGGTGGAGCTCTCCTCCGAGAAAGGGGTGCTCCTCAAGGTTTCCAACGCCCGGGTGGGGCTCGAGATCCTCCCGCTGTTCATCGGCAAGCCGCGCGTGGCCTACCGGGGGAAGATCGGCGCCGGGGAGTTTTCCGGGACCGTTACCCTCGGGAAGAAGCCGGGGTGGAACATCCTCGCCAAGGGGATCCACCTCGAGGAGATCCCATTCTTCGCCAGCGTCGCAGGCGCCCGGGTGCGCGGCGAGCTGCGCCTGACCGGCGAGGTGACGAGCCCCAAGGGGACACCCGAGGGAGACCTGCAGCTCCAGGTGCGCGGTGCGGAACTCGCCTCGGTGAAGATCGGCGAGATGCCGCTTCCCGATGCCACCTACCAGGACGTGCGCGGCGCCTTGAGCCTCGACCGGGGCCAGGCCCACCTGAAGAGCTTCACGCTCGCCGGCGACGGGATCTACGTCAGGCTCAAGGGGGATGTGAGCCTCGCCAACCCGGTCGGCAACTCGCCACTCAACCTCACCCTCGAGATGATGCCCAAGCCGGAATTCCTCGAGCGGCAGAAATTCGTTTTCCTGCTGCTCATCAAGTATCTTACCTCACCCGGAGCCTACACCGTTCCGATCCACGGGACCCTTGCCCACCCTACGATTTAGCGTAGGCGGTATCTCAAAACAAAGTTTGACGTTTTGAAAAAGTTAGTTGATCTGCGCGGTGGCTTCCATTACTATGTCTAATGAAGTCACCGCGTTCGCGTTTTCAACAACGCCCCCTTCGCCTCGAGGAGCAGGCCATGATCCAGTTCATCGGTGTCCATAAATGGTTCAAGAAGCTCCACGTCCTAAACGACATCAACCTGCACGTGAAGCCCGGCGAGGTGATGGTGGTCTGCGGCCCCTCGGGAAGTGGCAAGTCGACCCTGATCCGCACCGTGAACCAGCTGGAGCCGATCGACAAGGGGCGCCTGATCGTGGACGGCATGGACCTGGCCGACAAGAAGACCAACATCAACAAGCTCAGGGCCGAGGTGGGCTTCGTCTTCCAGCAGTTCAACCTCTACCCCCACCTCTCGGTGCTTGCCAACATCACCCTGGCACCCATAAAGATCCGCAAGACCCCGAAGAAGGAGGCCGAGGAGCAGGCCATGCAGCTCCTCGAGCGGGTGGGGCTCGCCGAGAAGCGCGACGCCTACCCGACTCAGCTCTCCGGCGGCCAGCAGCAGCGCGTCGCCATCGCCCGGGCGCTCGCCATGAAACCGCACATCATGCTCTTCGACGAACCGACTTCGGCCCTGGACCCGGAGATGATCGGCGAGGTACTCCGGGTCATGCAGGACCTGGCGCACATCGGCATGACCATGGTGGTAGTCACCCACGAGATGGGCTTCGCCCGCGAGGTGGCGGACCGTGTGGTGTTCATGGATCAGGGAACCATACTGGAGGAGGCCGCCCCGGAGGAGTTCTTCACGAATCCCCAGCACGAACGCGCCCAGCAGTTCCTGAAACAATTACTCTCGCCGATGCATTAACTGCTGGAAATTTGTCTTCAAAAAGAGTAAGTAAACGGTGTCAGCGGGGACAGCAGTGGTTCCCGCTCTCTTTGTTCTGTCTGCTGCACTAACTAAACCACAGGAGGAAACACGATGAAGAAACTGATGACGTTTTTGGCTGCGATCGCCCTGGTCGGCTCGTTCGCACACGCCGCTCTGGCCGCGGGTGACACCCTGGCCGAAGTGAAGAAGAAAGGCGTGCTGGTCTGCGGTGTCAAGGACTCCCTGCCGCCGTTTGGCTACGTCGACGAGAAGACCCGCGAGATCGTGGGCTACGACATCGACTTCTGCAAGGCCATCGCCAACAAGCTGCACGTCAAGCTCGAAATGAAGCCGGTTACCTCCGCAAGCCGCATGCCGCAGCTTATGGAAGGGAACATCGACATGATCGCCGCGACCATGACCAAGAACCCGGAGCGCGCGAAGCAGATCGACTTCAGCCACACCTACTTCCTGACCGGCCAGAAGTTCATCACCAACAAAGGCAAGGTGAAGAGCCTGAAGGACCTGGAAGGGAAGAAGATCGGCACCGCCAAAGGTTCCACCTCCGAGCAGAACGTGAAGAAGGCGATCCCGACCGCCACCGTGCTCTCCTTCGACGACTACCCGCAGGCGTTCCTTGCCCTGCAGCAGGGTAAGGTTGCCGCCGTCACCACCGACGAGTCGATCCTGGCCGGCATCCTCGGCAAGGCTCCCAACAAGGCCAAGTTCGAGATCCCGAACCTGCAGATCTCCGAAGAGCCCTACGGCCTCGGCATGCGCAAAGACGACAAGAACTTCGTTGACTTCGTGAACAAGACCCTCCTCGAGATGGAGAAGAAGGGCGAAGCCAAGAAGATCTTCGAGAAGTGGTTCGGCCCGAAGACCGCCACCCCGCTCAAGCGCACCTTCAAGATCACCGCTGACAAGTAATTAGATAGCAACAGGTTGAGGTTAAGGTCGAGGGGGTAGCAATACCCCGCCTTAACCTCAACTATTTCAAGCCCCTTCCCCTTCCCCGCTCAACTCAGCTGCACCTGCAATGGCATAAAACCGGCGCCGCCAGAACCTGCTCCGACAACCACAGAACCCTCAGCCCCTGCCCCTCGTTTTCCCCCCTTTTTACCGATCCGATCATGCTTCCAGTTTCGCAGGCGCTTACTACTTCGCTGCGTCTACTAGGGCGGCGCCTGAGCCTATTTTGAACCTGGTAGTAGCTCGCGCTGGCAGAACCGCATCTTTTTGCCCTCAAAAGCGGAAAATCAGGTTCCTTTGTATCAGGCAAGTGTTGACAAGGAACCTCTAGACGTTATATAAATCCATGCTTATAATTAACTTCGTTTTACCACCAAGGAGGGGGCAATGAGAGTAGCACGTGTACTAAATCTTCTTTCGGCAATTTTTCTGTTCTGCTGTATTGGAACGGCGGTGGCCGCTGACCCTGCACAAGCACCGGCAACCCTGACCAACGCCGACTGCGTCAAGTGCCACGAAAAACCGCCCAAAGACATCGCAAGCAACGGCGGCAAGCACAAGACCGAAGTCACCTGCCAGGACTGCCACCAGGGTCACCCGCCCAAGGTGAAAAAGCCGATCCCCCTCTGCAGCCAGTGCCACGACGGCAAGCCGCACTACAAACTCCAGGGCTGCCTGAACTGCCACAGCAACCCGCACACCCCGAAGATCATCAAGTTCGGCAACAACGTGACCGATCCGTGCCTCACCTGCCACACCCCGCAGATCGAGAAGCTGCGCACCTTCAAGAGCAAGCACTCCGCCCTCGCCTGCTCCTTCTGCCACAACGTGCACGGCCGGATTCCGGACTGCACCCAGTGCCACAAGTCGCACTCTGCCGAGATCGTGCAGAAAGACTGCAAGGCGTGCCACCAGGCTCACATGCCGAAGGAAGTAACCTACAAAAACGACGTGCCGTCCAAGTTCTGCGCGGCCTGCCACAAGAAGGCCTTCACCCTCTTGACCGCCAGCACCTCCAAGCACAGCAAACTGGCCTGCGCATACTGCCACAAAGACAAGCACAAGACCGTCCCGGCCTGCACCCAGTGCCACGTCAAACCGCATCCGGCAGCTATCATGTCCAAGTTCCCGAAATGCGGTGAGTGCCACAGCATCGCCCACGACCTGAACCACTGGTCCGCTCCGGCCGCAGCTCCGGCAGCACCCAAGGCTCCGGCGGCCAAGAAGCCCGCTGCCGCCCCGGTCAAGAAGTAACCCTGCTCAGGCATCTCTCGGGGGGGTCGGTTGCTGCCGGCCTCCCCGAACTGTTTGTCCCTTCCACCGCCACTATCTAAAACCCTGGCACAGAATCGCTGTTAAGGGAGGAGCGCATGCTATTTCTGGAGATAACCTCGGCAGTGACGGCGCTGACGCTGGTGGTTCTGGCTTTTTGCCTGATCCCCGTCCTGCTTGAACTGAAACAAACCGCCATTTCACTGCGTACCTTCTCCGATACGCTCCAGCTCGAGCTCAAGCCCCTCATCAAGGACCTGCGGGACACCGTGGCCGATGTGAAGGTGGTGACCAATTCCGCCGCGGCCAATGCCGACGGGATCAACCTGTTCATGGAAGAGTTGGGTCATGCCGGCCACAACATCCGCATGATCAACCGGGTGATCGGCGTCGCGTCGACCATTGTCTCAGGCTCCTCCGGCTGGCTCACCGGAGCGAGAGTTGCGGGGAAGTTTATTGCTGATAGACTACTTAAAAAAAAGGGGGGGTAACTGCCATGTCTGACGATAACAACAACGCAACTATGACGATGCTGCTGTCCTTTCTCGCCGGTGCTGCTGTAGGTGTTGGTACAGCACTTCTGTTTGCACCGAAGACCGGCGAAGAGATGCGCGGCAAAATCAAGGATCTGGCCGATGATGCCGTAGAGAAGATCAAAGAGTACGCCACTGAGGCTCAGGACAAGATCAGGGCAAGCTATGAGGACGGCAAGGAAGTCGTGCTGGAGAAGAAGAACATCATCACCTCCGCCATCGAAGCCGGCAAGGAGGCGATGGAAAGGGAGAAGGAAAAGCAAAAGGCGGTCTAACCGGCCGCGCTCCCTGAGAAAGCCCACTTCGGTGGGCTTTTTTTTGTGACGCCACGACGTAAAGCGTTTCCCCGAGGTAGCAGCATGAACGAAGCACCAGGATTGAAGGATCTTTTCGGCAAGGGGCTTTGGGAGCTCGACCCGAAGGCGATCGGCGGCAGCAAGGGGCAGCTGGTTGCCCTCGTGCAGTTCTTCAGCCACGTCGGCGCCAACTTCATCCGCAACAACTCGCTGTTGCGCGCCTCCGCCCTCTCCTTCACCACGCTCCTCTCCTTCGTGCCGCTTTTTGCCCTGGCCTTCTCGATCCTCAAAGGGTTCGGTGCCCAAAACCGCCTGGCGCCGCTCATCCTGAAGCAGGTCGCCGCCGGCTCGGAGGTGGTGGTCACCAAGGTCCTCTCCTACATCAACAACACCAACATGGGTTCTGTGGGGGCCATCGGCCTGGCCGCCCTTTTGGTAACTGCCATCAGCATGCTCGGGAGCATCGAGGACGCCTTCAACGTCTCCTGGGGAGTCCGCGAAACCCGCTCGCTGTACCGCAAGTTCAGCGACTACCTGAGCGTCCTTTTGAGCGCGCCGCTGCTACTGCTGGCGGCGACCAGCATCACCACCACGCTGCAGAGCAAATGGCTCGCCACCTGGTTCTTCGAGAACACCTACCTGGGGGATCTCTTCTTCCTGGTGCTCGGCCTCACCCCCTACCTGAGCGTCTGGATCGCGCTGTTCCTCATGTACAGCTTCATCCCGAACACCCGGGTGAGGTTCGTCTCGGCGCTTTTGGGTGCGGTACTCGCCGGTACGCTCTGGCAGATCGCCCAGTGGGGCTACATCCACTTCCAGGTGGGGGTCGGCAACTACAACGCCATCTACGGGACGCTCGCCGTGCTCCCCATCCTCATGGTCTGGATCTACCTGAGCTGGATCATCGTGTTGTTCGGGATGGAGGTGGTGGCGGCCCACCAGCAACTGCATACCTTTCGGCGCGATCTGCGCGGCGGCCAGATCAGCCAGGCGAGCGCCGAGCTGGTGACTTTGGCCACCCTGCGCCACATCGCGGAGGCCTTTCACGACGGGGCGCCCGCCTGGAGCGAGGAGCAACTGGCGCGGCGCATGGGGGTCCCCCTGCGCGCCATCCGGGACACCCTGGAGAAGCTGACCGCAGCCGGCTTCATCGTGAGCAGCGACCGGCCGGTCCCCAGCTACCTGCCGGCCCGCGAGTTGGACCAGATCCCGCTTGCCGAGGTCTTGATCGCCCTGCGCCGCCACGGCAACCGCTGCAACCTAGTGGAGGAGCCGGAAGCCCAGGAGATGCTCGAGACGGTCGACCAGGCGCTGCGCGAGCGGCTTTCCGGCGTCACCCTGAAGGAGTTCGGCACGGCCAGAAAACCCCAGGATTCCCCGCCCCGCGGCGTTGACAAAGCGCAGCGACATGACATATAGTGGGCCGATTAAAACGGCGGGTACAAAGCGAGTTTATGCAAGATCTTAAAGATATAGATAACCAGTCTCGACGCAGGCGTCAGCCCCAAGCAACCAGAAAACCTGAACTCCGCCCCCCCTTCGGTGATATCGAGGAGACGCCCCCCAAAAGGCGCCGCCTGAAGATCATCCTGCCGGTGCTGGCACTTCTGCTCGCCTGCTACCCGCTCATCTCGCTGTTCGGCTCGACCCGCCCCAAGGCAGCCGGCCACAGCGCCCCCAAGAGCACCCCGCTTGCCGCGCTCAGCTCGGAAAAGGTGGATGCCGGGGCCGCCTTCCGGCTCGCCGCCCAGGCCTACCCCAACGCCCGCCCCGAAAACGGCAGTTTCTGCGCTCCGCTCCCCCAGGGGGGGAAGGTAGTCTACGCCATCAACGAGGCGATGCAGCGCCGCGTCGAGAAGGTGTTCAACGACTACAAGGTCCCCTACGGCCTGTTCGTGGCGATCGAGCCCAAGACCGGCAAGGTGCTGGCAACGGTGGCACACTCCTCGGTCCAGCCGGGGTGGGAACAAAACGCCTGCTACAACCTCTACCCCATGGCCTCGCTCTTCAAGATCGTGACGGCTACCGCGGCCCTGGAGGAGAAGAAGGTCACCGCCGACACCTCCTTCGCCTTCAACGGCAGGCTCACCTCGGAAAACCCGAAGTACTGGCGGGTGCGCGCCGGGCGCGGCCAGCAGATGTCCCTCACCATGGCGATGGGAAAATCGGTGAACCCGGTATTCGGCCGCCTGGCCGGCGAATTCGTCGGGCGCGACCCGCTGCTCACCTACGCCGGGCGCTACGGCTTCAACCAGGAACTCATCCCCGGCTCGCCGCTCACCCCGAGCCGCGCTCCGGCACCGGGGACCATCGACCAGCTGATGCTGATGGGTGCCGGGCTCAACCACGAGGTGAAGACCTCGCCGTTTCATGCCGCGACCATCATGGCGACCGTCGCCAACAACGGGGTGATGATGACCCCGTCCCTCGCGCAGCAGATCGTGGACGCCAAGGGGAAACCGGTCTTCACCCAGCAGCCCCAGCCGCTGCGCACCGTCTTCACCCCGCAGACCGCCAACGAGCTGGCGCGCATGCTCTCCACCACCGTGGTGAGCGGCACCTCGCGCAAGGCCTTCCACGACCGGCGCGGCCGCCCGCTCTTCAACTCGCTGCACGTCGCGGCGAAGACCGGCTCGATCGACGGCAAGGACCCCGCCGGGCACTACAGCTGGTTTGCCGCCTACGCGCCGATGGAGGCCCCCCAGATCGCCATCGCCGCCCTGGTGATCAACCAGAACAAGTGGCGCATCAAGGCGACCCACGTCGGCGAGCAGGCGCTGGAGGCGTTCTTCAAGTAGGGAGGTGGCATGGAATGCCGAAGATGCGGCACCTGCTGCGTCGCGCCTGACATAAGCTCCTTGAAAAAACCTGTCGGGGAGCGCTGCCGGCACCTCTCCGAGACGCTTACCTGCGGGATCTACGAGGAGCGGCCGGCGGTCTGCCGCGGCTACCGTCCGGACGAGGTCTGTGAGAAAATCGCCGCGGCAACCCTCGAGGAGCGGGTGGCCGGGTATCTGAAGCTGTTCGGCCTCCCCTGAAGGGGACCGGAGGGGGTCAGGAGAAGGTTTCCAGGGTGAACTCGCCGTCCAGGCACTGGGCGTAGCTGAACTGGCTGATCCAGTCCCCCAGGCAGATGAGGGTCTTCCCCTCGACGCGGGAGATGATCGGCAGGTGGAAGTGCCCGGTGATCACCACGTCGCACCCCTGGGCGAAACGCTCCCGGGCGAACGATTCGAGGATCGTGCGGTAGTCCCAGCGCGAGGCGCGCTCCACATGCTGCCCGCGGCTGCGCCGGGAGAGGAACTCCGCCAGCCGGCAGGCCAGGCGCTGCGGGAAGATGGGGACCAGGGCCTTCACCAGCGGATGGCGCAAGAGGCCCCTAAACACCCGGTAGCCGTGGTCGTCCCGGTTCACCTCGTCGCCGTGGCAGAGGTAGACCCGGCGCCCGGCGATCTCGACGAGCGCCGCGCCGTCGTGCACCTCGGCCCCGAGCTGCTCTTTGAAGAACCTTTCCAGGTGGAAATCGTGGTTCCCCTCGAAGTAGACGATCCGCACCCCCCGCTGCCGCACGCCCTTCAAGCAGTCCACGAACTCCCGATAGTGACGGTAGACCGGGTCGGGGTTCCCGATCCAGAACTCGAAGAGATCGCCCAAGAGGTAGAGGGTGTCGGTGTCGGGGGGAAGGGTGTCCAGAAAGCGGACCAGGGTCCGGTAGTTTAGGTCCTGCGGGTCTCTCAGGTGGGCGTCGGCGACGAAGATCTTGCGCATTGCGCCAATATATACAAAAATAGCGGGCAGGTCTACGGTTGTTAACCTGTCTTTTGTGGGAGTTTTGATGCACAACATGCGGAACCTGGAGATAGTGTGGGACGATCTCATGGAGGCCTTTGAGAACCCGGACCCCGACATGATCTACTTCCTGGACCGGGAGACCGGCGAGATCTTCTCGGTGCCGGCCGACTACGACGACGATCCCTTCTGGGACGAGGTGGAGGCGCAAAACGACCGCTACCTCACCATCCCGGCTTTCGACTACGCCCAGGAGCGGCAGATGGTGCACGCCTTCATCCAGGGGGTGCAAAACGACGGCCTCAAGGCGATGCTGGTACGTGCCTTCGTGGGGAAACAGTCCCACGGCAGACTGAGCGAGATCCTCTCCTTCTACCCCGAGGAGCAGGAGCGCTTCAACGCGGTGCGCGAGGAGCTCATAACCGGCCGCGTCGGCCAGTGGCTCGAAGAGCACGACATCTACCCGCCGGAGCGCGGGTTCTAACCAAGAGCACCTCCCGAGGAGCCTATGTCATCATCTGCCAGCGCTACGAACCGTGCCGTCCTGATCCTGCTTTTGGGGGCGGCACTCTTCGCGGCCGGTCATGCCCTGCGCCACACCACCTCCTGTTTCCTGCTCTCCTTCGTGATCGCCTACCTCCTGGACCCCCTGGTGCTGCAGCTGGAGAAGCGGGGGATCTCGCGCTCCAAGGGGATCCTGGTGCTCTACCTGGCGCTCTCGGTGTTCGCGGTCTTCTTCTTCTCCTACTTCGTCCCCTTCATCCTCATGCGCTGGCAGGCGCTCATCCCGAGCATCCCGCTCTACCTGCAGAAGGCGCGCGACCTCGGTTCCGGCCTCGAGGCGCAGATCCAGCCCTACTACGGCGCGGAGGAGTGGAGCTGGGCGGTGGACCAGGCGGTGGAGGGGCTCAACAAACTCTTCTCCAACCTGGGAACCGGGGTCTACAACGCGGCCGCGAGCCTGATCTTCAACATCTTCAACCTGGTCCTCTCGCCGATCCTGGTGTTTTTCATGCTCTTCTACAAGGCCCAGATCAAAAAGACCGTCACCTCCTGGCTCCCCTGGCGCCGCCGCGAGGTGCTTCTGGAGATCGGCCACGAGGTGAACGAGAGCATCGGCGGCTACCTCAGGGGGCAGCTGATCGTCTCCTTCATCGTCGCCCTGTTCTCAAGCGTCGCCCTCTTCATCCTCGACGTCGACTACGCCCTCTTCAACGGCATCTTCGCCGGGCTCGCCTCGATACTCCCCTTCATCGGCGTGATCATCGCCACCATCCCGGCGCTCTTCTTCGCCTACCTCAAGTTCCAAAACGGGCTGATCCTCGTCAAGGTGGTGATCGCCTTCGCGGCCATCTACTTCCTCGAGGGGTACCTGGTGAAGCCGCTGGTGTTCAAGCGCTCCATGAATTTAAACCCGCTGCTCACCATCATCATGGTCATGGCGCTGGGCGAGCTGTTCGGCTTTTGGGGGATACTTCTGGCCATCCCGGTGGCGGCGGCCGCCAAGATCGTCTCGGTTTCCATCGAACGGGGGGACTTCCGGGAGTGGGAGGAGCCCTAAGCGGGTGCCGCGGTTGACGCCCGGGCATATTTCGCAGTAAAATCAGACAGGTAGCAAAGACGCTAACGCGAGGGCCGAGCGTGGCCCGGCGCGAAAGGTTGGGGACATGAAGAAGAACTGGCTGGGGACGGCCCTGGAAATCCTGCTGATCGTGGCGCTCTCGGCAAGCGTCGGCATCGCCTGGAACAGGACCCTTTTGACCAGCGCCTGGCGGGGCGAGGTCGCGGCCCGTGCCGAAGCGGCACCCGCGGCAAATCCGGCAAATGCCGTGGCCGAGCCGATGCCGCTTGGGCTCATGCAGGTGAAGGAGCTGCTCGATGCCAAGCAGGCGATGCTGCTCGATGCGCGCAGCACGACGAGTTTTGCGGAGGGGCACATAAAGGGTGCGCTCAACCTGCCGCTCGAAGAGGCGGGCCGCAACCCTTCTCGCCCCCTCCAGGTGAAGGTTCCCGCCGAAGCCTCCCTCATCACCTACTGCAACGGGTTTTCCTGCCACGACAGCATGGAACTCGCCAAGATCCTGGTGAAGGCAGGGTACGCGAACGTCTATGTCTACGAGGGGGGGTTCCCGGAGTGGCGCGACGCGGGGTATCCGGTGGCTAAGGGGGGATCATGAGCCAATTGAAGAACTACCTTTCGGCTGCGGTGCGCATCGCGCTTGGTGCCGTGTTCATCTACGCGGCGGTACTGAAGATCGCCGACCCCGTCGCCTTTGCCGGCAGCGTGGCCGCCTACCGCATCCTCCCCTACTTCGGCAGCTACCTGACCGCGGCGGCGCTCCCCTTCGTGGAGCTGGCCTGCGGCCTTTTGCTGGTGCTTGGCTACCGGGTGCGCAGCGGGGCGCTCATCATCGGCGTTTTGAACCTGGTGTTCATCGCGGCCCTCGCCTCGGCCATCGTGCGGGGGCTCGACATCGACTGCGGCTGCTTCAAGCAGGGCGGCGAGAAGACCACGCCGTGGGCGGCGCTGGCCCGTGACTTGCTCTTTCTCGCCATGACCTGGTTCGTGCTGAAGGCCGAGGCGCGGCGCGGCAGGGGCCCGGAGGCAGGCGCCGGCCCGGAAGCGCCGGCCAGCTGACCCGAAGCCGCCGCCCCGCCCTCCGACAGGAGCCAGCTGTGCGCAGCGGCCGGCTCCGCTTCAGAAACGGCAGGGAGGCAGCGCGTCCCGCTCCTAGACGCCCGCAGCGCCGCTGCCCGACTTCTCGGGGAGCATGAAGTAGAAGCAGGCCCCCTCCCCTTCCGCACCTTCCCCCCAGACCTTGCCACCGTGACGCTGCACCGCCCGTTCCACGGTGGCCAGCCCCACCCCGGTCCCCGGATACCCCTGGGAGCTCTTGAGCCGCTTGAAGGGGCGAAACAGAAGGGCCTGCTCCTCCATGTCGAACCCGATCCCGTTGTCCCGCACGTAGAAGCAGGTTTTTCCCTCGCAGGTCGTGCTCCCCAGCTCGATGCGGGGAGTCGGCGCCTTGGCGGTGTACTTCCAGGCGTTGGCGAACAGGTTCTCCAGGACCACCCGCAACAGGTTCCGGTCGCCGCGCACCACGAGCCCCGGCTGGATCACCACCTCGACCTGTCGCTGCAAGTCCTCCTGTCTCAGCTGCAGTACCACCTGCTGCGCCAATTCCGAGAGCGGGACGTCCTCCCAGTGCATCGCCTCGCGCGAGAGCCGCGACAGGGTGAGGATCGCCTCGATGAGCTCTTCCATGCCGCGACAGGAGTCCTCGATGATCCCAACAGGATAGGCGAACTCCGTCTCCTTGAGCCGAGGGGTCTGGGCCAGGATCTGCTGCGCGGTGCTGATACGGGTGATATAGGAGCGCAGGTCGTGGGAGAGCGAGTAGCAGAACGATTCCAGCTCCCGGTTCGCCTCAACCAGCTCGAGGGCGCGCAACTCCAACTCCCGGTTCATCCGCTCGATCTCGAGTTCGGCCCGCTTGCGTTCGGTGACGTCGCGCACCGACTCGACACCCGCAACGATGCGGCCTGAGGTGTCGCGCAGCGGTGTGGAGATGATCTCGGTGCAACGCAGCCCCTGGGCGGTGACCGCCTGGCGCTCGGTCTTGTGGCTCTCACCGTCGCGGTAGGACTGGTCCAGGTGGCACCCCGAGCAGACCGCACCCTCCCCTTGGTAGGCCTGGTAGCAGTACTCCCCTAGATGCTCACCCATCATCGCGATGTGCGCCTTGTTCTGGTACAGGATCTTCATCTCCAGGTCCTGCAGGCTGATGGCGTCACCCAGGCTCTCCAGCACGGCCTGCGCCCGGGTGCGCTCCAGCTCGGCGCTGTGCAGGGCCGCGCGCACCCGCGCCTCCTGCTGGCGCTGCTTGTGGTGCGTTCGGGAGATGTAGATGACGAAGAAGAGGACCGTGGCGGCAAACCAGATGCGGATGGCCATGTCGTGGTCGGCGGGGGTTAGGAGCTGGCTGAAGAAGCTCCCCCTTTCAAAGGCAGTATCCAGCGCCGCGTCCATGACCCACGACACCAGCATGATGGACATGCCAACCAGAAAGGTGGTGAGCTCCCTGCTGGCGAATGACAAGCGTTTGCGATCCGTCACATCCTGTTCCTCAAGCTACTCGTGCGGATTTCCGAACCAACAGTCATCGTGCACTGCGCAAAGCCGTTACCGGCTGCACCTAACAACAAACGCTGCGATTGGATCAAGAGGGCTCCTGGAACGGAGTTACTCACAGAAGCGGGGCCGTTTCTCTTTGTATGGTTACCACAGTTTGGCTTTATGACAATGGTAGAGAACGCCAACCGCACCCGGACAGATTACTAATTTCTTAAAACTTACGGCACCTTGCAGTTTGCCGTGAAATACTGTAGGATGCGCGGTGCTCATCAACGACACCCAGGAGAGCTTTTTTGAAAGAGATACTGCTCCTTGTCTTTTCCTACCTGCTCGGTTCCGTTCCGACCGGCCTGTTACTGGCGCGCGCCTGCGGCGTCAACATCCGCGAGACCGGCTCGGGCAACATCGGGGCCACCAACGTCTACCGCAGCGCCGGCCGAAAAGTCGGCATCCTCACCCTGGTGGGGGACTGCCTGAAAGGGGTGATCCCCGTGCTGGTCGCCCGCCAGCTGGGCCTGCCCGAGATCTGGGTCGCCGGCATCGGTCTGGCAGCCTTCCTGGGGCACGTCTACACCGTGTTCCTGGGGTTCAAGGGGGGCAAAGGGGTGGCGACCGCGCTGGGGGTCTTCATCGCCGCGGCACCTCTTTCGCTCGTGGGGGGCGTCGCCGTCTTCGCGGGGGTCCTCTACAGGTGGCGCTACGTCTCGGCCGCCTCGATCAGCGCCGCCGCGACCATCCCGCTCTTCGTCGCCCTGGCCACCCGCCAGCCCGAGTTGATCGTGATGTCGGCCATCATCGCGCTCATCGTCATCTTCCGGCACCACGAAAACATCGCCCGGCTGCGCGCCGGCACCGAGAGCAAGTTCAAGGCGTAGCGCGGGCGGCCCCCCCTCGCTAGGACGAGCCCCCTTGCCAGCGCCCCGTCACACGTCCCCGCAGGCCGGGCAGGCACTGTTGCGCTGCAGGGGGACCTCTCGAAAACGCAGCCTGAGTACGTCGTAGGTGAGCAGCCGCGAGGTCAGGAGTTCCCCGATCCCCACGAGGTACTTGATCGCCTCGGTGGCCTGGATCGCCCCGATCACCCCCGGCAGTACCCCGAGCACCCCGGCGCGCGAACAGGAAAGCGCCACCTCTGGTTCGGGAGGTTCCGGGAAGATGCAGCGGTAGCAGGTGCTTCTCTTCGGCAGCACGGTCATGGTCTGCCCCTGGAACTTAAGGATCCCGCCGTGCGAGTAGGCCTTACCAGCGGCCAGGCAGGCGTCGTTGATCAGGAACTTGGCGTCGAAGTTGTCGGTGGCGTCGACCACGAAGTCGTAGCTCCCTACCAGCTCCGCGACGTTCTCCCGGCGAACCCACCCCTCGTGACACTCGACCCTGACGCCCGGGTTGATCTCCAGCATCCGGTCCCGGGCCGATGCCACCTTGGCGCGCCCCAAGTCTCCGGTACCGTGGATCACCTGGCGCTGCAGGTTGGAGAGTTCCACCCGGTCCCCGTCGGCGATCCCGATGGTCCCCACCCCCGCGGCAGCCAGGTACTGGGCGACCGGTGAGCCGAGCCCCCCGGCACCGATCACCAAGACCCTCCCCTCCTTAAGGCGCAGCTGTCCCGCCTCACCCACTTCCTCCAGCATGAGATGCCGGGCGTAACGCTCTTTTTCCTGATGGTTGAACATGTTAGGCTCCTTCGAAGGTTGCTGAGCATAGCTTAATACTTCGGCCCTGCCTACAAAAAAAGGCGCTCCCGGTGCGGAAACGCCTTTTTTTCGATACTCAGAATCGCTTTTGACTATATCAGGCGGGCTGCTGCTCGATCACCAGCGGGGCCAGCAGGCGCTTCATCTTCTTCAGGGCGCCGTCCTCAATCTGGCGCACCCGCTCACGGGAGAGCGAGAAGTGGTCGGCGATCTCCTGCAGGGTCATCGGGGTGTCGGCGGTGACCCGGCGCTCGATGACGAAACGCTCCTTCTCGTTCAGGTTTTCGAGGGCGAGCGCCACGTTTTTCTCGAGCTGCGTCGCCTCCTGGTACTCGGCCAAGAGCTCTTCCTGGTTCTGGCGCTGGTCGGGAAGGCTTTCCAGGTAGGAGCCCCCCTCTCCTCCGAACATCTCTACGTCGAGGGAGAGTTCGCCGCGCAGGCGCTGCTCCATCTCCTGGGCTTCCACGTCCTTCACGTCGAGGCTGAGCGCGGTGGAGTGCAGGTCGCTCTCGCCGGTCATGTTGATGATGGCCTGCTTGGCCTGGTTCAGCTTGAAGAAGAGCTTGCGCTGTGCCTGGGTGGTGCCGATCTTCAACAGACTCCAGGCCGAGATGATGTGGTTCTGGATGTAAGCCCGGATCCACCAGACGGCATAGGAGATGAGGCGCACCCCCTTGGCCGGATCGAACTTGCGCACCGCCATCATGAGGCCGATGTTCCCTTCCTGGATCAGGTCGAGCATCTTCATCCCGTAGGAGCGGTACTCGCCGGCGACCTTCACCACGAAGCGGAGGTTGGAGGTTATCAGGGTCTGGGCGGCTTCCAGATCCCCATCGTTTCTAAAGCGCAACGCCAGGCGCTGCTCCTCGTCCGCACTCAAAAGCGGGAAGCGGTTTATCTCGGCGAGGTAGAGGGACAGACTATCTATAGGTACCGGCATGCTGTAGTTCATCGTTGAGCATCTCCCTGTACGTGTTTGGCGCGGCCGTACCTGAGGCACGGGCCTTAGCACTCTATATACCTGAGTGCTAACAATATAACAAGCGCCGGATGAAAAATCAAGCGTCCACAAGGCCGCTAAAGGCGCGTAAGAACGGGTAAGCCTTTAAAAGGCTTGCCCCTGGCAGACTGTTGTGGTAAACGGAAATGTCTACAGAAAAGCGACGCTTGGCGCCGAATAACCGGAGGTTTAGCCATATGGAAATACGGATAGTACCGCTCAGCGAGGGGGAGAAAAAAGCGAAGTTCACCGACGAGTCGAAGCTTGGTTTCGGCAAGATCTTCACCGACCGGATGCTCCTGGTCGAGTGGAAGGCCGGCCAGGGATGGGTCGATGCCCGCATCAAGAAGCACGAGCCGTTTGTCCTTGATCCGGCAGCACTGGTCCTGCACTACGCCCAGGAGATCTTCGAAGGGCTCAAGGCCTACAAGTGGGCGGACGGCAGCATCGCCCTGTTCAGGCCCGAGATGAACGCGCGCCGTTTCAACCATTCCGCGGAGCGGCTCTGCATGCCGGAGGTCCCCGAGGAGCTTTTCGTAGGCGGTATCGAGCAGCTGGTGAGCCTTGAGCGTGACTGGGTTCCCGGCGCGGAAGGTACCTCGCTCTACATCCGTCCGACCATGATCGCCGTCGAGCCGGTGGTGGGGATCAAACCGTCCGACCACTACTACTTCTACGTGATCCTCTCCCCGGTGGGCGCCTACTACCCGCAAGGGTTCAAGCCGGTGCGCATCATGGTGGAGAGCAAGTACGTGCGCGCCACCCCGGGCGGCACCGGCGAGGCGAAGACCGGCGGCAACTACGCGAGCTCGCTCAAGGCAGGCCTCGAGGCCAAAGAGAAAGGGTTCGATCAGGTGCTCTGGCTGGATGGCGTAGAGAAGCGCTACATCGAGGAAGTGGGCGCCATGAACATGTTCTTCGTCTACGGCGACACCATCGTAACCGCCCCCCTGCAGGGGACCATCCTGCACGGCGTGACCCGCGACTCGGTGCTCACCCTGGCCCGCTCGCTCGACCTCAAGGTGGAAGAGCGCCGCATCG
This sequence comes from Geomonas silvestris, assembly GCF_014193515.1. GTDB lineage: Bacteria > Desulfobacterota > Desulfuromonadia > Geobacterales > Geobacteraceae > Geomonas > Geomonas silvestris. Next base: position 267,704 of record NZ_BLXX01000005.1, on the reverse strand, counting down.
ACGTGAACGACCTGATGAAGGACATCAAGAGCGGCGCCATCACCGAGGCTTTCGGTTCCGGTACCGCTGCGGTGGTGACGCCGGTGGGCGCCTTGTGCTATAAAGAGGAGTGCCTCGAGGTTTCCGGTGGCCAGGTCGGCAAGCACACCCGTACCCTCTACGACACCCTGACCGGCATCCAGACCGGCAAGATCGCCGACACGTTCGGCTGGATCAGGAAGATCAAGTAAGACACGCGCCGGGCGGGAGGCCCCCTTCCCGCCCGGCTTTGCAGGTACCAGCATGAAGCAGCCCCCCGAAACCAACTCTCTTTGTCTCTCCTGCCGGCGCACCTGCAAGCAGGCAAGCGCCGTGCTCATCGCGGCCTGCCCCCGCTACTACCAGGGCCCCAAAGTAAAGCGGGTCGACTGGAAGCAGATGGCGCTCCCGATGGAAAGTTCCGAGAGCGCAGCTCCTAAGCCGGACAAACCCACCAAAGAACGCTGAGCCAACTTCCCCGACCAATCTCTCCTCCGTAACGAGTAAAACCAGGCCCTTCTGCGAAATTTCTCCGCGCTACAGTTCACTGCGCCTTCACAAGGCTTTTTGCTAAGACTGCGGACAGATGACGGTCGCCGATCTCCGGCAAGGAAAGGCGCCCCCCCTGCCCCCCTTTTCCAAAGGGGGGAACGTGAGATCATCTGTACTGGTTTTTAGAAAATGCACTTCGCAGCGCATCCCCATCAGCGTTCCGTCCCCCTCCGACTCCCTTTTCTGACAGCCTCCCTTGACACCTGATAGGGGGGTACCTATTATTCCCGCTGAGGAGGACGCCATGATCAGACCAGACAAAATGACCGTAAAGACTCAGGAAGCCCTCGCCGCGTCGCAGGAAAAGGCCTCGGCGCTCTCCGCGGGAAGCATCGAACCGGACCACCTGCTGGCCGCACTTTTGGACCAGGAAGGGGGCTTCGTTCCTGAGCTTCTGAAAAAAATCGGGGTACCGCTCCCGCAACTGCGCGAAAACCTGGAGGCCGGCCTCAAGCGCCTGCCGCAGGTAAGCGGCGCCGCCCAGGTCGGGATTTCCGGGGCGCTCAACCGGGTACTCGACCAGGCGCAGAAGGAAGCGGACGCCATGCGCGACTCCTTCGTCTCCACCGAGCACCTCTTGCTCGCGCTGGTCGGCGCCAAGGAGGTCCCCTGCGCCAGACTGCTCGCGAACTACGGCGTCACCCGCGATGCGGTGCTGAGCGCGCTTAAGGCGCTGCGGGGCGACGAGGCGGTGACCGACCAGGACCCCGAACAGAAATACCAGGCACTGGCGAAATACGCCCGCGACCTGACCGAACTGGCCCGCCGCGGCAAGCTCGATCCCGTGATCGGCCGCGACGACGAGATCCGCCGGGTGATCCAGGTGCTCTCGCGCCGCAGCAAGAACAACCCCGTGTTGATCGGCGAACCCGGCGTAGGCAAGACCGCCATCGTCGAAGGGCTCGCCCAGCGCATCGTCTCGGGTGACGTGCCGGAGACCCTCAGGGACAAGCAGCTTCTGGCGCTCGACATGGGTGCCCTCATCGCCGGCGCCAAGTACCGCGGCGAGTTCGAGGACCGCCTGAAGGCCGTCATCAAGGAGGTGGAGAAGGCCGAAGGGAAGATCATCCTGTTCATCGACGAGCTGCACACCCTGGTGGGTGCCGGCGCCGCCGAGGGGGCCATGGATGCCTCCAACATGCTGAAGCCGGCGCTCGCCCGCGGCGAGCTGCACTGCATCGGCGCCACGACCTTGAACGAGTACCGCAAGCACATCGAGAAGGACGCCGCCCTGGAGCGCCGCTTCCAGCAGGTCTACACCGGCGAGCCGAGCGTGGCAGACACCATCTCCATCCTGCGCGGCTTGAAGGAGAAGTACGAGACCTTCCACGGCATCCGGATCAAGGACAGCGCCATCATCGCGGCGGCGACCCTGTCGGACCGCTACATCACCGACCGGTTCCTCCCCGACAAGGCGATCGACCTGATCGACGAGGCGGCCTCGCGGCTGAGGATCGAGATCGACTCCAAGCCGACCGAGATCGACGAGGTGGACCGCCGCATCATCCAGCTGAAGATCGAGGAGCAGGCGCTGCTGCGCGAGAAGGATCCCCATGCCCAGGAACGCCTCAAGAAACTCGTCGACGAGTTGGAGCAGCTGAAGGCGCAGTCGGCGAACCTGAAAAACCACTGGCAGCAGGAGAAGGACATCCTCAAGGAGCAGAGCTCGCTCAAGCAGCGCATCGAACAGTTGAAGGACGAGGCGAAGATCGCCGAGCGCGAGGGGAAACTCGCCCGTACTGCCGAGATCCGCTACGGCGAGATCCCGGCCATCGAGAAGCAGGTCGCCGAGAAGACCCAGCTTCTCGAGGAGATCCAGAAGGAAGGGAAGATGCTCCCCGAAGAGGTGGACGACGAGATGATCGCCGAGATCGTCGCCAAGTGGACCGGCATTCCGGTAAACCGGATGCTCGAGAGCGAGTCCGAGAAGCTCGTGCACATGGAGGAGCGCCTGAAAAGCCGGGTGGTCGGGCAGGACGACGCGCTCACCCTGGTGGCGAACGCGGTGCGGCGCGCCCGCAGCGGACTCTCCGACCCGAACCGCCCCATCGGCTCCTTCATCTTCCTGGGTCCCACCGGGGTCGGCAAGACCGAGACGGCGCGCGCCTTGGCGCAGTTCCTGTTCGACGACGACCAGGCCATCGTGCGCATCGACATGAGCGAGTATCAGGAGAAGCACACGGTGGCGCGGCTCATCGGTGCCCCTCCGGGCTACGTCGGCTTCGAGGAGGGGGGCCAGCTCACCGAGGCGGTGCGCCGCCGCCCCTACTGCATCGTACTCTTCGACGAGATCGAGAAGGCGCACCCCGAGGTGTTCAACGTGCTGTTGCAGGTGCTGGACGACGGCCGGCTCACCGACGGCCAGGGGCGCACCGTGGACTTCAAGAACTCGGTGATCATCATGACCAGCAACCTCGGTTCGCAGTGGATCCAGCAGTACGCCACCGACTTTCCGCGCATGCAGGCGAACGTCATGGAGACCCTGAAGGAGCACTTCAAGCCGGAATTCTTGAACCGCGTCGACGAGATCGTGATCTACCGCGCCCTGCCGCTCGAGCAGATCAAGGAGATCGTGGTGATCCAGCTCGGCTCACTCACCAAGCGGCTCGAGGAGAAGGGGATCCAGCTCCTGGTCACCGACCGGGCACGCGAGGTGCTCGCCCAGGAAGGGTACGACCCGGCCTACGGCGCCCGCCCCCTGAAACGCGCACTGCAGCGCAAGATCCAGGACCCGCTTGCGCTCATGCTGCTCGAGGGGCAGTTCGTCTCGGGCGATGCGGTGCAGGTCGATGCGGCACCCGGAGGGGACTCGCTGGTCATCAAGAAGAAGGAGTAAGCTGCTCGTCATTAACGGCGTTGTGATCCGACCTGGAAACATGCTATGCTGCGAACCTGTCGATTCTTTGAGGTTCGCAGCTGCCTTATCAGCGGCGACTACTATGCAAGGAGACTAAATGAAGCGTTATTCAACGATCATGTCGGTTCTGCTCACCCTGGCACTCCCCATCGCAGCGACCTGCGCGGATACCCCGAAAGAACCGGAAAAGCCCGCCGCTTCCAGCGACGCGGTAAGTGACGCCATGAAGAGCTCGAAGCACTCCAAGATGATGGGTGGGCTCGAGGCCAACAAGGGTGCCGCCAATCCCAACCAGGGTGTCTCCGGGAAAGTTGCCGAAACCATGAACGCCGGCGGCTACACCTATGCGAAGATCGTCAAGGACTCCAAGGAGACCTGGGTCGCCTACAACACCCGGGAAACCCAGGTCGGCGACCACCTCGATTTCGATAGCTGTGTCGAGATGCAGAAATTCGAGAGCAAAAGTCTGAAGCGCACCTTCGACACGATTCTCTTCTGCGGCGATCCCAAGGTCACCTCGGCAAAGATCGGCAACCAGAAATCCCCCGGGAGTGCCGGTGCCGCCGCGAAGGCCAAGGGGAAGATCAAGGTCGAGAAAGCAACCGGCGCCAACGCCTACAGCGTCGCCGAACTCTTTGCCAAGAGATCCGCCTTAAACGGCAAGCAGGTCACCGTGCGGGGCCAGGTAGTGAAGAGCGCCAGCGGCATCATGAACAAGAACTGGATCCACCTGCAAGACGGAACCGGCAGCGCCAAGGACAAGAGCAATGACCTGGTGGTGACCACCACCGACGCGGTCCCCGCGGACGGCACCGTGGTGACGGTTTCCGGCAAGGTCGCGGCGGAGAAGGACTTCGGCAGCGGCTACAAGTACAAGGTGATCCTCGAGAACGGGTCCATTAAGATCAAGAAGTAGTCGGCCATAAACCGGCACCGAAAAGGCCCCCCGCCAAGCGAGGGGCCTTTTCTTTTGCCCGTTCCTCTCTCTGCAACAAATTTGTGCTCCGCCGGCAAAGATGTTACCGTTGCAGGGTTGCCCGTCGGCCGGCGCCCTCTGCCGCCCCCTAACGGCACGCACTTCCGCCCCTTGAGGAGACGCATGAAAACCGCCCTGATCGCCCTGTACCTCGCCCGCTTCGCCGCGGGATGCCTTTTGCGTTACCTGAACCTCAGCCACCTCAAGCGTTACGGGGCCACCGTCCCCACGCCCTTCGCCGGCACGGTGGACGCCGAGGCCCTCGCCAAGTCATCCCGGTACACCTTCGAGGCGAGCCGCGTCGCCCTGTGGGAATCGGTGTACGACGGGGTCCTTTTACTGGCCTTCCTCTTCACCCCGCTTTTGCCCCGCTACGACGCCTGGATCGGCACGCTCACCGGCTCCTTCGTGCTGCAGGGGATCCTCTTTCTGCTCCTGCTCACCTGGGCCGAGTCGCTTCTGGAGATCCCCTTCAACCTCTATTCGACCTTCCGGGTCGAGAAGCGCTACGGGTTCAACACCACCAGCGCCGGCCTGTGGGTGAGCGACTTCCTGAAGTCGACGCTCATCTCCTCGGTGCTGCTGGCGCTTATGGCGAGCGCCGCGCTTTTGTTGGTGCGTCACTCCCCGCACCTTTGGTGGCTCTGGGTCTGGGCCTTCTTCGCGCTCTTCTCCATCACCATGATGTACCTCTCGCCGGTCCTCATCGAACCGCTCTTCTCCAAGTTCGAGCCGTTGGGGGATCCGGAGCTTGAGGGGGAGATCCAGCAGATGCTCGCCAAGGCGGGGCTCAAGGTAAAAGGGGTGCAAAAGATGGATGCCTCGCGGCGCAGCCTGCACTCCAACGCCTACTTCACCGGGATCGGGCGGGTCAAGCGGATCGTGCTCTTCGACACCCTGATCTCCCAGATGGAGCGCCAGGAGCTTTTGGCGATCCTGGCCCACGAAGCCGGGCACTGGAAACTCGGGCACATCCGCAAGCGCCTGGTGCTCACCGAACTGACCGCGCTCCTGGTAAGCTACCTGGTCTACCGCCTGCTGGAAAGCGGCTTCGTCCCGGGGCTCTTCGGGCTCGAGCAGGCCTCCTTAGCGGCCCAGTTGGTCCTGGTCAGCTTTTTGGGTTCGCTTGCCCTCTTCCCGCTCACCCCTTTTTCCTCGTGGCTGTCACGTCGGCACGAGTGGGAAGCCGACCGTTTCGCAGCCGAAGTGTGCGGCACACCTCGAGCCCTGGCCAGCGCGCTGGTGAAACTCTCCCGAGAAAACCTCTCCAACCTGCATCCGCATCCCGTCTACGCCGCGTTTTACTACAGCCATCCGCCGGTGGTGGCCCGGGTGGCCCGGTTGCTGGAGTATGCTGACGGGAAACGAGAGCTCCCGAATAGGTGATCCGCTCATAGCTGGTCCTCCTTGATCCCCGTGTCGGGGACCGGCAGAGAGTACGCCACGCGGAAGCCCGGCGCAACAGTTTTATTATTTTTTTATAATTTTATTTTCCAAATACCTAAAGATTGCCCCCGCCAGCGCCGCGTGGTATGTATATAGCGCCGCCGGAAACCACCTGCCGCACAGGAGAGTAAGTCTCATGCGCCTCAACCTTCTCATCACCGCCTCGGAAGCGGTTCCCTTCGCCAAGGAAGGTGGACTCGCCGACGTGGTGGGCATCCTCCCCAAGTTCCTCAAGACCCAGGGTCACGACGTGCGGGTGGTGATGCCCCGCTACTACAAGGTCGACCGCGACAGGTACCGGCTGCGCCTTTTGCCCGGCACGCTCGTGGTGCCGATGGGGATCATCGGCGAGATGTACTGCGGCGTGTACGAGGGACGGCTCCCGGGAAGCGAGGTCCCCATCTACTTCCTGGAGCACGAGCGGTTCTACGGGCGCGACTCCCTGTACGAGGTCGACAACAAGGGGTACATCGACAACGACAACCGCTTCATCTTCCTCTCCCGCGCCAGCCTGGAACTCTGCAGGATGATCGACTTCGCCCCGGACATCGTCCATGCCCACGACTGGCATACCGCCGCTGTCCCCGTCTTCATGAACACCCTGTACCGGAGCGACCACTATCTAAAGGAAGCCGCCTCGGTCCTCACCATCCACAACATGCAGCACCAGGGGAGCTTCTACGAAGGGGCGATGGACGTCCTGGGGATCGGCTGGCAGCATTTCACCCACCTGGGGCTCGAGATGGACAACCAGGTGAACCTCCTCAAGGGGGGGATCTACCACTCAACCGTCATCAACACGGTAAGCGAAGGGTACGCCCGCGAGATGCAGACGCCGGAATACGGCTGGGGGCTCGAAGGGGTGGTGCGCGAGCGCTCGGGCGAGCTCTGCGGCATCCTGAACGGCGTTGATTACGAGGAGTGGAACCCGGAGACCGATCCGCTCATTCCAGCCACCTACTCGGCGCGCGACCTCTCCGGCAAGGCCGTCTGCAAGCAGGAACTGCAGCGCGCCATGGGGCTTCCCGAACGCGCAGACGTGCCGCTCATCGGCCTGGTCTCGCGCCTGGTGAAGCAAAAGGGGATCGACGTCCTCGCCGAGGCGCTGCCGCGGCTGCTCGCCATGGACGTGCAGTTCGTGCTGCTGGGTGCCGGCGAGCCCTGGGCGCACTTCTACTTCGGCGGCATGGCCGGGAGCCACCCGGACCGCTTCGCCTGCCGGATCGGCTACGACAACAAGCTCGCGCACCAGATCGAGGCAGGGTGCGACTTCTTCCTGATGCCCTCGGCCTTCGAGCCGTGCGGACTGAACCAGATGTTCAGCCTGCGTTACGGGACGATTCCCATCGTGCGCGCGACCGGCGGTTTGGACGACTCGGTGCACAACCTCGACTCCGGCAACCGCACCGGCACCGGGTTCAAGTTCTGGACGCTCTCCGCCGGCGCGCTCTTCGACACCGTCGGCTGGGCCGTGCACACCTGGTACCACGACAAGGAGATGATCGAAATCCTGCGCCAAAACGGCATGGCTGAGCGCTTCACCTGGGACGAGGCTGCCAAGAAGTACGACCGCCTCTACCGGCACGCCCTGCAAGCGCGGCTGGGAGCAGCGCGTTACGCCGAACTCGAGGCGGCGCGCACCGGACAGGAGCAGGAACAGCAGGAGGGAGAAGGGATCTGACCTTAGCACAAAGAGCCGCAGCAATCCTATGACAGCTTCAACAGAAAAGGCCACCGGATCTTACTCCGGTGGCCTTTTTCACTGCTATGGCGAGCCAGTTGGCAACTGCCGGTCAAGGCGACTCGTTGATCGGGACCGGGCTGCACAGGCTGGCAGGATCGTGAGCTGTGGCACCGCACTTGGTGCAGCAGGCAATGGGGTTGGAAGACATCTGGGCAGCGACTCTGTCGTTTTTTACCGCGCACAACTTGCTTGGAGTACTGGCGTGTTTCATCTCTGCACCTCCTTTCAGGCAGCTGATTCCTACCTGTCGTACGACCCATTACAGCACAACGAACTCCAGAAAGTAAATCTCCATCTTTCAGACAGTCAGGGCTCTGCAAGGAACACTTACAGGGATCTCCCTGTGAGTGTTGTCGAAGAAACGCCCTGCCATCAAAAGGGCACCTGCGTCAGTCTCCTGCAGGAGGCGACGGTCTTCCGGGAAAAGCGTTTCATCCGGAAATTGAGAGGAGAGCTTGAACCCTTGAGCGCTTCTTCTGGAAATCCCGGGGATGCCATGGTTCGCAATAAAAAGGCGGCAGCGACCAATCTCGCTCCCGCCTTTTTTATTCAGCTCGTTTTCTACTGCCGGCGATTACAATGCCTTGAACTTGTACTCGCTGGTTATGTCGTGGAAGGCGCTGTCTACCAGCAACAGCTCGCTGTAGCCAAAGTCGCCGATGGCGGCAGTGACGCCAGGCGCTGCGCTGCAGTTGATGGTGAGAATTTCCCCGGCACCGAAGGTGTGACCGGGATTGGCGGCAAACACGACGCGCACGTAGTTCGGTCCGGATCCTGCCGGTTTGGACGCTGAGTAGCTCCCGAAAAGCGGTCGCGGAAAGATGCTGCTGGTGACGTTGCTGAAGGCACCGGTAAAGACGCCGGAGAGTTTCAGCGCACCTGCAGCGGTCAGTTTCGGGTTACCCGGATCGGTGGCAACGGTTACCCCCGGCGGCAGCGCCACCGTGAACTGGACCCCCTGCAGGGGTGTGGGAGTCTGATTACTGGACGAGTAGATACGGAACTTTACCGCCACGGCCTTGGGAGGCTGCACCGCAGCCCCTCCGCCACCGCCGCCGCACCCATAGAAAAGGGCAAGTGCCCCAAAGACCACGATGGCGCCAACTACCTTCAATGCATGTTTCATAGAGAGTCCCTCTTCAAAAATCGTTCTTTAGATGGGTTGGGCAACAACCTTTTGCAGCACAAGGAGCACGTCGCGTACATCTATTACCGATCGGTTGCTTCCGTCAAGGATGATGTTGCGGGTGAAACCCGGAGGCGAATCCAGATGCAAGGCCACCTTCAGGTACTCCATGGCGTCGGCAATGGTAACCGAACCGTCATGGGTGATATCCCCAAGCTGCAGCACCTTGAACGTGCCGCTCAGGGTGGCTGGGTTGTGGTTGGCGTCTCCTGGCTGGGTTGCCGTCACGGTGACCGTATAGTCAGCCGCACTGGTCGGAACCAGCGCAGGGGTCTGGAGCGCCAGTGTCGGTGCCAAATAGGTCGCCGGTCCGGTCACGCTGATGGTTACCGGCAAGCCGGAATTGGCAGTTGCCGTAAAGTCGAACTGCGGGTCCCCAACCACCTTGTCCACGAGCGCCGTGGAGAAGCTGATGGTTTGTCCCGCCTTGGCGATATTTGCGGTAGCGGTGGCGCCGCCGGCGAGGGTGTAGTTGGCAGCGTCCGCCCCGCCCAGGGTGAGACCGGCAATGGTGACGGTCTTTCCGTTGCCCGCGTTGGGATCGGCGAAGTTGGCGCTGCCCCCCCCTACGGTAACCAGGTCAGGGGCGATGACCCCGCTCAGGGTCCCGGCGCTGGTAATGGTCGTCGCGGTGCTGCCGTCATAGACCTTGTTGGCGACAACGCTGGTCCCGGGGTTGACGGTAAGCGGCGCCGGTGTGATGTCGGCAGTGGTGCTCGCCGTGGTGCCGATGCTGTAGTTGCCGGCTGCGGCGCCGGTGAGGCTCAGGCCGCTGAAGCTGACCGTCTTGCCGGTGCCGGCGTTCTTGGTGTCGAAGCTACCCGTCGCGGTACCGGAGAGGGAGACCGCATCGCCACCCACCACGCCGCTCAGGCTGACCGCACCGTTATTGAGCGTGGCGCTCCGGGTGCCGTCGTAGACCTTGTTGTTCGCGGTTATGCCGTTGATGACGAGCGGCTTCGCGGTCACCGCGAAGTTCGCCGGGACGAAGCTGATGCTGTAGTTGGCACCCGCGCTCAGGGTCCCGAGGTTAATGGCGTACGGGCTCCCCGCCACGCCCTCGCCGCCGGTGCGCCCCAGCGTCCCGGTAAGCGCATCGCTGCCGTACAGGGTGCCGGTGCTCCGGTAGCCAAGGACAGGATCGGCAGCCCCGTAGACCTTGCTGGCCGGATCCGCAGTGACCGTAAGCGGGGCCTTGGTGATGTTCGCCGTGGCAGTTGCCGTGGCGTTTGTCAGGGCGTAGTTGCCGGCGTCGGTCCCGCCCAGGGTGAGCCCGACGATGTTGACGGTCTTGCCGTTGCCCGCGTTGGGATCGGCGAAGTTGGCGCTGCCGCCTCCCAGGGTTACCACGTCGGGGCTCAGGATTCCGCTCAGCGTCCCGGCGCTGGTGATTATGGCGGCTGTCGTACCGTCGTAGCCCTTGTTCCCAACGACAGTCGTTCCGGCGTTGACGCTAAGCTGCGCCGGGGTGATGCTGGCGGTAGTGTTTGCCGTGGTGCCGATGCTGTAGTTGCCGGCTGCGGCGCCGGTGAGGCTCAGGCCGCTGAAGCTGACCGTCTTGCCGGTGCCGACGTTCTTGGTGTCGAAGGTTCCCGTCGCGGTACCGGAGAGGGAAACCGCATCGCTGCCTACCACGCCGGTCAGGCTGACCGCACCGTTATTGAGCGTGGCGCTCCGGGTGCCGTCGTACACCTTGTTGTTCGCGGTTATGCCGTTGATGACGAGCTGCTTCGCGGTCACCGCGAGGTTCGCCGGGACGAAGTTGATGCTGTAGTTGGCACCCGCGCTCAGGGTCCCGAGGTTAATGGCGTACGGGCTTCCCGCCACGCTCTCGCCGCCGGCGCGCCCCAGTGCCCCGGTCAGCGCATCGCTGCCGTACAGGGTGCCGGTGCTCCGGTAGCCAAGGACAGGATCGGCAGCCCCGTAGACCTTGCTGGCCGGATCCGCAGTGACCGTAAGCGGGGCCTTGGCGATGTTCGCCGTGGTAGTTGCCGTGGCGCTTGCCAGGGCGTAGTTGCCGGCGTCGGTCCCGCCCAGGGTGAGTCCGACGATGTTGACGGTCTTACCGTTGCCCGCGTTGGGATCGGCGAAGTTGGCGCTGCCGCCCCCCAGGGTAACCACGTCGGGGCTCAGGATTCCGCTCAGGGTTCCGGCGGAGGTGATGGTGGCGGCGGTCGTGCCGTCGTAGCCTTTGTTCCCAACGACAGTCGTTCCGGCGTTGACGCTAAGCTGCGCCGGGGTGATGTTGGCGGTCGTACTCGCCGTGGTGGTGATGCTGTAGTTGCCGGCGGCGGCGCCGGTGAGGCTCAGGCCGCTGAAGCTGACCGTCTTGCCGGTGCCGGCATTCTTGGTGTCGAAGGTTCCCGTCGCGGTACCGGAGAGGGAAACCGCATCGCTAGCAACCACGCCGGTCAGGCTGACCGCACCGGTGTTGAGCGTCGCGCTCCGGGTGCCGTCGTACACCTTGCTGTTCGCGGTGATGCCGTTGATGGTGAGCGGCTTCGCCGTCACCGTGAGGCTCGCCGGGACGAAGTTGATGCTGTAGTTGGCACCCGCGCTCAGGGTGCCCTGGTTGATGGCATACGGGCTTCCCGCGACACTTAGCCCCGCGCTACGGCCGAGGGCGCCGGTCAGGGCGTCGCTGCCGTACAGGGTACCGGTTACCCGGTAGGTGAAGAGCGGATCGACCGATCCGTAGACCATGCTGGCGGGGTCCGCAGTTACGGTCAGGAGTGCCTGGGTGATGTTGGCAGTGGCGGTTGCCGTGCTGCCGCTCAGGGTGTAATTCCCGGCACCGGTGCCGCTTAAGGTAAGCCCGGTCACGCTGACTACCTTCGCGTTGCCGACGGTGGCATCGCCGAATGCAGCAATCCCGCCCGTGAGGGTCACGTTGTCCTGGGCGAGTATCCCGCTCAGGGTACCGGGGCTCGTGATGGTTGCCGCGGTAGTGCCGTTGTAAGCCCTGTTGGCGACGACCGTGCTCCCCGCAGTGATACTAAGCGACGCTTTCTGGATGACCAAAGTGCCGGTGGCGCTCCCCTGGTAGTTCGGGTCCTCGATCGAGCCGCTGAAATCGTAGCTCCCCGCGTTGAGCGGAAGCGCGGCAATCCCGCCCTGGCTGAAGGAGAAGCTGGCGGCGAGTCCCGGCGGAGTGGTGGTGTAGGGGACGCTCTGCAGCGCACCCGTGTAGGTACGTGAGATCGAGCCTGCGCTGAGGGTCGCCGTTGCCTTGGCGACGTTGAAGCTCGTCGTAGCGAGGCTCGCCGAGAACTGTGCGTTCCCGGAGAAATTGGCGACTATAATGTGCGTGCCGGCAGCAACGACCCCGGTGTAGTTCTGGGTCGCAATGCCGCTCCCATCGAGGGCCACCGGGCTCCCGACGGCAATCCCGTCCACCAGGAAGGTGACGGTGCCGGTCGGGGCGGAGGCGGAGGTCACGATCGCGGTCAGGGTGAGGGTCGAGTTCCCCGGGGTGTAGGTTACCGGTGCGTTAGCCTGCTGCACCGTGGTGATCGTCGGCTGACCGTAACTGTAGCTGACGGTATTGACGGAGCTCTCCACGTTCCCCGCGGTATCCACGCTCAGGAACTTGAAGGTGGTGGAGTTGGTGATCGGGATCTGCAGGGGCGAGGCTCCCGACTTGCAGGCCCCGGTGCAGGCGGCCGGGTTCGGATCGACCCCGTTGGTGGTGTAGTACACGGTGGCCGTTTCGCTCGCGGTAAGGGTGACGGTTACTGCAGTTCCCGGGGTGTAGAAGCCGGTGCCGGGAAGCGGCGGGTTCGAAGAGGCGCTGGTCGTCGGGGGTAGGCTGTCCACCGTCACGGTGACCGGCTGCGAGGCGAGTCCGGTGTTGCCGGCGACGTCGGTGGCTGTTGCCGTAAGGGTATGGGTGGTCCCTTCGCCGAAGAACCAGTTCATGCCCCAGGCACCTTGGCCGTTGGCGGCGACCGCGGGAAGAGCGGTCCCCCCGTCGTACACGGTGACGGTGGCATTGGCCTCGGCGGTTCCCGCTAGGTAGAGCTGCTGGGAGTTGCTGCGGTTGTTGGCAAAGGGGGTGATTATCGGTCGCGCCGGCGGGGTCATGTCCACGGTGAAGCTGAGGAGCCGGTACTGCGAGAGGTTCCCCGCCTCATCCTTAACCCAGGCGTACCTGTTGTAGGAACCTTCGCCAGGTACCGTCACGGTCACGATCGGGCTGGTGCTCCACCCCGTCGCGTTAACGGCGGGGGGCGCGGTAGTGTCGGTCACCAGGTACCAGAGCAGCACGTTGGGACTGGAGTTGTCGGTGGCTGTGATGAAGAACGAGGCGTTGGTCGCGTTGAAGGCATTCGTGCCGGAGAAGCTGTTGGGGGAGACCGTGCCGATGACCGGAGCCGTGTTGTCGAAGATCATCGTTACGATGCGTTCCTGCGACTGGTTGTTAGCCAGGTCGATGCCATAGAACTTCACGGTGGTACCGTCGGCAACCGGGGGAACACTGACGCTGCCCCCCACCGTCGGCACCACCACGGAGAGGCGGGAAGCAGAGGTGAAGGGATCCGAACCGTCGGTGGTGAACCAGATGGTCGCCGGTTCATCCGATATGAAGGTGACGGGAATCGGCAGGGTGTTGCTGTAGCCGTAGCCCGAGCCAAAGGCGGTTCCCGGCGGCATGATGATCACCTGCGGCGGGATCGTGTCCTGCATGACGTAGAAGCTGGTCTGCACCTCGTCACCGAACACCCCGGCGTTGTTCTTCAGGATGCAGCGCACCATCTGGCTCCCCTCGGCGGTGAGGGTAAACGAGGCGGAGGTGGCATTGGCCACCGGGATGCCGGTGCCGTTGGACCTCGGGTTGCTTCCGTCGGTGGTGTAGAAAAGCGTGCCGGTAAGGGCGGGATCCCAGGATACCGTCACGGTCTGCTGCAGCGCCACCTGCCCGCCGTTCGGGGTCAATGTAAGTTGGTTGGGCATCAGGTCGCCGTTGACCTTTCCGCCGCTGACGCTGCCGTTGTACACCTGGTAGAAGGTATCCTGGAAGGCGTATCCGGCCAGGGTGACCTGGGCATAGACGATGTCGCCCTGCTCGATCCCCGTCACGAAGAAACGTCCGTCCGAGGAGGTTGCGGTCTTGGTGGTGTCGGGAGCGTTACTGCCGTTGCCGTAGATGACCTTGTAGCTGGGGCTGCCGCCGGGGTGGTTCTTACTCATCACCTGGACGGTGGCACCGCTTAGATTCACATCTGCAGGGGTGGCCACCCGCCCGCGGATCAGGCCGGCGCTGCCGTTGGCCACTGCGGTGAAGGAAGCATCGACAGCCGCCCACCCCGTCAGGTCACTGGTCCTGATCATGGCGTAGCTGCCGTCATAGTTGTTGGTTGCCGTGATCAGCTTGCTGTAGGAGTCCAGGTAGGTACCGCTTGTGTCGTGCATCTTGTACTGCAGCGGCACGCCGGCCGGCACGTTGAAGCTGTAGTTGCCGGCGACCCCGCCGCTGGTCGCCGAGGTCGCGGTAATGGGGACTCCCCCGCCGATTGCCCGTACCGTTACGCCGTTCACCCCGGCATTGGAAATATTGGTCAAGGTGCCGGCCACGGTAACGGTCTTCTCGAAGGGAGCGCTGGAGGCGCCGGTGACCTGGTTGTTGTCGGTAACCGTGATCGGCCCGCGGGAAGCACCTCCCGGGACATGGGCGATGATCTGGTTGCCGCTTACCACGCTGAAGCTCTTGTCGGCAATCCCGTTGAAGGTTACCCGCGTGGCAGAAGTGAAGCCGCTCCCGTTGATGGTGACCGTGGCGCCGCCAGGGCCCGAGGTAGGCGTGAAGTTCGAGATGACCGGTCCCGAGCCGACAGGGGTGAAGTCCCCGGAGAACTCGATCGCGTCACCCATCACATCCTGCAACTCGGTCGTGAGCCAGGTTTGCGAGTTCAAGTTAAGCGATGAACCGGGGAGGGTCAGCCAGTTGCTGGCAGAAGTCAGGTTCTCGAGGAACTGATTGCCGGAATAGACGGAGGAGGTAAAAGGGATCATTCCGGTAGGGATCCCGTAATGCCAGGCGTAAACCGGGTTGGACAGGTCAGGCATCCTCACGTTCCCCACGGGGAAGCTTTGGGTCAGCGTTTCCTGGCTCCCCCCCTTAATCACCTTCAGGGGCTGAATCTCCGAGCTGCCATCGCTGTACTCCAGGCTCGCCTGATAGCTGTCGTCCGAGGTCGGTCGGTTGCTCCCGGTAAAAACCCTCAGGCCGTCCATACCTGCGCAGGAAACCCCTTCCGCCGGAAGTGCCGTGCCTGTCACGTTGCTCAAGGTTATGTTGACCGGTCGCTTCTGGTTCCAGAAGGTGTCGAACATGAGGGAGAAGACGGGGTCGGTGTTGTAGGGGCCGTACTGCGAAACGACGCTTACCGACATGGCAGTGTTGCGCAAGGGGAAGTTCTGAGTGGGGGCGATGACATTGTCACCGCCTTCGACCGTCAACCGCGCCTGTTCGGTCCGCTCGTTGATCTGTCCCTGCCAGACACCCGTTGCATTGTCTATCAGGTACAGACTGGTCCGGTAGGCCGAAGCGCTGGCCTGCACCCCGGGTATGGACCACGCCTGCTGGGCGGAAGGGTTGCTTATGGTGGTTACATACGGCATCCCGTTCCAGGTGGTCAACGCCACCAGCAGGGTTTTGCCGCTGAGAGAGGAGAAACCGGTGAAGTTCACCTTCCCGGAGACGGTAACACCGGAGCTGCAGGTGCCGAACGTGTTGCAGGTGTCGCCAATGGTGCCGCTGCCGTCGGCGGACGTGTAAGTCGAACGGGCAGATCCCCTGATGACCGGGGTGGCATTACAACTGAAGGTGGACCCGTTGCTTAGCCCCGTTATGACGAGTACCGCCGAGTCACCGGTCAAGCTCACCGTCGGCACGTTGTTTCTGACGATGGTTCCACCATTGCAGCTGACGTTGTAGGAGTCGGCGATCACGGCCCCGTTTGCGTCTGTCACATTATCGATGACCACACCGGCAGAGCCGCTTGCCGGCAGAATTCCCGGACTGTCCAGGGCTGCCGGGGGAAGCACGAGGCTTTTGGCGGAGATCGTGAGGTTGCCGGTACTGTAGTTCGCGTTTGAAACGGTAACCGGTCTTTGCACTACCGGGTCGTTGGCATGCATGACGCCGGTGTTGGTCCGGTCCACAAAGGCGAAGAGGTTGTAGCTGCCGTTTTCCACCCCCTTTATGACAAATGAGGTGGCTGTTGTGCCGGGATTGGGCAGACTGACCGAGTAGACGAAATTTCCTCCCCAGGTCTGCTTCAGCCCGACATAGACACGTCCCGTGTCGCCGGAATTGTTGGCAACCTTCCCGCTGACAGTCATGGCGAAGGCAGGGGCACTAACGAACAGCAACCCCAGCAGCATGACCATAAGCGGCACTCGCAAGCACCAGACATCTCTTCTCTTTTTCATTTCCCCCTCCAGGCATTCATCAAAGATCCACCAGACATTTATACGGCGCAGATACAACACAGGAACATTAACAATGTGCTTTAATTGATTTTTACCGAATTAGACGATAATCCTGTCCCTGTCATACGACATCGGAAAACCGCAGGAGCCATGAATCTGGAGGGAAAGAGGGGAGGCGCTGACAGCTCCAATCCTACGTTATAGGTATTTGGGGCATGTGTATACCACTTGCAATCTTACGTTTCAAGGAAAATTAATGGTACGAACATTAATAAAAGACATGCTGTTTACGCTTATTGTTTAATTATTGTTATCCAATTTACATGTAATGCTTTTAAGAGGGCCGTCCAAGATGCCAAAAAGGCAGAGCGGACACAGGTGGGGGTGTTTACCAAGAACGTCGTCTGCACGGGAGCAATCGCGGTTTCTCACGTCAGTTTAGGAAAGGGGGGAAGGACCAGATTCGGAGGGAAAAGAAAAGCCATATGTAGCGCGGATCTAACCACGCCCACCCGTAATTCGCGAAGAAACAAAAATGGCGCCCCGGAAAACCGGGACGCCATTTTTTGATGCCGTAACGTCGTGCAGCTCTTACATCTTGTTCAGAAGCGGAACGATGAGCAGGGACACGATGTTGATGATCTTGATCATCGGGTTGACCGCCGGGCCGGCGGTGTCTTTGTACGGGTCGCCTACGGTGTCGCCGGTAACGGCTGCCTTGTGAGCCTCGCTACCTTTGCCGCCGTGGAAGCCATCCTCGATGTACTTCTTGGCGTTGTCCCAGGCGCCACCACCGGTGGTCATGGAGATTGCCACGAAGATGCCGGTCACGATGGAGCCGACGATCACGCCGCCCAGGGCCTTGGGACCCAGGGTGAAGCCGACGACGATCGGGGCCAGGATGGGGATGAGGCCGGGGATGACCATCTCTTTGAGAGCG
Organism: Geomonas silvestris; assembly: GCF_014193515.1. Classification (GTDB taxonomy): domain Bacteria; phylum Desulfobacterota; class Desulfuromonadia; order Geobacterales; family Geobacteraceae; genus Geomonas; species Geomonas silvestris. The sequence goes on along the minus strand of NZ_BLXX01000005.1, from coordinate 250,551 downwards.
GTCTTGGTCACGATGTCGACGCAGGCCGCGTAGTCCGGCTTGCCGGTACCTTCCATGATCCCCTTGATGGTGCGGAACTGGCGACGGACTTCGTCGACGACCGCGCCGCCTGCTTTACCCACGGCTTCCATGCACATTGCGGCGAAGTAGTAGGGGAGCATGCCGCCCAGGAACAGACCGACGATGATGTACGGATCGGAGAGCGAGAAGGTCTTGTCGGCGATGGTCAGCTCCTGCACGTAGGAGGTGAACAGGATGATGGCCGCGAGACCTGCGGAGCCGATGGCGTAGCCTTTGGTGACGGCCTTGGTGGTGTTGCCGACCGCGTCGAGCGGGTCGGTGACGGCGCGAACCGAGTCGTCCAGTTCGGCCATCTCGGCGATGCCGCCGGCGTTGTCGGTGATCGGACCGTAGGCGTCCATGGCAACGACGATACCGGTCAGAGACAGCATGGAAACGGCGGCGATGGCGATGCCGTACACGCCGGCGCAGGTCGAGGCGACCACGATGCCGGCTGCGATCACGATGACCGGCAGTGCGGTGGACTTCATGGAGATGCCAAGGCCCGCGATGATGTTGGTGGCGTGGCCGGTCTTGGAGGCTTCTGCGATGTGCTTCACCGGGCCGTACTCGGTCGAGGTGTAGTACTCGGTGATCCAGAAGATGGCACCGGTGACCACGAGGCCGACGATGGCGGAGATGAAGATGTTGTTGGCCGAGATGGTGGTCGCGCCGGCGCTGAGCCCCTGCGGGAACATCTGGACCGTCACGAAGTAGAAGGCGATGCAGGCGATGACGCCGGAAGCGATGAGCCCTTTGTAGAGTGCGCCCATGATCTTGCCGGAGCCGCCCAACTTCACGAAGAAGGTGCCGATGATGGAGGCGATGATGGAGATACCGCCCAGGATCAGCGGGTAGCTGACGGCTGCCGAGTTGGTGAAGGTGATAGCGCCCAGGAGCATGGCTGCGATCAGGGTCACGGCGTAGGTTTCGAAGAGGTCGGCGGCCATACCCGCGCAGTCGCCCACGTTGTCGCCCACGTTGTCCGCGATAACGGCCGGGTTACGCGGGTCGTCTTCCGGAATACCGGCCTCGACCTTACCCACCAGGTCGGCGCCGACGTCGGCACCCTTGGTGAAGATACCGCCGCCCAGACGGGCGAAGATGGAGATCAGCGAACCGCCGAAGCCCAGACCGACCAGCTGGCCGACTACGTCCTTGGTGGCAGCGCCCGGCATGAGCTGCTGGAGAATCATGTAGTACCCAGCCACCCCCAGAAGGCCCAGGCCGACGACCAGCATGCCGGTGATGGCGCCGCCCTTGAAGGCAACGTTGAGAGCCTTGTGGATGCCGCCCTTGGCGGCCTCTGTGGTCCTTACGTTGGCGCGTACCGACACGAACATGCCGATGAAGCCGGTGAGACCGGAGAAGACCGCGCCGACGGCAAAGCCGACCGCAGTCTTCCAGCCGAGCGTCGCAAAGAGAGCGATGAACATCACCACGCCAACAACGGCGATGATGGTGTACTGGCGCTTCATGTAGGCGCCGGCGCCTTCCTGAATCGCTGCCGCGATCTGGCGCATCCGGTCGTTGCCCTGGGGGAGTCCCAGGATCCACTGGGCCGAGATCAGACCGTAGGCCACAGCTGCCGCGGCGCAGACCAGGGCGAAGATTACTGCGTACTGTTCCATTAACAAATCCTCCTATTTAATATGCCTCTTGCGAAGGCCTTACTTATTCTAGAGGTCTCAAAAACGGGTGATTGTTATCGGAAAGCTCTCATTTTGTCAACCTTTTTCCCCGTTGCGGGTCGATCTTTCGCTGCAAAAAACACCTCGGTCATCGCCTGCGGGGATTCGGCCTAACCAGGATCAGCTCCTTCAGCAACATCGTCCGGTTTTGTCCGAGTTCACCCGTGGTGGGGCAACTGCTGCCAACTAACCGAAATGCCCGGAACTTTCCACCCGCGCCGCGCCGATCCCCGACAGATGCTCCCGGTCCGACGGCTCAGTACCGTGCCCTCATCTCTAATGTAGAGCATTTTCTTTTCTAAGATAGGACCGTTTTTTCTAATAGAGGGGCAGCATTAAGCAAAGTGACGGCTGTTTAACTTAAAAAAGCGAATCACCTTCGTTCGCTCGGCAAAAAAAGACTTGAGAGCCTGACCACGAGGCAGCGCGCCCCTCCTTTTTTTTAAACCGGGCCTCTCTTTATGTTTGTCAGGCCATTTTCTTACTCTGGCAGCCTTGTTTTTTGAAATGTGACCTGGCGATTTCCCACGCCACAGCGGCACCGTTTCAAATGAGAGCAAAATTTTAGCTAAACAAGAGGGCAATTAGTTTAAAACGCGCGTGATTTAGTTAAATCGCCGGGCATTTTGCTTAACGACGCCTGTGTAAGCTAAAATGCGGAATTTTAGCTTATCGCGAGGCATGCTCCGCATAACTATTGGCAGTTCTCGGCTTAACTTTGGGAAATTGTAGTTTAGGAACGGGAATTTTAGCTTACGTGGGGCTTAAAAAGGCTCATGGCGCCGTCAACTGGCGACCGGCGTGGTTACCTTAGCTATTTTTGCAGCGAAAAAAGTTGCGAAAGCCTCGCCGTGTGCACCGTTCACCGCCCCGCCTTGCGCGCGGGTCAAATCACCTGTAGTATTGGGCGCATGGCCGATCTTAAGTGTGGTGACATAAGCTACCCCGAGGCGATACCGGATCAGCACCTGCGTGCGGTGGTCCGTCCTCCTGTCGCAGCTGCGGCCGGGACGCCGGAGGAGCTCGTACTGCAGGCGCTAGAAGGCTGCGCGGAGCAACTGGCACGCTTCCGCCCTGGCGAGAAGGTGGTGATCGTCACCTCGGACATCACCCGCCCCACCGGCAGCGAGGTCTACCTCCCCATCATGGTTAAACGCCTAATGGAGTCAGGGGTGCGGGAGCACGATATCGAGATCGTTATCGCCCTGGGGATCCACCGCAAACAGACCGAGGCTGAACACCGCAAGATCGTGGGTGAAATCTACGGGCGGATCAAGGTGAGCGACCACGAGTGCGACGCCCCGGGAAGCCTGGTCTACCTGGGCGAGACCAGCCGCGGCATCCCGGTAGAGATCAACCGCACGGTGGCCGAGGCGGACCGGCTCATCCTGACCGGTGCGGTCACCTTTCACTACTTCGCCGGTTTCGGTGGCGGCCGCAAGAGCGTCCTCCCCGGCGTCTCCAGCCGCAAGAGTTGCATGGCGAGCCACTTCGCCCTGTTGAACCCGGAGGAGGGGAGCGGCCGTGACCCGAAGGCGGTAGCCGGCAACCTGGAGGGGAACCCGGTGCACGAAGCGATGCTGGAGGCCTGCGGAATGCGGCCACCCGAGTTCATCCTGAATACGGTGCTCGGCCCGGACAAGAAGATCCTCGCCACCTTTGCCGGTGACTGGCGCGAGGCGCACCTGGAAGGGTGCCGGTTCTACGCCCGCTCCTTCAGCTACCCCATCGCCGAGCGCGCCGACCTGGTCGTGGTCTCCTGCGGCGGCTACCCCAAGGACATCAACCTGATCCAGTCCCACAAGTCGATGGAGTACGCCAGCCGGGCCCTGAAGCCGGGGGGGGTCATGGTGCTTCTGGCCGAGTGCCGCGACGGCTACGGCAACGCCACCTTCTTCGACTGGTTCCGCTATGCAAGCTGCGCAGAGCTCGAGTCGGCGCTCAGAAAACACTACGAGATCAACGGGCAGACCGCCTGGTCCTTGAAGGAGAAGGCCGAGCGTTTCCGGGTCATCCTGGTTTCCCAGCTCCCCGACGAGGAGGTGCGCACCATGGGGATGATTCCGGCGCCGACGCCCCAAGAGGCGCTCGCGATGGCGGTAGGCATGCTGCCGGAAGACTACACGGCCTATCTGATCCCCGAAGGTGGTGTGGTGCTGCCGGTCATGAGCTAGAGAAACTCTCCCCCGCCCCTTGCGGGAAGGGGGCCGGGGGGTGGGGGAACTTGCCACGGAGCAAAGCAGCCGGTTGCACCTGATAGTTCCGACGACAACGCCACGGGCTGCCTCCCCCTCACCCCAACCCTCCCCCGCCAGGGGGGAGGGAACATACTGCACAGCAACACCGACCGGCAGGGGCCTAATGAACCCTTGCCTTTTTTATTTCAAGAGTGCAAAGTATCCGAATATCTGTTGTGCTGACCGCCATTTAACAACCGTTTCAAGCGGTGAAACGAGGCGCCACTCCCATGAGCCCGCCGACGACCGCCGGCCAGCCGACCGTGTTGATTTTATCCATGAGAGGACACTAGATGCTCGAAGCACGCGTACTCGACAAACTGGCCGAGATCGTCGGCAAGGAAAACATCGCCACCGAGGTCCAGGACATGATCTGTTACGGCTACGACGCCACGCAGATGGAGTTTCTGCCCGACGCCGTGGTGCACCCGGCCAACAGCGCCGAGGTATCCCAGATCCTCGCGCTTGCCAACCGGGAGAAGTTCCCGGTCTTCCCGCGCGGTGCCGGCAGCGGCTTCACCGGCGGTGCACTCCCCAAGGGGGGAGGCATCGTCCTGGTCACCACCCGGATGAACCGGATCCTGAGGATCGACACCGACAACCTGGTCGCCGAAGTGGAACCGGGCGTCGTCACCGAGGCGTTCCAGATGGAAGTGGAAAAGCTGGGGCTTTTCTACCCGCCCGACCCGGCATCCCTTAAGTTCTCCACCCTGGGCGGCAACGTCGCCGAGTGCGCCGGCGGCCCGCGCGCCGTCAAGTACGGCGTCACCAAGGACTTCGTGATGGGGCTCGAGGTGGTGCTCCCCACCGGCGAGGTGATCCGCACCGGCGGCGAGACCGTGAAGGGCGTGGTCGGTTACGACCTCACCAAGCTGATCTGCGGCTCGGAAGGGACCCTGGGGGTGATCACCAAGATCATCTTCAAGCTGCTCCCCTACCCCGACTCCAAGAAGACCATGCTGACCGTCTTCGACTCCATCGACGGCGCGGCGCGTGCGGTCTCCACCATCATCAAGGGGAAGATCATCCCGACCACGCTGGAGTTCATGGACCACGCGACGCTTACCTGCGTCGAGCGCCGCTTCAACCTGGGGCTTCCGGCCGAGGGGCGCGCGGTGCTGCTCATCGAAGTTGACGGCGACCGCGACCTGATCGAAAAGCAGGCCGAGCAGATCCACGCGCTCATCAAGCCGCTGGGGCTCGTGCAGTTCCGGGTGGCCAAGGACGCGGCAGAGAGCGAGGAGCTTTGGCGGGTGCGCCGCCTGGTCTCGCCGTCCTTGCGGGACGTGAACCCCGACAAGTTCAACGAGGACATCGTGGTACCGAGAAGCCGGGTGCCCGACGTGATCCGACGCATCGAGCAGATCCAGCAGCGTCACGAGATCCCCATCGTCAACTTCGGCCACGCCGGCGACGGCAACATCCACGTGAACATCATGATCGACAAGTCGGTGCCGGGGCAGATCGAGAAGGCGCACGAGGCGATCAAGGAAGTGTTCCAAGCCGCATTGGACCTGGGCGGGACCATGTCCGGCGAGCACGGGGTGGGGCTTGCCAAGCAGCCCTTCATCCCGATGGAGTTGACCGCCGACCAGATCGGCGCCATGCGCGCCATCAAGCGGGCGCTCGATCCGAACAACGTGCTGAACCCCGGGAAGATGCTGCCGGTGGAGTAGATGGTTTCTCAAGTCCCCCTTTGCGAAGGGGGACTTAGGGGGATTTGCTTTTGACTGTTTTGGCAGCTGGCGGGTAGGCAGACGCTCGAGACAAAATCAAATCCCCCTGTCCCCCCTTCGCAAAGGGGGGGACGCCGGGCTGCCGGCGGTGGTCGCCAACAACAGTTTCCATGCTTCCCGGAATTCCCGGACAAACCTTTTTGAAGGCGGGAACGTGAGGTCTCTACGGAACGCCGTAGAAGGATGTAACCCTTTACTTAATTCCTGCACGTTGAGAAATACCGACGGGTCACCCTTTTTCTCCGGCTCGCCTGCTCAGCGCTCAACGTCTTAAAACGAACGAGACTATTCATGACCAAGAAGACCGTGGACCCGCTCGAGCGGGTCGAGAACGAACTTAAAAAGTGCGTCAAGTGCGGCGCCTGCCGCGCCAACTGCCCGGCCTTCACCGCCTTCCAGCGCGAACCGGCGGTGGCACGCGGCAAGGTGGCGCTGGCCCAGCACATCATGAAGGGGGACATCGCCCTGGACGACGGCACCTACGTGGCCATGTCCAAGTGCCTTTTGTGCGGCAGCTGCGTGGAGAAGTGCCCGAACCAGGTCCCCACCGACGAGATCGTCATCGCCGCCCGCGAGGCGCTCGCCAAACGGCGCGGCCTCACCACCTTCCATAAGGCCGTGGGCCAGGTGATCAAGACCCGCAAGCTCATGAACCTGGGCGCCTTCGCCGCCTCGATCCTGGGGCCGGTGTTCTTCCGTAAAGTGCCGGCGACCTCGGGGCTGAGACTGCGTTTCCCGGTGCCGTTTCTGGGAAACAGCCGCCACATACCGCAGATCGCCAAGAAGAGTTTCATCGCGAGCCACCCCGAGGTGATCCAGGGCGAGCCGGGGAAACCGCGCATCGTCTTCTTCGTCGGCTGCATGACGAACTTCGTCTACACGGGGATCGGCGAGGCGACGCTCAAGCTCTTCAAGCACCTGGGCTGCACCATCATCATCCCGAAGAACCAGCAGTGCTGCGGCCTCCCCGGCATGTCCGGCGGCGACCTCGACACGGTACGCGAGTTGGCCGAACAAAACCTGGCGGCGCTGGAGGCACACCAGGCAGACTACGTGATGACTGCCTGCGCCACCTGCGGCGGGGCGCTGCACAAGCTCTACCCGCTGGTGATCGGCAAGCGCAACCCGGAATTGAAAGAGCGCCTCAAGGCCCTGGCGGACAAGACGGTGGACGCCTCGGTGCTCCTTAAGAAACTCGGGCTCAACCCCGAGGAGACCGGCGGCAACGCCGAGCTGAACATCACCTACCACGACCCCTGCCACCTGCGCACCGCCGGCATCACCAAGGAGCCGCGCGCCCTTTTGAAGGGGACTCCCGGGCTCAACCTGGTCGAAATGGAGGGCGCGGACCGCTGCTGCGGCCTGGGCGGCACCTTCAACGTCTACCATTACGACAGCTCGCTTAAGATCAACGCGGGCAAAACCGCCGCCATCCAGGCCACCGGTGCCGACGCCGTGGTCACCGGCTGCCCGGGGTGCATCATGCAGCTTTCGGACGGCTTAAAACAGGCCGGAGATAAAACGAGGGTAGTACATACCGTCGAACTTCTGGCTGGCCAGATCAAACCCTGACGAACCCGCTGGCAGGGTCTCCCTGCCAGCGCCCTTTTCCCCTCATTTTCCCCTCCTCGATAAGTTCCTGTTTTTCCAATCAAGATGCCGTAAACACTCTTTTTCTTATTGACATTTTTACAGCAAAACCTTATGAAGTGTACCGGCATCCGTCTATAGAACGCTAGTTCGTTTACAGTATCACCCGCACGGAATCGTCAGCATCGACAGGCGGAGAGCCCGCTTCAAATCTCACTGACAAAAACGACGTCACCTACGACCGAGGATTTGAGGCATCACTTCCGGCTCTGCAACAGCACGTTCTCTCCACCAGCGGCACAACCCATTTCAAACTGACGCAAACTCGAGACACGGCAGCAGGTTTGCCAGAGAAAGACTTTGGTAGGGACATCCGAAGTCACAAGGACCTCTCTAACAGTAAAACTTTCTCATTCCAGTCACTTGACACGCACGTAAACGGCAGCATACTTCCGTGGGATACAGTGTACAGAAAAAGTACACTCTCACAGCGGTAAATCTGAGAGATAAACTACTGAAACTTTGTCAGTATGACTTTTTAGGGGAGGAAGGTAATGACGTGTTTCGCTCAGCAGTCTGTGCAGAAAAATCCCAACTACCGGAAGGATGGCCGAAATGTCTAATACGATGATCAAGCCCTCGCTGCAGAACCCCTTTGACCAGGCCGAAAAGGTCGAATTCAACATCCCGGGCGAGATCGCGCGCGCCACGGGCGGCTACGAGGAGGCGATGAAGGCGGGTTACGACCTGATCCAGCGCCCCATCAAGTCGGTCTCCATCGACCAGATCGAAAAACAGCATTTCAAAAAGCGCATGACGGTCTGGGAGAGGATCCGCGTCCTGACGGAAGAGGATCCCAACATCCTGTACCAGAACTGGGGCAAGAACCTGGACGGCGCGTCGCTGGTTACCGGCATCCTCAACATCCACGGCCGCGACGTGGCCCTCTACGGCCACGACTTCACGGTGCGCGCCGGCTCCATGGACGCCACCAACGGCAACAAGCTGGCCCGCCTGTTCCAGATGGCCGGCGAGAACGGCATCCCGGTCATCGGCATGAACGACTCGGCAGGCGCCTTCGTGCCGGCCGGCGTGGGCGGCCTGGACGGCTACGCCGAGGCCTTCACCGCGCTCAGGAAGATCTCCGGCGTGGTCCCCTCCATCATGTGCATGTTCGGCTTCAACGCCGGGGGCGGCTCCTATCTCCCGCGCCAGGGGAGCTTCGTGATCCAGCCGAAGGACACCTTCTTCGGCCTGACCGGCCCGGGCGTCGTTAAGAGCGTGCTCGGCGAGGACGTCACCCCGGAAGAGCTGGGCGGCCCGCAGGTGCACGGCATGTCCGGCGTCGCGGACCTCACCTGCGAGGACGAGGTGGGTGCGCTCCGGATGGCGGTGCAGCTTTTGAACTACATCCCGGACAACAACTCCGTGATGCCGCGCTACCAGGAGACCACAGACCCCCTGGACCGCAAGACCTGGGAGATCAACACGCTCCTTAAGAAGGCCTTCAACTCGCCGACCGGTTTCAACACCCCGTTCGACGTCTCCATCATCATCCAGCAGATCTGCGACCACGGCGATTACTTCGAGATGCAGCGCGACCGCGCCCGCAACGTCATCACCGCCTTCGGCCGCCTGGACGGCAACGTGGTCGGCTTCGTGGCCAACAACTCGGCCGTCGACTCCGGCCAGATCGACTGCGACGCTGCCTTCAAGATCGCCCGCTTCAACCGCTTCTGCAACATCTACAACATCCCCATCATCTTCATGGAGGACACCACCGGCTTCCTGCCGGGCCGCGAGCAGGAAGCGCGCGGCATCGTGCACGCCGGCCGCGCCATGCTCGACTCCATCGTCGACATCCGCACCCCGCGCATCCTCTTGATCCTCAGGAACGCCTACGGCGGCGCCTACGCCTCCTACAACAACTACCCGACCGGTGCCGACCTGGTACTGGCGCTCCCCACCACCCGCCTCGCCGTCATGGGCCCGGCCGGGAAGGAGTTCGTCTACAAGGACGAGCTGAGGAAGGTGCGCAGCGCCGTCATGGAGCGCGTCAAGCGCGGCACCCAGGAGCGCATCGACGCGGGGGTTAAGCCGGAGGCCGCCAAGCTCGACGCCGAGAAGGAAGCCGCCGAGTGGCTGCGCGCCGAGGAGGCGCTCCTCAACACCCGTTACGAAAGAGAGCTGATGAACCCGAAAGAGGCCCTAAGCCTTGGCTCCATCTCCTCGCTGGTCATGCCGACCGATCTCAGGAAGGTACTGGGCGAGAACCTGAACTTCTTCCTGCGCCACTACAAGCCGGGCCCCATGGGCGGCGTACAGCGCGAGTTCCATTAAGAAGGCAGAGGCAGGTCGAGTTTTATCTCACCTGCCGGAAAGCGCCCTCTCCACGAGGCCTTTCCTCAACCTAAACCTTATTGATTTCAATTTCGGAGATAGAGACCAATGGCACACACCTTAGGCAGCTACACCAAGAATCCCCTGATCCACCGGGACCGCCGGCTGGGCACCTCGACCTCGAAATGGGTCGCCTCGTTCTCCTGCGAGGACCTCAAACCGCTCATCGTCTGCCGCGGACCGATCCGCAAGGAGGCGATGGACGTCTACGCGGAGATGGGAATCACCCACTTCGGCATCCTCTTGTCCGAGAAGGACTCCATCGTCTACCCGAACGCGCTCGCGCCGGAGCTTAGGACCCTCACCGACTCCCGCCGCGTACACCGGGTACCCGACTACACCGGAGCATCGAAAGAGGAGCGCGTCGAGCGTATCCACCAGATCATCTCCATCGCGATAGATAACGGCTACGACTCCATCTTCGCCGGCTACGGCTTCATGGCTGAGGACGACGAGTTCGTCGCTGCCATCGAGAAGGCCGGGCTCAAGTTCATCGGCCCCTGCTCGGCCACCCAGTCCGGCGCCGGCAAGAAGGACGAGGCGAAGCGCACCGCGCTCTCCGTGAACGTCTCGGTCACCCCGGGTATCGACAACGTCACCGCCCGCACCCTGGTGAAGAAGCACCCGACCCGCGAAAAGCTCCTGGCGCTCGCCACCTCGGACGGCCTCAAGTGCGACCCGGCGGTGCTCGGCGACACGAAGCTCTCGCTCGAGGAACTCGCCGACCACATCCTCTACGCCTCCTACGAGCGCGGCGTCGACCTCTTCTCCATCGAGGAGCTCTGCGCGCAGGTGCAGGCCGAGTGCGAGGCGATGTTCAAGAAGTACCCGAACTCCCGCGTGCGCCTCAAAGCGATCGGCGGCGGTGGCGGCAAGGGGCAGCGCCTCCTGGGGGCTGGGCTTTTGCACGCCAAGAACGCCGACGAGGCGCTCATCAAGAAGGAGGCCTCCGAGGCCCCGGGCCTGGTGCGCGAGATCCTGAACGAGGTGAAGGCCAACGGCATCGGCGACAACAAAAACGTCCTCGTCGAGTTGAACATCGAGCAGACCCGCCACAACGAGATCCAGCTTCTGGGTAACGGCCAGTGGTGCATCGCCCTGGGCGGCCGCGACTGCTCGCTGCAGATGCACGAGCAGAAACTCCTCGAGGTTTCGGTCACCCAGGAAGGGCTCATGACCGAGATCGAGCGCGCCCGCGCCGCCGGCAAGGACGCCGAGGTGAAAGCTCTGGAGAGCGACCTCAAGGTCCTCAAGAGGATGGAAGAGGAGAGCGAGCGTTTCGGCAAGGCCGTCGGCCTCGACTCCGCCTCCACCTTCGAGTGCATCGTGGACCGCGACCGCCACTACTTCATGGAGGTGAACACCAGGATCCAGGTGGAGCACCGGGTCACCGAGCTCTGCTACGTGCTCAAGTTCGTGAACCCGGACGATGCCAACGACTTCTTCGTGGTGGAGAGCCTGGTCGAGGCCATGGCACTTTTGGCGCGCCACAAGGAGCGCCTGCCGCGCCCGGAGCGCATCGTGCGCTTCAACGCCTCCGTCGAGGCCCGTCTGAACGCCACCGACGCCTCCCTCTCCCCCCACGCCGGCGGCATGATCCGCTACTGGTCCAAGCCGATCGACGGCGAGATCCGCGACGACCAGGGGATCTCCATGGTGAACCCTGACACCGGCCTCTTCGTCAAGTACCGGGTGGCCGGCGCCTACGACTCCAACATCGCGCTCCTGCTCACCAAGGGCGAGGACCGCCGCGACAGCTACGAGCGGATGAGCGACGTGATCCAGTCCGCGGTTATCCGCGGTACCGACCTGGCCACCAACCTCGAGTTCCACTACGGCCTGGTGAACTGGTTCCTGGGCCGCAACGTGATGGCGAAACCGACCACCCGTTTCGTGGTCCCCTACCTCACCCTGGTCGGGCTCCTGAAAGATACCGCCAACAAGATCGACCCGGTCTACGCCTTCCTGCAGATGAAGAAGCACTACACCAAGCTGATCGGCGACGCCTATGCCGACCAGCCCGAGGTGGCGGCGAAGGAAGTGAAGAACATGTCGACCCTTTTGGACCGCAAGGGGACCCTGATCACCCGCCCCATCGAGCGGCTCTTGAACGACCCGCACCTCCTCTCCGGCTGGCTGTCCATGAACATCAAGAACTTCCGCTTGGAGGAGAACGGCAAGGTAGTCTGGCTCAGGAACCCGGTGGGCGTTCTGGCGGAGACTTACGACTACCTGCACATGAACTTCCGCCCGCACAAGCCGGCGGCCGAGATGATCTGGAACCACGACAACGAACTCCTGCAGCAGGCGCTGCGCTTCTCCAGGACCATCCGCGAGCACTTCGGGCTGGCGCGCGACGAGTACCACACCCTGACCGGGATCCTGGCCAACGAGGAGCCGCAGGGTGGCTTCGACGCCGCGATGTGGCAGCAGATCCGGTCCGCACACTTCGGCTACGAGGCCGGCCTCGAGCTCTTGGGCATCCTGTTCCAGGTCGGGTTCCACACCAAGTTCTGGGACCTCAAGGTTGAAGAGGATCTGGAGATCACCATCCCCGAGTACTTGACCGATGCCGACCTGCAGGCCCGCATGAAGAAGGTGCTGGTCCCGCCGCCGGCCACCAAGGCCGACGAGATCGTCGCGGTGTGCGGCGGCATGTACTACGGCCAGGAGGCCCCGGGGATGCCCCCGTTCGTCACCGAGGGGATGCACTTCGAGAAAGGGCAGCCGCTCTACATCATCGAGGTAATGAAGATGTTCAACAAGGTCTACGCCCCCTTCTCGGGGACCATCGACAAGATCATCATGACCTCCGGCGACGGGACCATCGTATCCAAGGGACAGCCGCTCTTCAAGGTCACCCCGGACGAGGTGTTCGTCGAGGTGGATACCGCGGCCCTCGAGAAAGAGAAGCGCACCGTCACCTCGAAGTACCTGCAGGCGGTACTCTACGAACCGGTAGCCGCAGCGCCCCCGGCCGCGAAGAAGGCGAAACCCGCGGCCGAGTCGTTGGGCGCAGCAGCCGTCTAACGGGAGACAAAGGCCCCCTTCCTCCGAACGCGAGGGAGGGGGAGATTCAGGACTCCGAACGCAAAATGGGCTCCAGATCTACATCTGGAGCCCTCGTCGTTAGCTGGAATCCCCCTTTCGGGGTGCGGCGCCGGCTAAATGGTTAGGCGGCGGCGAAGCAGAAGTTGTCACCCTCGACGGACTCGGAGAGCGCCTCGAGGAAAGAATCTGCGTTGGGATCTTTCACGATGGCCATCATGCCGTGGTGCACAGACCAGGTGGTACCGCAGACACGGCACTCCACCAGGCCCTCGCTGAAGCCGTTGAAGCGCAGATCGGTACTTTCGTTATCGTGGTTCTTGCAGACGGGGCATTGCATGGCTTTCTCCTTGTTGAGCCTCATGAGGCTTGCAGTTCGCTTTTTTTGTTTTAAAAAATACAGATCGCCTCGACAATAATCAAGCAAAAATTTCGCTTAAACATTGGCAAAACAGCACGTTACAGGCATTTTCTGTTTTATCGACCAGATCAGCATTTCAGCGGTTTTTCAAAAATAAAACGTGGCGCGCTCCAAGTCGCCCAAGGCAACTTTACAACCATCCGGAATCATTGTATTCTGCATTTTAGATCGACATTTTAAAAATAAAACAGATAAACCCGTTATTTTATTCCCTCGAGGGGCCAAGGATAAGAAAAAAATAATCCGGTAGCGGAGCGTTCCCCTCGATCTGCACGTTGCCACCTTCATCTGTCAGCGCAGGAGCGCCACTTCAAAGGCCAGGAGAACACGATGAGCACATCCGAACAGCAGCAGGCATGGCAAAAAGCCGTCGAGAAGAGCATCGCCAAGGCGCCGGAGCGCAAACACTCGTTCCGAAACAGCTCGGACATCGAGCTGGAGCGCTGCTACAACCCCTCCTTCGAGTATCCCGGGTACGGCGAGAAGCTCGGCTTCCCCGGCCAGTTCCCGTTCACCCGCGGGGTGCAGCCGACCATGTACCGCGGCCGTTTCTGGACCATGCGCCAGTACGCCGGTTTTGGTAACGCAAAGGAGTCCAACGAGCGCTACAAATACCTCTTGTCCGCCGGCCAGACCGGTCTTTCCATCGCGTTCGACCTCCCGACCCAGATGGGGTACGACTCCGACGCCTCCATGAGCCGCGGCGAAGTCGGCAAGGTGGGGGTCGCCATCGACTCCCTGGCGGACATGGAAGTCCTTTTCGACGGGATCCCGCTGGACAAGGTCTCCACCTCGATGACCATCAACTCCACCGCCTCGATCCTTTTGGCCATGTACATCGCGGTTGCCGAGAAGCAGGGGGTGACGCCAGACCAGATCTCGGGGACCATCCAAAACGACATCCTGAAGGAGTACATGGCGCGCGGCACCTACATCTACCCCCCCAAGGAGTCGATGCGCATCATCACCGACATCTTCGCCTACTGCAAGGACAACGTCCCCAAGTGGAATACCATCTCCATCTCGGGCTACCACATCCGCGAGGCCGGCTCCTCGGCGGTGCAGGAAGTCGCCTTCACCTTGGCCGACGGGATCGCCTATGTGGAAGCTGCCATCAAGGCGGGGCTCGACGTCGACGAGTTTGCGCCGCGCCTGGCCTTCTTCTTCAACGCCCATAACGACCTCCTTGAGGAGGTGGCCAAGTTCCGCGCCGCCCGCCGCATGTGGGGCAAGATCATGCGCGACCGTTTCAAGGCGAAGGACCCGCGCTCCCAGATGCTGCGCTTCCACACCCAGACCGCCGGGTGCACCCTCACCGCGCAGCAGCCCGACAACAACATCATGCGCGTCACCCTGCAGGCGCTGGCCGCGGTCTTGGGCGGCACCCAGTCGCTGCACACCAACTCGCGCGACGAGGCGCTCGCGCTTCCCACCGAGGACTCGGTGCGCATCGCGCTGAGAACCCAGCAGGTGATCGCCTACGAATCGGGCGTCGCCGACTCCATCGACCCCCTGGCCGGTTCCTTCCTGGTCGAGTCGCTCACCGACAAGATCGAGGAACAGGCCATGGCCTACATCAACAAGATCGACTCCCTGGGGGGTGCCGTCGAGGCGATTTCCCGTGGTTTCCAGCAAAAGGAGATCCAGGACTCTGCCTACGCCTACCAGCGCTCCATCGAGAAGAACGAGACCATCATCGTCGGGGTCAACAAGTTCACCATCGCGGAGAAGGCGCCCGAGGGGCTCTTGAAGGTGAAGGAAGAGGTCGAGCTGAACCAGAAGGGGGCGCTCGCCAAGATGAAGGCGGGCCGGGACGCGCAGAAAGTCGCCGCGACGCTCAAGGCATTGGAGGTGGCCGCACGCGGCTCTGAGAACCTGATGCCGTACATTCTCGATGCCGTAAAGAGCTACGCGACGCTTGGCGAGATCGCCAACGTAATGCGTGAAGTGTTCGGAGTACACCGCGAGACTGTAGTACTGTAGCAGACACCCAACAAAGAGCTGCTCGTGACACTGCAATGATGAAGTTCATGTCAGTAGGGTGATTTTTCCCATCTACTGCAGTGACTTAGTCGTTGCACTCGCACGGAGCAGCTCTTTTTTTATTTCTTTTATTTTCTAATGCCTTAGACACCCATTAACGAGGCTCAGACGGGTGACTGAATCCTGCAAGAAACCCTTGGATCAGAAAAAAGTCGCATTAAGACTTGCATTTAACTGGTTTTGCTTTATCCTCTTGCTGGGGAAAGCCTATGAGTCAAAAAGGACTTCAACATGCTCACCAAGATAAATCACATTGGCATAGCTGTTAACTCCATCGAAGAGGCTGTTCCCTTTTACCGGGATTCTCTGGGCATGGTTCTCAAGGGAACCGAAGAAGTTCCCAGCCAGAAAGTGAACGTGGCGTTCCTGGTTATCGGAGAATCGAAGATCGAGCTTCTCGAACCTACCTCTCCCGACAGCCCGGTCGCCAAGTTCCTCGAGAAAAACGGGCCCGGCGTGCACCACGTAGCCTACAGCGTTCCCGATGTCGCCCAGGCGATTGCCCAGCTCAAGGCAGGCGGCACCCGGATGATCGACGAGGTTCCGCGCGAAGGCGCTCACGGTGCAAAAATAGCCTTCATACATCCCAAAAGCAGCGGCGGAGTGCTCACCGAAATCTGCGGATGAAACACGCCGAAGGATGTTACAAGTAGGTGTAGCTTGATTTTTTTGTTGACTTTTGTCCGAAAGTTTATATATTGGCGCCAATTCTATAACATTGGTTTGAAATTCCATTTACATTCTTTGACGTGTGCAGCTCCCTTGTTGCCCGCGAGGTTGCCGAACGTTGATGAATAACCGCTAACAAACTTTAGGCTCTCGTGTTCTCCCTAACTGCGAAATAGAGGGAGCGAGGGCCTTTTTCCAAGCAGCCGACGCTGTCCATACAGTCCGTGTATGGAAAATCAAAAACGGGCTATTGCAATTAAATCGTAGCTGACCATCAACCCAGGAGGTAAACCATGAGCTTCAAGAAGACTCTGCTCGCGCTGACCGCAATCGGTGCAATCGCAGGAACCGCAGTACCGGCAATGGCGCTGGAAAACGAATTCCACGGCATGTACAAGATGAAGTACTTTGTGTCGAACATCGACAACGCAAGCTCCGGCAACGTGTTCAAATCCGGCACCACCACCTCGGCTATGAACTACTTCGAGCAGCGCGCCCGCCTGTTCTACAACGCCAAAGCAAACGACGACCTGAAGCTGGTCGTTGCCTTCGAGATCGACTCCGTGTTCGGCGACAAGTCCCAGGGCACCCTTTCTTCGGCAACTGCCACCAGCCTCAACACTACCGCCTTCAGGAACTCCGGTGGTGCGCTTGATACCGATGCAGTGAACCTCGAGACCAAGTGGGTACACCTCGATTTCAACATCCCGGGCGTTCCGACCAACGTGAAAGTCGGCACCCAGGCAATCAAGGACTCCCTCAAAGGTGTTCTGTTCGATGTTGACGCAGCGGGTATCTACACCTCCACCAAACTCGGCTCCAATGCTAAAGTTAACCTGGGCTACTTCCGTGGCTACGAAGGCGATGCTGGCGCTACCGGCGGCATCAAGATGGGCGTCAACAATCTCGACCTCGTTATCTTGGAAGGTAAGTACAACGTAACCAAGGACATCGCTGTGGGCGCCAACTACTACGGCATGTTCGACTACCGCGACAACTTCGCCACCATGCTGGACCACACCCTGGGTGTGAACGCTGACGCTACCTTCGGCGCTGTCAACGTGAGCGGCTTCATCGCCGGCCAGCTCGGCGTCATCTCCAACCGTTCGGGCGTAACCTCCGTAGCTAGTGGCTCCCTCAACGCTACCGGCCAGGCCATCGACCTGTCCGCTATCGCCGCCAACGTCACCGCTCGCGTGAAAGTGGGCCCGGGCACCGCCAAGGTTGCCGGTCTGTACACCTCCGGCGACGACGGCCGCGACGCCAACAAGAACAAAGCATGGCAGAGCCTGCAGATGACCACCAACGGTGTGAACACCATCGCTTCCGCCGGTACCGGTTCGCTGAACACCTACAATGACTCCGGCATGATGCTGTTGAACAGGAACGCAGCGGCTCAGGGTACCACCACCGATCGTCAGCTGGCATCCACCACCAACAACAACAACCAGGGTATGATCCTGCTGAGCGCGGGCTATGACGCCAACATCACCCCGAAAGCCTACGCCAGCGTCAACGCTGGTGTACTCTGGGCTGCCGAGAACAGGACTCTTTCCCTCAACGACCAGATTACCAGCAACGCCAACGGCGCAGTCAAGCCGGTTAAGGGCCGCAGCAACCTGATGGGCGCCGAGCTTAACGTAGAGACCGGCTACAAACTCTACGACAACCTGACCGCCAGCGTGCAGGGTGCCTACGTTGTTCTGGGCAACTACTACAACGGAACCGGCATGAAGGACCCGTACACCGCTCGCGCAGTACTGAGCTACGCATTTTAATTCCGCACCCCGCCCGAAGGGCCTCCCTTCGGGCGGAAGTTGCCGGACGCATCAAAAAAAAGGCGAACCCTCTGCGGTTCGCCTTTTTTCATGTTCCAACATGCCTCTCCCCAGCAGGTTCGCTCACCAATCCCCCCGTTTGCCAACATCCTCACACTGTGCAGCCACAAACGGATTACCGCCAGTCACAGTTACGCCTCTAACTTCCCCCTCCGCGCTCGTTGCTCTCAAAATCCTGGCACCGCCTGACATTACACGTCACTCTGCCTCTGTTCCTCATCCTATTGACAGAAAACAAAAGGCTGATTTAATATAACCTTATTAACATTTCTGCCGTAAAGGAGAGAACAATGAAACGTATGCTACTCGCAGCAACTGCAGCAGTTTTCATGCTGTCCAGCGTCCCGGCCTTTGCCGAGATGACCAAAGCCCAGAAAGACGAATGCCTGCTTGCCTCGAAAAACTGCACTGCACAGGTCGACGACATCTACAAGCGGATGCACAAGCTGGACAAGGAAATCAAGAAGGGAACCAAGGCGTACACCCCTGCCGAACTCCAGAAGCTGAGAGACAAACTTCAGGAAACCCAGGATTTTCTGAAGGACATGGAACTTGGGGGCGGTAACTAGGCAGGATTCCCACCGGACAAAGGAGCCACCGCAATGACCAGACTCGCCATGACCCTCAGCACCGCCGCTTTTCTGCTCGCCGGCAGCGCCGCCTACGCCCAGCAGCAGAGCCAAAAAGACGAGTGCATGCTGGCCTCGCGCAACTGCACCGACCAGGTCGACGACATCTACCGCAGGATGCACCGGCTCGACAAGGAGATCAGGAAAGGAACCCGGGCCTACTCACCGGAGGAGCTGAGAAAACTGCAGGTAAAACTGACCGAGACCCAGGAGTTGCTCAAGACCTTGGAGCGCCCCGGCAAGTGAAATTTACTCCCGAGAACCGACAGCAAAGGGCGAACTGCCGCACAGGGTTCGCCCTTTGTGTTGCAGATCCGAGCCTCCATCCAGAACCGATATTCCAAGAACGTCTTCCTAGACCGGCACCCCTCAGTATCTAGCCCTCAGAATAACTCGTATGACAATGTAAGCTACAGTTACAGCTTCAAAAAACGACGAAAACTTTTGACTTAACCAGGTTGCTCTGCGATAATCGGCCGTTCGAAAATCTCACTGTAAGCGGAGCAACAATGAAACGATCTTTGGCTGCCGTCTTCCTCCTTGTTTGCGTCTCTTTGATTCCCTCACTGGCCTCCGCTGCACCTATCAAGGCCTACGTCGCCGAGTTTGCGGTTACCCCCACTGACAACGGATCCCTGAAGAAAACCCTGCAGACCCTGCTTGCCTCGCGCATCGCCTCGGAGTCTGTCCTTCCGGTGGCCAGCACCCAGGAAGCCGAGGTGGTGGTTCAGGGCAACTACACCCAGCTCGGCAAGGTGTTCAGCCTCGACGTGGTCGCCAAGCAGGGCGAGCGCACCCTCACCACCGTTTTCGAGCAGGGCGAGAGCCAGGACGAACTGATTCCCGCGTTGAGCCGCATCGCCGGCAAACTGAAAACCGGTATCGCGCAGAACTTCCAGGCGGCAAAGGCCCCTGCAGCCGTACAGGCTCCGGCCCCGGTGGTCCAGGCACCATTGGGTGCTGGCGCCCAGCAGCAACAGGGCGAGCCCGGCATCATCGGCAGCACCCTTTGGGTGAGCCAGCGCCTTCCCAACGCCCAGGAGGGGATTGCCATCGCCTCTGAAGGCCCCCAGGGGCGCGAGTACTTCGTGGCCGAGGCCCACGCCCTGCGCCTGTACCGCCAGGAAAAGACCCTGAAGCTTCTCGCGGAGGTTCAACTGACCAAGCGCGGCAAGGTGATCGCCATCGACACCCTCGGCCCGGACCAGGCTGGCAAACCCCGCGTTTTCGTCACCATCATCGACGGTGAGGCCCCCTCTTCCCAGATCTTCAGCTACCAGGACGGCAAGCTGAAGCTTGTAGCCGAAAAGCTCCCGTACATGTTCCGCGCCATTGCCTTGGACGGCGGTCCGCTGAAGATGTACGCCCAGGAGATGAGCCTGACTGACGATTTCTACGGCGACCTTTACGAAATTGCCGAGCATGACGGCAAGATCGAGAAGGTGAAAGCGATCAAGCTCCCGCGCTGGGCCAACATCTACAACTACAACAGCGTGCCCGGCCCGGATGGCAAGAGCTACCCGGTCGTCACCAGCCCGGACGGTTACCTGATCATCTACTCCGATGCCGGCGAGGAACTCTGGAGGAGCAGCGAGCGCTTCGGCGGTTCGGAGACCTACTTCCAGCGCGAGGACGATGTCAGCATCAAAAGGACCTTCGAAAAGATGCGCTGGCGCTTCCTGGACCAACGCGTCTACACCACCAAGGAAGGCGATGTGATCGTGCCGCAGAATGCCGGGTTCTTCGTGATCGGCAACAGCCGCTCCTATTCCAAGTACTCGGTCTTCGGTTTCAACTGGACCGGCTCTTCCCTCGAGGAGCGCTGGAGGACCAAACAGAGCCAGAACTACCTCGCGGATTTCGTCTTCAAACCGGCCACGCACGAGCTGGTACTGCTCGAAGTTGTCCAGAAGGAAGGGGTCTTCAGCAAGGGGGGCTCGGCGGTCCGCGTAATGAAGCTGGACTAGCACTTTAGCGGGGGATTTAATCGTTGACTTCCCCCGGGTATGCTGTTAGGTTTTCTCGCTTCGACCCTTACAATCAGTTCCATGTTCTACGTTCCAGGTTCTGCGTTGAACGGCGCGGTGCAACGCTTCTCCGAAAGGTTGCACCGCGTCCTTGCGACTCGGGACTTGGTTTTCAACCTAGGGCATGGAACGTAGAACCTGTTTTAGGAACCTCCCGTGACCAACCCTTCCTGCATAGAAGCGCCGCTTCCCAAGGGAGTAAGCGATTTCCTCCCAGAGACGGCCGACAAGATCAACCACATCGCGGCACGCATCCACCAGGTCTTCGACCTGTGGGGCTTCCGCCGCATGATCACCCCGCTTCTGGAATTCGAAGAAGTCCTGGCCCTCGGCATGGGCGAGGAACTACGCGGCAAGACCTTCCGCTTCGACGATCGACAGACAGGCCGGCTTTTGGCCATCCCCCCCGACATCACCCCCCAGGTGGCCCGCATCGTAGCAACCAGGATGCACGCCCAGCCGCTGCCGCACCGCCTCTACTACAACGGGCGCGTGCTGCGCCAGGCCGAGATGCAGTCCGGCCGCAGCCGCGAGATCTTCCAGTCCGGCGTGGAGCTCATCGGCCTGGACGCCCCCGAGGCGGACGCCGAGATGGTGGCCATGGCGGTTGAGGTGCTGAAAAACCTCGGTTTCTCCGGATTCAAGATCGACCTGGGACAGGTCGGCTTCTACCGCGGCATCATGGAGGCTTCGGGGCTCGCCCCGGCCGCCCAGTTCCGGCTGCAGGAGGCGATCTCCAAGAAGGACGTCTCGGCGGTACGCAGCATCCTTGAAGCGGAGCCGGTTTCCGACCAGGTGAAAGAGGCGATCCTCCTGCTCCCCCGACTCTACGGCGGCCGCGAGATCGTCGAGGAGGCCCGCCGCGCGGTGACAAACGAGCGCTCGCTGAAGGCCCTGGACAACCTGAGCCAGGTCTTGGAGATCCTCGACATCTACGGCGTCTCCGATTACCTCACCGTTGACCTTGGCGAGATCCGCGGCCTCGACTACCACACCGGCATCACCTTCGAAGGGTTCGTACCGGGACTGGGAGAGGCGGTCTGCAGCGGCGGCCGCTACGACGACCTCACCGCGAAATACGGGTTCCCGGCCCCGGCGACCGGTTTCGCCTTCAACATCATGGCGCTTTTGGCGAGCCTCTCCAAGCGCCCCGACGTCGAGGCGAGCCGCAGCCGCGATTTCCTGATCTTCAACCAGAAGGACGAGCGCCGCGAGGCGCTGGAAATCGCACAACAGCTGAGGGCCCTGGGTTACTCCTGCGCACGGGACATCATCAAGCGCGACTTCGAGAGCTCTTTTAGCTACGCAAAGAAAATGGACATCCGCTGGCTTCTGGTCATCGGCGCGGAAGAGTGCCCCCCGGACCAAGTCTACGTGGTGCGGGTCGCAGACCGGCGCGCCATCACGCTGCCGCGGGAGGCGCTGTTCGAAAAGAGTCTGGATCTGAAATTCGATTCACAAGGGGAAAATCATGGCTAACGTCGTCGTAATCGGTGCCCAATGGGGCGATGAAGGAAAAGGGAAAGTCGTCGACATCTACACGGAATTTGCCGACAACGTGGTGCGCTACCAGGGGGGCAACAACGCAGGCCACACCCTCGTGGTGGGTGACGAGAAGGTCATCCTGCACCTGATCCCCTCCGGGATCCTGCACGAAGGGAAGCGCTGCATCATCGGCAACGGCGTGGTGCTCGACCCCGAAGTCTTCATCATGGAGATCACCAAGCTCAAGGCCAACGGCTACCTGAAAGACGACAGTATGCTGCGCCTTTCCGAGTCGCTGCACATCATCATGCCGTACCACAAGCGGATCGACATCGCCCGCGAGGCGAAAAGCGGCGCCAAGAAGATCGGCACCACCGGTCGCGGCATCGGACCCGCCTACGAGGACAAGATCGGCCGCCGCGGCATCCGGCTCATGGACCTTCTGGACGAGAAGTCCTTCTCCCGCAAGGTGAAGGAGATCCTCGACGAGAAGAACCTCATCCTCACCCAGTTCCTGAACGACAAGCCGTTTACCTTCGAGGAGATCTACGAAGAGTACATGGGCTACGCCGAGACCCTCCGCAAGTACGCGGCCGACACCTCGCTGCTCCTGCACAAGGAGATCCGGGCCGGCAAGAGTCTCCTCTTCGAAGGGGCTCAGGGGACCCTTTTGGACGTCGACCACGGCAGCTATCCGTACGTGACCTCTTCTTCCACCTGCTCCGGCGGCGCCTGCACCGGCTCCGGCGTGAGCCCGCGCGAGATCCACGAAGTAATCGGCATCGCCAAGGCCTACGCAACCCGCGTGGGGAGCGGCCCCTTCCCGACCGAACTGGAAGACGAGACCGGCGAGGCACTGCGCCAGGCCGGCCGCGAGTTCGGCTCCACCACCGGCCGGCCGCGCCGCTGCGGCTGGTACGACGCACTGGTGGCCCGCTACGCGGTGCGCGTCAACGGCCTCTCCGGCATCGCCATCACCAAGCTGGACGTCCTCTCCGGCCTGGAAACCGTGAAAGTCTGCACCGGCTACTCGTACAACGGCCAGGTGCTCGACGAAGTGCCGGCGAGCCTCGAGGTCATCGAGCAGTGCCGCCCGATCTACCAGGAGTTCCCGGGGTGGACCGAAGACATCACCGGCGCGAAGTCGCTGGCCGAACTGCCTGAAAATGCCCAGAACTACATCAAACGCATCGAGGAACTCTCCGGGGCTCCGGTGGTCCTGGTCTCCGTGGGGCCGCGCCGCAGCGAGACCATTGTCCTGCGCAACCCGTTCGAGGCGTAACTTTTTCGCAAAAAAATTGTTGACCCTCAGATTCTAATTTGCTATAAGGTTGTTCTTGCTTCTGCAGGGAACATTAGAGCCGCTAGCTCAGTTGGTAGAGCACCTGACTTTTAATCAGGTGGTCGTTGGTTCGATCCCAACGCGGCTCACCAGTTCCGTCCCCATCGTCTAGCCCGGCCCAGGACACCGCCCTTTCACGGCGGCGACGCCGGTTCAAATCCGGCTGGGGACGCCATTCAAAAAGAACGCCCCGAGCTTCTTCGGGGCTTTTTTTGCGATGCTGCTAAGTAGAGAGAGAAGATAGGAGCCGCTAGCTCAGTTGGTAGAGCACCTGACTTTTAATCAGGTGGTCGTTGGTTCGATCCCAACGCGGCTCACCACCTCCTCACAAGACAGGTTAAGGTTCAGCCTTAGCCTGTTTTACTTCTCGGTCCCATCGTCTAGTGGTTAGGACACCGGCCTTTCACGTCGGTAACAGGGGTTCAAGTCCCCTTGGGATCACCACAACAAGAAGGCCGCCTTTTCCATTCGGGAAGGCGGCCTCTTTGTTTTTTTGCTCCGCAGGATCTGAACCTTTTCTGCTACCGCCTCCTCCGCCCCACGTAGGCTACAGCAAATCCCCTCTGTCTCCCCTTCGCAAAGGGGAGGACGTGACGCCTGTTGCGTCGCCTAGATTTTGGCGAAAGTACCTCTGCTTGGATTTCCGATAATCAGTCGCCCCCGATCCGCCGCAAAGCCCCTGCCAACTCAGGCGGTCACCCGCTTGTCCTTACTCTCCGGCCAGACATTCATGCAGTAGGGACAGGGCTTGGCGCCGTGCGGAACTGTATCGCGCAGTTGCTCGTTCTGATAAACTGCACTGCAGTTCTTTTCGACCGGGTAGTGATGCACTTTGTTCTGCTGGACAAATAAGAGCATAGCGTCCTCCTTTTTTGCACTTTTTTGTGAGTTAATCCCCAACCAGCCTCTTCACTCTCAGTTTCCCTGTAGAGTATGTAAGAGCTCCTTTTCTTGTCAATCGGACAGGGGAATTTGCGATTTTTCGCTGCAAGAAGCGAGGTTTCATGTCTGCCACTCCACACCACGTCCAACAATCGGTCCTGCGCCATCCTGCCTTCCGCTTCTTCTGGCTGGCCCGCGTAAGCTCCACGATATCCTTCCAGATGCAGGGGGTGGCCGTCGGGTGGCAGATCTACCACCTGACCGGCAGCGCCTGGTACCTCGGGCTGGTCGGGCTCGCCCAGTTCCTCCCCATGTTGCTCCTGACACTTGCCGTGGGGCACGTCGCCGACCGCTACGACCGGCGCCGCATCTCGGCCATCTGCCAGGTGATCGAAGGAGCCGCCCTCGCCCTGCTCGCCGTGGGGAGTTACACCGGGTGGATCACCAAGGAGGTCATCTTGGTGACCGTCTTTGTGACCGGGGCTGCCCGCGCCTTCGAAAGCCCTACCATGCAGGCGCTGGTGCCGACCCTGGTACCGCAGGAGCTGATCCCAAGCGCCGCGGCCTGGTCCGCTTCGGCAAACCAGACCGCCAGTATCGTCGGCCCCGCTTTGGGCGGGATCCTCTACGTACTGGGTCCTACCACGGTGTACGCCCTGGCCAGCGTCCTTTTCCTTACGGCCTGCGCCATGGTCTCGCTGATCCGGCTGGAGCGTCCGGCGTCCAAACGCGAACCGGTCAGCATCTCCTCCCTATTTGCCGGCATCGCCTTCATCCGCAGCCGTCCGGAAATTCTCGGCGCCATCTCTTTAGACCTCTTCGCGGTGCTCTTGGGAGGCGCCACGGCTCTCTTGCCCGTCTATGCGCGCGACATCCTGCATACCGGGCCTCAAGGTCTTGGTCTTTTGCGTGCGGCACCAGCGTTGGGGGCATTGGGGATGTCGGTTCTCCTGGCCCGTGCCCCGCTCCGGCGTCGGGTGGGACGCACCATGTTCATCAGCGTCTTCATCTTCGGCGTCGCCACCATCGTCTTCGCGCTCTCCACCTCGTTTGCCCTCTCGGTCGCCACCCTGGTGGTCCTCGGAGCGGCCGACGTCATCAGCGTCGTGATCCGCAGTTCCCTGGTGCAGATCGAGACGCCGGACGAGATGCGCGGCCGGGTGAGCGCGGTCAACTCGATGTTCATCGGCACCTCGAACCAACTGGGGGAATTCGAATCGGGGACCACAGCCGCCCTGTTCGGGACGGTGCCGGCGGTGCTCATCGGTGGGATCGGTACCATCGTCGTGGTGCTTTTGTGGATAAAGCTGTTCCCGAAACTGGCACAGGTAGACACGCTGCAGAGAAACTAGAGAGGGGAAGTCAGGAGAGGGCGTTAAAGGGGCATTCCACGATGCATTTGCCGCACTGGGTGCAGCGCTCCGGCGCGGTGAGTGTGGCGTGCTTACGGTAGCCCACCACCTTAAAGGTGAAAAGGCGCTCGGGACAGGCGGCGACACAGCGCCCGCAGCCGGTACAGCGCTCGATCTTCACTTCGGGATAGG
Source organism: Geomonas silvestris (assembly GCF_014193515.1). GTDB lineage: Bacteria > Desulfobacterota > Desulfuromonadia > Geobacterales > Geobacteraceae > Geomonas > Geomonas silvestris. Next base: position 224,909 of record NZ_BLXX01000005.1, on the reverse strand, counting down.
GGTGTGAGGCGATAGACATGGTCGATATCCGTTTCAATAGTGCCACTAGTGGTGGGAACTCCAGACTAGGGTATCTTCGGCACGCAGTCAACAAACCTTTACTCCCACACCGTAGCCTGTTCTACGTGCTACGTTCTAAGTTCTAGGTTGGAACCGGAATCGCTCAACTCCAGATCTTCAACTCGAACTAAAGAGGTGGAGCGTGAAGCATGGAACGTGATCGAGTGTTAGATTGGATGATCCACATACAAACTGCTTGCGCGTAAACAGTATCCCGCTTAGAATATCAGCCATCCCGATGATGGGACATCAATGAGACCGGAGGGGACTTATATGAAAAAAGTCGGTGTTATACTCTCGGGCTGCGGAGTCCGCGATGGTAGTGAGATCCACGAAGCGGTGCTCACCCTGCTCGCCATCGGCCGGAGTGGCGCCAAGGCCGTCTGCCTGGCTCCGGATATGGAAGTAAACGAAGTTAACCACCTGACCATGCAGGAGACGGGCGAGAAACGTAACGTGTTGGTGGAGGCTGCCCGCATCGCCCGCGGCGATATCAGCGACGTCAAAGACGTGAATGCCGCCGAGTTGGACGCCTTGATCCTTCCCGGTGGTTTCGGTGCCGCCAAGAACCTGTGCAGCTTCGCCTACGACGGCCCCCAGGGCTCGGTCCAGCCGGACGTGCTGCGCCTGGTAAAAGAGATGGCTCTCGCCAAAAAACCGATCTGCGCCATCTGTATCGCGCCCTCGGTACTCGCCCTCGCCCTGGGCCGGGACCTCGCACCGCAACTCACCATCGGTACCGATACCGAGACCGCCGAGGCCATCAACGCTACCGGCAGCAAGCACGTACCGTGTCCGGTCAGCGAGTTCGTGGTGGATCGTGAGCACAAGATCGTTTCGACCCCCGCCTACATGCTGGCAGGGAGCATCGCCGAGGCTGCCGTAGGTATCGAGAAGGCAGTCCAGGAAACCATCAAGCTTATCTCCTAGTTCGAGGGGCTGGAGGCACCAAAAAGCCTGTTTCCTTTAAGGGAACAGGCTTTTCGCTTGAAGGGGAGCCGCTTTTGTCTTAGACTGCGCAAACCCTGTTATTCATTACACACAAACATGGAGGATACTGATGCGTAAACTGTTTTCCCTTGCCGTCTGTGCCATGCTGGCCGCACTTGTGGCCGGTACCGCAAACGCCAGTGACCTGCGTGGCCGCGTCGCCGTGACCGGCCGGGTCGGCGTCATCAACCCCGCCAACAGCGAGCTCGATGTTCCGGGTGTCGGCACCCTCGTGGTAAAAACCGATGCCGGCTTCATCGGCGGCGGCGGACTGCTCTTCGGAGTCGATGACAACATCGCCGCCGAACTCGACATCACCCGCTCCTCGTTCCACGCCGGCACCTACGGGGACGCTGACGTCACCAACCTCTCCATCGGCGCCCAGTACCGCCTGCCGGAGCGGCAGCGCCTGGTCCCCTACTTCGGTGCCGGCATGAACGTCCTGATCAACGACCTGCCGCACAACACCTCTGAAACGGTGCTCGGCCTGCATGTGGCCGCTGGTATCGATTACTTCCTGCAGCGCCAGATCGCCCTGACCGCGGAAGTGAACGGTGTCGAGGCGTTCTCCGCCGACGTGAAGAACTTCAACGGGACCAAGATCGGCAGCTTTGATCCGTCCAACCTCTCTTTCACCGTGGGTGCGAGGTTCTTCTTTAACTAAGGGAAGGCGTTACACAGACACTAAAGGCCCGGATGAGCAGGAAAGCTCCTCCGGGCCTTTTTCGTTGTTCTCCGGGTGGCACTCATCTTTTAAGAGAATCTCGGTGGGGGAGAATAATCATTCCCCACTACGAGAGCACCGAGATTAGAAAATCACCTCGTTCCCAAGCTTCACTTCGTGGCTCGAAACTTCACTTCGCACCCACGAAGCTTCACTTCGCACCCACGAAACTTCACTTCGCACCCACGAAGCTTCATTTCGCCACGCGAGGCTTCATTTCGGTAGTTCCTGCTGATCAGCTTCACCAGGTTCCCTCTCGAGTCCAAAAGCCCGCCGATACTCCCGCACCAGCCTCGCCTCGTCACCACCGTCGATGAAGGACCACGGCAGCATCTCCTCGAGCGGTATGTCCCGGTAGACGAAGCTGTCGCTGTCGAACTCCATCTCCCGCAACGCGCTCTTCCAGTTCCCCTGCCGGTCCGCCTCGATGAGCAGCGGAGCGAGCCTGCGGTCGCCGCGTGAAAAGAGCGCCTGTTGGTAGGCCTCGCGCGGGCTCTCCATCTGGATGCGCAGGTTGGCGTGCTTTCCGAAGGCCTTCTGCAGGAACTTCCACTTCTTCTCGATGCTCTTCATATCCTCCATGCCGCACCATTGAAACGGCGTGAAGGGCTTGGGGATGAAGGGATTTACCGAAAGCTGGATCTCGCCGAGCCGCTTGTTCGCCTTCGCCGCAGTCACCACCCGCTCCCGGATCTTCAGGACCAGGGAAACTAGCTCCTCCAGGTCCTGGGCGGTTTCTGTCGGGAGCCCGATGATGAAGTAGAGCTTCAGGTTCAGTATGTCGTGGCCAATCAAGAGGTCGCAGGCGGAGAGGATCTGCTCTTCGTCGATCCCCTTGCGGATCAGGTCGCGCAGCCGCTGCGAACCGCCTTCGGGGGCGAGTGCCACCGTCTTCTGACCGCTGGCCTTGAGCGCCTCGATCATGGCCGAGTCGAGGTGATCGATCCTGAACGAGGAGACCGAGAAGGTCCCCCCCGCGTCAATGATCTCCTGGCAGAGGTCACCGATCCCCCGGTAGTCCGAAACCGCCGCCGCTACGAGGCCGACCTTGCGCCCTTCAGCTACCCCCTTCAATACCTCATCGCGCACCACCTCCACTGACCTGGTCCGGTACGGCAGGTAGATGAACCCTGCGGCGCAGAATCGGCAGGCGCGCGGGCAGCCGCGCGAAAGCTCCACCAGGTGCATTCCGGAGAACTCGGTCGCCTCGGTGTGGATCTCGGTCACCGTGGGACGTGCCTCGATCTCGGGATCCCAGATCCGGCGCACCCGTTGGGGAGCTCCCGCCTGAGCGTGCAACGCCACCTGTCGAGCCCCGTCGTAAACCGGCTCGTACAGAGAAGGGACGTAGACTCCCGGTAGCTGTGCGGCCCGGGTAAGCAGGTCGTCCCGGCTCTCCGCACCCTCCAAAAACAGGTCGATGACACCGGGTAGCAGCGGCTCAGCCTCCCCAATGCAGACGAGGTCCAAAAGCGGAGCTACCGGTTCGGGATTGAGGAACAGGGCGGCACCGCCGGCAAGCACCAGGGGCTGCAGGGGTGAGCGCTCCGCGGCCAGGGGCGGAATGCCCGAGAGCCGGAAGATCACCGGGATATTCAGGTAATCGCTTTCAAAGGAGACCGAGAAGGCTATGAGGTCGAAGGAGGAGAGCGGCCGCTGGGTTTCCAGGGAGAGGAGCGTCCCGCGGGTGCGCTCGAGTTCGCCCAACTCCTCGCGGTCGGGGAGAAAGGCGCGGTCGCAGACCACCTCGGCGTGCTCGTTCAGCAGCGCGTACACCGTCTGAAACCCGAGGTTGCTCATCGCGGAATGGTAGCGGTTGGGGTAGACCACACAGCAGGAGAGACGGCCGCCACGCTTTTGCTGCAGCGCTCCGCTCTCTCCGGCCAAGGTATTGCGTCGATTTTCGATGACTTTCCAAGACATGCCGACAAAGTACCACCATTGGCGGTGGCCGTGGAAGGGAAAAGAGGCAAAGGAGAAAGGCAAGGGCTCTCTTTGCCGCCAAAAGGTACAAAAGACACAAAAAAGCCCTCAACCATAACGGGTCCGGCCTTTTCCGTCAACGCCCAAGGCCAAACCAGCTGGTAAGGTTTCCCTTTTGTGGTTTTTGTGCCTTTTGGTGGCTACCCCGAACTGACCACCGCCATCATCTGGGCCAACCGGTCGCCCAGGCCGTGGAAGGTATGAGGCCGGGAGGCGTCCAGGTAGGCGCTGTCGCCGCGCGCCAGGCGATAGCTCTGTCCGTCGTAGAAGAGCTCGATCTCGCCGTCCAGCACGAAGACGAACTCCTGCCCGTCATGGCTGATCGGCACCCCCGGTTCGGACTGGGGATCGAAGGAGAGCAGGAACGGCTCCATGAGGTGCCCTGCAGTCCCCGGCCGAGTGAGCGACTTATAGGCGTACCCCTGGTTGGTATCGCCCTGCTCGGGGACCAGCGACTCGCCCGAGCGGCAGATGGTGAGCGATTCGGAGACCACCCCGCCGCCGTGCAGCAGCCCCTCCATCCGGGAGCCGAGCACCCGCGAGAGCTTGATCACCACCCCGATGGCCGGGACCGAGTCCCCCTCCTCGATGGCGCGCAGCTGGTCGGCGGGAATGCCGGTCAGCTTGCAGACCTGCTCCAACGCGAGCCCCTGCGCCTCGCGCAGTTTTTTCACCCTTTCACCCACGTACTTGCGCATCGGTTGCTCCTTTCGTTGATGATGTGACGAAGGTTGTTTGACGTTGCCACGCAGCGCTGCAGCAACCCTCAGGTCCCCCCCTTCGCAAAGGGGAGAACGTGGGGCCGCCGGCCGCGCCGCGTGACATCTTCATCCACGCTCCATTGCTCCTGGAAAAACCTTTGCAGAGCCGATCCTCACCCTTTCCCGCGGCGGCCTTGGGAGCATGAGGAGAGCCGGCGGAACGGCCCCCTTTGCTTCAGCGTTTCCCGGCTAAGGGGTCAGGCACCTGGCGGAGCCAGCCCCCCGGAGCTCGTCCCCCTCTTACACCCGCTTCGCCGGAACGATCCTGCCGCTTAGGACGCGCAGGTGCTGCCAGTGCCGGTCGATGGCCGGACGCAGGTCGGATGCCTTCAGGCCCGAACGCTGGAATCTGCGCTGCAGGGAGAGGTACATCTCCAGCGCTTCGTCGGAGAAGTCGGGCTCGATGTTGATCTGGTGGCGCTGGCCGTCGAAGACCTCGAACACCGGGTAGATGCCGGAGCGCACCGCGAGCCGCACCAGCTCGATCCCCAGCGCCGGCTCGGACTTCCACCCGGTCGGACAGGGGGAAAGCACGTGCAGGAAACGAAATCCTTTCAGGTCGAGGGCATGCCTCAGCTTCCTCATGGTATCGTCGGCGTGCGCGAGCGAGATCGAGGCGGCGTAGGGGATCCGGTGGGCGGCCATGATGGCCATCAGGTCCTTCTTCTCCTCTTTCTTGCCACCGGGGGTGTTGCTGGTGACCGCACCGGCCGGGGTGGCCGAGGAGCGCTGACCGCCGGTGTTCCCGTAGATCTCGTTGTCGTAGCAGATGTAGAGGATGTCCTCGTTACGCTCGGCGGCGGCCGACATGGTGGCGAAACCGATATCGTAGGTACCGCCGTCGCCGGCCAGGCAGATGACCCGGGTCTCCTCGCCGTTCAGCTGGGCCACGTTCGCCGCGCCGCTGGCCGCTGCCGCCGCGGAGGCGAAGGTGGTCAGCAGGGTGGGCGCGCCGTAGCCGCTTTGCGGAAAGGAGCCGGCCGCGATGGCACCGCAGCAGGCGGGAATGATCAACTGCACCGGCCGGTCGGCCACCGCGCGCCTCAGCATCTGCATGAGGTTCGACATGCCGCAGCCGCCGCAGTTGGTGTTGCCGGGGCGCAAGAGCGGCTCGCCGCGATCGAGCACGGTCTGCGCCATCCCCCCCAGAAGCGGTTCGTTCATCATAGCTCCTCCAAAAAGACCGGGTCGCCGGCCTCGCTGCGACTGCACACATCGTCCACTATCCGTTCCAGGTGCTCGGGACAGACGTCGCCGCCCCCCAGACCGGTGAGGTAGTTCTGCACCAGCGCGCCGGGGTCGGCAACCCCGCGCAGCTCGCTCCAGAGGATCCCCCCCAGGCCGACGCTCAGGTCGCGGTCCAGCACGGCGATCCGCTTTTTCCCGGCCAGTTGACGGCGCAGGTCCGCAACGGGGAAGGGCCGGAAGAGCCGCACCCGCAGCGCTCCCACCTGCTGGCCGCGCTCGCGCAGAGAATCCACCACCCGCTCGGCGGTAAGCCCCATGGTGCCCAGGGAGACGATGACGGTCTCGGCATCCCCCATCCGGTAGGGGACCACCGCACCCGGGAGTTCGCGGTCGAAGTGACGGCCGAACTCGGCGCGGACCTCGTCAAGCACGGCACCGGCCGCGCGCATCGCCTCGTGGTGCTGCTTGCGGTGCGCCTCGGTCTGGCGCGGCAGTTCCATCTGCCCCAGCGAATGCGGCGTGCTGCCGAGCTGCTGCGGAACCCGGGTGGGCGGAAGGAAGGCATCCACCTGCTCCTGGCTGGGGACGTCGGTCTGCGCCACGGTGTGGGAGAGGATGAACCCTTCCATGCAGACCATGACCGGCATCAGCACCCGCGGGTCTTCGGCCAAGCGAAACGCGGCCAGCACGGTATCGAACACCTCCTGGTTGTCGGCGCAGTAGAACTGGATCAGCCCCAGGTCGCGCAGCATGAGCGCGTCGCCGTGGTCGGCCCAGATGTTCCAGGGAGGCCCCATGGTCCGGTTGGCCACGGTCAACACGATGGGGAGGCGCAGGCTCGCCGCGGCGACGCAGTTCTCGGCCATGTAGGCGAGCCCGTTGGAGGCGGTGGCGGTGAAGGAGCGTGCGCCGGCCGCCGAGGCGCCGATGCAGACACCCATGGCGCTGTGCTCGCTCTCGACGCGCACCACCTTCCCCTTCTCGATTACCTGGTTGCAGAGGAACTCCATGCACTCGGTGGAGGGGGTGATGGGGTAAACGCCGCTGCAGAAGCCGCGGCCGAAGCGGTTGGCGCGCGCGGCAAGGGTGGCCGCCAGTGCCGCGGCGTGGTTGGCGCTTAAGAGTTCGCCCTTCATGGTTTGCCTCCCTGTGCGTTTTTCTCATGCATCTCCATGGCGCAGCGCGGGCACTCGGCAACGCACATGCCGCACCCTTTGCAGCGTTCCAGGTCGACCCGGTAGCCGTCGTCGCAGCGGTAGATGATGCCGTCCGGGCAATAGATGAGGCAGGTATCGCACTGGGTGCACTGTCCGCAGGAGAAGCAGCGCTGGGCCTCCTGGGGGCCGTCAAGGCCAAGGTTGAACTCGGCGAACCCCTGGCGCGCCTGGGCGATGGGGATGTGGCGGTCCTGGCCGGGAGGGTCCACCTCGAAGGCCGAGAAGCGGATCTGGGCCGGCGCCACCACCTGGTCCGCGACGCCCGGCTGCGCTTCCAGCGGACCGGCAGCGAGTTCTGCGAGCATTCTGAGCACGGTCCGGCGCGCGTTGCCGATGGCGTGGGTCACGGTTCCCTCGCCGGTGCAGCAGTCGCCGGCCAGCCAGACCGGCAGAGCGCTCTCGCCCCGGTAGATGCGTCCCTCTTTGAATTCCCAGTCGCGGGGGAGCAGCTCGCGCTCGTTCACCTGCCCCAGCGCGAGCAGCACCAGGTCGCAGGTAAGCTCGGTGGTACGCTCGGTGACCACCGGGCGGCAGCGGCCGCTCGCGTCGGGTGCGCCGGCTTCGACTTCCGCGATGGTGATCCCGGTGACCCGGTCGGCGCCGCTCAGCGAGACCGGCTGGCGCCGGGTCATCAGGCGGGTCCCCTCCTGCTCGGCCTCGGCGATCTCCTCCACGATGGCGGGCATGTCCTCACGGCTGCGCCGGTAGACGATGCGCACCGAATCGGCGCCGCAGCGCAGGGCGCTTCGGGCGCAGTCGATGGCCGAGTTGCCGCCGCCCACCACGACGACCTGTCCGGAGACCTTTTCGCCGGTACTCTTCACCCGTTCCAGAAAGGGGAGCCCCTGCTCGACCCCCGGGAGCTCTTCGCCGGAGACCCCGAGGGTATGCGGCGCGCCGAAGCCGGTACAGATGAGGACGGCATCGTACTCGCTTGCCAGGCGTGTCAGTTCGGCACTGGTGACCGGGCGGTCGCAGACCGTCTGCACTCCCAGGGCGAGGATGCGGGAGAGGTCGCGATCCAGCACCTCGGCGGGAAGCCGGAACTCCGGGATCCCGTAGCGCAGCACGCCGCCGAGCTTCGCTGCGGCTTCGTGGATGGTGGCATGGTGGCCGCGCAGCGCCAGCTGGTAGGCGGCGCTCAGCCCGGCCGGGCCGCCCCCCACGATGGCGAAGCGGCGCGGTTCTGCCGCCGTCTCTTTGGGGAGAGAGAGTTCGCTGTGGTCGGCGATCCAGCGCTCCAGGCTGCGGATGTTGACCGAGCCGTCGAACGCCTTGCGGTTGCAGTCGTTCATGCAGGGGGCCGGGCAGACCCGGCCGCAGACCGCGGGGAGCGCCTGGGTGCGCAAGAGGATGGCGGCGGTCGCCTCCGGCCCCTCTTTCTTCAGGGCCTGCACGAAGGCGACGATGTCGTTTCCGGCCGGGCAGGCGGCATTGCAGGGCGGGGTGTAGTTGCGGTAGCCGGGGGAGAGGTTGCTCCAAAGGCCGGTCTTCAGGTCGACGGGAAAATCCTGCGCCACGCCGGCGATCGGTGTTACCTCGGCACTCCCGGCGCTGAACGCTGCCGGTTGCGCTGCGGCCGCGCCAGACTCGGCGGTCTCGCGGATCTGCACCCGCTGGTAGGCGAGCTCGGCAGCGGGGAGGTCGCCGAGCAACCCCAGCTTGTCGAAGGCGGCGCGCAAAAGCTCGTGCGGCAGGCCGAGCAGGCGCAGGTACGCACCGATGATGGTGGTGTTGATGATGACCACCGAGCTGGAGCCGATCCCCTGCTCGCGGGCGATTTCCGTCGCGTCGACGACGGCGTAGCGGAAGTGGCGGAACGTGTCGGCGAAGGCCTCGGGGGGGGCCGTCGCGTTCAACAGGATGAGCGCGCCCGGTGCAACACCGGAGAGGACCGGGGTCTCCAGGAGGCCGGGATCGAGCACCAGCAGGTGATCGGGGCGGTAGATCTTGTTGCGGTTGGTGATCCGGGTGCGGTCCACCCGGGTGAATGCCTGGACCGGGGCGCCGGAGCGCTCGCTGCCGTAATCGCCGAAGGTTTGCACCGCCAGCCCCATCCCGGCGTAGAGCGCCGCGATCAGCTTTGCGCAGGTGACACCCCCCTGCCCGCCGCGTCCGTGCACCCGGATCTCCAGCGGCAGGGTTATTCCGTCGGGGAGCGCTACGGGGGAAAGCTTGCTCTCGTACCAGGGCTCCATCGCCACCTCCAGGGACCGAACTGCTTGGTGCAGGGGATCGTTCGCGGGCTGTATACGGCAAGGTGCGTGCCAGCGTGGAGAGAAACGGATAACATGCTGATTTTAAATGAGTTGTATCGATTGGCAAGAGAGGATGTATAAAGCTGAGACGAGAGAATTGGAAACTTTGGTTACCGCAAATTGGGTTAAATCTGGCTAAGATAGCGAAAGAATGGGGATATCAGGTGGAAACCTTGGTTGCCAGCGGTTCCAAAGGTTTCCAAAACGAGAGGCTTCGCTACTGGCAGTCACTGCCCGATGCGCGCGCCACGAAGGCCGAACAGCAAATCCCCTCTGTCTCCCCTTCGCAAAGGGGAGGACGTAAGGCCGCCAGCAGTGGGTCGATCATGGCGATCACGGTCGCTTCCCCCTACGAGTCGGCCGGCGCGTACTTCTTCAGCTTTTTCAAAAGCGCGGTGTGCGAAATCCCCAGGCGCTGCGCAGCCTGGCGCACGCTCCGGGAGGCGGCCAGGGTCTCCTCCAGGATCTGCCTCTCGAAGCTTTCCAGCCGGGCCTGCAAGGTGGGGGTGGCGTCGGTGGCATGGGCCTGGCTCTTCATCTCGGCGATGGTCTTGTCCAGGTCAAACCCTATCATGATGCTGTCGTTGTCGACCTGGTCGCCGGAACAGAGGATGGCGGCGCGCTCGATGACGTTTCTGAGCTCGCGGACGTTCCCCGGCCAGTTGTGCCGGGAAAGCCGGGCGAGCGCCTCGGGCTGGAAACCGCGGATGTTCTTGTCCAAAAGGGAGTTGAGCTGCATGAGGAAGTGCTCCGCCAAGAGCGGGATGTCTTCGGGGCGCTCGCGCAGGGGGGAGATGTGGATGGGGAGCACGTTGATCCGGTAGTAGAGGTCCTCGCGGAAGGAGCGCTCGCGGATCATCTGCTCGAGCCGCTTGTTGGTGGCGGTGATGAGCCGCGCGTTCACCGCGATCTCGTGGGTGCCGCCGATACGCCGCACGCTCTTCTCCTGGATCACCCGCAAAAGCTTGGACTGCAGCGGCAAGGGGAGTTCGGTGATCTCGTCGAGGAAGATGGTCCCCTCCTGGGCCAGCTCGAAGAGGCCGGGCTTCCCCTGCTTGCGCGCGCCGGTGAAGCTCCCCCCCACGAAGCCGAAGAGCTCGCTCTCCAAAAGCTGCTCGGGAAGCGCCGCGCAGTTCACCGGGACGAAGGGTCCGCTTCTGCCGCTGGCGAAATGAATCGCGGTGGCGAAGAGCTCTTTGCCGGTACCGCTCTCACCCTGGATCGAGATGTAGGAGTCGGTGCGCGCCACCTTCTGGGCGAAGGCGATGGCGTCCTTCACCGCACGGCTCTCGCCGATGATGTCGCTGAAGGTGATCTGACGCGGCTGCAGGACGGCGTTCGCCAGGCTGCGGATCTCCTTCATGTCCTTCATGATCTCGACCGCGCCGATGATGCGCCCTTCCCTGTTGGTGATCGGCTTGCAGGTGACGAAGAACTGCAGGCGGCCGTTTTTGGTGATGATGTCCTTCTTGAGGTTCAGAAAACTGCGCCCGGAAAGGCACTCGAGGATGGTGTAGTCGGGAAGCGACAGCGTGGTGATGCGGCTACCCAGCGCCTGTGCCGGATCGATCCCGAGCGCCTGCTGTGCCACCCGGTTGATGAGCGCGAGGCTCCCCTCTTCGTCGATGAAGAAGATGCCGTCGCTTACGCTGTCCAGGAGGATCTGCATCCGCTTTTCGCGCTGCTCGTGCGGCATGGTCTGGACCGAGGAGATCTCCAGCAGGTCCGGCAGGGCGCTCAGGCGCTCCACCACGCGCTGGCTCCCCTCCGCGCTCCCCTCGGCCTCCAGGTAGAGGGTCGCTTTGCCGTTGCCGCGCTCCACGTCGAGAGCCGCGATGTTGAACTTTTCCCCCGCCATCAGCGTGGCGAGGCTCGCCAGCACCCCGGCGCGGTCGTAGGAGAGCAGCTTGAGCTTCAGGTTGGTTTCCATGCTCCTCCGGATGAGCTTTTGCCAGCTCGCATAAACACGAGGACGCCTGGGCGCCCCCTACCCTTTCAGCACCTCGTCGAGGACGCGCCCCAGCTCCTGGCGGTTGTACGGCTTGGGGAGCACGGCCTTGAAGCCGTAGGCGCGGCAGTTGGCGAGCACGGGGTCGTCGCAGTAGCCGCTCGACACCACCGCCTTGACCTGCGGGTCCAGGGCAAGAAGCGCCTTCACCGCCTCGCGCCCTCCCATGCCGCCGCGCACGGTGAGATCCATGATCACCACCGCGTAACGGGAGCCGCTGCGCTGCCGGTTGTAATAGGCGGTCACCGCCTGGGCGCCGTCGGCCACACTCTCGGCCCGGTAGCCCAGTTCCTCCAGCATTTCGACCGCAAGCTCGCGGATCAGGCGGTCGTCGTCCATGACGAGCACGTCCCCCTCCCCCTTGGCTTCGAGAGCCGGACCGGTGGCTTCCAAGGCGGCCTGGCGCAGCTGCGCCGGCAGGGTCACGGTAAAGGTCGTCCCCTTTCCCGGCAGCGATTCGAAGGTGATGCCGCCGCCGTGCTTTTTAATGATCGAGTAGCAGCTGGTAAGCCCGAGCCCGCTCCCCTGCTTGGTGGTGAAGTAGGGATCGAAGACCTGCGCCCTGATGGATTCGGGGATTCCGGTGCCGGTATCGCTCACCGAAAAGCTCAGCAGCTCTTCCCCTTCCCTGGAGCGGGCGCGCCCCGAGCGGATGGTGATGACGCCACCTTCGGGCATCGCCTGGGTCGCGTTGATCACCAGGTTGTGCACCACCTGGCTCAGCTGCCCCTCGTCGGCGGCAAGGGCGAGTTGCTCGGGGCTCAGCTCGAAGTCGCAGCGCACGTTGGAGCCGAGCGACCCGAACTGCGCCGCCTCGCGCAAGAGGGCGTTCAGATCCACGGCCCGCTTCACCGGGTCGCCGCCCCGGGCGAAGGTGAGCAGTTGCTGAGTCAGGTCCCGCGCCCTCAAAACCCCCTTCTCGCCGTCCTTGAGGCGGCTCAAAACCAGGTCGGGGTCGTGCGCGGCCGAGCGGGCCAGCGAGATGTAGCCCAGGATGATGGAGAGGATGTTGTTGAAGTCGTGGGCGATGCCGCCGGCCAGCACACCCAGCGACTCCAGCTTCTGGGTCTTCAGGAGCTCCTCGCGGGCGTGGCGCTGTTCGGTTATGTCCTCGACCACCCCGACGTACCCAGCGACGCTGCCGTCCTTGCCCCTGAAGGGCTGCGCCAGCGCGCGCACCCAGACCGGCGCGCCGGCACGCAGGAAGCGGCACTCGTGCTGGAAGGTCCCTCCCTGCCCGGAGATCTCGAGCCACTTGACGGTGGTGCTTTCGCGGTCCTCGGGGTGCAGGGCCGCACTCCAGCCACTCCCCATCAGCTGGCCGGCCTTCAGCCCGGTCAACTCCTGCAGCCTGGGGTTGGCGTAGACACACCTCCCCCGGTCGTCGCTCATGAAGATGCCGACCGGGGCCGCCGCGCACAGGGTGCGGAAGCGCCGCTCGCTCAGGCGCAGCTCCGCCTCGGCCTCGGCCCGCTCGGCCACCTCGTGGCGCAGCGCCTGGTTCGCCAGGGTAAGCTCGCGGGTCCGCTCCATGACCCGCGACTCCAGCTCCTGGTTGGCCCGCTGCAGTTTCTCCTCGGACTCCCGGCGGCTGGTGATGTCGATGTGCTGGATGACGGCGTTGGTGATGGTCCCCTGGGGGTCGCGGATGGCGAAGATGGTTACGTCGAGGATGACGCGTGAGGTCTGGGCGAGCGCCAGGGTCTTCAAGGTGGAGCTGTCGTAGACGATCTCGAAACGGGCGGTCTCCCCGTCCCGGAACACGCGCTCCACCTGCGGCAAAAGCCCCTGTTCGCGGACGATGTTGTCCTTGAGGATGTTATAGGTGCCGACGACCTCGGCTTCGGTGATGTTCAGAAGCCGGGTGCAGGCGCGGTTGATCCGGATCAGCGTCCCCTGGCTGTCCGAGATCCAGATGGGGTTGGGGCTTTGATCGATGATGCTGTCGAGCAGGGAACAGCTCCCCGCGGAGGGCTTCGCCTGGCACAACCAGGCGTCGTCGCAGCTTGTCGGGTTGGCCTTCCCTTGATCCCTATCTTCCATGACACGGCTCTCTCGTTGGCTGCCCATAGGTAACTGTCGGCTGCAGGCACAAGCGGTCTCATTACAGCATAGAGGTGCTGATTTTACTAGCGCTATTTCGAAGAGCGGTGTATGAGAGAGCCAGATCAGTCGCCGGAGGTGTTGCATGGACATCGTCATTGCGCCGGACGCCTTCAAGGAGAGCCTTTCGGCTCCCCAGGCGGCACGCGCGCTGGCCGAAGGGTTCCGCGAGGTCTTTCCCGAGGCCCGCTACCACCTGGTGCCGCTTGCCGACGGGGGGGAAGGGACCGCCGAGGCCCTCGCCCAGGCCACTGCAGGGAGGCTCGTTCCGGCCCGGGTGCGCGGCCCGCTGGGGGATCCGGTCGAGGCGAGCTTCGCCCTGCTGGGGGACAACCGCAGCGCGGTCGTGGAGATGGCTGCCGCGAGCGGGCTCACCCTGGTCCCCCCGGAGAGGCGCAACCCGCTGGAAACGACGAGCTTCGGCACGGGAGAGCTGATCCGGGCGGCACTCGACGCCGGGGCGCGCCGACTCGTGGTGGGGATCGGCGGCAGCGCCACCAACGACGGCGGTGCGGGGATGCTCCAGGCCCTGGGGGTCGACCTGCTGGATGCGCAAGGGTACCCGATCCCCCCCGGCGGCGCCGGCCTCGAGCGGTTGGCCCGTATCGATGCCGCGCGCCTCGACCCGCGGCTTGCGCGCTGCAGTATCGAGGCGGCCTGCGACGTGGACAACCCGCTGGTGGGGCCCCGAGGCGCCAGCGCGGTGTTCGGGCCGCAAAAGGGGGCGACTCCCGAGATGGTGGCGCGCCTGGACGCGGCGCTGGGACACTTCGCGCGGCTCATCGAGCGCGACCTGGGCAAGGCCGTCGCCGAGGTGCCCGGCGCCGGTGCCGCCGGAGGGATGGGAGCCGCGCTCCTTGCCGTGCTCGGCGCCACCTTGCGGCCGGGGATCGAGATCGTGCTCGAGGCGGTCAGATTGGAGGAGCTTCTTCAAGCTGCGGACCTGGTGGTCACCGGCGAGGGACGCTGCGACGGTCAGACGGCTTCCGGCAAGGCCCCCTTGGGGGTGGCACTGCTCGCCAAAAGGTTCGGCAAGCCGGTCCTGGTGATCGCGGGCTCCCTGGAGCCGGAAGCGGCCCAGCTGCGCCACCAGGGTATCGACGCGCTTTTCGCCGCAGTGTCGCGCCCTTGCTCCCTGGACGAGGCCCTGCAACAGGCCGCCCCGAACCTGCGCTTGGCCGCCAGCAATGCCGCTGCGGCACTTGCGATCGGCATGAAGCTCGGGTCTCAGACCCGCTCGCCAGCGCAGGAGACTCCTACCTGATAATCCGCGGTCCAAGAGGAGCTGAAACAGAGTGATTTATAATTAACACTGGCACAGTATTTCCTTGAGATTTATCTGCAACTAGCGTCCCCGGCTGTTAAACCAGTTGCATTCTATTAGGTAATACGTTATAAGCGCTACTAATATCGCCCGGCAAGCAAAAACAACGTTCTTCTGGACCAAATACAGTATGCTGTTATACTGAATGAGTCGCAACCTCGGGACTCCGCCCGCTCAATCGTGGTGGCGAGCAACTAAATGTGCAGGAATGGCCGGCGACACAATGTCTTTATGACGTATCTGATCAATCTTATTTAGGGTTCGCTATGAAATCCCTGCAACACACGGTACAAGCTATCTCGCTGCTCATTGTCGAGGATGACGTATCGGCAGTCGATTCGCTCAGGCAGACCATCTCCCTCAAGTACCCCGCCTTCAGCGTCTGGGTGGCCCACAACGGCCGCATCGGACTGGACCTTTTCCGGCAGCACCGCCCGGACATCGTGATCACCGACGTCAATATGCCCGAGATGAACGGCATCCAGATGGCGGCCCAGATCAAGGAGCTCGACCCGGGCGCCAAGATCATCGCGGCCACCGCCATCAGCGAGACCCTGTTTCTCATCGACGCGGTGCGCATCGGTATCAGTCGCTACATGCTGAAGCCGATCGAGTTCTCGGCGCTGTTCGACTCCATCGACGACTGCGTGGCGCGCATCACCATGGAGCGGCAACTCAAGGCGCAAAACGACTTCATCGGCAAGCTCTCGAGCGTCATCGAGCAGAGCAGCGATCTCGTCTTGATCGCCAGCGCACGGGGAGCGGTCACCTACAGTAACCCGCGCTTTAGCGAAGTAACCGGCTACCGCAAAGACGAGGTCCTCGGCCAGGACTTCCGGATGCTGCTGGAGAGCGCCGCCGAACTCGCTCCGGACGCCCAGCTCTGGGAGACCATCACCGCGGGGTCGCACTGGCGCGGCGAGGTGCTCTGCAGCAAGAAGGAGGGGGGGCGGTTCAGCGCCGAGCTCTCCATCTCGCCGCTCACCGGCACCCATGGCAACCTGGAATTCGTCGCGGTAATGCACGACATCTCGGAGCGCAAGCAGGCCGAGGACGAGCGCCGGCGCCTGGAAGAGCAGATGCTGCACGCCCAGAAGCTGGAAAGCCTGGGGGTCCTGGCAGGCGGTATCGCCCACGATTTCAACAACATCCTCATGTCCATCATCGGCAACGCGGACCTTGCCCTGATGCGCATCACCAAGGAGTCTCCCGCGGTGGAGAACCTGCGCCAGATCGAGAAGGCCTCGGCGCGGGCCGCGGATCTCGCCAAGCAGATGCTCGCCTACTCCGGCAAAGGGAAGTTCGTGGTCGAGCACCTCGACCTCAACATCCTCCTGGAGGAGATGGTGCACATGCTCGAGGTCTCGGTGACCAAGAAGGCGCGGTTGCGCCTGAACCTCACCCGCCCGCTCCCCGCAGTGGAGGTCGATGCCACCCAGATCCGCCAGATCGTGATGAACCTGGTGATCAACGCCTCCGAGGCGCTGGGCGACGAGAACGGGGTGATCGCCATCAGCACGGGGTGCCAGGAGTGCGACGCGAACTACCTGCAAAACGTCTGGCTGAGCGAAAACACGAAACCCGGGCGCTACGTCTACCTGGAGGTCGCGGACACCGGCTGCGGCATGAGCCGCGAGACCCTGAGCAAGCTGTTCGATCCCTTCTTCACAACGAAGTTCTCCGGCCGCGGGCTGGGGATGGCCGCCGTACTCGGCATCGTGAAGGGGCACAAGGGGGCGATCCGTGTCTACAGCGAGGCGGGCAAGGGGTCAACGCTGAAGATACTGTTGCCGCTCAGCGACCGCCCCGTCGACCCTGCGCCCCGTGACGAGGCCGAACCCGAGGTGCCGGGTGGGGGCACGGTTTTACTGGTGGACGACGAGCAGACGGTGCGCGACATCGGTTCCGAAATGCTCAAGGAACTCGGCTTCCTGACGGTGACGGCGGAAGACGGTCTCGTGGCGCTCAAGATCTTCCGGGAGGTGCCCAACATCGACTTCGTGATCCTGGATCTCACCATGCCGCACCTGGACGGCGAGCAGTGCTACCGCGAACTGCGCAAGCTCGATCCCCAGGTGAAGGTGATCATGACCAGCGGCTACAACGAGCACGAGGTGACCCAGAAGTTCGCCGGCAAGGGACTCGCGGGTTTCCTGCAGAAGCCCTACAAGGTCTCCGAACTCAAGAAGATGATCGCCTCGCTGAACCTGCCGAACTCCCCACTGTAACTGGAGCACGCGTTTTACCCTCTCTTCAGGTCGTCGAGCGGCACATCCTGCGCGGAGTGCCGCTAGAAGCTCACACGCTTTGTCGCCTAGGAAACACGACTGACTCTGGTCCCCTCTTTTTCCGCAACGTCTGCAGCAGATGCCTTTTCCTGTGGCAAAAACGCTTCTAGAGTCTGGGTTGATCCAGAAAAGCCGCCTTTGCTGCTTGCAATCGTCGGGAATTGCCGTAGGCTTTGTGCAAAAATTGCAGGAGGAACCAATGCCTAAAGTCACGTTCAAAGGTAATCCGATAACGCTGGTAGGGCCGGAGCTTCAGGTCGGCGCTGCCGCTCCCGAGTTTTCCGTGGTCGACAACGGTCTGGCACCGGTGACGCTCGCCAGCTACCAGGGGAAGGTGAAGATCATCAGCGCCGTCCCTTCGCTGGACACCCCGGTGTGCGACACCGAGACGCGGCGTTTCAATCAGGAAGCCGCGGCGCTTCCGGGTGACGTGGTGGTCTTGACCATCAGCCAGGATCTCCCCTTCGCGCAGAAAAGGTGGTGCGGCGCCGCCGGCATCGACAAGGTGGTGACCCTTTCCGACTACCGCGACCGCTCGTTTGGCACCGCCTACGGCGTCCTCATCGACGAACTGAAGCTCCTTTCCCGCTCGATCTTCGTCATCGACAAGCAGAACGTGATCCGCTACATCCAGCACGTCCCCGAGGTGACCCAGGAGCCGGACTACGCCGCCGTCATCGCCGCCGCGAAAAAGCTCCTGTAGCCCCGTACCCGCCCCGCTCCCCCTGAGCCGCCTGCCGATCCGGTAGGCGGCTTTTTTCGCATCTCCCGACCCGCCAAACGTCCTCATGCCCCCGGAAAAACTGTTGACACACAATGGTTATCAAATGGTATCTCTAGGTCAGAAGGCAAAAACCTTGTAGATCAGCACATTGTCGAGGCAGCACACGTGGACCGGCATATCTTGCACCTTACCGTACCAGCTTTTCCCATCGCCCTGGCCCGCGTGCTCCAGTCGCAGCTGCGGGGGAGACCGGTTGCCGTGGCGCCGCTCAACTCCGAGCGCGCCCTGCTGCAGTGCGTGTCAAGCGAGGCTGCGGCGGAAGGGGTCCATGCCGGCACACCCATCTTCCAGGCGCGCAAGAGCTGCCCGTCGCTCATCGTCATTCCACCCGACCCGCACCTTTTGACCAAGGGGAGCCGGGCGCTCACCGAGCTCTCGGCCGAGTTCACCCCGGTCGTAGAGTCGGGTCTTGGGCGTGTCTACCTCGACCTGACCGGCTCGCGCCGGCTCTTTGGTCCGGCCCGCGACGTGGCGAGCCGGCTGGAGCGCCGCATCGCGCGGGACATGGGGCTCTCCGCCATGGCGGGTACCGGCGGCAACAAGCTGGTGTCGCGGGTGGCGGCCGACGCCATGGAACAGCCGGGTGTCTTCGACGTCTTCCACGGCGCAGAGCGCAGCTTCCTGGCCCCCTTCCCCGTCAAGGTGCTCCCGGGCGTGGGGGGTGCGCGCCAGGCGCTGCTCTTGCGCGATCTGAACCTGCAGCGGGTCGAACAGGTGGCCGAACTTTCGGTGCCGCAGCTGCGCCTCGCGGTCGGCCCCTTCGCGCCGCTTTTACACGACCGCGCCTGCGGCATCGACCGCACTCCCGTCCAGCCTCCCCGCTTGAGCACCGAGATCGTAGAGGAAGGGTTCCTGGGCCAAGACGAGAACGACGACGCGGTGATTTTGAGCGAACTCTTGCGCCTGGTGGAGGGGTGCGGGCTGAGGCTGCGCCGGATGGGCAAGGAGGCGCACACCGTATCGCTGGTCGTAAGCTACGTCGACGGCGTGACCGAGGAGGGGAAACGGTCCGCATCGGTGCCGCTCTCGCTCGACCTGGAGCTTCTGGACCTCGCCGAGGAGCTCTTCTTTGCCACCTGCAAAAGGCGCCAGCGCGTGCGGGGGCTACGCCTTGCCTGCGACCAGGTGGCTGCAGCGGCCGCGCAGCTGGAACTCTTCGCCCCTGCCACGCCGGTGCGCTCGCAAAAGCAGGTCGACCTGCAGGAGACCCTGGACCAGCTGCGCGCCAAGTACGGCGAGTCCTCGGTCCGCTGGGGGAAAGGGATCCCGGCGCGCCGCGAGCAGCTGTCCATGAGCGGCCCTGCGCCGGCGTGGGACCCGGAACGCTGCAAGTACATGACGGTCACCAAGAACTGACCCGGGAAGAATAGCCCTCCAATTTTGCAAGGTTCTTCCTAGAGGCCTCGGCACTCTGACTCTCGGGCCACGAAGAATTGGGGCCGTTGCCGCGCCCCCCCCTTTGCGAAGGGGGAGGATTTAGCCCTGTGGCAAACGAGAAGTGGTAGCAACCTGAATCGAATCCCCTCTATCTCCCCTTCGCTAAGGGGAGGACGAGAGGTCACCAGCCACGCTTCGAGGAAACAACGTCGCTGTCCACGCTTTTCAGAAGATTCACGGCAGAGCTGATTATTCCCCTTGCCGCACGTCATCATCGCAAAGGTCACATCCATGTTCGTCCATCTGCACGTCCACTCTGCGCTGTCGCCCAACTGGGGGTTGCATTCCCCGGAGCGGCTCTGCGCTTCGGCTCGGGCTCTTGGCTACCAGAGCCTCGCACTCACCGACCGTAACGGTCTCTACGTCATCCCCCGCTTTTTGCAGGCGGCCCAGGAGACCGGCATCACGCCGCTCATCGGGACCGAGGCGGTGACCGAGCGACATCGCGCGGTTCTCTTGGCCCGCAACGAAGAAGGCTACGCCAACATCTCGCGCCTTTTATCCGACCTGCACTGCCGCCGAGAGTTCGACCTGATCCAGGCGCTTACCGAGTACCGTCACAACGTGGTCGTCGCGAGCGACGACGCCAAACTCGTCACTGCCCTGAAACGCCAGTCGCCGGCCGCGCTCTTCGTGGAACTCTCCCCCGGGCACGCACTGCACCGCTCGCTCGCCCTGGCGCGCGACCTGAACCTCCCGCCGGTCGCCACGGCGCGGGCACTCATGCTCGACCGCGGCGAATTTCACCTGCATCGCGTGCTGCGGGCCATCCACCTGAACAGCAAGCTTTCCCGCCTGAAGCAGGAAGAGAGCGCCTGCGATGCCGACCTGCTCTTCCCGGCGCAGCGTATGGCTGAGTTCTTCCCGCACTGCCCCGAGGCGCTGGAAAACACCCTCCACGTCGCGGAACTCTGCCGCAACGAGTGGGATTTCTCCCGCACCATATTCCCTGCCTTCCGCGACCTGGGGAACGACAGCGCCTTTTTGGAATTGCAGCGCCGCGCGCATCAGGGGGCGCTCTGGCGCTACGGCTGTCTCGACGAGAAGACAGAGACCCGGCTTGCCAAGGAGCTCGGCATCATCCGCGACAAGGGGTTCGCGCACTACTTCCTGGTGGTGGAGGAGATCTCCAAACAGTCGGAGCGGACCTGCGGCCGGGGGAGTGCCGCCGCCTCTTTGGTCGCCTACTGCCTGGGGATCACCCACGTCGACCCGATCCGCCACAACCTCTTCTTCGAGCGTTTCCTGAACGAAGGGCGCACCGACCCGCCGGACATCGACATCGATTTCCCCTGGGACGAGCGCGACGCCATCCTCGATTTCGCCTTCGCCCGCTACGGCGCCCAGCGCGCCGCCATGGTCTCCAACCACGTCGGATTCAAAGGGCGCTCCGCCCTGCGCGAGGTGGCCAAGGTGTACGGGCTGCCGGACTACGAGATCAAGGAGATGACCGAGCGGGTCTCCGGTTTCTGGAAATCGGAGCAGACGGCGGCCGCCATCACGTCGCACCCGCTGTTCAAGGGGGAGCGGATCTCTGCGGACTGGCAGGAGATTATCGACACCGCCCAGCGCCTGGGAGGACAGTTGCGCCACCTTTCGCTGCACTGCGGCGGCCTGGTCATCGTCCCGGACGAGATCCGCAAGTACGTCCCGGTCGAGCTCTCGCGCAAGGGGCTGCCGCTCATCCAGTGGGAGAAGGACCAGGCGGAGGACTCCGGGCTGGTGAAGATCGATATCCTTGGGAACCGTTCCTTGGCCGTGATCCGCGACGCCATGGCCGCCGTGAAAAAAGAGGGGGACGGCGCGATCGATTACGCCTCCTGGCGCCCGCTCGAGGACGCAAAGACCCAGGAGATCCTGCGCCGCGGACTTACCATCGGCTGTTTCTACCTCGAATCCCCCTCGATCCGGCTTTTGCTGCGCAAGATCTGGAGCAGTACGGCCACCAGTGCAACCTTCGGGCTGGACCTCTTCGAGGTGCTGGTGCAGGCCTCCTCCATCATCCGGCCGGCCGCCAACAGCTTCATCCAGGAGTACGTCGCGCGGGTGCAGGGGAAGCCTTGGAGCCACCTGCACCCGCTTTTGGAGAGCGTCCTCGACGAGACGTTCGGGATCGCCATCTATCAGGAGCAGATCACCCAGATCGCCATGGAACTCGCCGGTTTCTCCGCCTATGAGGGGGACCAGCTGCGCAAGATCATCACCAAGAAACACCGCGAGAAGCGCCTTGCCGACTACCGCGTCAAGTTCTTCGCGGGGGGCGTCGCGCGCGGGGTAACGGAACCGGTCCTTGCCGAGATCTGGGAGCAGATCCTCTCCTTCTCCGGCTACTCCTTCTGCAAACCGCACTCCGCGAGCTACGCGCTCCTAAGCGGCAAGGCGGCCTTCATGAAGGCTCACCACCCGGCCCCCTTCATGGCAGCGGTCATCTCGAACCAGGGTGGCTACTACTCCGCCTTCGCCTATATCTCGGAGGCCCGGCGGCTCGGGCTCGCCATCCTGCCGCCGGACGTCAACGACAGCGACTACCCGTACACCGGTGCGGGGCAGGGCCTCAGGGTAGGGCTCATGCAGATCGACGGGCTGACCCGGGACGGGGCGGAAAAGCTCTTGAAGGAGCGCGAACGCGGCAGGTTCAGCTCCTTCAAAAACTTCCTGGCACGGGTCAAGGTGACCAGGGTGGACGGCGAGCGGCTCATCAAGGCGGGATGCTTCGACAGTATCGAGGGGCTTAAGCGGCGTCCGGCGCTCTTGTGGGAACTCTTGCACTCCCAGCAGCAGACGACGGGGCTCCTCTTCGAGCAGCAGACCGAGCTCCCCGCCCCGCCCCCCTACGACGCACGCCAGGTACTGCGCCAGGAGACCGAGAGCCTCGGGTTTCTGGTCTCGCGCCACCCGCTTACCCTGTACAAGGAGGCCTGGCTCAGGCACCGCCCCATCAAGGGGGCCGAGATGATGGACTACGCGGGGAAGTGGGTGACCATGGTGGGGTGGTGGATCACCACCAAGATGGTGGAGGACAAGCGCGGCAGGCCGATGGAGTTCGTCTCGTTCGAGGACGTGAGCGCCATCTTCGACGCCACCTTCTTCCCCGATGTCTACGCGAGGTTTTGCCGCAAGCTCTCCCAGCGCAGGCCCTACCTCATCAAGGGGATCGTCGAGGTGGAGTTCGGCGTGGCGACGTTGCGGGTGAAATGGGTCGGCTTTCTGGACGAATGACGGACCGGCAAAAAAATGCCCCCACGGCGGACCGAGGGGGCGAGCGGAACAAAACATGACTGTAGCGGGTCACCGTACCTGAAGTGATTAGCGTCTCCAGCCCCGCTGCATCAGCACACGCTGGGCCGGGGTATGGTGCATGTCGGCGGCGGCCTGGATGAGGGCCTGGGCCAGGAACTCGGTCTCCGGCTGGGCCA
Source organism: Geomonas silvestris (assembly GCF_014193515.1). Lineage (GTDB taxonomy): Bacteria > Desulfobacterota > Desulfuromonadia > Geobacterales > Geobacteraceae > Geomonas > Geomonas silvestris. The sequence goes on along the minus strand of NZ_BLXX01000005.1, from coordinate 202,368 downwards.
CGAAATGCTCGCCCTGCCAGAGCAGAAAACGCGGGTCCTGCTCTTCGAGCGACTCCTGGGCCACTTCGAGGAAGGCTTGGGCGGTCTCAGGGCACTGCGGCACGCCCTGCCCCATCGCGTAGAGCGACGCCAGCCTGATCTGCGATTTGAAGTGGCCGTACTCGGCGGCGCGGCGGTACCAGTAAGCGGCTTCGAAGGAGTTCTGGTACTCAGCCTCCTTGTCGTAGATGAGCGCCAGGTAGTACATGGCTGCCGGGTCGCTCTTGGCCGCGCCGACATAGAGCAGTTCCAGGGCCGCTTCGATGTCTTTCGGGCCGTTTTTACCGAACAGGTACATCTCGGCCAGATAGACGGTGCTGGGGAGGTATTCGTCGTCGGAGGCGCCCTCGAGAAGCAGGCGGGCGTAATCCGGATCGTAGGGGACCGCCACCCCCTCCAGGTGCAGTTTGGCCAGTTCGTGCTTGGCCTGGGAGATTCCTCCCTTTGCCGCGGTGGCGAGGAATTCGGCAGCTCTCGCGGTGTCGCGCACCACCCCCTCGCCGGTCAGGTACATGATCCCGAAGGCGAGAGCGCGGGTTGCCTCGAACGCGGAGACCGACGAGGAGAGCAGTCCCTTCTTGCGCAGTTCGCTGCTGCGCTGTTTGAAGTCGATCAGCTTGTCATTGTGCGTGGTGGGAGTGCTGTCATTTTCGCAAGCGCAGTTGCAGGACTCCTGTTCGTCGGGAGCCGTGCACTCGCATTTCTGTATGCCTGTGCCGTGCAGAGTGTCCTTTGTCATTGCAGTACCTCATCAAATGCAACATGAAAGGGTTTGACCGTAAATCCAGTACACCTTGATGCTGTAGTGTTACAACTTACATGCCACAATATGACGTACCTTCATCGATACACACAAGCCTTTGATTCTGCGCGCGTTAGGATAGAAGCACGTGCACACGTGGGAGAGCAGAACCCCTGCCAATTTTCGTTATATGACGTAACGCTCCTGCAAAAACAGCGAAGGGCCGGAGTTGCCGCCGGCCCCATCCCGGTTACCCGGGGACGTCATTCCCGGTGCCGGCTAGTTGGTCGCTTCTGCCGGTATCCCGGGCAGCGCTGCCTTGTTGATACGCAGGACCAGGCCCGCGGCGAGCAGGCAGATGACACCCGACAGCAGGAAGGCAACCAGGTAGTCGCCCAGGTAGGTGCGCACCGTGCCGGCGAAGGTGGCGGCGAGCGCGGCACCTACTTGGTGACTCGCGAAGATCCAGCCGAACATCACGCCGACGTTCTCCCTGCCGAAGGAGTCGGCGGTGAGCCGGACGGTGGGGGGCACCGTGGCGATCCAGTCGAGGCCGTAGAAGATGGCGAAGGCGGTGAGGCTCCAGTGCGGCCCGCCCAGCGCGAAGGGGAGCCCCATCAGGGAGAGCCCGCGCAGGCCATAGTAGCAAAAGAGCAGGTTGCGGCTGTCGTAGCGATCGGAAAGCCACCCCGACAGGGTAGTACCGACCAGGTCGAGAACCCCCATCATGGCGAGCAGCCCGGCGGCTTGCACCTCGGGGATGCCGTGATCGACGCAGGCCGGGATGAGGTGGGTGCCGATAAGCCCGTTGGTGCTCGCCCCGCAGACGAAGAAACTTGCCGCCAAAAGCCAGAAGTCCCGGGAGTGCAACCCGCGCTGCAACCCGCTAATGGCGACCTTGAAGGGGTTGCCGGTAGGACGCAGCAGGGTCTGGTCCGGTTCGTCCTTGGGTGCTCCGTACGGCTTGAGGCCGATGCTCTCGGGATAGTTGCGCATGACGAGCAGCACCAGGGGGAGAATGGCCAGCGCGGCGCAGGCGATGAGCAAGGCGGCGCTGCGCCACCCCTTGGTTTCGGTGAGTGACGCCAGGTAGGGGAGAAAGAGGAGTTGTCCCGTCGCGACGCTGGCGGTCAGTACCCCCATCACGGTCCCCTGCCCCTTCCGGAACCAGCGCGCGGTGACCGTGGCGCTCAGGCTGTTGGTGAGCATACCGGCGCCGCAGCCGACCAGCACCCCCCAGATGAGCGCCATGTGCCAGGGGCGGGTCATGAGGGTCGTGGCGCTGACGCCGACGGTGAGCAGGGTGAGCGCGATGGCCATGGTGCGCCTGACCCCGATCTTGTCGTAGAAGGCGGCGGCAAAGGGGCCCATGAGACCGTAGAGCAACAGGTTCACCGAGATGGCGATGGAGATGGTGGCGCGCGACCAGCCGAACTCGTGCTCAAGCGGAACGATGAGCACCCCGGGTGTGGACCTGATCCCCGCGACGGTGAGCAGGGTCACAAAGGTGATGGCGGCTACGAACCAGGCGTAGTGCAGGCGGCGCCCTTTTTCCGGCGGCGGGTTCTGGTAACTGGTTACGTCGTCATGATGTGCCACGGGGATTCCTCCATATAGTTCAAGCGATGTGATCGGAAAGGGTTTCCAGGGAGGTTACCAAGGTGGTTAATTGCTGCAGGGCAGCGCTTCCCAGGTGATCTTCTACCTGTTGTTGCGCCTGCACCCACAGCGGCCTCGCTTTTTCCACCATCTGGCGTCCCGCCTCGGTGATGCGGATGGCGCGCTCCCGCGGGTCGGTGACCTCTGGGTGCTCCTCGATGAAGCCGGCCGCCTCAAGGCTTTTCAGGTTGCGCACCAGGGTGGTGCGGTCCAGCCTGAGGATCCTGGCGAGGTTACTGCTGCTCAAGGGGCCCGAGCGCGCCACGTTGGCCAGGACCGAGTACTGGGTGATCTTCAGGTCGACCGGCTCCAGGGCCTTGTCGTAGATCCGGGTGATCGCCCGCGAGGCCCGGCGCAGATTGACGCAGCTGCAGATGCTGGGGTTCTGGTTGGGTATTTTCATGTCTCGTGTCCTTGAACTATGCGTGTATATGCACGTATATCATCTGAGTCATTTCAGCGTCAACCGCAAATCCTTCTCGGAAACCTCCGCGATACAAAAAAAGCCCGGCCTCCCTTTCGGGGGACCGGGCTTTTCAGCTAGGCTCAAACTCGACCTTAGTCGACCGACTTCCTGAGGAAGGTCGGGATGTCGTACTGGTCCTCGTCTTCCATCATGAAGCTGTTGCGGTTGCTGGTGCGGGTGTCGCGCTGCTGCTTCTCGCGGATGAAGGTCGGGATCTCGCGGTTGATCTCGGTCTGCTTGACGAGCGGTGCCACGTTCTTCATCTCGTGACGCCCCTTCTCGAGATCGAAGCGGTCGCCGAAGCCGGTGGCGATGGCGGTGATCTTGATGGTCTCTCCGAGGCTCTCGTCGATCACCAGACCGATGATGATGTTGGCGTCCTCGTGCACCTTCTCGTGGATGATCTTGCTCGCCGCGTCGAACTCGTCCATGGTCATGGAGGCGGAACCGGAGATGTTGACCAGGACCCCCTTGGCGCCGGAGATGTCGATGTCCTCGAGCAGCGGGCTCGAGATGGCGCGGACTGCAGCGTCGATGGCGCGGTTTTCGCCGTTCCCCAGGCCGATGCCCATCATCGCCATGCCGCGCTCGCTCATGATGGCTTTCACGTCGGCAAAGTCGACGTTGATCAGGCCGGACTGGGTGATCAGGTCGGAGATACCCTGCACCGCCTGACGCAGCACGTCGTCGGAGGGCTTGAAGGCGTCCAGGATGGACATGGACTTGCCGGCCAGGCCGAGCAGACGGTCGTTGGGGATCACGATCAGGGAGTCGACGTGCTTCTTGAGCTCCTTGATACCGTCCTCACCCTTGGCCAGGCGCTGACGCCCTTCGCGGGTGAACGGCTTGGTCACCACGCCGACGGTGAGGGCACCCTGCTCGCGGGCCACCTCGGCGATGACGGGAGCCGCGCCGGTACCGGTGCCGCCGCCCATACCGGCTGCGATGAAGATCATGTCGGCGCCTTTGAGCGCCTCGGCCAGCTTCTCCTTGTCCTCTAAGGCAGCGTCGCGCCCCACGTTGGGGTTCGCGCCGGCGCCGAGGCCCTTGGTCAACTGGGCTCCGAGCTGGATCTTCACGGGCGACTTCGACATGCGAAGCGCCTGAGCATCGGTATTAGCAACGATGAAATCGACCCCGGTCACGCCGCATGCGATCATGGTGTTAACGGCGTTGCCACCGGAACCACCGACACCTATGACCTTTATCTTTGCACTCTGGTCGATACTTTCATCGAACTGAAACATATTCGCCCTCCCCTTTTTGTCGCGCCCCCCGGCGGATAATCTATATTAGGCGTTTTTATACAGGTTTTTGCCGACGATTGGAAGCTCAAAATGCCGTCAAAAGACGTTTTTTTAGAAGAACTCTCCGAACCATTCCTTCATTCTTCTGGTCACCCTGCGAAAGACAGTATCATCGGTCTGCGCCGTCGGGAATTCATGAACACCGACGTTTTTGCTGCCATACACCACAAGGCCTACTCCAGTCGCGTAAACAGGTGAATTCACTACGTCGGTCAGTCCACCAATACGCTGCGGCAGTCCACGGCGCACCGGCAGGTTGAAAATCTGCTCGGCGAGCTCCGGCATGCCTTCCAAAATGGTGCTGCCGCCGGTGATCACCACGCCCGAGGCGATCAGGTCCTCGAGGCCGCTCTTCACGATCTCGCGGTTCACCAGGGTGAAGATCTCCTCGACGCGCGGCTCGAGGATCTCGCACAAAAGCTGGCGCGACAGGATGCGCGGCTTGCGGCCCCCCACGCTGGGGACCTCGATGGTCTCGTCCTTGCCGACCAGCGAGGAGAGGCAGCAGCCGTACTTCTGCTTGATGCGCTCGGCCTCGGCCATCGGGGTCCTGAGCCCCACGGCGATGTCGTTGGTGAGGTGGTTGCCGCCCAGGGAGAGCACCGAGGTGTGCTTGATGGCGCCGTCCACGAAGATGGCGATATCGGTGGTGCCGCCGCCGATGTCGACGAGCGCCACACCCAGTTCCTTCTCGTCGGCCGAGAGCACCGCCTCGGAGGAGGCGAGCTGCTCGAGCACGATGTCGGCGACCTCGAGCCCCGCGCGGTTGCAGGACTTCACGATGTTCTGGGCGCTCGCCACCGCGCCGGTGACGATGTGCACCTTGGCCTCCAGGCGCACGCCGCTCATCCCGAGCGGTTCGCGGATGCCGTCCTGGTCGTCGATGATGAACTCCTGGGGGAGGATGTGGATCACCTCGCGGTCCATCGGGATGGCGATCGCCTTGGCCGCTTCGATGACGCGTTTCACGTCCTCGGGGGAGACCTCGCGGTTCTTGATGGCGATGACGCCCTGGGAGTTGAACCCTTTGATGTGTCCGCCGGCGATCCCCGCGTAGACCGACTTGATCTCGCAGCCGGCCATGAGCTCCGCCTCCTCGATCGCCTTCTTGATCGACGCGACGGTGCTTTCGATGTTGATCACCACGCCTTTCCTGAGCCCCTTCGACGGACTGGTGCCGATCCCGACGATGTCGAGGCCGTCCTCGGTCAGGTTCCCCACGATGGCGCAGATCTTGGTCGTGCCGATGTCGAGACCTACGATCAGATTATCCCTTTTGCCGGACATGCTCCCCCCTTGTTACTACGCTTTTTTCACTATGATCTTGTCACTGTAATCCAGGTCAATGTAGTCCAACGCCTGCATCTGGGGCTTGAGGTCCCGGTAGATGTTCCCCAGGCGCGCCAGCTTGTCGGAGAAGCCACCGTTGCCGAGCTTCACCGGGACTCCCCCCTGCATGGTGAACAGGGTGAAGCCGTAGCCCTTGTCGTAGTGGATCTCGGAGACGTCCTCGAGGCTGAACACGCGGCCGGCCTTGAGGCTGTCGATGAGCGCCAGCGCGTCCTTGAGCGCCTCCTTGCTCCCGTTGGGATCGCTCTGCACGTCCTGCTCGCTGAGCCCGGTGATGAGCGGGTAGTCGAGCTGGTCCCCCTCCATGAGCGGCTTGAAGAGCTCGCCCTTGGTGTCCACGTAGTAGAGGCAGCCGACGTTGGCGACCGCACGCGGCGTGCGCTCGGCGAGCCTGATGGAGAGGGTGTGCGGGAAGAAGCGCTGCACCTGGACCTTCTCGATCCACGGGTTCTTGGAGAGTTCTTCCGCTATTTCCTTAAGCTTGATGCCGAGCATGGCGTCGCCCGGCTTTACCCCGGCGAGCGCGACGATCTCGCTGCGCGAGAGGCGGGTGAGCTGCGACACCTCGATGGTTTCCAGGCACAGGAAGGTCGTGCGTGACACCAGACGGTAAAGCTGCACGCTGCCGAAAACGAGCGCGCCAACGAGCGCCGCCCCTCCGATCCCCCGGGATAGCCAGGTAAGGATCGGGCGCCAGTTGATCGGCTTCCGCTGTTTGGGTGCTTTCTTCACCCGGTTTTGCGGAGCTTGGCGCTTATTTTTGACGTGTAGGTCGCGCATGGATTACCGTAAATCTCCCCGACCGTCTGCCGGATAATAACTGACTGTTTTCACACTTTCGATTGCCGATTGTCAATTGTTTTTAACGTCTCCGGCGAATTTAAATCTTAAGCCCCGAACCGAGCAGGATCCGCTCGAGCAGTTCCGGGAAGTCGATCCCGGCCCCTCGGGCGATCTCGGGAAGGAGGCTTAGGTCGGTCATCCCGGGAAGCGTGTTCACCTCGAGGATGTAGGCCTCGCCCGCCTCGGTCACCAGGAAGTCGACCCGGCTGTAGCCGTCGCAGCTCAAGGCAGCATGCGCGACTTCGCCGGCGTTGAGGACCTCGGCGTAGATCTGGGCCGGCAGCCTGGCCGGCAGGATGTGCTCCGCCATGCCGGGGGTGTACTTCGCCTCGAAGTCGTAAAACTCGTTCTTGGGAACGATCTCGATGGCGCCCAGCGCCTTGCCGTGCAGGATGCCTACCTGCACCTCGCGGCCGTCGATGAAGCGCTCCACCAGCACCTGGTCGTCGTAGCGGAAGGCCTCGTCGAGGGCGGCGTCCATGTCGGCGGGATCCTTCACGATGCTGACCCCGACCGAGGATCCTTCGCGGGCCGGCTTCACCACCGCGGGAACCGCGAAGGAGAGCGGGCGCTTCTCGCCGCGGCGCAGCACCTGGTAGGGAGCGACGGTGAGCCCTGCGGAGCGGAAGACGATCTTCGAGAAGACCTTGTCCATGGCGAGCGCGCTGGCCAAGACGCCGGAGCCGGTGTAGGGGATGCCCATGAGCTCCAGGACACCCTGGACCGATCCGTCCTCGCCGAAGCGGCCGTGCAGGGCAACGAAGGCGATTTCGATTGCATCGGCCGAGAGCTGGCCCGGAAGGTCGCGGTTCACGTCGATGCCAACCGCCCGGTACCCCTTGGCCTTCAGGGTGGCGAGCACTGCGCCGCCGCTTTTCAAAGAGACCTCGCGCTCGGCGGAAAGCCCGCCCATCAGGACACCGATCTTCTTCTTTTTAAGCTCCTCAAGCGTCATGTTCGTATTCCTTCGTATCGTTAGTCTTCCCCGACGATCCGGACTTCTTCCTGCAGCTCGATGCCGCTTTGTGCGAGCACCTTCTCCTTGATGAGCGCCGCCAGTTTCAGGAAATCGCCCGCGCTGGCGCCGCCGCGGTTCACCAGGAAGTTGGTGTGTACCTCGGAGACCTGCGCGCCGCCTACCTGGCACCCGCGCAGGCCGGCCAGGTCGATGAGCTGCCAGGCCTGCTGCCCCGGCGGGTTCTTGAAGAACGAGCCGGCATTGGGAAAGCCGACCATCTGCGCCCCTCCGCGGTGCGCCAGAAAATCCGCCATGGTTTTTTCTATGCTGCTGCGCTCCCCCTGCTCCAACTGCAGCGTCGCGCCGACCACGACCTCCCCGGGTTGCAGGGTGAGGTAGCGGTAACCGAAGTCGAGATCGTCGCGCACTCTGCTGAGCACCTTGCCGCCGCGCACGGTCACCAGGCTCTCCACCCGCTTGAGCGTCTCGCCTCCGTGGGCGCCGGCGTTCATGGTGAGCGCGCCGCCGAAGCTGCCGGGGATGCCGACCAGGAACTCGACACCGGTCAGGGAGTGTTCGGCTGCTACCTTGCAGAGCCTTCCGTTGATCACCCCCGCACCGACCTCCAGCCGCAGCCCGGGGAGCGGCGTCACTTCATCGAGGCGTTTCAGGGATACGGCACAGCCGCGGAATCCGCCGTCGCGGACCAGGAGGTTGTAGCCGCCCCCCACCGCGAAGTAGGGGATCTTTTCCTTGTGCAACACGGCCAGGGCGTTCTGCAGGTCGATTAGGTCCGCCGGCTCCAGGTAGAGGTCGACCGGACCGCCCACCTTGAGCGAGCTGTGGCGCGCCATCGGCTCGTTTCTTTTGGCGTCGCCGCGCAGCCCGGCCAGCACGGTTTCCAGACCGCCGGTCAAGGTTACTGCTCTCCCTTGGCAGCCAGCCGCTCCAGCATCACCTCGCCCACCTGCCAGATGTTACCGGCACCCAGGGTGAGCAGGATGTCGCCCGGCTGCAGCACCTGCTCCAGGTGCTGGTAGAGCGCCTCGCGGTCCGAGATCCAGGTGACGTCCTTCTGCCCGTGCCTGCGGATCCGGGTGCTGAGCGCTTCGGCGGTTACCCCTTCGATAGGGGCCTCGCCCGCGGGGTAGATGTCGGTGAGGAGCAAGACGTCGGCGTCGTGGAACGCGGTGACGAACTCCTCGAAGAGTTCCTTGGTGCGCGAGTAGCGGTGCGGCTGGAACGCGACGACCAGGCGGCGGTCCCATCCCGATTTGGCGGCTGCCAGGGTGGCGCGGATCTCGGTCGGATGGTGGCCGTAGTCGTCGACCACCATGACGCCGTTGGCGCCGCCTTTCATCTGGAAGCGGCGTCCCACTCCGCCAAAGGCTGCGAAGCCCGCCTGGATCGTCTCGAACGGGACGTCGAGTTCCATGGCGACCGCGATGGCGGCGAGGGCGTTCAAGACGTTGTGGGCGCCGGGCATGGCGAAGGAGATCTCGCCCAGGCGGGTCCCCTTGTGGTGCGCGACGAAGCTGGTCGAGAAGCCGGAGAGTTTCACCTCGGTGGCGCGGAAGTCGGCCTGGGCCGAGAGGCCGTAGCTCGTGAAGCGCTTCTTCACCTTGGGGAGGATCTCCGCCACGTTCGGGTTATCGAGGCAGAGGACCGCCAGCCCGTAGAAGGGGACCTTGTTGATGAACTCGACGAAGGTGTCCTTGATCTCCTCGATGCCGCTGTAGAAGTCCAGGTGGTCGGCATCGATGTTGGTGACCACGGCGATGGTCGGCGACAGGAGCAGGAAGGAGCCGTCCGACTCGTCCGCCTCGGCCACCAGGAACTGCCCCTGCCCCAGGCGCGCGTTGGTGCCGATGGAGTTCAAGCGCCCTCCGATCACGATGGTCGGGTCGATCCCCCCCTTGGAGAGGAGCGTCGCCACCATGGAGGTCGTGGTGGTCTTGCCGTGGGTGCCAGCCACCGCGATGCCGTACTTCATGCGCATGAGCTCGGCGAGCATCTCGGCGCGCGGGATGACCGGGATCAGGTTCAGGTGCGCCTCGACCACCTCGGGGTTGTCGTCGTGCACCGCGGAGGAGATCACCACCACGTCGACGTTTTTCAGGTTTTCCTTGGCGTGGCCAAAGTAGATCTCGCCCCCCAACCCGGCCAGCCGCTCGGTGATCTCCGAGGCGCGCAGGTCGGAGCCGGATACCTTGTAGCCCAGGTTCAAGAGCACCTCGGCGATGCCGCTCATGCCGATGCCGCCGATGCCGACGAAATGGATCTTCTCTATTTTTCCGTACACGAAAACTCCTAAAGGCTGTTCTAGGTTCTATGTTCTACGTTCTAGGTTGAGAATCTTCCCTGCCGGTTCCTGGTCCTCCCGGAGAACGGTAAACCGACCGCAAGTTTCGCTTCTGGTTCTAACGTAGAACCTAGAACGTAGAACGTAGAACCGGTTTCTCAGGTTTCTATTTTTCCATCATCGCCGTGACGATGACCTGGGCGGCGTCGAGTTGGGCAAGACTCCGGGCGTTGCGCTCCACGGCGGCCAGCCGCTTCGGGTCTTCCATGAGCTCGAGCAGCTGCTTGGCCAATACCTCGCCGCTCAGGTCGTCCTCGACGATCAGGAAGCCGGCCCCCTCGTTCACCAGCGACTCGGCGTTCTTGCGCTGGTGGTCGTCGGTCGCGTAGGGAAACGGTATGAACACGCAGGCCTTGCCGCAGGCGGTGATCTCGGCGATGGTGGTCGCCCCGGCGCGGCAGACGACCAGGTCGGCGGCTCCGTAGGCGGTGGACATGTTGTCGATGAAACTCGACACCTGGGCCTGGAAACCGGCAGCGCGATAGGCGTCCCGCACCAGCGCCTGGTCCTTCTCGCCGGTCTGATGCGTGATGCGCAGCTTCTCCTTTACCCCTTCCAGAAAAGGAAGCGCCTCGATAACGGCGGTGTTGATCCGGTGCGCCCCGGCACTGCCGCCGAAGATCAACAGGCTGAAAGCTTCGGTTGCGCGCTGCTGCCGCTCCTGGAAGCCCCAGAGGATCTCCTTGCGGATCGGGTTGCCGGTCATGAGCGTGCGGTTCTTGGGGAAGAACCCCTCCGCCCCCTTCATGGAGATGAAGACGCGCTCCACGAAACGCCCCAAAAGCTTGTTGGCCAGGCCGGGGAAGGCGTTTTGCTCGTGGATGAAGCTCTTGATCCCCATGCCGCGTGCCGCCATCACCAGGGGCGCCGAGGCATAGCCGCCGACACCGAGCACCAGGTCGGGCTTGAACTCCTTTAAAATCTTGCGGGACTGTGCGTAGCCGTAGAGCATGCGCGCCGCACTCAGGACCTTCTTGGCGGTACCGAGCCCCTTCACGCCGCTTGCCGAAATGAGCGCCAGCGGGTAGCCGAGTTTGGGGAGCAGGCGCGCCTCGATGCCATGGCTCGTGCCGACGAAGAGCACCTCGTTCGCCGGGTTGAGCGCCAGGAACTCCTCGGCGATCGCTATGCCGGGAAAGAGGTGCCCCCCGGTGCCGCCTCCTGCAATGACCAGCCTCATGCCGCGACCCTCATCTTGGTGGACACGTTGAGCAGGATGCCCACCGCGCAGAGTGTGATGATCAGCGAGCTGCCACCGTAGCTCACGAAGGGAAGCGCGATCCCCTTGGTGGGGAGCATCCCGGTGACCACCGCCATGTTGATGAAACCTTCAAGGCCAATGAGGATCGCGATCCCGAACGCAAGGAAGCGACCGAAGTTATCCTCGGCCGCAATCGCCACCCGTATGGAGCGCTGCACCAGCAACAGGAACATGGAGGCTATCACGATGACGCCTATGAATCCGAGTTCCTCGCCGCATACCGACAGGATGAAGTCGGTGTGCGCCTCGGGGAGATAGAAGAGTTTCTGTTTTCCCTCACCGAGCCCCTGCCCGAAGACCCCGCCGGTCCCCAGCGCCAGCCAGGACTGGATGATCTGGAATCCCGCGTCCGTTGGATCCTGCCACGGATCCAGGAACGCCGTGATGCGCCGCATTCGGTAGGCCTTGGTGAAGATCAGGAAGCAGACGCCGGGGAGCGCCACCAACAGCATGCCGACGATGTACTGCACCCGGGTCCCGGCGGCGAAAAGCATCACGATGGCGACCGCCCCCATGGTCATGGCGGCCCCCATGTCGTGCTGGCACAAAAGCACCACGATGAAGACGCCCAGGATCAAGAGGTACGGGAAAAAGCCCGACATGAACTGCTTCAGCTTGTCCTGGCGCTTGTCCAGCGAGTAGGCCATATAGATGATGAGCGCCACCTTGGCCAGCTCGGAGGGCTGGAAGTTGAAGCCGGGAAGCCGGATCCAGCGCGAAGCCCCCTTGGCGGTCCCGCCTATGCCGGGGAGAAACACCAAGAGGAGCAGAAAAAAACAGGTGAAAAAGAGCGGCACCGCCCACTTCTTCCAGACGTGGTAGTCGATCTGCATCAAGATGCCCATGCCGATGAAACCAATCAGGGCGAAGAGCGACTGGCGCTTTAAAAAGTAGAACCCGTCGTGGAACTTCTTGGCGGCCATCACCGAGGAGGCGGAGTAGACCATGACCACGCCGAAGCAGGTGAGGATCACCGCCATGACGAGGACTATGATGTCGAACCCCTCTACCCGTTTCACCCCTTGGCCTCCTCTTCAAGCGCGCGCACCGCCGCCTTGAAGCGCTCGGCGCGCTCCGCGTAATCCTTGAACATGTCGAAGCTGGAGCAGGCGGGCGAGAAGAGTACCACGCCGCCCGGCTGGGTCAGTGTTCCCGCCAACTCGACCGCCTCCTCGAGGCTCGAGGTGAGGCGGGTGTCGGTCAGGTGGCCGAGCTCCTCGTTGATGCGCACCCGCGCCTCGCCGATCAGGATCAGGTGGCTCACCCGGTTGGCCACCAGTTCGGCGAGCGGCTGGTAGGAACCACCCTTGTCCTTGCCGCCGGCGATCAGGGTGATGTTGGCCGGGAAGCTCTCCAGCGACTTCACCACGCTCCCCACGTTGGTACCTTTGGAATCCTCGTACCAGGAGACGCCGTTAAACTCGGTGACGAACTCCATGCGGTGCGGCAGCCCCTTGAAGGTGCGGACCGCCTGGTAGGCGCAGTCGCCGTCGCAGCGCAGCAGGAGCGTCGCGGCGAGGCTCGCCATGATGTTGTCGAGGTTGTGCACCCCTTTGAGGCGGAAGCCGTCGGTACCGAAGCGGAGCACCTTGCCGTTGTGGGCGAAGGTGATGAACCCGTCGCGGTAGCTGATCCCCTCTTCCAGCTCCTGAAGCCGGCTCATCGGGAAGACGCGCGCCTTGAGCTTCCCGGCGCAGGCCGCGACCAGCGGGTCGTCGATGTTTAGGACCGCGAAGTCCTCGGAGGTCTGGTTCTCGAAGATGCGCAGCTTGGCGTCGATGTACTCCTGGAAGCTCGCGTAGCGGTCCAGGTGGTCCTCGGTCAGGTTCAAAAGCACCGCCACGTTGGGGCGCAGGCTCTCTATCCCCTCCAGCTGGAAGGAGGAGAGCTCCACCACCACGCGGTCCACGCGTTCGCCGGAGCTTGCCAGCTCGATGAGCGGCCGGCCGATGTTCCCCCCCACGAAGGTCTCCAAACCACAGGCCTTGAAGATCTCGCCGGTCAGGGTGGTCGTGGTGGTCTTCCCGTTGGTGCCGGTGATGGCGACCATGGGGGCCTCGATGAACCAGGAGGCGAGCTCGACCTCGCTCACCACGCGGCGGTGCTGGGAGCGCGCCATCAGAAGCGGCTTGATGTCCATCGGGACACCCGGGCTCACCACGATAAGGTCCGCCATCAAAAAGCTGTGCGGCACGTGGCGCCCCAGCTCCAGGTTGAGCTCCAGGTCGGCAAGTTCTGCCAGGCTCTCGGCCAGCTTCTCCTCGTCGCGCATGTCCGTCACGGTCACCTCGGCGCCCTGCTGCGCCAGAAAGCGCACCACCGCCACGCCCGTGCGGGCCAGACCTACCACCAAAACCTTTTTCCCGTTAAGTTCCATCGCTTTTCGCCTTGCCATGCCGAAGTCCGGGGCGGGCCCCGTCGGGGCGGATCGTCCCGAAAAACTCAGCATACTACCTGAAAACCACCCTCATTTGCGGAAAAAATGGTGAGTACCCGCTTAAGCCTTGCTACCTCATCTTCAGGGTCGAGATCGCCACCAGTGCGAGGATGATGGTGATGATCCAGAACCTCACGATGATCTTCGGCTCCGCCACCCCTTTCAGCTCGAAGTGGTGGTGGATCGGCGCCATCCGGAAGATGCGCTTGCCGCGGTACTTGTAGGAGCCGACCTGGAAGATCACCGAAAGTGCTTCGACCACGAAGACGCCCCCCACGATCACCAGGAGGATCTCCTGCTTGGTCAGGACCGCCAGGGTTCCCAGACCGCCGCCCAGAGCGAGCGAGCCGACGTCCCCCATGAAGACCTCGGCGGGGTACGAGTTGTACCAGAGGAAACCAAGGCCCGCGCCGATGACCGCGCCGCAGAGAACCGCCAGTTCGCCGGCACCCGGCACGTACGGGATCGCCAGGTAGCCTGAGAGCTTCGCGTTACCGGCGATGTAGCAAAAGAGCATGTAGGTCGCGGCGTTGATGGCGACCGGCCCGATGGCCAGGCCGTCCAGGCCGTCGGTGAGGTTCACCGCGTTGCTGGCCCCGACGATCACCACGGTGACGAACGGGATGAAGAGCAGCCCCAGCTCGGGGTGCACCTTCTTGAAGAAGGGGAGGTAGAGCTCGGTGGAAAAACCGGGGAGGTTGTAGAGCGTGATGGCGACGGCGCCCGCCAAAAGGATCTGCCAGAACATCTTCTGGCGCGGGGAGAGCCCTTTCGGGTTCTTCTCCACCACCTTTTTGTAGTCGTCGAAGAAGCCCAAGAGGCCGTAGCCGCCGATGATGAAGAGGGTAAGCCAGATGAAGGCGTTTCTTAGGTCGGCCCAGAGCAGGGTCGGTACGATGATGCAGACCAGGATGAGGACGCCACCCATGGTGGGGGTCCCCTGTTTTTTCAGGTGCGACTCGGGGCCGTCGGTGCGGATCACCTGGCGGGCCTGCAGCCCTTCCAGCTTGCGGATCACCCAGGGGCCCACGATGAAGGAGAGCACCAGCGCCGTGATCATGGCGTAGATGGTGCGGAAGGTTAAGTACTTGAAGACGTTGAAAAGCTTGTAGCTCGAGGCGAGCGGGAAGAGCAGGTGGTACAGCATCAGTTATTTCCTCCTTGCACCGGAGTCCCCAGGGCATCCCTCACCGCTTGCGCCACCCGCTCCATGCGCATGCCGCGGGAACCCTTGACCATTACACAATCGCCCGGTTGCAGCCAGGCCAGCAGGTCCCTGGCGATCTCTTCATGGCTCTGCGCCACCAGGACCTGATCGGATGTCATTCCGGCCTCGAGCGCACCTGCGGCCACCAGCGTGGCCAGGTCGCCCAGGAGGTAGAGCCGCTCCACATTGGCCGCGGCCTGTTTGCCGAGCTCGCGATGGGCCTCTTCGGTCCCCAGCCCGAGTTCGAGCATGTCGCCTAAAACCGCAACGGCACGACCGGCATCGCAGATCTCCTTGAGGGTCGTGAGTGCGGCGTTCATCGAGGCGGGGTTCGCGTTGTAGCTGTCGTCGACGAGCACCACTCCTGCGTGTTCTTCGAGCTGGAAACGCTTGTCGTACGGGGTGAAATCTTCGAGTCCCTGCTTGATCACCTCGCCGGGAATCCCCAGCGCGTAGGCCGCGGCCGCCGCTGCCAGCGCGTTGTAGATGTTGTGACGGCCGTACGCGGCGAGCTCTACCGGGAACTCCTCGTTCGGGAGCCGCAGGGTGAAGCTCTCCCCCTTCTTCCCCAGGCTCTTGATGGAGGCGCTGCTCACCTCGGCGCCGCGCAGCCCGAAGGTGAGCCGGTTCACGTCGGCGTGGGTCGGGCACTTGGAGATGAGGGGATCATCCACGTTGTAGATGGCATAGGCGCCGTCTTTCAGGCGCAGGAAGAGCTCTCCCTTGGCCTTGGCCACCCCTTCCACGCTCCCCAGGGTCTCCAGGTGCGCCGGGAAGGCGTTGGTGATGATCCCCAGGTCCGGTGCCGCGATCTCGGCCAGGCGGTCGATCTCGCCAAAGGCGCTCATCCCCATTTCCAGCACCGCCCAGCGCTCCTTGCCGGTCAGGCGCAAGAGGGTGAGCGGCAGGCCGATCAGGTTGTTCAGGTTCCCCTCGGTCTTGAGGCCGGGGCCGGTCTGGGTCAGGATGCGCGCCAGCATCTCCTTGGTCGTGGTCTTGCCGTTACTGCCGGTAATCCCCACCACCTTGATCTTGAAGCGGCGCCGGTGCCAGGCGGCCAGGTCGCCCAAGGCTTTGAGGGTGTCGGGAACCACGACCGCGGAGCAGCCGGCCGGAAGCTCATGAGCCGCCTGCCAGGCGCTGTCCACCAGGAAAAGGGTGACGCCGCGCTCGGCCGCAGCGCAGATGAAGTCATGGCCGTCGAAGCGCTCGCCCCGCAAGGCCACGAAGAGCTGTCCGCCGGAAACGCTGCGCGAGTCGGTGGAGACGCCGGTTGCGCTCGCGCCCGCCGCACCCAGCGTGGTTCCGCCGGTTGCCTGGGCCAGCTCTTCAAGGGTAAATGGTGCCATTACTGCTCCTGCTTATTTTCTAGAATCGGACCGATCCGACTGATCGGACGAACATGATGCTACAGCTCTTTCAACGCCTCGGCGGCCTCTTCGCGGTCGTCGAAGTGGTGCTTTTGGGTACCGATGATCTGGTAGTCCTCGTGCCCTTTGCCGGCCAGTACCACGATGTCGCCCGGGCGCGCCGCCTTCAGCGCCGCGCGGATCGCATCGCGGCGGTTCGCGATGGTGGCAAAACCCTTCTGCTCGAAACCCGCCGCCAGCTCGTCGGCGCCGTATTCCTTGAGCCCGAGCGGTGCCACCCCGGCCCGGACATCGGCCAGGATCGCCTGGGGATCCTCGGTGCGCGGGTTGTCGGAGGTGATGATGGCCAGGTCGCTCAGGCGCGCGGCGATCTCCCCCATCACCGGCCGCTTCCCCTTGTCGCGGTCGCCGCCGCAGCCAAAGAGGGTGATGATCCGGTTGGTCTTCAGCTCGCTCACCGTGGCGAGCACGTTCTCCAGGGCGTCGCCGGTGTGGGCGTAGTCGACCAGCACCGTGATCCCCTTGTCGTTCATGACCCGCTCGACCCGCCCCGGCACCTTCTTGTGCCCCTCGATGCCGGCACGGATCGCCTCGTCGGAAAATTCGAGAGCGATGCCGGCAGTGACGGCGGCCATGATGTTGTACAGGTTGAAGCGCCCCAGGAGGTCGGAGTGCAGGCTCAGCTCGCCGCGCGGGGTGTTCAGCCGGCAGCTGATGCCGTTGACCGAGAAGTCGACCTCGGCGACCGTCACGTCGGCCTCGCCCGCCATCGCGTAGGTGAGCACGGGGCAGCTGGCGGCGGCCTTGATACGCGGGCCGTAGGGGTCGTCCAGGTTCACCACGGCGCGGCGCCGGGGCTTGCGGTCGTCGGGGGTGGTGAGGTCGGTGAAGAGCCGCAACTTGCTGGCGAAGTAGGACTCCATGTCGAGGTGGTAGTCGAGGTGGTCGCGGGTCAGGTTGGTGAAGACCGCGACGTCGAAGACGCAGCCGTCGGCGCGACGCTGCTCGAGGCTGTGCGAGGATACTTCCATGACCACGCCGCGCGCACCAAGGTCCACCAGCTCGCGCAGGGTGCGCTGCAGGTCGACCGACTCGGGGGTCGTGTTGGGGGCCGGGATGTCCTTGCCGCCGAAGCGGTAGCTGATGGTGCCGAGCACCGCAGCGGGGACCCCCGCCTTTTCCAGCACCCCTTCGACGAGGTAGCTCGTGGTGGTCTTGCCGTTGGTGCCGGTGATCCCGATGGTGGGGATGGCGGCAGTCGGCTCGCCGTAGAAACGCGCCGCCAAGAGGCTCATCGCACGGCGCGCGTCGGGTACCTGGACGAAGGTGGCCCCGGCAACGGCGCAGGGGCGGTCCGCAACGACTGCGACCGCCCCCCCGTGTACCGCGGCTTCCAGAAACTGGCAGCCATCACTTTTTACACCGCGCAGCCCGAAGAAGAGCCCGCCTGGGCCGACACTGCGCGAGTCGTAGTGCAGGGCCTCGATCTCGACATCGCTGTTCCCGATCACCTGGGCACCTTCGAGACAGCTCAACAAATCCCGGAGTTTCATGCTACCCCCATTTCATATCATGCGGACGGGACGAACCGGACCCAGACAGGGTCCTGCGTGGTGATCCGGCTTCCCGGCGGTGGGCTTTGTTCTACGGCCCGGCCGCTCCCCTGCAGTTTAACATTGAGACCACGCTTTTCCATAATGCGCAGTACCTGACGCATGCTCATGCCCCTGAAATTCGGCATACTTCCGGCTTCGCCCCCCGCCGCGACACTCCCCTCGACGGTCCCTCCCTCGGCGGCCTCCGGAGCGGGCTGCAGCTCCTTCTTTTCCTCGACCGGCTCGGCCTTCTTCTTCACCGAACGGTCCAGCGGCACCTTCAGGTAGCACAGGGCCTGCTGCGCGATCGCGCTGAACGCCGGCGCCGCCACCACCCCGCCGTAGGGGCTGGTGGTGGGCTCGTCCACCACCACCAAGATGGTGAGCTTGGGGTTCTCCAGCGGCACGAAACCGACGAAGGAGGCGGTGCGCTTCTTCGCCGAGTAGCTGCGGCCGTCGGCCTTCTGGGCGGTTCCGGTCTTGCCGGCGACCCGGTAGCCGTCGACGGCGGCACCGGTACCGGTCCCCCCCTCGTTGACCACCCCCTCCAGCATGTGGGCCACCTTCCTGGCGGTGTCCGGGGAGATCACCCGGCGTTTGACCTGGGGGGCGAACTGCTTGATCACGTTGCCGGAGTCGTCGGCGATGTGATCCACCAAGTAGGGCTTCATCAGGTTCCCGCCGTTGGCGACCGCCGAGACCGCGGTGGCTATCTGCAGCGCGCTCGCGGTCACCCCCTGGCCGAAGGAGATGGTGGCAAGATCGATGCCGTACCACTTGGACTGCTTGCGCAACAGCCCCCCCGTCTCCCCGGGGAGGTCGATCTCGCTCTTCTCGCCGAAGCCGAACCCGGTGAGCGCCGCATAGAGCCGCTCCGCACCAAGCCTGCTGCCGATCTTTGCCGCCCCGATGTTACTCGAGTACTTGAGGATCTGCGGCACGGTGAGCGAGGCGTACTTGTGCGTGTCGTGGATGGTGCGCCCCGCGAAGTTGTAGACGCCGTTCTCGCAGTTGAAGCTGTCGTTCGGCCGGATCGCGTGGTTTTCCAGCGCCGCTGCCACCAGGAAGATCTTGAAGGTGGAGCCCGGCTCGAAGCTGTCGGAGATGGCGTGGTTTCTCAGGGTGGTCGGCCCGTACTTGAACGGGCTGTTCGGGTTGAAGGTCGGGTAGTTGGCCATGGCCAGCACCCGCCCGGTCTCCGGCTCCATGACCACCGCGATCCCCCCCTTGGCGCCGTTTTTCACGACCGCCTGGGCCAGCTCCTTCTCCGCGATGTACTGCACGTTCTTGTCCAGGGTGAGGACGACGTTGTTCCCCTTGGTGCCGCTCTTCCCCTCGCCGGCCTGCTGCAGGTCGATATCGCGCCCCAGGGCGTCGCGCTGGGTGACCAGGAAGCCGGTGTTCCCCAGGATGGTGGAATCGTACTTCTTCTCCACCCCCTCAAGCCCGCCCGGATCGGTGCCGGTGAAGCCGATGACGTGGGCCGCCACCTCGGAGTTGGGGTAGAAACGCTTGGTCTCCTTGACGAAGCCGATCCCTTCCAGATCGAGGTCCCGGATCTTCTGGGCCACCTCGGGTGCCAGGCGGCGCCCCAGCCAGACGAAGTTGCGGCTCCCCTTTAACTTGGCCTCCAACTCGGCCGCGCTGTAGCCCAAAAGCGGCGCCAGTTTGCCGGCCGCCTCCGGGACGTTCTCCAGGTGCTTCACCTCGGCGTAGCAGGAGTCCATCTCGATGGAAACGGCAAGCGGCGCGTTGTGCTGATCGAAGATCGCGCCGCGCCCGGGGGTGAGCGCCACCACCCGTTGATGCTGCTTCTCTGCGAGCTTCACCAGGCGCTCTTTCTGCAGCACCTGCAGATAGAAGGCACGCCCGGCGGTCACTACAAAAACCAGGGCGAAGATGGCGGCCACGGTTCGCATCCGGAGCCGAGCCCATTTCTCCCGTTTCTCGATCACTTGACCAGGACCACCTGCTGCTCGGTGGGAAGGGTCATCCCCAGCTCACCCTTGGCGAGCACCTCGATGCGGGCCGGAGCCTTCAGGGATGCCACCTCGACCTTGAGACGCTTGTTCTCCTGCTGCTGTTCCTTCAGGAGGCGGGCCGATTCGGAGATCTTCAGGTTCAGGTCGATCACCTCGACCCGGGACCAGACGTGGAAAATGGACACCAGGGTAAGGAGCACCATCACCCCGGTCAGGTACGGCAGCGTGATCAGACTTTCCCTGCTGGGGACCGCTCCGGTGCGCGCCGGTGCGGCGACCTTGCCGTAAGCAACTTTACTTTGTCCCATGACACAACCCTCTTCTTAGATGATCTTCTCGATGACCCGCAACTTCGCGCTGCGCGAACGGGGATTTTCCTGAACTTCCTGGTCCGTGGCGCGCTTGGGCTTGCCGCCTTGGACCTTGAACTGGGGCACCCGCCCGCACACGCAGACCGGGAGCTCTTTGGGGCAGCTGCAGCCGCTCGCCGCGGCCCTGAAGCTGTTCTTCACGATGCGGTCCTCCAGGGAGTGGAAGGAGATCACCGCGCCGCGCCCCCCTTTTTTGAGGAAGCCGAGCAGGTCGTTCAGACCGCGCTCCAGGCTTCCCAGCTCGTCGTTCACCGCGATGCGCAGCCCCTGGAAGGTCCGGGTCGCCGGGTGCAGGCGCTCTTCCCACTTCGCCTTCGGGATCGCGCCCTTGATGACGTCCACCAGTTGGAAGGTGGTGAGGATCGGCTCCTTGTCCCGCGCCGCAACGATGAAGGCCGCCACCCTTTTGGCCCAGCGCTCCTCGCCGTACTCCGAGATGATCCGGAAAAGCTCCGTCTCGGAAAGCGTGTTCACCAGGTCCGCGGCACTCGGGCCGCTGGAGCGGTCCATGCGCATGTCCAAGGGCGCATCGGCCTGAAAGCTGAAGCCGCGCTCTCCGGTGTCGAGCTGGTAAGAGGAGACCCCGAGGTCAAGGACGAAGCCGTCGATCCGGTCGATGCCGAACTCGGTCAAGGCGGCCGCTACCTCGGCGAAGTTTCTCTGAACCAACCGGGCCCGGTCGCCGAAGGGCGCCAGCCGCTTCCGGGCCACCGCGAGGGCGTCGGCGTCGCGGTCGAAACCGATCAGGATGCCGTCCGGCCCGCAGGCCGAGAGGATCAGCCCCGCATGCCCCGCGCCTCCCAGGGTGCCGTCCACGTAGACCCCTCCCGCGTGCGGGGCGAGCCCCGCGAGCACCTCGTCGGGTAGGACCGATATGTGGTGGAAGTCTTCCATCTAAAGTCCCAACGCCGCGAGTGCCGGGGAATCGATCGGGTAGTTCTGCTCGTCCTGCTCGCAGACCTTGGTCCAGACTGCCTGGCTGTAGATGTCGACCTTGGTCTGCATACCGACGAAGATGATCTCGCGCTCCAAGAGCGCGCTCTTTCTCAGGTCGTTGGGAACGAGCACGCGGCCGAGCTTGTCCGCGGTGCACTCGACGGCCGGCACCAGCACGGTGCGCTTCACGGCGGCCAGCTCGGCAAGGCTCAGCCCCAGACCGCTGCCGTCCTTCAGCTGCTCCTCGAGTTCGAGAAATTTCTGGTACGGGTAGATGACCAGGCCGTAGCCGACGGCGCCGTCGCCCAGGCGCACCGGGCTCGACTTGGTGAGGAAAAAACGCTCGTCACCGAAGGTATCCACCAGAACCTCGCGAAATTTCGCGGGGATGCTGGTGCGCCCCTTGGCATCGATCGACGTTTCGAATTTCCCTCTGAACATGCCTACCTCACCACTTTATGGCACCTCTTACCACTTTATACCACTTTGCGGACGAACTATACGGGAGGGTAAATAGGTTGTCAAGGCAAATATGCCCGGGAAAAAGGAATTTTTCGGAGATTTTCCAAGCAGTTAAGCAAAGGGAGGCCTGGCAGGAGGGGGCGGTGGCAACAAGTGGAAAAATAGGGCTGTTATTTCGGAGGGTTAAAAAGGACACATCGGGTGGTAACCCGGCGGAGGCAGGCGCCTCCGCCGGGAGGATATGCAGGAAATGCTTAGGACTTTTTGCGGTCGAAGAGGGAGACTACGTTGTCTTTCTTGCCGCCCCCCTTGTGGACCGGGGCGAGCGGTTTCTGGGGCGGCTCCGGCGGGACCACCTTCTCCAGCATGATGGGGGTCTCCCCCATGGTGAAGGGTGCGCCGTTTACCTGGCTCTCGTCGAGGATCCAGGTGTAGACCTGCAGGGGAACGGTGAGCACGAGGAGCCTCACCTTCCACCACCCCGGCTTCACGTCGGGGGTGATCTCCTCGATCCTGGCGTAGAAGGCCGGTTTATTGTCGATGTGCGCGAGCACGAGGTCGTGAATCGTTGCCATGGTTACTGCCTCCGGTGGTCTGGGTCCTGCCCTTTCTTGGTCACGCAGGGCAGTCGGCAAGGACCGCACCGTGCATGGAATTCCCCGGAAAAAAAGAGCGGATCTCGCCGTAACAGCGCTTAAGCTCGCGCTCGCCCTGGTAGAAGGCGGCGCGCTGCATTTCGGTGAGCCGGTCCTCGATCCGTTCACAGTTGAAGGTGATGCAGTTGAAGGGACGATAGGCGGCCGGCATCAGGCAGCCGTCGGGAGCGAGGTAGGGGCAGAGCCCGTTGCCGAAGAGCGGCTCGAAGAGTGGTGCCCGGTCCAGCAGGTACACCAGCAGGTCGACGCGGCTTACGTGGAACTTCCCCGCCACGCAGCACGCCCCGCCGCAGGCGGCGCAGTGGCTCCCCGCGTCGACCCAGGCAACCAGCTCCTGCAGGTTTTCCTTCAGCGCCTTGAGCTGATCGGCAAGCTCCCGCAGGCGCGGCAGTTGCTCCTTGGGGAGGCCCATAAAGAGCCGCTCTACCTCGCGCACTCCGTCGTGCCAGTGCGCGCCGAGTTCCTTCATACTTGCCCCACCTACTCCAACAAAAAGGGCCATACAGGCGGCTGACTCTCGCCTCTATGGCGCTCCGTTTACTGCGGCGGCACCCCGGCCCTTACCCGACGGTCACTTAGGTGATCGGGGAGCCGCGGTCTACCCGCCTCTGTCGTTAGAAAAAAATTGGCCGAAGCAGCCCGTAAGCCGGGTTCTGTTCCCGCAGCCGGTTACCCGGAAGCGGGCGATGGTCATTCATCTAGGAGTACCGTTGCCGGCACCCTCAAGCAACCAACCCGGAAGCACGGACGGGCCGCCCTTGACGCTTCCCTATTTGGTCTTGCTCCTGGTGGGGTTTACCTGGCATCCGACGTCACCGCCGGACCCGGTGAGCTCTTACCTCACCCTTTCACCCTTACCCGGCTGCGCTGAAGCCTTTGGCGGGCGAGCCCGCTTTTGGCAGCTTCAGCGTGACGGGCGGACTTCTCTCTGTGGCACTATCCCTGGGGTTGCCCCCGCTGGACGTTATCCAGCACCATGCCCTGTGGAGCCCGGACTTTCCTCCCCCCGCCTGCGCCTAAGCTCAGGCAGGCAGCGGCCATCTGGTCTGCTTCGGCCAAACCGAAAAACCTAACTTCAGTTCTAGGTTCTGCGTTCTAAGTTCTCTGTTAAGAACCAAACCCCACTGCACTTTGCAACCTGCTGCAATGTGCATTTCCCGGGTTTTAACCTAGAACGTAGAACCTAGAACGTAGAACGGCCGTTATTACTGCTCGTTTGCCGGCCGCATGACGAGGATGCGCTGGCAGTGCGGGCAGGTGATCACGTCGTCGGCCCTGAACAACATGTTGTAGAGCTGCGGCGGCAGGTGCATGTTGCACCCCAGGCAGTTCCCCTCGCGCGCCTCGACGACGGCCACACCGCGACGCTGGTCGCGCAGCCGGATGTAGCGCTTCATGATGGATGCCGGCAGCCCCTTCACCGTATCCTCCCGTTTGGCGGCATCCGCGGCGATCCCCGAATCAAGCGCCTCGACCCGGTGCTGCACCTCGTCCTTCTGGGTGGTGACGTTACCTTCCAGCTCCCCCAGGTCGGACTCCTTCTTGGCGATGTCGGCGTTTACTTCCGCGATCGCATTCACCTTCTGCAGGATCTGCTCCTCCAGCTCGGTGATCTGCTTCTTCGCCGTGGCGATCTCCTTGGAGACGGCTTGGTACTCCTTCTGAGTCTTGATCTCCTTCTGGTGCGACTCGGAGCGGACGATGTTCTCCTGCTCGCCGGCAAGGCTCGCTTCGAGGGCCTCCTTGTCCGCTTCGAGGGTAGCCAGCTCCTCGCGGCGCGCCGCAATCCTCTCGCGTGCCTCGGCCAGCTTCGCCTCTAAAGCAGCAGCCTCAGCCAGCAGCTGGGCTTTCTCGCCATCCAATCCGTCAATACGCAGGTCAATTTCCTGCAGTTCGTACAGCGCATTCAAGTTGTTCCGCAAAATCTGCCTCCCCAACACCTTGTTGTTATGTCTTAAGGAACGAGAATCCTAAAAGAAACTGAAGGGTTCCCGCTCTCCCTGATACGCCACTACCTCAGTCTGATACTTCCGTGCCTCGAGCGCCTTGACCAGTGCCGCAGCCAGCCCGTGCACCATGGGCCACTCGGTGGCGAAATGCCCGGCGTCGACGAGGGCAAGCCCCAGCGCCTCGGCCTCGCGCGCCTCGTGATACTTCACATCCCCGGTCACCAGGACATCCGCCCCTTTGCGGGCCGCCTCGTGCAACAGCGAGGCCCCCGAACCGCCGCACAGGGCGATCTTCTTCACGGCGCGCTCCGGGTTCCCGACCAACCGCACGCCGCTTGCCGCCAGCGCCTGCTTCACCTGGAGCGCGAAGGCTGCGGCGCTCATCGGCTCGGCAAGCACCCCGATCCGCCCCAGTCCGCGCACCTCCCCCTGGTTCAGCACGGGGTAGATGTCGAAGGCGGGCTCCTCGTAGGGGTGCGCCCCCTTGAGCGCGCTCACCGCGGCGGCAAGCTTCTGCTTCGCGATGAGCACCTCGAGCCGCCCCTCCTCCTGCCGTTGCGGGCGCCCGACCGATCCCACGAAGGGGTTCGCACCCTGAAGCGGGGTGAAGCGGCCGACCCCGTCGGCCTGGAAGGAGCAGTCCCGGTAGTTCCCCAGGTTCACCATGGAGGGAGAGAGCGCCTTGAGAAGCGCCTCTTCGTGACCCTTGGGGACGAACACCACGAGCTTCAGGTACTCAGCGGCCCCGGTGATCTTGAGCGGTTGGCAATCGCTGAGCCCGAGGCGGCCGGCGAGCAGGTCGTTCACCCCACCGGAGGCGATATCGTAGTTCGTGTGCAGCGAGATGATGGCAAGATCGTTCTTCACGGCGCGCAGGGCGAGACGGCCGGTCTCGTCGGCGCTGGTGATCTTTTTCAGCGGGGTGAAGAAGAAGGGGTGATGGGTCACCAGAAGGTCGCAACGGTCAGCGATGGCAGCTTCGATGGCGGGGGCACCCGGGTCGAGGGCCACCATGATCCGGGAGACCTCCTGGGCAGGCTCCCCGAGCTGCAGGCCAACGTTATCCCAGGACTCCGCGAACTGCGCTGGAGCTATTTTGTTAGTGATTCCAACTATATCTGAAAGTTTCGGAGTAATCATCGCGCACAAAAGAAAAAGAGTGCAACCTCATCGGTGTGCACTCTTTCTCTCCACTTTCGTGTATTTTTTCGTCTGACCAGGTGCTTTAAGGGCATCCTCACATCATCCTAATTGTTGAGGGTGGTGGGCCCACCAGGACTCGAACCTGGGACCGACCGGTTATGAGCCGGTAGCTCTAACCAACTGAGCTATAGGCCCGAAAAGCGAAATTCAACTATAGGTAAAAAGATACCTAGTGTCAAGGTTTAATGACACTCAAGGGTCAGTACATCTCATACTTTAAAAGACGGCACTCGATCGGCCCGTTGAAGAGCACGATGCGCCGAGACGCCTTGAGCCCCACCGACTTGGCGAGTTCGAGGTTGCCGGTAAAAAGGTAGGCGTTGTACCCTTTGCAGCGCTGCTTCAGGATGTCGCCGATTTGCTTGTAGAGCGGCTTCAGGGCCTCTTCCTCGCCCAGGCGCTTGCCGTAGGGAGGGTTGAAGACGAGGACGCCGGGTCCCGGAGGCGGTGTCAGTTCTGCGAGCTCCCCGCGTCCCAGGGTGACGAGGTCCCCCACACCGGCGCGCCGGGCATTCTGGTGCGCCATGGCGACCGCCGAGTGCGAGATGTCCGAACCGAAGACCGGGGCAGGCAGCGCGCTCAGCACCCCCTGGCGCGCCTCGTCCACCAGACGCTGCCAGAGCTTCTTGTCGAACCCCGGCCAGCGTTGAAAGCCGAAACTGCCACGCAAAAGGCCGGGCGGGATGCGCAGCGCCTTGAGCGCCGCCTCGATGGCGATGGTGCCGGTACCGCACATCGGGTCCACAAAGGGGGTGCTGCAGTCCCAGCCGGAGAGCTCGACGAGAGCCGCCGCCAGGTTCTCCTTCAGGGGCGCCTCGTGGCGCTCCAGGCGGTAGCCGCGCCGGTCCAGCGGCATCCCCGAGAGGTCCAGGCTCACCGTGCAGCGGTTTTTGAAGAGGCGCACGTTGATGCGCAGGTCCGGGTCCTTGGTGTCGACGCTCGGGCGGCTTCCCAACCGGTCGCGCAACTCATCCACAACGGCATCCTTGGTCTTCAAGGCGACGAAACCCGAGTGGGTGAGTGCCGAGTCGCGCAGGTTGCAGTCCACCGCGAGGGTGTGGGCAGGCGTGAGGAACTCGGTCCAGCGGATGGCGCGCACCCCCTGGTAGAGCTCGTCCGGGCTCTGGCAGGGGAACTCGGCGAGCGGCATCAGGATCCGGCTTGCGGTGCGGGACCAGAGATTGGCGCGGTAGGCCGCCTCCAGCCCGCCTGCGAAACGGACTCCGCCGTTTTCTTGGACCACGCCGGAAAGACCGCTCCGGGTGAGCTCTGCGGCCAGGACCTCTTCCACTCCTTTGGCCGTGGTGGCGAAAAACTGCTGTTGGGACATGAGCACTCCTGCTGGTTTCATGGACGCCGGGCGTGGCCGGCGGCCTCATGAGGACTATACACTCGCCGGAGCGGGCGAGGCAATGCAAAACCGCCGTCTGAGTGAATGAATCCGGCGTCAAACTGACCCTTTCCGGGCAGCGTTCTCCCCGCACCTTGGCCGCTTGCCTTTTGAGGCTTCCGTGATAAACATTCCCTGTTGTTATTTTCTAATAAACGAACAGTCGCCACGGCAGTCGGACTCAGGAGCGAACCATGAACATTCACGAGTACCAGGCCAAGGAGATTCTCTCGACGTACGGGATTCCGGTGCCGCGCGGCCGGGTGGCGCTCACCTCGGACCAGGTGGAGCGCGCCGCCAAGGAGCTGGGTGGACACTGCGTGGTCAAGGCCCAGATCTACGCCGGCGGCCGCGGCAAGGCCGGCGGCGTCAAGGTGGTGCACCACCCGGAGCAGGCGCAGGACCTTGGTAAGGAACTCTTCGGCAAAAGGCTGGTGACGCCGCAAACCGGTCCGGAAGGGCTCAAGGTGCGGCGCATCCTGGTCGAGGAGGCGGTCGAGGTGGCGCGGGAGTTCTACCTCTCCATCACCCTGGACCGCAACTCCTCGCGCTACTGCCTGATCGCCAGCGCCGAGGGTGGCGTGGACATCGAGGAGGTCGCCAAGCGCAGCCCGGAGAAGATCCTCATGTTCACCATCGATCCGGCGCTGGGGCTGCGCCCTTACCAGGCCCGCAAGCTCGCCATCAGCCTGGGGCTTACCGGAAGCATCTGCGAGGACTGCGTGACCCTCATGCTGAACCTCTACCGAGTCTGCCAGGAGAAGGACTGCGTCCTCGTGGAGATCAACCCGCTGGTGGTGACCCGGGCCGGCTGGCTTTTGGCCATGGATGCCAAGACCAGCTTCGACGACAACGCCATCTTCCGGCACCACGAGTACCCGGACATGATGGACTACTCCCAGCTGGATACCCTGGAGATCAACGCCGGCAAATACGACCTCTCCTACATCAAACTCTCCGGCAACATCGGCTGCATGGTGAACGGTGCGGGACTCGCCATGGCGACCCTCGACGTTCTCGCCGAGTACGGCGGACAGCCTGCGAACTTCCTGGACGTAGGTGGCGGTGCGACCCGCGAGAAGGTAGCCGAGGCCTTCAAGATCATCCTTGAGGACGCCGACGCCCGCGGCGTGTTCGTCAACATCTTCGGCGGCATCATGCGCTGCGACGTGATCGCCCTGGGGATCATCGAAGCGGCCGGCGAGGTGAACTGCACCCTCCCCATCGTAGTGCGCATGGACGGCAGCCAGGTCGAGGAAGGGAAGCGGCTCCTCGCCGAATCCGGTCTCAACGTGCAGAGCGCCGATAACCTGGGCGACGGGGCAGCAAAGATCGTCGCCATGCTGCGGCAGTAGCGGCCGGCCACGATTGGCCCACGCGCCCGCCCCGCTCGATTATTAGGGCAGGGTTCATACCCAGAACCCAAAATCTGAAAACGTAGAACTTGGCTTAGAACTAAGAACGGACGTTGGGAGATCGTCATGTCCATACTGATCAATAACCAGTCGCGGGTCGTGGTGCAGGGGATCACCGGCAGGAGCGGGCTCTTCCACACCCGCCAGTGCCGGGAGTACGGCACCCAGGTGGTCGCGGGGGTGACCCCCGGTAAAGGCGGGATCCACATCGAGGGGATCCCGGTCTTCAACACGGTGGAAGAGGCGGTGCGCTATACCAGCGCCAACGTCTCGATGATCTTCGTTCCCCCGCCGGGTGCGGCGGACGCCATCCTGGAAGCGGCCGATGCCGGGCTCGAACTCGCCGTCTGCATCACCGAGGGGATTCCGGTGCGCGACATGGTGCCGGTGAAGGCGATCCTGGGCCAATCGAAGATGCGCCTGGTCGGCCCTAACTGTCCCGGGGTGATCACCCCCGGCCAGTGCAAGGTCGGTATCATGCCGGGCTACATCCACAAGCCCGGGAGGATCGGCGTCGTCTCGCGCTCCGGCACGCTCACCTACGAAGCGGTGAAACAGCTCACCGACGCGGGTCTCGGGCAGTCGACCGGGGTGGGGATCGGCGGCGACCCGATCATCGGCACCAACTTCATCGACGTCCTCGAGCTGTTCAACGAGGATCCCGACACCGACGGGGTCTTCATGATCGGCGAGATCGGCGGCAGCGCCGAGGAGGAGGCCGCCTACTGGATCAAGGCCAACATGAAGAAGCCCGTGGCGGCCTTCATCGCCGGCGTGACGGCACCTCCCGGCAAGCGCATGGGGCACGCCGGCGCCATCATCACCGGCGGAAAGGGGCGCGCCGCGGACAAGATCCGGGTGCTCGCCGAGTGCGGCGTGGCGGTGTCACCAAGCCCCACCAAGATGGGGGCGACCATGCTGGACCTGATGGGCCAGGCGACCGGCGACATGCCGAGCTGAACCTGTACCGCAGCTATTGGAAGTTCAGAATCAGAGAGAGGGGCCAATCCTCCCTCCCTTGACGGGAGGGGGACAGGGAGTGGGTGAAGCCGCTCGTCTGCAGGAATGCCACTGCCCCCTCACCCTGTCCCGCAAGGGTGAGGGGACGCGTCATCCGGCCTCACCGAATTCCCGGCAAAAAAAGAGCGGACCCTCCAAGAAAAGGAGAGCCCGCTTTTTTTATGACTGACTGCGCTGCGGCTATCAGGGGGGCGGGCAGCCGCGGAACGGATCCCCAACTGGCCGAACCGGACGCGGCTACATGAACAGCAAAAACCCGTTCGCGAACTGCAGGATGCCGTAGGCGCCCACGACCACGCCGATAACCCAGATGTACTTTTTCTTCAAGAGGGCTGCAATCGAGGAGAACAGGATCGCGATCTGCAGGAAGATCACGGCGACACCGAAGGCCTTGCCGTGGCGCTGCGCGTCGTCACGCACCTGTTCGAGCCTCTTGGCGTCCGCCTGGATCTTCGCCTTCTCCGACTCGTACTTGGCGATCTTCGAGCCGTACCCGTCGATCTTCTTCTGGTATTCGGCGGCGAGCTCCGGAGAGAGTCTGCCGTTCATGGTCTTAAGCTGCATCTCCACCTGGTCCTTCTGCATCTCGTAGAGGTACCCCTTGATGCTCTTGGACTGGAAGAAGGCCCACTGGTCCGAGGCCTGGGTCTGGCTCAAAACCGAGCGGGTCGAGTAGCCGCCCCCCTTGAAGGTCGCCATGGTGGCGCAGACCGCCAGGACGATGGTGGTGAGTGCCAGGTAGTTGAGCCAAGGTTCTTTCTTTTCTTCTGCCATATTTCCTGTTACCTCCGGTTGATCAGCCGCGCTGCGAGGTGGAACCGGCAAAGCCCAGCTTAAGCTTGGCGGCCTCGCGGTTCAGCGGGCTCTGCGGAAACTCCGTCTCCAGCCGCTTCAGGATCATGCGCGCCTGTTCCTTGTCCCCGGACTCCTTATAGGCCTTAGCCAGGTAGAACAGGGTCTGGTCCAGCTTCGCGACGTTGGGGAAGCGCAGCAGCGCCTCGCTGAGACGTTTGATGGCGGAGCCCAACTTCCCGGTCCTCAGGTAGAAACTCCCGACGTAGTTCTCGTACTCGAGCTGCTTCACCTTGCAGTCGGCGAGCTTCTGCCGGGCGTCCGGCGCGTACGGTGAGTCCGGGTAGCGATTCAGGAAACTCTCGAACTTGGCCACCGCGTTAGCCACCGGCGTCTGATCGGTGTCGATCCCGGTGATCTGCTTGTAGTGGCTCAGGGCGAGCCGGTACATGACGTAGGGGAGCTTGTCGTTGCCGGGGTGCAGCTTTTTGAAATCCTCGTAGGCCGCAGCCGCCTCGATGTACGCCTTGTTGTCGAAGTGCGCATCGGCAATCTTCAGCTCGGCTTGAGTGGAAAGCTCGGGGGAGCTGTAGCTCTCGCGGACCTTCTTGAACTCGGTGATCGCCGCCTCGTAACGGTGCGCTGCCAGGGCCGCCTCGCCGTCGTTGAAAGAGGCCTGGGCGGTCTTGGGCGGCGGTGTGGTCGTGGCGCAGGCGGCAAGCAGGACGAGGCTTAAGCAAACGGCAAGGTACGCATGGGCTCGCGTGGTCATGAGCGACTCCTTGTGGTGGATGGACCTGCTCGTGGTGGTGCGGGCGCCGGACGGTCCCGGGCGCGAGGGTCCCGGGCGCGTCGCTGCCGCGCCCGGGTGGGTCTTCTCTAGCTCTTGTTGGCGCGCTTGCGCATGGTCGGATCCAGCACCTTCTTCCTCAAACGGATGGATACCGGGGTCACCTCGACCAGCTCGTCCTCGTCGATGAACTCGAGGGCCTGTTCCAGGGTGAGCAGCCGCGGCGGGGTGAGCTTGATGGCGTCGTCGCTCCCCGAGGCGCGCACGTTGGTGAGCTTCTTACCCTTGCAGGGGTTCACCTCGAGGTCGTTGTCCTTGGCGTGCTGGCCGATGATCATGCCGCCGTACACCTCGACGCCGGGCCCCAAGAAGAGCACGCCGCGCGGCTGCAGGGCGTCCAGCGAGTAGGCCGTGGTCTCGCCCTGCTCCATGGCAATGAGGACGCCGTTCTTCCTGCCGGGGATCTCCCCCTTGTACGGTGCGTACTCGTGAAAGGTGTGGGTGATGACCGCAGTGCCGCGGGTCTCGGTGAGGAACTCGCCCCTGAGGCCGATCAGGCCGCGGGCAGGCACGATGAACTCCAGGCGCACGGTCTCGCCCATCGGATTCATGGCGGCCATCTCACCCTTGCGGGGACCCATGCGCTCGATGATGACACCCTGGTATTCGGCGGGGACGTCGACCACCAGGTACTCCATCGGCTCGTGGCGCACGCCGTCGACCATGCGCATGATGACCTCGGGCTTGGAGACCGCCATCTCGAACCCTTCGCGGCGCATGTTCTCGATCAGGATGGAGAGGTGCAGCTCCCCGCGGCCGGAGACCTGGAAGGTATCCGCGTTGGAGGTGTCGGCGACCCTCAAGGAGACGTTGGTCCTCAGCTCACGGTCCAAACGCTCGCGGATGTTGCGCGAGGTGACCAGCTTCCCTTCGCGGCCGGCGAAAGGAGAGGAGTTGACGATGAAGTTCATGGACAGGGTCGGCTCGTCGATCGCCACGTAGGGGAGCGGAAGCGGATCGGCTGCCGAAGCGAGGGTCTCGCCGATCCCTACCTCGGTGAAGCCCGCGATGGTGACGATGTCGCCGGTGAAGGCCTCGGAGATCTCCACCTGCTTCAGCCCCTCGTAGCCCAAAAGCTTGGTGACGCGGGCCTTGGAGATGGTGCCGTCGCGTTTGATGAGCGCCACGGTCTCGCCGGAGGTCACTTTCCCGTTGAAGATCTTGCCGGTTGCGATGCGGCCGATGTAGTCGTTGTAGTCGATGTTGGTGACCAGGAGCTGGAACGGCGCGTCCGGGTTACCCTCGGGCGGATGCACATTGTCCTTGATGAGCTCGAAGAGCGGCTCCATGTTCTCGGAGGGGTGATCCATCTCGCGCATCGCGTACCCCATCTTCGCCGAGGTGTAGCAGATGGCGAAGTCGAGCTGGGCGTCGGAGGCCTGCAGTTCGCAGAAGAGGTCGAACACCATGTCGACGACTTCCGAGGGGCGGGCACCCGGGCGGTCCACCTTGTTGATGACCACGATGGGCCTAAGACCCAGGTCGAGGGACTTCTTCAAGACGAAGCGGGTCTGGGGCATCGGGCCGTCCAGGGCGTCCACCAGAAGGAGCACCGAGTCGACCATCTTAAGCACGCGCTCCACCTCGCCGCCGAAGTCGGCGTGGCCCGGGGTATCGACGATGTTGATCTTGTAACCGCCGTGGTGGATGGAGAGGTTCTTGGCGAGGATGGTGATGCCGCGCTCCTTCTCGAGGTCGTTGGAGTCCATCACCCTTTCGGTGATCGCCTCGTTCTCGCGGAAGACGCCGGACTGCTTCAGCAGGGCATCGACCAGGGTGGTCTTACCGTGGTCGACGTGGGCTATGATCGCTATATTTCTAATCTTTTCCTGCATTTCAGATTACTCCTTTAAAAATGGCTGCCGCTAAAATAAAAGACGGGCAAGATGCCCGTCCGGAAAAACAGCTCAATTTGCCACATTTAGCGGCTTTTGACAAGCTATTTTCGTACAAAGCGGCGCCGACCGCCGCCCATGGCGGCCATCTGCTGTTTCTGGATGGTGGCGAGGCTCTCCAGGTGGAACTGCAGCCACATCTCGCCGTAGCCCTTCATCTTCATCTTCTTCCCTTCGCGCAAAAGCTCCAGGTTCTGCTTCAGGTTCTCGTCGCCGGGAAGCTTCGCGACCCCCTTGGCGAGCACCTCGCAGGCCTTCACCGTCTCGCCGATCTCGTTCAGGCAGTAGCCGTAGAGCGCCCACAAGAGCGACTCCTTCGGGGAGGCCATCACCGCCTTCTCGAAGGTCTGCTTCATCAGGTCAGGCTTGTTGCGCTTCATGTAGGTGACGGCGAGCATCCCCATGGTGACCCAGTTCTTGAAGAACCCCTTCTCCAGGTAGGGGAAGGCGGTCTGGAACTCGCGGCGCACGAAGTAGACCATGCCGATCGCCGAGTTGATCTGGCCCTCCACGTAGATCTGCCACTTGCCGTAGACCAGGGCGCTCTTCAGGTCGCGGATCCCCTTCTCGAAGCGCTGGGCCTGGATGTCCTTCATGGCCGGCTCCATGATCGCCTCGAGCTTCTTCGTGATGATGCGGGCGATGAGGAGGAAGCAGGCGAGGAACACCACGGTGGCGACCAGGACGCCGGCCCACCAGGGGAGATGGGCTGCCAGGGTGACCACGAGGAGGGCGACGATAGCTGCGGCTGCGGAAATGAGGAGATTGTACATCGGCGGTTATCCTTTCCTGAATGGCTCAGGTCTTTGCAGGGTTGTGGTTAAGTCGTGCGGTCAGCCCGCGTTTTTCTCCTGGTGCTTTGCGACGATGATCCGCTTGCCCGGCTTGAGCGCCACCCGCATCTTCAGGTTGTTCCAGGCGGAGAGGAGCTTGGCGGTCACGTTGAAGCGCTTGGCCAGCGAGTGCAGGGTGTCCCCCCTTTTCACGGTGTAGTACTTGTTCACCACCTCGGCCTTCGCTTCGGCGCGAGGCTGGCTCGCGGCCGGCGCCTCGCCCGCCGGGGCTTGCGCTACCTGGACCGGGACGGTCAGGACTTTCCCTTTCAGGCTACGGGTCCGCTTCCCCAGGTTGTTCAGCTCGGCGATGGCCTGCGGGGTGGTCTTGAAGCGCCGGGCGATCGAGTGCAGGGTGTCGTGGTGCTTGGCGCGGTAGGCTACGTGACGCACCCTTTCCTGGAAGCGCTCCGACTCGGGGATCTTCGCGTACTCGGCAGCAAAGAGCGCCGCCTTGTTGCGGGGGATCTTCAGCTGGTAGTCCGGGTAGTTGGGGGGGGTCGTGGAGCGGCGCAACTCCGGGTTCAATTCGCGCAGCACCTGGACCGGCACGTCGATCGCCTTCGCCACCACCTCGAGGTCGGTGCGGCTTGGGATCTGCACCGTGTCGAACTCGATGGGGGGGAGGTAGGCCACGTCGGCGAAGCCGTACCTGGCCGGCTCCTTGGCGATGATCGCCGCGGCGAGGAGTTTCGGGACGTAATCCTTGGTCTCGCGCTTCAGGTACTCCCCCTTGGAGATCTCCCAGAAGTCGCGGGTATTGTACATGCTGATGGCGCGCAGGATCTTGTTCTCGCCCGCGTTGTACCCGGCTGCGGCCAGGTACCAGTCGTTGTTGAAGAGCGCGTAGAGCTCCTTCAGGTAGAGCGCCGCCGCAACCGAGGACTTGAGCGGGTCGCGCCGCTCGTCGATCCAGTTGTCGATACGCAGGGCGTAACGCTTGCCGGTCCCCGACATGAACTGCCAGGGGCCCACGGCGCTTGCCACCGAGTAGGCGTGCGGCGAGAAGCCGCTCTCGATCATCGCCAGGTAGACTAGGTCCTCGGGGAGCCCTTCCTTCTTGAGCACCTCGCGCATCATCGGGATGTAGCGCTCGCTGCGGGAGAGCCAGCGTGCGAAGGAGTCGCGCCCCGAGTTCTGGAAGTACCTGACAAAGAAGGAGACCTTGGAGTTGAAGGTAAGCGGGATGTCGGATTCCGGCAGTTCCTCTTCCGGCAGTTTCAGGTCGAGGTCGGCGCTTGCCAGCTCGTCAGCGTCCGGCAGCTCGCTGATGTCGGCATCGCTCGAGCGACCCCGGTCCGCCTCGGTGAGCGCGGAGGCGAGCTGCAGATGTCCCCGGCTCTCCTGCCGGGAGGCCTCGGGGTATCCTGCCAGGCTCCCCAGGCTTAAGGGGGACTGGCCGGCGGAGGCGGTCCCGGCGCAGACAAGCGCCAGGAAGAGTACAAGTGCTTTGGTCATGAATGCCCTTCCGGTGATTCTCCGCACGGAGTGCGGGAGCTGCAGAATAGCCGAAAGCCGAGTTCTTGTCAATTCAAAGGGATACACGGCGGGCCGGGTGCCGCTCGCCGCGCCGGTGTCTGAGCCCTTTCCTGACGCGGCCTGAGTGGGAAAAGAACCTGCCGCGTGCCGCGCTTGGGAACAGGTGGCGCGGGGTGCACTGCATGCTGCGGGGGGCCGGCGGACACGGGGACGCGGGGGGCGTAGAGACGGAAAAAGCCCCCTGTTCGTGTGACCAGGGGGCCTCTGGGGCACGCCCGCCGCTTTTTCCGGCGGGCTAACTAGGGCAACCCTCTTTGCAGCGGGTCACCGGGCGAACCATATAATGTTGTGTCCACATGTTCGATTGGCCTCCTTCTCGCTGTTGGATTTGTTTCCCTCGCTAAGACTTCCCGGAGGATGCCCATAATGATAATCACCCCCCCTCCCCTTGTCAAATCCCCCCATGACATTTCAGGGCTCTCCAATAGCTCGACCTGTAGCGCGGGTGACCGTTAACTGCGAGGGGTGGCGCTTTCCGGTCGGCGTTCTTCGAGGTGCGAGCGATCCCAGGGGGCCAGACACCTGCGGAGCAGGTCCCCACGAAGTCAAGGGGCGTCAGTGACGATGGCGGAGCTTCTTCGCCAGGACAAGCAGGGTGCCGTCCTGCAAGGTGAGCGCCGCATGCGGGCAGAGCTCGCGGCAGCAGAAGCAACGGATGCAGCGCTGGTAGTTGAAGCGCAGCCGCCCCCCTTCGATGCGGATGGCGTCGGGCGGACAGCTCTTCAGGCAGACCCCGCAGAGCTCGCACTTGGCAGGGTCCACCTCGGGGCGCGAGGTGAACTGGTGGCGCAGCCGGTTTTTCAAGAAGCCCGGGAGGCCGAACTGGACATCGGAGAGGTGCGGCAGCCGCAAGGGGCGCACCTCGAGAGATTCGAGGGGAAACCCTACGGTCTCGATCGCTTCGCGGAGCGCCCCGGGGAGATTTCCCGCCCGTGCCGCGTTCTCCACGTAGAGAAGCTTCCTCGGGATGCCGGCGAGCTCGGCTGCGACAAGGTCTACGGCGACCGCGTTCTCCCCCGCGAGCAGGAGCCCCACCTCGCAGGGGTCCCCGCTCCCCGGGCCGTTTCCTTCCATCGCCACCACCGCGTCGACGATGTTGAGATCCGGCTCGCGCAGCTGGTAGACCTCGATGAGCATCCGGGCGAAGAGTTCCTTGTCGGCCCCCGCCTTCAGGTGCCAGGCCGCCTTCTGGGTCCCCACCACCGCGCCGAAGAGGTTCTTCACACAGCAGGTCATGGTCATCATCTCGTGGGTCTTAAGCTTGGGGAGGTTGATGAGCCGGTCGGCCTCCAGGTAGGGGCGCGCCAGTTCGAACTCCCGGAAGGTGCCGCTCCCCTTCACCGTTTTCACCTCGGTGAACGGGACGAACTCGGCCCCGGTCTCCTCGATGACCGCGAGCATCCCGGAGCGCTCGGCCACCTTTCGGGCGCTGCCGATACCGGGGGAGTCCCCCACCAGCGCCACCCCTCCGACGCGCTGCACCTCCCGAATCACGGCGCGCAGGATTTCCGGGTGGGTGGTTACCGCAGCCTCCGGCGGCTTGGCAGACAACAGGTTCGGCTTGATGAGCACCCGTTCCCCGGGTTTCACGAAGCGCTCCATCCCCCCAAGCGATTCCAGCAGCCTCGCCACCCCCTGCCGGACTTCCTCGGGCCGATAGCTCGCCACCCGCTGCAGCGAAACCTTATGCATGACTCTCCTCGCCTGATAATTTTAATGTACAGCGCCTGACGCTTGTGGTTAACTCACATACCATGAAAGCGGCCATCGAGCAATTCACCCGGTACCTGGAAAACGAGCGCAACAGCTCGCCCCATACCGTCGCCGCCTACCGCAGCGACCTGGAGCAGTTCGCCCGCTTTCTCGAGGGAGAGGGGCTCAGTACGCCGGAGCAGGTGGACCACCTGGTGGTCCGTCGCTACCTGGCCCAGCGCCACAAGGGGCTCGCCAAGAGCTCGGCGGGACGCAAGCTCTCGGCCCTGCGGGCCCTGTTCCGCTTCCTGATGCGCGAGGGGAGGCTGGAGAAGAACCCGGCCGAACTGGTGGCGCCCCCCAAGAAAGAGAAGCGCCTGCCGTTCCACCTGAACATCGACCAGGTGACCGCGCTGGTCGATGCGCCGGGGGTGACCGGGCTCCTGCCGCTGCGCGACCGGGCCGTCCTGGAGACCCTCTACTCCTGCGGCATCAGGGTGAGCGAGCTGACCGGGATGGACGTCGCACACCTCGATCTCGAGGGGGGACTGGCCCGGGTGCTCGGCAAGGGGGGGAAGGAACGCCTGGTCCCGGTCGGCAGCTACGCCCGCCAAGCGCTCAAGGAGTACCTCGAGGAGCGCGGCAACCCGCCGCCCGACCGCCCGCTCTTCGTGAACGTCCGGGGCGGCCGGCTCACCCGGCGCTCGGTGGCGCGCATCGTCGATGCTCACATGCTCCTCATCTCCGCCATGCGCAAGGTCTCCCCGCACACCCTCAGGCACACCTTCGCCACGCACCTGCTCGAGGGTGGGGCGGACCTGCGCGCCATCCAGGAGCTCTTGGGGCACGCCTCGCTCTCCACCACCCAGAAGTACACCCACGTAAGCATCGACCGGCTCATGGAGGTCTACGACAAGGCCCACCCCAAGGCCCGCAGCTGAACCGTCCCCGCCCCGCGGTGCCGCCGCGCCGCAACGCCGCAGCAGGTTCTCCGCCCCCCCCATTTGGCCCTCACATCACGGCTTTTTGATTAATTTCCGGTCACATTCCCGATTTTGCTCAGGTTTTCTCTTGCCCTTGTCGATGAATAAGGTAAACTGGCGGGGACCCGCAGCGACTGTAGGAATTTTCTGTCGAAGCTGCGGGCCGTTTTGGCAGCGGCCGCGTAAGACCACAGACGCACACCCGTCGCCGCCACCCGGAGCCACACGTCGATGAGCGAACGCCCCCTCTACAACAGCCGCATCACCAACGCCTACGTGAAGCTGGTGGAGCGCCGCTATCCCGGGGTCGACCTGAAGCGCCTGTTCCGGGACGCCGGAATCCAGCCCTACGAGGTGAGCGACGTCGGACACTGGTTCACCCAAAGCCAGGTGAACCGGTTCGTAAGCGGCCTGATGCACGCGACGGGCAACCAGCGCATCGCGCGGGAAGCGGGGCAGTTCGCCGCCTCGGTGCAGGGACTGGGGGTTTTCAAGAAGTACCTGCTCGGCCTGATCGGCCCGGGCAACGCCTTCTCCGCCCTGGAAAAGGCCTGCGCCAACCTGACCCGCTCCGCCAGCTACGAAAGCAGGCGCCTTAGCTCGAACAGGATCGAGATCATCGTTACCCCCGCCCCCGGCGTCAGCGAAAGCCCGTTCCAGTGTGATAACCGCCTGGGGTTCTTCGAGGCGATCCTGGGGACATTCGACTGCAACCACGCGGAGATCGAACACCCGGAATGCCTCTTCGACGGCGGCACCAGCTGCCGTTACCTGGTCTCCTGGAAGGAGCCGCTCTACCTCAGGGTGCGCCGGCTCAGAAACTACCTGGTTCCCGGGCTTTCTGCCGCGGCCCTGGCACTCGGCCCCTTCTACCCGAGCATCTCCCTCGCCCTTATCCCCACCGCCCTCTTCGCCTTCATGACCTGCTCCTGCATCGGCAACCGGCTGGAAAAGGACACGCTGGTCTCCGCCCTGGCAAGCCTCAAGGAGTCGACCGACGAGCTCTTGGACCAAACCGGCACCAACTACAAAAACGCGGTCATGGTGAACGAGGTGGGCCAGGCGATCAGCCACCAGGCCGGCATCGATCAGGTACTGGAAAACGTGGTGCGCGCCCTGGAGAACCGGCTGAGCTACGACCGGGCCCTCATCCTGCTCGCTGACCCCGACAGCAAAAGGCTCAGCTTCCGCATCGGCTTCGGCTATTCCGAGGAGGAGCTCGCCGTCTTGCGCAAGGCCTCGTTCAACCTCGGCAACCCCGAGTCCCGCGGGGTCTTCGTCACCTGCTTCAGGGAGCGCAAGCCCGTACTCATCAACGACTTCTCCGAGGTGGCCGAGGTCCATTCCTCCCGCAGCAAGTCCTTTGCCGACGACATCGGCGCCCAGTCCTTCCTCTGCTGCCCCATCGTCTGCGAGGGGGAGTCGCTGGGGGTCCTGGCGGTGGACAACATCAGGACCAAGAAGGCCCTGGTGCAAAGCGACCTGAGCCTCATGATGGGGATCGCCCCGGTGATCGGGATGAGCATCCGCAACGCGCGCTACATCGACCTTGAGAAGCAGCGTTCCGAA
This sequence comes from Geomonas silvestris, assembly GCF_014193515.1. GTDB lineage: Bacteria > Desulfobacterota > Desulfuromonadia > Geobacterales > Geobacteraceae > Geomonas > Geomonas silvestris. The sequence goes on along the minus strand of NZ_BLXX01000005.1, from coordinate 163,235 downwards.
CAGATGCGCCAGTCCCAGAAGATGGAGGCAGTGGGACAGCTGGCCGGCGGCGTCGCCCACGACTTCAACAACCTCCTGACCGCCATCATCGGCTTCGCGACCCTCGCGCGCATGCACCTGGAAACCGGCAACCCGGCCATCAAGTTCCTGGACGAGGTGCTGCTCGCCTCGGACCGCGCCACCCACCTCACCAAGGGGCTCCTCTCCTTCAGCCGCAAGCAGCCCATCCACCTGCAGCCCATGGAGCTCAACAGCATCGTGGAGCGCATGGAGAAGCTCTTGCGCCGGCTGATCTCGGAGGAGATCGAGCTGGTATTGAGCTACTCGGACCAGCCGCTCCCCATCGTCGCCGACGCGGGGCAGATCGACCAGATCCTCATGAACCTGGCGACCAACGCGCGCGACGCCATGGAGCACTGCGGGGTGCTCACCATCAAGACCGGCCTCACCGAACTCGGCCCCAACCCAGGCCCCGGCTTCGGCGGCGCCCCCGAGGGGAGCTACGCCACGCTCACCATAAGCGACACCGGCAAGGGGATGGACGCGACCACCACGGCACGCATCTTCGAGCCCTTCTACACCACCAAGGAGGTCGGTAAGGGAACGGGGCTCGGGCTCGCCATCGTGTACGGGATCGTGCAACAGCACAGCGGCTTCATCGACATCGCCAGCGCACCCGGCCAGGGGACCAGCTTCTCCATCTACCTCCCCATCCCCGCCGAGCGCCCCGAGGCCGCCCACCCGCTCTCCACCCAGCCCCTCCCCTTGCGCGGCAGCGGCACGGTCCTCGTGGTGGAGGACGCCCCCGAGGTCCGGCTTTTGACCTGCCAGGTCCTGGAGGGACAGGGGTACCAGGTGATCGAGGCGGTGGACGGCGAGGATGCCCTGGAAAAGTTCCGCGCCCACCGCGACACCATCCAGCTGGTGATCATGGACGTGGTGATGCCCAAGCTGAACGGCAAGGAGGCCTACACCGAGATCTCCCAGTTGAAGCCGGGGATCAAGGTGCTCTTCACCAGCGGTTACACCCCGGACGACGTGAACCGCAAGGGGGTCCGCTTCGACCACGACAACTTCATCGCCAAGCCCTGCTCCCCCGAGGCGCTGCTTAGGATGGTAGCCGACCTCATGAAGCCGGCCGACCTGGAAGCCGTGGAGCCAGGCGCGCCGGGCGACAGCGCAGCGGCACCCGGGGAAGAGCCTTCTGCGGGGGGTGCTACGGAACCTCCCCCGCCGGAGGGTGGGAGCGAGCCTGCACCGGGGCCGGTGCGCCGGGCCGGCAACGGCTACTGATAACGGCCGCAGCAACGGTTAGCAGCATGAAACGAAAAGAGGCCCCACCGGAACCGGCGGGGCCTCTTTTCGTTTCATGCTGCGCGAGTGTCTATTCGCAGAGGTCGACTTTCACGTCCCAGTTTTTGAGCTTCATGGTGCCGTTGCGCTCCAGGTTGAGGTGCATCTTGAAGGCGCGGTCCCAAAGCTGCGGCTCGTGGCCGACCTTACGGGCCAGGCAGTCCTTCTCGGCGATCTCGAGGTACTCGGTAAGCTGAGCCTTGTAGTCCGGGTGGGCGCACTTCTCGATGATCTTACGGGCGCGCTCCTTGGGAGCCAGTCCGCGCAGGTCGGCCAGACCCTGCTCGGTGATCACGCAGTCGAGGTCGTGCTCGGTGTGGTCGATGTGCGAGCAGTGCGGCACGACGCAGGAGATGCCGTTCGGGTCGGTCTTCGAGGGGCGCGAGGACGGGGTGTGCATCATCTTCAGGAAGCCGTTCCTGAGGAAGTCGCCCGAACCGCCCAGGCCGTTGATCATGCGGGTACCGCCCACCAGGGTGGAGTTGGCATGCGCGTAGATGTCGATCTCCACCGGGGTGTTCATCGCGATGCAACCCAGACGGCGGATCGGCTCCGGCGCGTTGGAGATGGAGAGCGGACGGAGCACGATCTTGTCGAAGTACTTGTCCATGTTCTCGAAGAAGCGCGGGAAGCCGGGGCTTGCCGACAGGGAGAGCGAGCAGGAGGAGGCCATGTCCAGCTTGCCCGAGTCGAAGAGGTCGAGCATGGTGTCCTGGAGCACCTCGGTGAAGACGGTCAGGTTGGAGAAGGGGCCCTTGGCCAGACCGCCGATGACGGCGTTGGCGATGGAGCCGACGCCCGACTGGATCGGGAGCAGGTTCTTGGGGAGGCGGCCGGCCTTCACTTCCTGGCTGAAGAAGTCGATGATGTGGCCGGCGATCGCCTCGGAGGTGTCGTCCTGCTCGGCGAAGGCACGCCCCTGGTCGCGCAGCTTGGACTCGACCACCGCGACGACCTTGGAGGGATCGCAGGGGATCGAGGTGCCGCCGATGCGGGAGCCGGCGTGGGTGATGTTGAACACCTGGCGGTTAGGCGGGGTGAGCGGGGTGATCAGGTCGTGGATCCCTTCGAAAGAGGGCTGGCCGGTGTTCACCTCGACGATGATCTTGTCGCAGATCATCAGGATCTCCGGGATGACGCCGCAGGAGGAGGTCGGGACCAGGCTGCCGTCTTCCTTGATGGCGGAGACTTCGATGATGGCGAGGTCGAGCTTGCCGGTTTCGGAGTCCTTGGTGTAGAAGCCGTAGCCCAGGTCCTGGGCGAACAGGGAGAGGTGCTTGTCGCCCATGCGGATACGACCCGCGTTGATGCCGGCGGCGATGTTCTTGCCGGTCTGGTAGGGCCAGCGGCGGTCGATCATGTCCAGGCTCGCCCAGCGGTCCTCGGTCTCGGCACCGACGGAGGCGCCGATGAAGAGGTTGAACTTGAGCTTGCCCTGCAGGTTGTTCTGCTCGACGTGGTTGGCGAGCGCGATGGGCACGACTTTCGGGTAACCGGCCGGGGTAAAGCCGGACCAGCCGAGGTTCATCCCCGCCTTGAAGAACGGGATGGTCTGCTCGGGGGTCATGACCTTGTTCAAAAGGGATTTGCACTGTACGCGGTCTTGCAGGGTGCCGTACTCGGACATCTTCTTCCTCCTGTTTTGTTTTAATGTTTACAGAAAATTCCAGTCAACTTTACGAAACGACTGTAAATTCAACGGCACCACGATCCACCTCCGCTGCCGGAATCTTCAGGAGCTTGCGGTCTTCGGGCCAAAGTAGAACCGGATTTTACTCAACAGTGTTTACATAGTCAAGGTTAAAAGTCCCTGACCGGCTGCGGCGCTGGGTGCCTGCCCCCGCGGGCCGCACCGGCAACTCCCCCGGCAGACGGACCGCACAGCGCGCGCCACACTGTATACAGTATGCAATCTAATCCTGAACGCACGCCCCGTCAAGAGCAAATATCCTTACTGGCAGGAAACCTCGCAGGAGGAGCCGGCATAGCGACTCTCATCAGGTCCACCACTATTGACTCAGGATGTCGCAGAGTCCGTTTGGCTATTGTAAGACAGAAACGTTTCCTGTCAAAGCCGTGTGATTACAAATATTTTGATTGGATCCAGATGTGGAGAAATGAGAAAAGGCCGTCCGGTATAACGGAGCGGCCCTTTTTGATGGTCCTTCTGAGAGTCAGGCAAGGCTCGCGGGAGACAGACGCGGGAAGCAGGCTTCAATTCTCCGCAGGTCTGTCAGCGCGTGGTGACTTATTCCGCCTTGTAACCTATGCGCACCGCGCCCCAATGCCTGTTGTTGAAGTAGATCGGCGTGGAGAGGTCGTTGATGACCTCGCCGGTGTCGCGCAGGTAGGTCTGCAAGAGGAACGCCTCGGTATTCTGGGCCGCCCTCAGCCCGGTCTTGTCGTTGAAGATGCGCTTGGTCCGATTGTTGACCTTGTCGCTCTCCGGATCGCCGGTCAAGGGCTTGCTGTAGCGCAGGTTGTGGCTGGCCACGTAGCCGTGGTCGTCAACCACGATGGCGAAGAGGACCGAACCCTGCCGCGCCAGCACCTCCTCCTGGATCGGCGAGATCACCTGGTCGAAGAGCTTGTCGAAGGCGGTGTTGTACTTCTGCGGTGCGGTCCCCGGGATGGGACGGTAATTGCGATCGTTCAGGTCTGCCGCGGAGATGCGGTTCTCGGCGAGCGCCCTCCCCAGGGCGGCCACCGCCCGGTCGCGCAGCTCGCGGGCCAGATCCTTCATGGCGTCGTGCCGGTTGCCGACGCTGAACTTCCCGACGGTCGAGAAGATCTGCTCGGCCACGCCGCTTAGCATGATGCAGGCCTTTTCGCTCGACTGCATCTCTGCATGCACCGAGACCGCGGCCTGCGAGACACCGTGGATCTTCTCCGAGATCTCGTTGGTGGTCGCGCTCTGCTCCTCGGTGGCCGAGGCGATCTGGTTGATGAGACCGGCGGTCTCGCCGGCCAGGGCGTGGATCCGCTCCAGGCACTGCCGGGCCGCGCTCGATTTCTCCACCCCCTCCGCGACGCGCACCTGCTCCTCGGCGATGGAGCGGGCAGCCGCGCGACTCTCCACCTCGATGGTGCCGATAATCTCGGCGATCTCCTTGGTGGAGGTGGCGGTGCGCTCCGAGAGGGTTTTCACCTCGTCGGCCACCACCGCGAAGCCGCGGCCGTGCTCGCCGGCCCGGGCAGCCTCGATGGCGGCGTTGAGCGCCAAGAGCTTGGTCTGGTCCGCGATGTCCTCGATCAAGCTGATGATGTCGCCGATGCGCGCCGAAGACGATTCCAGTTTCCCCACCGTCTCCAGGGTCTGCGTCACGTTCTCGCGCACCAGTTCGATGCTGCTGCAGGCCACGTCCACCACCGACATCCCCTCGCTCGCCGCCTGGTCGACCTGGGCGGAGAAGCCGGCTGCCTGGTGGGTGTTCCCCGCCACCACGTTGAGGGTGGCGGCCATCTCCTCGGCGGCCACCGCCACCGACTGGGAGCGGTCCTTCTGGTCCGCCACCGAGACCAGGGTGCGCTGGGTCCGTTCCGAGACCTGGCACAGCGATACCGAGATGTTCTCGGCCAAAAGGTAGAGTACGGAAATGGTCTCGCGCAGCTTGCGGACCAGGTGGTTGATGTGTCCGGCCAGGTCGCCTATCTCGTCTTCGGAGTTGATGGCGATCTCCTTGGTGAGATCCCCATCCCCTTCGGCGATGTCTTTAAGCTTGGCGGAGAAGTTGAGGATGTCGCGCACGATGGTCTTTTTGAAGAAGAGGTACATGCTGGCCATCATCACCGCGAAGAAGCTGCACCCCGCCAGTACCAGCATGAGGGTCATGCGGACTGCGCTCTGGTACCCCTGTTCCAGCGACGAGCTGAGCACCACCGCACCGAGGTAGCTCCCCTGGCCGTCGTGGCACTGCTTGCAGCGCTGCTCGTTGGCGAGCGGGACCACGGAGCGCAGCACGTGCTCGCCGTCTTGCACCAGGCGCGCTTCCTGGATCTTGCCGGTGGAAAATGCCTTCAGTGCCTCCTGGTTCACGGACCCCGAGGGATCCTTCCCCTCCGCGCCGTAGATCTTCAGGTCGAAGCCGAAGCGCTGGTCCTTGGCGACCTTGGCGAGGTTGAACACCGCCTTGGAATCGTCCTTCATCATGAACTCGGAGATCTCGTTTACGATCACCTTGATCATGGTGTGGCTGTTTTTTACCTGAAGATCGATGCTGGCCTGGTACTGCAACCAGATCGCCAGGATGCCAACGATACTTATACCTATGCCGAGGGTGACCCCTATGATGGCAAGTATTTTGTGCATCAGTTTCTTTTTCAGCATCGGACCTCCTTCGTGCTACTCCTAGCGAGCTGTAAACAGTATCGGCAAAATATTCGCGCGCTTTAGAAATTGTCTCGTGAGAGCAGGCTAATCGTTCAACTCTCTCAACCGGCAAGGCGTATCCGGTGAGACAGCGGCGAGAGCCAGGTGATCGGGACGCCGCGCGTATACTGTGTTATCCTTGGGGAAAACTTGTGAGGAGGCGAGCATGGAAGCAGCATTATCTCTGGACGATCTCCACCGGCAGCTGATAGAGAACAGCAACGATGCCATCATCTATTCGGACCGTGCCGGCTTGATCCGGCTTTGGAACCGCGGAGCCGAAGAGATGCTCGGCTTTAGCGCCCAGGAGGCGCTGGGGCAGTCGCTCGACATCTTCATCCCCGAGAACCAGCGGGCACGGCACTGGGAAGGGTACGCCAAGGTGATGCAGACCGGGGTGACCCGTTACGCAAAGGATCTCCTGGCGGCCCCGGCGCTGAAAAAGGACGGCAGCCGGATCTCCACCGAGTTCTCGATGACCATCATCCGGGATGCCAACGGCGAGATCGCGGGAACCGCCGCTATCATGAGGAACGTCACCGCCAAATGGCAAAAGGAGAAGGCCCTGCGCCAGCGGCTGGCCGAGTTGGAGGCCATGCCTTAGCCGGACCGGACCGGGGACAAAAAAAGAGCGCGAGGGAAAATCCCTGGCGCTCTTTTTCGTTTCGCTGCAGCTGGTGGATCAGGAGCGGACCTGATCCACCAGGTAATTCGGGACCCCCATCTGGGCCATCTGGTCCAGGTGCGCCTCGATCTCGTCGATGTGCTCCTCCTCCTGGGTGAGGATCGACTTGAGCAGCTCGCGGGTGCCGTTGTCTCCCAGCTCGACGGCGATGCGGATGCTCTCGTTGTAGCCGCGGATGGTGCTCTCCTCGAGGGCATGGTCGAACTGGTGCATCTTGGGGACCTCCGAGCCGATGTTGATCGGGTTCAGCTTGCTGACGATCGGCCTCCCCTCCAGGAAGAGGATGCGCTCGATGAGCTTCTCGGCGTGCTTCATCTCGGTGATGGCCCGGCCGCGCAGAACCGAGTGGAGCCGCTGGTAGCCCCAGTTCTCACACATCTCCGCGTGCACCATGTACTGGTTCGAGGCGGTCAGCTCCTCGGCCAGGCGTACGTTGAGCTGCTCGATCATCTTCTCGTTCCCCTTCATGAGTACCTCCTTGTCACGGTGATTGTCGTAGTTGTTGTCCCTGCGGCCCCTCGCGGCCTTCCGGGTAGTCCGGTGAGCGCCCCCACAAGATTCTAGAACGTTAATCATTATACAGAGCGCCCCCACCTTGGCAACGACGGGGCCGCCGGAACCCAAAAAAGAGCGGGGGAGCGGGGAGCAGAAATCGGGTGCAGGAAGCTGAAGCTCGAACTGAATCTGCGGCTGGGGCGGGAGAAAAAAAGAGCCTGCCGCGGCAAGGCGACAGGCTCCTTTGGGTCAGGCAGGTGGTTCCGGAGGGTTAGGCGATGGTATCCGGTTCTTCGTCCTCTTCGACGGCATCCTGGTCCTTGGGGAGGATCAGGTTCAAGAGGATGGCGGCGATACCGCACAGGCTCACGCCGTGCAGGTGCTGCCCGGCGACGCTGACGCTCAGGCCGCCGATGCCGAAGACCAGCACCAGGGAGACGATCACCAGGTTGCGCGCCTTGTTCAGGTCGACCCGGGCGTGGATCAGGGTGTTGAGGCCGACCGAGGCGATGGAGCCGAAGAGGAGCATCATGATCCCCCCCATGACCGGCACCGGGATGGACTGCAGGATCGCGTTGAACTTCCCGAAGAAGGCCATCACGATGGCGAAGCCGGCGGCCCAGGTCATGATGACCGGGTTGTAGCAGCGGGTGATCATGACGGCGCCGGTGACCTCGGCGTAGGTGGTGACCGGAGGCCCGCCGATCAGCGCCGCGGAGCAGACCGCGAGGCCGTCACCAAGCATGGTGCGGTGCAGGCCGGGCTTCTCGGTGTAGTCCTTGCTGGTCACCGCGCCGATGGCCACGACGTCGCCCACGTGCTCGATGGCCGGTGCCAGGGCGACCGGGAACATGAAGAGGATCGCGGACATGTTCCACTGGGGCGCCACTAAGTTGGGGATGGCGATCCAGGGGGCCGCGGCGATCTTGGAGAAGTCGACAAGGCCCAGCGTCATGGAGAGCAGGTAGCCCACGGCGACGCCGGAGAGGACCGGCAAAAGCCGGAAGATCCCCCGGGCCTTGGTCGCCACGGCGGCGGTTGTGGCAAGCGAGGCGGCGGCCACCAAGAGGGCGGTGTTGTACTCGACGAGTACGGCCTTGCCGTCGCCGGTCTTCCCCATGGCCATGTTGACCGCGACGTTCGCAAGCCCGAGGCCGATCACCATGATGATCGGACCGACCACCACCGGCGGCATGATGTGGTGGATGAACTCCACGCCGCGCAGCTTGATCACGGCTGCCAGGATCAGGTAGAGCCAACCGGCGACGAAGAGGCCGCCCATGGTGGCGGGGAGCCCCCAGGTCTGGGTGCTGTAGATGATCGGTGCGATGAACGCGAAGGAGGAACCCAGGAAGATAGGTACCTGGCGACCGGTGGCCGCCTGGAAGATGAGGGTGCCGATGCCGGCGCCCAGAAGCGCCATGCTCGGGTTCATCCCGGTAAGGATCGGTACCAATACCAATGCACCAAATGCGACAAAAAGAATCTGGGCGCCGGAGAGCGCTTGGCGCCACACCGGCTCTTTGACTTCCGACATACACGAACCTCGTTTAGTGGGATTTTTCCTGCAGACCGCAATCGGCGTGAACCGCGCGACGGGAGATTACTTGGTGCCGAAAATCTTGTCGCCCGCATCCCCCAGCCCCGGGATGATGTAGCCGTTTTCGTTCAAACGCTCGTCGATGGCGGCGACGTAGATGTCGAGCTCCGGGTAGGCCTTAGTGATCTTGGCGAGCCCCTCGGGAGCCGCCACCAGGCAGAGGACGCGGATCTGGCGGCAGCCGGCCTTTCTCAGCATCTCGATGGTGGCCGCCATGGAGCCGCCGGTGGCGAGCATCGGGTCCACGATGAGGGCCAGGCGCTCGTCCAGTTTACCGACGAAACGCTCGAAGTAGGTGTGCGCCTCCAGGGTGTGCTCGTTGCGGGCCAGCCCCACCACGCTCACCTTGGCATTCGGGATCATGTCCATGACCCCGTCCAGCATCCCGATGCCGGCGCGCAGGATGGGGACCACGGTGACCTTCTTCCCCTTGATCTGCTGAATCTTGACCGGGCTGCCGTCCCACCCCTCGATGGTGCGCTCCTCGAGCGGGAAGTCCCGGCTTGCCTCGTAGGCCAACAGGCAAGCCACCTCGGCGGTCAGCTCGCGGAACTTCTTGGTGCTGATTCCCGCCTCGCGCATGAGGCCGATCTTGTGCTTCACCAGCGGGTGATTAATTTCATGAACGCTCATCTACTCCCCCAATACGGTTGTTTTGCCACACCATACATTAAAACCGGAGAGAATTCAGCAGTTTTGCGATTAAACGTTGTCAATGATGGGGCAGGGAGCGCAGGCGTTGCGGCGGGGTGCGGCGCAGCTCGGGGAATCGGGCCCGAACTGCGCGGCAGGCGGCTAGAGGAAGATGACAGTAACGGCGAGGAGCCCCCCCCAGAGGAGGGCCAAAACGGTCGCCACGGCGCAGGCCAGGGCGAGCAGGCGCTGGCCTGCGCTGTCCCGGCTTTGGGCGCGGAAGCCGAGCACCCGGGCGAGCACCACGCCCCCCACCACCCCGCCGCCGTGCCCCCAGTTGTTGATCCCCGGCATGATCAGGCCAAAGAGCACCAGGCTGATCAGCCAGCCGCTCACCTCGCGCGAGACGGCGGCGCCGTAGCTGCCGCCGCGGGCCTTGCCGAAGTAGAAGAGCGCGCCGATGAGGCCGCAGACCGAGGCGGAGGCGCCGATGGTCACCGAGACCCCGGCCAGGCAGGAGGCGACGTAGCCGATCACGCCGCTTAGGGTGTAGATGGCGAACATCCGGTTCGCCCCGAACTCCGCGCTCACCCAGGGACCGATCTGGCGCAGGGCCATCATGTTGAAGAAGATGTGCAACAGGCCGCCGTGCAGGTAGCTTGCCGAGATGAGGGTCCAGAACCTGCCGAAGGAGAGGACCGGAACCGAACCGGTGGCCCCCAGGAGCATCAGGCTGCGCTGGTCGGGGGAGAGGAAACTGAGCGGGTTGGCGCTCCACTCGCCACGCCCGCTGACGACCAGGGAGAGCAGGAAATAGGCGACGTTGGCAGCGATGATGGCCTTCACGAACCGGTCGCCGTCGCCGCGCGCGCCGCCGCCGGTCAGGCGGGCCCAGAGACTGGGGCGCTTGGTGCCGCACCAGGGGCAGGAGTCCTCGCGGGGATCGATCTGGGTGCCGCAGTGCGGGCAGGGTATGGAGCGCTGGGCCATCGGTGGTTCCTCGCCAGTGGGATTGGGGCACACTCTACATCTTAAACGGATAAAATGACAGAGTTTTTCTCGACTGAGCCGGCAGCGCTCAGCTCCCTTCGATGAAGAGGAGCCCCGGGTCCTCCAGGGAGCGGAGCACCTTGCCGAGGAACTGCGCGGCCTCGGCGCCGTCGGTCACCCGGTGGTCGAAGGTGAGCGAGACCGGGACGATCCTGCGGATGGCGATCTGGCCGCGGTGCACCCAGGGGCGTTCCACGATGCGGCCGAAACCGAGGATGGCCACGTCCGGCCAGTTGATGATGGGGGTGGCGAAGGTACCGCCGAAGTGCCCGTAGTTGGTGATGGTGAAGCTCGAGCCGCGCAGGTCTTCGCGTGAGATGGTGCGTTCCTGGGCCTTGCGCCCCAGCTCCTGGATCGCCTGGGCCAGTTCGATGATGCTTTTTTTCTCCACGTCACGGATCACCGGCACCATGAGCCCCTCGGGGGTGGCGACCGCGATGCCGAAGTGGTAGTGCTTCTTGACGATGATGGTCTGGGTGGCGTCGTCGATGGAGGCGTTCAGCATGGGGTGCTCGCGCAGCGCGTGCTGGGCCGCCTTGATGAAGAAGGGGAGGAAGGTGAGGTGGCTGCCGCGCGCCTCCACCTCCCCCTGCTCGCGGGCGCGCAGCTCCCAGATCTCGGTGATGTCCACCTCTTCCATGCTGGTGACGAAGGCGCTGCGGCACTGGGCGGCGAGCACGTTGCGGGCGATGGCGCGCCTTAGGCCCCGCAATTCGACCCGCTCCACCGGTCCGAAGCTCTCCCAGTCGCCGCTGCGGCGCTCCAACTCCTGTGGGGAAGAGGCGGTGATCGGTTGCGGCGCCGCCTCCCGTCCCTCGCGGACGGCCTCGAAACGGTCCAGGTCCTCAGGGGTGATGCAGCCGCGCGGGCCGTTTCCCGTCACAAAGCGCAGGTCGATGCCGCGCTCGCGGGCCAGCTTGCGGACCATGGGGGTGGCGAGGCCGGCGAATTCCTGGGGGGATGCGGGGGGCGCCAGGTCGTCGGCATCGGGGAGTTCCCCGACGATGCCGACCGAGCGGGGGCGCGGGGCCGCATCTGCGCCGCTCTCCGCGATGGTCACCAGCGTTTCGCCGACCTTGACCACCTCGCCGGGGCGGCGGTGGATGCGCGCGACAACACCCGAGCGCGGCGCCGGCACCTGGACCACCGCCTTGTCGGTTTCCACCTCGAGGACCGGCTGGTGCTCGGCGACCTGGTCCCCTTCGGCCACCAGCCACTGGCGCACCTCCACTTCGGCGATCCCCTCGCCCAGGTCGGGCAGCTTGAAGTCAAACGGCATGAGCGCTCCTTTGTGTTGCGGTGCTTTTCATCGGAACGATCCGACGGATCGGACCGATCAACTGGATTCCACCGGTGCCCCTAGTAGCGCAGCACCTCGTCAAGCGCCGCCTTCACCTGCTCGATGCTCGGCAGGTAGTGGTCCATGAGCCGCGCCAGCGGGACCGGCACATCGGGTGCCGCCACCCGCAAAACCGGCCCCCGCAGGTGCAAAATCGCCTCCTCGGCGATGGTGGCTGCGAGTTCGGCGCCAAAACCCGCGGTCTTCGCCGCCTCGTGCACGATCACCACCCGGCCGGTCTTGGCCACCGAGGCGAGCACGGTCTCGGCATCGAACGGGTTCAGGGTGAGCAGGTCGATCACCTCGGCATCGTAATTCGCCACCGCCTTCAGGACCCGCTCCAGCATGCTCCCCCAGGCAAGCACGGTGACCTGCGTCCCCGCCCGCGCCACCCGCGCCCGCCCGAGCTCCACCGTGTACTCCCCCTCGGGGACCTCCTCGCGCAGCATGCGGTAGAGCCGGGTCGGCTCGAGGAAAAGCACCGGGTCCGGATCGCGCAGCGCCGACAGGAGGAGCCCCTTCGCGGTGTAGGGGCCGGAGGGCACTACCACCTTCAACCCCGGGCTCTGGCAGAAAAGCGCCTCGGTGCTCTCCTCGTGCAGTTCGGGGGCCTTGATGCCGCCGCCGTACGGGGTGCGCAGCACCAAGGGGCAGCCAAAGCGCCCCCGCGAGCGGGTCCTAAGACGCGCCGCGTGCGCCACCAGCTGCTCGAACCCGGAGTAGGTGAACCCCATGAACTGGATCTCGGCCACCGGCCGCAGCCCGCAGGCAGCCATGCCGACGGCGGCACCCACGATGGCCGATTCGGAGAGCGGCGTGTCGATGACCCGCTCGGCGCCGAAACGCCCGAAGAGCCCCTCGGTGACACGAAAGACCCCGCCGTCGCGGCCGATGTCCTCGCCCAAAAGCACCACCCGCTGGTCGCGCGCCATCTCCTCGGCGAGCGCCTGGTTGATCGCCTGTACCATGTTCAACTGGGCCATGTCAGCGTCCCTTCCTTTGCCCTGCCTGGCGCGGGCCCAACGAGGCGAGCATCGTGTCGAACATCTCCTCCTTGGCCGGCGCCGGGAGCGCTTCCATCTCGCGCACCGCAGCATCGACCAGTTCCCCGGCCGCCTCCCGGGCCTGCGCGGCATCGGCCTCCACCCACAGTCCGCGCCCCGCCAGGTAGCGCTCCAGCCTCAGAATCGGATCCCGTCTGCGCCAAAGCGCCACCTCCTCAGGGGAGCGGTAGCGCGCCGCATCGTCGGCAGTGGTGTGATCGGCCATCCGGTAGGTGAGGCATTCGATGAAGGTGGGACCAGCCCCGCTCCGCGCCTTCTCCAGCGCCTCGCGGGTGGCGCGGTACACCGCGAAGACGTCGTTGCCGTCCACCTGGATCCCCTCGAAGCCGTAGCCGATCGCCTTCTGCGCCAGGGTCTGCGCGGCGGTCTGCCCCTTCAGGGGAACCGAGATGGCCCACTGGTTGTTCTGGCAGATGAAGACCACCGGGAGCCGGAACACGCCGGCCATGTTGAGCCCCTCGTGGAAGTCCCCCTTCGAGGTCGCCCCGTCACCGAAGTAGACCGCGACCGCGCCGGGGTCGCGCCGGTACTTGAGCGCGAAGGAAGCACCCACCGCCTGGGGGATCTGGCTTGCCACGGCCACGCAGAAGGGGAAGATGTTGAGGTTTTCGGGGGTCTTCTGACCGCGCTCGTCCCCGGTCCAGTACTGGAGCAGCTGCACGGCGGGGTAGCCCAGGGTGAGGTGCACCCCCATCTCGCGGAAGGAGGGGAAGACCCAGTCGGCGGGGGTGAGTGCCAGGGCGCTCCCCACCTGGGCCGCCTCCTGCCCCATGATGGGGGGGTAGGTCCCCAGCCGCCCCTCGCGCTGCAGGGCGACGGCCCGCTCGTCGAAGGTGCGGGCCAGCACCATGGCCCGGTACAGGCGTAACAGCTCGTCGTCGGAGAGCCCGGGGAGGAGCTCCGGGTCGGCGTGACCCTGTTCGTCGAGGATGCTCAGGCGGCGGACCTGAAAACTGGCGAGGATCTCTTCTGGCATGGACGGGTGGCCCTTTCATTAGCAGTTAACATCCCAGATAGAGTGTAGACGACGGGTCCGGGATGTCAAAAGCGAGGCCGTGGCCGCTTTAATGTGAATGGGAGCCCGGCGGGTTTCCCCCGCGGCTCTTCAGTTTCCCGTAGAAAACCGGGATCAGGGCGAAGAGCCCGAGCAGCGCAAAGGAGCCCAGGACGCGGGGGGAGGCGACGTCGCGCAGAGAGGAGATGCCGGCCAGGCTGGCGCCGGCGTTCACGAAGACGAAGCCCCCCGGGATGATGCCGATGAAGGTCCCCAGGACGAAGTTGCGCAAGGGGAGCCGGGTGAGGCCTGCGGCCAGGTTGATCAGGAAGAACGGGAAGAGCGGCACCAGCCGCAGGAAGAGGAGGTAGTTGAGGCCGCGGCTCTCCAGTTCCCGGTTGAGCCCCTCCAGGCGCCCGCCGAAACGGGCGGCGACCAGGTCGCGCAAGAGGTAGCGGGTCACCAGGAATGCGAGGGTCGCGCCGAGGGTCGCCGCCAGGACCGCGTACAGGGTCCCCCACAGCGAGCCGAAGATGGCACCCGCGGCCAGGGAGAGCACGGCCGCCCCGGGGAGCGACAGCGCGGTCTGCAGGATGTAGATCGCCATGAACGCCGCCACCGTGATGGCGCCGTGCGAGCCGTAGTAGTCGATGAGCCACTGCCGGTTCGCCTTCAGGGAGCTTAAGGTGAGGAAACGGCCGAGGTCCAGGTAGAAGAAGAGGACGACCGCCACGAGGGCCGCCGCGACAAGGAGGAGCTTTTTCAGGTTCATGGGGACTCCAGGGGAGATGATCGCGCTACTTTGGCCGTTGTCGCCCCGCTTTGCAAGGGTTTTCTGCCCCAAACCGCCGCGGCAGGCCCGGCTCCCCGGGGCTAGCGCTGCCAGGCGAGCCAGGCGGCGAGAAGCCGCTTCACCAGCGGGGTCAGCCGGGTGCGCTGGTAGGCGTCGGCCAGCTTCCGTACCGCCTCGACCTGGGTGGGATAGGGGTGGATGGTCTTGCCGATGGCGGCGAGCCCCAGCCCGGAGGTGATGGCCAGGGAAAGCTCGCCGATCATCTCGCCGGCGTGCCGCGCCACCACGGTCGCGCCCAGGATGGTGTCGGTCCCCTTTTTCAGGTGTACCCGGGCAAACCCGGCGCTCTCGCCGTCCAATACCGCGCGGTCCACCTCGGAGAGCGGTACGGTCAAGGTCGCCACCTCGAGCCCCTTTTCCCGCGCCTCCTTCTCGTAGAGCCCCACGTGGGCGATCTCGGGGTCGGTGTAGGTGCACCAGGGGATGGTGAGCCGCGAGCTGCGCTGCCGGCCCCCGAAGAGCGCGTTGGCGATGACGATGCGGGCCTGGGCGTCGGCGGTGTGGGTGAACTTGTGCACCGAGCAGATGTCGCCGGCGGCGTAGACCCGGGGGTTCGAGGTCATCAGGGTGTCGCTCACCAGGACGCCGTTTTTGTCGTAGCGGATCCTTGCGGCCTCCAGGGCGAGCCCCTCCAGGTTGGGTGCCCGCCCGACCCCGGCCAGGATGGCGTCCACCGCCAGCTCCCGGATTCCCGAGCCCCCCTGGAGCCGCAAGAGCTTCTCGCTTCCCTCACGTTTCGCCTCGATGATGCGCACCCCCAGCTCCAGCTCGATCCCGTCGCGCCCGAGCGACTCCGCCACCAGGGCCGCGGCGTCCGGGTCCTCGCGGGGGAGGATCTGCGGGGCGTGCTGCAGGAGGGTGACCCGGCTCCCCAGCCGGGCGAAGGCCTGGGCGAGCTCGCACCCTAAGGGGCCGGCACCGATCACGGCAAGCCGCTGCGGGAGTTCGCTCAGCGAGAAGACCGTCTCGTTGGTAAGGTAGCCCACCTCCTCGAGCCCCGGGATGTCCGGGGCAGCCGCACGGGCGCCGGTGCAGAGGGCGGCGCGGCTGAACTCGAGGGTCTTGCCGGCCACCTGCACGGTGTTCGGGCCGGTGAAAAATGCCTGGCCCAGGTAGACGTCGACCCCGAGCTCGTCCCGGAAGCGGCGCGCCGAGTCGTGTGCGCTCAGCTTGGCACGCAACCGGTGCAGGCGCTGCATGGCGGTGGCGAAATCGGCCCGGGCCCCCTCACCGCCCGGCGCGGCATACTCGGCAGAGCTGCGGGCGTCGAAGGCGGCGCGCGCGGTGCGGATCAGCGCCTTCGAGGGGACGCACCCCACGTTGAGGCAGTCCCCCCCAAAAAGCTGCCGCTCGACGAGCGCCACCCGCGCGCCGAGCCCGGCCGCACCGGCGGCGCAAACCAGTCCCGCCGTGCCGGCGCCGATGACCACCAGGTTGTAGCGCCCGCGCGGCTCCGGGTTGACCCAGTCCGCCGGGTGCACGTTCTCTATGAGGATCCGGTTTTCCGGAGTGTCCGGTTCGATGAGCTGCGCGTCCATAGCTTCCTCCCCTGCCCCGGCTCTCTCTGAGCAGCGACTCAAGCTCCCAGGGTATGGCAAATGATAACACCTGCGCGCGAAGTTTGCTCTCGGTGAGCTCGCCGCTTCAGGATCGGGCCTGCCAGAGTGAGTCGCTATGAAGATCTAAGGGAGGTGCGGTTGAGGCTTTGACAGAAGCGGGGATCGGCTGAAGCGGTGCTGTCCAGCGCGAGAGAGTCGGGGGGGAAACGTGAGGCGGAAGGGGCTTCGACAATGGGGAGAGCCGCGATCGCTGCGGGGACAGTCCTCTTCCGGACCGTCCCTGACGGCAGCTTCTCGTTGGGGAGCGTCCCCCTCCTCAGTCCCCCAGGAGGCCGCGGATCCGCTCCAGGAACTGCTCGAGGGTGAAGGGCTTGGTGAGGAAGCCGGTTTCCAGCTCAAGGGGCGACTTGTGCAGCACCACGTTCCCCGTGTAGCCGGAGATGTAGAGTACCGGCAGCTGGGGGTGGTGCTTCAGGATCCGCTCGTAGAGCTCGGGGCCGTTCATCTCCGGCATCACCACGTCGCTTACCAGAAGGTCGATCCGCTCTCCCGGGACCGTGGCGAGCTCCAGGGCCGCAAGCGGCGTGCCGGCCACCAGCGTCCGGTAGCCGTACCCCTCCAGGAGATCCCGCGCCATGTCCCGGATCAGGGCGTTGTCCTCGACCAGGAGGATCGATTTTCCCGAGCCCAGGGCGCGCCGCACCGCCGTCTCGCGCTCCTCGAGCGGCGCTCCCCCAGCCGCTGCCTCGGCGAGCGGGAGGAAGATCTTGAAGGTGGTCCCCTGCCCCGGCCGGCTCCAGACCTCGATGTAGCCGTCGTGCTGTTTGACGATGCCGTACACCGTGGCAAGGCCGAGCCCGGTACCCCGACCGGCCTCCTTGGTGGTGAAGAACGGCTCGTAGATGTGGCGCAGGGTCTCCTCGTCCATGCCGCAGCCGTTGTCCGAGAAGGCGAGGAGCACGTAGCGCCCCGGCTTCACCCCTGCGTGCAGGCGGGCGTACTCGTCGTCCAGCACCAGGTGACCGGTCTCCACGGTGATCGCCCCGTTTCCGGCGATGGCGTCCTGGGCGTTGACCGCGAAGTTGAGCAGTACCTGCTCCAGCTGCCCCCGGTCCGCCTGCACCCAGGCCCCCTCGGCGGTGAGCCTCAATTCGAGCGAGATGCTCTCCTTCACGGTGGTGCGCATGATGTCGCCGAAGGAGGTGATCACCTCGTTCAGGTCGAGGGGCCCCATGTGCATCACCTGCCTGCGACCGAAGGAGAGGAGCTTGCGGGTCAGGTCCGCCGCCTTGTGCGCCGCCTTGAGCACGGCCTCGATCTGGCGCACCTGGGGGGCCGTCTCGGGCAAACTGCTGCGGATCATGTCGGCATAGACGAAGATCGGGGTGAGCAGGTTGTTGAAGTCGTGGGCGACCCCGGCGGCCAATTGCCCCACCGCCTCGATCTTGTGCGCCTGGCGCAGCTGCTCCTCGAGCGCGCGGCGCCGTTCCTCGCCGCGTACCCGGCCGATGGCGATGCTCGCCAGGTGCGCGGCCGACACGATGAGCGAGATCTCCTCGTCGTTGGGGGAGCGCACCTCGCGGTGGTAGATGGCGAAGGTCCCGAAAAGTTCGCCGTCGGCCGAGAGGACCGGCTCGGACCAGCAGGAGCGCAGCTCGGCGTTGCGGGCCGGCTGGAACCCCTTCCAGTACGGGTGGGTCGCGATGTCGGTCACCACGACGCGCCGCCTGAGGAACGCCGCGGTGCCGCAGGAACCGATCCCCTGTGCGATGGCGATGCCGTCCACGGCCCGGTTGTACTCCGGCGGCAGGCTGGGGGCCGCGCCGTGGCACAGGCGCTCGCCGCGCTCGTCGGCCAAAAGCACCGAGCAGAGCGCCCCGGGGAGTTCCTGCTCGACGAAGCGCACGATCCCCTCGAGGAGCTGATCCAGGGCGACCCCGCTGGCGATCTGCTCCAGCAGGTCGCGCCGGGCCTGTTCCCTCAGCTGGTCGCGTTTCCTCTGGGTGATGTCGCGGGCGATGCTGAGTACCAGCGTGCGCCCCTGGCTCTCCATGAGGCGGCAATTGACCTCGATCGGCACCACCTGGCCGGCCTTGGTGAGGTAGGCGGATTCGAAGCTCGCCTGGCCGTGCAGCTTGAGCTGCGCCAGGTTCTCAGCGACCCGTCGGGCGTACTCGGGAGGCTCTATCTCGTGCAGGTGCCGCCCCAACAGCTCGTGGGCCGGATAGCCGGTCATGCCGCAAAGGGCGTGGTTGAACTGGGTGAGCCGCCCCTCGAGGTCCAAAAGCAGGATCGCCTCGCTGGCGGAGTCGATCTGTTCCGCCTTGATCTCCAGCTGGCGCTGCTGGTCGCTCACCGTGACCAGCGCCAGCTCCAGGCGGTCCAGGTGCCGGAAAAAGAACCAGGTAAGGACCAATAAGACCAGGCACAGCCCCAGCATGAGGCTCATCTGGGTGGCCGCCTTCCGGGCCCAGGGAGCCAGCACGTCTCCTTCGTGCAGGGTGACCAGGGCCACCACCGGGTAGCGTTCCAGGCGCTGGTAGGCGGCGATGTAGGGCTGCTTGAAGGTGAGGGCGTTACGCACGTGGTAGACGCCGGTCGGGGAATTGGGGAGCTTTTCGCGAAACAGGGTGGACTTGGTGAAGTCGAGCTTGAAGCCGTCCTCCCGGTACGGGGCGTAGACCAGCGGCACGCCGTCCTCGCGGATCAGCACCACGCGCCCCCTGGGCCCCAGGGTCCCCTGGGAGAAGAAGCTGCTGAAGAACCTGGTCTCGAACCCGAGGGCCACCAGCCCCGCGAAGGGGGTCCCGGGAGGGTTCAGCGGGCGCATCAGGTTGAAGCGCCAGCGGTGCACCAAGCGGCTTAGGATCGGCTTGCTGATGCTGAGCCCAAGGTGCGGGTTTTCCAGGTAGGTCCTGAAGTAGTCGCGGTCGGCGATGCTGATTCTCTGGTGGGGGCCACTTCCGGAGTTCAGGCGCAAAACGCCGGCGCTGTCGACCAGAAACAGGGAGCCGATCTGGGGCACCTGGCTCACCTGGTCACGCATCTCCCGGAGCAGTTCGTCGTGATCCACCCGCTCGAGACCGCCGGAACGCTCGATCTCCCTTTGCAGCACCCTCAGCATCGAGTCGGCCTCCGAGAAGGCGCTCTGGCTGTGCTCGGCGAGCGCGCGGACGTAGCCGGATGCGAGCTTCTCGGCGGCGCGCAGGGTGTTGGCGCGCTCGGAGACGATACTCCAGACCGAGATGCCGAGTACGGCCGCGAGGATGAGACCGACACCGCACCTGACGCGGTATTTAATCTGTGCGATGCTCGGGGTCAAGGTGATCCTGCCGGTGCCGGTTGATGAATCTGCTGCTCCTATTATCGCAGCATTCTCCCAAAACTTGAGAAAAAAGGCAATGGATTGTACGCGAAAATCCTACATTAGGCACCAGACTACTGGTACGGAGACGGCAGCTCGTTTTTTGGGTCGGGACTCTTTCCAGCGCAGAACCGGTTAAGCAGAGCAAGATCCTCCCCAGCCGCAGCGAGAAGGTCTCTCCTGGTCCGCTAAAGCCAAAGGTGAGGGCGCCACGGCACACGCTCACCTTGCCAGGAGCCCTCTAAAGGTGTGATCGCCCTCGGCCAGGGCCTCCCCGGGCTCGGCTGGGGGGGCACGCCGGACGGAGAAAAGCGTGGCCGTTTTCTATTGAAATGGGATATCATTTCCGTATTCGTGCTGAGGCCACGGCGCGTGGACAGAGGCGATAACTGCCGGGAGTGCTACCGGCGCGGCGGGAGAGCACATGGCAAAGGGATCTGCTGAGGTACCGGACGTTGGATCGACCACCGAGGTGAAGGGACTGCCAACCGGCGAGAAAGGGGCCGCGGTACCAAGGCGCCCGGCCCGGGGGCGGTGTGATCTCGCCGGCCGGTGCGGCCCCCTGGAGGAGCGCCAGGCGGAACTGGAACTGCTGGCCGCAGCACTGCGCGAACCCGAGGCCCGGCACCGCGACCTGGCCCTCGAGCGCTGCCAGGAACGCTTCGACCGCGCCCCCGCCCCCCTTTTCACCCTGACGGGCAACGGCCTGATCAGCTCGGTGAACCTGGCCGGGGCCCGGCTCCTCGGGGTGGAGCGCCCGGGTCTGATCGGGCTCCCCTTCTCGGTGTTCCTCACCCAGGACACCGCCCCGATCCTCGCTGCCTTGCTGCGGCAAAACCTCGAGGAGCGCCACCCTTTCAGCTGCGAGGTCTCGATCCGGGGTAACGGCAGGGCGGCCTTCCCGGCGCGCATCGACGCCGCCTCGATCGGCGCGGCCGAGTGCAGCATCGCCGTCCAGGACCTCTCCCCCTTCCAGGAGCAGCAGGCCCTCGATGTCTCGGAATCCCGCTACCGGCAGCTCTTCGAGTCGGCCAAGGACGGCCTTTTGATCCTCGACGCACAGCGCGGACTCATCACCGAGGTGAACCAGGCGGGGCTCGCCCTCTTGGGGCTGAGCCGCCAGGAACTCCTGGGCCGGCGCCTTTACGAGATCGGCTTTTTCTCCGGCCCCGGCTCCGAGCAGGAGGTCCTGGCGGAACTGAACCGGCGCGGCGAGCTGCGCTACCAGGCGCTCCCCCTTTGCACCAGGGACGGGCGCCACCTCTATGTCGACTTCGTCGGCTGCAGCTATAAGGTGGAGGATACCCGGGTGATCCAGTGCGACCTGCGCGACGTCACCTCGCGCAAGCGCGCCGAGGAGGCCCTGGCCAAGAGCGAGGAGCAGTGGCGCACCATCGTGCACAACATCAACGAGTACGTCTACAGCGTGCGCTTCGAAAACGGCGTGATCAGCTCGATCTACCACAGCCCGAAGTGCCTGGAGATCACCGGCTACACCCCCGAGGAGTACTACCGCGACCCGCTTTTGTGGTTCGCCATGATCCACGACGAGGACCGCGCGCTAGTGAACGAGTTCCTGGGGCACATCCTCTCCGGCAAGAGCCATCCCCCGATCCGGCACCGGATCCGCCACAAGGACGGCTCGGAGCGCTGGCTCCTGAACAACTGCGCGGTGCAGCGCCTCGAGGGCGAGGAGGCGGGGATCGCCCGGCTGGACGGCTTCATCATGGACATCACCGAGTTGAAGCTCGCCGAGGACAACATCTTCTTCCTGGCCCACCACGACCCCCTGACCCGCCTCCCCAACCGCAGCACCCTCTACGCCCGGATCGACCAGGTGATCTCGGTGGCGCAGAAGGCGAACCGGAACATGGCGCTGCTCTTTTTGGACATCGACGGGTTCAAGCAGATCAACGACACCCTGGGGCACGACGTGGGGGACCGGCTCCTGCAGTCGGTGGCGCAGCGACTCACCGAATGCACCCGCCCCTGCGACATCGTCTCGCGCCTGGGTGGCGACGAGTTCGTCATCGTCTTGTGGGACTGCGGCGTGGAGGAGACCACCTTGGTGGCGGAGCAGATCATCGCGGGGTTCTCGCTTGAGGGGAGCAGCGCGGTCATCAACGCGAGTATCGGCGTAAGCCTCTACCCGCAGGACGGCAAGGATTACCTCACCCTCCTCAAGAACGCGGACCTCGCCATGTACCAGGCCAAGAAGGCGGGGGGGAAGGGGTTCCACTTCTACACCAAGAGGCTCAACGAGCTGGCCCACGAGCGCTTCACCATCGAGACCGACCTGCGCCGGGCCCTGCAGCGCGACGAGTTCGTGCTCTACTACCAGCCCAAGGTGAACATCCTCACCGGGGAGTTCAGCGGCATGGAGGCGCTGATCCGCTGGCAGCACCCGGTGCGCGGCCTGGTGGCGCCGGAGAGCTTCATCGGGATCGCCGAGGAGAGCGGCCTGCTCACCCCGATCAGCAAGTGGATCATCGACACGGTCTGCCGGCAGCTCAAGTCCTGGCGCGACCAGGGGCTCCAGGCCTCCAGCGCCATCAACCTCTCGGCGAGCTTCTTCCAGCACGCCGATTTCGAGGCGACCATCGAGAAGGCCCTGGTGCAGACCGGCATCCCGCCGGAGAGCCTGGAGCTCGAGCTGACCGAGGCGACCATCATGAGCGACCCCCAGCAGGTCCTGGGGAGCATGGCGGCCATGAAGGCGCTCGGGCTTCAGCTTTCCATCGACGACTTCGGCATCGGCTACTCGAGCCTCAGCTACCTGAAGAAACTCCCGGTGGACAAGCTGAAGATCGACCAGTCCTTCATCCGCAACATCGCCAAGGACACCGACAACATGGCGGTGGTGCGCGCCGTCTTGAACATCGGGCGCAGCATGCAGCTCAAGGTGATCGCCGAGGGGGTGGAGAACGCCTCGCAGCTCGCCTGGCTGCAGGCCGAGGGGGGCGAGGAGGCGCAGGGGTTCTACTTCAGCAGGCCGCTGCCGGCCCAGGGGATGACCGCCCTGCTCCAGCGTGGCTCCCAGCCCTTCGCCGACACGGTGAGCACGAACTGGCACTAGGTCGCCTAAGGGCAGATAAAAAAAGGCTGGTGCGGGAGGTTTTCCCGGCACCAGCCTTTTTTTCATCGCGGCAGGTGGGCCGTCAGTGCGGAGGAAGATCGGGCTGCTCCATCCCTTCGTCCTGCTGCAGGTCGTCTGGGTCGGGGTCGCCCGGGTTCAAGTCCTCGTTCTCCATCCCGTAGTCGTCATCCCCCCCGTCGAGGTCCTCCTGGTCCGGTACGGTGAGCGTCGGGCTTCCGGCCGCCTCCCCCAGTCTCTGGCCCTGCGCCGTCCCCGTGAGGTGGGGGGCCAGTGCCTCGTGCTGCCGAACGATCCGGGTGAGAATATCAACCATGATCGCCTGCTGCGCCTCCTTGGGGGCCCGGTTCAACTGGTCCACCAGCCGGGAAATCTCGACATCCTGTTTCTTGAACGCTTCGACCATCTGGCGATGCTTTTGCGACATCCGCGGTCCATCCGCTCCCCCGCAGTCCCGGCACCCCTGGCAGTTGCACTCCCCGCGGCAGGACTCAGGACAGCCGCACCCCGGGGCGCCTCCTTTCTGCTGCCGGCCATGCCGGCTGCCCCCCCAGAACCGTCCCCCCTCCCGGCAGGCGCCGTCCGACATCTGGGCGCACCACTTGAAGAGGGGGTCCAGGTGGGCCAGTACCTGGCGGGAGTCGATGCGGTCGGCCTTCGTGACTGCCTCCAGTTGGGCGAGTTCGCCGCGCATCTGCGTTAGGTGATCCGCCATCATCTTGGCCATTGCCGCATGCTGCGCCTTCAACTCGGCCGGCAGGTCGCGCGCCGCCTCTTCGTGGTAGATCTCCATCTGGTCCGCGCTGCGGCGCATCTCGGTTACGGCCGTCCGGGCGAAGTCACGCGGCACGGTGTCGCCTTGGCGCGCCACCCTCTCGAGCGCCCGGGCGAAGCCGACCAGGTTCTTGTGGTAGCCCATGGCGAGCAGGTGCTTCGGGTTGTGCATCATGGCCCGCATGAGGCCGGCATGCTGCGCCATCGGTTGCCGCCCCGCACCCTGCGGAGCGGGTGCCTGCGCCGGGCCCGGACCCTGCCCCGCAGCCGGCAGGGTCGCCATCAGCAGTGCGGCTCCTGCCAGAAACGCTAGCGTCATCTTGAACATGACAGCTGCTCCTCCTTTGTCGGTGACGGCCGCAGGCTACAGCGAGCGCCGCCCCTGGACCAGGTTGATGACCACGATGATGACCGCTATCACCAGGAGGATATGGATCAGCCCACCCGCGGTGTAGCTCGTTACCAGCCCCAAAAGCCAGAGGATAAACAGGATTACGACGATGGTCCACAACATGGCGTCCTCCTTTTCGGCCTGCACCGCCTGGTGTGCGGCCAGCCCATGGTTGAAGTGCGTCGCACGACTGCCGGAAGGCGCGGTGCTGCTAAGAGTTCGGGGCGAGGGCACGCACCTGCCGGGGTTAAATTGGCATTTATTAATTTTTGCCAGCTTTCAGTGTATAGAGGGAGGGCTTGCTGTCAAGCGGGCCGGCGCATCCGGTCGAGGTTCCGGGCAGGGGCTTGAGGGGTGCAGTCCAGCTCCTGGAGCGGCTTTGAAGGGTTTGACAGGGAGGGTCGGGACGGAGGGACGGGAGGGAAAAGAGGTGCGGCACTCCGCCAGCGGGTCTGCCGCTTGAGGGGAGTGCCGTAGTCGTTCATGAGTTTTCCGGGGTCAGCTGGGCGCCCCGGGGAGGCTGGCCGCGGCGGCGGAGAACTCGGCGAAGCGCTCTTCCAGGGAGGCCAGGAGCCGGTCCGCGCCGGCGCTCTCTCCGGCGCGCGCCAACTGTTCCAGCTCGTGGGCGGTCTGCTGCATGCGCCGAGCGGAGATGTTGGCTGCGGCCCCCTTGATGGTGTGGGCCTGGATGCGCATCTGCTCCAGGTCATCTTTTTCGACCGCCTCGCGCAGGGCCTCGAGGTACCCCGCGGCGACGCCGGTGAACATCTCCACGAAGCGCGGCACCAGTTCCCGGTTCCCCCCCAGCCGCTCCACCAAGTCGGCCAGGTCGAACACCGCCAGCTCCTCGCCGCCCGCCGGGGAGGCCGGAGCCGCGGCAGCGGGGGGCGCGGTACCCGGTTCCGGGGCGGCGCCGTCGGGGCGTACCGGAACCCTTTGTGCTCCCGCCGGCAGCAACTGGTCCAAAAGCGTAAGGATCTCGGCGGCACGGGCCGGCTTCGCCTGGTAGGCATCGGCCCCCGCGGCGAGACACTTGTCCCGGTCCCCCTGCATGGCGTACGCGGTCATGGCGACGATCGGTACCCGGCGCGCCGTCCCCGCCTCCTGTTCCCGGATCAGGCGGGTGGCCTGGTAGCCGTCCAGATCCGGCATCTGCATGTCCATGAAGATGATGTCGAACCGCTGCTCCCGCTCCAGGTCCACCGCCTCGCGACCGTTTATGGCCATGGTCACCCGGTGCCCCTGCTTTTCCAGGATGATGCGTACCATGTCCCGGTTGATCTCCACGTCGTCGGCCACCAGCACCGAACAGCGTGCACGCTCCTCCCGCAGGGTGTGCCGGGTCACCGGCTCGGGCCCGGCCGCCGCACCGTTTAACACCGTGAGCAGCGCTTCGTGCAGCTCGTCGTGCACCACCGGCTTGGTCAGGTATCCCGCCACGCGCAGCTCGGCGCAGCGTTGGGCATCGCCGCGCACCCCGGCGCTCGGCATGACGACCACCTGCACCTGGTCGAAAAGTTCCCGCTCTCTTATGAGGCGCACCAGCTCCCAGCCGTCCTGATCCGGCATCTGAACGTCGGTGAGGAGCAGGCGGGGGAGCTCCCCCGCTTCCGCCAGCGTCTCGAGCCGGCTTACAGCCTGGGCGGCACTCTGCACCGTCTCCACCTGCATCCCCCAGCGGGTCAAAAAGCGCTCCAGCATGCTGCGGTTCATCTCCCGGTCGTCCACCACCAGCACCCGGGTCCCGGAGAGCACCCGGTCCGCGCCGCGCTCGGGGGGCGCCCCCTGCTGGCGTCCCAGGCGCGCGCTGAACCCGAAGGTGCTCCCCACCCCCGGCTCGCTGCGCACGGTGATGCTCCCCCCCATGAGCTGGGCCAGCCGCTTCGAGATGGCGAGGCCAAGCCCGGTGCCGCCGAAGAGCTTGGTCGTCGAGGCGTCCCCCTGGACGAAGGCGTCGAAGATGTGGGCCTGCACCTGGAGCGGGATCCCGATCCCCTGGTCGGTGACCTGGAAATGCACCAGCACGGAATCCTCGTCCTCGTCCACCAGGCTCACCAGCACCTCGATCACCCCGCGCTCGGTGAACTTCACCGCGTTCCCCACCAGGTTGATCAGCACCTGGCGCAGCCGCCCCGGGTCTCCCACCAGGGCGTCGGGAAGTCGCGGGTCGGCGTTGAAGACCACCTCGAGTCCCTTTTGCACCGCCCGGACCGAGACCGCCCTGAGGGCGAGCCCCACCATGCTGCGCAGCAGGAAGGGGGTCTCCTCGATCTCGATGTGCCCCGCCTCGATCTTCGAGAAGTCGAGGACGTCGTTGATGATGTCCAGGAGGTTGTCGGCGGAGATCTTGATGGAGCGGATGTACTCGCGCTGTTCTGCGTTGAGCTCGGTGTCCTGGATCAACTCGGTCATACCGATGATCCCGTTCATCGGCGTGCGGATCTCGTGGCTCATGTTGGCCAAGAACTCGCTCTTGGCGCGGTTGGCGTCCTCGGCGCGCCGCTTGAGCTCTATGGTCTGCTGCAGGTACTGCTCGCGCTGGCGCAGCACCGCGACGATCACCGCAACCCCCGAGAGCAGGGCCAGGATGCAGAGCACCGAGACGTAGGCGATGCCGCGCACCGAGTGCCGCCAGTTGGCGAGGAAGAAGTCGTCGGTGATGGTGATGTTCACGATGAGCGGGTAGCCGTGCACCACCCGGCTCGCCCCCAGGCGGGCCACCTTGCGTCCGGCCTCGGAGAAACGGGGGGCGTCGAGGAACAGGACGTCGTGCTCCTTTTTCAGCTTCTCGACGATGGTGTAGGTGGCGCCGGTGCGGTTTTGTTTGCCGATCAGGGCGTCGTGGCGCGGCCAGCAGGTGAGTACGGCGTAGTCGTTGCGGTACAGGGTGACCGAGGCCCCCTTCCCCAGGTTCACCCCGAGCCGGGCGTAGAAGTCGGTGAAGGCGTCCACCGAGATCCCGATCAGCGCCAGCCCGATCATCGAGCCGCGGCGGTCGTTGATGCGCCGGCTGATGTAGAAGACCCACTTGCCGTTCCCCTTGTTGCGGACGGCGACGCCGATGAAGCCGGCGGCCTCGGTGCTTTTGGCCTGTGCCCTGAAGTAGTCGCGATCCGCGAGGTTGATGGGGGGGTGGGGATAGGAGCGGGTGAAGTTGACCATGTCACCCTTCTCGTCGACGATGCTCGCCACGTCTACCTGGGGGAGGGAGCTGGTCTTCTCGCGCAGCATGCGGAAGATCTCCGGGGTGCCCAAAAGCCGGCGGAACTCCTCGGGGGAGTCGGCTCCCTGGGCGCGCACCTGTTCGACGATGCCGTCCAGGGCGATGTTGGCCGAAAGCATGGTCTGATAGGTGTGCTCAGCCAGGACCAGCGAGTTGTTGCTCATCTGCTTGCGCCAGACCTCGACCTCCTGGCTGCGCAGCACCGCTGCGGCAACCACCGACAAGGCGACGATGGCGAGGACCGAGAGCACACCGAAGGCGATGGTGAGCTGACTGGCCTGAATCTTATTCCAGGGTTTGGGCATGCGGGAGGCCTTTTCGTTTCACTGTTCCTCCCACGTCTTATCGGCCCGGCTGTCCCTCCTCTTGAATGATTTCGGCGCCATGCCGAGGGATGGCCGGACTCCTTTCCCCCCAGAGCCGTCATGGTACTATTTCACACATTGATACCCACACATCAAACCGGGAAGCAGCGCGGAGGGGACCATGCCAGACTGGAACATCGCCTACATAAAGACCGAGCCGGTTAAAGACCCCGTACCGTGCCACTACAGCAAGGCTCCCCGTTTTCGCTGCACCATCGAGCTTGAGGACGGCAGCGTCATCACCCGGTGCGGCGGGACCGCCCAGCACGCCCTCGCCAACGCCATCGCCTGCTACAAGACCTCGGCCGGTCAGAGGTCCCGCCAGCCCTGAAAGCCCCGCCCCGTCCCCTGGTGCGCGCCGTCACGGCGGCGGCACCAGCTTGCGCTCGTTCCCCTGGAATACGATCTCGAGCCGTACGGTCACCGAAAAGGTGGTCGAGAAGCGGCCATCCTCGCGGCGCGGCCAGGCGACCTGGGGCTCCAGTTCGTAAAAGAGCCAGGAGCGCAGGAAGTTGCGCCGGTAGGTGGCCAGCACACGGTAGTTGGTCACCCAGTCGTCGATGCTCGTGTTGCCGTAGACGCCGCCGGTGACGGTCACGGCGCTCTTCGGGGAGAGCTCGCGCAAAAGCGACAGCTCGGTCCCCCATTCCAGGGCCTTGATCTCCTGGGAGACGGTGCCGCTCAGGGCGACCCGGGCCAGGGTCTTCGGGTCGAGGGAGCGCTCTGCGGAGAGTTCGGTGGTCTCGCCGAAGCCGTCGGGGTTCTTCACGAAGATGGTCTCGCCGAAGTGCAAAAGGTAGTACTGGCCGACCCGGTCCAGGCGCTGGTAGCGCGCCCTGGCGAAAAACTCCGGCGGGATGGCGAGGTCGAAACCGGTCCCCAGGAAGAGGTTCGCCTGCGCTGTGCGCATGAGCTGGTAGCGCAGTTCGGTGTTCACGATCCTCGTGTTGCGCAGGGTGCGGTCGAAGCCGGGGTTGCCGGGGTCCTCGGGGAGGGTGGGGGTGGTCTGGTCGGGCTTGCCGGCGCCGGAAATGGCGAGCTGCAGGCGGTCGTTGATGCGCGAGAGTTCCAGGTTCGCGCGCAGGGTGGAGCCCACGTCGAGCCCGGAACCCTGCTGCCACCTAAGCGAGTTGCGCCAGCGCAGCTGGTAGGCGGTGTGCTGCTCCTTTAGGTTGTTCGCCTTGCCGAAGAAGTCGTCCAGGCGCAGCACCTGCTGCATGATGCCGCGCTCCAGGCGGTCGTGGGTCTCCTCGGCGCGCCTCCCCAGCGCCGCCACCTGTTCCGCCACACGCTCCGTGAGGGTGGGGCCGGGGGCGGGGGCCGCGGTAAAGTCGAGCGGGACAAAGGCAGGGACCGGCTGTGCGGCGAGGCAGACCGGCACGACCGGTAGAGGCAGCGCCGGGACCAGCGACACCGGGGGGGCCGCCGGCGCCGGCTTCGGGCGCTTCGGGGGATCGGCCCAAACCGGCGCCGCCGTCAGAACCAGCGTGACGAGTGCAGTTAGAACTCTCGCACCACACGACGTAAAGAGCGAACATTCTCTTAAGACTTCTCTCAACGGAAAAGACTCCATGTGTATCTTGCGACACGGCTCAGGGAGAAACGACCAGCTATGACTATCCCATTTCTGGCTCCGTTTCACTGCTGAGAGCAGAGACGGGTTCAGGATGTAGTAGATAGTACCCGGATATTCCCCCACTGTCATCTCGGGATTTTTGGAAACAGTAACAGGCAGTCCCCGTACAGCCCGAGTTTTTAGCGTTTCGCGTCCCGGCAAGGTGGTCGGGCCGGCCGCCCAGGCAGCGCACCCGAAAAGGGGAACCCGCCGCCTCATTTGCGGTAGCTCATAAACAAAGATTGTCGGCACGTGCCACGGAGAGCGGTATGAATCCAGATGGTTAGATATTTATAATGTTATGGCACGAAGCATGCTACCCAGTTGCGGGAGAAGGTCCACACCACCAGCAAACGAGGAGGATTCGTCATGAAAAGAGTACTTGCCTGCATCGTTTCCAGCCTGGTCGCGCTTTCCTTTGCGGGGATCGTGGCTGCCGCCGACCAGACGAGCACCGGCTCCGGCATGGGTACCGGGGGCTCCGACCAGACTACTACCGGCACCGGCGGGACCGGCTCCGGTACCGACACCGGGATGAAGCACACCAAGAAGAAGAAAGCGAAGAAGTCCAAGAAGTCGAAAAAGCACGCCGGCGGCAAGGGGACCGGCTCCGGCACCACGCCGGCCGGCACCGGCCCGAACTACGGCACGGCACCCCAGGGTGGTCCGAGCGGTGACGGCATGGGGAACCCGAACCAGCCGGGGGGGACGACCCAGGGGAAATAGGCCCGGGCCCATAACGAGAAAAGGCCGCATCGCCAAAGCGATGCGGCCTTTTTTGTGTTCGGCGGACCTGCCGTCACCGGCAGCGCTGTGCCACCTCGTCCAGCAGCTCGATCAGGAGCTCCGACTGGGCCACCATCTCCTCGAAGTGCTGTTCGGCCTTGGCGCGGTCTCCGGCAAGGTGCGCCTGCAAGGCGAGCTTGCCCAGCTCGTGCACCCGGGCGTGCGGCGCGTCGATCTCGCGGAACTCCCCGATGCTGCCGCAGCGCTCCCGCCCTTCGCTTTGGTACCACTTGCCGAAGGCGCAGACCAGGTGGGTCGGCAGTTTCTCCGGGTCGAGGGTGAGCGAGCCGGTCAGGTGGGCCTTGATCTTGCCGATGAAGATGCGGTGCGCGGCCTTCGCCTTGTCGATGGTGAGCCCCACGCTCTCGCCGACGGTGAACCTGGCCATCGAGCCCAAGAGCGCCTCGGCAAACCCGTTTAACTGGCTCGCCTGCACCGAGGAGGCCTGGGCATTGGAGGCCACCTGGTTGCCGATGTCGGTGATGCGCAGCATGTTGCCGCTGATCTCGCTGGTGGTGGCGGTCTGCTCCTCGGCGGCCGTCGCTATCTGGTTGATCTGCATGGTGAGGTTGTGGATCTCGTCGAGGATCCGCTGCATCGCCTGGCCCGAGGTGGTGGCCTGCTCGGTCCCCCGCTCCACCTCCTGGACCCCCTCTTCCATGGTCTGGACCGCCCCGCGGGTCTCGGCCTGGATCGAACGGATCATCTCGCCGATTTCCCGGGTCGCCCGGGTGGTCCGCTCGGCGAGGGCCCGCACCTCGTCGGCCACCACTGCAAATCCCCTCCCCTGCTCGCCGGCCCGCGCCGCCTCGATCGCCGCATTGAGCGCAAGCAGGTTGGTCTGGTCGGCGATGTCCTCGATGGTACCGACGATCTGGCCGATCTGGTCGCTGCGCGCCCCGAGTGTCGCCACGGTGCGCGCCGAGGTATCGACCTGCCGGGCGATGCGGGACATCACCTCGATGGTCTGCTGGACCGTGGTCACCCCGGCCTGGGCCTGCTCGCTGGCCACCCGGGCCCCCTGCGCCGCCATCTGGCAGTTAAGCGCGATGTCGCCCGAGGTAGCCGCCATCTCCTCCCCCGCGGTGGCGACCGTGGCCGACTGTGCCGCGACCTCGGCGGCCTCCGTGTTCATCTGGTCGGCGCTGCGGTACATCGAACCGACCGACGAGCCGACCTGGCAGCAACAGTCCAGGACCTTGGAGAGGGTCCCCCGCATGTTGGCGAGGGCGCCGTTCACCGATTGCGCCAGTTCACCGATCTCGTCGTGGCGCTCGACGGGGAGCGTCTTGCTGATGTCGCCATCGGCCACCTCTTTCATGAAGCCGGCCATCTTGCGCAGCGGCTCGATCACGATCCCCCGGATCACGTAGACCAGGAACACCAGGGTGACGATGGAGGCGACGAGGCTCAGGACGAAGGAGATCGCCACCTTGTGCCTGATCCCCTGTTCGATGCGGGAGAGGTCTTCCAGGATCTCGAAGGCGCCGTGCTGTTCGCCCGCCTTCCCCCCCTCGGCCTTGAACCCCAGAAGGTCGACGCCGTCCTTGTTGACCGTGTCCTGCGCCACGCCGTGACAGACCAGGCACTCGGCGCTCAGCTTGATGGGGCGCAGGTAACGGATCACGCCGTGCTCCCGGTCGACCAGGAAGGTTTCCGGGAGCTTTTCCTGTTCCAGCTTCTGCAACAGCGCAAGCTCGACGGCGTCGGGCTCGTTCGCCTTGTTGCGCGCCTGCACCTTGGGGACCCGCAGCTTGAATCCGGCCTCCTGGGCGTGCTCGCCGGCGATCTTCATGGCGGCGATGATGGGGATCGTCTTGAAGAAGGGGGTATCGACGGCTGCGCTGTGCTTGTCGCTGCTGCCGGCGAGCTTGCGGTCCAGCTCCGCCTTCATCTGCTCTTCCTGGAAGACCCCCGCACCGCGCAGCCCGGCCAGGTAGTCCCGGGTGCTCTCGGCCTGCAGCACGATGGCGCGCGACTTCACCTTCACCGATTCGTAGGCGTCCTTGCGGATTTCCTTGCTCAGGTAGCCGATGTTGACGGCGAACGAGACGATCAGCCCCAGCGCCACGTAAAGGGTAATCTTGCCTTTGAGACCGAGCCTCTTTGCTGACATGAACTCTCCTTGAACCGGTTGAAATGAAACGGCTGCGCGCGGCCCGGAGTGAACGCCGGGAAGGGGGCCTCGCCTCTCTCATTCTATCGGCACCCCCGTGTAAGAATTAACACTACTCTTTTCCCTAGCGCCGCATGGCGGTTGTATTCATTACTTCAGCCCAATTCCACCCTGAGCCATTTGCACCTCCCGCGCCGCGGTCAGCCGACCCGCAGCCTGACCAGCCATCAGACGACGAGTGCCCCAGCACCAGGGCGACCGGTTCTTTCATGGCGCACCTCCCGGGGCCCCGCCCCTTGCGCCCCTCTGTCGGCGGCGGATCCCCCTACCCCCATACTCTGCCTGATTTGAGCGCTGGACAACCGGTTTGCCGGGGAACTAAGCTAGGTGTAGGCGCTTCGGGTCAACCGGGTTCGTCGCAAGATCAGCAGCTTCTCCCGCGGTAAAGCGGAGGGTTCCCATGCTCCTGGAGATGCACTGCCACACCTCGGAGCACTCCTCGTGCAGCACCGTGCCGGCGGTCGAACTGGTCCGGCAGGTGCACGCCCAAGGTTTGCAGGGGCTCGTCATAACCGATCACCATTTCCTCTGGAACGACGCCGACCTGGCTGAACTTCTCCGACAGGCCGGGGTCCCCGGCGGTTTCCTCGTGCTGAGCGGGCAGGAAACCAACGTCCCGCGCTACGGCGACCTGCTCATCTACGGCGCGTCCGAGGTCGTGCCGCGCGGCACCCCCCTCGAGGAGATCCGGCGCCGGTTCCCGGACTGCGCCATCGTCTGGGCCCACCCCTACCGCGACGGACGGGTCCCGACGGAGGAGATGCTCCGCTCGCCGCTTTTGACCGGCATCGAGATCTTCAACTCGAACCACACGGTGCACGGCAACAGCCGCAGCTTCCAGGACTGGCGCCGCTTCGGCTACACGGCGACCGCCGGCACCGACACCCACGCCGCAGGCTACGCGGGGATCTACCCGACCCGCTTCGACGTCCCGGTCGCGACCCTCGCCGACCTGGTGCACGCCCTGCGCAGCGGGTCCTGCCGCCCCTACCTGCAGGCGATCGCGCACCGCGAGGCGCACAAGGTGATCCAGGTGAAGATCGGCAGCGAGCGTAGCGCCGAGTCCCGCGACAGCATCATCATCCGCACCCCGGCGGATCAAGCCAGCTGGACCAAGGCGCAGCGCGCCTACCACATCATGTTAAGCATCGGGGAACGCGGCTTTGAGACGGGGAGCTTCCGGGTGCCGCAGGCGATAGCAAAGGATGCGGTGCAAAAGACCCTCATCGAGCAGGGGGTGGCGGGAAGGTCGCTCTTCGAGATGCTTGTTGGCTGCGGGGCCGAAGAAGGGAGGCGCTACCTCGAGCTGGCCGCGCGCTGGCTCGCCCGCCTGCACACCCTGCACCTCAAGGTGACGGGCGCCGAGGAGTTCCTGCACGAGGAAGAGCGGCGCCTGGCAGGCGAGGTGCGCCGCTTCGAGGAGATCGAACACCCCTACAGGAACAAGGTCGCCGAGATCGCGGCTGCGGTGCGGGGCGCCGAAAAGGAACTGGTGCAGCACTACCCGGGAGAGCTCGTGCAGGGGCACGGCGACTACCAGCCGCAGAACATCATCATCGGCCGGGACGACCCCGAGGACCCCGCCACCTGCTACCTGGCGGCGATCGACTTCGAGCGCTCCCAGCTCATGCCGCCGGCCTTCGACGTCGGCTGGTTCCTGGCGCAGTTCCGCAGCCAGTTCAACGAGCATCCCGAGGTGCGCCTGCGCTACCCCGAGGCGGAGTTCCTGGCGACCTACCGACGCGAGGTGGGGGACCTGGTGGATGAGGAGTTTCCAGCCCAGCTGGAGCTCTTCCGCGCCCGCGCCAACCTGAGCATCGCCGCGTACCTCGTGAAGCTCAAGCTGGGCGAGGGGGGAGTGCTCTGGCGCATCCTGGTGGAGTCCGAGCGCAGCCTTTTGGTCTTAAACGGCTGAGTGCGGAGCGCACAGAGAAAAAGGGAGCAGCCTTGCCGGCTGGTCCCTTTTTTTTTCGCGTGCCCACCTTTCGGTGCAGCCGTCTCTTACAGGTTGGTATGGCAGGCGTTGCAGCCGGGGCCGCTTAAAAAAACCCCCTTGAGGTCGCTGCCGTGGCACACCGCGGTGGCGCAGGCGCTGGTGGGGTAGCTGCTGCCGTAGCCGGCATGGAAGGAGATGATGTCGGCATTCCAGCTCTGGGGATGCGCCGAAAGCGGCCCCCCGAGGTGACAGCTCGAGCAGGAAGGCCCGCTGCCGCTCACCCCGCCCAGGTCGCCGCCGTGGCAGGAGGCGACCGCACAACTCGCCGTCCCGTTTTGCTTCACGAACTGGCTGTGCAGGGCGTAGGCGAACTGCCCCCACCCTGCCGGGTGCACCTGGCGCGCGTTCCCCAGGTGACAGCTGGTGCAGGCGACCTGCGAGATGCCGCCAGAAAGGTCGGCACCGTGACACTCGGTGCAGCTGTAGCCGTGGTCCTGGACCGCCGCGGTGTGGCCGGCCGGCAGCCAGGCGGGATCGGAATGTTTCCCGGTCGCCGGGTTGAGGTCGGCCTGCGGGTTGCGGTCGCCGCAGCCAAAGAGCGGAAGGACCAGCAGCGACACCAGCACCAGCATGAGGTATCTGGTCGTTATCTGTGGCATCTTTTGCACCCCTCGTTGTTTTGCCGGCCGTGGCACTTAAGACACGAGGCGGGATCGATCCTGCCGTCGATCTTGTGCCGGCTCAAGTAGTCGCCGCGGTGCGGCAGTGCGCGCTCCACGGCATCCTTGTACTTGTCACTCGGTTTCAGGTCCTCCTTGTGGGCGTGGCAGTCGGCGCAGAAGGACTCCTGGTGGCAGGAGGCGCAGGCCGCCCGGGAACCCGCCAGGACGCCGTGCTTGGCCATGAAGTCGTACGCCCGGTGGTTCAGGTTTGCCCAGCGGTCGGTGTGGCACTGGGCGCAGTCCACCAGCCCGACCACCGGCTCGGGGTGGACCCTCGCTATGCTGGTGGTGCCGGCGCAGGCATAGAGGAGCTGCACCGTAAGCCCCAGGACCACCATCAGTATCAAGTTGCTCGCTTTCACTTGGCCCCTCCTTCCGCGGCACGCTTGGCCTCGAATGCGTAGCTCAGCTTCAGGAGCCCCCGCACCTCGTTGTCGAAATCGGGGTTGTGGGAGTAGTCGATGTCCCCCCCGAAGCTTAACCGGTCGTCCCACCGGTAGGTGAGCGCCGCCGAGGCGGTGAAGGCGTCCTTCACCTGGTTGGTGGCAAGGGTGGAATCGTAGCGCACGTCGATGAGGTCGAGCGCCAGGTCCGCCTTGCCGATGCTCTTCGCGGCATAGGCGCGGTACTCCAGGTACTTCAGGCGGTCGGCCGCGCCGTCCATCCGGTACACCGCGACGCCGCAGGAGAGGTACTTCGGGTTGGCGTAACCGATCCTGCCGCCGTAGTAGTTGGCCGCGCCGGCGATGTCGTAGTCGTAGTGCCGGTACTCGGCACTGAGCGTCAAGGAGTCGAGCGGGGTGAAGGAGGCACCTCCCCCCAGGGCGAGCATCTTCTCGTTGGGATCGATGAGCCGGTTGGTGAAGCTGAGCGCGCTGGTGGTGACGCGGTAGAAGTAGTCCCGGTAGTTGATGCTCTCCAGGTTGGCGAAGAGCCGCAGCGGGGAGAGCGGCGCGTAGCTTGCCCGGTAGCTGTGCTCCATCCAGCCGTCGGTGAGCGAGTTGTACGAGGAGCGCCCGGTGATATCCACGCCGCGTACCGGGTGCAGCCAGAGGTCGACCCCCTCCTCCTCCCGGTAGCGGGTGCTGTCCTGGTAGGACTTAAGCGCGCTCACCCCGAGGGTGTAGTAGTTCGAAAGCGAGTGGGTGAAGCGCCCGCCGAACACCAGGTTGTCCGCCTTGAAGTTCGGCTCGGTCACCACGGGCGAGCCGACGAAGATCGCCGCGGCGAACCCGGCGGGGAGGTCGCTGCGCAGGTAGAGGCCGTCCAGCCGCTCGGTCGCCACCCCTTCGGTCACCAGTTGGCGCCCCGCGTTGACCACCTGGTTGTTGCGCCCCCTTTGGTAGCTCAGATAGCCGTACTGCAGGTCGGCGTCGGTGTAGCGGTCGTTGGCGGACTTGTCGCCCAGGTCGCCGCGCAGCCACCCCCCCGCCAAAAAGGAGAGGCTGTCGCCGCCGTTAAAGGTGCGGGAGACCGACAGGCGCAGATATTCGTAGGCGGTGTCGATGTTTTTGCTGTCCTGGAAATCGCCGTGTCCGATCCGGAACAAGGTGGTGGACGCGGCGGATACCAGGGTGGTTTCGGCCAGCGCAGGTGCCGCTGCCAGTAAGGCACAGGCTGCGGCCACCCCGCCTGCCAGCCGGAGCACCGCGGGGAAGCCCGCGGGAGGCGGACTCCACGAGTCATGGCTTTTCAAGATCCCCTCCTTTTAAAACCGTTCGATTTTTGCGGAGCGTTTCAGTTGCTCCTCCAGGGTGCGGTATCCTTCGCTGACCCGCTGTTCCCGGAGGCGGTTCGAGATGACGCCGGCCATGCTGGTGTAATCGGCCTTGGGGTTGGGGCGCTGTTCCAGAAGCTTGAACAGGTAGAAACCGGTCCCCTTCATGGAGACCACCGGGCTCACCTCGCCCGGCTTGAGCCGGTACACCGCATCGAGGAAATCCGCCGGTATCTGGTCCCACGCCGTGAATCCCAGGTCCCAGGCACGCTGTCCGCCGGGAGCCCCCCCCGGGGCAGCGGAAACGGCGGCACCGGCCAGTGCTTCGAAGCTTGTGCCGCCGCGGATCTTCTGCAAGGCCTCCTCGGCCGCCTCCTTGGTGCCGAAGCTCAGCATTCCCAGGCGCAGCTCCGTCGCGATGCGGGCCTTGTTGTTGTCGTAGTAGCGTTTCACCTCGTCGGTTGTGATGTCGATCTTGGCGGCGACCTCCTGGTTGAAGACGCGCCGGGTCATTTCGATCCGCTTCAGATTCGCCACCTGGCGCTCCAGCTTCTCGATCTGCGCCCGGTAGCCGGGGTCCTTGTCCAGCCCGAGCTTGAGCCCCTGCTGGTAGAGCAGTTCTTCCTTGATCACGTCATCCAGGGTGCGCTCGGGTTGCTGGGAGTTGGGGGTGCCGTGGCTCTTGCTCATCTTGAAGGCGACATCGAGTTCGGTAATCGGTACGCCGTTTACCTTGGCGAGCAGCTTGGGCTGTTTCTCCTGGCTCGCCTGGGCCGTCTGGGATCCCTGCTGTTTCTGGCACCCCAGGAGACCGGCCAGCAAAAACGTCAACGTAAGGAGGGCGGCGCGGCGGTACATGGGCATGGTTACTTCCTTCCTCTCAGTCGAGATGTCGATGGGTCCGGCGGGACCGAAGTCCCGCCGGTTCTTGCTTAGTTACGGAGTCCAGGTGCCGACGTGGGCATAGGTGTTGTCCAGCACCTCGAAGGTGAACGCCGGGTTGTGCACCCCGCGGCTGGCGTCGTCCTGCACCAGCACCGTGTTCCAGAGCGCCTTGGCGATGATGCCGTTCACGCCGGCGGCGGTAACGGTAGCGTTCGCGTTGAAGGTCACCGTGGCGTTGGCGAGGTAGCCGGTGCAGTTAGCGGTACCGTTGCCGTTGTCGGTGCAACCCTGCACCAGGGCACCACCGTTGTTGGGGTCGGCCAGGAAGGCGTCCTGACCGGTCTTGTCGTTGATGAACCACCTTTTGGTGCCGCTTGCCGTGGTCACGTCGACCATGCCGGAGCGGTTGGCGACCAAAACGGCGCTGGTATTCGCCGGGATCACGTTGTCGAACTTGATCTGCAGGATGGCGTACCCCACGGCAGCCTTGATCGCCTGGAGCTTGGCGTCGAAGGTGCTCTGCACCGACTCGGCCGAGTAGGAGGTGTGGCACTTGTTGCAGACGTCGGTGGTTGCCTTGAAGTCGTGACGGGTCTGGCCCGGCTCCGCGAGGGTGAGATCCAGGGTGGTCAGCTCCATGTGGCAGGTGACGCAGGTATCCGCGATGTAGGAGTGCTTGGAGCGGGTCTGCGGGCTGTTGTAGCGGCTGGTCCCCATCCAGTAGGCGTTGCGCCCCATGAGCACGTCGCCCTGGCAGGCTTCGTGGGGAGCACCGTAGCTGGCGAGCGTCCCGAACTTGGTGTCGCCGTCCTCGTGCAGGA
Organism: Geomonas silvestris; assembly: GCF_014193515.1. Lineage (GTDB taxonomy): Bacteria > Desulfobacterota > Desulfuromonadia > Geobacterales > Geobacteraceae > Geomonas > Geomonas silvestris. The sequence continues at coordinate 125,372 of NZ_BLXX01000005.1, read as the reverse complement.
ACGGGGCGCCACCGCTGATCCCCTGGCGGCTGTTGTGGCAGGCGATGCACAGGGCACCCTTGCCGACGCCGTTAGCCGCGAAACCGCTGGGGAGCATGTAGGTGCTGCCGGCGATGGAACCGACCGGGGTGAGGTTCGCTGCGTTCACGTCCTGGTAGGCGTTCCCGACCTCGGCGGCCACCGATTTACCTTCGCTGTGCACGAGGTGGCAGGCCGAGCAGGTGATCGGTTCGGCGTTGTTGACGGTGAGGCTCGCCGGCAGCGCGGTGAGGGCACGGTTGCCGTTTGCGGTCGGCAGGATCTTCGTGTAGGCCTTGAAGCCCTGCGCGGTGTGGCAGCAGGCGCAGGAGGCGCTCAGGGTCCCGTCGGGGTTCGAGTTGAAGGTGACCGTGGCGTACGAGGCGTGACCGCTGTTCTTCCACTGCGAGAAGCGTCCGTGCTTGGGGGCGCGGGCGTGGCAGGTGGCGCAGACGTTCGCCGAGTAGCTCACCCGGGAGTTGACCGCGATGGGGCTGCCGTCGTTGGGGCTTACCTGGTGCTGACCCGAGTTGGCCTGCGGGCCGTGGCAGTTTTCGCACTGGATACCGGCGAGCTTCGCGGAGTTCGGGTTGCTCTTCCAGAAATCCGCCTCGGCGTTGAGGTCCCCCTGCAGCTTGGTGAAGTTGGTGAGCCCTTCGGCTGCCGCCGCGTCGGCGAAGCCGTTGGAACCGGTGGCGCCGTTGCCGACCGTGTGGCACGGGGTGCAGGTCATGGCGTAGTGGCCGTCCGGAAGCGGCTCGCGGATCCCGGCGTAGAGGACGTCCTTGTGGCCGGTCTGCAGCCAGCTGGTCACCTTGTCGTTGTGGCAGCCGTTGCACCCCGCGTCGGGGGTCGCTGCGGCAGCCATCATGCCGGCGTAGGTGCCGGCGAAGACCTGCAGCACCACGGCCCCCCCTTCGGAGACCACATAGGTCCCCGCGGTGGCCGGGGTGAAGTCCGGATAGGCGGTCGTCGGGTCGTTCACGGTCACGGGACCGCCCGGTCCCACGACGGACCAGTTCCAGGTGGTCCTGGGGGTGAAGACCAGGTTGCCGTTGGCATCCTTGAAGGGGACCTGCCCCTCGAGCACCACCGGCTGCTTGACCGGCACGTTCTGCAGGCCGGTCGAGGGGACTGCCGGAATCCGGGCAGCCACCGAAATAGTGGAGGTGTACGACTTCCCACCGATGGTCGCCGTCACCTTCAGCTTGGTGGTGTTACCCTGGGACATCGCCTGCTCGTAGGAGAAGGGGACCACCTGGTAACGGTTGATGGGGACCGGCGGCTCGTCCGGGCTCACCTTGTAAAGCGGTGCGGCCATCTCGACCAGGTACTTCTTGAAGGCGGCTGCCGAGGCGAGGGTAACCGTGGGGTTGGCCGCGTTCGGGTCGCTGAAGGTGACCGCCGGCCCGGAGACCACGCTCCAGGCATAGGTCGGGGTCTGGTTGGCCAGCGCCGGGTCGAACTTGAACAGCTTGGCGGTCAGGGCGAGCTGGCTCCCCGGGAGGACCGGGTTCACCGCATCGGCGCGCGCGGCGGTGACCGCGGCCGGGCCGCTTGGATTGAGGGTGACGTTGAGCGTGGTGGTCTTGCCGGCTACCGCCTCGAGGCTCTGGCTGTAGCTTATGTAGCCGGGGGCGGAGACCGTGAAGGTGCGGGGGCCGGGGGCCAGGGTCAGCGCGTAGGAGCCGCTGGCGTCGGTGGTCGCGTTGAAGGGGTCGCTGTTTATCGACGTGGCAACCGTCGCACCCGCGACGTTGTTGCCGTAGGTGTCGACGACCTTACCGCTTACCGTGCCGGCGGCACTGGCATCCTTGCCGTTGTCGCCGGAGCAGCCGAACATGAGCGCTGCGAGCAGCAAGATGGAACAAAGAGCTAGATACTTAATCAGACCTGCTGTTTGATTACTTCTCATCTCTTTCTCCTTTAGATGGCGTTTGGTTCTCTAGCTTTGTCGGGCCTTCGGAAGTGCTTTTGCGGTCCTCCCCTCCTTTCTGTCAGGGTGCTACATCAGCCGGAATGGCTATGAAGCCGTTATCGCACACGATTTTGAGCAGCAACCCGGTAATGAACAGGCGAACCCCGGCCTCGCGCAGTGTCGGGTCCGGCGTTAAGCGCACGCGAGGTGACGAGCGCTGGGCGCGGGAACGCACCTGCGTGCGGGTGCTGCAGACGGGTCAGTTGATCTTGGTATGGGTGTGATTAAGCGGGAAAGGCAGGTGAAGCCCGGTTTGGGCACGAGAGGGCGGCAAAGCAGGGAAGCGATACACGGGGAACCCATCCCTCGCAATGCCACACGATTGCGAGGTCATTGCGCTCCGGGACAGCCAGAAGCGGAGTGAGCACAGCCGGCACGGGTGCCTCAGCAGAGACGATGCACGACGCGCTGTCACATTTCTTGATCTTGAGGAGTTCACAGCTGGAGAAGACGTGGCGGGGGTCCTTTTCGTCATAGACAGCGCCAGCTTTGTGCTGATGGTTGAAAGAGTAACCATACAGCACGAGCAGCACCAGAAAAGGCAGGGGCAGCAGGAATCTGAACGTGCGCATTTTAATTTGCAACCAATGAAACACACGAACCTCACCGAGCCGTGGCTGGAAAAATCACGGTTCGAAAAATTGTGTCATACGTTCAAAGGGCACCTGCACTATTCAAGCGTTTACACTATTATAGGCATTGTTAGCTTTTGTCAAATTAGTATACGTCAATCAATAAGCATTTGGTTTGTCCAGCGCGTCAGCAATTCCCTTGTCGTCACGTAAGAGGATAACTTTAGAAAAATTTTCACCCAAGCATAAGGCCTCGCCCTAGTTGACCAAAAAGTAATTGTTTTTCAGAAAGTTGTCTTGAACGGCTCAAGGCTCGGAAAACTTTGACGGGGTCAGCCTGGCGAGCAAAAAAAAGAGGGGGATTTTACACAAATAAAAAAGGACCGGTCATCGCTGACTGGTCCTTTTTTATTTTCTAGTGGTGCCCAGAGACGGAATCTAACCGCCGACACGAGGATTTTCAACCCTAAAAACATATACGTGATGTCCATCCAACAAATCTTTTTTCCAGTCAGCGTCGTGACGTAGTCTTTCCACTCGCCTGCCTGCCGGGTCGACACGCAGGCCTCCACTTCAGTCAAGACCTTGATGATGACCGAATGGGCTGAGGCGGGCTCCCTTCGCGAACCCTCTCGCCACCCGGAGCAAACTCAAGCACGCCCCCCTTGGGTTATGAGTTCCCTAACCATATTCAGCAATTAACCAAATATGGTAACTCGCGACTGTGCCTTTTACTGTATTCAGGAAAGTGGTCAACGAATAGCGGCGTAACCCACAGTTTTCTGCCGAATCGCTTATTGGACTCGATTTTGCTGTAGACCGGTTGGGTTTAGGATCAATGCTACGAGAAGGGCCGCAGCGCGTGGTTGGACAACCAAAGGCAACGCTATTAAGGAATGAACTGGAGGCAGAGGATTCATGACGGCAACAACGGACAGTGTCGTAGAAATAGTAGAGTTCACCGATCCGGTGTGTACATGGTGTTGGGGTAGCGAACCCGTGCTGCGAAAACTGGAATCCAGATTTGGCGAGCAAGTTGACGTGAGTTTCATCATGTCCGGCTTGGTCAAGGACATCACGGCATTTTACGACAACTACAACGACATCGGAGGCGATCCGGCACGCTCCAACGCCCAAATTGCCAAACATTGGCTTGAAGCCTCACAACGTCACGGCATGCCGGTCAAGATCACCGGTTTCAACCTGTTTTCTCAGGTCCGCGTTTCTTCGTATCCACTGAATGTCGCGTATAAAGCCGCACAAATGCAGGACGAAGCGCTCGCGACCCGATTTCTCAGGCGCCTGCGCGAAGCCTCGGCTGCCGAGGCGAGACTGACCAACACGACGGAGGTACTGGTAGAGTTGGCAGCCGAAGTCGGCCTGGACCTGGCCCGTTTTGTGGAGGACTTATCTTACGGAGCCGCTCAATTGGCTTTTGAGCAAGATCAGGCTATCACGGCGCGCTATAACGCCCGGGGATTTCCTACATTTCTGGTTCGATGTGCCGGCAAGGAGACGCTGCTGCGAGGGTACAAGAGCTATGAGGAGTTCAAGGCGGTGATCATTCTTCTGTCGGGAGGCAAAATTGTCGAACGACCGCTTCCGGCCACAGAAGAAGCAATCATGAGCTTTATTAAAAGGTACCTTTCTGTGGCACCGATTGAAATAAAGACGACCTTTGATCTGACTGAACGTGAATTGGAGTCGACGCTGGACGCCCTCCTGGCCAAGCGTTTGATTGTGCGTCGTGAGGCGGGAAATGGCTTCTTTGTCTCACCAAAAGTCGACTCGGCCGCATGCGATTCAGCAACCGGCATGTGCACAACTGATTAGATAAAGACTCAACGCATGAAGGCCCCTCGGAAAGGGGAGGCGCTGCAACATCTGACGAACTAAAACCAGACACAAAAGGAGGCAACAATGAAAACGGAAAGGTTCACTGCGACAAACGCGGCCATGCTGCTTATCGATCATCAGGTGGGAACCCTGAGCTGGTGCTGCAACATCCCTAAGGAAGTGATCAAGAACAACACCAGGGCGTTGGCACGTGCGGCTAAGGCGCTGGATATGCCCTTGATCCTCACCAGCAGCATGGAGGAGTACACGCAGGGGCCGCTGCTCCAGGACCTGGAAGAAATCGCGCCGGAGGATCATGCCCGCCGGGTGAAGCGTTTCGGCGTGGTTAACGCCTGGGATGACCCCAACTACAAGGCAGCCGTACTGGCTACCGGAAGACGGAACCTCATTATTGCGGGGCTTACCAACGATGTGTGCATCGTTTACCCGGCTATGAGCGCTGTAGAAGAGGGCTTCAACGTGCAGGTGGTCGTCGACGCCGGTGGTTCCCCCACCCAGATTGCCGACGAAACCGCCTTGAGGCGCATGGAACGGGCTGGAGTGACTCTCACCTCGACCAATCAGCTTATTGCCGAGCTGGCGGGATCGTGGACTACCGAGGGAGGTGCCAAACTGATCCAGATTTTGTTCGAGGAGGTGCTGGTGCACCTTGGCAAATCGCCCGCTTGACCGGGTATTCACGGGTACGCGCGTTTTTCACCCCGCAGGCACCGTCCTGCGGGGCAACACCGCGGTATCAGCTAGGATACCCGTCGTTGCCACACCCCTCAGTGACTTAAAACTCCCTTTTGACTCGTCCATATTTCACACCAAGTTTGTCCATTCTCCCCCTCAAAGTATTTGGGTTGACCCCCAGCAGCTCCCCGGCACCTCCCGGGCCGTGAATTTTACCTTTGGCAATCTTTAACACCCTCACGATGTGCCGGTACACCACCTCGTCGAGATTAAGCGATCCTGCTCTGACCTCTTCCACAGGAGGAAAGGACTGTGTGTTCTCCTTGTGCGGCAGGGTGGCTTCGAACTTTAACGGCCCGCCCCCATGCCGGATCAGCTCTCTCTCAACCAGGTTCTCCAATTCGCGCACGTTTCCCGGCCAATGGTAGTTCGACAAGCGCTCCAACGCTCCAGGCGCGATGGCAGGCGGAGTGGCGATCCCCAACTCCAGGCTCTTTTGTGCCACGAAGTGGCGCGTGAGAGCCGGGACGTCTTCCTTTCGCTGCCTTAGGGGCGGAACGACAATGGGAAAGACGTTGAGCCGAAACCAGAGGTCCTCCCGGAACCTGTTTTCGGCGATCATACTCTCCAAGTTACGGTGCGTGGCCGCGATCACCCTGATGTCCAGAGGAAGCGTCCGCTCCCCTCCTACTCGCTCAATTTCACGGTTCTGCAGCACCCTGAGCAGTCGCACCTGGGCCTGCAGCGGCAATTCTCCGATCTCGTCAAGGAAGATGGTACCACCTGCCGCCCGCTCGAAGCGCCCGCGCTTTGCCGTCAACGCACCGGTGAAGGCACCCTTTTCGTGGCCGAACAGTTCGCTGTCGATAAGGGACTCTGGGATGGCACCGCAATTCACCTTGATAAAGGGAGCATCCTTGCGATGCGAGGCGAAATGAATGGCACTGGCGATTACTTCCTTCCCTGTTCCCGTTTCCCCGATCAGGAGCACCGTGTTGTTCAGCGGCGCCACCTGACGCACCATCTCCATGACGTTTCGCAAGCCGGTGTTCCCACCGATGATGTCATCTCCCGCCCTGGAAAGAAGCTCCCTATTAAGAAAGCGGTTGTCATCGAGGAGGATGTCCCGGTAGCGCAGCACTTCCCTGTAGGAAAGGGCGTTCGCCAGTGCCAGAGCAAACGGGTCCGCCACACCCGACAGCAGTTCTACATGCTCCGGCCCGTATTTTTCTTCACCGTAGGCGCGCAAAGCCACCACACCGATAAGTTCGTTCTCTACCCGCAATGGAATGACCAGGTCTGAATTACCTGCCAGCTTAACAAGATCGGCAATGGTCTTGCCCGGGCCACTTGCCTTCCGAGCATCCACGATCATCGGTTTGGTTAGAGCTCGACCCCACTCCCACACCGTTTCTGTTAACGGAATGATCTGTTCCGTGGTGGTGTCCTCACCATGAGCTACATAGGCTATGCGCCTGAGCGCGCTGAGCTGGGTATCGAAGATGTCCAGATGTATCGCGTCCAGGGGTATGTGCTCCCGTAGATATTCAAAAATGCGCTTCACGGCTACTGCTATGTCCAGGCTACTGCACGCCCTGAGCGTCACCTCTCTGAATAATTCATCCCTCTGAATAGCCATGGTTATCACCCTCCGAAAAAACGCAAGCTGCCGGGCTTTGGCCCCGGGCAGCAGCCGATTCGTGCTTCCGTCCCCCTGCCGTTCGAGCCGATCGAGCGCACAAGGCCCGCGCCTCCTACGGCGCGCCCCCCGCGTCCACAACGGCCGGGAACCCGCACTTGCCGCATTTGGCAAATTACGGGATTCAGCCAAGCGAGGCAAGAGGTTTTCCCGCATTTGGTAACTCTCTTTGACACGGAAGGTTATCTATCTGTTTTTAGGCCTCTTTGCCTTGGCATGGATGTGGCTATAGCCATCAGCAGGTGAACTCAGAATGCCGCCTTAACCACAATCGGTTCTGGGGCCGGGATAGTGACCATAACGCGCTCGAGAATTGTGTTAAAGCGAGCACCTCAGGGAGGATAAGACCATGTATGGGTATCAGTTGACCTTTTTTACCCAGCAGGACCGCACGCACAAGAACCGGTGCCTGTGCGACTGGCTCATCGAGGAAGCACTGAGCATGGGCATCAAAGGGGCGACGCTGCTTACGGCTGCCGAAGGTTTCGGCCGGGAGCACAAGCTACATTTCGCCGGTTTTTTCGACATGTCAGATCAGCCGGTAGAAATCTCCATGGCCGTCAGCGAGGACACGGCAGTACTCTTTCTCCACCACTTGAAGCAGGAAGGAATTGATGTTTTTTACATCAAATCGCGCATCGAGTTCGGCACAACCCGCGACTGTTGAGTCGGATCGCCGAAGTGGTGGACCTAATGGCTTTTCAGTCACTAAAACGGGTGACACCTTTAATACTGATTCAGAGGTAGATCATGCATTCAAGAAGCACCCGCAATTTCGCAACGCTCCGGACCGGGTCCGGAAATATGCCAGTAACGGGGGAAGCGGCATCGCAAAGCATCCTGATCCGCATACTCCCCGTACTTTTGAGTTGTGTCCTATTGAACGCCTGCACGGTAGGTCCGGACTTCAAGCGCCCAGTGCCCTTGGCTCCCGCCGGTCTCATGGAAACCGCTGCCGGCAACAGCAGCCAGCCAAGCCAGGTTATCACCTCAGAAGTTGAGAGTTCCTGGTGGACGTTGTTCAATGACGAAATCTTGAGCGAATTACAGGAACGGGCCCAGCGGGGCAACATGGACTTGCAGTTGGCCGCGGCACGGCTGGCTCAAAGCGGTGCGCAACTGACTGTCGCCAACGCCGCAGGGCTCCCGCATGCAGGATTCAGTGCGGCATACGCACGGGAAGCGCTGAGTGCCAACGGGACGTTTGCCCTCCTGGGCGCTCCCCACACTCCCTACGACATCATGCAGGCTGGATTTAATGCCTCGTGGGAAATCGACCTCTGGGGCCGCGCCCGCAGGGTTGGCGAGTCCGCTGCGGCATCGCTTGAGGCAAGCGCATTTCAAAGGGAAGGGGTGCGGGTATCAGTCACGGCCGAGGTGGCGCGTATCTATATTCAGCTGCGCCGCGTCCAGACCCAACTCTCCATAGCCCGGCAAAACCTCTCCAGTGCCGAGCATGCGTTAAAGCTTGCGGACAGTCGTGTGAAAAATGGCGTAGCCACCCGCTTCGAAACGGCCGCATCCGGCGCGCAGCTCGAGTCAACCAGGGCACTCATCCCGCGTCTCGAGGAGCAGCGCGACGCTCTGATGAATGCCCTGGCCCTGCTGCTTGGCGAGCAGCCGCGGGCCTTGTCTGCTCTGTTGATGCCGCAGCACCAGATTCCTCCGGTGCCAACGCTGGTGCCTATCGGGCTGTCGTCTGAGCTTGCACGCCGCCGTCCCGATATCCTGGAGGCCGAAGCTCGCCTGCACGCGGCGACTGCCGCCATCGGTGCGGCCAAGGCAGACTTTTATCCGCGCATCAATCTTGTGGGCAGCTTTGGATTGCAATCCCTTGACGGCAGCACGTTCGGGAACTGGGGATCGCGCAACTTCTCGGTCGGGCCGACCCTGTATCTGCCGCTTTTCGAGGGGGGGAGATTGCAAGGGACACTTGCCTTAACCGAGGCTCGGGCACAGGAAGCCGCGATTTTCTACCAGAAGACGGTGTTGCATGCCTGGCACGAAGTCGACGACGCGTTGAATGCCTATTCCGAAGTACAGAGAAGCGGCAAACATCTGGCCCGGGCGGTCGACGAACACCGAACGGCTTACCAGGTAGCCATGCGCCGCTACGAGGAGGGTGCGGCCGATTATCTGACGGTACTAACGGCGCAACGCTCGCTACTGGCAAGCCAGATGGAGTTTGCTGACACTACGAGCCGTGTCGCTCTGGCCATGGTCAATCTGTACAAGGCGCTCGGGGGCGGGTGGGCGGCCCAGACCGAAGAGATGGGGGGCATGCAGCGATGAGCGCGCTTCCGGCAACAGCAAATTCTGCCAGCACCCCGCCCGTTCCCGCGCCGGCGGCAGTTGCGGCCCCGTTCACAGGGCGCATCTTCACCGGTTTTCTCGGCATCCTGATTTCCGCAATGATCGCCGGTCTCAGTAACCGCATCGGTTCGCTGGCCTTGGCCGACATCCGCGGCGTACTTGGCCTTGGGGCCGACGAGGGGAGCTGGCTCAACACCGTGTATGTGGCCGCAGAATTGATCGCCATGCCTTTCTCGATCTGGTTGGCCGCAATCATTTCTCTGCGTCGCTTCCATATGGCGATGACCGGGATCTTCGTTTTGCTGTCGTACCTCATCCCCCTGGTGCACGACTGGTCGACCCTCCTAGTGCTGCGCAGCCTGCAAGGGCTCGCAGGGGGAATGCTGATACCGATCCTGATGCTGTCCGCGCTGCGTTTTTTCCCCTTGCCGATTCGTCTGTACGGCATGTCGCTGTACGCCCTGACCGCGACGTTCTCACCCAACCTGGGGTTCTGGCTGGCAGGCAACTGGCTCGATGTAGTGCACGATTGGCGGCTGGTGTTCTGGCAAAACCTGCCGATAGGCCTGCTCTCGATAGCGATGGTGTACTGGGGAGTGCCCCAGGACCCGACACGCCCCGAACGGCTCAGGCAGACCGACTGGTTCGGCATGGCCTGCGGCGTGGCCGGCCTGGGCATGATTGCTGTCGGCCTCGATCAGGGAGAGCGGCTCGATTGGTGGAATTCCTACCTTATCTGCTGGCTGATAGGCGGCGGCCTGTCCATGACTCTGGTATTCCTGGTGAGCCAGTGGTTTTACCCGGTCCCCTTTATCAGGCCGCAACTGCTATTACAAAAGCGCAATCTGGGGGTGGGTTTTTCGGTCTTCGTGCTCCTGCTCATGGTCATGATGTCGAGCTCAAAACTGCCGGCCATGCATCTTGAAGCTCTTTGGGGTTACCGCAGCTTGCAAAGTGGGCCCGTTGGGCTGCTCATCGCATTACCGCAGCCGGTCCTTTCCCTGGCGGTGGCGTGGCTATTTTACCGGAAGTGGGTGGATGCCCGCCTGGTCATGGCATCCGGAATTGCGCTCATCGCGGTGGCTTGCCTGCTCTGCACGCAGATCACCTCCAGCTGGATTGTCGAACAGCTCGTCATGACCCAGTTGCTGCAGGCTACCGGGCAGGCGATGGCGGTTGTCGGCCTCTTGTTCCTTACAACGAGCGTCGTGCAACCGATGGAAGGCCCTTTTGTAGCAGGAACCATCAATACCCTGCGCGCCTTCGGCGTAATCTTCGGCGGCGCGGTCATCGGTCACTTTTTCCGCCTGCGACAGCATTTCCATTCCGAGGTGATCGTGGACCACATGGGCCGCAGGTTCGCCAGCATGCAGCTATTTCCTGGCAATCTTGCCGCGCTAAACGACAGTACCCGCCAGCAGGCTTTTGTGCTGGCCAATGCGGATAGCTACCTGATGCTGGCCGCCCTGGCGCTCGTGCTGATTCCCTTCGTATTACGCATGGATTACATACCGGCCCCCGCCAGGCCAGTCGCATCGTCAACAAATAACAAAGGATAAGACAATGGCACTTCCCAAAACAGCAAAGATCATCACCGGCCTCGTTCTAGTCTCCGTCATCGGAGCGGGAGCCTATCTTCTCAATCGTCAACCGTCGGACGCGGACCAGCAATCAACCGACGATGCATATGTGCGGGCCGACTTTACCCTGGTTGCTCCCCGGGTCAGCGGGCAGATAGCTCGTGTTCTGGTGGATGACGACGAGACCGTCAAGGCGGGCCGGGTACTGGCGGAGATAGACGACCGAGATCTGAAAGTCGCGCTGCAGAGCGCCCAGGCAGAGACAGGAGCGGCACAGGCCGCCATAGAAAGCCTGAAGGGAACCATTACACGTAATGCCTCGACGATTCAGCAGGCCCAGGCCGCCGTCAGGTCCGATGAGGCCTCGATAACCTTGGCCAGGGCAAATGCCCAGCGCTACCGCAATTTGTCCACCGATGGCGCAGGCACCCACCAGGAAGCTCAGCATGCCGAGGCCCAATTGCAGGTGCACCTTGCTGCGCTCGACCGCGACAGGGCCGGTGTTGAAGCAGCTCGGCAGCAGACCTCGATACTGGAAGCTGATCTTAAAAAAGCGGAAAGCTCCCTGGCTCGGGCGCGGGCCGCGCAGGCCGTTGCCGAGCTCAACCTTTCCTACACCAAAATCATCGCCCCGATAGACGGAACGGTGGCGCGCCGTTCCGTGCGTGAAGGCGCTTTTGTTACCACCGGCACGCCGCTACTCGCCTTGGTGCCTCTGGACAAAGTGTATATCGAGGCGAACTTCCGTGAGACCCAGCTCGCCCGTATCCGGCCGGGGCAGGCAGTTTCGATCCGGGTCGACACGCTGCCCGGCGTGGTTCTTCAAGGCAGCGTCGCCAGTTTAGCCCCGGCAAGCGGTGCGTCCTTTGCCCCCGTCGCGCCCCAGAATGCCACGGGCAATTTCACCAAGGTGATTCAGCGACTCCCGGTGCGGATCGCCATAAACCCCGGCCAGGCCGCCAGCGCGCAGCTGCGCATCGGCATGTCGGTACAGCCAACCATCGAGATAATGACAGACCTGCGCAGCGCCCATACGCGGCAGAAACACGCCGAGGAGGGATAACACAGAACAGATATGCATCGAGCATGCAGTGGATAGTGCACCTATAGGAACACGTATGCCTCAGACGTCCAACAGGCAGGAAGGCGCAAGACGAACGCTGAAACAGCAGAAAAACGAAGAAGGAGATGATCATGGCAAAATTACTCTATGTTACCTGCAACCTCAAACCCGTTGAGTACTCAACCAGCCTATTAGTAGGTAAGGAATTCCTGGAAGAGTACCTTAGGGAGAACCCGAATGACGAAGTTCACACCCTCGACCTTTATCGGGACAACATCCAACGCATAGATGCCGATGTGCTGTCCGGCTGGGGCAAACTTCGCAATGGCGCGAGTTTCGAGTCACTTTCCGATGACGAGCATCGCAAAGTGAACCGGATCTGGAAACACGCCGACCAATTCATTGCGGCAGACAAGTACGTGTTCGTAACACCGATGTACAACCTCGGGTTTCCAGCGGAATTAAAAATGTACATCGACGCCGTCTGCGTGGTCGGCAAGACGTTCACGTACACCCCTACAGGCGCTGTCGGCCTGTTGAAAGATCAGGACAGGAAGTGCCTCCACATTCACTCAAATGGCGGATTCCACTTTGGCAAGGAGGAGGACCATTCGGTGCCCTATCTGAAAGCGATCATGGGATTTATGGGGGTTGAAAAGTTCGAATCGATCGTAGTGGAAGGCGTCGACGCCATGCCCGACCATGCCGAAGCCTTCAGGTCCGCGGCAGTTATCAAGGCCCGAGCTATCGCCGGCATTTTCTGAAGAATTTGGGATTTACGGTGAGTTCCCTATGAAGATAGTCGTAGGTTTAACGTTGATCTGCTGGCTCTGTGTCGTTTTGATAGCCTTGCTCTATAAAAGGGAAAAGTGACCGTTGCCCACCGTTTCGCCACTCTCGCCCCCAGCAAATCGCTCGCAGTATTGAACGGTCTGAACCATTGAAGGTGGCACAAAAGACACGCAACGCGAATAACGTACGAAATTGTGCAAGACGAACTATCGCCACTCAGGATCGCGAGTGGTAAGCATAACGTGAGGACGTGCGGGGCAAAAAAAGGCAGCTAGGCCCCCTTCTCGACGTCGAGCAGGGGGCGTTGCGGTAGTTCCCCGATGCAAACGCCTGAAGCAATCGCCGCCGCCTGCTTCTTTGATAGCCAGGAGGTAGTGACAAACTGGACCAAGACTTGAAGCACTCCCATTTCTGCAGCAAGCCTTATAAAAAGTCCTTTTCTATGACAAACCGCGTCAGCTCCGCGTTATTCTTTAGATTGAGCTTCTTGAGTATGTGGGCCCGATAGGTGCTCACGGTCTTGACGCTCAAACAGAGCTCAACGGCGATTTTGCCCACCGTCTTACCGGAGGCGATCAGGCTCATCACCTGGTACTCACGGTTTGAAAGGCTGTTTAACAGCCCCTGCGCGCTCGGTTCGCTGAGCCCGTTTACCAGAGATTCGGCCAGCGCACTGCTGACGTACTTTTTCCCCAGCGAAATCTTGTGCAGGGCGTCGAGCAACTCCGCGGAAGGGGTCCCCTTGGTCATGTAGCCGGATGCACCAGATTTGTAGGAGCGAAGCGCGTACTGCTCCTCGGGATGGGCACTCAGTACCAGTACCGGCAACTTCGGCTTGATGAGTTTGATCTCGACCAGAGCATCGAGCCCGTTTCTTCCGGGCATGGTGATGTCAAGAATCACGATATCATAGTCGTTTTGCTGCACCTTGCCGAGCAATTCCTGACTGTTACACGCCTCATCGACAACGGTCATGTCCACCGACGTCTCTACAATCCGCTTGAGCCCTTCCCGGAAAATTTCATGGTCGTCGGCTACAAGAATCCTGGTGGTCATGCCGAGCCTCCCTGTGCTACTAGCGCTGTCCCAACTGTACCGCCGTCGTTTTTAGGATTCGACGGCCCCGCCTGGACGCCGTCAACCGTCCCTCATTGCCAGAGGAGGGAATGAGCCCACTCTCTCGACGCTACATAGTAACAGGTTGCTTTGCGAGCAGGCATGAGTGGTTGTCTTGTTTTCACCTAGGACCGGCCCCTGATTCGGGTAAGAGTTGAACCCGCACGGCATTGCGTTTTGATCCTATATTCTGAAAAACGCTTCCCGCCCCTGCACCAGGAGTCACCGTGAATGCAACCTGCCAAGTGCCAAACAACTGATGCCAATAACAGACATCCTCCCATGTCCGATACCATCCCCACATAGTTATACTCACGATACGCTCAATACTGGATAAGGCAAAAGTAAAATTCGCACGGTAGGCAGTCCAGTATCTTATCTGTCGGTGCTACTACAACGTCACGGCAGCAAGCCTGCGGCCTTATGCTACGGAGGAGGTACGATGAATGCGACTGAGGTATTGTCCGGAGCCCTCGGTATTTCCGGCCCCTGGCGGATTACCAAAGTGGGGTTTACCAAGGATTCCTGCCGCCTGGACCTCAACGTGGAAATTGTCGAAGGACTCTCCCTTATCTGCCCGAACTGCGGCTCGCGGGGGACCATCTGTTACCCCGACAACGGTTGCGAAACCTGGTATAAAGCAGATTTCTTCCGCTACACCACCTACCTGCACGCCCGGGTGCCGCACCTGGCCTGCCGCTGTGGAACCACACGCGTGGAACTCCCCTGGTGCAGGGCGGGCTCCCGGTTCACCCTTTTGCACTGATCCTTTTCACTGATCCCGCTTGTCTGGCGGTTGTGACACGGTACCCCAAGGAACCGCAGCCCTCCCGAGACAGCCGGACGACGGCCAGGCTGCCGCGCCCGACTCCCAGAGCCGGGGCACCTGCGCGCGTCACCGAAAACATCCCCCCTTCCAACCCGCCTACTCCGAAACTGCGCTTCTAATACTCAAACACCTATCCAGTTATGGCTCAAACGCCTATGTGCAATTCGGATAGCCTCCCAATATCTGTCAAGGCCACGTAGCGTATAGTCTTTACACGGCATGCCGTTAGCCTATTGAGTGCACCTCCCCCAGCCCAGGCTTTGGTCTACATTGATAAATTGCCAGGCTTTTATGAGGATATTTTTATGACTTTGTTTGCCCCATGCCTCGCCTCCTTCATGCTCACCGCAGTCCTCACGCCGATCGTCATCTATCTGGCGACGCTCTTCGGCTGCGTTGACAGCCCCGGCGAGCGTCGCCTGCACAGCAAGGTTACGCCACGCGGGGGCGGCCTGGCGTTCTTTGCCGGCGTGCTCCCGATGGTGCTGCAGCAAAACGGGGGCAGGACGCTGGCCTGGTACCTGGTCGGCTCGGCCCTGCTGGTCGGGCTGGGAATGGTGGACGACCTGCGGCCGCTGGGCTGGAAGTCCAAGTTCTCAGTGATGTTTTTGGCGGCAACGGTGGTCATCTTCGGCGGCCAGGTCTGCGTGCTGCGGCTCGGACTGTACGGTGCCCTGGGGCAGGTGGAGCTTGGCTGGTTCGCCATCCCCTTCACCTACCTGAGCATTATCGGCATCGTCAACGCCATCAACCTTCTGGACGGGCTCAACGGCCTGGCCGGCGGCGTGTCGCTCCTGGCGTTCCTGTTCATGGGCCTTGCCGCCCTGGCTTCCGGCAACCTCCCCCTGGCGGCAGTCTGCTTCTCCTTCGTCGGAGCCCTGGGTGCGTTTTTGCTCTACAACTTTCCCCATGCCAAGATTTTCATGGGGGACACCGGAAGCCTCTTCCTCGGTTTCTCGCTTGCGGTCACCGCGATCATGCTGACCCAGGGCCCCAGAGCCCGGGTAGACCCGCTGTTCCCGGTACTGTTGCTACTCACCCCCATCTTTGACACCGTCCGGGTGCTGTCGGTGCGGCTGTCGCAGGGTAAAAACCCCTTCAAGGCGGACAACCTCCACCTGCACTACCTCATGGTGCTCAATCGGATCTCACCGGTCAGAGCGACCCTGCTTTTCTGGATGGTCACAACCCTACTCGGCGCAGTGGCACTCTACCTCACCAGCAAGAGCTCCACAGCGTACCTCATGGTCGTGCTGTACGCCTCGTCGGTGCTGGGCCTTTTCGCCTGGAGCCTGTCCCAGGGGGCAGGGGAGCCCGCGGCAAGCCACCCCAGGACACCCGCCGCCGGCCTGCTGGAAGCGGATGCGGCAGCGCTCTCCGATATGAAGCTCGCCGGGTCGCCACTCGGGGCCGAGGAACGGATGTAACCCCGGTACCGGACGGCATAGTATTTTTGGCAGGCTGCCCGGGAGCATGGTTACGTTTCCTTCCGGCGCTGCCTGCCGGCAGGAAACGGGGCGGGCTCCCCCCATTACCTACCGGCAGGCAGCGCCGGCAAGGGCAGGTTCAGCAGCAACGGATAAAGGAGGCTTAACATGGCACGTTGGGTCGGTTTTGCAATCTGGATTTCGCTCACGCTTTTGCTGGCCGCTGTGGCCGGCACACAAGAGACTGCTCCCCCCGCGGCACCGGGAACTGCCGGCACGAAAGAAACGCCCGAGGTGAGGAACAGCGGCCAGGCCGCGTCCGGAGGCGCAAGGCAGCTCTCCAGGCGCAACCAGGTCAGGGTCAAGGTGGACGAGGCCGGCAAGACCCGGCGCGACCTCATCGAGAAGGCCAATCCGGACGGCAGCATCAAGAAGTAGCGGCAACGGCCCCCACGGACGGATAACCCACCCGGGGATTTTTAAAGGCCTTATGCCGAGCAGTAGCTCTGCAACTAAGGAGGAAACATGAACAGAACTAGGTGGAACCTGATCGCCGGCCTGGCTTTGGCAATGGCTGTCTCACCCTGGGGGGTCGAGGTGGGACGCGCGGCCCCGACACTGACCCCGGGGGTCGACTACACCAAGCCCAACTTCGCCTACAGCCCGCCCCTGAGGAAGTTTATCGATTCACTACCCGGCCTGGGCGCCGCGGCGCGCACGGCCGGCACGGCCCTGGGTCCCAACACCCTCGGGCAGTACATCCCGATCGCGACGCCCGGCACCCTGCCCGGCTTCCCGGGCGACGATTACTACGAGATCGCGCTGGTGGAATACCGCGAGCAGCTGCACCGGGACCTGCCGCCCGTGGTCGGAACCTGGCCCAACCAGACTGGCGGCACCAAGCTCAGAGGCTATATCCAGGAGGTAAACGGCGTTGCCGTCGGCACCCCGCACTACCTGGGGCCGCTCATCATCGCCACCAAGAACAAGCCGGTGCGGATCAAGTTCACCAACCGGCTTCCTGTCGGGGCGGCGGGGAACCTCTTCCTGCCGGTCGACACCAGCATCATGGGCGCCGGGATGGGGCCCCTGACCGCAGGCGGTGCACCCTGCAACCCTGAAGCGGTCGGCGCCACCTGCGCCAGTTACACCGAGAACCGCGCCACCATCCACCTGCACGGCGGCCTGCCCCCCTGGATCAGCGACGGCACGGCGCACCAGTGGATCACCCCCGCCGGGGAGACCACCCCGTTTGTCAAGGGGGTCAGCCAGCAGAACGTACCCGACATGCCGCTGCCGGCCGCGGGTTCCGCGACCTTCTACTGGCCCAACCAGCAAAGCGGCCGGCTCATGTTCTACCACGACCATGCCTTGGGGCTGACCGGCCTCAACGTCTACGGCGGCGAGGCGGCGGGTTACCTGCTGGCCGACCCGGCCGAGGAGGCAGCCCTCACCACGGCCGGCGTCCCGACCGACCTGCCGCACCTCATTCCGCTCGTCATCCAGGACAAGACTTTCGTCTACGACAACTCCGTGACCCCCGTGGGCGTTGCCAAGGACCCCACCCGTTTCACCCAGGTGACCGACCCGCTCTGGAATACCGCCAACTGGGGCGGGGGAGGCAACCTCTGGTTCCCCCACGTATACATGCCGAACCAGGACCCGTCGAGCCTCACCGGCGCGAACCCCTTGGGCAGATGGGACTACGGAGCGTGGTTCTGGCCGGTATTCCCGACGGCCACCCCTTACCCGCCGGCGGTCTCGCACGTGCCTGAGGCCTTCATGGACACCCCGGTGGTGAACGGCCAGCCCTACCCCTACCTTGAGGTGGCACCGGCGCCCTACCGGATGAAGATCTTGAACGCCACCAACGACCGGATGCTCAACCTGCAGCTCTACGTGGCCGACGCGGGCTACACGACCCCCGCAACGGCAACGGCGACGGTGGTTGGGGGCATGGTCACCGCCATCGCACTGGGCAACCAGGGGACCGGCTACCCGCCCAACTCCTCTCCCATGGTCCACCTGGTGGGGGGCGGCGGCACCGGCGCCTGGGCGACCGCGACGGTGAACGGCCTTGGCAACGTGGCCAGCGTTACCGTGACCAGCGGAGGTTCCGGCTATGTCACCCCCCCAAGCGTCAGCATCGGGGGGAGCACCGAGGTGAGGATGGTCCCTGCACTGCAGAACGCGGCGATCCCCTTCCCTCCCTTATGGCTGTCCCAGACACCGGGGATGATTCCCGACGTATTGGACGGCAGGCTTTCCGGGGTGCCCGATCCCACGCTGCGCGGGCCCGCCATGATCCAGATCGGCACCGAGGGCGGTATCCTGCCGGGACCGGTGGTCCACCTCAACACGCCGGTCGGCTTCGAACAGAACAAGAGGAACATCGTAGTCCTGAACGTGCTGGAGAAGACCCTCTTCATGGCTCCGGCCGAGCGGGCTGACGTCGTCATCGACTTCTCCAACTTTGCCGGCAAGACCATCATCCTCTACAACGATTCACCCGCGCCGGTCCCGGCCGGCGACCCGCGCTACGACTTCTACACCGGCAACCCCGACTACTCGGCCACCGCAGGCGCCAACAATCAGGGTGGTGCCTCCCCGACCCCACCGGGCTACGGCCCCAACACCCGTACCATCATGCAGTTCCGCGTGGCGGCCGGCCCCAGCTCGACCGCCCCGACCGACGACTACAACCCGACCCTCTTGACCTCGCTCACGACTGCCCTGCCGACCATCTTCAAGGCTTCGCAGGACGCGCCGGTAGTTCCGGAATCGGCCTACAACACGATCGGCTATACCGGCGGCGCGACCACGGACACCCTGGCGCGCATCCAGGACCTCTCGCTCACCTTCACCCCCTACGGTTCCACCGCACCCATCACCATGGCGATGGGGAACAAGGCGATCCAGGAGCTCTTCGACCCGCAGGGGCGCATGAACTCCACCCTGGGGATCGAGCTCCCCTTCACCGGCGCCCTGATCCAGACCACGGTACCCTTGGGCTTCATCGACCCGACCACCGAGACCATCTCGCGCGGCCAGCCCCAGCTCTGGAAGATCACCCACAACGGCGTGGACACCCACGGCATCCACTTCCACCTGGTGAACGTGCAGGTGGTGAACCGCGTGGGCTGGGACGGCGCCATCCGGCCCACCGACCCCAACGAGCTGGGGTGGAAGGACACGGTCCGCATGAACCCGCTGGAGGACATCATCGTCGCCATGCGGGCCAAGGTACCCACCTTCCCCTTCCAGGTACCGGACAGCATCCGCCCGCTGAGCCCGTCCACCCTGGTGGGTACGAGCTTCGCCAGCCTCGACCCGCTGACCGGTGTGCCCACCACCGTGGTCAACACCGTGGCCAACTTCGGCCAGGAGTACACCTGGCACTGCCACATCTTGGGCCACGAGGAAGACGACATGATGCGCCCCTTCGTCCTGAAACTTAACGACCGCATCGGCGTGTTCCGGGGCGCCGGCGAGTGGTACCTCGACGCCAACGGCTCCGGCGCCTGGGATGCCCAGGACAAGGTCTCCGTCTTCGGAGCCGCCGGCGACATCCCGATAACCGGCGACTGGAACGGCACCGGCTACGCCAAGGCAGGCGCCTACAAGGGCAACGGCGTCTGGTGGCTGGACAAAAATGGCAACGGCAAGCTCGATGCCGGGGAAACCTTCAGCTTCGGCATCGCCGGCGACGTGCCGGTGGTGGGCGACTGGACCGGCAACGGTGCCACCAAGATCGGCGTGTTCAGAAACGGCACCTGGTACCTGGACATGAACGGCAACAGCACCTGGGATGCCGGCATCGACCAGATTTCCCAGTTCGGCATCGCCGGGGACGTCCCGATTACCGGCGACTGGAACGCCAGCGGCAAGACCAAGGTCGGCGTGTTCAGAAACGGCCAGGTCTACCTGGATATGAACGGCAACAGTGCCTGGGATGCAGGAACCGACCAGTTCAGTTTCTTCGGCATCCCGGGCGACGTCCCGATCACCGGAGACTGGAACGGCGACGGCAAGACCAAGATCGGGGTGTACCGAAACGGGCAATGGTTCCTGGACCTGAACGGCAATGCGGCCTGGGACGCCGGCATCGATACCATCAAAACGTTCGGCATTCCCGGCGACAAACCGGTGGTAGGCAAGTGGTAGCAATTGCAGCTTGAACAACTGGGCGTTGTTGCAAGACAGCGCCCAGTGCTTATCCGGAGTAGCCGATGAAAACTTTTCTTACGGCCGGAATGGTCCTGCTGCCCCAACTGCTGTTTGCCGGCACCGATTGCCGGGTCAAGGAGTTTCCGGACCATTACCTGGCGACCTGTGACGGCGACAGCAAGGGTGCAGCGGTCCAACCGCTCCCCGAGCAGCAGCGTTCCTCGAACCCGGCCCCCGAGCCACAGCCGGCCGGGGCGCCAGCACCGGCTCCCGCAGTCCCACCCGCCACCGGCCCCCAGGCTACCGGTTCGCCCGGGACCGAGCAGGCGGAGGTACCTGCACCGTTGGATCCGGCTGCAGCGAAACCGGCGATATCCCAGCGTACCCGCGACAAGCAAAGGGTGGAGCGGATGAAGGAAATCAAGCGTCAGACGATCATTGACAGCCAGCAGTGAAGCCGGTGTGCGACGGCACCGGCCCCTATCACTAGGGAAAAGAACTGCACATTACCCCCCTCAGGAGGAAACCATGCACAAGGCACGACTCATTACCACGTCACAGCTTTTATTGGCACTGGCCGTCGGCAACTCAGCCCACGCGGGGCCGGGCGGCGGCACCTACTACGCCAACAGCCCACAGGGGAGCTATACGGTCGGCGCGGTGGTCCACAACACCGGCACGGCCCTCAGGAAGTTCGTCGACAAGCTCCCCGGAGCGGGACTCCCGGGGTGCACGGTAAGCGCCCCGGCAGGAACCGGTACCTGTAACGAAAATGCCCTGGGCGCCTACATACCGATCGCCCAGCCGGACACCCTGACCTATCCCGGGTCGGACTACTACGTGATCGGCGTCAAGGACTACACCCAGAAGATGCACACGGACCTAGCAAAGGCGACCAGGCTCAGGGGTTACAACCAGGTCAACGCCACGGACCTCAAGCTGCAGAGCCCGCATTACCTCGGGCCCCTGATCCTCGCCACCAAAGACAAGCCGGTGCGCATCCTGTTTGAAAACCTCCTGGGTACGGGTGCCCTGGGCAACCTGTTCCTCCCGGTGGATACCACGGTCATGGGAGCCGGCACCGGCGGCCTGGGAACCACGGAGCTCTATCCGCAAAACCGTGCCGACCTCCATCTGCACGGCGGCCACACCCCCTGGATCAGCGACGGCACGCCACACCAGTGGATCACCCCGGCGGCCGACCCGACCAGCTACAAGAAGGGGCTCGCCTTCCAGAACGTGCCCGACATGATCGGCGCGGGCAAGTCGATCCCCGCTCCCGCTCCCGGCGACGGCCTGGGAACCTACTTCTACACCAACCAGCAAAGCGGCAGGATGATGTTCTATCACGACCACAGTTACGGCATCACCCGTCTCAACGTCTATGCCGGCGAGGCGGCGGGCTACCTGATCACCGACCCGCAGGAGGAGGCCCTGATCGCCGCACGGGACATCCCCAACATCTGCGCCGGCAGCCAGACCACCCCTTCGGTACTCTGCGAATACAAGTACGGGATCCCGCTGGTGATCCAGGACAAAACCTTCGTCCCCTCCGACGTAGCGGTCCAGGACGCCCTGTGGAACACCGCCTCCTGGGGAGCGCCGGGAGACCTCTGGTTCCCGCACGTCTATGAACCCAACCAGTCGGCTGCAGGCGGCCTGGTGCCGACCGGGCGCTGGGATTACGGCCCGTTGGTCTGGCCCCCCTCACCCGCCACCAGCCCCACTCTTCCTGCGCTCTCCACGGTCCCCGAGGCATTCATGGACACGCCGGTGGTAAACGGCACCGCCTACCCCTTCGTCACCGTCGAGCCCAAGGCCTACCGGTTCCGTTTGCTGAACGCGGCCAACGACCGCTCCTTCAACCTGCAGCTCTACTATGGGTCAACGGCAGCCGGCACCGTCTGCGCCGGCGCCGCCACTGCCGCGGGGAGCTGCACCGAGGTGAAGATGGTCCCGGCCATCCCGCGCCAGCTCTGCAGCGCGCTGGTCACCACCAACTGCACCTGTGATCCGGCCGCAGTGCCTCCGGCCACACCGGTTGGCTGCTTCCCGGCAACCTGGCCCACCGACGGCCGGGATGGCGGAGTACCGGATCCGCTCTACGCCGGGCCGCAGATGGTCCAGATCGGAACCGAGAGCGGTCTATTGCCCGCGCCGGTCGTGCTTGCCAACCAGCCGATCACCTTCGACCCGGCGGGGCGTGTCGCCAACAAGACGCTGCTCATGATGCCGGCCGAGCGGGCCGACGTGCTCATCGACTTCTCGACCCTGGCCCCGGGTTCCACCGTCATCCTCTACAACGACGCCCCGGCGGCACTGCCCGGCGGCGACCCGCGCTACGACTACTACACGGGCAACCCGGACCAGACCCTAAGCGGCGGGTCGCCGACCACCCTGGCCGGTTTCGGCCCCAACACCCGGACCATCATGCAGTTCCGGGTAACTGCGACCCCCGCCACGGCGCCGGTCACCACGGTGAACCTCACTACCCTGCCGGCCAAGCTGGCAACCGCCTACACGGCAGGCCAACCGGCCCACATCGTGCCGGCGGCCACCTACGCGAAGCTGACCGACACCGCACTGACCGTTGCCGGCGCGTCGGTCCCCTTCAAGGGGAAATCGATCAACGAGGGCTTTGACCCCACCTACGGCCGGATCAGCGCCATGCTGGGCACCGAGGCGCCCAACGGGCTCACCCCCGCGGTGCCGCTTCCCTACATCGCCCCCGCAACCGAGACCATCGGCAACGGTCAGGTCCAGCTCTGGAAGGTCACCCACAACGGAATCGATTCCCATCCCATCCACTTCCACCTGACCGACGTCCAGGTGGTGAACCGCGTCGCCTGGGACGGCTCCATCAGCGCGCCCGACCCGAGCGAGATGGGATGGAAGGAGACGGTACGCATGAACCCGATGGAGGACATCGTCGTCGCCATGCGGCCGACCGCACCCATCCTCCCCTTCACCATTCCCGACAGCATGCGCCCCCTGGACGTCACCATACCGGTGTCGGCCATGAACCCGCAGACCAACTTCGGCTGGGAGTACGTCTGGCACTGCCATATCCTGGGGCACGAGGAATTCGACCTGATGCGGCCGCTTATCCTTAAGCCCAACGACCGTCTCGGCGTGTTCCGCGGCGCCGGGCAGTGGTATCTCGATAGCGACGGCAACCATGCCTTTAATCTTCCCAACGACCAGATCCTAACCTTCGGCGCCGCCGGGGACACCCCGATCAGCGGCGACTGGACCGGGGACGGCACCTCCAAAGCAGGCGCCTACAAAGGCAACGGAACCTGGTGGCTGGACTTAAACGGCAACAACACGCTCGATCCGGGCGAAACCTTCTTCTTTGGCATCGCGGGAGACGTCCCGGTGGTCGGGGACTGGACCGGCAACGGGGCCACCAAGATCGGCGTCTTCAGAAACCATCAATGGTATCTGGACCTGGACGGTAACGGCATCTGGAATGCGGCAACGGACGTCATCTACGACTTCGGCATTGCCGGGGACATCCCGGTGACCGGCGACTGGAACGGAACCGGGAAAACCAAGATCGGTGTCTTCAGAAACGGGCAATGGTACCTGAACCTGACCGGCAACGGCAGCTGGACGCCCGCCACGGATGTCATCTACAACTTCGGCATTCCGGGCGACATTCCGGTTACCGGAGACTGGAACGCCAGCGGCAAAACCAAGCTCGGCGTCTTCAGAAACGGCCAGTGGTATCTGAATCTGACCGGCAACGGGGCCTGGACTCCCCTCACCGACGCGATCTTCGCCTTCGGCATCCCCGGGGACAAGCCAGTCGTCGGCAAATGGTAATCCTTGAAGAACTGCGGTAATTCAAGAAGGTACGCCGCTCGTAGGGGACGCACCTTCTCTTCCCCCCCCCCTTAGCCCAAAAGGAACCTAATCCATGAACAGATTTGCGCTTGCCGCACTGATTGTCCTTTTCGCCACTCCCGCCTTGGCCCAGGAGGGCCCAAAAAACGATGACGAAAACACCCTCTATGCCGTGGGCCTCGTGGTATCCCGTCAGCTCACCGCATTCAACCTCACCCCGGCCGAACTCGAGATCGTCAAACAGGGGATGAGCGACGGGGTCACGGGGAGCAAGCCCCGGGTGGAAATGTCCGCCTACGGCGAAAGGATGCAGCAATTGGCCCGGGCCCGGGTCAAGGCCCAGGTCGAACGGCAGGAACCGCTGAACCGGGAGTTCCTCGAAAAGGCCGCCCGGGAAAAGGGCGCCCTGAAAACCGACTCTGGGCTGATCTACCTGGCACGGGCCGAGGGGAGCGGTGCCACGCCGGGCCCCGCCGATATGGTAAAGGTGCAGTACCGCGGTACCTTCCCGACCGGGGAGGAGTTCGACAGCTCATACCAGCGCGGCACCCCGGCGGAGTTCCGCCTGGACGGCATGATCCCCTGCTGGAAAGAGGGGCTGCAGAAGATGAAGGCGGGCGGCAAGGCCAGGCTGGTCTGCCCGGCGACGCTCGCCTACGGGGAGGCCGGGGTGACCAATGTGATCCTGCCGGGTACCCCGCTGGCCTTCGAGGTGGAGCTGCTTGAGGTCAAGAAAAACAAACCTCTAGACTAATCGGCTCAAGAAATCGGGGCACCGGGTACCCTGTACCCGGTGCCGATCCCTCCAAGTTCTGCTTGGAACATGGCGGCCGGGCGCCAAGTACGGCAACCGTGGAGGCAGGCTCCCTACCTCCCGGCTCACCGTTAACCCGCCGGATTCTATTCCCTCCGCAACGACCTCGCGCAGATAATCCATAGGACGAACTCTCATCTCTGAATAAAAACCGCTTATTCCAATATCGGACACGCGCCGATTCTAGAAAGGATTAGGTCCAGCTATACTTCTTCAGCATAACGGGCCCCCCCACGACACAAAATCGTTAACGGAATTCTCTCTTACAATCCGCCGCATCCCTATGTGAATCATACCTGCACATAGGGATGCAGGGCCAATGCACTCAGCCATTCCTCCATCGGGACGATCTCTATGCTGCAACCCGTCGTGAAAAGACACCCTTCCCTGGTGACTGTCGCCACTCTGCTCCTGGCGATGCTCCTCATCCCGCTTACTGCCTGCGCCAGCACAGGGCAGGCGCCGGGCGCCTCAGCCGGAGCGGCGGGCAGCGCCCCCGCCCAGTCCGGCAAGCCGGAATCGAAGGCTGCCAGCCCGAGCCCCGGACCAATCGCCTCGCTGCCCCCAACCGAAGCGTCTCGCGAGCCCGCGGAGCGCTCCGCGTTCGAAAAATACGCCACCGGCAAGGGACCCGCAGCCCTCGAAATCGGCCAGTTCGGCTACGACCTCTTCCAGAGGCCCCCCTCCACCTTCGCCCCGGTCACCCAGGTGCCGGTGGGCCCGGATTACGTGGTCGGCCCCGGAGACGAGATCAGGATCGAGGTCTGGGGCCGTGTCGAAGGGAATTGGAGCGTGGTCGTCAGTAACGACGGCACCATAAGCCTCCCCAAGACCGGAGTCTTCGGGGTGACCGGATTGAGCTTTCGGGAACTGAAGGAACTGTTGCACAACCGCTTCGCCAAATACTACTCCGGCTTCGAAATGAACGTGAGCATGGGTGCCTTGCGCAGCATCCAGGTCTATCTGGTGGGCAACGCGCGCAGGCCGGGGGCCTACACCGTCTCCTCGCTCTCCAGCATCATCAACGCCCTGTTCGAGGGGGGCGGACCCTCCAAGACCGGGTCGATGCGCGACATCCAGGTCAAGAGAAACGGCCGCACCGTGGCCACCTTCGATCTCTACGACTTCCTGCTCAAGGGGGACAAGTCCCGGGATATCCGGCTCATGCCCGAGGACGTGATCTTCATCCCGCCGGTGGGCCCCCTGGTCGGCATCGCGGGGACCGTCAGGACTCCCGCCATCTACGAGCTGAAGGGGGAGACCAGGCTGCTCGACCTGATCAGGATGGCAGGCGGCATCACGGGCATCGCCTTCACCGGGCGGCTGCAGATGCAGCGGGTCGAGGAGCACAGTTTCCGGGTTCTGTTCGAAGGCGACCTGCGCGACATCGAACAGAACCCGGCAAAGAACTTCCTGCTGCAGGACGGAGACCTGGCCCAGATCTTCACCGTAACCGACACGGCCAATACCGTCACCATCGCCGGCGCGGTGGCCCGCCCCGGCGAGTACGGGGTTAACTCCGGCGTGACCACGGTCAAGGAGCTCATCGCACGGGCGGGGGGACTGCTTTACAACACCTTCGACCAGGCCGAGGTGACCCGGGTGACGGCGTCCCAGGCCGGCCCGCAGACCGAGCGCTTCCAGGTCGACCTGGTCAAGGCCCAGGCGGGTGACCCCAAGCACAACGTGGCGCTGCGCCTGAACGATTACCTGCAGGTGCGCACCGTCCCGGAATGGAGCCTGTACCGGACCATAACGCTCAACGGCGAGGTGCTCTTCCCCGGCACCTACACCTTCAAAAAGGGGGAGACGCTCTCCTCGCTGATCGAGCGGGCCGGCGGGTTTACCGGCCGGGCCTACCTGCGCGGCGCCCAGTTTTCCCGGGAAAGGGTGCAGGAGCAGCAGCAGCGCCAGATCAACGAGATGGTGGAACGGCTGCAGCGGGAGTTGAGCGGTTCCGGGACCGCACAGGTGGCCACCTCGGCGAACGCCGAGGAAGCCAAGCTGGTGCAGCTGGAACTGGAGCAGAAGCGGCAGTTCATCGAGCAGCTGAAAACCGTCCGGGCCAAGGGACGCATCGCCCTCAATATCACGGAGCTTTCCAGTTTGCGCGGCTCCGCCTACGACATCGAACTGGAGCAGGGCGACACCATCACCATCCCGTCGGACCCCAAAACCGTGCAGGTGATCGGCTCGGTCTACAACCAGAGCGCCTTCGTCTACGAAAAGGACCGGGACAGCGGCTATTACGTCGAACTGGCCGGCGGCGCGACGCCCAACGCCGACCCGGGCAACACGTTCATCCTGCAGGCCAACGGCACCGCGCTCAAGGCAGGCGGCGGCTTCTTCAGCTCGGGGGCCCGCCTGGGCTCCGGGGATACGGTGGTGGTCCCCGAGAAGATCGAGCGCGTGGCCTGGATGCGCAACCTGAAGGACATCACCCAGATCCTGTTCCAGATCGCCGTCTCCGCGGGGGTCCTGGTGACCATATTCTAGGACAGCACGCTTCAGTCAACCGGAGCACCCGAAGGAGGACCCGCCATGCCAGCCGATACCGCCCTACCCGCCGTTGGAATCGCACCCCGCAACCGGCGTGCCCCGGCCCGGCTCGTCGCGCGACTGCTCTGCACCGCCCTCTGCCTGTGGGCTGTCCCGTCCTGGGCCGACGGCATCGAGATCGGCAAGCCGGTCATCATCAAGAAGAAGAACCAGCGCGTGGAGGGGACCCTGACGCGGATCGTACCCGACACCGACACCCTGACCGTCATAACGCCCAAATCGGGCAACCGCCTGGTGCGACTCAGGGACGTGCGGCGCATTCTGCCCACCGGGGAGACCATGCTCGTCACCCCCGCGCAGGCGGACATCCCCCGGCACCTGACCAGCAACATCCTGCGCTTCGAGATGCTCCAGGGGCAGAGCATCGAAGGGGTCCTGTTGAACGGGCCGAGCTTCGAGGTGGAGGCAGGCGGCAGACGGCAGAGCTTCCTTTTGCGCGTGATCGCTTCCATCGAGGCGGGCCAGGTTTCCTCCGCTCCCGGCCTCACCATAGGGAGCCGTGTCCGCTCCAGCGTCGAGGGTGAGAGCATCATCGGCACCGTGGTAGGGCTCAACCTGTACCGCCCCGACGACGCCATCATGGTGCTGACTGCGGGGGGCGAGGAGGTGGAACTGCCTATCCGTGACCTGCTACGCATCCAGCCCGCCGTCGTACACCCGGGTGCGCGCCCTCCCCTGCCGGTCGGCCAGACGGCGAACCAATCGGACTGGCGCCTCTACGACATCACCACCGTCTCGGGACGCGCGGTACAGGGGCGCATCCTCACCGCTCCACTGTTCTCCATCGACACCGGGAAAGGGATCAGAAAGAACCTCTGGAACGGGCTCGAGGTTATCGAGAAGCAGTAACCCACCGACCGGGCACCGGACGAGCGGCAGCGTCCAGCTGACACCACCGGGCGTCGATGACGAGCATTCAGGTATTACAAGGAGAACACCTTGCCGGCTGAACGGTTGGAACACGCAGAGGATGAAATCAACCTGCTCGACTACCTGATCGTTTTGCTGAAATGGAAACGACTCATCCTGGGGGTGACGTTCTCCTGTCTCGCCTTCGCGGCGCTTTTGGGACTCACGCTCCCCAAGAGCTACCGTGCCGAAACCAGGATCCTGCCCCCTCAACAGGGGAGCGCGGGGATGGCGTCCCAGCTATTGAGCCAGGTCGGAAGCAGCTTGACGGGCTTGAGCGGCGTTTTAAGCGGCAACAGCCAGACCGACCTGTACCTGGGGATGCTGCAAAGCAGGAGCGTATTGGACAACATCATCAAGCGCTTCGACCTCAAAAAGCGCTACCACGAAGAGACCTTCGAAGCGGCCCGGAAAAAGCTCACCAAGAACCTCAGGGTCCAGGCTGACGCCAAGAGCAACGTCATCGTCATCGCAGTGGAGGACCGGGAAGCGCAGCAGGCAGCCGACCTGGCAAACGCCTTCGTGACGGAGCTTAGATGGTTGACCAAGGGGCTCGCGGTGACCGAAGCGGCGCAGCGCAGGCTCTTTTTCGAAGACCAGTTAAAGGGCTCCCGGGAATCGCTTACCAAGGCGGAGGAAGGGGTCCGGGGGTTCCAGGAACGCACCGGCACCCTGCAGGTCGACGAGCAGGTCAAGGCGGTCATCAAGAACATCGCCCAGTTGCGGGCGGAAATCGCCTCCAAGGAAGTGGAGCTGAGAGTGGTGAAGACCTACGCCAAGCCGAGCAATCCCGACCTGCAGAAGGCCGAGGAGACCCTGGACGGCATGAAGGCCCAGCTGGCCAAGCTGGAATCCAAAACCGGGAGCGGCAGCGACCCCCTGATGCCGGCCGGGCGCATGCCCTCGGTCGGCACCGAGTACCTGCGCAAACTCAGGGACCTGAAGTTCAACGAGGCCCTCTTCGAGATGCTCCTCAAGCAGTACGAGGTGGCGAGACTCGACGAGGCACGGGAAGCCGCCGTGATCCAGGTCATCGACCCGGCGGTTGTGCCCGAGAAGAGCGTGAAGCCCAAGATGGCGTCGCTGCTCGCGGTTTTCGGGTGCGCAAGCCTGCTGTTCTCGATCCTGCTCGCTTTTTTCCTGGAAAAGCGGGAAACCATGTTCCGTCAGCCGGGAAACCGGCAGCGGCTGGAAAAACTGAAGCAGTACGCGTCACTGGGCGGGTAAGCCATGAACGAATCAGTTGAGCTGAAAGAGCCTGCCCTGACCGGCGGCCGGGTGCTGGCACGCAATACGATCATCAACCTGGCGGGATCGCTGGTGCCACTGCTGGTGGCCTTCCTGGCCATTCCTGCCCTGATCGGGAACCTAGGGACCGAGCGTTTCGGCGTCTTGACGCTGATCTGGCTCGCGGTCGGTTATTTCAGTCTTTTCGACCTGGGGGTCGGTCGCGCGACCACCAAGTTCGTCGCCGAAAACCTGGCCCGGCGGGAAACCGACGCCCTGCCCAAACTGGTATGGTCCTCACTGGGCATGCTCTTCGCCCTAGGCTTGGCCGGCGCCCTGCTGCTCGCCCTCGTCAACCCGCTTTTGGTGTCTCACCTGTTCAACATCCCTGCCGGCCTGCGCGCCGAGGCCACCCGGTCCTTTTACCTCATTGCGGCGGCGCTCCCCTGGGTCTTGGGTAGCGCAGGGCTGCGCGGGGTACTGGAGGCCCAGCAGCGCTTCATCGCCATCAACCTGGTACGCATCCCGGTAAGCTCGCTGTTGTATGCGGCCCCCCTTCTGGTGTCGCTGACCGCCCCTGACCTCTACCCCATTACCGTGGCCCTTTTGGGGATGCGACTGCTGGAATTCGGCTCCTATGCCTGCCTTTGCCTCGGATCGGTCCCCGGCTTGCGACAGCCCCGGTGGCCCGGCCGGGCCTATGTCAGGCAGCTGCTCGGGTTTGGAGGCTGGCTCACGGTCACCAACATCGTGGGCCCCCTGATGACCTACCTGGATCGCTTTCTGATCGGCGGGTTGCTCAGCATGTCCGCCGTGGCGTACTACGCGACCCCCTACGACTTCGTGGCACGCCTGGCGGTCATTCCCGGCAGCCTGCTGTGTGTCATGTTCCCCGCCCTGAGCGCCTCCTTCAGCACCGACGGCCCCAGGTTCGTCGCGCTGTACCGGAAGACCTTGGGCTGCGTCGTTTTGGTGATGACCCCCGTCTGCCTCGCTCTGGCCGCGGTCGCCCACCCCTTCCTGAACGCCTGGATCGGACCGAAGTTCGCGGCCCAGAGCACGCCGGTCTTCAGGATACTGGCCGTCGCCACGCTGGTGAACGCGATCGGTCAGGTCCCCTACAGCGCCCTCCAGGCCATGGGCCGCCCAGACCTCACCGCCAAGCTGCACCTGCTGGAGTTACCGCTCTACCTGATGCTGCTCTGGACTCTGGCCCGGAACCTGGGGATCGGCGGGGTCGCCCTGGCCTACCTGGCCCGGGTGGTGATCGACACCTGCGTCTTGCACCGCCTGGCGCAGTGGATGATCCCGAGAAACCGGGTGTCGGGTGAAGCGGCTACCAGGAGTGCCCTCGCGGCTGCAGCGGTCGGCATCTTCAAGTAACCCAAAGGAAGCCACGCTATGTACCAAGACAAACAAGAGAGCTACTTTTCGAACTGCCGGGACGAGATGCTCGTGTTGATTCCTGCCCTGGGCAATTATCGGATTCTGGAGATTGGTGCGGGCAGTGGCGAAACCCTGGTGAAGGCCAAGGAAACCGGCCTGGGATGCTACGTGGTCGGCGTCGACCTGGTAAAAACGGAGAACGGCAGCCAGTCGCACCCCGCCATCGACCGGTTTCTGATCGGCGACATCGAGACCCTAGACGGGGCGCTGGAAGAAAACTTCTACGACATCATCCTGTGCGGGGACGTGCTGGAGCACCTGGTGGACCCCTGGCACTGCCTGGCAAAACTTAAGCTGCTGCTGCGGGAAGGCGGCCTGGTGATCGCGAGCATCCCCAATGTCCGCTACTGGAAGGTGAGCATGGGCCTGCTCTTTGGCGGCCGCTGGCAGTATGGTGACGGTGGCATCCTCGACGCTTCCCACCTGCGCTACTTTGTCCGCAGTACCGTCGAGGATCTGTTCCAGGGTGCAGGCTTCCAGATCAGGCATTTGGGGCAAACCGGGCCGCAGCGCAAATGGGGACTGGCGGCCTGGGGAGTGAACGCCCTGACACTGGGATACTTCTCCGATCTTTTGACGGTGCAGTACCTGGTGGTCGCCGCCAAAGGAACGGGCGGCGCACCGGGCTAACCTACCTTTGGGAGTGCCCATGCTGAACGGCTCGTACTTTTACCTATTGGCGCTGCTACTGCTGGGCACCAGGATGCTCTCGGGCTCCTGGCGGAAAACCGTCCTGCTCCCCTGGGTCGTCCTGACCGCACCCATGCTGTGCGGCGCGGGGCTGGCAAATCTGGGCCTGGTCCCCGCCCTCATCACCCCCTGGTCCGACTCGACCCACATCCTGGTACTCTCCGGCAGCGCAGCACTCCTGGCCGGCAGTTTCACGCTGCGCGGCGTCCGCAGCTCGCTTGATCCGGTAGAGCTCGAGGTGCGCTGGCACGAGGCCACGCTCCTCAAGGTGCTGGTGGGGCTTACCGGCTTAGCGCTCGTTACCAACGCGGCGCAGTTTCTCATCGCCGGGCAGGTTCCCATGCTCTCCGCCGACCCCGACCGCGCCCGGATGGTGGCCTCCCAAAACGGCTACCTGCACATCTTCAGCGTCCTGTCGGGTCACCTGATCCCCATCGGCGCCCTGATCCTCTTTACCGGCAAGTCGCTGGGCAGGGGCACCCGCAGGACCCTCAAGGCGGTCATCGCGGTGAATTTCCTGGTGCTCTTGCTCTGGGTGGCCCGCGGCATGCTGATCTACCCCATCGTGACGGTGATCGCCATGAATTACCTTTTGGACAGCGCATCCTTCACCCTCAAGAAACTGGTTACCGTCGCACTTTTGTTCCTTTTTATCGTGTCGGGGGTCAAGTACCTGCGCGACGTCACGCGCTTTGGCTTCGATTACAACGGGACCGGGCAACAGAGTTCGACAAGCGGCCTGGAGCGCGGCCTTTTGGCCAACGCGTCGGTGCTCTACCTCACCATCGCCCTCAATTACGAGATCCTGAACCGGTACCTCGCCACGGTGCCGCTGCTCGCGCCGTATTCCGGGGGGCGCATCATGGCCGGCAACCTGCTGGCCTACCTCCCGGGAACGGGTACCCCGTATTCCGAACTGCAGTTCCAGAATGCGGTCCTTAAGAAAAACGAACCGGACTACACCCTGACCTCCACCTTTTTCGGGGTACCCTACCTGGACTTCGGCCTCCCCGGCGTGCTGATCGTCAGTTTCCTGGCCGGGTTATTGTACCGGACGGCATGGTTGCGCATCAGGGAACGAGGCACACCCTGGAGCGTCTTTTTCTACGGATACCTGGTTTCCATGGCGACCTTCATCCCCTATGCCTTCATGTACACCCAGGTGAGCTTTACCTGGTTTTTGCTGTCGTCCTATCCGATCATCTTTCTCTGCTCCTGCAGGATGGAGGGTACCTCGCTGTGGCGGCGCCGGGGCTTACTGCACGCAGGAGCGGACCAATCGATTCCCAGACTCCACTAGCGGGCCTATTATGCAAACAACTCCGAGAGTCATCATACTGGTACTAAACTGGAATGGCTGGCACGACACGCTGGACTGCCTGGCGTCCCTGTACGCTGGCAGTTACCGGGATTTCCAGGTGGTGCTCATCGACAACGCATCCGAGGACGCCTCGCTGCAGCGCATACGCGAGTGGGCCGAGCGCGGCGCCGCCCCCGCGCCCCCCCCGGGTCATGCCGCAGCCTCGGCGCCCCTCCCCTACCTGGAATACGACAGAACCACCGCCGAAGCCGGTGGCATCCCGGAGCGCGAGGCCCGGTTGGCCGGGGAGCTGCCGACGGGTGTCTCCCATCCCCTCGTCATCATCCAAAGCGGCGGGAACCTCGGATTTGCGGGGGGCAACAACGTGGGGCTGCGCTATGCAGGAAGGCGCGGCGCCGAGTACGTCCTTTTGCTCAACAACGACGCCAGCATGCGCTCTGCTGAGGCACTGGGGCACCTGGTCCGGTTCCTGGAGCTAACCCCCCGGGCCGGCGCCTGCGGGGCCCGGCTCTTCTACCCCGACGGCGCGCCGCAGATCTGCTACGGCAATTTTCCTGCGCCGGGCCGCGCCCTGGCCTACCTGTTCCCGGTCTACAAGCTGCTCCCCGGGGTATTGTTCCGCACGGCCAGGCGCTCCAACGTGGTTCCCGACGCGAGCTGCACAGAGCCACTGGCAGTTGACTACCCTTCAGGCGCCTGCCTGCTGGTCAGGAGCCGGGCCATCGCCCAGGTGGGGCTGTTGGACGAGCGCTTCTTCATGTATGCGGAGGAGACCGACTGGTGCCTGCGCCTGAGGCGGCAGGGGTGGGACAGTTACTATGTGCCGCAATCCGAGGTGGTCCACAAGGGAGGCGGCAGTTCCGGCACAAGCGGCGAACCGCTGAACCGTCGCTTCACCGAGAGCCTGTTCAAGTACTACGCGAAGCATTTCTCCCCCGGGGCGTTCCGCCTGGTGGCCGCCGGATACCTGGTGCGCTCCCTGTACGGCATCGCGCACTGGTCCCTGCGGGCCCGCCTGGTCTCCAGTTCCGAGCGCGGACTCATGCGAGCGCGGGCCCGCTACTGGCGCGCCTGCCTGGAGCTGGCCGCAGGAGCCCTTTTGGCACCCTCCGGCGCGGGGACCGGCGGCAGCGAGGCGCTGCTGCCCGGAAGGGAGCCGTCATGAGAGTGCTGCTGCAGTCGAGGACGACGCTCTTTAGCGTGCCCGGCGGGGACACGGTCCAGATGCGCCAAACCGCAGCAGCGCTGGAAAGAGCGGGCTGCCACGCCACCATCAGCACCGAACTGGAGCCGGATCTCACCGGATACGACCTGGTGCACCTCTTCAACCTGACGCGCCCCCAGGAGCTCTACCTGCAGGCGCGCAACGCCCGTCGCCGGGGCCGCGCCCTGGTGCTGTCGCCCATCTACGTCAGTTACCGGGACTACGAGCGCTGCGCCCGGGGGGGAGTGGCAGGCTGGCTGGCACGCCGCCTGGGGCCGGGAAAGGTCGAGTACCTGAAAATCCTGGCCCGCGCGCTCCGCAACAGCGAGCTGAACCGGGGTACCGCCCACCTGCTCCTGAAGGGATACGGCACCCTGCAACGGCGGGTCGTCGAGCTGGCGGGCGTCCTGTTGCCCAACTCCGAGTCGGAAATGGCCAGAGCACGGCTTGACTTGCCGTATCTGCGCCTGAAGCCCTACGTGGTGGTGCCCAACGCGGTGGACCACGAGCTGTTCGGTCCGCCCCCGGTGGGTGCAGCGCCAAACGGCGAGGACCGCCGCTGCGTCCTGAGCGTCGCCCGTATCGACGGGCTGAAGGGGCAGCTCACCCTGGTGCGCGCCATGAAGGGCCTGCCCTGGCCGCTGGTTCTGATCGGGAAACCCGCCCCCAACCACCTGGCCTACTTCGAGCAAGTAAAACGGGAGGCCGGGCCCAACGTGCGGATCATCGGCGAGCTGAACCACGCCGGACTGCCGCCCTACTACCGCGCGGCCAAGGTGCACGTCCTGGCAAGCTGGATGGAGACCACCGGGCTCTCCTCGCTGGAGGCCGGGGCACAGGGGTGCAACCTGGTGATAACCGACCGGGGCGACACCCGGGAATATTTCGGCGATCAGGCCTATTACTGCGAGCCCGGATCGGTCGCATCGCTGCGTGAGGCGATCATCAAGGCCTACGAGGCCCCTAGCGACCCGCTCCTGAGTGAGCGCATCCTGGAGCACTACACCTGGGACCGGGCCGCGCAGAGGACCCTCGAGGGGTATCGGTTGGCGCTGGATCAGGGAGGGTTGTCATGTTAGAAGCGGTAGGAAACAGGCTGCGCATCATCGGGGCGCGGCTTGGGCACAGCGAGCTGATGCCCCAGACGACCTGGAGCGACGTGTTCCACGAGACCTTCAAGTGGTACGGACGGCGCAAGAGGAAGATCGACAGGCGCATGAAGTGCGTCCCGGAAGGAGAACTGCTGCGGGTCGAGCTGGACGGACGGGTCATTTACTGGCCGCTGCGGGCAGCCCCGTGGAGGCTCGTGGACATGTATTTCGAGGTCTTCGAACCCGGCAACAACCACTACTTCAACATCGACCAAACGAGCGTGAACCGGGGCGACGTGGTGCTCGATTGCGGCGCCTGCGAGGGATACTTCACGCTGCAGGCCCTGGAGCAGGGGGCGGGAAAGGTGTACAGCATGGAGCCCGGCGCGGCGATCTCGCGCTGCCTGGCCCGCACATTTGCCGACGCCCGGCAGCAGGGCCGGGTATCCCTGCATCAGTGCCTTCTGGGCGAGCAGAACGCTGAGGTCCTTTTCTATGAGGATCCCGCCGACCCCACGGTCTGCAGGATTTGGGAGGAGCGGCCAGCGGAGCCCGGGCGGGCCGGGGTGCGGCTTCTGGAGATGACCACCCTGGACGACTTCTGCCGCAGGGAAAATCTGCAGCAGCTCGATTTCATCAAGGCGGATATCGAAGGGGGCGAGGTGGGCCTTTTGCACGGGGCGGAACAGACGCTGCGCAGATTCCGGCCCAAACTGGCCCTGGCCGCCTATCACAATCCCGACGACGCCCGGCACATGGTTGAGTACCTCGACGGGCTGGGGCTGGGGTACCGGTTCCGGGTCAAGGGGATCCTCAATTGCAACCGGACGCCGCGACCGGTAATGGTGCACTGTTACTAACGGAGGTCGATCATGGCAACACGCGTCACCCGCATCACCCTTTTGTGCCTGCTGCTCCTGGCGGCGAGCGCCTCCTTTGGCAACGCCATCGATGTCGGCGTGTACTACTATCCCGGCTGGCGCAGCGACTACATCAACTGGAAGGACGTCAAGGGGCTCCCCGGTTCAAGGTCGGCCGGCAAACCCTGGCCGGAACGGCAGCCCTTGTTGGGCTATTATCCCGAGGAGGAGCCCTGGGTCGCGGCCAAGCACGCCTCCTGGGCCTCCCAGTACGGGATCACCTTCTTCGCCTACGACTGGTACTGGGACGGCGGCAAGCCCGAGTACGACCACGCCCTGAAAAACTACCTGAGGGTCAGCAGCAAAGTCCCGTTGAAATTCTGCCTGCTCTGGGCGAACCACTTCGCGGTCCCAAAGGTCATGAAGGAATACGACGACATGGTCGTCTACTGGCTGGACAACTATTTCAACCAGGCGAGTTATTACCGGCTGGAGAGCAAGCCGGTCATCTTCGTGTACAGCTACGACCAGTTGGAGACCAATGCCCGGCTCTTCGGGTCGTCTGCCAAATCCCTCCTGGCCAGGGCAAGCGCCAAGGCAAAGGAGCGAGGTTACCCCGGCATATATTTCGTGACCACCACCAACGCTCCCCCCAGCGACGCGCTCGAGCGCACGCTTCTTGACGTTGGGTTCGATGCCTACACCGGATGGAATTACGTGGAGTCGAAGGGGGCCAAAACCGAAGATTACGACGTCATGGTGAGCGGCTACCTGGAGGCATATCGCGCCGCAGGGCAGACAGCCAAACGCCTCACCTACCTCGTGCCCGCAAGTCCCGGCTGGGATTCCCGCCCGTGGTCCGGAAGCGCCGCAGTGGTCCGGAGTAACCCGACGCCGGACAAGTTCGTCACCATGCTGCGCGGCGCCAAGCAGCTGCTGGACGCCGATGCTCGCTCCCCCAAGGTCGTCATGATCGAATCGTGGAACGAGTTCGGGGAAGGCAGCTACATCGAGCCGACAAAAAAATGGGGCATGGCCTACCTGGATGCCATCAAGAAGGTATTCGGCTCAACGACTGCCAAAAAGGCCAAATGATGCACCTCCAACTCCTTCCCTAACCGGCAGCTGCAACGGCAGCGCTGCGCGCCCCGGAAAGCCATCCGTCCGGAGCCGCAGGCTGCCGTTTCTTCTCGGCAAACCTGACTCCCAGCTATACCGCGCCCCACTCTCCCCTGCCAAGCCCTCTGACACCGACCAACGGCCCGGACGCTCACCCGCGCCCTTGCCGGACCTGTTTCTCCCGCCAACAGCCCGAACCCTGGTTGACTCTTCCGCCCGGATTACCCACTCTCCCCCGCAGGCCGGCACCTGTTCAGTTTCCCGCAGGTGCTCAGGCAAGCCACCCCCTATCTTACCTGCCGTAATCCTTGATATTTTTCCGTTGCGGCGGACATTTCTGTTCGCTGACTGCACACAGCCCTTCAGCAATCGCCGAAGCCCCACAGGCGTAAAAATTACATATTTTCAGACAGTTAAACTCTATTCGCGCCTTGACGTCCACTGGTGCCAGGTTTGCAAAGTGTGGTTGGTCAGCTGTTTTGACCGATCAACCGAATTTGCCGACAACGGCCAGTGCGTCAGGAGTATTACCTATGAAAAACCGCCACCTCATCGCGACCCTTGCAGCAGTACTTGTGATGCAGTTCCTGCAGGCCTGCGGCTCTGCCGGGGGCTCCGGCCAACCTGCAGCAACTGCCCCGCCTCCGTCAGTGGCCCGAGCCCTGGTGCTGGCCCCTCACGATGCCGCGCGGAATTGGCGCAGCGTGGCAGTTTCCGCCGACGGTGCCAGGCAGGTAGCCGCCGAACAGGGTGGCAGCATCTTCACCTCGACCGATTACGGGCAAACCTGGACTAAGCGCGAGCTAAGCGGGGTCTGGAGCGCGGTGGCCTCTTCCGCGGACGGCACCAGGCTGGTGGCCGCGGAACTTGCCGGGCTGATTTACACCTCAATCGACGCCGGGGCGACCTGGAGCGCGCGCGCGGTCGAGGGTAACTGGACCTCGCTCGCCTCTTCATCCGACGGCCTCAAACTGGTTGCGGCAGATCTGGGGGGATTTCTCTACACTTCAAACGATGGGGGAATTAGCTGGAGCGCCCGGGACGAGGCACGGGACTGGATGAGTGTGGCGTCGAGCGCGGACGGCACCCGGCTGGTCGCCGCAGTTACCTCCCTGGGGCAGCTGTACACCTCCGACGATGCGGGCCTTACCTGGGTGCCGCGGGAATCCGCCACGGGATGGTACTCCGTGGCAAGCGCCTCCGACGGCAAGCAGCTCGCGGCTGTGGACAGCGCCGGCACGCTGCATCTGTCGGGCGATTACGGCGTTACCTGGCGCGCGACACTTTCCGGCGAGGGGTGGACTTCGGTGGCCATGACTGCTGACGGCAGCCGCCTGGTTGCCCTCGCGGAGAGCGGTTCCCTCTACAGCTCCACCGATTCCGGTGCGACCTGGGGTACCCAGGCTTCGGGATTAGGCTGGACCTCGGTGGCCTCTTCGGCTGACGGCTCGCTGCTGGTCGCTGCCGCCAGCGGAGATAAAATCTACACCCTTACCCGGGAGCAGTAACCTGTGCCCCTGGCCGTCCCCTGCCCCCTTCCCGATGAATCGAGACGGGGGCACCCCACCACCCTGTCTCACACACCACGCTGGACGCGCTTGCCGGCACCCTGAATGCCACCGCTCTGCGGCAGATAGCCCCGCGACTCCAAGGTTGCAGTCACCTTCCCGGCGGCGCCACCCTGGACAAGTGCACGCCCCGAAACGAGTGCCGCCGGCGCCCGATCAAGGCCGCGTGGGGTTCTTTCACCAGGCGCCCGGCCCGGGAAGGTTGCACAGTAGGAATCGGTGATCGCGTCCCAGCTGTAGGCCGCGGCGATCCGCTGTCGCGCCTGTGCTCTTAAGAG
The DNA here is from genome assembly GCF_014193515.1 of Geomonas silvestris. Classification (GTDB taxonomy): domain Bacteria; phylum Desulfobacterota; class Desulfuromonadia; order Geobacterales; family Geobacteraceae; genus Geomonas; species Geomonas silvestris. The sequence goes on along the minus strand of NZ_BLXX01000005.1, from coordinate 86,351 downwards.
GTGTGCGGTTTGCGGCGGGTACCCCTCCAGACTGCGGATTTGCCCCACCACGTCCCCCGCTCCCCTGAAATAACTCCCCAGTTCTCCCGCGACTTCCCGGTTGAAGATGTTGTCGTGTGCGATGATCAGGCTGCCGCATCCCAGAGCCTCAAGGAGCGACGGGTTGGTCCCTCCAACGGTATGCCCGTGGAAATAGGCCAGCGCGTGATGGCGCAGGGCCTGCAGCCTTTCCTGGTGGTACACCGCCCCGATGAAGCGGACCCGCCCCTCTCCCGCCTGCAGCAGTTCCCGCACGTACCCGGTAGCCGGACTGGTGCTACCGACCACGACCAGCGGGAGCGCGCTCCCCGACGCCAGGTAACCCTCGACGACTTCCCGTACCGAGTTTTCCGGCTCCAGCCGACAGACCACCAGCAGGTACTCGCGTGGCACCAGGTGCCACTGGGCGATGAGTGCCGGGTCGGGCTCCTCTACTACGACGGGCGCGCCATAAGAGATCACGCTTATCGGCGGCAGCCGGCGGTGCCGCGAGCGCAGGTGCATCTCGATCCCCTCCGCGTCGGCGATCAGCCGGTTGGGAGTCCACATGGCCGCTGCCTCCATTGCCTTGAACCAGACCTTGGCCAGCCGGTTCCACTTGGACCTGGCCCACTCGATCCCGTCCATATTGATCCAGACCTCGCTACCCCAGATCCTGGGCAGGAAGCAGAAGATACTGGTGCCGTAGCCCAGCATGTAGACCACATCGAAACTCTTCCGGGCGTGCCACAGGCAGAGGATGTCAAACAGTATCGTGGTCAGCGGCCCGAGCCTCCAGACCGGAACATACACCAGGCTGACACCGCGATAGCTCGCAGCCCCCTCCCCGCTGCCGGCCTCGCAGTAGACCGTTACCTCCACCCCCCGCTGCACCAGCCTGACCGACAGCTGCTCGGCAAAGGTCTCGAAGCCGCCATACCCCGCAGGAATACCGCGAGTTCCCAGGATGGCCAGCCTCATGTCAACCGCGCCGGAACTGCACCGCGCCCTCCAGAGCAGCATCCCGGCCGGTCCGGCACCGGTATCCTCGGTTCGGACAGCAACCTGAATCTGATCTGCCATGGTGCTTGCATCTCCACCTCCCGCCCCTGCCCGGGGCCTGCGGACGAACCTATCCTGCCTCAGGTTTGGGCTATGATAGCACCCCGGGCAGCGCCTGAAGATGGGTGGATGTCTGTTTCGCAGGGGGGGCGTTGAGCGGTATTACGGTAGGCGTTTGGGGAGGGTGCAGTCGGAGCTTGTCCTAGGGTGCCGGGCGTGCCGCAACCGGTACGGCACCCGCGACCCGACGGGCAAAAAAGTTGGTCTGACGTCGGGATAATGGATCAGAGGGTGAAGAAGAAGGTTGCCCCCTCCCCCTCCTTGGCTTCGGCCCAGATCCTGCCGCCGTGGCGCTGGATGATCTTGGCTGCTGTCGCCAGGCCGATGCCGCATCCTTCGAATTCCTGGTCCGCGTGCAGCCGATGAAAGGGGACAAACAGCCGCTCCGCTTGTTGCAGATCGAAACCGACGCCGTTATCGCGGACGTAATAGACCAGGTCGTCTTCATTGCTGATGGTACCGAATTCGATGCGGGCCTGACCCTTGGGTGCAGAGAACTTCCAGGCGTTACCGATCAGGTTCTCCAAGGCGATGCGCACAAGGTCCGCATCGCAAAACCCCCGTACCCCGCCCTCTATGGAGAAGGCCACTTTCCGCTGCGGCTCCTGCTGGAGGAGGATGTCCCGGATTTCACGAACCATGGCGGAGAGATCCGTCGGCTTTTTCTGTGCGAATTTCTGCGTCTGCTGGGAGAAGCGCAGCAGCGCGCCGATCAGCATTTTCATGCGGTCCACTTCCCGGTTTATCACCTGAAGATGGTCCTTGCCATCCGGGTCAAGCTGGCCTGCATGCGTTACCAGCAACAATTGGGCATAGCCGCTGATATTGGCCAATGGGGAGCGCAGGTCATGGGCAACCGTGTAATTGAAGGTCTCAAGCTCCTCGTTGGCAAATTCCAGATCCGCTGCCTTTTGGGACAGTTGGGCATTGAGGTTTCGTATCACCTCGTTTTGCTGGGCGATCAGTCGTCCGGAACGCACCGACGCCAGAGCCTTGCCGATGACCGCGGAAATCTGCCGCACATCGACCGGCTTGAGCAAATAGTGACTTACGCCGGTTTCGATGGCCGAGAGCAGATATTCCGTATTGCTGTAGGCCGTCAGGGCAATGACCTCGGTCGCCGGACTGACGGCTTTTATTTCAGTCGCCATCTTGAGGCCGCTGGCAACCGGCATGTTGATGTCGGTGAGTACCAAATCGGGCCTGTGCTCTATGAACAACTGCATCCCTTCGGCACCGTTTTGGGCAAGGTACAGCTGCACATCGGGAAACTGTCGGCCGATAATCTCCGCAAGGTTCTCCCGCGTTTCGCTCTCGTCTTCCACATACAGGATAGAGAAATGGAACTTCAGGTCATTCGCCATTTTTGACCTCTATGCTGAGTCTGGCGCCACCCTGGACGTTGGTCGCGGTGAGCCGACCTCCCATGTTTTTTTCGATGATCGTCTTGGACATGAAGAGGCCGATCCCGCCCCCCTGGCCGGGACCCTTGGTGCTAAAGTAGGGGTCGAATATCTTGTCGATGATGTCTTCCGGGATGCCGCCCGCATTATCGGTGACGTTGAGGACCGTGATGCCCTCCTCGCTGAAACCGCACAGGGTTATCCTGCCATCGGGTACCTGGCGCTGCACCAGGGTGTCGCGTGCGTTCATCAGTATGTTCATCAGCACTTGGGAAAATTCGCCGGGGTAGCCGTTGACGGTCAACCCATCCTCCAGGCGACAGACAATCCGGATCTGCTGGTCCAGGAAACTCTGCTCGATGAGGGAGATGGTAAACTCCACGATCTGATTTAGTCCGAAGGCGCTCGTCTCCTTGTCGGAGCGAAAAAAGTTTCTGAAATCGTCGATGGTGCGCGACAGGTAGGAGACAAGCTTCATGGCCCTCCCCGTATTGTTCTCCAGGAAATCCCTGGTGAACTCCTCGGAGCCGTAAAACAGCGGCAACTTCTGGATGATCAGGCCGAGCGTGTCCAAGGGCTGGCGCCACTGGTGGGCGATGTTGTTGATCATCTCGCCCATCACTGCGTGTCGGTCCTGCACAATCAGCATCTTCTCCTTCTCGAGCAAATCCGCCATGGCCTTCTGCACCCGGGTGTCCAGGTACTTGTTGAGCTCCTCACTCCTGCACAGTGTGCCCGCCAGCATCTCCTCGGTCCGTCTGCGGTCAGTGATATCGAGGATCGCCATGTTGCAGCATTCCCCCGAAGGATCAACCGCTGCTTCAACTTGCAGGTAGCGCGGCAGATCGCGCTCCGGCGCCAAGGACACCTCGCAGGAAACCTTCTTCCTTGTGGCAAAGACCCGCTCCAGAAAAGAATGAAACAGGGTTCGTCCGGAGAGCGGTACAGAGTGCACGAAAATCTGCCCCACCAAGTCTGAGCGCTTGATGCGCAGCAGAGCGGCTCCCTGCAGGTTGATGGCCAGGATTACCCCATGGCGGTCGAGGGTCAGATAGCCTACCGGCGCGAACTCATAGAGGGCCGAGTACCGTTCCAACGCCGATTCCAGCGAGTCCCTGGTCCGGCGCAGTTCCGCATTCTGCATCTCAAGTTCAAGCTGGTGCACGGACAACTCGTGGGTGAGCCAGCGGGATTTTTCATCGGCTGCCGCGGGGAGCTCTTCAGTAACCCGGGCTGACAGTTGATCTTCGGCACGGCGCCGCAGTATGGTTGCTTCGACCGGCGGAGGCTTCTGCTCTAGGTTCCCCATGGTGACCCCCTCTACATTTGGCAATGTGCCAGAAGCCTGTGAACTCGGCGCAAGACAGAGTAGCCTGTAACGCATAGTCACATTGCGCAACCACATTAGCGATAGCACATCACATCGTAAGCATCAACGCAACAATCACACTTGAATTATTATTTATAAATACCATACTCTTCACCAATGATGCCAAACAATATTTCCTTTGCCTAATTAACAATATCACCTTAAGGTTTCATTCAATATTTGTTATCGCTGGAGTCAGGCTCGCTGTGACAACATGGCAAAACGTTATTGTTGTAACGATTTTCAAACTGTACCTATTCCTGCAATACTCGACCAATAGCATCACCCGACGCCCTCCGTCCTGCAGCTCTCAGGCGAGCCACGGGTGAGTATTGCAATTAACGGGCCGCCATGAAACAGGCAGCCTTGCGACGTGAAGAAGCTGGTAGTACAGGGGATAGCGAACGGCAAAAAGGCATCCGGCCGAAAGGACGGTGCGGGGGAGGCCGCTCACTGCTGGCACAACCGCCATATATGGCGGGTAGGGCCAAAGAGCCCTCAACTGGAATACCGAGGTCGAGACTTGAATGGGGCGGGATTCGGCCGTTTTTATGCGGCAGTTCGCGCGGGCGTTTAATGGTCCGATAGGGAAACCGTGCTACTAGACACGGAGGTGCAGCCGGCAGTTGGAGGTAAAATAATTAGGGGAGAGGAACTCGCAAGGCGTCGAAACGTTGAAGAAATGACCATTGCCCCTGATAGCAGGGCAGCAGAGACCACGGGAAAGACCACGAATGACAAAAAGGGGTCAGCCAGAATTGGCTAACCCCTTGATTTTTTGTGGTGCCCAGAGACGGAATCGAACCGCCGACACGAGGATTTTCAATCCTCTGCTCTACCGACTGAGCTATCTGGGCAAGAGACCAACTTTATACTGTGAATCACTTCGGGTGTCAACCCTTTTCTACTAGCTGTGTTTTTTTTGTTCAGGGGCGGGAAAGCTTACTTCTTTGCGTCCGCTGCTCCAGCCCCGAAATGGTTCTGACAGACTAGGCCCGGGAGATGAAACGTCCATCCCTGGTGTCTACCTTGATCTTCTCGCCTGCTTCCAGGTACGGCGGCACCTGCAGTTTCAGGCCGGTCTCGGCCACCGCCTCCTTGGTCTGAGCCTGTGCGGTGGCGTTTTTCAGGGCAGGTGCGGTTTCGGTCACCACCAGTTCCACCGACAAGGGGAGGTCGACGTTCACCATGCGCTCCTGGAAGATGCCCAACTGAACTTCGGCACCGTCCAACAGGAAGGGCTGGACCGCGCTGAAGGCATCGGCCTCCATCTCGAACTGCTCGTAGGTCTCCAGGTCCATGAAGACGCCGCGATCGCCATCTGAGTAGAGGAACTGCCCCTTGTGGCGCTCGAAGTCCGCCTCGTCCACCTTGTCGCCCGAGCGGAAGGTCTTCTCGAGCACCTGGCCGGTGATCAGGTTGCGGTACTTGGTCTTCACCATGGTGTTGGCACCACGGGCGCTGGGGGACTGGAAGGATACATCGACAATCAAGCAGGGGGCGTTGTCGAGCTGGATGACGAGCCCTCTTTTGAAATCGTTGGTAGTGTACATTGGTAGCTCCTTTGCGAAATTGTCTTTTTTTAGCAGAAATCTGTGATAAGTTCAACTGCCCAGGGTTCCGGGCCCGAAAAACGATACGGAGGCAGCATGAAGATAGATACCGAGTTCATCAAGCTGGACAGTTTTTTGAAGGCAGTCGACGCGGTCTCTTCGGGAGGAGAGGCAAAGATCATCATCTCTGAAGGGATGGTGCAGGTAAACGGCGAGGTGGAACTGCGCCGCGGCAGGAAGCTGCGTCCGGGTGACCGGGTGGCTGTGGGCGGGAAGAGCTTCTCGGTGGAGTAAGGAAAGGCAGAGGCTAACTGTGGACTTGGTTCCTCTTCCCCCCCTGGCGGGGGAGGGTTAGGGTGACGGGGAGGTTGCCACGTAACAACGCCGCTTCACCCTCCTGAGCGCTTCGGTTTGTAGCCGCGCTTGGTGAGTTCCGCCATGATCTTGTCGGCGTGGTCGCCCTGGATCTCGATGGTGCCGTCTTTCGCCGTGCCGCCGCAGCCGCAGGTCCGCTTGAGCTCTCCGGCAAGGGCGGTGAGGGCCGCGGCATCGAGCGGCAGTCCGGTAATCACCATCACGGTCTTGCCGCCGCGCCCTTTGCTTTCGCGCCGAACCCGCACGACGCCGTCGCCAGCCGGAGCGGTCGCATTCTTACGACAGGTGCAACTCTTGAGGGGTTTTCCGCAGCCGGGGCACATCCGGCCGAATTCGGAGGAATATACGAGGGGAGCGTCACTGGAAGCTGTTTTTTTCATGCTCTCTTCATAGCAGAAAAGAAGATCCTGTTTCAAGACAAACCGTTTCGCCACTGAGACACGGAGGGGGCGGAGAACAGCACGTGGTGGTGGCACCAGTTTGTTCTTTCTCTGTGCTCCGTGCCTCCGTGGCAAATCGGCCTCTTTTTACGCCGTGACCTTCTTAAGCGGATTGGGTACCTCGCTCTCCAGGATGGGTCGCGGCGTGAGGCGATCAGGAATGCGCAGCAAAGTCGCCCCCTCCGGCAATTCGAGCTCGCGGTACAGCGCCTCGCCCCCCAGCGCCTGATAACTTTTGGACAGGTGCATGGGGAGCACGAAGTGCGGCCGCAGACGGTCGAGCACCATGTTGAGCTCCGTCGTACAGAGGTGCCGCGAAATTGCCGCCTTCTCCCGGTCCGCCGCCAGAAAGGCACACTCACAGACCAACAGGTCCACTCCACGAAGCAGCCCCACCAGGCTCTCCATGTTTTCCTGGGAAAACCCCACGTCGGTTACGTACCCGATGCTCGCCGGCGCCTCGTCCCTCTTGATGCGCCGGTAGAGTGCGGCGGCATCCGGTTCGCGGTACTCCTCGACACAGTCACCCACCTGCCTTGGATACGCGATGGGAGCTCCCTCCATGGCTCCGTCACGGAAGAGGCGCTCCAGATCCCGCAGCCAGTCCCCTTTTACCACCCCCTCCAGCGCCATCAGCCGTTCATCCAGGACGAACGCCTCCCCTTCCGTCACCTTGTAGGCCAGTACGGGGATCCGGTGCTCGCAGCGCGCCGCCGCCACCGTCAGAAAACGGTTGGTGTAGAGTTCTGCCCCTGTGCGAAATCCGTCGGGCTGCGCTCCGAACGCCTTCGGCCCCAGGTAGAGGGTACTCTCCTGCGCCGCATCGCCCACCTCGGTCACCCTGAAGTTTCCCCAGTAGGAGTCGGCCAGGTTCCAGTCGTAGCAGGCGAACTTGTTGGCCATGCGTGCGGAGATGCCGGGAGGCCCGAAGACCTGCACGGTGCGCGGCGAGGCGTGGCTGTGCCGGATTACACTGTCCATCCCCATGAAATGGTCCATGTGGGCGTGGCTTATGAAGACGGCATCGATGGAGGTGAAGACGCGCTTGGCGAGATGGTGGACCTTTCCGCAGTCAAAGAGGAGTGCGCGGCCGGTGGGCCTGATACGGACCAGCAGCAGAGGGTCGTCGAAGAGCCCGGCGAAAAAGGTCGGCTCCAGGTAGCGAAAGGGTCTCGGCATGCGCTGATTTTACCATTTGCTTGATCTGTATCAATTGCGTCACTGTCAATGCGCGCTACAGTTCCATCATAGACAACGAACACAGCTCAAGGAGAAAGACAATGGCAGAAAAAAAAGGTGTGGCAACTGGAGAGAAGATGAATCTGGTAAATCTGGCCGGCTACCAGGACGGTGCCGTTGTCAGCAGGACGGTGGTCGACAAGCCGGTAGGAACCATCACCGCCTTTGCATTTGACGCAGGGGAAGGGTTGAGCGAGCACACTGCGCCGTATGATGCCTTCGTACAGGTCCTCGATGGCGAAGCCGACATCAACATAGAAGGGACCGTGCACAAGGTGGGTGCCGGCGAGATCATCGTCATGCCGGCCAACAAACCGCACTCGCTGCGCGCCGTTAATCGCTTCAAGATGCTGTTGGTGATGATCAGGGCATAGCTGAAAGTTCGCGAGAGGACTTGCAAACCCGGGCTCTGCAACGTGTCTGGGGCAGTCGAGAACTTCTAAACCGCGATTTGTAGCTTCGCAAGAGCGGTTGAGAACTTCTCAATCGCGATGTGTAGCTTCTCAAGAGCGATAGAGAGCTTCTCAACCGCGATTTGCTGCTTCTCAAGAGCGATTGAGAGCTTCTCAATCGCGATGTGCTGCTTCTCAAGAGCGATTGAGAGCCTCTCAACTGCGATTTGCTGCTTCTCAAGAGCGATAGAGAGCTTCTCAACCGCGATGTGCTGCTTCTCAAGAGCGATTGAGAGCCTCTCAACCGCGATGTGCTGCTTCTCAAGAGCGATTGAGAGCCTCTCAACCGCGATGTGCTGCTTCTCAAGAGCGATTGAGAGCCTCTCAATTGCGATGTGCTGCTTCTCAAGAGCGATTGAGAGCCTCTCAATTGCGATTTACTGCTTCTCAAGAGCGGTTGAGAGCTTCTAAACCGCGATTTGTAGCTTCTCAAGAGCGGTTGAGAAGTTTTAAACCGCGCGGTACACCTCGCTACGAACGGACAAAAAAACAAAGACGCGGAGTCGCAGAGAAACCATGAAAGGGTTTTGCTCTGCGATCCCCGCGTCTTTTGTTTTTAAGCCTCTAGAGATCTACTTGCAGCCGCATCCGCAGCGTTCCTTGGCGGCAGCCTCGTATCCCTTCTTGAGGAGGGCAGCCACCTCTTTGGCGTGGTAGGTGAGGATTAGGTCGGCACCGGCACGCTTGAAGGAGAGCATGGTCTCCATGACGACGCGGTCTTCGTCGATCCACCCCATCTTGGAAGCAGCCTTGATCATGCTGTACTCGCCGGAAACGTTGTACACGGCCACCGGGAGGTTGAAGGCGTTGCGCACTTCGCGCACGATGTCCAGGTACGGCAGGCCCGGCTTCACCATCAGGATGTCGGCGCCTTCTTCGACGTCCATGTTGGCCTCGCGGATCGCCTCAAGGCGGTTGGCCGGATCCATCTGGTAGGAGCGACGGTCACCGAACTGCGGGGTGGACTCGGCAGCCTCACGGAACGGGCCATAGTAGCCGGAAGCGTACTTGACGGCATAGCTCATGAGCGGCACATCCTTGTAGCCGTTGTTGTCGAGCGTCTCGCGGATGGCTGCGACGCGGCCGTCCATCATGTCCGAAGGAGCGACCATGTCGGCACCGGCGCGGGCGTGGGAGAGCGCTTCCTTGGCCAGGAGCTCCAGGGTTTCGTCGTTATCGACGTCGCCGTTTTTGATCACGCCGCAGTGGCCGTGGTCGGTGTACTCGCACATGCAGACGTCGGTGATGACCGCGAGCCCCGGGACGTTTTTCTTCAGCTCGCGGATGGTCTCCTGGATGATGCCGGTATCGGAGTAGGCGTCGCTCCCCATGGCGTCCTTCTGCTCGGGGATGCCGAACAGGATCACCGCCGGGACGCCCAGCTCATAGGCCTGCTGCGCTTCTTCGACGATGTACTCGATGGACTGCTGATAGATGCCCGGCATGGAAGAGATCTCTTTTTTGATCCCTTTACCGAAAGCGGAGAACATCGGGTAGATCAGGTCGTGCGTGGAGAGCGAGGTCTCCCGAACCATGTTCCTGAAGATCTCTTTGCCACGAAGCCGTCTCGCTCTGTACACAGGGTAGAACATTGCTTTCTCCTTTCAGTGGGTTATCTGTAAGACCCGCCTGGACCGAATACTGCTGGTTCAATGCTACTGTTTCATTGAAATGACTGATTGTACTCCATTGCGCCGCGTCTGTGCCAGCTTGCTGTGAGAGTGAGGGGACTGGTTCCTTTAGGCGCCTGTTACCTTTTGCCGCTCTACCAGCCGAATTTCACCAACTCCGCCGCCAAAGCGTCCAGGGTGTACGCCGCCGGTTCCATGTGCACCTCGAGGCCCAACTCGCGGCAGGTCTTCGAGGTAACCGGCCCGATGGAGGCGACCTTGACCCCCTGCATCAAGTGCAGGAAGCGGTTCTCGCCCAGGATGCGCGCGAGGTTCTGCACCGTCGAGGACGAGGTGAAGGTGACGCAATCGACCCTCCCTTCCTCGAGCGCGGCAAGCGACTCCTCGGGGACCCGGTCGGGGGTGCGGTTCAGGTAGGCGACCGGCGCCATCACCTGCGCGCCCATCTTGGCCAGCTCCTCCGGGATCACCTCGCGGGCGCGATCCCCCTTGGGAAAGAGCACCCACTGACCGGCGATGTCCAGCTTGGCGAACTCCGCCACCACCCCTTCGGCCTTGTAGTCGGCGGGGACCAGATCGGGCTTGATCCCGTACGGCTCGAGCGCTGCGGCGGTTTTGGGGCCGACGGCGCAGACCCTGCTGCGCCCCAGGGCGCGGGTGTCGAGCCCCAGCTGGTGCAGCCTCCCGAAGAAGTACTTCACCGCGTTATAGGAGGTGAAGACGATCCACTCGAAGCTGTTCAGCCCGGCGAGCGCCTCGTCCAGCTCGGTGTAGCTCGGCGCCTCGTCGATTTCGATGGTGGGGCAGGTATAGACCCGGGCACCCAGGCGCTCCAGCTTTCCGGTGAACTCGCCGGCCTGGTCGGCCCCGCGGGTGACCATGACCGAGCGACCAAAGAGCGGGCGATTGTCGAACCAGCGCAGCTGCTCGCGCAGGTTCACCACCTCGCCGACCACGGTGATGGCCGGGGCCTTGAACCCTTTAGCCTCTGCCTTCTGGGCGATGTCGGCCAGCGTCCCGGTGAGGACCTCCTGCTCGGGCCTGGTTCCCCAGCGGATCAGCGCCACCGGAGTCTCGGGAGCCCGGCCGTTGGCCATCAGGTTCTGGCAGATGGTCGGAAGGTTGCGGATCCCCATGTAGAAGACCACGGTGCCGCTCCCCAGCGAGAGCCCCTCCCAGTCCACCTCCGAGCTCGCCTTGCCCGGAGATTCGTGACCGGTCACGAAGGCAACCGAGGTGGTCACCGCGCGGTGGGTGAGCGGGATGCCGGCGTAGCAGGTAGCACCCACGCCAGCGGTAATCCCCGGCACGACCTCGTAGCCTATGCCGGCAGCCACCAGCGCCTCGCACTCCTCGCCGCCGCGGCCGAAGATGAAGGAGTCGCCCCCCTTGAGGCGCGCCACGATCTTACCCTGCAGCGCCTTCTCGACCAGGAGGTCGTTGATCTGGCTCTGGGCCCGGTTGTGCTCGCCCCCCACCTTGCCGGCGTAGATCAGTTCGGCGCCCTTGGGAGCCAGGCGCAGCAGCTCGCCGTTGGCCAGGTAGTCGTAGAGAACGACTTCCGCCTTGCCGAGGCACTCGCGCCCCTTCACCGTGATGAGGCCGGGATCGCCCGGGCCGGCGCCGATCAGGTAGACGTATCCTTTTTTAGAGCCTGCCATTGCCATCCTGTTTCAGAGCAAAACAGCAAAAGGCTAAGGGGTTAGCCATTAGCCTCTTGCAGTAAGAACCAAAAGAAAAAAGCTGGACACAGAGGACACCGGGGAACAACAAGAGGTACACAGAGGAAAGTCAAGCTTGAGGGTTTTACCCCGCCTTTGCCTCCCCCTGTGTCCTCGCTTTTCCCTCTGTGATCCTCTGTGGTAATGCCTTTTGTTGTTAAACCGGGATTTCCTTCTCGCGGGATACTTCGCGCTGGTAGACCTCGGCCAGGATGGCGTGGCCACCTTCCGCAAGGAGCTGCTCGGCGAGCTTCACGCCCAGCTTCTCGCAATCAACGGCCGGACCGGTGACGGTCCCTTTCACGGAGACCTTGCCGTCCACCGAGGCGATGAAACCGGTGAGCGCCAGCTCGTCGCCGCTCACTTGGCCGAAGGCCGCGATCGGTACCTGGCAGCCGCCCTCGCAGCGCCAGAGCAGCGCGCGCTCGGCGCGTACGGCGTGGGCGGTGTCCGGGTGGTTGAAGAAGGCGATCACCTCTTTCACCGCTTCGTTGGAGAGGTTGCACTCGATCCCCAGCGCGCCCTGGCCGATGGCCGGCAGCGACAGGTCGGTGTCGAGGTACTCGGTCACCTGGTCGGCAAAGCCCAGGCGCTTGAGGCCCGCAGCGGCGAGGATGACGGCATCCAGCCCTTCGGTCTCAAGCTTCTTCATCCTGGTTTCCACGTTGCCGCGGATGATCACCATCTCGAGGTCCGGGCGCACCTTCAGGAGCTGGGCCTGGCGGCGCAGTGCCGAGGTGCCGATCTTCGCACCCTGCGGCAGGTCGGCGAACTTCACGCCGTTGGAGATCACTGCGTCGCGCGGATCTTCGCGCTCGGTGATGCAGTAAAGGCCGAGCCCTTCCGGGAACTCGGTCGGCACGTCCTTCATGCTGTGCACCGCGATGTCGATCTCGCCGCGCAGCATCGCCTCTTCGATCTCCTTCACGAAGAGACCCTTGCCACCCACCTGTGCCAGCGGCACATCGAGGATCTTGTCGCCGATGGTCTTGATCTTGGTGAGGGTTACGGTCATATCCGGGTAACGCTTCTCAAGCTCGGACTTCACCCAGTTTGCCTGCCAAAGCGCGAGCTGGCTCGCGCGGGTTCCAATTCTCAGCTCTTTAAGCGCCATCGGTGGTTCTCCTTTATCTTTGATAATGCGGTTGTCGTTTTGCTCGGGTAAAGGACCTAAGGGACACGAGGGACCTCAAGGACCTAAGGGAAAACAGCGGATACCTAATCCTCGAGGTCGACCATGGTCTCCTGGGGGGTGGCCGCGTCGCCCAGGTCGAAGAGGTTGCGCAGGGCGTCGACGTAGAGGTCGTTGCGGTTGCCGGGATCGGTCCGCTTCAGGACGCTGGTCGGCTGGTGCAGCAGTTTGTTCATGTACGCGTTCATCAGCGCGTCCAGCTTCTTCTCGGCGCCCGGCGGCAGGTCCTTCCAGTTGGAGAGGGTCTTCGCCAGCTCTGCCTTTCTCAGCTCGTCGAACCGGCTCCTGAGCGCCACGATGGTCGGGGTGACTTCCAGCGAGGAGAGCCATTTGAAGAACTGCCCGATCTCCTGCTCGACGATCGCCTCGGCCTTGGCAGCCTCGATCTTGCGCTGCTCGAGGTTGGTGGCCACCACGCCGTTCAGGTCGTCGACGGTGTACAGGTAGGCGTTCTCTACGTTGTTCACCTTGGGATCGATGTCGCGCGGCACGGCGATGTCGATGAAGAACATCGGCTTCATCTTGCGGCGCCGCAGCACCTCATCGACGTCCTTCTCGTGGATGATGAAGTGCGGCGCACCGGTCGAAGAGAGGATGATATCGGCCTTGGGGAGGTGGTCGAAGAGGTCGTCGAAACGCACGGCCTTGGCGGAAAATTCGTCGGCCAGCTTCTCGGCGCGCTCGAAGGTGCGGTTGGTGACCATCACGCCGCGCACGCCGGTGTTGATGAAGTGCTTGGCGGCCAGTTCGCACATCTCGCCGGCACCGATCAAGAGGACCGTCTTGTCGGAGAGCTCCCCGAAGATCTTCTTGGCGAGCTCCACCGCGGCGAAGGCGACCGAAACCGCCGAGGAGGCGATCTTCGTCTCGGTGCGCACGCGCTTGGCGACCGAGAAGGCCTTGTGCAGGAAGCGGTTCAGGATGATCCCCGAACTCTTGTACTCGGCGGCGTAACCGTAGGAGGTCTTGATCTGACCCAAGATCTGCGGCTCGCCCACCACCATCGAGTCGAGGCTCGAGGCGACGCGGAAGACGTGACGGGTGGCGTCCTCGCCGTGGTAGCTGTAGAGGTGGCTCTCCAGCGTCTCGAGAGGTACGTTGTGATACTCGGCCAGAAAGCGCTTGAGCCTCGCCATGCCGCCCGCGACGTCACGCGTGGTGGCGTAGATCTCCACCCGGTTGCAGGTGGAGACGATCACCGCCTCGGTGATGTCCGGAAGCGCCACCACCGCCTGGAGCGGCTTCTCCATCTGGGTAGGCGAGAAAGCGACCTTTTCCCGGACTTCTACGGCGGCGGTTTTATGCGAGAGCCCTACCACGATAATGTTCATAAACGTCCTGCCCCTTCTAGAGAATTGCAACCGAGCGCGGCTGCCGCGTCTTCTGTCGCAACTCTATTTGTAACTGTGCAGCCCCCCAAGGAAGAGGTTGACGCCGAGGAAGGTGAAAATCACGATGAGGAAACCGACGATGGAGAGCATGGCGGCCTTCCTGCCGCGCCAGCCGGTGGTCAGCCTGCCGTGCAGAAGAGCCGCGTAGATGAACCAGGTGATGAGCGACCAGGTCTCCTTGGGGTCCCAGCTCCAGTAGGTGCCCCAGGCGGTTTCCGCCCAGATGGCGCCGGAGATGATGGCAAAGGTCAAGAGCGGGAAGCCGAAGGTGAGGCAGCGGTAGCTGATGGCGTCCAGAAGATCCAGGGGAGGGAGCTTCTGGAACAGGGGGCCCAGGCGGCGCTTCTTCAGGAAGTGGCTCTGGATCAGGTACATGATGCTGACGCCGAAGGAGATGGCGAAGGCGGCGTAGCCCAGGAAGGCGACCACGGTGTGCACGGTGAGCCACTTGCTCTTGAGCGCCGGGTTCAAGGGAGCGATGATCCCGGAGAAGGTCGCCGCGACGGCGAGGATCAAAAGGGCCAGCGGCGTCACGAAGGAACCGAGGATGTAGGCCTTGTAGCGGTACTCGCAGAAAAGGTAGATGCCGACGGTCGCCAGGCTGAAGAACGAGAGGGATTCGTGCAGGTTGGTGATCGGGGTGTGCCCCGCCTCGAAATAGCGGTCCACCGTGTAGGCGATATGCACCAGGAAGCCGACACCGAGGACCAACTGGGCTGTGCGTCCCACTTTCGGTTCCGTCTTCACGAGGCAGCTCAGGTAGAGGACCGTCGCTATTGCATAGATGACCAGGGTACTGTTGAAGAGCAAGGCATTCATGACGGATCCTTTTTATTCGCCCCTTCCGGACCCGGTGCGGCGCCGGATTCGGAGAGTTTCAGGAGTATCTGGTCCAGGGCTTCCAGCTGGCCATTTTTGACGAGCCGATGAAGATCAAGCGCTTCCAGCACGGCAAAAACCCGCTCATTGTATGCGGTACGCCCCTTTTCAGTCAACAGCTTTTCACGGGCCCGACCTAAAAGCATCACAGACTTAGCGTATTCATCATCAAAGAGTGGTTCAAGTTCCTCGATGATCCGCCGTGACAGTCCGGGACTCGCTCCTGAGGTCGATGCGGTGATCAGGAGCTCACCGCGACTGAGTACGGCAGGCGTGGTGAAGTCCCCGGACCGGGGATCCGCCACCAGGTCGACGAGGACTCCCAGGCTGCGCGCCTCCTCGGCGACCTCCCGGTTCACCTCGGGAGCGTCGGTTGCGGCAAAGGCAAGGAGCGCCCCGGCCAGGTCGCCCGGCAGGTAGGGGCGCGGCAGATGCACGAGTTTCCCCTGCGCGGCAAGCTCGGCCAGGCGCGGGACCAACGTGGGCGCCACCACGGTAACCCGCGCGCCGGCGGCAAGCAGACGCGCCGCCTTGCGGGCCGCCACGGCACCGCCGCCGACGATCACCACGACCCTATCTTTCACGTCGAGATTTATGGGATAATAGCGCAAGGAGAAGTCCGTTAATGAATTAAAGAGGTACTCCGCTAAGGCGCCACTATCGCGCAGTGAGGCGCTCAAGTCAACAGGGAAGCGGCGCCACGGGGCAGCCAATTACCCCTTGCTTTTTTTACTCGCTCATTTATAGTTGTACTCACTTTTTTTATTAAGGAGAGGGTTCAATGGCCAGTGAAAACGTATGCACATTCACAGACGACAACTTTGAAAAAGAAGTGCTCCAGTCGGACATCCCGGTCCTGGTCGATTTCTGGGCTACCTGGTGCGCTCCCTGCAAAGCCATCGCTCCGCTCATCGATAGCATCGCCTCCGAGTACGAAGGCCGTGTAAAAGTCGGCAAGGTGAACGTCGACGACAACCCCGCCACCCCGGGCAAGTACGGCGTGCGCGGCATCCCGACCGTGATTCTGCTGAAAGACGGCAAGGTGCTGGACCAGGTGGTCGGTGCCATTCCCAAGACTCAGCTGGAGGCGTTGATCAAGAAGGCGCTTTAACATGAAGAGGTTGATCCCGTTGCACAGGTTTGTGCTCAGAGTACTCCCGCTTGCGGTTGCCGGCCTGCTCCTTTCCACGCGGCCGGCAGCCGCCATCCTGCAAAAGGGCGACAAAGCCCCCGCCATCAAGTTGACCACGACGTCCGGTCAGCCGGTAACACTCAACAACTACAAAGGCTACGTCCTGGTGATGGACTTCTTCGCCACGTGGTGCATCCCGTGCAAGGAGTCGATCCCGCACCTGAACGCGCTGAACAAGAAGTACAGCAAGCAGGGCCTGCAGGTCCTGGGAGTCAGCGTGGACGAGGGTGCGGAGCGCGACGTGAAGACCTTCATCGCCGACCGCAAGATCAACTACCCGGTAGCCATTGCCGGGGAAGACCTGCAGACGGACTACGGCCTGCGCTCCATCCCGACGGTGTACGTCATCAACAAGAAAGGGATGGTGGCGGAGAAGTTCCAGGGGTACTCGGACCAGACCGGCCACGCCATGGAAGAGGCGATCAAGAGGCTCCTGGCTGAGTAAGGGCTTCGGGCCAAGACAACTAAAAGGACGTACTTAAAAAGGAGCGGCTTTGGGCCGCTCCTTTTTTTGTGGGTTCAGACAGGAGTTCCGGGGGCAGTCTGTGGTAATCCTTACACTTGGGGCAACCTCACGTCCCCCCCTTTGAAAAAGGGGGGTCAGGGGGGATTCGTCTGTCCTGCAATGCTGGGACACTTGAACCAGAACTGACGTTCGGCGTCAGTCATCTGCTTCCGCAGTTCTCGCGAAAACCGAATCCCCCCCTGCCCCCCTTTTCCAAAGGGGGGAGTTTTAAAGAGCTCTCTACCGACAGGTACTTACGGCAAGGAACGGGAAGCGAGCTGGGTTAGTCCCCTTCCGGCTCGGGGAGGTAGGGCTCGCCGCCACCTTGGGCCTGCTGCTTCTTCACCGCGTTTTCCACGGCCTCTCCCACCACCTTTTCCAGGTTATCCTCCCACGAGGGGCGCGGCGGCTTCTGGTAGCCCGCTATGTGGCGCAACTCGTAGTGCACGTGCGGTCCGGTAGAGCGGCCGGTACTCCCCGACAGGGCCAGCACCGTGTCGCTGTCGACCTTGTCCCCCACCTTCACCAGCACCTTCGAGTTGTGGCCGTAGATGGTGACGTAACCGTTGCCGTGGTCCACCGCCACCATCTCGCCGTAACCGCGATAGGTGCCGGCGTAGTACACGGTGCCGGCCTCGACGGCATAGACCTTGGTGCCGAGCGGAACCGCGATATCGTAGCCGTTGTGGTAGACCATGCGCCCCGTGCCGAAGGGGTCGGGACGCCAGCCGATGCCGGAGGTAACCACGCCTCCCTCGACCGGGGATTTGCGGCTGGCCTGCGCCGCCTGCGGCAGGGCCAGCAGCACCGCCACCCCGCACAGGGCAAGCCCTACCGAAAACCGGCGTCGCCCCCCTCCCCTGGCACTTCCGCAGGTCACTTTTTCCCCTCCTGGCCGGTTCCGCCGCATCCCGCCGGCGCGGCCGACGCCGGGACCGCCCCTTCCTTCGCGCCGTACTGGTCGGCGTGGTAGGAGCTGCGCACGTAGGGCCCGCTTTCCACGTGGGAGAACCCCATGGCCAGGGCCCGCAGCCGGTAGGCCTCGAAGAGCTCAGGCTCCACGAAGCGCTCTACTTTCTGGTGCAGCTTGCTGGGCGCGAGGTACTGGCCGAGGCTCAGGTAGGAACATCCGGTGGCCAGCAGGTCTTCCAGCACCTCGAAGATCTCGTCCTCCTCCTCCCCCAACCCCAGCATGAGCCCCGACTTGGTCTTCAGCTCCGGGTTGAGCCGGTGCGCCTCGGCGAGGAGCTCCAGCGAACGCTGGTAGTCGGCGCCGGAGCGGATCGCGTAGAGCCTGGGGACGGTTTCCAGGTTGTGCCCCAGGATATCGGGAGCGCTGGCCACGACCGTCGCCAGCGCACCGAAGTCGCCGCGCAAATCGGGGATGAGCAGCTCGACCTTGGTTTTGGGCGAGGCTCCCCGGATGCAGGCGACCGTCTCGGCGTAGGCCGCGGCGCCGCCGTCGGCAAGGTCGTCGCGGGTCGGGCTGGTGATAACCACGTGGGTGAGCCCGAGCCGCCGCACCGCCTCCGCCACGCTCGCCGGCTCACCGGGATCGAGCGGCTGCGGGGTCTCCTTGGTGACCGAGCAGAAGGCGCAAAGGCGGGTGCAGATGCGGCCCAGGATGAGGAAGGTCGCCTGGTGCTTGCTGAAGCACTCGGTGATGTTCGGGCAGCGCGCCTGCTGGCAGACGGTGTTCAGGCTGAGTTCCTTGAGCAGCCCCTCCATGGCGCCGTGCGCCGAGGGGGTGATCTTTTTCTGCAGCCATTCGGGTTTGCGGGTCATTTGCATTAAGGTTCACCTGACAGTGCTGATCGGACCGATCAGTTCAGATCGGACGGAACCGATCGGAGGTTAAGGTAGCAGAAGAGAAGCCACCAGCCCTGCGGCCTTAGGGCTTGCCCAGGTTCCAGTCGGAGTTGCGGTACTTCGTTTGTTCGAGCTCTGCCATGAGGGCGCGCTCTGCGTCGGTCAGCGCCGACGGTTGCAAGACCACCCCCAGGCGCTCCTGGAACGCCTCAATAAGCAGCACCTTCAGTGCCCCGGTTTCGGGCATAAGCCCGAGTTCCGCAAGGCTTACCGCATCGGTTTGGCCGGCAACAGGATCGGCAAGGTAGCGCTGCCCGTCCCGCACCCGGTTCTTGAGCGGGATCGAGCCGTGCTGCAGGATGGCCCCCCGCAACCGGCGCTGGGCGTTGCCCCCTATCTTGCGCCCACGCACCAAAACGTCGAAGTCCTCTTTCCCGGCAAAGCAGAAGGCGGTGCGCTGCCCCAAAACGGCCCCGGCCGGGTTCACGTCGGTGGCGAACGCGGCATCGAGTCCGAGCTTTTGATAGGTCCCGAGCAGAAAGGCGCACAACCTGCGGAAACCTTCCTTCACCCCCGCGGCGTCCCCCACCTGCTCGGGTGCGCAGACCAGGCTGTAGGTGAGCTCATCCGCATGGAAGATGATCCCGCCCCCCGTCATCCGGCGCACCACCGGGACCCCGTCCGCCGCACACAGCGCCAGATCGAGCGCCGCCGCGGCGTCCTGGTAGCGCCCTACCGACAACGCCGGCGGCTCCCAGCCGTAGAGCCTGAGGACCGGCAGCGAACTCTTCGGGTCAAAGCACCCCAAGAGCGCCTCGTCCAGGGCCATGTTGGCCGGACCATCCAGGGGTCCTTCATCTATCAGTCGCCAAAGCGGCGCGGGGCGCGACATGTGCGGCTCTCCTTAGACACAAAAGACACAAAAGACATCAAAGACACCAAGGACACAAAAAGAGCAGAAAAAGTCGGGGGCGGGCTGTCCGGCCAAATGCCGCTCCGATTCTTGATACCATAGGGGACCCGATCAGTTAAAGGGGTTTTTGGCTGGGTTGCACCTACTCCCCTAACGCAAAAGCTCCGGAAGGAGTTTACCTTCCGGAGCCCTGTTTTGCTGAAAACCCGTCTGTTACCCTTCGCAGCAGACCTGCTGGGCGCGTGCCGCGCGGGTCTCGTCCAGGCGGCCCACCGGCATGGTCTCGGGCGCCTGGTGCAGGGCGTCCGGGTTCTCCCGGGTCAGCTGCGCCGCCTCGAGCATCACCTCGATGAAGGCGTCCATGGTGGCCTTGCTCTCGGTCTCGGTCGGCTCGATCATGATCGCCTCCTTGACGTTGAGCGGGAAGTAGACGGTGGGCGGGTGGAAGCCCCGGTCGATGAGGTACTTGGCGATGTCGAGGGCGTGCACCCCGTCCTTCAGCTGGCGGCTCGCCGAGAAAACGCACTCGTGCATGCAGGTCATGTCGAAGGGAAGCTCGTACTCACCCTTGAGCTTTGCCATCATGTAGTTCGCGTTCAACACCGCCTGCTCGCTCACCTCGATGAGCCCCTCGCCACCCAACAGGATGATGTAGCCGAAGGCGCGCACCATGATGCCGAAGTTGCCGAAGAAGTCGGAGACGCGGCCGATCCCTTCGGGGTGCGACTCGACGCCGAAGCTGCCGTCGGTGTTCTTCACCACCCGCGGCGTCGGGAGGTAGGGGATCAGCGCCTTCTTCACGCCGACCGGACCGCTCCCCGGGCCGCCGCCACCGTGCGGGGTGCCGAAGGTCTTGTGCAGGTTCACGTGGATGACGTCGAAGCCGACGTCGCCCGGCCGCACCTTCCCCAGGATGGCGTTCAGGTTCGCGCCGTCGTAGTAGGCAAGCGCGCCGGCCTGGTGGGCGATCTCGCAGATCTCCGCGATGTGCGGGTTGAAGATCCCCAGGGTGTTGGGGCAGGTCATCATCACCGCCGCCACCTCGTTGTTCATCGCGGCGCGGTAGGCATCGAGGTCCATGTCGCCGTAGGGGGCGGTCGGGATGGTGATGATCTCGTACCCCGCCATGGCCGCACTCGCCGGGTTGGTGCCGTGCGAGGAGTCGGGGACGATGACGTACTTGCGCTTCTCGCCGCGCGCCTTATGGTAGGCGGCGATCACCATGATGCCGGTCATCTCGCCGTGGGCGCCGGCCAGGGGCTGGGTGGTCACCTCGTCCATGCCGGTGATCTCGGCCAGCTGCTGCTCGAGACCGTGGACCAGCGACAAGGGCCCCTGCACGTGCTTCTCGCCGCCGGGCAACAGCGCCAGCATCGGATGGCAGTCGGCGAAGAGGGCACCGGCCTGCTCCATCACCTTGGCGTTGTACTTCATGGTGCAGGAACCCAGCGGGTAGAAGTTGGTATCGACCGAGAAGTTGCGCCGGGAGAGGTTGGTGTAGTGACGCACCAGGTCGAGCTCGCTCACCTCGGGAAAGCCTGCTGCTTCGGTACGGCGCAGCGCCTCGGGAAGCGGTGCCGCCTTGGGGACGTCGGATACCGGGATCCTCACCCCGCTGCGGCCGGCCACCGACTTTTCGTAGATCAATTCCATAACGCCTCCTCAAGTCGTGCCGCCAGGGCGTCGATTTCGGCCTTGGTCCGCTTCTCGGTAACCGTCACCACCAGTTCGTTGTCGCGCCCGGGGTAGTAACCGGAAACCGGAACGCCCGCGGCAACGCCGGCATCGAGCAGGCGGGCCACCACCTCGGCGGCCGGCTTGGGGAGCCTCAGGGTGAACTCGTTGAAGGTGGGTGCCGCATTCACCAGGCTCACCCCCTTCACCGCACCGAGCACCGACTTCGCGTACTCCGCCTTGTCGTAGTTGAGGGCGGCCAGATCCGCGAAACCTTTTTTGCCGAGCGACGCCACGAAGATGAGGCCGCGCAGGGCGCACAGGCTCTGGTTGGAGCAGATGTTCGAGGTCGCCTTGTGGCGCTTTATGTGCTGCTCGCGCGCCTGCAGGGTGAGCACGTAGCCGCGCCGCCCCTGGGTGTCCACCGTCTCGCCCACGATGCGGCCGGGGAGATTGCGGATGAAGCGCTTGCGGGTCGCGATGAAACCGAAGTAGGGGCCGCCGAAGGAGAGCGGGTTCCCCAAGCTCTGCCCCTCGCCCACCGCGATGTCCGCCCCCATCTCGCCCGGGCTCTTCAAAAGCCCCATGGCGATCGGGTAGCAGGAGACGATGAGCAGCGCGCCCTGGTCGTGGGCCTTCTTGGCGAGGGCCGTCAGGTCCGCGACGCTGCCGAAGAAGTTCGGGTGCTGCACGATGACCGCGGCGGTCTCTTCGGTAATGGAGTTCATGAGCCCGTCGAGATCGACCTCGCACCCCGCGGGGGGGAGCTGGCAGACGCCGGCCTCGAGGCTCGCCAGGTAGCCGCAGACCACCTCGCGGTGCAGCGGGTTGACCGAGCCGTCCAAGACCACGGCGTGGCGCCCGGTGATGCGCAGCGCCATGAGCGCCGCCTCGGCGAGCGCGGTGCCGCCGTCGTAGAGCGAGGCGTTGGAAGCCTCCATCCCGGTGAGCCGGCAGATCGCGCTCTGGTACTCGTAGAGCGCCTGCAGGGTCCCCTGGGCACACTCCGGCTGGTAGGGGGTGTAGGCGGTGTAGAACTCGGCACGGCCGGAGAGGTGATCGACCGCCGCCGGTATGATGTGATCGTAGATGCCGCCGCCGATGAACGGGACGATCTCGGTCCCGCCCTGGCGCGCCTTCTCGCGCATCAGCGCCATGAGCTCAAACTCGGAGACCCCCGCGGGGAGGTTGAAGGACTTGGCCCTCAGCTCCTTGGGGATCGGCGCGAAGAGGTCGTCGACGCTCGAGGCGCCGATGACGGCGAGCATGTCCCGGATCTCCTCCGGGGTGTTCGGACAGTATCCCATCACTCGAGCCCTTTGAGGTACTCGGCGTAAGCGGCGGCGTCCATGAGCGCGCTGACGTCGCCCGCGTTGGCGACCTCGAGCCGGCAGATCCAGCCGTCCTCTTCGGCGCTCTCGTTGACCAGTTCCGGAGCGTCCTCCAGCTTGTTGTTCACCGCCACCACCTTGCCCGATACCGGTGCGTAGATGTCGCTGGCTGCCTTCACCGACTCGATTCCCGCCAGGGTGTCGAACTGCTTCACGGTCTTGCCGACCTGCGGCAGCTCGACGAAGGTGATGTCGCCCAGTTCGTGCGCTGCATGCGCGCTGATGCCGACCGTTGCCTGGTTGCCGTCGATTTTGACCCACTCGTGCTCTTTGGTGAAATACATGGACATTGGTGAACCTCCGGTTGAATATGGTGCAGTGCAGATGACGTTTTCAGAATGAACGCTAGGCCCGCAGCGAGCCGCCGGTGAAGAAGGGGAGCTCGACCACCTCGGCCTCCATCTCCACGCGCTCGTGGCGGATGGAGATCTTGGTCCCGAGAGCGGAGGCGCCGGGCTTCACGAAACCGAGGCCGATGCCGCAGCCGAGCATGGGAGAGAAGGCGCCGCTGGTGACGGTGCCGACCGCCGCGTCTTCCTGCCAGATCTCGTAGTGGTGCCGGGGCGAGCGGCGCGAATTGACCTTGAAGGCAACCTTGACCCGCTCGGCGCCCCGCTGCTGCTCCTCGAGGAGAGCCTTTTTCCCCACGAACTCCTTGTCGAGGTTGACGAAGCTGGCAAGGCCGGCGGCGAGCGGCGTGGTGTTCTCGTCCAGGTCGCTGCCGTACAGCGAGTAGCCGACCTCCAGGCGCAGGAGGTCGCGGGCCCCCAGTCCGGCCGGTGCCACGCGCGGGTCCTTAAGCAGGTGCTCCCAGAGCTCCACGACTTTGTGTGCGGGGATGAAGATCTCGTAGCCGAGCTCGCCGGTGTAGCCGGTCCGGCTCACCAGGGCCTCGACTCCGAGGATGCTGGTCTTGATGAACTTGAAGAAGGGGATGGTGCCGATCTCGGGGCCGAAGTGCTCGACCAGCACCTCGCGGGCGAGCGGCCCCTGCAGGTCGAGTTTCCCGGTGCGTTCGGAGATGTCGGTGAGGTTCGCGCCCTCTTTGAGGCGCGAGCGGATCACGGCGAAGTCGTTGTCGATGGTGGCGGCGTTCACCACGATCATCACCTGGTCCTCGGCCAGCCGGAACACGATGAGGTCGTCGATCACCCCGCCGCGCTCGTTGAGCAGGAATCCGTAGCGCGAACGCCCCACCGGGATGGTCTGCACCGAGAAGGTGAAGACGCTGTCGAGGCCGTCGGCGACGATATCGCCCTGGAACAGGAACTCGCCCATGTGGCAGATATCGAAGAGTGCCGCCTTTTCCCGGCACCACTTGTGTTCGGCGAGGATGCCGGCGTACTGGATCGGCATGAGCCACCCTCCGAAGGGTGCCATAAGTGCCTTCAATCCCTCGTGGTGTTCGCGCAGCGGAGTTGCTTTGAGATCTTCCATGGACGGTTTCTCCTCGTTGGCAGGGTTGGCCGCAATTTAAGAAAAATATCCCTCTTTGTAAACAAATATTCTTCCCACGTGAAAAGAATTGGCCACCCCGGCGCTGCGCCTTTAACCTTGCCAAATTCCGCCACATGTCTATAATCTGGAATTCGACCGGAGGAAGCTCATGGATACCAACAGCCTCGCCGAGAAAGCGACCGAGAAACTCTCGCCGTTTGAGACGGCACACGTCATAGATTTTCTCAAGGGACTCACGGTGAAAAGCGCCCTGGGCAATCCCTGGTTCGTCGGGGTGTTCCTGGTCGTGCTCTTTTACGCCGTGGTGGTGCGCTCCAAGTTCGTGCTCTGCGCCCTGTTCACCGCCATCTCCCTTTTGTTGCTGGTGCGCTACACCATGCCGGCCGAAGGGGACTCGCTCGCCCTCTCCAGCACCCTCCCCTTCGCGTTCGGCGGGCTCGCCATCGGCGCCTTCATCATCTACCTGTACTTCATAAAGACGGAGTAAATCTTTTGCGCAAAGTAGGTTTCACCTCCACCATCCCGCTGGAAGTCGTGATTGCAGCGGGAGCGGTCCCCGTTGACCTCAACAACATCTTCATCACCAATCCCGAGAATCATTCACTCATCGAAGATGCCGAACTGGCCGGTTTCCCCCGCAACGTCTGCGGCTGGATCAAGGGGATCTACGGCGCCGTGGTGACCAGCGGGCTCACCGAGATGATCGCGGTCACGGAAGGAGACTGCAGCTACACCAAGGCACTCATGGAGGTGCTTTCGCTGCAGGGGGTGAAGGTCTATCCGTTCGCCTACCCCACCAGCCGCAGCGCGGAGCTGCTCAGGGGTGAGATCGAGACCCTCATGGGGCATCTGGGGGTTGGCTGGGATGCGGTGCAGGCGGCCAAGGAGCGTCTGGACCGGATCCGGGTCAAGGTGCGCGAGATCGACCGGCTCACCTGGCAGGAAGACAAGGTGACCGGCGAGGAGAACCACTACTTCCAGGTCTGCACCTCCGACATGAACGGCGATCCGGACAAGTTCGAGGCCGAGGTGGACGCCCTTCTGGCCGAGGCCGTGCGCCGGCCGCCGCGGCGGGACCGGCTCCGCCTGGCCTACCTCGGGGTGCCGCCCATCTTGAGCGGGCTGTACGACTTCCTCGAGGGGCAGGGGGCGCGGGTGGTCTTCAACGAGACCCAGCGGCAGTTCGCCATGCCCTACGACCTGCCGGACCTGGTCGAGCAGTACCGTGCCTACACCTACCCCTACGACATCTTCCACCGGCTCGAGGACATCGTGCGCGAACTGAAGGCGCGCCGGGTGGACGGCGTGATCCACTACGTGCAGTCCTTCTGCTTCAGGCAGATCGAGGACATGGTGTTGAGAAAGAGCATCGACCTCCCCATCCTGACCCTCGAGGGGGATAAACCGAGCGCGGTGGACGCACGCACCAAGATCAGGGTGGAAGGCTTCCTGGAACTGCTGGACGACCGACAGGGATAAACAGATAGCACCAAATAATAACAGGGATGAATGGGATTAACGGGATAACGGCTTAAAACCTTCAACAGGGAGAAGGGGATCAAGGGATAACGGCCTAAACCTTCAACAGGGAGAAGGGGATTAAGAGGATAACGGCTTAAACCTCTCAAAGCTGCAAAACTGCTCTTTAAGACCTATATGAGCATTCAAGCTTTTGATTTTGGTTTAGGACAAAAAAACGAGTCTGGAAGTTTCAAGAGTTTGGACCTTTAGAAGAATACATCCCGTCAATCCCATACATCCCTGTTAGTTTAAGGTTTTATCCCATCAATCCCATTCATCCCTGTTAGCTTAGGACTTTATCCCTGTGAGGTTAAGACCATGTCAGAGATTTATCATATAGGCATCGACCTGGGCAGCAGGAAGGCGAAGTTCGCCCTCTTGCGTGAGGGCGAGATCGTGAGGCTCGCCGACCTGGACACCATCGCCTTCTACAAGAAGTACGGCAGCATCGTGAACGAGGAGCTCTGCCTCGACCTGGCAGCAAGCGGCATCTTCACCCCCGACGAGCTTGCCAACGCGAGCATCACCGTGACCGGCTACGGCCGTAACACCATCAACCTGCACGGCGCCAAGGTGATCTCCGAGATCAAGGCCCACGTCGCCGGGGCCCGCGCCCAGACCGGCCTCGCCGATTTCACCCTGCTGGACATGGGGGGCCAGGACACCAAGGTGGCCCAGGTGGTCTCCGGCCGGCTCAACGACTTCGTCATGAACGACAAGTGCGCGGCCTCGAGCGGCCGCTACCTGGAAAACATGGCCGCGGTCCTCGAGGTCTCCCTGGAGGAACTCTCCTCGCACGCCGAGGGCCCCATCGCCCTGGACGCCACCTGCGGCATCTTCGGCGAGAGCGAACTGATCGGCCAGATCCTGCGCGGCCACCCGGTCCCGCAACTCTGCGCCGGCGTGAACCTCACCCTGGTGAAGAGGGTGCTCCCCATGCTGAAACGCTTCCCGTCCCAGACCCTGGTGATCACCGGCGGCGTCGCCTTAAACGGCGCGATGGTCTCCCTTTTGAGGGAACGCTGCGCCATGGAGCTCGTAATCCCCAAATTCCCGCAGCACAACGGCGCCATCGGCTGTGCCTCGCTGTAGCCACATTTTCCTTGAATTTTCGACGCCGGCCGTTTACTTTCACCGGCAGCCTTAAGCATCCGGAGGGATTTGATGAAAATTAGCAAGAAGGATTGGTTGTTCATCGGCGTCATCGTCATCGTACTGGCCGTCTTCTACGCCATCTCCGGCGAAGAGAAAACCAAGCGGGTTCCGGTGGACGAGAAGCACCAGGCCGCCTACGAGCTGTTCAAGAAAACCCAGAGCAAGATGGAGGTCGACAAGACCTGCCCCTCCTGCCACTTCGAACCGGGCGGCGTGCCGTTCCCGGCCAAGCACCCGGTAAAACCCAAGGACGGCCCGATGCGCTGCCTGTTCTGCCACAAGCTGAAGGCGAGCGCTGCCGGCAAGTAGGCAGCCCGTAACGTTTCCCGCTGTTGCACTACCCGAGGTTCGTCGGACGTGAGCACGCTTAATCTAACCGGCGAATTGGAGCGGCTGATCAGGGACATCGTCCTAAGCTGCCCCGAACTGAACCACGTCCTCCCCGACCGGCTCCTGATCTGCGTTTCCAGCGGCCGCCCCAGCGCGGGAGGGAGCCTCGCCAAGATCCACCCGCTGCGCTTTGCGGGGGGAGAGAAGTCGATGACCACCCGGCGCGGCAGACGCCGGGTGGTCTGCACCATGCCGACCATCATGCACCTGGGCGAGGAGGTGCTCTACGTCATCTACTTCCTGGTCCCCCGCTTCCTGGAACTCTCCCCACGCGAGAAGCTGATCACTATCTTCCACGAGCTCTACCACATCTCCCCCGACTTCGACGGCGACATCCGCCGCTTCCCGGGACGCAACTACGCCCACGGCTCCTCCACCAAAAGCTACAACCTCTACATGGGACAACTGGTCGATGCCTACCTGGCAGGCGCCGCTGAGGAGCGCGTTGCGCTCGGCTTCCTCGAGGGGAACCTGGCCAGCCTGCGCGAGCGGCACCGCACCATCGTGGCGAGACGCCTTCCCGCCCCACGCCTCAGCATAAGCCCCGCTTGAGCCCATTTCCTAACCGCTCCTGCTCCGACGCTGGTTCTTCCGGAAGCTTCGGGACTACCACATCCCCCCCTCCCTCGACGGGAGGGGGCCGGGGGGGTGGGTGAAGCTGCCATCGGCAATGAACGTGGCACCTTTCCCCTCACCCTGTCCCTCTCTCCCGCAAGGGGAGAGGGGATCCAGGCGGACGTCCTTCCCGGAATTGAGCCTTTGTCCGCTGCCAAAACCAGGGACGCCGGGGCGTGGGAACGAGATTCCCCCGACCTTCCTGCCCGAGGCACGAAAAAAAGGGAGGAAACCTTGGTTTCCTCCCTTTTCCGTTTCTTCCCGCTGCCTGCCGAGGCTTCCCGAAGTCCGCCTAGCCCACCCATTCCCCTACTTCCGGACCACGCAGTCGATCACCGCGTTGATGCGGCGGTTTTTGGCGCGCCCCTCGGGGGTCGCGTTGTAAGCGATGCGCCGGGTGGCACCGTACCCCTTCGCCGCCAAGCGGTTCTGCTCGATGCCGAAGTTCTGCACCAGGTAGTCGACCACGGCCTGGGCCCGCTCCTGGGAGAGCTTCATATTCCCTTCCGGCGTCCCCTCGTTGTCGGTGTGCCCCTCGATGAGCGCGGTGGTGGTCGGGTAGCGCTTCATGAAGTCGGCCACCTTGGCGATCTCGGAGCGGTCCTCGGCCCTGATCTGCGCGCTGCCGCTTTCGAAATCGAGCACGAGCCCCATGCAGAGCCGCTCGGGGGGCTCGACCTTGGTGGCGTCGAAGGCGCAGTCGATGACCGCCTCGACGCGACGGTTCTTCTGGCGCCCGGCGTCGGTCGCGTTGTCGGCCACCGGGCGGGTGAGCCCGTACCCCTTCGCGGTCAGGCGGGAGCGGTCGATGCCGTAGTTGTCCACCAGGTAGTTGACCACCGCCTCGGCGCGGCGCTGGGAGAGCTTCAGGTTGTAGTCGGCATCCCCCACGTTGTCGGTGTGACCCTCGATGACCGCCGTGGTGTCCGGATATTTCTTCATGAAGTCTCCGACGAGCGCGATCTCCTCGCGGTACTCGGGGCGGATCAGGGCGCGGTCGATGTCGAACTCGCCGTGCAGGGTCACGCAGTAGGTGAAGTGGCCGCGCTGCGGCTCGGCAGGGATCACCGGGGGGGGCACCTCGGCCGGCGCGGGGGCCGGCGCCGGCTGCTCGGGCAGCGCCTGGGGGGGCCGGGCCTGGGCGGCTGCCGCCGGCTTCACGCCGCCGAAGAGGAAATCGAGCCCGACGGTGTACTGCAGGTCGTGGTAGCTGTGCTCGTCGTGCTTCTGGATCAGGTGCCGCACATCGCCGCGCAGGGCCATCTTGTCGGTGAGGAAGAGCTTCATCCCGCCACCGTAGTTGAAGACGCCATGGGTGACGGACCCCTCATAGGCGGAATAGCGCGTCTGCCCGCCGTAGCCGGCCGCCAGGAACGGGACCAGCGGCCCGTCCGGCAGGAAGTGGTACAGCATGTCGAAATGGTAGTCGTAGACGTTGAAGTCGGTCTCGGAGTAGCGCGCCTCGGTCCGGGTGAAGTCGAAGGCCGCCTCTGCGCCGACGTGCTTGGTGAAGTTGTAGCCGCCGCGCACCCCTCCCACCGGTCGGGTCTTCAGGTGCTCTCTGCCGAGGAAGGAGTAGCCGCCCACAAACGGTGAGACGGAGAAGCTTTCTGCCGTCACCCCCGCGTGCGCGACCGCGAGCGTTGCAAATACCAGGACGGGAACCAGGAAGGGGAGCAGGAACCGTTTCATCTTCAGCCTCCTTTAGGAAAGTCAGAGCACTCGCCGAAACGGCGACCTCGGCGGTAACCGCAGGGTGGCCAGGGCCGCCGCTCCACTCACCGCGATTTCTTAAGAAACAAAACATGAGAAGGCTATCATTATTTGTTCGGCGTGCAAGAGCGCTGCAATATTTTCTAGTTGGGGGGCTGCGGGGGAGGCTCGCTGAAGGCTCAAATGAAACGGCTCCCCCCTTCTCAGGGTGGGAGCCGCAGGTCGGGCGGGTTTTTCGGAAGGGTTAGTGGCTCGGCTGCACCTTGAAGTAGTCGACCACGAACTGGGCCACCTGGGCCGGGTCGTTCAGGTCGAGCACCGGGACGTCGACCTCGAGCGCCTCGTCGCTTGCGATGGCGATGAGGGTCGCGTCGTAGTTTTCGCCGCGGCAGAGCAAGGTCTGGCTGCGTTCCTGGCGGTGCAGCTCGATCTTCGGCATGCTGCTCAGCTTGAACCCCTCGGTAAGGACGATGTCGACGTCACCGAAATAGGTGGCGATCAGCTCCTCGATGGGGGGCGAGGCCCGGTGCTTTTTCACCACGGCAAGCTTCTCCGGCGAGGAGATCAGCATGGTGTCGGCCCCCGCGGCGGTGAGGCGGTGGCTGTCCTTGCCGGGATGATCGATGTCGAAGCGGTGCGCGTCGTGCTTGATCACCCCGACCCGCAGCCCGCGCTCCTTCAGGTTCACGATGACCTTCTCGAGCAAGGTGGTCTTGCCGGTCCCCGATTTTGCTACAAACGATACGGCCTTTGTCTCCATGAACCTGCCTCCGTCTCTTTTTTTGCCGGTCCTGACGACCGCCCGCCTCTTCAACCGCGCGACCGGGAGTCTGAACCGGCCCTGACTATAGCCGTCCTCGGTGTTCAAGTCAATCGGCTCACCAGCCGATAGAAAACCAGAGTGCCGGGGTGCCAGGACAATTTCGGGCGCTAAAAGAGGAGCTGACGCTGCGGGTTTCGGCCACGCAGGGCCGGCTTGCCAGGCGCCGCGGGCGCCAAATCCCCTGGCAGCAGCAAATTTCTTGGCAGCCCGCCCGCTTCCCCCCGGCAGCCAAAATTGTTGTGAATCAGGGACTCCCGCGTCCGCGGCGGCTGGCACGATACCTGTAAAAGGTAGGGCAGGCTCGCCGTCTCAAGCAAAGGAACTCACGGCTCACGCCCCACCGGGCGCATTCTCATCGAGGTAGCTTTCACCATGGACCAGCTGGTCTTCATATCCGCAACCCTGGGCCTCGCCCCTCCCTGGTATGTCACCTCGGCAACCATCTCAAAGGATGGCAGCCGATTCAACATCATCGTGGAGTACGGCCGCCTGGCTCCCGCCACCTGCCCGTTCTGCGGCGCCCAGGGAGAGGGCACCTGCGTCCTGGAAAACGAGACCTGGTTTCACGCCGACTTCTTCAGCCATCCCACCTATCTGCTCGCCCGGGTACCGCACTTTTCCTGCTGCGACACCGCGCTGCCGCGTCCCTGGTGCCGTCCGGGGTCGCGGTTCACCGAGGTGGCGATCCGCGAAAAAAAAGAGGCGGCCTGAAACGGCCACCTCGACTGCACTCCCTCCTGCTGATCACAACCAAAGACCTGAAACCGTCAGTAGATCACCCAATCGCTCTTCTTGACCAGCTTGGGCTGGGCCCCCTTCCCCAGCGCCACGATGTAGCACCCCTTCGAGGCGTAGCGCTGGCCGGGGCCGAAACTGAGCACCGGGTAGCGCAGCGAGCTGTTCACCTGGTCCGGGGTGCAGTCCAGGAGGTCCAGGAAGAAGTCGCGGTAGTAGTCGGTCCCCATGTCGATGAGGGCGACCGAAAGCATCCGGGTTATGAAGTAGCTCTGCGCCGAGGTGGCGAGGTCCGCGACCGGGAGCTTCTTGTTCCCCAGCCAGCCGCGCACCAACTGGCGGGTGTAGTCGCCGTCGCCGGGAAGCCTCTTGGGCCAGGTCAGGAAGCTGAAGTCGCGCAGCGGCTCGGGAAGTGCCTGGGAGCGGTCCTCGAGGAGCGTCGAGGAGAAGAACAGGGTCGAGGGGCGCTGCGGGGCGAGGGCCAACTGCTCCACCCCGGCGAGGTCCCCGGCGGGGAGCCAGATGAGCAGCACCGCGCCCGGGTGCCGGGCCGCCAACTCTTTCCAGAAGGTGGCGCCGGTCGCCCCGGTCCCCTCAAGCTTCACCTCGCGCACCGGGTTCTTGCCGAACTTAAGCCAGGTCTCGGCGAAGCCGCGGCTTAGGGCCCGTCCGGCCTCGTCGTCCCGGAACACCTGGACCACCTCCCGCCCCGGCGGGAGCTCAACCACGCGCGAGAGGTACTTGGCGGCGGATTCCCCCTCCTGGAAGTACCCCTTGGAGAAGTAGAGTGTGTAGAGGTCGTGCTCGGCGACCTGAGGGAGTTCGGTCGCCGGGAACAGGCAGGGGATCTTCCCCTTCTCGCAGAAGCGGTGCACCGGGCTCCAGCTCCCGGAGACCATCCCCCCCACCACCGCGAAGACGGGCTTTTTGCGGTAGTACTCGGCAAGCTGGGTCTCCCAGGTCTCGGGCTTCCCCTTGAGCCGCCAGACCTCGAGGGAGACCTCGCGGTAGGTGAGCCCGCCGCTTGGCTTCCCGCCGGAGCCGAACCAGCGCGCGTTCCACTGGGAGCCCAGGATGGCGAGCCGGGCGTTCCACTCCTTGTCGAAGAAGGCCTTCAGCGGACCGAGCTGGGCCTCCCAGGCCTGGGGGGCGACCCCGTCCGAGACGATGGTGGCGAGGTGCATCCGGGTGTCGGTGATCCCGGGCGAGGTGGTGGAGGAGAGCTGCTTTATGTAGTGGAGCAGGATCCGGGCCTCGTCCGGCTCCAGGAGGTAGCGCGGCATGGTGGCGCTGAACTTGCGCCCGGTGGGGTCGACGCCGTAGAGGAGCGCCCGCAAAAGGCTCGCGTCGTCATAGGCGGGGCGCGGCGGGCTCTGGAACATGGAGCGGCTCATGGTGGGGCCCGGGATGTCCTGCTGTCCGGTGAGCGGCCCGTAGAGCTTCTTGCCGCTGGTGGGAGGGGTGAAGATCCCCCCCTCCGCGGAGCCCAGGCCGCTGCGCATGTGGCAGTTCGCGCAGGTGGTCATGGTCCCGGAAAGCTCCAGGTCCCCCTGCACCAGGGCCCGCATCGGCTTCCCCGAGGGGAGGATTCCCCGCTGGTACATCGCCTCGCCCAGCCTGAGCGCCTCGGCAGCCGGGCGGCCGGCCACCGCTTCCTCGGCGGCGGCGAGCGCCGGGACCAGGATCAACAACAGCACCAGGGGGAAAAGGCGCACAGCCAGTCGGGGGATCGTCATCGGTTCTCCATTTTCCGGTATTCGTTCAGCAGATCGCTTTTCTTGATGAGCCCCTTGATGCGCACCCACTGCGGCGCGTTGGGCGCGTGCAGAAGGTAGAGCGGCTCATGTGACATCTTGTCGACCACGAAGGCGTTGAAGGCGCGCAGCACCCGCCCCACCTCCTCCCGGCTCCCGGTGAGAAACTCCCACCCCTCCGGCCCGCCGAAGCGCTCCAGGTACGTCTTGAGTTTCTCGGGGCGGTCGTTTTCCGGGTCGATGGAGATCGAGACCAGCTGCACCTTGTGCGCCTCGTCCCCCAGGGTGCGGCGCAGGTTGCTGAAGCCGGCCGAGAGCACCGGGCAGATCGTGGTGCAGGTGGTGAAGATGAAGTCGACGATGACCGGCTTCCCCGACTCGAGAAGCTGGCGCAGGTTCACCTTCTGGCCGTCCTGGTTGATGAGCGTCACGTTCGGTACGTTGTAGTCGGCCAGGGTCCGGTCGTACCCGGTACGCTCCGGCTCGGGGGAAGCCTGGGCCGGTGCCGCCTCGGCCACCGTGGCGCTGAAGACGGCGCGGTCTTCGCGCTCCCCCTTTTTGAGGGCGACCTTAAGCTCCCACACCCCGCCCATGATGATCACCACGTTCTCCACGTGGTAGCGTCCCCCGCCCAACTCCTTCACCACCGGCTTGTCCCAGACCCCGTGCCCCATGCTGGGCATCCAGGGTGTCACGGTGAGCTGCGCCCCCTCGACGGGGTTTCCCGCCTGGTCCTGTACCGTAATATCGGCAGTATTGGGGCCGAGCTTCAGTCCGGAATCGGGAAGTCTTAGCTGCAGGTTGAACCCGCCCTGTTCGCTGCGGAGCGCCGAGGGAGCGGCCGCCGGGGCCGCCGGCACCTCGGCGGCAAGAGCCCAGGAGACGGAGCAGAACATAACGGCAAAGAAAGTGGCTAACGTTTTCATGATAAACCTCGCTCCGTGGTGCTGCCAGCCGAAGCCTGGTAAGTCAAGTTCCGGCTGCAGCAGATCTGAAAAATTCCCCCCCGGTTGCCCAGGAGGGAAAGGAGGCACCGCGCCGACACCCGGAGCCGGCATGGTGCCGAGCCCACGGGTGCTGCCTTGCGGCAGGGTGCGTCTAACTCTTGGGCGGTTCCGGGTGTTCCTGGTCGTCCGCGGCCTGTTTGAAGTTACGGATGCTCTGGCCCAGCGAGCGTCCCGCCTCCGGGAGCTTGCCGGCGCCAAAGACCAAAAGCACGATGAACAGGATCACGATAAGTTCCGGCATGCCGATACCAAACATGGCGTCCTCCCCGGCCTTGCGGCCCCGTTGCGGTTTTCTGTAGTTGGGGTCGAAGCTGGAAACCAAGGGCGAAGGGATGTTTCAGTCCCCAGCCCCTGGTCCCCAATCCCTAGCCCCTCCCTTACAAAGGAGCCAGTCCGACCGCCATGCGCAGGATCTCGAGGACGTCGGCCAGGTCGATCTTGCCGTCGGGCTTGGCGATCCCGTTGAGGAGCGGGGCCACGTCGTAGCGGGCCAGTTCCGCGTTGGTCGGATTCTTAAGCCCCACCTCGATGCGCAGCGCGTCGAGCGCCTCCTGGATGTTGTAGCTGTTGGGGGTGAAGGTCGGGGGCTGCCCGGCCAGCGCGAAGTCGATGCTGGCGGTTTTCTCGGCCGAGGCCAAGGTCGCGCCGACCTGGCGTACGTGCACCTCGATAGTGAAGCTCCCCGCCGCGCTCACCAGGGTGTCCCAGTTCCACTTGGGATTGGCGGCGAAGTCGCGCATCAGCGTCTTGTCGGCGCCGTTTACCAGCCAGAACTGGTACTCGAAGGGGCCGCTCCCCCCCTGGACATCGGCGCTGAAGGTGATGCCGCCCGGCAGTCCGGGAGGCTGCGGGCTGGTCCGGCTCGGCGCGACGCTCACGGTTCCCACCGCGGCGCTGGCGCTGAAGTTCTGGGCCTTCACGTTCTGGTCGTTCACCGTGATGATCCGGCTGGCCGGTGCGAAGCTGAAGCCGGCAAGGCTCGGGGTGATCTCGTAGCTGCTGTTGATGAGCCCCGGGACCTGGAAGTTGCCGCCGGCATCGCTTACCACGGCGACCGGTGCGCTCCCCCCCTGGCTCTTCGGGTTCACCGTGATGCTGGCGCCGGCTAGCGGCAGCCCCAGCGGGTCGAGAAGGCGCCCGAAGGCGGTGAAGGTCGGGGCCTGCTGCGGGGTGCCGCCGATGTTGATCGGGATGCGGCAGGTCATCAGCACCTCCTCGCTCTCACCGGGAATCTGGGAGCGGGTGTTGATGAACTCGGCCACCGCGTACCCAGTGAAGGGGGCGTTGACCCGGATCAGGGCGTCGAAGCGGCGCGCGGTGCTCATGTGGATGGTGGTCCCCGCCGGCACCAGGTAGGCCTCGTTGAACCCGAAGGGGGGCTGCCCCAGGGCCCGGCCGTCCCAGGCGATGATCACCACGTTCACCGGGAAGGTGACGCGCAGGCTGTTATAGGCGGCGTCCAGGCAGCGCACCAGGATGGTCTGCCCCACCTGGGCGTTGATCGGGATCTGGGTCCCGGAGACCCCGCTGTTCAGCTCGGGCGGGATCTCGGCGTTCGCCACGATGGTGCCGGTCCCCCCCTTGAGGGCGGGGACCGGGATGCCGGTCACGAACCAGTAGTCGGGGTTGAAGTCGTTGAAGGCGAAGAAGTCGCCCGGCTGGGCCAGGGCCCCGGCGTGGCCGTGGAAGTTGTCGTTGATCCCCGGCTTGATGCCGTGCTGGGGATAGGTCTGCCGGGCGTTGGGAGCCAGGTCGCTCCAGACCGAGTCCCGGTCGTCCAGGACCCAGAGGGCCTCCACGTCGTAGGGGACGGTCATGGCGTGCGGGTCGCTGGGGAACTTGAGCTGCGGGTCGCCGGTCCAGGGGTCCGGGTCGGTCAAGAGGTTCCCGTTGAAGCCGGGGAACTGCGGGAAGTCGGCGAGGTTCGCCGCGGTGCGCCGCTTGCCGTCCCGGCAGTGCCCGATCGGGGCGGTGTCGACCCCCAGCACCTGGGTGGCGAAGTAGGCGTCCGGGGGCTCGATGAGCATCGCGCCGAACAGGCCGAACTCGAAGTGCTGCATGGTGTTTCTGTGGCAGTGGTAGAAGTAGAACCCGATGAAGTTGGGCTGCCACTGGTAGGTGTACTGGCCAAGCTCCATCGAGCAGTGCCCCACCCCGTCGTTCATCGGCGTGGGCTCGATGCCGTGCCAGTGGATGGTGTGCGGCGGCGGCCCCTTGGCCGAGGTCTCGGCGTGGTAGACCACCCCGCGCGGGATCCTGATGGTAGGTCCCGGGTAGGTCCCCTGCTTCGCCGCCGGGTTGTCGTTGTCGGCGAAGGTCATGAAGAAGAGCTGCTTCTTGCCGTCCCAGGTCGGCATCTTAAGGCCGTGCAGGAGGTCGCGCTGCACGGTGTGCGGGGTGGCCGGCGGGTTCTGGTACCCGGCGGCGGCCATCACCTCGGGGACCGGATTCGTTGGCGCCAGGAGTTCCGGGGTCACCGGGCTCTCGGTGGGGGGGTCGAACATCTTGGACCACATCCCCTCCATACCGACCACGGACCAGCGGGCTATTGCATATTTGGGATTTTGAACGGACATGGCGTGCCTCCTCAGAACATTTCAGCAGAACTAACAACACAAAACAGAGAACCTAGAACTTAGAACCTAGAACTTAGAACATAAAACATAGAAGTTAGAGCCTTGGCCGTTACGGCGTGGGTCCCGGGGCCGGTCCGGTGGCGGCGATGCCGCGGATGTTGCGGAACATCATGGCGAAGTCCTCGTCCATCGGGAAGTTCATCGCCCCCGGGGTGTTCCGGTCGCCGACGAAGTAGATCCCCGAGATGAGCCCGCAGTTGTAGTTCCCCCCCTGGGCGGTCTGGCTCGGCTCCGAGTGGTCGTGCATCGGGAAGCACAGAGGCGACATGCGCTGCTTCAGGTCGATCGGGTTGCCGTTGGCATCCTGGGCGATGTCCTCGCCCGGCCCCGGGTAGTACATGTCGAACTCCTGCAGCGGGGGATAGGCCCGGTTGCCGTTGCCAATCGGCATCCCCAGGTCGGGGCGACCGATGCCGCGCAGGTTCGGGATGTCGGGTGGGCGCATGTAGGGGACCGTGTAGTCGATCCACTGCATCGGTTTCACGGTGTAGACGTCGACCCAGAGCGGGTTCTCGGTAACCACGCCGTCCTCGCTGGTGATGAAGATGTGGTTCGCGTGGATGTGCATCGAGTGGGTCCAAAGTCCCGCGCTCAGGATGTGGATCACCACCGGTTCCCCCACCCGCCCCATCGGGGTGATCCCCGGGCTGAAGTGGGAGAAGAAGCCGGACTGCCCGTTGATGGTGAAGAACTTCGGGAGCCGGTTGGCGCCGGTCGCGCTGAACGGGTCGCGCAGGAAGGCGTCCTCGAACTTCTGGGGGTCGTAGAGCTGCCCCGGCGGCAGATTCCCCACCTCGGCGAAGAGCGCCGGGCTTACCTGGTGGGTGAGCCAGACGTACTGCCTGAAGGGGGGGGTGTGGGTGCTCGGGTCCCCCTGCTCCCAGGCGAGTCCCGGGAAGACGCCGGGGTCGCCGAAGGCGTCGTAGAGGTCCTGCACGTGCGGGCTCGGGTCGTCGTAGGGGGTCATCTTGTGCCCCGCCACCCCCGCCGTGGGGCGGACCACCAGGGCGCCGTGCAACCCCATGACCCGGTTAACGGGCGCGTTCAGGTTGTCGTAGTACAAAAAGGCGCCGGACTGGCTGGCGGTGAAGGTGCCGGTGAAGGTCGCTCCCGGCTTGATCTCGCCGCTGTCGAAGAGCGGCGGATCGTCGGGGCGCCGCCCCGGGATGTAGAAGGCGTGCGGTTCGTCCAGGTCGTTCGTTACGGTGACGGTGATCGACTCCCCCTTGAGGGCCACGATGGTGGGGCCCGGGCAGTCGGCGGGGACCTCGATCCCGTCCGCCTTCATCTTGTAGATCCAGAAATAGCTCTGGGCAGTGTTGATCTCGTTGTGGGTGACCATGTCCTTCAGCGCGTCGGTGATGCTGATCTCCAGCACCTGGGTGGCGGCAAAGGCGTCCTCGATACCCAATCCGGGAATCCGGCCGATGAACAGGGTGGCCACCCCGGCAGCGCTCAATTTCAAGAATTCACGTCGTTTCATCGCATCCTCCTTACAGTGCAGGGTCTGCCGGGGCCGGGTGGGCACCCCGTGGCGGCTGGCCGGCAGACCGAATCAACGGGCCGAGTGTCCCTGGGTTTCGGGGGCGCCGCTTGGGCGCCCCCCGAAACCCTACTGCAGGGTCACGCTCGCGATCCCAACCCCCATGCCGGGGATATTGATGGTGGCGGTATCGATGATGCTCAGCCCCAAGCTGGAGATGGCGAAATCCTGGATGGTGGGGAAGTTCCCTGCCGCGATGGCGAAGTTCAGGGTGGCGAACTCGCCGCTGCCGATGCCGCTTACGTTGATAAGCCCCAGGGTCACCTGGCCTGCCGTGTTCACGTTGGGGACCATGGTGGAGCCCAGGCCGGCGCCGGAGACGCCGATGTCGGCGCTGCTCGCGGTGATGCTGAGCCCCTTGCCGCCGGAGTAGGTGACGGTGGCGCCGATGCCGCCGATCAGGGTTCCCAGCGGCAGGAGGCCGGTGGTGCGCACCTTGACCACGGCCCGGGTGGGCTGCACCACGAAGCTAACCGGGATGCTCTGGCTTAAGGAGCCGATGCTCGCGGTAACGGTGACCGAGCCGGCGACCGCACTGGTCAGGGTCGTGGTGGCGATGCCGTTTGCGGTGGTGCCGACGCTGGAGAGGAGGCCGGACCCGGAGCTTATGGCGAAGCTGACCACGCTGCCGTTGGGGACCGGACCGCCGGCCACCCGGGTCACGCTGGCGGAGAGTTGTACCCCCTGGCCGTTCACGATCCCCGAGGAACTGCTGGCGCTCAAGGAGAGGCCGGCGGGCTGGTTCGGGTCGAAGAAGGCGATGGGGCCGCTCGTGAAGCTCGCCGAGCCCGAGCGCGCGGTAACCGTGGCGTTCCCCGGGGCTGCGCTCGAGAGCGAGAAGCTGACCTGCCCGCCGACGGTGGCGCCGCTGGCTGCGGAGAGGGTACCGAGGCTGCTGGAGATGCTCACCAGGGTGCCGTCGGGGACCGCGCTCCCGCCGCCGGTCTTCACGCTGAGCTGGATCAGGGCCGCGCCCCCGATGGGGAGGCTCGCCGGTGTCACGCTCCCCTGGATCTCGGTCGGCGCGCTCGCGTTGTCGCCGCTCCCCAACAGGCTCGGGTTCGGGTTGCCGGCGCTGGCGGCGAAGTTGTTACCGGAGGAGCGGAACTTGTTGTCGGTGCTGCCGGTCAGCACCCCGTTGTTGGCCTCGGCCTCCAGCTCGGTCTCGATCTCGGAGAGTTTCTTGATCCCGCCGTAGTCCTTCTGGTACTGGGAGAGGCTCGCCAGCGCCAGGGCGTACTTCTTGGAATCCGCGCTCGCGTTTGCGGGGAACGGCGTGTTGGGATCGAGCGGCCGGGTTTTGGTCAGGTCCGGAAGTCCGAAGGCGCCCGCCACGCGGCGGTTGGCGTCGTCGATCCCCTGGGCCCGCAGGTCGCCGCCGGAGGCCTGGTAGGCCATCTCGGTGAAGGGGGTGACGTAGCCGCTCAACTGGCCGCCGCGGGCGGCACTCGATACGTTGCCGAAGATGGCCCGCATGCCGCTGGGGCCGAACTGGTCGTCCACGCTGCGCGAGGCGCCGGTCGCCTCGTCCTTATAGCTGCCGCCGGTCACCTGCACCAAAAGTCCCCCCTTGGCGCTCCCCGGCGGGAGGGTGATGCTGTAGCTGCCGTCCGAGCCGGTACTCCCCTGGGCCAGGGCCGACGAGCTCAGGCGGGGTACGCCGCTGCGCGGGTTGGAGGTGGCGCTCGAGACGATCGCGAACACCTTCACGGTCCCGCCGGCGATCGGTCCCTTGGTTGCCGTGCCGCTCAAGACGGTGCTGCCGGGAGCCGGGCCCGAAGCGGCGCCGCCGCCTCCGCCGCCGCACCCCTGGGCCACCGCCAACAAACCAACTAAGAATGCCCCCACTAAAGATTTCATTTTCATGGCTTTCTCCTCGTATGCTCGCCGGTACCAAACGGGTTATCTCAGCTGAGCAGCTCATTGCAGCACTACAACTAACTACTTGGGAAGCAAGCGAAACTATCTCGATTGAAAGTGACTGTATCTCCCTATGTACATGGAATATGCCAACCACCTCCCCAGAGAGTAACGCGCGCTATTTCAAACAGTTAGCGTCGAGTCCGGCGGCTGATGGACGTACCGGGGCGAGGGGAAAATAAAGCGACAGAAAAGCGACAAGGCGGGTAAATATCGAAAATCACATCGAATATTTTTCCTGTCCTCGTTTTTGTCGTGCCAAGATGTTTGCAGGGGAGATTAAAGGGCAGCGAGTTGGGCGTGGGTGTGGCGGGGGAGGGAGAGTTTTCACCCGCCCGGCGACGGCAAAGAACTAACCGGACAACGCCGGGGACAGGGGGGATTCGCTTCGGCTGCAGGCGGAAGGGCGCGTCCCAAAGACGCGAGGGACAAAAAAGGCGAGGGGCGCACCGAGCGCCCCTCGCCTTAGGAGGGTTACAGGACCGGGAGGCTAGAAGTTGAGGCTCCCGACCACCTTCTTGAGGATCACCAGGGCGTCGAGCAGGTCGACCACGCCGTCGGGGGACGGCGCCCCGTTCACCAGGGGGGCCACGTCGGCGTGGGCCTTCGCCTCGGCGCCGGGGGCTTGGTCGACCCCCACCGCGATGCGCAGCGCCCCCAGGGCGTCGGCCAGGTCCACCTGCCCGTCCAGGTTCAGGTCGCCGTCGCTCGGGGCGTACTTGGCCTGGGCGCTGCGCACGGCCAGGTTCCCGGCGGCGTCGACCGCCACCACGGTTATGATGTTGGCGCCCGGGACAAGGTTCGAGATGGTGCAGCTCCAGCGGGTGCCGCCGACGCTGGTAGTGACCGGTCCGGCCGTGGCGGCGCTGTTGAGCGCGACGACCGGGGTGAGCCCGGCGTCCACGCTCCCGCCGATAACGAGCTGGGCGCGTGCCGTGACGGCGGGGATGGCGTCCAGGGTAAGCCCCGGGGTGGTCAAGAGGGTGATGCTCCCCTTGACGCTCGCGGAGTCGCCGGCCTGGTTGGTGGCGGTCACGGTGAGGGTGTTGGCGCCGCGCACCAGGCCGGTTACCTGGGCGCTCCAGCGGGTGCCGCTCACGGTCACCGGCCCGACCGCGGCCGCCGTGTCCAGGGTGACCGACACCGAGGAGCCGGCATCGACCGTGCCGCCGATCGACTGGCTCGCCAGCCCGGTGGGGCTGGTCACCGGGTCGAGGGTGATGAGCAGGGAGGCTGCCGCGTTCCCCAGGGCGTCGCGGGCCGGGATGCTGATGAAGCCGGGGTCCCCGTTGGGGACGAAGAGTTCGGGGTGGTCGAAGGGGGCGCTCTCCGCCCTCACCCGCTCGTCGGTGAGCGACTTTAAGAAGGCGACCAGCGCCGCCTGCTTGGCCGGCTGGTTCTGCAGGGTGCCGATCTCGACGATCCCCGGATCGAGGCTCGCCTGGTTGGCCACCGGGAAGTTGCCGCCGCGCACGTAGAAGTCGACCACGTCGTCGAGGGTGAGGACCCCGCCGTCGTGGAAGTACGGTGCGGTGAGCTCGACGTTGCGCAGCCCCGGGACCTTGAAGTTCCCCTGGTTCGCCACCGGGAAGGTGGCGCGGATCTGGGGGGGGAGGATCGGGGTGACCGGCGCGCCCAGCGGGAAGAGGTTCGGGTTGAAGGCGAGCGTCCCTAGGGCCTGCAGTTCGGCCAGGGCCGAGAAGGAGAGCGGAAAGGGGAAGCCGGTGGCCGAGTTCACAAAGGGCGCGCTGCCGCCGCGGGCGATGTCCTCGGCCGTCGGGCGCACCCCGGTGTTGTTGAAGCCGTTGTCGTAGATCACCTGCAGCCCGCTTGCCACGGTCATCGGCTCGATGAGGGCGTGGCTTGCGTTGGTGAGAAAGCCGGAGGCGCGCACCGAGGCCGAGGAGAGCTCGCTGTTGATGTGGCAGGCGCTGCAGCCGGCCGCGCCGAAGAAGAGGCTGAAGCCGTCCTGCTGCTGGGTGGTGAGCGCGTTCTGGTCCCCCCCAAGGAAGCGGTCGAACGGGGTCTGGTCCGAGACCAGCGTCGCCTCGTAGAGCTGGATGGCGAGCCCCCAGAAGAAGGCGAAGTTCGCCTCCATCTGGCTGTAGCCTGCGGGGGTCAGGAGGCTCGAGTTCCAGAACTGGTCCTGGAAGGCGTCCTGGATCAGCTGCCGGTAGCTCACCCTGAGCCCCTTGTCCGGGCTGGGGGTGCCGTTTTGCTGCCTAACCGAGTTGGAGAACGTCCCCAGGACGGAGTCGCCGGGGTGCACCAGCTGCTTGCCGAGCGGGGTGAGGCTTAACAGCTTGCGCCCCAGCTGCGGGAAGCTGCGCCCCGTGAAGGACATCTCGGTGTCGTCCAGCGGAGGGCCGGTCGCCTGGGAGGCGAGGCTCGCGAACTCGATCAGGACGGGCTGCTTTAAAAGGGTGTTGTTCTGGTTGATCCAGACCCCCGCCGAGGGATCCAGGGG
The DNA here is from genome assembly GCF_014193515.1 of Geomonas silvestris. GTDB lineage: Bacteria > Desulfobacterota > Desulfuromonadia > Geobacterales > Geobacteraceae > Geomonas > Geomonas silvestris. The sequence goes on along the minus strand of NZ_BLXX01000005.1, from coordinate 44,345 downwards.
GCCGAAGGGGTTCTCGCCGTTGAAGACGAAGTGCGCGCGGCCGTCCCAGAAGTTGTTGAAGTTGAAGACGGCGTCGATGACGCTCGGGGCGTTGCGGGCGGTGACCCGGCGCATGTTGACCCCGCCGGCCTGGAAGATGGGATCGGCCACCGGGACGCCGTCATCCACGGCCGAGCCGGAGACGATGCCGACGAAGCTGTTCAGCGTCACCCCCTGGGAGCCCACCACGTCGTTGGAGTCGCGCAGCACCGGCGAGGCCTGGAACTCGGGGTTCTGGCGCTGGTGGAAGGGGAAGTCCCCCGGCTGCAGGGTGTCGTTGGGGCCGCGCACCTGGAAGGTGGTGTCCCCGCCGCGGGTCCCGGGGTTCACCGTGTTCTTGAGCCGGCTGTCCGCTCCGGCGTGGAAGTGGCAGCTGCCGCAGGCGACGATGCCGTCGCTGCCCGCCTGCATCTCCCAGAAGAAGGCCTTCCCCAGGCGGATCGCCGCCGGCTTGTTCTTCAGGTACTGAAAGAGGCTCGGCGGCTCCGGCACCGGGATCTGGTTCAAGGGAAACAGGGTCGGCGGCGGCACCACCTCCGCGAAGCTGGTGCCGGAAAGGCACAGGCAGATAAGCGCGGCTAAGAGCCGGCGCACAAGGTTTGCTCGGGTCATACGGTGTCCTCTTGCAGGGGGGTCCTGGGTACTACATCGGCGGGAACGAGCCTTTTCATTAGCAATTAACGCGCCACCGCCCCCGGAAGCGCTCAGGCGGCTAAGGGGCGGAAGTTGCGGCGGATGTGGCCGGTGCGCTCAAGGCCAAAAGGTTGTCGGCACCTGAAGCGCTGCGCCCGGCAACGCCCCGTAAACACTAGGAGCCGCGCGGGATGCGGCGCACTGCCCGGAATCTGTCGCTGACAAAAAAACGGCACCCGGCCGGGCGGACCGGGTGCGGCGGCCGGGAGCTGCTCCCGGCTCCGTCTCCGTCAAATGACGGCGGGCCAGCGGGAGGGCGTGCCGCTGCCCGCCCCGGAGAAAAATGGTGGCTGCCCGGCTCGGACCCCGGACAGCCACCGATGATGACGCCGCAGCTGCTGGCAGATCTAGAACCCGGAGGTAAGCCCCACCGACTTTTTCAGGATGACCAGGGCATCGGCCACCTGAATCTGGGCATCTGGCGCCGGGATGCCGCTCACATCCAGGGGCGCCAGGTCACCGTGCCGCAGTTGGGCCGGTGTGGGCTGGTTCAGACCTACTGCGATCTGCAGGGCCATCAAAGCGTCGGCGATGGTAACCTGGCCGTCGCCGTTTAGATCCCCGTCGGGGATGAATACCACCTGTACCGTGTGGCCGTTTGCGGTCACGTTGGAGATGGTGTAGGAGCCGGGCGCCCCCTGGGAGACCCCGTCCACCAGGACGTCCACCACCTGGTAGCCGGCGGCGGGTGTGAAGCTGAAGGTGACGCTCGAACCGTAGTTCACGGTGCTCACCCCGGCCGGGGAGACGCTCCCCTTGGCGTCGCTTGCGGCGCTCACCGTGAAGGTGTCGATGGCGAAGTTCGCGGTGACGCTGCGCGCCCCGGTCACGTTGCCGAGGGTGAGGGCGGTGCCGCTCCCGACCACCTGCCCGGCCTCGGTCCAGTTCACGAAGTGGTACCCGAGTGCCGGAACGGCGCTCACGGTAGTCGCCGAGGCGCCGTGGACGACGCTCTGGCTCACGCTGCCGGTCAGGGTGCCGTTGCCGCCGGAGGCGAAGGTCACCGGGTAGCTGTTGATGGCGAAGTTGGCGGTGAAGCTGCGCGCCGCGGTGATGCTGGAGACGCTGAGCGCGGCGTTGGTCCCCACGATGCTTCCCCCCTCGGTCCAGTTTACGAAGTGGTAGCCGGTTGCCGGGAGGGCGGTGACCGTGGCGCTGGCGGAACCGTAGGGGACGCTCTGGCTCAGGGTCCCCGAGAGGGTGCCGTTGCCCGCCGAGGCGAAGCTCACCGGGAAGGTGTCGATGGCGAAGCTCGCCGCGATGGTCAGGTCGCCGGTTACCGGCGGCAGGGTGAGGGTGGTGAGCGCCCCCTTCGATACCCCGTTCACCTTGACGTCGGCCACGTGGAAGGTGGTGGCCGCCACGATGCCGTAGCTCGGGGTGGCGTTCTCGTTCACCAGCACCGGTCCGAAGATGCTCCCGTTGGGACCGGCGGCAAGGGTGATCTGGTGCTGGGCGGCGAGTGCCGCGAGCGCCACCTGGCGCCTGGGCGCCACCGGGTCGCTGGTGGCGATCTCCAGAAGGGCGCTGCGGGACCCGCTGGCAGCACCGGGCTGGAAGCTCACCTTGAGCTGGCAGCTCCCCCCGGCGGGGACCAGGAAGGCGAGCTGCAGGCCGCAGCTCCCCGGGTCCACGGCGAACTGCGCCGCGTCGGCGCCCGAGATGGTGATGCCGGTCACGAAGAGGTTGCCGTTGCCGCTGTTGCCGAGGCTCAGGTTCCCGGAAAGGCCCGCCCCCCCCAGGAAGGCGGTCCCCAGGTCGAGGGACGTCGGGGCGCTGGCGAACCCCTCCAGGAGCGCGGCCGGGCGGTTGCGGTCCTGGTCGGAGCCGTCCCCCAGCTGGCCGGAGAAGTTGTTCCCCCATCCCCACAGGGTGCCGTCGGCCATGAGCGCCACGCTGTGGCTGCCGCCGATGCCGGAAGCGCTCCAGGTGAAGGAGCCGGTGGCTTCGGCAAGCGGTACCGGGTGCGGCACCGGGGTGCTGTCGAAGCTGCCGATACCCAGCTGGCCGCCCAGGTTGCGCCCGAAGGACCAGAGCGTCCCGTCCGCCTTCCGCGCCAGGCTGTGCGCGTCGCCGGCGGAAAGCGCCAGGAACGGGGCCGGGCCGGCGTTTACGACCTGAACCGGCTGGGGCTGTCCCGGCGGGTTCGGGAGGGTCGCGTCGGCGTTACCGAGCTGGCCGTCGAAGTTGCTCCCCCAGCCCCAGGCGGTACCGTCCGCCTGCAGCGCGAGCGAGTGCGCGAACCCCGCGGCGATCCCCTTCCAGTTCCCGTTGAAGCCGGGGTTGTCGGCGGGCGGGTTGAAGTTCACGAGCTGGCTCGGGAAGTTGACGCTCCCCAAAAGCGCAGGGTCGCCCAGCTGCCCGTCGCTGTTGTCCCCCCAGGCCCAGAGGGTCCCGTCGGCCTGCAGCCCGAGCGAGTGGCCGCCGCCGGCCGCGATGGCGATCCAGTTGCTGTCGAAGTTGCCCGGGTTGCCGGTCACGATCTGCTCGGGCTGTTTCCCCATCGGGGTGTTGGTGTTGTCCCCCAGCTGCCCGGTCGAGTTGTCCCCCCAGGCCCACAGGGTGCCGTCCCCCTTCAGGGCGAGGGTGTGGAAGTCCCCCGCCGCCAGCTGGGCCCAGTCGTTGGCGGCCGAGGTCGGCTTGGTGCTGGTGATCTGGATCGGGAAGGTGCTCGGGTTGCGGGAGCCGTCCCCCAGCTGGCCGCTCGAGTTGTCCCCCCAGGCCCACAGGGTGCCGTCGGCCTTGAGCGCCACCACGTGCCCGAACCCGGCGGCGTGGGCGGCCCAGTCGTGGCGCGCGTCCAGCGCGGCGGGGGTCGCCTGGGTGGCGAGGGTCCCGTTCCCCAGCTGGCCGCTCGTGTTGTCGCCCCAGCTCCAGAGGCTCCCGTCCGAGCGGCGCGCCAGGGTGAACTGGTTTCCCGGCTCGAGGGCGACCCAGCCAAGCCCCGCGTTCCCCGCGTCGGCCGGGGCGAGGCTCCCGGTCTGGCTGCCGGTGTTAAGCTGGCCGTCCAGGTTCCCCCCCCAGGCCCAGCTGCGGCCGTCGGCGGAAAGCGCCAGGGTATGGAAGGCGCCGGCGGAAAGCGCGACCAGGTTGCCGATGCCGGGGACCGGCGCCGGGGCGTTCAGCTGCCCCAAGCCCCCGTTGCCGAGCTGCCCCGAGCTGTTGTCCCCCCAGGCGTAGACCCGGCCGTTTCTCTTGAGCGCCACCGCGTGCAGGGCGCCGGCGGCCAGAGCCGCCCAGTCCCGGTCGTTTCCCACCTGCACCGGCTCGGCCTGGGGCTGGGTGGAACCCAGTCCCAGCTGCCCCGCCGCGTTGTCCCCCCAGCTCCAGAGCGTGCCGTCCGCCTTTAACGCGAGGGAGAAGTTCCCCCCCGCGGCGACGGCGCGCCAGTCGTTGTCGGAAACGGCAGCGGCGAGGACGACCTGGCGCGGGGTGGCCGGATCGCTGCCGGCGGCCCCCAACTGGCCGAAGGCGTTACTCCCCCAGGACCAGAGGGACCCGTCGGCCATGAGGGCCAGGGCGTGGTCGGCGCCGGCGGCAACCATGAGGTAGCGCCCGCCGGCGGGGTTCACTACCTGCACCGGCTGGTTCTGGCGCGCGGTGGCGCCGTTACCGAGCTGCCCGAGCCCCCCCTCGCCCCAGGCCCACAGGGTGCCGTCGGCCTTCAGGGCGTAGGAGGTGGCGCTCCCGGCGGCGACGGCGCCCCAGTCCCGTGCCGCGCCGATCCTGAGCGGGCTTGACTGGGTGCCGACCGGTGTCCCGGTACCGCTGAGGGAGCCGAGCTGGCCGGAGGCGTTATTCCCCCAGGCCCAGAGGGTGCCGTCGCTCTTGACGGCGAGGGTGTGCTCGGCCCCGGCGGCCGCGCCGGCCCACCCCTGCTCGAGGCCGACCTGAACCGCGCTAGTGCGGGAGGTGCGGCTTGCGTCGCCCAGCTGGCCGGAGAGGTTCGCGCCGCTGGCCCAGAGGGTGCCGTCGGCCTTGAGGATGATGCTGTGGCTCTCGCCGGCGGCGAGGTTAGGGGTGGCCCCCCAGGAAGGTGCGGCCAGTCCCGGGAGGATCGAGATCAAAAGCGCGGGGAGCACCCGGCGCAGCATGTTCAATGAGGTTTTCATGGTAGATCCTCCCTGCGGAGCGGTGCGCCGCCCCAGGCGGCGCCGTCAGGGGAAGCCGGGCCGGCCTTGAAGGCCGGCCCGGCTCGGGCGTCAGCGTACCGTCACCGTGATGTTCTCGAGCTTGGTGGCGGGGTTCTGGTTCGATTGGATGCTGATCCGGCGCGCGGCGTTGGGCTGCGGCGAGCCGTTGGGCGAGCTCCAGGTCAAGCTGCCGTTGTTGGCGACGGTGAGGTTCCCGATCAGCACCGGCCCGCCCACCAGCGCGGAGTTGTAGATGCTGAGCGTGGTTCCGGCCGGCGGCGCCGGGGTGACGGTGCCGTCGATGCGCCAGGAGGCGCTCGACAGGGTGAACTGGGCCCGGGTCACCTGGATGGTCTGGCTCGCCAGCGCGTTCACGGTGACGGTCACCGTGGCGGTGTTGGAGGTAAGCGGCGGGACCGAGCTGTTCGCCACGGTATAGCTGTAGCTGGTGGTTCCGGTGAAGCCTGCGGCCGGGGTGAAGGTCACGGTGCCGCTTGCGTTGGCGACCGCGCTGCCGCTGGCCGACTGGCTCACGATCTGGACCGACCCGGTGTTGATCACGCCGGGGGCCGCGATGGTGTCGTTGGCGAGGACCGCGGTGCTAACCGCCGTGCCGGCCGTGGTGGTTGCGGTGTCGTTGTTGGCGACCGGGGCCGGGGCCGGGGCGCTCACCGTCACGGTGACGGTGGCGGCGTTGGACCTGAGCGCCGGGACCGAGGTGTTGGCCACCGTGTAGCTGAAGCTGGTGGTCCCGGCAAAGCCGGCGGCCGGCGTGAAGGTCACGGTGCCGTTCGGGTTCGCGGCGGCCAGCCCGTTAGCCGAAGTGGTGGCGATCAGCACCGAGGTGGTGTCGATCACCCCGGGTGCCCCGATGGTGTCGTTGGCGAGCACCGGGATGGTCACCGCGCTGCCGGTCAGGGTCGAGGCGCTGTCGGGGTTCGCGACCGGCGCTGGCGGGGCCGCAGGCGGGATCACGGTCACGGTGACCGTGGCCGGCTGCGAGGTGAGCGGCTGGGCCGCGAGGCTCGCCACGGTGTAGGCGAAGCTGGTCACGCCGGTAAATCCGGCGGCCGGGGTGAAGGTGATGCTGCCGTTTTGGTTGGCCAGCGCAGTGCCGTTGGCGGATGGGGTGGAGATCAGCACCGAGGCCGGGTTGATCACCCCGCTGTCGTTGGCGAGCACGTTGATGGTCACCGCAATCCCCTGGGTGGTGCTCGCCGCGTCGGCCACCGTGGTCGGGGCCGGCGGCGACAGGACGTTCACGGTCACCGTGGCGGTGTTGGAGCGCTGGCCGAAGCTGTCCATCACGTCGTAGCCGAAGCTGGTCGCCCCCGAGAAGTTGCTGGCCGGGGTGAAGATCACCGAACCGTTGGGGGCCACCACGGTGCTGCCGTTGGCTGCGGCGTTCACGATGCGCACCGTGCCGGGGTCGAGTTGTGCGGCGGAGAGGTCGTTTAAGAGCACGTCGATGACGACCGGCGTGTTGAGTGCGGTGGTCGCGCTGTCATCCGCCGCAACCGGCGGCGCCGGGGGGATCACCACGCTGACCGGCGCGGTTGCCGTGCCGCCGTTACTGGAGACCACGGTGATGCTCTGCGGCGGTATGGTGTTGAGCGGCAGCGCGAGGACCACGGTCCCGGTGGCGTCCAGCGTGTTGGGCGTCGCGAAGGCCGGCACGCTCAGGGTGGGGAGCGGCGCCAGCTTGTCGCGCGACGCCGCGCGCACCGTGATCGCCTTGGTGTCCGGGTTGTAGAAGGACTCGGTGATGTTCACCTCGTCAACCAGCGGGACCGGGTGCGGGATCACCGGCAGGTCGAGCGAGTTGCTGATGGTCAGGCTGCCGGGGAGCGCCTGCACCGGCAGGTGCACGAAGAACTTCCCGGTGTTGGGGACGTCCTGGTCCAGCGTGGTCGAGGCGATGCCGGTCCCCGAGATGGTCAGGATGGCGGCACGCTCGGCGGAGGCGAAGATGTCCACCTGCTGGCTGCTGGCGTCCCGGGCGTAGGTGGCCCGGTTCACGGTCATCGGCGAGGCGATCGGGTCGGTGAAGACGCGCCCGGCCAGGGTCCAGAGGTTGGTGAACCAGCTCGCGCCGGGGACCGGGTTACCCAGAGCGTCCAGCCGGTCGATCCGGAAGATGTTGCCGTTGGGTCCGCCGGTTACCGGGATCGGGGTGACCGCATCGCCGATGTAGGTGTGGGCCTGCCCGTTCACCAGCGCGGTCGGGAAGATGCCGTCAGCGGGCCTCAGGTAGGGTCCGATGTTGGTGTTGGGGGCCGCCTGGAACAGGGGGGGGAAGTAGTCGGCGTTCACCCCGATCTGGTCCTCGAGCCGCACCGTCACGCCGTTGGGGCCGTCGTTGATCGACTTGCCGGTGGCGTCCGAGCGGAAGGTGAAGCTCCCGTAGGGGTGGGTGACCCGGTAGGTCGAGTTGGGGGTCAAGAGCCCCTTGCTCATCTTGGCCAGGTCGGTGCGCAGGAAGGTCTGCCCCAGGGTGGGGGCCACCCCCGAGAGGAAGGCGTACTCCAGCACGAAGTCGAGCCGTGCCTTCTCGCCACCCTCGATGTTCATCAGGGCCCCGGCGGAGTAGTAGAACCCCTCCGCGGGCAGGTTCGTGCTGTTGATCGGCCCGGTCGTGGTGATCGGGCTCAAGGGGACGCTGGTCAACGGGTCGAACGGCGGCGGCAGGATGCAGAACCCGTTCTGGTCCAGACAGGGCTGCAGCGCGAGGCTGCTCAAGTCCTGGTAGAAGGCGGGGAGCGAGGTCAGCGGGTCGATGGGCCCCACGGCTTTCAAAGCCGCGCCCGCCGTGCCGCTTAAGACTCCCAAAAGGAGCACGAGAGAAAAAAGCGTGCCCAAAAGGCGCCCCGCCGCTCCTTGGTAGCGTATGGTTGCTGTTGATTCCTTCATGGCGATCCTCCCTTTTGCGGCCAGGAAGGGGGTTCCTGAACCGTGTCCATATCAGGCCGGCGGCCGGTCCCGCGGGCACGGGGCGGAGCGCCGATAATGCAGCCCGGGTGCCGGAGACGCCGGATCGGACTGCTCATGATGTCCGAGCATTTACAGGGATCGTGCCAGAGTTGTGACAGAAAGGTTTATCCGTGATTACCGGGAGATACCTGAGGGAGGGCGGCGGGGGTGCCCGGGGGGAAAGACCTGCAGTTTGCGACAGGGTTTACGCCGTCGCGGCCTACCAAGCTGAAATCGTTAAGATTTGTAACGATGTCGCGTTTTAAAGCCTGCCAATATCTTTGCAGTGCCGCTGCGGCGCGGTTGCCGGATGGGGGGGAGAGTCGGGGGCCCCGGGCGGGGCCCCCTGGGGCGTCAGTCGTTGTCCGCTTCGCGGCGCACTTTGAGGCGCATGTTCAGGGTCTGGCGCTTGAGCCCCAGCATGGTGGCGGCGATCCCCTGGTTTCCCTTGGCTGCGGCAAGCGCGCTGCCGATCAGGAGGTCCTCCGCCTCGTTCAGGGTCGGGAAATGCCCCCAGACCGCCTCCAGCTTCTTCAGAAGCGAGGCGTCGTCCTTGAGTTCGGCCTGGGGGGGCTGGGGCTTCTGGCCCAGGTCGGTGGCGATCGCCTGGCGGAACGGCTCCTGGGAGAGGGTGCGCGACTTGGAGCGCGGCACCGCGTCGCTCACCATGGCCTGCAGCTCGCGCACGTTGCCGGGGAAGTGGTAGGTCTCCAAGAGGTCGACGAGCTCCTTGGGGTACCCCGGTGCCGGGATCCCCAGCGCCTCGGCTTCCTGGCGGATGAAGTGGTCCAAAAGCAGCGGCAGGTCGTCCTTGCGCTCGCGCAGGGGGGGGACCTGTACCTGGTGCCCGCAGAGCCGGTAGTAGAGGTCGTTTCTGAACTTCCCCTCGGCGATGCGGGCCTGCAGGTCCCGGTTGGTGGCCAGGACGAAGTGCGCGTCGCTCTTGCGGGTCAGGTCCGAGCCGACCGGGTAGTACTCCCGCTCCTGCAGCAGGCGCAAAAGCTTCAACTGCGACAGCTCGTTCAGGTCGCCGATCTCGTCCAGAAAGAGCGTCCCCCCGGCGGCCCGGGCGATGAGCCCCTCGCGCGCCTGGTCCGCCCCGGTGAAGGCCCCCTTCTTGTGGCCGAAGAGCGAGTCGGAGAACATGTGGTCGTCGAGCCCCGCGGCGTTGAGCGCGATGAACTCACCCTTACTCCCGGAGAGCTGGTGGACGGCCCGGGCCACCAGCTCCTTCCCCACCCCGGTCTCCCCGGTGATGATGATCGGCTGCCGGCTCCCGGCGATCACCTCGAGGTACTGGAACATCGAGCGCATCTGGCGGTTGCGGGTCACGATGCCGGCGAAGGCGGCGGGGTGCTCCAGGTTGTCGGAGAGCAGGCGCTGCTTTAAGGAGGTGATCTCGTTGGAGAGGGTGCAGCGCTCCAGCGCCTTCTGCACCGAGGTGAGCAGGCGCCCCGGGCTCACCGGTTTGGCCAGGTAATCGAAGGCCCCAAGCTTCATGCACTCGACCACCGTGGCGATCTCGTCGTTGGCGGTCACCACGATGATGGGGATCTGCGGGTAGTCGCGGGTCACGCTCTCCAAAAGCTCCAGCCCGGAGACGTGCGGCATGGAGAGGTCGAGCACCAGGACCGAGACCTGGTGCGCCTCCAGGAAAGGGACCACCTCGCGGCTGTCGGAGATCATGCTGACCTCGCGGATGCCGCCGATCTCCAGGGCGAGCTTCGAGGTGGCGAGGATCTGCTCCTCGTCGTCGACCAAGAGCACGTGTCTGCAGGAATTGCTCATCGTTTACCGCTCCTTTGTGGTGCCGGCGGCAGGGAGGCGCACCACGAAGCTGGTCCCCTCCCCCGGGACGCTGGAGAACTCCAGGGTGCCGCCGTGTTCTTTCACGATCGAGTCGCTGATGGTGAGCCCGAGCCCGGTCCCGCCGTTTTCCAGTTTGGTGGTGAAAAACGGCTCCAGGATGCGCTGGCAGTCGTCGCCCGACATCCCCACCCCCTGGTCGCGCACCGTGATGAGGACCTCCCTTTCCTGGCAGGCGGTGGCGACCCAGATGCCGCTCTTCTTGCCGGGGAGCGCCTGGCAGGCGTTCATGATGAGGTTGATCACCACCTGCCCCAGCTGCTGGGGATGTCCCAGGACCGGCGGGAGCCCTTCGGCGAGTTCCAGGGCGAAGTTGTCGGTGTACTTGATGATCTCGTGGTTCATGAGCGAGAGCGCCGAGCGCACCACCCGGTTCACGTCCATCTCGCGCCGCTGCTGCCCCTGCTCCTGGCGCGCGAACCCCTTCAGGTTCCCGACGATGTCGTTGACCCGGCGCGACCCGGTGCCGATCCCGCCGATCAGGCGCCGGGTCTGCTCCCCGACCTCGTCGAGCGGCACGCCCCCCAAAAAGATCTGGGAGCGCCCCTGGTCCGGGAGGTACTCGTCGAGCGCCTTCAAGAGGTCCTCGGTGATCCGGGACAAAAGCTCGCAGTTCGCCATGACGAAGTTGTTCGGGTTGTTGATCTCGTGGGCCACCCCCGAGACCAGGAGCCCCAGCGAGGTCATCTTGTTGGCCTGGATCAGCTTGGCGTGGATCTCCCGGGTGCGTTCCTCCATGCGGACCCGCTCGGTGATGTCCCGGAAGGTGCAGTAGGTGACCGGGATCCCCTGCAGGACCATGGCCTTGCCGCGCAGGGAGACGATGATCCTCTCCCCGTTTTTGCGCCGGCAGCTGAACTCCTGGCGCACCCCCTGCTCGGCTGAGACCCCGGCGATCGCCTCGGCAAGCCCCGGCGGTTCCGCCGAGCCGCAGAGCGCGGCAAACCCGCCCGCGGGGAGCTCCCCGGTGTCGTAGCCGAAGACCTGCACCGCCTTCTCGTTGGCGTCCAGCAACTCGAGGCTCCCCGGCTTGAAGAAGACGATGGCGTCCTCGGACTGCTGGAAGATCTGCCGGAAGCGGGTCTCGCTCTCCCTCAAGGCATGCTCCATGCGGCGGCGGCTGGTGATGTCGCGCATGATGAGCAGGTACTCGGGCTTTTCCCCCAGCCTCAGTTCGCTCAGGGAGATGTTCATGATGAGCGGCTGGCCGTCCCGGCGCCGGCAGGTGAGCTCGGCAACCGGCGCGCCGCCGCGCTGGGCCGACTCCAGACCGCGCTTCATGAGCACCTGGAGCGCCGTCGCCCCCCCTTCCAAAAGGCGCGTCACCGACTCGCCCAAAAGCTCCTGGGCCGGGTAGCCGAAGATCCGCTCCGCGGCGGGGTTGAAGGACCCCACCGTCCCCTTGGCATCCACCACCACGATGGCGTCGATCACCTGGTTGTACACCGCGGTCACCCGCGCCCGCTCGGAGCGCGCGGCAAGCTTCAGCGGGCGGGCCACCAAAAGCCAGATGAGCGGCGCCCCGAAGATGGTGGAGATGAAGGCGTCCACCACGTAGTTCGGGGTGAAGAAGAGGCTCCCCACCCGGTAGGGGAAGAGCAGCTCCTGCAAGAGGTCGGCGATGAAGACCGAGCCGAGCAAGAGGACGTAGAGCCTAAGCGGCGTGTCCATCATCGGGACCACGCGCCGGCGCAGTTCCGGCCTGAAGAGCAGGCGCCAGAGGGGGACCGCGTAGAGGAGCGCGGTCAGGGCGGCATCGGTGAGATCGCTCGCCAGGGAATCGGTGCTCGGGTAGAGCAGCGGCAGCACGAGCATCACCAAGAACTCGATCAGGAACACGCTTAAAAGCGCCTTCAAGAGGATCCGCCAGTTCCCCCGGCGGTCCACTCCGCCCCCCTGGTCCGGGACCAGGCGGAAGAGGTAGAACCAAAGGGGCCCCGCGCAGAGAAGGGTCACGCAGGAGGCGTCCAAGAGGCCGCCGGGGACGGTCCCCAGGCGGGTGAAGACCTGGGAGAAGAGCTGCATGATGGCGAGTTCGGTAGCGAACACGGCCATGAGCAGCAGCGAGAAGACCCCGGCGTAGTCCTTCCAGCCGGCGGCTTCGGCAGTGTCGTTCATAGCAATTCCCCCCTCGAGGAGATCCGGGCGCCGGCTCGGGGGCCGGTCCCGGGAATACCACAGTAAACCGGTCGGGATAGGCCGGGCGTGGCCGAATCATATCGGCTCGGCTTTTTCATTACAACTGAAATTACGTGCCGGGTGCGGCGGGCGGGGAGCGGAGGAACGATAACTTCAGGTAGTTACTGTGCCTTTTAATTGCTTGCGGAGGGGCTTGCGGGGTTCTTCCAGGAATTTCAGGAACCACATCCCCCCTCCCTTGACGGGAGGGGGCCGGGGGGTGGGTGAAGCTGCTATCTGCAATGATGTGGCGCCTTCCCCCTCACCCTGCCCCTCTCCCGCCAGGGGAGAGGGGACACGCGTGGACGGAATTCCCGGACGAACCTTGCGGCGGGTGAAACGTCGGCAACCTGGCCGAGAAAAACGACGACGGCCCCCTGGCGTGAAGCCAGGGGGCCGGATCGGGTTCTCGGGGCTGCGTGGTTACTCCCCCGCGATGAGGGTCAGCTTCACGGGGACCGGGTCGGATTCCCAGGTCACCTCGGGGTAGAGGGACTTGTCCAGGCGCAGGTAGGTGCCGTCGACGCCGGTTTCGGCCCACCAGCACTCGGCCCCCTTGATGGGGAGCTTGTCGAACAGGTAGAGGTCGTTGTTCTTATCGCGGGCGAGGTACATGGCTTAGGCTCCTTTTTCGGTGGTGGTTGTTGCGCACCGCCTCGCCGATGGCTTTGGCAGGTGCCGTCACAGGGCGGCCGGAAGCCGCGGTCTTCGGGCTCCTACTTGCCGCGCAGCTTCTCCTTGGCGACCTTCGCCTCTTCGGACTTCGGGTACTCCTCGGTGAGCTTCTTGTAGATGTAGCTTGCGCTCTTCAGGTCGCCGATCTCCTTGAAGGCCATCCCCTGCTTCAGCATGGCCGCCGGGACCTTCTCCTTCTCGGGGAAGTTCTTGATCACCTCCTGGAATTCCAGGATGGCCTGCTCGAAGTGCTTCTCGCTGTAGTAGGTCTCGCCGATCCAGTAGTGCGCGTTGGCGGCGAGCTTGTGGCGCGGGTTCTGGTCCAGGAACTTGGTGAAGAACTCGCGCGCCTTCACGGTGTCCCCCGCCTTCATGGCGTCCAGCCCCTGCTGGTAGACCCCTTCCGGGGTGGCCGGCTGCTCGGGGGCCTTCTTCTGCAGCTCGGCGAACCCCTGCTGCACCCCAAGCTCCAGCTTGGTGAGCCGCTCCTCGAGAAGCGCCAGGCGCTTGCCGGTGTCCTCCTTCAGAAGGGCCAGGTCGTCGGCCGGGCGCTGGGCCTGGATCCTCAGGTCGTCGACCTTGCCGGTCAAAAGCTGCATGTCGACCCGGGCACTGTCCAAGGTAGCCTGGAGGTCCGCGCCGCTTTTGCGGATCGCCGCCATCTCTTTCTGGTAGGCCTCGACCTCGTGCTGCATGGTCTCGACCCGCTGGCGGTCCGCGGTGAGCGCCTTCTCGACCCCCTCCTTCACGTCGCCGCGCACCTCGCCCAGCGACTTCTCGATGCTGTAGATGCGGTTTTTCATCTCGTCGGAGTCGCGGCGCATCGATTCCAGGTCACTCTGGGAGGCGCACCCCGCCGCAACGAACATGATCAGGGAAATGACTACCAACCTGCCTGACTGCATAACTACTCCTCCACGTGGTTATCCTGTCGGGCGTGGAAGCGCCGGTTCAGGGGATCGTGCTGACGAAAAAAAGGAGCCCGCAGGCTCCTTTTGGTACTCCGTCGCGGTCTTCTACTTAACGATGACGAATTCGTCGCGCCGGTTCTTGGCCCAGGCGGCCTCGTCGTGCCCCTGGTCAACCGGCTTTTCCTCGCCGTAGCTGATCACCGAGATCCGCTCGGCCTTGACCCCCAGGTTCACCAGGTAGTCCCGGGCGGCCTTGGCCCTTCTCTCGCCCAGGGCGAGGTTGTACTCGTCCGAGCCGCGCTCGTCGCAGTTCCCTTCGATCCTCACGCTCACCCCCTGCTGCTTGGCCAACAGGTCGGCGTTCTTCGACAGGGTGGTGCGGGCCTCGCTGGAGAGATCCGCGGAGTCGAAGTTGAAGTAGATCTTCTGCAGCGCCCCTTCGAGTGCCGGCTGTGCGGCGCCACCCTGCTGCGGGGTCTCCTGGGCGACGTTCTGCTCCTTGGCCTGGGTCTCGGCCACCGGCTGCGCGGCAGGAGCCGCTGCCGCCTTGGCGCCCTCGGTCATGGGTGCCGGAGGGGGGACGACCTGCGTTGCAGGGGTCTGTTCCTCGGGTTTAACCATGTCCTTCTTGGCACAACCGCCCGAAACAACTGCTGCAAGACAAAGGACAACAAGGCATCCGTAAAGTTTTTTGCTCATTCCCCCACTCCTTTTGGATGAATTTAGGCGTCTGGCGTCGCCAGACGACTCAATGAAGCGGATCAAATTATACTGGTTTTTTCAGTTAACGCAACGACTGTTGCTTCTGTAACAGTAAATTTACCAGGCGGCCGACCAGGTAGGATGCGAGTCGCGCGCTCTGCCGCGCGAGACCTTGGTCTGTGCACTCCCGTCGGCGCGCATGACATATATCGCCTCGCCTCCGTCGCGACTTGAGGAAAAAACAATGAAGCGCCCGTCAGGCGACCAGCGCGGGTGCTCGTTGCTCCCCTGGGTGGTCAGCTGGGTGTCCTGGGTCCCGTCCGGGTTGATGGCGTAGATCTGGAAGCCGCCGCCTCCCTGGCGGGCGTACGCGATGCGGTCCCCCTTGGGCGACCAGCGCGGGGTGACGTTGTAGGCGCCGTTCGTGGTGAGCCGTTTCACGTCGGAGCCGTCGGCGTTCATGGTGAAGACCTGCGGCTTCCCCAGCCGGTCCGAGACGAAGACGAGCCGGGTGCCGTCCGGGGACCAGGCGGGCGAGACGTCGATGGCGTGGCTGCGGGTGAGCCGGGCCAGTTCCTTCCCCTCCCGGGAGATCAGGTAGATCTCCGAGTTGCCGTCCTTGGTCAAGACCACCGCGATCCGGCTGCCGTCCGGGGAGAAGCTCCCCATGGCGTTCAGGCCGCTGCGCGCCGAGATGCGGGCCTCGACGCCGCTGTAGAGTTCGCGCCGGTACAGGTCGGGGTTCCCCTTCTTGTACGAGGTGTAGATGATCTCGCGTCCCGAGGGGGCGAAGTCCGGGTTCAGGTTGATCGAGCCGTTGTTGGTGACCCTTTGCGTGTTGAACCCGTCGTAGTCCATGACGAAGAGTTCCTTGTTGCCGGAGACCTTGCTCGCGTAGGCGAGCTTTCCGGTGAAGGGCCCTTTTTGCCCGGTGCGCACCCGTAAGACCTCGTCGGAGAAGGCGTGCCCCATGCGGCGCAGGTCCTTCATCCCGCCGGTGTAGCGCTTGGCGGCGATGTCGCGGTTCAGGACCGGGTCGAAGAGGCGGCACTCGATGGTGAGGTTCGTGCCGCTCGTCCCGTAGGCGGTCTTGAGGATCAGGTTCGCCCCCGCGCTCCCCCCCTCGGCAGGGACCACCGTGAAGGGGCCGGCCAGGTTCAGGTCGAACAGGAAGAGCTCGGCGAGCTCGCGCCCCACCTCGGGGAGGGCCGGGCCGGAGAGCGTGGTCGCCGGCGCCAGGTAGATCTGCTGCTTCGTGTTGGCCGGAGCCGTCACGTCGAGGTACTGGTCGGCGGCCCCCATGAGCTGCGGGGTGACCAGGAGCAAAAGGCACAACAGGATGATTCGTTTCATGGTAAAGCGACCCCTTCCGGCTTGAAGCGGAACACGCGTTCGAAACTCTGCCCGTTGGGCGGCGGCCTCAGGGTGCGCCCCGCCAGGGTGACCGCCCGCGAGACCGCGTCGTCGAAGACCGGGTCGCCGGAGCGTTTCTCCACGCGGTAGTCTGTGATGCGGCCGTCCGGCCCCACCTTGATGCGGACCAGGGCCTGCGGGGTGCCGCTTTGGAGGGCGATCACGTCCCTGAAAGCGTCCTTGAGCCGCGACTGCAGATAGGAGCCGTAGTCGCTCCCGGCCTGGTTCCCCTTGGCCCCCGGCATGCCGACCGTCTTGTTCCCCCCGCGGCTCTTGAGCCCGGCGACGGCAGCCTCCAGCTGGCGCTCCTCGGCCTTGCGCTGCAGGTCCTTCATGCGCTCGGAGAACTCTTTCCCCTCCTCGGCACTCGGCTTCTCGGTCTTCCCTTTTACCGGCGGCTGGGTCTTGGGCTTGCTGGGCGGGAGCGCCATGGCGGCGTGCGGAACCGGTGCGGGAGCTGCCGGCGGAGCCGGGGTCGACTCCGCGGGGGCCGGGGTGCCGGCCTGCGGCGCGGCGACCGGGAGGGTCGCCAGGTCGACGTAGGTGACCGGTTCTTCGGACGGAGTAAAGACGGCGTCCTGGTTGAACCAGAGGATGAGTGCAAAGACAGCCAGGTGGCACAGGAAGGAGCATAGGAACATCCCCCCCGGCCCCGGATATCTCCTGGTCTGGCCTATCATTTGCGCTGCGGGGACTCCGTGACCATGCCGAGCCGCTCAACGCCCGCAGCCTTGATCTGGGCCATCACCCGGACCACCTCGCCGTAGGGAACCGAGCTGTCCGCCTTGAGGAACACCTCGCGCTTGGCGCGTCCGGCCAGAAGCGAGTTGAGCTTGTCCTTCAAGAGGTCGGTGTCGATGGCGTCGGAGTTGATGAAGGTCTTGCCGGACTTCTCGATGGAGACCACCAGGGTGTCCTCCTTGGGGGCGAGCGACTTGCTCTCCGCCTTGGGGAGGTTCACCTGCACCCCCTGCTGCATCATCGGCGCGGTGACCATGAAGATCACCAAAAGCACCAGCATGACGTCGACCAGCGGGGTGACGTTGATCTGCGACATCGTGGAGCGGCCGCTGTCCCTGTTGCCGAACTCCATGGTCTATCTCCCCGCGAAGTTGCGCTGCACGATGTTCAGGAACTCGGTGGAGAAGCTGTCCATCTCCGAGATGAGCACCCTAATCTTCTGCTGGAAGTGGTTGTACCCCATGACGGCGGGGATGGCGGCCACCAGGCCGATTGCGGTGGCGATGAGCGCCTCGGCGATCCCGGGGGCGACCACGGCGAGCGAGGCCGAGCCGGACTGGCCGATCTTCTCGAAGGCGCTCATGATCCCCCAGACCGTGCCGAACAGGCCGATGAACGGTGCGGTGGCGCCGGTGGTGGCGAGGAAGGTCAGGTACTTCTCCAGGCGGGTGATCTCCGAGGTGGTGGCCCGGCGCAGCGAGCGGGCGATGTTGTCGATCCCCAGGTCGGTGCTGATCACGCTGGGATCGGCCTTCTCGTCACCCTTGCCGCGCAGCTTCTTCAGCTCGTTGTAGCCGTCCTGGAACAAGACCGCGAGCGGCGAGTTCTCGAAGCGGTCCAGTTGCGAGCCGATGGCGTCGAAGCTTTTGGCCTTGTAGAAGAACTCGAGGAAGCGCTTCGAGGCGCCGTTGGCGCGGTAGACCTGCAAGAGCTTGTAGAAGATGATCCCCCAGGAGACCACCGAGAAGTAGAGCAAAACGATCAGGACGATTTTTACGACCAGGCCGGTCGAAGCGAACATACCCAAGGGACAGTACCTCCGGTTAAATGACAGTCAAAGCGAAAAAATATGCTTTAGCTTCGGCGAAGTCAACAGGAAAGCGTGACGGGCCGGCTCAGTAGCAGTCGGGCCTGCGGTCTTTAAGGCAGGGGATGCTGGCGCGCCAGCTCTCCATGGCCTGCGCCTCCAGGGTCGCCTCCAGCTCGCAGCTCTCGTACCCCCCCTGGGCGAGGATCTCACCCTTGGGTCCCAGGATCAGGCTCCCCCCGAAGAAATCGAGCTTGCCGACCATGCCGCAGCAGTTCGCGGCGACGATGAAGAGCTGGTTTTCGATGGCGCGGCCGCGCAAGAGCGTGTGCCAGTGGTCGTCGCGCGGCTTGGGCCACTCCCCGGGGACCACGAGGATCTCGGCGCCGTCGAGCGTGAGCCGGCGGGCCAGTTCCGGGAAGCGCAGGTCGTAGCAGATCAGCATGCCGACCCTGCCCAGGCTGGTCTCCGCGACCACCGCGCGGTCCCCGGCGTCCAGGGAGCGGTCCTCGCCCATCAGCGAGAAGAGGTGCAGCTTTCGGTAGCTGCCGGCCAGGCGCCCGCGGTCCACCAGGTAGGCGGTGTTGTAGACCTTGTCGCCGTGCGGCTCGGGGAGGCTCCCCACGATCACCATCCCGTACTCGCGGGAGAGCCGTTCCAGCTCCTCGACGATCTCGGGGGTGCGTTGCGCCAACCGGTTCAGTTCCTTATAGGCGAAGCCCGAGCTCCACATCTCCGGGAGCACGACCAGTTCCGTGCCGCGCTGCGCGAGCCGTGCGAGGGCCTCCCGCACCTGCGCAAGGTTCGCGTCGACGTCCCCCAGTGCGATGGTGAACTGTACGGCCGCAGCTTTAACAGTACTCTGCATCTCCTCCCCCTTGGCTTCGGGAAAACTGCAAAGCGGAATTTTAATCCGAGCGTCTGCGGATTTCAAGAGACTTTCAGGAGTTCCACGCATTTTGGTGACAAGGCGCGCGGGAATTTGCTACTTAAGAGGAGGAGACACCCCCGACCTGGGCGTTCGTGCAGCAGGCAACTTAAGAATAGACGGAGCGTTCAACGTGATCAGAACCGGACTCTACATACATTTCCCCTTCTGCCTCAAGAAGTGCCTCTACTGCGACTTCAACTCGGCGGCCTCGAGCATCCTGGCGCGTGAGGAGTATCCGCAGCTCCTCGTGCGCGAGATGGAGCTGCGCCAGGCGCGGCTCGCCCAGCCGGTTCAGGCCACCACCCTCTACCTGGGAGGCGGCACCCCGTCGCTCATGGCGCCTGCCGAGGTCGCAGCCCTCATCGACGCAGCAGCGGCGCGCTTCTCACTTGCCCCCGACGCCGAGATCACCCTGGAAGCCAACCCGGGGACGCTCACCCTCGAAAAACTCTCCGGGTACCGCAGCGCCGGGGTGAACCGCATCTCGCTCGGGATCCAGTCCTTCGAGGACCGCCTCCTGGAAATGCTCGGGCGCGTCCACAGCCGGCAGGAGGCGCTGGACGCTTTCGAGGCCTGCCGCAAGGCCGGCTTCGACAACGTGAGCATCGACCTCATGCATTCGCTCCCCGGCCAGTCCCCCGCGCAGTGGCGCCAGGCACTCGCGGACGGGATCGCGCTCGCCCCGGAGCACATCTCCGCCTACGCCCTCTCCGTCGAGGAGGAGACCCCCTTCGAGGCGCTGGTAGAGTCGGGCAACCTGACGCTTCCCGGCGAGGAGGACGCGGCCGCCATGTTCGAGGCCACCGCCGAGGTGCTGGGAAAGGGGGGCTACCGGCACTACGAGATCTCCAACTTCGCCCGTCCCGGCCGCCAATCGCGTCACAACGGCGCCTACTGGACCCGGCAGAGCTATCTCGGCTTCGGCGCCGGCGCCCACTCGTTCTGGAACGACAACGGCATGGGAGAGCGCTGGCACAACGCCGAGGGGGCGGGCGAGTACCGCGAGGCGGTCCTGTCAGATGCCCTCCCCGAGCGGGAGCGGGAAGTCTTGAACCACGATCAGGCGGTTTCGGAAGCCTTCTTCCTCGGCCTGCGCGTCCTCGCCGGCCTGGACCTGGACCAACTGGAAAAGGATTACGGCGCAAGCGCCCTCGCCTCGCGGCTGGAAATCGTCGACCGCCTGGTCGCCGCCGGTCAGCTGGTCCGAGAAGGAAGCCGTATCCGCCTGGCACCGCAGGCGATCATCGTCGCCAACCGCATCTTCGCCGAGTTCCTCTGACGACACTTGTGCAAAGCGGCACCTTCCGCCTCACGTCCCCCCCTTTGGAAAGACTCCTCCGGAATTCCGGGAAGCGCTGACATGGTTCTTTTCAACTACTGCTGGCAGCCCAACGTTTCCCCCGTTGGAAAAGGGGGGCCAGGGGGGATTCGCCTTTCCCTGCACCATTGTTCGCTCCTACGATCTATCGTGAGCACGAGAGAAAAGAAGGGATGGCCCCGCTGCAGCCACGTTAGCGCTGCAGCCTCCCCCGCGTCCTCCCCTTTGCGAAAGGAGACAGAGGGGATTTGACCGGCTTCGTTCCCCTTCCCCCTCGGCGCTGCGGCTCACCTGCTCGTCGTTGCCGCCAGGGGAAAACCTCGCCGGCCGGTTCTCCGCCGCCGCGCCCCGCCACTATCCCCACGGATATCCACGATTTTCCTCCCTCCGCCGCCGCCAAAAAGTCCCCTGGAGAGTCCCCTTGACAAAGCTTAGGTCCGTTGCTAACTTAGGCTGGTTAGCACTCTGGGTTTTTGAGTGCTAATCTGCTTTTGAAGGAGCGAGGTATGGAAGAACAGCTTTCAGAACGGGGCAAGCGGATCCTCGAGGCAGTCATCGAGGACTACATCGCCACTGCCGAACCTGTCGGAAGCCGGACGCTCACCAAGAGCCACGCGCTGGCGCTTTCGCCCGCGACGGTGCGCAACGTGATGTCCGACCTCGAGGAGATGGGCTTTCTCACCTCCCCCCATACCTCCGCCGGCAGGATCCCGACCGACAAGGCGTACCGCCTCTACGTGAACTCGATCCTCGAGGTGAGAAACCTGACCCGGGACAACCGCGAGGAGATCAAGCGCCGCTGCCAGTTGGCCGGCAAGGACATCTCCGAGGTCCTGAAAGAGACCAGCCGCCTGCTCTCCTCCACCTCGAGTTACATGGGGGTCGTCATGGCGCCGCGCTTCGCCGCCAACGTCTTCCGCCAGCTCGAGTTCGTCAGGCTCTCCAGCCACCGGTTGCTGGCGATCCTGGTCTCGCAAAACGGCGCGGTGCAGAACCGTCTCATCGAGACCGACCACGAGATCGGCCAGGACGACCTGGTCAGGATGGGGAACTACCTGAACGAGCAGTTGAAGGGGCTCACCATAGCCCAGGTGCGCGAGCGGCTGCTCTTCGAGATGAAGAGCGAAAAGGTGCGCTACGACGCCATGCTGTCCCAGGCCATCGTGCTCTCCGAGGCGACCCTCAAAAGCGACGACACCCAGATCTTCGTCGAGGGGCAGGCGAACATCCTCGAGCAGCCCGAGTTCCACGACGCGGCCAAGATGCGCGAGATCTTCCGCGCCTTCGAGAGCAAGGGGTTGATCCTCGACCTTTTGGACCGCGCCATGCAGGCCGAGGGGGTGCAGATCTTCATCGGGTCCGAGTCGCACCTGGTGAAGATGGAGGGGATGAGCCTGATCACCTCGACGTATATGACCGGAAAAGATACCGTCGGCGTCCTCGGCGTCATCGGCCCGACCCGCATGGGCTACGGCCGGGTGATCCCGATCGTCGACTACACAGCGAAACTGATCAGCCGCCTGCTCGAGACCGAGTAGGGGGACAAAGGAGAGTGGAACCGGATGGATCTCAAGAAAAAACACGGTAATCAGGAGCCCAAGAAAGAGGAGGCTCCCCAGGCAGCTTCCCAGGACCACGTCGAGCTTTCGGCTCCGGCCAGCGACGCGGATCGCATCAAGGAATTGGAAGAGGCGCTCGCCGCCAAGGGGCTCGAGTCGGCGGCAAACTGGGACAAATTCCTGCGCGAGCGGGCCGACCTGGAGAACTTCCGCAAGAGGACCCAGCGCGAGAAGGAAGAGATCCTCAAGTACGGCAACGAGCAGCTGATCCTCGAGGTGCTCCCGGCGGTCGACAACATGGAGCGCGCCATCGCCCACGCCTCCGAGGAAGGGCTCACCGCCATCATCGAAGGGGTGAAGCTCACCCTCTCCATGCTGCAGGGCGCCCTGAAGAAGTTCGGCGTGACCCCGGTGGAGAACGCTCCGGGGACCGCGTTCGACCCCTCCTTCCACCAGGCCATGGCGCAGGTGGAGACCGCCGACCAGCAGCCCAACACCGTGGTGGCCGAGTTCCAGAAGGGCTACCTGTTGAACGAGCGCCTCTTGCGCCCGGCCATGGTCACCGTGGCCATCGCGCCCAAGGGATAACGGCCGTTCTAGGTCTACGTTCTAGGTTCTACGTTTCCCCCGGCTGTTCCAGGTTCGAAGCCCAGGTGACCGGATCGTCGCCCCGGCTCAAAAAAGGGAAGCCCTTCTGGGTGTTAACTTAGAACGTAGAACATAGGAACCTAGAACTGATTTCAGTTTTTTTTAGTCGTGCCCTTGTTTTTTGGCGGGGGGATGACTAGGTTTCCAGCGATAGTTACCAAACATGGAGGATCAACAGACATGAGCAAAGTGATAGGGATCGACCTCGGGACCACCAACTCCTGCGTCGCAGTGATGGAAGGTGGGGAGCCGGTTGTCATAGCTAACGCGGAAGGTAGCCGCACCACCCCGTCCATGGTGGCCTTCGCCGAGAGCGGTGAGCGTCTGGTCGGACAGCAGGCCAAGCGCCAGGCGGTCACCAACCCCGAGAACACGCTGTACGCCATCAAGCGTCTCATCGGGCGCAAGTACGACACCGAAGCGGTGAAGAAGGATATCGCCATCTCGCCGTTCAAGATCGTCAAAGCCGACAACTCCGACGCCTGGGTAGAGGTGCGCGGCCAGAAATATTCCCCGCCGGAAATCTCGGCCATGGTCCTCATGAAGATGAAGAAGACCGCCGAGGACTACCTGGGCGAGACCGTGACCGACGCGGTCATCACCGTCCCGGCCTACTTCGACGACTCGCAGCGCCAGGCAACGAAAGACGCCGGCAAGATCGCCGGCCTGAACGTCCTGCGCATCATAAACGAGCCGACCGCGGCAGCTCTCGCCTACGGCCTGGACAAGAAGAAAGACGAGAAGATCGCCGTGTTCGACCTGGGCGGCGGTACCTTCGACATCTCCATCCTGGAACTCGGCGAAGGGGTCTTCGAGGTGAAATCCACCAACGGCGACACCTTCCTGGGCGGCGAGGACTTCGACCAGAAGATCATCGACCACATCGCCGACGAGTTCAAAAAGGACCAGGGGATCGACCTCAGGGGCGACAAGATGGCCCTGCAGCGCCTCAAAGAGGCCGGCGAGAAGGCGAAGTGCGAACTCTCCACCTCGCTTGAGACCGATATCAACCTCCCGTTCATCACCGCCGACGCCTCGGGTCCCAAGCACCTGACCATGAAGCTGACCCGCGCCAAGCTGGAAGCCATCTGCGCCGACCTGATCGCGAAGCTCGAAGGCCCCTGCCGCACCGCGCTCAAGGACGCCGGTCTCTCCCCGAGCGACATCGACGAGGTGATCCTGGTGGGCGGCATGACCCGCATGCCGATCGTGCAGAAGAGGGTGCAGGACATCTTCGGCAAGGCCCCGAACCGCGGCGTGAACCCCGACGAGGTCGTGGCAATCGGCGCGGCCATCCAGGGCGGCGTTTTGAAAGGCGACGTGAAGGACGTGCTCTTGCTCGACGTCACCCCGCTCTCCCTCGGGATCGAGACCCTGGGCGGCGTGATGACCAAGCTGATCGACAAGAACTCCACCATCCCGTGCCGGAAATCGCAGGTGTTCTCCACCGCAGCCGACAACCAGCCGGCGGTCTCCATCCACGTCCTGCAGGGCGAGCGCGAGATGGCGGCGGACAACAAGACCCTGGGCAACTTCGAGCTCTCCGGCATCCCGGCCGCACCGCGCGGGGTCCCGCAGATCGAGGTGACCTTCGACATCGACGCGAACGGCATCGTCCACGTCTCCGCGAAGGACCTGGGCACCGGCAAGGAGCAGTCCATCCGCATCACCGCTTCCTCGGGTCTCTCCAAGGAAGAGGTCGAGAAGATGGTGCGCGAGGCCGAGGCGCACGCCGCCGACGACAAGAAGAAGCGTGAGCTGATCGAAGCGAAGAACCAGGGGGACAACCTGGTCTACTCCACCGAGAAGTCCCTGGGCGAGTTCGGCGACAAGATCGACGCCTCCGAGAAGCAGAAGATCGAAGAAGGGATCGCGGCCCTCAAGAAAACCCTCGAAGGGACCGATGCGGAAGAGATCAAGAAGGCGAGCGAAGCGCTCATGCAGGCCTCGCACAAGCTGGCCGAGGCGGTCTACGCCAAGGCACAGGCAGCCGGTGCCGGTGCCGAAGCGGGCGCCGAGGCCCAGGGTGCCGAGAACGGCGGCGCAGCCAAGGGCGAGAAGGTCGTCGATGCCGACTTCGAAGAAGTAAAAGACGACAAGAAGTAATGCTCGCATCCCGGGCCGGTCTTTCGCTATAATCGGCAGGGCAGTTTAAACCATCAAAAAAACGCGGGCAGCGTCTCAAAAAACCGGGACGCTGCTCTTTGCGTTAGCAAGGGATCTATCTTGGCAAACGGCGACAAGCAGGATTACTACGAGACACTGGAAGTCAACAGGAACGCCTCCGAGACCGAGATCAAGAAGGCGTACCGTCGTCTTGCGGTCAAGTTCCACCCGGACAAGAACCAGGGAGACCGCGAAAGCGAGGAGAAGTTCAAGGAGATCACCGAGGCCTACGAGGTCCTCTCTGACGCCGAGAAGCGGGCGCGCTACGACCAGTTCGGCCATGCCGGCATGGGGGGCGGCTTCTCCTCGGGCGGTTTCGGTGCCGGCACCCCCTTCGGCGACATCTTCGGTGACATCTTCGGCGAGGTGTTCGGTGGCGGCGGGCGCAGCCGTGCCGGTCGCGGGCGCCGCGGCGACGACCTGCAGTACAACCTCGACATCACCTTCGAAGAGGCCGCCTTCGGCATCGAGAAGAAGATCGACATCCCCTACAACAAGCGTTGCGAGGCCTGCGGCGGTTCCGGCGCCAAGGCCGGCACCCAGCCCAAAACCTGCCCCACCTGCCAGGGTGCCGGGCAGATGCGTTTCCAGCAGGGTTTTTTCAGCGTCTCCAAGACCTGTTCGCACTGCAACGGCGAGGGGCGCGTGGTCGAACACCCCTGCCCCAGCTGCCGCGGCAACGGCACCGTGCGCGACAAGAAGACCATCTCGGTCAAGGTCCCGGCCGGGGTCGAGACCGGCATCCGCCTGAAACTCTCCGGCGAGGGGGGCCAGGGGGCCAAGGGGGGCAGCAACGGCGACCTCTACGTCGCCCTGAGCGTGCGCGAGCACCCCATCTTCCGCCGCGAGGACAACGACGTCATCTGCGAGATCCCGATCAGCTTCACCCAGGCGGCCTTGGGGTGCGAGATCGAGGTCCCGACCTTAGACGGCAGGGTGAACATGAAGATACCGGAGGGAACCCAGTCCGGCGCCATGTTCCGGATGCGCGGCAAGGGGGTCCCGGCCCTGCAGGGTTACGGGCGCGGCGACCACCTGGTGGTTGCCAAGGTGGAGACCCCGACCAACCTGAACAAACAGCAGCGCGAACTCCTGGAGGAGCTGGCGCGGATCAGCGGCGAGGACGCGAATCCGATGCGCAAGAACTTCTTCTCCAAGGTGATGGATATCTTCAACTAGATGCGAGCCTGGGCGCGGGGCAGCTTGGGGCTTCTCCTGGCGCTTTGCCTCACCGCCCTCCCCGCCCACGGCCAGACACCACTCCCCGAGCCGCAGCTGCTGGAAAACGGCAGCTACGGCCCGGTACTCATCCAAAAGATCCAGCAGGCGAAAAGGCGCATCATCTGCGTCTTTTTTCTTTTCAAGATCGCCGACTCCCCGCGTAGCCTGCCGCGCGCCGTGGCAAGCGAGCTGATCGCCGCCCAGCGCCGCGGGGTGGACGTCACCGTGGTGCTCGACGCCACCCGCCAGACCCAGGCCGACAACCGCAACGCCACGCGCCTTTTGGCCCAGGGGGGCGTCCGGGTCGTCTTCGCCCCCGCAGGGAGCACCACCCACGCCAAGGCCGTCGCCATCGACGAGCGCTACGTCATCGTCGGCAGCCACAACCTCACCCAGTCCGCCCTCACCCGCAACAACGAGCTTTCGCTCCTTATCGACTCCCCAACGCTCGCCGCCCGGATGCAGCGCTACCTGCAGCGACTCAGCCAGCCGCGCCGTTAAAAAATCGCCGCCAGCCTCCGTTTTTCCTTGAGCTCGGCCACGGGATTCTTGGACTCGCAGGGGACCTTCACCTGGCAGAGTGCGCACCCCGCCGGCCCCCTGAGGCCGTAGGTCGCCGACAGCGCGATCGACTCCCGCCCGTAGGCGTAGCTTGCGCAGATGGTCTTGTCCTGCCCCTCTTTGGAGATTGCCTGCCCCGGGCAGCGCCGCACGCAGGCGCCGCAGCTGCCGTTGTAGTAGAACAGGCACCCCTCGTTGGGATCGCTCAACTCCTGCGGGTCCGGCTCGAGGGCGATATCGATCACCACCGAACTTAGGTACACGGCACTCCCGAGCGACGAGATGAAGCCCCTGCTGAGCCCGAAGCTTCCCAGCCGCGCCGCATAGCCGATATGGCGCTCCGACCAGGTGGAAGACTTGCCGGTCGGGGTATCGACCATCCGAAAGCCCGGCCCGTCGACCGGTGCCACCCCGCGGTAGCCGTCATCGGCCAAGAAGTGCAAAAGTTTCGCACGCAGCTCCTTCATCAGGGTGAAGTAGCTTAGATGGTAGGCCTCCGTCACCTGGCGCGAGGGGCGCTCGACCTGGTGGCGGTTGGAGTCGCGCAGCTCCTGGCTCCAGGGCATCACCCAGCTCACCACCGTGCCGCCGTGCCAGCTTCCTTGACCATGCACCGCCTCGAACGCCTCGCGCGGCGTCAGGTGCCAATCACCGACCGCCTCCTTGAAGTGCTCGAAGACCGGATCGTCGGCGGAGGCGAAACCTACCAGCGGTGCCGTGAAATACGGTGCGTTCAGCGCCTGCGACCAGTTCTTTTCGTTTTCCGTCACCAGCCGGGTGATGGTGCGACGAATCTGCTCCTTCATCAATCTCCTCCTCGGCGCCTCTATGTGGCGCTACCGCTGCTGCTCCGACAGGTTCTTCCGGAAATCTCAGTGACGTCCTCGCGTCGAGTCCCCTCTCCCCTTGCGGGAGGGACAGGGTGAGGGGGAAGGCGCCACGGAGGTAACCAAATAACAGCTGTTTTCTCGACGGCTGCTTCCCCCACCCCACCCGACCTGGCAGTGCGGCCCTGCTCGACGGCACCACCGGGGATTGTTTTTTAAAAAATGTTGTATATGCAACCGAAACAATAAAAAAAATCCGCCGATAAAAATCAGCGGATCCGTTCCGCCAACAGGCGCAGCGAATCGGAGCCCTCAGCGCCAAGAAGCGCCTGGGCCTTTTCCTGGGCCTGCTGCCAATGAGGGTGCGAGTCGACCAAGAGTTTCTGTCCGGCCGGGGTGATGCGCAGCAGTTGGCCGCCACGTCCGCCACGCTCGACGACCTCGATCCAGCCGCTCTTTCTCATGCGGTCCACGTTGCGGCTCACGGTCGACTTTTCCATCTGCAACCGGTTGACGATGTCGCCGGGACTCGCCTCGCCGGTTCTGGAGAGGAACACCAGAATGCTCGCCTGGTTGATCTTGATTCCAAAAGGCATGAGTGCGCGGTCGTAGATGCCGGTGATCACCCGGCTCAGGCGCCTGGCCTTTCCCGCCAGGCATTCGTTCGCTATGGTGACGGCTAGATTTTCAGCTGTTGGATCCATACGTTTCCCCTCAGTTGCATATGCAACCAATACAGTCCCGCCCGTTTTCTGTCAACTAATTTTTCCTGAGCCACACCGCCTGAGCCCGGGAAACTAAGAGAATCTGTGCACGCAGCGCTACGGCTGACGTCACGAGCCCCCTTTTGGAAAGGTTCTTCCGGGTGTTCTCTGCGAAACCTCAGAGCCTCTTTCTACGCAGCACTGCTGCTGGCCACACGTTCCCCCCTTTGAAAAAGGGGGAACGTACGAACCCTGTCACCGGCTAAAGATTGTGCGTCCCTGGCACGACAAGAGTTATAATCCTGCCACAATTTCCCCTTTTGCTTTACTCGGGGTGCGGCTCGAGGCAGAATAAATTTTTTATGGAATTTTTATGGTTTGTTTAAGAGCAGTTTAGATCTCTTTCGTACTGTAGCCTCATCAACAACCAAGGAGGCTACACCATGAATAAAGCAAAACTGCTCTACGACGTGACGAGGATTCTTAAGAACAAGGAGAGGATCGACGGGGTGCTCACCACCTTCGTCCAGAAGGACCAGGAAGAGATCTTCTCGCTGCGCAACCAGTTCGCGAAAAGCGGCGACCTGGCGACCACCGACGTGACCTGCGAAGTGAACCTCGAGGGGAAGAAGGTGAAGCGCGAAAGCCACACCGAATTCTCCGGCTCCGGCCCCTGCTGCCACGGCGACAAGCTGCGCCACTTCTTCCACCACCGCCACGGCACCGAGGGTGGCAACTGCATCAAGGGGTTCTTCTCCCGGCTTTCGCTCCTGTTCGGGCTCTTCGGCGCGGTGAAAGCAGAGGAGCACGAGGGGGGATCCATCCTCATCTCGCTGAACCTCGCCGACCTCCCCGAGGAGCTCAAGACCGAGGTTCGCGAACGGCTGAACGGCCGCTGCTGCCGCGCGGAACGGGACGATAACCCGCGCGCCGCGCAGCACGGCCACCACGGCCACCACTGGCACCACGCCTTCGCCGACGGCCCGCACAGCGTCGAGTCCCTCGACGGCCTCTTGCTGGTGACCCTCAACAGCAAGCGCGAGATCGAGAAGATCTCCCTGCACCTGGACGGCCGGGTGCTGAACCAGAAGGACGAGTCCCACGCCGTAACCGCGACTGCCGACGTGCAGTTCGCCTGGTAGCACCGAAGGGGCGCCGGTGCCGCAAGGTCCGGCGCCCCCGGAAACATTCCACCGCGAGCAGGAAAAGTGTCTCACGGGTTCCCTCTCCCCTTGCGGGGACAGGGTGAGGGGGAAGGCGCCACGTCATCGCCTGTGGCAGCTTCACCCACCCCCCGGCCCCCTCCCGTCAAGGGAGGGGGAGGTCCGTAACACCAGGAGTATCAATGAACAGGTATGAGAGCAGGTTGGGCAGATGCGCGGCTGGCGAGCGCTGCGAGGGGCTGCAGGAGCGCCTGCGCCACGTGCACGACCACTTCCACGGCCACCGGCACGAGTTCCAGCAGTACCACCGGTTCTTCCACTTCGCGCGCCCGGTGATCCTCATCTTCAACCTGGTCCTGCTCTACCTGCTCTTCACCTGGTCCGGGTTCAAGGCGGTCGGCATCTTCTTCGCCGTCCTCATCGTGGCCAAGGAGATCTTCCTGCTCTTTTTCCTCTTGCGCCTGGAGCGGCGCATCATCACCCCGATCGAGGCGCTGCGCGAGGGGGTGAACGAGATCGCCAAGGGGAACTACGACGTCTGGGTGGAGAGCCCGGCGCCCAACGCCCTGGGGCTCTTGACCGCCTCCTTCAACGAGATGGCACTGCAGCTCAAAGAAAACGAGCGGCTCCAGGCCGAGTACGAGGAGAACCGCAAGGCGCTCATCGCCAACATATCGCACGACCTGAAGACCCCCATCACCGCGATCCACGGGCACATCGAGGCACTTTTGGAGGGGCGCAGCTTCCCTCCCGAGACCCGGGAGAAATACCTCAAGGTGGTGCACCACAACGCGGTCTACCTGAACCGGCTGATCGACGACCTGTTCCTCTTCTCCAAGCTGGACATGCAAAAACTCGAGTTCCATTTCGAGAGGACCTCGATCCGCCACTACCTGCACGACCTTTTGGAGGAGTACCAGCTGGAATTCGAGGGGGCGGGGATCGGCTTTTCCTACCTCGATCAGCTCTCGGACGACCCCCAGGTGGTGCTGGACGGCAGGCGCTTCTACCAGGCCATCAACAACATCGTCTGCAACGCAAAGGGGCACGGCAAGAGCAAGCGACTCTCCATCTCGTTTCGCCTGTACCGCAACGGGGAGCTCATCGCCCTCGACATCGCCGACAACGGGCCCGGCATCCCGCAGGACAAGCTCCCCTTCATCTTCGACCGCTTTTACCGGATCGATTCGGAGCGCACCAAGGACCTGGAGAGCACCGGGTTGGGCCTCGCCATCACCCGCGAGTTGGTGCAGGCGCACGGCGGCGAGGTCTCGGTCGAAAGCGTCGAGGGGGCCGGTGCCTGCTTCACCATCGTGCTGCCGGCTTACAGCGTGGAGATAGGGGCGCCATGAAAAAAGTGCTGATCATCGAGGACGATCTGAACATCGCCGAACTGGAGCGCGACTACCTCCAGTTGAACGGCTACCACGCCGAGATCGAGGCGGACGGCCGCAAGGGGCTCGCCAGGGCGGTGACCGGCCGCTTCGACATCGTGGTGGTCGACCTGATGCTCCCGGGGTGCGACGGCTACGAGATCATCCGCGCCATCAGGAAGGACCACGAGATCCCGGTCATCGTGGTCTCGGCAAAAGACGAGGAGATCGACAAGATCCGGGGGCTCGACCTGGGCGCCGACGACTACCTCACCAAGCCCTTCAGCCCCGCCGAGTTCGTGGCGCGCATCAAGTCGCACCTGAAGCGCTACCAGCGCCTCAAGGGGGAGACCGGGGGCCAGGAAACCATCCTGCACCGCGGCCTCGAGATCAACCCCGCCTCGCGCCAGGTGAC
This sequence comes from Geomonas silvestris, assembly GCF_014193515.1. Classification (GTDB taxonomy): domain Bacteria; phylum Desulfobacterota; class Desulfuromonadia; order Geobacterales; family Geobacteraceae; genus Geomonas; species Geomonas silvestris. The sequence goes on along the minus strand of NZ_BLXX01000005.1, from coordinate 14,111 downwards.
GGTGAACGGGAAAGACGTACAGCTCACCACCAAGGAGTACGACCTGTTGCACTTTCTGGCGAGCCACCCGAACATCGTGTACACCAAGGACCGGCTGCTCGACGCCGTTTGGGGCAACGGCTACTTCGGCGACACCGCAACCGTCGCCGTTCACATACAGAAGATCCGCAAGAAGATAGAGCCCGACCCCGCCCTCCCCGTTTACATAGAGACCGTCTGGGGCACCGGCTACCGGTTCAACCCGTAAGCTGCGCCCCCAGCTGGAGACACCAAAGGGGTAGGGCCCGCACGCCCTACCCCTTTTCCGTTATACCTCACCCCATTCGCGGCTGCCGCCTCCGGTTCCTTGGTAAACCGGGCAACACCGGCGGCCGTTCCTCCGCTTAAAAAACGACCATCTCTGCCGTTTTTTTTGCAGCCCCCTTGCGCCATGCAGGCCGCTATCGGCTGAAAGTACCGTCTTTTTCACTTCTGGCACGTCGTATGCTGAGCATGAGTCAGGCGACAAGCTCCAGACCGGATACCCGGGAGAGGGCAATGACAACAATCGGTGCGCTGCCGGCACAGCCGGCGGTTAAACCGTTTGAGCATCCCTTGTCAGAGAGGTGGGCCATGAAACGCTACGAAGAGAGAGAGGAGTTGCACCAGACACCGTCTGCTCCGAAAAAAGAGGAAGCATCACCCGAGAGCGACGTTGCCAAGGCAGCCTACGCCTGGAACAACGCGCTCAAGCTTGCCGCGGAGAAGATGTGGGGGGAGCGATTTGGGATTCCCCCAAGGCTGACGGTCTCCTGAGTCGCGCCTCCCCTTCCCGCGGCTCAGAGTACGCCCGAATAGAACCTGGTCCAGATGACGAGCAGGATGCCGGCCGCGACCACCCAGACCAGGGTTGCCAGGGTCAGCGTAGCCGCCAGCGGGAACCTGGTGCAGAGCAAGTACACGGTCAGGAGATAGAGGATGTAGGGCGCGAGGGAATAGAGGCCGAAGAGGGCGGTGACCTGCAGGTCCTTGGCCGAGCGCTCGGTGCCGACGACGACGTGGGCGACCAGTGAGAAGGTGGGAAAGAGCGGCACCAGCCCCGCGATGAAGAAGCTTTTGGAGCGCGACAACAGCGCGATCGCTACCACTGCGGCGGCTCCGAAGAGACATTTGACGATAAGAGAGATCAAGACTCCCCCCAACAACGAGGCTTTCGGCTAGGGTTCCGAAAGCCTTTCTTTATTCTCAGGACAAACCCGCCGTACTGTATCCCGGGGAAAACCGCCACAGCTGACGCACGCTGGCCGGCGGATCTTTGCCAGCACACACTACCAAGCATCGGACAGCAATGCCACTAGTTCCTCTCATCATGCTCGCCGGCCGCACCGGAATAAGAAGACTTTAAAATAGATCTATGCTATAAGCCAGCTGCCTTATTCTCCCTGACAGTGAAACGTGGTACAGGGGAAAAGGTACTGCCAACGAGCTTTGGAGATTGGAATACCCGTGAACACCGCAGCCGGACAAGCAGACAAGGCTCTCCAGGCTTCCATGCCACGCTGGCTCTTCATCCTGGCGCTGCTGGGAACCCTGGCCATCATCCTGGCGCGTTCGGCAACTACCCTCGCGGACCCCGATCTCTGGGGGTACCTCTCCTTTGGCCGGCTGTTCTGGACCCAGCCCGGCTTTCCCTGGCACGACACCTTCTCGTACCTGCCGACCAAGCCGCTGTGGGTCTATCACGAGTGGCTCACCGGCGTGCTGTTCTACCCCGTGTACCATGTTGCCGGCGCTGCCGGGATGCAGCTTCTCAAATACGCGCTGGTTGTCGCCACGGTTGCGGCGGTCTGGGCCGCGGCGCGCACGCGCGGCGGGGCGGGTTGGGCCATCCTGGGCTCCCTGCTGTTGATCAGTCCCCACTTCGGGTTCTCGTACTCTCCGGTGCGCGCCCAGGTTTTCACCTACCTCTTTTTCCCGCTCACCCTGCTGATCCTGGAAACCCACCGTCGGGACGGGAACCGCCGCGTGCTCTGGTTTTTGGCCCCCCTCTTCGTGCTGTGGGCCAACTTTCACGGGGGATTCGTCTCCGGCCTCGGGATCATCGGGATCTACGCGGCCGGCGCTCTCCTGGAGCGGCGCGATGTCGTGCCGTACCTCCAGGCGGGGGTGCTCGCTTCCCTGGCAACGCTGGTGAACCCGTACGGCTACCACTACTGGACCTATCTCGCCGACGCTCTCACCATGCCGCGCCCGCAGATCGACGAGTGGCAGTCCTTTACGACCGCCATCGGGGCCGGCGACTACCACGCCAATGCCGTCTTTTTCCTCCTGCTGGCCGTCATCGCCTTGATGATGCTCCTCTCCGCCCGTAAAAAATCGCTCCTGGACGCCATGGTGCTGGGCGTCACGGCCTACCTTGCCTTCGGGCACGTGCGCCACCAAAGCCTCTTCTTCCTGGCGATGGGGGTGCTGGCACCCTCCTACGTCACCCTCGGCCTGGGGGAGGACTACTTCGCCAAAAAGCCGGCAGCGGCACGGAACTGGGCGCGCTACCTGGTCACCCTGGTTTTCGCGGCGTTGCTGGTTCACGGCTGCCGTTCCTTCTGGGGCGCCCACCCTTTCAGCCTGGTCTTGCGCAGCAACGACTCCGAGCAGAACTATCCCGTCGGTGCAGTTCAGTACCTGAAGTCAAAAGGGATCAAGGGGAACATCTTGCCCGAGTTCAGCTGGGGAGAGTACCTGATGTGGGAATTGCCGGGGCAGTGTCGGGTGGCGATGGACGGCAGGTACGAGACGGTGTACCCGCGCGAGGTGGGAGAAGCCTACTTTGCCTTCATGGAAGGTTGGACCCGGGGCAACCGCTACCTCGAAGAGTACCCCCACACCCTGGTGCTCACCCCGCCGAGCACCCCGGCCGCCTGGTACGTCGCCCACCACGGCTGGAAGAAGATCTACGGGGATGCCGACTGTGTCCTTTTCCAGCGCCCGCAGCAATAGTAGCGTCCCCCGTTGTTCTGGTCCCGCAAATTTTCCCCGTTAGCGCTCTCTTGCCATCAGTCGCAGCTCCTCATGACAGTTAGAACTTTATTTGGCGCATAAGCTGTGGTATTGAGGATGGCGCGCATTGTATCGGCCTTTCGCTTGCGATCTCTCAAGTGGACGGCTTTGCTCCTTTTCGGCTGGCAAACGTGTTATGTAGGATACTAAGGGAGGGTCTATGAAAAAATCGGCATGGTTACTTTCGGGGTTGTTGGTTCTGGCATCTCTTACCGGCTGTCAGCAAAATGGTGTGAAGATCGGGGTCTCGGCACCCATCTCCGGCGACATCGCCGCCCTGGGTCAGTCCACCAAGAATGCGGTCCTCCTGGCACAGGAGGAGATCAACGCCAAGGGCGGGATCGACATCGGCGGAAAGAAGCAGAAGGTCACCTTCATCATCGAGGATGACGAGAACAAGCCGGAATCGGCTGCCACCGTCTTCCAGAAGATGATCAACCAGGACAAGGTCGTGGCGATCATCGGTTCGCAGTCCAGCAAGTGCTCCAACGCCGGCGCTCCCATCGCCGAGGCGGCAGGCGTTCCCCAGATCTCCCCCTGGTCCACCAACCCCAACGTGACCAAGGACAAGAAATTCGTGTTCCGCGCCTGCTTCATCGACCCGTTCCAGGGGAAAGCAGTGGCAGGGTTTGCCCGCGGCAAGATGAAGGCCCAGACCGCGGCCGTCCTCTACGACGTGGCGAGCGATTACAACAAGGGGATCGCCGAGGTGTTCCGTGACGAGTTCACCAAGGCCGGCGGCAAGATCGTCGGTTTTGAAACCTACAACACGAACGACAAGGACTTCTCCGCCCAGCTGAGCAAGATCAAGGGCGCCTCCCCGGACGTGCTCTTCCTGCCCAACTACTTCAACGACGTGCCGCTGCAGGTGCAGCAGGCCCGCAAGCTCGGCATGACCTGCAAGTTCATCGGTTCCGACGGCTGGGATAACCAGGAGCTGATCAAGATGGGCGGCAAGGACATGGAAGGCTCCTTCTTCTCGAACCACTACTCCCCGGACGTCGACCGCCCGGCCTCCAAGACCTTCATCGCCAACTACACGAAGAAGTTCAACACCCAGGTGGATGCGGCCGCCGCCCTCACCTACGACTCGGTGTACATCCTCGTGAAGGCCATAGAGAAGGCCGGCAAGCTCGACCCGAAGGCCATCAGGGACGCCATCGCCAACACCAAGGACTTCGACGGTGCCACCGGCGCCATCACCTTCAACGGCTCCGGTGACCCGGTCAAGGGTGCCGTGATGATCCGTATCGACAACGGCAAGTTCGTCTTCGACAGCGCGGTGAATTAGTGATCGCTACTGCCATACAGCAACTGTTAAATGCCGCGCAACTGGGGGCGGTCTACGCCCTCATTGCGCTGGGCTACACCATGGTCTACGGGACCATCCGGCTGATCAACTTCGCCCACGGCGACATCTTCATGCTCGGTGGTTTCGTAGGCTTTCTCCTGGTGTCCGTGATCCCCGGGCTCCCCGTGGCGGTCATGATCCCGCTGGCCATGTTTATAACCGCCATGATCGGGGTCATGATCGAGCGCGTCGCCTACCGCAAGCTCAGAAACGCCCAGCGGATGTCGCTCGTCATCACCGCCTTGGGCGTCGGCATCTTCCTGGAGAACCTGGTGCGCATCCTGGTCGGGCCCCAGGCCCGCCAGATCCCGGCCCAGCTCCCCAACAAGGTGCTGAAGCTTGGCGGCGGCGTGGTGATCACCGAGGACAAGATTCTGGTCATCCTCATCTCCCTCGCGCTCATGGTGATCCTCTGGGTCTTCGTGAACCGGACCCTGATCGGCACGGCCATGCGGGCGGTCGCCGACAACCGGGACGCGGTGCAGCTCATGGGGGTGAACCTCAACCTCATCATCGCCACCACCTTCGCCGTCGGCTCGGCCCTCGCCGCAGCCGGCGGCATCTTCTTCGGCCAGGCCTACTCCATCGACCCCTACATGGGGATTGACCTCGGCTGGAAGGCGTTCATCGCGGCGGTCATCGGCGGCATCGGCTCCATCGAGGGGGCGGTCATCGGCTCCTTCCTGTTGGCGGGGGTCGAGGTACTCACCGTCGCCTACCTTTCCTCCAACCTGAAAAACGGCATCGCTTTTGGCCTGCTGATCATCCTCCTTCTGATTCGACCCAACGGGATCATGGGAAGGGCCGAGCTGAAAAAGGTATGAACATGGCAGATCAACAAGGAAAAACGCTGGTCCGTTTCCGCAACATCGCCATCGCCACGATACTCGTCGCGACGCTGGTGCAGTTTCTGGGGAACGTCGGCCTCTTCAACAACTACTACCTGCACATCCTCACCGTGATCGGGATCAACATCATCCTGGTGGCGAGCCTCAACCTGGTGAACGGCTACCTGGGCGAGTTCGCCCTGGGGCACGCCGGTTTCATGGCCGTGGGGGCCTACGTCGCCGCCCTCATCGCGCTGAAGATCCCGCTGCCGGCCCTGGTGCGCCTGCCGCTCTCCCTTTTAGGCGGCGTGGTCGCGGCGGGAGTCATCGGCTACCTGGTCGGGCGGGTCACCTTCAAGACCGTCGGGGATTACCTCGCCATCATCACGCTGGGCTTCAACATGATCATCGTGAACGCCATCCAGAACATCGACTACCTGGGCGGCCCCCGCGGGCTCACCGCGATTCCCAAGGGGACCAACCTGGTGACGGTGGCGGTCTGCACGGTTATCACCTACTGGATCCTGCGCAACCTGGTGGATTCGGTCTACGGCCGGATGTGGCTCTGCATCCGCGAGAACGCCATCGCCGGCGAGCTGATCGGGATCGACGTGAACAAGGTGAAGAACCTCGCCTTCACCATCGCCGCCGCCTTCGCGGGCCTGGCAGGCGGGCTCTACGCGCAGTACCAGCAGTTCATCACCCCGAAGAGCTTCGACTACTTAAAGACCACCGACATCCTGGTCATGCTCTACCTGGGCGGCATGGGGAGCCTCTCCGGTTCCATCCTGGGCGTCGTCGCCTACACCGTGCTCATGGAGCTTTTGCGCAACGTCCTCGGCATGGTCGCGCCGCAGCTTGCCGACCTGCGCATGCTGATAAGCCCCCTGATCCTCGTGCTCATCATGCTGACCCGTCAGTACGGGCTCATGGGCAACCGCGAGTGGCGCTGGCTCTTGCCGGACCGGAAACAGGCGGAGGGCGGCGATGCTTAAGATCGAGAACCTCACCAGGTCCTTTGGCGGTCTGACGGCGGTCGACGACCTCTCCCTGCACCTGGAGACAGGCGACATCCAGGGGATCATCGGTCCCAACGGCGCGGGGAAGACCACGGCCTTCAACCTGATCACCGGCATCTACCGGCCCGACCAGGGGCGCATTCTGCTCGACGGACAGGATCTCTCAGGGCTCACCTCCGACGTGATCTCCCGCCGCGGCATCGCCCGCACCTTCCAGAACATCCGCCTGTTCGGCAAGATGACCGTCTGGGACAACATCATCACGGCGTTCCACCAGCGCATGGGGCACGGTTTCTGGGATGCCGTCTTCCATCTCCCCCTCTTCAAGAGCCGTGAGCGGGAAGTTTGCAAGGAGAGCCTGGCGTTCCTGGAGCGCTTCGGGCTTGCCGAGCGACGGAACGAACTCGCCGAGAACCTCCCCTACGGCGAACAGCGCCGGCTGGAGATCGCGCGTGCCCTGGCGACCAACCCGCGCGTCCTGTTACTGGACGAGCCGGCCGCCGGCATGAACCCCACCGAGGTCGAGGGGCTCATCGGGCTCATCCGCGACATCCACCGGGAGTTCGACCTGTCCATCCTCCTGATCGAGCACCACATGCCCGTGGTCTTGAAGCTCTGCAACCGCGTCCAGGTCATGGATTTCGGCAGGACCATAGCGGCAGGCGACCCGCACGAGGTTACCGGCGATCCGGTGGTGATCAAGGCCTATCTGGGCGACGAGGAGGATGGGCTGTGAGTATTCTGGAGATCAAAGGGCTGAGCGTTTCCTACGGCGCCATCAAGGCGCTAGAGGGGATCGATCTGCGCATAGAGGAAGGGGAGATCGTCTCCCTTCTGGGAGCCAACGGCGCCGGGAAGACCACAGCGCTTAGGGCGATTTCCCGCCTGCTCCCCATCCAGGGGGGAGATATCCTCTTTCAGGGCAAGAGCATCACCCAGGTGCCGGTGCACGGCGTCGTCTCGCTAGGGATCGCCCACGTCCCCGAAGGGAGGGGGGTCTTTCCGAGCCTCACCGTGCAGGAAAACCTGAAGCTCGGCACCTGGGCCAACAAGAGGAAGAGTGCCATCCCCGACCTGCGCCAAGAGGTGTACCGGATCTTCCCCCGGTTGGAGGAGCGCAAGACCCAGTTAGCCGGCACCTTAAGCGGCGGCGAGCAGCAGATGCTTGCCCTCGGCCGGGCCATGATGACCGACTGCCGCGTCATGCTCTTGGACGAGCCTTCCATGGGTCTTTCTCCGCTCTTCGTAAAAGAAGTCTTCCGGGTCATCAAGGAGATCAACGCCACCAAGGGGACCACCATCCTCCTGGTCGAGCAGAACGCCAACATGGCTTTAAAGATAGCGCATCGCGGCTACGTCCTGGAAACCGGGAACATCGTCCTCGAGGGTACCTCGAAGGATCTGGCCCACGACCCGCGCGTAAAGGAAGCCTACCTGGGGCACCAGTAGCGACGTCGGCTCTGCCAGTCGGTCCGGGAGGCAGGTAGTTTCCCAAGGGTCAAGGCTCGGCAAGCAACAACGATGTGCGTAAAAGGAAGATCGAACAGGCAGGTCAACGTCCTCCGGCCGGAGGCGACCAGAGCCACCACAAAAAAAAGGCCCCGGCACATGCCGAGGCCTTTTTTTATGGTGCATCGGGAAACTCGGGAGAAGCCCAGGTACTGCAACAACAACCTCCCGGCATGTGCACGGTTCATGGTGTGCGACCAGCGCGGCCAAGACTTCGTGCCCGGAGACCATTTCCCCAACCCCGTTTTTTTTTGCGCCGGTTGTTCTTTTGTTTGAACGCCGCAGTTGACAGGGCACCCACACAGGTTAGAATCCACTCACGTTATATCATTTTTGCGTTGTTGGGGAGGAAACATGGCAAGTGTAAAAGATCCCTACGATCGTGGCTATCGTAGCCAAGGGGTGAATGACCTCATCTTCACCACGGACCACGTAGCAGAGAAAGCTGAGGTGCACATCGCCTTTCAGGGGCCGGTTGCGGAGTATGTCACTCTATCGCCAAAGCTTAAGGAGTTTGCTGCAAAAATGGCTGCCGCGCGTGATAGCGGCAATATCGACCTGTTGAACATACTCATGCCACAGGTGGTACAGGCTCTGGATTTCAACGCCGACCATGTCATCAGGTTTTCGGTCTTCCGGCAGGATGCCAGCATCCTCAACAACGCGGGCTACGACTTCAAGCAGCAAAACGGCGTGAAAGTGAGGGTGAATCTTCTGGATCTGATGCCGGAGATTACGTTGAAACACATGGAGGGGGTCGAAGGGGCCTACGTCATCTCGGCAAAACTTGCGAAAGCCGGTGCTATCGTGGAATACATGTGGACCGAGACTCCCGAAGACGAGCAGTCCTGGCAGCGGATCGGCGATGGGACGTTCAATAGGTCCCGCACCGAGGTTCGGGGTGGTGTGCCCACCAAAAGGATCTACGTGAGAGCACGCTACCATGAAAATGGAGCCGTCGGCCGCTGGTGCAAGCCGGTCAGCATAATTCTCCTCTAAGTTTGTTTTTCCTGACCTCGCCTCCTACGGACGGTCCGGTTAAAGCCGGCCGTCCGTTCCCGTCCCTGAACACTAGGCAGAAACGCAAGCGTTCCCCCTTCCTAAAGCTCATCTCCCACCTTTTTTCGAAATCCCTGCAGAAAAAATTGTTTTCAGCCAAGACCGCTAAGACTTTCTTCAGAAAAAAAGTAAATTCTTCAGGTTTTACATTCCTTTTGCCGGAATCGTTTCGATTTTTCCGGAAACCAATAAATTTTCCCGAGTTTTTAAAAGTTTTGCCGGAAAACTTTTAGTTGGGGAAAAACAGTGACAATTTCAGCCGGATCACAACCGAATTTTGAAAAGCACCTCCGGTTTCCGGAAAACTTTTTATATTTTTCCGGAACGAAGAGGATTTCGGACAGGAAAAAATATTTTTTCGAAATTCATCAAAGATTTGGAGAAAACCACGACGATTTCGGAGAAAATATTTTTTGTTTTCCAAAACCACGCTGATTTCCGGCACACCATGAGGAATTTACGAGAAAGATTTTTTATTTTCGAAAATCCATCATGATTCTTTCCAAGAAAAAAGTTTCCTGGGCAACTGCAGGTGGTCTCGCCAATAAAACAAAATTCTCCGCGGAATTCATCATTTTTCGACGGAAAACCTGTTATCCACCTTTTAATCACAGATTTTCCAATTAACCGCCTCCAGATATATCCTTTGAGGGATAAACATATCGACAACCAGCCCGCCTAGCATCAGAACGCCGATCAAACGTACAAGCGCCGTGATCCAAATTATTTTTTCTCGCATAGTGATCTGGATCTCTCGCGGTTTTGTGGACAGTCCGAGACGCGACTAAACTACAACGTCCCTCTCGCGTCCCCCAGTGCGATCGGAGGGACGCTGGTAATTTACATAACGTTCTAGTCATCTCTCCAAATGAGTTACAAAAGTTACCAGCGTCCCCTCGACTGCTTCAGCTAGCTATCCAGCGAAAAGCCTTCCTCACTCAAAGATTGACTGCAGACGCGGCTCTGTTAGAGTTCTGATGAGTGCGCTATGTCATCATAGGAGCAGACAATGAGACAGAAAAGCATCCGCACCATTTCTGGGTTGGCAATAACCAGCCTGGCTCTTTTTTCCTGCGCATCCTTTCCCCGCCTTCCCGGAGATCGAAACCTCCTCACCGATGTCACGTTGCCTGGAGTATCTCGCGAAGCAGTGCTGATGAAACTGGGAGAGCCGTCCTCCAGTTTCGAATCCGGCAGGATTCTCACCTATCGCATCGGTGAGGATGCGGACGGGTACTTCCTCATGGACCGGATGGTCCGCTGGAGCAATATCAAGTACAGCCTTGTCTTCGTCTTCGACAATAACGGGCTCCTGCAAAAACATCGCATGGTTTCGGTGCGATAGGAGTTGGCCTTGGAAAAGCGTCTGATGTGGCCTGCGGAACTGGCATTGCTGGCATGCTTGCTGTTGTCTGGTTGCCTGATCATTCCGACCAACTACTACCAAGGATATTCGAGACAGAACACCGGGACGCAGGCGCCTTCAGTGCTCAAGATAGGTACCTCGCGGGAAGAGGTCCTGCTTGAATTGGGCGAGCCTGACAGGTGCTCCCTCGATGAAACGGAATTCTGGTATGTAGCATCCAAAGTAAGAGCTATCATCATCTTGGGGGACAGGGGTGGTGAGGCGAGCGTAGACTACGTCCACGTGGTTCGATTCGACAAGAGCGGGCGTATCGACTTATTTACCAGCCTGGCTTCCGGCAGCGGTGAAGCATCGTCGGGCGAATGAAGCGGCTTTGGGAACACTTACCAATTGGAGCCACATTCTTCCAGGGAGGCCGACCAACACTCGGCACGAGGGGACCAGCAGAAGAGACCTTTGAGGTAAAACCGCCCCACGACCCGAGGGGAAAATTTGCCGAGGGTCACACAGGGGTATCTGCTGGCGGCCTCACGTCCCCCCTTTGCGAAAGGTGGACAGGGAGGATTTGCCTGTAACAGTACCTATACCTGGCCCCACTACTACAGAAGAACCGCAAATCCTACCTACTGAAGAATACTCTTGAAAAAGGAATACATCTGAGCCAGCGCCTGGGTGTAAACGTCGTCGATAAATATCCAATGCACCGTTGTGCAGACACCGAGGATTGTCATTATCAGTATATGGTTTAGTTTTTCTGTATCTTTTATCACCATAGGTTACCGTTTCCAGTTGAGATAGATAGTTACGTCCGATTTATTATAGTACACGCTGGCAATCTGCCGGTGCTGGAACCCCTGCAACGCCTTGCCGATCGTGTAGCACCTTTGCAAACCCTTCCTGCCAACCACCAACTCTTCAGTATCTTCCGGAGTCATTACCATGCGGTCCTTTCTGCCGGCGAGCATGTCGATGCAGCGTACCCCGTACCCGATCTCACTCGAAGTAACAACCGGTATATTTTCCTCCAAGGCCGGATTGATCCGTTGAGCCGCGGCAGCCGCCAAAGGCCAGGCGCTGTGATAGTATTTTCTCAACAACTGAAGAGTTTCAGGCCTGGAGAAGATGTTCTTATGCAACATCAGACTGGTTCCTGCACCCGCTCCGTTAAGCATGATCCTGGAATTGGTAACCACGATAAAATCATCGCTCGACATGATATCTAAAACCGTGGTGGACGGGTCAACCTTCATGGCATCATGGTTTTTCATGCCGTCTTTGATGAGATAGGTGTAGACAAACGCATCGACCGGCTCTTTGGTATTGGACAGGTTCACGACGCGATTCTGCAATTTGCTTCCGAAAACCGGTGCGGACATAAAAATCGGCGCGTCTGAGGCGAGGTAGCAATTCAACCCTCGGCCTTCACGTGTGATAAAATCCAGCGGTGCCCATACATCGACCAAGCGTCTGATCATCACGTGGGAGTCCTTCAGGTATTTGAACTCCGACGGATGCTTGAAGTTGATTCGGTCGGTAAGGACGGTACCAAGCCGGTAGCTCGGACTTTCCGAAACGGACATGAGAGGCACGGTGACAAAGGACAAGATTATGCAGGCTGACTTTACCAGGTACTCGTAGGCGCGGTCATTGAGTACCACCAGTAATTCGCACAGTGCGAAAAGGGCCACGGCAACCGCGATCAGCCCAAATCTGCCGGTTACGGCAGCATCCCCGACGGGGACCGTCAGCATCAGGAAAAACCCGGCAGGCAGGAATCCAAGTACGGTCCATTTCGCCACACCTACCCTGCCGGGATGCAGTAACCCTCGTCCCGTGACGTACACCCAGGACGAAATTCCGATTCCCCAAAAAACCAGACCGAAACCACCATCGTAACTCCCCACCCCCATGTCATAGAGCGGATACTTGAGCCACCAGCCGTCAAGATTACCCGCGATGTTAGTGGCAACGCTCACCCCTGCAGGCGGGCCCGAAGGGAGTTTGAAGAGGTTGAGGGGATAGGTCGGATCTCCCAATACCACGAAGTTTCTGAGGTACCACCAACCGCACAGTATGAGGATGCTGAACAGATAGCCGATCAGATATCTGGGCCTCGACTTCCATAGCCCCGGGATGATGAGGACCTGGAAAGGGATGGCAAACGCGAGGCAGGTGTATTTCATGCCGCACATAAGCCCGATTGTCATTCCCGTCGCCAGCAGATAGATGACCTTCTGGTTGGTATGAAACAGAATAGCGAAGTAAATTCCCATCATCAGGAACAACGCTACAATAACGTCGATATAATTCCCCCCCGCCTGCATGATAACGACAGGGCACAAGGCATAGAGCAGTGCCGCGAAGAGGGCGTTCTTGCTGGAGATGCCGAAATGGCGAATCAGCGCATACAACGTCGCGATAGAAGCGAAAACGAACACGACATTGAGGCCGCTGAGCATGCGCTGGCTTTTGGAAAAGACCGCGAGCCACATGAACAACAGCTCCGCATTTTGCGGGAAGGCAAAATGCGTCCTCAACGCGACCGGCAAAAGTCTTATTTCATGCGATTTGATGTATTCGAAAATGGTGGGGAGGTGGTAGGCAAAGTCGTCAATGCCCCGGGGGGGCAGGTAATACGCGGCGACCAGCACCCAGGAATAGGCGAATGCGACAAGGATACCCAGGCACACAGTGGGAGCGTCCAGCGCGTCCGCAACTGCACGCTTCAAAGACCCGAGGTCCGCATCTAGCACGGTTTTGAAATCCCTGTTGGTCTTCCGGTAGGCGACTATGAACAAGGCAAGGCAGATTGCTAAGTTGACGGCCGCCAGGTAGGACGCATGAAGGACGCCGAGGAGTCCCAGGGTGAGCTCTGACAGGATGATCTGGGAGCAGAGCATGCCGAACCCAACCAATACACGATTCAGTGCACTTTCAGAGCTGACCTTGGACAAGAAGTAATAGTTCGATACGGCCATTACAGCGGTAATCACAATGCACAATATCATCTAAACGAGCTCCCGTTAAATCGCTAAGAACGTACTCCATACCTTAGTTCAACCATGCCGGCCCCCATGTGCCGAACTGAAAGAAGGCTTAGGGTTGGGCTTAGAACTCGGCGTGGGAAAAGTTGTTTGCCGCTGCCTAAGGTAACTGAACCGATTTGGATGATGAGCTCATCTAGAAGTCCTGCATCATAAAACTGCCCCGCCAAATCCCCACCCCCCACAATCCAGATGTTCTTTGTCCCTGCGGCCACGACCATCTCATTGTGAACCCGTCGCACATCGCCTTTCACGAATCTGATCTCTGCACCTTCTATTGTCGGAAGTACGCGATTGGTGAATACCCAGACAGGCTGAGTGTACGGCCACGGGGATCCGGTCTCGGCAGCAACCTTGTCGGAATTGCGGAGGATCCACTCGTAGGTGGCTGCCCCCATTGTCAGTGCGCCGACCTCAGCAATGAATTCTGGGTAGCTGGAGTCATTCAGATCCGCAAGGGGAAACAGCCAATCCAAGGAGTCATCCTCGGTGGCGATAAATCCATCAAGACTGGATGCCGTGTAGTACTGGGTCTTCATGCCTCCGGTTACCTCTCATAAAGTTCTAGGGGTTTTGCCTCAGGGTGAACGGCGGAGTAAACACATTTTCATCGGTTTCTGCCTACTTCCAGAAACTGCGGAGCCCGCTTCACCCGCCTCTCGTTGGCGCGCTTTATGTCTACTCTCTGGGTTTATCTCGCCCTTGTTCATATTCCGTCAGCTTGATCGGCTCTCACAGACTTTCACCAGCTTCCGCAGGCATATCAAGAGATGGAATTGCCCCGATTTCGTGGACAGTCGGTTAAGCGGCTAGGTTGAGTTGATCGACCTCGAACGGGGTCCGATACCCCAGCGAGGAATGAATCCGTTTGCGGTTGTAGAACCGCTCGATGTAGTCAAA
>NZ_BLXX01000004.1 GCF_014193515.1 Geomonas silvestris | reverse complement strand
CGTCTGGGGAATGCTTTTCGTAGCCGAGATGATCCGTCATCTCGACCTGCATTGCCCGCTCCAGGACACGCTTAGTCAGCTGCTTCAGAAGGCCGTTTTCGCCAACTATGTCTTCTGGTTTCTTGCAGTCTTTAATCAAAGCATCAAGCAATTCATCTACACTGGCCATCGGCTCCCTCCTATCGAGTGGGTTCTAACCGAAAATGGCCATTTACACAAAGGATTTTACAGGCCGTATCGCCTGCTCGTGACAAGCTTTTACCGCTCAACTGCTCTTGTGTGGCACTCAACCGCTCTTGAGTAGCACACAATCGCTCTTTGGTGACACTCAACCGCTCTTGTGTGGCACACAATCGCTCTTTGGTGACACGCAACCGCTCTTGATTGGCACACAACCGCTCTTTGGTGACACACAACCGCTCTTTGGTGACACGCAACCGCTCTTGATTGGCACACAATCGCTCTTTGGTGACACTCAACCGCTCTTTGGTGACACTCAACCGCTCTTGAGTAGCACACAATCGCTCTTTGGTGACACTCAACCGCTCTTGAGTGGCACACAACCGCTCTTGAGTGGCACATAACCGCTCTTTGGTGGCACTCAACCGCTCTTAAGTGGCACTCAGCCGCTCTTGAGAAGTTCTGCGGCCACACGGGGACGATAAGGTAGCTTGAAGGTTGCAGTGGGGAGCAGGGGAGGAGTGCAGCGTAAGGCGCCCGGTGGTCCTTAGGACCGGTGGAGGGAGGTGGAAGCGCCGTTTCGCCGGACAGCATCGTCCGGGAAAACGGCGCCTCCTTTAGTTCCGGCTACTCATTTTTCAAGGAGGCCATGTCGATGGAGAAGCGGTACCTTACATCCGACCTGACCATACGCTCGTAGGCCTCGTTGATCTTCTGGACGGGGATCACCTCAACGTCCGAGGTGATGTTGTGCTCGCCGCAGAAGTCGAGCATCTCCTGGGTCTCCTTGAGGCCCCCGATGAGGGAGCCCGAGATGCTCTTGCGCCCGAAGATGAGGGCGAAGGCGGAGAGCTTGAGCGGGGTCTCGGGAGCGCCGACCAGGGTGATGTTCCCCTCGAGTCCGAGCATGTTGATATAGGCGTTGATGTCGTGGTCGGCGGCGATGGTGTCGAGGATGAAATTGAAGGTGCCGGCGTGCTGTTTCATCTGTTCCGGATCGCTGGAGACGATCACCTCGTGAGCCCCCAGTTTCAGTGCGGCTTCCTTCTTGCCCGGCGAGGTGGTGAAGACCACCACGTGGGCGCCGAAGGCGCGGGCAAACTTGACACCCATGTGTCCCAGTCCGCCGAGTCCCACCACGCCGACCTTCTTCCCTTTCAGGTCGCCCCAGCGGCGCATCGGGGAGTAGGTGGTGATCCCTGCACAGAGCAGCGGTGCCACGCCAGACAGTTCGAGGTTCTTCGGTACGCGCAGCACGAAGGATTCATCTACCACGATGCTTTCCGAGTATCCGCCGTAGGTGACCGGTGCGGTGCCGTGCTTGTCCGGCGAGTTGTAGGTGAAGGTCGCGTCGGGGCAGAACTGCTCGAGGTTAGCCTGGCAGCTCGGGCAGCCGTGGTCGGAGTCTACCAGGCAGCCGACACCGACGAGGTCGCCGGCCTTGAATTTCGTGACCGCGGAGCCTACCTCGGTGACCCGGCCGACTATCTCGTGACCCGGGACGCACGGGTAGGTGGTGGGCATGACGCTATGCCACTCGTCGCGGGCCGTGTGCAGGTCCGAATGGCAGATGCCGCAAAAAAGGATTTCGATCTGGACGTCGCGTTCGGTGGTGGCACGGCGCGGGATGCTTTGAGGGGCGAACTGGGCTGTCGAGCTGGCAACTGAATATGCTTTTACTTGTTTCATGGGATGTCCCTCCTGTTGTTTCGGATTATTGTATTGTACACGCCGTCCGAGAAAGGAGGTAGTTTGATCCTGCCGGATTATTGCCCGATGGTGCGGGGGGCCCTGCAGGCGTTATTTTGCTGTCACCGATAACTTGTCGAAGAAAACGAAGGAGTCGGCTTTGGACCAGAGCCCGATTCTGCCGTCGATCTTTTCGTTCCACTGGTAGTCCACGTACTTCGTGCCGTTTAGATACCCCTCGATCTTCTTGCCGCTCACCACGACCTTCAGGGTGTGCCAGCGGTTCGACGGGACCGGCACCTTGCCGATCCACTGTACCGTCGAGCGCCTCCCCTGGTCCATCCGGAAAAGGACCAGGTTGTCCTCCAGGGCATTGGCCCGCAGTACCAGGTACTCGCCGTTTGGCTTGATGTTGAAGGCGATCCCCGCAGCCTGGTCGATCCTGCCGCTCACCGGCTTGAACGAGACCTCGATACTCCCCTCCCTGAAGCTTTTCAGCTCTTTAAATACCGTGAGCGGATAGTAGCGGTAGTTCTCCAGGTTGCGCAGGAACTCGGCGGAACCCTCGCCATAGAGCGCTTTCGCCTTTTCCGCTCCCCCGGGAGCCATGAGCCCCTGTTCCCAACTCCTGCCGTCTGCGGCGTAGACGTTGCGGGTTCCGTCCCGATCCACGTGCCAGACGCCAACGAGCGCGCTGAAGGGGGCGGCCTCGGCCCCAGGGGTGCCCCGGACGAAGTCGATCGTGTGCGTCCCCTTGGCAAGGGCTGGCAGGGCGGTGATAGCCAGGGTCATGACTGAGGTCAGAAGTACCAGGAAAATGCCGGTCATGTCGCGTTTCATCTGCTGCTCCTCGTAAGCTCATCCGGGGCCCGAGGTCTCTCGGGCCCCGAATGGTCAAGTCACCCTTTATTCACCTTGATGGCGAGGGTCGTACTGTTTATCTCGGTCTGATCTTCCCGGAAGGAACGGTTGTTGTAACGGTTCAGGTCGTAGACGAGCCGGGCCTTCACGGTGTACTCTCCGGCTTTGAGTTCCGGGGCCCACGGCAGGATGCGCTCCTCGCCGGCCCTGATGATCGCCTCGTGCGGCCCCTGGGCGTCGGCTTGGCTTGCGGCAACCGCATCGGGGCGCTTTTTGTCCTCTTCGAGGAACTTTTTATCGTCGGGGCGGTTGCCGTAGGAAGGCGCGAACATCCACTCCCGGTTCGTGACCTTGTTCCCTTTCTGGTCGGTCACCTCGACGCTCAGGTAGATCGCGCGGCGGTTGGAGCCGGTGGGGACCGAGTGGCCGGCCCCCACGTTGATGACGTGGAAGGCGAGGGCAGGCTTGCCGGCATCGGGCTGGCTGATCGCCATACTGAGTGCACTTGCCAGCCGCTGCTGCGAACGTCCGCCGGTCCAGAGGTGGCGCGCCACGGGGCGTTCGGGGCCGTCGAAGTCCTCGGCCACCTTGCGCATGGTGCGCGGCATGTGGCAGTCCTGGCACTGCTGCTTGCCCAGGCCCGGCTTGAAGAAGTCTTCGCGCCACTCCAGGAAGGTCTGGGTCTGCTTGCCGACGACCCTTTTCCCCATGCTGTGGCAGTAGGCGCACATGGCCGAGGTCTGAATGGCAGGATCGGCCACCGTCTCGTGGGGAGCGCTTACGGTGTGAGCCGCCCTGATCTTCCCTTCGGGAGTCAGGTGGCAGCTTGCGCAGGTGATGCCCACCGCTTCCTTCGCTTTCGGGCGCCCCTTGGGCTTGGTCATCTCTGCCACGTTGAGGTCCGGAACGGCAAACGGCTCCGGGTAGTGGCAGACATTGCAGGACCTCCCTTCCTCTTCCGCCTCGCGGGCGTGGATCGGGTACTGTTCGGTACCGGCGAAGGCGTGCGCGGTCGCCGTCGCCGAGACACCGGCCGGCATGGGGATCGCTGCCCCTTCCTGCTGGGGGATGCTGGTGGGATTGTAGTGCATGTCGCTGCCAAACCCGAAGGCGAACTCCCGGTAGATCGCCTTGTGGCACCCCCCGCAGTTTTCCGGGGGGGTAGCGGTCCCCTCGGGGAAGGCCATCGGTTGGGCAAAGGCCGTGACGGCAAGGACCGCACCTGCCAGCAAACTGACGATTCCGGTTGTTACTCCCGCCTGGAATGCTCTTCTCATCAACGTTCCTCCTGTCATTATGTTGTGCCGACCGTACTGCGAGGTAATCAAACCTTCCCGAGGGGAAGGGTGATCCTGAAGGTGCTCCCCTTGCCGGGGGTGCTGTCCAAAGAGATGCGGCCGCCGTTCATCTCCACGGCCCAGCGGGCGATGGCCAGACCGAGCCCGGTTCCCCCCACATCCCGGGAACGCCCGGTGTCGACCCGGTAGAAGCGGTCGAACACCTTGGCGATGTGTTCTTGGGCGATGCCGGGACCGGCATCCTCGACCTCGATGACGGCCTCGTCCCCCGATACTTCGGTGCGAACGACGATGTCGGTTCCGGGCGCTGCGTACTTTATCGCGTTGTCCAGGATGTTCATCAGCGCCTGGCGCAGCGTGGTACGGTCGATGTCGGCAGGTACCGCGCAGCTCGCCCGCAGCGTGATGGTCTGTTCCTT
Organism: Geomonas silvestris; assembly: GCF_014193515.1. Classification (GTDB taxonomy): domain Bacteria; phylum Desulfobacterota; class Desulfuromonadia; order Geobacterales; family Geobacteraceae; genus Geomonas; species Geomonas silvestris. Next base: position 357,138 of record NZ_BLXX01000004.1, on the reverse strand, counting down.
CTCTTCCGCGAGCACCCCAAGGAACTCGATTACTTCGGCCGCTAAAACGCCAAGCTCGCTTGGTTCCGGATTTAGTTTAAGGGCCCCCGATTCGGCCCTGCTCAAGGTCAGCAGGTTCTCCACCAGCTCGGTAAGTCGGTCCGCCTCCTCGAGCATGCTGGCTATCACCTCGCGCAGCGCCGCGGCGTCCAGCCCTTTTTGCAGGCCGACCTCCCCGACGCTGCGCAGCGTGGTGAGCGGCGTCCTGAGCTCATGGGAAGCGTCGGAGGTAAAGCGGCGCAGCCTTTCGAAGGACTCCTCCAGGCGGGAGAAGGTCGCGTTGAAGACCCGGGCCAGTTGGCCGAACTCGTCGTCATGAGCGTAGGGGAGCCGCTCGGAAAGCCGATCCGCCGTGATTTCCCCGGCCTTTTGCGCCATGGCTCCGATCGGTGCCAAGACTCGTCCGGCCAAAAGGTAGCCGCCGATCAGGGCGAGCGCGAGCGCCAGGGGAACGCCCAGGGAGAGGATGACGCGAAGACTTTTAAGGCTCGCCCGCAGGTTCTGTTCGTCCTCGGCGACCGTTACCCGGTAGGCGTGTCCGGGAGCCTTTACCGTTACCGCTTTGAGGCGGAACCCGTTGCCGCCGGCACTCCACGACCTCGCTTCTTCGTCAGCCCTCGTGACGCTCGCCTTTTCCGGGGCTGCTTTGGTCCAGTCACCGGTTTCCACCAGTACGACATCTCCCTGCCGTACCTGGAACAGGTCGACCGAGCCGTGCTGGGCCAGTTCGTTGATCTCCTGGGGCTCGTCCCGGACCACCCGGGTCACCGTGGCCAGGTCCCGTTCCAACTGGGCATCGAGGCTGCTGAAAAGGCTGGAGCGGACCGACCAGTAGACACCCAGGGCGAAACAGAGGATGATCCCTGCCAAAGCTGCCGAGTACCAAAGGGTAAGGCGCAGACGTATGCTCAGTCTCGATCTCATGCGCCCTCGCCGTTCATGGTGAAGCCCAGGCCGCGCACCGTCTTGAGCAGCTTGAGGTCGAAGGGGCCGTCGATCTTGCGCCTGAGCCGGGCGATGTGTACGTCGATCACGTTGTCAAGCGGTGTGGAACGGTCCTTGACCTGCCATACGTCTCTCGAGAGCATCTCGCGCGAGACGATTTCCCCCTGGTTGCGCAGAAGGTATTCGAGGAGTTCGAACTCACGGGTGGTAAGCTCGAGCTCTTGCCCCCCGCGCGCCACCTTGCGCGTCATCAGGTCCATCTCCAGATCGAGGAGCGCGAGTTTCAGCACCGGCTCCTTCTCCTTCTTCTCCCTGCGCAGCACCAGGCGGATCCGCGCCAAAAGTTCCGGGAAGGCGAACGGCTTCACCAGGTAGTCGTCGGCGCCGCTGTCCAGCCCGAGCACCCGATCATCGACGGAATCACGGGCGGTGAGGATGAGGACCGGGGTCTCGAACCCCCGTTTTCTGAGCGCGGTGAGGATCTCGATGCCGTCGCGCCCGGGGAGCATCAGGTCTAGAAGCACGAGGTCGAAGACCTCGGTAGTGAGCCGGAAGAAACCGTCTTCGCCGGTTGGGGCGACCGAGACAAGGTAGCCTTCCGCTTCCAGCCCGTCTTTCAGGGCACCCGCGACTTTGGGTTCGTCCTCGATAACCAGAATGTGCATGGAGCTCTCCTTGCCTCTAATGATAGTGAACCTCTCCATTTTCACAACTGAAGTTATTCTGACTAAAACGTCAGGGACTGGTGACGGGATGCTGTGAGGAGAAGGTGGGGAGGCAGCTGTCATGAGGTGCGGTGTATCTGATACGTTTCTTTATCGACAAAAGCGATGGGTGGTAGCCGTCTCGTTAATGATATGAATTGGTCTAGGGTGAAGAGATCTGCTAGTATCCGGCCGCTTAAGGATCCCGGATGAGAAGAGGTGTGTTATCAAGCTTGCAGGAATCGGCCACGGGCGACCCGCTCAGGGCCATCGCCACGCGCTCTCTGCAGATCCCTTGCGCCTGCATGACCCCGAACACCGGGAGGATGGAGGTACTGAAGGAGCAGGTCGACCTGCTCAGGCCGGACCTGGTCATCGACCTGGTGCTGCAGTCCTGCCACACCTTCAACGTCGAGGCGGTGAAGGTGGAGTCGCTGGTGAGAAACGGGCTGGGGACCAACTACCTGAAGATCGTCACGGACTTCTCTTCGCAGGACATCGGGCAGCTGAAGACCAGGATCGGCGCGGCGCTGGAGATGTGCTAGGAGGGAAAGGCGAATCCCCCTGTCCCCCCGTTTTCAAAGGGAGGACGCGGGCTTGCGGATCCTTGTGGAAAAGAACCCAGAGCTCGTCGGCTTTCCCGCATCCGGCGTCTCGCCCAGGCGAGAGCGGTTTGAACGTGTGCGAACGTGGAAAAACTCAGTTTGGATCTGCTCCGGTTTCCTGACCGGATGCTCGGCAGTAGTATTAGCGGACACTCTATAACGATCGCAGCGGACGTTGGTCCAATCAAAATGCTTGAATGACACGGCAAATACTATAAAATGAGCCTGCAAAGAGTACTCTGCATCGGAGGATGAACACTGAAGGTAGTTTTTGAAAGTGTGGTGTCTTCGGTGGGAAGGATCGGCTGGCTTCCATGTTCAACAAGATAAGTGTCAAACTGACCAGCGGCTTCGGTATCTGCCTTTTGTTGCTGATGACCGTCGTCGCCGTCAACTTCCAGGCTTTGCAAAAGCTGGAGAAGCTCTACCACCGCACCGTGCAGTGCGGAGAGGAGCTGGAACTCGCCTCGGACGCCCAGCACATCGGCGAGGACCTGTACCAGATCATCGCCAACTCGGTCATCAACCGCGACCTGGCCGGCTCCGCACGGCTCTGGACCGCCGGCAAAAAGACGGCCCTCGAAAAGCTGGCGCGGATCTCCCGGGCCGCGGAGACCCGGGAGGAGAAGGCCGACGTCGGGCTCGCCGGGCAGGCCATCAGCGACATCGTCGACATCTACGAGCGCCAGATGCTCCCCTTGATCCAGCGCGGTGCTCCGGTCCCCGGACCGCTTTCCGAGATCGACGCGCAGATCGACCAGCGCATCGACATCATCGAGATCTCGCTGCGCCACTTCGCCCAGTCGGTTTCCCGCGATGCCCAGGCGACCAACGCAAACTACCACCAGGTTTTAAACGCCACCATCAGGTCGGGGCTGGCCATCTCGCTGGCGGGGGTGCTGATCGCCTTTGCCACCTCCGCCTGGGTGACCAGGCTCATCGTGCGCCCCTTGCGCGAGGTGACCCGCGCCATCCTTGGGATGGAACGGGGAGAGCACCCGGTTCAGATCGCCCACAAATCCAACGACGAGCTGGGAATCCTGGCGGACAGCTTCCGCACCATGTCGGGCCGGGTGGAAAAGCGCACCGCACAGCTCACCGAGTCGAATGCCAAGCTGCAGCGCGAGATCGGGGAGCGTGCCCGGGCCGAGGAGGCGGTGCGCACCCTGAACGCCGAGCTCGAGGGGAGGGTGCGGGAGCGCACTGCGGAGCTCACCAGCCTCTACGAGCACCTGCAGACGGTGCGCGAGGAGGAGCGGGCCAGCATCTCGCGCGACATCCACGACGACCTGGGGCAGCTTCTGACCGCCATGAAGATCGACCTGCAGTGGCTCAAGAAGAGATTGCCCGGGGACGATGCGCGGCTTGCCGAGAAGGCCGGCCAGCTGGAAGGGTACTTCAACGACGCCATCGGGATCGTGAAGCGGATTTCCGCCGACCTGCGCCCGGTGCTTTTGGACGACCTCGGGCTGAGCGAGGCACTGGAATGGTACGGCCGGGAGTTCACCAAGCGCACCGGCATCGCCTGCACGGTGGAGATCGATTGCGACTGCGCGCACCTGGACCAGGACCGCTCGACGGCGCTTTTCCGCATCTTCCAGGAGGCGCTCACCAACGTCTGCCGGCACGCCGAGGCGACCCGGGTCTGCGCCACCCTGGAGGAGAGCGGGGAAGAGCTTTTGCTGCGGGTGAGCGACGACGGCCGCGGCGCGCGCGAGGAGGAGCTTCGCGACCCGCGATCGCTGGGAATCGTCGGCATGCGCGAGCGGGCCCGCTTCCTGGGCGGCGCACTCGCCATCGAATCCCGCCCCGGCGCCGGGACCTCGGTCTGCGTCGGCATCCCCCTGGGAAAGGCCCCTGAAGGAGTTGCTCTATGATAAAGGTACTCATCGCCGACGACCACCCCATCTTCCGGCGCGGGCTGATCCAGATTCTCAACGAGGTCCCCGACCTCTTCGCCATCGAGGAGGCCAGAAGCGGCGAGGAGGCGCTCTTGAAGGCCCGCAACGCCCGCTACGACCTGGTCCTCATGGACATCTCGATGCCCGGGCGCGGCGGCCTCGATGCCCTTAAGGTCCTCAAGGAGCACCAGCCGAAGCTTCCCGTGCTGGTCATCAGCATGCACCCGGAGGAACAGTACGCGGTGCGCGCCTTCAGGGCCGGCGCGGCGGGGTACCTCAACAAGGAGTGCGCCTGGGACGAGCTGATGAGTGCGGTCAAGAAGGTGATGCAGGGAGGGAAGTACATAAGCCCGAGCGTGGCCGAAACCCTGGTGACGAGCCTGGACGGCAATCCGGAGAAGCCCCTGGAGGAGTTGCTCAGCAACCGCGAGTACCAGGTGTTCCGGATGATCGCGGACGGAAAAACGGTGGGTGCCATAGCCCTCGAACTCGCCCTGAGCGTGAAGACCATCAGCACCCACCGCACCCGGGTCCTGGAGAAGCTCAACCTCGCCAACAACTCGGAGCTGATGCACTACGCCCTGACCCACAACCTGACCCGCTAGCCGCTAGGTTCCCAGTTCCGCCTTCCAGACCTGGCGGCTGGGCCCCTCCTGTACCAGAAAGACCCTGAATGAGCTGGTGGTCTCCGCCAGCGCCTCCCTTCCTTTGACCTTCAGCTGGAAGCGGGCCTTGACCGGCCAGCCTCCCTCGCCCCCCTGTTTTCCCAGCTGCGCGACCTTTATGGGAGGTATCACGCTGAAACTGCCGTCGGCCCGCCGCATGGCACCCGAGGCGTCGATGGCCTGGACGATCTGCGCCTCGCTTGGCGGGCTCGCCGACTTCACGATGCTCGCCTTCTCGATGATCTGCGCCCGGCCCGGTTGGGCCGCCGCGTGCTGCGGGGGCTGGGTGCTCGAGGAGCATCCCGCGGCGGTTGCCCAAAGTGCCAGGGCGAGGAGTGCGCTCAGTTTTCCGGTCATGGTCGTTTTCATGGTCGTACCCTCCGTATGCTCGTGCTGTGGCGGGCTGCGGTGACAAACCGCCCGCCGCGCGTCGTTATGGTAGATAGCGAGCTGCTTCCGATTTCTTTGGACCCGGGGCTTTGCCGGTTGGCCGGCGGTGCTAAATCCCCCTGTCCCCCCTTGCCATTACGTTAAGAGCAGCAATGCCAGGAGTCCACCCTCCCGCAAGGGGCGGGGGAGCGCTGACTTAATGGCAGTGCCCGGCACCTCACGGGGCCGTCTTTCCCTTGGGCGGCGGCCACTGGGAGGCCAGCTTGAGAAACTCGTTCACGAATAAAAGGTTCTTCTTGGTGCCGCGCAGGGTGAGCCGGAAGTCGGGGTCGGATTCGCCGACGGGATTGGCAATCCCGGAGACCTTGCCCCCCCCCTTGCCGCTCACCACGTCGTAGAGTTCGAAGTCCTTCAGGGAAAGCCCGGCGAACTGCCTGCCGAACTCGCCGGTGCGGAACTTCCCGGCCTCCGGCCCGCTTATCTTCTGTATGTAAAAGCTCTTGATACGCTCGTTTAGGTCGAGAGCCAAAAAGACCGCGATCCCCCCGTAGCGCCCCTTCTGGTTCACGCCGTGGATGTAGCCGATCTTCTTCTTCCCCTGGTAGATCACGTACACCGTGTAGGGTACGTCGACGGTTTCGTAGAGGCCGTGCAGGCGGTCCCTCAGGCGGGACTCGACCTGGGCCACCAGCCGGTCCCCTCCGAGTTTCCTGAGGTCGATGTAGACGGTCTTGTAGCCGGTCGAACCGGGGAAGAGCCTCGCTACGTCGCGGTCCGGATCGTTGAGATCGCAGCCGACGGCGCCGCGGGCCTGGCCGGAACCGAGCACAAGGTGGGCGATGAGCATGAAAAGTGTCGCATAGAAGGTGATCTTTCCGGATAACATGGCTCGCTCCTTTCTCTTTGGTGCTGCGGGGAGAGATAACTGCTGTTTTCTCTCTGGCTGCCTCCCCCACCCCTACCCCCCTCCCGCAAGGGGAGGGGGGAATGCTCGCCGGTTACGGCACGGTGGTCTTCGGACCCACGCCGTCGCCTGTGTCGGCCAGGGGGAGGGCGAAGCTCGGTTCGAAGAAGACCCCGTCGAAGGTCGGCATCGGGGTGTCGGCGACCCGGGCGTTCTTGTTCCGGGCGTCCCACCTAAGGAGCATGGCGTTGTCTTCGTGGATCGTGTTGTGGCAGTGCTCGACGTAGTCGCCCAAAAAGTCGCGGGCGCGGTAGGCGATCTCCAGGACCCCGGTGCTCTCTGCCTCGGGGCCGACCCGGTACATGTCCTTGCGGGCCCACTTCTCCCATTCCGGCGGGGCCTTGCCGCCGCGGGAGAGGATGATCCCCTCCTCGAAGTGGATGTGCACCGGATGGGTCCAGCCGCCGGTCCCCTTGATCTGCCAGGCCTCGATGTCGCCGTGCTGGATCACCGAGACGCGGTGGGGATCCATGGTGTTGCCGTCGCCTCCGTCCACCTTGATCTGCCAGGGGGTGCCGTGCCCGCCGTTGGAGTTGGAGCGCACGAACTCGAAGGTGTGGTGCCGCGCGTTTTTCACCTCGGCCGAGTGGCGGTCGATGGCGAGCGGGATCATGGAGGCCTTGCCCGAGACGTAGTCCGCGGGGTTCATGGAGAGGTCGGTGCCGCTGTAGGCTTTCACCCTGAATTCAAGCACCTTGCAGCACGCCGGATCGCCGTTGATCCACTGGCTGTTCGAGACCACCGGGTTGTACTTGCCGGAGAGGATGTCGCCCAGGGGCACCTTTCCCTTGGTCCCCTTGCCGTCCTGGTGTTCCATGATGTTGACGAAGTAGAGCTTGTCGCCCGGCTGTACGCCGTTTTTCGAGAAGTCGATGACGATGTCGTAGCGCTCGGCGATCCCCTGGGCGGGGAGCTGCCCCTTCCACTGGTCCGGGTTGCCGTCGTTCATCAGGTCCATCTTGCCGTCGAAGGGGACCGAGTGCTCCAGGATGTTGCCGTCGTTGGCGATCATGTAGAAGGGGACCCGGTTGTAGGAGACGCCGGAACCCGCCGGGCCGGGAAGTTCGCCGCCCGAGCCGGCCACCTCTTGCACCAGAGAAAGCGCCAGGATGCGGGAGACCGAACCGTTCAGGATGCGCATCCGGTACTGACGGGCGCGCACCTCGAGGTAGGGGCGCCACTGCCAGTTCACCAGCAACTGGTCGCCCAAAAAGCCGTCGTGGTTCGCGATGTTCATGCCGAGCTGGCCGTTGGCGTCCCAGGCCTTGTCGGCGAAGAGCAGGTTCACGTCGTAGTCGCGGTTGCCCCAGCTAAGGGCGCTGCCGCTCGGGAAGCGCAGGTTCACGCCGTCGTTGATCGCCTCGTTGCCGCGGTCCAGGGCGCTGTAGTAGTTCATCATCACCGCGTTCCCCTTGTAGACGTTCTGCGCGGTGTAATCGAGCATGTGGTCGTGAAACCAGTGGGTGCTCATGGTCTCCCGGTAGTCGCCGGGGATGTTGATGCGCCCGTTTACGCAGCTCTTCACGGTGGAGACGCCGTTTATCAGGACCGGCAGGCTCTCGCCCGCTTCGCAGGGGATGGCGGCCCGTGGGTCGCTCGCCGCCGCGTTGATGGCGCCGGCGTCGTTGTTGTTGTTGCTGAAACCGGCAAGCTGCAAGGGCCAGCGGTAGTCGTAGAACTCGCCGGGGAAGTAGAAGGAGCCGGCAAACCCGTCGCTCTCCGCGGGGGAGTGGCCGTTGTGCTCGTGGGTGGTGATGGTGTGCCTGCCGAAGCCGTTGTTGGCGGTCTCGTCGATGGGGAGCGCGTTGTAGTGGCGCATCATGACCGGTTCGCCGTAGCGGGCCTGCAGCAGTTTGGGCGGCAGGGTACCGTCGAAGGTCCAGACCGAGTTGGGGCTTTGCAGCGGCATGCTCGGGTGGATGCGCACGCCGATCCCCCTGGTGGTCCCCTCGGTGTTGGCGAAGCCCGCGGTGTTGTGGTAGAGGCCGCCCGGGCCGAACTCGCCCTGGCTGTAGCCGTGGCGCTGCTTGGCGTCGCGGAGGCCGCCGTTTACCCGGGCCCCCGCCTGGGCGGTGACGAAGTACTTCTGCGGGTAGAGGTCGTCCCATCTCTGGTGGGCCCAGTCTTCACCCGGGGGACGTCCCTCGGCGGGACCCGGTACCCCCACGGGGGGCTGCCCGAGCGGGCGCCCCAGGTAGGCTTCGATGGCAGCCTTCCAGGGGTTCGACTCGTTCACGTTGGCAAGCCGGGTGGGGAAGGGGGCAAGCCCCTCCTGGGCCAGGAAGGCCTCCAGTTGCGCCACGTTCGGGCCGCTCTTCGGGTTGGCCGGTTGCGGGAGCGGGGTGTTGCCGCTTGCCGCGGCAGCCGGCATCGGCTCGGGACCGAACTCCTCGAACAGGAGCATCTTCTGGGTGAAGGGGACCGCGCCGAAGAGCGGGCTCGGTGTGCCGTCGGTGGGGATGTTCGAGGTACCGCGCCAGGGGACCGAGTCGACCGGGATGGCCGCCGTGGGGAGCGGCACGATGGGATCGGTCCAGCACCAGGCCTTGCCGAGCTGCGAGTCGATGGTGATCGAGGCGAAGTTGAGGTCGCTCGAGTCGCTGGCGAGGCTGAAGGAGACCCGGCCGGTCTGGCGGTCCACCATGAGCGGCCCGATGGTCCTGCCGCTCGCCGCATCGGCGAACAGCAGGATGTAGGTGTGCCCCGAGGAGGCGATGAGCGCGAAGTTGCCGTCGGCGGCGCTCACCGTCTGGCTCGCGGCGACGCTGCCGGTCTCGTCGACGAGGGTGATGGTGATGGGAGCGGTAAGGGGGACGAAGCTCGGGGTTTCCGGTACGGGCGCGTTGCCGGGGAGCGGGGCTCCGGTGAGGGCGGCCGCGGCATCACCCACCACGTTCCCCTGGACCAGGACGGTTTTGGCGGCGACGCTGCCGCCGGTAGTGGTGGTGGGCGGCGTTGCCGGCGGGGCGCCCGGATCGCTCGCCGCAGAGCTTGGTGCTCCCGGGTCGGCGGTGGCGGGTGGAGTGACCGAGGAACCTGCCGATACGCCGCCGCCGCTGCATCCGGCGAGGGAGAGGGCGGTCAGTAAGAGTGCTGCGACGAACCATCGAACTCGTATCCGTAGGAAAGCTGAGCTTGCCATGACAATACCCTCCTTTGTTGCTGGTGGGACAGCGTCCCGTACCCGCTGCATGACCTGCAGTGTGTGCTGCCAAGATTCGGGTCCCTGCTGGTGAAATGTTGCAGCCTTTCTCCGAGACGCCGAAAGCGCCGCTGCTGCCAAGGAACCGATTGTTCTACCGATGTATTGTTTTGTAGAGAACTGTCGGTGCTGCCTGAACCGTTGTCTTAGAGGTAGCAAGCGCTCTGCCGGCACAGCGGCTGTTACGTCTGATTCGAAGCAGGGTGTCTGTCCGAGAGCGATGAGGGAGAAGTCCTACAAAGGGGGGCGTCATGCTGAAGCTTGGGGAGGAAGCTGCGGGGAACTGCAGGGGAAGGGTTGAGGGACAGGCAAGAGGGGGGCGGCGGCACCGGTGGAGCCGGGTGCTGCGCCATCTGCCTGAAAGAGCGGACGCCTCTGCCAAGGGCGGCAGTGGCTCCCACTTGGTTATTGCCCTCCCCGAGCACACGTTTCATGAGCTTATCGACCCTTATACGGCAGGACTTCAGCGGCGAAAGGGGGGAGTTTGAGCGGCGGGGGAATGGTGGGCGAGGGCGGGTGGTTAGCCGCCCTCCCCGGTGAGCTCGCGGTGCTTTCAAGGGGAAGCTGCTAGCGGTTTTTGCTGCGCGCGATGCGCCCTCCGATGGCGAAGGAGAGTCGGGCCAGGCGCCGGTGCGGGTAGCTCGGGTCGATGACCGGAACCCCCTTGGGGCAGCTGACCAGCCCGTCTGCCTGGGCCTCGTCGAAACAGTGGTGGGCCGCGTTTCTCAGCGTGTCGAAGAAGAAAAGCGCCGAGAGCATGCTCTTGTAGCAGGAGATCCCCAGCACCTCGTTGGGTTTAAGCCCGCAGAAGTAGGCCCCGCAGGCGACCAGCGCGACAAAGGGTGCCGTCAGCAGCACGGTATAGATAATGAGGGTCGAGCGGGCGCGGATCGCTTCTTTGGTCAGCTGTACCTGCGCCCACGGATCGTCCTCTTGGTCGGGAAAGTAATCGTAGTTGCGCACAATGTCCTCTCTCTGGTTAAGAGGTGAACTTCCGGTTGTTCCGTCCACTCCATTGTACCGGATTGAGCGGGAAAAAAGGGGAGAGGGCTAGAGGAGGGGGGTGTGTCAGATCGGGCCGCTTCCGAAATCGATCGGCTCGAGAGCCGGGCTGAAGAACGTCTTTCCCGTCATGACCGCCTTGATGGCGTCGACGACTTCCTCGACGACGTTGTCCTTGAGGAGGTACCCGGCGGCCCCGGCCCGCAGGGCGCGCTCGCAGTTCTCCGCGGAGGTGTAGAGGGTGAGCATCACGACCTTCACCCGGGGGAGCCGCTCGGTGATCAGCCGGGTCGCCTCGATACCGTCCATCCCCGGCATCGACACGTCCATGAGCACCAGGTCCGGAGCAAGCTCCGCCGTCCGGGCAACCGCCTCCGCGCCGTCCCCGGCCACCCCGACCACGCAGAACTCGGGGTAGTCGCCGAGAAACTGGCTCAGCTGGGTGCGGATCATCTCCCGGTCGTCCACCACTAAAATCTTTATTGCCATGTCAGCGCACCTCGTCGAACTCGATGGTTATGGTGCTCCCCCGGCCCGCCTCGCTCGCGATGGCGAAGCGGCCGCCGACCAGCTCGGCCCGCTCGCGCATGATGGTGAGCCCCCAGCCCGTTTCGGTGAGCCTCGGAAAACCGTGGGGAAGCGCGAGCCCCTTGCCGTTGTCGACCAGGCAAAGCCGCACCGAGGAGGTATCCCGGGTCAAGACGATGGAGACCTCGGTCGCCTCGGCATGCTTGAGCACGTTGTTCAGCGCCTCCTGGGTGATGCGGAACAGGGCGATCTCCCTTCCCGAGGCGAGCCTGGGAAAATCCGGCGCGGTCTTGACCGTCACGGCGATGCCGGTGCGCTCCTGGTACTGCTTGGCGTAGGTGAGCACCGCCGAGACCAGGCCGTACTCCTCGAGCTGGGTCGGGTGCAGGGAGACCATGAGGCTGCGTACCGAGCGGTGGATCGCCTTGATCAACTGGCGCGAGTCCTCCATGGTCCCCCGCAGCGCCTGGGCGGCGTCCGCGCCGAGGTTGCGCCCGATGATGGCCAGGTTCAGCGTGAGCGCGGTCAGCTCCTGGCCGACGTCGTCATGCAGTTCCATGGCGATCCCCTTTCTCAGTTCGTCCTCGACCACGATGAGGCGTTGCGCGTAGCGTTTCAGGGTCTCCTCGGCCTTTTTGCGGGCGGTGATGTCCAGGCCGATCCCGACGACGCCGACGCTGTTCCCTGCGCGGTCCAGGTAGGGGGACTTGGTGAAGAGGTAGGTCCAGGGTCCCGCGGCAGAGGTGCCGCTCTCCTCGAAGCACTCCGTGCAGCCGGTATCCATGATGCGCCGGTCGTTGGCCCGGATCTGGACCACCTGCTCCGCGTCGGCGATCGGCTCGAGGTCGCACCGGCCGAGGACCTCCTCCGGACTTCTCCCCAGAAAGCGCGACATCGCCTGGTTCAGGTACCTGACCCGCCCCTCGCGGTCCTTCACGCAGATGACGATGTTGGTCTGCTCGTCGATGACCTTCAGGATGCCGCGCTCCAGCATCTCCCGGGGTTGGTGGTCGGGGCCGGAAAGCTCGAACAGCGCCACGAGGACAAGGTCGGCTCCGGCGACGTGGCGTCCGGCGAGGCGGAGGGAGACCGGGGCGGCGCCAGCGCGCAGCAGGGTTACCGTGCACCCCGCAGAGTCACCCGCCATGATCTTGCCGAGGAAGTCCCGGAAGGCGGGGAGGTCCTGCTCCGCGACCGCGGCCGCCAGGGAAACTCCGGGGCGCGCCGTGTGGCTACCGAGCAGCTCGCCCGCTGCGCCGTTCAGGTCGACGATGGTGCCGGCGCCGGTCAGGGCGATGTGGGGGACAGGGGAGAGGTCGTAAAATCGTGCGCAGGAAGTCGTCCGATCATCGTGGGGGGCGAGGTTGTTCATGGGGAGTTCCTGTCGAGGGACAAGCGACCGGTGAACGAAAACGCGGCCTTCAAGCAGCCGGCAAGGTCGCACTATACCAGCAATCAGGGGCAAAGTACATGGGATGGTCGCTTTTGTGCCCGCTGAGCGTACCTCCTTGGCAAGGCGGAGGCCCGCGGAACATGTACCTTCAGCTCCTGCCGCCGCGCTCCGATCTCTCTGCAGGTCCGCGGCTGCCCGGCGTGCGCTCCCCCGGACGGGGCGCCCGGCAGCCGGCAACTGTACGGGGAGGCTGGGAAAAATCATAATGAAAGAGCTTGCAATCGGCTCCCGAATCTGTTACACAAACAGGTGGTCGGTCCATTTTCCTGAAGATGGACCGGCACTTACAGAAAAGTAAGCCGGCCTCGGCCGGCAGTAACGTTCCTCGTTAGCATGAGGCGTTTGCACAAACACAGGCTACTGCCCGGAAACGTCGAAAGACGCCAATGGGTAGACCAGGTATTGCCGGCTTAAGGCTCTACTTAAGGTAGCTGGTCCCTCGGGACCTACGTTGTGCACTGCTGAAAAAACTACGAGTGGGGAATCGGATTTCGGCAGACCAAGGCCGCGGTTCCCCCGCGGCCTTTTTTGTTGCCGTTTACGTCGAAAAGAAAAGGTGGTGGTTCTACACATTGGACAGTCATAGTAGCGAATATCCGTTACCCATCCCGTTCCTCTGGCGGTAACCCCCTCAAAGCCCCCTCTCTTCCTGCACGCTTTGACGGTTGCCGTTTTCCGGAACGGGACCCAATAGATGCAGGGAGTTTCTAGCCTATAAGTAACTCCCCCTTCTGTACAGATTCAGCCATCGGTTCGAGCCTTGCGCAGATCCTCTGCCCAACAGGCGCGCCGCTTGGGCGTCAGGTCCTTTATGGACCGCTGCGTCCGGACTGCGTCCTGTTTTACCGGCAGTGTCCGCGGCCGCCGCCCGGTTCACCCGGCAGCGTTGCCGCCTGCACGAACTCGTTGCAGTTGAAGGAGAGTTTCAGATGTTCATGTTTTCCAGCATGCTAACCGGCCGTTCCGCCGGGGCACCGACCGCAAGTAAAACCGCTTCTCAAGGACAAAGCGAGCGCCGCCTGGTCGAGCTCTGCTCGATCTCGGTGCGCGACGCGCTTAAGGAACTCGACAGCAAGGCCAAGGAAGGTCTCTCCAGCGAGGAGGCCGAAAAGCGGCTGGGCGAGTTCGGTCCCAACGAGCTGGCCCACGCCAAGAGGCTGGGTATCGTGGCCGACCTCCTGGAGCGCTCCAGGAGCCCGCTGGTCATCCAGCTTTTGGTGATCGCGGCGATCTCCGGGGTGATGGGCGACCTGAAGAGTGCGCTCGTGGTCGGGGCGATGATCCTTTTGTCGGTGGGGCTCTCCTTCATCCTGGACCGCCGCTCGAGCAGCGCGGTGGAATCCCTGGGGAAAAGGGTGCAGTCGCGCACCCTGGTGGTCAGAGACGGCAAGGAGATCGAGGTGCGCATCTCCGAGGTGGTGCCCGGAGACATCGTGCTCCTCTTCGCCGGCTCGGTGATCCCCGCGGACGTCCGCCTCTTGTCGGCGAAAGACTTCTTCGTCAGCCAGTCCGCACTCACCGGGGAGTCGATGCCGGTCGAGAAGAGCGCGCACGCCGAGAAGGGGCACGAGACCGACCACAGCGCCTGGGAGCTCCCCAACGCCTGTTACCTGGGCTCCAGCGTGAACAGCGGCACGGCCCGCGCGGTGGTCATCAACACCGGCATGCGCACCCTGTTCGGCTCCATCTCCGCCTCGCTCGCCGAGCGCGCCGAAGAGACCAGCTTCGACAAGGGGACCCGCTCCTTCACCTGGCTCATGATCCGCTTCATGCTGGTGATGACCTCGGCGGTCTTCCTGATCGTCGGGATCAGCAAGGGAGACTGGCTCGAGGCGCTGCTTTTCAGCCTCTCCATCGCGGTCGGCCTCACCCCCGAGATGCTTCCGATGATCGTCACGGTGAACCTCGCCAAGGGCGCGCTCACCATGGCGGCCAAGAAGGTGATCATCAAGAGGCTCCCCTCCATCCAGAACTTCGGTGCCATCGACATCCTGTGCACCGACAAGACCGGCACGCTCACCCAGGACAAGGTCGTCCTGGAGAAGTACGTGGACATCACCGGGCGCACCGACGAGGACGTCCTCACCTACGCCTACCTGAACAGCTACTACCAGACGGGCTTAAGGAACCTGATCGACCGCGCCATCATGGACCACACCGAGCTGAACGTGGAGTACTGCCGCCTGGTGGACGAGCTCCCCTTCGATTTCCAGAGGCGCCGCATGTCCGTGGTCGTCGACTACGAGGGAGACCACGTGCTCATCTGCAAGGGGGCGGTGGAAGAGATCTACGAGTGCTGCAGCCACTACCAAAACGGCGAGGAGGTCTTCCCGCTCTTCGAGATGATCCGCAACAACCTCTTCGAAGAGGTGGAGCGCGAGAACCGCGAGGGATTCCGGGTCCTGGCCATCGCCTACCGCGAGTTCCCGCGCCAGAAGACCTCGTTCAGCGTCGAGGACGAGTCGAAGATGGTGCTTTTAGGCTTCGTGGCCTTCTTCGATCCCCCCAAGGCGCAGGCGAGCGAGGCGCTGGGGCTCTTGCAGCAGGCAGGGGTCCGCGTCAAGGTCTTAACCGGCGACAACGGCCTGGTGACCCAGCGCGTCTGCACCAACGTGGGGCTCAAGGCGGACCGGATGCTGACCGGCGCCGATCTCTCCCGGCTCTCGGGGAGCGAGTTCGACCAGGTGGTCCAGGACGTGGATGTCTTCGTGAAACTGAGCCCGGCCCAGAAGGAGCAGATCGTCCGCTCGCTGCGCGGCTCGGGGCACGTGGTCGGCTTCCTTGGCGACGGCATCAACGACGCGCCGGCGCTTAAGGCCGCCGACGTCGGGATCTCGGTGGACTCGGGTGTCGACGTCGCCAAGGAGACCGCGGACATCGTCCTTCTGGAAAAGAGCCTCCTGGTCCTGGAAGAGGGGATCATGGAGGGGCGGCGCGTCTTCGCCAACATCGTCAAGTACATCAGGATGGGGGCCTCCTCCAACTTCGGCAACATGTTCTCGGTGCTGGGCGCGAGCTACCTGCTCCCCTTCCTCCCCATGCTGCCGATCCAGATCCTGACCAACAACCTGCTCTACGACTTCTCGCAGACCGGGATCCCGACCGACCGGGTCGACGAAGAGCTGGTGGCGAAGCCGCTTAAGTGGAACATCGAGAACATCAAGCGCTTCATGATCTGCGTGGGACCGATCAGCTCACTCTTCGACTACGCGACCTTCGCGCTTATGTGGTACTTCTTCGCCTGCAGCGCCTACAACGCGCCGGGGGCGACGGCCGCCACCAAGGAGGGGCTTGCGCACCTGTTCCAGACCGGCTGGTTCGTGGAGTCGCTCTTGACCCAGACGCTCATCGTGCACATCATCCGCACCCGGCGCATCCCGTTCTTCGGCTCCAGCGCCTCGGTGCCGATGACGCTGACCACCCTGGCCATCATGGGGGTGGGCGCCTGGCTGCCGTACTCCCCGTTTGCCGCGGCGCTCGGCCTGGTGGCGCTTCCGGCGGTATACTGGGTCTGGATCGTCGGGTTCCTGCTCAGCTATTCGCTTATTACCCACTTTGTGAAGACCTGGTTCTTCAACCGTTTTGGAGGTGACTGATTATGGACAGCTTGCTCGATGCCCTGCAGGAAGGACGTCTTCTCGAGATTCCCGAGGACTACGACAAGGAGGATTCCCTCCGCTTCCTGGCCCACATCCTGGAGGCGGTACCCTCGCTCCCTCCCGATACCGACATAGCCGGCCTGATCCTCGCCCGTGAGGAGTCCTCGCGGACCTCGCTGGGGAAGGGGTGGGCCTGCCCGGACGCGCGCGTCGCCTTCGACGAGGACCTCATCTGCGTGGTCGGCTGGAGTCCCAAGGGGATCGCCTACGGCGCCCCGGACGGCCGACCGGTGAAGATCATCGCCATGTACCTGGTCCCCGAGAACCAGCGCAGCAACTACTTAAGGGAGGTTTCGCTGCTCGCCAAGGCGCTCGAGATCTACCCGGTGGAGAAGCTCGATTCGGCCGACAGCCTGAACGACATCCGCGACCACCTGCTCGACCTGATCTCCACCACCAAGGGGACCGTCGGGCCCGACTCGCGGGCCAGGATGATCCGGCTGCAGGGGAAGGTGGCCCCGGTGGAGCCGACCCCCTACGATCTCGCCAACCTGATCGTCGAGCCGATCACGATCATCGTGGGGAAGGGGTTCAAGCCGGTGGTGCTCGGGCACGACCAGGGGCTGGTGGAACACCTGGAGGGGCTCTCGGGGCTGGCCGAGGAGGTCACCACGCACAGCGCCTTCAACACCGGCGGCTGGCGCATCGTGAAGCGAAAGGACGCCTCCTTCACCGGCGAGCGGCTGCTCATCGACTGCCTGGCGCTGAAGACCTCGGGGAAGAAGTAGCGTTACCGGCAGCCTGACTTCCGGCGGCACAAACTAAAGGACCCTCGCAATCGCTTGCGGCGGTCCTTTTTTGTTGCCGAAGTCAAATCCTCCCTGTCCCTCCTTCGCAAAGGAGGGGACGTGGGGGGGCGGGGGCGTCGCTTTGTGGACGGCATATTTCTGATTCCCTCTGAGTCCGGAGGCAAAACAGCAGGCGCAATCTACTGGTAGGTCCTTCTGGGATATCCCGAAAGGGTGATCTTCAGTCGGTAACAGTGCGCTACGTTCCCCCCTTTGGAAAAGGGGGGCGAGGGGGGATTCGCCTTTGTTGCAGGGAAAACCGAATCCACCCTGTCCCTCCTCTTGCAAAGGAGGGGACGTGGGGCGGGGGCAGCGCTTTGTGGACGCAGCGACGAACTCCCGGCTTTATCCGCAAAAAAAGGCCCTCCGATCTGCGCGATCTGGAGGGCCTTTTCATTGCCGGAAAGTCTGGCGTATCTTACGGAAGCTTCCGTGCCTTACGGCAGTTCGGTCTCGCCCATGAGGAAGCGGTCGCACTCGCGGGCGGCGCCGCGTCCTTCGTTGAAGGCCCAGACGACGAGGCTCTGGCCGCGACGGCAGTCGCCGGCGGCGAAGACGCCGGGGATGTTGGTGGCGTACTTGCCGTACTCGGCCTTGATGTTGCTCCGGCCGTCCTGCTGGACTCCCAGGGCCTGGGGAAGCTCTCCCTCGGGTCCCAGGAAGCCCATCGCCAAGAGTACGAGATCGGCCGGGCGCACCTGCTCGGTACCCGGTACCTGGCTCGGCACGAACTGACCCTGGGCGTTTCTCTCCCACTTCACCTCGACGGTGTGCACCGCCTTCACGTTGCCGCAGGCATCCCCCTCGAACTTGGTCGCGGTGGTGAGGAACACGCGGGGATCGGATCCGTACTTGGCCGCGGCCTCCTCCTGCCCGTAATCGACCTTGTGGGTCTTCGGCCACTCGGGCCAGGGGTTGTCCTCGGCGCGGGTGTCGGGGAAGCGCGGCATGATCTCGAGCTGGGTAACGGAAGTGCAGCCGTGACGCAGCGAGGTGCCGACGCAGTCGGTGCCGGTGTCGCCGCCGCCGATGATGATGACGTTCTTCCCTTCAGCGGAGATGAACTCGGTGGTCTCTCCCAGTACCGACTTGGTGTTGGCGGTCAGGAAGTCCATGGCGAAGTGGATGCCGTTCAAGGGGCGCCCCTCGATGGGGAGGTCGCGGGGAACGGTCGCGCCGGTCGCCATGACCACCGCGTCGAACTCCCCCTTGAGCTTTTCGACGGGATAGTCGGAGCCGCCGATGGCGGTGTTGCAGACGAAGGCGATCCCTTCCTGCTCCATGAGCCTGATACGGCGCAGCACCACATCTTTCTTGTCGAGCTTCATGTTGGGGATGCCGAACATGAGGAGGCCGCCGGGCTGGCTGGCGCGCTCGAAGACGGTCACCTGGTGCCCCGCCTTGTTGAGCTGTGCCGCCGCGGCGAGACCTGCCGGGCCGGAACCGACCACCGCCACCTTCTTGCCGGTGCGCAGCTGCGGCGGGTTGGGGACGATCCACCCTTCCTCCCAGCCGCGGTCGATGATGCTCACCTCGATGTTCTTGATGGTGACCGCCGGCTCGGTGGCGCCCAGGGTGCAGGAACCCTCGCACGGGGCGGGGCAGACCCGGCCGGTGAACTCGGGGAAGTTGTTGGTCTTCAAGAGCCGGGCCAGGGCCTGCTTCCAGAGCCCGCGGTACACCAGGTCGTTGAACTCGGGGATCAGGTTGTTGACCGGGCAGCCGCAGGCCATGCCGCTCACCAGCTTGCCGGTGTGGCAGAAGGGGATGCCGCAGTCCATGCAGCGGGCCCCCTGGATGCGGAGTTTCTCTTCCGGCAGGTGCAGGTGGAACTCGTTCCAGTCCTTGAGCCGCTCCTGGGGCTCGCGGTCGGCGGGGAGTTCGCGAAGGTATTCCATGAATCCGGTTGGTTTTCCCATAGCTCAAATCCTATTAAATCGAGGCGAGGTCGAGGTTACGGTTGAGGGAACTTCTGGAACCCCCAACCTTCTCCTTGCCTGCCTCTTAGTGTGATCAGAATCCCGTCGAGGTTTTTTCTTAACCTCAACCTGCCTTTTTAGTGTGCCCCGACCGCCGCGTTCTCGGCGAAGGCCGCCTCGAGGGCCGCGTCGCCGGAGAGTCCGGCCGCCTCGGCACGCTCGATCGCCTGCAAGACGCGCTTGTAGTCCTTCGGCATGACCTTCACGAAGTGGTGCGCAGCGGTGCGCCAGTCGTGCAGGATCCTGGTGGCCCGGGCGCTGCCGGTCCGTTTCGCGTGCTGCTCGATCATCTCCTTCAAGGTCTCCAGGTCCTTCTCGGTGAGCAGCTCGAGGGCCACCATCTCGGTGTTGCAGCGGTTCTTGAAGTCACCTTCGGCGTCGAGTACGTAGGCGACGCCGCCGCTCATGCCGGCCGCGAAGTTGCGGCCGGTCTCGCCCAGGACAACCACGATGCCGCCGGTCATGTACTCGCAGCCGTGGTCGCCAACCCCTTCGACGACCGCGTTCACCCCGGAGTTACGCACGCAGAAGCGCTCCCCGGCGATGCCGCTTATGTAGGCGGTGCCGCTCGTTGCGCCGTAGAAGGCGACGTTGCCGGCGATGATGTTCTCCTCGGCCTTGAACGGCGAGCCGTCCGGCGGGTAGACCACGATGGTGCCGCCGGAAAGCCCCTTGCCGACGTAGTCGTTGGCGTCGCCGGTGAGTTCCAGGGTCATCCCCTTGGGGACGAAGGCGCCGAAGCTCTGGCCTGCGGAGCCGTGGAACTTGAGGCGTACCGTGTCGTCGGGGAGCCCTTCGGCCCCGTAGGCGCGGGTGATCTCGTTGCCGACGATGGTTCCCGCCACGCGGTCCACGTTGGTGATGGGGAGGTCGGCCCGCACCTTCTCGCCGCGCTCGATGGCCAGCTTGCAGATAGCGAGCAGCTTCGTCATGTCGAGCGACTTGTCGATGCCGTGGTCCTGGGCCTCGACGCAGTAGCGGCTCCCGTTGATGGCAAGCTTCGGCTGGTAGAGGATGTTGGAGAAGTCGAGACCCTGGGCCTTCCAGTGTGCGATGGCGCGCTTGGGCTCCAGGCGGTTCGCGCGGCCCACCATCTCGTTGAAGGTCCTGAAGCCGAGCTCGGCCATGATCTCGCGGACTTCCTGCGCGATGAAGCGCATGTAGTTGACCACGTACTCGGGCTTCCCTGCGAACTTGGCCCTGAGGACCGGGTCCTGGGTCGCCACCCCTGCCGGGCAGGTGTTCGAGTGGCAGACGCGCATCATGACGCACCCAAGCGTGACGAGCGGCGCGGTGGCGAAGCCGAACTCCTCGGCGCCCAGAAGGGCGGCGATGGCGACGTCGCGGCCGGTCTTCAGCTGGCCGTCGACCTCGACGATGATCCTGGAGCGGAGGTTGTTGAGGACCAGGGTCTGGTGGGTTTCGGCGAGGCCCAACTCCCAGGGGAGACCCGCGTGCTTGATCGAGGAGAGCGGCGAGGCGCCGGTGCCGCCGTCGTACCCGGAGATGAGTACCACGTCGGCGTGTGCCTTGGCGACGCCGGCCGCGATGGTGCCGACCCCTACCTCGGAGACCAGCTTGACGCTGATCCGGGCGCGGCGGTTGGCGTTTTTCAGGTCGTGGATCAGCTCCGCCAGGTCCTCGATGGAGTAGATGTCATGGTGCGGCGGGGGCGATACGAGCCCCACGCCCGGGGTGGTGTGACGGGTCTTCGCCACCCACGGGTACACCTTGTGACCCGGAAGCTCCCCGCCTTCGCCGGGCTTGGCACCCTGGGCGAGCTTGATCTGCAGCTCGCTTGCGTTGGTGAGGTAGTTGGCGGTGACGCCGAAACGCCCCGAGGCGACCTGCTTGATGGCGGAGTTCTTGGAGTCGCCCAGCTCGTTGGTCCAGGTGAAGCGCTCGGGGTCCTCGCCACCTTCGCCCGTGTTGGAGCGGCCGCCGATGCGGTTCATGGCGATGGCCAAGGCCTCGTGGGCCTCCTGGCTGATGGAGCCGTAGGACATGGCGCCCGTCTTGAAGCGCTTCATGATCTCCTCGACCGACTCGACCTCCTCGATGGGGACCGGGATGCGGATCTCGGTGTTGAAGTCCAGAAGACCCCTGAGGGTGTAGAGCTGCTCGTTCTGCTCGTCGATGAGCTTGGAGAAGACCTTGTACTCCTGGTAGTCGTCGGTCCGGGTCGCCTTCTGCAGCGACTGGATGGTGAGCGGGTTGAAGAGGTGTTCCTCGCCATCCTGGCGCCAGGCGTACTGGCCACCCGGCTCCAGCGTCGGATCGACCGGTACCCGTTTCGGGTAGGCCTTGCGGTGGCGCTCCAAGAGCTCGGCCGCGATGCCGTTTAGGTCGATGCCGCCGATCCTCGACGGGGTCCAGGTGAAGTAGCGCTCGATGAGCGACTCGTGCAGGCCGACCGCCTCGCAGATCTGGGCACCGCGGTAGCTCTGGATGGTGGAGATACCCATCTTCGCCATGGTCTTCACGATCCCCTTCACCGAGGCCTTCAGGAAGTTCTTGACCCCCTTCTTGTAGTCGAGGCCGGGGAGCATCCCCTCTCGGATCATGTCCTCGATGCTCTCGAAGGCGAGGTAGGGGTTGATGGCGGTGACGCCGTAGCCTAAAAGGACCGCGAAGTGGTGCACCTCGCGCGGCTCGCCCGACTCGAGGATGAGCGAGGCGTGGGTGCGGGTCGCGGTGCGGATCAGGTGGTGGTGCAGGCCGGCCGAGGCCAGAAGCGCCGGGATCGCCGCGTACTCCTCGTTCACGCCGCGGTCGGAGAGGATGAGGATCGTGGTCCCCATCTCGATGTGGCGGATGGCGGTACTGAAGAGGCTCTCCAGGGCCTTCTCCATCCCTTCGGCGCCGTCGGAGGCCTTGAAGAGGAGCGACAGGGTGGCGCTCTTGAAGCCCGGCTGGTTCAGGTCACGCAGCTTGTCGAGCTCGGCGTTGGTGAGGATCGGGTGCTCCAGGCGGATCACGCGGGCGCTTATGGCCGAGGGCTTCAAGAGGTTCGACTCGCTGCCGATACGAACTGCAGTCGCGGTGATGATCTCCTCGCGGATCGGGTCGATCGGCGGGTTGGTCACCTGGGCGAAGAGCTGCTTGAAGTAGCTGTAGAGGAGCTGCGGCTTCTCGGAGAGGACCGCAAGCGGGGTATCGGTTCCCATGGAGCCCAGAGGCTGGATGCCGTCGG
The DNA here is from genome assembly GCF_014193515.1 of Geomonas silvestris. GTDB lineage: Bacteria > Desulfobacterota > Desulfuromonadia > Geobacterales > Geobacteraceae > Geomonas > Geomonas silvestris. Next base: position 335,121 of record NZ_BLXX01000004.1, on the reverse strand, counting down.
TAGCCATCGGGCCGATGATGGTCTCCTGGTCCTCGAAGGTGTAGCCGAATGCCTTCTGGCGCTGCACGAGGGTGGAGGGCTCGAGGGGCGCGGGTTTGCCGGCACCGGGGAGGTCCGCCAGCAGCGTGTGGTTCACCTTGACCCAGTCCGCGTACGGCTTGGAGGTGGCCAGCTCGTTCTTGATCTCCTCGTCCGAGACGATGCGACCCTGCTCGGTGTCGACCAGGAACATCTTGCCCGGCTGCAGGCGACCCTTCCTGATCACCTTTGCGGGGGGGACCTGGAGGACGCCGGCCTCGGAGGCCATGATGACCAGGTCGTCGTCGGTCAGGTAGTAGCGGCAGGGTCTGAGGCCGTTACGGTCCAGGATGGCACCGATGATCCGACCGTCGGTGAAGGTGAGCGCGGCCGGGCCGTCCCAGGGCTCCATGAGGCAGGAGTGGTACTCGTAGAAGGCGCGCTTGTCCTTCCCCATCCCCTCGTGGTTTTCCCAGGGCTCCGGGACCATCATCATCATGGCGTGCGGGAGCGAGCGGCCGGACTTCACCAGGAGCTCGAGGCAGTTGTCGAACATCGCCGAGTCGGAGCCGTTGTTGTCGATCACCGGCAAGAGCTTCTTGATGTCGTCGCCGAAGAGTTCACTGGAGAACATGGACTGGCGGGCGTGCATCCAGTTCACGTTGCCCCTCAGGGTATTGATCTCGCCGTTGTGGGCGAGGTAGTGGTAGGGGTGGGCGCGGTCCCAACTCGGGAAGGTGTTGGTGGAGAAGCGCGAATGCACCACGGCGATCGCGGACTCGACAGCCTCATCCTTGAGGTCCGGGTAGTACTGGTCCAGCTGCGCCGGCATCAGCATCCCTTTGTAGACGATGGTGCGGGTCGACATGCTGGGGAAGTACCAGTAGGGATCGACACCCTTGTCGCGGATCTCGTGCAGGGCGCGCTGCTTCACCACGTAGAGCTTGCGGTTGAAGGCGTCCTCGTCGGCGCAGGAGGCCGGGCGCTTGAAGAAGATCTGGCGGATGAGCGGCTCGCCGGCCTTCGCGGTGTCGCCCAGAAGCGAGTTGTCGGTGGGGACTTCGCGCCAGCCGATCACCTCCACCGCTTCTTCGGTGATGATGCGGTGGAAGATGTGTTTCGCGGCGCTGCGCTCGGTGGCGTCGGCCGAGGTGAAGAGCATGGCGACGCCGTACTCGCCGGCAGCCGGCAGCTCGATGCCGAGCTCGGGGCAGACCTTGCGGAAGAAGGCGTCCGGCATCTGGAGCAGGATACCCGCGCCGTCGCCGGTGTTGTGCTCGCTCCCCACCGCGCCGCGGTGGTCGAGGTTGGCGAGGACCGTGATGGCCTGCTGGACGATCTCGTGGGATTTTTTCCCCTTGATGTTGGTGACGAAGCCGACGCCGCAGGCGTCGTGCTCGAACTGGGGATCGTACATCCCCTGCTTCTTGGGTAATCCGGTAGTTTTCATGTGATGCAACCTTTTGGGGGTAGTGTTCCTGCGAGCGAATGACGGTCCAATCTAGCAATAACAGTGCCGATTTGTGCTGCGGACGGTTTTCCGGGGCTTTAGCGCGAGGCGCCGCAGAGCTGCCCTGTGTAAACGGAAAGATTGAAGTGGCTGGGGTACTCATTTGAGTACTCAGGGCGGGGGAGAGTAGGGCGGGGTACACGGAACTGGAGCGCCAGAGAGTTCTTGGCTCGGTCGGGTTTGTGTGATACCAACGAAGCTCTGCGTGATACCAACGAACGACGCGGCGAATTTCTTTTCGTCTATCTGGAGAAGCCTGCGGCACGACCTTCGGTTTCCCTAAAGCAGGGGAGGTGACCCCACGTCCTCCCCTTCGCAACGGGGGGAACGAGGGTTCGGCCGCTGTGGTCTGGCATGCAGCCATTCGTACGTCGTCGCACATACACTACTATCGTCGCAAATACATTATCATTTCCGAGAGCGAGCGATCCGGTCGTCGAGGGATGGAAGAGCCGGGGAGAGATGTCCAAACGCGGTAAAGAGAAGAAGGCGGAAAACGTCGAGAAGCGCCGCCGCCAGATGGAAGAGGCGCTGGAGTGCCTCGCGGTGAAACAGGCCGCCGAGAACGAGATGAGCTTCGTCGCCAGGGTGCGCCCCAAACAGTGCAGCTTCTCGTACTGCCGGCGCTACGTCTCACCAAGTTGCACCGTCTGCCCGTACTGCGGCACCCCGCTCGGGCCGGCCCTCGAAGCGGCGGCGGTCTAGGGCCTGGAGCCCCGTGAGGGGGTAGGTGATCCCGTTACCAAAACCTCTCTTGCCGGTCGGCGCAGCTGGCTGCCGCGTCGTCACGTCCCCCCTCTTTGCGCTGGGCCCCTGCGTTCACCTCCCCCCTCAGCACGGACTGCATTGTCCTCTTTTTTACTTGCCCTAACATGAAAACTACCGATCTGTAACGTATTTCGACATTATCCTACAAGCGCTGTCGGCGTTATTGTGCCAAGGATTGCCTGCGGTTATCGGTCCGGGCGTCGGAATAATTTACACCTTCTTGCCTCGCGGCGCTTGCATCTTCATGAAATCAGCCAGTTAAGCGAGGAGCGGTTATTGCAAGCTTTTCACAGGAACAGGTGCTTGGCGCCAACGAGGGGCCTTTTGCCGTTGCTGCGCCGGTTATACCACCGGAGAGGGTATGTCGTGCATGCTGCGCTGCTGACTCAATGACCTATTAGATCTGCCACCGTTCCCCCGGTGTTGTCGTGGCCCCCTACCCGATGAGTGCGAGGTGCATGGACAGGAGGTGATGCCGGTTATCGACCGCGATGTTTCACCGACACCGAGAACAAAAGGGGGAGGAGGCTATGAAACCAAAGACGTCACTAACAGGCATCATAACCATGCTGTTACTCGGCTGGCTGTTCGCTTCTCTCGCGGCGGCGGCCGAGACCATCGTCTACTCCGAGGGGTTCGAGGCCAGCAATGGCGGCTATACGCTGCTGACCAGCGGCCCCAGCGCCAACTGGCAGTGGGGAACCCCTCCGGCTGCGCCCGGGCCCGGTGGGGCGCACGGCGGCACCAAATGCTGGGGTACCAACTTCGGCGCCCAGATGCCCCGGCCGGTGGACGAGTCGATCGTCTCCCCGCCCCTCAAGCTGCCGCAGGTCTCCGCCGACCAGATCATCAGGGTCCGTTTCTGGGCCTTCGTGAGCATCGACGGCATGTACGACCGGGGGCAGTTCTTCGTCTCCAAGGACCGGGTGAGCTGGGACTCCTTGGCCCAGTTCTACAACAACATGGAGACCTCTCCTTACACCACCCCCGGGTGGCACAAATACGAGTTCACCGTCAGCAACAGCTACGCAAGTAACGCCGACCCGAATCAGAACATCATCTATCTGCGGTTCAGGCTGGGCACTCCCTACTCAAGCTACAACTTCTACTGTGGCGGCGGGGATGACCGGTCCGGTCTGTTCGTGGACGACCTCGCCATAACCTACTACGACATCGAGGCGACCAAGAAGATCTTTACCCTCACCGCCTGGGAAGACCCCTCCGCCTGGGCCTCCTGCCCGTGGATCGCTCCCTGGAACGGCTCCCGTTATGAGGTCGACAACGACATCTACTCGGTGGCCCGCATGCCGGAGAACGAGTACCGCGACTACTACCGCCTCGGGGTGCCGCTTGCCGCGCGCGACGGCTTCTACCCGATGGAGTTGCTGGAGCGCGAGAGCGAGGTCTCCTACACCGACTCCCTGGTGCTGTGGGAGATCGACCATCCCGCCGACGTGGCCGTCGCCCCGGACCAGGCCGGGGTCCTGCACCCTTACCGGCCGGCGGCGCTCAGCGCCCCGTTGACGGCGACGGCGCAGGGGAAAGAGGTGGCAGCTTCCCTTAGCGCGGCGGACGGCAAGGGGGTTGCCGCCTACAACGGCGATACCGTGACGGTCAATTTCGGTTCGGCCAACATCGCCAGCGGGGCCACCCTGGTGCTGGGGGTAACGGGGTTCGTGCTGGGCGATGGGACGGTGCAGCCCTACAGCGGCACCCCGGCGGTGGTCGTGGAGACTGCCGACGGCAGTGGCGGATGGGTCGAGCGGGGGAGGCTCCTTCCCCGGTACGCCTATTCGGTGGCGGCCTTCGACCTGCGACCGTACCTGACCCAAGGGCAGCCGGTCAACGTGAGGCTGCGCGCCATCTCGCACGACATCAAGTACCACCTGGTCGATTTCGTTGCCCTCTACGCCGGCGCTGCCCCGGGGTTCCGGGTGAGCCCGGTAGCTCCCGGCAAGGCGACCTTCTCGGGCCGGGACGTGCTGGCAACCCTCACGTCCGATGACGGCAACTACCTAAGGCTCGCGCCGGGCGACAAGGCCGCCCTCGAGTTCCCGGTGCTCCCGCTGGCCGCGGGTAACGTCCGGGAGTTCGTTCTGGTCTCCAAGGGGTACTACGTGCCGACCAGCGGCAGCTACCTGGTGTACACCTGGGACGGCAACTCCTGGGTGCAGCGCGACGGCCATTCCTATCCCGGAAGTACCGTCAGCATGGACTTCGACCTCTCGCTCTTCCTTCCCGACCCGACCGGACAGTACCGGGTCAGGATCTGGCAGGACTTCCAGTACGAGTCGGCCGGGATCGACGCCGTGGCGATGAAGGTAGGGGGGATCGCGGCACCCTTGGCGAGCGCCTTTGACAACCGCTACAACGCGAGCGTCTTAGGGAAGCTGCTGGCGCTGGACGGGGTAACCGACAACTGGTCTTCCTGCCCGAGGAACCGCGTGGTCGACGTCTCCTTCACCCCCCCGGGGGTGGCGAACGTACCGCCCACCGTGAACCCGGTACAGGCAAGCGGCGGGACCTCGCCCACCATCTCCTGGAACTACCGCGATCCTGAGGGGAGCCCGCAGGCGCGCGCCCAGGTGCAGGTCTGGACCGGGACAGGGGCGACCGGAACCATCCTGTGGAACCCGCCCGAGTTCACCGGAACCGGCCAGTCCGTCGCCTACGCGGGGAGCGCCCTGCAGCCGGGAGGGACCTACTACGCCCGGGTACAGGCGAACGACGGTCAGGACTGGGGTCCGTGGGCCGAGGCCGCCTTCACCATCCCGCTGCAGATCTGCGGCGACCTGAACGGGGACGGCAAGACCAACACCTCCGATTACCTGATCTTCCAGAAGGCGCTCGGCAAGAGGACCGGCCAGGCAGGGTATTCCGCCGCAGCCGACATGGACGGGGACGGAGTGGTATCGCTCAAGGATTACTCCTTGTGGTATGCCTGCTATCTCAAATTCCGTTAAAGGGGGAACATCATGAGAAGACTGCTGACAGTACTTGCCGCCGTGCTCCTCTGGGGCGGTGTCGCCCAGGCCACGGTTGTTCTGCAGTTCACGCCAGGCACCAAGGACGTGGCTGTGGGAAGCACCTTCACCATGGATCTCAGGGCGGACGTCCCGAACGCCGATGCCCTGGTCGGCTGGGGAGGGACGCTGCTCTACGACCCGTCCTTGGTGCGGCTCGACGGGGTGAGCTTCGGACTGCTGTGGGATTCCGCCCTGTACCTAGGCGGCGACACCCTGGTTACCCTTTTGCTGCCGAACCCGACCAGTCCGGACCCCGGGGCCAGCGGACAGGACCTCCAGTTGGCACAGCTGACCTTCGCCTGCCTCGGGGTAGGGACCACGAGGTTGGGGATGGCCATCGATCTGCTCGACCCGGTTCAGGGGTTCATGAGGTTCGACGGGAACTACGCCGACCTGGAGATCGTCGACGCTGAAATCAACCAGGTTACCGTGCCGGAGCCTGGCACCTTCCTGCTGCTCCTGACCGGCCTGGCCGGTTGCCTGGGACTGCGGCGCCTGAGAAGCTAGCCTGACGGCGCGGCCGCGTCCGAGCCGGGCCGGGAAGCCCCGAAGATCGATCTCTTCGGGGCTTTTTTTGCGCCGAGCGGCCCGATGGCCTCTGGAGGGGCGCCTGCCAGCTCCCGGTTTTCCCCCCAGTTTCCGCCTGCCGCACGCGTCAAACTTCACGGCCCTGCCAAAAAAAAGCAATATTCCCCTAATATTGAGCAAAATTCACCAAGACACGGTAAAGAGCCTCACTATTATTGTTTACGTCATCCTGTTAAGACTTTCTCTTAAATACCCACTCTGAATTTAATACACGATAATTAACGCGTAATACAATAAAGCTGGCGTCGCTGCAGGAGCCATTGCCTACGGTTACCACCTCCGCTTCTGTGCGTGCGCAGGCTGATGAAGGAATTTCTGTGTCCTAAGAGAGTGTCCAAAGCACCGATCACCGCGGTGCATGAAATGTAATCCTGCAACACACATCTGAGCATGACAGGAGGCCCAATGAAAACAGACAGACGTATCGCTGAAGCACCATGGCGCGCACTCATCGTGATCGCCATGCTGCTCCTCCTCGCGGTTCCACCCGGCTACGCCGCCCAGTGTCCCCCCAACATCTTCCCCGGGGTGGTCACTACGTCGCTGACCGACCCGCAGGCGGGGCTCTCGAACCTCTTCACCTTCAACAACCCGATCCTGGATTCGACGAAGCTCCTCAAGTACGCGACACCGGTCCCCAACCCGCTCGCCCCGGGCTTCATCTACACCCCCAACGGCACCCAGGGCGGGGAGACGCTGTACACGGTCTCCATGCGGGAGATCACCCAGAGCCTGGGGGTCGTCTACAACAACCCCGCGGACACGGCGAACAACGGCTGTACCGCGGCCCCCAACACGGTCTGGACCTACGGCGACGCCCGCGACAACGGGGTTACCACGGCCCCCACCGCAGCGCACAGCTTCCCGGGCCCGACCTTCGAGCTGATGAGTAACGTGCCGCACCGGGTGCTCTGGACCAACGAGCTCCCCAACATCGACCCGCGCCGCCACCCGGCGAACGTCGACCCGACCCTAGACTGCGGCCCCAACGCCCCGGGCTGCTTCCCCTTCAACCGGGTGGTGCCCCACGTGCACGGCGCGCACGTCGCCGACGACAGCGACGGCAACCCCGACCAGTGGTTCAACCCGGGGTGGTCCGTGGTCGGCCACAACTGGCGCCCCAACACCCACATCCCGGGTGCCACGCTCGGCACCTACCGCTATGAAAACACCCAGGACGCCGCAACGGTCTGGTACCACGACCACGCCATGGGGCTTACCCACCTGAACGTCTTCGCCGGGCTTGCCGGCTTCAACATCATCCGCGACGCGAACGAGCTCGCCATGCAGACCCCGCCGGCGGGTGGCGGGCCGGCAGTGCTCCCCAAGTACCCCTTCGAGAACCTCCTCGCGATCCAGGACCGCGTCTTCGACACCAGCGGAAAGATGTACTCCCCGGACCGCCCGATCCAGGACCAGGGCGCCACGCTTACCGGCGTCGCCTGCGACGCGACCCTGCCGACGGTGGTGAGCCCCGCCAACCCGGTCGTCTCCCCGTACGCCTGCGCCGCGGCGAACCTGGTGGGGGGGACCGGCAACATCCTGCTCCCCACCACGCCGTGCGACCCTGCCGCATCCATCGTCGCCCCGGTGAGCCCCTACGCCTGCCCGGTGAAGTACTTCACCGTGAACCCGGACGGCTCGCTCGTCGAGGTGCCGACCGGGACCACCCCTCCGGCCGGTGCCGTGACCTTCCCGTCGATAACCGGTGAGTACTGGGGCAACGTGATCCTGGTGAACGGCCAGGTCTGGCCCAAGCAGGACGTGGAAAAAAGGGTGTACCGCTTTCGCTGGCTGAACGGCTCCGATTCCCGCAGCTATGTCCTGCGCCTGGTGGACGCGGTCACCAAGCAGCCGATCCCCGGGCTGGACATCTGGCAGATCGGCACCGACCAGGGCTTCTTGAACGCGCCGGTCAAGGTCATGATCAACGACCCGAGCGCCGTCGCCCCCCCCGCCGTGGCTCCCTTCCCGCAGACCAACGGCATCGTCATCATGCCGGGCGAGCGCGTCGACGTCCTGATCGACTTCAAGAACGTGCCGGCGGGGACCACCCAGGTGCTGCTCCAGAACCTGGGCCCCGAATTCCCCTACACGGGCGAGTACCCCCCGAACGCCGCCAACGGCCAGACCCCGAGCGCGATCGTCCCCGAGGTCATGCTCTTCAACGTGCTCCCCACGCTGAGCGCCACCCCCGACACCATGACCCCCTCGGCGATCACCTCGCTGCGCACGCCGATCGTCCCCTTGAACACCACCGTGGGGACCCCGGTGCGCACCATCTACCTGGCTGAGCGCGTCGACCGCTTCGGCCGGCTCACCCTGACCTTGAACGGCGTCGACTACATGAGCGCCATCGACGAGTTCATCAAGCTGGGCGACACCGAGGAGTGGGACGTGGTGAACCTCACCCCGGACGGCCACCCGATGCACCCGCACCAGGTCGCCTTCCAGGTCATCAACCGCCAGGACCTCATCGACCCGGCGACGGGGCTCCCCTTTGCGGCACCGATGAACCTGCCCCTGGTCAACACCCCGGTTTCCGCCCAGTTTACCGGCGTGGCCCCCAACCCGGCCCTGCCGACCGCCACCGGCGCCATCTACCCGCCGGAGGCCAACGAGGTGAACGCATGGAAGGACACCATCTTCATGCCCCCTGGCAAGGTGACCCGGATCAGGGCTACCTGGGACATCCCTGGACTCTACGTTTTCCACTGCCACATCCTCTCCCACGAGGAGAACGACATGATGCGCCCCGTCGCGGTGGTCACCCCGGCCGCCTCGGTGCAGCTGACTGCCTCCCCGGCATCCCAGGCTGCCGGCGCTCCGACCATGGTTACCCTTAACGCCGACGCGAAGACCGGGATCGCCGCACATACCGATTCCAACGCCTTCGAGTACCAGTTCACCGTCACCGCCCCCGGCGGGGCCACCACGGTGCTGACCCCGATGTCGATGGTGCCGCCCACCTCCACCCCGGGCTACACCATGGTCCGCCAGGTCACCTGGACCCCGCCCGCGGTCCCCGGAACCTACCAGATCACCGTGACCGCCAAGCCGATGGGGCAGGCGCCGAGCACGGCGAACTCTGCGAGCACGACCCTGAGCTACACCGTAGCCGCAGCCGCTGTTTCCGGAGCCACTTCGACCACCGGCACCGGCTACTACAAGGCGGGGAGCTCGGTGAACGTGAGCCTCTCCTTCAACCAGCCGGTCAGCTCCACCGGGCTCGCCATCGCCCTCAACAACGGCGTGACCGTTAACACCGGGGCGCTTGCCAACGCCACCTCCTTCAGCGGTTCCTTCGTGGTGGCGGCCGGCCAGGATACCCCGGCCGGGAAGTTCCTGGAGATCGCCTCCATCACCGGCAGCATCACCGATGCCTCCGGCAACGTAACCGCGAACCCCGCGGTCCCCGCGGGCGCCAACATCTCGAACATGGTGCAGATCGTGACCGACACGACGGCTCCGGTCTCCTCGACCACGGTCGCCGCCGGTACCTATGCCGGTTCCGTGACCGTGGGGCTCACCGCCAACGAGCCTGCGACCATCTACTACACGACCGACGGCAGCATCCCGACCACCGCGTCGACCATCTATACCGCGCCGATCGTGCTCGCCTCGTCGGCCGCCGCGACCCTGACGGTCAAGTTCTTTGCCGTCGACAAGGCGGGGAACGTGGAAACCACCGTGAAGAGCGCGTCCTACACTATCCACGTGGCCGACCTGGTCGCCAAGATCGCCCTCAACAACGGCAGCCTGTACACCAATTCCGTCAACGCAAGCCTCTCCCTGTCCGCAAGCGACGTGAAAGGGGTGGCCTCCTACGCGATATCCACCGACGGCGTCAACTTCCCGAAGACCGTGGCGATTTCCCCGGTCGTCACCGTGTTCTCGGCCAAGAACATCGCGGTCACCCTGCCGGCGGGCGACGGCCTCAAGACGGTCTACGTCCGGTTCACCGACGGTCTCGGCGTGGTCTACCCGCCGGTAACCGCGCAGATCACCCTGGAAACCCAGACCCCGACGGTCTCGATCACCCCGGCTCCGGGAACCTATGCCGGCAAGATCTCGGTGGCCCTTTTCTCCCCCAACGAGCCCGAGGGAGCCACCATCTACTACACCACCAACGGCAGCACCCCGAGCAAATCCTCGGCGAAGTACAGCTCCCCGATCTCCCTAAGCGGCGCGGGGCAGACGGTCACGGTTAAGTACTTCGCCGTCGACATGGCCGGCAACGTCGGGGCCGTGCAGACCGCGACCTACAGCTTCGTGGCGAAGCCGGACATGACGGCCGACTGCCGCATCAACAACAATGCCTTCTACACCAATTCGCGCAACGTAGTACTCAACGTGACCGCCTCCGACCCGATCGGCGGCGGAGTCGCCACCATGTCCTTCTCCGAGGACGGCATCAACTTCACGGCGCCGGTCCCCTATGCCCAGACGGCCGCCCTGCCGTGGAAGATCTCTTCCTCCGGCGACGGCGTGAAGACCGTCTATTTCCGCCTCACCGACAAGGGGACCCAGGGTGTGGCGCCCATCACCTACACCTTCACCGACAAGATCATCCTGGCTGAAGGGGTGAAGCTGGCCTGCGGCGACCTGGACGGCGACGGCAAGGTCGACCTCGCCGACGTCTCCAAGGCACTCGCGGCGAGTGCCGGGTTGAGAAAACTGCTCCCGGCCGAGCAGGCCCGTGCGGACGTCGGGCCACTGGTACAGGGAAAACCGGTACCCGACGGGGAGGTCTCCACCGGCGACGTGATGGCGATCATGCAGAAAGTCGTGGGGCTGGCCAAGTTCTAGATCATCTACGCTTCCCCGGTCTGCCGGAGCGGGGGCCGGGGAAGCCACCAACTGGAGAGTGCTATGAAAAATTTTGGCAGATGGATACTGGCAGTTTTAACGATCGCTCTTTTCGGGTGCGGCGGCTCCGGAGGGGGAACTACGGTGCAGGGGGGGCAGCCGGCGGCGATCCGCGGCACGGCAGCCGCGGGGATCATCTACCCCGGATCCGTGAAGGTGTTCGCCGTCAGTCCGACTGGTGCTAAGGGTGCCCTTTTGGCAGGACCGGTTCCCACCAGCATCGATGGAACCTACAGCGCTTCGCTGGGATCCTACAGCGGCGCGATCCTGGTAGAGGCGAGCGGGACCTACACCGACGAGGCCACCGGGCACTCGGTCAGCATCGCCCCGGCGAAGCCCCTGCACGCGATGGTGGAAGTGGTCGACAACTCGACCCACAACAACCGCACCGTGGCCGTCACCCCCCTTACCGAACTTGCCTGGCGCAAGGCAAGCGGCAACGGCAGCGCCCCCACCACTCCCGCCGCCATGACGAGCGCCAACCATCTGGTTGACGACCTCTTCAAGATCTCCGACGTGGTCGGGATCGAACCGGTACGCGCGGACAACGCCTCCATGGCCAACGCAAGCCAGGAGGCCCAGGCCTATACCCTGGCCCTGTCGGCCTTCTCGACCATGTGCTCTACGGCTGCCGGCGCGACCGACCTCGACAAGCTGGAGAGCGGGCTGAGCAGCATGGAGACCGAGGTAGCCGGCGCAGAAACCAACGGCAGCATGAGCACGACCGCGATCAGCGATTTCCAAAACGCCCTCGCCGCGCTGCCGCTCTCCACCGATTTCTCGGCGGCCCGCGACCAGTTCGCCACCGTCGGGAAGAAGTCCCAGACGCTCACCCTGTCGATTGCCGGGACCCTTCCCACCGGGACCCGGATCCACTCGGTCCAGGGTAACCTGGTACTGCCGGTCAACACCGCCAACAACCTGCTGGGCGTGTCGTTTCTGACCGACAGCACCGGGCAGGTCCTGGCCAAACAGTTCGAGTTCACCGATGCCGCGCTGGCGGCAGGCGGCACCACGTCACTGGCCAACTTCCAGGCGCCGCAAGGAATGCTGAGCTTCAGCCTGGTGTTCAACGCTTCCGCAACCGGTTTCGGCACCGGCGACATCGCCACCTTGTCCTACGAGGTGGTGAACGGGGCGACCGTGACGGCGGCCGACTTCGCCCTGGCTGCCGGGAGCGTCAAGATCACCGACGTAAACGGGGTCGACATAACGGGAGTTAGCCTGGTCCTGAAATAGCGCAGAAAAAAGTTTGCTGTATTAACGTAGGATGAAAGGGTTCCTTGTCTGACAATTGTCGGCGGGGAACCCTTTTGCGGTTATGATAAAGATTCATTTAATGTTAAGCGTAGTAACTGCACAGTGATAACGCTCAAGTAGTTTGACAACAACAAATAGATTAGATATAGTGCGGGCGCTGACAAAGCAGTATCTAATGTATTTTCCTTCAAGTTGAGTCAGAAATATCCGACGTTTTTTGAGTAAAAGATGAAAATACCGGTGAGCAAAGACAGCCTGCCCATCCTCATCGTCGAGGACGATGTCGAATGCCTTGCCTTGCTTGAGTCGCTCTTAAAGCGCAAAGGGTACTCGAACGTGGTCGCCGCAGGCAGCGGTGAAGCTGCGCTCGAGTATCTGGCAGGCAACGAGGTCGGGGCACTGGTGCTCGACCTGCACCTGCCCGGGGTCTCGGGTACCGGATTGGTGAAGATGGTGCGCGCCTGCCGCCCCTGCATGAGCGTGGTCATCGTTACCGGTTCCAGTAAGCTCGATACCGCTGTCGAATGCATGAAGTTGGGCGCGGCCGATTTTCTCACCAAGCCGATCTCGTTCGAGCGCCTGGTGGAGTGCCTGGACCGGGCGCTGGAAAGGTACCAGGAGAGCTGCGGAGCGGCGGCAGGTGGGCTTGCCTGGCGGGAAGGGGAGGCGGGTGCGCCGGCCATCCCCGAGGAGTTGCCCGAAAGGCTTCGTGCTGCCATCCGCTACCTGGAAGAGAACCTTGCCGCCCCCATCTCGCTGGAGCGACTTGCGGAGGAGGCCTGTTTCAGCAAGTTTCACTTCTGCCGGGAATTCAAGAAATACCTGGGCGTCACGCCGATCCAGTACCTGATGCAACGGCGCATCGACCTGGCGGCCCGCCTTTTAAGGAGCAAGCACCTCCCCATCTCGGCGGTCGCGCTTAAGACCGGGTTTCCGGACCAAAGTGAGTTCACCAAGAGTTTCAAGAAGTGTCTCGGCGTCACCCCTTCCACCTACAAGCAGGCCGCGCTGCGGGGTGCCTCAGCCGCGTTGCCGGGCCTTGTGCTCTGAGCCGCCGGTTTTCCCCAACCCCCGTCTCCTTACTCCCCATCCTGAAAAAGCACCTACCCGGCAGCGTCCCGAGCCGGCCGCCGGCTTTCGACGGTCCTTTGAGGGCCTCGGCGCGGGCGGAGCTGCCTGCAGCGCTGCGGCTGGCGCAGGGCGCAAAGTATCGCCAAAGAAAGGGGGGGGCCCCTTTGCGGCAACAGGAGTAAAATGTGGAAGTCGGCAATCGGCCGACAGGTGCAACTAAAGGAGGCACTACCATGGCAAACTCGATCGCAAAGGGTGGGCCGAGCCCACGCCTTTTGACCCCCCAGAACTCCGCACTGCTGCTCATCGATCATCAGCCCCAGATGGCTTTCGCTTCCCACTCCATGGATGTTCAACTGCTCATCAACAACGTAACCGGCCTCGCCAAATCGGCGAAGATCTTCAACGTCCCCGTGGTCCTCACCACCGTGGCGGCCAAAAGCTTCAGCGGCCCGCTCTTCGCTACGATCCAGGAGGTCTATCCCAAGCAGGATCCCATCGACCGCACCACCATGAACAGCTGGGAAGATCCCAAGGTGGTCGAGGCGGTACGCGCGACGGATCGCAAGAAGGTCGTCATGGCGGCGCTTTGGACCGAGGTGTGCCTCGCAACCGCCGCCCTCTCGGCGCTCGACGACGGCTTCGAGGTCTACATCGTCACCGACGCCTCTGCCGGGGTCACCAGCGAGGCGCACGAGATGGCGATCCAGCGGATGATTCAGGCCGGCGCCGTCCCGATGACCTGGCTCCAGGTGATGCTCGAGTGGCAGCGCGACTGGGCGCGCCAGGAGACCTACAACGCCGTGATGACCCTCGCTAAGGAGCATGCCGGCGGCTACGGTCTGGGCATCAACTACGCGAAGACCATGCTCGGCGAACATGCCAGCGAGGGGCAACAGGACCTCGGCAAGTGATCATAGAGTACCGGAAGCGGAGAGCCGCTTGCGGCCCTGCCGTGTGATCACACGGGACCCAACCGATGACGGGCTCGCCGGCCTTTGCCGGCGGGCCTGCCCTTTCCGGTGGGTGTGCGGTGACGGCTCTTCGCAGGGAGGGAGTTATGAACGCACCACAGACCATTCTATACAACGGAGCCATTACGACTCTGGATGAGCATACTCCGCAAGTATCGGCCGTCGCCGTCAGCGAGGGACGCATAACGGCCATTGGGGGCGAGGAACTCCTCGACACTGCCGACGCACAGACGCAGCGCATCGACCTGAAGGGGCACCGGGTGATCCCGGGACTCAACGACTCACACCTCCACGTGATCCGCGGCGGCCTCAACTTCAACATGGAACTGCGCTGGGACGGGGTTCCTACCCTCGCCGACGCCCTCAAGATGCTGCGCGATCAGGCACAACGCACGCCCCCGCCCCAGTGGGTGCGGGTCATCGGCGGCTGGACCGAGTTCCAGTTTGCCGAGCGCCGCATGCCGACCCTCGCGGAGATCAACGAAGCTGCCCCCGAAACCCCGGTCTTCGTCCTGCACCTCTACGACCGCGCGCTTATCAACAAGGCGGCGCTTAACCAACTGGGCTACGACCGCAACACCCCGGACCCGCCGGGGGGCGAGATCGAGCGCGACCGCGCCGGCAACCCGACGGGGCTCCTCATCGCCAAGCCCAACGCGATGCTCCTCTACGCGAGCCTCGCCAAGGGGCCCCGACTCTCCTTCGAAGACCAGGTCAACTCGACCCGCCACTTCATGCGCGAGCTGAACCGCTTCGGGCTCACCAGCATCATCGACGCCGGAGGAGGGTTCCAGAATTTCCCGGACGACTACCAGGTGATCGGCCAACTGGCCCGGGACCGCGAGATGACCCTGCGCATCGCCTACAACCTCTTCACCCAGCACCCCAAGGCGGAGCTGGAAGACTTCAGCACCTGGGTGAATTCCGTGACGCCGGGGCAGGGGGACGACTTCTACCGCCTCAACGGCGCCGGAGAGATGCTGGTCTTCTCGGCGGCCGACTTCGAGGATTTCCTGCAGCCGCGCCCCGACCTGGCACCCCAGCTCGAAGAGGAGCTGACCCGGGTGGTGCGCCTGCTGGCGGAGCGCCGTTGGCCCTTCCGGCTGCATGCCACCTACGACGAATCGATCAGCCGGTTCCTCGACGTGTTCGAGTCGGTCGACCGCGAGGTCCCCTTCGACGGCCTGCGCTGGTTCTTCGATCACGCCGAGACCATCACCCCCAGGAACCTGGAAAGGGTCCGGTCTCTGGGAGGCGGCATCGCCATCCAGGACCGCATGGCCTTCCAGGGCGAGTATTTCAGAGAGCGCTACGGTCGGGAGGCGGCGGAGCACTCCCCACCGGTGACGAGGATGCTGGAGATGGGGATCCCGGTTGGTGCCGGTACCGATGCGACCCGCGTGGCGAGTTACAACCCCTGGGTCTCTCTGTACTGGCTGGTGACCGGCCGAACCGTCGGGGGGCTGCAGCTGTACCCGGAAAAAAACCGACTGGACCGCCTCACGGCCCTCAGGCTCTACACCGTGGGGAGCAGCTGGTTCTCGGGTGAGGAGGACGCGAAGGGGCGGCTTGTCCCGGGGCAGTTCGCCGATCTCGCGGTGCTCTCCGCGGACTATCTGGGCGTTCCGGAGCAGGAGATCAAGGGGATCGAGTCGCTTTTGACCATGGTGGACGGCAAGGTGGTCTACGGGGTAGGAAAGTTCGGCAACCTCGCACCCCCGTCCTCGCCGGTAAGCCCGGACTGGTCGCCGGTGGGGCACTACGGTGGATACCACCACGCGGCGGCCGACGGGCACGCCAAGCAGGGGGGCGGCAGTCTGTCCTGCGGCTGCACTGCGGCGAGTCGCGCGGAACGGCGGCACCTCCCTTTGTGGGGGATCGGCTGCGACTGCTTCGCGTTTTAGTGGCAGGGGCTGGGGACAGGGGATCAGGGGGGAGGGATCTGGGAGTGAGGGAGTGAGGATCCCGAGCCGCGGCTCGTTTGAAGACGTGAGCCAAGGACTTGGTGGCACTCCCGGTGCTTTTGGTGATCGGAACCGCTGAAGAGGGGGAGGGAACATGAGCCGATTGCTGCTGACGGGTGTCGTAGCGCTCTTCCTGGCTTCCTGGACACCGACCGTGGTCGCTGCCCAGGAGACCGAGCCGCAGGTGCCACACTACCAGTTGAACCGGGCCGACGAAGATTACCGTTACCTGAAGGATCCCGCGCGGAGGACCGACTTCTGGGACCCGGTCAAGTACCTGCCGCTCAACAGGGAAGGGGACTGGTACTTGAGCCTCGGCGGCGAGTTGCGCGAGCGCTACGAGTTCTTCGAGAACTACAACTGGCGGGAACAACCTCAGGACAGCGGCTATTCGCTGCAGCGCTACTTCCTCCATGCCGATCTGCATTTGGGCGAGCGGGTCCGGCTGTTCGGGCAGCTGCAAAGCAGCCTGGAGTATGGCCGCAGCGGCGGCCCCCGACCTGGCGTGGACCGCAACCAGCTCGACCTGCACCAGGGGTTTCTCGATCTCGATCTCGTCAGGGACCCGCAGCGGACCGTGACCTTGCGCACCGGGCGGCAGGAGCTGAGCTTCGGCTCCCAGCGTCTCGTCTCGGTACGTGAGGGACCCAACGTACGCCAGAGCTTCGACGGCTTCCGGATCATGTACCGCGCCGGCGGCCTCGCGCTGGACGGCCTCGCCACCCGGCCGGTACAGAGTAACCGCTACACCTTCGACGACCCCACCAACCACAACCAGGCGCTGTGGGGCGCCTATTCGGTGGTCGCGCTGCCGGAAAGAACCAGGACCAGCCTGGACCTCTACTACCTCGGTCTCTACAAGAAACAGGCGGTCTTCGATCAGGGGAGTGCCCGCGAGACCCGCCACTCCATCGGTACCCGCATCTGGCGTAGCGCAAAGCCCCTGGACTATAACTTCGAGTTCCTCTACCAGTGGGGGAGTTTCGGCGACGGTTCCATTCGGGCCTGGACCGCGGCTTCCGATACGGGATACTGGCTGGAGGGGCTTCCCACCACCCCACGCCTCGCCCTGAAGGCCGACGTCGCCAGCGGCGACCGCGATCCGAATAACCGTAACCTGGAGACCTTCAATCCACTTTTTCCCAAGGGAGCCTACTTCAGCGAGAACGGGCTCATCGGACCAAGCAACTTCATAAACCTCAACCCCTCGGCCGAATTCCACCTTCCCCAGCGGGTCATCTTAAGCATCAACTGGGATTTCTTCTGGCGCGAGAGCATCCAGGACGGCATCTACAACAACTCGGTGGTGCTGGTGCGCTCGGGCCGGACCAGTTCCGCCCGCTACATCGGAAGCCAGCCGCAGCTGCAGTGCGAATGGAACGTGCAGCGCCACCTGAGCCTGGTGGGAATCTACGCCCACTTCCTGGCCGGTCCGTTTCTGCGTGAATCCGGTCCGGGACGGGACGTCGATTACCTGACCACCTGGGTCACCTACAAGTTCTGAAACTGCCGCTTTGCCGGGCAGCGGTCGCCTCGCTGCACAAGTTAGCGGCAGCGGCGCCAGCCGAGGCTGTGCTGAATCTGATAAGTGCTCGATCCGCAAGGGCTCATCGGGGAAGTTTCCTTGGTATATCCCATGAAACGGCAAAGCTGCAGGTCCAGCACAGCGTGCAAGGGGGGTGTCATGAAACTGATCGAGGCCGTGGTGAACACGTTGAAGGTACAGGAGGTCCGAGGCGTTCTCGAGGAGCTGGGAGTGGTGGACTTCATGGAGAGCTCCATCCTGTGCCACCAGAAGGGGAGGGTGATGGTCTTTCGCGGCGCCAAGCTGGTGGCGAACGTCGCCGAAAAGGTAAAGCTGGAGATCATCTCCTCGGACGACGCCGCCGAGGCGATCGTGGCCGCCCTAAGCTCTATCGTGAGATCGGGCGGGCGCCAGGAGTGCCGCATCGCCATGCGCCCCTATATTGAGGTAGTGTAGGAAACTGGAGGGGCCGAGCGCGTCGGCCCCTCTGGTCACTACTTCTTGGTTCGCAGCTCCTCGACATCGATCCTGCGTCACGTTTGGTGTCGCATGTGCCGAGCGGCAGCCGGGGTGTTTCAGGTCGCCGCCCTGGAGCGGGCGGGCTAGCGTTGGGTTATCTTTTCCAACTTCTCCGGATAGCGCTCTCCCTCAATGTGGATTTTGGAGGAAGCCTCCTCGATCTCGCGCAGGTCGTCGGGACTCAGCTGCAACGACACGGCCCCGATGTTCTCCTCCAGCCGCTCCAACTTGGTGGTGCCGGGGATCGGGACGATCCAGGGCTTTTGGGCCAAAAGCCAGGCGAGGGCCACCTGGGCGGGCGTGGCGCGCTTGCGGTCCGCGATGCCGGCGATCAGGTCGACGAGCGCCTGGTTCGCCTGGCGCGCCTCGGCGGTAAAGCGTGGCAGGCTGCTGCGGAAGTCGGAACTGTCGAAGCTGGTGTTCGCGTCGATCTTGCCGGTGAGGAAACCCCTCCCCAGCGGGCTGTAGGGGACAAAGCCGATGCCGAGCTCTTCGAGGGTCTGCAAAAGCCCCTCCTCGGGGCGCCGCCACCACAGCGAGTACTCGCTTTGGACCGCGGTAACCGACTGCACCGCGTGGGCGCGCCGGATGGTGTCGACTCCCGCCTCGGAGAGGCCGAAGTGCTTCACCTTTCCCTCCCGGATCAGCTCTTTCACCGCGCCGGCCACCTCTTCGATGGGGACCGCCGGATCGACCCGGTGCTGGTAGAAGAGGTCGATGGCCTCGATCTTCAGCCGCTTGAGCGAGGCCTCGGCGACTTCCTTTATGTGCTGCGGCCGGCTGTCCAGGGCGGGGGAGCCGGTCATGCCGCGCACGTCGGCGTTCGGGTTCAGGTCGAAGCCGAACTTGGTGGCGATCACCACCTTGTTGCGCAACGGCGAGAGTGCCTCGCCAAGCAGCTCTTCGTTGATGAACGGCCCGTAGACCTCCGCGGTATCGAAGAAGGTGATGCCGCGCTCGACGGCGGCCTGGAGCAGGGCGGTCATCTCCTTCTGATCCTTGGGGGGACCGTAGGAAAAGCTCATCCCCATGCAGCCCAGCCCCAGTGCCGAAACCTCCAAACCACTTTTTCCCAGTACACGTTTCTGCATTTCATCTCCTCCTTTGAGCTGAAAAGGTGTGACGTTTTTCGGCGCCTGCGGCGCGCGGCAGAAAACCGCCGCCACCGCCGTTCGCCCGGTGCCCGAAGACTGTCCAAGTGTAGCGCCGGTAACGGAAAGGGGGTAGCGCGATCCTGTGTTATTTTTGCCCAATGCTCCGAGATCGGGGATTTACTTTACAACGGCGAAGGGCGGAGCTCTCCTCCCAGGCGTGGATGGAGACCGCCTGGCGTGGGACCACGGGATCGAAATGAACGGTGTACTTCATGACTCCTCCTTGGGTGTGGACCGGGTCCGTCGGCACAAGGCGTGAGCCGCTCGATCCTGAACTTCCTGCAGGTGATGTGGGATTGTAAATTGACAAGCGCAAAGGCTATCAGGGTTTTTCGTACAGGCAAGGGTATGCGGGAGGGGCTGGGAACGGGGAACGGGGAACGGGGAACGGGGAACGGGGAACGGATGGCTGAGAACTGAGGGGGGGGAGGGCGGGAACTGGCTGGGACTGGACCGGGGACTGGCTTGTGGTGCCAGTCCCCGGTTCTTGGTTGCCGTCAGGCGAGCTTGAAGCGGCGCACCAGGTCCTGCAACTGGTCGGCGCTGCTTGCCAACTGGGCTGAGGCGGCGGCGGTCTCGCCGGCACCACGGGCGGTCTCCTGGACCACGCCGCTCGCCCGCTGCACGTTGGCGGTGATCTCGCTGGTCGTTGCGGTCTGCTCGGCCGCCGCGGTCGCGATCTGGTTGATCTGCAGGGAGAGTTCGTTCACCTGGCTCTGGATCTCCTCCAGCGCCTCGCCGGACTTCTCGGAACTGGCGGCACCGCGCTCCACCTCGGCCACGCCTTCCTCCATGGCCCTTACCGCCGCCTTGGTCTCGTTCTGGATGCTCAGGATCATCCCGGAGATCTCGCGGGTCGCCTTGGTGGTCCGCTCGGCAAGAGCACGAACCTCGTCGGCTACCACGGCGAAGCCGCGCCCCTGCTCTCCGGCACGCGCCGCCTCGATGGCCGCGTTCAAGGCCAAGAGGTTGGTCTGGTCCGCGATGTCCTCGATGGTCCCCACGATCTCACCGATCTGCTCGGAACGCACCCCCAGGCTCTCCACGGTCTGGGCGCTCGCTTTGACCTGCTCGGCGATGCGCCCCATCCCGGCGATGGTCTCCTGGACCACTGCGCTCCCCTTGCCGGCGGAGCTGCTGGTCGACTGCGAGCTCTGGGCGGCCATGCCGCAGTTGCAGGCGATGTCGTTGCTGGTGGCAGCCATCTCTTCGCTGGCGACCGCGACGGTGCTGATCTCGGAGACCATCTCGTCGGTGCCGCTGGCTATCTGCTGCGCGGTCTGCTGCAGCTGCCGGGAGGCTGCGGCCACCGATTGCGAGGCGTCGGCGACCTGGCCCAGGATGGCGCGCATGCTGGCGACCACGGTGCGGGAGGAGTCGGCCAGTTGGCCGACCTCGTCGCGGCTTTCAAGCTCGATGTTGACGGTGAGATCCCCTTGGGCCAGCCGTGCGTTGGCGGCAACCAACTGGGCCACCGGGCGGGTGATGCTGCGGGTGGCGAGGAAGCCGAAGATCGCTCCTAGCAGGCAGGCCAGCGCGGAAAAACAGAAGCTGAGGTTCCTGGTGGACCAGTAAGCATCCTCGACCGCCTTGCCTGCCTTGGTGAGATCGTTCTCCTGTACGCTGATCATCTTCTTCAACGCGGCGATGTACTGGTTCTGCGCCGTGCGGTACTGGTCCAGCAGGAGCTGCCCTGCCTCCTTCTTCTTCCCCGCATCGATGAGCGTGATTACCTCTTTTTGAGCCTTCTTGTAGGGGGCTCGGGCGGCGTTGATCTCCTCGAGAGCAGCCTTTTCTTCCGGGGTGTGGGCAACCTTCCCGAGTTTCTCGAAACACTGCACGGTCTGGGCGCTGAGGGGCGGGATCCGGTCCAGCTCTTTCTTGGCTTCTGCGGGGTCCTCTATGATGACTGCGTTGCGTATTACCCTGGCGATGACGTTGATGTTCTCGCTGACCTGGTTCAACAGCACGGTCTTCGGGTACTCGTCCTCGGTGATGACCTTGACCTTCTGGTTGATGTAGGAAAGCCTGTTGCCCGTGAATGCGCTAACTGCCAGCATGATGACGATGATGGCTGCAAAGCCGATACCTAGTCTTACCCCGATTCTCATTGAGTTCTCCCTGCCCGCGATTTGTGCAACTGCTGTTTCATGAAGGTGTTTGCAACGCCCGCTGCGTCCGACCGAAAAGAGGGCCGCTGTCCGCGCAGTACCGTTTGGGACGCTGACTCCGTTTTCCTCGGAACGGTCTGTGAACCGTTACACACTCCCTTCCCCATCGTCGAATGCTGACCTTTTCTAAAGTACGAAGATTCCGACAGGCGAGGTGCGGACAGGAGGTAGTGGAGGGCCTTAAGCGGCGTGTGGCGCCGCTGCTGCCCGAAAGGCGTCAGCTACAAGGGAGGGTGGGGGCACGTTCCGGTGCGGATACCGGGGTGAGGGAAGCCCCACCCTCCTCAGCTGGCCGGGGCGGAGGCGAAGCGCGACGTGCAGGCGGTCTTGCCCGCGTAGCGCAGGTCCTGGAGCAGGATCTCTTCCAGCGTCTGGTCGTAGTAGGCTTTGCGGCAGTCGACGCTGTCAATGGACCCGTTGCGCAGTTGGGTAAACAGGCGACAGCCGCCGAAACAAAGCGGCAGGTAGGGGCAGTCCAGGCACTCATCGTTTTTCCAGACGTCGAGATTGTGGCTCTCGCGGTAGTCCTTGACCCCTTCGCTCAAGGTGCCGATGGAGAGCTCGGGCCATCCGATGAAGGCGGGGCATTTGAAGAGAGTGCCGTCGTAATTGATGACCAGGTCCTTTTCGAATTCCACCATGCATGCCGACATGGCGGGACGGTAGGTAGCGTAGCCGCGCTTGAGGGTTTCTTCACGCAGAAACGGAGCGGCCTCGGAAACCCAGGCCTCAGAGCCCGAGACGCAGGTGCCGTGGGTGTCTGCGCCGGTTGTTTGCCCTGACTTTGCGGTGATCGGGGCAAACTGTACGAAACCGACCCGCTCCGGCCCGACCCCTTCGGCGAGCAGGTGGTCCAACATCTTGGGAAAGTCGCGGAACTCCTCCTGCGAATAGTTTCCGCCAAGTTGGACGGTGATGAGATCGCAGACCGCTTTTATGTTGTGGACGATGGTGTCGAAGCTCCCTTTGCCGGAAACGAAGGGGCGCTGCCGGTTATGGATCTCACGCGTGCCGTCGAGGGTGACAATTGCCTCCCTCAACCCCAAGGGGAGTAGCTGCTCGACCGTTTTGCGGTTGAGCAGGGTTGCGTTGGTGGTAAGGGCGAAACGGAAATCGACACCTGCCTCCCGCGCCGCCTGCTGAATCGGTGCGGCGATGGCGCGGATGGTGGGAACGCTGAGCAGCGGTTCTCCACCGTAAAAACCGATTTTCACGTCGCGTCCCCGCTGGACCTGCTCTCGGATGATGTATTCCGCCGTCTGTCGGGCCACCGAGCCGTCCATGTACTTCTTGCCGCGGTAGAAATCTTCGTAGCAGTAGGGGCAGGCGAGGTTGCAATCGAGGTTCAGCACTACGATGGCCTTGAATTTGTTGTTGCGTTGGTTGGCCCGGCTGACCAGCGATTCCATGGCGGCGCGCTCGGCGGCCGGGTCGTCCACCAAAATCTCCACACGGCGCAGAGCCTCGCAGTGCTCTTCGCTCAGCGTCCCTTGGTTCAGGGCGTCGAGGAGAGTCTTGGAGAGCCGCACCAGCGAACCCTTTTTAGTGGAATAGACCAAGAAATTGTTAGAGCCGTCTGACAAGGGGTAGATCTTAACGTAACGAGACAATTGCAAATGCATCGGTGTTCCTCAGAGTCTGCGCCGGACCGCCGCGAGAGAACGATCATGAGCCATATTTCGACAAGACTTCCTTATGATGAAAGTGTTTACATGGGGCTGGCCGGTGTGGTAGGTTCTGCCTTCATTAGCGAGCCATCCGCGACGCTCAAACGGGTGTCGTCGCCATGCCCCTCTCAAGATTTTAATTTTATGATCGTGCTTCCGCTGTTAGGACCCTTTCAATGAGGGAGTGACGGAAGCCATGGGCGCGTCGGTTGAGGGGAAGGGAAGGGAGATAGCCTCCCTTCCACTACCTGAATGCTTACAGCCGTGCGCTACCGGAAGTGCAGCACGCGAAGAGATCTTCGGAGTGCTCACTGCCTTCTTCGATGATTACGAATTCTTGGTCGTTGTTTTCCATTTAGTTTCTCCTTTGTTTTATTGGTCATCCCGAAGGATGTTGAAATACTAACAATCAGTAAGTAGTTTGCTGCTATCGTCACTTTCTTGTTTTTCTTGAGGTCCTTTTTGAGGTACTGCCGATTCCTTCAGATTTGTTTCTTACTCATTGTCGTATCGACTACGACTGTGAGGGCCGTTTACGGCCAGGAGACAGATGATGGCAGGATACTTCAACTGTTTGACGACGAAGAGAATGTTGTCACTACCTCACCCATCCCCCGTCCCATTTCCAAAATCGCCGAAAATGTCACAGTCATCACGGCTGAGGATATCGCCCGGCTCAACGCACACACACTCGCCGAGGTTCTGCAGACGGTCCCCGGTATCCAGCTTGACTTCAACCTGCGCACCCCCAGCAGCTTCAGCTTCTTCAGCATTCAAGGAGCGTTGAACTCCACGGTTTTGGTGCTGATCGACGGGATCCGCCAAAACGACTTCAACCAGAACTTCGTTTCTCCCGGACTTATCCCGGTGCAGCAGATCGAGCGGATCGAGATCGTGAAAGGTGCCGCCTCGGGTTCCTGGGGCTCGGCGCTTGGCGGGGTCATCAACATCGTGACCAAGAGCCCCAATCCGGAGCGTGAGGTTTCCGGTCAAGTTTCCGCCTCGATCGGTTCCCGATTCACGGCAGATACCACAGGGGAAGTAAGCGGTACCAAGGAGCGTTTCGGCTACTATCTCAATGCCGGGCACCTGCGCTCCGACGGTCTTACCCCCAATACCGGGACCCGGGTGGACAACCTCTACGGCAAGTTCTCCTTGAATCTTCCCGGTAACGGGCTGCTCACCGCCGGCGTTTCGCACCTCACCGCCGCTCCCGGGCTCGATGAAGGCGACCTGCCGCCCTGGGGCGTTGTGCATGACGACAACTTTAACCGTCGCACCTACGGTTTCCTTAAACTTCAACAGCCCGTGGCAAACCGGGTCAATCTCGAGGTTTTGGGGTACCTGACCGGGCGTGCCGATCACACCAAATACGGCGGCTTCGACGGAAACGGCGTCCTTTCCTTCAGCAACGATGTCGCGGTGCGGGAAAACAGTCGCGGCCTCAATGCTAATGTCACCTTGGGCGACCGGGAAACCAACCTCGTTTCGGGGTTCGAATACGCCCACGTGCATGCGAGTTCCCGGGACGAACTGAGCTCCGATCCCCCCTACTACGTGCGCACCTGGGACCAGTACGCCTGGTACGGGAACGCTTCCTTCACCTTTGGCGATTTCTCTGTGCTGCCCGGTGTGCGCTACGACATCACCGGGATCTCCGGGGAACACCTGAGCTACAGCCTTGGGCTTACCTATCAGTTGGGTGAAAAGACAACCGTGCGCGCCTACGGCGCACGCGGCTTCTCGCTCCCCATGCTGGCTGCGGACACCGGGGTCCAAAAGGTGAAGACCGTTCAGGGTGGCATCGAGACCGGTCTCGTCCCCTACCTCTGGCTTAAGGGGACCTACTTCTTCAACGCCCTGAGGAATAACGAGTCGTTGGGTAGCGCCACGGTATCGGACCAGAACCGCCAGGGGTTTGAGCTGGAAGCGAAAACGGTCCCGGTCTACGGACTCTCCCTGTCCAGCGGCTATACCTACCTTTTTGCCAAGGACGTCAGCACCGGCAAACGGCTGGAAACGGACAGCCAGCAGACCGTTCCTCCCCACATAATCAAGCTCGGGCTGAACTATGACGAGAACCGGTTGGGGCTTAGGGGAGCTCTGACCTCCAACTACGTCATCTGGAACGAGGCCCCGGGGTATGCGGCGAAATCTGCCGGCATGATCTGGGACCTCCACCTGACCTGGACGCTTTTCCCGAACAACCCCGTTTCGCCGGAACTGTTCTTTTCTGGGCACAACCTTTTTGGCGGTGTGCAGACCACCAACACCACCCTGTACACCAATGCCGGACGCTGGCTGGAAGGCGGAGCGAGGTTCAAGTTTTGAGAGCGCTCCTCCTTCTCATACTGACCCTCCTGGTCACCGCGTCAGGCGCCTTCGCCAGCGACATCCTCGTGGTGCAGAGCCTGCGCTCGCCGCTCTACGACGAGGCGCTGCGCGGTCTTAGGGAGAGCTTCCCCGCCCGCTCGCGCACCCTGGTGCTCTCCGACTACGCCGACCCGGACCTGCCGCGTGTGGTCCGCGAGGAACGCCCGCGCCTCATCGTCGCCGTCGGCGACACGGCACTCTCCGCCCTGCGCAAGGTGCGCGGCACCCCGGTCATCTCGCTCATGGCGCTGGGGCTTGGGAACCACAACGGACCGGTGGCCGGCGTCGGGCTCGCCGTGAAGCCCGAGCAGTACCTCCTGGTAGCCAAGAGGCTCCGGGCGCACCGGATCGGCATCGTCTACAATCCGGCGCGCAGCGAGTGGTACCTGAAACTCGCCCGCCAGGCGGCACGCCAGCACGGGATGGAACTGGTGACCCGCGAGGTCCACGACCCACGCCAGACCATCGCCCAGCTGGAGAGCCTGAAAGGGAAGGTGGATGCGCTCTGGCTCCTGCCCGATCCGACCGCGGTGACCAGCGAGACGCTGGAGGCCTACTTCCTGTTCTCGCAGTCCCAGGCGGTGCCGGTGCTCTCCTTCTCCGCGGCGCACCTGAAACTGGGGGCCCTGGTGGCTCTCGAGGTGGACCGCTTCGACCTGGGCCGCCAGACCGGCGAGATGGCGCAACAGCTGGTCCAGGGCGAGGTGCCCGATCCCGCCTTCGCCGCGCCGCGCCGGGTGACGCTCAAGGCCAACGAGGCGGTCGCCAAACGCCTCAACTACCCGCTAGAACTGATCCAATCTCTCATCAGGAAGTAGCGCCGCCGGAGGATAGCTGTGCAAACTCAACCAGGTTCGAACCGCACCGGAAGTTTGCAGACCACGCTCTTTACCATCTTTACGGTGGTGACCTTCCTGATCTCCTGCCTCTTCATCACCCTGCACAGCTTCGACAAGGCGAGTACCCTGCGCCGACACGCCAAAAAAGAGGTGCACCTCCTGGCCCGGCAGTTGGCCGACGCGGTGCGCCTGCCGCTTTTCGCCGAAAACGTGGACGCGCTCCTCTCGGTTGCCGAAAAGGCGGGGCAGGTCCCCGGCATCGCCAAGGTGGTGATCCGCACCGTGGACGGCCGGGTGCTGGCCCGCTTTCCCGCCGTCGATGTCCCCCTTGCCGGCAGGGTGATCTCCGAGACCCAGGACGTCTTGAGCCTCGCCTCCGAGCCCTCCCTGGAGAACGGGCTCCCGGTCCCGGGGAGCGGTGCGCTCATCGGTACGGTGCAGGTCGTGCGGCAGACCGACGATCTGAAGCTCGCCCTCTACCACGACGTGGTGCTCTCCGGCCTGCTTACCCTCTGCTTCTGGCTGGCGGTTTCCGGGTTGAGCCTGCCGGTCCTGCGGCGGGTGACGCGCTCCTATAACGCCCTCGTCAAGGGTGTCCAGTCCATCAAGGAAGGTGACTACTCCTCGCGCATCGAGGTGGTCTCCAGCGACGAGTCGGGGCGGGTGGCGCAGGCCTTCAACGGGCTCGCCCAGACCCTCGAGCAGCGCCAGGCCGAGAACCAGCGCCTGCACCGGCAGCTGGTCGCCTCCATCGAGATGGAGGTGCAGGCCAAGGAGGAACTCTCCCAGACCAACGCGCTTTTGGAACAGGAGATCACCGAGCGCATCCACGCCGAGCAGACCGCCCGCAATTCCGAACAGACCCTGAAGGCGCTCATGGACGTCATGCCGGTGGGGGTGCTGACCGCCGACCTTCACGGGCGGGTGCAGTACTTAAACGGCTTCTTCGCCGAATGCTTCGGGTACGGGATCGACGAGATCGGGAGCATCGACGACTGGTTCGCCCGGGTCTTCCCGGATCCCGAGTACCACCTCGCCATGTCGCGCGCCCAGGCCGAGGCGCTCGCGCGAGAGCAGAGCGAGCCGCTCGAGGCGCGGGTCACCTGCAGGAACGGCCGGGTGCGCCGGGTCATCCTGTCCAACCAGCGCCACGGCGAAGAGACCATCTTCATCGTCATCGACCTCACCGACCGCGAACTGATCAAGGAGCAGTCGATCAAGGTACAGAAGCTCGAGTCGCTGGGGGTCTTGGCGGGGGGGATCGCGCACAACTTCAACAACGCGCTCACCGGGGTGCTCGGCTTCATCTCGCTGGCCGCCAACCTGGTGGACTCCGGGCACCGCGCCCAGGAGTACCTGCAGTTCGCCACCAAGGCGTCGCAGCGCGCCGCCGGGATGGCCAAGCAGCTGCTCACCTTCGCCACCGGCGGAGCCCCGGTGAAAAAGCCGGTGGCGCTCGGCAGGCTGATCGAGGAGGCGGTCTCGCTCACCCTGAACGGTTCCAACGTGCGCTGCGAGCTGAAGCTCCCCACTGGGCTCCCCCAGATCCGGGGCGACGAGGGGCAGCTGATCCAGGCCTTCAGCAACATCGTCCTGAACGCCATGCAGGCGATGCCCGAGGGGGGGACCATCGCCGTCAGCGCGGAGGCCGGGTCGCGCTGCTGCCAGGATGCCAACCACGGCAAGCTGGCAACCTACCTGAGCATCTCCTTTGCCGACCAGGGGCACGGCATCGCCGAGGCCGACCTCGCCCGGATCTTCGACCCGTACTTCAGCACCAAGCAGACCAACACGGGGCTGGGGCTCGCCTCGGTGCACTCGATCATCTACAAGCACGGCGGGCACGTGACCGTCGAGTCGACCCCGGGCTTGGGCAGCACCTTCACCATCTGCCTCCCGGTGACCGCGGGTGCGGGCGAGCCGGCGGAGGAGGCGCTCCCCGTGCGGCCGCTTGCCGCCGGACCGGGCGGGACCGTGCTGATCCTGGACGACGAGGAGATGATCCGCGAGTTCTCCAGAAAGACCCTGGCTTTCCTGGGGTACCAGACGGTGGTCTGCGCGGAGGGGGCCGAGGCGGTCGAGCTGTACCGCGAGCGCTTCCAGGCGGGGGAGCCGTTCCTGGCCGGGATCCTCGATCTCACCATCCCCGGCGGGATGGGAGGGGTGGAGGTCGCCCAGCAGATCCTCGCCATCGACCCCGCGGCGAAACTCATCGTCTCGAGCGGCTACTCCTACGATCCGGTGATGGCGCGGCACAAGGAGTACGGCTTCTGTGCCGCCGTCGCCAAACCGTACAAGGCCGAGGAGCTCAGCTACGAGCTGCGCCTGCTGCACGGCTGAGGCGCCCTGCTGCACCCGCTTCCGAAACTCCCCTTTTCCACCTCTCACCCAGCAACCTCTTGCAGTCCTGCCGGGCTGAACGGGGCAACGCTCGTCATATGAGTGGCCGTTTAGACACAGCTGCGTCATGCATAGCTTAGATTTTCTGATATTCCCCGATTTCGTTTCAGTTTTGTGGCACCCTGCCGATGAGTCTACAAGCCGGCTCTGGCCGTCTCATCCAGTGCCGGCAAACGCAGGTTGTGAATCGGAGCTCGCAATGAGTAAGGGAGTTGTAACGTCGACAGGGGAGGGGAGCGCATGAGTCAGGAAACCGTGCTCTTTGTCGACGACGAAAAAAGCGTGCTGACCTATACCAGCGCCATGTTCCGCAACCGCGGCCTGAACGTGCTGACGGCCAATTCGCCGCTCGAGGCGCTCCAGATCGTGGAGGAACAGGCGGTTGCGGTGGTGGTCTCCGACAACGAGATGCCGGGGATGCGCGGGGTGGAGCTGCTCAGCCACATCAAGGAGATTTCGCCGCACACGGTGAAGATCATGATGACCGGCAGCGCCGACCTCGCTACCGCACTCGCGGCCATCAACTCGGGCGAGGTGTTCCGCTTCGTCCTGAAACCGTGGAAGAAATCGGAGATGCTCCTCGCCGTGAAGGACGGCATCCGCCGCTACCGGGTGCTGCAGTCCCTGCAGCGCGAGGACGAGTTCATCCTGCACTCCCTGGCCCAGACCATCGAACTTAAGGACGCCTCCACCAAGGGGCACTGCGACCGGGTGGCCACGCTCGCCTTGAGGCTCGCCGAGGCGCGCAACATCCCCGAGCGCACCCGCAAGGAGATCCGCTACGGCAGCTGGCTGCACGACTGCGGCAAGATCGGGGTTCCCGAGGCGATCCTGAACGCGGAGCGGGCGCTCAGCGAGGACGAGTTCAAGGTGGTCATGAAGCACCCCGAATGGGGGGCCGAGGTGGTGCGCAAGGCGAACCTCTCGAAGACCGTGCAGGACATCGTGCTCTACCACCACGAGCGCTTCGACGGCACCGGCTACCCTTTCGGCCTCAAGGCGCACCTGATCCCCCTGCCGGCCCAGATCGTGGCGGCCGCCGACATCTGCGACGCTCTCACCATGGACCGCCCCTACCGCAAGGGGCTCTGCGGCGCCGAGCTGCGCGCCCTTTTGACCAGCATGAAGGGGAAGAACCTGGACCCCGAACTGGTGGAACTCCTCTTCGAGCTCATCGACCTCTGATGCACCGGATGGCGCATGTTGCGCGCCAACCGGCTCGCCGGGCCATTCCCCAAACTAAGGTACTTTCCCAAATGCAGGCCATCCAGCTGGCGTCACGTCCTCCCCTTCACAAAGGGGGGGACGAGAATTCGGCCACAAAACTGCGTGGACAAGAACTTTGCTCGTTCCCTCGACAGATCCCCCTGGTAACCCGCCGCTCTCCTTCCCCTCTTATCTGCCCCTTTCTGCCCCGCATCCTTGAAAATCTCGCCGCATCTGCAACACTCTTCCGGTTGGCAAACTCTAATCTTAAGAGAGGACGAACTATGGAAAAGGAAATGTTCTGCCGGCAGTGCGAACAGGCGGCGCGTGGGGTGGGGTGCGACGTGATCGGGAACTGCGGCAAGGACCCGCAGGTCTCCGCGCTGCTCGACCTGATGATCCACGGCATGAAGGGGGTCGCGCTCTACGCGGACCAGGCGCGCCGGCTGGGGCAGAAGGACCAAGAGGTGGACCGCTTCATGCTGGACGGCTTCTTCACCCGGGTGACCAACGTGAACTTCGACCCGGAGGACATCGCGCGCCGGCTCAGGAAGTGCCACCTGATGAAGGAGCGGGCCAAAGTCCTCTACCAGGACGCCTTCCAGGCAAAGAACGGGAGCGCCGCACCGGAACTGACCGAGGGGCCGGCCCAGTGGACCCCGGCGGGCGACACCCAGGGGCTCGTCGAACAGGGGCGCCAGCACGGCGTCTTAACCTGGCACCAGGATCCCAACATCCTCTCCGGGATCGAGATCCTGATCTCCGGGCTGATGGGGATGGCGGCCTTTGCCTGGCACGCCACGGAGCTTGGTCAGGAGGACGACGAGATCTACGCCTTCATCCACCGCTCGATGGCCATGACCGAGAACCCGCAGGCCACCCTGGACGACTTCGTGAACCTCTCGCTTGAATGCGGCAAGTGGAACCTGCGCACCATGGAGCTCCTCTACCAGGGACACGAGCAGCGCTTCCAGGCTCCCGAGCCGATGCTGGTGAACCTGGGAACCCGGCGCGGCAAGGGGATCGTGGTCTCCGGGCACGACCTCCCGATGCTGGAGGAAATCCTGAAGCAGACCGACGGGAAGGGGATCAACGTCTACACCCACGGCGAGATGCTCCCGGCCAACGGCTACCCGGGCCTCAGGAAGTACCCCCACTTCGCCGGGCACTTCGGCACCGCCTGGCAGAACCAGGTGAAGGAACTCCCCGACTTCAGGGGGGCCATCGTCTTCAACACCAACTGCATCCAAAAGCCCGCCGGCGAGTACACCGACCGGCTCTTCACCTGGGGCGAGGTGGCCTGGCCGGGGATCCCGCATCTGGAAGGGTACGACTTCACCCCGGTGATCGACAAGGCGCTCGCGCTTCCCGACCTCCCCGAGATGCCGGGGCAGCAGATCCTGGTCGGCTTCGGGCACGAGGCGGTCTTCAAGGTGGCCGACCGGGTCATCGATGCGGTGAAAAACGGCGCCATCCGGCGCTTCTTCCTGATCGGCGGCTGCGACGGCGCCAAGTTCGGGCGCAACTACTTCACCGAGCTTGCCGAGAAGGTTCCCAAGGACTGCGTGATCCTGACCCTGGCTTGCGGCAAGAACCGCTTCAACCGGCTGGAGTTCGGCGACATCGGCGGGATCCCGCGCCTTCTGGACGTGGGGCAGTGCAACGACGCCTACTCCGCGATCCGCATCGCCACCGGGCTCGCCGAGGCCTTCCACTGCGGGGTGAACGACCTGCCGCTCTCCATGATCCTCTCCTGGTACGAGCAGAAGGCCCACGTCATCCTTTTGAGCCTGCTCTACCTGGATGTGAAGGGGATCCGGCTGGGTCCGTCCCTGCCGGCCTACGTCTCGCCCGACGTTCTGGACGTCCTGGTGAAGAACTACGACCTGGGCCCGATCACCACCGCGGACCAGGACCTGCAGCACGCGCTGGGGGCTTGAAACAGGTTAAGGTTGAGGTTGAGGAAGTAGCAGATAAGGCTCTGAAGGGTGTGTGGATTGATCGCCCGGAATGCGGGGCCTGAAACGAGAGGCTTCTCAGCGGCTGGGAGGACTTTCGCAGGATCGGGACAAGATGGAGCGAAGCTGGAAAGGGAGGGGTGCTTTAAAGGGCGCCCCTCATTTTTTGCCTTGGGGAGTGGCTCAACCGAAAGTGAGCCGGACCTTGAGCCACCCCTCTTTGCGCAGGCCGCAGGTTGGCAGGCCTCGATGACCCCGCTGAAGGGGCGCGCTGGGTGAGGATCCTGGTGAGGCCAGGGTATCGGATATGGTTAGTGTATTTTAAACTTTACTATTGATCGCAGGTTGTGTATAAAACTGAGTTGTTCCCCACTGAAGCCACTACCCCGTAACAGCTGCATCTAGCGCCGTTTTTTGACGGCCCAGGAGACTTGTCATGGTAATCCTCGTGCGCTGCCCCGATCAGAGTGTAACCGTTGCTTTGGCGTCCAAGCTGGAAGAGCTGATCGACAACGGGTTGATCAGCGAGTTCCTGGGTGCCACGGGGTGGATCGCCGTCTCCTCACTGAAGCCCTGTCCGAAATTCCCCGTCACGCCCCGTACCCGCTGCTGCACGCGCCAGCTGAGCTGCCTTTAGTCTGCGCTTGCGCCCTGATCGCCCGATTCTTGTGCCGGATCAGCAGGGGCCGGAGCCGGGGAGTGCTGCGTCCGGTGCCACGCTTTTTCAGGCGCCCACGCGCAGTGCCGCATGTCCCTTGGACGGTGCAGAACTTGCAATAATGAGGTTATGACACTCCGCCTGCACAAGATACGCACCTTCGCGCTCTGCCTCGCCTGTTCGCTCCTGCTCCATTTCCTCCCCGGGCTGCTCCTCGGCATGTTCGCCAGCTACAACTTCGGGGCGCCGGTCCAGCAGCCTCCGGTTGTCATGGTCGACCTCGCCGAGGCGAAAGCCGTGGCCGCTCCGCGCCAGGAACCGGAACCCGCCCCCGAGCCGGCAGCGGAGGCTAGGCCGCGTGCTGCAGGGCCGGCGCAGCTCCCCGCAACTCATCCTGAGCCAAAGCCTGAATCCAAGCCCGCACCGGAGCCTGAACCGCAGGCAAAGCAGGAAGCGCCGAAAGCTCCCGAGCCGCCGGCAGTTGCCCAGGACGCGCCCCCGGAGCCGGCCGCCGATCCGGAAGAGGAACAGACCCGGATCCGCAAGCCGAGGGTGCGCCACGCCGGGACCCGGGTCGCACGTCCGGTTCCGCCGCTCCCCGCCCTGCCGGCGGTCTCTACGGTGCGCCAGGCCGCCTGGCCGACTCCGGCACCGCGCCTGAAGGGGAGCGACTTCCTCTCCTCCCAGCAGGAAAAGCTGAGCTATGTCCTGACCATGCACGGGGTCCCCATCGGCAGCGCGGAGCTCGAGGCCAAGCAGGAAAAGGGGATCACCAGCATCGTCCTGAGGGTCCGATCCAACGCCGCCATCTCCAGCTTCTACCCGGTCGACGACCTGATCGAGACCCGCCACGTGGACGGGCAGTACATCATGACCAAGATCCGCCAGACCGAGGGGAACTTCCAAAGCGACGAGCTCATCACGATCAACCCCGGGAAAAAGCAGGTCGATTGGGTGGATTTCCTGCAGCGCCGCGCACTGCGCACCGCGGTCCCGGACGACGACGTGCTCGACTCGCTCTCCGGTATCTACTACCTGCGCAACCGGCAGTTGGAGGTCGGGAGGACCGAGTACCTGCACATCTACGATTCCGAGGTTTACGCCGAGGTACCGGTGGAGATCCTGCGCAAAGAGGAGATCCGGCTCGCCAATTTCAACAAGGTGGCGACCCTGGTGGTGAAACCGTTGCAGAAAACCGCCGGCATCTTCCGGCGCACCGGCGACCTCCTGATCTGGATGACCGACGATGCCCGCAAGGTTCCGGTGAAGATGGAGACCACCATCGCCCTGGGCAAGGTCACCGCGGAGCTCATCTCCGCGGAGTCGCAATCGCACCAGGAGAAACAGGCGCCCTCGCTCTCCTCGAGCCTCCCGGTCCCGCAACAGGCCAGGTGATCGCACCCTGCTGCGGCCCGGTTTGGCGCACTTTCTGACACAAAAAAGGCGACGTGTGACGGTTTTTTGACAAAGGCCGTGACGACGGCGCCTTTTTTTTGCGGCTTCGCGAAGCAGCAGGGCAACGAAAGCCCGGAGCGTTTGGTAAGACGGATCTAAGATCTGTCCTGCCGGAGGGGGCGAGCCGCCCGCGCCGGGTGCTTAGGTTTTTTCGGGGATCTGCGGCCACATGGCGGGACAGGAGCTTTCCGGACAGCGCCGCGCCCCCAGCTCCTGGCGGCGCCTTGGGGCACCAGGTGGTCCGCTGCGCCGGGAACCCTCCATCCTCCGTAGCTCTCCCTGTAAGATCTACGGCTACATTGGCACGGTGGTTGCTCATTACGGGGACCGTAGCTGATTTTCCAGAGGGTGCCAGCCC
The DNA here is from genome assembly GCF_014193515.1 of Geomonas silvestris. Classification (GTDB taxonomy): domain Bacteria; phylum Desulfobacterota; class Desulfuromonadia; order Geobacterales; family Geobacteraceae; genus Geomonas; species Geomonas silvestris. Next base: position 300,790 of record NZ_BLXX01000004.1, on the reverse strand, counting down.
CAACGAAAGGACCGAGAGTGAGTCCGAGAACGTGTGGTTCAGAAATGGCGTACCAGGTATACGACGATTTCGAAGAGTCTGCACCTGCCTGGAACTTCGTGGAAGGGATGGAGCCGAGCCGGGGCGATCTGCAGCAGCTCAACGAGGCCCGCTTCCTGGCAGCCTTTTGCTGCGCCATCTTCGGCGAACGAGACCCCAAAAAGGTCTGCTCGACCGCGGCGCAGTGGCTCTACCGCTACTTCGGGTTCAGCAGAGCCCAGTTCGCCTTTCCCGGCGGCAGCATGGAGAGCTTGAGCTTCCTCGGCCAACCGGGTCCCTTAGGGGCCTGCCTGGTCCCCGAGCCGGCAACCGGTCCCGCCCGGCAGCGGCGCTTCAGCGTTCCGGCCGGGCGCGGCGACCAGGGTTACGACATCACCGTACAGTTCCCCGTCGGTCTGGGGAACCTCAGGATGAGCGAGGCCGGCGGTCCGGCGGTCTCCACCGATTTCCTCTCCAGCATCGGCGAGTGCCTGGCTGCCGCCCTGGAGAAAGCCCACGAGTACCGGGAACTCCAGGAACTCTCGCTGCGCGACGCGCTCACCGGGCTTTTGAACAGGCGCGCCTTCGAGGAACTCCTGGAAATCGAGGAGGGGCGCCGCGAGGAGCACCCCCAGGCACTCATCATGATCGACATCGACGACTTCAAGGCGCTCAACGACACCTTCGGCCACCCCGCCGGGGACCAGGTCATCGCCGGGGTCGCAGGAGTAATAAGGGACGCCCTGCGCGGCGCGGACCTTGCCACCCGTTACGGGGGCGAGGAGTTCGCCGTGCTCCTGCCGGGGACCCGCGCCAAGGATGCACTGCGGGTGGCGGAGCGGATACGCAGCCGGATCGCGGGGCTGGGGCTGACGATTGGCCCCATCAAGGTGCAGGTCAGCGCCAGTCTCGGCGTGGCGAGCCGGAGCACCAAGCGTGAGTGCTCGTTGAAGGAGTTGCTGGCCCGGGCCGACCAGGCGCTGTACCGCGCCAAGCGCAGCGGCAAAAACGTAAGCGTCCTCGACGATACTGCCACGAATTGATCCCCGGCCGGCACCCCCCAGCTGTTCCCGGACACGAAAGCCTTCCATCCCGCACCGGCGGGTGCCGTCCAACCTGAGTACCGTGGCGCGGCTCGGCGCCAGAGAGACCCTGAAGCAAAAACAAAAAAAGGCGCACCACCCGGTGCGCCTTTCGCATCTTCCAGCCCAGCCGGTCGCCCGATTAGGGGCTGGCCCTGCCGCTAAGCTACCTCTTCAAAATTGCTGGAGTCCACCCCACACACCGGGCACGTTGCCGGCGGATCGTCGCCCTCGTGGACATAATCGCAGATGATGCAGCGCCACTTCTTCATACTACCTCCTGGTTTGTGTGGGATGGCGGAGCTTCGCGTGCCGGCAGACTGGATCTGTGGCCAGTACCGCCGATCGCCGAAGGAACCTCGCGCAGGTAAGGTAGGACAAGCTCTTTGCGATGTCAATGTTAAACAAACCGCGACCAGCTAGCGATTTTCCTGAAGAGAAGGCGGCCGTGCCGGTTGAGTCGGAAGCGAACTCTGGTAGCTTTTAAGCCATCACCTTCGGGTGGTTGAGACAGTGACGCCGGTCCTGGAAAGAATCGGCAATCGTCATGGTATCCGGAAGATTCAGGCCCTGGTGCTGCAGAGGAAGGTATCGATGTCAGTGGAACGTTTCGAACAGGTGCACCTGCTCCCCATCACCCTCGACAAGGCCTGGGATTTCTTTGGCTGCCCCGAGAACCTGGCCACCATCACGCCGCCCTGGCTCGGTTTCAAGGTGACCTCCCCACCCCAGAGCGAGATGTACGCAGGCATGATCATAACCTACACGGTGACCCCGCTTTTGGGGCTGCCGCTTTCCTGGGTGACCGAGATCACCCACTGCGAGGCACCGCACTACTTCGTGGACGAGCAGCGCCTGGGGCCCTACCGGCTCTGGCACCACCAGCACCTGTTCCGGGAGGTCCCCCAGGGGGTGGAGATGCGCGACATCGTGCACTTCGCCCTGCCGCTGGGACCGTTGGGAAGCCTGGCATCCGGGATGGTGCGCAGGAAAATCGGCGCCATCTTCGACTACCGGCGCGAGGTGGTCGAGCGGCTCTTTGGGCTGGAACCAGGGGCTAGGGACTAGGGGCTGGGATAGGGATAGGGACCTTGCATGGAACCTCGCTTGTCCTGCCAAACAAGAAGCGGCGCTCCTTCAGGGAACGCCGCTTCTTTTTTTGCTGTGCTGGTCGAGTGACCGTGGCTACTGCACCCGGAACGGGCGCATCATCTCGTGGTCCTCGTGGGCCAGGATGTGGCAGTGCCACATGTAGGTCCCGATCAGGTCGAACTTCGCCCGGACCCGCACGTACCCCTGGCTCCCCAGCAGGTCGTCGGCTGGGGGGACCCGAACGGTGTCCTTGAGGCCCCCCTCCTGTGGCTGCACGGTGTAGGGCGAATCGGCGTCCGCGGCAGTCCCGTCGGGGTTGGTGGAGGGGCGCAGCCCGCCGGGCGCCACCTGCGGCATCCCGCCTGCACCGTCGGCCGGGGTGTAGGCCCCCGGGGTGATGCTCCCTTTCTCGATCACCTCGAAGTGCACCAGGTGCAGGTGCATCGGGTGCATGTCCACGGTGTTGTTGATGATGATCCAGTCCTCCACGTCGTTGAGCCGGATGTTCTCGGTGACCGGCGCGTCGAAGGGGAGCCCGTTCAAAAGGATCTTGAGCCGCTTCGAGATGGAGCCGGTCATCGGGTCGTACAGGTAGGCACCGTTCTCCTCGGTCTCCTGCAGGTCGACCAGACGCACGTTGTCAGGTGCCGCCAGTGCGGAGAGCGCGCGCGGGTTGGCCGGGAGCTGGCTCGTATCGGCCTGCGCGAGCGGCTTCGTGACCCTGAACTGCATGATCCGCCCCGTGGTGGCCGGGTTCACCTCCGAGCCGCTCGGGTAGGGGGTGGCGGCGTCGTTACGGACGGTGATCTTCGTGCCGGCCGGGAACTTCGAGAAGTCGACGATCAGGTCGGCGCGCTCGGCCAGGGCGAGCAGCAAGCCGTGTTCCTCTTGGCTGCCGATGCCGGAGACCGCAGCCGGAAGGAGCCCGCCGTCGTTGCCGATCTGGGTGATGGCGCCAGCCGGGATCGGGAGCCCGTCGCTGCGCTCGAGCCAGATGTGGTAGAAGCGGGAATCGGAACCGTTCAGCATGCGGAATCGGTACTTGCGCGGCTCCACCTCGAGCTTGGGCCAGGCCTTGCCGTTCACGGTGATCACGTTGCCGAAGAACTCGGGGTTGGAGCTGAACACCGGCTTGCCGTCCAGGGTGACCTGGTTGCCGTCCGGGTTCAAAAGGGCGTTGGAGTCGCAGTGCAGCGACCCGTCCTCGTTGAAGGACTTGTCCTGGATCACCAGCGGGATCTCGTAGGCGCCGCGCGGCAGGTTCAGGGCATCTTCGCTGCTGTCGCGCAACAGGTAGTTGGCGGCGAGGCCGGCGTAGACGTTGAGCCGGGTGATCCCCATGGCGTGGTCGTGGTACCAGAGCTGGTTGGCGGGTTGGTCGTTGGTGTAGCGGTAGCTGACCGTGTTGCTGGCGGGGCGCTCGGGACGGCCGCTGACGGGATCGGCGGGGAGCCCGCTTGCGGCCGGGTTGTTGGTGATCCAGGCCTCGGGGTGGCCGTCGAACTCGGGTGCCACGTGGCCGCCGTGCAGGTGCGTCACGATGCGGATCTCGGGGTCCCCCATGTTCGCCCCCCCGAGGGTCGGGTCCACGGTGAGCAGGTGCTTCACGAGCAACTGCCCGCTTGGGCTGCGCAGGTTGTTGAGGTACTTAACCTGCACCGGTTTGCCGGTCTCTCCGGGGAGGGTGGAGCGCGCCTCGATGGTGGCACCCAGGTAGCCCGCCTTGATCCCGTTGGTGGTATAGCCCCAGACCGTGGTGCGGATCGGGGCGCCGGTGGCCGGGTTGACGAACTCGCTGCCGTCCTTCTTGCGCAGCCCGAAATCGTAGCCGGCGCTCTGCTCGGCCACCACGGTGTAGGACTCGGCCCCCGGCACGGTCGTGGTATCCGGCACCGCGATCGGGATGAGCGGCAGGTCGTTGGCGAACTGCTGCAGGGCCAGAGGATCCAAAAGATCCTTGCCGGAACTCGCCTGGACCACGGTTCCCGGGGAACTCTTGCCGCAGCCGGCAACCAGCAGCGCCCAAAGGCACAAAAACAGAAAGACGGATCTCCTTTTCATACTTCCTCCCCATTCTAAATGACATAGCATGGGATCCGGTGCCGGTCTGCCGGCTTACCGGTGTCTGCCGGATCCTTTCATGAGATACTTCAGGAATGGTGCCATAATGTTAAAATTTGTAACTAGTCGAAAGATAAGGGTAGAATGGGGAGGCGGCCGCGGGGGAAGGATGTCCCTGATTGCACCTGTTCGACCGGTGCGGCAGGTAACTCATTAGAATATGGGTGAATGGAGCCCTGATAAAAAACGGAGGGCTGTTTTAATCGGGCACCCTTCCGTTTTCCCGCGAGGAGCCGAAAAAGCCGCGGCCCGGGGCAGGCGTGCCCGGCTGGTTGCTGCCCCAACAGAAGAGCCCGATCGGTGCGGTGCCGCCCAGGCGCCGTGCCCGGCTGGGAATGAGGATGTTTGAGATGTTTCGACGGTTCACCATTTTTCGCGCCGACCTGCGCCTGGCTGCGCTGCTTATCGGCGTCACCCTTTCCACCCTCGATGCCAGTGCGCTGAACCTGGCGCTCCCTTCGCTGGCGGCCCATTTCCACAGCGACGCCGCCGGGGTGCAGTGGGCGGCATCGCTCTACCTGATCGGCTCGGCGCTCGCCTTTCTCCCCCTGTCGGGGCTGGCCGGGCGCTTCGGGACGGTGCGGGTCTACCGGGTCTCGCTGCTGACGTTCAGTGCCATCTCGCTGTTGTTGGGGCTCTCCCCCAACCTTGGGTGGCTCTTCACGCTCCGCTTCCTGCAGGGGATCGCCGGGGCGGGGGTGATCGGGCTGGTGCCGGGGCTTGCCGCGGCGACCTTTCCGGAACGCAAGGGGTGGGCGCTTGGGATGGTGGCCGGCTCGGTGGCGGCCGGGACCCTGACCGGGCCGCCGGTGGGGGGCTTCCTGGTCGACCTCCTGGGGTGGCGCAGCATCTTCTACCTGAACCTGCCGCTGGGGATGGTGGCCTTGGCGCTCTCGGGGCGTTTGGGCGAACTGCGCGGCGTGGGGCTTAAAGAGGGGCTGCGCCGTGCGGCGCGGGCGCCGCGCTTTCTCCTGGCGCTGTTGGCAACGGTCCTCTTCTTCGCCCAGTCTTTCGGGACCAACGTCCTGTGGCCCTTTTATCTGGAGGCGGGGGGGATGACCCCGGGGCGGGTCGGCCTGGTGCTTTTGGTGCCGCCGCTCATGCTGCTCTTCCTGGGGCCTTGGGCCGGAAAGCTCTCGGACCGCAAGGGGTTCACCTTGGTGAGTTGGGCGGGGAGCGCGGTGATGGCGCTCGCTTCCTGCCTGCAGGGGATCACCGGAAGTGTGGCGCTGGGGCTGGGCGGGATAGGGCTGGGGCGCGCGCTGTTCCAGGCGGCGAACAACGCCGCCGTCCTATCGCTGGCTCCCGAGGAGACCGATTCGGTCGCCTCCGGGCTCCTCTCCATTGCGCGGGTGGTGGGGCAGGCGCTGGGAAGCCTCATGGCCGGGGTGCTCTGGGGTTCGCTCGAGCACCGGGGAAGCGGCCACGCCTTCCTCATCTCGAACCTGGTGCTGGCGGGACTGGCCGTCGTTTCCGGTGCGCTCATCATGGGGCGCCGCCTGCAGGCGCAGCCTGCCCCCACGAAGGAGCCCTAGGGACCTGATAGACGCACCTGCCTCGTGAAAAGGGGCCAGCCTGTAGAGACTGGCCCCTTTTTTGGGTGCCTAGGGAAGTTCAGGGAGAAGGGCCCGGTAGGGGCGAATCATCATTCGCTCCGACTTGGCGGAGAGCTGCATGCGGTTGCACTACGCCCAGCATCCCGAACGGTCCGAGGAACCTTCTTCCGGGCTCGCTGGTGACGGGTTACTGCTTCGGCCCGTCGCTTTGCACCAGCGGCATCCCGCACAGGGAACAGGGGGTTGCCGGATCGTCGCTGGTGATCCAGGGGTGCATGGGGCAGGAGTACTTCTTTTTCCCCGTGCCGGGACCGGCGCTCTTGCCGAAGAAGAACCAGAGCGTTGCCGCGATGAGGGCGATGCCGCCCAAGGTTACCAGGATCTGGATGCCGTCCATGGTTTAGCTCCTCTGTACGCTGAAGCCGCGCAGCCTCAGGGCGTTACTCACCACGCTCACGGAGGAAAGCGCCATGGCGAGCGATGCGATGATCGGGCTCAAGAGCCAGCCGGTAAAGGGGTAGAGCGCGCCGGCGGCGATCGGGATCCCCAGGATGTTGTAGATGAAGGCGAAGAACAGGTTCTGCTTGATGTTCGCGATGGTGGCGCGGGAGAGCGCGATTGACGCCACCACGCCGTTTAGATCGCCGCGCACCAGGGTGATGTCGGCCGCCTCCATGGCAACGTCGGTGCCGGTTCCCATGGCGATCCCCACGTCCGCCTGGGCGAGCGCCGGGGCGTCGTTGATGCCGTCGCCCACCATGGCGACCAGCTTGCCGGTCCCCTGCAGCCTTTTGATCTCCTGGTTCTTGGCCTCGGGGAGCACCTCGGCCAGTACCCGGTCCACGCCGACCTCGCGGGCGATCGCCTCGGCGGTGCGCCGCTGGTCGCCGGTCAGCATGATCACCTCGAGTCCCAGCTCGTGCAGGCGCTGGATCGCCGCGCGCGACCCTTCCTTCACCGGGTCGGCGACCGCGATGATGCCGGCAAAATTGCCGTCGAGAGCCACGTAGACCGGCGTCTTCCCCTGGTCGGCGAGTCGGTGCGCTTCGCCTTCATTGACGCTGAGGCCGCGCTCGGCCAGGAGCGCCGCCGTCCCGACCAGGACCCGGTGCCCCTCGACCGTGGCCTCGATCCCCTGTCCGGGGAGTGCCTGGAACGCGCTGGCCGGGTAGCGGGGAAGGTCGCGCTCCTTGGCGGAACGGACGATCGCCTCGCCCAGCGGGTGCTCGCTCCCGGCCTCGGCGGAGGCTGCCAGGGTGAGGAGCGCGCTCTCCTCGAGGTTCACTGCCAGGAGGTCGGTCACCGCCGGCACGCCGCGGGTGATGGTGCCGGTTTTGTCCAGGACGACGGTCGTGAGCCGGTGTGCCTTCTCGAGCGCCTCGCCCCCCTTGATCAGGATGCCGCTCTGCGCGCCGCGACCGGTCCCCACCATGATGGCGGTGGGGGTGGCGAGCCCCAAGGCGCAGGGGCAGGCGATGATGAGCACCGAGACCATGGTGACCAGCGCCATGGTGAGGCGCGACTCCGGCGGCGCCAGGTCGAACCAGACGACGAAGGTGGCAATGGCGAGGCAGAGCACCACCGGAACGAAGTAGGAGGCGATCAGGTCGGCCAGGCGCTGGATCGGGGCCTTGGAACCCTGGGCCTCCTGCACCAGGCGCACGATCTGCTGCAGCACCGTGTCGCGCCCGATCCGGGTCGCCCGCATCTTGAAGGCGCCGGTCTTGTTGAGGGTCGCGCCGATCACCGTGTCGCCGGGTTTTTTCTGCACCGGGAGCGGTTCGCCGGTCAGCATGCTCTCGTCCACGCTGGAGCCCCCCTCGACGAGTTCGCCGTCTACCGGCACCTTCTCGCCGGGGCGCACCAGGACGAGGTCACCCACCCGAAGCTCCGCCACCGGGAGGTCCTGTTCCACCCCGTCGCGCTCCACGCGGGCAAGCTTGGGCTGCAGCCCCATGAGCGCCCGGATGGCGCCGCCGGTCTTGGCGCGGGCGCGGGCCTCCAGAAGTCGCCCCATGAGGATGAGGGTCACGATGGCAGCCGCCGCCTCGTAATAGACCGGGGCGCCAGTGTGGGCCGCGTGTGCGCCGCCGGCCTGGGCGAACCAGGCAGGGAAGAGGGTGGCTGCCAGGCTGTAGAGGTAGGCGGAGAGGGTCCCCAGGGCAACCAGGGTGTTCATGTCGGCCACCCGGTGCTTTGCTGCCGCCCAGGCTCCGGTGTAAAAGCCGCGCCCGGCCCAGAAGAGGACCGGCGTGGTCAGGGCGAGTTCTATCCAGTTGCGCCCAGGAAAATCGAAGAACTCCTCCCAGGCCGGCACCAGGTGCCCCGCCATGGCGAGGATGAGCACCGGCAGGGAGAGCGCCAGGGCGAGCTGGAAGCGGATCTTCTGCTCGCGGTACTCGGCCGCGCGCACCTCGCTCTCGGCCGCCCGGACCTCGTCGCTGTCGGCCCCCTCGGCACCCGCCGGGGAATCGATCACCTGGTAGCCCATATCGCGCACCAGTTGGCTCAATGCCTCGACCCCGGTCGCCTGCGGGTCGTAGCTGACCGTGGCGCGGCTGGTGGCGAAGTTGACGCTGGCCGTTTCGACGCCGTCTGCCTGGGCCAGGGCTTTCTCGATGCGTCCGGCGCATCCGGCGCAGTGCATCCCCACCAGCGGCAGTTCGCAGCGTGCAGTCTTAGCTGTAGTCATGGTCCTTCTCCTCTAGAGAAACCGCGACAGGGCGGTCTTTACCTCGGCCAGAAGCTCCTGCTGCGACATGGCCTTAGCTTCCGGGTGCTCGTTGTCGCTGCCGTGACCAAGGACGCAGCTCTCCAGGTGCCGCGTCAAGAGCTCCACCCCGAGCGCGTCCAGTGCCGAGCGTACCGCCGCGATCTGGTTCAGGATATCGACGCAGTAGCGCTTCTCGTTCAACATCCGCTCGACGCCCGCCACCTGGCCGCCGATGCGCTTGACCCGGGCCAGCAGTTTTTTCTGACTCTCTTCCATAACGACTCCTTGGATACCCGGTAGGGGTATGCAGTAAGATCAAACATACCCCTGGCGGGTATTTGAGTCAAGGGGAATTGGAGAGACGCAACCTGGGGGATGGGTAAAAGGTATAAGTGAATCCCAGAGGATACAAGAGGATCAAAATGAGGGAGAATTAAGCGGCCAAACTGGTGGGGTCGAGAACTGGGGCAGCATGCCAAGGTGAGACAACGCTACCCCATTAAGGTACAGGCGATCAAACGCCTTGTACATCACACCCTGTAGTATAAAAACAACAGCCCGTAAGCCCTTGCTTTTGACAATATAAACCGTTCATGCTGGATGGTCCGATAAATGTATTGAAAAGAAATTCATCAATATCCTCATCGGACAGATCCTCAATACAAGAATCGTCAAAAGAGCAATTTTCTTTGAGGCTTTCCATGATGCCACTGTTTTTTCTGGCTACATAGAACCATCTAATAAATTCAACAATGTCGTCCCTGTTTGAAAATGGAACTGCCTGCAATTTGCTCTCGGGACTCTCAAGCATACCCCTAAAAATCGTGTCACTGGAGATATATACCATCTGGTTATTATCATTCGGAGAAAAGATCAAATAGCCAGGTTCATCCAGACAAGGGCATTTTGATGCTTTTACGCTTTCTACATATTTGTCGACCATGAAATCGTTACAAATCTTTATAGCCCGCGCACGAAGGGATTCTTCAGTTACTGGTTCGGACATGATGCCTCCTCATGGATGTTGAGTATCGTCTTTAATGCTCTTATCGGCCATGTGGTGACTTACATCCAAAAAAATCGTGTCCTCTTATGCCACGTTCAAAGATTTTTGACTCCTCTAGGGGCTAAAAAGCTTGTTGAAGGTTCCTCTTAACTGGCTGCTTTTACAAAGCCATCTTTTGGATCGTCTTGTGGCTTTTACCCAGGGATGGGATGGATGTGGAGCGAGCTTCGCTTCCGGACCGGGGAGCGAGCAGTGGGGAGGCGGGATGGATCGGACCACCCGGCATCCGGTGCAGGTGCACTCCCGGGTCAAGGGGGAGGGGGGCTGCGAGCTTCGGGGAGATTTGCAGCTTGACGCGGCTTGTCCGGAAGGAGTAAAAATTACCGAGCGCATCCCGCTTAAAAAGGAGAACATCTCTTGTCGTCTCCCGTTACCCCGCTGTCCTCGAGGCTGCTCAAGGGTCTTGCCCTGGCGGCCTTTCTCATCGTGCTTCCGCTTTCCTCCGCGTTTGCGGAAAAGATCGCCAACTTCCCCCTGCTCCCTGCCGGCACCGGATCGATCCGGGTCTTCGACCGGGACGGCCGCTTCGCCGGGCGCATCCTCCCCACCGGCCGCTACTGGACCCCCATCAACCAGATCCCCAAATTCCTGCAGGATGCCCTCGTGGCCGTGGAGGATTCCCGCTTCTACGAGCACAACGGCATCGACTTCAAGGGGATCGCGCGCGCCCTCGTGAAGGACGTCGCCAAGGGGCGCATGGCCGAGGGGGGCTCGACCATCACCCAGCAGCTCATCAAGAACAAGTTCTTAACCGGCGAGAAGACCCTGGACCGCAAGGTGAAGGAAGCCCAGCTCGCCATGGACTTCGAGAAGAAGTACTCGAAGGCACAGATCCTCGAGATGTACTTCAACGAGATCAACTTCGGTAACGGCGCCTGGGGGATCGCTCAGGCGGCGCGCCTGTACTTCGACAAGCAGCCCCAGGAACTCACCGACGCGGAGTGCTCGCTTTTGGCCGGCATCCCGAAGGCGCCGGGACGCTACAACCCGCTGGGGGATCCCCAGAAGGTGGCACTGCGCCGCTCGGTGGTGCTCAAGCGCATGGTCGACATGAAGATGATCAGCGAGCGGGAGCGCCAGAACCTGATGGCCCACCCGGCGACCGTGATCAAGCCGGGCAAAGCCTCCTACTACCTGGCGCACGTCAAGGCGAAGCTCATCGAGCGCTTCGGCGCCGGAGTCCTCGAACAGGGGGGACTCGACGTCATCGCCGCCATGGACCTCAACCTGCAGAAGCTGGCCGAGGATACCCTGCGCGACGGGGTGAGAAAACTCTCGCCCAAGTTGCAGGGGGCGCTCCTCTGCCAGGATCCGGCCACCGGCGACGTCCTTGCCGCCGCGGGCGGGGTCGACTTCGCCGCCAGCCCCTACGACCGCGCCTTCCTGGCCAAGCGCCAGCCCGGCTCCTCGGTGAAGCCGCTCATCTACGCCGCGGCGCTCGAGAAAGGCTTCACCGCCGCTACCCTCATGAACGACACGCCCGTCGCCTACGACCGGGGCAACGGCCAGAGCTGGACGCCGGTGAACTACGAGCGCAAGGGGTTCGGGGAGCTCCCGCTGCGCGAGGCGCTGGCGCACTCGAACAACGTGATCGCCGTGAAGCTTCTGGACGCCATCGGGGTCCCCTATTTCTCGGGATTCGCCGGCACCCTCGGGCTCTCCTTGCACCCCCAAAACGGGCTCTCGCTTGCCCTGGGTACCGACGAGGTGACCTTGAGCCAGCTGGTCTCGGCCTACTCGCCGCTCGCCAGCGGTGGGCTGCGCTCCGAGCCGCGCACCATCATCCGGATCTACGACCAGAGGCGCCGCACCTGGACCGAGATCCCCCCCGCGGTCACCCCGGTGCTGGCCCCGGCCACCGCCTACGTGACCACCCAGATGCTGAAGGACGTCCTTACCTACGGGACCGCCAAGGGGCTCAAGAAGTTCAGCCAGGAGCGCCCTGCCGCCGGCAAGACCGGCACCACCGACGACTACCGCGACGCCTGGTTCGTGGGGTACACCCCGCAGCTCGTCACCGGGGTCTGGGTCGGCCAGGACAAGCCGAAGCCCGGCGGGCGCGGCTTCACCGGCGGCGCCGTCGCCGCACCGATTTGGGGACGCTTCATGAAGGGGGCACTGGCCGGCAAGCCCGCGCCCGACTTCGCCAAACCGGAGACGGTCGTCACGGCGACCATCGACCCGTCGACCGGGAAGCTCGCCACGCCGGAGTGCCCGCACCCGCGCGAGGAGTTCTTCCTCCCGGGGACCGAGCCGACCGAGTACTGCCCGAAACACGGCAGCGCCCCGGCACCCCCTGCCGGTCAGGAGCTTGCGCCGGAACAGGAGCTGCAGACGCAGGAACCCGCCACGCCGCCTGATGCCGGAGCGCCGCAGCTGCGCTAAGAAACGGCCGCGGCGCCGCACTACCTATGACCTGCGCCGCGGCAGCCGAAAAATGGTCGCGCCGCGGGGGAAGTTGTGCTACAAGAATCGGGCTTCCGCTCCCGACCGGGGCCGGCAGCCACTCCATCTTCCGGAAGGGGATACATGAAGCGATCCGTCTCCTGGCTGGTCCTCGCGGTTATCTTCGGCTGGCAACACACCGCCGCAGCCGAAACCCTCATCGTCAAAATCTCCGGTCTGCACAAGCCTTTCGGCACGGTCCGGATCATGCTCTGGAAGGAGGCGGCCGGTTTTCCCACCCAGCCCGATAAGGCTGTGGCCCAGAAGTCCGCGCCGGTCAGCGGACCCGAAGTGGAACTGAGCTTTACCGGCCTTTCACGCGGGAACTACGCCGCGGCTGCCTACCACGACCAGAACAACAACGGCTCCCTGGACCGCAGCCTGCTCGGGTGGCCGGTGGAGCCGACCGCGGCCTCCAACGGGGCCCGCGGCCTGGTCGGCCCGCCGAGTTTCTCGGACGCCGCCTTCGACCTGAAGCAGGCGGTGCAGACCATCCAGCTCATCTTCAAGTAGACGCGAAAAAGGGACCTGACCAGCTAAGTGGTCGGTCCCTTTTTTTTCGTTGCCGCAGCAGCCTAGGCCCGCGCGGCGCACGGTGACGGTAGCCTAGGGGGCGCTGCGCTGCAGGTGGTTGCCGATGGCCCGGTCCATCTGGGAGATGTGCCTGGTGAGCCAGTCGCTGATGAAGGTGGTGAGGCTGCTCACCAGGGTGGGGGAGGGCCCCTCGCAGCGCAGCCGCTCCTTGATCCTGGCGATCTCGGCAGCGAACTCCGCGTGCTGTTTGCGGTGCATCGGGAGATCTGGGAACCCCGAGGCCTGCATGAGCTTCTCCTCCTCGGTGAAGTGGGTTACCGCGTAGGCCTCCAGAAACCAGAACAGACGGTGCACCTTGTCCTGGTCGGCCTCCGATTCGCATGCTTGCAGGAAACTGTTAAAACGCTCGAAAAGCAGTTTGTGCTGGATGTCTATTTCCAGCACGCCGACCGACAGACAGTCTTGCCACTCGATCACCAGCATATCCTCCTATAAACGAGCTACCATCCTGACTGGACGGTGACTGCACTTTAACTGCAGCCGCCCTCAATGTCCAGTTTTTTGAACTGCTATAATAAGTGCCATATCATGTCGCGAGGGGGAATTGCCCATGAAACTGGAAGATTTCGCAGCAACGGCGCTGCTGGAACACTCGCACGCCGCAGAACACCTCACGGACCGCGAGAAGCAGCTCATCGGGCTCGCCGTCGCGCTGACCCGCGGCTGCGTGCACTGCACCGGCAAGAGGATGCGCAAGGCGCTGGAAACGGGGATTCCCCAGGAGGCCCTGCTGCAGGCGGTGGACATCGCGGCCGCAGTCAATGCCGGTGTAACTACTGCAGTGGCTCTGCAGGGCTTTGAGAAGGAAGATCTTGCCTGACACTCATTGAAGCGGCCTTCTTCTCTATCTCGCAGCTGGTTGATTTCATCGTTGCAGGTGCATCTTTTTTACTGAACGGTGAATTAATAATAATTTAAAACGACTGAGTGATAATCTGAAACCAGATTCAGTCGTAAAAATATTCACAGTGTTCTTTTTTTTACAGGGAAGTGCTAAGTACTTGGCATTGCGCGGGTTTATGTGGCGGTTCGGCGGAGGGTGTAAGAAAAAGAACAGCCGCCCGGCCCCAGCCTGGACAGCCTCTTCCCTGTAAGTACTCGAAAGATTAGTGGTTGCTTCCGCTTCTCCCGTTGGTACGCTTCTTGGTTTACTGCTGGGGTAGTTTACGGAAAAGGGAGGGGAACTTCATGTTGAAGCAATACAGCGTGCTCACCAAGTGCCTGGCTGAGCTGAAAAATAGCGATCTGCCGATCATCGAGAAGCTCAAGCTCGAGGTGCAGCTGATCCAGACCAAGCGCATCCTGCTGGACCAGAAAGTCGAGTACCGGGTGGCGGGGGTCGCCAGCAGCGAGCGCGAGTTCAATTCGCTCTACGAGCAGATCCGCAGCGCCTGCAACTCCGGCAAGATCAAGTCCGAGATTGAGCAGATCAAGGGACACATCCACCAGATCAAGGATCAGACCCTCCGCTACGCCTCCTAGGCCCCTTCCGGCAGCTCGCCGGTGCGGGGCTCCCGCCCGGCCAGGGAGTGTCGCTCCCCCTCGTCGGGTCACCTGCGGTCCAGCACCTCGCGCACCTTGGCTGCCAGCTCCCCCCTGCTGAACGGTTTCTGCAGGAAATGGGTCCCCTCGTCGAGCACGCCGTGGTGCGTGATGATGTCCGAGGTGTACCCCGACATGAAAAGCAGTTTCAGCTTCGGGTTGTCCCGCACCAGCTGGGCCGCCAGATCCCTCCCGCTCATCTCCGGCATCACCACGTCCGTGACCAACAACGCAATCTCCTTGGGGTGTTCCCGGGCCAGCCGCAGCGCTTCACCGGGGGAATTCGCCGCCAGCACGGTGTACCCCTGCCGGCTCAGGATCTGCTGCGCCATGCTGAGCACCGCCTTCTCGTCTTCCACCACGAGGACCGTTTCCTGCCCCTTTTCGGCGGGGGGCTCTCCCGGTCCCTGGGGTGGCGCCTGTTGCCCCTCCCGGTGCCGCGGCAGGTAGATACTGAAGGTCGTCCCCACCCCCGGTTCGCTGTAGACGTTGATGGACCCGTTGTTCTGCTTCACGGCCCCGAAAACCGTGGCAAGTCCCAGGCCGGTCCCCTTGCCGGCCCCCTTGGTGGTGAAAAACGGCTCGAAGATGTGCGCGAGCAGCTCGCGGTCCATGCCGGACCCGTTGTCGCTCACGCTAAGCCGCACGTAGTCGCCCGGCACCAGCTCCGCGCTGTGGGCGGAGTAGGCCGCATCGATCTCCCGGTTCTGGGTCGCGATGCAGATGGTGCCGGTCTCGCCCAGGGCGTCGCGGGCATTGGAACAGAGGTTGGCGAGGATCTGGTCCACCTGGCTCGGATCGATCCGCACCGGCCACACCCCGTCCCCGGGTTGCCAGTTGAGCTGCAGGTTCTCCCCCAGGATCCTCTTCAGCATGGTGAGCATCCCCTCGATGGTCCGGTTCAGGTCCAGCACCTTGGGTGCTACCGGCTGGCGCCGGGCGAAGGCGAGCAGCTGCCGGGTCAGGTCGGCCGAGCGTTCGGCCGCCTTGCGGATCTCGTCGAGCGCCGTGTAGAGTGGGGCGCCCGGGGGAAGGTCCATGAGTGCGAGGTTGGCCTGCCCCAGGATCACGCTCAGCATGTTGTTGAAGTCGTGGGCCACCCCTCCGGCCAGCCTCCCCACCGACTCCATCTTCTGGGACTGGTGCAGCTGGTCCTCGAGCCGGCTGCGCTCCTGCTCGGAGCGCTTCAGGTCGGAGATATCGAAGATGGCCACCCGGCAGTCGTCCCGCGCTACCGAGGCTACCCCTTCGACCTGGGCGAAGACCTCCTGCAGGAAAACTACCTCACCGCTTACCTTTTCTCCCTGGTTTTCAAAGACCCGCTCCAGGAACTCCAGGAAGGCGGGGCGGCTTTGCGCGGTGAGGAAGACGTCCAGCGGCCGTCCCAGCAGTTGGGAACGCCCGACCCCCAGGAAGCTGGCCCCGGTGAGGTTGACGGCCCGGATCACCCCGCAGCGGTCCAGGTTGAAGTACCCCACTGGGGCGAAATCGTAGAGATCGCTGAACTTGCCGATGAGTGCCTCCATCTCCTGGCGCTCCTCGCCGGCCATGCGCAGCTCGTGGTTTTGCAGCTCCAGAAGGTCCCGGTTGGCGATCAGGTCGCGCTCGTTGTGGATGCGGCGGCTGAACTCGCGCCACAGGAACAGGTACAGGATGCACAAAAGCAGTACGCCGACCACGTTGGCGCCCAAAAGGTAGGAGAAGTTGCGGGCTGAGTAGGTGCGCTCCAGGAGCGCGCGCTCTCTGAGCAGGCGTTTCTCCTGGTGTACCGCCTGACCCACCTGGCCGTGCAACTCGTCCATGGTCTGGCGCCCCAGGTCGCGCATGGTGTGCTCGCGGGCCGCCTCGAACCCGCGTGTGGAGCGGAGCCGGATGTTTTCATCGAGAAGGGCCAGTTTGCTGCGCAACACCGGCTCGATTCGGCCCAGGCGCTGCTGCTGGTCCGGGTTGTCCCGGGTCAGCCGGTGCAAGGCGTCCAGGTGGATGTTGACATTGCCGATGGCTTGGTGGTAGGGGGCGAGGTACTTGAGGTTTCCGGTTATTAGGAAGCCGCGCTGCCCTGATTCGGCGTCCTTCGCGGCGCTCAGCAGGTTGTCCAGCTCCATGATGACCAGGTAGGTGTGCTTCTCCCACCGGTTGGCGTCGCGGGTGGCCCTCAGGTTCTGGTAGGAGAAAATCCCCATGCTGACCGAGATGGCCAGGGTGATGGCAAAGCTGGCCAGCAGGACCAGGCGCCCCTTGGCGAGGTCGGCGCGCTGGAAGATGCCGAAGACGGGCTCTGCGCGCCAGAGCTTGGCCAGGGCATCCAGCAGCTGTTGGCATCTCCTCTTCATCGACATGGGTTTCCCGTCTCGCATGACTCCGCCGGGGGATCTCGTTACCGCTAGATGGGCGGTTCACCGATGACCTTCACCTTCGCTCCGTTGCCGATGAGGTGAAAGGTCCCGGGGTCGCTGCGCGGGTCGACCACCCACTGGTAGAGCTTTTGGGCTCCCTCCAGGTAGGGTGGGGTGATCGGGTGGTAGTACTTCTTGTTCACCTTCTGGTCGTGGGCGCTGTAGTACTCGACCTGCATCTCCTCGTCGTAGAGCCCGACGCAGCCGTGCGAGGCGGGGTAGCCCGGGAGGTCCCGGCCGTGGATCCAGTAGGAGGGCCACCCATCCTTAGTCTTGTCCACGAAGAAGCGCAGCCCGTAGTGCATCGGGTAGGGGCGGTCGATCTCCTCGACCTGGTAGAGGTTGGACTGGTGGCTGCGGTCGGCGGCGTCCACCTGGTAGTCGCCGGTGGGGACCCGATGGTTCTCGATGCCGATGGCGGCGGGGAAGGAGAGCACCAGCCGGCCGTACTCGTAGGCACCCAGGAACATCTCAGCCTGGTCGATGAGGATGAACTTGGGCTCCCGCGCCGCCTCGGGGTAGCTTAAGGGGAGCGGGCTGTAGTGGTAGATGCGGGTTAAGTCCTTGGGTAACTTGATGGAGCGCCCCCCCAGGAAATGGCGCCGGTCCAGCCGGTTGAAGCGGAGCACGTCCTGCCAGTAGGATCCGAACCGCGAGTTCGGCGTGTCCTGCCAGTTGAGCTTTTCGCAGGTCCACTCGGTCCGGTCGTCGCTTGGGTAGTGGATCTCGCACAGGGACTTAAGTTTCAGGGTGGCGCCGGCGGGAGGCGCCCAGGCAAGAAAGGCGCAGATTGCGATGAGAATTAAGCGAAAGGCGCTCATGGGGTCCCTCGTGTAGCGTTCTCGATCGCGGCAGCGCCCCAGTGGGAATGGGGCCTTCCGGGTCGCGGGATGATTACAGCTAATTAATATAACGGGGGGGCGGCCGTTTCTTCAAGTAGCGGGGGCGACCATTTCTTCACCTCTTCCCCGGCAAACTCGCTTGCCAGGGCTAAACGGAAGAGTAGAATCGTTGCCAGTGTGCGAAGCTGCCGGCTTGAAGGGAAACAGGAGGAAGGTGATGGACCTGGGACGCGGTACCACTGACAGCGGCAGCAAAACGGTCTCGGGATGCCGGTTCTGCGCCATCGTGCGCGGCGAGCTGCCGGCCCGGACGGTCTTCGAGGACGACCGGGTGCTCGCCTTTCTGGACCGCCGGCCGCTTTTTCCCGGGCACCTCCTGGTGGTTCCCCGCGCGCACTACGCCACCCTGCCGGAGCTCCCGCGCCATCTGGTCGCGCCGCTTTTTCTCGCCGCCCGGCTGTTGGCCCGCGCGGTCGAGCTTGCCCTGGAGGCCCAGGGGAGCTTCGTGGCCCTCAACAACCGGGTGAGCCAGAGCGTCCCCCACCTGCATGTCCACGTCGTGCCGCGCCGGACGGGTGACGGCCTGAAAGGCTTCTTCTGGCCCCGGGTGGGGTACCGCGACGAGGCCGAGATGGCCGAGGTCGCCGAGCGGATTCGGTTGGCGCTGGACCGCCTGCGTTGACCGCGCGCGCCACACCGCGGCAGGATTCCCTTGCTTTTGTCGGGCTCCTCGTATAGATCCTTCCCTCATGGCTACCATCACCAGCTTAACAATCTCCCTAGCTGCCGATCGCCCCACGTTCCCCTGCCGGGTGTTGGGCGCCGTGCTCTGCGCCCTGCTGCTCGCCCTCACCGGCTGTGCTCCCCTTAACCTGTCCCCCGCGGGGGGCGGAGCCGAAACGGGGTTGCCCGCGGCCAACAGGCGGCTTTTGGACCGGCTCCTGCCGGGCGCTCTCCCGGGGGACCAGGTGGTCTACGTGGACCCCTCGGCGTCGGCTCCCACGAGGGGGACGCTCTACCTCCTGACCCGCGACAGCGGCGGCTGGGAGACGGTCTTAGGCCCCGTCGCGGTGAACCTCGGGCGCAACGGCGTGGCCCCTCCCTGGGAGAAGCGGGAGGGGGACGGCCGCACCCCCGCGGGGCTCTTTCCCCTGACCCGCAGCTTCGGGGCGGGCGCCGGCGCACCGGGAGCGCTCCCCTACCGGCAGGTGGGGCCTGACGACATCTGGGTCGACGACCCGCTCTCTGCGGATTACAACCGCCGGGTGCTGCGGGGGGCCGTTGCCCCACGCTCCTTCGAGAACCTCCTGCGCGCCGACCAGCTCTACCGGTGGGTGCTGGTTGTCGACTACAACGACGATCCTGTGCTGCGCGGCATGGGAAGCGCCATCTTTTTCCACCTGGAACGCGCCCCCGGGGCGCCCAGCGCCGGCTGCATCTCCCTTGCCGAAGCTCCCCTGCTCAGGCTTTTGGGGTGGCTCGATCCTAAGCGCCACCCCCACCTGGCGCTCGGCTCGCCGGCCGACCTCGCGGCTCTTGCCCGGGGGATCCCCTCGGCCTTTTCCGCCGACCTGCCGCACACCCTCAGGGATCGCCTGGCGGGGGGACGCCCCCTGGCCCTCGCCCGGCAAGGGGAGTACCTGGGGGGCGCGGTAACCCTGCCGGCCGAGCTGGCACGCCGGATGGCGGAGACCGGTTCCTGGCGGCCGGGGTGCCCGGTAGCGCCCGCCGACCTGGCTTACCTGGTGGTGCGCTACCGGGGCTTGGACGGCCTGAGCCACTACGGCGAACTGGTGCTCCACGCCGCCCTGGCTCCCCTGGCGCTGGACGCGCTGGAGGGGGCCTATCGCTCCGGGTTCCCGATCGCGTCCCTGCGGCTCATCGAGGAGTTCGCCGGTGACGACGCGCGCTCCATGGCCGCCAACAACAGCTCCGGCTTCAACTGCCGCTCGGTCCCGGGGAAGCCGGGTACCTTATCGCGCCACAGCTACGGCACCGCAATCGACCTGAACCCGCTGCAAAACCCCTTCCTGAGCCTGAACCGCGAGGCGCTCCCTCTTCTGGGGCTGGACCGGGCGGCGCCCGAGGCCCAGGTGCTGGAGCGTTCCGGCTGCCGGGAAAACGCTTCTTCTTGCCTGTGCCCCCGCTACCCTGACGCCTGCCAGGTCGCTCCGCCCGGCGCCGCCGGTTTCCTGGAGCGGGACCGACCCCGCCCGGGGATGCTCCTTGAAGGGGGGGCGCCGCTCGCCGCCTGGCTGCAGCGCGGCTTTCTCTGGGGCGGAGACTGGCGCTTTCCCGACTACCAGCACCTCGACTTCCCCCTGAGGTCGCTGGGGCTTTCCGCTCCCCACCCACACCCTTCCCCTCCCTGACCCGTCCCAGCTAAACGCCGCTTGGGAGCACTTTCCTCCACTTCTAGCCCTGGCCTGCTTTTTTTTGGCGGACCTGCGGCTATACTAGTGCAGGTTAGAAAACGCTCATGGCGGTGTGGCTGCCGCCCCAAGACGAGGAAGGGTGCCATGGAAAACAGGTATCCAGGCGGCGCTGCGGGGCGCTGCCTGATCGTGCTGCTTCTCTTTCTAGCGCTGGCCGGGTTGGGCCTCCCGGCCCGGGCCGAAGTCCCCGGCATCCCCAGCGCGCGCAACTACTGCAGTCTGCCCCCCCTGGCCGGCTCCGGCATCAAGCCCAACCTGCTGCTCATGATCGACAACTCGGCCAGCATGTACGACCCGGCCTACACCAACACCTCGACCGAGACCCCCACCTACTGCCTGGACGACACCTACCGCGACACCGCGAGCTATCTCGGCTATTTCGACGCGGACCTCTTCTACCGCTACGACTTCGCCGGCGCCCGGTTCCAGGTAGCCTCCGAGCCGGCCGGCATCCCCGGCTCCGAGCGCTGCGGCACTGCCCGCAACGGTTATCTCTGCGTGAACAGCGTCCCCGACGAGTCGGCACTGGGGATCTCCTACCAGCGGGTCGACAACTTCCTGGCCCGCGGGAATTTCCTCAACTGGCTCGTGATGAGCAAGCTCGACCTGGAGAAACGCGCCCTCACCGGCGGGAAGTACGACCCGGCAACCGGGCTTTTGTCGGCCGAGACGCGCGGCTGCCAGGGGAAGCGCTTCGTCAAGATGGTCGACAACCTCCCGGTCACCTTCGCGGTGCGCGGCCCGATCCCCTCGGAGGCGGAGTACTCCTACCAGTCGGGGAGGGGGGGGCTCTCCCGGATCGAGGTCTACGCCAACGCCTACAACCGGGATGCCTGCCTTTCCGCCATCACCGCCTGGCGCGACGCCGCCGGGGTGAACGCGCTGCGCCAGGCCGCGCTCGGCTGTCTGGGGGACCAGTTCGACGCGGACGAGATACCGACCAAAGGAAAGGTCTACACCGAGATCATGACCGACTGCTACTCCTACTTAGCCACCGGCTCGCTCGCCCCAGACACGAACCTCACGACGGACTGCCAGGCCCGCATCGAATGGATCTACGGCGGCAACCCCTTCGACATCGTCAGGAATACCGGCGATGACGTCTGCGGCAGGGGGGTCTTCCACCACCTGACCAGCTACCAGGGTATCGATTACACCTTCGGCTACCTGGGGTCCTGCTACGACATGATGAGAGGCTTCACGGCCTCGGCGAGCTGCCTTTACCGACAGACACTCGACTACTGCAAGGACCTGGCGCATCCCTGGCTCACCGATCCCTCGGTCACGGCAAACATGACCGGCACCACCTTGAACGTCCCCGGCTTCATCCTCGATGCCGGGATCAGCAATCTGGGGGAGGTCTCGGCGACGCTGGTCGCCCGGATTCCCGCGGCCGCCCCCCCCAGCGGTCTGGTGCAGAAGTACGGCGGCCAGATCAACTTCGGGGCCATGGTGTTCAACGACAACGGCTCCGGGTCGGAGTGCGGGGACGAATCGAGCCCGATCCCCTGCGTCAAGCACTGCCAGTACGACCCCGCGCCCCGGCGCGAGTGCGCCCAGGCCTCCGACTGCCTGGTCGGCGGGCGGGATGCCTGCCGGGAGGACCCCCACCTGGACGGGGGGCGGGTGATCTCCTACCTGAACCACTCCCCGCTGGGTGACCACAGCCCCGGCTCCGGGCTGGTAGCGGCCATCGACGCGGTGAACGCGAACTCCTGGACCCCGTGGGCCGAGACCTTTTACGAGGCGATCGGCTACTTCGCCAACCGGACCGAGCTGAGGCTCCAGGGGGCTGACTTCGACGAGAGCTGGCCGCCTTCGCAGTACAGCTGCCAGAAGAACAACATCCTCATGGTGACCGACGGCATGTCCAGCGCGGACCGCGCCCGGGCGGTGAACAGCTACCTTGCCGATGCGCAGCGCAGCTTCGGGGGGGCGGGCGGGCTGCCGGTCAGCCAGACCACGCAGAACTCCGACCAGCCGGACTCCGGGCTCCCGTTCCAGGGGAGCTACAACCTGGACGACCTCGCCTGGATCGCCAACCACACGAACATCAACGATCCCTCCCGGCCGATCCAGAACAACCGGGACTTCATCACCAGTTACGTGGTCTACACCGGGCTTCCCTGCGGCGCAGCATCGAGCAGCGCGTACCTCGAGGACGGCAGCTGCAGCACCAGCGACGAAGGGGTCCCCGAGAAGATGATGCAACTGGTGGCGGCCAAGGGAGGGGGGCGCTTTTTGAGCGTCCAGCGCCCCGCCGACCTGGAGAGTGCCCTGGCCAGCGTGTTCCAGCTCATTGGCACCGGATCCAACTCGGGGACCGACGCCTCGATCGTCTCGAGCGGCGACGCGAACGGCGCGCTCTACCTGCAGGAACAGTTCTATCCGGTGAAGAGCTTCGACGGCGGGGCGAGTTCCGCGAGCTGGCTCGGCGAGCTGCAGGCGCTTTGGTACTACCTCGACCCGCTGTTAGGGAGCAGTGGCGGCGCGAGCACCATCAGGGAGGACACCGGGGGGCTTTTGAGCCTGGACCTGAAGCGGGACCGGGTGGTCCGCTTCAGCTTCGACCCCGCCGCGAAGGAGACCCGGGCGACCCTCTCCCTGGACGCCGACGGCGACGGCAGCGCCGATGCCGTGCAGCCCGCCGGGTACCCGCGCGCGGTGCGGGTCGAGACGCTGGAGAGCCTCTGGCGCGCCGGGCTGAAGCTCTGGAGCCGGGACCCCGCCGGCCGGACCATCTACACCCAGACCGACGGGAGCACGCTCACCCTCCTGGACCCCGACAGCCCGGACCAGCGCGCGCTCTTGCAGGCCCAAACCCCCGGCGAGGCGGCCGCCATCGTCTCCTTCGTCCGGGGGAGCGACGCCGACGGCAGCCGCAGCCGCAGCGTGGCCCGCAGCGCGGGGGGCGAGCGCCGGGTCTGGAAGCTTGGCGACATCATCGCCTCGACGCCGGCGCTTCAGACCGCAAACGGGCTCGCCAGCTACGGCCTCACCCCGCCGCGCGGCTACGCGGACCGCTCCTACCGCGCCTTTTTGAAGGGGGTGGACTACGCAAACCGCGGCACCGTCTACCTGGGCGCCAACGACGGGATGCTGCACGCCTTCCGGCTGGGGACCCTGAAGCTCACCTCGCAGCCCGGCTGGCCAGCCGGGCAGAAGGCGACCCTCGCGGGGGCCGACCTCGGGGAGGAGGAGTGGGCCTTCGTCCCGAAAAACGCGCTCCCCTATCTGCGCTACCTGAAAGAGCCCGACTACCCGCACCTTTACTTCGTGGACGGCAGTCCCACCTTGGTCGACGCGAGCCTCGGGGACCCGGCGCGCTGCAGCCGGGCCGGCTACTGGAACTGTCCCAAGGAGACCGAGACCGGGAGTAACTGGCGCACCGTGCTGATCGGCGGGATGGGGCAGGGGGGGGCGACCCGGGGGCCCTCCGAGAGCTGCAGCGAGGGGGGAGGGGGAACCTGTGTCAAGTCCCCCCGCGCCGATGGCGGCTTCTCGGCCTACTTCGCCCTCGACGTCACCGGCCAGCGCGCCGACGGCAGCGGGACCCCGCCGCGCCTCATCTGGGAGTTCTCGCCGCCGGGGCTCGGGTTTGCCACCTCCGGCCCCGCCATCCTGAAGGTCAACGCCCTCGAGGAGGGGAGCTCGGGACTGCCGGATCCGGCCCGAAACGGCCGCTGGTTCGCCGTCTTCGCCTCGGGGCCCACCGGCTCCATCGACCGGGATCTCTGTCAGCTCCAGGGGACCTCGGACCAGAACCTGAAGCTTTTCGTGGTCGACCTGAACCCTGTCGGCCGCCTCGTCGAGGGGGTGAACTACTGGGTGATCGACACCGGCATCGCCAACGCCTTCGGCGGGAGCCTCTCCGGGGGGGGGATCGACGCCGACCGCTGGGACCCGAACTCCCGGGGCTTTTACCAGGACGATGCCCTCTACCTGGGGTACACCCGCAAGGCCGGCGATGGCAGCTGGACCGGGGGGGTGCTGCGCCTTTTGACCCGCGAGCAGCTGGACCCCGCCAAGTGGGTGGTGAGCCGGGTAATCGACGGCATCGGCCCGGTTACCGGGAGCATCGCGAAGCTGCAGGACCGCAAGAACAACAAACTCTGGCTCTACTTCGGTACCGGCCGCTACTTCTACAACCGCGACGACTTAACCGCGGGGCGCGCCCTCTTCGGGGTGCAGGAGCCCTGCTACCGCCCCGACAACACCCTTACCCCCAAAGACGGCACCCTGTGCAGCGCGACGCCGCTCAAGCTTGCCGACCTGTACGACGCAACGAGCGACCCGGTCCCCGCCGGCTCGGACACCAAGGGGTGGTGGATCGGGCTCGACCCCGCGAACAACGGCTACGGCAGCGAGCGCTGCACCGCCAACCCCAGCGCGCTCACCGCAGGGGTCGTCTACTTCCCCAGCTTCAAGCCCGCCAGCGACCCCTGCCGGCAAGGCACCTCCTACCTCTGGGGGGTGCGCTACGACAACGCCGGGGGCGCACCGCGCAGCGGCAAGGCGGTGCTGCCCCTCTCCGACGCGAGCACCGCGGAGCTTCCGCTCTCCGGGTGGAGCGATAGAGGCGGGCGGCGCAGCGAGGCGCTCTCGGGCAAGACGGGGAACGCCAAGCTGATCAGCAACTCGGGCCTCAAACCCCTCAAAAAGATCATCCACATCCAGGAACGCTGACGGACCGGCAGCAGGGTGGCGCCGGGCCCCAGCAGGTGGGAGGCAGGCATGAACGCGCGTATCGTTGGGCTGGTGTTGCTCGTGCTGGTGACCCTCATTCCCGCGCCGCTTAAGGGGTACACCGGGCTGGACGGCTTCGTTACCGGCGGTACCGGCCCGGTCTCCCTGAGCGGCTCCGGGGTCCACGCCGTGCTGGTGCAGCCCTGGGACGCCAAGATCGTCATCGGTGGCGATTTCAGCATCACCGGCGGCGCGCCCGCCGTGACCCTGAACTACCTGGCCCGCCTCAACCCCGACGGCACCCTCGATACCAGCTTCGCGCCTCCCCCCTTAAACGGACCGGTGCGGGCACTCGCCCTGCAGCCCGACCCGGATCTCCCCTCTGCCGCGCCCTACCTTCTGGTGGGGGGGGACTTCACCCAGGTGGGCGCCACCCCGCGGCGCGGCCTGGCCCGGCTGGGGAGCCCCGACGGCGCCCTGGACCCCTTCGACCCGGTCAGCACCGCCTCCCCGGTACAGGTGCACGCGCTCGCGCTCTTAGCCGACGGGCGCGGGCTCTTGGTCGGCGGGGCCTTCTCCGAACTGGTCCTCGGCACCCCGAGCCCCAACCTGGCCCGGGTCTCGGTGGCGGCGTTCGATCCCGGCGCCGCCGGCTTCAGCCTCGGCACCGCTCCCGACGCCGCGGTGCACGCCATCGTGCTTTCCGGCGGCAAGATCTACCTCGGGGGGGCCTTCACGCTCCCCCGGGCGCGGCTGGCCCGGCTCCAGGGGACCGGGAGCCTGGACCCGGGTTTTGCGGCGGCGGACCCGGGGGGGAGCGTCTTTGCCCTCGCCCTGCAGGTCGACGGCAAGATCCTGGTCGGGGGAAACTTCGCGGCCGGCGCGCTGGGGGCGAATTACCTGGCGCGGCTTGGCGGCGACGGCGCCCTGGACGCGGGGTTCACCGCGGCCCCCAACGCCGCGGTCCGCGCCATCGCGGTCCGGCCGGACGGAAAACTGCTCATCGGGGGGGACTTCAGCGCCAGTTCCGGCACCCCAGCCGGCCACCTGGCCCGGCTGAGCCGCTCCGGGCTGGTGGAAACCACCCTCTTTCCCGTGCTGGACGGGGCGGTCCGGGCGCTCGCCCTGCAACCCGACGGCAAGCTGATGGCAGGGGGCGACTTCTCCCTGGCCGGGGTACGGACCCGTACCCGGCTGGCGCGCTTCTACCCCGGCGGCGCGCTCGACGACGACCTGGCCGGCGCCAGCCTGGCGCTCGACTGGGCGGTGAGCGCGATCTCCCCCTCGCCCGACGGCAGCACCACCTTCGCGGGTGTTTTCACCACGGTCCAGGGGCAGACCCGCAACTATATCGCCCGCCTCAAGGAGGACCTGAACCTGATGGACGGGGCCAATTTCGACCCTCTGCTCAGGGTGAACGGGGCGATCAACGCGATGACGCAGCTTCCCGACCGCAGCTACCTGGTGGGAGGGCGCTTTCTGCAGGTAAACGGCTCGCCCCAGCGCTCGGTCGCCCGCTTCGACCCCCGGGGGAGCGTCAATGCCGACCCGCAGGTGGCGACCTTCAACGCCAACATGAAGGCGCTCATGACAGGCGACCAGGTCGCCGTCATCCTGCCGCTCCCCAAGGGGAGTACCCTCCCCGACGGGAGCGCGATCCAGGAGGGGAGTTACTACATCGGTGGCCGCATGACGGCGGCGGCCTCACCCTACCGCTACCTGGCGCGCTTTAAAAGCGACGGGAACCGGGATCCGAGCTTCAGCGACCCCCCGGAGTTGGACAACGTCGTATACTCCGCGGCCCTGCAGCCGGACCAGAAGCTCGTGCTGGGAACCGCCAACGGCAAGCTGCTGCGGCTTAAAAGCGACGGCCAGCTGGACGCCAGCGTGACCGGCGTGCTGGGTGCGATCCTGGCGGTGGTCTTTCAGCCCGACGGCAAGCTTCTGGTGAGCGGTGCGGGGCCGGCGCCGCCGAGCGTTCCGGATTGGGAACCCACCCTGGTCCGTCTGAACCCGGACCTCAGCGTCGATCCGGGCTTCCGGGTGGAGACCATGACCCTCCTGGACGGCTACACCATTTCCAGCACCATCTTTCGCACCGCGCTGCAGTCCGACGGCGGGATGCTGATCTACGGGGTGTTCGACCACGTGCGCGACGCCACCGGTACCAGCTACTACCGGGACTGCGTGGCCCGCATCCGCGCGGACGGCACCGTCGACCCCGACTTCGACCTGGGTCCGCTCGCCTACCACGGCGGGACCATCGTGGGGCAGGTGAACACGGTGAACCTGCAGCCCGACGGAAAGCTGCTCGTGGGAGGGGACTTCGACTCGGTGAACGGCAACGGCGTCAAGCGCCTGGCACGTTATTCCTACGGCTTTGCGGCCGAGTCCCTTGCGGTCGCCGCGGACGGCAACAGCGTCAGCTGGCGGCGTAGCGGCGCCTCACCCGAACTGCGCGAGGTCTGGTTCGAGTACTGCGAGGACCCGGACGCCCCCGGGGCCAGCTGGACCTTTCTCGGGTACGGCGCGCGGGTCCCCGGCGGCTGGCAGCTCGGCAACCTGAACCTCGCCCAGTACGGGGTGCGCGCCAACCGCTACCTGATGGCCCAGGGGCGCG
The DNA here is from genome assembly GCF_014193515.1 of Geomonas silvestris. Lineage (GTDB taxonomy): Bacteria > Desulfobacterota > Desulfuromonadia > Geobacterales > Geobacteraceae > Geomonas > Geomonas silvestris. Next base: position 273,582 of record NZ_BLXX01000004.1, on the reverse strand, counting down.
TCGCCGCCGACAAGGGGAGCGCCGGCTCCCTGGTGGAGAGCCTGCTCGGCTACTACCTCGATCCCGCGCTGCAGACGACGGTCACCGTGACTGCCGATGCCAAGACCAAGGGGTACGGGAGCGCCGACCCGCCGCTGACCTACAGCTTTTCCCCGCCGCTCGCCCCGGGCGACAGCTTCACGGGCGCCCTTTCCCGGGCACCGGGGGAGAGCGTCGGGCTCTACGCGATAGGGCAGGGGAGCCTGAGCGCCGGGGCGGGCTACACCCTCAACTTCAGCGGCGCCACCTTGTCGATCACCCCCAGGGAGATCACCGTCACCGCACAGGGAAGGAGCAAGCTCTACGGCGACCCCGAGCCCCCCCTGGGGTACAGCCACACCCCGGCGCTGGTCGGGGGCGACAGCTTCTCCGGGGCGCTCTCCCGCGCCCCAGGCGAGGCGGCGGGGAGCTACCCGATCGGCCTGGGGACCCTGACCCTCAACGGCAACTACTCCCTGAGTTTCCAGGCCGCCACCTTGAGCATCGATCCCCGACCGGTCACGGTGAGGGTGCTCAACCAGAGTAAGGAGTACGGCGCCCCGGACCCGCCGCTTACCTACAGCTGCACCCCGGCGCTTATCGGGTCGGACGGCTTTTCCGGTACCCTCGAGCGCACCCCCGGGGAGAGCGTCGCGGCTGGCCCTTACCCGATCGGGCAGGGGACCCTCACCCCCGGGTCGAACTACGCGGTGAGCTTCCAGCCGGGATCCCTCGGCATCGCGCCGAAAAGCGCGACGCTTCGGGGCAGCGACGGCTCGAAAAGCTACGGAGGGGCCGAACCGGTCCTGGGGGCGACCCAGAGCGGCCTTTTGCCGGCGGACCTGGGACCCGGGAGGATCCAGCTCGGCGCGAGCCGCGCCCCGGGGGAAACGGTGGGGAGCTACCAGGTCACCCCGCGTGCGGAGGACGGCGGGAGCGGGCTTTTGGGCAACTACCTGTTGAGCTACCTCCCCGGGAGCTTCAGCATCACCCCGGCGGCGCTCCTGGTGCGCGCCGACGACCAGACCCGCGCCTACCGGACTCCCAACCCCCCCTTGACCGTGAGCTACCAGGGGTTCGTCAGGGGTGAGACCCGGTCGGCTCTCGCCGGGGAACCCCTGCTTGCCACCACTGCCGGGCCGGACAGCGCGGTGGGGAGTTACCCGATCAGCGTTGGAACCGGCAGCCTCGCTGCCGCCAACTACCAGTTCTCCTTCCAAAACGGGCTCCTCAACGTGATCAGGTCCTGCCAGGAGATCGTCTTTCCCGAGCTTCCCGAGCGGACCTACGGCGATCCCCCCTTCGAGCTCAACGCCAGCGCCTGCAGCGGACTCACCCTCACCTTCACCAGTTCCAACCCGCAGGTGGCACAGGTAAGCGGCAGGGTGCTGCGCATCACCGGCGCCGGGAGCGCACAGGTCAGCGCCGCCCAGCCCGGCTCGGGGAACCTGGAACCGGCCCCCCAGGTCTCCCGGACCCTGGTGGTGCACCGGGCGGGGCAGACGCTCGAGTTCTCCCCCCTGGCTGCACACCGGGTGGGCGATCCACCCTTCGCCCTGAGCGCGACGGCTTCGAGCGGCCTGCCGGTCGGCTTCCAGAGCTCGGACCCCGCCGTGGCCGAGGTGGTGGGGAACCTCGTCACCCTGAAAGGTGCCGGCACCGCGGTCTTAAGCGCCCGGCAGGAAGGGGACGCCAACTACAACCCGGCACTGCCGGTTCACCAGCCGCTTCTGGTCGCCCCGGAATCCGAGCCCCCCCAGCTTGAACTCTCCACCCTTTCCAGCGGATCGGTGACCGCGAACCCGGTGCTCAACCTGTGCGGCCAGGCCCGGGACAGCGGCGGCGTGGCGAGCCTCACGGTGAACGGCGTCCCCCTCGCCGACCCGCAGGCACCCTTCAGCTGGGCGGTGCCGCTTGCACCGGGGAGTAACCTGGTCGAGGTGCTGGTGCGGGACCTCTCCGGCAACACGACGGGCCGCAGCGTGACGGTCACCCTCGATGCGGCCGCCCCGGAGATCCAGGTGGCGACCCCCGCGGACAACAGCATCACCGGGGGGGAGCAGCTCACCCTGACCGGAAGCGTCACCCCGGGAAGCGAGCTTTCCGCGATGCTCAACGGGGGACCTGCTCAGCAGGTCGCGGTCCAGCCTCAGACCGGGGCTTTCAGCCTCTTAGGGACGCTTACCCCGGGAACCAACACGCTGGAACTCACGGCGCGGCGTGCCGGCCGCAGCGCACGGCTTAAAAGGAGCCTCGAGCTGCGCCCCGGTCTCCCCGCGCTTGCCGTCGAGGAACCCGGGCAGGATCTCAGGACGGAGCTCGCAAGCCTCGTGGTACGGGGGACGACCGGACCCGGGACGACCGCGCTGGTCCTGGAGGCGGACGGGAAGAGTTACACCCCGGTTCTGACGGGTGGCAGGTTCGAACAGCGCATCTCGCTGCCGGCGACCGGGGTCGTGCCGGTGGTGGTGCGCGCCCTGGATCCGCTGGCCGGGGTCAGCGTGACCCGGCGCAACATCGTGAAGCTGGCGCTGATCCGGGGCGACCTGAACGGGGACGGCCGGGTGGACCTCGCCGATGCGCAGCTGGCGCTGCGCGCCTCCCTGGGGCTCGAGACGGTGACCGCGGAGTTCCTGGAACACGGCGACGTCGCGCCGCTCATCGCCGGCGCGCCGCACCCCGACGGGCGTATCGATGCCGGCGACGTGCTGGTGATCCTGCGTAAGGTCGTGGGGCTGGCGGATTTCTAGAGAGGGGCAGAAGGGGTGCGGTTCATAGGGTGGAGCATCGGGGCGGCCGGGCGGCGCGCCCCTTTTTTTTCGAGCAGCTTACCCGGGGGAGTCCGGTTCCCCGGGTGCCCTGAAGCGGCAGGGGCTTCTAGAGATCGGCCCCGTCGGCGAGCATCTTTTCGGCGACCAGGCGGGAACTCACCTGGTAGGTTCCTGCCGCGATGCTCGCCTTCAGGTGAGCCAGGCGCTGCGCCTGGTCCGCCGGCTGTACCTTGAGGCGCCACTGTGCGGCGTCGGAAAGCTGAACCCGGTCTGCCGTCGGGGTTCCCGGGGAGGCCGCCTTTTGCGGCGGGGTGTCGGCAGACTTTTGGGTGCTGGCTGGGGTTTCTGCGAGCAGGGTGGGGTGCTGCTGTGCCGGTACTATCTTCATGGTCTTCTCTCTTTGGGGTAGCTGAGCAGGGATGGCTGTCGAAGCATCTGAATTATAGCCATTCTCAAACGTCGACACTAGTTCTTTTTCTGTCATGCACCAGAAGGGGGTCCTGCTCCTACTGGATCACAGCAGTTGTCTTTGTCGCTGTTTCCGGCTTGACATTAATAAATGCTAAGGTAATTTATGAACGTTTGCCAACCCGGCTCAAGGCATGACGCCTGGCAAACTGCCTGCTGTCCGACGCGGAGATAGCGTCAAAGGAGAACGAGATGAGTGATTTGGAAGTATCGGCCGAGTCGGTGCGTGAGCTTTTGAAACGGGGGGAGGCGATCTTCTTCCTGGAGGTGCGCCGGGGGGCGGATAAGGACCTGGCCGTGATGAAAGTACGCGGGGCGCTCCGCCTGGCGGACGACGACGTGCAAAACCACCTCGACGAGATCCCCCAGGAGCGCAAGGTGGTGCTCTACTCGACGGCACCGGAAGACGCTCCGGCACTCGCGGCCGCACGCATGCTGCGCGAGCGCGGCTTCGCAGACGTGCAGGTGGTGACCGGCGGCTTCAACGCCTGCCGCATAGCCGGCATCCAGGTGGTGGAAACCAACGAGGGGAAGAGCATGGCGCGGCTGAGAGGTCTGTGACCGAAACCTGTCGGACTACCGTTCATAATGAGCGGTTGACATGCGTTTGGGAGCAGCTATATTGTTAATCATTAATTTTTTACAGTTAATGTGAAACTCCGGCTGCACACCGGGAGGACCAGACCCTTGAAGACCAGATGCCGCAGCGGCCCGGATCCCCCGACAATCCACCGTTCGAACCGGCAGTTACCCAACCTCGATCACACCCCGCCCACTCCGCGGCGGGTGGACTGCCCCAAGGCAGGATCCAAATTCAGCTTCACTATAATCCAAACCGGAAAGCGCTCATGGGAAAGCCTTTCCACCCAAGGAGGACACACACATGAAGAAGATCATCACGTGCACGATGTTTCTGGCCATGCTGGCGCTCTCGGGCCTGGCACACGCCGGAGAGCGGGCGGGGGCCTTTTCCTTCTCCCCCTATGTCGGCGGTTACAGCTTTGACGAGGAGCAGGCCCTGCGCCGGAACCGGATGGTGTACGGCCTGCGCCTGGGGTACGACTGGACCGACAGCTTCGCGACCGAACTGGTCGGCAACTACATCAACGCCGAAGAGTTCCCCGGCGGCCACGACCGCTCGACTTGGTCCTACCGGCTCGACTTCCTCTACAACTTCATGCCACAGGCGGCCATGGTTCCCTATATCGCCGCCGGTGCGGGCGGGATCCACTTCGAGTACCCGAAGAACCAGACCGGGGACCTCTCGGAAGTTACCGCCAACGTAGGTGGCGGCGTCAAGTTCTTCATGACCGACTCCATCGCGCTGCGCGCCGACGCGCGCTACCTGTGGGACTTCAGCAACGAGAACTGGCGCCATGAGGCCTTCAACAACATCGAGTACTCGCTCGGGTTCACCTTCCTGTTCGGCGGGGCGCGTCCCGCCGCGGCGTCCGCTGCCGAGACCACCCCGGCTCCCGCCGAACGCGCTCCGGCGCAGCCTGCGGCCGAGCAGCCGGCGACCGGTGCCCCCGCCGGCGAGGCGCCGCTTGGCCCGGTTCCCGCCGCGGAACCGACCCCGGGCCACTACAAGTACTGCGTCACCATGAACATCGAGTTCGACATCGACCGCGCCAACGTCCGTCCCGAGTACCGCGAGCAGGTGGCCAAGGTGGGGAACTTCATGAAGAAGTACCCGACCACCACCGCGGTCATCGAGGGGCATACCGACAACGTCGGCACCTACAACCACAACATGGAACTCTCCCAGCAGCGCGCCGAGAACGTGGTGAGCTACCTGGTGGACAACTTCGGCATCGATCGCTCGCGGCTCACCGCCAAGGGGTACGGCTTCACCCGCCCGGTGGCCGACAACAGCACCGAGGCGGGCAAGCAGAAAAACCGCCGCATCGAGGCGATCATCGACTGCGCCTTCGACGTCCAGCAGATCCAGCCCGCCGAGAGGCTCTGCATGTCGCTGGTCATCGACTTCGATTCCGGCAAGTCCGAGGTGAAGCCGCAGTACCGCGACGAGATCGCCAAGGTCGCCGACTACATGAAGCAGTACCCGACCACCACCGCCGTCATCGAAGGGCACACCGACAACGTCGGGAGCCCGGAAAACAACATGCGGCTCTCCCAGCAGCGCGCCGAGAACGTGGTGCGCTACCTGGTGGAGAACTTCGGGATCGACCGTTCCCGGCTCTCCGCCAAGGGGTACGGTGCCACCCGCCGGATCAGCTACAACAACACGCCGGAAGGGCGCGCGCAAAACCGCAGGATCAATGCGGTGATCGACTGCGTGGTCCGCTAGCGCCAGGAAAGGGGCCCGGGGCTGCGCGCCCCGGGCCCCGCACCTCACTCTTTCAGGTCCCCTCCAAGAGAAGCACACGAGCCCATAGAGATTTATGGGCTATTTTTTTTAGTCTGAAGCGAAAGGGGATACTCAAAGCTGGCAACCCCTGTCGGATCGAAGAGATCTTGCTATACTTTGATCTGGTTCTCAGCCAGAAGTCACTGGAACTGCTTTAGGAATCAGATGGCTTTATCCGAGGGCGCCGCAAAGAGTCAGATAGAGGGTTGCTTCACTAAAGCCCATCGTGGCCAGAGAAGGAGGCATTTATGAAAGAGTCCAGACTCACCCTGCCGGAGCTGTCACTCATCGCCGGAACCCGTGCGATCTTGGGGGGCGGCGTTGCACTGCTTTTTGCCGACCGGTTGAGCGAGAAACAGCGCCGGGCGGCCGGCTGGGCCCTGTTTCTGGTCGGGGTGGCCACCACCGTGCCGCTCATGCGGCTGGTGCTGGACAAACGTGAGCCCCGCGCCGGGGCCGACAGCGAGCTGGGCTCTTAGCCCGGCGCTTGGTCCCGCAAACGCCCGACGGCGGTGCCTGCCCGGCAGGCAGCCGCTGAGCGGAAGGAGGCACGCGATGTACAAACGAAAACTCGGCCGCCAGGGGTTGGAGGTGTCAGCGCTTGGCCTTGGGTGCATGGGGATGTCCTTCGCCTACGGTCGATCCGACGACGAGTGCTCGGTGCGGGTGCTGCGTCGAGCCCTCGAGCTGGGGATCAACTTCTGGGACTCGGCGGAGCTCTACGGTCCCTTCGCCAACGAGGAGCTCCTGGGGCGGCTTTTGAAGGAGGTGCCGCGCGGCAGGGTGACCATCGCCAGCAAGTTCGCCTGGCGCTTCGGCCCCCGCGGCGAACAGCTCGTCCTGGACAGCAGCCCGGCCCAGGTGCGCCGGGCCCTCGAGGGGTCCCTGAAGCGCTTGGGGACCGACTACATCGACCTTTACTACCAGCACCGCCTCGACCCCGCCACCCCGATCGAGGAGACGGTGGGGGCGCTCTCCGAGCTGGTGGCCCAGGGGAAGATCCGCTACATCGGGCTGTGCGAGGTGGGGCCGGGGACGGTGCGCCGGGCCCACGCGGTGCACCCTTTAACCGCGGTGCAGTCGGAGTACTCGCTCTGGGAGCGCGAGGTGAAGCGCAAGCTCTTTCCCACCCTGCGCGAACTGGGGATCGGCTTCGTGGCCTACAGCCCCATGGGGCGCGGGGTACTCTCCGGCAAGATCAGGAGCGCGGACGACCTGGACGATACCGACTGGCGCCGCCGCAACCCGCGCTTCCAGCCGGAAAACCTGAGCCACAACCTCTCCTTCGTGGAGACGGTGAGCGAGCTTGCCGCGGCCCACGACGTGACCCCCGGCCAGCTGGCCCTGGCCTGGGTGCTGCGCCAGGGGAGCGACGTCGTTCCCATCCCGGGAACCCGGCACCTGCGCCACCTGGAGGAGAACGCCCAGGCGGCGCTTTTGCGGCTCTCCGAACCGGTCTGGGCCGCCCTCGACGCGGCGCTCGCCACGTTCCAGGTGGCGGGGGAGCGCTATCCCAAGGAAGCGCTGCAGTACATCGACAGCTCAGAGTAATGCCGGAAACCATTCCGGAGACGCCCGAGCAGCAAGGAGCAGCACCATGGAAACCACCAGAACCACCCGCAGCGAGGGGGACCTCGACTACCTCTGCATCAACACTATCCGCTTCCTGGCCGTCGACGCGGTGCAAAAGGCGAACAGCGGACACCCCGGCATGCCCATGGGGGCGGCGCCGCTCGCCTACCTGCTCTGGACCCGGTTTTTAAAGCACGACCCGGCCCGCCCGGACTGGTTCGACCGGGACCGCTTCGTCCTCTCCGCCGGCCACGGCTCGATGCTCCTCTACGCCCTTTTGCACCTCACCGGCTATGACCTCCCCCTCGAGGAGCTCCAGCGCTTCCGCCAGTGGGGGAGCCGCACCCCGGGGCATCCGGAGCGCGGCGTCACCCCCGGTGTCGAGGTGAGTACCGGGCCGCTCGGACAGGGGTTCGGCAACGCGGTCGGCATGGCCATTGCGGAGGCGCACCTCGCCGCCCGCTACAACCGCCCCGGATTTCCGGTCATCGATCACCACACCTACGTGCTCGCCTCCGACGGGGACCTCATGGAAGGGGTCGCCTCCGAGGCAGCCTCCCTCGCCGGGCACCTAAGGCTCGGAAAACTGGTCTGCCTCTACGATGACAACCGGGTCACCCTTTCCGCCTCGACCGGGGTCTGCTGCACCGAGGACACGGCCGCCCGCTTCGCCGCCTACGGCTGGCAGGTGCTGAGCGTCGAGGACGGCAACGACCTGGACGCGATAGCTGCGGCGCTCATCAAGGCGCGCGAGGAGCTCGTGCGCCCCTCGCTCGTCCTGGTGCGCACCCACCTGGGCTTCGGCTCGCCGGGGAAGCAGGACAGCTTCGAGGCCCACGGCTCACCGCTTGGCGAGGACGAGGTGCGCCGCACCAAGGAGCGCCTGGGGTGGCCGGTCGAGCCGTCCTTCCTGATCCCTGAGCGGGCGCTCGCCTTTTTCCGGGAAACCCTTAAGCGCGGTGCTGCTGCCGCTGCCGGCTGGGACAGGCTCCTCGCCTCCTACGGGGAAGCGCACCCCGAGACGGCGCGGGAGTTCTCCAGGGTGCTGGCCGGGGAGTTCGAACCCGGCTGGGAGGAGGCCCTCCCGCAGTTCGACCCCGATGCCAAGGGGATGGCCACCCGGATCGCCAACGGCCGCGCCCTGAACCTGGCGGCAGGCAGGATCCCCCAGCTGATGGGGGGCTCCGCGGACCTGGATCCCTCCACCTACACCGGTCTCAAGGGGCTCGGCGATTTCCAGTGCGGCGACTTCGTCCCCGCCGACCAGCAGGGGAGCCTGGGTGGGGGGTGGGGACCCGCCGGCGCCAACCTGCACTTCGGGGTGCGCGAACACGCCATGGGGGCCGCGCTGAACGGCATGGCGGCGCACGGCGGGGTGATCCCCTTCGGCGCCACCTTCCTCACCTTCTCGGACTACCTGCGTCCCACCCTGCGCCTGGCAGCACTCTCCAGGCTCAAGGTGATCCAGGTCTTCACCCACGACTCGATAGGGCTTGGCGAGGACGGGCCGACCCACCAGCCGGTGGAACAGCTGGCGAGCCTGCGCGCCATCCCGGGGCTCGTGGTGCTGCGCCCCGGCGACGCCAACGAGGCGGTGGTCGCCCTGAAGGTGGCGCTCACCATGAGGGAGCGCCCGGTAGCGCTCGTGCTGTCGCGCCAGTCGGTCCCGACCCTGGAGCGCAGCACCCTGGCGCCGGCCGAGGGGACCGCGCGCGGCGGCTACGTCCTCGCCGAGGCGGCGGGGGGGGAGCCGGAGCTCATCCTCATCGCTACCGGCTCGGAGCTCCACCTGGCCCTCGAGGCCTGGCAGACCTTGACCCGCGACGGGGTGCGCGCCCGGGTGGTCTCGCTCCCCAGCTGGGAGCTCTTCGAAGAGCAGGCAAAGGAGTACCGCGACGCCGTGCTCCCGCCCCGGGTGCCGCTGCGGCTGGCCGTCGAGGCGGGCTCCCCCTTTGGCTGGGAGCGCTACGTCGGTCCCGCCGGCGTGATACTCGGGGTCACTGGTTTCGGGGCCTCGGCGCCGGGCGAGGTGGTCTTGAAGGAGTACGGCTTTACGGCCGAGCGGGTACGCGAGGCGGCGCTCGCCCTGTTGCGGCGCGCCGGAGGGGAGGGGTGATGCGGGTCGGTATGGCGGCGGATCACGGCGGTTTTGCCCTCAAAGAGCAGCTGCGCGAGTCGCTCGGCGAGGAGGGGTACCAGGTGGTCGACTTCGGTGCCTTCGCGCTCGACGAGGGGGACGACTATCCGGACTTCGTGATCCCGCTGGCCAAGGCGGTCGCCCAAGGGGACGTGGACCGGGGGATCGCCCTGTGCACCAGCGGGGTCGGCGCCTCCATCGCCGCCAACAAGGTGGCGGGAGTCCGTGCCGCGCTGATCCACGACGAGTTCTCGGCGAGCCAGGGGGTCGAGGACGACGACCTGAACGTGATCTGCCTGGGAAGCCGCGTGGTCGATCACGCCCAGGCCAGCCGACTGGTGGGGCTTTTTCTCACCGCGCGCTTCAGCGCGGCGGAGCGCCACCGGCGCCGGCTCGCCAAGGTGAGTCAGCTGGAGAACTGTATCCGGCAGGAGGAAACCCATGATGAGAGATAATCCGCTGTTGCGGCTGGAAGCCCTGGGGCAGAGCATCTGGCTCGACTTTCTGAGCCGGCGCATGCTGATCTCCGGCGAACTGGTCTCCCTGATCCAGCAGGACGGGGTGAGTGGTGTCACCTCCAACCCCGCCATCTTCGAGAAGGCCTTCTCGGAGGGGGACGAGTACGACGGGGCGATCGCCGAGCTCGCCGGAGAGGGGCTCAAGACCGGGGAGATCTACGAGGCGCTGGTGGTGGACGACATCCGGATGACCGCCGACCTCTTGCGCCCGATCTACGAGCGCACCGGTGGCGCCGACGGTTTCGTGAGCCTCGAGGTCTCTCCGCACCTGGCCCACGACAGCGCCGGCACCATCCTCGAGGCGCGGCGGCTTTGGGAACGGGTCGATCGCCCCAACCTGTTCATCAAGGTCCCCGGCACCTGGGAGGGGCTCCCGGCCATCCGGCAACTGGCGCTGGAGGGGATCAACGTGAACGTGACCCTGCTCTTCTCCCTGCCGCGCTACCGGGCGGTCGTCGAGGCGTACCTGGACGGTCTCGCCGAGCGCTCGGCCCGCGGGCTGCCGCTTGCCGGGGTGGCGTCGGTGGCGAGCTTCTTCTTGAGCCGCATCGACGTCATCGTCGACCCGCTGCTCGAGGAGATCGCCCAGCAGGGGGGGATGCGTGCCCAGCAGGTCGGGCAGCTGATCGGCGAGACCGCCATCGCCTGCGCGAAGCTGGCCCGCGCCCAGTACCGGGAGATGCTCGTAAGCGACCGGTTCGCGGCCCTTTCCGCCCAGGGAGGGAAGCCCCAGCGCCTTTTATGGGCCAGCACCGGCACCAAGAACCCCTCCTTCAGCGACGTGAAGTACCTGGAGGCCTTGATCGGGCCGGACACCGTGAACACGGCGCCGCTCGAGACGCTTTCGGCCTATCGCGACCACGGCCGCCCCGCGCCCACCCTGGACCAGGGGGAGCAGGAGGCGCGCCAGGTGCTGCAGCGTCTGGCGGAGCTCGGGATCGATCTTGCCGTGGTGAGCCAGCAGCTCGAGGACGAAGGGGTGCAGAAGTTCATCCGTCCCTTCGACAACCTGATGCAGGCCCTGGAGCGTAAGCGGCAGGCGGCGCTGGCGCGGTAGCAGAAGGTAGAAGGTGGGCGGCGGCTGCGGGGAAACCGGTGCGGGGGGCGCTTTAGACGGCTTCTTTACCTCACTCCGGGGAACGCAGCCGGGGCGATTTGTCAAGGCGAGCGAGGTGTGCGATGCAGATCGGGATGATCGGACTGGGACGCATGGGTGGCGACATGGTGCGGCGGCTTTTGGCTGCTGGGGAGCGCTGCCTGGTGTACGACCTGAACCAGGACGCCGTTGCGGCGCTGGTCCAGGCCGGGGCCGCCGGGGCCGCGACCCTGAGAGAGCTCGTCGCACGCCTCGAGGCGCCGCGTGCCCTCTGGCTCATGCTTCCTGCGGCGGTTGTGGACGAGATGCTGGCGGCGCTCGTGCCGCTTCTGAGCGCGGGAGACCTGGTGGTCGACGGGGGGAACTCGCACTACGCCGACGACCTCAGGCGCAGCGCCGAGCTTGCCGGGCGCGGGATCGACTACCTCGACGTGGGGACCAGCGGCGGGGTCTGGGGGCGCGAGCGCGGCTACTGCCTCATGGTGGGCGGCCCGGAGCGCGCCTTCGAGCGGCTGAAACCGGTCTTCGCCGCCCTGGCGCCCGGAGCCGGCGCCGCCCCGCGCCTTGCTGAACGGCAGGGGGAGCCCGGGGACGCCGAGCAGGGCTTTTTGCACTGCGGCCCAAGTGGCGCCGGCCACTTCGTGAAGATGGTCCACAACGGCATCGAGTACGGCGTTATGGCGGCGCTCGCCGAAGGGTTCAACGTCCTGCGCCACGCCGGCGTCGGCGGGGAACAGCGCAGCACCGACGCGGAGACCGCTCCCCTTAAGGACCCCCACCTGTACCGCTACGACTTCAGGCTCGACGAGATCGCCGAGCTCTGGCGCCGCGGCTCGGTGCTCTCGTCCTGGCTCGTGGACCTCGCAGCCGCCGCCCTGGTGCAGAGCCCGGAGCTCGCCGAGTTCCAAGGACGGGTCTCCGATTCGGGGGAAGGGCGCTGGACCCTTCAGGCCGCCATCGACGAGGGGGTTCCCGCCTACCAGCTTTCGGCGGCGCTCTTCGGGCGCTTCGCCTCGCGCGGCAGCGCCGATTTCGGGGACCGGCTCTTGTCGGCCCTGCGCCAGCAGTTCGGCGGGCACCAGGAAAAACCGGCGCCCGCAGGAGGTGATTCATGAGCCGTACCCCCTCCGACGCCTTCGTCTTCTTCGGCGCCACCGGCGACCTCGCCTACAAGCAGATCTACCCCGCGCTCGCCGGCCTCGCCGCCCGGGACCACTTCAACGTCCCCTTCATCTGCATCGCCCGCTCGGGATGGAACCTGGAGCGCATCAAGGAGCGGCTCAGGGAGAGCCTCGAGCATCACGGCGGCTTCAACGAGGAGGCCTTCCGCAGGCTGAGCGAAAGGCTCATCTACGTCGACGGCGACTACCAGGACCCGGCGACCTACGACAGGCTCTGCAGCGTCCTTAAGGATGCCGCCCGGCCGCTGTACTACCTGGCGATCCCCCCAAGCATGTTCGAGACCGTGGTGCAGGGGCTCTCCAGCACCGGCTGCCTGCGCGAGCCGCGCGTGGTGGTCGAAAAGCCCTTCGGCCGCGACCTCGCCTCGGCGCAGGAGTTGAACCGGGTGCTCACCGCACATTTTCCCGAGGACGACATCTTCCGGATCGATCACTTCCTGGGGAAGGAGCCGGTGCAGAACATCTACTACACCCGATTCGCGAACTCGATCCTCGAGCCGCTTTGGAACCGGAACTACATTGCGAGCGTGCAGATCACCATGGCGGAATCCTTCGGGATGGCGGGGCGGGCCAGGTTCTACGAGGAGACCGGCGCGATCAGGGACGTTTTGCAGAACCACCTCTTGGAGATCGTCGCCTACCTCTGCATGGACCCCTCAACCGGGGACGACCCGGAGGGGATCCGCGAGGAGTGCACCAGGCTCCTGCGCGCGATAAAGCCGCTCGACCCGGCCCACGTGGTGCGCGGGCAGTTCCGCGGCTACCGCGACGAGCCGGGGGTGGCGCCGGACTCCCGGGTGGAGACCTTCGTGGCGGTGCGGCTCTTCATCGACACCTGGCGCTGGGCCGGCGTCCCGTTCTACATCCGCACCGGCAAGTGCCTCGAGGTCACCTCGACCACGGTCACCGTCGCCTTCAAGCGCCCGCCGCGCGAGACCTTCGGCGAGATCGTCCCGGCCTTCTCGAACCACCTGCGCTTCCGCCTGAGCCCGGACATGATGATCGGCCTCGGGATGCGGATCAAGGTACCCGGCGAGCGGCGCGGCGGCGAGGACGTCGAGCTGGTCGCCCTGCAGGAGGAAGGGGAGGGGATGCAGCCCTACGAGCGGCTCTTGGGCGATGCGCTAAACGGCGACACCTCGCTTTTCGCCGCCCAAGGGACCATCGAGGCCCAGTGGCGCATCGTGGACCCGATCCTGAACGACACCACGCCGCTTTACTTCTACGACCAGGGGAGCTGGGGGCCGGCCGAGGCAGACCAGGTCATCGCCCGGGACGGCTCCTGGTACAACCCGAAGTCCGTCGAGCCCCGGCGCTAGGGAAGGGGGGAGCCATGGTCATCGTCTACGAGGAGAGGGAAGCCCTAAGCCACGCCGCCGCCCGGCTCTTCGCCGACCAGGCGCTGCAGCGGGCCGGCGAGCGCGGCCGCTTCGCCGCGCTCCTCTCCGGCGGGGAGACCCCACAGGAGTGCTTCGAGCTGCTCGGGAGGGAGCCTCTGCGCAGCAGCGTCCCCTGGGACGCGGTGCACCTTTTCTGGGGGGACGAGCGCTGGGTGCCGGTTAGCGACCCGCGCAGCAACCAGGGGATGGCGCGGCGCGCCTTCATCGACCAGGTCCCCTTAAGCGAGGAGCAGGTGCACGGCATCCCCTTCGCGGACTCGCCGCGGGAGTCGGCGGCACGCTACGACCGGGAGCTGCGCGGCTTCTTCGACGGCGAGGCGCCCCGCTTCGACCTGGTCTTTTTGGGGCTCGGGCCCGACGGCCACACCGCCTCGCTCTTCCCCGGCAACGCCGCGCTCAACGAACGAAACCGCTGGGCCTGCGAGGTTTACCGCTCCGAGCGCGAACTCTACCGGGTGACCGTGACCGCGGAGCTCATCAACCAGGCGGCGCTGGTCGCCTTTCTGGTCGCCGGCCGGGAGAAGGCCGAGATCCTGGCCCGGGTGCTGGAAGGGGAGCGCGAGCTCGACGAGCTCCCCGCCCAACTGGTCCGCCCGGTCCAGGGGAAGCTGCTCTGGCTGGTGGACCGGGAGGCCGCCCGCCTTTTGAGCCGGCATCCGGTTTTGGACAGATCGGCCCCGGAAAAGGTGATCCCATGACCTTCAAGGAACTCTGTCTGGCCCGCGAGGTGTTCGGGCTTAGCGAACGCGCCACGCTTAAGGAAGTAAAGACCCGCCACCGCGAACTGGTAAAACTGCACCATCCCGATGCCGGCGGCGGCGACCCCGCCCAGATCCGCAGGATAAATACCGCCTACCAAGTACTTACCGACTACCTCACCCAGTACAGCTTCTCATTCAGCGAAGCAGAATTCTATGAGCAGAATCCCGAAGAGCGTCTGCGCCGCCAGTTCATGGACGAGTCGCTTTGGGGCGGGCGCTAGCTTTCTTTCTGGCGGCCGATTGTGAAGCGGTTAGAGTGTGCTAATCTTTTCTCATTCTGTGTCTGCCGGGAGGAAAGACAATGCTCAACTGCGAGATAGCGATGAAGGCCGCGGAAACACTGGTCGAGCAGGTGCTCAAAGGGACCCAACCGACCGAAGCCCATATGAAGCAGTGCATCGAGCTGCTCAGGGTGGGAATACGGGAGGTGAACCGCCCCCACATCGCCTGGGGTGCGGGGAACATCCGGGTGATCAGGGACGGTTGGGACGAAGGGCGCTGCACCGAGGCGCTGGAGTACGTGCGCCACGAGCTGGTGCAGCGCTCCGCCGAGGCAGGGGAAAAGATCCTGGAAGACCTGCTGGCCAGGTTCGAAAAGGCGAAGCCGTGCTAACCGCGGCCAAGAAGCTCGCCTACGCCCTGGGGCGCCTGGTCCCGATCGAGCCGCACGACGTGGCCGAGGGGACCAGGCTCTGCCGCATCCTCCAGGGGCACGAGCTCTACACCACCCTGGGGCGCCTCAGCAAGGCGGGCGACGACCCGGAGCAGATCGTGCGGGAGTACCAGGCGGCCAGCGGGGTGCTCAAGGGGGACTCCGCCGGCGAGCGCTTCTACCTTTCCTTAAAGCCGCCGGCGCTGCGCTTTAAGCGCGACCACGCCGCCGCCATCGCCGCAACCGCGTTCAAAAACGGCCATGGCGTCCACTTCGATTCCCACAAGTTCGAGGAGACCGACGCCACCTTGACGCTTCTCGACGAGCTTATCGGCATGCAGCTCTCCGCAGCCGGGGGGAAGCGCCCCTGGAGCTTCAGCCTGTCGCTGCCGACCCGCTGGAAACGCAGTCGCGAGGATGCCCGTTGGGCCGCGCGGCGCGGGGTGCGGGTGAGGCTTGTGAAGGGGGATTTTCCGGCGCCCGCCGGTGAGGAGCTGGACCCCATGGAGGGGTGCTTGGAACTGGTGGACCAGGTGGCCGGCCAGGTGCCGGAGCTCGCCCTGGCGAGCCACGACTGCGCGCTCGCCCTGGACACCGTGATGCACTGCAGAAAGAGCGGGACCAAGGTCTCGCTGGAGCTTTTCTTCGGGCGCCCCTCCACCGCCATGCTGGCACTCGGCAAGGACCTGGGGGTGCCGGTCGGCTTCTACGTCCCGTACGGCGAGACCCTCTCGGTGTACCTGGTGCGCGACCTGGTCTATAACCCGCTCAAACTTCTACGCTCGGACGCGCTGGAGATCTTCGGCACCCGGCAAATGAAGCTGGCCCGCATCGCCCGGGCCCTGTAACCCAAAGGGACGCGGCAGTTTTCGGCGCTGCTGCGCCCGATCACCCTCCTTTCCCCGAAGCTTCGCCTTCCCCGCGCCACTCCCAGGTGGGATGACCGTCCAGGTAGGAACATGCCGTGATGGTGATCAGCTTGCGGTAGCTCTCGTTCATGAAGAGCCTTCCCAAGTGGAGCGCCAGCGGGTTGATCTTCTGGTGCGCCGGGATCCGGAAGATCTTGCACCCCCGGTTGATCTTCGATTCGTCCAGGCTCTTTTTGCCGCAGGGGAACCCGCGGAACAGGTAGCGGGCGCTGGAGGCCGCGGCCATCTCGCGCAGGGTATGCACCATGAAGTCGGTGACCCTGAGCCCCTGGCTCTCGGTGCTGGCGAAGAAGACGTCGTCGATGACGAGCTCCTTGACCTGGTAGGAGATGTCGACGGCCGCGAGACTTCCCTGGTGGTAGGCGCCGAGGACCATGATCTTCGGGTAGTTGAAGAGCGCCTTCCCCCAGGAGGCGAAGATCTCCCGCCGGGTGCGCTCCTTTTTGTAGGTGTAGCGGGTCCGGTCGTAAAACGAGGAGTAGATGGGGTAGGCGGTTTCCACGAACTCCTCCAGGTCGCGGATGCGCCGGGCGCTGAAGTTCTCGGTGCTCTTCTTGATCACCCATTTCTGTTTGGTCGGCAGTTTCTCGGCCGCGTAGCCTTTCAGGTCGTCATAGAGAAAGAGCTTCATGCTGGTGTTGGCGCTTACCCGATCCGGTACCAGGTGCAAGACGCCGCCGATCAGGTGCGGCAACGGGTAGCTCGCCTGGTGCGGGGCTAATTCCTGGAGCGGGTAGAGCGTCCGGAAAAAGTAGGGGCGGGGCTCGATCCACCAGACCCCATTGACCTTGACCACCTTGACACCGCACTCCTTTTGATATCCGGCCAATTCGTCCTGTGTCATCACTTCCCAGGTCATGGTCCGCTCCTTGGCTGTCGCGCCGGTGCTCTGACAGGTTAGATGTGAAACAGTTAATAATGCTATCACAGCTCCGCCCTTGAGACAGTCGGGTAGCCAAAAAAAGATCGGCCTTCTCAAGCTCGGCCGGCAGCAGGATCCAAAGGGTCGGAAGGCTCTGTCAGAAGACCCCCCTTAGGAAAAGGACATCCAGAGGGTAACATCGATTGAAGGGCGGCTGGGTTCTGCTAGTATGGATAGGTTTGACCTTCCAGAGAGCCTCGGGCCCGGCCACTTCCTTCCTCTACAGATCTCGATCAGAAAAGGAGCAGCCTATGCCATATATCCACGTGGGTGAGGAGAATTCCGGCAGTATCGAGCTTTACTACGAAGATCACGGCACCGGCACCCCGGTGGTCCTGATCCACGGCTGGCCCTTGAGCGGAGCCTCCTGGGAGCGCCAGCTGCAGCCGCTTTTAAACGCCGGGTACCGGGTGATCAGCTACGACCGGCGCGGCTTTGGGCACTCCTCCCGCCCCACCGTCGGGTACGACTACGACAGCCTCGCGCTCGACCTGCACCACCTCCTGGCCAAGCTGGACCTGCGCCAGGTGGCGCTGGTCGGCTTCTCGATGGGGGGCGGGGAGGTGGTGCGCTACCTCGGGCGCTACGGCTCGGAGCGCGTCAGGAAGGCGGTACTCATCTCGGCGGTCACCCCCTGTCTGCTCAAGGGGGACGACAACCCCGAGGGGGTGGAGTTGAACGTCTTCGACGGCATCCGCAAGGCGCTCGCCACCGACCGCCCCGCCTTTCTCTCCGGCTTCCTGGCCGACTTCTTCAACGTCGACCAGCTGGGCGGGAAAAGGGTGAGCAGTCAGGCGATCCAGTTCTGCTGGAACGTCGCCGTCGGCGCCTCGCCGCGCGGCACCTACGACTGTGTGGCCGCCTGGGGGACCGATTTCCGTAAGGACCTCTCCAGAATCGAGATCCCGACCCTGGTGATCCACGGCGACGCCGACCGGATCCTCCCGATCGGCGCAACCGGCGTGCGCAGCCACCAGCTGATCCGGGGATCGCACCTGGTCGTGGTGGGGGGAGGGCCGCACGGCCTCATCTGGACCCACGCCGAGAACGTGAACCACGAGCTGCTGCAGTTTCTGGGGGCCGATCAACATCACTAAAGGAGTATTTCCATGACCGTGCGTCGCATTGCCAAGATCTTCAAGAGCCGCCCCACCGTCGAGGGGGCCGGGGTACATCTCAAGCGCGCCTTCGGCTATTCGCAGGTGCCCCTTTTCGACCCCTTCCTCATGCTGGACGACTTCCACAGCGCGAACCCCGCCGAGTACCTCGCCGGCTTTCCCTGGCACCCGCACCGCGGCATCGAGACCATCACCTACGTCCTCGAGGGGGTGGTGGAGCACGGCGACAGCATGGGGAACCGGGGGGTGATCGGGGCGGGCGACGTGCAGTGGATGACGGCGGGAAGCGGCATCATCCACCAGGAGATGCCCAAGGAGAGCCCCTCGGGCGTCATGTGGGGCTTCCAGTTCTGGGCGAACCTCCCGGCCGAGTGCAAGATGATGGCCCCGCGCTACCAGGAGGTGAAGGCGGCCGAGATCCCGGTCACCACGGTGGATGGGGTGCAGATCCGGGTGGTGGCCGGAGAGGTGGCGGGGGTGCGCGGCCCGGTGCGCGACGTGGTGATCGATCCGGAGCTCTTCGACGTCTCGGTCCCGGCGGGGGGCGTCTTCCGCCATACCCTCGCCGACGGTTATACCGCGATCGCCTATCTTTTGGACGGCGAAGGGTTCTTCGACGAGCGGCGCGACCCCTTCGACGTCGAAATGGCCGGCGCCGGTTGGATGGACCTCTCCCGGCGCTGCTGCCTGGGGTCCGAGACCGTGGTACTCTACGAGCCTGAGGGAAACGAGATAAAGGTGACCGCGGCAGACCGCCCGGTGCGCTTTTTGTTCATCTCGGGAAAGCCCTTGAAGGAGCCGGTTGCCTGGTACGGGCCGATCGTGATGAACACCCAGGACGAACTGCGGGTCGCCTTCGACGAGTACGCCAAGGGGACCTTCGTGAAAGAAGTCGGGACGGTGGAGCTCATCTAGGCGGCTTGAACCTGCGGCGGGAACAAAAAGGCGCCCCCCTCAACCGGTGAGGGGAGCGCCTTTTTTGCGGGGTGCCCGGAGCGGTTACCTGACGATCACATTGGGGTTGTTCTCCAGGGTGGGTGGTTCCGTCGGTTTCGGGTTTTCGCATTCGGCGTAGCAGATCCTCAGGTAGCGCTCGCACTGCTCGAGCTGAGCCGCCTGCAGGTCCGGGTCCTGAGCCGGCGGCCGGTTCACGCAGTCGGTGTTCTCGGTTTCACAGCGCGTCCGGCATTCGCCGAAGTCCTCGGCAAAGGCCGTCCCCCAGGCGAGCAACTGGCCCAGCAGCAGGGCCACGACGATTCTGAACATCGCGCACCTCCTTGGCCGGATCCTGGCCGACGGTTAGCGGAACTTGACCCTGAGCCCCACTGTTACGTTGTGGCTCTCGAAGTTGAGCCTGGTCTCTTCCGGGGTGTCCGCGTTGAAGGTCGCCGTCGAGGTGTGGAAGTAGCGGTACCCCAGGTCGAGCGAGAGCACCCGGTTCATGGCGACCTCGACACCGCCCCCCACCTGGTAGGCGAACACCGCGTCGCTGTCGGAGCTGTAGAGGTGGACCCCGCGGGCTCCGCTGGTGAAGTTGGTGCCGGTGGTGTCACTGAGGTTCAGGGAGGCAAAACCGATCCCCCCGCCGAAGTACGGGGTGATCGGCCCCGGGTTGCGCAGGTCGACGAAGAGGTTACCCATCAGCGCCAGGGCCCCGACCCTGCCGTCGATGTCTCCGTAGAAGGACCCGTCGACGCGGTCCACCAGCGACTTGATCTCGGCGTTTTTGTAGGAGACTTCGGCCTCCATGCGCATGATCCCGAAGTCATAGCCGGCGGTGGCGCCGACGTCGACGCTGGGATCGAACTGGATCCGGTCGTCCAGGGCCGGGGTTCGCAGCGGGGTGTTCGAGGAGGCGTCGGTGTTGTTGGGGATGGCGACGCCGGCAAAGCCGGAGATGTAGGGACCGGGACGGGGCGGGGTCGCCAGGCAGACGGTGGGGGCGGCGAGGGCGATCAGGGTGATGACGGCGCACATGCTCCTGTTCATGGCGAATTCTCCTTTGTCAGAGTTCTGCCGCCGGCTGTCCGCGAGCGGAGCCGGCCGCAATCGTAGCTAAGTATACCGCGCCCGTTACCGGCTGCAGGGGGCGCTCAAATTTTCTCATGTGCAAAATCGCCCTCAGGCGACGCTGACGAAATCGACCCCCTCCCGCCAGCCCAAGCCCTGTGCTGTTTTGCGGAATTCCTGGCGGGCGCCGCGCAGGCCGATGGCGGTGAGCATCTTTCTCCCATTAAGGTCGAGTTCCTCGGGGCGCAAGACCGGCGCACCGTGCAAAAGGCGCCCCAGCTTGCGCGGGTCGATGTCCAGCCAGTGCCCCACCCGGATCCCCTCGGCCAACAGGAGCCGCTGCCAGGCGCGCGCCTCGCTCCCGGCACCGGCCAGCACCACCTCCTCCACCCCCGCGAGGAAACCAAGGCGCAGGTGGTGCAGCTTGCAGCGCCTAAGCGCCTGGGCCGTGTACTCCTGCATGGTGCGCGTGGCTCGCTCGGGGTGGTCGCGCCAGAAAAAAAGCGGCTCCTTAAGGCGCGCGAAGCGGACCCCCGCAGCCGCCAGGCGCAGCCACAGGTCGTAGTCCTCGGGCCACCCCAGGTCGCGGTAGCCGGAAAGAGCCCGGACCTGGTCCGTGCGGGCCAGCACCGAGGGGTGCACGAAGGGGGACTCCACGAAGAGGTCCCGCAGGATCTGGTCGTGGTCTTCGAGGGCGTTTTGCCAGCTCTCGTAGTCGAGCATGCCGCGCTTGAGCCCGCCGCGCGGGAAATGGCGGAACCCGCAGGCGACCAGCCCGGTTTCCGGGTGCTCGGCGAGGTAGGCCACCTGGCGCTCCAGGCGCCGGGGGTGGCAGATGTCGTCGCCGTCCATGCGGGCCAGAAGCGGCGCCCGGCAGAGGGCGAGCCCGGCGTTCAGGGCCGGCACCAGGCCGGATCCCGGGAGCCTGAGCACCCGGACCCGGGCGTCGGCGCGCGCGGCCGCCTCGAGGATCTCGGGGGTCTCATCGCGGGAGCCGTCGTCCACGGCGACGAGCTCCCACTGCGTGAAACTCTGGCGGAAAAGTGAGGTGAGGGCGGCCGGCAGGTAGCGCGCTTCGTCGCGCACCGGCATCAGGAGGGAGACGTGGGGGAGCTTGGGCATGGTCCTCTTTCTCTGTGGTACCTGGTTGTGCGGCGGCGCCGCCGCGGGCAGTGCCGCTAGCCGGTCACCTCCCGCCACAGCACCCGCTGGATCTCGTCCCGTAAGTGGCGCACGTTGAACGGTTTCTGGATGAACCCGTTCAGGTCGAGCCCCTGGAAACGGGCCGCCACCTCTTTCTGGCTGTAGCCGCTCGCCAGGAGCACCTTCACCTCGGGGCTCAGCTGGCGCAGCTCTTTGAAGACGCTCAGGCCGTCCATGGTCGGCATGTTCTGGTCCAGCAGCACGAGGTCGATGCGCTGGCGCTCCCTGCGGAAGATCTCCAGGGCCGCCTCGCCGTCGCTCGCGGAAAGCGTCAGGAAGCCGAAGGCCTGCAGCATCGATTCCGAGAGGGTGCGCACCATCTCCTCGTCGTCCACCACCAGGGCCGTCAGGGGGCGCCGGTCGGCCGACTCCGTGAGAGGGTCCTTGTTCCCGGTACTCTCTCGGCGCACGGGGTAGGGCTGCGGGGCGATCGGGAAGAGCAGGCGCATCGCCGTGCCGACCCCGGGGGTGCTCTCCAGCATGATCGCCCCCTTGTGGGCGCGCATGATGCCGAGGGCGGCCGACATCCCCAGGCCGCGACCGGTGAACTTGGTGGTGAAGAAGGGGTCGAAGCTGCGGTACTGGGTGGCCTCGTCCATGCCGCAGCCGTTGTCGCGCACCTCGATCCAGACGTAGGGCCCGGCCGGGAGCTTCTCCTCGATCCGGCTGGCGGCAAGGCTTTCCCGGTCGAACTCCTGGGACCCGGTCCCCAGGGTGATGGTGCCGCCTCCGCTGCCGATCGCCTCGCTCGCGTTACGCACCAGGTTCAGTACCACCTGCAGGACCTGGGTGGCGTCCGCCTGCACCGGTGGGAGGTCGGGAGCCAGGGCCGAGGTGAAGGTGATTCCGCGGGAGACCACGGCGGTCAGCATCGGGCCGTTTTCCCGGATCAGCTCGCTTAAGTCGAGCCGTTTCACGCTCAAGACCCCCTTGCCGGAGTAGGCGAGCATCATGCCGCTCAACTCGGAGGCGCGCACCGTGGCGATCACCGCCTGCTCGAGGTTGCGCCGGACCCGCGCGTCCTCGGGAAGCGCCATGAGCCCCAGGTCGAGGTTGCCCAGGACCACCTGCAAAAGGTTGTTGAAATCGTGCGCGATCCCGCCGGAGAGGACCCCCAGGCTCTCCAGTTTCTGGACGTGCAGGGCCTGGCGCTCCAGGCGCAGCCGCTCTTCCTCCATCGCCTTGCGATCGGAGAGGTCCCGGGCCACCCCGCACAGGAACTCCTTGTCGCCAAAGGAGATGTAGGCGAGCTGCACGTCGACCGGGATGCTGCGGCCGTCCCGGGTGCAGTAGCTCGATTCGTAGTGCCGGTTGCGCAGGGTGCGCAGTTCGGAGAAGAGCAGCGGCCAGTTCTCCCGCGTGGTGGACTGGTCGATCTCGAAGATGGTGCTGTCCAGCAGCTCGTACTGGTCGTAGCCCAGCATCTGGCAGGCGCCCGCGTTGCAGTCGACGATCCGCCCGCAGGGGTCGGCCCACATGATCGGGTCCGGCACCTGGTTCAGGGACTGCTGGGCCAGGCGCAGGGACTCCTCGATCTCGATCCGCTCGGTGATGTCCCGGCTGATGCCGAAGATCCCGACGATCTGTCCCGCCGCATCGAAGACGGGCCACTTGTTGGTGCTGATCCAGCGGCGCTTCCCCTGCGGGTCGCAGGTCGGGTTGATCTTGTTGAACAGCGAGACGCCGTCCCGGAAGATCTGGGCCTCCTCGTCGAGGTAGATCCGGGCGAGCTCCGCCGGGAAGAGTTCGCTGTCGTGCTTGCCGACCAGGTCGCGCCATCGGGCGTGCCCGGTGCTGACGGCTACCGCCTGGCTGCAGAAGCGGTAGCGCGAGTCACGATCCTTGTAATAGACGAAGTCGGAGGTGTTTTCCAGAAAATTCACGAAGTCCCGGTTCAGCTCGCTCAGTTCGGCGGTCCGCTCGGAGACCCGCTGCTCCAGCGTCTCGTTCAGGGCGCGGGTCTGCTGGATCTGGGCGGTGAGCGAGGCGGTGACCTGCTGGAAGTTTCCCATCAGCTGGCGCACCTCCAGCACCGGGCGGTCCGGCCAGCTGATCTGCTGCCCCTCGGCCAGGCGCGCCGGCAGGTCGGCGGTGAGCCGGGTCAGCTCCAGGAACCGGGAGTGGAACAGCCGGCTCAACAGCTCGGCGAGCACCAGGGCGGCCAGGAAGATCGCCAGGATCAGGGCGAATTTCCCCGCGTAGCGCGCCAGGAGCTCGGAGAGGCTGGGGAGCAGCGGCTGTTCGAGGATCAGGCGCCACTCCGAGAAGCTCCCCACCGGGATCTCGACGGTGTAGGCCGAGCGCTTCCAGCGCTGCCAGGCCGGTACCGTCCCCGGCACCTTGGGGACCCACCAGGCGAGCTGGTTGCCGAGCGGGGTCAGGTTCCCGGGGCCGCGCTCGAACCGGGACATCACCTCCTGATCGCCGCGGTTGGAGACGATGACCATGCCGTGCCGGTCCAAGAGGGTGTAGCGGATCTGCGGGCTGTCGAGCGCCTGGTCCAGGATCTGGTGGGCCCGATCCAGGTTGAGGACACCTGCCAGGTGCCCGGCGTACTCCCCCTGGACCAGCACCGGGGCCAGGATGAGGACCCGCGGGGTGCTGCTGTCGATGGTCCCCCGCACCAGCTCCGAGAGCATCGGCTCTTTGCGCTGCCGCAACTGGGGCAGGAAGGGGCGGTCGGCGAAGCTCTTGCCCAGGTTGCTCTGCCCGAAGGGGTCGCTGACCGGCGAGTAGGCGGTGGTAACCGCCTCCCGGTTCAAAAGCCCGATGCGTTGGAAGGAGTAGTCCGAGAGCCTTGCCTGGTCGAGCCGGGCCTGCATCTCTTCGGGGGGGAGGGTGGCGGCTAGCCGCGCCAGGTGGCTCAAGGTTTCCTTGCGGACCTTCAGCCAGTGATCAAGGTTCAGCGAGACGCGGTGGGCGTCGCGCCTGAGGGTCTCCTGGATGGTTGCGGCGCTTGCCCTGAAGTCGGCGCGGCCGCTCAATACCAGCACGATGAGCGAGGGGAACAGGACGAAGCTTGCCAGAAGTTCGTAGATGATGTCGCGGAAGGAGACCGAGATCCGGCGGGTGCCGATTGCATAGGCGGTGAACAACAGGCGGGCCAAAAGGACGTTGGCCAGGCCGTTGAGCGCCAATTTCATGAAGACCAGGGTCGCCTCCGGGGAGGGGAAATGCATGCCGTGGTGGTAGCAGAGGTAGGCCAGCGGCATCCCGAGGGTGAGCCAGAAGACCGTGTCGGCCAAGAGCATCCCCATCTGGCGGCGCAGGACGAGCCACCCGACCACGAGGGTCTCGAGCACCAGGATCAAAAGAGCGTAGGGGTGCTGCCAGAGCAAAAGGGTGTAGCTGCCGGCTGTCAGTGCAACGGCCACGCCGCTCCAAAGGCCGAGAAGCTGCAGTGCCAGCATCGAGAAGGTGCTGCCGAAGAGGACTTCGAGGTTGGGGAAAAGGGGGATGTTGAAGTAATTACCGGCCAGGCCTGCCAGGGAAAGTGCCAGCAGGTGAACGATGGGGTATCTGCCGTGATCGGAACCGTCCGAGGCCATAAAGCATGTCCGAATAAGGGGCCGGGAGCTGAAGGACAATCTTGCACAAAATTGGCAGTCAGTTTTTGTTAGCTATAAGCTTTTGAGAGACAAAAGTCAACACGAATACATAAAAGTATGTTTATCAGCTATTAAGAATATTTCCGATATTTCATAAGTCATAGAGTAGAAGGCGGGCCGGACCGGGTAGTAGGTGCTGTCGATGGAAAACGTAGGACAAAAACGGTCTTTTGAGGGTTTTGTTGAGTCGTTGGAGCTGCACTAACAGTGTCAAAGCATGGTTCAAACAGTTGCAGGGCGCGGATCCATGGCTCTGTGTTGCAGAACCGGGCGTGCTGAAAGTCATGCCTTCCACAACTGTGCTCTAAAGGTTTGCTGATTGAGTAAATCAAATGAGATGCGCCAGGAAACTTGTCGCCGTTTCCGGCGGATCCCGCGGCCTGGGCTCGCGCTCGCCAAAGGGGACCTGGACGCCGGCTTCAGGTGAGTGGAATTCTCTTGTAGCGGGATCAGCGTCGCCGCCGACTCGGCCGGTTTTCGCGGGTTGGCGGCTCCCTCCGGTTACGGAGCCGAACGGGAAGTCGCCGGCGCCAGGAAGCAGTGTTACGCTTGGGAGCCACTTGGCAAACCGTCCTAGCCAGGCCGTGTACTAAATTTCGGCGGTCCCCTTGCCGGCAAACAGGAGCAGGCTACACTCAGACGATAGCTGTTCAAGGAGGTGACTCATGAGAAAGACGGTAGTGGAGGTTTTTTACGATTACGTTTGACCCTGGTGCTATCTCGGTACCGTGCGTACCGACCGCCTTGCCCGGGAATTCCCCGTGGAGTTTCGCTGGTACGTCTTCCCGCTGCATCCCGAGACTCCCGAAGAGGGGATGGAACTCACCGATTTGCTGAAGATCCCTGCGGAGCAGCTTGCGCCGATGCAGGCGCGGGTGCGCGAGGTTGCCGCCGCCGAGGGGTTGCCGCTTGCCGAGCGCAGCCGTACCTACAACAGCCGGCGCGCCCAGGAACTGGGGAAGTGGGCCGAGACCCGGGGTGTGGGGGACGCCTGGCGGCAGGCGGTGTACCGGGCCTTCTTCGTCGAAGGGCGCAACATCGCCCTGGTCGAGGAGTTGGCAAGGCTCGCCGTCGAGGTGGGGCTTGACGGGGAAGCGGTGAAGGCCGTGCTTGCCCAAGAGCGCTTTGCCGCCGCAGTCGATGCCGACTGGCAACGTGCCGAAGAGGCCGGCATCAGCGCGGTTCCCAGCCATATCTGTGAGGGAACCAGGCTGGTCGGCTTTGCGAAATACCAGGATTTCCTGCGGCTGATCGGAAGGGGATGACGGGGTTCTTCAGGGGGGCGCGAGCTTTCCACTGTCCCTGTGGAAAAGCGGGGAGAAGTTGTGGATTCGTTGCCTCAATGTCACGTATCCATGGGCACTTCACCAAGTTGCACAATGATTAAGCAGCTGGTGCAAGTGCCCGTTTTTGCGTGTCAATAGCTAATTCGCCGCTCTCGGGGCTAGCGACGAGTCCGGGAGCGCCGCGTCGGATCGTAACGTTCCGCAGAAAGTGGATAACTTTACGCTGGGAACCGGGAAAAACCCGCGGATGCCGGGAGATTTGGGCTGCTGCGGAGTGAAGCGCCAGTGGGAGTGCTAGCAACTCTCCAGCTCGATTTTTTCCAGGAGCTCCAGCGCGGGAAGATCCTGCTCGTCCTCGAAAAGCTCGCGGATGTTGTTGAGGTACGAGTGAATCAGGAACAACTCGTCCAGCGAACGCCCACCGTTTTCCTCGGGCTGTCCCACCCGGGCCAGTTTCTCCTTGAACTTCTCCCAAAACGGGTTGGTTTTCTCCGGTTCGTCGATGTAGCGGCGCAAGAGCGCCACCAACTGGATCGAATTACGGTCCGCGTCGATACCGGCGAAGGAGACGTACCGGTCCGGTTTCAGCTCGTTGTGCATCAGAACTCCTCAAAAAATCAGTGCTACGTTCTAGGTTCTACGTTCTACGTTGTGCGTTAAGGTCCAGAACGGGTCACACCTGGCTCGAGGTTTCAAACCGCTATCTTGCACCACCCGTCCTCGCCTAAACCTTCACGTAGACATAGAACGTAGAACCCGTTGTTACCCCACCCGGTCCACTCGCAGTGCGAAGCTCAGCTCGCAGCCGGCCAGTGCGTGGTTGCCATCGAGCGTCACTGCACCTTCGTCCAGCCGGATCACCTGCATCACGCGCGATTCCCCCATTTTGAAGTCGATGCTGAGCCTCTGCCCCACGGCAAGTTCCTTCTGCGCTGGAAAAACGCTGCGCGGCACCTTGAGGATGTTCTCGGCCCGGCGCGGCCCGTAGGCATCCCCGGCGGCGAGCACCAGGTTCTTGCACTCGCCGGCACGCATGCCGATGAGCGCCCGCTCCAGTGCCGGGAACACCTGCTCCGCTCCGATGGTGAGGGTGAGCGGGCCGTGCTCCTCGGTGCTGTAGAAGATCGTCCCGTCTTCCAGGGTACCTATGTAACTGATGGTCACCTTGCTTCCTTGGGTTATGTACGCCATGCGCGCTCCTGAAGGGGTCCGGCTGTGGAGGATCTCCGACTCCCGGTGGGTTTCACGCTCTGTGCCAACTTGTTTCCTGGCCAATGTGCAGCAATAACAGACACCTGGCCGTGAGCCGGTGGCGCACGCAGCAGCGAACTGCCGCAAAGTTGTGCAGCTGCTTAGCTAGTGCCCGGTCCCTAGTCAGTACGTCGGGGCGGAGTTGAGCAGGGAGCGAGAACACCCCAAAAGGGTCTGAAGGTTCTTGGTAAAGAGTTCGGACGTGGCGCGGAGGGTTAAGGGTTGGGGTGGCAAAGGGCAAAGGGGGACAGGGGGACAGGGGGACAGCGCCGGCTGCCCCCCCTTGCGGTATCAGTTGACGCCGATGATGACGCTGGAGGCCTTGAACATGGCGCAGGCATGAGTGCCGACCTTCAGGCCAAGGTTCTGCGAGCTGCCGTGGGTGATCACCGAACTTACGGTGTTGCCGCCGCCGATCTCGATGTCGACCTCGGTGCTTACCGGCCCCTCGATGATCTTCGAGATCGTGCCGCAGAAGACGTTGCGGGCGCTGGTCTTCACATCGTGCAGGTCGGTGCCGATGATGATGGAGCTTGCCTTGATGATGGCGTAGGCATCCTTGCCGGTCGTGAGCCCGAGGTTCTCGACGGCGCCGTTGGTGATGACGGCGGTCAGCGGTATCCCCCCCTTGAGCGAGAGGGTGACTTCGGCGTTGACGGCGCCCTTGGTAAGGTTGGTAATCGTCCCTGCGAAGGTGTTGCGTGCGCTCACTTTCATGGAGATTCTCCTTAGAAATTGGAACAGGCCGTTGCTGTCTCCCAGCCTGCTGCCCAGGTTATCCAGCAGGGTGCGAAGCTCCTCCTGGATGATGCGATACTCGGCGATCAGCCGCTTTCCCTCGGCGGTGAGGCTGGTGCCGCCGCCCCCCTTGCCGCCGGTAAGCCGCTCCACCAGCGGTTTTTCTGCCAGGTTGTTGATGGTGTTGATCTGGTCCCACGCCGTTTTGTAGCTGATGCCGACGGCCCGCGCCGCCTTGGTGATGGAACCCAGCTCGTCGATCCGCTCCAGCAATGCGATCCGGTCTCCTCCCAGAAAACGATGATCTTCCCGGTTGAACCAGAGGCTGGAATCAAGATGTACCCCGGTTTTCTTCTTGTCCTGCATGTGCCATTGACCTCGTGCCGATGGACGTTGGTTTCTCCGGGGCAGCCCAGATTCCATCTGGCCCATCATAACAAAGCCAGAAGTATTGTAAAGGCTAGTCGGGCAAGTTCTCTCTTTCTCGACTCTTATCCTCAGTCACAAATTGTGGTTATGGAAGAGACTATATAACGTTTTGATTCACCATGAGTATTATCATTGCAGAGCGAAACTGTCTGATCTGGTGCAGGTCTCTGGTAGTGACGTGTCCAAATAGCATGGTGGGCTCAGTTTGATCTGTTGCTGAGTGTACGACTGTCAGTGGAGCGCCGTTCTGTGTGCTGCCCGGGAAGCACCGGCAAGACGGCAGCGTCAGTCCCGGTGGTTACGCTCGACCTGGCTGCGTGCCACCAGGTAGTAGACAATGCCCAGGATCAGCAGCGTCCCCGCCAGGAAAACCTGGGTGTTCAGGACGTCGTGGCGCAGGGTGGAGATCAGGATCTCGCGGATCAGCGCCACGATGATGACCCCGATGAAGATGAGGATGTTGAACTTGCCCCCCTTGAGCGTCTTTATCTCGTTATCCATGAGTTCGATCATCATCCAGAGGATGAGCAGGGTCCCCAGGGCCGAAAGGATCCCCTTCTCGAAGTCACCCTGGAAGATGTGCACCAGGTCCCAGAGAAAAAGCACCACCACGGAGAGCGAGACCCCGATGAGTGCCAGCACCAGGATGAGGTTCAGCCCGTAGGTGAATCTTTCGGCGGCGTGGATCAGCTTCGACTCCAGGCGGTGCGAGACAAAGACCCTGCGCAGTTCTTCCTCCTGGTACGAGGTGCTCATGATGTCCAGGTTGATGTCCAGGATCTTCTCCATGGCGATCCGGTACTTGCGGCGGTCTTCGATGTTTGGGTAGTTCGCCTGCAACATCTCGATAAGGTGGCGCCGCATCACGTTCATCGCGGCGCTTACGTAGTGGGCACTGACCCCGATGCGCACGTGCGCCTGGCCGATGTGCTGGAGCGTGAGCAGGTACTCGTTGTCATAGGTGCCGCAAAAGACCGAGATGAGCCACTCCGAGTGGGTCTTTTTCAGCTTCTGCAGGTCCTGCTCGTTACGCAGGAATTTCGCGGTCTCCGGGATCTTCAGCAGGTAGTCGTAGAAGGCGTCCATGAGGGCACTGCTGTTGTCGCGAACCAGGGGCTGCAGGTCGCGCAGCAGTCCGGCATCGTTGTCGGTGAAGAAATAGTGGTTTTTCACTTCCTGCATGGTCAGCATGTAAAGGTCTCCGTCATAAAAGATGCGTGCAATGCAGCTGTTCAAAATGATGATTGGACTAGGACACGTGGAGCATGGATGAGAATGAGAGGTGGCCGACTCTTGTGAGGTGTCGGAGTTGCTGCCACCCAATGCCGGGAGTGTCTTGAGGAAAGTAGAGAGGTCCGCACCGCACTGAGCACTAAGACTAACACAGTTTTTCAGGGCTGCATCTGACAGTGAGGGGCGCAAGCGTATACGTGAAGATTAAGGACAGCACGTTATACCGTGAGCAATGTACGTGAAGCTCTGTCAGAAACGGTAACTGCCGAAAATGTCATGTAAAGGCGGTCAAGTTTTGACGCAAGTTGCCGAAGATAGATAGAGTAACAGTCCAGGATTCGGTAGGGCGTTTGACAGCCAGGCGGCAGTCGCCGCAGCTAGTTGCCGAGGGGCTGGAGAGGGAGGGGTAATGCAGATTCTGGTCGCGGAGGACGATGCCGTCACCCGGCGCTTGTTGGAGGTCCACTTGGGGCGCTGGGGGTTCGACGTGGTGGAGGCCCGGGACGGGAGCGAGGCCTGGCAGGTGCTGCAGTCCTCGGAGGCGCCCCGGCTCGCCCTTGTGGACTGGATGATGCCCGGCATGGACGGCCTGGAGCTTTGCCGCAGGATGCGCCGGGGGTCTTGCGACCAGTACACCTATATCATCCTGTTGACCGCCTTAACCGGCGAAGAGAACCTCTGTACCGGCATGGACGCCGGTGCCGACGACTACCTCACCAAGCCGTTCAACGTGAACGAACTGCAGGTTCGGCTGCGTGCCGGCCGGAGGATCGTCGAGTTGCAGGACCAGCTGATCACGACCCGTGAGGTGCTGCGCGAGAAGGCCTCCCGAGACCCGCTGACGGGGCTGTGGAATCACGAGGAGATCGTCGGCTGCCTGGCACGCGAACTCTCCCGCGCCCGGCGCAGCGGGCAACCGGTCAGCGTGGTCATGGCGGATATCGACCACTTCAAGGGGGTGAACGATCGCTATGGTCACCTGGCGGGGGATGTGGTGCTGCGAGCGGTTGCCCAGAAGATGCAGGGCCGGATGCGACCGTATGATTGCGTGGGGCGCTACGGCGGCGAGGAGTTCCTGGTGGTGCTGGCTGGTTGCAGTGCGGAGAGCGCCCAGGCCCTGGCGGAGCGGCTGCGCCTGAGCGTCTGTCGTGAGCCGGTCGATACCCCCGACGGGATCGTCGCCACCTCGTTGAGCCTCGGCGTCGCCACCTGCAGCGACGCCAGTTGCCAGCCTGCCGATTTGATCCGCTCGGCGGACCAGGCACTGTACCGGGCCAAGCGCAACGGGCGCAACCGCGTGGAGGCGAACTTCGGCCCGGAACCCGCACCCGGTGTCATTTCACCTTGCCGACCTGCATCCTGGTGATGTAGTGCAAGAGCCCGAAGACCTGGAGCAGCCAGAGCACGACGACGATGACGACGACCGCGTTCAGGATCGACTTGATCGAGCCGGCCATCGGTATGTACCGGTTGATGAGCCCCAAAAGGACGCCGACCACGATGAGTACGATGATGACGTGAACAAGTGGCATGTCTCAAACCTCCCTTAGTGCGGATCTGCACAATTATCGAAATTTCCCCTGTCATTTCTGAAGTACTGCCTCAGCGTTTCTTGAGGCGCCAATAGCGCCCGGAGACGTCGTTCACCGCCTGCAGCCCGCTGCGCTCGTTGGCCTTTTTCCCGTCATGGATGAGCCGGTGCAGGTCGCTTAGGACCGAGGAACGCTCCCCCTTGGCCTGTGCCGCAAGTGAGGTGTCGACCCGCGAGGCGTCGATGGTGTCGATCCCCTCGTAGATCGGCTGGCTGGGGCCCGAGTCGCCGGCCCGCACGTAGTCCTGGTACTTCTGCGCCGCCTTGAGGGCCGGATCGCGCGACGAGGCGTAGATGGTGGTGCGGATTGAGGCGGCAGTGAGGGCTGGCGCTGTTTCGCTTCGAAAGAGATCGGCGTCCAGGTCCGGTGCCACCAGGACGAGTTCGCGGACCTGCTTGGCCAGCTCCGGGCGCTCCGAATTCAGGTAGATGAAGGCCTTGGTGAGTGCGCGGTTCCCCATGCCATGGCCGATGAGGTAGATGTTTTTCGCCCGTACCTTTAGGGTCAGTTCTTTCAAGAACTCCTTGAGATCGGGTTGGGCCCATTCCACGTCCGATTCGTCGGCGGTGAAGGCGTCGCTGCGTCCCTTCGAGGGCCAACTGAAAAAGGCCGCGACGCCGTCGAGGTTGAGATCCTGGTTCAGTTGCACGGTGCGCCGGGCGGCCTCGGCGAAACCGATGTTGTAGCCGTGCACGAAGACGAGCAGGTTCCGCTTCCCGCTCTTTGAGAGGGCCCCCCTCAGCTGGTTCATGAGCTCCGCGCGCTCCCGCGCCACCACGCGGCGCAGGGCCGGCCTAGATGCAGCTTTCGGGGGCGTGCCGGCCCCCTGAGCCTTGCCGGCTTCGGCGGTGTCGGAAACAATGGCCACTTCGCAGGAACCAAAGCTCAAGGGGCCGCGCTTGGCCGAGAACATCTTGTAGGGGTCGCTGCTACTGGTGCGGGCCCGATCCGTGGCAAAGAAGACCTTGACCACCGCCAAGCTGGGTTGGGGAGGAGCCGGTTGCACCGGCGGCGCCGGGGCCGGTGTGGGGGATGCCGGCAGCGGTTGCGGCGCAGTTCTCGATGGACTGGGGGGCGGAGCGGGCAGCGGGATGGGGGCGGCGTGTTTGCCGGCGATCGGCCGGCCGCAGCCGGTCCACAGCAAAAGGAACGCGAACAGAACGAGTTTCTCCAGGTGCCGAAAAACGAGGTTACGCTGCAGGGGGGGATTCATGGTGTGCCTCCGATGCCCTTTTAAACGCATGAAGCGGCAGGTCAAGCGTCGGAATCCCGGTCGGAGCCGGTTCAGGTCCTGGAAAAGTATAGCGTCCGCTTTTGCATTAGAAACGATCAATTTTAAATTTGCGGAATTTCCGGAGATGAGGCGCAGGGACGAATGATGATTCGCCCCTACACCGTTCTCGAGGTGACCGCCAAATGAACCGTTGCAAGGGATGTAATTGTCCGATTTCCTTTTGCATTACAGTAATCGCTGACCAGTTGGTCAGCAAATAACAGTTGTCAAAACGGAGGCGAACGCTTTATAACCCCAATGAGACGATGCACGCCGTGTCCCTCTATAAGGAGAGCCGGTAGTCACGTACGTTGTGTGATGGGGAGGTTTGCCGATTGGCACGTAGAGGTAAAGCAGTCAACAGACGCAAGGCGCCGGCGGGACGCGGTAAGGGCCCCCTGGTAGCGCTGCTCGTCGTAGCCGTAGTGATCGCCGCCGCAGTGTTTCTGCTCGAGCACGGACGCAAAACGCAGGTTCCTCCCGCTAGGAAGGCCGACCTTCCGGCCGCGCGCGTTAAGATCCCGCCGCGCCCCGAGACCCGGCACGAAGCGCTCTCCAGCTCGCACGCGCCCCACCCCGAGAGCAAGCCGGCCAAGCCGCACCAGGCCGCGCTGCCGCACACAAGCGGTCCGGGGAGGGTAGCCATCATCATCGACGACATGGGAGCGAGCCCTAAGGAACTCCAGGCGCTGCTCTCCATCGAGCTGCCACTCACCTTTTCGGTGATCCCGAGCCTCGCCCATGCCAGGGAGGTTGCCGAAAAGGCCCACGCGGCCGGGCGCGAGGTGATGGTGCACATGCCGATGGAGCCGGAGGGGTACCCGCGCCAGCCCATGGAAAAAGTAGGCGTGCTGGTTGCCATGTCGGATGCCGAGATCGCGAACCGGGTGAACAGCTACTTCCGGACGGTGCCGCATGCCGTCGGGGCCAACAACCACATGGGGTCGCAGTTCACCCAGAGCGCCGAGAAGATGGAGGTGGTTTTGAAGGTTTTGCAGGGGAAGGGGATGTTCTTCGTGGATTCGATGACCTCGCCCGCCTCGGCCGGCCTGCGTACCGCGAAGGCCCTCGGGGTCCGCTGTGCGGCGCGCCAGGTGTTCCTGGACAACGTGCAGGACGAGGCGCTGATCGGCAAGCAGTTGGCCCAGGCGGTCTCCATTGCCCGCAAGAAAGGGTCGGCCATCGCCATCTGCCACCCGCACCCGGCGACGATCAGGGCTCTCAAGGCCCTCATGCCGCAACTGGCCCGCGAGGGGATCACCTTCGTGCCCGCCTCGGCGCTCACGAGCTAGAGGCAGGTTGAGGATACACAAACAAAAAGGCCTCCCGGCTCGATGCCGGGAGGCCTTTTTAGGTATGCGGCACTATGCGAACCGCCCGCCGAATCTACAGCTGGGCCACGATCCGCTTTTTCAGCCGGTTCAGCTCGCGGTAGTTCTCGTCCAGAAGGATCGCCTCCGGGCTTTCGCCGTTTACCGGGTGCACCAGCAAGAAGGCGTCGCGCAGGTTCCCCTCGTAGCCGGCCAAGCTCCCCTGCAAAAGTCCGGTGAACTCGTCGCGCTCCGGCGGAAGCGCGATCGAGTACTGCTTCTTCAAAAGCGAGGTGCCGCGCAGGTCGAAGCGGTGGAAGTCGAGGATGCCGTTCTCCACGTCGGCCGGGTTCAGCACGAACACGGATTCCTGCGCGGTGTGGGCGATCATGAGCCGGGTCGGATCGTCGGCCGGGAGCTCGCGGTCGATCTTGAAGACGGCCCGGATCAGGAACTCGACGAAGCAGTCCGCCTCCATGAAGCCGTTCGAGGCGCCGTCGGAACTCTCGCAGTAGTAGGAAACCCGCGATTCCTTGTCGAGCTGGGCACCGCAGGCAAGGCACTCGCTCTTAAGGCCCGTCAGTCGGGCGAAGTAGGCTTCCTTCTTGCGGGTGTCCTCTTCGGTCAGCCACTTGTCGAACAGGAGCGAACGCGGTTCGTTGGTGCCGTAGAACTCCTCCAGCGCGGTCTGCCCGAGTGCGGTGAACTGGCCGTAGACGTCGGTGCCGCGCCCGTGGGTGAGGATCGGGTAGATGCGGCCTTCCGGGTTGGTGTTCAGGCTCTCGACCTTGGGGCTCTTGGAGATGAAGGTATCGAGGCAGCGGTAGCCTCGGTTGATGGCAAACGCCTTCAAAAGCGTCTTCTGGTCCTTGAACAGGCCGTCGAACTTGATGCGCTCGTCGATCAGGCAGGGGACCAGCGAGAGGCTCTTGCGGTCCAGGCCGCGCTGGTCGAAGAGCTCGAAGATGTTGCGGCAGTTGTCCATGCTGGCCATGTCCTTGATCGGCACGAAGACCCGGTCCGCCGCGTAGAGCGCGTTCTGGGTCATGATGTCGAGGTCCGGACGGGTGTCGACGATGAGCACGCCGGGGATGTTGGAGTTGGCCAGCAGGCGCGCCAGCACCATCGGTCCCTTGAGCGATCCCTTGAGATCCGGGAGCGCCGTCGAGGAGGGAATGAAGTTCACCCCGAACTGCCCGGTATGCAAAAGCTCGCACCCCGGGGTCTCCAGGAGCAGGTCGGCCACGCTGCCGGTGGTCTTTTGCCCCTTGATGGCGAACATCTTGTCGATGGTGAAGTGGTTGTCGAAAGAGAAGATGGAGACGGGCAGGTTCTCGTCGAGGGCTTTCAGGAAAATCGCCAGGTTGGTTGCCAGCGTCGTCTTGCCCACCCCCCCTTTTTCCGAGGAGACGGTGATCACGTACGGGTAATTTTTCATGGCGCGCATACTAGCATCGACAGCGCGCGCCGGTCAACCGGTTTGACACCGTCCGAGGGGCGTGATAGAAACGGTGAGCCGTGCCAAAAAGGGGGAGAAATGGAGCTTTTCCGCGAACGTCGCGTCCTAACCGTCAGCGCTCTGACCTCGCTCATCCGCGACCTTCTTGAGGAAAATTTCGACCAGGTCTGGGTGGAAGGGGAGATCTCCAATTTCGCCTCGCCCCAGTCGGGACACTGCTACTTCACCCTGAAGGATGCCGGCGCCCAGTTGCGCTGCGTGATGTTCCGCACCGCGGCGCGGACCCTGAAGTTCGTCCCCAAGGACGGCATGCGGGTCCTGGTGCGTGGCCGGCTCACCCTGTTCGAACCGCGCGGCGAGTACCAGCTGGTCGCCGAATACCTGGAGCCGCAGGGGATCGGCGGGCTGCAGATGGCCTTCATCCAGCTCAAGGAGAAATTGGCCCGTGAAGGGCTCTTCTCCGAGCTGCACAAGCGCGAGATCCCCAAGCTCCCTCAAAGAATCGGCGTGGTCACCTCCCCGACCGGCGCCGCCATCCGCGACATCCTCACCGTGCTCGGGCGCCGCTTCGCCAACCTGGAGATCCTGATCAACCCGGTCCGGGTACAGGGGGAGGGGGCCGCGCAGGAAATCGCCGGTGCCATCGAGGACCTGAACCGCCTGGGGAACCTGGACGTGCTTATCGTCGGGCGCGGCGGCGGCTCGCTCGAGGACCTTTGGGCCTTCAACGAGGAGGTGGTGGCGCGCGCCATCCACCGCTCCAAGATCCCGATCATCTCGGCCGTGGGGCACGAGGTAGACTTCACCATCTCGGACTTCGTGGCCGACCTGAGGGCCGCCACCCCGTCAGCCGCGGCGGAGCTCGTGGTGCGCAGCAAGAAGGAGCTAACCGCCGAGCTCGACTCCCAGGTGCACCGGCTGCAGATCGCCCAGGTGCGCCGGTTGGAGGGTACCCGCTCCCGGGTCGCCGCGCTCTCCCGCCTGGTGGCCGATCCCAGCCGGATACTTGGGCACCTGAACCAGCGCGTCGATACCCTGGACCAGCGCTTGAGGCGCGAGATGGACCTCACCCTGGGGGACCTGGAGGAGCGGATCGACAGCTTGACCGCGCGGCTCAACCAGCAAAACCCGGCACTCACCCTGCGCCGCACCCAGGAGCGCCTCAGTAACCTCACCCTGCGCCTGGAGCACGCCATCACCCGGCGCATCGTGAGCGCGGGAGAGAGGCTGCGCTTTGCCTCCGGCACCCTGAACGCGGTCTCCCCGCTCGCCGTCCTGGGGCGCGGCTACAGCATCGCCCGCAAGCTCCCAAAGCGCTCCGTGGTGCGCGACAGCCGCGACCTCGCTCCCGGCGACCGCCTGGAACTCACCCTAGCCGCCGGCTCGGCGTTCTTGAAAGTGGAAGAGACCAGCCCCTAGCCCCTGCCTCACCCCCTGCCTCTACTTCCTTGACGCGGGGCGAACAGTCTGTATAATGGGCGTTCATTTTTTTCAAGCGAGGTCCCCATGGCAGGAGAAAAGTTCGAAACTGCTCTCAAAAAACTCGAGGATGTGGTCAAAAAACTCGAGACTGGCGACCTCTCGTTGGAAGAGTCGCTGAAGGCTTTTGAAGAGGGCGTCAAGCAGTCGGCATTCTGCAGCAAGAAACTCAATGAAGCGGAACGTAGGGTTGATGTGCTCCTCAAGCAGCGCGACGGCAGCTTCGTTACCAAACCGTTCGACGAAGTAGATTAAACCGACTAAAAACTGTAGACTCGACATGAGCTCGGTGCGTTGAGTTCATTCCCTTGCCCCGACCGTCACGAGAACCAAAAATCCAATCCAGTTAAGTGAGATATCCATGGACTTGAAAGCATATTTGACCGAGAGATGCCAGATCGTCGACGAGGCGCTGGATCGCTTCCTCCCGCAGGCAACCGAACTCCCCGCATCGTTGCACGGCTCCATGCGCTACTCGGTGTTCGCCGGCGGCAAGAGGGTCCGCCCGGTGCTGATGCTGGCCGCCTGCGAGACGGTTGGGGGCGAGCTGAAAGCCGCGCTCCCCGCCGCCTGCGCCATGGAGATGATCCACACCTATTCGCTCATCCACGACGACCTGCCCGCCATGGACGACGACGACTTCCGCAGGGGCAACCCGACCAACCACAAGGTGTACGGCGAGGCCACCGCCATCCTGGCAGGCGACGCCCTGCTCACCGAGGCGTTCATCCTGCTCTCCCGCGACGAGGCCGGCGACCCGGCTGCCCGGCTCAAGGTGATCCACGAGATCGCCTTCGCCTCGGGCTCGCGCGGCATGGTGGGCGGCCAGGTGGTGGACATGGAGAGCGAAGGGAAGGGGGAGATCGACCTCGCCACCCTCTCCTATATCCACACCCACAAGACCGGCGCCCTGATCCGCGCCTCGGTACGGGCAGGGGCGATCCTTGGGGGAGCCAGTGCCGACCAGCTGAAGGCGATGACCCGCTACGCCGACGCGATCGGTCTCGCCTTCCAGATCGCCGACGACATCCTCGACGTGGAAGGGACCACCGAGGAGCTGGGCAAGGACGCCGGCAGCGACGAGGCGCGCGGCAAGGCGACCTACCCGGCGCTCATGGGGCTCGAGGCTTCCAAGCAGCGCGCCGCCGAACTGGTGGACATGGCGCTCGAGGCGCTTTCCGTCTTCGACGAGAAGGCCGAGCCGCTGCGCCTGATCGCCTCCTACATCGTGAAAAGGAAATCTTGATGCCGAGCATCCTGAACCACATTACCGATCCCGCGCAGATCAAAGGGCTCTCCCTTGCCGAGCTGGAGCAGTTGGCCGGCGAACTGCGCGCCCGGATTATCGAGGTCTGCGCCGCCAACGGCGGACACCTGGCTCCCAGCCTCGGCGTGGTGGAGCTCACCATCGCGCTGCACCGGGTCTTCGACTCCCCCGAGGACAAGATCGTCTGGGACGTCGGGCACCAGGCCTACGCCCACAAGCTTCTGACCGGCCGCAACGACAGCTTCGGCACCCTGCGCACCCTGGGGGGGATCAGCGGTTTTCCCAAGCGCGCCGAATCGCTGCACGACGTCTTCGACGTGGGGCACTCCTCGACCTCCATCTCCGCGGCGCTGGGCCTCGGCGTGGCCCGCGACCTGAGCGAGCGCCACAACAAGGTGCTCGCGGTGATCGGCGACGGTTCCATGACCGGCGGCATCGCCTTCGAGGCGCTGAACCACGCCGGCCACCTGAACAAGGACCTGGTGGTGATCCTCAACGACAACGAGATGTCCATCTCGGAGAACGTCGGGGCGCTCTCAAACCTTTTGTCGCGCACCATCACCTCGGAGTTCGTGCACAAGGCCAAGAAGGACCTCGAGGCCTTCCTGGAAAAGCTTCCCAAGTTCGGCAAGAGCGCCCTGCAGGTCGCCAAGCGCGCCGAGGAGTCGCTCAAGGGGCTCTTCACGCCGGGGATGCTCTTCGAGGCGTTCGGCTTCGAGTACATAGGTCCCATCGACGGCCACAACATCCCGCAGCTTTTGGACACCCTGGAGAGCGTCAAGCGCTTCGACGACGCGGTGCTGATCCACGTTCTTACCAAGAAGGGGAAGGGGTATCCCGCCGCCGAGGCGAACCCGTCCTTGTTCCACGGGGTGGGTCCCTTCGAGCCCGAGACCGGCAAGGTGCTCAAGGGAAAAGGGGGCGCGGCCTCCTACACCGGCATCTTCGGCGAGACCATGAAGAAGCTCGCCGTGGAAAACGACAAGATCGTCGCGGTCACCGCGGCCATGCCCGACGGCACCGGGCTCTCCCCGTTCGGCAAGGAGTACCCGGAGCGTTTCTTCGACGTGGGGATCGCCGAGCAGCACGCCGTCACCTTCGCCGCGGGGCTCGCGGCCCAGGGGCTCAGGCCCGTGGTGGCGCTCTACTCCTCGTTTTTGCAGCGCGGCTACGACCAGTTGGCCCACGACGTCTGCCTGCAGGATCTGCCGGTGCTCTTCGCCATCGACCGCGCCGGCGTGGTGGGGAACGACGGCCCGACCCACCACGGCGTGTTCGATCTCTCCTACCTGCGCCTGCTCCCCGGGATCACCGTCATGGCCCCCAAGGACGAGAACGAACTGCAGCACATGCTCTACACCGGCCTGCAGCTTCCCGGTCCCTCGGCGGTACGCTACCCGCGCGGCTCCGGCTGCGGCGTCCCCATCGACCAGATCTTCAAGGCGCTCCCCGTCGGCAAGGGTGAGCTTTTGCGCCAGGGGAAAGACGGGGCGATCCTTGCCGTGGGGGCCATGGTGCAGCCTGCTCTCGAGGCGGCTGATCTGCTGGCCAAGGAAGGGGTCGAGGTCGCCGTGATGAACGTGCGCTTCGTGAAGCCGCTGGACCGCGAACTGATCCTGAAACTTGCCGGGACCGGCCGACTCTTCACGGTGGAGGACAACGTCGTGCAGGGGGGCTTTGGAACCTCGGTGCTGGAGCTTCTCGAGGAAGAGGAGCTGACCGGCGTCACGGTCACCCGCCTGGGCTACCCGGACAGTTTCGTAGAACAGGGCGAGCAGGCCGAACTGCGGGCGAGCTACGGGCTCGACGCCGCCGGCATCGGCAACTCCGTGCGGGGTGTCGTAACGAGGGCGTGACCCAACTGTCTGACCAAGAGGTGTGACGCGCCATGAGATCAACCGGTTCGATTGCTGTCGTGATGTTCGGGTTGCTGTGCTCCCTCCTCCTGTTGCCCGTCCGGGCCGGCGCCGGCGACGCTGCCAGCGTCAGCGCCGACGCCAAGACGCTCATCCAGGCGGGGCAGTACGACAAGGCCATCGAGGAGCTCAGAGCCGGCTTTTCGCTCTTTCCCTACAACGAGAACCTGCGCCACGACCTGGCGCAGGCCTACCTTTCGCTGGCCCAGCGCAACATGAACCTGAGCCGCTTCCCCGAGGCTGCGGAGAACTACGCCCAGGCCCGCGAGCTCTACCCCGACGAAAGCCGCTTCACCCTTTTGCGGGGCGTCGCCCTGTACTTCGCCAAAAACTTCGACTCCGCCCGCGCCGAACTGAACCAGCTCGGCGAGAGTGCCGAGGCACTCACCTACCTGGGCAAGATCTGCTACGACACCGGTGACCTGAACGGCGCGCTGGACAACTGGCGCCGGGCCGAGCCCCTGGGGGGTGACCCCGGCATAAAGAAACTGATCGCCAAGGCTGAGCGGGAGCTGCCGGTCGAATCCCGTATGGACAAGGGGTACAGCTCGATGTTCGACATCACCTTCGATGCCGAGCTCCCGCCCGGGCTCTCCTCCGAGGTGCTGGACGCCCTGGAGACCGCCTACAACAGCGTGGGGACCGACCTGGGGCTTTTCCCCAGCGCGCGCATCCCGGTTTTGCTCTACACCAAACAGGAATATTCCAGCGTCACCAACGGTCCGGACTGGTCCGGCGGCCTCTACGACGGGAAGATCCGCCTCCCCTTGGGCGGGATCACCAAGATGACCCCGCAACTGCGCGGCGTGCTGTTTCACGAATTCACTCACGTGCTGATCGCCGAGATCACCGGCGGTAACGTCCCCACCTGGCTCAACGAAGGACTGGCACAGATCGAAGAGTACCGTGAGTACGGGACCGCCATGGCGGCGCACGGCGCGCCCCTGGCCAAGGAGAAACTGCTCCCTCTGGGCGCGCTGTCCGGATCCTTCATCGGGCTCGACCGGGAAGGTGCCGGGGCGGCCTACCGGCAGAGCTACTCGCTCACCAGCTTCATGGTGCAGCGCTACGGCTGGTACGCGATGCAGAACGTGTTGAAGAACCTGAAGGACCGGGTGAAGATAGAGGTCGCGGTGTCGAAGGCGCTCGCGGACTGGTCGCTCGACATGCCGGGGGTGCTGCGCGAGTGGCGGGAAAGCCTGGGCCTCCCGGCGGAGGCCCAGGCACAGTAGGCGGAAGTAACAAAAACATATAAACAAAAGGCAAAAACAAAACTAAAGCATTACCACAGAGGTCCACAGAGAGAAAGGAGAGGAACGCAGAGGGAAAACCAAAAGCTTGAGGGTAAACCTAAATTTCCCAGATCGTTACGGTGAGGGTGCTGCCACGAAGGTGAGCTGGGTCCCAAGTTGCTCGATCATCTTTGCTTCGTTTTCCCCTGCGTTCCTCGCCGTTCCCTCTGTGTCCCTCTGTGGTAAGGCTTCTAACCGGTTTTTCGGAGTTCACGTGGTTTTCGGTATCGGTGTCGACATCGTTGAAATTGCCCGCTTCGAGCGCTTCCTGGCCGAGGGGAACGAGCCCCTGTTCCAGCGGCTCTTCACCCCGACGGAGATCGCTTACTGCGGCGGGAAGAAACGCGCGGCCCAGCACTACGCCCTGCGCTTCGCAGCCAAGGAGGCCTTCCTGAAGGCCCTGGGGACCGGGCTGCGCGACGGTCTCTCCTGGAAGGACCTCGAGGTGGTCAACGACCCCCTGGGAAAGCCGGAACTGAAACTCTACGGCAAGGCGGAGGAGCTCTTCCGCTGCCACGGTCTGACTTCCTGTTTCCTCTCCCTGTCCCACGATGCGGGGGCCGGGGTCGGCATGGTCGTCCTGGAGAAGTGAGGTACCCATGAAAGTGGTAAGCGGCCAGGTGATGCAGCAGATGGACCAGCGGGCCATCGGTGAGTTCGGGATCCCGGGCCTCACCCTGATGGAAAACGCCGGCCGCGCCTGTGCCGACGCCATCACCGAGAGCTTCGGTCCGGGGGAGGGGAGAAAGGTCCTGGTCGTCGCCGGCAAGGGGAACAACGGCGGCGACGGTTACGTGATCGCCCGCCTCTTGAGTGCGCGCGGCTGGCAGGCTGCGGTGCTCATGCTGGCTCCCCCTTCGGCAGTGACCGGAGACGCCGCCGCGAACCTCGCGCTTCTCGACAAGACGAGCCTGATCCTGCCGCCGGTGGGCGCGCCGCTGCCGCTGGAACTCTTCCGCGAGGCGACGCTCGTGGTGGACGCACTTTTGGGGACCGGCGTGAAGAGCGAGGTAACCGGTTCTTTCCGGGATGCCATAGAGGCGATCAACGCCTCCGGCCGCCCTGTCGTGGCGGTCGACATCCCCTCCGGCGTCGATGCGGCGACCGGGCGTATTCTCGGGGCCGCGGTACGGGCCGAACTCACCGTGACCTTCGCCCTCGCCAAGCTGGGAAACGTGCTGCATCCCGGCTGCGACCTCTGCGGCCGGCTGGTGGTCGCTGACATCGGCATGCCGCAGGCGGTGCTCGACGAGGCTCCCGGCGTCGGGTTTGTCGACCTGGCGCAGGCGCGCTCCCTGATGCACCCGCGCACCCCGCTTGCCCACAAGGGGAGCGCCGGACACAGCCTCATCGTCGCCGGGTCGCCCGGCAAGACCGGCGCCGCGGCCATGGCCGCGAACAGCGCCCTGCGCACCGGCGGGGGCCTGGTGACGCTGGCCATCCCCGCCGCGCTCAATCCCATCCTGGAAGCGAAGACCACCGAGGTGATGACCCTGCCGGTCGGAAGCGCCGGGGCGGACCACCTGCAGGCGGGCGCTCTCCCGCAACTGCTGCGCGAGGCGGCGACTCGGGACGTGGTGGCGCTGGGTCCGGGCATCGGCACCGCTCCCTCGACCGTCTACCTGGTGCACTCGCTTCTGGCGGAGCTTGCGCAGCCGCTGGTCATCGACGCCGACGGGCTGAACGCGGTGGCGCTGGAACCTGAACTGCTCCTCAAACGCCGGGAGCGGATCACCCTGCTCACCCCGCACCCCGGCGAGATGGCGCGCCTGTCGGGTTGTTCGATTCCGGAGATCGAGGCCGACCGCAGCGCCGCGGCAGCGGAGTTCGCCAGGCGCTACCAGGTGTACCTCATCCTCAAGGGGGCCCGCAGCGTGATCGCCGCACCGGACGGCCGTATCGCCTTGAACGGCAGCGGCAACCCCGGGATGGCGAGCGGCGGCATGGGCGACGTCCTTACCGGGGTGCTCGCCTCGCTGGTCGGCCAGGGGTACCGGCCGTTCGAGGCCTGTTGCCTGGCCGCCTACGTGCACGGCCTGGCCGCCGACCTGCTCGTGCCGCTCAAGGGAACCCAGGGGATGAGCGCAACCGATGTGCAGGAGATGCTCCCGCAGGCGCTGAAAGCGGTGACCTTTTCTGCCGCCAGGCCCTGATACCACCTACTACCTGGGACGGATGATCCTTCGCCTCCCTCGAACCTGCCCCGCGCAGGATTGCCACATAGGAGAATTGCCATGCTCAAGGCTAAAGATGTCATGACCAAAGAGGTCATTACCGTGCGTCCCGAAACCACCGTTGCCGAACTTGCCAAGATCTTCGCCGAGCGCCGCATCTCCAGCGCACCGGTGGTGAACGAGGCGGGAAACCTCCTGGGGATGGTCTCGGAGACCGACCTCGTCGAGCAGGACAAGAGCCTGCACATCCCGACCGTGGTCTCCCTTTTCGACTGGGTCATCTACCTGGAAAGCGACAAGCGCTTCGAGCGCGAGCTGCAGAAGATGACCGCACAGACGGTCGGCGAGATCTACTCGAAACAGCTCTTCTACGTCGCCCCGGAGGCGCCGGTGAGCGAGGTGGCGGATATCATGAGCCGCGAAAAGGTGCATGCGGTGCCGGTTGCGGAGGCTGGCTGCGTGGTCGGCATCATCGGCCGCATCGACCTGATCCGCACCATGATGGGCTAGTCGGGATGTCGCACGTGGAAACGTCAAGCGGCGCCGAGACCATCGCCCTGGGCGCCCGGCTGGGACGGCTCCTGGCATCGGGAGATTTCGTTGCCCTGGTGGGGGAACTCGGTGCCGGGAAGACCCAGTTCGCCAAGGGGGTCGCGCTGGGGCTCGAGGTGGCTGAGGATACCCCGGTCACCAGCCCGACCTACACCATCCTGAACATCTACCAGGGTCGCATCCCGCTCTACCACTTCGACCTGTACCGGCTGCAGGGGGCCGAGGATGTCGAGAACCTCGGGTTTGACGAGTACTTCAGCGGCGACGGCGCCTGCCTGGTCGAGTGGGCGGAGCGGCTGGAAGGTGAACTGCCGCCCGAGATGCTCACGGTGACGCTCAGCCACACCGGGCCGGAGAGCCGCAGCGTTACCTTCGCCGGGACCGGAACGCGCGGCGCGGAACTGGTGGCGGCGCTCTTCCCGGGATGAGGGGGACCGGCACCTTTAATACGGTCCCTAATCCATGCCGAGGAGGGGGGGGCTGGCACCACAGGTGTCAATCACTGAATGGTTGCGGTGCCTCTTTACACCACGTGACATGCTGTTTCTCGATGCTGTTTTCATTCTGAGGCCCACGGTTTCTGACACTGAACCGAGCGCGCACTGACTCAGCCACGACAATTTCAGCAAGTTAATACCTGAAACATCAAAAAATGTTTTGACCCAAGGGTGTAATCTTGGTAATAAACTTGATCCAACCGCCCGAGCATGCAATGCACCGGCGCATTTACTGTAGAGCATAAAGGAGGACGGACATGGCTTTGGTGGTCCAGAAGTACGGCGGCACCTCGATGGGGTCTGTCGAACGCATACGCAACGTCGCCAAAAGGGTGGCCAAGACCTACGACGCCGGCAACGACATGGTCGTGGTGGTCTCCGCCATGTCAGGCGAAACCAATAAGCTGGTGGCCCTGGCCAACGAGGTGTGCGAGTTC
The DNA here is from genome assembly GCF_014193515.1 of Geomonas silvestris. Classification (GTDB taxonomy): domain Bacteria; phylum Desulfobacterota; class Desulfuromonadia; order Geobacterales; family Geobacteraceae; genus Geomonas; species Geomonas silvestris. Next base: position 228,662 of record NZ_BLXX01000004.1, on the reverse strand, counting down.
CCGGACAACCGCGAGTACGACGTGCTGGTGGCGGCCGGCGAGCAGGTCTCCATCGCACTTCTCGCCATGTGCCTCAAGTCCATGGGCTACAAGGCCAAGTCCTATCTGGGCTTCCAGATCCCCATCATCACCGACTCGGCCTACAGCAAGGCCCGCATCGAAGAGATCCCCGACACCAAGGTCCGCGAGGACTTGAAAGACGGCACCATCATCATCGTGGCCGGCTTCCAGGGTGTGGACGCGGGCGGCAGCATCACGACGCTTGGGCGCGGCGGCTCGGACACCTCGGCGGTCGCCATGGCCGCGGCCTTGAAGGCCGACGTCTGCGAGATCTACACCGACGTGGACGGGGTCTACACCACTGACCCCAACATGTGCAAGGACGCCAGGAAGATCGAGCGCATCTCCTATGACGAGATGCTGGAACTCGCCAGCCTGGGCGCCAAGGTGCTGCAGATCCGCTCCGTCGAATTCGCCAAAAAATACAATGTCGACGTTCATGTGCGCTCCAGCTTCAACGAGAACCTGGGCACCATGGTCACCAAGGAGGATAAAGAAATGGAAGCAGTGCTCGTCTCCGGTATCGCTTACGCCAAGGATGAAGTGAAGATCGCGGTCATGCAGGTTCCCGATAAGCCGGGCATCGCGGCCCAGATCCTCTCGCCGCTCTCCGACGCCAACATCTCGGTCGACATGATCGTCCAGAACGTAAGCGAAAACGGCCTCACCGACTTCACCTTCACCGTCGCCCAGGCGGACCTGAAGCGCGCACTGGCCATCAGCAAAGAGACTGCCGAGGCGATCTCCGCGAAGGAAGTGCTCGTCGACGAGAACATCAGCAAGGTCTCCATCGTGGGCCTCGGCATGCGCAGCCACGCCGGCGTCGCCACCACCATGTTCAAGACCCTGGCCGCCGAAGGGATCAACATCCAGATGATCTCCACCTCCGAGATCAAGATCTCGGTGGTCGTCGACGCCAAGTACACCGAGCTCGCCGTCCGCGTGCTGCACGACGCTTTCGGCCTGTCGGGGAAGTAAGAACTCTCTTTTAACTACAATCAAACAAGGGGCTGCGCGCGCCTGATCCGCCACTTTTGATCCGGCGGAGAGGGCGCGCGTTGTCGTTTTAGGTGGAGAAGACATGAGTTTGGTGAGACTGTACGACACGACGCTGAGGGACGGAACACAGGCCGAGGACATCTCCTTTCTGGTGGAGGACAAGATCCGCATCGCGCACAAGCTGGACGAGTGCGGCATTCACTATATCGAGGGGGGCTGGCCGGGGAGTAACCCCAAGGACGTCACCTTTTTCAAGGACATCAAGAAAGAGAAGCTCCACCAGGCGAAGATCGCGGCCTTCGGCTCGACCCGCCGCGCCAAGATCACCCCGGACAAGGATCAGAACCTGCGCACCCTGGTGGCCTCCGAGGCCGACGCGGTGACCATCTTCGGCAAGAGCTGGGACTTCCAGGTACACGAGGCGCTGCGCATCCCGCTCGAGGAGAACCTGGAACTCATCTTCGACTCCATCGAGTACCTGAAGGCGCGCATGCCCGAGGTCTTCTACGACGCCGAGCACTTCTTCGACGGCTACAAGTCGAACCCCGAGTACGCGCTCAAAACCCTGAAGGCGGCGGAGCAGGGGGGAGCTGCCTGCATCATCCTCTGCGACACCAACGGCGGCACCATGCCGTACGAGATCGCTGCCATCATCGAGAAGGTGAAGGCGACCGTCTCGGTGCCGCTCGGGATCCACACCCACAACGACGGCGAGTGCGCCGTGGCGAACTCCATCGTCGCGGTCAATAGCGGCATCGTCCAGGTGCAGGGGACCATCAACGGCTTCGGCGAGCGCTGCGGCAACGCGAACCTCTGCTCCATCATCCCGGCGCTCAGGTTGAAGATGGGGGCCGAGTGTGTGAGCGACGCCCAGATGCGCCAGCTGAGGGAGCTCTCCCGCTACGTGTACGAGCTCGCGAACCTGGCACCCAACAAGCACCAGCCCTACGTCGGCAACTCCGCCTTCGCTCACAAGGGGGGCGTCCACGTCTCGGCGATCCAGCGCCACCCGGAGACCTACGAGCACATGCGCCCGGAACTGGTGGGTAACACCACCCGCGTCCTCGTCTCCGACCTCTCAGGCCGCGCCAACATCCTCGCCAAGGCGACCGAGTTCAACATCAACCTCGACTCGAAGGATCCGGTCACCCTGGAGATCCTGGAAGACATCAAGGCGATGGAAAACCGCGGCTACCAGTTCGAGGGGGCCGAGGCGTCCTTCGAGCTCCTCATGAAGCGCGCCCTCGGGACGCACCGCAAGTTCTTCCAGGTGGTCGGCTTCAGGGTGATCGACGAGAAGCGCCACGAAGACGATCAGCCGCTCTCCGAGGCGACCATCATGGTGAAGGTGGGGGGTAAGGTCGAGCACACCGCGGCCGACGGCACCGGCCCGGTGAACGCCCTGGACAACGCGCTCAGAAAAGCACTGGAGAAGTTCTACCCGAAACTAAAAGACGTGAAGCTGCACGACTACAAGGTCCGCGTGCTCCCGGCAGGGCAGGGGACCGCATCCTCGATCCGGGTGCTCATCGAGTCGGGCGACAAGGAGAGCCGCTGGGGTACCGTCGGCGTCTCCTCGAACGTCATCGAGGCCTCCTACCAGGCCCTCATCGACTCCATCGAGTACAAGCTGCACCGGGACGAGGAGACCGCGGGCGCCAAGAAGTGATCCCGCGCGGCACGCGCTGGGCGCTCAGCTTCCTGGCGCTGCTGTTGTCGGTCGTTTTGCTGGCCAAGGGCCGTGTCCGCACTCCAGAAGGTGCGGGCACGGCCTTTCTTGCGCCTGGTACCCGGGCGGGTGTCGTGGTTCGTCTGGCAGGCGATGTGCCGCGCCCCGGGGTGTACCGATTCGCTGACGGGACCACGGTGGGAACCGCCATAAAAATGACGGTCGGTGCCTTCGGCTTGACAGGATCCGCTGGCGTGGTAGCACAGCGCCGTCTGGCCTCCGGAGACCTGGTGGAGCTGCGGCGCGTTGCAGGAAAAGTAGCTGTTTTTACGTTGAAAGAGATGGCGGTGCAGGAGCGGATGCTGCTGGGGATCCCACTCGATCCCGACCGGATGACCAGGGAGGAGTGGACGGCGTTGCCGGGAATCGGACCGGTCCTGGCGCAGAAAATTGAGATGGAGCGTCACAATAATGGCGCTTTCGGCTCCCTGGAGGGGCTTGCGCGGGTGCCCGGGATAGGGCCGGGGAAGCTTAAAATGCTGCGGCCCTATTTTTAATGGTCTGTAACCTCCCTAGTTATCGATGTTCCAAACTTTGGTTAGATTACAGAGGGCACATAAAGCTGCTCTTGGCATGTTAGATGAATTATACCTGCTCACATGAAGTCCTTTAATCATTCCTGTGGGGAGGTACATAGTTATGAAATGCCCGAAATGCAAAGGTCGTATGTTCGCCGAGAAATACTATGACTTCGTAAGATCGTTCGACGCCTGGAAATGCACCTGCTGCGGTGAGGTCCTCGATCCGACCATCCTCGCCAACAGGGCCCGCAACTTCAACAGCCTGCTCGGCTGATTCCATCCGACGCACCGGAACACGAAACGGGACCCCCACTTCGGGGCCCCGTTTCGTGTTCCGGTGCCGTTTGCGGAATCCGGCCCCGGTCCCATCCGCCACCCCGACCTTCGGCGAGGAAGGGCGGCCGCCACGAGCGCGCCACCTCTCCCCCCGGGCAACTCCACGACAGAAAAACCTTAAAATAATCTCTTGACAGTGCGAAATCTCTTCGCTATAAAAGGGATAAATTTGGTCCTAAAGGTGCTTTTATGATGGAGTTGACCCGCAAGGGTGAATACGCAATCCGGGGAATCATCTACCTAGCACAGCAGCCGCCCGGGCGGGTCTCGCTGATCAGCGAGATCGCCGCCGCCTCCGACGTGCCGCAGACCTTCCTCGCCAAGATCTTCCAAAGCTTCGCCAAGCTCGGCCTGGTCACTTCGTCGCGCGGCACCGGCGGCGGCTTCGTCCTGGCGCGCCCGGCCTCGGCCATCACCCTGCGCGAAGTGGTCGAGGCGGTGGAGGGACCGATCCTTCCCAACCGCTGCCTGCTCGGTAGCTCCTGCGACCGCGGCGGCCCGTGCCTGGTGCACGGCGTCTGGAGGACGGTGCAGACCGAGGTGGTCAACATCCTCGACGGAGTGACCATCGAAACCCTCGCGCGTACCCGCGAAAACTAAAAAAATTTGCCGACAAAGGGGAGTAAAAAGATCCTGTTGTCTCTTTGGCCGGCAATGCTTTAGATTAACGTAAACCTGTGTGATGAGGAGTGTTATGTCGATCCCTGCCCAGCCCAATCCCAAACCGCAGACCACCTTCTGTCTCACCCTCAGGCGCCGCCCCGTCGGCTGCCGGGAGCTCCCGGCGTGAGAGCCGCACCGCGCGAGCTTTTCGCCTTCTACCGGGACGGCTTTCGTTCCATGGTGCTGGGGCGGACCTTGTGGAAGATCATCCTCGTCAAGCTCTTCCTGATGTTCGCCGTTCTCAAACTGTTCTTTTTTTCCAACGTCCTGGAAAAAGAGTTCCGCAGCGATGCGGAACGCTCCGCGCACGTCCTCGACAACCTGACCCGCGGGGCGTCCAAATGATTCACCTCGAAAAGCCCACGGGCTTAGACGATAGACCAAAGGCGGGTGCCCACCTGCCAAACTCAACAAAGGAGGGGGTAAAGTGGGAAATGATATTCTGATGACGGTGAACTGGTCCCGGGCGCAATTCGCGCTGACCGCCATGTATCACTGGATCTTCGTGCCGTTGACCCTCGGGTTGTCCTTTCTGGTGGCCTTTTTCGAGTCCATCTACCTAAGGACCGGCGACGAGAGCTGGAAGAAGCTCACCAAGTTCTGGATGACGCTCTTCGGCATCAACTTCGCCATCGGCGTCGCCACCGGCATCATCATGGAGTTCCAGTTCGGCACCAACTGGTCCAACTACTCCTGGATGGTGGGGGACATCTTCGGCGCGCCGCTTGCCGTGGAGGGGATCTTCGCCTTCTTCCTCGAGGCGACCTTCTTCGCCGTGATGTTCTTCGGCTGGGAGCGCGCCTCCAAGAGGTTCCACCTCTTCTCGACCTGGATGGTGGCCATCGGCTCGAACCTCTCCGCGGTCTGGATCCTGGTGGCCAACGGCTGGATGCAGAACCCCGTCGCCATGGCCTTTAACCCGGACAAGGCGCGCTTCGAGATGCAAAACTTCTTCGACGTGGCGCTCTCGCCCACTGCGGTTCAGAAATTCACCCACACCACCAGCTCTTCGTTCCTGCTCGCCTCGCTCTTCGTGATGGGGATCTCGGGGCTGTTCCTGCTGCAAAAGCGCCACCAGCAGCTCGCCAAGCGCTCCATGGTGGTGGCCGCGGTGCTCGGCCTGGTCTCCTCGGGCTTTGCCGCCTTCAACGGCGACGAGTCGGCCTTCCACATCGCCCACCGCCAGCCGATGAAGCTTGCCGCCATGGAGGGGCTCTACACCGGGACCGAGAAGGCCCCCATCGTCGCCATGGGGATCATCAACCCGGACAAGAAGCCCGGTGACAACCTCCCTGCCTTCAAGCAGGAGGTGGTCGTCCCGGGGATGCTGTCCTTGCTTGCCAACCGCGATCCCAACAGCTTTGTCCCGGGGATCAACGACCTGGTCTACGGCAACCCGACCCGGAAGATCGTCGGGGCCCAGGAGCGCATCGCCTCCGGTAAGATCGCGGTAGCGGAGCTCGCCAAGTACAAGGAGGCCAAGAAGACCGGCGACCAGTCGGGAGCCCAGGCGGCGCTGGCGCTTTTCAACCAGCACAAGGACGACCTGGGCTACGGCTACCTGAACCGCCCGGAAGAGGCGGTCCCCCCGGTCCCGCTCACCTTCTACGCCTTCCACGTCATGGTGGGGCTCGGCACCTTCTTCCCGATCGTCTTTATCTGTGTGCTCTTCTGCGCCTTCAGGGGAACCCTGGAGAACCACCGCTGGCTCTCGGCGATCTGCTTTGCCTGCCTGTTCCTAGGCTACGTCGCCTCGCAGGCCGGCTGGGTGGTGGCCGAGGTGGGGCGCCAGCCCTGGGCCATCGAGGGGCTCCTGCCGGTCGGTGTCGCCAGCACGGCCATCGCCGCGGGGAGCGTCAAGACCACCTTCTTCATCTTCCTTTTCCTGTTCACCGGGCTTTTGATCGCCGAGATCGGCATCATGGTGAAGCAGATCAAGATCGGACCGGAGGCCTAAACGATGATCGGTAACCTGGATATCACTGTGCTGCAGCAGCTCTGGTGGCTGATCGCCTCCGTGGTCGGCTCCCTCTTCCTCATGCTCACCTTCGTGCAGGGGGGGCAGACCCTGATCTTCACCCTGCCGGCCTCCGAGGAGGAAAAGTCGCTCATCGTGAACGCCATGGGGCGCAAGTGGGAGCTCACCTTCACCACCCTGGTCCTCTTCGGCGGGGCGCTTTTCGCCGCATTCCCGCTCTTCTACGCCACGAGCTTCGGCGGCGCCTACTGGGTCTGGATGCTGATCCTGTTCACCTTCGTGCTCCAGGCGGTCTCCTACGAGTACCGCAAGAAGCCCAACAACGTCCTGGGGGCGCGCACCTATGAGATCTTCATGTTCCTAAACGGCAGCGTGGGGATCCTCTTGATCGGCGCCGCGGTGGGGACCTTCTTCACCGGGTCGCGCTTTACCCTTGGCACCTACAACCAGGTCACCTGGGGGACTCCGTACCACGGTCTGGAGGCCGCGCTCAACTACTTCAACGTCGCCTTCGGCCTGTTCCTGGTCTTTCTGGCTCGCACCCTGGGCGCCCTGTACCTGGTGAACCACGTAAGCCACGAGTCCCTGGTGGCCCGGGCCCGCAAGGCGAGCCTCACCAACCTGGTGCTCTCGCTCCCGTTCCTTTTGACCGTTCTCTACGGGCTTCTCACCATGCCCGGCTTCGCGGTGGATCCGGCGACCGGCGTGGTCACTCTGGAGCAGGGGAAGTACCTGCACAACCTTCTCGGGATGCCGGTCGTTTTGGTGCTGCTCCTCGTGGGGCTGGTATCGGTGGTCTGGGGGGTGGTCGCCACGGCGCTGCTCAACAAAAATCGCGGCATCTGGTTCGGAGGCTTGGGAACGGTGCTGGTCGGTCTTGCGGTTTTCTCGCTGGCAGGCTACCATGGCACCGCCTTCTACCCGTCGCTCACCGACCTGCAGTCGAGCCTTACCATCTACAACGCCTCGAGCAGCAAGTTCACCCTGACGGTGATGAGCTACGTGGCCCTGGGAGTTCCCTTCGTCTTGGCGTACGTCGCCTACGTGTGGCGGGTGATGGACTCCAAGCAGCTCACCCTGGCGGAGCTGACTACCGGTGAAGACGCCAGAAAGATGTACTGACCCCTATTGGGAGGAGAAACCGATGAATAGCGTACTTTTAGTTGGGTGGTTGTTGGTGTTGTCCGTATCGTACCGTAGCGCATTGGTCGTCCTCAACAAGGCCGACCTGCTGTAGAAGAGAAGGCGCAGGGGGGAAGCCCCCTGCGCCTGTTGTTGTTTTAGAGGCCTTGTTGCCGCGCGCCGGCTCTCGGCAACCCCGTTGTTTCAAGGGGTTAGGCTCCAAGCTGCCGGTTGAAAAGGAATTTCTCTGTTGACAAGCTCCGCCCCCCTTTGTTACCTTACCCCTTTCTTGCGTGCCGGGTGGCATGGCGCTCGCATTGCGGGCGCCGCTCGGGATGCAGGCTTGCCCGTGCATGCCCCGACATTCCGTCACCGTTTCCCACCTGATGACATGCAGAAAGCATTGCGGCAGCTAACCTGCCAATAACGACAAAGAGAGGGTTTACCATGCAGATCAGTGTCGAGTCGCTTAGCAGCATTAAGAAGAAGATAAGCTTCAAGATCCCGGCCGAGAAGGTCTCCGCCGAGGTCGAGAAAGCTTATGCCGAAATACGCAAGCACGCTTCCATCAAGGGGTTCCGCAAGGGGAAGGTTCCCATGGGGCTCATCGAGAAGCACTACGGCGACAAGATGGCTGACGACGTGATGAAGAGCCTGGTGAACCAGACCCTGTTCCAGGGGCTGCAGGAGAAGGGGTTGAACCCGGTCTCCTACCCGGCCATCGAAAACGACGAGTTGCAGCCGGGCGCAGAGTTCAACTACTCGGCCACCGTCGAGGTCTACCCCGAGGTCGAGGTGAAGGACTACCTGGGCCTGGAAGTGAAAAAAGAGATCCTGGTCCTGGACGACCAGGCGGTGAACCAGCGCCTGCGCGAGATGCAGGAGAGCATGGCCCAGCTCGTGCCGGCAGCCGAAGGGCACGCCGCCCAGATGGGCGACTTCGTCACCTTCGATTTCCTCGGTTCCATCGACGGCGTGCCGTTTGAAGGGGGGAAGGCGGAAGACTTTCAGCTCGAGCTGGGGAGCGGCCGTTTCATCCCGGGGTTCGAGGACCAGATGGTCGGCATGAGCGCCGGCAGCGCAGGGGTCGTGAAGGTGAGCTTCCCGGAGACCTACGGCGCTCAGGAACTGGCCGGCAAGGCCGCCGAGTTCGCCGTCACCGTGAAAGAGATCAAGGTGAAGGAGCTTCCCGAGTTGAACGACGACTTCGCGAAGGAGTTCGGCGAGGAGTTCGAGACCCTGGACGCCCTCAAGGCGAAGCTCGCCGAGTACCAGAAGGCCCAGGAGGAGCAGCGCGTCAACACCGACCTGCGCGACCGGGCGATCAAGGCCCTTATCGAGAAGAACCCGCTCGAGGTCCCCGAGGCACTGGTGGACCGCCAGGCGCAGGGGATGCTGGAAGACACCAAGAGGCGTCTGGCCCAGCAGCGCATGACCCTGGAGATGGTGGGGCTCACCGAGGAGGCCTACAAGGCGCAGTTCAGGGACGTGGCTGTGGAGCAGGTAAAAGGTACTATCCTTTTGGCCGCGGTTGCCGATAAGGAGAAGATCACGGTAACCGAGGAAGACCTGGCCGAGCAGATGAAGGTGATCGCCGAGCAGGCGCACCAGGAGCTGGAGAAGGTCAAGGGCCTCTACCAGAACAACGCGCGTGCCCTGGAAAACCTCACGATCCAGATGAAGGAGGACAAGGCGATCCTCTTCGTGGTGGAGAAGGCGAAGGTGACCGAGGTTGCCAAGGAAGAACTCAACAAGTAGTTAAAGAGGAGCGTCCCATGCTTGTACCTATAGTTGTGGAGCAGACCGGCCGCGGCGAGAGATCCTACGACATCTACTCCCGTCTCTTGAAGGACCGGATCATCTTCCTGGGCGGCCCCATCGACGACAACGTCGCCAACTTGGTCATCGCCCAGCTCCTGTTCCTGGAGGCCGAGGACCCGGACAAGGACATCCACCTCTACATCAACTCCCCGGGCGGGGTGGTCACGGCCGGCATGGCGATCTACGACACCATGCGCTACATCAAGGCGCCGGTTTCCACCATCTGCATCGGACAGGCGGCCTCCATGGGGGCCTTCCTGCTCTCCGGCGGCGAGAAGGGGAAACGCTTCGCCCTGGCCAACGCGCGGATCATGATCCACCAGCCGATCGGCGGCTTTCAGGGTCAGGCCTCGGACATCCACATCCACGCCAAGGAGATCCTGCGCATGAAGGTGCAGCTGAACGAACTCCTTGCCGAACATACCGGCCAGACGGTGGCCAAGGTCGAGGCCGACACCGAGCGCGACTACTTTATGTCGGGTGATGAGGCCAAGACATATGGTATTATAGATGCGATAGTGACCAGGAACGTGGTCACGGGAGGTGCCTCGTGAGCAGAAGAGACGACCGTAGCGACACCCTGATCTGTTCTTTTTGCGGCAAGAGCCAGGAAGAGGTTAAGAAGCTGATTGCCGGGCCGACGGTCTACATCTGCGACGAGTGCATCGAGCTGTGCAACGACATCATCGCGGAGGAGTCCAAGCTCGAAGACGCTTCCGGGACCGACGTGAAGAAGCTCCCCAAGCCGCAGGAGATCAAGGAAGTCCTGGACGAGTACGTGATCGGGCAGGCGCGGGCCAAAAAGGTCCTCGCCGTCGCCGTGTACAACCACTACAAGAGGGTCGAGGCGGTTACCAAGCCCGGTGACGTCGAGATGCAGAAGTCGAACATCCTGCTCCTGGGGCCGACCGGCAGCGGCAAGACCCTCCTGGCCCAGACCTTGGCACGCATCCTCAAGGTCCCCTTCGCCATGGCAGACGCCACGAACCTCACCGAGGCGGGCTACGTCGGCGAGGACGTCGAGAACATCATCCTGACCCTTCTGCAGAACGCCGACTACGACGTCGAGAAGGCCCAGAAGGGTATCATCTACATCGATGAGATCGACAAGATCGCCCGCAAGTCGGACTCCCCCTCCATCACCCGCGACGTCTCGGGCGAGGGGGTGCAGCAGGCGCTTTTGAAGATCATCGAAGGGACCATCGCGAGCGTTCCTCCCAAGGGCGGCCGCAAGCACCCGCAGCAGGAGTTCCTCAAGGTGGACACCACCAACATCCTGTTCATCTGCGGCGGCGCTTTCCCCGGTCTCGACAAGATCATCGAGCAGCGCATCGGCATCAAGACCCTGGGCTTCGGCGCGGACGTGAAGAAGAAGGTCGAGAAGAAGGCCGGCGAGCTCCTGGCCGGCGTGACCCCCGAGGACCTCTTGAAGTTCGGCTTCATTCCCGAGTTCGTCGGGCGTCTCCCGATGCTCGCCTCGCTCACCGAGCTGGACGAGGAGGCCATGGTACAGATCCTTAAGGAACCCAAGAACGCGCTCATCAAGCAGTACCAGAAGCTCTTCGAGATGGAGCACGTGAAACTTAAGTTCACCGACGGCTCGCTGATCGCCATCGCCCGCGAGGCGCTGAAGCGCAGGACCGGCGCCCGCGGCCTCCGTTCCATCCTGGAAAATGCCATGCTGGACATCATGTACGAGATCCCGTCCCAGGCGATGGTGAAGGAAGTGGTCATCTCCGACGAGGTGATCTACAACAAGGAAAAGCCGATCATCGTCTACGAAAGCGTGGCGGAAAGCGCCTAGCCTACAGGACCACATGACCAATCAAAAACGCACCACCGGCAGTCGCACAAAGAGGGGGAAACCGGAAAGGTTCCCTCTCTTTCCGTTACGGGACATCGTCATCTTCCCGCACATGGTGATTCCGCTTTTCGTGGGGCGCGAGAAGTCCGTGCTCGCCCTCGAGGCGGCCATGGCGGATCACGAGAAGCGGATCCTGCTCGCCACCCAGAAAGACGCCAAGACCGAGGAGCCCGGCCCGGAGGACATCTACCAGGTCGGCACCATCTGCCAGATCATCCAGCTCTTGAAACTGCCGGACGGCACTGTGAAGGTGCTGGTGGAAGGGAAGCAGCGTGGCCTGATCTCCGAGTTCATCCGTGAGGAGGAATTCTTCGAGGTCGAGGTGCGCGAGCTGGTGGAGCCTGCCGTGCAGGGGACCGAGAGCGAGGCTCTGAAGCGCGGGGTGCTCGCGAGCTTCGAGAGCTACGTCGGGCTCACCACCTCGGTCCCCGCGGAGGTGCTGCAGACCGTGACCGCGATAACCGAGCCGTCGCGGCTTGCGGACTCGATCGTGCCCCACCTGAGCCTCAATGTCCCCCAGAAGCAGGAACTCCTGGCCATCGACTCCCCGGCCAAGCGCATGGAGCGCCTTTTGGAGCTCATGGGGGCCGAGATCGAGATCCTGCAGATCGAAAAGAAGATCCACGCCCGGGTCAAGCAGCAGATGGAGAAGACCCAGAAGGATTACTACTTAAACGAGCAGATCAGGGCGATCCAGAAGGAATTGGGGGGTAAGGACGAGTTCAAACAGGAGCTGCGCGAACTGGAGGCGAAGGCCGCCAAGCTCGCGCTCCCCGAGGCGGCCCGCGACAAGGTGCTCGGCGAGATCAAGAAGCTCAGGCTCATGTCCCCCATGTCCGCCGAGTCGGCGGTCTTGAGAAACTACGTCGACTGGGTGTTGGCGCTTCCCTGGGGGGGCTACACCGAGGAGAAGGGGGACCTCGCCGCCGCCCGCGAGCGGCTCGACGCCGACCACTACGGCCTGGAGAAGGTGAAGCAGCGCATCCTCGAGTACCTCTGCGTGAACGCGCTGGTGCCCGGGCTCAAGGGGCCGATCCTCTGCCTGGTGGGGCCCCCGGGGGTGGGGAAGACCTCGCTGGCCCGCTCCATAGCCGAGGCGACCGGCCGCAGCTTCGTCAAGGTCTCCCTGGGCGGGGTGCGCGACGAGGCTGAGATCCGCGGCCACCGCCGCACCTACGTGGGCGCCATGCCGGGGCGCATCGTGCAGAGCCTCAAGAAGTGCAAAAGCTCGAACCCGGTGTTCCTTTTGGACGAGATCGACAAGATGACCTCCGACTTCCGCGGGGATCCCTCGGCCGCACTTCTCGAGGTGCTCGATCCCGAGCAGAACGCGACCTTCAACGACCACTTCCTGGACCTGGACTACGACCTCTCCCGGGTCATGTTCATCACCACGGCGAACTCCAGCCACTCGATCCCGCGGCCGCTTCTGGACCGCATGGAGATCGTCCGGATCGAGGGGTACACCGAGCTGGAAAAGCTCGCCATCGCCCGCCAGTACCTGGTTCCCAAGCAGGCCAAGCAAAACGGCGTGGCGGGGAAGGGGGGGAGCTTCACGGACGCGGCACTTTTGGAGATCATCCGCCGCTACACCCGCGAGGCCGGGGTGCGCACCCTGGAGCGGGAGATCGGTGCGGTCTGCCGCAAGATCGCCTTCGCCGCGGCCGGCGGGGTGAAGCCCAAGCGTCAGGTGCAGCCCAAGATGATCGCGGAGTACCTGGGCGTGCCGCGCTTCAAGCACGGGGTCGCCCCCGGCGAGGACGCGGTCGGCCTGGTGACCGGGCTTGCCTGGACCGAGGTGGGGGGGGAGCTGCTGAACATCGAGGTGGTGAGCCTCCCCGGCAAGGGGAAACTCACCGTGACCGGGAAGCTCGGCGAGGTGATGCAGGAGTCCGCGCAGGCGGCGATGACCTACGTGCGCAGCCGGGGAGAGCTTCTGGGTTTTGCCCGGGACTTTTACCAGAACCTGGACATCCACATCCACGTCCCGGAAGGGGCGATCCCCAAGGACGGCCCTTCGGCCGGCATCGCCATGGCCTGTGCGCTCACCTCCGCGCTCACCCGGCGCCCGGTGCGCCGCGACATCGCCATGACCGGCGAGGTCACCCTGCGCGGCACCGTGCTCCCCATTGGCGGGCTGAAGGAGAAGCTGCTCGCGGCGGGGCGCGGCGGGATCCGCACCGTCCTCATCCCGAAGGACAACGAGAAGGACCTGGTCGAGGTGCCCCAGGAGATCACGGCGGGGCTGGCTATCGTTGGCGTCGCGCATATGGACGAGGTGTTGAGCCACGCCCTGCTTGCCCAGGAGCCGCTTCCGGCCGGCGCGCTCTACGCGGAGCCCGCCCCGGCCGACGACAAAAATTTAGGGGCGCCGCATTAAAAAGTGGTTGACAGCTTCGACAGGGCTCTGGTATAAGGTTGCTTCACTTTGCGATGCAGTCTCAGGAGGGTTAGATGAACAAGGCAGAATTGGTAAACGCCATTGCCGAGCAGGCCAAGATCACCAAGGTTGACGCAGACAAGGCCCTCAATGGTCTTCTCGACGCGCTCACCAACTGCCTCGCCGCTGGCGACAAGCTGACCCTGGTAGGCTTCGGTACCTTCTCGGTCGCTTCCCGCGCCGCTCGTACCGGCCAAAATCCGCAGACCGGCAAGAAGATCGAAATTGCCGCCTCGGTGACCCCGAAGTTCAAGCCTGGTAACACCCTGAAGGCTGCAGTCAACGGGAAGTAAGCAGTAACCTACAGTAGCAGTTCGGATGCACATGCGGGGTTGTAGCTCAGTCGGTTAGAGTGCCAGCCTGTCACGCTGGAAGTCGCGGGTTCGAGCCCCGTCAACCCCGCCAACATACAATGGGTGAATAGCTCAGCTGGGAGAGCGCCAGCCTTACAAGCTGGATGTCGGGGGTTCGATCCCCTCTTCACCCACCAGTATGTGCTCCTTCAACATCGCGACCGATCCCCCCGGCCGGTCGCCTGCAGTGAACGGTTTCACAGGGGGTTGTAGCTCAGTCGGTTAGAGTGCCAGCCTGTCACGCTGGAAGTCGCGGGTTCGAGCCCCGTCAACCCCGCCATCGAAATGAAGAAGGCCGCCCGGTTTTGGGTGGCCTTTTTGCGTTGCCAGGCTGTCGGGTCGCGAGCCTGGCAGCTTGGCCCCTTTAGCTTGACTTGATTAACTCAAATCGTTTATCCTCACCGCTGTCCGAGCCTGCTGCGACGGGCGTAGCGGGGCCGCTGGTGCGCCGCTTCCTAACTCCTCAGGAAAAGTGAGTCTTCCTTGAAAGCTGTCGTAGTAATCCCAACCTACAACGAACGTGACAACCTGGAACGGCTGGCCGCCCAGGTCCTGGCCCAAGACCCCGGGATCCACCTCTTGGTGGTGGACGACAACTCGCCCGACGGCACCGGTGCGCTTGCCGACCGCCTTGCCGCTGAGACGGGCCGGGTGAGCGTCCTGCACCGCGCCGGGAAGCTGGGGCTCGGTTCGGCCTACCGCGAGGGGTTCCGCGTGGCGCTCGACCAGGGCGCCGATTACATCGTGCAGATGGATGCCGATTTCTCCCACGATCCCGCGATCCTGCCGCTTTTTTTCGAGAAGATGCGCGACTTCGACTTCGTGATCGGCTCGCGCTACCTGAACGGGGTGAGCGTGGTGAACTGGCCGCTGCGCCGCCTGATGCTGAGCTACTTCGCGAGCGTCTACACCCGGGTCATCACCGGGCTCACCATACGCGACTGCACTGCCGGCTTCAAGTGCTTCAGGCGCGCAGTCCTGGAGGCGATCGAACTGGAACAGGTCCGCTCCGACGGCTACTCCTTCCAGATCGAGATGAACTTCCGCTGCGTGGAGAAGGGGTTCACGGTCGCCGAGGTCCCCATCATCTTCATCGACCGCCACGCCGGCACCTCGAAGATGTCCAAGCGGATCGTGCGCGAGGCCGTGGTCATGGTCTGGAAACTGAAACTGGGCTCCCTGGCCCGCAAGCTCATGGGGAGGAGATGATGCTGAACAGCGCCTGGTCCGTCCTCTGCGTGGTCGGCGTGTGGGGGTTCGTCGCCGCCGTGGTCGGGCTCGTCCTGACCTCCTTTCCGGCCCGCGGCGTCTTCCTGTCCCGGCCCGCCCTCCGCTGGGGTGCTGCCGCCCTGGCCTTTTTTGTCCTGTGGTTGATCGGGATGTCCCACGCCTAAAACGGTTCCCGCGGGCAATTCTTTGCTGCGCCGACCCCGCCAGTTCTGGTCTCGGAGGCGATTCCCCGTTTCTGAGACTTGTTTGCACCACGTCATTGTTGACCGTTAACTGTTTCCATTCTTTCTCATTTGTGGTACTCATATGGTCTAATGTCCATTTATACCTGCAAGATAGGCTCGTCGGACGGCAAGATCGTCGTCAAGGAGTTTGACGCCGTCAACTCCAGGATCCTCAGGCAGACCCTCGAGGATCAGGGCTATGTTGTGTTCGAACTGCGCAAGAAGCCGCTGCAGTTCTTGATGGAATCGGGCCTTGGACGCAAGAAGATCGGCAACAAGGAGCTTTTGATGTTCAACCAGGAGCTCCTGGTGCTCCTGAAAGCCGGTCTCCCCATCCTGCAGGCGCTGGACACCATCCTGGAATCCGGCACCGGAAAGCTCCAGGACGTCCTGGCCACCGTGCGCGAGGACGTCAAGGGGGGGATGGCCTTCTCGCAGGCCTTCGAGAAGTACCCCCGGATCTTCCCGCACCTCTACATCGCCTCAATCCAGGCCGGCGAACGTACCGGCGACCTGCCGCAGACCATCAGGCGCTACATCGCCTACCTGAAGCGGACCGAGGGGTTCCGCAGCAAGATCGTCACGGCGCTCTTCTACCCGGCGATCCTGGTCTCGGTGGCGGCCATCGCCGTTTCCGTGCTCCTCATCTACGTGGTGCCGACCTTCAGCAAGATCTATACGGATTCGGGGGCCGCGCTGCCGCTCCCCACCCAGATGCTGATCAGCTTCACCACGTTCCTGCGCAGCTATCTTATCGTCTTCATCGCTGCCGCCGTTGCCGCCGGAACCGCCTTCAGGCGCTGGAAGGAGACCGAGTCCGGCCGCTTCACCGTCGACGCCCTGAAGATCAAGCTCCCCTTGGTGGGGCCGGTCTTAAGCCGCTACGCGGTCTCCGGCTTTACCCGCACCCTCGGGACCGTGCTCGGCTCCGGGATACCGATCGTCGAGTCGCTGCGCATGTCGGTGGGGACCCTGAACAACAAGGTCATGGAGCGGGCGCTTTTGGCGGCCGTGGTCCGTGTCGAGGAGGGGAGCAAGCTGTCGAGCGCCCTGGAGAGCATCAAGCTCATGCCCCCCCTGGCCTTGCGCATGCTGTCGGTCGGCGAGACCACCGGCTCCCTCGAGGAGATGCTTTCGGATATCTCCGACTACTTCGAGGAGGAGATCGAGCGCAACCTCTCGGTGCTCACCACGGCCATCGAGCCGGCCATTATGGTCACCATGGGGTTCGTCATCGGCGTCATCATCATCTGCATGTACCTGCCGATCTTCAAGATCGCCGGTACCGTAGGATAGGGTCGACATGCTCAAACCGTTCCGCAGGAAAAAACTGGGCGACATCCTTTTCGAGATGGGCGCGATCACGGCCGACCAGATGGCCTACGCCCTGGACAAGCAGCAGACCAACCGGGAGCGCTTTGGCGCCATCTGCCTGGGGGACGGTCTCATAAGCGACGTGGCGCTGGCCCGGGCGCTCGCCGAGCAGTTCGGCCTCGAGTTCGTGGACCTGAAGGGGTTCCGCCCCGACGAGGCGATCTTCGCGGCCATCCCGCCGGACACCATGTACCGCTACCAGTTCATCCCGCTGGAGCTGAAAGGCGACCTCCTGGTCGCGGCCATCTCGGATCCCACCGCGGTCTTGAGGCTGGACGAGATGTCGCTCATCCTGGAGCGCCCCCTTGTCTTCAAGGTGGCGGCGGAAAGCGAGATCGCCTACCACCTAAAGCGCGGCGAGGGGGCCAGCCGGGTCCTCAAGGAGGTCTCCGAGGACTTCATGCTGCAGCTGGTCACCGAGACCGAGAAGGGGGAGGAGGTCCTCTCGGTGGAGAACGTCTCCGCCGACACGAGCCCCATCATCAAGCTGGTGAACTCCACCATCCTGGACGCGCTCACCAGAAGAACCAGCGATATCCACATCGAGACCACCCAGGAAGGGGTGATCATCAAGTACCGCATCGACGGCGTGCTCTACAAGGCGACCGACCCGATCGACGCCCACTTCCAGGGGCCGCTCATCTCGCGCCTCAAGGTCATGAGCGAGCTCGACATCTCGGAGCGCCGCATCCCGCAGGACGGCCGCTTCAAGGTGCGCATCGGTGCGAAGTCCATCGACTTCCGTGTCTCCATCATGCCGAGCGCCTTCGGCGAGGATGCGGTCATCCGTATCCTCGACAAGGAGTCCATCGCGAGCGATCTTAGGGGGCTCACCCTCGAGACCCTGGGGATGGAGGGGCACGAGGTCAAGCGCTTAAGGAAGATGATCCGCGAGCCCTACGGCATGGTGCTGGTCACCGGCCCGACCGGTTCCGGCAAGACCACCACGCTCTACGGCGCGCTCACCGAGATCCACACCGGCGAGGAGAAGATCATCACCATCGAGGACCCGGTCGAGTACGTCTTGAACGGCATCACCCAGATCCCGGTGAACGAGAAGAAGGGGCTCACCTTCGCCCGCGGTCTGCGCTCCATCCTGCGTCACGACCCGGACAAGATCATGGTCGGCGAGATCCGCGACTCGGAGACCGCCCAGATCGCGGTGCAGTCGGCCCTCACCGGTCACCTGGTCTTCACCACGGTGCACGCCAACAACGTCTTCGACGTGATCGGCCGCTTCACCCACATGGGGATCGACCCCTACAACTTCGTGGCCTGCCTTAACTGCGTCATGGCCCAGCGACTGGTCAGGAAGGTCTGCCCGCACTGTAAAAGAGTCGTGGTACACTCCGACGAGCAGCTGCGCGAGTCGGCCATCGAGCCCGAGCGGACCCGGGGGGTGACACTCTACGAGGCGGTGGGGTGCGAGGAGTGCAACGGCACCGGCTACCGGGGGCGCTCGGCGATCGTGGAACTTCTCGACCTAAACGACGAGATCCGTGAGCTCATCATCAACAAGGCCCCCATCGCCGCCCTGAAGAAGGCGGCGCGCCAGGCGGGGACCTCGTTCCTGAGGGAGTCGGCGGTGGCCAAGGTGCTGGCCGGCGAGACGACCTTGAAGGAAATAAACCGCGTCACCTTCGTGGAGTAGGTGCCTCTATGCTTTTTGCCAAACATGCACTGGGACTGGAGATAGCGGCGGACGGCATCAAGTTCGCGCAGCTTGCCGGGGGAAAGGCGCCCAGGCTCGAGGCGGGGCTTGTCGCCCCCTTTGCGCCGGGCACCGTCCAGCTCTCCCGCCGCGAGCCCAACGTCCAAAACGCAGCGGCCTTCATGTCCCAGGTACGCGAGGCGCACCTGCGCCTTTTGACCAAGGAGAAGACGGTCTCGGTGTCGCTCCCCGACGCGACCGGCCGCGTGGTGCTCCTCGACCTCGAGGCCCGCTTCAAAAACCGCGATGAGGGGCTCGACATCATCCGCTGGAAACTCAAGAAGAGCCTCCCCTTCGACGTGAGCCAGGTGCACCTCGACTACCAGCTTTTGGGCGAGAAGGAGAACGGAGCGGTATCGCTTCTGGTATCCTTGATCTCCCGGCCGGTGGTGACCCAGTACGAGGAGCTCCTCCTGGGGGCGGGGCTGGAGCCCAAGTACCTCGACTTCGCCTCCTTCAACCTGTACCGGCTCTTCGAGCCCAGGCTCGGCATGGCCGACAACGGCGCCTTCGTCACCTTCTACGGCGGTGCCATGACCGTGCTCATCTTCTACGGCGGTGTGCTCTCCTTCTACCGCTCCAAGGAGACCGTGGGGGACGCCCAGAACCTGTACCGCGAGGTGAACAGCTCGTTTTTGGTCTACAACGACCGCTCGCCCGGGCAGGCGGTGACCGAGGTGTTCTGCATGGCCCCCGCCGGCGAGGCCGAGTCGTTCCGCGCCCTGGTCGCCGAGGCATGCGGCCTGGAGCCGGTGCTGCTCGACCTGGAGCGCATGGTCACCCTGGGAAGCGGCCTCACCATGGAACGCGGCACGCTGCATTCCCTGGCCGGCGCGCTCGGGGCTGCCTTTAGGAGCCTGGCATGAAACTGACCACCAACCTCGCCACCAGGCGCTACATCAACCAGCGTCAGCTCGACGGGGCGCTCATCGCCGCCTTGGTCCTCATGCTGGTACTGGCGGGCTACCAGGTAGCCGGCCTGGCCCAGAACCAGGCGGAACTCGGCCGGTTGAGCGCACCGAGCCTCAAGACCGGCGGCCCGAGCTCCCCCAAGCTGAGCGAGGCGCAGCTCAAGGCCCAGGCGCGCCAGGTCGAGTTCGCCAACCAGCTCATCGAGATGAAGACCGTCGACTGGCTTGCGCTTTTGAACCGCCTCGAGGAGGTGGTGCCCGCCGGGGTGAGCCTGACCGAGATCGCGCCGGAGCGGAACCGGGCCCTCAGGATCGGCGGGGTGGTCAAGAGCTTCGCCGCGCTGCGCAGCTTCATGGAGAACCTGGAGCGCTCGCGCGGCTTCACCGAAGTCTTCCTGTTGAACCAGCATGATGCCAAAGTCGGCTTGACCCAGGAGGCGATCACCTTCGAAATCAGCTGCAAGGTTGCCCCGCTATGAACGTCGACGTGATCAAGGACATCTACGCGCAAAGGCGCCGGGTCTTCGGACTGATCTTCTTCCTGCTGCTCGCGAACCTGGTCATCGCGGTCTACGTGGCGCAGTGGCAGAAGCCGCAGCTCGCCAAGGCGACCCTCGACTGGACTGCCCGGCAGCAGGCGGCCCTGAAGGGGGCGGACCGCGGCGAGGGGGCACGCTTCAGGGACAACGAACGCGACCTCGCCGCCTTCAGAGAGCGCCTGATCGCGAAGCAGGACTTCGCTGCCTTCCTGAGCGACCTCTTCGGCATGGCCAAGGCCAACTCGCTCAGCATAAAGGGGATCGGCTACAAGCCCGGCGCCGTCAAGGATCAGCCCCTGGTGGCCTACACCATCGAGTTCAACCTGACCGGCAAGTACGGCGGCGTGAAGGGGTTCATCGCAGACCTGGCCCGCTACCCGAAGCTCGTGGCGCTCAATTCGCTCACCCTGGGTAACGCCAGCAAGACCGAGGAGCTGGTCGATCTCAAGGTGCAGCTCACCGTGTACCTCAAGACGGAGGGGGCATGAACCGCCAGAAACTGATACTCTGCCTCCTGCTCGCCATGCTGGCGGCGGCGATCGGCTACGGTTTCCTGCGCAGCCCGAAGCAAGAGCGGGTCGCCGCGCTCACCTACCGCTCCGGGGTGCCGGCTGGGCCGCGCAAACCGACCGTGGCGCCGCCACGCCCCGCCCCCGGCGCCCCGGCGCCTGCAGCGAGCCAAAGCCAGGTGCACCTGGCACTTTTGAACCAGGAACGCGGCCACTATGCCGGTTACCGGCGCAACCTGTTCAGCCCGATCTTCAAGGAAGAGGTGAAACTCCCTCCCTTCAAGCCGGTGCCGGTCCCGCTGCCCTTGCCGCCCAGGCCGGCAGCCGTCCCGCCGCCCTTGTCGGCCCCGCCCGCGGCGCCTCCGCCTCCTCCGCCTCCCAGCGAGGAGGACCTGATCGCCCGGGAGATGGCGAAATTCACCTTCCTGGGCTTTCTCAAGAAGGGGGATGAACGGACGGTGTTTCTCTCCAAGGACCGCGAGATCTTCCTTGCCAAGCGGGGGAGCACCCTCGCGGGCAAATACCAGGTTTCCGGGCTCACTGAAGACGCCATCACCATCAAATCGCTGGCTGGGGGGAAGGAACTCGTCATTCCGCTTGTAGAAAACAGGTCGCT
Source organism: Geomonas silvestris (assembly GCF_014193515.1). GTDB lineage: Bacteria > Desulfobacterota > Desulfuromonadia > Geobacterales > Geobacteraceae > Geomonas > Geomonas silvestris. The sequence goes on along the minus strand of NZ_BLXX01000004.1, from coordinate 207,662 downwards.
CGTGCGCCGCGGCCCCAGTACACGCAACCCTTAAGGAGCAACAGCATGCATGGCATAAAACCGATCTGCACCCTGATTCTGGCGACGCTGCTTCTCTCCGGTTGTACGGCCGGGCGCACCGCCTTCAGCAAGGCACAGAAACTGGAGAGCGATGGCAACATCGACGCTGCCTTGGTGAAGTATGCGGAAGTTGCCACGGCAAATCCCGATGTGGCTGAGTACCGGGTGGCCTTCCTTAAGGCGAGCGAGACGGCGGCGCGCTTTCACTTCAGGAAGGCCGAAGCCTTCTACGCCCAGAAGAACTACGACGAGGCCCTCAGGGAATACCAGAGCGCCTACGCCATCGATCCGACCAACCAGCTCGCCAAGCAGCAGGCGGACCTGCTCGTCAAGCTGCGTAACGCCCAGACCTACTACCAGGAAGGGCAGGGGCTGGAGAAGGACCGCAAGACCCGCGAGGCGGTGCTGGCCTACCGGCACGCCCTGGAGTTCGATCCCGGCAACCGGGAGATCAAGGAGGCCCTGGAGCGTCTGGTTGCGGTCAAAAAGAACAAGCTGGACGGCTACGAGCTGAACCTCAAGTCCAACAAGCCGATCACCCTCAAGTTCAAGGACGCCAAGCTCAAGGAGATCTTCAACATCCTGACCCAGCTCTCCGGTATCAACTTCGTCTTCGACGATGCGGTGAAGGACGTGAACCTCTCGCTGTACCTTGAGAACGCCTCCTTCCAGCAGGCCATGGAGATCATCACCGGGATGCAGAAGCTCGGGAAGAAGGTGCTGAACGAAAGCACCATCATCCTGTTCCCGAAGTCGCCCGACAAGCTCAAGCAGTACGAGGAGCTCTTCGTGCAGACCTTCTACCTGAACAAACTGGACGCGAAGAAAGCGGTGAACCTGATCCGCACCATGCTGCAGGTGAAGAAGATCTACGTGAACGAGGAGCTGAACGCGCTGGTCCTGCGCGACACCCCGGAGGTGATCGAGGTCGCCCGCAAGATCCTGGAGGCGAACGACGTGCCCGATGCCGAGGTGCTCCTCGACGTCGAGGTGTTCGAGCTTTCGAAATCCAATGCCGAGACCTTCGGCCTGGCGCTCTCCAAGTACGCGACCTCGATGGGGGTCACCGGTCCGTTAAGCGGTAGCGTCGCCGCCGGCTCGTCGCCGTTTCTGACCGACTCGCTGTCGTCGACCACCACGACCAGTACCTCGACCACGACTTCCACCTCCACCCAACCCGTTACCATCAGCAACCTGTTGAGTTTCTGGGGCTACCGCGGTTACAACGGCTACCTGACGGTGCCGACTGCCACCTTCAACTTCGGCAAGACCCTCTCCAACGGCGAGACCCTCTCCAACCCGAAGATCCGGGTGAAAAACCGGGAGAAGGCGAAGTTCAACGTCGGCACCAGGGTCCCGATCACCACCACCTCCTCTCCCACGGGGGGCGGGGTGAGCGTGAACGTGCAGTACGTCGACGTCGGCGTGAAGGTAAACGCCGAGCCGACCATCCAGCTTAACAACGAGGTCTCCATCAAGCTTGGGCTCGAGGTGAGCTCCATTCTGCAGAAAGATACCATCGGCACCGACCAGGCGACCACGGTGGTCACCATCGGTACCCGCAACCTCGACACCGTCCTGTCGTTGAAGGACGGCGAGACCAGCATCATCGGCGGACTGATGCAGAAGTCGTCGACCGACTCGAAGAACAAGGTCTTCCTTTTGGGCGACATCCCCGTCCTGGGTTCGCTGTTCACCAACACCAACGACTCCAAGGACAAAAAGGAGCTCCTGCTTGCCATCACCCCGCGCATCGTGCGCAGCGTGACGGTGCCTGAGAACGATGTCGCCGCCTTCTGGTCCGGGCGTGAGGACGAACCGTCGCCCAGCAAGCCGTACTCCTCGTTCAACCAGGAGCCGGAGCTTGCCTCTGCGCCGGCTGAGCCCGGCGTTCCCGGCCCTGCAGCCGTCGGGCTCGGGAGTGCCTCGGGTACCTCCCCGGTGACCCGCCGCGGCAGCGCTGGCATTTTCAGACCCGCTCCGGCCCCCCCCGCACCTGCCGCTGCTCCCGCTGCTCCGGCCGGCCAGGCCGTACCCGCAGCGACCCCGAGTGCCGCTGCGGAACCGGTTCCTGACGCCGCTGCTGTTCCGGAGGCTGCTGCCGGTGTTTCGGCCGCCCCGGTCGCCCCGGTGACTCCGATTGTCCCGGTTGCTCCGGCTCCCGCTGTGCCGACGCCGGGAGCGGCACCCGGAGTGGGCAGGATCATCCCCGCACCGCCTGCGCCTAATGTCCCGGTCCCTCCGGCACCCTCGACGACAGCTGCAGCTCCGGTCCAGGGCGCTCAGGGAACCCCGGCTGCGGCTACTCCGTCTCCGTCGGCAGTGCCCCCGGCTCCGGCCGCAGCGATTCCGGCGCCCGCACCAGTTGCTCCGGTTCCCGTCGTTCCGGCACCGGTTGTACCGGTTCCGGCTCCGACCGCGGTCGCTCCGGCTCCGGCCCAGACCGCTCAGGCAGTTCCCCCCGCTCCGGCTCCGGTTCCGGGCGGCGCGCCCGCGGTTGCCGCCCCCCCGGCGCCGGCCCCCGCCGCTCCGGCCCCCCCGGCGCGCCGGCAGGCGGCCAGCGGCGTCCCCGTCGCGCTCAAGCTGGATGCGCCCGCGTCGGTCAAGGTGCAGGATCAGTTCACCGTGCAGATCAACGAGACCGGTGCTGCCGATCTCTACTCGTCGGTGTTCGTGGTCAACTACCCGGCGAACCTCGAAGTAGCCACCCAGGCTGAAGGTGCCCTTCTCAAGCAAAACGGGGTCGGTACGGTCTTCCAGACCTTCAACGACAAGAAAAAGGGACAGCTCTGGGTCTCCTTAAGCCGCGCGGCCGGCACCCAGGGAGCCACCGGCAGCGGCACCCTGGCGACCGTCACCTTCAAGGCGCTGGAAAAAGGGAGCGCCACGCTCAGCGTCGGCAACACCAACTTCTCCAACAAGGCAGGGCAGCCGTTCATCGTGAACAGCTCGGTTGCCGTAGTGGAGGTAAAATAGCCCCGGCTGGGCGCGCGGCCATGTTCAAGCATCTAGACAACAACCGGGGCTTAAGCCTCATCGAGCTGGTGGTCACCATGGTCATCCTGGGGATCCTCACCTCGATGATCATCCCCTCGGCCCGCATGACCTCGATCCGGCTCAAGGAGTTGGAGCTCAAGCAGAACCTGCGCGAGATCCGGACCGCCCTCGACGAGTACAAGAAGTACTACGACAAGGCGGTGGAGGAGAAGAAGATCATCCCCTCGCTCAACAAGCCGGCCGGCTACCCGGAGACGCTGCAGGTGCTCGTCGACGGCTACGATTTCGGCGGCCTGGTGGGGTACAAGAAGAAGTTCCTCCGCAGGATCCCGTCGGACCCCTTCCACCCGGTGAAGGAGGGGGAACCGGCCTGGGGGATGCGCTCCTACGAGGACGAGCCGGACAGCAGCTCCTGGGGGGGGCAGGACGTCTTCGACGTCTATTCCCTCAGTGACGGAACCGCCCTGGACGGGACCAAATACAAGGACTGGTGACATGCTGAAGAAGTTACTGAAAACCCAGCGGGGCTTCACCCTGATCGAGCTGATGATCGTGGTCTCCATCGTCGGAATCCTGGCGGCCATCGCGGCACCCAACTACCAGTGGGGCCTCATCAAGGCGCGCGAGGCGGTCTTGAAGGAAGACCTCTACATGTTCCGCTCCACCATCGACCAGTTCTATGCGGACCAGGGGAAGTACCCGGACTCCCTGCAGGAGATGGCCGATAAGAAGTACCTGCGCGATGTTCCCAAGGATCCCTTTACCCGCACCGCCGAAACCTGGCAGGTGCTCCCCCCCCCCCAGGTCGAAGGGCAGGAGGTCAAGGGTAACGTCTACGACGTGCACAGCGGCTCTACCCTGGTCGGCACCGACGGCAAGCCCTACAACGAGTGGTGACCTGACGGCCGCCCACATGCAACGAGGTTCAGAAACGACATGATTCAACTCCACAACGTAGGGTTGTCCTACCAGCCCGAAGCGGCTGCGCTTTCCGATATCAACCTAAAGATCCCCAAAGGGGATTTCGTTTTTTTGACCGGGCAGTCCGGCGCCGGGAAGTCCACCCTTTTGAAACTCCTCTACGCAGAACTCACCCCGACCCGCGGCCAGGTGCTGATCGACGGACAGAACCTGACCCGGCTGTCGCGCTCCCAGATCCCCTTGGTGAGGCGCAGCATCGGCGTCGTGTTCCAGGACTACAAGCTGCTCCCCAACCGGACCGTCCTGGAGAACGTCGCCATCACCCTCGAGGTTTTGGGCTGGGGCCAGCGCGACATCGGCAAGAAGGTCTTCCACATCCTCAAGCGCATGGGGCTTGAGAGCAAGCTGAACTCCACGCCGCTTAGGCTCTCCGGCGGCGAGCAGCAGCGGGTCGCCCTGGCGCGCGCCCTGGTGAACGACCCGAAGATCCTGATCGCCGACGAGCCGACCGGAAACCTGGACGAGGAGAACAAGGAGGCGATCCTCGATTTCTTCAAGGAGGCCAACAACCGCGGGACCACCGTGGTGGTGGCAACCCACGACCGCCGGGTGATCGAAAACTCCCACCGCCGGGTGATCCGCCTGGACAAGGGACGTATCGTGGACCAGGGGCGCATCGTGGACCAGGGTGAGACGGGGTCCGCCCCTGAAGAGAGCGCGGAGGTGGCCGATGACAGCACCCAAGGCTAACGCCATGAAAAAAACCACCAAACCGGCGGGCGCCGTGCGTCCCAAGCTTGCCCAGGAAGGGTTCTTCGGGCGCTCCGGCTACTTTTTCGCCCGCGCGCTCGCCAACCTGCGCCAAAACGTCTTCGTGAGCGTCGTGACCGTGGGGACCATTTCGCTTGCGCTCCTGATCGCCGCGCTCTTCCTTTTGGTCTACGTGAACCTGGAAGGGCTCGCCAACGGCTGGAGCGACAAGGTGCAGATCACCGCCTACTTCGACAAGGAGCCGGCCCCCCTGGCGGTCGCCGCGTTAAAGACCACGGTAAAATCGATCCCCGGCACCAAGTCGGTGACCTTCATCAGCAAGCAGGAGGCGGAAAGCCGCCTGCGCGCCCGCCTGAAAGGGCAGGAGTCGCTTCTTGAGGGGGTGAATGCCGACGTGCTCCCCGCGTCGCTGGAGATCCGTCTGGACCGCGAGCACCGCGACAACTTCGCCGTCACCCACTACGTGGCGGCACTCAAGAAGGTGCAGGGGATCGGAGAGGTGCAGTACGGGGAGGAGTGGGTGCAGCGCTTCAACACGTTCATGAACTTCTTCAGGCTCATGGGGCTTCTCCTGGGGAGCTTCCTGACCATCGCCGTCCTCTTCATCGTCTCCAACACGATCAAGCTCACCATCTACGCCCGAAAAGAGGAGCTCGAGCTTTTGAGCCTGGTGGGGGCGACCCGCTTCTTCATCAAGGCCCCCTTCCTGATCGAGGGGGTGCTGCAGGGAGCCCTGGGGGCGCTCTTGTCGTTGCTCGCCCTGGCAGGCTGCTACTTCGCCTTTTTGCACAACGCCGGCAGCTTCCTCGGCGTCAACCCGGCCGGTGCAGGGCTCAGCTTCCTGTCGCCACTGCACCTTGCCGTCATCCTCGGGGGCGGGGTCCTTTTGGGCTTCATCGGCAGCCTCACCTCGCTCAGAAGGTTCGTCAACGTCTAGCATGCATCGACATCGCCTCATACAACTAACCTCCCTCGTGCTGGCTCTCGCCCTCGCGACCGCGGCCCAGGCCGGGGTCAAGGAAGACCTCCAGGGGGTACGCCGCGAGATCAAGGAAAAGAACCTGCTCCTCTCGAAGACCCGCAAGGTCGAGACCCAGGTCTCCGGCGAGCTGCAGCAGATCCAGCGCTCGCTCAAGGAGAAGCAGGACAACCTCACCACGCTGGGCCGCGACCTGGCCGGGGTGGAGCGGGGGATCGACCAGACCATGGCCGAGATCGAGCACACCCGCCAGGAAGCCGAGCAGAAGCGCTCGCACATCGAGCGGCGCATCGTGGCCCTCTACAAGGGGGGGGACATCGGCAACCTGAGGGTGATCTTCTCCTCCGAGAGCTTTCCCGAGATGTCCGAGAACCTGCGCTATTTAAAGAGCGTCCTGGCCCACGACAAGCAGCTCTTCGCCCGGTACAACGAGGACCTCGAGCACCTGAAGGGGCTCAAGGCGCGCCTGGAGCAGGACGCCTCCCGCAAAGAGGGGATCCGCCGCTCCATGGAGGCCAAGAAACGCGAGATCGAGCAGGAGCAAAACCGCAAGACGAGCTACCTGGTAAAGGTGCGCCAGGACAAGCAGGGGTACCTCTCCTCGATCAAGGAGCTGCAGGCAAACGCCAGGCGCCTGCAGAGCATGTTTGAAAGGCTTGAAGCTCGAAATAGAAAGGCGTATAGTGCCAAAAATCGTGGCAAGTCCGGTTCCGGAAGCCAGGGTAGCGTCGCTTCCCTGCCGCCCCCCACGCCGGTCCCCGACAAGGGGCTGGGCGCCCAGAAGGGACGGCTCTCCTTGCCGGTCAGGGGGACGATGATCGAAAGCTTCGGCAGGCACAAGCACCCCGACTTCAACTCCTTCACGGTCAGCAACGGCATCTCGGTGGCGGCACCCGCCGGAACGCCCATCCATGCGATCTTTGACGGCGAAGTTATCTTTGCCGATTATTTCAAAGGGTATGGTAATATGATCATCGTCGATCACGGGGGGGGCTTCTTCAGTCTCTACGCCCACGCCTCATCGATGGCCAAAAGGGTAGGGGCCAAGGTGGCGCGCAACGAGGTACTGGCGAGCGTCGGTGATCTCGACTCCAGCAAGGGGTCGATGTTGTACTTCGAGATACGTTATCAGGGTAAGCCGGTCGATCCGTCTCCCTGGTTCAGATGACACGCACTACATGAGATAGGGAGGCAGAATGTTCAAGGGCAGTAACTACAAAAAGGCGACGATTTTCATCGCGACAGTCTCACTGCTGACGCTTACCATCGCCTTTGGCGTTCAGCGCAGGTGTGCGGCCCAAAGCGCCGGCAACGACTACGAATCGATCGAACTCTTCACCGACGTGCTTTCCATCGTGAAGAAGAGCTACGTCGAGGACGTGGACACCAAGAAGCTGGTCTACGGCGCCATCAACGGCATGCTGAGCTCCCTCGATCCGCACAGCTCCTTCATGCCGCCGGAAACCTACAAGGAGATGAAGATCGACACCAAGGGTGCCTTCGGCGGCCTGGGTATCGAGATCACCGTGAAAGACGGTATCCTCACGGTCATTTCTCCGATCGAGGACACCCCGGCCTTCAAGGCGGGGATCAAGGCGGGCGACCAGATCCTGAAGATCGACGAGAAGTTCACCAAGGACCTGACCATAACCGATGCGGTGAAAAGGATGCGCGGCATCAAGGGAACCAAGGTCACCCTGACCATCATGCGCGAAGGGTTCGAGAAGACAAAGGACTTCATCCTGGAGCGTGACATCATCCAGGTGAAGAGCGTGAAGTCCAAGGTGCTGGACGACGGTTACGGCTACATCCGGATCTCCCAGTTCCAGGAGAAGACCGACGACGACCTCGAGAAGGCGCTCAAGAGCCTGCAGGCCACCGCTCCGCTCAAGGGGCTGGTGCTCGACCTCAGGAACGATCCCGGCGGGCTTTTGGACCAGGCGGTCAGGGTCTGCGAGCACTTCATCGACGAAGGGAAGCTGATCGTCTACACCGAAGGGCGCGAGAAGGACTCCAAGATGCGCTTCACCGCCCGAAAAGGCGGCAAAGAGGGGAGCTACCCGATCGTGGTCCTCATCAACAGCGGGTCGGCAAGCGCCTCCGAGATCGTGGCGGGCTGCCTGCAGGATCACAAACGTGCCGTGGTCATGGGTACCCAGAGCTTCGGCAAGGGGAGCGTGCAGACCATCATCCCGCTCTCCGACAACTCGGGCCTCAGGCTCACCACCGCCCGTTACTACACGCCGAGCGGCCGCTCCATCCAGGCCAAGGGGATCACCCCGGACATCGTGGCCGAGAAGGTTGAGATCGCCGCCACGACCGAGAAGAAGAACGACGGGATGCACATCCGCGAGAAAGACCTCGAGAACCACTTCGAGAACGACAAGAAAGAAGCGGTCGATGACAAGAAGGTGAAACCCGCTCCCTACAAGACCGACGAGAGCATCAAGGGCGACTCGCAAGTGCTGCGTGCCCTCGACCTCTTGAAAGGGTGGGACATCCTGAAGGCTATGGGCAAGGCGTAACGCAGTGCCGCCAGGCTGATGAAGGAAAAAGCGGAAGAGGAATACCTCTTCCGCTTTTTTTGTGCGTCAAAACGGGGAAAATGCCCTCATCAGCTGTTTCTTGACAGGGAAAGTGCGAGTGACGTAAAGTGCGGTACACTACCCACTGCGTTTAAAGCATTCTTGCTGGTGCGTTGAAACTCTGTCACCAGCCCCCTGCATCGTGAGGTCTTCATGTTCAAGTTCAAAAGAGCCGCGCTGTGCCAGTTACTGCTGATCTGGTCCTTGCTCCTGTCAGCACCGGCAGTATTCGCCGCCGGGTCCATCTCGATTGCTCCTGCCGGTAACGCCACGTTCAACGTGGTCGCCTCCGGAATCCCGGCGCCACACGCTTTCCATGTCATCGTAGGCTACGACAGCTCGCTGCTCACCGTGCAAAAGGTAACCCAGGGCGCCATGGCGTCCGGCTCGTTCTTCGCGTACAACGCGAACGTCCCGGGCTCGATCCAGATAGCCGCTTTGTCGCAGACTGGCATGAGCGGTTCCGGGGTCCTTGCCACCATAACCTTCACCCAGATTGGCAGCACTCCGGGGAGGCTCTCTGTCGGGCCGGGTACCACCAATCCGGTGCTGGACGGGACCGTCCCCACAGCCAAGAACATCCCGGTCAGTTTCGGATCCTGGGCACCTTCCGACCTGCAGGATAACAGTTCGACGCTCACGGCATCCGGGTCGGGGAGCAACGATGCCAACAAGAGTGGCGATACCGGCAACAAAGGCGGTACTTCCGGCACCTACAGCGTAGGCGGCACCCTCAGCATGCCGACGGACGACTCCGGCGCCCCCCGCAAAGAGACCACCTCCCCGCAGGTACCGCAGGAAGGCCGCGAGACTGCGCCGCCCACCCCGGCACCGACCCCTGAACCGACCGCGGCGCCGGAGGTTCCGGTCACTGCCAAGAAAGCCGAGAGGTACCAGGCCCATACGGTGACGAGCGTCCTGGAGAAGTTCCGCCTGTTCAGCGGCGAGAAGACACCGCAGAAGCTCACTGCTCTCTTTGCGACGGATGCGAGGTTCGCGCAGACTCCCGCAATCGGCATCTCCGATGGTAAATCGACCGTGACCGTGCGTATCTCGCACCTGCCGGGCGAGCGGGCGCCGAACTTCGCCTTCAGCCACGCGCGGTACGTGTCGCTGCAGCAAACAAGCGAAGGGGAGTGGCAGCTGGAGCTCAGACCCGACAAGAACACCATCAGGGCCGGCATCATCATGACGGTGGACGGCGTGGAGCAGGAGATCCCCCTGACGGTGCTCCCCAGGGTGAACGTCGACCTCGACAAGTCCGGCAGCGTCAACGAGGCGGACTTCCAGCAGTATCTGAAGGAACACGGGACGGAGAAGGCTCCCCGGTACGACCTGAACGGCGACGGCCGGCGCGACTACCAGGACGACTACATCTTCACCGGCAACTACCTGCTCCAGCAGGACGCGAGGCCCGCAGCGGCACCGAAGAAGTAGTTGGCAACCTGCCGCGCCGCGGTGGGAAGAACGTTTCGATCGATGCGGGAGGTCATCCTCGGGTGGCCTCCCGCTAGTTTTGTCAAAAGGAGAAGCATGAAAGAAGTCCACGCATATGCAGATGGGCGCCTGGTGCGCGACGAGACCGAGGTGGTGGGGGAGTTTCCCCTGGTGATCCGGGTGAACGACCGGGAACTGGTGACGTTGGTCGCCTCGCCGCACGACCTCAGGTTCCTGGTTGCGGGGTTCCTGCGGGTCCAAGGGTTCGTCGGCTCGGTCGACGACTTCCAGATGCTCAGCGTCTGCAACGATTACGGGGTCGCCAACGTAAGGATCAAGGGTGAGCTTCCCGAGACCCTCAAGCCGATCCTCACCTCCGGATGCGGCACCGGCGTCACCTACAGCCTCCCGGGCGCAGGTGAGGGAAACCTCCGGGTGGCCGACGGGGAACCGGTGACCCCGGAGGCGATTTTTGCCCTCATGGAGCAACTGGCGCGCAAGGCGGAGCAGTACAAGGTGCACGGCGGCGTCCATTCCGCCGCAGTCGGCGCCCTCGACGGCACCCTCGTCCTGCACGCCGAGGACATCGGCCGGCACAACACGCTGGACCGCCTGGCGGGGGAGGCCCTGATCCGGCGCATGGAACTTTCCGGAATGCTTCTGGTCACCTCGGGTCGCATCTCTGCGGAAATGGCCGCCAAGGCCGCCGGACTCGGCATCCCGCTCATCGCCTCGCGCACCTCGCCGACTGACATGGCGATCAGGATCTGCCAGGAAGCGGGGATCACGCTGATCGGCTACCTGCGCGGCGGCACCTTCCTCGTCTACACGCACCCCCAACGGCTCTCCGCAGCGGCGGAATAACGGAGAAAACGGCAGCAGCCTCGAAGAGGGTGCTGCCGTTTCGTTATCGGCTCCGTTGCTACCTTTGCCCTTTCCCCCCGTCGACACATTTTGACTCCGCCAGATACCAGGTCCGCCAGGCCAAGAGGCTCCCGCCGCTTCATCCTGGCGGTTGCCGGACTGTGACCTCGAGACCATTTCAATAATTGACAAAGCAGGGTAAAAACTGTATACAGTATGCGTTCAAATGAACGATGACTGTATCGTTTTCATCCCGTAACTGTCGTAATTCGCTGGTTAAAATATCACGAGGAGGCATCATGATCGACGCGTACCTGAAGCAAGAAGCCGAACGCAAGGCACTGGGAATTCCTGCCAAACCCCTCGATCCGGAACAGACTGCAGATTTGTGCAAACTGCTGCAGGCTCCCCCGGCCGGGCAGGAGGCATTCCTGCTGAATCTTCTGAAAGAGCGGGTTTCCCCGGGCGTTGATCCGGCGGCCGAGGTGAAGGCCAAGTTCCTCGCCGACATTCTTTCCGGTTCCGCAACCTCCCCGCTGGTATCCAAGAAAGACGCGGTGCAGATCCTGGGCACCATGCTGGGTGGCTACAACGTGACCCCGCTGGTCGCCGCCCTGAAAGACGCCGAGTTGGCCGATGCGGCCGTCACCGCGCTTTCCGGCATCACCCTGGTCTACGATGCCTTCGACGACGTCCTCGCACTCTCCAAGACCAACGCCGCTGCGAAAAAGGTTATCGAGTCCTGGGCCAACGCCGAGTGGTTCACCTCCAAGCCGGGGCTGCCGGAGACCGTGAAGGTGAAGGTCTACAAGGTGGAAGGCGAGATCAACACCGACGACTTCTCCCCGGCGGGCGACGCCTGGAGCCGTCCGGACATCCCGCTGCACGCGCTTGCCATGGGCAAGACCCGCTTCCCGGACGGTAACGCCACCATCGCCAAATTCCGTGCCGAAGGGTACGAGGTTGCCTTCGTGGGCGACGTCGTGGGTACCGGTTCCTCCCGCAAGTCTGCCTGCAACTCGGTACTCTGGGCGATCGGCAAGGACATCCCGGCCGTTCCCAACAAGCGCCGCGACGGCATCATCATCGGCGGCGTCATCGCCCCGATCTTCTTCAACACCGCCCAGGACTCCGGCGCCTTCCCGATCAAAACCGACGTGACCAAGATGAAGACCGGCGACGTCATCGTGATCGACTCCAAGAAGGGCGAGATCAAGAGCGAGTCCGGTGCAGTGCTCTCCAGCTTCAAGGTGGCTCCCAACACCCTGTTCGACGAGTTCCGCGCCGGCGGCCGCATCCCGCTGATCATCGGCCGTGCACTCACCGACCGCGCCCGCAAGGCGCTCGGCATGGGCCCGACCGACGTCTTCACCCTGCCGGTCAACCCGACCCCGAAAGCAGGGCAGGGCTACTCGCTGGCCCAGAAGATGGTTGGCCGCGCCTGCGGCGTAGAAGGGATCCTGCCGGGTACCGCCTGCGAGCCGAAGATGACCACCGTCGGTTCCCAGGACACCACCGGCCCGATGACCGCCGACGAGCTGAAAGAACTCGCCTGCCTCAAGTTCCTGGCGCCGATGTTCATGCAGTCCTTCTGCCACACCGCGGCCTACCCGAAGCCGGCCGACGTCAAGATGCACAAGACCCTGCCGCAGTTCATCATCGAGCGCGGCGGCGTACCCCTGAAGCCCGGCGACGGCGTCATCCACTCCTGGCTGAACCGCCTCCTGGTTCCGGACACCGTCGGTACCGGCGGCGACTCGCACACCCGTTTTCCGATCGGCATCTCCTTCCCGGCAGGTTCCGGCCTGGTTGCCTTCGCCGGCGCCCTCGGCTTCATGCCGCTCGACATGCCCGAGTCCGTACTGGTGCGCTTCAAAGGGAAGTTCAACCCGGGCATTACGCTGCGTGACGCGGTGAACGCGATCCCGCTGTGGGCCATCAAGCAGGGTCTTCTGACCGTGCCCAAGAAGAACAAGGTGAACATCTTCAACGGCCGCATCCTCGAGATGGAAGGTCTCCCCGAGCTCTCCGTCGAGCAGGCCTTCGAGCTGACCGACGCCGCCGCCGAGAGGAGCGCCGCTGCCGGTTGCATCAAGCTCTCCGAGGAGTCGGTGGCTACCTACCTGCGCTCCAACGTGGCACTCATGAAGCAGATGATCGCCGACGGCTACCAGGATGCCCAGACCCTGCAAAACCGCATCGACGCGGTCAACGAGTGGCTCAAGGCACCGAAGCTTCTGGCAGCCGACGCCAACGCCGAGTACGCCGCGGTCATCGAGATCGATCTCGCCGAGATCACCGAGCCGATCCTCGCCTGCCCGAACGACCCGGACGACGTGAAGGTGCTCTCCGAAGTGGCCGGCACCCCGATCCAGGACGTGTTCCTTGGCTCCTGCATGACCAACATCGGCCACTTCCGCGCCGCCGGTGAGATCTGGAGAGGGACCAAGTTCAACCCCAGCGTCCGCACCTGGATCTGCCCGCCGACCCGCATGGACCAGCAGAAGCTCAAAGACGAGGCGTACTTCTCCGTGTACAGCGCCATGGGCGCCCGCATCGAGATCGCCGGCTGCTCGCTGTGCATGGGTAACCAGGCCCGCGTGCCCGACGGGGTGAACATGTTCTCCACCTCGACCCGCAACTTCGACGACAGGATCGGCAACGGCGCCAAGGTGTTCCTGGGCTCCGCCGAACTGGGCGCCGTCACCGTGAACCTGGGCAAGCTCCCGACCCCGGCCGAGTACCTCCAGGTGTACAAGGAGAAGGTCGAGCCGAACAAGGAGAAGGTGTACAAGTACCTGCAGTTCGACGAGGCGTAACAGCCGAAGTCGGCTTGAACAACAAAAGGCCCACCGGGAAACCGGTGGGCCTTTTTGCGTTGGTGGTTTTTTCATCGGACCGATCTGTCGGATCAGTCGGACCGGACCGAACCAGGGGATAGCCCCGAACTACAACAGTTGCTTAAGCTCGTCGATAAGCCCCTTGAGCAGGTCGTAGCCGTTTTGCCAGAACGCGGGGTCGCTCATCTCGATGCCGGCGGGAGCAAGGGTGTCGGCCGGGGTCTTCGCCCCGCCGTCCGCCAGGATGCCGCGGTAGACCGGCAGGAACTTCTCGCGCTCCTTGAGGTACATCTGGTACAGCGACAAGACCAGCAGCTCGGCGCAGGTGTACGAGTAGCAGTAGAACCGGGCGTGGATGAAGTGCGAGATGTAGCTCCAGCCGTAGCGGTAGGGGGGGATCATCTCCACGGCGTCGCCGTAGAGCTTGTGGTTTTCCTCCCACCAGAAATCGCACAGGGTGCTCGCCGTCAAGAGACCGTTTTTGCGCTCCAGGTGCATGCGCTCCTCGAAGCGGGTCAGCACGTTCTGCCGGAAGGTGGTCGCGATGATGTCCTCGATCTTGGCGCACAGCAGCGACTTCTTCAGCTCGCGGTCCGTCTCGTTCTCCAAAAGCAGCCGGGTGAGCAGCATCTCGCCGAAGACCGACGCCGTCTCCGCCAAGGGGAGCGGCGGGTGGTAGTTCAGCATGGTCTGCACCTGGGCCAGATGGTAGTGGATGCCGTGGCCGACCTCGTGCGCGATGGTGGAGACATCCCTCAGGTTCCCCGTGAAGTTCAAGAGGAGATAGGGGGGGAGCGACGGGGTCATACCCATGCAGAAGGCGCCACCGCTCTTCCCGGGGCGCGGCAGCACGTCGACGCGGCGCTCGGTGAAGAAGTCGTCGGCCAGCTTGGCGAACTCCTCCGAAAACCCGCCGTAGGCCTTGACCACCAGAGCACGCGCCTCCTCGAGGCTGTAGGTCCTGCCGCTGTCGCTTAGCGGCGCATAGACGTCGGAGTTCTTCAGTTTCGGGATCCCCAGCAACTGAGCCTTGAGCTTGAAGTACTCCTGGGCCAGCGGGTAGTTGGCCTCGGATACCTGCATGAGGCTTTCCACCACCTCGGTCGGGATCTCGTTCCCCAGGTTGGTGGGCTCCATCGGGTGCTGGTAGCTCCTCAACTCCATGTCCTGTGCGTGGTCCAAGGCCGCATTGTTGAACACCGCCGAGAAGAGGATCTCGTGCTCCTGGTGCTTGTTCAGGAAGGTGCTGAAGGCGCGCTCGCGCACGGCGGCGTCCGGGTGGTGCAGCATGGCCAGCAGTTCTTCACCGGTAAAATCGCGTTCCTCGCCGTCGAGCTCCATCTTGTAGCGCAGCGAGGCGGAAACCTCGTCGAAGAGGCGGGAGAAGGCCTGCACGCCGGTCAGCCCCTTCTGGGAGAGGAGGCTCTCCTCGCGCTCGCTCAGGGTGTGGGGGCGGAATTTGCGCAGCGCCTCCAGAAAATGCCGATAGACCTCCAGCCGGCTGTCCTCCACCAGAGCGGTGAAGGCAGCGTCCTGCAACTGGATGATCTCCAGGTCGAAGAAGAGCAACTCCCTCCCCATCAGGTTTCCGAACTCGGCGGCCTTTTGAGAAAGCCTCTTGTTGTCGTCGCTCTCGCTGTCAGCCGCGAAGAGCAGGTGAGCGTAAAGCTGCGGCTTGATCAACAGTTCCTGGAGTTTCTCGTACTCCTTAAGGGCGGCTAGCAGTCCCTCGGCGGAAAGGCCGGCAACCTTTTCGCGGTAGCGCTCTCTGAACGCGGCGACTTCCTTGCTACCCTTGTCGAAATCATCGGCCAGTTCAGGAGAGGTCGTGGAGGGGTAAAGCGGTGTGGTATCCCAGGTAAGCTCGTTGCTCATGGTGATCTCCTGATTTTTCTCAATAAATACAAATAAGTGACCTCAGATACTAATAGATGGGGGGAGGACTGTCAAGCTGGAGAGGCCGGAGGCAGGTTCTGCGTGGTCTGTTCAACGCCCTCTGTTGCAAACTTCGGGTCGCCGGTTTAAGGTCCGGCGCTGTGAGGAGATTACGGGTTCCCAGGTGAGCTCGCGCCGGCAGCGACGAAGCTGGATCGCCCGCGGAGTGGCAGCATGTCTAGTGAAGTGATTTTTCGTGATTTTGCAGCGGAACTCATCCTTGACAAGGGAATTCGGGTGGGGTAGAACTACACTGGTTTAAATTAACGAACTCTAAGGTTTTTCATGGACACTCTGCTCGTCATAGAAGCAACCGAGACACTGCGCCGCGAACTGGCGGAAGCGCTGGGAACGGAATATATCGTGTTGCAAGGTGCCGACTTCAACCAGGCCATGGAGCAGTTTCACCGGCACAATCCCAAAGTGGTGGCGCTCGACCTGGGGTTGCCCCCTGACCTCGAGGGAACCGCGGAAGGGTTCCGCTGCCTGCAGTGGATGCTGGGGAGCCAGCCGGAAACCAAGGTGGTGGTTCTGACCGGGAACGGCGACTGGGAGACCGCGCACCGGGCCCTGCGCTTTGGCGCCTACGATTTCTACCACAAGCCGGTGAACCTGGACGAACTGAAGAGCGTCATAAAGCGCGCCTTTCAGTTGATCAACCTGGAAGAGGAACGCCGGCGCCTGCAGGAAACCCTGGACCGGCGGGGGCAGGGACTCGAAGGGGTCGTGGGGCAGTGCGCGGCAATGCAGCGTGTCTATTCAGCGGCTCAGATGGTGTCGGCATCCGACGTCCCCGTGCTGATAACCGGGGAGCTCGGCACCGGCAAGGAACTGGTGGCACGCACCATCAAGTCGTTGAGTGCCAGGGGAGACGGGCCTTTCGTCCCGATCCAGTGCGCGGTAACCAATAAGGATCAACTGGGGAGCGAGCTGTTCGGTGCGGAGTGCGGAGCCGGAGTGGGGGTGGCCGTACTGCCGGGGAAGATCGAACACGCAGCCCAAGGGACCTTGTTCATCAACGAACCCGCGGAACTGCCGCAGCATCTGCAGGTTAAGCTTTTAAGGGTGTTGCAGGAGAGAAAGCTGCAGCGGGTTGGCGGGACCCGGGACATCGACACCGACATCAGGATCATCTGCGCCTCGCGGGAAAACCTGTCCCACGCGGTACGGGCCGGGCTGCTTTTGGAGGAACTCTACTATCGCCTCTCGGTGATCACCCTGGAACTGCCGCCGTTACGCACCCGTGGACAGGACATCATGCTGCTTGCCCACCTCTTTCTGCGCCGCTTTGCCCAGGCGTGCAACGCGCGGGTCCGCGGCTTCACTGCCGAGGCGGTCGCGGCGCTGGAAGGCCACAGCTGGCCCGGAAATGTCGGGGAGCTCGAGGGGCGTGTGCAGCGCGGAGTGATTCTCAGCGAAGGCCCCTTCCTGGAACCGGCGGTGCTGGGGCTGGGAGTGGAACCGGTTCGTGAGGACGTCGCCGCGTCGCGCAGCCTGAGTCTCAGAGAAGCCCGGGACCGAGCCGAGCGAACCGTCATCAGTGCGGCTGTCGATTCGAGCCGCGGCAACCTCGCGAAGGCAAGCGAGTTGCTCGATGTGAGCCGGTCGACCCTCTACGACCTTTTAAAAAAGCACGGACTCTTCAATCCCGCCGGCAGTCGTTAGGCTTAGGTTAAGGTTGAGGTTAGTGGTTAGTGGTTTATCCCGTTTATCCCATTCATCCCTGTTGATCGGTTTAAATCCGCTTTATCCCTTTTATCCCTGTCCGAGGCAGACCGTGAGGGACCCGTCCCGCGGCAACAGTTCGCTGAAGTACCTGATGTTGGTGAACCTCTCGGAAACCGCAGGCGTTGCCGTCGAGCTGAAGCGGCCGACGTGGATCAGGTACGTGATCCCAAAGAGCCGTGCCGTCTCCAGGTTGGTCTCGCTGTCCTCGCCGAGCATGGTCCTCTCCGCCCGATAGCTGATCCTTTCCTGAAGTTTCCCCCAAAACGCCGGGTCCTCCTTGGGAAGTCCCAGGTCGTGAGCCGAAATGATCCCGTCAAAATAGGGGCCGATGCTGGTCCGCCGCAGCTTAAGGTCGAGCGTCTTGCCGTGGGCGTTGGTGACCAGGTGGACCGCCTTGCCGTGCTGGCGCAGGAAAAGCAGGAACTCGATGACGAAGGGGTGCACCGCGATCAGGTGGCGCACCTCTTCCTTCAAGACCGGGATCTCCAGCCCGAGTTGTGCCGACCAGTAGTCGAGGTCGGTCCAGTTGAGCGTGTTCTCCTGGGAGCGGAACATCCGGTAGAGGCGCTCTTTGGCCTCCTCGATGCTGCCGCCGTGCTTTTGCGCCCAGCGCATCGGCACGTGCTCGAGCCAGAAGTGATCGTCGAAGTGGCGGTCCAGAAGCGTGCCGTCCATGTCGAGCAGGATGGTGTCGATCTGGTTCCAATCTATGGTAAGCGGGGCGGGGGCCATCGTGGGTTCCTTGCTGGGGTCAGGTCAACCTGAGGTTCACGGGAAAGCAGAACTGTCGCCGAAAGAAAAGTCCCCTCTCCCCTTGCGGGAGAGGGACAAGGTGAGGGGGAAGGTGCCGGCTCTGCAGCAGTTGGCAACTTCACCCACCCCCTGTCCCCCTCCCGTCAGGGGAGGGGGGACCATTAGGTGATTGGCTTACGTTTGTTGTGGTGCACGGAAGGCAGACTAGAGCCTCCTCCTGACGCTGGAGGAAGCCAGCGTCGCGACCTAGTTTGCCTTCGCTTCGAGAAACGCCTTCACCAGGTCCTTGTCCGCATCCATCACCTCGCAGCGGGTTTCCAGTCCCGCGAGGGCGGCCAACTGGGGCGGCAGCGGGGTAGGGGCGCCGACCGCCTTCTCGACCGCTTCGCCGAACTTGGCAGGATGCGCGGTGGCAAGGCAGACCGCGCTGGAACCGTCGGTGACGCACTTAAGCGCGCCGTGGACCCCGACCGCGGTGTGCGGATCGAGGGTGTAACCGGTCTCGCGGTAGAAGTCTGCGATGGTCTTGAGCGTCTCCGCTTCACCCACCGAGCAGGTCAAAAACTCGCTCTGCACCTGCTTTTGCTCTTCGGCGCTGAACACGATGCGGCCGGTCTGGCGCAGCTCGGCGAATGCCTCGCGCACCCGGGCCGGATTCTCGTTGAAGAGGTAGTAGAGGTAGCGCTCCAGGTTCGAGGCGAGCTGGATGTCCATGGAGGGCGAGACGGTCTGCACGACTTGGCCCAGGGAGTAGTCGCCGCTGGCCACGAAGCGGCTCAGGATGTTGTTCTCGTTGGTGGCGAGCAGAAGCTTCTTGACCGGGAGTCCCATCCTCTTGGCCAGGTAGCCGGCGAAGATGTCGCCGAAGTTGCCGGTGGGGACCGAGAAAATCACCTCTTCCTGTTCCGGGAGCCGGCCCCAGGCGTAGAAGTAGTAGACCACCTGCGCAAGCACGCGGGCCCAGTTGATGGAGTTCACCGCACCCAGCGCGTACTTCTCCTTGAAGGGGAGGTCGTTGAACAGGGTCTTCACGATGTCCTGGCAGTCGTCGAAGGTCCCCTTGACGGCGATGTTGTGTACGTTGGCGTCGAGCACCGTGGTCATCTGGCGCGCCTGGATCGGGGAGGTCTTCAGGTGCGGGTGCAGGATGAAGATGTTGATGTTTTCCTTGCCGCGCACGCCGGCGATGGCCGCGCTCCCGGTGTCGCCCGAGGTGGCCCCCAGGATGTTCATCTTTTGGCCGCGCTCTTTCAGAAGGTACTCGAAGAGGTTCCCCAAGAGCTGCAGGGCCACGTCCTTGAATGCCAGGGTCGGCCCGTGGAAGAGTTCGAGGATGTAGACGCCGTTCTTTTTCACCAGCGGCGTGGTATCCGCGTGGTTGAACGAGGCGTAGGAGCGGTCGATCAGCTCCTTGAGATCCTGTTTCGGGATGTCGGTGGCGAACAGGGAGATGATGTTGAAGGCGAGCTCCCGGTAGGGTAGTTTCGACCAGGCAGCAACGGTAGCGCGATCCAGGTGCGGAATGCTCTCGGGCAGGATCAAGCCGCCATCGGTGGCAAGTCCCATCATGACAGCGTCTTTGAAGCCGATCGGTGCGATACTTCCCCTGGTGCTTAGGTATTTCATGGTCGTTTCTCTTTCCTTTGCTAGGTAGTCGGCCGTTCGGCACAGCGTCCATATATAACAGTTAAAATGCTAAAAGTGAAGAGATAGCTGGCCGTGCGCCGACTCGCTACTGCAGGCGTTTCGCTCTGCGCTGGCCCTTCTTTCCTCGTGGAGGTGCTTTCGCAGCCATACGTTGACACAAACGGCCGCTCCGTTGTAATAGAATCTCTGAGCACTGAATGAAAGCCTTGGTAATCGAGAGCAGCCTGGGGACGGGATGGAGAACTGCCGCGTGGAATGTCTGAGCCAGGAATTGTCGGAAAAGCAGATCCAGTTCAACAACGCCATGCAGCGCTACCGGTCGCTCGCGCGCTACCAGGTTTTCAATTTCGCCGTCTCCAGCGCCAATGTCTCACTGCAGGCGTGTCTGCTGTATCTCGTCTGGCCGGTGAGCATCGGCCCCGTCGGTCAAGCCGTCGCCATTGTTATTTCTGTCCTGCTCACCGACTTCATCAACGGTCTGGTGCACATGATGATGGACAACAACGATCGCTACGACTCGATCTTCGGTCCCTTCATCGCCAACTTCCACCTGCACCACAAGGTCTTGCAGTACAAGAAACGGCCGCTTCCCGTGGTCTATTTCAACGAGACCGGCTCGAAGATCTGGCTCGTCGGTTATCTGTTGTTCGTGCTGCTGCTGTTCAAGATGGGGCAGCTGCAACCGCTAGCCGCCCATATCTTCGTGTACGTCGGCATTCTCTCCTCCCTGGCCGAGGTCTCGCACTACCTCGCGCACAGTTCCGCCGCACCTCTCACCCTGTTCCTGGGTTCCCTCAAGCTTATCCTTCCCAAGCGGCACCACGCCCGGCACCACCTGCAAGACAACCAGAACTACGCATTCTTGAACGGGATGACCGATCCGCTCCTGAATCTCTTAGCCAGAGGCTGGTACCCCGGCTACAAAAAAACCACCGATACGCACTACGCCTTTTACGCACCGGACGACCTCGAGAGCAGGTGAGTGGCCGACAGGTTCAAAAGCGTGAAGCGCAGAGGCGCACAGGGGAGCACAGAGGAAAGACAAAAAACGGGGGAAAATCCAAAGGTCTCAGTTTTTCCTCGGTGCACCTTTTGATTTCCCCCTGTGTTACTCTGTGGTTAGCTCTTAGATTTTACGGTTTTTCTGTGCGCCTCTGTGTCCTCTGTGGTTAAGGCTTTGTCTTCGGTGCATTCAAGTACCATTGCGAACCACGTTTCCTATGGGAAATGCACAATGTAGCGCAGGTTTTCAGGCTGAGTTCCCGCTAAGGGAAGGCGTAGAAAAAGCCGCTGCAACCTTCCTGTCAAAAAAGGTAAGATAGCAGACGACGGTGCCCCAGTTCCGTGCCGCAGGTCTCTGAAAAACGGGAAGAATCCCTAAAAAAATCCCTTGCATAAAGGAACAGTACGTGGTACATAATGGGTCACATGTTAATGTTCACTCAAAAGTGAGCTCTTCCGGCTCACTTTTTTTATTGGGAAATCGAAAGTTATGGCAAAAGTAGACGTAGCTGAACGACTCACCGAGGTGATCGAACAGATCGCGACTCCGCTCGGTATGGAACTGGTTGATCTGGAGTACAAGCGGGAAGGGCGGGACATGGTGGTCCGGGTTTTCCTGGACAAGGAAGGCGGCATCACCCTGGACGACTGCGCCGGGGTAAGTCGCGAGCTTTCTGACATTCTCGACGTGGAAGATATCATCTCCGGTCACTACAATCTGGAGGTTTCCTCCCCCGGAATCTGCCGGCCCCTGAAAAAGGTGGCGGATTTCCAGCGCTACGCGGGGAAGCTCGTCAAGGTGCGCACCTACGACATGTGGGCCGACGACCAGGGGAACAAGCGCAAGACCTTCCTCGGCACCTTGACCGGGATCGAGGGCGGCGTCATCGGCGTGGATCTCAAAGAGGGGCAGCACGCAGCGATCCCGCTGGAAAAGGTGGCCAAGGCCAACCTCGAGTTTGAATTTTAATCTTTTTACACCTGACAATATCAGAAAGTCGAAGGAGACAGTGACGTGGAAACGAGCTTTAACCTCAAGCATACCATTGACCAGATCGTCAAAGAGAAGGGTATCGACAAGAACATCGTCGTGGAGGCGCTGGAACAGGCCGTTCTGACCGCTGCCAACAAGAAGTTCCGCAATACCCGCGATCTGGAAGCTCACTACAACCCGGAGATCGGTGAAGTGGAGCTGTTTGAGTTCGTTACCGTCGTGGACGAAGTGGAGGATTCCTATCGCGAGATCGAACTGGTCGAGGCGCGCGAGGAGGATCCGGATGTCGAGGTGGGCGACTCCATCGGCATGAAGATGGACGCCAGCGGCTTCTCCCGCATCGCTGCCCAGACCGCGAAGCAGGTCATCATCCAGCGCGTGCGCGAGGCCGAGCGCGAGACCATCTACAACGAGTTCCAGGAGCGCATGAACGAGATCGTGAACGGCGTGGTGCGCCGCTTCGAGAAGGGCGACCTCATCGTCGACCTGGGGCGCGCCGAGGCGCTTTTGCCGCACAAGGAGCAGGCCCCGCGCGAGGTCTACCGTCAGGGCGACCGCGTCAAAGCTGTCATCACCGAGATCCGCATGACCACCAAGGGGCCGCAGATCATGCTGTCGCGCACCCATCCCCAGATGCTCGCCAAGCTCTTCGAAGCCGAGGTGCCGGAGATCGCCGAAGGGATCGTGGAGATCAAGGGTGTCGTGCGCGAGCCGGGCGGGCGCGCGAAGATCGCCGTCTACTCGCACGACTCCGACGTCGATCCGGTCGGCGCCTGCGTCGGCATGCGCGGCAGCCGCGTGCAGAACGTGGTCTCCGAACTGAGGGGCGAGAAGATCGACATCATCCCCTGGAGCGACGACATCGCCCGTTTCGCCTGCAACGCACTGGCTCCTGCCGTGGTCTCCAAGGTCTATGTCGACGAGGAAGAGTACGCCATGGAAGTCATCGTGGCCGACGACCAGCTCTCGCTCGCCATCGGCAAGCGCGGCCAGAACGTGCGGCTCGCCGCCAAGCTGACCGGCTGGAAGATCGACATCAAGAGCGAAACCCGCATGGCCGAGGCGGAACTTTTGCAGTTCGCCTCCTATGACGGAACCGAAGTCGAGGCCGCCGAGGCCGAGGCCGAGGCTGCCGCGGAGGCCCCGGTTGTCGAGGTTGCCGCGGAGGCCCCGGTTGTCGAGGTTGCCGCAGAGGAGCAGGAATAGAATTTATGCCTAAGGCTGAACCGCAGCGCAGCTGCATAGCCTGCCGGGAACCCAGGGACAAGCGCGGTCTGATCCGCTTCGTCCTGGCCCCCGACACCACCGTGGTACCCGACCTGCAGCAGAAGCTCCCGGGCCGCGGGGTGTACACCTGCTGCAAGGCGAGCTGCCTTAAGGCGGCAGCCCAGAAAAGGCAGTTCAGCCGCGGCTTCAAGACCGAGGTGCTGGGGGGCGACCCCGAACAGCTGGTACGCCAGGTGGGCGCCAAGATGGAAGAACGCATCGCCGGGTACCTTTCGCTTGCCAACAAGGGGGGGAAGGTCGTCTCCGGCTCCGACCAGGTAGCCGAAAAGCTGAAGAAGGGCGGCGTCGGCATACTGTTTCTGGCCACGGACATCTCGGCGGATATCGGAGAAAAGTTTCGTGGCCTCGCAGAACTCAAAGGGGTTGCCTGCATGGCCCTGTTCACCAAGGAGCGCCTTGGGGAACTGATCGGTAAAGAGTTGAGGAGCGTGCTGGCCATACTGGACAGCGGCTTTGTCGGCTCGATAAGTTTGGAAATGGAAAGATACAGGAACTTCTTTGAGGAGGAGCGTGAGTAGATGAGTAAAACCCGCGTATACGAGCTGGCGCAACAGATGGGGATCGACAATAAGGAGCTGATGGCACGGTTGGCTGCCCTTGGCGAGCCGGTGACCAATCATATGGCCGTTTTGGAAGATTCGGTGGTCAAGGCACTTACCGCCCCGGCGCAGCAGCCGACCCACAAAGAAGTGTCCCAGGAAGAGGTCCGGGTCAAGCCGACCCTGATCCGGCGCCGTGCGAAAGTGGTGGAGACGCCCGAGCCTGAGGCCGCAGAGGCCGCCGCACCGACCGTCGAGCCGGTCCAGGAAGCCCCGGCTGCACCGGCAGCAGCGCCGGTCCAGGAAGTTGCCGAGGAGCCCAAGAAGCCGGTCCGCGATCCGGGTCGCGCCATCATCATCGAGGCAGCCCCGAAGCCGGCGGCTCCGCAGGCACCTGCAGCCGCGAAACCGGCGTCCGCCGCCGAGCAGAAGCCGGCAGCTTTGGCCGCCAAGGCACCCGAGACTCCGGTCGAGGCCAAGCCCGCGGCTCCCGCCGCACCTGAGGCCGCCAAACCGGCAGATAAGGTCGAGGCTCCGGCCCAGGCCCCGCAGGCACCCGCTGCCGCACAGCCGGCGCAGCCTGCCGCGCCCCCCAAGGTCGAAGCACAGCCGGAACAGGCTTCGCCGACCCGCGCCAAGATCCTCGGCCGCGTCGAGATCCCCATTCCCACCCAGCGTCCGGCCGAACGCCGCGAGTACCAGCGTCCGGCAAACGGCGAGCGTCCGGCCCCGCGTCCGGGGATGCCGCGCGGCGTGGAGCGCCCGGGCACCGAGCGCCCGGCACCGCGTACCGGCGAGCGTCCTGCTCCGCACATGCGTTCCGACCGTCCGGCGCCGCTTGCTCCGGTGGAAGTGCCGCTGAGTGCCGACGACCGTCGCAAAGGCGCCCGCAAGCCGGCACCCGCAGGCGGTACCGACTACGCCAAGAACGGCAAGAAAGGGGCTCCGGCCAGCAAGGGTAAAAAGGAAGCCTTCAAAAAGCCGGATCTCATGGACAAGCGCGAGCGGGTCTTCGAGCCCGGTCCGCGCTCCAAGGGTAAAAAACGCGGCGTCGAGAAGGTCCAGATCGGCAAGAAGACCGAGATCACCGTACCTAAGGCCATCAAGAGGATTATCAAGATCAGCGAATCGATTACCGTAGGCGAACTCGCCAAGCGCATGGGGATCAAGGCCACCGACCTGATCCGCGCCCTGATGAAGATGGGGGTCATGGCCACCATCAACCACCCGCTCGACTTCGACACCGCGACCATCCTCGCCACCGACTTCGGCTACGAGATCGAAAACGTGGCGCTGGACGTCGAGGAGATGCTGGAGGCCGAGCCGGATGCACCGGAGAGCCTGCAGAAGCGTCCGCCGGTCGTAACCATCATGGGTCACGTCGACCACGGCAAGACCTCGCTTCTGGACGCCATCCGCGAGACCAACGTCATCGCGGGCGAGGCGGGGGGCATCACCCAGCACATCGGCGCCTACGACGTCGAGCTGAACGGCCGCAAGATCACCTTCCTGGATACCCCGGGCCACGAGGCCTTTACCGCGATGCGCGCCAGGGGTGCCAAGGTCACCGACATCGTCATCCTGGTGGTGGCAGCGGACGACGGCGTCATGCCGCAGACCCGCGAGGCTGTGAACCACTCGAAGGCCGCCGGCGTACCGATCATCATCGCGATCAACAAGGTCGACAAGCCCGAGGCGAACCCGACCCGCGTCAAGCAGGAACTCATGGAGTTCGGGCTGGTGGCGGAAGAGTGGGGCGGCGACACCATCTTCGTCGAGGTTTCCGCCAAGAAGCGGATCAACCTCGAGTCGCTCCTGGAGATGGTCCTTTTGCAGGCGGACGTCCTGGAGCTTAAGGCCAACCCGGACAAGGCGGCACGCGGCACCATCGTCGAGGCGAAACTCGACAAGGGCCGCGGCCCGGTAGCCACCGTCCTCGTTCAGGAAGGGACCATGAAGGTCGGCGACTACTTCGTGGCCGGGGTTCACTACGGCCGCGTACGCGCCATGCAGAACGACCGCGGCGAGAAGGTGCCGGCTGCAGGTCCCGCCATGCCGGTCGAGGTCATCGGCTTCACCGGTGTTCCCGACGCGGGCGACATCTTCGTCGCCATGGCTGACGAGAAGCAGGCCAAAGAGATCGCCAACCACCGCCAGATGAAGCTGCGCGAGTCCGAACTGGCCAAGCACAGCAAGCTCTCCCTGGAGCAGCTCTACGAGAAGATCCAGAAGGGCGAGGTCAAGGACCTCAACACCATCGTCAAGGGCGACGTACAGGGCTCGGTGGAGGCGGTTGCCGAATCGCTCAGAAAACTCACCACCGCAGCGATCCGTCTCAACGTGCTGCACGCCTCGGTTGGCGCCATCACCGAGACCGACGTCAACCTGGCCAGCGCCTCCAACGCCATCATCCTCGGCTTCAACGTGCGTCCCGAAGTCAAGGCCGCGGCACTCGCCGAGAAGGAAGGGGTGGACGTTCGCCTCTACAACATCATCTACGACGCGGTGGACGACATCAAGAAGGCGATGGAAGGCCTCCTCGAGCCGACCTTCAAGGAGAAGTACCTGGGTCGCGCCGAGATCCGCGAGGTCTTCTCGGTACCCAAGGTCGGCAACGTGGCCGGCTCCTACGTCACGGACGGCAAGATCGTCAGGAACGCCCAGGTCCGCCTGTTGCGCGACAACGTGGTGGTCTACGAAGGGAAGCTCTCCAGCCTGCGCCGCTTCAAGGACGACGTGAAGGAAGTCGCCAACAACTACGAGTGCGGCATGTCGCTTGAGAACTACAACGACCTCAAGATCGGCGACATCTTCGAGTGCTTCGAGATGGAGAAGGTGGCCGGCAAGCTGTAATTAAGACCATTACCTCCTCACCCCCTCCCTTGACGGGAGGGGGCAGGGGGTGGGTGAAGCAGCTACGCAGTGACGCGGTCACGGTCCCCGGCTTCCCCCTCACCCCGACCCTTTCCCGCCAGTGGAGAGGGAGGTTTACCCGGCGAACCCAGTCTCGCCCCTACCAACGCTGCCCGAGGTGGTAAAACCGCCTTGGGCGTTCCAGTAAAGTGAGTGTTTCAAGTTATGGTAAAACGTTCCGATAAAGTCTCCGAAGCCATCCACAAAGTCATTTCCGAACTGCTCATCAAGGGGATCAAGGATCCGCGCATCGGTTTTGTCACCATCACCGGTGTCAAGGTAACCACCGACCTGCGCCAGGCCACCGTGTATTTCACGGTGATCGGCTCCGAGCAGGAGAAGAAGAATACCGAAGCCGGTCTCAACTCCGCCCGCGGCTTCATCAGGAAGGAACTGGGGCAGGCCCTCAAGCTGCGTGTCACCCCGGACGTCCTTTTCAAGTACGACACCTCGGTCGAATACGGCCAACACATCGAATCGCTCTTGAAGGAGATAGGTGCCACTGATGACGACGGAAAGGATGCAGGCGGTAATAGCTGATATCGCGGCCGAGATCGACGGCCACTCGACGTTCCTGATCACCAGCCACGAGGGCCCCGACCCGGATGCTGTCGGCTCCACCCTCGCGCTCGCCAATCACCTGGTCGCCCTGGGTAAGGACGTCACCGTCTACCTGTGCGACTCCGTCCCGGAGAACTGCAGCTTCCTTCCCATGGCGGACCAGGTGCTACACGAACTCCCGGACCGGGACTTCGAGGTCTGCTTCGTCCTGGACATCGGCGAGTTCCGCCGCGCCGGGAAGGCGATCACCGGTTCGAAGCGGATCTCCCGCTTCGTCAACGTCGATCACCACTTGGGCTGCGAGGACTTCGGGGTGCACAACCTCATCGATTCCACGGCCTGCGCCACGGCAGCTCTCATCTACCGTATCATCAGGGCGCGCGGGGACGAGATAAGCTTCGCCACCGCCCTGTGCATCTACACCGCGATCTTAAGCGACACCGGCAGTTTCCACTATTCCAACTCCAACCCCGAGTCCTTCGCCATCGCGGGCGAGATGATCGCCCTGGGGGTCAAGCCCTGGGACGTCTCCGAGGCGCTCTACGAGAGCGACCCCCGCGAGAAGATCACCCTTCTGGCCCAGGCACTTTCCGATCTCACCATCTCTCCCTCGGGCGAGTACGCCTCGCTCACCGTTACCCAGGAGATGTACCGCCAGACCGGCGGCAACGCGGAGCTTACCGACGGCTTCATCAACTTCGCGCGGCGCATCCGCGGCGTCGAGGTAGCACTCATCTTCCGCGAGCTGAAGGAAGGGGAGTTCAAGGTGGGCTTCAGGAGCAAGGGGAAGGTGGATGTCTCCGCCATCTCCGCGGCTTTTGGGGGCGGTGGGCACCGCAACGCCGCCGGCTGCGTCGTCAAAGGTTCCCTCGCCGAGGTGAAGGCCCTGGTATTCGACCGACTGGAAAAATCCCGCTGATGCTTGATGGTTTTTACGTAATCGACAAACCGGTCGGTGTCACCTCCCACGACATCGTCTCGAGGGTGAGGCGCGCCATTAACCAGAAGAAGGTTGGCCACACCGGCACCCTCGACCCGTTCGCCACCGGTGTGTTGCCGGTCGCGGTAGGGGAGGGGACCAAGGCCATCCAGTTCCTGGACGAGTCCGAGAAGGAGTACCGCGCCGTGCTTCGCCTGGGGATCGCCACCGACACCCAGGATCTTACCGGCCAGGTACTTTGCGAGCGCGACTGGAAGGGGATCACCCCTGCCGACCTCGAGGCGCTCGTGCCGCGCTTCACCGGAAAGCTCTCCCAGCTCCCCCCCATGTTCTCCGCGCTTAAGCAGGGTGGCGTTCCGCTCTACAAGCTGGCGCGCCAGGGAAAAGAGGTGGAGCGCGAGCCGCGCGAGGTGGAGATCTTCTCGCTTACCTTCGACTGGATCCGGCTCCCCGAGGCGGCCTTCACCGTGCGCTGTTCGCGCGGCACCTACGTGCGTACGCTTGCCTGCGATATCGGCGAGGCGCTGGGGTGCGGCGCGCACCTTCTGGAATTGAGAAGGCTTAAAAGCGGGCTGTTTCTTGAGGCGGAGGCCATAACCCTCGAACAGTTGCAGGAGGCGCAGGACAAGGCGGCCCTTCTCCTGCCCTTGGACCGGGCGCTCGATCACCTGAAGTCCTACGAACTTGGCGAGGAGGCCGGCCGGCGCATAGCCAACGGCATTGCGCCCCAGGCCCAGGATCTGCCCCCCGGTGCGCTGGATGAACTCAGGCAGGACGATGAGGTAAGACTCTATGTCGCGGGACGTCTTGCGGCAGTAGCGCGCTTCGACAAAGTCAGAGGGCTCAGACTGGCAAGGGGCTTTAACTAGTATTCATTCTTTACACTCTCTACCTTTTGTGGTAGAAAGGTGGGATGTTGACCCTGCCGCGGACATACCTCGCCGCGTGCAGTACTTAACAAGCAACCAAAACTAAGGGGGAAAATTCATGCTGGTAACTGAAAAGAAGCAGGAGATCATCTCTGCTCACAAGCTGCACGACTCGGATACGGGTTCTCCGGAAGTGCAGATCGCCATCCTCTCGGAGCGTATCACCTACCTCACCGAGCACTTCAAAACCCACAAGAAAGATCATCACAGCCGTCGCGGTCTTTTGAAGATCGTCGGTCAGAGAAGGGGTCTGCTTGATTACCTGAAGCGCAAGGATGTGAACCGCTACAAAGCGATCATCGAGAAACTCGGCATCAGAAGGTAGTAGGAAAAAAGGCAATATGCCTCGCCTGGGGTATATTGCCTTTCCATTTAACCAAGGGCCTTGTGCCCTTTTCTTGTTGGGGGCGTGGATAAAAAAGCTCTGAGCGCCGGGTACGGCGCGCAAGGCTCTTTTCTCGGCGGCCCCAACACCAACCCAGCTGGCAATTGGAGGCCAATTATGATTCACACTGTAGAAACTCAATGCTGCGGCAAAACCATCACCATCGAAACCGGTAAAGTCGCCAAGCAGGCAAGCGGCGCCGTCATGATCAAAAGCGGCGACACCATGGTCCTCGTCACCGCGGTGGCACTGAAAACCGCCAAGGAAGGGCAGGGCTTCTTCCCGCTCACCGTCAACTACCAGGAGAAGGCCTACGCCGGCGGCAGGATCCCGGGCTCCTTCTTCAAGCGCGAAGGTCGTCCCTCGGACAACGAGACCCTGACCTGCCGCCTGATCGACCGCCCGATCCGTCCGCTGTTCCCGGAGAACTTCTTAAACGACACCCAGATCATGGCGACCGTCATCTCGGCCGACAAGGATCACGATCCGGGCATCCTCTCCATGATCGGCGCCTCGGCAGCCCTCATGGTTTCCGACATCCCCTTCGCCGGCCCGATCGCTGGCGTGAAGGTGGGCCGGGTGGACGGCAAGTTCGTCGCCAACCCGACCGCTGAGGAGCTGGAGCAGAGCGACCTCGAGATCGTCGTGGCAGCCAGCAAGGACGCCATCCTGATGGTCGAGGGGGAGGCCAAGGAAGTTCAGGAAAACGACCTCTTGGAAGCCATCTTCTTCGGCCAGGCCGCCGTTCAGGACGTCCTGAAGGCCCAGGAAGAGCTGGCTGCCAAGGCCGCCGTCGCCAAGCGCGTCATCGAGCCGCCGGTCGTCAACGAGGCGCTCAAGGCCCGCGTCAGCGAACTCGCCTTCGAAAAGATGAAGGCTGCCGTGCGCATCAAGTCCAAAGGTGAGCGCCACGACGCGATCGACGAGATCGCCGCCGCAACCGTTGCCGCCCTTGCCGGGGAATTCGAAGGTTCCGAGAAAGAGGTGAAGGCGTTCATCGAGGACCTCGAGTACAACCTGGTCCGCGAGCACATCATCAAGGACGGCAGCCGCATCGACGGCCGCGACACCAAGACCATCCGCGCCATCAGCACCGAGGCCGGCTTCCTGCCGCGCGCCCACGGCTCCGCCCTGTTCACCCGCGGCGAGACCCAGGCCATCGTGGCCGCAACCCTGGGCACCTCGGTCGACGAGCAGCGCATCGACTCGCTCTACGGCGATTCCCGCAAGAAGTTCTTGCTGCACTACAACTTCCCGCCGTACTCCGTCGGCGAGACCAGCTTCCGCCTGGCTCCGGGTCGCCGCGAAATCGGCCACGGCAACCTGGCCGAGCGCGCTCTGCAGCAGGTGCTCCCGAAGCACGACGACTTCCCCTACACCATCCGCATCGTCTCCGACATCACCGAAAGTAACGGCTCCTCCTCGATGGCGACCGTGTGCGGCGGATCCATGTCCATGATGGACGCCGGTATCCCCATCAAGGCGCCGGTGGCCGGCATCGCCATGGGCCTCATCAAGGAAGGCGAGGGCTACGCCGTCCTCTCCGACATCCTCGGTGACGAAGACCACCTGGGCGACATGGACTTCAAAGTGGCCGGCACCGCCGAAGGCGTCACCGCACTGCAGATGGACATCAAGATCGGCGGCGTGACCCGCGAGATCATGCAGACCGCGCTGGCCCAGGCCAAAGAAGGGCGTATCCACATCCTGGGCGAGATGGCGAAGACCCTCGGCAACGCACGCGCCGACCTCTCCGCCTTCGCTCCGCGCATCACCACCATCTGGGTGAAAGTCGACAAGATCCGCGACGTCATCGGTAGCGGCGGCAAGAACATCCGCTCGGTCACCGAGGCGACCGGCGTCAGCATCGACATCGAGGACACCGGCAAGATCAACATCGCCTCCACCAACAAGGAAGCCTGCGACCTGGCCATCAAGATGATCCGCAACCTGACCGCCGAGGCCGAGGAAGGGAAGCTCTACATGGGCACCGTCAAGAAGGTCATGGAGTTCGGCGCCTTCGTGGAAATCTTCCCGGGTACCGACGGCCTGGTGCACGTCTCCGAGCTGGACAAGGAACGCGTTAAGAACGTCACCGACATTCTCAATGAGGGGGACAAGGTCCTCGTGAAATGCATAGGTATCGATAAACAGGGCAAAATCAAGCTCTCCAGGAAAGAGGCTCTGGGCCTTACCCTGGAGGAATAATGAAAGAGCGTCTGGCAAAATTCGGGTTAACGGGTATAGTTTGAGCCATGATAAAAAAAACCGTCCTCGATAACGGTATCCGCGTCATTTCCGAGCGGATACCGTACGCCAGCTCCGTTTCCATCGGTATCTGGGTCGCCAACGGCTCCCGCCATGAGCAGCGGGAGCTAAACGGCGTCGCCCACTTCATTGAACACCTCCTCTTCAAGGGGACCGAACGTCGTTCCTCCCTGGATATCGCCAGGGAGATCGACTCGGTCGGCGGCGTTTTGAACGCCTTCACCAGCCGCGAGTACGTCTGCTACTACGCGAAGGTCCTGGACAAGTTCCTCCCCCGTGCGGTCGACCTCTTGACCGACCTGTTTCTCCACTCCACCTTCGATCCCGACGAAATCGAAAAAGAACGCCGCGTGGTACTCCAGGAAATCAGCATGATGGAGGATACCCCCGACGATCTGATCCACGACCTGTTCCACCAGCACTTCTGGCAGGGACACCCCCTGGGGATGTCCATCCTGGGCGACGTGAACTCGGTCTCCGGTCTCTCGCGCGACGGGATCATCGGCTACAAGGACCAGATGTACCGCGGCGAGGACATCATCGTGAGCGCCGCCGGGAACCTGGAGCACGACGACCTGGTCCGGCTCCTGGAAGACCACCTGAAGCCGGTCCCGGGTGGGCACGGCCGGGTTCCCTCCGAGCGCCCCAGCTACGAGCGCAGGATCGAACTGGTGGAGAAGGACCTGGAGCAGGTGCACGTCTGCCTGGGGATGCGGGGCGTTCAGCAGAACCATCCCAACCGCTACGACGCCTTCATCATGAACGCCATCCTGGGCGGTTCGATGAGTTCGCGCCTCTTTCAGGAAGTCCGCGAGAAAAGCGGCCTTGCCTATTCGGTCTACTCGTACATCGCTTCGCACGCCGACGCCGGTTCCCTGGTGGTCTACGCCGGTGCCGCTCCGGAAAACAGCGGCAAACTTCTGGAAATCATGCTGAAGGAACTGGGCCGTTTCAAGACCGAGCCGGTTCCCGAGGCGCAGCTGGACGCGGCTCGCGAGCAGCTCAAGGGGAACCTCCTTTTGTCGCTGGAGTCGAGCGACAACCGGATGTCCCGGCTGGCCAAGAACGAAATCTACTTCGGCAACCCTCTGCCGCTATCCGATATCATGGCCGGTTTCGACCAGGTGACCTCGGAGAGCATCCAGGGCCTTGCCGGCGAAATCCTCGACAACTCCACCCTCACCCTGGTGATGCTGGGGAGGGTCGGCGCATCACAGTTCCATCCCGCGGATATCATCGTCTGACATGCCCGATATTGCTGTAAAAATAAAAAGGTTGCGGCCCACTAATCTCCCGTGCTACATGACGGAGCAGGCGGCCGGCGTCGACCTGCACGCCGCGCTCGAGGGAGAAGCTTGCGTTCTGCATCCCGGCGAGCGCGCCCTGGTGCCGACCGGCATTGCCCTGGAGATTCCCCCGGGCTACGAGGCGCAGGTGCGTCCCAGAAGCGGGCTGGCCCTGCGGCACGGGATTTCCCTGGTGAACTCGCCGGGGACCATCGACGCCGACTACCGCGGCGAGGTCGGGGTGATCCTGATCAACCACGGAAACGAACCGTTCGTGATCGAGAACGGCGAGCGGATCGCCCAGTTGGTCTTCGCCCGCTACGAGCGGGCCCGGTTCGTCGAAGTCGAGGAGTTGGGCGAGACCGAGCGCGGCGCGGGCGGCTTCGGCCACACCGGGCGCTAAAGGGACCTGCGTTCCCGCCACCATCTCCCTAACTGAGGTGCCTTATGAAAGATCCTCGCGTAAAACAACTCGCTGAAGTCCTGGTGAACTACTCGGCCAGGGTCAAGGCCGGCGACGTGGTGCTGATCTCGGCTGCCGGGTTCGAGGCCGCTCCCCTGGTGAAGGAGATCTACGCCCTTTGCCTGGAGAAGGGGGCGAAGTACGTCGAGTACGAGTTTGCCCTCCCCGATATCACCCGCTACTTCTACAACGGCGCCAGCGCCGAGCAGATCTCTTATTTCCCCGAGCACAAGCTCGAGTTCATGAAGAAGGTGGACGTCTTCATCGGCCTGACCGCCTCGGACAACTCGATGGTCATGGCGCGCGCCAACCAGGCCAACATGATCGCCTGGTCCAAGGTGGTGCGCCCGATCCAGGACCAGCGCGTGAAGCACACCCGCTGGGTGATCACCCGCTACCCGACCCACGGCGCCGCGCAGGAAGCGCGCATGAGCCTGGACGAGTACGAGGATTACCTCTTCGCCGCCTGCTGCATGGACTGGGAGGCTGAATCGCAGAAGCAGGACGCTCTGAAGGCGTGCGTCGACGCCGCCGGCCAGGTGCGCATCGTGGCAAGCGACACCGATCTCAGGTTCAGCCTCAAAGGGCTCCCCGGCATCAAGTGCGACGGCAGGCTCAACATCCCGGACGGCGAGGTCTTCTCCGCACCGGTGCGCGACTCGGTGGAAGGGTACATAACCTACAACTGTCCGACCGTCTACCAGGGAAAGGAGTTCAACAACATCCGTCTCGAATTCGAGCGCGGCCGCATCGTGCGCGCCAGTTCGCCCGGGATGGATGAGGAGTTGAATCGGATCCTCGACACCGACGAGGGAGCACGCTACATCGGGGAGTTCGCCATCGGCGTCAACCCGCGCATCCGGGTTCCGATGCGCAACATCCTCTTCGACGAGAAGATCTTCGGGTCCATCCACTTCACGCCGGGCCAGGCCTATGACGAGTGTGACAACGGGAACCGTTCGGCGGTACACTGGGACATGGTAAAGATCCTGGCCGGCGACGGCGAGCTTTGGTTCGACGACATCCTGATCCAGAAGGACGGCCGTTTCGTCCACGAGCCACTTCTGGGTCTCAACCCAAGCGAGTAAGGCATGCTTCTCGAGATCAACCCCGACAACCCGCAGCCCCGACTGATCGCCAAGGTGGTGGAAGTCCTCAAGGAGGGTGGCGTCGTGGCGTACCCTACCGACACCACCTACGGCATCGGTTGCAGCATCTTCTCCAAAAAAGGGGTGGAGCGGATCTACCAGATCAAGCAGCGCGAACGCAAGAAGCCGTTTTCCTTCATCTGCTCCGATCTCTCCGAGATCGCCCGCTACGCCAAGGTGAGCAACTACGCGTTCAAACTGATGCGCCGCCTGCTCCCTGGCCCCTATACCTTCGTGCTCGATGCCGCCTCTGTGGTCCCGGATCTTTTGCTTACCAAGCAGAAGACCGTCGGGATCAGGATGCCGGACAACAAGATCTGCATCGAGATCGTGAAGGCGCTGGGGCATCCTATCGTGACCACCAGTGCGAACCTCTCCGGCGAGGAGCCGATCGGTCATCCCTGGCAGGTCGACCTGGACCTGGGGAAACTTCTCGACGTGGTGGTGGATGGCGGCGAGCTCACCGCGGACGTAAGTTCCGTGGTCAGCCTGATCGGCGACGTGCCGACTGTGCTCCGCAAAGGGGTGGGGGACGTGAGCTGGTGCGAATGACGAGCCGCCCGGAGGGGCACCATGCGTAAGAAAACGGTCCGTAGCGGCCTCAAGTTCATGTTGGCCGGGGTGATCTGCGTGATCATCGCCACCTTCTACCCGGCCCAGGCCGCCGATTTCCTGATGCTGGGGATCGGCGGAGAAGTAAGACTCACCTTCCTTGGGTTCTTCCTCGGCGGCGTGTGCGGCGGCTGCGGGGTACTGGTCGCCGCTGCAGGCTTGGTTCAGGCTGGCGGTAACGAGCGCGAGGTGCGCCTGGTGCCGACCGTCGTCATGCTCATCTCCATGGTGGTACTTTTCTTCGCACTCGCCTACAACTCCTTCACCACGCCTACCGAGGCTCCCCTTTTGCAGCGTGGCGAAAGCATCAACATCTAGCTGGACTCCCTCCCGAATACTGTGAAACCCCGGTTGTCTTAGCTTCAGACCATTTGCTACAAAGTCCGCCGGTTTGAAAACTTGGCGGACTTTTTTTACCAAAGTCCGCCGTTTAAAAAGTCGGCGGCTGTTTGATTCAAAAATTCTCCGGTTTGAAAAAGTTGGCGGCTTTTTGATTTAAAAAACTTCGAGTTTGAAAAAGTCGGCAGCTTTTTGATTTAAAAATCTTCCCGTTTGAAAAAGTCGGCAGCTTTTTGATTTAAAAATCTTCCCGTTTGAAAAAGTCGGCGGCTTTTTGATTTAAAAATCTTCCCGTTTGAAAAAGTTGGCGGCTTTTTGATTCAAAAATCTTCCGGTTTCGAAAAGTTGGCGGCTTTATGATTTAAAAATCTTCCGGTTTGGAAAAGTCGGCGGCTTTTTGATTTAAAAATACTCCGGTTTGAAAAATTCGGCGCCCATTTGCTACAAAAGTCCGCCGGTTTGAAAAAACCGGCGGCGGCCCTCCAGAAAGTCCGTGGGTTCGAAAAAAATTGGCGCCCCTACGGGGGCTGCGGCGGTGTTTTCTGGTTTTGAAAAAAGCGCCGTGCTATATTGGCACGGTCATACCAATGAGAACTGGAGGGAACTATGTACCGTCTTACCATACATACCGCGTTCGCTGCGGCACACAACCTTATCAACTACCAGGGCGATTGCGAGAATCTGCACGGCCACAACTGGAAGGTTGAAGTCTCCATCACCACCGCCGAACTTGACAAGGCGGGCCTCGGGATCGACTTCAAGATCCTCAAGCGCGAGACGAACACGCTCTTGAAGACTCTCGACCACAAATACCTGAACGAACTCGGCCCCTTCAAGGACCTTTCCCCTTCCTCCGAGAACATCGCCCGCTACCTCTACGTCGAACTCACCAAGATCTTCGGTTCCGACAAGGTGAAGGTGGAGATGGTCACGGTCTGGGAGTCCGACTACGCGGCGGCGAGCTACTATGAGTAGAGAGCCGGCCCCCCTGGTCGAATGCTTCTCCTCCATCCAGGGGGAGGGGATGCAGGTTGGCCTGCGCCAGGTTTTCCTACGCTTTGCCGGTTGCAACCTGAACTGCTCGTTCTGCGATACCCCGGGGATGTCTGAGGTCCCTGCGGAATGCATCCTGGAGCAGACGCCGGGCCGGGAAGACCTGGTCCGGGTGGCAAACCCGGTGACCTGCGAGCGGATCGTAGAGCTGATTCGAGGGTGGACCCGGAACTGGCCCGGACTGCATCACTCCATAAGCATTACCGGCGGCGAGCCGCTTCTGCACGGGCGCATACTGGAACAGTGGCTTCCGGAGCTGAGAAAGCTCCTCCCGATCTACCTCGAGACCAACGGGACCCTCCCCAAGGCCCTTGCTCCCTTATTGCCGCACCTGGACTACATCGGGATGGACTTCAAGCTCCCTTCCGCCACGGGTTGTCAGCCGCTTTGGGAAGAACACCGGCAGTTCCTGGAGCTTGCCGCCCAGAAGAGCGTGTACGTAAAGCTCGTGGCCGGGGCGACAACGACGAACGAAGAGGTCGAGCTGAGCTGCCGCATGATTGCGGAGGTCGACCGGAAGATCCCGCTCATCCTGCAGCCCATGACCCTGCCGGAGGGGAGGCTCGCCATCTCTTCGCGGCGCGCCCTGGAACTTCAGGAAGTGGCCGGTGTGCTGCTCGACGAGGTGCGGGTGATTCCGCAGACACATAAGTTTCTCGGGGTTTTGTAGAAGACCGATGCGCGTTACTCGCGTAATGCCGAAGAACAACCTCGCATCTAGGAAATGCTAACCTTCAACAGGGTCCCCTCCCCCCTGCGGGTGAGGGGGACGGCGCCATCTCATCGCCGATGGCAGCTTCACCCACCCCCTGACCCCCTTCCGTCAAGGGGGGGGGGAACGGTCTCTAAATCTTGCTGGATGAAACAACAAGGGGCCCATAGCGGGCCCCTTTTCTCTTCCTTGGGCTTTCTGCTACAATGAGACGGTTTGGTTCTTGATGGGGGTAATCTTGCACAGCCTGGCAAAACGAGACGAGATGGTCGCGGTCCTGGAGAATCTCTCCGGCAAACACCTGAAAGGGAAGGGGAGGGCGCTGCGCCTTTGCCTGATGGCGCTTCTGACCGGCGGCCACATCCTTTTGGAAGATATCCCCGGCCTCGGCAAGACCACCATGGCGCTTGCCTTCGCCAGCGCGCTCGGGCTTTCCTTCGGCCGGGTGCAGTGCACGAGCGACCTGCTCCCCTCGGACATCACGGGACTTTCCATCTACGACCGCAACGAAGGGCGCTTCAGCTTCGTCAAGGGCCCCATCTTCAACAACATCGTGCTGATCGACGAGATCAACCGGGCCATGCCCAAGACCCAAAGCGCACTTCTGGAGGCGATGGAGGAGCGCCGGGTCACCGTCGAAGGGGTCACCTACCAGCTGCCGGATCCCTTCCTGGTCTTGGCCACGCAGAACCCGGCGGAACAGGTGGGGACCTTTCCGCTCCCCGAATCCCAGATGGACCGTTTCGTCATGCGTACCGGCATCGGCTACCCTCCCGAGGAGATCGAAAAGGAGATCTTGATGCACGGTTCGATCCGCGACGAAATCCTGCACATCCCGGCCCTGGTCACGCACCGGGACCTGGTGGAGGCGATCGAGGCGGTCCGGCACCAGGTGTACCTGGGCGAAAAGGTTACCGACTACGTCTACGCCATTATCGCCGCGACGCGGAACCACCCGCTCATCCAGACCGGCATCTCCACCCGCGGCGGCATCGGGCTTGTGGAGGCCGCCAAGGCGGCGGCGTACCTGGCCGGGCGCCCCTTCGTGGTTCCCGAGGACGTCCGGGAAGTGGCCCCGGTGGTCTGCGCGCACCGGCTGATCTTCCGCCCCGAACAGGAAGGGGTGGACAAGGAGCAATTATTAAACGCACTGCTGCAAGAGATTCCGCTCCCTCTCACATAAAGCTGACCAAGGGAGGGGGGCTTTACGTGGCGGCCACGCTGCTTTTGGGGGTGGCCGCCGTCAATACCGGGAACAACCTGCTTTTTCTGGTGGTCTCCGCCATGCTCGGCTTCATGGCGGTCTCGGGCCTCTTGGGCTGGCTCAACATCCGCGGACTCACCGTGTCGGTGCGCCTGCCCGACGAGGTCTACGCCGGCCTCTCCACCCAGCTCACCGTACGTGTCGAAAACCGCAAGAAGCGGCTCCCTTCCTTTCTGATCACCGCAACCCTCCTGGGACATCCCGCCAGTTTTCTCCTGCTCGATCCGCGCAAGCCGCAGACAGGTTCGCTTTTCATCGCTTTTCCCGCGCGCGGCAGGTTCGAACTCCCGGTGGCGCTGATCAGTTCGTCCTTTCCGGTCAACTTCTTCGTGCGCTATATCCGGGTTCCGGTTGCCGGGAGCGTGCTGGTTTTTCCCGCGCCGCGCTCCTTTGCGCTTCCGGCCGGGCTGGGCAAGCCGGAGAGCGGCACCGCACAGAGCCAGGCTGCGCCGGGGCACGAAGGTGAACTCGCCAAGATTTCCGACTACCAGGGGGGCGAGCCGCTCAAGCTGATCCATTGGCGGCTCTCCGCCAAGCACGAGGACTACAAGGTGAAACACCTCACCTCCACTGCCACGGACCCGGTGCTCATCGAGGTGGATTCCCTGCCGGGGCGGGACCTGGAGGAGCGCCTAGGGTATGGAACGTTCCTGGTGAACCGTCTGGTGCGCGGCGGGAGGGCCGTGGGGCTCAAGCTTTCCCAGCGGGTCATCGCACCGGACTCGAGCCGCAGCCATCGCCTGAAACTGCTCGGAGAGCTTGCCTTATATGGTCAGAGTTAAATCCGTACTCAGCACCCTGACGCTGTGCGTCGCCCTGATCGGCTACCTGCCGCTCGCGCCCTACCTGGACCCGCTGGCGACCTGGTGTTTTCCGGCGGGCCTTGTCGCGGCCTGGTACCAGCAGCGCAGCGGCCGCACTCTCTCCGGCAGGATCTTGACCCCCGCGTCGATCCTGCTCTTTCTCTACTACGCTTCGGGGATGAACCGGGACAACCTGCTTTCGGTCACCGCGAACCTTCTGGTCATGTTTCTGAGCGTACGCCTGGTGGGAGAAAAGAGCGGCCGTAACTACCTGCAGATCTTCGCGCTGGCGCTTTTTTGCCTGGCCGCCTCGTCGCTGTACAACCTTTCGGCACTTTTCCTGGTCTACCTCTTGGCGCTGCTCCTGCTCTTGGCGGTTTCCCTGGTGGTACTCACCTTTCACGCGCACGACGCCGACCTGGCCCTCGAGCATCCGCAGCTCAAAAAGGTGCTGGGCGTTGCGGGACTCATGCCGGTGGCGGCGCTCCCCATCTTGCTGGTTCTCTTCGTGATACTCCCGAGAACCCAGTTTCCGCTCTGGGATTTCCTGAACCGCGGTGGCGGCAACCGGGCGGGGTTCAGCGACAAGGTCAAACCGGGAGCTGCCGCCAGCGTAACCGAAGTGAAGGCGGTGGTGCTGCGGGCCAGCAGCCCCAAAGTTCCCGAGAACAGGCTCTACTGGCGCGGGATCGTCTTGAACGCCCTGGAGGGAAACGCCTGGGTCCGGGTTCCTGGACCGCAGGAGCGCAGCATGGTTCCCGGCAGTGCCGAGCAGGTCCGCCAGGAGATCTACCCGGAGCCTTCGAACAGCCCCTACCTGGTTGCCCTGAACATCCCGCGCCAGATAAGCGGCCTGCGCTCGGTAAACGAAGCGGACGTGGTGTTTAAGGCGCGTGCCCCCCTGGACAAACGGGTGAAATACGAGGCGGTCTCCACGCTCTCGGACCTGGTCCGGGTGAACGGAGGCATAGACCGCGACTTCTACCTGGGAGTTCCGGCCCAGGTGTCGCCCCGGATGAGAGAAGCCGCACGGCAACTTTCCCAGTCCGGGCGCAGCGATGCCGACAAGCTGCGGCTTTTGGAGCGCTTCGTGCGCAGCCAGCGCATCTCCTACGCCACAAGCGGGCTGCCGGTCGGCAACGACGCGCTCGACGACTTCTTGTTCGGCAAAAAACGGGGGAGTTGCGAGTTCTTCGCCTCGAGTTCCGCTATCCTGCTGAGGCTCGCCGGCGTTCCGGCGCGGTTGGTGGGGGGCTACCGCGGGGGGAACTACAACCAGATGGGGGGGTACTACCAGGTGACCGAGGACATGGCGCACGTCTGGGTCGAGGCCTACCTGGACGGAAGAGGCTGGGTGACCGTCGATCCCACCGCCTGGTCGATAGGATTCGGCCGCCAGGCCGCGCTGGGCGACACCTTGCGCATGTACGCCGATGCCCTCGGTTTTTATTGGAACAAGGCGGTTATCAGCTACGACCTGGACAAACAGATCTCCCTGGTGCGCAAGGCGGGGGGGGCGGTGCGCCAACTGCACCTGCCCGCTTTCTCCCTAAAGGGGACATTGGTCGGGCTTTCTTGGCTGCTGCCGCTGGGTGCGGCGGTCCTTTGGTACCTCGGGCGCTCGGTGAGCCGTGAAGAGCGGCTGCTGCGGCGCTTCCTGCGGGCGGTGGCCCGGCGTTACCCGACGCTTACCGTGGAGCGTAGCGGTCTCTTCGACCTGGCGCAGCGTACCGGAGATCCGCAGGTCCGAGAGTTCGCAATCATCTACGGATCCGCGCTCTACGGGGATCGTCGGCTGCAACCTGTGGAATTGGAAAATCTTAAGCGGCTTGTGCGCGGTATCAATCAGCATCATCCTTGACACCCGCGCGTGATTGTTTTAGTTTTAGCAGCGACTTATTTCTGCGAGATATG
Source organism: Geomonas silvestris (assembly GCF_014193515.1). Lineage (GTDB taxonomy): Bacteria > Desulfobacterota > Desulfuromonadia > Geobacterales > Geobacteraceae > Geomonas > Geomonas silvestris. Next base: position 166,733 of record NZ_BLXX01000004.1, on the reverse strand, counting down.
AGGCAGCCCCTTGGCTTCGAAAAAAGACAAAATACTGGAAAGTGCGCAGCGTTTCGTTCTCAAAGGCCAGATCGACAAGGCGATCAAGGACTACCAGCAGGTAGTGGTACTCGACCCCAAGGAGGTCAGGCACCGGCAGCGTCTCGCCGAGTTGCTGGTGCGCGACAACCGCAAGGACGAGGCGATCGTGCAGTACGAGGACATCGCCAGGCACTACGCCGACAACTCCTACTACCTCAAGGCGATTGCCGTCTACAAGCAGATCCAGCGGCTGGTTCCTGAAAGTAAAGACGTGGCGCTGCACCTGGCGGAGCTGAACGCCAAGCAGGGGCTAAACGGCAACGCGCTTGCCGAGTACGGCCAGGTGGCGACCCAGTACGAAAAAGAAGGGGACCTGAAGGGAGCTGTCAAGGTACTGGACCGGATGCTTTCCGTGGACGGGGTTCCCGCGGCGACCCGCTTGAAACTCGCGGAGCTCCTGTACGCCTCGGGCGACCCGGAACGCTCTTTCGAGGAGTTCGACAGCTACGCCGCACAGCTTAGAAACGGCTCCGACCGTGCCGCCCTTGCCCAGGTCACCGACCGGATTGCCGAGCTGTTTCCCGAACGCCAGACGCCTGAGACTCCCCTGGCCGCCGTGCAGTCTGCTGTGCCGCCGGTGTACGATCCTGCCGCGCGGGAGTTGGATCTGCCGGCATCGCCCTATGATGCTGTCGCCGAATTTCCCGGGGTGCCGGGTGACGAACTCCCCGCTTCCTGGGAGACTCCGGAGCTGGAGCTGACGGCCGCACCCGTTGCCTCGTCCGTGGCACCGCTCCCCTGGGAATCGCACGGCGAGCTGGATCTCGATCTGAGCGATCCGGCCGAGGCGGCGGCTCCTCCGGTTCCCGAGATCGACCTGCCGCTCGACTTCTCGCATTCGCTCAATGCTGACGAGCACAACCCCTTCGCCGCCACGGCAGCTCCGGAGCCTGCCGCACCCGAACTGCCGTCCTTCGGCGATCTCCCGTCGTTCGGCGGAGTTTCCGAGGCTCCCGCCCCTCCCGCTGCGGAAGCTGCGGGGATGCTGGAACTGGACTGGCCGGAAGAGATCGATCTCTCCCTGGAACTGGAAACGGAGTCGGAGGAGGCCGCCAGCGTCACGGAACTCGCAGCTGCAGCCGAGGAGAGCCGTGCAGCCGAGGCGGCCGAAGAGGCGCGCCAACAAGCTGCCGCCAAAGAGGCGGAAGAGGCCCAGCAGGCTGCTGTAGAGGCTGAGCGCCTGGCTGAAGAGGAGCGGGTAGCCGAGGCGGCCCGCCTGGAAGAGGAGGCGAGCGCCGCCGAGGCCGCGCGCTTGGCGGAAGAAGCCCGACTGGCGGAGGCCGCGCGTCTTGCCGAAGCGGCCCGGGCCGCGGAAGAGATCCGTGCTGTCGAGGAGCGCACCAGCCGCGGCTGGCAGGAAATCTTCCCTGAGGCTCTGGCGCCCGACGCGGCCCGCGACCTTGACGAGCTGGAATCCCACTACGACCTGGGGATCGCCTACAAGGAGATGGGGAAACTGGCCGGTGCCGTCAAGGAGTTCGCCCTCGCCGCGGGAAATGAACGGCGTCGGTTGGACTGCCTGATCCTCCAGTCGATCTGCTACCGCGAGATGGGTGAGTCCGACCAGGCGCAGGAGCTTTTGCAGCGGGGGCTTGCCCTGGAACTTCTGGGAGATGCCGAGCGCACCAGCCTCCGCTACGAGCTCGCCGATCTGCTGGAAGGTTCGGGAAAGGTTGAGGAGGCGCTCGATCTGTACCGCCAGGTGTACCGGGACAACCCGGGGTTTCACCACGTGGCGGAGCGGATCGGGGCGCTGGCCGGCGAGGAGGGGCTCGACATCATCGAGCTCGAGCCGGAAGAAGAGGAGCTGGTGCCCTAGGTTACCAGCCCATCAGGTTGAGCGGGGGCACCAGGCGGATCGGTGCCAGGAAGACCTGCATGTCGTAACTGGCGGGGAGCGGGGGGAGCGGCCCCGCCTTCGCTATCGAATCGAGCACCGCCTTGTCGTACTGGCGGTTGCCCGAACTCTCCGAGATTCTCGCCTCCAAGATCGATCCGTTGCGTGCCACGGCGAGCAACACCACCACCGGTGCGACGCGCCGCTTGTCTATCTCCTCGTTCATCCACCACTTCTCGTTGATCACCTGCAGCATGTCCAGGTAGTACGCCTTGATGTCGTCGCGCAAGGTGTCCCCTTCGCCCAGGCTCTTGAAGTAGCCCCTGGTGAGGCCGAGTCCCAGGACGGTATGGGAGCGGTCTTCATCGGGTTTCGCTTGCGGCGGGGTGGCCGGCTGGGCGGGTGGGGTTTCGACGGGCTGCCGCTTTACCGGTTCGGCGGGAGCCGGCTGCACCGGAGGTTCGGGCGTCACGGGCGGGGTAGCGGTTTCCTGCTTCGGGGGGGCGGAGGGTGGAGCCGGAGACGGCACCGACTTCAGATCGACGTAGGTAACGGCGGGGACGTGCGCCGGTTGGCTCCCGGAGAGGGAGATCAGGACCGCGGCGGCACCAAGATGCAGAAACAGTGACGCTACCAGTCCCAGTACCAGTTTTCGGTTCACCGTAAGGTGCGCGATTGCTTCAGTCTCTTGCAGTGCTTCTGTCATGCCCCCAGCCTTCCTCCCGCCTGTCGTGCAAATCTTCGCTTTCTTATAGCAAATTCTGCTTCATCAAGCTAACGAAAAGCAACGAGGCGATGTGGAACGCCCGGGATGGAGGGCACCAAGCGATCTTCTGTACCTCACTGCGAATGCAGAAAAAAAAGGGGACTCGTTTCCGAGCCCCCTTTTTCGGGTCAGTCTTTGGGACGGTTACGCGCTCTGGGCGTCCACCACGGCGATGGCGGCCATGTTGACGATGTTGGAGACGTCGTCGCCGCGCTGCAGCACGTGGAAGGGTTTCTTCATCCCCATGAGGATCGGGCCGATCGCCTCGGCACCACCCAGGCGGTGCAGCAGCTTGTAGCTGATGTTGCCGGAGTTGAGGTCGGGGAAGATGAGGACGTTGGCCGGCCCGCTCAGGGTGGCGAACGGGTAGTTGGCCAAAAGCTCGGGAGTGACCGCGGTGTCGGCCTGCATCTCGCCGTCGATCTCAAGCTCGGGCGCCTTCTGCTTCACGATCTCGACCGCCTTTTTCACCTTGATGGCCAGCGGGTTGTTGACCGAGCCGAAGTTGGAGAAGGAGAGCATGGCGATGCGCGGCTCGATGTCGAGCAGGCGCACCTTCTCGGCGGCCAGAAGCGCGGTCTCGGCCAGCTCCTCGGCGGTCGGATCGATCTCGACCGTGGTGTCGGCCAGGAAGACGATCCCCTTCTTGAAGACCATCATGTACATGCCGTGCACGCCGGCCAGTTGCGACTGCTTGCCGATCACCTCGAGCGCCGGGCGGATGGTTTCTGGGTAGTGCGAGTCGATGCCGGAGAGGCAGGTGTCGGCGTCTCCCATGTGCACCATCATCGAGGCGAAGTGGTTGCGCGACTTGCGGCGCACGATGCGCCGTGCCTCGGAGAGGGTGACCCCTTTCCTCTGGCGCAGCCGGTAGAGCTCCTGGGCGTACCCTTCGGTTAGTTCCGACTCCTCCGGATCGATGATCGGGACGTTGAGGTCGAGCCCGAGCTCGGCGATCTTCCCTTCCACCTTCTTGCGGCTGCCGACCAGGATCGGCTGGGCGATCTCCTCCTCGATGAGGGTGTAGGCGGCCTTGAGGATCTTCTCGTTGTCCCCTTCGGGGAAGACGATCTTCTTGGGATCGCTCTTCGCCTTGTTGATGATGAGACGCATGGTCTCCTTGGATTTCCCCTGGAGCGCTTCGAGCTGCTCGACGTACTTGTCGAGGTCGATCTGCTGGCGCGCCACGCCGGTTTCCATGGCGGCCTTGGCGACCGCCGGGGCGACGCGCAACAGGGCGCGCGGGTCAAACGGCTTCGGGATGATGTAGTCGCGGCCGAAGCTGAACTTCACGTTGCCGTAGGCGCGGCATACCGAGTCCGGGCATTCCTCGCGGGCCAGTTCGGCAAGGGCCCGGGTCGCGGCGAGCTTCATCTCCTCGTTGATCCCGGTGGCGCGCACGTCGAGCGCCCCGCGGAAGATGAAGGGAAAGCCGAGCACGTTGTTCACCTGGTTCGGGTAGTCGGAGCGGCCGGTCGCCATCAGGACGTCGCCGCGCACCGCGTGGGCCTGCTCGGGGGTGATCTCGGGGTCGGGGTTCGCCATGGCGAAGATGATCGGGTTCACCGCCATCTTGCGCACCATCTCCGGGGTGAAGGCCCCCTTCACCGAGAGGCCGTAGAGCACGTCGGCACCTTCGACCGCTTCATCAAGGGTCCTAAGCGCCGTGTCCTGGGCGAAGAGCTCCTTGTACTTGTTCATCCCCTCGACGCGACCCTTGTAGATGACCCCCTTGGTGTCGCACATGATGAGGTTCTCGCGCTTGAGGCCGAGCGAGATGGCCAGGTTCGCGCAGGAGATGGAGGCGGCACCCGCGCCGTTAATGACCAGGCGCACCTCTTCGATCTTCTTCCCTACCAGTTCGAGTGCGTTCACGAGGCCCGCGGCCGAGATGATGGCGGTACCGTGCTGGTCGTCGTGGAAGACCGGGATGTTCATGGTCTTCTTGAGTTCTTCCTCGATGTAGAAGCACTCGGGTGCCTTGATGTCCTCCAGGTTGATGCCGCCGAAGGTCGGCTCCAAAAGCTGCACCACCTTGATCACGTCGTCCGGGTTCTCCGAGTTCACCTCGAGGTCGAAGACGTCGACGTCGGCAAAGCGCTTGAAGAGGACCCCTTTCCCCTCCATGACCGGCTTGCCGGCGAGAGCGCCGATGTTTCCCAGCCCCAAAACGGCGGTGCCGTTGGAAACGACCGCCACCAGGTTTCCCTTGGCGGTGTACTTGTAGGCATCTTCGGGATTTTTTTCTATCTCAAGGCAAGGTTCTGCGACGCCCGGCGAGTAGGCAAGGGAGAGATCGCGGGAAGTGAGACACGGTTTCGTAGAGACGACTTCAATCTTCCCCCTGCGACCGGTCGAGTGATACTCCAGAGCGTCCATTTTCTTTGCCATTGCTACCTCCTGAAAATTTTTATACAAATACCGAAGTCCTGCCGAAGCAGGAAGCGGGTAGTTCTTGTTGGACTGTTCACTGTAGGGAATAAAAAGTTCAATAAGAACAAACAGTTTACAAAACAGCTACATGAAGCGTAAAGAGAGGTGGGCTCTAGGATGAGTGCTAACGGATTAAATAAACCCATCGTATACGGCTGTCAAGACATTTCCTCCGCAGTAGAACAGCTGTTTTAAAATTGTCACCACCCCCCGTGTTGTAAATGGGATCGTTTTGGTTGATAATGCCTTTTCGTTCCGGCCGGAATGAGGGACGGACCAGCTGCGGAGGTTACAGACATGGACAGGCTTTGGGCTCCCTGGAGAGTGGAGTACCTGGTTCAGGAAAAACCTGCCGGGTGCATCTTTTGCGGCACGGGAAACGAGCGGGAGCGTTTGATTCTGAAAACGATGCCGCTTACTCTCGTCATGCTGAACCGCTACCCCTACGTGAACGGGCACCTGATGGTTGCCCCGCGCAGGCACACCGCCGATATCGCCTCCCTCACCAGTGAAGAGGTGCTGGAACTTTGGAGTGCGGTGGCCCTGTGCCAGCAGGTCTTGATCCAGAGTGCCGGCCCCGACGGCTTCAATATCGGCCTTAACCTGGGAAAGGCGGCCGGTGCCGGCGTGGAGGAACACCTGCATATTCACGTGGTGCCGCGCTGGAACGGGGACAATAACTTCATGAGCGTGCTAGCCGATCTCCGGGTCGTTCCCGAGGCGCTCCAGGCCTGCTACGACCGGTTGGAGCCGCTTTTCGCAGCTGCGGCGCAGGTCTCCTGATGGCGGGGCGAGATCTCGAGACGCTCTGTCTGGGCGTGGACCTTGGGGGCACCAATCTTCGCTGCGCGCTCGTGGCCGAAGACGGCGTAATCGTGGAGCGGCACTCCCTGGCGACGGACATCGGTTCGGGGCGGGAGGCGTTCCTGGACCGGCTGGTTGCGCATCTGCTGGAGCTGAAGCACGGAGCCCAAAAGCGGGGGAGGCAGGTGTCGGCCGCGGGGCTCGGGGTTCCCGGCCTTTTTTCCAACGACGGTGTCCTGCGCTCAAGTGTGAACCTGGTCGCCCTGGAAGGGGTGAACCTGGCGCAGGAGGTGGCACGGCGGGTCGGGGTCCCGACCATTGCGCTTAACGATGCCAACGCAAGTGCGGTGGGAGAGCAGCGCTACGGAGCCGGCCGTCCCTTCGCTTCCTCGCTCATGGTCACCCTGGGGACCGGCGTCGGCGCGGGGCTCATCCTCGACGGCAGGCTTTGGACCGGGATCGACGGCGTCGCTGCGGAATTCGGACACGTCACCGTCGAGCCGGAAGGAAGGCGCTGCGGCTGCGGCAACCGGGGGTGCCTCGAGCAGTACGCCTCGGCCTCGGCCATCGCCGCACTCGCCGCCGAGGCGAACGTTGCACCGCTTTCCGGGAGACTCGACGCGGCCGCCGTGGCCGCGCGGGCCCGACAGGGATGCCCAAAGGCGCTCGGGGTGTACCGTCGCGCCGGGAGCTACCTGGGAATCGCGCTCGCCTCCGTTGTCAACCTGCTGAACCTCGAGGCCGTTGTCTTGGGTGGCGGCGTGGCCGAGAGTTTCGGGCTCCTGGCAGAAGCGCTGCACCGGGAGATCAGGGAGCGCGCCTTCCCGATCCCGGCCGAACGGGTACGGGTTCTCAAGGGGGTACTGGGGGATGATGCCGGTATTTTGGGAGCGGCTGCCACGGCCTATGCGGTTGCTGCAGCACGTCCCGCACCCCGGTAAAGAACCGGGGCGGTATTAGCGGCTACGAAATTCGCTCAAAGTGTGCTACGTTACTCATCGACCCGCGCGAGATGCGGGATTATCTCAATGGAGGCGTGTATGTTTTTGAAAAGGGGATTGTTCGCAAGTCTGTTGTTGGGGGCCTTCTGGCTCGGCAGCGTCGCCGTGGCGAACGCCGCTCCGGAAGCGGTTAAGCCCGATGCCGCCCTGCGCTCCGCGTTTCCGCAGGTGCCCTTTGACAGTGTCACCCCTTCGGAGATTCCGGGACTCTACGAGGTGGTCTCAGGACAGAATATTTTCTACTTCTACCCCGAGAAGGAACTGATCGTCACCGGTGAGATCATCGGCAAGGACCTGAAGAGCCGCACCGCCGAGCGCCGCGGCGCCCTGGCCGCCAAGGTGGTGGCGACGCTCCCCCTGGACAAGGCGGTGAAGATCGGCGACGGCAAGATCTCGGTGATCGAGTTCACCGACCCGGACTGCCCGTACTGCCGCAAGGCCTTCGAGTACTTCTCCAAGAGAAGCGACGTGACCCAGTACGTCTTCTTCGCGCCGCTGGCACACCCGGCCGCCATCACCAAGATCCATTACATCCTCGGAGCCGACAACAAGACCCAGGCTTTCGACGCCATGATGCTGGGGCAGGACATCCCGGCCAACGCGAAGCCGGTCACCGAGGCGGTGAAGGCCCTGGCCCAGGAACACATGAACCTGGGCCGCAAGGTCGGCATCCAGGGGACCCCGACCTTCTTCGTGAACGGCCAGCAGGTGGTAGGTGCCGATACCAAGAGGCTGGACGAACTGCTCAAGTAGTTCGGGACGAGGCCGCAGCAAAGCTAAAGAGGTACAGAAAAGCCCCGCTCTTCACCGAGCGGGGCTTTTGTTTTGATTCTGCGGGGAATCGCGATGATGCTGAGTCGGCCGTAGGGTCACCTTCCGCGCAGCTGTTTTTGACGTGTCAGGGGAAACGGCAGAAAAGGGACGTTCCGGGAGAGGTTCGCGGTTCAGTCGCGTCCCGTGCGCCAGGAGACCAGGTACTTCAGCGTGCTCCCCTGCACCAGGATGGAGAACGCGACCACGGCGTAGGTCGCCACCAGAACGAGGCTCCGCTCGCCGGCTCTGGGAAGGGAGAGCGCGAGGGCTATCGAGATGCCGCCGCGCAGCCCGCTCCAGGTCATGATCGGCCAGGAGTGAGGCACCAGGGAGCCGAAGCAGCGCAAGAGGACCCGTATCGATCCCACCGAAAACATACGCGCCAAAAGCACCAGCGGGATGGAGAGGAACGCGGCCACCAGGTGCGCCGCGTCCAGCTTCGTGACGATGGCCAGCATCTCCAGCCCTATCAGGGTGAAGAGCACCGAGTTGAGTAATACCTCCACCAACTCCCAGAACCGGTCCAGGTTCTCGCGGGTCCGCTGCGACATGGCGAGCCGGCGCCCGGGCCCCCCGACGAGCAACCCTGCCACCACCATCGCCAGCGCACCGGAAACACCGGCCGAAAGAGCCAGCGCGTAGCCGCCGGTCACCAGGGCCAGGGTGATCAGGATCTCCAGTTGGTAGTTGTCCACCCCCTTCATGATCCGGTAGCCGAGCCAGCCGAGCAACGCCCCGAAGCCGAGCCCACCGACAGTTTCCTTGGCCAAAAGCCACACCACGTCGCTCCCCTGTACCGCAGCGCCGCTTAAGAGGGTGAGCAGGGTCAAAAACACCACGATTCCGACGCCGTCGTTGAAGAGCGCCTCGCCGGCGATCTGGGCGTCGAGTTGCCGCGAGATCCCGTGGGCGCGCAGGATGGGGAGCACCGCGACGGGATCGGTCGGCGAGATGAGCGCGCCGAACAGGAAGCAGTAGAGTGGCCTGATGGGGAGTTGGAACATGCGGCAGGCCCACCAGAGTACCCCTCCGATGATGCCCGTGGAGATCAGCACCCCGACGGTGGCAAAGATCGCGATGTCCCACTTCACCTCGAGGAGTTCCTCGTTTTTCACGAAGAGCGCGCCGGCGAACAGCAGAAAACTCAGCAGACCCTCCAAAAGCAGCTGGTCGAAATCGATCTGGGCGAGGGCCTGGCGCACCGGCCCGGCGATCGGGATGCCAGCCTTTTGCAGGACGAGCAGAAGCACCGAGCAGATCAGGCTTTGCAGCATGAGGCCGATGGTGGCGGGAAGACGCAGCAGGTGGTAGTTGATGAGGCCGAAGGCGGCGGCGAGTGTGGTGAGGATTCCGATCAGGTGAAAGGTCTGCATGGGCACCTCGCGGTTTGTGGGCACAACAGACCGATAGTTGACATTACAAATCACTAATATAACATTGGTGCAGCCGTCAGGCAACGAGCGGGACGCCGGAACGGACGGCGACGCTTTGAGAAAAACGGAAGACTCAGTCAAGGCAGGTTGCAGTACCAGTGTGGTCCACCGCAGGGCGTCCTGATAAGACGCCCTGCCTACGTTCACGGGGTGTTTTATCCGAAATTGCCCCGCAACTGAGTATAAGGAGGCTGACAATGAGATTGCTTACGGTACTGGCGGCAGTGTGGCTCGGGGGAGCGCTGGCTGGTTGCGCGACGAAGACGATAAACTTGCCCCCTTCCCAGGAGATGCCGGCGGCAGAAGGGGAGGCGAGGCTCTCCCGGGACGACAACGGCAACACCGTGGTGCAGCTCAAGGTGAAGCATTTTGCGCCGCCCCAGCGTCTGACGCCGCCCAAAGCTGTCTACGTGGTCTGGCTGGAGACCTCGGATCACGAAATGCACAACTTGGGGCAGCTCAAGGTAGACAAGGACCTGGAAGGGAAGTTGATCGCGGTGACGCCGTACGAGGTGTTTCAGTTGGTGATTTCTGCGGAAGATAGCCCGAACCTGTCGGAGCCGGGCGACCAGGTGGTGCTTCGGACCCGGGCGGTGGCCCCTTAAGCGGCGAAAAAGACCGGTACGCAGCCAGTTGGTCACGATACCTCGGCAACCTATCCGCGGGGAGCGCTACTGTTCACGTTCACGCTGAGATAGGTGCCGGCGTCGCAGCGGCGGAGGCGGTGAGATGACGCAGCTCGTCGGAGGGGGGACGGAACTGGTCTCCCCCTTGGGCCGAGCTTTCTGAAGTCCGCCCTCATTTCTTGGAACGACGCCGCTGGGAGGCTCCGCCCTTTCCGGCGGCTTTTTTCGCAGGCCGATGCACTTTCATTGCCCGCTTTCCGGCCCGTTGCGTGGGGCTTATCTGTTCCTCGCCCAGGCTCCCCAACAAGTAGCGCGTTTCGGTAAGGTACGGGTCCGCCTCGCGGGCCGCCTTCAGCAGATCTCTCGCTCGATCCAGCTCCCCGGTCCTGATGCACAGTCTCCCCAAGGCGTTCAGTGCCTTGGCGAACCCCGGTTTCAGATCTACCGCCTTTTGGTACTGCTGAGAGGCCTCCTGGTACTCCTTCTTGAACTCCAGCATCACACCCAGCCGATAACGGCAGTTCGCGTCGTCCGGCCGCAGCTCCACTTCCTCCTTGAGCAGCGGCAAGACCGCGTCGTAGTCTTTGCGCCTGATGCAGCTCGTGACGAGGGTGCTGCGAACCTCGTGGTCTTCCGGTGCCCGACGGAGGATCTCCCGGTACTGCTGCTCGGCGAGCTCGGGGGCGCGGGTCTTGGCGTAGAGCCCGGCGAGGTCCTTGCGGACCTCCAGGTTGCCTGGCGCGAGCTGCAACGAGGCTTCGTACTCGTCGATGGCCTTGTGCGGCTCCTTGTTCTTCACGTAGACGCGGGCGAGCTTGTAGTGCAGGATCGGATTGTCGCTGCGCAGCTTGAGCAGTTCGAGGTACTCGGCTACCGCCCTGGAAAAAAGGCCACGCAGGGTGTAGAGGTCCGCCAGGCGCCGCCGGGCGTCGCCGTTTTTGGGATCGAACTGCAACGCCTTTTGGTACTCGCCCTCCGCCAGATCCAGCTCACCTTTGCGTTCCTGGAGGATACCGACGGTGTAGTGCAGCGAGGAGTTCTCCGGGTCGCCGGCAAGGACCTCGCGGTAGGCCTGCATGGCCTCGTCGTCGTTGCCGATGGCCATCTGGGCATCGCCGAGCTTCTCCAGGGCCTCGCGCGAACCCGGCCGGACCCGGAGCGCTTCCCGATAGCCTGCGGCCGCCGTTTCGAAATTGCGCGTAAGCAGCGCCCGGTCACCCTGCTGCACCAGGCGCTGGAACTCCTCGTCATCCCGGTGCACTCCGGCGAGTGCGAGCTCCTGTTCGGCCAGGGCCTGCTCTCCCTGCCGCCGGTAGAGTGCGGAGAGCTGCCTGTGGATCTCCCGGTTCCCCGGTTCCCGCGCCGCCGCGGTCTTCAGTTGCACCAGGGCCTCGGCGGGTCTGCCGCTTCGGGAGTAGCTTTCGGCAAGCGCCAGCCGCGCCTGCAGGCTGTCCGGTTCCAGCTCCAAGACCTTGAGGAATTCGGCAACCGCGTCGGCGAGCGCCCCTTCTTTGAGATACGCGTCGGCCAGCGCACGGTGCAGTTCCAGGTCGTCGGGATTCTGCTTGAGGGCCTGACGGGCGTGCCAGATGATCAGGGACGCAGCATCGTTGCGCCCGAGCAGTCGGACCAGTGCCTTGTGGTAGCGTGGGTCGCTGCTCCCCTTGACCGCCAGGCTCAGCCGCCCGGCCGCCTCCTCGTAACGCCCCGCCTGGAAAAGGAGCAACCCGAGGCCGCCGCTGGCCTGGAACAGAGCAGGGTCGGCGTCGGCGGCCTTGCGGTAGGACTCGATGGCCCGATCGGTTTCCCCCTTTTGCTCAAAGCGGTACCCCCGGGCGAGATCTGCCAGTGGGCCCGCCGGACAAAGCGACAAGAGGCGCTCTGCTACCGGCTCGCTGAGGGTACCCTGGGCCTGGGCGAGGGTCGTTGCCGCCTCCTTGCAGGGATCGGCGCGCCAGGTGAACCCGCAGAGCGCGAGGGGGAAGAGTAGCAGCGCCCCGCGCAGCAGCTTCCCGGTGACCGAGACGCCACAACTCGGACCCGGCTCTTTGCGAGCGTTGCGTTTAAACCGGGTGATGCTCATTTACGCCACCTGTTGCGGTAGGCGCCCAGGGAGGTAAGCAGGCTCTTGGCGAGGGTCTTGTCCCGGGGCTGATAGACGGGGTGCCCGGAGCTTCCGACCGGACGGCCGGTTGCGATAGCGAGCGAGGCGCTCTTCTGGATGCCGAGGAGCTGGCTCGGATAGATGCTCCGGTAGCCGACGATGAGGAAGCTCACCATGCACGCGAGGGCGGCGAAGGGTGCGATCTGCGGCCCGAAGAGTTCCATGGCCATCACCGAGGCGGCAATGGGGGTGTTGGCCGAGCCGGCCAAAAGGGCAACCATGCCGATGCAGGAAAATGCCGCGAGATAGGATGGGTTCACCAACTGCGCGAACAGGTTCCCGGTCGCGGTGCCTATGAAGAAAATGGGGGTGAGGATCCCGCCGCTGCCGCCGCACCCCAGGGTGATCGAGGTGGTGACGCTTTTCCAGAAGGTCGCGCCTACCGGGAGGAGCTCACCCTTTAACCCGGTTTCGATACCCTCAAGCCCGAGCCCGAGGTAGCTTGTGGAGACCAGGGTGCCGATCAGGATCAAAATCCCGCCGCCCAAAAGCGGGGCAAGGGACCAGTGCCAGGAAAGCCGCTCGAAGCTTCGGTGCCCGAACTTCATAAGTTCGATGAGCAGCAGCGAGACCAGACCGCAGACCGCGCCCAGCAGGATGATCTCCAGAAAACTGAAGCTGCTGAGCTGGGGGAGCAAGCAGGAAGGGGCGTGCGGGTAGCTGACACCGAGCGAGGTTGCCACGTGGTACCCGATGATGCCGGCCACGAACGAGGGGAACAGTACGTCGTAGAACACCTGGCCGAGCACGAGGACCTCGACGCCGAACAGCGCCCCAGCGATGGGGGTGCCGAACACCGTGGCGAACCCCGCGCTGATCCCGCAGATCACCAGCTTGCGCCGGTCCCGGTCCTCCACCCGCATGAGATCCGCCAGCCCCGAGGCGAGACCCGCGCCGATCTGGGCGCAGGGGCCTTCCTTGCCGGCCGAGCCGCCTCCGGCAAGGGTGAGCACGGTGGCTACCAGCTTGACCGGTACCACGGCGAGCGGAATCTTACCCATCCGCTTATGCACCGCCTCGATTACCTTCTCGGTGCCGTGGCCGGCCGCGTCCGGGGCGAGCCAGCGGACCAGCGCCGCGCATACCAGGAGGGTCGCCGGGAGAAAGAGGTAATAGTCAGGATACGAGGCGTAGTAGGCGGTGGTCCAGGCGAGCGACTTGAGAAAGCCGGTGGTCCCAAGGCCGACCAGCAGGCCGACCAGAGAGGCGTAGAAGGTCCATTTTAAAACGCTGGCGAAGAGGGTTATCTGCTCGGTGAGGTGTTGCTGCATGACAGGTCGTTCCGTTTTCCAGGGGTAGGGGTGAGAAAAGGCTCCGCCGGGAGGAGTACCGGCGGAGCAAGTGATGCTTCAAGGGTCAGGGAACGACCACGAAGTCATCGCGCCTGTTTTTGCTCCAACTTGCCTCGTCGTGTCCTTGGGCCAGCGGTTTTTCTTTGCCGTAGCTTATGACGGAAAGCCGCTCGGCAGGGATCCCGAGGCTGGTCAGGTACTTTGCTGCTTCCTTGGCTCGTTGTTCGCCCAGAGCCAGGTTGTAGTCGTCGGAGCCGCGTTCGTCGCAATTCCCCTCTACCCGGATCTTGCCGGAGTTGATCTCCTTCAGGAGTTCTGCGTTGCCGACCAGGGTGGAGCGCGCCTGGTCGGAGAGGTTGGCGGAGTCAAAGTTGAAATAGATTCGGTGGAGCCCCTGTTTCAGGGTCGCAGCCCGATCGGATTGGGTGGGGGCCGGTTGTTCCTGCGCTGCCGCCGGTTGTTGCACCGGCTGATTCTGGGAGGCGGACGCCGGTTTGGCCTGCGCGGACGGCGCAGTGGGCGCTGGAGCCGCGGCAGCTGCCGCCGGGGCAATCCCCTCATCCTTTTTTACGGTCTGATTTTTGGCGCAACCACCTGCCATCAAGAGCCAGCCGCTTACCGCCCAAAGTACTCCTACTGCTTTCCAGTTCATGATAATCCCTCCGTTTTTAGATCCGAAGTTCGTTCTCCGGCGAGTGCGTTGGTTGAAAAAAGATATGTGTACATACTATCGGTGTGCATTTTAAAATTGTCAACAATTTTGTTCGGTGGGGATCCTGACCGTTTCTGGTGGTTCGCCATCTCAGCGGGTTGCTAAAACCTGCAACATATGCCAAAGTGGCGCCTAAATTTGCAAACGGGGAAGGTGCGGAATGGCTGCGGACACCAAAAGCAAACGGGTAGCCGAAATAATCGACAACATACGCCGGGTCTTCCAGGTGGTGAACGAGCATTCTAAACGGGCGGAGAAGGAGACCGGGATCACGGGGCCGCAGCTTTGGGCAATCAAGACGATCGCCGAGTGTGCCCCTATAAAAGGGGCGGAACTTGCCCGGAGGATGTACCTGCACCCCACCACCGTCGTAGGGATCCTTGATCGGCTCGAGGCGCGCGGCCTGGTGCTGAAGACCCGTTCCACCGTCGACCGGAGGGTCGTGGAGGTGGAATTGACCGAGCAGGGGAAGGCACTGGTGGCAGGCGCCCCTGAAGTTGCCCAGGGGATGCTCGTGAGGGGGCTGGAACCGCTTTCCGACCAGGCCCTGCTGAAAATTTCGGACGGCCTGGACGAGTTGGTGAGGATTCTGGGTATAAAGGAACTGCCGCCGAACCTGATCCTGTCTTCCGAGATCAACTCACCCCGAACCAAGCGAAGAGCCGCAAAGAAGGGCTGACGTTGCCAGCCGCTACCAACCGTTCTAATAACGAAAAGGGGAGCTCTTACGAGCTCCCCTTTTTTGCGGGTACGGCGGGTACGCCTAGAGGACCCGCAGGAAGGCGACCAGGTTGTTCTTCTCTTCTTGGGTGAGTTTGAGCGACAGCACGAGGTTGAAGAACTCGACCGTGTCCTCGAGGGTGAAGCAGCGGCCGTCGTGCATGTAGGGGGGGCTTTCCTTGATGCCGCGCAGCGTGAAGGTCTTGATCGGCCCATCGCCCGGCTCGCGGGTGAAGCGTTCCATCTTCAAGTCGTGCAGTTGCTGGTCCATGTACCAGGGGGGCTGGTGGCAGCTGCTGCATCTACCTTTGCCGAAGAAGACCTTCTGGCCGGCCATCTCAGCCTGGGTTGCCTTCTCGGGGATCAGGAAACCGACCGGGTCGAGCTTGGGAGCGGGCGGCACGTCGAACATGTTCTGCATCTGCGCCATGTGCGAGACGCGAACCCGGTCCAGGATGATCGCTCCCTTCTTGAAGGCGTGCACCTGGTCGCCGTTGAAGTAGGCGGTGCGCTGCTCGAACTCGGTGAAGTCCTCAACCGAACGCAGGCTGCGCTTGGAGGCATGGACCTGCTGGTTGTAGAGACCGCGCAGGCTGGTGGTATCCAGGCGGAAGCGGCGCTCTTGTGGGCGGATGTCCGGGCTCAGGTGGAACTGACCGGTAGTGTGGCCGTTTACGTGGCAGTCCAGGCAGGCGACACCCAAGCTCGGCTGGGCGGATTTGCGGTCGTCCGTCGAGTTGAACTCTTCCTGCGGAATCGGGGTGAGCAGCATGCGCAGGCCGTCGAGCTGCACCGGGGTGATCAGGTCCTTGAAAAGACGCTCGAAGTTGTTGATGGAAACCACCTCGCCGCGAGACACGTCACCCAGTTCCGGCCGGCTTTGCAGGAAGATGGCCGGCGGAAATTCCGGGAGAAAGGCGTCGGGGATGTCGAAGTCGACGTCATAGCGCTGCAGGCGCGGGAACATGTCGATCTGGATCTGCGGGAAGACCTGGCCGCCGGTCGATTGCTTGGGGTGCGGGAGGGGTGGATAGGGGAAGAGGTTGCCGCTGCGGATATCTTCCGGAGTCATATTGGCCAACTGGTTCCAGTCGGATCCCTGCGGCAGCCGCGCGGTCGGACCGACGGCAATCGGTTTGCCGCGGGACATCTTCGCGTCGGGGGATAGTTTGGGGCTCAGGATGTAGCGCATCTCGAGGAGCTTGCGTTGCTGCGCGTTCACCTGGGGCCTTTGTGCCGTGTCCTGCTTGTAGACCTCTTCGAAGGTCATCATGGGATGCTTGGCGTTCAATGGATCGCGGTAGAAGTCAAAACCGAGGATTTTCCCCTGGTCGGGTTGGTTTGCAAATGCGGTAGAGGAGGGCTGCACGTTGTTGGGATCGAACTTCTCGGGGCGGTCTTCGTTGGTCTTGTGCTGTTCCGGGCGGGTGATGGGGACCTGGCGCGGAGTTTGGAAATCCTGTACGGCGTCGTGGGGGGCTTTGGGGGGCGGTTGCTTCTGCTGTTCGGTCCAGCCCTGGGAAGCGACCATGACGGCCGCCGGGACCAGAACCGCTGCCAGTGTTGCTGTGATCCGTTTCTTGCTCATGGCGGGCTCCTTGTTAAGAAAGGTTGGAAAATTCTAATCAGGCTAATTCTGCCATGAGGGATTGTCTTGTCAATGAAGCGGGGAGCGCCGGACAGACTAAACGGAGGATCAGGGAAAGGAGGGCGTCGGGTCGCTGGACGCTTGAGGCTTGATGCTGGGGACTGGGGACTGGGGCGTGGGGACTGCGTTGAACCCTGAAGTCTGAAGGCTGGGGGCCAAGTGTTAGGGGCTCAGGTTGGGGCTGAGAGCTGAGGGGGAGCGGACAGGGAAGGGGAAATGGGAACGGAGAACTGGGAAAAGACGGTCAGCCGCAGGTCGGGACGCTTGGCACCGAGACCGTTCCGAAGCGGCCGTCGTAGCCGGGGTCGATGAGCACCCGGCCGGCACGGGCCTGCCCGACGGCCCAGGCCAGCGGGGGGGAGACCCGCTCGATGTCTGACAGTGGTGCCTCGAGGAGAATATAGAATTCGCTGCCGAGTTCTTCGAGCATCCTGAAGTAGAGGGCGACGGCTCGCTTGGCGTTGCACCCGACGTTAAGTGCGCCGGCGACGAGATCGATGAGGGGAATCACCGAGTGAAACGGCGGGGCGCCGGCGGGGCGGGTTCCTTCCGGGCGGTCCGCCAACAGCTCGAGCCGGTGCAGGACGCCGACGGTGACTTTTCCGCCGCAGGCCGGGCAGCGGTAATTCCCGGCGACGGTCTGTTGCGGGGTAAGCCGGACCCCGCAGTTGCGATGCCCGTCGGCATGGTACTTCCCCTGCTCAGGGAAGAACTCGATGGTCGCGGCGACGCCGTTTCCTTCGGCGAGTGCGCGGTGGATGCCGTCATAGGAGAGCGCACCGGAGAAGACGGTGGCTTCGCGCCCCAGGCGGGAAGGGGAGTGGGCGTCGGAGTTGGATACCAGGGTGATCCCTTCGAGAGCGGAGATGCGCCAGTTCATGGCGGGGTCCGAGGAGAGCCCGGTCTCGATGGCGTAGACGTGGGGAGTGAGGTCCTCGAAACACTCGGCAAGGGAGCCGAAGCCTGTGGCCGCGCCGAAGATGGAGAAGTGCGGGGTCCAGGCGTGGGCCGGGATCAAAAGGGCGCGGGGCGAGGCGTCGAGTGCCATCTCGAGGAGGTCGCGGGCGTCGAGCTTGAGGATCGGGCGGCCGTCGGAGGTCACGCTGCCGATGCGGGAGAGCGCGGAACTCAGGCGCCTTGCCGAGGCGAAGTCCGGCAGGTGCACCAGGCAGTGTACCTTGCGGGTGCGCCCCCCCTTACGGTAGATGCAGCTGATCTCGCCCGAGAGCAGGAAGGAAACCTCGGCCCGACAGGTTTCCGGTACGGAGTCGATTGGCGGCATCTGCCGCAACGCGAGGAGCCCGTTCTCTGCAGGAGCGAGCTTCTGCTCGAGTTCGTCGAGCCATTTGGGGTGGGTGCAGTCGCCGGTGCCGACCAGCCTGATCCCTTTGAGCTGGCTCCAGCGCCAAAGGTTCTCGGGGGTGAGGTCGCTACTGGTGGCGAGCGAGTAGCGGGAGTGGATGTGCAGGTCGGCGATGAATTCCATCAGCAAGGTATAGCACGGCAGGCAAGCGCCCGGCAAGCGGACGCCGGTGGGGACGGGCGGGGCGGGGGGGCTCCGGACCGGGATGGGGGAGCGTACCACGCTGAAGGAGGCACTGGCGGTTGGGGAGCGCATTGCACGTCGCTGCGACCGCAAGGAGGAGCGCGGAAGCCGGTTGTGGGCTGCGTGCGGGCCAGCGCTGGATTTCGGTCAGCCCCGTGACGCCAGCTCGAACTTTTCGCCGAGTTTCTCCCGGTAGTTCACGATGTCGCTCTTAAGCGAGGCAAGCTTGGCCATTTTCTCGTCGATTTTGTCGAGGTGCTCGTCGAGTATCTCCACCAGGCGCGGCACCATGCGTTCGGTCTGCTTGGCCTCGCCGTACGCCGCGTAGAGATCCTGCATCTCCTTTATGGTGAGCCCCAGTTCCTTCAGCTTGATGATGAACTTGAGGCGCCGCACGTAGTACCCCGTGAAGCCGCGGGTGGCGCCGTCGCTGCGCTGGACCGAATCGATGAGTCCTACTTCTTCCCAGTAGCGAATGGTTCTGGTGGTGAGGCCGAGCGAACTGGCGAGGTCGCCTATGGGGGTGATCTCTTCGCCTTCCTGTAAATGGTCCATGGATGCTTCCTTCCGTCAGAGTCCGGACAATCTAGATCAAAGTCGGGGAGTCTGTCAATGTTTTTAAAAACACGTTTAGCGAGATGTCCGGTGTTGTCGAGCCCTGAAACCTGTCGTTTTCTTAGGGAGTTGAGGGCTCGGAGAGGCACGCGTCCGGTTCCCGGTTAGCTCCGGCTAAAACAATAAATGGAGCATTTACAAAACAACGTTTTTGCTGTATGAGTAGCTCAAGGGCAACCGGCCCAGGGAGGCGGAAGTGGATATTTCCCAGGTGATTCGCGACAGGCGCAGCATCCGGAAGTACCAGGATCGGCCGGTCGAGTGGGAGAAGATAGAACAGGTACTGGAGGCGGCGCGGCTGGCCCCGTCCTGGAAAAACCTGCAGTGCTGGCGCTTTCTGGTCGTGACCGATCCGGGCAAGAAGGCGGGGCTTTTGGCGGCCTTTCCGGAGGAGAACCCGGGGAAGAAGGCGCTCGCCATGGCCCCCTGCGTGATCTTGGTCTGCGCGGACCCGAAGGAGAGCGGGGTGGAAAACGGCATCGAATATTTCGTCGCCGATACCGCCATCGCCTTCGAGCACCTCTGTCTGGCGGCCACCGACCTCGGGCTGGGGACCTGCTGGATGGGGATGTTCGACGAGCCGGCCCTGCGGCTGGCGCTCAAGATCCCGGAGGGGATCCGGGTGGTCGGGGTGACGCCGCTTGGCTACCCGGACCAGGAACCGAGGCCGCGGCCGCGCAAGGAACTGGGCGAGATCGCCTACTGTGATGATTGGGGGAAACCATGCTAGAGAAGGCCGAATCGCTCAGGCGGATCGAGAGGCTCCGGGGGGAGTTGCGCACCCAGGGGCTCGATGCCGCGGTATTTATCTATCCTATCGACGTCTACTACTATGCCGGTACGCGGCAAAACTCGCTGTTGTTGATCCCCTGCGAGGGGGAGCCGCTTCTTTTGGTGCGCAAGAGCCTCTCACGGGCGCGCCTCGAGGCGACCATCGACGACATCCGTCCCTTCCCGTCCAGCAAGGAGTTCGGCGCGGTCCTCGGAGGGAACCTCAAAAAGGTTGGCTTCACCTTCGACGTGGTCCCGGTGCAGCAGTACCAGTTCTACCAGAAGCTCTTTGCCGGTTGCGAGTTCCTCGACGTCTCCTCCCTGAACCGCGAGGTACGCTCGGTCAAGTCACCCTGGGAGCTGGAGCGGATGCGCGAAAGCGGGCGGCGCCTGGGGCAGGTCTTCCAGCAGGTGCCGAGCTTTCTTAAGGCGGGGCTGCGCGAACTAGACCTCGCGGCCGAGTTCGAGTACCGGCTCAGGAAAGCGGGGGGCGAGGGGTACGTGAGGATGCGCGCCTTCAACCAGGAACTCTTCATGGGGCTCGCGCTCTCCGGTGCGAGTGCGGTGATGCCCGGGTTCTTCGACGGCGCGGTCACCGGGCGCGGACTCTCGGCGGCCTCGCCGCACGGCGCCTCGCAGGCGTCGCTCGTCGCCGGGTCGCCGGTCTTCATGGACTACACCGGGGTCTTCGACGGCTACATCGTGGACATGACCCGGGTCTTCTCCATCGGGAAGCTCCCCGGCCAGCTCATGAAGGCGTTCGAGGTCTCGCTCGCGATCCAGTCCTACCTGGTGGAGCGGCTCAAGCCCGGTGCGATCTGCGAAGAGCTCTTTGGGGCGGCGGCACGACTGGCCGAGGAGGCGGGGCTGGGGAGTTGCTTCATGGGGGCTCCGGGGGAGAACGCGCGCTTCGTCGGTCACGGGGTCGGGCTCGAGCTGGACGAGTTCCCGGTGCTTGCCCAGGGGTTCAAGGTTCCCCTGAAGGCGGGACAGACCATCGCGATCGAGCCTAAGTTCGTGTTCCCCGGGCAGGGGGTAATAGGGATAGAGAACACCTTTGCAGTAGGTGAGGCGGGCGGCGAAAAGATAACCGATATTCCGGATGACATAGTGTTTGTCTGAAACGCTCGCGCGCCGCAGTGCCGCAAGCGCGAAGGCTCGGACCCTCGCTGCAATCGGCCCCTTCTGCCGGCCATTCTTGGTGGGGTAACCGACGGGTTACCCCTATTTTTTCGTCTCTGAGATTACGGTTTGCCTCGCCTGCCCGAAACCTGCTATCCTGCAGCCGCCGCTTCCCTTAAAAAACGGCAGATCCTCCCCCGAAGGAGCCCACATGGGCATCTCCCCGTATCCCGCCTCGGTCCTCTTGCCCGAACTGGCGCAACCCTATCCCAGCCTGGTCGAGTTCCTGAGCCAAAAGTTCTCCAGGGTCCCCGCCTCGGTCTGGGAGCGGCGCCTGGCCCAGGGAAAACTGCTGGACGGCGACGGGGAGCCGCTCGAGCCTGACGCGCCGTACCGGCCGGGTACCCGGGTCTTCTACTTCCGAGAGGTCGAACAGGAAGAGGTGATCCCCTTCCAGGAGCGGACCGTCTACCGCGACGACCAGATCCTGGTCTGCTGCAAACCCCACTTCCTGCCGGTAACCCCGGTGGGACGCTTCGTGGAGCAGTCGCTTTTAAACCGCCTGCGCCGCTCCACGGGAATCCACGACCTGGTCCCCCTGCACCGCATCGACCGGGACACCGCGGGGCTCGTGCTCTTCTCGGTCAATCCGCAAACCCGCTCGCGCTACTGCGATCTCTTCAAGAGGGGAGAGGTGCAGAAGGAGTACCTGGCGCTCGCGCCGGTGGCCGAGGTCCCCTCGCAGCGCAGCTGGCTGGTGGAAAACCGCCTGGTGCCCGGGGAGCCCTGGTTCAGGATGCAGGTGGTGCCGGGGGAGACCAACGCCCGCTCCACCGTTGAACTCTGCGAGGTGGCCGGCGGCCTGGGGCGCTTCCGGCTCTCCCCGTTGACGGGGAAGACCCACCAGCTCAGGGTGCACCTAAGCGGCCTGGGTTTTCCCATCCTGAACGACCGGCTCTACCCCCGGCTCAAGGAACAGGCGCCCGACGACTTCGCGAGTCCGCTTCAGCTCCTGGCCAAGGAACTTAAATTCGTCGACCCGGTCAGCGGCGCGCGCCGCGAGTTCCGGTCGGATCGCGAGCTTTTATGGTAAGCTACAAGCCATTGCCGGGGCGCCCCTCGCTCCGGGAACAAGGTTTAGGAGGTTTCCCATGGCAAGAAGTGTGCTTTTGCTCGTGGACTACGGGGTGAACAACGCCCTGCACATCGCCCGGTTCAAGGAAGCGCTCAAGAAGACCGGCTGGAATCCCGGGATCATCGAAGGGGCCTTCGAGAAGACCCTCGACCTCCCCGACAGCCAGATAGAGACCGTGGCGCAGGAAGAAGTCGACAGCGCAGCAAACGAGGCAGCCTTCAAGAAGACCTGCTGCGAGCTCCTCGTCGCCAACATCGAGCTGCGCTTTTGCTGGGACTGGAACACCCCGTAATAAAGCCAGGTTAGCCACAGGCGGTGTCCTTAATTAAATGTCTGGACAAATTTGCTCGGCTTTGGTTACTATCCCGGTATGAAAAAACCGGTTGCCGTCTTCACCTTCCTCTTTGCCCTCTCGGTCATCAGCTTCGGAACCTGGCAGCTGTTCCTGGGCAATCTGGAGGCGGCCTTCTCGTCGTTTCCCTTTTTGCTGATCATCTACATCTTCGTAAAGCCCTTCCGGGAATAGCGCCGGCCGGGCACACGTATGTGCGGAAGCTTCCGCGTCGCCGAACTCTGCAATGCTATGACTGTCGTTTGCGCGACAGATCCTTTTCGCAAGTGGAAGGGAGTTGCCTCCATGTCAACCACGGTTCTGGTTATCGACGATTCGGCCACCATCCGGGAACAGGTGATCCGCACGCTGAAGGAAGTGGGGCTCTTCGAGAATTACCTGGAGGCCCGCGACGGTCTGGAAGGTTTCAAGACGCTGATCGACTCGAAGGCCGACCTGGTCATCTGCGACGTAGACATGCCCCGCATGGACGGGTTCAAGTTCCTGCAGCTGGTGGAGTCTCGCCCGGAACTTCTGGGGGTGCCGATCATCATGCTCACCGGCATGATGGATTTCGACTCCAAGATCAGGGGGCTGGAGCAGGGGGCCAGCGACTACCTCACCAAACCCTTCGACGTGGGCGAGCTGGTGGCCCGGGTCAAGGTCCAACTGAAGATCAAATCGCTGCAGGACGAGCTGAAAAAAGCCAACGAACTGCTGAAGCGCCTCACCAACATCGACCACCTCACCAACCTCTTCAATCGCCGCTACCTCGCCGAGATCCTGGACGGCGAGTTCTTCCGCGCCCGGCGCAACAAGGAAGAGCTCTCCCTCATCATCTTCGACATCGATTACTTCAAGAAGGTGAACGACACCTTCGGCCACCAAAACGGCGACATCGTCCTCTCGGCGGTGGCCCAACTGGCCCAGCGCCAGCTGCGCGCCTACGACAGCGCCGCGCGCTACGGCGGCGAAGAGTTCGTGCTGGTCATCCCCGGCACGGGGCTCTCGGGCGCCGTGATGGCTGCCGAACGCCTGCGCCAGGCGGTTTTGGAGCACTCCTTTCCCGCCCCCATGGAAGACCTCACCGTCACCATCAGCCTCGGGGTCGCCACCTATCCTTCCCCCACCGTGGACAGCGTCGACTCACTGTTCCGACGCGCCGACGAGGCCCTCTACCGCGCCAAGCAAAACGGGCGCAACCGGGTCGAGGTGATGTCGGAACCGACCTTGTAGGAAATGCTGGACATTAATATTTTTTAGTTGAAAAATACCAAGGATGTGTGTACACGTATTCCTCTACGCTCGCAACACGAGCGCCGGAGGATACCATGACCAAGGCCTTTGATGATGCATACGCCAACTACCTGGCGGCACTCGCCAAGCTCGACTCCACCCACGACATCGCCGAAAAGAACCTCTTGTTCAGGCAACTCACCGAACAGCTTTCCGAGCTGGAAAGTCGGATCAAGCAGCACGACTTCATCTGGCAGGAATACCCCGAGGAGGAGTTGGATCCCGACTGACTGTTCTTGCGGCGCACAGCGTCTCGTGCTGTGGAAGCTCTCCCCGTTATTATGCCGATCCTCATTCGTTCCCGCTCATCCCGTCTGGTCACTCTCTTAGATTCCCGCACCACTCTCAGGCACCTTCGTACTGCCCATTACACAAATGTTTACAGTGAGTTTGACTTGCAGGTAAGCTGGCGTATAGTGTGTTGTCGCTAGTCCTGCCTGCGCGGAGGTTGAGTCATGAACGAAGTCTATGTAGTGGAAGCCCTGAGAACCCCTTTCGGCTCCTTTATGGGTGCGCTCGCCGATCAGCCGGCGCACCAGCTGGCAGCGGGGGTGATGCGAGCCCTGTTGCAGTACAGCTCGCTTCCTGCCGAGGCGATCGACGAGGTGATCGTCGGCCAGGTGCTCTCGGGCGGCAGCGGCCAGGCGCCGGCGCGTCAGGCGATGCGGGCGGCGGGGATCCCGGACCAGGTGCACGCGCTTACCATCAACAAGGTCTGCGGCAGCGGCCTGAAGGCGATCATGCTCGGCGCGGACAGCATCCGGCTCGGCGAGGCGGAAGTGGTTATCGCCGGGGGCATGGAGAGCATGTCGCAGGCACCCTACCTGCTCAAGAAGGCGCGTAGCGGCTACCGGCTCGGGCACGGCGAACTGCTCGACCTGCTCCTCGTCGACGGGCTTTTGGATCCCTACACCGGACGCCACATGGGGGAGATCGGCGAGGACAGTGCGCGCCGGGCCCTTTTGACCCGCGAGGAGCAGGATGCCTTCGCGCTGCGCTCCTACCAGTTGGCCCGCGAGGCGGTGGAGAAGGGGATCCTCGCCGAGGAGATCGTCCCGGTGGTCAAGAAGGGGCGTGACGGCAACCAGACCGTGGAGCGCGACGAGGAACCTTTCAAGAGCGAGCTGGCGCGCCTGGCCGCGCTGCGTCCTGCCTTCCACCCCGAGGGCACCATCACCGCCGGCAATGCCTCCACCATAAACGACGGCGCCGCACTCTGCCTGCTCACCAGCGGGGAGGGGCTCAAGCGGCACCGTCTGGCCCCCAAGGCGCGCCTGGTGGCCCACGCCACCGCCAGCATGCACCCGGACTTCTTTCCGGAGGCTCCTGTTGCCGCCATCCAGAAGGTGCTGGAGAAGGCGGGGCTGAGGGCCGACCAGGTCGACCTCTTCGAGATCAACGAGGCGTTCGCCTCGGTGGTGCTTCTGGCCCAGAATCAGCTCAAGCTGCCGCTTGAGAAGGTGAATGTGAACGGAGGCGCCTGCGCGCTCGGGCACCCGATTGGGGCAAGCGGCGGGCGGCTGGCGGCGACCCTGGTCCGCGAACTGAAAAGGCGTCAGGCCCGCTACGGCCTCGCGACGCTGTGCATCGGCGGCGGCGAGGCGGTCGCGGCGCTCTTCGAGCGCGTCTAGCCGGTACCTGTTATGACTGCCGGACACTGGAGCCGGCGCACAAGGAGGGAGCCGTGGTCCAGAAGATCGGCGTACTGGGGGCGGGACAGATGGGGAGCGGCATCGCCCATGTCTTCGCCCTGAAAGGTTTCGAGGTTACGCTTTACGACATCGCCCCGGCCCAGCTGGAGCAGGCGCGTAGCGCCATCGGGCAGAACCTGGAGCGCCAGGTGAAGAAAGGGGCGATTCCCCAGAGCCTGGTGCCAGAGACCCTGCAGCGCATCGCCACCACGCAGGATTTCTCCGTGCTCGCCGGATGCGACTTCTGCATCGAGGCCGTCACCGAGAACGAGCCGCTCAAGCTGGAGATCTTCGCAAAACTCGACGCCGTGGTGCAGCCCGGCGCCATCCTCGCCAGCAACACCTCTTCCATCCCTATCACCAAGATCGCCTCCGCCACCCGCCGTCCCGAGCAGGTGATCGGCATGCACTTCATGAACCCCGTTCCGGTAATGACCCTGGTCGAGGTGATCCGCGGGCACGCGACCAGCGACGCCACCTTTGAGGTGACCCGCGAGCTGGTAGGGAAGCTCGACAAGGAACTGGCGCTCTCCCAGGACTATCCGGGTTTCATCGTGAACCGGGTGCTCATCCCGATGCTCAACGAGGCGATCTTTGCGCTCTACGAAGGGGTGGCGAGTGCGGAGGACATCGACCGCGGCATGAAGCTCGGCACCAACCAGCCGATGGGGCCGCTCACCCTGGCGGATTTCATCGGGCTCGACACGGTGCTCGCCATCGCGAACGTGCTCTACGACGGTTTCAAGGATCCGAAGTACCGCCCCTGTACGCTGTTGGTGAAGATGGTGAACGCGGGGCATCTGGGGAAGAAATCCGGCAAGGGCTTTTTCAGTTATTAACGGCGGGTTTTGCCACGGAGACACGGAGGACACGGAGAACGGCAAACCTCGCAAGGTGCTTAGGTGCGGGGGGCTTCTCAGGCATTCGGGAGAGTCCTTTCATGGTTGTTCGGCCTTGAGCGCTAACGCGAGAGCGCCGACCGGGGTGAATCGTTTTATTTGAGGTTATCTCCGTGTGCTCCGTGCCTCCGTGGCTAGCCTGCCTTTGTTTTTCAGGAGGGGAAAATGGAATTCAAGAATCTGCTGCTGGAGGTTTCGGAGTCGGTCGCCACGCTTACCGTGAACCGCCCGCAGAGCCTAAACGCTTTGAACAGCGAGCTATTGAATGAACTGGAGTGCGCCTTCTACCAGCTGGAACTGGACCCCGAGGTGAAGGTGGTCGTCCTCACCGGCGCGGGCGAGAAGGCCTTCGTCGCGGGGGCGGACATCAAGGAGATGGCCACCATGACGCCGCTTGGCGCGCACCAGTTCGCCCTCAAGGGACAGCGGGTGCTGCTCGCCCTGGAGAAGATGAAGAAGCCGGTCATCGCCGCGGTGAACGGCTACGCGCTGGGGGGTGGGCTCGAACTGGCTCTCGCCTGCGATTTCCTCTACGCCAGCGAAAACGCCAAGATCGGCTTCCCCGAGGTAACGCTCGGAATCATGCCGGGCTTCGGCGGGACGCAGAACCTGGCGCGGCTCATCGGTCCCAAGCGGGCCAAGGAACTCATCTTCTCCGGCAAGATGATCCCGGCCCAGAAGGCGGAGGCCTGGGGGGTGGTGAACGAGCTCTTCCCGGCGCAGGAGCTCCTCGCCAAGACGCTGGAGACGGCACGCGGCATCGCAGCGCAAGGATTGATCGGGGTCGGCTACGCCAAAGATGCCATCACCCACGGCCTCGACATGGCCAAAGAGGACGGCTTCCGCTACGAGGCGGCGCTCTTCGGCGTGCTCTTCGGGACCGCCGACCAGAGAGAAGGGATGGCGGCGTTCGTGGAGAAGCGCAAGGCAAACTTCACGGGCAATTGACAATGGACAATTGACAGCGAATTGCCCGAGACGGAGGTGAGCCTGGAAGCTTGCAGTGCGACGGCGGCCTCAAGGGATCTTCGAGACGTGACGATGTTGTAGCAGCGGAGCAGGGGGGAACATGGATTTCGAGCTGAGCCAGGATCACAAGGTGCTGCGGGACAGCGTGCGCGAGTTCGTCGAACACGAGGTGAAGCCGATCGCACGGCAGATCGACGAGGAACACATGATCCCGGATGCCCTGGTGGCCAAGATGGCGGACCTGGGGCTCCTGGGGAGCTACCTCCCCGAGGAACTGGGCGGCGCCGGCATGGACCTGCTCTCCTATATCCTGGTGGTCGAGGAGGTCTCCAAGGCCTGCGCCTCCTCGGGCGTGCTCATCTCCGCCCATACCTCGCTCTGCTGCGGCCCGATCTTGAGCTTCGGGAACGAGGAACAGCAGCGGCGCTGGCTCCCCGACCTCACCAGCGGCAGGTCCATCGGCTGCTTCCTGCTCACCGAACCGGACGCCGGCAGCGACGCCGGGTCGATCAAGACCTCCTACCGCCGCGAGGGGGACGACTTCGTCATCACCGGCTCGAAGATCTTCATCACCAACGGCGGCTACCGCGGCACCGGCATCGTCTTCGCCACCTCGGACCGGTCGCTGAAGCACAAGGGGATCTCCGCCTTCATCGTGGACCTGACCACGCCGGGTGTGGAGGTCCTGCGCAACGAAGAGAAGATGGGGATCCGCGGCAGCTACACCACCGCCTTTGCGCTGGACCAGGTGCGGGTCCCGGCGGCGAACCTCTTGGGGCGGGAAGGGGAGGGGTTCAAGATCGCCATGGACACCCTGAACGGCGGCCGCATCGGCATCGCCGCCCAGGCGCTCGGGATCGCCGAGGGTGCCTTCGAGCGGGCACTCGCCTACTCGAAGGTGCGCAAGCAGTTCGGCGCACCTATCTGCGACAACCAGGCGATTCAGTTCAAGCTGGCCGACATGCACGCACGCATCGAGGGGGCGCGGCTAGTGACCTACCGGGCTGCCTGGCTCAAGGATGCGGGGAAAAACTACACCCTCGACTCTGCGCTCAGCAAGATGCTCGCCTCCGAGGCGGCGACCTTCGTAACGAAGGAGGCGATCCAGATCCACGGCGGCTACGGCTTCATCTGCGATTACGAGGTGGAGCGCATGTACCGGGACGCCAAGATCACCGAGATCTACGAGGGGACCAACGAGGTGCAGCGGGTGGTGATCTCGAAACTGCTGCTGGCCGACCGCTAGTCGCTCCCTTGTCCCCCAGTCCCTAGCCCCTGCTTCTCTGACTCATCGGAAAGCCCCGCGAAAGTGGTGACGGACTTTCAACTACTTATAGATACAGGTAGTTTTCCGAAAATGGGCTGTTGCTTTATCTCAGGGCCCTCTGCTAATCTAAATCCTGCAAGGTCGTTTCTCTCAGTGGTAACTTGAACGCTTTTATCTGAAACGTCGGTCTCACTATCTTCCACCGGGGAATCAGGAGGTAAATATGAAGATCCTTGTGTGCATCAAGCAGGTTCCGGATATGGAATCACGGTTCAAACCGGACAGTGCGGGGGGTTGGTACTCCGATACCGATCTCGCCTTCCGGATGAACGAGTACGATGAGTACGCGGTCGAACAGGCGGTCCAGCTCAAAGAGCAACTGGGGGGCGAGCCCGAGGTGGTGGTGCTCTCGGTGGGGCCGGACCGGGTGGTGGAGGCGCTCAAGAAGGCGCTCGCCATGGGGTGCGACCGCGCGGTGCAGGTGCAGGATCCCGCGGCACACCTGAAGGATCCCTGGCAGATAGCCTCGGCCATCGCGGGCTACGCCAAGGGTGAGAACTTCGACCTGATCTTCACGGGGCTCCAGTCGCAGGACCGCGGCTCGGCGCAGGTGGGGGTAACGCTCGCCGAGATCCTCGGTTTCTCCAGCGTTACTACCATCGTCGGCTTCGAGTACGCCGACGGGACCGCGACGGTGCGCCGGGAGCTGGAGGGAGGCCTGAAGGCGCGGGTGCAGCTGAAGACCCCGGCCCTGGTCACCTGCCAGCTCGGCCTCAACGTGCCGCGCTACCCGACGCTTCCCAACATCATGAAGGCGAAGAAGAAGGAGATCCTGACCCTCCCGATGGCGGATCTCCTGCACGAAGAGGCGCGCTCGGCTACCGTTAGTTTTTATCCGCCGCCCAAGAGGTCCGGGGGGATCGTGCTCGAGGGGGATGTGGCGCTGCAGGTCGACCAGCTGCTCGACATACTCCGCGACAAGACCACGGTGCTGCGCTAAGGGGGATGCCATGAAAACACTGCTTATTGCCGAATGCCGAGAAGGCAGGTTTCTCGATACCAACTACGAACTGTTCGGCTTTGCCGAGAAGCTGGGCGCCGAGAGCGCCATGGTGCTGGTGGGACGCCAGGACGATCTCCCCGCCTTTTCCGGGAAGCTCTACCTGGCCGACGCGGCGAAGTACGGCGAGTACAACCCGGACCTGCACAAGAAGCTGATCCTCGCCGCGGTCGAACAGGAAAAGCCCGACTACATCGTCTTCGGGCACACCTCGTACGGCTGGGACCTGGCTCCGCGCGTGGCGGCCGCACTGAAGGCGCCGCAACTCTCCGAGGTGGTGGGAGTGGCCGACGGCGCCTTCGAACTCCCCAGCTGCAACATGAAGATGCGGCGCACGGTCAAGCCCAACGGGGCACCGGCCGTCCTCACCCTGCAGGGTGGCGCGTTCCCGGTGCTGAAACCGGGCGGTACGCCGCAGGTCCAGCCGCTGGAGGCGGCCGGCGAGAGCGGCGTGAACTTCCTGGGGTATGAGCCGGCGGTGGCTAAGGATGTGAACCTCACTAAGGCCGAGGTGATCGTCAGTGCCGGGCGCGGCATCGGCAAGCCCGAGAACGTCCCGACCATTGCGGCGCTGGCCAAGGCGCTGGGGGGCGAGCTGGGCGCCAGCCGCCCCGTGGTCGACGGTGGCTGGGTAGATCACGCCCACCAGGTGGGGACCACCGGCCAGACCGTGAACCCCAAGCTCTACATCGCCTGCGGGATCAGCGGCGCGATCCAGCACCTGGCCGGGATGAAGAAGTCCGGCTTCATCGTCGCCATCAACAAGGACAAGGACGCCCCGATCGGCGAGGTGGCCGACGTCCTGGTGGTAGCCGACGTGATGCAGTTCGTGCCGGCGCTCACCGCGAAACTGGCGAAGTAAGAGGGGGAAGCCGCCCAGGTTTCAGGAATCTCGTATGAACTTCGACCTCAGCGAAGAACAGAAACTTATCCAGGAGACCGCGCGCCAGTTTGCCAGCGAGCGGCTGGCGCCGGTGGCCGCCCGGCTGGACCGGGAGGGGGACCGGGAAACGTTTCTGGCGAACCTTAAGGAACTGGCCGGGCTCGGGTTCATGGGGCTCAACGTCTACCAGGCCTACGGCGGCTCGGAGACCGGCTCGGTCGCCTTCAGCCTGGCCATCACCGAAATCGCCCGGGCCTGCGCCTCGACTGCGGTCACCGTGTCGGTCAACAACATGGTCTGCGAACTGATCCAGTCGGTGGGGTCGGAGGAGCAGAAGCTGCGCTACCTCCCCAGGATCTGTTCCGGGAGCTACCCGGCGGCGAGTTTCGCGCTCACCGAGCCGGGGGCCGGTTCCGACGCCGCAGCCCTCAGCACCCGGGCCGAAGCGGACGGCGACGGCTGGCGGCTTACCGGCACCAAGGTTTTCATCACGAGCGCCCCGTACGCCGGTGTCTTCGTGGTCTGGGCGGTGACCGACCCGGCGGCGGGGAAGGGGAACGGCATCAGCTGTTTTCTGGTGGAGGCCGGGACGCCGGGACTTGTGATCGGGCGGGAAGAGGTGAAGACCGGGCAGCGCGCCTCTGCCACCAACGAGGTGCTCCTGGACGGCTGCCGGGTCCCTAGGGAGGCCCTCTTGGGGCGGCTCAACGACGGCTACCGCATCGCCATGAGCGAACTGGCCGGCGGCCGCATCGGCATCGGCTCGCTGGCCTTGGGTGTCGGCCTGGCCGCCATGGACTTCGCCACGGCCTATGCCGCGCAGCGGGAGCAGTTCGACCGCAAACTGGTCGAGTTCGAGGCGCTGCAGTGGATGATCGCCGACTCGTACACCGAACTCGAGGCCGCCCGGCTCCTTTTGATGAACGCCGCCTTCCGCAAGGAGACCGGCAAAGGCTTCGCCAAGGAAGCCTCCATGGCGAAGCTCTTCGCGAGCGACGCCGCCAACCGCGCCTGCTACAAGGCGGTGCAGATGCTGGGGGGCTACGGCTACACCGCGAGCTATCCGGTGGAGCGCTACGCCCGCGATGCCCGCATCACCTCCATCTACGAGGGGACCAACGAGATCCAGCGGCTCATCATCGCCCGCGAGGTGCTGCGCAGCTTCATCTGACCCCGGCCGCCATGCTATCATGGGGGCAGGAAAGGAAACGCCGGCTCATCCGCCGCGTTGCCGAGTGCGACCTCCGCCTTTCCCGTCTGTCGCAGGGACGGAAGCCATGTTGACCCGCTTGCTGCTCATCGTCACCCTCATCGTCTCCACACCGCTTGCCTTTGCCCAAGCATCCTCTCCGGCAACGTCTCCAACCGACCCCGGCAGCACCTCGCCCAGTTACTACGTCGAAATCAGCATAAGCCGTAACCTGCTCACCCTCTTCGAGAGGAGTGCGGGCGCGGAACCTGTCGCGGTAGCCGAATATCCGGTGGGGACGGTGGTGCGCGGGCTGAAGACCTTTCCGGTCGGTCCCGGAAGGGTGACGGCGATATCCTTCAATCCCTGGTGGTACCCTACCGATTACTCCCGCCGGGTGTTCCGCGGCCGCGGCATCGAACTACCCAAGGCGGTGCCGCCTGGCGATCCGCTGAACTACATGGGGGCCTTCAAGATCTCCTTGTCGCACAAGACCTGGAAGGGTGCCATCTACCGGATCCATGGCAACAACGATCCCAAACGGGTGGGACGGCGGGTGACCGGCGGCTGTTTCGTGATGGGGAACCAGGAAGGGCTGGAACTGGCGCACAGGATAAAGGTAGGTACCGAGGTGAATATCGTGCCGTGAGGTTTGGCGACCTCCGGCTTCGGCACCTCGATTCAGAGTCGGGACAGCAACAGGACCAGAATGCCGCAGTTTAAAAGCACGCTTCCCCAAAATACGAGCTGGAAGGAGGTTTTCCTGGTCTTGTGCCTCAGCAATTGCTGGGCGAGCACGGCACCCGGCCAGCCACCGGCTACATCGCAAAGATGCAGCACCCGTTCTGGAATCCTCTGCCGCCCGTTGCGAGCCGCAGCTTTATCCACCAGGTAGAACAGAAAACTGACCCCGCTGGCGGCGAGATAGTACCAGACGAGTATCTCTATGCCGTGCCCCGCCATGTTCCCCCCTTTTGCCCGAATCGGCCACCGGGTCCACTACTACCGCGAGCGTGCCCCCCACGTCAAGTCTGAGTTATCTCGTCCCTTGACCCGAGAACGCATCGGCGAAACGCCTACCCAGTCTGCCACGCCTAAGGCTCGCGTATCCGTTTCGGAAGGCTTCTTGTCAACAAAAAGTTGACACCCCACCTCATGCTCCCCCTTCAAAATTATGACTTCTCCCCGGCTTCTCCGCTGAACATGTTCAAACTATGCGCAATTTGATTTTGGTACACAGGTTGCAAAAATCTCTGAGGTATATTCGATCACAGTTTCACACTCTGTAGGATAAGACGTTATGTCTGCGATTGGGAATGCACAAAGTTCAATGTGTGTTTCTGTGACAGTTCTAATCTTGATTTTTGCGACATGTGAGTATCCCCGCAGACGGATAGTTTCCCCGACACAGACACCACAAGGAAAGATAGATACTATGAAAAAAAGGACTCTGGCCAGCGTCTTTATGCTGTTCTTCGCCCAAACGGTCTTTGCGGCCGGGCTGTATGTCACCCCCACCGGACTGAGCGGTTCCAGCACCACGGCTACCGGTCAGGCAGCCGGCAACGCTATCGGCGACCCTTACCGCGGGAACCAAATTCAGAGTGGCACTGTGGGTAGCGCAGGTTCAGCCACCCAGAATGGGAGTCTCGGTAGCTACGGTGCTCTGGGTTCGACGGGAATGGTCGGTTCGACAGGCATGGCCGGTTCGACGGGCATGGTCGGTTCGACAGGCATAGTCGACGCGACGGGAATGGTAGGCACGGGCATGGTTGGTGGCAACGGCGTGTACGACCCGACAGGGATGGGCGGTGTAGGGGCTATGGGCGGTTCTGCGGTCCTCAGCAGTCCGGCGGTAATGGGGCTCAACGGGCCGCTGCCGTCGATACCCCCGGGAAGCGTCGGGATGGCGGCCACCGGAGTTGCCGCGCCCGGGGTGGTGACCGGTAGTACCATGCCGGGGCTGACGCCGGGTATCCCTGGCGCCGCTGGCCTAAACGGCAACTTCCCGGCTTGGCAGAACCAAGGGCTTAGTTCGCTTCCCAACCAGAACCTGCCTCTGTCCGGCAGGGACGCCTTGGTGAACCAGTTCGGCAGACCTGGAAACGGCGTCATCCCGCAGCCAAACCTTCTACCGGGGCAGCTAGCACCCGATTTTAGCGAGCCCTCCAGTGCCGAAAAGGCGATGTCTGCCGAGGACGAGAAAATCCAGAAACCGCAACCCTTCCGGATTGGAAAACTAACCCAGTTCGGCTACAACTTCTTTCGCCAGCCCACCAGTTTCGCTCCCCAGGTCGACATACCGGTAGGTCCCGACTACCTGCTCGGGCCGGGCGACACCATCATCCTCACCGTGTGGGGGAGCGTCGACATGACGCTGCCTCTCGAGGTGAACCGTAGCGGCGAGGTGGTGCTCCCTAGGGTGGGTGCTGCCCGGGTCTGGGGGGTCCCCTTCGGCAAGGTGAGCGAGGTGTTGCGCAGCGCTCTCTCCCGTACCTTTAAGAACGTGCAGCTCAACGTGACCATGGGGAAACTGAGGCTCATGAAGGTGTACGTGGTGGGCGAGGTGAGCGCTCCGGGCGACTACGACATAAGCGCTCTCTCCACCGTGATCAACGCGCTCTCGGCTGCCGGGGGGCCAACCAAGGAGGGGTCGCTGCGGTCCATCCAGGTGCTGCGCGGAGGGAAGGTGGTGGAAAACGTCGACCTCTACGACTTCTTCCTCAAGGGTGACAAGAGCCACGACATCCGACTGCGTCCCGGAGACACCATCAACGTCCCGGTGCACGGCAAATTGGTGGGTATCGCCGGCAACGCGAGAAAGCCAGCCATCTACGAGCTCATCGGCCAACCGACCCTGAAGGATGTCATCGACCTGGCGGGCGGAGTGTCGGCCGACGGCTATCTGCAGCGCATCCAGATCTCACGCGTGGTGCAGAACCAGAAGAAGGTGGTGGCCGACTTGGACCTCGACCTGAAACTCACCCCTGATGCGCTCCAGGCGCACCTGGCCCAGGTGCAGCTCCAGGACATGGACCTGGTGCGGATCTTCCCCATCGACTTCACGGTGCGCAACAACGTGGTGCTGGACGGCTACGTGCTGCGCCCCGGCGGCTATGCCCTGAAGCCCGGGATGCGCCTGGCCGACGTTGCCACCCGTGACAACATGCTCCCCGAGTACTGGCCGGAGACCGTAGAGTTGACCCGCCTGGTGCTCCCGGACCACCACACCGAGCGGCTCTACCTTAACCTGCGACTGGCCCAGCAGGGCGATACCGTCCAGAACATCCTGCTGCAGGAGTTCGATACCATCCGGGTCTTCTCCCGCTGGGAGATGGAGGAGATCCCCAAGGCGCGTATCAGCGGCGACGTGCAGAACCCGGGGGTGTACCGGATCTTCCCCAACACGACGCTGCGTGACCTGGTGCTCGCCGCCGGCAACGTGAAGAAGACCGCGTTTTTGAAGAGCACCGAGATCTCCCGCTCTCTGATCACTAAAGACGGCGTGAAGTCTCGCCTGATCAACGTCGACCTGGACCTTGCGCTCAGGGGTGACCCGACGGCCAACCTCCCGCTGGAGAACTTCGACGAGGTGATGGTGCGCCGGCTTCCCGAGTGGAAGGAGGAAACCGACCGCTACTGCACCCTGACCGGAGAAGTCCGCTTCCCGGGAGTCTACCCGATCGTCAAGGGGGAGCACCTCAGCTCGCTCATCGAGCGCGCCGGGGGGTACACCGGCAAGGCCTACCTGAAGGCGGCCAAGTTCACCCGGAAGCTGACCCGCGAGCTGCAGCAGAAACGGATGGACGAGGTGATTGAGCGCACCGAGAGGGAACTCACGCGCAAGCAGCAAGAGCTCGTCGCGGTGGCCTCCTCGAAGGACGAGCTGGAGGCGACCAAGGCGACCCTGGAATCGATGAAGACCAGCCTCGACAAACTGAAGCAGGCCAAGGCCGAGGGGAGGGTGTCGCTGGAGCTCACCCCGCTGGAGCGGCTCAAGGGGTCCGCCTACGACCTGGAGCTGCAGGGGGGGGATACCCTGGACATCCCCCAGTCCACCAACTCGGTGATGATCTTCGGTGAGGTCTACAACCCGACCACCGCAGTGGAAACCCCCGGCCAGACCGTCCAGGACTACCTGAAGAAGGCCGGCGGACCGACGGCCAGCGCCGAGGAAATGGAGATGTACGTGGTGCGTGCCGACGGGACCGTGGTGAGCCGGCGCGAGGTGCGCGGCTTCTTCTTCGATTCTTTCCTCTCCATGAAGCTCGACGCGGGCGACACCATCGTGGTGCCGCAGCGGCTCGAAAAGGTGGCCTGGATGAGGGAGATCAAGGACATCGCCTACATCCTCGGCCAGACCGCACTCGCCGCCGGCGTGTTGGTCGCCGCCGGACTCTAGTCGGACCTTGCACAGACAGCAAAACGAAGCTCCCGGAGTTTACTAAATGGAACGAAAAGTTACCGATAACCCCGATGCGGTGAACCTGCTCGACTACCTGGAGGTCATGGCCAAACACTGGCGGATGATCGCGAAAGTCAGTGCTGCCACTTTTGTCGTCTCCTTAGCGGTCTCCTTCATGCTGCCCAAGATTTACAGCAGTACGGCGATGATCCTGCCCCCTCAGCAGGACGGCAGCCTGGTGGGGATGATGAACGCGATGTCAGGCGGCATGGCCAGTCTGGCGGGAGACCTGCTCGGCAAGGGGACGACCGCCGACCTGTACGTCGGCATGCTGAACAGCAGAGAGATCCAGGACAAGGTCATCGACCGTTTCAAGTTGATGCAGGTCTATGACAAGGACAACCGCTTCGATACCTACAAGGAATTGGACAAAAACACCGACATCGCCGCCGGGAAAAAGGACGGGATTATCTCCATCACCGTGGAGGATAAAAATCCGAAACTCGCGGCTGATATGGCGAATGCCTTTGCCGATGAACTGGGCCGCTTGACCGTGCGACTGAACCTTACCAGCGCCGGCCAAAACAGGAGCTATCTGGAAGAGCGCCTTGCAAAGACCAAGCAGGATCTTTCCAAGGCGGAAGATGCCTTGAAACAGTTCCAATCGAAAAACAAGGTCCTCGACGTACCCGAACAGGCAAAGGTCTCCATCCTGGGGGTTGCCGACCTTAAAGCGCAGCTCGCGGTGCAGGAGGTCCAACTAGCCGGGGTGCGCAGCCGTCTGACCGACACCAGTCCGGAGGTGCAGGGGCTGCAGGCGAGCATGGCAAAACTGCGGGCGCAGATCGCGAGGATCGAGGGGAGCGACAAGCAAGGTGCCATCCCTTCGGTTGGTTCCGTCCCGCAATTGGGGCAGGAGTACGTGCGGCTGATGCGAGAGTTCAGGGTGCAAGAGGCGGTGTTCGAGCTCCTCACCAAGCAATACGAGATGGCCAAGTTCAGTGAGGGGAACAAAAACGACGGAGTGCAGGTGATTCAAACGGCGACCGTTCCCGACAAGAAAGTCAAACCAAAGAGGATCTTGATCGTACTGGGGGCCACAGTAGTAATGGGCGTGCTGGCGACCCTTTATGCCTTTCTTTGCGAATCGAAGGAGAGGATGTCGGAAGAAGACTCCGAGCGCTGGAAGCTCATTCGCAACATGCTGAAGCTGAAGCCGCTTCATACGGCAAAGAGGTGATGCATGCCTCATGATACCGCCCCCCAAAAGGTTTCTTCCGCGGCTTTGGCCGCGGCAAACGGCGACAGTCCGGTGCATTTCCTGTCGTGCCAGGACGGCCTGCGTTGAGCGCGCTTTTCAGGAACTCCCTGTTCGGCACGGTGAGCTTTGGGCTCAGATTTTTATCCAACGCCTTTTTATTTATCGTGATTGCGCGGTTCCTCGGTGCGGAGGAATTCGGGAAGTTTGCCTTGGCCTCGTCCTTGGCGGGCATCTTCCTCGTCGTTCTGGACTACGGTTTCAACCTGTACACGGTCAAGGAGGTCGCCGCGGATCCCGCGCGGACGGTCGAGCTCACAGGCGAGGTGATTGCCACCAAACTGCTGCTGGTGATCCCCTCGTCGCTCGGTCTGCTGGCGCTGGCAGCCTTCATGGGGTACTCCTGGGACCTCCGCCTCATCATCGCCATCTTGTGGGCCGGCTACTCGCTTTATTCCTTCGGGTTGTACTTCAACACCGTTTTCCGGGGGCTCAATCTCTTCGAGTACGAGATGTACCCCACCATCGTGTTGAACCTGCTCCAGATCGTCCTCGTCTCGGTGCTGCTTTTCCTTGGGGTTGAAACCGTCGGTGTCGCCTTGGCTTTTTTCGCCGCCCGATTGCTGTACTTCGCCTACAGCTACCGACTCTTGGTGCAGAAGGTCGGTCGCCCCAAGCTCTCCTTTCATCTCGAAAATAGCAAGGCTCTCCTTTTAAAGACCATGCCGTTTGGCGTGCACGCCATCATCGCGGTGCTCTATTTTCAACTCGATACCGTGCTCATCTCCTATTACCAGGGTAACAGCGACATCGGCCACTATCAGTCGGCGATGCGCATCGTGAGCGCGACAATGGTCCTGTGCGATGTCCTGGTCTCATCGTACACGCCGCTTGTGTCGGCCAGCTTCAAAACAGACGGTGAACGGTTCAAAGAGTACGGTTTCTCGCTGAACAGGTACCTCATGGTTGTCGGCGGCATCGTTTCGCTCTCGCTTTTCCTCTATGCCGACCAGGCCATATCTCTTCTGTACGGCCCGGGGTATCTGCAGTCCGTCGCCGTCTTGCAGCTCCTCTCTGCGGTGATATTCCTGCGCTTCTTCGGAGGGGCTTACGGACTGCTCATCACTATTTCGGATAACCAGCGGCTTCGGGCGATCGGGGTGGCCAGCTCCCTTTTCGTGAACCTCGCCCTCAACGTGTTCCTTATCCCGATCTGGGGTATAAGGGGCGCCGCGGTCGCCTGTGTCTTGACCCATGTTTTCCTCAACCTCATGTACCTGGGGTTCACCTACCGTGCGCTTGGGTGCATGTACCTCGAGCGCAGAGCCGTGGCGTCGCTGGCGCTGCTTGGTGCCGGCTCGGTTGTTGCCTGGCAGCTGAAGGCAACCTCGATCGGGGCTTCGCTGGCACTTTTTGGTGTTGCGGTAGCGGTTTGCGCCGTCTGTACCCTGGACGACGAACAGAAAACCGCGATACGGAAACTGGTCCAGACCTCACTTTCACGATCGGAAAAGCCAGAACGTGTGCGGCAGGAACCCGAAGCACCGGGGACCGGGCGCTGAGATCCGGGGTGACCGCTCGGCTACCGCGGGCTGTCTGTGGTCGGGGTAATAAAAACGAAGGCAGGAAGGGACGATAAGGTATGTGCGGAATCTTCGGACAGATAGGCATGCGCCGCGAAGCGGGACGTTTCGCCACGCGGGATCGTTTTACCGACGCTCTCCATTTGCAGAGCCACCGCGGGCCCGATGATTGGGGGGTAGCGTTCACCGACCGTTACAGCTTCGGGCATCGCCGCCTGAGCATCATCGATCTCGATGCGAAAGCCAAACAACCGATGACGACTGCGGACGGCAGATTCACCGTGGTATTCAACGGGGAAATCTACAACTATCGCGAACTCAGGCAAGACCTGGCGAGCCGGGGTGTCGAGTTCAGAACAAAGGGGGATACCGAGGTTCTTCTCTACGGCATCCAGTGCTACGGTATCGCGTTCGTTGAGAAGTGCATCGGCATGTTTGCCTTTGTAGTCTACGACCAGCCCAACGACACCTTCTATTTGGTACGAGACCGTCTCGGCATCAAGCCGCTCTACTACACGGTCAAGTCCGAAACGCTGACCTTTTCCTCCGAGATTAAATCCATTCTCAGGGTGCTCGATGAGCCCGCGAAGCTCAACGTCGAAGCAGTCTCCTCTTATCTTTCCTTCAGGCACCCGATCGGCGAAGAGTCGTACTTCAAGGGGATCCTCTCCCTCAAGCCCGGCCACTACCTCGAGGTCAACGGGCGCGGCGACACGCGGCTCAAGGAGTACTGGAACCCCGTCGGCGCCTTTGCCGAGCAGGAGCACGACAAAGGCGAGGCGTTTTACCTGGAACGGTTGGACGAGATTTTCCGCTCGGCGGTCCAGTACCGGATGGTGGCGGATGTCCCGGTGGGTGCCTACCTTTCCGGCGGTGTCGATTCGAGCCTCGTCGTCGCCTGCATGGCCCGCTTGGCGGGTCCTGCCGTGAAGACCTTCACGGTGGGCTTTGCCGAGGAGGGGTATAACGAATTCGCCTGGGCGCAGATGGTAGCCGATCAGTACGGGACCGACCACACGGAGATCCTTCTTTCGGCGGACAAGTACATCGAGACCATGGAACAGCTCGTTTGGTACAAGGATGCGCCGCTTTCGGTGCCGAACGAGGTGTCGTTGTACGAAATGTCGCGGGAGCTCAAGAAACACATAACGGTGGTCCTGTCGGGGGAGGGGGCCGACGAGATCTTCGGCGGTTACGGGAGAATTTTCAGGTCCTGCTTCGACTACCAGCGGCTCAAGGACGGCTCCGCTGGCGGGGCTTCCTTGAACGAGCGCCAGGAGTTCCTGGACAACTTCTTCAAAAAGTACCGTACCGATACCTTTGGCAGCGAGCTCGATCATTTTCTCAGCATCTACAGTTACACGAGCTCGGACGAAAAGTGCGATCTTATGTCCCCGGATATCCCGTGGCGCGGCCTGGACGCCAACCTCAGGGAGCACTTCTCCGGCTGGTTCGAGCAGCTAAAGGGGCATTCCTACGAGAACAAGATGATGTACGCCTTCGAGCGGGTTCACCTGTTGGGGTTGCTGCACCGGGTCGATATGACGACCATGGCGACGGCGGTCGAGGCCCGGGTCCCCTTTGTTGACCACCGTTTGGTCGAATTCGCCTTCACCGTCCCCTCCAGCTACAAGCTCAGGTGGAACTCGCAGGCGGATTTCGCCGCCAGCAGGTGGCTTATGAGCGACAAGATCTCCGAGGTGCACGACACGCCGAAGTACATCCTCAAAAAAGCGAGCGAAAAATACCTGCCCCGCGACCTCATCTACCGCAAGAAGATGGGATTTCCCGTTCCGCTCAACGACTGGTTCGGCGGCAGGTTCAACAGCTATGCCCGGGACCACCTGCTCAGCAGCAAAGCGAGGAACAGGGGCCTCTACAATACCGCGAAGGTCGAACAGTGGCTCGACAGCGACATGTTGTCCAAAAGCCACCCCTTCGCGCTGAAGATATGGATGCTGGTGAACGTCGAGTTGTTCATGCAGAGATATTTCGATCAAGCAGCCTGAAAGGAGAAACGACATGGTTATAGGTTATACCACCGGAGTTTATGACTTGTTCCACATAGGTCACCTGAACCTTCTGAGAAATGCGAAGTCCATGTGCGACAAGCTGATAGTTGGGGTCACTACTGACGAGCTGGTAAGTTACAAGAACAAGAGATCGGTAATCCCCTTCGAAGAGCGCCTCGAAATAGTAAGGTCCAACAGATACGTCGACGCCGTCATTCCGCAGGAAAGCATGAACAAGTTCGAGGCGTGGGAGAAAATCAAGTTCGACGTGATGTTCGTGGGAGACGACTGGTACAGCTCGGACAAATGGCAGCAGCTGGAACAGCAGTTCAACGAGGTCGGGGTCCGCATCGTGTACTTTCCGTACACCAAGGGTACCTCCTCGACGCTGATAAACAGCGTCCTTTTGAGCATACGCAACGATGCCCTCCCGAACCTCTAACCGCGGGTTTTCTCCGAGCTCAGGCCAAAACTATGATGTCTTTACGCTGGAAAAAACACCTCGTACCGTGGCTTGAGCCTATCTGGCAGTTGCTCGGCACCCTGGTACCCAAAGATCCCCGCGTGGTGGCCGTTAACGCCTTCCCGGACTACGACGATTCGACGAGGGCCCTGGCGCGTGCCGCCCGGAAGCATTCTCTGCATCTCCTGGTGCTGACCTGCCAAAAAGGAGCAATCCCGCCGGACTGGTTGCAAGGCGAGGAGGTTACGCAGGCCTACCGGTACAGCCTCAGGGGGATTTTCCTGTACCACCGGGCGCGCTACGTGATCTTCACCCACGGCTGTTTTTCCTTTTTCCGC
The DNA here is from genome assembly GCF_014193515.1 of Geomonas silvestris. GTDB lineage: Bacteria > Desulfobacterota > Desulfuromonadia > Geobacterales > Geobacteraceae > Geomonas > Geomonas silvestris. The sequence goes on along the minus strand of NZ_BLXX01000004.1, from coordinate 125,570 downwards.
CCGCATGCGCGACAGACCGTCACCAATATCTGGCACGGCATGCCGCTCAAACGGATCGGGTTTCTCGACGGCAAGGACCCCTGCGAGGTCCCCAGGTTCACCTATACCCTGGCAAGCGATTCCCGGTACCGCTCCATCATGGCACGGGCCTTCGGAGTGGACGAGAGTCGCGTCCTCGTGGCGGATCATCCTCGCAGCGACCTGATGCGAGACCAGGTCGCGCTCGACGCCTTGACGTTGCCGCCGCACCGGCTCTGCATGGTCTGGATGCCCACCTATCGCACGGCCGTGGTGGGCGATTCCCGTTCGGACGGCGACCGCAGCGCTGACATATTTTCCGGTGCGGTCGACCTGGGCCGGTTGGACGCCCTGTTCGCGCGTCACGGCGTTGTTTGCCTCGTCAAACCGCACCCCATGGCGCGTGCGGACCGCTCGACGTTCGACAGGTACTCCTCGATAGTCTTTGTGGACGACGCGGAGCTGGTCTCCCGGAACCTGTCGCTTTATCAGCTGCTCGGAGCTTCCCACTGCCTCATCACCGATATCTCGTCGGTGTACTTCGAGTACCAGACCCTCGGCAAGCCGATGATCCTTTACTGCCCCGATCTCAAACAGTTCGACAGTTCGCGGGGCTTTGTCGCCCCCCTTGCCGAACTGGTGCAGCACCCCATCGTGGAAGACGAAGAGGTCTTGCTGGAAACGTTGCAGCGGATGCTCTCGGAGGGGGGCTTCCTGGAAAAGGCGCGCGGGGAGGGGGACGGTTGCGCCGCTTCGAGCGCGCTTTTGCGCCGCCTGGGAGCCGTGGGGGGCGAGTCGTGAATACCGTTCTGGCCCTCATGCTGACCAGATTCGTCGTCGATTACCTCTGGGAGGTCAAGGTGTTCTCGGCGGTCCATAGCGTCTGCTTCACCATGCTGGTGCTGTGCTACGTGGCGCTTTACAAGAAAAGCCTCACGACCTTCGAGCCCTGCGGGGCCGACAAGTTCGTCATGTTGTTCTATCTCTTGGTGCTGGCGTCGCTGTTCAACAGCGTGAGCGTCATGGCACTGTCGGATTTTCTCAAGTTCACGAGCTACGTCTCCTTTTACTACCTGGGGCGCAACACCCGGTTTGCCTGCGACCAGCTCAAAGCCGTAGGCTGGTTCTCCTTGGTGGCCCTCTTTCTGCTGTCGGTGTTGGCTCTGGCTGGTGGCGGCTACCAGACCTGGGGGAGCGTTACCACCTTCAGCGGCGGGTACTTTTTCAAGACGGATCTCGCCGTTGCGGCCCTGGTATTTCTGGTCGCCGCGCTGGTCACACTTCGGACGGTGCCGCTTCACCTGTTTGCCATCTTGTGCACCGGGTTTCTCGTTTTCAAATCGAATGCCCGCATCGCGCTGCCGCTGGTCCTGCTCCTGCCGGTTCTGGTGCACATGATCCGGCGCGGCAAAACGGTCGGCATAAATTGGAAGCTGCTCGTCAAGGGGATGGTCCTGCTCCTGGTCGGCATGTCGCTTTTCACGCTGATCGATTTCCGCACGTTCGGCATGCTCGGATTCGACTTTTCCGACCCGTTTTCCGCAGCCAACACCCAAGGGCGGACCGTCATCTGGTTTGCGCTTATTCTGCAGTTTCTCCAGGCGGGGGTGCGGGGGAAGCTGCTGGGAATGGGGCTCGACGCCGACGCCATGGCGACCATGCGCTTCTCCGAGAGCCTCCAGGTGGAAGGGTTCCGGGCTCACAACAGCTACCTGTACCTGTTGATATGCCTGGGTATCCTGGGGAGCCTGGTCTTTTACTCGCTGCTCGGTGCAATTTTCTCCAAGGTGCCCTACCTGCTGCGGCGCGGCGACCGCGACACGAGGAGCCTTGTCGCGTTCTCCGCTTCCTTGCTGCTCCTTTTTCTCTGGCTCTCGATGACCACCGAGATCATCATCCGCCCTCAATTGATGGTGCCGTTTTTCCTGTTCGCCGGCTTACAGGTCCGGCAGTATCTCTCGATCCGCAAGCAGGATGCCGAGGCGTACACATGCGCGTGATGCTGGGACACAACTTTTACTCTTCAGCCACCCCTTCGGGCGAAAACAGCGTCTTCGACGCGGAGCGCATCCTGCTGCTGGAAAGACAGCACGAGGTTTGCGTCTTCGAGCGCCGCAGCGACGACATCCGCGGCAAGGGCGCGCTCGGCCTTCTCGCGGGTGCCCTCGCCACCCCCTGGAACCCCTGGACCTCCCGCTCCGTGCGGCAACGGCTGCGCGAGTTCCGGCCGGAGGTGGTCCACGTCCACAACACCTTCCCCCTCATCTCTCCGAGCATCTTCCATGCGGTGGGGAAACGTGCCGCGCGGGTCCTTACTCTGCACAACTACCGGATCTTCTGCCCGGCGGCCATTCCGCTGCGCTGCGGGAAGGTCTGCACCGAGTGCCTGGACGCCCGGTCCTCGTGGCCGGCGTTGCGCTACGGCTGCTATCGCGACAGCCGCCCGGCGACCGTGCCGCTCGCCCTCGGTGTCGCCCTGCACCGTGCCCTCGGGACCTGGACCGACCAGGTTGACGCCTTCATCGCCCTCTCCGAGTTTCAGCGGGACCTCCTGGTCGCCGCCGGACTGCCGGCGAGAAAAATCCACCTGAAGCCAAACTTCTATCCCGGGCGCCCCGCCGCGCTCCCCTGGCTGGAGCGCTCCCCGCATGCCGTGTTCGTCGGGAGGCTGACCGCCGAGAAGGGGGTGCGGACCCTGCTGACCGCCTGGCGGCGCTGGGGGGAAGGCGCCCCGGAGTTGAGGATCGTCGGAGACGGACCACTGCGTCCCGAACTCGAGCGGATGGCGCAGGGGCTCCCGGTCACCTTCACGGGGCAGCTTTCCGAACGGGATGCCCAGGCGCAGATAGCGAAGGCCCGACTGCTGATCCTCCCCTCGGAATGTTTCGAGGGGTTTCCCATGGTCCTGCGCGAAGCCTTCGCCTTCGGCACCCCCTGCGCGGTCGCCGCTCTCGGCCCTTTGCCGTCCATCGTGCGGCACGGCGGCAGCGGCGTGGTCTTTGGACCCGGCGATCCCGCGTCGCTGCTCGACGTCGTGGCCGGCGCATGGGAGGCTCCCGGGCTTTTGGGGGATCTGGGGAAGGGCGCACGGCTTGAGTTCGAGGGGAAGTACACCGAGGATACCAACTACGAGGCTCTCATGGAGATCTATCGGCAGGCTGTAGAGGTGTCGCGTCATGGATGATTTCGCCCGTTTCGACACGCGGCGCGACACGGTTTCCGTGCTGGGCGCGCCGATCGATGCACTGGATTGGCCGGCGACCTTGTCGCGTCTGGCCGGGTGGGCTCAAGGCCGGGAAGGGCGCTACGTCTGCATCTGCAATGCACACTCGGTGGTCACCAGCCGCCGCGACCCGCGTTTCGCCAGGGTCGTTAACGAGGCGGACATGGCTACCCCCGATGGTGCTCCGGTCGCCTGGCTGATGAGGCGCCTGGGCGAAAAGGGGCAGGAGCGGATCAACGGTCCGGACCTGATGTGGCACTACTTCCGCCTCGCGGCCCGGCGCGCCGAACCCATCTACCTGTATGGCGGCAGCCCGGAAACCCTTGAGCTCCTCGTGAAGAAACTGGGCGAGGAGTTCCCGGAACTCCCGATAGCCGGGCACTATTCTCCCCCGTTCCGGAAACTTGCCGAGGAGGAGGACGCCGCCGTAATTCGGGCCATCAACGCCTCGGGGGCCCGCACCGTCTGGGTCGGTCTGGGCTGTCCCAAGCAGGAGCGCTGGATGGCAGAGCACCGCGACAAGATCCGCGCGGTGCTCGTGGGAGTCGGAGCGGCCTTCGATTACCATGCCGGAACCGTGAAACGCGCGCCGCGCTGGATGCAGCGCAGCGGGTTTGAGTGGCTCCACAGGCTCTTAAACGAGCCGAAGAGGTTGTGGAAACGCTATCTTGCGACCAACTCTCTTTTCCTGTGGTACGCAGCCTGCCAGTTGCTGCGCTTTACGCTGCGCCGCACCTTTAACCGGGATGCGACTCCGGTTCCCACGAGCGAAAGACATTGACGAGGCGGCCCACCGGGCGGCAGGCCGCGATTCGACCGTACCGCGACCAAGGCATGAGCTTCCCGAAAACCGCCGAAGGGGCGGAGCGTGGGAAATGTCGATCCCCTTCGGACAGCGCGAGGGGCGTGGCCCGGGAGCGCGCCGTGGCGCGGGTGCGCAGCAATTACTGCTGGGACCGGGTCACCGACGCCTACGAGGTCTTGTTCGCAGAACTGGTCCATCTGCGTAGGGGCGCGTGGTTCGGTGTCCTACCGTCTGACTGTTTGATTCTTACAAATTCCTCAAACTTACCCTCTGTTACGCTCCTTCGCACGATATGTTCGTGTAGGAGCACCCCCCTATTGTCTCAAGTCCCTCTCAATTTTACAAAAACAACTAAAGTATGTAGCACAAGTAGCCGATATATAAAGTATCTGCCGTGAATGGGCGGTTTTTGTAAACATCATTCGGCGCACGGTGCCGCCGAATGAGAATGTTTTTGGTTCTGCATCCGGTTTAGTCCTGAACGCCAGGGTTTTTGATCCTACTTGCCGTCTTCCGGCGCGTCGGGCGAACCCGCCCGGGCGGCATTGGGGAGGGAAGACATGCTCAAACAGCGATCGAGTTTTCTGCGCAAAGTGCACGCGATGCTGGACGCGGTGCTCCTGGTCGCGGCCTTTCTGGCGGCGTTCAACCTGAGGGTGCGCTTCGGCGGGCTCGAGGACCTGGACAACTACACCTGGGTGCTCATGGTGGTGGTCCCGGTCTGGCTCGTCCTTTTGGAGCGCTACGGGTTCTACCACTCGCAGCGCATGAGCTCCTTGGGTATCCTGATCTTCAAACTGGCCAAGGTGACCGCCCTCGGCGGCACCATCACCTCCTCGATGATCTTTTTGTGCCACGAACACGACTTCAGCAGAAGTTTCTTCGGGACCTTCCTCATCCTCTCCTTCCTGTTTCTCGCCTCCGAGCAGTTCCTGGTGCGCAGCCTGCTGCACCTCTTGCGCCACAAAGGGTACAACTACCGAAACGTCCTCGTGCTGGGGACCGGGGAGAGCGCCCGCAAGATCCTCGAGATCCTGGACCGCAACCGGGGATGGGGGTTCAACGTGACCGGCCTCTTGCAGAGCCACCAGGACGCCGGCGAGGAGCTCGACGGCACAGGACTTCGGGGCTACCCGGTGCTTGGCGGCGAAACCGACCTGGTACCGATCTGCCGTGCCCAGCCGGTGGACGAGGTGATCTTCTGCAGCAGCAGGGAGAACTCCTGGTACGAGTTCGCCGACGAGATCAACACCCTGCGCGAGATGGGGATCACCTGCCGTACCGTCTTGAACCTCTACTACCGCTTCGAGGGTCAAAAGGAGCTCGGCATGTTCAACGGGGAGGTGCCGGTGCTCACCTTCCGCGGCGCGCCGGCCGACCCGGACCAGCTCTTCTGGAAGCGCTGCCTTGACCTTGCGGGCTCCCTGGCGGGTCTTGCCATCACCGCCTGCCTCTTCCCCTTCATAGCGCTCGCCATCAAGCTCGAGTCGCCGGGCCCGCTCTTCTTCGGCCAGACCAGGGTTCGCGAGAACGGCAGGACCTTCACCTGCTGGAAGTTCCGCTCCATGTACCAGGACGCCGAGGCCCGGAAAAAGGAGCTCCTGCACCTCAACGAGATGCAGGGGGCCATCTTCAAGATCAGGAACGACCCGCGGGTGACCCGGGTGGGAGCCTTCCTCAGGAAGACCAGCCTGGATGAGCTGCCGCAGTTCTGGAACGTGCTCCAGGGGGAGATGAGCCTGGTGGGGACCCGTCCGCCCACCCCCGAGGAGGTGAAGGGGTACCAGAACTGGCAGCGCAAGCGGATCTGCATGAAACCGGGGATCACCGGGCTTTGGCAGGTCAGCGGCCGCAACTCGGTCACCGATTTCAACGAGGTGGTCCGGCTCGACCTGCAGTACATCGACACCTGGAGCCTCGCCACGGACTTACGGCTTATCCTGCGCACCCTGAAGGTGGTCTTCTTCCGGGAAGGCGCCTACTAACGTCGGCAAAGGTTGCGAGGTGACAGTGAAGAAGTTGCTTAAATCGGCCCTGCTCCCCCTTTTGCTCTGCCAGGCGGCGGCCGCTTCCGGCGCAGAGTCGCCCCTGCCCCGGGGGAACCTCTCCCTGCAGGGGTTCAGCGGGGTGCTGAACACCCCCGATGCCAGGGTCAGCGCCGAGGGGTGGCTGGACGCCGCCTACACGAACCAGAAGGAGAGCCAGTGGCGCCAGAGGGTGCCCTTCCAGGACAATTACCTGGTCTCGGTCGGTTTCTTCGATTTCCTGGAGGTGGGCGGGCGCTTCACGGAGGCCCGCAACGCGGGGCGCGATCTCTCGGCGAATCTCAAGCTCTCCAGCGGGGCGCTCACCCGCAACTACCCGCTCGTCCCGGTGCTCGCCGTGGGGGCGCAGGACCTGGGTGGGGGGGCGGCCAAGCTGAAGAGCCGGTACCTGGTCGTCTCCGAGGAGCTCGGGCCGCTCAGGGTCTCGGCGGGGTACGGCCTGGGACCGGATAGGATGAAGGGGGGCTTTGCCGGGGGCGCTCTCAAGCTGTGGGACTGGCTCGAGCTTTTGGGAGAGTACGACACCCGGGAGACCAACCTGGGGGCGCGGGTGCTGCTCCCGCAGTTCTGGAAGATCCCGGTGCGCTTCACCGCCACCGCCAAGACCTCCTTCGACTACCGTCCCGGGAACTTCGACGTCGCGGTCGGCTTCAGCGTCCCGCTCGACTTCAGGGTGCGTGCCGCATGCCCCGCCGCTGCGGAACCGGGGGACGGGGAGGCGACAGCTTCCCCCCGGGGGGAAGCGCCGCTGCCGGACGCTCACCCGCCTGAGGGGGTGCTCTCGGGCGCCACGCCGCCCCAGGCCGGCCCGGCGCCGGACCCCGGGGAGGGGGAGCCGCTCGAGGTGCTGCGCGGGCGCCTGGTGCAGGACGGCATGCTCAACGTCGGGGTCGGCGGCCGGGGCAGCACCCTGGTGGTCGAGTACGAGAACGCCGTCTTCAACCACAACGAACTGGACGCCCTGGGACTGGTCGCCGGGCGTGCCTGCCGGGCGGCTGGCAGTTCCTGGGAGACCCTCGAGCTCTTGGTCAAGAGGCGCAACCTGACCCTGCTCAGGCTGCGGGCCCCGGTCAAGGAGCTGAGGAGGTTCTTGGCGGGGGAGACGGTGGTCGCACCGGAGGGTTTGCGGATCGACGTCCCCCCCGCGGGGGAGGGGGCGCCGGGGGAACTGGCCAACCGCAGCTGGCTCAACACCTCGCTGGTCATAGCCCCGGGGCTCACCACCTTTATCGGGACCGAGTACTCCCCCTTCGACTACCTCCTCTCGGCCAAGCCCGAGCTGACTACCCAGCTTTGGACCGGCGCGCTTTTGCATGCCCGCTGGGACATCCCGCTTGCCTGGAGCGACAACCTCGACGACGGCAAGCCGTACCGCTCGAGCCGCGCATCTGACAAGCTGGAGCGCCTGATGTTCTTCCAGGCCCTCGAGCCGCTCCCCGCGCTGAGCGTGAGCGTCGGGGGTGGGATGGTGGTTCACGACCGCTACGGGACGCTGAACGAGGTGCGCTGGAGTCCGGGGGAGGGGAGGCACCGCCTGAGGCTTTTGCAGGGGTGGACCCGGGAGGATGGGACGGGACGCAACTCGCGGTTCATCCTCGGCTCATACCGCTACTACTGGGCCCCCCTGGACCTCACGGTGGAGGGGACGGCGGGGCGCTTCTGGTCGGAGGACGAAGGAGGGGCCCTGGAGCTCAAGCGGTTTTGGCGGGATACGGCGGTGTCGCTGTACTACAAGGACACCAAGGGGACCGACCAGAAGCGCTGGCGGGCGGTGGGGCTGCAGCTGAGCTTCCCGCTCACCCCGCGCCGGGACATGAGACCCGTGGCCAAACTCCAGGTGCGCGGCAGCGACGAGTGGTCCTACGCCCAGGAGACGACCCTTAAGAACAACAACGTGAACAGCTCGCGCGGCAGCCTCAACTACCTGGCGCCGTACCCGCTGGCAATCATCCCGCAGCCGGCCCCCTCGCTGGATAAGTCCCTCTACAACCGGGACCGCTTGAGCCCGGCCTACCTCCGGCAGCACCTGGACCGGCTGCGCGAGGCGTGGCTTGGCTACGGTGCGCCGGAGACCTGAAACCTTGCGCCGCTTGAGGCGCTTTACTCGCAGCAGAGATCACCAATCGATAGGGAGGATGGACATGACAAAGAGTATGGTAGTTCGAGGGATGGTAGTGGTGGCGTTGAGCGTGGCGGCGAGCGGGTGCGGGTCGAGCGACTCTCCGCTTGGGCAGTCGGGGAAGCTGGTCCAGGGGCCGGTACTCGGGGCGACGGTGTACGCCGACAACGTCACAGCGGGTACCCGCTTCGCCCTGGAAGGCCATGAGGTATCCACCGTGACCGACAGCCAGACCGGGAACTTCACCTTCCCGGTGGCCCCCGGTTACAGCTACGTTCTGGTATCCAAGGGGGGGACCGACAAGATCACCGGCCAGCCCGCCATCCAGCTCATGGCCCCGGCCGGCTCGGCGAACATCACCCCCCTCACCACCCTGGTGGCGCTGGACACCACCGGTGCCGTGAAGCAGAAGCTCGAGGCGCTGCTCCCTGCCGGTGCTAAATTCGACGCGGACATCTCCACCACGGTAAGCCCGGCCGCCCTCTTGGTGGCCAAGTCGGTCGAGGTCATGGTGCAGACCATGTCCAACGCGATCTCCCAGAAGGCGGGGAACAGCGCGATCTCGGCCGCACAGATCTCCGCGATCCAGGCCCAGACCATGCAGGCGATCGCCGGCGAGCTCGCCCAGCCGGGTGTGACCGCGACGACCCTCGCGGCCCCGGCCACCCTGGCGAGCTCCCTGCAGAGTGCCGCCTCCTCCGCTGCCAGCAACATCGCGAGCGCCAACTCGAACATCACCGTTCCCGACGCCACCGCCCAGACCATCGCTTCGAGCGCGGTGACCGCCTGCAGCAGCGCGCTCGGCGTGGGGAACAGCGCGTCCACCAGCGCCATCAGCGGGGGCGAGGCGGCTGCGCTCTCCTCGACGGCCGGCGCCCTGGTGACTGCGATGACCACGGCTACCACGGCGGCGAGCAGCACCATCACCGCGAGCGCCACCCCGGTATCCTACACCCCGCCCCCCATCCCGGTGGTGGTCCCCACCAACCCCACCGGTACCACCGGCGGGTCCACCGGCGGGACCGGCACGAACTTCTAAACCGTTACCTGCCGCCGCGACAATCGGGCCGCCCCCTCTGGGGGGCGGCTTTTTTTCGTTGTGGCAGCTAGCGCCGCAAACCGGGGATGCGCCGGACTGGCCGCAACGGTTCCCTGAGGAGACAATCGGCAAATCCATTCTGGCAGTATTTCCTACGTGCATTGTTTCAAGTCCCTAGCTTTAGGCCAAAAAGAGATCATGAATAACATGGTTATAGATATTTAGGGATTTGCTTCTGGATCCACTGATGGATATCTGGCTGATCTCTGCAAGTGGCTGATGTAGTGAGATAAGTGGAGTGGGCCGAGGGGGATTTTTGACAGATGTGTGAAAATTATAACCAGAATTTTACTTCAGCTTTGACAGTAGCGCCCGATTAGTTGCAGCAATGTCCCCTGGTTCCCGGATGGCCAAATCAGCTCCACGTGTCGGTTGCGCTCCGGCTTGCGGGTAGGGGACACCCTTGTAAGTCCTATTCAGCACGTATATTCATACCTCAAAGGAGAATGGACATGTCTCACGGATCTCGCAACGAACTCCAAAACGGCAAGGCAGACTCGAAGCTTCCCACCAAGGGGATGCAGGGACCAAAGGTTGTCGACGCCGCCCATCCGGCGCCGGCGGCGACGGTCCTCGCCAAGGCAGCACTTCACCCCGGTCAGGGACCTGAGAGCGATGCGGCAGCGCTGGAGCAGGGGAGTGAGGTCACGGAGACGGCGCAGAGCGTCGAGGCGCCGGCAGGGCAGGTGGGGGACCAGGGGGCCTTCCTGGTGGCCGACGCCTCCGGCGCCACGGGCGCACCCGGTGCCATGGGCCCGACGGGCGACTGCGCCCTCGAGGGGAGTGCCGGTTCCGGCGCGGCCGCCGAGGGGCACGGGGTGCTGCACGGCTACCTTCCCTGGGTGGCAGGCGGCGTGGCCGCCGTGGGGGGGGGCGTCGGCGCGGCGGTTGGGCTGAGCGGCGGCTCCAGTTCGAGCCCCGCGGCTCCCGGCGGCACGGCCATAAGCGGCGTGGTGGCCGACGGCTACGTAACCGGCGCCAGGGTCTACATCGACGAGAACCACGACGGCAAGATCCAGGAGAGCGAGTTCACCGGGATCACCACCGACGGCACCGGCCATTTCTCCGGCGTCACCACGAAGACCGGCAACATCATGGTCTCCGGCGGCACCAACACCGACACCCAGGTGGCCAACACCATGGTGTTCAGCTCAGCCCAGGGAACCTCGGTGCTCATGAACCCGATCACCACCCTCATCGAGAGCTACCTTGAGGCGAACGGCGGAGCGAGCGTCGCCCAGGCCGAACAGGCCGTGGAAGCGGCGCTGGGGCTGAGCGCCCTGAACAAGAACCTCATGAGCTACGACCCGCTGTCCGCCGCTTCCGGCGACGCGGCCGCCGCCCTGGCGGTCCAGAAGGCCGCGGCGCAGCTCGCTGCCGTGATCAGCGAAGCCGAAAAGGCCGGCAGCGGCACGGGCGCCGCAGTCCTCGATGCCATCGCGAGCCTGCTGGGGACCACGTTTGATGCCAACCATCACCTGGACCTCGGCAACAGCGCCGACCTCGACGCCATCCATTCCGCCATTCTCAATTCCGGTGCCAGCAACGCGGTCGCCGCGGCAGCAAGCTTTGCAGGTGTCATGGGGACCGTCGACACCATCGCCACCGCCATCGACGAGGCAACCGCCATCACCGGGGCCGGCTCGGTCAGCGCCGTGCAGGGCGCGGTGGTCGACACCGCCGCAAACCTGGCGGGAAGAACCGACCTCGGCGCGAAAAACGTGGTGGTAAGCGACAGCGCCACCGTAGCACAACTCGCCGCCATCGATGCCAATACGACCGGCGCCCTGCACTACGGCACCATCGTCGACACCCTGGCTCACATCCAGGCCGACCACGCCGGCGCCGGCTACAGCAGCGGTCACGATGTCCAGGTGCTTGGCAGCGCGAGTATCGCCGAACTGAGCGCCATCGACGTCTACGCCGGCAGCGTGCAGGCCACCCTTATCAGCGATACCGCCTCCCACCTGGCGGCCAATGCCGGCGGTTATCTCTCCGGCAGCGTCGACGCTAGCGTCACCGACACCGCGACCATCGACCTGCTGACCGCCATCGATGCCCTGACCACCGGGACCTTGACCTACACCGGCATTGCCGGCTCGGCCGCAGCACTGGTCGCCAACGCCGGTAACTACGTCTCCGGCAATCACCCCGTCACCATCACCGACAGCTCGGTCGCTATCGCCCAGCTGGCCGCCATCGACGCCCTTACCACCGGGACCGTTACCTATGCAGGCGTCGCCGGAACTGCAGCCGAACTGGCGGCCAACGCCGGCGGGTACCTCACCGGAAGTCACCCGGTGACCGTCGCCGATACCGGCGCCAGCGCCGCGCAGTTGAACGCCATCGACTCCTTCACCACGGGGAGCGTCAACGCCAGCACGGTCACCGGCATCACCGGCTCGGCCGCCGAGTTCGCCACCCTGATCGCCTCCACCGGCATCACCACGGCGACCAGCTACGACGCCACCGTGACCGGCGCTGCGACGGTGGCCCAGGCGAACGCCATCGACGCCGACAACGGCAGCGGCACCATCACCGCCACCTTGAGCGACGGCGCCCTCGCCACCCTGGTCGGACTTACCGGCAGCCACGCCTACGGCATCACCGTTACCGACACTACGGCCTCCGCCGCACAGCTCAACACCGTCGACGCCGCCACCACAGGAGTGGTGAACGCCGCCGCGGTCACCGGCATCACCGGCTCGGCCGCCGAGTTCGCCACGCTGGTCGCCTCCACCGGTGTGACGACCGCCAACTTCGACGCAGTAGTGAACACCCCGGTCAGCGTGAGCGCCGCGAACCAGATCGACGCCCACAACGGCACCGGCGGGATCAGCGCGACCATCAGCGACGGCTCCGCCGCCACCCTGGCCACACTGACCGGCAGCCACGACTACACCGTGGTGGTCACAGACAGCTCCGCGAGCGCCGCCAACCTGAACGCCATCGACGCCGCCACCACCCATACGGTGGATGCGACGGCGGTCACCACCGTCACCGGCTCTAGCGCCGATTTCGCCACCCTCATCGCCGCCGGCGGGATCAACACCGCCGCGAACTACGCCGCCACCGTGACCGATGCCGTGACCGTGGCCCAGGTGGAGGCGATCAACGCCGACAACGGGACCGGTGCGGTGAGCGCCATCATAGGCGACCACGACATCACGACCCTCATGGGGCTTACCGGTAGCGGCCATGCCTACACCATCAGCGTCACCAACGCCAGCGTGAACGCCGCCGACCTGATCACCCTGGACGGCATCACCACCGTGAACGTGGGCGCCAGCGGCGTCGCCACCCTGACCGGCACGGCGGCCGACATCGCCACCGCCACCGGCGCGGCGACCATCGACACCGCCGCCAACGTTATAGTCAGCGTCACCGGCAGCGCAACGGTGGCCCAGGCGGAGGCGATCCATGCCAACACCACCGGCGTCATCACCGCGACCATCGCCGAGCACGACATCGCCCATCTTTCGGGCCTGACCGGCACCGGCAACGCCTACAGCATCACGGTAACCGACGCCAGCGTGGACGCCGCCGCCCTGACCACCCTCGACGGCGTTACCACGGTGAATGTGGACGCCAGCGGCGTAGGGATCCTGACCGGCTCGGCTGCCGCCATCGCCAGCGCTGTCGGCTCGAGCACCATCGACACCGCAGCCGGCGTTGCGGTCACCGTGGATGCCGGAGTGGCGAGCGCGGCCAACCTGAGCCTAATCTCCGCCAACACGACCGCGGTGGTCGACGCCAATGCGGTGACCAGCATCACGGGGAGTGCAGCCCAGGTGGCCACCGTGCTGAACGCCGCCACCATCAACCACGACGCCAACGTCGGGGTCACCCTCGACGCCGGAACGGCCAGTGCCACCAACCTGAACACCATCGATGGGCTCACCGGCGGCACCGTCGACGCCACCCACATCACCGGCATCACCGGTACCGCGGCCAACATCGTGACCACCATCAACTCCGCCGGCATCACCACCGCGACCGACTACAACGCCACCGTGACCGGCGTCGCCTCCGTCGCCAACCTGAACCTCATCGACGACGACACCACCGGGGTCATCACCGCCACCATCGCCGGCAGCGCGGCGACCCTGGCCGGCCTGCACGCCGGGAACAACGCCTACACCATCACCGTGACGGACGCCACGCCGGTGAGTGCCACCGACCTGAACGCCATCGATGCCGCCACCACCATCGTGGTGGACGCCACCTCGGTTTCCGAGATCACCGGCAGCGTCACGGAGATCCTCGCCGCCACCGCCGGCGGCGTGGCATTCGACCCCGCCGTGGCGGTCACCGTGAATTCCGGCCAAGTAACGGTCGCGGAGGCCAACTCCCTCCACTCGGCGACCACCGGGGTCATCACGGCCGTCCTCTCGGACCACAATGCCGCTACCCTGGCCCAGCTTGCCGGCAGCGGCAACGACTACACCATCACCGTTGCCGGAACCGCCACCGCGGCCAACCTGGCCAGCATCGACAACGCCACCACGCAGACCGTCGATGCGACCGGCGTGACCGCGCTTACCGGCAGCAACGCCGAGATCCTCGCCGTGCTCGGCGCAGGCGGCATCACGCTCTCCGGCACCGAGGACCTCACCGTCACCGGCACGCCGACCGTGGCGCAGTTGAACACCCTGGACCTTGCGACATCCGGGGCGATCACGGCGACCCTTACCGACCACAGCGCCGCCTCCCTGGCGACCCTCACCGGCACGGGGCACAACTACACCATTTCGGTGACCGGCAGCGCAGCCGCGACCGATCTGACCGCCATCGACGGCGTCACCACCCATACCGTGGACGCCACCGGGGTGACCGCGCTTTCCGGCAGCAACGTCGAGATCCTCGCCGTGCTCGGCGCAAGCGGCATCACGCTCTCCGGGGCCGAGAACCTCACCGTCACCGGCACCCCGACGGTGACCGAGCTGAACGCGCTGGATTTGGCGACCTCCGGGGTGATCACGGCGACCCTTACCGATCACAGCGCAAGCTCCCTGGCGACCCTCACCGGCACGGGCCACAACTACACCATTTCGGTGACCGGCAGTGCCGCCGCGACCGAACTGACCGCCATCGACGGCGCCACCACCCATACCGTGGACGCCACCGGCGTGACCGCTCTTAGCGGCAGCAACGCCGAGATCGTAAGCGTCCTTGGCGCAAGCGGCATCACGCTCTCGGGGACCGAGGACCTCACCGTCACCGGCACGCCGACGGTGGCCGAGCTGAACGCGCTGGATGTGGCGACCTCCGGGGTGATCACGGCGACCCTCACCGACCACAGCGCCGCCTCCCTGGCGACCCTCACCGGAACGGGCCACGACTACACCATCACGGTGACCGGCAGTGCAGCCGCCACCGATCTGACCGCCATCGACGGCGTCACCACCCATGCCGTCGACGCGACCGGCGTCACCACACTCACCGGCAGCAACGCCGAGATCTCCAGCGTGCTCGCTGCAGGCGGCATCACGCTCTCGGGGACCGAGAACCTCACCGTCACCGGCACGCCGACCGTGGCCGAGCTGAACGCGCTCGACCTCGCCACCTCCGGGGTGATCACGGCGACCCTCACCGACCACAGCGCCGCCTCCCTGGCAAACCTCACCGGCAGCGGCCACGACTACACCATTTCGGTGACCGGCAGCGCAGCCGCAACCGATCTGACCACCATCGACGGCGTCACCACCCATACCGTCGACGCCACCGGGGTGACCGCGCTTTCCGGCAGCAACACCGAGATTCTCGCCGTGCTCGGCGCGAGCGGCATCACGCTCTCGGGGACCGAGAACCTCACCGTCACCGGCACCCCGACCGTGCTCGAGCTGAACGCGCTCGACCTCGCCACCTCCGGGGCGATCACGGCGACCCTTACCGACCACAGCGCCGCCTCCCTGGCGACCCTCACCGGCACGGGGCACGACTACACCATTTCGGTGACCGGCAGCGCAGCCGCAACCGATCTGACCGCCATCGACGGCGTCACCACCCATACCGTGGACGCCACCGGGGTGACCGCGCTTTCCGGCAGCAACACCGAGATCCTCGCCGTGCTCGGTGCAAGCGGCATCACGCTCTCCGGCACCGAGGACCTCACCGTCACCGGCACCCCGACGGTGCTTGAGTTGAACGCGCTGGACCTCGCGACCTCCGGGGTGATCACGGCAACCCTTACCGACCACAGCGCCGCCTCCCTGGCGACCCTCACCGGCACAGGCCACGACTACACCATCACGGTGACCGGCAGTGCCGCCGCGACCGATCTGACCGCCATCGACGGCGTCACCACCCATGCCGTCGACGCGACCGGCGTGACCGCTCTCACCGGCAGCAACGCCGAGATCTCGAGCGTGCTCGGCGCCGGCGGCATCATGCTCTCGGGGACCGAGAACCTCACCGTCATCGGCACCCCGACCGTGCTCGAGTTGAACGCGCTCGACCTGGCGACCTCCGGGGTGATCACGGCGACCCTCGCCGACCACAGCGCCGCCTCCCTGGCGACCCTCACCGGCACGGGCCACGACTACACCATTTCGGTGACCGGCAGCGCAGTCGCGACCGATCTGACCACCATCGACGGCGTCACCACCCATACCGTGGACGCCACCGGGGTGACCGCGCTTTCCGGCAGCAACGTCGAGATCCTCGCCGTGCTCGGCACCAGCGGCATCACCCTCTCCGGGACCGAGAACCTCACCGTCACCGGCAGCCCGACGGTGCTTGAGTTGAACACGCTGGACCTCGCGACCTCGGGTGCGATCACGGCGACCCTTGCCGACCACAGCGCCAGCTCCCTCGCGACCCTCACCGGCACGGGGCACGACTACACCATCGCGGTGACCGGCAGCGCAGCCGCGACCGATCTCACCACCATCGACGGCGTCACCACGCATACCGTGGACGCGACCGGCGTGACCGCGCTTACCGGCAGCAACGCCGAGATCGTAAGCGTCCTTGGCGCAGGCGGCGTCACGCTCTCCGGCACCGAGAACCTCACCGTCACCGGCACCCCGACGGTGACCGAGCTGAACGCGCTCGACCTCGCCACCTCCGGGGTGATCACGGCGACCCTTACCGACCAGAGCGCCGCCTCCCTGGCGAGCCTCACCGGCACAGGCCACGACTACACCATCGCGGTGACCGGGGGGGCAGTCGCGACCGATCTTACCGCCATCGACGGCGTCACCACCCATGCCGTGGACGCCACCGGCGTGACCGCTCTTACCGGCAGCAACGCCGAGATCTCGAGCGTCCTCGGTGCAGGCGGCATCACCCTCTCGGGGACCGAGAACCTCACCGTCACCGGCACTCCGACCGTGGCCCAGTTGAACGCGCTCGACCTCGCCACCTCCGGCGTAATCACGGCGACCCTCACCGACCACAGCGCCGCCTCCCTGTCGACCCTCACCGGCACAGGCCACGACTACACCGTTTCGGTGACCGGCGGCGCAGCCGCGACCGAACTGACCACCATCGACGGGGTCACCACCCATACCGTCGACGCCACCGGGGTGACCACGCTTATCGGCAGCAACGCCGAGATCTCAAGCGTGCTCGGCGCGAGCGGCATCACGCTCTCCGGGACCGAGAACCTCACCGTGACCGGCACCCCGGCCGTGACGGAGTTGAACGCCCTCGACCTCGTGACCTCCGGCACCATCACCGCGTCCGTCAGCGGGCTGGTGGCCGATCTCGTCGGCCTGCACGGCGCCGGCAATGCCTACTCGGTGACGGTCACCGACGCGGCGACCCTGGCCCAACTGGTTACCATCGAAAGCACCAACAGCAACACCATCGCAAGCTACGGTGAGCTGACCGGTAACGCGGCGGACTTCGCGGACGCTGCCGGGGCGCTGACCTCAGACGCCACGGCCTATGTCACCGCCGGTCACCTCGTGACCGTTACCGATGCGGCGAACCTGCAGCAGCTCGCTGCCATCGACACCGCCAACGGCGGCGGCGCGGTCCACTACACCGACATCGTCGATACCTCGACGAACCTGCAGGCGAACGCCGGCGGCTACGTAGGCGGTACCGTCAACGTGACGGTGACCGACGGGATCTCGGTCGGCGGACTCTCAACGATCGACGGGATGACCACCGGCACGGTGACCGCCCTCAACCTGACCGACACCGCGGGGAACCTGGTGCCGGCGGGCGTGGCCTCCGCGTACATCGGCGCGGGTTCCAACGTGACGGTCACCGGAACGGCCAGCGTCGCGGAGCTCTCGGCCATCGACTCCGCCAACGGCAGCGGCAGCCTGAGCTACGGCACGATCGACGACTCGGCCAGCAGCCTGGCCGCCGATGCGGTCACCCACTCCGGCGCAGGCACCTACCTGGCAGGGCACAACGCGAACGTCAATACCACCGCGACGGTCGATCAGCTCGTCAAGATCGACGCGGCAGCAGGTACCGTCACCTACACGACGATCACCGACAGCGCCGACAACCTGGCAGCCGACGCCGCCAGCAACTCCGGCGCCGGCACCTACGCCACCGCCACCCACAACGTGACCGTCTCCGACGCGGCCTCGATCCAGCAGCTCACCGACATCGACGCCGCCGCCGGCACGGTGAGCTACACCGCGATCAAGGACACCGAGGCCCACATCCTGGCCAACGCGGGGGGCTACGTGGCGAACGGCAAAAACCTGACCGTCACCGACGCCGCAAGCCTCACCCAACTGTCCGTCCTGGACGGCATGAACGGGGCAGGGGGGACGGTTACCGCCCTCATCGTCAGCGATACGCTGGCCAACCTGACGGCCGACGCCGGCACCTACGTCACCGCCGGCCATACCGTCAACGTCACCGACACGGCGAGTGTCGCCCAACTTGCCACCCTCGACGCACTGGCAAACGTCGGCACCGTGGTGGCCTCCAGCGTCACCGACACCCTGGCCCACATCACCGCCGACCACGCAGGCGCAGGCTACACGACCGGCCACAACGTGACGGTCGCCGACGCCGCCAGCGTGGCGCAACTCGCCGCCATCGACGTCTACGCCGCCACGGTCACCGCTTCCACCGTGAGCGACACCCTGGCGAACATCCAGGCCGACCACGCCGGCACTGCTTACACTGCCGCCCACAACGTCCACGTGACCAACTCCGCCACCGTTGCGGAGCTTGCCGCCATCGATGTCTACGCTGCCACCGTGACCACGGCCACCGTGGAGGACACCGCAGCAAACCTGGTCCTCGACGCAAGCAGCAACTTGGGCGCCGGCACCTACGTCACCAACGGCGTCCATGTCGTCGTGGACGGCAGCGCGAGCATCGCCGACATCACGACGATCCATACCGCCGACACTACCGGTATCCTCACCTACAACATCCTGGATACCGCGGCGCACATCCAGACCGCACTGGACGCCGATCCCAGCATGAGCCTCGTGCAGAACGCGGTGACGGTGGACGCCTCGGACAACACCCTGCACCTGACCGCCAACGAGTTCAACAACCTCCTCTCCGGTACGGCCCACCTGGCCGCCGACGATACCGTCGTGCTGAACGATGCCGGGACTACGGGCCTTGCCCTGCACAACTACGGCGGCAACCACACCATCGTCCTGGGGGGCAGCGCCAACGGCAACTACTTCGTGAGCCTGGGCGACTCCGGCGACACCACCATCCATCTGGGTGGCACCGGCAACCACACCATCGGCGCCACCGATGGCAAAACCGAAACCTTCATCCTGGATGCCGCGCAAAACGGGGGCTCCGTCATCACCGGCTTGAGCTCTGCGGACAGTGACGTCATCCAACTCGACACCGGCGTGGGTACCCTCTTGAACGACGGGACGCACCACGTCTCCACGGCGGGACAGGTCGGCTCGGCCGGCCAGTGGGCCTTCAGCGGCAGCACGCTGACCTACTTCGACAGCGCCCACAACGCGGTCGAATCGCTCACCCTGGTAGGCAACTACACCACGCTTACGCTGCAGGGCGACGGTCACACCTTCCACCTGAGCTAACAACCAGGTAATCAGTTACTGTCAATGGGCGGTGCCGCACCAGTTACCAGGTGCGGCACCGCCTTTTTTTATTCTGCATGGAAGCGGGAACCACAGACAGAAGATAAAGACAGTGACAGTGGTAGCAGGCACAGCAGTTGCAGTTGTGCAGTGAACGTTGGCGGAAGTAGTAAGTGCGTCCCGGATATTGAGGTGAATACTGCGGCTTTGACAGTTATAAAGCTGAACCGGCTCTTCTGGTGTTGACACCTTTTCAAATTATTGACTTCCGTTGCAGCCGGACCGTGCGGCTTCCCGACCAGTTGGACGGGACACCCGGCGTTCGAGATCCGCTATAAGCCACCCAGGACAGGTGAACATGGTTCGACACGCACTACTGGCAGGACTCCTCTGCTCGGCGCTTTTATCCGGCGAGGCGCAGGGCGCAACCTACAGCTTCGAGCAGCTCATGAGCGCCGCATCGGCTAGCTACCCCACGATCCTCTCCAAGGAGTCGGCCCGCGAGGCGGCGGCCGCCGACGTGAAGAGCGCCGAATGGCAGCGCTTTCCCGCCCCCAGCATCGAGACCAACACCGACCGTGAAGGGAACAACAACGTTGTGTTCCGGCTGCAGCAGGTGCTCTGGGCCGGCGGCAGCATCACCGGCGGCATCCAGGCCGCCCGCGCCCAGTACGATGCCTCGGACAAGGCGATCCGCGAGGCCCAGTACGACGTGGTCTCCCAGCTCATCGAGGCCTACGTCGACGCGGTGCGCCAGCAGGAGCGCCGGGAAATCAGCCGCCAAAACCTGAAGCAGCACGAGCTTCTGGACGAGACCATCAAGCGCCGGGTCGCCTCCGAGATAAGCCCGGAGGTGGACCACCAGCTCTCGCTGTCCCGGCTCTCCCAGGCGATGAACGACCTCTCGGTCATCAACCAGGCGCTCACCCGCAGCCTCACCACGCTTTCCCAGCTCTCCGGCCATCAGGTGAGTGAGACGGTTCCCGTTGATCTCGCCGCCCTAACGGTTCCCGGCAGCAGGGATGCAGCGGTGCACGACGCGGTCGCCGTCTCCCCGTCGCTGGCGCGGCTCGGTTTCGAGGAGCGCGCCGCCGAGGCGGAGGTCACGGTGAAAAAGGCGGTGCTCTGGCCCCAGGTGGCCCTGCGCTACGAGAAGAGCTTCAACAACAACGCGGGGATCTACGGCGCCACCAGCGACAACCGGATCATGGCCGTGGTGCAGGCGCAGCCGGGCGCCGGCCTCTCGGCCTTCACGGGGGTGGCCTCGGCCGAGGCGCGTACCCGGGCGGCCCGCCAGGAGCGCGAGGCGACCCTGCGCGACCTGGAGCGGATAATCGCCAACGCCTGGAACGACCGCGAGGCGGCCCGGACCCAGCTGGAGTTCGCCAACCGGGCACGCACCAGCGCCCAGGATGTGGCGGAATCGTACAAACGGCAGTACATCATCGGCCGCAAGGCCTGGCTCGACGTCCTTAACGCGGTGCGCGAGGCGACCCAGTCGGAGTTGAGCGTTGCCGACGCCCGAGCCCAGCTGGCGGTCACCTCCCTGAAACTGGCGCTGTACACCGACAACCTACGACTGGAAGTGAAAAAATGAGCGACTCGACCCTGATTCCCATCATCGAACATTCCGCCATGCTGGTGGGCCAGGCGGTGCCGCGCGCCTGCCTGAACGAAATGGCCAAGGAGATCGACCGGGCCGGTGCCCAGGAAGGCATGGCCGCGTTGGTGCAGCGGGTCTGGAAGGCGGGGCGCCTGGACGGGATCCCCAAACCCTTGGCCAACCCCGACGCGCCGGACTGCCCGTTTCTGGCCCGCGACCCGCAGCACGGCTGGTGCGTGGCGGTTTCCCGCAACCCGGACGGCAGCTGGCTCGCCCAGCCCTCGGCGGGGAGGAAGGTCTCCATCGACGGGATCGGCGCCGAGTGCCTGAGCATCCCAGTCCGCGAGCTCACGGCCGGAAGCCAGACCCGCTCGCTGGACGTCATCTGGCAGACGGTTGGGAAATACCGCAGCGTCTTCGCCGAGGCGCTCCTGGCCACCTTCCTGATCAACTTCCTGGCCATCGCCACCTCGATCTACAGTCTGCAGGTCTACGACCGGGTGATCCCGCACAACGGCTACCAGACGCTCTTCGTGCTGACCGCCGGGGTGGTGCTCGCCACGCTGTTCAACGTGGTGCTCACCCAGGTGCGCGGCACCATCCTGGACAAGACCTCGACGCTCATCGACGTGGAACTCTCGGAGTGGTTCTTCGAGCGTGCCCTGGGGATCCATATGAGCTTCCGCCCCAAGTCGGTGGGGACGCTCTCCTCGCAGATCAAGGGGCTCGAGCTGGTGCGCGGCGTGATGAGTTCGGCGTCGCTCTTCCTTTTGGCCGACATCCCCTTTGCCTTCTTCTTCATCTACATCATCTACCTGATCGGCGGCCTCGTCGCCGTGGTGCCGCTCATCTTCTTCTGCATCTCCGCGCTCTCGGGCATCCTCTTCTTGTGGAAGATCAAGAAGTACACCAAGCTGAACCAGGGGCAGAGTAACCGCAAGGTGGGACTTCTGGTGGAGTCGATCGACTCCATCGAGATGGTGAAGGCCAACGGGGCCGAGTTCGAGCTGCAGAGCCGCTGGAACGCTCTCAATAACGAGGCGGCCGAGGTGGACGACAAGCTCAAGCGCTACTCGGTGCTCCCTGGCAACATCGTGAGCTTCCTCTCCCAGATGGCCTACGTGGCCTTGGTCTGCTTCGGAGCCTACCTGGTCACCCTGCACCAGATGACCATGGGGGCGCTCATCGCCTGCAGCATCATCTCGGGGCGGATCCTCTCCCCCCTGGGGCAACTCCCCGGCTTCATGATGCGCTGGGGGCACGCAAAATCCGCCATCCAGGGGCTGGACCAGCTTTTAAGCCTCCCCAACGAACTCGACGACCGGGCCCATGCCCTCATTCCCGGGCACCTGGAAGGGCAGCTCAAGGTCGAGCAGGCCGTGTTCCGCTACGACCGGGAGTTCGCCGCGCTCGAGGTCGGGAACCTGGACATCAGGCCCGGCGAGCGGGTCGGGATCATCGGGTCGATCGGCAGCGGCAAGAGCACCCTCTTGAAGCTCGCCTCGGGGCTCTACCGGCCGGCCGCGGGACGCGTGCTTTTGGACGGCATGGACATCTCGCTCATCTCTCCCCGGGTGCTGCGCCAGGCGATCTTCTACCTGCCCCAGGACATCCACCTGATGAGCGGCACCTTGCGCGACAACGTGCTGCAGGGGCTCCCCGACCCCGGCGACGAGGCGATCCTCGAGGCCGCCAAGAAGACCGGGCTCTTCGAGCTGGTACGCCAGCACCCCAAGGGGCTCGCGCTCCCCATCTCGGAAGGGGGGAGGGGGATCTCCGGCGGGCAGCGCCAGGCGATCGGGCTCACCCGGATGATCCTCGCCAAGCCGCAGATCATCCTCCTGGACGAGCCGACCGCCTCCATGGACGCCGGCACCGAGGCGCTTTTGGTGGCGACCCTGAAGCAGGTGGTCTCCGAGGGGGCGACGCTCCTGGTCGCGACCCACAAGAGCGCGCTCCTGCCGCTTCTGGACCGCCTTTTGGTGATGAAGGGGGGGAAACTCCACATGGACGGCCCCCGCGACGCGGTGCTCTCCCGACTCTCCGGGCAGGGGTAGGGGCAGGGCGGAAATCGGAACACAACGAGTACCAGCGAGGAAAGGTTATACCGACATGAAAGACCAACGACGTACCGCAAAACCCTCAGGAAAGATACTCTTCATCACCAGCGCCGTGGTGATCGCAACCTTCTGCGCCTGGTCCGCCTGGGCGAAGATCGACATCATCATCAGGGCTCCCGGTTCGGTGATCGCAAGCTCGCGCAACCAGGTGATCCAGGCGGCCGACGGCGGCACCATCAAGGACATCCTGGTGAAGGAAGGCGACCTGGTGCGCCGCGGGCAGAAGCTGGTCATCTTCGAGCAGGTGAAGACCCAGACCTCCTACCTGGAGACCCTGGCGAAGACCGGCTCCCTGAAGGCGACCATCGCACGCCTGAACGCGGAGATCGCCGGGCACGAGCCCCAGTTCCCCAAGGAGCTGCGCGCCTTTCCCGAGCTGATCGCCAACAACGAGACCCTGTTCCGCAAGCGCCAGGCAGCCATCCGAGACGACCTCGCCACCCTGGAGAAGTCCCGCGAGCTCGCCAAGGACGAACTGGCCATGAACCTGCCGCTTTTGAAGACCGGTGACGTCAGCAAAGCCGAGGTCTTAAGGCTGCAGCGCAACGTGGTCGAGATCGAAGGGAAGATCGCCAACATCCGCAACAAGTACCTGCAGGACTCACAGGCCGAGCTCTCCAAGGCGACCGACGAGCTGGAGGCCGTGCAGCAGGTGCTGACCCAGCGCAAGGACCAGTTCATCAACACGGTGATCGAGGCACCCATGGACGGCGTGGTGCGCAACATCCGCATCACCACCCGCGGTGGGGTGGCACGGCCGGGCGAGGAGATCATGCAGATCGTCCCCAGCGACGACAAGCTGGAGTTCGAGGTGAAGGTGCAGACCGCGGACGTCGCCTTCGTGAGGCCGGGGCTGCCGGCGACCATCAAGATGGACGCCTACGACTACTCGATCTACGGCACCCTCTCCGGCGAGGTGACCTACATAAGCGCCGACACGGTGAGCGACGAGGTGCGTACCCCCAACGACAAGCCGTACTTCAAGGTTCGTGTCAGGGCCATCGGGAAGAACTACCTGGGGAAGGCGGCCGAAATCATCAAGATCCAGCCGGGGATGACCGCGTCGGTGGAGATCAAGACCGGCAACAAGACGGTCTGGAACTACCTCACCAAGCCGCTGTCCAAGACGCTGAACGAATCGTTGGGCGAACGCTGAATTCCGATAGATGGAGGGATGATATGAACCCGCAGAAACCCTTTTTGGCCCTGGCTGTCCTGGCGGCGTTCGGCCTGGTTCCGGCTTTAGGGCACGCGGATTACGACGCAGCGGTCAAGGCCTACAAAAGCGGCGACTTCGTGACCGCCTACCAGGAGTACCTGAACTTAGCCAAGGCGGGCGACGCCCGGGCCCAGAGCACGGTGGCCTGCATGCTCCAGGCAGGAGAGGGGGTGACCCGGAATCCGGAAGAGGCGCTCCCCTGGCTGAAGAAGGCTGCGGAAAGCGGGGTTACCCCGGCCCAGTACAGCCTGGGGAAGGCCTACGAGAACGGCCTGGGGACCGAGCGCGATCTCGCCAAGGCGCTGGTCTGGTACGGCATCGCCTCCGAGCACGGGGATGCCAAGGCCCTGGAGAACTTCAAGCGCCTGGACGCCCTGCGCCAGCAGCCGGCGGCGTCTGCCGCCAAGCCTCAGAGCGTCGCTACGGTCCCGACCCCGGTTCCGGCCGTCACTGTTAAAACCGCGCCGGTCGCTGCCTCGCCCCAGCCGGCCGCGGTCGCCAAGGCCGTCGCTCCGCCAGCAACGGCCGTCGCTCTTGCCTCCACAGCCGAGGTGGACGACATGCCTGAGCTTCGTTTCGGCAGCATGATGGCGCAGAAGGCGGAGCCGGTCCCCGCAGCGCACCCCGCGGCTGCCCCCGTCCCGAAGCCCGCGGCTAAACCGGCGACGCCAGCCCCGAAAACGGCGGCAGCGCCTGCCCCGAAAACGGTTGCCGCACCCGCACCGAAAGCGGTCGCGAGCGCAGCTGCTGCCGATCTGAGCCCGTTCGGTAAAAAGCGCAAGGCCGCAGAGTCCGGCGACGTCGAGGCGCAGCTATATCTCGGGTGGTGCTACAGCTCGGGGAAAGAGGTGCCGCAGGACAAGCAGGAAGCGGTTGTCTGGTACAAGAAGGCGGCCCAGGCCGGGAGCCTCAAGGCCCAGACCGCGTTGGGATGGATGTTCTTCAGCGGCGAGGCCGGCACTAAAGACCTGAAGGAGGCGGCACTCTGGTACAAGAAGGCGGCCGCCCAGTGCGACGCCAGGGCCAACGGGATGCTCAAGCGCATCGAACTTGCCACCGCCAAACACTAGTCATTTCCTTCAGAAACGTCAAAAGCCACCTCCTGCCCGGGGGTGGCTTTTTTTGTGTGACAAGAAAGGCTCGCCTCGGGTGGAGGCGAGCCTGCGGAGCTGCCGGAAAACAGGATGTCGCGTGTTGTCAGTTGGGGGCGAATTTGGCGGTAAGGTTCTGGCTCGCCGTGGCTCCCGTTATGACGACAAGATTGGCGGTGGTGCTGACGAAGCCGTTATCCCCGGTCCAGTTGACGAAGTGGTAACCGGACTTGGGCAGCGCCTTGACCGCCGAGCTCCAGCCTCCGGGCCAGAGGATCTGCGGGGTGGTGCCGCTGATGGTGCCTCCCGGTCCGGCCTCGAAGGTCAGGGTGTAGGTCGTGTTGTTGCTGACGAAGTTGGCCTTGATGTTGTAGTCGGAGGTGACGTTTTGCAGCTGCAACGGGTTCACGCTGGTCGCTACGAAGCCGTTGTCGCCGGTCCAGTTCACGAACCGGTAGCCGGAGTTCGCTACGGCGGTGACCGGGGAGCTCCAGCCGTCGGGGTAGAGGATCTGAAACACGGTACCGCTTACCGTGCCGCCTGCTCCTGCTTCGAAGTTGAGGCCGTAGGTCAGCGGCTGGGTGTCGACCGCGAAGTGGGCGGTGATGGTATGGTTGGCCGAAACGTTGGTCACTACCAGGGGATTCGCCATGGTGTTGGGGAAACCGTGGTCACCCGTCCACTCGACGAAGTGATAGCCGCTCAGTGGGATGGCGGTCATCGCCATGCTCGATGCGCCAGTGTTTACGACCTGCTGCGCGGGCCCCCCGCCGATGGACCCGCCGGCGCCTGCCTGGAAGGTGAGGGTATAGGTGACGACGTTGAGCGCGAAGTTGGCCGTGATGTTCATGTTGGCCCTGACGTTTGTCACCACCAGGGGGTTGACTGTAGTCGTCACGAAGCCGTTGTCGCCGGTCCAGTTGACGAAGTGGTAACCATCGGCCGGGACGGCGGTCATCGGGATGCTCGAGGCGCCTGCGATAACTACCTGCGGGGAGGTTCCACCACTAAGACCGCCCCAGGGTTGTACCGAGAAGGTGAGGGTATAGGTTCCGGGATCGGGAGCGAAGTTCGCCGTGATGGTCTGACTGACCGCGACATTGGTGAGCTGCAGCGGGTTGGTGATGGTGGTGACAAAGCCGTTGGTGCCGGTCCAGTTGACGAAGTGGTAACCGGTGCCCGCCACGGCGCTCACCGCCACGCTCGAGGCGCCCGGGCTCAAGACCTGGGGACTCGGTCCGCTGATGGTCCCTCCCGTGCCCGCCGTAAAAGTGAGGGTGTAAGATGACGGCTGGGAGTCGGGCTCGAAGTTGGCCGTGATGTTGTACGCGGCCTGGACGTACTGCAGGCGTAGCGGGTTGCAGGTGGTGGCGATGAAGCCGTTGTCGCCGGTCCAGTTGACGAAGTGGTAGCCGCTGGCGGGTACCGCGCTGACGGAGGAGCTCCAGCCGCCCGGCCAGAGGATCTGAGGCGAAATGCCGCTTACCGTTCCGCCGGTGCCGGCTGCGAAGGTCAGGGTGTAGGTCCTCTGGATCAGCGAGAAGTTGGCCGTGACCGAGAGGTTGGCGTTGACGTTGTAGTCGGTGCGCGCTGCGGTGGTCACGCCGTCACTCCAGGAGATGAACTGGTAGCCGGAATTGGCGACCGCGGTTACCTGGCTGCCGCTGCCGTCGGGCAGTACGATCTGTCTGGCTGTGCCGGTAATGCTGCCGTTTGGGCCGGCCAGGTATTCCAGGGTATAGCTGGGGCCGAATCCCACAAAAGCCTGGACCCGGTCGTTGAGATCCGTCACGTAGACCACGGTCCCCGCGGCGTTGATGGCGATGCCGCCCGGGCTTTTAAACTGGCCGTTCCCCGAGCCGGCAGTGCCCCATTCGCCCTTGAGGTTACCGCCGCTGTCGAAGACCCGGACTCGGTTGAGTTCTGGTTGAGTCAGGTAGATGTTGCCGTTTCCATCGATCGCCAGTCCCCGCCCTTTGCCGGTTGCGTACTGAGCCAGCAGTGCGCCGGAACCCGAAAATTTCCACACTTGATCGCCGGTCACGGTGTAGGCATTACCCCCGCTATCTGTCGCCAGGTTGAGGGGATTGAAGCTGCGCAAGTCGGGATACCCCCATTTGAGGAGGAAGTTCCCGCTGGAGTCGTACTTTTCGACGACACCGTTGGCATCAGCTATGAAGATGTTGCTGGCAGGGTCGGTCGCCACGCCATAGATCCCGCTGAACACGTAGGGGGTACTCTGCAGGGAGGGCCAACTGGTGAGGAATTGCCCGTTGCTGTCGAACTTCTGCACCAGGACGCGGTCGACCACGAAGACCTCGTCGTTGCCTCCGACCGCCACACCGGTTGGGTAATCAAACTTACCGTTCCCCGATCCCTGCTCGCCCCACTTGGCGAGGAAGTTGCCCGAGGCATCGAACTTCTGGATCCGGAAGAAACCCTCGTCGGCCACGAAGACGTTCCCGTTGCGGTCTACGGAAAGCCCCTGCGGATTGCGCAGTTCACCGTTGGCCGCGACCTCCCCGAAGGACGTCTGGTAGCTTCCGGTGGCGGAAAACTTCTGCACCCGCTGGGAATCAGACACAAAGATGGTGCCTGCCGAGTCGAGCGTCATCGCGTTGGGGTGGTCGAACTGGCCGGCATTGAACCCTTGGGAGCCAAAGCTCGCAACGAAGGTTCCCGCCGCGTCGAAGATCTGGATGGCGCCGTAGGCACCCTGGCTCACGTAGATCCTGCCGCTGCTATCTACGGCGACCCCGCTGATGGCCTGGGGGTTGGTCGGCGGAGAACCTTTGACCAAAAACGACATTAGGAATTGCCCCGAACTGGTGAACTTCTGGAGGCGTCCCCCCTGGTCGCCGACGTAGACGTTGTCGTTGCTGTCCACCGTCAGGGCACCCGGCGATGAGACGCTCGTGGCGTAATCGCTTGTTTCGCTCCACAACAAGAGGAAATTGCCGGAATTATCATACTTTTTGATCGAGAAGTTCAGCTGGTCTGCGGCGTACACGTTGCCGACGCTGTCGACAGCTAGCGCCGTAAGGTACTTGAACTGCCTGGTGCCGTATCCGTAGCCTCCCCACGAGGTCATCAGATTTCCCGAGCTGTCCAACTTGTAGATGGAGTTCGTGCCGCTGTCGGCCACGAACATGTTTCCCTGGGTGTCGCGGGCTAGTGCCGTAGGGCAGGTGGCGCCCGGCACCGGGAACTGCGCGAGGAGGTTCCCCGCAGGTCCGAACTTCAGCACCCTGATATGGCCTGTGTCAACAACGTAGAGATTTCCTTGCGGGTCGACGGCTACCCCGTCAGCGCCCTTGATCAGCGGTTGAATGCCCCACTGGAAGAGGAAATCCCCGGGAGCCGCCAGTGCTTGGCGTACCTCGAAAAGCGGCGCCAACGCCACCAGCAGAATGATGATGAGCAACCTGGTTATGCTTCTCATGGTGTTTCTCCTTTTACCACGTCGTTTTGCTACGTTGCGACTGCTCCGTCAGCTGGAGCCGGCGCACGGTCCATTCCTCCTGGTCATAAGCGCAGTGCACGGCATGCGAGACCTGGCGTCCCGTAGGTGACCTCCTTTCTCCTTTGCTGCCGATTCCCTCCTGGGCTACCAGCTGATGTCGACGGAAAAGCCGGGCTTTAAATTAAAAGGTCTTCACAGGTCGTGCCCGCCGAGGTGCTGGAGCGAGCGACCGTTAACACCTGAGAGAACAGCCTTTTCTGGAGGCACCTTTCCCGGGCGTTAACCGCAGCGTGATCGCCGGTTGCACAGCACTCAGCACGACTGGTGCGGGTACCTGTTGGGTTACAGGTAGTTAGGCGGGGAAGGGGAGGGGGGCTACAGATGTGCAGAGGTTGAACAGCGCGGGGGCCTTGGTCACACCGCAGTAGCGTCAGGAGCGCCATTGACGCTAAGATTAGAGTGGCTAAACTTATCGACGTGCGTGGGGCCGGGGGGGTCCGGCCGGTCGCGCAGGCCCGCTTAGGGGAGGAAACCATGACACGACGCTGCCTGAACATCCTGATGATCTGTCACCGCAACCGGTTGGACGCCTACGCACGACCGCACGCGCTGGCGGCGCAACTGGTGCGGCGCGGGCACCGCGTGACGCTGCTTTTGCACTCGGTAAACGACCGCTTCGGCATCAGGACCTTCGACTGGGACGGGGTGCGCGCGGTGGAGATCCCGGATCTGCTCTGGGGTCGGATGCGCACCGGATGGGACCCCTGGAACACCTTGAACAGGATCTACTTTTTAAGCCGCGAGAGGGAGCGCTACGACCTGGTGCACTGTTTCGAAACCCGCCCCGCGACCATCTACCCGGCGCTCTACTTCGTGAGAAAGCACAACCTCCCCTGGATCACCGACTGGAACGACTGGTTCGGCAGGGGAGGGCTCATCGAGATAAACCGGCCCGGCTGGTACCGGACCCTGTTCGGCGGCCTGGAGACCTACTACGAGGAGGCGTTCAGGCCAAAGGCAGACGGTCTCACCGTGATCTCCACCGCGCTTGCCGACCGGGCCAGCGGGCTGGGGCTGCTCCCGGAGCGGGTCTGCCACATCCCGGGGGGGACCTTTCCCGACTGGTTCAAGGCCCGCTCCAAGCAGGAGTGCCGGCTGCGCATGGGGTTCCCCATGGGGGCGAAGATCCTCGGCTTCAGCTCCTCGACCTCGCACTTCGATCTCGAGATCGTGCTGAAGGCGCTGAAACGGGTGGCCGCAGAGTACCCTGAGGTGATGCTGGTGATCACCGGCAAGGCCCGCAAGGCGGTGCGTGAGATGGTGCGGGAGTTTGAAGTGGAGGCGCTGGTGCACTTCACGGGCTACGTCTCGCTGGAGGCGCTCCCCTGGTACCTGGGGTGCGCGGACCTCTTCCTGCTCCCCATGGCCGACCGCCCCTACAACTGGGGGCGCTGGCCCAACAAGATGTGCGAGTACCTAAGCCTGGGGCGCCCGACGGTAGCGAACCCGGTGGGGGACATAAAGCAGCTGTTCGAGTCGGAGCAGGTGGGGCTTCTGGCCGGCTGGGAGGCGGAGGATTTCGCCGCCAAGATCCTGCACCTGTTGGACAATCCCACCCTGGCGGCCCGACTGGGCGAGCAGGCGCGCCAGGTTGCGGTGAGCCTGTACGACTGGCACAAGTTGGGTGCCGATCTGGAGGCATTTTACTTCCGGGTCCTGGAGAGCCGGGAAGAGGGACCCCAGGTGGGCGAACCGCTTCCTGGGGATGGCGTCGGCAAGCTTACCGGAAGCCACCACACTACGGGCTCGAACTTCCGGCAGTGGCTGATCGCGATCCTCAAGCACTACTTCCTGCGCGCCCACCTGGTCAGCTGACCAAACGATCGCCGCGGCTCTGCCCACGGGAGGGACGCGGCTACTTCACCAGGTCCATGAACGCGTCCTCGGTGAGAACCGGCACCCCCAGTTCCCGGGCCTTTTCCAGCTTGCTCCCCGCCTCGCTTCCCGCCACGACGTAATCGGTCTTCTTGGAAACGCTCCCCGCGGCGTGCCCACCCTCCAGCTCGACGATCTTCTTGGCGTCGTCGCGGGTGAAGCGGGTCAGCGTGCCGGTAAAGACGAAGGTCTTGCCGGTGAACCTGCCGCCCAGGCGCTTCTCCTCCACCGACGGGGTGACCCCGGCCGCCAAAAGCCTCCTGATGATCTCCTGGTTCTCCTTATTTTTGAAGAAGTCGGTGATGCTTTCGGCGACCTGCGGGCCGACCTCCCGGATCGAGGTGAGTTCCGCCTCGGTCGCCTGGGCCAGGTTCTCCATGCTGCCGAAGGCGTTGGCCAGAAGCTTCGCCGTGTGCTCCCCGACGTTTCTGATCCCCAGGGCGAAGATGAACCGGGAGAGCTCGCGGGTCTTACTGTTCTCTATGGCGGCCAGGAGGTTCTCGGAGAGCTTGTCCCCCATGCGCTCGAACTGCATGAACTCTTCCTTGGTGAGGGTGTAGATGTCCGCCACGTCCTTCACCAGGTGCAGGCTCAAGAGCTGCTCGATGAACTTCTCCCCCAGCCCTTCGATGTCCATGGCGCGGCGCGAGGCGAAGTGCTTCAGCGATTCCCGGATCTGGGCCGGGCAGGCGAGCCCGACGCAGCGCACCGCCACCTCGCCCGGCACCTGCACCACCTCGCCGCCGCACTCGGGGCAGGATGCGGGGATCGGGAGCGGCTCCTGGCGCTCGGCCCCCTCCACCGTGATCACCTTGACCACCGCCGGTATCACGTCGCCGGCGCGCTCCACCACCACGGTGTCCCCCTTGCGGATGTCCTTTCTCTGCATCTCTTCCCAGTTGTGCAGGGTGGCCCGGGCGACCATGACGCCTGAGACCTCCACCGGCTTTAAATGGGCAACCGGCGTGATCACCCCGGTGCGGCCCACCTGCGGCACGATGTCCTCGACCACGGTGGTCGCCTGGCGCGGCGGGAACTTCCAGGCGATCGCCCAGCGCGGCGAGCGGCTCTTCTCCCCCAGGTCGCGCTGCAGAGCGTAAGAGTCCACCTTGATCACCACCCCGTCGATCTCGTAAGGGAGGTCGTCGCGGCGCTCCATCATCCCCTGGTAGTAGGAGACCACCTCCTCGATCCCCGGCACAACCTTGGCGAGCTCGTTGACCGGCAGCCCCCACTCCGGGATGCGGTTGAGGAAGTCGCTTTGCGAGGCAAACTCGATGCCGCGCGTCTCGCCCTGGGCGTAGCAGAAGAGGGTCAGCGGGCGCTTGGCGGTGATGCGCGAGTCGAGCTGGCGTAGTGAGCCAGCCGCGGCGTTGCGGGGATTGGCGAAAAACGGGAGCCCTTCCTCTTCGCGCTCCTTGTTGAACTTGCGGAAGGGGGCGAGCGGGAGGTAGACCTCGCCGCGCACCGTGAAGAGTTCGGGGGGATTAGCGGCGCGCAGACGCAGCGGGATGTCCTTGATGGTCTTCAGGTTTTCGGTGATCTCCTCGCCCACCAAGCCGTCGCCGCGGGTGGAACCTATCTCGAAGAGACCGGCGCGGTAGACCAGTTCCACCGCAAGGCCGTCCATCTTCGGCTCGCACATGTAGGCGACCGGTGCGTCGGAGGCGAGACCGAGGAAGCGTTTCACCCGGTCGTCGAAGTCGCGGATGTCCTGCTCGGTGAAGCCGTTTTCCAGCGAGAGCATTGGCGTCGAGTGGGGCACCTGGGAGAACTTGGCGAGCGGCTTGCCCCCCACCCGGTGGGTCGGCGAGTCCGGCAGGGCCAGCTCCGGGAAGCTGGTCTCGAGGCCCTGCAACTCCTTGAAGAGCGCGTCGTACTCGGCGTCGGTGATCTCCGGCATGTCCTTTTCGTAGTAGAGCCGGTTGTGCCGCTCGATTTCACGAGTAAGAAAGGCAATGCGCTCGGTCGCTGCGTTACGGTCCATATAAAGCTCCTGATTCAGATGCGAAATTCAATAAACGAAAGCCTTAACCACAGAGGCGCACAGAGGATCACAGAGGAAAGGCAAACCGGGAACGGGAGGCAAGAACGTGCCGTGCCTTTCCTGAGGGTACCTCTGTGTGCCTCTTTGGTTAATGCTTTCGGTCGAAAACCATCCTGTATAGCATATGCCCAACGAGAAGGAAACTGGCACGGATATAGCGGCTTGATTTGCCTCGGCCGTTCTGGTAGTTATAACGGGCCGCCGTCTGCCAGACCGGCGGCTCTTTTTTGGCCCGCGCTCAGGTGGGGCTGCAAAAAAGGACGCACTATCAAGAGGTTTGCATGCTCGACCTTTCCCGATTGAACCCCGAACAACTCGCCGCCGTCAAACACACCGAGGGGCCGTTGCTGGTCCTGGCCGGCGCGGGTTCCGGCAAGACCGGCGTCATCACCTACCGGATCGCGCACCTCATCCTGAACAAGAAGGTGCCGCCCGACCAGATCCTCGCCGTCACCTTCACCAACAAGGCCGCCAAGGAGATGAAGGAGCGCGTCGAGCACCTGGTGGGACGCAAGAACTGCAAGGGGATCGTGCTCTCCACCTTCCACTCGCTGGGTCTTCGGGTCCTGAAGCGCGACATCGAGTGCCTCGGGTACAAGAAGAACTTCTCCATCTACTCGACCGCGGACCAGGTAGGGCTGGTGCGCCAGATCGTGCGCGAGGTGAACTCGAGCAGCAAGAAGTACGACGCCGAGCAGATCATCTTTCGCATCTCGGGCGCCAAGAACAAGCTGATCCCGCCGGACCGCTTCACCCCGAACCCGACGGACGAGGTGGAGATGATGGCGGCGCTCGTCTACCCGCGCTACCAGTCGGCCTTGAAGGCCTACAACGCCATCGACTTCGACGACATCATCATGCTGACCGCCGAGCTGTTGCAGCACCACCCCAAGGTGCTCCAGCACTGGCAGGACCGCTTCAGCTACATCATGGTCGACGAGTACCAGGACACCAACTCGTCCCAGTACCTCTTGGTCAGCAGCCTGGCCGCTGGGTGCGGCAATCTGTGCGTGGTGGGGGACGACGACCAGTCCATCTACGGCTGGCGCGGCGCCGACGTCGGGAACATCCTCGATTTCGAGAAGGATTTCAAGGGGTGCCGCACCATAAAGCTGGAGCAGAACTACCGCTCGACCGGCAACATCCTGGACGCCGCCAACAGCGTCATCAGCAACAACAAGGTGAGAAAGGCGAAGAAGCTCTGGACCGCCACCGGGACCGGGCCGCTCATCGACCTCTGCATCGTCCAGGACGACGAGGAGGAGGCGACCTCGGTGGTGGAGCGGATCCAGCTCGAGCGCTTCAAGAAGGACACCCCCTACAGCGACTTCGCCATCCTCTACCGCACCAACTCGCAAAGCCGCGCCTTCGAGGAGCAGCTCCGTTTCGAGGACATCCCTTACGTGCTGGTGGGGGGGACCCAGTTCTTTGAGCGCAAGGAGGTGAAGGACACCATCTCCTACCTGAGGGTGATCGCGAACCCGATGGACGAGGTGGCGCTGTTGCGCATCATCAACTTCCCCAAGCGCGGCATCGGCGACCACACGGTGATCCGGATCAACCAGTGGTCGCTGGAAAACGAGGTGCCGCTCTTCGAGGCGCTGGGCAGGGTAGGGGAGATCGAGGGGGTCACCGACGTGATCCGGGACAAGGTGCTCGCTTTCCACGATCTCCTGATCGACGCATCCGAGCGCTTTCACGGCGAGGGGAGCATCGCCGAGAAGGGGAAGGACCTCTTCGAGCGGCTGGGGATCGAATCGGAGATCTACCGGACCATAGACGACCAGAAGGCCGCGCGGCGCAAGGTGGAGAACGTCGAGCAGGTGATCAACTCGATGGCCGCCTACGAGGAGCGGGTCCCCGCGGCGACGCTTTCCGGTTTCATGGAGAAGGTCTCGCTGATGGACGAGGACCGCTTCTCGGGGAAGGACAAGAAGGAGCACGGCAAGGACGCGGTGACGCTCATGTCGCTGCACTCCAGCAAGGGGCTCGAGTTCCCCTTCGTCTTCCTGGTAGGGATGGAGGACGAGATCCTGCCGCACAAGCGCTCCATCTACGAGGACGATTCCATCGACGAGGAGCGGCGGCTTTGCTACGTCGGAATCACCCGGGCGCGCCAGCAGCTGGTGATGACCCGCACCCTGTTCCGCAAGAAGTACGGCAAGCTGCAGGAACGTGTCCCGTCGCGGTTTCTGGACGAGATCCCGCCCGCTGTCCTGAACGTGATACAAAGCGGCGTCGTAAAGGAGACCTCCGAGGAAGAGGCCGAGAAGAACGCGGAAGGTTTCTTCGCAAAGATGCGGGCGATGATGGGGTAACTGCAGAGCCTGACCACAGCTTCGCTCATAAGCCGTAAACCTCAAAGGCGCACAGGGGGCACAGAGCAAGAGACAAAAAACGAACCGGTTTCTCTTTTTTCTCTGGATCCTCTGTGCGCCTCTGTTGTGAGGCGGTAATTTTTTTTGCTTCAGCGCATTGTCAATTGTCCATTGTCCAGTACTATTTGGTTTTCTTAATCGTCTTGTCGCCGGGATGCCACCCCAGCGGGCAGAGCGAGCCGGTCTGCAGCGCCTCCAGGACCCTCAGGGTCTCCTCGATGCTGCGTCCCACATCAAGATTGTGCACCACCTGGTACTGGAGAATCCCCTCCGGGTCGATGATGTAGAGCGCCCGCAGGGCGACGCCTTCCTTCTCGTCCAGGCAGCCGTACTTATCCGCCGTTTCCTTCTTCAGGTCGGAAAGCAGCGGGAACTTGAGGTTCCCCAGGTCGCCGCGCTGCACCCAGGCCAGGTGCGAGAACTTGCTGTCGGTCGAGGCACCCAGCACCACCGCGTCGAGCGCTGCGAATTTGTCGAGGGCGGCGTTGAAACCGCGGATCTCGGTCGGGCAGACGAAGGTGAAATCCATCGGGTAGAAGAAGAGCACGACCCACTTGCCGTGGTAGTCGGCCAGGTTGATGGTCTTGAATTCCTTGCCCTGTTCCGTGCCGACCAAGGCGTCGAGGACAAAGCCGGGAGCCGGTTCTCCAACCTTGGCGACGTGCGCCGGGGCGGGCGGAGCGGCCAACGCCGGGGCCGCGGTGGGCAGTATCAGGGCAGCGAGCAAAAGCAGCGCGGACAGTCTCATGTCTTTTCCTCCGGAAAAGTGCGAATCGAGGCTCAGGATATCTCTTAGTACCCCGGCAGGTTTCTAATAATACCCTTGGAGATTGGCAAATTGCAACTGAATGAGGAAAAACTATTCACCTCCGAGGGTTTGTATGATAAAAAAACCGGATGATTCAATGACGTGCATAACTCTACACAAAGGAGCGTAACTACATGAGTGAAGAAAAAAATCCCCAGGTGGTCATGGAAACCTCGATGGGGACGGTGAAAATCGAACTGTTCAAGGATAAAGCTCCCATCTCGGTGCGTAACTTCCTGTCCTATGTCAAGGAAGCCTACTACGACGACACCATCTTCCACCGCGTCATCAAGAGCTTCATGATTCAGGGCGGCGGTCTGGATGAGAACATGCAGCCGAAGAAGACTAAGTTCGCCATCAAGAACGAGGCGACCAACGGTCTTAAAAACGTACGCGGCACCCTGGCCATGGCCCGCACCTCCGTCGTGGACAGCGCCACCTCCCAGTTCTTCATCAACGTCGTCGACAACGCCTTCCTGGACCACTCCGGCAAGACCCCGGACCGTTTCGGCTATGCCGTGTTCGGTCAGGTCGTCGAAGGGATGGATATCGTTGATGCCATCCGCGAGGTGAAAACCGGCAACAAGGCCGGCCACCAGGATGTGCCGGTCGAGACGGTGTTCATCAAGTCGATCAAGCTCGCCGAATAGCCTGCTGGAAGCCAGCCGCAAAAAAGCCCCATCCTCACCGGTGGGGCTTTTTTCGTTGCAGGGCGCCTGGGAGCCCCGTGGTTCCTCTGGGGAGGCGGCCAGGGGCTTCCGCCTCTCATGGATGCTGCGGGACACGGCTAGAGCGCTTGCACCGTGACCTTCGGGGTGATGCCATCGAGCGCTACGCCCGAGGCATCTTTGAAGACGAAGTCCTGGACCGTGAAGGAGCCGGTGCCGGGAACCGTGCCCGTGGTGGCGCTGCAGGTAAGTGCTGCAAGTGGGCCGACGACCAGGCCCATCGGGTTGGCGATGATCATCTTGACGGTGGCCGGAGCAGTTGTCGATGCTGCCGTGTAACGGGCGCCGACAAAGGCGGTCGGGTCGGCGGCTGCAATGAGGTTGGAGGGTACCTCGCCGGTTCCCGGGTCTGCGCTGACCGCCACCCCTGCCGGAAACCGCAGGGTGAGTTCGGCCGAGTAGAAGACGGTGGCAGGGTTCCCCGCCTGGCTGGCAACCTGCAGCATCAGCCCGCGAGGCTGCTGGGGGGCGTCCACCACGCTTCCCCCTCCCGAACCTCCGCAACCGCAGATCGCAACCAGTACCAGCGCCAGTATCAGGAGTCTCATCTCCCCTCCTCTAGAAGCCATGACCTAATTTGCCTACAGGAATGCCTCGCCCGGAAAGTCTAGCCGGTGGGAGATTGGTTTCAACTCATAATCGATGGCTCAAGTTGCCTCAGACATTCCCGAAAAGAGCCTTTAGTGTCTGCCGTGTTGACTGCTACTGGCTGTCGGCTCGACCCGGAACTGTTTAATTCGTTGACAAAGACAGAGGTGGATTATACAATTCCGTGCTTTGGATCGCTAATTGCTGCACACCACAGAAGGGGGTTCATTCCATATGGAGATGAAGGATTTCATTTTTACTTCCGAGTCTGTCTCAGAAGGGCATCCGGACAAGGTTGCCGACCAGGTATCTGACGCCATTCTCGACGCGATCCTGACCCAGGATCCCAAGGCCCGCGTGGCTTGCGAGACCCTGGTAACCACCGGCATGGCCGTCATCGCCGGCGAGATCACCACCAACGCCGTGATCGACTACCCGAAGATCGCCCGTGAGACCATCCGCGAGATCGGCTACAACGATTCCGCAATGGGCTTTGACTGGGAAACCTGTGCCATCCTTACCTCCATCGATAAGCAGTCCCCGGATATCGCCCAGGGTGTGAACGAAGGCGACGGCCTTTACAAGGAGCAGGGCGCCGGCGACCAGGGTCTCATGTTCGGTTTTGCCTGCAACGAAACCCCGGAACTGATGCCGATGTCGATCCTGCTGGCCCACAAGCTGGTATCCCGTCTGGCCGACGTCCGCAAGGCCGGCGTGCTCGACTTCCTCCGTCCCGACTCCAAGTCCCAGGTCTCCATCCAGTACATCGACGACAAGCCGGTGCACGTGGACACCGTGGTCATCTCCTCGCAGCACACCCCCGAGGTGTCCTACGAGATGATCAAGGAAGGGATCATCGAGGAAGTCGTCAAGAAGATCATCCCGGCGAACCTGATGGACGCCAAAACCAAGTTCCTGATCAACCCGACCGGCCGTTTCGTCATCGGCGGCCCGATGGGCGACTGCGGTCTGACCGGCCGCAAGATCATCGTGGACAGCTACGGCGGGCACGGCGCCCACGGCGGCGGTGCTTTCTCCGGCAAGGACCCCTCCAAGGTGGACCGTTCCGCAGCGTACATGGGCCGCTATGTAGCGAAGAACCTGGTTGCTGCCGGCCTGTGCGACAAGTGCGAAGTCCAGGTCGCCTACGCCATTGGCGTGGCCGAGCCGGTCTCCGTCATGGTCGATACCAACGGCACCGGCAAGATCCCTTCCAAGCGGATCGCCGAGATCGTGCGTGAAGTCTTCGACCTGCGTCCGCGCGCCATCATCGAGCAGCTCGACCTTTTGCGTCCGATCTACCGCAAGACCGCAGCCTACGGCCACTTCGGCCGCGAACTTCCCGAGTTCACCTGGGAGCGCACCGACAAGGCCGCGCTCATCAAGGAGAAGGCAGGGCTGTAACAGCAGATCGAGTAAAAGAAAAAGCAAAGGGGCCGCCTGGAATCAGGTGGCCCCTTTTTTGTAAAAGCGCACACGGAAAAACGGCAGGATACGGCTTCAGGGTTTTACCCTAACGACTGTGTCTTACCTGCCTTTTTGCCTCGGTTTCCGTGTAATCCGTGTGCCAGATTGTCAGGACTTCCTGCTGAACCGGTACCCCACGCCGCGCACGGTCTGGAAGTAGATCGGCTTGGAAGGCTCGGGCTCGAAGTACTTCCTGAGCCTTACGATGAAGTTGTCCAGGGTCCGGGTCTCGGCGTCGGTGGAGTAGCCCCAGACGCTCTCCAGGATCACCCCGCGCGGGATCGCCTCCCCCTCGCGGTGGAAGAAAAGCGACAGCATCTTCACCTCGAGATCGGTGAGGTCGATCTCCCCCTGCGGGGTCCGGGCCCGGTAGGAGAGCAGGAACACCTCGTTCTCCCCGAAACGGTACCCCTCCTCGACCGGCTCGGGACGGTACCAGGCTGAACGGCGCAGCATCCCCGAGACCCGCAACAGAAACTCCTTGAGGTTGAACGGTTTCACCAGGTAATCGTCGGCACCTCCGGCCAGCCCCGCGATCCGGTCGCGTTCCTCGGAGCGCGCCGTCAGCATGAGGACCGGCACCCGCGAATCCAACCCCCGGATCTGCTTGCAGACCTCGAAACCGTTGATCCCCGGCAGCATCACGTCGAGGATGATCAGGTCGAACCTCTCGATCTTGACCTTCTCCAGGGCCTCCTCACCGCTCTCCACGTGGCTTACCAGGTAACCGTCCTGTTCCAGGTTGAAGGTGATCCCCCGCGCCAGGTGAATCTCGTCCTCGACCAGGAGGATCTGCGGTCTCTCCCCGTTCATCTACTGACCCCTCTGGTGCTGCCCGCCGGGAAGCGGCAGCGTGATGTGAAAGGTGCACCCCTTGCCCATCCCCTCGCTGGCCACCGAGATGCGGCCGCCGTGGGCGTCCACCACCGATTTCACGATGTAGAGCCCCAGCCCGGTGCCCCGGATGTTCTCGCCGGGGTTGCGCACCCGGTAGAACATCTCGAAGACGCGGTCCAATTCCTTCCTGCCGATGCCGATCCCGTTGTCCTGGAAGTCGAGCAGGCAGTGCCGGCCGCTGCGCCGGAGCCGGACCCTGATCTCGGGGGAGACCGGCGAGTAGAGCAGCGCGTTCTCGAAGAGGTTTCTCAGCGCCATCTCCATCCCCTCGCTGTCCACCACGGCGTCGATCCCCGGTTCGATCTCCAGGGTGAGCCGCCCCCCCTCGGGGAGCTCGTTTCGCTTGCGCTCGAGGTACTCCGAGACGAACCGGGAGAAATCGATACGCTTCGCCTTGTCACCCAACTGCCTGAACTCGATGCGGGTAGCCATCAACAGGTTGCTGATCAGGTGGTTCAGCCGCTCGGTGTCCGAGAGCATGGTGTCCAGAAAGGTGTTCAGCTTCTCCTTGGGGAGTTCGCGCAGCTTCGCGGTCTCCAGGTGCAGCTGGATCGAGGCGAGCGGGGATTTCAGCTCGTGGGTGAGCTGCGAGATGTAGGTGCGCTGCTGCAGGTAGAGCTTCGCCTGTCGGCGCCAGTAGAGAAAGATCACGTACACGCCGGCCAGGATGACCAAGAGCATCAGGAGCCCCTCGACCAGGACCACCCACTCGACACCCTTGGCCACCAGCTCCGGCTTGTAGCGCAGCGCGAGTTCCCGGAACTCCTTGCTTCTTCCGATGAACCAGTAGATCCAGAAGACCACCACGCCCACCCAGACGAGCTGGATGCCGATCAATGCTATCAAGGGACTAGACAACTTACGGTGTATTCTCATGATCCATCCCATAGCATCGCGATAGTGTTTTTGCAAGGGGTATTCTGGAGGTTTGCGCTACTGTCTTTTTACATTTCTATTACAAAAGCTGACGGCGTTATCTGATAATGTCTACACTACCGAATTACGCCAGGAGGTAGTCATGTTCAAGCCGTTGCGCATTGGTAAACACGAGGCACGTTTCCCGCTGGTACAGGGGGGGATGGGGGTACGCATTTCCGGTGGTTCGCTGGCCGGTCATGTGGCGAAATGCGGCGGTGTGGGGCTGGTGGCCTCCCCCGGCATCACTCTCAACAGCGGTCTCTACAACGGCAGGAACTACCTGCAGACCAACGCCCTGGCGCTCAAAGCGGAGATCAAGAAGGCCTACGAGATCGCCCCGGACGGCATCATCGGCGTGAACGTCATGGTGGCGCTCACCGATTTCGAGGAGTTGGTGGTCGCCTCGGTCGAGGCTGGTGCCAAGGTGCTGGTCTGCGGTGCCGGGCTTCCCATGACCCTGCCGGGGCTTACCGCCCACGCGCCGGACGTGGCGCTGGTCCCCATCGTTTCCTCGGTGCGGGCCGCTCAGCTCATCGCCAAGAAGTGGGACAAGGCCTATAACCGTCTCCCCGATGCCGTGGTGGTGGAAGACCCCGACACCGCCGGCGGTCACCTGGGCGAGAAGCTGGAGAACATCGGTAACGGCGACTACGACCAGTATGCGACTGTGCGCGGTGTGAAGGAGTTCTTCCGCAGCGAGTACGGCCTGGAGATCCCAATCATCGCCGCCGGCGGCATCTGGGACCGCGCCGACCTTTTGCATGCGCTGGCCGAAGGGGCCGATGCCGTGCAGATGGCGAGCCGTTTTGTCCCGACCGTTGAGTGCGACGCCGAAGAATCCTACAAACAGGCCTACCTGGACTGCAAGAAGGGGGATATCGGCCTCATCATGAGCCCCGCCGGCCTCCCAGGGCGCGCCATACTTACCAACCAGGCCGACATCGTCGGTTACGACCAGGACAACGCCACGGTCTGCAGGATGGGGTGCCTCAAGAAGTGCAGCTACAAGGAGAGCGGCGAGCGCTTCTGCATCATAAGCGCCCTGGACCGCGCGCAGCGCGGCGAGGTGGAGACCGGCCTGATCTTCTGCGGCACCAACGCCTGGAAGGCGGACCACATCGGCACGGTGCAGGAGATCTTCGACGAACTGTTCGCGGAAACCGCCGCGGCTAGCGAGGAGTGCCACCAGGCCGCCTGATCACACCAATTAATTCCGAGTACCAAAGCCGTCTCAGCCATCGCTGGGGCGGCTTTTCTCGTTCCGGGGAAAAGCTCTTGTCAAGGCAAAGGTGATGTGATATATCAAGCAAACTTGATTTAACCTTTCCGCCAAAGTTGATATTGCCATGCTCGAACTCTTCAAAGCACTAGCCGATCCCTGCCGCCTGCGTCTCACCGGCGTCTTGTTGGCCGGCGAGTTCACCGTGCAGGAACTGACCCGGATCATGGACATGGGGCAGTCGCGCATCTCGCGGCACCTGCGGATCCTGACCGAGGCGGGGGTCTTGTCGGTGAAGCGGCAGGGGACCTGGAGTTACTACCGGGCGGGCGAGGATAACACCTTTTTCTGCGCGATACGCCCCAGCTTCGAGCGCGAGCTGGAGCTGCTCCCCGAGCGCGCCAGGGATCTTGCCAAACTGGCGACGGTTTTGGAGGAGCGGCACCGGAAGAGCCTCGAGTTCTTCGAAGGCCACGCCCGCCAGTGGGACTCGCTTACCCGCACGTTGTTGCCGGTGCCGGAGTACCAAGAGCGCCTGCTCGGGCTGATCCCGCAGGTCTCCCGGCTTCTGGAGATCGGTGTCGGGACCGGGGCGCTGCTCCCTG
This sequence comes from Geomonas silvestris, assembly GCF_014193515.1. Classification (GTDB taxonomy): domain Bacteria; phylum Desulfobacterota; class Desulfuromonadia; order Geobacterales; family Geobacteraceae; genus Geomonas; species Geomonas silvestris. The sequence continues at coordinate 83,177 of NZ_BLXX01000004.1, read as the reverse complement.
CACTGGCGGGGAAGGCGCAGCGGGTGATCGGCGTCGACCATTCGCCGGCCATGCTGGAGGAGGCCCGGCGCCGGATGCTGGCCGAGGGACAGGACGGGATCGAGCTGCGCCTGGGCGAGATGACTCACCTGCCGCTCTCCGATGCCGATACCGGTTGCGTGGTCGCCAACATGGTGCTGCACCACGCCGCCAACCCGCTGGCGGTTCTGCAGGAGATGGTGCGGGTCCTGGAACCTGGGGGATGCGTGATCCTTGCGGACCTCGCCCGGCACGAGCGCGAGGTGGCACGCGAGCAGCTGGCCGATCAGTGGCTGGGGTTCGAGGACGCTGAACTTGCTGCCTGGTTCGGCGCTGCTGGGCTGGAACAGGTGGAAATCGTGCGGGTGGCAGCACAGCCCGGGCAGGAAGACGTCCTGCTGGTGCGGGGACGGAAACAGGGATAACAGCAAACCAGGGACAACAGGGATTAATGGGATGAAGGGGATAAACCTCTGTAAACTCATTGCCTGAAACAACCGATACTTCATTGAGCAGCACTAAACCGTAGGCCGGACCGGGCTAGGATCATGCACCTTTCACCCCGTCCGGGAGACTTTTACCTCGTTACAAGGAGAGCACCATGTCGCAGAAAACGGATTACATCATCAAGGACATCACCCTGGCAGCCTGGGGCCGCAAAGAGATGAAAATCGCCGAAACCGAGATGCCGGGACTTATGGCCATCCGCGAAGAGTACGCCAAGAGCCAGCCGCTCAAGGGTGCCCGGATCGCCGGATCGCTGCACATGACCATCCAGACCGCCATGCTGATCGAGACGCTGACCGCGCTGGGCGCCGAGGTCCGCTGGGCCTCCTGCAACATCTTCTCGACCCAGGACCACGCAGCCGCAGCCATCGCCGAGGCCGGCATCCCTGTCTTTGCCGTGAAGGGCGAGACGCTTCCCGAGTACTGGGACTACACCCACAAGATCTTCGAGTGGCACGACGGCGGCGCCCCCAACATGATCCTCGACGACGGCGGCGACGCCACGCTGCTCTTGCACCTGGGCTCTGACGCCGAGAAAGATCCCTCGGTGCTCGCCAACCCGACCTGCGAGGAGGAAGAGGTCCTCTTCGCCGCCATCAAGAAGCGCCTCGCCGAGCAGCCTGGCTGGTACTCCAAGACTGCGGCCTCCATCAAAGGGGTGACCGAGGAGACCACCACCGGCGTACACCGTCTGTACCAGATGCACGCCAACGGGAAGCTCAAGTTCCCGGCCATCAACGTGAACGACTCGGTCACCAAGTCCAAGTTCGACAACGTCTACGGCTGCCGCGAGTCCCTCATGGACGGCATCAAGCGCGCAACCGACGTCATGGTGGCCGGCAAGGTCGCGGTGGTCTGCGGCTACGGCGACGTGGGCAAAGGGTGCGCCCAGGCGATGCGCGGGCTGCAGGCCCAGGTCTGGGTGACCGAGGTCGACCCGATCTGCGCGCTGCAGGCGGCGATGGAAGGGTACAAGGTAGTCACCATGGAGTGGGCAGCCGACAAGGCCGACATCTTCGTTACCACCACCGGCAACATCGACGTCATCACCCACGACCACATGAAGGCGATGAAGCACAACGCCATCGTTTGCAACATCGGCCACTTCGACAACGAGATCGAGGTCGCCAAACTGAAGCAGTACCAGTGGGAGAACATCAAGCCGCAGGTCGATCACGTCATCTTCCCGGACGGCAAGCGCATCATCCTCTTGGCCGAAGGGCGCCTGGTGAACCTAGGCTGCGCCACCGGCCACCCCTCGTACGTGATGTCCTCCTCCTTCGCCAACCAGACCCTGGCGCAGATGGAAATCTTCTGCAACCCGAGCAAGTACCCGGTCGGCGTCTACACCCTCCCCAAGGAGTTGGACGAGAAGGTAGCGCGCCTGCAGCTTAAGACCCTGGGCGCCATGTTGACCGAGCTCAGTGACGCGCAGGCCGCCTACATCGGCGTGAAGAAGGAAGGTCCCTACAAGTCCGAGCACTACCGCTACTAGTAGCCGCCGGCATCAACACGAAAGGGCGCCCGGCACTATGCCGGACGCCCTTTTTTTGCCACGGAGGCACGGAGAACACGGAGAACACCAAAGGCTTGTGATCAATAATCCGTCAGAGGTCTGTTATGCCGCGCGACCCGTTTTGGATTCTCCTCTCCGTATTTGACGTTAGCAGTTCTCCGTCTCTCAATGGTTAACGTCCCAGATTTTGTTCGTTTGGTTCTCTCCGTGAACTCCGTGTCTCCGTGGCCAACGTCTCAGGTCTCTGTGCGTCTGTTTTGGCCGTGAACCCGTGTCTAATCGCCTTGCTACTCTCTCCCGTCTTTCGCGTCCTTCTTTTTCTCCCCCCGGTCCCCGGAGGTACAGGCCGGCGACATTCAGGTTTCAATCCCGAAGCGCGGCAGGATGTACTTTTGCAGTACCACCCAAAACACCACAACCCCCACCAGAATCAACAGATCTCGCATCGTGTTTCCTCCCTCGCGAACTATACTCGATATTCAGGAAGGAGTATATCCAAAAAAACAAATATAGGAGGAGGGGGGGCGTCGGGCGCGTAAAGCGGAGAAAATAAGTCCTATTTGCTCATAAAAAACAAAGCATTGTGGCACATTTTCTTACGCTCATAGTATGGACGTAATTAAAAAATGTTGTATAGTGTGAGCGGTAAGGTTAGAATGCGCACATCTTGGTACTGCATTTCCGAAATGGGGCTACCTATGATACCGAACCCGCACCCGTTGGATCACCAGACAGCACGCCACGGCACCCAGTGGAAAGCTTTACAGAGAGAACAGCAGTTCCGGGCCCTGATAGAGCAGACCAGTGACTGGATCTGGGAGGTTGATAGGGAGCTGCGGTACGTTTATGCCAGTCCCAAGGTCTACGACCTGCTCGGCTACACCCCGGAAGAGGTGCTGGGGAGGACTCCTTTCGACTTCATGCCGCTTGAGGAGGCACTGCGCATGCGGGAAAAGATCAACCACCTCTTGCAGCATCCTCAACCGTTCCAGGGCGTGGAAAACCTGAACCTCCACAAGGACGGGACCCTGCGCACCCTGGAGACCAGTGGGGTGCCGATCCTCGACCCGCGGGGACGGCTCATCGGGCTGCGCGGCATCGACCGCGACATCACCGAGCGCAGGAAGGTGCAAGAGGCTCTCAAGGCTGCCCTGGCGCGCTCCTCTCGGGAACAGGCGCGTTCCGAGGCGATCATTGCGGCGCTCGGGGAGGGGCTCGTCATCGTGGACCGCGAGTTCCGCATCCTCTACCAGAACCAGATCCTGGTCGAACTCACCGGCAACACCCAGGGAGAACACTGCTACCTCGCCATGGGGCAGTGCCCCACGGTCTGCGACAACTGCCCGGTGGCCCAGACCTTCCTGGACGGTGAGATCCACACCGTGGAAAAGGCAGAGGTCCGGGAGGGGCGCACCGTCTACCGAGAGCTCACGGCGTCTCCGCTGCGCGACGAGTCGGGACGGATCATCGCCGGCATCGAGCTGGTGCGCGACATTACCGAGCGCAAGCTCGCGGAGCAGGCTCTTAAGGCGAGCGAGCGGCAGATGCGGGAAGTGCAGCGCATCGCGCAGCTGGGGAGCTGGCAGTTCGACTACGAGACCGGAACGTTGGTCTGGTCCGACGAGATCTACCGGATCCTGGGGCTCGATGCACAGCAGATCCCGGCGAGCCACCAGGTCTTCCTGCAGGCGGTCCATCCCGAGGACCGGGAGATGGTGGCGGAGCGCTACCGCAACTCCCTCGAGTTTCCCTGCGACGGGTACGAGACCGAGCACCGGATCGTGAGGACCTCCGACGGTGCCGTGCGCTACCTGCACCAAAAGTGCGAGCACCTGCGCAACCACATCGGAAAGGTGATCCGCTCCTACGGGATGGTGCACGACATCACCCCGCACAAGGAGGCGGAACGGCGCATCAAGGCGCTGAACACGGACCTCTCGTCGCGGGCCTTGGAGCTGGAGCGGGCCAACAAGGAGTTGGAGGCCTTCAGCTATACCGTCTCCCACGATCTGCGCGGCCCGCTCACCAACATCAACAGCTACTGCCAGGCCATCGCCGAACTGGCTGCGGAGAAGCTGGACGACCAGTGCCGCAGCTTCCTTGCCAACGTGCTCCAGGAGATCCGGGGGATGGATGGCCTCATCACCTCGCTTTTGAACCTTTCCCGTTTCGCCCACGTGAAGCTGCACACCACCCGGTTCGACCTGAGCGACATCGTAGGCGCCATCGCCGCAGAGCTGCAGATCCACTACCCGGACCGGCAGGCCAGCTTCGAGATCGAGGAGGGGGTGATGGTGTCGGGGGACGAGAAGCTGCTGAGGGTGGCGCTGAAAAACCTGGTGGGGAACGCCTGGAAGTTCTCGGCGCGCCGGGAGCACCCCGTGATCCGTTTCGGGATGAAGCGGGTGCAGGGGAGGCGGGTCTACTACGTAAGCGACAACGGCATCGGCTTCGAGATGCAGCAAAGCGACAAGATCTTTGCAGTCTTCAAGCGGCTGCACCCAAGCGAGGAGTTCGAGGGGTTCGGGGTGGGGCTTACCACGGCGCAGACCATCATCGAGCGGCACCACGGCAGGATCTGGGCCGAGGGAGAGCCGGGGAGGGGGGCGACCTTCTACTTCACCCTGCACGAAAGGACCGCTCCCGCTGGAAACCGGTAAGCGCGGCTCGACCTTGGGGCCGGGTCTACAGATCCCCGGTCATCTGCTGCAGGGCGTAGAGCTTCGGGTTCACCTTGGCGACGCACGCGATCAGCTCGCGCAACCGGTCCTCGTCCAGTCCCACCTCTTCATCGATCCCCTGGAAAAACGGATACCCCTTGGGAAGCGGCGTCAGCGCCCCATCCTTGAGGAGCATGGCGTCGACCATGTCGTTCACCCGGCCCTGGGCCTCCCAGGGGTCGCGGTAGTTGAACTGGCGCGCCACCACGTGCAGCCCCATGCCGTTTTCAAAGATGGCTTTCACCTCGAAGGAGAACTCGCGGGGGGCGCTGTAGTTCTCGCTGCGCCCGCTACGCACCATCACCTCGGCTCCCGCCTCCCTGAGCAGCTCGCCCACCGATTCGGCCGTCATCGGCTTGTAGATATCCTGATCCATCCGTCATACCTCCAGTCGTAGCTCGATCCCCCAGGGGACCGGTTTCTCCCCGGCCCCGGTGAGGACCCACAGCGTGGGAAATTCCATCTGCTCGGGCGCCGGCCCGATCCCGTCGGTCAGGTAGATGACCGCGGCGGGGAGCGGGTGCAGGGTCTTCGCGTACTCGAACACCGGCCTGAGGTCGGTGAAGCCGCCGCCGTCGTGGCGCTCCAGCACCGCGGGGGCTCCCTTGAGTACCTCGATGCGCTGGATGCGGCTGTTGGCGTAGAGCACCGTGAGGGTGGCGTCGCGCCCCTTGGCGATCTGCAAAAGCTCCCGGGCGAAGGCCTCGCGCAACTCCACGATGTTGGTGGAGTCGCTCACGTCCACCCCGACGAGCAGGTTCAGCCTGCGCCGCTTGCGGATCCCCGGGGTGTCGTGGCCGAAGCGGCGGTGCTCCCGCATCCAGGTAGTGGTGCGGCCGGTGCGCCCCGCGGTCGCCACGAACTGGCGCAGCACCTGGCGCCAGGGGATGGGCGCCGGCCGCAGGAGGGCCTCCACCACCGCGCGCACCTCTTCGGGCGCCTCGCCGTCGCTGCCGCGCAGGCTCTCCCGGGTGATGGAGCGCACCATCTCTGCACCAAGGCCGAAGGGGGTGCTGTCCGCCTCGTCCCAGAGCGCGTGGTCATCCAGGGTTTCGCCCAGCTTTGGGGTGTCGCCGCTCCCCTGCGCCCCTTCCGCCTCCTGGTCGGCATCGCCGAAGCCGCTCCCCGAGAGGTTTCCCAGGTCGAAGCGGCAGGAGAGCCGGGCGTAGTACTCCTCGGCGGCAAGGCCGTCGGGTGCGCCGTAATCCGCAGGGTACACCGCGCCGGGGGGGAGCTCGCCGAGCCCCGGATTGATCGCCAGGTCGCAGGAGATGTCCCAGTCGTGGCGGTTGCGCTCCTTGCGGCGCAACGGATGCAGGTGCAAAAGGTGCTTCACCAGGTGTTCGAGCAGGTGGCACTGCTGCTGCGGCGGGAGCGCCTCGAGGAAGGGGGGATCGACCGCCAGGATCGGGATGCCGTCGCGCACGGTGATGCCGGCGGGCTTGCCCTCCAGGGGGCGCTCCTCGCGGCGCAGGTTGAGCAGGAAGTGCCCGTAGAAGGGGCGCTCGCGCAGGAGCCGGACCACCGCGTTTTCCAGGGTGTGAGCCACTCTTCAGCGCGCCTCCTGGGAGATGGCCTCGACCGCGTCGTAGATCACGCCGTCGTACTTGTCCTGGACCAACAAAAGGGCGACCTTGGGGATGCGCAAGAGGGCCTTCACCAGGGCAAAACAGAGGTCGCGCGGCAGGACCGCGATGTAGTTCACCAGGTTCTGTTCCTGCTCCGCGGTGAGGGTAGGGGAGGCGGCAAGGGTGGCGGTCAGGTCGTTGATGGTGGCCGCCTGGACGTCGTCGCGCTGGGCCCGCGCCCGCTCGGCCACCTCGCCCCACTGGTCCAGGATCTCGGCGGCGCTCAAGGGGCGCCCCTTGTGGTCGGCAAGCCAGCGCATGAACATGATGGCGGCCTCCTTCCCGACGATCCCCGCGTAGACCTCCATCTCGAGGTCCGCGGGAAAGCGGCAGCTCTTGCGCAGGGTGCTCACCATCTCCCAGCCGCGCTCGCTCGGTTCCACCAGCAGGTCCATCGGGGCGCCCTGGCGGGCCAAGAGTCCCGCGTTCCCCGCCAGAAAGCGCCTGACCTCGCCGGAGAGTTCCCGCTCCGCCGCATAGCGCGCCCAGCACTGGTAGTCGGTCTCCACGTAGAGCATCACCATCCGGTCGATGAGGGCGCGGTCCAGGGTGGCCACCTGGTAGCTACCGTCGGGCGGGTTGATGCTCACCACCACCTTGTGGCGCCGCGCCAGGGTGTGGGTGTGCAGGGCGCGCAGGCGACCCTCGGCCGGAGGCTCGACGAACTGGAAGATCGCCTGCAGGGTGTCCTCCTGCTGGGCCCGGTTCAGCTCGTCGCAGTGTACCACCGTGGGCTGGTCGTCGTCCCAAGGGAGCCAGGAGGGGCGCGACCAGTGCATGGTCTCCCCGTCGCGGAACGGAATCCCCACCAGGTCGCCGACCTCCATCTGTCCCAGGCGCAGGGAGACGTAGCGCCGGTCCAGGTCCCGGCAGGCCTGGATGATCCCGGCGGTCTTCCCGACACCGCGGTGCCCGACCACGCAGGGGGTTAGATCGGTCTTGGAGAGGATCTCCTTCACGACGAGCTTCATCTGTTCGACGTTCATCTGCAGCTACCGCCTTTGCTGAGAAAATCCCGCAACCGCCCGGACTGCCTGGAGTCGGGCCGCCGGCACGGTCAATCGGATAATATTGGTCGGATTATCTTACACACATTTCCCGGGACAGGAAAGGGGGAAATTGTCAACCAAAGGGGAGGGGAGAAAAAAGGGGGCAGGAACCTCGGGACGGCGGCGTCCGGCTGCTCCGGAGCGACGGGCGGCAGCAGTCCCGACAGCGGTGCCTATCTGGTGAGGGGGTTAGATGCGGTTCGCCTCGTTTTTGTGGTAGATCTCGAAGAAGACCACGCTGTTGTCCTGGACCTGCTGGCAGAACCCGCACTTGTCCTCGAACTTTTTCCCTTCCTTGCGGCAGAGCTCGCACCAGTGGTAGATGAGGCGGTAGTCGCGCCTCCCCACGTACTTCTTGAGCCGGCCCTGGAAGGCGCCGTGCATCCAGCCGTCGGCGTCCCCGGGATTTTTAAGCAGCCTGTCGATGACACCGAGGATGCGCGCATGGCCGGGAGGGTCGTGCTTCTCGATCTTGCTGAGCCTCGCGGCGAAGTTGGGGGTTGGGAAGTAGTGGAATTCCTGCATCGCTCCTCCTTGAGACCTAAAACCGCAAGGTCACACTGCCAAAGCCAGCTTCTTGCACTATGTAGCACATTTCAAAGATATGGTGAAGCCGGAGTTTCCGCAGAGGAACAGAAAACTGTCTGCACCGCTCTCAGTGAAAGATGCTGTCAGTGCAGCTGAATGAGTGAAAGCAAAAAACAGGTTGACACCAGGCGGTACGGCCGTTATTATGACATCCACTTTCAACTGGAGCTCTCATGAAACGTGCCAAGAAAAAAGTCTTCACCGACTTCATGACCCAGCGGGGCCTGAAGTCGACGAAGCAGCGCGACCTCATTCTGGATGCCTTTCTCTCCTCGGACCGCCACTTGAGCATCGAGGAACTCTACCTGAAGATCCGGGCCAAACACCCCAACATCGGTTACGCCACCGTCTATCGCACCCTGAAGCTCTTCGCCGAGGCGGGCATTGCCCGCGAGATGCAGTTCGGCGACGGCCAGACCCGCTACGAGCACGTCGGGGAGGGGGAGCACCACGACCACCTGGTCTGCACCAGGTGCGGCAGCATCGAGGAGTTCGAGAACGAGACGATTGAACAGCTGCAGACCGAGGTTGCCGCCAGCCGCGGTTTCCTGATCGAACGGCACCGCCTGGAGCTCTACGGCCTGTGCGGCAACTGCAGGAAGTGACCTCACCGGGCTCCATCCTGTCACAAAATCACCCAGTTCAATGAAAAATGCCCTGCACCTTCGTGTTGCAGGGCGAACCGATCCCGAAGCAGGAAAAGGGATCGGGGCTGTGCTTTCAGGTGTGTGTGAAAGTGATTTTCATTGGCATCACCTTAGTTAAGAGGGGTAGTTGTTATCATGTCATTTCTCAAAAAGAAGGGTTCTTGCCACGAAACACCGACCGTTTCCCAGACTGGAGCCAAGCTGGTGGCCCTGGTGGGGAATCCCAACGTCGGCAAGAGTGTTCTTTTCAATGCCTTGACCGGTGCCTATGTTACGGTATCAAACTATCCCGGCACTTCCGTTGAAGTGGCCCGCGGCAACGCGACCATCAACGGCGAGCACTTCGAGATCGTCGACACCCCGGGGATGTACTCGATCCTCCCGATCACCGAGGAGGAGCGGGTCGCCCGCGAGATCCTTTTGAACGAGCGCCCCCACCTGGTGCTGCACGTCCTTGACGCCCGCAACCTGGAGCGCATGCTCCCGATGACCCTGCAGCTCATCGAAGCAGAACTCCCCGTGGTGCTGGTGGTCAACATCATGGACGAGGCCAAGCGCATGGGGCTCAGCATCGACATCGAGCTCCTCTCCAAGAACCTGGGGATCCCCGTGGTGGCCGCCGCCACTGCCAAGAAGATCGGTCTTACCGAGATCCGCGCCGCCATCGCCGGCACCGTGCCGAGCGCGGTGAACCGCTTCAACTATTCCAAGCAGATGGAGAGCGATCTCGCCTCGGTCGCCGACCTGCTCAAGGGAGACTACCTGCTCTCCCGCAAGTCGCTGGGGCTTTTGCTGCTGCAGGGTGACGGCGAGGTGGCCGAACTGGTGCGCGGTGTCGAAGGGGGCGATGCGCCGGCTGTCGAGGCGAGCGTCAAGGACAAGCGCTTCGAGCGCCGGGAGTCCTTCCACCTGGACCTCTCCATGGAGCGCAAGGAGATCGTGAAGCGGATCCTGGACGGCGTCTTCAAGGCTCCCGAGAAGCGGGTGGTGACCTTCGCCGAGCGCCTGTCGCGCTGGACGGTACGGCCGGTCACCGGCATACCGCTGCTGTTTTTGGTCCTGTACTTCGGTCTCTACAAGTTCGTCGGCGATTTCGGCGCCGGCACCCTGGTCGACCTTCTGGAAGGGAAGGGGTTCGAGGAGCACATCAACCCCTGGATGGTGCAACACGTGAAGGCGCTGGTCCCCTGGGAGAGCATCCAGGAACTCTTCGTCGGCGAGTACGGCATCATCACGCTCGGTCTGCGTTACGCGGTCGGCATCATCCTCCCCATCGTGGCCACCTTCTTCCTGTTCTTCTCGATGCTGGAGGACAGCGGCTACTTCCCGCGTCTGGCGCTTTTGGTGGACCGGGTCTTCAAGACCATCGGTCTTACCGGCCGTGCCGTCATCCCCATGGTGCTCGGCTTTGGCTGCGACACCATGGCGACCATGGTGACCCGCACCCTGGAGACCGTGCGCGAGAGGGTGATCGCCACCCTGCTGCTGGCACTCGCCATCCCCTGTTCCGCCCAGTTGGGCGTCATCCTGGCGCTCCTCTCCAAGGCGCCGGGTGCGCTCTTGGTCTGGAGCGTCTGCCTGCTGCTCATCTTTCTCCTGGTCGGGCTTTTGGCCGCTAAAGTTCTCCCCGGTGAGACGCCGATGTTCTACATGGAGCTCCCTCCGATGCGGGCGCCGCAGCTATCCAACGTCTTCACCAAGACCTACACCAGGATGCAGTGGTACTTCATGGAGATTCTGCCGCTCTTCATCCTGGCCTCGGTGCTTTTGTGGCTTGGGAAGATCACCAACTTCTTCGAGACCATGGTGCGCGGCCTGAGCCCGGTGATGGCCGCCTTGGGGCTTCCCAAGGAAGTCGCGGTGGCCTTCATCTTCGGTTTCTTCCGGCGCGACTACGGTGCGGCGGGCCTTTACGACCTGCAGACCAAGGGGCTTTTGAATCCCCGCCAGCTGACCGTGGCGGCGGTGACGCTCACCCTGTTCATCCCGTGCGTGGCGCAGTTCCTGATCATGAAGAAGGAGCGCGGCTGGAAGGTCGCCTGCGGCATCGGGGTGTTCGTCTCGACCTTCGCCTTCGGCAGCGGCTGGCTGTTGAACCGGTTGCTGCTTGTGACCGGAATTCTTTAAAATTGTTCTAGCTTCTATGTTTTCCGGAGACACGGAGTAAAGGCAAAAGTCCGATTTTTTGGGAATCAAACGTTTTCGTATTTTCTCCGTGCCCTCCATGCCTCCGTGGCAACCGGTTTGGCTTCGAACATAGAACTTAGAACCTAGAACGTAGAACTGAGGTTTCAAGATGCGCTGCGGGTTTTGCGGACACGAGTTCGCCGAGGAAGAGGGAAATGTCGGGTGCAAGAACTGCCCGATGTCCGGAGGGTGCAAGATGATCAAGTGCCCGCGCTGCAACTACGAAAACCCGCCGGAGCCCGCGCTGGTGAAGGGGCTCAAAAAGCTCCTGAAACGCGAAAAATAGCCGGCTCCTGATGACAACCAACACTTTTTCGATATCATCTCGCCAGTAGAGAACCAAAGGAGATCACATGAAACTGACTGATAGGGCGGAAGAAATACTGGAGGCGCTCTGGATCGAGTCCGAGGAGAAGGGGCGCGGATTCGCCGAGCTGGACCAGATGGAGATCGAGGCCTCCGATCCCGCCTACCAGGAGCTGGCCTCGCAGGCGCTTATCGAGATCAAGGGGCGCCGGATCTACTTCCGTCCCGAGGGGCGCGACGAGGGGCGCAAGACCATCAGGCGGCACCGCTTGGCGGAGCGGCTCATGATGGACGTCCTCAATATCCGCGGCGAGAGCGGCGACATGAAGGCCTGCCAGTTCGAGCACCTCTTGAACGAAGGGGTTGATTTGAAGGTCTGCACCATGCTGAACCACCCCGCCACCTGTCCGCACGGCAAGCCGATCCCGCCGGGTGACTGCTGCGAGGAGGCCAGGAAGAGCGGCGACCTGGGGGTGGTACCCTTGACCGAGCTGAAAAGCGGCGAAGAGGGGGACATCGCCTACATCCAAACCGAGGACGGCAAGAAGATGCAGAAGCTGATGGCGATGGGGGTATTGCCGGGGAACCGGATCCTGCTCATGCAGGCGTTTCCTTCCTACATCTTCCGGGTCGGCTTCTCCGAATTCGCCATCGACACCGCGATGGCCCGCGAAATCTTCGTCCGCCGCTAGAGGCAAAAGCAAGGCTAGCCACAGGCACGGAGAACACGGAGAACGGCAAGTCTCGCGGGCACACCCTTCACGTCCTTCCGTTTGAGGCACCGAGAGAGAGTAAACAGGGAGACCTGACCACGCCTCGCGCAAGACCAAGACGGCAGCGATGGTAACGTGGAAACCCGAGAAAAGCAGAGCATTACTGGTTCGGCCTTTTGCGTTAACGCAGCAGGCCGAACCCGTTTCTAGAAGGTTTCCTTAGATTCTGATTTTCTCCGTGCCCTCCGTGGCTCCGTGGCTAAACTTCATTTTTGGTTTTAAGCTTGAACCCGCCGACTGAATCCGCTACCCTGCCACTTTTGTTTCTACCGACGACATTACTGAGGAGGACATCATGAAAAAGGTTCTGCTGGCCGGTCTGCTCGGCCTCGCGACGCTCGCTCCGCTTACCCTTTCCGCTGCCGAAAAAGCCACTCTCCCCAAGGGGTACGAAAAGTGGGAAAAGAGCAAGCAGCAGGTGATCACCGACAAAAAATCGCTCTTCTACGGCATCCACTACACCTACGTGAACCCCAAGGCGATGAAAACCTACCGCACTGGCGGGACCTATCCCGAAGGAAGCACCTTCGTCGTGGTGCAGTACAGTATCAAGGACGCCGGCGGCAAGCCGACCGAAGGGAAAAAACAGATGATCGTCCTGATGAAAAAGGACAAGAACTTCAAGCAGACCGGCGGCTGGCAATACGCCGGCTTCAACCCGGACGGCCGCCCCTCCGGCCTCGACCCGGTCTCGAACTGCTACGAGTGCCACCTGAAGACGGCCAAGGGTACCGACTTCATCATCTCGAAGTACGCCGACTTCAAATAACCCCTCGCACCACCTTCTGCAACGAACTACGGGTGCCCCACAGGGGCACCCGTTTTTTTTCGCCTCTCGGAATTATCCTACCGACACTGTGCAGCTTTCCGAAGTGTGCCCACCCTCATTTAAACTATTCATCCTGCGACAGAAAAAACGCTTAAAGATATGAAAGCGGCTGTCGATACATTAAAACAAGCGGACGCAGGAGTTCATGTGGATTCCGGTTTACCGCCACCACGCGCCGCAGACAAGGAAGGTTTCATGATACCAGTTGGCAATGCGGCGAACGCCGCCACAACGGATACCGAGTTGGAACGGTTAGCCGAGGAGTGGAGCGCCAAGTTCCAGGAAATCGCCCAGCACCTCAAGGTCGTGGCCGGCACCACCGAGGACGAGTTCCTGGCCATCGGCAGCAAGCTCCAGGACTTCTATATGCGCGGCCAGGGTATCTCCTCCACCGCCGCCGAGATGATGGGGGAGGTGGCCGGGGACCAGGTCTTCGGCGCCATGGGCGAATTGCAGACCCTCTTGACCGAGATGGGGCGCTACGTGGACGGCGCCCGCCACGAGATCGAGGAGAGCTCGGCCACGCTGCGCCGCATCCTCGGTCTTTTGGACGAGGTCGGCTCGCCCTTGTCCGGCTTCAAGAAGGTGAACAAGGTGCTGCGCATGCTCGGCATCTCCACCAAGATAGAAAGCGCCCGCCTCGGGCAGAGTGCCGCCGGGTTCGACACCCTGGCACACGACGTCGGCGAGCTGGCGGTGCAGGTAAACGAGAAGGCCGGGGTGATCCTGACCCGCCGCGACGACCTGGCCCGCGCCATCCAGCAGACCCTGACCGGGGTGCTCGACGCCGGAGCCCAGCAGCACCAGCAGGTCCTGGGGATCCTGGAGAAGACACGTGCGAGCCTCGACGCCTTAAGCGGGATCAACGCCCGCTGCTCGAGCGCGGTGGCGAGCATCTCCGCGGTCTCCGACGAGGTCTCGCGCAACATCGGCGAGGTCGTCATGTCCATGCAGACCCACGACATCGTGCGCCAGCAGATCGAGCACGTCGAGGAGACCCTGGTCGAACTAAACGACAGGCTCGCCAGCCGCTCCGCCGGGGCCGACGAGGCCGCCATCATCTGCGAGATGCAGACCGCCCAGCTGCGCCATGCCTCGAGCGAACTGGACCACGCGGTGCAGGCCATCGCCGGAAACCTGCGCGAGGTGGCCCGCAAGCAGTCCGGGCTCTCCCAGGAGACCCGGGCCATGGCCGGTATCGCCGACCAGACCGGCGGGAGCTTCTTTACCGACATGCAGCGCGATATCTCCGTGGTCTCGGCCTCGCTCGAGGAGAGCTCCAAGGTGAACCAGAGCCTGTGCGCCGCCATGCACGCCGTGGCGAGCACGGTAGGGGAGATCGCCTCCTTCGTAGGGGACATCGAAAAGCTCGGCGAGGAGATCAAGCTCATCGCACTGAACGCCCAGATCAAGTCCGCCTACACCGGCGACGAAGGGGCGGCGCTCGGGGTGCTCGCCGAGGCGATCCAGCGGCTCTCCATCGAGGCGATCGACCACACCACCGTGGTCGCCCAGACCCTGCAGGGGATCATCGGCGTGACCGAGAGCCTGAACAACGGCATCAGCGGCGAGTCCGAGGATCTCGAGGACGATGCGCACGCCATGGTGGTAAACCTCAACTCCCTGGTGGAGGTGCTGCGCCAGGTCAACGAGACCCTGCACACCTCGCTGGCCCGCATGGACGATTCGGTCTCCCGGCTCTCCGCCGAGATCGAGCAGGTGACCGGCGGCATCACGGTGCACCACACGGTGAACCGCGTGCTGGAGTACGCCATCACCGGCCTGGGCGCCGTGGTGAGCCAGGCGCGGCGCCTGGCCCCGGCCGACTCCCAGGGGATCAACCTGGACGAACTCGCCAAACGCTACACCATGCACAGCGAACGCAAAATCCACGAGTCGCTCTCCGGTGGCGCACCGGTCATGCAGGCTGCCGCCGCCAGTTCCGACGACGGACTCGGGGACAACGTCGACCTTTTTTAAAACGCCCGCTACTTAACAACAGGGGAACTGTATGGACGAACTGACGATTGAAAGCTGGCAGGACCCGGTGGCTCCCGGCGTGCTGGGGATGAAGCTTGCCGGGAGCGTCACCATCGCTCAGGCCGCCGGACTCAAGGACGAGCTGGTGGCGGCACTGGCCAAGGGGTGCGATCTGAGGGTCGACGTCTCGCAGGTCAGCGAGATCGACCTGACCGGCCTGCAGCTTCTGGAGGCGGGGCATCGCAGCTGGATGCTTGCCGGGAAGATCTTCTGCCTGGAGATCGGAGGCAACCGTGCCTACCTCGACACCGTGGAGGCAGCCGGCTTCAGGCGTCACATGGGGTGCAAACACGACACAAATAACACCTGCATCTGGGTGGGAGGGGAAGACTGATGGCTAAGATAATCATGACGGCGGACGACTCGGCGAGCGTCCGGCAGATGGTGAGTTTCACCCTGAAGCAAGGCGGCTACGAGGTGGTCGAGGCGGTGGACGGCAAGGACGCCCTGCAGAAGCTCTCGGGGACCAAGGTCGACATGCTGATCACCGACCTCAACATGCCCAACCTGGACGGCATCGGCCTGATCAAGGGGGCACGCGCGCTTCCCAGCTGCAAGTTCATCCCGATCGTGATGCTCACCACGGAGAGCCAGGATTCCCGCAAGCAGGAAGGGAAGGCGGCCGGCGCCACCGGCTGGATCGTCAAGCCTTTCAAGCCTGAACAACTGATGGCGGTTGTAAAGAAGGTGCTCGGATGATCGACGTTCACCGGCAGGCATTCAAGGAAGAGGCGTACGAGCTCTTGAGCGAGCTGGAAACATCTCTGTTAGAGCTTGAGGAAACGCCGGAGGACAGCGACCTCATCGGGCGGGTCTTCCGCGCCATGCACACCATCAAGGGTTCCGGAGCGATGTTCGGCTTCGACGACATCGCAAGCTTCACCCACGAGGTGGAGACGGTCTTCGACATGGTCCGAAACGGCAAGCTGAGCGTGACCAAGCCGCTCATCAACCTGACCCTGGCCGCCCGGGACCAGATCAAGTCGATGCTGGACGCCTCGGAGAGCGGCGGGGGCGCCGACTTGACCGCCACGGTGCAGATCATCGCGGGGCTCAGGGCCCTGGCGGGAGCCGAGGCCCCGGCCGCGGTAACCCACCAGGAGACCGCAAAGCCGGCCGCCGCCAGCACCCGGATCACCTACCGGATCCGCTTCGCTCCCTGCCGCGGCATCCTGGGGTGCGGCAGCAACCCCTTGAACCTCCTGGTGGAGCTGCGCGAGCTCGGGGTGTGCAACGTCATCGCCCAGACCGCGGGGGTTCCCGAGCTCGAGGAGCTCGATCCGGAGAGCTGCTACGTCTACTGGGATGTGATCCTCACCACGGACCAGGGGATGAACGCCATAAAGGACGTCTTCATCTTCGTGGAGGACGACTGCGAACTATCCATCGAGGCGGTCGCCGAGCATGACGGCTACAACTCCGACGAGGGGTACAAGAAGTTAGGGGAGATCCTGCTGGAGCGCGGCGACATCACCACCGAGGAGATGGCGAGTGTGCTTGCCGAGCAGAAGCGCTTCGGCGAACTGGCGGTCCAGAAGGGAATCGTCACCGAGAACAAGGTGGAGGCGGCCCTGGTGGAGCAGCGCCACGTGCAGGCGGTGCGCCAGGAGAAGCAGACTTCCGACGCCGGCAACAGCATCAGGGTCCCGGCCGAGCGCCTCGACCTGTTGGTGAACCTGGTGGGCGAGCTGGTCACCGTGCAGGCGCGCCTCTCGCAGACCGCGGCGGGACGCGCCGACCTGGAGCTCTCGGCGATCGCCGAGGAGGTGGAGCGCCTGACCGGCGAACTGAGGGACTCCGCGCTCAACATCAGGATGCTCCCGATCGGCAGCACCTTCTCAAAATTCAAGCGCCTGGTGCGCGACCTCTCCAGCGAACTCGGCAAAGAGATCGAGATGACCACCGACGGCGCCGAGACAGAGCTGGACAAGACGGTCATCGAGAAGCTGAACGACCCCTTGGTGCACCTGATCAGGAACTCCCTGGACCACGGCATCGAGCTTCCCGAGGTCCGCGTGGCCGCCGGCAAGCCGCGCCACGGCACGGTGCACCTGGCGGCGGTGCACTCAGGCGACAGCGTCCTCATCACCATCCGTGACGACGGCGCGGGGATCGACAAGGAAGCGGTGCGAGCCAAGGCGATCGAGAATGGGATCATTACCCCGCAGGCGGAGCTTACCGAAAAGGAGCTTTTCAACCTGATCTTCGCCCCCGGCTTCTCCACCGCGAAGAAGATCTCCAGCATCTCCGGGCGCGGGGTCGGCATGGACGTGGTGAAGCGGGCCATCGAGGCCTTGCGCGGCACCATCGACATCACCAGCGTGTACGGCGAAGGCGCGAAGATCACGGTGCGCATCCCGCTCACCCTGGCCATTATCGAGAGCCTCTTGGTGCGCATCGGCCGGGACTTCTTCATGCTGCCGCTCTCCCTCGTGGACGAGTGCGTGGAGCTTACCCGCGAGGACGTGGCGCGCTCCAACGGCCGGCACCTGGCCAACGTGCGCGAGCACCTGGTCCCCTACATACCGCTGCGGGAGCGTTTCCTGATCCACGGCGAGAGCCCGGAGATCGAGCAGATCGTGATCACCGAGGTGAACGGCTCGCGCATCGGGTTCGTGGTGGACCAGGTGATCGGCGAGCACCAGACCGTCATTAAGTCGCTCGGGCGCGCCTACAAGAACGTGGAGGGGATCTCCGGCGCGACCATCCTGGGCGACGGTTCGGTGGCGCTCATCCTCGACGTGCCGCAGTTGGTCCAATCGGTTGAGGCTGAGGCAGCCTAGGCTGCCGGCGCGTACCGGGCGCCGAGCCGGCGCCCCTGGGCCGGAATCGGAGCCGGGAAGCTGAAGGCGTTGTAGAGACCCGCCTCCCCGGTTCGGAAGCGGGTCTTTTTTTGGGAACTTCCGGAAAAGCCGGGCAAATGCCTGTCAATACGCATCTATTGAGGAGTGCGCTTACTATGGAGAGTGCGGCACGCGAAATCGACCACCCGAGCCTTTCGGCCAAGGAATTCGGCCGGCTGAGCCGGTTCATCTACGACACCTGCGGCATCAAGATGCCCGAGGTGAAAAAGACCATGCTGGAGGCGCGCCTGGCCAAGAGGCTGCGCACCCTCGGGATGCACAGCTTCGTCGACTACTGCGACTACCTGTTCTCGGCGGCGGGGCAGGAAAACGAGCTGGTGCAGATGCTCGACATGGTCACCACCAACAAGACCGACTTCTTCCGCGAGCCGGACCACTTCGAGTACCTGACCCATAAGGTGCTCCCCGGCTGGTGCCAGCGCCACCCCGGCGCCACCCTCTCCTTGTGGAGCGCCGGCTGCTCTTCGGGGGAGGAGCCCTACACCCTCTCCATGGTCTTGAGCGAGTTCGCCCTGCACAACCCCGGGTTCGACTTCCAGATCCTCGCCACCGACATCTCGACCCGGGTGCTCGAGAAGGCCAAGAACGCCATCTACGCCGAGCCTTTGGTGGAGCCGGTGCCGATGCCGCTTAAGAAGAAGTACCTCCTGCGCAGTAAGGACCGCGCCAGCGGACTGGTGCGCATCGTGCCGGAGCTGCGCGAGAAGGTGCGCTTTCGCCGGCTCAACTTCATGGACGACGATTTCGGCGGCATGCGCGAGCAGTTCGACATCATCTTCTGCCGCAACGTGATCATCTACTTCGACCGCCCCACCCAGGAAAAGCTGCTGCAGCGCTTCCACCGGCACCTGAAGCCCAACGCCCTCATCTTCATGGGGCACTCCGAAACCCTAAGCGGCCTCGATGTCGCCTTTACCAGCGTCTACCCCACCGTGTACCGGAAGCAGGGATGAACGACTAACGGATTGCAGTAATGAAATTGAGCCGTGACCTGGAAATGGTATTCCTCAAGCCGGGCGAGATCGTGGTTACCGGAGAGCCGTTGCGGGTTACCACCCTTTTGGGGTCCTGCGTCGCGGTGACCATGTACGTCCCGCGGCTTAGGCTTGGGGGGATCTGCCACGCACTCCTTCCCAAATGCCGCAACGAGCACTCCGACTGCTGCGGCGAGGCCGGCAAGTACGTGCGCTGCGCCATCGAGGTCATGCTGGAGGAACTCACCCTGCACGGGGTGCTGTCGGGCGAGATCGAGGGGAAGCTCTTTGGCGGCTCCGACATGTTCGACACCGTGGACGGCAGGCGCCAAAGCGTGGGGTGCCAGAACATCGAGATGGCACGGCAGATGCTCGAGGAGAACGGGGTCAGGGTGGCAACCCAGGACCTGGGGGGGCCGCGCGGCAGAAAGATCATCTTTAACACCAACACCGGCGAGGTGTTTCTCAAGCGTTTGAGAAAAACGGAGGTGTAGCATGCCCAAAAAAATCAGGGTCCTCATCGTGGACGACTCCGCCGTGGTCCGCCAGACCATGACCGAGATCCTGAGCTCCGACCCGCAGATAGAAGTGATGTCCACCGCCGGAGACCCCTACATCGCCGCCGAGCGGATCCGCGACGAGATCCCCGACGTGATCACCCTGGACGTGGAGATGCCGCGCATGGACGGCATCACCTTCCTGCACAAGATCATGAGCCAGCACCCGATTCCCGTGGTGATGTGCTCGAGCCTGACCGATAAGGGGTCGGAGACCGCGCTCAAGGCCCTTGAGTACGGCGCGGTGGAGATCATCCAGAAGCCGCGCATGGGGACCAAGGCCTTTTTGGAGGAGTCGCGGCTGCGCATCTGCGACGCGGTTAAGGCGGCAAGCCAGGCCCGTGTGCGCAAGATCTCAAACCTCCCCAGCCGCACCGTGACCCCCAAGCTCACCGCCGACGTCATCATGGAGAAGCCCAAGAGCCACGCCATGATGCAGACCACCGAGAAGGTGGTGGTCGTCGGGGCCTCCACCGGCGGTACCGAGGCGCTCAAGGTGTTCCTCGAGTCGCTGCCGGCGGACTGCCCGGGGATCGTCATCGTGCAGCACATGCCCGAGGGGTTCACCCGGGCCTTCTCGCAGCGCCTGGACGGGCTCTGCCGGATCACGGTGAAGGAGGCGGCCGACAACGACACCGTGGTGCGCGGCCGCGCGCTGATCGCCCCGGGGAACCATCATCTGCTTTTAAAACGAAGCGGAGCGCGCTATTATGTCGAGGTCAAAGACGGCCCCCTGGTGTCACGGCACCGCCCCTCGGTGGACGTCCTGTTCCGCTCGGCGGCCCGCTACGCCGGCAAGAACGCGGTGGGGGTGATCATGACCGGCATGGGGGACGACGGCGCGCACGGCATGAAGGAGATGAAGGAAGCCGGTGCGCAGAACATCGCCCAGGACGAGGCAACCTGCATCGTCTTCGGGATGCCCAACGAGGCGATCAAGCAGGGAGGGGTCGACTACGTGCGCCCCCTGGAGTCCATCTCGCGCGAGGTGTTAAGGCTCTGCAGTTAGCGACGGCGATCCGGTCGGTCCTGTCGGGACCGGCCTCGACAGGTACGGGAAACGAGGCTCGTATGACGGGGGAAAAATTCTTTCTGGGGCGCCAGCCGATACTGAACAAGGCCCAGCGGATCGTGGGGTTCGAGCTGTTGTTCAGGTCCGCCGAGAGCCTTGCCGTCGCCAACTTCCGGGATACCCACGTCGCGAGCGCCAGCGTCATCGTGAACGCGCTCAGCGATTTCGGGTTCCAGGACGTATTGGGGCGCCACAAGGGGTTCTTCAACGTCACCCGCGAGATGCTGATGAGCGACGCGGTGGAGCTGCTTCCCAAGGACCAGGTGGTCATCGAGCTTTTGGAGACCATCCTTTTGGACGCCGAGGTGGTGGCGCGCTGCCGCGACCTCAAGGCCCAGGGGTTCACGCTCGCCCTGGACGACCACGTCTACTCACCCGATTTCGCCCCCATCTACCAGATCGTGGACATCGTGAAGCTCGACGTGCTGGGGATCTCCCGGGAGGAGATCGGCCGCAACGTCGACGGGCTGCGCGCCTGGCCGCTGGTGCTCCTGGCCGAGAAGGTGGAGAGCGCCGAGCAGTACGGCATCTGCGCCCAACTCGGCTTCGACCTGTTCCAGGGGTACTACTTCGCGCGCCCGGTGGTCCTCAAGCAGAACCGGCTGGACGTCGGCAAGCTGACCATGCTGCAGCTCATGCAGCAGGTGATGGCCGAGTCCGACCTCTCCGAGATCGAGGAGACCTTCAAGAAGAACCCCGGGCTCACCTTCAACCTGTTGAGGCTGGTGAACTCGGTGGCCATCGGCCTCAGGGTGCGCATCAAGACCCTGCGCCACGCGCTCATGGTCCTGGGGCGCGAGCAGTTAAAGCGCTGGATCACCCTGGCGCTCTACGCGACGGGCGAGACCGGCGGCGCCCAGAGCCCCTTGCTGGAAATTGCCGCCATGCGCGGGAAACTCCTGGAGGTCCTGGTGCAGACCGGCGCCGCAGGGGAGGTCCAGGAGGTGGCGGACCGCGCCTTCATGGCCGGGATCCTCTCGCTCATCGACGTCCTGTTCGAGGTCTCCATGGGGGAATTGGTCACCAAGCTGAACCTGGTGGACGACGTGCGCGACGCGCTGCTGTCGCGCACCGGGCCGCTGGGGGAGCTGCTGCTCCTGGCCGAGAAGCTGGAGCAGGCCGATTTCCACGCCGTGAACCGCCACATGGAGCAGTGCGGTATTTCGCTCGACCAGCTGCTCGCCGCACAGCTGGAAACCATCACCTGGTCGGACCGCCTCAGTGCCGCGCTCTGATTCCCTCCTTGACACGATCCTTTCTTTTGATGTAACTTGATTCGTCCCGCCAATGAGAGGGACGCAAGCCAGTTTGGGCTATGCTTCCCGGCCCACAGCCGTAGCACAAGCCAGCCTAGCAATCGCCTGAAAATACTACTGTTATCAGGTGTGCCACCAGCCCTTCGGGCCCCGGCCGCCAACCGAGAAGCACATGAAGATAGCCGCGGTTATTCCCGCCAGGTATGCATCCACGCGTTTTGAAGGCAAGGCACTGGCCGACATCATGGGTCGCCCCATGGTGCAGCATGTTTACGAGCGTGCCCTGAAAGCGAAGCTGGTCTCCGAGGTGATCGTCGCCACCGACGACGAGCGCATCGCCGCCAAGGTCCGCGAATTCGGGGGGCGGGCGGAGATGACCGCCTCGACCCACGAGACCGGGACCGACCGGCTGGCCGAGGTGGCCCAGCGGCTGGACGCCGACATCATCGTCAACGTCCAGGGGGACGAGCCGCTCATCGATCCGGCCATGATCGACCAGGCGATCGCCCCGCTGCTGGAGGATCCCGCCATCCCGATGGCGACCTTGAAGACCCGCATCAAGACCCTGCACGACTTCCTGTCGCCCAACGTGGTGAAGGTGGTCTCGGACCCCCACGGGAACGTGCTCTACTTCTCCCGGTCGCCGCTGCCGTTTTTCCGCGACAAGTGGAACGATCTCAAGGACGAGGCCTTCGTCTCCGGGAAACTCCTCTGCTACAAGCATGTGGGGCTCTACGTGTACCGGCGCGAGTTTCTCCCCGTCTTTGCGGGGCTTGAGCCGAGCTATCTCGAGATGGCCGAGAAGCTCGAGCAGTTGCGGGTCCTGGAAAACGGCTACCGGATCAAGATCGTGGAGACCGAGTTCGAGTCCATCGGGGTCGACACCCCCGCCGATCTGGAGAAGGTGCTGGTTAAACTCAAGGCGAACCCGCCGAAAACCTTTTAGTCCGCGCCCCGGATAACGGGGCCTTTTCTTTTCGCTGTCTGTACCAAAGTTGTACGCGCTACCTTCCCGGTCCCGGCAGGGGCGGCCCCTTGGGCCCACCCGCTGTGCGGACCCGAAAGGCAGCTCGTAGAACCGTTTCTTTATTCTGGAGGTTGTTACGTGAAGACAAAATTTATCTTTGTAACCGGCGGCGTCGTCTCTTCAATCGGTAAGGGCCTCGCCGCCGCATCTTTGGGGGCTCTTTTGGAGGCCCGAGGCTTGAGGGTCACCATTCAGAAACTCGACCCGTACATCAACGTCGACCCGGGTACCATGTCCCCCTTCCAGCACGGCGAGGTGTTCGTCACCGACGACGGCGCGGAAACCGACCTGGACCTCGGCCACTACGAGCGCTACACCTCGGCCAAGCTCTCCAAGAAGAGCAACTTCACCACCGGCCAGGTCTACTTCTCGGTCATCGAGAAGGAGCGCCGCGGCGACTACCTGGGCGGCACCGTGCAGGTGATCCCGCACATCACCGACCAGATCAAGGCGAACATCCTGGAGAACGCCAAGGGTTCGGACATCGCCATCATCGAGATCGGCGGCACCGTGGGCGACATCGAGTCGCTGCCGTTTCTGGAGGCGATCCGCCAGCTGAAGAGCGACCGCGGCGCCGGGAACGTGCTCTACCTGCACGTGACCCTGGTCCCCTACATCACGACCGCCGGCGAGCTGAAGACCAAGCCGACCCAGCACTCGGTGAAGGAGCTGCGCGAGATCGGTATCCAGCCGGACATCCTCTTGTGCCGCTGCGAGAAGGAGCTGCCCCAGGAGATGAAGGCGAAGATCGCGCTCTTTTGCAACGTGGAGGAGAAGGCGGTCATCACCTCGCGCGACGCCGAGCACATCTACGCGGTGCCGCTGGCGCTGAACCGCGAGGGGCTCGACGAGCAGGTGGTCGAGAAGCTGAACATCTGGACCAAGGCTCCGGACCTCTCCCACTGGCAGCAGGTGGTGAACAAGCTGGTGAACCCGGCCGACGGCCAGGTGAACATCGCCGTGGTCGGCAAGTACGTGGATCTCAAGGAGTCGTACAAGTCGCTCTCCGAGGCGCTCACCCACGGCGGCATCGCGAACGACTGCCGCGTGAACCTGATCTACGTCGATTCCGAGAAGATCGAGGAAGAAGGGGTCGATAAGTACCTGAAGAGCGTGGACGGCATCCTGGTTCCCGGCGGCTTCGGCGAGCGCGGCACCGAGGGTAAGATCAAGGCGATCGAGTACGCCCGTATCAACAACGTTCCCTTCTTCGGTATCTGCCTCGGTATGCAGATGGCGGCCGTCGAGTACGCCCGTAACGTCTGCAAGCTCCCGGAGGCCTTCTCCAGCGAGTTCAAGCCGGTCTGCGCAAGCCCGGTGATCCACCTCATGGAGGCCCAGATCGGCGTCGAGAACAAGGGGGGGACCATGCGTCTGGGTGCCTACCCGTGCTCGCTCACCAAGGGGACCTTCGCCCAGAAGGCCTACGGCAGCACCGAAATCTCCGAGCGTCACCGTCACCGCTACGAGTTCAACAACGGCTTCCGCGCCTCGTTGATCGAGAAGGGGATGGTGATCTCCGGCGTGTACAAAGAGGCCGATCTGGTGGAGATCATCGAGCTCCCGAACCACCCGTGGTTCCTGGGCTGCCAGTTCCACCCCGAGTTCAAGTCCAAGCCGCTCAGCCCGCACCCGCTGTTCAAGGCCTTCATCGGCGCCACCAAGGCGAACAGGAAATAACATCCGTTCTACGTTCTAGGTTAAAAACCTAACGGCCGTTCTAAGTTCTACGTTCTAGGTTCTAGGTTAAAAACCACAGCGATGGTGATACCTCTAACATTGAACCTAGGATTGAACCTGGAAGGCTTAGCCTTTAGCTGAGAACGTAGAACCTGGAACCGTTTCAAGGCATTTAACGTAGAACTTAGAACATAGAACCTAGAACAGCCTTTCTGCTTAGAACATAGAACCTAGAACAGCCTATCTGCTGTTAAGGAGTTTTGCATGGTCCGTGAAGTCGCAGTAGGCGGCATCAAAATCGGTGGGAACCGGCCGCTGGTCCTGGTGGCGGGTCCCTGTGTCATCGAAAACGAGAGTGCCACCCTGCACGCAGCTGAACGCCTGATGACCATCTGCAATGGCGTCGGGATCCCGCTCATCTTCAAGGCCTCGTACGACAAGGCAAACCGCACCTCGGTGACCGCTTTCCGCGGGCCCGGGCTCGAGGAGGGGCTGCGCATCCTGGCCAAGGTGAAGGAGGCTTTGGGCGTACCGGTACTCTCGGATATCCACTCCATCGAACAGGTCGCCCCCGCAGCGGACGTCCTCGACGTGCTGCAGATCCCGGCGTTCCTGTGCCGGCAGACCGACCTTTTGGCCGCCGCAGCGAAGACCGGCCGGGTCATCAACGTCAAGAAGGGGCAGTTCCTGGCTCCCTGGGATATGAAGAACGTGGTCGGCAAGCTGGAATCCTGCGACAACGAGAACATCATCCTCACCGAGCGCGGTGCGAGCTTCGGCTACAACAACCTGGTGGTCGACATGAGGAGCTTCCCGATCATGCGCTCCACCGGTTGCCCGGTGATCTTCGATGCCACCCACAGCGTCCAACTGCCGGGCGGGCAGGGGACCTCTTCCGGCGGCCAGCGCGAGTACGTCGAGTTCCTGGCGAGCGCCGCCGTGGCGACCGGTATCGACGGCGTTTTCATGGAGGTCCACGAGGAGCCCGAGAAGGCCCTCTGCGACGGCCCGAACTCGGTGCGCCTGAACGACCTGGCCGTGCTGTTGAAGAAGCTCAAGGCCATCGACGCCATCGTGAAGTAGGCAAAGAAAAGGGGACAGACGCCGCAGGTGCCAGTCCCCTGCGCCCGACCCGAGGATCTTGTAGGGGCGAATAAACATTCGCCCACACCTGGTTACGACCGGTGCGGGCTGAACAAAGGGGACAGGCGCCTAGTGAGCCAGTCCCCTGCTGTCGTTATTACATCTAACTCTACAGAATGGAAACGTTATGATCCTAGCTGAAGCAAAACGGGTGATCGAGGTGGAAGCCGAGGCGCTCAAGAACCTTGCGGCCTCCATCAACGGGGAATTCGAGCGTGCGGTTCACATGATCCTCAACGCCAGCGGGCGCGTGGTGGTCACCGGCATGGGGAAATCGGGGCTGATCGGCCAGAAGATCGCCTCCACCATGGCCTCCACCGGCACTCCCGCCTTCTTCCTGCACCCCGCCGAAGGTATTCACGGCGACCTGGGGATGATCATGCGCGGCGACGTGGTGATCGCCATCTCCAACTCGGGCGAGACCGACGAGGTTGTGCGCATCCTCCCCATCATCAAGCGCCTGGGGGCTTCGCTCATCGCCGTCGCCGGCAACCCCAACTCTTCGCTCGCGAAAAGCGGCGACGTTTTCCTGGACATCTCGGTTAAGGAGGAGGCCTGCCCGCTGGGGCTCGCCCCCACCGCCTCGACGACGGTGACCCTGGCCATGGGCGACGCACTCGCTGTGGCGCTCCTGGTGCAGCGTGGCTTCAAGGCCGAGGACTTCGCCATGTTCCACCCGGGCGGCGCCCTGGGCCGCCGTCTGCTTTTGAAGGTGGAGGACATCATGCATTCCGGCGAGTCGCTCCCGCTGGTCGCCTCCGAGACCCTGATGGGCGAGGCTCTGTTCACCATCACCTCCAAAGGGCTGGGGATTACCGGGGTGACCGATGCCGACGGTGCGCTCATCGGTGTGATCACCGACGGTGACCTGCGTCGCGCCCTGGGCCGCGGGCTCGACATCATCAACCTGCCGGCTTCGGCGCTCATGGCGGGTAAGCCCAAGCGGATCTCCCGCGACGAACTGGCTGCCCGCGCACTGCAGCAGATGGAGCAGTACTCGATCACCTCGCTGTTCGTCTTCGACGACGCCGACGCGGCGAAACCGGTCGGAATCGTGCACCTGCACGACCTCCTGAAGGCAGGCATCGCCTAGGTCTCCATCGAGGAATTCCCGGGAGCTGCGTTCGCCCCACGCTGCAGGTGACGTAGCGTTCCCCCCTTTGGAAAAGGGGGGGGCAGGGGGGATTCGCCTTTCGTCTGAGTTACTGCACACCTAACGGTTGAACCATGGAGACCAACGTGGAAGATAGACTCAAGAAGATAAAACTTTTGATCCTGGACGTGGACGGGGTGATGACCGACGGGCGCATCATCTTCGATTCCAACGGCGTGGAGAGCAAGTTTTTCAACGTAAAAGACGGTCACGGTATCAAGATGCTGCAGCGCTCCGGCCTCGAAATCGGCATCATCTCGGGACGCGAGTCCCAGGTGGTGGCCAACCGCGCGATGGAGCTCGGCATTACCCACGTCTTCCAGAAATCCCTGGACAAGCTGGTTCCCTACCGGCAGATGCTGGAGACCACCGGGCTCACCGACGAGCAGGTAGCCTTCATGGGTGACGACGTCATCGACATCCCGCTCTTGCGCCGGGTCGGCTTTGCCGCCGCTCCCGCCGATGCGGTGGCCGAGGTGCTTCCCTTCGCCCATTTCGTCTCCAAGAACCGCGGCGGTTGGGGCGCGGTCCGTGAGGTCTGCGACCTGATCCTGAAAGGGCAGGGGACCTGGGACAGCATCACCTCCCGCTACTACCTCTAAAACCGATCCAGCCAACCATCCGGGGCCCTCGTCAGGGCCCCTTTTTTTATCCTCTGTCTTTCGCCCCCCCCTCTGAACTCATAGCCTTGTCCGCCATTCTCTCACCCGCTTAGCCACTCTCACAGAAATTCACCTCACCTACTTGCATTAGTCTCTGCACGTGTTATAGACAATGAGGGAAATTAATCATCGATAATTTAACAGAATTAATTATGTCACTGCTGGTTACTGAGGAATAATGCTGCCGGAATCCTGCGCTGATGCTGCCTATGCTGTTACCTATGTGATGCCGGTGTCTTAGCTGCGTGGGGTTGATCTCCGCGAATTTTCGATATCTGCAGTGCCTGGCGCGCCTCCCTCAGAAAAAATTAACAGCTTTACATTTGCATTAACAAATGTTACACCTTGCCGCTCCAAGCAACGGCAGCAAGCTGTGGATGGGTTGCAGACCCCTCAGGGGGATGTCAGTTGATCGATTGGGGATCGTACACAGCATGAAGCGACTTTTGAGTTCGGTAATCGTCATCATCGTTCTAGTTTCGGCCTCCGCGTCATGGGGTGCGAATCTGTTCGGAAGTTTCACGGAAGACCCATCTGCCGACCAGGAAGCGCTGTTCCCCTATCAGGGCCAGAGGCAGGGCGGAGCAAATCTCGGTGCCGGCCCGGACGGCGGCGGTCAGGGCCCCGACGCCGACCAGGGCTACGGCTCTGCCTATCCCCAGCAGTACCCGGAGTCGGGAAGCGAAGGATACGATGCGCAAGCCGACCTGCCGCCCTCGGATTCGCTCGACCTGCCGACCCAGTTGCCGAGCCAGTACCAGCAGTTTCAGCAGGATTATCAGCTCTATCAGCAATACCTTCAGGGGCAGCAGTCCTTCGGAGGGCAGTTGCCGCAGGGGATGGGCCAGGGGATGCCGCAGCAGGGGCAGCAGCTCCCGCCGGGACAAACGCAGCCGGGCCTTCCCGGGACCAACCAGTTCGGCGCCCAGGGGCAGTTCATCGGACCCAACGGCTCCCGCAACTACTTTCAGCCGTCCCAACTTCCCATGGACCAGGAAGA
Source organism: Geomonas silvestris (assembly GCF_014193515.1). GTDB lineage: Bacteria > Desulfobacterota > Desulfuromonadia > Geobacterales > Geobacteraceae > Geomonas > Geomonas silvestris. Next base: position 54,981 of record NZ_BLXX01000004.1, on the reverse strand, counting down.
TTTCCTCCCCATGCCGTACCTCGATGACGACTACCAGCCGCGCGGCCCGCTGAACCTTACCAAGGAGAAGAAAGACGGCAGCCAGCCGACTCCGGCGCAAGCGCCGCAGCAGAAGGCTCCCTCCGATGCCGCCAAGGACAAGCCGGACGCAGGCGACCTGAAAGGCCTGAAAAAACTGCCGCGCCGCGATCCCCTGCGCGGTCTCTCCAGCATCGAGCGTACCCTGAGCGAAACGCCGGTGACGGCCGAGAAGGCCAAGTCACAGCCCTACGGCACCGGAGTGCTCACCCAGTTCGGCTACAGTTTCTTCCGCCAGGGCTATCCGCGCTTCGCACCGCTTACCGACATCCCGGTGGGGCCGGACTACCGCATCAACGTGGGCGACCGGTTGGTGCTCACGGTCTGGGGGAGCTTCGACGGGGTCTACAACGTCGAGGTGAACCGCGCGGGCGAGATCACGCTCCCCCGGGTCGGTGCGGTGAAGGTGGCCGGCGAGCGCTTCGACCAGGCGCCGACCCTGATCCGGGCGGCGATCGGCAAGGTCTACAAGAACTTCAACCTCAACGTGAACATGGGGCGGCTGCGCTCCATCAAGGTCTACGTGGTGGGGGAGGTGCAGCGCCCCGGCGACTACAACGTGAACTCCCTCACCACGGTCCTGAGCGCGCTGGTCCTGGCCGGGGGGCCGACCAAGAACGGCAGCCTGCGCTCCATCCAGATCAACCGCGCCGGACAGGTGGTGGAGACGGTCGACCTCTACCAGTTCTTCCTGAAGGGTGACAAGGGTAAGGACATCCGCCTTCAGCCCGGCGACACGGTGCTCGTCCCGGTAGTCGGGCCGGTGGCCGGGGTGGCGGGGAACGTGAGGCGCCCGGCGATCTACGAGCTGAAAAGCGAACGCAACCTGAAGGACCTCCTCGACCTGGCCGGCGGGATCAACCCGAGCGGGTATCTGCAGCGGATCCAGGTCTACCGGGTGCAGGCCCACGACAAGAAGATGGTGACCGACATAAACCTCGACCTGAACGGGGACCGCGGCATCGACCAGCAGGCCGGCAGCTTCGCGGTCCAGGATCACGACGTGGTGCAGGTGCTCCCCATCGACGGCGTGCTGCACGGCTACGTGAGGCTCTCCGGCCACGTGCTGCGCCCCGGCGACGTGGCCCTGAAGCCCGGCATGCGGGTGAGCGCGCTCCTCTCCAGAGACAACCTGCTTCCCGAGTACTACGGTCAGGCCGGTCAGGTGATCCGGCTCTGCCCGCCGGACCAGCACCCCGAGGTGATCTTTTTCGATCTCAGTAAGGCGCTCGCGCAGGATCCGGCCAACGACCTGGAGTTGAAGGAGTTCGACCGGGTGCGGGTCTTCTCCAGAAAGGAGATGGAAGAGCTCCCCTTCGTGCGCATCAACGGCGAGGTACAGCGCCCCGGGCAGAAGCGCTTCTTCCAGAACATGACGGTGCGCGACCTGCTGATGGCCGGCGGCAACGTGAAGATGGACGCCTACCTGAAAAACGCCGAGATCACGAGGCTCCGGCGTAGCGGCGATTCGGTCAGCTCCTACTCGATCCAGGTCGACCTGGAAAAGGCGCTCGCGGGCGGGGTGGAGAACATCAAGCTGCAGCCCTTCGACGAGCTCTCCGTGAGGCGCATCCCGAACTGGTCCGAGTCGACCGAGCGCTACGTCCTTTTAAAGGGCGAGTTCCGCTTCCCCGGGGTCTACCCGATTTTCAAGGGGGAGCGCTTGAGCTCCGTCATCGAGCGCGCCGGCGGCTTTACCGATCTGGCTTACCTTAAGGGGGCCAAGTTTACCCGGGAGATCGCCCGGCGCCTGCAGCAGCAGCGCATGGATGAGGCGCTCAGCAAGGCCCAGGAGGACATCATCAAGCTGCAGACCAAGATCGCCCAGACCGCGGCCTCGGCGGAGGAGGTCGCCTCGACGAAGACCACCCTGGAGACCCTGATGCAGAGCGTCGAGGTCCTGAAGAGCAAGAGGGCCGAGGGGCGGGTGCTCATCGAGATCGCCTCGCTGGAGGAGCTGAAGGGGAGCGTCTACGACGTGGAGCTGCAGGGGGGCGACCGGCTCACCGTCCCCAGCGATCCCGGCACGGTCAACGTGATCGGCGACGTCTACAACCAGAACTCCATCGTGAGCCAGCGCGAGAAGAGCGTCGAGTGGTACCTGGACCAGGTGGGGGGCGCCACCGGGGACGCCGACTTAAGCGAGGTCTACGTAGTCAAGGTGAACGGATCGGTAATAAGCCGCAAGAACTCCGGGCACTTCCTGTTCTTCAACTCGTTCTGGCACAAGCACCTCGACTCGGGCGACACGGTCATCGTGCCGCGCCAGTACGAGAAGACCGCGTGGCTTCGGGACATCAAGGACATAGCCCAGGTGCTGGGGAATATAGCGGTGACCGCGGGCGTCCTGGTGGCCGCCGGGCTCAAGTTCTGAGGTGGCGGGGATGACCGCAGCGCAGATCCAGGCAAATGAAGAGAAGATGCTGCTCCAGGTACTCAACTACCTGCGGGTAGTGGCCCGGCGCAAGAGGCTGATCGCTGCCATCTGCCTCACGAGCGCGATCCTCTCGGCGCTCTACAGCCTGACCCTCCCCAGCGTCTACAGCGCGACCGTTAAGGTGCTCCCGCCGCAGAAGGAGGCCGGCGGCATCACCTCGATGCTGAGCCAGATGGGCGGTCTCGCCATGCTGGCCGGCGCCGGCCGCGGCGGCATTGACAGCGAACTCTACCTGGGGATCTTGCGCAGCCGCTCGGTGGGGGAGACCGTGATCCAGCGCCTGGGGCTCACCGGTGTCTACCGGGTCGGATCGGTGAAACAGGCCTGGGCGCAGCTGGAGCACTCGGTGAAGGCGCAGGTGGGGAAAGACGGCATCATCGCCATCACCGCCGAGGCTCCGGAGGCTAAACTCTCCGCCCAGCTCGCCAACACCTACGCCGACGAACTGGGACGGACCCTGGTGCGCCTGAACATCTCCAAGGCGGGATCGGAGAAGCTCTTTTTGGAGAAGCGGCTCGAGGTGGTGAAGCAGGACCTGAAACGCGCGGAAGACGACCTGAAGAACTTCTCGCAGCAGAGCAAGATCGTGCGGCTGGAGGCCCAGGCGGGGGCCTCGGTCTCCGGGGTGGTCCGGCTCAAGGCCGAGATTGCCAACAAGGAGGTGCAGCTCGCCGTGCTGCGCAACTCGCAGACCGACGCGAGCCCCGATGTGCAGGCCCTGAAGGCCGCGGTGAACCGTTTGAGAGCCGAGCTCTCCCGCGCCGCCGGGAACAGCTCCGGAGGCGAACCGGTCCCGGCCATCGGGAGCGTCCCGCAGGTGGGGCTCGAGTACGCCAGGAAACTGCGCGAGCTGAAGGTGCAGGAGGCGATCTTCGAGCAGCTCTCCAAGCAGTACGAGCTCGCCAAATTGAACTACGCGAAGGATTCCTCGTCCCTGCAGATCCTGGACGAGGCGGTGGTACCGGACCTGCGCAGCCGGCCCCGGCGTTCGGTCCTGGTTTTGATGTCCACCCTGGTGGCGTTCCTGGGTTCGGTCCTGATGGTCCTGGGGCTCGAGTTCCTGGAGCGCCTCCCCAACGAGGAGCGCGAGGCGCTCCAGCATCTCAAACGTCAGGCACTGAGCTTCAAGTAACCCGCGTGAACCTTTCAAACGGAGGAACCATGAAGCAGTACTTCGCACATCCGCAGGCGCTGGTGGAAAGCGAGCGGATCGGCGCCAACACCCGGGTCTGGGCCTTTGCCCATATCCTCCCGGGTGCCCAGGTGGGCGCGGACTGCAACATCTGCGACCACGTCTTCCTGGAAAATGACGTAGTGGTGGGGGACCGGGTCACCCTGAAGTGCGGCGTGCAGCTCTGGGACGGCACCCGCATCGAGGACGACGTCTTCATCGGCCCCAACGCCACCTTCACTAACGACAGTTTCCCGCGCAGCAAGCAGTTTCCCGAAAGCTTCGCCCGCACCGTGGTGCAACAGGGGGCCTCCATCGGTGCCAACGCGACGCTCTTGCCGGGGGTCACCGTCGGGCGCAAGGCGATGGTCGGGGCCGGTGCGGTGGTGACCCGCAACGTCCCCCCCAACGCCATCGTGGTGGGGAACCCGGCGCGCATCACCGGCTACGTCTCGGCCATCCCCGCGCGCCAGAAGGACGCCGTCGCCAGCCGGCGCAACACTGGACCCTTCGGGAACTCGGCGATTCCCGGAGTCCAGTTCGTGCACCTGCCGATCATCCCCGACCTGCGCGGCAGCCTCTCCTTCGCCGAGATCGACCAGTACCTCCCCTTTGCCCCGAAGCGCTACTTCCTGGTCTACGACGTGAAAAGCCGCGAGGTGCGCGGCGAACATGCCCATCGCGAGCTGCACCAGTTCCTGGTCTGCGTCAAGGGCTCCTGTTCGGTGTTGGTGGATGACGGCAGGCTCCGCGAGGAGTACCTGCTCGACACCCCCGGCGCCGGACTGCACATCCCGCCCATGGTCTGGGCGGTGCAGTACAAGTATTCTCCCGATGCCGTACTACTCGTGCTTGCTTCCGACATCTACAACGCAGAGGACTACATCCGTGACTACGATGAGTACCTCACCGAGGTGACCCAACCATGACCATTCCCTTTCTCGATCTCAAAAGCCCGTATCTCGAACTCAAAGACGATCTGGACACCGCCTACCGCAAGGTGATGGAGTCCGGCTACCACATCATGGGACACGAACTGGAGGCCTTCGAGGCGGAGTTCGCGGCCTACTGCGGCACCGAGCATGCCGTCGGCGTCGGTAACGGCCTCGAGGCGCTGCACCTGATCCTGCGCGCTCTCGACCTCGGCCCCGGCGACGAGGTGCTGGTCCCCACCAACACCTACATCGCGAGCTGGCTCGCCATCACCCACACCGGCGCCCGCCCGGTCCCGGTTGAGCCCGATCCGGCGACCAACAACATGGATCCGGCGCGCGTCGAGGCCGCCATCACCCCGCGCACCAAGGCGATCCTGGCGGTACACCTCTACGGCCAGACCGCCGATATCGACCCGATCCTCGCCGTGGCCCGGCGCCACAACCTGAAGGTGATCGAGGACAGCGCCCAGGCCCACGGTGCCCGCTATCACGGACGCCGCGCCGGCTCGCTGGGGGACGCCGCCGGCTTCAGCTTCTATCCCGGCAAGAACCTGGGGGCCTGCGGGGACGGCGGGGCGGTCACCACGAACGACCCGGAACTCGCCCGGCGCGTCAAGGTGCTGCGCAACTACGGCTCGCACGTGAAGTACCACAACGAGTCGCTCGGCTTCAACTCGCGCCTGGACGAGCTGCAGGCGGCGCTCCTGCGCGTGAAGCTGGCCAAGCTCGACGACTGGAACGAGCGGCGCCGCAAGCTCGCCCGCCGCTACCTGGAGAAACTCGCCGGGATGCCGGGGCTCGTGCTCCCGAGCGTCCCCAAGTGGGCCGACCCGGTCTGGCACCTCTTCGTGGTGCGCCACCCGCGCCGCGAGCAGTTGCAGAAGAAACTGGCCGAGGCCGGTGTCGGGACCCTGATCCACTACCCGGTGCCGCCGCACCTGCAGCCCGCCTACGCGGCACTCGGCTATAAGCGCGGCAACTTCCCGATCTCCGAGGAGCTGGCGGACCAGGTGCTGAGCCTCCCCATGGGGCCGCACTTAAGCGAGGCCGACCAGGACCGCGTGGTGGCCGAGGTGCGCCGTGCCCTGGAATAAATTGAGGGCGCGACTGGTAGCCCGGCTGGTGGCCGCGGCCCAGGCTCCGCGCATCCTCAAGTACCGCCTGCTCTCGGACTGCAGGATGCTCGGCCGGCCCGAGCTCCTGCAGCCCGTGCAGCTCACCGGGAGGGGCGAGATCTGTTTCGAGGGGAGGGTGAAGATCGGGGTCTTTCCCTCTCCGTACTTCTTCAACGGCTACGCCTACCTCGAGGCGCGCAACCCCGGCGCGCGCATCAGCATCGGCGACGGCACCTGGATCAACAACAACTTCGTCGCCATCAGCGAACACAAAAGCATCACCATCGGCAAAAACGTCCTGATCGGCACCTTCGTGGAGATCTTCGACAGCAACTTCCACGGCCTCGAGCCGGAGCGCCGGCGCGTGAGCTCGCCGGATGAGGCGGCCGCCGTCGTGGTGGAGGACAACGTATTCATCGGCTCCAACGTGAAGATTCTGCGCGGCGTCACCGTGGGTCGCGACTCGGTGATTGCCAACGGCTCGCTGGTGACCCGCAGCCTGCCGCCCCGGGTGGTGGCGGGGGGGAACCCGGCCCGGGTCCTGAAACAGCTGTGAGTGTTCAGGAGGCGGCAGCCGGCGCGGCGTCGGCAACCGGGCGTTTCCGGGAGATCCTCAAGTCCTCTTCGCTTATCGGCGCGGCGTCGCTGTTGAACATCCTGATCGGCATGGTGCGCACCAAGGCGATAGCGCTCCTTTTGGGCCCAAGCGGCGTCGGCCTCTTGGGCCTCTTCACCCAGCTCATTACCCTGGTCGGCACCTTGACCGGGTTGGGTATCGGCAACTCCGGGGTGCGCCAGGTCGCCGAGGCCGCGGCCGGCGCCGACGAGGTGAAACTCGCGCGGACCGTGATCACCCTGCGCCGGGTCGCCTGGGTCACCGGAATCTTCGGGTTCCTGACGCTCGCCGCCCTGAGCCTGCCGCTTGCCCGGTTGAGCTTCGGTGACGCGCGCTACGCAGGATCCGTCGCGGTCCTTGGCATCACGCTTTGGACCGGATCGCTCGCCGCGGCCCAGGGTTCCCTCTTAAACGGTACCCGGCGCATCGCCGACCTGGCGCGCATCAGCGTGCTCGGCTCGCTGATCGGCACGGCGCTCAGTCTCCCCTGTTACTACCTCTGGGGGACCGACGGCATCGTGCCGAGCCTCCTCCTGTTTGCCGCGGCCAACCTGGCCATCTCCTGGTACTTCGCGCGGCGGGTGGCGCTTCCTGCGCTCGAGCTCCCCTGGCGCGAGAGCTGCGGCGAGGCGCGGCGCCTGGTGCTTCTGGGGGCGAGCTTCATGGGGGCGGGGATTGCCGGGAGCGCCGCCACCTATCTGATCCAGGTCCTCTTGAGCCGGGCCTTCGGTGTGGCCGGCTTCGGGATCTACCAGGCCGCCCTGAGCCTTTCGGGGATACTGATCGGCTTCGTGCTCTCCGCGCTGGGAACGGACTACTACCCGCGGCTCAGCGCGGCGGCGCAGGACAAGAAAAGGGTCGTCGAGATGGTCAACGAACAGTGCCAGGTGGCCCTTCTGCTCGCGCTACCGGCGCTCTCGCTGCTCATGGTCGCGGCCCCCCTGGTGCTCAGGCTCTTCTACTCGGCGAGTTTTTCCGGCGCCACCCAGCTCTTGCGCTGGTTCATCCTGAGCATGCTGGGCCGGGTGCTCTCCTGGCCCCTGGGGTACGTGCTGCTCGCCAAGGGGGAGGGGCGCAGCTACCTGGGATCCGAGATCGCGGTCGATATCCTGCAGGTCGGTCTCGTCTACGGCTGCACCCGGCTTTGGGGGTTGGACGGAGCGGGAGTCGCCTTCGTTTTGCTCTACCTGTTCCACGTAAGCCTCATGCTCTGGCTCACCCGGCGCTCGGTCGGGGCGGCCTGGGACCGGCGCACCCGGCAGTTCGCCCTGGTCGCCGCCGCCACCTTGGGGCTGCTCTTTGCAAACTGCAGTTTCAACGATCGAGAGCCGGTCAACTGGGCGGTGAGCCTGCTGATCACTGCAGCGGTCTTCCTGGTCTGCTTCCGGCTCATCTCGCGAATGTCCGACCTGGGGGTGCGCCGCATCCTGGAAAAGTTCCGGCTGCTCCCCCGTTCGGCCTGAAGGTACCCCATGCGACATGTTCCGGTATCGGTGATCATTCCAAGTTTCAACGCCGCGGGCTACCTGGAAGCCTGTCTGGGCGCCGTCCAGGCCGGGACGCCGCCCGCGGAGATCCTCATCGTCGACGACTGCTCGACCGACGGCTCTTTGAACCTGGCGCGGGAGTTGGCTCGGCGTCATGCGAACGTCCGGGTGCTGGCCCGACAGCTGAACGGCGGGGCGATCGAGGCGCGTCGCGACGGTGTCCATGCCGCCACCCAGAAGTGGGTCGCCTTCGTGGACACCGACGATATCCTCGAGCCGGGTGCGCTGGCCGAGGCCTATCGCGGGGCGCAGGCGGCCGAGGCCGATATCTGCATCTGGGAGCTCTGGCGTTTCGACGGCGCGCGCAGCTGGGTCATGCTCGAGAATGAGCTGGAGCGCTTTCCGGTGACTGGCCGCGAGGCGCTGCTGCAAACCCTGGGGAGCTGGCGCATCCACTGCTTCGGGGTCTCGCGCCGCTCGCTCTACCTGAAGGCCTATGGCGAATTCCGCGAGAACTGCCACACCGCCGACGAGCTCTTGACCCGCCTGGTGTTCAAGCGGGCGCAGCGGGTGAGCGCGTGCAAGAGCCGCTACTACTACCGGGTGAACCCCGCCTCGGTCACCATCAACCTGCACCCGCGCATGCTGAGCTCCCTCGATGCCGCGCTCTGGCTCATCGATTTCTGCCGCGAAATCCCCGAGGCCCCGCATGAAGAGGTGACGGCGAACGCCATCTGGCAGGCCTGGTGGCTCTTCCAGCGTCGTGCGGCCCTCGGCCCGGCGACGACCCGGGCCAAGGTTGCCGATTTTATCGCGCAGCTGGTGCGCCGCGGGGCGCTCTCGCGAGAGCTCCTCAGCCGCCCGAAGTCCCTGGCGAAGCTCGCCCTGCTTACAGCCTGCTGCGCGCCGGCACTTCCCGGGTTACGGCGCTCCCAGTCTGCCGGGGCCGCCGGGGGCGAACAGCCGTGAAGGATCTGGATATGAATCAGGCTCCCTTGGTGAGCTTCGTCATACTCGCCTACAACCAGGAACAGCTGGTACGCGAGGCCGTGAAGGCCGCCTTCGCCCAGACCTACACCCCGCTTGAGATCATCATCTCGGACGACTGTTCCACAGACGGCACCTTCCAGGTGCTTCGGGAACTGGCGGCGGGGTACCGGGGGCCGCACCAGGTGCGGGTGCGCCGCTCGCCGGTGAACCGCGGCCTCACCGGCCACCTCCAGGACCTGGTAAATGAGGCGCTCGGGGAACTGGTGGTGGTGGCGGCCGGAGACGATATCGCGCTGCCGGAACGGACACAGGCACTGGCCGAGTGCTGGACCGGGCTGGGATCCCCGCCGGCGGTGCTTTACTCGGACTTCGAGCCGGTCGATGCCGAGCTGCGCCCGAGCCCGTTGCCGCGCGAGGAGGTCTACCCGGGTCCCCACACCCTGGAGCGGATGGCCCGGGGGAGGGTAGGGGTGCTGGGGGCGACCTGCGCCCTGACCAGGAACCTGGTGACCGATTTCCCTCCGGTCCTCTCCAGCGTGATCCATGAGGACCGGGTCTTTCCGTACCGGGCGCTTTTGGTCGGCGGCTGCGTCGCCTACGTGAACCGGCGCCTGCTGCGCTACCGGGTGGTGGGGGGGCTCTCCGCCACCGCGACGGGGGGCCCGAGGAGTACCTGCGCACCCGCTGTGCGCGGCTGGCCCAGCGCACCCTCCCCGACGCCTGCCAGCGGCTCATCGACACCGTGGCGCTCCTGCCGGCGGAGCGCAGGCTGCGCCACCTCTGCGAGGGGACGCTCGCCGACGCCGAGGCGGTCCTCGACTTCGCCGACGGGTACGGCCTGGCCCACGAGGCGCACCTGGTGAAGTGGGTTTTCAAAGGAGCAGGAATAAAGCCGCTCTTCAAGCACTACCTGAAGTTTCGCTTCCTACCTCTTTTTGCCGCCTACTATCGGCTTCGTTACGGGAGTGCCGCCTGATGACCTCCCGGCGCGCTCTGGACGCTTCCCGCCCGATTGCGCTGCTCCTCCCTGACCTGGGGTGCGGCGGAGCCGAGCGGGTCGCGGTGAACCTGGCTAACGCCTACCGGTCCCGGGGCCTCGAGGTGGACCTGGTGCTCATGTCCTGTCGGGGGGCGCTTCTGAACCGGCTCGACCCCGGGGTGCACCTGGTCGACCTGGGGGTGCCGCGCATCCGGCAGGTCCTCGTCCCGCTCATAAGCTACCTGCGCCGCCGGCGCCCGGCCGCGCTTCTGGCCTGCATGTGGCCCCTGAGCCTGGTCGGGGTCTGGGCCGGACTCCTCTCGGGTGGCGAGACCCGGGTGGTGGTGGCGGAACACACGACCTGGTCCACCTCTCCGCTCTTGGAGAACCCGCTGCGGCGCCTGGCCTTTCGCCTGAGCATGAGGCTCACGCTCCCCCTGGCGGGCGCAGCGCTGACGGTCTCCCGGGGGGCCGCAGCCGACCTGGCGCGCCTTGCCGGAGTAGCGCCGTGGCGGATCGACACCATCTACAATCCCGTTGCCGCTTCGGTGCCTGCTCTCCCTTCCAAGGCGGATCTTCCGCGGGAGTGGTGGCAGGGGGAACACCGGCGCCTGTTGGCGGTGGGGACGCTCACCGACATCAAGGATTATCCGACCCTCCTGCGCGCGCTGGTCCGGGTGCGCGAACGCTGCGACGCACGGCTCCTGGTGCTCGGGGAAGGGGAGGCGCGTCGCGTACTGGAGGCTCTGACTGCTGAGCTCGGGCTGAGTGGCCGGGTTTTCTGGTATGGCCAAGTCCCCGAGACCGCACCGTTCTACGAGCGGGCCGAGCTGCACGTGCTCTCTTCGCGCGGCGAGGGGCTCCCCACCGTGATCATCGAGGCGCTCCAGGCGGGGAGGCCGGTAGTGAGTACCGACTGCCCCTGCGGCCCCCGCGAGATCCTCTGCGACGGCCGGTTTGGCCGGCTGGTTCCGGTGGGGGATCCCGAGGCGCTGGCAGGGGCGATCCTGGCCGCACTTGCCGAGCGGCACGACCCGGCGCCGCTTCAGGCGCGCGCTGCAGATTTCGGCGTCGACCAGGCGGCGGAACGCTACCTCGAACTGCTGCTCCCGGAGCAGGAACGTTCTGATCTCCCCCTCCCTTGACGGGAGGGGGTGGGTGAAGCTGCCATCTGCAACGAAGTGGCGTCCTCCCCCTCACCCTGTCCCTCTCCCGCAAGGGGAGAGGGGACCCCTGTGAGCCCTGGTAGTTGAGAGAATCTCAAGGAGACCACATGTGCGGCATAGCTGGTTATCTGGCTCCCGGCGAGAAGACGGCTCACTTCGATGAGACCCTGAGCGCCATGGCCGACGCCCTCAGGCACCGCGGGCCGGACGACGGAGGGCTTTGGTACGACGCCGAGAAGGGGGTGGGGCTGGCGCACCGGCGCCTGGCGATCCTGGACCTCTCCGGCGCGGGACACCAGCCCATGCACGCCGCAAGCGGGCGCTACGTCCTCGCCTTCAACGGGGAGATCTACAACTTTCGGGAGTTGCAACGGGAGCTGGCTGAATTGGGGCACTGCTTCCGCGGACATTCGGACACCGAAGTCATGCTCGCCGCGTTCGACGCCTGGGGGGTGGCGGCTGCGCTGTCCCGTTTCACCGGGATGTTCGCCTTCGCCCTCTGGGATCGGCAGCGCGACATGCTGTACCTGGCGCGGGACCGGGCCGGCGAGAAGCCGCTCTACTACGGCTGGTGCGGCGGCAGCTTCCTGTTCAGTTCCGAGCTGAAGGCCCTGCGCCGCCATCCGGACTGGCACGGCGGGGTGGATCCGTTCTCCCTGCACCTGCTGCTGCGCTACACCTACCTGCCGGCGCCGCACTGTATTCACCCCGGGGTTTACAAGCTCCCGGCGGGGAGCCTCTTGACGCTGAGCCGCGGCGGGGCGAGCGGCAGCGAGCGGATCATCCCGTACTGGTCGCTTCTGGAGACGCTGCACCGCGCCGAGCCCTTCACCGGAAACGACCCGGAGGCGCTCCAGGTCCTCGATGCCGCTCTATCCCGCGCGGTCAAGCGGCAGATGGTCGCCGACGTTCCGCTAGGGGCGTTTCTCTCCGGCGGGATAGATTCATCCACGGTGGTGGCGCTCATGCAGGCCCAGAGCGCGCAACCGGTCAAGACCTTCACCATCGGCTTTCATGAGAAGGGGTACGACGAGGCCGCCCAGGCGCGTGCGGTGGCGCGCCACCTGGGGACCGAGCACACCGAGCTTTACGTCACCGACCGCGAGGCGCTCGAGGTTATCCCGCAGCTGCCGCGGCTTTACGACGAGCCGTTCGCCGACTCCTCACAGATCCCCACTTTTTTGCTGGCACGTCTGGCCCGGAGCCAGGTCACGGTTTCGCTTTCCGGTGACGGCGGCGACGAGCTCTTCGGAGGTTACCGGCGCTACGCACTTATCGAGCGGCACTGGCGCAGGATCTCCTGCCTGCCGGCAGCGCTGCGGCGCGCCGCCTTGCGCGGCGTGGAGCCGGCCCTCTCGCTGGTCGAGGGTGCGCTGGGGCGCCTGCCGGGGAAACGTCCCGACCTCGCGCGCCTCAGGCGCCTGGCCCGCTTGGCGGCTGCAGGCTCGGTACCCGAACTGAACGAGCTTTTGACCTGTTACGACCGCTGGGCCGGTGAGGCCACCGGTTACACAGCTCTCCCGGTCCTGCCGAAGGCGAACCGGGAACTCTGGGAGGCGCACCCTAAGGTGCTGGAACACCTGATGCTGCTCGATTTCCAGCGCTACCTTCCCGACGACATCCTGGTGAAGGTCGACCGGGCAGCGATGGCCGTGAGCCTGGAGACCCGGATCCCCCTGCTGGATCCCGAGGTGATCGAGCTCTCCTGGCGCCTGCCGCGGCACTTCAAGTGGCGCGACGGAGAGGGGAAGTGGCTCCTGCGCCAGGTGCTGTACCAGTACCTACCGCGTCACTTGGTGGACCGCCCCAAAAGCGGCTTCGGCATCCCTGTGGGGCACTGGCTTAAGGGGCCGCTCCGGGAGTGGGGGGAGAGCCTGCTCAGCGAGGCGGCGCTTCAGCACAGCGGGCTGCTGGTTCCCGGACCGATCCGCCGCACCTGGCAGGAACACGTAACCGGCGCCCAAGATCGGACCTTCGAACTCTGGCCGGTGCTCATGTTCCAGGCGTGGCTTTTGGAAGGTTCCTCCGGGAACGGTGGGTGACGCTGCCATCTGTGCTGCAACTGGCACCTTCCCCCTCACCCTGTCCCTCTCCCGCAAGGGGAGAGGGGAACGCGGGTCGGCCTTGGGATGTCGGATGTAGCATTGGAAGACAAAGATACAGGGCAAACCGTGCTTTAGCGTCGGCCCCGGCGTTGAGTTGCGGCGATTGGCAGACGGCGGATGAGGGACCTGGAGGGATCATGACTGTGCTGTACCTGACTCACGACGGCATCACCGACCACATCGGGCGCTCGCAGATCGCTCCTTACCTGCTGGGGCTCGCGGGGCAGGGGTTCCGGATCCACGTGCTCAGTGCCGAGAAGCCGGGACGCGAGGCACTCTCAGCAAAGTACCGCGATATCTTTCAGGCCGCCGGGATTTCCTGGACCACTGTCAGGTACTCCAACCGCTTCTCGTTTTTCTCTTTCATAGGCGAGCTCGTCCGTCTCTACCGGGCCGCTGCTGAGATAATCAAAAATGAGCCGATTCACATATTGCACTGCCGTTGTTTTCCTGCTACTATCATTGGGAAAAAATTAATCAAAAAGTTCTCAGTAAAGCTGATCTTTGATTTCAGGGACTTCTGGCCCGATACACGGCTCGATACCCGCAGGTTCAAGCTCCCGTATCGCTACATCAAGTCGCTCGAACCGGACCTGGTGCGCAGTGCTGACAAGATAGTGTGCCTCACCGCCCGGGCCCGTACGCTGCTCATCGACTGGTACCTCTCCGCCGATCCCGGGCCGCAGACGCGCTTCCAGGTGATCCCGTGCTGCGCCGACTTCGCTCACTTCGATCTCTCGCGGGTCGCGGAAAAAGAGCGCGACGAGGCGCGCCGCCAGGCCGGCCTGGAGCCCGGGCGCTTCGTGCTTCTCTACCTGGGAAGCCTGGGGCCCGACTACCTGCTTGACGAGATGCTCACGCTGTTTCGCCAACTGCTCAAGCTGCGACCCGATGCCTGCTTCCTCTTCGTCTCCAACAACGGTCGCGACCTGGTGGAGGCCGGCTGCCGGGAGCAGGGGATCCCCTTCGAGCGGATCCGGTTCGTCTCGGCGGACCGCAGCGAGGTACCGGCTTACCTGGCCCTGGCTGAGCTCTCCGTGGTCTTCATCCGTCCCAGTCTCTCCAAGGCCGGCTGCTCGCCCACCAAGCTTGCCGAACTCTTCGCCTGCAACGTGCCGGTCATCGCCAACACCCAGGTGGGGGATCTGGACCAGATCATCGACCTGGAGAGAAACGGCTCCGCGGTGGTGCAAGATTTCCGTGAGGAGACCCTGCTGGCTGCACTTCAGGCGGTGCTGGCCCGCAAGGCGGGAGCGCCGCTCGATATCCGCTCCCACAGCCGGGAGTTCTCCCTCGAAGAGGGGGTGCGGCGCTACGCCGAGGTCTACCGGGAGTTACTCCCTACATCACATCGAGGAGAGTAGACGCATGCTGAACGTGGTGGTCATCAACGGAGGGCGCGGGGCGGCGGCGATCATACCGGCGCTGTTGAAACAGCAGGGGCTGAACGTCACCTCTGTGGTCAACGCCTACGACGACGGCAAGTCCACCGGCGAGATCCGCCGCTTCTTCGGAATGCTGGGCCCCTCGGACATCCGGAAGGTCCAGGAGCTTATGCTTCCGGAGAACGATCCGGACTACGGGGCGAACCTGCACCTGTTCCGCTACCGCTACCCGGTGGGGGTGGCCCGCGCCGACGTCATGAAGGAGCTGGAGGAGTTCGGCTCCGGCATCAGCGACTTTGTCGCGGGGGTGCGCTTCGAAAGTCAAAAGGTCTCGAACGCCCTGCGCTACTTCGTGCGCGAGTTTCTCAGCGGTCTCGAGGTGAGCGAGAAGGCGCGCTGCGAGCGCTTCGACTTCTCGGACTGCTCGGTGATGAACTGCATCTATGCCGGCGCCTTTCTGGCCATGGACCGCAACATCGAGACCGCCACCCGTTACATCGACCGCCTCTTTAAACTGAAGGGAACCGTGCTCCCCACCAGCATCGAAGACAAGAAACTCGTCGCGCTCAGGGAAAACGGGGAGATGCTCTACAGCGAGGCCGAAATCGTGGAGCTCCGCTCCAACGTGCTCATCGAGCGGATCTACCTCCTGGACGCGAGCCTCAACCCGGATTTCTTCGAGACGCTGAGCCTGGAGGAGAAGCGCTATTACCTGGCCCGCAACCACAGCTTCGTCGCGGTCTCCCAGGGGGTGAAGCACGCCCTGCAGCACGCCGACATCATCATCTACTCGGCGGGGACCCAGCACTCCTCGCTGTATCCGACCTACCTCTCCACCGGGCTCGCCTCGACCATCGCCGACAACAAGAGCGCGCTGAAGATCTTCATCACCAACATCGGCGCGGATTACGAGACTCCGACCTACAAGGCCTCCGATTACCTGGCGGGAGCCTTCCGTTACTTAGGGCTTTCCGACAAGCGGAGCTACACCATGCAGGAACTCTTCGACGCGGTGCTGGTCAACAAGACCCACCTGAAAGCGGACGATACCTATGTGGTCTTCGACGAGGAGTCCTTCCGGGACCTTCCGGTGCGCTACCTTGTCGATACTTTCGAATCTACCGCCGACCTGGGGAAGCACGACGGGCCCAAGGTGGTGCAGACCGTGCTGGGACTCTACGATGGCGCACTCGATTTCTGCTGAAGGGGCGCTCGGCCCCCTGGAGCTCCTGCAGGACCGGAGCCTGCTCATCTTCGATTTCGACGGCACCCTGGCCGACACGAGCCCGCTGCATGCGCTGGCTTTCAACCAGGTGCTGGCCCCGTTCGGGGTGCGGGTGGATTACCCCGCCATTGCAGGGATGAAAACCCGCGATGCGCTCGAAATGGTGGCGCGCCAAAACGCTTTGCGGCTGGAGTCCAGGAGGCTGGAAGAGCTGACCGCCGCCAAGCAGCGGCTGGTGCGCCGGCTCATCGAAGACCGGCTGGTAGCACTGCCGGGGGTGGCAGAGTTTCTCTCTTGGGTCAGGCCGCGTTACCGGATGGCGCTGTACAGTTCCGGCTCGCGGGGCACCCTGGGTCTGTCGCTTGAGAAGCTGGGATATTCCCGGTGGTTCGATCCGCTTATCTGCGGCGACGACGTGACCGCCGCCAAGCCCGATCCGGAGGGGTACCATAAGGTGCTGCAGCTATCCGGGGTGGCTCCGGGGCGGGCGCTGGTCTTCGAGGATTCCGATGCCGGGTTGCGGGCGGCGGCGCGGGCCGGCATCGCCACCGTGGATGTGCGGCCCCCCTTCGACTACAGCTTCATCCTGCGGCTCCCGCCGGAACAGGTGCCGGCCGCCGGATACCAGTGGCAGCCGTAAAGCCTCACGAGAAGGAACCCGTGATTCGATCTACACAGCGGGTCCCTTCACGTCCCCCCATTTTCCAAGGTTCATCGGGGATTTCCGGGGAGAGCTGGAAAGAGTTGCTCTACAGCACTGCTGGCGGCCTAACGTTCTCCCCTTTGCGAAGGGGAGACAGAGGGGATTTGCTGTTCGCTTTCGTGGCGCGCGTATAGGACGGTGGCAACTCTGGATGAAATCCCCCCTGTCCCCCCTTCGCAAAGGGGGGAACGAGATATCTGCCACAGCGCTTCGAGAAGAATTGCTCGCGCTTCCCCGGAATTCCCGGAAGAACCTTTTCCAAAGGGTAGACTGCCGGGGCTCCTGCGCGGCCTGTATTCGCGGCAGCTGATGCAGAATGCGAACTGCCCGGTTTCAATAAGTGCAGGAAGCTATCCAACGGAGGTTGACGTGGCGCAAACCGGAAAGCTTAAGATCCTCGCCGTGGTGGTGACCCACAACCGCCGTGTGCTGCTGGAGCGCTGCCTGGACCACCTCAACCTGCAGGCGCGCCGGCCGGACCAGGTCCTGGTGGTCAACAACGCGAGCAACGACGGCACCGAGTCGATGCTGGCCCATCGCGGGGTGCGCTGCCTGACCCAGGAGAACCTCGGCTCGGCCGGAGGCTGGCACCGGGGGATCACGACCGCGCTCGACGAAGGGTTCGACGCCGTATGGCTCATGGACGACGACGGCTTCCCGGACCGCCAGGCGCTGGCCCGGCTCGAGGAGGCGCTGCTCCCCGGGGTGGCCTGTACCGCCTCGCTGGTGGTCCGCGAGGACAACCCGGACCGCTTCGTGTTTCCGCACCCGGTCCTGGACCGCAAGGGACTCCCGGTGCTCTTGGCCCGGCGGCGCAAGCTCCACACGGTGGGCGAGCTGGAAAAGCGCGCCAAAGGGGGGACCTATCCCTTCGCCCACTTCTTCAACGGGGCGCTCATCTCCTGCGCCGCCATCAAAAAGGTGGGGAACGTGAACCGGGACTACTTCATCTTCGGCGAGGAGGTGGATTACTTCTTCCGCCTCAGGGAAGCCGGAGAGGTCTGCTCGGTCCTGGCGGCCCGCCACTATCATCCCGACGTGAGCGGCCGGCCCTACACCGCGCAAAAGATCTACTACTACGTGAAGAACACGCTGGTTATCAACCGCCGCTACCTGAACCGGCCGGTGCAGCGCAACCTGCTCACCGTGGCTGCGGCCCTGGGGCGCACCGCATGGCGCAACGGGGTAGGGGAGGCGCTCTCCTACCTGGTGGGGCGGCGGGCGCCGGCGCTCTACCGGGCGGTGACGCGGGGGCTCAGGGGCGAGGTGGGAAAGGATTACCATGACTGACCTCAAGGTGCTCATCGCCGCGGCGGGAACCGGGTCGCGCGCCGGTTTGCCGTACCCCAAGACGCTCTTTCCGATTCAGGGCGAGCCGATCCTAGTGCGCATCCTGAACCTCATGAGGGAGATCGACCCCTGTCCGACGGTGGTGGTGAGCCCGGCGGGGCGGGACCAGGTCGCGGAGTGCCTCGCCGCCCAGGGGCTGAGCGCCCACCTGGTGCTGCAGCCCGAGCCGCTCGGGATGGGGGACGCGGTGCTTCGCTTCCGCGACTCGCCGGCCTTCCCGACGGCCCGGCACCTCCTTTTGATCTGGGGGGACATCCCGATGGTCCAACCCGAGACGGTGCGGGCCCTGGTCCAGGCGCACCGGGAGCACGGCAACGACTTCACCCTGGTCACCAAGCTGGTGGATACCGCCTACACCGTGGTGCGCCGCGACGCCGAGGGGACCATCACCGAGGTCATCGAGACCCGGGAGGCGGGGTTGGAGTCCGGGCCGGGCGAGCGCGACATCGGCCTGTTCCTGATGCGTGCCGCGCCGGTCCTCGACCTGTTGCCCCGCGAGCTCCCCGGGAAGTTCGGCAAGAAGACCGGAGAGCACGGTTTTCTCTACCTGATCGGCCACCTGTCCCGGCTCGGCTTTAAGGTCGAGGGGCTGCCGGTCGCCCATGATCTGGATCTGGTTTCCCTCAACTCCCTCAAGGACATCCAGGCGTACCTTTGAACCGTTACCTCAAGCCATGAAAGACCTCGACCTCAAGCTGCCGGCCGCCTTACGCGGAGTGCCGCTCCCCCTGGCGCTCGGAGCGCTGCTCGTCTCGGGAAGCGTCCTTTTGGTGCCGCTTTTTCTGGAACTGGTGCGCGGCTGCGGCCACGACATCCCCCAGCCCGAACTCTCCGCCGACTACTTGAAGGCGCTCGTCTGGGCGGGCGTGCTGGGTCTCGGCATCCTTTTCTGGCCGGTCTGCGCCAAGGACAAGCAGCTTTTGCTGGCCGGCTGGTGCGCCAAGGTCGCCGTCGCCCTCGGCGTCATGCTCGCCTACGAAAACCAGTACGGCCTCGACGCCTACATGTACTTCGACGAGTCGCGGGGGGAGTTCCAGTTCTCTGCCTACAGTTTCACCGACGGCACCGCGAACCTGATCAACCTGGCCCGCATGCACAACCTCTTGATCCCGGACTCCTACCACGCCATGAAGGTGAGCTTCGCCATGCTCGGGCTGGTCGGGATCTACTTCTTCTACCGCGCCGGGGTCCTCTTCCTGGGGCGCGAGGAACGCCGGATCTTCTACCTGCTCTGCCTCTTCCCGGGGATCCTCTTCTGGTCCTCCATCCTCGGGAAAGACCCCCTGGTCTTCCTGGGGATCGCCCTCTACAGCTTCGGCGTGGTGGGGTGGACCCGGCGCCGGCAGGTGCGCTACCTGGTCGCCATTGCCTGCGGCGTGGCGGCTGCGGTCTTCATCCGGCAGTGGCTGGGGATCATCATGCTGGTGCCCCTGGGGCTGCTGGTTTTCCGGGGAGTGCGCGGGGTGGCGGCCAAGGCGGTCTTTACCGTCTTTGTCGTGACGGCGCTTGCGGTTAGTGCCGGACCCTTCCTGCAGCGCTTCAAGATCGAGGCGATCACCGACCTCCTCACCGTGGCCGACTCGACCACCAAGGGGTTTGTCAGTACGGCGGGTGGTTCCACCCAGGAGCTGGACGTCGATCTCACCAATCCGCGCGCGGTGCTCGCCTTTCTCCCCAAGGCCGCCTTCACCGCGCTGTTTCGACCCCTGCCCGGCGAGATCCTGAACCCGTTCGGTCTCCTGGCCGGCCTGGAGAGTGCGCTCCTCTTGGGGCTTTTGCTCCTTTCCCTGAAGCGCAGCCGCTTGCGCGACCTGAAGGAGCCGCTGGTGCAGTGGTGCCTGCTCTTCCTGGTGATCTGGGCGCTTTTAAACGGCATCGTCTCCTCGGCCAACTTCGGGGTCGGGGTGCGCTACAAACTGCAGGTGTTGCCGCTTTTGCTCGGGATACTCATGTACCTGGCCCGGCGCAGGGACCCTGGCGCTCCCCGGACCGGGACACGTTTTACTGCAGCGAGCGCGGCATCTCCCAAGGCGGGAGGCGCACCCGGTCCGGCCCCCAACGCCTCGTCGTGAATCGCAGTCCATCCCGCACCTGGCAGCATCACGGTCTCCTTCACTGATTGGCAGTTCCACCTCCATCCTCCCCGGTCCGGCCGCGGCATCGGCTGAACCGGTACGGTGAGCGTATGTGCGGTATTGCCGGATACCTCGACTTCAGCCGTTCCACGGCGCCGGTGGCGCTGCTTGAGAGGGTCGCCCGCATGGTGGGCACCCTTGAGGAGCGCGGGCCCGACGGGCGCGGCCACTGGTGCGACGCCGAGGCAGGCGTCGCCTTGGGGCACACGAGACTCGCCATCCTCGACCTCTCGCGCGAGGGGCACCAGCCGATGCACTCCGCGTGCGGCCGCTACGTCATCACCTTTAACGGAGAGATCTACAACTTCGTCGAACTGCGCCGGGAGCTGGAGGTGGTCCAGGCTGCGGGTGAGTCGAAGTGGCGCGGCCATTCGGATACCGAGGTGTTGCTGAGGGGATTTGCCGTCTGGGGCGTTACCCGCACCCTCGCCAAGGCGGTGGGGATGTTCGCCTTTGCGCTTTGGGACGGCGGCGAGCGCCGGCTCTACCTCGGGCGGGACCGGCTGGGGGAAAAGCCGCTCTACTACGGCTGGCAGGGGGAACACTTCCTGTTCGGTTCCCAGCTGAAGGCGCTGCGTGCCCACCCGGCCTGGCGGGGCGGGGTTTCCCGCGCCTCCCTCACCGCCTTCCTGCGCTTTGGGTACCTGCCGGCTCCGCATTCCATCTACCAGGACGTCCTCGCGCTGCTCCCCGGGACCCTCCTGGTGCTGGACTGCCGCCCGGATGCCCCGCGCCGGCTCCCCGAGCCCCACCCCTACTGGTCGCTTCTGAAGGCGGCCGAGTCCGGAACGAACCACCTGTTCCGCGGCAGCGCCGAGGCCGCAGCCGAGCGCCTGGATACCCTGTTACGCCGCTCCGTGCGGCAGCAGATGATGGCCGACGTGCCGCTGGGCGCCTTTCTCTCCGGCGGCGTCGATTCCTCCACGGTGGTGGCGCTCATGCAGGCGCAGTCCGGCACCCCGGTGCGGACCTTCACCATCGGGTTCGAGGACCAGGGGTACAACGAAGCGGCCTACGCAAGCGAAGTGGCGCGCCACCTCGGGACCCGGCACTGCGAGCTGATGGTCACCCCGCGCGACGCCCTGGAGCTGATCCCCCGGCTCCCCGAGCTCTACGACGAGCCCTTCGCCGATGCCTCCCAGATCCCCACCCACCTCTTGTCGCGGCTCACCAGGCGCCACGTCACGGTGAGCCTCTCCGGCGACGGCGGCGACGAACTCTTCGGCGGCTACAACCGCTACCTGTGGGTCGAGGAGATCTGGGACCGCATCGCACTGTTCCCCAAACCGCTGCGCCGCCTGGCTGCACGGCTGGCGACTGCGCTCAGCCCCGCCGGCTGGGACCGGCTTTTCGCGCGCCTGGAGCCGGTTTTACCCGAGCGCCTGAGGGTGCCCACTCCGGGAGGGAAGCTCCACAAGCTCGCCTCGGTACTCGACGTGGACGATCCCCTGGGGATGTACCGGCGCCTGGTCTCGCAGTGGACCGACCCGAGCCGGCTGGTCTGGGGGGGGAGGGAGCCGGCCGCGCTGGTGGACGATCCCGCGGCAGGACCCGCGCGCCGCAGCCTGGCGGAGCAGATGATGTTCCTCGACGCGCTCACCTATCTGCCGGGTGACATCCTGGTAAAGGTGGACCGCGCCAGCATGGGGGCGGGGCTCGAGTCGCGCACCCCGTTTCTGGACCACCGGGTCGTCGAGTTCTCCTGGCAGTTGCCGCTCTCCTTCAAGCTGCGCGGCGGCGAGGGGAAGTGGCTTTTGCGCCAGGTGCTCTACCGCTACGTCCCCAAAGAGCTCATCGAGCGCCCCAAGGCCGGCTTCGCGGTGCCGCTGGAGAGCTGGCTCAGGGGGCCCTTGCGCCCCTGGGCCGAGGAGCTTTTGGACGCGCGCCGGATGGAAGAGGAGGGGTACCTGAACCCGGCACCGATCCGGGCCGCCTGGCGCGAGCACCTCTCCGGGCGCTACAACCGCCAGTATCCCCTCTGGAACGTCCTCATGTTCCAGGCCTGGCTTGAGGCGCAGGGGGCGCACGAGGCGCACGAGGCGCACGGGGCGCACGGGGCGCAGGGGCCGGGTGCCGCGCGGGTAGGGGAACTGCCACGGTGAGCGCGCCGACGACCATCCTCTATTTCGTGAACCAGCTGGAGTTTTTCCTCTCGCACCGGTTGCCGCTCGCCCAAGCGGCGCAAAAGGCCGGCTACCGGGTCCACGTGGCGGGGCCCCGGTCCCCGTCGGTAGCCAGGCTCGAGGCGGAAGGGTTCGTCTTTCACCACATCCCCATGACCCGAAGCGGGGTGCACCCGGTCCAGGAGCTTGCCACCTGCTGGCAGATCTACCGCCTGCTGCGCCGCCTGAAACCCGCCATCCTGCACAACGTGGCGCTCAAGGCGGTCTGCTACGGCAGCCTCGCCGCCCGGCTGGCGGGAACCCGCGCGGTGGTGAACGCGCTTACCGGCCTCGGTTTCGTCTTCATCGCCAGGCACCGCCGGGCCCGCGTCCTGCGGCAGCTCATCATGGCAGGGCTGCGCCTCGCCTTCCGGCAGCGCCGGCACCGGCTCATCATGCAGAACCACGACGACCCCCGGCTCTTCATCGACGCAAAGGTCGTCCCCCCCGATGAGGTGGTGGTGATCCGCGGCTCCGGGGTCGACCTGGACCAGTTCCGCCCGTCACCGGAACCGCCGGGGGAGATCCGGACGGTGCTGGTATCGCGGATGCTCTGGGACAAGGGGGTAGGGGACTTCGTGGAGGCGGCGCGCGAGCTCAAGCGCCGCGGCGTCCCGGTGCGGTGTCTCCTGGTCGGCGACCACGATCCCGGCAACCGCGCCAGCGTCCCGATCGAGCAGCTGACCCGGTGGCATGAGGAGGGGGTGGTGCAGTGGCTCGGGCACTCGAGCGAGGTCGCCGAAGTCTTCGCCCGGGCCCACATCGTCTGCCTCCCTTCCTATCGCGAGGGGCTCCCCAAGGTGCTCATCGAGGCGGCGGCCTGCGGCCGGGCCATCGTCACCAGCGACGTCCCCGGCTGCCGGGAGATCGTGGAGCACGGCCGCACCGGCCTCGTGGTTCCGGTGCGCGACGGCGGGGCCCTTGCCGAGGCGATCGAAACCCTGGCACGCGATGACGAGCTGCGCCGCTCCATGGCCGGACAGGGGCGCGAGCTGGCGGTACGCGAGTTCTCGGTGCAAAAGGTCCTCGAGGAGACCCTGGCGGTGTACGGAGGGCTATTATGAACAAGATGCGCCAGCAGGGACACCCCAATCCCGGCGGCCCGAGGGATGCAAGATCTCCCCGCGCGACCAGGGTCCTCGTCACCGGTGCCGCCGGATTCGTCGGAACGGCACTCTGTTCACGACTGGTCCGTGAGGGGTACCAGGTTCGGGCGGTGCTGCGCGAGGGCGGACGCACGCTCCTTCCGGCAGGCGTAGAGGGAGTAGCGCTCCCTGCGCTGGGGGGCGCGACCGACTGGGGCGAGGCACTGGAAGGGGTCGACCTGGTGGTGCATCTGGCGGCGCGGGTGCACCAGCTGAGGGAGACCGCACCCGACCCTCTTGCGGCCTACCGCGCAGTGAACGTGCAGGGGGCCGTGCGCCTGGCGCGGGAGGCGGCCCGGGCCGGGGTGCGCCGCCTGGTCTTCGCGAGCTCCGTGAAGGTGCACGGGGAGGGGGGGGGAGATCCCTACCGCGAGCTGACCCCGCCGGCCCCGCTCGACCCCTATGGCATCAGCAAATGGGAGGCCGAACAGGCCCTCTGGCGAGTGGCCGAGGAAACCGGGCTCGAGGTGGTGGTGCTGCGCCCGCCCCTGGTCTACGGGCCGGGGGGCCGGGCGAATTTCTTCAAGCTGTTCCGGGTGATCGAGCGCGGCCTCCCGCTGCCGCTGGGGAGCCTTAAGAACCGCCGCAGCCTCATCTACCTCGAAAACCTGGTGGACGCGCTCCTAACGGCACTCCGGCACCCGGCAGCCGCCGGAGAGACCTTCCTGGTGAGCGACGGCGAGGACCTCTCCACGACGCAGCTGGTGCGGCGCGCGGCCCAGGCCCTGAAGGTGCCGGCCCGCCTCGTTCCTTTTCCCGCAGCGCTCCTGAGGCTGGCGGGGGTACTCTCCGGCAGGAACGCCACGGTGCAGCGGCTCACCGGATCGCTCGCCGTCGACAGTTCCCGCATCAGGGAGCGACTCGGTTGGCGCCCCCCCTACAGCGTCGGGCAGGGGCTTGAGGAGACGGCTCGCTGGTACCTGGCCGCCCGCAAGGAGGAACCATGAAGCGACTCTTCGACCTGGCGCTTGCCCTGGTGGCGCTCCCGTTGTGCCTCCCCATCATGCTCGCCGTGGCGCTCCTGGTGAAACTCACTTCGCCGGGGCCCGCCCTTTACTGGTCGCAGCGGGTCGGGCGCTACAACGTACTCTACCGGATGCCCAAGTTCCGCACCATGCGCATCGACACCCCCGCCGTGGCGACGCATCTGCTCGACGACCCCGAGCGCTACCTGACCCCGGTCGGCAAGTTCCTGCGCAAGACGAGCCTCGACGAGCTCCCCCAGCTCTACAGCATCCTCAGGGGGGATATGAGCTTCGTGGGACCCAGGCCGGCCCTCTACAACCAGGACGACCTGATCGCGCTGCGCACCGAGCGCGGGGTGCATCGGCTCCCCCCCGGGCTTACCGGATGGGCGCAGATAAACGGCCGGGACGAACTCCCCATACCGGTCAAGGTCGATTTCGACACCTACTACCTCCTCCACCGCACGCCGCTTTTCGATCTCTACGTGCTGCTGCTCACCTTCGTGAAGGTGCTGCGCCGGGAAGGGGTGCAGCACTGACCTCATCCGAAGCGGCGTTTGCCGAACCGACTCCGGGCCCATTCTCTTTCCACTTCCGCGTCTCTGTCACACCCGAACTTCTCATGATCGCGATACTCCCGCGTCCACTCAATGCAAAGCGGTCGCGCTGTCTCAGGGATTCCCTGGTAACCGCCGGCAACGGCTCTCCCTCCTCTTAGTCTCTCGACCAAGCTCACTCCTGATTTCAAACCCTTATCATGACAGCCAAAAGCACCTCTTTGGGCCGGCGCCCCATTGCCAGAAGCGCCCGGAAAATCGGGTTGCTAATCTAGATGTGTATGTTATAGTCTGCCAATTAAAATTAATAAATTATAAAATTCATAAGTTAAGACTGTGATCCGGGGAGAGCTCTATGTTTCATGCCAGAAGGATCCTGGTGTTTGTGTTAGACGTGGCGTTGATCGCCCTGGCCTTGGTGGGGGCCTTTCTGTTGCGTTTCGACTTCGTGATCCCCCCTGACCAGCTGCGCAACCTCGCCCAGGGGTTTGCCGTGGTGTTGCTGGTCAAGCCCGCCCTCTTTGCCGCTTCCGGCATGTACCGCAGTATCTGGCGCTACGCCTCGCTGCAGGACGGTTACCAGATCTTCAAGGTGGTCACCGTCTCCTCCCTGGCTGCGAGCTTTTTGCTGGTACTGCTGCGCGGCCCCTTCGCACTGCCGCGCTCCATCTACTTCCTGGACTGGTTCCTGCTCTTCGCGGTCGTGGCCGGCAGCCGCCTGGTCTGGCGCATCTACCGGGAGACCCGGGTGATCCCCTCGCTGCGCAAAGGGAAGCGCACCCTCATCATCGGGGCGGGGGATGCCGGGAACCTGCTGTTACGCGAGATCCGCAAGCAGACGAGCTCCCCTTACAACGTGGTCGGCTTCGTCGACGACGATCCCGGCAAACGGGGGCTGCGCCTCTCCGGGGTGCGGGTGCTGGGCGGCACCAACCGCTTGCGGGCCCTGGTGCGGATCCACCGGATCGAGGAGGTGATCTTCGCCATCCCCTCCGGCGACGGCGCCCTGATGCGGCGGGTCATCGCGAGCTGCCAGCGGGCGCGGGCCCGTTTCAAGACACTGCCGGCCATCACCGCGATCATCGACGGGAAGGTGTCGGTGTCCCAGATCAAGGATGTGGAGATCGAGGACCTCCTGGGGCGCGACCCGGTCGTCCTCGACCAAAGCGCCATCCGCAACTACCTCACCGACAAGAAGGTGCTGGTGACCGGGGCCGCGGGGAGCATCGGTTCCGAGATCTGCCGCCAGGTGGCGCTCTTCAAGCCGGCCAAGCTGATCCTCTTCGACCATGCCGAGACGCCGCTTTTCTATATCGAGAAGGAACTGGCGGCAGCCAATCCGGACCTGCGCATCATCCCGGTGGTGGGGGATGTCAAGAACCAGGACAAGGTGGCGACCCTGTTCGACGATTTCTATCCCGAGGTGGTGTTTCACGCGGCGGCGTACAAGCACGTGGCGATGATGGAGTACAACCCGGCCGAGGCCGTGTTGAACAACGTGCTGGGAAGCAAGGTGGTGGCTGATGCCGCACACAAGTACAAGGTGCGCAATTTCGTCATGGTTTCCACCGACAAGGCGGTGAACCCGACCAACATCATGGGGGCCACCAAGCGCAGTGCCGAGATTTACGTGCAGGGGTTGGCGGCCCTCAGCAAGACCAAGTTCACCACGGTGCGCTTCGGCAACGTCCTGGGCTCGAACGGGAGCGTGATTCCGCTGTTCAAGGAGCAGATCCGCAGCGGTGGCCCGGTCACCGTCACCGACAGACACGTGGTGCGCTACTTCATGACCATTCCCGAGGCGTCTCAACTCGTCCTGCAGGCCGGGTGCATCGGCAAGGGGGGCGAGATCTTCGTCCTGGACATGGGGGAGCCGGTGCGCATCCTGGCCCTGGCCGAGGAGCTGATCCGCCTCTCCGGGCTGGTTCCCTACAAGGACATCGACATCACCTTCACCGGACTCAAACCCGGGGAGAAGCTCTTCGAGGAGTTGCTGATCGACGGGGAGGGGATGCGGCCGACCACGCACCGCAAGATCCGGGTGATGGCGTCGGTGGAGTCCGAGCTGAAGCAGGTGAGCCAGCGCCTGGAGGAGCTTTTCAGTGTGGCGCGGGGCGCAAACATTGCCGCGCTGGTGGAAGCGCTCAAGGCGATCGTCCCCGAGTTCGTGCCGCGTTACGAGTTCGAGGTGGCACCACCCCCTACGTTCCAGCGGGTGCGCCCCGACCTCTTCCCACCGCACAAACCCGCCTTCGTTCGCAACCTGAGGGTCGCTACAGGGATGTCAGAGAAAAACTAACAGGGATGAACGGGATTAAGGAGATAAAGACCGAAAGAACAGCAGCTCTGATCGACTCAGCATTGTTCATCCCAGTTATCGGTTGGTTTTATCCCGTTTATCCCATGCATCCCTGTTTCGGTTGTTTTTATCCCGTGCATCCCATGTATCCCTGTTTTCAGATGGTTTTATCCCCTTTATCCCGTGCATCCCTGTTATATTGGTTTGCTTTTATCCTTTGTATCCCATTTATCCCTGTTAAAAGAGGAGGTGTTGTTATATAACGGTGCGAGCTCCTAAAATCCCTGTTACGCCTGGGACATCTATGATCTCGATCCGTTGCGTCCTGCTGATAGTTGTTGCCTTTCTTGCCTTTACCGGCCGCGCCTTCGCGCTTTCTTCTCCCAACGTCCCTCTCGACAGCCCGATCTACCTCTACCTGGAAAAACTCTCCGGCTACGGCCTGATAACCAGCGACTTCCGCGGCATCCGCCCCTTTTCGCGCAGCGAGGCGGCCAGGCTTTTGAAGGAGGCCGAAGCAAACCTCCCCTCCGGCGCTTACCCGGAACTCGCGGGAGAGCTGGTGCTCCGGTTGCGGGAGCTTTTGCCGCGTGAGAGCGATCTCTACGGCCACGAGGAGAAGGCGCCCCGCTTCGACACCGCCATCGGGACCGCGAAGCTGCGCTACGTCTACCTGGACGGCCAGCCGCGCAGCTACTACCGCGCCGTCAACGACCCCGGCAACGACGGGGCCTTCGGCATCGGCTCCGGGCTGCGGCCCCCGAACCCGTACCCCGCCCCGATCCAGCAGCGCGGCAGCGAGGGGACGCCGCTCTTCGAAAACAACGAAGGGGTAGTCTACCGCTCGGGGAGTAACCTCGACCTGCGCGCGAGCGGCGAGGCCTACCTGGGCGCGCAAACGGCGCTCTTTGTCGAACCTATGCTCCTTTGGTCGGAAAAGGACGACGACACGCGCCTGAGGCTCAACAAGGGATACCTGAAACTGGGCGGCAAGGGGCTGGAGCTGGAACTGGGGCGCGACGAGAACTGGCTCGGCCCCGGTTACCGCGGCACCCTGACCCTCACGAACAACGCGAAGAACTTCGACGAGGTGAAGCTTTCCAGCCCCGAGCCGGTGCAGACGCGCTACCTGTGGGATCTCAAGTACGACCTGATCTTCTCCCGCTTCGAGAAAACGACCACCGGAACCGCCACGCGGCAGCCCTTTTTCATCGCCTTCAAGCTCTCCATGAAGCCGACCGAGAACTTCGAGTTCGGCATCAACCTCGGCCGTCAGGCGGGCGGCCCCGGCGTCCCCAACGGACCGGCCGATACCCTGCGCGGCCTGGTCGGCGGCACCAGCTCCGACAACTCGAACTCGGTGGCCGGCATCGACCTGCGCTACCGGATTCCCTGGCTGCGCAATGCCGAACTCTACGGCGAGTACTCCGGGGAGGATTCCGCCGCCTTCTGGCCCATCGTCGAGAGCTACCTCGCGGGCTTCTACATCCCCCGGCTTTCCGCCAGCGGCAAGGACGACCTGCGCTTCGAGTACCTGCGCGGCAACCAGATCCTCTACACCAATTCCACCTTCCCCGAAGGGTACCTGCACTACAACCTCCCGATCGGCCACTCCCAGGGGGGCGGCGCCCAGGAGTTCTTCCTGCGCTACAGCCACTGGTTCTCGCCCCGCAACAACCTCGCCCTGGAAGCCTTCCGCACCTCGCGGGGGGACTACGGCCGGATCACCGTCGACCCAAGCGGCAGCTTCGACCCCAACGGGGTGATGCAGGCAATCGAGCGCAAATACGCCGTGCGCGGCTTCTGGACTTTCCCGGTCAAGGGTGAGCTGAGCGCACTGGTCATGTACGGACGCGAGTGGATCGACAACTTCGAACTCCGCTCCGGCGTCTTCCGCAGCAATCAGCTGGTGCGCGCCGAAATGCGCTACAGGTATTGAAGGCTAAAGCCGCTTGTTTTACGGCGAGCGGCTCTCTCAATTGACCTGGCAAGCTCAGCGACTGTTGTGGTCTTGGCTCGTCAGCTGCTCCACCTCTTTTCTCTCTGCCACATTTAACTCGCTCCCCCCCTTTATTTCCTCCAGTCCTCGGTTATATTATTAGCTTTGGTCAATTCGGCTCTGCTGTTTGCTGTCGTCTTTACGCCGCTGAGGCAGGGGAGGGGCATCATGGAGAACCGCAGCAGCAACGTGACCTGGCACGAGCGCCGGCTCACCCGGGACGACTATCAACGCCGCAACGGTCACGGCTCGCTGGTCCTCTGGTTCACCGGGCTCTCCGGCTCGGGGAAATCCACCCTGGCCCAGCTGGTCGAGGAACAGCTCTTCCAGCAAGGGTGGTACACCTATCTCTTGGACGGCGACAACGTGCGCCACGGCCTCAACGGCGACCTAGGCTTCTCCGAGGCCGACCGGCGCGAGAACATCAGGCGCGTCGGCGAGGTTTCCCGCCTCTTCGTCGACGCCGGAGTCGTCGTCCTCACCGCGCTCATCTCCCCCTACCGCGAAGACCGCGACCGGGTCCGCGCGCTCTTTGGCCCCGCCGACTTCGTCGAGATCTTCCTCGACTGCCCGCTGGAGGTCTGCGAACAGCGCGATCCCAAAGGGCTCTACCGCAAGGCGCGCGCCGGCGAGCTCCCCGAATTCACCGGCATCGACAGCCCCTACGAGGAACCGCTCGCTCCCGAAATCACCATCAATACCGGCAGGCACGGGGTCGAGGAGTGCGTGGTCCGGATCATCTCCTACCTAAGGCAGCACTCCGCCTGCTGGCGCAACCGCACCCTGGCAGCCCCGGTGGTGGCCGCATGACGGAGACGAGCGAACGTCTGCAGGTGGTGTTCGTCGGGCACGTCGATCACGGCAAGTCCACGCTGCTCGGACGGCTCTACGCCGACACCGGCTCGCTGCCGGACGGACACCTGGAAAAGGTGCGCCAGATCTGCGCCCGGCAGGGGAAGGCCTTCGAGTACGCCTTCCTCTTCGACGCTTTTCTCGAGGAGCAGGAACAGGGGATCACCATCGACACCGCGCGCACCTTCTTCAACTGGCAAAATCGCCAGTACCTGATCCTCGACGCGCCGGGGCACAAGGAATTCCTGAAGAACATGGTCTCCGGAGCCGCCCGCGCCGAGGCCGCGGTGCTCATCATCGATGCGCAGGAAGGGGTCCAGGAACAGTCCCGGCGCCACGGTTACCTGCTGAGCCTTTTGGGGGTCCGGCAACTCACCGTGGCGGTCAACAAGATGGACCTGGTCGAGTACCGGGAGGCCGCCTTTGACGAGATTTCCCGGGGGTCCCGGCACTTTCTCCGGGAGCTTAACCTGGAGCCCGCGCACGTCATCCCGGTCAGCGCCCGCGAGGGGGACAACGTGGCCAAGCCGACCCGCCGGATGCCCTGGTACGGCGGCCCCACGCTCCTCGAAAGCCTGGCCTCCTTCCAAAAGCTCCCCGCCCGCAGCGATCAACCCCTGCGTTTCCCGGTTCAAGACGTCTACAAGTTCGACGCGCGCCGCATCGTCGCCGGCCGGGTCGAGACGGGCGAACTGCGCGTGGGCGATACCGTGGTCTTTTCTCCATCCAACAAGAGTTCGGTGGTGAAGAGCATCGAGGCCTTCAACGCGGTGCCGCCCGAAGCCGTCGGCGCGGGGCGCAGCACCGGCTTTACCTTGAGCGAGCAGATCTTCGTCGAACGCGGGGAGATCGCCTCCCTCCAGGAGATGCCGCCCGAGGTCTGCACCCGCTTCCGCGCCAACGTCTTCTGGATGGGGCCCAATCCCCTCAGCCGGGGCGCCAAGTACCGGCTGCGCCTCACCACCGCAGAGGTGGAGATGGAGCTGGAAGATATCCTCACGGTGACCGACGCGGTGACCCTGGCCCGGATCACCCGCTGCGACCGCCTGGAGCGCAACGACGTTGCCCAGGTGGTGATAAAGACACGTAAGCCGCTTGCCCTGGACCGCTTTGCCGATATCGATGCCACCGGCCGCTTCGTCATCGTGGACGGTTGCGACATCTGGGGCGGCGGCATCGTCATCGAGCCGCTCAAGGACTCCCAGGAGCCCTTCCGGCGCGAGGCCCGGCTGCGGGACCTTAAGTGGCGGGCGGGGGAGGTGGGGCTTTCCGAGCGCGGCGAAAGAAACGGCCACCACCCCGGGATCATCCTGTTCACCGGGGAACGCGGCAGTGGCAAGGCGCGGCTGGCAAGGCTTTTGGAGCGGCGCCTTTTCGGCGACGGGCGCCAGGTGTACCTCCTGGACGGCAAAAATCTCCAGATGGGGCTGTGCAGCGACCTGAGCGACTGGAACGGCGCCGAGATGGTGCGCCGTTTCGGCGAGGTGGCCCAGGTGCTGCTGCGCGCCGGGCTCATCGTGGTTTCCACCACGAACACCTTCAGCGTTTCCGAGCACCAGATCATCCGCACCCTGGTGCATCCCCACCCGGTGCTGACCATCCATCTCTCCCCGTGCGAGGAGGAACTCCCCGAGCAGACCGACCTCGGCCTGGTAACCAGGAACGATCTCTCGCCAGCCGTGGAGCGCATACTCGAGAAAATGAGGGAACTCGCTATCCTGTTGTGAGCTCCTTTGATCGTCTGTACCACGGCTGAATGCTCGTTTCTCCTTTATTTCCCGGCAGATTCGCGCTATAGTTCACCGCTCGGAAGGTAATAGCCCGCCAAGGACCGTGCCCGCCATGTACTGCACCTTTTACGGATTCAGGGAAAGCCCCTTCACCATAACGCCGAACCCCCGCTTTCTTTTCATGAGCGTCCAGCATCGGGAGGCCTTCGCCCACCTGATCTACGCTGTGGAGAACCGGGCCGGTTTCATCGAGCTGACCGGCGAAGTAGGGACTGGGAAGACCACGCTGCTGCGCACCTTCCTGAGCCGGCTCGATTCCGAAGGGCACCGCACCGCGCTCATCTTCAATCCGTGTCTCTCCTCGCTGGAGCTTTTGGCGAGCATCAACAAGGAGTTCGGCCTCCCCTGGGAAAGCGGCAGCCGTGCGGAGCTGCTGCAGGTGCTGAACAGCTTCCTGTTGGAGCAGAAGGCCGCCGGGCGCAGCGTCGTGCTGGTCATGGACGAGGCCCAGAACCTGGCTCCGGAGGTGCTGGAGCAGATCCGGCTCATCTCGAACCTGGAAACCGAGACCGACAAGCTGATCCAGATCGTCCTCGCCGGGCAACCGGAACTCTTGGCCGTGCTGGCTCGCGAGGAACTGCGCCAGTTGAACCAGCGCATCACTGTGCGCTATCACCTGCTTCCCATGGAATACGAGAGCATGTGCCGCTACATCGACCACCGGATGGAGCTGGCGGGGCGCTTCAGGGCGGCGGAGTTCACCAAGGGAGCCCTGAAACGTATCTATCGTTTCTCCGGCGGCGTTCCCCGCCTGGTAAACATCGCCTGTGACCGGGCGCTTTTGGTCGGGTACACCGAAGAGGATCGGCTGATTAGCGGAAGGATGGCGGCCCAGGCGATACAGGAGATCAGGGGGCGGGGGCCGTTAGCGACCGCACGCGGAGTGTTTGGGCGGCTGCTGGGCTTCTGGCGCTGAAGGCAATTTTTGAGAGCCAAAAATCCCCTCTGTCTCCCCTTCGCAAAGGGGAGGACGTACCTTCACCTACCGCACTGCGTGGAGCTGCCGGTCTGCTTGCCGCCTGTCAGCCGGCCCGCTACAGTACGACAACGTGCTGATACTGAACCTAAGCTCGCCGGATCACCCGTTAAAGGAGTGCTATGAGTTCGATACTTAAGGCGCTTGAAAAAGCTGAAGAAACTAGCAGCAAGCGGATCGCTGCCGAACACGACATGATCCGCGCGCGGCGTGCCCGTCCGGTATGGGTTGTGCCCACTGCGGTTATCGGGGGAGCCGCGGTTGCGGCGCTGGTCACCTTCGCAGCGATGGGCGGCTTCACCCGGCACGGCGCCCCGCAGAGCGCCTCGGCCCCGACGACACCCGCGGCGAATGCAACGGCAAAGGCTCCGGCAGTTCCCGCAGCTGCCCCGGCGCCTGCTCCCGCAGCTGCCGCTCCGACCGCTTCGGCGCCGGCGACCGCAGCTCCTGCCGTTTCTGCTGTTCCGGTTACCGCCAAAAGTGCCGCAACGACACCAGCAGCCGCTGCACCGCTCAAGGCTGCACCGGTCGCCAAAGCTGGTGCCATACCGGTTGCCAAGGCGGCAGCCGCGGCACCTGTTGCTGGAAAAGGGGTGCAAAGCGCAAAGGCACCGGTTCACAAACAGCCGGCAGCGGCCCACCAACAACCGGCTGCAGTGCAAGCAGCACCGGTCGCTCCGCCGGCCGCTCCCATGGCTGCTGCTCCGGCTGCAGCGCCGACACATGCCGAACTGAAGGTTTCCGGCGTGGCCTGGCAGGGGAACGGCGAGTCCAGCTTTGCCGTCGTGAACGGCCGCGGGGTCTTGCAGGGCGCCACGGTCGAGGGTTACAAGGTCCTGGAGATCCACCCGGACCGGGTACGCTTCCAGGGAAGCAACGGTACCTTCGAGGTGTCGGTGGATGAGGAGAAATAGAGGCGAGGCGCGCGAGGCGCAGGAGCCCAGAAAGCGGAGACTGCATGTCATTTGAAGAATTGGATAAGGAACAGTGGGAGGCCATCTGCGAGCAGTGTGGCCTCTGCTGCTTTGAGAAGATAGAGGATGAACGTGGGCGTATCTTTTTCACATCGACGCCGTGCCGTTATCTCGACATCGAGACCAGGCAGTGCAAGATCTACGAGAAACGCTTCAAGATCTGCCCGGAATGTGTTCAGCTCACCCCGGAACTGGTGCAGGACCTCAAGTGGCTGCACCGCAGCTGCGGCTACAAGAAGGCCCTGCGCCGCCAGAAGGAAGAATAACTCCTCCCCCGAATTGACAGGGAGCGTCGGGGTGTTCGCTTGCCCCCTCACAGCCCATACACTATTCCTGCTCCAGCAGCACAGCAGGTAAACCATACACGAGGTGAAATTTTGGCCAAAGCTGGAAAAGACGTAGCAGTAACAGAGGAACTCTCTCCCAAGACCTTCGCGGCTTTAAGCCTCGCCGAAAAGAACGGCTATTTGAAAACCGTGAGCGCCAAGCGGCGCCTGGACCTGATGCTTGGCGACCCGGACGCCAAACGGCTCATTCAGGCGCTGGCCCCCCAGGAGCTTTTCTGGATGGTGAAGGAAATAGGGGAGACCGATGCGCTGGAACTGCTGCAGCTCTCCTCCGCAGAGCAGCGGATCTTCATCTTCGACATGGAGTTGTGGAACGGTTTCGACTTCTCCGAGGAGCAGGCGTGCCATTGGCTGGCCTATTTTATGGAAGGTGGCGAGCCGAGCATCCATGCCCTGTTGAAGCAGCTCGACTTCGGGTTCCTGCACCTGTTATTGAGCCGCGAACTGACCGTCGGCGGCGGCATCGGCGATCTGGCGGATGACGAGGAGCGTCTGGGCGATTACGACCACACCTTCGACAACACCTTCATGCTCTCGTTCAAGAACCCGAAGCACAGCCAGGTGATCGGCAACTTTGTCGGTATGATCTATAGGCTCGACACCCCGCTCTATGTGGCGCTCATGGAAGGGATCAAGGGGGACGTCGATCTCGAGCTTGAGGAGCAGTGCCAGCGTTTTCGCACGGGCCGCCTCGAAGATCTCGGGTTTCCGCCGCTTGACGAGGCACTCTCCATCTACGCCCGGATCAACCCCGGCAGTTTCCAGCTGGAAGGCGGCAAGGAGGCGCAGGTATCGGCGGGTGAGTGTCCCGGACTCGTACCGATCGCCGCAGAGGATACCTTGCTGTTCCGTGCCCTGGCCCGTGCCGGCTCGGAAACGCTCTGGCAGGAGCTCAACTACCTGGTGAACAGCGCGCTGGTCGCCGAAGGGAGCAGCCTGGGAGACCAGGAGGCCATGCTCGGCATTCTGCACCGGGTCTGCGGCTATCTGAACATCGCCCTGGAGCAACTCTGCGGCGCTGACGGAGTGAAGGCGGCGGACGTCCTGCGCAGCGAGACTTTGAAGCACCTGTTCCAACTGGGCTTCAGCATCGTGATGGAGCTCAAGTTCGCAGCCCAGCAGACCGAGACCGCCGACTACGCCTCCGGCAAACTGCTGGCGGGCCTCAAATCCAAACGTCCCCGCTTCTACCGCGGCCTGGATGCCGACGGCATCGACGGCTACCGCGAGTTCGCAACCCTGGACGACGTTAAGAAGGTGGCCTCCCTGCTGGCGCAACTCGCGGGGTAACAGAGCCGCTTACCGAGCAGTCAGGAGCCCCGGTTCAACCAGCCGGGGCTCTTTTTTTTGCCCGCTCTCAAAAGATCGGCTGTCGGCTGTGGCATTTCCTCCGCACGTTGTGTCTGTCGCGGAAACTCTGCCGCATTCTTGCAAACTTAGCTGTCATTGATATCATTTGTTGGCTTCGTCCCACCGCATGCGCCCGCGTCGCACCGGCAACCTCTCTTTGAATAAGGCCGAAGGTACCAGTTCCAGGGGGTAGTGATGAAGGTGCTGCTCGTCGATGATTCCCGCAGCGATCGCAAGGTCATCCGCTATAACTTCGAATGGCACGGCTGGAACGTCTGCGAAGCGGGTAACGGCCAACAGGGGCTGGAGATGGCGGCCCGGGAAAAGCCCGATCTCATTCTCTCCGACTGCCTGATGCCCGTCCTCGACGGGTTTCACTTCCTGCACCAACTGAAATCCCTGAGCGAGTTAAAGAACATCCCGTTCATTTTCTATTCTGCGGTCTATACCGGCAGCAAGGAAGCGGAGTTAGCCCGCAACCTCGGCGCGCAGGCATTCATCGAAAAGCCCAAGGAGCCCGACGAACTCTGGGAGGAGGTGGGGCGGGTGCTGGCCTCCCTCACGGCGAACGGCAGCCAGCGTGAGCCTGAGCAGCCATTGGACGAGGAAAGGTTTCTCAGGGATTACGGGGAACTGGTGGCCGGAAAACTGGAAGAAAAGGTGCGGGTGCTCAGCGAGGAGAACGAGAGCCTCTTGCGCTTAAACGGTGAACTGGAGCGTCGGGTGGTGGAGCGGACTTCGCAACTGGAAGCTGCATCCCAAGAGCTGGAGCAGCTCAGCTACTCAGTCTCCCACGACATGCGCGCGCCGCTGCGCCACCTGGAGGGGTTCAGCCAGGCGCTCATCGAGGAGTACGCCGCCAAGCTGAACCACACCGGGCGGGACTACCTGGAGCGGATCAGGAAATCGAGCCGGCGCATGCTGGAGATGATCGACGCGATCCTGGAGCTTTCCCGGTTTGCACGCGGCAAGCTGCAGCGCGATAACGTGGATCTGAGCGCGCTGGTGCGTTCGGCCGCCGCGCAGCTGGTGCAGGCCCATCCGGAGCGCTCCGTCGAGTTCCGGATCGCGGACGGGCTGGTTGCCCGTGCCGATGCGCAGCTGATCAAGGTGGTGCTGGACCACCTGGTCGGCAACGCCTGGAAGTTCACGGAGGGGCGCCCCGACGCGGTCATCGAATTCTCGGCCACCGAGTGGGACGGCCGGCTGGCCTTCGTGGTGCGTGACAACGGCGCCGGGTTCGACATGACCTACGCCGACAAGCTTTTCACGCCGTTCCAGCGGTTGCACAGTCAGGAGGAGTTTCAGGGGAGGGGAGTGGGGCTTGCCATCGTGCGCAGGATCATCAACCGGCACGGCGGCAGGATCAAGGCGGAAGCGGAACCCGGCCAGGGAGCCGCTTTCACCTTTACCGTTTGAATGGAGTCACGGCACCTGTTTACAAACAAAGCTAACCAAAGAGGACACAGGGGGGAAGGCAAAGAACACAGAGGAAAACAACAAGCGGCCCCCCCTGCACAGCATAGGTAACCTGAATCGGCAACTCACTCCACCACATTCCCCACCAATTCCCCGCCTTTGGCCTCGGTAATCAACACGCTCACCTCGCGGTTCACCAGATCGCTTCCACCGTTCACCAGTACCGGCAGGTAGTTGCGGGAGAGACCCTTTCTGCCGTCGGCATCCTTTTGTACCAGGACCTTGAGGGTCTGCCCCAGGAAGCCTTGGGCATAGGCCGCGCTCTTCGCTTCGGAGAGTCGGCGCAACGCCTCGGCACGCTCCTTGACGATCCTCGAATGCACCTGGCCCGGCATGGTCGCCGCCGGGGTACCGGGGCGCTGCGAGAAGGGGAAGACGTGCAGGTAGGCGAGGGGAACCCCTTCCAGGAATCGGTAGGTTTCCTCGAATTCGGCTTCGGTCTCGCCGGGGAAGCCGGCAATGATGTCGGTCCCCAGGCAGATGCCGGGAACCGCCAGCGCCAGCGCTTCGGCTACTTCCCGGAAGAGGGCGGTCGTGTAGCCGCGGTTCATGCGGGCGAGCACGCCGTCGCTGCCGCTTTGCAGGGGCAGGTGCAGGTGCGGGCAGACCTTCTGCGACTGCGCCAGAAATGCGATCATCTCCGGCGGGACTTCGGTGGGCTCGATGGAACCGACGCGCAGGCGCTGCACCGGCACGCGCTCCTCGGCCATCTTGAGCAGGTTCAGCAGGTCGGTGGCCGGGTTGAGGTCGAGCCCGTAGCCCCCAAGGTGGATGCCGGTCAGTACGACTTCCTTGAACCCCTGGGCCACGAAGCCCGCCATCCCGTCGAGTGCCTCTTCGGGCGAGACGCTGCGGCTTGCGCCCCGTGCATAGGGGACGATGCAGTAGGCGCAGCGCGCGTCGCAGCCGTTTTGCACCTGCAGGAAGGCCCGGGTGTGCTCGGCGAAGCTCTCGAGCGGCGCACTCTCGCCGCTGCGCACCTGCATGATGTCGGAAACCACCGCCTTGGGCGTATCCTCCACCTCTTTGATGAGCGACACGATGTCGCGCTTCTCGCTGTTGCCCAGCACCAGGTGCACACCCGGCAGTTCGAGGATTTCGCTGCTCGACATCTGCGCGTAGCAGCCGGTGACCACGACCTTGGCATCCGGATTCTGACGGCCGGCACGCCGGATCAGGCGCCGGGACTCGGCGTCGGTCTTGGCGGTCACGGTGCAGCTATTGATGACGTAGACGTCCGCCGCCTCGCTGAAGGGGACGATAACGAAACCTTCCTGGCCCAAGGCCTCGGTCATGGCGGCAGATTCGAACTGGTTGATCTTGCAACCAAGTGTGGTGATAGCGATTTTTTTCATGCTGATAGGAACCGTTCTCTTTGGTTATTCTGGGCGAAACCGCGGGGTGTCCACGAGGTGAGATTTGCGGTGCGGAGCCTGCTGGTGCGAGAAAAAAGGCGCGCTGCAGGTTCACCCCGCACCGCGCCGGCTTGATGTTTTAGGCCTTGAGACTCTTCTTGAGTTGTTCGTGTTCGGCGGCGAGGGCGTTGTACTTGCGCTCCAGTTCGCGGATCTGATCGAAGAGGCAGGAGATCGCCTTGGCTTCCGGGTCCGGCATCTTGCCGTGCTCCAGGTCGAGGCGCTCCTGCGGCTTCTCGGTCGCCATGACCACGCGCCCGGGGATGCCGACCACTGTCGAGTTGGGCGGGACTTCCTTCACCACCACCGAGTTGGAGCCGACCTTGGAGTCTTTGCCCACGGTGAACGGGCCCAGGATCTTGGCGCCCGATCCGATCACCACGTTGTCCCCCAAGGTGGGGTGGCGCTTTACCTTTTCCCAGCTCACGCCGCCCAAGGTGACGCCGTGGTACAGCGTGACGTTGTCGCCGATTTCCGCGGTCTCCCCGATGACGACCCCCATGCCGTGGTCGATGAAGAACCCCTTGCCGATGGTGGCGCCGGGATGGATCTCGATGCCGGTCAGGAAACGGGCGAAGTGTGAAGTCAGGCGTCCCAGGAAAAAGAACTCCCGCTTCCAAAGCCAGTGTGCTACCCGGTGGAACCAGACAGCGTGCAGGCCGGGATAACAGAAGATCACCTCGAGCGTGCTTCTGGCTGCGGGGTCTCTGTCAAAGACTGCCTTGATGTCTGATTTGAACCTGGCAAACATGGCTTCCCTCCCTCATGTATCGTAACGAAACGGCACCGGTAAGCGACCGCTGGTTTTGTGGTAGCATAACCCTACCGTTTTCGTCAATTATTAAGTGGCAGTATTCTGTATCTTGCGCAGCAGGTTCTGAAGGAGCCTCGGTAGAACCTGGAAACACAGAGGACACGAGAGGTACCCAGAGGAAAGTGGCGAGACATTTCCTTGGGTTTTGCTGTACCCTGTCTTCCTCGTCTCTTCCTCTGTGTGCCTCTGTGGTGAGACCTTTGAGACCTTTCCGTAGTTAATCCTGCAGCAAATCCAAGTCCACCAGGTACTGAAGCGCCTCGTTCAGCGGGTCGCCTGCGCCTTCGATCCAGTGGATCTGGGTGCCGTGGCTCTGCATCCGCCTGAACCAGTGCTCCTGCTTCTTGGCAAAGTCGTGGATCGCGCTGTTGAGCTTTTGGAACAGGTCGTTGCGGGAGAGCTCCCCCTTCAGGTGGCGCGCCAGAAAGCGGTATTCGAGCCCGTAGTAGTCCAGGCTTTCGTAGGGAACCCCCGCTTCGACCAGCGCCCGGGCCTCCTCGATCATCCCGGCGTCCAGCCGCTCCTCGAGGCGCCGGGTGATCCGCTCACGCAACCGGGCACGCTCCCAGCGCAGCCCGAGGGTGACCGGTGTGAGCTCCGGGGCGGGCGGGGGAGTTACCCCGGCACGCTCGGCTTGGGCGATCTCCAGGGCGCGCACCAGGCGGCCGCGCTCGGTGAGGTCGGTCGTGTTGTGCAGCCGCGGGTTTACCAGCTTCAGGCGCTCGACGAGTTCCTCCATGGCGAGTGGTTCGAGCTCCCGGCGCAGTTCGGCGTTCTCGGGGACCTCGGCCAGCCAGTAGCCGCGCAGCACGGAGTCGAGGTACATCCCCGTGCCGCCCACCAGGATCGGCAGGCGACCGCGCGCAGTTATGTCGCGGAAGGCAGCCAGGAACAGGCGTTGGAACTGGAAGAGGTTGAACTCGGTGCCGGGAGGGGCGACGTCGATCAGGTGGTAGGGAACCTCGCCGTACTCGTGGAGGTCCTTTCCGGTACCCAGGTCCATGCCGCGAAAGACCTGGCGCGAGTCGGCAGAGATGATCTCGCCGCCCAGCCTGCGGGCCAGCGCCACCCCCAGGCTGGTCTTGCCTGAGGCGGTGGGGCCGAGGACGACGATGAGGTTGGGGCGCCCGGGCGGACGCCCCACGGCTGCAACAGCTTCACTCACTTAAGCCCTGCCTTGAGCAGGTTTACCCCCTTGAGGAGGTCGAGGGCGCGGGCCAGCTGGTTGTCTTTCCCGAGCAGTTCCTGCTCCTTGGGATCCATCGGTGCAGCGGAGGGCTCGGAAGCCGCCGGGGCATCCTTCGGTGCACCCACCTGCTGCATGTGGCCGTCCAGGTCCTGCTCCCGGATCTCCGGCATCTTTTTCTTCTCGGGCTGCGCCGGTTTCTTGGCGAACTCGACCGTGATGTCCGGGGTGATCCCTTTGGCCTGGATGGAGCGGCCGCTCGGGGTGTAGTAGCGCGCGGTGGTGAGCTTGAGGCCGTCGCCGTTTCGCAAGGTAATGACCGACTGGACGCTCCCCTTGCCGAAGCTCTGGGTCCCCATGATGACCGCACGCTTGTGGTCCTGCAGGGCACCGGCCACGATTTCCGAGGCGCTGGCGCTGGCGCCGTTGATCAGCACGACGATCGGGTAGTGCGGTTGCTTGTCGCCGATGTTCGCCGTCATCTCGCGTTCGGACCCGGCACTGCGCCCCTTGGTGGAGACGATGAGCCCGTCATTGAGCCCCTCGCCGACGAAGCTGTTGGTCACCCTGATGGCCTGATCCAAAAGCCCACCGGGGTTGTAGCGCAGGTCCAGGACGAGCCCCTTGAGCGGGCCGCCGTTGTCCGCGGCCAGGGTTTTCAGGGCGCGCTCGAAGTCCTCGCCGGTGCGCTCCTGGAATTCGGAGATGCCGAGGTAGGCGTACCCCGGCTCCAGCAGCTTCGCCTTCACGCTCTTGGTCTTGATGATGGCCCGCACCAGCTTGAAGGAGAGCGGCTCCTTGGACCCTTCGCGCAGGATCCCGAGCGTCACGCTGGTCCCCGGGGTGCCGCGCATCCGGCTCACGCAGTCGTTTATCGGGACCCCTTTGGTCGGCTTCCCGTCGATGGACCAGATGTGGTCGCCGGCCAGGATCCCGGCCCGGAACGCCGGGGTATCCTCGATCGGTGCCTCGACCATCAGGTTGCCGTCCTTGGTGCCGAGCTGGATCCCCAGGCCGCCGAAGGCGCCGGCCATGTGTACCTTCATCTCGTCGTAGCTGGTAGCCGGCATGTAGCTGCTGTGCGGATCGAGCGCCGCCAGCATCCCGTTGATGGCGCCGGTCATGAGCTTCTTGTCGTCGACCTGCTCCACGTAGCTCTGCTTGGTGATGGCGACCACTTCCTTGAACAGGCGCAGGTACTCCGCGTCGCTCTGGTGCAGGTGGGCCATCCGTTGGACCATGTTGGCCAGCAGCACGCCGACCAGGGCAAGCAGTATGACAGCAGTAAGGATTATGCGAGTCTTGAACATGTCGAAAACCTATCTGGTGAAGTGTCAGGGGGCAACGCGGGCAAATTAGCACTCTAAATTCTGGCGGCCGTATTGTCAACTGCTATCGCCGCGAGAAACGGAAGGAAAATAAGGAGGAACCGGTGCCGGGCGGTATCCGGTGGAGAGCCTGCAACCGGCCCCTTGGTGACAGTCTCTTCCCGCTGTGACAGGTGAGTTATCCTTGTCGGCCCGCCGCCTGGATTGTGCCCGTGTCACGCCGCCTGTCCGGGACGGTAATCTGTTGACTTCACGCGGGCTTTGTTGCATAAGGCTGGTCTAGCACGTAGGGAGGTGCAATGGAAAACGTTATCAGACATCTGAAGAGCAAATTCATTACCGGTCTTTTCGTGGTGGTGCCGGTGGGCATTACCCTCTTTATCCTGAAATTCCTCTTCAACTTCGCCGACGGCATCCTGGGGAGTTATCTCGACTCCATCTTCAGTAACTTCGTGGTGCATCGCGAGTACCATGTCCCCGGGCTGGGGATGCTGACCGGTGCCGTCGTCATCTACCTCTCCGGCATCCTCGCCACCAACGTCATGGGGACCCGGATCCTCAAGTGGTGGGATGACCTGCTCTCGCGCATCCCGCTGGTCAAGTCGATCTACAACTCGAGCAAACAGCTCACCCAGGTGTTCAAGGAGGGGAAGACCTCCTATCGCCGGGCCGTATTCGTCGAGTGGCCCCGGGTCGGGGTGCGCGCCGTCGGTTTTGTGACCGGCGAGGTGGAGCGGGCCGGCGAGCGGCTCGTCGTGGTGTACGTCCCCACCATGCCGAACCCAACCTCCGGGTTTGCCCTGTTCTTCCCTGAGTCCGAGGTCTACGACAGCGGCATGACCGTCGAGGAGGCGGTCAAGTTCGTGGTCTCGGGCGGCGCGGTAGTGCATTAAAAGGAGTGGCTATGAACCTCGTGGTACTGGACGGCTATACCCTGAACCCCGGCGACAACCCCTGGGACCGGGTGGCCGCCTTCGGCACGTTCAGCGTGTACGACCGCACGCCGGCCGATCTCATCGTGGAGCGCTCCCGCGGCGCCCAGATCCTGCTCACCAACAAGACCCCCTTGAGCGCGGCAACCATCGCGGCGCTCCCCGAGCTGAAGCTTATCTGCGTGCTGGCCACCGGCTACAACGTGGTCGACATCGAGGTGGCCAGGCTGCGCGGCATTCCGGTGGTGAACGTCCCCGAGTACGGCAGCTTTTCGGTGGCGCAGCATACCATCGCGCTTCTTTTGGAGCTCACCAACCGGGTGGCGCTCTACGACGCGGTGGTCCAGCGCGGCGAGTGGTCCAAGTCGCGCGACTTCACCCTGATGACCGAGCCGCTCTCCGAGCTGTGCGGCCAGAAACTGGGGATCGTGGGGCTGGGGCGCATCGGCGCGCGGGTCGCTGCCGTGGCGCACGCCCTGGGGATGGAGATCCTCGCCTACAACCCGAGAAGCCGGATGGAACTCCCGGGGATTCCGGTCACCTGGCTCGAGCTCGACGAACTGTTCCGGCGAGCCGACGTGGTGAGCCTGCACTGCCCGCTCACCGCCGAGAACGAGGGGCTGGTGCACGCGGGGCGGTTGAGGCTTATGAAGTCGCACGCTCTCATCATCAACACCGGACGGGGGCCGCTCATCAGGGAGGCCGACCTGGTGCAGGCACTCAAGGAGGGGACCATCGCCGGGGCAGCGCTCGACGTTACCGCCCGCGAGCCGATCCCGGCCGACAGCCCGCTTCTGGGGCTTAAAAACTGCCTGATCACCCCGCACATCGCCTGGGCCACGCTGGCGGCGCGGCGTCGGCTCATGGCCACCACCTCGGACAACATAGCGGCCTTCCTGGCGGGTGCGCCGCAAAACGTCGTGAACGGGGTAACTCTTTAAAATTCTCGAGATAGTTACGCCGCCGCCACCTCGCTGTGACAAAGCTGCGCTAAGCTCCTGGGCGACAACGATACAAGGAGAAAGCGCATGAGAACCATGGCAATGGGCGAGTATTACGTGTGGTACTGCGAGTGGTGCGATTCGAGGAACCTGACCCCCTGGACCAGCACGGTCGGCGGCAAGGTCTTTTGCGGTTGCTGCAAGAAGGAGTTTCCGGTCAGCGGGCCCCAGCGCAACGAGCGCAGCCCCCAGCAGCGCCAGGTGTTTTTTTAAAACTCGATGTGGCCCTTCGGACACATGGAGCGGTTTTCGGCACAGTCCGACGGGGCGAACCTCAGGTTCGCCCTTTTTCGTGTCCGGAACAACAAACGGTCATCAGGGAAGTCCTGGAAGGCCGATGACATAGGTCCCCTCTCCCCTTGCGGGAGAGGGGATGTGGTCTCTCCGCAATTTCCCGATGAACAAGAAAAAGGGGTGCACCGAAGTGGACCCCTTTTGGTCAGGTTGAGCTTAATGTCGAGGTTGAGAAAATCTCCCTTAAGCGATGGTGTGGCGGATATCTTTTCCCTTCACCATGAAGATCACCATCTCGGCCACGTTGGTGGCGTGGTCGGCGATGCGCTCCAGGCATTTGGAGATGTAGTTGATCCGCATGGCGCGGGTGATGGCGCTCGGATCGGA
Organism: Geomonas silvestris; assembly: GCF_014193515.1. Taxonomy (GTDB): domain Bacteria; phylum Desulfobacterota; class Desulfuromonadia; order Geobacterales; family Geobacteraceae; genus Geomonas; species Geomonas silvestris. Next base: position 10,912 of record NZ_BLXX01000004.1, on the reverse strand, counting down.
CATCATGAAGGTCAACAGCTCGCGCTGGATCTGCTCGTTTAGATCGTCCACCACCTGGTCGTCCTGGCAGACCTTGATGGCCAGGTTTTCGTCGCCGCGCACGAAGGCGTCCAGCGCCTCTTTCACCATGGTGGAGGCGGCCTGGGCCATGCGGGGGAGGTCGATGTACGGCTTGAGAGCCGGCTCGAGGTTCAGCTCCTTCACGCGCTTGGCGATGTTGGCGCACTGGTCGCCGATGCGCTCCAAGTCCGTAACGATCTTAAGCGCCAGGGTGATGAAACGCAGGTCGCGTGCGGCGGGCTGTCGGCGCGCCAGCACTTCCAGGCACTTCTCGTCGATTTCCATCTCGAGGCGGTTGATCTCGTGGTCGAAGGCGATGGTCTGTATCGCCAGTTCGGTGTTGCGCTCGACCAGTGCCAGCAGGGCGTTCGCGATCATGAGTTCAACCTTGCCCCCCATCTCCAGGAGCTTTTCCCGTATTTCGTTCAGCTCCGCGTCGAACTGCCTGCTGAAGTGTTCTCTTTCCATTACATTCTCTCCTGCGTGATTATAAATGGTCTCCCGGTTTGCCGGCGTGGCGCGGCTGCCGGGGCCAGGTGCGTTGTCGAAGGGCATCGAGCGGATCGCAGATCCGAACAATCGGACGGGTCGGACTGATCGGGCGATTCGAATCGCCTGATAGCCTAGCCGAAACGGCCGGTAATGTAGTCCTCGGTCTGCTTCTGCTCCGGAGTGGTGAAGATCTTCTTGGTCTCACCGCACTCGATCAGGTCACCCATGTACAGGAAGGCCGTGTAGTCCGAGACGCGTGCGGCCTGCTGCATGTTGTGGGTCACGATGATGATGGTGTAGCGCTCCTTGAGTTCCTCGATCAACTCCTCGATCTTCAGGGTGGAGATCGGATCCAGCGCCGAGGCCGGCTCGTCCATCAGGATCACTTCCGGCTTCACCGCGATGGTCCGCGCGATGCACAGACGCTGCTGCTGGCCGCCGGAAAGGGTCATGGCGTTGGCCTTCAGCCGGTCCTTCACCTCGTCCCAGAGCGCGACGCGCTTCAGACAGCTCTCCACGATGTCGTCGGCCTCGCTGCGCACCATGCGGCTGTTCAGCTTGTAGCCGGCTACTACGTTGTCGTAGATCGACATGGCCGGGAAGGGGTTCGGTTTCTGGAACACCATGCCGACCCTGCGCCGGATGCCGACTGGGTCAACCCCTTTGCCGTAGACGTCGTCGTTGTCCAAAAGCACCTTCCCGGAGACCCGGGCCGAAGGGACCAGGTCGTGCATCCGGTTCAGCGAGCGCAGCATGGTCGACTTGCCGCACCCCGAAGGTCCGATGATGGCGGTCACGCTGTTCTCGGGAAAGTCCATGCTGATGTCCTTCACCGCGTGGGTCTTGCCGAAATGTATGTTGAGGCTCTCCAGATGTACCTTGATGTTGTTCATGTATCCCTCGTAAAGCAGTAAATGACGCTCAGGCCCGCCGTCCTATGTTCTTTCTCGTGCTTCGAACCGTTGTGTGTCCCGGTCCTGGCCTGCCGTTCCTCAGATGTTCTCCGTGACTACGTGGCGAATTATTCGCCGGTCCTGGTCCTGCCGAAGTAGCGCGCCGTGAGGCTCAACCCGAACATCACGACCACCAGCACCAGGGCTCCAGCCCACGCCAGCCGGTGCCAGTCCTCGTAGGGGGCGATGGCGAAGCTGAAGATCTGCAGCGGCAGGGCGGCCATCGGCTGGGTGAGGTCTTTGCCCCAGAACTGGTTCCCCAAGGCGGTGAAGAGCAGCGGCGCGGTCTCGCCTGCCACGCGGGCTATCGCCAAGAGTACCCCGGTCATAACTCCGGAAAGCGCGCTGCGCAGGGTGACTCTCAAGGTTGTGCGCCACATGGGGACCCCAAGGGCCAGCGAGGCCTCGCGCAGGGAGCCCGGCACGAGCTTCAACTGTTCCTCGGTGGTGCGCAGCACGATAGGGATCATGATCATGGCGAGCGCCACGGATCCCGCCAGCGCGGAGAAGCCTTTCATCGGAACCACCAGGAGGGTGTAGGCCACCATGCCGGTGATGATCGAAGGGGTCCCGGAGAGGACGTCGGCGGAGAAACGGATCGCGGTGGATACCTTCGATCCGCCGAACTCGGCCAGGTAGATGGCGCCGAAGATCCCGACCGGCAGCCCGATCAGCGAGGCCATGCCAATCATCAGTAGCGATCCCAGCATCCCGTTGGCCATGCCGCCGCCGGTCTCGCCGGTCGGCTTGGGGATCTGGGTGAAGAAGTCGAGGTTCACCGAACTCATCCCCATCTTCATGATGTGAAAGAAGATGAGCCCCAGCGGAATCAGCACCGCCAGCGTGGCGGCCAGCATCATCCCGGTCATCAGGTAGTTCTTGGCGTTGCGCAGGAAGACGCTCCTCATCATGCTGCACCTCCACCTGCGCTGCGGGTGACGCTCCAGATCAGCAGCCTGGCCAGCGCGTTGATCACCAGGGTGACCAGCAAGAGGATCAGGCCGATCTCCATGAGGGCGGCGGTGTGCAGCTTCGAGGTAGCCTCGGCGAACTCGTTGGCAATGACGCTCGGCATGGTGTAGGCCGGCGACATGAGCGACAGCGAGATCTGCGGCGAGTTGCCGATCACCATGGTGACCGCCATGGTCTCGCCCACCGCGCGCCCCAGCCCCAGGATGGCCGCACCGAGGATCCCCGACTTGCCGTAGGGGAGGATCGCCATCTTGATGGTCTCCCAGTGGGTGGCGCCCAGGGCGATGGCAGCCTCCTTCTGGCTCGAGGGGACCGTGAGCAGTACCTCGCGGCTGATCGAGGTGATGATCGGCACCACCATGATCATCAGGATGAAGACCGCGGCGAGCATGCTGACGCCGTAGGGTGCCCCCTGGAAGAAGGGGAGAAAGCCGAAATGCTCGATGAGGAACGGCTGGACGGTGGACTGCAGCCAGGGAGCCATGACGAGGACCCCCCACAGGCCGTAGATGACCGAGGGGATCGCCGCTAGCAGTTCCACCAGCGGTGCGATCCAGGCCCCCACCTTCTTCGGGCAGATCTCGGTGATGAAGATGGCGGCCCCGATGCTCAAAGGCGTCGCCAGCAGCAGTGCCAGGACCGAGGAGATCACCGAGCCGTAGAGGTAGGGGAGGGCGCCGAAATTTCCCTGCACGGCATCCCAGTCGCTGCTGGTGAGGAATTTGTGCCCGAACTTGCGGATCGCCGGCAGGCTTTCCGAGGTCATCTCGGCCAGCATGAGCGCCAGGATGATCAGGATGCTGAAAGCGAAGACGGTGGTCACGAACTTGAAGACCAGGTCGCCGTTGATGCGCTTGTCAGCCTTTTCGGGAGGAGCGGTGGTTTGCGTGTCTGGCAAGCTCTGCTCCGATTCCCGCTTGGATGCTGGAATTTTCGGTCCTGCGCCAGGGTACGGTCCTGGCACGGAGCCCGATGTCGTTACGTCCGTGGTTTCCACTTGAAATCCTTTGAAAATCGAAGTTCGAAGTTCTAAGTTCTAGGTTCTATGCTCGGAGGGATGGGCTGGGCGGGTTTCAGGTGTGAGCCTCGGTGTCGATTCCAGTCCCGAGTAGCCCCCAGTCCCCAGTCCCTGCCTCACTTTATGCTCAGCACCGTCTTCTCGACCATCTTTGCCACGTTGGACGGAAGCGGGGCGTAGAGGAGCTTGTCTGCCATCTTCTGCCCCTGATGCAGCTCCCACTTCAGGAAATCCACCAGCTTTTTCCCTTTTGCCTTGTCCTTCTGGTCCTGGTAGACCAACAGCCAGGTGAAGCCGACGATGGGGTAGGCGTCCTTGCCGGGCTGGTTCACCAGCGAGATCCGGAAGTCGGCGGGCATGGTTTTGGCCGCGCCGCGGGCCGCCGCCGAGGTCGAGGCAATGGAGGGCTCCACGAAGCTGCCGGAGCTGTTTTTCAGCGAGGTGTAGGGGAGCTTGTTCTCGAAAGCGTAGGCGAGTTCGACGTAGCCGATGGTGTACGGGGTGGTCTTGATCTGCCCGGCGACCCCCTCGTTACCCTTGCCGCCCAGTCCGACCGGCCACTTGACCGAGGTCCCTTTGCCGACCTTCTTGGCCCACTCCGGGCTCACCGAGGTCAGGTAATCCGTGAAGATGCTGGTGGTGCCGGAACCGTCGGAACGGTGCACCACGATGATCGGCTTGTTGGGGAGCTTCAACCCTCCATTGTCGCGCACCAGCTTCGGGTCGCCCCAGGAGGTGATTTTCCCTTCGTAGATCTGGGCCAGGGTCTCAGGGGTGAGTTTCACCCCCTTGCCGACGCCCGGCAGGTTGTAGGTAACGACGACCGCGCCCATCACCGTCGGGATGTGCAGCAGCTTGCCCGGAGCCGCCTTCAGCTCCTCGTCGCTCAGAAATTTGTCCGAGGCACCGAAGTCGACGGTCTGGGCGGTGATCTGCTTGATGCCGCCGCCGGAGCCGATGGACTGGTAGTTGAATTTCACGCTCTTGTCGATCTTGGCGTACTCGGCGAACCACTTCGAGTACAGCGGGTAGGGGAAGGTGGCGCCCGCGCCGTTGATCAGGGTCTCCGCCGAAGCGTTGCCCGCCAGGACCAGTGCCGCCAGTGCCGCTACCGCAAGAATGGATCTGCGAATTCTGAACATCATCTCGTTCTCCTTTTGTGTAATCTGTGTAACAAGATGCCTGTCCTTTGTTACAAAGCTGTTACGGTTTGCGTAAGTTTTGGTGAATAAGACCGCCCAAGTATAGCAAACTGCTACAGTTCGGCCCGGTGGCTGCGCGGCGAGTAGCGCACCGCCACCACCCGCACCACGGCAAGCGACAGGGTGAGGAGGATCACCATGGCGAGACTCTGCCAGGGCATCTCCTTGTACCAGAAGGCCATCACCTCGGTGAGTACCGTCACCATCACCGTGTCGATGATGTAGGTCACCTTCACCCTCCCTTCGCTGAAGTAGGCAAGCGCGGTGCGCAGTATCTCGACCACCGCGAGCACGGTCAGGATGTCGACCAGGATCGCCTTGAAGGCGGCATGGAAAGAGAGCTGCATAATGAGCCTCAGGTCGTAAAAGGTGTAGATCACGCCCGAGAGGATCGCCAGCAGTATGGCGATGATCAGCAGGCTCAAAAGCCCCCGTGCGCTCTTCTCGAAAAAGATGTTCATGCGTGCGTCGAAGTTCTCGGTATCAGTTCCCCACATAGCTATCCTCCTTATTTGTCCTGCGAAGCATATCCGTCGCCTGTTACAGTCCTGTTAAGAACGTGTGATCTTTGGATGTAAAAGGGTGTGCAGTGTCCACTTTCTTGTATTTGGATGTTCGAATGTCTTAACGGTAAAGTAGACGACATTAAGAAGTTTTCTCCAAATAGTGCTGGCGTCGCTGGCGCAACTGTGTTATCCAAGCCCAAAAATAATTTGCCTCTCCGAGCTTTGTCGCCTACCGGTCCTCCCCATGGTGCAAAGCCAATGGGTGCAGCTGGAAACGGCGGTGCCTCTCTTTTGGAAAGGGGAGCCTTTTAAGCGGTCGACGTGCGTCGACGGCTGAAGGCCTCTTTCTATGCGGAAAGAGGCCTTTTTTTTCACTACCGTTATTCCCTCAGCTATACAACGAAGTTGGAGCAGCCATGCAGATTGTGATTTCCATCGACGATACCGATAACCTGGAGAGCCGCGGAACCGGGGAAATCGCTTCGCTTATTGCTGAGGGGCTGACCGCAAACGGCTGGGGGAGTGCCAGTCTGGTCACCCGGCACCAGTTGCTGGTGCATCCCGACATCCCGTACACCTCGCACAACAGCGCCATGTGCTTTCTGGCCGAGATAAACGAGGGGTGCCTGGAGCAGGTGATCAGCTTTGCGGGTGACTTCCTCGGGCGCGAGTCCGCCGAGGGATCCGATCCCGGGCTCTGCGTGGTGAGCCTGCCGGATCTCAAGCATGCGCCCGAGTTGATCGCGTTCGGCCGCCGCGCCAAGCTCGAGGTCATCACCATGCCCGAGGCCTACCAGCTCGCGGACCGGATAGGGGCCCATCTCTCCGAGCACGGCGGCACCGGCCAGGGGATCATCGGCGCGCTGGCAGGCGCGGGGCTGCGCCTGTGGGGCAACGACGGCAGGATGAAGGGGAGTCTCAAGTTCTCCCGCGAGACTGTACCCGCTGCGGAGCTGCTGGCGCACCCGAACGTGGACGAGGTGCGCAGTATTACCGGCGAGAGCGTGGATGCCCTGGACCTGGTGCGGTTGGGCGAGAAGCCGAAAACCGTGCTGATCGACGGAGCCTCGGTCCTTTTGGTGAGTGCTGCGGAAGCGGGGGAGGGGGAGCCGCTTTGGCAGACCCTGCACCGCAAAGAGTTGAAGGATTACTAGCGATGTGGCGCACCCTGGAAAACGGCGTGAGGGAGTTTATTGCCGGCAAGGAGAGCTGGGCGGCTGCGGCCGTGGCGGCGCTCGACTGCCCGGGGTTTATGCTCGACGTCGATGAAGAGGTGATCGCCGACGAGGAACGCTCCTGCTACAACTGCCGTTACCGGCGCTGGAGTGCGGCCTCGTTCACCTGCCAGTGGCGCCCCCAACAGGGCTAGAGGGGATTAAGGGGGTAGCTCCCCATCACACCATCACGATCAAGGTTTTTGCTGTTCCCTTTTATCCCCTTGATCCCCTTTATCCCTGTTGGCTTTTCCATTACAGATGCACTTCTCCGAGCTGTCCCGCCTAAAGGGGTCGTCCTCCACGGCGCGCAGCTAACGGGTCCTGCCGGAAACGGCAGCGCCTTCCTTTTGAAAAGGAGAGACCAACCGGCTCCGGCCGGTAAGGGGCTCCCTTGTATTCAAGAGGCGGCCCTTTTTTTTGTGTCTTAACCAGCGGTTGATAAAGGATTTTCTGCGTTTGAACGAACTGCTGCTCGACATCGATCGCCTAAGCTACCGCTACCCCGGTGCGGCGCACCCCGCTCTGAGCAACGTCTCGTTCTCGGTCACCGAAGGGGAGTGCATCTGTCTCACCGGGCATTCCGGCTGCGGGAAGTCGACACTCCTGCTTGCCATCATGGGGCTTTTGCGCGGTGGGCGATCCTCGGGAACCGTGAAGATCGCCCAGGGAACCGGCGCCGCCCCCTGGTCCTCTCCGGCCGGCATGGTCTTCCAGAACGCCGAGTCCCAGCTGATCTGCACCAGCGTGGCGGAGGAAGTTGCCTTCGGGCCGGAAAACCTCTGCGTGCCTGCCGGTGAGATCGGGCGGCGGGTGATGGAGGCGCTTAAGGCCGTCGGCATGGCAGAGCACCTGGCGCGCAGCCCAGAGCGCTTTTCCGCAGGGCAGAAACAGCGGGTGGCCATCGCCTCGGTGCTGGCCATGCAACCGAAACTGCTGCTTTTGGACGAGCCCACCTCCCAGCTGGATGCCGGCGGCAAGGCCGAGCTGGTGCAGATCCTGGGCGAGCTGAAGCGCCAGGGGTACACGCTTATCCTCGCGGAGCACGACCCGCGCCCCTTCGCCGATCTGATCGACCGCTACCTGATGCTGGAACTTGGCTGCCTGCTGCGCGTCGAGCGGAGTGCGCCAGGGATCGAGTTCTTTCACAGCGGTGACGCTGAAGTGGCCCCCTGCTGCCGCGCGGAGGGAAACTGCATCGAGGCGGCCGGGATCGAGCTCGCCTACCCGGAGACGGGGACGGTGCTCAACGGGGTGAACCTGACGGTCGGCAGGGGGGAGCGGCTGCACCTTTTCGGCCGCAACGGCGCCGGGAAATCGAGCCTGTTGCGCTGCCTGTCGGGGCTGGAGTGCCCGGACCGCGGCGAGGTGGTCCTCTGCGGGATGAAAAATCCGCAGCCCGAAGAGCTTCCCGGGAAGGTGGGGGTGCTCTTCCAGAATCCCGCGCGACAGCTTTTCGGGGAGACCGTGCAGGAAGAGGTCGCCTTCACGCTGCAGCGGCAGGGGCTTGAGCGTTCCGAGTGGGAGCCGCGGGTCGCCGAGGCCCTGGAGATCTGCCGGATCTCGCACCTGGTTGAGCGCGCGCCGCTCACCTTGAGCTTCGGCGAACAGCACCGCGTGGCACTCGCGGCAGTGCTCGCCCCGCGTCCCGAACTCTTGCTCCTCGACGAACCCTTTGCCGGTCTCGATTTTCCCCAGCGCCTGGCGCTCCTCGGCATCCTGGGAGAGTTGCCGAGGAGCTTGGGCGCCACGGTGGTCATCGTCTCGCACGACGAACTCCCCGATTCGCGTTGGGCCGACCGCAGCCTGATTCTTTCCGGAGGGGTCCTTGGCGAACGTTCCTGCTAAAGGGGGGCTGCGCCGGAGCCTGCGCAGCTGCGACTACGGCTGCCAGTTTGCGGCCCACGACTCGCCGGTGCACCGGGTGGGTGCCGGGACCAAGCTGGTCCTCGGGATGCTTTTAAGCGCCTCCGCGGCCGGCGGGCGCACCCCGGCGACCCTGGGAGCGCTGGTGCTGGTCACGCTTTGCTACTACCTGGCGGCCCGGCTCACCCTGGCCGATCTCTGGCGCGACATCCGGCTCTTCATGTTTCAGGCGGCCCTGGTCATTCCGCTTTACTGCCTGGTGCACGGCACGGGCAAAGGGTTGTGGCCCGGGATCAGGATTTCGACCCAGATCATCCTCTTCTACCTGCCGGGTGCGGTCTTCCTGCGCACCACGCGCAGCTCGGAGGTGATGCGGGGGCTCAGGCGCGTGCTCCCGTACCGGGTCTCGTTCCTGGTGTTCGTCAGCGTACGTTTCGTGCCGTTTTTCTTCCGTGAGATCGCCGACATCACCGCGGCGCAGCGACTGCGGGGGGCCAAGCTGTTGCCGCGCCAGCAGCTTAACCCGCGCAACTGGCCGGATCTCTTCAACTGCCTGATCCTGCCGCTCATGGTGAGGGCGTTGAAGACGGCGGACGAGGTGGCGCGCTCGGCAGAGGCCCGCGGCTTCGGGGCGCACCGGGAGCGGACCTTTTTCCAGGCTGACCTGTTGATCCGTAACGCGGGTGAGGCCGGTACCGCACAACAAAGTGAACCTTCCGCCCCCACAGAAAAGCTTCTTCAGGGAAATGAGGGGAGAGCCGTTCCACGATGCACGACTCGTTGACCGCGATGCACGAGTTGTAGAGAGCGATAAACGAGTCGTTGAGAGCGATATACGAGTCGTTGAGAGCGATGTACGAGTTGTCGAGAGCGATGCACAACTCTTCGGGACCTCAGAAAAGCAGACCCCATTTAACAGCCAGCTTATAGCAGCAAGGAGAACTACATCAGCATGGAAACCAAGACCGAACGCATCTATCTCTGGCGCCGCTTTACCCTCAGGGAGGCCGTGCTGTTGTGCTTTTGCGCCACCTTTATTGTGCTGACCCGTGCGGGGCTGCGACTGCACCTGCACATGCCGGGGCATGTGATGTTCTTCACCATGTTCTTCATGCTTTTGGCGCGCGGCTTCGTGCCCAAGCTGGGATCCGTCACCCTGGTGGGGCTTCTCACCAGCTTGACGAGCGTGCTTCTCGGCATGGGAGCAAGCGGTCCCATCGTGCTGGTCAAGTTCCTGCTCCCCGCGGTACTGGTGGACCTCGCCGGCTTTCTCGTACCGGGCTTCGTCACCAGCGCGCTCGGTTGCCTGGCGGTCGGCGTCTTCGCCTCGATTACCCGCGCCGGGGTCAGCACCGGAGTGGAATACCTGATGGGGATGGAGGAGGAGATCATCATCGGCAAGGCCCTCATTTCCGCAGGCTTCAGCGGGCTGTGGGGAGGACTCGGCTCCCTCGCCGTGCCGGCGATTATACGCCGCTTGCGGCTGAATGGTCTCATCGATGACGGCACGGAAGGCAGTCTTGACGCATGAGGTGCACGGCATCCCGCGCTTCAGCGGTCCTCTGCTGGCTTCGCTGGCGCTCCACCTGGTACTGCTCGTTGCCCTGACCGGAGTGCGCTGGTCGTTGCCGCAGGTCCCGAAGGGAGCCCCGGAAAGCAAGGCGCTGCCCAAGGACCCGCTTACGGCCGTGGTGCAGGTCGACCTTTCCGCGCTGCCGCTGCCTGGTATCGGAAAGGCGACAGATGCCGCAAGGGCGCCGCGGCAGCCTGCTGCACCGGCAACCAACAAGAGCATTCCGGTCTTGCCGGCGCTGGTTGCACCCGGTAACGCGAAGCCTGCAGCCGCAATCCGTAGAGATCTGCCGGTCACCGTGCCGGCGGCTGCGCCGGTCGCCGCTACGTCGCAAAAGCCTGCGCCGGCTGCAAAGCTTGAACATCCTGCTCCTGCCGAAACGGTTCCGACCGTCGTGACAATGCGGGTGGATCCGCAAGGAGCTGGAAAGCCGCAACGCGCCGCGGCGGGAGCAGCCGGTGCGGCAGGCGCCGGAGGTGTCGGTGCCGACGGGGTAGTGTCAAAGGCCGTTGGAGGGGAGGGGGCCAAGGCGGGTGCTGCCGGGGCCGGGAGAACCGGAGCCGGAGCCGCCCGGCGCGGTTCCTACCAGGGGCAGGTCAAGGCGCTTATCGAGGCGCACAAAAAATACCCGGTTGCGGCGCGCAAGCTGGGGAGGGAAGGGCGCTGCGAGCGGCGGCTCGTGCTGGCTCGCGACGGATCCTTGAAGCAGGTCGAGACGGTGAGCTCCTGCGGTCATCCCTTTCTGGATGCCGCGGCCACCCGGGCGATCACCGATGTCGGCAAGTTCCCGCCGCTTCCCGACGAGTTCGGCGCTCCCCAGGAAAGCTTCACCGTCACCATGAGCTTCTCGTTGAGCGACAGCAGGTGAGAGTGGGGGAGGGGATGGTCCCCATCTGCCAACCTTCATCCGAGTGGATCTTCCCCGATCTTGTGGACAGTCCGAAAAGCTGCTAAAACCGGCAGCACGGAGGGACTGTCATGGCAAAGAAGAGGAAGACGTATTCCAGGGAATTCAAGGTTGAAACGGTTAAGCTCATCACCGAGCAGAGCGAGAGC
>NZ_BLXX01000003.1 GCF_014193515.1 Geomonas silvestris | reverse complement strand
TTTGACTACATCGAGCGGTTCTACAACCGCAAACGGATTCATTCCTCGCTGGGGTATCGGACCCCGTTCGAGGTCGATCAACTCAACCTAGCCGCTTAACCGACTGTCCACGAAATCGGGGCAATTCCAGGCAGGCAAACGACACGTGGCGCACGAAAGCAGAGGACAGAAAATAAAGAAAGGTGTGAGGTTAAGGCTGTAACTGAGTATGCAAAATTGAAGGAACAGTATCCTGGAATTTCAAAGGCAGCCGCTGCAAGAGCGATCATAAAACTGGAGGAATTTAAGCACCTTACCGATCCTAGGACGATAGAAGATTATCTCAGAAAACATGAAATAGGGTAAATTCACAGTTTCTGTACAGAAACAGCACATCGCAGCACAGACCATGTGCACTCATGTGCGTTAGTTCGTTTCCATAGCAAAACCTCTTCGTTATAGTGCCTCCATCACAGACATGGAGGTATGACATGACAAAAGTCCCACACCCCACTGCACCACCACCCCCTACTACACATAACTTCCTCGATGAGCCAAAGCTGCACCTTCGAGTTGTTCTCTTTGCTGCGGCAGCGCTAAACCGCCCTCAAAAGACAATTACGGTGGCCAACACGCGAACCTTGAGCGTCGGCAAAGACCTGAAACAGGTTGTGCTTTGATGGCAGGCGGTTGGGTTCCTATGAGTAAGAGCCTCGCCGGAGAGCTGCCCCGAGATCGGCCTTTCACAAAGCTGGAGGCGATGTTTTCGCTGATGCTGGATTATGACGAAGAATCCCCGGTTTCAATATGCGGATTTGCCAAGCTGTGGACTTGGTCGGAAGGCCGGGTTACGCGCTTTTTTAAAGAGGCCGGGGTCTCCATCGAGTACCCCAAAAACAAAGCAAATTACCGTAATCAACGTGGGGTAATCGTGATGGTAAAAGCGGAGGAAGCGCAGAGGAGTCGTGGTGGAATTAAGGCGATTGATTCCAGGTGGTTGCGCAGCCTAACGGAGGAAAGTCATAGGAATAACGGAGGAAAGGCGGAGAAATCGTGCAGGCCTACTAAAGAACCTAAGCCTAAACCTAAACCAAATAAAAACCCTAAACCGGAAAAACCAGTATCAGGCCTCTCTGCCTTTGCTCAATTCTGGGAGGCTTACCCAACCAAGAAAGCGAAGGCTGCCGCAGAGGAATCATGGGCAAAGATCAACCCCGACGTGGATCTCCTCACGGTTATCCTGAAAGCTCTGGACCAGCAAAAGGGCGGAGAGTCCTGGCAGAAAGACAATGGTCGCTTTATACCACACGCGGCAACCTGGCTGAATGGCCGACGCTGGGAAGATGAGGCTGCTACTAACACTCCGACACACTTACCGATAACGGCTGATGAATCTGAAAAAATTCAAAGGATTTGGGAGATATATGACAACTAATCAGCAGTTACAACCCCAGGCAATTGACGCAGAAATGTCGATCCTTGGCGCGATTTTCCTCGATGGCGGGGCGATGGACACAGTCCATCGGATCATGACTGCCGAAGATTTTTATCGAGAGTCGCACCGCGTAATCTTCAAGGCGATGGAGTCTCTTGCCGACCGCAACGAGCCTATTGACTTGGTCACCATGGTCAATGCAATGAAAGCCTCTGCGAACCTGGAATCGTGTGGTGGCGCTGCGTACTTGTACGCCCTCGCCGAGTACGTCCCTATGGCTGCAAATGTTGCCTACTATTGCAGGATCGTGCAGCAAAAAGCCGTCGAGCGCCGACTGATCGCCGCAGCAAACAACGCAATTCACATCGTTTACTCCGGCGGAGATATAGAGCATGCCGTCGCCAAGATAGAAGCGGCCGTGCAACCCGGCACCAGCAGCCGTAATGCCGAGCCCGTTGACATGGGGCGGTCGGTCCGGGAGGCCGTCGAACGGATCGAGTGTCGCTACGAAAACAAGGGTGACATCCAGGGACTGCCCTACGGCATCGATGGCGTCGACGCAGCAACCTCGGGAATGCACCCTGGGGAGTTTATTGTCATCGCTGGTAGGCCGTCGATGGGAAAAACCGCTTTCGGGCTGAATGTCATCTTCAACGCCTGCCGCTCAGGTAAAACTGCGATGCTGTTCGCGCTGGAAATGAGCCGGGGCGACAATGTGGACCGGCTCACCGCATCACACGGGGTGGCCTATCAGCGGATACGGAACGGGCAATTGACGGAAAACGACTGGTCGAAGCTCGCCGCGGCATTCGCAAAAATGCATGGTTGGAACATGATGATCGACGATACTCCTGCCATCTCGCTCCGGGAGCTTCGTGCAAAGACACGTCGTCAGAAAAAGACTGGACTCGACTTGGTTGTAATCGACTACCTACAGCTCATGTCGCTCAATAACTCTCGTGATAATCGGGTGCAGGGACTAGGAGAAATCAGCCGAGGCCTGAAGCAACTCGCACGTGAGTTGGAGATCCCCGTGATCGCCCTTTCACAGCTCAACCGCTCCGTCGACGGGCGCCCAGATAAACGTCCGAACATGAGCGATCTCAGGGACTCAGGAGAAATTGAGCAGGACGCTGATGTGATCATCTTCCCCTACCGCCCGGCGGCGTACTGCCAACAGTGTAAAGACCGCGTGAACGACAGCAGCCACAACTACCGCGAGCACCAGGCAAAGGCGGAAATCATAATCGAAAAACAGCGTGCAGGGGAGCGGAACATAAGCATCCCTGTTTGCTGGCTTGGCGAATATCAGCGTTTCGTGGGGCTGTAAGCGGCACTTAATGGCGCCCCAGGTCTTAGGGGGCGAGGGGCCGATTCCTGTCAAGGTGACCAGATGCAGAAAAGGAAGGACTTAAAAATTAAGGAGGACGGGCATGATGCCATCTCGAGCACCATGAAGTTTTGGGAGCGGCGGTATGGCCAACCCCTTTCTAGGGAAGAAGCTCGTCAAATCATCGAAATGATGACGGGTTTTTTTTCCATTCTTCAGGAATGGGACACCTCTCTTCAATCTTGAAGTGACAGATGCGCCGATTTCTGCTTATATCATCTATATGAGAGTCAATCAAAAGCAGTAGGTGCGAATTATGAAAGGGAAAAATATTAGTGGGGGCAGCAAGACTAGAGCCGTGAATTATGTAAGAGTGTCGTCAAAGGAGCAAAAAGAGGAAGGTTTCTCCTTACCGGCACAACTTCAACTACTTCATGATTACGCTCAAGCAAACGGGATTGAAATAGTCTGCGAGTACGTAGATGTTGAAAGTGCAAAAGGGCACGGGCGTAAGGAATTTAACAAGATGCTTGAGTTTCTTGATGACCGCACTAACAACTGCCATACGATCCTGGTCGAGAAAGTAGATCGGCTAGTTCGTAACCTCTATGATGCCGGGATGCTCCTCGAAGAATACAAGGCAGAAATCCATTTTGTAAAGGAACACGAAGTCATTACCCCGAACTCCCCCTCGGCAAAAAAATTAATGTGCGGATTCAAAGTGCTTATGGCGAAGAACGTCGTCGACAATCTATCGGAAGAGGTTGTCAAGGGCATGACGCAGAAAGCGAAAGAGGGGATGTGGCCATCCCAAGCACCGTTGGGATATGAAAATGCGGTCGGTCCGGATAAGAAGAAAATTATCATCCCTGATCCCGTGCGAGCTCCCTTCATTAAGGCGATCTTCCAGTGGTATGCAACCGGCATGTACTCGATGTCGGACATTGTCAAAAAGGCATATAACGACGGTTTCCGGTGCAGAGATAACACCGGTAAGGTGTGCAAAAGCCTCATCGAAAAAATACTAAAAAACCCTATCTACTGTGGGGAGTTTGTCTGGAAAGGCGAGACGTACAAGGGGGTGTACGAGGCGATCATCTCCAAGGATCTGTTCGACAAGGTCCAAGACACCATCCAAGGAAAGGCAAGCCGCCCCTCAAAGCCGCTGAAACATTTTTTTGCGTTTCAGGGGATGGTGACGTGCGCAAAGTGCGGTTGCGCTATGGTGGCTGAATTGAAGAAGGAGCGGTACATATACTACCATTGCACGCAAAATCGCGGGAAGTGCAGCGGTAAATGCGTCAGAGAAGAGGTGCTGGATCTGGAGTTCTTGAAGGCCATAGAAGCAATCACTCTCGATTCCGATGTTGTGGAGTGGATTGTTGGGGTAATGAGGGAAACTGAAGGCGACAAGAGACGCTACCACGAGGAACGCCTTGCCGCCCTGGCAACTCAACGCAGGAAGGTGGAGGGACGGTTGGACAGTATTTACACGGACAAACTGGACGGCGTGATCACGCCTGAGCAGTTCGTCCGTTACTCCGAGAAGTTCAAAGGTGAGTTAAGGGAGATCGACAACTCAATCCGTGGTCACCAGTATCCGAACCACAAATACCTCGATGATGCGACTCGGCTACTAGAACTCGCGCAAAACGGCGCCAGGCTTTATTCTACGCAAAATATGGAGGAGAAGCGAAGGGTGCTGAGATTAGTACACTCGAACTCCACCTGGGACGAAGGAAAGCTGGTCCCAAATCTGCGCAAACCATTTGATATTATTGCAGTTACCAACAAGGCGTACAAAGAAAAAAAGGTCACCTTCCCGGAGGAAAATGACCTTTCTGAGTTTTGGCTCCCCAACCCGGACTCGAACCAGGGACATGGTGATTAACAGTCACCCGCTCTACCGACTGAGCTATTGGGGAATGAGCGACGAGGCGTTACTCTCGAAGACTTCTTAAGACCGTTGTCGTCAGAAGCTCGAACTGTATATCATGGGCTTTCTGAGGTTGTCAACGGATTTTTTTTACGGCACCGCGTTTTCACCGGCTCTGTTTATTCCGGCCAGCCCTTCTCCGTTTCGCCCCTCCCGTTCCAGCGAGAGAGGCCCCGACGGCGCCGCCGGATTTAGAAGCGCAGGGCCGGCTTCAGGTTGTCGGGGGTGTAGACCTGGGCGGTGCGCCACCCTTTGCCGGGAACCAGCACCGGCTCGAGCCGGCACGCCAAATAACCGATCAGGTTGGCGTGCTCGGGAAGGTCCGAGGCGATCATCACGATGCGGAACCCGACGAAGTCCCCCTCCTTGGGGAACCCCTTGGCGTCCTTCAAGGTGGAGGACCACACGGCCCGGCCGACACCGTCCACGGCGAGGTTGATCTGGAAGGTGCGTTCGCCCTCGGGGCCGAATCCTCCAGTCTCCAGGACCAGGGCGGGAATCAGTGCACCGATCAGGGGCTGGTAGCCGAGCGTGCAGGCATGCGCGAAGGCTGCCTGGTTATCGGGAAACGGGATCGGTTCTTTTTGTCTGCGAAACAGGTTGAACATGCGGCAACTCCGGGTGCGTTAAAGGTACAACTATACCCGGCTTTACCGGTTTGAACAGGGATAAATCGGATAACGGCAGAAACTAACAGGGATGAAGGGGATAAACAGGATAAAACCTTAACAGAACAGGGATTAATGGGATGAAGGGGATAACGGCGAAAACGGGAAAGACTCAACCTTAACCCTTAGTGGTTCAAGGCTTTGCTTTTGGTTTTCCCTCTACAAGATTTCAGTATTTGCCTTTATCCCATTTATCACATTCATCCCTGTCCCTATGCCGTTGACTCTATCCCGTTTATCCCTGTCAGGCACAAAAAAAAGGCGGGGTTCCCCCCGCCTTCTCGGCTTGTGCTGCACACGCTGACCTCAGGCCGGCTTCTTCTCCGGCTCGACGGCCGCAGCGGCGGCCGCTGCTTCCACCTTCGGTCCCTCGGCCGGTGCGCCGTGCCCCTCAACCTTAAGACGCAGCTCCTCGGCTTCCTGCAGGCGCTCGGCCTCCGCCTTGGCCTTCGCCTCGGCGAGCTTCGCCAGGTGCTCCTTCTCCTCGGTGCTCCTGGTCTCGGCATCGATCGTCTGCTTGAAATCGTCCGTGGCTTTCTTGAACTCCGCCAGCCCCTTGCCCAACGACTTGGCGAGGTCCGGGAGTTTCTGAGGGCCGATTACTATCAGCGCGATGACCATGATGATGATCAGTTCCGGCATCCCAATTCCAAACATACCTGCTACCTCGCTTTTTCTGCGCTATCTTCCGCAGTTGGATCAAAAAAGTTAGAAAAAATAATAGAGGTTTTACTCTCCAGTGTCAAGCTTGCTTATCCGCTGGCTCAAAGGGTTTGACAGGATCGTTAACATTGTCTACTATCGGTGCTGTTTACATTGGATTCAGCTACTGAAAACAAACCTTTGGCGGTGATAAACATATGGAGCAGCAGTCGATTCAGACTCAGATTAAGAAGCTTCTCAAGGAGCGCAATGCGGTGCTCCTTGCCCATAATTACATGCGGGATGAAGTACAGGAAATTGCCGACATAACCGGCGACTCTCTGGCGCTTTCCATGGAGGCGGCCAAGACTGACGCGGAAGTCATCGTCTTCTGCGGCGTTCACTTCATGGCGGAATCTGCCTCCATCCTCTCCCCCGAAAAGACCGTGCTCCTGCCCCGCCTGGACGCCGGCTGCCCGATGGCCGACATGGTCACCGTCGAGGCGCTGCGCGACCTGAAAAAGAGCCTGCCGGGCGTGCCGGTGGTAACCTACGTGAACTCCTCGGCCGCCGTGAAGGCGGAAAGCGACATCTGCTGCACCTCGGCGAACGCGGTGAAGGTCGTGCAGTCCCTGGAGGACGACGAGATCATCTTCGCCCC
Source organism: Geomonas silvestris (assembly GCF_014193515.1). Taxonomy (GTDB): domain Bacteria; phylum Desulfobacterota; class Desulfuromonadia; order Geobacterales; family Geobacteraceae; genus Geomonas; species Geomonas silvestris. Next base: position 400,886 of record NZ_BLXX01000003.1, on the reverse strand, counting down.
GGACCGCAACCTGGGCCGCTACGTCTCCGGCTTCACCAACAAGCGTTTCCACCTCTGGGAAGGGTACTGCCCGACCCACGAGCGGCTGCGCGCCGAAGTGGTGCAGGAACTCAAGCAGAACAACCCCGACGCCCCCTTCGTCTGCCATCCGGAATGCAACCCGCAGGTGGTGGCGCTCGCCGACCACGTTTGCTCCACGACCGGCATGTACGACTACTGCCGCAAAAGCAGCGCCAAGCGCTTCATCATCGGCACCGAGGCCGGGATCCTGTGGCGCCTGAAGCGGGAGAACCCCGAGAAGGAGTTCATCCTCGCCTCGCCGGCCCTGGTCTGCCCCAACATGAAACTGACCTCCCTGGAGGACGTGCTCGAGGCGCTTACCACCATGCAGCCGGTGGTGAAGGTCCCCGAAGAGACCCGGGTTCCCGCCAAGCGCGCCCTGGAGCGCATGCTCGCCATCCCGCGCGACTGACACGCGCTGAACCGGAGCCAACCATGATCCGTCCCTTCAAGGGGATCTCCCCTAAAATCGAGGATTCCGCCTTCATCGCCGAAGGAGCCGTGGTAATCGGCGACGTGACCATCGGCAAGGAAGCGAGCATCTGGTACAACTGCGTGGTGCGCGGCGACGTCAACTTCATAACGATCGGCGACCGGAGCAACATCCAGGATCTCTCGATGCTGCATGTGACCCACAAGAAAAACGCCGAAGACCCCGGTGCCCCGCTGGTAATCGGCAACGACGTGACCGTGGGACACAGCGTGACCCTGCACGGCTGCACCATCGAGGACGGCGCCTTCATCGGGATGCAGGCGATGGTGATGGACAAGGCGGTGGTCGGCAAGGGTGCCCTGGTCGGCGCCCGCGCCCTGGTCACCGAGGGGACCGTCATCCCGCCGGGAACGCTCTGGGTCGGGGCCCCGGCCAAGTACAAGCGCGACCTGACCGAGGCGGAAGTTGCCTGGCTCGCGCGCTCCGCGGGGAACTACGTGAGGTACTCGCGCGAGTATCTCGAGGATCTCGCCGAACAAGTGTAGCGTCTCGCTTCCGATCCACGCATCCCGGGTCCTCCCTTCACAAGGGGAGGGCCCTTTTCGTATCGACCACCCCCAACCAAGGAAGTGTCCCCTTGCAGGCAGATCCCCGGCAGTCCCGTCTCATGGAGGTGTTCGACCTCCTCTTCAAACGCTACGGCGCGCTCAACTGGTGGCCGGCCGAGACCCCCTTCGAGGTCTGCGTCGGCGCCATCCTCACCCAGAACACCAACTGGCTCAACGTGGAGAAGGCGATCCTGAACCTCAGGCGCGAGGGGCTCCTGGTTCCGGAGGCGATCCTGGAGCTGGAGATGGAACGCCTGGCGGAACTGATCCGCCCCAGCGGTTTTTTCAACGTGAAGAGCGTGCGGCTCAAGGAGTTCGTGCGGTGGGTGCTCGAGGGGCACGGCTCGCTGGACGCCGTGTTCGAGGGGGACTGGAGAGAGCTGCGCGAGCGCCTGCTGGCGGTGCGCGGCATCGGGCGGGAGACCTGCGATTCGATCCTGCTCTACGCGGGGGGAAAGCCTTCCTTCGTGGTGGACGCCTACACCAAGCGGCTCTTTTCGCGGCTGGGCCTGGTGCGGGAGACGGACGGCTACGAGGAGGTGCGGGCGCTTTTCATGGAGGCGCTGCCAGCGGAGGTCTACCTGTACAATGAGTACCACGCGCTCATCGTGGAGCACTGCAAGCAGCACTGCCGGAAGAAGCCTTTGTGCGAGGGGTGCCCGCTGAGGGCGGTCTGCCCGTATCCGAAGGTGCACGGGAGGTAAGCCCTCCTTTTTCAAAGGTCATCCGGGGATTCCGGGAAGAGGTTGCTACCCACCTCCTGCTGGCGCACTCGCGTCCCCCCCTTTGCGAAGGGGGGACAGAGGGGATTTGCCTTCGTGAGCACCATGACTCGAAACCTCCCATTAACCTTCTGAACTTAGTACTGCTCTTTTTCAGATCTTTACACCGGACGGAAAAAGCAAATCCCTCCTGTCCTCCCTTCGCAAAGGGAGGAACGTGACGAAGCGGTTTGCGTGACAACGTGCCTGGCAGGTAAGGCACCATTTACCAAATTCTCGGAAGAATCTTTTACGCCCGGGGCTCCTGCAACGCTGGGTGGAAAAGTTTGACGAGGTGGCGGAAGGGATTCACTAGGAAACCCCGCCTCCGCTTCTGGGCAATAAAAAAGGGCGAATTACTATTCGCCCCTACCACTTCATCACCTTTCCAAACGCCCCTCAGTCGCTGGGCGGATAGCTGAAATCCGCCGGCGTGGTGCACTCCTCTTCGCGCGCGTCGCACTTGCCGTGCAAAACGTCCAGAAACTGCTTCAGGATCCTGGCCGTCAGCCCCCAGATCTCGTCCGTACCGTGCATGTAAAAATGCATGGCCCGCCTCTGTCCCTGCCACTGCCAATCCTCGGTCCGGTACACCCCGGGCTTCCCGAAGTGCGAAAGCGGCACCTCGATGATCCGCTCGATCTCGGCGTCGTTCACGGTGAGCTGGTAGCCGGCCGGGAAGATCCCCACCACGGGGGTCACCCGGTAGTTGTGCAGCGAGCGGACGTCGTCCAACTCTCCCAGGACCTCGACGTGCTCGGGACGGATGCCGATCTCCTCCCAGGTCTCGCGCAGCGCGGTGGCCGCCGAATTGATATCCTCGGGCTCGCCGCGACCGCCGGGAAAGGAGATCTCGCCGGAGTGGTGGGTCAGCTGCGAGGTGCGCTTGGTGAAGAGGACGTGGATCTCGTCGTCCTTCAAGAAAAGCGGCACCAGGGCTGCCGCCGGAACCGGCCCCGATTCCATGGGGACCCTTTGGCGCGCAGCGAGCGCGGCTCTCAGGCGCTCCGCTATCGCCGCCGGGTCGCGGTAGACCGCGTCTTCTTGACGCGCGCCCTTACTCAGAGCACCGGCTCCTTGGCCCGTTTCTTCAACTCGGCGATGGTGGCGGCGTAGTCGGGGCTGTTGAAGACCGCGCTCCCCGCCACGAAGACGTCGGCGCCGGCGTGGGCGATCCGGGCGATGTTGTCGACCTTCACCCCGCCGTCCACCTCGAGTTCCGCCTCGATGCCGCGCCGGTCCATGATGGCCCGCAGCGCCTGGATCTTCGGGAGGCACGCCTCGATGAAGGACTGGCCGCCGAAGCCCGGGTTCACGGTCATGAGGAGCACCAGGTCGAGGTCCTCCAGCACGTAGTCGAGCAGGTTCAAGGGGGAGTGCGGGTTCAAGGAGACCCCGGCCTTCTTCCCCAGCGACTTGATGAGCTGCACGGTGCGGTGCAGGTGGTTGGTCGCCTCGGCGTGGACCACGATGATGTCGGCTCCGGCCTTGGCGAAATCCGGGATGTAGAGGTCCGGGTTCTCGATCATCAGGTGCACATCGAGCGGCAGCTTGGTGACCTTGCGCACCGCGTCGACCACCAGCGGACCGATGGTGATGTTGGGGACGAAGTGGCCGTCCATCACGTCGACATGGACGTAATCGGCACCCCCGGCCTCGATGGCGGCGACCTCTTCACCAAGCCGCGCGAAATCTGCAGAAAGTATCGAAGGTGCGATCTTTTTCATGTCAACTCCCGGATTATCTTAAGTAGCGTGTACGTCATGCGAATATGCCGCTGTCGCGGGGGCGCCCCGGCTAGGCCGCTCCCCCGGCAGGTGCTGCGAGGGGAGAGGACAGCCGGCCTCGCTAAGGCGACGGCAGTTACTCGACTTTCCTGAGGCGCGCCGCGAAGAAGCCGTCCATGCCGTCGCGGTGCGGCCAGCTTCTGAAGTAGCCGCGTTCGGTGCAGAGCGGGGCGAACTGCGGGAACAGGGGGCGCAGGTCCTCGGCCTCGAACTCGGGGTGGCGCACCAGGAAGCGATCCACCACCGCCTCGTTCTCGATCACGCTCGTGGAGCAGGTGGCGTAGAGCAGGGTGCCGCCGACCTTCAGGTACTCCGCCAGGTTTTCCAGGATGGCGAACTGGGTCACCGAGAGCTGCTCGAGGTCGCTTGGCTGCTTCCACCACTTCCCCTCGGGGTTGCGCCGGATCACCCCCAGCCCCGAGCAGGGCGCGTCCACCAGGATCCGATCGAACTTCACCTCGCGGATGGCGTTCGACGGGGAGCTGGCGTCCATGGTGAAGGTACGCACGATGCGGATCCCCAGACGATCGCAGGTCTCGCGGATCAGGCGCAGCTTCCTCTGGTTCACGTCGCAGGCGTAGATATCACCCTCGTTCGCCATGAGCTGGGCGATCTGGGTGGTCTTGCCGCCGGGGGCCGCGCAGGCGTCCAGCACCTGGTCCCCTTTCCCGGGGGTCAAAAAGAGCGGCGCCAGCTGGGAGGACTCGTCCTGGACCGTGAAGAGCCCCTCGCCGAAGGCCGCGAGCCGGGTCACGGCGCCGGAGTGGTTCAGCCGGATGCCGTCGGGCGACCAGGCGGTCGGGGTGCAGCTGATGCCGTCGCGCCCCAACCGCTCCATGAGCTGGTCGCGGCCGATGCGCAGGGTGTTGGCGCGGATGGTAAAGGGGGGCGGCTCGGCCATGGCGGTCGCCAGCGCCTCGGCATCCTCGAGCCCCAGCTGCTCGAGCCACTGCGCGGTGAGCCACTGCGGGTGCGAGTAGCGCGCGGCCAGGTACTGCGCCGGCTGCTCTGCAGGATCGGGGTAGCGGATACCGTCGCGGCCGCGGTCGGCGCTGCGCAGGACGGCGTTGATGAACCCCGCGGCGCGCGGCGCCAGCTCCTTGGCGAGGTTCACCGTCTCGTTAACCGCCGCCGAGACCGGGACCCGGTCCAGGAAGAAGGCCTGGTAGATCCCCAGGCGCAACAGCAGGCGGACGTAGAGTTCCAGCTTCTCGGGGCGCTGTTTGGAGAACTGCCCGACGATGTGGTCGAGGGTCGCCTGACGGCGCAAAACGCCGTAGACCAGCTCGGTCAAAAGACCGCGGTCGGCCCCCTTGATCAGTTCCTTGGAGAGCTCGTGGTCGATGAGGATATCGGCGAAGGACCTCTCCTTCTCGATCCTAAGCAGGATGTCGAAGGCGGCGCGACGTGGATTTTTGGTGGACAAGGTGCTTCCTTTTCATGCGGGGAGAAGATCGTGCCGAAGCTGCTTCATTATAAGCATTTCGGGCAAAACTGCAAGCTGATAGGGCACTTGACATGCTTTACAGCAAGGTTAATCTTTCCTTTGGAGCGGTTTAATAAAAAGGAGGGTCTGCCATGATAAGCTGGGAATCGGATATGGCCAGGGCGCTGGCCAGGGCAAAGGCCGAGCAGAAGTGCATCCTGCTGGAATTCTTCAGCCACGAATGCATCGGCTGCAAGCAGATGGATGCGGTCAGCTTTCCGGACGAGTCGGTGGAGAACTTCATCTCCGACCGGATGGTCCCGCTGCGCGTGGAGGTCGCCGCCCGCAACCTCGCCAGTGATTTCCGGGTAGTCTGGACCCCGACCATCATCACCCTGGACTACTACGGCAAAGAGCACCAGCGCACCCTGGGCTTTCTCCCCCCGCAGGAACTGGTCCCCTCCCTCCTGCTGGGGATCGGCAAGGTCGCCCTGGAACAGGACCTGTTCAGCGAGGCGGTCATCCAGTTCAGCACGCTTTTAAACGGCTGCCCGGAAAGCGACGTGGCGGCCGAGGCGGTCTACCTCCGGGGGGTGGCGCGCTACCGGTCGAGCCACGCGGTCGAGGCGCTCAAGGAGGCCCACCGGCAGCTCGCCGCCGAGTACCCGGGGAGCATCTGGACCAAGAAGGCCCAACCCTACACGCTTCTTTAAGTAACGCCGACTAACGGCCGATATACGAAGGGGGAAGGCAACTCGCCGTCCCCCTTCGTGTGTCCGGAGGAGCAAAACCCGGGGTATCTCTTGTAAATGTCTGCCATTTCCTCCATAATCCGGCCGAAAGTCCGAGTACAGTGCGACGCCCTGGCGCTCTCACTGATCATGATCCCTTCCGGAGGGGCAGTGGACCACGTGCTCAACGGTGTGCTCATCTGTTTGCTGTCGCTTCTGGCCCTGCTCTCCGCGGGGCACGCCCTCATCAACAAGCGCGACCCGCGCTCGGCGCTCGGGTGGATCCTCACCTGCCTGGCCATCCCCCTTTTCGGCCCGCTTTTTTACTGGGGCATGGGGGTGAACCGGATCTACAGCCGCGCCAAGCGCTGGCACCGCGAGGCGGGGGAGATTCCGCACTGGCCCGAGCGCGCCAACGCGGTGACGGTCCCGCTCCCCGCCGACCTCGCCTACCTAAAGGAGCTGCGCCGGCTCTCGGACCGGGTGGTCAGCGCCCACCTGATCCCCGGCAACAGCATCACCCCCCTGGAAAACGGCGAAGAGGCCTACCCCGCCATGCTGGCCGCCATCAACGGGGCGACCTCCTCGGTGCACCTGTGCACCTACATCTTCGACGGCGACCGGACCGGGCGGGAATTCACCGAGGCCCTGAGAAAGGCAGCCGGACGCGGCGTCGAGGTGCGGGTCATCGTGGACAGCCTGGGAGAGAAGTACTCGCGCCCCACGGCGAAAAGGCTCCTCAAGGGGTCGCGGGTCCAGTTCCGCAGCTTCCTGCCGCTGCGACCGGGGGGATATCTGAACCTGAGAAACCACCGCAAGATCCTGGTGGTGGACGGCAGGATCGCCTTCACCGGCGGCATGAACATCGGCGACCGCCACCTGGTCAAACGGGACAACCCGCAGGTCATGGACCTGCACTTCAAGGTGGTGGGCCCTGCGGTGGCAGACCTGCAGCGTACCTTCCTGGAGGACTGGCGCTTCGCCAAGGGAGAGCACCTGACCGGGCTGCGCTACTTCCCCGAGCTCCCGGTGCTGGGGAGCGCCCTGGTGCGCGCGGTAAGCGACGGCCCCGACAAGGATTTCCGCAAGCTGAACTGGATCGTCCTCGGGGCGATCTCCTGCGCCCGGCGCCGGGTGCTCATCGTCACCCCGTACTTCATACCGGACCGCCCGCTCATCTCGGCGCTGGTCACCGCGGCACTGCGCGGCGTCGCCATCACCCTGGTACTGCCGGGGAAGAACAACCTCCCCTTCGTACAGTGGGCGAGCTGCACCTACCTTTGGGAGCTGCAGCAAAACGGGGTGCGCATCTTCTCGCAGCCCCCGCCGTTCGTGCATACCAAGTTCATGGTGGTGGACGGCAGCTGGAGCCTGATCGGCAGCGCAAACCTGGACCCCAGGAGCCTCAGGCTCAACTTCGAGTTCAACCTCGAGGTCTACGACCGCAACTTCGCCCACCAGTTGGAGGCCCGGGGCGCCCAGGCAGTGGCCGCCTCGCGCGAGATCACCCAGGCCGAGGTCGACGGCCGCCCCCTTCCGGTCAAGCTGCGCGACGGCGTCGCCAAGCTCTTCTCCCCCTACCTGTGACCGTCTACGACGGTCAATCCCCGCGCCCCCACCCCGGCAGGATCAGGCCGCCCCCTAGAAGGATTGGTTTTTTCCAAAACTGCGCTGGCAATGTCGGCTTTGGCCGCTAGAATTTCCCAGGTGTGCGATGAACCCACAGATCAAGAAGATGGAGAAGCAGGGGCTTTTGGCTCACCGCTAGCCCCGCCACCCGCGCCATGCCCGATACCTATACCCCCCTGGAAAACTACGGAGTGATCGGCAACCAGGAGACCTGCGCCCTGATCGGCAGCGACGGTTCCCTGGACTGGCTCCCCCTCCCCTACCTGGACTCCCCCTCGGCCTGCGCCGCGCTGCTCGACCGGGAGCGCGGCGGGCTCTTCGCGATCACCCCGACGCTCAAGTTCCAGTCCCTGCAGCGCTACCTCCCCAACTCGAACGTCCTGACCACCCAGTTCAGCACGGCCGCCGGCGAATGCACCATCACCGACTTCATGCCGCCGCGCGAGGCGGGGGGCGAGCACCGCATGCTGCTGCGCCGCATCGCGGCCACCCGGCTGGAGACCCGGCTCAAGGTCGTCTTCGCCCCGCGCTTCGACTACGGCAGACAGAAGCCGGAGCTGGTACCGGATGGGACCCGGCTCACGGCGCGCGCCGGAAAGCTCAACCTGATACTTTCCGGCGTGGCGCTCGAGGTGGAGAGCGACGCCGCCGCCCGCGCCGAGCTGAGGCTCAACGAGGGGGAGGAGCTCTGGCTGGTGCTCAGCTGGGCGGATACCGAGAAGCTCCCGACGCCGAAGGAGTGCGGGAAACTGCTGGAGAAGACGCTCTCCTTCTGGACCCGCTGGAGCGAGGCGCACCAGCGCTCCGAGTCGGTGCACCAGGAACTCTGCCACGACCTCGCCATGCGCTCGGGCCTGGCGCTCAAGCTCCTCATGAACCCGGAGTCCGGGGCCATCGCCGCCGCCTGCACCATGGCGCTCCCCGAAACGGTGGGTGGGGTGCGCAACTGGGACTACCGCTTCGCCTGGATCAGGGACGCCTCCTTCACGGCGCAGGCGCTCTTCCACCTGGGGTACGCGCGCGAGGCGGGCCAGTACCGCCGCTGGGTCACCAAGATCCTCCAGGAGCTGCCCGAGGTCTCCAGCCTGAAGCCGTGTTACCGGCTGCACGAGTCGGTGGCACGGGAGGAGGGGTCGCTGGAGGTCCTGGAGGGGTACCGGAACTCGGCGCCGGTCCGGGTGGGGAACCTGGCCTGGCACCAGACCCAGCTGGACATCTTCGGGGAGATGGTGAACACGGTCTTCGAGACCACGCGTTTCGGCGAGGAGATGGGGGCGAAAACCTGGGAGGCGGTCCGGCGCATCTGCGATTTCATCTGCCAGAACTGGGGGAAGAAGGATCGCGGCATCTGGGAGATGCGCACCCCGCCGCGCCACTACCTGCATTCAAAGCTCATGTGCTGGGTCGCGCTGGACCGCGGCTGCGAGATCGCCCGGCGCACCGGTCGCCGCGCACCGGTCGCCGAATGGGAGCGGCAGGCGGGCGAGCTGCGCCGGGCCATCCTGGAGCGCGGCTTCAACGCGAGGCTGAACAGCTTCGTGCAGACCTTCGACTCCGAGGACCTGGACGCGACCGCGTTCCTCATCCCGATCCACCGGTTCCTGGCGCCGGACGACCCCCGGGTGCAGTCGACCATCGATGCGGTCTGGAGCGGGCTCTCGGCGGGCCCCGGCCTTTTGTACCGCTACAGCGCGGACGACGGGATCGCCGGCCGGGAGGGGGCCTTCCTGCTCTGTTCCTTCTGGCTGGTCTATGCCCTGTCGCTGAGCCGGCGCATCGACGAGGCGGAAGCGGTCTTCCGCCAGGCGCTGACGCGGGTGAGCCCCCTGGGGCTTATGTCCGAGGAGGTGGAGCCGGCAACCGGCGAGCAGGTCGGCAACTTCCCGCAGGCGTTAAGCCACATCGGTCTCATAAACGCGGCCCTGCACCTGGGGATCGCCAAAGGGCGCGGCCACCAGGGACCGCCGCCGCAGTCGGAAGGGGAGCGGCCGGGAAGTTCCTGAGCGTCCCCGCCATCCGCCAATCGTTAGAGCTAGCCGTCCAAGCCGTCCAAGCCGCACGCCACTACGAGCCGCTAACCTCCCACCTCCCACCTCCCAACTCCCAGCGGCTGTCGTCCAGCCGTTGCCGCCCGGCCGCTGTCGCCGCGAACTATCTGTTTCCCTGAAGCGAGCCTTCGTTACGGTGAATGCAGTACAGTCTCCATCCTGGTTCTCCTCACCCCGCCCTGGATTAACCTAAACATCCCTCCGGAATTGTCTCAAGGCGTCTTTGGCAATGACACCAAAGCGCAAAAGATTCAAGAACTGTAAGGACCCTCCGATACAGACAGAGGGATGTGCCCAAGGAGGGGGAGCGCTATGAGAGTATTCGACGATTTGAGCGTCGCGAAGAAGTTCATCTTGCTGAACCTGCTGGTGGTCGGCTGTTTCGTCGCCACCATGGGTCAGTCGGTACTGTGGATAAGGCATCTGGCGGGGAACTTCAAGGGGTTCGTCGACAAGGAGCAGGTGGTGGCCTTCGCGCTGAGCGACATGTACGCCCAGGGGCTGCAAAGCGAGCAGGCGACCCGCAACGTGCTGCTCAACCCGACGGACGAAAAGGCGGTGAAGAACTACCAGGCGGCGCTGGAACAGTTCGACAAGGCCTACCAGAGCGCCTCCGTCGTGGCAGACCCGGCGGTCAAGGAATCCCTCTCCGCGATGCTTCCGGTGTGGCAGGAGGGGGATCGACTGAAACGCGAGGTGCAGACCCTGGCCCGCTCCGGCAAGGGTGCCGAGGCGCTCGAACTTCTGACCAAACAGGAGACCCCCAAGTGGCGCGACTGCAAGGACAAGCTGCTGGCGATCTCCGAGAAGGTGAAAAAGCAGATGCTGACCCAGCGCCAGGCGGTGGACGGTTTCACCTCCATGGTCACCTCGCGTTCGGTCCTCATGCTCTGCACGTCGCTCGCCATCATCATCACCCTCTTGTGCTTCTTCTCGCTCAACATGCGCGCCAGCATCGCCGGGATCCTCGAGCGTGTCACCGACATAGCCCAGGGTGAGGGGGACCTGACCAAGCGGGTAGCGGTGAGCGGCCGGGACGAGATCGGCGAGGTCGGGCTGCAGTTCAACCTGTTCCTCGACAAGTTGCACGGCATCATCGACCGGGTGGCGGAGAACACGAAGGCGGTGGCACTGGCAGCCGAAGGGATCAACCAGGTGGCCTGCTCCATGGCCCAAAGCTCCGAAGAGGTCGCGGCGCAGGCCTCGACGGTCGCCACCGCGAGCGAGGAGATGGCGAGCACCTCCGCCGACATCGCGCGCAACTGCGGCAGCGCGGCCCAGGGCTCCAGCGAGGCGAGCGACTCGGCGCGCATGGGGGGCTCGGTGATCGCCGAAACGGTGCAGGGGATGCAGCTCATCGCCGACCGGGTCAACGAGTCCGCCAAGACCATCGAGAGCCTGGGAGCGCGCAGCGACCAGATCGGCGCCATCGTGAGCACCATCGAGGACATCGCCGACCAGACCAACCTTTTGGCCCTGAACGCGGCGATCGAGGCGGCCCGGGCCGGCGAACAGGGGCGGGGGTTTGCCGTGGTGGCCGACGAGGTGCGCGCCCTGGCCGAGCGGACCGCCAAGGCCACCCGGGAGATCGGAGCCATGATCAGCGCCGTGCAGCGCGAGACCAAGGACGCTGTGCTCTTCATGGCACAGGGGGTGAGCGAGGTGGAGAGGCGGGCCCAGGATGCCGCGCGCTCGGGGGAGGTGCTCAACGAGATCATCGCCCAGATCACCGAGGTCACCGGCCAGGTCACCCAGATCGCCACGGCCGCCGAGGAGCAGACCGCGACCACCAACGAGATCAGCAGCAACGTGCAGCAGATGACCCAGGCGGTGCAACTGAGCGCCCAGTCGGCCCAGCAGTCGGCGGAGGGTTCGGTGCAGCTGGCGGGGCTCGCCCACAGCCTCCAGCAAACCGTGGGGCAGTTCAAGCTCTAGCGCCGAGCACAAAACGGCGCGGGCCCGGGACTTCCCTGTCCCGGGCCCCGCGCCAAAACCGTGCCGGCACCGCTTCAGGAAAGCGCCCAGTCCGCCAGCAGCCCCGCGTGCAGCGCGGTGGTGTCGAAAAGCGGCACCGGTGCAGCGGCCTGATCGAGCAGGAGCGGGATCTCGGTGCACCCGAGCACCACCCCCTGCGCCCCGCGGGAGGCGAGCCTCTCGACGATCCCCTCGAAGGCCAGGCGCGAGGCCTCCTTGATCTCGCCCAGGCAGAGCTCGCCGTAGATCACCTGGTGCACCAGCTCGCGCTCCTCCGGCTCGGGGACCAGCACCTCGATCCCGAAGCGCTCCTTGAGCCGCCCCTTGTAGAACTCCTGCTCCATGGTGAAGCGGGTCCCCAAGAGGCCGACCCGTGTCAGTCCCGCGGCGCGGATCGCCCGGGCAGTGGCGTCGGCTATGTGCAGGAGGGGGACCTCAAGAGCCGCCTCCAGGGCGGGCGCCACCTTGTGCATCGTGTTGGTGCAGATGGCGACGCACTCCGCGCCGGCCCCCTGAAGCCTGAGCCCCGCCTCGACCAGAAACCTCCCCGCCGCGTCCCAGTCCCCCTCGCGCTGCAGCGCCTCGATCTCGGCGAAGTCCACGCTTAAGAGCAGGATCTTTGCCGAATGGAGCCCGCCCAGCCGCTCTTTAGCCGCCTGGTTCAGGTGCCGGTAGTAGGGAATGGTCGATTCCCAGCTCATCCCTCCGATAAGTCCCACGGTCTTCATGCGTGTTCTCCCCCTTGGATTGCCGGCCCCTGAAGGCCCCGTTTGTGCCGCATATGCCCCCGAACCGGCAACCTGTCAAGGCACAGTCGGCACGGGTACAGTCCCTAGCGCCCCCCTGGCGCGGAGAGCGCCAGTGTGAGCCGGACCCCGCCGGAGTGCTCCTGACCCGCCACCACAACCGACAGCGCCGCATCCTCGAGCGCCTCCAGCACCACGAGCCGGGCCCCTCCCAAGGGGAGGCGGGAGCCTGCGCTGAGGCAGTAATCCCGAGAGTCCCCCTCCTTGGTGAGCCAGACCCGCCCCGATTTGACCCAGACCGACTCCAGCCGGGCCTTCCCTATCAGGGTGAGCACTTCCTTGTTCTTGAGCAGGTAGTTCATGGGACCTCCTCCGGAAAAAAGCGCTTCCGGTAGCCGACGGGGCTCACCCCCATCTGCTTTTGAAAGCTGCGCCTGAACTGCTCGGCGCAGCTGAAACCGCTTTGTTGCGCCACGCAGCCGATCGGGAGCTCGCCCCGCTCCAGGAGGGCGATGGCCCGCTCCAGGCGCAACTGCTCCAGGTAGCGTGCGGGCGTCGTGCCGGTCTCCCGGGCGAAGACCCGGGCGAAGTTGCGTGGGCTCATGGCGGCCAGCTGCGCCAGCTCCTGCACGGTGTACTGGCGCGCCGGCTGCTCCCGCAAACGCGCCAAGAGCCCCGCCAGGGCTCCCCCCTCCACCATCTGGGCCCGCAGCTGGGTACTGAACTGCGCCTGCCCTCCCGGGCGCTTCAGGTACATCACCAGGCGTCGCGCCACCGCGAGGGCCAGGGCCCGGCCGAAGTCCTCTTCCACCAGGGCAAGCGACAGGTCGATCCCGGCGGTCACCCCGGCAGAGGTGGCAACCGCCCCGTCCCGCACGTAGATGGCGTCCCCTTCCACGCTCACCCCGGGATACGACGCCTCCAGCCGCTCCAGGTCCATCCAGTGGGTGGTGGCGCGCCGCCCCTCCAGAAGTCCCGCCTCGGCGAGCAGGAAGGCGCCGGTGCAAACCGAGACCACCCGGCGCGCCCGCCGCGGCGCGTCCCGCAGCCAGTTGACCAGGGCCCGGTCGGCGAGCGCCCGGTTCAGCGCCTCGTCCGGGCTCCCCACCACCACGAGGGTATCCAGCGGGGCGGCGAACTCCTGCCAGGCGGCATCGGCTACAAGACGCATCCCGGCCGCAGAAACGAGCGGGCCGGCCTGCTCGGCGAGCAGGACCACCCGGTAGCCGGTCGCACCCAGGCAGCGGTTCAGCATGTTGAACACCTCGACCGGCCCGGTGATATCGAGGAGTTCGGCGCCGTCGTAGGCTACGATCCCGACGGTGCGGGGAACCGGCGCTCCTTTTTTGGTGTGGTCGTTAGTTTTCATGGTGAGATCATCACACACACTCACGGAAGGCGCAATGACAACGAACAAGCAAATACTGCCATTTTTGAAAAGGGACGCTGGCCCTGGCGCCCCCGGTGTGGTAAAGAAGCTGGAGCCGTCCGGCGTTCCAGCCGGCAACCGCCTAGGAGAAGCCATGCCCCTCGAGCAGATGACCGACCAGGAGGTCCTCGCCCTGGTGAACCCGATGATGGACAACCTGATGGAGGCCTCAACCAGGATCGACCACGCCGCCCATACCCGCGACTTCACCGAGCGGATCCGGGCCATCGTTACCCCCGAGCATCTGGAGGCCGTGTGCCGGAAATACCAAGAGGAGAAGGGGTTCTTCGCTTCGCGCGAGCCGGTCGCCGTGGTGCGCCGGCCGGGAGCCGTGGCGGTACTCTGGAGGCAGAAGTTCAGCAAGGTACCGGGCGATTTCGTAGCCGAGGCGCTGGTGGTCGAGCGGGAGGGACGCTACCTCATCGACCACGTCATGGTCTGGTAAGGGGGAGACGACATGCTGTTGCACCTGGATCATCTGAACATCGTGGTGAGCAGCCTCGAGGAGGCGACCCGCTTCTTCCTGCTGCTCGGCTTTAGGGAAGGGATCGCGGCCCCGCTCGACTCGGGGTTTCTCGGGCGGGTGACCGGCATCCCCGGGGCGAACGGGCGGTTTTGCGCCCTGCACCACCCCGGATCGCAGCTCTCCATCGAACTCCTCGAGTTCGCCGACGGCCCCGCGCCGGAAGCCGGCATCGGCGAGGCGAACCGGATCGGGCTGCGCCACCTGGCCTTCGCCGTCGACGATATCGACGCCGAGGTGGCACGGCTGACGGCGGCCGGCGTGACCTTCCTGTCACCGGTGCAGACCTGGAAGACGACCGGCAAAAAGCTCGTGTACTTCCTGGGGCCCGACGGCATCCTCCTGGAGCTCGCCCAGTACCCGAAGCATCCGGAGGCGGTATGAGCGCCCTCGGCTCGTGGCTCTTGCGGCTCTTCGGCAAGCCGGCTCCGCTCCCCGGCGAGCCGGTGCGGGACTTCGAGGTGGAGCGCTACCTGGGAACCTGGTACGAGGTGGCGCGGCTGGACCACCCTTTCGAGCGGGGGCTCAGCAACGTGACGGCCGAGTACACCCTGCGTCCGGACGGCAGGCTGCGCGTGGTGAACCGGGGGTACGCCGACCGGGAGCGGCGCTGGAAGGAGGCGGTGGGGAAGGCCTATCTCGCCGGCGCGCCCGATGAGGGGTACCTCAAGGTCTCCTTTTTCGGCCCCTTCTACGGCTCCTACCTGGTGCTCGAGCTCGACCGCGAAAACTACCGTTACGCCCTGGTCGGTGGGCCGAACACCGACTACCTCTGGATCCTCTCCCGCACCCCGTACCTCGAGGTCCCGGTGCTGCAGCGGCTGGTACAGCGCGCCGCGGCGCTCGGCTTTGCCACCAGCGGGTTGATCCGGGTGCGCCACGACCAGGCCCCCTGAAATTCAGGCAGCGCGGCTCCAACACAGCTACCAGCGCGTTTAGATTGCACCCAAAGAAAAGCCCCACCGAACTGGATCCGGTGGGGCTTTTGTGCGTCTGCAGCGCCTGGCTAGCGCCGCGCGCTGCCGGGGGCTGCCGTTGCCGCGACGGCCGGCGGTGTCCCCTGCCGCTTGCGGTTCAGGAACATGCGCACCGCGAGGTAGACCACCGGGAGGATGCCGACGATGAACAGGACGTCGCCGGGAAGGCGCAGCCATTCAAAGATGCGCACCAGGTACTGCTGGTAGAACTCCGGCTGGCGCCCCTGCCAGTAGGAGGTGGCGAGGATCTGGTTCAGCTGGATGAGCCCGACCGGGAAAAGGTTCACAAAGAGCATCCAGGCAAGCCCCAGATTGGTACACCAAAAGGCCCAGGCCATGGCGCGGTCCCCCGACTTGTCCAGCGGAAGGAAGTAGCGCGCCACGAACATGAAAAAGGCCAGGGAGAGCATCCCGTAGACCCCCATCATGGCCCCGTGGCCGTGGTTCGCGGTCCACTGGGTGCCGATCTCGTAGTAGCTCACGATGGGGAGGTTGATCAAGAAGCCGAAGACCCCGGCGCCCAGGAAGTTCCAGAAACCGACGGCGATCAGGAACATGACCGCCCACTTGTGCGGGAATACCGCCCCGGTGGTGCTCAGCATGGAGCTCCCGGTCGGCGCGCCGAGCCTCATGAACTTCCAGGCCTCGTAGGTCAAAAGCAGCAGCGGGATCACCTCGAGCGCCGAGAAGCAGGCCCCCAGGGCCATGTGGATCTCCGGGGTGCCCGAGAAGTAGAGGTGGTGCATGGTCCCGACCACCCCGCCTATCGAGTAGAGGATGATGTCCAGGTAGATGATGGTGGTTGCAGCCTTCGCCCGCACCACGCCGAGCAGCAGGAATACGTAGGCGACCATGATGGTGGTGAAGAGTTCCAGGAAGTCTTCGACCCAAAGGTGCACCACCCAAAAACGCCAGAACTCGATCTGCACGAAGCTGGTGCCGCGCCCGTAGAGCATCCCCGCGGCGTAGAAGAGCGGGATAGAGATCGCGGAGTAGATGAAGAGCCAGGGCATGTTACCCGGGTGCTCCCCCTTGAGCCGTTCGGCCATGCCGCGCACCAGGATCACCAGCCAGATCACCATCCCGAGGGTGAGCAGGATCTGCCAGAACCTCCCCAGGTCGAGGTATTCCCACCCCTGCGAGCCGATCCAGAACCAGGGGCCGTTGGTGGGGATCATGCCGAGCAGGCTGGCGCCCTCCCCCCCCAGGCTCCCGAGCACCACGACGACCAGGGCCCCCAAAAGGATCAGGGCAAGCTTGTCCTGGTGGCGCGGCTCCTTCCCCGCGATGAACGGGGTGAGGAAGATCCCCATGGCGAGGAAGCTCGAGGCGACGAAGAACAGGGCGAGCTGCACGTGCCACATGCGCGAGAGGTTGTAGGGGAGCATGTCCCCCAGGGGGAGGCCGTAGAACCCGGAGCTCTCCACGTGGTAGTGCGCGTTCACCCCGCCCAGGAGCCCCTGCAGGAGGAACAGCCCGGACACCACCAGGAAGTACCAGGCCACGGTGCGCTGCGAGGGGGTAAGCGGCACCTCCTCGGGGGGAGGGCCGGCGGCTGCGTAGTCGTCGGCGCTGTGCCAGCCGAGCCACTCGTAGCGCCCGAACACGAAGAGGATGAGCCCGGTACCGCAGAGGAGCCCCACCACGCTCAGGACGCTCCACATGAGCGCCCCCGGCGTGGGGGTGTTGCCGGCCAGGTCGTCGGGTGGCCAGTTGTTGGTGTAGGAGTGGTTGGTGTAGGGGCGCTGGGCTGCGGTCACCCAGGCGGCCCAGGAGAAGTAGGAGGTGAGCTGGCGCACCTCCTCGGGGTTGGAGAGGTAGGGGCGCCTGAGCCCCTGTTGCTGCTGCTGGGGGCCGAACCAGTCCCGGTAGTAGCCGATCATGTCACGGTAAGCGCTGGCCTGGGCCGGCGTGTAGATCAGGTCACCCATGTTGGGGTTATAGGCGTTCTGCTTGGCCTCGCTGCGCACCCGATCGGCAGCGGCTGCCCGCGGCACCCCTTGCAGCGAGTAGAAGATGAGCGCCTTCTCCCCCGCCGTGCGCAGGTACTGCGCCGTGAAGTCCGGCCCCAGGTAGGCCCCGTGGCCGAACAGGGTGCCGTACTGCATGAGCCCGTACCTCTGGAACAGCTGCTGCCCGGCCATGATGTCCCCCTTGGTGAAGAGGACGGTTCCGTCGGCGGAGCGGACCTCACGGGGCACGGGGGGCTTGTCGCTCACGTTGCGCAGGGCCAGGTAGCCCAGGATCGAAAAGCCGACCAGGAACGTCACCACGGCCGTCAGGAGCCAGCCAGGTGCGAGGATCATGTCACGTCGAGTCGTCTGCATGAAAGCCTCCTTGGGTGAAAGTTCAGCAGATAAGATAGATTACATTTACCCAATGTCAAAGAAACGGACGAGTTTTTGCCACATCCCTGACGGAGCCATTCCACCGCACCTACCGACCGGGCTGGAAATCCTACAACTCCGGATTATTTCTGGATGAGCGAGGAGAATTGCGCCTGAAGCGGCTGCGAAAAACTGGCACTGACCGGTGCGCCGTTGACAGTAGAGACTGGAGGTATCGGGAAGCGTAAGATTTTGATAGAGAAAATCACTTGCAAAGAGCACAGGACTACCTATAATCACTCTATACGTCACTTACTTCCACAAGCGGAGGCACGTCATGAAAGGAATCGCTCTTAAAATAACACTCGTGATCGCAGCTTCCCTGATCTCGGCGCTGCCGGTTCTGGCAGCGGATATGGGAAGCGGGACGATGGGACAGGATCGGCAAAGCGGCAAGGACGAATGCCTGCTGATGGCCCGAAACTGCGGCGACCAGGCCGATACCATCCAGCAGAGAATCCAGCGGATCAACCGCGAGCTCGGCAAGGGGAGCTCCGTCTACAGCAACGACGAGCTGAGGCGCCTGCAGAACCAGCTCGATGACGCGAACCACCTGATGGAGATCCTTAACGAAAACAGCGGCGCCTGATCCCCCCCAGGGAGGGCCGCTCACCGGGGGCCTGCAGCGTGCAGGCCCTCTTTTTTTGCCCGGCTGCGCCACCCCGCGGTTTTCCCGCAGAAACTCCTTAATTTTACATGCGTTCTGCCGATAAGGTCCCCACGTTACGTCATCTACCCGAGGGGAGCCATGCCTGAGCCACGCATCCTGGTCGTCGACGACCAGCAAATCATCCTCTTCCTTTTGGAGACCCACCTGCGCCAGGGGGGATACCACCCGCTGCTGGCCGCCAGCGGCCGGGAGGCGCTCGCCCTTTTGGAGGAGCAGCCGGTCGACCTGATGATCACCGACCTGATCATGCCCGAGATGGGGGGGCTGGAGCTCATGGAGCGGGTGCGCGAGCGCTTCCCGGAACTTCCCATCATCGTCATCACCACCAACGGCAGCGTCGAGGGGGCCGTCGAGGCGATGCGCCGCGGCGCCTACGACTACGTCGAGAAGCCCTACAACCCCGACGACCTGCACCTCACCATCAAGCGCGCCCTGGACTACCACCACGTGGTGCGGGAAAACGAGCAGATCCGCGGCCTGCTCAAGGAGCGTTTCAGCTTCCAGAGCATCGTCACGGCGAACCCTGCCATGAAGGAGGTGCTCAGGCTCGCCTCCAAGGTGGTCCCGGCCCGGCAGACCACGGTCGCCATCTACGGGGAGAGCGGCACCGGCAAGGAGGTGCTGGCCCGGGCCATCCACTTCGCCGGCAAGGGGCTCCCCAACTCCTTCGTGGCGGTGAACTGCGCCGCCATCCCGGACCACCTCCTGGAGAGCGAGCTCTTCGGCCACCTGCGCGGCTCCTTCACCGGCGCCGACCGCGACCGGGAGGGGAAGTTCAGCCTGGCCCGCGGCGGTACGCTGCTTTTGGACGAGATCGGCGACATGCCCCTTGCCCTGCAGACCAAGCTCTTGCGGGTACTGCAGGAGCGGGTGTTCGAGAGAATCGGCTCCAACGAACAGATCGGCGCGACCTGTCGGGTCATCGTGGCCACCAACCGCAACCTCCAGGAACTGGTCGCCGCAGGTAAGTTCCGCGAGGACCTCTACCACCGGATCAACGTGTTCCCCCTGACGCTCCCCCCCCTGCGCGAGCGCCCCGAGGACATCCCGATCCTGTGCGAGCACGTCTTCGAGCAGTTGCGCCAGCACCTCGGGAAGCCCCTGGCCGGCATCTCCGAGAGCGCCCTGCGGCTGCTTATGGAGTACCCCTGGCCGGGGAACGTGCGCGAACTGCGCAACTTCCTGGAGCGCGCCGCCATCCTCACCGAGGACGGCGAGATCAAGCCGGAGCAGGTCACCTGGGCCGGCCAGGGTTCCGCGGTGCCTCCCCGGTCGAGCGCCCCCGCCGCGGTGCAGCTCGACTCGGATTCCGTGAGCTACACGCTCACCCTGCCGCGTGCGGAGCTCTCGCTGGAGGCGCTCAACGAGCGGATCCTGGCGCTCACCCTGGAGCGCTGCGGCGGCAACAAGTCCAAGGCCTCCCAGATGCTCAAGATCGGCCGGAAGGCCTTCTACCGCTAGCCGAAGCGTTTCCCCCACCCTCTTTGCCCGAACCTTATCCCCGTGCCGCCACCCCGGCTGGCGCTGCCGGCCGCTCGGCGCTGCCGGCCGCGCCGGCTCCGATCCCGGCAGCTCCGCCCCGAAAAGATGTGCCCACCAGGCACAACTGTTCCCGGCTGACCCACCAAGCTGCAGCCCCATGCGACTAACTCACCGATTTCGCAGGAACCCCCTTTCCGGCATACCCGATGCTACTTTACGGGTGTACGGCAAAGACGTCGTACCCAAACGACACACACCTGGGGGAATACCACCATGAAAGCCTTTAATAATCTCAAAGTCGGAACCAAATTGATCGCCGGGTTCATACTGGTCGCACTGGTCGCAACGGCGGTCGGAGCGGTCGGCATCAGTAAGATTAAGCAGATCGACGCAGCAGACACCAAGCTCTACGAGAAAGTGACCGTACCGCTCAGCGACCTGGCCACCATGGCGGTTATGTTCCAGCGCATCCGGATCAACCTGCGCGACGCCATCGAAACCGACAACCCGGCCGAACGTGCCAACTACGTCACCACCATCGGAAAGCTGCGTCAGCAGATCTCGGATAAATCGGACCAGTTCGAGAAGAACATCATCAGCAACGAGGGGCGCAGCACCTTCAAGGAGTACCGCACGGCCCGCGCCGGCTACATAACCATGAGCGAGCAGGTGCTCTCCCTGGCCCAGGCGGGGCGCAAGGCCGAGGCCCAGGCACTGCTCAAAGGCAACGCCAAGCAAGCTGCCGTGAAAACCCAGGAACTCCTGGACAAACTGCTGCTCTCAAAGGAGGAGCAGGGGAAACTCACCTCGCAGGAAAACGCCCGGGTCGCCTACCGCGCCAGCACCGTGATGGTCGTCCTGGTGGTGCTGGGAGCGCTCCTAGCGGTGGGACTTGGCCTCGTCATCGCCCGCACCATCACCGTGCCGCTGGGCCAGGCGGTCCAGGTGGCAAACCGGCTCGCCCAAGGCGATCTCACTGCCACCGTCGAGGTCGGCAGCAACGACGAGACCGGCCAGCTCATGAAGGCTCTGAACGAGATGGTGCAAAGCCTCAGGAACCTGGTGGCCCAGACGGTACAGATCTCGTCCAGCATCGCCTCGGCCTCCACCCAGCTGCACGCCACCAGCGACCAGATCGCCACCGGCGCGGAAGAGGTTGCCGCGCAGGTCGGCTCGGTAGCCACCGCCAGTGAAGAGATGGCGGCCACCAGCGCCGACATCGCGCACAACTGCACCATGGCGGCCGACGCCTCCAGGAAATCGACCGAGTCCGCGACCAGCGGCGCGGGCATCGTCCAGGAAACCATCGCCGGAATGAGCATGATCGCCGAGCGGGTGCGTCAGACCTCGAACACCGTGCAGGCGCTGGGGACCAGTTCCCAGCAGATCGGCGAGATCGTGGGGACCATCGAGGACATCGCGGACCAGACGAACCTCCTGGCACTGAACGCGGCGATCGAGGCCGCCCGCGCCGGGGACCAGGGACGCGGCTTCGCGGTCGTAGCCGACGAGGTGCGCAACCTCGCCGAGCGGACCACCAAGGCCACCAAGGAGATCGCCGGGATGATCAGGTCCATCCAGAAGGAGACCGCCGCCGCCGTCGCCGCCATGGAGGAAGGGGTACGCGAGGTGGAGAAGGGGAGCGCCGCCGCCCAGCGTTCCGGTTCCGCCCTGGAGGACATCCTGAACCGGATCAACGAGGCGACCCTCCAGGTGAGCCAGATCGCCACCGCAGCCGAAGAGCAGACCGCGACCACCGGCGAAGTGACCGGCAACATCCAGCAGATCACCGAGGTGGTGGTGCAGACCGCCAGGGGAGCCGAAGAGACCGCCGACGCCGCCGCACAGCTTGCGGCCCAGGCAACCGGCCTGCAGTCCCTGGTCGGCCGCTTCCGCCTCACCGCCTGAGTAAGGCCCGAGCCGCACCAGTGGGGCCGGCAAGCGAACCGGCCCCGCCCGCACGCCCCCCGGGGGGAGCCCCCCCCTCTCCGAGCACCTGGAGTCCGCCATGCCTCGCAGCCTCAAGATAACCGCCGCCTTCAGCCTCACGCTCCTGGCACTTATGAGCCTCCTCTCGTTTCTCCTGATGGGGACCTTCCGCGGCCCCCTGCGCGAGAGCGTCGGGCAGCAGCAATTCTCCCTCGCCCTCGGTATCGTCTCGGTGCTGTTGGCCAGCGTCCCGGTGCTGCTGCTCATCTTCGGGCACCTGAAAAACGAGGTGCTCAGGCGTGCCGCGGCGGAGGAGTACGCCAACCTCCTTCTGGAATCGGCGCGCGACGGGGTGATCGGCACCGACCTCGCCGGCAGGATCCGCTTTGCAAACCGCGCGGCAGTGAGGCTGCTGGGCTACCAGAGCGCCGCCGAGCTGTTGGGACAGGACCTGCATCAAAGCGTATTGAAACCGGCTGCCGACGCGGCACCCTACTCCGCGCAGAACAGCCCCATCCTGGCCTGTGCCGCAGGTGCCGGCTGCTGGCAGGTCGACCAGGATTCCTTCACGCGCGGCGACGGCAGCGCGCTGCCGGTGCAGTACCGCTGCACCCCGGTCCTGCGCGAGGGGAGCTGCGACGGGGTCCTGATCACCTTCAACGACCTCAGTGCGCGGCGCGCCACC
Organism: Geomonas silvestris; assembly: GCF_014193515.1. Taxonomy (GTDB): domain Bacteria; phylum Desulfobacterota; class Desulfuromonadia; order Geobacterales; family Geobacteraceae; genus Geomonas; species Geomonas silvestris. Next base: position 378,601 of record NZ_BLXX01000003.1, on the reverse strand, counting down.
GAGGAGCGCCTCAGGGTGCAGGAGGCCGCACTCAAGGCGGCAACGGTGGGGATCGTGATCGCCGATGCTGCGGGAGGGATCCTCTTTGCCAACCCCGCGTTCTCGACCATTGCCGGCGCTCCGGAACAGGAACTCTTGAAAGGGAACCTGGGGATGCTCCGCACAGAAGGGCTCCCCCCGGAACACCAGCGCGAGCTCTGGGATACCGTTCGGGCCGGCCGGAGCTGGCACTCCGAGTGGACCGGCAAGGGGCCCCGCGGCGTCAGCTCCAGCGAGGCGGTCACCGTGACGCCGCTCTTCGCCCCGGATGGAACGCTGAGCCACCTGGTCGGGATCTACCAGGACCTGAGCCCCCTGAAAAAGGCCGAAGCGGCGGCCCGGGAGTCCCGGGAGGAGTTGGGCCAGGCGCTGGTCGCGGCGGGGAGCGCCCTTTGGCAGTGGCACCCGGAGACCGGTCGGCTCTCCCCCGATGAGCGCTGGATCACCTTGATCGGCTACCGGCCCGACGAGCTCCCTGCCACCCCCTACGAGTTCTGGCGCACGCTGTGCCACCCGGAAGACCTGGAGCGGCTGGAGGAGGCCCTGCACGGGCTCCACGGTGAGCGCGCCCCTCTGGCCCTCGAGGTTCGGCTGAGGCATCGCGCCGGGCACTACCTCTGGGTGGCAGTGAACGCCCGCTGGCTCGCCGGTCCTCCGGCACGGGTATCGGGCATGGTCCTCGAGATCAGCACCCGCAAGAGGTTCGAGGCGGAGCTGTCGCGGAAGAACGTGGAACTGGAGGCAACCAGGGGCCAGCTCGGCGATGCCCTGGAGTCGGTGGGGCGGCTCGCGCAGCAGTCCGAGCAGGCCAACGCAGCCAGGAGCCGTTTCCTGGCCAGCGTGGGACAGGAGCTGCGCACGCCGCTGCATGGCATCCTCGCCTCCTGCCACCTGCTGGAAGGGACCCGTCTTGCCACCAAGCAGACCGGCTACCTGCAGAGTGTCACCTCCTCTGCCGAGTCCCTGCTGCGTACCATCAGCGACATCCTTGATTTCGCCGAGATCGAGGCGGGACAGCTCGGCCTGGCCAGGGTGGAGTACAGCCTCCCGGACCAGGTGAGGGAGCTTGGCGACCGTTTCCAGCCGCACGCCCGGCAAAAGGGGCTCAAGCTGCAGCTGCGTCTCGACCCGGCGCTTCCCGAGCACCTCTTGGGGGATCCGCTCAGGCTCTCCCAGGTACTGGGGCACCTGCTCTCCAACGCGGTGAAGTTCACCCGCCACGGCTCGGTCAGCCTCGAGGGGGCCCTGGTGCACGCGGTCGGGGACCCGGACCAGGTCTGCTTTACCGTCCGCGACACCGGGCTCGGCATCCCGGACCGGGAGCAACCCCTGCTGTTCCACCCCTTCGGCCAGGCGGACGGATCGGGGCGCCGCAGCTTGGGCGGTACCGGCCTGGGACTGGCGATAAGCCGCGCGCTCAGTGTCCTCATGGGGGGCGAGCTGCGCTGTGAAAGCGTTCCCGGCGTCGGCAGCAGCTTTACCCTCAGTTTTCCCTGCCTCCCGGCCGAGGGTGAAGCGCCGGCCGCGGAACCGCCGGTGCCGGAGTACCGTTTCGCCGGTGAACGGGTACTGGTCGTGGAGCAGAATAAGATCAACCGGACCATCGCGCAGCAGGTGCTTAAGGGGGCGGCCGGCAGCGCGAGCGCCTCCAGCCAGGAATCTCCAGCCCTCGACCTGGTCTGCGGCATCCGCCAGATCGGCGGCAGCCGCGAGCTCTACGCGGATCTCCTGCACCGGTTCGTCGACGAGTACCGAGACAGCGCCACGCGGCTTGCGGCCGAGCGGGAGCGCGGAGACCTCGCCGGGGCGGCGCTGATCGCGCACTCGGTGAAGGGGGTGGCCGGTGTTTTGGCGGCGGTCCCCCTGCAGCAGGCGGCGGGATGCCTGGAGCGGGCCCTCACCCAGGGGGCGCCGGAGCTCGCCGGATACCTGGAGCGCTTCGAGAGAGAACTTGAGGAAGTGCTGCAGGCCGTTCCGAAGGTGACCGCGGAGGCGGCCTGAGGCGCATCGGCCGAACAGGGGCCCGCGGGTACCTCGGGAGGAAGGGCACTGGGGGAGTGGTGTTTCCGGAAGGGATGGGGACACAACGGAAGAAGATGGGCAGGGCTCCCGCACTCTCAGTGCGGGGGCTTTTTTCTAGTACTGACAAAATGAAAGGCCCGCCAGTTTCGGCGGGCCTCTGTTGCTGTTGGTTCGTCTTCCCTTTTCAAGGGTGGTACCGGTGTCCTCAGACACCGGCGCTGGACAGCTCTCAGTTTTTAAGAATCCTGTTCGGTGGAGTTACCTCGATGTTGATTTACCTCCTTTTTCCCAGATTCTTTCTCAGCTAGCTAGCTGATGTAAATATAGCACCCCTCGCTCATTTTTACAGGCTGTTGCAAATTTTTTTTTTAGGCTATACTCCACCGGTTAATGAGGAGTGAGGCCCTCGCCTCGCTGTGCCAGTCCCCCCTCCGAGCAGTCCCAGTCTTGATCCGTCTCCTGCCACCCTTGTCAGAAAGAAAACTACACGAAGTTGCCGCCTCACCGAGTCGCCAGCAGCAGTCTGTGCCCCCCCTGCACCACGTCACCCTTTTCACCCTGCTGGGCTGGTACTGGGGTTATTATGCGCCTGCCGGCGCTCCGGGCGAATCATTCACCCCTACGTACCCCTTATCCCCGGAAGTTCCCGATGTTCCCACTGGAAAAAAAAGCGGGGCGACACCGATCGGTGCGCCCCGCTTCATCTTCATTTCAACCTGTGGTTCTAGGACTTCGTCTTTTTGGGGTGGCACTGCAGGCAGGTTGTCGGCCCCTTGTCTTCCAGCTCGTGGCAGGCGATGCAAACCTTGTGGGCGGTATCCTTGCCCCAGCGGTCGATCTTGCCGATCTTCGTGTTGTGGCAGTGGTAGCACTCCTGGTTCAGGCTCTTCTGATGCTTCCAATGCTGGAAGGGAAGTTCCATATCGCCCATTTTGAGCCGAATGATTTCCGGACCGGGATCCTTTGGTGCAGTGGTCACCGCAGCAGCAGATACGGCTGCGATTGACAGTAATCCCAGTACCAGTACAAGTCGCTTCATCATTTGCATGCTCCCTTTGAGATTTTTGGGTACGAATGTAACAGACTTACACTCTTTGTCCAGCGAAAAATGCCCCAGGCCCTTGACACAGCAGGGAAATCGGGTAATCGGGCCGCTGCCCGGATCCCCTGATGCGCAACCGGTTACCCGGAAGTTACCTCACCTTATCGGATCCTCCTTGCTCCAGCTAAAGCCCTCCCGCCGCAGGGTCTGCCGGTAAGGGTATCATGCGCCATTTCGGGCAACGGAAGCGCCCCCGTATCCCGGTTCCTTTTGGCACCCTCCCGGTTCCCCGCAGGGTCTCCCGGGGTCTCACCGGCCCGATAAAGTTTCTCAACTTACTGAGATTACTAAGATCCTCGGCCTCCAGGGGCGGCTTTACATCGCAGGGAGGGGTGTTACAATCCGGTGGGGCCGCGAGAAGGACCCGCAACACCTGCAGCGGCGCCGAATGTGCCGGCCGCAGGCGTAGCTGAGGGACCGGCGGGGACCGGTCGACCGGGGGTAAGCCATGAAAACGTCCGTGATCGTCGCAGTAATCCTGCTGGTGGTGCTTCTGGGGGCGGGGGTCTACTACTTCCGGGACCTGAGCGGCCCGAGCCTGACCCTGGCGCCGGACCGGGGTCCCATCTCCGCCCGGCGCGACATCACCTTGAACCTTGCCGACCCCGGCTCCGGGCTGCGCAGCCTGAGCATCGAAGCGCTGCAGGGAGAGAAGAAGATCCCGGTGCTTGCCAAGCAGTACCCGGCCGGCAGCCACCAGGCCCGGGAGACCTTCCGACTTCCCGCAGGGCTCAAGGAGGGGACCTTCCAGCTGCAGATCAGCGCCACCGACCGCTCCCCCATGCATTTTGGCGCCGGCAACCTCACCCGGCAGTTCCCCAGCTTCGACCTGCAGAACAAGCCCCCCTCCGTAGCGGTACTCAGCGTAGCGCACAACATCGCCCGCGGCGGCGCGGCCCTGGTGGTCTACACGGTAAACCGCGAGGTCGAGCGTTCCGGGGTGGTCTTCGCCGACCGGTTCTTTCCCGGCTACCGGCAATCCGGCGACCTCTACGCCTGCCTGTTTGCCTTCCCCTTCAACCTCCCCGCCGAGAGCTTCGTCCCCAAGGTCCTCGCGGTGGACCGGGCCAGCAACGAGCGGCTGGCGGGGATCTACTTCCACCTGCTCCCCAAGGCGTTTCCGCACGACCGGATCGAACTGAGCGACTCCTTCCTCGAGAAGGTGGCCGGTGAGTTCAAGGACCGCTTCCCACAGGCAGCGACGCCGCTTGATGTCTTCTTGAAGGCCAACTGGGAGCTGCGCGAGCACGACCTGAAGATCCTCGCCGAGTGCGGCCGCAACACCTCGAAGGTCCCGGTCTGGGAAGGGGTCTTCCTGCGTCTCCCCAACTCGGCGCCGCGCGGCACCTTCGCCCAGTTGCGCAGCTACTACTTCCACGGCAAGGAGGTCGACCAGCAGACCCACCTGGGGATCGACCTGGCCGCCCTGGCGCACACCCAAGTCCCCGCGGCCAACACCGGCAAGGTGGTCTACGCCGACGACCTGGGGATCTACGGGCAGTGCGTGATCATCGACCACGGCCTCGGGCTGCAGACGCTCTACGGGCACCTGAGCCGGATCGCGGTGAAGGCGGGGGACCAGGTTAAGAAAGGACAGATCATCGGCAACACCGGCGACACCGGACTGGCGGGGGGCGACCACCTGCACTTCGGCGTCGTCGTCTCCGGGGAACAGGTGAACCCGATCGAGTGGTGGGATCCGTCCTGGATCAAGAACAACGTCACCGGCAAGCTCGCCGAGGCGGCCTCGCGCGCCGCAACCCCCTGATGTCGGATATTTCCGGCAGCCGCGGCCAATTGACATTTAGGGGGCAGCCAGTAAAGTCACTCTTGTCGTTTGAGGTGCCTAATCCACTCGTCCCGGGAGCACACGTGAGATCGATCCTCCGAACCATCCTCTTTTTCTTCTGCATCGTCTGCTACGCACCCGCCGGGTGGTGCCGCGAGCCCGACCCCGGCCTCAAGGCGGTCGGGGTGCGCGGCGGCTTCAACGCCACCTCGCGCAACGACGAATTCCACCAGTACGAAGCCTTCGCCACCTTCGGGCTCCCCTGGTCGCTGCGCGGCGACTCGGGATGGGGGGTCGCGCTGCAGGCGAACGCCTCGGCTGGGACGCTGCACGCCGCGGGAGAGTACGGCTTCATCGGCACCCTCGGGCCCGGGGTCATCGTCGACCGCTGGGGGAAGGGGCTCGGGCTGCAGTTGGGGGGCGATCTCTGCTTCCTGAGCCAGTACAAGTTCCGCAACGTCAACTTCAACGGGAACCCACTGTTTCTCGGGCACATAGGGCTCGTCTACCGCTTCGCCGGCGGGCCTGGGATCCTGTACCGGTTCCAGCACATGTCCAACGGCGGGCTGGGACGTCACGGCGCCATCAACACCGGGCTCGACCTGCACATGTTCGGGGTGAGTTGGAATTTCTAAGGGGTACGCGATGCACCAGCTGATCTTGCTGCGTCATGGGGAGAGCGTCTGGAACCAGGAGAACCTGTTCACCGGGTGGACCGATGTGGACCTTTCGGAGCGCGGCCGCGAAGAGAGCCGCCTGGCGGGGCTTGCCCTCAAGGAGCGGGGGGTAGGCTTCGACGTCGCCTTCACCTCGGTCCTGAAGCGTGCCATCCGAACGCTCTGGATCCTGCTCGACGAGGTGGACCGGATGTGGGTGCCGGTGCACCACGACTGGCGCCTAAACGAGCGGCACTACGGCGCGCTGCAGGGGCTCAACAAGGCGCAGACCGCAGAGAAGTACGGCGTGGACCAGGTGAAGAAGTGGCGGCGCAGCTACCTGGTGCAGCCTCCCGCGCTCGAGCCGGGGGACCCGCGCCACCCGAGACTGGACCCGCGCTACCGGGAGCTCGAGCCGAACCTCCTGCCGGCGACGGAGTGCCTGAAAGACACCGTAGAGCGGGTGCTCCCCTGCTGGGAGTCCCGGGTGGCACCGCTTCTGCGCCAGGGGAAGCGGGTCGTCATCGTGGCCCACGGCAACAGCCTGCGCGGCCTCATAAAGTTCCTGGACGGCATCTCCGACGACGAGATCGTGAACCTGGAGATCCCCACCGGCCAGCCCCTCATCTACGAGCTGGACAAGGACCTGCGGCCGCAGCGCCACTACTACCTGAGATCCCAAAACTAAAGGGGCTGCCGATGTAGCCGGCAGCCCCTCCCCTTCCCGCCGGACTCACTCCTCCCCGGCGCCATCCTCTTCACCCAGCCATTCGGCCTGCCACTGGTAGCGCTCCAAAGAGATCCTCCCCAGCCGATCGAAACGCACCCCCTCGTGCTCCAGGCGCACCCGCTGCAGCGGATCGGGCACCCCGTCCTCCGAGCGGCAGCTGATGCGCCCCTGGGCGTTCACCACCCGGTGCCAGGGGACCGGCAGCTCTCCGTGCAACGCGGCGAGCGCGTATCCCACCTGCCGCGCCTGCCCGGGAAACCCCGCCAGGCGGGCCACCTGGCCGTAGGTCGCCACCTTACCTTCCGGAATCAGCTGGACCACCCGGTAGATCTGCAGGTACTTGGCCGACACCCTCACGCTCGCCCCCTCGCCCTACAGCATGAAATCGGTGGAAAGGAAGTGGGACTTACGTTCCCGGACGATGTTGGTGATGATGTCCCGGTTCTCGTCGGTCTCCCGCGCCGCCACCACGATCCGGATCGAGAAGACCCGCAAGGCGTCGGCCACCGACTGGGTCCCCTCGGCCGAGTTCTTGCGGCCGTTGAAGGGGAAGCTGTCCGGGCTGCGCTGGCACTGGCTGTTGATGTTGATGCGGCAGACCTGGTTCACCAGGGCGTCCACCAACTGCGCCAAAAGGTCGCCGTCGCGCCCGAAGACGCTCGCCTGCTGGCCGTAGGGGGAGGCCACCACGTAGTCGATGGTCTCCCTGAGGTCGTCGAAGGGGACCACGGGGATCACCGGGCCGAACTGCTCCTCGTGGTAGATCCGCATCTGCGGGGAAACCGGGTAGATAAGCGCCGGGTAGAAGAACGAGCCGCTGCGGGTGCCGCCCCCCGGATTCACCACCCGGGCACCCTTGCTCTCGGCGTCGCGCACCAACTCGGCGAGGAACTCGGGTTTTTCCGGTTCGGGGAGCGCGGTCACCGTCACCCCCTCCTGCCAGGGGACCCCGCAGCTAAGCGAGCCGATCCCGGCGGCGAGCCTTTCCAGGAACTGCTCCACGATGCTGCGGTGCACGAAGAGGATCTTCAAGGCGGTGCAGCGCTGGCCGTTGAAGGTGAGACTCCCCGAGAGGCATTCGCGGACCGCCAGGTCGAGGTCGGCATCGGGCAAAACGATGGCCGGGTTCTTGGCGTCGAGCCCGAGGACGCAGCGCAGCCGGTGCGGCCTCGGGTGCGCCGCGCGCAGGGCGTCGGCCACCTTGTGGGTACCGATGAACCCGAGGACGTCCACCTGCCCGGACGCCATCAGGGGGGGGAGCACCACCTCGCCGTCGCCGTACACGGTGTTGACCACCCCCGCCGGGAAGCAGGCGCGGAACGCCTCGAGCAGCGGCGCAAAGAGGAGGATCCCGAAGCGCGGCGGCTTCATCACGATGGTGTTACCCATGACCAGGGCCGGAATGAGCGTCGTGAAGGTCTCGTAGAGCGGGAAGTTGTAGGGGCCCATGCAGAGCACCACCCCCAGGGGCGCCCGGCGGATCTGGCCGATGATCCCCTGCTGGATCACGAAGCGCGAGGAGACCCGGTCCAGCTCCTTCAAGGCCTCCAGCGTCTCGCGCAGGTAGCTTAAGGCCCGGTCGAACTCGCGCTCCGCCTCCTTGAGCGACTTGCCGATCTCCCACATGAGGAGCCTCACCACCTCGGCACGCTTCTCCTGCACCGCCGCCGCAAAGCGCGCCACGCAGCGGATCCGCTCCCCCACCGACATGGTCGGCCACTCACCGCGCCCGTTACTGTAGGCGCGCGCCGCCACCTCCAGCGCCTCCCGGGCCGCCTCCACGGACAAAAGAGGTGCCGCGCCGATGAGCTTGGCGGCAGGCGCGCCGGCGCCTGAAAGCTGCACCGGAGAGAGGATCTCCTGGAGTGGGCCGCTCCAACGGCGCAGTTCGCCGTTGATCAGGTAGTAGTCCTGGGTGAGGGGGGCGGGGATGCGGAATGCTTCGGGGATCTCGGCTTCTGCCGGGAACAGTGCTGCAAGGCTCTCTTTCACAGGCGGGTCCCTTCATGAATGGTGTGCAAAAGGTAGAGCTACTGCAAAACGGGGGGGAGGTCAAGCTTTAATGGGAGATGCGCCACCAGCGTGCAGCGGCGATGCCAGGAGGAGGGTGGATGGGCTGGCGGGGCTTGGGGAGCGTCTGCGCAGGATCGGCAGAGGAGGGAATTTTGCCCCGCGGGCGGGGATTACGATTCGGGGTCGGTATCGAGCAGCTTCAGCCACAACGGGGCAAGTTCCGGGAGGTTCAGGATCTGCTCCCGGCTGAGCCCCTCGTCGAGGGCGTTAGAGATCACGCAGAACTCGGCAAAGGAGAGCTCGGGATCCTGCAAAAGTTCTTCAGCGCTGGGGACTCTCACGGCACGCCTCCTGGTCGGGCTGCAACAGCACCGACCCAGTTTAGCACATTTTAACGTGGTGGAGTGACAGCGGGGTTACCCGGAAGCGCCAATCTGGTGGCGGAGTGCAGACTAGCGGCGCCGCAGGAGAGTGCGCGCCGCGAAGGCACAGAGGAAGGTGACGAAGTTGACCAACACGATGGTCGCGCCGGTCGGAAGGTTCATGACAAACGAGACTGAGATGCCGACGACGACGGTGCAGACCCCGATAAAGGCTGAACTGATGATGGCGGTGCGAAACCCCTTGGAGAGCTGCAGCGCGGTGACGGCGGGGAGGATCAAGAGCGCCGAGATGAGCATGATGCCGACCACCTTCATGGCCAGCACCACGGTGAGAGCCGTGAGCAGGACCAGGATGGCGTTGATGCGCCCGGTATCGATACCGGAGGTCTTGGCAAGTTCCTCGTCGAAGGTACTGGCGAAGAGGTCGTTGTAGAAGATGGCGACGCCGGAGATCACGATGACGAAGAGCACCGCGGCGATGGCGAGTTCGCTCGAGCTTATGGAGAGGATGTTGCCGAACAGGTAGCTGAAGAGGTCGATGTTGAAGCCACCGGCCATGCTGGCGAGCATGACGCCGGTGGCAACGCCCAGGGCCGAGACGATGCCGATCGCCGCGTCGCCGTAGATGCGCGCCCGCTCGGCAAGCTTCAGGATCCCGAGCGACGAGGCGAGCACCAGCGGGATGATGGCGAGCGTCATGTAGAAGGAGTGCAGGCGAAACAAGAGTGCGAGCGCCACCGAGCCGAAGGTGACGTGCGAAAGCCCGTCGCCGATCAGGGAGAGCCGGCGCAGCACCAGGAACACCCCCAGCACCGAGCAGAGGATGGCGATCAGCGATCCGCCCACCAGGGCCCGCTGCATGAATCCAAAACTGAGCATTTCCGTTATGTTCATCGAGTCCTCTTAACTGCTGGGGCTAGGGGTTAACTGCAGGGGTTAGGGACTGGGGGTTAGGGTCAAAAAGCGCCTCCACCACAAACTGAAGACCACCCGGACTCGCTAGCCGCTAATCCCTATTCCTTATTCCCTGCCTTTAACGCCTGTCCCCAATCTCCGATCCTAGTCCCTGCCTTTAAAGCCGTTGCCTGGCCCTAGCCCCTAATCCCCAGTCTCTGCCGTTAGCCCCTGCTTCAATGCCTGTGGCAGACCAGGTGCTGTCCGTGTTCGCCGAAGAGGCCGGTCATCTCGCTGGAATTGCAGAAGTCGTCAAAATCGCCGCAGAAGATCACTTTCTTGTCCAGGTAGAGCAGGTGCGTGGCGTACTTGCCGATGGTCGCCGTGTCGTGGGTTACCAGGAGCACTGTGGTCCCCCTCTCGCGGTTCATCTCGTAGATCAGCTTGTAGAAGCTCTCCCGGGTTTCGGGATCGAGCGCGGTGGTCGGCTCGTCCAGCACCAGGAGTTCCGGCTCGTTCACCAGGGCGCGGGCCAGGAGCACACGCTGCCTGAGACCGCCGGAAAGCTCACCGATCATGCGGCCCCGGATGTGACCGATCCCCATCCAGTCCATGGTCCGTTCGACCGCGAGGGTATCCTCCCGACCGAAGCGCCGCGGGAAGCTCTTCCCCGACAGCCGCCCGAGGCGGATCACCTCATCGACCGTCGCCGGAAAATGGGGGTTGAAGAACTGGAGTCCCTGGGGGAGATAGCCGATGCGCCGCCACTCCTTGAAGGAGTCCCGCGGGGTTCCCAAAAGCGAGATTTCTCCCGACTGGGGCGTCACCAGGCCGAGGATCACCTTGACCAGGGTGCTCTTACCGGAGCCGTTCGGGCCGCAGATCCCCAGGTAGTCGCCGCGGCTCACGCTGAAGGTCACGTCACGCAAGGCTTCGCTGCCGTGGTAGCCGGCGCGCAGGTTACGGATCGCCAAGGCCGCACCGTTCATAGCGACACCTCGTTGCGTCGGGGGTGCGAAAAACCGGCGAGGCAGACACGCCGACCGGTTGAACATGAAATCAAGGGGTACCTCCAGCGGCAGCGGCGCACACGCCGCACAGGCCGTTGAGCTGCAAGATGTGGGAGAGCACCTTGCCGCCTATGTTGCGGCTCACTTCCTGCTCCAGTGCCGACAACCCGCAGGCGGGGAGGTCTTCAACCTTGCGGCAGGAGAGACAAACGAAGTGATGGTGGTGCTCCCGGTTGGGACAGAAAAAGTAGTAGAGCTGGCGGTTGGGATGGATCACCTTGGTTATCACGCCGCTTGCCGCAAGCTCCTCGAGGTTGCGGTAGACCGTCGGCAGGCCGAGCCGGTCGAAACGGTCGCGCAGCCGCTTCCAGAGCTCCTCGGGACTCGCGTAGCCGCTCTCGGCGTACAGCGCCTCGAGGATCGCCAGACGTTTCGGCGTCGCTTTCATGCCGGCGTCTTTCAGTGCCCTGGCGTGCCCCTGCTCCATGACCTCTCCTAAATAGAAATGATTTCGTTTTAGCATAAACACCGGGTCTTCAAAGTCAAGCACAATTGTGCTGGCGTCACAGGTTGAGATGTGTTAAGGTGCCGCCGCTAACGGTCAAATGACTTAGCAGATCAGGGGTTTAACGTAGCAAGGAGCCGGGCTGCCGGCTGCGGGTGGCGCGCGTCCTGCCTGATGCCGCGTGGTTACCTGATCCTGACATTTCTTGTCCTGTTGGCGCCCGGCTTGCATGGTTCGCCTGGTGCGCTAGATTTGCTATTTAATTGATTTTCTTGATGGTGGGCATGACATGCAGAAAGAATCCTGCAACTATAAGGAATACTTCCATCCCGGGCAGCGGGCCAGAGTGGAACTGGCGGTCGAGGGAGATGGCGTCTTCAAAGACGGCGCGGTGGTTACCGCGGTCGACGAGGACCGCATCGACCTGCGCCTGTCCCGCGATATCCTCCCCGAGGGGACCCTGCTCCACTACGACGCTCCGCTGGTGGTGCGCGTCGGCGTGAGTGGCAACGGGTACCGCTGCCGCGGCATCATACTCGACCACCTTCCGGGAGACGCGCTGCAGGTCCGTTTCACCAGCCAGGTGATGTCGGAAGATCTGCGCGAGTATTTCCGTCTCAACACCGACATCCCCGTCACCCTCTTCAACGTCACCGCCGGTACCGCCGAAGAGAGCGGCTCGGGCGGGCTCAGGATAGCGAGCGAAGGGAACCTGCCGCGCATCGTCAACATAAGCGGTGGCGGGCTGCGCACCGAAACCGAGATGGCGATGACGGTCGAGGACATCATCTATGCGACCTTCCACCTGCCGCTTCCCGAGCCCAAGGTGATTCCGGTTGTGACCCAGGTCGTGCACAGCGAGGTGGTCGAGCGCCAGGAAGGGACCTGCGTCGGCGCCGGGCTGCGCTTCATGCACATAAACGAGCGCGACCGCGACGCCATCGTGCGCTTTGTCTGCAACGAGGAGATCCGAAGAATCCGCGAGCGACGCAAGGAGTTCTTCTCGCTGCCAGACCAATAAATCTGCCGTACTCCACAAAACGAAGAAAGGGCGAACCGAACGGTTCGCCCTTTCTTTTTCACTGGCTTGATCATTCGGCCCGGCCGCGCCGCCCTACCCCAGCTCCTAGCTTCAGCCGAGCTCTTGCGACAGCAACTGCACCAGGCGGTCATTCTCCTCGGCACGGCGCACCGCCACCCTGAAAAAGCTCCCGTCGAGTCCGACAAAGTTCCCGCAATCGCGGATCAGCACACCCGCCTCGAGAAGCCTGCTGCGAAGCTCTGCCGCGGTCCTGCCGTTGTCCAGCCGAACCAGAAGGTAATTCGCCGCAGACGGGAACACCGTCAGTGCCGCGAGCGCGCCAATCCGTGTCGCCAGGCGTGCGCGCTCGGAGGCCACGTATTCCCGTGTCCTTTGGACATAGTCGAGGTCGCTCAGCGATGCGATACCTGCGACTTGCGCGGCCGTGTTCACGCTCCAGGGGTCCTGAAGTTCAGCGATGCGGGCGATGGTCGTGGCGGCTCCCAGGGCGTACCCCAGGCGCAGGCCGGGGATCGCGAAAAACTTGGTCATCGAGCGGAGCACCAGCGCACCCTCGTTTGCCACCACCAGTTCCTTAGCCGAGGCCTCTTCGCAGAAGTCGATGAAGGCCTCGTCCAGCACCAGGAAGGTCCTGCTCGACTGGCACAAAGCCAGCACCCGCGCGAGCTCTTTCCTCGGCAGTAGCGACCCTGAGGGGTTGGCGGGGTTGCACAGAAACAGCAGGTCGTAGCCTTCTCCCAGCTTTTGCAGAAGAACCGGCAGGGATAGCTCGAAACCGTTCTCGGGCTTCAGGAAGAAGTAGTCAACCTCCCAGCCGGAGCGCTCCAGCGCGCTGGCATACTCGGCGAACGCCGGGGCTACGATCAGTGCGCGGCATCCCGCGCAGCCCCGTGGCACGAGGTGTATGAGTTCGGTAGAGCCGTTGGCGACGCAGACCTGAGCCGCAGTCACCCCGTGGTAGGTGGCAAGTGCCTTCTTCAACTCGAAGCAGTTCTTGTCCGGGTAGTGCAGCAGGCGGTCGAGGTTCTCGGCAAGCGCCTGCCCTACACCCGGCGCCATACCCAGCGGGTTGATGCTGGCGGAAAAGTCGATGACCTTTTCCGGCGCAATCCCGAGCGAGCGCGCTACCGCAAAGACATTACCGCCATGTTCGTGGCTGCTGGACATCAAGGCTCCAAATAACAGGCCACCGGGGAATGACTACCGCGGGGCCTTGCGTTGGCATTCTGGGGCTGCAGAAGCTTTTGCGAAATGTCCCCCTTTGCGAAGGGGGGATTTAGGGGGATTTGGCGCTGTGGCAGACACCGACGCGGTGGCCCCCCTGGGTCAAATCCTCCCTGTCCCTCCTTCGCAAAGGAGGGGACCTGATTCCTCTTGCAGCGCTGCGTGGTGGAACGGGTTCTCGTGAACTCTCGGGAAACCCTTCGTGGTGAAGTTGGTGCCCGTGAATTCCTTTGTGCTACCCCTGAAAGGCGTACCGCACCCCCAGCCAGGCTGCCACCAGCAACAGCTCCGCGCTGTACATAAGCCGCACCACGCCGTGGTAGGCGGCCAGGGAGAGCGGTCGTACTGCATCGCCGATGGTCGGCTTCTCCACAACCTTGCCGAAGTAGCGGTTCGCACCGCCGAGTTGCACCCCGAGTGCGCCGGCCGCGGCGGCCTCGGGGAAGCCGCTGTTCGGCGAGGAGTGGTTGCGGCCGTCACGGCGCATGATGCGCCAGGCATTTTTGCCGTTCAACCCGCAAAACGGGGCGGCGAGCACCATGACCAGCCCGGTCAGCCGCGCCGGAAGGTAGTTGGCCAGGTCGTCGAAGCGCGCCGAGGCCCAGCCGAACTCGAGATAGCGCTCGTTTTTGTAGCCGACCATCGAGTCCAGCGTGTTCACCGCCTTGTAAGCTAAGGCAAGTGCCGGGCCGCCCAGTATCAGGTAGCAGAGCGGTGCGATCACGCCGTCGCCGGTGTTTTCGGCAACGGTCTCCACCGCACCCCTGACGATCTCGGGCTCCTCGAGTTCCGCGGTCTCTCTCCCCACGATACACGAGAGCGCGGTCCGGGCACCGGGAAGGTCGCCCCGCTCCAAGGCATGTGCCACCTTGGAGGACTCGAGGTGCAGCGAGCGCGCGGCCAAGGATACCCACCCGAGGTAGCTGGCAACCAGGAGCGCCGCACCCGGCGCGATCAGGTACGCCAGCGCCAGCAGCGAGGAAGCCGCAGCGTAGGTGACACCGACCGTGATAACCAGCAAAAGACACCCGGCGCTACGCGCGCTGGCAACGTTTCGGCGCAGGCGCGGCTCCAGAAAGGAGATGAGCCGCCCTATCGCCACGATGGGATGCGGCAGCGCCCGCGGGTCGCCGAACACCAGGTCGAGCAACACGGCCGCCAGCACTATCGTTATGTCGGTTGGCAAAGAATGCGTAGCAGACCTCATCAGGAAGGTGCATCCGAGAATGCCGGCAACGGTTACCTCGGGGCGGATCATCATCCGCCCGTCGCGCCGGCAGGCACGTAACCTGCGCCAGCGCAACCCGGCACCCTGTTTCGGGCTTCGGCCGTATCCCCGGTGCGGAAGAGGTTGGCGAAGGAGCCCGCGCGAACCTTGTCGACTCCGATCTCCCCGGGGATCAGTTAACTCCGCAGATAGCCAGTATCCGCTCCAGATCCAGGTGCCGCTCCATGTGTTCGGCCAGCTGATCGAAGGGATCGACCTGCGCTGCAACCACGTCCTGCTCCGGGAGCCCCTTCTTGCGCCGCAGCCGGTTCAGGTAGGCGGTTCGGAATGCGTGGTTGTCGAAGATGCCGTGCAGGTAGGTTCCGAAGACGCGGCCATCGGCCGATACTGCCCCGTCGGTCACCCCCGCGGCCTCCCCCGAACGTGAGCCGAGCATCGCGAACGGTCGAGCCGCCGCGCCGAGCGAGGTCTCTCCCATGTGGATCTCGTAGCCGGTGAGAGCCGGTGCACAACCGGGGACCAGTTCCCGGGCGGCAGGCAACAGCTCGGCCTCGACCAGGTGCGTCTCTTTCACCCCGAGCATCACCGTCTCGACATCCAGAAGCTCCAGCCCTGCCACGCGCACCAGCGTCCCCTCGACATGCTCCGGATCGCGCACCAGGTTCCCGAGCATCTGGAACCCGCCGCAGATACCGACGATCGGGCCGCGGAACGCGCGGATCACCTCGGCAAACCCTTTACAGTGCAGGAACTCCAGGTCGGCCAGCGTGGACTTGGTTCCCGGGAGTACCAGAAGGTCCATGGAGAACACCTGGGAAGGATCCTCCAGGTAAAAGAGCGCCAGGTCCGGCTCCGCCTCCAGCGCCGCGAAATCGGTGTAGTTCGAGATGCGCGGCAGCTTGATGACACCGACCTTCAGTTTTCCCGCGGCTGCCGCTTGGGGGGTGGGATTGCCGCGCCGCTGCAGGGCCACGCTGTCCTCCTCGGCGATGCCGAGTTCCTTGAACCAGGGGAGCACACCGAGCACCGGAACCCCGGTCCGCTCCTCGACCTGGCGGATCCCCGGAGTAAGCAGGCTCGCGTCGCCGCGGAACTTGTTGATGATGACACCCTTGACGAGCGCCTTCTCTTCCGGGGTGAGCAACTCCAGGGTCCCCACGATCTGTGCGAAGACCCCGCCGCGATCGATGTCGGCTATCAGGATGGCGGGTGCCTGGGCCATCGCGGCGACCTTCAGGTTCGCGATGTCGTGGGCCCGCAGGTTGATCTCGGCGATGCTGCCGGCGCCTTCCATGACGATGAACGAGTAGCGGGATTTGAGCCTCTCGAAGCTCTCGCGCACCTTCTCGAAGGCCTGCGGCTTGTAGGCGTTGTACTCTTTCACCGCCATGTTGCCGACCGGTTTCCCCTGCACGATCACCTGGCTGCCGGTGTCCGAGTTGGGTTTCAAAAGGATCGGGTTCATGTCGGTGTGCGGCGCGATGCCGCAGGCCTCGGCCTGCACCGCCTGGGCCCGGCCGATCTCGCCCCCTTCCGGGGTGACCGCCGAGTTGAGCGCCATGTTCTGCGACTTGAAGGGGGCGACCGAGATGCCGCGGCGCTTGAGGAGACGGCAGAAGCCGGCGCTCAGGACCGACTTGCCGACGTCGGAGCCGGTGCCGCAGAACATCACGGCGTGGGGAGCGGCAGGGGAGGAGCTGGCATCTTCCCCCTCACCCCGGCCCTCTCCCGCCAGGGGAGAGGGCGAGCTCAGGGAGCCGGAGCCCGCGGGGACAGGCTCCACAGGTGCCTGCCCCCCTTCTGCAGCCTGTCCCCCTTCCGCAGCTACGGCGGGTGCCGTTCTGCGCCTGTTCCGGCTGCCGTCGGGCTCGTAGCCGCGCGGGGTGATGATGCGGCCGTCGGCGCTGATGCGGGTGGCGGCGTTGCCGATGATGACGATGGAGAACATGTCGATGGGGTGGTTCAGCATCTCACCCAAGGTGGTGACGATGCGGGACTCCCCCGAGCGGCAGGCGTTGCGCACGATGCCGACCGGAACCTGCGGGCCGCGTGCCTCGATGAAGATCGCCGCGGCCTCCTCGATCTGGGTCACCCGCCCCTTGCTGCGCGGGTTGTAGAGCGCCACCACGAAGTCGGCCTCGGCCGCGGCGCGCAGGCGCTTGCGGATCAGGTCGATGGGGGTCATCAGGTCCGAAAGGGAGATCACGGCGAAATCGTGCATGAGCGGTGCGCCCAAGACCGAGGCCGCCGCCTGCACCGCGGAGACCCCCGGGACCACGACAATTTCCACATCGCGGTACGGAGAGGGAGGAGCGTCCAGCTTCGGCTCGGCAAGTTCCAGGGCAAGCCCCGCCATCCCGTAGATGCCGGCGTCGCCGCTGGAGACCAGGGCCACCGTTTTCCCCTCGGCTGCGATGGCAAGCGCCTGTTGGCAGCGCTCCACCTCGCGCATCATCCCCGAGGAGACCACCTCTTTCCCAGCCAAAAGCGGCTCGATGAATTCCAGGTAGGTCTGGTAGCCGACTACCACCTCGGCCTGCTCGATCGCCTGGTGCGCCTCAAACGTCATATGGTTCAGGCCGCCGGGACCGATACCTACCACGAAAAGTTTCGACATCAAAAAGACCTCGTTCATTCCTTACCCGACCAAAGCCGGGAGAGTGTCGCGTCAGTTCCCGCTCAGCCTACGCTTTGCGCGATGGCCAAGGTTACATTGCCGCTTTTCACCTTGTGCAGCAGGAGCCTGCCGCCGCCCGACGCAAGGAGCGCCGCCGGTTCGGCGACACCGCGGGCGCCAATTGCGGCCAGGGCGTGCTCCGAGGCGGGACTCGGTGTGTCGACGCCGTTTAACTGCTCGTTGTCGTAGAGTAACAGCGGCAACCCCGAGCTCTCCGCGAACTGCAGCAGTCCCGCTTCGTCTCCCTTGGCCTGGGCGCTGGTGAGGCACCTCACGCTGCGGAAGGAGAGTTCCAGGCGCTCCAGATTTTCCCGGACCACCGACTCGATCTCCTCTGCCGAGGCCCCGCGGTTGCAGCCGATCCCCAGGCAGAGGTTCACCGGCCGCAGCACCAGCATGCGCTCGAAATCGAGCTGCGGCGGGATGATCCGGTTGGTGACGATCACCTGCCCCTGCGCCCCGCTTGCCAGCACCTCGCTCAACTCCTCGAAGTAGGTGAGCTTCCCCTTTCCGGCGCAGTAGCGCTTGACCGCGGAACCGTGGTCCAGCACCGCGATTTCCTCCCCCTCCAGAAGCAGGGCGTTCAGCAGCTTGACGCGGGAGAGGTCTTCGATCAGCCAGCCGTGCTCCTGCGCCAGCATGTCGAAGGAAGGGAGCTGGTTCACATCGGTGGCCGTGGTGATCACCGGAATGGCGCCGGTCAGCTCCGCGCAGTTCTTGGCGAGGGCGTTGGCGCCGCCGATGTGCCCGGAGAGGAGCGAGACCGCGAACTGTCCCGCGTCGTCCAGCACCACTACCGCCGGGTCCCGGTCTTTCGAAGTTAAAAGCGGCGCGATGGTGCGCACCACGATGCCGGTCGCCATGATGAAGACGAACCCGCCGTAGTCGGGCCAGAGCCGGTCCAGCAGCGGCTGCAGCCCGCCGCTGAAGGGATGCGCCTCGCCCTGGGCGTGCTTCTCGATGACGAAGAGCCTGCTCTTGGGGAGACCGCCCTGCAGCTGCGCACCGAGCCGGGCCCCGTTGCGGGTTATGGCGATGATGGCTATCTGCATCCGTCCGTCAGGTGACGATCCCCTCCCGGCAGCCGTGGCTGAAACCCTTGTCGTAGAGAAGCGATTTCGCGCGCATCCCCTCGCTTCTGGCGCGCAGCACGTCGCCCACCAGGATGAGCGCCTGCTTCCCGATGCCGGCCTCTTTCACCTTGCCGGCGATATCTTGAAGCGTCCCCTCGATCACCTGCTCGTCCGGCCAGGAGGCCTTTGCCACCACCGCCGCCGGAGTCGCCGGGGTGTAGGCCCCCTGCAGCAGCTCCGCCACCACCTTCTCGATCATGGAGACGGAGAGGTAGATGACCAGGGTAGCGCCGATGCGGGCGATCTCGCTCAGGCGCTCCCGGTCCGGCACCGGGGTGCGGCCGGCCAGGCGGGTGATGACGACGGTTTGTGAAACCTCCGGCAGGGTAAGCTCCTGCTTCAAGGCCGCCGCGGCGGCAAACGCGCTCGTCACCCCCGGCACCACCTGGTAGCCGATTCCCAGGCGGTCCAACTCCGCCATCTGCTCCTGGATCGCGCCGTAGATGCTCGGGTCGCCGGTGTGCAGGCGCACCACCTTCCGGCCGTCCAGCGCAGCCTGGGCCAGCACGCGGGTGGTCTCCTCCAGGTTCATCCCTGCGGAATCGTAGACCTCGGCGTCGGGCGCATAGCTGCGCACCAGCTCGCGGTCCACCAGGCTCCCGGCGTAGACGATCACCTCCGCCTCTTTGAGCAGCCGGGCGCCCTTCACGGTTATCAGTTCGGCATCGCCGGGACCGGCGCCGACAAAGAAGACTTGAGTCACGTAAGGTTCCTTTTCTTAAGCTGGATATCCCTCCGGAAGCGGAGAGCCGATGGGTGCGGGGAGCCGGGGGGCGGTTAGAGCGCCCCCTTCTTGACGATCAGCATGGAGAGGTAGTCGAGCTTCTGCCCCACCAGGGCCTCGAGGTCGAAGTGGACCTCTTCCTCTTCGGAGCCCACCCGGCGCACGAAGACCCCCTGCCGCTCGCGCCCCAGTTCCTTCAAGAGGGCGTAGACCCGGTCGAAGACCCGGCTCACCTTCATCAGGATGACGGTGTCGAACTCCTCGAGGGTCCGCTTCAACTCGGCGTCCTCGTAGGCTGCCGGCAGGATGGCGATCTTCTCGGCGGCAAGCCCCAGCGGAACGCCGGAGACCGCAGAGGCGGCCAGGATGCTGGAGATCCCGGGGACTATCTCGATCCTGATCTCGGGGTACTTGGCGAGGAAAATTCGGTGGATGTAGAGATAGGTGGAATAGAGGAAGGGGTCCCCGATGGTGATGAAGGCGACGTCCTTGCCCTGGGCGATGCGCTCCGCCACCTGGTCGGCGGCCTCCTCCCAGAACGGGTCGAGCCCCTTTTGATCCTTCACCATGGGAAAGAGCTGGACCAGGACCTCCTGGCGGCTGCGGTCCAGAAACGGCTCCACGATGGAGAGCGCGTAGCTCCCCGCCTCGGCGGCGCCGGTCGGCGCACAGATCACGTCGACGCTTCTTAGGATGCGCTCCGCCTTGCGGGTCAGAAGTTCCGGATCGCCGGGCCCCACACCAACAGCATAGACAACCGCCACTACTCCTCCCCTTTCCAGGCGGTGATCACGTAAACCGGGTTGTGGGCCGCGAACATCTTGTATTCGGTGAGGGTGCGGGTCTTGGAGATGTTGACGCAGGTGACCTCGACGGTGTAGCCGTGGTCTTCCAAAAACTCCACCGATTTGGTGAGGGTGTCGAGGGTTACCGCGTTCAGGACGATGAAGCCGTCGGGCTTCAGGCGCCTATCCACCGCTTCGATGATCTCCTCGAGCATCCCGCCGGAGCCGCCGATGAAGACGCGGTCCGGATCGGGGAGGTCGTCGAGCCCTTCGGGGGCGAAGGCTTCGATGAGCAGCACGTTGCGCGCGGCGAACTTCCTCAGGTTGTCCCTGAGAAAGCCGATGTACTGGGGGTTTTTCTCCAGGGCGAAGATGCGGCCGTTGGGCATCAGGTTGCTCGCCTCGATGGAGACCGACCCGGAGCCCGCGCCGATGTCCCACATCACCAGGTCGTCCTGCAGCTGCAGTTTCCCCAGCGTGATGGCGCGCACCTCTTCCTTGGTGATCAGCTTCTTCGCGGTGGCGAACTCGTCGTCCCGGATGCCGATCACCGGGTAGTTCTCCAGGTTCGGCTCCCAGGTCTTGATCAGGATGAGGATGTTCAAGGGTGAAGAGCTGATCTCGACCAGCCCGCGCACGTCGGTCTTGGTGAACTTCTCGGTGGGGAGCCCCAGGTCCTCGCAGAGCCAGGCCTCGTACCCCTCGGCGCCGCGGCTGATCAGTTCGCGCGCGATGACCGCCGGGCTGTTGTTGGCGTCGGTGAGGACCGCGGTCTTCTCGGAGGCGATGATCCGGTCCAGGGCGGGTTTCAGGCCGCGGCCGTGCACCGAGACGAAGGTGGCGTCGTCCCAGGGCTCCTTGATCCGGGCAAAGGCGTACTGCACGCTCGTTACGTTGGGGTAGATCTCGACGCGGTCCTTGGGGAGGTTGCGCAAAAGGAACCTGCCGACACCGAAGAAGTTCGGATCGCCGGAGCCGAGCACCACGGTCTTCTTGTTGGTGGTCTTCAGGTACTCCAGCATGATGGAGAGGTCTTCCAGGAGCCGTTTCTCACCCTTGAAGGTGGGGAAGATGTCCAGAAGACGCTTGTGGCCGATGAGCACCTCGGCCTGGTCGATCACCTCGAGCGCCTGCTTCCCGAAACCTTCCCATCCTTCGATGCCTGCGCCT
This sequence comes from Geomonas silvestris, assembly GCF_014193515.1. Lineage (GTDB taxonomy): Bacteria > Desulfobacterota > Desulfuromonadia > Geobacterales > Geobacteraceae > Geomonas > Geomonas silvestris. The sequence goes on along the minus strand of NZ_BLXX01000003.1, from coordinate 357,475 downwards.
ACCAGGTAGATTTTCTGCTGTTGCATGGCCGCTCCCCTTGCCCTGCGTCAAACGCCAGTCGTTAAAGTGAGGAAACCGGGCTGCCCGGGCCTCGTCAATGTAATCAATCGCGGTAGAGGGTCTCGCCCTGATATCCGGCCAAGAAGACCCGGACTGCCAGGCCCGGCACCGTTGCGGCGCAGGCCTCGCGCACCTTCCGGCAGACCAGCTCGATGAGCCCCTTGTGGTAACCCGACGCCTCCAGGAGGTGGCGGGCGGTGTTCGCCTCGCGCGCCAGCGGCTCAAGCTGCGCGAGGGTCGGTTCTTCCTTGAGCCACTCCGCCACGGTGGCGAGATCGAGCTCGGAGGAGGAGACGTGGGTCTGCAGGTGCCCGCAGGCGATCTTCACCAGCTTGGCGAACTGCCCGGCGACCACCACCTGCTGCACCCCCTTGGCCGCGCAGCTCTTGATGGCGTAGCCGAAGTGGTCCCCCATCATCACGAAGGCCTCCTCGTGCACCTCGCTTCTGGCCGCCCACTCCCGCTGGACCGCCATCTCCGAGCTGCGCCCGGTAGAGAGCACCACGGTCCGGTTGCCGCAGGCGAGCGCCACGTCGATGGAGGCGTCGACGGTGTCGGTCCAGGCCTTGGTCGAGATCGGTTTCACGACCCCGGTGGTCCCCAGGATGGAGAGCCCCCCCACGATTCCCAGCCGCTCGTTGAGGGTCTTCTTGGCGAGCTCCTCGCCGTTGGGGATGCTGATGGTGAAGGTGAGGGTCCAAGGGACGCAGCGCACCGCGAAGACCTCCTTCACCACCTCCATGATCATCCGGCGCGGCACGGGGTTGATGGCCCACTCCCCGACCGGGACCGCGAGCCCCGGCTTGGTGACCTTGCCGATCCCCACGCCCCCCTTGATGACCAGCCGCCGCCTGGTGAAGTAGTCCACCTTGGCGGTCGCATGGATCTCGGCGCCGTTGGTGATGTCGGGGTCGTCCCCGGCGTCCTTCACGACGTAACAGGTTGCGGTGTTCTCCTCGAGCCTGGCGCCCTGCAGCTTGAAGTGCGCAGTTTCGCCGCAGGGGAGCGTCAGCTCCACCTCGCTGACCAGCGCCTGGTCGCGCAGCATCTGCGCGGCCCCCTTCACTGCCGCGGCAGCGCAGGAACCCGTGGTGTAGCCGTATCTGAGCTTTTTACCGTTCATAGGTGTGGGTCCAGTGATACGGAATTTAGCCAGCAAAAAGATCTGTCGCAGATCTTTTTCTTAAACTTCATCGGGGATTGCCGGGAAAACCACATCCCCTCTCCCGCAAGGGGAGAGGGGACCCGGCGTGCGACGTATCGAAGATAACTACTGCCGCCAGGCGCATGACCTGCCTCAGGACAAAGCGGCAACCCCGGCTACTGCTCAGCCTGGATCAACAGCGCGTTCATCACCGCCGCGGCCACGTTGGAGCCGCCTTTGCGCCCGGTGTTGGTGATGAAGGGGAGCTCGGGGATCTCCCGGGCCAGCTCCTTCAGCGCCTCCTTGCTCTCGGCGGCGCCGACGAAGCCGACCGGCAACCCGACGATGAGCCGGGGGCGCAGGTTCTCCTCGCGGACCAGCCGGATCAGTTCGAAGAGTGCGGTGGGCGCGTTGCCGATCAGGAAGATGCCGTTTCCGGCCTCGCGCCCGGCCCGGCGCATGGCCAGGATCGAGCGGGTGATCTTGAGTTCCTTCGCCTCGCGCGCTACCTCGGGATCCGCCACGTAGCAGGATGCGGTGATCCCGAACGGTTTGAGGCGCAGCTTGCTGACCCCCGAGAGGATCATGGTGGTGTCGCTCACCACGCCTACGCCCTCCCTGATGGCGGCAAGGGCGCTGTCGATGGCGTTTTCCGAGAAGCACATGCTCTGCGACCACTCGAAATCGGCGCTGGTGTGGATCGCGCGCCGCACCACGGGCCACTCGCGCTCGGACCAGCGATGCGCCCCAAGCTCCGCCTCGATGATGCGGAAGGACTCCGCCTCGATCTCCTCGGGGCGCAGGTGCACCGACATCAGTGCCACCCCTCTTCGCTCAGGCTCTCGGCGATCCGTTCGACCACCACCTCGGCGAGCTTGTTGTGCACACCCAGGTGCTTGCCGAGCACCATCTCGACGTCCGGATAGCGCTGGCGCGCCTGCTCCAGTTCCTCGGGGAGGTCCTCCAGAACGTGGGCGCCCAGGTACAGGAAGTAGGGGACCAGGAGGATGCGCTGGGCACCCTGCGCCACGCAGGCGTCCACTCCCTGCTGGATGTTGGGGAGGTGCTGCTCCCGGTAGGAGACCTCGACGATATCGAAAAGGGTAAGCCGCTTCACCCGCTGGGCGATCTCGCGCACTGCGTCGTTGGCCTCGGCGATCCTGCTGCCGTGCGCCATAAGTAGTATTGCCGTCTTCATCGTTGCTCCTGCGTGATAGTTCCAGTCCGAAAACATAGTGTTCTTAAGGGCGTTACCGGGAAACGTCATGACTTTACCAACCTCTGTGATACTCCTTGACCAGCTTTTCCACCGCGCGGCGCGACGGCGCCTTCCAAGGGCCCACCGCGACCAGGTTCAGGTTCTGCGGGTCGAAGAGGGCCCGCGAACTCTCCCTGATCTCCGCGGCGCTGATGCGGCCCGCCTCGATCCGGTCCTCCTCGATGGAGCGCACCAGGCTCATGAGTTCCCCCCAGCCGTAGCGCACCTGCATCTCGTAGGTCGAGTCGGCGCTGTACTCAAGGTCGTAGAAATAGCCGGCCTTGATGCGCTCGAGTTCCGCGTCGCCGACATCCTCAAAGGCCAGGCTCTTCACCTCCCTGAGCACCTCGGATACCGCCAGGAGGAGGTTCTCAGGCGCGGTGGCCAGTTCGATGGCGAAGGCACCGGTCTCCTCGTAGGCCGACAGCGAGGCGTCCACGGAGTAGACGATGCCGAGCTTCTCGCGCAAGGCGAGGTGCAGGCGCGAGCTGCCGCCCCCGCACAGGATGCGCCGGATGAGCCTGAGCCCCATGATGCGCGGGTCGCGCCGGGCAAAGCCGCGAAAGGCGATCTGCAGGTTCACCTGGCTGTCCGAGTCCTTGACGAACAGGGAACGCGGCGCGTCCTGCACCTCGGCTACCGGCACGGGCTCCTTCGCAGGGGCTCCGCTCCAGCCGGCGAAGTGCTCTGCGCAGGCGCTGAAGAAATGCTCGCTGTCCAGTTTCCCCGCCGCCACGATGAGCGCGTTGCCGGGGACGTAGTTCTCCGCCAGGTAGGCGCGCAGGTCCGTCTCGGTGAATCCCTTGATGGTATCGAGGTAGCCTATGGTCGGCATGCCGAGCGGGTGGCCGGGCCAGAGCAGGCGGCTTGCCAGGTTGCTGGTGTTGGTCTCCTCGCCGCGCTCGTTGATGTCCTCGAGCGCCTCCTCGGTGATGATCCGCTTCTCGATCTCGATCCCTTCCAGGCTCGGGGAGAGCAGCATCGAGGAGAACAGGCGCACCCCTTCCGGGATCTGGTCGGGGTGGACGCGCGAGAAGTAGCAGGTGGTCTCCTCGTCGGTCGCCGCGTTCACGCTGCCGCCGATGGCCTCGAAGGCGATCTCCAGCTCCAGGTTGGAGGCGAACTCGCGGGAGCCGCGAAACAGCATGTGCTCCAGGAAGTGGGAGATCCCCGCCTTTTCGGGCGGGTCGTTGCGGCCGCCGGCCTTCAGGTAGACCGCCAGTTCGGCGCTGTGCAGGTGCGGCATGTCGACGGCCACCAGTCGCAACCCGTTGGCCAAGGTCTTGGTACTGCAAGAAAGCATAGAACTCCTAGAACCCGGAAGGCCGTCACAGGCGTGCGCCAGGCGCCTGCGGGGTACGGCCGGTCCGGAGGATCAAGTTAGCGAAGCGCCCTGCATGGTGAGCCAGGCGACGGCGGCGTAGCGGACCAGCTTACCCGCAAAGACCAGGACCGAAAAGCGCAAAAAGCCTATCCGAAGCACCCCTCCTACCAGGCAGAGCGGATCTCCGACCACCGGCAGCCAGGAAAGAAGCAGCGAATAGGACCCGAACTTCCCGTAGATCCTCTCGGCCCGCTGGGTGGCGCGCTCGTCCATGCGCAGCACCTTCACCCTGAGGAACTCGCCACCATACAGGCCGATGGCGTAGCTGGTCAAGGCCCCAAGGTAATTGCCCAGCGTGGCAACGGCCACCACCTGCGCCGGATCGTACTTGGCGAGGAGCATGGCGACCAGGAGCCATTCCGAGCCCAGGGGGATCAGCGTCGAAGCGAGAAAACTCAAAAGAAACAGCGAGCCGTAACCGTAGCTGGTAAGCCAGTCGTGCATTGCAGCCAAATTAGCGGAAACCATTTGGATTGTCAAACAACTTGGTGTACTGGAGCTAGAGTTTTTTCCCGGTTGGCTTAGAGAGAATCCCGCCTTTTCTCACTGTCTCAGCGCCATCGTTTGCCCGACAGCCGATAAGGAACAACCCCGCCTGTGAGGGAGCTTTCCCTGAGCTCAGCCAGCCCCTCCTGCGCACCCCGCATCCCGTAAACACTTTTTCCTTGACATCGACAGGACAAACTGGCAGATACTAGCGCCATGATCAACACTGGCTACTTTACCTTTAGCAACTTTTACTTTTGGTACGGCTTTTATTTTAGGCCGTCGCCCCGGGTAGAGTTGTAATTTGAGGTAGCCGAAAACCAAAAATTACGAACCGAAAGCCGGGGTGGGACAGGAGCCTCCCCCCTCTTTCCGGTTCTCAGAAGCCGAAATAGCACGAACAGAAACAGGGCCGGGGGGCAATCCTTCCGGCCCTGTCGCTTTTGGGGGACCACACGGAGGAGGGAGCATGATCGTCGTCATGAAGTCGGGAGCAGCGCGGAAGGACCGGGACGAAGTAACCAAGAGGATCAAGGAACTGGGCTACACGCCGCACATCATCCACGGCACCACCCGTGACGTGATCGGGGCGGTGGGGGACGAGCGGGGCAAGAGCGTGTTGCAGGCCCTGGAGTCGATGCCGGGCGTGGAGAGCGTGGTCCCCATCCTGCAGCCCTACAAGCTCGCCTCCAAGGAAGTGAAGAAAGAGGCGAGCGTGGTGCGCATCTCGGACAGCCTCGCTATCGGCGGCAGCGAGCTTGTCGTCATGGCCGGTCCCTGCTCGGTGGAGAGCGAGAGCCAGATCATCGAGAGTGCGCAAGCCGTAAAGGCGGCCGGCGCCCAGATGCTGAGGGGCGGCGCCTTCAAGCCGCGCACCTCCCCCTACTCCTTCCAGGGGCTCGAGGAGGAGGGCCTCAAGTTCCTCGCCAAGGCCCGCGAGCTGACCGGGCTCCCCTTCGTGACCGAGGTGATCGATCCCGACTCCGTCGACCTGGTCGCCTCCTACGCCGACATGCTGCAGATCGGCGCGAGGAACTCGCAGAACTTCGCCCTCCTTAAGAAGGTGGGGCAGATCAACAAGCCGATCCTCTTGAAGCGCGGCATGTCGATGACCATCCAGGAGTTCCTGATGAGCGCCGAGTACATCATGAGCGAGGGGAACCAGTCCGTCATCCTCTGCGAGCGCGGCATCCGCACCTTCGAGACCGCCACCCGCAACACCCTCGACCTCTCGGCGATCCCGGTCCTCAAGGCGAAGACCCACCTCCCGATCGTGATCGACCCCTCGCACGGGACCGGCAACTACCACTACATCGCCCCCATGTCCTACGCGGCGGTGGCCGCAGGTGCCGACGGTCTGATCATCGAGGTGCACCCGGACCCGGAGAAGGCCTCCTCCGACGGCCCGCAGTCCTTAAAGCCCAAGAAGTTCGCGGCCCTCATGGACAAGCTGAAGCTCTTCGCGGCCGCCGCGGACAAAACCCTGTAGCCACGAAGCACCACATTCGTTCCCACGCTCCGGCGTGGGAATGCCTCGGGGGACGCTCCGGCGTCCCCGGTTCGAGGGCCGCCGGCAGCTCGCCCGCGCCTCCTTTTGCGGTATCATTGGTGCGACCTGAATCCGTAGGAGGTGCCCATGGCCCGAATCGTTCTGCTTATGCTCCTCGCTCTTTCGCTTTTCGCCCTCCCCGCCGAGGCGCGTCGCAAGGCAGAGCCGCGCCCCCCGGGCAGCGACGAGCAGGCCGTCATCCAGGATCTGGAAAAGATCCTCGACCTCTGGCGCGACGGCCGCTACGCCGAGCTCTACGACCGGACCGCCGGCGGCAAGGAAGGGAAGGAGCGCTTCGCTCAGAAGCTTGCCGCCGCCCCGCGCAAGCCCGCCTGCTGTTGGGAGAAGATCCAGGAAGCCCGCGTCTCCTTCAAGGGAGACCGCGCAGCGACGGTGCACGCGAAGCTCGGCTTCGAGGGGAGCGTCCCCGGCACCGAGTACGTCACCAAGGGGATCAAACTTAAACGCGAGGACAGCGTCTGGGTGATCTCACAGTCCGACCTCTTCTCATTGGCCGAGCTTACCAAGAAGCGCGCCCGCTACAAATACCTGCCGATCCAGCCCAAATAAGATGAATGGGCTCCGCCCGGCGCCCTGTCCCTTTAGAACGTCTCTGTCCCCTGAACGCCTTTTTGGCAGAAGCATATCCCCCCCTCCCTTGACGGGAGGGGGTCGGGGGGTGGGTGAAGTTGCCATTTGTGAAGAGATGGCGCCTTCCCCCTCACCCTGTCCCTCTGACCCCGCCGGAACAATCTCGTAGCTTCCTCGGAACAACATTTTTTGAAGTCCCTCCGACGATCAGCGTAACCCGCAGCACTCCATCCACGTAGCGCAGCCCTTCCCCCCGCGTCCCCTCCTTTGCAAAAGGAGGGACAGGGAGGATTCGCCTTGGCGCTGCCGCTGACTCCATCCGCCCCCTCTCCTAAGTCAATCCCCCCGCCCTTCAATGAGCTTGACCCTTTCCACCCCTTCCGGTACTCTAAGCCACATGTCTATAATGAAAAAAACTGTCCCCACGAAGCCGGAACTCCTCTCTCCCGCAGGTTCCCTGGAAGCCTTTTTCGCCGCCATGGAAAAAGGCGCCGATGCCGTCTATGCAGGGCTCAAAGACTTCTCCGCCCGCGCCAAAGCCAAGAACTTCTCCCTCTCCCAGATGGAGCGCATGACCTCCTATGCCCGCGGCACCGGCAAGAAGGTCTACGTGACGCTCAACACGCTGGTTAAGGAAAATGAGCTCCCCCAACTGGTTGACACCCTGGCCGCCCTGGAGGCGATGCGGGTGGACGGGGTGATCCTGCAGGACCTCGCGGTGGCCCGCCTGGCCCGCGAGTTCTTCCCCGGCATCCCGCTGCACGCCTCGACCCAGATGACCATCCACAACTCGCTGGGCGTGCGCCAGCTCGAGGAGCTCGGCTTCGAGCGCGTGGTGCTTGCCCGCGAGCTGCACATCGACGAGATCAAGACCATCGTCGAGGCGAGCCGCGCCGAGATCGAGTGCTTCATCCACGGCGCGCTCTGCTTCTCCATCTCCGGGCAGTGCTACTTCTCGTCCTTCTTGGGCGGCCACAGCGGCAACCGCGGGCGCTGCGCGCAGCCCTGCCGGCGCCAGTACAAGCACAAGGGGAAGGAGGGGTACTACCTCTCCACCAACGACTTCTCCAGCATCGAGATGATCCCGGCGCTCATGGAGGCCGGCGTCCACTCGCTCAAGATCGAGGGGCGCATGAAGTCCGCCGAGTACGTGGCGAGCGTCATCGGGGCCTACCGGATGGTACTGGACTCCGCCCCCGAAAACTACGCCGCCGCGGTCACCGAGGCTAAGGGGCTGCTCAAGCAATCCTTCGGGCGGGTCCCCACCAAGGGGTTCCTCGCCTCGCACCAGCCGACCGACATCTCCACCCCGTCCATCAAGGGGGCCACCGGCCGCTACCTGGGGGACATCCGCGAGATCCGCGGCAACCGGATCAGCTTCGACACCCGGGACCGCCTCTTCGTCGGGGACCGGATCCGGGTCCAACCCAAATCCGATATGGCGGGACGCGCCTTCACCATCAAGGAACTCTTTGTCGTCGGCAAACCGGTGAAGCAGGTGAAGGAAAACACCCTGGTCAGCACCCCCTCCCCCTTCCCGTTCAAGCTGGGGGACTCGGTCTTCAAGGTCTCCTCCGAGACCGCCTTCACCATGAGCGAGAACGCCTGTCTGAAACGGCTCGACTCGGTGAAGGGTGACAGTATCCCCTGCATCCTGAACATCTCCTATGCAGACCAGGGGATGCAGATCGAGGCGGAGGTGTTCCGCACCAGGTTCAGCACCCGGTTTGACCTGGGCGAACTTGAGGCGGCGCGCACCAGCGACATGGAAGGGGTGCTCAGGGGACAGTTCTCCAAGACCGGCGACACCCAGTTCACCCTCGCCAAGCTGAGCGCCCCGGACTTCCCCGCGCTCCTCATCCCGGCCGCCAAGCTCAAAGATATCCGGCGCGTCTTCTACGCCTGGCTCGCCGAGGCAACCGTGGGGGCGCTGAAGCAGAAAAGCGGCGAGGGGCGCAAGCGGGCCCTTGCCTCCCTGGTGCGCCAGCGCCCATCAGTCCCCCACAAGGGGAAGGAGGAGTTGGCGGTTCGGCTCGAGCAGCTCAAGGACTGGCACGAACTGCACCGCGACATGGTGGACGAGATCATCCTCCCGGTATCGCGCGCCAACCTGCACCAGATCCCGCAGTACCTGCGCAAGCTTAAAGGGTACGAGGCCCGCATCGTCTGGCAGCTCCCCTTCATGATCTTCGAAGCGGACCTCGCTTTCTACCAGGAGGCGGTCCAGTACCTGCTCCGTTCCGGATTGAAGCGCTTCGAGCTCACCAACCTCTCCCAGTTCCAGTTCTTCAAGGGGACCGATGCCGAGCTCTCTACCGATTACCGGCTCTACTCGCTGAACACCCAGGCGCTTTTGAGCTGGCAGGAACTCGGCGCCACCCGGGCGACCCTGTACATAGAGGACGACCGGGAGAACCTGGCGCAACTTCTGGGGGCCGAGCTGAAGATCAAGCGCGGCACCCTCCTCTTCGCGCCGGTCCCGGTGATCACCTCGAAGATCGCGATCAAGGAGGTGAAGGGGGACGCCGGGCTCGTCTCGGACCGCGGCGACCAGTACGCGGTGAAGGTAAAGGACCGCCTCACCGTGGTCAGTGCCGAGACGCCCTTCGCGCTCACCCAGTACCGCAGCGAACTGCGCCAGCTGGGGTGCGGAAGTTTCCTCCTCGACGTCTCCCAGCTCGCCCCCGAACAGCGCGAGCGCGTCCTGGAGGCCTACCGCAAAGGCCAGTCACTCCCCGGCGCCTCGGAATTTAACTACACTGCGGGATTGGTCTAAAGAGTAAAATGGGCAGGTGGGCCAGCGCGCTTAAGGTCCCCTCTTTGGCAGTCCGGCCCGAAGCCCCGGGCGTTTGGCTCCTTGAAAGGCAGGTGCACAAAGACATGTCACTCTTTGACAAGATCGCAGGGAAATTACAGGAGAAAAATCCTGCACTGGCCGAGCTCATGAAGGAGCAGAAGCTCCATGATCTCTTCACCAGGCGCGAGTTCCGCATCTCGCAGGCCTACCTGCAGCGCGAGTTCTTGAGCCGGGCCCAGGACGAGGAGCTGATCGAGCTCTCCATCGAGCTCTGTAACGGCTACGGCGAGGTCTCCGGAAAGATGAAGAAACGGCTCCTGCCGGCCATCCCGTTCTCGGCCACCTTCACCATCCAGGGGATGGAGTTCAGCCCGGCACGCAAGTACGTGCTGCTGAAGCTGGAGCAGGTGGCACCGCTCGACATCGATTGGCTGACCCGCAAGGTGGTCGAACACATACCTTTTTTAACCTGCAGCGGCAATCTCATCACCTGCGACCTGAACCGGGTCCCCACGTTGGCGGAACTCTTCGCCCGCCGGGTACGCCTGGGCTCGCGCGAACTGAACGGCTGGGACCTCGTCACGCTGAAGGAACTTACCCTGAAACAGGGAGAAATCGTAGGAAGAGTGGGGGTAGTGATTTAATGGATTATTTGGTGCGCATCATAACCAAGGCCGGCAACGTGCGCGGGCTCGCCTGCCTCACCACCGGTCTCGTGGAAGATATCTGCAAACGGCACGGCACGCTCCCTACCGCTTCGGCCGCCCTGGGGCGGGCACTGACGGCGGGGACACTCATGGGAGCGTTCCTGAAGACCGGTCAGCGGGTGGCGCTGCGTTTCGAGGGAAACGGACCGCTCAAAAAGATCGTCGTCGAGGCCGACAGTAACGGCAGCGTGCGCGGCTACGTGGGGGACCCGGAGGTGAACCTGCAAAAGCCGGACGGCTCTCTCGACGTTCCGGGTGCCATCGGCCGGGCCGGCTTTCTCACCGTTGCCAAAGACCTCGGCATGCGCGAACCCTACAGCGGCACGGTCCAGCTCTACACGAGCCAGATCGCCCAGGACCTGGCGCTCTACCTGGTCGAATCGGAGCAGATCCCCTCCGCGGTGGGACTCGCCGAGTACGTGGAGCCGACCGGGGAGGTCGCGGTAGCGGGCGGCTTCCTGATCCAGGCGGTGCCGCCGGTCGATCCGGACGTGATCGAGGAGCTCATGGCGCGCATCGAACAGCTGCCGCCACTGAGCCAGCTGCTGCGCGAGGGGAAGACGCCGGAAGAGATCCTGGAACTCCTCTTTGCCGGGATCCCCTACGACATCCTGGAGAAGAGGGAGCTCCGCTTTGCCTGCAGTTGCAGCCGGGAACGGATTGAGCGGGTGCTGATCTCGATGGGGAGGAAGGAGCTGGCCTCGCTGCGCGAGGAGCAGCACGGGGCAGAGGTCACCTGCGAGTTCTGCGGCGAGCGCTACAGCTTCAGCGAGGCCGACCTGGTCGGTCTCATTGCGGGGATGACCGAGGGAGAGGCTCAGGCGTAGAGGGAGAAGCCGGTCGCGTCCTGGGCATCTCGCGCTATAATGACCCAGTCGACCAGCACGGACATTCCGGAGGAGCCCATGCGCATCTACGACATCACCCTCCCGCTTTCGTCACAGCTCCCGGTCTATCCCGGGGATTGCGGCTTTGAACTCTCCCCCTGGAACCGGATCGCCAACGGCGACGAGGCCAACGTCTCCCGGCTCTCCTTCTGCAACCACGCCGGAACCCACCTCGACCCGCCGCGCCACTTCGACGATGCGGGAGCGACCATCGACGAGATCCCGCTGGAGCGCCTGGTCGGCCGGGCCCTGGTGCTGGAACTCGAGGAGACCAAGGTGATCGGACGCAAGGAGCTGCACCGGCTTCCGGTCCGCGGCGTGGAGCGGCTCCTCTTAAAGACCGGGAACTCCCGGCTCTGGCAGGAGTCGGGCTTCTCGCCGGACTTCGCCGCGCTCTCCGTGGACGGCGCCCAGTACCTGGTCGAGGCGGGGGTGAAGCTCGTGGGGATCGACTACCTCTCCATCGAAGGGATGGACGGCGACGGCACGGTGCACCGGACCCTTTTGAAAAACGACGTGCTGGTTGTTGAGGGGCTGAACCTGGAGGGGATCGATCCGGGAGAGTACGAGCTTATCTGTCTGCCGCTCAAGGTGAAGGGGGGAGACGGGGCGCCCGTACGGGCTCTATTGCGGGGCTCTGCAGCTGGCGGCGGGCTCGCCTTCGACCCGCACACGACGAAATGGCCGGTCTCCTGACCGGCCATTTCTTTTGTATCGACTACTGTTTCTGGTCCTTCTTGTCGCAGCAGGGCTTGGCCTGCTTCTTCTGCATCTTGGCGCACTTGTCACACCCGGCCTTGGCCTTGGCGGACTTGTCGCAGCACGGCTTGGCAGCGCCTTCCTTCATCTTGGCGCACTTCTCACACCCCGCACCGGCCTTCGCCCCCTTGTCGCAGCACGGCTTTCCTTCCGCCGCTTTCATCTTCGGGCAGTTCTCACAGCCGGCCGCAGCCTTGGCTTCCTTGTCGCAGCAGGGCTTGCCGGCCCCCCCCTTCATCTTCGCGCAGTGCTCGCAGCCGGCCATCGCCTTCTTGTCGCACCCTTTCTCCGCGCACGGTTTGCCACCCTGCATCTTGGCGCAGTGCTCGCACCCGGCAGCCTGAGCTTCTTGCGCCGGAGCGGCCTTTTCAGCAGCCGCCGCTTTGGGACACTTGTCGCACCCCGCCGGAGCACCGGCCGGTTCGTTGGCCCAGACCGAGAAGGCACAGGCAACGGCAAACACTAGGGGAAATACGATCCTCAACATTTTCTTCATAAGACCCTCCTGCAGCTAGATGCTACGACAGTTAATTCCGGTTCTGTGACAGTACATGTACGACAATCCGGTGCGATAGTCAAAGTTTTCCGCACAAAACGTGCGGGTATTCTCCGCCTGGCCCACTGCCATCAAAACTGAGCGCCCAGGCCTTTGCAGCCCGCGCCAGGTTCGGAAGGATTTCCGGGATTTTCGGGTACCACATCTCCCCCTCCCTCGACGGGAGGGGGCCGGGGGGTGGGTGAAGCTGCCAGCTGCGCCGAGGTGGCGCCTTCCCCCTCACCCTGTCCCTCCCGCAGGGGGAGAGGGGACCTGCTTGGAAGGTTCCCCGAAATCCCCTGAATGACCACTCGTGACAGGGTCAGGCCGGGGAAACCAGCCGCTCCAGTTCGGGCGCCAGCGCCGCAAACTCGGTGTCGATGGGGGCGACCGCTTCGATCACCTTCCCCCTGGGGCCGGTGAAGCGCATGCTGCGGCAGTGCAGCATCATCCGGGGAGCGGGAATGCCGCCGTAGCTCTCGTCGCCGATGATCGGGAAGCCGCTGTGCTTTAAATGCACCCGGATCTGGTGGGTCCGCCCGGTAAGCGGCTTCGCCTCCAGCGCCGTGACCCCTCCAGCTTCGGCGAGGACCGTGAAGACGGTGCAGGCCAGCCGGCCGGACTGGGAGACGCCGTAGCGGAACTTGCTCAGCTTGTCGATGGGGGCGTCGACCTTCCACTGGGCGAGGTCCGGCGAGCCCGAAACGAGCGCCCAGTAGGTCTTTTGCACCTTCCCCTCTTTAAGGAGCCGCGAGATGAGGGTCGCCGCCTGCTTGTTCTTGGGAAAGAACATCACGCCGCTGGTGCCGCGGTCCAGGCGGTGCACCACCCGCGCCGGCTCCTTGAGCCCGATGCCCTTCAGGTACATCTCCACGGCGTACTCGACGGTCCCCTTCAGCTGGTAGGGGGTCCGCTGGCTGTTGAAGCCGGCCGCCTTGTGCACCGCGAGAAAGTCCTTGTCCTCGTAGAGGAGATCCCCCTTCTGGTAGACCAGCTCGATGCAGCGTTCCGGCTCCATGACCCCGAAGGCGATCTCGTCCCCCTCCTTGAGGGTCCGCGAGGCGACCCGCACCGTGAGCTGCCCGATGCTGCACCCCCCCCAGTCGATCACCCGCCTGATCTCCCCCTTGGAGTACTGCGGGAAGAACTGCTTCACCCCGTCGTCCAAGCGAAGCCCCGCCTGTTCCGCGCCCACCCGTGCCACCAGTATCATGGCAGGCACCTCCGTGCGCGCAAAAGCGCGGCGATCGTCTTGCCGTCGGTGATCGTTCCCTCCTCGGCCATCTTGAGCGCCTCGGCGAGCGGCAGCCGGACGCAGGATATCTCCTCGTAGTCCTCGGGCCGTGCTTCCCCCTGGGTGAGGCCGGTGGCGAGGTAGAGGTGGATCACCTCGTCGAAGACGCCGGGAGAGGAGTGCAGTACGCCGAGCGACTCAAGCCCCGCGGCGCTCAGCCCGGTCTCCTCGACGAGTTCCCGCCCCGCGGCAAGCATGGGATCTTCACCCGGCGCGAGCCGCCCCGCCGGGAGTTCCAGCAAAAATTCGCCCACCGCCGGGCGCAGCTGCCTGATCAGCGTCACGCTGCCGTCCTCGTGCAGCGGCAACACGGCCGCCCCTCCCGGATGGCGCACGATCTGGTAGGTGTACCACCCCTGCTTGCCGATCAGTACCTCCATCTGCTCTATGTCCACCACGATACCGTTGAACACGGTGGAATGGTTTCTGGTTTCCATGACGACCTCCTCCCCGATACATACCATGTCGCCTGGCGTAAGTGAAGTGATTGTGCTTTCCCCTGAACCTCGGGATCGGGTAAAGTAGGGTGTGGAGGACGGCGGGCAAGGCCAACTTTAGCTATGGCAACCTGCCGGGCAATCTGGTATTCTCGTCAAAATTAGCAACCAAACATAAAATGAGGTGGTGCACAATGGCAAAGGCTAAAGAAGGGGACCGCGTAAAGGTTCATTATACCGGCAGGCTCGATGACGGCACCGTATTCGACTCCTCCGAGTGCTCGGAGGACGATTGCGGCTGCAGCCACGGCCCGATGGAATTCACCATCGGCGGCGGCGAGGTGATCCCCGGTTTTGAAAATGGGGTAGTCGGGCTCGAGGTCGGCGAGGCCAAGACGATCCACATCCCGGTCGACGAGGCCTACGGTGAGCGGATCGAGGAGATGGTGGCCCAGGTGCCGCGCAGCGAACTCCCGGCGGAACTCAAGCCGGAACTCGGGCAGCAGCTCGAAGTGACCCAGGAGGACGGCCAGGTGTTCCAGGTGCTGATCACCGACATGGACGACACCACGATCACCATCGACGCCAACCATCCGCTGGCCGGCCAGGCACTGAACTTCGACATCAAGCTCGTCGAAATCGTCTAGAGCTAGAGCCACCAGACAGAACTGAAAAAGCCCCACCGCCGGATTCCGCTCCGGGGTGGGGCTTTTTTATCGGTTGCCTCGCCAAGGCAAAAGCCCCCTGTGCGACACTGCGCAGGGGGCACCCTTGCGGCCCGGGCAAAGCCGGGCCTGGAAGCCCAAACGACGCTGTTTGATCCGGGGGGCTCTAGTTCTCCGCCATGAAGTGGCACTCGTAGAGATCTTCCAGCGACTGCAGGTGACGGGTCTCGTCAGCCAGCATCTGCTTGAAGAGCGCGGCCATCGGGGCACCCTCGCAGCCGCGGGACATCTTCTGGTAGAACTCGATGGAGCCCTTCTCCAGGTGGATGGCGTAGGCGAGGGCCTCGCGGGCGTCGGAGTCCGGACGCAGCTCGCGCTTGGCCAAGACGTAGTCCAGGTTCATGGTGGGGACCGGCTTCTGCAGCTCGCCTCCCCCCTTCATCTGCCCCTCGACCAGCCACTTCTCCAACTGGTGCTTGTGCTCCAGCTCGTCCAGCGCCGCATCCTTGAAGATCTCGCGGGCAGCCTTGTCCTTCACCAGGCGCAGCGCGGCGAGGTAGCTTCTGAACCCCTCGTTTTCCATCTGGGCAGCCATCTCAATTGCCGCTTCGAATGTGTAACAAACGTCACCCTGCTCTATCTCGGCCATGGAGGTTCTCCTCTAGCTGTTTATTAGCAGCCTTTTTTAACACAGTACGCAGCCAAGCACAAGGCACTTTGTATACAAATGACAGAGTGCCGCTGGCGAATTCCTGCCCCGCTGGTAGACTGTTGCCTTGCGGCAGCACCGACAAGGAGGCAGTATGAGGATATTTCTGGCTGGCGGGACCGGTTTCGTGGGGGGACATCTGCGCCGGGAGCTGGTCTCCCGCGGGCACAGCGTGCGCCTCTTGGTGCACCGCAGAAGCGGGGTGACGGAACCCGGCTGCGAGCAGGTGGAAGGCGACGCCACCGTCCCCGCCAGCGTCGCCGCTGCGGCCCGCGGCTGCGACGCCACCGTCAACCTGATCGGCATCATCCGCGAGTTCCCCGGACGCGGCACCACCTTCGAGCGGCTCCACGTCGAGGCGACCCGCAACCTTTTGAGCGCCAGCCGCGAAGGCGGGGTGCGCCGCTTCCTGCAGATGTCCGCGCTGGGAACCGGACCCGAGGCCCGCACCGGCTACTTTGAGACCAAGTACCGGGCCGAAGAGGAGGTGCGCGCCTCGGCTCTGGACTGGACCATCTTCCGCCCCTCGGTGGTCTTCGGCCCCAAGGACGATTTCGTCAACATGCTCGCCGGCATGATCAAGGCCCTCCCCGCCATGCCGGTGATCGGCGACGGCAACTACCAGTTGCAGCCGATCGCCGCCGACGACGTGGCCCGCTGCTTCGCCGGCGCCCTCGAGCTCCCGGAGACGATCGGCGCGACCTACGCGCTGTGCGGACCGGACCGCCTGAGCTACAACGAGCTTTTGGACACCATCGCCCGCACGCTCGGGATGAAAGGGGTCTTCAAGGTGAGAAACCCGCTCGCCCTGATGCGCCTGGTGGTGCCGGTACTGCAGCGGCTCCCCTTCTTCCCGCTCACCTCGGACCAGCTGGAGATGCTGGTTAAGGGGAACACCTGCGACGGCAGCTGGAGCGCCACCTTCGGCTTCGCGCCGCAGAGTTTCGAGACCGGGATCCGCAGCTACCTGAAGCGCTGACACCCTCCGGGAGGGAGGCGAGCGGAAAAGCCTGCAAACCTTACATTTGTGTTACCGACCCGGCATTTTTCGTGTATGATCGGCGAACCCGCTGGAACTTCAGCTTCCTAACGGGTTCGCCGATACTCTCCAGAGGGGTCCGCTCCCCCCAGATCTTTTCGAGGAGTTACCGAAAGCAATGACCGTACGGATTCTCATTGCCGATGACCATGCCCTGGTGCGCGACGGACTCAGGATGAACCTGGAGGCCCGCGAAGGTTTCACCGTGGTCGGCAGCGCGATGACCGGTCGGGAGGCCGTCGCCAAGACGATCGAGCTCGCGCCCGACGTGGTGATCATGGACATCGCCATGCCGGAGTTAAACGGCATCGAGGCCACGCGGCTTATCTGCGAGCAACTCCCCGAAGTGAAGGTCCTGGTCCTCTCCATGTACAACTCGAGCGAGCACTGCTACCGGGCGCTGCGCTCCGGGGCCCGGGGCTACCTGCTCAAGGAATCGGCGGGCGAAGAGGTGGTGACCGCGGTGAGCACCGTGATGCGCGGCCGACAGTATTTCGGCGCCGGTGTGGTGAACCCGCTCGAGGGACAGGGCCAACATCAGCAGAATTCCCACAAGAGCCCCCTGGAAAGTCTCAGCCGCCGCGAACTGGAAATCTTCCAACTCGTGGTGGAGGGGAAGTCCAGCTCCGAAATCGCCGTTCTACTCGCCCTATCCTCCAAAAGCGTAGACACCTACCGCTCCCGCCTGATGCAGAAATTAGGGGTGCACAACATCCCCTCGCTGGTAAGCTTCGCCCTCCAACACGGCATAACCCCCGCCCGGTGACAGCACTTCCCCCCTTATCCGCAAAAAAGTAGCCATTTAGCTGCACACTGTTGAGAACTCCTGACAGACAGGGGTGCTAATAATCTGTTAGTTCTGAGACACTAGCAGGCTCCGGGCGCACCTGAGGTGCAGGTTAGTCCGACAGCTGGAGCTGCACAGATGGCTTCCGCATTCCCCGAGGCCCCCTCAGGGCGCCGGCAGTGGAGATCCCCCCGGGACAGCCAGTCGGGCGTTAGCCGCTACTTCGCCAGCACCAACCGGGCAGTGCATCAAACCGTCGGAGAGAACCGTACGTGGCAGCAGACCGACTCGCCCCAAACTACACGATGCTGATCGTCGAGGACGACACCGATGCCCTCGAGGCCTTGCAGACCGCCCTCGCCAGGCGTTACCCTGAGCTGAACCTGGTGGCGGCAACGAACGGGGCGCAGGGGCTTCAGCTGTTCCGGCAGTTGCGACCGCAGATCGTCATGTCCGACATCCAGATGCCCGGCATGAGCGGCATCGAGATGGTACAAAAGCTGCGCAGCCTCGCCCCGGAGACGCGGGTGATCATCATCACCGCCCACCTGGAATCCCGGCTGCTTTTGGACTGCCTGAACCTGAACGTCAGCCGGTACCTGGTGAAACCGGTAGCCAAGGAACTCCTGTTCGAGGCGGTGGACGACTCCCTCGAGCGTATCGAGCTGGAGCACCAGCTCAAGGCGCAGAACGTGGCGCTTTTGCAAAGCCGTGAACAGCTCCGCCTCGCGCTCGACGCGGCGGCTCTGGGCACCTGGGATTACCGCCCCGGGACCGGCCAGGTTACCTGGGACGAGCGCAGCCAGGTCATGTTCGGGCTGGAAGGGGTGCAGGTCGAGTACCGCAACGTGCTGGGCCGGATCCATCCCGAGGACCGCAACCGGGTCGACCTCGCGGTACAGCGGGCCGGCGAGACTTCCGGCGGAGACTACCACCAGGAGTTCCGGGTGGTCTGGCCCGACGGCTCCATCCACTGGGTCTCCTCCCAGGGGAAGGTGTACCGGGACGCCGAAGGGGAGCCCCGCTTCATCGGCGCCAACCTCGACATCACGGCACGGGTGCAGGCGACCGAGCAGTTGCTTTTGAGCGAGAGCCGCTACCGCGGCCTGTTCAGCTCGCTGCAGGAGGGGTTCTCGCTGCTCGAGGGGGTGATAGGCCCCGACGGCATCGACTACCGCTTCCTCGAGGTGAACCCGGCCTTCGAACGGCTTACCGGGTTGCGCCGCGAACAGCTGATCGGCAAACAGTTGAGCCTCGTGTTCCCGGATCTGGAGGAGCGCTGGCTCAACTGCCTGGCCTCCGTGGCCATCACCGGGCAGCCGGCACGCCTGGAGCACTGTTCCCAGGGATCGGACCGCTACTACGAGGTGCAAGTGTACTCTCCGGAGAAGGGACAGGTTGCGGCGCTCTACCTCGACGTGAGCGAACGCAGAAAGCTGCAGATGGAGCGCGAGAAAATCGAGCGCCTGGAGTCTCTCGGGGTGCTGGCCGGCGGGATCGCCCACGACTTCAACAACATCCTGATGGCGATCACCGGCAACATCTCGCTGGCCCGCCTGCAGCTGGACAAGGAGAGCCCTCTGGATGCGCGCCTGGAGGACAGCGAAAAGGCGGTGGCGAAAGCCACGGCGCTGACCCGGCAGCTGCTCACCTTCGCACGCGGCGGCGAGCCGGTCCGCAAAAGCGTCTGCACCCAGGCCCTCATCTGCGAGGCGGCCTCGCTTTTCTTAAGCGGCGGCAACTGCAAGGCGGAGCTCAAGCTCCCCGAGGACCTCTGGCAGCTCAATGCGGATCCCGGGCAGATCCACCAGGCGCTCAACAACCTGATCCTCAACGCGGTGCAGGCGATGCCGAGCGGCGGCACCCTCACCCTTTCGGCGGCAAACCAGGTGATCGACGCGGGTTACGGTCGCGGACTGGTCCCGGGGCGCTACCTGAAGATCGTGATAGCCGACGAGGGGTGCGGCATCCCCTCCGAGCTGCTCGCCAAGATCTTCGACCCCTACTTCACCACCAAGCCCAAGGGGTCGGGGCTGGGTCTCGCGTCGGTGTTCTCGATCGTCAAGCGCCACGAGGGTGCCATCAGCGTCTGGTCCACCCCCGGATCGGGAACCAGCTTCGAGCTCCTTTTGCCGGCGGCAAGCCAGAGCGAGCAGGCGCTCGCCGAGCCAAGGGTCGAGCCTGAGCCGCCACCGGCACGCTGTGCCGCGCAGGGGCAGGCGATCCTGGTCATGGACGACGAGGAGATGATCCGCAACCTCGCCTCCCAGATGCTGAACCGGCTCGGCTACCGGACCACGACCTGCTGCGACGGCGCCCAGGCGGTCGATCTCTACCGGCAGAACCTGGAGAGCGACCCCTTCGCCGCGGTGATCCTGGACATGACGGTCCCCGGCGGGATGGGGGGGAAGGAGGCGGCCTACCGGATCCGCTCCATGGACAGCGACGCCGTGCTCATCATTTCCAGCGGCTACACGGCCGACCCCTTTTTGGACGAGAAACGCGAGATGCGGGTGAACGGCTTGGTGGCCAAGCCTTACAACCTGAAACAGTTGTCGGACGAGTTGTGCCGGGCCATGGGAACCGCCTGATTGAAAGGTTCTTCGGATGCAGATGCAGCGCGCGGGCGGCAAGCCGGCTATCCCGCGCGATTCCAGTTTAAGCCAAGTAGGAGGGCAACATGAGCATCAAAGTTATGCTGGTCGACGATCACCGGATCCTGCGCGAGGGGCTCAAGGCCCTGCTCAAGAACTCCCCGGACATCGAAGTGGTAGCCGAAGCCTCTGACGGCCGCGAGGCCATCGAGAAGGCGAGCGAGGCGCGGCCCGAGGTCATCGTCATGGATCTGGTCATGCCGGTTCTCAACGGTATCGAGGCGACCCAGCGCATCCTCGCGGACCTCCCGAGCACCAACGTGCTGATCCTCTCCTCCAGCCAGGAGCGGGCCAACGTGACCGCAGCCCTCAAGGCTGGGGCCAAGGGGTACCTCGGCAAGGAGTGCGTGATCGCCGAACTGGAGAAGGGGATCCGGGCGGTTGCCGCCGGGAAGTCCTACCTCGACCCGCGGATCACCGATCTCTTGATCAACATGTACACCCAGAAGAACACCCAGGACGCCCTGGGGAACTTCGTGGTGCTCTCCAAGCGCGAGCAGGACGTGCTCAGGCACACCGCCGACGGCCGCAACACCAAGGACATCGCCTTCACCCTGAACATCTCGGTGAAGACCGTGGAGACCCACCGTCTCAACATCATGAAGAAGCTCAACGTGAACAGCATAGCGGCTCTCACCAAGTATGCGGTTCGCGAAGGTCTCACCTCGCTCTGGTAGGCCGCAGTCAGACAGCTTCCCCAAAAGGCCGGGCAGGAATATTTCTGCCCGGCCCCTCCCTATTTTTCTGTCAACTTTCCTCATGATCTGCCGATAAGTTCCCTAAACAACTAGGGCGCAGGGCGCGTCTTTGCGTCAGGTCTGGCTGTTTGCATTTGTTTGCCGGGTTTCGTGCCCAGGAGGGGAGTGGATGAGAGTGGTAAAGGCCGTCGGGCGTATCGAGCCGGGCCAAGAACGGCGTTCGGTACACGCTGGGCAAGCGACGCACGGCAGAGGCGGCGTGCTCCCGCAGCGACTGCGCGAGGCCCGCTTCACGGTCGACTTCTGTCGCGCCGTCTACGCGCACCTCGACCCCGCCCAGGTCTGCGCCACGGCCGCGGCAAGGCTCCAGGAGCACTTCGGGTACGGCCTTGCCATCTTCTCCTTTGCCCCGGAAAGCGACCTCGACTGCCTGGCCTTCGTCCCCAAGCGTACCGGCGCAGGCAAAACCGAACTGCAATGCCTGGTGCTCGACCGCCTGCACGCCGAACAGGTGCAAGGCGGCGCCTCCCGCAACCCCTCCGGGGGGGCCGAGGTGAGCTTCGGGCTGCCGGGCGTCCCCGGAGTGCTGCGCCTGTTCCAGGTGGCCGAGACGGCCCAGCCGCTTTCGCGTTCCTTTCTCACCGGTGTCGCCGAATGTCTCAGCGCCGCGCTCATCAAGACGCGCGACCACAAACGGTTGCGCGAGCTCGCGCTCAGAGACGGCATGACCGGTCTTTTCAACCGGCGGGCCTTCCGCGAACTGTTGGCCATCGAGGCCGGGCGGCGCGGAGCGGGTCCGCTTTCGGTACTGATGATCGACATCGACAATTTCAAGGCGATCAACGACCGTTTCGGGCACCCGGCCGGCGACGAGGTCATCACGGCGGTCGGCAAGGCGATCGGCGCAGAGTGCCGCGGTGCCGACCTAGCGGCGCGCTACGGCGGCGAAGAGTTCGCCGTGCTGCTCCCCGGCGCCGAGGCGACCAACGCCGCGGGTGTCGCCGAGCGCATCCGCAGCCGCATCGCCGGGCTCAATTTCAGTTTCGTCTACCCCGACTTCACCGTCACCGTCACCGGGAGCTTCGGCGTCGCTTGCCGGCGCGAGCCCAAGGGGAGCGTCGACGAGCTGTTGCGCGAAGCCGACGACGCGCTCTACGTCGCCAAGCGCAGCGGCAAGAACCGGGTCTCGGTGCACGAGGCATCTTTGCACGAGGTAAACGCGACGAGCCACTGAAGAACCGGGGCGCTTGCGCCCTCCCCCCATCGATCCACCTAAAGGCAACCCGACCCGGAAGCTGAGGCCTCTTTGCCCCCTCCAGGCGCCCACCTACTCGTCCCTTCCGCCACATTTTGACTCCCGGAGCGCTTTCAGGTATAGTGGCGCGCAATTTCAATGAATTGCAGTGTCAGGGGAGGCAGGATGGGTGAAACGGTGAGGTTCGGCATCTCCATGGACGACAAACTCCTGGAGAGTTTCGACAGGCTGATCGAGCGTAAAGGGTACGCGAACCGTTCCGAGGCGATCCGGGACCTGATCCGGGCCGCGCAGGTCGAGCTCGATTGGGAAGAAGACGAGAAGGACGCCATCGGCACCGTTACCCTGGTGTACAACCACCACGTGCGCGACCTCTCGGACAAGCTCACCGAGCAACAGCACTCCCACCACGACCAAATCGTTTCCGCCCTGCACGTCCACCTGGACCCCCACAACTGTCTCGAAGTGCTGGTGGTACGCGGCAAGGCACGCGACGTGCGGCGCATCGCCGACGAGCTGATCGGCGTCAAAGGGGTAAAGCACGGCAAACTCGTGATGACCTCGACCGGCGAAGGGCTGCACTGAGGGAAAGATCTGTCTGCGGTGGGCTCCTCGCGTTCCTGCGATCCTCTATTCCTTTCGCGTCCCTAGCGTCCTTTGAGTCCCTTGTGTCCTCGCCGGCGACAGCCGCCAAGCGAAGACAAAATCCGCGCCAGCCCAGCAAAGGACCACATGTTAAAAGACGACAACTACTGGATGGGGAAGGCGATAGTCCAGGCGAAGCGGGCCGAGGCGATCGGCGAGGTGCCGATTGGCGCCGTGCTGGTTAAGGACGGCGTGGTGATCGCGCGCGGGCACAACCTGCGCGAGAGCAAGCAGGATCCGGCCGCCCACGCCGAGCTGATCGCGATCCGCAGGGCCGCCGCGAAGCTCAAGAGCTGGCGGCTTACCGGAGCCACCCTCTACGTGACGCTCGAGCCCTGCACCATGTGCATGGGGGCCATCATCCTCTCGCGTCTGGACCGGGTGGTTTTCGGCAGCTATGACCCCAAGGGAGGCGCGGCCGGTTCGCTCTTCGACTTCTCCAACGACGCCCGTTTGAACCACAGCGTCGTCCTCACCCCCGGGGTGCGCGGAGAGGAGACCTCCGCCCTGCTCAGCAACTTCTTCAGCGCGCTCAGGGCCGAGAAAAAGCGGGCCAAGCTGCAGAATAAAGAAAGCGAGAAGCTGGCAGCGGCAACAGAGTCACAGGCGAAGGGGTTATAGTCTCAGCGCCAGAGGCGACTCACACCAGGAAAACCTTGCATAACGCAGAAAAATTTGGTACACAACGTGGTAAACTTTTCCTCGGCGTTCAAAGCTCGACGAGAGCCACACCGGGAAGTGCCCAAGTCATAAACGGAGAGATGTCCGAGTGGTCGATGGTGCCTGACTCGAAATCAGGTGTACCGAAAGGTACCTAGGGTTCGAATCCCTATCTCTCCGCCAGTTTTGTAACTAGCTGATTTTGCTAGTGTTGTGAGCCTCTACTGACAGGATGGTCCAAGATTTGGACCAACTGGAGGTAGAGGTTTTGTTTTATCCATCCCATCTTACAACCCGTAATGGTCGCTACTACTACAGGATTGCCATACCCGTAGACCTAAGACCAAAATTCCCTACATGCGAAATAAAAAAGTCACTGAAGGCTACTGACACCAATTGTGCGAGACTCCTTGCTGTTGGTATCGAGCTTAGAGTGCAGCAGGTGTTTGCCCTGATCCGTGCTGGTGTGCTGTCCGGTGATCAACTGCAAAATGTGGTAGGTGAACTATGCCCAGCGAAACGTAAGGCCCCAAGTAAAGGTCATTTGCTATCCGTCCTGATGCAAGAGTACGTTGTCATGCACGAGACAAGGTGGACACCCAAGACGAAAATTGAGATCGTTGCTTGCCATAGGCTGATACAGGATATCCTCGGTGACGTGGACGTGAAGAGCATAACCAAGGCCGTGGTGCTTGATTTCCGAAGTAAGCTTATGCGACTCCCAGCCAACCAGTACAAGATATATCCAGGCAAGACAGCCTCAGAGGTGCTTGACCTTCCTGATGTAACTCCTATGAGCATCAAGTCTGCGAACAAATATATATCGAGGCTTAATTCCCTGCTTAGTTATTGCGTCAAGGGTAGCCTCCTTACCGTCAACTACGCCCAAGGTATGCTCATACCTGAGAAGCGCAGGAGTGACGAGGAGCGTAAGGCTTATACTGTTGAAGAGCTAAAATTGATACTGGGGTGCTTGCCAAGGGACCAGGAGAAACCTGAACGGTACTGGATTCCGGTAGTGGCCATGTTCTCAGGCTTGCGGTTGGACGAGATATGTCAGATGTATGTGGCTGATGTGCAGCAGATTGATGACGTGTGGTGCTTCAGCGTCAACGATGACCAGGACAAGAAGGTAAAGACATTATCCAGCAAAAGGGTCATACCGCTCCACCCTGCCCTGCTAAAGTGTGGGTTCCTGAAATATGTTGAACGACTCCGTGCTGATGGGGTTCCACGGTTATGGATGAACCTGAATTGGCGAGAGGCAGATGGTTACAGCAATGCCTTTGGTAAGTGGTTCCAGAAGTTTAACAGGAGTCATGTGACCACTGACAAGGCCAAGGTGTTTCATAGCCTGCGTCATACGGTAACCGACACCATGAAGCAAGCAGGCGTACAGGAGGTTGTTATCTCCGAGATCATGGGACATGCCAACGATTCTATGACAATGAGCCGGTATGGTAAGAGGTATCAGCCAAAGGTTCTCTTGGAGGCTATGATACACCTGGAATATGGCATCGAGATATCACCAATGTAAGTGCTTAGATTAGAACGAAACACGTAATATCGGAGTTGGAATATTCAAGTATGACAACATACCACTGTAAACCGTGGAAGCGATGTATATCCTTTATATTCGTGAGGTTAGGCTAGATGTTGATAAAATAATCTTACGAAACCGGAAAGTGGTCATGATGTGCAAGTCCCGTTTTTCCAGTACCACTACCCCCTAAACTCAGGAGGTGAAAGGTTCCAATCCCACATTGCTATAACTTGAACGGTCGCGGTGTGTGCTCATGAGTCAGGCTGGTTAGGACGTGTCATTGCGTCAGAGGTGTGGTTGGCATCATAGTGAGCCGATAGGGCAATCCGGTGGTAGCTTGCCAGCGTGCATCAGGTATGGTAAGAAAGCGTTTCGCCCTCTCAAGATCATTTTGAAAAGACCAAAATGATCCTTCGAGTCCGAGCCTAAAACCTTGTAGATGTGCCACAGGCCTAGGTTTCCAAATGGTCATTTATGGTAAAAGTGGCAGGTGTTTTGCGGCAACAGTGACGTCAATAGCGTGTAACTAATTGATATTACATCATGACCAAGGGATTTAGAATCCCTTATGCGAGATTATGGTATGGAAAACAAAGAAGCTCTAGTAGTTAAAGTAGGTAAGAAGCTTAAAAAGGGGCATGGCTCTTTCTGGATACCAAAGAAAGCCGTTGAGCTGTTGATCAAGGACAATAACGCAACAGCTTTGCACATCTATACTTATCTCATAATTGCGAGACATGCAGATGTTTCAGGTATGTTTTCGACCGTTGGCAATTCAGGTATTGTAAGAAAGCTTGGACTCAATAGCGAACAATACCTAAGAGTGACTAAGTATCTCATGAATTTGTCGGAAAATGGTAATAAAGTTCTTTATACTAAAGATGATTGGCAAGCCTATGCGTTTCCAGTCAACGAAAAAATAGAGATGGACAATCAGTTAAATGTGAATAATCCAAATTACAAGCCAAAAAAGTTATTGCCAACACCACCAATGAATAAAGGTGCTGGTAAAAAGGGTTATGTACAGTGGGTGTTGAATACTTTTAATTGCAGCAGAAATGAGCAGGTGTGGTTCCATAATGATCTAATTGAGGATTCAGATAAACAAAAAATTTTGAAGAGGTTGCTTAGATACAAGGATAAGGATGTTATCGCAAGATTACTATTGTTGATGTACAATCATAATGATGTTTCGTATGGTGGTGTAAGACCATACCAAAATATGTATATCCGATATGATATGCGAAAAACAGGTACGGAGAACGGTATTGATATATACCGGGCCAAGGAGTGCGAGCTTTGCCAGAGCGACCACTTTAAGACAGCGATAAAAGAAGTATTTAAAGATGTTGTGATTGATGATGGTCTAATCGTATCGTCGCTTAAGATACTAGAAGGTCTGGGGCTTGTTTATAAGGCAGTTGTTGCACTTAGTAGCGATCCTAACCACAAGGATGCTGTGGTGCTATATGACCTTGATGTGAAGGCTGGCAAGGGTGAACTGTTGTGGGTTAAAAAGAGTCGAAATGCTGGGCTTATCGATGAAGCTGTTAAACATGCTGGATTCGAGTCATCAAGCATATGTGGCAAGTTTTATGATGAGTATACTGTGATTGCAGAAGAGGGTGTAACTCCACACGTTGCAGGAATATTCAAACTAAAGTATGAGGTTTGTAATTCTAAAAATTTGCCAGTAAAAGTGGCAAGATTGGGGCAAAAAGAAGATAAAGCCTTAGTATGCGAGTGGTTATCTTTGTTATCAGGCAATGTTGAAGAGGTAAGTTGCGCGTCAGACGAGTATTGAATGAAAACAGGTTGTAATATAGTATGTTACCGTGTTTTATGCGCTTAAATATTTAAATTATGCCTGGTTATCTTTGGGTAGGTTGTAGAAGAAAAGACTGAGTTTACCTGGACCTTTTTGAAAGCATAAAATATCAGTGTTAAACTTGGGTTTTGAAAAAGTAAATTCGGGTTTTGGTGGAAGTTTGTGAAATGCAAAGTACATTGGTGTTTTCTGGAGGTCTTTAAAATACAAAATATATAAAATATTGTACGTGTTATCGATTGAAACGTGCCAAGGAATAAAGTTGAAAGCTGTAGCGTAACACAAATAACGTTGTTTTCTCTCAATTTATAGAAGCCTTCTGGATGTCCTGCCCAGAAGGCTTTTTTGTATCCAAATAATAAACTTTATAATAGGGGTTATTTTGGGACGCTAGTAGCAGGTAAACCTCAATTGCTATGGAAAGCCATAGTACAAAACAACACAAAAAGGAGAAACACTCATGTTCAACAAAACCACCAACGCCATCACTTTCCCGGACACCACCAACGCAGCAATGATCCGTGACGCTGTCCTCAAAGCCCTTGCCGATGACGACTTCATGGGCAACATCAAGAAGGTCAAGGCTGCTGCAGAGGTTCTTACCCCGAAAGATACTCTTACCGCCACCCTTAAGCGTCTCCAGGGCAATGCCAACAGGGACTTCCTTGAAAAGAAGGACAAGGGCGTAATCGGCTTCACGGATCAGGCCAGAGCCGACAAGATCAAGGTCTATGTTCAGGAACGGTTCCAGTCCTACATGGACGATCCCAAGACCTCCGAGAAGGCAACCAAGCTGTTCAGGGAGGCATACCCTGCCAAGGTCGAGGTAGTTGTCGTTGACGAAGCCACTATTAAGGAAGACGCCGTTGAGGGCGCCGCAATCGACCAAGACCGTACCGAGGGCTAGCCGAATCCTCACAAACAACTGAATACCAGGTACACCCATGAGAGAGGCTTCGCGGCTTCTCTCATTTTTTGTGTATTCCCGCCTTGATATACTCCCCCAACAGCAGTTCCCATAGCCCAAGAATAGACCCCAGTACTATCCTTTTCTAAAAAATACTGCAACCGAAAACAAGATGCGCTTAATAACATATATAAAGACCGACACTGATCGGCAGTTGCTCTCTGAGAGGGCAGCACATTTCAAATGACGTAGGAGAGAACGAGATGAAAAAAATTAAGTACAAGACGCACTCTAAGTATCAGTACACAAGATTGTTAGATCAAAAGGAGGTTGCTGAGATGTTGGGCGTCTCAACTAAGACACTAGAGTGCTGGCGTTGGAAGAAGATAGGACCGGAGTACATAAAGATAGGCCGCCTTGCACGGTACATGGATAGCGTGATTATGGCATATATAGATGAGCTTGCAGGAAAGGAGATGACAGTTAGCAAGCAATAGAGAGAGCAGATAGCAGCAATCGGATAATGATCCAAAATATTAGCAAAAGGAGAGCCTATGGCTAAAAAACAAAAAGCCCCATACGAGGGGCTAAAAGGTAATTGTAATGGAAAAAATAAATATGAAACAGGCAGCACTTGATTATGCAGGAAAGGGAATTGCAGTGTTCCCATTATGGCAAAATGGTAAGGCACCACTGACGAAAAATGGTTTTAAAGATGCCACCACTGACCCTATTGTTATTAACCAGTTATGGAGTCAGCATCCAGATGCAAATATAGGTGTACCCACTGGCGCAGTCACTGGCTGGCTTGTAGTGGACGTAGACAACAAGAATGGTGTTTTAGGTAGTGATACCCTCAAAATATTAGAATTGCAGCATGGTGAATTGCCAGGAACCAGACAGCACTCGACTCCTTCGGGTGGATATCACCTGCTGTTTAAGCGCCCAAATCGTGAGGTGCCTTGCAGTGCAGGCAAGTTAGGCCCTGGACTCGATGTGAGATGCGAAGGTGGTTACATTGTTGCTCCTCCTTCCGTCATTGATGGGGGCCGTTATCAGGCTTTAAATATGTGCGAGACGTTAGCAGATGCACCTGAGTGGTTGGTGGACCTAGCTGTTGCTAAGAAGGCGGTTAGTTCCAGTGCTGAGGGGATGAAGGAAGGTGGTCGGAACCAGCACATATTCAATGTGGCTATTGGGTGCAACAAACAAGGTATGGCTTACGAGGATGCCGTTGAAGCAGTGGTTGCAGAGAATAGAAGGTGTGACCCTCCACTAGAGGTCAAAGAGGTCCAGCGTACACTTGACAGTGCGTATAGGTACGAGGTCTCAGATGTTCAGCCCGAGATCGAGGAACTTAACAGGAACCATGCAGTGGTAATGGTTGGTGGCAAATGTCGTGTCTTGAAAGAAGCGACATGCCCGGTATTCAACTGGCCAGATATTGAACTGTCGGCACCGAAAGACTTCAAGGAGTTTTACAGCAACAGATATACTTTGGTCGCTGGGAAACAAAGAAAGCTCGGTGATACATGGTTTAGTCACCCGAATCGTCGCCAGTATGAGGGTCTGATCTTTAACCCCGGAGGGACACCAAAGGGATACTATAACCTATGGCGTGGGTTCGCAGTTGAGCCAGTTGCAGGTGATTGCAGCCTATACCTCAAGCATGTTGAGGAGAATATCGCCAATGGAAACAAGGAAATTTACGATTACATCATAGGCTGGATGGCCCATACGGTTCAGCACCCAGATGAACTTGTAGGGACTGCTATCGTCATGCGTGGTGCGATGGGTGTTGGTAAAGGTGTCTTTGCTAATGGGTTCGGTTCGTTGTTCGGAAGGCACTATCTACCTATGAACCAGAGTTCCCAGTTGACAGGTAAGTTTAATGCTCATATGAAAGATGTAGTCGTACTATTAGCAGATGAAGCATTCTGGGCAGGAGACAAAGCTGCGGAAGGAGTATTGAAGGGACTGATAACTGAACCATTCTTGACTATAGAAGGTAAGGGTGACAAAGCCTTTAAGATGAAGAACCACCTTCATATGATGTTTGCAACTAACAATGATTGGTGCGTCCCTGCTGGTCCGAATGAAAGACGGTTTTTTGTCGTTGATGTAAGCGATAAGCACCAACAGGATCATGTCTACTTTGGTGCAATAGAAGACGAAATGAAAGATGGTGGACGTGAGGCGCTGCTACATTACTTGATGAACTATGATCTTGGTAGTCTTGACTTAAGAAAGTTCCCAAAGACCAGTGCGCTACTAGAAACCAAACTCATGAGCTTAACGCCAGCACAGAAGTTCTGGTATCATGTACTAGAAACAGGGAATTTGCTACCAAACAGCGAGTCAGGATGGCAAGACGGAATCGTTGAATCTCAATGGTTATATGATATGTACGTTAAATTTCTTCAGGACATCGGAGTTAAACATAAGGCATCAGATACCGAGTTGGGTATGCAACTAGGGAAGATGGTGGCTTCCGGATTCAAGAAAGGTAAGGTCACTATAAGTAAAGGTGTTAGGAAGAACTGTTATACTTTTCAGTCATTGGCTGAGTGTAGAAGTGACTTTGATAAGTTCATTAATTCACCAATAGATTGGCCTACAGAAGAATAAAATATCATTACAAAGTGAAAAGGGACCTCTTCTTGTTAATCAGGAAGGGGCCTTTTTGTATCTAGAAGCATAAAGTGCCATACCTGTCATACCTAAAAAACAAAGGTGTGCCGCTGTAAACCCGCATGAATACCGGCTTCGGCATACCTGTCCTACCTGTCATACCCTTAATAGAATAAAAATAAAATACTTAAGACAGACAATATATCCTCCCCTATATGTAATATGCAATAATATAAAAGCAATTCACCAAAAAGGTGTGACAGGTGTGGCAGGTGTGACACTCCATTGATATTATTGCACTTTTGGCGCCATACCTTTAAGCTTGAGGGGTGCCATCTGTCCTACATTGATATTAGAAAGTCTCATAGCATTTTCACGCAAAGCCTCGGAGTGCCCTGGGTAACTATAGGAGATCCGCGTGACGAAAAAGAGACCCCTGCACCTCGAATATTAGCTGAAAATTTAAAAACCATACCCTACTGAGGCTGGGTGGTAAAAGTCCCGCCAGAAGTGAAATATGGGGCCATTCAAGCTAAGCTCTTCCGCTAAGTCTTGGTTCATGTTATAACCCGCACATAACAACTGATCCCCTACAGACGGAGCAATCATGAACATGGACCAGAACAAGCTCACAGGAATCCATCTGCTTGAATCGACAATTGGCATAGAGTTTGAGGTATTAGCGAACGAGTATCAGGAACTACCCCTTGACAATGGCACGGTTAACTCCTCTCACAAGATCGTCTTCCAGATCACCGAGGAAGAGCCTGATATCTCCTCTGTTGGAGTTCTATTTGCCCTGGCCCTTATGTCCTTCACTTATGCGGCCCCAAGAGGCTATTCCTTCAACGACTTTATCCCTGACGAAGAGTACAACCTGGGGTACTTCCTTGAAGGGTTACATTTTGAGCGTGGAGTACTTAGTCATGAAGCTGACTATGTGTCTGGTAGGTGTGTTAAGACCGATATTACCTTTGAGCCAGGAGGTAAGGTAACTATCTCAATAAGGAATAGAGGACGGGGAGCGGACCGATGGGTTATCCATTTGCAGGGTAGGAAGCATGTTCAAGCTGTGTGACAGGTTATCAGTGATCAAATCATCTGGACAAGGAGATATATATGAAAACAGTTATTACTATCCTGGCTCTAATTGTATATCTGATCCCGTTGAATGCCGATGCAGCCTCTAAGAAGGTGAAGAGGGTTGAGGCGCCTAAAGAGACATTATATGTGTGCGGAGTTGAGTTGTATTTAGGGATGAAGCGAGATGCAATTGAGAAATCATTATCTGGATGTGATGATAGAGGCTCAGACAAAGAAAATATTACCTTGTGGCAAGATAAGAATGTTGTAGGTGTTATCTCATTTAACTATGACAATAGAGTGACTAGAGCTTACCGCGAGTGGCATACAGCCAACGATTCTTCTTCTGAACTTGTAAAAACTTTAGTCGAAGCAGTTAATTCAATGCCTGAAACTGTGAGGAACAAAAACTCAGCCAATGTCTATGTCAGGAATGAACCTAACATAAACGAACACTCAATGATTGTGTGGTTTCAGGGGAAAAAGAGTATCAGGCTAGAAACAATTGAAATTAAGCAGGATAAACGGTCTTATGTTTCAATTAGGGAGTTTCTTGAGGAACGATAAGGGGGACAGCAGAACGCTGCTTGTAGAATTATCAAGAACTAAAAGAAGAAGCCCTACCACCATTGGTAGGGCTTCCTAGTACCTCTTCACAGCATTATCCTCGGAGCACCGAGGATGTTTAACTTCCTGTACTATCAAGCTTATTGCGTATTGCCTCTAAAAGTTCCATAAGCTTAGTCTCTACTTCAGACTTGTTATCCCCAAGAGACCCTAGGTCTATAGTCTGGATAGCTTTGATAGCCTTGTCTGAGATATCAACCGTCTTCTTATAGGAAGGGCTCTTTACATATGGTCTCTTAGTATCCACTTTAGATAGGGATGCCAGTAATATCTCATATGCTTTCTTCCTACCCTTATCAGTCGGCTTACGTGCAACTTTCAGTAGTGCATTCCTTGATAGGTTCTTCCTTGTACGAGCATCATCACGTATCTCTTGAGACAATCTTGCTAGCGTAACTATCTCAGTAACAGTATTAGCGGCCTTCCCTATCAGATTACCTAACTCGTCATGGGTGTAGTTGTGTTTGGTCCTTAGATTTTCAAGAGCCTCAGCTTCATCGACCGGATGAAGCTCACTCCTTAAAATATTATCTATAAGAGCTACTTCATCGAACTTATCACTGCTAACCAACATTGCTGGAATCTTCTCTTTACCAAGCGCCTGAAATGCTTTGAACCGTCTTTCTCCAGAAACAATTATGTTGCAGTCGTTATTGTCAACTCGGAAGATAATAGGGTACAACAATCCTTTATCAGCAATGGATTGCTTTAAAGATTCAAGTTCTGCTTCGTCAAAGTGTTTGCGTGGTTGGTCAACATCCCTGTACAACTGGTCTAAGTTAACTTCGTAAATCACGCCTCTTTTGAATTTTTTGGGAGTGCTGGATTCTGTTGGCATGGTAAACCCTCCTGAGCGGTTAGATTACGAAAAAGGAATATATACAGGTTTTGATAAAAACTCAATATTTTATCTTTTGTGGGAGAGGTCTTAGTGGGATTGGTTGAATTTAGAGCAACAATGCCTATGCTGAGTGGACACTACTAAAAGGCATGTGATGGTTGGGTTGGGATGGAAAGCCCTTCTATATGACTAATGTGGGTGCCGTATGCAGTATCGCGTGAATTTGCTTTCATATTAAGGCACTCTATGATATATGGCTGATGGATACTTGGCTCAACAACTTTCTGAAAGGAGAATGGTCATGACAAAGAGGAAGGTCGTTCATGTTGTCCCAGATAAAAAACAGGGAGGTTGGAATGTTGAAGTCGAAAAGCAGCAAGGGAAGAAACATTTTGAGACAAAAGATGATGCTGTGGGCGCTGGGAAAAAAATAGCTAAAGAAGGCCCCCTTGGCCAGATCAAGATTCACAAGCAAGATGGAACAATTCAGACTGAACATACTTACGGAGAGGACCCTAAGAACATCCTGGGCTAACGGATTTTTTTTGCTACTGAGCATTTAGTCTTAAATATAGGGAGACATTATGAAGGTTTTAATAGGTATTCTGACTCTAGTTGCGATGGCGGCTACCTGCTTTGCTGATCAATATGTCAACGGATATACTCGTAAAGATGGAACTTATGTGAACGGTTACACCCGTTCGGACAGTGATTCATCTTACAATAATAATTATTCTACGAAAGGGAACACCAACCCCTACACAGGGGAGTCAGGCACTAACTCACGCACCTACAATGACCGCACCCCAGATTATAATACTAAAACCTACGGCAATCCTGGATATGATAATTCGTATGGTAGCTCAGGAAGTAAGTCTGGTAGGAAAAGTAATTCACTTTATGGCAATTAGTCGCAAGTCGATAAGCTGAAAATAATGCCATGGATTTAGATGACTCGCAGCTCGCTCATGATCTAACAATACCTCCGGGTGTTTGATGCGTTATATAAGGCATGTCTCTTCAGACGTGTCTTTTTTTATTTACCGGAAAAAACGCCAAATGGAAGCTTTAGTGTCAGAACGATGCTCATTGCAGCTACCATTCCGGTAAAAGTATGTCTGTGGTAACGCCAAGGTAAAAACTATTTCTAGGGTCTAATATGGAGGCATCGTTGCATCCAGTGAATATGCTTTCATGTTGCTACCTTTCATGATATAAGCCTTTGATAATAATTCCGTTTCATTATACATGCTACAAAAAGGGGGGGGGACTATGAGTCAAGGGTGTTTTTATAAAGCAGCAGCTATCATGATGCTACTGTCAGTTTGCGTTTCCTTTGCCAGTGCCGCAGAGAGTGGGAGGTCATCAAATACCCAGATCAAAAAAGCTATCATCAAAGACTCCATAGCCAGCTATCCCGGTAACTGCCCCTGTCCCTATAGTGTAGCAAGGAATGGTAGCAGTTGCGGAAGAAGGAGCGCATACAGCAAGCCAGGAGGGTATAGCCCCATTTGCTATGACAAGGACGTGACTCAGGAGATGATAAAGGAGTGGCGGGAATCGCATGCTATGAAATAACCTTATAGGTTAAATTGGGTAGCAAGGAGGCTTAGTATGAAAAGATGCATTATTATGTTTTCCATTATGTTACCAATAGCTATTTCAGGTTGCGGTTTATATGAGACCAAAGAAGATAAGCAGGGAAGAACAATAAGGGTAAATAGGCTAACCGGTGATGTCGCCATAGTTGATGGCGATAAATTGGTTAGAGTGAAAAGCGAAAAGGAGGTTGCACAGGAAAAGATGCGAGAGGACAAGTTGTCAGTAACAAAAGGTTGGGATAAATCAATGCTGTTAAATGAAATCCCGGTAGGTTTAAAGACAAAATGGGTTGATGGTATTATGTCTTATCAGTTGTCTGTTGAGGGTAACCTACGTACAAGAGGCACTTACTTTTCGGAGATAACGGCAGTATTTAAAGACAAAGATGATTTCCATATTGCCAAGATACCAATAAAATCTAATGCATTTACAGGTCTAGTTGGATTTGATGGTAAAACAGTATCAAATATGAGTTATAGTGACCAGTTACCTTTGTCGAAAGATGAGTATGCACGTATCACGTCATGGGAGTTGATTTGGTCTGGTTTCAAAGACCAATAGTGTCGCAATAATAGTATTGCTGCATTGCGACTAGTGTGCTGGAGTGTTAATATGATGTGGTTTTAAAATGCGCTCGTTCGATTTTATCGATGATGGGAAATCTCCGTACATTCCGTGTAGATGACTTTATAGAAATGCAAAGTGTATAAACGTTAAATCGTAAAGACTGTCTATGTAATAGCAGGTAGTATAATAAAAAAGTTTTGATTGACTGTTTGGATGTGAGTTAATATCGAATTTTTTGTTGCAATATAGGGGATATTGGCGATATGAGCGTACTTCATGTAAATCAAATATCTAGAAAAATTAAAGAGCTATTTGCTGACAAAATAGACATTACAGATTTATCCTCAAACGACAAAGAAATCGAATCGAAAATATTAACAAGATGTCTTGCTGCTTATTCGATATATCACATGGCTGCAACTAATGAGGTAGATGCAGCAAATTCAGTTGTAGATGGTGGCGATGATAACGGGATTGATGCTATATACTATTCTCCGTCAAATAAGAAAATGCTTATATCTCAATCAAAATGGAATAAATCAGGGACCGGAGAACCTAGTAGTGCAGATGTAGTTAAGTTTTGTAATGGAGTTAGGGACCTTTTTAATCTAGACTTTGAACGATTTAACCTTAAAATTCAAGATAAAAGAGCAATTATAGAAAAAGCTTTAACAGAATATGATACGACTTATGAACTATTGGTTATACATACAGGAAACCAAAATTTTAGTATGCATTCAATGAGGAATATAGAAGATTTGCTTAAAGAGATGAACGATGCTGGTGATGCAGAGTCAGACGATTTAGTGAATTTCACACAAATGAATCAAGGCGCTATACACGTATCTCTGGCTTCGGGGTTAGAAGGCGAACATATAAATATAGAAGTAGGATTAACTCAGTGGGGAAAGCTGTCAGAGCCACATAATGCGTACTTTGGTATGGTAGCTGGTGAAGAGGTCGCAAAGTGGTGGTGTGACCATGGTAAGCGTTTGTTTGCGAAAAATATACGCAATGTCCTTGGCTCGACAAACGTTAATGACGAAATAAAACATACTATTGAATCGACACCTGAAAGCTTCTGGTATTTTAACAATGGAATAACGATGGTTGCAAACAGCATTAGAAAGTCAATGGTTGGGGGAAGCTCCAGGGATATTGGATCTTTTAAAGCTGATGGTGTCTATGTCGTTAATGGTGCTCAAACAGTGAGTACCATTGGACGTTATTTCGAGCAAGGCGGTGCTAATCTAGATAAAGTTAGAGTTCATCTAAGGATTGTTTCTTTGGAAAATTCGGATGAACATTTTGGTGCCAAGGTAACAAAATCTAACAATAGGCAAAATAGGATTGAAAATAGGGACTTTGTATCTCAGGACGAAGAACAGATACGTCTCAGAACCGAACTTGCAATAGAAGGTATAGAGTATAATATCGTAAGATCTGAAAGTTTTAAGCCCTCAGACAAATCCTTTGATCTTCAGGAAGCAACTGTCGCACTATCATGCGCAAGCGAGCAGTCGGCATTGGCTGTGCAGGCAAAGAGAGAAATTGGTAAGTTCTTCGAAGATCTGACAAAAGCACCATATAAATCTATATTCAATCCACAGACCAATGGGATTTATCTATACAATTGCATTAACATTATAAGAGAGGTTGATAAATGCTTAAACGAAGAGATTTTAAAACTTGAAAAGAAAAGTGGGAAAAGATACGGGGTAATGGTGCATGGCAATAGAATCATTGCGTTGGTAGTGTTGAAGAAGTTGAATATATCCAAGATTGCTCAGGTTTCAAGTTATGCTATCAACAAAAGTCTTATTAATTCAACAACGATTGACGCAATAAATAAGACTGTCGAAGTAACAGAGAACATGTATAAGGGCAATCTACTAGGTACGCTATTTAAGAATGCGAGTAAATGCAAACTTATATATGAAAACTGTATATGACTTGCTGAATAGATGCCGAGTGGCGTTACGGGGATAACATGATTGCAAGGCTATAGTAGGTACCTCATATAGTCTTTGTTCCTGCCTTTACAATGAGCTTCACTAAGCCATCCTGTATCTCCTCGTCACCAAGGCTCCTAAAAGCTTTTATCAGCTTCTTTTCTCTGTCAGATAGTGGTGACTTCTCATAGGTGTCCTCTCCAAAGAAGGCAGAGGCTGAAACGTTCAAGGCGCTGGCTACCTGCTGAAGTTTGTCGGTGTTAAGCTTGGTGCTGCCATTTTCATACTTCTGAATCTGTTGGAAGGACACCCCTACCAACTCTGCAAGCTTCTCCTGAGTAAGACCTGCATGTTTCCGCAATAACCTCACCTTCTCACCAATCTCTTTACTACTCAATGGCTTACCCATAGTCGTATACCCCTTGGCAGGGACAATACAACTAGAAGTTGTGTCAAACCACCAATGAAGGTTAGATTTATATTGAAAAATTCTAAGTGGGGTTGTATTGTGGGCAGTGCTTGACTATGTTTGGTAACAAATGCCGGAAGTTTCAGGGGGTACTTATCTTGGTTGCCAGGCAACATGCTATCGTTCTTTCATTTTTGGTCATGCTCACGGGCTGCACCTCTGCACAGTCTTTGTATGACCAAGGCATTGAGAAAATTCGGTTGCAGAAATATCAAGAGGCTATTACCAGCTTTAGCAAAGCTATAGATAAAAAAGGTGATTATGCAGAAGCATATGCAGCTCGTGGCACTGCATATGCTGATGTGAAGATGTTTGACAAAGCCATTGAAGATTTTGATAGCGCTATTAGGATAAACCCTGCTTTAGCTCGGGCATATGATTCACGGGGGAAGGCACTATTTACCTTAGGACAGGCTGAAAAGGCGCTGTCGGATCTGGATAAAGCAATTGACCTAAAACCAGATTATTCTGGCGCTTTTTTTGATAAATTTGTCATGTACTTTTCTCAAGGTAAGCTGGAACAGGCTCTTGTAAATATTGACAATGCTATAAAATATGATGCGGCGAATGATGAATATCTGTTCGCAAGAGCTACCATAATGTATAAAAAACGCAAAATTAAGGAAGCCCTGGAGGACCTTGACAAGGCACTCCAAATCAATCCCAATAATGCCCAATATTTGATAGGTTCATCGCGTTGCTACTTGAAGCTGAAAAAGTATGATCTGGCTATTACTAATGCGTCTGCCGCTCTAGGCATTGCCCCAAATGGCGCTGAAGCATTTAATATCTTGGCTCATGCCAATGTTGCTCTTGGCAGATTCAAAGAAGCCACTGAAGCCTATAATAGGGCTTGCCAGCAGGGAGATACTAGTTCATGTGCCGAGTACATGCGCTATTCTGTGGCTCAAAAGCTCAACAATGACGTCATAGATCAATTGAATAAGCCTGATGTAGGTAATGCCTCTGACGATGACATAGTGGCAGCTAAAAAAAGAATGCATGAGCTTGCAGCAGGACACTAAAACTTAGATTCGTCATGATAGCTCAAATAGACTCAAATAACGATATTATGTACTGAGGCATATATGAAACGTACACATTACCTTGTTGTTGTGATGATGCTGATATTTGTTGACTATGCGCATGCTTATACTGATCATGTGGACAACTACAGCATAACATTTCCAAAAGGATGGGTGATAAGTAGGCGGGTACTTTCTGATGGAACCCATATTACAGCTGCGGAAGATCCAAAATCTTATTCTAAATTGTTAGTCCAAGTTGCAAGTGGTGGTTTAAAGCCTGGATTAGTTAAGAATCCAGAGTTTACAAAATTTGCAGTGAATAAATTCTTACCCTTTGCTAGAACTCAATGCCCAGAGCCAGTGCCAACTGGTGCTTACAATGTTAACTTTGCAAAGCGTGAGTCCCTTGGTATATCTTATGCCTGCATGGACAATTCTGTGGTAACTTTATATATGATACCAACTGAGAATAACGGATATATTCTTTCATACGCTGGGTCAAAGAAAATTGCAGTCTCACGTGGAATTGAAACGGCGATCAACTCCTTTAAAATACTTAAATAATTCCATAGCTATTTATTCGCCCGACCTAGAGATAACCTGTTGCGTAATAGTATTTACCCATGTCTATTTCGATTTTATTATATACAGGAGTGTAGCCTGGGTAATATCTGAAGGTTTGAAGAAAAATTATTCGGAACCCCGGTAGGTAAAAAAATAGGTCTTCTGTAACTTCAAGGGTCTTGCCATCAAAGGTAAGGCCCTTTTTGTTTGTCCTCTTCTCGTAGAAATCTCCCAAACTTCAACATCTAACCAACAGAACATGACGCAACCGCCATGAGGGCATTCATGCGTCTATTGTCCTGTACAACCCCCAAAGGAGGCATACCATGGCAGTTAACGTCTACGATGTAATCAACAGTAGGATCATGGAGCTATTGGAGTCAAATGTGGTGCCATGGCGGAAAACCTGGAGCGTAGGAGGTGGTAACGCACCAGCCAACTATGTTTCAAAAAAGGAATATAGGGGTATCAACGTGTTCATGTTGGCCTGTATGCCTTATTCCTCCCCGTATTGGGTGACATTTAAGCAGTGCCACGACAAAGGTGGTCGTATCAGGAAGGGTGAGAAGTCTACTCCGGTGATCTTCTGGAAATGGCTCGATAAGAAGGATGCTGAACCTATTGATGGAGAGGTAGCCATTAACGGTAAGATACCAGTGTTGCGCTACTATTCAGTTTTTAATCTACTCCAAACGGAGGGTATAGAGCCGCCACCGGCCATAGAGACCATCAACACCTTTACCCCCATCGAGAGAGCCGACCAGATCATTGCAGGTATGCCACTTAGACCAGATATCCACTACGGAGGTAACCAGCCAGCATACCATCCTTTCTTGGACTATGTGAAAATTCCTAAAGCTGAAGCATTTGAATCACCGGAGGAATATTACAGCACTTTGTTCCATGAGTTAGGACATTCAACAGGTCACGCTAGACGGATAGGGAGGAAGGGGATACTGGAACCCTCATACTTCGGGTCACATAATTATTCTCAAGAGGAATTGTGCTCGGAATTTTGTTCAGCTTTCCTGTGTGGTCATGCTGGTATCGAGCAAATGACACTTGAAAATAGTGCAAGCTACATCAGGGGGTGGCTGAAAGCAATAAAAGGTAATCAGAAGTTGCTCGTAATGGCTGCATCTCAAGGGCAAAAAGCCAGTGACTACATACTTTGCAGACAAGGAGGTGAAGACGACAGCACCGATGACACCGCTGCATAATATCCCGCCACATGCCCCCAGCAGTAAAGATGCCTCCCAGTAGTACCCCTTCCATAATAAGGACTCTAGACCCTCATTAACCTAGTAGCCAAAGACCATCCCTCAAGCTCCGAATCAGCTCTACAAGCCCATTTCTCGTTTCAAGTCAGGCTAACCCCTTAATCCCCTAAGTAAGGAGCAATAACTATGGCCCTATTCAGGTGCGGTACATGCCATGCCGTCTACGAGGACTATTACCCGCCAGATGATATCTGCATCAAGTGCAACAAGGGACATATCCGAATAGCCGCTTCCCAAGGAGGGGAAACCATGACCGCGATCACACCGACAATCAAGCTATTTACCAGTCACAAGGACACCACCAGCATCCACATCAACAACCTGATCCTTGAGCATAACGGCAACAACTACCAGTTTCACGGTGGCACCAATGACACCATCCACGTATTCACTGAGAGCATAGCCCTGTATGTCCTCACGATCAACAGATGCAATGGAACAATGGGCCTTAACGCCTTCATGTCACCAGAACCTGACCCGATCAATAGCGTTCACCTTTATACGCCGCAGGACATCAAGGAAACTCTTGGTGCCAA
The DNA here is from genome assembly GCF_014193515.1 of Geomonas silvestris. GTDB lineage: Bacteria > Desulfobacterota > Desulfuromonadia > Geobacterales > Geobacteraceae > Geomonas > Geomonas silvestris. The sequence goes on along the minus strand of NZ_BLXX01000003.1, from coordinate 317,017 downwards.
GTGGGAAGGGCTATCACCCAAGGCCATTACCATGAAGCTGATTGACTATCTGATGTAACCAACCTACAAGGAGGATTCACCATGCCAACCGTTGACGGATTATTCGGACCAATCGAGATAGCAGCACCTAAACCCAGGAGCATCAAGTTGAGAATGATCAAAGCGGTATATGAAAATATGACGGTAAAGGACAATGTAACTGACTACCTGACACCCAATGCCAGGTATACCAGCCCTTCTCAGATATTTGAGACATTTAGCTTTCTCAGGAACGAAACTAAGGAATCATTCTGTACGGCACACTTGGACGGGAAAAATCGTATTGTATGTCTGGAAATAGTGTCAGTTGGAACACTCAATCAAGCTATAGTCACACCTCGGGATACATTTAAGACTGCTCTCTTATCAAATGCCGCCGCAATAATACTTGTCCATAACCATCCAACTGGAGACCCTACCCCTTCAGCTGAAGACCTTGAAGTAACCAGACGACTCAGGGAAGCAGGAGAGCTGCTTGGCATAAAAGTATTGGACCACATCATAGTGGGTGATTCCTATTACTCGTTTGTCGAGAGAGGTGTCATATGACAACCTGTGAGTATTGCGGCAAGACATTACGCCCAGGTGATACGGTACATGGTATCAAGCATGGTTCCCTGGCTCATAGTTCCTTCTTGCCGGCAAAAGATGCGGCAGTCACAATCCTTTGTAATGATTGCAGCCAAAAGGTATATCGGTTGGTCTATGCTTCCTTGGATACTGGAAAGCTGGCATACCCGACCATCTTCAATATGTACAATGAACTGACCACATTGATGAAGAACGGATACAAGCTGATTTCTGCAATCGCCAAGCTCCCAGCTAGGGAACAACATGCATTACGGCACTTAGTAGAATCCTGCAAGTCAGCAAGATAACCCCGCATTACCACCCGCCCAATAATTCCTACCAAAGTAGACCTTCACTAATCCAACTTAGCAAGTCCATATCATCACCTGTCTCATGTAACAAAGTCCCGCCAGAAGCCTAATTTCGCTGTCGAGTAACTGTTCTAACAATCCATTAATTCCACTATCTACCAAACCAGGACGACCAGAGCCATAAGGCTCTTTTTTTGTGCCTGGAATCCAAGGAGGTATCACCATGTCTGTATATAGGAGAGGAGATAAGGCCGTGTTTTACATGAACTTCACTGTTGACGGAGTACGTGTAACCAGGAGTACCGGAAAATTCACCAAGAAGGAAGCCAAGCTCGTTGAAGCAGTTGAGAAGAAGAGGATGATGGTAGACGGTGCATTATCTCCCAGGGAGAAGGCCGCAAGGATGCCACTGAGTATTGCAATCCAAAAGACCTATGACGAACGGTGGAAGGATAACAAGGACGGTCTCAAGTCTCAGCGCATAGCAGAGAGGGTGATGGAACTGATCGGTGACATTGCAATTAGCAAGGTAGACGATGACGTAATCAAGCTCTTAATCAGGTTGTTGGAGGGTTCCGGTATCAAAGGGGCCACAGTGAACAGGTATCTAGCCACCATGAAGACTTTACTACGTCACCACCGGCAACCATGGGAGCATATCCAACTGAAAAGGGAGACCGAGGGCAGGATTCGTGTCTTGACCAGGGAAGAAGTGGGTACGGTGATTAGCCTGTTACGGGACACGGTACATAATAGCAGGAGGTGCCATTTCCCCGAGGTGGCTGATTTAGTGGAGGTTCTAGTGGATACAGGGTGTCGGTTGTCAGAGGTGTTGGACCTACGCTATGACGATATTAACTTTGAAACCAATCTAATCTCTATTTGGATCAACAAAGGAGACAAGCCAAGGAGCATACCCATGACCTGTAGGGTAGGGACCATATTGGATACCAGGAAGACCGAGGGAGCAGGTAAGCCTTTCATGATTGGCAGGGATCAAGCCGAGAACGCATGGACATGGGTAAGGAAGAGGATGGGCCTCACTGGTGATAAGGAGTTCGTGTTGCATGCTCTGAGGCATACCACCGCTACCAGATTAATTGACAAGGGTATCGACCTCTACACGGTCAAGGAGTGGTTGGGGCATAGCACTATCCAGGTAACGGAACGGTATGCTCACTTGAACCCTGATAAATTGGTACATGCTGCAAAGGTCTTGGAACTATAAAACACTAGCAATTTCAAGTCACTTGGTGTTATATTTTGGTACAAGATTTGGTACATAAACCATCTAAAAATGCCCTGTTTTAGAGGCTCGTAGCACTAGCCCAGGTTGGTATGGACGAGTGGTGAGTCTAACATATTCAGTATGTTAGGCTTAATCAGGTGTACCGAAAGGTACCTAGGGTTCGAATCCCTATCTCTCCGCCATATAAAACAAGGGGTTACAGCTCTGATGCTGTAGCCCCTTCGTTATTCTCGGGCAAAGCGTGAACGTTGCACATGGTGCTAGCGACGAAATGGTTCACACATGGAGTGAAATGCTAAGCGCACTGAACCTCCCGGCAATCTTCGGCCGGCCAAGTGCCGCTTTAGCGACAGGTGCACGTGCTTGGCCAATTCCTCGCTGTCCGCTACCAAATCATTAACGCCTCTCGTCATCAATCCAGTTCACGTCTTGTCCGGACCTACCTCGAAGGCCGCTTCCACGGCCAACGGCTCCGGCATCGCGTCAACGAGACGTTCCAGTTCTTGCCGGCTGAAAGTCCAGATCTCCTTGCAAAAAGTGCAGGTCACCACGCCCCCTCCCTCACTCGTTGCCATCGCCCTGATGGCATCCTTTCCCTGAATCAGCAGAGCCTGCTCACACTTTTCCCGGCTACAGGTACATTTGAAGGCGACTATACGTTTCTCTATGGTCTCATAGGGGATTCCGGCGAACAGGATATCCAGCAGTTGTTCCGGAGTGCCCCCGCTTCGAAAGTGATCTGACAGCACGGGGAGGGTCCCCATCCGCTTCATGAGCAGTTGAATGGCCTCCTTCTCTTGAGGCGGGAGCGACTGGATCAAAAACCCGCCGGCCGCGGCGACACGCCCATCCGGCGCTAAGCAGACGCCGAGCCCGACCGCCGAGGGCACCTGTTCCGATTCGTTAAGATACCCGGCTAGGTCATCCCCAATTTCGCCTGAGATGAGTTGAACAGTACCTTGATACGGCTGCTTCAGCCGCAAGTCCTTGGTCACGGTGAGACAACCGGCCCGGCCCAAGGCGCCAGCCACAACGACCTGCCCCTCGTACAGGGGAAGGTCCACGGCAGGGTTTCCTACGGTGCCGGCTACCGCCCCGGTACTCTGTGCCTCGACGAGGATCCTGCCGAGGGGGCCGTTCCCTTCGAACTTTAGAGCGACCCGTTGGTCGGTCTTAAGCAACGCCCCCATTAGCGCTCCTGCGGTCAGTGCCCGTCCGAGGGCCGTCGTGGCCGTGGGGAGTGTAGCGTGCCGCCGTGCCGCCTCAGCCACAAGCCCAGTCGTGACGCAGGCCAGCCCCCGGAACGTTCCGAATTTAGTCAGTATGCGTACCAAGTAATCATCCATTGTCCACTTCCCTTCGAGGAGGATGGGCATCTCGGCAGCATAACGAGAAGACGACTCATGCTCGACATGGATAATACTGTTTGATCGTCATAGCGTCAGGAGGTACTTATAATAGCTTAGCATACTTCAAAAGAACTATATAATTGAATTTTCTTTATTCAGAGATATACTCTCCCAAACTGTGACCCGCAGTCCGGCTATGCCATCCCCGCGGCACAATGCGGAGGAACAGACACTCCCTTATAAGAGATTAGTTATGGCCCCTGCAACCTGGCGTCCAATTATCCTGATGTTTCTTTTGGTGCTCCTTATCAACCTGGGCTACAGCTATTTCAGGCCAAAGATGGGACAGCCTGCCCAAATAACTTTACAGCCGATTTCGCAGCGAACTGGCCGGAAACAATCTTAAAAGTGTCACGTTCAAAGGGACGGCCATCAGCGGGGAATTCCTTAAAAAGATACGGGTAGCCGAGACGGTGCAAGGCAAAGAGGTCACCAGGGATACAGGGTCCTTCACCTCGACCATGCCAGCGCTGGCCGACGCAGCACTTCTGGCCGAACTGACCGCCAGAAATGTTGAAATCACTGCGGTTTCTTCCGAAGCATCCCCTCTTGTGGCGTTTCTTATATCGGTTCTCCCCTGGGTACTCATCGTCGGGGTCTGGTGGTTTATCTCCCGATCGGCCCGAAAACAAGGGCCGATGGGGATGTTTGGCAGTTTTGCCAAGTCGGGTGCCAAGATGTACGGTACCGGCGAGAAGGTGAACGTGACATTTGACGATGTCGCCGGCATGGAGAACAGCAAACTGGAACTTAAGGAGATCGTTGATTACCTGAAGGAGCCCGAGCAGTTCCGGCGCATCGGCGGGAAGGTGCCGAAGGGGATCCTGCTGGTCGGTCCTCCCGGCACAGGAAAGACGCTGCTTGCGCGGGCGGTGGCCGGTGAGGCGGGCGTCAATTTTTTCACCATCTCCGCCTCACAGTTTATCGAGATGTTCGTCGGTGTCGGAGCCAGCCGGGTGAGGGATCTCTTCGCCAACGCCAAGAAGGGCGCACCGAGCATCATCTTTATCGACGAGATCGATGCCGTTGGGCGCAGCCGCGGTACCGGTCTCGGCGGCGGCCATGACGAGCGGGAGCAGACCCTGAACCAGCTTCTGTCCGAAATGGACGGGTTCGACCAGCACGAGGATGTCATCGTACTGGCGGCGACCAATCGTCCCGACGTGCTGGACCCTGCACTGCTGCGTCCCGGCCGCTTCGACCGGCACGTGGTGATCGAACGACCGGACTGGAGGGACCGGGAAAAGATACTCAAGGTCCATACCCGCAAGATCCTGCTGGATTCAGGGGTCGACTTCACCACCATCGCCAAGGGGACTCCAGGTATGACCGGCGCCGACCTGGAGAATCTCGTGAACGAGGCCGCAATCCTGGCTTCGCGTGAAAACGCTTCTGCGGTCACCATGGCGCACCTGGAACAGGCCAAGGACAAGCTTCTCATGGGGGGCGAACGCAAGATGGTCATCTCCGAACAGGAGAAACGCATAACCGCCTACCACGAGGCGGGGCATACCCTAATCGCCAAGCTCCTGCCGGGCACCGATCCGATCCACAAAGTGACGATCATTCCCCACGGCATGGCGCTGGGAATCACCCAACAACTCCCGGAGGACGATCGCTATTATTATCCCCGCAGCTATCTGGAAAACCGCATCAGCGTAGCCTTGGGCGGAAGGTCTGCCGAGCTGCTGGTTTTTGGAGAGGCGTCAACGGGTGCACAGAGCGATTTAAAGATGGTTACCGACCTGGCTGAGAAGATGGTCTGCCAATGGGGCATGAGCGAAAAAGTCGGCCCAGTTGCCTTCACCCGGGGGGAGGAGCATCCCTTTCTCGGTCGCAAACTGGCAGAGGAGAAGGGGTTCTCCGAAGAAATGGCGTGGGTGATCGATAAGGAAATCTGCAACATCATCTGGCAGGGTGAAAAGGTTGCCGACGCATTACTGCTCGCGCACAAGCAGTTCTTGGACGCCCTGGCAACGGCCCTCCAAGAAGAGGAGACCCTGGATGGTGTGCGGGTAGGAGAAATTCTGCGCCAGTTACCACAATGAAAGCTACGACTTCAAATATCCAGGCAACCTCAATGCGCGTTTAAAGTACGTCCCTGGGGGATCCGCTCGCCTTGCCCAAGCCGTGAGAATCGGCACTCTCACTTTGGATGATTTGTCTTAGTGGCGTCATCTGGAACTTGAAGTTGTAGTGGAAAAAGTTTTGCTGAGGGTCCCGTACGGGGGCTCGCCGGAGACTAAAATTCCGAAGTGAGGGGGGGCAGAGGCATTACAGCTACATGCACAATCCAGAAGTAAGTTCGCAGGTTCCTACCTCTAGTCACGGGTGTCACCCTGTATTCTTGTCGTTTGAGACGGGCTGAGATTATTTTTTTGAGTCTGAGGGCATGGCACTAGCGCACAAACATGTGACATGGTCAATTATCAGTAAAGGTGAGCGCATTATCAGGGGGGAGGCGTTATGGCTGGCAGTAAATCAATTCTCACTGGTATCTTGGCTACTAAACTGTCTGCTGTCGCGCGCATAAAATTTATTGAATGGTCAAATAATGCAAATAATGAAGAATTCGATCGTTGGGTGAGCTTATTTCTAACTACAGAAGAAGTACAAGATGCATTAGGTGAGTACGCAATTGAGCAGATGCAAGAAATCGAGAACCACTGCGATATAAAAATTTCAGCTTTCATAAGAGTTGGCGGCAACATATAAAGATACAGGTAATACTTTAGAGCGGCTGTGATAGCTAGGGAAGTGATGCATGATACAACAATTTGTTGAAGGTGATGGCTGTAGTTCTGACCACTGGCATCGATGTTAACGTTATCACAATAGTGAGAACGAGTATGGTCGAGCTCCAGATATTGTTATGCACGATGCACCATGGGCAACTAAAGCACAGATGGCAGCAGACTGTATCCTCGCCAGAATCGAAGGCGACACGGAAGAGTAGCATCAAGAAATATCTTCCGCGTTTCAAACGCGAGTCAACCAACTACCTCGCCATCCTGATCAGATTCTAAATTTCACTAAGTACAATTCTAACCTGAAGGTCCACTTCTCCGGCCCCAGCAGTTTGGTGATATCCCAATACCACACTTGGAGGGGTGCGGGGGGGAGCAGAGATAGCGCCCATCGTCCAGCGGCGTGGCATAGACTTCGTGTGGCGCCGGCAGTTGCTCGAATACCGGAAGAAGAATTCCCAGGCACGGGAGTTGTATCGCAGTGCCACGCAAAAAATCGGATCAGCACTGAATTCCTGTGGTATCGCAACGGCAAAATGATTCACGATGCCACGAACAACGGGAGGACAGATGGCCCTTATAATCGAACAGCTCGATCCTGCCGGGCTCTCCTCAGTCGAAGCAGCGCAGATTCTCACGGAAGAAGGCCCCAACGAGCTCCCTGCTTCCGGCCAGCGAGGGAATCTCCAGATAGCCCGGGATGTCATGCGCGAACCGATGTTTCTGCTGCTGGTAGCCTGCGGCGGCATCTACCTGCTGGTCGGAGACATGCAGGAAGCGCTAATGCTGCTTGCGTTTATTTTCTTCGTCATGGGGATCACGCTCTACCAGGAGCGGAAAACTGAGCGTGCCTTGGAAGCGCTCCGGGACCTTTCCAGCCCTCGCGCCCTGGTGATCCGTGACGGAACCCGGAAACGGATTGCCGGTCGCGAGGTGGTACGCGGCGACAGCATTATCCTTGCCGAAGGGGATCGGGTCCCTGCCGATGCCCTGGTACTCGACTGCACCAACCTGTCCACCGATGAATCGCTGCTGACAGGCGAATCGGTGGCCGTCAGGAAAAGCCCGGGAAATGTGTCCACGCCCCCGAGTCAGCCGGGTGGCGACGATATCCCCTTCGTGTTTTCAGGTTCCCTCGTGGTGAGCGGTCAAGGCATCGCCCGGGTCACCGCCACCGGTAAACAGAGCGCTATCGGCAGGATCGGTGTCGCCTTGCAAGGGGTGACCGGCGAAGAAAGCCCGCTCCAAAAGGAAACCGGGCGCCTGGTCCGGATCCTGGCCACGGTAGTAGTGGTTCTGTGTGCCATCCTGATCGTCACCTATGGCTTCACTCGTGGCGCCTGGCTTGACGGTGTACTGGCCGGACTTACACTTGCCATGGCGGTTATGCCCAACGAACTGCCGGTGGTTCTGACGATCTTCCTTGCTCTGGGGGCGTGGAGGCTCTCACGCACCCAGGTACTCACCCGGCGGTCATCGGTGGCCGAGACACTCGGTTCGGCCACCGTTCTCTGTGTGGACAAGACCGGCACCCTTACCCAGAATCGGATGACCGTCACCACCCTGTACGCCGACAACGTTTTCTATCCCATCGGTGATTTTTGCAACGCCCCTCCACCGGACATTTTTCACGATCTTGTCGAGTTCAGCATTCTTGCCAGTCAGCGCGACCCGTTCGATCCCATGGAGAGGGCCATCAAGGAGTTCGGTGAGACGTACCTTGCCCACACCGAACATCTGCACGGTGACTGGTCCCTGGAAAAGGAATATCCCCTTTCTCCGGAGCTGCTGGCCATGTCTCATGTCTGGCGGGCGCCGGCGGGGCAGGACTTCGTGATCGCTGCCAAGGGGGCGCCCGAGGCGGTGGCTGACCTCTGCCATTTCAACGGGCAACAGCAGGCCGAGATGATGGCGGCGGTTGTCCGGCTGGCCAACGACGGCTTGCGTGTCCTGGGTGTGGCCCGTTCCAATTTTCAGGAAAAGGGGCTTCCCGAAGAGCAGCACGATTTTACCTTTGATTTTCTGGGGTTGGTCGGCCTGGCCGACCCGGTGCGGCCGACGGTTGCCCCTGCCCTTGCCGACTGTTATCGCGCAGGAATCAGGATGGTGATGATCACCGGCGATTATCCCGGCACGGCCAGAAGCATTGCCCGGCAGATCGGACTCAAAGAAAGGGACCAGGTCATTTCCGGCCCGGAGCTGGACCGGATGGACGAGGTTGAATTACGGGAGCGGATTGGGACGGTAAACATCTTTGCCAGGGTCGTTCCTGAGCAGAAGTTGCGTCTGGTGCAGGCTCTCAAGGCAAACGGCGAAATCGTTGCCATGACCGGCGACGGCGTTAACGATGCCCCGGCCCTGAAATGCGCCCGCATTGGCATAGCCATGGGTGGACGCGGCACGGACGTGGCGCGGGAGGCATCGGATCTCGTGCTGCTCGATGATGATTTTGCTTCCATTGTCAAGGCGGTAAGGATGGGGCGGCGGATCTTCGACAACCTGAAGAAGGCGATGGCCTATCTGCTGGCCATCCATGTGCCGATAGCCGGTATGTCGCTCATCCCGGTGTTTTTCAACTGGCCGCTTCTGTTCATGCCGATCCATATCGCCTTTCTCCACCTGATCATCGATCCGGCCTGTTCCATCGTCTACGAAGTCGAACCGGCCGAGGGGGCGACCATGGACCGCCCCCCGCGCCCTCCGGCGGAACCACTCTTCAGCAGACGCGTTCTGCTGTTGAGCACCCTTCAGGGGGTGGGCGTCCTGGTGATGTTGCTTGCGGTCTTTGGGGTGTGCCTTAGCCGCGGACAAGGGGAGTACGAAGCGCGTACCTTGACGTTTATGACCCTGATCATCGCCAATCTCGGGTTGATGATGACCAACCGGTCCTGGTCGGCCACGCTGGGGGCCATCCTAAAAGTTCCCAACTCCGCCCTATGGTGGGTTACCGGAGGGGCCGTGGGCTTTCTGGCGATTGTCCTAAACGTGCCCGCAGCCAGGGAGGTCTTTCGCTTCTGCGCAGTACACCCGCTGGACGTTGTAATATCAGTTACTGCCGGCCTTTTGAGCGTTGTATGGTTTGAGCTCTTCAAGGGTCGATTTCTGAGAATAGCGGACGGTAACAGAGCCGGATGAAGCAGTCCCTTCGCCGGCCGACGACCATCCCCCCTGCCCTCACCTTCCCTCAAGCTTCATCCAGTACCTTACGCACGGCCCGCAACAGCTCGTTGGGCGCAACGGGTTTGCGGACCAGGTGCATCCCTTCGCCGAAGGACGCCTTCTGCCGCGCGATGTCGGGGGCGTAGCCGCTGGCGAAGATCACTTTGGTACCGGGCCGGTCTTTGGCGATCTGGTCGTAGGCCTCCTTGCCGCTCATCCGCGGCATGACGAGGTCGAAGAGCAAAAGATCTATGGCATCGGGTGCCTCCCGGAACTTCTGCACGGCATCGCTGCCGTCCACCGCCTCGATGACGACGTATCCGGCTTCCTGAAGCACGCTGGCCACCAGGTTACGCACCAAAAGGTCGTCCTCGGCCAAAAGGATCGTCTCGCTCCCCCGCGCGGGTGGCGCCTCCCGCAGGACCGCGTCCTCCTGAGAGGCCTCCGAAAGTAGCGGCAGGTAGATGCTGAAGGTGGTTCCCCGCCCCGGTTCGCTGTACGCGGTGATAAAGCCTTCGTGCAGTTTCACGATGCCGTAGACCACCGCAAGCCCAAGCCCGGTCCCCTTCCCCACCTCCTTCGTGGTGAAAAAGGGTTCGAAGATGTGCTGGCCCAACGACTCGTCGAACCCCTCGCCGGTGTCCGAAGCGGTCAACAGCGCGTAGCTGCCGGGCCTGCCGAGTCCGCGGGCCTGCACGAAGTCGTCGCTCAACACGACCCGCTCGGTCTGCAGGACCAATTCGCCCCCCTGCGGCATCGCATCGCAGGCGTTCACCGCCAGATTCATGAGCACCTGTCCCAACTGGTGCCGGTCCGCGAGCACCGGAAGGGCGCCCCCTATGTGCACGCACTTGAGCACCACGTCGTCGCTGATCACCCGCCTCAGGAAGGTACCGGACTTCGCCACCACCTCGTTCAGGTCCACCACCTTGCGCTCGTTCTCCTGTTTTCTGCTGAACAGCAAAAGGTCCTTGGTCAGGTGGGCCGCCCGGTCCGCCGCCTCGAGTATGCCGTCGATGTTGTGCCGCAGCGGGTCGCCGGGAGCCATCTTCATCCGGGCCAGTTGGCCGTACCCGATGATGGCGGTGAGGATGTTGTTGAAGTCGTGCGCCACGCCGCCGGCCAAGGTCCCGATCGATTCCATTTTCTGAGCCTGCAGGTACTGGGCCTCGAGCCGTTTGTGCTCGGTGACATCCCGCTTCACCTCGATGACCGAAATGACCCCGCCGGCCTCGTCAAGAAGGGGAGCCGTCTGGATCTCCCAGGTCCGCCCGTCTTTCCCGGTCACCGATTCGCTGACGGGCTTCCCCGTGTCGAAGGTCTTCAGCGCCGGACAATCCTCGTACGGCGTGCTGCGCTCCGAGCCGAGCGTGTAACAGAACCTGCCGGAAAGCTGCTCCGGGGTCGTGCCGACGCTTCGGGCCGCCGCCTCGTTGGCCCAGATCACCCGGAACTCCCGGTCGATCAGCAAGAGGCTGTCCGGGATCGCGTCGAGCAGGGCGTGGAACTCCCGGGAGATGCGCCTGAATTCCGCCTCTCTCTGGGCGAGCTTCTCCGCCGACTGCTTGCGCTCGGTGATGTCCCGGACCACGCCGATGGTGCCGGCCACCTTGCCGTCGTCGTCAAGCATCTTGAGGGCGTAGACCTCGGCGTCGAACAGCTCGCCCGATTTGCGCCGCAACTTGAGCTCCAAAAGCCGGTCCTCTTGCCCCGGGTGGCTGAACACCTCCTGGCCCACCCGCTCGAAATCCCTGGGGTCCGCGTAGAAAAGCGCCGTGCTTTGCCCCAAGAGTTCTTCGGTCTGGTAGCCGAAGAGGTCCCGGCAGGCCGGCTGGTTCACGTCGATCACCTGGCGGGAAAGGTCCGAGATGACCACCGCGTCGCGCAGACTGGCGAAGAGGTTGCGGTAACGGCGCTCCGAGTGGCTCAGGCCCGAGTTCGCCTCCTCCAACTCCCGCACCTTTTCCTCAAGCTTCGTGGCCACGATCCGGCTGTACTGGGTGAGGAAGGTCTCGTCGTCGGGACTGGCAGCCTGCGGCGCGCTCGGGGCCGGGGCCGGGAGCCCCCCCGCGGTGAGCCGGGCGATCTCCTCCCAGATCTGGTCGGCGTCCTTGGGCTTGGTGATGTAGGCAAGCGCCCCCAGAGAGAGGGCCAGCTCCTCTTCGCGCTCGCTGGTGTAGACGCTCGAGTAGAAGATGAAGGGAACCGCCTCCAGGCTGACATCCTTCTTGATCTCGCGCAGCAGCTGAAAACCGTCCATCACCGGCATGAGGGCATCGGCGATCACCAGGTCAGGCTTGTCCCGGCGGGCCAGTTCCAGGGCGACCTCCCCGTTGGCCGCCTCCAGCACCTGGTACCCGTGCCACTCCAGGTTGTACCTCAAAAGCCTGCGGTCCTCCTCGCGGTCGTCGACGATAAGTGCCTTCACGGTCTGCCTCCCGGGGCGTGGGCGGCGCGGAAGCTGGCGATGGCACGCTCCATGTCCTCCACGATGGTGATGGGGTCGATCGGTTTTTCGAAGTAGGCGGTGCATCCGGCGGCGAGGGTCTTCTCCCGGTCCCCCAGCATCGCGTGGGAGGTGATGGCTACGATCGGTACGTCGCGCCCCGGCGCTCCCTCTCTGATGCGCCGCGTCACCTCGTAGCCGTCGAAATCGGGAAGGTTGATGTCGACGATGATCAGGTCGGGGTGCGATTGAAGGGCGCGGCTCACGCCGTCGCTGCCGGTCTCCGCCGCCTCCACCTGGTAGCCCGCCCGCTCCAGGGCGAACCTGATCAGCCCGAAATTGTCGCGGTTGTCTTCGATGACCAGAACCTTTTTCATGGACCGCTCCGTCTCGTGGTGTCCTTTACAAAATCATGCGCCGCAGACAACCGGAAGATCAAGCACCCTCCGGCGCCGGCTCGGCACCCGCCTTAAGGGGGACGTGGATGGTGAAGGTGGAACCGCTGCCGGGTTTGCTGGTGAAGCGTATGCTGCCTCGCAGGACCTCCGTGACGAGTTTCGCGGTGAGGTAGAGACCGAGCCCGGTCCCCGACACCGTGCCGCGCAGCGCCGAGTCCAGGCGCTGGAAGGGCTGAAAGATCAGCGCCGCCTCCTGTTCCGAGATGCCGATCCCCGTGTCGCTCACCGCGACCTCGACCCACCCCTCGCCGGGGAGGACGGCGAGCTCGATCGACCCCGCTTCGGTGTACTTCATGGCGTTGCTGAGTATGTTCAGGGTCGCCTGCAGCAGGCGGCGCCGGTCGCTCATGAGTACCTGGTGCACGTTGACGACGCGGAGCTCAAGCCCCTTGCGGCGGATGTCCGGCTCCAACTGCTGAACCGCCTCCGTGACGAGGTCGAAGAGATCGAACTCCTCGGGGCGCACCTCGATCTGCCCCGCTTCGATCTTGGAGACGTCGATGACGTCGTTTATCAGGGAAAGGAGGTGCTTGCCGGCCCGCAGTACGATGGCCAGGTTCTCCTTCTGCAGCGGTAAAAGCGGCCCCAGCCACTCGTTGACGATGATGCTCGAGTAGCCGATCACCGAATTGAGCGGGGTGCGCAGCTCGTGGCTCATCGAGGCGATGAACATCGACTTCAGCCGGTCGACCTCCTGCAACTTCTCGTTGGCGGCCGCCAGCTGGTCACTCTTTTCCTTCAGGTCCTCTACCAGACACTCCAGTTCGACCCTGCTCTCCTGCAGCTGCCGGGTGCGCTCCGCGACACGCGTCTCCAAGGTGGCGTTCATCTCGGTCAGCTCGCGCTCCAGCTCCTTGCGGGCCGAGATGTCGATCCCGATGCCGATCAGGCAGCTGCACTCATCGATCTCGGTCTTAAGGCCCGTGAAGAAGTACGGGATGCGCTCGCCTTCCTTGGTGCAGAAGTAGGCCTCGACGTGCGAGGCGCCGCGGCTGAAGACATCCCGGATCTTCGTCTGCAGGAGTTCCCGCTCGTCGTCGGCGAAGAGGTCGAGCGGGCTCAAGGCCGCGATCTCCTCGTGGGTGTACCCAAGGACCCGCTCCAGGTTCTTGTTCCACCTGAGGAACTTCAGGTTTTCATCGTAGAGGTAGAAGACTCCGGGAAGGCTGTCGATCAACCCCTCGGAGAAGCGGTGTTCCCGCCGCAGATCCGCCTGCACCTTTTTCTGGTCGGTTACGTCCTCGATGCTGGACCAGATGAAGCGCTCGCCGTTATGCTCGACAAGGCGCCCCTGGAGCCGTACCTGGACCTGGCCGCTTTTGCCGATCAACTCCTTCTCATAGGGACCGTAGCGTCCCGCTTTCTCCAGACGGTCCAGCTGTTCCCGCTCTTGGTCGTGGTAGCGCTGCGGCGTGTACTCCCAATAGCTGTGTCCCAGGACCTCTTCGACATCCAGCCCCAGCATCCCTGCAAAAGCCTGGTTCACGTCCACAAGCCTGCCGTCCATGCGGCACAGGGCGAGCCCGGTCGGGGAGAGTTCGAACAAGGCCCGGTTGTACTCTTCGCTTTCCTCGAGCGCCGCGGTCCGTTGCGCCACCGCGGCGCCCAGTCGGCACTGCCTCTCGTAGACCAGGGAGACGATACCGGCCAGGCAGAGCGCGGCCAGGGCGACCCCGGCCTGAAACCAGAGGAGGTCGTTGCGGACCGCCGCCTGCCACCCCCCCTTCGGCACCGCCGCAAGTTCCCAGTGCCCCTCGGGCAGCTCGACGTCAAGGCGTACCGGGGCAGCGGAAAAGGTGGCCGAAGCGCCGTAGAAGGTCCTTCCCGAGTGATCCCTGAGGGCCAGTGCGAAGCGGCTCTCTTCGTCGAGTCGCGCCTCGCTGAGGATCGATGGGACGTTGAGCCCCACCGTGGCGAGCCCCCAGAACCTCCCCCGGTCGTACACCGACTTGCGCGCCACCATGCCGAGCCCCCCTTGGCGCAGCTCGTAGGGGTCGCTCAGCGTGATGCCTCTGGTTTTAAGGGTTCTGAGCGCGTCCGCGCGTGTATGTGGATCGCGGAACAGGTCGAGATCCCGGGCCAGTTCGTTCCCCTCCACCGGGTAGAGGTAGCGAATCACGCCACCTGGGGCGACGGCAAAGATGCGTACGTCCCTGGCCCCGGCGTGGAGCCCTGCGGCGTAGGTCTCAAAGCGCCTCCCGAAATCTGCCGCCACGACGTTGGCCTCCGAGAAGGTGTGCAGTCCTTCCAGCAGCGCAAGCCTGCGGTTGATCGCGGCCGACAGGGCCGTCCCCTTGGTTCCCAGCAGATGGGCGGCGGAAAGGCGCAGTCGGTCGACCAGGTACCCCTGGTACCAGCGCCCCCCCGCCAGGCAGCCGAGCGCGCAGAGTACCAGCCAGACAAGGAGTGCCACGGAAAACGCGCGTAGCCCGTCCCGTCGCCTCCGGATCAAGGAGGGGAGTTTAATCGAAGAGTGTGCTGCTTTGGATGCGTCGTCCATGACAGGACTCCGTCCCGCTACGGCTCAAGGTGCGGCACAAGGGGACACGGGAAAATGCCCGCAGGGGGTAGACCTTCGACAAACACCGTCGTCATGCAACGGGTGATACCACTTTTTTCCCATTCTGCCTACTTAATCCGTTCTCTTACCCCACACCGGTGGTGCATCAGTCCTACCTCGTTTGTCGCCTTGGGCTGGACGGGCTAAGGAGTACTCACCACGGAGCCGCCCGTTGATCAAGCGGCGGAACGCGCCTCGTGTCAAGTCGCGTACGCGGAACTGTCCGGCATCACTCCGGAGCAGCTTATGGGGGTCATCCAGAAGGAGGTGGCCAACACCGGGCGCTTCACCAAGGTCCTGGTCAACATGTCGAAAGGGAGCATCTTCGTAATCCAGCCCAAGATCGAGCGGGTCAAGCTGACCGAGGTGCCGATCTCCTACGACCCCAACCGCAGGAAGGTCTTGGTGCAGTCCAAGGTGAGCGCCGAGATCTTCGCCCAGGACCAGACCGGGAGAAAAGACAGCGTCAATACCTATTCCGACGAGAAAAGAGGCCAAATCGAATCTGGAAATGGACAATGAATGGAACTATGATACTTCTTCTGGCAACCTCTCTACTGTGATAGCGGCACCTGCCAATGGCTGAGCCGTGGTGCCAAAGCCCTCCGGCCGGCAAAATAGTAGAAGCGCAGCAGCCGGGACAAAGTCGTCCCGGCGAATCTGCAGGTACCGTCTCACTCACAGAGTGCGCCTCCACGTAAAGCGCGCGGAAAAAGAGCTGGTTCGCGAAACCAGGATGTACATGCTCAGAAAAGCCATCATATCGGCAGGGCTTTGCCTCTCCGTTCTTCTCCTGTGGTTTGCCGCCTACAACTACCGCCAGGCAGGCCCCATTGCGGAAGAAAACCTGCGCGGCCTGGCGCTGTCGCTCAGCGCCGCAATCGACCGTCTTGCAGTTCACGACCCCTCCCTGGCCAGCCTCGCGAAGTTTCGGCCGCCCGACATCGCCTATTTCGCGATGGTCGACCGGCACGGCATCTACCGTTTCCACTCCAACCCGGATCTCATCGGCACCGCAACCGGAGATGACGCTCTGGAGCGGGGCTTCCCTGGAGCCGCCCCCACCGAGGAGCGGGTGACTCTGGGCACCGGAGAACGGGCCTTCCAGTTCACGACCCCCCTCTACCTCCCCACGGAAACCCTCGTCCTGCGCCTCACCCTGCACACCTACCGCGCCGACTCGGTCATTCGCCGGGCCAGGTTGGACACCGCCATATTGCTCGGCATGCTGGCGGGCGTGTGGGGCCTGATCGCCGTGTTGCTCCGCTCCGCGCGTCGGGAGGAACGGATGCAACGGGAGATGACGCGCCAGGAGAGCCTCGCACGACTGGGGGTCATGGGGGCCATGCTCGCCCACGAGATCCGCAACCCGCTCGCCGGCATCAAGGGGTTCGCCCAGGTGATCGAGAAAAGGCCCGCCGAACCCCGCAACAGCGGATTTGCCCAAAATATCGTGGCGGAGGCCTGCCGCCTGGAGGACCTGGTCACGGAGCTTCTCTTTTACGCCTCCAGCGAGCCCCCCGCAAAGGATGCCTTCGATCTCGGCGAGGTAACCAACCACGTGGCCGCGATGCTCTCCGACGAGGCCCGCCAACTCGGGGTGGAGATGTCCATCCAGGTTGCGCAAGAGGTGCGGGTCTGGGGCAATCGGGACCGGATCGAGCAGGTGCTGCTGAACCTTGGCAAGAACGCCCTCCAGGCGATGCCCGAAGGTGGGACCCTGCGCTGGAGCGTCGGTTCCTCGGGCAAGAGCGCCGTCGCCCGCGTCGAAGATAGCGGTACGGGAATCGCCGGGGACGACCTCGCCCGGGTGTTCGAGCCGTTCTTCACCACCAAGGCGCGCGGCACCGGCCTGGGGCTTGCCCTGTGCCGGAAGATTGCCGAGGAACACCGGGGGAAAATTCAGTTGACGAGCAAACCGGATGAGGGTACCAAGGTGACGCTGACCCTGCCGCTTGAGAGTTCCGGCGCAGCAGATGGGAGTGGACGATGAAGGGAACGATCCTGCTGGTGGAGGACGATGCAACCTTCCGCAGCTTTTTGCAGACCATCCTCGAGGATGACGGGCACCAGGTGCTGTGCGCGGCGGACGGCATCCAGGGGCTCAAGCTCTTGCGGCAGGGGAGCTTCGACCTGGTGATCTCCGACCTGAAGCTGCCGGGAAAGAGCGGGCTCGAGTTGTTCCGCGAAACCAGAAACGACCTCGGCGCTCCGCCGTTCATCTTCCTCACCGCATTCGGCAAGGTGGACGAGGCCGTTGCCGCCATCAAGGAGGGGGCGATCGACTTCCTCACCAAGCCCCTGGACTCGCCGGACACCCTCCTCGACGTGGTGCGCCGCAGCATCGCGGGTCAGGTGCAGGCGCGGGAATACCTCTCGCTCAAGGAACTGGAGGCGGCCGGACTGCCGCCGGAGGAGCTTATCTTCGCCGGCTCTGCCATGCAGACGGTGCGCCGCTTGGTGCACGAGGTGGCGGACACCCTGGCGAACGTCCTCATCTTCGGGGAGAGCGGCACCGGGAAAGAGTTGGTGGCCCGAACCGTACACCTTTTGAGCTCCCGGAGGGGGGCCCCCTTTATCCCGCTCAACTGCGCCGCCATCCCGGAAAACCTGCTGGAGAGCGAGCTGTTCGGCCACGAAAAGGGCGCCTTCACCGGTGCGATCCAGCCCCGGCAGGGGAAATTCGAGCTTGCCAAGGGTGGAACGATCTTCCTGGACGAGATCGGCGAGATGCCGCTCCCCTTGCAGGCCAAGCTGTTGCGCGTCCTGCAGGAGCGGGTGTTCGAGCGGGTGGGGGGCAGCAGGGAGATCAAGGCGGACGTCAGGATCGTCGCCGCCACCAATCGCAACCTGCGCGAAGAGGTGGACCAGCGCCGCTTTCGTGAAGACCTCTACTACCGGCTCAACGTTTTCCCCCTGCACCTCCCTCCCCTGCGCGAGCGCAGGGACGCCATCCCCTCCCTGGTCGGCTACTTCCTTAAACGGTTCAGCGGCCAGCTCGGCAAGAGCCTGAACGGGATCGACCCA
Source organism: Geomonas silvestris (assembly GCF_014193515.1). Classification (GTDB taxonomy): domain Bacteria; phylum Desulfobacterota; class Desulfuromonadia; order Geobacterales; family Geobacteraceae; genus Geomonas; species Geomonas silvestris. The sequence continues at coordinate 299,042 of NZ_BLXX01000003.1, read as the reverse complement.
CAGGCGCTTGCCGCACTGCAAGGGTACTCTTGGCCGGGAAACATCCGGGAGCTGCAAAACGTCATGGAGCGCGCGGTGATACTCTCCCGGGACCTCGTCAGGCCGGGCACGCTGCCGGACGAGCTTTTGAAGCAACGAAAGCCGGAAACCCTGGACAGCCGGGAGGCCCTCAAATCCACGGAGCGCGAACTCATCGTCAAGGCGGTCCAGAAAAACGGAGGCAACCGCCGCCTGGCTGCCGCTGAATTGGGCATCTCCCGAAGGTCTCTGCAGTACAAGCTGAAGGAGTACGGGCTGCTGGAGGAGGGGTGAACCGTGCAAACACAGGTGCAAAAGAGTGCACCTGTTCCGGGGAAGCTTGTTGACCCGGGGCGACCATCTCCCAAGATATCAGCGTGTTACCCATAAAGGCCCCGCTGGCACGAAACGTGGAATCAGGATCTTGGAGGAAAAACACCCTATGTGCAAAGACCGCGTTACCTTCTTCATGCTGTTCGCACTCTGCCTGAACGTCCTGGCGGCCGGTTCTGCCTGGGCAGGTTTTGGCTTTGGTGGGGACAACCTGGGGAAAAGCGGTCTCGACTTCACCAAAGGGTACGACATCAACACGGTGACGACGGTCTCGGGTAGCGTGCTCTCCTCTCCCAGAACAGAAGAAAACGGCAACGTCTTCGTGGACATCAAAACCGGTACCGGCACGGTCACGCTCAGCATGGGAAAGAGTTCCGAGTGGCAACGAAAGGACCTTCAACTGCGCCCCAACGACCAGGTGAGCGCCAAAGGTTCCCAGGCCCAAGGCAAGGACGGCAAGACCTACCTCATGGTACAGAAGCTCGATAACCGCAGCTCCGGAGGGCAGGCCGTCCTGCGCAACGAAAGGGGGGGCCCCACGTGGATGGGGGTCAATTCCGGTGGGATGACCGGCGGCCCGGGTGGCGGCATGATGCGGGGCGGCGGCCGGATGATGCGCTAGGCGGTGAATTACCTGAAGGCACGTTGCATCTGGAGGTGCGCCATGGCGCGGCAGATCAAGAAGGTGTTCGGCATCCTTGCGCTTGCGGCCCCGCTCCTTTCCCCTGCGCGGCTCCACGCCGATGAAGTGCGCTACGCGGTAGGCCTTGGCTTCGAGTTTGCCTCCGGCAGCTACGGAACCGGCATTCACACCGATGCGGTCTTCCTGCCGTTCACTGTCGCCGTGTACCCGACACAGCGGCTGGACTTCTCTCTGGAGCTCCCCTTCATCTACCAGAGCACCAGTGCGGTGGTGGCGGGACAGTACATGGCGATGCAGGGGCAGGCCGGAGCTCCCCAGCCGTCGATGCTGGCCGGGACGATGATGGGAGGCGGGATGCGCACCAGCGCCTCAGGCAGCAACGTGGATACCTCGCAGTACGGGTTGGGTGACACAAAGCTCAAGGCCGGCTACGTCCTTTACACCGAAGAAGAGTACGTCCCCGCCATACGTCCCAACGCCTACCTGAAGATCCCCACTGCGGACAAGAACAAGTTCCTCGGCACCGGCGCCTTTGACGGAGGGTTTGCCGTCGAGCTCAGCAAGTGGTACGGCGACTGGTTCGCCGACGGCGAGCTCGGCTACACCATCCAGGGTAAGTCGGACATCCTGGCGGTCAAGAACTACCTGTACTACTACGCCGGCGGCGGGTACCAGGTGGGCGAACGGCTGCGCCCGATGCTCCTGGTGAAGGGAAGCACCACGACCACCGAGGGGGGCGGCCCGCTCCTCGAGCTGCGCCTGAGGACCAAGTACCAGCTCTCCACACACCTGGGTCTGGACGGTTACCTCGCCAAGGGCATTGAAACTGCCAGCCCCGACTACGGTGTCGGGTTGGCGGTCAGCTACCAGTTCTAGGAATCCTCGCCTTTCCAAGTCCCCGACGTGCCCAGGCCGCCGGGGAAGTATCCTTTCTTTATCTCCCCAGCCCCACACCGTTTCCTCCCCTTCTCACCTACGCCCTCCCCTGCCTTTCCGTCACCCCTGGCCCGCATTTCGTCATGCTTGGTAAAGAAGTGCAAAACTTCGTTCAGGTGGTGCAAAAGATTTCACTTCATCGCTTCTCCCGCCCCGCGCCCCAGCGGCAACCCGGCAATGTAAACAGCCGGTTATCGGGATGCACCCTTTTGGCACGAAGCGTGGAATAGTCACGACAGGTCACAGCTTTACCGGAGGGATGATGAAGATACCAACCTTACTGGCAGCGGCACTCTCCTGGCGACGATCCTTAGCCTCGCCGGTTGCCTGGGAGTGTGTCACCTGATGTGAGCGCCAATGACGGCGATCAGATTTTCAATAAACACAGCAAGAGGAGTGGGACCATGACAACGAGATTTTCGGCAGCGGCAGTACTGGTTGTGGCAGGTTTGATGGCAGGATGCGGCGGTTCCGGCGGCACGACGGGGAGCACCGGGGCTCCGGCAGGGAGCTCGCCCGCCGCGGTATCCGGGAAGGTCGCGGACGGCTACCTCGTGAACGCCACGGTATTCATGGACAAAAACGGCAACTACCAGCCCGATGCGGGGGAGCCGACCGCCACCACTGACCCAAATGGCAACTACATTCTTACCGTCGATCCCGCCGATGTGGGTCAGTACCCGATCGTCGCCATGGCGGTCCAGGGGGTGACCATCGACAAGGACACCAACCAGACCGTGGCGAACAGCTACATCCTCAGCATGCCCGCCGGCGCCGTCAGCGGAACGGTCAGCAGCAACTTCATCAGCCCCATGTCGACCGAGATCCACGAATTGATGGCAACCGGCAAATACAGCATGCAGCAGGCAATGGACCTGATGAGCGCCCAGCTCGGGCTCCCGGCGGGGACCAACATGCTGGCTGACTACATGGCCAATTCCGGCAGTGCCACCGGCCAGACGATGCACACCGCGGCGCAGAACATGGCGAACCTGATGGGAAGCCAGATGGGGCAGGTGATGATGACCAGCGGTTCCGGCACCTCGGTCGACGTCAACCGTTACCGCGGCATGATGGGGGCGATCTTCAGCAACCTTTCCTCGGTCAAGGGGACCGGTGCCGGGTCACAGACCGCCATGACGACCCTCATGGGGAGCATGACCAGCACCCTGGGCAGCATGCCGGTCGGCGCACCCTTCCGCAACATGTCCGCATCCTTCAGGGGCATGATGGGCGGCAGCACCTCGGGTGGAACCATGATGGGATCCGGCACCGGGGGGACCACAGGATCCACTTCGGGGGGAACCATGATGGGCTCCGGTACCGGAACGACGGGGACTGCGTCGGGAATGGGCGGCCAGATGAAGTAATGGCCACCAGGTCAGGCGGCGGAACGCCTGAATCCAACGAGAAGTGATCCTGCCATCCTGGCAGCCAGCGGACCTCTCCGCCACGTACAAGAAGGGCCTGCGCATTCATTACCGCAGGCCCTTCTTCTTTTTGATAGCTCACCCACCTAACCGGTCGTCAGGCTACTTCGCTCAGTGCACCACCCCCGCCTCGCGGGCCCGGCCGCTGTCGCCGCCAACCCGGTCGTAGAGCTTCCGGTCCCGAAGCACCGGCAGGGAAAAATCCCCGGTGATGCGCCAGCGGTCCTTCAGGTACATCCAGGGAGCCAGACTGGAGAGGCGATAGCCGGCGCTCGGCTCGATCGGCTCCGAAGTGAGTTCGACGATGGCGAGTCCGCTTTTATCCGCCACCACCGTGTGGCTGCCGCTGAAGGGGAGCGCCCCGGCATCGCTGAAGTCCCACTTCACCAGCTGGCGTTGCTCGCCTTCGGGCGAGGCGTGGCAGGAGGCGCAGGGCCGGCTCTTGCCGTACTTGTGGGAGACCTTGTCCATCTGGATCCAGAGCAGGGCGTTGTTGTTCTCGGGAAGGCCGCCATAGAGGCCGACCAGGCCGTAGGCATCGTCGGTCCTTTGCAGGTCGGGGAGCTCCTTGGGCCAGCGCCAATGGAGCCCGGGCTTCAGGGAGGACTCCTTCTGGTTCAAGACGGCCATCGGGAACGGCTTCACCGGTATCCAGCGCCCCTTCTGGTCACGTATGAGGATTGGGTCCTTCATGATTCCGTAGTATTCCTTGTATTTGAAGTAGGGGGTCTCGACGCCGGCCAGGCGGCCCGGGCCCCAGTAGGTACCCTGGTAGCCGGAAACGTCGTGGATATGGCAGGCCTCGCAGGAAAGCTTCCGGTGCAGGGACCTCTCATGCCCCTCGAGCTGCGCGGCATGGCACTTGTCACAGCGCCCCTGCCTCTTCACCATGGCGTGACCAAGCCCGGTACCCGAGCCGCTGTTCTCGTGGCAGTCGAGGCAGTGCACCTTCTTGGTCCGGTGGATGTCCGGTTCCATCCCCTCGGGGTTCGCGTAACTGGCGCCGAAATACCCGGCGCCGCGGCGGCGCTCCTCCGGTCCGGCATGGCAGATCTGGCCGCGCCCGCCTCCGTAGCAGCTCTCCGGCTTGGGTATCCGGTTGAAGGTGTGCATACCCCGGGAGGGATCGGCAGGATCTGCCGGCACCGGGTCGTAGTGGCAATCGAGACATCCGACATGGCAGGTGTTGCAGCTTCTCTGGTTCAGGGCGTTTTGTTCCGGAGAGAAAGGAAGGGCGGTGTTCTTCGCGATGAGGTCGTGGTTGCCTGCGAACCAGGTGCCGCAGTTGTGCGGACCGCGCTTCGGGTCGGCCCAGCCCCGGTACTGGCTCTGCTTCGCGTTGAGCCCCATGGTAGAGCGGGTGAACTCGGAGAACTCCTTGGCGTGACAGGAGCCGCAGGTGCGCTCTATGACCTTGAAATCCTGGGACAGGTTGTCCCGGCGCTTGTCCTGGTAGAGGACGAGGGACACGTCCGGGTCCCCGACGCTTTTGCCGTTTTTCAGGATGCGGTGCTTGATGCGGGTCATCGGGTCGCCGGTCAATTCGAGCGGAACTTGGCGCGGCCCGGTCTCCACCAGCAGCCCCTTCTTGCGCACCGGTTGCAGGCGCCCCATCCCCTGGTGGGCGGCGTTAAGCTCCTGCTGCCCCGGATCTCCCAGGTGGCAGTCGGAGCACCCCGCCTGCATCCCCGACTGCCGTGCGACCTCCGCAGGGGTCACGGTCAGGTGGGGGTAGCCCAGTTGGGCCATCCTGGCTTGGTCCGCGTGGCACCCCACGCAGGAATCCGCACCGCTTTCGGTCGCGGCGGCTGCCAGGGAGGCAACCAGGATAAACGCGGCGGCCACTGCACTGACGATGTGGCGGGTACCGGGGAAAGTTCGCATCATAGCCCCCTCCTTAAGTCAACTGCACGGGCCGGAGCCCGACCTGGGCCCCGACAGCATGGAACACGACAGGCACGTAGCCTGTTACCAATCGGGGTCGCCTGCGGAGAAGGGAATCTTCGCCCCACCCAGTAGGCGCTCGATCTCTCCGACCTTGGCGCCGTCCACCTTGACACCTTTGATGAGATACGTCGGGGTCCCCACGGCACCGACCTTTGCTGCCACCTCGCGGTGCACTCGGGCCAGGCCCTGGTCGTCGCACTGGCGCTCTGACGATTTCTCCCCGAAATCGAGTCCGCCTGAGTAGACCTCCCGGTACGCTGCGACACGGTCGCGGGCGCACAGGATGTAACGGACTTTTCCGGCCGCCTCAGGGTGGTTACTCAGTGCAACCATAAAGATGAAGCGGGACACGTCCTGCCGCTGGTCCCAATAGCGGACCATCCTGCGGCTGAACCGGCAGTCCGGATCGGAAATCTCGACGACCACCTCGCGCCCCGACCCGATTCGTATCGCCTGGTCCAGGGGAAGCTCCCCATACCGGGATGTCTCGGCAGCACTCGAAAGAGTGCAAAGGACGCCGAGCGCAAGGTAGAGCGCCACGGTACAGGTAAGGGCTCTTCTCATCAGGTCTGCCGGATCCAGGAGTTTTGACAACGCGCTCCCCAAGGTGTGAATGCGAATTGCTGAATATAGTCGCTCTGAGTGTAAATAAAATTCTGTCATAAGCAAGGCTGTGTCATGCCTCGAACTCTTTTGTTGGTACGCCCTGTCAAGGCATTGCTGTCACGATGCCTCGGCCGCCCACCCGCCGAGCCGCGCAGGTCAGATTTTGAGAAACTCTCCTCGTGAGTACCGGTGCACAGACGACTGAAGGCCGTAGTCCAGGACCACGGCCTTCTTTTTCAACCGCCGCAAGAGGCGCATCGCCGGTGCATTGGCTGTAATTTCCTTGATTTATGTTCCCGCGTTACCGTATTCTTCCTGAAGCCACACTCATTCCCAATCTTGTGCAGCGAGACATGATCAATCCTGAACATGACACGTTAAAACGGAAGGCAGCAAGGCTTTCGGTACTTTCCAACTCGGCACTGGTTGTCGGGAAGGTGGTTGTCGGCCTCCTCTCGGGCTCGGTATCCATCCTCTCGGAGGCGGTGCATTCCGGGGTAGATCTCGTTGCTGCCGGGATTGCCTGGTACTCGGTGCGCGAATCGAGCAAGCCGGCCGACGACCAGCACCGGTTCGGTCACGGAAAGATCGAGAACGTCGCCGGAACCATCGAGGCGCTCCTCATCTTCGGCGCCGCGATCTATATCATCTGGGAGGCTGCCGGCAAGCTGCGCACCGGGGTCGTCGAGGTGGAACACCTGGGACTGGGGGCCGGGGTCATGGCGATCTCGGCGCTGGTGAACTACCTCATCTCCAGGCACCTCTTAAACGTCGCCAACGCCACCGATTCGGTGGCCCTCGAAGCGGATGCCATGCACCTGAGGACCGACGTCTATACCTCGGCGGGGGTCATGGCCGGCCTGGCAGCCATAAAGGCGACCGGGATCGCCATGATCGACCCGATCATCGCCATCATCGTCGCCACCCTCATCTTCAAGGCCGCCTGGGATCTCACCAGGACCGCCTTTTTCCACATACTGGACGTGAAGCTGCCGGAAGAAGAGGAGGCGGTGATCCACGAGGTGATGCAGGGGTTCCAGGGTAGGTTCATCGAGTACCACAAGCTGAGGACCCGAAAGTCTGGCCACATCCGGCACATCGACATGCACCTGGTGGTCCCCCGGCAGATGACCGTCGAGGCCGCCCACACCCTCGGTGACGCGATCACCGCCGAAATCAAGCTCCGCCTCCCCTACAGCCACATCCTGATGCACATCGAACCCTGCCCGGGCAGCTGCGACCTGTGTGCCGAGGAATGCCCTAAACTCTCGTGAGAGCGGCAGGAGAACTTCAGGTGCCATGCGCGGTGAAACAGTCATAAAGGGATTCTAAAGCTATACAGGGACTACCTACTTTTCCCCTCCTTCAGATAGTCATAGAGAACCTCTCCACCGTCCATCACCGCGCAACATTGTCGGCGTTCAATTTACCCATTCACACCATCGCGCGCCTGCCTTTCACCTGTTTGCGACGTTGTGCAGCAACCGCGGTGACCTTTAGCTGCCGTTGGCACAGCAGTTGCGGTATCTCTCTGTTGTCAGCCCCCCTTTTCCTGACCATCACACGAAATTTGGACTAGTTGGCAACATCAGAGGTTCAAACTATGGTTGCAAAATTTAGAGCAGCCGACATTTTTTCGCAGCCAGTGAGACCTCTGTCATGGACTGCCTTCACCACTGCCAAGAAAGGAACCCGGCCATGAAATCGCTCCTGCTATCCTCGACGCTGCTGATCTTAGTTGTGCTGGCACTCCCCGTACCGCAGGCCGGGGCCTGCGACCTTTGCGCCATTTACCGCGCCGAGGCCGCGAAGTCCAACAACCCGGGGTTGCACCTGGGCGTCTTCGAACAGTTCACCCACTTCGGGACCATGCAGCAAGACGGTCACAAGGTGGACAACCCGGCGGACCAGAAACTCGACAGCAGCATCACCCAATTCATCATCGGCTACGAGTTCAGCGACCGGTTCGGTGTCCAGCTGAACGCCCCCTACATCAACCGCACCTTTCGGCGTCCCCCCCCTACCGGCAGCATCGATAGCGGCACCGAGTCGGGACTGGGCGATCTGTCGCTTACGGCACACTACCGGCTCCTGCAGCACACGACCGAAGACACCCTGGTGGTCTGGAGCGCCTTGGGAGGCGTCAAGTTCCCCACGGGAAGCACCACGCGGCTCAAGGAGGAGTTGAGCGAGACCGTGCCGGATCCCGGCGTGCCGGCCTCAGGGATCCACGGCCACGACCTCGCGCTGGGGAGCGGCTCCTATGACGGCATCGTGGGGACCAGCGTCTTCGCGAGCTGGGAGCGGCTCTTTGTGACCGCGGCCCTGCAGTACAGCATCCGCAGCCGCGGCGACTACGACTACCGCTACGCGAACGACCTCGCCTGGCACTTCAAGCCCGGCGGCTACCTCTACCTTTCGCACACGAGTTCCGTGGGTTTGCAGCTGGCCTTAAGCGGAGAGGATAAAGGGAAAGACGATCTGGCGGGAGTGAGCGCCGAGGATACCGGCATGACCTCGGTCTTTTTGGGGCCCGAGTTCTCCTACACCTGGAAGGAGCACTTAAGCGCCGAGCTGGGCGCCGAATTTCCGGTGGTGAGTAACAACACCGCCCTGCAGCTCGTGCCGGACTACCGGATCAAGGCCGCAGTGAGTTGGCGTTTTTAGCCACGGAGGCACGGAGCACACGGAGAAAGGCAAACGAAGCGACAACATCAGACACCAGGTAACGCGGCAAAAATGATAAAGGGGCTATGGTCATAATCCATAGCCCCTTTGATATTCTCATCTCCGTACCCGATCCGTTAGTCAGCTTGCCTCCGGACATCCCTCTTCAACCTGAACTGGAAAGAACGCTGCGCCGACGGCTTCTCCAACTGAATGGCATCTCGATGATAATCGGATATTTTCTTGCCGGAGACAACTATTTCCCGGAGTAAGAGCTCGTAGGGGAGAACTTCGGTCAGTCGCTATTGCCAAACGTCGAGAAACTACTCGCCGCCACCACCCGACACCAGGCGAGTTATGCCGGTTTTCTCAAAGGCGATGCGGAAATGGCAAAGGCGTGCGAAGAAGACCGTCTCGAAGTCTGCAAACACATCGCGCAATATCGTGGTATAGCCAAGGCCTGCAGCATCGTGAACCCGAAGGTGCCGGCGATGCTCGGTTTTGACTCCGCCACCGAAAAAACTCCGTCCGCCGCTATAATTCTTGCCGAGGTGCGTGATGTGAGGGTGACGTACAACAACTTTGGACAACCCGTGGTTTCCTTTGCAAAGGTTCAGAACGCCAAGGGTTACCAGATCTGGATCAGCGACGGAGATCCCAGCATCGAATCGAACTGGAGGCTCTACGAGTCTGCAACAGTTTGCAAAGGCATAGTGATACCCGGGTTGAATCGTGCGCTCTTCCACTGGTTGAAAGTACGAGCTCTCCGTGGCAAACAAGCTGGGCCCTGGTCGGCAGCTATCAGTATTCCCAATTCTTAAGTTACGAGACCCCGCCTAAGCTCCCGGCACCCCGGCGGGAGCTTAGCCCTCCTCGTGCCCCCAAAACCAAAACTATTCCCGCGCCTCCTCAAACGAATATCCTGAACCATCGTCTCCAGCTCGCTGCTGGGAGTGTCACCATTTGTATCGCAAGCGACATTTCCCGGTCAGAAAACTTCACCTTTTTTCAAAAAACTCCACTTTTTTCCAAAAAACTTCACTTTTTCAGAAAAAGCTTCACTTTTTGCGCGCAAAACCTCTCTTTCTCCTACAAAAGTAATATTCTCCCCCCAAAAAACTTCACTTTTCTTGAAAAAGCTGCATTTTTTCCCAAAAAGCTTCACTTTTATCCAAAAAGGTGCAGTTCCCCCATCTGACTGCTCTGTTTCGGGATTCAATCGTACGATGAAGTGGCGCAGCTGCTATTTCCATACTAGCCTATGAAATCTCGTCGTTTTACCTCGAGAGGCCCACTAATTAACTGAGAGTCAACGGTCCATTTGCCCCCCCATCAGCAAAAAAAAGGCCCCGTTGCCGGGGCCCACACTCATTCAGCCGCAACAGGAAGACGCCATCTGCTTCATGGACTTGCACCGGTCCTCGTAGCAGTTTTTGGGGGGAAGGATCTCCTCGGAAAACTTCTTCATGGCGTTCATGGCGCCACGTTCCACCTGGTGCCCGGTTTCGATCGCTGCACGGATCGACTCGTCGTCCACGCCGAGTTCGCGGGCCTTCTCGAGGTGATAGGTGAGACACGGCTGGCAGTGCGCTCCGATCGCTGCCCCAATGGCAATAAGCTCCTTGATCTTTTCGTCCATGATTTTCTCCTCTCGCCTGAAATTGCAGCAATTGTCGCTGCTGCAACCATAGACGGAGGACACGGGTAAAAGGATACGCCCTTCCCGAAAATTATTTGCGATCGCACTTCAACTCGTTGCCTTCGTCACGGTAGAGGTGGCAGCGGCATTCCATGGCATCGCGCAAAACATTGCGCCCCCGGTGTAGCCTTATTTTTACCGTTTCCAGGCTGAGCCCCAACACCGCGGCGATCTCCGCGTTGGAGAGCTCGGCAAGGTCGCTCAGCGCAACCACCTCACGATAACTCTCCGGCAGTTCCTGAACCATTCCGCTGATGCAGGCATTCATCTCCTTGCGGACGTACTGCTCCTCGACATCCTCGGCCTGCGGATTTGCGATGCCGTCAAGGCCGCCCCCCTCGTCGGTCACTACCTCAGCCTCCCGCTGCCGGACCAGCGTCGAGCCGGCAAAATCCCGGGCGGTATTCGTCGCTATGCGATAGATCCAGGTCGCCAGGGACGAGTCCCCTCTGAAACTCTCCAGGGAAGCGCTGACCTTCAGGAAAACCGCCTGGCTCAGGTCGTAAGCGTCAGCCTCACAGGTGAGATTGCTCAGGTACCGGTAAATCCTTGGTTGGTACTGACGGTAGATCTCCTCGAAGTCCATGCCCCCCTCCGCGACTCCCCTACCCTGCCTGGAAGTACCTTCTCTGGAACCAGAACGCGACGTTGACCAGCCCGATCATGACCGGAACCTCGACCAAGGGACCGATGACTGCGGCAAAAGCCGCCCCGGAGTTGAGGCCGAAGACGGCAACGGCCACGGCAATCGCCAGTTCGAAGTTGTTGCTGGCCGCGGTGAAGGCGAGGGTGGTGGTCTTCGAGTAGTCAGCCCCGAGCCGCTTCCCCATCCAGAAGGAGACCAGGAACATCACCACGAAGTAGATCAGCATCGGGATCGCGATGCGCACCACGTCGAGCGGCAGTTGCACGATCAGGTTCCCCTTCAGACTGAACATGACGACGATGGTGAAAAGCAGCGCGACCAAGGTGATGGGACCGATCTTGGGAACGACCTCCCGGTGGTAGCGCTCCACACCAAGCCGCTTCACCCCCACCAGGCGGGTGAGCGCTCCGGCAATGCAGGGGATACCGAGGTAGATGAAGACGCTCTGGGCGATCTGGCCGATGCTCACCTCGACGAGGCTGCCGGAGAGCCCGAAGAACGGAGGGAGGATCGTGATGAAAAACCAGGCGTAGACACTGTAGAAAAGAACCTGAAACACGCTGTTGAAGGCCACCAGCCCGGCGGCGTACTCGGTGTTCCCCTTGGCCAGTTCGTTCCAGACGATAACCATCGCGATGCAGCGGGCGAGGCCTATCATGATAAGCCCCACCATGTACTCCGGCTTGTCGGGCAACAGCACAACGGCGAGCACGAACATGAGCACCGGCCCGATCAGCCAGTTCTGCACCAGGGAAAGCCCGAGGATCTTCTTGTTGCGGAACACCTCCGGCATCTCCTCGTACTTCACCTTGGCAAACGGCGGGTACATCATCAGGATGAGACCGATTGCAATCGGGATATTGGTAGTGCCGATCTGGAACCTGTTGATGAAGGCCTCGATGCCGGGAACCGCCACGCCGAGACCGACACCGAGTGCCATGGCGGCGAAAATCCAGAGGGTAAGCCAACGGTCGAGGAACGAGAGCTTGTGCGAAAGGCCTGACGACATGGTTTTTTCTCCTTTTACAGAGCCGGGGCGCCCGCTACGGCTTGGTCAGGAACTCGGTAAGCTTTACCCGGATCTCGTCCCGCACCTTGCGGAACTCCCTCATGATTTCGGCGTCGGTCCCCTCCTTCAGGCGGGAGGGGTCGCTAAACCCGATGTGGGTCCGCTGCACGCCGCCGAAAAAGAGCGGGCACTTGTCGTTCGCGTCTCCGCACAGGGTAATCACATAGTCGAACTGCTGGCCGTCGAACTCGCCAAGCACCTTGGAGCGGTGACCGGAGATGTCGATACCGATCTCCTTTAGTATTTCGATGGCCCTGGCGTTCACCGCGGTAGCCTCGGTGCCGGCGGAAAAAGCGTCGAACCGGTCGCCCAGGTCGTGATTCACGATTCCTTCGGCCATCTGGGAACGGCAGGAGTTATGGGTGCAGAGAAAAAGGACCCGTTTTTTCATGGAAAGCCTCCCCCAATATCCGCACAGGCGGATGTATTTGAACAAAAAAAACTAGGCGCAGCGGTTAGCTTCGGAGGTGGACTGAAGCCGTTGCTGGTCCGCGCGGGCCTCCGGCAACTGCAGGAGGTTCTCAGTAAGAAAGCCGACCAGTGTTTCCGGAAATCCCCGTTTGCGCTCCAGCGAGTAATACATCCAGAGTCCCTCCCTGCGGTCCCTGACCAGACCCGATTTCCTCAGATAGGCCAGGTGGCGGGAAACCGTCGATTGCGGAAGCTGCAGCGTGGCCGTCAGATCACACACGCACAACTCGCCGTTGGCAATGAGCAGCGCCAGGATGCGCAGGCGTGTCTCGTCGGAGAGAGCCTTGAAGAGTTTTGCCGAGTCATCGAACATGGCGGAACTATATCCGGCTGAGCGGATACGTGTCAAGGCAGATTTGCCTTCAACATAACGATGTCCACTCTGCGGTTTTGGGCGCGCCCCTCTTCCTGGCGGTTGTCTGCCAAGGGCTGGTACTCGCCGTAACCGGCAGCCGAAACACGGGCAGGAGCTACCTGGCAGTTCTGTTCTTAATCAACAACTTGAGCAGGGTGATGGCACGGGTACTGGAGAGGTCCCAGTTGGAATCGAATTGCCTGGTGTGGATGGGTGGTTGGGCTCTTTTTCCGGGTCTTCCTTGCGCATGGCGCCTCCTTCATCACTTGTGCCGCGGCAACAGCGTTACCAGAATTACCAGCAGCCAAAGCACGATGGTTCCAAAGGTCACGATTTTGGCCAACAGCCCCACGTCGCTAATCCGGTTCAGCGGTCCTGGCACTGCGGTGTACCAGGACCGGAATGCTCGAGTGGGTCAGCACCTTGTGGGTCTCGCTCCCCAGCACGAGGGCCCTGATGCCCCTCCAGCCGTGCGAGGCCATGAAGATGAGATCACAGCCACGGTCCAGCGCCGCCTGGATAATGCCCTGGTACGCCTGCTCGCCGACCAGGGTGAGCTTGGTGCATGCCACCCCTCCCCTCTCAGCGGTTTCCGCAGCCCTCCCCAAAGCGTCCTCAGCCAGTTCGCCTATCCTCTCCCGGTATCTGACCGGCAGATGCGGGTCGAAGAGCGCCCCCTCCCCGTAGTAGATCTTGGGAAAGGACTGCACGACAGAAAGGAAGGTGATGCGCGCTCCAGCTTCCCTGGCAAAGGCAACTGCCCGCTCCACCGCATCGCCGGAAAGCTCGGATCCATCCGTTGGTACCAACAGGTGCTTGAACATAATCTCCTCCTTAGGTGACGGGAATTCAGTGCCCGCCAGCTGACGGGTCGACCACCCGGCTTGGCCGGGGAGCGAGCCAGATCACCGAAGCCGCCACCACAAAGGCGATCCCGATGATCCACATGAGCTGGTTGGTGGCGAGCATCACGCTTTGGCCGGTGACCAGGTAGTCGAGCAGCTCGTTGGTCACCTCCGGCGGCGCTCCCGATGCTTCCAGCATCGCCCTCACGCTCGCATCGCTGTCGGCAAGCCCTACCAGCTCGGCGTGGTTTTCGGTGATCCGGTTCGACCAACTCGTGGTGACCAGGGAGGTCGCAAACGCGCCGGAGAGCGTTCGCAGGAAGTTCATCAGCCCTGCCGCCGAATCCATCTCGTGCTCTTCCACGCTTGCCAGCGCGAGCCCCGTCGTGGGTATGAAGAAAAACGGCATGAAGAGCCCCATGAACATGAGCGGGATGGAGATGTTCCAAAATCCCATGTCCGTCGTTGCCACCGCGCGCCAAAGGGTCACCGCCCCGAGACCCAGCACGCCGCCAAAGACCAGCTTGCGCGGGTCCCACTTCATGGAACCCTGGGCGGCAATCGGCGCGAGGAAAATCGAGGTGATGCCGCTCCAGGCGGTAGCCAGGCCCGATATGGTCGCGGTGTACCCCATGAAACTCTGCAGCCAGAGCGGCGTCAGCACGCTCACCCCGAAGAAGGCCGCAAAGGCCAAGCTGATGGTAAGGACACTCACCGAGAAGCCGCGGTGCCGGAAGACGCGCAGATCGACGACCGGGTGCGCTTCGTGGAATTCCCAGATCAAAAAGGCAATGAAACCGACCGCCGCCACTACCGAAAGCGCCACGATCTTGCTGGAGGCGAACCAGTCGAGGTCCTTTCCCTCATCGAGCACAAGCTGCAGCGCCGCCACCCAGACGACCAATAGCCCCAGCCCCACCAGGTCGATCCGGTTGGCGGAAAGCGGCTCGGTGTAGCGTTTGAGAAGCTGCCAGGAGAAAAAAGCCGCAGCGGCCGCGATCGGGGCGTTCAGGAAGAAGACCCAGGGCCAGGAGAACTCGTCGCACAGGTAGCCGCCCATGATAGGCCCGACCACCGGAGCGACCAGCGTGGTCATGGACCAAAGCCCGATGGCCGCCGCGGTCTTTTCCTTGGGGAAGATACGCAGTAAAAGCGTCTGGGACAGCGGCATGAGGGGGCCGCCGGAAAACCCCTGGAAGATGCGTGCGACCACGAGTAGCCCCAGCGAATTCGACAGCCCGCACAGTGCCGAGAAGATGCCGAAAAGCGCCATGGAGCCGACGAAGACCCGCACCGAGCCGAACCGTGCCGCCAGCCAACCGGTGAGGGGCACGGTGATGGCCTCACCGACGGCGTACGAGGTGATGACCCAGGTGCCCTGGCTGGTGGTCGCGCCCAAGTTGCCCGCGATGTTGGGTACCGATACGTTGGCAATGGTCATGTTGAGCACCGCGATGAAATTGGCCGAGGCCAGCATCAGTGCGGCAAGCCACAGGAGCCCTCCGGAAAGCGGGGCCGAGCTTTCGGCATCAGTTACTGTGCAGGTCGCTGTCATGTGCCGTCCTCGCGAGTGTCTGCCCGGCGCGGGTATCGATCTCCGCCGTCATGGAGAGCCCGACCTTGAGAGGGTGACGCCTAAGTTCTGCCCCGTCGAGCCGGATCCTGACCGGCAGGCGCTGCACCACCTTGATCCAGTTCCCGGTGGCGTTTTGGGCCGGAATGGCCGAGAAGGCCGCCCCCGAGCCACCCGCGAAACCCTCGACAGTGCCGTGATAGGTGACCGACGTGCCGTAGAGATCGGCATGGAGCTGGACCGGTTGGCCGGTGCGCACCTTCTTGAGCTGGACCTCTTTGAAGTTCGCGTCGACGTGCATCTCCTGCACCGGGACAACCGACAATAGCGGCATTCCGGCCTGCACCCGCTGTCCCAGTTGCACCTGCCGCTTGGCTACGATGCCGTCGACCGGCGCAACTACCGCGGTCCGCTCCAGATCCACCAGTGCCTGGTCGCGGCGGGCGCGCGCCAGCGCCACCTCGGGGTTGGTCTGTTCGTTTGCCTGATCGATCAACGTCGCGTTGGCTTTTTTCGAGCTGAGAGCCGTCGCCCGGTTGGCCGAAGCCTGCCGTGCCGCGGCCCTGAGCCCGTCGACGCTGGCCTTGGCTGTCGCGAAGGCGTTCTGGGCGCGGGTCAACTCGTCCCCCGAAACCGCTCCGGAGGCGGCGAGGGCTTCCCGGCGCTTGAGATCGACCCTGGCCCGGTCCAGGTCCGCCTCGGCCCCCACGAGTTGCGCCGCGATGCGCTGTTGGTCCGCCTCGCGGGCGTTCACCTGCGCCATGAGGCTGCCGTCGTTGGCCTGGTAGCCCCGCACCCGACGCACCGCGCGATCCAGGTCGGCCTCGGCCTGTACCAGGGCGAGCTTGGCGTCGGTCGGATCGATCCTCACCAGGAGGTCGCCCCGTTTTACCTGCTGCGTGTCGGTCACCCGTATCTCGCAGACGGTTCCGGAAATGGCCGGAGTCACCTGGGCGACCTCGACCGCCGCATAGGCGTTGTTGGTGGAGACGAAGTGCGAGCCGACGAAGTACCAGTACCCACCGGTGGCCAGACCGGCCCCGACGAGTACGGTGGCCAGTGCCAAAAGTTGAACTTTGCGTGCCTTTTCCTTGCTGCTGCCAAGAGATGCGTCTGTCATCTGTCTGTTCCTTCTGCTGTTAAAGTGTCGTCTTCTCGCGATAGCCTCCGCCCAGTATGCGCTGCAAGGCGACGTCCAGGGTAAAGGTCCGGGATCTCAACTGCACCAGGTTGCGCTGGGTGTCGAGCAGGATATCTTCAGCCGAGAGCACCTCAAGGTAGGTGGCTAGCCCGCCCCGGTAGCGCGCGTCGACGACCCGGTGCGCCTCCCCTGCCGCCTCTACCGCTGCCTGGGCCGAAACGAGCTCCCCGGCCAGCGCCTTGCCGCTCAGACCAACATCGGCCACTTCCTGGAGGGCCCGGGTGACGGTGCCGTTGTAGAGTGCGACCGCGGCGTCGTACTCGGCAAGGGCACCGCGCAGCTCCCCGGTGAGCCGCCCCCCGGTGAAGATGGGGAGTGAGATGGCCGGCCCGAAACCGCCAATGCTGGAGCCGCTTCTGACAAGGTGATCCAGGCCGAGGGACTGGAAACCGAAGAACGCAGCCAGGTTCACGTTGGGATAGAAGGCGGCGCGTTTTTCCTTGATGCGCTCGGCCTGGGCCTCGGCCATCAGGCGGGCGGCGCAGACATCTGGCCGGCGGCCCAGGAGGTCGGCGGCAAGATCGCGCGGCAGGCCAAGCGCGTCGGCAATTTTGATCGTGGGGCGTGCGATGGAGAGGCCGCGGTCGGGTCCGGCACCCAGGAGCGCCGCAAGTCGGTTGCGCTTCAGACCAATGCGCTCGTCCAGCACCTGCAGCTCCCCTTCGATGGCTGCCAGCCGGGCCCGCGCCTGATGCACACTCCCCTTGGTTTCCATGCCGTTTGCAAAGCGCTCGTCGAAAAGCCGCACGGTCGTCGTGCGCAGGGCGGCGGAGCGGGACACCAGATCCCGCAGCGAAAAGAGCTGGGCCAGGTCGGCATACTCTGCCGCCACCGTGGAGGCAAGCAGGAGCCTCGCTTCGGCGAACTCGGCCTCCCCCGCCCTGAGCTGGGAGGTGGCGGCGGCGAGTCGCGCCCGGTTCTTCCCCCAGAAATCGATCTCCCAATCGAGGTTGAGCGAGACGATGCCGTAGTCGTTCCACCCGTTGGGGGTCATGGCGCGGGGGGTGAGGTAGTTGTAGCTCAGCGTGTCGTAGTCCAGTGCGGCACGCGCTCCCAGTTGCGGCTGCAGTGCCGCGCCGGCCACGTTCTGGTAGGCCTCGGCGCGGCGCAGCCTCGCTCCCGCCGCCGCCAGATCGGGAGACCCCTTGAGTGCCTCCTCGATCAGACCGGAAAGTTGCGGATCGGCGTAAGACTCCCACCAGCGCTCCTGCGGCCAGGCCGTCTTTGACCCGGAAAGAGAACGAGAAGCCTGGTAATCCTGGACCGGCTTGAGGCTCTGGGAGGCTTTCAGGGCGGGAATGGCGGCGCAGCCGGCGAGAACTGCGGCTGCGGCAAAAATGCTGCAAAAGAGCGTCCCGAAATAAACAACCGTCTTGTAACTCATCGATTTTGTCCTGCTTTAGTTATAAGTGTACCGTACAGTACGGTTTTAATGTTGGACAAAATATACCAGACTGGGCTAGAATGCAACCCGAAATAAATTAACGAAGCATGAGGAACGTGACCGGGGATGAAGCAGAAGACCGAGACAAAGCGGCAGGCGATCGTTGACGAAGCGGCGCGCCTTTTTCGAGCGGTGGGGTACGAGCGGGCGTCCATGGCGGAACTCTGCGCCCGGGTGGGTGGATCGAAGGCAACCATCTACAACTACTTCTCCTCCAAGGAGGAGCTTTTCAGCGAGGTGATGCTGAAATCGACGGAGGACGAGTTCGAGGCGCTGCACGCCTCACTCGACTCCGCCCCCGACGACATCGGCGAAGCCTTGCGCAGGTTTGGGGAACACTTCCTCGGTTTTTTGTACTCTCCCGAGGTCCAGGCCACCCGTCACCTGGCGATTTCCCAGTCGAAACATTCGGAGCTTGGCCGTCACATCTACCAGCGCGGCGTGCTGCGCAGTCAGAACCTTATCGCCCAGTTCCTGGAATGCTCCATGAGCGCCGGGAAACTCGTCCAGACCAACCCCGAGATCGCCACGCGGCACCTGGTAAGCCTCTTGGAATCGGAGTTCATCGATCGTTTCCTGTTCCACCTGCCGGGGGAGGTGAGCAAGAAACAGATCAAGCAAGGGACGGCGCGCGCGGTCGAGGTGTTCCTGTTGGCCTACGCGCCGCGCAGCTGAAGTCCGCGGGGGAAGAGGGGGGTCAAGCTAAGGAGGGGAGGAAGCGGCTTCCCCGCGGATGCCCGTGAGCTCCAGAAACAGCACGAGGGGTCGCGCATCAAGCGTCGGCCCCTCGTTTTTTTGGTTCCGCACGGCGCTCCCGGCGGTTGTTCTAGTCCAATTCGATGATCTTCCCCATCCCGGCGGTGTCATAACCGGAGAGGGCATCGACCTCGCGGCGCAGCCTGGAACCGTGTACCAGGTCCAAAAGCGGGCGCACAAGCTCGCTCTCGAAGTAGACGCGGGGGATCACCAGGTCGTAGCGCTCCTTTTCCAGCGGGATGAAATCGAGCCCCAGGGCCTGGGCTGCCGAGGCGATGCCGAGGCCGCAGTCGGCGGCGCCGGACTGCACCGCGACGGCCACCGCCATGTGGGTGAACTCCTCACGCCGGTAGCCGCCGATCGATCCGGCGGCGATCCCCTGTTTTTCCAGGTGGTAGTCGAGAAGCACCCTCGTCCCGGCGCCGCGCTGCCGGTTCACGAACTGCACGTCCTCGCGGGAGAGGTCGGCCAGGGTGCGGATCCCTTTCGGGTTCCCCTTGGCGACGATGAGCCCCTGCTCGCGGTGCACCAGGGTCATAAGGACCACCGGAATTCCCGGAAGGTGCTGCTTTACGTAAGAGACGTTGTACTCCCCGGTTGCCGGATCGAGCAGGTGCGAGCCGGCGAGATGCGCGTCGCCGCGCCTGAGCGCCAACAGGCCGCCCAAGCTCCCGGCGTTCGCGCTGGTGAAGCGCCGCCCGCTATCCGCCAGGTGCTGGGCCAAAAGATCGAGGCAGAGGTCGTGACTGCCGATATGCACCACGGTCCTCTCGATATCGGCGGGGGTCCGGTAGAGTTCGACACTCACCTGCTGGCCGGCCTCGACACCTTCCGAGAAACGGGGGATGCGCACGATACCGTCGGCACGCACCAGCGAGGTGATGACGCCGGCACCGCGCGACAAGGGTGCGGCAACGACGCGCTCGCCAACCCGCCCCGCAGTCACCCGCACCATCTCGTCCTCCCCGATCGGGGAGAGGAGTTTCCGGGTGATGCTCGCCTGGACGCGGGGCTTCTGGTTGGGCTGCTGCCCGCGCCAGCGCGACAAGAGAGGCTCCACGAAGGTCTCGGAGGTGAGCGCGCAGGAAACGGGGTAGCCCGGGATACCGATCACCGGCGTGTTAGCGACCACCCCCAGTATCACCGGGTGTCCCGGCCGCACCGCCACGCCGTGCACCAAAAGCGTCCCCAGGTCCTCGACGATGCTCGAGGTGAAGTCCTCGCTCCCCGCGGAGGAGCCGGCGTTCACCAGCACGAGGTCGTGAGTTTCGGCCGCAGTACGTACCTTTTCCCGGATCAGCTGGTAATCGTCGATGGTGATGGGGTAGCGGGTCGGCTCGCCCCCCCACTCGCGCACCTGGGCGGACAAAACGAGCGAATTGTACTCGATGATGTCCCCCGGCTTCACCCCTTCGCGGGCCGCCTGTTCCACGGTGATCAGCTCGGTCCCGGTGGGAAGCACCGCAACCCGCGGCTTGCGCCTGACCTGAACGGTGGTGTGCCCGCTCCCTGCCAGCGCCCCCAGGTCCACCGGTTTCAAAAGGTGGTTCGCCGGCAGCACCAGTTCGGTCGCCACCATGTCCTCGCCCATCGGGCGGATCGCGGTCCAGGGGGCCACGGCGGCGTGGATCTCGATGGACTGGCTTCCGTCTGCGTCGTCGATCCGCTGGGTGTGCTCGATCATGATGACGGCATCGGCCCAGGAGGGGATGGCGTCGCCGGTATCCACGTAGCTTGCCGGGCCGTTGGGGCCGACGGGAATACGCTTCGGCGCGGTCTCCGAGGCGCCGATCGTTTCCGAGGAGCGCACCGCGAAGCCGTCCATGGCGCTTGCATGGTAGCCGGGCGAGGATAGCGCCGCCCAGACCGGCTGCGCGGTCACCCGACCCAGGGCTTCCTCGAGCGCCACTGCCTCGCCGGGGAGCTCGCTCCACATGCCGCAACCTTCCAGTGCCGCGATGAAGCGGCGCCACGCCTCGTCCAGCGGGATGTTCTCCAGGTAGAAGTTCTTGGTCTTGCTCATATCCTCTTCAGGCTCCCTCGCTCGTTAAAATAGTTCCACGACAACATGCTCGCCCTGGTAGAGGCCGCTCGTATTGAGGGGGATCTTGAGCAGTCCGTCCGACTTCACCAGGGTGTAGATCAGGTTGGACTTGCCAAAGACCGGCTCGGCCCAGAGTTCGCCGTCGCGATGCACCAGTTTCACCTGGACGTAGTCCTCGCGCCCCGGAACCGAAGCGACGTTGTGGGTGAGCCGGGCGGCAACGCGCCTGAGCGCCGTGGGGTGGCTTCTCCCCTGCAGGCGCTCGACAAGCGGCACCAGGAAGAGCCCCGCCACCACCATCGCGCTCACCGGATTGCCGGGAAGCCCCAGCACCGCTTTGCCGTTGCACACCCCGAGGATGGTCGGCTTCCCCGGCTTCACCGCGACGCCGTGCACCAGCACGCCCGGGGTGCCCAGCCGGTTCAAAACCTCGGCCGACATGTCGCGCGTGGACACCGAGGAGCCGGCGGAAAGCACCAGTACGTCGGCATCCTCGAGCGCCGCGCTTGCCGCGGCCAAAAGCGTCTCGAAATTGTCCCCCACGACCCCGCAGGGAACGGCGATGCCGCCCGCCCGCTCCACCAGCCCCGCGATGGTGTAGGTGTTGATGTCGCGGATCTGCCCCGGACCGGGAGTAACCTCAGGAGCGACCACCTCGTCGCCCGTCGAGATGATGGCGACGCGCGGCCGGCGGGCTACCTGCACGGTGGTGATGCCAAGCGCCATAAGGCCGCCCAGATCCTGCGGACGCAGGGTGTGTCCCGCGTCGAGGAGCGCCTCGCCCTCTTTCACGTCCTCGCCCACCGTCACCACGTTCTCGCCGGCTGCTACCGCACGCAGCACCTCGATGCCGGTGTCCCCCATCTTCTGGGTGCGCTCCACCATGACCACGGCATCGGCCCCCTCGGGAAGCATGCCGCCGGTATAGACGACCGCGGCCTGGCCGGAACCGACCGTGAGATCGCAGGCGCGTCCCATGGGGACCTCGCCGGTCACCTCGAGGTAGGCGGGGAGCATCTCGCTGGCGCCGAAGGTATCTTCGGCACGGACGGCGTAGCCGTCCATGGTGCTGCGGGAAAAGGCAGGAAGCGGGTGAGGGGCCAGCGGCCTTTCGGTCAGCGTGCGGTCCAGCGCGGCCGAGGTAGCGACCGATTCACTGGCAACCGCGGCAGGTAATTTTTCGAATAACAGCGTGCGTGCGTCCTCGGGGGGAAGCACGGTGAACATCTCCGCCATCACGACTCCTTGAGATGAGACTGAAGCGCCCGGAATCCGGGCCTGGCAGAGTATGCTACATTTGGCGACAATTGTCAGTTGCAAGTTTTTCCCAAAGGCACAGCGTTCCTCCTGATCCGGGGGAGTTTCAGCCAGAGACTGCCTCACGTATGCAGAGTTTTCCTCACCAGATGCTTCCCGTCCGGTTAAAGACAGCGCCCGCATTAACGTCCTCTTGATTTTTCCTGAGCACTTAGTATAGTCACTGTACCCCTCGCAATAGCATGCGTTCTTTTGTCAGTCGATGTGCCGAATTTTCTGCAGGCACTGTCATTGCATTATAGAAGACTAAGAGATTGCGATTCTCTCTGCCAGCCCACAGCCAGCGCTTGTTCATCTTTAATCGGGGCAGAGTGAAACGCCTGCAAAAAAATGCCGTTTCTGCTGTTTTTTATCAGCATCGGCAGCTTTGTCATGTGATTTGATTCGGGGGCACCTCACGGTGAAGGTTTCCAGGCACACACAACGTCGCTTCCTGACGGCACTGCTGCTCACGGTGGTCTACCTTCTTATGACCCTGAGCCCGCTGGCGCCTTTGGCGCTGCGCTCCCCCCACCTGGCCCATGCCCTCACCGGCGAATGCGTCGGCGACTGCGACATCTGCGGCTGCTCGCCCGCACAGCGCGCCAACCACACCTGCTGCTGCGCTAAGAAGAAAAGGTTCGACCAGCACGAAAAGACCCGCGAGTGCTGCAAGCCCAAAGGCGCACAGGGCACCCCGGTCCTCAAGTGCAGCTGCCCCTGCGGCTCTGCGAAGCAGGTAACCCTGCTCAACTTCGCCAAGAGCGAAGCGATCCCCTTCAGCTTCACCCCGGCCCTGGCCACCCCGCTCTCCGCCCCCCCCCCTGCCGCAGCACCGAGCCAGCCGGTTTCCCGCTTGGCCGAACCTCCCGAACCACCTCCACGACTCCTCGCGAGCTAGCACCTTGCCGTCTTGTCAGGAAGAATCGGTAACCGCCTGCGTGTGACGCTGGCAGGCCATCTTCCGCGCAGCTGCTGCGCCCTGACCGGACTCGTACCCTGAACCATCCGCTTGGCGTCTCGAGCTGGTGCTCAGGCCACGGCATCCGCACGCCTTGCCGCCTTTTCGGCGCGCCTGCTCCCATGCGAGCTCAGGTCGCCGGGGTCCGGCAGGCACATCGGGGAGCTCCGCCGTGAGCTCTACCCTGGTACGCGAGGATATATCTATGCGTAAAGCGATCCCTTTTTACCTTCTTCTTTCCCTTTTGGCGCTGTGCTTTCTGTACGGTTGCGGTGGCGGTTCGGGCGGCGGGGCCGCCTCGACGCCCACCGTTTCGGGCACCGTCTTCGCCGGCCCGGTCACCGGAACCACCCTCACGGTTAAAGACACGAGCGGCAACCTGGTCGCGGGTCCCTTTACCGTGAACTCCAGCGATGGCTCCTTCCAGGTTCCCGTACCGGGCAGCGCTTTGAGCCGCGACCTGATCTTCCAGGCGACCGGCGGCAGCTACACCGACGAGGCGACCGGCACCTCCGGCGTCAGCTTGGGCAGCTTCAGCGCCTTTGTCGCGGCAGGGAGCGCCTCCGGCTCCCGGGTAACGCTCGATCCCGCCAGCACGATCATACAGAAACTGGTCGCCAGGGGGATGACGCTAACCGCGGCGAAACTCGCCTTCCAGCAGGCCTTCGGCTTTGTTCCGGATAGTTCCGTCGCGCCGGTTTTCGCCAACATCTCCTGCAACGCGCCCACCGCCTCGCGCGTCGCCGGCGTGCACGCCGCCTACTTCAGCCAGCTCACCAAGGACCTCGCGCTGGCGCCGGGAAAACAGTCCGAGCTCGTCGAAGCGCTCGCCGAAGACCTGGCAGACGGAACCCTGGACGGGAGAAACGGCGCGGCCGCGGTGACCACGGCCTCGGGTACCCCCGTTCCCGAGGATGTCGGCGTGGCCTTCGCGACCGCCGCCATCAACTACGAGTCCGGCAGCTTCAACAAGAGCAAGGTCGCCGGCAGCACCCTCGAGCCTCCCGCCTTCAGCTCCGTCTCGCTCACCCCGAGCTACCGCGTCGACTACATCGCACCTGCCGGCGGCGACGTTGCGGGGAAGGACACCTTCCAGTTCCAGGTGACCAAGCGCAGCGACGGGTCGCCCGCGCTTGGCCTAGCCTCACAGATCGCGCTCACCCCGCTCATGGTGATGGGAACCATGAGTAGCAGCTCAACCTGGGCGAACGCGGTTACCGAGACCCGCAACCCCGGCGTCTACGCCGGAACCGTCTACTACAGCATGGCGACCACCGGCATCGATATGTACTGGAAGCTCAGCATCGTGATCGGAACCGAGACCGCCACCTTCTATCCCAACGTCAAAGCGCTTCCCGCCGGCAACACCATTTCCGCGAAACTGGCCAACAGCGGCGACAAGGTCGGGGCCACCAATCGGACCTACCGGATCTGGAGGGATACGCTGAGCACCGCAACCGGTGGCAGCTATGACCTGACCGTCTTCGTCTCCTCCACCGATGCCGGCTTGGCCCTCCCGGTCTACGCCGGTCAGCAGTGGACCCAACCCCAGCTTACCCTGGGCAGCGTCGAGGTCGCCATCTCCAGCGATGGCAGCACCTGGACAGCACTCGCCCCGGTCGGCACAACCGGACGCTACACCGCGGCAGGGCTTGCCATGACTGCGGGAACGACCGCGAAGTACTACCTGCGCCTCACGATCAACGGCACCACCTACACGACCAACGGCAATGCGCCGGACGGCAACAGCAATCCGGCGCTCAGTAACGGTTTTGCAGCCTTCAGTGTGACACCTTGACGTGACGATCCCGGGCAGGGGCAAAGCCCCTGTCCGGTTATTTTGGTACTTCCCTCCAGCAGTCCCGGAGGCTCTGCGGTAAAGATGGCGGCTTCCCCCACCCCCTCCCGGGGATGCCACCGACGTATGGAGCAGTGCCTCGGGGGTTGCTTCCTCTACCGAACGAATCGAGGTGACGCATGACGCTGTTGCGCAATCTTTCCGGCACCCTTAAGGCCGCGCTTGTCGCGGGGTGCCTTTTGGCCGGCTCCGGCACCGCCTGGGCCGGCTCCTGCTGCGGAGGCGGCTCCAATACCGCACTGATGGTTCCCAAGTACGCCAAGGCAGTTGCCGATCTATCCTTCGACTACGAGAACTACCACGGATTCTGGAATCAAAACGGCCGGCATACCAGCGACCCGCCCGGAGCGGACCTGAACCAGTACCGCCTGAACCTGGGGGGTGCCTACCGGTTCTTCGAGGACTGGCAGGTGAGTCTCATCATCCCCTACCTGTGGAACGACAACACCTATTCGGGGGTGTCCAGCCAGACCAGCGGCCTGGGCGACACCACCCTCTCGGTCTGGTACGACCTCCTGGACGACACGTCGCCCTGGCGGGTGCACACGGCCCGCGACCTGGTCCCCGCGGTGAGCATCGGGCTATCCCTGTTGCTCCCCACCGGTTACTCGCCCTATGACGACCTGAAAAGCAGCTTCGACGTGACCGGCCGCGGCTTTTACCGGCTCGATGGCAACCTCTACATCGAGAAGATGATCAGGCATTGGGACCTCTCCCTTGCCGCGAGCTACGGCACCTATTTCGAGCGCAGCGTGAACCGCGAATACGGCAAGTACGTGGAACCCTACCACAAGGATCTGGGTGACCGGACCTTCCTCTCCGCATCGCTTGGCTACGGGTTCCTCCTGGGGACCGGGGGCGACACGCTCACCACGACCGCCTCCTACGCATATCTCGACGAGGCCGACGTGAGCTACAACGGGCAGCGCGACCCGAACAGCGGCTTCATGAAGCAGTCGGTGGGGGGCATGCTCTCCTTCGCCGGAACCGATCGCGACTGGAGCGTGCGCGCCGGCTGGAACCACGCCATCCGGGAGTCAGGCTGGGGCAGGAACTTCCCGACCACCGACATCTTCACCGTGGGGGTGCGCTATGTGTTTCGCTAGACTCGGCATGATCCTTTTGCTCTGCGTTGCGCTGGCCGGCTGCGGCGACAACCTGGTCCCTTCGGGAACCGACCAGCGCCCGCCCGTTCAATCCGGCAGCACCGGGCCGGGAGTCGGCCAGAACGCTGCCGACTTCAGCGTGAGCGAGATCTCCGGCACCACCGTGACGCGGGCCTCGGCACTCTCCGGCAAGAAGGCCATCGTGCTCTACTTCACCATGTGGTGTCCGAGCTGCGACGAGCAGACCGCACAATTGCAGACCATGATCCCGTCCTATCCCGACGTCGGCTTCTACCTGGTCGACTACGTCTCGGGAAGCGTGACGGATGCGGCCGCTGCGGCACTGGCCAACGGTTTCACCGGGGTCGGCTTCGGCATCCTGGCGGACACCGGGCACCAGATGCAGAACTCGCTGCAGGGGACGATGGGGACCACGGTGGTGATCGACGCGGCCGGAGTGATCCTCCTGAACGAGGACTTTCGTAACGGCAGCCGGCTGCAGGCCGCGCTGGCGGGGCTCCCATAACTAAAACGCGGAATCCGCCACGGAGGCACGGAGAAAGGCTCGAAGATACAATGGTCGTTATTATTTTCTCCGTGCGCTCCGTGTCTCCGTGGCAAGCATCGCTTTTCGCGGGACAAATAATTAAAGGAGGGCAGCAACTATGAAGATCAAACTGGTAATCGTACTTTGTCTGGCTTTTGTCGCCGCGTTCGGGGTGAGAAGCGCCGCGCTGGCGGCGGACGACATCGCGGCTCACGCCTCGTGCGAGAACTGCGGCATGGACCGCAAGGCCTTCGGCTACTCGCGCATGTTGCTCCGCTTTGCGGACGGCAGCGAGACCGGGGTCTGCAGCCTGAACTGCGCGGTGATCGAGATGGACAAACACCCGGAGAAGACCGTAAAAGCCCTGCTGGTCGCCGACCGGGACAGCCGCGGATTGGTCGAAGCGTCGAAAGCGGTGTGGGTCATGGGTGGCGACAAGCGCGGGGTGATGACCAAGCGCCCCAAATGGGCCTTTGCCGAGCAGGCTATTGCCGAGAAATTCGTGAAAGAGCACGGCGGAAAGCTGGTTGACTGGGATACCGTACTCGCCGCGGCACGCGAGGACGCCCAGCTGCACAAGGGGCACGCGGGGCACATGGAACACCCGGGGGAGATGCACCACGGGGAAAACCACTAACTTCCGGTAAACTGCGCGCCGAAGAGGAGTAACCGGACGGCCCCGGCGCCGCGTCTGCGGCGCCCCCGGCACGTCAAGACCTGCAGCAGTAGGGGAAACCGGGTGGGATCGAGCGGCGGCAGGTTTTGTTAAAGAGATTTGTGGAGCTTTGTTGAAAGGATTTGAGCTATGATCCTTGTTTGCGGTTTCTGCCGGAAGAACATCGGGAGGAACTAGCCGATGTACAGCACAAACAAGGAGAGAGTTGATGAAAGAGCAGAACCACACCTGTCTCGACTGCAGCTCTGCAGTGCACACCCAGAGCTTCTCGAGGCAAAACCGCCACCTCACCATCAAGGACATCACCTTCACCTGCGGCGCCCGTCTGCAGGAGATCAGCGACCGGGAAAGCAACACCGCCCAGGTCGTTTTCGAAGGGTGCACCTGCTGATAGTATCTGGCACGCAGCAAGAAAAAGGGGACCGCGCTTTCAGCACGGTCCCCTTTTTTTCGGTTCTGACCCTGGTCAGTTTTTATTCCGAGAGCAGGAATTGCATGACGCCGAGGAGGTTGATCCTCCGGCGAAAGTAGAGATTTTTCTCCGCTATGTCGTCTACTGATTGGCTCCGTTCGCTCAAAAGCCGGTACTGTTCGTAGGCTGTTTCGAACGGATTGACGTTATGTTTCTTCACTTCTGTACTACTCCCTCCTGGATGAATACCCGCCACCTATGTGGCGGCGCGCCGTCAGGTAGTAACAACGCTGACGAGCGGGAACTATCATACTACATCCTTTTGCAAAGGTCGATGACGGTGAGGTGATTTTTTTGTCACAGCCTGTGCCATTGGGCACCCGCCCCCGTACCTGTCAATCCAGCTTGCGCATCTTCACGGCAATCAGTACCGGCCGGTTCTCCCAACCGCGCGCGGTCTCCGGCGGGAGATCGATACGGTAGTCCTGCCGCACCCGTCCCGAGTCGTAGGCGGTCGGCGTTCCCTCGACCAGCACCAGTTCCCCCACGTTCACCGCAAAGCCGTCGGACTTAACCAGGATCGGAAGCGAGGCGGTTCCGCCCACGCCATCCGAGATCGAGAAGACCCCCGCTCCCGAGGTGTTGGAAACGTAGCCGTAGACCCGGATGGTCTTGCCGTAGTAGGGGGTGCCGTCGGCCGCCACCTTACCCGCCATCAGCGCATCCGAGGGGAGCCCGCGCGGCCGGTTGCAGCCCAGGAAGGCACCTGCCAGAACCATGAAGGCAAAGAGGCTGGCAAACCAGACCTTTTGCTGCCAACTTCCCAGCTCCCACCTCGCCACTTTGATGAACATACCGCCACCTCCCGAAAAGAAGTGTTAGGATTTTCCAATCAAGCAGATAGTACCATCTTCTGTCTTCCCCTCAACAACAGTGGGGAATTTTCTCGAGGTGGAAGGTGCCGGGAGCGGGCGAGCACGTTCAGGTGATAGTCGCAGCGTTTTTGCCGGCCAGCTCACGGTTTAAGGTCTAATCATAGGGGGCGATGTCAATGGAACAACTGCGGAGGATGGTTAACTATGCAGCGGAGCCAGCTCCGGCGGGGGGGGGAGGCTGAACGGTGCGGGCTGCGCGCGGTTCCTTTTCACGCAGCGCAAAGTACTCCTCGGGCGTGTTGATGTTGCGCAAGGAGAGGAGACCCGGGTCGAGCTCGGCTACCCGCGCCGGAGTAAGCCGCAGTACCCTCACCTGGGGGAAGAAGGAAACCACCCGGCGCCGGTTTTCGGCAAGTGCCGCCTCGACGGGGCGCAGGCAGGCGCTGGAGTAGACCGCGTGCAAAGGCTCAAGCCCCTTCTCGGTCTCCGGGATGATCACCTCCGCCTCACCGCGCCGCGAGACCAGTTCCCGGATCAAGCGGTCGTTGAGAAAGGGCATGTCACAGGCGACGGCGAAGAGGTAGGGGGTGCGGCATTCGGCAAGGGCGGCATGCAAACCGGCGAGCACCCCCAGGCCCGGATAGCGGTCCGCCACGATGCGGCTGCCCAGGAAGCGGTACGGTTCCTCGGAGTTGGCAACGATGAGCAGCTCGCCGAAGAGGGAATTGAGCCGGCGGTGGATGATCTCGATGAAGCGGCCGTTACGGATGGGGAGGAGCGCCTTGTTGCTCCCCATCCGGCTGGACTGGCCGCCCGCCAAGATCACCCCGGTCACCTCGGGAAAGGGTATGTCGACGTGGTTGATCATAGTTTGACCTGATTCGTGCGGATGGCGGCTGAAAAATGAAGGCCCGCGGAGATGTCAATCTACTCTTCGTCGCACGTTCATCGGCAGTAGCAACGTGGGGTTAAATCCCCCCTGTCCCCCCTTCGCAAGGGGGGGGACGCAAGGCCATCTGGAGCCTATATTTCAACTAGTTAGATGTTCCCTCTGCGTTCCCTCTGTGTTCCCTCTGTGATTACAGCTTTTGAGGTTACGGGCGCTGGTAGCCGTGCTGCTGGGCCAGGAAGTCGAGATCGAGGGTCGCCAGGTCTTCGACCACCACCAGCTCGGGATCGGTCGGGGTGAAGGAGGTGATCACCTTCAGGTAGCTCTGGCAGCGGTCGCAGGCCTCGACGCGCCGGTGCTCGTCCCCCTCGGCGTGCAGGTACCTGAGGGTTGCGTGGTCCTCGTTGCCGCAGTGGTGGCACTTAAGCCGTGGGTGGTACCAGTCGGCGCCGCACTGCCCGCAGCGCAGGTGCTTCACCTGGTCGTTGTCCTGAAGCTCCCCAAGGGTCGCCGAGGCTCCGCAGACGTAGCACTCCCCCTGCTGCCAGACCCCGATCTCCTCAAGTGGCGCCTGCCTGCGCACCTCGTGGAGAAAGGGCTTCAAGGCGTGCTGCGCCAGGGTCCAGAGGAGCTCCCAATCGACATCGTAGGCGGCAAACCTGGCACCGAAACCGGTTCGGTCTCCACTGGCTGCCTGGGCCAAAAGCTCGCCCGGGTCGAGCCTGCCGTTCCTGAGCAGTCGGTGGATGCCGCGGGCGGAGCGGCGCAGGGTGGCAAGGTTTGCCACTTCGTCCTCGCTCCAGCTCTCCGCGCTCCCCCCGAAAAGCCGCCACCTCGCCCCGGCATCCGGCAGTTCCGCCTCGCCCAGGGCGACCAGCATCTGCAGCATGAGCTCTGCCGCCGCATCGACATCGACCTCGACATCTGCAGCAGCGAGAAGCGGCTCCCCGCCGGAAAGCGCCCGGTGCAAATCTCCCGGCTCCAGCGCGAGCGCTGCAGCACGCACCTCGGCCTGGCGCTGTACGGGGAGAATGGTCTCGTAGAGCCGGGTGGTCACCCGCAACTCGGGCACCTTTGCCGCGATCTCGCGCAGCCGCTTCACCACCGGGTCCAGGTTCTCGCTAGCGGTTGTGCGCATGTTCCCTCCCTAAAGCTGTCCTGCCTGTAAAAGACTGATCCTCAAGAGGAGCCCGCCTGCCAGTATGAACAGGTAGTGGGCAAGCACCGGATTCGCGCCGTAGCGCTCGGCGCGGGAGCGGATCTTGAACCAAAGCGGCACCACGATCCCCAGCGCCACCGACCCGATCCAGAACATGGCGACGAAGGGGAGCGAGACCAGAGGCGCCGCGGTGCGTCCGGCCATTACCAGCAGCACCGCCAAGAGCACCAGCTCGGCCACCATCACCACCCGGTCGAAGGCCTCCAGGCGCTCTATCTCGGCGCCGGAGTTGCGCTTTCTCCAGATGAGGAAGAGCGAGATGGCGGCGGCCCCGGTGGAGGCCCCCGAGACGATGAAGAGCGCCCCCATGAGCGGAGAGGTGGCGGCCCAGAAGGGGCGAGCAGTGACGTTCAAGAGGACGCCGGTGTAGCCGGCGATGAAGAAGCCGGCCAGGGAGCCGATCACCGCGTAGAGCTTGCGCGGGATCCTGTTGTAGTACCTGGAGAAGAGCGGGAAGGAGATGATCTTGTCCGCCACCAGGTTGTCCAGGAAGGAGAGCAGCGCGCAGACGCTGAAGACGAGGAGCACCCAGGAGCCCACCGACATGGGGGACTGCAGGTTCAGGTAGGGGTAGCCCGCCTGGTTGTAGACGAACAGGTGCCAGAAGCGCTCGGGGCGCCCCAGGTCCGCGATGAGCGGAATCGGGACCAGGATGAGCAGCGGGAAGGCGAGGTAGCAGGCCGCCCGGCTCACCTCGCGCTCCCGGCCGGAGCCGAAGAGCTCTTCCATGGTGCCGATGAAGTAGGCTCCCGCCGAGGTGCCGGCCACGAAGAAGTAGACGGCGATGTAGTACCAGGCCCACCCGGGGGCTTGAATGATCTCAGGACTCATGGCGACCCTCCTCGGAAGTTCCGTTCAAGCGTTCGCGGAAGCTCACCAGCGCCGCCGCCCCGATACCGAGCGCGGTCAGGATGGTGACCAGCGAGCAGAGCACCAGCCGGCGCTGCGGCACCACCGGGTGCTCGGGCTGTCCGTAGACCTTGGGACGGTCCACGAAGAGGTAGAAGACGTTCAACCCGTCCGCCTCGTCGTAGCCGTAAACCTGGGCCTTCTCCCCCTTGGCCTTCAGCTGGGCCACCCGGGCGTCGGCCCGCTTCCTCAGCTCGGCCACCTCGCCGAAGCGGATCGAGCCGGTCGGGCAGGCCTTGGCACAGGCCGTTCCCAGGCCGTTGTGGATCCGGTCGTTGCACAGGGTGCATTTGCGCGCGGTGCCGGTCTCCTCGGAAAAGGAGATCACCCCGTAGGGGCAGGAGGGAATGCAGAACTTGCAACCGATGCAGGTATCCTGCTGCACGATGACGTTCCCCAGCTCGGTGCGCTGGATCGCCTTGGTCGGGCAGGCGTTCAGGCAGCCCGCATCCGTGCAGTGCTTGCAGGAGTCGCTGGAGAAGAGCCAGCGCTTCTGGGCCCGCGGCTCGTCGATCTGCTCGATGAAACGGACGTGGCGCCAGTCGGTTGCGCTTAAGGAACCGGTGTTGTCGTAGGAGTCGCCGGTGAAGTTGTGGGCGACCGGGTAGGGGACCCCCGGCTTCTTGCCGAAGTGGGCCGGCTCCGCGGAGAGGCCGTTCCACTGCTTGCAGGCGACCTGGCAGGACTTGCAGCCGGTGCATATGGTGGTGTCGATGAACATTCCTTTCGGCATCAGATCCGCCCTCCTTTCCTGCCAGCCCTGATGTCGCAGGTGAACACCTTACCTTCGTGGATGGAGACGTTGGGGTCGCCCACCATGGCGCTCAGGTCATTGGCGACGTCGCCGGCCGCGTTCCCTTGCCACCCCCAGTGCCAGGGGATGCCGATCTCGTGGACCTTCCTGCCGTCGATCGTGAAGGGCTTCATCCTGCGGGTCACCAGCGCCCGGGCCTGGATCTCGCCGCGCGCGGTCTGGATGGTCACGTACTCCGCGTTCTTGATCCCCTTCTCGGCCGCAAGCTCGGGAGAGATCTCGCAGAAAAGCTCCGGCATCAGCTCGGCGAGCCAGGGGAGCCAGCGGCTCATGGTGCCGCTTAGGTGGTGCTCGGTGACCCGGTAGGTGGAGACCACGATCGGGAACTTCGGATCGGCGACGGCATGGTAGCTGTTGCCGTTCACCTGCCAGACCTTGGCGACCGGGTTCACCTGCTGCTGGTAGACCGGGTTCTTGACGGGCGACTCGTAGGGCTCGTAGTGGGTCGGGAGCGGGCCGTCCACGAGACCCGCCGGGACGAAGAGCGAGGCCTTGCCGTCGGGGCGCATGATGAAGGCGTCGTTGCCCGAGAGCCAGTCGAAACCGAGCGCTGCGTCCTTGCCGATGAAGCCGGGCGCCTTGGTGGGCTGGAAGTCGATTCCCTCGCCCGACGGCGCCACCCACTTCCCTTTCACCGGGTTGCCCGCCGGGTCCTTGGTCCCCGAGTCGGCTGCCGGATCCCAGTAGATGAGCTTCTTCGCCTCGGACCAGGGTTTCCCCTCGCGGTCCGCCGAGGCGCGGTTGTACATGATGTGCCGGTTGGCGGGCCAGGCGAAGCCCCAGTTTGGCGAGATCCAGTCGTCGGGCTTGCGGCGCGCCGCGTTGTTCTTCCCTTCCTCGGGAATGACGCCGGTGTAGATCCAGGCGCCGCAGGCGGTGGAGCCGTCCTCCTTCAGGTTCGCGAAGGTGGGAAGCGGTTTCTGGTCCGCCACCGTGTAGCCGTTGATCTCCTTGAGGACCCGGTAGGCCGAGGGCTCGTCCTTGATACGCCAGGGGGCCACCTCCTTCGCTTCCGGGTCGTAGTCCCAGGCGAGGTTCTTGACCCCCCAGTCGATGTCGAGCGGCGAGTCGCGGTACATCTCCTTCAACAGTTTCCCGAGGCGGTAGGTGAACCAGCTGTCGCTGCGCGCGTCGCCGGGGGGGTCGGCCGCCTTGTCGTGCTGCTGCAGGAGCCTCTGCGTGTTGGTGAAGGAGCCTTCCATCTCGGCGACCGCGGCCGCGGGGAGGAAGAAGACCTCGGTCTTGATCTCGGCGGGCTTCAATTCGCCGGAGATGACCTCGGGGGAGTTGCGCCAGAAGGCGGCGGTCTCGGTCTCGAAGTAGTCGCGCACCACCATCCAGTCCAGCTTGGCCAGGGCTTTACGCTGCAGGCGCGCGTTCTGCCCCCCCACCGCCGGGTTCTGCCCCATGACGAAGAACCCCTTGATCTTGCCCGCCGCCATGTCGAGCATCATCGGCATGTGCGAGTGGTCGCCGGTGATCCTCGGGTGGTAGTTGTAGCCGTAGTCGTTCTCGGCCGTTGCCGCGGCGCCGTACTGCGCCTTGAAGTAGGAGACCGCGAACTTGGGATAGTTCCCCCAGTAGCTGGTGGCGGCGGGGCCCCCCTCGGTGAGGATGAAGTCCTTCAGGGTCTCGTGGTTCTTGCGGCCGTCCGGCATGTTCAGGTAGGCCGGCAGCGAGTGGTAGAGCGTCGCGATGTCGGTCGAGCCCTGGATGGTTGCGTGGCCGCGCAGGGCGAGTACGCCACCTCCCGGGCGCCCGATGTTGCCCAAAAGCGCCTGCAGCATGGCGGCGGCCCGGATGATCTGCACCCCGACGGTGTGCTGGGTCCACCCCACGGCGTAGGTGATGTTGGAGGTCTTGTCGCGACCGGAGTTGTTGAGCATGGTGTCGGCGACCTTCAGGAACTGCTCCGGGGTGCAGCCGCAGACCCGGCCCACCAGGTCCGGGGTGTAGCGCGCGAAGTGCTTCTTGATGATCTGGAAGACACACTGGGGGTCCTCAAGCGTCGGGTCGGTCTTGGGGCGCCCCGGCACCTGCTGCAGCAACAGGTCGCTGAAGGGGCCGAGGCCGGCCTTCCCCTTGGGCGGCGCGGGGTTTCTCTGGTAGGACCAGCTCGCGTTCGCGTAGGACTTGCCGTTCGGGGCGAGCCCCGAGAAGACGCCGCCCAGCTCTTCGGTGTCCTTGTACTCGGGGTTCACCAGGGTGGCGGCATTGGTGTAGTTCACCACGTACTCGCGGAAGAAGGGGTCCTCGTTCCAGCGCTTCGAGTTGATCACGTGGTTGATGATGGCGCCCAGAAAGGCGATGTCGCTGCCGGCGCGGATCGGCACGTGCAGGTCGCAGGCGGCCGAGGTGCGGGTGAAGCGGGGATCGACGTGCATGAGCACCGCATCATGTTCGGTCCGCGCCTTCAGGGGCCAGCGGAAGGCGACCGGATGGCACTCGGCCATGTTGGAGCCCATGATGAGGACGGCGTTGGATTTCTCGAGGTCGCGCGGGAAGGTGGTGGAGCCGCCGCGGCCGAACGTGGTCCCCAGACCGGGGACCGTCGAGGAGTGTCATATTCGGGCCTGGTTTTCCAGGTAGACCACCCCCAGGCCGTGCATGAGCTTCTGGTGCAGGTAGTTCCACTCGTTGTCCATGGTGGCGCCGCCCAAGGAGGCGAGGGCGTAGGTGTTCATCACCCGCTTCTTGACCGTGCCATCCTTGCCGTCGGGCAGCTCCTGGAACTCGTTGAAGTGGGCGTCGCGGGTCTTCTTGGTGAGCTCGGCGATGCGATGCATGGCCCAGTCGAGCGGCTTCTCCTCCCAGCGGTCGCTGCCGGGGGCGCGGTACTTGACCGTGGTCCAGCGCTGCTCGTTCTTGACGAGCTGAAAGGTCGCGGCCCCCTTCGGACAGAGCGTCCCCTGGCTGATCGGGGAGTCCGGGTTCCCCTGGATGTCCACGATCTCCCCGGCATCGCTCACCGTGACGATCTGGCCGCAGCCGACCGCGCAGTACGGGCAGATGCTCGGCACCTGCCGCCCGGTTTTGATCGGGACCTTCCCCGCCTTGGCGGCGGCAGCGGCGGTGTTCACCCCCAAAAGTCCGAGTTCGGCAGCGACGCCGCCCCCCACCACGCCAGAGGTCACCTTGAGAAATTTGCGCCGGCTAAGTTTCATGTAAAGAACCTCCCACTGTCTGAACGAGTAACTTCCTGACACTTTAAATAACGATTTCTAGCTGAACCGAAGCTAACTGCCTGGAAAGTGCGTTTTATCCGTCAACCTCCGTAATTCAAGCAGAACTTGCTCCCGTGTCAACGTGAGACGTTTCTTTTATTGACAGAATCTGGCCGAGATTCTCAGACAGAGCTCGAAACGGGAAACTGTCTTTCAACATGGCAAGCAAAATACTCAGTCAACATTTACGGCTTTTTAATCTAACTCATTCAGTGGGTGCAGGGAAGGCGCACCACGGTGCAGGCGAAAGGAGGTTGAGGCTTGCCGGTTCCGGCAGCGGGATGACTCGCGTCCCTCGGGAGGTTCCGGGTGGCGGGAAGCTGAAAACTTTGCGGGAGAGTGTTTTCTTAAAATATTTTTATGTCATAGTTGTCAGCGTTGCCCGGAGGAGCGGCGCCCATGAGGAGACACCAGATCAAAACCAAAGTTGGCCTCTCGGTCTCCCTGCTCACGGTGGGGATCATCTTCCTGTTCTCGAGCGTCATCAACGACCATTTCGAGTACCAGCTCAAACAGCTCATCTCCAAGCAGCAGTTCTCGATGGTCTCCGAGATCTGCGACAGCATCGACGCCGACCTGCAGGACGCCCAGCAGGCGCTTATCGCCGAAGCTCCCCTCTTTCTATCCGTAGACCCCGGCAGGCCCGAGGAGGCCCAGCAGCTCTTGGACAGCCGCCCCGCCCTGCACACCATCTTCGACAACGCCCTTTTTCTCTTCTCGGCCGAGGGGAAGATCATCGTCGAGTCCCCCTACATCAAAGGGCGCCGGGGGCGCGACATCGCCTTTCGCGAGTACTACAGGAAGACCGTGGCCACCATGAGGCCGCAGATCTCCGACCCCTACGTATCCACCCACACCCCCGGCAAACCCGCCGTCATCCTGACCGTCCCCCTCGTCAACCCCCAGGGGAGACTGGTGGCCATCCTGGCCGGCAGCCTCGACCTGACCCGGGACAATTTCCTGGGCAAGCTCTCGCGGGTCAAGATCGGCGACACGGGCTACCTCTACCTCTACAACTCTTCGCGGATGCTCATCATGCACCCGGACCCTTCCCGCATCATGAAGCAGGACCTGAAACCGGGGGTGAACCGGGCCTTCGACAAGGGGATCGCGGGCTTCGAGGGGACCGAGGAGTCGCTGAACTCCAAAGGGGTGAGTTCGCTCACCACGGTACGCCACCTGAAGAACACCGACTGGATACTGGCCGCCAACTTCCCGGTGCAGGAGGCCTACGCCCCGATCGCCAAGGCGAAGAAGTACGCGAACATCGCAGCCCTGGCAGGAGCCGGCGCCTCGGTCGGGATCGTCTGGCTCCTCATGCATTACCAGATGGCGCCGCTCTCCCGGTTCACCGAGCGGATCCGCACCCTCTCCATGCGCGACGGCGTCCCGGAGCAGGTCCCCCCCTCGACCGCGGCGGAGATAGCCGATCTCGGCTCGGCCTTCAACGAGATGGTGCTGCGCCTGGCGACCGAGCACCTGGCGCTGCAGGAAGCGATCACCAACCTGGAAAACGAGAAGGCGAAGACCCAGGCGATCATCGCCGCCATGGGGGTCGGGCTCACCATCATGAACACGGAGTTCCGGGTGATCTACCAGAACCAGCAGGGGATCGCCCTGATGGGGAACCACGTGGGGAAGCTCTGCTACCAGGCATTCGAGAATCACGACAGCGTCTGCCCTGGGTGCCCGATGGCACTCGCCTTCCAGGACGGCCTGATCCACTCCTCGGTGCGCAGCGTAAGCCCCTTCGGGCAGCAGATCTTCACCGAGGTCACCGCCTCTCCCCTGAGAAACGCGAGCGGCCGGATCATCGCCGGAATCGAGGTGGTGCGGGACATCACCGAGAAACGGCGCATGGAGGAGACCATCGAGCACCTGGCCTTCCACGACACCCTGACCGGCCTTCCCAACCGGCACCTGTTCCACGACCACCTGCGGCAGGCCATCGCCTTTGCCGCCCGCAACAACCAACTCCTGGCCGTCATGTTCATCGACCTGGACTCTTTCAAGGCGGTGAACGACGAGTTCGGCCACGCCATCGGCGACCAGTTGCTGCAGGGGGTGGCCAAGCGGCTCAAGGCCTGCTGCTGCCGCTCGGGCGACACCATCGCCCGCTACGGCGGGGACGAGTTCCTGGTCATCCTGTCCGACCTGCAAAACTCCGAGAACGCCGCGGTGGTGGCTCGGCACGTGGTGGACGAACTGGCGCGGGTCTTCGTCTTGTCGGAGCAGCCGGTGCAGTCGAGCGTCAGCATCGGCATCAGCCTCTACCCGCAGGACGGCCAGGACGGCGAGACCCTGGTGCGTAACGCCGACCTCGCCATGTACCAGGCGAAGGAGCACGGCCGCAACGACTTCTGCTTCTACCGCCGCGCGGCCGAGGAGGCCGCCGCGGAGCGCCCCGAGGAGAGCTCGGTGCTGCCGGCGCTCCCCATCGACGTCGGGCGCTGCCTCACCCATCCCCCCGCTTCCGAGCGTCCCGGAAGCGAGCGCCCCTGTTAGCGCGGGGCGCGGACCTTTTCGTGCCGCCCCCTCCGGACACCGCCCCTTCGCTGCACCTACGATCTCCCCCTAGCCGTCCGTCGGAAAATTTTTACCGCCGCTGGAAAATCAAATATCATTAGCATATACTTATGCATGTCGTGCGCCGGCACCTGGCAAGACTACCGATTGCCCATCATTTCAGCATCTTAACCTGTAGAAGCGAGTTGCGACCATGACCGTGAACAGCGACCAGCATAGCCAGGAACCCGCCTCCGAGGAGCAGCTGCGCATCGTCGGGGTGCTGCAGCAGCTCAAAACCGAACAGCCCGAAGCAAGCCTCACCCTCATCAACATCTACAAGGAACTCCCCATCACCCACCCCGCCACCATCAGCGACATCCGCGGGCGACACGTCGAGCTCAGCACGAGCGAGTTGCAGCTCGCGGCCATCGCCCAGTGCAATGAGGTCTTCATCCGCGCGCCGTACCTGGAGCAGACGGTGCTCGGCAGGCTGGAGAGCATCGACATCCGGCGCAACCTGGTCAGACTCTGCGACTTCGCGAGCGTGGAGCTCAAAGCCGAAAACCGCCAGACGGTCCGGGTGCGCCTCAACAAGCCGATCAGCGTGATCCTGCACTGCGGCCCGGACCGCATCTCCGGCGTGGTACAGGACATCTCCGTGGGCGGCTGCTGCATCAACACCCTGGTGCGCAGCGGACTGGAAGGTGGCCGGGACCTGCGCCTCGAGCTGAAGATCATCGACAAGACGACCGGGCTCCCCAACTGCACGCGCATCCCCTGCTCCCTGGTGCAGTGCTCCGGCGCGTCGGCACCCTTTCGCTGCACCTTCCGGTTCCAGCACGACCAGCAAACCGAGCAGTTCCTGGCAACCCTGATCAACCAGCGCCAGCTGGAGATCCTCAAAGAGCTTCGGGACTCTCTGTGACGGGTTCGCGGTACCATCTGCCGGAAATTCCCTCCCCCTACCCTTACTTCGGCAACTCCCCTTGGCTGTGAAAACCAGAGAACCATGAACGGACCGGCAGGCCGCTGTCAATGAGCCTTGAGCCGTGTGGGTCAACAGTTATTTTTTGCAGCGAAAAATCCGTTGATGTGGTAGCCTTGACCCGCTTTTGAGCATTCGGAGGAACCATTCTGAGCATGGAGCAGGCAAACATAGAGAAAATCCTCCAGGCAGTGAGCGAAGGGACGCTCGGCGTGAGCCAGGCGCTGGAAACGCTGAAACACCTCCCCTTCGAGGACCTCGGCTGCGCGACGGTGGACCATCACCGGGCGCTGCGCCAAGGCTTCCCCGAGGTGATCTACGGCCAGAGCAAGACGGTGGCGCAGATGCAGGCCATCATCACCGCGCTCATCAACAAGGGTTCCAACGTGCTGGCGACCCGGGTGAGCGGCTTCAAGGGTCGCAAACTCAAGGAGCTCTTCCCCGAGGCGGTCTACCACGCCGACGCGCGGGCCCTCAGCATCGAGAAGCACCCCATCGTAAACCGGGGGCGGGGCAAGATCCTGGTGATCTGCGCCGGAACCTCGGACATCCCGGTGGCTGCCGAGGCGGTGCTCACCGCGCGCCTCATGGGGAACGAGGTCGAGCAGCTCTTCGACGTGGGGGTAGCGGGACTGCACCGGCTCTTGTCGCGCCGGCACCTTTTGAGCGAGTCCTCGGTGGTCGTCGTGGTGGCCGGCATGGAGGGGGCGCTCCCCTCGGTGGTCGGCGGCCTGGTGGACAAGCCGGTGATCGCGGTGCCGACCTCGGTGGGGTACGGGGCCGCCTTCAACGGGGTGGCGGCGCTCTTGGGGATGCTGAACTCCTGTGCGGCCGGGGTCACGGTGGTAAATATCGACAACGGTTTCGGCGCGGCCTACGCGGCCAGCCTGATCAACAGGGATAGGGCATGAAGGTCATCTATTTCGACTGTTTCGCGGGGATCGCGGGGGACATGACCGTGGCGGCGCTCCTGGAACTGGGGCTGCCGCTCGAGGTGCTGCGCGGGGAGCTGGCCAAGCTCCCCTTCACCGGGTACACGCTGGAGAGCGTGCCGGCCGAGCGCCACGGGGTCTCCGGCACCGGCTTCAGGGTGCGGCTTTCCGAGGAGGACCAGCCGCACCGCCACTACAGCGACATCGCCCGGATGATCGAGCAGGCACCGCTGAAGCCCCGGGCGAAGGAGCTCGCCCAGAAGATCTTCCGCCGGCTCGCCGAGGCGGAGTCCCAGGTGCACGGCGTCTCGCTCGAGCGGGTGCACTTCCACGAGGTGGGCGCGGTGGACTCCATCGTCGACATCGTGGGGACCGCCATCGGCCTCGATTACCTGGGGGTGGAGAAGGTCTACTCCTCGGGGCTTCCCTTCGGACGCGGCTTCGTCTGGACCGCACACGGCAGGCTCCCGGTCCCCGCCCCTGCCACCGCGCTCCTCATGAAGGGAATTCCGCTCACCGCCGACATCGGCGAGGGGGAGCGGGTCACCCCGACCGGCGCCGCCATCGTCGCGGCGCTCGCCGAGAGCTTCGGCCCGCCGCCCCCCATGACCGTGCAGGGGATGGGGTACGGCGCGGGGGAGAAGGACTTCGCCGAGGTCCCCAACCTGCTCCGCCTGGTGCTGGGCGAACTCGAGGAGACGGCCGGGTCGGACGCCGGCGAGGTCCTGGTTCTCGAGACCCAGGTCGACGACATGACCCCGGAGCTCCTGGGCTTTCTCATGGAAAGACTTTTGGAGGCCGGCGCCCTCGACGTAAGCTTCGCCGCACTGCAGATGAAGAAGAACCGCCCCGGGACCCTGGTGAGCGTACTGGCGAACCCTGGAGACCTGGAGCGCCTCTCGGGCCTCATCCTCGCCGAATCGAGCGCGATCGGGCTGCGCTACTACCCGGTCAAGCGGATCACCCTAGAGCGCCGCATCGAGGAGCGGGAGACTACGCTCGGGAAGCTCAAGGTGAAGGTGCTGGGTAACGGCCGGATCACCCCCGAGTTCGAAGAATGCCGCCGCATCGCCCTTAAGAAGGGGCTGCCGCTCATCGAGGTGTACCGCACCGTGGAGAGGGAGACCTGGCAGGGATGAGGCGCTTCGTGATCCTTTCCGCAACCTGGTTCGGTACCGGTTTCTCCCCGTTCGCCTCCGGCACCGTCGGGACGCTCGGGGCGATCCCCTTTTACCTCGCGCTCTCCCGGCTCCCCCTGCCGCTCTACCTCCTCACCACGCTCGCCTTCACCCTTTTTTCCTGCTGGGCCGCCGGCCTTGCCGAAGGGGTCTTCAACGAGAAGGACTCCGGGAAGATCGTCATCGACGAGGTGGCCGGCTACCTGGTGACCATGACGGCCGCCCCCCTCAGCTGGCAGTCGGTCCTCGCCGGCTTTCTCCTGTTCCGTCTCTTCGACATCGTGAAGCCGCAGCCGGCGCGCTGGTTCGACCGCTCGCTGAAAAACGGCTTCGGCGTGGTGCTTGACGACATCGCGGCCGGGATCTACGCCTGCCTTTGCCTGCACCTGGTGCTGAGGTTCCTGTGAAGGTAGCCACCCTTTCCATAGGCGACGAACTCATCTGCGGCGAGGTGACCGACACCAACCAGAGCTACCTCGCCACGAGGCTCTACGACCTGGGGCTACGCGCCGAGCGCCACCTGATGGTGGGCGACGACGAGGAGGCCATCGTGGCCGCGCTTAACGAGCTCGCTGCCGTGTACGACGTGGTGCTCGCCACCGGCGGCCTGGGGCCGACCCCGGACGACCTCACCTCGGCCGCGGCCGCGCGCGCCGCCGGGGTTCCGCTCGCGCACTCCCCCGAAGCCCAGGCCCACCTGGCGGAATTCGCCAAGAGGCTCAACCGCGAGCTGCACCCCTTGAACGACCGCCAGGCCCAGCTCCCCCAGGGGTGCGGCCTGATCCCGAACCCCAACGGCACCGCCACCGGCTTTCGGGTGAGCATCGGCCGGGCCGACTGCTACTTCATGCCCGGCGTCCCCTTCGAGATGAAGCCGATGCTCGAGGAGACGGTACTTCCGGTCCTCCTCACGGCAAGCGGCGTCACCCCCGGGCTGCGCAGCACCCTGAAGATCTTCGGCCTCCCCGAGGCGGTCGCCGCGGCGGAGCTCGAGGGGGTGCTTCCCGAAGGGTCGCCGGTGCAGCTCGCCTACTGCGTGAAGTTCCCGGAGATCCACCTGATCCTGCGCACTCCGGGCACACACCCGGCCGAGCACCAGGCGGCGCTTGCGGCGCTGCGCGGGCGGATGGCGCACCACCTCTTTGCCGAGGACGAGGCGACGCTCGACTCGGTGCTCGCGGAGCTCTTCAGGAAAACGGGCGCCACTTTGGCCTTGGCCGAATCCTGCACCGGCGGGATGATCGCCGAGCGGGTCACCCGGACCGCCGGGAGCTCCGCCTGGTTTCTGGAAGGCGCCGTCACCTACTCCAACGAGGCCAAGAGCCGGCTCCTCGGCGTGGCGCCGGAACTCATCGCCGCGCGCGGCGCGGTGAGCGAGGAAGTGGCGCTCGCCATGGCCGAAGGCGCGCGGGCCAAGAGCGGCGCCGCTATCGCCATCTCGGTCACCGGCATCGCAGGCCCCGAGGGGGGGAGCGCGGAAAAGCCGGTGGGGACGGTGTACATAGCACTCGCCGACGCGAAGGGGTGCCGCGCCAAGCGCCACCAGTTCCCCGGCGACCGGGAGCGGGTCCGCGCCATCACCTGCTTCACCGCGCTCAACTGGCTGCGCCGGCAGCTCCTCGCCGGGAAGGTCCGGGGCTAGGTCCGCCGAATTCTCGTACCCCCCCTTTGCGAAGGGGAGCACGTGAGGTCAGCTGCGGTGCTTTTGGGGATCATGCCTCGCGGGCTCAGGCTTCTCCTGCCTATGGGGTAAAGCCCCTACCGCACGGGAGACTTCCCGGCCGAGCAGTTGTCATCCATGCCGTAACTCGTTGCAACGGGTACCACCGGGGGGAGCCCCGGATCTCATAACGGATCTCGCTGTCACAGGTAGCTGCCTTGAACATTGCGACCCTCATCCTCTTTATCGTGGCCGACCTGCTGCTCTTGGTGGCGGAACGGCTCACCCCCCTGCCCGGCTGGCTGCACCTGGCCGCTATCGTCTTGTTGGCCCAGGCGATCCTCATGCTCTGGGGGGCCTTCCGGCGCCGCGAAGAGCGCTTAAGTTCCGGCCTGCGTAACGAGATCAGCGGCATCCAGCTGGAACTCTCCCGGACCGCCAGCCGCTACAAGAGTCTT
The DNA here is from genome assembly GCF_014193515.1 of Geomonas silvestris. Classification (GTDB taxonomy): domain Bacteria; phylum Desulfobacterota; class Desulfuromonadia; order Geobacterales; family Geobacteraceae; genus Geomonas; species Geomonas silvestris. The sequence continues at coordinate 255,852 of NZ_BLXX01000003.1, read as the reverse complement.
CTCGAGGGTGCCGGCAACGCCATCTTCGTCCTCGATGCCGATACCGCCCGCCTCGAAGAGGTGAACCGCAAGGGGGTGGAACTCTTCGGCTACTCCAAGCCCGAATTCTCCGGGATGTGGGGGCGCGACCTGGTGCACCCTTGCGACCAGGAGCGCTTTCGTGCCCTCGTCAATCGCCTGAACCGCCACGGCCGCGCCACCGAATCCGAGGGGCTCACCTTCCAGAAGAAGGACGGCTCGGTATTCCTCGGTGAGATCGACGCCCGGGTCATCGATCTGGGGAGCGAGCAGCTCGTGCACTGCATCGTGCGCGACATCACCGACAAGGTGCGCACCGAGCAGGAGATCTGGCAGAGAAACCGCGAGCTTTCCATCCTGAACAACGTGCTGGCGGGGATGAACCAGGGGCCCCGGCTCGAAGAGGTGCTCCAGGTGACCCTGACCGAGACCCTCGAGCTGCTGAAGGCCGGCGGCGGTGCCTTGCACCTGCTGCAGGAGGAGGGGGCCGCACCCAAGCTGGTGGCCGAAAAGGCGCTCGCACCCCGGGTCCAGGAGCAGATCCTCGCGGAGCTGGCCTCGGTCCCTGCGGCAGCAGCCGGGGTGCACACCCTCGATGCGGGGGCAAAGGTCTCGCTCGCCGCCGCCGAGAGCGGGTGGCAGGGGGTCACCGAGGTCCCCCTTTTGGCGCAGAACCAGCCGATCGGCGTGATGCACCTTTTGCACGCCGAGCGCCGCGACTACACGAGCGAAGAGCTCCGCTTCCTGGGGAGCGTCGGGACCCAGCTGGGGAGCGTCATCGGGCAGCACCGGCTCTTCGAGGAACTCAACTGGAAGAGCGCCGAGCTCTTGCGCTCCTACCACCTCCTGGAGCGCAGCAGCCACAACCTGGGGCTCTCCGAGACCAAGCTGAAGCAAAACCTCGCCCTGGTGGAGCAGGCGAACCTCGAACTAAGCCGCATGGATAGGATGAAGAACCAGTTCCTGGGGATGGTCTCCCACGAGTTCAACACCCCTTTGACCAGCATCATCTCGGGTGCCGAGCACCTCCTGCAGCAGGGGTTGGGCGAGGATACCGACCAGGTGCTCGGCATGGTGCGCGACGGCGGGCTGCGCCTCAAGGAGCTGGTGGCCGACCTTTTGAAGCTGGTGAAGCTGGAGGCGCGCGGCGACGAGATCGCCCCAAGCGTCCTGCACCTGAAAGACTCGCTTCTCGAATTGAAGGCCCAGTTGCAGCCGCTTTTGCAGGAGAAGGGGCAGACCCTGAAGTTCACCGCACTGGACGAGCTCCCTTACTTCGACGGCGACTGGAAGTACCTGGAGCGCGTCTTCAGCGAGCTTTTGCTGAACGCCATGCGCTTCAGCCCCCAGGGGAGCGAGATCGAGGTGACCGGGCGGGTGGTGGAAAGTGCGCTGCTGAAGGCGCGCAGCTCCACCCTGGAGCGCTTCAACAGCGGCTTCTTGCAGCGCTGCGGCGAGCGCTGCTACCTGGAGGTCGAGGTGCGCGACAAGGGGATCGGCGTGCCGGCCGAGGACCAGCAGCGGATCTTCGAGATCTTCTACGAGGTGGGCGAGATCCGGCACCACTCGAGCGGCCAGGGGCGCTTCGTGGGGAAGGGGGCGGGGCTTGGGCTCGCCATCGTGAAGGGGATGGTGGAGGCGCACGGCGGCATGGTCTGGGTGGAAAGCGGCCAGGGAAGCTCCTTTTTCGTGGTGCTGCCGCTCGAGCAGGAGGCCATCCAGCCGGCGCTGTTTTAGCTTCCGAGATCGGACGGATCGGACGGATCGGACGGATCGGACGGATGAAAGAAAAAGCAGACGAAAACTTGAAAGTCCCGAGCATTTCGTGCTAGTTTTGGCAGAATTTTGTGCACAACAACCTTAACCAACGACGCCCCCGACGGGGGCGACAGGAGATACCGCATGCTCGACCGTGAAAAAGCGATAGACCTGGCGCTCAGCCAGATTGAGAAACAGTTCGGCAAGGGCGCCATCATGCGCCTGGGCAACGACGAGCCGCTGCCGGACGTGGCGGCGATCCCCACCGGCGCCATCTCGCTCGACATGGCCCTGGGGGTCGGCGGCGTGCCGCGCGGCCGCGTCATCGAGATCTTCGGACCGGAATCCTCCGGCAAGACCACCCTCGCCCTGCACGTGATCGCCGAGGCCCAGAAACTGGGGGGCATCGCGGCCTTCGTGGACGCGGAGCACGCGCTCGACATCGGCTACGCCCGCAAACTCGGCGTCCGCACCGACGACCTATTGGTCTCCCAGCCGGACACCGGCGAGCAGGCCCTGGAAATCGCCGAGACCCTGGTGAGGAGCGGCGCCATCGACGTCCTGGTCGTCGACTCCGTTGCCGCGCTGGTTCCCAAGGCCGAGATCGAAGGCGACATGGGCGACTCGCACATGGGCCTGCAGGCGCGCCTCATGTCCCAGGCGCTCAGGAAACTGACCGGCATCATCTCCAAGAGCAACTGCTGCGTCATCTTCATCAACCAGATCCGCATGAAGATCGGCGTCATGTTCGGCAACCCGGAGACCACCACCGGCGGCAACGCGCTCAAGTTCTACGCCTCGGTGCGCATGGACATCCGCAAGATCGCAGCGCTCAAGCAGGGTAACGACATGATCGGCTCACGCACCCGCGTGAAGGTCGTGAAGAACAAGGTGGCTCCCCCCTTCAAGGAAGTCGAATTCGACATCCTCTACGGCGAAGGGATCTCCAAGGAAGGCGACGTGCTCGACCTGGCCGTCGAGAAGAACATCGTCGACAAGAGCGGCGCCTGGTTCTCCTACGGCAAGGAGCGCATCGGCCAGGGGCGCGAGAACTCCCGCATCTTCCTGAAGGAGCACCCGGAGATCCTGGAAGAGATCCGCGCCAAGCTCCTCGACCCGGAGACCGCCCAACCCGCGGCATAAGGTAAACCACCATGGAACTCAACGAGATCCTCACCATAGCCATGAAGGCGAAGGGGTCGGACGTCCACCTGAAGGCGGGCGTCCCCCCCATCGTCCGCATCGACGGGAGGCTGCGCGCCATCCCCAACGCGGAGCGCCTCTCCGCCGACGCGGTGCGCACCATGGCCTTCGGCATCATGAACGAGCGCCAGAAGAAGATCTTCGAGGAGTCCTACGAGGTGGACCTCTCCTACGGCGTCCCCGGCCTGGGGCGCTTCAGGGTGAACGCCTTCGCCCAGCGCGGCACCGTCGCCCTGGTGCTGAGGGCCATCCCGATCGCCATCCCGAGCCTGGAGGCCTTGAACCTCCCGCCGGTACTGACCAAGCTGGCCCAGGAGCAGCGCGGCCTGATCCTGGTGACCGGCACCACGGGGAGCGGCAAGTCCACCACGCTTGCCTCGATGATCGACTTCATCAACGAGAACCGGACCTGCAACATCATCACCATCGAGGACCCGGTCGAGTACCTGCACAAGGACAAGAAGAGCCTGATCAGCCAGCGCGAGGTGGGCTTCGACACGCTCGCCTTCGGCAAGGCGCTCACCTCGGCCCTGCGGCAGGACCCCGACGTCATCCTGGTGGGCGAGATGCGCGATTACGAGACCATCGAGACCGCGCTCACCGCCGCCGAGACCGGGCACCTGGTGCTCTCCACGCTGCACACCCTGGACGCGGCCGAGACCATCAACCGCATCATCTCGGTGTTCCCCCCCTACCACCAGCGCCAGGTGCGCATGCAGCTCTCGGGGATCTTAAAGGGTGTCATCTCCCAGCGCCTGGTGCCGCGTGCCGACGGCAAGGGGCGCGTTCCCGCCGTCGAGGTCATGATCGGCACCGCGCGCATCAGGGACTGCATCGACGACAAGGAAAAGACCAAGCAGATCCCCGAGGCGATCGCCCAGGGGTACACGAGCTACGGGATGCAGACCTTCGACCAGTCGCTCATGGGGCTTTTGACCAAGGGGCTCATCACCTACGAGGAGGCAATGCGCCAGTCCTCCAACCCGGACGACTTCGCCCTCAAGGTCTCCGGCATCTCCTCCACCTCGGACTCCAACTGGGACAACTTCGCCGAGCCGGAGCCGTCCGCCACGGACGACGAACTGGTCATCGAGAAGTTCTAGGTGCGCACCAGCACCCCCATGGAGAGTGCGCTGCGCGTGCTCGCCCTGCGCGACCACTCGGAAGCGGAGCTCAGGCGCAAGCTCAAGGAGAAGGGGTTTAGCGAGGGGGTCGAGGAGGCCGTGGCGCGCCTCAAGGAGCTTGGGTACCTGGACGACGCCCGCTTCGCGCGCAGCTTCGCCGCGAGCGCCGTGAGAAACGGCCGGGGCTTCGGGAGCCGGATCAAGCTGGAACTGGCGCGCCGCGGGGTTGCCGAGGCGGTGATCCGCGAGACCTTACGCGAGATCGACGAGGAGTTCGACGAGGGCACGCTTTTGCGGGAGACCCTCGAGCGGCGTTTCGCGAGCTTCGACGCGAAGAGCGCGCCGGACAAGGAAAAACGCAAGGTGGTGGGGTACTTAAGCCGCAAAGGCTTCAGCCTGCGCGCCATCTTCGCGGCACTGAATTATCAATCCATCGACTAGAGGTTAGCTTATGACAGGCAAAGAGATCCGGGCGCAGTTCTTCAGCTTTTTTCAATCCAAGGGGCACACCCTGGTGGAGAGCTCGAACCTGATCCCCAAGAACGACCCGACCCTCCTTTTCACCAACGCCGGGATGAACCAGTTCAAGGACGTCTTCCTGGGGCTCGAGAAGCGCGACTACGTCCGCGCGGTGAGCTCGCAGAAGTGCGTGCGCGCCGGCGGCAAGCACAACGACCTGGAGAACGTAGGGCGCACCGCCCGCCACCACACCTTCTTCGAGATGCTGGGGAACTTCTCCTTCGGCGACTACTTCAAGAAGGAGGCGATCGGCTTCGCCTGGGAGTTCCTCACCGTGCACCTGGGGCTCTCGAAAGACCGGCTCTACGTGACGGTCTACAACGACGACGACGAGGCGGCGGACATCTGGCACCGGCAAGAAGGGGTACCCCGCGAGCGGATCTACCGCTTCGGCGAGAAGGACAACTTCTGGGCCATGGGCGACACCGGCCCCTGCGGCCCCTGCTCCGAGATCTTCTGGGACAACGGCCCGGGCACCGGCTGCGGCAGCGCGGACTGCGCCGTGGGGTGCGACTGCGACCGCTACATGGAGATCTGGAACAACGTCTTCATGCAGTTCAACCGCGACAAGGACGGCACCCTGACCCCGCTCCCGAAACCCTCGGTCGACACCGGCATGGGCCTGGAGCGCATCTCGGCGGTCATGCAGGGGGTCACCTCCAACTACGACACCGACCTCATCCAGGGGATCATCCGCCACATCGAGACCCTGTGCGGCAAGAAGTACCGCGACAACGAGAAGGACGACGTCTCGATGCGCGTGATCGCCGACCACGCCCGCGCCACCACCTTCCTGATCTGCGACGGCGTGCTCCCCTCCAACGAGGGGCGCGGCTACGTGCTTAGGCGCATCATGCGCCGCGCCGCCCGCCACGCGAAGATGCTCGGCGTGGGCGAGCCGCTCCTCTACCGCGTGGTCGACGCCGTGAACCTCATGATGGGCGATGCCTACCCGGAGCTTCTCGAGCGCGAGAGCTACGTAAAACGGGTGATCCTGGCCGAAGAGGAGCGCTTCAACGAGACCCTGGACCGCGGCCTCGCCATGCTGAACGAGGAGACCGCGCGTCTCAAGGCGGCCGGCGAGAAGGTGATCTCCGGCGAGGTGATCTTCCGCCTCTACGACACCTTCGGCTTCCCGGTCGATCTTACCGCCGACATCGTCGAGGCCGAAGGGTTCCAACTCGACGAGGACGGCTTTGCGCTGTGCATGGAACAGCAGCGCGCCAAGGCCCGCGAACACTGGAAAGGCTCCGGCGAGCAGGGGCTCGCCGCCATCTACAAGGAGCTGCACGGCTCGGGTGTGCGGAGCACCTTCGTGGGCTACACCCAGCAGATCGCCTTCGCCCCGGTGAGCGCGATCCTGAAGGACGGCATCCTGGTCGAGGAGGCGAACGAAGGGGAAGAGGTCGAGGTCGTCACCGTCTCCACCCCGTTCTACGGCGAGTCCGGCGGCCAGATGGGCGACACCGGCACCGTCTCCACCGGGCGCGGACACCTGAAGGTGACCAACACCACCCGCCCCTTCACCGACCTGATCGTACACCGCGGCACCGTTACTTCCGGCACCATGGCGGTGGGCGAGGCCGCCGAACTGAAGGTGGACCAGCCCTCCCGCGCGGCGACCGCCCGCAACCACACCGCGACCCACCTCCTGCAGGCCGCGCTGCGCCAGGTGCTGGGCGACCACGTGAAGCAGGCCGGCTCCCTGGTCGGTCCGGACCGGCTGCGCTTCGACTTCACCCACTTCTCCGCGATGACCCCGGGCGAATTGCGCGAGGTGGAGACCCTTGTTAACGGCTTCATCGTCACCAACTCTGCCGTCGAGTCGGTCGAGATGGCCTCGAGCGAGGCGATGGCCTCGGGCGCCACCGCACTCTTCGGCGAGAAGTACGGCGACGTGGTGCGCGTGGTGCGCGTGGGCGAGATCAGCTCCGAGCTCTGCGGCGGCACCCACGTGAAGGGTGCCGGCGAGATCGGCCTCTTCAAGATCGTCTCCGAGACCGGCATCGCCGCCGGCGTGCGCCGCATCGAGGCCCAGACCGGCATGGGGGCGCTCGCCGTGGTGCATGCCCTCGAGGACGAGCAGCGCGTGATCGCCACCCTGGTGAAGGCCGAGGCCGGCGCCGTGGTGGACCGCGTCGACAAGCTGGTCGCCGCCCAGCGCGAGCTCTCCCGCGAGATCGAGACCCTGCAGGGACGGCTGAACGCGACCAAGTCCGCCGACCTGATCCAGCAGGTGCGCGAGGTGGGCGGCGTGAAGATCCTCTCCGTGAAGGTGGACGGCGATCCCAAGGGGCTGCGCGAGCTCTCCGACACCCTGAAGGAGAAGCTCGGTTCCGGCATCCTGGTGCTGGGGACCGCCGACGGCGTCAAGGCGAACCTGCTGGTTGCCGTCACCCCGGACCTCACCTCCCGCTTCAAGGCAGGCGACCTCATCAAGGCGATCGCACCGATCGTGGGGGGCAACGGCGGCGGCAAGCCGGAGCTGGCCCAGGCCGGCGGCTCGAAGCCCGAGAACCTCGCCGAGGCGCTGGAGGCGGTCTACAAGATCGTCGGTTAAATCGTGGAGGGGGACTGGCTCCGCCAGGTGCCTGTCCCCTTTGCTCCACCTTAAGCACCTCCTCCTTCTTTCATTGATACATTGCAGTACCGCTATGAACTGTTAATCTAGGGTCGTCCTTTTATTACGGGTATTCGTCATGTTCCAGCTCACCCAGAACTCCGACCAGGCACTTGTGCAGGACAAGGAGCAGAAGACCATCCTCATCGTCGACGACGAGGCGGTCATCCGCGACCTCTGCATGCGGGCTCTGCACGATTACCACGTCGTGGAAGCGGCCAACGGCGAGGAGGCGCTCCAGATCTTCGAGCGCGGCGGCATCGACGCCATCCTCACCGACGTGATGATGCCCCGGGTGGACGGGCTGGAACTGCTCAAGCGGATCAAGGAGAAGGAGCCGACCATGGTGGTGATCATCATGACCGGCTACGCCGACAAGGAGCTGATCCTCAAGGCGCTGAAGGCGGACGCCGACGACTTCATCACCAAGCCCCTCAACCTTTTGCAGCTGAAAAGCGGCGTCGACAAGGCGCTGGTCAAAAAGGCGCTGAAGGAAGAGATCGCCAACTTGAAGAACCTGGACCGGCTGAAGACCAACTTCCTGTCCCTCATCTCGCACAAGTTCCGCACCCCGATCACCACCATCTCGCTGTTTCTGCAGAACCTGGCCGCCGGGGTCTACGATCCCTGCGACGAGACGGTGCGCCAGCACACGGGACTCATCTACGACGAGGCCTGCTACCTGGGGCAACTGGTCTCCGACCTGCTCTCCTTCTCAACGGTGATGGACTCCGGAGGGGCGCTGCGCCTGGAACCCTGCGACCTGAGTTCCCTCATCCCGAAACTGGTGACCAGTTCCAAGGAGTGGAACGAGAAGCACGGCGTGACCCCGCAGGTCCAGGTGGAGCCGAGCCAGGAGGTCATGCTGGACCGGGAGAAGTTCAGCTTCGCCCTGCAGCAGGTGATCGACAACGCGATCAAGTTCTCCAAGAAAAGCGGCATGGTGCGCGTGACCCTGCAGGACGAGGGCGAAAGCAACCGGATCGTCATCGAGGACCAGGGGATCGGCATCGCCAGGGACGCGCTCCCCAAGGTTTTCGAGAAGTTCTACCAGGTGGACGCGAACCGGACCGGACAGGTCCGCGGCTTCGGCCTGGGGCTCTTCTACGCACGGGAGTTCATCCGGATGCACGGCGGCAGCATCGGCATCGAGAGCGAGCCGGAAGTCGGCACCCGCGTCACCATCACCATCCCCCACAAGGGCCACCAGGACTCCTGAAGCGGCCCTTCGCTTCCCCCCGCCGTTTACCCCTCCTTTTCAGGGCAAAACCCCTCTTTGAAGTTGATTATTTCCCCCTACGTGCTATATTAACGGCTTTCCATGCAGCTATTGCTATATAGAGGCGCCCATGCAAAAACTCATAGAGAAAGCCAGTACACTCATGGAGGCGCTGCCGTATATCAAGCGTTTCTCCGGCAAGACCATCGTCATCAAGTACGGCGGTCACGCCATGGCGGACGAGAAGCTGCGTAAGTCGTTCGCACTGGATGTGATCCTGCTCAAATACATCGGCATCAACACCGTGATAGTGCACGGCGGTGGTCCGCAGATCAACGAAACCCTGAAACGCTACGGTATCGTCTCCGAATTTGTCAGGGGGATGCGCGTTACCGACGCCGAGACCATGGGCGTGGTCGAGATGGTCCTGACCGGCCAGGTGAACCGCGAGGTGGTGGGCTATCTGAACCAGCAGGGTGGCCGCGCCGCCGGCATCTCCGGCAAGGACGGCAACCTCCTCATTTGCGAGAAGATGCTGCAGGAAGTGCGCGGCGAAGACGGCACGGCCGAGATGGTCGACATCGGCTACGTGGGCGACGTCGTCGAGGTGAACCCCTCCATCATCCAGGCCCTGGAGAAAGGGGGCTTCATCCCGGTGATCGCGCCGGTGGGTGTCGGGCGCGACGGCGAGAGCTACAACGTGAACGCCGACCTGGTGGCCGGCCGCGTGGCCGCGGCGCTGGGGGCCGAGAAGCTGATCCTCCTGACCGACGTCTCCGGCGTGAAGAACAAGGAAGGAGAGCTCCTCTCCAGCATCCCGCTCGCCGACGTGGCAGAGCTCATCGACAACGGCACCGTCACCGGGGGGATGATCCCGAAGGTCACCTGCTGCACCGACGCGCTCGCCGCCGGCGTCAAGAAGGCGCACATCGTGGACGGCCGGATCGAGCACGCCATCCTGTTGGAGATCTTCACCAACGTGGGGATCGGAACCGAGTTCGAAGCGTAGGAAACCAGAAGCCGTTCTACGTTCTACGTTCTATGTTCCGGATCTTCGCTCTGTGTCGCCTTAGGCGCTGCTGTGAAAACTCCGAACGATTTTGATTTACACGCTGGTTCGTACCTCGAGAGTGCGAGCATAAATAGAAGGAGTTCCTGGTTCCAACGTAGAACATAGAACGTAGAACCTGGAACTGGTTTACGAGGTTTTTATGAATTCAGCAAAATGGATCGAGAAAGCCGACAAGTACATCATGCGGACCTACGGCCGCTACCCGCTGGTGCCGGTCAAGGGCGAGGGGTGCTACCTTTGGGACGCCGACGGCAAGAAGTACCTCGACTTCCTGGCCGGAGTCGCGGTCAACAACCTGGGGCACTGCCACCCGAAGGTCACTGCGGCGCTCGCCAAGCAGGCCGGCGAGCTGATCCACTGCTCGAACTACTACCACATCCCGCAGCAGATCGAGCTGGCCGAGCTTCTGTGCAGCCACAGCTTCGCCAACAAGGCCTTCTTCTGCAACTCGGGCGCGGAGGCCAACGAGGCCGCCATCAAGCTCGCGCGCCGCTACAGCCGCGAGAAGTACGGCCCGGACCGCTACGAGATCATCACCGCGCTCGCCTCCTTCCACGGCCGCACCATGGCCACCGTCTCGGCCACCGGCCAGGAGAAGGTGCAGAAGTTCTTCGATCCGCTCCTGCACGGCTTCCGTCACGTCCCCTTCAACGACGCTGCAGCCCTGAAGGCCGCCGTCTCGCCGATGACCTGTGCCGTCATGCTGGAGCCGATCCAGGGTGAGGGGGGCGTCGTGGTGCCGGACCGCGAGTACCTGCAGCAGGTGCGCCAGATCTGCGACGAGAACGGGCTCATCCTGATCTTTGACGAGGTCCAGGTCGGCATGGGACGTACCGGCAAGCTCTTTGCCCACGAACACTTCGGGGTCACCCCGGACATCATGACGCTCGCCAAGGCCCTGGCCGGCGGCGCCCCGATCGGCACCATGCTGGCAACCGACGAGCTGGCCGCCTCCTTCGTGCCTGGCACCCACGGCTCCACCTTCGGCGGCAACCCGCTGGTGACCGCGGCCGGCGTCGCTACCGTGCGCGCCATCCTGGAGGACGGGATCCTGAACCACTGCGAGGAGATCGGCGAGTACCTGACCGGCGAACTGGAAGGCCTCATGCACAAGTTCCCGCAGGTGATTGCCGAGGTGCGCGGCATAGGCCTCATGATCGGCGTCGAGTTGAAGGTGCCGGGCGGCGACATCGTGAAAACCGCTCTTCAGCGCGGCCTGCTCTTAAACTGCGCACAGGACAAGGTGCTCCGCTTCGTCCCCCCCCTGATCGTCGGCAAGAAGGAAGTGGACGAGATGATCTCCGGGCTGAGTGCGATCCTTGAGGAACTGCCGAAGTAGGCTCCTCTCCTCCCTCCCCCCTGGCGGGGGAGGGTTGTAACAACGCCAGGTGCACCGTGCAGAGATTGACCTGTATTTCTCCCCATTCGCTGGTAAAAACGGCGCATCGGGTATATTAATGAGGCGATTAGCGCCTTTCGCAAAGAGAGATCGCAACCTATGAAAAGAGACTTCCTCGCCCTGAGCCAGTTCACCAAGGCCGAACTGGACGCCATCTTCGCCCTCACCAAAGAGCTGAAACAAAAGCAGAAGAGCGGCGTCGAGCATCACCTTCTGAAAGGCAAGACGCTCGCCATGATCTTCGAGAAGTCCTCCACCCGCACCCGCATCTCCTTCGAGGTCGGCATGTACCAGCTGGGCGGGCACCCCCTCTTCATCAGCTCGAAGGACTCCCAGATGGGGCGCGGCGAGCCGATCAAGGACACCGCCCGCGTCATGGCCCGCTACTGCGACGGCGTGATGATCCGCACCTTCGCCCAGGAGACCGTCGAGGAGTTCGCCAAGTACGCCTCGATCCCCGTCATCAACGGGCTCACCGACCTGCACCACCCCTGCCAGATCATGGCGGACCTCTTCACGGTGATCGAGCACAAGGGGAGCTACCAGGGGCTCAAGTTCGCCTGGATCGGCGACGGCAACAACATGGCCAACACCTGGATCGAGGCGGCAGCGATCTTCGGCTTCGACCTGACGCTGGCCTGCCCGGAAGGGTACGACCCGGATCCGACCGTCATGGCCTGGGCCAAGACGAACGGCACCTCGAAGATCGAGGTGGTGCGCGATCCCAAGGCGGCTGCGCTTGAGGCCGACGTGGTGAACACCGACGTCTGGGCCAGCATGGGACAGGAGGAGGAGCAGAAGATCCGCGAGAAGGCCTTCGCCGGCTACCAGGTGGACAACGCCCTGATGGCGGTCGCCAAGGAAGACGCGATCGTGCTGCACTGCCTCCCCGCCCACCGCGGCGAGGAGATCAGCGACGAGGTGATCGAGGGCTGGCACTCGGTGGTGTGGGACGAAGCCGAGAACCGGCTGCACGTGCAGAAGGCCATCATGGCCACCTTGATGAAGTAAAATACAACCCGGCACGCGGATGGCGCGGAAACCCAGGCAAAAAGGCCGGGTTAAAGACATCAAAACTGATCCTTGCTTTTTTGCCATTGTTTCCGCAGGTATCCGTGTGCTAGCCGTTGACTTAAACCTAAGGAGGGCCACATGGCCAAGAAAGAAGTCAAAAAGATCGTCCTCGCCTACTCCGGCGGACTGGACACCTCCATCATCCTCAAGTGGCTCAAAAACGAGTACGGCTGCGAAGTGGTCACCTTCTCAGCTGACCTCGGCCAGGGCGACGAGCTCGAGCCGGTCCGCGAGAAGGCGTTCAAAACCGGCGCCGACAAGGTGTACATCGACGATCTGCGCGAAGAGTTCGTGCGCGACTTCGTCTTCCCCATGTTCCGCGCCAACGCCATCTACGAAGGGCACTACCTCCTGGGCACCTCGATCGCGCGTCCGCTGATCGCCAAGCGCCAGATGGAAATCGCCCAGATCGAAGGGTGCGACGCGGTCTCCCACGGCGCCACCGGCAAGGGTAACGACCAGGTCCGCTTCGAGCTGGCCTACTACCACTTCAACCCGGCCATCACCGTGGTCGCCCCGTGGAGGGAGTGGAAGCTGAACTCGCGCCAGGCGCTCATCAACTACGCGAAGAAAAACGACATCCCGATCCCGATCACCAAGAAGCGCCCCTGGTCCTCGGACCGTAACCTTTTGCACATCTCCTTCGAGGGGGGCATCCTGGAAGACACCTGGATGGAAGCCCCGGAGAACATGTACGTCCTGACCAAGTCCCCGGAGAAGGCGCCCAACAAGCCGCAGTACATCGAGATCGAGTTCGAGAAGGGTAACGCGGTAGCCGTGGACGGCGTGCGCATGAGCCCGGCCGAGCTTCTGGCCCACCTGAACACCCTGGGCGGCGAGCACGGCATCGGCCGCGTCGACCTCCTGGAGAACCGCTCGGTCGGCATGAAGTCCCGCGGCGTCTACGAGACCCCGGGCGGCACCATCCTGCGCGAGGCGCACATGGCGGTCGAGCAGATCACCATGGACCGCGAAGTCATGCACCTCAGAGACGGCCTGATCCCGCGCTACGCCGAGATGGTCTACAACGGCTACTGGTTCGCGCCGGAGCGCGAGATGCTGCAGACCCTGATCGACGAGTCGCAGAAGACCGTGAACGGCGTCGCCCGCGTGAAGCTCTACAAGGGCCACTGCCGCACCGTGGGCCGCAAGTCCGAGACCAACTCGCTGTTCAACCTCGACTTCGCGACCTTCGAGAAGGACCAGGTCTACAACCAGGCCGACGCCGAGGGCTTCATCAAGCTGAACTCGCTCAGGCTGCGCATCCGCTCGCTGATGCAGAACAAGAAGTAACCGTACCCGCTACGTTTTTAAGGGAGGAAATAGGGGCACGAGTCACTCGTGCCCCTATCCGCTTATATGGAACCCGTCGGCTTCAAAGCCAGCCACATCGTCACCTCGGTCGTCGCGGTCATCGTTGATCAGGACGAGCAGGTGCTCTTAACCAAGCGCAACGTCCCCCCCTTTAAGGGCGAATGGGTCATGCCGGGCGGCAAGATCGATCTGGGCGAGCCGATCGTCGAGGCCTTGAAGCGCGAGGTCTGGGAGGAAGTGGGGCTCGAGGTCGAGGTGGGGAAATTGATCGACGTCTTCGAGCACGTAACGCCCGGCGCCGACAACTACCACTTCGTCATCATCTATTACCAGTGCGCGCCGCTTTACTGCGACGTGAACCACAACCGCGACGAGGTGGCGGAAGCGCGCTGGGTGCCGAAAGGCGAACTGGGACAGTACAAGATGCCCGACGGCGCGCGGTTCATCTTGGGGAAACTGTTCGCGGGGTCAACGGGCGGGGAATAACGGGCGGGACCAGGGTTTCCCGAGGCTTAAATCCCCCCTGCCCCCCCTTCGCACAGGGGGGAGCGTTTCGGCCCTTTACCGGCTAAAGGCCGTGACCACCCCGAAACGAGCTGTACTAACTGATTTTTGAAAATTCGTGGGCTCTGCCCAAGCGGCACCTTGCGCTGTAGCGACGCCACCTTCTCCGGAGGAGACCCGCCCGGCTTATGGTCAAGATCATCGAGCAGCACGTCCATCTCGAGTTCCCCCTGGGGCACCACCTGCACTGCATGGTCGCCCAGATCCCGAACCGGCTCAGGCGGAACGGGCACCTGTACGAGCTCACGGATGCCGAGGAGAAGTGGCGCCAGATCAAGGGGATCCTGGACCTGGTGGTGGCCGCCGAGGGGAACCTGAAGCGCCTGCACTTCCTGATGTTCCCGGAGTGCTCCATTCCGGTGGCGCACTTCGACGAGATGTTGCAGATCATCGAGAAGGGGTTCCTGCACAACACGGTCACCATGTTCGGCCTGGAGCAGATCCCGCTCGAGGTGTACCGGCGCATGCTGATCCGCTTCCACGCGGACAATGCCGAGGCGCTATCGTGCGTGGAGCACGACCTCGATTCCGGCGATATCCAGGGGATGCCGGTCAACTGGTGCGCGATCGTGGTGAAGGAGGCGACCGGCAGGCTACGGGTCTTTTTAGAAGCGAAGACGCACCCGTTCCGCGGCGAGGAGTTTCTGGACAAGGATCACGACCTGTACCGGGGGCGCCACTTCTACCTGTTCCGCGGCGAACCGGCCTGTTTCAACTTCATGACGCTCATCTGCCTGGATTACCTGTACCGGGACCTCTACTCCTCCAACATCCGGCAGATCATCGACCACGCGGACCGGCTTTTTTTCACCATGCGCCAGTCGCTGGACGCGCTCTTCGTGATCCAGTGCAACCCGAAGCCGGAACACCACGCCTACCGTGAGGTGTTGACCGGTTTCTACGGCGAGTACCTGGAGGACACGCCCGGGGTGCGCGAGACGGTGACCGTCTTCGGCAACTGCTCTGAGGAGACCGAACTCGAGGGGGCGCAGTGCGCTACGCAGGGGTGCTTCGGTGTCTCCTTTGTGGCGATCAGCGCGCGGCACAAGCTGCACAAGGTCCAGGAGGCCGAGTTCTCCAGCGACGATTTCGGCGGCGCGCCGGTCTGCCGGCTCCGTTTTGGCACCGGCACGCGGCTTTACTATTTCAACCTGCCGCTGCACCACGAGCTCGACCCGCGCAGCTCGCGCATCCCGCTCAAGGTGCACTCCATTTTGCAGTGGAGCCCCGAGGAGGGGTGGCACAGGTTGAGCGGGGTAGCGCCCTTGGAGTTCCCGCACGCGTAAATGAGCAGCAGCAAAACCCTCCTTTTCGGAGGTACTTTCGTAATTTTCGGGACAGCCATCGAGGTACGTCCCCTCTCCCCTGGCGGGAGAGGGCCAGGGTGAGGGGGAAAGCGCCACCTCATCACCAGATGGCAGCGTCACCCACCCCCCGCCCCCCTCCCGTCAAGGGAGGGGGGGAGAGAGCTACCCCAGCCGCACGCGCCCCAGGTACCGCGGTGGCAGGACAGCAGAGCAAACACAACACCTCGCAGTTTGAGATCACATCCAGCAGGAGATTGAACCATGTCAAAAGACAAGTTGTGGGGTGGACGCTTCACGCAGCCCACCGACAAGTTTGTGGAAGAATTCACCGCGTCGATCAACTTCGACAAGCGACTCTACCACCAGGATATCCGCGGCTCCATCGCCCACGCCACCATGCTCGGGAAGCAGGGGATCATCCCCCTCGAGGACGTCGAGCTCATCGTCAAAGGGCTCAAAGAGATCCTGGAGCAGATCGAGGCCGGCACCTTCGACTTCTCGGTGTCGCTGGAAGACATCCACATGAACATCGAGGCGCGCCTTTCGGCGAAGATCGGTGACGCCGGCAAGCGCCTGCACACCGGCCGCTCGCGCAACGACCAGGTGGCGCTCGACATCCGCCTCTACCTGCGCGACGAACTGGTGGAGATCTCCGCCTACCTCGATCTGCTCATGGATTCGCTCATCTACCAGGCCGAAGAGAACCTGGGGGTCGTGATGCCCGGCTTCACCCACCTGCAGACCGCGCAGCCGATCCTCTTCTCGCACCACATGATGGCCTACCACGAGATGCTCAAGCGCGACAAGGGGCGCATGGAGGACTGCCTGAAGCGGACCAACGTGCTCCCGCTGGGCGCGGGCGCCTTGGCCGGGACCACCTTCCCGATCGACCGCGAGCACGTGGCCGAACTGCTGGAATTCCCGGAGGTGACCCGCAACTCGCTCGACTCGGTCTCCGACCGCGACTTCGCCCTCGAGTTCTGCTCGGCCGCCTCGATCCTGATGATGCACCTGTCGCGCTTCTCCGAGGAGCTCATCCTCTGGTCCACCAGCGAATTCAAATTCGTCGACCTCTCCGACTCCTTCTGCACCGGTTCCTCCATCATGCCGCAGAAGAAAAACCCCGACGTTCCGGAGCTGGTGCGCGGCAAGACCGGCCGGGTCTACGGCAACCTGATGGCGCTTTTGACCGTGATGAAGTCGCTCCCCTTGGCCTACAACAAGGACATGCAGGAAGATAAGGAGCCGCTCTTCGACACCATCGACACCGTGAAGGGGAGCCTCAAGGTCTTCGCCGACATGGTACGCGAGATGCGCATCAATCCGACACGCATGGGTCAGGCTGCCGGCGCCGGTTTCTCCACTGCGACCGACGTGGCGGATTACCTGGTGCGCAAGGGACTCCCCTTCCGCGACGCCCACGAGGTGGTCGGCAAGGCGGTGCGTTACTGCATCGAGAACGAGATGGACATCCCCGAACTCTCCCTGGCCGAGTGGCAGCTCTTCTCCGGGAAGATCGACAAGGACATCTTCGCCTGCATCACCGTGGAAGCCTCGGTGAACGCCCGCAAGGCCACCGGCGGCACCGCGCTCGAGCGGGTCAAGGCCGAGATCGAAAGGGCGAAGGAAGGCAGGTAACTCCTGATTCCTCCTCACCGCGGCCCTCCACCCTGGCGGGGAGGGCCGCGGTGAGGGTGAAGCCCCAGGTACTGACGACGTCACGTGGTGGCAGCCTCACCCACCCCTCTTCCCCTCCCGTCAAGGGAGGGGAAGAGTTGGGACCTGCCGGGAACGGTAGGACAGACCAACACTCCCGGCGTTATCCCACGCCGGAGCGGGGGAACGAGAGCCTGCACTGAAAGGAGAGGGCTTATCATGACACTTACCCGCATCACCGTACTCCCGCTCCTTTTTTGTCTGTTCCTCGCCGCTGCCGGTTGCGGCAAGCGCGGGGCGCTGATCCGCCCCGAGGCGCTGGTCCCGGCTCCCATTACCGATCTCGCGGCCACCCAGCGCGGCAACTTCCTGCAGGTGAGCTGGTCCGCGCCCACCAAGGAGGAGGGAGGCGCCCGCCTGAAGGACCTCGCCGGCTTCGTCCTGTTCCGGCGCGTGGTGCTCCCCTCGAGCCAGGACTGCGACACCTGCCCGGAAGCCTACACCGAGCGCGCCCGCGTCGGGTTGGACTACCTGAAGGACGTCACCCGGGCCGGCAACCGCTACCTCTTCGACGACTACGACCTGAAGGCCGACCAGACCTACCAGTACAAGATCCGCTCCGTCAGTACCGAGGGAACCGAGAGCCGCGACTCCAACCGGACCCGCCGCAGGGTTGTGGTCCCCCCCCTCCCGCCGGTGCTCGAAGCGGCGTCGTCACCGAGCGCGGTGGTGCTCTCCTTCGTGGCCATTCCGCCCGAGCAGGGGAAGCTCGCCGGATACAACATCTACCGCGGCGAGGCCGGCAAGGGGTTGCCGCTCAGCCCGCTCAATGCAACACCGGTCAGCGCCAACGTCTACGAAGACAAGACCCCGCAGATCGGCGTCACCTACAGCTACTCGGTCCGCAGCGTCGCGCTGCTTCCCGGCGGCGAGACCGTGGAGAGCGCACCCTCCAATGTCGCCGAGGGATCCCTGCAGGAGCGGGACTAGCCCTCACCTTGCCTTTTCCAGCCTTTCATGATAGATATCGCTATCTAGTTTAATTATCAGGACGCTTTGCGTTCTTGGAGCCTGCATGAAGATCACCAGAGCTGAAGTGGAGCACGTAGCCCGGCTCGCCCGACTGGAGCTCTCCGAGTCCGAGCTGGATACCTTCACCGTCCAGATGGACGGCATCCTCGCCTACGTCGACAAGCTGAACACCTTGAACACCGACGGCATCGTCCCGACCTCCCACGCCGTTCCCATGGAGAACGCCTTCCGGGAGGACACCCTTAAGGATTCCATCGGCGTGGAAAACGCCGTCGCCAACGCCCCGAAGCACGCCGAGAGCTTCTTCCGGGTGCCCAAGGTGATCGAGTAGCCCGAGCCGGCTGTAGCGGCTTGACCCCGCTCCCTGAAACTCCCCTCGCCCTTTGGGAGAGGGCTGGGGTGAGGGGGCCGGTTGTGCCGACTGAGCTGCTCCGTGGCAACGCCCTCACCCCTGCCCCTCTCCCGGTGGGCGAGGGGAAAATCCCCCTGCTGCAGGGCGGCGACAAATCGTTAGAACCGTTATCCTTCCGGAGTGTTATCAATGGAAATTTTCGAGCTGACCCTACACGAACTGCACGAGAAACTAAAGGCGAAGGAGCTTTCCTGCGTCGACGCGACCAAGGCCATGCTGGCCAGGATCGACGCGGTGGAGGAGCGGGTTAACGCCTACATCACGGTGACTCCCGAGGAGGCGCTGAAGGAGGCCGAGGCGGCCGACCGCCGCATCGCCCAAGGCGACATCGACCTGCTCACCGGCATCCCGGTCGGGCTCAAGGACATCTTCGTCACCAAGGGTATCCGCACCACCTGCGGCTCCAAGATCCTGCACAACTTCGTCCCCCCCTACGATGGCACCGCGGTGGCGCGCCTCAAGGAGCGCGGTGCGGTCATCTTGGGCAAGCTGAACCAGGACGAATTCGCCATGGGCTCCTCTTCGGAATCGAGCTACTTCAGCACGACCCGCAACCCCTGGAACCTCGAGCACATCCCGGGCGGCTCTTCGGGCGGCTCGTCCGCGGCAATCGCCGCACAGGAAGCGGTGGCGACCCTGGGCACCGACACCGGCGGCTCGATCCGCCAGCCCGCCTCGCACTGCGGCTGCGTCGGTCTGAAGCCCACCTACGGCCGGGTCTCCCGTTACGGCGTCATCGCCTACGCCTCCTCGCTGGACCAGGTAGGTCCCTTGACCCGCGACGTGAAAGACGCCGCCATCATGCTGGGTGCGGTCGCCGGCTACGATCCGATGGACTCCACCTCGGTGAACACCCCGGTACCGGATTACCTGGCGGGGCTGGAGAGCGGCGTGAAGGGTCTTAAGATCGGTCTCCCCAAGGAGTACTTCATCCAGGGTCTCGATCCGGACGTGAAAAAGGCCATGGACAGCGCGATCGAACTCTACCGCTCGCTTGGGGCCGAGATCCGCGAGGTGAGCCTGCCGCACACCGAGTACGCCGTGGCCACCTACTACCTGATCGCCACCGCCGAGGCGAGCTCCAACCTGGCGCGCTACGAGGGGGTCCGTTTCGGGCACCGCAGCGAAGCCGCCCGCGGGCTCACCGAGATGTTCGCCAAGAGCCGCGCCGAGGGGTTCGGCTCCGAGGTGAAGCGCCGCATCATGCTCGGGACCTACGCGCTCTCCTCCGGCTACTACGATGCCTACTACCTGAAGGCGCAGAAGGTGCGCACCCTGATCATGCAGGACTTCCTGAAGGCGTTCGAGGACGTGGACGTGCTCTTGACCCCGGTTGCGCCGACCCCCGCCTTCAAGATCGGCGAGAAGCTGGCGGATCCGCTGCAGATGTACCTCTCGGACATCTTCACGATTCCCGTGAACCTGGCAGGGACCTGCGGCATGTCGATCCCGGCCGGGCTCTCCGCTGCCGGGCTCCCCATCGGCCTGCAGCTCATCGGTCGCCCCTTCGGCGAGCAGTCGATCCTGAACGCGGCGTACGCCTTCGAGCGCGAGACGGATTGGCATAAGAAGAAGCCGGCACTGTAAAAAAAGCCCGAACCACAGAGGCGCACAGAGGAAAGGCAAAGACTTAAATCCTAAGCTTTTTTGGTTTTCCTCAGTAACCCTCTGTGTCCTCTGTGGTGAGCGCTTTTGTAGCTTTTGCATTTAAATCCTGGAGTTCATCTATGAAATATCAGGTTGTCATCGGGCTTGAGGTGCACACCCAGCTCACCACCAACACCAAGATCTTCTGCGGCTGCTCGACCCGCTTCGGCTCCTCCCCCAACTCGCAGACCTGCCCGGTCTGCCTGGGCTTTCCGGGTGCCCTGCCGGTCCTGAACCAGAAGGTGGTCGACTACGCCATCCGCGCGGGTCTCGCCACCAACTGCTCAATCGCGCCCCGGTCGATCTTCGCCCGCAAGAACTACTTCTATCCGGACCTCCCCAAGGGGTACCAGATCAGCCAGTTCGACCTCCCCATCTGCCTGAACGGGCACCTGGACATCGAGGTGGACGGCGTCACGAAGCGGATCGGCATCACCCGCATCCACATGGAGGAGGACGCCGGCAAGCTGGTGCACGCCGACGTGCCGGGGATCGGCGACGATTCCTGCGTCGACCTGAACCGCGCCTGCACGCCGCTTCTCGAGGTGGTCTCTGAGCCGGACATGCGCTCCCCGGACGAGGCGATCGCCTATCTGAAGAAGCTGCACGAAATCGTGCGCTACCTGGGGATCTGCGACGGGAACCTCGAGGAGGGGAGCTTCCGCTGCGACGCCAACGTCTCGCTCATGCCGGTCGGCTCCACCGTCTTCGGCACCCGCGCCGAACTGAAGAACATCAACTCCTTCCGCTTCATCAAGCAGGCGATCGAGTACGAGATGGAGCGCCAGGCCGAGATCCTGGACGAGGGTGGCAAGGTGGTCCAGGAGACCCGCCTGTTCGATCCCAACACCGGGACCACCCGCTCGATGCGCGGCAAGGAAGAGGCCCACGATTACCGCTACTTCCCGGACCCGGACCTGGTGCCGGTCATCGTCGACCAGGCCTGGATCGACCAGGTGCGTGAGAGCCTCCCCGAGCTCCCGGACGCCAAGCGGGCGCGTTTCAGCGCCGACCTGGGGCTCCCCGAGTACGACGTCGAGGTCCTGACCGCGAGCCGCGAGCTGGCCGAGTACTTCGAGGAGACCCTGTCCCTCTTCCCGCAGGCCAAGGTGGTTTCCAACTGGGTGATGGGTGAAGTGACCCGCGCGCTCAACGACGACGGCAAGGAGATCACCGAGTCGCCGGTCTCCCCGGCACAGCTCGCCGAGCTGTTGAAGCTGGTAGAAAAGGGAACCATCTCCGGCAAGATCGCCAAGACCGTCTTCGACGAGATGTACAAGACCGGCAAAAAGCCGGAGGAGATCGTCGCCGAGAAAGGTCTGGTGCAGGTTTCCGACACCGGCGCCATCGAGGCGATCATCGACGAGGTGCTGGCGCGCGAACCAGGCCAGGTCGCCGAGTACCGCAGCGGCAAGGACAAGCTCTTCGGTTTCTTCGTGGGCCAGGTGATGAAGGCCTCGAAAGGCAAGGCAAACCCGGGGGTCGTCAACGATCTGCTGCTCAAGAAGCTGCAGGGGTAATTTCCCAGATCGGTCCGATGGAAAACAACACGCAGCACCAGAGGTAACCACGCAATGTCCTTCAGAACCATCGAGTGGCGCGACAACAAGGTGATCATGATCGACCAGACCCGGCTCCCCGCCGAGGAGGTCTACAACGAGTACACCGACTTCCAGGGTGTCGCCGAGGCGATCCGCGGCATGATCATCAGGGGGGCCCCGGCCATCGGCGTTGCCGCCGCCATGGGTGTCGCCCTGGGCGCACGGGACATCATCGCCGATAACTTCGACTCCTTTTACCGCCAGCTGGAAAACGTCTGCGACGTCCTGGGACGCACCCGGCCCACCGCGGTCAACCTCTTCTGGGCACTGGAGCGCATGAAGCGCGTGGCGCAGCAGCACCGCGACCTGAACCTCAACTCGATCCGCGAAATGCTGAAGGCCGAGGCGATCAGCATCGAGACCGAAGACCTGAAGATCTGCCGCGAAATCGGCAGGCACGGCGCGGCGCTCATCAAGGAAGGCGCGACCATCCTCACCCACTGCAACGCCGGCGGCCTCGCCACCGCGGGGTACGGCACCGCACTCGGCGTCATTCGCGCCGCTCACGAGGCAGGCAAGGGGATCCGGGTCATCGCCGACGAGACCCGCCCCTGGCTGCAGGGGGCCCGGCTCACCGCCTGGGAGCTCATGAAGGACTCGATCCCGGTCACCCTCATCTCCGACAACATGGCCGGCTGGCTGATGCGCAACGGCGAGATCGACTGCTGCGTGGTGGGCGCCGACCGCATCGCCGCCAACGGCGACACCGCCAACAAGATCGGCACCTACAGCGTTGCGGTCCTGGCCAAGGAGAACCGCATCCCGTTCTACGTGGCGGCCCCCATCTCGACCCTGGACCTGAAACTCTCCAGCGGGGACGAGATCCCCATCGAGGAACGCACCCCCACCGAGGTCACCAAGATCCAGGGGGTGGCGATCGCGCCCGAAGGGGTGAAGGTGCGCAACCCGGCCTTCGACGTGACCCCCGCCCGCTACATAACCGGGATCATCACCGAAAAAGGGGTGGTCCGCGGCGACTACGAACAGGGATTGAAGGCACTGGTGGGACAATGAACCGCCTGGCCGACTTCGCCAGTACGCTGCTGGCCTGCCTGAAAGCCGGGTGCGTCGGCCTCCCCGAACTGCTGGAACAAAACGGCTTCAGCTACGGCTCCCGTTCCACCGAAAACCTGCGCCTGCTCACGGAGGTCCTCTCTGCTGAGCAGGCGACCGAGCTGGCCTTGGCCGCCCTGGCCGCCCCGCTCCCCGACATGGCCTTAAACGGCATCGAGCGGGTCAGCCAGGTCGCCCAACGCAGCGACGTCCTCGAGATCCTCTCCAAACGCTCGCGGGTCGCCCAGTTGATGAACATCTGCGGCTCCTCCCCTTTCCTCACCAACATCATCTGCAAGGATTCAAGCTACCTGCCGCACCTTTTGCTGGCGCACGACATCATGCACTCGCGCAGCGAAGCGGACATGCTCGATGCCCTGCGCAGCCAGGTTCCCGCCGACACCGGCTACCAGGAGATCTTCCCCCTCCTGCGCCGATTCAAGTATGCCGAGATCCTGCGCATCGCCGCCCGCGACCTGAACGGCCTGGCGACGCTCGAAGAGGTCACCGCCGAACTGGCCGCCCTCGCCGCGGCCACGCTGCAGCTCGCCTACGAGACGGCACACCGCGAACTGGTCAAGGAGCACGGCCTTCCGATGGAGCGCGGCCCCGGGGATCCGGTCGAGGCGGAGTTCACCATCTTCGGGATGGGAAAACTGGGGGGGCGCGAACTCAACTTCTCCTCGGACATCGACCTCATCTATTTCTACTCCTCGGACAACGGCGAGACCACCGGCGTCGCCGACGGCCGCGGCGGCATGAAAGGGGTCATCTCGCTGCACGCCTTCTTCGTGAAGCTCGCCGAGATGGTGAGCCGCGCCATCTCCCAGGTCACCGCCGACGGCTTCGTGTTCCGCGTCGACATGGGCCTGCGGCCCGACGGCAAGGGTGGCGACCTCGCCTGCTCCATGCGCTCCGCCGAGGTCTACTACGAGTCCTGGGGCCAGTCCTGGGAGCGCTCCGCGATGCTCAAGGCCCGCCCGGTTGCCGGCTCCCTGGAACTGGGCGAGCGGATCCTCGCCGCTCTCGATCCCTTCATCTACCGGCGCTACCTCGACTACAACCTGATCGAGGACATGATGTCGATGAAGAAGAAGATCGACGCCTCGCTGGCCCGCTCCCAGGAAGGCGAGATCAACATCAAGCTCGGCCGCGGCGGCATCCGGGAGATCGAGTTCTTCATCCAGGCGCTGCAGCTGGTCTACGCCGGGAAGAACCCCAAGCTGCGCGAGAGGAACTCCCTGAAGGCGCTGGCCACCCTGCGCGACTCGCGCATCATCAAGGAGGCCGACTGCACCGCGCTGGCCGAGGCCTACCGGTTCCTGCGCACCGTCGAGCACCGGATCCAGGTCGTCCAGGAGCGCCAGACCCACTCGCTCCCCCGCAAGGAAGATGAGATGCGCGCGCTTGCCCGGCGCTGCGGCTTTATGCGCCAGGACGGCACGGAGCGCTTCGCCGAGGCCCTCGAGGCGCACCGCTCCAGCGTCTCCGCCATCTACGGGGACCTGTTCCTTTCGCGCGACGAGCGGATCAAGGAGGAAGTCTCTCCCGAGATCTACTTCTTCTTCGACCCGAAGGCCGACTCCGACCTCATCAAGGACATGCTGGCCGAGCGCCGCCTGGAGAACGTCGACGTCGCCTACGACAACCTGGTCATCCTGCGCGACGGGCCGCCCAAGCTGAACCTCACCGAGCGCGGCCGGCGGCTGCTCGAAAAGATCGCACCGCTCTTCTTGCAGGAGGTCTTCGCGGCGCCCGACCCCGACCTGGCGCTCGCCAACCTGGAGCGTTTCCTCACCAGCCTGAGGACCCGCTCCTCGCTCTACGCGCTCTTGGCGGAAAACCGTGACATCCTGAAGCTGCTCACCTCGATGTTCGGCATGTCCGAGTTTCTCTCGAAGATCCTGATCGGGCACCCGGAACTGCTGGACAGCATGATCACCCGCGGCTACGCCTACCTGCAGAAGGAGCGCGACGCCATGGCCGCCGAAATCGACTCCCTGCTCACCCAGGCCGTCGATTTCGAGGAGCAGCTGGACGCCATGCGCCGCTACCGCAACGAGGAGTTCCTGCGCATCGGGATGAACGACATCCACGGCAAGATGGCCCAGCCTGAGGTCGCGCTGCAGCTCACCCACCTGGCCGAGGTCTGCCTCTCCGCCGCATGCCGCATGGCGACCCGGG
The DNA here is from genome assembly GCF_014193515.1 of Geomonas silvestris. Classification (GTDB taxonomy): domain Bacteria; phylum Desulfobacterota; class Desulfuromonadia; order Geobacterales; family Geobacteraceae; genus Geomonas; species Geomonas silvestris. The sequence goes on along the minus strand of NZ_BLXX01000003.1, from coordinate 231,076 downwards.
AGCTGGCGCGCTTTGGGAGGCCGCGGGTTCAAGGAGAAGACGGCAGCAGCCGCGAGGCCTCTTTCGCCATTCTGGGGATGGGAAAACTGGGCGGCAACGAGCTCAATTACCACTCGGACCTGGACATCATCTACATCTACGACGGCCAGGGGATGACCGACGGCGAGAAGAGCATCACCAACCGGGAGTACTTCGCCAAACTCGGGCAGAAGATCATCATGATCCTGACCACCCAGACCCGCGAGGGGTTCGTGTACAAGATCGACACCCGGCTGCGCCCCTCCGGAAACGCAGGCCCGCTGGTCACCTCGCTGGAATCGTTCCAGAGCTACCACGGCAGCGAAGCACAGATCTGGGAGCGCCAGGCGCTCACCAAGGCCCGCGCCATCTACGGCACGCCGGCCCTGCGCGCGGCCATCGGGCGCGTGGTCGAGGGGACGGTGTACGGCAGCGGCGCCGACGATTCGGTGCGCAGGGAGATCCACCGGCTGCGCATGCGCATGGAGAACGAGCTCGCCAAGGAGACCACCGGCAGCTACAACATCAAGACCGGGCGCGGGGGGATGGTGGACGTCGAGTTCACCGTGCAGTACCTGCAGCTCAGTCACGGCAGCGGGCACACCGACATCCGCAACTGCAACACCCTGGCGGCCCTCGATGCCATGCATCGGCTGGGGATCGTCAGCGACGCCGATCACGCTGCGTTAGGCGATGGGTACCGTTTCCTGCGCCGTCTCGAGAACCGGCTGCGGCTCATTCACGACTACTCCATGAACGACCTGGGGGGGCCTTTGCGCTACCTGAACAAGCTGGCGCGCCGCCTGGGCTACGACCCGCTTTTGAAGAATCCGGGCGAGGTGCTGATGGCCGACTACGAGCGGGTCACCTCTGCGGTGCGCGCCGTGTACCAGAAGGTGCTGGTCCAGGAGGAGGCGAACTGATGGAAGTGCGGATCTACTACGAAGATACCGATGCCGGCGGGGTGGTGTACCACGCCAACTACCTGCGCTACATGGAACGCGCCCGCAGCGAGTACCTGCGCGGCTACGGCCTTTCCGTGCAGGAGATGCACGACGCGGGGATCATCTTCCCCGTGGTTGCGATCGAGATCAACTATCGGGCGCCGGCCAAGCTGGACGACCTGCTGGAACTGGAGACGGTGGTTTTCGCGGTGAAGAACAGCAGCTTCGTGTTGGGGCAGAAGGTGCTGCGCAAGGCGGACCACAAGCTTTTGGTGGAGGCGAAGGTTACGCTGGCCTGCGTGGGGGAAGGGCTGCGCGCCAGGAGGCTCCCGGTGGAACTAAGGGAGCTGCTCGCTTCGCAGACCGTGGCGGAGTGAGTAATTTTAGGCTTCATCGGGTTTGATCTAGTGATGATCTCAGCCGACAGATCTTCGGGAATCCTGGGCAGCGAGTAACCTCTTTCCTGAGGCACGGCAGCTGCTTCCACGTCCTCCCCTTTGCGAAGGGGAGACAGAGGGGATTTGGACAAGGTTGCTACCCAGTCCACGTTTGCCACAGTGCTAAATCCCCCCTGCCCCCCCTTCGCAAAGGGGGGAACGTAGAGACCGGCAGCAAAGCTTCGTGGTGATGCACTCAGAGCTTTAGCTGGGAACTCTGGCAGAAACGTACAAAAGAAAAGGGGATGCTCCTTACGGGCATCCCCTTTCATTATTTAAGCGGTGCTAGGCGCTAAACGCCTCCCCTACTCTTTCCCCTTGGCCCTCTTCTCCTCGAGGTACATGTCGATCGCCAGCAGGAAGACCCCCACGCAGATCGCGGAGTCGGCGATGTTGAAGGCGGGCCAGTGGTGGTTGTACCAGTGGGCGTCCAGGAAGTCGATCACCTCGCCCAGCCTGATCCGGTCGATCACGTTCCCCAGCGCACCGGAGAAGATGAGCGACAGGGAGGCCGCCGCCAGTTTCTGGTCCTCGCGCAGCTTCTTGATCACCACCACGATGACGCAGATCGCCACGGCCGAAACCAGCAGGAAAAACGGCAGACGGTAGGCCGAGTTGGCCAGAATCCCGAACGCCGCCCCCCTGTTCCTCAGGTAGGTGATGCTGAAGAAGTTGGGGATGACCGGGATCGAGCTGTGCAGCATCATGCTGCGGTCGATGAATATCTTGCTCGCCTGGTCCAACACCAGCACCAGGAACGAGACGATGAGCAGTATCCGATATCTGAAGGCCATTAAGGTCGTTTCCATTTCCATGTTCTGAAATTATGCCCGGACGCCGCTACTGCACCGCAGCCAGGCACTTCGGGCAGAGCGTCGGGTGCTCGGTATTCTCGCCGATGGTCTCGTCGTAGCACCAGCAGCGCTCGCACTTCTCGCCGGGAGCCGCGGTCACCAGTACCTCGAGCGCCTCGCCCCCTTCGGCACGGTAGACGTCCTCGCCGGAAAGCTCCTCGACCAGCTCGGCCTTGGAGACGATGAAGATGCTGGCCAGTTCGCCGCCAAACTCCTTCAAGAGCTCCGCGGTCTCGCCGCTTGCCTTGATGGCCACGGCGGCATCCAGGGAGTGACCGATCACCTTCTTCACGCGCGCCAGCTCCAGGGCCTTGGATACCTCGCCGCGCACCTTGATGATCTTTTCCCAGCGCCCTTCCAGCGCCACGTCAAGGTACTCGGGGGTGAGCGCCGGGAAGAGCGCGGTGTGCACGCTCGCCTCGCGCTTGCCCGGAAGCTCCGCCCAGACCTCGTCGGCGGTGAAGGAGAGGACCGGCGCCACCATGCGCACCAGGTTGTCCAGGATGGTGTACATGACGGTCTGCGCACTGCGGCGGGCCAGCGAGCTGCTCTTCGAGGTGTAGACCCTATCCTTCAGGATGTCGAGATAGAAGGCGCTCATCTCGACGGTGCAGAAGCCGTTCACCGCGTGGTAGAGGATGTGGAACTCGCTCTCGTTGTAGGCGGTGAGCACCTTTTCCTTCAGAAGCTCCAGCTGGTGCATCGCCCAGCGGTCGATCTCGGGCATTTCCTTGACCGGCACCAGGTCGGTGGCCGGATCGAAGTCGTGGATGTTCCCCAGGATGTAGCGGAAGGTGTTCCGGATGCGGCGGTAGCTCTCGGAGAGCCGGGTCAGGATCTCCTGGGAGATCCTCAGGTCGTCGCGGTAGTCCTGCGCCGCCACCCAGAGGCGCAGCACGTCGGCGCCGAACTTCTTGATGACGTCCTCGGGCGCCACCACGTTACCCACCGACTTGCTCATCTTGCGCCCGGCGCCGTCCATGACGAAGCCGTGGGTCAGGACGCTCTTGTAGGGGGCGCGGCCGCGGGTGCCCACCGAGGCGAGCAAGGACGAGTGGAACCAGCCGCGATGCTGGTCGCTCCCCTCGAGGTACATGTCCGCCGGGCTCTCCAGGTTGTCGCGCAGCTCGAGTACGGCCGCGTGCGAGACGCCGGAGTCGAACCAGACGTCGAGGATGTCCATCTCCTTCTCGAAGTCACCCTTGCCGCAGGCCTTGCAGGTGGTCCCTTCGGGGAGGAACTTGGCGGCTTCCCAGTCGTACCAGATGTCCGAGCTGTGCTCGGAGAAGAGGTCGGCCACCTGGTGCATGATCTTGCCGTCGGCCAGGACCTCGCCGCAGGACGTGCAGTAGAAGGCGGTGATGGGGACGCCCCAGGAGCGCTGGCGCGAGACACACCAGTCCGGGCGGTTCTCGATCATGCCGTAGATGCGCTCGCGGCCCCACTTCGGGATCCAGGCGACGTTGTTGATCTCGGCAAGCGCCTTGCCCCTCAGGTCGTTCTTCTCCATGGAGATGAACCACTGCTCGGTGGCCCGGAAGATGATCGGCTTCTTGCAGCGCCAGCAGTGCGGGTAGGAGTGCGAGATCTCGGCGGTTTTCAGAAGCGCGCCCACCTCGATCAGCTTCTCGATGACGTTTTTGTTGGCGTCGAAAACGAACTGTCCGGCAAAGAAGGGGATGTTCTCGAAGAAGCGGCCGCGGTTGTCGACCGGGTTGTAGATCTCGAGCCCTTCCTTAAGGCCCAGCTCGTAGTCTTCCTGGCCGTGGCCGGGGGCGGTGTGAACCGCGCCGGTGCCGGCCTCGAGGGTGACGTGCTCGCCCAGGAGGATCACGGAATCCTGGTCCAGGAACGGGTGACGGGCGAGCTTGCGCTCCAAAAGCTTCGAGGAGAACGTGGCGACCACCTTACCTTCGGCGCCGATCTGGGAGAGGAAGCTCTCCTTCAGGCCGTCGGCGACGATGAGCACCTCGCCGTTCACCTCGAGCCCCACGTACTCGAGCTCCGGGTGCAGCGCGACGGCGAGGTTCGCGGGGAGCGTCCACGGGGTGGTGGTCCAGATCACCACGGAGGCCTTCTTGCCGGCAAGCTCCGGAATGACGGCGCCCAGGTCGTCCTTCATCGCAAACTTCACGAAGATGGAGGGGGACTTGTGGTCGGCGTACTCGACCTCGGCCTCGGCGAGCGCCGTACCGCAGGAGGAGCACCAGTGCACCGGCTTTTTCCCCTTGTAGAGGCCGCCGTTCTCGGCGAAGCGGGCCAGTTCGCGGGCGATGGCGCCTTCGTAGCTGTTGGCGAGCGTCAGGTAGGGATCGCCCCACTCACCGAGGATCCCCAGGCGCTCGAACTCGGCGCGCTGGATGGCGACGAACTTGTGGGCGTACTCGCGGCAGAGCTTGCGCATCTCGAGTTTCGAGAGTTCGTGCTTCTTTGAGCCCAGGTTCTTCTCGACCTGCAGTTCGATGGGGAGGCCGTGGCAGTCCCAGCCCGGTACGTACGGTGCTGCAAAGCCGCTCATCCGCTTGTTCTTGAGGACGATGTCCTTGAGGATCTTGTTGAGGGCGTGGCCGATGTGGATGTGGCCGTTCGCGTAGGGAGGGCCGTCGTGCAGGATGTAGCGCGGCCTCCCCTTCCCTGCCTCTTCGATCTTGCCGTAGAGGTTGGATTCCTCCCACTGCTTCAGCATCTCGGGCTCGCGCTGGGGAAGATTCCCTTTCATGGGGAAATTGGTCTGGGGGAGATTGAGGGTATCCTTGTAATCCATTATAGCGGCCTCCGCTGTCGGTTAATGCTTGAGAGAAACGCCTAAAACTACAAGGAAACCTTTGTAATGTCAAGCTTAAACGGGTATTTTCGGTTGTATTAACGAAGGCCAGATGCTATAAGGGCGCTGTTAATTGGGAGGGCCTTAAAGCCATGAGTAAACAGGTGGATTCCTTCTGGGGCGGTATCGTCAAGTCCATGGGACTGGTCTTCGGCGACATCGGAACCAGCCCGATATATACCCTCACCGTCATCTTCGCCATCACCAAGCCGACCCCGGACAACATCTACGGCATCCTGTCGCTCATCGTCTGGACCCTCTTCATCCTGGTAACTGTCGAATACGCCTGGCTCGCCATGAGCCTGGGGCGCAAGGGCGAAGGCGGCACCATCGTCTTGAAAGAGATCCTGGTGCGCCTTTTAAAGGGCGGCCGCTACCTCGGGGTGGTCAGCTTCCTCTCTTTCATCGGGGTCTCGCTGCTTCTGGGCGACGGCGTCATCACCCCCGCCATCTCCATCCTTTCCGCGGTTGAAGGTCTGGTGCTGATCCCGGCCTGCGCGAACATCCCCCAGCACCTCTTGATCCTCTTCGCGGGGGTCATCGCGATCACCCTGTTCGTGTTCCAGTTCAAGGGGACCGACAAGGTAGCCCGCGCCTTCGGGCCGTTGATGGTACTCTGGTTCGCCGCGCTCTCGCTCTCGGGCGCAGTCGAGATCGTCCGCGACCCCGGCATCGTCCGTGCCATCTCGCCGTGGTACGCCATCAAGTTCTTCCTGGAAAACGGCTGGTCCGGCTTCTTCGTCCTTTCCGAGGTGATCCTGTGCGCCACCGGCGGCGAGGCGCTCTACGCCGACATGGGGCACCTGGGGAGAAAGCCGATCCTCAGGGCCTGGTACTTCGTCTTTGCCGCGCTCATCATCAACTATCTGGGCCAGGGCGTCTTCCTGATGGCGCACCCGGAAACCAAGAACACCCTGTTCGGCATGGTGCAGAGCCAGTCCCCCTACCTCTACATCCCGTTCCTGGTGCTGACCGTGCTCGCCACCATCATCGCCTCCCAGGCCCTGATCAGCGGGGTGTTCTCCATCGTCTACCAGGGGATCACCACCCGCATCATGCCGCTTATGAAGGTGGACTACACCTCGAGTCATCTCAAATCGCAGATCTACATCGGAAGCGTCAACTGGTTCCTGATGATCCTGGTCCTCTTCATCATGCTGCTGTTCCAGAAGTCGGAGAACCTGGCGGCGGCCTACGGCCTGGCGGTGACCGGGACCATGGCGATCACCGGCATCATGATGACCATCATCTTCGCCAACACCACCAAGAAGTGGAAAGCCCCCATCGCGGCGCTCATCACGGTGGTCGATTTCGTCTTCCTGATCGCCAACCTGAACAAGCTGCCGCACGGCGGCTACTGGTCGCTCATCCTGGCCGGAGTCCCCTTCGGCACCATCCTGATCTGGACCAAGGGACAGCGCGCCCTGTACCGGGCACTCAAGCCGCTGGACGCCGAGACCTTCCTGCTCTCCTACGAGCAGATCTACGCCAAGGGAAAGAACATCCCCGGCACCGGACTCTTCTTCACCCGCGAATGGAACGTGGTGCCGCCCTACGTGGTGCACTGCATGATCCGCTCGAACATCATCTATGAGCGCAACGTGTTCATCTCCATCATGAGGACCGACGAGCCCTTCGGCATCGGCTCGAAGCTGACCACCGGGCGCGGCACGGGTCTCGATTCCTTCGAGATCTTCGCGGGCTACATGGAGGTGATCGACATCGAGGGGCTCTTGAAGAAAAACGGCATCATCGAGAAGGTCATCTTCTACGGCGTGGAGGATATCGCGACCAACAACCCGGCCTGGAGCGTCTTCTCGACCATCAAGAAGCTCACCCCGAACTTCGTGCAGTTCAACAAGCTCCCCGCCAGCAAGCTGCAGGGTGTCTTGACCCGGGTCGAGATGTAGGAAGGGGCCAGAATCGCAGCAACACGAAGAGGCCGCCCCCATTCCGGGAAGCGGCCTCTTTTGTTTTTGGGGGGCATGACGCCGCCGGGAGCGGTGCGCCACAGCGCCGGAGAGCGCAGCGGGGGCTAGAGGGTGTCCAGCAGGTGACCCCAGGTGTCCTTCATCTGGATGCGGTGCAGGGCGTTCAACCCGTTCACCTCGTAGAGGATCGCCTCGGTCTCCTCCTCGCTCAGGCCGACCTTCGGGCGCACACCCATCCAGTGGGTCGCCTGTCCGGCCGGAGTCTCCAGGGGGCGCGGCAGGGGGGGGCCTGGCTTGTACTTCTTCTCGAGAAACACGGCAGCCTCGTACTGCCTACCGTGCTTCACCACGCAGATCTCCAGGAGAGCACCGGTATTCTGCAGTACCCGCTCGAGGATCAGCTCCACGACCTCCATATCCTTCGGCATTTCCGTGTATACACTCATAGCTGCTCTCTCCATTGTTCCCGTCACGGGAGGCTACCAAACCGATCACTTCTCTCGTCGGCAAACACGGCACCAACTTTAGCAATATTTGGCAAGACCGCAAGCAATCGGATCGGTGTAGGAGCCGGCCCGAGCCCCACCCAGCGGGATCCCCCCCCGCAGGTAAGCGCAGGCCGACACGCCATCTCAGGCTCAAGAAAGCCGCAGTTTTACCACCAGCGGCAGATGGTCCGAGGCCACCTTGGTGAGTGTGGTACGGGGGATATGGAGGCTCTCCACGGCGAGGTCGGGAGAGACGAAAAGGTGGTCGAAACGCACCACCGGGTAATGGCTGGGAAAAGTCCGTTCGCTGTGCCCGAGTTTGAGCCGCTCCTGCTCGTCGTAGAGGGCGTCCTTCAACTTCTTGTGGAGCGACGAGCTTGGCAGGGTATTGAAGTCGCCGCACAGGATCACCGGGTGGTGGCACTCGGGGTCCCCCAGCCACTCGGGGCCGCAGAGCACCTTCACCTGCGACGAGCGCTCCGGCGGGGTGAGTCCCAGGTGGGTGTTGATCACCTGCAGGCGCCTGCCGTACATTTCGATCTCGACCCAGAGCGCCCCGCGCGGCACGATGGAGCGCCTCCGGGTCTCGGGATGCAGCCCGCCGGCCCGGACCAGGCGCATGGGAAAGCGGCTGAAGGTGACGTTGCCGTTGCGCTCGCGTTCCATGAAGCTGAGCCCCTGCGCCGACTCGAGCTCTGCGAGCTCCCGCGCCAGGTCCTGGGCGGTCCCCCCCACCTCGGGACGGTAGCGCCCTCCCGGCAGTTCCTGGAGCGCCACGATATCCGGCTGGTGCTCCTCGATCACCTGTGCGATGCGCAGCGCCGAGGTGTGCCGGTCGTTGCCGATCAACCGGTGCACGTTGTAGGTCACGATGGTAAACGAAGAGTCGCTGTGGTCCATGAGGTAGCCTTTCACATGAGACTGACGAGGGGCTGAAAGAGACACTGCCAACCCCCTGGCGGATAAGGAGATTATACCTCCACCTTCCGGAAATTTGCCATGAGACAGGGCATGCTCCCACCCTCATGTGCGTTTTCCCCTTGACAACAGGCCGGAGAGCCATTATTTTTGGCATAACTTCTAAAGGGGAGTAGTTATCGGCCAGAGAAAAGGCCGACCCGGACTTCGTCAATACGGTCGCAAGACCCGGACCCGGGGCAGAATCTTCTGTCAACAAGACCTTTATCCAGGCAGTCATGCCGAGGGTAATGGTCTTTTTTTATTACCTTCGGCGTAAAACCAGGGCCGCCAGGCGCTGAACAGTCGGAGGTAATGCCATGCACAAACCCGCCAGTACCCCACCCTCTCCTGTTCAGCACCTATCCCGTTGTTACCGCAACGCGCCCCGTGGCAGCAGCCTCGAGAAGCGGTTTGCGCACCTCTCCTGGCTTGGCTACGGCCACGTGCTTTGCGGCGTGCCGCCGCCTCTTGCGGCCGAGTCGCGTCCCGCACAGCGCCGACACGGCCACCACATTGAGCGCCTGGAACCTTGCGTCCACATTGATATCTATTACAGTGATCGCTATTGATCACTCTGGAGGTTTAACCCATGACATGGCTTACGGACCCGCAGGTTTGGCTGGCACTGGTGACCTTGAGCGCGCTTGAGATCGTGCTCGGCATCGACAACATCATCTTCATCTCGATCCAGGCCGGGAAGCTCCCGGTGGAGCAGCGCGAAAAGGCCCGACTGCTCGGCCTGGGGCTGGCGATGTTCATCAGGGTGGCGCTCCTTTTCTCGCTGAGCTGGCTCATGGGGCTTACCGCCCCGCTCTTCACGGTGCTGGGGAACGAGATCTCGGGGCGGGACCTGATCCTCATCTCCGGCGGCCTGTTCCTGATCTGGAAGAGCACCCACGAGATCCACGAGAAGCTCGAGGGGGACGAGACCCTGGTTTCGACCGGCAGCCGTGCGGGCTTTGCGGCGGTGATCGGCCAGATCCTCATGCTGGACGTGGTGTTCTCGCTCGACTCCATCATCACGGCACTGGGGATGGCGAGCCAGCTTGCGGTGATGGTCGCCGCGGTGGTGATCGCAGTCGGCTTCATGATGCTCTTCTCGGGCAGGATCAGCGCCTTCGTGGAGAAGCACCCGACCCTGAAGATGCTGGCCCTGAGCTTTCTGCTTTTGATCGGCGTGGCGCTCATCGGCGACGGGCTCGACATGCACATCCCCAAGGGGTACCTCTACTTCGCCATGGCCTTCTCGGTCTTGGTCGAGATGCTGAACCTGCGCATGCAGCGCGGCCAGCCGGTGAAACTTCACGAGCCGCACCTCGCCGCGGCGCAAGAGGGGCAGGGCCCCGGCCAGCGCCACACCTCCTGACGGCGCTGCGGCCGTAAGTCAGAGCCTCCCCCGCCCCTTGCGGGAGGGGGTCGGGGGGTGGGGGAGGTTGCCACCGAGGTAACGGACCGTCTTCTCTGTGGCGGCTTCCCTAATAGGCAGTGCCTGAAGCCCCTGGCACACCTGCCCCGGCCCGCGGGTGGGTCCCCCGCGGTTGGTACGACGAGAGGGAACATGCAACGACTTTTGAGGGGAACGCTGGGACAGGCCAAACGGGCGGTGATCGCCATCGTGGGCGGTACCGTGCTGGCGATCGGTATCGCCCTGGTGGTCCTGCCGGGACCGGCCTTTGTGGTGATCCCGGTGGGACTCGCCATCCTGGCGAGCGAATTTCTCTGGGCGCGCAAGCTGCTGGAGTTGGTGCGCAGCCGCCTGGAGCGTTGGAAGAAGGGGAGAGAGCATTCGGATCTGAACCGGTAGCAGGCGGCAGCGGGCTGCCGGCACCCGGTTGTACACGGGACCTTTAGGGGTCCCCCTACCAAGGTTGCCCCACGGGCAACGGCTTCATCGTGCATTCAAAGGAGGCAGACATATGCAGTATCAACACTTGGCTCTTACGCCAACCAGGAGAACCGCAAGGAAGAAGGAGCGCAAGGGACTCAACAACGTGGTATCGCTGCGCATCAGCGACCGGGAAAAACGGGTGCTGGACCGGATCAGCGAGGCCACCCACACAAACCTCTCCGACGTGGTGCGCGAAGCCCTCAGCTTCTGGCTCACCACCCGCAAGGGGATCTGCCTGGAGCCGTAGCAGGCGCCGGCAGCCATTTCCGAAAATACAACCGATCTTCAAGGAGCTAACAACGATGAAAAACAAGGGAGCCAAACTCTTCGCAATTCTTGCCGCGGTCCTCATGATGAGCGTGACCGTCATGGAGCTGAACGCCGAGGCGCGTGCCGGTTCCAGCCGTTCCATGGGAAGCCGCGGCACGCGCAGCTACTCGCGCCCCGCCCCCTCGAGCCCGTACACCCAGCCGAGCCAGCCGCGCCAGCAGGCCGCGCCCATCCCCAACAGCTACCAGCAGCCCGCCGGCGGCGGATTCTTAAGGAGCATGGCAGGCGGCCTGGTCGGCGGCATGCTGGGCGGCATGCTCTTCAGGAGCATGGGGATGGCCGGCGGCATGGGGGGCATGGGGGGCGGCGGCATCGGCCTCTTCGAGATCGTCCTTTTGGCCGGTATCGGCTACCTGATCTACCGGTTCGTGAAGAGCCGCAGGGAACCGGCGACCCAGTCGAGCTACAGCCAGGCGGGATACCAGCCGGGCGGCTACCAGCAGGGGTACCAGGATGTGACCCTGCCGCCGTCCTCCTACCAGCAGGTGGAAAATCCTGCCGCCCATGACCTGGAAACCGGGATCGCCCACCTGCGCCAGATGGACCCGTCCTTCGACGAGCAGCGCTTCGGCGACAACGCCATGGACCTCTTCTTCAAGATCCAGGGTGCCTGGATGAACCGCGACCTGGCGCCGGTCGGCGCTCTGCTCACCGAGGAGATGCGCGGAATCCTGCAGGAGGACGTGAGCCGGCTCCTGCGCGAGCGCCAGGTGAACCGGTTGGAGAACATCGCGGTGCGCAAGGTGGAGCTCGCCGAGGTGTGGCAGGAGTCCGGCCAGGACTTTGCCACCGCCCTCATCCAGGCGAACCTGCTCGACTACACCACCGACGAGACCGGCACCGTCCTCTCCGGGAGCAAGACCGATCCGGTGAAGTTCGAGGAGTACTGGACCTTCACGCGCCCGGTCGGCAACAACCCCTGGCGCCTGTCTGCCATCCAGCAGAAGTAGCCGACAGACCGGTTCTTAAAAACATGTGCCACGGAGGCACGGAGGAGACGGAGAAGGGCTTTTGGATAAGCCGTTCCTCGCGGACCTCCGTGCCTTCCGCGGCGAACCACCTCTCTTAAATCCCTCTGGTTTCTGCTACACTGACCGCATGGACACCCCTCTTTTTACCTGCGACCTCTCCGAAATGGAACTTTTGAGCTACCGGGTGGTCGGCCGCGGCCCCCGCGCCCTGGTCCTCCTGCACGGCTTGGCCTCCCGTTCCCAATGCTGGACCGACCTGGTCCCGCTCTTCTCTCCCGAAAGCTACACGCTCTACCTCGTCGACCTGCTCGGTTCCGGCGAGTCCGCCAAACCTAAGGACGCCGACTATTCGATCCGCGGGCACGCGCGCCGATTGCTCGATTTCCTGGAGCGGCTCGGCCTTACTCAGGCCATGGTCGTCGGCCACTCGCTGGGCGGAGCGGTGGTGCTCCTCGCCACCCTCCTGGCAAAGGAGCAGGGCCGGCAGCACCTGCTCCGCAAAGTGGTGATCCTGGCGGGGCCGGGGTACCTGCAGGGGCTCCCCCTGATAGCCCGGGTCTTCCGCTACCCCTTAGTCGGCCCGCTCTTCATCAACCTCTACGCCCCTCGGGCCTGGGTTAAGGTGGGCCTCAAGGCGGCCTACTACGACCAGCGCCTGGTGAACCGGGAACACATCGAGCGCTATGCCCCCTGCTACCAGGACCGGGACGCCCGGCGCGCCCTGGTGGCGACCTGCCAGCAGCTGGTGCCGCCCGACGTGGCGCGCATCCCCGAGAGGTACCGGGACATCGAAACCTCGATGCTGCTTCTGTGGGGGAGGCACGACCTGATCGTGCCGCTGTCGCAGGGGGAGCGCCTGGTGCAGGACGTGCCGGGCGCGCGGCTGGTGGTCCTCGAGGAGTGCGGGCACAACCCGCAGGAGGAGAAGGCGCGGGAGACCTACCTGATAATCGAGCGTTTTCTGAGAGAGGGGGCTGATGAGGTGCTGCAGGAGTCGGCGGGAGCGGAGTTGCCTCCCGCCGGAGAACTGCCGGAGTAGGATTTCTTCTTGGTCGTAGGAGGCCCTGCCGCATGAAAGCGTGAGCAGGGAGATGGCTCTGTGGTACGGGCGAGCCGCCTTCCTCGCCTTCCCGTCAACCTGCAGGAGCTAAGGCCAGTCGCCAAAATCGCGGATCACCGGCTATCGAGCGAGGCCCTTCAACTGTGGCGTGATCACCGCCTGGGGGTCGCGCACCGCCTCCTTCCCCGCCTCCAGAAGCCCGAAGCGCAGGCAGAGCGCCCCGATGGTGGTGAGCGTGCCCGCCGCGCGCCTTTTCCCCACCGAATCCCCCGGCAGCAGGCTCAGCGCGATCCCCGCGGCCAGAAATCCCTTCGCCCCTTTCCAGAGTACCCCCGCCTTGCCGCGATCGAGCGCCCGGGCCGCCTCCGGGTTCTGCGCCGCCTCCAGTTCGAAGAGCGCCATGCTCCCGGCCTCGGCGATCTTGCCGATGGTGCCGAAGCGCCGCACCACCCGCTCCTCCCGCCGGTTCAGCGTGAACAACTCAAGAAGTGCCGAGGTGCTCGCGATTGCGGAGGCGGTGAAGAGCAGCGGCAGGGTAAGCCGGGTCCCCTGCCAGAGCGGGTTCGCGCTGTTGCCCAACAAGACCCCGGTGTAGCCGGAGACCACCAGCCCGCCGCCGGCCAGCGCCCGGGTGGTCGGTTTGGCTGCCGGGTGGTCCCCCTGGACAAGCGCCAGCGTGGCGAGCGCTCCGGAGCCCGCGAGCGACCAGGAGCCGACGCTCATGGGGGAGCTCGGCCTGAACACCCGGAGCATGTTGAGGAAACGCCCCATCTTCCCCAGGTCGTAGGTGAGCAGGGCCGGCCCCACCGTGGTCCCCGCAAAGGCGAGCCCGCGGCAGAGCGCCGCCAACTTTTTGAGCCCGCGCTTGCCGTGCGCCAGGGTGGCGAGGAGCGCGCTGCCGCCCGCGACCCCCCCGAGGTAGAAGTACGCCGGGACCGACCAGATCCAGACCGGCTCCTTTAAAAGCGGCAGGCGGTAGTAGTCCTTTTGCGCCTCTTCCCCGGGCTGCGACGGCACTTTCTGCCAGAGGGGTATCGGGGGCATCCCCTGCTGCGCCGCGGGGTGCCGGATCCGTTGCCCGGCGGCCTCCCCGGAAAGTACGGCCAGCTGCGGGTCGAGCTCGCGTTCCGCCGTTGCCTGTCTCCTTGCAAAAAGCTCGGTCATTCTTCACCTCCCGCCCGGACCGCGGCAATGGCCGCTGCTACCATTCCCAGCGCGGCCAACCCCATCATCCCCCACGCCCTTCCCGCCTCCTTGGTCGGTACCCGCGGCTCGGGAGGGAGGTTGTAGGCCTCGGGGCGGTCGAGGAGCAGGAAAAAGGCGTTGAGCCCCTCGGTCCCCGGCTGGTCCAGCTCCGTCATGCCGTAGAGCCGCGCCTCGTGCACCCCTTTGCGGTGCAGCTCCAAAAGGCGCGCCTGGGCCCGGACCTTGAGCTCCTCGACCGGGCCGAAGAAGATCGAGTCGGTTGGACAGGTCTTGGCGCAGGCCGGCTCCAGCCCCACCTTCTGCCGGTCGTAGCACAGGGTGCACTTCCAGGCCCGGCCGTCGTCCTCGCGGCGGTTGATCACCCCGAAGGGGCAGGCCACCACGCAGTAGCCGCAGCCGTTGCAGACGTCGGGCTGCAGGTAGACGCTGGCGAACTCGGTGCGCACCAGGGCTCCCGTCGGGCACGCCTCCAGGCAGCCGGCCCGGTTGCAGTGCTTGCAGACGTCGGAGAGAAAGAGCCAGGAAAAGGGGCGCGCCGTGGTCTGCCCCGAGAGCTGGCGGCTGTGCTCCAGAAACGCCACGTGGCGCCAGGTGGTCGACTCCAGGTGCAGGGTGTTGTCGTAGGAGCGGCCGCTGAAGTAGGCCCCGTCGGCGGGGAGCTGGTTCCACTGCTTGCAGGCGACCTCGCAGGCCTTGCAGCCGATGCAGACCGAGGTGTCGGTGAAAAAGCCGTGCGGTTCCATAGCTCAAGCCTCCTCGGTCTGTTGCTGCCGCCCCGAACGCTCGCCGTGGGGAGCCGGCTTCTTGGCCTGCACCTGCGGCAGGTCGCGGCTCGGCTCTCCTCCCTGCTCCTGCCCCGGTTCCGGCTCGGCGAGCGGTCCGACGGCAGCGGCGCGCCTGCGGCTCGCCCGCCGCCCCGCCACGACCTGCACCGAAAAGGCCTTGGACTCCTCGATACTCACGTTGGGATCGGCGACGAAGGCGGTGAGCTCGTTGGCGGCGTCCCCGGTGCTGCGCCCCACGTAGCTCCAGTGGTAGGGGATTCCCACCTGGTGCAGCACCTGTCCCTGCACCACCAAGGGGTGCAGGCGCTCGGTCACCAAGACGCGCGCCTCGATCTCGCCGCGGATGGTGCTCACCGTGGCCCAGCCGCCGTTTTCCAGCCCGCGCAGCCCGGCGAGTTCCGGCGAGACCTCGACGAACATCTCGGGTTGCAGCTCGTTTAACCAGGGGAGCCAGCGGCTCATCCCCCCCGCGGTGTGGTGCTCGGTGACCCGGTAGGTGGTGGCGATGAAGGGGTAGCGCGGGTCGCCCCAGGCCTTGTGGTAGGGGTTGTCGCGGCGTATCCATTCAAGGCGCGCCGGGTTGCACTGCTGCCCGTAGAGCGGGTTCTTCAAGACCGACTCCTGCGGCTCGTAGTGGGTCGGAAGCGGGCCGTCCAATAGGCCGCTCGGGTCGTAGAGCCACCCCTTCCCTTCGGCCTGCATGATGAACGGATCGATGCCGGAGAGGGTATCGATCCCCTGGGCCCCCTCGAGAGGGCGGTAGTCCGGGGGGGCGCGTGGCGATGCAGTCCGGGTTGTCGTAGCCGGTCCACTTCTTTTCTTCCGGATCCCACCAGACGTACTTCTTGCGCTGCGACCAGGGATTTCCGTCCGGGTCCGCCGAGGCGCGGTTGTAGAGCATGCGCCGGTTGGCGGGCCAGGCCCAGCCCCACTCGAGCGCCACCCAGTCCTGCTCGTCCTTGGGCTTGCGGCGCGCCGCCTGGTTCACCCCGTCCTTGCGGCAACCGCAGTAGATCCAACAGCCGCAGGCGGTGCTCCCGTCGTCCTTGAGCTCGGTGTAGGCGGAAAGCGGCTTCTCATCGGGAAGCGAGTGCCCGTTGATCTCCGCCAGCACCTCCTCGGCGTCCAGCTCCTGCATTTCCCCCAGCTCCCGGTAGTTCCAGGCGAGGTCGCGGATCGGGTGATCCTTCGCGTCCAGGGAGTCCCGGTAGAGCTCCTTCAGGCGCTTGCCCAGGTGGTAGACGAAGTGCAGCTCGCTGCGGCAATCGCCGGGTGGCTCGATCGCCTTGTGGTGCCACTGCAAAAGCCTCTGGGTATTGGTGAAGCTGCCGTCCTTTTCGGTGTGGGCGGAACAGGGGAAGAAGAAGACCTCGGTGGCGATCTCCTCGGGCTTCACGTCCCCGGCCACCACCTCGGGAGCCGAGCGCCAGAACTCCGCGGTCTCGGTCGGGGCGAAGTCGCGCACCACCAGCCACTCCAGCTTTCTGAGCCCCTTGCGCTGCAGCGAGGCATTCATCGACCCCACGGCGGGGTTTTCCCCCATGACGAAGTACCCCTTGACCAGGCCGTCCGCCATGGCGGCGACGGTGACCATGTGCGAGTGGTCGCCGCTTATGTGGGGGAGGTAGTGATAGCAGTAGTCGTTGGCGGCGCTCGCGTTGTTGCCGTACCAGGCCTTCAGCAGCGAGACGATGTACTTGGGGAACTCGCTCCACCAACCGCTGGCCGACTTGTTGAACTCGATGTACTTCGCGAGGTCGATGTCGTAGGAGGCCTTGGGCATGGGGAGGTAGCCCGGCAGCATGTTGTAGAGGGTCGGGATGTCGGTTGAGCCCTGGATGGAGGAGTGGCCGCGCAGGGCCATGATGCCGCCGCCGGGGCGCCCGATGTTCCCCAGAAGGAGCTGCACGATCGCCGCGGTCCTGATGAACTGGACCCCGACAGTGTGCTGGGTCCACCCCACGGCGTAGCAAAAGGCGCCGGTCCGCTCGGGTCCGGAGTTGTCGCACAGGGCCCGCGCCACCTTTAAAAAGAGCTCGGGGGCGACGCCGCAGACCTCTTGCACCACCTCGGGGGTATAGCGCGCGTAGTGCCGTTTCACGATCTGGAACACGCACTTGGGATCGGTCAGGGTGGGATCGTGCTCCTCGGCCGCGATGCCCGCGCCCCGCTCCGAGCGCGGCTCGCCGGAGAACATCTCGCGGTGCCCGGCCGCCGGGGAGACCTCGACGCCGCGGTACTGCCAGCTCTTGGGATCGTACTGCCCCTTCTCGGGGTCCCAGCCGCTGAAGAGCCCGTCCAGGTCCTCGGTGTCCTGAAAGTCTTCCGAGATGAGGGCGGAGGCGTTGGTGTAGTTGACCACGTACTCCCTGAACCGGCAGTCGTTGGAGATGATGTAGTTGACGAGCGCGCCCAGAAAGGCGATGTCGCTGCCGGCGCGGATCGGGACGTGGATATCGGCGACGGCGCTGGTGCGCGTGAAGCGAGGGTCGACGTGGATGATGGTCGCACCGCGCCTTTTGGCCTTCATGACCCACTGGAAGCCGACCGGGTGGCACTCCGCCATGTTCGAGCCCTGGATGACGATGCAGTCACTGAACTGCAGGTCCTGCTGAAAGGTGGTGGCGCCCCCCCTTCCGAACGAGATCCCCAGACCGGGGACCGTGGAGGAGTGTCATATTCGGGCCTGGTTTTCCACCTGGACCATCCCCAGGCTCGAGAAGAGCTTCTTGATCAGGTAGTTCTCCTCATTGTCGAGGGTGGCGCCGCCCAGGTGGGCGATCCCCAGGTTGCGCCGCAGCGGGTGCCCCTTCTCATGCTGGTCTTCCCAGGTCTCGTCGCGGGTCTTCTGGACCCGGCGCGCCACCAGGTCCATGGCGCGCTCCAGCGGGATCTCCTCCCACCTGGTGCCGTAGGGACGGCGGTAGAGGACCGTCTTGACGCGGTGGGTGCCGGTCACCAGCTGCATGGTGGCGGCCCCCTTGGGGCAGAGGCAGCCCCGGGAGATCGGCGAGTCGTAGTCCCCCTCGATGCCGAGGATCTTCTCGTCCTGCACGTACACCTTTTGGCCGCACCCCACGCCGCAGTAGGGGCAGATGGAACCGACCGTCCGGTCGGCCTCGCTGATGCGCGCCTTGAGCGAGTCGCTGCGCGGCGAAAATGCCGATTCGCCCAACCCCACCGGATCCCCGCTCACCAGTTGTCGCCATGCCGGCCAGCCCGGTTTCGGCCTGTCCCCTGCCATAGTACCTCCTTGCCTGCCCGGTACGAAACGAGCCGATTCCGGCAGGTCCAGCACCTCGTGGATCATGAGAGAGCGGTGCCCCCCCCTCGCGGGGAGTAAGAACGCGTTCTATTAACAACGCATAATGCTATCGGACTTCACCCTGATGTCAAAGCTCATGATGCTGCGAAGCCGCGCCACGGCTGGAGAGAGTGGAGGTGCGGAGGGGTTCTCATGGGGAGGAGGCTCTAAAACCGCGCTTTAGGCCGAAGAGGCGAAGATGCGGAGATTTCCGGGACGCTCGGCAGTTGACAAATAAAAAATAGTGATTAATGTTCTTTAACAAAATTTACAGCCAAGGGTCCGCACCGGGCCCGAGGCACTGCACCCAAGGAGGGATCGATGAAGACGAATTACCTGCTTATGGCGCTCGCCCTGGCGGCAACCCTCGGCCTGTCGGTACCCGCACAGGCGGCGGAGGCTAAGAAGAGCACGTCCGATGCGGCGAGCAGTGCCGACAACACGAAGCAAAACAGGCAGCACGCCCAAGAACTGACGGCGGACCAGCAGGCCGAGACACCGGCGGACCGCAAGATTACCCAGCAGATCCGCCAGGCCATCGTGAAGGACAAATCGCTTTCCCAGTACGCGCACAACGTGAAGATCATCACCCGCGCCGGTGCGGTGACGCTCAAGGGGCCGGTGCGCAGCGAAAAAGAGAAACAGGCGGTGGAGAAAGCGGCAGTCGAAGTCGCTGGCAAGGAGAACGTGAAGAACGAGCTGACAATCGCCCACAAGAAAGAGAAAAAATCGGAGAAGAAGTCTGACAAAGTGGATAAACAGCTGGAAAAATAACCATATGTCTACAAGCAGACCAGGTGCTCGCCGCTCAGTGCAGCTGCACCATGCCGTTTAGGCGCAAAATTGTGAGTACCGCGTGAGGACCAGAAACAAAACAAGCCGCCTCCTTGTGAGAAGCGGCTTGT
Source organism: Geomonas silvestris (assembly GCF_014193515.1). Classification (GTDB taxonomy): domain Bacteria; phylum Desulfobacterota; class Desulfuromonadia; order Geobacterales; family Geobacteraceae; genus Geomonas; species Geomonas silvestris. The sequence continues at coordinate 212,171 of NZ_BLXX01000003.1, read as the reverse complement.
TTTTTGTCAGTAGCGTGTCCCATTGACACTATTTCTCTAGAACTTTCTCAGTATCGCCTACTTTTTTCTGGATTTTTCCTGCTACTTTTTCGCTATGTCCTTCAATAGCCACCTTCGGGTTGTTGATTGCTTTACCAGTAGACTCTTTTACTTTACCTTTTATTTCGTGAAATTTACCTTCTGCTTTGTCTTTCGTGCTGTCTCTCATGAGTCACACCTCCAGTTTTGGAGTGATCCGTCAGCTACATACATATTGTATGTTTTGTCAGGTGCTACATCAACACAAAAATATACTTTGAGCATCCTGACGATCACACGAGGTTCAGGCACATTTTCTGAGTAACTAATGCGATTACTCCTACAACACTGCGACAACCATTGCCAGCGGCAGATCGTTCTTGAGAGAAACGGGTGAGAAAGGTGCTGCCGAGGTTCCTACAGCGGCTTCTTCATGAAGAACGCGAGGACAGCGTGGTCAGCACGGGAGCAGGCCGTGACGCTCCTGGACCTCGGCAGGTGCCACCTCGAACCCTTTGAACTCCATGGTGTAACTGCCGCGCCCCTTGGTCGCGCTGCGCAGTTCGGTCATGTAGCCGAACATCTCTGCCAGGGGAACCGTGGCCCGCACCACCTGCACCGCCCCCCGCTCCTCCATCCCCTCGACACGCCCATGTTTTTGCTGCAGCGAGCCGAGCACCTTGCCCAGGTGCTCCGCGGGAAGCTCCAGCTCGAGCGACATGATCGGCTCCAAAAGGAAGGGCCCCGCCTCGCGGGCTGCCAGGATGACCCCGCGCTGGGCAGCCCCCCAAAGCGCCGTCTCGCTCGGCACCCCGCCTTCAACCGGGATTTCCAGCACGTCCACTTTCACGTCGGTAAGCGGGTATCCGGTGCGGCAGCCGGCCTCGCATCCCTGCTGCAGGCTGCGGCGCACCGCGCTCATGAGTTCGGAGGTCAACGGCGCCAAAGGCGGCGGGACCTGGATCCGCACCCCCTTGCCGCGTGGCAGAGGCCCTACCCGCAACAAGAGTTCCGCGTTCTCCGGGCGCCGGTCACCCGCCTCGCGGTGGAACACCTCGCGCCGCTCCACCTGGTGGCGCAGGGTCTCCCGGTAGACGACCCGCGGACGGCCGGTTTTCACCTGCACGCCGTACTCACGGGAAAGCCGGTCCAGGATGATCTCCAGGTGCAGTTCCCCCATCCCGGTGAGGATGGTCTGGCCGGTCTCGGGGTCCTCGTGGACCTTGAAGGTGGGATCCTCCCAGCCGAACTTCTCCAGCGAGCTCAACAGGTTCTCGCGATCGTGGGCGGCCTTCGCCTCCACCGCCAGGGAAACCACCGGCTCCGGAACCTCGAGCCCTTCCAGCACGAGCGGCTGGGCCGGGTCGCTCAGGGTGTCACCGGTGAGGGTAACCTGGCAGCCGGTGACCGCCACGATGTCGCCCGCACGCCCCTCGGGGATCTCCTCGCGCTTGTGGGCGTGGATGTGGAAGATGTGCTTGATCCGCTCGGTGGTGCGCCGGGCGCTGTTCAAAAGGGCCGCCCCCGGCTTCAGCGTGCCGCTGTACACCCTGAGGTAGGTGAGCCGGCGCCCCTCCTCGGCCATCACCTTGAAGGCAAGCGCCTGCAGCGGCGCCGCGGGATCGCAGGTGAGCGTCTGACCGGTACCGGTTTCCGGGTGGCGCCCCACCAGCCCGGGGAGCTCCAGTGGGGAGGGGAGAAAGTCGCAGACCGCGTCCATGAGCGGCTGGATCCCCTTGTTGCGTAGTGCCGAGCCAAGGAACACCGGAAAGATCGCGCAGGAAAGCGTGCCGCGCCTAAGCGCCGCGCGCAGCCGCTCCGCGGGGATCGCCCTCCCCTCCAGGAAATCAGCCATCACCTCGTCGTCGAAGTCGGCTGCCACTTCGGTAAGCCTCAGGCGCGCCTCCTGGACCTCGGGCTTCAATTCCTCCGGCACAGGAGATCTCCGCACCGTCCTCCCCAGGTCGCTCTCCTCGAAGCTCACCAGCTCCTCGGCAAGCAGGTCTATCACCCCGGCAAAGCTCGTCTCCACCCCCACCGGCAGCTGCAGCAGGACCGGGCGGGCCTGGAGCCTTTCCACCACCTGCTGCAGGGCCTGCTGGTAGTCCGCTCCGATGCGGTCGATCTTGTTGATGAAGCAGATCCGCGGCACCCGGTAGCGGTCCGCCTGGCGCCAGACCAGCTCGCTTTGGGGCTGCACCCCTTCGACGGCGCTGAAGATGGCGATGGCGCCGTCCAGGACCCGCATGCTGCGCTCCACCTCGATGGTGAAATCGATATGTCCCGGGGTGTCGATCAGGTTAAGGCGGCAGTCGCTCCAGTGGCAGGTCGTGGTGCTCGCGGTAATGGTGATACCGCGTTCTTGTTCTTGGGGCATCCAGTCCATGACCGCCAGGCCGTCGTGCACCTCCCCCATCTTGTGGGTCTCGCCCGAGTAGAAGAGGATGCGCTCCGAAACGGTAGTCTTGCCAGCGTCGATGTGGGAAACAATGCCGAAATTGCGGATGGATGCGATCGGGTCGAGGTCGAGAGGTTGGATGGTAGTTCTCCCCCTGCGGACCCCATGGCAAAAGCGGAGGGTTGGGGGCCGCATCAAACTACATGAACTGCAGGTGACCGGGCAATACCATAAAGGAGATGCAGTTATCGGTACTGGCGTACCAGTCAGTTCTTATATCATGAATTCGATCGTTGGGAGTAATTCATTGTGATAAGCGAAGAGCCCTTGCTCTCTGCTCGGCAAGGGCTCCGCGGTGGCACCTGCTCATCAACCGCTCAATCGCCGTATTTCACCTGTTCCCGGCGCAAGAGGGCGATCTCTTCGCGGAGCGCGGCGATGTCGGCGTGGGTGGCCAGACCGAGGTCGCCCACCACTTCCTTCAAGAGATCCTTGACCATCCCCTTGAACTGGCTCCGCTCGCTGCTCCCCTTGGCAACTGCCTCATCGTAAAACTCCCGCGCCTTCTGGTCCCCCTGCTCCTTGAAGCTGCGGCTCATATCGGTGGCCTTGTCCAACTTCTCCTTGGCCAACAGGATGCTCCCCACTCCGAAGTAGAAAAGCTGCTCTAGTGTGTCTTTCATGGCGACTCCTTTTCATCTCTCGAAGTCCGGCGTGACGCGAGGTCCGCCAGCACCGACTCATGCGCGGCTATGGAGGCGTCGATGCCGGTGTCGCCTACCACGCCGCGCCCGCTCCAGTCATTGCCCTGCCTGACATAAAGGCTCTTCAGGATGCCGCGTATCTGTTGCAGCGCCCTCCGGGGGTCCTTGCGAACCAACTCCACCAGCGCCTCGTAGACCGATTCGAACGTGTTGTCGTACAGCTCATCCAGGTAGTTGCTGCACATGTTTCATCCCCTTCGTCCTGGCAGAATGCCGGGGGTGATGCTGCGCAGGACGGGCCGACCAGTCGGCTTTCCCCGGCACTGGCCTTCCTCGTGGCGACCTTTTTTTCTTTATCATATCCCCTTTGCCACCAGCGTTGGCGCAGAATAATGGGCCGACCGGACCGCCAAGCCGCCCCCTCCAGCCGGGTCCCGGGCTGAAATTTAAGCGCGGGGGGGCCACCTGCTTATCGGGCAGGAACCGGGAAGGCCCGTGCCTCTTTCTCAACCTCAACCTTAACCTCAACCTGCTTCTCCTTGGGCACCGGCCCGCCTAAGGCTTGGTAGAGCGTCATCAGGTTCTTAAGGCGATTCAGGCGGTTTTCTGCCAGGGACTTCTCGGCGCTGCGCCGGCTCTCCTGGGTGTCGAGCCAGGCCTGCAGTGCAGTGGAGCCGGCACGGTAGCGGATCTCCGCCAGTTCCTCGGCTCGCTTGGCCAGGGCGAGCGATTCCTCCAATTCGCGGTTCTGTTCGGCGTAGCGTTCGCGTGCCGACAGGGCGTTTTCCACGTCCCCCAGCGCGGTATAAAGCGACTGCCGGAAGTTGACGACCGCTTCCTCGTAGTCGGTCTTTGCGATCTCAACGTTGAGCTGCATGGTGTTCCACTGCACGAAGGGAAGCGTGATCCCGGCACCCAGCGTTCCGTAGGGGTTTTGCAGCACGCTCAAAAGCGAAGCACTCGCGGTCCCCAGGGAGCCGGTCAGGGTGAAGCTTGGATAAAAGCTGGCGCGGGTGGAATCGATAGTGGCGAGGTACTTCCTGAGCCGCTGTTCGGCTGCCTTCAGGTCCGGGCGCTGGGCCAGCACGCTCGCCGGGAGACCGGCAGCCATTTGAGGGAGCACACCATCCGGCAGCTTCGTCGGCTCCGCGACCGCATGCTCCGGAGCCTGGTCGAAGAGGAGCGCCAGCGCGTTGCGCGCCTCGGTGCGCTGCTGCAGCAGCTGGCTCAGTTCGGCGCGCTGCGTCGCCAGCGTCTGGCGCGCCTGGACCTGGTCCTGCGCGGAGACCGCACCGGCGGCGTACTTCACGTTCACAAGGTCGAGGATCTTCTCGGCGTACCCGATACTCGCCTGCGCGGTGGCGATCCGCTCGTTCAGGTAGCCGAGCTGCCAGTAGTCGGCAGCGGTGGTTCCGATGAGCGACAGCGCACTCGCCTGGCGATCGAATTCGGTGGCCGCCGCCTCGAACCGGCCGGCGTCCCGGGCGCTCGCCAGCTTGCCCCAGAGGTCGAGCTCGTAGCTCACCGTGCCGGTCACGCCGCTCGATCTAGTGTCCCGGCCGCTCTTGAAGTCGTGGTTCAGGCTCGAGTTCCCCGAGGCGCTGACCGACGGGGTGCGGTTGGTGTCGGTGAGGCTTGCGTTCAGCTGGGCCCGGCGCACCTTGATCGCCGCGGCCGCCAGGTCGTTATTGCTCGTGAGGGCGCCCTCGATGAGTCCGCTTAACTGCGGGTCGTTGAAGTCGCGCCACCAGCCGTCCTTCAGGGCGACTGCGCTGCCGGTCAGCGTCTGCTCTTGCCAGGTTTGCGGCAGGGCCGCCGCGGGGGTGCTGTACTGGCTGCGCGGCAGGAGGCCGGCGCAGCCGGAAAACAGCAGGGCGACGGAAAGCAGAAGGGCGACGAAAGCCTCACGTCCGCTACCGGAAACAGCCTTGCCCAGATCCAGCCTCCCCCTCGCCTCACCCCTCTCCCGCAGGGGGAAAAGGAGCGTTTTTAAGGTGTGGGAATGCTGTGGGATCCATGCTGTCGATGTGCTCATCTCGTGCGTTCTCTTCATAAAACTCACCTACTCCCTGGCCAGCGCGTCGATGGGGTCGAGGCGGGCCGCGTTACGCGCCGGCAGAAATCCGAACACGACACCGATTAACGTCGAACAGAGGAAGGCGGAGACCACCGACACCAGGGAGAACTTCATGGCGAAGCTCTTCACGAAGATTGAGAAGACCGTGCCGACCCCGTAGGAGAGCAGGATGCCGATCATCCCGCCCACCAGGCAGACCAGCACCGACTCGATGAGAAACTGCTGCATGATGTCTTCCTGCCGCGCCCCTACCGCCATCCGGATGCCGATCTCGTGGGTCCTTTCGGTAACCGAGACCAGCATGATGTTCATCACCCCGATTCCGCCGACGACGAGTGAGATCAGTGCGATCGCCGAGATCATCAGCGCCAGGGTCTGGGTGGTCTTGTTCACGGTTTTCATGATGGTATCCGAACTGCTGGTGAAAAAGTCCTTGCGCCCGTGGCGCTGGGTCAGAAGCTTGATGATGCTCTGCTCGGCGATCTGGTTCGAGACTCCGTCGCGCACCCGCACCGTGATGGAGTTCAGGTACTGCTGCCCTAAAAGCCGCGCCATGGCAGCGCTGGAAGGGATCCACACCTCCAGGTTCTGGTTGTTGCCGAAGGGGCCTTCCTTTTCCTTGGTCACCCCGATGACACGGCAGGGGAGCGAGCCGACCAGGAGCACCTTGCCGATCGGGTCCTCTTGGGCGAAGAACTTCTTGCTGGTGTTCTTGTCGATGACCACCACCTGGGCCTGGAGCCGGACGTCCTCCGCGCCGAAGCCGGACCCTTTCTCGAACTCGTAGCCGCGCACCCGGAAGTACTGCTCCCCTACCCCCTTCACCTGGGCGTTCGCCGTCACGTTGCGGTAACGCAGGAGTTCGCTGTCGCTTACCGTGGGGGTCGCGCTGTCCACGTAGACCTGCGCCTTCAGCGCCTCCAGATCCGCCTGAACCAGGGTCTGGATGCCCGCGGCGTCCTCATCGCCCCAGTCTTTGCCGGGACTTATGTCGATCACGTTGGTCCCCATGGCGGAGATGTCGTTGATCACCTTCTGGCGTGCCCCCTGCCCCAAGGCCACCACGGAGACAACCGAAGTGATGCCGATCACGATACCCAGCATGGTCAAGAGGGTACGCATCCGGTGGCTGGCCATGGCAATGAGCGCCATCTTGAAGGCCTCGGCAAAGCGCCCCCAGGCGGCGGCAAGAAGGGAGGACTCGTTTTGCACCGGGCCCTTTTCCAGTCGCTGGCGACGCTGCCGGGGCGGGGCCGCCGGGTTCACCCGATCGGACACGATCCGGCCGTCGCTGATTTCGATGATCCGCTCGGCGTGCCTTGCCACCTGGGCGTCGTGGGTCACCAGGATGATGGTGTGCCCCGCGTCGTGCAGCTCATGAAGCAGCGCCATCATCTCCTGGCCGCTCTTGCTGTCCAGGGCCCCGGTTGGCTCGTCCGCCAGGATCACCTCGCCGCCGTTCATGAGGGCGCGGGCGATACTGACGCGCTGCTGCTGGCCACCGGAGAGCTGGTTGGGTCGGTGCTCGCAGCGCTCCTCGAGCCCGAGCCGGCAGAGGATCTCGCGAGCCCGCGCCCGGCGCTCCTCCTTGCGTACCCCCGCGTACACCGCCGGGATCTCGGCGTTCTGGGTGGCGGAGAGGTGCGGCATCAGGTGGTAACGCTGGAAGATGAAACCGAAGTACTCGCGCCTGAGGCGTGCCAGCTCGTCCCCGGAAAGCGTACCGGTCTCCTCGCCGTTGATCAGGTAACTCCCCTCGCTGGGGCGGTCCAGGCACCCCAGGATGTTCATCAGGGTGGACTTGCCGGAGCCAGAGGCGCCGATGATGGCGACCAGCTCGCCGGCGTTGATGGTGAGGTTCACGTCCTTGAGGACGGCGATCTCCTGCTCGCCGGTGACGAAGTGCCGTCCCAGCCCGCAGAGTTCCAAAAGCGGCCGATCCATGGCTAGCGCCTCCCGCCCGGAGGCGGCATGTGGCCGGAACTCGTGGTGGTTTCCGGGACGCTGGTACTGTCCCCCACCACGACCTTCTCGCCGGCCTTGAGCCCCTCCAGCACCTGCACCTGGACGTTGTTGCCGATGCCGGTACGGATGCTGCGGCGCTCCACCTGCTCGCCCCTGAGCACCTGGACCGTCGCCTGTCCGTCGGCGCGTTTGTCGGCGAGCGCTGCGACAGGGATGCAGAGTGCCTGCTTCGCCTGGTTAAGGACGATGGCGACCTGCGCCGTCATGGAGACCTTGAGCCGGTTGTCGGCGTTGGGGACCTCGAAGAGCCCGTAGTAGTAGATGGCGGAACTGCCGGAAGTCGTGCTGGAGCTGGCACTCGAGGTGCTGCTGGTGCTCGAAGAAACCGGCCCCGGCTCGATGGCCCGCAGTTTTCCGTAGTAGCGTTTGTCGGCATCCCCCAAGAGGGTGAAATAGGTGGTGAGGCCCGGCCTGACCTTGGTGACGTCGGCCTCGGATATCTTGGCCTTCACCGTCATGGTGTCCAGGTTTGCCAGGGTGAGGATGGTGGTGGCGGACTGGGTGGAGACCACCGTCTGCCCCTCTTCGGTGTCGATGGAGATCACCACCCCGTCGATGGGGGCGTTGATCCGGGTGTAGCCCAGGTTGGCCCGGGCGGTGTCCACGGCGATGACCGCCTTCTTCAACTGGGCATCCAGCGCCGCGATGTCGTAACGCGTGCTCTCCAGCTGTGCCTGGGCGCTTTCCAGATCGGCGCGGGAACCGGCATCTTTCGCCACCAGCTGACTTTGGCGCTGGAAGGCGAGCCGGTACTGTTTTAAGAGCTCCTCCTTGGAGCGGCGCTGGGCCTTCAGGTTCTCCACCTGGGCCTCGGCGTCTTTCAGCGTGTTCTGCTGCAGCACCGGGTCGATTTCGGCGAGCAGCTGTCCTTTCTTCACCTTGTCGCCCAGCGCCACGTGCAGCGTCTTTAACTGCCCGGAAACCTGGGCACCGACCGCAACCGTTTTGAACGCCTTCAACGTGCCGCTTGCGAGGACACTTTCCTCCAGGTCCATCGTTGTCGCCTGAGCCGTGACGTAGGTCGGCTTAGGCTTGCTGAATCCCTTCTGTGCCGCCAGCCCTGCGCCCCCCAGGACCAGCAAAACCAATACTGCAACAGCTACCTTCCTGCCTGAAAACTTCATTGATTCTCCTGATCTGTGACTGCGTTCCGCATTCGAAGGTTTTCCAGTTTCCAGATTTTCTCCTGCCCTTCCTCGGTTTTCCCCTCTGTGTTCCTGTGAAAGGGTGTTACTGGTTTTGCCACTCAGGCGAGTACCCATAGAGGTACCCCACCCCGCGCACCGACTTGATCCTGTCACCGCCGTCCAGCCCTGTGCCGAGCTTTTTGCGCAGCCCGCTTACATGGACATCGACGCTCCTGTCGAAGCTGCGGAACTCGCGCCCCAGCGCCTGCCGGGTCAGCTCCTCGCGGGTCACCACGGTTCCGGCCAGCCGCAGCAACACCTCCAGCACCGAGAACTCGGATGAGGTCAGGTCGATGGACTCCCCCGAACAGTACAGGGTGCGGGTCCCCAGGTTCATGGCGACATCCCCAACCACCAGCGTCCCGGGGCGTCCCTCGTGCGGCAGGATCCCGCTGCGCCGCTGGATGGCGCGCAGCCGGGCGATCAGCTCGCGCGGGTTGAACGGTTTGCAGAGGTAATCGTCAGCCCCAAGCTCCAGCCCCACGATCCTGTCCACCTCCTCGCCCCGCGCCGTCAGCATGAGCACCGGCACCTCAGAGACCTGGCGCAGCTTGCGCAGCACCTCGAAGCCGTTCAGCCCCGGCAGCATCACATCGAGGATCACCGCCGCATAATCCCCTTCGAGTGCAGCTGCAGCTCCCGCCTTCCCCTCATGAACCGTAACCACCTCGAACTCCTCGCCACCCAGGTAGCTTTGAAGCAGCTGACACAGGCCGGCATCGTCATCTACAAGCAGGATCTTTTTCGACACGGCAATCTCCCAACTGATTTTTTCGGCGAGTATAGCCCAACCTCCTGCGTGCGACTGTTAAGAGTTGTAAAGAAGCTTTAAGTAGTCTCGGGACCCTGCCAAGCCGCAGTCCGTGCGCCTCTCGCGCCAGTTTTCCACAATAATGCCGAGGGGTTCCGCGGGAGCAGCAGGTTAAGGATCGGGCAGGTTGACAACAAGGGGGTGGATGCTTAGGTTTCATAAAAACAACTACGGGAGCCTTACCATGAGTGAACAGCCCACCATAGATGTCGAATACAACGGCAAGCCTGAGAGTGACGAATCCGGAGGGCTGGTGCTCGCCTCCGAGGTGCTGCCGCCGAGTCTTCCCATCATCCCGATCAAGCCGCGCCCGGCCTTTCCGAACCTCCTCTTCCCGATGGCGGTCAGCGATCCGCATCAGAAAGCGGCGGTGCAGCGCGCCCTCGACAACCCCGCCCACGCCCTGGGTCTCGTGCTGGTGCGCGATCCCGCCCGACCCGATGGTTTGGAGAACATGCACCGCGTAGGGGTGGTGGGGAAAGTGGTCAAGGTGATCCACCAGGACGAGGAGAATATCCACTTCCTGGTCAACACGCTGGAGCGTTTCTCCATCGATGAGTTGACCGATATTTCCGGGGCCTACTTCGCGCGGGTCAGCTACGAATACGCGCCCGAGCTCTCGGTGAACGAGGAGCTGAAGGCCTACTCGATGGCGGTCCTCTCCACCATCAAGGAGCTGGTGCAGATCAACCCGCTCTACACCGAGGAGATCAAGCTCTTTTTAAGCCGCTCCAGCCTGGACGATCCCGGGCGCCTGGCCGATTTTGCGGCGAACCTCACTTCGGCCGACGGGCAGGAGCTGCAGCAGGTGCTCGAGGCGCTGGACGTGCGCAAGCGGATCGACATCGTGCTGGTGCTTTTGAAGAAGGAGCTCGAGGTCTCCCGGCTGCAGACCAAGATCACCAAGCAGATCGAGGAGAAGATCAGCGAGCAGCAGCGCGAGTTCTTCCTGCGCGAGCAGTTAAAGGCGATCAAGAAAGAGCTGGGGCTGGAAAAGGAAGGAAAGACCTCGGAGATCGAGAAGTTCGAGGAGCGCCTGAAAAAGCTCACCTTGAACCCCGAGGCGCAGCGCACGGTCACGGAGGAAATCGAGAAGTTCCGGCTTTTGGAGCCCTCCTCCCCCGAGTACCACGTGACCCGCAACTACCTGGACTGGCTCACGGTGCTCCCCTGGGGGAGCTTCAGCAAGGATTCCTATAACCTGGACAAGGCGCGGCGCATCCTGGACCGCGACCACCACGGGCTTAGCGACGTGAAGGACCGCATCACCGAGTTCATCGCTGTTGGCAAGCTGAAGGGGAACATTTCGGGATCCATCCTCTGTTTGGTGGGGCCGCCGGGTGTCGGTAAGACCTCGATCGGGCGGAGCATCGCCGACGCCTTGGGGCGGAGCTTCTACCGCTTCTCGCTGGGCGGTATGCGCGACGAGGCCGAAATCAAGGGGCACCGGCGCACCTACATCGGTGCCATGCCCGGCAAGTTCATCCAGGCCATGAAGAGCGCCGCGACCGCGAACCCGGTGCTCATGCTGGACGAGATCGACAAGGTCGGCGCCTCATTCCAAGGCGATCCCGCCTCGGCGCTTCTCGAGGTGCTCGACCCCGAACAGAACGCGACCTTCCGGGATCACTACCTGGACGTCCCCTTCGACCTCTCCAACGTGCTCTTCATCGCAACGGCGAACCAGCTGGACACCATCCCGGCGCCGCTTCTGGATCGTATGGAGATCATCCGGCTCTCGGGGTACGTGCTCGAGGAGAAGATGGAGATCGCCAAGCGCTACCTGATCCCCAAGGCGCTCAAGAACGCGGGCTTGAAGTCGGGGCAGGTGACCATCAAGAAAGAGGCGCTCGCCGCGCTCATCGACGGTTGGGCGCGCGAGGCTGGCGTCAGGAACCTGGAGAACCGGATCAAGAAGCTGATGCGCAAGGCGGCGCTCGAGTTCGCCTCCGGGCGCATCGAGCCCGTCGTGATCAGCAAGAAGGACCTGGTCGACTACCTGGGGCAGCCGGTGTTCGTGACCGAGGAGGTTTTCGAGAACGTGGCCGGTGTGGTGACCGGGCTTGCCTGGACCAGCATGGGGGGAGCGACCTTACCCATCGAGGCGGCGGCCATGCCCAGCAAGGGGAAAGGGTTCCGCCAGACCGGGCAACTCGGCAACGTCATGGTGGAGAGCTCCGAGATCGCCTACTCGTACGTCATGGCGCACCTGAAGGAGTACGGTGTGGCCGAAGATTTCTTCGACACCCACTTCGTGCACCTGCACGTGCCGGCCGGCGCGACCCCGAAGGACGGCCCCTCCGCCGGCGTCACCATGGCTACCGCGCTCATCTCCATGATGCGCGGGAAGCCGGTGCGCGCGAAGCTCGGCATGACCGGAGAGCTGACGCTTACCGGGCGGGTGCTCCCGATCGGCGGGGTCAAGGAGAAGACCATCGCCGCCCGCCGCGCCGGACTTACGGTGCTCATCTTCCCCGAGGCCAACCGCAAGGACTTCGCCGAGTTGCCGGATTACCTGCAGGAAGGAATCGAGGTGCATTTCGCCAGCGAGTACAAGGACGTGTACAAGGTGGCCTTTGGCGAGCCGGTGTAGAAGGTGAAGGAAAAACCGAAAGCGGCCTGACGAGAAGAGAAACGCATCTCAGGTACCTGAAAACGTCGAGGGGGACTGGCTCCGCAAAGTGCCAGTCCCCCTTTTTGACAACCGCTCATCCACTCGTTGTACAACATCTGCTCTTTGTGGAGATCCGACCTGTCAAGCGGCCAACATTTGACAGGCCATTATTAATTGGTGCCTGTCCCCCTCGATCTTCCCCTGCTGCCATCATCCCCTTCCCTCTGCTCGCTACTCCTTGATCTCCTGCCCCGGACTCACAAACGAGATCCCCTGCCCCGACGCGGTTCCGATCATGACGCACTCGATGATCGGGGCGTTTATGGCGCGGTCCGCTTCCCACCTCACGATAAAGTTGGCACCGAAGCCGCCAGCTACGTCCTTCTCGTCGATGTGAAAATCCGCCGAGGCCAGGGGGCCCAAAGAAAGCGCACCGGTGCGGTAGCGGCGCACCAGCTTTCCGTTGGTGTCGTAGTAGTCGATGGCGGTTATCTTAAGCGAGCCAGCAGGGTCGGTGTTCCGCACGCTCAAGGTAGCGGCCAGTTGGAACGGGCGCTTTCTGGGACCGCTGAAGACGTTGGAGTAGACCGGCACGTACACAGTCTGCCCTTTGGAGAGCCGGTATTCCGGCGCCGCGGCGGCCGGAGTGGCGGTAACGGTGAACGAAACTGCAAACAACAGAATAAGAGCCAGCAGCACCGGGAGTTTCTGTTTCATTGTTGAGCCTCCTTTTATGGTCTTGTTCGAATTCCAAGGGGACAGGCACCCACGGAGCCCAGTCCCCTGCATTTTCGGCCGTTGCTCAGGTTTCCGCAGCCAAGGCAAGCCAGGCTTGAGCCGCAGGGGAGAGGTAGCCGCCGCGCCGCCAGATGAGCGCCAGGTGCCAAAAGAGCGCCGGCTGCTCGACCGGAACCCGCCGGGTCAGGGGATGCGGCCGCTGCTCGGCGATCATGCGCGGCAATAGCGCCACCCCTAACCGCGTGGCGACCAGCTCGATCACGAAATCAACCTGGCTCGACTGCGCCGAGACCTTCGGCGTGAAGCCGCTCTCCCGGCAGGCATCGAGGATCATCTGGTTCAGCGCGAAGCCCGGACCGTAGAGGATGAAGGGGAGGTCCTTAAGCTGCCGGAACGAGAGTTTCTCTGAGGCGGCCAGCGGGTGCTCCGCCGGAAGCAGCACGTCGATCGGCTCGCGCCAGACCTCCTGCCACTCGAACTCCTCACCGACCGGCAACAGCGTCGCCGCCAGGTCCAGCTCCCCTGCCAGCACCAACTCCTCGAGCCGCTTGCTGCCGTGTTCCATGAGCTGCAGCTCGATCCCGGGGTAGCGGTTTCGATAGGCGGCGAAGCGGTGGGCAAAGAGCGTGTTGCTGCCGATGAGCGGCACCCCAAGGCGCAGTACGCCCCCCTTAAGCCCGCGCAGCTCCTCGAGCTCCGCTTTCAGGTCGTCCCCCTGGGCCAGAATCGCGAGTGCACGGCGGTAGACGATCTCTCCGGCGGCGGTGAGCTTCACGTTCGCGCCGATCCGGTCCAATAGCTGCAGCCCCAGCTCGTCTTCCAGCTGCTTGACCGCCTTGCTCACCGTGGACTGGGTGACAAAGACCGTCTTGGCCGCACGGGAAAATCCACCCTGCCGCACCACCTCGACGAAGGTCCGTAAGGTCCGCATCTCCATATACTATTCCTGATCAGAATCGGTTCGAGTCGAAATCTTCATTTTACGAATACCACAGAACAACCTATGATTCAAACATCGGAAACACGGGAGAGACAGATGACCAGTTATCTACGCACCTCGCTCTGGAGACCCTTGCGCTCCAGCCGCTTCTTCCAAATTGTGCTGATCCTGCTGTTCTGGGCGGCAGGCGAAGGAATCGCGCGCACCACTCACCTGATGATCCCGGGCTCGGTGCTCGGCCTGTTCATCGTGCTGTTGCTGCTGATCACCCGGCGACTGAACATCCTGACGGTTCGCCGCGGGGCCCAGTGGTTTCTGGCCGAGATGCTCCTTTTCTTCATCCCTGCGGTCCTCGCGGTGCTCGATCATCCCGAACTGCTCGGCATGCTGGGATTGAAGATCCTGGCGGTGATCCTCTTCGGGACGATCGCCATCATGGTGGTGACGGGTGCGGCCATCGATCTGTGCTATCGGTGGGTGAACCGTGGGGAGAACTGCGATGTGGTGTGATGAGCAGCTGCTTGTTCACGCGGTTTTCTGGTCTTTTTTGACCGTGGCCCTCTACGCCCTGGGAAAATACCTGAACGCGCGCCGCCCGAGCCTTTTCACCTCGCCGCTCGTCTTCACCCCGGTTCTCCTTATCGCGGCCGCCCTGATCGGCCACGTCCGGTATGCCGAGTATATCCGCGGGACGCACTGGCTCATGATGCTGCTTGGTCCTGCTACCGTCGCCTTCGCGATCCCGATTTACGAGCAGCGCGCGCTGATTCGCCGGCACTGGATGCTCCTGTTGGTGGGGGTCGTCGCGGGCAGTTGCACTGCCGTCATCTCTTCCTGGTTCCTTTCCGAGCTCTTCGGCCTCGACGCCACCGTGTGCCTGAGCCTCTTGCCGCGCTCCATGAGCACTCCGTTTGCCATGGTGGTTTCCGGCGATATCGGCGGCGTTCCGGCGCTCACCTCCGTCTTCGTGGTCATCACCGGCGTTCTCGGTGCAACCATCGGCGAACTCCTGCTGAGCTGCCTCCCCTTTCGTTCGGCGCTGGCCCGTGGGGCGCTGCTCGGCATGGGGGCCCACGGTGCCGGCACAGCAAAGGCGCATCAGATCGACAGCGAGGTAGGTGCCATCGCCGGCCTGGTCATGGTCCTGGTCGGCCTGCTCAACGTCCTCAGCGCCCCGCTGCTCGCCCACCTCGTCTCTGCCGTATCCCGCTGAGAACCCAGGCGTTAGAGTGCTGATCAGCCTTCCCCTTTCGGGGTGCACTGAATCTCTTCCAGAATTTGCTGGCACAGCTTTGAGCTAAGGCGCAAGACTCCACTGCAGCTCATCTTCTGCCAACGGGAGACGGCCTGCTCGCACTTGGATAATGACTGAAGTGTGTGTAGTATTAGGCTTGGCCGACAGACATGAACTTAGTGGAACATTCTACATTCAGTGGAGATGGCACTGATGAGAGCGATGGTACTTCTGAAACCGGGCACTCCCCTGCAGTTGAGGGACCTGCCGATACCTGCACCCGGCCCGGGGCAGCTGCTTATCAAGGTGGCCGCCTGCGCCATCTGCCGCACCGATCTGCACATCCTGGACGGAGAGCTGACTGAACCCAAGCTGCCGCTGGTGCCGGGACACCAGATCGTTGGGCGGGTGGTGACCTCGGGGAGCGGCGTCACGCAGTTCAAACCGGGAGACCGGGTCGGCGTGCCGTGGCTCGGCTCCACCTGCGGCTGCTGCCCGGACTGCAACGAAGGAAGAGAGAATCTCTGCGATAGGGCGCGCTTCACCGGCTACCACCTGGACGGCGGCTACGCCGAGTACGCCGTCGCCGACCAGCGTTTTTGCTTCGCCCTTCCCGAAGGCTTCGGAGATCTGCAGGCGGCGCCGCTGCTCTGCGCCGGCCTGATCGGTTA
The DNA here is from genome assembly GCF_014193515.1 of Geomonas silvestris. Lineage (GTDB taxonomy): Bacteria > Desulfobacterota > Desulfuromonadia > Geobacterales > Geobacteraceae > Geomonas > Geomonas silvestris. The sequence goes on along the minus strand of NZ_BLXX01000003.1, from coordinate 196,754 downwards.
CCGCTCGCTGCGCATGACCGGTGATGCCCGCCGGCTCGGGATCTACGGCTTCGGCGCCGCGGCCCACATCATCATCCAGGTGGCGCGCTGGCAGGGGTGCGAAGTCTATGCCTTCACCCGTGCGGGTGACCACGAAGGACAACAGTTCGCCCGCCAGCTGGGCGCCGTCTGGGTCGGCGCCGCGGATCAGCTCCCGCCCGACGCCCTGGACGCCGCCATCATCTTCGCCCCGGCGGGAGAGCTTGTTCCCGCCTCGCTTGAAGCGGTACGTAAGGGGGGGACGGTGGTCTGCGCGGGGATCCACATGAGCGACATCCCGAGTTTCCCGTACCGCCTCCTCTGGGGCGAGCGCGTGCTGCGCTCCGTCGCGAACCTTACCCGCAGGGACGGCGAGGAGTTCCTGGAGATCGCCCCCCGCGTGCCGGTCCGCACCGAAGTGCAGCTCTACCCGCTGGAAGCCGCCAATGAAGCTCTGGCCGACCTCAAGGCCGGACGGGTCAAAGGGGCCGGCGTGCTGGTCGTTTCCCCGTAAAAAAATTCACCACGAAGATGCCCAAAGGCCGTGCGGGAAACTGATCCCGTCACGGCCTTTTGTGTACCGGCAAAAGGCACCAGCCAGCGAAACCCCGGATGGTCACGAGACGCCTCTCCGCGCAGTCGACGGTTGTGCGGCCAGAACACCCTTATCGAGAGCACAGCGCCCCTTTTCCTATCCCGTTGCTGTTCGAAACTTTTACAGCATGCAAAATTTGAACTGCCCGAAGCAGCTCCGGCGGGCAGCCCCCCTCTTTATCCACCTGTTTTTTAGTCACTTCTCTTAGGTGGCCCGCTGGCACGGTTTAAGCTCGCACAGGCTAGACACTTTTGTCCCGGAGGGAACAGTTATGACCAGATTGCTTGTGCTTGCCACGACGTTGATGCTCGCTATGTCAACCATAGCCTATGCCGGGCCTGCCATGCCGGACAGCATCGATCTCCAGCAGCCGGACGGCTCCACCTTCAAAGGTAAGGTCCACGGCGACGAGTTCCAGAACTGGATTGAATCGACAGAGAGCGGGCACACCGTGGTGAAGAACCCGACGACCCAACACTGGGAATACGCCGAGCAGCTGCCAGACGGGTCGCTGAAGGCTTCCGGAGTCAAGGTTGAGCCCGCCGGCAAGTTCGCGCCCTCCTTCTTACCCAAGGGGGTCAAACCGGTCCGGGACACCGCAGGTGAGAAGCGCCAGAAGGATCACCTGAAACGGAAGTTGCAGCAGCGGCTTCCCGCCGGTTCCGTCTCCCTGGACGGCTCCACCGGGGCGGGCACTCCGGCCGGGGTGGTGTACGGCGCCGCGGGCGACTGGACACCGGTGCCGGTTTCGGGAACCAAGAAGCTCCTGATCGTCCTGGTGAACTTCGCCAACCGCACGCTGGTCACCACCCCCGACGCCTGGTACAGCGAGGTTTTCGACAGCACACCCGGCGCCAAATCCGTGGCCAACTTCTACAAGGACAACTCCTTCGGCACCCTCACCGTGGCACCTGCCTTCACGGGGGGAACGCACCCCGGCGTGGTGGCGGTGACCATCCCCGACAGCCATCCCAACTCCGGCAACTCCTACAACTACACCTTGGAGACCACCGTCATCGGCCATGCTCTCGCCCAGGCGGTGAGCGCCGTCGACCTGAGCTCTTTCGATCCGTCCAACGACGAGGTGTTCCTGGTCTACGCCGGCTACGAGAACTCGGGGAGCTCCAAGACGCCGAAGATCTGGGCCCATGCCTGGAGCGGCTCGATCCCCATGGGGAGCAAGACCATCACCGGCTGGGCACTGTGCGGCGAACTGAACAACAGTGATCAGCAGCATCCGGTGGGTGTCATCGTCCACGAACTTGGGCACCTGATGACCGGCCTTCCCGACCTCTACGACACCACCAATTTCAACGCCGGACTGGGTAACTTCTCGGTCATGGCCGGCGGCAGCTGGGGTACGCTCCCTAACCAGGCCGTCGGTTCCACCCCGGTGGCTATGGACGCCTGGTCCCGCGAGTTCCTGGGCTGGACCACCCCGGTCGCCCCCAGCGCAGGTTCGGTGACCATCGCGAGCGCACTGTCGGCCAACGACTCCGCCCTCAAGCTGGCACGCCCCGAGCGCCCCACCGAGTACTGGCTCGCGGAAAACCGCCCCCCCACCGGCTGGGATGCCGGCATCACCGGACTTACCAGCGGATATGCCGGGGGGCTCTTGATCACCCACATCGACCTGACCGTGGGCACTCTGGGCGCCAACGACCTCAACGCGTACCATGCCGGCGCACACCAGGGTGTGGTTCCGACGCAGGCCAGCACCGCCGTGTGCAACATGCTGACCAGCGGTTGCCGTGGCAGCGCCGCCACCACCTTCTACTCCGGCAACAACGCCGCCTTCACCCCCGGTTCCCTGGTGAACTCGGCGTACTACGACGGCACCGCCAGCAATTTCTCGGTGACCAACATCTCGGCGCGCGGAACCAGCATGACGGCGGACCTCAAGACGAGCACGGCCCTCTCGGTGGCCAGCTTCGCCATGAAGCCCAACGTGAATTCGCTCACCATACCGGTTACCGCCTTCAGCGGCGCGGGCGACAACAAGATCACCGGCTACAAGATCACCACAACCTCAACGGCGCCGCTGGTCAGCGCCACCGGCTGGCTCGCCGCGCCCCCCACCGCAGTAGTCGCCACCGGCGCTACCAGCGGCTCTTACACCTTCTACGCCTGGGTCAAAGACGCGCTCAACAACGTATCCAGCCCGGCCTCGGCCACGGTCGCCATCGACCTGGCGAAGCCGGTGGTGGGCACCTTCACGGTTCCGGCACAGTACGGCTCGCTCACCGTGCCGGTCACCATCGCCGCCAGCGACAACAGCAGCGTGATAACCGGCTACCTGGTAACCGAGAGCGCCACGGTCCCCGCCGCCGGCGCTAGCACCTGGCTTGCCAGCGCGCCGACCAGCTACACCGTGAGCACCGCCGGCGCCAAGACGCTCTACGCCTGGGCCAAGGATGCCGCCGGCAACGTCTCCGTCGCCAAATCGGCCCCCTGTGTCGTCGACCTGACGAAGCCGGTAGTCTCGGCCTTCACCCTCCCCACCACCGTGGTGAAGAGCCTGACCGTGACCATTCCCACCTTCACCGCCACCGACAACGTCAAGGTTGCCGGCTACCAGGTCACCGAGAGCGCGAGCGCCCCTTCGCCGAGCACCGGGTGGAGCAGTACGGCCCCCAAGACCTACTCCTTCGCCAGCAACACCGCCGACGGTGTGAAGACCTTGTACGCCTGGGCCGTAGACACCGTGGGGAACGTCTCGCTTGCCAAGAGTGCCGCCGTCGCGATCGACACCACGGCACCGGCCATCAGCGCCTTCACGGTCCCCGCCCTCTCGGCGTCGGCCACGGTCCGCATCAGCTCCTTCACCGCAAGTGACAACGGCACCATTACCGGCTACGCCATCACCGCGACCAACACCGCGCCGACCGTCTGGAGCGCAACGAAGCCGGTCAGCTTCATCGTTACCGGCGCCGGTTCCAAGACCCTCTACGCCTGGGTGAAAGACGCAGCGGGCAACGTCTCCGCCTCGGCGAGCGCCACCGTCAACGTGGACCTGACCAAGCCGGTGGTCGGGACCTTCACGGTCCCCGCCCAGTACGGTTCGCTCAGCGTCCCGGTCACTGTCGCCGCCAGCGACGACAACAGCGGCGTCGCCGGATACCTGATAACCGAAACCGGGACCGTGCCGACTGCCAGCGCAGCTTGGCTCTCCAGCGCCCCGACCAGCTACACCGTGAGCGCCGCCGGCGCCAAGACGCTCTACGCCTGGGCCAAAGACGCAGCCGGTAACGTCTCCGTGCTGAAGAGTGCCCCCTGCATCGTCGACCTGACGAAACCGGCGGTTTCGGTCTTCGCCCTCCCCAGCACCCCGGTGAAGAGCCTGACCGTGCCCATCACCACCTTTACCGCCACCGACAACGTCAAGGTCGTCGGCTTCCAGGTCACCGCGAGCTCGACCGCTCCGTCGGCGAGCACTGGCTGGTCCGCTACTGCGCCGAAAAGCTACACCTTCGCGAGCAACACCGCTGACGGCGCGAAGACCCTGTACGCCTGGGCGCTGGACAGCTCGGGCAACGTCTCGCTCGCCAAGAGCGCAGCCGTCACCATCGACACCACCGCAGCGAGCATCAGCGCCTTCACGGTCCCCGCGATCTCGGCTTCGCTCACCATCCCGATCAGCTCCTTCACCGCGAGCGACAACGTCAGCATCGCCGGCTATGCCGTCACCACCAGCAACACCGCGCCCACCACCTGGAGTGCCACCAAGCCGGTAAGCGTGCTGGTCTCCGGTTCGGGCTCCAAGACCCTCTACGCCTGGGTGAAGGATACCGCCGGCAACGTCTCCGCCTCGACCAGCGCGACGGTCAACGTCGACACCACCAAGCCCGTGGTCGCAAGCTTCAGCGCCCCGGCGCAATCCGCCACGCGCACCGTGGCAGTCACCTTCGCCGGCACGGACGACAACTCTGGGGTAAAGGCCTACCTGATCACCGAGAACTCCACCGCACCGACCGCCGCAGCCTCCGGGTGGAGCACGACCGTCCCGACCAGCTTCACGCTTTCGACCACCGGCACCAAGGCCATGTACGCGTGGGTGAAGGACGCGGCCGGAAACGTCTCGGTCAGCAAGTCAGTCCTCGTGAAGGTGCTCCCCTAACGAAAAAGCCGGGCCATTACCGGCCCGGCCATTAATTTCCATGGCAATCCATCATCGCACCGGGCAGTTTCGCCGGTGCGATCTTTTTTTCTCCTATCCGGTTTTGCGGTCCAGGCTGCGGTACTGGATCGCCTCGGAGATGTGGGTTTCCCTGATCTGCTCGGCAAGCTCGAGGTCGGCTATGGTGCGGGCGACCTTGAGGATCCTGGTGTAGCTCCTGGCGGAGAGGCCCAGGCGGTCGGTGACCATCTCGAGCATCCGGTTCCCCGCCGCGTCGGGCTCGCAGAACTTGCGGATCATGCGCGCCGACATCTGGGCGTTGCAGTGCACCCGGGTCCCCCTGAAGCGCTCCTTCTGCACCTCACGGGAACGGGCCACCCGCGCCGCGATGGCTTCCGAGGTTTCCCCCTCGCCGCGGTCGGCCAAGTCACGGAACTTCACCGCCGGGACTTCGATGTGGATGTCGATGCGATCCAAAAGCGGACCCGAGATGCGCGAACGGTAGCGCTGGATCATGAGCGGCGTGCAGGAGCAGAGGTGTACGGGATCCCCCTGGTAGCCGCAGGGGCACGGATTCATGGCGGCAACGAGCATGATTCGCGACGGGTAGGTGACGCTGGAGAGGGCGCGGGAGATGGTGACCCGGCCGTCCTCCATGGGCTGGCGCAGCACCTCGAGGACATGCTTCTTGAACTCGGGAAGCTCGTCCAGGAAAAGGACGCCGTTGTGCGAGAGCGAGACCTCGCCTGGCTTCGGGGTATTGCTGCTGTGACTTTTGACATTTGATGCGACTACTGGTATTAAAGTTTTAGCGAGTTGAACCGAAAAGTTTCTAAATTATTGCGATCCAAACCCTGAATTAGCTGCGACTGAGTTCACAATGCGAAGAAATAATTGCGACAGCCCCCTCCCCCAGCAGACTAGGAAGATTGGCCCCACACGCCGAAGCGTGTCAGGGTACTACCCATTTCGCCTGGAGAAGCATATCCAGTATGAATCTGCTCTCGAACGCGACTTTATTATCCGAAAGGATTTCAGTCTTTCAGTGCAGGACGTTATCCCGCAACCTTGCCAAATCCCCTTCGTCCTGAATGGACAGTCTTTCAATTACACCCCTGATTTTCTAGTCTTCTACAAACTTGGCACAGCTTCTTTCCCAGGTTACACCAAGCCATTACTGGTCGAAGTTAAACCAGCTCAAGAGTGGCGCAAAAATTGGCGAAAGTGGCTCCCTAAATGGAAAGCGGCCTATGCCTATGCTAAACAGCAGGGTTGGATTTTTCGCATCCACGACGAATCACGAATCCGTGACGTCGCATTTTTGAATATTACCTTTCTTGAGCGCTATAAAAGGATGCAATTCTCACACGAAGAGAGCGAATATATTCTGAAAACCGTTCAGGAAATGGGGTCCGCTCCCTTCCACTACCTCCTGGCCCGCCACTTCATGGGCATATATAGAGGCCAGGGCATAGCTCACCTTTGGCATTTACTTGCGTTACGGCAACTTGACTGCGATATAACCCTGCCCCTGAACGATTTCACCGAACTCTGGATACCCGAACATGACTCAGAATGATAATGATGTCTCCAATGAGGCCTTCGAACCCATTCGAAAGAGCGTTGATGTACAGGTCGGCCGCTTTGTCCGATGCGGACAAGACGTCTACCGAGTGACCCAGATTTTAAATTTCGAATCAGCAATAGGTATAAACGTTGAAAATGGACGAAGTTGCCCGCTCTTGATAGCGGACATGCGTTCTATTGACCAAGATGGAATAGCACTATGCTCTGAAGACCTGGCAGAAATCGCTGACGCCGATTGGCGGATAGCCGAGGAACGGTTTGCCGCAATTAAACCACTCATCCATATGCCGCAACACAGCCGCCAGGAGGTCGAGCAGCGAGCCAATGAAGTTGGGATAAATACCGCTACCCTCTATCGTTGGCTTAAACGCTACAAAGCCTATGGCGATGTATCCGCTCTAATACCCTTTAAGAGGGGCTGGAAATCCGGAAAACACCGTCTCCCCGCATTTGCCGACAAAGTCATTTCGGAGGTGATCACCGACTATTACCTAACTCCGCAGAGGCCGAAGGTTCAAAAGGTTATCATTGAGGTGCAGCGACGCTGTCAGCAGAGGTTAATTGAAGTTCCCAGCCCCAGTACTATCAGGAATCGACTAGGGAAGTTGTCGGAAAGGGAGATTCTCCGCGGGCGAGGATTTAGGGAACGAGCAATCAATAAGTTTCAACCGGCACCAGGTAGTTTCCCGAATGCGAATTTCCCCTTAGCCGTTGTGCAAATCGACCACACACCTGCAGATATTATCCTCGTAGATGATATTTTCAGAAAGCCGATCGGCCGTCCCTGGATTACATTGGCTATTGATGTCTGCACCCGGATCGTCACTGGATACTACCTGTCGTTTGACCCTCCATCAGAGACATCGGTTGCAATGTGCGTTTCGCATTCCATGCTCCCTAAAGAGGATTGGCTTGCGCTACACAAGGTTGATGCGGATTGGCCCGTCTGGGGCATCCCTCAGAAAATCTTTGTCGATAATGGACCTGACTTTAGGTCCAATAACTTCGAAAGATCATGTTTGACATATGGCATTACTCTCGAGTTCAGACCTGTCAAAACTCCAAGGTACGGTGGCCACATCGAGCGGATGCTAGGGACCCTGCTAAGAGAGATCCATGACCTCCCCGGCACAACTTTCTCATCGCTCAAAGAACGATCGGACTATGATTCTGAGAAGCATGCAGCGTTGACGAAGTCTGAATTTGAGGAGTGGTTGGTTACCCTCATATGCAAGGTCTACCATCAGCGGATGCATTCTGGTATTGGAATGTCGCCTCTGCGCAAATGGGAAGTTGGAATCTTCGGCAACGGAGATCTACATGGGATAGGAATTCCTCCACGTCCGCAAGATAGGCTTACCGTACTCCTTGACTTTCTCCCTGCTTTTCGGCGAACCGTTCAGACCTTCGGGGTAACCATCGACGATATATCCTACTATGCCGATGCTCTCCGGCCGTGGATTAATGCGTCAGCACCCGACAATCCTGCAAAAAAACGTGAACTTGTATTTCGCCGCGATCCAAGAGACATCAGCGCGATCTGGTTCTTTGACCCAGACCTGAAGCACTATTCTAAAATTCCCTTTGCCGACCAATCAATGCCATCGATGAGCATTTGGGAATACAAGCAGGCGCGTGAAAAGTTAAAACGTGAAGGCGTGAAAAGTGTTAATCAGCACCAGATCCTCCTGGCGATAACAGAACTACGCTCAAAGGTAGACGCCGCACAAGAGAAAACCAAGAAAGCGCGTCGCCAGGCACAACGGCGCAAGGAACATGAGAAAAATATTTCCCCAGCCACTCCTGTTTTAGCTGTCGCACCGGTACAAAACGCGACAAATTCGATGACCACTCTTTCTGACCTTGGCGACGATTTCAACCCATTCGGAGATGTCGAATGACCACTTGCAGTTACGATCACATCCACCCTGACTTTCGACACGTGATGGGTTTATCTGGCATTGAACGAATCGCGTTTCTAGATCAACCGCGATGGATAGGCTACAAACATGCTAAACAGATTACGGACACCCTGCTGGGGCTTATGTTGAAGCCTACCCGCCCACGGATGCCGAATCTGCTTATTGTAGGTGATCCGAATAACGGCAAGACGACGATAGTACGACGCTTCCGTGAGACTTGCGGCAATGGCTACGTTAACGATGACTCTGAGCCTGTTAAACCCGTCATATTAGCGGAAGCACCACCCAGCGCCGACGAAAAAAGCCTCTACATTTCCATTCTCGAACGCTTCTTTACTCCATATAGAGCGACCGATCCGGTTTATAAACTACGTTACCAGGTAATCCACCTTTTAAGGCTATGTCACACCAAAATCCTTATCATCGACGAATTTCATTCACTGCTGACGGGTACTGCAGTGAAGCAGAGAGAAGTGATGAACGCGTTGAAGCTTCTGTGTAACGAGTTGGGAATACCGATAGTTGGAGTCGGAACACGTGAGGCGGTTCGAGTCCTACACTCTGACCCACAACATGCCAGTCGGTTTGATGTTGTTTCGCTTCCACTATGGTCCCTTGATGCTGATTTCCAGCGTTTACTTGCAGGATTTGAAACGGTCCTTCCACTAAGAAGGCCATCGAAACTCTCCGACCCAAATCTAGCTACTCTGCTGCATGCCATTTGCGAAGGGAATATCGGCAATCTTCACCGGTTACTCGTTGAATGTTCAGTCGAAGCAATCAGAACTGGCAAGGAGCAGATAGACAAGTCCATTGTGGAGGGGAAATCATGGCTACACCCTACTCGTGGCATCCGGGAAGTAATGATGTAGTCCCACGATGGGCTGTGCCCGTGCAATTGCTGCCAGATGAGTTGCTGTCGTCGTGGCTAACCCGGGCTGCCCTAGATCACGGCTGTGATCCTCTGGTGCTCACCGGTTCACTCTGGCCAAAATGGAGGGTGTGGACCCTTGATTTCGATCGTGGTGGGCTGCAAGGTAAACTGGGGCAGCTCTCCTTTTTATCAGGAGTTAGAGAGGAATGGTTGTCAGCGGCAACGCTGGGGCCCACCATTGGCGAGCTCAACCAGAGACCGCTACAACCTAACGCTGTGTGGCCATGGATTTTAGCAGTTGGAGCACGTAATAGGATTAGACACGGCGGTCTGCAGTTTTGTCCAAGGTGCCTTGCCGAAGATAGGATTCCTTATTACCGGCTTCACTGGAGATTTGCCTGGCACTCTGGCTGTCAGAAACATCGTGTTCTTTTATTAGACAAATGCTCTACTTGCCGGAGGCCAATCGAGCCGCACCGATTATCCGCAGGTGACCGCGACTTAGCAGTCTGCGCGAGTTGTAAGAGCGACCTTCGAGATGGTCATGTGGCACAGACAAAGGCGAGAGCCCTCGCCTTTCAAACCTTAGCGGATCAGGCGCTATGCGGTGTAGGTGTGTGTTATGGATCTGATCAACTTACTGCCCGAGAGTGGTTTAATCTCTGTAGATTTTTTTTGACTTTATTGAGAAAATCATTACGTTCTAGACCCCTGAGGTTGGTAGAACTCATAGCGACCCTTGGAGTCGATATCGAACAGCTTTCAACTCCTGCCACGGGATTGCCACTAGAACTCCTTCCAGCTCACGAAAGGGACTCCCTACTGGCCGCGACCTCTCAATTGTTAAATTTAGGACCAGCGGTTTTTTTGGAAGCGGCAATCGCAGTTGGTCTTACCAAGGCCTCTCTTTGCGATGTTAAGCAAAGTCCTCCTGCGAGCATTGACCACATCCTCTCCCGCCTCCCCACTACGAGCAAAACTTTTCGAAAGATTCTGGAAACACCGTCATTTAGGCGAATCAAACCTTGTCCCAAAGGGGTCATTATGCGGAAATTGGCTAGGCTTCAACGAAAGATGAGGTGACTTAGTGAAAGAACCCGCTGTAAAGTTTACCTGCGATGAGTGTGGCCGAGGCATCGCAAAAGCGCATCGGGTCTGTAAAGGTCGCCGATATTGTACGACCTGCTACAAGCGCATCTTCAAGCGGGCCCTCTGCCCGAGGTGTGGCAACATAGCAAGACTTCCCAATAATGACACGAATGCAATTTGTAAAAAGTGCGAACGAGACAAGCCATGCATTCGGTGCGGAAAGACAGAATACGAGGTTGGGAAAATAACCCCTTACGGCCCGGCTTGCACGAGCTGTGCGCCTCATTTCCGAGAAGGCAAGCCCTGCGGGATTTGCGGTAAGACCTCAAGTCGCCTAACGACTGCTAAGAGTGCGGGAATCAATATCCCGGTTTGTCCTCAATGTGCACGGAAGCATCATGGCACCTGTGCTGCGTGTCGCCGGCACCGCCCTCTTCAAATAACCCCCAATGGGAGACGCCTTTGCAAACCTTGTCTAGAAATAGGAGAGAAAATTTGCCCCGACTGTGGTGAATCAATGCCTGCCGGATCTGGAAGTCGCTGTCAGAGGTGCTACTGGAAGGAGCTTTTGGATAGACGGATTAAAATGAATGTTGCGGCGTTTTCGGCTCCTTCAATGGCTACGGCTTTTAAAGCTTTCGGAAAATGGCTTGGGCAGAGGGTTGGCGACCACAAAGCGGCAATTTGCATCAACCGATACTCAGTCTTTTTCACCGAGATTGAACGCCGATGGAAGGAATTTCCCGACTACAAAGCCCTATTGGAACATTTCGGGGCTCGTCGACTGAGGAGCGTCCTGTTACCTATGAAATGGCTTGAATTCGTAGGCCATATTACTCAAGATGCAGTTTCCAGGCAGGAGAACTCCGAAGCGCGCAGAATTAGCGCAGCCCTTCAAACTTTCCCTTTGAATTCACTCGAATGCTCAATACTCAGAGGTTTCAGTGACACGTTACACGGCCGTTTAGCAGAGGGCAAGACAACCACTCGGTCCATTCGTCTTGCTCTTAGACCGGCGGTGGGCCTTCTATTAAAAGCCAGAAAGCTTAACGCGATGCCCCCCGACCAGAAAGCGCTCAATACCTTCTTAGGGCAACGTGCCGCGATTTCGGGATTTGTGCGGCATCTTCGGGAGATTCACTCCGTTCCAATCACCTTACCAAGGACTAACCGGGCAAAATTGCAACGAAAACTGACAGATATGCTGGAGCGGGAGATGCTGGCAATTTTACGAGGCGATACAGAAGATAACTATCGATTACACCGCTGGGTTGCATTGGGGTTAACATACTTCCATGGGGTGCCGAGAAAAGTCTGTAAAGTGGCTCTCAAAGAGGGGAAACTGGAGAGGCATGAAGATGGTAGCCACACGCTGACGTGGGAAAAACAGGATTACTGGATTCCAGCTATCGCGAAATCTCAGCTGTTGAATTAACAGAAAGGCCGCAAAACTCATTACGAGTTGCGGCCTTTCTGTTAGTCACACCCTAATATAAATAACGCTGGCAACGAAACAGCCAACATCTACTCACCGAATTCACCAAGGATACCGTTTGGACACCCTGACAATTTTTTCGAGGACGTCTCGCTCTTTTGCTCGGATGGCTTCCGTGTTGCGCGCTTTTGCGGCCTGCTGAAAGCAAATCACTTTGGGGCTTGGGAAATTAGAGGCAGAACTGTCTGATTTTTCAAAGTGGAAATGCAACTGGGCATTAAAATCGGACGTTTTCATAACATCGCCCCCTTTCACGGTCGAATTTTATAACCCACTTTCGGTTAAATTACCAGCAATTTTTGTTTCGTAATCTACGAAGCAATCCAACAGCTGTGAATATGCGGGGGTATCCTCTCCAACCTCGACTCGCACAAATTTACCGTCGACCTTTTTAACCGTGGTGGTGCAGAACCTATTTTGGTACTGACGCGGGGCGACACCCTCGAATGGCAAAAAGCGGACAACGTCCGTTGCTGCATCGTCAGTGGAAATGGAATCACCGTGCATGTCGATCGCCATGCTCTTTTCATATGGTTCGACATAATAGACCGTGGTAAGTCCCGACGAAACGATGTGTTTCGCACAGTTGTGGCATGGGAAGGTGGTAACATATATGGTACCTTCTCTCAGGGATACCCCCTTCCTGGCAGCACTCGTTATTGCATCCATTTCAGCATGGACTGCACGGCAGTACTCGGTCAGGGCATCTATCCCTGACTTCTTGCATATCGACTCGGTGACCTCCTCCGAGAGACGTGCAAGTTCTTCTTGCGAAATCCTTTCCCCTGGATCCTTCTTCTCATTTAACTTAAGGTACGTATCAAGGATTTGCGAACTCATCTTTTTCTTGATGTCGTCTTTCGTGGCATCGTTACGGCAGCTGCTGCTTGGCGTCTTGAAGCAACGCTCATCTTTCCCGACTTCCGTGTAGAGCCCCCCCTTATAACACGGGACATCATTATATCCGGTGGCGACAATCTCGTTTTGAGCACTCATGATCGCAGCACCAACCTGCCTAGCCATGCAACCAGACCGGTACGCTGCAGATTGAGCAAGATACATAGCATATTCGCCATGAGTAGGAGTGATGCTGTGATCGCCCAGGATGATATTAACGTATCTCTCAATGGTAGCAACTATCCGCTCGTTTTCTACCGGAGCATTGCGAACAAAAAAGTCTCCATGTTGGAGGGTTTTTAACAGTTTCTGGCCATAGCTTAGCTCTGCGGACTCGTCTCTTCGGATCAGGTCAATAGCTTGAGCATCTGGAATCCTGAATTTCTCAGCGAGTATTCGCTGTTTCACTTTGAAGGAGCAAAGTACTCCCATCAGGCTGAACATTTTGTCGTATACCATGCGTAGAAGACGCACTTCCTCGGGGTGTTTCAGACTGTCCAGTATCCATACCAGTCGGCGCGACTCCTTGTGCACCTCGCCACGGTCAACTTCCTCGTCCGTTATATCTTTTTGTCGATGCGCAGATATCTTTTTGATGAAAAGTTGAGCTATTGCGTCAGAGCCCAGCCTCTTCCTGAGGAAATCGCCCATGTTCTGTAGGGCCTCAATCCTATCACCTTCATTTCCCCACCCCGCACATTGAAACCCATCGGCACCAGGGACGTCATTTGCCTTCAAATTCGTGATGGCTTCGATAATGAGGTCACTCGCCTTGATAATCTCGACCTCATACTTCACCGCTCGGAATGTTTTGACCAGTCGCTCCGCTATCTTCTCCATGCCACAGCCAACCGGGCCGCAGAGGGCGATAATCTGCTCCTGAGTTCGCCTTTTTAGAATGGTATCGATTGGCTTTTCTGTTTTTTTGGACTTCTCCGCGTCCTTTTCGGCATCGATGAGTTTAAGTTTAGTTGCCATATGATCCTCAGTGGGGAGATAGCGCCTAGTTTGTGCCGGCGCGAGTAACGTGGTGTGCTGACAGCAATTGTTATACCCGGCAACGCAACATACTGTAATCACGAGGATGGAAAACTATTTATTCTTAAAAATACTGCCATTTGACGTTGCTAACCTCGTTGCATCGTCCAAGTCTACGCCATTTTGCGTAACGCCCCGGCATAAGCCTAGGCTGACTGCCAAAAAAACATATGCCATTTTTCAATGTACATAGTTCATTTTTTTATGTATTTGAGCCCGCGTTTTTTATAGACGCAGATTATGAATTCGCGTATATAAAAGGGTATGACATACCAGATGTTTAAGACACATATCAGGAAGGCAGGGTTTGATCTCAAGCAGTTCGCATCATTGATGGGAATGCACCATAGGTCCTTGTCCAACTACTCTCGATCTGGATCCGTCCCGGAACATCTCGCAGTTATCTCGTTAATGATGGTGGAGTTAGAGCGCCATGACGTGGATCTAAATCGCATATTCACGAACCTTGATCTTATGGGAAGACGCCCGCGCAAACCGCAAAAACCCGGTTACCGTGGCACGGGCAGGAAGACTTCTGACGCGAGGAGGGATGATGGCTAATCTACAGGAGTTTGGGGGCGATTGGACTCAGGAAAAATTATTCCGAGTGCGAAGCTATCTGTCCGCCTACACCCAAGCACTCAAGAACAAGAATTTTAATCTTGTCTACATCGACGCGTTTGCGGGTACTGGCTACCGCAATCTTAAGATCGACGAAACCAGCACAGACCTGCTATTTCCTGACCAGGCTGGGCACGATGCCGAGGCACTGCACGCAGGATCTGCTAGGATTGCTCTGGAAATGGAGCCTCCCTTTTCCTGGTACTACTTCATTGAGCAAGACAAGGAAAAATGTGGCGAGTTAGAGAGGCTGAGGACTGAGTTTCCCGACAAAGCACGTCAAATACGAATCATCAACGACGACGCAAATGCTACACTCCAGAAGATTTCCCTGGTGCAGTGGAAGCAAAAAAACCTTCGAGGGGTCCTTTTTCTTGATCCTTTTGGGATGAATGTTTCTTGGAATACCATCGAGGCGGTGGCCAGGACCGAGGCGATAGATATGTGGTACCTTTTCCCCCTCGGCGTGGGGGTAAACCGCTTGCTGAGAAAAGATGGGAACATCCCAGAGGGTTGGCGGCGGCGACTAGAGAATATTTTTGGTAATTCTGATTGGGAAGGCCTTTTCTACAAAAAAGAAGTTCTGCCCAACCTTTTCGGCGAAGAGGAGATTGTCTCCAAAACCGGAGACTTCAAACAAATCACTGATTATTTTGTAACGCGGCTACAGACCATTTTCCCTGGAGTTGCAGGCAACCCGCTTCAGTTGATGAACTCGCGGAGCAATCCACTTTATCTGCTTTGTTTTGCTGCTTCCAACAAAAAGGGAGCCCCCATCGCGCTCAAAATCGCGGAGCACATACTGAGAGGGAGGAGACCATGAAAAAGTCTGCAATCGAGTGGACCGGTTCCACTTGGAACCCAGTAACCGGCTGCATAAAGGTGAGTCCCGGATGCAAGAACTGCTACGCGGAGCGAATGGCTAAGCGTTTGAAGGCCATGGGCCAGCCAAACTACGGCAATGGTTTTCAGCTCGCAATGCATCCGCATGTGCTGGAACTACCTCTGTCATGGAAGAAGCCGCAAACAATTTTTGTGAATTCGATGTCAGACCTTTTCCTAGAAGGCATTCCTAACAACTTCATCCAAGAAGTGTTTAGCGTTATGCGCCGCAGCCATTGGCATACCTTCCAGGTTCTCACCAAACGTTCCGAACGGCTCGCAGCGCTCGCCCATTCCTTAACTTGGTCAAAAAACATCTGGATGGGAGTTACTGTAGAGAACTCCGATTACGTTCAACGGATCGATGACCTGCGCAGGACTGCAGCGGCTGTAAAATTCCTTTCACTGGAGCCGCTACTCGGCCCCATACCGCACTTGGATCTTGCCGGAATCGACTGGGTGATTGTCGGTGGGGAATCCGGCCCTGGCGCTCGCCCCATCAAGGAAGAATGGGTAATTGAAATTCAAGAGCAGTGTACCAAAGCTCGCGTTCCTTTCTTCTTCAAGCAGTGGGGCGGAATTCACAAAAAAAAAGCCGGGAGGGAATTGCAGGGAAAGGTTTGGGATCAAATGCCTGCAGTACCAATCACTTATCCGCAGGCAGTTGGACAATAAGGCTCAAAGGTGCAATTTCTATTGCGTAGGAGGGGGATCATTGGCAAAGTCACCCTATATGTGGGAGCTCGGCCAGAAGCCTCCCATCATCAAACAGCATAGCATTGCGAAGCACGAAATACTCCACTCTTATCTGGTCGCCTACATCTGTACGCTCATCTCTTCGCCAAATCAAGAGGTCTTCCGACTTACGTTGGTTGATGGTTTTGCCGGCGGCGGAATTTATCTACACGAGTCGAGTAGCACTGAGGTCCTCGGGTCCCCCTTCATTATGTTACAGGCGGTGGAGGAAGCTGCGTTCCTTGTGAATAAAGAGCGAAAGAAGCCCGTGAAACTCCTAGTGGACTTTTTCTTCATTGAAGCAGACAGGCTTGCCGCAGCAGTTCTACGCAAAGAGCTCATTTCTCGTGGCTATGATAGAGAAATTGGGCGCACAGTCCACATTTTTGAGACCTCCTTCCAAAGCAAGGCGGATGACCTCGCCACCTTCATCAGGAACAAGGGGCGTGCAGCTCGGGCAATCTTCCTCCTTGACCAATATGGCTACTCTGAAGTCCCCACCTTCATGATCAACAGCCTAATGAGGAACGTCCCCGGCGCTGAAGTCATCCTCACCTTTGCAGTCGATTCTCTTGTCAATTTTATTGGCGATCACCGCAGTAGCCAGGCAATGCTGAAACGAATTGGGCTTACCGGGCTGCTGCGTGGTCGATCAATCCAGGAGATCAAACGCTCCGAAACCAACTGGAGACTCTACATCCAGAGCAGTCTTTACAAAGACCTTGTTGACGGCTGCGGGGCACGCTTTTACACCCCGTTCTTTATCCGGTCCACCCAGGGGCATGGAGATTATTGGCTGCTCCACCTATCACAAAGACCTCGCGCACGTGATGTCATGACTCGCATCCATTGGGAAAAAAACAATCTTTTTGTTCATTACGGCGGATCAGGACTGGACATGTTTGATATGCTTGGGTACGTGCCGAAGGAAGATCCTACTTATACAGGCCAGATGGCCTTTTACTTCGACGATCCTGCCAAAAGTGCTAGCATATCAGCTTTATCTAACCAGATCCCACACCTAATTTACCCAGAACCGGAAGGGATGTCCTTCTCGGAACTTTTCGCTACAACCTGCAACAGTTCTCCTGCATCTGCCGTCATTTACAAAGAAGCGCTTTGTACCCTCGTGCAGCAAAAAGAGTTGGAAATCCTCAGTCCGGACGGGAGACAGCGCAGAGCTGCTGGAACAATTCATGACAACGACCAGATTCTCCCTCCGAGGCAGCGACACTTCTTGTTCTGAGCAGTTTTAGACGCTTTTGTCCCAACGTCGTATCAAACCATGCTAGAATCTTGCAACAAAATAGAATCTCCAGCTTGCCACGTGCTGGCTTATTAGACCGCACTCGGGAAGGGAGAAAACATGAAGACCTCCAAGAAAGATCCTAGCGTTTATAGCATGTTGCAATCAGAACACGAGAGATGCTTAAGAGCCATAAGACTGATACTCGAAGAGATTGCCAGACTTCCAAAAGGGAGTCTCAGTCAGCGGAAAATCAAGAGCAACGGGAAGGAATACGTTTATCCATGCCTGCGATACCGGGAAGGCGCTCAGGTCAAGTTTCAGCACATTTCCGCTACGGAAGTCGATACTATCGCCAAGCTCATTGAACGCAAGAAAAAGCTGAGGAGAGATGTCGAATCTATCAGTCGTCGAAGGGATACCATAGCGGACATTTTGAAAAAGGGCGGATTTCCTCTTAACTCTGGAAATTAGTGACGAATCCCTAAGAGCGCCTATCCCGTGTGGCCCTAAGGTTGCTGTCTTCCACCATCGACAGGTCTTATGGGGGCACACCTCGATCACAGATTTGGTCTCGGATTCCATCCCGAAAGCTCTGGTCGATGACACCTATCATGTCTTTTCCAGCACCATATCGGAGCATTGGATTATTTCATCAACCGTCACGATTTCCTGATCCACGGCCCTGAAGCGGCAAGCCTCGAGCAGAATTCTACAGAAATCCTCCCCATCTGGATCCGGTCTTTGCTGTTTATGTTTAGCTGCCACCTTGATATATGGATGACTGGTCGACCTATTCAAAGCCGCGCGAATCATAGGAATATAAAGAGCACTCACCTGCAACCTCGGAATTCCGCTCTGCAGTCTCCTGAAGATTTTCACTCCTTCGATGTCCAAATCGCCCCAGAAGGCAATTTCGGAGTGGTTGAGCAGAGTCCTAATATCTGGAGGGTTGCCAGCACAGACTGCGCCTAATAATGCTGATTGTCCCTCCAGGAGCGCCGCGAGTTGGTTACCATAATCATCGCTGTGACGAGACAAGCCATACCCGAATGTCACGACGAAAGCAGTGGTTTCAAGCGCCTTGCAGGTAATCGCTCTCCAAAAGGCATGGGGATTCTCCACCAACACCACATTTTTCGGAATTGGAGGTCCAGCCGTTAACAATACGGAGGGGGAACCCGTGAACTGGGTCGTGTTAATACCAAAGGACTTCAAAGCCGTGGGTGCCAACTGATCCAGGATTTTAGAAGCGCCCAGGAGAAACTTGGCACTGACCAAAAAGGACGGCTGGTTGATGAAAGCAGCCTGCTCCGCACGAAGTCGGAGAAGCCCCTTCACAAGTTCTGCCTGGTCTTCTGGCTCCAGGTCCTCGACCTGGTTGTGCAGGGGGCGGAGAGCCTCTACCTCATCAGGACCTAAGCCAGCAGCTATCATGCTCGCGACCCATTTAGTAAGTGACCTAGGGACAATTGGACCAGGGCGATCTGCCAAGGGGAACACTTTTCCCAGGGAAATCCCCTGAACTGAGACGCCACCCAACCACCGCTGCTGCGACAATCCTCCCAGTGCTCCTCGAACAGTGAGTTCATCAAGCCCCGTGAGTCTTGACAGGCGCGCCGCAAGAGATTTCCCCTGCAATGAGTCCCGTGGACCGAGAACCTTCCAGAACGCATCTTTCACGATATTTTCAATGTGCAACTGGTCCACTGGTTTGCCCTCCAAGGACGGTGTGGCTAATCTGAGTTGCCCTCAAGGTTGCCATAGTTCCCAAATTGCAACCTTTGGTGTGAGGCTGCACCGGATTTCCATTCTCAACAAGCATATAACGGCCGCCTATTTCACGGGCGCAAATCAATGTTGGGAAATACTCGAAGTTGTGCTTATACTCAGGATCGTGCCCCGTGACGATAAGCTGAAAGTGCCCACGAGTCTGCATAATCCCATTGAGGACGTCGTCAATAAGCGCACGGTCAGAAAGATGTGAAAAAGCTCCGTCAATGAAGACGAACTGCGATTCCACTTTTCGTAATTTATTGGCGGCCATCATGGATAGCCCAGTGCTTATCGTCTTTCTTCTTCTCTCACGCTCTGCGACAAAATCTGCCAGCTTAACAATCCAAAGCAGCGTCATTGCGACTCCCTGCCCAGAACTCACAATGTTCGGTCCGAGCTTTAGCGGTGTTTCGCTGATTGCTGGGATACACACCTTAATGTACGCGTTCTGCAAGACCCGTTGATAGAACTTGTCTCGTATCCCTTTTCGAAAGCTGTCACGCAGGATTTTTTTGGCATTGGTGTCCCGCCGCAAGGTGTTGTCCTTCTCATAGTCCTCAATGTCCCGGACGATGTCTTCCATGACCGATTCAATGTCTTCGAAACGAATTACCTCTCCGCCTATCTCGAATCCAGCTTTAATCACTTTTTTCGCTGCAGTGTCATATTTAGGAGCGAAAGTCGACTTAAGCAGCGCCAAATTTCCTGGAAGACGCTTAGTGAATTCCGTTAGCCATTCGTCCATTTTGGCCCACTCTGCATCGAGCTCCTGACGCGCCGTTTCGTTGGCCAGCCGCTCTTTTCCAAAATTACTGAGGGCGACTGCCACCATCTCTCTGATCCTCGAAGGGTCAGTTTTGGCTTGAGCAAGGAGATAGCTTTGGTGCTCACTAATTTTCAGTGTGGATTCTCCAGTAACACGCTCGATCTCAAAGTTGAAGTTCCTGATTGCTCGCTCATAAACGCCCTCGGTTTCCCGCAGATCTCCAGCAAGCCCACTAACCACATCCTTCATGGCCTCTACTTCGCCTTTCAGGGTGGTAATCCAGCGAATGCACTCATCAATCTTGTCTGCGCCGCGCAAATACGAGCACGCCCGGTAAACCCCGTGCCGGGATAGGTCCGCAGACGTTTCCGTGGGCAAATGCTTATATTTCTTGTAAAACCTCGTCAATGACGACATGAACTCATCGATTTGGTTTACCTTCTTGGCAAGGTCCAAATGAAGCTCCTGTAGAGCGGCAATCTCACCACTCAACTTAGACTGTTCCTCCCAAATTAGTTTTACCCTGACGGTGATCTCACCGATCCTGGCTTCAATTTCTTGCGGTCGCTGGCTGCCAGATGTGACAAATTGCTGGGCTAAATTGAATCTGAATCCACTCTTGCTCCTTGTTACATCGCAATGAGCCTGAAGTCTTGATCGAACCGCTGTGGCTGAAGACATAAATTCGGGACCGTGCTCGGTGTCGGCCATGAACTTTGAAATCATATCTAGGATCACTTCATTCGATCCTCGGACAGTGCTTACGTCCTTAAGCCGAGCCGATGCTTCGTCCACTTGAAAGGTAATCGCAGTGATCTCGTTCTCAGTGGAGCCTTCAGCCATCTCGGCATCAGCCAAAGCTTCTTCGGCATCAGCCAGATGCCCCTTCAACGCATCCATAGTAAGGCCGTCAAGCGCTTCCCTGTGGCGTAGCACAGCCATAATAGAAGGTATGGCCTCAAATCTTGCGTGAAGGCGAGGGAGGTCCTGCTCTAACTCAATCAGAGCTTCTTGGAGTGATTTGTCCTTTTCAAGTACCCCACTCTCAAGTGATTGTCTGGCCCTTTCCGCCAATCTTGCGTTGGGTGTTTCATGGGACAACCGACCAATGGCCTTAATTAGGCGCTGGAGCCTTGTCGACAGTGCAGCAATTCTTACGTCGTAATATTTCTTCTCTCTTTCAACGAGGTTCACATCAAGTAGACAGTCGATAGCCCTGGTACGGACACCGATGAATAGACCGCGAGCCACATCGTTCCCATGTGCCACTTCGCCGGTAACGCAGAATTGCTCAAAATCGCTCCGTACGAAAACCGGGAACTCGATTCCCTTTGCGGCTAGATTCCTGGCTGCAACGACCGCGCTATCTTCATCTTCAAGCACGGGAGCAAAAAGAAGGGCGGAAAAAAGAGTCAGGATACGTTCCTTACGTTGGGGCGAAAGGTTCAACCGCTCTACCTCCGCATGCAGAGGTGTGAAGGAGACCTGCACCTCCCTTGCTACAGCTCGAGCATATTGTCCTGGTGCAATAGAGAACTCCTGAAGATTCTTCAGGCTAATCCTTGCTTCATCAAGCTCGGTGGTAAGAGAGTGTTTTTTCCTCTGAGCTTGCTCGTACAAACAGGATCGAACTTTGAGCCAAGTTCCCGGGTCGGAGGTCCCGAAGCATTCCCTGAACGCGGCGATGCTTTTCACTTCTTCGCTGATCTGGGCGATTTCGTTGCTGATCCTGAATTTTTCACTGTTGGCCGTTTTGAGATCGTTCTTGACCTGTTGATCCAACCCATTTGGATCTTCGCCGCTAAAAACATCATCAAACATATGTGAAAGCTGTTCGGTATCCGTAGCCTGTTTCAGCCTTGCCTTCAAGACTGTAGCGTTTCTTCGTACAACGGCCGAAGCTTCTTTAAGGCCCGAACGCTGCTGATAAAGCACTTCCCGCTGTTGCTTAAGATCATCGACCTTTCCCTGAGCGGTAACCTCGTCGACGATCATTGCGTCTATGACATCTCGAGGAGAGCATTCTGGGTTCTGCCGGGTGAAGTCTTGCCACAACACAAAGACCTCTTCTCGGCGAGCAACTTGCTCATCATGGATCCGCAGAGAAACCTCAGCCTCTGCACGGGCCTTGGCTGTTTGCTCGCCGGTCGCCGCGGGTGACGCTATCTCCTCGGGCGTGAATAAGCCGCTATCCTGCATACGTCGAAACTCTGCCTGTTGCTCCCCGACCTGTCGCTGCTCTTGGAACAGGTTCGTTTTCTCATTGGTCAAGGACTCCCGTTCCTCATGGTTAGCTTTTTGTTCTGCTGTCCTCGTAGCAAGTTTTCCGCTGAGAGATGTGAGCTCCAAGCGGGCAGGGTTCGTGTCCCCATGAACCTTGGCCCATTCAAAAGCACGTTCGACATCCGCGATGGCGGAATCTTTGTCCAGGCCGGGAATGAAGGCCTCAGTCCGGCGTAGCAAGCTCATTACTGATTCGTGATTGAAAGCCTTGTTGGGTTTACCGCGTTCATCGCGCTCTGTTTTTATGTCGCAAGTAATTTCAATAGCTTGCGAGTTGTCCACAGGAATACTTTGGACAGCTAAACGCATTGCTCTCTCGTTTATTCTCCGAGGTTCATCTCCCGTGAGAAATTTAAATGCCTGATCCGGCATATATGGGACGCCCTCGACCATAATAAGGTGTTTTGTAATCTCCGGGACGTCCGCGGGTGGGCGCGGTGGCAGGCCGTAGATAGGCTTATCCACCACAATGTTTCTCAGTACCGCCAGTTCAAGGGACAGCTTCTCCAAGCAGTTGGCTTTCTCTGCTTTAGCAGCTGCAAGTTCCTCAGCGGCATCCCCAATTCGCTGTAGTTCCTGTAATACCCGTTCCGTGTCGGCAAGCTCATTTTTCCGCACCTCGCTTTTGAAACGGGCTTGGGCGACTTGGCGTGCCTTTTCATGGATGGTGTCCTCTATACTACGCTCATCTTCTGCTCCATAGCCGCCCATGACATCAGTAAGAAGCTGCGGAGCCAGGTGCTCGTAGAACACAGCAGCGGAGTATTCCAGACTGGAGCGAGGAACCTCGAAGTAAGATGACTTTCCCTCAGCACCAGCATTGATCTGGTAGATAATCTGCTGTTGAAGGTTTGCAACGTCAAACCGCCTCGCAATGAAAGCCGTCCATGCGTGCCGCGTAGCATCCTTAGCACTCGCAGGGAATTTTCCAGGCCTCGCCGCTAGGCATCCCTCGAAAACTTCATTACTAACAAGATGGATCGTCTTCCCGACATCCATCTGATGCACTGGACAGTCTTCAAACGTTCCAGGGTAGGCGTAAAGGACACAATGCTCATTCTCCCCACTATTGGCAAATACCCCAAACACCATCTGCTGACCTAATGGAGCGCCGGTAAAGAGGTCCAGTCCTGCGGCCTCCTCGGTATCCATAGTCATTTGAACCCTGACGTGGGAATAGTGTCCCTGGGATTTAGGGGCGAAGTGTTCATTACGAAGCTGGTTCAACCTCTTGGTATCGCCGGCAAGTATGAATAATACAGCTTTGACTAAAGTCGTCTTACCTCTCCCGTTTGGCATATTGATCACGGAGTGGAGGCCCTGGAGGCTGAAGACAGAATGTGGCCAGGTCGGCTGCCAAGGGCTGCGCCGCACAGCGTTCATGAAGTTAGACACTTCTATCCGATTAATTAGCGGCATTCGCATCCTCCCTCATTATATTCGTAGGAAGTGGCGCTCCCGTTATCAGCATCATCGAACGCGTTTCCACATCCTCCTCCCGATCCGGGGGCATAAGATACGCAAGCTCATGATCGGCTATGACTGCCATATCCACAGCCGCGGGCAAAGTCTGCCGGTACTCCCCCTTAACCGATGTTTCCTGTATCATCCCAGCCTGTTCCATCACCTTGAGAAACCTGACTACCCACGTTTTGATATTGCTGCGGTCCTTCCACAACACGTCCCACATGACTCCCGCCTCTCCAACAGGGCGGCCAGCGTTGCCCATTTTCTCAACTCCTTCAGTCACAACCTCTATGAATCGTGAGGTGAGGACCATTGCATCACCATATCTGCTGATTTGAGCCGGATGTCGCGAGATTTTCTCGTAAAAACTCCATTGGAGGTAGAGCCATAGGCGAGTAAACCAGAAGATAGTTTCAACCCGATTCGTTAACTGCGAATCAGCACCCTTCTTTACTCGCCGGAGGTCCTTCATGGCATCAATAAACCACAGCGAATCAAAATACGGCGCAAGAGGTTCACCTCGTTTCCGGATTAGGATGTGAAACTGGTTAGTCATTTGAGGTCGGGGAGGTATACCTAGGTTCACCCCATCGATCGTTCTGAGTGAAAGACCTTGCGCATTAAGGAAATCCTCAAAATCCATTCGATCTCGTTCGCTGCAGTCAGAAAGTATTCTCGCGGTTTCAGCCTCATTGTCCCTAAGATGCCGCCCCTGCGGATTATCTGTGACCATTCGAAGATGCAACAAAGTGGCAAAAGTAAAACCTTGTTCCGCGGGCGTCATACAGCCTCCTACTGTTTGGCCAGGAAGATGACCGGATCTGATGCAATGAGCGTCGCGCTTTCACTTTTCTGGATGAACTCCTCGTCCGTTAAGCCAACGACAACAGCGAGGTCATCACCATCAGGATCGAGCAAACTGGGCGAGGCATATGCGCCTATGAAGTCAGTCAAGGCCTCTCCAGGGAGAAGCTCGAAATCAGACGAAGTAATGAATTGACTGAACGATACGGGTCCCCTTTCCAGCATAGCCAGAATCTGTTTTTTATATCGTCTTATGAACCCGCTGAATCGTTCAACGGTTGGTGTTGGATCTGCGTCAAGGTTAAACGACTTTTTCTCAACACGGGCTTTCTTACCATCCAGAAGACTGTAAAGATCAACTTGCCCAGGGATTCCCGAGGGGTGAAACCAAGGCATGTTCGTATCGGGGTGGAGAATGTTTGCCATCAGGAGTTCGAGGTGTTCCGAGGAGGAGGGGGTGTAGTTGTAGACGAGATGATCTGCGAGTTCGAGAAAACTATAACTAGTCGCTATAACGCCGCTGTGCATCTGAGCGATTTCCAGAAACTCCACAAATCGCCTGGTAACAGATTCGATTATTTTAAGTAAAGTTTCCAGTTCAGCCTGAAGATTGCCTAGTTCAAAGCCAGGAGACTCTTGCGCATTTCTGAGATTTTGGCTAATACTTTTGGCATCAGCTATTAGAATCTCACATTGTTCCTTACGAGTAGGACGCTCAATGTAATCGGTAAGCATCTGGCCTTTGAGGGCAAGTTCAAGTCCCAAGCTGTGACACAAAGAAGGCACATCGTAAAATTTAAAGTGCAGCAGTGCTGTAACTATTTTTGCCGCATCTGCGTCATCATATAACCATGACCGTTCATCCTCGCATATTCTCAAAAACATCCGGCCGTTCTCTGTCAGCTTTATCTGCGCGTAGCTTTCAGCAAAGGTAACTAAACTAGTTTTTTGGCGGGTATTACCATAGTCGAATGCACCGTTTTGGTTCGGCGTCGCGAAGCAAATCTCTCGCTCCTTCGACAATGATTCGAGCACGAAATCAAGGTCATCCCTGCTCACATCCTTAGCCTGCAGTGAGATGATAGAGTGGATCTCCTCAACAGAGGTGTACGAAAACCCCCTCTCTATTTCTGTTACACGTAAGGCGTTAAGCGCAAGAAGCGCTATTCCCATGTAATCGCCTGCAGTTTCTGGTACATCAGGAACATAGATGCCCTTTTGGCGACGGGACTGATGGAGGTCAAGTAACCGTGAGGTTACCGCCAGCATGATGATCCCAGGTGGAATGAGATTGGTGGCCATCACTTTTCCAAATAGGCGGAATAACCATCGGGTGCAAAGCACAGCCTCGGCTCGGACGCCTTCCTTACGCGTCGCAAAAAACACGTACGGTAATTAGATGAAATGGGAACTACCCACGGTTTGAATTAATCCCTAATCTGTACCCAGGTACCAGCAACCAGCAGAAGCGCTGGCACCTGGGTATAGGCCATCAACACTTCTACTTCGTGTCCCGGGGAGGACAGGGATCATTGCCGTGACTGTCAGAGTTGGAAATCTTCCCGTCACGATTATGGATGACTAATTCGGTCCCCTGATTCTGGCTGATGACCCTGCCCCGATCAATGGCTTCCTGCTTTGTGTCGACGTGGACTGAAGCCCGATCCGCGCCGTTCCTCTTGACATCCCAACCGCCATCGCCGTTGGGGACTACATGGTGCTCGTCTCGCGACATTTTTGTTCTCCTTATAAAGAGATGATTAATGGGCAACGGTATACTCTTCGCCAACGCATGTGTCAAGACATTTTTTTACATTTTGCTATACAAAAAAATAGCAAAATGTTATATATTTCTATCCACAGGGACAGCCCCCATTAGAAAAGATTATGGCCTAATTTCTTGGCTTTATGGTATTAATTTAAGATTTTCTAGTTGAGAGGATGGAAGGACAATGAGCGTTGGTAAAAGAATCGCTGCAAAAAGAAAAGAAAAAAAGCTGACGCAAGCCAGCTTGGCGGAGGCGGTTGGGGTTAGTACACCTTTTATTAGTCAAATAGAAGGTGATAATAGAAAGCCTTCGTATGGGCTGGTTTTGAAAATTGCCCACATTCTCGACGCTCCTGTAGACAGCCTCCTTGTCGAATCCGCCGGAGAGCTGGATGATCCCTCTGATCGGCTGTTTTATTCTATGGCTCGAGCTCTCGAACCGGAAAAAAAGAAACGGGTTATCGACTACATTGCCTTAATAACTGGCTGTAAAATATTTAAGGAATTTCCTTTCTTTTCCACGCCTACTGAATATGCTCAATTCATTATTCATCATTATAAAGTCAAGACACTTCCCGTTGATGTCAGACAGATAGCTAAGAACCTTGGCGTCGAACTATTATACACTCAAACCGGTGATTCAGAAGGTATTTTACACAAAACCGTCGAGAACCCAATTATACTTCTTGATTCAGAAGCAACCTACCCAGAACGTGAAACCTTCACAATAGCGATACTGCTCGGCCATTTAATAATCCCGTGGCACTTGAAATCAACATTTTACCGAAGAAAGCATATAAAATCCCTTGACCACGAAAGCCGTATTGATATCGAAGCTAGGCAATTTGCTGGAGAGCTGATGCTCCCAGGCCAATCTATCAAGAAGGATCTAAAGGGATTCACCGCTTCAATTGATTTGTTTCACAAGCTGGCATCTGAAAGGTATTGCTGTTCAATGACTGCCGTTGCCCATAAATATATAGAATATTTTGGTTCGAAAACCGTATATATAACTTCCAGCAAAAACGCCATCACTCGGGCCTATACCGCAGGTTTCCCATACAAACTTGTCACTACAGTGAAGGAGGGATCGATTGCCTTTTCGCTCACAGCTAATCCTCCGACGGAAAAAGAGACAAGGAAGGGGGTCGTAAATGGCGCAGTCTGGCTCGAGGACGCCCCCCCAGGCCTAGCGGTTGTTGAGGAATCCATGATCGACCCAAAGTTCAATGTTACCGTGACACTTCTTCACATTGCTAGTAAGGCTCTTTGTCATACAGAGTAGGTAACTTAAGTATGCTTGGTTGCATCCGCCAATTTACCGTGGCAAGCTCACCGTAGGCATGCTCATCCATTTTCTGTGTCATTGGGGGCGGCGCTAACCTCGTCCCGGTTAGCGCTCGCAACCAAGTGACTTTGCAGGTAGCACCAATTAAACTTTCACTCCTACTTTCCGCAAAGCATTTAGAACTCCCGCCATGCATGGGACCTTATCATCCTTAGAGTGACTGTGCTTGAAAGAAAGGACAATGCCTGGCAACTGCCCTTCTAAATTCTTTACCACGCCCATTGTTTCCTTTATTTTTGAAAGCAATTTTTTCAGACAAGTCTGAAAGTTCTCCTTATCTCCTAAAATCCACACTAGGCCTCTAAAAGACTCCTCTCCGCTTGTACCGGCAACTCCGACACGTGGCCTGCGCTGAATCTCAATTATATAAATGACCTTTCGACCTGCGATGATTTTCACAACAAGTAGACCACGGACAGTTTTCCATACAACATCAAGATATGGCCACTCTCGCTTGGTCTTAGAAAGTCCTACTAGTTCAGTCTGATCAAACGGCTTCAGCGGAATCAACTTTGGTTCAGAGGAAGAGCTAAAACCATCTGCAGGAGAGTACCATTTCACATTTTCAATTACATCTGGTCGTTCATTTTGCAGATAAATCAGTGCGTTCCACATGTCTCTGAGTGTCCCTTTGGACTCCAAATTTTGTTGTGGTACAAATAGGGATGCATGACCGACGCCTTTCCCCGTGCCGTAATTCTCACCTGACGAAAACGCCACAGACGCACCATCAGCCCTACGTGTGCCGGCCTCCGAATGTGCTTTCTCACGCCGCACGTCAACTACAACCCTTCTGAGTCCCAGAATCTCTAGACTGGCCTCTTCGACTTCGACTGTCCCAGAACCTTGATCAGGATCATCGTCATCCGTGCAGTCGACGATTTTTGGCAAATTCCCGAACGTCCTCATTCCACTCCACGCTTCACGGACGACACGACCTGCCGCAGCCTCAGCCTTCTGGTCGATCTTGTTGGTATTGTCACGATCCCTTGAGATTGGAAGACCTGCTGGCTCACAAATGCCGTTTATCTGCAAAGCAAGGAACGTGTTCATATCGTTGATCCAAATACCAGTTGCCTTTATCCGGCTGGGACCAGTGTACCATGGACCAATTTGGGGGAAGGCTATACTGTTTCCCGCGCTAAATTTGGCTTCTAGTTGGCTGTAAATCCTCCTTGCGGCTAGGCGGGCAGGCTCGTCATATAGAAGGTGCGCTAAAAAGATCACATCCCCATTTGTCATCCTTTTCGCAAGTTTGACTGGCCACCGGCCCGGACTCGGCAATTCCTGTGTGGATGAGAATAACCGAGCTAAGGCTTCGTCCCACGGGTATGCTGTTAGCACGCGTCGAACCTCAGCAGACGCACCGTAATAGCGAGTGAAGAACTCTAGGCATGGGATAAGAAGGCTCTTTCCATCGCCAATCTTTAAGTCAACTAGCCAGTTTCTGTCGCGAGTGTACCTCAACGGATAATCTTGCTGCCTAATGATAGGCTTTGCTGCCTGTTGTTCCAGGTATTGGCAGGGAGAGACAAACCTCCAACCTCCTTTTGAGAAGTTGACGTCGAACACGTCCGTGGTTCGATGTGCTTCAAGATGGCAGAATCCTTCACGCCAAATCGACCCAATGCGCAGAAGCCCAAGCATCGTGATTCCAACTTTAACCCCAGTAAACTCGCCAAGACAGCCCGAGGAATCGATCTCACGAAAATATACGATTACATCTGGCACTGTCTCTGCGTTGTGACTTTTTTGTACTCCTCCATACCACCATACAATGTGATCTCCTCTCAAATTGCGAAAGAGCGACATTTGCTTAACTTTGACTTCTCCTTGGCTGACGAAACTAATCATTTACCACCTTGTCCACTCGCCCGTGTATTACTGAACGCAACATTTCCCATCCGGCCTTGTACTGCAAATTTTGCGCCACAAGGCCAACAGTTTCTTTGGGACAAGAAAACTGATCAGATCTGTCAAAGACTAAAGTTATGGGCACCACTGGAGCGAAACAACGGAATTTAGCAACTTGACAGTTGCTCCATGCTGCAATGCCATTTTCAACATCAGAGAGAGTGAGGTCCGTGTAAACAAATGAGCAGCGGCACTATTCGTGGAGGGAGTAGGATTCAATTCGTCTGAGCAAGTCAAAGAGAGTGGAGTGGATCTCGCCAACTTCAGCAGAATTAAAAAGGTTGGTGAGGATTTGCTGCCCTAGAGAACTTTGCAAAGATTTCATTTCGTTTTTCTTGAGAAATTATGCCAGTGAATGGGGTCGAGCTTCGCAACCTAGATGACTCTTCAGAATCAGTAGTTAAAAGACGGAAAATTTGCTCTTTCGGCCAAGTATTGAGAATCTCCCACCACTCTTCATAGGCAGGACAGGGAGAAACCTGGAGACATTCCTCTATATTCGAGCGCACCTTAGCCCACAGTTCGGGAGATGCAATTAGAACCTTAACAACCTCTTTATGTATTTCAAGGGAGCGTATTTCAGAGCGACGCTGCAAGTTCATAAAAAACCCGTTTCCCGGCGGTCCATTCCGCAACCGGTCCAGGAGTGTCAGTTACATCTACTAGGTTCAAAAGTACTCCTAATTCAAAATACCGTGTTTCACTATGGCTGTAAAGTTTTCAAAATTAGCCGCTAGCTCGAGCTTTGGAATTTAGAAACGCACTTTTAAACTCTTCTGTCGCATTTATTCTCAATCAGTCGCGTCTATTTTGAAAAGTCACAGCTGCCGCCGATGAGCCCGACATCGGAGATGGTGTGGTGCGGCGAGCGGAAGGGACGGCTGGAAATCAGTGCGTGGTCGCGCTCCAAAAGCCCCATCACGCTATAGACCTTGCTGGTCTCGATCGCCTCCTCGAAGAGCATGGGCGGCAAAATAGAGGGAATGCGCCTGGCCAACATGGTCTTCCCGGATCCTGGCGGTCCTATCATCAGGAGATTATGGCTTCCGGCCGCCGCTACCTCGAGGGCGCGCTTGGCGTGTTCCTGGCCGCGCACCTCGCTGAAGTCGTCCCCTGCCTCCCCTCCCTGGCTGAACAGGTCGGCGAGTTCGGCACGGTAGGCCGGGATCTCGAGCTTGCCGTTCAGGAAATCGACAACTTGGGAGAGCTCGCTCACCCCGATCACCTCGATCCCTTCGACGACCCCACCCTCGCAGACGTTCTCCACCGGGATGACGATGCCGGCAAGTCCCGCCTCACGCGCCGCCACGGCTACCGACAGGCAGCCGCGCACCGGCTTCACGCTCCCGTCCAGGGAGAGTTCCCCCAAAAGGATGTAGCGGCTCAATTTTTCGGGCTTGATGACGGCGGTGGCGGCCAAGATGCCGATGGAGATGGGGAGGTCGAAGGAAGCCCCCTCCTTCTTCACGTCGGCAGGGGCGAGGTTCACGGTGATCTTACGGTTGGGGAATTCGTAGCCGGTATTTTTGAGGGCGGCCTTGACGCGGTCCTTGCTCTCCTTGACCGCGTTGTCAGGGAGCCCGACCGTGGCGAGTTGCGGCAGCCCCTGGGCGATGTCGACCTCGACATCGATGATGATCGCGTCGATGCCCAACAGGGCACTGGAGAGGACCTTGGCGAGCATGAGCCCTCCGCTGCAGACAGGCAGAAACAAGACTCGCCCCTACCGGTTTCACCTTACGGCCTGTGGTAGGAGCGAATCTCGTGTGCCCAAGACTTTTGGAGTAGGAACAAACGCAGCAAAAAGCATAGCACGCGCGGCGGAATCCGATAGCACGCGCAGCCCGATTCTCGTCCCCAGCCCCAAGTTGTCCAACTTAGAGCATAGAACTAAGAACGTCCTTGCCTTGTTAGCCCCTAGTCCCCAGTCCCTAATCCCCGCGTTAGTCCTTCAGCATCTCCAGGTAGCGATCCGCGTCGAGGGCCGCCATGCAGCCGGTGCCGGCGGAGGTGATCGCCTGCTTGTAGAGTTGATCCTGCACGTCGCCGGCGGCGAAGACCCCCGGCACGCTGGTCGCGGTGGCGTCGCCGTCGCAGCCGCCGTTGGTGCGGATGTAGCCATCCTCCATGTCCAGCTGCCCCTTGAAGAGATGGGTGTTCGGGGTGTGACCGATAGCAATGAAGCAGCCGTGCACGGAGATGACCTTGTCCGAGCCGCTGCTGTGGCGGATGCGGATGCCGGTGACACCGGACTCGTCACCCAGGACCTCTTCAAGGGTCTGGTTCCACTCGATGGTGACCTTGCCGGTCTGGGTCTTCTCGATCAGGCGGTCGACCAGGATCTTCTCGGCCCGGAACTTGTCCCTGCGGTGCACCACGGTTACGTGGCTGGCGATGTTGGCGAGGTAGAGGGCTTCCTCGATGGCAGTGCTGCCGCCGCCAACGACCGCGACGGGCTTGCCGCGATAGAAAAATCCGTCACATGTCGCACAGGCGGAGACCCCCTTTCCTTTGAAAGCCTGCTCGGAAGGGAGTCCAAGGTACCGGGCCGAGGCACCGGTCGCGATGATCAGCGCATCACAGCTGTAGGTGCCGCTGTCGCCTTCCAGGACGAAGGGAGGCTTCCTCACCTGTGCAGTATGGATATGGTCGTAGATCATTTCGGTGCCGAAGCGCTCGGCATGACGCCGCATGCGCTCCATAAGGTCGGCCCCCATCACACCGTCGGGGTCGCCAGGCCAGTTGTCCACCTCCATCGTTTGCATGAGCTGCCCGCCCTGCTGCAGCCCGGTAATCAGTACCGGGTTCAGGTTGGCACGCGCCGCGTAGATCGCTGCACTGTAACCGGCCGGGCCGGATCCAAGTATAATGAGACGGTGGTGAATCGGTTCCATTTACGCTTTCCTCCAACATGACTTTGGCCGGAAGGTTAACAGTATATGCAGAAAATTGCAAGGCGCCAAAGGCCCTAAGTGATTGACCCTAAAAGGTGCCTCTGCTAAGATTAAAACGTGTCGTACTTTTCAATGAGAACGGAGGACGCCGTGAAGAAGATCATTATAATGGCCCTGTCACTACTTTTAACCACTGGAGCCGAGGCTTTGGCACGGGATCTCAGCTTCACCCAAGGGATCGGTCAGAGCGCGTTCAAGAGCCTAAGCCACCAGGCGGGAGCCGCCATTTCCTACAAGAACACCGCACCGGCTGAGCCGCTGGGCCTGACCGGGTTTGACATCGGCGTAGAGGTCACCGCTGTCGACATCAAGAAGGATGCCGACTATTGGCGGGCCGCCTTCGGCAACGACGCCCCGTCCTTTTTGCTGCTGCCCAAGCTGCGGGCCAGGAAAGGGCTCTTCTGGGGTATCGACGTGGGCGCCATGTACTCCTATGTCCCCGATTCCAACATCAAGCTGTACGGCTTCGAAGTGAGCAAGGCGATTCTTGAAGGGAGCGCCGCCACCCCCGCTCTTGGCATCCGCGGCAGCTACACGAAGCTTGCCGGCGTCAACGACCTCGAGCTGCAGACCGCCGGTGTCGACGCGACGCTCAGCAAGGGGCTTTTGATATTGACTCCGTACGTCGGGGCCGGCGCAGTCTACGTGAACAGCAAGGCGACCGGGCAGTTGCAGTCGCTCTCCACGGCCCTGCAAGGGGGAGTGCCGCTTAAGACCGAAGAGTTCTGGCAGCCGCGCTATTTCGCCGGGCTCAAGATATCTCCGCTGCCCCTTTTTGGGGTTACCGCCGAGGTTGAGTACCAGGAGCGGATGATTTACTCGCTCAAGGCTGCCCTCAACTTCTAAGACGCAATTGGCAGGAAACTACGACCCTGCCGTCTGAGGCACCATATGCACGCGCACGCCGAGACTCATCTGGACCAGAGCATTGCCGGGCGTTTCAAGTTCGCCATCTTCCTCACCGCCGCGACGCTCATCGCGGAGGTGATCGGCGGTCTGTGGACCAACTCGCTGGCCCTGCTCTCCGATGCGGCCCACGTGTTTCTCGACCTCTTTGCGCTGCTCCTCTCGCTGGGCGCCATCAAGCTCTCCTCCTACCCCGCGACCGACACCCGCACCTTCGGCTGGCACCGGATGGAGGTCTTTGCCTCCTTCATAAACGGCAGCACCGTGTTCATCATCGCCCTGGTCATCTGCTACGAGGCGATGGGGCGGATCCAGCACCCCGAAGAGGTGAAGAGCTTTCCGATGATGCTCATCGCCGCGGTGGGCCTCGCCATGAACGTCTTCGCCGCGGGAGCCCTGCACTCCCACTCGCACGACGACCTCAACGTGCACAGCGCCTTCCTGCACATGATCGGCGACGCAGCCGCCTCGGTCGGCGTCATCGCCGGCGGCATCGTCATGTACTTCACCGACTGGTACCTTTTGGACGCCATCATCTCGGTCGGGATCGGCTTCGTGATCTTCTGGGGCTCCTGGCGCGTGGTGCGAGATTCCCTGCACATCCTGCTCGAGGGGGTACCGCGCGGCCTCGAGGTGAACCGGGTTGCCGCCGCCATCCGTGAGGTGGACGGGGTCGAAGAGGTGCATCACCTCAATATCTGGACCATCTGCTCGCACATCAATGCGCTTTCGGGGCACGTGGTAGTGCCGGCGAGCTACCGCGGCGACCACAGCGGGCTTTTGCGCAAGATCGAAGAGCGCCTGTTCGAGCTCTTCCACATCTCGCACACCACGCTGCAGGTGGAGAGCACCAGCTGCACCACCGACGCGGGGCACCCGAAACAGTTCCGCCACCGCCCACGCTTTTCGTCCCACGGCCACGCGCATGCACACCGGCACGGGCACAGCTGCTCGGGCGACCACCATCACCACGATCACCATCACGACCACTAACCCATAAAGGCAGGTGGCCGCAGAAAGACACAAGATACACAAAAGAGAAATACCTGGAATGATGACCAGGTTGAAGCCGTATCGCCCAGCATCTTTTGTGACTTTTGTGCCTCTTTGTGGCGGAGAACCGCAGTTTTCATCCCGCCGGAAGGAACCCATGCTCGATTACAACCTGATCCTCGACGCCGCCCACCGACTCAAGAAAAGGGTGCGCCGCACGGAACTGATCCAGGCCCACCACTTCAGCGAGCAACTCGGCCTGCCGCTCTACTTCAAGTGTGAAAACCTGCAGAGGACCGGTGCTTTCAAGATCCGCGGCGCTCTCAACTTCATGACCTCGCAACCCCGCCAGGCGCTCTCCGGCGGCGTGATCACCGCTTCGGCCGGCAACCACGCCCAGGGCGTTGCCTTCTCGGCCGATCTTCTCGGCGTGAAGGCAACGGTGTACATGCCCGAGAGCACCCCGCCCCAGAAGGTCTTCGCCACCCGCGATTACGGCGCCACCGTGGTATTGGAAGGGAAGAACTTCGACGAAGCTTGCTCCGCAGCCCTGCGCGAGGCCGAGGCGGGCGGTGCGCTCTTCGTGCACCCGTTCAACGATCCCTACGTCATGGCTGGGCAGGGGACTATCGGACTGGAGCTTTTGGAAGACCTGCCGGATCTTGCCAACGTGCTGGTTCCCATCGGCGGCGGTGGTCTCATTGCCGGCATCGCCCGCGCCATCAAGGAAACCCATCCCCACGTGCGCATCATCGGCGTCGAGTCTGCCGCAGCTCCGTCCATGCAGCTCTCCCTGAAAAAGGGACATATTCTCACCGCCCCCATCATGGCGAGTCTCGCCGACGGTATCGCGGTGAAGACGGTAGGAGATCAGACCTTTCCGGTGGTAAAGGATCTGGTGGACGAGGTGGTCTTGGTTGACGAGGAGGAGATCGCCCTTGCCATCGTTTCTCTTTTGGAGCGCAACAAACTGATGGTCGAGGGGGCCGGTGCAGTCGGCCTCGCCGCACTTTTGAACGGGCGGGTAAAACGGCTCTCCGGGAAAACCGTAGCGGTCCTCTCCGGCGGGAACATCGATGTGAAGACCATCGCGGTGGTTGTGGAGCGCGGCCTCTTGGCAGCGGGGCGCTACCTGAAGCTCAAGGTCGAGCTGGACGACGTGCCTGGCGCCCTGGCACGGCTTTCCGCCGTCATCGCCGAGGCTAGGGCCAACATCTCGATAATCACCCACGACCGTCGCTCGAAATCGCTCCCCATCGGAAAAACCGAGGTGTTGGTGGAGCTGGAGACCAGGGGCGCCGAGCATATCCAGGACGTGGTGAAGCACCTGGAGAAGAGCGGGTATTTGCTGGAGGTGATCCGGTAGGGTTGCAGCTCGAGCATGGAAACGAGGTACATGAAACGAAAAAAGGGGGACTGGCTTTGCTGCCGATCCCCCTTCGCTTTTTTGATCACGAGAGTCCGAGACCGTACCCAACCAATCCCCTACCCTTCCTTGTGCTCCTTGATCACCCGCAGGAAGGCGTCGCCGTAGCGGGCGAGCTTGTGCTGACCGACGCCGGTGATCTTCAAGAGCTCCCACTTGTCTCTGGGCTTCTGGGCTGCCATCTCGGCGAGCGTCGCATCGGCGAAGACGACAAAGGGCGGCACCTGCTGCTCGTCGGCGATCGCCTTCCTGAGCTCCCTGAGCTCCTGGAAAAGAGCACCGTCGTAGCCCGGCTTCTTTGCGCTCGTGCTCTTCTTCTCGACCACCCTGCTGTCCCTCGGACGCGCCAGCTCCAGCTTTTCCTCCCCCTTTAAGAGCGGTCTCGCCAGCTCGGTGAGCCGCAAAACGGAGTAGTTGGCCAGATCCTGTTCGAGATACCCCAGATGCACCAGTTGCCGGATCAGGCCGCTCCAGGCGTCCTGGGAGAGGTCCTTGCCGATGCCGTAGGTGGAGAGCTTTTCGTGTCTGAGCTCGAGGATGCGGTGGTTCTGGGAGCCGCGCAGCACGTCGATCACGTGCATCATCCCGAAACGCTGGCCGACCCGGTACACGCAGGAGAGCGCCTTGCGCGCGTTCTCAGTGGCGTCGAAGCGCTCGGGCGGGCTCTCGCAGATGTCGCAGTTGCCGCAGTCCTTCTCCAGCCGGTCCCCGAAGTACCCCAGAAGCACCCGGCGTCGGCAGGTCTGTGCCTCGGCGAAGGCTGCCATGCAGTTCAGCTTGTGCAGCTCGATCCGGTTCTGCTCCGCGTTGTTGCCGCTTTCGATCAGCCCGCGCGCGATGGCAATATCGCCGTATCCAAAGAGGAGCAGCGCCTCGGCAGGAAGCCCGTCGCGCCCGGCGCGCCCCGTTTCCTGGTAGTAACTCTCGATGCTCTTGGGCATGTCGTAGTGCACCACAAAGCGCACATTCGACTTGTCGATCCCCATCCCGAAGGCGACGGTCGCGACGACGACCCGGATGTCATCCTTCAAAAAGGCATCCTGCACCCGATGGCGCTCCTTGTCCGGAAGCCCGGCGTGGTAGGCTGCCGCCTTGATTCCGTTGGCAGCCAACTTGTCGGCAACCTCTTCAACCCGATTGCGGGAAAGGGCATACACGATGCCTGCCTCATCCTTTCTGCCGGCGAGAAAGGCGGTCAGCTGGTTGAATGGCTTGTGCTTTTCCACGACGTTGTAGCGGATGTTGGGGCGATCGAAGCCGGCCACGTAGCAGGCCGCCCGGGAAAGCCCCAACTGGGAGAGGATGTCGCTTCTGGTCTGGCTGTCGGCGGTCGCGGTGAGCGCGATCATCGGGACCTGCGGGAAGATCTCGCGCAGCATGCCGAGTTGGGCGTACTCCGGACGGAAATCGTGCCCCCAGGCGGAGACGCAGTGCGCCTCGTCAATGGCGAACAGGGAGATGGGGAGTTCTTTGATCCGCTCGATGAAGCCGTCGCTCAATAGCCGCTCGGGCGCCACGTAGAGGAGCTTCAGTTCGCCCGCGTGCAGTTGGGCCAGCACCCGGCGCGCCTCGGCCTCGGTGAGTGCCGAGTTGTAGCACCCGGCAGGCACACCGTTTTCCCGCAGGGCATCCACCTGGTCCTTCATAAGCGAAATGAGCGGCGAGACCACCAGCGCCGTGCCGGGGAGGCAGAGCGCCGGGACCTGGAAGCAGAGCGATTTCCCGCCGCCGGTCGGCATCAGCACGAAGGCATCACCGCCGGCGATGACGTGCTCGACGATCTCGCGCTGATGGGGCCGGAACGCCTTGAAGCCGAAGACCTCGTTGAGGATTCTGTGCGCAGTATCGGGCATGGGGTAACCGTTTTGCTGGGGTTGTCGGACTGAGATTCAGGATTCGGAAGGAAGCCGGACTTGCAGCGTCAGTAGGTGCGGTGCGGTCGGACTCAGGGCCAGGTCGCTCTCCCCGGCCGGAAAAACTTTACCATGAAAACGAAAGCCTGCGCAGCTAGCTCAGCCGCACGATCGGACAGCGGCGCCGGAAGGCTCGATGCCGTGCTCCAAAAGATAGTGCCGGGTGAAAGTGGCTCCGCTCCCGGGGTCGTACAACCCGGGGCGCAAGAGATCGTCGTAACTGTCGATATCGTACCAGGTGGAAATCAGCTCCACCTCGAACCCCGCGCCCCTCGCCTTCTGGTGGCTCACCGCAAGGACCTCCGAGGTGGACCAGGGGACACCTTGGAAGAGATCTGCCATCCCGCCGCTCAATCCGACCAGGTAGTAGCCGCCGTCCTCAGCGGGACCGAAGACGACGTCTTTCCCTGCACCGAGCAGGTCGAACGCCTCGCGGATGAAGGGGAGCGGCAGATCCGGGGCATCGCTGCCGATCACGACCCGCTCCCGGTAGCCGAGTTCCTCCAGTTGCCTGAAAGCTGCCTCCAACCGCTCGCCCAGTCCCGCCTGGTGCTGTCGGATCAGTCTGAGGCCGGGATGGAAGTTCCTGAAGAACTCCTCGTCTCCATCGTAGAATATGACGGTTTCCACACCGAGGGTACGCACCCGGGAAATCGTGTCCTGGAGCATACAGTGGTAGAGTTCAGCCCCCTCTTCGGGAGTGAGAGCGGGTGCCAGGCGGGTCTTAACCTTGCCAGGATGCGGGGTTTTTGCGAAGACGGCGAGTACAGGATTCATTAGCAAGGCACTATTTAAAAAGAGTAAATGAAAAGTTAAAAGCTAGTTTTGTCCACATTTTTGCCGTTTATCAACAGAGTTATCCACAGTCAATGCATTGACCGGCGTTGTCCGACAGATGGGCTACTTGCTGCGCTCGATGGCCGCATAGGCGCTATGTTTGTGGATCGACTCGAAATTTTCGGCCTCAACGGAGAACCAGGTGATGTTGTCCATGGCGAGCAGCCGGACCGTCGCCTCGCGCACCATGTCCTCGACGAAACGTGGATTTTCGTAGGCGCGCTCGGTGACGAACTTCTCGTCTTCGCGTTTTAACAGCGA
This sequence comes from Geomonas silvestris, assembly GCF_014193515.1. Lineage (GTDB taxonomy): Bacteria > Desulfobacterota > Desulfuromonadia > Geobacterales > Geobacteraceae > Geomonas > Geomonas silvestris. The sequence goes on along the minus strand of NZ_BLXX01000003.1, from coordinate 158,222 downwards.
GTAGACCGGCGACGAGCCGCACTCCTCGATGACCTCGATGAGATCCTCGATCCAGATGAACTCGTTGTAGCGGACCTGGACCGTCATGATGGAGCGCTGGTTGTGGGCGCCGTAGGCCGAGAGCTCGCGGCTGCAGGGGCAAAGCGAGGTGACCGGCACCTTGATCCCCAGCACGAAGTCGAACCTGTCGGACAGAGAGGCGCTGAAGGTACAGGAGTACTCCATGAGGCTCTTCGCCTTGGAGACCGGCGCCTCCTTCTCGACGAAGTAGGGGAACTCCAGCTCCATGTGGGCGTTGGAGGCACCGAGTTTCTGCTTCATGGTCGCCAGGATGGTCTCCATCTTGTCCAGCGCGATGTCTTCCCGGTACTTGTTGAGGATCTCCACGAAACGGCTCATGTGGGTCCCCTTGAAGTGGTGCGGCAGGTCGACGTACATGTTGATGCGCGCGATGGTGTTCTGGAAGGAGCGGTTCTTGTCCATAACCACGATGGGATAGGAGATGTCCTTCACGCCAACCTTGCTGATCGGGATGTTACGCGTGTCGTGGGTAAGTTGGACATCGCTCAGCTTGTGCTTGGCATCTTTGCTGTGCGTTGCGCAGCAGGAGGCTTCCTGCGGAGAATTGCCTGGAGTCGTATCGTTCACGTTACCACCTTCGTCTGTGTTGCTTATCGGATGCTACCCCTTAACGTACCGGGCCGGATCGCTCACGCCCGCCTCGGCGAACCCTTTCAGGCGCAGGCGGCAGGAGTCGCACAGGCCGCAGGCGGCACCGTCCTCTGCCGGGTCGTAGCAGGAGTGGGTCTGGGCGTAGTCGACGCCAAGCGAGAGCCCCTTCTTGACGATCTCGGCCTTGGTGAGGCTGATGAGCGGGGTGTGGATGGTGAGCTTGCGCCCTTCGACACCCGCCTTGGTGGCGAGGTTCGCCATCTTCTCGTAGGCCTCGACGAACTCGGGGCGGCAATCCGGGTAGCCTGAGTAATCGAGCGCGTTCACGCCGATGAAGATGTCGAAGGCTCCCAGCACTTCGGCCCAGCCCAGGGCGAAGGAGAGGAAGATGGTGTTGCGGGCCGGCACGTAGGTAACCGGGATCTCGTTCTCCTCGACGCCGGTCTTCGGGACGGCGACGTCCGAGGTGAGCGCGCTCCCCCCCATTTTCCTCAGGTCGAAGTCCACTACCAGATGATCCACCGCGCCCATGGGACGCGCGTTGCGCTTGGCGACCTCCATCTCGTGCGCGTGGCGCTGGCCGTACCGGAAGCTGATCGCGTAGGGCTCGAAGCCCTGCTCGCGGGCGATGGCCAGGCAGGTGGTGGAATCGAGCCCGCCGCTGTACAGGATTACCGCTTTTTTATGCATCGTTTCACCTCTTCAAAAAACTGATTTCGCCACCGAGACACGGAGAGCACGGAGATAAGCCCACTGCAAGACCGGGGGTAAAGCCCAAAGCCCGGGTCGGGTCGAGGCATTTCGCCTTCTCCGTGTGCTCCGTGTCTCCGTGGCAAAATTGAAGCTTTGTGTCTCAAAGAAAAGGGCCGCGCCGGAATCCGGTGCGGCCCTGGTGGCTTTACTCTACGAAGCTCTTCAGCTTCTTCGCCCGGCTCGGGTGGCGCAGCTTCCTGAGCGCCTTGGCCTCGATCTGCCGTATACGCTCGCGGGTCACCTCGAAGTCCTGTCCGACCTCTTCGAGTGTGTGGTCGCTCTTCTCGCCGATGCCGAAACGCATCCTGAGGACCTTCTCCTCACGCGGGGTGAGGGTGGAAAGCACGCGCGAGGTCTGCTCGGAGAGGTTCGCCTTGATGACCGCCTCGAGGGGGGAAACCACGCCCTTGTCCTCGATGAAGTCCCCAAGGTGGGAATCTTCTTCCTCGCCGATCGGGGTCTCCAGGGAGATCGGCTCCTTGGCGATCTTCAGGACCTTGCGCACCTTGTCGAGCGGCAGCGCCATGCGCTCGGCGATCTCCTCCGGGGAGGGCTCGCGACCGATCTCCTGCACCAACTGGCGCGAGGTGCGGATCAGCTTGTTGATGGTCTCGATCATGTGCACCGGGATACGGATGGTGCGGGCCTGGTCCGCGATGGCGCGGGTGATGGCCTGACGGATCCACCAGGTGGCGTAGGTGGAGAACTTGTAGCCGCGCTGGTACTCGAACTTGTCTACGGCCTTCATGAGGCCGATGTTCCCTTCCTGGATCAGGTCGAGGAACTGCAGGCCACGGTTGGTGTATTTCTTGGCGATGGAGACCACCAGGCGGAGGTTTGCCTCGACGAGCTCGCTCTTGGCCAGCTTCGCCTTCCGCTCCCCTTCCTCGATGGCCAGGAGTGCATTGTGCAGCTCGCTCGCCTTGAAGCCGGACTCCTGCTCGATCTTGGTGAGCTTCTTCTCGGTGGAGCGGTAGCGCTTCTCGAGCTTCTGCGCCTCGTCCTGGGTCATGTTGAGGCCGCTTTTGAACTGGGCTTCGCTGCCTCCCTTCAGGCTGTCGAAGGACGTCAGGAACGGCACCATCTGGGTGCTGGTCTCTTTCTCCAGCTCGGTGACCTCCTGCATCACCAGGTCGACCTTGCAGGAGAGTTCTTTCAGGCGCTGGGCGATCTTCTCAATGTGGCGGTCCTTGAGACGCAGGGACTTAAGGAGCTCCGCCATCTTCACCTTGTGCTCGGTGTGCTCCTGCTGCAGGGCGTCGCGGTCCTTGTGACCCTCGGCGAGTTGCTCGAGCGAGGTCTGGATCTCCTCCATGCGGGTGTCGATGTCCCTGATCTCGTCGATGATCCCCAGAACGCGCGTTGCCTGCAGGTCCTCTTCGCCCTCTTCGATAACCTCTTCCTCGACGTCCTTGCTGATCTCGATGGCGCCGATCTGGAACTTCCTGAGCCGCTCACCCAGAGAGATCACTTCTTTCACGGTAATCGGGGTGTTCAGGATGACGCTTGCCACGTCACGCTCGCCCACCTCGATACGCTTGGCGATCTCCACCTCACCCTCACGGGTCAGGAGGGACACCGAGCCCATCTCGCGCAGGTACATGCGGACCGGGTCGCTGGTGCGGCCGAGGGTGCCGGGTTCGAACTCGACCTCTTCCTGCTCCCCTTCGTGCTCCTCGTCTTCTTCGAGGTCCATCTTGATCTTGGGGATCTTCACCTTCTGGGCGGAGTCCACGATCTCGATGTCCATATCTCCGAACATGCTCATCACATCGTCGATCTGGTCGGACGAGACGATGTCGGGCGGCAAGAGGTCGTTGACTTCCTCATAGGTGAGAAAGCCCTTCTCTTTGCCAAGGTCGATGAGCTGCTTCACTTCATCCATGCTTTTCTTTGCCATTTACCACACTCCGCGACTACGATGCCTACTATAATAATTTCGATTTCTTGTTACGCAATGTCTCCAGCTCCAACAGTATCTCCCGGAACCGGGGGGATTCCGGATCGAGCTGGGCAAGTTCCAACCTGAGGGTTTTGGCGTCCCCCTTCAGCGCGCCGCGCTGCAGCGTCTGGCGGCACTGTTCGAAAGCTTTCAGGGGATCGATGTCCTCCAGGTGGTCGTCCTGCACGAAGAGCCCGGAGAGCCGGGTGCGCTCTTCTGGCGACTCGAGCGATTCCAGCACCCTTGAGAGGTCGAGGTCGCCGTCGAGCGACTGGGCCACCACGGCCTGGGCAACGTGCAGATGCCCGCCGCTGAATAGGGCTTCGGGCCCAGCTTCCCGGACTTTGGTAACCACCTCCGGGAACTTCACCATCAGGGTAAGCAGCACCTCTTCGGTGCTTGGCCCCTGGCGCAGTGCCGGCCGCGGCTTGGGCCGGGGCTGCGGTGCCGCCTGGGGTGCGGCGGGAACCGGCCCGCCGACTTTCCTGCGCAGCATGGCGAGATCGATCCCCGCCGCTTTGCAGATTTCCTGTTCGTAAAGCCCGCGCTCAAGGGGGTCTTGGATCTTAACGAGACGCGGCCCCACTTCGTTGACGAAGGCCACCTTCCCTTCCACGCTGCTGGTGTCGATGCTGGCCGCCACGCCCCGGTAGTAGAACTGGAAGATGGGGAGCGCCTTTTCCAGAAGCGGCGCGAAACCGGCGGCTCCCTCGCGGCGGATGAAGGTGTCCGGGTCGTCCTCTTTGGGAACCTCGATCACCCGCGCCGGGAACCCTTCCTCCAGGAAGAGCTCCATAGAGCGGACCGTCGCCTTGCGTCCCGCCTCGTCGCCGTCGAAGAGCATGTACACCTTTTCGGCGTAGCGCCTCAAGAGCTTCAGGTGCTGCGGGGTGAGCGCCGTGCCGCAGGTGGCCACCACGTTGCGGAATCCGGCCCGGTAGAGCGCCAGGTGGTCGAAGTACCCCTCGACGATGATGGCGCTCCCCTGCTCCCGCATCCCCTTCTTGGCCAGGTCGAGGCCGAAGAGCACCTCGCTCTTGCGGTAGATGGCCGACTCGGGCGAGTTGATGTACTTGGGGAGCGAATCGTCCATCACCCGGCCGCCGAAGCCGATGGCCCGGCCGTGCAGGTCGGCGATGGTGAAGAGCAAGCGGTTGCGGAAGGTGTCGTAATAACCGTCCCGCCCCTCGCGCTTGCGCAGCAGCCCCAGTTGTTCCGCTTGGGCCGGCGCGATCCCCTTGCGCTGCAGGTGCTTGGCCAAGTTGTCCCAGCCTGCGGGTGCGAAGCCCATCCGGTAGGTGACGGCGATGTCGTCGTCGACCCCGCGCTTCACCAGGTACTGCCGCCCCAGGGCACCGGTCTCGTCGGACTCCAGCACCCTGCGGTAAAACTGTGCGGCGATTTCGTTGATCTCGTAGAGCATTTCCTGCTCGTCGAGTTTGTGCTTCTCTTCGCGAGTCAGCGGCCGCTCCGGAATCTCCACACCGACCCGCTTGGCCAGGAACTTCACCGCCTGGGGGAAGTTCATCCCCTCCATGCGCATCACGAAGGTGACGACGTTGCCGCCCGCGCCGCAGCCGAAACAGTGAAAGATGCCGCGGGCCGGGTTCACGTTGAAGGACGCCGTCTTCTCCCCATGAAAGGGACAGATGCCCTGGTAGTTAGCCCCGGATTTCCTGAGACTCATGTAGCCGGAGATGACCTCGTATATGGAGGCCCTTTCCCGCACCTCCCTGACTTTGTCATCCGGTATCATCGACACGTTAGAGTATCCTTGCTGCTATTGTGCGCCAACTCCTGCACCAATCCGAGACAATTCCCTGCGCGCCGGCCCTTCCCACCCTGCCGCGATGCTGCCTCCCGTTGCGGAGAAGGCGTGCGCGGTCTTCGACTTCGCGATCGCCACCTTTACCTTGTCGGGCATCGGCTTCGTGCTTGCCAGGTAGAGCACCATGCAGACGATGAATCCCCCTTCCAGAAAGCCGAACACGACACCGCCGATCCGATTGATCCCGCCCAAGAGCATGATCTTGAAGATAACCGTGAGCAGATGACCGAGGAAATAAAAGAGGATGCCAAGCAGCAGAAAGATGAGTAGAAACGCGAGCGGCTGCGCAACCTGGGGCGGGAGATTTATGAGTACCCGGATCCCCTGGCTGAGAGAAGAGTAATACCTGAAGGCGGCCCAGCCACCGAGAACCAGGCCGAGCAGGGAGCAGGCCTCCCGAATCAGCCCTTTTGAGAAACCTTTAGCTACGAAAAACAGCAAAACTGCCCAGATAAGAATATCGAGAAGGATCATCCACGCACCTGGTAGCTGCCACAAAGTAAAAGAAGGGGCAATCGCTAGATTCGCCCCCACTCAATACATCGAAGAACCCGCACAACCCCCGGAATGTTGGTTCCGGGGGCGTTTATCATGCGAGTTTCTGCTTTACAACTTCGCTAACCAGCTTGCCATCTGCGCGGCCGGAAACCAGGGGTTGCAGGTGTTTCATCACCTTGCCCATGTCTTTTCCGCTTGTGGCGGAGGTCTCCGAGATAGCCTGGGCCACGAGGGCCTCCAGCTCTTCCCGTGTCAGCTGCTGGGGGAGGAATTCCTGCATGAGCGCGAGCTCGGCCTCCTCCTTATCCACAAGCTCCTGCCTGCCAGCTTCTTTGAAAAGCCTGATGGACTCCCTGCGCTGTTTGCAGAGGGTTACGATGGTTTCGGTGATCTCCTGATCGTTCATCTCGCGTCTAAGCTCGATGTCGCGGTTTTTCACCGAGGAGAGCACCATGCGGATAGCGGAGAGCCGTAACGAGTCACGGTTCCTCATCGCATCCTTCATTGCCGCAGTAAGTCTCTCCCGCAGTTGCATACTTCCCTCTTAGTCAACCATCTTACGCTGCTTCTTCAGAGCACGCTTGCGAGCAGCGATGGCCTTTTTCTTCTTCTTGATGCTCGGTTTTTCGTAGTGCTCACGCTTGCGCACTTCCGAAAGGATCCCGGCTTTCTCGCACTGCTTTTTGAACTTCTTGAGCGCAAGCTCAAACGGTTCAGCTTCTTTTACCTTTACTCCCGGCATTCATATTCCCCCCCCTTCTTTCTTTGGATTTAATAACTTGTGGGCAGATCGGGGCCGGCAGAGTTTTTCACGAAAGAGCAATATAGCATCGTGACGATATTTGTCAATGAGTTTATCTGGACATCCTTACTTATCTTTGCGGGACGCCTTCTCTTCAATGCCCGAGATCCCGAAGCGGCGGCGCAGCTCGTTGAAGACTTCTTCGGGGTCGATGTCGTAGAAACCGAGCAGCACCAGGTTGTGGAAGATGAGGTCGGCGGTCTCGTAGACGATCTCTTCGCGCTTGCCACCCTTGCCCGCAATGACCACCTCAGTCGCCTCTTCGCCCAGCTTCTTGAGGATCTTGTCGATTCCCTTGGCCATGAGGCTCGCGGTATAGGAGGAGTCGGTGGGGTTCGTCTTGCGTTCCTGGATGACACGGTAGACCGCGGAGATGATGTCGTCGGTGGGTTTTTCCATGATGGAGCTCCTGCACGGGGATTCGTGCAGGCATCTGCACGGTGGGTGAAGCTGGATCTTCTATTAACTCGGGCAAGCTCTCCCTCCCCCTGGCGGGGGAGGGTCGGGGTGAGGGGGAGGCCTGCAGCTGCGACCAGATCACTTCGTGGTGGCTTCACCCGCCCCCCTGCCCCCTCGTGTCAAGGGCGGGGGAGAGTGGAAACTTGTCGTGAACACGTTGGAGGCACTTACCGCCTAGAGCCGCACCGCCACGCCGCGGCCGCGCAGGTACTGCTTGGCCTCTTCGATGGTGTGCTCCCGGTAATGGAAGATGGAGGCGGCCAGGCAGGCGCTGGCGCCGCCCTGGGTAAAGCCGTCGTAGAGATGCGAGAGGTTCCCGACGCCGCCGGAGGCGATGACCGGGATGCTGACCGCGTCGACCACGGCGCGGGTGAGCGGCAGGTCGTAGCCGTCCTTGGTGCCGTCGCGGTCCATGCTGGTCAGAAGGATCTCGCCGGCGCCCAGGCTCTCCATCTTGTGCGCCCACTCGATGGCGTCGATTCCGGTCGGGTTGCGGCCGCCGTGGGTGTAGACCTCCCACCCACCGCCTGCGCGGCTGCGGGCATCGATGGCAACCACGGTGCACTGGGAACCGAATTTCTCAGCCGCCTCGCTCACGAACTCGGGACGGTGCACCGCTGCGGTGTTGATGGAGACCTTGTCGGCACCCGCGTTCAACAGGCGCCGGATGTCTTCGACCACCCGAACGCCACCGCCCACGGTGAGCGGCATGAAGACGCGCTCGGCGGTGCGGCGCACCACGTCGATGATGATGTCGCGGTCGTCCGAGGAAGCGGTGATATCGAGGAAGGTGAGTTCATCGGCGCCCTGGGCGTCGTACATCTCGGCGATCTCCACCGGGTCGCCGGCGTCGCGCAGGCCGAGGAACTGGACGCCTTTGACAACGCGTCCACCTTTAACGTCGAGGCAGGGAATGATTCTCTTGGTCAGCATCGTGTTGTTTCTCCGAAACAGCCTCTTATTTCTTAGTCAGGGCGATCGCCTCTGCCAGCTTGATGGCACCGCTGTAGATGGCCTTGCCGGTGATGACGCCGGACACGCCGGAGGACTCGATGGCCATCAGGTTCTCGATGTCCTTCAGCGAGGAGAGGCCGCCGGAGGCGATGACGGGGATGCTGATCGCCTCGGCAAGCGCCTTGGTCGCCTCGATGTTCGGCCCCTGCATCATGCCGTCGCGGCTGATGTCGGTGTAGATGATGGCGGAGACGCCGTAGCCTTCGAACTTCTTGGCGAGTTCGGTTGCCGTCACGCCGGTCACCTCGGCCCACCCCTGTACCGCGACCATGCCGTTTTTGGCGTCGATGCCGACCACCACCTGTCCCGGGAACTTCTCGCAGGCTTCTTTGACAAACTCGGGGTTGCGCTGAGCTGCGGTGCCGATGATGACCCGGCCGATCCCGAGGGAGAGGTAGGCTTCGACGGTGGCGATGTCGCGGATGCCGCCACCCAACTGGGTCGGGATGCTGACGGATTTAACGATCGCCTCGATGGCAGTGCGGTTTTTCGGCTCGCCTGCAAAGGCACCGTCCAGGTCCACGATGTGCAGCAGTTCGCCGCCCTGGCGCTGCCACTCGGCTGCCTGGGCACCCGGGTCGTCGTTGAAAACCGTATCCTTGTCCATCAGCCCCTGCTCGAGGCGCACACAGCAACCGTTCTTCAGGTCAATCGCGGGTATGACGATCATTGCAACTCCAGAATTTCTGAAATGAGAACTAAAGGGTCAACCTTGCGGACATCAATGAATCAAAGGCGAATCCCCCCTGCCCCCCTTTTTCAAAAGGGGGGAACGTAGGGCAGATTCATCGTAAAGTGGGCCAGTTCCTGCGATCATTTCCCGGGAAACTGAGATGTCCCCGGCCATGCTTGGAGAGGCGCGACCGTCTCTACTTCATCGTGGCGAAATTCTTCAACATCGCCAGGCCCTTGTCCTGGGACTTCTCCGGGTGGAACTGGGTCGCCATGATGTTGTCGCGCCAGATCGCGGCGCAGAAGTCGATGCCGTAGCGGGTCGAGGCCGCCACCACGCTCTCGTCTTCGGGCTTCACGTAGTAGGAGTGCACGAAGTAGACGTTGCTGCCATCGGCAATGCCGCCGAAGAGCGGCGCCTCGCGCTTGATGGCGAGCTGGTTCCACCCCATGTGCGGGACTTTGAGGGCCTCGCCCTCTTCCACCATTCCGTCGGCGAAGCGCAGCACATTGCCCGGGATCACGTTGAGTCCCTGGTAGATGCCGAACTCCTCGCTCTGGGTGAAGAGGAGCTGCATTCCCACGCAGATACCGAGGAAGGGTTTTCCTTCCTGGATCACCTTGAGGATCGGCTCGACGAAGCCGGCCTGCTCCAGGTTCCTCATGCAGTCGCGGAAAGCACCCACGCCCGGCAGCACCACCCGCTCCGCCTCTTTCAGGATGTTCGGGTCCGCGCTGACCACGGCGTCAAAGCCGATCTTCTCAAACCCCTTCTGCACGGAGCGAAGGTTGCCCATTCCATAATCGATAATCGCGATCATAAATCCTCAAAAGCCTAAGAGGCTGTTCTACGTGCTATGTGCTATGTTCTAGGTTCTACGTTAACATCGGACGGTTTCAGCTCCGTTCACTCGCCCATTTCTGCAACACCATCGTCCACGTCCACGCCTCAACTTAGAACGTGGAACATAGAACCTAGAACGGCTGTTCGGTTTTACAGCTTGCCCTTGGTGGACATGACCCCTTCGATGCGCGGGTCGTGCTGGGTTGCCATGTCGAGCGCCCGGGCTGCCGCCTTGAAGCAGGCCTCCAGGATGTGGTGCACGTTTTCGCCGTACATGACGTTGATGTGCAGGTTGCACGCGCAGTTGTTGACGAAGCCCTGGAAGAACTCGCGCACCAGTTCGACGTCGAAGTCGCCGATCTTCACCTTGGGGAGGCTTACGTTGTAGACCAGGTAGGGACGGCCGGAGAGGTCAGTGACAACGCTGGCCAGGGTTTCGTCCATCGGCACGGTGGTCTGGCCGTAGCGGCGGATGCCGCACTTGTCGCCCATGGCCTCCTTGAAGGCCGAGCCGAGCACGATGCCGATGTCCTCGACGGTGTGGTGGAAGTCGATGTCGATGTCGCCCTTGGCTTCCACGGTCAGGTCGAACAGGCCGTGCCGGGCAAAGAGGTCCAGCATGTGATCCAGGAAGGGAACCGACGTGCAGATGCGCCCTTCACCCTTGCCGTCCAGGTTCAGGGAGAGCTTGATCTGGGTCTCCTTGGTGATCCGTTCGATGACTGCCGTTCTGGCCATGGCGGCTCCTCCGTGTATGGTGTGCCCCCGTGTGATGGGGACCTGCGAACTACTTGTCCAGCCTGAAGCTCACCGACCTCGCGTGGGCGTCGAGCCCCTCGAGCCCGGCAATCCGCACGATGTCGGCGCCGACCCGCTCCAGTCCGCCCTTGGTGAAGTAGAGGATGGAGCTCTTCTTCACGAAGTCGTCGACGGACAGGGGGGAGAAGAAGCGCGCGGTCCCGCCGGTGGGGAGGGTGTGGTTGGGACCTGCCAGGTAATCGCCCGCCGCCTCGGGGGTGTAGTGCCCCATGAAGATGGCGCCGGCGTTGGTGATGAGCGGCAGGATCTCGAAGGGATTCTCGACCGCCAGCTCCAGGTGCTCCGGTGCGATCCGGTTCGAGAAGCTGATCGCCTCTCCCATGGTGTCCGAGACGATGATGACGCCGAAGGATTCCCAGGACTTGCGGGCGATGGCCTGGCGCGGCAGCTCATGCAGCTGGCGCTCGACCTCGATGGCCACGCGCTGCCCGAAGTTGCGGTCGGTGGTGATGAGTACGGCGGAGGCGAGCTCGTCGTGCTCGGCCTGGGAGAGCAGGTCGGCCGCGATGTGCATCGGGTTGCCGCTGCCGTCGTTGATGACCAAGATCTCGCTGGGGCCGGCGATCATGTCGATCCCGGTCTGCCCGAAGACGAGCTTCTTGGCGGTGGCAACGTAGATGTTGCCCGGCCCGGTGACCTTGTCGACGCGGGGGATGGTCTGGGTGCCGTAGGCAAGCGCCGCCACCGCCTGCGCGCCGCCGATCTTGAAGACGCGGTCCACGCCGGCAAGCTTCGCGGCCACCAGCACGTGCGGGTTGGTCTCGCCGCCGGGAGCCGGAGCGACCATGATGATCTCTTTGACCCCCGCAACCTTGGCGGGAACGGCGTTCATGATAACGCTGGAGGGGTAGCTCGCCTTGCCGCCGGGGACGTAGATGCCGACCCGGGCCAGCGGGGTGACCTTCTGGCCGAGCATGATGTCGGGTTCCTCGGTGGAGAGCCAGCTCTGCTGCTTCTGCTTCTCGTGGAAGCGCTCCACGCGCTGGACTGCATGGCGCAGGGCCGCCAGGTCGCGCGCATCGACGGCCGCGAAGGCATGGTCGAACTCGGCCTGGGTCACCTCGAGCCCGGCTGCATCGCACTCGACGCGGTCGAACTTCCTGGTGTACTCCACAAGCGCCTCGTCGCCGCGGCTGCGCACCTGGCTGATGATCCCCTGGACCACCTCCTCGACCTCGCGCCCCGACTCCTCGCTGCGCTGCACCAGCGCCGCGAACTTCGCATCAAATCCCGGTTCCTTGATATCGAGGAATTGCATAATAAGCCCCCACTACCTGGCGTACTAATTAGATCTGCGTTGCTATTCTGCCCCGGATTCCAGTCGACTGGCAAGTCCTGAGTCAGGCCTCCAACTGGCGTTCCACTAAGTGGAGCCGATCCTGGATCGTTTTGAGCTGTTTCTTTAGCTCCTTCACCTGCTGCTCCAAACCGGAACTCTCGGAGCCCTCGGTCTCCAGCGCATCCTCGATGAGCGTGAGCCGGTCCTTGATCTCGGAATAACCGTCCTCCAGCATGCCGAGCCGGTTGTAGATGGAGTCGAGGTGCCCCACGACCTCGGAGAGCCGCTCGTCGTGTACGGCCTGGTTCCCCTTCAGGGCGTCGAACTCAGGTTTCAGCATCTTCTGGTAGAAATTCAAGAAGGCATCAGCCAGCACCTGTTCCATGAAACCCCTCCTGCGTCATTTCATTAGATATGCTGTTCCAGCCCTTCGATGATCTTCGAGATGCGCTCGTGCTTGGTCTTCAGGCTCGCCCGGTTCACGATGAGGCGGCAGGTGATCTCCGCAATGGTTTCGATCTCCACCAGCCCGTTCTGCTTCAGGGTCTCGCCGGTGGAAACCAGGTCCACGATGCGCTCCGAGAGCCCGACGATCGGGGCCAGCTCGATCGAACCGTAGAGCTTGATCAGCTCGACCTGCACGCCCTTGGCGGCGAAGTACTTCTCGGTCACCTTTGGGTACTTGGTGGCGATGCGGATGTTGTTCCAAGCCGAGGGGTCGTCCTTGCTGGAGAGCTCCACCGGTTCGGCGACCATCAGGCGGCAGTAGCCGAACTTGAGGTCGAGCGGCTCGTAGAGATCCTTCTCCTGCTCCATCAGGGTGTCTTTCCCCACGATGCCCAGGTCGGCGCAGCCGTACTCCACGTAGGTGGGGACGTCGGTGGCGCGCACGATCATGTAGCGCATCTTCTGCTCGGCGTTTTCGAAGACGAGCTTCCGGGTGTCGGAAAGAAGCTCCTCGCAGTCGATGCCGATCTTCTTGAAGAGGGCCACCGAGTCCTGCAGGATGCGGCCCTTGGGAATGGCAATGGTGATGAAATCGTTCATAGAAACCTCTGGTGGCAGAAGTGACGCCCCCTGCGGAAGCGGGGATTGAAAAAATGGTCGGTGCGACTGGATTCGAACCAGCGACCACTAGACCCCCAGTCTAGTGCGCTACCAGGCTGCGCTACGCACCGATTATGCCTGTCTTGTTACTGGCTTTCGTCCTTCACCCTGACGATGTCCGCGCCCAGGCCGGCGAGTTTTTTCTCGATCGACTCGTAGCCGCGGTCCAGGTGGTAGATGCGCGAGACTTCGCTGGTGCTGTCGGCGGCGAGGGCCGCCAGGATCAGCGAGGCCGAAGCGCGCAGGTCGGTTGCCATGACCGGAGCGCCGGAGAGCTTCTTCACGCCTTTCACGGTCGCGGTGTTCCCCTCGACGGTGATGTCGGCGCCGAAACGCAAAAGCTCCGAGACGTGCATGAAGCGGTTCTCGAAGATGTTCTCGGAGATGACGCTCGCCCCTTCGGCAATGCACATGAGCGCCATGAACTGGGCCTGCATGTCGGTCGGGAAACCCGGGTAGGGGCGCGTCTTGATGTTGACACTCTTGATCTTCTTGGGCCCCTTGACCCGGACGATGTTGTCCTTGTTGCTGATCTCGACGCCGGCGTCCTGGAGTTTGAACGCCAGGGCGTCCAGGTGGTCCAGGCGCATGTTGTGGATCCGGATGTCGCCGCCGGTCATGGCCGCGGCGACCATGAAGGTTCCCGCCTCGATCCGGTCCGGCATCACGGTGTGGCTGGTCGGGTGCAGTCCGTCGACGCCGACGATGCGGATGGTGTCGGTGCCTGCCCCTTCGATCTTGGCGCCCATCTTGTTCAGAATATCGGCGTGGTCGACGATCTCCGGCTCGCGCGCCGCGTTCTCCAGGATGGTCTCACCCTTGGCGGTGGCGGCCGCCATCAGGAGCTGCTCGGTGCCGCCCACGGTCGGGAGGTCGAAGTGGATCCGGGCGCCCTTAAGTTTTTTCGCCTTCGCCTCGACGTAGCCGTGCTCCAGGGTGATCTCGGCGCCCAGCGCGGCAAGCCCCTTCAGGTGCAGGTTGATGGGACGCGCACCGATGGCGCAGCCGCCCGGAAGCGAGACCCTGGCCTGACCGAAGCGAGCCAGAAGCGGCCCGAGCACCAGCACGGAAGCGCGCATGGTGCGTACCAAGTCGTAGGTCGCCTCGAAGCTGTTCAGATCCGTGGTGTCGATCTTCACCACGTTCCCCTTGCCGTCGACGCGGGCGCCCAGCTGTTCCAGGACCTTGATCGTCGTGTTGATGTCGCGCAGGAAGGGAACGTTGCTGATCTCATGGCAGCCGGGTGCCAGGATGGTGGAGATGAATATGGGGAGGGAGGCGTTTTTTGATCCGCTCACGGTCACGTCGCCGGAGAGCTTCTTGCCGCCGTTGATTATCAGTTTGTCCACAAGGTACCTCTTTATAAAAAATTCTTAGTACTTCTCAAAAGCCTGATCACAGAGGACACAGGGGGGAAACATCGAGGAGCACAGAGTAAATCTGAAAGCTTTTGCTTTGGGTTACCCTGTGTGCCTCTCGCCTTTCCTCTGTGTGACTCTGTGGTTACGGCTTTACTGCTGTTAGTTCATCACCTTAAACGTTTTGGTCAGCCGTTAAGCCTGCCGCCCACCACCCGCTCGATGCCGGCGGGATCCGCGGCGGTGAAGGTTTCTGCTGCGAATCCGCCCTGCTGCAACAGCGCCAGCACGTCGGGAGCCTGTCCGGCACCTACCTCGAAGAGGAGCCTGCCACCCGGGTTCAGGTGCTCAGGCGCGCCCGCGACGATGGCCCGGTAGAAGTCGAGGCCGTCGGCACCGCCGTCCAAGGCGCTCATGGGTTCGAAGCCGCGCACCTCGGGTTGCAGGGTGTCCAGCTCGTCCTTTCGGATGTAGGGGGGATTGGATACTATCATGTCGAAGCGCCGCCCGGCAAACGGTTCGAAGAGCGAGCCCTGAAAAAAATGCACGGAGGCGGCGTTGCGCTCGGCGTTGCCGCGGGCCACCTCGATGGCTTCCGGGGAGATGTCGACCGTGGCGACCTCGGCCTCCGGGAGTTCCTTGGCGAGCACGATGGCCACGCAGCCGCTGCCGGTGCCGATATCCAGGAGGGTCTTGACCCCGGCGGCACGCCGGATCGCCTCACTGACCAGCACCTCGGTGTCGTGGCGCGGGATCAGCACCGCCGGCGTCACCTGGAACTCGAGCCCCATGAACTCCTGGGTCCCCAGGATGTACTGCAGCGGCTCGCGCTTGGCGCGGCGGACCACCATGGCTTTATAGACGGCGAGCTCCGCGTCGCTTAACGGCTTGTCGAAGTTGAGGTAGAGACCGACGCGGTCCAACGAGAGCGCCTCGCAGAGCAGCCACTCGGCCTCGAGCCGGGGATTCTCCACGCCTTTTTCCGCCAGATACCCCTTGGTCCAGTTGAGTATCTTGAGGACGTCCCATTTTTCCTGCTGCTGCGCCATGAAGGTCTCGGGGTGAAGAAGGTTGGGGTGCAGCCCCTCCCAGGGGAGGGGGAGGTGCGGGAGAAAGTTACCCGCCCTGGCTCTGCTCCTGGAGCGCCTCCATCTGGTAGTGGGCGCGCAGGGAGTCGGCAATCTCGTTGATGTCACCGGCCATGATGGAGTCGAGCCGGTACAGGGTGAGGCCGATACGGTGATCGGTCATCCTCCCCTGCGGAAAGTTGTAGGTCCGGATCCGCTCGCTGCGGTCGCCGGAGCCGACCTGGCTCTTGCGGTCTGCCGCGAGTTTCGCGTTCTGCTCGGAGATGATGTTGTCCAGGATGCGGGACTTCAACACCTTCATCGCCTTCGCGCGGTTTTTGATCTGGCTGCGCTCTTCCTGGCAGGCGACCACGGTCCCGGTCGGGAGGTGGGTGATGCGCACCGCGGAGTCGGTGGTGTTGACGTGCTGGCCGCCGGCGCCGGAGGAGCGGTAGACGTCGATCTTCAGGTCTGCCGGGTTGATATCGACGTCGACATCCTCAGCCTCGGGGAGTACGGCCACGGTGCAGGCACTGGTGTGGATACGTCCCTGCGCCTCGGTCTCGGGGACGCGCTGCACGCGGTGGGTGCCGGACTCAAACTTGAGCTTCGCGAAGACGCCGGCACCCTCGATGAGGGCCACGACCTCCTTGAAGCCGCCGCGCTCGCTTTCGGAGGCGGAGATCATCTCGACGCGCCAGCGGTTGGTCTCCGCAAACCGCGAGTACATGCGGAACAGATCGCCCGCGAAGAGGGCGGACTCGTCGCCACCGGTGCCGGCGCGGATCTCGAGCACGACGCTCTTGTCGTCGTTGGGATCCTTGGGCAAGAGAAGCACCTTGATCTCGCTCTCCAGGGTCTCGCGGCGCTCCTCGAGCGACTCGAGCTCGGCCTGTGCCATCTCGCGCATCTCCTGATCCGGCTCCTTCAGGAGTTCCTGGTTGTCTGCGATGTCGGCCAAAAGCTTCTTGTATTGGCGGAAGGCGGCGATCAGCTCGGCGAGACCGGAGTGCTCCTTGGAGAGCTTACGGAACTCGGACTGGTTAGCGAGTACGGTGGGATCGGCGAGGAGGGATTCCAGCTCTTCGAAACGCCGCTCCAGCTCCGCTATCTTGTCAAACATAGATGAACCTCAAAAGAAGATTTTTCGGTACCACTAGACGACCAGCCGGTCGTCCTT
Source organism: Geomonas silvestris (assembly GCF_014193515.1). GTDB lineage: Bacteria > Desulfobacterota > Desulfuromonadia > Geobacterales > Geobacteraceae > Geomonas > Geomonas silvestris. The sequence goes on along the minus strand of NZ_BLXX01000003.1, from coordinate 141,928 downwards.
GAACCCGTCGTTCAGCTCCAGGGCCTCGTTCATGGAACGGATAGCCACCTCGATCTGCTGGTCGTCCGGCTCGCGGGTGGTAAGCCGCTGCAGGCACAGGCCCGGGGCGATCACCAGCTTCACCAGCGGGTGGCTGTCGTGCTTTGCGGTCCACTTGAGCACCTCGTAGGAGAGCCCGGCGATGATGGGCAACAGCACGACGCGCGAGCCGGCCTTGAAGTAGAAGGGCCAGAGCTTCGGGATGAGCGAGAACACCAGGATGCTCACCAGCATGACGATCAAAAGGAAGCTCGTGCCGCAGCGCGGGTGCAGGCAGCTGTACTTGCGGACGTTGTCCACGGTGAGCTCCTCGCCAGCCTCGAAGGTGAAGATCGACTTGTGCTCGGCGCCGTGATACTGGAACACCCGCTGGATGTCCTTCATCCGGGAGATCCCGGTGATGTAGATCAGGAAGACTGCGACCCGGATCAGGCCGTCCACCAGGTTGAAGACGATGTTGGAGTCGCCGATGATCGGGATCAGCAGCTTGGTCAGGTAGAGCGGCATGATGAAGAAGAGCAGGATCCCGAAACCGAAGGCCACCGCCATGGTGCCGCCCATCGCCCAACTGGAGAGTTCCTCCTTCTCCTCACCCTCGGCGAGCGCCTCGTTGGCGGAGAAGTTGAGTGCCTGGATGCCGATCAGCAGGGAAGAGGCCATGGCCACCGCACCGCGCACGATCGGAAGCTTGGTGATCGGGTAACGCTCGGAGAGCGGCACTACCACTTCCTTCTTCACCGAGATCTCGCCGTCGGGGCGCCGGACGGCAATGGCCAGCGAGCGCGGGGCGCGCATCATGACCCCTTCGAGAACTGCCTGACCGCCTATATTGATTTTAGACATGGGGTACCTCGTTGGTTGCCTGCCGGCGCGGGGCCGGCCGGGAAAGGCCGCAGGAGGCGAGGGAGGTGCGCGCGGGGCGGCCCGAAAGCTCCAGGGGCGCTAAAGCTCCTGGAAGAACTTCCTGACGTCCACCATCTTGCCGCAGCACATGCTCCCTTCGGGGCAGGGACCGCCCAGACAGCCGGGACCGGCCTTCTTGAAGATGGTGGGTGCCACCGGCCGGACCAGCTTGAGCATCTCGATCGCCATGGCCCGGATCTCCCACTGGGCGCGCTCGCAGCAACGCACGCCGAAGAAGTGCAGAAGCTCGCGGGCGTTCATGGTGACGATGATCTTGGTCTCGGTGGCGTTGGGGAGCAGGTAGCGCGCGTCCTCGGCGGGGACGCCGGCCTCGACCAGGGCGGCGTAGCCTGCGTGCAGCGCGGCGATCTGCGCCTCGTAGAGCGAGGCGAAGCCCGGGTTCTCGGCGATGGTCGGCGGCGTCACCACGGCGAAGCGCTCCTTGTGCGAGACGTAGCGCTGGGACTGTTGTGAGTAGGAGGCGACGCGGTGGCGCACCAGCTGGTGGCTGGTCACCCGCGAGATCCCTTCGATGCCGAAGGTGAAGGAGGCATGTTCCAGCACGGACTGGTGTCCGAGCGACATGATCTTGTCGAGGAAATTGTTGATGTCGGCGCCGGAGAGTCGGTCTTTGAGCGCTTCGATGTCGACGTGCGAATAGCAGAGCCGGGCGGCCAGTGCTACGGCGAGCTCCGGATCGGGGGTGTGTTGAAGCAGCGCTACCTTCATGAAGATCCTAGTGAAATCATTCTTTGCCACGGAGTCACGGAGGGCACGGAGCAAAGCCGAGTCCCTTTCGGGTCGACTCCGTGTGCTCCGTGACTCCGTGGCAATCCTTTAGAAACGAAACAAGGGGATTTCGCCAAAGACAAAATCCCCTTCACGGTTCTGCAAGCGCGAATGCCCTTACTTTTCCGCCAGGTTGTATCTCTTGCGGAAGCGCTCTACGCGGCCGGCGGTGTCGATCAGTTTCTGCTTGCCGGTGTAGAACGGGTGGCACTGCGAGCAAATTTCGGTGGAGATTTCTGCCTTGGTCGAACGGGTTTCGAAGTTGTTCCCGCAGAGGCATTTTACGGTGATCACGTCGTACTTGGGATGGATTCCCTCTTTCATATCTTCCTCCTCGCGGGGCTCGGCCCCGTTACCTGACATAGTTTGCGCCGGAAAGTTGTTATAAATAACACCTCCGTCGCAAAGTTTCAAGACTTTTTTCACCCCTTGCTCATGGAGTCCAGGAAATCCTGGTTGCTCTTGGTCCCCTCGAGCTTGGAGATCAGGAACTCCATGGAGTCGACCACGTTCATCGGGTGCAGCACCTTCCTGAGGATCCAGATCCGGTTCAGGGAGGCCTTCTCGATCAAGAGCTCCTCTTTCCTGGTGCCGGACTTGTTGATGTCGATGGCCGGGAAGGTCCTCTTCTCGACCAGCTTGCGGTCCAGGTGCAGCTCCATGTTGCCGGTCCCCTTGAACTCCTCGAAGATGACCTCGTCCATCTTGGAGCCGGTATCGACCAGGGCGGTGGCGATGATGGTGAGCGAGCCCCCCTCCTCGATGTTGCGGGCCGCGCCGAAGAAGCGCTTGGGTTTATGGAGGGCGTTCGAGTCCACACCACCGGAGAGGATCTTGCCAGAGGGGGGGATCACGGTGTTGTAGGCGCGGGCCAGACGGGTGATCGAGTCGAGCAGGATCACGACGTCGCGCTTGTGCTCGACCAGGCGCTTGGCCTTCTCGATAACCATTTCGGCCACCTGGATGTGGCGCGAGGCCGGCTCGTCGAAGGTGGAGGAGATCACCTCGCCCTTCACGGAGCGCTGCATGTCGGTCACCTCTTCCGGGCGCTCGTCGATCAAGAGAACGATCAGGAACACCTCGGGGTGGTTCTCGGCGATCGAGTTTGCGATGTTCTGGATCAGCATGGTCTTGCCGGTGCGCGGCGGAGCGACGATGAGCCCCCTCTGCCCCTTGCCGATCGGAGCGATGAGCTCCATCACCCTGGTCGACATGTTGTCGTGGGTGGTCTCGAGCTTCAGCTTTTCCTGGGGGTAGAGCGGGGTCAGGTTGTCGAAGAGGATCTTGTCGCGGGCGACTTCCGGGGACTCGTGGTTCACCGTCTCGACCTTGAGGAGCGCGAAGTAGCGCTCACCCTCTTTCGGGGGACGGATCTGGCCGGCCACGGTGTCGCCGGTGTGCAGGTTGAAGCGGCGGATCTGCGAGGGGGATACGTATATGTCGTCGGGACCGGGCAGGTAGTTGTAGTCCGGAGCCCTCAAGAAACCGAAACCGTCCGGCAGCGTCTCCAGGACCCCCTCGCCGAAAATCATGCCGTTTTTCTCGGTCTGGGCATTGAGGATGGCGAAGATCAGGTCCTGCTTGCGCAGGCTCGATGCCCCCTCGATGTTGAGCGCCTTGGCGATCGCCGTAAGATCGTTAATCTTTTTCTCTTTCAGTTCTTGTAGGTTCATCTGTTCTCCTGGTCAGGGCGCAAAAGTACATCGTGAAGGCGATGCCTCGGTGCGAGCATGGGGTGTGAAATGTGGGATGGGGGCATGAGAAAACACGCGCAAAACGCTCAGTGTGTATGTGAATCGTGTGAGAGTATTAGAGACCTTGGGGTGTCGGGTACTATTCGGTATGAAAAGCAGGGGTAGTTGTTAGGTCAAATAGAAGGATACCGTAGTTATACCCTCCACCTGAGAACCTTGTCAACTTTTTTTCTGAGACTGCCCGCGCCTCGGGTCGCCGCCCTGCGGCGCTGGCGAAAACGGGCGCTACGCCTCGCTTAGCGGGGACAGCAAATTTCTTGCCAATGATTTTCAGGTGAGCGGGCCGAAACGGTGGTCAGTTGAGGGGAGTGCTACCTGGTGCGTCCGCGGGTACCGGGTCGCCCGGAAGGGCGTTCCGGTTTCCGGTTTCGGCTCCCGGTTCGGCAGCTCCGGATTTTTCCTGGTACTTCGCGCCGCTACGCCGTTTGCGGCGCGCCTTCTGGCGCCGCAGTTTCTCGGCCGCCGCGTCCTTAACCGTGCTGCCGCCGGCCAGCGCCGCCACCTTTTCCAGGAGATAACGCCGGGCCAGGAAGCGGTTCAGCGACTGGCTGCGCGACTCCATGCACTTCACCTCCGCGCCGCTTGGGAGGTGCTTCAGGTAGACGCAGGACGAGCTTTTGTTGACATGCTGCCCGCCGCGTCCCGAGGCGTGGACGAAACGCTCCTCCAGGTCTGTCTCGCTCACCCCTAGTTCTTCCATACGTTCCTTGAGCCAGCGGTTCTTCTCCGGGCTCACTGCAAACTCGGCCATGTCTCCCCCTTTCCCGGGCATCATAGCCGCAGAAAGAGGGCGAAGTCAAAGGGATCTGCTGCGTTACCCCGGCCTGGTCCCGGCTTTGGCTCAGGAAGAGTAAGTTACGCTACGGTCGCAGTTGAGTTAGAATTTACTTACACCTTGGCAAGTAACCGCCCATGTCAGAAGCCCGGGCAGTACGGAGGTCAAAATAATGGCGGCAATTTCACGACGCATGTTCCTGATGGGGAGCGCCTCCTTGTTCCCCTACCTCTACCTGGAAAGGCTCTCGGTGGCGCTGCGGCGCTACCAGGTGCCGGTGCGGCAGCTTCCCGCCGCGTTCGAGGGGTTCACGATCCTGCACTTAAGCGATCTGCACGACAAGGAATTTGGCACGGCCGGCGAGGAATTGGTGGCGCTGGTTCGGCAGGAGCATTTCGACGTCATCGCGGTAACCGGCGACCTGGTGACCGGATACCGCCCCGCACTCACCCCCGCGCTCGAGCTGATTGCCTCGCTGCGCAGGGCGACTGACCGTCCGGTGTTTGCGGTGCTGGGGAATCACGACTGGCGGCTGGAGCGCGGATGGGAGTTTTCCCAGCGGCTGCACGGGGTGGGAACCCGGATGCTGCTCAACGCCGCGGCATCCATCGAGAGAAGGGGGGAGCGGCTCTGGATCGCGGGAGTCGACGACCCGATCACCGGGCGGGACCGGCTGGACCTGGCGCTCGCCGAGACCGACCCCAGGGAACCGCGGGTCCTGCTCACCCACTCCCCGATGCTCTTTCCCCAGGCTACCCGGCTCGGGCTCGACCTTTTGCTGGCGGGGCATACCCACGGCGGCCAGATCCGCCTGCCGGTGGTCGGCGCCGCCTACGTGCCGCGCATCGGCTTTTTCCCGCCCTGGGACTACGGCCTCTACCGCAACGGCAACACCACCCTCATCGTAAGCGGCGGCCTGGGCGAGAGCGGCCTCCCGATCCGCATCAACATCAGGCCCGAACTCGCCCTGGTGACCCTGATACGGGCTACCGGGAGCCCCGACGGTTCCCCACTTCCAGCATGACCGGGGCCTGACCGCTGCCGATGGCACCGGCCTCCTGCTCCGCCTTGGCCTTGCATTCCCCGACCAGCAACTGGAAGGTGTCGGTTAGGGTTTCGGGGTCATAGCCGTAGGAGACCAGGTCGACCCGGCAGACGCGCGCCAGACGGTGCACGATCATGCGCACCGCCGCGTCCTGCTCGGCCCCTGCCCCTTCGCTGGCCGCTTCTTCGGCCGCCCCCACCAGGGATCGCGCCATGGCCCGTACGTTGATGGCACCTTCCTGGATCCCCAAGGCGTCCTTGTGGCGTTTCATAAGTCACCTCCCCCTGCACCGCTCAGCGTCTCTCGATGCCAGCCCCCCGACCTCTCGCGAGCTGCCGCCGCCCGTATCACAGCGGCAACCGCTTCCGGTCCGTCACCGGATCGGGCAGTGGGAAGCCCAACTTCTCGCCGGCAGCTTCACACGCCCTGTCCTTGCATTCTTTCATCAAAGTACAGTAGGTATCCGCCAAGGTGGCCGGATCGTAACCGTAGCTTATCTCGTCCACCCGGCAAAGGCGCGCCAAACGGTAGGCTATGGCGCGCACCGCCGCGTCGCGCTCTGCCCCCACGCCGTCTGCAGCGGCTTCCTCGGCTGCGGCAGCCAACGAGCGGGCTATGACGCGGAACTCGTAATCCGTCTGCAACACTTCCAGCGCTGTCGTAAAACGTTTCATGGCGTCCCTCCCGAAGCTCCCCCTTCGTCCGAGTCCCTTGGCACAGCGGTTGCCGGCCTCCACGACAGTAGGACATTAAGACATTCCAAGCCATAGTCAACCCCTCGCGCGTTATTAATTCGTCCTTCCCTGCGGTGCCGAGCGCATTTCCCCCGTTCCCAAACCCTCAACTGCCTTTGCGGCAGGTACCGAGGCTCCAGCTGCAAAGACCGGCGAGCCCGCACCATTCAAAACCTTGACGCCGGAGGCGCCGCATGTCGGCCGCGCGTCGGAGCCCGAGCACGTTCGAGGACCAACCGCCGTGGCAAGCGATCTTCTGGATGTGGGTCAGCGCCCCCCGCGGGGCTTCAACCGCGTCCGGCGGGCACAGGTGCCGCAACGTAGCGAAGCTGCACCAGTCGAAAGCCTGAGGCTTTCTGCCTGAACGCCGGTGGCAGATAAATTGCTTTGTGCTCCCTGCCCGGGCCAAGATCCAGAAAGGCAGTCGACCCAGGTGCGGCGGACGCCGCTTTGCAGCCAAACAGAAGGAGAATCCCCATTGACCTGCCATCTTGATGATGCCGTCGAGTCGCTCTTTGCCACCGGGATGCAACAGATGACAGAGGGGGACGCCCGCGCGGCCGAAGCGAGCTTCCTAGAGGTGTTGAGGCTCGCACCGGATACCGCCGAAGCGCACACGAACCTCGCCCTGCTGCTGGAGAAGGCCGGCCGCGTGGCAGAAGCCGAACAGCACATCCGCCACGCCCTCAACCTCAACCCCCGCAGTTGGAGGACCCATCTCAACCTGGCGGCCCTGCTGCTGGTCCAGAAACGGTTCGCCGAGGCGCAGGCAGCCTCACGCCGGTCCCTGGCACTCGCCCCCGAGTCTCCCGAGGCGTGGTCCAACCTGGGCGCCCTGCAGGCTTGCCTCAAGCAGGAGGCGCATGCCGAGCGGAGCTATCGCAGGGCCATGGAACTCGACCCCGACCACAAAGCGTCGCGCTTCAACCTGAGCTACCTGCTCCTGCGCCAGGGGCGGTTCGAGGAGGGCTGGCAATGCCTTGAGGCGCGCACCTGGTACGGCTGGATGGAGTCGCTGCTCCCGTGCCCCCGCTGGCAGGGCGAGGCGCTTACGGGGCGCTCTCTGCTGATCACCTTCGAGGCGGGGCACGGTGACATGATCCAGTTTGCCCGCTACGCCGCGCTCTTGAAGGGTGCGGGCGCCGTGCACATCACCATGGTCTGCCACCCGGCCCTCAAAAGCCTCTTTCAGGCGCTCGACGGGGTCGACGCCGTCTTCGCCTTCGATGAAACCTTTCCCGCCACGGGCCTGGACTTCTGGACTCCGCCACTGAGCATCCCCTACTATCTCGGCACCAGACTCGACACCATCCCTGCCAACATCCCCTATCTCAGGGCACCCGGGGACCAGGCCGACCGGTGGGCTCAGGAACTGGCAGCCCTGAGCCCCGGGCGCGAGGCGCGGGTGGGACTGGTGTGGAAGGGGAGCCCCAGCTTCGAAAACGATGCCGACCGCTCGCTTCCCGGCCTCGCCTCCCTGGAAGGCCTGGGCAGGGTTGCGGGGGTGCGCTTCTTCAGCCTGCAGAAGGGGGCCGGCGAGCAGGAGGCGTCCGACCCGCCCGCCGGCCTCTGCATCACGGACCTGGCACCCGGGATCTCCGATTTCGCCGGGGCCGCCGCCATCGTCGCCAACCTGGACCTGGTGATCGCCGTCGATACCGCTTTCGCCCATCTTGCCGGGGCGCTGGGCACCCCCTGCTGGGTGCTGCTGCCGGAGTACAAAACGGACTGGCGCTGGCTTACCGGGCGCGGCGACTCTCCCTGGTACCCCGGTGTGATGCGTCTTTTCCGGCAATTACGCCCTGGAGACTGGGGCGCCGTACTCGACGAGGTGCGCGACGCCCTGGAGTCCTTTGCTGCCGGACTGCGCGGCGCCGATTACCTCGCGGTGCGCGAGGGATGAACCTCCAGCGCCACCACAAGCTGCACGCCGCGTCAAATCTCCGACAGCACCGGGGCGGATCCTCGGGAAATTGACGGGGATGCAGGTTCGAGTGAAAACGTGGAGGGTCGAGAGCGAATTCTCGCCTTGAAGGGTGACAGGTCGCGAAGCGGGTGGGGAAGGTTGAGGGGTGTGGGGGGGTGAGATCTGACGCGTGCGCCGTTGCAGCGCGCCGTGTGGGGCGGCCTGCCGCCCTGCCGCGATCCAGGCGAGCAAAGCGCTGCCACGATCACCGCCGTGCCGAGCCGGCCAAGACGCAAGCCGTGAAAACCGCCGCGACAAGGATCAGGCTTTCGTCTGAACGATGACCCCCTGCTGGGAGTCGAGCTCCTTGGCGAGTTTCAGGGCCTCCTCGGTGGGGACCTGCCGGATGAGCTCGCCGGACTGGGCGTGCAGCACTTTCACGACGACCTCTTTGGTGTCCGGATCGACGGAGAAACGCATCCTGATCGCGTGGCGCTCCATGAAGTCGTTGAACTGCTGCTCCGCAGCTTTCATCTGCCGTTCCAACCGCGCGGCCTCGGTTTCTATCTGCTTCTGAGCCTCGGCACGGGAGGCCTTGCGGTTTGGCGGGCTGGTGGGCGGGCTGGTGGGCGGGCGCCCGGTGGCAACGGGATCTACATGTTTCGACGCAGGTTCGCTCGCAGCCTGCACCTGAAGGGTCCCTACCAGCGCAATGATAGCCATGGCAACCTCCGAATCATGAGTTAAGATGGGACTGGGACCCGTATCGGCACCGCGGGGAAAAAATTGAGCGGAAAATACTTTTTTTATCTCCATGAAATTGGCCACAGAAAAAAACGGATCCCCATCACGATGGCGTGCTCCTTGCTTCACACTCCGTTCCCGGACATTCGTCCACGGGAGCGGTTCCGAGGCGTGCCGGACGCCCCGGAACACCGCCGCCGGCACCCGCGCCGCCGCGGGACTCCGGGAGCTAATTAAACAATAGCTAAAGTTTTGCGGCCTGCGGCCGAAATTAAGCCAAAACACCCTAGATTGTTAAAGGTAGGTGGCAGATGATCAAGCTGACACGACTCGACGGTAGCGAGGTTTACCTCAACCCGGACCTCATCGAAACCATCGAAGAGACTCCCGACACGCACATCACGCTCTCCAACGGCAAAAGTTACCTCTTTTTGGAACCGGCCAAGGTGGTGATCGGGCGCATCGTCTCCTACCGCGCTCGGCTGCTGCGGCGGGCCAGCGGGGAGGGGACCAAAAAGTACCTCTACAGACGGGACCCTGAACGGTACAACCCGCTGTGCACCCTCTAAAATAACTCCACCGAGGTTCGAGTGACATCATGGATATAGCCACTATTGTTGGTATTGCGTTGGGTTTGTTGGCAGTTTTCGGCGGCGCCGCTCTCGAGGGTCTGCACATGGGCGCGCTGATCCAGCCCACCGCGGCGATCATCGTGCTCGGCGGTACTGCCGCGGCGACCACCGTCAGCTTCCCGTTGGGCACCCTCATCACCGCGGTCAAGGATCTGAAGAAGGTGTTCGTGCCCCCCAAAGAGGATCCCGAGGCGGTCATCAAGAACATCATCAATTACGCCGCTAAGGCTAGGCGCAACGGTCTGATCTCCCTCGAGCAGGAAGCACAGAGCGTCAAGGACACCTTCACCAAGAAGGGGATCTCGCTGGTCGTCGACGGCATCGACCCCCAGAAGCTCAGGGAAACCATGGAGATCGAACTGGGCTCCTTCGAGGAGCACAGCAAGGGGAGCGCCGAGGTCTTCGAGTCGGCCGGCGGCTTCGCGCCGACCATCGGTATCATCGGCGCCGTACTCGGACTGATCCACGTCATGAGCAACCTTTCCGACCCCTCGAAGCTCGGCGGCGGTATCGCGGTTGCCTTCGTGGCCACCATCTACGGCCTGATGACGGCCAACATCTTCTGCATCCCGTTCGGCACCAAACTGAAGCACCGGCTGAAAGAGGAGCTGCTGCAAAAGGAGATGGTCATCGAAGGGCTGATCGCCATCCAAAACGGCGAGAACCCACACTTCATCGAGCAGAAGCTCCGCGCCTATCTCCACGACGGCGGTGAAAAGAAGGGAAAGTAGATGGCGAAAAAGCAAAAACACGAGAAGGAACCGAACCACGAACGATGGCTGGTCTCCTACGCGGACTTCATCACGCTGTTATTCGCCGTGTTCGTTACCCTTTACGCCATGAGCCAGACCGACAAGAAGAAGGTCGAGGAGGTCATGGCCTCCATGCGCGACTCCTTCGGGTACAGCCAGTCCCCGTCCTCCAAGCCGAGCGTGATCGAGGCCGGTTCGATGAACATCATCCCGGCCGTGCAGAAGACCCCCCCTCCCTACAAGCGGGGCAAGGTCCGCGCCCGCGAAGAGGAGTTCAAGTCGGTCAAGGCCGCGCTGGAAGCCTATCTTCAGAAGATCGGGGCCCAGGACAAGGTGGGCGTCAGCATCGATCAGCGCGGCCTGGTGGTGAGCCTCAGGGAAGCCGGCTTCTTCGACTCGGGGAGCGCCACGGTGAAGCGCTCCTCCTACACGCTGCTTAACGACGTGATGGAGTCACTCTCCAGCTACTCGAACAACATCCGCGTGGAAGGGCATACCGACAACGTGCCGATGCGTTCCGCCGCGTTCCCCTCGAACTGGGAGCTCTCCACCGCGCGTGCCACAAACCTCTTGCAATACATGCTGCGCCAGGACTTCGAGCCGACCCAGCTGTCGGCGGCCGGCTACGGCGAGTACCATCCGGTCGCGGAGAACACTAGCGATGAGGGGAGGAGAAAGAACCGCAGGGTCGACCTGGTGCTGCTCTCCGAAGCAAGCGAGAAATCCGAGCCTCCGGTGAACCTGCCCCCCATCGGCAACCCGGTAACCGGCTCCACGACCAGCGGCGCGGGTGGTGGCGAACCGGCAACCGGCATCCCCCCCGCAGCCAACCCAGCCCCGGCCCCGCCGGGCACGGCAACCAGCAATTGATAGTGAAGCCAGGCCGACATCACACGGCCTGGCTTTTTTTCTGATGATCGGCGATTCTCTCGTGAGGGCCGCCAGGTAACACGTAAACCCGCGCACCTAGGCCAGGCGCCCCGGCAGGTAAGCGACCATGCTGCGCATCAGGCCAAACCCCGCCGAAGCTAAGCCGAACCTCCCTGTACCTGAGCCGATGCCCACCACCATTAAGCTAAAATTCCCGCCCATAAGCTAAAATCCCCATACTTAAGCTAAAGAAGACGTGGTTAAGCAAACTGCCGGTGCATTTAGCTTAATTGCCTTTCTCATGTGGACCACGTGCTTCGCGCGCCGGGAAAACGGGAGCTCAAAATGCCCTGGCACCCCCTTTTTTTGTTACCTCGCCCGGTGCATGACACATGGCGAGGCGTTCCTGGTCTGTTTGCCGGGGCTTGGGCGAAGCCGAATCACTTTTTTAAGCTAAAGCAGACGCCACTTCGCTTAAAGCACCACCTACATTAGAAAAAACAGGCCATGTTTTGCGTAACGCCGAGGTGAGTTCCCTTATCTTCCCTGCAACTACCCGTTTCGCGGCGTAGCCGTGACTCCCTTCCCGCGGCAGCCCCGTTCCCTTCAAAATTTTGACTCCAGATGGCTGGCATACCAGTTGCAAAAAGGTGAGCTGCAGTTCCCCGCTCGGATTCATCGCGGTAAGCTGGCGGTTTTAAACATCTAACGCCTCACCTTTCTTGCCAAGGACACCACCACATGGAGCTTGCCAACCAGAAGATTTTGGTCACCGGCGCCGATGGTTTTATCGGCTCTCACCTAACCGAGGAACTGGTGCGTCGCGGCCACTCGGTACGCGCCTTCGTCTACTACAACTCGTTCAACTCCTGGGGCTGGCTGGACCATGCCGAACCCGAGGTCCTCAAATCGCTGGACGTGTTTGCCGGAGACATCCGGGACCCGCACGGGGTGCGCGAGGCGATGAAAGGGTGCGACGTCGTCTTGCACCTGGCCGCCCTGATCGCCATCCCGTACTCCTACCATTCACCCGACACCTACCTGGACACCAACGTGAAGGGAACCCTCAACGTCGTGCAGGCGGCCCGGCAACTGGGGGTCGCCAAGGTGGTGCATACCTCGACGAGCGAGGTCTACGGCACCGCCCGCTTCGTTCCGATCACCGAAGAGCACCCCCTGCAGGGGCAGTCCCCCTACTCCGCCAGCAAGATCGGCGCGGACCAGATGGCGATGTCCTTCTACAGCTCCTTCGACACCCCGGTGGCGATCATCCGCCCCTTCAACACCTACGGTCCGCGCCAGTCGGCACGCGCGGTCATCCCCACCATCGTCACCCAGCTCGCCAGCGGCATCGAGAAGATCAAGCTGGGCTCCCTGCATCCGACCCGCGACTTCAACTACGTCGCCGACACGGTGCGCGGTTTCATCGCCGCGGCTCAGAGCGACCGTGCCGTGGGAGAGGTGATCAACGTGGGGAGCAACTACGAGATCTCCATCGGCGAGACCGCCCGCATGATCGCCGAGATCATGGGCAAAGAGAACTGCTTCGAAACCCAGGCCGACGAGGTTCGGCTGCGCCCGGGGAAAAGCGAAGTGGAACGGCTTTGGGCCGAAAACCGCAAGGCAAAGGAACTCTTGGGATGGGAGCCCCGGTACGCCGGGAAAGAGGGGTTGCGGCGCGGCCTCGAAGAGACGGTGCGCTGGTTCAGCGATCCCAAGAACCTGAAGGCCTACAAGGCAGGGATCTACAACATATGAACGCCCTGGACCTGGAAGGGATCGTCCGGGCGATCCGTAGCGCGCTTCCCAAGAGCGACGAGCCCGTACAGCTGCACGAGCCGCGCTTCGAGGGGAACGAGTGGCCCTACATCAAGGAGTGCCTGGATACCCGGTGGGTCTCCTCGGTGGGGAGCTACGTCGACCGCTTCGAGAAGGAGTTGGCCGAATATGCCAGCGTGAAGCGCGCGGTCGCCGTGGTGAACGGCACCGCCGCCCTGCACGTCTGCCTCAAGCTCGCCGGGGTCCGCGCCGGCGACGAGGTGATCATCCCGGCGCTCACCTTTGTGGCGACCGCCAATGCCGTCGCCTACTGCGGCGCCATCCCGCATCTGGCGGACAGCGCGGAGGCGACCCTGGGTCTCGACCCCGCTAAACTCGCCGAACACCTCGCCGAGGTGGCCGAAATCGCCGACGGCGCGTGCCGCAACCGCCTGACCGGCCGCCCCATCCGCGCCGTACTTCCCATGCATACCTTCGGCCACGCGGTCGACCTGGAGCCGCTTCAGGAGGTCTGTCGACGCTGGAAGCTGGCGCTCATCGAGGACGCCGCGGAATCCCTGGGGACCTTCTACCAGGGGCGCCACACCGGAAACTACGGTTGCCTGGCGGCGCTCAGCTTTAACGGCAACAAGATCATCACCACCGGAGGCGGGGGCGCCATCCTCACCAACGACGAGGAACTGGGACGACTGGCCAAGCACCTGACGACTACGGCGAAGGTGCCGCACCGCTGGGAATTCAGCCACGACCAGGTCGGCTTCAACTACCGGATGCCCAACCTGAACGCGGCACTGGGCTGCGCCCAGCTCGAACAACTTCCCGGATTCCTGGCCGCCAAGCGCGCCCTCGCCGAGCGCTACCGCGCGGCCTTCGCCGGGGTACGCGGCATCCGCTACTTCAGCGAGCCGGCCGGCTCCCGCAGCAACTACTGGCTCAACACCCTCTTGCTCGACGAGACGCATGCGGATAAGCGCGATGCGGTGCTCGCCGCAGCCAACTCGGCCGGACTCACCACCCGCCCCGCCTGGACGCTCATGCACCGGCTCCCCATGTTCCAGGAGGCCCCCCGCATGGACCTTTCCGTTTCGGAGAGCCTGGAGCGGCGCATCCTGAACATCCCAAGCGGCGTCGCCCTGGGTGCAGGGGCGCCCCATGCGTAAGATCTGCGTGGTCACCGGCACCAGGGCCGAATACGGGCTGCTCCAGCTGCTCATGACCGAGATCGCGGAGGATCCCGAGCTCGAGCTCCAGGTGGTCGCCACCGGGATGCACCTCGCCCCCGAATTCGGCTCCACCTACCGCGCCATCGAGGAGGACGGCTTCGCGATCGACGCCAAGGTGGAGATGCTGCTGGCGAGCGACACCCCGGTCGGCGTCACCAAGTCCCTCGGTCTGGGGGTGATCGGCTTCGCCGACGCACTGGACCGGCTCGCGCCCGATCTCCTGGTCGTCCTGGGAGACCGCTACGAGATCCTGGCGGCGGTACAGGCCGCCCTGGTGGCCCGGGTCCCGGTGGCCCACATCCACGGCGGAGAGACCACCGAGGGGGCCATCGACGAGGCGATCCGGCACGCCATCACCAAGATGGCCCATCTCCACTTCGTAGCGGCGGAGCCCTACCGGCAACGCGTCATCCAGCTGGGTGAGAGCCCCGAGCGCGTCTTCAACTTCGGCGCTCCCGGCCTGGAACAGATCGCCAGGCTAAAGCCGCTGGAGAGGGACGCCTTGCAGGCGTCGCTCGGCTTTGAACTCGGGGCGCTGAACTTCCTGGTCACCTACCACCCGGTCACCCTGGACGCCGCGGGCCCCGAAGCCGCCATGCAGGAGCTCTTGAGCGCCCTGGACCTGTTCCCCGACGCGAAGCTCATCTTCACCAAGCCCAATTCCGACGCCGGCGGCAAAGAGATCGCCCGCCTCATCGACGACTACGTCGCGGCCCGTCCGGCCCGGGCGGCGGTCTTTACCTCCCTGGGGCAGCTGCGCTACCTGAGCGCCCTGGCCCAGGTCGACCTGGTGGTCGGCAACTCGTCGAGCGGCCTCATCGAAGTCCCCATGTTCGGGAAACCGACGGTGAACCTTGGCGAGCGCCAGGCGGGGCGGTGCCGGGCCTCCTCGGTGATCGACTGCCGAGAGACGGCCGCCGACATCGGCGCGGCGATCCGCAAGGCCTTGAGCCCGGAATTCCAGCAGACACTCAAGCGGATCAGCACGGTCTACGACGCGGACGCCAGCGCGCTGAAGATCAAGGAACAGCTGAAACAGGTGAAGCTCGACGAGGTCCTGGTCAAGAGATTTCACGACCTGACGCCCGCCCCCTGACCGGCCGGATCGGCCGGAAGAACCCGGGGCGTACCAAGACAAGAGAGCCTATGAAGACCTACATCATCGCCGAAGCCGGGGTGAACCACAACGGCTCCCTCGCCATGGCGAAACAGCTCGTGGAGGCCGCCCGGAAAGCCGGAGCCGATGCCGTCAAGTTCCAGACCTTCAAGGCGGACCGGCTGGTGGCGCGCTCGGCGCCCAAGGCCCGCTACCAGACCGAGACCACCGATGCCTGTGAATCGCAGCACGAGATGATCCGCAAGCTGGAACTGGACGAGCGCGCCCACGAGTGCCTGATCGCGCACTGCCGCGAGGTGGGGATCGAGTTCCTCTCCACCCCGTTCGACCTGGAGAGCGTGGAACTCTTGGCCGAGCGCTTCGCCCTCCCCTGCCTCAAGGTCTCCTCGGGCGACCTGACCAACGCCCCGCTTTTGCTCAGGATGGCGCAGACCGGCAAGCCCGTGATCCTCTCCACCGGCATGAGCACCCTGGGGGAGATCGAGGACGCCTTGGGGGTGCTGGCGTTCGGCTACCTGGGCCTGGCCGGCCCGGGCGTGGCAGGGTTTCGTGCGGCCTACCATTCCGCCGCCGGGCACGCCGCGCTTAGGGAGCAGGTGACCCTTTTGCACTGCACCACCGAATACCCGGCTCCGCTTCAGGACGTGAACCTGAAGGTGATGAAAACCTTGCGGCGCAGTTTCGGGCTGCCGGTCGGCTATTCGGACCACACCGAAGGGATCGCCGTCCCGATCGCGGCTGTCGCCCTGGGTGCCTGCGTCATCGAGAAGCATTTCACCCTGGACCGTACCCTGCCGGGACCGGACCACAAGGCGTCCCTGGAGCCCGGCGAGCTTAGGCAGATGGTCCTCGCCATCCGCGCCACCGAGCAGGCGTTGGGATCGTCCCGGAAGGCGCCGGCTGCCAGCGAGGTGCAGAACCTCCCCATCGCCAGGAAGTCCCTGGTGGCCGGGCGCGCCATCGAGGCCGGGGAACCGTTCAGCACCGAGAACCTGGCGGTGAAGCGGCCGGGGACCGGGGTCTCCCCCTTCTACTACTGGGAGTACCTCGGCCAGTCCTGCGCCGCCGCGCTGCAACCCGACGAGGTGATCCGGTGAGCCTTCCTGTCGTGATACTCGGCGCCGGAGGGCACGCACGGGTCCTTTTGGACGCACTCTTGCTCTGCTCGCGCCAGGTCGTGGGAATCCTCGACGCCGAAGAGAAGCTCAAGGGGGAGCTGATCCTGGGGGTACCGGTCCTCGGTGGCGACCGGGAGGCCGGCCGCTTCGGCTGCGACGAGGTGGAACTGGTGAACGGCATCGGCTCGGTCGGCTCGCTTACCCGCCGCGCCGCTCTCTTCAAGGAGTACCTGGCCCTGGGCTACCGTTTCGCGAGCGTGGTGCATCCGGCGGCAGTCCTGGCGCGCGACGTTGAGCTGGGAATGGGAGCGCAGGTCATGGCGGGAGCCGTCGTGCAGGTCGGGGCGCGCATCGGCGCCAATTCAATCGTCAACACCCGCGCCTCGGTGGACCACGACTGCCGGATCGGCAGCCACGTACACCTCGCGCCGGGAGTCACCCTCTCCGGGGGGGTCGTCGTCGAGGACGAGGTCCACATCGGTACGGGGGCCACGGTCATACAGGGCGTGAGCATCGCCCGGGGCAGCACGGTGGGCGCAGGTGCGCTGGTGCTGCGCAACGTCAAGGAAGGGGTCACGGTGTTCGGGGTCCCCGCACGAGAGGCACAACGATGAGCAACTGGGAAAGCATACTGGTAGCACCGCAAACGCCGATCATCGAGGTGATCCGCAGCATCGACGAGACGGGACTGCAGATCGCCCTGGTCGTGAGCCCGCAGCGCAAGCTCTTGGGGACTCTGACCGACGGCGACGTGCGGCGCGCCATCCTGAAGGGGATCGATCTGAACAGCCCGGTCGAGCTCGTGATGAACGACAACCCGATCGCCGCCGACTTAAACGACAGCCGCGAGAGCATCCTCGCCATCATGAAAGCCACCAAGATCCGGCAGATACCGGTCGTCGACAGCCAGGGGCTGGTGACCGGCCTGGAGCTTTTCAACAAGCTGATCCAGCCGAGCGCCCGGGAGAACGTCGTCATCCTGATGGCGGGGGGCCTGGGGAACCGGCTGCGCCCGCTGACCAACGACTGCCCGAAGCCGCTTTTGAAGGTGGGGAGCAAGCCGATCCTGGAAACGATCCTGCAGAGCTTCGCCGAGTACGGTTTCAGGCGCTTCTACATCGCGGTCAACTACCGCGCCGAGATGATCAAGCACTACTTCGGCGACGGCTCGCGCTGGGGGGTCGAGATCGATTACCTGCACGAGGAAAAGCAGCTCGGCACGGCCGGGCCGCTGGGGCTCCTCCCCGAGAAGCCGACCCAGCCCCTTTTGGTCATGAACGGCGACCTTTTGACCAGGGTGAACTTCCAGCAGCTCCTGGAATTCCACTCCGAGCACCGGGCATCGGCGACCATGTGCGTGCGCGAGTACGACCACCACATCCCCTACGGCGTGGTGAAGCTCGACAAGCACCGCCTGACCAGCATCGAGGAGAAGCCGGTGCAGCGCTTCTTCGTCAACGCCGGGATCTACGTCTTGAGCCCCGAGGCGCTGGAGCAGATCCCCAGTAACGAGCGCCTCGACATGCCCGACGTCTTCAAGGGGCTCATCCACCAGAAGCGGACCACGGCCGTGTTCCCGATCCACGAGTACTGGCTCGACATCGGCCGCATGGACGACTTCGAGCGGGCCGACCTCGACTACCCGAAGGTGTTCAATGGTAAATGACCAGAAGGTACTGGCCGTCATCCCGGCCCGCGGAGGGTCGAAGGGGGTGCCGGGGAAGAACATCCGCCCCCTGGGGGGGAAGCCGCTCCTCGCCTGGAGCGTCGAGGCGGCCAGGGAGTCGCGCTACATCGACCGCCTGATCCTCAGCTCCGACGACGCGGAGATCATCCGGGTGGCCCGGGAGGTCGGCTGCGAGGTTCCCTTCGTGCGCCCGGCCGAACTGGCCCGCGACGAGACCCCCGGCATCGAACCGGTGCTGCACGCCCTCGAGCAGGTGCCGGGCTACGACTACGTGGTGCTCCTGCAGCCCACCTCGCCGTTTCGGAGCGCCGAGGACATCGACCGCTGCATCGAGGCCTGCGTCGGCGGTGCAGCTCCCTCTTGCGTGACGGTAACGGCACCCGAAAAGAGCCCTTTCTGGATGTTCACCCTGAACCGCGAGTCCCGGCTGAGCCCCCTGCTCCCCGAGCCTCCCGGCTTTTCCCGCCGACAGGACCTTCCCGAAGTCTATGCCTTGAACGGTGCGGTCTACGTGGCTCGAACCGCGTGGCTTTTGGAGCGCCGCTCCTTCATCGGGCCGGAAACCGCCGGCTGCATCATGAGCAAGGAGCACTCCGTCGATATCGACACCGAAGATGATTTCGCCCTCTGCGAGTTCCGCTTGAGCGCCAACCGCTAAGAGCCGCCATTTCCGACGACAAACAATGGGAGACACAATGCGCATCCTGCTGGTAGTTTACGACAACGATTCCTATATCCACTGGTTTCCCCAGGGGCTGGCGTACATCGCCAGCGTGCTCAGAATCCACGGGCACGAGGTGGTCATTTACAATCAGGACCTCCACCACTACCCCGACGAGCACCTGACCGGCTATCTCGACGCACACCCCTTCGACGTGGTCTGCCTGAGCTTCATCGCCGGATACTACCAGTACCGCAAAGCCCTCTCCCTCTCCGAAGCGATCAACCGGTCCAAGCGGCGCCCCCTCTACCTCATCGGTGGGCACGGACCGGCTCCCGAACCGAAGTTCTTCATGGACAAGACGGGGGCGGACATCACCGTCATTGGCGAGGGGGAAGAGACCGTCGTCGAGCTGCTCGAGGCCGTGGGGTCGGGCTCCCCCCTAGCCGGTATCCGCGGCATCGCCTACCGCGACGGCGGGCAGATCCTGGTCAACGAGCGCAGACCTCTCATCGCCGACATCGACAGCATCCCCTTTCCGGCCTACGACCTGTTCCCCATCGAGTACTACCGCCTGCTCAGGATGCCCCATTCGAATAACGGCGATTTCATCATGCCGGTTCTCTCGGGGCGGGGATGCCCCTTCACCTGCAACTTCTGCTACCGGATGGACGAAGGGTTCCGGCCGCGCAGCACCGAGAGCATCATCGAGGAGATCAGGCTGCTCAAGCGCGACTACGGGATCACCTACATCGCCTTTTCCGACGAGCTGCTCATGTCTTCCGAAGCGCGGGTGACCGAACTGTGCGAGGGCTTTCTCGCCGCCAACCTCGACGTGAAATGGGACTGCAACGGCAGGCTCAACTACGCGCACCCCCACGTGCTCGCCCTGATGAAGCGGGCAGGTTGCGTGTTCATCAACTACGGCATCGAGGCCTTCGACGACCAGATCCTGAAGAACATGAAAAAGGCTCTCACGACGAAACAGATCGTCCAGGGGATCGAGGCGACGCTGAACGCCGGCATCAGCCCCGGATACAACATCATCTTCGGCAATATCGGGGAGACCCGGGAAACCCTGCAAAAAGGGGTGGATTTCCTCTTGCAGTACGACGACGGCGCACAGATGAGGACCATCCGCCCGGTAACCCCCTATCCCGGCTCCCCCCTGTACTACCACGCCCTGGAGCAGGGGCTGATCGCGGATTGCGAGGATTTCTACAAGAACAAGCACCTGAACTCGGATCTGGTCGCCGTCAATTTCACCGACATGACGGACCAGGAGTTCCACGCGGCCCTTTTCGACGCCAACTCGATCCTGCTGGAAAAGTACTTCTCCCGGAAGCAGTCCGCGACCATCGAACAGGCACGGAAACTTTACCTGGAGAGCGACAGCTCCTTCCGGGGTTTCCGGCAGAGTTGATCGTGGGGGCGCCTTCCTTCGGGGGGCCGTATCAGAGCAGCTAAGGGATAAATTATGCGTGATATCGAAAACAACCTGGGGCACTTCGTCACC
Organism: Geomonas silvestris; assembly: GCF_014193515.1. Lineage (GTDB taxonomy): Bacteria > Desulfobacterota > Desulfuromonadia > Geobacterales > Geobacteraceae > Geomonas > Geomonas silvestris. The sequence continues at coordinate 121,884 of NZ_BLXX01000003.1, read as the reverse complement.
AACGCCTTCGGCGATCGTTATTTGTACTCCATCAACCGCAACGCCTTCTCCAGAATCGGCTCGGACGCGCTCTACAGCTCGTTGTACGGCGAGAAGCTGTTCCAGGAGTTTCAGCTCAACGTGATTATCGGCACGGACTCGGGGTTGTTGCCCCAGTACATAGCGAAATGCGGCGTACCCAGCGGGTCGCGCTACGTTTTCGTAGAGTTGCCTTCCATCCTCGAGGTTCTCGGCCAGCTCCCGGGGTGGGAGGAACTCCCCTCCGAGATCTCGGTCCTGTCGCTGGACGACTTCATGGGGCATACCGAGGCGCACCAGCTGACGAGCTACGCCTTCCTCGATGCGGTCAAGGTGCACGAATCGGTAGGGTCGCGCGACGCCAATCTGATCGAATACCGCGAGCTTTCCTGGGATCTCAACCTGGCGCTCAAGAACTTGCTGCAGAAGATCGTACTTTCCGCGAACAACTTTCCGTTCATTTCGCGCCAGTGGGAGAACCTGACCGAGAACCAGGTCCCCTTCAGCCAGGTCTTGCCGAACGCCTTCGCCGGCCGGACCGCGATCGTCCTGGCGGGGGGCCCTTCCCTGACCGAGGTGCTGCCGTGGGTCAAGCAGAACCGCGACCGCATCCTCATCATCGCGGTCTCCCGCATCTGCCGGACCCTGCGGGAGGCGGGGATCGTCCCGCACATCGTCGCCTCCGTCGACCCGACCATCCTGAGCTTCGAAATCAGCAGGGAGATGCTGTTATTTGCCGACCTCCCGGAACCGCCGCTTTTCGTCGGCAGCTACCATGTGGTTCCCCAGTTGGTAGGGCAGTGGCGGGGTGACTACCTGTACTCGGGCCCGCTTTTCCCCTGGCACACCCCGTTGAACAGCGACACGCTCCTGTACCACGGTCCCACTGTCAGCAACTTCTCGATTTCCCTCTGCATGCACATGGGCTGCACCACGATTGTCCTGGCAGGCGTCGACAACTGTTTCTCCTCCGCGGGACAGACCCACGCGGCGGGCAGCAACGAGAGTAAGGTCGGCCCGGACCTCGGCCAGACCTCATCCCGTATAGAGACCTATGGAGGATGGCAGGCCGAAACCAATTACAGCTTCAGCGCGTCCATCGGCATCCTTACCTTACAGGCGCAGGAACTGGAGAAACGGGGCATCGGCGTCTACAACTGCTCACGTAACGCCGCCGTGGTCCCCTTCATCGGCTACAAACCGCTCGACGAACTCGACCTGGCCGATGGCGCTGCCCCGCCATCCTCCGTGATCCGGTCCCGCATGCCCGAATCGACGGCAGCCACGCGCCTGGTGCATTACCGCCGCATCAAAAAGGAAATACAGCGGGCGCGCAGCAAGTTCCAGGGCATACTCACCCTGTCGCGCGAAGCCCTAAGATGCACAGACGGCCTGTTCGGCCGCAACGGCAGAAAGCGCGACTTCCGGCACAAAATACGGATGGACAAGATCGAAAAGAGACTCGATCAGAATTTCGATGAATTCTCCATACTTGTCAAACAGTGCGGCATCAAGAGATTCCTGCTGAGCCTCAAAACGACGATGGCCGAAGAGATGACCGACGAACAGGTCGAGGTCGCGACTCGCGAGTATTACGAGGCTTACGAGGAAGGCGCCCTGTTCCTCATCAACCGTATGGACGACCTCGTGCAACGGATCGACGCACGCATCGAGGAGGACGGCAAAAAACCCGATTTCGATCTGCTGGCCGCCCAGTGGGAAATAGACCTGCAATGCGGTCGTGTACAGCTCTGGCGCCAGCGAAACCCCGACAAGGTGCCCTTGCTGACCGAAACACAACGGGGTGTTTTGGATCGTTTGGAGCAGGAGTTCACCCGTGTCATGACCGAAGAGCGCACCACCCACATCATGCTCCTGGAAAGGGCGCACGATCTGGCGCATGCCCGGAGTAAGGTGCTGCTCCTCTTCAAGCGACAGAAGGTCTCCGAGTTGGAGAGTATGGCCACCGGGTTGGCTGGACATCCCGATCCGGACAAGGCGCTCCCCTACCTCCACTTCGTGCAGGGGCTCTTGGCTGAGCTCAAGGGGGAAACCGCCGAGGCGATCGGCCACTACCAGCAGCTCTTCACCGACCCGCCCCACCAGCTGACCGAGGACGCCCTGCTGCAGGTGGTGCACCTCTCACTGGCCGAGAACGACCCCGACAACGCCCTGATGGCCCTCGAGTGCCTCGTCGGCTTCTCCCCCATTTACCTGACCGTCTACGCCGAGCTGCTGAAGGCGGTGGGACGGTTCGAGGACGCCTTCAATGCCCTGCGCCACTACATCTCGCTCGTCCCTGACGACGCGGGGGCGCTCATCTCGCTGGGCCTCATGTGCCGCGAAGCGGGGATCGTCGAGGCCGCAGCCGAACTGTTCCAGAGGGTGCTGGAAAAAGACCCGTTGAACGGAGCCGCGCAGAAGCTCCTCGCCGAGCTGGAGCCGTCCGCGGGTGCCGTCGCCTGTCAGGGGTGACGGCGCGCGAGCTGCCTGACGGGACAACCGGCTTACCTGCCGGCCAACACGAGAAAAGGGGTCACCTGCCGCGCAGGTGGCCCCTTTTTTTGTAGCTATGCCTACCAGTCCTGTTACCAGGTCCCCCCTCTCCCGGAGTGGCGAGGGAGTTTTTTTCCGACCGAGGTGGTTTGCCAAGGACCTCGTTGTTTGACTCGATATCGATGCTCTAAATGCCGCCACAACGTAAAAAGGGGCTCCCTGCTCTGCAGGTGACCCCTTTTCCTCTGTTTGGGCAATAGTCTCTTTCTGCGTTACATCGAAGTTCTCAGGTGCGAACGTGTGCCGAAGTGCGCGTCGTACGCCCTCCCCACGCTGGCCGATTTGGCGATGGAAGAGCTCTTCGCCCTGATGCACTGCTGCTTGTCCTGCGCCAGACCGATGACCAGCCCGTCGACCGCCAGGATCTCCCTGGTGATCTCCTCGCGGAAGGCGCGGAACTCTGCGCCGCCGGGGCTGTCGGCCACCGGCCGGAACCGGGCGTCAAAATCTTGAAGAGCGTCGACGAGACTCTGACGCCGCTCGAGCACCTCGGCTACCCCCTCGGGATCGAGCCTCCCCAGGTTCCTGAGCAGGTCCGTAGCCTCTGCGAGCAGCATCTCGTACAGCTTGCGCCCCTCGTCGAAAAGCGCGCCGGAGCCCCCGGTCACCGCCGGCTCCCCGCGGCCTGGAGCTTGTGTTCCGCCTTGTTGGCGCAACGCTCGTTCCTGACGATCTCCACGGCATCGGTCCAGGTATCGCGCAGGTTGGTCATGATCTTGATGGCATTTTCCAGGGATTTCGCGTCGTTTTTCAGGTTGGCGCCGGTCAACTCGCCGATGACGTACAGGTAGAGGCGCTCCAGGTTTCCTGCTATTTCGCCGCCGGTATCGTGGTTCAGGGTGTTCATCAGTTCCGTCACGATGCCGAGGGCCTTGCCGATGTAGATACCCTTGCCGTTGATGTCTCCCCGATTCATGTTATCGAGGGCCTGGCGGGAGAATTTTACCGCGCCATCGCACAGCATGAGGAGGATTCCCTCGGGCGAGGCCGTGGTGACCTGCATGTTCTGGTATTGGTTAACCGCCGCGTACATGATGTAGTCCTCCTGAGAATCTGCCCGTGCAGCCTTTGAGCCGTAACAAGGGCTGTCGTTTGATCTGGAACCGCGGGCTTTGACCGGATGCGTCCGGCGCACCTCGCGGTTGTCGGTCCGCCGCCAGCGACCCCCGACACCGCAGGAATCACTGCAGGAAGCGGGCCGAACCCCATCAGTTACTGCTATTACTGCTACTGCTGCTCGAACTGTTCGATGCGAAGAAGGAAGTGACCAGGTTCCCCTGGGCTTTGAGGTTTGAAACCGTTTTCTCCATGGCTGCATACTGCGCCTCGAGGTTTGCCTGCAGTGCGGTTATCCGGTCTTCCTGGGTGGCAATGGCATCGTCGAGCTGTTTGTTCTTCAGCGTCAGGGTATGCTTGGCGATCTCCAACAGTCCGTTGCTGGCAACTCCGTCAGCCGTGTAGGCGTGCACCATGGTTTCGATGACCAGGTTGAACTGCTGCGCGATGCCGTACTTGTTCCGGGCCAGTGTGGTCGCAGAAGTACCGCCGTTGTGGGCGAAGTAATCGACCACGTCGTTGTAGTGGTTGGTGAGGTTGCTGGTCAATTTCGCCGAGTCGAGGGACAGGGTGCCGGTCTTGGAGTCGGATTTGATACCGATGGACGCCAGAGAGTTGAAGGTGCCGCTGGTTCCGACCACCGGGGAGGTCAGCAGCGACTGAAGTTGCTGCTTGATGCCGCGCACCGTGGAGTCGCCCGAGAGTATCCCGGCGGTCTTGCTGGTGGCGTTGTAGGTGGACTCCGAGTTTATAAAGGAAATCACGTTGTTGTAAGCCGTGACAAAGTTGTTGAGTTTGGTGGTGATGCTGTCGGTGTCGGTGGTCACCGTGATGTTGGTGCTGGAACCTTCCTTGGCCAGGTTGAGCGTGATCCCCTGGATGGCGTCGGTGACCGTGTTGGACTGCTTGGTCATCGAGACGCCGTCGACCTTGAAGCTGGCGTCGGTGCCGGCCTGGTAGGTGGGTCCCGCCTGCGGCAGGTTGGGTACCAGCGCGCCGGTCCCGCCGACGGGGTCGGTTGACAGGCCGCTGAAGTCGAAAGCGTAGTTTTTGGTGTCGTTGCCATTGACGACGAGGCGGTAGTTGGCGCCGTCGTTGATGACCGAGGCGGAGACGTTGGCACCCGAGGAGTTGATGGCCGAGGCGAGCCCCTGCAGGGTGTTCTGCCCTTCGGCGATATTTACCGTGGTGGTGGTGCCGGAGCCGTTATTGATGGTGAAGCTCCCGGTGCTGAAGATCTTGCTGGTGGCGCTTGCCACTCCGTCGGAAACCTGGCGCTGGTTGTGGGCCAGGGAAATCACCTCCACCGTGTGGGTACCGGGGGTGGCACCGCTCGCGGTGCTGGCGGTAAGCACCGAACTGTCGAGGACGGACGCCTTGGTTGCGGCGAAGGTCGCCGGGGAGTTGAAGCCCTTGACGACGTTTTGCAGGGTGCTGAGGTAATCTTCGATCTTCTGCAGATCGGAGATCTTGGTGGTGTTGGTCGTCTGCTGGTTTTTCAGAAGGGTTTCGGGACGGCGCTCGAGCGCCACCAACTGGCTGATGATCGATGCGGTGTCAATGCCTGTCGCCAAACCGGAAAAAGAAATAGTAGACATGGCTCCTGCCTCCTCTGAAAAAAACGCGTTGTCTGCCCTGACTCCGGGCATTATCAGCGCCCAACCTTACGCCGCGTCGTCCCTGGAGACGGCTCGGCTGCCGGCGACGGTCCTTCACTAACCTTCCTTAGCAAAAAAGGAGGGGCCGAAGCCCCCCCTTTGGGTCGTACCAACTAACGTTACTCTTAGCCCAAGAGTTTGAGGGCTGCCTGCGGCAGCTGGTTGGCCTGCGACAGAACCGAGATGCCGGCCTGGTTCAGGATCTGAGCGCGGGTCATGGCTGCGGTCTCGGAAGCGACGTCGGCATCGGCGATGCGGGACTGCGCTGCGGAGGTGTTCTCGGCGGCTACCTGCAGGTTGTTGATGATGGACTGGAAGCGGTTCTGGACGGCACCCAGGTTAGCGCGCTGTGCGGAAACCTTGGAGATGGCGCCGTCGATCTTGGCCAGCATGTCCTGTGCGGACTGGCCGGAGCCGGTGCCGAACGCGGTGCCGACGCTCAGGCCGGTTGCGGTCATCGACTTCAGCTGGACGGTGATGGTGTCGAATGCAGAAGTGCCGGTGCCGACCTGGATCTTGATCGAGGTGGCAGCACCACCGGTCAGCTTGATGCCGTTGAAGTTGGTGGCGGAGGCGATGCGGGTGATCTCCGAAGCCAGCTGGGTGAATTCTGCCGCGATGTAGGAACGCTGCGACTGGGCAACGGTGTTGGTCGCTGCCTGGGTGGAGAGTTCGCGCATACGGCTCAGGATGTTGCTGACCTCGTTGAGGGCGCCTTCCGCGGTCTGCACCAACGACACGCCGTCGTTAGCGTTGCGGATAGCCTGGTTCATCGACTTGACCTGCGCCTTCATCCCTTCGGAGATGGCGAGACCGGCTGCGTCGTCAGCGGCGCTGTTGATCCGGAGACCGGAAGACAGACGCTGCAGCGACTGGTTGAGGGCTACCTGGGTTTTGGAGAGGTTACGCTGGGCATTGAGGGACGCTACGTTGGTGTTGACAGTTAAAGCCATGGTGAATTCCTCCGTGAGTGGTTGCGGGCTTCCGTGCCCTATGGGTTGACGATCGACCAGTGACGCTTGATCAGGTCCTGGAGTGAAGTTGTTCAGGGCTTGCCCTCTGCGCCGCGGGGGTTACCCTTGCGCCGCATCCGGCATCTGGTGAACTATTCGGTTTTTGCGGCTCAAACTTTAGAGAAAAAATGCTCGGACGAAAAATTCTTTCCGGCGCGCTGCGCCGGGCGCCTGCTGGCCCGTCAGGCAGGCTGCACGGCCCCCGGTGCCGGCTTCTTGCCGCTGCGCCGTCCCCCTTTCACGCTCTCCTGGGGAGCGAAGAGCGGCTGGCGCGTCGGGTAGGTTTCCCCTTCGAAGACGATCTGCCGGGCGATCTGCCGCTCGGGGTTGAGCGCGATGGGGCCGCGCAGGTTCGCCGTGATCTGCTTGGGATCCTTGGCCATGGTGACGACCAGCAGGAAGACCACCGCGCCGGCCTCGCCCAGCTCGAGCGAGCTGCACTCCTCTGCCGTGAGCCGGAACTCCATCCGGGGAAACCAGTGCTTCGCGTCGGTCACCACGAAGGCGAGTTCGGGCTGGCCTACCGACTGAAGCCAGCAGAACGGACCGAGGTTTGGCGGGGTAAGCAGTACGAACCGGGTGCCGGCAAAACCGAGCATCCCCTGCGGCATCTCTACGACCTTGCTCTCTTCGATTTCCAGAGCACCGAAACGTGCTGTCTGCACTTGCATCGTGTTCACCCCTTCTCGCCGCCGCCGAGCAGTTGCACGGCATTTTGCAGATCGGCCAGGTTCCAGTCGGAGGCCTGCTGGTTTTCCTGTTGCACCGTGACGATCACCTCCTGGCGATAGATGCGCAGGTCCTGGGGTGCCTCGATCCCGAGACGCACCTGGTTCCCCTTCACCTCGACCACGGTGATGTTGATCTTGTCGCCGATGGCGATGACCTCTCCGACTTTTCTGGACAGTACGAGCATGTTCCCCCCGCTACCTAAGGTAGTCGAGCAGCGAGATCTGCGAGATCTTGGCCGAGGCGGCGACCGCCGCGGAGTACGCGATTTGCTGCTTGGACAGATCGCTCATCACCTGGGTGAAGTCGACGTCCTGCAGGTTGGAAAGCACCTTGTCGGTGGCGATCTTCTTGTCGGCGGCGACCTCGGAGAGGTTGGTCAGGCGGTTCAGGTTGGCCCCCATGATGGAGCGCCCCACCAGGACCTGCGAGGCGGCCTTGTCCAGGTTGCCGAGCTCGGCCTGCACCCCGGCGGAGCTGCTGGGCGGGTTCATGGCGGCGATCATGTTGTCGAAGCTCTTCATGATGTCGACCCCGGTGCTGCCGGCGGGGAGCCCGCCCGAGACCAGGGTGGCACCCGAGTAGTCGACCGTCATCAGGGTTCCCTGGGAGATCTCCAGCTGGGTCGCGTCTATGGTGGCAGGCTGGAACGCCCCGGTGGTCGTATCGAAGGGCGGGGTGTCGTTGCGGTAGCCGCCGAAGAGGTACTTGCCGTTCAACTGGCTGTTGCCCAGGGTGATCATCTGGGACTTGAGCTGCTGCATCTCCTTCTGGGCGGCAGCCATGGACTCGTCCGAGTTGGTGCCGTTCGAGGTGGCGAGGGCGAGTTCCTTGGCCCTGACGAGCACGTCGCTCATCGCCGACATGGCCGAATCGCTCATGGTTAAAAGCGCCGTGGCGTTGGAGATGTTGCGGTCGTACTGGTTCTGGGCGGTGTTCTGGGCCTTCAGTTTGAGGATCTGCTGTGTGGCGACCGGGTCGTCGCTCGGCAGGCTGATCTTGGAACCGGTCGAGGCATACTGCTCGAGCTGGGTCTGGCGCTGCACAATACTCTGGAGGCTTTGCAGCACCAGGTTCGCGGTCGTGTTCTGGGTTACGCGCATGATGTACTCCTTCTTCGGGTCCCCCGCACCTGGCAAGCCTGCGGCGAGTCCACCTTTAGTTTCGGCTATCCCCGGTGCCCCACCTAGCGAACCAGGCCGAGCACCGCGTCGAGCATGTCGTTGGCCACGTTGACCAATTTGGCGGCGCCCTGGTAGGCCTTCTGGTACTTCACCAGGTTGCTCAGTTCCTCGTCGAGCGACACCCCGGAGTTGGATTCGCGGAGGTTGTTCATCTGGTTCAAGGTGCCGGTGCTCGAGGTTTCGGCGCGCTGGGACGCCTGGGCATCGACGCCGACCTTGCCGACCAGCGAGTCGTAGAACTCGGCCATGGTCATGCTGCCGCCGGGAAGCGTGAGCTTCGCGTCGTAGAGGGCGGCGATCTTCAGGCCGATCACGTTGTTCCCGGTGCCTCCGGTCGCCGGGGCGGTATCAGCGGCGGCGATGTCGGAAGGGTTGCTGATGCTCAGGGAGAGGTTGGCGGCGGTCACGGTGGCCGGCGGCGCCGGAGAGAACAGCGAGCCCCCGGTGACGCCGTTGAGGTCGTAACCGGTGGTGAAGACGTTGTTCACCTCGGTGGCCACGGTGGAGGCCAGCTGGTCCAGGGTTGCCAGATAGCTGTTCACCGTCACGTCGCGCATCTGGATGGTGGCGCCGAGCTTGCCCAGGCTGTTGTTGGGACCGCCGATGGTGCCGGTGACCGTGGTCGCCGCCCCGGTTCCCGGGGGGATGGCCACGATGTCCGAGTAGTTGGGAGGGAGGGCCTGGGGCTGCAGCATGAGCTTGCCGGCCGTGGTACCGGTCACCAGGAGCTCGCCGTTTTTCAGGCTCACGTTGAAGGTCCCGTCCGGTTGTTCCTGGGTGTCCACCCCGACGTTTCCGGAGAGCTGGCGCAAGAGCAGGTCGCGCTGGTCCCTGAGCTCGTTCGCGGTGGCTCCGGAGATCTCGGCCTGCTTGATGGTGCCGTTTAACTTGGCGATCTGCTGCAGCTGGTCGTTTATGTCGGTGACCACCCCCTTGAGCGACGTGTCCATGCTGTCCTTGACGTCGGTCAGGTTGTTGCTGATGTTGTTGAAATCGGTGACCAGTTGCTGCGCGCTGGAAAGGACGACCTGGCGTTCCGGTATCCCCCCTGCGTTGGCGGCGAGGTCCTGCCAGGAGTTGAAGAAGGACTGCAGCGAGGTGCCGAGCCCCGAGGCGGTCAGGTCGCTGAACAGGGGCTGCACCATCCCCATGGCGGAGTTGCTGGTGGTGGCGTTGCCGCTGGCCGAGTTGGCGGCCATCATCTGCGACTGCAGGAAGCTGTCGTAGTTGCGCTGGATCGCGGCGACCAGGACGCCGTTCCCCAGGGGGAAGCCGTGGGTCGTGGTGCTCTGCACCGAGTCAAAGACCACGCTCTGGCGCGAGTAGCCGGCGGTGTTCACGTTGGTGACGTTCTCGCCGGCAACGTTGAGAGCCATCTGCTGCGCGTTGAGGCCGGTACTGGCGATGTCCAAGAGGTTGCTGACGCTCATGTCATATCTCCCTGCATACGATTCTGGATCGGGCGGCGCCGTCGATGATCCGGCCGGCCCCGCCGTAGGTGGCGTTGCGGTTCAAGAGGCGGCCGAAGAACTCGAGGGACCGGTTCACGGTGCCCAGCGCGCCGCTCAAGAGGTCACCGTTGCCGCGCAGCAGCTGGTCGAAACGCTCTCCCATCTGCATAAGCGCCGCCTGCAGGCCGTGCAGCGCCTCCCGCTGCGGCTCGGCGAGCCGGGCGACGAGCGGCGAGAGGCTCTTCGCCTCGGGCATCCCGAGTTCGCCGGCGAGTTGGGCGACCTGGCCCCGGCAGCGGCGGGTGAGCTCCTGGAGCTCGTTCAAAAGCGCGCTCGTTTTCTCCGTCACCTCGGCAAGCCGCTCCAGGTTCGACTCCAGGATGCAGCCGCGTTCCTCCTCCAGGTAGGGGATCACCCGCTCCAGCAGCTGCTGTTTTTGGGTCAAAAGGGCGATCAGTTTTTCTTGGGTATCCGGCATCTGAGATTCTCCTGTTACGTTGGGGGTCTACCGGGGGCTTACCCTACCCCGTGCGCTTCCATAAGGCTCTGGGCCACCGAGCGCCCGTCCGGCAGTCCGGACTGCAGCTGCTGCTTGGCGAGAGCCACCTTCTCCGGGCGAACCTCGGGGAGTGCCGCGAGCTGCTGCTTCAGGCTGGCGATCTCCCTGAGCTTCGCGGAGAAGACCACCCGCTCCTGGCTCGCCGGCTTGGCGGCGGCCGGCGTCTGGGCCGCTCCCTGCACCGGGGTAGTGGATGCGACCGAACCGGCCGGTGCGGTGCGCCCGATGTCGACCAGATAGGGGGGGCCCGATCCCTCAATTCTCATGTTTGATCACCTTCCCGGCTTGGTTGCCGCGGGTAAGCTCCTGCTCCAGGCTCCTGGCCAGGCCGACGCCGCCGCTTTTGGCGGCCGTCGCCGCGTACTCCTGGTCCAACAGCGACTGGAAGGTCTCCTCGCCGCGCCCGCCGCCGGTCATCTTGTCCTTGCCGACGGTGTCCCGCATCGATTTGAGCATCATCCCCAGGAACATCGCCTCGAACTCCTGGGTCACCTTCCTGACCGCCGCCGGATCCTTATCGGCGGCCCGGCCGGCGGACTTGAGCGCCTGGTTCTGTTGGGGCGCTCCGGCAATGCCCGCGCCCGACAAACTGTTGATCTCCATCTCCTGGTTCTCCCTTACATCACGCTCAGATCGGCGTTCAGCGCGCCCGCGGCCTTGATGGCCTGCATGATCCCAAGGAGGTCCCTCGGGGTGACGCCGAGCGTGTTGAGCCCCCGGACCACGTCGCTTAAGTTGGCCCCCTCCCGGATCAGGGAGAGGTTCACGCGCTCCTCGGCGACCTTGACCTCGGTCCGGGGGACCGTGGTGGTGGTGCCGTTGGAAAACGGCCCGGGCTGGGAGACCCGGGGGGTCTCCTTGACGACCACGGTGAGGTTGCCGTGCGAGACCGCTACCGTGGAGATGCGCACGTTCTCGCCCATGACGATGGTGCCGGTCCGCTCGTTCATCACCACCCGTGCGGTGACATCCGGGTTCACCTCGAGCCGTTCCAGGTCGGCCACGAACTCGACCACCCGGCCGCGGTAGGGGTCGGGGACCATGATCTGCACGCTGCCGGGGTCGGTGAGCGCCGCGACGCCGCCCTGGAAGCGCTCGTTGATGGTGCGCGCCACCCGGGCGGCGGTGGTGAAGTCGGACTGGTGCAGGTTGAGCTTCAGGACGCTCTTGTCGGCGAGCACGTTGGGGAGTTCCCGCTCGACGAGCGCCCCCCCCGGTACCGTGCCTGCGGTGGGGTGGTTCTTCACCGCGCTGGTCGCCTGGCCGCCGTAGGAAAACGAGTTGGTGAGGATGGCACCCTGGGCGACCGCGTACACCTGGTTGTCGGCGCCCTTCAAGGGTGCCATGAGGAGCGTGCCGCCCGCGAGGCTCTTGGCGTCGCCCAGCGAGGAGACCAGAACGTCGAGCCGGTTACCCTGCTTGGCGAAGGGGGGGAGCTGGGCGGTCACCATGACGGCGGCGATGTTCTTGACCGTCAGCTCGGTGCGGCCGATGGTGACCCCCATCCGTTCCAGGGCGCCCACCAGGGACTGCACCGGGAACTTGGTCTGGTCGGTGTCGCCGGAGCCGTTCAGGCCGACCACCAGGCCGTAGCCGATCAGCTGGTTCTCCCTGACGCCGTCGAAGGCGGCGATGTCCTTGATGCGGGCCGCCAGGCTGAGCTGGGGGAGCGCGAGCAGGAACAGGGCTATGAGGTATGCGGTACGCAGAGTTTTCATGGTGACCTTGTGCTCTTTGATCGGACAGATCGGTCCGCTCGTCCTTGCCCGTTAGCTAGAACGGCCAGACGCTGTCGATGATGTTCATCAGCCACCCCGGCTTCTGCCGGTCGCTGATCACGCCCTTGCCGGTGTAGTTGATGCGGGCGTCGGCGATGAGCGCCGAGTTCACCGTGTTGTCGGCGTTCACGTCGCGGCTTCGTACCGTGCCGGTCAAGACGATGATCTGGTCCTCGTTGTTCACCTTGACGTTGCGGCGCCCCTCGATCATCAGGTTCCCGTTGGGGAGCACCTCCATCACCTTGGTGGAGATGGTCGCCGTCAGGGTCTCGGCGCGGCTCGTGGAGCCGGAGCCGTCGAACTTCGTGGAGAAGCTCGCGTTCAAGAGGTTCGCGAGGTCAAACCAGCTCTTGATCGGGGTCTTCTCGAGCCCCAGCAGGTTCGGCATCCCGGCGCTCAGCGAACTGGCCCGGGAGGTCGCGGTGCTCGCCTGCTTGCTCGCCGAGGCGTTCTCGGAGATCACCACCGTGACGATGTCGCCCCTGCGGCGCGCCTTCAGGTCCTCGGCAAGCCCCGTGGAGGAGGCCTGCCAGAGGCTCCCCGAGGCGTAGTTCATCTGGGGCCGGGGGATCTGCTCGTCGAAGGCCGGGGTCCTCACCTCGGTACTTTGGTGCGAACAGCCGGAAAGCCACAGCGGCGCCAGGAGCGCGGCTGCGGCGAGAATCTGGGGAAAACGTGCGGTACGGTACATCAGAAATCCACCTTTACCGTCGTCGCGTCTACCACCCGCGCGGCGATCTCCTTCTGCGAGGACAGGTTCTGCACCGAGATGGTGTCCCCCACGGCGCCGGAAAGCTTGGCGCGGCCGGTGGCGGTGATCCTGACCACGTCGTTCTCGGCCACGATGGTGACCAGCTGGCCGCTCTTCACGACCGGGACCCGCTCCAGGTAGTCCCCCCGCAGGGGCGCGTTGGCGCGGATCGCGCTCTTCACCCTGAGCCCCACGACCTCGTCCGGGGTGCGGCTGAAACGCCCCTGCACGTGGGCCAGGTCGCGGCGGTCCAGGGCCACGTCGGCGGCACTCACCACCTCGCCGCGCTCCAGGGTCCGGGTCGCCACCACCATCTCGGCCAGCGCCTCGACCTCGACCTGCACGGTGAGGTTCTTCTTCACCTGGTCGTCCACCCGCACGATAAGCGCGAGCGAGGTGCTGCCGTACCCTTCCCAGCGGTTGGGGGCCACCACCTCGAAGCTCGCCTTGCCGGCGGGGAGTTTCAGATCCCCGCTGACCCCGATCTTCTTCACCACGACCTGCGCGCTTAGGTGCTCGGTCTTCTTGACCAGGAACTCGCGGATCACCTGGCGCAGCTCCTCTTCGGTCACCACGCTCCCCGCAGCGACTGCCGGGGCGGCCGCCGGGGCCGGCGCGGCGGGTGCCGCGTACGCCGGGAGCGCCAGGGCGAGGAGTATCAGGCCAGCCAGGAGGGCTCTCATGTTAGCGTTTGAGGCTTGCTGCCTGCTGCAGCATGTCGTCGGAGGCCTGCACCGCCTTCGAGTTGATCTCGTAGGCGCGCTGCCCCACGATCATGTTCACCATCTCCTCCATGATACTCACGTTGCTCATCTCGACGTACCCCTGCTCCAGGGTTCCCAGGCCGTTTTGGCCGGCGGTCCCGGTGGTGGCCGCCCCCGAGGAGTCGGTGGGGAGGAAGAGGTTCTTGCCGATGGCGTTGAGGCCCGAGGGGTTGGCGAAAGAGGCGAGCTGCAGGGTGCCCACCGTGGTGGCGGCGGTCTGGCCGGCCTGCTGTACCGAGACCGTGCCGTCGCTTCCGATGCTGATCTTGGTCGCGTTACTGGGGATGGTGATCTCCGGCAGGATCGGCGAGCCGTCCGCGGTGGTCACCCGCCCCTGGCCGTCTTTCTTCAGGGTGCCGGCCCGGGTGTAGGCGGTGGTGCCGTCGGCCTGCTGCACCTGGATGAAGCCATCGCCCTGGATGGCGACGTCCAGCTCGTTGCCGGTCTGGGTGATGTTGCCGGCGGAGAAGATCTTGGTGACCGAGGCGGGCTTCACCCCGAGACCCACCTGGATCCCGGTCGGGTTGGTGGTGGTGTTGGTCGCCGGCGCGCCGGTGGTCTTCACGGTCTGGTACATGAGATCCTGGAAGTCGGCGCGGCTCTTCTTGAAGCCGGCGGTGCTCACGTTGGCCAGGTTGTTGGCAACCACGTCGATGTTCATCTGCTGCGCCTGCATCCCGGATGCTGCGGTCCATAAAGCCCTGATCATGGTTGGTCCTCTCCTTTGTTAGCGGTCCGAATCCTGCCGACCGGTCGGATGTTAAATTTTGCCCAGCTCGGTGACGGCCTTGGTGGCCAGGTCGTCGTAGGTCTTCACCGCCTTGGTGCACAGTTCGAAGTAGCGGTTCGCCTCGATCATGCGGGCCATCTCCACCATCACCTTCACGTTGGACCCCTCCAGGTACCCCTGCTTCACCTGCGCGTTGGCCGCGCTCGGGACCGCCTGGGGATCGGCCGGCTTGAACAGGCCGGCGCCGAGCTTGGTCATCTGGTAGGGCTTCGGGAAATCGACGGTGGAGAGGGTCGCCACGGCATTGCCGTCCACGTTCACCACCCCCTTGCCGTCAATCAGTACCTGCTTGCCGGAAACCGTGATCGCCCCACCCTGCCCCTGCACCTCGTACCCTTCGGCGGTAACCAGCTTGCCGCCGGCCCCGCGGTGGAAGTTCCCCTGCCGGGTGTAGGCCAGCCCGTCCGGGGTGTTCACCACGAAGAACCCCTCGCCGTCCAGGGCGACATCGAAGACGTTGTCGCTTCGCTGCAGCGCGCCGGGGGCGAAATCGGTGGAAAAACGCTCGCTGGAGAGCGCGGGGTCCTGGCTGCCCGGGTTCTGGGCGTTGGCGAGCAGGCTTTCGAACTGGATCTGGTCCGCCTTGAAACCGGAGGTATTCGCATTGGCCAGGTTGTTGGAAACCACCTCGAGCCGCCTCTGTGCCGTCAGGTTGCCCGAAAGGGCCGCATACATGCCGCTATTCATGGTGTTCTCCTAGGCCACGCGCTTCATCTTGCCGCGCAGCCTGATGATGGCCTGGCTGTGCAGCTGCGAAATCCGGCTCTCGGTGAGGTCGAGCACCGCGCCGATCTCCTTCAGGTTCAGCTCCTCGTAGTAGTAGAGGGTGATCACGATGCGCTCCTTCTCGGGGAGGGCGTCGATCGCCTCGGCCAGGCGCTCCACGGTCTGGCGCGCGATCAGCTGGCTCTGCGGGCTCTCCGTGCTGCGGTCCTCCAGGACGTCCAGAAGTCCGAACGGGGCGCCATCCTCGTCGTGCCAGGCGTCGTCGAGGCTCACGAAGGAGAGCAGGTGGATCTCCTCCAGAAGCCGGAAGTAGTCCTTGAGCTCCAGCCCCATGGCGAGCGCCACCTCGTCGGAGGAGGGGTTGCGCCCCAGGCGCTGCTCGAGCTGGGAGAACTCGCGCTCCAGGCGCTTGAACTTGTCCCTGAGGCTCCTGGTCAGCCAGTCCTGGGCCCTCAGCTCGTCCATGATGGTGCCGCGGATGCGCTGCTCGGCGAAGGTCTTGAACTGCACCCCGCGCGCGGGATCGAAGCGCTCCGCCGCCGAGATGAGCCCGATGACCGCCGCGCTCCTCAGATCGTCCCGGTCCAGGTGGGGGGGGAGCGAAGAGGCGATCCTGTCCACAATGAACTTGACCAGCGGCAGGTGGGATACCACCAGTTCGTCCCTGGTGAGCGGCACGGCGCGGTGCGCTTCCTGCTCATACGCCTTAAGAAGACAGTTCATGATTTCTCCACTCCTTGCGTCGTGCGGCCGGCGGGTCCAGCGGCGCGGCAACGGCGCCGGCAGGTCCCTCTGTCGTCAGTTGCTGAGCCAGGGTCTGGAAGTGCTGCGTGACCGTGGCATCGGGGAACAGGCGGCTGAGCGTTCCGCGCCGCTTGCCGGATTCGACGAGTAGTTCGTCGTGGAGGATGCACCCTGCGTACTCCAGGGAGACCTCCAGGAATTTCCCGGTGATCGCCGAGAGTTTTCTGAAGAGCGCTGCCCCCTCTTCGGCGTCTCGGCACCGGTTGACCAAAAACCTGAACTTCAGGGCGCCGTAGCGCCCGGACAGGGTTTTCACCATGGTGTAGGCATCGGTGATCGAGATCGGCTCCGGGGTCATCACCAGCATCACCTCGCGGGCGGCGCTGGCAAACCCGGTGACGTTGGCCGGAATGCCGGCGCCGGCGTCGATCAGCACGAAGTCGAAGCGCTCCTCGAGCCGCTCCATCGCCTGGAACAGCCCCAGCCGCTCGCTGGGCGAAAGCGACTGGTACTGCTGCACCACGGTCCCGGCCGGCAAAAGCTGCACCCCGCCCCCCAGGTCCACCACCAGCTCCTCGAGGCTGTGCTCGTTTGAGAGCACCTGGTTCAGCGAGCAGGTGGGGAGGATCCCGAACCGCATGCAGAGATCGCCCTGCCCCCGGTCGGCATCGACCACCAGCACCCGCTCTCCGCGGTCGGCCAGTGCCTCGGCCAGGTTGATCGCCACCGTCGACTTGCCGGCGTCGTCCTTGCCGCCGGTGACCGAGATGACCCGGCTCCCCGTGCGCCGCTCGGGCCTGGGCTCTCCGGACCGGCGTTTCTTGGCGCTGCCGGCCAGCTGGCGCAGCATGTCCGCTTGATCTGTAGTGCGTGCCGCGGTCATCGAGCGGACTCCTTGACCACCAGCGAGGCGAGTTTCTTTCCGGTTGCCACTTCGATATCCTCGGGTACTTTCTGACCGGTGGTCAGGTAGGAGACGGGGAGCTTGTGCTTTAGGTGCGCGTTGACGATGCTGCCGTAGCTCTCGCTCTCGTCCAGCTTGGTGAACAAGACGCGCGAGACGGGGAGCTCGCCGAAGGTAGCCACGATCTCGTCCAGTTCGCGGCTGCGGGTGGTGGCCGACATGCACAGGCAGATCTCGATCCCCGGGTGGCAGGTGAGGTAGGACCTCAGTTCGGCGAGCCGCTCCGAATCCTTGTGGCTTCTGCCGGTGGTGTCGATGAGGATCAGGTCCTTGTCCGCGTGGGCAGCCAGCACGTTGGCGAGCTCCTGGTCGGTGGCGGCGACCTCGAGCGGCAGGTCCATGATCTTCGCGTAGGTCTTCAGCTGCTCGATGGCACCCACCCGGAAGATGTCGGCCGTGACCATGGCCACCGAGGCGCCGCGGTTCAGGGCGTGCATGGCGGCGAGCTTCGCGATGGTGGTGGTCTTGCCGACCCCGGTCGGGCCGACGATGGCCATGATGCGCGGGCCGTTCTTCTTCATGCGCAGGGCACCCGAGCACTTGATCTGGCCGGCCAGGTTCTCGGCGAGCTGGGCCCTAAGGTCCGCCAGTTCGGCGCCTGCGGCGGCCGCCTCGCGCAGCGGGGCGACCAGCATCTCCACGACCTCGGCCGAGAGTTCCTCGTCGCGCAGGCTCTGCGCCAGCTTAGCAAGGGGGGCGCTCCCGGCTGCCGCTGCGGCCTCCGGGGCGGCGGCCGCCTCGATTTCCAGGACGCTTGCCGGCTCGGCCCTGAAGATCCGCTCCTCGGCGGCTTCCGGCTCGGGCGTGGCGGGTACCGGCTCCCGGAAGCTCGGGATCTGCAGGCCGGCCAGCTGCTCGCGCAGGGCCTGGGCGTCGAAGGCCGGCGCCGCCTGCGGCTGGGCGCTCTGTGCTGCGCCGACCGTCGGGAAGCTGACCGGCTTGGCCTCCTGTTTGCCCGCCACCGCGCTGAACAGCAGCTTCTTGATCTCCTCGAGATCCTCCTTGCCGAAGGTGCGCGGCAGCTCCGCGGGGGGGGCGACTGCCGCCGGCTGGGCCGCCGGCTGCACGCCCTGCAGTCCGGCCTGCTGCGCGGCTTCCTTCTTGGTGAGGGCCTCCAGGCGCTGCTTGAGCTCGCGCACCTCGCGGGCCAGGGGGAGCAGCATGGAATTTTGGAACTCCTCCTTGGTGGAGAGTTCGCGTGCCGGCGGTGCCGCCGGTTCCGGCGTCTCGCGGTAGGGGTTGGGACGCTGGACCGGTCTGGGTTCCAGGGCGGCGGTCACCTCGAAGTACGGCTTGGAGAAGAAACCGAGGATCCCCTTCTTGCGCTCCTTCTTGGAGGAGAGGATCATAGCGTCGAGGCCCATCTCGGCCTTCACCATTTTGAGGGCTTCCACCATCTCGCCCGCTTGAAACGTTTTAACTAGCATTGAGCACCACCACGCCTAAGGATTGGATTTTTATGTTGGGGGGGATCTCGTTGTGGGAGATCACCGCCAGGTTCGGCATATACCGTTCGGTGAGTTTCTTCACGTGTCGACGGATGGTCGGCGAGGCCATCAGGACCGGCAGCGCGCCCGCGCCGTCGAAGCGCTCGGCCTGGCGCCGGATGCTGGCCAGGATCGCCTGCGCCGTGTTGGGTTCGATGGCCAGGAAGCTCCCCTGCTCGGAGAGCTGGACCGCGTCGACGATGGTCTCCTCGACGTCCCGGTCCATGGTGATGACGCAGAGGGTGTCGTCCTCGCGCTGGTACTGTTCCACGATGTAGCGCCCGAGGCTTTGGCGCACGAACTCGGTGAGCATCTCCGGGTCCTTGGTCACCCCGCCGTAATCGGCCAGGGTCTCCAGTATGGAGCGGAAGTCGCGGATCGAGACCCCTTCCTTCAGGAGGTTCTTCACGACGCGCAGCACGGTACCCAGGGAGAGCAGCGAGGGGACCAGCTCCTCGACCACCTTGGGGAGCGTCGCCGCGACGCCGTCGAGAAGCTGCTGCAGCTCCTGGCGTCCCACCAGCTCGTGGCCGTGCTTCTTGGTGATCTCGGAGATGTGGGTGGCCAGGATGGTGGTGTTGTCCACCACGGTGTACCCCGAAACCTGCGCCTGCTCCCGGTCCTTCCCCTTGATCCAGACCGCAGGGAGCCCGAATACCGGCTCGGTGGTCTTGATCCCCTCCAGTTGGCCGGCGGCCCCGCCGGAGTCCATGGCGAGGTACTGGCCGGA
Organism: Geomonas silvestris; assembly: GCF_014193515.1. GTDB lineage: Bacteria > Desulfobacterota > Desulfuromonadia > Geobacterales > Geobacteraceae > Geomonas > Geomonas silvestris. The sequence continues at coordinate 102,926 of NZ_BLXX01000003.1, read as the reverse complement.
GAGTTCGCCCCCCCCCACCTTGGCGCCGTTGATGAGGATGTTGTACTCGTAGGGTTTGAGCTGCAGGTTGTCGTGGATGTGGATCGGCGGGACGATGAAGCCCATCCGGTCGGCGAACTGCTTGCGGATCGAACGGATCCGGTCCAGAAGCTCCCCCTGCTGGCTTGCGTCCACCATGGGGACCAGGCCGTAGCCCACTTCCAGCTCCAGCATGTCCAGCGGCCGGATCGTGCTGATCTTGTCCTGGTCCTCGTCGCTTGCCTGGGTAAGCGCCACCGAATCCTCCACCTCTTCCACCTTCTCGCGTGCCATTCTGCTCACCAGGTACGAGGTGCCCGAGAGGAGCAGGAAGGCGAAGTGCGGGAAGCCGGGGATGATGGCGAAGGCGAAGAGCACCCCGGAAGTGACCAGGAACGCCTTGGGGTAGTTCAGGAGCTGACCGGAGATCTCGTGTCCGAAGTTGTTCTCGTCGGCGGAGCGGGTCACGATGACGCCGGCCGCGGTGGAGATGATGAGCGCCGGGACCTGGGCTACCAGCCCTTCCCCGATGGTCAAAAGCGTGTAGTTGGAGAGCGCCTGGTCAAGCGGCATCCCCTTCTGCCAGACGCCGATCACGAAGCCGCCGACGATGTTCACCAAAACGATCATGATGCCGGCGACCGCGTCCCCGCGTACGAACTTGGAGGCACCGTCCATGGAACCGTAGAAGTCGGCCTCGCGGGAGACCTTCTTGCGGCGGGCCTTGGCTTCCTTGTCGGTGAGGATCCCGTTGGAGAGGTCGGCGTCGATGGCCATCTGCTTGCCCGGCATGGCGTCCAGGGTGAAGCGGGCGGCGACCTCGGCGACGCGGCCGGCCCCCTTGGTGATGACCACGAAGTTGATGATGACCAGGATCAGGAAGATGACCGCGCCCACCACGTAGTTGCCCCCCACCACGAACTGGCCGAAGGCCTTGATGACCCCGCCGGCGGCCTCCACCCCTTCCGAGCCGTGCAAAAGGATGAGGCGGGTCGAGGCGATGTTGAGCGCCAGGCGGAACAGCGTGGTGACCAGGAGGATCGAGGGGAACACCGAGAAATCGAGCGGCTGCACCGTGTAGAGGCAGACCAGCAGGATGACCAGGGCGATGGTGATGTTGGCGGCGAGGAAGATGTCCAGCAGGATGGCCGGCAAGGGGACGATCATCAGCGCAAGAATCCCTATCAGGGCAAGCGCCATGTAGATGTCCGCGTTCTTGCTGGGAGTAGGGACCTCGAGGGTCTCCACTGCGCTGCTGGCCATAGGTACCGTTCCTTCTCTCCGCGTGGGATAACTTGCGCAGGGAGTTGTGCAACCGGTATGCCAGCGGTCGGCAGGTTTTTCAAAGGCGATGATTTTGCCAGTGAAACCGCGCAGGGAGCGACTTCAGGGACGCGGGGGAACAGGCGGAAATCCGGCGGGGGTCACGTCATTTTTGTCTGATGCCAGTCAAGTTTTTGACCGGCAAGCCGGCGCGGCGCCGGAGCGGACCGGAGGCGCTTTTTGTGGTTGTAAAAATGCCTGAGAGTAGTTATCTTTGCCATTTTTAAGATCGGATGGAGAACCATGCGCACCAGCATTTTCTTTCTCATACTGTTTCTGATGGCGTGTCTTGCCGGCTGCACCAGCTTCATCCCTGCGGCGAACCTTCCCTTGGTCCGCACGGATCAGGAGACCGTCAAAGTCGTGACCATTCCGCTCCCGGTGATCGCCTCCAGCCCCAACGAGGGGATCACCTACGGCGGGCTCACCGCCTTCTTATTGCATAACCAGAAAGACGAGGTCACGACGCTTTTCGCGCCGCAGGTCAACTACAACGAGAATTTCGGGGTGACCGGAACCCTCTACGGGGCCTTTTACCCTTCGCCGTTGCGCAGCGTCGAGGTGAACCTCGCCAAGTCCGGGCGCATCAACGAGGACTACGAGATCAAGCTGCGCGACCAGGACCTGTTCGACCGCAAGCTGGAATTGAACCTCTTCGTCTTCGGTTTCCGGGACGGTTCGGCGCGCTTCTTCGGCTTCCAGTCGCGCAGCGCTTCGAAGGACGAGTCCAACTACACCGACCAGGAGATCGGCTTCACCGCCTCGGCCGGTTATCCGATCCTCCCCAACACCCAGCTGGTCTTTGGCGAGCGTTACAAAGATGTCGAGATCGGTACCGGCGCCGTGAAGAAACTCCCCTTTCTGCGCGACGTACCGCGTTTTGCGAACATCCCGGGAGCCGACGGTTTCGCGGCGCACGCCCAGCAGCTCGCCCTGGTGTACAGCACCATGGACAACCAGGTGATCCCGACCACCGGGATCAGGGCGAAGGCCAGTATCGAGTCGAGCCTGACCGCCTTTGGCAGCAGTGCGAACTACCGGCACTACGAGGCGGAGCTCAAAGGGTACTACCCGCTGCTGGACGCGCGCTTCATCACGGTAGGCAGGATCGGCTACAACCAGACCCTGGGAAATGACGTCCCGTTCCTGGAGCGCAGTATCCTGGGTGGCGAGAGCACCCTGCGCGGCTACGGCCGGAACCGGTTCATCGACAACAGCTACTTGTTGTGCAACCTTGAGGAGCGCATCAGGCTGTTTCGTTGGGAGGTGTTCGGGGTGCGGGCCGACTGGGAGCTCGCTCCCTTCATCGACCTGGGGAGCGTGATGAAGTCCCTGGACGAGGGCGATACCAGTAGTTTCGAGTTCAACCCGGGGATCGGGTTCAGGGCCGTGGTGAGTCCGAACATCATCGGCCGCATCGACGTGGGCATTGGCAAGGAAGGTCCGGCGGTGTTCGTCGGGCTGGGGTACCCGTTTTAACTGCGGTGCTACGTTCTATGTTCTACGTTCTAAGTTAACGGCGCGCCAAGTGGTCGTCATGGTCGAAGAGTTTGAAGCACCACGTTTCGGTTTAACGTAGAACCTAGAACGTAGAACCTAGAACCTGTTTTTGGCCCTGCCTGCTCCCCCGCCGCTCCAGTTCGTGGTCGATGCAGTTAAGCACCTCGAACTTCTTAAGCGACCACTGGGGCGCTATCAGGTCCGCCCGGTTGCCGTCGCCGGTCAGCCGGTGCACCACGATGTTCGGGTCGAGGCGCTCCAGGAAGTCGCAGACCAGCCCCACGTAACCGTCGCGGTCCAGCATGGGCACCCTCCCCGCCTGGTACTCTTCCGCCAACCGGGTGCCGCGCATCACGTGCAACAGGTGCAGTTTCACCCCGTCCACCTTGGCAGTATTCAAAAACTCCGCACCCGCCAGCATCTCCTCCCGACTCTCGCCGGGCAACCCCAAAATGACGTGCGCACAGACCCGGATGCCGCGCTTTTGACACCCCTCGAGCGCCCGGTTGAAGGAGTCCAGGTCGTGGCCGCGCCCGATGGCGGCAAGGGTCCGATCCAGGTGCGACTGCAGCCCGAGCTCGAGCCAGAAATAGGAGCGCTCGGCGTACTCCTGCAAGAGGTCCAGCGTCTCCTCCGGGAGGCAGTCGGGGCGGGTGCCGACGATGAGCCCCACCACGTCCGGCACCGAAAGCGCCTCGTCGTAGAGCTGCCTCAGCTTTTCCACCGGCGCGTAGGTGTTTGAGAAGGACTGGAAGTAGGCGATAAAGCGCGTGGCCTTGTACTTGCGGACCATGACCTCCTTGGAGTGTTCCATCTGGGCGGCCACCGAGGCCTCCTCGAGGATGCCGTAGGACCCCGAGCCCCGGCCGCCGCAGAAAATGCAGCCGCCGGTCCCCACACTGCCGTCGCGGTTCGGGCAGGTGAACCCGGCATCGACCGAAAGCCGCTGCACCTTGCAGCCGAAGACCCGCTTCAGCTCTTCGGAAAAACTGTTGTAGCGCTGCATTGTCGTGTAATCCCCCGGGCGCACAGTAGCACAGTCCGGCGCCAAAGGCGATAGGGGCACCCCGTCCGATCAGTCCGATGGGGCGGATCAGTCCCATCAGGCGCGGGTCCCCCAGCCCCTTTTCTATTGCCTCCCCCCGGCAAAGCCTGTATCTTCGAGGGCGTCATGCTTAACTCTTTTTCTGACCACGCAATTCAGCAGCTCCGCGCAGCAATCGCCGATGCCGGCGGCAACGAGGTTTTCTTCCTGGGACGCACCGACGACGCCCTCTTGGTGGTGGACGTCGAACCGCTGGCCCGCGGCAACCGCGACGCCGTCGCCGCCATCATGATCGCCGCCTCTTTCGGCGACGTAGTGATCCACAACCACCCCTCCGGTCACTTGACCCCCTCGCAAGCGGACATCGAAATCGCCTCGCTCATGGGCAACCAGGGGGTCGGCTTCTACATCATCGACAACAAGGCGGAACGCTGCTACCAGGCGGTATCCGCCTTCGCGCGCAAGGTGGTGGAACGCCTGGCCTTCCCCGAGGTGGAGCGCTTCTACGCCCCGGACGGGGTGCTGGCCCAGGCACTTTCCGGCTACGAGCACCGCCCCGAACAGACCCGCATGGCGCTCACCCTCGCCGAGGCCTTCAACGACGAGAAGGTCGCCGTCGTCGAGGCCGGCACCGGCACCGGAAAATCGCTCGCCTACCTTTTGCCGGCGGTCCTCTGGTCGGTGCGCAACAAGGAACGCGTAGTCGTCTCCACCAACACCATCAACCTCCAGGAACAGCTGATCCAGAAGGACATCCCCTTCCTGCAAGAGCACCTGGATATCGAGTTCCGCGCGGTGCTGGTCAAGGGGCGCGGCAACTACCTCTGTCTGCGCAAGCTGCAGACCAACGCCGCCGACGCCTCCCTCTTCAAGGACGAGACTGCCGAAGAACTGGACGCCATCGCCCTTTGGAGCAAGCAGACCGAAGACGGCTGCCGCAGCGACCTCTCTTTCATCCCCAAGGACGAGGTCTGGGAGGAGCTCGCCTGCGAGTCGGACCAGTGCGGCCGGGTCAAGTGCCCCTTCTACACCCGCTGTTTCTTCTACAAGGCCCGCCGCGAGGCCGCCGGCGCCGACGTCCTGGTGGTGAATCACGCGCTGTTGCTTGCCGACTTGGCCGTGCGCCAGGAGACCGGCTACGACGCCACCGCCATCCTCCCCCCCTTCACGCGTCTGGTTTTTGACGAGGGGCATCACCTGGAGGACGTCGCCACCAACTTCCTCTCCAGCCAGGTCTCCCGCCTGGGGCTCATGAAGCTTCTGGGCAAGCTGCAGCACCCCCGCAAGGCGCACCGCGGCATCCTGCCGCAGCTTTCCACCCAGCTCTCCTCCGCGGTCCCCGAGGCGCAGGACGACCTCTACCTGGAGATCGCCGAGGTCCTCGAGGGGAGACTGATCCCGAAGCGGGTGGCCATCAACGACGCGGTGGCCCGCGGCATGGACGCCATCGGCGACGCGCTGGTGGAAAGGCTGAAACACGTGGGGATCGAGCAGAAACTGCGGGTAACGCCGGAGGTCCACGGCTCGCCGCTTTGGAAGAAGGTAGCCGCAGAGATCGAGACCATGTGCAAGGAGCTCTCGGACTACGCGCTCTTGATGCAGACCTTTTTGAAGTCGTGTGAAAAGCTCTCGGACAAGGTGCTGGAGAAGCTCGCCGGCCCGCTCACCGACCTGCGGGGCGCCAAGGGGCGCATCGAGACCGCCGTCGAGGCGCTGCACTTCTTCACCAGCCAGCAGGAGGATTACTGCCACTGGTTCGAGCTTAGGAAAGGGCCGCTGGTGAAGCTCTGCTCCTCGCCGCTCGAGGTGGCCGAATCGATCAAGAAGGTCATCCTGGACCGCTTCAAGACCATCGTGCTCACCTCGGCGACCCTGGCTGTCGGCGAGAAGTTCGACTTTTTGAAGCGCCGCACCGGGATCGCCATGCTCCCCAAGGAGCGGGTGAGCGAGCTGTTGCTCCCCTCCCCCTTCGACTACGCCCACCAGGCCTTCGTCGGCGCCCCCTCCGACATGCCCGAGCCGGCCTCGCCGCAGTTCGAGGCGAGACTCTGCAGCCACCTGTTGCAGGCGCTGAAGATCTCCCAGGGGCGCGCCTTCGTGCTCTTCACCTCGTACGACCTTTTGACGCGGGTGGCGAACCGCCTCGCCGAGCCGCTCAAGGCCGCGGGGCTCACCGCCATGCGCCAGGGCGAAACGAACCGGCACCTCCTCTTGTCCCGCTTCCGCACGGCACCCAACCCGGTGCTCTTCGGCACCGACTCCTTCTGGGAGGGGGTCGACGTGCAGGGGAAGGGGCTCGAGCTGGTGGTGATCACCCGGCTCCCCTTCCGGGTCCCAACCGAGCCGATCCTCGAGGCGCGCAACGAGCATATCGCCGCCAAGGGGGGTGATCCCTTCATGAGCTACACCGTGCCGCAGGCGGTGATCAAGTTCAAGCAGGGGTTCGGCAGGCTGATCCGGAGCAAGGAGGACCGCGGTGCGGTGCTCATCCTGGACTCCCGCGTGCTCACCAAGAACTACGGGAAGATCTTCCTGACCGCGCTGCACGGCGTGCAGGTGAAAAAAGAGCCCGAAGAGGAACTCTGCCGCCAGATGGCCGCGTTCTTCGGGCCACTGGGGTAGCTTTCCCGGGAGCATGACCCACGCTTCGAGCCTGCCGAGTCGATCTTCCCCACCTGAACCAAGCCGCAGTATGCGCGCGGGGCCCCTGTAACCCTCAGCTCCCGCAGCCACAAAAAAAGCGCCCCGACCGATACCGGCCGGGGCGCTTTTCTGGATGTTCCCCTGGTTACTTCTTCTCGTCCTTCTTGACCAGCATCGCGTCGTTCAGGACCTTCACGCCCGCCTTGGAGGCGCTGATGGAAGCGGTCAGGCTGTCGCGGGCGAGGGCCGGGTTGTGGAAGCCGTCGCTGTTCTCGGCGGTCCAGTACTCCCAGAGGACGTGGGCCTCTTCGTGCTTCTCGCGGGCCTGTGCCAGCACGGTCTCGGGCACACCCTGGCGCTGCGCCGCGGCGTAGGTGTCAATGAGGTTCCCCAGCCAGTACTCGGCCTTGCGCATCTTACCCTTGGTGTAGTTGCGGATGGTCTCGATCTGGTACTTCTTCTTGGCCGCGCTGTCCTTCGGGTGGCAGCCGAGGCAGGCCGCCTGGACGTCGTTCACCGGACGGATCACGGAGTGGCTGGAGAACTTCTTGCCGTCTTTGCCTTTCTTGGTCGGCATGTGGCACTGGTGGCACTGGACGCCGGCCTTGTCGTGGGTGCTGCCCGCGTAGGTCTCGCTCTCCGGGTGCTGGAGCTTGATCAGACGCGCGCCGGTAATCGCGTGCTTGAAGTCGTAGAAGTCGAGCTTCTTGTAGTGCGCCAGGATCTCCTTGGCGTTTTTCAGCGGGAAATGGTTGGTGCGGGAGTCGTCGTACTTGACCGGTTTGCCGTCGCTCCACTGGCCGCCTGCGTTGCAGTTGTACTCCACGTGGCACTGGGCGCACATCATGCGGGAGTCGGTCTTCTCCATCACGCCGATCTTGCGGAAACCGCGGAAGTCGACGACCTTCAGGTCGGTCTTGCCACCCTTGGAGAAGATGTTGCCGCTGGTGTTGCTCTGAACAGCCTGGATCAGGGCGTCCCTGATCACGCGGGGCTGGGTGCCGTGCGGGTCGTGGCAGGTGATGCAGCCGAGAGGATTGTCGACGGCCTTCGCCACGTCGTTCACGTTGGAGGTGCGGTCGAACTTGCCACCCTTGTCACCCAGGAACTTCCACTTGAGGGTGAGGTCCGAGGTCTTGCACTGCATGCAGGTCGGGTTGCCGGCCATCGCGGACTCGGGGATCTTGGTGTTCGGACCCTTGTCTTCCAGGATGTCCCAGGTCTTGCCGACCTTGTCGTAGTTTGCCCAGCCGCCCTTGAACTGGTAGCGGCCGCCCTGGAAACGGTCGGAGGCGAACTGGTCGACAACCATGTGGGCGTGGCCGCGCGGCTCGGTGTGCTCGAAGGTGAAGCCGTGGCCGGCCAGAAGCTTGTCCTGCATCGGGGAACGCCCGCCCGGAACGCCCTTCTCCTTGCGGGCGCCGTTCGGATCGTAGTGCACTTCGAAGAAGCTGTCGTACTGGCTCTTGTGGCAGGTGCCGCAGACCGCGTGGTCCAGACGGGTCACCGGCGCCTTGGAGGAGTCTTTCAGGTGCTCGTCGAGCTTGTCATGGCAGGTCTTGCAGGAGAGGGCGGCATGTTTCGACCCTTCCTTGAGCGCCTTCACCTCCTCGTGGCACTCGTAACACTTGGCGCGTCCGTCGTTGACCGCTTTCGGGGCCGGTTTCGTCTTTGCGGCGGTGGTGAGCGTCGGGAGCGCCAGTGCGGTTAGCACACCAGTGCCCAGAGCTGCAGCAAGGACCAGGTTCCTCTTCAGCATCGTTTCCTCCTCAATTGCATGGGTAGTCGTCCAGGAAGGGCTGCGCCGTTTCCCGAACCTCGAATCCAATAATAAAAAACGGCTCACGGAACAAAACAGAGCTATTGTAGTCGTATCAAAGGAAGAAAAAAATGACCAAAGTCAAAACCAGGTAAGCAGGCCGAGCAAACTCTGGATCAGAATCGCGGCGTCGTTAGGTGAAGAACGCGTGCCATCCGACACAGTGTAGAGTGAGGCGAAAGGTTGGCAATGTGCGATTAATCTGAGAGAGTGCTTGACGTACGCTAACCGGAGTGCTGAATTTCCTGTGAGGGTGAATGAGGTGCGGTGGGGGCGGCGTGCAGTTTTCAATCTGCGCGTGGCAGGGATGCGGGAGAGTTGCCTTGAGGGGCACCTGAAAGCGGCGGGGGAGAGGGAAGCCGGTTTACCCGGCGACAGCGGCCGGTGCGGCCTCGGGCGAGCGCGCTCCGAAATTCCAGCGGTAGAAATAGCCGAAGCCGCCCGGGTACATGGTCTGACCGTAGCGTTGCCCCAGGCTGAAGGAGTGGTAAACCTTGGCCGGGACGTGCAGGTTGACCTCGCGCCCCTCGTACACGACGTGGAGGTAGTGCCGCGGGGTGAGAGAACTTGTAGCGTCTGTCTTCGCGATCACCGGCCCCGATACGTAGACCGGACGGTAACTGCCGGTGAGCGCATTGGCGAGGTCGAAGTAGCCAACCGAGGCGTAACCGAGCAGCACCCCGACCAGCACCGAGACGACCACGGTGCCGAGCTTCCCGGCGAGATGCCTGCTGAGCGGCTTGACCCGACAGGCGACCAGACAGCAGGCCAGGCTGGCAAGAGGGGCAATCCAGAAGAGCGCGGTCTGGGTCGCCCACTCGCTCAAGGCCCCTTCCGAGCTGAGGAAAAACGGTGCCAATGCCGGCAGGAGCAGGGGGATCATGACCCGCGCCAGCAGCCCGGCAAGATCGTGGTTGGTCGCAGTCTTGCTCTCCAGCCGGGACCAGAGCGCCGACCATTGCCACTTATGTTTCCGTTCAGCTATCACGAGCATCTGTCTCTCTTCACCTCGCCAGAGCAAACCACGGAACGGTTTCCTCCCAGATAGCGAACCACGTACCAGCGGTTTCCTGCCACGGCCACCACTTGCTAACCAAAAACCGTGCCCAGCGGACCAATTCGCTAACCATACGGAATCACACAGAACGGGAAACCCTGACCGTTTTTTCCGTCTTCCCTGATGTGAAAATGTTTACCCGTCGCCACGGGGATAGCGCGCTTTTCCTTTGCACTGCAGGCTGTTACAGGAAAAAGCAAAATTATTCACATGTGAATTTTTTTGCTATTCATAGCCGTGTCGACTATCTCTGAAGAGGAGATACCTCACTCACAGCGAATATATTAGCTTTCGTTAATCTTAATAACAGCCTTCGTCATCTGTCAACCATACGGCCGCAACAGCTTTCTCCGGAAAGAAGACTCACTGAAGCGGGTTTCTTGACCATTGAGAGACTCCTGGAGTATCCTTGCCAAAGCCGAATTGCCGTTTTTTGACAGATCTCACCAACACGAGTTATTTTGATGCTGCCTTCCCGAGACAATCTTCCCCGCCTCCTCACGGCGCGCATCCGCTTCGCCCTGGGCAGCCTCGTCGCCCTTGTCGCGCTTCTTGCTGTTCTGCCGGCTGGCGCGCAAGCTGCCGAAAGCGCTGCCGGTTCCTCCAGAAAAACAGTAATCATCGGCGGCGACCAGAACTTTCCCCCCTACGAGTTCCTGGACCAAAACGGTAAGCCGAGCGGCTTCAACGTGGAACTCTCCCAGGCCATCGCCGAGGTGATGGGGTTCAAGGTCGAGTTCCGCTTGGGCAACTGGAACGACGCCCGCAGCGGCCTTTTGGACGGGAGCGTCGACGTCCTGCAGGGGCTCACCTACTCCGAGGCGCGCTCCAAGGATTTCGACTTTTCGCCGCCGCACAACATCGTCAACACCTCGGTTTTCGCCAGGCGCGGCGCCGCTCCCATCACGAACCTCGAGGAGCTGCGCGGTAAGGAAGTGGTCGTGCAAAAGGGCGGCAGCATGCACGACTACCTTTTGGTGCACAAGATCGGCGCGAAGCTCATCCTGGTGGACACGCACGCCGCGGCGCTCAGGCTGCTCGCCTCGGGGCAACACGACTACGCGCTGGTGGGTAACCTTCCCGGGCTCTACCTGGGGAAGGAGCTGGGACTCTCCAACATCGTCCCGGTGGGAGGGCCGTTCGGCTCCGGCTACTACGGTTACGCGGTGAAGAAGGGAAACGCCGAGATGATCTCCCGCTTCAGCGAGGGGCTCGCCATCCTGAAGAACACCGGGCGCTACCAAAAGATCTACGACAAATGGCTGGGCGTTTTGGACCCGCAGCCGCTCCCCTTCAAAAAGCTCGCGAAGTACGCGGCCATCGTGGTCGTACCGCTCTTCCTCGTCCTGGTGGTCACCGTGGTCTGGTCGCGCACCCTGCAAAAAAGGATCGCGCAGCACACCGCCGAGCTGCAAAAGCGCCAGCAGCAGCTGATCCAGGCCGACAAGATGGCCTCCTTGGGGATCCTGGTCTCCGGGGTGGCGCACGAGATCAACAACCCGACCGGCCTCATCCTCTTCAACCTCCCGGTCCTGAAGAAGACCTTCCAGGTGGCCCAGGAGAGCCTCGAGGACCGCTTCCAGGACTCGGGCGACTTCATGGTGGGGGGGCTGCGCTACTCGCAGCTGCGCGATGAGGCGCCGCGCATGTTTGACGAGATGCACGAAGGGGCCCGCCGCATCAAGCGGATCGTGGACGACCTGAAGGATTTCGCCCGCAAGGACGATTCGGCGCTGGACGAGTCGGTCGACCTGAACGCGGTCGTTGCCGCCTCGGTGCGCCTGGTGGAGAACTCGATCAAGAAGGCGACGCGCCGCTTTACCCTGGACTGCACGCCGGAGCTGCCGCGGGTGAAGGGGAACACGCAGCGCATCGAGCAGGTGGTGGTGAACCTGATACTCAACGCCTGCCAGGCCCTGCCGGACCCGGAGAAGGGGATCGAGGTCGCCACCTCGCTGGGCCCGCGCGGCGACGAGGTCGTGGTGACGGTGCACGACGAGGGGGTGGGGATCCCCCGCGAGCACCTCTCGCACCTGACCGATCCCTTTTTCACCACCAAGCGCGACTCGGGCGGCACCGGCCTGGGGCTCTCCGTCTCGGCGGGTATCGTGAAAGATCACCAGGGGCGGCTGGAATTCCGCTCGGAACCCGGCGCGGGGACCACCGTCGTGGTGGCCCTCCCGGCACAAGGAGCCTGATGCGCATGATCGAGAACCTCTACCCATCCTTTGCAGTGCTGCTGGTCGACGACGAAGAGGCCTGGCTCAGAAGCCTCAGCATGACCCTCGGGCTCTCCGGCGGCATCAACAACGTGCAGCGCTGCAGCGACAGCCGGCAGGTCATGGGGATCCTGGAGCGCGGCGAGATCGGGCTGGTGCTTTTGGACCTGAACATGCCGAACCTCTCCGGAGAGGAGCTCTTGAGCCAGATCGTGGAGCAGTACCCGGAGATCCCGGTGATCGTCATCTCGGGGCTGAACCAGGTGGAGACCGCGGTTGAGTGCATGAAGCGCGGCGGCTTCGACTTCTTCGTGAAGACGGTGGAGGAGGAGCGGCTGGTGCAGGGGGTGCAGCGGGCCATCCGGATGATCGAGCTGCAGCGCGAGAACCGCGAGATCCAATCGCGCTTTCTGTCGGACCGCCTGGACCACCCCGAGGTCTTCGCGGATATCGTGACCGTCGACCCGGCGATGCGCTCCATCTTCCGCTATATCGAGGCGGTGTCGAAGAGCAGCCAGCCGGTGTTGATCACCGGGGAGAGCGGCGTCGGGAAGGAGCTGGTGGCGCGCACCATCCACCGCCTGAGCCGGCATCGCGAGAAGATGGTCTCCATCAACGTGGCGGGCCTGGACGACAACGTGTTCAGCGACACCCTGTTCGGACACACCCGGGGCGCCTTCACCGGCGCGGACCTCCCCCGGCGCGGCATGATCGAGCTCGCGGCGGACGGGACGCTCTTCCTCGACGAGATCGGCGACCTCTCGATCCCCTCACAGGTGAAACTCCTGCGCCTGTTGCAAGAGGGCGAGTACTTCCCGCTGGGGAGCGATCTCCCCAAAAGGATGAACGCCCGCGTGGTGGTGGCGACCCACCGCGACCTGGCGGGGAAGCAGGCGGGCGGGCAGTTCCGCCGGGACCTCTACTACCGCCTCTGCGCGCACCACGTGCACATCCCCCCCTTGCGGGAGCGCCCGGCGGACGTCCCGGTTCTTTTGGAGCACTTCCTGGAGCAGGCGGCTAACGAGCTCGGGAAGAAGAAGCCCACGGTCCCCAAGGAGCTTCCGGTGCTTTTGGCGAACTACCCCTTCCCCGGGAACGTGCGCGAGCTCCGTTCCATGGTGTACGACGCGATGACCCTGCACGAAAGCCGGATGCTCTCCATGGACAGCTTCAAGCGCGCCATGGACAAGCAGGGGTTCCGCCCCCCCGAGCGGGTGAGCCCCGCCGGTGCCGGCGTCTTCGTCCCCAGCGAGCCGCTCCCCCCGCTGCACGAGATCATCGACCTCTTGGTACTGGAGGCCCTGCAGCGTGCCGGCGGCAACCAGTCGATCGCCGCGCGCCTGATCGGCGTCTCCCAGCCCGCCTTGAGCAAAAGGCTCAAGAAGCTGGGGAGCCGGGAGGACGCCGGGGAGTGATGGGGCCGCGGTGCGTCTGTGGCTCGCCCTCTCCCCTCTGAAAAAGGTCAATCTTCCGGGAACGTCGTCCATTAGGTCCCCTCTCCCCTTGCGGAGGGACAGGGTGAGGGGGAAGGCGCCACCTCGGCGCAGCTGGCAGCTTCACCCACCCCCCGGCCCCCTCCCGTCAAGGGAGGGGGGATGTGTGGTTCCCGGAATCCCGCGATGAACCGTTGAAAAAGGGGGGAGCGTGGGGTCGACACCTAGCCTGTCCCTTGCCCTCGCCCGAACTCTTATAACCCGCCCGACCTCTATAACCTCCTGCAACCCAACCCAACCATCCGTTATTGCTCTACTTACCGCCCCACCCGCCCCCATTTGCGCCTCCAGGTTATACCCCTTCGCGGGGTGCCGATCCGGCCCAAATGCCCCCTTTCTTTGTCCTTACAATTACTTAGCTGTAGCCTTGCCGCTTGGCACCCTGCTTGCTGAACGTGCGGGGTCATCTGCAGTATTCCCCATAATGCTGTAGTACCGGAAGAACTGTGGAAGCGGCGGCGCCCCGCGGGGGACTAGTCGCTTCCACAGGGGCGCCACCAGGAACCGGCCCGGCCGACCAGCCGTCCAGCGAGCCAGGGTTTTTACCCGCGCTGCCCACACTCGAATTCACCATGCCGGCAGCTGTCCACCCGGCCCCTTTTATGTCACCCCACGGAGAAGAAGGAGAGGATCACTGATGAAAACGAACAAGCTCACACTGTGTATCATGGCCGGGATGCTGCTCGGTATCGGGGTTGGCTATGCCTGCAATGTCAACGCGCCCAGTCCCGACGCCGCCAAGGAGATCGCCGGCTATTTCTCGATCCTCACCGATATCTTCCTGAGGCTGATCAAGATGATCATCGGCCCGCTGGTCTTCGCCACCCTGGTGGCAGGCATCGCCGGCATGGGTGATTCCAAGGCCGTCGGCCGCATCGGCATGAAGGCGATGCTCTGGTTCATCTGCGCCTCGCTCGCTTCGCTGTTCATCGGGATGTTCTTCGTCGATATCCTGCAGCCGGGTCACGCCATGAACCTGACCCTGCCGGCAGCCGGCGCCGCCACCAACCTGAAGACCTCCTCGTTGAACCTGAAGGACTTCATCACCCATGTCTTCCCGAAGAGCTTCTTCGACGCCATGGCGCAGAACGAGATCCTGCAGATCCTGGTGTTCTCGGTGTTCTTCGGCTTCGCCATCGGGTCCCTGAAAGAAGGCAAAGGTGCCAAGACCATCCTGAAGTTCGTGGACGAGCTCGGGCACGTGATGCTGCGGGTGACCGACTACGTGATGTGGTTTGCACCGGTGGGGGTTTTCGCCGCCATCGCCTCGGTCATCACCGTGCAGGGCCTGGGCGTCCTGCTCACCTACGGCAAGTTCATCACCGGTTTCTACGTGGCGCTCGCCGCCCTCTGGACCTTGCTCTTCATCGGCGGCTTCGTGGTGCTGCGCGGCCGGATCTTCGGCCTCTTGAAGATGATCCAGGAGCCGATGCTGCTCGCCTTCTCCACTGCGAGCTCCGAGGCTGCCTATCCTAAGACCCTCGAGCAGTTGAAGAAGTTCGGCGTCTCCGACAAGATCTCCGGCTTCGTGCTCCCCCTTGGCTACTCCTTCAACCTGGACGGCTCCATGATCTACCAGGCCTTCGCTATCATCTTCGTGGCCCAGGCCTTCAACATCGAACTCTCCATCTCCAAGCAGATCACCATCCTCCTGGTCCTCATGATCACCAGCAAGGGGATGGCCGGCGTGGCCCGCGCCTCGCTGGTCGTCGTTGCCGCGACGCTCCCGATGTTCAACCTCCCCGAGGCGGGGCTCTTGCTCATCATGGGGATCGACCAGTTCCTCGACATGGGGCGCACCGCGACCAACGTGATCGGCAACTCCATCGCGACCGCCGTGGTAGCCAAGTGGGAAGGTGGCCTGGCCGAGGCCGGCGCCGAGGAGGCCGACGAGCTCGAGGAAGACGATGACCTGCTGCCGGTAGCCGCGGCAGAGTAAGGCTTACACGAAGATAACGACCTCTTGAAATGCAATAAGGGGAATGCCGACACCAGACCGGCATTCCCCTTTTTTTGTTCCCCGGAGGTCCCGGAAGCTGAGGGGTGCGCCCCGTACGCCTTTCCCGGCATTCCTTTTGACCTGAACCTGCCGAGGTGGTATAAATGGGGGCCGCACTTCCTGCACCCAACCCCGTCCAACCGAAGGATCCCATGAACCTGCTCCACAACCTCAATCCGCCCCAAAAAGAAGCGGTGCTGCACGGCGACGGCCCGATGCTGGTCCTGGCCGGCGCCGGTTCCGGCAAGACCCGCGTCATCGTGCACCGCATCGCCTACCTGATCCGCGAGCGCGGCGTCCCCGCCTGGCAGATCCTGGCCGTCACCTTCACCAACAAGGCGGCCGGCGAGATGCGCGAGCGCGTAGAGCAGGTCCTGGGGAGCGGCGAGCTCCCCTTCATCTCGACCTTCCACTCCTCGTGCGCCCGTTTTCTGCGCCAGGATATCCACCACCTGGGGTACGACCGCAAGTTCGCCATCTACGACGACAAGGACTGCGAGCGGCTTTTGAAGGAGTGCGCCGCAACGCTCAACCTGGACGAGAAGCGCTACCCGGTGAAGAGCCTCTCCAGCGCCATCGACGAGTTCAAAAACGCCGGGCTCACCCCCGACGAGGTCTCCACCGGCACCCCCTGGGAGGCCACCCTGGCCCGGGTCTACGCCCTGTACCAGGAGCGCCTCAAGCGCTGCAACGCCCTTGATTTCGGGGACCTCCTGCTGGTCACCGTGCGGCTTTTCACCGAGCACCCGGTGGTGCTGGAGAAGTACCGCGAGCGCTACCGCTACCTTTTGGTCGACGAGTACCAGGACACCAACGCCGTGCAGTACCGGCTGATCCAGCTTTTGGCGGGGGAGCGCCAGAACCTCTGCGTGGTGGGGGACGACGACCAGTCCATCTACGGCTGGCGCGGGGCCGACATCCGCAACATCCTCGAGTTCGAAAAGGACTTCCCCAACGTCAAGGTGGTGAAGCTGGAGCAGAACTACCGCTCGTCGAAGACGATCCTGGAGGCCGCCTGGAGCGTGGTGGAAAAGAACCGGGGGCGCAAACCGAAGAAGCTCTGGACCGACAACGCCGCCGGCGAGAGCATCGTGTACCGCACCCTCCCCAACGAGTGGGAGGAGGCGCGCCTGGTCTGCCGCGAGACCGAGCGCTACCTCTCGCGCGGCGGCGCGCTTTCCGGCGTCGCGGTCTTCTACCGCACCAACGCCCAGTCCCGCGTCATCGAGGACGCCCTGGTCTCCTCCGGCATCGCCTACC
Source organism: Geomonas silvestris (assembly GCF_014193515.1). GTDB lineage: Bacteria > Desulfobacterota > Desulfuromonadia > Geobacterales > Geobacteraceae > Geomonas > Geomonas silvestris. The sequence continues at coordinate 86,550 of NZ_BLXX01000003.1, read as the reverse complement.
ACATGGTGGGCGGCGTGCGCTTCTACGCCCGCCTGGAGGTTAAGGACATCCTCGCCTACCTGAAGGTGCTCGACAACCCCTCCGACGACGTGGCGCTGAAGCGGATCATCAACACCCCGCCGCGCGGCATCGGCAACGCAACGGTGCAGCGCATCTCCGATCTCGCCCACGAGAAGGGGCTCTCCTTCTACCGCGCCATGCTGGAGTCGGTGGAGGGGACGCTGCTCGCGACCGGCGCGCGCGGCAAGGTGAAGGCCTTCGTGGACGAGCTGCGCCGCTACCGCGGGCTCGCCGACACGCTGCCGCTCGCCGAGCTGGCGGCGGCGGTGATGCAGGATTCCGGCTACCTCCTGCGCCTTAAGGAGGCCAAGACCGAGGAGTCCCAGGACCGCCTGGCCAACCTCCAGGAGCTCGTCACCGCCATGCAGGTCTTCGAGCAGGGCGAGGGTGAGAAGGGGGTGGCGGCCTTCCTCGAGCAGGTCGCGCTGGTCTCGGACCTCGAGGAGGAGGGAGAGGCCAAGAAGTCCTCGGTGACCCTGATGACCCTGCACTCCGCCAAGGGTCTCGAGTTCCCGGTAGTCTTCATGATCGGCATGGAGGAGCGGCTCTTCCCGCACGTGCGCGCCCTGGAGGACCCGGTGCAGATGGAGGAGGAGCGCCGCCTGTGCTACGTCGGGATGACCCGCGCCAAGGAGCGCCTCTTCCTTTTGAACGTGAAAAGGCGCCACATCTTCGGGCAGGAGCAGGCCAACCCGCCGGCGCGCTTCATCCGCGACATCCCCGCCGAGCTGCTCGATACCGGCGACCTCTTCGGGGTCCCGGCGCAGGGGAGCGGCTACGGTTCGGGTCTCGGGGGGGGCTACGGCAGCGGCTACGGCTCGGGGTACGGCCAGCGCGGCGGCTTTGAGCCGGTGGGCGGGTACCATGCCGACGAGGAGGAGTACCGGCGTCCCGAGGCCCCGGCCGCGAGCCAGCCGAGCTACGCCCAGCCGATCCACAACCTGGCCTCGATCTTCGAGGAGGAGCTGGAGCCCGAGTTCAACGAGGTGCGCCAGGTTCCCGAGGACGAGGGCGACGGAGTGCGCCTGGGGATGCGAGTGCGCCATCCGCAGTTCGGCTCCGGGGTGATCAGGAAGATCGAGGGTGAGGGGGACAGCCAGAAGGTCATCGTGCAGTTCGCCGTCGGCTACAAGAAGCTCCTGGTGCGCTTTGCCGGCCTTGAGAGGGACTAGCCTTGAGAGGGACTAGCCTTGAGAGGGACTCGAAAGTGTGTATAGTAAAGCCGGTTCTAGGTTCTAGGTTCTATGTTCTACGTTCTAGGTTAAGCCCTAGGACCCGAACTGGAACGTGAACCGACCTGGCCTTGGACTTGGACTTGAGCTTGGAACCTAGAACTTAGAACGTAGAACCTGATTTTTATGGAGGTAGCCATGAAACAGGTAGCATCGTTGCTGGTTCTCCTGATCGCGCTTTCCGGTTGCACCTCGCACAAGAGCCAGTACCAGCCGTTCCGCCCGCCGGAGGGGTACGCGAACCACCGCGAGGTGGCAGGCGTCGCCGTGGGGGGCGAGGCCTACGCCGACAAGAAGCACGCGAAGCAGGCCTTCGGATTCGACATCAGAGGCGCTGGGCTTTTGCCGGTGCAGCTCGTGCTGGACAACAAGAGTGGCTACGAGCTGGAGATCAGCACGAGCCAGACCTTCCTGGTGGACGCCGCCGGCAACTACTGGCCGGTGGTCCCCAACACGGTCGCCTTCGACAGGCTGGAGCAGTCCACCCAGTTCGCCTCCTTCTTCGGCAAGGGGACCGGCAAAGGGGCTCTCATCGGCGCCGCCGCCGGGGGTATCCTGGCCACCGCCCTGGGGATCGTATCGGGCGGTAACGTAGCCGCCTACCTGGGCAAGGGGGCCGCGGTGGGTGCGGCCGGCGGGGCCGTCATCGGCGGGACCTCCGAGGGGAGCTCGCGGGAGCGCGAGTACCGGATCTCCCAGGACCTGCGGGAAAAAGGGCTGGAAGCGAAGGCGATCCCCGACAAGCACCTGGCCAACGGTTTCCTCTTCTTCCCCGGCGAGGCGAAGAGCGCCCGGGAGCTCAGACTGCAGTGGCGCGAGCGGGAAACCGGCAAGGAGTACCGCACGCTTTTGCCGCTGTGAAAACCCATTGACGGTTGACGATTGGACAGCGAGTTCCGGCCCTGGTGGCTGCGGCACCTGTCGTTGCGGCTGGGCCGTTGGAAGTTGGGTTGTAGGGCCTTGGTTGGCGGGTTCGCCGCTGGCTTTTCGCGGTCGCTGGCAGCGTGCTTGTTTGATCGTGCCGTATTTGATATGTTGCTATGCCTGCCTGAAGCCGGACCGTCGCCTACCAAGTACGCGTGTATCTCTTTGGAAGGGGCCTCGAGGCCCCTTTTTTCGTGATGGGTCCTAGCGAGGATCTCAGGTCCCCCCTCCCTCGACGGGAGGGGGATAGGGGGTGGGTGAAGCTGCCAGCTGCGCTAAAGTGGCACCTTCCCCCTCACCCTGCCCCTCTCCCGCAAGAGGAGAGGTGACCCAGGCCAAACCCTCGGGGAAAAACAGTTTTCGTGGAGCTGACATGGAAAGACCGTTGATCGCCGTAACCATGGGGGACCCAAGCGGGGTCGGACCGGAAATCATCGTGCAGGCGCTCGCCGACCCGGAACTGAACCGGCTCTGCCGCCCGCTGGTACTGGGGGACCGCGGCGCACTGGAGCGCGCGCTCGCCATCACGAAGCTGCCGCTTACCCTCGAAACGGTACAGGAGACCGGGCCGCTCAGGCGCGAGCCGGGGGTCGTCTACCTGCGCGAGCTGACCCGCCTCGCCTCCGAGGAGATGACCTTCGGCAGCCCCAGCGCCGCCGGCGGCGACGCGGCCTACCGCTACATCTGCGAGGCGGCGCAGCTCTGCCTTTCCGGCGCGGCGAAGGCGATGGCTACCGCACCGATCAACAAGGAGGCGCTGAACCGGGCCGGGCACCACTTCCCGGGGCACACCGAGCTCTTGGCGCAGCTCACGGGCACCGACCAGGTGGTCATGATGCTGGCCGGCGAGCGCCTTCGGGTGACCCTGGTCACCATCCACGAGGCGCTGGCGCAGGTCCCCGCGCTGGTGACCCGCGAGCGGGTGCTCGAGACTATCCGCATCACCGACCGCGCCCTGGCGCGCTATTTCTGTCCTGCCCCGCGCCTGGCGGTACTCGCTCTCAACCCGCACTGCGGCGAGGGGGGGCTCTTCGGCGACGAGGAGCGCACCGTGATCGCGCCGGCCATCGCTGCCGCCCGTGCCGAGGGGATCGACGCGGTCGGCCCCCTGTCCGCCGACACCCTGTTCCACTTCGCGGTCTCCGGCGGCTACGACGCCGTGGTCTGCATGTACCACGATCAGGGGCTCATCCCCCTGAAACTTCTGCACTTCGACGACGGGGTCAACGTGACCTTGGGGCTCCCCATCATCAGAACCTCGGTGGACCACGGCACCGCCTACGACCTGGCCGGCACCGGCAAGGCCTCGGCGCAGAGCATGAAGGCCGCCCTGGTCATGGCCGCCCAGATGGCCGCCATGGGCGCGGCCCCGGCCCGGGGGTAGCACCCCACGGCTTTACTCATCGGTCGGATCGGTTCGGTCGGTCTGATGACGAATCACCGGCAGCGCGCCTCGAGCGTGCACCAGCTCACACGAAAGGGTAAACCACGTGAAAAAGTACCTCCTCTGGGGCGCCCTGGCGCTCGTCGCCTACCTCGCCTACGTTGCCGTGTCGCTCTACCTGCTCCCCCCGGTAGCCGAGCTGAGAAACCGCAAGACCAACGTCACCATCCAGGTCAAGGACTGGCAGGGTGACTACCACCCCTTCGTGGTCGGGCCGGCCAACCGCTACTGGACGCCGTCTCCCAGCATCCCCTCGGAGATGAAGTGGGCGGTGATCCTCGCCGAGGACGCGAGCTTCTACAAGCACGAGGGGATCGACGTGAAGGCGATCAAGAACGCCATCAAGTACGACCTGGAGAAGAAGAGCCTGGCCCGCGGCGCCTCCACCATCACGCAGCAGGTGGCGAAGAACCTCTACCTCTCCCGCGAGAAGACGCTCACCCGCAAGGTGAAAGAGGTCTACCTCGCCAAAAGAATGGAGCAGGAGCTCTCCAAGGGGCGCATCATCGAGCTCTACCTGAACGTGATCGAACTGGGCCCCATGGTCTACGGCATCGGCCACGGCTCCCGCTACTACTTCGGCAAACACCCCTCGGCGCTCACCCCGCGCGAATGCGCCTTCCTGGCCGCCATGCTCCCCGGGCCGCGGGTCGCCTACAACCCGTACAAGAACCTGGACCGGGTGCTGCAGCGCTCCAACATGATCCTGCGGCTTCTGGCCAACAAGGGGGTGCTCTCCCAGGCCGAGTACCAGACGGCCCTGGCCGAGATGCCCAACGTCGGACGCCTGCAGAAGAAGGTGGACCAGAGCATCCAGCAGGCTGCGGTGCTCAATAACGTGAGCAGCGCGCGCACCGCCCCCGGTGCGGCTCCCGGCGAGCCCCCCGCCGAGGCACCGGCCCCGACGGAAAACGCCAATCCGGCACCGCCCCCCTCCGAAGCCCCTAAGGGGTCTGAAACCCCCGCCGCCGGAGGCGCTCCTACGCCTGTCGCTCCCCCTCCGACAGGAGCTAACCCTTAGATCTACCTAACAAACTCTCCCTCAAGTTTATGGCGTGTCGTGCCGAAGCGGTGACTGACACACAAACCGGGCTTGCTGGGAGAGTACCCTATGGAAACAACTGCATCAGGGCTGGTCATCGTCGTCGATGACGACCCGTACGTTCTGGAGAGCGTGGCGATGCTGCTCACCGTGAGCGGCTTCGAGGTGCGCCCCTTCTCCAACGGGTTCGATGCCCTGGCCGAACTACGGCGCTCCCCCCCCGACGTCGTCTTGACCGACGTCAACATGCCGCGCATCACCGGCATCGAACTCCTCGAGAAGATCCACGAAAACGACCGGGACATCCCGGTGATCCTGATGACCGCCTACGCCGAGCTCGAGATGGCGGTGTCGGCGATCAAGAAGGGCGCCTTCGACTTCATCATCAAGCCGTTCAAGCCCCCCTACCTGATCCACGCCGTCGAGAAGGGGATCAACTACAAGCGGCTGGTCCTCATCGAGAAGAACTACAAGATCGAGCTGGAACGCACGGTCGAGCAGCGCACCCGCGAGCTGGGGGACGCGCTGGAGCAGATGCGCTCCATGAGCCGCGAGACCATCGAGAGGCTCACCGCCGCAGCCGAATTGCGCGACGAGGACACCGGCAAGCACATCTCCCGCATCGGGCTCTACGCCCGGCGCATCTCCGAGATCATGCACATGCCCGCGGATTTCGTGGAGACCATCGGCCTCGCCGCCGCCATGCACGACGTCGGCAAGATCGGCATCCCGGACGCCATCCTGCTCAAGGCGGGACCGCTCACCCCGAGCGAGTTCGACATCATGAAGAGCCATACCCTGATCGGCGGGCGCATCCTGGCGGGATCGAGCCACAAGGTGCTGCAGCTCGCCGCCTCCATCGCGCTCACCCACCACGAGCGCTGGGACGGCAGCGGCTACCCCCACGGCACCAAGGGTATCGAGACCCCGCTCGAGGGGCGCATCGTCATGCTGGCCGACCAGTACGACGCCTTGCGCAGCGTCCGGGTCTACAAGCCGTCCCTCACCCACGAGCGCACCGTGGAGATCATCACCAAGGGGGACGGCCGCACCCTGCCCGAGCATTTCGACCCCTGCATCCTCGAGAGCTTCCTGAAGGGCGCGTCGGATTTCGAAGAGATCTTCGCCTCGCAGCAGGAAGAGCCCGCCAGCTGAAGGGGTTCCCCGTGTCGCGCCTGCTCCGCTCCCCCTCGCTAGCGCGCCGTTCCGGCACCCGGAGGTGGCCATGCTGATGCGGACCTTAGCTGGAAAACTGACCCTTCTCTGGGCCCTTTTGAGCGCGCTCCTGCTCGTGTCTGCCGGCATGCTCGCCGCCTTCTCACGGGGATCGCTGCTCTTCCCGGCGCTCCTCGCCCTCTCTTGGGGAGCGGCCCTCTGCGTGGGTTACCTGGCAAGCCGCCGGCTCACCGCTTTGCTCGCCCCTCTGGCAGCCGAACTCGGCCCTGCCGAGAGTGCCGCAGACGCCCCCCTCCCCTGCGACGAGCTCTCCCGCCTGGCGGGCGCGGTACGCTCGCACCTGGCCCGGCTCGCCCGGGCGCAGGCGGAGCTGCACCAGGTAAGCGCCATCCTCGATTCCCTCCCCGTCCCCATCTTCTACCGCGACCTGGCCGGCCGCTACCTCGGCGTGAACCGCGCCTACGAAAGCTACCTCGGGCGCGAGCGCGCCGCCTTGATCGGCAGGTCGGTCTTCGAGGTCTTCCCCCCCGAGATCGCCAAGATCTACTACCGCGCCGACCGCGAGCTCCAGCTGGTCGGCGGGGTGCAGCAGTACGAGAACCGGATCGTGCACGCCGACGGGTCGAGCCGCGAGGTGATCTTCTACAAGGCCTCGTTCCTGGATAGGACCGGGGAGCTGGCCGGGGTGGTCGGGACGCTGCTCGACATCACCGACCGCAAGCGGATGGAAGCGCTTTTGGCGGAGCAGAAAGAGTTCTCGGAAAACCTGGTGCAGAACCTGGCGGTCCCCGCCTTCGTCCTGAACCAGCGGCACGAGGTGATCATCTGGAACCGGGCCTGCGAGGAGCTGACCGGGCTTGCGGCCGACCAGGTGATCGGCACGCGGCGCCAGTGGTCCGGGTTCAACCTCGAGGAAAACCCGACCCCGGCGGACCTGGTGCTGGACGGCGACTACCGCGAGGCGGACAACCGCTACAACCCGCTCTGGTTCCGCTCGACGCTCATCCCCGGCGGGATGCACGGCGAAGGGTGGGGGCGCAACCGCTACGGGTTGGACGGCTACCTGCTCTTCAGTTCGGCGCCGGTGAAAAACGGCAGCGGCGAGGTCATCGCGGCGATCCAGACCGTGGAGGAGATCACGGCCCGCAAGCGCTCCGAGGACCGGCTGCGCACCCTGTCGCTTGCCGTGGAGCAGAGCCCGAGCATCGTGGTCATCACCGATACGGCGGGAACCATCGAGTACGTGAACCGCAAGTTCGTCGAGGTGACCGGCTACTCGAGCGCCGAGGCGGTGGGGCAGAACCCGCGGCTGCTCAAGTCCGGCAGCACCCCCGACGAGCTCTACCAGGAACTCTGGGGCGCGGTGACCTCCGGGCAGGAGTGGCGCGGCGAGTTCCAGAACAAGAAGAAAAACGGCGAGCTCTACCGGGAACTCGCCATGGTGGCGCCGATCCTCGACGATCGCGGCGTGATCAGCCACTTCATCGCGCTCAAGGAGGACGTCACCGAACGGCGGGCGCTGGAGGAGGCGCTTAGGCACGCCCAGAAGATGGAGTCGCTCGGGACGCTGACCGGCGGCGTGGCACACGACTTCAACAACATCCTCACCGCCATCATCGGCTATGCGAACCTGATCCAGATGAACAGCGGCGAGGGGGACCTGAACGCGAAGTTCTCGGCCCAGGTGGTAGCCTCCGCGGAGAAGGCGGCCGTCCTGACCCGGGGGCTTTTGGCCTACAGCAAGAACCAGGCGATGCACCCAAGCCACCTGGATCTCAACGACATCGCGCAGCGGGTGGACCGGCTCTTGAGCCGGGTGCTCGGGGAAGGGATCACGGTCAGCACCACCCTTGCCCCGGAGCCGCTCAGGCTCTTCGCCGACTCCGCCCACCTGGAACAGGTACTCATGAACCTCGCGGTGAACGCCCGGGACGCCATGCCCGGCGGCGGCACCCTCACCATCCGGACCGAGGAGCTGCAGCTGGAGGCCGACTTCGTCCGGCAGCACGGCTACGGCAGGCGCGGCCGTTTCGCCCTCCTGAGCGTCTCCGACACCGGGGTGGGGCTCGATCAGGCCACCCGGGAACGGATTTTCGAGCCGTTTTTCACCACCCACGGGCTGGGGGGGCGCCCGGGGCTGGGGCTCTCCATCGTGCACGGCATCGTCGAGCAGCACAAGGGGTTCATCGAGGTGGAGAGCGCGCCGGGCCAGGGGAGCAGCTTCCGGATCTACCTGCCGCTCACCCAGCCGGTGGTGCCGCGCCTGGTGCAGGCGGCCCCCCAGTCCGCCGGCGGCGGCAAGACGGTGCTTTTGGTGGAGGACAACCCGGAGGTGCGGGCCATCGTCGGCGAGGTGCTGCGCGGCGAAAAGTACCAGGTGCTCGAGGCGGGGGATTCAGAGGAGGGGCTCAGGCGTTTTGCCCGGTTCAGCGGCGAGGTGAACCTGCTTTTGGTGGACGTGATCATGCCCGGGAAGGGGGGGCTCGACCTGTACCGGGAGATCAGGATGCTCGACCCCCGGGTTCGGGCACTGTTCATGAGCGGCTATTCCGAGGAGTACATCCGCTCGCAGGGGATGTTCACCAAGGAGGTGAACTTCATCTCCAAGCCGCTGACCCCGTCGGACCTTTTGAGCCGGGTGCGCGACGTGCTGGACGCGGCGTGAAATGGAAAAAACGTTCTTGCCACGAAAAGGTACCAACGACACAAAAAAACCTCTGCAAACTTGTCCGGCCCTGTGCGTAAGCGACAGAGTCCGAACCCGTTTCAGAGGTTTTCATTTTGTGAATTTTGCGCCTTTTGTGGCTAAAAGGCTTCTTGAGCCGGTTACAGCCTGAGCTTCTCCACGGCGGCCTCGTCGAGCGCATGCACCACGCTGATCCGGCGCTCCTCCCCCGCCACCTTCAGCTCGAGCTCGGCGCTCTCGCCCGCCGGCGCCTTGGTGTAGCGCAACAGCACCTGGCCGGCCAGGGCCAAGAGCTCCTCGGTCGTCTCGCCCGTGAGGGCGGCCAGGGGGCTCGGGCCGTCGGCCCAGCGCAGGGTCGCCTCGCCGGACTGCACCTGGCTCTCCAGGAGGGCGTTCTCTGCCTCGTTTCTCCCCACCAGCACCTTGGTGCGGTTCCCGATGCGGAAGTGGCGCCCCACCTTGAGGAGCCGGAAATCCCTCAGGTTCAGCTCGTCCGAGTGCTCGAAGACGTCGCGCACCTTACCCACGAAGCAGAGGTCGGTCAAAAGGCACCCCCCCGCCGGGCAGGGGTAGTTCTTCACGTCGAGCTCGGCGGCAAGCTCCATCTGGTCCTTGCGCGAGCGCCCCTGGATGGCGAGGAGCTTCTCGCGGTCCACCCACCCCTCCTGCTCGGGGATGGTCGGGTTGAAGTGCTTCGCGGAGAGCGGGCGCAAGAGGTACCCCTCCAGGCCGCTTTCGCGCTCGATCACCCTCAGGGTGTCGCGACGCTGGCTCATGGGGCGCTGCCCGAGCACCTCGCCGGTGAAGACGAAGTCGGCGCCGACCTCGTGCATGTACTCCTTGGCCTTCTGCAACAGGTAGATGCGGCAGTCGATGCAGGGGTTCATCCCCTTGCCGTAGCCGTGCTTGGGGTTTCTGAGGATCTCCAGGTACTCGGCACCCTTGTGCATCACCTTGATGGGGATCTTGAACTCTTCGGCCACCCGGACCGCCTCGGACTTGCAGCCGGCGTTCTTCCCGGTGCAGGTGCAGAAGGGGGAGGTGAAGTTGAGCGCCTCCACGGCGATCCCCTGGTCGAGGAGCACCTTGACGGCGAGGGTGGAATCGAGCCCCCCGGACAAAAGGGCGATGGCTTTACGTTGCATGCGTTCTCCTATACCCCAATTGACAATGGACGATTGGCAATTGACGATGAATTTTTAGCTCGACGGGGTCGGCTGCTGGTTTCAGAAGGGAAGTGGTGACTGCTGCCTGATAAACGGGTGGTGTGCAGTGACATAAAAAAAGGAGACGTCCTCACCTGCCTCGTGGAGGGGGGGACGACCATTGCCAATTGTCCATTGTCAACTGTCAATTCGGCCCAAACTACCATGAAGCGGCTGTCAAAGTAAAGGTTGTCGACACTTCCTTTTTCGGGTACATTTCCCCTTTGCCGTCCGTCTGACTATCCCTGGAGGTGTGGCTATGAACGGGCTTGTCAAGGAGGGCTCCATTGGAGCCGTCCTCTTCAGATCGCAGATCATCACGGAACAGGAACTGAAGGCCGCGCTCGAGGAGCAGCAGGTTTCCGGCTGCCGCGTCGGGGAGGCCCTGGTCCGCCAGGGTGTGGTGACCCAGGAGGACATCGACTGGGCGCTGGCCCACCAGCTGAACATCCCCTACGTCCGCCTCAAAAAGGACAACCTGGACGCCGCGGCGGTGGAGCGGGTCCCCGCCCAACTGGCCCGGCGCTACCAGCTTTTCCCCCTCTTCCTTTCGGGTAACGAGCTCTCGGTCGCCATGGCCGACCCCTTGAACCAGGAGGCGATCGAGGCGCTGCGCCGGGTGACCGGCTGCCAGATCACCATCTCGGTGGGGCTCATCCGCGAGATCCGCGAGATGCAGGAACTGGCCTACGGTCCGGACCAGGGGGTGGCAGACCTCGGTTTCAGCTCGGCCCTCTTCCCGGCCAAGGTCGTCGAGGCGATCAACGCCGACCTGAGCTGCGCGCTGTTACTGAACCACCTGCTCTTGCGCATCGTGCAGCAGAAGTACGCGAGCCTCGCCCTGCAGCCCTTGGGCGACCGGGTGCTGCTGGTCGCCCGCAGCACCGGCCAGACGAGCGAACTGGGGCGGCTCGAGCCCGCCCACTACGCGAAGCTCACCGGCCGCATCCGCAAGCTCGCCAAGCTCCCCGCCGAGCCGGGACTCGCCTGCTCCGGGGTCTTGAGCTTTCTCTGGCAGGGGAAGCGGATCCCCTTCCAGGTGCTGCTTTTAGCGGGCGACGGCGGCGAGTACGTGACCATCAAGCTGCAGATCTCCGCCCCGAGGCTTGAGGGGCTTGCCGACCTGCAGCTCTCCCCCGCCAAGTTCCGCGACCTGGAGGAGCTCCTGCAGGCGCCCGACGGGCTCCTCCTCGTCGCCCAGCGCGACCCCGAGGAGCGCTGCCGGCTCATCGACCTGGTGCTGGAGAGCTGCGACACCGCCGGGAAGACCGTGCTCCTCGTGGGCGAGCGGCTGGGCCGGGGCAAGAAGCGCTTCCCGCGCATCCCGGCCGGCGCCGGCGTCGCCGACGGGGCGGCCGGCACCATCGCGGCGCTTCTCGATCACGAGCCGGACCTCCTGGTGCTGGACGACGTGAGCGACACGGCCTCCTTCATCGCGGCCAGCAAGGCGGTGCTGCGCGGCAAGAGGGTGCTCGCCGGGCTCTCCCACGGCAGCAAGGGGGAGGTGCTCAAGCAGCTCCTCTACCTGCACCAGAAGAACTTCCTGGTCCCCAGCCAGCTCAAGGGGGTGCTCTCCTGCAAGGGGGTGCACCTCTTGTGCCCCTCCTGCAAGGAACGCTACCAGCCGACCGCCGAGGAGCTCGCCGCCCTGAGGCTCCCGCCGCACCGGGGCGACTACTTCCGCCCGAGCGGCTGCCCGGAGTGCGACTTCACCGGCCTAAGCGGCAGGCGCTACCTGGTGGACGTGATCCGCTTCGACGCGGCTTTTCTCGAGATCTTCGAGACCATCCGCAAGAGTTCCGACATCATAAGCTACATGAAAGATAACGGGTATCGCGGCATCACCGAGGAGGGGGCCCAGCTCTTGGAGCGCGGCGAGATCTCCCCGGGCGAGTACGTCGCCGCGATCCTTTTATGACGGAGACCAGCCATGGCACGAATTGATGCGCTGTTCAAACTGATGAGCGACAAGGGGGCCTCGGACCTGCACCTCTCCACCGGGGCACCGCCGATCTTCAGGCTGCGCGGCGAGATGGAACGGCAGAACTTCAAGGCGCTGGGGCACGAGGAGCTGAAGGCGATCCTCTTCGAGATCCTGACCCAGGCGCAGCGCGAGCACTTCGAGGAGCACCACGACCTCGACTTCGCCTACTCCGTTCCGGGGCTCGCCCGCTTCCGCGGAAACCTCATGATGCAGCACCGCGGCATCTCGGCGGTGTTCAGGATCATCCCGACCAAGATCCTCTCGGCCGACGAGCTGGGGCTCCCCGACGCGGTGCGCGGCCTGACCTCCCTCAAGAAGGGGCTCGTGCTGGTCACCGGCCCGACCGGCTCGGGGAAGTCCACCACGCTCGCCGCCATGATCGACCTGATCAACTCGACCCGCTCGGAGCACATCATCACCCTCGAGGACCCGCTCGAGTTCATCCACGAGAACAAGATGTCGCTGTTCAACCAGCGTCAGATCGGCGAGCACTCGGAGAGCTTCACCACGGCGCTCAGGGCCGCCCTGCGCGAGGACCCGGACGTCATCCTGGTGGGGGAGATGCGCGACCTGGAGACCATCCACCTCGCCATGAGCGCCGCCGAGACCGGCCACCTGGTCTTCGGGACCCTGCACACCGCCTCGGCCGCGAAGACCGTGGACCGCATCGTGGACGTCTTCCCCAAGGACGCCCAGGAGCAGGTGCGCGCCGTCCTCTCCGAGGCGCTCAGGGGGGTGATCTGCCAGCAGCTCCTGAAGAGCGCCGACGGCAAGGGGCGCGTGGCGGCGCTGGAGATCATGGTGGGGACCCCGGCCATCGGGAACCTGATCCGCGAGGGGAAGACCTTCCAGATCCCCTCCATCATGCAGACCGGCCGCAAAGACGGCATGCAGCTCATGGACCAGCACATCCTCGACCTCTTGAAGACCAAGCGGATCTCCCCCGAGGAGGCCTACCGCTGCTGCAACGACAAGAAGCTCTTCGAGCAGCACCTCCCGTCGAAGGAGGGAGGTCAAGGTTGAGGTTGAGAAGCGGCTCACCCGGGACCCGGGTGAGCCGGTGTCTGCCGCAGCACCTTAAGGGAGTTCCACCGCCACCTGAGCCCGGCCTCCGGGCCCGCAGGGGTACCACATGCAGTTTCCCGTCTCCGACCTGATCCGCGGGGTGCATCCACCCCCCATCTCCGAGGTGAGGGGGTGGCTTGCCGCCGCCGATCCCGCCCTGCCGCTCATCGACCTCTGCCAGGCGGTCCCCGACTACCCGCCGGCACCCGCCCTGGTGGAGCACCTGGCCGGGCTTCTAAAGGACCCGCTCACCTCGCGCTACACCCCGGACGAGGGGCTCGTCGAGGTGCGCGAGGCGATCTGCGCCGGCTACCGGCTCCAGTACGGGGCCGAGCTGAACCCGCGCCAGGTCCTGCTGAGCGTCGGTGCGAGCCAGGCCTTCTGGCTCGCCATGGTCACCCTGTGCCGCGCCGGCGACGAGGTGATCGTGCAGCTCCCCGCCTACTTCGACCACCCCATGGCGCTCGCCATGCTCGGGATCCGCTGCGTCTTCGCCCCCTTCGAGGAGGAGCGCCGCGGCCTCCCCGACCCGGACCGGATCGCCTCCCTGATCGGCCCGCGCACCCGCGCCATCCTCCTGGTCACCCCGAGCAACCCGACCGGCGCCGTCATCCCCCCCGAGCTGGTGGAGAGGCTCTACGAGCTCGCCGCCCGCCACGACATCGCCCTCATCCTGGACGAGACCTACCACAGCTTCATAACCGGCGGCAGGCGACCCCACCACCTCTTCGAGAAGCCGCGCTGGATGGACCACTTCATCCAGATTGCCTCCTTCGGCAAGACCTACGCCCTCACCGGCTACCGGGCCGGGATGCTGGTCGCCTCCGAGGAGTTCCTGGGGCACGCGCTCAAGGCGCAGGACACCATGGCGGTCTGTCAGCCGCGGTTGACCCAGCATGCGGTGCGCTTCGGGGTGGAGAACCTTGGGGAGTGGGTGGCGGGAAACCGGGTGATGATGGAGCGCCGGCACGAGGTGTTCCAGGCGGAGTTCGCCCGGGGAGGGAACCCGTTCACCCTGGTGGCGAGCGGTCCCTTCTTCGGCTGGGTGCGGCACCCCTTCGCGGGGGAGTCGGGGCGGGAGGTGGCCCGGCGCCTGGCGCAGCAGCACGCGATGCTGCTCCTGCCGGGTGAGGTTTTCGGTCCGGGACTGGAGCGCTACCTGCGGCTTGCCTTCGGCAACATCACCGAGGAGCGCATCCCGGAGGCGGTGGAGCGTTTCCGGGGCGTGCCGCCCCCCTAGGCGAGGTGGCCCCCGGTCTTCAGGTAGCCCTCGAGAGTTCTGCGGATCTGATCTGGCAACAGGACGAAGGAGACCCCGAACCCGGCCTTGGAACCTTCCGCGGCCTGGGTCCAGACCACTTTGGCCCGGAACTCCTGGAGCGCCCCCCCCGGCAGCTGGAAGGTGAGCTCGACGCTGCGCCCCACCTCCGCCAGGCAGGGGGCGGCCACGAAGGCACCGCCGGCACTGAGGTTCATGACCCACCCGGCGACCTCGCTGCCGCGGCAGCGGACCGTGACCGGGAGGGAGACGGCACTGCGCCTGGCGCGCCGGTCCAGCCCGCGCAAAAAGCGCCCCGCCGCCTCCAGGAACCTGGTACGGTTCAACGGCTTGGTCAGGAAGTCGTCGCAGCCGGCGTCGTGGCAGCGCTTTTGACTCACCTCGTCCCCCTTGGCGGTGATCATCACCACCGGGAGGTCCGCCAGTTGGGGGGTGGACTTGATGGTGCGGCAGCACTCGATCCCGTCCATCTCGGGCATCTCGATGTCCATGAACACCAGGTCCGGGCGCCGTTTGCCGATGCACTCCAGCGCCTCTCGCCCGTTGCGGGCGGTAACCACGCGCACTGCCGCGCTCTCGAGGAACTCTTTCTGCATCTCCAGGAAAAGTCGCACATCGTCGACCAGTAGAATCGTCGGTTCCAACTCATGACCTCCTTGGCGGGGCTCGGGGCCCCCTCAAGCCCAGAACGATAGCAACCTTTCCCCTGCAGGGCAAGCCCCCCGGTGCGGCGCCTCCCCCTTCCCGCCGGCCTCTCCCGGCGCTGAGCTGCCGCAGGGTCGGCAGGCCGGCTGCGGCGGAGGTGGCTATCCTTCGGGAATTGTGAGATTTTTCTGACCGACGCACCGGGCTCTGCGGCCGCCGGAGGGCGGCTTTCATGTGGCGGCGCGGCGTACACTGAGAGAAGCTTCCGAATTTTCTGGCTTTTCCCCCGAGCCCCACGGGATTTTACCTGAGGAGTGTCGGGCGCATTTTGGCTGTTGCAATTATTTCCTTACGGAGTAAAGTGAAGCAGACTTACACTTTCTTTCGGCACTTTGCACCCCTGAAAACGGTTTAGGAACTGTAAGTATTTTTTGTTATAGGTAGTGCGCGAAATGACGTATATTATTGCCGTTTTCCTCGGGAACAACTGCAACTCACGACTGGAGCGGACATCCCCATGAAGCTTGAGAACACGTTGTCAATTGTCATTGTCGAAGACGACCTGGAACTGCGCGACCACCTCATGAAAGGACTGTCGTACTTTGGTTTTGATCTGCGGGGGGTCGGCGACGGGGCCGAGCTCAACGCCGCCCTTGCCGAGCGGCCGGCGCACATCATCCTGCTCGACCTGGGACTCCCCAAGGAGGGGGGACTGGAGATCGCGGCACGCATGAGGGACAACCCGACGCTGGGGATCATCATCCTCACCGGGCGCAGCATGACCGAAGAGCGCATCCTGGGTCTCGAGAGCGGAGCGGACTACTACTTCGTGAAACCGGTGGAGATCGCCGAACTCGCGGCGGCCATCAAGAACCTGGGCCGGCGCCTGGCGCCCCCGGTCGGCACGCCGTGGAGCTTCAGCGCCCAGACCTCGAGCCTGCAGACCCCCAACGGGGTGACCGTGTCGCTGACCGCGCAGGAGTGCATCCTCCTGGAGCTTTTGTTCGCGCACCTGGGGCAGAACGTCTCGCGCCAGCAGATCTTCGCAGCCCTGGGCCAGCCCGACGAGATCTCCTCGAACGCACGTATCGAGGTGCTGATCTCCAGGCTGCGCACCAAGGTGCAGAAGGCGGACCCGGGGACCACCCTGCCGCTGCGTGCCCGCCACAACATGGGGTACATCCTGCTGGCCGGCGACGGCGCCTGATTCCGCTTCCACCCGCTGCCGAAGCACCAGAAGACGCAGCGCCGCCTGAGGCTCTCCGGAGCCGCACGCATTCCGCCTTTTCGAGGGCCCGGGGCCGCACTGGCACCCGGGCCTTCTTCGTCTGCCGCCCCCCTGCGCCTCCCGCCAAACCTCCGCTTCTCTGCCGCGCCTCGAGCGGCTTCCCTGGCTGTCCCCGCACCCTCCCGGCACCCAAGTAAGATTTATCCTGCAACCGCACGAGCCCGCACGTGGCCGCGGATGTCCATACCGCTCCGACAGCTAACCGTCTGATCTCTGAAAGTTTTTCCGGAGCCCGGCGAAACGGAGTCGGTGCTGGACAAAGCCTGGCGAAAGGAGTATATGCTGTAACCGACCACCGCTTTGCAAGCTTTTGAAACCAGTTCCAGCGTTTCAGCCCGTTGCATCTGCGAGGCGCCATGCCATCTTGTCCCCTGGAAACCGGAGAGCTCATCAACCTGCTGGTCGCTGCCCTCTTGGAGCTGGACCGCAACGCCGCGCGGGACTGTTTCCAGCGCAGCGCCCTCGTGCCGCTCGCCTTCGCCGAGACCGTACTCGCCCCGGCACTGGAGCGGGTCGGAACGGGATGGGAGCGCGGCGAGGTCGCCCTTTCCCAGGTCTACATGAGCGGCCGGATCAGCGAAGAACTCCTGGACGAGATCCTCCCCCCGCAGCAACTCCCCGACACCAGCCACCCGGCCATGGCCGTCGCGGTCCTGGACGACTTCCACCCCTTAGGCAAACGGATCGTGAGTTCCGTGGTGCGCGCCAGCGGCTTCCGCCTGGCCGATTACGGCCTGATCGGGGTCGACGACCTGGTCCGGCGTGCCCAAAACGACGGCATCCGGATCCTGCTGGTCTCGACCCTCATGCTTCCCGCTGCCCTCAGGGTGCGCGAGCTCAAGGAGTGCCTGGACCGCGACCTCCCCGGGACCCGGCTGGTGGTGGGGGGAGCCCCCTTCCGCCTGCACCCCGACCTCTGGTGGGAGGTGGGTGCCGACGGCACCAGCGCTACCGCCTCAGGGGTGGTCCCCCTTTTGCGCCGACTCATCGCGGAGCTCCCATGATAGAGATGACCCCCCTCGAGCGGGTGCTCTGCACCCTGGGACACCGCGAACCGGACCGGGTCCCCTTCTTCCTGCTCCTCACCATGCACGGGGCCCGCGAGCTCGGCGTGGGGATCCGGGAGTACTACCACTCCCCCGAGCTGGTGGTCGAGGCGCAACTAAGGCTCAGAAAGCGCTACGGCCACGACTGCCTGTACGGGTTCCTCTACGCCGCGGTCGAGTCCGAGGCCTGGGGCGGGGAGACCGCCTTCCGGGAAGACGGCCCCCCCAACGCGGCCGCCCCCTGCATCACCGCTATTGCGAGCATCCCGGGACTCGCGCCGCCGCGCATCGAGGGGGCCCCGGGGCTCATGAGGGTCCTCGCGGTACTGGCCGGCCTCAAGGCGCGCTCCCAGGGGAGCGTCCCCATCATCGGCACCGTCATGTCCCCGTTCTCGCTCCCGGTCCTGCAACTGGGGTTCGAGAACTACCTGGAACTCATCTACCTGCACCGCGAGCTGTTCTGGGAGCTGATGCGCCTCAACACCGAGTTCTGCGTGGCCTGGGCGAACGCCCAGCTCGCCGCCGGGGCCAACGCCATCTGCTATTTCGACCCCCTCTCCTCTCCCGAGATCACCCCCGCCAGTGACTACCTGCAGCTGGGAGGCGCCGTCGCCCGCGCCACCCTCCCCCGCATCAAGGGCCCCACCGCCACGCACCTTGCCTCCGGCCGCGTCGGGACGCTCCTCGACCAGGTGGCCGGCACCGGCACTGCGGCCATCGGGGTGAGCGCCCGCGAGGACCTGGCGGAGCTCAAGGCGGCGCTCGCCGGGCGGCTCGCCATCCTGGGCAACCTGAACGGCCTGGAGATGGGCGGCTGGTCTCCCCGCGAGGCGGAACTCCAGGTGCGCCGGGCCATCGCCGCCGGCGCCCCCGGCGGCGGGTTCATCCTGGCCGACAACCACGGCGAGATCCCCTGGCAGGTGCCGGAAACCGTGCTGGAGGCGATCTCGGAAACGGTGCGGCGCTACGGCAGCTACCCGATCGCCAAGGAGGTGTCCCCCGATGCGTGAGCGACGCCTGGCAATCGTGGCCTGCGCCCGGCTGGCAACCGAGCTCGAGCACGTGGCACGCGGCTTCGACCCCGCCGAGGTGGTCTTTTTAAGCTACCCCGCGCGCTGCGGCCGCCCCCCCCTTGCCTGGGACGAACTGGTGCGGCTCATACCCGAGGCGCTTGAGGTGGACCGGGTCGAGCTGTTCGCCGGGTGCTGCCTGGAGAGGCTCGGAGAGCCGTCTGGCGCCCCCGTCTTTCGGGTCACCCGCCTCGCGCACTGCCTCTCCCCCCTGGCCGGGGACTTCGCCGTCGCGCGCTACCAGGAACAGGGGCTGTACCTGGTGACCTCGGGGTGGCTTGGCCAGTGGCGTGAGCGCCTCGCCGAACAGGGGCTCGCCGGCGAGACGGCCGCGGAACTCTTCGGCGAGTCGGTCGCCGGGATCCTGCACCTCGACACGGGGGTCCTCCCCGAGGCCGACCGCGAGCTCAGCGCCTTCGCCTCCCAACTCCGGCTGCCGCACCAGACCGTGCTGCTGGGGCTGGACCAGCTTGCGCTGCGCTGCGAGCGGCTGGTGCTCACCTGGCGCGCCGAGCGGCGCGAGACCGCTGCGGGGGAGCGCCTGGAACTCGTCCGGCGCCGCAACGCGGACTACGCCATGGTGCTCGACCTCCTCAAGCTGATCGTCCAGACCACCGGGAAGGAGACGGTGCTGGGCGAGATCCTGCAGCTCTACCAGATGATGTTCGCGGCCGGCGAGGTGGCCTGGGTCCCGATCGGCGACGGGGCCGCCGGCGAGGTGGTGCGTACCGGCCCCGGCGACCCGGCCCAGGACAACCGCCTGAAGGCAGCCGCACTCGCACTCGAGGCCCCCAGCCAGCTGCTCCCCTCCGGTGCCGGGTTCCTGCTCCGGGTGGAGTGGGAGGGGCAGGCCCTGGGGGTGATCTGCGTGGACCGGATCGCCCTGCCGGACCACCTCGAACAGTACCTCCAGGTGGCCCGGGAGACCGTGGTGGTCTGCGCCGTGGTGCTCAACAACGCGCTCAACCTGGAAAACCTGATCGCCCTCTCGCACCGGCTCATGCTGAACGAAGAGGCGCTGCGCGAAAGCGAGCAGATCTACCACGACCTCTTCCAAAAAAGCAGCGCGGTCCAGCTCCTCATCGATCCCGGCACCGGGGAGATCCTGGATGCCAACGAGGCCGCCGCCGCCTTCTACGGCTACCCCCCTGGCGCCCTCACCGAGAAGCGCATCGACCAGTTGAACGACCTCCCCCAGCCCAGGATCAAGGAAGAGCTGGCCCGTGCCCTCGGGGGCGAGGACCACTTCCTGTTCCGGCACCGGCTCGCCAGCGGGGAGCTGCGCAACGTCGAGATCTACTCCACCGCGATCCGGGTTGGCGGCCGAACCCTGCTGCACACCATCATCCACGACATCACCGAGCGGGTCCGCTCCGAGGAGGCGAGGCGCGATCTGGAGAAGAGGCTGCAGTTGGCCCACAAGGCCCAAAGCCTGGGCCGTATGGCGGCGGCCATCGCCCACAAGTACAACAACCTTTTGGGCGCGGTGCTGGGGAACCTCGAGCTCGCCCTTTTGAGTATCCCCCCCGGCAAGCCGCCGGCGGAGAACCTCGGCGAGGCTTTGAAGGCGGCCTCGCGCGCCGCCGAGGTCAGCACCCTCATGCTCACCTACCTGGGGCAGGCCCCTGGGCGCCACGAGAAGCTGGACCTGGCCGAGCTCTGCCGGCACAGCACGGCGGCGCTGCAAAACGGCCTGCCGCCGGGGGTCGCGCTGGTCGTCGAAATGGACGGTGCCCCGGCCTGGGTGAGCGGCAACGAGCAGCAGTTGCAGCAGCTCCTGGCGAGCCTGGTGACCAACGGCTGGGAGGCACTGGCGGGGGGAACCGGGGAGGTCAGGCTAAGCCTTAAGTCGGTCGACGCCGCCCAGATTGGGACCGCGAACCGCTTTCCGCTGGATTGGGAACCCGAGGAGGGGATCCGGTTCTGCGCCCTGGAGATCGTCGACCAGGGGTGCGGGATCAGCGATGCGGACATCGGCGAGCTTTTCGATCCCTTCTTCTCCAAAAAGTTCACCGGCCGCGGGTTGGGGCTCGCCATCGTGCTCGGGGTGGTGCGCACCCACCACGGGGCGGTGACCGTCGAGAGCGAGCCAGGTAAGGGGAGCACCTTCCGGGTCTACCTGCCGCAGCTCGAATACGCCCCCCATCCTAAAAGCGCGGGCGAGCAGCCGCAGGCGCTCTCCGGGGGGACGGTACTCCTGGTCGAGGACGAGCCGGCGGTCCGCAAGACCACCAGTGCCATGCTGGGGGTCTCGGGTTTCGCCGTCCTCGAGGCCAGGGACGGTGCGGAGGCGCTCGAGCTGTACCGGCAGAACCCGGGAGCTATCTGCCTGGTGGTGAGCGACCTGACCATGCCCGGTCTGGACGGTTGGTCCACCCTCGCAGCCCTGCGCAACTTGGACCCGGATCTCCCCGCCATCCTGACCAGCGGCTACGACCAAAGCCAGGTGATGTGCGGCGACCACCTGCAGTGGCCCCAGGTTTTCCTGCGCAAGCCCTACACCATGGGCACGCTCCGCGAGGCGATCCGCCAGGCGCTGGCGCACCTGGTCAGATGACCGAAGGGGGACACCGATCTATTCGCGCGACAACGGTGCCACCTGGAACTACCTCCCGGTCTCCGGGGGCGGGGGCGCCCGCCCCCTGCAGATTTAGTCGGGGGCTTTTTTAGTGCTCTGTGCAATGGAAGCCTGATTATGCCCCATGGCTTCCGACTGTGCTGACAGTCTTTCGATATAAACTGCGATATACGCCGTGTGAATCGGGATGTACACCGCGTAAACCGCGAGTTACGCCGTGTGAACCGCGGGTTACACCGCGTGAACCGCGGGTTACACCGTGTGAACCGCGAGTTACACTGTGTGAACCGCGATATACGCCGTGTGAACCGCGGGTTACACCGCGTGAACTGTGAGTTACACCGCGTGAACCGCGAGTTACACGGTGTGAACCGCGAGTTACGCCGTATGAACCGCGAGTTACGCCGTATGAACCGCGAGTTACGCCGTATGAACCGCGAGTTACGCCGTATGAACCGCGAGTTACGCCGTATGAACCGCGAGTTACACCGCGTGAACCGCGAGTTACGCCGTATGAACCGCGAGTTACGCCGCGTGAACCGCGAGTTACACCGTGTGAATCGCTCTCTACGGCGTGTGCATCGCGATAGACAGCGTATTGACCTGATTCCGAGGAAGCCTACACTGCAGGTGACCTCAGGTTCCCCACGTTGGAAAGGGGGGGAGCGCACGAGCACCTTCCTCCACTAAATGACCGACCTGCTACTTGCCGCGACTGCCTTTGCCGGTAGCGCGCCCCTGGGAATCCCGGGCATCAAATAAAAAGGGGGGAAAGCCGAAGCCCTCCCCCCTCACCTACCTACTTCTCTCGTGTCCCTACTTATTCCACCGTCACGCTCTTCGCGAGGTTCCTCGGCTGGTCGACGTCGGTCCCCTTCAGGACGGCGACGTGGTAGGCCAGCAGCTGCATCGGGATGGAGAGGATGATCGGCGCCACTTCCTCGCCTTCGGTCGGGATCTCCAGGGCCACTTCTGCCTTGGCAGCGACCTCGCTGTCTCCCTGCGAACAAACTGCGATGACGCGGCCGCCGCGGGCGATGACCTCCTCCATGTTGGAGAAGACCTTCTCGTAGTTCGATCCCTGCGGCACCAGAACAACGACGGGCATGTGCTCGTCGATGAGGGCGATGGGGCCGTGCTTCATCTCGCCGGCGGGATACCCCTCGGCATGGATGTAGCTGATCTCCTTCAGCTTCAGGGCACCTTCCAGCGCGATCGGGTAGTTCATGCCGCGCCCGAGATACAGGAAGTCGCGGGCCTGCAGGTAGTTGCGCGCCACCTTCTCGACCTGCTCGTTCAGCTTCAGCGCCTCTTCCATGAGCGCGGGGACCCGCACCACGGCGGCGATCAGCGCACGGCCGGCATCGACGGTCATCATACCGCGCGAACGCCCCAGCCGGATGGTGAAGAGGTAGAGGGCGATCAACTGGGTAACGAAGGCCTTGGTGGAGGCGACACCGATCTCGGGACCGGCGTGGGTGTAGACGACGCCGTCGGCCTCGCGGGCGATGGAGGAATCCACCACGTTGCAGATGGCCACGCACTTGGCGCCGCGCCGCCGCGCCTCGCGCATGGCGGCCAGGGTGTCGGCGGTCTCGCCGGACTGCGAGATGAGCATCACCAGGCTCTTTTCGTCGATCACCGGGTTGCGGTAGCGGAACTCGGAGGCGATGTCCACCTCGACCGGAACGCGGCAGTGCTCCTCGATGAGGAACTTGCCGACCAGCGCCGCGTGCCACGAGGTGCCGCAGGCGATGATGGTGACCCGGTCGATCCCCTTCAACTGCTCGTCGGAGAGCTGCAGGTCCTCGAGGTAGACGTCACCTTCTTCCTCGCGCAGGCGCCCTGCCAGGGTGTCCCGCACCGCGCGCGGCTGCTCGAAGATCTCTTTCAGCATGAAGTGCTTGTAGCCGCCCTTTTCGGCCATGTGCGGCGACCAGTCGATGTGACGCGGCGTCTTCTCCAGCTCGACGCCGGCCACGGTGGAGAAGTTAACGGTGCCGTTTTTGAAGACCGCGAGCTCGCCGTCCTCCATGAAGACCATGGAGCGGGTGTGGGCCAGGATGGCCGGGATGTCGGAGGCGACGAAGAACTCCCCTTCGCCGAGCCCCACCACCATGGGAGCGCCGTGCTTGGCGGCGATCATGACATCGGGCTCCTGCTCGGAGAGGATGCACAGGGCGTAGGCGCCGCGTACCTCGGAGAGGGCAAGCCTTACCGCGGCCTCGAAGCTGTCGGTGCGCCGGCGCCGGTCCTCGATGAGGTGCGAGATGACCTCGGTGTCGGTCTCGCTCTTGAAGGTGTGACCCGCCGCCTTCAGCTCGTCGCGCAACTGCAGGTAGTTCTCGATGATGCCGTTGTGCACGACGATGAAGCTGCCGGCCTGGTGCGGGTGGGCGTTGATCTCGGAGGGGCGCCCGTGGGTGGCCCACCGGGTGTGCCCGATGCCGAGCGAACCGTTGATCGGCTCGGCCTTAAGCAGCCGCTCGAGGTTCGCGAGTTTCCCCTCGCTGCGCCTGATGGCCGCCTTGCCGCTGCTTATGGTGCAAATCCCGGCAGAGTCATAGCCGCGGTACTCAAGCTTCCTCAGCCCCTCGACGATGATGGAGGTCGCTTCCTGACTTCCGGTATATCCAACGATTCCGCACATAAAATCCTCTCAAAAAATCCGTTCTACGTTCTATGTTCTACGTTCTAAGTGAACTGCGCCCCCCGTCGGGCACCTGGGCTCGCCCATGGTGGCACGTAGGGGAACGTGCCATCATACTACAATCTCGGCTTTTAACCTAGAACATAGAACTTAGAACCTAGACCCCTGTTAGGCCTTTTTTTTCTTTTTCCACCCTTCCTTGTTCACCTGGGGCACCCGGGAGAGGGCCAGCGAGTCGGGCGGCACGTTCTTGGTGACCGTGGTCCCGGCGGCGATGAGCGAGTTCCGCCCCACCGTGACCGGTGCCACCAGTTGCACGTCGCTCCCCACGAAGACCTCGTCCTCGATGATGGTCTGGTGCTTGCGCACGCCGTCGTAGTTGCAGGTGATGGTGCCGCAGCCGATGTTGACGTCGCGGCCGATGGTGGCGTCCCCCAGGTAGGTGAGGTGCGAGGCCTTGGACCCCTCGCCGATGAAGACCTTCTTGGTCTCCACGAAGTTGCCGATCTTCACGTGGGCCGAGAGCTCGCTACCCGCCCTTAAGTGCGCCATCGGTCCGATGGAAACCTCCTCGTGCACCACGGCCTCTTCCACGACGCTCCCCGCCTTGACCACGACGCCGTCGGCGATCTGCGAGGACTCGATGATCGCTCCCTGCTGGATCACGCAGCGCTCCCCGATCACGGTGGTTCCGGTGATGGTGACGCCGGGATAGACCACGGTGTCGCGGCCGATGGAGACCCCGCGGTCGATGTAGACGGCCTGCGGGTCGATCATGGTGACGCCGGCCACCATCAGTTCGCGGTTGATCCGGCTGCGCAGCACGCGGGCCACCTCGGCCAACTGCACCCGGTCGTTCACCCCGGTGATCTCCTCGGCGTCGGGGACGGGATAGCTCAGGCAGGTGAGCCCCTCGGCTCCGGCCTGACGCACCACGTCGGTCAGGTAGTACTCACCCTGGGCGTTGTCGTTCCCCAGCTCCGCCACCGCCCGCTGCAGGAAGGCGCGCTCCACGCAGTAGACACCGGCGTTCACCTCGCGAATGGCGCGCTCCTCGGGGGTGGCGTCCTTCTGCTCGGTGATCCTCAGGACCTTGCCGTCGGCCCCCTTGATGATCCGGCCGTAGCCGAAGGGGTCGGCGAAGCTCGCCGTCATCACGGTGAGGACGGCGCCGCTTTGGGCATGGGCGGCAAGCATGGCGCTCAAGGTGCCAGAGGTCAAAAGCGGCGTGTCGCCGCAAAGGATCAGGACGGTGTCGGTTGCCGCCGGAAGCTCCGGCAGCGCGCAGGCCACGGCGTGCCCGGTCCCCAGCTGCTCGGCCTGGGTCGCGAAGGCGATCTCGGGGCGGCCGGCGAAGTAGTCGCGCACCTTCTCCCCCTGGTGGCCGACCACCAGCACGCAGGCGTCCACGCCGGCATCGAGCGCCGCGGCCACCGGCCAGGCTATCATGGGAGGGCCGGCCAGCGGATGCATGACCTTCACCAGCCCGGACTTCATCCTGGTTCCCATTCCGGCTGCCAGCACCACTGCAGATATTGCTGCCATCTCTCCTCCTTAACCCTTCAATATGCGAGATTGCGTATTTCTAACAACATTAGCGATGCGCGTCAAGGTCTTTAACCGGCCCCCCAAGCCCGTATCGTGCCTAACTTTTAAGATTTACAGGGCGATAACTTCCCGTTATAGTCGCTCGTGGAGGAGTGGCATGGGTTTACCCGAAGACATAGCGCAACTGGAGAAGGACCTGCGCGAGCTGATCATCCGCTACGAGCAGTACTTCTGCGGCATCGAGAAGCGCGAGCCCCTGCTGTTGCTGGAGGCGGCGGAGCGGACCTGCCGGCGCTACCAGAACGTGAACATCACCAACTCGATGTACAAGTTCAAGTACAATTCGCTGGTGGCCACCCTCTCCGTGCACCGGCAGAAGTGGAGCCGGATCAACCGGCTCATCGAGGAGGGGAAGTACAACCGGGACCGCTTCAAGATGTCGCTGCACCAGCGCGAGGGGGCGGAGAAGTCCTCCAAGAGGACCCCGAAGAGCGGGGGGGCCGGGGTGGAGAAGATCTACCAGGATTACCTCGCCGCCTGTTCCGCCTGCAACCTCCCGGTGGATCACCTCTCGAAGGACAAGATCGCCGCGGCCATCGAACGGCAGAAACCCGCCATCATGGAGAAGTACCGCTGCAGCGACATCGAGTTCGCGGTCATCGTGGAAGGAGGCAAGCCTCGCCTGAAGGCTCGTCCGGTCCGTTCATGAACATCGTCCTGGTAGCCATCCATCCCCACCCGTCGCCCCAAGCGGTCCCCTTGGCCTGCGCCTTCCTCAAGGCCCACCTCGAAAAAATCCAGCCGGGCCGGCACCGGATCGAGATCGTCGACCGCTACGCCGGGGCCGACGCCTCCGCGGGTGCCGCGGCGATCCTCGACAAGCGTCCCGACCTCGTTGCCCTTTCGGTCTACGTCTGGTGCCGCGAGGACGCCCTCGCCCTGGCCCGCGGGTTGCGCCGCGCCCGGCCGGGGGTGATGCTGTGCGCCGGGGGACCGGAGCCGACCACCGCCGGGGAGATCTTTCTCGGCGAGGGGCTCTGCGACTTCCTGGTGCGCGGCGCGGGCGAGGCCCCCTTCGCGGCCGCGGTCCAGGCCCTCGAGGAGGGGCGCACGCTCACCGGCATTCCGGGTGTGCAGGTTCCGGGAGAGGCTCCCGCACCGCTTGCCTTCTCCGTCGATCCCGAGGAGATCCCCTCCCCTTACCTGACCGGCATCCTCGACCCGACCGCGGTCGGCGGGGCGCTCTGGCAGCTCTCGCGCGGCTGCGACTTCGCCTGCTCCTTCTGCTTCGACCACAAGGGAGGTGGCGGGGTGCGCCGGGTCTCCCTGGAGCGGATCGAAGCCGAACTGCGCCTCTTCGACCGGCTCGAGGTGCCCCAGGTCTTCGTCCTGGACTCCACCTTCAACAAGATCCCCTCCCGCGCCAAGGAGATCCTCAGGCTGATCCGGCGCCTGGCGCCCGGGGTGCACTTCCACTTCGAGGTGCGCAGCGAGTTCCTCGACCCCGAGATGGCCGAGCTCTTCGCCTCGATCACCTGTTCGCTGCAGATCGGCCTGCAAAGCGCCGACCCCGGCGTACTGCGCGGCGTGGGGCGGGGTTTCGACCGCGATGATTTCGTGCACCGGGTCTCGCTTTTGAACCAGACCGGCGCCATCTTCGGCTTCGACCTCATCTTCGGCCTTCCCGGCGACAGCCTCGCGCTCTTCCGGGAGTCGCTCGACTTCGCCCTGTCGCTCTACCCAAACCACCTGGACATCTTCCCGCTCGCGGTGCTGCCCGGGACCCGGCTCTCCACCAAGGCCGCAGCACTCAAGCTCGAGTACCTGGACGCCCCCCCCTACACGGTGACAGTCACCCCGACCTTTTCCGGGGAGGAGCTTGACCAGGCCCAACGCCTCGCCGCAGCCTGCGACGTCTTCTACAGCCGCGGCAAGGCGGTCGCCTGGTTCAACGCCATCACCCAGGCCGTGAAGCTCGCCCCCGCGCAGCTCCTCGCCGAGTTCGCCCGTTTCCTCGGCGCGCGCGCCGGTCGCGGCGAGGAGGAGGTGGCCGAGGAGGAGATCTGGGAGCTGCAGCGCGGCTTTTTGAGCGAGATCTTCCCGGCGCGCAAGAAAGCGAAGCTGCTGCCGCTCGCCCTGGACCTGGTCGATTACCACCACTACTACGCCCTGGCGCTTATGGCAGCGCCCCCCCGGCCGCCAGCCCCCAAGGAGCTGAAGAAGCTCGACCTCAGGCACCGGGCGCTGGCCCTCGCCCCCTCCGCTTTCCTGGGCCGCTTCTCGTACGAGATCCTCGACCTGCTGGAAGCGGGCGACATCGAGCTCGCCCCCTTTGCCTCCTGCTTCAGGCCGCAGGCCTCCTGCGCGGTGATCTACCCCGCCCAGGGAGAGGTCTGCACCGAATCGCTCGACCAGGCCTACTACGATCTCCTGGCCTCCCTGGACGGCAGCACCGCTACCGGGGAGCTGGCGAGTCGACTGAAGCTCCTCTGGCGCGACACCCTCCCCTTTCTCGAATTTGCCCTCAGCGAAGGAATCGTTATTTTACGCTAACTTACCCGGGCACCACCTTGAGTGCCTGCGTGTCGGACAGGACCGACACGCCCCCGCACTACACGGAACGCCCCGCGCTTCCCCCGGGGGCGCGCCTGGAGCCTGACCGCAGCCGGCCACCCCCTCGATAGCCCCTTCTGGGGAACCCTCACGTTCACCGGTATCCTGGTGGGGTTTTCCTACCGCTCCCTTGCGACTCATTCCTCTTTGGCCCCTGCTTCCCGTGTTTTAGTTCATGAAGACTATTTCGATTTCGGCGATTTCACCGACACTCGCGCCGCCAATTCCGCGAAATAACCAGGCACCGCTGTTGTATGTACCTTATTATTTTGCATATTTTGTGTTGATTTATGAGACATCCCGTTATACATTAGGCGCCGTCTCAGGGGCAGTTCACATGAATACGACTTTGTAAAACGTCGTTTTTTTAATTACAGGAGATTACCAATGGCCCTAGTTTTCAGACGTATCCTCCCCCTACTGTTGCTCATTGTGCTTGCGCGGCCGGTCGCCGCCCAGCAAGGCCTGGCCATCGACCCGGCCACCTGCCTTGGCTGCCACGGAGACAAGATCTCCGCAACGCTCATGGCCAACTCGGTGCATGGCAAGAACGGCTGCACCAGCTGCCACATCGAGATCGTCGAGCTCGCCAAGCACATGAAGGGCGAGGTGAAGGTCGGCAAGGTGCAGTGTGTGCGCTGCCACAAGAAGGAAGCCGCCGAGCACGCCGGCAGCATCCACACCCAGAAGGGGGTCGGCTGCTACAACTGCCACACCGACATCCACACCCACACCTCCTGGAACAAGGACAAGCGTCGCGTCATCGCCAAGTGCGTCCAGTGCCACAAGGATGAGCGCGGCTTTGCCCAGTCGGTACACGGCAAGGGTGTCATCGCCGGAAACCAGGACTCCGCTGCCTGCAACGACTGCCACAACCTGCACGACATCAAGGCGATCGGTGATCCGACCTCGCACGCCAACCGCGAGTTCCACACCAAGGTCTGCCTGCGCTGCCACGGCGACGAGAAACTCGTCGAGCGCAACCATATCTCCAAGGTTGCCGTAGAGAGCTACCTGGCCAGCTACCACGGCAAGAACTACCGCCTGGGCTACCCGGAGAAGGTCGCCGGCTGCGCCGACTGCCACACCGCGCACGGCATCCTCCCCTCCAAGGATCCCAACTCCTCGGTCAACCCGAACAACCTGGTGAAGACCTGCGGCGCCTGCCACAAGAAAGGCTCCGTGCTGTTCACCAAGTTCTACGCCCACGGCGAGCACAACGACCGCGAGCACTACCCGATCCTCTACTACACCTTCATCGCCATGACCGGCCTGCTGACCGGCACCTTCGCGGTGTTCTGGCTGCACACCCTGCTCTGGATGATCCGCGGCTTCGTCGAGAACCGTGAGAAGGCAGCCGCTCTCGAAGAGGGTCACGTCCTGCACCACGTAGCGGACGGCCACAAGCAGTACCGCCGCTTCCAGCCGCGCCACGTGTTCATGCACCTCCTGGTGATCATCAGCTTCCTCGGCCTGTCGCTGACCGGTCTGCCGCTGAAGTTCTCCGACCAGGGCT
Source organism: Geomonas silvestris (assembly GCF_014193515.1). Lineage (GTDB taxonomy): Bacteria > Desulfobacterota > Desulfuromonadia > Geobacterales > Geobacteraceae > Geomonas > Geomonas silvestris. Next base: position 57,499 of record NZ_BLXX01000003.1, on the reverse strand, counting down.
GGGCGAAAGTGCTCATGGGTCTCTACGGTGGCGCTCCTAACGCGGCGCTGATCCACCGCATGTGCGCCGGCATCACCTTCGTGTACTTCGCGATGGCAATCGCCTTTAGCATCCACTTCCTGTTCATCAGGCAGGACCTCAAGGGTAACTGCATCCAGAGACTGTTCGGACCGGACTCCCTCTGCCCGAACCTGCGCGACATCACCGACGTGGTAGGGATGGTACGCTGGTTCTTCTTCAAGGGTCAGAAGCCGACCTTCGAGCGCTGGACCTACTGGGAGAAATTCGACTTCATCGCGGTCTTCTGGGGTATGTTCGCCATCGGCGGCTCCGGCCTGATGCTCTGGTTCCCCGAGTTCTTCGGCAGCTTCCTGCCGGGCTGGGCCTTCAACGTGGCCACCATCATCCACTCTGACGAGGCGCTCCTGGCAACCGGCTTCATCTTCACCGTCCACTTCTTCAACACCCACGGACGGCCCGAGAAGTTCCCGATGGACTTCGTCATCTTCAACGGCCAGATGTCCAAGCACGAGTTCATCGAGGAGCGTGGCGACCAGTGGGCACGCTACGAGCAGGAAGGGACCACCGAGAAGTTCCGCGCCACCAGGAGCAGCGGCGTGGCCTACGACTTCTGCCTGAAGACCTTCGGATTCACCGCGCTGTTCATCGGCATCACCCTGCTCATCCTGATGGTCTACGCCTTCATCAACCCGGGGCACTAACCCGGCAGTAACGAACGCCGGGTCACCTTGACCCGGCCGCAACAAAAGAAAACTCCTGCTGACACCGCGTCGATAGGAGTTTTCTTTTTTGGGGGGAGCGGTCTCGGATTCCTGCAAAGAAAGGCGCATCCCCCTGCCCCCCCTTTCGCACGGGGGGGAACGTGAGGCCACCTTCAGTTGCTCGTCCCTACCCTGGAGTGTGGGAGCGAGAGGTTCATGTTGCCCGATCGAGGCATGCTTTCCGAGAATCCAGGCAACGCAGCCGGCGTCACGTCCTCCCCTTTGCGAAGGGGAGACAGAGGGGATTTTAGGGAGCGGGGGCCGCGGTTTTCACTCATTCCTCGCACGCGCCAACAAAAAAGCCCCTGCACCGCGCGACTGCGGGCAGGGGCTTTTCTCTTCGGCTGTTGCACAAAACTCAGAGCATCTCCACCGGGTCGACGTCGATCACCAGGCGGATCGTGGAGGGGTGGCTGAAGCTGCCGCGCAGGTGGAAGAGCACCCGGTGCAGCTCGCTGCGCTCGCGCCCCTTGATGAGGATCTGCCAGCGGTAGCGTCCGCGCACCTTCCCCAGCGGCGCGGTCACCGGCCCGAGGATCTCGACCCGCAACCGGCACTCGGCCTTGATCTTGCGCAAAAGGCGCGCAGCCTCCTGGGCGCTTCCCTCGGTCTGGCGCTGGTCGATCCCGGAAAAGGTGAGAGCGGCGAGGTGCGCGAAGGGGGGATAACCGACCTCCTCGCGAAAGGCGATCTCCTGCTCGTAGAAACCCTGGTAGTCGTGCGCGACCGCGTGGCTCAGGGCGTAGTGCTCGGGGGCGAGGGTCTGCACCAGCACGCGCCCGGGGCGGTCGCCGCGCCCCGCCCGCCCCATCACCTGGGTCACCAGCTGGAAGGTGCGCTCGGAAGAGCGGAAGTCCGGGAGGTTCAAGGAGGCGTCCGCCGAGATCACCCCGACCAGAGTGACCCCCGGAAAATCGTGCCCCTTGGCGATCATCTGGGTCCCGATCAGGATGTCCAGGTCCCCTGCCTCGAGCGCCTTCAGGACCCGGGCGTGCCCCCCCTTCCCCTTGGTGGAATCGCGGTCCATCCGGGCCACCCGCGCCAGCGGAAAGAGCTCCTGCACCTCCTCCTCGACCCGCTCGGTGCCCCGCCCCAAAAGGGTGATCTCCTTTCCCTGGCAGGTGGGGCAGGCCGAGGGTGCCGGCAGCGAGTAGTCGCAGTAGTGGCAGACGTGGCGCCCCTTCCCCCGGTGGTAGGTGAGGGTCACCTCGCAGTTGGGGCAGCGCATCACGTGGCCGCAATCCTCGCAGACCAGGTAGGTGGCAAAGCCGCGCCGGTTCAAGAAGAGCAGGGTCTGCCCCCCGGCGTCCAGGTTCTGCTCGATGGCGTTCGCCAATTCCGGCAGGAAGGTGATCCCCTTCTTGCCGCGCGCGTCCAATAGGGTCGTCTGCGGCATGGGGAGCTCGCGCACCCGGTTGGGGAGCTTCAGATAGGTCAGGCGCCCCTGGCTCGCCGCGTAGAAGCTGGTGATGAGCGGGGTGGCCGAGCCGAGCACCACCGCGGCGCCGGCCTGCTTGCCGCGCACCAGGGCGAGGTCCCGTGCGTTGTAGCGCACCCCTTCGGACTGCTTGTAACTCCCCTCGTGCTCCTCGTCCACCACGATGATGCCGATGCCGGCAAGCGGCGCGAAGAGGGCCGAGCGGGCGCCGATCACGATCTGGGCCTCACCGCGCCGGATGCGGCGCCACTCGTCGTAGCGCTCGCCGTCGGAGAGCCCGGAGTGCAGCACGGCGATGCCGCAGCTAAAACGCCTCTTGAAGCGCCCGACCAGCTGCGGGGTGAGCGCGATCTCCGGGACCAGCACCAGCGCCGTGCGTCCGAGCTCCAGCGCGACCGCGATCGACTGCAGGTAGACCTCGGTCTTCCCCGAGCCGGTGACGCCGTGGAGCAGAAACGGTGCGAAGCTCCCGCCCCGCAGGGCCTCGGCGATTCTGCCGTGCGCCGCCTGTTGCTCCCCGTTCAACTCGAGCGCCTGGTCCTTGCCGAAGCTCTGGGCGCTGAAGGGATCCCGGTAGACCTCCCGCTCGGCGGTGCGCACCGCGCGCAGTTCCACCAGACGGTTCAGCTGCGGGGTGCAGGTGCCGAAGCGGGCCCGGAGGTCGGCGCCGGAGACCTCGGCGTTCTCGTCCGACTCGCACAGGTACTGAAGGTACTCGAGGATCTCGAGCCCCTTGCCGCGCGGCTTCACCGGAGGATCGGGAAGTGCCGCGTAGAAGCGCTCGAGCCGCACGCTCCGGCCGCCGGCCAGGAACTCCCGGATCACCGGGGTGCCGTCCTCGGCGGTCTCGCAGCGGTAGCGGCTCACCAGGTTGATCCCGGCGGGGAGCGCCATCTTGATCACCTCCCCCAGCGGGTGCAGGTAATAGTTGGCGATCCAGCGGTAGAACTCGAGCTCGTCCGGGGTGAAGAGCGGTGCCTCGTCGAGGACGTCGAGCACCTCCTTGAGCTCGCCGGACGCGGCCGGGGCGCTTCCCAGGAGGTAGCCGGTCAGCTTGCGGCGCCCGAAGGGAACGAGGACGCGCGTGCCGGGTACGGCGCGGGAGACCAGCTGTTCGGGGACCAGGTAGTGGAAGTGTCCTTCGAGGGGGAGCGGGATGGCGACTTCGACGATGTGCGCTGCGGTAGTCGTCATAGGAGAGGTGTTTTGGGGTAAAACCGGGGAAAACCTGCCACGGAGACACGGAGGGCACGGAGAATAACCAACCCTACAAAGGTTTTTGCCTTACTCCGTGTGCTCCGTGCCTCCGCGGCAGATACAGGTTTGGGTTACTTCTTGAGCACCTCTTCGGCGATGGCGCGGCCCAGGGCCTCGCACTCGGCCATCACCTCGGGCTTGGGCATGAAGGGGGTGCGCACGAAGGGGTGCGGCAGCTTGAAGTTCATCCCCTTCAAGCGGTCCTCGGCCATGCGGCAGGCCTCGCCGCTCCAGCCGTAGCTCCCGAAGATCCCGCCGATGTTCCCCTTGAGGCTTACCGTGGAGAGGTAGGCGAGCACGTCCCACATCGGCTTGGGGATGTCGCGGTTGATGGTCGGGGTGCCGAAGATGAGCGCATCCGACTCCTCCATCAGGTCGCGGATGTCCGCCACCGAGGCGTGGTTGATGTGGCACTGGGTCACCACCACGCCGGGGAGCGAGGCGCCGCGGGCCACCGCTTCGGCCATGCTCTCCGTGTTGCCGTGCGGGGAGAGATAGAAGATGGCGATGCGCTTGCCCCCCGCCTTGGGGACCGACCACTTGCGGTACAGCTCGATCGGCTTGCGCACCTCCTTACGGTAGACCGGCCCGTGGCTTGGGCAGACCAGGGTGAGCTCGATCCCGTCGAGCTTCTCCACCGCCTGCAGTATCCGGTCCTTGAAGGGGCGCATGATGCAGTCGTAGTAGAAGCGGGTCTCGCCGGAGAAGTCGGGCATCTCGTCGGCGAAGGCCCCCTCGCCCGCGTAGTGCGAGCCGAAAGCGTCGCAGGAGAAGAGCACACCCTCCCCCTCCACCACGGTGAACATGGTGTCCGGCCAGTGCAGAAACGGCGCGGCGATGAAGCGCAGGGTACGCCCGCCCAGGTCGAGGGTGTCCTGGTCCTTGACGATCTTCGATTCGAACGGGGCGTGGATCTGGTTACCCAGGAAGGTGCGGGCGGCCTGGCTCGATACCACGGTCGCCTGGGGGCACGCCTTCACGAGCTTGGCGAGCGAGCCCGAGTGATCCGGCTCGGAGTGGTTCACCACGATGTAGTCGATCTGGGACGGGTCGATGACGGAGCGGATGTTGTCCATCAGCTCCTCGAAGCGTTTCCCCTTCACCGTGTCGATGAGCGCGGTATGGGTGGCGCCCCGGACCAGGAAGGCGTTGTAGGTGGTCCCGAAGGCGGTCGGGAACAGGTCGTCGAACAGGGTAAGCCCCGGGTCCTTGACCCCAACCAGATGGATACCCTTTGCTATTTCGACAGCTCCACTCATGCTGATACCTCCGTCGGATGCGGGCCGGCAGCCGGCCGTGCAAGATCCCAGGTATAAAATCGGCATCCCCTGGCCGCTGCGCCAAGGGATGCCGTAAACACTGCGCTGACGATATCAAAAAGACCGGGCGAAAGCAACCCGGAAAACGGCTACTTCGGGGCGCCGCCCCTGCCGCGCCGGTACTCTACCTGCACCTGCGCATCGCGGCGGCTCGCGCCGTTTCCGGGACCGAAGGGACGCTTGCTGCCGGCAAAGGGCTTCTTGCCGGGTGCGCCCGGACGCGGTTTGCGGGCACCGGGGGCGCCGCCGGCACGCCTCAGGGGGCGGCTCGGCTCGAGACCGGGAATCACGCTCTGCGGCAGGGTCTTGCCGGTGTAACGCTCGATGCGGTCCAGGTAGGCGACCTCGTTCGTGGAGCAGAAGGAGATGGCGACGCCCGTCGCGCCGGCCCGGCCGGTACGGCCGATGCGGTGCACGTAGTCCTCGGCAAACTTGGGGAGGTCGAAATTGATCACGTGGCTGATCCCGGAGACGTCGAGACCGCGGGCCGCCACGTCGGTCGCCACCAAGAGGCGCACCTTGCCGCGGCGCATGTTGACGATGGTGCGGTTGCGGGCCCCCTGCGACATGTCGCCGTGCAGTGCGGCGGCGGCGTGCCCCTGGGCGTAGAGTTCGGCCGCCAGCTGGTCGGCGTCGCGCTTGGTGGCCGAGAAGATGATCGCCTTGGTGACGCTCGCGTCGTTCACCAGGTGCTGCAGCAGGCGGTTTTTGTGGCGCATGTCGTCGGTTACGTGCAGGCGCTGCTCGATTTTCGGCTGCGCGAGCTCTTTGGGTTCCACGGCGATGCGCACCGGGTCCGTCAAAAGCCTCTTGGCAAGCTTCGCCATGGCGTCGTCCATGGTGGCGGTGAAGAGCAGGGTCTGGCGGTCTTCCGGAGCTGCTGCGGCGATGCGGTCCACGTCATCGGAGAAGCCCATGTCGAGCATGCGGTCAGCCTCGTCCAGGACCAGAAGCTCGAGGCGCGAGAAGTTGAGCGAACGGCGGTCCAGGTGGTCGATGAGCCGCCCCGGGGTGGCCACGATGATGTCCACCGGCTGGGCCAGCAGCATCATCTGGTCGCGGTAGGGCATGCCGCCCAGGATCGATCCGCAGCGCACCCGCATGAACTTGCCGTAGTTTCTGACCGCATCGTTGACCTGGGTGGCGAGCTCGCGGGTCGGTGTGAGCACCAGGATGCGCGGCCCTTTCCCCGGCTTCTGCGAGGGGGTCAAAAGGCGCTGCAGCGCCGGGAGTACGAACGAGGCGGTCTTGCCGGTACCGGTCTGGGCGCTGCCGATCAGGTCCTTGCCGGCAAGTGCCAGCGGGATCGACTCGGCCTGGATCGGGGTCGGAGCGGTGTAGCCGCAAGCGGCGATGGCTTTAACGAGGGGCGGTGCGAGGTTGAGTGCTTCAAAAGGCATGGAGGTTCCTTCTGGCCAGGCGACAGCTGGACCACAAACGTATTCCGTCATCCCCCGGACACGAGTGCGGCCCGCCAGACTCCGGGCGGGTGGTGAAAAGATTATTCGGAGCGCGCAAAAACGCCGCGGCAACCATTTTGCCGCTAAGATTCGATTGCGACGCGCAACTATTGACCGGCAAACACATACATCGTCGCCAACCAAAGCTGCTGCCGCATTACTCATGGGGATTGAATGCGAGGGGGTTGGATCGATGGGACGGGAGTCTTACTCCCCGATGGAACTGCTGACCGTCAGTCGACCATCTTTACTACAGTTCGCTTCTGAAAAGCAAGCTTTTTATCTACGGAGTAGCAACCGGCACCGGAACCTTCACACCTCCCCCCCGCAGAAAGGTTCCTTCGACAGCCTGGGAACCACATCCCCCCTCCCTTGACGGGAGGGGGCGGGGGGGGGGATGTGGTGAAGCAGCCATCGGCAGTGAGGTGGCTGTCCCGCAGGGGGAGAGGGGACCCAGTTGTACGGCTTCCGGGAACGTTCCCAATAAACAAAAAACCCCGCATGTGCGGGGTTTTTTGGTGGCTACCGGAACAGCTGGCGGGGCGCCGGAGGCGCTGCCGGTTACTTCTTGCTGGCTACCGCATCCTTAAGCGCCTTGCCGGGGCGGAACTTGGGCACCTTGGCTTCGGCGATGTTGATCTCCTTGCCAGTCTGCGGATTCCGGCCGGTACGGGCCTGACGGCTGGAAACCTCAAAGCTGCCGAAGCCAACGAGCGTCACCCGGTCACCCTGCTTCAGCGCGTCGCTCACGCTGTCGATGAAGGCACCAACAGCCTTCTCGGCGGCGCTTTTGGGGATGTTCGCGGATTTTGCTACGGCTTCGACGAGTTCAGCTTTAGTCATGTCACCCTCCTTGGATGGATTAAATTAAGTGTAACTATAATCATAATTCGTCAATTTGCAAGGGTTTTCTTGGGGTTAACGCTTTTTCTGGCGCCTGCCGGGGGCCCGGCGAAGCTGCCTCCAGCGGAGTCCCCCCCGGGCGCGGACGGCGGTACCCTGAGCTAACTGCAAGAAATTACGAGGTTGCGTCGCCAACACCCGGTTGTAGGACCGTTACGGAGCCGCCTCCGGGGCCGGGGCCGGTTCCTGACTGTAGCTGGTCGGCTCGGTGCCGCTTATGAAACATTCCTGGATGGCGCCAGGGGTCCCTTCCTTGGCAAGCCGCCCGGTGCGCGGGTCTATGAGCGCGAAGGTCACGTTGGAGGGGGCGCTGAATCCCTTGACCGGCATGCCGGCCAGGGCGCGCTGCATGAACTCGGTCCAGATCGGCGCCGCGGCCTGGCCGCCCGAGCCCCCCGCCCCGAGGCTGCGCTCCTGGTCGTAGCCGACCCAGACGCCGGCCACCAGTTGCGGCACGTACCCCACGAACCAGGCGTCCTTCATGTCGTTGGTGGTACCGGTCTTTCCCGCCACCGGCCGCCCCACGGCGCGCGCCCTGCTGCCGGTGCCGCTGGTGACGACGCTCTCCATGAGGTTCGTCATGAGGTAGGAGGTCTCCGGGGAGATTACCGGCACCGCGGAGAGCCCCTGGGCCCCCACGGGAACCGGTTCCTGCGCCGGCGCGGGCAGCTTCAGCTCGATCGGCTTCGCCCCCTCTTCCCCCTCCTCACCCTCTTCAGCCGGTGCCGCGCTGGACATCTTGGTGAAGACCGGGATGCGCGGCGGCGCCACTTCCTCGAGGACCCGCCCGTCGCGGTCCAGGACCTTGGTCACGAAGTAGGGGGTGGTGCGGTAGCCACCCGAGGCGAACACCGCGTAGGCGCTGGTGAGCTCCAGCGGGGTGAGGCTCGAGGAGCCCAGGGCCAGGGTGAGGTTTGCCGCCAGAGGCGAGGTGATGCCGAGTTTCTTCGCGTACTCGATGGCGGTCTGCACCCCGATCTGTTCCAGGATCTTCACGCTCACCACGTTGATCGACTCGGTGAGCGCCTCGCGCATGGTAACCGGTCCGCGGTAGACATTGTCGTAGTTCTTAGGCTTCCAGGCCTTCTCCTGCCCCGAGTCGTACTCCACCTGGGTGTCCTCGATGACCGTCGCGGGGGTGAGTCCCTTGTCGAGCGCAGCCGCGTAGATGATCGGCTTGAAGGCGGAGCCGGGGTTGCGCTTGGCCTGCATGGCGCGGTTGAACTGGCTCTTCTTGAAGTCGTACCCCCCCACCATGGCGCGCACCGCCCCGGTCAACGGGTCGAGTGCTATGAGCGCCGCCTGGCTCTCGGGGACCTGGTCCAGGTTGAAGACGGCACCGGCGCGGTTCACATCCGGCTCCTTCACCTGCACCTCGAGCACCGCGCCGAGGCCGATGGCCCGTTTGGCCTCAGGTTTCCCCCAGGCGTTCACCAGCTCGAGCTTGCCGGCCCACTCCATGGTCTTCTTGGTGATGGAGCCGATCCGGTCGCCGACCCTGACGGTCAGTTCGCGCTTGGCCGGGTTCACGGCGATCACCACCCCCTGGTAGGTGGAGCCCTGCTTCAGGGATACGTAATCGATGCCGTCCTCGACCTTCTTGCAGAATGCCTCCACCTCGTTCTCGGCCAGGTACTTGGCGGCGCCGCGGAACCCCTGGCGCTTGTCGAGCGCCTTCAGTCCGTTCACCACCGACTCGTAGGCCCCCTTCTGCATCTCGGCGTTCATGGTGGTGTAGATCTTGAGTCCGTCCTTGTAGAGCCGCTCCTCGCCGTACTTCTGCTCGAGCTGCTGGCGCACCTGCTCCAGGAAGTAGGCCGACTGGTCGGCATTCACCTTCTTGAGCGGGCGGATCTCGATGGGAGCCGCCTTGGCGTGGTCGGCCTCGGCCTGGGTGATGTACCCCTCCTTCACCATGCGCTCGAGGACGTACCCCTGGCGCTCCTTCGCCTTGTCGAGGTGCTTGATCGGCGAGTAGCTGTTGGGCGCCTTGGGAAGCCCGGCCATCATCGCCATCTCGGCCAGGTTCAGCTGGTCGACTTCCTTGCCGAAGTAGGTTTCGGAGGCGAGCTGCACCCCGTAGGCGCCGGCCCCCAGGTAGATCTGGTTCAGGTAGATGTAGAGGATCTCGTCCTTGGTGAGCCGCTCCTCCATCCTTTTGGCGAGGATCGCCTCCTTGATCTTACGGGAGAACTTCTTCTCGGGGGTGAGCAGCATGGATTTGGCCACCTGCTGCGTGATGGTGGAGGCCCCCTCCTTCTTCCTGAGCGACACCACGTTCTTCACGGCGGCGCGCAGGATCCCCAGGTAGTCGATCCCCTTGTGCTGGTAGAAGTTGGAGTCCTCGGCCGAGACGAAGGCCTGGATCAGCCGGCGCGGGATCTTGTCCACCGGCACCACGGTGCGCCGCTCCAGGTAGAACTCGCCCACCAGGCTGCCGTCTTCGCCGTAGACCTGCGAGAGGATGGGGGGGCGGTAGTCGGCCAGGCGGTCCACCTTGGGAAGCGCTCCCAAGAGGTAGAAGAAGTAGCCCAGACCGCCGAGCAGGGCGAGCAAGGCGCCTGCTCCCAGTATGCCGAAGATAATCTTGACGCCCGAACGTTGCGGACGTTTGCGTTGCTGTGCCCTGTAGATTTCCACGAGCGTTCTCCCTCGTTTGACTAGCGTAATCGCGCATTTCCGGCGCGCCGCGCCAAAGGGGAGATTATCCCAGATCGACGCGCGAATTCAAGGTTAATGTGCCCGGCGCACCATTCGGCTCCTGAGCACCAGGTTAAAGAGTTCTGCATGTCCTGAAAAAACCTAAAGTTTTTCTGCAATAGCCCGACAGTTTTGTGTATACTCGGCCAGCGCCGCCCCGAAGAGGCTGATCATTAATTAGATTTTGCCACCAGGGAAGCTCGCCGGCACCGCGTTCGCAACCATGTCTTTGGACTGATTGATATCCCAACCTGCAAGGAGTGGCACATGATCAGACGTTCGGCAGCAGTAGCGGCAATCCTCCTCGGTATCGGCTCTACGGCCCATGCACTTGAATTCCAGCCGGTGGGCGCCGGCTCGCTCGGCGTGGGCGGCGCGGGTGTCGCCCGTACCTACGGCGCCATGGCTCCCTACTGGAACCCGGCCGGCCTCGCCTTCGCACCGAAGACGGCGACCGTCTCCCTCACCGCGGGAGTGGGCCTCAACACCCGCGGCAAGCTGGCCGAGGACCTCGACAACCTGGTCAAGGCGAACGACGCCTGGACCGGCGCCCAGAACCAGGGCACCGCCGACGGGCTGGCAACTGCGTTCGATGCCCTGGTCGCAACGAACGAGAAAGACAACCTGCACGTGACCGGCCAGGCAGCCTTCGGCGCGCAGATCAAGCACTTCGGTTTCGGAGCCTACGGCACCTTCGAGGGGGGAGCGAACCCCGACCCCGGCGGGCTCACGATCCCTGTTCCGGTTACCTTGAACGGGACCGCCACGAACCAGTTCGACACCCAATTGGGATCCAAAACGGTCTCGCTGCGCGGCATCGCGCTCATCGAGGCACCCGTCTCTTACGGCTATGCCTTCAACGCCGGCAAGTTCGGCAAGGTCGGGGTCGGCGCCAGCGTGAAGTACATGAACGGCATGGTGACCAACAAGGAGCAGACCCCCATCTACGCGGCCGGCAAGGTGACCTCTTCCTCGGACCTCGCAAAGGACGTGCGCAAGAACGTCCACGACTCCTCCAGCGTCGGCTTCGACCTCGGCACCCTCTGGAAGCCGGTACCGTCCTTCGCAGTGGGCCTGGTCGGCAAGAACCTGAACTCCCCGTCCTTTAAGGCGAAAAACGGCGAGAAGATCACCGTGGGTCGCCAGGTGCGCGCCGGCGTCTCCTGGGAAGCGCTCTCCTGGCTCGAGTTGACCGGTGACGTCGACGTCTTCTCCAACTCGACCATCATCCCCGGCATGAAGAGCCAGAACCTGGGCGGCGGCGCCGAGTTCCACCCCTTCAGCTGCCTCAAACTGCGCGCCGGCGGCTACACGAACCTCGCCGACTCCGCCTCCGACGGTGCCGTCACCGCGGGCCTCAGCGTCGGTATCCCCTGGTTCTTCCTGGACATCGACGGCGCCTACGGTCTGGGGTCGGCGAAATTCGACAACCACAGCTACCCCAGCGAAGCCAAGGCGCAGGTCAGCTTGAACTTCGCGTTCTAAGGAAGCAGGGTCCCGGAAACTCTGTGAGAGACCGTCCAGCGAGTCCCCTCTCCCGTCGAGGGAGGGGGGATGTTACCGAAAGAGGCCGAGGAAGGGGAGAGGACGCCCCGACACCTCGGCCTCTTTTTTAAGAAACCGCTCCGCGCCCTGCGATATTAATTACGATTCACTAATCCAAATCGAAAAAACCTCGCCATTCTCAGCCTCAACCTTAACCTCCACCTCTCCTTTCCCCGCTCTCTCGCCGTATACATGATTACCCATATTCTTGAATGATGATAACATTGTGGCCATGGTTACCTCGCTGCTTTCCACAGACGATCTGCGCCAGGCCTGCGACCTCATCGACGCGAGCGGCCTGAGCTTCGAGCCCCCCTTCGACGACCTGGTCGGCATCTTCCAGGCCGGCCGCCTGCAGGCGGTGGGCGCGCGGGACGGACGGGTCCTGAAGATGCTCGCCGTGGCGCCCGAGGCGCAGGGCGGCAGCCTTCTGGACGACATCGTCACCGTCTTGGTGGGGCGCGGCTATCAGGAGGGGCTCGACTCCTTCTTCATCTTCACCTCGCCAAGCCAGGTCGCGAGCTTCCAGGCCCTCAACTTCCACCTCCTGGCCGCCTCGTCAAAGAGCGCGCTCCTCGAGTACGGCGACGGGCTCGGGCGCTACCTGAACCGGCACCGCCAGCTGGTCACCCCTGGCCCCAACGGCGCCATCGTCGCAAACTGCAACCCCTTCACCCGGGGACACCGCTACCTGGTCGAGGAAGCCGCCGCCCAGGTGGAGCGGCTCTACCTCTTCGTGGTGCGCGAGGAACGCTCGCTGTTCTCCTTCGACTACCGCCACCGGATGGTGCGCGAGGGTACCGCCGACCTCCCCAACGTGACCCTCCTGGACACCTCCAGCTACGCGGTCTCCAGCGTCACCTTCCCCACCTACTTCCTGAAAACCGGCGATCCGGGCGGCGCTTTGCAGATGGAGCTCGACCTGCTGCTCTTCGCCAAGCACATCGCACCTTTTTTCCACATCACCCGGCGCTTCGTGGGGAGCGAACCGCTCTCCGCCACCACCGCAAGCTACAACGCGGCGATGCACCGGATCCTCCCCGAGCACGGCATCGAGGTGACCGAGCTGGAGCGGATGGATGCCGGTAACGCTCCGATCAGCGCAACCCGGGTCCGCGCCCTCTTGGCCGAGGGGGATTCGCGGCAGCTCGCGAGCCTGGTGCCGGAGACGACCCTCAGCTTCCTGTTGTCGCGCGAGGGGCGGCGGGTCTGGGATCCCAAAGGAGAGGCAGCATGAAGATCGCGCGCAAAGTGCAGGCCGGGACGATGCAGTCCAGCGACCTGATGGTGTTCCTCGAGCCGGCGGAGACCCTCACCGTGACCATCGACTCCACGGTATTGAAACAGTTCGGGGAGCTGATCCGGGCCAAGGTGGACGAGGTGCTCAGGCGCCACCACGTGGAATCGGGCGAGGTGCGCATCACCGACCGCGGCGCCCTGGACTACGCCATCGAGGCGCGCCTGGAGACCGCCCTTTTTAGGGCAGCGGAGGAGTAACGTGAACATGGAAGGGCTCTGGTACAAGGAGTGCTCCCAGGGGAGACGCTTCATCATCAAGATCACGCCGGGGGAGAACCTGACCACCCGGCTTCTGCAGTTCGCCCACCTGGCCGACGTGCGCTACGCCATGATCGTCTCCGCGTTGGGGAGCGTGAAGAACGTGAAGCTCAGGGGGATCAAGACCGGCGCAAAGCTCCCCATCACCACCCCCCGGATCACCATCCACGAGATCGAGGGGCCGCTCGAGCTTCTCGGGCTGCAGGGGAACATCGTACCCGGCGAGGACGACCTTCTGGACTGCCACTTCCACATCATGATGTCCAAGTCCTCCGGCGAGGTGGTGGGGGGGCATCTCTACGACGCCCAGGTCTTCGCCACCTGCGAGATCGTCCTTACCGAGCTCTCCGTGGAAGGGGTCGAGCGCCACGTCTCCAAGATGGGGGGGATCCCCACCCTCTACATCGACGAAGGGGGTGCCTGATGGGGAACTTCATGCTGAGGCGCTCGCTTCTCTACGTGCCGGGCAACATGCCCTCCATGCTGCAGAACATCCCGATCTTCAACTGCGACGCGGTGATCATCGACCTGGAGGACGCGGTCCCCTTGAGCGAGAAGGACGCGGCGCGCCACCTGGTGAAGCACTTCCTCATGAACTACACCGAGCGCAACAAGGAACTCCTGGTGCGCATCAACCCGCTCGACTCGAAGTGGGGGTACGAGGACTTGAAGGTGGTGCTCCCGGCGCTCCCGGACGGGATCCGGCTCCCCAAGGCGGACACCCCGGAGATCGTGGAGCGGCTCGACACCCTTTTGACCGAGTTCGAGGAGGAACTGGACCTCGAGATCGGCCGCTTCCGGGTGCTCCCCTCGCTGGAGAGCGCGCTCGCCATCATCAACGCCGTGGGGATCGCCAACAGCTCGCAGCGCATCTTCGCGCTCGCCTTCGGCGCCGAGGACTACACGGCCAGCATGGAGATCGAGCGGACCAAGGGGGGCGAGGAGCTCTTCAACGCCCGCACCCGGGTGCTCTGGGCCGCCAAGGCCGCCGGGATCCAGGCGATCGATACCATCTTCGCCGACGTGAACGACATGGAGGGGCTGAAAGCCGAGACCGAGCTCGCCAAAAGGCTCGGCTACACCGGGAAGTGCCTGGTCAACCCGCGCCAGATCGAGGTGGTGCACGACGTCTTCGCTCCGAAAAAGGAAGAGGTCGACTACGCCCTGCAGGTAATCGAGGCGATCCAGCGGGCCCGCCTCCTGGGGACCGGCGTCATCTCGCTTAAGGGGAAGATGGTCGACGCCCCGGTGGTGAAGCGCGCCGCACGCGTGCTGCGCACCGCCTACGCCCACGGCATGGTGGACACCCTGATCGACGAGGAGGCCATCCATGGCGCTCAATAGCCTCGGGCGGGAGATCCCGGAACGCTACGCGGGACGCGCGCTTACCCCCTACCGCGACCCGTTCTCCCTCACCCCCTCCGGCCTCGCTGCCCCGCGCCCCATCACCCGGGTGAACCCCGGCGCGAACAAGCTGGTGGGGTCGCTTAGGGAGGCGATCGAGGCAAGCGGGCTTAAGGACGGCATGACCATCTCGACGCACCACGCGCTGCGAAACGGCGACTACCTCTTGAACGCGGTGGTGAACGAGATCGCGGCGCTGGGGATCCGCGGCATCTGGATCGCCTCCTCTTCGGTGCACCCGGTGCACGCCGAGATCATCCCGCACATCAAAAGCGGCGTGATCGCCGGCTTCCAGTGCGGCGTGAACGGGCTTATCGGCGAACTGGCCAGCAAAGGGGAGCTCCAGGTCCCCATCATCGTGCGCTCCCACGGCGGCCGGGCCCGGGCGGTTTTGGAAGGGTCGGTGCAGATCGACGTCTCCTTCATCGCCGCCCCCTGCTGCGACCCCTGCGGGAACTTAAACGGCTACTTCGGCCCCTCGGCCTGCGGCAGCCTGGGGTACGCCCAGAGCGACGCCCTGCACGCGGCCTGCGTGGTCGCGGTCACCGACAACCTGGTCCCCTACCCCGCCGTTCCCGTGGTGATCCCGCAGACGCTCGTCGACTTCGTGGTCCAGGTGGAGAGACTCGGGGACCCGGCGAAGATCGTCTCCACCACCACCCGCATCACCACCGATCCCGTCGGGCTGCAGATCGCCTCCTACGCCTCCCAGGTCATCGAGGCCTCGGGACTTTTGAAGGACGGCTTCTCCTTCCAGACCGGCTCGGGCGGCATCTCGCTCGCCGTGGCCGACAAGATGAGAAGCGCAATGCGCCGCGGCAACATCAAGGGGAGCTTCGGCTGCGGCGGCATCACCGGCTACTTCGTGGGGATGCTCGAGGAGGGTCTTTTCTCCGCACTCATGGACGTGCAGTGCTTCGATACCGAGGCGGTCCGCTCCATCGGGGTGAACCAGGCACACCAGGAGATCAGCGCCGACCTCTACGCGAACCCCTTCAACCGCGGCGCGGTGGTGAACCGGCTGGACTGCGTGATCCTCGGCGCCACCGAGGTTGACTGCAACTTCAACGTGAACGTGAACACCGAGAGTAACGGCTACCTGCTGCACAACACCGGCGGGCACTCGGATACCGCCGCCGGCGCCA
Source organism: Geomonas silvestris (assembly GCF_014193515.1). Classification (GTDB taxonomy): domain Bacteria; phylum Desulfobacterota; class Desulfuromonadia; order Geobacterales; family Geobacteraceae; genus Geomonas; species Geomonas silvestris. Next base: position 41,989 of record NZ_BLXX01000003.1, on the reverse strand, counting down.
AGCTCTCCATCATCGTGGCCCCCTCGATCCGCGGCCGGCTCCCGATCGTGCGCGACCAGGTGACCACGATAACCACCCCCGGCGAGACCATCTCCGTCGTGGTGACCGAGCGCGGCATCGCGGTGCACGACCGGCATCCGGAGCTGAAAGAGGAACTTATCCGGCGCAAGTTGCCGGTAAAAGAGATACACGACCTGCAAAAAGAGACCTGCAGGATCACCGGGACGCCGCGGCCTCTTGACTTTGAGGATGAAATCGTGGCACTTATCGAGTACCGTGACGGGTCGATCATCGATGTGGTACGTCGCGTTAAGGAGTAGCCTCCTGGCGGCACGCGACCGGCGCCAGGCACTCCTCGAGCGCCGGTTCCCCAGCGAGTTCCCCGCCATTGTCATGTTGAGCCTCAATCTTCCCGGCGACCGGAAGACCGGGGCACGGGCGGAGCGCCTCTTCCGCTGGGGAGAGCAGGCCCTCCTGGCCGCGCTGCCGGCCCGGCTCCTCACCCGGGATAGCGACGCGCTCGGCCCCTTTGCCCTGTACGGCGTGAGCCTTACGGCCGAACCTGCGAAACTCAAGGCCATCGAGGTGGAAGCGGCACACCCCGCCGGCCGCCTCTTGGACCTGGACATCTACGACCCTGCCGGGCGTCCCGTGGACCGCGCCGGCTTAGGGCTTTCCCCCAGAACCTGCCTCCTCTGCAGCGAGGCAGCAGTTGCCTGCATCCGGGCCCAGCGTCACCAGGGCGCCGAGCTGCAGGCACGCGCACACGCGGTGATCGATGCAATCTAACACTACCTACTGCACAAGCGATCCTGCACCCGCCCACCTGGAGAAACTCGCCCAGGACCTGGTGCGCGGCGCCTTTCTGGAACTCTACCTGACCCCCAAGCCGGGCCTCGTGGACTTAAACGACAGCGGCTCGCACCCCGACCTCTCGGTGGCCCGCATGGAGGCGTCGCTGCAGATCGTCTCCTGTTACCTCGGCGACCTGGCCGACGCCCTCACTGCCGGCGAGCCGCTGGCCGGACAGGTGCGCCTGGGGACCGCCGCGGAACGCGCCATGCTGCGCTGCACCGGGACCAACTGCCACCGCGGCTACATCTTCGTCTCCGGCATGTTCCTCGCCGCCAGCGCCTCGGTCCCGAGCCTCGACGAGAAACTCTTGAGCCAGCAGATCACCGTCCTCGCCAAGCGCTTCTTCGCCCGCGGCGAGTACGAGTCCACCAACGGCAGCAAGGCCCGCAGCCGCTACAAGGTGGGCGGGGTGCGCCGCGAGGCCCTCTCTGGCTTCGCCACCCTGTTCGAGCACGCCCTCCCCGTCTTCCGCCAGGAGATCGCCTCCGGCGGGAACCGCGGCACCGCCACCTACGCCATGCTGGGGCGGCTCATGCAGACCGTCGAGGACACCACCGCGCTGCACCGCTGCGGCCAGGAAGGGCTGAAGACCGTGCAGGAAGACGGCCGCATCCTGGAGCGCATGGTGCTCGAGCGCGAGGATTTCGTCGGTTTTCTCATCGAGCGCAACGCCCATTACGTCGAAAAGAACCTCACCATGGGAGGGGTCGCCGACCTGCTCGGCCTGGCGCTTGCCTGGCTCAGCCACACCGGCGAGATGGCCACCCCCAGCGCGCGTCCCGCGGCCCCGGTGGAGCAGGTCACCGCCTGCCACGGCTGACCTCACTGCTCCCCCGCCGCACCCCCTGTAGGACAGCACCCCACCCAAGATTAGCGTTTACTTTAACGACTGCGGCATGTTAGAATTCCCCCGCTCTTCTCTATCCTGCATTTCCCTGCACTACCATAAGGTTTCAGCCCATGTCATTCGACGGCGATTTGGAACACCTCCCCATTGTCGATGTCATCCAGCTCCTGCACGCCACGGGTAAATCGGGCACCTTGACCCTGCGCGGCCCCAAAGGCGACAGCCAGCTGGTCTTTCACGACGGCTACATTGTCAGTGCCAACCACGTCAATAACAGTGTGCGCATCGGCCAGGTCCTGATCGACATGGGGGTACTGAGCACCGAGGAGCTGGCCGCCGCCTTGAACGAGCAGCAGCGGGCCGGCGCCGCCCGCAAGCCGATCATCCAGACCATGATCGAGGCGGGGCGCATCCGCACCGAAGACGCCTACCAGGGGTTGGAAGTCCTCATCGAGATGACCATCGTCGAGGTGCTCACCTGGACCCGCGGCACCTTCTCCCTCGACGTCAACAAGATCTTCGTCTCCGACGAGTACCGCTACTTCCCGGAACAGCTCAAAAAAGAGATACAGCTCAACACCCAGAACGTCTTGATGGACGCCCTGCGCATCTACGACGAAAGAAAGCGCGACGGCACCCTCTCCTCCGAGCTCATCTTCGGCAAGATCCCGACCCTCGCCGTGTCGGAGGAATCGCAAGGACCTGACCTTTCGGCGGAGGATCTCGGCCTCGACGAGTTGGACCTGCTGGAAAGCCACATCCCGACCCCGTTCGCCGGTCTGGCGGACGTCGAGCCCGACACCGCGCGCTCCCGCCTGCAGGGGGTCCTCGCCGGGGTCCCGGCCGACGAGCAGGAGCGGCTCTTCGGCTTCCTCGACTCGCTGCGGGGGGGGCTGGGGCTCCCCGCCGACGGCACCGGGGTGATCCTCTTCACCTCGGACAAGGTGCTGCGCGAGTGCGTCGCCGCAGCCTGCGGCCCGCTCTTCAGGATCTCCACCAACGACCTGAGCGGTCTCGACCCCATCATCGACCAGTCGCTGTCGCGCGGCGTGGCACCCCTGCTGCTGCTCGATCCCGGCGAGCCCGGCACCCGCAAGCTGGGGCGCGAGGAGTTCCTCGACCTGGTGCGCCAGAAACGGGAGATGTACCCGGAACTTCCCATCGTGGCGCTCGCCGGTCCCGGCGACTTCCGCCTCGGCGCGCTCGCGCTGCAGACCGGGATCAGGGCCGTGCTCCCCCGGGCGAGCCGCGAGGAGCACCCCGAGAGTTTCGTCGACGACGCCATCGAGTGCACCCGCGCCCTGAGCCGGTACCTGAAGGACCTGGGGAACCAGCCTGGCCAGGGGCTTTTGCAGCAGTTCAAGGGGATGCTGGTAGGGCTCTCCGAGCAGCGCGAGCCCTCCGAGGTTACCTTCCAGCTGTTGAAGGCCATCGGCGCCCTCTTCGACCGGGCCCTCACCCTGGTCGCGGTACGCTCCGAGCTGATCGCCGAGCGCGGCATCGGCTTCGAGGGACCCGGGCAGGTGAGCTCGCTGAAGCTGCGCCTCCCCTTGGGGGGCGACTCCCTCTTGCAGCGTGCGCTGGACCAGCGCACGAGCTTTTACGGCGAGGCAGACACCGTGCTGCGCCAGAGTCTCTTTCCGGTGCTCGGGGCGCCGGCCAGCCAGAAGGTGCTGCTTTTGCCGGTGCAGAGCTTCGGTAGGGTCATCGCCCTCATCTACGCGGACTTCGGCAGCCGGGCCGGCGGGGCACCCCAGCCGGAACTTTTGGAGATGCTGGCCCTGCACGCAAGCCTCGTCATCGACAACGCGCTCTACCGCAAGCGGGTGGCACAGAAGTAACCATCTAAACCTGAAGGGGCAACCATGGATTCCAAGATATTTGTCCAGATTCTTGAGATAGCCTTCAACAAGAAGGTGTCCGACGTGCATTTCGAGGTGGACAACCCGCCCTTTTTCCGGGGCAAGGGGCAGATCATCCGCTCCAAGCTCCCCAACCTGACCTCAGCCGACACCGAGTTCATCGCCACCACCATCATGGAGCACAACAACCGGCGCTGGGAGCAGGAACAGAAGGAGTTCGACACCTCCTTCTCGCTCCCCACCGGCGCGCGCTTCAGGGTGAGCATCTTCAGGCAGCGCGGCCACTTCGGGATCATCATGCGCGTCATCCCGGCGAACATCGGCTCGTTCGACGAGCTGAGGCTCCCCGGCGTCCTGGGGGAGATCGTCAAGGCCCCCAACGGGCTCATCCTGGTGACCGGGCCGACCGGCAACGGCAAGTCCACCACGCTCGCCTCGATGCTGCGCCACATAAACGAGAACTTCAGCTACAACTGCATCACCATCGAGGACCCGATCGAGTTCCTGTTCAGCTCGCAGAAGAGCTGCATCATCCAGCGCGAGGTGGGGATCGACACCGACAGTTTTGCCAGCGCCCTGAAGGCCTCGCTGCGCATGGACCCGGACATCATCATGGTGGGTGAGATGCGCGACACCGAGACCATCGAGTCGTGCCTCATGGCCGCCGAGACCGGCCACCTGGTGCTCTCCACCCTGCACACCCAGGGTGCCGTCTCCACCATCAACCGGATCGTGGGGCACTTCCCGCCCGACGCCCAGGAGATCGTCAGGCACCGGCTGGCCGACATTCTGGTCGCGACCATCTCGATCCGGCTCATCAAGAACAAGACCGGCGAGTTCATCCTCCCCGCGCTTGAGATCATGCGCTCCACCACGACCATCCAGAGCTGCATCCGCGAGGGGCGCCTGGACGAGATCGAGGGGCACATGGAGAACGGCCGCAGCCAGTACCAGATGCAGACCCTCGACCAGCACCTGATCCAGCTGCACGAGCAGGACCAGATCACCATGGAAGAGGCCAAGCGCCTGTCCCACTCAACCGACCTGGAGCGCAAGCTGATGTTCACCAGCTGACGGAGGCGCTGCCCTGCGTCTTGCGCGAGACCTCGCCGGCGCCGCGCAACAGCTGTCACCATTTCGATACTGCACAAAAGAAGAGAGCTCCCGGAGTCATTCCAGGAGCTCTCTTTGTTTTCAGGATCGAGTAGTAGTCCCCCCTCCCTTGACGGGAGGGGGTTAGGGGGTGGGGGAAGCCGGCAGCTCTTTTGAGGTGGCACCCTCCCCCTCACCCTGTCCCGCAAGGGGAGAGGGGACCTGGTGCCAGCGTCTTCAAAAATATCAGAAACGTAGAACCTAGAACCTAGCACGTAGAACCGGTTCTATCCGAACTGAGCCAAAAACTCCTCCACCTCCCGCCTGAGCGCAGCCGTTTCGGCGCGCAGGTCGGCGATCTCGTTCTCCAGCTTCAGGAGCCGCCCGGTCATCGGGAGCTTGTAGGGGAGCGCACGCTCGCGTGCCGGCTCGACGTCCTCCGCTTCCTCCACTTCTTCGGGGAGTTCCGGCATCCCGCCGAACACCTGGGCGTAGCGCACCTCCTTGCGCCCCGGCTGGCGCGGCAGCCGCACCACCATGGGTGGAGTCTCGCGCATCAGCTCGCCGAGCACCGCATCCACCGCCTCGATATCGGCGAAGGGTGCCATCCGCTCGGCGCGGTTTCTGAGCTCGCCTGCGGTCTGCGCCCCCCTCAGCATCAGCTCGGCCAGTATCGCCCGCGCGGCTACTCCCAGCCCGAGCTTGTCGGCCGCGGAGTGGACGTACTTCGCCACGCGCCCGCCGGTGGTGGTGAGACGCGCCAGGCCGCGCGCCCCCAATCCCTCCAGCACCTTCTGCACCTCGGATTCGGTAAGCGAGAGCACCGGGTCGCGGTTCGATTTCTGGTTGCAGGCGCTCATGAGCGAGTTGAGGCTCAGCGGGTAGTTCTCCGGGGTGGTCAGCTCCTTCTCCATCAGGGAGCCCAGAACCCGGATCTCCAGGTCGGTCAGGTTCATCTTCATCTGCTGCTCCTTCTACGGCAACGTCAGGTTATTCCATGATCTGGATGGTGCCGATCCTGGGCTGCGGCACCAGGGCCTTGGTAAGCGCGCTCACCCCTTCGCCGACGTACAGGGTGGCGATGAACACCACCGCGGCGAGCAGGATCCCCACCGCGAGGTTCCCCTGGCGCACCTGTTCGCCGAGCCGCAGCGCGGGGTTGAGCTTGTTGACCATCCTCCCGAAGAGCCTCAAGGTCAACGAGATGGTGAAGATGGCGAAGAAAAGGGTGATCACCAGGTGCCCCAGGGTGAGCAGCGCCGTCTGCCAAAGCGGGAAGGCGACATCGGCCGGCGCGGAGATGGAGAGCCGGAACATCCCGACCGAGGCACCCACCCCCTTGCGCAGCATGAGCGCCGCGGAGACCATGATCCCCGAGACCAGGATCCCCACCGCAGGGTTCCCCCTGATGATCTCCTCTTCCATGTCGAATTCCGGGTTGGCCTTGATGAACACGCGGTAGATGACGTAGATGATCAGCCCGGAAAGGACGATCATCAGGCCGAGTTCGAAAAAGCTCACCAGAAGCCGCAGGAAAAACATGGGATCTCCCGTTTTCAGTTGGTAAAGGGCTCAACCGCCAGGCTGGCGCCGGAGTTGAGCAGGGCGCTGGTGCTCGGCCCGACCATCCCCGGGGGGAGCCAGGCCGGCCCCGAGGGCTCCATCAGCACGTAGCGCAGCCCCTGGTACTCGACGAAGGCGTCCCCCTTGCCGGGGTTCCCGAGGACCCCCATCAGGTAGTGGTCCGGCACCCCGATCCCCACCAGCTTCACCTTGTTCCAGTTCATGAGGAGAGCTGCCAGGAGGGCACTCTTGGTGTCGCAGTCCCCCTTCCCCTTGGCGACCGTCTCCAGGGGCGGATAGATCCCGCCGGTCTGCCGGCCGTTCACCACCATGGGGACCGTCTCGTAGCGAAACGCCGTCTGCACCAGCGACAGGGCGGCGCCGATTGTCTCGGAGGAGTCGTAGCCGTTTTTCTCGGCGATGCTCCCCAGCGCCTGGGCCATGGGGCGCAGCTCCCTCACGTTGCGCCGCGCAATCCCCGGGAGATCGGCGGTGAGCGTGTTCCCCGGCAGGATGGCGAAGCCGCGGGAGCTGAGGAAGGCCCGGTACTTGGCCTGGTATTCCGCCTTGATGGCGGCCCCGGCACGGTTCAGGTCCTGCTGGCTCTGCCGGTTCTGCACCGCGTAGCGATAGGCCTCGTCGAGCGCCTTTTTCTGCCACTGGGTGAGCGCCTCCAGTTCGGAGGGGAGATAGCCGTACCCCTGGAGGTAGCGGGTCAGCTCCCGGGTCGAGATGGTCAGCCCCGCGCGCAGCGTATCGTTGTTGAAGTTGCGGCAACCGTACTCGGTGCAGATCTCCCCGCGCTTCTCCTCGATGCGCTGGTACTGCCCGGCGCCGGGGCCGGGGCGCTGCTCGGGGACCGGCGCGTGGACCGAGATAGTCTCCCCCGCCCCGGCCTGGCGCCCCATGACGCCCGCCGCGCCCGCTCGCAGGCGGCCTTCCGCCCGAACGACCACGGCAGCACAAAGGATCAGCGCGCCCAGGCAGCATACCGACCAGAGTTTCAGCCCCGGCACCGTGAAGCAGCGCTGCTCTGTGCCGGAAGCTATGACAGATGAAATCCTCTCAGAGAGCATCTGCGTTGTGTCCCTCTCAACCAGGATGGTTTGCGACACAGTCTCAGACGAGACATGCTATCGCCGCGCCTTCTCGTTGTCAAACCGGCCGCGTGCCTGTGCCAGTTCCGCCTGTCGGGCAGGCTGCCGGTCGGGGTCCCCTGGGGGCGCGGTCGAAAAAGGGGTGACAGGAAAAATCGAAACGGGTATCATTCCCAAGTTGCCGGCACAGCTCTGGCTCCGCCCGCACCACCCTTTCAGCAATTTCCCGCGCCCCTGCCAGCCACACGGCCAGCCGTACCTCACTATATCGGGAGCGCACCAGATATCATTAGCCCTTTCCCCACGGTGCAGCATCTTTGGGGAAGGGATCCTTTCGAGGTAAACCATGGGTATTCGCAGAACGATCTGCCTGATCGCCGCGCTGCTCCTTGCCTTTTCCGGCAAGGCGCGTGCCTTCTGTTTCGAGGAGGCCGGAGCGCAGTACGGCATCAACCCGCAGATCCTGCGCGCCATCGCCAAGGTGGAATCGAATTTCAACCCCCGCGCCGTGCACCGCAACACCAACGGCACCTTCGACTTCGGCCTGATGCAGATCAACTCGAGCTGGGCGCCCACTCTGGGGAAGGAGCGCTGGAACTCGCTGGGCGACGCCTGTGTCAACACGAAGACCGGCGCCTGGATCCTCTCCATGTGCATCGAGAAGTACGGCTACAACTGGAAGGCCATCGGCTGTTACAACAGCCAGACCCCGGACAAGCGCGACCACTACGCGCGGATGGTGTTCGACCAGTTGCAGAAGGTGAAACCGGTCCCCGAAGAGGCCTCCTACACCCCGATGAAGGACCGGCTCGAGGCCCTCATCAAGAACAAGGTCGACGACTGGGTGGCCGGTGCGCAGCAGGGGAAGGAGCAGTTCGTGGTGCAGGTCCCGGCCGGCGCAGCTACACCCGGTACAGCGGAATCCCAGAGCGCACCGCAGCAGCCCGACCTTTCCGAGGCGCTGCAGAGCGCACTCCCCGCACTCAACGGCGGCCAGCCGGTCATGTCCTTCGAGCCCGCGCCTGAGGGGCAGCAGGGCGAGGAGAGCCGCCCGCCGACGCCGTAGAGTCTGAATACTTTCAGGTGAAAAAAAAGACCGCAGCCCGATCCGGGAACTGCGGTCTTTTTTTCTGTTGATTGGGCGCTTCGGGCTAGCGGTAGCCGCAGCCGGCGGGGAGGGTCCACTTCACCTTGGGGTCGGCGGGCTCGCTCGTTAAAAGCACCCGCCTTCCTTCCGGATCGTCCTGTTGCACCAGGAAGCCCGTTTCCAGTTTGCCCGCCTGGACCAGGTGCTTCCCGAAGTCCGGCGTCAGTCCGACCAGGCGCAGAAGCTTCTCCCCGATGGTCAGGAAGTCGTCCCCCTTGCCGATCATCAGCACCCGGAAGCCCGAACCCTCCAACAGCCTGAGCAGCGTGTAGCTGTAAGGATCTTCCTCGCCGATGCTCACGATGTAGCGCGCGCCGTTTTTCTCGAAATAGCGGTCCACCCTGATGCTGTACGCGTTGGCGGCGCCCTCGGCGGACTGGATGATGCGGTTTTTGCTCCAGCGCAGGGCCAGCGCGTTCAGCACGCTGTCCACGATGCGGGCCGGGTCGCGGTCACGCACCGAGCAGATCCAGGTGTTGGCGAGCGGCGGAGCCGGCTGCGCGGCGGGCGCCGGCTGGGACACGGCCGGCTGCGGCAGCGGCAGCGGCGGTGCAGGGGCCGGGGCCTTGGCCACCGGAGCGGGGGGAGGCGGCAGTTCGCGCGGCGCCGCGGGTGCAGCAGAGGCCGGGGGTGCCGCGACCGCGGGGGGGCTCGGCTGCGTGGCGGGCGCCGGCAGGGGAGCCGGCGCGCCAGCCGAAGTCGCCACCGGCTCGCTGTGCCGGTACGTGCGGGGCGAGCGCGCCTGGTGCGCACCGGTCGGGATCAAGAGGGTGCTCCCCACCCTGAGCTTCTTGATGTCGGGAACGTCGTTGATCCGGATGATCTCCGGGATCAGCTTCTCGGCAGCCTCGTCGGAGAGCCCGAAACGCACCACCAGGATCTTGAAGATGTGGTCGCCCGGCTTGACCGTGTAGCGGCCGTACTCCCCCTCGCCGCTGACGGCGTGGCGTCCCCGGGAGGGCTTGGCGCTACGCACCGGAGCCTCCTTCTTCTTGGCCTTCTTCTCCTGCTTCGCAGGGGGGGTGCCGGAGCGGTCCAGCTCCTTGAGGTCGATATCGTAGGGGGAAGCCGCCTTGGGCTGCGCCGCCGGGGCTGCCGCCTTGGGCGCCGTGCGGTCCAGCTCTTTTACGTCTATGTCGAAGGGGGAGGCTGCGGCGTAAAGGTGACAGGGAAGCGACAGAAGCGCCACCAGCAAAAAGGCCCCGCCATGTTGTGCATTGGTCATTCCATACCTCAATCGGTGCTGCTCTGATGCCGGGGGCTAACGGTAATAGATCACGAACGCCTTCAGGCTGCGATCGCTCTTATTCCGGTACACGGTGATCGCGACTCCACCGCCGGCGTCACCCTGCTGCACCAGGTACTTCCCTTTCGCGCCGGCCGTCCCCAGACGGTATTTCTCGGTTCCGCCGAACTCCCTGAGGGCGCGGGTCAAAAGCTGCTCCGGAAGCGTTTCGCCGTGCAGGGTCAGCACCTGGAGCGCCTTGTAGCGCTCCCCTTCCTTAAAGACCTTGTATTCCGCGCTGGTCCCCTGATAGCGCTGCCAGCCGGGATGGCTCTTGGCGTACTCGGGATCCAGTTTGGTCTGGCCCAAGAGGGTCGGCAGCGCCTTCTGCCCCGCAGCAGCCGGAGCAGCGGGAGGCGCCGCAGCGGGTTGAGGCTTCAGCTCCGGGGCGAGCGGCGTCTTCACAGCAGGAGCCGGAGCTGCGGGCTGCGGCTTGGGAGCCGGGGCCGGAGCAGGCTCGGGTTTGACGGCGGGCGCTTCGGCAACCTTGGGGGCCGGCGCAGGCGCGGGGACCGATTTCTTCTTTTCCTTGCCGGGACGATCCGAGCTGAGCGGCGCGAGCGCCGACTCGGTCGGGGCCACCTTCTTGCCGGCCAGGTAGGAGAACAGCGGCACGCAGATGAGCGCCAGCACCAGGGCAACCGGGATCCAGAGCGGGCGTTTCTTCTTCTTGGCGCGGCGCAGGGCATCGGCGAGCGGCTCGCCAGCCAGGAATTCCCCGGTACCGGGCTCGCGCCGCGGGTGTTTCGCCTCCGCCGTGGCGGCATCCGCAGCCTTCTTGTGGTGCGCGCCCAGTACGATGCGCTCCTCGATGTTCAGCCCCCCCTCCGGGGCTCCCGTTCCCTTTTGCGCCTCATCCATCAGCGCGGCAAAGGAGGCGAGCTGCGCCGACTTCTCGGCTGATTGCCCGGAAAGCTGCACCGGTTGGGACTCGGTGAACGGCTCGAACTGGGGGACGAACTGCGTTTGCAGCAGCGGCTCCGGTTCCGTTGCGGGGGTCTGCTCCGCAGGGGGAACCTCGGCGGCCGCCTGGGCCTCGGCAGCCGTCGCGCGGGGCGTCTCCGGCTCGGCCTGCACTGCTTCGGGGGGCGGCTGGATGGTTTCGGGCAGTTGAGCCTCGGGCCCCGGCACCGCTTCCGCGGGTCCCGCTACGGCAGGTTCGGCTTCAAGGGGTTCCGGCGCGGCAGGCGGGGACGGAGCCACCGGGCGCTGCAGCTGATAACTCCCCTCCAGCACCTGGCGCGCCAGCACCGCAAGGGCCTCGTCCTCCAGTGCCAGGTCCAGGTAGGGCTCCTGGTGCTGAAAAGCCTGCTCCATCTCCTCCAGCGTCCCGGCCAAAAGGACGATCGAGGCGTCCTTGGGGAGTACCTTCTTCAGGTGCCGCACGACGATGTCGCGCGAAAGCCCGGAGATCCGCCCCTGTACGAACGCCACCTGCGGGGGGGCCGCGGCGATCTCCAGGTCGGCCTGGTTCAGGGTGACGGCAGTCGTAAGCTGCAGAATCCCCTGCGCTTCGAGCGACTCGAAGACCTGCTGCACTCTCGGGGTGTCGGAGATGAGGAGAACTTGCTTCATGAGATCCTTGCGGGGATGGTTCTAGAATTGGCCCATTCTAGGGGAGCAGGGCGCAAGAATCAATAGTATTCAACGTATGGAGCGACTTTTTGACGAGCCTTCGAAGGCGCCGCGCCCCCGGAATGGGGTCTAATGCTCATGAAAGATACGGCGTAGGCCGCGTAAGAAAAGCTCCCTCTCTGTCACGACGGGGGAAGGTTGCGCCCTGTCACTCTCTGGCGCCAGCCTCCCGGTTTTTTTGGAGGAATTTAAATTGTCACCTTTCTTAGAAACTGCTATACAGGCTTACCTGACGCGACCGCCAAACTGAAGCTATCAGAACAAGCACTTCCCCCTGGTCAACGCTGAGAGTTAGGCGTACCTCGCTGAGACGCGAAGACCTTCACCGAGCACGAGAGCGAGGCTCTCTTAGCTCAAGACCGCCTCCCGATTCGTGCCGCGCGCGCGACGAGCGTCCCTCCTGCGGAGCCGCCCGCCGGCGCCGCCTCACCGGTCGAGCGCCGCGGGACAGAGGACCTAGACGAGCCATGAACCTGCTGGACTCCCTGGAACGCAAATTCGGACGTTACGCCATCCCCAACCTGACCCTGTACCTCATCGCGGGCCAGTCGCTGTTCTACGTCATGTACCAGGCCGGGAAGCTGGAGCGCAGCGCGACCTACTTCTCGGCGCAGGCGCTCTTGCAGGGTGAGTGGTGGCGCATCTTCACGCTCCCCTTCGATCCGCCCCGGCAGAGCCTGATCTTCACCCTCATCGCCTGGTACTTCTTCTACATGCTCGGCTCGGCGCTGGAGGAGCACTGGGGCGCCTTCCGCTACAACGTCTACCTCCTTTTGGGGTGCCTCATCACGATCGCCGCCTCCTTCCTGGTCCCGGCCTACCCCATCAGTAACGGCTTCCTCGCCGGATCGGTCTTCCTGGCCTTCGCGGCGCTCTTCCCCGAGTTCCAGATCCTGCTCTTCTTCGTCATCCCGGTGAAGATCAAGTGGCTTGCCCTTTTGACCTGGCTCGGCTACGCCCTGCAACTGGTGATCGGCGACTGGGCGACCCGGGTCATGGTCCTCTCCGCCCTGGCCAACTTCCTGATCTTCTTCGCCCGCGACATCGCGGTAAACGCCCGCTACGGCAGGAAGCAGCTGGCGAAGAAGGCGGCCGGCTTCGCCCCGCGCCGCAGCGAGACGGTGCACCGCTGCAGCGTCTGCGGCATCACCGAGAAGACCCACCCGGAGATGGATTTCCGCTACTGCCCCCAGTGCAACGGTACCTACGGGTACTGCCGGGACCACATCTTCAGCCACCAGCACAAGAAGTAGCTCAAGCCAGCGCGGCCCCGGCACACCCCACGCCCTACCGCCAGCGCCGCGCAGCCACCACGACCACCCGGAGGATACATGCTCGACAACCTCAACAACATAGGCGACGACGTCTACCGCACCTGGAGCGAAGAGCAGCGCCGCGACGAGATCGGGAAGCTCGTGGAAGGCTACCGTAACGGCATCCCCGCGCAGATCCTCTGCCGCCTCGCCGTCTCCATTGCCGGGAGCCGCAAGCTCGCCGCCGGCCACCTCGCCGCCTTTTTGAGCAGCAAGGAGCGCAAGGCCATCGTGAAGAAGGAGTCGGCCGGCGCCGACAGCGACCTGCGCGACCTTTTGAAGGGGACCCTGCTCTTCAGCGGGAGCCGCTAGCCGGCACTGGCGCCCGGGCTGCAAAGCTGGTACAGTTGCCCGGCAAGCGCCGGATCCCAGCGCCACCCCTTTTCCCAGGTAGCCTTAATGACCCTCACCCAGCACCTCGCACTCACCGGCCTCGCCGCAGCCGCCCTCTCCCCGATACTGAGCGCCCCGGACCTCGCGCTCTTCGCCGCAGGGGGGGTGCTGGTCGACGTCGATCACTACTTTCTCTACATGCAGCGCCGCAAGAGCCTCAGCGTCAGGGGGATGTTCCGCTACTTCTCCGAACTCCAGACCATCGAGAAGACCATCTCCTACGTCGGCCTCTGCGCCTTCCACACCATCGACTTCTTCCTCCTTTTGGCGCTCCTCCTCTTCTGGTTCCCGCAGCTGGGGCCGCTGCTGGCCGGCTGTCTGTTCCACTTCGTGCTCGACCTGTTTGACCTCAGGCGCAAGGGGATCATCTTCATCCGCCCCTTCTTCCTCGTCGAGCACTTCATCAGGCGGCGCGGCAAAGGCTATCCCTGGTACTGACCCCGAGGCCTCCCCTCCCCAGCCCTCCCCAGCCCCCCGCAGCCCCACCTCCCAGAGAAAAGATGACAAAAACTGAACCGCGCGCTTTTTGCTTGGCTTACGCGGTGGCTACCAGTATCCTCGCAACTCCGAACTTCGGGCCACCCGCCTCTTGTGCGTCGGAGCTACGAAGACCTCCAGGAGCGCTATTTCCATGTCCAGAGTAACCATGATCGGCATGCCCGGCTCGGGCAAGAGCGTGGTCGGGCGCATCGTCGCCGAGCGGCTCGGGTGGCAGTTTCTCGACACCGACAAGGTGATCGAGGCGCGCCGCGGGGTTGCGCTGCAAGAGCTCATCGACCAGGTGGGGGAGCCGGCCTTCCTCGCCATCGAGGAAGAGACCCTGCTCGAGGTGGAGTTCCCCGACTCCTGCGTCATCGCCCCGGGGGGGAGCGCGATCTACTCCGGGTCCGGGATGCAGCGCCTGGCCGAGCTCTCCACGGTGGTCTTCCTGGACGCCCCGATCGCGGAGGTCCGCGCACACATCGCCGGGCAGGCCCCGCGCGGGATCATCGGCCTGGTCGAGGCCGGCAGCCTCGAGGCCCTGCTCGCGGTGCGCCTGCCGCTCTACCGGCGCTGGGCGCACCTCTGCGTCTCCTGCTGCGAGGCCACTGCTGAAGTAGAGGCCGACCAGGTACTTGCTCAGCTTGCCAGCTACTGGCACAAGAACTGACTGATCCGTTGACTTCTCCCTCAGTCTCCCCTAATATTCTCGCTATGGAAATGCTCTCCAGGCTAAAATCGGCTTTCCGGTTCTCCAACTTCTCTCTGATCCAGAAGATCAGTGTAGGCTATGCCGCCATGGCACTGTTTACCATGGCCGCCCTTGCGTTCTCATCCTTCAGCCTGTACGCTCTGAACAAGACGGCGCGTGGCATCGCCAACAACGACCTCCCCATCATCAGTTCCCTGATCAAGCTACGGACCTCGCTGTTGGCACAGGAGAGCTACGCCGGGAAGTACCAGATACTCAAGGACCCGACCTTCGTCGAACTGTTCCACCAGCGCGAAAAGGAGACCCTGGTCAACCTGAGAGTCCTCCAGGAACTGGATGCCTCGCGCGACACCGCGACCCTGAAACGGCTCTACGCCGATTTCCGCCTCGCGGCGGCCCGGCTCTTCTCGGGAGAGAGCAACCGGGAAGGGGAGCTTAGGGGGCTCTCGGCCCGGCTTCTGAACGCGGTGGACGCCTTCTACGGCAAGCGCCAGGACCTCTTGCAGGCCGAGTTGCAGAGCGCGAACTACCAGCAGGAATCGACCATCCGCTGGACCATCATCATCTCCTGCACCGGGTTCTTGCTGGCCATCGGGGTGGCCCCGTTTGTCACCTACCGCACCTTCCGGGCCATCCGCAAGCTGCAGCGCGCCACGCACCGGATCGCCGAGGGGGACTTCGACTACGACCCGCAGATCCCCCCCGGTGACGAGATCAGCGACCTGGCCCGCGACTTCACCAGGATGGCGGCGCGCCTCAAGGTGCTCGAGCAGAACAGCCTGGACGCGAGCCCGCTCACCCGGCTCCCGGGCAACATCGCCATCGAGCGGGTGCTGGACCAGCGGCTGAAAAGCGGCGGCAACTTCGCCTTCTGCTATGCCGACCTCGACAACTTCAAGCCGTTTAGCGACCACTACGGTTACGCCAAGGGGAGCGAGCTTTTGCGGGTGACGGGCGACCTGATCCTCGCCACCGTGAAGGAACTGGGCGATCCCGGAAGCTTCGTCGGGCACGTGGGGGGCGACGACTTCGTCATGGTGCTCTCCACCGACCGGGTCTCCGAGATCTGCGAGGCGGTGATCCGCAGCTTCGACCAGGAGGTGCGCCGGCACTTCGGGCCCGAGGACCTGGCCCGCGGCGGCATCGACGGCTGTGACCGCTACGGCGTGCACCGCTTTTTCCCCATCACCACCATCTCGATCGCCGTCATCATCTGCGGCGGCGACGAGTACTCCTCCGCGGTCGACATCGCCCGGGCCTCCGCCCAGGCCAAGGACTCGGCCAAGGAGAGCCCCGGCAGCAACTACCTGATCGTCGGAAAAAGAAAGCAGGCATGATGAAAAGGCTCCTGATCCTGATCCTGGCCGCCGCCCTGTGCGCGGGCTGCGCCACCGTACGCTCCGGTGAAAAAGGAAGCGGCTTTCTGCACAGCTTCTCGGAGGGGCGCCGCCTCGCCTCGGCGCGGAGCGCGCTGGAAAATGGGGACGAAGCGGGCGCCACCAAGATCCTGGAGTCGATCGTAAGCGGCCCCCCGGTCCCCGGGGTCACCGACGAGGCGCTCTTCCGGCTCGCCCTCTTGACGCTGAAGCCGAGCGTCGAGCGGCCGGCTTCGCCCCAGGGGCACCAACTGCTCAGGCGCCTCAAGAAGGAATTCCCCGCCAGTCCCTGGAGCGTCCAGGCCACCCCGCTGGTGGAACTGATCGGCGCCGCCGACGAACTCAGGCGCCAAAACCGCAACTACCGTACCACCAACCAGACGCTCAACCGCGAGGTGGGCGAGCTGAACCGCACCATCAACGACCTCAACAAGAACCTCCAGCAGTTGAAACACCTCGACCTGGAACTTGAAAAAAAACGCTAGCGACCCGCTGTTCTCCGCGGGGCGAGCACCCACGGAGCCTACCGATGACCCGCCCGATTGAAAGCTTCATCCGCAACCTTCCCAAGGCCGAGCTGCACCTGCACATCGAGGGGACCCTCGAGCCCGAGCTCATGTTCCGGCTGGCGGAGCGCAACCGCATCACCCTCCCCTTCGCCTCGCTCGACGAGGTGCGCGCGGCCTACCAGTTCAGCGACCTGCAGTCTTTCCTGGACATCTACTACCAGGGGATGCAGGTCCTCATCGAGGAGGAGGATTTCTACGACCTGGCTATCGCCTACTTCGAGCGCGCCCACGCGGACCAGATCCGCCACTGTGAGCTCTTTTTCGATCCCCAGGGGCACACCGAGCGCGGCATCCCCTTCAAAACCGTGATCTCGGGGCTGCGGCGCGCCCAGGACGAGGCCCGCGAGCGCCTGGGGATCAGCTCCGGGCTCATCCTCTGCTTCCTGCGCCACCTAAGCGCCGAGAGCGCCCTCGCCACCCTGGAAGAGGCACTCCCCTACCGCGAGTGGCTCCTCGGTGTGGGGCTCGACTCTTCGGAAAGCGGGCACCCGCCGGTCAAGTTCGAGGCGGTCTTCGAGCGGGCCCGCCAGGAAGGGCTCTTGCCCGTGGCGCATGCCGGCGAGGAGGGCCCCCCCTCCTACATCTGGGAGGCGCTCGACCTCCTCAAGGTGCTGCGCATCGATCACGGGGTGCGCTGCCTGGAGGACGAGCGCCTGGTTGCCCGGCTCGCGGCGGAAAAGGTGCCGCTCACCGTCTGCCCGCTCTCCAACGTGAAGCTGCGCGTTTTCGACACCATGGCCCGGCACAACCTGAAGGAGCTCTTGCGCTGCGAGCTCTGCGTCACGGTGAACTCGGACGATCCCGCCTATTTCGGCGGCTACCTGACCGAGAACTTCCTCGCGGTGCAGCGCGCACTCGGACTCGGTTTCACCGAGATCCGGCAGCTCGCCGACAACGGGTTCAGGGCTTCGTTTCTGGGGGAGCGGGAAAAGGGGGAACTGCTCGACGAGGTGCGCCACTACTGCGCGGGGTTCCCGCAGGATTAGCGGAGCGATCCGGCGGTCTTTAAAGGGGCGGGGCGGTGGATCTTCTCTAAAAAGGGGTAGTCCCACACCGGGTCCCCTCTCCCCTTGCGGGAGAAGGACAGGGTGAGGGGGAAGGTGCCACCCCAGCGCAGCCGGCAGCTTCACCCACCCGTCAAGGGCTGGGGAGACTAACATCACACGACCCACAAAAAAGGGCGCCGCAGAGGCGCCCTTTTTTAGTCGGGAATGGTGCGATCACAAATCCCGCGGGAGCTCCAAGGGGGGCTCCTCCAGAAGCGCCAGCTGTTCGCGCAGCTGCAGGATGTGCTCCCCCCAGTAGCGCACCGTGTTGAACCATGGGAAGGTGCGCGGGAAGGTGGGGTCCTCCCAGCGGCTGGCGAGCCAGGCGCTGTAGTGCAGCATGCGCAGGGCGCGCAGCGCCTCCACGAGCCAGAGCTCGCGGCTGTGGAAGTCGTTGAACTCGCGGTACCCCTTGATGAGCTGGACCAGCTGGGCCTGCTGGCGCGGCCGCTCGCCGGAGAGCATCATCCAGAGATCCTGGATGGCCGGCGCACTCCGGGCGTCGTCGAAGTCCACGAAGTGGGGAGCACCGTCGCGCCAGAGGATGTTGCCGGCGTGGCAGTCGCCGTGGGCGCGGATGAAACGGACGTCGGGGGTGGCGGCGAAGATCTCGTCGATCGCCTGCAGCAGCTGCTCGGTCACCGCAAGGTAGCTCTCCCGGTACTCGTCGGGGATGAAGTCGGCGCTGATGAGCTGCACGCTGCGCCGCCCGAAACTCAGGCAGTCGAGCGTGGGGCGCGCCGTGAAGGGGCGCAGGGCGCCGATCCGGTGGATGCGCCCCAGCATGCGCCCGAGGATCACCAGGTTCTCGTCGTTGTCGAACTCGGGGGCGTGCCCCCCCTGGCGCGGGTAGAGCGCGAAGCGGAACCCCTCGAAGTGAAACAGGCTCTCCCCCGCCTCGTTGCGGCAGGGGGCCACCACGGGGAGCTCGTGCCCGGCAAGCTCGAAGGAGAAGTCGTGCTCCTCGAGGATCTGGGCGTCGCTCCAGCGCGCGGGGCGGTAGAACTTGGCGATCAGCGGCTGGCCGTCCTCGATCCCCACCTGGTAGACGCGGTTCTCGTAGCTGTTCAGGGCCGAGGTGCGGCAGTCGCAGCGGTACCCCTGGCTCTCCACGGCGTCCATGATGAAGCTGGGGGTCAGGGTCTGAAAGGGATGGGGGCTCTCCGGCATCGGGATGGTCTCTCCTCATGAGCTTAGCTACGCTTGCTACCATACCACCATTGGCTGCCAAACGGCAACGCCCGGGGTCCCGCCTCTAGAAAACTCCCAGTTGCCGCAGGAGGGGGAGCTTCGCCTCCCGGAACGCCGCGATCACCCGGTTCAGCTCGGCCAGGTTCTCCTCTGCGGTCGTCAGCATCTCCCCGTCGCGGCTTAAGAGTTGCTCCCGCTCGCTCATCTGTTCCCAGATGAAGGCTGCCGGATCCTCGGTACCCCGGATCTCGCAGAGCAAAAGAAGCCGCTCCAGCCAGTCCACCTTCACCCCGCTTTGCAAAACCGGCGAGGCGAGCGTCTTTTTCTCCAGATTTTCCAGGTGCCGTTCGATGATGGCGTTGTTGAGCCTGCGCGTGGTCATGGCGGTGTAAAGGGCCGGCTCCACCGCGGTCATCACGTACTCCGCGGCCATGAGCACCATGAGCGCCTCGATCACCCGGGTCTTGCCGAGCGCCGCCAGCTCCGGACGCGCGAGGAGCTGGTCCGTGGTCTGCGGATTTTCCTCCAGGGCCAGGAGAATCGGGTCGTACAGCTCACGTTCGAGCATCACCTCGCCGATCGGGAAGGAGGCCTTGCGCTCGATCCGGCCCTGGGGAACCACCAGCGCGAACACGGTCTCCCCCACGTGGCGCAACTGTTCCACGGAAGGGATCCGGCGCCCCCCCTTGGTGAAGACGTCCCGGCGCAGAAGCGGCGCCACCGTGAAGTCCTTCACGGTCTCGCGCATCACCCGGTCCGAGATGGCCCCCAGTACCTTCTGCTGCTCGGCACTGAAGCAGAGCATATCCTGGTTTTCGGCGAGGTTGGCCGATCCCACGAAGTTGAGTTTGGCGGCGGCCAGGTTGCGCACCACCTCGGCGTGGTAGAAAAGGGACCAGTCCCGGTTGAAGAACTCGTGCACCACGTAGTTGCGCGGCAGGGTGCAGATGTAGTCGAAGAAATCCCGGGCGCCGGGGTTCGCGCTGAAGAAGGAAGCTCCGGCATCCCTGAGCCTTTGGGCGAACTGCAGGGAGCGCTCGACGCGTTCCTCCAGGTTCCCGGGCTGGGTGTCCGCGTAGCTGGAGAGCAGCTGGCGCAAGGGCGCGTAACTGCTCCAGCCGGGGAGGCTGTTGTAGCTTACGTAGACCACGCCGCCGGGCTTCAGGTTGGTACGCAGGAAATCGACGATGCGCTGCCGGTTCTCCGGGCCGACCCAGGAGTAGATGCCGTGCAGCACGATGAAGTCGAACTGGGGGAGGTCCAGCTCCGGCAGGTCGGCGAAGCTCGCCTCCCAGAAGGTCACGTTCTGGATACTGGCCTGGCGCGCCACGTTGCGCGCGCCCGCGATGTGGGCGGCGTTGAAGTCGACGGCGTGGAACTGCCCTTCCGGGTGGCAGGCGGCGAACAGGTTCGCGGACTCACCCTGGCCGCAGCCGAGGTCCAGGTAGCTGAACCCCTCCGTGAGCGGCACCGGTTCGCGGCTTTGCAAGAGCAGGATGAAGTTGAGTGCCGAGGGCCCCAGCTCCCGGTAGACGCCGTGCAGGTATTCGACCTCGGTGATGTAGCCGTCTTGCCACTCCATGGTGCCTCGCCCTCGCTCCGCAGTCGCGCTGAGCCTGTTAATGACAAATCTCTACAAAGGCCGCAAAATAACAGCAACCCCCGGTTATGTCAACCGGTGACCGATCCTTTCATGAGCTTTTCAGGGTGTCTTAGAAGGGAATGATGCCGAATATCAGGTTGGAGGGGAACTGGAACGGCCCCAGTGGGTTTACCTGCTCCTGCAGCTGGTCGATCTGCGGTTCGCCGCTGGCGAGCTTGTAGGCGACGTGGTGGTTCACGAAGACGATGAGTGCCTTGAAGCGCCAGCCGGTCTCCTGGGTAACCCGCCGGAAGCTGGCGACGTCGAGCCAGAAGTTGCCGATGCGCTTGGTGTAGGTCCGCTTCGGCTCGAAGACGTAGGCGCGGCAGCCGTCGCGCGCCATGAGGCAGGCCTGCAGTCCGGGGTCGAGCTCCTCGTGCGGGATCCCCTGCACGGTAGCCGCAATGTCCAGGTAGTTGAGCACCTTGAGGTTGGGGGAGTTCTGGACGTCGAAGCCGAGGACCTTCAGGTCCTGCACCGTGGTCTCGCCGACGCTTATCTTGTCGAAGGCCTCCTTGGCGTCCGAGTAGCGGGTCCAGGGGGACTCGGCGACCGCCTTGCCGCTGGGAAGCAGCCGGCTGCACCCGGGGAGAAGCACCAGAAAGGCCAGCACCGTCAATTGCACGAGCAGGTTACGCCGCATGTCCCGCGCCTCTGTTAAAGGTTAGATTAGGGCTGGTTTATTATAACGCAGATTCGCAGGGGGAACAGGAGCCGTATGATGTCGGGTGGTACGCGGCAAACCGAACAAAAAGGCCCGCCACTGCGCATGAGTGACGGGCCGGGAAAGCTGGGTGAATCTGGCAGGTTCTAACTCTCCTGCCGTTTTTTCTTGGTCTTCAGCCCGCAGTGCGGGCAGCGTTTGTCCGGCACCGAGAGCCGGCAGGTCTCGCACCAGTAATCGATGAGCTGCTCGGCGAAACAGCTGGGGCAGCTGCCGGGCCGGCCCGGTTCGCAACTGCAGTTTTTCTCTGTCATGACGGCACCTCCTGTCTTCGCTGCCGAAGGTTACGGGTTCAGCATCTTCTTCAGGTACTGCCCGGTGTAGGACCTCTCCACGCGCGCCACCTGCTCCGGGGTGCCGGTGGCGATGATCTCGCCGCCGCGGTCGCCCCCCTCCGGCCCCAGGTCGACGATCCAGTCCGCGGTCTTGATCACGTCCAGGTTGTGCTCGATGACCACGATGGTGTTCCCCGCCTCGACCAGCTTGTGCAGCACCTCCAGAAGCTTCGCGATGTCCGCGAAGTGCAGCCCGGTGGTCGGCTCGTCCAGGATGTAGATGGTCCGCCCGGTGGCCCTCTTGGAAAGCTCCTTGGCGAGCTTCACGCGCTGCGCCTCGCCGCCGGAGAGGGTGGTCGCCGACTGCCCGAGCCTGATGTAGCCCAACCCCACGTCCTCCAGGGTCTTCAGCTTGCTCTTGATGCGCGGGATGTGCTCCAGGAACATGAGCGCCTGGGAGACCGTCATGTCCAGCACCTCGGCGATCGATTTCCCCTTGAAGTGCACCTCCAGGGTCTCCCGGTTGTAGCGCGCCCCCTTGCAGACCTCGCACTGCACGAAGACGTCCGGCAGGAAGTGCATCTCGATCTTGATGATGCCGTCACCCGAGCAGGCCTCGCAGCGCCCACCCTTCACGTTGAAGGAGTAGCGCCCCGGCTTGTAGCCGCGCATCTTCGACTCGGGGAGCTGGGCGAAGATGTCCCTTATCTCGGTGAAGAGCCCGGTGTAGGTGGCCGGGTTGGAGCGCGGCGTCCTGCCGATCGGGGACTGGTCGATGTTGATCACCTTGTCCAGCACCTCGATCCCCTTGATCGCCTTCACTGCGCCGGCCTTCTCGCGGCTCTTGTAGATATGCTGGCTCAGGGTCTGGTACAGCGTGTCGATGACGAGCGTCGACTTCCCCGAGCCGGAAACGCCGGTCACGCAGGTGAGGACGCCGAGCGGTATGTCGACCGAGACGTCCTTCAGGTTGTTCTCGGTCGCCTTCTCGATGGTCAGGAAGCGCTGCCCCTTGCGCCGCTTCTTCGGGATCGGGATGGAGAGCGCCCCCGAGAGGAAGCGCCCGGTGAGCGAGCGCGGGTTCGCCATGATCTCGGCCGGAGTCCCCTGCGCCACCACCTCGCCGCCATGCACCCCGGCACCGGGGCCCATGTCGATCACCCAGTCCGCCTCCTGGATGGTCTCCTCGTCGTGCTCCACCACAAGGACCGTGTTGCCGATGTCGCGCAGGTGCCGCAAGGTCTGCAAGAGGCGCCCGTTGTCGCGCTGGTGCAGGCCGATGGAGGGCTCGTCCAGGATGTAGAGGACCCCGACCAGCGAGGAGCCGATCTGGGTCGCGAGCCGGATGCGCTGTCCCTCGCCGCCCGAGAGCGTCCCCGAGGCGCGGTCCAGCGAGAGGTAATCGAGCCCCACGTTCACCAGGAAGTTCAGCCGCTCGCGGATCTCCTTGAGTATCCGGCGCGCGATGTCCTCCTCCTTCTCGGAGAGCGAGAGGGTGTTGAAGAAGGTGAGCGCGTCCTTGATGGAGAGCGAGGTCACCTGCTGCACGTTCTGCCCCCCAACCCTCACGAAGAGCGCCTCCTTCTTGAGTCGCGCCCCCTGGCAGGTCGGGCAGGGCATCACGTTCATGTACTTCTCGAGCTCCTCGCGCACCTGCTCGGATTCGCTCTCGCGGTAGCGGCGCTCCAGGTTGTTCAGCACCCCCTCGAAGGCCTTCTGGTAGTTGTGGCGCTTGCCGGAGTCGTCCTCCCACCAGAAATCGACCAGGCGGCCGCCCGAGCCGTTCATGATCACCTCCCGCGCCTTCTCGGGAAGCTTCTGGTAGGGAACCGTGGTTGAGAAACCGTAGGCCTTGGCGAGCGCCTCCAGGGTCTGCTGGTACCAGCCGGAGAAACGTTTCTCCCAGGGGGCGATGGCACCCTCGCGGATGGAGAGGTCGGGATCCGGGACCACCAGGTCGGAGTCCAGGTACATGCGGGTCCCAAGCCCGGTGCAGTCCGGGCAGGCGCCGTAGGGGTTGTTGAAGGAGAACATGCGCGGCGTCATCTCGGGGTAGGAGATGCCGCAGTCGATGCAGGCCATGGACTCGGAGAAGATGTGGGTTTCCGCCTTGTTCCCCAGCGCCTCGTCCGCCGACACCGCCAGTTTGACGATCCCCTCGGCGTGGTGCAGCGCCGTCTCCAGCGAATCGGCCAGGCGCTTCTCGATCCCCGGCTTCACCACCAGGCGGTCCACCACGATGTCGATGTCGTGCTTCTTCTTTTTGTCCATCTCGATCTCGTCGGAGAGATCGTGGGTGGTGCCGTCCACGATGACCCGGACGAACCCTTCCTTCCTAAGCTGGGCGAGCTCCTTCTTGTACTCCCCCTTGCGCCCCCGGATGATCGGGGACAAGAGCGTCAGCTTGGTCCCCTGCGGCAGGGTCATCACCTGGTCCACCATCTGCGACACGGTCTGCGAGGAGATCAGCTTGCCGCAGCTGTAGCAGTAGGGCTTGCCGACCCGTGCGAACAAAAGGCGCAGGTAGTCGTAGATTTCGGTGACGGTACCCACCGTCGAGCGGGGGTTCTTGCTGGTGGTCTTCTGTTCGATGGAGATGGCCGGCGAGAGCCCCTCGATGGACTCGACGTCCGGTTTTTCCATCTGCTCCAGGAACTGCCGGGCGTAGGCCGAGAGCGACTCGACGTAGCGGCGCTGCCCTTCCGCGTAGATGGTATCGAAAGCGAGGGTCGATTTTCCCGATCCCGAGATCCCGGTGATCACCACCAGCTGGTCCCGGGGAATCTCCACGTCGATGCATTTCAGGTTGTGCTCGCAGGCACCCTTAATGATTATTTTGTCCGTTGCCATGGTACTCCCGCATCCAGATTATCCGCCCGGCAATGCAGCCGGAGCGTAACATTGGAATATAGCACATCCCGAACTCATTTTCCCGGTTTTCTCGGCCTGCCGCGCCTTCGCGCCCACTCCCCGGGAAATCGCTACAGTTTTTCCCGCCGCTGCCGATAGGTTCAGTGCAGCAAAGCCCTGAAGTACACGAACGCACGGAGGCGACGCATGAACCGCCGTTACCAGATCATAATTCTCGCCCTCACCCTGGCACTCCCGGTTTCCGGGATTGCCGCGTCCGAGCCGCCGGCTCCCGCCACCGTGGCCGCGGCCGCGCCCGAGAGGTCCGAACCGAGCAACGAGGTGCAGTCCCGCCAGCTGGCGCTTGCCGAGGCGAAACTCGCCGCGCTCGCCGCCGAAGGGAACGGCACCGCAAAGCCCGCCGAACCCAAGAAGCAGGCCGCCCCCAAAAAGAAGAAGGCCAAGACACACAAGGTCAAGAAGAAGACGGACCCGGCCCAGGCCAGGGTGTACCACCGCCGGCTCTCCGAGAACGAGGTGCGCGGCATCATGAGCACCACCCGGGACCTCTCCGGCATGGACCTCTCCGGGATGAACCTGGCCGGGATGGACCTAAGCGGCGCCAAGCTGAACCGGGTGAACCTGCGCATGACCAACCTGGAGCGCGCCGACCTCGCCGAGGCCGACCTGGAGCTCGCCGACCTGACCGGCGCCAACCTGCGCGGTGCCAGCCTGAACCAGGCCCGGCTGCGCGGCACCCACCTGGAGGGGAGCCGCATGGACGGCGCGCTCTGGATCGACAAGACGGTCTGCCGCAGCGGCTCGGTCGGCAGCTGCATCGAGTAGCGCGGGTAAGCCACCGCGATCCGACCGGGAACCATCTCCCCCCCTCCCTTGACGGGAGGGGGCCGGGGGTGTGGGTGAAGCTGCCATCTGTAGGTGATAATGGCACCTTCCCCCTCACCTTGTCCCTCTCCCGCAGGGGGAGAGGGGACCTATTTAGAATCGTTTCCCCTGAAAAACGCAAAAAAAGCCCCGGATCGCTCCGGGGCTTTTTCGCTTTTGTCAGCCGTTGTCGTCAGTAGTTAGATTTTCACCACGTTTGCGGCCTGCAGACCTTTCGGCCCCTTCTGAACGTCGAAGGAAACCTGGTCGCCTTCCGCCAGGGACTTAAACCCATCGCCCTGGATAGCGGAGAAATGCACGAAGACATCATCACCGTTGTCCTGTTCGATAAAACCAAAACCTTTGCTGTCGTTGAACCACTTCACTACGCCTTGTGCCATTCCTGCATTCTCCTTACTAACTTCTGGTTGAAAATCGGGCGGGGACGTTTCTCCCCGCCACTGTTAAGATCTTAGGCTTTACGTCCTCATGGTGTCAAGCTATTTGTCGAACTCCATCTCGGCCATCCGCTTGTAGAGGTCGAAGCGACGGGTGGTGAGCTCGCTGGAGCGCGCCATGAGGGCAGCTGCGGCCTCCGGGTTGTTCTTCTTGAGCACCCGGTAGCGGTTCTCGCCGTAGGCGTACTCCTCGAGCGTGATGGTCGGCTCCTTGGAATCGAGCAGCAGCGGGTTCTTCCCTGCTTCGGCCAACTCCGGGTTGTAGCGCAAGAGCGGCCAGTGACCCGAGGCAACCGCACGGCGGTCCTCCTCGACGGCGCTCGCCATGTCGATGCCGTGGGCGATGCAGTGGCTGTAGGCGATGATCAAGGACGGTCCGTCGTAGGCTTCAGCCTCGAGGAACGCCTTCACCACCTGGCCGGGGTTGGAGAGCGCCACGCGCGCCACGTAGACGTTGCCGTAGGCCATGGCGATCATCGCCAGGTCCTTCTTGGCCTGCGGCTTGCCGCCTGCCGCGAACTGGGCCACGGCGCCCATCGGGGTCGCCTTGGAGGCCTGGCCGCCGGTGTTCGAGTACACCTCGGTGTCGAGCACCAGGAGGTTCACGTTCTTGCCGGAGGCGATCACGTGGTCCAGGCCGCCGTAGCCGATGTCGTAGGCCCAGCCGTCGCCGCCCACGCACCAGACCGACTTCTTCACCAGGTAGTCGGCGATGGAGAGGAGCTTCTTGGCGGCCGGCTCATTGCAACCGGCAAGCGCCTCTTTCAGCTTCGCCACGCGCTCGCGCTGCGCCTCGACCCCCGCCTGGTCCTTCTGGTCGGCGGCGAGGATCTCCTGCATGACCGGCTTGACCGGATCGCAGGACTTGCAGGAGCAGCCGACCAGCTGGGTCACCAGCTCGCGGGCCGCCTCGTTGAACTTGTCGATGGCCAGGCGCATGCCGAAGCCGAACTCGGCGTTGTCCTCGAAGAGCGAGTTGGACCAGGCCGGGCCGCGCCCATCCTGGTTCTGCGACCAGGGGGTGGTGGGGAGGTTGCCGCCGTAGATCGAGGTGCAGCCGGTCGCGTTGGCGATCATGGCCCGGTCGCCGAAGAGCTGCGACATGAGCTTTAAGTACGGGGTCTCGCCGCAGCCGGCGCAGGCGCCCGAGTACTCGAAGAGCGGGGTGATCAGCTGGCTCCCCTTCAGGGTGTCGCGCTTGTAGAGTTTCGCATCGGTGTCCGGGATCTGCAGGAAGAAGTCGTAGTTGGCCGCCTCGGTCGCGCGGAGCGGCGCCTGGAACTTCATGTTGATCGCCTTGTGCTTGGGATCTTCCTTGGACTTGGCCGGGCAGTTGTAGACGCAGGCGCCGCAGCCGGTGCAGTCTTCCGGTGCCACCTGCACGGTGCACTTCATCCCCTTGAACTCGCCCCCGCGCGCGTCGGCCGACTTGAAGGTCTCCGGCGCCCCCTTGAGGCTGTCGGCCTCGTACACCTTCATCCTGATGGTGGCGTGCGGGCAGACGAACGAGCAGATGCCGCACTGGATGCAGAGCGCCTCGTCCCAGACCGGGATGTCCACGGCGATGTTGCGCTTCTCGTACTGCGAGGTCGCGGTCGGGAAGGTGCCGTCGGCCGGCATCTTGGAGACCGGCAGCTGGTCGCCGTAGCCGGCGATGATCGGGGCGGTCACCTCCTGCACGAAGGCGGGGGCGTGGGTACCGACGACCGGCGGCTTCTTCAGCTTGCTGGTGGCCTGGGCCGGGACCTTCACCTCGAAGATGTTGGCGAGCGCCGCGTCCACGGCCTTGTTGTTCATCTCGACCACCTTCTCTCCGGACTTGCCGTAGGACTTCTTGATGGCGTCCTTGATGGCGTCGATGGCTACCTTAAGCTCCATGATGCCGGAGATCTTGAAGAAGGCGGTCTGCATGATGACGTTGATGCGGGCGCCCAGACCCAGTTCCTCGGCGAGCCTGATGGCATCGATCACGTAGAACTTGAGCTTCTTGTCGATGATCTCTTTCTGCACCTCGACCGGCATGGAATCCCAGACCGAGTCCTTGTCGAACGGCGAGCAGAGCAGGAAGGTCCCCCCCACCTTGGCGCGCTCCAGCATGTCGTACTTCTCGAGGAAGGAGAAGTTGTGGCAGGCCACGAAGTCCGCCTGGTCGATCAGGTACGGGGAGCGGATCTCCCCCTTGCCGAACCTTAGGTGCGAGGTGGTCACGCTGCCGGCCTTCTTGGAGTCGTACACGAAGTAGGCCTGGACGTTGTTGTCCGAGTGCTCGCCGATGATCTTGATGGAGTTCTTGTTGGCGCCCACGGTGCCGTCGGAACCGAGACCGTAGAACATCGCCGAATAGGTCCCCGGGGAGGGGTTCATGAACTTGGCGTCGTAGGGGAGCGAGCAGTTGGTCACGTCCTCGACGATGCCGACCACGAAGTGGTTCTTCGGCTTGTCGAGTTTCAGGTTGTCGTAGACCCCCTTGGCCATGCCCGGGGTGAGCTCCTTGGAGCCCAGGCCGAAGCGGCCGCCGACGATGATCGGGTACCCCTGGAAAGAGACCTTGCCGTCGGCCATCGCCTCGCCGACGGCGGTGCGCACATCGAGGTAGAGCGGCTCGCCCAGGGAGCCCGGCTCCTTGGTGCGGTCCAGGACGGCGATCTTCTTGGCCGTGGCCGGGATGGCGGCGGCCAGGATCTCCGCCGGGAAGGGACGGAACAGGCGCACTTTCAGGAGGCCGACCTTCTCGCCGTTCTTGTTCAGGGTCTCCAGGGTCTCCTGGAAGGTGTCGGCGGCGCTCCCCATCACGATCACCACGCGATCGGCGTCCGGGGCACCCACGTACTCGACCAGCTGGTAGCTCCTACCGGTCACCTTGGCGAACTTGTCCATCTCCTCCTGGACGATGGTCATCGCCTGCGGGTAGTAGGCGTTCACCGTCTCGCGACCCTGGAAGTAGACGTCCGGGTTCTGGGCGGTGCCGCGCATCACCGGGCGGTCCGGGGTGAGCGCACGGTCGCGATGCGCCTGCACCAGCTCGTCGGTGAGCATGGCACGCATGTCGTCGAAGGTGAGCTCCTCGACCTTCTGCACCTCGTGCGAGGTCCTGAAGCCGTCGAAGAAATGCATGAAGGGGACCCGGGCCCTAAGGGTCGCAGCCTGGGAGATCAGGGCGAAGTCCATGACCTCCTGCACGTTGTTGGAGCAGAGCATCCCCCAGCCGGTGGAGCGGGCCGCCATGACGTCGGAGTGGTCGCCGAAGATGTTCAGCGCGGCAGCCGAGATGGCGCGGGCCGAGATGTGGAACACCGTCGAGGTGAGCTCGCCGGCGATCTTGAACATGTTCGGGATCATGAGGAGCAAGCCCTGGCTCGCGGTAAAGGTCGTGGTAAGGGCACCGGCCTGCAGCGCGCCGTGTACGGCACCGGAGGCGCCACCCTCGGACTGCAGCTCCGAGACGGAGGGGACGGTGCCCCAAATGTTCTTCTCGCCCCGGGCGCTCTTCTCGTCCGAGATCTCCCCCATGACGGAGGAAGGGGTGATCGGGTAGATGGCGATCACCTCGTTGGTGGCGTGCGCCACGTGTGCTGCGGCAGTGTTACCGTCGATCGTTACCATTCTGCGGGACATTGATTTCCTCCTGTGAGAATAGGGCTAGGATTAATGAAGCGGTTGAACGGCGGTCGGTTTTCCGGGTCGGTTCCGCCGTGGATTACGGTTCACAATTCAGAGCGCCCTTCGACGGCGCGCTGCACCGTTGCTGCATCTACGTACTCGAGGTCGCTGCCGATGGGGATGCCGTGGGCCAGCCGGGTGACTCTAATGGATAACGGCTTGATGAGCTTTGTCAAGAAAAGCGCGGTCGCTTCCCCCTCGACGCTGAAGTTGGTGGCGATGAGCACCTCGCGGATCTCACCCCCCTCCAGCCGCTTCATGAGCTCGGCGATCCTCAGCTCCGCCGGGGTCACTCCGCTTAGCGGCGAGAGCGCCCCCTGCAACACGTGGTAGCGCCCCCTAAAGGCCCGGCTCTTCTCGATGGCCAGGATATCCTGGGGCTCCTCCACCACGCAGAGGGAGGCGCCGTCGCGCTCCCCGGAGCAGATCCAGCAGGGATCCTCTTCGGTGATGGCGAAGCAGACCGAGCAGAACCTGACCCGCTCCCTGACCTGGGTGAGGCTCTCGGCCAGGGCGTCGATGTTCTCGGGGTGCTTCAAAAGATGAAACGCCAGTCGCAGGGCACTCTTCTCGCCAACTCCCGGCAATTTCTTCAGTTCACCGACCAACCTGGTCAGCGAGTTCGAAAAATGTAGCATATTCCCACCACGGATAAAACAATTTTTTACTGATTATTTTGGCCAAAAAATTTTTTGACCGAGATTCGGTTAATTAATCAAAACTCTCGCCAGGAAACGCAAAACGCGGATGACGGTTCGGGAAATTCCGATCCTTCGATCGTCCTCCCCGGCCGGCACCCGCGCCTAACTGTAGGTTTTTTCTTAGAAGAGGCCCGGGATGTTCAGGCCGCCGGTGATCTTGCTCATCTCTTCGCTCATCGCCTGGTGTACTTTTTTCAGCGCCTCGTTCACCGCGCTGAGGATGAGGTCCTGCAGCATCTCCACGTCCTCCGGGTCGACCGCCTCTTTCTTGATGGTCAGGGAGAGCACCTGGTTCTTGCCGTTGACAACCACTGTTACGGCACCGCCGCCTGCGGTTGCCTCGGCGGTCCTCTCCGCCGCTTCTTCCTGCAGTTTACCCATCTTCTGCTGCATCATCTGAGCCTGCTTCATGATCTGCGCCAAACCTTTAGACATCGTATCCTCCGCGTGAGTATCTGACCTGTCCCGCCGAGCGCCGTGCGGCTTTCGTCAGGGCTTTGTCTTGATTTCGGTTACTTCGGCGATCTCGCCGTCGAAGATCTCGACGGCGGCGGTCACCAGGGGGTGTTCTTCCGCTTCGCGCCTCAGGGTTGCGGCCCGTTCGGCGTCTTCAAGGCTTTTTTTTTCCGAGAGACTCGGCGCCGCGTTCGTGGGGACCGCGTCGAGCGCCACCACCTTGAGGCTCGGCTGCCCGCCGAAGTGTTCCCGGGCGAGCGCCTTCAGCTCGTTCATCTTGTCGGGGTCCTGCACCAGGCGCAGCTCGTAGGAGCCGGCCAGGCACCCGAGTTCCAGGTTCTCCCGGGTGACCCGCACGGGGTAGACCTGCTCCAGGAGCGAGCCGAGCAGCGGTTTTTTCCCCTTGACGAAGCGCACCAGGCTCCCCCAGAGGTCCCCGGTGTCGACGGGCGGCCCGGCAGGGGCAGCCTGGGCGGCCGGAGCCGCAGGGGCCGGGCCGGCGCTCTGCCGGGGTGCCGCGACGGACGGAGCTCCCTGGCCGGCCGGAGCCGAGGGTGCAGCCGGGCGGGGGGGCTGGGCGGGACGCTCGGCGGCTGCCGGCTGGGCCGGGCGCGCTGCCGGGGGGGCTCCCCCTTCCAGCGCCGCGATCCGCTGCAAGAGTTCCTGCACCGGGACCGCCGGGCGCAGGGTGGCCATCTTCATGAGCGCCATCTCCAGCACCAGCCGCGGGAAGCTCGCCTGCCCCATCTCCCCTTCCGCCTTCAAAAGCAGGGTGAGGTGGCGCTGCAGCTCGCCCGGGCTCTGCGTCTTGGCCAGGCCGGCAAGTTCCGAGAGCTCCGCCTCGGAGAGGTCGAGGAGACCGTGGGCGTCGCCCACCGCCTGGATGATCGCCACGGCACGGAACAGGTCGATGAGCTCCTGGCAGAACTGGCGCATGTTGTAACCGAAGCTGTCCACCCGGGCCACCAGTTCCAGCACCCCGCGCAGGTCGCGCTCGAAGACGGCGGCCGCGGCGTCCAGGATCAGGCGGCGGTCCACCACCCCCAGAAGCGCCGCCACCTGCTCGTCCGAGACCTGCTCGCCGCAGAAGGCGAGCACCTGGTCCAGGGTGGTCAGCGAGTCGCGCATGCTGCCGTCACCCTTGCGGGCCACGATGGTGAGCGCCTCGTCGCTTACCGAGACCCCTTCCTGGTCCACGATGTAGCGCAGCCTCGAGACGATGCGCGGCAGCGCGATCCGCTTGAAGTCGAAGCGCTGGCAGCGGGACAGGATGGTGATGGGGACCTTGTGCGGTTCGGTGGTGGCGAAGATGAACTTGACGTGGGCGGGGGGCTCTTCCAGCGTCTTCAACAGGGCGTTGAAGGCGTTGGTGGTGAGCATGTGCACTTCGTCGATGATGAAGATCTTGTAGCGGGAGCGCGAGGGGAGGTACTTGATGTTGTCGCGCAGTTCGCGGATGTCGTCGACGCCGGTATTGGAGGCGCCGTCGATCTCGAAGACGTCGACCGAGTTTCCCTCGGTGATCTCGAGGCAGGCCGAGCAGTGGTTGCACGGCTCCACCGAGAGCCCCTCCTCGCAGTTGAGCGCCTTGGCGAGGATGCGTGCGGAACTGGTCTTGCCGACGCCGCGGGCCCCGGTGAACAAAAAGGCGTGCGCCACCCGGCCGCCGTCGATCGCGTTTTTGAGGGTCTGGCTGACGTGCTCCTGCCCCACCAGGTCGGTGAAGGTCTGGGGCCGCCACTTTCTCGCAAGTACCTGATAGGACAAGAAGACTACCTCGCGGCAAAATGCCGGTTACTAGGTGCCGGGGGGAGGGAACGACTAAAGGGGGATTGCGGAAAGAGCTGATAGCTGGGCTACCCCGCGGCACACGGGGGCGGTTACTGCCGCTGCTTCCTTCCGGACCTGACGGAGTTCATAACCTTCCGTTGCGCGGGACCCAGCTATCAGGTCTATCCGCAAGGAATTAAATAAAGTATGGCGGAGAGAGAGGGATTCGAACCCTCGGTACGCTATTAACGTACACACGCTTTCCAGGCGTGCTCCTTCAACCACTCGGACATCTCTCCACGAGAAGGACGTTTATAATATAGCCGGCAGAAATTGTAAAGTGATTTCTTAAGAGAGCGGGAAAAT
Source organism: Geomonas silvestris (assembly GCF_014193515.1). GTDB lineage: Bacteria > Desulfobacterota > Desulfuromonadia > Geobacterales > Geobacteraceae > Geomonas > Geomonas silvestris. The sequence goes on along the minus strand of NZ_BLXX01000003.1, from coordinate 9,739 downwards.
GGGCCGGAAACTGCCGCCCCCGAGGCTTGTCGCACCGGGGACGGCGCCGCTAGCGGGGCCCATCCAGGGGGCGGGTCGTTTTCTTGCGGGCGTTGATGGCCTGCAGCAGCGTCTGCTGTTCCTTTTGCTGCAAAAGCTGCTTCACGAGGATCTCGCGCACCGAGAGCAGGTTCTTTTTCAGGCTCTCGGCGGTGCGCACCAGGTGCCGGGCGCGCGGGTCGGAACGCACGTAAGGGGAGAGCAGATGCACCGCCTCGCCGATCTTCTGGCTCATCAGCACCCGTTCGCGATAGTCGTCCAGCCCGCCCGATTTCAGGCGCTCCTCGAGAGCGCGAAACTCCGACGTGAAGTAGCTTAAGACATCCGAGTGTAGGGTATCGTCGTTGCGCATCAAACTCACCTTTATCCTTTAGCGGCACAAGCCGCAGGCCATTGCACGGTATGGAAATCTATTCGGCACGCCCACCGGTTACTTTATAAAAATAATTTTGTCAGAGCCCCGCCGCCGCCCCCCATTGAGCTGGATAATCGGCCCCGTTTTTGCTATGCTGCAGCAATGTCGCTTACCCTTCCGCCGCCCCCCGGCCAGGCCCATTCCAGCCAGCATAGGACCATGTCAACTCCCGATTACCTCAACGAAATAATCCGGCAGCTCGCAGCGGGCGACGCCAACCTGAGCGTCACCGGACTGAAAGGGTCCGCGCCGGCCTACCTCGTGTCGCGGCTCGCCGCCCAATTTTCCGCGCCGCTCGTCGTGCTGACCCCGGACCAGGACGCCGCCGACGAGCTGGTGAAGGAGCTGCGCTACTTCGCCCCGCGCCCCGAGGAGATCTTCCCCTTCCCGGGGTGGGACATCACCCCCTTCGAGGCGGTCTCGCCGCACCAGGACATCGTCGGCGAGCGGCTGAACGCCCTTTTGGCCCTCCTGGACGGCCGGGTCAAGGTCCTCGTGCTGCCGGTGGCGAGCGCCCTGCAGCGCGTGCTCCCCCGGGAGGTACTGGGCGAGGTCTGCCAGTACCTGGTGGTGGGGGCCGAGCTCGAGCGCGAGCCGCTGGTCGCGAAGCTCGTGCAGCTTGGCTACGCCCACGTCCCGATCGTCGAGGACCGCGGCAGCTTCTCGGTGCGCGGCGGGATCCTGGACATCTTCCCCCCCGACCTCCCCCGCCCGGTGCGCATCGAGTTCTTCGGCGACCAGGTGGAGACCATGCGCAGCTTCGACCCGGTCACCCAGCGCTCGCTGGAGCCGATCGAGGAGCTGGTGCTGCTCCCCTCGCGCGAGGTGATTCTCTCCGAGGCGGTCTTGAAGGAATTCGCCCCGCGCCTCAAGAGGCGCTGCGACCACCTGGGGATCGGAGCGGACCGGCGCCGCGAGCTTTTGGAGCAGCTGCAGCACGCCATCTACCCGCCGGGGATCGACTTTTTGCAGCCGCTCTTCCACCCGGGTCTCGAGACCGTCTTCGACTACCTGGGCCCCGACGCGCTCCGGGTGCTGGTGGACCCCGCCGCCCTGGAGGCCGAGAGCGAGCGCTGCGAGGCGGACCTCGCGGCGGCCCTCACCCGCGCCGAACTGCGCGACGCCATCACCTGCGACCCCGCCGAGCTCTACCTCTCCCGCGAAAAGCTGGAGGGGGTGGTGGCCGGCGGCCGGCGCCTGAACCTGCCGCAGCTCGACCTCGCCGACGCCCCCGGCACGCGGCTGCGGCTGGAGTTCCAGGACAACGCCGACCTGAAGCTCGAGCTTGGGGGCGAAGGTGAGCGCGTGCTGGCGCCCCTGGCAGACCGGATGGTGCACTGGATCGCCGCCGGGAACCGGGTCCTGGTCCCCTGCCACCAGGCCGGCCAGGCCCGCCGCCTCTACGAGCTCTTCTCCCACTACCGGCTCCCCATCGAGATTTCCGAGGCGCACTTCCCCCAGGCGGCCCAGCAGCCCCCGGGGCGCGTGGAGATCCTGGTCGGCGAGATCTCGCGCGGCTTTAGGCTCGAGGCCGACAAGCTCGTGGTCATCGCCGAGGAGGAGATCTTCGGCAAGCGCGTCAAGCGCCGCGGCCTCTCCGAGGCCCGCAAGAAGCAGCTTTTAACCTCGCTCGCCGAACTGAAACCCGGCGACCACATGGTGCACATCGACTTCGGCGTCGCCATCTACCGGGGGCTCGAGCACCTAAGCCTCACCGGGCTCGAGGGCGATTTCCTGCTCCTCGAGTACGCCGGCGGCGACAAGCTCTACCTCCCGGTGGACCGCATCAACCTGGTGCAGCGCTACGTCGGGGCCGAGGGGATCGAGCCGCGCCTGGACAAGCTGGGGGGCGCCGGCTGGGAAAAGGCCAAGGCCAAGGCGAAGAGCGAGATCGAGGAGATGGCCGCGGAGCTTTTGAAGGTCCACGCCGCCCGCGAGGTGATGGAGGGATTCCGTTACTCCCCCGCCGACGAGATGTACCGCGAGTTCGAGGCCGCCTTTGCCTTCGAGGAGACCCCGGACCAGGCCGCCGCCATCGACCAGGTGATCGCCGACATGGAGAGCACGCGCCCCATGGACCGGCTGGTCTGCGGCGACGTAGGCTACGGCAAGACCGAGGTCGCCATGCGCGCCGCCTTCAAGGCCGCCCTGGACGGGAAGCAGGTGGCCGTCCTGGTCCCCACCACCGTCCTCGCCCAGCAGCACTACGAGAGCTTCTCGTCCCGCGTCAAGGAGTACCCGGTGCGGGTGGAGATGATCTCGCGCTTTCGCACCCCGCAGGAGCAGAAGCAGATCCTCGAGGCGGTGAAAAGGGGCGAGGTGGACATCATCATCGGCACCCACCGGCTGTTGCAGAAGGACGTGGTCTTCAAGGACCTGGGGCTCTTGATCGTCGACGAGGAGCAGCGCTTCGGGGTGACCCACAAGGAGCGCCTGAAGCAGTTCCGCGCCGTGGTGGACATCCTCACCCTCACCGCGACCCCGATCCCGCGCACCCTCTACATGTCGCTCATGGGGATCCGGGACCTCTCGATCATCGACACCCCGCCGGTGGACAGGCTCGCCATCAAGACCTTCGTGTCGCGCTCCTCGGACGAGCTGATCCGCGAGGCGGTCTTAAGGGAACTCCGGCGCGGCGGCCAGGTCTTCTTCGTGCACAACCGGGTGCAGACCATCGGCGCCATGGCGGATGAATTAAGGCGTATCGTCCCCGAGGCGCGCATCGTGGTGGGGCACGGCCAGATGGCCGAGAAGGAGCTCGAGAGGGTGATGCTCTCCTTCATGCACGGCGAGGCGAACCTGCTTCTGTGCACCACCATCATCGAAAGCGGCCTGGACATCCCCAACGCCAACACCCTCATCGTGAACCGCGCCGACACCTTCGGGCTCTCCCAGCTCTACCAGTTGCGCGGCCGGGTGGGGCGCGCGAAGAGCCGCGCCTACGCCTACCTCTTGATCCCCGGCGAGGGGGCGATCTCCTCGGACGCCCGGGAGCGCCTGAAGATCATCCAGGACATCACCGAGCTGGGCGCGGGGTTCCGCATCGCGACCCACGACATGGAGATCCGCGGCGCCGGCGACCTTTTGGGGGCGCGCCAGTCCGGCGACATCGCGGCGGTCGGCTTCGAGCTCTACACCGAACTCTTGGACGAGGCGGTGCGCACCCTTAAAGGTGAGGCGCTCCCCGAGCGGGTCGAGCCGGAGATCAAGCTGAAGGTCCCCGCGTTCATCCCCGAGGAGTACGTCCGGGACCCCAACCAGCGCCTCTTGATCTACAAGAAGCTGACCCAGCCCGCCGACGAGGCCGAGATCGAGGACATCCGCGCCGAGCTCATCGACCGCTTCGGGCAGCTCCCGGTGGCGGCGGTCTACCTCCTCGAGGTGATGCGCCTCAGGGTGCTCCTCAAGAACTTCCTGGTGAAGGAGATCGAACTGGCCGGCAACGACCTGGTGCTCTCCTTCCACGAGCGGACCCCGGTCTCGCCCGACGCCATCACCGGACTCTTGCGGAAAGAAAAAGGAAAATACCGCTTTACCCCCGACTACCGGCTCTACGCGCGTATCGGCGACACCTCCTTCGACGGCGTCCTGCGCGAAGCCAGAAATCTCTTGAAATGCCTATTCTGATATGCTAGCGTCAGCAGGATTGGAAGATACTTAAATTATTAAAAAGGAGTCACTGTGCACTTCAAAAAAACTGCCATTTTTCTGGCCCTTGCCCTCAGCGTGGCCGCGGCCGGCTGCAAGCAGCAGGCGACCAGCGAGGCGAAAAAGGAAGACAAAAGCGGCGTGGTGCTCGCCGAGGTAAACGGCACCCCCATCACCGACAAGGAGTTCTACAAGGAGCAGGAGAACCTCCCGCCCTACCTGAAGCCGATGACCGAGACCCCGGAAGGGCGCAAGGAGATGCTCGACACCATGGTGGTGCGCGAGCTGATCATGCAGCAGGCCCAGAAGGAAGGGCTCGACAAGTCCCCCGAGGTCGCCTCGAAGCTCGAGGACCTGAAAAAGCGCGTCATCGTCGAGGCGTTCCTGAAGAAGAAGGTCGAGCAGTCCGCCAACATCCCCGATGCCGAGCTTAAGTCCTTCTACGACAAGAACCTCGACAAGTTCAAGACCGGCGAGCAGATCCACGCGAGCCACATCCTGGTGAAGAGCGAGGCGCAGGCCAAGGATATCGAGAAGCAGCTCAAGGCCGGCGGCAACTTCGAGGAGCTGGCCAAGAAGAACTCGATCGACGGCGCCGCCGCCAAGGGTGGCGACCTCGGGTGGTTCGGCAAGGGGTCCATGCTCCCCGACTTCGAGAAGGTCGCCTTCTCGCTGAAGGAAGGTGCCATCTCCGACATCGTGAAGACCAAGTTCGGCTACCACATCATCAAGGTGACCGGCAAGCGCCCGGCCGGGACCCGCACCTTCGACGAGGTGAAGGACCAGCTCAAGGCGGCGCTCGCCCCCGAGAAGCAGCAGGAGACCTTCAAGAAGATCAAGGAAGACCTCAAGAAGAGCGCCAAGATCAACGTCAAGGAAGACGCCGTGAAGGGTCTTAAGACCAAGGGTGGCGACGAGGCCAAAGCCGAGCCGGCCGCCGGCAAGACCGAGGCAGCTCCGGCCGCCAAACCGGCCAAGCCGTAACCTCCGGCGCATGCTCCAACCGACCTAAGCTGCGGCCGGGCCTTTGTGCCCGGCCGCCTTTTACCCGCAGCACGAGAGAACGACATGGCAAAGATCCGCACCGGCATCATCGCCCTCGCCCTGGCGGCGCTCACCCCCACCCTGGCCCCCGCACAGGTCATCGACGGCATCGCAGCCGTGGTCAACGACGAACTGGTCACCACCTACGAGCTGGACCGGGAGTACCAGACCCTGCAAAAAGAGCAGGAGCGGCTCCCCGCCTCCGAGAAGATGGGGCTGAGAAGCGCCGCGCTGAACCGGCTGATCGACAAGAAGCTGATCGACCAGAAGGCCCGCGAGCTGGACGTCAAGGTCCTCGACGACGAGGTGAAGGCGGCCATCGAGGACGTCAAGAAGCAAAACCGCATGAACCAGGAGCAGCTGGTGCAGGCCCTGGCCGCCCAGGGGATCGGCTACGAGGACTACCGGCGCCAGTTGCGCGAGCAGCTGGAGCGGCTGCGCCTCATGAGCCAGGAGGTACGTTCCAAGATCCAGGTGGGCGAGCAGGAGGTCCAGGAGTACTACAACGCGAACCTGGCGCGCTACGGTGCCATCGAGCAGTTCCGGGCCCGGCACATCTTCTTCAAGGTGGACAAGAAAGGTGGCGCGGCGGAGCTCGCCAAGGCCGAGGCCCGTGCGGGCGAGGTGCTCAAGGAGGCGCGTTCCGGCAAGGATTTCGTCGAGCTCGCCAAGAAGTATTCCGACGACCCGGCGGCAGCCAAGGACGGCGGCGATCTGGGGACCTTCAAGCGCTCCGACATGCTTGCCGAGATAGGCGACACCGTGGCGGCCATGAAGCCCGGCGAGGTGAGCAACCTGGTCCTGAGCCAGGCAGGGCTCCACATCATCAAGCTTGAGGAGAAGAGCCAGGGGCAGGCCAAGCCGCTTGCCGAGGTGAAGGGCGACATCGAGGAGCTTCTCTTCAAGAAGAAGGCCGACGAGCGTTTCGCCCAGTGGCTGAAAGACCTGCGCACCTCCGTGGCAGTAGACATCAGGTAGTAAGGGCGGGAACGACTGTCGCGAGATCTAAACGTCAAGCAAAACGGTTGAATCTTTAGCCCATAAAGAACCCCTCACGTCCCCCCCGTTGAAAAAGGGGGGACAGGGGGGATTCGTCTTTCCCTGCAAATCTCGAAAATCCTCTCCAGCACAGCCTCCGTCTCCAGCAGCACCTGCCGATTGTCAAACCGCAACACCGTCAGCCCGAGCCCCGTCAGGAAAGAATCTCGTGCGGCATCGCTCTCAAGATGCTCAGCTGTCCGATGCTGACTGCCATCGATCTCGATGACCAGCCCCGGGCAGAAAAAATCCGCGACATAAGGGCCAATCGGTTTTTGCCGGTAGAATTGCAAGCCGAGCACCTGTTTCCCGCGCAACCTGGACCAGAGCAGACGTTCAGCGTCCGTCATCTGCTTCCGCAGTTTTTGCGAGACGCCTCTAAGTGAGTGGTCGTAAGGCTGCCACAAAGCGAATCCCCCCTGCCCCCCCTTTTCCAAAGGGGGGAACGTATGAGGTCCAGTTCCGACTAAAGATTAGGCTTCTCCAGAATTATTTCTCCTTTCCACGCATAACGCAAAAGGGGCGAAGACCTTAAGTCTTCGCCCCTTTTTTCTTTCCTGCATCCGACTGCCCTGATCGGGAAATCCTCGACTGTTCCTCTACAACCCCTCTTTGGCCAGCTCCTCCACGAGCTCGCGCTGCCGGGCGGTGAGGTGTTCCGGAACCTGCACGCCGATCCTCACGTACATGTCGCCGCGCTCCTTTTTCCCCATCGGGTGGAAGCCGAGCCCCTTGAGGCGCACCTTGGTGCCGGACTGGATGCCGGCCGGGATCTTGATCCGCTTGGTCCCCTGCATGGTCGGCACCTCCACCGCCCCCCCCAGGACCGCCTCGGAGAACTTCACGTCCAGGGGGGCCATGATGTCGTCCCCCTCGCGCTGGAAGTTCGGATCCGCCCCCACCTTGACGGTCAGGTAGATGTCGCCGGCGGCGCCCCCCATCCTGCCCGCAGCGCCCTTCCCGGCCACCCTGAGCTTCGCGCCGTCCTCGATCCCTGCCGGGATCTTCACCGAGAGCTCCTCGCGCACCCCGTCGCGCAGGTAGGCGATCCGCTTCTCGGCGCCGTCGTAGGAGTCGCGGAAGGTGACGCTCACCTCCATGTTGTAGTCGTCGCCCTTCACCCCCATGCCGCCCATCCCGCCCATGCCGCCGTGGCGGGGGCCGCCGTCCTGCCGGGCGCCGCGCTGGCGCCGCATGGCGTCGCCGAACAGGCGCGAGAAGATGTCCTCGGTGCCGAACCCCTGGCCCTTGAACATATCGCCGACGTCGAAACCGCGGAAGATGTCCTCCTGCGAGAAACGCTGGTGGAAGTTCGTCGACCCGAACTGGTCGTACTCCTCCTTCTTCTTCGGGTCCGAGAGCACCGCGTACGCCTCGTTGATCTCCTTGAAGCGCTCCTCGGCCTGCTTGTCACCCGGGTTCTTATCGGGATGGTACTTGACGGCCAGCTTGCGGTAGGCTTTTTTCAGCTCCTCGACCGAAGCCCCCTTCTTGACCCCCAGTACCTCGTAGTAATCCCTTTCTGCCATGCTCCACTTCCTTTTTAGTTCGGTGACGTTCAGCTCCCCTGAATGTAAACACCTGCCGGGCCCTTGTCAACCACTGTAAGCTTGACATCCTGAGCGGTCGCAGCTTATATATCCCGTTGTTAACTCATACTTAGCCGACCAGGAGCTGCCACATGGAGCAATTCGAGGTAATTGTCATAGGTGCAGGAATCAGCGGGTTAAGCTTCGCCAGTTATGCGGTTCAGGCCGGTCTCAAGACGCTCGTGATCGAGAAAGGCGAGCGGGCGGGTGGCTGCTTCCACTCGCACCAGTTCAGCGACAAGGCGGCCGGTTTCTGGCTCGAGCTCGGCGCCCACACCTGCTACAACTCGTACGGCGGGTTGATCGGGCTTTTGGAGCAGCACGGGATGCTGGACGCCATCCAGCCGCGCGAGAAGGTCGGCTTCAAGATGCTGGTGGGTGACGAGATCAAGTCGATCCCCTCGCAGCTCTCCTTCTTCGAGCTGGCCCTTTCCGGGTGGCACCTCTTCACCTCCAAAAAAGAGGGTGAGAGCGTCGAGTCCTACTACGGCGGCATCGTAGGGCGCGGCAACTACCGCAAGGTCTTCGCCCCCGCCTTCAACGCCGTCCTTTCCCAGCGGGCCAACGATTTCCCCGCCGACATGCTCTTCAACAAGAGGCCGCGCAGAAAAGACATCATCAAGAGCTACACCTTCAAGTCCGGCCTCTCCAGTGTGACCGACAAGCTGGCCGCCATGCCCGGGCTGACCCTGGCGCTGGGTACCCAGGTGCGGCGCATCGCCCAGGGCGACGCCGGCTACACCCTCGAACTCGCCGACGGCCGCAGCTTTAGCTGCGACAAGCTGGTCCTGGCCCTCCCCCCGTCAGAGGGAGCGCGTCTGTGCGGCGGTTTCGCCCCCGAGCTCACCGACCTCTTGGCCCAGATCAAGTCCGAGACCATCGAGTCGATCGGCGTGGCCGTCGAGAAGAGTAAGCTCAGCGTGCCCCTTTTGGCCGGCATCATCCCCATCGAGGACGACTTCTACTCCGCCGTCTCCCGCGACACCGTGGCGCACCCCACCCTGCGCGGGTTCAGCTTCCACTTCAAGGTCGGGCGGCTCTCCCTCGAGGCGAAACTCAAGCGGATCGCCAAGGTGCTCAAGGTGAAGGTCGAGGATCTCGAGCAGCCCTTCGAGCGGGTGAGCAACCTCCCCTCCCCCGTCCTGGGCCACCACCAGCTGACCGCCGACCTCGACAAGGCCATCGCCGGCACCAAGCTCTTCGTCACCGGCAACTACTTCGCCGGCATGGCCATCGAAGACTGCATCGTCCGCTCCCAGAAGGAGTTCGCAAGGCTCACGGCAGGGCGCTGACGTCTCAGCGAAATACCAGGTTACAAAAGAGGAGGCCTTCACGGGCCTCCTCTTTCGTTTCATCAGGGAATACCGGGGAGGCTGTTTACATAGGTCCCCTCTCCCCTTCACCCTACATTCCTCCTGCCCTCGCCAGAGCTTCAAGCCCCCGGACCCGAGCTTCAGGTACATCGGCCTGAGCTTCAGGTACATAGACCTGAGCTTCAAGTACACTGACCTGAGCTTCAGGTACGCAGACTTGAGCTTCAAGTACGTCGACCTGAGCTTCAGGTACGCAGACCTGAGCTTCAGGTACGCAGACTTGAGCTTCAGGTACGCAGACTTGAGCTTCAAGTACGTCGACCTGAGCTTCAGGTACGCAGACTTGAGCTTCAGGTACGCAGACTTGAGCTTCAAGTACGTCGACCTGAGCTTCAGGTACGCAGACCTGAGCTTCAGGTACGCAGACCTGAGCTTCAGGTACGCAGACTTGAGCTTCAAGTACGTCGACCTGAGCTTCAAGTACGTCGACCTGAGCTTCAGGTACGCAGACCGGGGCTGGGGGGGGGGTGTAAAGGATTTTGTGTAAATGTCCTATCGGCTACATAACGGGCATTCTACCTTCGTAAATGATCGAGAACTGGTTTAGGGCTAGCCTCCACCCCGGGATCGCTCTGCACCAAGTCTTGGAGACG
>NZ_BLXX01000002.1 GCF_014193515.1 Geomonas silvestris | reverse complement strand
GGGGGTGTAAAGGATTTTGTGTAAATGTCCTATCGGCTACATAACGGGCATTCTACCTTCGTAAATGATCGAGAACTGGTTTAGGGCTAGCCTCCACCCCGGGATCGCTCTGCACCAAGTCTTGGAGACGTTCCTAAACGCCAAGTAAAGCAGCTTGAACATCGCTTCGTCGTTCGGGAAGGAGCCTCGGTTTTTCGTTACCTTCCGGACCGACATGTTCAGTGATTCAATGGTGTTGGTGGTGTAGATGGCCCTTCTGATCTCGGGAGCATAGGAGAAGAAGGGAATGATATTATCCCAGTTCCTCCGCCACGCTTTCGATACCGATGGGTATGTCGGATCCCATTTTGCCTCAAAAGCCTCCAGGTTCATCTCTGCCTGCTGTGCCGTCGGGGCCTGATAGATTGTCTTCAGGTCCTCAGCAACTTCTTTCCATCGTTTTCTGGAAACGTAATTCATGCTGTGACGGACCATATGTACGATACAAAGCTGAACCTGGGTGCTCGGGAAAACCGCTTCAATTGCTTCAGGAAAGCCTTTGAGACCGTCGACACATGCGATGAAGATATCCTTTACGCCTCGATTTCTAAGTTCCGTGACCACCTGGAGCCAAAACTTGGCACCTTCATTTTCGGCAGTCCACATCCCAAGGATCTCCTTCATCCCTTCAGCGGTGATGCCTATGCCGAGGTAGACTGCCTTGTTAATGACATGTCCATTGTGACGGACTCTGACCCTGATGGCATCCAGGTACACGATCGGGTAGACCTCATCTAAAGGCCGATTCTGCCACTGTTTTACTTCATCTGCTATGGCGTCAGTGACCTGTGAAACAAGTGCCGGCGACACCTCGACCCCGTACATCTCCTGAAGATGGCTTTGGATGTCACGGGTGGTCATCCCCCGGGCGTACATAGAGATGATCTTGTCGTCAAACCCGGTAAAGCGACTCTGCCCTTTCGGCAGAATTAGTGGATCGAAACTCCCATTGCGGTCTCGCGGCACTGTGACCTCAAGGGTGCCGAACTCACCTTTGACGGTCTTCTTATAGGTCCCGTTGCGTGAGTTGCCGCTGTTATTGCCGTCTGGAGAATGCTTTTCGTAGCCGAGATGATCCGTCATCTCGACCTGCATTGCCCGCTCCAGGACACGCTTAGTCAGCTGCTTCAGAAGGCCGTTTTCGCCAACTATGTCTTCTGGTTTCTTGCAGTCCTTAATCAAAGCATCAAGCAATTCATCTACACTGGCCATCGGCTCCCTCCTATCGAGTGGGTTCTAACCGAAAATGGCCATTTACACAAAGGATTTTACAGGCCCGGCTGGGGGACCGGCTCCGGCAGGTGCCTGTCTCCTTTTGGCTATCTGGAAAACTGAGGAACGCGGCGCACCTGTGCTTCGTGAGGTAAGAACATAGCAGCCGGTAGTCACGTCCCTCCCTTTGGAAAAGGGAGGACAGGAGGGATTCGATTTTTGATCAAAAGTTCTTGCACTTACGAGGTGCCATCATGTCAAAGGCGAATCCCCCCTGCCCCCCCTTTTCCAAAGGGGGGGAACGTAAGAGCATCTCTCGCCGACTAAAGATTGGGCATCCCTGGAACTTCCCTGATGAAATTTGACGGCCTGCTGAAGCCAGCTTACGCGTAAGGGACAAAAAAAGAGGCACCCAAAGGGTGCCTCTTCTGACGATCCGGGCAGCCAGCTAAGCGGATCAGGTGACCGGCGTAGTGACGATGGGCGACCACGGGCCGGGGCCGTCTTCCCGGAGGTACCTCATGCGGAAAAAGACGTTGCCTGGCTCCAGCCCCTCGATGACCATATTGGCAGGATCGAAGTAGATCCCCTTGTGGCGCCAGTGTGCCTCCACCGCAGGGTCCTGAGTATTGATATGGATCTCCTGGATGATGGCACTCATCATGTTGCTGACCGTGCCGAGGACTTTGCTCGGCTCCGCAAGGTTTTCAACCCGGAAGTCCGTAGGGGGACCCAGTGGTGGTTTTTCCCTCGGGGTGCTTCTCCTTTCCACGGTGAGGTCGTAGCCGGTACTGAGAAGCACCGCGGGGTCGCGAAAACTTGCCGACTCCAGAGCCGAGGCCATTTCATCCAGCAGTGCGACAAGTTCTTCGGCGAGCTTTTCCCGTTCCCGGATCTGGCTCCTGGCGCCGTCCGTCGCCACCTGATAGCCACCCTCGTACCTGTCCGTTGCCTCGAACAAACGTTGCCGGAGCGGACCATACATCGCCCAGAAGGCTTCCGAGATGTACGTGTTGTCCGTGAGCCCCCGCTTAACCCTCAAGCAGAAATTGAGCAACGGAGTTGGTGTGAAGTTCCGGAAATTCCTTTTGATGCGCTTCTTGCCCGATTTCGACGTTTTCCCTGCCATCGCCACCTCCTTTACACCCGTTTTAGCTGGAAGCGGATCCGCCCGAGCCGTTGCAAGCCAATATTAGGCCTGCCTAATTTTGCCGAGCATTGAGGAGATGTCAAGGATACGAATGTTGGTAACGGAGAAGGCCTTCGCCGCGGGCTCGGCGCCGTTGGCGAGCTGCAGGGTTACGGTGGCGATGTTGCCACTCTGGCTGACCCCGGCCAAGGCGGAGCTCGCGATGGTGATGTCGAGATACTCGGAGCTGTAATGCACCGCAGGGGTCAGCGCAGCACGAGCCAGGCGCTGCCGGCGGCGGCCGTATAGAGGCCGACACCGAATGGGCTGGAGAGGGCGACCTTGATATCCTGCCCCGAGGGGATGGAGCTGTAGCTGAACAGGTAGATGGCGGCGTACATGGAGAGGGTGTGGAAAAGATCGGCGCGGAACCAGCGCCCCCAGTTGCAAAAGAGGTAGTAGGCGACCAGGTTCAGCGCCAGCGGTGCGAGAGCCGAGGGGAGCGCCGCGATGGCGTGGGGGCGGCTGATGGTGACCGAGCCCAGGCGCCAGCCGCCACGCCCCGGCTCCCGGTGCGGAATGACGCTGAAGCCGACAGGACGCCCGCCGGTAATGAGCGCCACCACCAGGTGCGCCAGTTCGTGCAGGATCGTCCCGGGGAGCGCCCAGAGGATCAGCCAGAGTGCGCCGGCGCGTCCCACCCGCGCCTGCAAAACGGCGAGCGTGATCACGAGCAGCACCCCGGCAAAGTGATACCACGGCTCTCCCTGCAGCAGAAATTGATGTACCGGCGCTGTGCTCACGGATCCCCCTTCGACTTGAAGCGGGCGCAGCATAGCGCGAAACGGGCGGCGAGGCAAGCTAAGCCGCAGCAATAGCTTGCCTTTCCATCCTGCTCTGCTATTGTTAGTCCCGCACACCCGCTCTATTCATGAGATAAGGGACGTACATCACCATTGGAGGAAAACATGGCATTTTTGGAAGGGCAGGCTGCGCCCGACTTCACCTTGGAGGGGAGCGACGGCAAGAAACACTCGCTCAAGGATTTTGCCGGGAAGATCCTGGTTCTCTACTTTTACCCCCGGGACAACACCCCCGGATGCACCGCCGAGGCGGTCGGGTTCGGCAAACTGCTGCCGCTCTTCGAACAGTTGGGCGGGGCGGTGGTGGGGGTCAGCAAAGACACCTTGAAGTCCCACGACAAGTTCATCTGCCAGTACAACCTTCCGCTGTTGCTCCTCTCGGACCCGGATGCCTCGGTGATGAAAGCCTACGGCGCCTATGGCGAGAAGATCCAGTACGGCAAGACGACGTTGGGAACCATCCGTTCCACCGTGGTCATCGCCCCCGACGGCACGATCATCAAGCACTGGCCCAAGATCCCGAAGGCCGCGGAACACCCGGACAAGGTGCTCGACTTCTTCAAGATGCTCGCCAGGGGCCGCTGAACCTGAGGCATCCCTCAAGTGCTGCCTTGGGCACTCGCCTGCTCGGACAGATTTAAATGAACACAAGATCGGCCCCTGGGCGTTCACGCGAAGGGGCCGATTTCTTCTAGCTTTACGTGTCAGCAGCCGGAGCTGTCACCCCGGCCTCGCATGCTTACAGCGGAACTCAGTCGACGTAGTTGTCGTTGGTCTCGGCGTCCAGGATCCTCAGGAGGGTTTCCGGGGTGTAGGGGCACTCGGTGCAGGTGATTTCGGTCTCCGAGTTTTTGGGCGGCGTCCAGAACACCTTGAACTCGCCGTCACGCTCCACCTTCTTGGCCTTGCCGTTGGACCGGCGCTCCACCGTCTTCCACATCTCGTCCTGGTCGATGAGCTCGAACCCGGAGATCTGGCTTGAGTAGTTCAGGTTGTCCAGAAAACGGGTCACCAGGTCGAAGTCGATGAAGTCCTCCTCGTTGCGCCACCATTTGATGAAGATCCGATCGCCATGGGAACTTCTCTCTTGCTCGATTGCCTTAACCAGTTCGTAACCTTGCATGTCCAACCTCCTTTGGGCAGCGTCACTCACAGCGCCCTCCTCTTAGCTCCTCCTATATCTCATTGTATGCTTCCAAAGGTAAAATCTACAGGATGTTTTGCACCTTTGAGCTGGAAAACGGTCCTGGCTTAGCGATTGGCCCAGCCGACTCGGCTGGTGCAATTCGGGGGTGACATCCGGGCCAGGATCGTTATACTATCCCGCTCTTCCCCGCCCGGCGGGCCATCCACACAGTCAAGGCAGGTGCACCATCGCAACAACACGCAAGCAAAGGATCCATCGTCTCATCATAAACCGCCTCAGCGCGGACCTGGCGCTCTTCGCGGCAGCGGCCAAGGCCGCGCACGAGGCCGCCATTCACGAAGAAAACGTGCCGGACAACAAGTACGACACGCTCAGCCTGGAGGCCTCCTACCTCTCGCAGGGGCAGGCCAACCGGGCCCAGGAGATCAAGTCCGCCCTGCACGCCTACCGGACCCTGGAACTCCAGCAGTTCTCCGACGACACCCCGATCCGGCTCACCGCACTGGTGACCCTGGAGGCGGAAGACGGCGAGACGCGCACGGTGTTCATCGGACCTGAAGAAGGGGGGATGAAACTCGACCTGGAGGGGTGCGAGGTGCTGGTGATCACCCCGAACTCCCCCTTGGGGCGGGACCTGATCGGCAAGACGGTGGGCGACGAGGTGGAGCTCGGCAAGGGGCGCGAGTGCAAGGAGTTCGGGATCACCGGGGTGAGCTGAAGCACTCCCGGGAGACGCCGCTGGCGCCCGGCTCGAGCCCGCGTTTGGCGCCACCCGCTGGTCAGGCCTTGCACAGAATGGAGGGAGCTGCCAATTGGCTGTTGACAACAGTCTCAGGGAATTCTAAATTAACGCCGATGTTATGAAACTGTAATAAGTGCCGGCACCGGTTGCGGGGCACGTACCGCAGGAGGCCACTCGGTGAAGCTCGGGGAATTGCTGGTTCGCGAAGGGAAGCTCAGCTCGGCTGATGTCGAGGAGACGCTGAAAGGTCAGGCGATCTTCGGTGGCCGTTTCGGCACCAACCTGGTCGAGATGGGGCTTCTGGACGAAAACGAACTGGCCATGTACCTCGGCCGCAAGACCGGGGTCCCCTACGCGCGCCCCGAGCAGTTCCTCGACATCCCGCCGCAGGTGATCCAGGTGATCCCGGAAGAGGTCGCCAAGAAGTACCGCGTGGTCCCGCTTTCCCTCACCAACCGCAAGCTCGCCCTGGCCATGGCCGACCCCTCCGACTTCGGCGCCATCGACGAAATCTCCTTTGCCACCGGCTTCATCGTGGTGCCGCACATCGCACCCGAGCTGCGCATCGTGAGCGCCCTGGAGAAGTACTACCGGGTCCGGCGCGAACTGCGCTACATAACGGTCGCCGGCGGCGGCCGCGCCAGGAACCGGCTCTCCCCCCAGGCGAACCTCGCCGCAGCGCCTGCCGCTCACCTGGCCGCCGTACCCCAGCCGGCACCGGCACCGGCACCGGCACCCGCAGCGCAGGCCGAGCCGGAAGAGATCGACATCTTCGAGCTCGCCCCCCTCGAGGAGGCGGAAACCTTCGCCGACCTGGAGGAACTCGGTGCCGAGCCGTTCCCCCCTGCCGTCGCTTCCTGGCAGGCGGCCCCGGCCCAGGCCGAACCCGATTTTTCCCTGGAGGGGATGCTTCGGGGGCTCACCGAGGCGCCGGACCGGCACAGCATCGGCGCACTGGCAGTCGGCTACCTGGGGCGGCAGTACAGCCGCGCGGCGCTTTTCCTGGTCAAAGGGGACCGGGTGAACGGCTGGGTTGCCCAGGCGGGAAACGCGCAGCTGCCGGAGGTCGAGAAGCTTTCCATCGCGCTCAACGAGCCGAGCGTGCTGCGTGCCGTGGTGGAGAGCAAGACCCACTACCTCGGGTCGTTCCCGCTCACCCCCTGCAACAACGCGATGCTGGCCGCGCTCGGTGCGGGACCCTCGCTGAACCAGTTCCTGGCTCCCCTGGTCATGATGGGGAGGGTCGTGGCGATCCTCTACGTGGAAGGCGGGTCGAGGCCCTTGGATCGGGAGAGCAACGACCTGCTCAGGCTCATGGGGAAGATCTCCCTCGCCTTCGAGATCCTTATTCTAAAAAACAAGATCATCTCTACCTAGCACCAAACGCGATATGACCGAGGTTCATTATAAGTTAAATTAATTGAGCAGCCGCAGCACCCGCGAATTGACTTCACCAGCCTCTACGCTAGATTTATACGGGTATCGGACGGACTACTTTCTCATTGGAATGAAAGGTTCACCATGCCAGTCACCGCACAGCAAGTCGAGTTTCTCCCGCTTGCCATCTACACCTTCATCGCGGTGGCCCTCATCTTCGCCCTGCTCGGCGCAGCGTACTACCTGGGCTCGGGCAAGGACTCCCCGGACAAGGGAATCCCCTACGAATCCGGCATCGTCCCCAGCGGCGGTGCCCGTCACGCCTCGCAAGTCCCCTTCTATCTCATCGCCATTTTCTTCATAGTCTTCGACGTCGAGGGTGCCTTCATCTACACCTGGGCCACCGCGTGGGACCTGTTGGGTATCCAGGGGATGGTCCACATCACCATCTTCATCGTGGTCCTGTTGCTGGGGCTCGTCTGGCTCTGGATCAAGGGGGGCCTCGACTGGGGCCCCACGGCGATGAAAAGGCAGGCTGAGGTTAAGGTTAAGGTCGAGTGAAACCGCGGCGCGGCCCGACTCTACCGATTTCAGCGGAGGCCTTTAAGCCTTTTCTCAACCTCAGCCTCAACCCTAACCTGATTCTCTTTATTGGAGCCCGCTTTTGAGCCAACCGGAAGACGAGAAAATACCCGATAATGTACTGCTCGCCTCCCTCGACGACATGATCAACTGGGGGAGAGCGAACTCCCTCTGGCCGATGTTCTTCGGCCTCTCCTGCTGCTTCGTCGAAATGATGACCTCGTTTACCTCCCGCTACGACATCTCCCGTTTCGGCGCGGAGGTGCTCCGCGGTACCCCCCGGGAAGCCGATCTCATGGTTATCGCCGGCACCGTCTTCAAGAAGATGGCGCCGAGCATCTTGCGGCTCTACGACCAGATGGCCGAGCCGAAGTGGGTCATCTCGATGGGGAGCTGCGCCAACTCCGGCGGCATGTACGACGTCTACTCCGTGGTCCAGGGGGTGAACCAGATCCTCCCGGTGGATGTCTACATCCCGGGGTGTCCGCCGCGTCCGGAATCCTTCCTGGAAGGGCTCATGCTCCTGCAGAAGAAGATCAGGAGCGAGGAGCGGCCGGCGCGCCCGGTGCTGCGCATGCAGGGGGGGACCCAGGGGACCTGCGCCCCGATCCTCATCGACACCCTCACCAAGTCGCGCGACACCCGCGGCCCCGGCATGGAAGGGGTCGCCATCCGCGGCACCGCGATGCAGCACCCGACCTTTGCCGCACCGCGCTCCGACGAGATCTGGCGCCCGTCCCAGCCGAGGCTCGAGTTCCCGGACTACGACCTCGCTGCGGAGCTTAAGGAGCGCTTCGGCGACCGGGTCCGCATCGACCCCGAGGCGCGCGACATGCAGACCCTGCGCACCGAGCCCGAGCTGGTGCCCGAGCTCCTCGAGCACCTGAAGAAGCGCCCCAAGGGCGCCTTCCGCCGCCTGGAGGACATCGGGTGCGTCGACGAGTCCTGCCGCCGCGACCGCGCCTGCTACAAGGACTTCACCGTCAACTACCACCTGACCTCGTTCGACATCCCGGGCAGGATCAGGGTGAAGACCGAACTCGAGGGAGAGTATCCGGAGCTCCCGAGTGTCACCCCGATCTTCCCGGCCGCCAACTGGTACGAGCGCGAGGCCTACGACATGTTCGGCCTGCGCTTCGCGGGTCACCCGAACCTGACCCGCATCCTGATGCCGGCCGACTGGCAGGGGCATCCGCTGCGCAAGGAGCACCCCTCGCGCGCCACCGAGCTCCCCCCCTACACCGTGGAGGATGCGCGCCGGCACTTCGCCGTCCCGGCCAGCGACCTCTTCGAGCGGGTGGACGAGGAGACCCTGCTTTTGAACCTGGGGCCGCAGCATCCGGGTACCCACGGGGTGGTCCGTTTCGTCTTGAAGCTCTCCGGCGAGGAGATCGTCGACCTGCACACCGATTTGGGGTACCACCACCGTGGCGCCGAGAAGATCGGCGAGCGCCAGAACTGGCACCAGTTCATCCCGTACACCGACCGGGTCGACTACCTGGGGGGCGTGCAGAACAACATGGCCTACCTGAACTCGGTGGAAAAGCTCTGCGGGGTCCAGATCCCCGAGCGGGCCCAGTACATCCGGGTCATGCTCTGCGAGCTGTTCCGCATCGCCAACCACCTGGTCTGGCTCGGGACCTTCGCCGCCGACATCGGCGCCATGACCCCGGTCTTCTACACCTTCACCGACCGCGAAAAGATCTTCAACGTCATCGAGAGCGTGACCGGCGGGCGCATGCACCCCGCCTGGTTCCGGATAGGCGGCGTGGCCGACGACCTCCCCGAAGGGTGGCTCGAGAAGGTGAACGACGTCCTGGCCTGGCTGCCGGCCCGCATCGACGAGTACGACCGGCTCTTGACCGGCAACCCGATCTTCCGGGCGCGCCTGGAGGGGGTTTCGGCGATCAGGGTGGACCAGGCGATCGAGTGGGGGATCTCGGGCCCCAACCTGCGCGCCTGCGGCCTCGCCTGGGACCTGCGCAAGGTGATGCCCTACGGCGGCTACGAGCGTTTCGACTTCGAGGTCGCCACCGCAAGCGGCGGGGACTGCTTCTCGCGCTACCTGGTGCGCATGGAAGAGATGCGCCAGTCCATGAGGATCGTGCGCCAGGCGGCCGACGGGATGCCGGCGGGGCGCTGGGTCTCCGAGGACTACCGCTACACCCTGCCGCAAAAGCGCGACACCCTGAACGACATCGAGTCGCTCATCCACCACTTCGTGAACAGCGCGCGCGGCATGTCGCCCCCCAAGGGTGAGTGCTACGCGCCGATCGAGGGGCCCAAGGGGGAGGCCGGCTACTTCGCGGTATCCGACGGGATCCACATCCCCTACCGGATGCGCATCAGGACCCCGACCTTCGCCCACATCCAGTCCCTGCCGGTGTTGAGCAAGGGGTGGATGGTGGCGGACTTCCTGGCGATTTTGGGATCCCTGGACTTCGTCCTCTCCGACCTGGACCGCTAGACCATCAACGCAACGGAGTGCAGTAAGGCATGATCCCTGAGCAACTGAGAAAATCCCTCGAGGCACGCGTCGCCCACGCCTTCAGCGCGCGCGAGGCCGCGGTCGACGTGATGAAGGACCTGCAGTTCCACTACGGCTGGCTCACCGACGAGGCCGTGGGGGAGGCCGCCGAGATCCTCGGGCTGTCGCGCCTGCAGGTGGAGGAACTGGCCACCTTCTACGAGATGATCTACCGGCGCCCGGTGGGGAACAAGATGATCCACATCTGCGACTCGATCTCCTGCTGGAACGCGGGGTACGAGAAGATCCTGGACCACCTGAAGGCGCGGCTGGGGGTCGAGGTGGGCGGCACCACCGCCGACGGTCAGTTCACCCTGGTCCCCTGCTGCTGCATGGGGCGCTGCGGCGACGGCCCCTTGATCTCGATCGGCTCCACCATCTACGACCACCTCACCCCCGAACTGGTCGACCAGGCGCTGGAGATCGAGCGCCTAAGCGGCACGGCCGCTCCGGACCACAAGGGACAGGCATAGAAAGGCTCAATGGAACAGGTACTTTTTAGACATAACCGTCCGGGGCGGGTGGTCACCTTCAAGGAGTACTGCGACGAGGGGGGCTTCAACGCGCTGCGCAAGGCGATCTCGGAGATGACGCCCAACGAGGTGCAGCAGGCGGTCATCGATTCGGGGTTGCGCGGCCGCGGCGGCGCCGGGTTCTCCACCGGCCGCAAGTGGTCCTTCGTGCCGCGCGACCTCCCCGGCCCGCGCTGGCTCATCTGCAACTGCGACGAGATGGAACCGGGGACCTACAAGGACCGCGTCCTTTTGGAACACAACCCCTACAGCCTCATCGAGGGGATCACCCTCGCCTGCTATGCGCTGGGGGTGCGCCACGCCTTCATCTTCATACGGCGCGGTTACGAAAAGGCGGCCAACAACCTGGCCCGCGGGCTCATGGAGGCGAAGGAAGCGGGACTTCTGGGGCAGCATATCCTCACCAGCGAGTTCTCGGTCGACATCGATCTGCACCTCTCCGCCGGACGCTACATCTGCGGCGAGGAGACCGCGCTCATCAACGCCCTGGAGGGTAAGCGCCCCAACCCGCGCTCCAAGCCCCCCTTCCCCGCCACCAAGGGGCTTTGGGGCGGTCCGACCGTGGTGAACAACGTGGAGACGCTCGCCAACGTTCCGGCGATCATCGCCAAGGGGCCGGGGTGGTTCAAGGGGCTCGCCCGCAACGCCGAAGGTGCCGGCATGAAGCTCTTCTGCGTAAGCGGCGCCGTGCAGAACCGCGTCTGCGTCGAGCTCCCCATCGGCACCCCGCTGCGCGAGATCATCGACGGCCCCTGCGGCGGCATGAAGCCGGGGACCAAGTTCAAGGCCTGCATCCCCGGCGGCGCCTCGACCCAGTTCCTGACGCCTGAGCACCTCGACGTGCCGATGGACTACGACACCGTCGCCAAGGTCGGCTCGCGCCTGGGCTCCGGCGCCATCATCATCTTCGAGGAGGGGTGCTGCCTGGTGGCCGCCACCTTGAACCTGATCACCTTCTTCGCCCGGGAATCCTGCGGCTGGTGCACCCCGTGCCGCGAGGGGCTCCCCTTCGTGAAGGAGGTCCTGACCCGGATCGAGGCGGGCGGCGGCGAGGAGCGCGACATCGAGATCCTGCGCGAACACGTAAAGTACCTGAACTACACCTTCTGCGCCCTGGCGCCGGGGGCCATGGCACCGCTGGACGGGCTGCTCAGGCACTTCGAGGCGGAGCTGCGCGAGCACATCGTCCAGCACAAGTGCCCGTTTAAGTGAGTTTGCCTTGAAAACGCGAGTGACGACCAAAAGTCCCCTCTCCCCCTGCGGGAGAGGGTCAGGGTGAGGGGGAAGGTGCCACCCTCACCGCCGATGGCGACTTCACCCACCCCCTGTCCCCCTCCCGTCAAGGGCGGGGGGACTCGGGTTCCACGACATCGGCAGGAACCTAATGAAGTGCAGTTGGGATTGACACTGACAAGCAAGGAACGTAATGCCGAAGCTGATCATCGACAATTTGCCGGTTGAGGTGGCACCGGGAACCACCGTACTCGAGGCGGCCCGCAGCATCGGGATCACCATCCCGCACTTCTGCTACCACCCTGCCCTCGCGCTGGCGAGCGCCTGCCGCCTGTGCGCCGTGAAGATGCTGGACGGCCCGGTGAAGGGGATCCAGATGTCCTGCTCGCTCCCGGCGCAGGACGGCATGGTGGTCTCCACCACCGACCCCGAGGCCCTGAAGATGCGCGCCCTGGTCATCGAGTGGCTCATGATGAACCACCCGCACGACTGCCCGGTCTGCGACGAGGGTGGCGAGTGCCTGCTGCAGGACTTCACCATCGCCGGCGGGCACAGCCGGCGCCGCTACCAGGGTGACAAGCGCACCCACAGGAACCAGTACCTGGGCGAGCACGTCTACCACGAGATGAACCGCTGCATCCAGTGCTACCGCTGCGTCCGCTTCTACCAGGACTACGCCGGCGGCACCGACTTCGGCGTGACCGGGAGCGCGGGAAGGGTCTATTTCGGCCGCTTCGAGGACGGCCCGCTCGAGTCCCCCTTCTCGGGGAACCTGGTGGACATCTGCCCGACCGGCGTCTTCACCGACAAGACCGGGCGCTACCGGGCGCGCTACTGGGACTACCAGTTCTCCCCCTCCATCTGCCAGCACTGCTCGGTGGGGTGCAACCTGGCGCCGCAGGCCTTCCAGCGCGAGGTGATCAAGATCGTGGGGCGCCGTAACGACCAGGTGAACAGCTGGTTCATCTGCGACCGCGCCCGCTTCGACAAGAAGGGGATCAACGACCCCTCCCGCCCGCGCGAGCCGAAGGTGGACGGGGAGGCGACCGACTACGAGACGGCACTCGACGCGCTGGCCGCGCGTATCTACGACTTCCTCGAGGTGCACGGGCCGGAGAGCCTCGCCTTTGTCGGCTCCTCCCGGCTCTCCCTGGAGGGGTGTCTCATGCTGGGGGAACTGGCGGCGAATTTCGAGGCCGCCGCGCTCAGCTTTTACGGCGACCCCGCCGAGGCAAAGGGGAGCCAGTTCGCGACCGAGCTCCTCACCGAACAGAACGTGGCCGCACCGGCGGATCTGGCCAGCGCCGACTGCATCGTGCTCCTCTCGGTGGACCTCATGAACGAGGGACCGATGCTGGCCCCCTTCATCCGCAAGGCGTCGCTCACCGGCACCAAGGTGTACCGGGTGGACGCCCCGGCGCTCCCCAGCGAGCAGCGGCTCCCCTTCGACTGCCTCGACGCGGCGACGCTGGCCGAGGTTCCGCTGGAAACCGCATCGCGGGCCATCGTCGTCTGCCACGCCGCCCGCACCCCGCACGAGGAGCTCGCTCCCCTCGCCGCCAAGGGGGTGCGCCTCGCCGTACTGCAGCCCGGCCCCAACGGTTTCGCGGCGGGCCTGGCCGCCCGCAAGCACGGCGCGGTTCCCTTTGCCGAGGTACTCGCCGCCAAGAAGGTGCGCGGCATCGTCGCCTTCGAAAGCGACCTCTCCGCGGCCAACCTGAAGGGGGTCACCGTCTTGGGGTGCGCCGACTGGCGCACTTCGGAACTCGCCCAGAAAGCCGGCGTCTTTCTCCCGACCACCACCTGGATGGAGTCGACCGGGACGAGCATCAACTTCGAGGGGCGCGCCCAGCGCTTCGAGCGCACCTTCCGCCCCGGGCTCCCGCTTAGGGGGCTGGACGCCAAGTACTACGCGCAGTCCCGCTACGGCGAGCCGGCGCCCGGTCAGCCCGAGGTGCCGCCGCCCCAGCCCCCCCGGATCCCGCGCGGCGAGATTCCCGGCGGGCAGGAGATCGAGGCCTGGAAGGCCATGGCGCGCCTCTTGGAAAAGCTTGGTGGCGAGCCGATCGTCGAACCGCTCACCGGCAGCTGGCGCCCGCTGCGCGAGATGGACCCGGAGGCGGGCGGAGAGCGGATCTTCGGCCTATTCAAGAGCTCGGAGCCGGATACCCTATGACCTGGAACGCCGTCGACATAGCGCTCATGCTGGGGAAGATCGTGGCGCTCTACGCCATCATCCTCACCTTTGCCGCCTACCTGGTGCTGGCGGAGCGGCGCATCCTCGCCTGGATGCAGGACCGCATCGGCCCGAACCGGGTCGGCCCCTTCGGCCTCATGCAGCCCCTGGCCGACGTCATCAAGATGCTCACCAAGGAGGACATGATCCCCAAGGCCGCGGACCGGCTCCTCTTCTCGCTGGCGCCGGCCATGGCGGCCATTCCCGCGATCCTCACCTTCTCCGTGGTGCCGCTTGGCGCGCCGCTGCACCTCTTCGGGCGCGAGGTGGCGCTGCAGATCACCGACCTCGACGTGGGGGTCCTCTTCTTCCTGGCGCTCTCCGCCATCGCGGTGTACGGCATCGCGCTTGGGGGGTGGGCCTCCAACTCGAAGTACGCGCTCTTGGGGAGCATCAGGGGCCTGTCCCAGCTGATCTCCTACGAGCTCTCCATGGGGCTCTCGCTCGTTCCGGTGGTGATGCTCTCCAAGTCCTTCAGGCTCTCCGACATCGTGAACGCCCAGGCGGACATGCCCTTCATCGTCTACCAGCCGCTGGCCTTCGTGATCTTCCTGGTCAGTATCTTCGCCGAGTGCCGGCGCATCCCGTTCGACCTCCCGGAGGCCGAGGGGGAACTGGTGGCCGGGTTCCACTCCGAGTACTCCGGGATGCGCTTCGGGCTTTTCTTCGTGGGGGAGTACATCAACATCATCGCCTTAAGCGCGCTCGCCTCGCTCTTCTTCCTGGGCGGCTGGCGCGGGCCGCTTTTGCCGCCGATCGTCTGGTTCTTTCTCAAGGTTTTCGTCATCGCATTCCTGTTCATCTGGGTAAGGGGGACTCTGCCGCGACTTCGCTACGACCAACTGATGCACCTGGGCTGGAAATTTCTGACACCGCTTGCGCTCCTTAACATCCTCGCCACCGGCTGGTGGCTTGCTTTACGATAAGGCGCCGTGTTCTCATGCAATCTCACCAAAGGAGGATCTGATGAAGACAACTGTTGAAATCGGAGATGGAGAGGGGTTCATGCAGCAGGTGGATCTGGCGGACCGTCATGGGCATACTGCGCTCATGATAGCTGCCAGGGATGGAAAAGTGGCCGAGGTGGAAGATCTGTTGCATCGTGGCGCCAACCTGAGCGCCAAAAGTGACAAAGGGAAGACGCCGCTGCACTACGCCGCGGCCAACGGCAGGGCCGACGTGGTTCACCTCCTCTTGAGCCGCGGCGCTCAGGTGGATCCCCGCGACCGCGACGGGCACACCCCCTTGATGCTCGCCGCGAACTACGGCTGCGACCAGACCATCCAGACCCTCATCTGGCACGGCGCCGATCCGCTGGCCATGTCGAACTCCGGCAGTACCGCCATGGTGTACGCAGAACACAACCAGCATCCCGAATCGCTGCAGATCCTGGTGAAGTCGCTGAAACCCCACTGAACCGACGGCCCTTGAGCCACAACCTCCTTATCCGGACCTTCCGCACCGCGGGGATGGGGTTCGCTCCATCCCCCGGCTCTTCCGGAAGCACTACCAGCCGCGGCTGAATGCCACGGTGCCCCGACCCTGGGCGCAGGAAACCGATGAGCATACTGAGCGACATAAAAGAAACCGTAACCGGCATCGGGGGGATCCTGACCGGCCTCTCCATCACGCTGCGTCACATCTTCCGCAAGCCTGCGACCGTGCAGTTCCCGGAAGAGAAGCGTCCCATGCCGGAGCGCTTCCGCGGCAGCATCGTCTTGACCCGCGACCCCGACGGCGCCGAGCGCTGCGTTGCCTGCTACCTCTGTTCCGGGGCCTGCCCGGTCGACTGCATCTCGATGGCGGCCGCCGAGGCCGAGAACGGCCGGCGCTACGCCGCCTGGTTCCGCATCAACTTCGCGCGCTGCATCCTGTGCGGCCTGTGCGCCGAGGCCTGCCCGACGCTCGCGATCCAGATGGCTCCGGAGATGATCCCGTCCAAACGCCAGGTTATCGACTGGGTCTACGAGAAGGAGGACCTCCTGATCGACGGCACCGGGAAGGACCCGAACTACAATTTTTACCGTCATGCCGGGATCGGTGTGGTGAGCCCGCGCGGCGGCAACCCCGGCGAACAGCCGCCGGTGGACGTTAGAACCCTGCTCCCCTAGGAGCCCGAGGCAGGAGTCTCATGGAAGCGACCCTTTTCTACATCTTGGCGTTGGTCACCCTGGTCGGGACCGGCTTTGCCATCACTGCCCGCCAGGCCGTGCGCGCCATCGTGTACCTGGTCAACTCGTTTTTCGCGCTGGCCCTGATCTTCTACCTTTTGGGCGCCCCGCTGGTGGCAGCCTTCGAGGTGATCATCTACGCCGGCGCGATCATGGTGCTCTTCCTGTTCGTCATCATGATGCTCGATTTGGGGCACCCCGAACGCATGAAGTCGCCCCGGCTCGTGGACTGGATCCCGGCCCTCGTGCTGGTGCTGGTGACCGCCGCGTCGGTAGGTGTGCTGGCCGCTCAGCACCACGCGCAGCCGCTGGCGGCGTTCCATGGCATCTCGGTGCGCCAGTTCTCCCAGACCCTCTTCCAGCGCTACGGTGTCGCCGTCGAGCTGGTCTCGCTGCAGCTCCTCTTCGCGCTGGTGGGGGCCATCTATCTCGGGAGGCGCAGATGACCATCCCGCTTTTTCACGTGCTGATACTGGCAGCTCTCCTCTTCGCCATGGGGCTTGCCTGCACCATCGCCTGGCGCGCCAATGTCATCATGATGCTGATCGGCATCGAGATCATGCTGAACGCCGTCATGCTGACGCTCGTCGGAGGTTCCTCCCAGTGGGGGATGGCCGACGGGCAGATCTTCTCCCTCATGCTGATGGCCCTCACCTCCTCCGAGGTGTCGCTGGCCCTCGCCATGGTGGTCTACCTGCACCGGCGCAGGCAGTCGGTCGATACCGACGACTTCAACAGCATGAAGGGGTGATTCCCCCGGCAGCCAAACCCGCGGGGCCCTCCCCGTTAGACGAATTCGGACCCCAAGCCTATGACGACCTACCTCTCACTCATGCTGCTCATCCCGCTCCTTGGTGGAGTGCTGAACGCCCTGGTCGGCAGGAACCTGCCGCGCCGGCTGGCCGAGTCGCTCGCCTGCGCCGCGGTCTGGGGGAGCTTCGTTTGTGCCGTGTTGGCGGCCCTCGCCTACCGCGACCCGGAGAAGGTCGTGGTGGCTACCTGGTTCCAGGCCTTCGATCTGGCGCTCCCCCTGTCGTTCTACCTCGACCCGCTCTCGCTGTCGCTTTGCCTGATGATCGGCTTTGTCTGCGGGCTTATCCACCTCTACTCGGTCTTCTACATGGCAAGTGAGGCAGACTACGCCCGCTTCTTCGCGCTCTTGAACCTCTTCGTCTTCGCCATGCTCACCCTGGTCCTGGCCGAGAACCTGGTGCTTCTTTACCTCGGCTGGGAAGGGGTCGGCTTCTGCTCGTATCTCCTGATCGGTTTCTGGTACACCGAGAAGGAGAACGCCGACGCGGGGCGCAAGGCCTTCATCACCACCAGGATCGGAGATACCGCCCTCATGGTGGCGCTCGCCTGGCTGTTCCAGCTCTTCGGCACCCTTTCCATCACCCAGGTGAACGGCATGGGGTTCCTGGTGCCGGCAGGGATCGTCACCGCGCTCGGGCTCCTCATGCTGGCCGGCGCCATCGGGAAATCCGCCCAGCTGCCGCTCATGGTCTGGCTTCCCGACGCCATGGCCGGCCCGACGCCGGTCTCCGCCATGATCCACGCGGCGACCATGGTGACCGCCGGGGTCTACCTCCTGGCGCGCATGTATCCGCTGATCGGCGCCTCGATCGTTACCACCTCCGCCATCGCCGTCGTGGGCGGGCTGACCGCCTTCTACGGTGCCAGCTGTGCCCTGGCCCAGCGCGACCTGAAAAGGGTGCTCGCCTTCTCGACCATCAGCCAGATCGGCTACATGATGCTTGGCGTCGGAGCCGGCGCCATCACCGCCGCCACCTTTCACCTCCTGGTGCACGCCTTCTTCAAGGCCCTGCTCTTCTTGGGCGCCGGCTGCGTGATCACCGCCATGCATCACGAGCAGGACATCTTCAGGATGGGAGGGCTGCGCCGCACCTTGCCGGTCACCTTCTGGTGCTTCCTGGCCGGCGCCGCCTGTCTGGCCGGACTGCCGCTCACCGGCGGCTTCTTCAGCAAGGACAGCATCCTCAGCGCGCTCTGGATAAAGGGGACCCCGCTTTCCGAGGCCCTGTACTTCCTGGGGCTCTTGACCGCGCTCATCACCGCCTTCTACAGCTTCCGGATGGTCTACCTGGTCTTCTTCGGCAGCAACGCACACCCGCACGTGCACCACGTGAAGAGCGACATCCTCGCCATGGAACTCATCCTGATTCCGCTTGCCCTGCTCGGGCTCTTCGGCGGCATCCTGGATCTCCCCGGGTACCTGGGTGGCGGCTTCCTCGGCTCCTTCTTCGGCTCCTTAAACGGCGCCCACCCCGTCGAGCCCTCGCACACCGAGGAACTCGCGCTGCAGGGGATCGCGGGTACCCTGGCCATCGCCGGCGTCTTCGTGGCCCACGTCCGTTACGGCGGCGCGGCGCGCGAAAACCGCCTGCAGGAGTCCCTCCTGAAGCCCGCGCCCCTCGTCGCCTTCCTGTTTAACGGCTGGTACTTCGACGCGCTCTACCAGGCCCTGTTGATCCGCCCCTACCAGGCGCTCTCCCGGGTGCTCTGGCAGCAGGTCGACGAAGGGGTCATCAACCGCGGCCTGGACGGCCTGGCGAACGGCGTCGGCAGCACCGGAAGCTGGCTCGGGCGCTGGACCACCGGACAGGTCGCGGTGTACCTCTTGAGCTTTGCCGCCGGTGGAGCCCTGCTCCTGGGTTACCTTGCCTGGCGTTCACTCTAACTAGCATCAACCGGCGCGTTGCGCCTTACCGGATGAGACGGCATGAACCCTGACTTCCCGATATTGACACTGCTGCTCTTCCTCCCTCTGGTCGGGGGGGTGTCGGTCGTCCTCTTGTGGCGCAGCCCGGCGACCGCACGGGTATTCGCCCTGCTGACCGCACTGGCCGAACTTGCGCTCGGCGCCTGGCTCGGCAGCGCCGCCCCTGCCGCCGGCCCCACCGGGTATTTCCTGTACCAGGATCTCCCCTGGATCGAGCGCTTCGGCATCCGTTATACCCTGGGGATGGACGGCATCAGCCTCGTGCTGGTTCTTCTGACCGCCTTCATCACCGTGATCGCCATGCTCCTTTCCTGGCAGGAGATCAAGGAGCGGGTGCCGCTCTACTTCGCCCTGCTGCTCGCTACCGAGACCGGGATCCTCGGCGTCTTCCTGAGCCTCGACCTCTTCCTCTTCTACCTCTTCTGGGAGGCGATGCTGATCCCCATGTTCTTCCTGATCGGGATCTGGGGCAACGGGCGCAAGCTGTACTCTGCGGTGAAGTTCTTCCTGTACACCTTCATCGGCTCATTGCTCATGCTGGTGGCCATCATCGCCCTGTACCTCATGCACGGCGCCCAGACCGGCAGCTACAGCTTCGCCCTTGCCGAACTGGTGCACACCCAGATCCCTTACACCACCGGGCTCTGGCTCTTTGCCGCGTTCCTCCTGGCGCTGGGGGTCAAGTTCCCGCTCGTTCCGCTGCACAGCTGGCTCCCCGACGCCTACTGCGACGCGCCGTCCGCGGGAACCGTCGTCCTGGCCGGGATCCTGGCCAAGACCGCGGCCTACGCCCTGATCCGCTTCACCTATCCGCTCTTACCCGATGCCGCGCGCGCCTTCACCCCGGTCATCTACGTCTGCGCCGTCGTCGGCATCGTCTACGGTGCCTGGATCGCCTTCGCGCAGAAGGACATGAAGCGCCTGGTCGCCTATTCAAGCGTGAGCCACATGGGGTTCATCGCCCTTGGGATCGCCGCCTGGAGCCCGGTCGCGCTCTCCGGCGCCGTATTGCAGATGGTGAACCACGGCATCACCACCGGCGCGTTGTTCGTACTGGTCGGGATGCTGTCCGAAAGGACCGGGGACCGCGAGTCGCTTAACTACGGAGGGTTGTGGGGCAAGGTGCCGGTACTGGCCTTCTTCTTCCTGTTCTTCAACATGGCCTCGGCCGGTCTGCCGGGACTCAACAACTTTGTGGGAGAATTCCTGGTGTTGGTGGGAACCTTCCGGGTAGCCCCGGGAGCGGCATTGGGGGCGTTTTTAGGGATCGTGCTGACCCTCGTCTACACCGTGCGGTTGGTGCAGGACATCCTTTTTGGCACCCCGAGCCAGCCGATGAGTGTGAGCGATCTCAGCCTGCGCGAGAGCGCGACCCTGGCCTCCTTGGCAGTAATAGGCGTCTACCTCGGCGTCCACCCCGCGCCGGTTCTCGACCTCATCAAGGTGCCGATCGCTTTACTGACAAAGGCCTAGGATCAAAATCTTTAACACAGAGGACACAGAGGGAAAACCGAGGAACACAGGGGAAAGCATGGAAACGAACCTGGTTACCGGGAATATCATCTCTGCAGCGATTAAAGTTCACACCACGCTGGGTCCGGGACTTCTGGAAAGTGCATACGAGGGGTGCTGCTGCATGAACTGCACGCCCGGGAAATGAAGGCCAGGTCGCAGGTGATACTGCCGGTTTGCTATGACGGCATTACTATCGAACTGGGATACCGTATTGACCTGTTGGTTGAAGACAAGGTTATAGTCGAGCTCAAAGCCGTAGACACTGTTCATCCGATTCACGTGGCACAACTCATGTCGTACCTGAGGCTGAGTGGTAAAGACGTTGGGCTTCTGATCAATTTCAACGTCGGTCACCTCAAAGACGGTATTCAAAGGTTTGTGTTGTAGGTTTTCCTCACTTTGCTTGAGGTTTGGCCTTTCCTCTGTGTACCTCTGTGGTGAGGCTTTTAGAGTTTTTTGGAGCAATGATGACGTTTTCCGATGCCATTTCACTTTTGCCCTTGATCATCGTAGGCGTCGCCTCGCTCCTGGTGCTCCTCGCGGGACCGTTCTGCCAGGTGCGCGTCGTTACCGTGGTTGGTGCCGCCGCCGCGCTCGCCGCCGGTTTCTGCGCAGCCGCCGTCTCTCCGGTCAACAGCGCCGGCCTCCCCGGCCTCGCCTTCACACCGCTGGCCCGCTACCTTATCCCGGTCTTCTGCGTGGCTGCCGCGCTGACGCTGCTGCTCTCGCACGGCTATAACCTGCGCCACGAGATCCGCGGCGAGGAGTACCCTGCCACCGTCATCTTCTGCCTCTTCGCCCTGTGCGTGCTCCCCTGCGCGACCAACATGCTCACCCTGTTCCTGGCCCTCGAGGCGGTCGCCTTCTCGTTCTACGTCCTGGTCGCCATGGACCTGGGGCGAGCGGAATCAGCCGAGGCGGGGCTTAAGTACCTCCTCATCGGAGCCGTGGCCGCTGCGGTCACCGCCTTCGGGCTCGCGCTCATCTACGCGGGCACCGGCACCCTCGCCCTGGGTGCCCTCACGGCGCCCGCCGGGTTCCACTCCATCCTCACCGCAGGCTGGGGCTTCGTCCTCATCGGCATCGCCTTCAAGCTCTCCCTGGTCCCGGCGCACCTCTGGACTCCCGACGTCTACCAGGGCGCTCCGGCCCCGGTGGCGGGACTGCTCTCCACCACCTCGAAATTCGCCGGCGCCGCCTTCCTGCTCATGCTCCTCGCGTTCGCGCCGCCCCGTGCCGAACTGCATCTGCCGCTTTACCTCTTGTCGCTTCTCTCCATGGGGCTCGGAAACCTGGCGGCGCTGCGCCAGACCAACCTGAAGCGGATGCTCGCCTACTCCTCCATCGCCCACATGGGCTACCTGACGCTCGCGCTTATGACCGGCACCCGCGACGGCTACTCCGCCGTGCTCCTCTACGGTGCGATCTACACCGTGATGAACCTGGCTGCCTTCGGCGCCGTGGCCTCGCTCTCCGCCAACGGCGAACGCGGCGCCATCACCGACTTCGCAGGGCTCGGCTTCAGTGCCCCCCTGCGCGGCGGCGTGCTCGCCTTGGCCATGCTCTCCCTGGCGGGGATCCCCCCCACCGCCGGGTTTATCGGGAAGTTCTTCGTCTTCTACTCCGCCATCCGCGGCGGCGAGATCGTCCTCGCGGTCATCGGCATCCTCTTCGCCGCCATATCCGCCTACTTCTACCTGAGAGTGGTGGTGCAGCTCTACATGCGCCCGGCCGGGGCCAATCTTCCGAAACCCTGCAGCCGCGCCGAGTCGTTCGCCCTGGTCTGCACCTCGCTCGGCATCGTGGTGATCGGGATCTACCCGACCCCGCTCCTGCGCCTCGTCGAATCGGCACTTGCCTTAGGTTGAGGCGTTCAGGAGCCTGAGATACAAAAAGGGGGAGCTGAAATTCAGCTCCCCCCTTTTTTCGTGCCATCTGCTTCGCTTACCAGGTCTCGTCCGGCTCGCCCCACAGGTTCATCGCGATGTCGTCCAAAAGCTCCGCGATCCCCTCTCCCGTCGCCGCCGAGATCGGGAACACCTTGATGCCCCGCTCCTCGAAGTAGGGGAGCACTTGGGCCAGGTTCTCACGGACGTGCGGCAGGTCGATCTTGTTGATCACGACGGTCTGGCGCTTTTCGGCAAGTTCCGGGTTGAAGAGCGCGAGCTCCCGGTTGATCGCCTCGTACTCGGCAATCGGGTCGCGCTCGGGCATCCAGGAGAGATCGAGCAGGTGCAAGAGCTGCCCGGTGCGCTCCAGATGCTTCAGGAAGCGGTGCCCAAGCCCCGCCCCCTCGCTGGCGCCTTCGATGAGACCAGGGATGTCCGCCATCACGAAGCTGCGGTAGTTCTTGTACTGCACCACGCCGAGGTTCGGCTTCAAGGTGGTGAAGTGGTACTCGGCGATCTTGGGACGCGCCGCGGAGATCTTGGTGATGAGCGAGGACTTGCCCACGCTCGGCATCCCCAAAAGGCCGACGTCCGCCATCAGCTTGAGCTCCAGGCGGATCCACTTCTCTTCACCGGGCTCGCCGGGCTGGGCGAATTTGGGCGCCTTGTGGGTCGCGGTCTTGAACCGGGTGTTCCCCTGGCCGCCGCGGCCGCCTTTAAGGAGCACCACCTCGGCCTCCGGCTCGGTCAGGTCGGCGAGGATCTCGTCGGTCTCGGCGTCCTTCACCACGGTCCCCTGGGGCACCAGGATCTCCAGCGTAGCGCCGTTGGCGCCGTGGCGGTCCTTCCCCATGCCGTTTCGGCCGCCACCGGCCTTCTGGTGCGGGTGCTGGCGCAGGTCCAAGAGCGTCGCGAGCTGCGGGGAGACCTTGACGATCACGTCGCCCCCCTTGCCGCCGTCGCCGCCGTCCGGTCCGCCCAACGGGATGAACTTCTCGCGGCGGAACGAGACGCATCCCGCGCCGCCGTCACCGGACTTCACATGTATCTTTACTTCGTCGATAAAACTCATTTGGTTTTTCCCTGATGCAAACGGCAAAAGCCCGGACCATGCGGCTCCGGGCTTTTACGCTTTTGTTGCTTTGAGCGGCTTAGTTCGCCGGGTAGACGGAGACCTTCTTGCGGTCTTTGCCCATGCGCTCGAACTTCACCACGCCTTCGATGAGGGCGAACAGGGTGTAGTCCTTGCCAAGGCCGACGTTGTTGCCCGGGTGGATCTTGGTGCCGTGCTGACGGTAGATGATGTTGCCGGCTTTTACCGCCTCACCGCCGAACTTCTTGCAGCCAAGTCTTTGGCCGTCGGAGTCGCGGCCGTTCCTGGAACTGCCGACGCCTTTCTTGTGTGCCATTTTCTGCTCCTTCTGACGGTAAGTCCGCTATCCCCGCAAGGAACTGCGGGCTCCCGCGCCGTCCTGTTAGTATTGCTTAGGCGTTGATCTTCTCAATCTTCAGAATGGTCCTGAGTTGACGGTGCCCGTTGAGTTTCCTGGAGTCCTTCCGGCGCTTGGACTTGAAGACGAGGATCTTCTTGTCTTTGCCCTGCTCGACAATCTTGCCGACCACAGAGGCGCTGGGCACTAAAGGTGTTCCGATAACAACCTTATCGCCGCCAACCATCAGGATTTCGGAGAACTCGACGGTATCGCCTACCGCACCCTCCAGTTTTTCGACTTTCAGAAAGTCGCCTTCGGAAACTTTATACTGCTTCCCTCCGGTTTTAACTACTGCGTACATGAACTTCACCACCTTTATCCTGAATTTACAAAGAGCGCTAAAAGTTATCCTGAAAGAATCGCGAAGTCAAGGTTTTTTGCAGTGACAGGCAATTTTTCTGGGGTAGAGCTTCCGGCGGTTCCCGTCGGGCGCCTGTGAGCGAGCCCAGCTCAGTTGAACCTGAATCTGCCACATCCGCCTGTCCAGGTCTGCAGGAGGGTGGGAGCGAGGAACGTGGGGCTCGGATCTACCCTACTGCTACGTAGATATCCTCGCCTCTGACTTCCACCGGGTAGACCTTCAGGGTGTACTCCGGGAAGGGATCGCAGGCGCCGGTTTTCAGGTCGAACTTGTAGCCGTGGCGCTGGCAGGTGATCTTCCCTGCCTCCTTCACGAGCGCCCCGGAGAGCGGTGCGTACTGGTGCGGGCACTCCGGCTCGCAGGCGTACACCTCCCCCTTGGTTTTCACCAGCAGGATCTCCTGCCCGCCTACCTTCACGAGCTTCTTCCCCCAATCGGGCACTTCAGACAGTTTCGCAGCGAATTCCATGGTTTCCTCCTTGGCTGAAGGCTTCGGAGCGCTCCTCCAAAGCCATTGCATTCAGAAAGTTCATCTGGGACCTCTTCGAAACCGTTGAACCGGGAGTCCCCTCTCCCCCAAGGGGAGAAGGGACCTGGAGAACCCTTTTCATCCGATCCGTCTAGCTCAGCTTGTTGATCTTCACCTGGTGGGCCGCCTGCTCGGCCTTGCTGCGCGCCTCGTCGGTGTCGGCGCCAAACGCCACCACGACACCCATGCGGCGGTTGCGGCGGGCGTCAGGCTTGCCGAAGAGGCGCAGCTTGGTCCCCGGCACGGTGAGCGCCTGGGCCGCCCCCTCGAAGGCCACCTCCGCCGCCTGCTCCTCGGCGAGGATCACGTGGGACGCGGCCGGCGCCACGTTTTCGGCCTCGGGGACCGGCAGTCCCAGGATGGCGCGCACGTGCAGCTCGAACTCGGAGAGGTTCTGCGAGATGAGGGTCACCATGCCGGTGTCGTGCGGCCGGGGCGAGACCTCGGAGAACCAGACCTTGTCCCCCTTGATGAAGAACTCGACCCCGAAGAGGCCGCGCCCGCCCAGGGCACCGGTCACCGCTTCGGCTTGGCGGCGCGCCTCGGCCAGGACCGCCGGCGCCATCGCCATCGGCTGCCACGATTCGTGGTAGTCGCCGTCGATCTGGCGGTGCCCGATGGGGGGGCAGAAGCTCGTACCGGTGACGCTGCGCACGGTAAGAAGGGTGATCTCGTAGTCAAAAGGGATGAACTCCTCGACGATGACCCGGTCCGAGGCGCCGCGCGCCCCTTCCATGGCGTAGTTGAAGGAGCGCTCCAGGTCGGCCTCCTGGCGCAGGACGCTCTGTCCCTTGCCCGACGAGCTCATGATCGGCTTCACCACGCAGGGGAGCCCGATCGCCGCCACCGCCTCGCGGTACTCCTCGAGGCTGCTCGCAAAACGGTACGCCGCGGTGGGGAGCCCCAGCTCCTCGGCGGCCAGCCGGCGGATCCCTTCCCGGTTCATGGTGAGGTTGGTGGCCCGGGCGGTCGGGATCACGTTGAAGCCGTCGGCTTCCAGCTCCAGGAGGAACTCGGTGTTGATCGCCTCGATCTCGGGGACCAGGTAGTCCGGCTTCTCCAGGCGCACGACGCGGTCCAGCTCCTCGCGGTTCAGCATGTCGATCACGTGGCTGCGGTGCGCCACCTGCATCGCCGGGGCGTTGTCGTAGCGGTCCACCGCCACCACCTCGACCCCCAGCCTCTGGGCCTCGATTACCACTTCCTTGCCAAGCTCTCCCGAGCCGAGCAGCATGATCTTCGTCGCGCCTTGTTTCAACGGGGTGCCAATCATCGTTTTTTCTCCGGTGCAGTTTATTTTCATCCGAACGATCAGAGGGATCGGACCGATCGGTCTCAGCACTACCAAAACCTAGCTGACGGCCACCTCGAACTGCTCCTGGTGAAAGCCGGGCTTGGCGCGCACCGTGATGCGCTTCTTGAAGTTCTTCTCCAGTTCCTCGAGCCCGCGGCGCTCCTCGTCGTAGAGGAGGTCGGCCACCGCCGGGTGCACGGTGAGCATCACCTTGGTACCCCTGATGTCGAGCATCTCGCGGCGTAGTTCGCGGAAGATCTCGTGGCAGACCGAGATCTTGGACTTCACATACCCCCTCCCCTCGCAGTAGGGGCAGGGCTCGCACATCATGCGCCCGAGGCTCTCGCGCACCCTTTTCCGGGTCATCTCGACGAGCCCCAGCTCGGAGATCTTCAGGATGTTGGTCTTCGACTTGTCGCTCTTCAAGGCCTCCTCGAGCGCGCCGTAGACCTTCTCCCGGTTCACCTCCTTCTCCATGTCGATGAAGTCGATGATGATGATCCCGCCCAGGTTCCTGAGGCGAAGCTGGTAGGCGATCTCCTTCACCGCCTCGAGGTTGGTCTTTAGGATGGTATCCTCGAGGTTGTGCTTCCCCACGTAGCGCCCGGTGTTCACGTCGATGGCGGTGAGCGCCTCGGTCTGCTCGATGATGATGTAGCCGCCGCTTTTGAGCCAGACCTTGCGCCCGAGCGCCCGGCTGATCTCCACCTCGAGCCCGAAGTGGTCGAAGATCGGTTCCTCCTCGTCGTAGAGCTCGATGGAGTACTTCATCTTGGGCATGAAGGTGGTGATGAACTGGACGATCTTGTCGTGCTCGGGCTTCGAGTCAACCACGATGCGCTCCACCGACTCGGTCAGGATGTCGCGCACCACCTTCTGGGTCACGTCGAGGTCGGAGTGGATCAGGCTGGGCGCACCGATCTTGTCCTTCTTCTTGGCCACCTCGTCCCAGAGCTTGGTGAGGTAGTTGAGGTCGGCGATCAGGTCCTCCTCGCTCTTCCCCTCCGATACCGTGCGCACGATGAAACCGCCCCCCGCCGGCTTGATCCGGTCGACGATCTCCTTCAGGCGCTCGCGCTCGGCTTCGTCCTCGATGCGCCGCGAGATGCCGACGTGGTCCACGGTCGGCATGTAGACCAGGTGGCGCCCGGGGAGCGAGATGTGCGCCGTGATGCGGGCCCCCTTGGTGCCGATTGGCTCCTTGGAGATCTGCACCAAGAGCTCCTGCCCCTCCTGGAGCAGCTCTTCGATCGGGTGCAGCGGGTGCGGCACCGGCTCCTCGCCGGACTCCGGGTCGATGAAGGTGTCGTACTCCTCCATCGAGTCGAAGACGTCGGCCACGTAGAGAAAGGCGGCCTTCTCAAGCCCGATGTCCACGAAGGCGGCCTGCATCCCCGGCAGCACGCGCACCACCTTCCCTTTGTAGATGTTCCCGATGATCCCCTTGACGCGGCTGCGCTCGACGTAGAGCTCGGCTATGGTGCCGTTCTCGATGAGCGCGATGCGGGTCTCGTGGGACGTGGTGTTGATCACCAGCTCGTTACCCATACTAACCCCTCGTTACCTATATGAAATTGAAAAACTTAAAAACGAACTGTCTGGTCGGAGCCCGGCCGGCGCTGGGGCCCTACTGGGCCTGAATCGCGTTCTCGGAGAAGAGCACTTCCAGCTTCTCCAGCCGCGCCTCGCGCAGCTCCTCGACCGGCACCCCCAGGATGGCAGCGGCGTACTCCGCGGGTTTGCCGCGCCCCACCACCATCTCGAGCGCCGCACCCTCGGCCTTTAGATCGAAGAGCTCGTGGCGCAGGTCGAATTCGACGACCTTCCCCTTCTTCTCGCGCCTCAAGGGCGCCGACTCGAGAGCCAGGAAGCGCCCGACCAGCTGGTCGAGCCCCGCGGCCAGGTGCGCCGGGAGGGTGACCCGGTAGCGCACCCGCTCCATGATCACCGACAAGGACGGCGCCCGCAGCGGAATGTCCTGCACCTCGAGCACCCGGATCCCCTCGGGGAGCGTGCCGTTCAGCGCGTCCTTCAGGGTCTGGGCGCGGTAGCCGGCCTCCACCTCGAAGTCCATGTACTCGGCGTACGATTCGACCCCCACCGAAAGCGCGGTGGCAAACGAGAACTTCGGGTGCGGATGGAACCCCTGCGAGTAGCGGATCGGGATCCCCGCGCGCCCCACGGCCCGGATGAAGAGGGTCTGTTGCTCCAGGTGGCTTAAGTAGCGCATGCGCCCCACCTTCTCGAAGCGCACCCGGATGCGGTTGGCATCTTCGCTGAAGGGAGCCTCCTCGCAGGGAACCGCGTAGGTCTCGAAGGGGACCGCGGGATTGAGCCTCAGCTTCAGCTCCTTGAAGTCGCAGACGCCGCAACCGGTGCAGGCCGCGCCGCGGCAGTCCGGGGTGGCCGCCTCCACGAGCGCCGCCTGGCACTCCTTCATGAGGTAGTCGCGGGTCACGCCGCAGTCGATGTGGTCCCAGGGGAGCACCTCGTCCAGTTCCCGGCGCCGGTGGTAGAAGCGCGGATCGAGCCCGACCTTCAGGAAGGCCTCGCTCCACTTGTGCTTGTCGTAGTGCTCCCACCAGCCGTCGAAGCGACACCCGAGTCGGTGCGCCTCGATAAGGAGCCGGGAGAGCCGGCGGTCGCCACGCGCAAAGACCCCTTCGAGCATGGAGAGCGAGGCGTCCTGCCACTTGAGGATCAGCTTCTTTTTCCTGAGTTCGTCCTTGAGGTAGTGCTGCTTCTCGACGATCTCGGCCTCGGAGATCTGCGGCTCCCACTGAAAGGGGGTGTGCGGCTTGGGGACGAAGCTCGATACCGAAACGTTGACGTCGCCGCCGGTGCCGGCGAACTTCCCCTGGCGCTTCACCTCGCGGGAAAGCTCCACGATCCCCTGGACGTCGTCCATGGTCTCGGTGGGAAGGCCGATCATGTAGTAGAGCTTGATCACCCGCCAGCCGGCGCCGAAGACGGCACGGGCGTTGTCCAGAAGCGCCGCCTCGGTGATCCCCTTGTTGATCACCCGCCTCAGGCGCTCGCTCCCCGCCTCGGGGGCCAGGGTGAAGCCGGTCTTTCTCACCCGGCGCACCTCTTCCGCCATCTCGGGGGAGAGGCTCCCGACCCGCATGGAGGGGAGCGATACCGCTTTTTTCTGCGCGGCGTAGCGGTCCATGAGCCCCTTGATGAGCGGGGTGAGGCAGCCGTAGTCGCCGGTGGAGAGGGAGAGCAGCGACACCTCGTCGTAGCCTGTGTTGCGGAAAGTCTCCTCGACCAGCTCGAGCACCCGCTCGGGGCTGCGCTCGCGCACCGGACGGTAGATGTACCCCGCCTGGCAGAAGCGGCAGCCGCGGGTGCAGCCGCGCGAGATCTCGACGCTGACCCGGTCGTGTACCGTCTTTAAGAAGGGGACCACCGGAGCCGTCGGGTAGTGGGCCTTCTCCAGGTCGGCGACGAAGCGGCGCCTGATCGTGGCGTACTCCGGCTTGAGCGGCACGATGGCGCTCACCCGCCCGACGTGGTCGTACTCCACCGTGAAAAAGCTCGGGACGTAGACCCCCTCAATCTTGGCGAGGCGCTCCAACAGCACCCCCTTGTCGAGTCCCTCTTCCTTCCAGGCGCTCACGCAGGCGGCGATCTCGAGCGCCGCCTCCTCGCCGTCGCCGATCAGGAAGGCGTCGAAGAACTCGGCGAGCGGCTCCGGGTTGTAGGCGCAGGGGCCGCCGGCGATGACCAGCGGGTAGCCGGCCGGGCGTTCCTCGGCCAGGAGGGGAATGCCGGAGAGCTCCAGCATGTTCAGGATGTTGGTATAGGAGAGCTCGTACTGCAGCGTGAAACCGAGGATGTCGGCCTCTTTGAGCGGTGTGCCGTTCTCCAGGGTGGCGAGCGTTATCCCCTCCTGGCGCAGCTGCTCCTCCCGGTCCGGCCAAGGGGCGTAGACCCGCTCCGGCGTGATCCAGGGGACCCCCTTCAGTACACCGTAGAGCACCTGCAGCCCCAGGTGGCTCATCCCTACTTCATAAACGTCAGGAAACGCGAGCACGAACGAGAGCCCAGTTTCCCTGCCGATAGTGGTACCCATCTCACCGCCCAGGTAACGGGCGGGCTTTTCGACCGACAAAAGACTGTTATTGCGCAAAAATCCCCCAGATTAGCCGTTAAAGCTGTGACCGGACATAGTAGCAAATCTACCTCGTTACTGGCAAGGTATTATCCTTGCAGCGCCGCCCGGAACAGCCCTACAGGATACCCCATTTGCGGCACCCCGTGGAGCATATGGGGTGGATCCTGACGATTGCTTACCGGTGCCGCAGCACGGCTTGTTCCGTATCTTGCCGTTTCTGCAAGATTTACGTTTCCAATGAGAAAGTGGCACGCTCTTCGCTAATTGGTCAGACATCTATCACTTTACAAGGAGCTACACCATGAAAAAAGTTCTGTCCTCCGTAGTTGCTGCTCTCGTTGCTGTTGCTTTCGCTGGCGTTGTTTTCGCTGCTGACGCTACCCCGGCTGCTCCGGCTGCCGCTCCGGCTGCTGAGAAGAAAGAAGAGAAAGCTCCGGTTAAGAAAGCTAAGAAAGCAAAGAAAGCTAAGAAAGCCGCTAAGAAAGACGCTGCTAAGAAAGAAGAGAAGAAAGAAGAAGCTGCTCCGGCTGCGAAGTAATTCTTCCTTTCAGGTAGTAAAAAAGGCCGCATCGCAAGATGCGGCCTTTTTTGTTGTCCGCACACCGCGTGCGCAAAAAAAAGGCCGGCCCCACGAGGGGACCGGCCTTTTCAGCTTCGCGGTGCGCCGTTACTCCTTTTGCCACACGTAGGCAGGATCGAAGAACGGGTCGTAAAAACCGGGATAGGAGACCGGGAAGGTGAGC
This sequence comes from Geomonas silvestris, assembly GCF_014193515.1. Taxonomy (GTDB): domain Bacteria; phylum Desulfobacterota; class Desulfuromonadia; order Geobacterales; family Geobacteraceae; genus Geomonas; species Geomonas silvestris. The sequence continues at coordinate 580,334 of NZ_BLXX01000002.1, read as the reverse complement.
GTCTCGCCGACCCCGGCGCCGGTGCGCACCAGGGTCATGCCGATCCCCTTAACGGGACCGACCGTGAGCCCCTTGGCGGCCCCCTCTTCCTTCCAGGTGATGTAGATCTGCTTGGGGATCTCGAGCCAGCCGGTGGCGATGTTGGCCACCCCGCGCACCAGTTTGTTGGCCATACCGTCCACCACCTGCTGGGGCGAGGCGTCCTCCAGGGTTTTGTCGAGACCGCCAGCCAGCGCCGGCCCGGACGCCGCGAACAACAGCGCTATGAGCAGAACGGCCAGGCGTGCCGCGCGTGTGGTGCGCATATCACTCTCCCTTTTTCTCTGCAACGTCGGTTGTTACCTTCCGGGGCTCGACCCTTTTTTCTTCCCACCCCTGCCAGACGAACTCCGGGGCGATCATCGGGTCGTAGTAACCGGGCTGGGGAACCGCGAAGAAGATGGTTTCGGTAAGACCGGAGAAGAGACGGTAAAACGCCATCCCCATCCCCTTGAGCGGTCCGACCACGTAGCCTACCTTGCCGCGGTCGCGCACCATCAGGTAGGACTGTTTGGGGATCTCGACGACGGAGGTTGTCACGTTGGCCACCCCGCGCACCAACTTGAAGGCCATCTTCTCGGTCACCGCCTCGGGTTGGGTCTCTTCAAGGGCGAAACAGGTGCCGCTGGCAAGAAGCACGAGTAACAGCAAGGACGACATGGTCACTTTAGTACGCATTTTCACTCCTTAGCACCTGTGATGCCGGCCAGGGCAGCCAGCCTTGGTTCTTTTAACATAATTGTCAGACCTTGGCAAGCAGGCAGAATTGCGGGGAATTTCGCTGCCGGAGCGCTCCGCCGCGTTGCGGCGCACCACAAAAAACGGCGCCAACCCATGAGGATCGCGCCGTTTTTTGTCGTGCTACAAGGAGAAGAAGAAAGTACTGCCTGAAAACTGCTGCTCTCTGCCGGTGCTGCGTGCTGCTGTTACGCCACGCCTTGCCGCTGTTACGTTACTATTTGCCGTGCTTGGCGAGGTACTGCGAAACACCTTCCTTGGTAGGCTTCATGGACTCGGCGCCTTCCTGCCAGTTGGCAGGGCAGACTTCGCCACCGTGAGTCTCGACGAACTGCAGCGCGTCGAGCATACGCAGCGCCTCGCCGACACTGCGGCCCAGCGGCAGGTCGTTGATGATGCTGTGGCGCACCACCCCTTTGGTGTCGATCAGGAACAGGCCGCGCAAGGCCACGCCTGCCGGAAGCAGGATCCCGTACGACCGGGCGATGTCCTTCGTCAGGTCTTCCACCAGGGGATACTGGACGTTCCCGATACCGCCTTGATCAACCGCGGTGTTTTTCCAGGCGAGGTGCGTGAACTTCGAGTCAACGGAGACGCCTATGACTTCGCAGTTCTTTTCCTTGAACTCAGCAACCCTTTTATTGAAGGCAAGTATCTCAGAGGGGCAGACAAAGGTGAAGTCGAGCGGGTAGAAAAACAGCACGACGTACTTGCCCCGGTATTTCGACAAAGTAATTTCTGCAAACGAGTTGTCGGGAAGGACTGCCTGTGCGGTGAAATCGGGAGCTTCCTGAGTAACCAAGGTAGTAAGACTCATGCGTGCGGTCTCCTTTTTAACTGTGTGAGGTAGCTAACGTGGCAAACTGTACCAGCAGCTATGACACTTGTCAATCAAAAAAGATAAAAAGCATCCGATTTGTCTTTACCGCGTCAGCCGGCCTCGTTCAAGCATCCGCAACGCCCCTCGGTTAACCGACGACTTCCCCGCGAATACTGACAGTTACCACCTTGAAGGGGATTTCCTTGCCGCAGTCGGCGAGGGCCCGCTGGGCCGCCATGGCGATCCCGCCGCAGCAGGGGACCTCCATCTTCAAGACGGTGATGCTCTTGATGTCGGAGACCCGGAACAGCTCGGTCAGCTTGGTGACGTAGGCGTTGTTGTCGTCGAGCTTCGGGCAGCCGATTACCACAGCCTTGCCGGCCAGGAAGTCGCGGTGGTAGTCGGCGTAGGCGAAGGGGACGCAGTCGGCGGTGATGAGGAGATCCGCGCCCTGGAAATAGGGGGCCGTGACCGGGACCAGGTGCAGCTGTACCGGCCACTGGGCGAGCTGGCTCTGCCGGGATGCCGTGCTGACCGGTTCCTCCTGCTGCTTAGAGGTCGGGGCGAAGCTCATGGCCCGGGAACCGGGACACCCGCCACCATGACCATGACCATGGTGCGGAGCCGGATGGGCGTGGCCGTCGGCCTTGGGGACGATACCGTTCGCCTCCAGGTGCTTTTCCACCGCGTCCTCGTCGAAGGCATCGGCGTGGCGCTCGATGATGGTGATGGCGTCCTGCGGGCACTCGCCCAGGCAGGCGCCCAGCCCGTCGCACAGGTTGTCGGCGGCGATCTCGGCCTTGCCGTTCACGATCCTGATCGCCCCCTCGGCGCAGGAGGGTACACACAGGCCGCAGCCGTCACACTTGTCCTTGTCGATCTGCACGATTTTACGAATCATCTCGTCCTCTCTCCGGCCGCCGCGCGACCCGTTTGGTAGTAAGCGTTCCCGGAGCTCTGCCTGCAACAGCACGGCTCGCGGATGTGTTTAGAAGAAGTAGTGCCAAACCAGGTCCAGACGCCCGCGCAGCATGAGCCGCCTTCCGGAATAGCTCATCACCTCGCGGATCAGGGCGCGCCGCTCCTTGGAATAACAGTGGATCGGGCAGTGCTTGCAGGCCGGTTTCGGATCGAGCGGGCACTTGCGCCGCCTGAGCTCGGCGTAGGCCAGGAATCCGGTGCACTCCGGGCAGAGCTCCCCTTTGGCGGAGCCGTGCTTGCCACGGCAGTAGGTCCCGATGAAGGCCTTAAGGACCTTGATGTCGTTGTGCTCTTTTCTGGCTTTATTCGCGGTTTCCATGGTGGGGAGCATAGCAAAACAGGGCAAGGGTCGTCATGACAAAAGTCAAAGAAGGCCTTTTTCGGCACAAAAAAAGGCAGCCGCCCGCCGCGACTGCCCCGTTTCATCCGGCAGGGGTCCCTTTTACAGCCTGAACCGCCCCACCAACCGGAGCAGCTCGTCGGACTGCTGCGAGAGCGTCGCCGCAGCCGCCGCGGTCTCGGAAACCCCGCGCGCCGTCTGCTGGAACACCTGGGTGATGCTCTGCAGGTTCCCCGAGATCTCGCCGGTGGTGCTGGTTTGCTGTTCGGCGGCAGTCGCGATGTGGCTGACCTGCCTGGTGACCTCGTTCACCTGCTCGAGGATCTCCTCCAGGGCACGCCCCGAGGCGACCGAATGCTCGGCCCCACGCTCCACCTCGCTAACGCCGTCCTCGATGGCGCTTACCGCCCCCCTGGTGTCGTTCTGGATGGCGCGGATCATCTCGCCGATCTCGCGGGTGGCCTTGGTGGTGCGCTCCGCCAGGGCACGGACCTCGTCGGCAACCACGGCAAAGCCGCGTCCCTGTTCGCCGGCGCGCGCCGCCTCGATGGCCGCGTTCAAGGCCAGGAGGTTGGTCTGGTCGGCGATGTCCTCGATGGTCCCCACGATCTGGCCGATCTGGTCGGAACGGGAGCCGAGCTGTTCCACGGTGTTCGCCGCCTCTTTGACGCGCGTCGCGATCCGCTCCATGCCGCTGGTGGTCTGGCGCACCACGTCGGCGCCCGCCCGCGCGGTGCCGCCGGCGCGGTTCGAGCTCTCCGCTGCGTTCTGGCAGTTGCGGGCGATCTCGCCCGAGGTCGCCGCCATCTCCTCGCTGGCCACCGCGGCGGTTGAGGTCTTGCCGGCGACGTCATCGGTACCGGCCGCGATCTCGCTGGCGTTCTGGTTCAACTGCCGGGAGGCACTGGCAACGTGGTCGGCGGTCTGCAGGATCTGCCCGATGATGTCCCGCATGGTGCTCTGCAGGGTACCTGCAGCCCTGATGATGGTGCTGATTTCGTTGTTGCGCAGCGCCCGGATCGGCTGGGTCAGATCCCCCTTGATCATGGTTTCGAGAAAACCGATGATCCGCTTCAGCGCGTCGTTCACCGACCAGAACAGGAGGCTGCTGAAGAAGATGCCCAACAAGACGAACACTGTCGTCGACAAAACGCACAAGGACAATGACAAATAGCGCCCTGCTATCACCGCCATGACGATACAGAAACTGTAACAAAAGCAAAGCAGCACGATCCTGGTGCGGACGCGCAGGTGGAGGTACAGGTCGAGAAGAATGTTCATAGCTGTTTCCTCGTCAAAGGAAGGTTCACATTGCCATACCGTGAGAGATCGCCAATAGCGACATCGGCAGCAAAGCCGTCTAAGTCACTACATCGGCAGAACTCCGCGGTTCTTTAGCTAATAGTGAGCAGGAAAAGACGAGAACATACTAAGAGATACTTCATAAGCAACGTACAGGGGGGATGCTGCGTGAAACAGAAGCCTTGGCGGGGAGCGAAGTCCCCGCGCGACGCTCGCCTCAGCTCGGTTTCTTGCGGCTGGCGTGCTGCTCGTAGAGTCTTAGGATCACGTAGGTAAGCCAGGCGACCACGAACATGCTGACCGTGAAGATGCCGTAGGAGAGCGGCCAGGGGATATTCTTGGTCATCATGGAGAACTCTGACATGCCGCCGATACCGGCCAGCACGTTGAGCGGCATGAAGATCACGCTCAAAACGGTGAGCCGGTAGATCACCCGGTTCTGGTTCACGTTGACGAAACCGACCACGGCGTCCATCAGGAAGTTGATCTTGTCGAAGAGAAAAGCGGTGTGCCCGTCCAGCGACTCGATGTCCCGCAGGATCTGCTGGGCATCCTCCAGCTGCGGCGCCGAGAGGAGCTTGCGTCGCACCAGGAAGGTGAGCGCGCGCCGAGTGTCCAGGACGTTTCTGCGGATGCGGCCGTTCAGGTCCTCCTGCTCGGCGATCGCGGCCAGCGCCTGGGCGGCCTCGGCGTCGGTCATGGTCTCGTTGAGCACCTGCTTCCCCACCTCCCCCAGCGCCGTGTAGCAGTCCTCCAGCGAGTCCGCTGAGTACTCGGCGTCGGCGGCGTAGAGGTCGAGGAGCATGTCCGTGCCGTCGGTGACGTACCCCTTCTGGGTGCGCGCCCTGAGTCGCTGCAGCCGGAACACCGGGAGCTCCTCGCTGCGCACCGAGAACAGGATGTCCCCGTGCAGGATGAAGGCGACCGGGATGTTGCGCGAATCCCCTTCGCGGTCCAGCAGGAAATCGCTGTGCAGGTGAATCTGGCCGTTTTCCTCCACGTAGAACCGAGCGCTCGCCTCCAGGTCGGTGAGGTCGTCCGGGTCAGGGATCTCCAGGCCGAAGTGGTGGCCGATCCATTCCCGGTCGGTGCGCGTGGGATCGACCAGGTCGACCCAGATCGGCTTGACCCGGTTCAGGTCCTGCGACGAGCTGATCGCCACCTGCTTGAGCCGTCCGTCGGCGAGCTCGAAGGCGTTCAGGCTGTAGGAGCGGTGCTGCTGCTCGAGCACCTCCCTAAGCTGCGCATCGACCTCGTCGAGCACGGCATCCGCCATCTTGTGGGGGACCAGCCCCCAGACCAGCGGGACGTCTTCCGGCGACAGTTCCGCGAGGGTCGCGGCGAGTTGCGCCGGGCCGAGCTGCGCTACCACGGTGCGCAGCTGATCCAGGTGCGGCTTGTGCTGCGCGGCCATATCCTGACGCGGGTGCCCCAGTTTCTGCCCGGCGTCCAGCGCTTCGGCAGTTTTATGTTTGATAAGCAGCTCTTTCACGAATTCTCTCGACATCTGGCACTCCTTTTTCCCGCAAGGCTGCCCGACTCTTTACTCTAGGAGGCGCTCAGTTTTACCGTGTAACCGGGACCCACGTCAATTGTTATGAGAGTGCTCAGGGCCAGCCACAGGCACAAGTTTTTCCCCGTGTGGTACCCGACTCAGTGAATGAGGTCGCTGGCAGATCGGCTGACACCTTTGCCTTTGGCAAAGATCTGTGCTAACTTGTGAGGAATGAACACTAATATGACGAAACTGATCATTCCCCGCGCCGAGCACAGCATCTCCCGTTCGCAGCTCAGCCCCAACGGCGTCAAGGTTCTCTACAAGCTGCGCGACCACGGTTTCACCGCCTACCTGGTGGGCGGCGGGGTGCGCGACCTGCTATTGGGGCGCGAGCCCAAGGACTTCGACGTCGTCACCGACGCCACCCCGACCCAGCTCAAGAAGCTCTTCCGCAACTGCCGCCTGATCGGCCGACGCTTCCGGCTGGCGCACCTGCACTTCCACGACGAGATCATCGAGGTGGCGACCTTCCGGGCCGGCGCGGACAGCAACGCGGCCGAGGCTGACGACGACGCCGAAAACGAGCTCCCGGAGCAGCCGGTTGCCCCCGAGGCACCGAGTGACGCCGCGCTCGACCCTGCCCTGGACGACCTGGGTACGCGCCACGGCCGCGACGGACGCCAGCTGTTGGGCGGCCCCCGGATGCTGAAAAGCGAAGACGGCATGGTGCTCAGGGACAACGTCTTCGGCACCCCGGAGGAGGATGCGGTGCGCCGCGACTTCACCGTAAACGCCCTCTTCTACAACATCGCCGACTTCTCGATCATCGACCACGTCGGGGGGATGGAAGACCTGAAAAACGGGATGATCCGGACCATAGGCGATCCCCTGGTCCGCTTCACCGAGGACCCGGTACGCATGATCCGCGCGGTCCGCTTTGCGGCGATGCTCGGCTTCAACGTCGAGTCCCGGACCGAAGCGGCGATCGGCGAGTTGTGCGCCAGCATCAACAAGGCGACGCCGCCGCGCCTCTACGAGGAGGTGCTGAAGCTCCTCATGATGGGAGCCGGCGAACGGACCTACCAGATGCTGCGCCACTACGGGCTCTTCGAGCCGCTCTTTCCGCACTTCGACGCCTGGCTCTCCCGCGAGTCGGACTGCTACCCCCACGTGCGGGTCGGCAAGGCGCTCGAGTGGATCGACGAGCGCATCGGGGCGGGGGGCCAGGTCTCGGCCCCGCTGCTCATAGCACTCATGTTCGGCGAATACCTCGAGGAGAAGGTCTCAGGCTTCCGCGAAGAGGGGTTCGCGCCCCAGCCCGCCACTGACGCGGCGCTGGCCGATTTTGCCGCCGAACTCTGCGCTACCGTTGCCATCCCGAACCGGGTGCTCATCGCGGTGCGCGAGATCATCTCCTGCCAGTTGCGCTTCCAGAAGACCCCGGGCCGCAACGCGCGCGGCGTGGTGATCCGCCACGTCTTCCCCGATGCCCTCGCGTACCTGCGTTTTTTGGAGCAGTTGAACCCGCCCAAGCGCCCCCTGGCCGACTGGTGGCAGCGCTTTGCCGAGGAGCAGGCCGCACCGCAGCAGCCGGCCGCAACTCCCGCCTCCGGCGAGGCTGGCGAGGCAAAGCCGAAGAAACGGCGCAGGCGACGCCGGCGCAAGAAACCCGCGGGGGGCGCCCCCGCCACCGAGTAGCCGGCAGAGAGTAAAAAAAACCGCGCGGCCCCCGTTTTTGCTAACGAAGGCAGCGCGGTTTTTTTTTGTGCGTTGTGCGTAGTACCGGCTCAGGCGGAGCGCCAGCCGGACCGGTCGCCCGCTTACGCCCGGCTTTTACAGCGCGAGAGCTCCGGTTTCCAGTTTCTTGATCCGGTCCCTAAGCTGCGCCGCCCGCTCGAACTCCTGCTCCTTGGCGGCCTGCAGCATCTCCTTCTTCAGCCGCTTGATCACCTTGGGGAGATCCTTCGGCTTGATCCCCTCGAGGTCGTCCTGGGCCACCGGGACCGTCACCCAATCCCGTTCCTCGGGGGCCTGCAGGGTGTTGGCGATCACCCGCTTCACGCTCTCCGGGGTGATGCCGTGCTTCTCGTTGTAGGCGGTCTGCAGCGCCCGCCGGCGCTCGGTCTCGTCGATGGTCTCCCGCATCGAGCCGGTCACCTTGTCGGCGTACATGATGACCCGCCCCCCCACGTTGCGCGCGGCGCGCCCGCAGGTCTGGATGAGCGAGCGCGTGGAGCGCAAGAACCCCTCCTTGTCGGCATCGAGGATCGCCACCAGGGAGACCTCGGGGAGGTCGAGCCCCTCCCTTAAGAGGTTGATCCCCACCAGGAGGTCGAACTCCCCCAGGCGCAGGTCGCGCAGGATCTGCATGCGCTGGAAGGTGTCGATGTCCGAGTGCAGGTAGCGCACCCTGATCCCCAGCTCGCGGTAGTAGTCGGTGAGCTCCTCGGCCATCCGCTTGGTGAGCGTGGTCACCAGCACCCGCTCGCCGCGCTCGGCGGTCAGCCGCGCCTCGTGCAGCAGGTCGTCCACCTGCCCGACAGCCGGACGCACCTCTATGGCGGGGTCGGTGAGCCCGGTCGGGCGGATCACCTGCTCGACCACCACGCCGCCGGCCGCCTGCAGCTCGTACTCCGCCGGCGTCGCCGAGATGTAGATGGTCTGGTGCTGCTTTACCGAGAACTCCTGGAAGGTGAGCGGCCGGTTGTCCAGCGCCGAGGGGAGCCGGAAACCGTAGTTCACCAGGGTCTCCTTGCGGCTGCGGTCGCCGCGGTACATTCCGCCCACCTGGGAGACGGTGATGTGCGACTCGTCGATGAGCAAAAGGAAGTCGGACGGGAAGTAGTCCATGAGCGTGTAGGGGGGCTCTCCCGCTTGGCGCCCGTCAAAGTGGCGCGAGTAGTTCTCGATCCCGTTGCAAAAGCCCATCTCCTCCATCATCTCGATGTCGAAGAAGGTGCGCTGCTCGATGCGCTGTGCCTCGATAAGCTGGTTCTGGCTCTTGAAGTAGCGGATCCTTTCCTCGAGCTCCACCCGGATCTGCTCGACGGCCCGCTCGAGCGTGGCGCGGCTCGCCACGTAGTGGGAGGCCGGAAATATGGAAAAGCGGGGGAGCTTGCCGAGCACCACGCCTCGCAGGGGGTCGATCTGGCTGATGGCGTCGATGGTGTCGCCGAAGAACTCCACCCTTAAGGCGCGCTCGTCGTCGTGGGCCGGGAAGATCTCGACCACGTCGCCGCGCACCCGGAAGCTGCCGCGGTGGAAATCGACGTCGTTTCTCTCGTACTGGATACCCACCAGGTGCTTTAGCAGGTCGTCGCGCTCCAGGGTGTCCCCCTCGCGGATCCGGATCTGCATCTCCTGGTAGGACTCGGGCGAGCCGATGCCGTAGATGCAGGAGACCGAGGCGACGATGATGACGTCGCGCCGGGTCAAAAGGCTGCGGGTGGCGGAGTGGCGGAACTTGTCGATCTCGTCGTTGATCGAGGAGTCCTTCTCGATGAAGGTGTCGCTGGTGGGGAGGTAGGCCTCGGGCTGGTAGTAGTCGTAGTAGGAGACGAAGTACTCGACGGCGTTGTTGGGGAAGAGTTCCTTGAACTCACCGTAGAGCTGGGCGGCTAGGGTCTTGTTGGGGGCGAGCACCAGGGTCGGCCGGTTCACCGCCGCCACCACCTGAGCGGTCGTGAAGGTCTTCCCCGAGCCGGTCACCCCGAGCAACACCTGGTGCCGGTCGCCGCGCAGCACCCCTTCGGAGAGTTCCTGGATGGCCCGGGGCTGGTCTCCCCTGGGCTTGAAGTCACTTACCAGTTCAAATCGTTCCATGCGCCCGATAATAGCACGACGCTCAAGATTGCAACAGGGGCGAGATCAGTCGGCGCAGCAGTTTCTCTGGGGCGGGAGTTGGTTCACGGAGAGCCAGTAGGTCATCACCTGCTTCATGTCGGAGCAGAACTGGTTGTAATCCACCGGCTTGCGGATGTAGCTGTTGGCCCCAAGGTTGTAGCTGTCCGAGATGTCCTGCTCCTCGGTCGAGGAGGTGAAGACCACCACGGGGATCATCCGGGTCCGTGCATCGCCGCGCATCCGGCGCAGCACCTCGAGCCCGTTCACCTTGGGGAGCTTCAGGTCGAGCAGCACGAGGAGCGGACTGACGGAGGTGTCACGGTCGGCAAACCGGCCGGTACCGAACAGGAAATCGAGCGCCTCGGCACCGTCGCGGGCCACCACGATGCGGTACGGCATGTGCTTGCGCACCGCCCGCAGGGTCAGCGCCTCATCGTCGGGGTTGTCCTCAACCAGTAAAATCATCTTGTTCATGGGCCCATCCTCGTCGGGTGCGGTTCGTCTACCATGAAAGGCCTATAACAAGTTTCCCGATAAAGTGCAATAATTTTAATAATTAAGCATTTATCCTACAAGCTCGCCCAACCGCTTGATTTTTTAGTTGTACGGTGCGATACTACGCCAACTTAACTGTAACGGAGGAGTCCTCTATGTTTGGATTCGGCATGCCGGAACTCATCGTCGTCCTAGTAATCGTCCTCGTGGTCTTCGGCGCCGGGCGGCTCCCTGAAATCGGCGGCGCCTTGGGCAAGAGCATCAGAAACTTCAAGAAAGCCTCCAGCGGCAAGGAAGAGATCGAAATCAAGCCCGGCCGTCCCGACGACGAGAAAAAGAGCGAGTAGCCTCGTTCACCTTCCGCTCCCCCCAAAGCCCCTCCCCAGGGGCTTTTTTGCACTCCGATTCAGCTCCCCGCTTCCCCGCTTTGCCCCGCTTGTTGCCGCTGATCTCCCGCTTTAGCCCGCTGTCAGTATCTTGCACGGCCTTGCCACTTAAATGATGACTGGTATGCTCACTTGTGAGGGTACCGGAACTGCGGTCTGTCACCAGCCGGTTTTCCCCAGTCACAGAACATCTGTCAGTCGACAATAGGAGGTGCATTGTGAAAAGAATAACTGCAATGGTGCTTGCTTGTGCCATATCCGCACTTTCTCTGCAGGGTTGTTACGGCAAAATGGCGCTGACCAGAAAGGTCTATGCCTTAAACGGCAGCGTACACGACAAGTTCGTGCGCAGCCTGGTCACCTGGGCCTTCATCATCGTCCCGGTCTACGGCGTCTCGGCACTGGTCGACTTCGTGCTCTTCAACACCATAGAGTTCTGGAGCGGCAAAAACCCCGTGGCACAAGGAGAAAAGGACTTCAAGTTCGCCTCGGGCGACGCGAGCTACCGGGTGCACGCCCAGAAGTCAGGAGACCGGGTAAACTACCAGATCAGCTACTTCGAGGGCTCCACCTACCGGAATACGCTGTCTCTTGATTGGGACCTTAAAACCGGCAGTTCAACGGGCATTCTCAGTGGCGACGGTGCGCGCACAGAATTTTTTGCCGCCCGGAACAAAGATGGTATCATTGTCACCAAACGGGAGGGGGGCAACAGCCAGCATCCCGTTTTGGTAGCTCAGTACAGATGATCTCAACTAAGCCACGCAGGACCACACAACCAGGGAGGACTACCATGAAAAAGGTTCTTTCAGCAGTAGCGATAACCCTCGTACTGTCCGGGGCGGCATACGCCGCAGCAGATGCCCATCGCAACACCGGCTGCGGTCTCGGGACCCTGCTCTGGGAAAACAGGGCCGACAACTCAATACTGCTCCAGGCGTTCCAGGCAACCACCAACGGCACCTCCGGGTCCCAGACCTTCGGCATCTCGTCCGGCACCTCCAACTGCCAGCAGCCAAGCAAGTTCGTCTCGAGTGACAAGCTGATCAACTTCGTGCAGGCGAACATGGACAACCTCGCCAAGGACATCGCCATGGGTAAAGGCGAGACTCTCGACACCTACGGCGAGCTGCTGGGTGTCGCCCAGGACCAGAGCGGCGCGTTCAACTCGAAGCTGCAGAACAACTTCGGCCGGATCTTCACCTCTGAGCACGTGGTCGTTGCCGAAGTCATCGACAACACTCTGACCGTGATCAACAACTGAAATCTTCAGCGTCTTTAGCGGCAAAGGCACAGCGAAGCGATTTCGGTGTGCCTTTGCTGTGTCCACCCTCAGGAACCCATGACCTTTCCCCGCCCTCCCCGTCTTCTCGTTCTGATCGGAACCCCCGTTTTGCTCCTCCCACTCTTGTTTTTGTCCGCGATTCCCGCTGGGGCGGCCGAGGCTTCCTACCTCGCCGAACTGCAGCAACGCGCCCTTAAGCAGTCACTGGCCAAGGAGCGCACCTGGGAGGTCCTGCTGCACTACACCCACCCCTGGAAGGGCGGCATAAAGAGCCGAATCGACGACCCTGCATTCTTCCTGGCCAAGGATGGACGCAGCGAGCCTCGGGAGGAGCTCCTGGCGACCTTGGAGCAGATGTTTCAGGCTCCGGTTCAGGATGGCAGCTATCTCGCCTGCCGGTTTCCTGCGCGCTTTGCCTGGCTCGCCTCGAGGCTCGACATCGATACCTCACGGCTTCCGGAGTACCGCTGCAGCGAGCGCGACAAGGCCTTGGCTGCCGTCGAGGGGCGCAGCGCGGTGCTGGTCTTTCCGGTCGGCCACATCAACAGTCCCGCCTCGATGTTCGGCCACACGCTGATCCGGATCGACGGCAGCAGCAAGAGCAACCTGATCTCCTATGCCGGCAACTACGCCGCAGTCACCACCGACACGAACGGTTTCGTCTACGCCTGGAAGGGGATCTTCGGCGGCTACAAGGGGCTCTATTCGCTGATGCCCTACTACGTGAAGGTGAAGGAGTACAACGACCTGGAGCGCCGGGACATGTGGGAGTACCCGCTCAAGCTCTCCCCCGACGAGGTCAAGACGATGCTGAACCACCTCTGGGAGTTGCAGAACATCAAGTCCTCGTACTTCTTCTTGGACGAGAACTGCTCGTACAACCTGCTCTTCCTGATCGAGGCGGCCAGGCCCTCTTTGAGGCTCACCGAGCGCACCGGGCTCTTCGTGCTCCCCACCCAGACCATCGACATCGCCCTTAACAGCGGGATCGCCGAAGCTCCCCATTACCGCCCCTCCCAGGGTACCCGTATCCGGCATCTCGGCTCCTTTCTGGACGATACCGGACGTCAAACAGCCTGGCGTCTGGCCCATGCAGCGGCCTCAGCCGACGAGGTCAACAGCCTCGACAGAAGGCAGCAGATCGCTGCCCACGATGCCGCGATCGAGTTCCTCCAGGTCCGGCTAGCCCGCCGCGAACTGTCCCAAGAGGAGTTCAATAAGAAGTACCTGAAACTCCTCGCGCAACGCAGCGCCTTGGGAGCCGCCCCTGAGGAACTCTACCGGATTCCGGAACCGGCGCGTCCGGAGTCAGGACACCAGAGCACCCGGGTTTCCGCTGGTGCCGGGATCAGGCGTGGCGAGCCGTACGCCGCGCTCGGCTTCCAAACCGCGCTGCACACCCTGCTGGATCCAGACCAGGGGTTCATCCGCGGGGCGCAGATCAAGTTCCTGGAGACCGCTCTCGTTTACCGGCTCCCGGACGACGGGGTGCGTCTGCGCAGCTTGCACTTGGTGGACATCCTGTCGCTCAGCGAACGCGACCTCTTCTTCAAACCGCTCTCCTGGAAGGTCAACACGGGCTGGGACACCGAACTGCTGCGCGACGGCACCGACCACCTGATCTACCGGCTCAACACCGGCGGGGGCGTCGCCGGCGGCTCTCCGTTCGGGGGTATCTGGTACGGCCTAGGCGAGGTCGATGTGAACCTCGGTTCGGGTCTGCGCGGTGACGCCGCCCTCGGCCTCGGAGTCAGTGCGGGGGCGCTGGAGCAGCTCACCCCGTGGTGGAAACTCCACCTGAGCGCCTCGGCCTTCAGCTTCCAGCTGGGCGACGAGCGTACCCGCATCAAGGTGTCAGTAGATCAGAACCTGCGCCTGGCCCAGAACGACAGCCTGAGCCTGCTCTACTCGCGACAGTTCGCCAACCGGCACCAGGTAGAGGAGGTCAGTCTGCTTTGGAACCACTATTTCTGAGTTGCACAGCGTGTTTTGCTAGCTCGTGCGCCCCAGAACATCCCCATGCGGAAGCGAAGGCCAGCTGCTGCGGGAAACGGTCCAGACTTTACCGTGCCAGGGCGCGGACTCAGAGCAGGGAGTTTGGATTAAAGCGCTGGCAAAGCGCGGCAGGGGGGACGGTTAACCAGGAGCCCCAGCTTTGCCCCGCGATGTTTCTCCTTTTAAAAACAAAGGCGGATTCGACTTTTTATCGAACCCGCCATGACACTCTCACCTTTCGCGATTTCCGCGGGGACCTGCACCGGCACCGTTACCAAAGGCGCGACCCTTTCCGCTAGCCGCCGGAGCTACTTCTTCCCGCTTTTCGACTGACCTTCTTTCTGCTTCTGCTGCTCAGTGGTCTTTGGCTGCTGCCGCTCGCTTTGCCGCTCCATCCCGACGCCGCTGCGGGTCTGCTCCGAACCGGAGCGTTGCTTGCCTTGGCCTGCACTTTGGCCCGTCTTCTGTCCCTGTTTCCCTTTGCTGTCCATGGCTACCTCCTTTATAAGAGGGCCGCGCCAATCTAAGCACGTGCTGCGCGTGCCCGACCCGCTTCGCTGCGGGACGATTGTTCCTTATCAGCCTGCCTCCTTGGCCGAAGATGCCTTGGTCTGGGCAGACAGCTTTGCCTCCTGCACCTTGCGGGAAAGGCCCTGCAACTCTTCCTGACTGAAGACCTTTTTCCCCAGCGCAAACAGTTCCTGCTCTTCCTCGTCCATGTGTCGCGTGATCAGCTTTTTCAGCACCGATAACTTTGCCGTCCAGCGGGCGTCGTCTCCCGCCAAACTGGTAAAGGCACCGATCACCAGCCGTGCAAGCTGGTGTTCTTCGTACCCCTCCAGGATCCGGGTGCGCGCCTCGTCGTTTTGCTCAAGCGCGGTGTAGAAAAAGCGCTCCTCCGCCTCCAGGTGGGCCAAGAGCTCTTCCTGAAGCGTGAAGAAGAGCTCTTTGCGTTCCGCCAGCTCTGCCGGTTCAGTTTTCTCGATCAGTTCGAAGAGCTGCCGGATTCGGCTGTGGTCGCTGCGCAGTACGTCGAGACCATCTCCTAAAACCGGTTCGGGTGCCGCTCTGTCTTTCCCCGCGCTGTTGCCCATCTGGGTCCTCCGATCGTCGCTCTACGCCGAACTCTCCGCTCCACGCGCAAGGACGACCTCCTCAACCAGGGCGAGAGGAGGTCGTCCGTTTGAGTACTCAGGTGAGATTCCGATGGCCAGGTTTGTCCGAAGCCGCGAAATCCGACTTCGCCTCACCCTCGATGCCGACATCGCCGGCACCTGTCTGCTTCAGGATCTCCACCGCACGTTTCTTCCAGTCCGCGTTGTCGCAGTGGACCGAGAGCAGGATGCCCCCTTCTTTGATGCGCCCCTCGTAGCGTTTCGCTTCGTACTCCGGGATGCCCATCCCTACCAATGCTCCTGCGATCCCGCCGACAACGCTCCCCGCGCCGATCCCGGCCAAAAGCGAGACGATCGGCCCGGCTGCGATGAACGGCCCGATGCCTGGTATCGCCAGGGCGCCGATTCCGGTCAGCCAGCCCAGTGCCCCGCCGATTACCGCACCGGTTCCGGCGCCGGCCGAGGTCCCTTCAGGCATCTTGGTGTGTTTCTCGTGGGCGAAGTCCTTGGTTCCCAGGTTCTCAGAGAAGAGAACCGAGATATCTGTGGAGCGGAAATCGGCGTTCTGCAACGCCTGCACCGCCTCTTCCACATTCTGACGGGTCCGATATATTCCGAAAACTGCGATGTTCTTTGCCATGATCTTCTCCTTTTTCAGGTGTGTGACCTGACGCTTATTTCTTCTCAGGTTGCGGCACCTTCGCACCTTTTTCGCGAGCTTCGGAAAGCCCGATGGCCACAGCCTGCTTCGGGTTGGTTACCTTCTTCCCGCTCCCCCCGCTTTTGAGCTCGCCTTTCTTGAACTTGTGCATCGCCTCTTCCACGCTCTCCTGCGCCTTCTTCCCGTATCTGGCCATTTCACCCTCCCCTTGCCCTGGCTGCCCCCGACGTCGCTAGACCCGCCCCAACAGGGCCAGGATGAGTAGGATCAGGAGAACCAGACCCAGGCCGCCACTTGGGTAGTACCCCCAACTCGCGCTGTAAGGCCACGTCGGCAGTGCGGCCACCAGCAGCAAAACGACGATGATCAACAAGATGGTTCTCATGGCTTCCTCCCCGGGTAGATGACTGACCCGCGGTAAGCCCGATGCTCACGCCGAGATGCCAGACAATCCACACTATATTGATTAATTTTAATACTCTTCCTCGGTCAAAATTTTGTCAATAGGGGCATTTCGTGGCGCACAGGGAAAGGGCCCGGGGCCCTCACCGCTTTCCGGCAGAGGTGTATTCCTGTTCAAAACGCGGCAGGATCGCCTTGAAAAACGCGTTCCGGATCAGTTCGACGATGATCTGCCAGGTGCTGGTGTGCGGTCTTTGCAGCGGTCCCGAGATGTCCGCCTTGGTGGCTACCTGTTGTCGCGGCCTGTTTTCCAAGAGCTTCGCCACCCCGCCTATCAGCATCTCGTAGACCTTATGGAACAGGCTCTTTTCCTTGTCCTTGCGCTTGTCGTAGACCTTCATGTCCTTGAAAAAGGGCTTAAGGTACCCGGTGATGGCGTTGTTTTTCACGTGCAGTTCGGTGACCAGCGAGAAGGTTCCGGCGGCCACGTCGAAGTTGCCGTAGGCGCGCAAGAGGTCGTTCAGCGAGGTTAACTGGGTGTTGTCGATCTTTACGTAGAGATCGAGGTCTGGTCCCTGCTTCTCAGCGCGGAAGGCGCCGGTGACGTGGGTCGGTCCGTTTCCCATGAACTTTCCATCCAGTCGTGCCTGGGCAGGTCCCTGCGCGAATTGGTTTGAGAAGTTGCTGAGGTGGAACTGCGTGTCGGCCAGGTAGACCCGGTAGGTCTTGCCGGGCTCCCGGTTCACCATCCCGAGGTTGCAGCCGCTCAGGCTGAGGTCATCGACACTGATCAGGATGCCCGGCTTGTTGCTGACCTCCTTGGCGCTCTTGCCGACTACCGCTGCGCGGCGTTTTTCTGCCCCTGCGGTGGCCGGTGAGTGAACGTAGTCAAGCTTCATGCCGCGGATGGTGAGCTCCTTGAGATGCGCCTTCTTGATTTTCGGGGCGTACTCGGTATCGCCCGAGGCGTGCAGCACCCCCCCTTCGATGGCCAGATTGCTGCGCGCCAGCATCGGTTTGAAGTAGCCCATCGGGATTTTTTCCAGCTTGAAACCGGCCTTGACCCCCGGAATCGGCTCGGCCAGGAAGTTCGCCTTGCCGTCGATGACGCCTCGGCCGGTGCCGAAGATGTCGGTCTCCAGGTGGAAGGACGACGGGTAGACCTTGTCCGGCAGATGTATGTTGCGGATGTTGCTCGCCTCCAGGTTCAGGTGGCTGAGCACCAGCGGCCGCTTGGGGTCCTCGTCGATGTAGGTGATGTTCGCGTCGTTGACGGTGACCGTGTTGATCTTGAGGGGGTAGATATCCTCAACGGCCTGCTGCCAGCCGCGTTCCTTGAGTTTCACCTTGCTGGTAGCCTCGCTGCGCAGCTGTAACAGGTTGATGTGCAGCCTGGGCCGGTCCAGCAGCAGCTCGCCGACCAAGCGCCCGGAGAGGATCTCCCGCCAGTGCACACTCGCTTTCAGAACCGGAAACTTGGCGACGGGAGGTTCGGGATGGGCCTGCTGGATGATGGTGAGGTCCTTGAGCGTGAGGGAAAGCCCGATGAGGGCGAGATGCAGCCCCGGCAGTTTGACCGAGTACCCCTTGAGGTCCCGGTTGATCTTGCGCTCGGTCATGCGGCGCAGCGGCTCGTCGATGAAGAACGACACGATGTAGAGGAGCACCGCGATGCCGAGCAATATCCCCAGTATCCAGCGCACTGTTCGCGATCCGGGAAGCCACCTGGTCCAAGAGCGCCCCGTACTGTGTCGTCCGCCACTGTCTTGTCTGGTGACTTCTTCCTGTTTTTTGTCTTCCGCCATACTGTCTCCCGGATCACCAAACATTGGCGCACTCTCATAAATTTAGGGCGTCGCACCTGTTTGTCAATCCCGAAATCCCTCTGAACCCGCTCTGCTTGAGGGGGGAAGCTATCACCACGTGACGCACCCGATCCAACCGGGAGACACCGGCGCATGCCGCAATGGTAGCTGTTGCCAGCCGACCCGAAAGAGCACTATCCTGTGAACATGGGGGGCACCGGTGCCCCCGGCAAGGAGGATCCACCATGAGAGCCATGTGGTCCGGTTCCATCAGCTTCGGGCTGGTGAACATCCCGGTCAAATTGTTCAGCGGTTCTGAAAGCAGGACCCTCGACCTGGACATGCTGCGCAAGGGCGACCTCTGTCCGATCAAGTACCTGCGCGTCTGCAAGCTGGATAACAAGGAGGTCCCCTACGAGGAGATCGTGAAGGGATACGAATACACCGACGGCGAGTACATTGTCCTCACCGACAAGGACTTCGAAAGCGCCAGTGTCGAGAAGACCCACCTGATCGACATCCTGGACTTCGTGGACGAGCGCGAGATCGATACCCGCTATTTTGAAAAGCCGTACTACCTGGAGCCCGACAAGTCGGGGACCAAGGCGTACGCACTGTTGCGCGAGGCGCTGAAACGATCCGGGAGGGTAGGCATTGCGACCTTCGTGTTGCGCAACCGGGGGAGCCTCGCGGTGATCAAGCCGCTCGACGACCTGCTGGTGCTCAACAACATCCGCTTCCAAAACGAGATCCGCAGCCCGGAAGAGCTGAAACTGCCGGGTTCCGAGAACCTGCGCGAACAGGAAGTGGAACTTGCCCTGACGCTCATCGATCAGCTAACCACGAAATTCGACCCCGCCAAGTACAAGGACAAGTACCTGGACGACCTGAAGCGGGTCATCCAAGAGAAGGCCCAGGGTAGGGAACCGCAGCCGGCGGCCGCTCCAGCGCAGCCCGGCAAGGTGATCGACATGATGGAACTGCTGAAGGAGAGCCTGAAGCAGAAGAAAAAAGAAGCCGCCTGATACAACCGATCAGGCCGGGCCGAGGGATCGACGGCACCGTACCGCAGCCTTGGGAGGAGACGTATGTTCTCGCCTCGCAAGTATTTCAAGCTGGGGTCGATCAGCTATCTGGAACTAGGCAAGCGCGTTTATCAAAAGATAAACGATGCGGATTGCTCTGCGCATGCCGCGGCAATGGCCTACTACTTCCTCTTTGCGATCTTCCCCTTTTTCCTCTTTCTTACCACCGTCATCGGCTATCTCCCGATCCCCCACCTGCTGGATTACGTGCTGCAGAGCGCCGCCCGGCTGCTCCCCAGCCAGGCCTTCGACCTGCTCCAGGACAACATCCGTGCCCTCTTTATGAACAAGAAACAGGGGCTCCTCTCCCTGGGGGTGGTCCTGGCATTGTGGGCCTCCTCGAACGCCATGGTCGCCATCATGGACGCCATGAACAAGCTCTACGAGGTGAAGGAAGGGAGGCCGTTTTGGAAGGCGCGGCTTACCGCGATCTTCCTGGTAGTGGCTCTGTCGCTGTTGTTTCTGCTCTCGCTGGCCCTGCTCATGTTCGGGACCCAGATCGGGAGCATGGTTGCAAACCTGATCGACTTCGGCATGGTCTTCCGGGTCGTGTGGGACATCCTGCTGGTTCCGGTCATCCTGTTCCTGCTCTCCCTGGCAGTCGCCATCGTGTACTACTTCACCCCGGACGTGGAACAGAACTGGAAATGGATATCCCCCGGTTCCGTGGTGGTGATCCCCCTCTGGATCCTGATATCTCTCGGCTTTTCCTATTACATCAACAACTTCAGCTCCTACGACAAGACCTACGGCAGCCTCGGGGCGGTCATTGTCCTTTTGCTCTGGATGTACATCAGCGGCTTCATCATCCTGACCGGCGCCGTAGTGAACGCGGTCATCGAGCACAGCTCGCGGGAGGGGAAGGAGCCGGGTGAGAAGGTGGAGGGTGAGAACGACGCGAAGCAGCCCGAAAAGCACTCCTGGTGGTCGGGCTTCTGGAAAAGCAGGCGCCAGTCGAAACCAAGCCAGTAGGCGGCAGCCATCAGGCGCGGCTCTTCCGGGAGGAAGCCCTTTGGGTCGCAGGACAGGCCGTTCAACTTGAGGACACCATCTCTCCGACGCCTCAGCCGGCGAGGGATGGCCCCCAGCTTGCCGCTGCGCCGTCTTTCGCTCAAAAAAAAGCCGCACCGAAAACGGTAGCGGCGTGATGGCGTTCTTTCCAGGGAAGGGCTACTTGACCTGCCCCCTGATTTCACCGTCGGGGAAGGTGCCGGTCATGATGTTCAGGTAGGTTTGACCCGCGCGGATCAGCCGCACCAGGTCCGCCACTTTTTTCCCCTGCAGCTCGCCCAACAGGTTCTCCTCGCTGATGGTCCCTTCGGCCAAAATCCCGCTGAACACGCCGACTTTGGGCGGCCCGCCGAAAAGCCCCGCTATCGGAGGCCCGTTCTCGCCGCGCTTGCCGCGATGCAACTGGGCCGCAACGGGACTGGTCAGGCCGGTGACCGTCAGTTCGAAACTGAGCATGTCCTCGTACAGGTTCAGCTTGAGATCCCCGGTTGCCTGGGTCTTCACCGGCGGCACTTCCTGCTGGCCGTCGAGGTCCGCGGAGTAGCGGTTCCGCTCGGCGAACGCCGGCAGCGCGGCGGAGAGCATGGCGGCAAACAGCAGCAGTGGCAGCAGCTTTTTCATGATCTACCTCCTGGCGGCGGGAGCCGCTCACATGGTTCCTTCCGTTGAACCGCCCCCCTTGGCCGCCATTCCAGCACCTTCCCCCTTGGGCTTTCCGCCTTCGGGATTCAGCAGCCCGAGGATCCCCTTGATCGGAATAGCGACCCAGTCCGGACGGTTGTTGAGCTCGTAGCCGAGTTCGTACACCGCCTTGTCCAGCATGAAGGTCTGCAGCATCACGTCGACCTGTGCGGGATCCTTCGGAATCAGCCCCGCCCCCTGCACCTCTTTCAGGTAGGCCGCCAGGAAAATTCCCGCGTTGTAGCGGTACCAGGTCTCCGCCCAGGGGATCAGGTACGGGATGTCCTCGGCGCGGATCTGGCTGCGCTGCATGAGGACAGCGTACGGGGCGTAGAAGAAGGAGCGCATCATGCCGGCGACGTCGCGCAGCGGCGACTGCTTGAGACGGCGCTCGGTCAAGGACTTCACCGGTTCCCCCTCGAAATCGATGATGACGAAATCCTTGCCGGTGTAGAGGACCTGCCCCAGGTGATAGTCGCCGTGGGTGCGGGTTTTCATGGCGAGGAACTTCTCCGCCGTGAAGCGGTGCAACACCGCCAGGATCTCCTGTTCGTGATCGAGCAGGCCCAGGGCGTCGGCGCGGTGCTCCTTGGCGAGCCGGGTCACGTTGCGGCGCAAAAGGTCCAGGGTTTTTTTGGCCCGGCTGCGCATAGACTGGTACACCGAACGCTGGTAGAGCAGGCCGAACGGCTCCGGCGTGAAGGCCGGATCGTCGCCACGCGAGGCGAGCGCCAGGTGAAACTCAGCGGTCCGCCTGCCGAGCACCCCGACCATCTCCGCATAGAAGCCGCGCATCAGCTCCAAGAGTTCCGGCGCGAGCCCTGCGGTCTCGCCAGCCGGGGGGCTGGCCCCTTCGGGCAGCTCGGGGGTCTTGACCTCGTCCCGGTGAGCGAGCACCCGGTCCAGGAACTGGGTCACCTCTCCCAGGGTGAAGGTCCAGGCGTCCCCCTGGCTCGCCACGAACCCCTGCAAGAGCGCGAGGGTCACCGGCTCCCTCCCGGTGCGGTGGTACTCCAGGAGGCCCGCCATGGGTGCCGCCTGTCCGAATTCGGTGCGGTTCGCCAGAAACTTGCCGATCTCGACCTCGGGATGGATCCCCTCCTCCATGCGGCGGTAAATCTTCAGGAAGAACGCGTCGTCGTAGAGGACGGCCGAGTTGCTCTGTTCTCCTTTGCCGACCAGCGAGGCAAGCGGCAGGGTGCGCTCTCCCAAAAGCGTAGAGAACCCCGGCGCGGGGCGGCCGTAGAGCCTGCCGCTGTCGGTGCGCAGCGCCTTGCGGCGGGCTATCAGCGCCAGGAGCTGTTGGCGGAACTGTCCGTTGGCCAGTGCGTCGTAGAGGACTCCGGGCTTCTCGTCGACCGTCAGCGTGGTGACCACCGCCCAGGGGAACCCGCCCGCCAAAGAGTCGCCGCCTCCCTCCAGCTGCAGGAAGTGCAGCGGCAAGAGGTAGTTCTCGGTACTCCCTTCGCTGTAGGTCACCTCCAGCACGGTGAGCAGCGCGGCCGAGCCGTCCAGGTCGAAGGGGATCTGCTCGGTAATCGCGACGTGGGTGACGATGCGGCTTTTCCCCTGGAACCAGCGGCACTTCTTCAGGTACTCGGGGAGTATCCCCTGCTCGAGCTGGCGCCGCGCCGCGCCGCTAAAGACCTGCTCCCAGCTGCCGCGTACCGCCAGTTCCCGCGCCGCCGCGACCTTTTCCTCCCCCTGGGTCAAAAGCATCAGGTGGTAGCCGTAGGGCCCGGCGATGACGACGTAGGGGGCATCCTTGATGGCCGGGAACTTGGTGCGCCCCAGCATGTCCTCGGGGTACATCCCGGTGAAGCGGGGGTGGTTGATCTGGACGTACTGGGAGGAGCGGGAGAGGTTCACCAGCACCAGGATGGTCTGCTCCTCGAACTTGCGCAGCATGACCAGGATCTTCGGGTTGTCCAGGGTGATGAACTCCACGCTCCCCCAGCCGAACGCCTTGTAGCGCTTCCTGAGGTCGATGAGCCGCTTCATCCACCAGAGAAGCGAGGAGGGGTTCTTGGCCTGGTTTTCGACATTGATCGCCTCGTAGTGGTACTCGGGGTCGATGATCACCGGCAGGTAGAGCCCTTGGGGGTTGCAGGGGGAGAAGCCGGCATTGCGGTCCGCGCTCCACTGCATCGGGGTGCGCACCCCGTTACGGTCGCCCAGGTAGTAGTTGTCCCCCATGCCGATCTCGTCGCCGTAGTAGATGATCGGGGTCCCCGGCAGCGTGAAGAGGAGCACGTTCATGAGCTCGATCTTCTGCCGGTCGTCCCCCATGAGCGGCGCGAGCCGGCGCCTGATCCCCAGGTTGATCCGGGCGCGCGGGTCGCGGGCGTAGATCCGGTACATGTAGTCGCGCTCCTCGTCGGTGACCATCTCGAGGGTCAGCTCGTCGTGGTTGCGCAAAAAGAGGGCCCACTGGCACTCCTGGGGGATGGTGGGGGTCTGCTGCAGGATGTTGATGATGGGAAAGGAGTCCTCCATCTGGATCGCCATGAACATGCGCGGCATGAGCGGGAAGTGGAAGGCCATCTGGCAGGCGGCGCCCCCCCCGAAATAGGAGGCAGCATCCTCGGGCCACTGGTTCGCCTCGGCCAAAAGCATCCGCTCCGGGTACTTCTGGTCCAGGTAGGCGCGCAGTTTCTTCAAGAACTGATAGGTCTCCGGGAGGTTTTCACAGTTGGTCCCCTCGCGCTCGTAGAGGTAGGGGACGGCGTCCAGCCTGAGGCCGTCCACCCCCATGCCGAGCCAGAAGTCGATGACCCGGAACAGGGCGTCGTGCACCCGGGGGTTGTCGAAGTTGAGGTCGGGCTGGTGCGCGTAGAAGCGGTGCCAGAAGTACGCTTTCGCCACCGGGTCGCGGGACCAGTTGGAGGTCTCGAAGTCCTTGAAGATGATCCGCGCATCGGGGTATCGGTCCGGGGTGTCGCTCCAGACGTAAAAATCGCGCCAGGGGGAGCCGGGCTTGGCGTGGCGCGCCTTTTGGAACCAGGGGTGCTGGTCCGAGGTGTGGTTCAGCACGAGCTCGGTGATGACACGCATCCCGAGCTGGTGGGCGCCGCGCAGGAAATCCTGGAAGTCGCGCAGCGTCCCGTAGTCGGGGTGGATGCCGCGGTAGTCCGCGATGTCGTAGCCGTCGTCGCGCAAGGGGGAGGGGTAGAAGGGGAGCACCCAGATCGCCGTCACCCCCAGGTCGCGCAGGTAGGGGAGCTTGCTCAAAAGCCCCCGAAAGTCGCCGATCCCGTCGCCGTTACTGTCGCAGAAGCTCCTGACGTGCACCTCGTAGATGATGGCGTCCTTGAACCAAAGGGGGTTGCGTTCGCCTCGTGTCGGCATGTCCAGGTCCTTTCTTACAGGTAGTAATCGAAGTCCCGCTCGCGGCGCAGCCAGCTCCTGATCCGGAAGAGCCGCGCCGGGGTCTGGGCGGGGTCGAGCAGGATGCTGTTCCAGGCCCCCTGCCAGATGAAGTGGTCGCCGTTTAACAGGTCCTGCACCAGGTAGGACTGCCCCGGCTTGATCCCCAGTTCCTCGAGCGGGACCTGGATGCGCACCTGCTTCGCGTGGAAGGGATCCAGGTTCACGAGGCCGAGCACCGTGTTGGAGCCGTCCGGGGTGCTCTTGCCGTAGAAGAGCACGCCGTCGTCCTCGGCCGGGTAGAAGGCGACGTTGTTGGTGCGCTGCAGGGCGGGATTCTCGCGGCGCACCCGGTTCAGGGCAGCGATTACCGCCTTGAGGTTCCCCGGCGCGTCCCGGTCCCATTCCTGGAGCTGGTATTTTTCGGCGTGCTGGTACTCTTCGCTGGCCGGTTCCGCCGCGGCGAGGCAGAGATCGTACACCGGGCCGTAGATGCCGTAGTTCGAGGAGAGGGTGGCGGCGAGCACCAGCCTGACGATGAAGGCGGGGCGCCCGCCGACCTGCAGGTACTGGTTCAGGATGTCCGGGGTGTTGGGCCAGAAGTTGGGGCGCAGGAACTCGCGGGCCGCGCCGCGGGTCAGCTCTTCCAGGTAATCGACCAGCTCCTGCTTGCTGTTGCGCCAGGTGAAGTAGGTATAGGACTGGTCGAAGCCGAGCTTCGCCAGGCGGAACATGAGTTTTTGCCGGGTGAAGGCCTCGGCCAGGAAGAGCACCTCCGGCGAGCGCTGCTTCGCCTCCCGGATCAGCCACTCCCACAGCGGAAACGGCTTGGTGTGCGGGTTGTCCACCCGGAAGATGCGCACCCCCTGGTCCATCCAGAAAAAGAGCACGCTTCTGAGCTCCTCCCAGAGCTCACGCCAGGAGGCAGTTTCGAAGTTGAAGGGGACGATGTCCTGGTACTTCTTGGGGGGATTCTCCGCGTACTGCACCGTGCCGTCCGGCCGCCAGAGGAACCACTCCGGGTGCTCCGCCAGGTAGGGGTGGTCCGGCGAGCACTGGAAGGCGATGTCGAGGGCGATCTCCATCCCCTTTTTCCCCGCCTCGCGCACCAGTTCCCGGAACTCTTCAAGGGTCCCCAGCTCCGGGTGCACCGCCTTGTGCCCCCCCTCGGGGGAGCCGATGGCCCAGGGGCTCCCCGGATCCCCCGGCTCGGCGTTGGCCGCGTTCGCCCTCCCCTTGCGCTTGGTCATCCCGATCGGGTGGATTGGCGGCAGGTAGAGGACATCGAACCCGAGCTCGGCCAGCTCCGGGAGCAGGGACTGGACGTCCTTGAAGCTGCCGTGCCGCCTGTCCCGGCCGCAGGAGCGGGGGAAGAGCTCGTACCAGCTGCTGAACACCGCCCGCTCCCGGTCCACCGTCACGCACAACTCGTCGGGGTAGCGGGTCGCCAAGTCGCGGGCGCAGCAGCCGCTGATAGTTGTAGAGAGCTGGGGGGCGAGGCCGATGGCGACGGCGCGCTGGCGGTTCGGGGCGTGGGCGAGCGCCTGAGCGGTTTCGTGCAGCTTCTCGGCCAGTTCGGGACCGGCGAGCTCGGCGGCCCTCTCTATGTGCTGCACCCCGATCAGGATGTCGACGGCGATATCCTGTCCCGCAGCGTGCCGCTTCTTGAGGTCCTTCTGCCAGGTCAGGAAGTGGTCGACCCAGCCCAGGATGGTGTAGTGGTAGGAGCCGAGCTCAGAGAGGGTGAAGCTCCCCTGCCAGCGGTCGTTCTCCAGCCGGCTGAGCGGGACCTCCTGCCACCCCTTCTCGTGCTGCTGCCGGTAGAGCAGGACCCCGGCGACCTCGTCGTGGCCGTCGCTGAAGATGTCCGCCTCGACCACCAGCTCGTCTCCAACCACCCGCTTCACCGGGTAGCGCCCGCAGTCGATCTGCGGGGTGATGGATTCGATGACGACGCGTTCCCTTCCTTCCATGGCGTACCTCTATCCTTTTTCCACGGTCACTTCCAGGAGATCATCCAACGCCCCGACGGTGCTGCGGGAAAGCCCGGCGACTCCGGCGCCCTTCCCCCCATCGCTGTGCAGCTTGAACCTTCGATTTCACATGGGGCGCACTTCCCGCCCCACCCGCCCGGCTACCTCTTTTCCAGCAAGGCAACAGGCGCGGTGGCGAAGAGCTGGGCCAGGGATAACGCGGTCCTGCCGGCGTGGTCCACGGTCTCAAGTTCCTCGTCCGTTATCACGTTGCGGTAGTGCCCCGCCGCACCGTCGAGCACCAGCAGGCTATCCAGCCAGACCTCGCCAAGCGGCAGCTGGCCCGGCTCGGGGGCCAGGGAGGAGAGCATCCTGGGGACCGCTGCCACAACGGTTTTCCCCGCGCCGCGGCGCAGGAAGGCGCAGATGTTCCCTGCGCGGGCCCCCTGGGCCTCCAGCGGCAGGTACTCGCCGAACTCGAGGGTCTCGCGGTTGGCCTTGCGGAAGTTGAGCACCCGGTAGATGGTGTACAGCTTGATCCAGCCGTTCTCCCGGCTCTCCACCAGCTGGCGCACCAGCTCCCGGGGCCCCAGGTCGCGCTCGCGCGCCTTGAGCCCGGCCAGAGCCTTGAGCCGCACCTGGTAGTCCACCGGCCGGCGGTTGTCGGGATCCACCAGCGTTAAGTCCCAAAGCTCCGTCCCCTGGTAGAAGTCGGGACACCCTGGGGACACCATCTTGAGGAGCAGCTGGGAGAGCGAGTTGAAGAGGCCGAAGCGGGCGATCCGCTTCTGGAACGGGATGAAGTCGTCGAGGAACTCGTTGGGGCCGCCCCGGGCGAGGATGGCGTCCACGAAGCGCAGGAGCGCCTCCTCGTAGGGCTGGTTCGGGCTGATCCAGCTGGTGTGGGTCTTCGCTTCCCGGGAGGCCTTGATGAGGTACTCGCGGATCCTCCCCAGGAAGCTCTCGTACTGCTGCGGGTCCATCTCACCCAAAGGCCAGGCCCCCAACAGCGTCTGGTAGAGCAGGTACTCCTTGTGGTGGGTGGGGATCCGCTGTCCCTCGACCTGGACCTCCTTGTCGCGGTTGAGCCGGCTCCAGCGCTTGAGCGTCTCCTCCCACTCGTCGGGCATCTCGGAGAGGGCGTCGATGCGCGTTCTCACATCCTCGCCTCGCTTGGTATCGTGGGTCGCGGTGGTGATCATGGCGTGGGGAGTGTTCTTGAGCCGCTCCATGCTCTGGCCGTGGAACGCCGCGAGCGTGGTGCCGAAGCGCCCCGGCATCCCCCCCACCTCGTTCAGCGAGGCGAGGCGGTTGTAGACGTAGAAGGTGGTGTCCTCGAGCCCCTTGGCCATCACCGGCCCGGTGATCTGCTGGAAATGCATGGCGAAGTCGAGCCAGGCGACGCGGTCGGCTTCGTCGGCGGTCTCCGGAAATCTGAGGAGCAGCACGTCGCGCAGGAACTCGAAGATCGAGGCGTTCAGCGCCGGATTCTTGCGCTGGGCCTTGCCGACCGCCGCCTCGATGTACTGGACATCGCGCTCCCGCACCGTACCGGGAACCACGTAGGTCCGGTACACCGGGAAACAGGCGATCACCTCGGAGATCACGCGCACCAGGCTGTTCAGGGTGAAATCCCGGGTGAGCCGGTCGCGCTCCGAGATGTTGTTCAGCCGGTGCCCCAGCATGTTGGCCTCCCCGGAGAGGGAGACCTGCAGGACCAGCTTCTTCTTTTCGTACATAAGCTCGGTGAAGTCAGAGTGATACCCCAGGAAATGGTCGTAGATGCGCTCGAAGGCCTTCCCCTGCTCGGCATCCACGAAGATACCGTTAACCTGGTTCAGGAAGTCGTAGCCGGTGCTCCCGAAGACCGGCCACTCCTTGGGGAGCTGCTCCCCCTTCATCAGGATCTTCTCGACGGCGACGTAGAACGGGCGGTAGCCCGGATTTTCTTCCACGGTGCCCCGGTAGTCAGCCTGTTCCCCGGCCAGCTCCTTGAAGCAGCTCTCCTGCAGCTTTTCCAGGTACCCCAGGGGGTCGTAGAGCCCGTCCACGTGGTCGATGCGCACCCCGGTCACCTTCCCCTCCCGGATCAGCCGGAAAAGGAGCTGGTGGGTCTGGTTGAAGACGGCGGGATCCTCCATCCTGATGGCGGCAAGGGCATTGATGTCGAAGAAGCGCCGGTAGTTGATCTCCTCGGTGGCGACCCGCCAGAAGGAGAGCCGGTAGCACTGGTTCTGCAGCAGCCGGTCCAGCAGGTCGAAGCTGTGCCGGTCCCCCAGCGTGCCGTTGAAGACCGCGATGCTCTCCTCGAGGTGGCGGGCCACCCTGGGCTCTTCGCGGCAGAGCCGGTCCAGCCTCTTCTTGATGATCTCCTTCTCGCGGTGACGCTCCTCCTTGAGCTCCGGGTCCCGCTCCGTCGCTACCGGGAGGTGCAGCAGTGAGGTGACGATGCTGAAGTACTCCAAAAGGGCCGGGGCGTCGTCGGAGAACTGCTCCTGGAGCCGTTCCTGGTTCAAAGAGAGGATCTCCAGGGTCGACTTGGGCTCGATGGGGATGTGCATCCCGTAGTAATCGATGCTGAAGGCCCCTTCCCGGTAGCTGAGCTTCAGCTCGCCACGCTCCAGCACCCTGCCATACTGGTCCCCCAGAAAGGGGAGCAGCACCTTGTCGGTCAGCTCCTTTTTCACCGGCGCCCAGTCGATGTCGAAGAAGTGGGCATTAAGAGAGCTCGGCCCGTTCTCCAGGACGTCCATCCACCAGAGGTTCTCCTCGCTCTCGACGCACATGTGGTTGGGGACGAAGTCGAGGATGTGCCCCATGCCGTGCCGCTTGAGCTCGTCCATGAGCGCCTGGTAGCTCTGCTCGCCCCCCACCTCGCGGTTCAAAAGCGTCTGGTTCACAACGTCGTAGCCGTGGATGCTCCCGGGCTTGGCCTGCAGGTACGACGAGGCGTAGAGGTCGCTGATCCCCAGCTCGGAGAGGTACCCTACGATCTCCCGGGCCTGGTCGAAGCTGAACTGGGCGTTGAACTGCAGCCGGTAGGTGGCGGACGGTATCCGCGGCTTGGGCAAGGCGCGCTGTCTCATGGTTTCCCCGCTACTCGGCCGGCAGGACTGTGCCGAGGTTGAAGCGGAAGCTCTCTCCCAGCTTCCTGAATACTTCCAGCCAGATGCCGGCACCGGCCTCTCCGTCGCGCTCCCGTTTCAGGAACTCCGGGTACACGGTCTTCGCGAGCACGTAGTAGTCGTTTTGCACCTTCCAGAGCACGATATCGAGCGGGACCGAGCGGATCAGCCCCATCAGCTTGTCGATCTTCGTGATGAGCTCCACGTTCTGCGGGTTTTCCACCATGGCATGGGTGAGCTTCTCCATGTGCTGGCGGATGAAGTACTCGGTATTGGTGACGTCGATCTGGACCTGCCACTTCCTGATCTGGTCGATGATCCTGCGCACCGCATCCTCGTCGACCGCCTCCTGGGTCAGGGCGTTCTTCAAGAGGTCGTTCAAGGCCGGCTCGGCTGCCACGAAGAACACCCTGGGCATGGGCATGCCGGTGTCCTGGATGAACTCCATGAGCGGCCTGCCGTGCTCGTAGAGGGTTTCGTAGTTCGCCAGGCTCTGCGCCATGTTCTCGGTGATGATCAGGTTGATTATCTTGCGCCGCTCGTCCCAGAAGAGATTGGAGAGCGAGTAACTGTGGGTGCCGAAGTGCTTGTCCATCAGGAGGATGAGCTCGGTGTAGAGCCCCTTGTCGAAGGCGGTGCTCATCTCCTCCTTCATCTGGTTGTAGGCCTCCGGGTCCTGCCCTACCGCCACCACGCCCCCCTTGAAATCGTGGCTGCCGATGCGCACCACGCAGAAGGTCATGGTCTGCGACTCCTCGGTAATCTCCGAGGCGACGTGGATCCTCCCCATGGCGATCGAGGCGTCGTCCGTGACGATCCTGCGGTAGTCCTCCTTGCCGACCGCGTAGCAGAAGATGTTGGCGTGCTCCTCGTACTCCTCGAAGAGCGAGCTGAAGGCGTAGTGCGCCCCGACCTTCACCAGGTCGAGCCGGGTGGGGAGCACGAAGTTTTTGTAGATCCAGGCTCCGTCCTCGTGCTCCTTCACGTTGCACTTGGCCGACTGCAGCCGCTTCAAAAACGCCTCCTCCACACCCTGCTCGACGATCCCCTGGGAGAGCTGGATGGCCCGCGAGGCGTACTCGATGACCTGTACCGTCTCCAGTCCCGAGAGTTCGTCAAAGAACCAGCCGCAGCTTGTGTACATGAGCAGGGCGTGGCGCTGCATCTCCAAAAGCTTCAGGGCGCTGATCTTCTCCCCCGCATCGAGCGGGCGCAGGGAGTGGGCCGCCAGGAAACGCTCGGCATTTTCCATGTCGCGGTCCAGGATCACCTCGATGTACGCGTCGCGCGCCTGCCAGGGGTCCTTGAAGAAGGAGGCGCCCTTCTGCTCGAAGGCAACGGCCAAGCGGTCGCGCAGCCAGTCGAGCGCCGCGCGCAAGGGGGCGCGCCACTGCTGGTTCCAATCGCCGTGCCCGCCCGAGTTGCAGCCACAGTCGTTGTTCCAGCGCTCCACCCCGTGGGCGCAGCTCCAGGAGGTCCGCTCGTGTATCTCGGCCTCCCAGGTGGGGGGGTGCAGCTCGAGGAACTCGCCGTAGTTGGTGATGCGGGCCATGTCGTTCGATTCGATCTTGGCCAACGCCGAGGCGAGCGCCATGTCCCCGAACTTCTGATGGTGGCCGTAGGTCTCGCCGTCGGTGGCGATATGCACCAGTTGCGCCCCCTCGCGGTCCTCGGAAAAGCCTCCCATGAGCCGCTCCGCCAGTACGTCCCCCGAGGAGAGCAGGTTCTGGAAGGCGATCGCCTGGGAGATCGGGCCGTCGTAGAAGAACAGGTCGATGCTGCGCCCGGAGGGGAGCGTGCAGCGGTAGGGGCGCGAGGGGTCGACCGCCGCCTCGATCCAGTCGGGGTCGCCGATCCTGCGGTAGCGCGCCGCCTGGTGCGGGGCCAGGAGGGCGTACTTCAACCCCTTTTCCGCCATGATCTCCAGCGACTCCAGGTCCACCGCCGTCTCGGCGAGCCACATCGCCTCGGGTTTGCGCTTGAAGCGGAACTCGAAGTCCTTCACCCCCCAGATGACTGAGGTGACCTTGTCGCGGCGGTTGGCAAGCGGCATGATGATGTGATTGTAGACCTGGGCGATGGCTGCACCATGCCCGGAGCGCCACTCGAGGCTCTGGCGGTCGGCATCGAGGATCGCCTGGTAGACGTCAGGCGCCCCGTGCTCCATCCAGGAGAGCACCGTGGGCCCGAAGTTGAAGCTCATCTTCGCGTAGTTACTGACGATATCCATCACCCTCCCCTCGCCGTCCAGTACCCGCGAGGCCGAGTTCGAGGCGTAGCACTCCGCGGTGATCCGCTCGTTCCAGTCGTGGTAGGGTGCCGCCGAATCCTGGATCTCCACCGCTTCCAGCCAGGGGTTTTCCCGGGGCGGTTGATAGAAGTGTCCGTGCACGCAGATGTAGCGCTCCTGTGCCATGGTTGCCTCCGTTATCTGTTGCTGGCGTAGACCAGCGCGCTGAAGGGGTTGATCGTGATGGAGGGGGGGCTTTCATTTTGGGCGATCTTGAGGGTCGCGGGTGCGGCCTCGCCGGGCCCACGCCAGTGACGTGCCGATGAGTCGAGCAGCTTCTCCCAGCTGCCGGCGCTCAGCCTCGGGTCGATCTGCTCCTGGAGGTTACTGAAACTGAAGATGCTCACCAGCGAGTCCTCGTCCCCGTCGCGCCTGAAAATCAGGACCTTTTGTTGGGGAAGGCCGGTGATCTCCATGCGGCTGCGCTCGAAGACCCGGAACGCAGACAGTTTTTTCCTGAGTCCCAGCAGCAGGCGGTAGAACTCCTGGATCAGTGCCTGTTCACCCTCGCGCGGCAGGCTCACGTCGATCTTGCATTCCAGGAAGGTCTGTTCCGCAGCCGGGTCGGGAATATCTCCCTCGCAGATCCCGGAAGCGTGTTCCTCGTGTTTCCCGCGTCGGATCGCCGCCAGAAGCTCCTGGTCGGAAAAGCCTACGAAATAGTGGAAGGGGGCCCGCTCCCCGTACTCCTCTCCCATGAAGATGAGCGGCAGGTAGGGCGACAGGTGCACCACGGCCGCGGCGAGCAACAGCCGGTCCAGGGTCTGGACGGCGCTCAGGCGGTCGCCGCACTTGCGGTTGCCCACCTGGTCGTGGTTCTGGCAGAACACCACGAACTGCGAGGTGCGGCGGTCGCCCACCGGGCCACCGTGACCACGCTGCCGGTAGTGGGAATATTCACCGGTGTAGACGTAGCCGTCCGTGTACGCCTTCAGGAGGTGGTTGAACTGCCCGAAGTCTTCATAGTAGCCGGTCGTCTCGCCGGTAAGCAGCGCCCGCAGGGCATGGTGGAAGTTGTCGCACCACTGCGCGTCCAGCCCGTACCCCCCGTACTGCATCGGATTTATCAGCCTCATGTCGTTGGTGTCGTTTTCGGCGAAGAGATGGATCTGGCGCTGCTGCTTGACGCGGTAGCGGTGTACTTCCTCGGCGACCTGCTGCAGAAAGTGCTGGGCCCGGTTGTCGAGGATCCAGTCCACGGCGTCCATGCGCAGGGCGTCCACGTGGAACTCGTCCAGCCAGTAGAGCGCGTTGCCGATGAAGTACTCGCGAACCGCATCGCTCCCGGCCCCGTCGAAGTTCAGCGCGCGTCCCCAGGGGGTGTGGTAGCGCTCGGTGAAGTAGTGCCCAAAATCGCCGACATGGTTTCCCTCGGGGCCCAGGTGGTTGTAGACCACGTCGAGGATGAAGGCGAGCCCCTTGCGGTGGCAGGCGTTGATCAGCTGTTTCAGCCCGTCGGGGCCGCCGTAGGCGTTGTGGGGAGCGTAGTGGCCGACCCCGTCGTACCCCCAACCCCGGTCCCCGCCGAACTGGGAAACCGGCATGATCTCGATCGCGGAGACTCCCAACTCGACCAGGTAGTCGAGATGCGGAATGACCGCGGCGAAGGTCCCTTCCTTTGTGAAGGTGCCGACGTGCAGCTCGTAGATCACGTACTTCTCGAGCGGGATCCCGCTCCACCCTTCGTCCTGCCAGCAGAAGAGTTTCGGGTCGACCACCTGCGAGGCATCGTCGACACCGCCCGGCTGGTAGCGGGATACCGGATCCGGCCGCAGCTCACCGTTGCCGGGCCTGAGGAAGTAACGGTCGCCATCCACCACTCCCGGAATGGTTACCGAGTAGTAGCCGCGCTCCTCTTTCTGCATGGGGAAGGTTCCCGCACCCTTCCCCGAGACCACATGCACCGCCACGCTGTCCACCTTGGGTGCCCACACCCTGAACCTGGTTCCTGAGCCATCAGGGAGCGCTGTCGCTCCCAGGTCAAACTGCCAGGTGGTTTGTTCCATCGTGATCCTCCCCCGCACCCGGCTGGCGCCGAGCCGCCTCCCGCTCAAAAGCATTACTAAACATACTCAACGATTATTTCTTGTCAATTAATCAAAGCTAATTGGCACAGATCTGCACAAAATCGTCCTTTGCACAAAAACAACGTATTTATTAGCACTTAAGTCCGTCGGCTCGGGCGTTGCCGCTCCCATTTCGGATTGAAATTCTCATTGACAAGGAAACGGTGTGTGTTATCTGGTCTCTGGCCCCGGGTGCTCCGGGTCAGCGACGGGGAACTGTTGCCATGAAAGCTTCCGCGAAAAAAGTGATCCTGGCCGCCCTCGCCGCGAACCTGATGATCGCCACCGTTAAATTCCTGGCAGCCTGGTGGACCGGGAGTTCCGCGCTCCTCTCCGAGGGGATCCACTCGCTGGTGGACACCGGCAACCAGATCCTGATGTTCTACGGGCAGCGGCGGGCAGCGCTGCCGGCTGACGACGAGTTCCCCTTCGGGCATGGCAAGGAAATCTACTTCTGGAGCTTCGTGGTCGCCATCCTGGTCTTCTCCCTGGGGGCCGGCCTCTCCTTTTTCGAGGGGGTCTCCCATCTGCTGCACCCCAACCTGATCAGTAAGGTCCGGGTCAGCTACCTGGTCATCGCGGCGTCGATGCTCTTCGAGGGGATTTCCTGGGTCATTTCGGCGCGGGAGTTTGCCCGTGAGAAGCCGGCGCACTACGGGTTTCTCAAGGCGATCCGCAAGGGGAAGGATCCGACCATGTTCCTGGTGGTGCTGGAGGATTCCGCTGCCCTCCTGGGGCTCGCGGTCGCCTTGGCCGGCATCGCGTTAACCAGCTGGACCGGCAGCCCGGTCTACGACGGGAGTGCCTCGATCGTGATCGCCCTCATCCTGGGGGGAACCGCTGTCGTTATCGCATCGGAAACCAAGGGCCTTCTGGTGGGAGAGGCGGCCCAGAGGGAGGTCGTCCAGGCCATCCGGGAAGCCGTGGCGCACGGAGAACACGTCGAACATGTCAACGAAGTCCTCACCTTGCACATGGGGCCGGAATACATCGTGGCGAACATCAGCCTGGACTTTGCCGACGAGGTGCCGGCAGGGGAGATCGAACGGACGGTGGTCGTGCTGGAGCGGGAAATAAAGGCGCGGGTGCCGGAGGTGAAGAAGGTGTTCATCGAAGCGGAAGCGTGGCGCCGGCCCAGGTTGAGGGCGTCATCCCCCCACCGCTGACTCCGGCGCCGGTTTGCCGATCGTAGCGCTACTTGCAGTCCTCGCGCCACAGGCAGTTGTCCTGCCCGCAATCACGTGCACTTCCGGTGTCGAAACATTGGCTGTTTCCTTCCCGGGCCTGCACGGCTCGAACCAGCTCCGTCTTGGTGGCTTTGCGTACCGATATCCCCATTCTCTGAGCGATTGCCTTGATCTCTTGAACTTTCACAGCATCTCTCCTTTCCGTTTCGTAGTACGCCGGCAGCGGCAATGTTGGCCTGTGCAAGGTTTTGTTAACGGCTAACAATCATAGGATACGGAATACCGTTGTCAATGGAGCACCGACATGGTTTGCCTTCCAGAGTCTTGTCTTCGGGAACCCTGCTCATGCTACAATGCCCTTAGTGCCCAGCCGTTCGCCGGCGCCTGTCGGGACGGTTGGCCACGGGGGCACTCACCATGGGGCTGGAGGATTATCAGAAAAAGCGCAACTTCAGCAGCACCCCGGAACCGGATGCTACCTTCCCCAGTGAAGATCAGGGCTTGCGGTTCGTAGTCCAGAAGCACGCCGCCTCACACCTGCATTACGACTTTCGCCTGGAATTGGACGGCGTCTTGAAGAGCTGGGCGGTTCCCAAAGGCCCCTCGCTCGATCCCTCCCTGAAGCGCCTCGCCATGATGGTCGAGGACCATCCCTTCGATTACCGCAGCTTTGAAGGAACCATCCCCAAGGGTAACTACGGCGCCGGCGAGGTGATTGTTTGGGACGAGGGGACCTACGCCGCGCCGGGGGTGAGCGACCTTAAGGAAAGCGAGCGGCTCTTGCGGGCCGGGCTTGCCAAGGGCGATCTGAAGTTCGTGCTGCGCGGGCATAAGCTGAACGGCGAGTTCGCGCTGGTCAAGATGCGCTCCGAGAAAGAGAACACCTGGCTGCTCATCAAGAAGAAGGACCCCTGGGCCACGGCCGAAGAGGTCACCCTCGACGACCGCTCGGTGCTGAGCGACCTGCGCCTGAACGATTCGGGACAGACCGAAATCCTATTCGCCACGGCTGCTCCCGCTGCCCCTCCTTCGGATCCGCTGCCGCGTGGCGTCAAGCCGATGCTGGCCACGCTGGTCGACGAACCCTTCGACAACGCTGGCTGGATCTTCGAGATCAAGCAGGACGGCTATCGCGCCATCGCCGAGATCGAAAACGGGCACGTCGAACTCTATTCCCGCAACAACCTCTCCTTCAACCGCAACTTCACCGCTATCGTTCGTGCACTGGAGACTCTACCGGGAAACCTGGTGCTCGACGGCGAGGTTGTGGCACTCGACGAGCAAGGGAGATCCAATTTCCAGCTGCTTCAGAACCACCTGAAGACTGGTCAGGGCCCGCTCTGCTACTTCGTCTTCGACCTGCTTTACCGGGATGCCAATGACCTGCGCAGCCTTCCCCTGCTCGCCCGCAAGGAGCAGCTGCGCGGGCTGCTCCCCGACCTGCCGGAAGTGAGATTCAACGATCACATCGCCGAAACCGGAAAAGAGTTCTTCGAGCTGGCCCGCCAGAACAACCTGGAGGGGATCGTCGCCAAACGAGCCGACAGCAGCTACCAAATCGGCAGGCGGAGCCGGGACTGGCTCAAGATCAAGATCCGCCACGAGCAGGAGGCCGTCATCTGCGGCTTCACCCAGCCCCGCGGCGGAAGGGGCTACTTCGGGTCGCTGCTGCTGGGTGCCTTTCAGGGTGGCGAGCTGGTGCACATCGGATTCAGCGGCGGCGGGTTCGACGAGCGGATGCTCCGGGAAATCCACGCAAAGCTCACAGAGCTGGTGCAGCCGGAATCGCCCTTCTCAAGCAGGGTCAAGTCGGAGATGCCGATCACCTGGGTGAGCCCGGTGCTGGTCTGCGAGGTCTCCTTCTCCGAGTGGACCGACGAAGGGGTGATGCGCCAGCCCATCTTCCTGGGGCTTAGGGAGGACAAGGATCCGGAAAGCGTGGTGCGCGAGCTGCCGGTACCGATCCAACTTGCCGAAGCGGAGGCGGGGAGCGGAGAGGTGGCTGCAGCGGCCCCGCCGACCGATCACCAGGCAGCCTCGGCCGCGCCAGCCCGACTGGCAGGAACCGGCAAGGACCTCGAGGTAACCATCGGCGGGCGCAGGCTCAAACTGAGCAATCTGGACAAGGTCTTCTGGCCCGACGAGGGGTACACCAAGGGAGACCTCATCGACTACTACCGGCAGGTAGCGCCGGTGATGCTCCCGTACCTCGAGGATCGGCCCGAGTCGCTCTACCGCACCCCCAACGGCATCAACGAAAAGGGGTTCTTTCAGAAGGAAGCGGGCGAGCTCCCGCCGGAGTGGATGCCGACCAAAGAGATCTACTCCGAGTCGAACCAGAAAAACATCAAGTACTTCATCTGCCAGGAGGAGGCCACCCTGGTCTACCTGGCAAACTTGGGCTGCATCGAGATCAATCCCTGGCTGTCGCGCCTTGCCAGCCTCGACAACCCCGACTACTTCGTCATCGATCTCGACCCCGAGGATATCTCCTTCGATCGGGTCGTGGAAGCCGCCCAGGCGGTGCACCAGATACTGGAACGGGCCGGTGCGCCCGGCTATCCCAAGACCTCCGGAGCCACCGGCATCCACATCTACATCCCGCTGGGGGCCCGGTACGACTACGACGCCGCCGTAAAATTCGCCCAGGTAGTGGCAACCCTTGCGCACCAGCTGGTACCCGACTTCACCAGCCTGGTGCGCGACCCGCGCAAGAGGCAGCAGCGGGTCTACCTGGATTACCTGCAAAATCGCGGAGGGCAAACCTTGGCCGCACCCTACAGCGTACGTCCCCGACCCGGGGCTACCGTTTCCACCCCCCTGACCTGGGACGAGGTGCGCATCGGCCTCAGTCCAAGCAGTTTCACGATCAAAACGGTCCCCGCGCGCCTTGCCGAACGAGGCGATCTGTTCCGGCCGGTCCTGGGGCCCGGGATCGATCTGGAGCGCTGTCTGGACAACCTGCTGAAACCGTACCGCTAGCCGGCTGGCCGCTTTTGCCCCACCTGAAAGCGGCAGCACCGGCACGGGCACCGGTTATTGCTTCAGAAACAGGTAACAGGGTATACTCGAATTATTACAGGATGTTAATTTTAAAAAGGAGGTTCTCGAGATGAAAGTTCATGAGGGTGATGTCCTGGTCTGCGGCACCAAGGATTGCAAGGTAGAACTGACAGTGACCAAGGAGTGTGTGTCGGAAACCTGCAGCGAGGCCTGCGAAATCGATGCGACCTGCTGCAAAAAGCCCATGGAGCTGAAGGAGAAAAGTTCCTGAGGGCAACTCTGTCGAAGTGCCGGGCCACCGCCCAAAAGGCGGGGCCTTACCTCTCCGACGCTGAGTAGGAGGTGGTCGTGATGTTAAGATGGGCTCTGATATTCTTCATCGTGTCAATCGTCGCGGCGGTATTCGGTTTTGCCGGTGTTGCTTCCGCGGCAGCAGGCATCGCCAAAATCCTTTTCTACCTGTTCCTGGCCTGCGCTGTGATCATGCTGATCGTCGGGCTGTCGATCGGTCGAAACATCACCCGATAGCAGCGTTACAACTCGATTGCCCAGGAGGGCCACCTGCATAACGTGAAAAACTGAAAAGCGGCCACGAAGGCCGCTTTTTTTCGTTTCAGTAGTATTTCGTTCCGGCTCAATCCTTTTCCTCCTCCAGCTGCTGCCGTATCTCCTGCAGCTTTTTGCGCTGCTCCTCGGGAACTTCCGGGTACTTCATGTCCAGCCCCTTCAGCGTCTCAACGATGACCTGCGATATGATCAGCCGGGCGTTTTTCTTGTCGTCGGCCGGCACCACGTACCAGGGGGCATGTTTGCTGCTGGTCGCATTCAGGCACTTCTCGTAGGCCGCCTGGTACTCCTTCCAAAGGGCCCGCTCCTTCATGTCGTCCTCGCCGAATTTCCAATTCTTTTCCGGGTTGTCGATGCGCTCCAGGAAGCGCTTGCGCTGTTCCTCCTTGGACACGTGCAGGAAGAACTTGATGATCCTGGTGCCGTTTCGGTACAGGTGCCGCTCGAGGTCGTTGATCGACTGGTACCGGTAGGTCCAGATGTTCTTGCCGTCTTCGACCTCCTCGGGGAGGTTCTCCGCCGCGAGGATCTCCGGGTGTACCCGAACGATAAGCACCTCTTCGTAGTAGGAGCGGTTGAAGATGCCGATCCGCCCGCGCTGCGGCAGCACCCGGGCGGTCCGCCAGAGAAAGTCGTGGTCGAGCTCCTCGGGACTGGGATGCTTGAAGCTGTACACCTCGCACCCCTGCGGGTTGATCCCGGACATGACGTGCTTTATGGCGCTGTCCTTGCCGGCGGCGTCCATGGCCTGGAAGATCAGGAGCAGGGCATACCGGTTGTGGGCGTAGAGCAGGCTCTGCAGCTTGCTCATCTTGAGGATGTGCTCCTCCAGGAGCTCCTGGTAGTGCGGCTTCGAGTCGTAGACCGGCTTGATCTTGGTAGCCTGTTTTTTCAGCGTCACCTGATCGCCTTCACGCACCCTGAACTGATCCACATCAAGTTTCATGCTCCCCTCCCCCGCGCCTCGGACCCGGACCACCGCAAGATCTACCGACGCCCGGTACCGCTTCATTGGATTACCGCCCCGCCCCCGGAAAAGCTTCAACCGCTGTTGTAAAAAAAAGGCGCTGCAACGCGGAAAGCGTCTCGCTGCCCTTGGCAGAAGCCAGCTCTTATTTCTTCAACGTCTTCCGGCACTTAACGTTGCCCTACCTGCTAGTCTAGGCTACCGGGTAACGTTGTCAACCGCGCTTGGGCCAAAGATACCCCGTTCCTTGACAAAGAGATG
Source organism: Geomonas silvestris (assembly GCF_014193515.1). Classification (GTDB taxonomy): domain Bacteria; phylum Desulfobacterota; class Desulfuromonadia; order Geobacterales; family Geobacteraceae; genus Geomonas; species Geomonas silvestris. The sequence goes on along the minus strand of NZ_BLXX01000002.1, from coordinate 541,047 downwards.
CGCCTTGGTAAAACATCATTGGTGTTTTCTAATGATTTTGACAGTCAATCACGCACCGCGCACCGTCGAGGAATTCAATGCCCGACATCTCCAGACGCACCTTCTTGTGGCTCACCGGAGGCAGCAGCATCGCCATCGCCACCAACCCTCCGCGCAAGATGGTCATCAAGCTGATTCCGCACGTAACGCCGCTCGAGAACGTCCGTCCCGGCAGCTGGCAGCTCTACGCCACCACCTGCCGAGAATGTCCGGCCGGCTGCGGGATGCACGTCTGGCACCGCGACGGCAGGGTGACCAAGGCGGAAGGGAACCCGGAGCATCCGGTGAACCGCGGCGGACTCTGCCCCCGCGGTCAGGCCTCGCTGCAGGGGCTCTACGACCCGGACCGGATGCAGCGGGTCTTGTACCGCGAGAAGGGGCGGCCGGAGCAACAGCAAAGCTGGGAGGAGGCTTTCGCCGCCATTTCGGCCCGACTTGCGGCGGGGGGCCGGGTGGCGGTGCTCTCCAGCCTTCAGAGCGGTGCGCTCGCCGAGGTGCTGCACGGTTTTGCGGCAGCTTTCGGTTCCGACCGGGTCCTCTTCTACGAAGCCTTCAACCACGAGCCGGTCAAGGCCGCCCATCAGCAGCTCTTCGGCCGGCCAGTGGTCCCGACCTACCACCTCGAGCAGTGCGACCTCATCGTAAGCTTCGCCGCCGACTTCCTGGAGAGCTGGATCTCGCCGGTGACCTTCGCCCGCGCGCTTGCCGACGGGCGTACCTATCGCGGCGGCACCAGCTTAAGCCGGATGGTGTACGTGGGACCGCGCCTGTCGATGACCGCCGCCAACGCCGACCAGTACCTGCAGGTCCCGCCGGGGTGGGAGCGGGTTGTCGCCGCCACCATGCTGAAGATCATGCTGGACCAGGGGTGGGCGCGCCAGGATATCTCCTGGGCGCGCCCCGCCATCGAGGCCCTGGTAGCCGAGGCGGGACCGGTCCCCTGGATCCCCCAGGATACCCTGGTGCAACTGACCCGGGAGTTCTGTACCTCCCATGCCAGCGTCGCCCTCTCCGGGCCCCTGGCCGCCACTTCGCAGCTCGCCACCGATACCGCGCTCCTGGTTGCGCTGCTCAACTACGGCGCCGGCCGCATCGGCCAAACCGTCGACCTCTCCAGGCCCCACGCGCTCTCCGCCAGCGCCCGTGAAGCTGAGCTGGAACTCTTCTTCGCCTCGCTCGACCGCAACGACCTGCTCTTCATCTACGACACCAATCCCGCCTACAGCAGGTTCGGCGCCAAGGCGCAGCTCGCCAAGGCGGGACTCGTCGTCTACCTCGGCACCCAGGTGGACGAGACCGCGGAGCTCGCGCACTGGTTCCTGCCGGTTGACTACCCCCTGGAGGCCTGGGGCGACTACGAGCCGAACCCAGGGATCCACAGCCTGCTGCAGCCGACCCTGAGCCGGCTCTACGACACCCGGGCGCCCGGCGACATCTTCCTCGAGCTCGCCCGCCGGACCGGCAGGCCCCTTTCCCGCGCCGGTTCGGGGAACAGCGGCGCCAACTTCGCCACCTGGGTCAGAGAGCGCTTCAGCAGCCTGGTCGGCCACGACACCTGGGATGCAGCCCTGGCGGCCGGCGGCGACTGGAAGAGCGCCGCCGTGCCGAGCCACACTCCCGTACCCGTCGCCCGGCCGGCCGCCCTGAGCTTCGCCCCTCTGCCGCAGCGCAGCCGGAACGCGGACCAGGCGGAGCTCGTGCTCTGGTCCTCCATCATGCTCTATGACGGCAGGCTCGCCAACCGCGGCTGGCTCCAGGAAGCGCCGGATCCGCTTACCTTTTTCCTCTGGGGCAACTGGATCGACCTGCATCCCAAGCAGGCCGCGGCACTCGGGATTTCCGAGGGGGACCTGGTGGAGCTCTCCAGCGCCGCAGGAAAGCTGCGCGCGCCGGCGCGGGTGACCGCCGAGGTGAGCGAAGGGGCGGTGGCGGTCGCGATGGGACAGGGACACTGGGCGCTGGGCCGCAACGCACGCGGTATCGGCGCCAACGCCTTCGCCCTCACCGGTGGGCGTACCGACGGATCCCTCTTCGGCAGCTGCCGGATCCGCAAGGTCGCCTCCGCCTCACCGGAAACCCTGATACCCACGGCGCTCAGCCAGGATCAGCACCAGCGGGAGATCCTCAAGTGGGTACCGCTCAGCAAGCTTTCCGCGATGCAGCCCGGAGAGGGCGAGCCGCTCATCCTGCCGCTCCCCGAGGGGTATCGTCCCGACAAGGACATGTACCCCAAAAGGGAGTACACCACGCACCGCTGGGCCATGGTGATCGACCTGCAGCGCTGCATCGGGTGCGGCGCCTGTTCCGTAGCTTGCTACGCCGAAAACAACATTCCGGTGGTCGGCAGGCAGCGGGTTGCCGACGGGCGCGAGATGGCCTGGCTGCGCGTCGCGCCCTACCGCAAATCGGACCAGCCGGGGCGGGCGAGTTGGCTCCCCTTGCTGTGCCAGCACTGCGATGCCGCCCCCTGCGAGCCGGTCTGCCCGGTCTTTGCCGCCATGCACAACGAGGAGGGGCTAAACGCCCAGATCTACAACCGCTGCATCGGCACCCGCTACTGCTCGAACAACTGCCCCTACAAGGTGCGCCGCTTCAACTGGGTCAACATCCGCTGGCAGGCCCCGCTCGATCTGCAGCTGAACCCCGAGGTCACGGTAAGAAGCCGCGGCGTCATGGAGAAGTGCACCTTCTGCGTGCAGCGCATCCGCCTGGCCGAGTACCAGGCCCAGCGCGAAGGGAGAAAAATCAAGGACGGGGAGATCCAGCCTGCCTGCGCCCAGTCCTGCCCGGCCAGGGTGTTCACCTTCGGCGACCTCTTGGATCCCGATGCCCGGGTCACCCTGCTCACCCGCCTCGACCCGCGCCGCTACCACCTGCTGGAGGACCTGAACACCAAGCCGGCGGTCACCTTCCTGCGCCGGATCGAGAACGACGTCAAAGGGTAATCCGGGAGGCGGGTAGCAACAAGAAGAGCAGCACCTTGCATGTTTTCGCTCGCTCTGCGGGCAGGGTAGGTAAAGGAGATTGCAGTTTTTCTCAAGGGGGAGCGGTGTCCGACCTCAGTTACCGTGCCATCAACGACGACGTCCTCAACGCGATGGGGAGGCCCCGGGCCTCCTTCTACTTCGCGCTCGCCTTCCTGGGTGCCCTCATCGGCTGGGCCGCCCTCTGCTGGACCTACCAGACCCAGCTCGGCATGGGGGTCACCGGCCTGAACCGCCCGGTCGGCTGGGCGGTCTACATCACCAACTTCGTCTTCTGGGTCGGTATCGCCCACTCGGGAACCCTCATCTCCGCCATCCTCTACCTCTTGCGCGCCAACTGGCGCGACGCCGTCTCCCGCTCCGCCGAGGCCATGACCATCTTCGCGGTCATGACCGCCGGCCTCTTCCCGCTCATCCACCTGGGACGCCTCTGGGTCTTCTACTACATCATCCCCTACCCTTCGCAGCGCGAGATCTGGCCCAACTTCGTAAGCCCCCTGGTCTGGGACGTCTGCGCCGTCGGCACCTACTTCACGGTGAGCCTCATCTTCTGGAGTGTCGGGATGATCCCGGACCTGGCGGCGGCCCGCGACCGCTACGAATCCGAGCTGGGGCCGGAGCACTTCAAGACCCGGTTCTACCGTGCGCTCTCCCTCGGCTGGTCCGGGGCCGGCAGCCAGTGGCACCACTACGGGCGCTCCTACCTCTTCTTCGCCGCGCTGGCCACCCCGCTGGTGGTCTCGGTGCACTCGGTGGTCTCCTGGGACTTCGCCATGAGCCTCCTGCCCGGCTGGCACAGCGCCATCTTCCCCCCCTACTTCGTCGCGGGGGCGATCCATTCCGGGCTCGCCATGGTGCTCACCCTGCTCATCCCGATGCGCAAGCTTTTGAACCTGGAGCGCCTCATCCAGATGTACCACTTCGAGATGCTCGCGAAGACCCTCATCCTCACCGGCTCCATCGTCGGCTACTCCTACGGGGTCGAGGCCTTCATCTCCTGGTACTCGGGGGACATCTTCGAGTGGCAGTTCTTCAAGTGGCGCGTCGGGGGGCCGGCCGCCTGGCTCTACTGGCTCTGCGTGGTCTGCAACGTCCTGGTTCCCGCGCTCTTCGTCATCCCCAAGATGCGCCGCACCATCGCCTCGCTCTTCGTCATCTCGCTGCTGGTCAACGTCGGGATGTGGAGCGAGCGCCTGATGCTCATCTTCACCTCGCTCGCCCACGACTTCCTGCCGCACAACTGGGGGCACTACTGGCCCACCTGGGTCGAGGCGAGCATCACCCTGGGCTCCTTCGGGTTCTTTTTCTTCTTCTTTGTCTGCTTCACCAAGGGGCTCCCCACGGTCCCCTTGAGCGAATTGAAGGAGAAGGTGGCCGACGAGGAGATCACCTCCACCGGCAGCTGCGACACCCGCGTCAAGGCGAGTGTGGATCCCGGCAAACCGAGTGTCCTCGCCATCTTCTCCAATGCCGGGAGGCTCCTCGAGGCGGCCAAGGTCGCCTGCGATGCCGGATTCCAGCAGATGGAGACCTTCTCGCCGGTGAAGCTGGAGAAACTCCCGGCGGTGCTCAAGCAGCCCAAGAGCCCGGTGCGCCTGATCACGCTCATCGGGGCGGTCTCCGGTCTCATCGGCGGCTTCTGGCTCGCGGGGGGGACCGCCAACGTCAACAACCTCATCGTGGGGGGGAAACCGCCCATTTCCTTCATCCCCTTTTGCGTGATCGCCTTCGAGGGGACCATCCTGATCGGCAGCCTCGCCAACCTCTTCGGGCTCATCGTCCTGGCGCGCCTGTACCGCCGCCGGACGGTAGCGTACTACGACCCCAGGTTCAGCAGGGACAAGTTCGGTCTCTTGGTGGGGTGCGAACCGGGACAGGAGAGCCGACTCAGGGAACTCCTGAAGCCGACCGACGCGGAGGAGATCCATGTCCACCAGTGACGCGGGAAGCGCACGTTTTTCGGTCTGGACCCTGGTCTGGCTGCTGCTCGCGGTGGGTGGGTCGCTCGCCTGGCTTTTGGTGCTGCAGGCCGGCGACCACAGCCGGGCCTGGCGCTCGCTGCTGGTCAACTTCCTCTATTTCAGCTCGCTCTCCGGAGGGCTCGTCGTCTGGCCGGCGCTGGTCAGGTCCTGCAACGGAACCTGGCACCTGACGCTCGAGCGCTGCGCCTTCGCCGCCATCGGCTTCGCACTCCCCTCCCTGGCCGCCCTGGTGCTGCTCTGGGTCGGGAGCGCCGACTGGGCGCCGTGGTATGGCGTCAGGCTGCACCAGGGGGCCTGGCTCGACAACAACCTGCTCTTCGGCCGGGACCTGGGGGCGACGCTCCTGTTCTGGCTCGTGGCCTTCTGGTACCTGCGCCGGCGCGGCACCCCCGCAGGCCGGGTGCTCGCCCCGGTGCTGCTGCTCGTCTACTGCCTGGTCTTCTCCCTCATCGGCTTCGACCTGGTCATGGCGCTCGACCCGGAGTGGGTCACCAACCTGGCCGGCGGCTACTTCTTCATGTCCGGGCTCTACATCGCCATCACCGGCTGGGCCCTTCTGGCCACCCGTGAGCCCGAGGCGACCCCGGACCAGCTGCAGGACCTCGGGAAGCTGATCGTCGCCTTCAGCATGATGACCACCTACCTCATGTTCGCGCACCTGCTCCCCTTCTGGTACGAGAACCTGCCGCACGAGGTCCGCTTCCTGGTGCCGCGCATGAACTACCGCCCCTGGCAGGGGGTGAGCTTCTTCCTGGTCGGGCTGGTCTACTTCGGGCCGCTGGTGCTGCTCCTCACCATCTCCGCCAAGCGGAGCCGAGCCGCCCTGGGGTGGATCTCGCTAACCCTCCTGGTCGGGCTCTGGATCGAGCGCTGGTGGCTGGTGGCTCCGACCTTCGACGCCGGCTTGCGGCTCGGCGTGAGCGAACTCTCCCTGGCGGCGGGATTCCTGGGGATGCTGGGGCTCGGCATGCAGCAGTACAGCCGCAGGGCCGCGCAGCAGCCAGGAGAGCCACAATGAGACCGCGCGACGATGCAGCAGAGACAAATAAAGGGAGAGCCCGCGGCCCCCTCTGGCCCACGCTCGCCGCACTGGCTGTGATACTGCTCGCCTTCGTTGCGGTGCTCGTGCTCTTCAACCTCCCCTACCCGGCGGGGTTGGGGCCGCGCCAGCCCATTCCCTTCAGCCACCGGGTCCACGCGCACACCAAAAGGATCAGCTGCCTCATGTGCCACACCGAGGTGGCGCGCTCCTCGCGGGCCGGGATCCCGCCGCTTGAGACCTGTCTCTTGTGCCACCAGCGCATCATCAGGACCTTTCCCTACATCGAGAAGCTGCGCCAGTACTTCCGGGAGAACCGGCCGGTGGTCTGGCAGCGGGTCAACTGGGTCCCCGAGTTCGTCTACTTCACCCACTCGATGCACATCCGGCGCGGTATCGACTGCAGCATCTGCCACGGAGACGTGGAGCGGATGGACCGGGTGGTGACGGCGCACAAGTTCGAGATGGGTTTCTGCATCGGCTGCCACAAGAGGAACAAGGCGACCCACGACTGTTTCACCTGCCACAGGTGACGGTGCTCACGGAAGGAGACGGCATATGAAGAGATATCTGTTCACAGCAGCACTCATCGGCGTGTCGGTTGCCCTCGGCTGCACCAGCACCGCGACCCGGAACCTGCAGCAGGAGTCGGCCCAGGCGATCGGCGCGGGGTGGACGCCGGACCAGGTCAAGGTCTCAGACGTGAAACGCAACGGAACCTCGCTCAGCTGGACCGCCAAGACTCCCGGCGGCAAGTACAGCTGCTCTTCCGACGATCCCGCGTGCGGCGTGGTCTGCACCAAGTAACCAGACGTAGGGAACCCGGCGCCGAAAGCTCCCTTTGGAGACCGCATGTTCAGCTTCGTAAAAAAACCGCAAAGTGCCGCACTCGCCTTTCTGATCGCCGGAGCCGTCTGGTTCGTGGTGGGGGCGCTCTACGGGATGGTCTCGGCCATCCACCTGGTCGCGCCGGAGTTCTTCTCCAACATCCCCTTCCTCGTCTTCGGGCGCGAGCGCCCCATCCACGTCAACACCATGCTCTACGGCTTCACCGGCACCATGCTCACCGGCTGCGGTCTCTACTACCTCCCGGCCCTCTTGCGGACCCGGCTCTATTCCGAACCGCTGGCCTGGCTCAGCTTTCTCTTCTGGAACCTTACCGTGGCCAGCGGGCCGCTCGGGTTCTCCTTCGCCTATACCCAGGGGCGCGAGTACAACGAGTACATCTGGATCGCCGACATCTCCCTCATCCTCGCGGTGGTGCTCCTGATCTACAACCTGATCATGACCATCGTCCAGCGCACCGAGCAGCAGCTCTACGTCTCGGTCTGGTACTTCGTGGCCTCCTTTCTCTGGACCGCAGGGAACTACCCGATCTCCAACGTGGTCTGGCATCCCTCGACCGGCGCCATGCCGGGGCTCATCGACTCGATCTTCCTCTGGTTCTGGGGGCACAACCTCCCGGGCCTGTTGATCACCCCGCTGGCGACCGGCGCCGCCTACTTCGTCATCCCGCGCATCACCAGGACGCCGCTCAACTCGCATACCCTGTCGCTGGCCGGTTTCTGGTTCCTGGTCGCCCTCTACACCCACATCGGCGGGCACCACGTGCTGCAGTCCCCGATCCCCAACTGGCTGAAGACCGTCTCGGTGGTCGATTCCATCGCCATGGTCGTCCCCGTCTCCATCGTCGTGTTGAACCTCTGGATGACGGCGCGGCAGGAGGGGAGGCGGGTCTGGGGGGATCCGGCGGGCCGGCTGGTCATGGGGGGGATCGTCTGGTACCTGATCACCTGCATCCAGGGCCCCCTGCAGTCGCTCCCCTACCTGCAGCGGGTCACCCACTTCAACAACTGGACCGTCGGGCACGCGCACATCGCCATGCTCGGCTTCGGCGGCTACATCGCGCTCGGCGCCATGTGGCACATCCTGCCGCTGGTGAGCGGGCGCGAGATCTATTCGCAGCGCCTGGTCAGCCTGCAGTTCGGCCTGATCACCTTCGGGCTGACCGCGTTCTTCCTGGTGCTCACCACGGCAGGCCTCATCCAGGGGAGCGCCTGGAACAACGGTGAGACCGTGTACCGCGTGCTCCCCGAGATCGCCCCTTTCATGATCTCCCGCGCCGCTTCCGGGATCTTCATCCTGACCGGTTCGCTCATCGGCCTCTACAACCTGTACCTGACCCTGCGCCAGGGGCGTGAGCTGCAGCCGGTCGAGCTGCTGCGGGCGGAGGATGCCTCATGAAGATGACCCCTGCCCTGCTCATCATCGGTGCGCTCCTGGTCTTCTGGGCGTCCGCCTTCATCATCGTCGGGATCCCTGCACTCACCATGAAGGAGACCCCCTCCGAGATCTGGCGGCCGATGACCGCGGAGGAAGAGGCGGGGCACAAGCTCTACGTGCGTAATGGCTGCAGCTACTGCCACTCGCTCTTCATCCGGATCAACGACTGGGATATCGGCGCCGAGCGGATCGCCAAGAGTGGCGACTACGTCGGGCAGGAACCGGCGATCCTGGGGAGCGAGCGCACCGGTCCGGACCTCTCCCAGGAAGGGGGCGAGCACCCCGACGACTGGCACCTCGCGCACTTCGTCAATCCCCGCTTCACGAGCCCGATTTCGCTGATGCCCTCCTGGGAGTTCCTGGGCCCGGTGGAGATCCGCCAGCTCACCGCTTACGTCCAGGCCCTGGGGCTCAAGGCGGCCGATGCGCGCGTGGCGCGGCAACAGCACTGGAAGGCGCCGGCAGTCGCGGCCTATGCCGGCGGTCTCGACGCGAACGTCGAGTGGCTGCACAGCCAGGTCCCCGAGGTCTGGCGCCGCATGCCGAACCCCTACCCGGCGACCGAGGCCTCCCTGCAGCGCGGCAAGAGGATCTACCAGGAGTTCTGCATCAACTGCCACGGGCCGGTGGGAGACGGCAAAGGTCCGGCCTTTCGCTACATGAACCCGCCGCCGCTCAATTTCACCACGCTGCGCCGGCACCTGGTGGAGAACCGCTACATCGGCGGGATCTTCTACTACCAGATCATGAACGGCATCACCGGCACCGGGATGCCCTACTTCAAGAAGCACCTCGAGTCGGAGAAGATCTGGGATCTTGCCAACTACCTGGGCGTGAGCTTCGTGGGGTACACCGACGCGAACATCGAGCCGCGCGGCATCGACGCCTCCTACGAGGAACCGTGGCAAAACCGCTATCCGCAGCCGGGACAGGAAGGGGCGGTGACGGGGAAATAGGCGGGTCGGCCGGGCTCCCAGCTTCCGAGGCATAGCACTAACGCCAAGTGCCGAAGCCTAGGGATCCCCCCTCCCGCAAGGGGCGGGGGAGCGTTGTGAGAGCGGGAATAGCCGAAGGATGGGAAGGCGTTGAGGGTGTAAGAAATTGGCGGAGGATCGTGTATGGATAGTCCTTGGGAGGGAACAGCCTTTCTCTTCATGTGGCTCGGCTTTCTGGTGCTGATGCTGCTCTGCATCGCCAGTTTCTTTGTCTGGGCGATCCACCGGAACCAGTTCGCCGACCAGGACCGGGCGCGCTACCTCCCCCTGATGAGCGCTATTCCGCCTGCCGAACCGGATGGGGACCCGGCGCCTCACGGGAGAACCTGACCATGACCTTCAACCTGTACGTGCTGCAGAACCAGTGGATCGTGGCCACGCTTTTGGCCGGGATCGCGCTCATGCTCCTGTTCTGCCTCACCTATTCTGCCATGTGGCGCCCGAAGGAAGAGGAGAAAAAGGCCGAGGAAATCGAGGTCAAGGGCGCTGGCTCCTTCCTGCGTGCCTTCATCGCCGTCGTCCCCTGGGCCATCATCCTGGTGTCGCTGGCCAGCGCCGCCTACACCATCACGTCCCTGGTCCTGCGCTCTCTGATGCCCCCCAACTGGTGAGGTGACCCATGCCCGGAACCAAATGGTACGCCGAAGATCACGAAATGCCGCCTCCCTGGAGCTGGGTGGTTATCCTGCTGTTCAGCGCCTCCATCATGGGGTTCGGGTGGCTGGTGTACTGCATCGTCCCTGACGGCGGCCGCCAGTGGGACTTCGGGCAGCTCCCCGACACCCCCGCCGAATCGATCTTCTCGACCGAAGAGCCGCGCGTTCCGGAAACCCCGCGGCGCCAACTGCCGCGGCTTCCCGAAGCGCAGCCGCTGCCTGCCAATCCGCAGCACTCCGGCGGGGGAGCCTCGTGATGAAAAAGCTTATCCCCCTGTTACTGCTCCCCCCCCTTCTGGTGGCCGGGCTCATGTTCTTCGTGCTCTACGAGGGCCCCCGCATGCGCTCGCAGCACCATATCCGGGAATTCCAGATGAACCTGCCGAGCGTCCCGGCCGGCACCCAGCCGGCACTTTTCGTGGACCGGCTCCCCACCCCCGCGGAGACGGCCCGCCTCACGAACCCGCTGCCGGCTACTGCCGACAACCTGGACCGCGCCCGGGTCTACTACACCTACTACTGCGTCTTCTGCCACGGCGACAGCGGTGCCGGTGACGGCCCGGTCGGGCAGAGCTACATCCCCCGCCCCGCGGACCTGCGCAACACCCACACCGCCTCGTTGCGCGACGGCGAGGTGCTGCGCGCCATGCTGACCGGTATCGGCCACGAGCCGGTGCTGCAGCACGTGGTACCTCCCGAGCATCGCTGGTACCTGGCACTCCTGGTGCGCTCCCTGGCTCGACCATGACCGACACGCTCTCCCAGCACCTCCTGATCGGCCTGGTCGGCGGCCTTGCCGGGTTCGCCCACTGTCTCGGCATGTGCGGCCCCTTCCTGCTGCAGCTCTCCGCGCCGGACCAGCAGCGCAGCTACCGGCCGCTCTTCTGGTTACTCGGCAAGCTGTTCAGCTACCTGTTCCTCGGAGCCGCCGCCGGTTTTGCCGGATTTTTCCTGGTCGCCTTCCACCCCGAGCTCTCCCTGCTGCAGCGCCTGCTCGGCTACCTGACCGGTGCGGCGTTCCTGGCTGCCGGGTTGCACCTGCTCGGCCTCAAGCCGGGGTGTCAGCCCCACGGCGGGTTGCTGCACGAGATCTTCAGCAGCGTCGCCGGGAAATTCCTGGTCACCCCCGGCCCCACCGGCGCGCTCTTGCTCGGGGTCTGTTCCGGCTTTCTCCCCTGCCCCATCGTTCTTGCCTTTCTCGCCTACGCCCTGCACTCGGGCTCGGTAACGGTCGGGATGGCGACCCTGGGCGGGCTGGGGCTCGGCACCTCGCTGCCGCTCGTTTTGCTGGGGGGACTCGCCCGCGGCCCCGTCCTGCGCCGCCTGTGGCGCCCCAAGACCGGCGCAGTCTTGCTGGTTCTCCTGGGGATCATGACGCTTTTGCGCGGCAGCACCATCTTCCACCACCTGTTCGGCTGCACCACTTCCCAAAGCGCACCTCACGCTCCGGCCCTTCCAGAGTCGGACTGCTGCCCGAAGGATCCTCATGTACAGCACGGCAACTAGTACCCTCCCCGGCACCTGCGCACACTGCGGGCTCCCGGTTCCCTCCCAGCTTGCCCGCGGCGCCGCTTCCCTCTACTGCTGCTCGGCCTGCCGGCTGGTGGCGCGCATCGTTGGTACCGAGCGGGGTGAGCAGAACTGGCACCTCCTGCGGCTGGGTCTCGGCTCACTGCTCGCCATGAACGTCATGATGATCTCGCTGCTTCTCTACACCGACAGCGTGGCGCCGCACCTGGTTTTTACCTTTCGCCTGATCCTTTTGAGCCTGGCGACCCCTGCGCTGGCCATCCTGCTCCCCCCGTTTCTGGCAGGCGCACGACGCGAACTCGCCGGCCGCAGGTTGAGCCTCGACGCCCTGATCGCCCTCGGCTCCTTAAGCGCCTACACCGTGAGCGCCCTCGCCGTAGTGCACGGTTCCGGCGAGGTCTATTTCGATACCGCCACCATGCTTCCGGTCCTGGTGACCGCCGGAAAACTCCTGGAATCCACCGCCAAGGCCAAGGCTTCCGATCTCTTGAACAGCATGCTGACCCTGCTCCCGGCCAACGCCCTGAGGGTCTCCTGGAACTCGGTCGCCGAAGTCCCCACTGATTCGCTCGAACCCGGCGATGTGATCCGGGTCCGCCCGGGGGAACGAATCGCGGTTGATGGCAAGATCGTCGAGGGGATGAGCACCATAGAGGAGGCCGCCTTCACCGGCGAGTTCCTGCCGCGGGTCTGCCGCCCCGGCGAATCGGTCATCGCCGGTACGGTGAACGGTATCGGCACCCTGCTGGTGCAGGCGGAGCGGACCGGCAACGACCTGCTCTTGCGCGGGATCGTCTCCCAGATCCAGGACGCCTGGTCGCGGCCCAGCCGGGCCCAACGGCTCGCCGAGCGCATCGCCGCCTGGTTCACTCCTGCGATACTGGCCGTGGCGTTTTCATCCCTGCTTGGCTGGCAGCTCGCCGGATACCCCTCGCGCGGCCTGCTGAGCGCCCTGTCGGTGCTGGTGGTCGCCTGCCCCTGCACCGTAGGTATCGCCACGCCGCTCGCCACCGCACTCGCCATGGCACGCGCCGCACGCGCCGGCATCGTGGTTCGCGGCGGGGCCGTCCTGGAGCGCCTCGCCGGCGTGAACCTCTTCTTCTTCGACAAGACGGGTACGCTCACCGCTGGAGAGCCAGTGCTGCGCGAGGTGCGGGTCCTTTCGGCCGATCTGGATGAGGGGGAGATCCTGGCGAGGGTTGCGGGGTTGGAGACGGCAAGCGAGCACCTGCTGGCCCGGGCCCTGGTCCGGGAGGCTCGGGCGCGTGACCTCGCCCCCGCTGCGGCCAGCTTCGTCGAGGTCGTTCCGGGGTGCGGCCTGAGCGGGCTCACCACCTGGCAGCAGGTAGTGAAGCGGGTCACGGTTGGAAGCCCCGCCTTTCTGGTCCCCGGCACCGCAGAGGCCCGTGCCTCCTCCCTCCCCGATGCGGCCAGCGTGGCCGACGTTGCCTTCGATGCGCTCTTGGTCGCACGCCTGGTCTTCGAAGATGCCGTGCGTCCGGGTGCCGGCACCTGTCTGGCCGGCCTACGCACTCTCGGCATACCCGCCGCTCTCCTTTCCGGTGACCGCGCCCCGGCTGCCGCAGCGCTGGCCGCCGAACTCGACATCGACCGCGTCCAGGCGCCGTGCACCCCGACCCAGAAGATCGCAGAACTGCGCAAGGAGGCGGCTTCGGGGCGGACGGTCGCCATGGTGGGGGACGGGGTAAACGACGCGCCTGCCCTGGCGGCGGCGGACGTCGGCATCGCCTTCGGCTCGGGGACCGATCTCGCTCGTCAGGCGGGAAACGTGGTGATCCTTTCCGACCGCCTCGAACAGGTTCCCTGGCTGGTCCAGCTGAGCAGGGCCACCGGCCGGATCATCCGGCAGAACCTGGCCTGGAGTTTTCTGTACAACACGCTGGCGATCGCGGCCGCGGTCGCCGGACTGCTGCACCCGCTGCTGGCCGCCCTCGCCATGGTGCTTTCCAGCCTCACCGTGCTCGGCAACTCCCTGCGCATCAGCCGGTTCCCGGACCAGGTAGACGGTTTCCCCGCAGTACCTCCCCAAGCGGTCCCTCCCTCACGCCCCTTGGATCCCCCACCTCGTAGTGTTGACTCCTCTTCCGCAAAGGTTGCATAATCATTGAGTTCGCTCGGAATTTTCCGGGAAGCGCGATCTCTAACCGGCACGTGTGCTTTCAAATCCCCCCTTTGGAAAGGTTGGAGAATTCCGGCTCGTGCAAAAGCTAGCTCTACCGCACCGCTGGTGGCCTACGTCCTCCCATTTGTGAAGGGGAGACAGAGGGGATTTTGAACTCTTCCCGGTTTGATGGCTAAGGCGTAAGGGGCAAAGCAAGAGTGAATACCTCTGCCCCCTTTTCCAAAGGCTCATCTGGGATTTTCGGGAAAGGCGTCCAATTGGGTCCCCTCTCCCCTTGCGGGAGAGGGTCAGGGTGAGGAGGAAGGCGCCATCTCATGGCATATGGCAGCTTCACCCACCCGTCAAGGGAGGGGGTAGGCGGTCTTCTCGAAATTGTCAGAAGAACCTTTCCAACGGGGGGCACCTGACATCAGTGAGCACAACTCTTCGGAGGAACCACGCGTGAGACAACTAACCCTAGGATTTCTTATCCTCTTTCTCTCCGGCTGTGCCGCCAAGGACTGGCGCACGGCGAGCCGCGAACCGGCCGGCATCGCACCGGACCCCAAGGTAACCCGCGAGGCGGTGCTGCAGGTGTACGGCGCCCCGACCTGGGGGTGGCGCGGCTGGTTCGCCATCCATACCTGGGTGTCGGCTAAACATACCGGGGAGTCCCACTATACGGTGTACGAGGTGATCGGCTGGCGATTGTATGGCGGGCTTCCGCTGGTGCGGATCGAAAAGGATGCTCCGGATCGTTACTGGTTCGGTGAGAGGCCGCGGCTTTTGGTCGAACACCGCGGCGCAGGTGTGGATGAGATGATCGATGCGGTCGACAAGGCCGCCCGCTCCTACCCGTGGTCCGAGACTTACAAGGCGTTCCCGGGCCCCAACAGCAATACCTTTACCGCCTGGATCGCCAGGCAGGTACCGCAACTCAAGCTTTCCCTCCCCTTCTCGGCCATCGGCAGCGGCTACCGCCCATAGCCTCGCGCCGGTGGGCGGCCAACACTGCTCACCGGCCGGTGGCGGTCTTGCCCAACCCCTTGATGAGTTGCTGCCGCTCGCTCTCGCTGAGCCGCGCGTCCGGATGCGCCATGCGGTAGGGGAGCGGCGGCATCTCGCCGCCGGAGATCTCTTCGCGCATCTTGTCCGCACGCTCGGCCTCCCGGGCGCCGTTACGCCAGTCCGAGAAGTTCAACTCGTTGCGTCCCCGCTCGACATCCCACTGGACCAGCCAGGATAGCGGCGCGAACTTCGAGTAACGCGGGCGGACCGTCTCATGGCTGTGGCAATCGAAGCAGGCGCGCTTGGCGAGGGCCCGGGTCTCGGCGCTGTCCCAGATCGGCTCGCTGATGACCGGCGGGTTCCCCAGGCTTTTCCCGTAGGGAACCACCTGGATCAGGAAAAGGAGTGCGATAACTGGCAGGACCACCACCAGGACGTTGTTGGTCAGTTTCGACATCCCTCGCTACCTCCTTCGGGTCCGTCACAGGATTAGTGAAACACAGCACATTACTTCATTAGAATTAAGCACGACCTAATATACATCGCTATCCCCCTCGCGTCAAGCGAAGGGTGTTTTCTCTGCGCCGTGTTCCCAAGCAGGCACGAAAAAGGCCTCGATGTATCGAGGCCTGATCCTGCAGCTCTATTTCTCTACCCTCCGGCACCGGTTAGCCGGTGTAGTCGATGAACCCTTTGTTGATGTCTCCGATCTTGCGGACCAGGCGGTACACACCGCCCCCCTCGCGGGTCTTGCTGGCGTCGGTGTTCCCCTCGATGGTGGTGACGACTCCCCCGGTCACCTTCTCGACCAGGCCGGTATGCCCCATCCCCGAGCCGTGGTCCATGATGAAAACCATGCCCGACTCCACCAACGCGGGGTTCTCCTGCGCCGCATCAGCCGTGATAGACCTGGTCCCCTTCTTCCTCGCCTCTTCCCAATGGTTGAGGCACCCGGCGGTCCGTACCATCGGATTCGTGCGCCCCATGGCTTTGGCTCCCTGCTCGAAGCACCAGTAGACGAACGCACAGCACCACGAACTCCCCATCGGCGCACCGGTACTTGCTACATAGCGGTCCACTTCCGGCCCGCGGTTGGAGTTCTTGGGTTTCTCCCGCACCTTCTTGGCCTCCTCGTCTGCCGCCACCTGCAGCACCTTGGCCAGCAGCGGGTCGCGCGGGGTCGTGGAGGCGTTGACCGTATCGTCCCCGAAGAGCGCACCCCAGGTATTCGGGCCGAGCTCCCCGTCCTGGCGCAGCAGCATCCCTTCGGCATCCACGTGGCGCGACTGGTAGAACCGGATCGCCGACTCCATTTTCGGCCCGAAGTTACCGTCCTTAGGGTCGAGCATGAGCTCTGGCTGGTCCATGAAGCCAAGCGCCTCATTGAGCTTCGTCTTGATCGCTCTCACCAACTGGGCGTCCTTTTCTCCCTTCCTGATGATCCTTCCCGGATAGCGCATAGACAGGCTCCTTTCCCACGAGTTCGCTGTATCATCCACTCAGGCTTAGAGGATATTAAACCACGCCGGAAGTCAAACACCCCGGATTTGTGTCGAACGCCTCATCAGGACAGGAACCTCAGATAGTAACGGGCCAGCCTTGTGACACAAAAAAGGACTCTTGGCAGGATCCTTTTCGAGATCGGTGGCGGTGCGCCCCTTTACATCCAGGGGACTGCCGAGCTTTTTTTCAAATATGGCCGCAACGCAGCAAAACAGAGGCCGCAACGTGTTCTTCAAGACACCCCCGTGCAATTTTGTAGGGAGACGATTGCGCGCGGTTATCCTTAATTGTTTTTCGGCATAGCAAAATTGCGCGAGGTAGCTCCCCAAAAAAAGTGGCGCGGCATGATCGTTTTTTGGAGCTCCAAAATGCAAATGTAGGACTAGATGATTGCATTTTGCCGTTCCGGCATCGTTGTTTTTGGCCGTGGCAAAAAAGAAAAGCTCCCTGCATCTCAGTTTTTTGCGGTTTCCAAACCCTGCACCAGACAGCAATGTAGCCAGTGGTCGCTCCAGGAAAAAAAACGGGCAGCCGCGTTGTTTTCGCCGGTGCCCGAAAGATTCCTGCTGGTCCAAAAAAAGTAAAGCGGCTCCTCCAACATGTGGAGAAGCCGCTTTAGATGGCGCGCCCGGAGCGATTCGAACGCCCGGCCCCAAGATTCGTAGTCTTGTGCTCTATCCAGCTGAGCTACGGGCGCAAACTTTGTGCTGCGTGAAACATTCGAGGTGACCTTGCTGCCGGTACCCTCTTTTTTGGTGGCGCGCTCGGAGAGATTCGAACTCCCGACCTACGGATTCGTAGTCCGTTGCTCTATCCAGCTGAGCTACGAGCGCAAGCTGTATCAATGTGCCGGTACGTAATCGACCAGCGTGAAACCGTACTGCGGGTGCTGAAAGGCGTGGGTCGTCGGGTACAGCGTGAACAGCCAGCCTTTGAAGATCTCTTTTTTACCCTCGTGAATCACCAGCTGGGCGGCCGGATTCTTTAACTCGTTGGAGATCGAGGTCAGCGTGGTTCCTTCCATCACGAAGTTCGGGAGGAAGTTCTCAACGGTAAGGGTGAGATCCGAGTCTGGCAACTTGAAATCCTTACCCAGTTCCAGCTCGTACACATTCTGCTGCTTGGCGTTCTTGTCGGCGACCGCTACTTTGACCGCCTTCCACTTACCCTTGACGCTGTCCGGTACGACTACCACTGAGGAAGCTCGTGCCGGCTGTTGCTGCGCTACTTTTGACGACTTCCGCTCTTTCTCGTTACACCCTGCGATTGCAACCGTAGCGACCAGAGACAAAACCAGCAGTTTCATCAATCGCGTCAAAAAGACCTCCACAGCTGCCCTGCCTGCACCTGAACTTCCCGGTGCAAAAGTGGCGGAGAGTGAGGGATTCGAACCCTCGATACCGGTTTTAGCCAGTATACTCGCTTAGCAGGCGAGCGCCTTCGACCTACTCGGCCAACTCTCCGTTCTACCTACCAACTGCGGTACTGCATCCAACAAGATGTTCTAAATGGCGGAGGAAGTAGGATTCGAACCCACGGAACTTTCGTTCAACGGTTTTCAAGACCGCCGCCTTCAACCACTCGGCCATTCCTCCAATCGTCAGCTGATCCTCTCGAGCCCACCCATATACGGTCTGAGCGCCTCGGGAATGAGCACCGAACCATCGGCCTGCTGGTAGTTTTCCAGCACCGCCACTACGGTTCGCCCGACTGCGAGGCCTGAGCCGTTCAGCGTATGCACAAATTCCGGCTTTGCCTTTTCTTCCTGCCTGAAGCGGATCCCCGCTCTACGGGCCTGGAAATCTTCGAAATTGCTGCACGAGGAGATCTCGCGATAGCAGTTCTGCCCCGGCAGCCAGACTTCGATGTCGAAGGTCTTGGCGGCCGAAAAGCCGATGTCGCCGGTGCAAAGCTCAACCACTCGATAGGGGATCTTGAGCCGGCGCAGCACCTCCTCGGCATTGCCGAGCAGCTGCTGGAGCTGGTTGTAGGAGTCCGCGGGGTGCGCGAACTTGACCAGCTCGACCTTGTTGAACTGATGCTGCCTGATAAGGCCGCGGGTATCCTTGCCGTAGGAACCGGCTTCCTTGCGGAAGCAGGGGGTGTAGGCACAGTAGTTGATCGGAAGATCCGATCCCTTCAGTATCTCGCCACGGTGGATGTTGGTAACCGGTACTTCAGCCGTGGGGATGAGAAAAAAATCGACCCCCTCCATGTGGAAGAGATCTTCCTCGAACTTCGGCAACTGACCGGTCCCGGTCATGCTTTCCCTGTTTACCATAAACGGAGGAAGCATTTCAATATAATTGTGCTCGTCGGTGTGCAGATCGAGCATGAAGTTAATGAGGGCCCGCTCCAGCTTGGCACCGGCGCCGCGGTACAGGGTAAAACGTGCTCCGGTGATCTTCGCGCCGCGCTCGAAGTCAAGGATGTTCAGGCTTTCGCCGATTTCCCAGTGCGGTTTGGCCTCGAAGCCGAGCGCCGCCGGCTCACCCCAGGTGCGCACCACGACGTTGTCTTCCTCGGATTTGCCAACCGGAGTGCTCTCGTTCGGGATGTTGGGCACCGTCAAGAGGAAGGTCTGCAGTTCCTCTTCCACGACCTTGAGCGATTCGTCGATTCCCTTGATCTTCTGGGAGACCTCACGCATCTCGGCCATGCGCTCCTGGCCCTGGCTTTTATCTTTGAGACGACTGATTTCTTCAGTCACCTTGTTGCGCAGTGCTTTGAGCGTCTCGCTCTGCTGCAGAAGCTCGCGCCGGCGCCCATCCAGTTCCTTGAACAGGGCAATGTCGACGCCCTCGCCCCTGGTTTTCAGCCGCGCCTCTACACTCTCCAGATTTTCCCGTAGGTATCTCGCGTCAAGCATGGGTAACGCCTTTACATTCGATTTACCAAAGTTAAACTTTCTAGCATTCCGAGGAACGTTAGTCAATGCTTTTTCTTCGATTTTCGCATCAGGACCTGCAAAATTTCATACAGAAGGGACCTTTTTATGCCGAGACTCTTCATCGCCATCGACATTCCCGACGCCATCAGGGAGGATCTGAGCCGTTTCAGCGCGGACGTCCCCGAGGCACGCTGGGTCCCACCGGACCAGAACCACCTGACCCTGCGCTTTATCGGCGACGTCCAGCCGCCGACGGTCTCCGCCCTAAAAACTGCCCTCTCCGGGCTGAGCTTCGCGCCCTTTCAGCTGGAACTGCGTGGCGTCGGCCACTTCCCGCCGGGGAAGCGCCCGCCCCGGGTACTCTGGGTCGGCATCGGAGAGAATGCTCAGTTGCTCCGACTGCAGCAAGCGGTCGAGTCGGCGGTGCAGCAGGCCGGCATCGCCCCCGAAGAGCGCCCCTTCTCCCCCCACCTCACCCTCGCCCGCCTGAAAGAGCCGCACGGCGCCGCCGTCTCAGCCTTCGAGCAGCGCCACCGCGATCTCGCCTACCCCCCCTTCGAGGTTAAGCAGGCCATCCTCTTTTCCAGCGTGCTGACGCCCAAAGGGGCCATCCACCGTAAAGAACTCGTCGTGCCCGCAGCTTAAGGAGAGTCCCCTGCGCAGGGAGGAGAGCTTGCGCCTAGTGGATCAGGACCAGCCGCCGGAGCCGAGGTGCAGCTTCCCCGCGGCATTGGCGAAGCCGTTGCCCAGCGCCAAGCGCAGCACGCAGGAGACAACCACGACGCCCGTAAAAACCACCGTCAGAACCGCCAGTAACGAGAAACCACGGATAGTGTTCCACACCGCGCTGATCATGTTCAAGCCCCCCACCTTTCTGCCTCGCCGGCTGCTCGATTCCCACTGGAGACCCGCTGTCTCTTTGCGTAACAGTAGTATCGGTAACAGGCCGCGAATCTGAAGCGTTTTCGGGGAAGTTTTTGCGGCTGAATCGAGCCCCGCCAAAAGGGTGCTGCGGCCGCAAAAAAGCCCGCACATCCGGAAGGATGGCGGGCTGTCGTGTCGCTGCAAAATCGGTCAGCACTACCGGGTGTACCTTATCCGCAGTGGGAACGGATCACTCCACGACCAGCTGCTGCTTCTGGAGCCGTTTATAGTAGAAATTCTGACCGTAGAGCACCGCGATCGGGTTGTGGCCGGTGACCCGGTCCTTGACCACCAGGGTGGTGACCGGCGCCTTGGAGTGCTTGTTGAAGAGCATGTCGTGCCCGACGCACAGCCCCAGGATCACGTTCATGTCGGTCTCGAGCGCGTTGCAGATCTCCGCCTGGGCGATCGGGTTGCAGGCCGGCTCGAAGGTCCCGGGGCGCACCTTGTCCTCCTCCTTGAGCCCCAGCTCCAGCTTTTCGATGCTCCCGGCCTTGCAGCAGACACTCAAGGGGGTAAGCCCCTGCGCACGCAGGATGGCGCTCAGGCGCTCGCACTCGTCGAGAAGCCCGATGCAGGTGGCGATGCCGATCTTCTGGTACCCCATGAGCTTCGCGAAGGCGATGGTGTCCTCCACCCGGGTCCAGCGCGCGTTCACCGCGTCGCTTCCCGGCATGCGCTGGTAGCAGAGCCCTTCGACCCGGGCGGCCACGAAGGCGATGCGGGCATCCTCTCCCTCCCCCTTCATGAGCGCCATCGCCTCGTCGACCGTGGCGGCGTGGGTGGTACTCGGGCAGTTGCCCGGCTTGGGGGGCGCCTGGGCGGGATCGCCGCTCCAGCAGTTGGTGGTGCCGCTTTTCTGGATCACGGCACTGCAGCGCGAACAGGATACTGCGGGGTTCTCCTCTCCCATGAAACCTCCTTGACTAGGCCTTTTCTTCCGGCACTTCTTGCACCAGAACGAAAGGCGACACGATCAGGCAGTTGAAGACTTTCATCGTCTGGGCATCCCAGCCCGCGACCTGCTCGGCGCTCGGCTTCCCCACCAGCCCCCCCGCGATCCAGCGCTCGAGGAGCTTCACCTCGTCCCCCGCCACGGCGACACCCACCTCGGTTAGATCCAGCATGCGATCCACCAGGATCACCCCGCCGCGCTCCAGGTGCGCCCGCAGGCTGAACCAGTCGGTAACATCGATCTTTGCGGCCAGTTCCAGCCGCGACTCCCGGTGTTCAGTCACTCAATCCTCCCCACCAAATCTATTCAAAGGTCCTGCGGAATTCGGCGAGCATCTGGCGCAGGTCGTCGACCTCCTGACGCAGCGCGGCCACCTCTTCCTCGAGTTTCTCAAGCTGAGCGCCGTCGGCGCCCCTGCCGCGCGCGCCCCCCTCGCCGGCCGCCTCCAGGGCGGCGAGATCCGGCTCGCCGGCGAAGAGCTGGCAGAAGCGGGACTCCTTGCGCCCGGGCTGGCGCGGCAGCCGCGTCACGATGGGCGGCGTGCGGTTCATGAGCTCCTCCAGCGTCGCCTCTACCTCGGCCAGGTCGGCGAAGGGGTGCATCCGCTCGCAGCGCGTCCGCAGCTCGCCCACGGTCTGCGGACCGCGCACCAAAAGCTCGCAGATAAGCGCGAGCTCGGCAGGAGAGAGGCGGAACTTCTCCACCAGGGCGTGGCGGTACTTGGAGACCCGGCCGCCGGCCCCGGAGAGGAGCGCGTACTGCTTGAACCTCAGGGAATCGAGGGCCTGGACCACCTCCGCCTCGGCGAGACTGGTCACCGGGTCGCGGTTCGACTTCTGGTTGCAGGCGTTGACCAGCGCGTTGAGCGAGAGCGGATAGTACTCCGGGGTGGTGAGCTCTTTCTCGATGAGCGAACCGAGCACCCGAACCTCCGTGGGGTTGAGAACGACGTCCATGAAGCCCCTCCGTTGTCAGTAAAGTTAAAAAGCCTGCCGAGCACGCGCCAGCCGGCCGGTACCTTCCCGACACCCAGCCGGGGAGTGAGACAGCGGAAGCGGTGCGTCTTTCGGTCAGACCAGCCCCATCCGGACCCCGAGGCTGACGAAGATCGACCCGGCGACCCGGTTCACCCGGCGACCGGAGTTCTCGTTCCTGGTGAAGTACCCGGAAAGCCGGGAGCTCCCCAAGACCAGGATCCCCTCCCAGACCAGCGAGAAGAGCACCAGGATGGCGCCCAGAAGCAGGAAGGTCGCGAACTTGTTGGGTGCGCGGTGGTCGATGAACTGCGGCAGGAAGGCGAGAAAAAACAGGGCGACCTTCGGGTTGAGGACATCGACCAGGATCCCCTGGAAGAAGATCCGGCAACCGCTGACCGGTGCCGCCGGCTCGTTGTCGGTGGGGAGCGGACCGCTTTTGTCGAAGAAGGTCTTGACCCCGAGGTAGATGAGGTAGACGGCACCGGCGTACTTAACGGCGCTGAAGGCGTGCGCCGAGGCGGAGAGGACCGCGGAGAGTCCCAGGGCCGCGGCGAAGGTGTGCACCAAGGCGCCGGTGCAAAGCCCCCAGGAGGAGAGCAGCCCGGCGCGGCGCCCCTGCGCGATGCTGCGGGTAACCAGATAGATGGTGTCCGGCCCGGGCATGACGTTGAGCGCCACGCAGGAGACCAGGAACAGCGGGAGATTGACGATTCCTTCCATTAGAGTAGTTCCTCGAAAAAGGCGCCCACGTTGGTGCGCCTGCTGGATGGAGCGTGCCGCAGGTGGCAAAAAGCGCGGTTCGCTCATCGGTGCGTGTTTAGGGTGGTTCTTTTGCTGCCGATTACTTCTTTCTGCTGTTCACCAGGTAGATGCCGCTTAAGACCAGGAGACCGCCCACGGTCTGCGACCATCCCAGGGTCTCCCCCAGGATCGGGATGGAGAGGAGCGCCGTCACCACGGCCTGTCCCAGGAGCGAGACCGAGACCGCCGAGGCCTTCAGGTGCCCCAGCGCGTAGTTGATGGCGAGCCAGCCGACCAGGTGCGAGAGGAGCGCGAGCCCGGTGAGGGCCCACCAGGTCCTGGCGCTGAAGCCGGTGAGCGGCACCCCGAGGGCCAGGTTTACCACCCACAGGAGCGCCGCCCCGGCAACCACCGACACCGTCATGAAGGTCAGGGTGTCGTTGGCGACCCGCGCCTTCTGGGTGGTGAGGAGGTAGGCCGCGTAGAACATGCTGGCGGCGATGCTCAGGAGGTCGCCATGGTTGAACTGCAGCTGCCGGATCCCCACGGCCCCCACGATGAGCGTCATCCCGACCAGGGAGAGGGTGAGCCCGAACCAGAAGCGCGGTGCCAGGCGCTCGCGGAAGAAGAAGAGCGCGCCCAGGCCGACCCAGATCGGGGCGTTGTTGGCCAAAAGGGTCGCGGTCGCAGCCGAGGTGAGCAGCAAGCCGGAGTTCCAGAAGACCAGGTCCGCGGCAAAGAGCGCGCCGCCGGCCGCCATGAGCCCCAGGTCGTGACGCGCCGGCATCGGTTTTCTGGCCACCGCCCAGGCGACCAACAGCGGGGGAGCCGCCAGCGCCAGCCGGTAGAAGGCCGAAACGGTGCCGGGGAGTGCGGCAATCTTTACGAACAACGCCGAACAGCCTATGCAAAGGATGCCCAAGACCAGTGCGGCGTAGGCGAGGCGGGTCTGTTTCATGCGGGGTTCCGCCCTTTTGTCGAGGCAACCCGATCACGTTACCCGATTCGCTGTCGGCGATCAACGCAAAACCCGCCCGGCGGTTGCGCCACTTCGGGAGTACCGAGGCACAACATCCTGGTTTCGCTTGTGAAAGCCCGTCCCAGCGCCAGGGGACCCCGGTCTTTCGCGCCGTGCAGCGAACCGGCCGAAACCGGAGCGTCTTTTTATTGTATACCAGCGTTACATTTGTTATGGTGACGCCGCTTGCTGTGCGGAGCACACCACAACCACCCGGAGGGAGCTGCGATGGCGGACACCACAAGATACCAGAAGATCGGCAAAACCATCAAGATATTCGCGGTGGCCCAGGTTGCCCTCGTCCTGATGCTCGGCTACATGGCGGTACAGTTCCAGGCAAAGTTCCAGGCCATCGGCATGCCGGGGAGGTTCATGAACGGCGTGGTGGCGAGCTTCGTGATCCAGATGCTGCTCTTCTACCCGATCTACCGCTTTGCCGCGAAGGAAGCCGAGCGCGACCTGACCCTGAGCACCAGCAACCTGAGCAGTGAGGAACTCAAGGCCGTCACCAAGAAGAAGCGGATGGGAGACATCGTGAAGGCGTCGGTGTTCTTCTTCTTCGGGATGTTCATCCTGCAGGCCCCGAACACCCCGATCGTCCTGTGTGTCTTGTACTTCAGCTTCGTGCTCACCGTGTTGAGCTACCTGCAGTGCTACAACTTCGCGGCGAAGAAACTGATGCGCCAGTAAAGGCGGGAAAAGCCTGGCTGCCACGTTCCGGATGCCGTGCCGCCGCAAGGGGCGGGAAGTGCGGCGTCTACCGGATCGAGGAGCGGTCCCTGATCTGGACGATTCGCTCTTCGGGAAGCCCCAGCCACTCCAGGAAACTCTGGTGCCCGCTGGGGTTTTCGCGTTCGAAAAGGGAGTGCCAATGCCCCTGGGCGTCGTCATCCAGGCCTACGGCACGAAACCGGGCCGTCCACTCTTCCGCGTTGATCCTCTTCTCCATGACCGCCTCCTTGTGTCAACCGCATGACATTGTTCCATAACCGTGCGACAACTGTAAAGGGCAAGCTGGTATGCCCGGGTTGCTGCCGCGGGAGCACTCCTGCGTGCCGGCGCGGTTTTTTGGCACTGAACACGATTTTTCTGGACTAACCGGCTCGCTCGCACGTACATTCAGCGAAGAGAACCAGACTCACTACACCAAAGAGAAGGACGATACGACATGGCAACTGCGAAACAAGGCGACAAAGTACGCATCAACTACACCGGCACCCTGGAAGACGGTTCGGTCTTCGACAGCACCCTGAAGGAAGAAGGCTGCTGCGAGGACGACGCCTGCGGCTGCAACGATGACGGCTGCGATGACGAAGGGTGCGGCTGCGAAACCGGCCCCATGGAGCTGACCATCGGCAACGAGGACTTCTTCCCGCAGATCGAGGAAGCCTTGGTCGGCATGGCTCCCGGCGAGAAGAAAACCATCGTGATTCCTGCTGAAGACGCCTTCGGCGAGTACGACGAGGACGAGGTCTTCGCCATCAGCCGCGCCCAGCTCACCGGCGACATCGTCCCGGAAGTCGGCATGGAACTGGAGCTGACCGGCGACGACGACGAGCCGGTCGAAGTCGTGGTGGTCGAAGTGACCGAAGAGGCCATCACCGTCGACGCCAACCACCCGCTGGCCGGCGAAGACATCACCTACGAGATCGAACTGCTGGAAATCCTCTAGGCCTTAGGCCTGTTAGCCCGCACGAAGCCGGGGAGGCGGCCGCCGCCTCCCCGCACCTCAGCACCCTTTCAGCTTCGTCCCCTTACCAGAACATGACCAAATCCGTAACTGACAATGATCGCTGCCCGGGCAGCACTGCGCCCGGCGCCCGACGACTCCCCTGGGCTCCCGGCGAAACGCCGCTCATGCTGGCGCCGATGCAGGGGCTCACCAACCGCGCGCTCCGCGCGCTCTTCGTCTCCTGGGTGCGCCCCGACGTGGTCTGGACCGAATTCATGCGGGTGAACCCGGTCTCCTCGAAAAAGCGCCTGATGCCGAGCGACCTGCGCGAGATCGCCGCCGAGGAAGGGGGCGTCCCTTTGGTGGTGCAGCTGATCGGCCACGGCCGCGAGGCACTGGTCTCGGCGGCCCAGGTCGCCCAGGACGCCGGCGCGGTACACCTGAACCTGAACATGGGGTGCCCCTACGGGCGCATGACCAGCGGGCTGACCGGCGGCGGGATGCTGAAGCGCCCCGAGCTTCTGGAGGAGATCCTCCCCGCCCTGCGCGAGACCATCACCGGGACCTTCTCGGTGAAGCTGCGCGCCGGTTACGACGATCCGCGCCAGATCTTCTCCCTCTTGCCGCTTTTGGAGCACTCCGGTGTCGACTTCCTGGTGTTGCATCCGCGCACCGTGCGCCAGGCCTACAACGGCTTTGCGGACCATGCCATCACCGCGGAAGTGATCCGGCAGACCAACCTTCCCGTCATCGCCAACGGCGACATCCGCAGCGCCAAAAAGGGGCTTGGGATCCTGAAGGAGACGGGGGCTGCCGGCCTCATGCTGGGACGCGGCGGCATCGGCGAGCCGATGCTCTTCGAAAGGCTGCGCGGCCGGGCGAGCGCGGAGCCGGAACGTGCCGAGCGCCGGGCCATGCTGCGCCGCTACCTGGACGGCCTGTTGCCGCTCTACGGCAAGCTCTTCTGCGGCGACGCCCAGGTGCTCGCCAAGGTGAAGGGTGTGGTCTCCAACGTCGAGGACCCGGAACTGGACCAAGAACTCAAGCGCCTGAAGCGCGCCAAGACCCTCGGCGACTTCAAATCGGTGCTCGGAGAGCTGTAAAACCAGAAGCTGTTCTAGGTTCTATGTTCTACGTTCTAGGTTAACTGCCAAAAGAGAACCAGCGACGTGCCTGGGTTTTCTGCGTAGCAGGCACTATGGTTTCGGGTTCCAGGGGGTGGTAGGGGCGAGATGCCTCGTTTGGTTCCCTGTAAGGCCGACACCACTTCCCAAAGAACAGCTTTCCGGTTTTAACCTGCAACCTAGAACCTAGAACCTAGAACGTAGAACGGGTTCTAGGTTTCGTAATAGTCCTTGGCGAAGAAGAACAAGGCGAGCGCCACGGCCTGGGCGGCCACCGGAAACTGGAAGGCCGCGTGGAAGGCCTGGCCGGTAGCGCCGGGGGTGAGTTTCCCGAAGGAATTCAGGATCACCCCCATGATCTGCTGCATCGAGGCCGCCCCCATCAGCACGAAGAAGTTGAGCGAGGTGAGCGCGGTCCCCACCATGCGTACCGGGAACATGGACCGGACGATCGGGTAGATGGTGGTCCCGCTGGAGACCGCCAGTCCCAGGGCGAAGAAGAACGCCGCGAGAAGCGCCATCGGCAGGGTCTCAGCCACCCCCTGGAAGGCGGTCATCAGCACGAGCAGTACCAACTGCCCGAGCCAGAGGGTCCGCTTATGGGAGTGCATGAGCTTTCGGGCTACGGTGTCGATCACCAGGCTGCCGCAGATGAAGCCGAGCGAGGTGCACATGAGCATGCGGCCCGCGGCCTCCCGGCTTAGCTTGAGCACCTCCATGAGGTACGGGCCGCCCCAGAGCCCCTGCACGGCCAGGTAGTTGCCGTACCAGGTGAAGGCGAGCGCACCCAGGCAGAGAAAATCCCGGTTGCCGAAGATCTGCTTCCAGGCCTCGAGGAGCCCCATGGGCGTTGCCGCCGGCTCCCCCTTGCGCTCCGGATCCTGCGGCGGCCGGTCGCGCACCAAAAGGAACACGAACAGCGTCAGGACTCCCTGCAGCACCCCCACCGCCAGGAACGAGCTGCGCCACCCCACCCACGCCACCGCGACCGCCAGGGGCGCCGTCCCCCCCAGGTTCCCCAGGTTCCCGATGGCGATCATGAGGCCGGAGACCCGGCCGAACTCCTGCTTGGAAAACCAGTGGCTGAAGATGGTGAAGGTGGCCATGAGGACGCAGGCGGTCCCCAGGCCGAGGAGGATGCGGCCGGCCATGGCCTGGGCCAGGGTGGACGCCTGGGAGAAGAGGATGCCGCCGATGGCGGTGAGGACGCCGCTGGCGCCGATCACCACCCGGCTCCCCAGGCGGTCGATCATCGGTCCCAGGGGGAGCTGGGCTGCGGCGTAGACGTAGAAGAGGATGCTGGAGAGCGAACCGAGCTGGGCCGGCGAGAGGTCGAGTTCGCGCGCGACGTCGCGTGCCACCACCGCCAGCGAGACCCGGTAGAAGTAGACGAGGATGTAGACCAGCGCCAGGACGGCGAAGATGACCCAGCGCTGGCGGCGCATCCGGATCTCGTGCATGCGGAACCTCCGCGCGCACTCTAGCACAGGCCGTATACGCGGTAAAGATACTCTTTTCAACAATTTAACGCTTGTACAACCCCGGGATTAACGCTACTCTCCGATCCCGCTTGTCGAAAGACACGACTGTAAGCTACATTTGCCACGAAGGAGATGCACACATGTTCGTAGACAACGATGTAAAGCTCGGTTTTTCCGACGTTCTGATCCGCCCCAAACGCTCCAACCTGAAAAGCCGCTCGCAGGTCGACCTCGTGCGCACCTTCAAGTTCCTGCACAGCAAGCGCGAGTGGACCGGCGTCCCGGTCATCTCCGCCAACATGGACACCACCGGCACCTTCGAGGTTGCCGAGGTGCTGGCCAAGCACGCCATGCTGACCGCCGTGCACAAGCACTACTCCCCGGTGCAGTGGGACGAGTTCCTGGAGGGAAAGGACGAGGTGATCTACTCCCACATCATGGTGAGTACCGGTTCCTCCGAGGCCGACTTCGAGAAGCTCACCACCATCATGAAGAACCACCCCAAACTGCATTTCATCTGCATCGACGTCGCCAACGGCTACGCCGAGAGCTTCGTCGAGTTCGTGCGCAGGGTGCGTGACAGCTTCGAGGACAAGACCATCATCGCGGGGAACGTGGTCACCGGTGAGATGGTCGAGGAGCTGCTTCTGGCCGGCGCCGACGTGGTCAAGGTCGGCATCGGCCCGGGTTCGGTCTGCACCACCCGCGTCAAGGCGGGCGTAGGGTACCCGCAGCTCTCCGCGGTGATCGAGTGCGCCGACGCGGCCCACGGTCTGGGCGGGCGCATCATCTCGGATGGCGGCTGCACCTGCCCGGGCGACATCGCCAAGGCCTTCGGCGGCGGCGCCGACTTCGTGATGCTGGGCGGCATGCTCGCCGGCCACGACGAGAGCGGCGGCCAGATCGTGGAGCGCAACGGCCAGCAGTTCAAGCTCTTCTACGGGATGAGCTCGACCACCGCCATGGACAAGCACTCCGGCGGGGTCGCCTCCTACCGGGCCTCGGAAGGGAAGACCGTCGAGGTCCCCTACCGCGGACCGATCGAGGAGACCGTGCGCGACATCCTGGGAGGGGTCCGCTCGGCCTGCACCTACGTGGGTGCGGCCTCGCTGAAGGAGCTCACCAAGCGCACCACCTTCATCCGGGTGCAGGAGCAGGAGAACCGCATCTTCGGGTAATTCCGCTCCCACAGCGTTCCGGCCCAAACGCAGACGAGCCCGGTGGATCTCTCCACCGGGCTCGTCTTTTTTTGTGCGGCGACCTGACGCCGTCGCGCGAAATACGACAGGTCTAGCGCTTGTACTCGGGATTCTCCAGGTACCAGCGGTAGGTGGCCGCGATGCCGTCTTCGAGGCTCACGGTATGGCGCCACCCCAAGGAGTGGGCGCGGCTTACGTCCTCGAGCTTGCGCGGCGTGCCGTCGGGCTTGCTGGCGTCGAACGCCAGCCTCCCCTTGAAGCCCACTACCCGGGCCACGGTCTCGGCCAGCTCGCGGATGGTGACGTCCTCTCCGGTCCCCAGGTTCACGAAGCAGGGCTTGGGGTAGCTCAGCAGTTCCGGCGCGATCTGCTCGTCGGAGAGCTCCATGAGGTGCAGGCAGCCGGCCGCCATGTCCTCGACGTAGAGGAGCTCGCGGCGCGGGGTGCCGCTCCCCCAGACCACCACCTCGGGAGAGCCGGCGAGCTTCGCCTCGTGGAAGCGGCGGATCAGGGCGGGGAGCACGTGGCTGTTCTCCGGGTGGAAGTTGTCGCCGGGGCCGTACAGGTTGGTCGGCATCACGGCGATGAACTTGGTGCCGTACTGGCGGTTATAGGACTCGCACATCTTGATGCCGGCGATCTTGGCCAAGGCGTAGGGCTCGTTGGTCGGTTCCAGAAGCCCGGTCAAAAGGTGCTCTTCCTTCATCGGCTGCGGGGCGAGTTTCGGGTAGATGCACGAGGATCCCAGGAAAAGCAGGCGCTTGACCCCGTACTTCCAGGAGTTGTGCACCACGTTGTTCTGGATCACCAGGTTGATGTAGATGAACTCGGCGGGATAGGTGTTGTTGGCGTGGATCCCTCCCACCTTGGCCGCGGCCAGCATCACGTACTCCGGGCGTTGGGCCGCGAAGAAATCGGCAACGGCCTGCTGGTTGGTGAGATCCAGCTCGTCGATCTCGGGGGTGATCAGGTTGGTATAGCCGCTCTTGGTGAGGCAGCGCTTGAGCGCCGAACCGACCAGGCCCTTTGAGCCGGCCAGGAAGATCTTCGCGTTCTTTTCCATGTATCTATCTCCTATCGGTAACTGTCACGTGCATAAAAAAACTGTGGCATGCGGAAAATCAGGCTCAATGTTACCAATCCCCCCGGCTTAGCGCAAACAGTGAGGATGGTTGAGCCTGTAGCGGCCCGGCGCGCACCCCGCGCGCGCACCCCCTTGGGGCCTTAGCTGTTGCGCGACCTGGACTCTGCCCCTGCGGCTACAGGTACTTCTCGCGCAGGGCGACCTTGTTGATCTTGCCGACCGAGGTCTTGTCGATCGCCTGCACCAGCTTCACCTTGGCGAGCACCACCTGCTTGCTGATGGTGCCGCGGTCCGCGGTCTCGCGGATGTAGTGGGAGATCTCCTTTTCGCTCGACTTGCCGACGGCCGCCGGTTTCAGCACCACCAGGGCCAGCGGGCGCTCGCCCCACTTCTCGTCGGGCTGGCCGATGACCGCCACTTCAGCGACCGCCGGGTGGTGGGCGATCAGGTCCTCGAGTTCCAGGGACGAGACCCACTCGCCGGCCACCTTGATGACGTCCTTCGAGCGGTCGGTGATGCGCAGGTAGCCGCGCTCGTCGCGCACCGCCACGTCGCCGGTGTGCAGGAAGCCCCCCTCCCAGAGCCGCTCGGAGGTCTTGTGATCCTTGAGGTACCCCTGGGTGAGCCAGGGGGCGCGGGCCACCACTTCCCCCGTGGTCACGCCGTCACGCGGCACCTCTTTCAGGTCGGCATCCACCACCCTCAGGTCGACGAGCGGAATGGCGAGCCCCGTCTTGCAGCGGATGGCCGCCTGCTCCTCGGGGGGGAGTTCCAGCATCTCCGGGGTGAGCTGCGAGAAGGTGAGGATCGGGCAGGTCTCGGACATGCCGTAGCCGGTGAAGACGTCGATGCCGCGCTTCAGAGCGTCAACGCAGAGGTTGCGCGACATGGCGGCGCCGCCAATGATGAGCTTCCACCCCTTAAGGTCGATCCGCTCGGCGTGCGGGTGCTTCAGCATCATGTGCAGGATGGTGGGGACGCAGTGCGAGAAGGTCACCCCTTCTTTCTCCTTGAGCTCCAGGAGGACCTCCGGGAGGTAGCGTCCCGGGTAGACCTGCTTCACCCCCAGCATGGTCGCCACGTAGGGCATGCCCCAGGCGTGCACGTGGAACATCGGGGTGATCGGCATGTAGACGTCGTCGCGCCTGAAGCTGCCGTGGTCGGAGACCGTGCTCAGCATGGAGAGGACGCCGAAGGTGTGCAGCACCAGCTGGCGGTGGCTGAAGTAGACCCCTTTGGGGAGGCCGGTGGTGCCGGTGGTGTAGAAGGTGGTGGCGCGGGTGTTCTCGTCGAAGTCGGCGAACTCGAACTCCGGTGCGGCCTGGGCCAGCAGTTCCTCGTATTCGCCGACGAAGGGGACCATGCTGCTCTTGGCGCCGGTTTCCTCGTCGGAGATCAGGATGTAGGTGCGCACCGTGTCGATCCTGCCGCGGATCTGGTCCAGGATGGGGAGGAACTCGCTGTTCACCAGGAGCACGTCGTCCTCGGCGTGGTCGATGGTGAAGAGGATCTGCTCGGGGGAGAGGCGCACGTTGATGGTGTGCAGCACTGCGCCGATCATCGGGACTGCGAAGAAGAGCTCGAGGTAGCGGTGGCTGTCCCAGTCCATCACCGCCACAGTCTGCCCCGGCTTCACGCCGAGGTCGGTCAAAAGGCGCGCCAGGCGCCGCACCCTTTCGCGCAGCTGGCGGTAGCTGCCGCGGTACTGGTCGCGGTAGACGATCTCCTGGTCCGGGTTGTCCACCGCGGGGCAGAAGAGCAGGTTCTTGATCAAGAGCTGGTAGTCGTACGCCGAGGGGGTACGCGGTATCAAAAAGTCACTCATCGTTGAGCCTCCACAAAAATGATTCCGTAAAGCAGTTAGGCGTGTTCTGCGTCCATCCTCTGGCAGTCGTCCAGAAACTGCTGGAGGACCTCCTCCTTCACCCCGGCCAGCGCGGCGATGCGCGACAGGCGCGGGAAGGACCAGGAGCTTTTCGCCTCGGCCAAAACCTCGCCCGACTGGTCGTAGATCGCCATGGTCACCTCGGCCGTCGGTGGTGTGTAGCTTGCCACCCGCCCCTGCACCGTGAGCTCGGCACCGGTCGGCACCGGTTTCAGGAATCGGGTGGTCAGCTCACGGGTCACGCCGAGCTTGCCGTAGCGCGCGAAGAGGGCGTAGGCGGCGGTTTCGTCCATGAGGGTCGAGATGATCCCGCCGTGCACCATGCCGTCGAAACCGCAGTAGTGCGCGGAGATCGCGGTCGTGCAGACCACGCCGTCCTCGGTGTGGTGGAAGCGCAGACCGAGTCCGTGCGGGTGTCCTGGCGAGCAGACGAAACAGGTACCGGGCCAGCGGCCGAGCACCGGCGGAAGAGCGGCGATAGCGTCCTTGGTGAGGGGAGCGTCGGGCACGTGGGTCTCCTTCTCCGGCAGCAGCCGGGATGGGATCGCGCCGGGCGGGGCCGGCAGCGCGCCGGGCATTCTACGACAAGCTGGAGCAATTTGCTAGTGCGTCGTTACCAATAGTAAGGAAAGGGTAGGTTCATCGAGAAATTCCGGGGAAGTGCGAGAAGGCTGCGGACAGATGATGTTCGCCACTATCTGGCAGGGAAAGGCGAATCCCCCCTCCCCCCCTTTTCCAAAGGAGGAACGTGAGATCGTCTGCACTGGAACTTTCCACGATTCCCGGAAGAACCGAAAGGGAGGGACAGGGGCTGCTAGATTTTGTGGGATACCAGGTGCGGACCGGAAACGGCTGGCTGGGACCGGGTCACGGCCGCTCTTTTAACGCTTCGGTCTCCCGCTGGTACTGGTCGTAGGTCATGCCGTTCACCCGCTCGAGGCAGCGCTGACGCTCGTAGTCCTGCGTCAGGTGTTCGCACTGCAGGCGCTGTTGCGACTTGAACCCCTCGTACCACGCCTGCCGGGTGCACCCGGAAAGGGCCAGGCCCAGCATAACGGTCAGCAGCACTCGCGTCATCAGATGTACCTCCTGGGGGATCGGGTCAGGGCGCCATGGTATCACTTTTTCTTGGAGACGTAACTGTAGTACTTCAGCTTGATGTTTTCCCACATGATGAGCCGCTCCCCGATCTTGGAGATGACCCGCACCTCGCCGTCCTGCGAGATGACGAAGCCTATGCTCCCCGGGTTTTCGAAGCAGTAGCGCATCATCGAGCGGTGCCGGGTGCCGAAGTGGTTGTAGCTCGCCGCGCGCAGCTTCGCCTCGCTGGCCATCCGATCGCCGGCGATGAAGAGGTTCTCCGGCTCCGCCGCGGTGGTGATCTCGACGCCGTAGCCGCGCACCGCGAGGTTCCTGTCCATGAGAACCAGCCCGTCCACCCGGGTGAGCAGCGCCATGAACCAGATGACGCCGTCGATCTCGTTCTTGCTGGATCTTAACTCCTTCTCCAGGCGCCGGAGCCGGAGAAAGCGCGACGCGGGGATGTCGCTCGCCTTCGACTCGTCCTGCTCGAGCAGGCTTAGCTCCATGCAGTCGAAGCGGCTTTTGAGGACGGCGTTGGTGGCGAGGGCGCTTTGCAGGCGCTCGTAATCGATCCGGTATTTGACGTTCAGCCCCTGCCTGGCGAGCTCCGGGGTGATCAGGATGGCGCCCCCGTGCTTCAGCTTCTGCACCCGCAGGAGGATCCGGCAGAGTACCGAGAGCCACTGCTGCACGTGGATCTCCTCGCTGAAGCAGCTGCAGGGGAGGTCCTCGGGGAGGTTGCCGTACAGGGAGGCGATGTGGTCCGCTATGCCCGGCGCCAGGAGGTCGCGGATCGGGCTCTCGCCGAAGACGTCCAAAGAGTTGCGGATCAGCTCGTTCACCCTCAACTCGGCCACCTTCTCGTAGCGCAGGTAAACGACGACCACGCCGATTCCTTCCACGCTCACCTGGAAAAGCCCGGGCCGCTCGGCCTCCACCTCCGCGCTGCGGTTCAGGAACTTGTGGAAGCGGTTTTGCTGGTCCACCAGCCC
This sequence comes from Geomonas silvestris, assembly GCF_014193515.1. Lineage (GTDB taxonomy): Bacteria > Desulfobacterota > Desulfuromonadia > Geobacterales > Geobacteraceae > Geomonas > Geomonas silvestris. The sequence goes on along the minus strand of NZ_BLXX01000002.1, from coordinate 506,881 downwards.
CCAGATGAAGAGCTTTCCCTCGGCGTCGGGCCAGACCACCAGCGACGAGGTGGTGAGCCCCGAGGACTTGGCGATCTTCACCACGTTCAGGATGGAGAATTCGATCGGTTCCGCGAAGGGGATGAAGCTCCAGCGGTCCTTCACCGGGTTCTTGGGCGGTTTGGGGTCCGGCTGGGCCGGGTCCAGAAAGACCAGGTGGAAGGTGACCGGCTCGGACTCCTCGGTGCGCAGGCTCGAGTAGTAGGTGGTCTCGAACAGATCGGCGATGATCCGCTCATCGGGAAAGGCGACGTGCCGCTTCCGAAGTTCGGCGCAGACCGATTCGGCGAGGTTTTTGGGGGATTTGTGTTTCGATGTCACGCTTGATCTCCCGGGAATGAAACGTGTTGCGACTGGCGTGCCTCGGCTAGGAGGAGGAGCCGCGAAAACTCGGCAGGACTCCCCACCTCCAGGCTAGACGGATAAGCTGTTCAGCGCCGCCTTCATACGCCCAAGCGCCTCGGCCAAGAGCGGGCGCGGGCAGCCGAAGTTGAGCCTCAGGTAGCCGGGGAGGCCGAAGTCGGACCCACAGGAGAGCCCCACCCCCGCCTCCTCGAAGAACGCCACCGGATCCTCGATCCCCAGGTGCCGGACGTCGATCCAGGAGAGGTAGGTCGCCTCGACGTGGGCCACGGTAAGCCCCATCCCTTCCAGTTCCCGGGCCACCAGGTCGCGGTTGCCGCGCAGGTAGCGGATGAGCCCGCGCCGCCAGGGCTCGCCGTGCCGGTAGGCCGCTTCGGCTGCGGTGAAACCCAGGAGGTTCACGTGCGGCACCACGCGCCCCATCGCCTTTCTAAAGGCGCGGCGCAGCGCATCGTCCGAGATGACCGCGAAGGAGCAGCCGAGCCCCGGGACGTTGAAGGTCTTGCTGGGCGCCAAAAGCGTGATGGTGCGCCGGTCGATCGCCGGCGCGAGGGTGGCGATGGGGAGGTGGCGCTGCGACTCCTCCAGCACGAGCCCCGCGTGGATCTCGTCGCTGCAGATGACGAGGTCGTGGTGCTCGGCAAAGGCGGCGAGGCTTGCCAGTTCCTCGCGGTTCCAAAGCCTGCCGACCGGGTTGTGCGGGCTGCAGAGCAACAGCAGCTTGGTGCGCGGGGTGAGCGCCGCCTCCAGGGCCTCCAGGTCGAGCCCCCAACGCCCGTCCCGGCAGGCGAGCGGCACCTTCACGGTCTGCCGGCCCGAAAGCGGCGGCGCCGACAGAAACGGCGGGTACACCGGGGTGAAGGTGATGACGTCGTCGCCCGGCTCTCCCACCGCGCGGCAGGCAACGTTCAACCCGGTGACCAGTCCGGGGAGCCAGGTGATCCACTCGTGCTTCACCTCCCAGCCGTACTCCTCCTTGAGCGCGGTGAGCACCGCCTCGTACAGGGTGTCCGGCGCGTGGGTATAGCCGAAGATGCCGTGGCTCACCCGCTCCTTTAGGGCCTCGATGACGGCCGGCGGGGAGCGGAAATCCATATCCGCCACCCAGAGCGGGATGATGTCCCGCCCCCGGTACTTGTCCCACTTTTCGCAGGATGTGCCACGCCGGTCGATGATCTCGTCGAAATCGAAGGTTTCCTCCATCACTTAAGCTCCCATACGGTGAGTTCGGCCACGGTGTGCTGGAACTTGCGGCGCGTCTCGCGGATAACGAACGGCACGTCGCGCGGCTCGCCCAGCATGGCGAAGTGCGGCGCGAGTACCTCGTTGAGCCCCTCGAGGGTGTAGACCGGCTCGCCGGCCGCCCGGTAGCCGCCCAGCCACTCTTCCTTCTTGGTGAAGCTCTCCAGCCAGGTGTAGGGGGAGACTATCACCAAGAGGGCGCCCGGGTTCATCCTTTCGTGGATCATGGAGAGGAAGCGGCGCGGGGAGTAGAGCCGGTCGATCAGGTTGGCGGCCAGCACCAGGTCGTAGCCGGTGAATTTATCCGGCAGGTTGCAGGCGTCGGCCTGGAAGAACTGCACCTTCTCGCGCGATTCCTCAAGCCCCAGGTCGGACAGGGCGATCTCGTGGAAGGAGAGGATCTCGCCCTCCTCGGGGAGCGCGTAGCGCAGATAACCACCCTCCTGCATGCGGGCCGCCAGGTGGAAGAAACGCGCGGAGAAGTCGAGGCCGGTGACCTTGTCGAAGCCGCGGGCCAGCTCGAAGCTGCCACGCCCCACGGCGCAGCCGATATCCAGCGCGTGGCCGCGCTTGCGCCCCTGGGAGAGTTCCAGGCAGATCTTCGCGAGCGAGACCGGGAAGTTGCGCACCCCGAAGTGCTCCGGGCCGTAGTGGGCGTCGCAGTACTGGGCGGTGAGGGCGTCGGTCTCGTAGGGGTCCTGCTGCACCTCGACCGCGGCCGTGCTCTCCACGTAGCGCAGGCCGGCGTGCTGGAAGAAGTGGCGCCTAAAGGCGTAGCGCGCTTCGCGGGTCGCCTCGTTGCCGGTGGAGATCCAGGAGCCCCCCTTGATCAGGTTGTGCCGGGTGTCGAAGGTCGGGGTCGAGAAGTCGTCGTACCAGGGGTGCACCTGGAAGCCGTGGAACGGGTAGATGGCGGTCTCGGTCCACTGCCAGACGTTCCCCAGGACGTCGTAGAAGTTCCCCACGGCGAAGCGGTCCACCGGGCAGGACGAGGACCAGTACTCGAGGTTCACGTTGCCCGGCGCCGTATCCCAGGCCGGGGGGTCGGGGATCTGGGCCTCGTCGCGCAGCCGGTTCCACTGGTCCTCGGTCGGGAGCCGGATCGCCTTGCCGGTCTTGGCGGCGAGCCAGTTGCAGAAGGCCTTGGCCTCCAGGCAGTTCACCTCGACCGGCCAGTTCCAGGGGAGGTCGATCTCCTCGAGCATGGTGCGTAAGGCCCAGCCGTTGTCGCGGCGCCGCCAGAAGAGCGGGAATTCCGCCTCCTTGAAGCTGCGCCAGTTCCACCCCTCCTCGGTCCACCACTTCTCTTCGCGGTAGCCGCCGTCCTCGACGAAGGCGAGGAACTCGCGGTTGGAGACCAGGTACTTGGAGGCGGCGAAGCCGGCGACCTCCGCCTCGTGGCGGCCGTACTCGTTGTCCCAGCCGTAGAGGGGATGGCTGTCGTCCTTCCCCAAGACTACTTTTCCTCCCGGCACGTAGACCAGCTCGTTTTCCGGGGGCTCGCCGGCCTCCTTGCAGATGGACCAGAACTCCATGGGGCGCACCTGGTCCAGAGGCAACTGGCGGATCAGCACCGAGGAGGTCTCCAGGTGGATCCGCTCGTGCTCGATACCCATCATGATGCCCCAGAAGGGGTTCTCCCAGGTGATGGGGAGGGTAAGCGGCAGGGTGCGGATCAGGCCGTCCAACATCTGGCGCACCTTGTCGCGGTACTCCTTCACCTGCTGCCGGGTGGGCCAGTCGTAGTGGGTGGCGTCGAGGTCGTCCCAGGACATCTCGTCCACGCCGACCGCGAACATCGCTTCGAAGCGCGGGTTGATCCGCTCGTGGATCGCCTTGGCGATGATCAGCTTGTTGACGAAGAAGGTTGCCGTGTGCCCGAAATAGAAGATGAGTGGGTGGCGCAGCCGGTCGGCTCTGAGATAGAAGGTGCTGTCCTCCTTAAGCGTCTCGTACAGCTTCTCGTCTATGTCGAAGGTGGCGTGGAAGTACTGGAGAATCTCGGCTCTTTTCGCTTCCGGATCGCCTTCGTTGAGTATGGTCGTGTGGGTTTTGCGCAGATCCATGAGTAACTCTCCTCGGCTAGTAGAGTAATGGTGACGCAAGTTTAGCACATTTTGACAGTGTGGCTAATTCTGAAACAGCAAAGGGCGGCCCAAAGGCCGCCCTCGAATCTCAAACGGTTTTCAGGTTGACTGCGGAACCCGGATCACCTCGTTTCCTTTCTCTTCCGGTTGGTACCTTCCCGCGGGGTCATGTTGCGGCCGGAGCCTTACCTGTCGTCTCGTGTCTGTGGTAGTTACAGCGGTCGCGGCTGGCAGAGATACCCTTCCTCGTCCGCTTTTGCGCCGCACTTGTTGCAGGCGAACTTCGGTTTGGCGGAGTGCTGGTCGATCTCTTCCATCCGCCCTTCCGCCTTCAACTGGCACATATGCGCCTTATGCCCTTCGGGCATCGGGCAGCTTTTCAGTTCACTCATCGCGTTCTCCTTCTCATGTGGAATCAGGGGATGTCTTATCATAGCAGATTTCAGGGATTTGCGCGGGCGGGCCAAAAGCCTTGACCACAGAGGCACACAGAGGCACGCAGAGAAAACGCAAATGACACGGCGGGAGCGCATCTGGCGCACGCCACGCTCGAGTGGGGACTCCGGAAAGTGGCTGCCAGGGGGACAGGCACCTGCGGAGCCAATCCCCCTCCCCCCCCGACTCTCATGATAGACCCGCTTTTCCGGTACTATCCCATACCTCCCGTTTATCACTGTTAATTTCGGGTTTCCGGCATGCGCGATCCTGGTTTACTTATGCCCCCGGGTTGCTATATTAATGAATATCCTTCTGACGCAAAGGAGCGCCATCTGATGCGGAAAACCATGCGAGCGCTGGTAAAGAAATATCCGAAACCCGGCCTGTGGCTGGACGAGGTTCCGGTCCCCGAGGTCGGGATCAACGACGTACTGATAAAGGTCCACAAGACCGCCATCTGCGGCACCGACCTGCACATCTGGGACTGGAACGCCTGGGCCCAGAAGACCATCCCGGTTCCCATGGTGGTGGGGCACGAGTTCGTCGGGACCGTGGCCGCCATCGGCAGTAACGTCTACGACCTGAACATCGGCGACGTGGTCTCCGGCGAGGGGCACATCGTCTGCGGGCGCTGCCGCAACTGCCTGGCCGGCCGGCGCCACCTCTGCAAGGACACCACCGGGATCGGCGTGAACCGCACCGGTGCCTTTGCCGAATACATCTGCATCCCGGTCACCAACGTCTGGCATGCCGATCCCAGCATCCCGATGGAGGTGCTCAGCATCTTCGACCCCTTCGGCAACGCGACCCACACCACGCTGGCCTTCCCGGTTCTGGGCGAGGACGTCCTCATAACCGGCGCCGGCCCCATCGGGATCATGGCCACCGCCATCGCCCGCCACGCCGGCGCGCGCTACATCGTCACCACCGACCTGAACCCCTATCGCCTGGACCTGGCGAAGAAGATGGGGGCGACCGTCGCGCTCAACGTGAAGGAGCGCTCGCTCGCCGACGTGCGCAAGGAACTGGGGATGAAGGAAGGGTTCGACGTGGGGCTGGAGATGTCCGGCAACGGCGCCGCCTTCAAGGAGATGCTGGCCAACATGTGCCACGGCGGCAAGATCGCCATGCTGGGGATCCCTGACCAGGAGCTCGCCATCGACTGGAACCAGGTGATCTTCAACATGCTGACCGTGAAGGGGATCTACGGGCGCGAGATGTACGAGACCTGGTACCTGATGCAGTCGCTCATCAAGATCGGGCTGGACCTGACCCCGGTGATCACCCACCGCATGCATTACACCGAGTTCGAGAAAGGGTTCGAGGCGATGGCCTCGGGCAACTCCGGCAAGGTCATCCTGAACTGGGTCTAAGTCCCCACGTTTTAAAGGAGTGCCGCAATGGCTGATAAGTTTTCCTGGATATCCGAAGAGTTCGCGAACCTGGAGAAGCAGGGGCTGCGCACCGCCATCCGCACCATCGGCTCGCCCTGCGGGGCCTGGATGGTCGTGGACGGCAAGAAGGTCCTCAACTTCTGCACCAACAACTACCTGGGCCTCGCCAACCACGAACGCCTCAAGGCCTCGGCCCAGCAGGCGGTCGGCGTCTGGGGCGTGGGCCCCGCCGCGGTGCGCTCCATCGCCGGCACCCTCGAGCTGCACCGCCAGCTGGAGGAACGCCTGGCCCGCTTCAAGGGGGTCGAAGACGCGCTCTACGTGCAGTCCGGCTTCTGCGCCAACCAGGCCGCCATCCCCGCCATGGTCGGCAAGGGCGACGTCATCTTCACCGACCGGCTGAACCACGCCAGCATCATCGACGGCTGCCGGCTCTCCTCGGCAACCATCATGGTCTACGAGCACTGCGACGTGACCGATGCCGAGCGGGTCATCACCGAGAACGTCGGCAAGTTCCGCCGCGCGCTCCTCATCACCGACGGCGTCTTCTCGATGGACGGCGACGTGGCCCCCCTGGACCAACTCTTCGAACTCTGCGAGCGCCACGGCGTCATGACCATGGTGGACGACGCCCACGGCGAAGGGGTGCTGGGGCACGGCGGACGCGGCATCGTGGACCACTTCGGCCTGAACGGCAAGTTCGACCTGGAGATCGGCACGCTCTCGAAGGCTTTCGGGGTCATGGGTGGCGTCATCGCAGGACACAAACTGGTCGTCGACTGGGTCCGCCAGAAGGCGCGCCCCTTCCTGTTCTCCAGCGCGGTCACCGCCGCCGACACCGCAGCCTGCCTGGCCGCGGTGGATCTTTTGGAGCAGAGCACCGAACTGGTCGAGAAGCTCTGGGAGAACACCCGCTACTTCAAGGAGGGGATGCGGCAGGCCGGCTTCGATACCGGGGTCAGCATCACGCCGATCACGCCGATCATGCTGGGGGACGCCACGCTGGCCCAGCAGTTCTCGCGCCGGCTCTTTGAGTCGACCCCAGGGGTTTTCGCCATGCCGATCGGCTTCCCCACGGTCCCGCAGGGGAAGGCCCGCATCCGTGCGATGATCAGCGCCGCCCACTCACGCGAGGACCTTGATACCGGGCTCGAGGTGTTCGCCAAAGTCGGCAGGGAACTCGGGGTGATTGGGTAAACGAGACGACCTCCCTCACTGCAGGCGGCCCTAGGACCTCCCCCTCCCTTGACGGGAGGGGGCCGGGGGGTGGGTGAAGCCTGAAGCTCCGATGAGTTGGCACCTTCCCCCTCACCCTGTCCTCTCCCGCAAGGGGAGAGGGGACGCGCAACTCGCTGAATCCTTGCAGCCAGCGACGCTCCTGCGTCGAGCACTGCCCAAAACCGGGACGCGGGAGCGCCCCTTGAGGCATTCCCACGCTGGAGCGTGGGAGCGAGAGATTTCACCGAGGTACCAATAATAAAAAAGGCGGCCCTTTCGGGGGCCGCCTTTTTGCGTTGCTGTTATCAATCTCGGTTTCTTCGCTGCAGCATCCACCCGCAGCTCACGCTACCTTGATTCCTCTATCCTCAAGCCTTGAGTGTCCGAGGGTTGCACAGGCTCCCCGGGTCGTTGGACTTCGCACGACACTTGTTGCAGTACACGATCGGCTTCACCGAAAGCGCCTCGATCTCTTCCAACTTCCCGTCTTTACTGAGTTTGCAAAGCTTGTGCTTAACCGGCGCAGCGCCGTGTCCCTTGTCGGCCATCCAAGACTCCTTTTTTCTGACTGTATTTCGTGCAGTTAGCGTAACTGCGCCGGACCATTCTAGCCGTAACGGGGTTCTTTCGGAAGGAAAAAACTTACCGGCCGGCGTAGAGCGCGGCGGTGACCAGCAAGGGGAAGAGGTTGAGACTGGCAAAAAGCATCGGCTCGAGCTTGCGAACCCCCGCCAGGAACAGCGGGACGCAGAAGGCCAGACACCACGGAGCGGCAGACCGGCTGATCACCCCGAAGGCGGGGAGCATCAGCGCGCTGGCAATCAAGGCCACCACCCAGAGCTGGAAAAAAGGCGCCGCCCCGCTCTCTTTGGCCGGGGGGGCGAAGAGCGGGAAGCCTGCGCGCCGGTAATCGTCGGCGTGGCGGCGCTGCAAAAGCCAGAAGTGGGGTATCTGCCACAGGTAGAGCACTCCGGCAAGCAGGATGATCCGGAAATCGATAAGGCTGCCGCCGGCAGCGCTCCAACCGATGACCGGAGTGACGGCGCCGCACAGGGCGCCGAGCAGCAGGGCGAAGGGGGTGGAACGCTTGAGCGGCGTGTAGACGGCGAGGTACCAGGCGAGGGTCCCCCACCCGAGCAGCACGGGGAACATCCCCCCCGCCGCGAAGAGAAGCAGCGAGCCGGCCAGCAGGCACCAAAGCCCCGTGAGCAGGACCAAAAGCGGGGTGAGCTCGCCGGTCGGCAGCGGCCGCAGCCGGGTGCGCTGCATCAGGGCGTCGAGGTCGCGCTCGAGGAGCTGGTTCAGCGCCGATCCGGCCCCGGCCAAAAGCGCCACGCCGCCACCCAGGGCGCAAAGCTCCCCGGCCTCGGCGCTCCCCGGAAAAAGCAGGGAGCCCCCCACCGCGGCCACCCCGTTCATCAGGGCAAGCCGCATCCGCAGCAGCCGGCTCAGCGTCGTTATCACTTAAGCTCCTTGATGAACTGCACCAGCGCCGAGACCTCGTCGGGGGAGAGATCATCCTCCACCGGCATCACGGGCGGGAAGCCGTCCACCACGGCGGCCGAGGGTTTCAGGATCGACTCCTTCAGGTAGGTCTCGTCGACGGTCGCCATCTCGGGCTTGCCGTTACGCACCACCTTCACCTTGGTGCCGAAGATCGCCTTGAAGCTGGGGCCCACACCCTTGGAGCCGTCCAGCGAGTGGCAGGCCAGGCACCCCTTCTCCCTGGCGAGCTTGGCACCGTCCAGCTTGGCGCCCCCTGCGCTGGTCTTGAAGTAATCGATGATGAGTCGGATCTCCTCCTCGGTGAGCACCCCGGCGAAGGCCGGCATGACCGGCGGGAAGTGCTCCACCACGTCGGCGTTGGGCTCCACGATGGAGCGCTTCAGGTAGGCCTCGTCGACGACGATCTCGTGCTCCTTGCCGGCGGTCTTCACGTCGGTCTTGCGCCCCCAGATCCCCTGGAAGGTCGGCCCGACCTTCTGCGAGCCGTCCAGCGAATGGCACCCCAGGCAGCCATGCTTTTCCAAAAGCGCAAGGGCCGGGTGCTGCGCGCCGGTCGCCTTGGTCTCCTTGAGCCAGGCCTCGAACTGCTCGGCGGGGACCGCCTCGATGGTGGCGATCATCGCCGAATGGCTGGTGCCGCAGTACTGCGAGCAGAAGATGTCGTAGGAGCCGGGCTTGGGAGCCACGAACCAGACGTGGTTCTTCATCCCCGGCACCACGTCGCGCTTGACGCGGAAGGCGGGCACGTAGAAGCCGTGCAGTACGTCCTTGGACTCGAGTGCCACCTGCACCGGTTTCCCCACCGGGACGTAGAGCTTCGGACTGTTCTTGCCGTTTTGGTACAGGAAGTTCCAGGACCACATGCGCCCCACCGCGGTCACCTGCAGGGCATTGGGCGGCACGTCGCGCAGGGTGAGGTAGCTCGACCAGCCGTAGTAGAACATGCCCAGCACCAACAGGGTCGGGAAGGCGGTCCAGACCACCTCGAGCCAGAGGCTGCCATCAACCTGTGAGGTCGGCTCCGGGGCACGGCTTCGGTGGTAGCGCACCACGAAGAGCACCATGGCCGCGGTGATGCCGATGAGCAGCACCAGGCAGGAGCCCAGGATGAACATGAAGACCGGGTCGATCGCTTCAGTTGTCGTCATGAGATGCTTTTCCACGGTGGCCCCTTTAGCGGTAGAGTACGTCGAAGAAGGTAAACCCGATGAACGTCGCCAGGGTAACCAGTGCGACGAGCAGGATGATGCGGAACAGGCGCGCCTCGTACTTCATGTGCATGAAGACGGCGATCACCAGTGCCGACTTCACCGAGGCCACCGCCAGCGCCGACCAGACCTTGAGGGCTCCCAGCTCCGCCCGGGTGATGGCCACGGTGATCACCGTGAGGACCAAGAGGGCGACCCAGACCCCCACCAGGGTCTTGTAGCTTACGATATGTTCCGCATGTTCTGCGCTTTCCTGACTCATAGGGATGCTCCTTGACCACTGCCCGATCATTTCTCATGTACATGTCGTGCGCGCCCTTTCCCGGCGCGCGATACCCAGCCGGCAGCTCTTTCTAGAGGATCAGGTAGTAGAGCGGGAAGATGAAGATCCAGACCAGGTCCACCAGGTGCCAGTACAGGGTGCCGTTCTCGAGCATGACGTTGTTGCCGGCGTTCAGCCTGCCGCCTTGCACCTTGGTGCCGATCCAGGCCAAAAGCGCCCCGCCGATCAGGACGTGGATGCCGTGCAGGCCGGTCGTGATGTAGTACAGGCTGAAGAAGACCGATTCCCCCGGAGGTCCCGCGGCGAGCTTGGGGGAGCCCGGGTAGATGCCGTGGTGGATCTTGGCGGTCCACTCGAAGTACTTGATCACCATGAAGGTGGCCGCGCAGGCGAGCGTCGCCACCAGAAGCGACAGGGTGGTTTTCTTTTCGCCGCGCTTGATCGAGGTGACCGCCATGGCGGCGAAGAGGCTCGAGGTCAAGAGCACCACGGTGTTGGTCGTCCCGAACACCACGTTGAGCTCCTTGCCTGCCGAGGTGAACTCGTGCGGGTAGCGGCTTAGGTAGACCGAGTAGAGGATGAAGAGCCCGCCGAAAAGAAGCAGTTCCGTGAAGAGGAAGAGCCACATCCCCAGCTTGGCGCCGACGTTGTCCTTGTGCTCGTGGCTCATGGCTTGACGACCCCCTTGAAGTCGTAGGGTCCGTGCGTCACTACCGGGTCCCCCTCGAAGTTTTCCGTGGGGGGCGGGGTGGCGATCTGCCACTCCAGGGTGGCGCCGCCCCAGGGATTTTCACCCACCGGCTCGCCGCTCTTGAGCCCCTTCACCAGGTTCACCAGCACGATCACGAGGCCGGTCGCCAGGATCCAGCTCCCCACGGTGGCCACGAAGTTGAGCGGGGCGAACTCGGGGAGGTAGTCGTAGTAGCGCCTGGGCATCCCGTGCATCCCCAGGACCTGCATGGTCCAGTAGAGGACGTTGAACCCGACGAACATGAACGCCCAGCCGACGATGGCCGGCTTCTCCTTGTAGCGGCGCCCGAAGAACTTGGGGAGCCAGTAGTGGGCGGCGGCGAAGAAGGCGAAACCGGTGCCGCCGAACATCACGTAGTGGAAGTGCCCCACCACGAAGTGGGTGTCGTGCACGTGGATGTCGGTGGCCGCCGCCCCCAGGATCAGGCCGGAGAGTCCGCCGATGGAGAAGAGCAGCACGAAGGAGAGCGCGAAGAGCATGGGGGCCTCGAGCGAGATGGACCCCTTGTAGAGCGTGGAGACCCAGTTGAAGACCTTGATGGCCGAGGGGATCGCCACGATGAAGGTGAGAAACGAGAAGACCATGATGGCGGTGTCGCTCATCCCCGAGGTGTACATGTGGTGGCCCCAGACCAGGGAGCCCGCGGCCGCGATGCCGATACTGGAGGCGGCGATCATCTTGTAGCCGAAGATCGGCTTACGGGAGAAGACCGGGATGATGTCCGAGATGACCCCCATGGCGGGAAGGATCATGATGTAGACCGCCGGGTGCGAGTAGATCCAGAACAGGTGCTGGAACATGATGGGATCGCCGCCGCGGCCGGGGTCGAAGAGCCCGGCGCCCAGGACGCGCTCGGCGATCACCAGGACGAGCGTGATGGCGATGATCGGGGTGGCGAGGATCTGCACCCAGGCCGTCGCGTAGAGCGACCAGGTGAAAAGCGGCAGCCGCCCCCAGTTCATCCCGTCGGCGCGCAGCCGGTGGATGGTGGTCACGAAGTTCACCCCGGTGAGGATGGAGGAGAAGCCGAGGATGAAGACCCCGAAGACCGCGAGCGAGACGTTGGTGCCGGTTCGGGCCGAGAAGGGGACGTAGAAGGTCCATCCGGTGTCCGGGGCCCCCCCGCCGGTGAAGAGCGAGGTGAGCACCACCAGGGCGCCGATCGCGTAGAGCCACCAGGAGAAGAGGTTGAGCCTCGGGAAGGCGACGTCGCGGGCGCCGATCTGGATCGGCATCACCAGGTTCCCGAAGGAGGCCGGTATCCCCGGGATGATGAACAAAAAGATCATCACCACGCCGTGCACCGTGAAGAGCGCGTTGTAGGTCTGCGCGTCCACGATGGTCTTGCCCGGCGCCATCAGTTCGATGCGGATCAAAAGGCCCAGGATCACGCCGACCAGAAAGAATCCGGTCACCGAGTAGAGGTAGAGCAGTCCGATCCTCTTGTGGTCGGTGGAGAAGATCCAGGAGCCCAGGCCTGTCTTGCCGGTGTCGCCCCAGAACCCTTCTGCAACGGGTTGCCTACTTTCTGCCGAACTCATTTGTCCCCCAAAGGATGTTGTTTGCCTTTTCTGCCCGTGAGCACCAGGAACAGGAAGAACCCGCCGCAGCACAGGATCACCGCCGTGGCGCTCACCCGCAGCAGGTTGAACTCGTAGCTTTTACTGTTGGGATCGAAGCTGAAGCAGTAGTCCACCACCTTGCGGATGGTGGTACCCACCTTCCCCTCCCGCGCCTCCAGGAGCGCGAGCGTCAGGTCCTTGGAGAGAAAGCTGGTGCCGTAGAGGTAGCGCACGATCATGCCGTCCCCCGCCACCACGAAGCTCGCCACCGGGTGCAGGAAGTCCCGCCCCTTGCGCTGGAAGTGGTAGCCGGCCGCATCCGCGAATTTCTTGATGTTCTGCGCGTCGCCGGTGAGGAATTTCCACCCCCCCGGCGGGAAGTTGACCCTCAGGGCGCTTAAGTACATGCGCTGGTAGCGGGCTGCGAGCTCCGGGGTCTCGGTCTCGTCGATGCTCACCGAGATGACCCGGTACTCCTTCCCGGGCACGCGCTTCACCTCGGGGAGTACCCGCGCGAGCCCCCCCTGCAGGTAGTTGCAGACGTTTGAACAGCCGTAGTAGACCGGCAAGACGATGGTCGGCCCGGTGATCAGCTCGCGCAGCCGGACCTCCTTCCCGGTCTCGTCCCGGAAGACCAGGTCGAGCGGGAGCCTGGCCCCCAGGCGTTCGTCGAGGCCGACCCGGTTGCCGGTTTCACCGCCGTCAGGGCTCGCCTGCAGACCGGCCGGCCCGGCGCCGCAGGGGGTGCCCCACAGGGCGGCCAACAGCACGAGGAGACACCGCAGCACACCGCGACGCCAGCGGGGGGATATCACATTTTCCATGAGAGGCACTCGCACAAGCTACTCATTATAAACAAAAGAGCTCAACTGTCTATCTTTTGAACACCTTTTTCCTAAACCGGCCGCCGGAAGGAAATTTTATCATTAGCTATCGGAGCTCCGGCAGTCACCTTGAGCCCTTTTTCCCGCATCTTGATTTCACCAGCGCGTTTATTCTGTCCGGCAGCGCTGCAACCCCGCGGAGTTCAGGCTGAGCTGGCCCTCTCTCCAGAACGCAGCACGAGCGAGGGCCCCCTCCGTTTTACCGAGGTGGCCCTCCCCCGTTCCCGCGCGGCGGAAAGGTTCGATAAAATCTTTCGCTTCCATCTTGACTTCTCCCGGAAAAACATTAGAATACCCAAATAAGTTTTCTCATATTTACGCCAAAGACGTCCGATCCATGCGTGAAGCTCTGGAGGCCTGCGATGAAACACCTGCCCGAAAAAGTGGTGATGGCTGCGATCATTCTCTCCTGCGGATTCTTTGCCCACACTGACCCCTCCGCCGGCGAGCACAAGGCAAAACGCACCAGCCCCGGCAAGCTGGCTGCCAAACACCAGGAGGTCCACCCCGGCTCCCCGGCCGCGCGCCCGGAGCACAGTCTGGCCCGAGAACTGGCCGCCCGGCTCGAGGCACCCTGACCTATCGGCCGGTAGGCTGCACCGCAAAAAAAGCCCCCCCAGTCTCGCTACTGAGACTGGGGGGGCTTTTTTCGTCCCGCTTCCGGGATACCTGCGGTTCTAGGTTCCACGTTCTACGTTAAGGTTGGAACCTAAAACCGCATTGTGCTCGCCCTTTAGCCATCTGCCGTCCCTTCCATTTTCCAACGTCTAACCTAGAACATAGCGCGGATGCCTTGCTAGCACCCCTTGGGGGGCTTTTTGGTGAAGTTCGCGATGGTGTAGGGCCAGTTGGTTTCCGAGCAGGCCCCCTGCTTGGCGAGCTTTCCCAGGTGCGCCTCTGACGGGGCTCCCCCTCCGGCGTCACCGCAATAACCTGTTCTCCTCACAGTATTTTTCTGCTACAGTCTGGACCAGACCACTTCCAGAGAGGTACGCATGGCCGAGAAGACCGCACTCCTTTTGCTGCAGATGGGTGGCCCCGACTCCATCGCCGCCGTGGAACCGTTTCTTATGAACCTGTTCACCGACCGCGACATCATTAAAATCGGGCCCTCCCTGCTGCAACCCTTCATAGCGCGGCGCATCGTGAAAAAACGCGCGCCCAAGGTGGCGCAGCACTACCGGGAGATCGGCGGCAAGTCCCCGATCCGCGAGCTGACCGACGCCCAGGGGCAGGGGCTCCAGGCACTTCTGGGGGACGACTACCGCTACTTCGTGGCGATGCGCTACTCGCGCCCCTCCACCCTGGAGGCGCTGGCGGCCATCAAGAAGGCGGGGATCCAGCGGATCATCGTGCTCTCGCTCTACCCGCACTACTCGAAGGCCACCACCGGTTCGAGCCTCAACGAGCTGAGCCGGGTGCTCAGCCAGGCGGGGAATCGCTTCCAGGTGACCTGCATCGACCGCTTCTACGACCATCCCATCTACATCAAGGCGCTTACCGAGAAGGTGCGCGAGGGGCTGGCCCAGTTCCCCGATCCGAGCCAGGTGCAGATCCTCTTCTCGGCGCACTCCCTGCCGCAGTCCTTCATCGACGAGGGGGACCCCTACCTGGAGCACATCCAGACCACGGTGCGCCTGGTCATGGAGCAGCTGGGGAACGCGAGCCCGCACCACCTCTGCTTCCAGTCCAAGGCGAGCCGGGTGAAGTGGCTGGAGCCCTCCACTGAGGCGACGCTCAAGCGCCTGGCCGGAGAGGGGAGAAAAGAGATCCTCATGGTGCCGCTCTCCTTCGTTTCTGACCACATCGAGACCCTGCACGAGATCGACATCCAGTACGCCGAGGAGGCCAAAAGCCTCGGGATCGAGCGCTTCGTCCGCTCGCCGTCGCTCAACTCCTCCCCCCTGTTCCTCGAGTGCCTGGCCGACCTGGTGCGCCGCGTCGTGACGCCATGAAAACCTGCAGCATCTGCAAGGCGGAGTTCGACGAGAACGCGCCGCGCTCCCTCTACGGCGAAGCGGGGGAGTGGCTCGCCGGGGAGCTCTGGAAGGACGCCGGCGAGCTCTGTGAGAGCTGCCTGGAGAACCGCGCCCGGCTCTCCATGATGTACAACCACGAGTTCAATACCTAAAGCGATCGGCCCTCCCTCCCCCCCAGGCGGGGGAGTGGACGCTGGAGAACATAATGCAGACCATCACCTTAGACGGCATCGCGCTCACCCTGGCGAACCCCATCGAGTTGCCGCTGAACTGGGTGGGCGACGAGGAGATCCTCCGGCAGCTTCTGGCGGCCTGGATGGTGATCGACGAGCGCGACCTCCCCTTCAACCCGCGCCTGATCGGCAAGCCGGGGGTCGGCAAGACCACCCTGGGCTACGCCGCGGCGAAAAGGCTCGGCCGCCCGGTCTACCTCTTCCAGGCCACCATGGACACCCGCCCCGAGGACCTGATCATCACCCCGGTCATCGGCCCAACCGGCGCCATTCAGTACGCCGCCTCCTCGCTGGTATCCGCCATGCTCCAGGGGGGCGTCCTGATCCTCGACGAGGGGAACCGGATGAGCGAGAAGGCCTGGGCCTCGCTTGCCCCCCTTTTGGACGACCGGCGCTACGTGGAGTCGATCATCACCGGGTTGCGGGTGAAGGCCCACCCGGACTTCCGCATCGTGGTCACCATGAACGAGGACTCCTCCACCTTCGAGGTCCCCGAGTACATCCACTCCCGCCTGCAGCCCCAGCTCTACATCGACTTCCCGCAGGCCGACGAGGAACTCGCCATCCTGAAGGAGAACCTCCCCTTCGCGAGCAACGCCATCCTCTCCTACGTGGTGGATTTCCTGCAGCGCGGACACGCCGCCGACGAGCCCTACTCGGTGCGCGACGGGATCAACATCGCCCGCTACGCCCTGAAGATGATGACCGCGACCCTCAAGGACCCGCGCGAGCTCCTGCCGCTGGCGGTCTCCCGCATCCTGGGCGACGAGGCGCTCCGCTATCTCAAGTAACCCGGAGCGCTCCATGTCCGAGCTCTTGCACCTGGAAACCTTCGGGCCGGTCCACGCCCTCCCCGTCCTGCACTACCGCATGGAGTTCGCCCACCTGGTGCGCGAGGCGGTCCAGGCGCTTCACCCCGACTGCATCGCGCTGGAGCTTCCCAGCACCCTGGAATCCCCCTTCCGGCGCGCGGTGCGGCGCCTCCCCGAACTCTCGGTACTCTCCTACCCGGCCCAGGAACAGAGCGTCTACCTGATCATCGAGCCGGCCGACCCGCTGGTGGAGGGGGGCCGCCTCGCCCTGGAGCAGGAGATCCCCCTCTTTCTGGTCGACGCCGACCTGGACGCCTACCCCGCCCACGACGAACCGCTCCCCGATTCCTACGCCGTGCAGCGCATCGGGCTCGCCCCCTTTTACCGCGAGGTCGCCGCACGCTACCGGGAGATCCTCCCGGCGGAGGAGGACCTGCGCCGCGAACAGGCGATGGCCTTCCGGCTCCAGCAGCTCTCCCGCGAGCACTCCCGAATCCTCTTCCTCTGCGGCATGGCCCACCTGGAGCGGATCCGCGAGCTCTACGGGAAGCCCCTGGCCCAGCCCTTGGTGCGAGCCCGGCGCGAGGGGGTGGAGATCGCCAACCTGCACCCCGAGTGCTGCCAGGAGGTTCTCGCCGAGTACCCCTTCTTAAGCGCCCTCTACGAGACCCGGCGCGCCCCGCTGCCGCCGGAGCCAGCCCAAGGGGGCGCCTCGCTGCGCAAGAGCTTCCACGCCTTCGAACTCATAAACGGAGGGAAGCGCGAGATCCGCGAAGAGGTGGTGCTTGCCGAATCCGTGCAGCGCAGCGCGCGCCGTCTGGGCCCGGAAGGGGAGCTGCCGGACCGCCAGAAGGTCATGCTGCGGCTCTTTCTTGAGGCGGCCCGCCACTACAGCCAGGAGACCGGCGACCGGGTAGAGCGCTGGCAGATGCGCGCCTTCTTCCGGTTCGCCCGCAACTACGCGCTCTTGACGCGCCGGCTCCTCCCGGACCTGTTCCAGATGCTCGCCGCCGCCCGGGGGTGCCTGGACGACAACTTCGCCTATGCCTTTTACCGTCTGGCCTCGCACTACCCCTGGCAGCGCGAGGCGAGCGACCTCCCCACCATAAGGCTATCCGCCGCCGACCTCTGGTCCGCCACCCGGCGCATCCGCTTCCGCCCCAAGGAGCAGCAGCGCGGCAAGGGGCGCTCGCTGGTAAAGATGCTGAACCGGAAAAAGGAGCGCGCCCCCGGCGAGTGGCTCGAAGGGTTCGACGACCCCTCGATCTGCTCCTACCCCCCCGAAGATCTGGCCATCGAGGAGTACGGGCGCAACCTGAAGCGCCTGGGGGTCCTGCAGCTGAGCGAGGAGCAGGGGCGCAGCGAGCCGTTCTCCACCTCGATGCTGGACGGTATCGACATGCGCGAGACGCTCAGGAACCTGCACGAGGGGAAGATCTACGTCCGGGAGAACCGGCGGCTGCGCGGCGGTGTGGGGTGCGTGGTGGTGATCTTCGACGAGGACGCCGGCGCCGAGCGCTTCCCCTACTGCATGACCTGGCTTGGGGAGCACGAGCAGGAGTCCGACATGGCCTTCTTCGCCACCCCGCCCACCGACCACATCGTGGGCCCCGGCATCTCGCGCTGCGAGTACGGCGGTTTCCTTTTGAGCTACCCGCCGCGCCGCATCTACGACGTCTGGAGCGATCCCGACTACCGCGGAGACTTCACCAAGGCGGAGGTGCTCCTTTTGGCGGCGCTCGACTACGCGCTGGAAAAGGACGTGGTCTACGTGGCGGCACGCCCCCCCAGGAGCTACCTGAAGCAGTACGCCGGCCGGATCGGCAAGCGGGTCATCTACCTGCCGCTGGGGAGCCTCTCTCCGGTGACGCTCAAGAAACTCAGGGTGTTCCACGTGCTGTTCGGCAAGGACAAGCGGGAGCTCGCCAAGGATTACGTCTGGTAATTTCCCGGCCCGGCTGCGGGCCGTTTCGAGGAGGGAGTACATGAGGCAGGAAATTCTCGCGCCCGCGGGGTGGGGCGAGCGGATAGGGAAGCACATCGAGGCGTTGGAAGGGGTGCGGCACCCGCTGGCGGCGCCGGAGGCCCTGGAACAGGCGGCAGACTTCGCCGCCCGCGAGCTGGCTGTCCTGGGGTACCAGGTAAAGGAGCAGCTCTTCCCGGCCCACGACCGGATGTTCCGCAACATCGTGGCGACCCTGCCGGGGACCGGCCGCCCCGAGGAGCGGGTCCTGGTGGTGGCGCACTACGACACCGTGGCGAACTCGCCGGGAGCCGACGACAACGCCTCCGGCACGGCCGGGCTGCTCGAGATGGCCCGCCGCCTGGCCGGGCTCTCCTTCGAGCGGACGCTGCAGTTCATCGCGGTCTGCCTCGAGGAGAACCAGACCACCGGCGACCACGGCACCGGTCTCTTGGGGAGCAAGGCCCTGGCCGAACTGGCGGCGCGCGAAGGGTGGCAGATCGAGGGGGTGCTGGTTTTGGAATCGATCGGCTTCGCCGGTCCCGACCTGGTGCAGCAGGCGCCCCCCGGCCTGCCGGCCAAGGTCCCCGAAGTGGGCGATTTCATCGCGGTGGTCGCCAACGAGCGCTCGCGCGAACTCTCGGGGGTCTACCTGGCCGCAGCCCAAGCCCCGGGAATCGAGCTTCCCTGCCTGCATCTGGTGGTGCCGGGAAACGGCGAGATGTTCCGGGATACCCGGCGCTCGGACCATGCCCCGTTCTGGGACCACGGCTACCCGGCGCTCATGCTGACCGACACCACCAACTTCCGCAGCCCGCACTACCACGAGCCGAGCGACACGCTCGCCACCCTGAACCTCGACTTCGCCGCACGGGTCTGCCGCGCCGCGACGGCCGCGGTGCTGGACCTGGCCCGGCTTAAGCCCTAGCACCCGCCGGAAAAAAACGGAAAGGGAGAAACAGTTCAGCCTTCCCGTCCACCTGTTGGAACCCGGGTGGAGGGGAAGGCTGAGCTTTTAGGCAAGCGGTCCGGCACCTCGAGGCCGCGCGCTAGAGGTGGATCCCCCCGGAGGCCTCGATGCGCTGGCCGTTGATCCACCTGCTGTCCTCGGAGAGCAGCGCCGCCACGGCCCCGCCGATGTCGTCGGGCAGCCCGACCCTCCCAAGGGCGGTCTGCGCCGCGATCCCGGCGTTCACTTCCGGGTTGTCGCGCACCACGCCGCCGCCGAAGTCCGTCTCGATGGCGCCGGGGGCGAGGGAATTCACCCTGATCTGCCGCCCGCCGAGTTCCACTGCCAGGTAGCGGCTCAGGGCGTCCATGGCGGCCTTCAGGGAGCCGTAGGCCGAGTAGCCGGGGAGCGAGAAGCGGGCGAGCCCCGAGGAGATGTTCACGATGCTCCCCCCGTTTTTCATGATGGGGAGCAGTTTCTGGGAGAGGAAAAATGCCGCCTTCAGGTGCACGTCGACCAGCTGGTCGAACTGCTCCTCGGTGGTCTCCATGAAAGGGGCCCAGACGCCGAAACCGGCGTTGTTCACCAGGTAGTCGAAGTCATCCCGCTGCCAGCTCTCGACCAGGACCTTTTTGACCTGCCCGGCGAACTCCGGGTAGCTCTTATGCTTTGCCACGTCGAGCTGCAGGGCCACCGCCTTGCGCCCCAGCTCCCCGATCTGCCGCACCGCGTTCTGCGCCTCTGCTTCCCTGCTGTGGTAGGTGAGGATGACGTCGATACCCTTTTGGGCCAGGTGCAGCGCGATGTTGCGGCCAAGGCCGCGGCTGCCGCCGGTGATGAGTGCTATCTTCATGTGCTCCTCCTCGATGATGGCAGCGCCGGCTCGAAGGCCGGGGCGCTGCCTCCTGCTCTGCCGCCCAAACGCAAAAAGCCCCCGTGTGGTACGGGGGCTTCGGGTTAACTTGCGCCGCCCGTCAATTGATTTGACGGGCTACATACTGCAACCTTCCTTGCAGTGCGAAACAGGACGAATACGGAATCTAGCGGTCCACATCGGCGTAATCTCCTTTCGTAAAGGTGGCGTTGGATGGACTTTACCTTTTCCGGTGCTGCTCGTCAAGCAAAAAAGATAAAGCAGGTCCTATTTGACGCCACTTGTTACTTTTACATCTTATCACAGCTAGTTAGCCGATTACCAGCTCAAGAAAGGGAGGTGCCGGATGGCACAGGAGATCGAACGGAAGTTCCTGGTGAAGGACGATTCGTGGCGCGGCGCGGCGAACCAGGGAACCGCGTACCGTCAGGGGTACTTGAGCACCGAGCGCGGCCGCGTGGTCCGGGTCAGGGTGAAGGGGCCCCAGGCGGTGCTCACCATCAAGGGGGAGCGGATCGGCATTTCGGCCCCGGAATTCGAGTACCCCATCCCGGTTGCGGATGCCGAGGAACTGCTCGCCGACCTCTGCCTGCACCCGCTGATCGAAAAGGTGCGCTACGAGGTGGCTCACGCCGGGCTCACCTGGGAGATCGATGTCTTTTCCGGAGACAACGAGGGGCTCGTTTTGGCGGAGGTCGAGCTTGAATCCGAGGACCAGGAGGTGGAGCTTCCCGGTTGGGCGGGTCCCGAAGTGAGCGACGACCGGCGCTACTCGAACGCCAGCCTGGTCAGCTCCCCGTACCGGAGCTGGAAGTGATCCCGCAGAGTGGCGATCCCCTGGGTGCTTCTTTGACCGGCTGCCACCCAGGACGCCGCGGACGCGGCCACCGTGACAGGGCGTTCCGCCTACCAAGGCGCAGGAGCCCGGCGCTACATCGGATTTTTCAGGGCGTCCTCCAAAACGATCTCCAGCTCGGCCAGGGCGATCTCCTTTAACCCCAGCGCCTGCGCCTCGGCGCTTCCGAAGAGGTGCAGCGACGGGTCCTTGTGCATCCCGATCCCCAGCTTCTTGCAGCTTTGGTCCGCCAGGCGGACCAAAGCCAGCAGGGGATTTCCCTGGTCCCACGGCTCCGCCTCGTGCCCGGCGACCACGGCGCAGTAGGCCTCCGGCAGGTGCCAGGCCTGCAACAGCTGGTATCCCTGCTCGACGTGCATGCTGGCCAGCACCTCGCTGATGATGGCCTGGTTCTGCCCCCCCGGCAGCTTTTGCGCCTTGCCGATCTGCTCCATCACCTTCAACAGGAAGAGGTTGCCGATGTCGTGTAACAGCCCGGCCAGAAACGCCTCCTGGACCATCATGTCGTAGCCGGTCCGCTGCGCGAGCCACTTGCTCCCCACCGCGCAGCAGAAGGCGTGCTTCCAGAGGACCTGCATCATCGCGTTGAAGCGTGGGTCCTCGGAGCGGTACTGGTCCTGCTGGGTCGCCAGCATGGCGATGCTGGCCACTTCCCGGGAACCGAGCCGCACGATCGCCTCGTGCATGGTGCCTACCTTGCTGAGCCCGGCGTAGTACGAGGAGTTGGCGACCCTGAGCACCTGGCTCACCAGACCGGGATCCGCACTGATCAGCCGGTTCACCTCTTCGAGGCGGAAGTCGGGGCGGGAGAGCACCTGCTGGAGCTTGAGCGCCACCGCGTGGAACACCGGTACGCTGGTGGTCCCGCCGGCGAGCTGGCCCTTTATGTGATCGACTATGGAACGTTCTTCAGCCATGATTCATCTATCCTTCGCGGCCGCTTTTGTTACGGCCTAACTGCCGAGAATCCTCTTCAATTCTGTCAACGGGCGGGGGCGGCCGATGCGCGGCAGGTCGCGCAGCACCTCCTGGATGGAGACCAGCCCGTTGGCCGCCTTCACCAGTCCGTCCTCGAAGAGCGACACCATCCCCGAGGTCTCGATGGAAAGCCTGCGGATCTCGGAGGAGGACCGGCGTTGCATGATCGCCTCTTTCACCTCCTCGTTCATGATCAGCACCTCGAAGATCGCCAACCGCCCCCTATAGCCGGTAAACCGGCACTTCTTACACCCCCTGCCGAGCCGGAAGCGCGCACTCCCCAGGTCCTTTGCCGTGTACCCGAGCTTGGTGTACTCGATGGGCGTCGGCAGGTACGGCTCCGCACAGTCGTTGCAGACCAGCCGCAAGAGCCGCTGCGCGACCACCGAGACCACCGTGGAGGAGATCAGGAACGCCTCGATCTGCATGTTCATCAGGCGCAACAGCCCGCCGATGGAGTCCTCGGTGTGGAAGGTGGTGAGCACCTTGTGCCCGGTGAGTGCCGCCTGGATGGCGGTCTCCGCCGAGAAGGCGTCGCGGATCTCCCCAAGGACGATGATGTCCGGGTCCTGGCGCACGATGTGGCGCAGCGTCTCCTCGAAGGTCACCCCGATCTTCGGGTTGATCGAGCACTGCGAGACCCCCTCGATGACGAACTCGACCGGCTCCTCGGCGGTGATGATGCTGGTGTTCGGGTTGTTCAGGTACCCCAGGCAGCCGTAGAGCGTGGAGGTCTTGCCGCTGCCGGTCGGTCCGGTGATGATCATGACCCCGCTCGGGGTGTCGAGCGCCTCGCCGATGAAGCGGTCCAGCATGTTGGGCGCCATGCCGATCTGGCCGATCTCGAGGATCGCCTTTTTCTTACTCAAAAGCCGCAGGACGATCTTCTCCCCGAAGATGGTGATGAAGAAGGAGACCCTGAGGTCGAGCGTGAAGCCGTGCTGGCGGCTGTCGTAGAGGATGCGCCCGTCCTGGTGGCGGCGCCTTTCGGCGATGTCCGCCTGCGCCATCACCTTAATGCGCGAGGTAAGCTGCGGCGCGATCTCCAGCGGAAGCTCCTGGTGCGGGACCATGATGCCGTCGTGGCGGAAGCGGATCCGGAGCCGGTCCTTGAGCGGCTCGATGTGGATGTCGCTCACCTCCTCGGTGATGGCGTCGTCGAAGAGCTTGTTGATCGTCCCGACCACGGTGCTCTCGTCGGGGATCCCCTCGTCGGTCCCGGCACTCCGCTCCGCGTTGGCGATGGCGGTCAGCAGCGACTTGCGGCTGGCGATGGCCGGCTTCAGGTCCCGGCCGAAGAGCCCCTCCGCGGCGCTGCGGGAGCGCTGCTCGAGCGGGTTGGCGAACACCACGCTGACCCCGCCCTCCTCGGCGGCGATCGGGAGGAACTGCAGTTCGCGGTAGGTGGAGAAGGGGGCCTTGGCGATAAGCTTGCGGTCCAGCTTGCGGAACTCCAGCTCTTCCACCGGGAAGCCGAGCTGGAAGGAGAGCACCTCGATGAACTTGCGCTCGTCGATGAAGCCGTTTTCGATGAAGATGTCGCCGAGCATCTTGCGCTCGACCCCCTCTTTCTGGAGGTTGAGCGCGGCGGTCAGGTCGCTCTCCCGGATATGCCCGAGCTCGATGAGGAAATCGCCGATCCTGATGGAGAGGCTGTTCTTGCGCAGGGTGGCCGCCACCTGGCCCGGCGCGACGTACCCCAGTTCCTGCAGCACATCCAGGAGGGTCTTGTTGGAGACGAGCTTCGCGCGTACCCGGCGGGCGTAGCCCAACTGCTCCTCGCTGATCACCCCTTCCTGGACCAGCAGATTGGCGATGGCTCCGCCACCCCGCACGGGTCCGGACTCCTTAGGTGTTTTGGTCATGATGCTCTCGATGCAGCCGATGGCCTGATTAGATTTCTGGAATCTGCTGTTCAGGTTATCGGTGAAGATTCGCGAAAGCTGTAGTTATCATTAGATTATATTTATTTCATGACAGGCCGTTCGAGCCAGCGGGGGGGAGTGGGGAGGGTTTTAAAGGGAGGGGAATCCTACCGGAAGCGGCGCCTCGGCCTGCACCGTCCGGTCCGGAGCCACAGCTCACCGCGGGGGGGCAGAAGGCGCCGGCAGCCCAGAAGCGGCAGGCGCGGCATCCCCTTGGGTGCAGCGATCCCAGAAGTCGCTGAGATCCTTGAGTATCGCCGTGGAAACCAGTTCGTTTGCCTGGTCTTCGTACCAGTCGAGCGGCAGCGCCGAGCTGAAACCGGGCTCCAGGAAGCGGCCGTCCATGAGCACGATGATGCCGCGGTCGGTCTCGGAGCGGATCACCCGCCCCGCGGCCTGCACCGCCTTGGCCATGGCGGGAATGGCGTAGGCGTACTCGAACCCCTGGCCGAAGCGGCGCTGGTAGTACTCCCGCATCAGCTCGCGCTCCAGGTCGTAGGTGGGGAGCGGGGGGCCGACCACGAAGGCGCCGATCGCCATCTCTCCCCGGTAGTCGACCCCCTCGGAGAAGGAGCCCCCCTGCACGGCAAAGACCACGGTGGCGGCGTGAGGGTCGCGCAGCTCCTCGAGGAGCGCCTCCACCCGCGCCGCGCCCATCTTGCGCTCCTGGCAGCGCACCGCGACCCCCTGCGGCGCCCGGAACAGCTGGGCGACTCGTTCCAGGAAGCCGAAGCTCGGGAAAAAGGCGAAGTAGTTGCCACGCTTCAGGGCCACCATCCGCTCCAGGGCGTCGGCGATCTTGCCGTAGTTGCGCTCCCTCTCGCTGTAACGGGTGGAGATCTGCGGGATGATCATGAGCTTGCGTCGCTCCGGAGGGAAGGGGCTCTGGAACTCCTCGGTGAGGACCTGCGCCGGGTCAAGGCCCGAGAGCCGGGCGTAGTAGTCGAACGGCTTCAGGGTCGCCGAGAACCCGACCACCTGCTCGAAACCAGCATAGCAGCCGGCAAGCTGCGGGCCGGCATCGCAGCAGATGATCTTGAGGACGCCCCCTTCGGCCGGGTGGAAGGTGGTGCAGAACTCCCGGCCCGCGGCGTCCCGCACCAGCTCGAGCGTCCCGGTGAACTCGGACCAGTAGCGGGCCAGGGCCAGAAGCGGGTCGCCGCCGGCGATCTCCAGGCTGGACTCCCGGTAGCGCGAGAGCACCTGGGCGATGCGCGCCTCCTGGTCGGAAAAAGCCCGCACCGGCGGCTGGATCGCCCGGGGGCGGCTCCCCTCCCCTTCCCGGCTCCGGGCGATGGTCTCCAGGCACCCCTCCAGAAGTTCCACGGCCTTGCCCCCGAAGGGGCGCGCCACCCCCGCAAGCCCCGGGCGCCAGGATTCCAGAAGCTGCGCCGAGAGCTGCGGCGAGTAGTAGTCCATCGCGCGGGACGGGAGGTTGTGCGCCTCGTCGACGACCAGGCTCGGCTTGCCGCGCTGGCCGACGGTAAGCGCGGTCACCCGGCCCAGTGCGGAACGGGGGGCGAAGACGTAGTTGTAGTCGCAGATGACCAGGTCCGCCTCCGGGAGCACCGCAAGCTGCAACTCGAACGGGCAGACCTCGTGCTCCTCGCCCAGCGACCTGAAGTGGCGGGCTTTCAGCTTCTTTTTCCGGGCGAGGACCTCGACCACCCCGGAGCGCGCCAGCTTGTCGTAGTACTCACGGGCAAACTCGCACAGCTCGGGGTGGCACAGGGGCTCGTCCTTGAGGCAGATCTTGTGCTTCGCGGTGATGGTGAGGGACTTAAGCGCAGCGCCCGCGCCCCGGAAGCGCTCCACGGCGTCCTCGGCGACCCCGTGCTGGCTGTTTTTCGGGGTGACGTAGATGACCTGCTGTCCGCGCCCCAGGGCCTCCTTGAGCACCGGGTAGAGCACCCCGACGGTCTTCCCCAGACCGGTCGGGGCCTGGACCAGCTGCGGCTTTTTCTGGACCAGTCCCCGCTCGACACAGGCGATCAGCTCGCGCTGGCCAGGACGCGGATCGGCGAAGGGGAAGCACAGGGTACCCGCGAGCTTGCGGCGCCGTCCCACCCGACGCTGTACCTGGGCCGCCTCCAGAACCAGGGCCTCCAGGCGCCGCGCCAGCCACAGCTCGTACTCTGCCGGGTCCAGCTCGACCCGCAGATCGAGGCTCTTGCCGTTGCGGGTGGAGACCAGGTGAAAGGAGAGTTCCGGGATCTCCCCCTTTTCCAGGAAGTGGAAGTAGCCGTAGCTTTTCAGCTGCAGGCAGTAGGGGTGCTCGGGGTCCCCGGCGAGGCGGCGGGAGAGCTCGTGGATGTTGAAGCTGGTCTTGATCTCTTCGATGCGCGGGGGATTGCCCGGGAAGACGCCGTCCTGGCGCCCCTTGATCAGGAACCGGTACCCCTGGGACGCGAACTCCCGGCTCACCGGGACCTCGCACTGGTAGCCCGGGTCGGCCTTGGCCCGCCGGCGCTGCACCCGCTGGTGGATCTCCAGCCCCTCGGCGGCGGCCCCAAAGCCCGCCAGGTTCTCCAGGTGCCCGTTTTTCGGTACCGGGACGGCGAACTCCCCCAGTGAGAGGGCGATGAGTGGTGGTTCGAAGAGTTCCAGGGCAGGTTTCACGTGGCAGCGTATCTCGCAGGTGGTGGTCCAGCAGGTGTCCGGGGAGGGGGAAAGGTCAGCGCTACTTTCCGCCTTCTCCGGTCACCTTGTCAAGCTGATTGCGCCCGAGCCGCTGCCGTCACACCCCGCCCGCGCAGGGCCCAAATCAATGAAAGTCCGGCGAATTTACCCGCCGAAGCGTTGCACAACCGCAATAACACGGTACTATTTACGGGGTTTTTTCTAATACAATTGCGTAAAGGAGAACAATCATGAAAAAGTGGATCCTCGCAGCCTGCGCCCTGTCCCTCTTCTCGAGCAGTCTTGCCCTCGGCGCCGACAACACCGTCGTCACCCTGCCGGCGAAAAACGGCAACGTCACCTTCCCGCACAAGAAACACCAGGACATGATGGCCTGCACCACCTGCCACGAGAACGAGAAAGGCGGCAAGATTCCGACCCTCGGGAAAGACTGGGCCCACAAGACCTGCAAGGGGTGCCACGCCGACAAGAACAAGGGTCCCACCAAGTGCAGTGAGTGCCACGTGAAGTAGCGTCGCCCCTTTGGCAGCACACGCAAAAAGGCGAAAGCTCGCAGCTTTCGCCTTTTTTTTGGTTCCGACCCAGCGCTCCTTGCTAGTTGAACGCGCTGTTCTGCCTGAGTTGCGGCGGGTAGGTGAGCGCTTCCCTCCCCAGGGTGAAGTAGAAGGTCGCGCCGTTCCCCACCTCCCCTTCCGCCCAGATGGTCCCGCCGTGCCGCTCGATGGCCCGCTTCACCGTTGCCAGGCCGATGCCGTTACCCTCGAACTCCGCACCATGCAGGCGCTGGAACGGCCCGAACAGCTTGTCCTTGTACTGCATGTCGAAGCCGGTACCGTTGTCGCTTACGTAGAACACCTCCTGGCCGTCCATGAGCTCCATCCCCACCTCTATGAGAGCGACCTTCTCCTGCACCGTGTACTTCCAGGCGTTACTGAGCAGGTTGTCCATGACGATGCGCATCAGCGTCTTGTCCCCCAGAACCTGGATCCCTTCCGCGATGAGGAACTCGACCCGGCGCGCCTTGTCGCTTTGCCGCAGCATGAGGCTACTTATGGTGGCGATGCGCGACAGGTCGATCGACTCCTCGTTGAGGGGGGCGCGGCTGGTACGGGCCAGTTCCAAAAGATCGTCGATGAGTTTTCCCATCTTGCTGCTCGCCTTGCAGATACGGTCGAGAAGCTCCCGCCCTTCCCGGCTTATGTTGGCGCTGTGCTCCTCTTTAAGGATCGCCGCGTAGCTGTTTAGGTGACGCAGCGGGCTTCTGAGGTCGTGGGAGACCGAGTAGCTGAAGGACTCCTGTTCCTTCATCGCCAGCTCCAGCTGCTCGGTACGCTCGGCCACCCGCTTGTCCAGTTCCTCGTTGAGCTTGTGGAACTCCTCCTCGGCCAGTTTCTGCTCGGTCACATCCCGGGCGATGCCGAAGCTCCCGGTGAGATTCCCCTGCGCGTCGTAGAGCGGCCCCTGGGTGGTGAGGAAGGCGCGCCGCACCCCTTGGGCGTCGGTCATGGTGTCCTCGAAGAGCTCCACCTCTGCGGGGTCGTGGCCGACGCGGTTCTCCCTGAGGATCGCCGGCACTTCCTGGCGCGCGAACACGTCGCGGTCGCAGCACCCCAGGAGTTCCGCGGCCCGCTTGCCGATGAACCGCTCCGCTGCGTTGTTGACCAGCAGGTATTTTCCGGCGGTGTCCTTTACGTAGATCGCATCCGGGATCCCCGAGATGATCGAGTTCAGCAGCTCCTGGTTCTGCTTCAGCGCCTGCTCGGCCTGGCGCCGTTCGGTCACGTCGTTGGAGACCACCAAGAGCTTGTCACAGGAGCCATCTTCCTCGTAGACCGGGGACTTCACCGACTCGAAGTGGTGCAGCCTCCCCCCCGCGTCGGTGAAGCTCGCCTCGGAGTTGACGATCTTCCCGGCGATGGCCTCGCGGTTCTCTCCGCAAAGACGCTCGGTGATCTCCTGGGGCCCTTTCAGGTACTCGAGGATCGATCTCCCTTCCATCTCCTTCACTGTGGTGCCGTGGAAGCGCGCCATGGCCTCGTTCACCAGGCAGAGCTCTCCGGCGGCATCCAGTACGAAGATGTTGCCCGGGGCGGCGTCGATCACCTGGCGCAGGAAGTTGCGCTCCCGCTGGATCGCCAGCGCCGCCTGCTCGCGCTCGGCCGCGCACCGCGCGCGCACCTCGGCCTTTTCGGCACGGGCCCGCGCCCTCAGCATCACCTCGACCAGGAGGGAGAGGAAGATACCGCTGGCCAAAAAGACCGCGGTCTCCAGCCGGTCCACGCTCGTCACGCTGAAGGAGGCTCCCGATTGGGCGCTCCACTGGTAGGTGGCGAGCCAGGCGGAAAGCGCCGTCGCGAGCAGCCCCCCCGGGAAGCCGGCCAGCAGTGCCGCAAGTACTACCGCAGGATAAAAGGTAAGAAAGGGACTGATCGAACCGAGGGCGCCGTGGCACAGGACGCGGGACAGCGCCGCCCCGGCCGGCAGGAGCGGGGTCAACAGCAGTACAAGCTTTGGACTTTTCTCTCGTGCTTCCCAAACCATGGCGCTCTCCCTCTAGTCCCCGGAACCGCAGCCCAAGCCCGTCCCGGGGTCTACGCACCCCCGCAATTCTCTCAAATGACGCGCACAAAAGCTGGGCCCAGAAGCAAATCGCTGAAATGAACGTGGGACGACGAGGGCAAGGACTGTCAATCCGCTACACGAGCACCTCCGAAGGCAGATGTGCGGCGAGAATAGCCCAGCAGAGACAGCTATAGCACAATTTGAACTTTTTGATTAGCAAAAATTTTATTTTTAATTTTTTCCTCTGCCACTGTCCCACTGCGACGCTCGCACCACAGCCAGTGGTTGTAGGAATTCTTTCCGTGAGGGTGGTTCCCGTGAGGCGGGGTGGCGGGGCGGGGTTCAGCTGCGCGGGGTCACGTAGTAGAAGATCGCGCCGAAATGGCAGGCACTGCCGATCAGCACGAAGACGTGCCAGATGGCATGGTTGTAGGGGAGGCGCTCCCAGAGATAAAAGAGGACTCCGATGGTGTAGGCCGCGCCCCCGGCAAAAAGCAGCAGGAGCCCGTTGGCCGCAATGGCGGCGGAGAGCGGCTTCAAGGCGACGATGACGCTCCACCCCAGGGCGATGTAGAGCAACGGCCCGATGACGCGCATCCGGTGGACGGTGAAAATCTTCAGGACCGCGCCCACGGTCCCCAGCCCCCAGACTACCCCGAACAGGGACCACCCCCAGGGCCCGCGCAGGGTGACCAGGGTGAAGGGCGTGTAGCTGCCCGCTATCATGAGGTAGATGCTCGCGTGGTCCAGGATGCGGAAGATGTAGCGCAGGTAGGGTTTGCGGACGCTGTGATAGGCGGTGGAGAGGCTGTAGAAGGTGAGCAGCGCGCCGCCGTAGATGCAGCTGCTGGCCAGGCGGTAGCCGTCGTTCGCCTGCAGGGCAAGGGAGATCAGGGCGCTCACCCCGATGATGCTCAAGATTACGCCGAGCCCGTGCGTGCAGCGGTTCAAGAGCTCTTCTGCCTCGGTGTAGTACACCAGGCGCTCGTGGATATTCTCTGGTTTCATGAGTAGATGGTACCTCAGAGCGGGGCGGCGAGACAAGGGTCTCGAGGGCCGGGCTCCTCTTTCCCCTCTCCCAAAGCCGCTTGACTTCTGCCAGCTGCCGTACGATTATGAGCGGGATTTTGTATACGCAGCCCAATCTCCCGGGACGGTGGGCCCACCGGGTGCTCGAGGACCACGTGCTATGGCCAAGAAAATCTTCATCGCGGCATCGGGGCAGAACATCGGCAAGACCACGGTGAGCGTCTCGCTTTTGCACCTGGCACAGAAGAAATACGGCCGGGTCGGTTTCATGAAGCCGCTGGGCCCCAAGCCGACCACCCTGCGGGGGCACGCCGTCGACAAGGATGCCGCGCTCATCGCGCAGGTGTTCGATCTCATCAAGGATCTGCGCCACATGTCGCCGGTGGTGGTCTACCCCGACACCACCCGCAAGGTGATCGACGGGGAGATCTCCTGCGCCGAACTCGAGGAGCGCATCCTGGCGAGCTACGCCGAGCTTGAGAAGAAATGCGACTTCATCATCATCGAAGGGTCCGGCCACCCCGGGGTCGGCTCGGTGCTCAAACTCTCCAACGCCCGGATCGCGCGCCTGCTCGACGCCCCGGTGCTCATGGTGACCGGTGGCGGCGTGGGGAACGTGATCGACACCATCTTCATGAACATCGCGCTGTTCCAGCTGGAAGGGGCGCAGGTGCGTGCGGTTTTGACCAACAAGCTGTACGCCGACAAGCGGGCCACGACCCTCGACTACATCACCCGCGCCCTCGCCGACCAGCCCTTCAGTGTCTTCGGCGGGTTCGACTACCAGCCGGTGCTCGCCAACCCTACCCTGCGCCGGGTTTCGCGCCTGCTCGACCTGCCGCTGCACGGCAACCGCCGCGAGGTGAGCCGGATCATCCAGCACGTGCAGATCGGCGCCGCCTCGACGCAGCGGGTGACCGAGATGCTACGGGACTCGAGCCTGCTTGTGGTGACCAGCAGCCGGGACGAGCTCCTGGTCACCCTGGCGAACCTGTACCAGATGCCCGAGTACCGCTCCCAGCTCTGCGGGCTGGTGATCCCGGGGATCGTTCCGGTGAGCACCATCACCCAGCTGATCCTGGACCGGAGCAACATCCCCTACCTGCGCACCCAGCGGCACTCTACCGCCGAGCTGTACCGGATCATCACCGAAGACATCTCAAAGATCACCGCCGAGGATACCGAGAAGCTCGACCTGGTGCGCAAGCTTGCCGAAGAACGGCTCGATTTTGACCGACTGGAGGCCCTTTTTTAGCCTCCCCCAGGGAGAGACATGGATCGGCCTCCGTTTTCCCATTAGAGGCCGATTTGCTGCGCTCTAACAACAAAAGGCGGCCCCGCCGGGGACCGCCTTTTTCCTGCGCAACGCCGGGAAGGCGTCGCGCCTTACTTCTTGTGGCACTCGGAGCACTTGGTGGGACCGGCACCCTTATCGGCGTGGCACCCTTTGCAGGTCTTGTGGGCCCAGTCTTTGCCGAACCCTTCGATCTTGCCGGGGGCCTTCTCGTGGCAGGCCTTACAGTTGGCGACCTTCTCCTGATGCATCTTGTGGTTGAAGGTGATGTTGCCGTTTTTGGCGGGGAGGGTGATGACGTCAGCTGCCAGTGCCACGGTTGCGGTCATCAGGGTGAGTGCTGCGGCGGCGATTGCTCTTTTCATGGGTGCGTCTCCTTTGCGTTTGGATTTTTGGTCCGAAGTTGTGCTAATAGTTACCATGGTGCACCCCGAGCCGGTATCGACATCTATAGCAATGCGACCCGATGTCGGGTTCCCAGGCACCCGGAATCACAGGCGCTGCATCCGGTAACCACCCGGAACCTCACGAGGAAAGCTCTTCATGGCGCAGGACCCCGCAAAAACCGATAAAAACGTTCTCCCCAGTGTCGCCATCGACGGCGGGCGCGCCAGGACGGTACGCGAGAGCAAGAAGCTGACCCAGCTCTACGTCGCGAACGTGGTGGGGGTCACCACCGACACCATCTCGCGCTGGGAGAACAACCGCTACCCGAGCATCAAGCGGGACAACGCCGAGAAACTGGCCGGCGCGCTGGAGGTCGAGCTCGAAGAGATCCTGCGCCAGGAGGAACCGGAGCCCGATTCGGAGGGTGCGGAGGGCGTCGACACCGCGAAGCCCAGGCGCTGGACCCTTCTGGTCTTGTCCCTGATCCCGGTTCTTGCACTGGTGGTCTTCCTGACCAGCAGGCTCCAGGTCGTCACTCCCAAGGCGGTGCGCTGGGCGCCGCATTTTGCCGCTCCGGGTGAGGTGGTTCCCGTCCAGATCAAGATCCCCAGGAGTGCCGAAAGAAATTACGGTTTCATCCTGAAAGAGCACCTGCCGCCTGGGTGGCACCTGGTCAGCGCCCAGCCCGGCAACGCCGCCGTCGACCCCGACGGCTCCAGCGTAAAGTGGCTGGTCCCGGCCGGCCAGGGCTCGGTCACCGTCTCGTACACCGTGCGGCTCCCGGCAAACCTGCCGACCGGAAAATCAGGCAACCTGCGCGGCGAGATCGTCCTGCACGATGGAGAGTCCAACCGCACCGAGGCCGTTGCCGGGAGCGCCAGCATTACGGTCGGTGCCTACCACTGGGCCGACAGCAACGGCGACGGCAGGATCGACGACGACGAGATCATGCCGGCCTACTACGTCTGCGAAGACATGAAGGGGATCGGGCTGGACTGGAAGACCATCGAGGCGATCTGGAGCGGTAAGGGGTACCGTTGGGATCCACGCTCCGGGTTCGCGGTGCTGACGGTTGAGGCCCCGGGCGGCGTCAAGAAGTAAGGCCTGCACCCTGCCAGGCTGCCGGCTTCACCCTACCCCTCCTTGCTCCCCTCCCCGCTTTTCCCCGGCTTCTCAGCCAGGCACACGGTAATCCACCACACCTCTCCTCATTTTGTCCCGCCCCCTTTTGGGAAAACTGGTACAATTAGCTGCGGCAAATTTTGCACTTATGGTGCCTGGCGGGGAACCGACAGGCGCCCCTGCCGCAACCTTTACCAGGCCCGGGGCAACCCGGACCACGAGGAGGAACGATGAAAGTCCTGATTCTCAGTGCAAACGACTTCGAAGATACCGAGCTGTTGGTTCCGTTGTACCGGCTGCGCGAGGCGGGGCACACCGTCGAGGTGGCTTCTTTGAGCCGGGAGAGCATCAAAGGAAAGCACGGCTATGAGGTGCCGGTGGACAAGGTGTTCAAGGACGTGGTCCCCGGCGAGTACGGCCTGCTGCTGCTTCCCGGCGGCAAGGCTCCGGCCGCCATCCGTGACGACCAGACCGTCCAGCAAATCGCCCGGTCCTTTTTCGCCGACAATAAACCGGTGGCCGCCATCTGCCACGGGCCGCAGATCCTCGTTTCCGCTGGTCTTTTGCGCGGCAAGCGCGCCACCTGCTACCAGTCGGTCACGCCGGAACTCAAAGAAGCCGGAGCGCAGTACGAGGACAGCGAGGTGGTGGTCGACGGCCAACTGGTGACCTCGCGCCAGCCAGAAGACCTTCCCGCCTTCGACCGCGAGCTGATGCGGCTCATAGGGCACTAGCCTCGGGTTCAGCGCCCGCCGCACCCGACAACCAGATCAGCAACAAACAAAAAGGGCGCCCCCCGCTTGGGGACGCCCTCTCTTTTTGCCTAGCCTCTTGCGCCGAGACTACTTCAGGTTCTTCTTGATGCGCTCCACCGCCTCGATGACGTTGTCGCGGTTGCCGAAGGCGGAGAGCCGGAAGAAGCCCTCGCCGGAGGGGCCAAAGCCGCTCCCCGGGGTACCGACCACGTGGCACTCGGTCAAAAGCTTGTCGAAGAAGTCCCAGGAGGAGAGCCCGACCGGGGTCTTAAGCCAAATGTAGGGGCCGTTCACGCCGCCGTACACGGTGAGCCCTGCCCCTGAAAGGCCCTCGCGGATGATGCGGGCGTTCTCCATGTAGTAGTCGATGTTCTCTTTGGTCTCTTTCCACCCCTCTTCGGAGTAGACCGCGGCGGCAGCCTTCTGCACCGGGTAGGAGGCACCGTTGAACTTGGTGGTCTGACGACGCAGCCAAAGCTTGTTGAAGCTGTACTTCTCGCCCGTGGAGGTGGTCCCTTCCAGTTCCTCGGGCACCACGACCAGGCCGCAGCGCACGCCGGTGAAGCCGGCGGTCTTGGAGAAGGAGCGGAACTCGATGGCGCATTTCTTGGCCCCTTCGATCTCGTAGATGGAGTGCGGGATCGAGGGATCGGTGATGAACGCCTCGTAGGCCGCGTCGAAGAGGATGATGGAGTCGTTGGCGAGGGCGTAGTCCACCCACCCTTTGAGCTGCTCCTTGGTGGCGACAGCACCCGTCGGATTGTTCGGAAAGCAGAGGTAGATCATGTCCACCTTCTGGCTCGGGAAGGCCGGCATGAAGCCGTTCTCCTCGGTGCAGGGGAGGTAGACCAGACCCTGGTAGTACCCTTTCTCGTCGGCCTCGCCGGTGCGCCCGATCATCACGTTGGTGTCGTTGTAGACCGGGTAGACCGGGTCGCCGATGGCCACGGTGTTATCCAGGGCAAAGATATCCAGGATATTGGCGCAGTCGCACTTGGAGCCGTCGGAGATGAACATCTCGGTGTTCTTCAGCTCGACCCCCAGGGGCTTATAGGACTTCTCGATGATCGCCTCGATGAGGAAGTCGTAGCCCTGCTCCGGGCCGTAGCCCATGAAGCTGCTGGCCTGAGCCAGGTCGTCCACCGCATCGTGGAACGCCTTCAGGATGGTCGGGGTGAGCGGTTGGGTCACGTCGCCGATCCCCAGACGGATCACCTTGGCCTCCGGGTGGGCTGCTGCGAAGCCGCGCACCCGGCGCCCGATCTCCGGGAACAGGTACCCGGCTTTAAGTTTCAGGTAGTTATCGTTGATTTTTGCCATGTGGCACCACTCCTTGTAACGAGCAATACAGTAGTTTCAGTTCAGGTTTGCGGAGGACTCGTGGATCCCCCGGGACCGCGAAGGTCCCAGGAAAGCCATGAATTGCGTGGATTTATCTCAGGCCGAGGACGTCCTGCATGTCCCAGACGCCCGGCTTTGCGGTTGCCA
Source organism: Geomonas silvestris (assembly GCF_014193515.1). Taxonomy (GTDB): domain Bacteria; phylum Desulfobacterota; class Desulfuromonadia; order Geobacterales; family Geobacteraceae; genus Geomonas; species Geomonas silvestris. Next base: position 472,060 of record NZ_BLXX01000002.1, on the reverse strand, counting down.
CCCACTTGGCGGCGCGCACGGAGCCGCGCGAGAACATGTCGCGGGTGTGGGCGCGGTGGGTGAGCTCGACGCGCTCGCCCATGCCGATGAAGTACACGGTGTGCTCGCCCACGATATCGCCGCCGCGGATGGTCTGCATGCCGATCTCTTCGTGGGTGCGCTCGCCGCAGATCCCCTCACGGTGGAAGTTGGCGACCTTGTTGTAGTCGCGCCCCAGCGCATTCGCCACCACCTCGCCCATGCGGACGGCGGTGCCGGAGGGGGAGTCCTTCTTCATCTTGTGGTGCGCCTCGACGATCTCCACGTCGAAGTCCTCGCCCAGGATCTTGGCGACGTCGGCCAGCACCTTGAAGCAGACGTTGACCCCAACCGACATGTTCGGCGCGATCACGGCCGGGATCTCCCGGGCGAGTTCGGCCGCCAGTGCGCGCTCCTCGGGGGTGAACCCGGTCGAGCCGATCACAATGGCCTTCTTGTGCAGCGCGCAGACTTCCAGGTTTTTGAGCGATACCTTCGGAGTGGTGAAGTCGATCAGCACGTCGCAACCGGCAACGACGGCGTTCAGGTCGTCGCTGATGGGGACGCCGATGGCACCAAGGCCCGCGTTGTAGCCGGCGTCCTGCCCCACCATGGGGTGGCCGGGACGATCCAGGGCGCCGGAAAGTTCCACGCCCTCGGTCTCGTTGATGGCGGCGATGATGCGCCCGCCCATGCGGCCGGCCGCGCCGCAAACTGCTATCTTAATCATATCAACTCCTTAGACGAGCCCGTATTCCTTCATGATCGCGGTCAGCTTGGCGCGGTTCGCCTCGACCAGCGGGGCCAGCGGCAGACGCACCTCGTCGCGGCACTTGCCCATCAGGGAGACCGCGGTCTTCACCGGTACCGGGTTGGTCTCGATGAACATGGCGTTGGAGATCTTCAAGAGGTGCAGGTGCAGGCGCTTGGCCTCCTCCAGGTTCCCCGCGTTGAAGGCGTCCACCAGGGCAGCCACTTCTTTGGGCATGATGTTGGCGGTCACCGAGATGACGCCTTTGGCGCCGCAGGCCATCATGGGCAAGGTGATGAAGTCGTCGCCCGAGAGCACGGTCAGGTTGTCGCCGCAGAGGGCAAGCACCTCGGAAGCCTGCTGCAGCGAGCCGGTGGCCTCCTTGATGGCGACGATGTTGGCGTGCTTGGAGAGGCGCGCCACGGTTTCCGGCAGGAGGTTCACGCCGGTGCGGCCCGGGACGTTGTAGAGCACCTGCGGCAGGGCTACGGCGTCGGCTACCGCGGTGTAGTGCTGGAAGAGCCCTTCCTGCGACGGTTTGTTGTAGTACGGGGTGACCAGGAGTGCTCCGTCGGCACCCAACTCCTTGGCATGCTGGGTGATCTCGATCGCCTCGCGGGTCGAATTCGAACCGGTGCCGGCGATGACCGGAACGCGTTTTTTTACCTGCTCGACCACGATCTTGATGACCCGGTCGTGCTCTTCATAGTCAAGGGTTGAAGACTCGCCGGTGGTGCCGCAGGGCACGATGGCGTCGGTCCCGTTTTCGATCTGGAATTCCACGAGTTCCCGCAGTTTTTCCTCGTCTACCGCGCCGTTGTTGAACGGGGTGACGATGGCTACGATGCTTCCTTGGAACATGGGCTACCTCCTTGTGGTGCCTCTTGTGTATCGTGTAGGTAGAACGTTTGACTGGTTGCCGATGTCGGCTCCCCTCAGCCTCTACAGGAAGCTCGGGATACTCTCGCCGCGCACCAGATCCTCGACCTTCTCGCGCTCGCGAATCACCTCGAACTTGTCCCCTTTCACCATCACTTCAGCCACGCGGGGGCGGCTGTTGTAGTTGCTGCTCATGGTGAAGCCGTAGGCTCCGGCGGAGAGGAAGGCGATCTGGTCGCCCTGCTTGAAGTTCGGGAATTCGCGCTCTTTCACGAGGAAGTCGCCGGACTCGCAGATCGGGCCGACGATGTCGCCCACGATGCTGCCGTCCTGGTCCTTGCGGACCGGTGCGACGCCGTGGAAGGAGCCGTAGAGCGCCGGGCGGGCCAGGTCGTTCATGCCGGCATCGACGATGACGAAGTTCTTCTCCTCGCCCTTTTTAGTGTAGAGGCAGGTACCGACCAGAATGCCGGCATTTCCCACCAGGTTCCTCCCAGGCTCGAACAGCAGGTGTAGTCCGAGGTCTTTGGTCTCCGCGAGGATAGAGGTGCCGTAATCTGCCGGCAGCGGCGGAGCTTCATCGTTGTACTGGATTCCCAAGCCACCGCCCAAGTCGAGATATTTCACCTGGATACCCATGTCCTGCATCCCCGTCAGGAGGCGCTTGAGCTTCTTGATCGCGTCGACGAACGGCGAGACCTTGGTGAGCTGGCTGCCGATGTGGCAGTCGATCCCGAGGATCTCGATGTTGGCCATTTCTTTGGCGCGGCCGTACTGCTCGAGGGCGCGCTCGATATTGATACCGAATTTGGCCTTTTTGAGGCCGGTGGTGATGTACGGGTGGGTCTCAGGATCGACGTCCGGGTTGACGCGGATGGCGATGCCGGCTTTCTTGCCAATGCGGCCGGCTACCTCGTTCAGGCGGTCGAGCTCCAGCTCGGATTCCACGTTGAACATGAGGATCCCGGTCTCCAGGGCGTAGGCGATTTCGTCGTCACGCTTGCCCACGCCGGAGTAGACTACTTTCTTCGGGTCCACGCCGGCCTGCAGCGCACGAAAGAGCTCGCCGCCGGAGACGATGTCCACGCCGCCGCCCAGGTTGATGAAGGTCTTCAGCACGGCCAGGTTCGAGTTTGCCTTTACCGAGTAGCAGATGGTGTGAGGCGTAGCTGCGAAGGCGCTGTCCATGGCCTTGAAGTGACGCTCCAGCGTGGCCTGCGAGTAGATGTAGACCGGGCTGCCAACCTTCGCCACGATGTCCTTTACCGCAACTTCTTCCGCAAACAGCTCGTCACCTTTGTACTGGAAATGATGCATGACCCTTTTTCCCCCTTGTGAATCTATGTGAAAAACCAACCGTAAACAAAAAAAGTTTTTACTTCTAACATATAACCGAGGCAAAAGTCAAAATTAATGCTCCGGGAGTTAGAGGGTTTGCACCGGCGAAACCGAAGTTTGAAAAGGCCTCTCTCACCTTCGATTCGTTCTCCCTACCCCGTTCCGATGTCCCCTGAAGTCGGTTCAAACTCACCCACTCCCTCAAAATTACTGTCTACCTGTGTGATAGACTTAACCGGCTGTGCAATCAACCGCACAGCATTAAGTAATTCACAGCACCCATTCAGAGTTTTGGAAATACAAAAATTCATGTTCCGCAACACAGTGGAGGATGCAAATGTGCTGTCGGCTGAGTTGCCTCTCTCGATTCCTTCCAACGGGGTTTGCCCGGTCAATTTGCCTAAAATTTAGGCGGCCATTTTAGGCATTTTTAGCGGCCTTCTCCACCCGAGACAGCCCGCAACCTTCATGAGAGACAAGAATCGTTAAAATCGACCATTTCGTGCGTTTTACAACACATTAGAAAATATTAAACGTTTTTCCGCATCACAATGAGTGCGCGCGCCTCGTCCGAACCAGGTAGATTAAATTTCTCTATTCTTTCGACCAGCACACCGAGGCGTTCGAGGGTCTCCGCTGCTTCCTCGACTTCCTCGGCAGCGTTGCGTCCCTTCATGGCGACGATGCGACCGTCAGTTCTCATGAGAGGTAGGGCCATCGTCACAAATGAGGGGAGATCGGAAAAAGCGCGCGAGACGATCCAATGAAAAGTTTCGGGATAGCTTGCGGCGAGGGTTTCTGCCCGGACGTGCAGCGCGGTGAAGTTCGCCAGGTTGAGCAGACGCACCGCCTGCTTCTGGAAGCTGATCTTTTTCACCACTGCGTCGACCGACACCACCTCAAGGTCGGGCGCCACCACCTGGACCGGAATGCAGGGAAAGCCCCCCCCTGAACCGATATCGAGCATCTTGCCCGGGCCTCGTACCACCTTCAGGAGACTCAGCGAATCGACCAGATGTTTCAGCGCAATCCCGTCGTCATCGGTGATGGCGGTGAGGTTGATCTTCTTGTTCCACTTCTTGAGCTCTTCCGCGAACTGGTCCAGGCGCTGAGCCTGCTCCTTGGTAATCTCGATCCCGAGTTCACGTGCTCCGGAAATTAAGAGATCTTTGGCGCGTTGATTCATCGTGCCCCCCTCGCCTTCAGTGCGATGGAGAGGATGGTGATGCCGGCAGGCGTTATGCCCGGGATGCGGGAAGCCTGGCCCAAGGTGTCAGGGCGGAAGCGGTCCAGTTTCTCGCGCACCTCGGTCGAGAGCCCGGGAATGGACAGGTAATCCATGTCAGCGGGAATCTTCGCGCTCTCCAGCTTTACCGCGCGGTCCACCTGCTCGAGCTGCCTGTTGATGTAGCCCTGATACTTGATCTGGATTCCCAGCTGTTCCCGCACCGCTTCAGGGAGCTCCATGATCTCCGGATAGATCCGGGAGAGGTCTTCGCAGGTGAATTCCGGTCGGCGCAGCAGCTGTTCGTAGCTGATGGCATTCTGCATTCCCACCAGGTCCCACTCTGCAAGCAGCTCTTCGCCGGCAGCCGAAGGGGTCAGGCGTTCCCTGGAGAGCTTCACCAGTTCATTCTCGATGCACTCTTTCTTTACCAGGAACCCGTTATACGTCTCTTCCGGCACCAGGCCAACCTCGTGTCCCTTTTCGCGCAGCCGCAAATCGGCGTTGTCCTCGCGCAAAAGCAGCCGGTATTCGGCGCGCGAGGTGAACATGCGGTAGGGCTCCTTGGTCCCCAGGGTAACCAGATCGTCGATCATTACGCCGATATAGGCCTCGTGTCGTCCCAGCACCAGCGGCTCTTTTCCTTTTACCTGCAAGGCCGCGTTGATACCTGCCATGAGCCCCTGGGCGGCGGCCTCCTCGTACCCGGAGGTGCCGTTGATCTGCCCCGCGTGGTAGAGGTTGGGCACCAGCTTGGTTTCCAGCGAGGCGTGCAGCTGGATCGGGTTCACGTAATCGTACTCGATCGCGTAGGCGGGGCGCATGATTTCCACCCGCTCGAGCCCTTCGATGGAGCGGTAAAAGGCCCATTGGATGTCGATGGGGAGCGAGGTGGACATGCCGGAGGGGTAGACCTCGACGGTGTCGCGCCCCTCGGGCTCGATAAAGGTCTGGTGGCGTTCCTTCTCAGGGAAGCGCACCACCTTGTCCTCGATGGACGGGCAGTAGCGCGGTCCAATACCCTCGATGATCCCGGCGTAGAGTGGCGAGCGGTCCAGGCCGCCGCGGATGATCTCGTGGCTCTTTTCGTTGGTGTAGGCGATGTGGCAGGGAACCTGCGGCTGCTCGATCTTCTCCGTGGAGAAGGAAAACGGCACAGGACGCTCGTCGCCGAACTGCGGCTCCAGCTTGTTGAAGTCGATAGTCCTGCTGTCCAGACGTGCCGGGGTCCCGGTTTTCAGTCTCCCCACGTCGAAACCGTAGTCCACCAGGCGCTCGGAGAGGCCCACCGAAGGAAGGTCCCCTGCCCTGCCGCCCGGGTAATGCACCAATCCTATGTGGATCAAACCGCGCATAAAGGTGCCGGTGGTGAGGATCACGGTCTTGCCAAGGAAGCGGACCCCGCCGCGGGTGTCGACGCCAGCAACCGCGCCGCCATCCAGGTGCAGCGCCGTTACTTCGACCTGCTTAAGATCGAGGTTGTCCTGCTGTTCCAGCACGGTCTTCATACGGAGGCGGTACTGCTGTTTGTCCGCCTGGGCACGCGAGGCACGCACCGCGGGACCTTTGCGGGTATTGAGCACCCGGAACTGGATCCCGGTCGCATCGATGTTGCGCCCCATCTCGCCACCAAGAGCGTCGATCTCCTTGACCAAGTGCCCTTTGGCAAGGCCGCCGATGGCCGGGTTGCAGGACATCAAGGCGATAGCGTCGAGGTTGATGGTGAGCAACAGGGTCGACACCCCGATACGGGCAGCTGACAGGGCTGCCTCGCAACCGGCGTGCCCTGCCCCGACCACGATCACATCGTATTTTTTTTCATAGACTATCAAGCCAATGCTCCATGTGCGTCTGATTGGTGCCGCCATCCGGTCGCCGAACGGCTTATTTGCACGTGCCTTCTTAAACAGGCACCATTACAAGTATTTTTTGATTTGTTCCACGTGGAACAAAATTTCGGGCCGCATTCTATGCTGTCGAACAAGAGTGGAAGCTCAGAAGAACCAGGCCACGCTGTTGGCAGGCTACACAAAGTTGCCCCTTCGCGAAGGGGAACAGGGGGATTTAGCGACGTTGGATGTTTAGGTCAAGTGAAAGCCAGAGTACAAATCCCCTCTGTCTCCCCTTCGCAAAGGGGAGGACGTAAGGCCGGCAGCTATGGTTGAGAAAAACAGTCTTGCCACCAGGAGGACCATCAGGGTAAGCCCTGGCCCCAAAAAACACTCAATTCAAAGAATCCCTCTAAGTTACTGCTGTAGCAGGTTAAAACTGATTTGTTCCACGTGAAACAAAATTACTTACCTATGCAGAAGCTGGAGAAGATTCTGTCCAGCACATCGTCGGCGGTGGTTGCCCCGGTGACCTCCCCTACTGCATCGAGCGCATCCCTCAGGTCGATGGGAAGCAGTTCCATGTTCACACCGGCCGCCAGGTTCTCGACAAAACGCTGCAGGGAGCGCTGGGCTTTTACCAGTGCATCCCGGTGCCGGGCGTGGGATACCGCCACGTACTCCCTGCTGTCCACCGCCTTGCCATGTACGAAGGTCCTGTGGATCGACTCCCTCAGTTCAGGAACACCTTCACCGGTGAAGGTGGAGATGGCGACAATGGGAGCATTAACCCCTTCGGGAAGTTCACAGTGCGAGGCCAGGTCGGACTTGTTACGGACCACAATGCAGCTCTTGGATCCGATGGCATCGAGGATGATCCGATCATCATCGGTAAAGGGCGCGGAAGAATCAACCAGGAAGAGAACCAGGTCGGCCCGGGGAATCCGCTCCAGGGACAACCGCACACCTTCCTGCTCCACCTGGTCCTCGGAATGACGGATCCCTGCAGTATCGAGGAGTTTCACCGGTAGGCCGTTGATGTTGACGACCTCCTCGATAACATCCCTGGTGGTGCCGGGAACCGAGGTGACAATCGCCCTTTTCTCTTTCAAAAGGGTGTTGAGCAGGCTTGATTTGCCGACGTTGGGGCGTCCTGCCAACACGACGGAGACCCCGTCCCGCAGTACCTTCCCTTCCTCGAACCCGTCTATCAGCCCCTGAAGCTCGGCAAGGGCCGGTGCCACCCTCCCCTGCACGTCGCGCTCAACAGCCACATCGAGGTCCTCCTCGGGGAAGTCTATGAGGGCCTCGACGTAAGCGAGGGAGTAGAGAATGGCTTCCTGGATCGCGGAAATGCGCTGCGACAATAACCCTTCCCGCTGGTGCTGGGCCAGGGTGAGCGAGGCCTCGGTGCGGCTGGAAATAACATCCATGATGGCTTCAGCCTGGACCAGGTCTATTCTGCCGTTCAGGAAGGCGCGCTTGGTGAACTCGCCGGGCTGGGCCAACCGGGCGCCGGCCTCGATGACCAGCGAGAGGATCCGGGAGACCACCAGGGTCCCACCGTGGCACTGAATCTCGATCACATCCTCGCGGGTGTACGAGTTAGGCGCCTTCATATAGACCACCATGGTCTCGTCGAGGACGTCGCCGGTGCCGGGATTGACCACGGTGCCATAAGAAAAACGGTGGCTTTTTAGGCCACCGTTCCCTTTTGCTCTGAAGATGTTCTGGGCAATCGGCAGGGAGGCGGGGCCGCTGACCCTGATGATCCCGATCCCCCCCTCTCCTACCGGAGTGCTGATTGCTGCTATGGTGTCACGAACGTACATGGTGAATCCTGTCGGTGCTTAGTCCTGGACCGTTTTGTTGATGTACATCTGCTGGACGATGGTGAGCACGTTGTTCACCAGCCAGTAAACAACGAGGCCGGACGGGAAGTTCAGGAACATGAAGGTGAAGACGACCGGCAGCATCAGCATCATCTTGGCCTGGACCGGATCCATGTTGCTCGGGGTCATCTTCTGCTGGATGAACATGGTGGCGCCCATGATGATAGGGGTCACGTAGTACGGGTCCTTGGCAGAGAGGTCGGTAATCCAGAGCATGAACGGTGCATGACGGAGTTCGATGGAGTACATGAGCGCACGATAGAGGCCGAAGAAGACGGGGATCTGCACCAGCATCGGCAGGCAACCACCCATAGGGTTGACCTTGTGGGTCTTGTAGAGCTCCATAACCGCTTTGTTCATGGCATCGCGGTCATTCTTAAACTTCTCCTTCAACTCAGTCATCTTAGGCTGCAGTTTCTGCATCTCTTTCATCGACTTGTAGCTCTTGTGAGTGAGCGGGAAGAAGATGAGTTTCAGGATGAAGGTGATGATGATAATAGCGATGCCGTAGTTGCCGGTGTACTTGTAGAGGTACTTGAGCGAGAAGACCAGCGGCTTCGCGACCGGGCCGAACCAGCCGTAGTCGATAACGTCTTCGAGGCGGTTACCCTGGGCTTTCAGGATGTCAAGATCCTTCGGTCCGTAGTAAATCGAGTAGTTGAGAGCGGCGCTCTGCCCCGCCTGCAGGGAGACCGCAGGTGCCGTGATGTCACGAAGCATGCTGTCGGTACCAGGACGGGACAAGGACACCGTGGCGATGCTCCCCTTATCGGCAATGACGGCGCCCATGAAGTACTTGTCGCCGAAGGAGGACCAGGTCACATTGTTGGAGTGCTGAACCGGTGCCTTCAGGAGATTGTCGAGTTTGTCGGAGGAGACTTTCCCTTCGGCGAGCGTCGTCGGGCCGTACACTTCGTAGCGACCTTCGCTCTTGTGCGGGACTACCCGGTCGTTTTGCAGGATGTGCAGCTTGCCATCGACGCGCCCGGCACCTGCGTTGCGCAGCTCTTCGGTAAGACCTATGTGGTAGAGGTTGCCGGCAAAGCTGAAGCGCTTCTTCAGTTCGACACCCTGCGGGGTAACGGTAGTGAACTCGATGCTCCCCTTGTTCCCATCGCTCAGTTTCAGGTTGTCGCCGGAGAACTGATACACGGCGTTGGAGGCGATGCCGAGTTCGCGCGAATCGGTAAGCAGCGCGAAACGGGTCGGGTTGCTCTCGTCGATGAGGACGATGTCCTTACCCTGGGGTCCGGCAGTCTCTTTGTACTTTTTCAGCACCAGCTTCTTAAGCCCGGCCCCCTGGGTCGAGAAGACGGCGCTGTAGAGATCGGTGTCCACGATGATGTCGCGGGGAGCGGCGGCCGGCTGGCCGGCAACTGCTGCGGCCGGTGCAACCGGGGCGGCAGCGGCGACTGCAGGAGCGCTCATAACCGCAGGAACCTGCTTGCCAGAGCTCAGCTGCGCCTGCTTGGCGGAGGTACCGGGAGCCACAGCGGGCTTTGCCGGGGGGAACAGGTAGGAGTAGGCGTAGAGCACCCCGATAGAAAGCACGATAGCTATGATGGTTCTTTTTTCCATGGTATCTCCGAAAGACGCTATTTAACCGGATCGTAACCGCCCGGATGCCAGGGATGACAACGCGCGATGCGCGCAACCGTCAGCCAGACACCTTTTAAAGGGCCGTACTTTTCCAAAGCTTGTAAGGAATAATGGGAACAGGTGGGGTAAAACCGGCAGGAGGGAGCCTTTAACGGAGAGATGTACCGTTGATAACAGACAACCAGGCTCCGCAGGAATCTACTTAGCATATCTGTTGCGCAGCCGCCCGAAGGCGGCTGCGAGCTCGGATGAGAGGTGGTGAAAGTCAAGTACTTCCGCCCCTTTTTTGGCGACGATATTAACATCTGCCAGTGGGAAGAGTTGCTTGTTCTGCCGGTAAAACTCGCGCAGCCTTCGCTTGATGCTGTTTCTGACCACGGCGTTGCCCACCTTCTTGCTCACCGTAAAGCCGATGCGGGGACCTGCCGGAGCAGTGTCCCTCCACAGCAAAAGGTAATGCGGGGTGTGCAGCTTGTTGGCGCCGGAGTTGAACTGGGTGAACTCCGGACGCCTGCGCAGTCTTTCAGCCTTGGGAAAAGCTGAGCCGGACAAGCGGTACTACTTGGTTGCGATGCCGACAGACAGACGCTTGCGGCCTTTAGCCCTTCTGCGCTTGATCACAAGACGGCCGTTTTTGGTGGCCATACGGACGAGGAAGCCGTGGGTTCTTTTACGGGAGGTGTTGCTGGGCTGAAAGGTTCTTTTCATCTTTATCTGCTCCTTGCGCGGTTTTAGCGACTTTAGATATAAAGGGAAGCATGGAACTTAAACATAAAGGAAAAAGCCTGTCAAGAGGTTTTTCCGCGGCCAACTTTTGCCTTGCAAAATAGGGGTAGCTCTGTTAGTCTTCTGCTGCGAAAAAATTAGTGTCAACTTATTTTGTGAATAACCTCGTAACCTGTTGAATTTTCTAGCTTAAATCAGCACAACAACTTGTTGATAAAGCTGTGCAAAAATCGTCCCTCAAAAAGGCCTCTCTCCATGGAAAAAATTTGGCTGGAAGCCCAGGCAAATCTGAAAAAAGTACTCACGGGACAAACCTTCAGCACCTGGATCGAACCCCTCAAGTTCCTCGGCAACACCGACGAAGCGATAATCCTCGAAGTTCCCAGCTCTTTCTTCCAAAAGTACGTCATCGAGAAGTACCTCGGCATGATCAGGGAAGCGATCTCCGCGGTCAGCCCCAAAAGCTACCAGATCGAGTTTCAGATCGTGGAGCCGAAACCGGAGCCCGCTGCGGAGCCGGAGCCCAAGCCGGCCAAGGAAGAGAAGAAAGAGAAGGATAAGGACAAGAAGTCCGAGTTCATCCCCAACCTGAACCCCAAGTACACCTTCGAGTCGTTCGTCTGCGGCGCAAGTAACCAGTTCGCCTACGCGGCGAGCCAGGCGGTCGCCAACAAGCCGGCAACCAACTACAACCCGCTCTTCATCTACGGCGGCGTCGGTCTCGGGAAGACACACCTGGTGAACGCCATAGGGAACCAGATCCTCGCCAAGAACCCCAAGGCGAAGATCTGCTACTACTCGTCCGAGAAGTTCATGAACGAGATGATCAACTCGCTCCGCTACAAGAAGATGGACGAGTTCCGCAACAAGTTTCGCAAGATGGACCTTTTGCTCATCGACGACATCCAGTTCATGGCCGGCAAAGAGGCGACCCAGGAGGAGTTTTTCCACACCTTCAACGCGCTCTACGAATCCCACAAGCAGATCGTGGTCACCTCGGACAAGTTCCCCAAGGACATCCCGGGGCTCGAGGAACGCCTGAGATCGCGCTTCGAGTGGGGTCTCATCGCCGACATCCAGCCGCCCAACGTGGAGACCAAGGTCGCCATCCTCAAGAAGAAATCCGACCAGCACCAGGTTAACATCCCCGACGACGTCGCCCTCTTCCTCGCCGAAGGGGCTACCTCGAACATCCGCGAACTGGAAGGGATGCTGATCCGCCTGGAGGCCTTCGCGAGCCTGACCGGCAACGAAATCACCCTCTCCATGGCACGCGAGGTGATGAAGGACATCATCGTCGAAAAGACCAAGGAGATCACGGTCGAGATGATCCAGAAGCAGGTGGCCGAGCACTTCCGGATCAAGGTTTCGGAACTTAAGTCGGACAAGCGGATCAAGACCCTGGTGGTGCCGCGCCAAATCGCCATCTACATCTGCCGCGAGCTCACCAAGTCCTCCTTCCCCGAGATCGGCGAGAAGTTCGGCGGGAAAGACCACTCGACCATCATCCACTCGGTGAGAAAGATCGAGAAGCAACTTTCAAGCGATCCGGACCTGAAGTCGACTGTGGAAGACATCAAGAAAAAGCTGTTCATGTAGCCGTGGAAACCTGTGCATAACTCCTCCCGGATTGGGGATGGAGCTTATGCCTGTGAACAAGTCCAGCGAACCACCCCAAAACGTGCGCATGGTTCTCCTGACCAAAACGTGCAGTAAAACGGTGGCTAAGACCGCTTATCAACTTTTCAACAGGCCACTATCTACTACTACTGAAGAGATAAAAAACTATAAGTAAAAGAAGAAAACCGCCAGGGAGAGACCATGGAATTCAAAATTAGCAAAGAGATATTTTTGAAGGCCCTCCAGAGAATCCAGGGGATCGTGGAAAAGCGGAACACCATGCCCATCCTCTCCAATGCGCTGCTGGAAGTGCACAACGACCTTCTCTACGTCACGGCAACTGACCTCGAAGTCGGCATGAAGAGCTCCTATCCCACCAAGGTGATCAAGGAAGGCAAGATCACGGTATCCGCCAAGAAGCTCTACGAAATCGTCAAGGAGATGCCGGACGAGGAGATCCACGTCGCCACCAAGGAGAACGACTGGGTCGAGATCATCTGCGGCAAGGCGCGCTTCAACATCGTGGGTCTCTCCTCCGAGGAGTTCCCCTATTTCCCCAAGGTGAAGGACGAGAGTTTCCTCGTCTTCAAAAACGAGGTCCTCGCCAACATGATCGAGAAAACCTCGTACGCCATCTGCTACGACGAGACCAAGTACAACCTGAACGGCGTGTTCATCAAGGCCTTCGAGGAAGGCGGCACCAACGTCTTGCGCATGGTCGCCACCGACGGCCACAGGCTCTCGGTCGCCCAGCAGGTGATCGAGGGGAGCATCTCGGCCGAACTCTCCAAAGGGGTGATCTTCCCCAAGAAGGGTATCTTCGAACTGAAGAAGATGGCCGAGGAGGAGTCAGCCGAGATCATGCTGGGGTTCATGGACAACTCGGCGGTGATCAAGAAGGGGAACACCGTGGTGGTCATGCGCCTCATCGACGGCGAGTTCCCGGACTACACCAAGGTCATCCCGGTGAATAACGAGCGCAACGTGCAGATAAGCCGCGACAAGTTCCTGCACTCCCTGAAAAGGATGGCGATCCTCTCCTCCGAGAAATTCAAGGGGATCAAGATCGACGTGAACCCGGAACTCATCGTGATCTCCTCCTCGAACCCGGAACTGGGCGAGGCACGCGAGGAGATCGAGGTGGAGTACGAGGGGAACAACATCTCCACCCGTTTCAACGCGAAGTACCTGATCGACGTCCTCTCGGTGATGGCGGACCGCGAGGTGGAGCTCAAGTTCAAGGACGAGCTCTCTCCGGTTATCATGAAGCCTCTTGCCGACAACGACTTCATGGCGGTCATCATGCCGATGCGCCTGTAGACTCCGGCCGGGGAGCCAAGCTTAGGCGCTGCAAAAAGACGTTTAGCCGCGACGAAAAAAACGACGCGGCTAAAGCTGCATAAAAAGCACAAAAAAAATCAGTGAAAGCGAAGGTTTGGTCCGGATCGGGATGTCCCGCTATAGACGGTTTTCGCGACCCGTATACGCGTGAGCGGAAAAACAGGGCTTGAAAAAGAGCCGCTCTTTATGAGAGGCTTTTTGGTTGGCCCGTTAGCCTAATGAGACTGATAAAGCTAAAACTCGCGTCCTTCCGTAACCTGAAGAACCTCGAACTTACGCCCGGCGACAAGTTCAACGTTTTCTACGGAAACAACGGCCAGGGCAAAACCAACCTGCTGGAATCGATCTACCTCCTGGCGACGATGAAGTCATTCAAGCAGGCGAAGAATTCCGAGCTGATCAGCTTTGGCTCCGAGTTCGCCCTCTTGAAAGGTGCGGTAGAGCGTGACCGGGTGCGCCGCGAGATCTCACTGCTTCTCGAGAAACAGGGTAAAAAGGCCAAGATCGACGACAAGCTGGCTACACGGGTGGACGACTTCTTCGGCAACCTGAACGTGGTGCTCTTCACCCCTGAGGAGATCGCCATGGTGCGCGGGGGGCCAGAACTCAGGCGCCGCTACCTGGACCGTGCCGTTTTTACCTGTGATATCGGGTATCTCACCGCCTATCACGAGTATTTGAAAATTTTGAAGCAGCGCAACGCGCTCCTTAAAACCGGCGAGGCCTTCGGCCTCGACATCTGGACCGAGCAGCTCTCCCAGGCAGCTGTTCAGGTGGTAGAGCGGCGCTCAGCCTGGATCGGCGAGATAGAGAAGCTGCTGCAGCGCTTCTACTCGGAAATTTCGGGGAACGACGAGACGGTGCAGATCGAGTACCGCCAGCACTCGGTGGACCCGAAGTCCTGGCAGGAGGATCCGAGGCAAGCCCTCCTGAGCGCGTTAAAGGCGCACGAAGCCGAGGAGCGGCGCCGCTGCACCACGGTGGTCGGCCCCCACCGCGACGACCTTCACTTCGGGTTGAACGGCCGGGCGGCCCGGCACTTCGCCTCCCAAGGGCAGCAAAGAAGCTACGTCTTGGCCCTCAAGATGGCCGAGATCGAGTACATCACCAGGTGTTTCGAGGCGCCCCCGGTGCTCCTGCTGGACGACATGACCAGCGAGCTCGACCGGGAGCGCAACGAAAACCTCATGGAATTCTTGAAGAAACGACAGATGCAGGTGTTCATAACCACGACGGCCCTGGACAACGTGGCCCTCGCGGGGACCGACGAGGTCACCGCCTTCAGAATCAGTTCAGGGAAGATTACCAACTAGGGGTAGAGATGAGCGTAGAAGAAAGCAGCGATTACGGGGCAGACAAGATCAAGATCCTCGAGGGTCTTGAGGCGGTGCGCAAGCGCCCCGCCATGTACATCGGTTCCACCGCCTCTGCGGGCTTGCACCACCTGGTCTACGAACTGGTGGACAACGCCATTGACGAGGCGCTGGCAGGCCACTGCGACCTGGTGGAAGTCACCATCCACCTGGACGGCTCGGTTACCGTAAAGGACAACGGCCGCGGCATCCCGACCGACATCATGCCCGGCGAGGGGAGATCGGCCGCCGAGGTCGTCCTCACCGTGCTTCATGCCGGCGGCAAGTTCGACAACGCCGCCTACAAGGTCTCCGGCGGTCTGCACGGCGTGGGCTCCTCCGTCGTCAACGCCCTGTCGGTGTCGCTCGACCTGGAGATCCGCCGCGACGGCAAGATCCACAAGCAGCACTACGAGCGCGGCGTCCCGTCGGCCCCGCTCGAGGTAACAGGCGAGACCAAGAGCCGCGGCACCAAGATCACCTTCCTGCCGGACGGGGAGATCTTCGAGACCACCGAGTTCTCCTTCGACGTCCTCTCCCAGCGTCTGCGCGAGCTCGCCTTCTTAAACGCCGGCGTGCGCATCAAGATCAACGACGAGCGCGTCGAGAAGGAGCACGACTTCTTCTACGAGGGGGGCATCCGCTCCTTCGTCGAGTACTTAAACCGCAACCGCAACGCGGTGAACCCGGAGCCCATCTACTTCCACGGCGAAAAAGGCGGCGTCGATATCGAAGTCGCCATGCAGTACAACGACTCCTACGACGAGAAGATCTTCTCTTTCGCCAACAACATCAACACCCACGAAGGCGGTACCCACCTGGTCGGCTTCAAGGCTGCGCTCACCCGCACCATGAACAACTACGCGAACAACAACAACCTCTTGAAGAACGTGAAGGTGGCGATCTCGGGCGACGACCTGAGGGAGGGGCTCACCGCGGTCATCTCGGTGAAGATCTCGCAGCCGCAGTTCGAGGGACAGACCAAGACCAAGCTTGGGAACTCCGAGGTGAAGGGGTACGTCGAGACCCTGATGAACGAGAAGCTGGCCACCTACCTGGAAGAAAACCCGAACATGGCCAAGCGGATCCTCGAGAAATCGATCGACGCCGCCCGCGCCCGCGAGGCCGCCCGCAGGGCCCGCGACCTGACCCGCCGCAAGGGAGCGCTCGAGGTGGGCACCCTGCCCGGGAAGCTGGCCGACTGCCAGGAGAAGGATCCGGCGCTGTGCGAACTGTTCCTGGTCGAGGGCGACTCCGCAGGCGGCTCCGCCAAGCAGGGGCGCGACCGCAAGTACCAGGCGATCCTCCCCCTGAAGGGCAAGATCCTGAACGTCGAGAAGGCGCGCTTCGACAAGATGCTGGCCTCCCAGGAGATCAGGACGCTCATCGCGGCGCTGGGCACCTCGATCGGCAAGGACGACTTCGACATCGCGAAGCTGCGCTATCACCGCATCATCGTCATGACCGACGCCGACGTGGACGGCTCGCACATCCTCACCCTGCTTCTGACCTTCTTCTTCCGTCAGATGATGGAATTGATCGAGCGCGGCTACCTGTACATCGCGCAGCCGCCTCTGTACAAGATCAAGCGCGGCAAGAAGGAGCAGTACCTGAAAAACGAAGCCGCACTGCAGGCGTACCTCCTCGAGGAAGGAACCGAGGACATGCTCCTGAAGCTCGGGTCCGGTTCCGACGAGCGCAGCTACCGCGGCAAGCAGATCATCCCGATCCTGAACCAGCTCATCGATCACAACCAGCTCTACGACAAAGTGGTGAAGAAGGGGATCCACGAGCAGCTCCTCGGCATGCTGCTTAAGTGCGGCATCAAGAACGGTTTCGAGGAGCTCTCGGACCTGGTAGTGCAGCTTCCCAAGTTGAAGGCCGCCTTCCCGGAGATCGACTACGACGTCCAGGAGGGGAGCATCCTGTTCAGCTTCGGCAACATCCGGGTTCGCGTGGATCACGGTATCTGCGGCATCCTGGGTTCCTACGACTACGGCATGCTCTTCGAGAGCTTCAAGCGGGTCCGTTCCGTCTTCGGCGAAGGGATGGCAACGGTGCAAAGCGAGGAGAAACTCCTCCTCGAGACCGACCGTCAGGAAGAGGTGCTTTCCTTCTTCATGGAGACCGCGAAGAAAGGCCTCTACATCCAGCGCTACAAAGGTCTGGGAGAGATGAACCCGGAGCAGCTCTGGGAGACCACCATGCACCAGGACAACCGGGTGCTTTTGCAGGTGAAGATCGAGGACGCGGTCGCCGCCGAGGAGATCTTCACGGTGCTCATGGGCGACCAGGTCGAGCCGCGCAGGAATTTCATCGAGCAGAACGCGCTGAACGTAACCAATCTGGACGTTTAGGTCGGCTGCTGCCGGAAAAAAATTCGCGACCCACGCGTACGTGTGGGATCGCTAAAGACGAAGAGGGTTTTACATGCTAAACCAGCTCAACAAGGTTTCGGTCAACATCGAAGACGAGATGAAGCGGTCCTACATGGACTACGCGATGTCGGTCATCGTGGGGCGCGCGCTCCCGGATGTGCGCGACGGCCTTAAGCCGGTGCACCGGCGCTGCCTGTTCGCCATGTACGACATGTCCAACGACTGGAACAAGCCGTACAAAAAATCGGCCCGCGTCGTCGGCGACGTTATCGGTAAGTACCACCCGCACGGCGATACCGCGGTCTACGACACCCTGGTCCGTATGGCCCAGGACTTTTCGCTGCGCTACCCGCTGGTCGACGGCCAGGGTAACTTCGGCTCCATCGACGGCGACTCCCCGGCCGCTATGCGTTACACCGAGATCAGGATGGAGCGCCTGGCCCACGAGCTCCTGGCCGACATCGACAAGGAAACTGTCCCGTTCGGACCGAACTACGACGACTCCTTGAAAGAGCCGCTGGTGCTCCCGTCCAAGTTCCCGAACCTCCTGGTGAACGGCTCGGCAGGTATCGCGGTCGGTATGGCGACCAACATCCCGCCCCACAACCTCACCGAGGTGATCGACGGCATCATCGCGATCGTCGAGAATCCGCAGCTTACCTTCGAGGAGCTGGTGGAACTGATCCCGGGCCCGGACTTCCCGACCGGCGGCTACATCTACGGCCGCGAAGGGATCATGAGCGCCTACAAGACCGGCCGCGGCATCATTCAGATGCGCGCCAAGGTGCAGATCGAGACCCACAAGAAGACCGAGCGCCAGGCGATCGTGGTCACCGAGATCCCCTACCAGGTCAACAAGGCGAGGCTGGTCGAGAAGATCGCCGAACTCGTGAAAGAGAAGAAGATCGAGGGCATCTCGGACTTGAGGGACGAGTCGGACCGCGAGGGTATGCGCGTCGTCATCGAGCTGAAAAAGGACGAGAACCCCGGCGTCATCCTGAACCACCTCTACAAGCAGACCCAGATGCAGTCCTCCTTCGGCATCATCATGCTGGCCATCGTGAACAACCGGCCGCGCATCCTGACCTTGAGGGAGACCATCGACCTCTTCCTGGATCACCGCAAGGAGATCATCACCAAGAGGACCATCTTCGACCTGAAAAAGGCCGAGGAGAGGGCCCACATCCTGGAAGGCCTGAAGATCGCCCTGGACAACCTGGACGAGGTGATCGCGCTCATCAAGGCGAGCGCCTCCCCGGCCGAGGCGAAACTCGGCCTCATGGAGCGCTTCGGGCTCTCCGAAATCCAGGCCCAGGCCATCCTGGACATGCGCCTGCACCGCCTGACCGGCCTGGAGCGCGAGAAGATCCTGGAAGAACTGCGCGAGATCATGAAGTACATCGCCCGCCTGAAGGAGATCCTGGCCTCGGAGGCCGAGATCCTGAAGATCATCGTGGGCGAGCTCATCGAGCTCAAAGACCGCTTCGGCGACAAGCGCAGAAGCGAGATCGTCATGCAGACCGCCGATATCTCGCTCGAGGACACCATCGTCGAGGAAGACATGGTGGTCACCATCTCGCACACCGGCTACATAAAACGTAACGCCGTCACCCTGTACCGCGCCCAGCGCCGCGGCGGCAAAGGCAAGACCGGCATGAAGACCAAAGAAGAGGATTTCGTGGAACAGCTGTTCATCGCCTCCACGAAGGACTACCTGATGTTCTTCACCGACGCCGGCAAGTGCTACTGGCTCAAGGTCTACGAGATTCCGGAAGCGGGCCGCGCTGCGCGCGGCAAGGCGATCGTGAACCTCCTGAACCTGGCGAGCGGCGAGAAGATCACCACCATCCTCCCGGTGAAGGAGTTCGCCGAGGACAAGTTCATCATGATGGCGACCCGAAACGGCGTGGTGAAGAAGACCAACATCATGGAGTACTCGCACCCGAGGGTGGGCGGCATCATCGCGCTGAACCTGGACGAGGGGGACAAGCTCATCTCGGTGGCCCTCACCGACGGGCGCCAGGACGTCCTCTTGGCCACCAAGAACGGCAAGTCGATCCGCTTCAAGGAAGAGGACGTGCGCACCGTGGGGCGCGTCTCGCGCGGCGTGCGCGGCATGACGCTGGAGGACGACGACCTGGTGATCGGCATGGCGATCCTGAACGATAACCTGTCCGACTCCACCCTCTTCACCGTGACCGAGAACGGCTACGGCAAGAGGACCGAGATCGGCGAGTACCGCTGCCAGTCGCGCGGCGGCAAGGGCGTCATCACCATCAAGACCACCGAGCGCAACGGCTGCGTGGTCGACATCAAGCACGTCTCCGACGAGAACGACCTGATGCTGATCACCGACCAGGGGAAGATCCTGAGGGTCCCGGTCGCCGGCTTCTCCATCATCGGCCGCAACACCCAGGGCGTGCGCCTCATGGTGAAGGAAGAGAACGAGCGCGTGGTCGCCGTGGCTCGCCTGGCCGAGAAGGAAGAGAACGACGAGCAGGACGAGGATTCGCTGGTCGAGCAGATCGACGTGCTCGGTGAAGACGCGGTCGACACCGGCGACGACGAGGGGTCGGAGGAGTAGTTCCGGCTCTTGGGGACGGTGCCAGCGCGCCCTCCCCTCTTCGTAAAGCTAACCCCAGACTCCCCCTCTCCCCTCGCGGGAGAGGGTCGGGGTGAGGGGGAAGGTGGCAGCTCGCGTGGCGTCGCATCGGCGCTGCCGGCTTCACCCACCCCCCTACCCCCTCCCGTCTAGGGAGGGGGGCTATCACGAGGCGCAGGCTCGTAACAGGTCCCCTGCCCTTCCCCTCAGCTTCACCCGCCGGCGGCGGTTATTTGATCCCTTCCACGAAAGGGTTGCTATGCAGCGAAGTGCGGAGATAGATACCTCGCTCAGGGAGCGCCGGGATATCCTGGCCCTCATCGGACGGGTGCGTAAGGAGGGGCTCTCCATCCACGAGATGGAGGAGATCGGCCGCACCTTCCAGAAGGCCGGCCGCCGCGCCCTGCGCCCGCTGGTGCGCGAACTCTGGCGCGAAAACTCCGGCGACCTCATCTCCAAATATGCATACATCCTGGATTTCTTCGAAGCCGACAGCTGGCTTGGCCAGTTGATCCAGATCGCCCTGAAACGCAGCGATCTGGGGGCCGACGGCAAGGCCGCCCTGCAGATCATCCTGGAGGGCTACGGCGTCGACCTCAGCGCTCCGGTGTTCCAGAAGGTCTTCGGCGGCGGCGCCGCCGGAAGCGCACTCCAGCGGGTGAGCCAGGGGGCCCTGCAACTGGGCGAGGACGGCATCGTCACCTTCTTGGACGAGTTCCTCGCCTGCCCCGCCGAGATCCAACTGGTGGTGATCCGCGAGTTGGCCGAAGGGGGCGACCCCCGCGCGGCCCGCATGCTCGAGGCGATGCTCTGGCACGAAGACCGCTCCATCGTCCTTGCCGCCCTGGCGGCACTCGGGCGCCTGCGCGACCCGTCGGCAGCCGAGGTCCTCTCCCTCTACCTGCGTGAGGGGAGTCCGGAGTTCATCCCGGCAGCCCGGCGTGCCCTGCGCCGGCTCAATTTCCTGGGAGTGGCCAACCCGCCTCCCCCTCCCCTGCTCCCGTTTCATGCCGGCTACGCCACGCCTCCCGACGGCGACGGCTACCGCTCGCTGATGATCGCGCGCTGCGTGGGCGAAGGGCGCCTGGCCGCCCTCTACCTCCAGGTCCACGAGCGGCGCGGGCTCCTGGCTGCTTGGGGATCCGGCAGCCTTACCGAAGAGCAGTTCGACTGCGAGCTTGAGGCGTTCGGCGCCCAGGACGACCTGCACCGGGTCACCCCGGAGCACGTGATCGACCTCCTGCGCGACGCTCTGCACCACAGCAGCGATCTCTGCTACCTCCCGGCCGACTACTACCTGCGCCGCAGCATGTTCGCCGGCGTCGAACTGACCCCCCTCCCCTACCGGCCGGCCTTCCCCGCCCAGCCGCGGCTGAGCTACCGCCAGGGGGAAGACATCGCGCACGCCCTCTTCGCAGATCCCTTCTTCGCCGGCTGGTTCATCGAGGGCGAACGGGTCTGCGCCTATGCCGAGGAGTTGCGCCAGGGGGGCGATCACGACGAGATACTCTCCCGTTTCTGCGCCGAGCTCATCACCCCCGACCTCGAGGTGATCCGCGAGAGGCTTTTGGTGAGCGCAGATCTGATGAGCCGCTTGGGGCGGGAGCGCCGCTTCGTTTCCGGGGTAGTCGCCCTGGCCCAGAGCCTGGAGGACTACCGGCTGCCGCACCACCTGCATCCCTTCTTGCGCGGCTTCGCGCTGGAGAGCATGGAGATCGCCGGGCAGTCGCTGGACCCCGAGGACGCCGACAGCCCGAAGGCCGCCGAACGCGGCTGACCATATCAACACCAGACACCTGCGTTAGCGCAGACGGAAAAAGAGAGCATTCATGTCAGAGATCATCGCCGTCATAGGTGCCGGGAGCTGGGGAACCACCCTGGCTGACCTCCTTGCCAAGAAGGGGCACGCGGTAACGCTGTGGGCCTACGAACCGGATCTGGTCCAGGAGATGCGGACCAACCGCGAAAACAACCCCTACCTCCCCGGGATCAGGCTGGCCGATAACCTCCGCTTCACCAACGACCTCGAAGAGGCCTACGCCGGCTGCACCATGGTGCTCTGCGTGGTCCCCTCCCAGCTGGTGCGCCGGGTGATGGGGAGCTCCCTCCCTTACCTCGCGCCGGACGCCATCCTGGTGAGCGCCTCCAAGGGGATCGAGCTCGATACGCTGTGCACGGTCTCCGAGATCTACCGCGAGATCCTCCCCCCGGAACTCTTCGCCCGCTTCGCGGCCCTCTCGGGACCGAGCTTCGCGCGCGAGGTCGCCCAGGAGATGCCGACCGCGGTCACCGTGGCCGCGGCCTCCGAGGAGGTGGCGCACCGGGTGCAGCAGGCCTTCAACTCGCGCTTCTTCAGGGTCTACCGCAACGAGGACGTGGTCGGCGTGGAACTGGGGGGCGCCATCAAGAACGTCATCGCCATCGCGGCCGGGATCTCGGACGGCCTCGGCTTCGGGCACAACACCCGCGCGGCGCTCATCACCCGGGGGCTCGCCGAGATGACCCGGTTGGGGCTCGCCATGGGGGCGCAGGCCAGCACCTTCGCGGGACTTGCCGGTATGGGGGACCTGGTGCTCACCTGCACGGGCGACCTCTCCCGCAACCGCAACGTCGGGATCCAGATCGGCCAGGGGCGCCAACTCGCCGAGATCCTGGGCGAGATGCGCATGGTGGCCGAGGGGGTGAAGACCACCGAGTCCGCCTACAACCTGGCCCAGAAGATGGGTGTGGAGATGCCCATCATCGACCAGATGTACCAGATGCTCTACCAGGACAAGCCCGCCCGCCAGGCGGTGCTGGAACTGATGACCCGGAACCTGAAAGCCGAAGGGGTCTAAAAGCAGGTTAAGGTTGAGGTCAAGGTTAAGGAAAACCCGGAACCCGCTGCTATCTCGTGCTGCGCCGGCCCCCAAGAGGTTTTTCTCAACCTTAACCTTAACCTCAACCTGTCCCTGAAAGGGACACTATGCAACCACGCTTCGGCATACGGACCAAGCTCCTCCTTTCCATCCTAGCCATACTGCTGGTCTCCTACTCTACCCTGCTCTATTCCACCACGAAGACGCTGAGCGCCTCGGTGCGCGGCGAAATCGACAAGAGCCTGGAAGCCAACCTGAAGTTTGCCCGCAGCCAGTACTTCGACCGGTCCGAGATCGTCAAGTACGCGCTTTTGCAGTCGACGGTCTCCCAAACCCTGCAGCAGAAGATGAAGGAGCGCGACGGCGGCTGGCTGTCAGAGCGGCTCGCCGCCTGGCACAGCGTGCTCCCCTCCCTGGAAACCATGGTGGTGCTGGACCCGGACCGGCGGGTGCTGGCCCGGCTGGACAGCGAGGAGCGCGGGGACCAGGTGCAGGTGCCGGCGCTGGTGGACCAGGCGCTGGCCAGCGGCCGCACGGTGGTGGCGACCGAGATCTTGAGCCGCGACCTGCTCTGCCGGCTCGGAGCCGGCGATTACTGCGCCGGAAAGGGGCGCGACTCGCTTGCCGTGACCGTGGCGGTCCCGGTTCTCGGGCCGCATGGCGACGTGCTCGGCTGCATCCTCACCGCCGATATCCTGAACCGGCAGCCCAATCTCCCCTCCCCGATGCGCCAGATCTTCGGAAGCGACGTGGAGGTGAGTATCACCCAGGGGGGCGAGCGGATCGCCAGCAGCCTGCCGCGCAGTTCCGCCCCGGCGAGTACCCTGGATCCGCGGGTCATCGAGTTGCTGCAGCGCGGCGAGGGGTACCGGGGCGCGGCCGAGATCGGCGACCGGGTCTACGAGACGGCGATCGAGCCGCTTTTGAACAGCAAGGGGGAGTTCGTCGGCTCGCTCTCGGTGGCGGTCTCCAAGGAGAGCTTCAAGCGGATCCGGCGCGAGAGCCTGCAGAACATCCTCACCTCGGCCTTTCTGGGGATCCTGGGATCCTTCGCGCTCGCCTTCATGGCCTCGCGTACCCTCACCGGTCCGCTGCGCCAACTCACCGCCGGGGTACGCCGGGTCACCGAGGGTGACCTGGAACAGCGCGTGGAGGGGACGTACAACGACGAGGTCGGCATTCTGGCGGAGTACTTCAACTCGATGTCCGACGCGCTCAGGGAGCGCGACCGCATCATCAACGCGAAGACCGCGGACCTCCAGGAGTTGAACGAGCAGCTCGAGAAGAAGGTCGTGGAGCGCACCGGCGCCCTCTCCACCGAGATGCAGCGCCTGGAGGCGGTCTTGACCAGCATGGTGGAAGGGGTGGTGGTGACCGACCGCGCCAACCGGGTGGTGCTCTTCAACCCGGCCGCCCAGCGCCTCTTCGAGCTGGTCCCCTTCCAGGTGGTGGGGCAGTCGATCGAGCAGGTCTGCACCATGGGGGGGTTCGAGAGCCTGATCCCGCGCATCCACGAGCTGAACCGCGAGATCGGCAGCAGCGGCAGCAAGGAAGACCTCGAGGTCAAGGAGAAGCGGCTCACCTGCTACCTCTGCTCCCTTGCCGACGAAGGAGGGGAGTACGCGGGCCTGGTCATCTCGGTGCGCGACGTCACCGTGGAGCAGGAGGTGGACCGGATGAAGACCGAGTTCATCTCGACCGTGTCCCATGAGCTGAAGACCCCGCTCACCTCGATGAAAGGATCGCTGCAGCTGCTCTTGACCCGGGGGAAGTGGCTCACCGACACCGAGCGCCAGCTCCTCACGGTCTGCTTCCGCAACACCCAGCGGCTGATCCGGCTGATCGGCGAGATCCTGGACATATCGGGGATCGAGTCCGGCGGCATGCTCTTCAACTTCCGCGCGGTATCCATCGGCGAGGTGAGCGTCTACGCCATCGAGGAGATCAAGTCCTACGCCATGGGGCGGGACATCAGCATCGTGAACACCATCGGGGAGCACCTCCCCCAGGTCTACGGGGACAGCGACCGGCTGATCCAGGTGCTCACCAACCTCCTGTCCAACGCGGTCAAGTTTTCGCCGGAGGGGAGGGTGGTCACGGTGAGCGCCGAGCAGGACGGCAACTACCTGGTGGTCTCGGTGGCCGACCGCGGCACGCCGATCAAGCCCTCCGAGCGCGACAAGCTGTTCAAGAAGTTCCAGCAGATCGATAACCTGGAGCGTGGCAGGTCCCAGGGGACCGGGCTCGGCCTCGCCATCTGCAAGGAGATCGTCGAGCGCCACCACGGGCGGATTTTCTACACCGCGGCGAAGGAACAGGGGAACACCTTCAGTTTCACCGTACCGGTCATAGGAGAGGAAGATGGCAAAGGATAGGATTCTCATCGTGGACGACGAGCCCGATATCGCGTTGATCCTCAAGCTGCAGCTCGAGGACGCAGGGTACGAGACGGTGCGGGCGCGCGACGGGGTGGAGGCGCTCGAGGCGCTGGACAAGGAGGGCTTCTCGCTCATCATGCTGGACATCAAGATGCCCCGCATGGACGGGCTGCAGGTCTTGGGCAAGATCGGCGGCGAGCAGACCCCGGTGGTCATGATGACCGCGCACGGCAGCGAGGACATCGCGGTCAACACGCTGCACAAGGGTGCCCTCGACTACATCTCCAAACCCTTCTCGACCGACGACATGCTGCAGAAGGTGAAACGCGCCATCCAGCAGGACCGCGACCGCAAGGAGCGGGTGCGCCTGGCCCGGCAGCTGGACGAGGAGCGCCGCAAGATGGAGGCGGTGCTCCAGGGGATGGCGGACCTCTTGCTCGCGGTGGACACCAACGGCGAGATCATCACGGTGAACCGCAAGGCCCAGACGGTCCTTGGAGAGGAGCTTCTGGGGAAGACCCCCGAAGAGGTCCTGAAGGCCGAGGTCCCGGCGGGGGAGCTCCCGAGCCGCACCGTGCTGCGCACCGGCGAGGCCTCCCTGGACGTTGCCTACACCATGCTGGCCGGCTCGCGCGACATCCCGGTCCTCTCCAGCGCCGCCCCCTTGAGAAACGCCGCCGGCGAGCTGGTGGGGAGCGTGGAGATCATCCGCGACATCTCGAAGTTAAAAGAACTGGAGCAGGAGAAAGAGGACTTCGTCTCCATGCTCTCCCACGACTTGAAGTCGCCGATCACCGCGGTGGTGGGGTCGATCGACCTGGTGCGCGAGGCGAAGCTCGGCCCGGTGAACGAGGAGCAGTGCGAGTACCTGGACGCCGCCGTGGAGAGCTGCGAGGAGATGGTGGAGATGATCGACACCCTCCTCGGGATCCACAAGTTCGAGGCCGGCAAGATGCGCCTCAACTTCAAGGACGAGGACCCGGCGCTTTTGGTTGCCCGCGCGGTCTCCAAGTTCCAGACCCAGGCCCAGCGCGGCGGCATCCGGCTCTACGGCACGCTCGCCGAGGGGCTCCCCAAGGCCTCCCTGGACCGCAACTCCTTTGCCCGCATCATGGGGAACCTCCTCTCCAACGCGGTGAAGTTCACCCCGGAAGGGGGCGAGATCGAGGTGGCGGCCGACCTGGTCCTCGAGGTGAGTGCCCTCTTGGCCGCCATTCCCGAGCAGACCTACGCCCGGAAGGACCTCCCGGGGGAGGGGAGCTTCGTGCGGATCCGGGTGCGCGACACCGGGGTGGGGATCCCGGAAGATTCCCTGGGGACCATCTTCGACCGCTTCGTGCAGGCCAAGAACCGGCGTCTGGGCAAGACCCGCGGCACCGGCCTCGGGCTCGCCTTCTGCCGCAAGGCGGTGGATGCGCACGGGGGCTACATCTGGGCCCAAAGCAAGCCGGGGGAGGGGAGCCTCTTCACCGTGCTCCTGCCGGCCCTTCCCGAGGACGAGGAGTAGCAGGGTAGGGGGCATTTTTAATGTGACTCTCGGGCGCGTTTGGGGATAAAATCGTAACTTAGCGGATTTGCAACCGGCCAGCTTTAGGTTAAAGTATCTGAAATTCATGAGCGGCACCACAGGTTGCCGCAGTGCGAAGGCTGGCAGCCGGAAGCGCGCAGCCGGGGGCGGGAGAGTAGACCAGGAAGGCACGCGACGGCAAAGGAGGGGGCATGGCACCTGAGGGAGAAGCGAGCTACCGCGCGATGTTCGAGACGAACCCCCTGCCGATGTGGGTATGCCACCGGGCGAGCCTGAAGTTCCTCGAGGCCAACGAGGCGGCGCTTGCGCTCTACGGCTATCCGCGCTCCGAGTTCCTGGAGCTGTCGCTGCCGGCGCTCGACCCCGAGCGCTCCACCCCTGCCGCGAATCCGGACGGCATGTCGGTGGCCCGGCACCGCCGCAAGGACGGCTCGGCAGTCGAGCTGAAGCTCCTCTGGCACCCGGTGGTGTTCCGCGGCGAGCGGGCCTTCCTGGTGCTGGGGTTCGAGTCGGCCGACCAGGGGCGCATCGCGCTTTTGGAGCACCGGGTGAGCCAGCTTGCCGGCCAGCTCGATGCGGCGCAGCGCGAGCTGGAGACCTTCAGCTACTCGGTCTCGCACGACCTCAGGGCGCCCTTGCGGCACATCGACGGGTTCAGCAAGGCGCTTTTGGACGACTACGAGGAGAAGCTGGACGAGCAGGGGAACGAGTACCTCTCCCGGATCTGCCAGGCGGTGGGCAAGATGTCGCAGCTCATCGACGCGCTGCATCAGCTCTCCCGGGTGGCCCGAGCCGAGCTGACCCGGCAGCAGGTGAACCTGAGCACCCTGGCCCAGGTGATCCTCTTGGAGCTCAAGGTCGCCAACCCCGGGCGCACCATGGAGTACCAGGTGGCCGAAGGGGTGAGCGCCGAGGCGGACCCGCGCCTCACCCGCCAGCTCTTGGAGATCCTGATCGGCAACGCCTGGAAGTTCTCGGCCAAGGAACGGCAGACCCGCATCTCCTTCGGCGCCTTGAACGAGGAGGGGGAGACCGTCTACTTCGTCAAGGACAACGGGGTGGGCTTCGACATGGCCTACGCCGATAAGCTCTTCTCGGTCTTCCATCGCCTGCACCGCGTCGATGAGTTCGAGGGGAGCGGGGTAGGGCTGGCCATCGCCCAGCGCATCGTGCGGCGCCACGAGGGGCGCATCTGGGCCGAGAGCGCGCCGGGGAAGGGCGCCACCTTCTTTTTCACGCTGTAGAGAAGTAACGACAACGACAGGAAGTGCATGAAGAAAGAACTGAAAGTCTTGATGGTGGAGGACTCCCTGGAGGACAGCCTGCTCTTGCAGCGCGAGCTTACCCGGGGCGGTTATCAGCTGGTTAAGCAGCACAGGGTGGAAACTGCCGGCGACTTGCGCCGGGCTCTCCAAGAGGAGAAGTGGGACATCATCCTCTCCGACTACCGGATGCCCTCCTTCGACGCCCCCGGCGCCCTGGAGGTCTTGCACGAGTCGGGGCAGGACATCCCGTTCATCATCGTTTCCGGGAAGATAGGCGAGGACCTGGCGGTCGCCGCCATGAAGTCCGGGGCCAACGACTACCTGATGAAGGGGAACCTGGCGCGCCTTCACCCGGCCGTCGAGCGCGAGCTGCGCGAGGCCGAGGTGCGCCGGCGCCACAAGGTGACCCAGGAGGCGGTGCGCCGGGGCAAGGCGGAGTGGGAGGCGGTCTTCGACGCAGTCTCGGACCTCATCGTCATCACCGATGCCGACGGCATCATCTCGCGCTGCAACGGCCGGGTGAACAACTACTTCCCCGGCGGCTACGAGGCGATCATCGGCCGCCGCATCGACGAGGTCTTCTTCGGCGGCGAGCAGCCCGAGGGGCAGGTCTTCCGTTTCGTGCACAGCATGCAGAGCGAGGTGGACGAGGACATCACCTTCCCCAACCTGCAGGGGTGGTTCAACGTGGCGAGCTACCCGATGCGCTTCGAAGGCTCCGAGGGGGTGGACCGCACCGGCATCGTCTTCATCATCAAGGACATCACCAAGAGGCGCCAGGTCGAGGAGGAAAAACGCACCAGCGACCGCGAGCTCCTCACCCTCTACGCCGTGGCCTTCAGGCTCCAGTACGGCCAGGGGCTCGACAAGGTGATGGGCGACCTGCTCTTCCAGCTGCACAACATGCTGCAGATGGAGTTCTCCTGCATCCACTTCTGCGAAGGGCCCAGGCTCATGATCCGGGCCTCGCTCGGCATCTCTCCCGCCTTCGAAAAGGCCATCACCCTCATCCCCAAGGCTGCGGAATGGAACCAGTTGGTGCAGATCGGCCGGCCGTTTAGAGGCGAGCATCCGGACGAGCGCTTCCCGCCCAAGGCGAGGGCCGCGGCCGTCGACATGGGGGTGCACTCCTGGTGCGCGGTGCCGCTCAAGATCGGCCCGGAGGTCATGGGGGTGATGACGGTGGGTACCTGCTCGGAGCGCACCTTCAGCGAGCGCGACGTCTTCCTGCTGAGCTCCATAGCCGGGCAGCTCGCCGTTTTGATCGAGAACTACAACCTTTACGACCGGATGAAGGAGAAGGCGGAGGAGCTCTTCCGCAGCAAGGAGGAGCTGAGGGAGAACCTGCAGCAGGTGAAGCGGGCCAACGAGGAGTTGGGCCGCTTGAACACCGTGAAGAACAACTTCATCGGGATCGCCTCGCACGAGCTTAAGACCCCGATCACCTCGATCATGGGGGGGGTAGAGTTCCTGCTCAAGTACTCGGGGATCCAGATGACCCCCGAGCAGCACAACATCTTCGTCTCGGTGTACGAGGGGACGGTGCAGTTAAGAAAGCTCGTGGAGGACCTGCTTTCCATCTCGCGCCTGGAGACACTGGGGACCCTGCCGGTGAAAAAGCCCTCTAGCCTGATCCGGCTCTGCCGGGAGGCGCACGACCTGTTCGCCCTGCCCCTTTCCGAGCGGCGCATCTCGGTGCGCATCACCGGCGACGAGGCGGAGGTGCCGGTCGACGAGGGGTTTGCGCTTTTGGCGGTGAAGAACCTTTTGGAGAACGCGATCAAGTTCACCCCGGACGGCGGCGACGTGCTGCTGAACGGGCGGGTGCTCAAGAAGGACGACCTGGGGACCCTGACCAAGAAGGTGCGCCACTTCTATCACGGCTTCCCCAAGAACCTGCAGCCGGCCGAGCGTTGGTACCTGTTGCAGGTGAAGGATTCCGGAATCGGGATACCGCACGAGGAGCTGGTGCGCATCTTCGACAAGTTCTACGGGGTAGGGGACATCGGGCACCACAGCTCCGGCGTCACCGCCTTCATGTCCAAGGGTTCCGGCCTGGGGCTCTCCATCGTGCACGGCATCATGGATGTGCACAAGGGTGTGGTCTGGGTCGAGAGCAAGGAAGGGCAGGGGAGCACCTTCTCGCTCCTCTTCCCCATGGAGTAGTAGCTGGTTCATCCTGGTTCCCTTTCGTCCCTGAGGTCCGTTGCGTCCTTTACCTCCCTTGTGAGCACCAGCCTATGCCCTCAGCCGTCACCCTCAACCAGATCACCAAGAGCTACGGCAGCTTCACCGCCGTGGACCGTTTCTCGCTCGAGGTGGAGCGCGGCACGGTCTTCGGGCTTTTAGGCCCCAACGGCGCGGGGAAGACCACCCTCATCAAGATCCTCACCACCCTGATGCGCCCGAGCTCCGGGGACGCCTTCGTCGAAGGGTTCAGCGTTCTCGCGGCAGGCAAGGAGGTCAGGCGACTCATCGGCGTGGTCCCCCAGGAAAACAACCTGGACCGCTACCTAACCGCCCGCGAGAACCTGATCCTGCACGGCCGGCTGCACGGCATGAAGCCCGCCGACTACAACCCGCGCATCGACGAGCTTTTAGAGATGACCGGGCTCGCCGGGCGCCAGCACGACTTTCCCGACACCTTCTCGGGCGGCATGCAGCGGCGCCTGGTGGTGGCGCGCGCCCTGGTGCACGAGCCGCGGGTCCTTTTCCTGGACGAGCCGACCACCGGCCTCGACCCGCAGTCGCGCCGGGCCCTTTGGGAGCACATCCGCCGCCTGCGCCACACCATGACCGTCTTTCTCACCACCCACTACATGGACGAGGCCGACGCGCTGTGCGACCGGATCATGATCATGGACCACGGCGAGAGCCTGGCCGACGGCAGTGCCGTCCAGTTGAAAGACGCCTTCTCGCGCGCCCACACCTACGAGGTCGATTTCCGCGGCGACGCCGGCGGGTTCCGGGAGATCCTCGAGGGGCTTTCCTTCGTGCGTTCCGTGGAGCAGGACGGTACGACCTTCCGGCTCACCCTCTCCGGAGAGGACGCCCTGAAGCCGCTTTTGGACTCCGCCGTGGGCGGCCAGATCCGCAAGATCTGCCTCAAGGAGCCGAGCCTCGAGGACGTCTTCATCGCGCTGACCGGCGAGAAGGTGAGGGAGTAGCCATGTTGCGCGGAGCCTTCTCAATCTGGGGCAGGGACATGCTGGTGCTCAGGCGCAGCATCATCTCCGAGCTCATCTCGGTGATCGCCTACCCGCTCACCCTGTATCTGGCCTTCGGTTTCGGCCTCAAGGGGTACATCTCCGACGTGGGGGGCATCCCGTATCCGCTTTTCATCGCGCCCGGCCTCATCTCCATGACCGCGGTGAACGCCGCCTTCGACGAGAGTTCCTGGAGCATGTGGTTCCACCGTCGGGTGCAGCGCACCATCGAGGAGTACCGGGTCACCCCCGTCACGGCCTACGACATCGTCATCGGCAAGATCTTCTCCGGGTTCAGCCAGGGCGCCATCAAGGGAACCGTGGTCTTCCTGGTGATCCTCGTGCTCACCCCGTTTCGCATCGACTTCAGCCACCTGCCGGCCTATCTGCTCTGCCTGGCGCTCGCCTCCATGACCTTCTCCTGCCTGGGGACCATGTGCGGCACCATTATCGACAAGCCCGAAAACATCGGGCGGGTGCAGTCGGTGGTCATCGTACCGCTCATCTTCATGGCCGGGATCTTCTTTCCGCTTACCTCGTATCCTGCTTCCATCCTACCCGCAGTCCGGCTTTTGCCGACCACCGCCGTCTTTGAAGGAGCCCGGGACGCCTTGCTTTTTGGTGCCGTTCCGCCGCTCTATCTGGCCAACCTGGTACTCACAGCCGGCATCTGCTTCGTCCTTGCTGTGTATACCTTTAACCGCAAGATGGCAGAGTAGGCGATTGTTCTTGAGTTTAACTTCCCTTTCATAGTAAAGTTTGGCTGTTTCCCCTAACCTTTTTCCTCCTGGATACCGTGGAGTGCCGTCATAGGGGATCACGGTAACCCAAGCGTTCTGTCGCTTCTGAGCTTACGTCACTTTTGGTGAGAATACCCGTTCCCCCCCGAAGCCGATGAACCTCCCACCGCACATAACGCTTTCCAGGTCAGATTGGAGACATCATGGCTGAAGAGTTCGTACCCAAATGGATCGCCTGGGAGACCACCCAGCGCTGCAACCTCAAATGCGTGCACTGCCGCTGCTCGTCCGAGCTGACCTCCTCCGAAGGTGATTTCACCACGGAAGAAGGGAAGAACCTGCTGAAGGAGATCTCCGAGTTCTCCAAGCCGGTGGTGGTGCTCTCCGGCGGTGAGCCGCTCATGCGTCCCGACATCTTCGAGCTGGCCGCCTACGGCACCTCGCTCGGCCTCAGGATGTGCATGGCCACCAACGGCGCGCTGGTCACCGACGAA
Organism: Geomonas silvestris; assembly: GCF_014193515.1. Classification (GTDB taxonomy): domain Bacteria; phylum Desulfobacterota; class Desulfuromonadia; order Geobacterales; family Geobacteraceae; genus Geomonas; species Geomonas silvestris. The sequence continues at coordinate 440,041 of NZ_BLXX01000002.1, read as the reverse complement.
GTCTGCGAGAACATGAAGAAGGCCGATATCAAGATGGTGTCGCTCTCCCTGGACGGTTCCACCGCCGAGGTGCACGACAACTTCCGGCAGTGCCCGGGCTCTTTCGAGGGCGTGGTGCGTGCCGCCGGTCTTTTCCGGAAGCACGGCCAGAAGTTCCTGGTCAACTCCTCCTTCACCAAGCGTAACCAGCACGACATCGCCAACACCTTCAAGGTGGCGAAAGGGCTCGGTGCCACCGCCTGGTACATGTTCATGATCGTCCCGACCGGCCGCGGCGAGGAGATCATGAACGAGCTGATCTCCAAAGAGGATTACGAAGAGATCCTCGACTGGCACTACCAGCAGGAGAAGATGGAGGACGACATCCTGATGCGTCCGACCTGCGCGCCGCATTACTACCGCATCGTGCCGCAGAAGGCCAAGGCCGAAGGTGCCAAGTTCGAGCGCCGTTCGCTGACCTTCTCCACCGGCGGCGGCAAGGGGTGCATCGCGGCCCAGACCATCTGCCTCATCGACTGCTTCGGCAACCTGAAGCCCTGCTCCTACTTCCACCGCACCGCGGGGAACGTCAAGCAGACCCCGTTCCGCGAGCTCTGGGAAAACTCCGAGATCTTCCAGAACCTGCGCGATTTCAAGAGCTACAAAGGGAAGTGCGGCCAGTGCGAGTACCTGAACGTCTGCGGCGGCTGCCGGGCCCGTGCCGATGCGGTGCACGGCGACTACATGGAAGAAGAACCGTTCTGCAACTACGTCCCCATCCGCATCCAGCGCGAAGAGGGGAACAAGTAACAGCAGGTTGAGGTTAAGGTTGAGGTTGAGCAAAAAAATCAACCCACCGCTGCAATTCGTCCGATCGGACTGCTCCGTCCGATCGGTCCCATGTCTTTAAAATACTCAGTGAGGAGGATATTCGATGAACACAAGATTCTTGGACGCCTGTTGGGGGAAGCCGGTTGACGTGGTACCGGTCTGGCTGATGCGTCAGGCTGGGCGTTATCTCCCCGATTACATGCGGGTTCGTTCCAAATGCACCTTCCTCGAACTCTGCAAGACCCCGGAACTGGCCACCGAAGTAACCGTGCAGCCGGTAGACATTCTGGGCGTCGACGCAGCGATCCTCTTCTCCGACATCCTCACCCCCATCGAGCCGATGGGGATGAAACTCGACTTCGTCCCGGGCCCGGTCTTCGAAAAGCCGATCCGCACTATGGCCGACGTCGAGGCGCTGAAGATCCCGAAAATGGAAACCGACGTCCCCTACGTGCTGGACGCCGTGAAGATGCTGCGCAAGGCGCTCGCCACCAAGGTGCCCCTCATCGGCTTCGGCGGCGCTCCCTTCACCCTGGCCTGCTACATGGTCGAGGGTAAGGGTTCCAAGGACTTCGCCGCGCTGAAGAAGATGATGTACGCCGAGCCCGAGATCTACGCGGCCCTCATGGAAAAGATCACCACCATGGACATGGAGTACCTGAACGCCCAGATTGCAGCCGGCGCGCAGGCGATCCAGATCTTTGACACCTGGGGCGGTATGCTCTCCCCGGCCGACTACGAGCGTTACGTGCTGCCGTACACCCAGCGCCTGATCAACGGCCTGAACCGCACCAACGTTCCGGTCATCCACTTCGTGAAGGGCGCCGGCACCATGCTCGACATCGTGAAAGAGGCCGGCGGCGACGTCATGGGCCTCGACTGGCACATCAACTTGGGCAAGGCCCGCGACATCCTGGGCGACATGGCCGTCCAGGGCAACCTCGATCCGACCGTGCTCTTCGCACCGAAAGAGGTTATCGAGCGTGAAGTTAAGCGCGTCCTCGACGAGAACGCCGGCCGCCCGGGCCTCATCTTCAACCTGGGCCACGGCATCCTGCCGACCGTCCCGCCCGAAAACGCCATCTACATGGTCGACTGCGTACACCGCCTGAGCCAGAAGTAGTCGAAAAGCAAGAAGCCAAAAAGGGCGGCCCCAGGGCCGCCCTTTTTTTTCATTTCCCGAGTGCCCTTTGGAAAGCCGTTCCCCTAGGTTCCCTCTCCCACTGCGGAAGAGGGGCAGGGCGAGGGGGAATGCGCCACTTCACGGGTGAAGGCAGCTTTAACTCATAACCAAACCTCTGAGTGCTCTATGAACTGGCTGGTTTACCTCATACGGTGCAGCGACGGCACCCTCTACACCGGCATCACCACCGACATCGAGCGGCGACTGCGCGAGCATGCGACGGGGAAGGGTGCCAAGTACTTCCGGGGCCGCCAACCCGTCGAACTCCTCTATCTGGAGGAAGGGCACGATCGAAGCAGCGCGAGCAAGCGCGAAATTGCCATTAAACGGCTGAGGCGGACGGAAAAGGATCTGCTTCCCGCCTCGACCAGCAACTCCCTCTCCCGGCCCGATTTCGCTCTCTCCTGGTCGCCGCTGCTTCGCGAGGTCGCAGTCAGGCAAGACCCAGCCGCAACAGCGCCGTAAGCGTCGCCGCACTCACCACCCCCCACAGCACGATCCCCTGCACCAGGGGCCGCAGGCCTACCTTTTCCAGCACCTCCCGGCTCAACCCAGCTCCCACCAGGAAAAGCGTCACCACCAGGCACTGCCGTGCGATCGCCGCCACTCCCGTCCAGAGCGCGCCGTACTGAGGCACCAGGCTGCGCAGCGCCGCGGCCAGTACAAACCCGATGATGAACAGCGGCACCTTCAGCTTCCGGTCTGCTCCGTTTAGGGCGGCGACCGCCAGTACCACCGGGGTGATCCAGATGGCCCGGGTGAGCTTCACCGTGGTCCCGGTAGCGAGCGCCTGGCTCCCAAAGGCAGCTGCGGCACCGACCACACTGCTGGTATCGTGGATGGCAAGCCCGGCCCACGTCCCGAAGGTCGCCTGGCTCAGCTGCAACAGGTGGCCGATTACCGGGAAAAGCAGGAGCGCCACCGAGTTGAGAGTAAAGACGGTGGCCAGGGCAACGGCGGTCTCCTCGTCCTTCGCCTTCAAAGCCGGAGCGAGTGCGGCAATGGCGCTGCCGCCGCAGATCGCGGTTCCGGCAGAGATGAGCGCCGAGGTGTTGGGGCCAACCTTGAGAACGCGACCCAGCAGATAGCCAGCCAACAGCGTGAAGCTGATCCCGACCACACTGAAAACCAGCGAAGACTGTCCGGTCTGCACCACTTCTTTCATGCTCATGCCGAAGCCGAGCCCCACCACCGAGATCTGCAGCAGGTTCCGGCTCACTAGAGAGGAGCGCTGGGGCCAGGGGTTCCCCAGCACAAGTCCAACTGCCGTCCCCATGACCAGGGCGAGGGTTGTGGTAGTCCCCGGAAGCGCGCTCACCGCTAATCCCGCTAGCATTACCATCTTCGCTATCTGCCGTTGCATTTTCCCCTCCATTACTCAAGAAACTGATTGCATAATACGGCTGCTTCTATATAAATAAAAATTGGAAATATTCATGCATTGCATCAGTAGGATTTATGAGGTGTGACGGTGACCCTTACCTTGAGGCAGTTGGAAATCTTCGAGAAAGTGGCGAGCTACGGGCACGTAACTCAGGCGAGCAGCGAGCTATTGTTGACCCAGTCGGCGGTGAGTATGGCCATTGCCGAGCTCGAGCGGCTGGCGGGAGCGCCGCTTTTCGAGCGCCAGGGAAGGCGCTTGATCCTGAACGACCGGGGAAGGGCGATCCTCCCCCAGGCGCGCGACGTCATCCAGCAGGTGCACCAGATCGACCAGTTCCTCAACGATTCTCTCGGCGAGCCGGTCGGAGTCCTCACCGTCGGAGCCAGCACCACCATAGGAAATTATCTGCTCCCCGCAGTTGTGGGCGGTTTCTCAGCCTGCTACCCGCGAGCCAAGGTGCTCTTGCAGGTAGCAAATGCCCACCTGGTAGAGAACGCCGTTGTCAGCGGCGAGTACGACCTGGGGCTCATCGAGGGGCCGGGGCATGATGGTTCGCTGAACGCCTGCACCTGGAGGCAGGACGAGCTTGTCGTGGTGGTAGGGGAGAAGCACCCGTGGGCGCAAGCGGGAAAGGTCACAGCAGAGCAACTGGAGCAGGCAGACTGGCTGATGCGGGAGAAAGGTTCAGGCACCCGGGAGATTTTCGAAGCAGCAATGGCGAGGCAGGGGCTCAACTTTTCCATCGCCATGGAGTTGGGGCACACCGAAGCCATCAAGAAGGCGGCCGAGGAGGGGTTGGGGGTAGGGTGCCTGTCGCGGATCGCGGTACAGCGCGAGTTGGAGCACGGCTGGCTGGTAGGCATCGAGTCCCCCCTCGATCTGAAACGCAGCCTGCGCCTGTTGACCCGGCAAGCGGAGCCGACCAAGCTACTGCAAACGTTCCTCGACTGGCTCAACCCGGAAGAGCCGCTGTCGCAGCAGCACTCCTAGAATGAGACATCGAGGGGGACTGGCACCGCCAGGTGCCTGTCCCCTTACGGCTCCCTCGGCCTTTCTGACCTTGTAGGGGCGAATAATCATTCGCCCAACCTCTCCGGACGGGAGAGGCGGCCGAAGGCCGAAGCATGATGTCAGGTGGTACTGGCGTGTACGACACGCCTGCCGGCGTGCAGGGCGAATGATTATTCGCCCCTACATGTCCGTTAATCGGGACGTGTCTGGACTAGCTTTGAAAAGCGGGACAGGGGAAAACCGGCAGTGCCACCACCCCTGCTGTTGCCACGTAGCACCGACGAGGCCATCACGTCCCCCACTTTGATAAAGGGGGGACATGGTGGATTTGCACTTTGCAGGCACTCGCCAAAAAAAATGTTTGCTGCAGAAGGTCAAAGCTAACCCCTCGGAAGCGTTTGACGCCGTTCCTCCCACGCCCCTTTGCGGGAGGGGGCCGGGGGGGTGGGGGAAGCCGGTAGCTCGTGATAGCGCCAAGATGTGGAGAGCAAAAAAAAGAGGCCCGAGCAGTTAGCCCAGGCCTCTCGTGTCGGTAATTGAAAAAACCGGCCCTACTTCGTCTTCAAATACTCATCAATAGCAGCCGCAGCCTTCTTCCCGTCGCCCATCGCCAGGATGACCGTCGCGCCGCCCCTCACGATGTCGCCGCCGGCGAAGACGCCGGGGATGCTGGTCTCGCCGTTCTCATTCGCCACGATGTTCCCCCACTTGTTCAACTGCAGCTCCGGAGCAGTAGCCGTCAAAAGCGGGTTGGCGTTGGTGCCGACCGCGTTGATGATGACACCGGCCGAAAGTTCGAACTCCGAGCCCTCGATCGGTTGCGGCCGGCGGCGCCCGGAGGCATCGGCAGGGCCCAGTTCCATCTTCTGGCACTTAAGCGCCCGCACCCAGCCATCTTCCGAGGCGAGGATCTCCAGCGGGGCGGTCAGCATGACGAACTCGACCCCTTCCTCTTTAGCGTGCTTGATCTCTTCGACACGGGCCGGCATCTCTGCTTCGCTGCGCCGGTAGACGATCATGGCGCGCTCGGCACCCAGCCGGCGCGCGGTCCTCACGCAGTCCATGGCGGTGTTGCCGCCGCCGATGACGGCGACCTCGCTGCGCTTAATGATCGGCGTCGAGGCGTCCTCTTTCCGTCCGGCCTCCATGAGGTTCACGCGGGTCAGAAATTCATTGGCCGCGTAGACCCCCTTCAGGTTCTCACCGGGGATCCCCAGCATGGTGGGGAGCCCTGCGCCGTTGGCGACGAACACCGCGTCGAAGTCCTCGCGCAGCTCGTCGATGGTCAGCGTCTTGCCGATGATCACGTTGCACTCGATGCTGACCCCCAAGTCGATCAGGTGGGCCACCTCGCGGTCGATGATCTCCTTGGGAAGCCGGAACTCGGGGATCCCGTAGCGCAGCACCCCGCCGGTGTCGTGCAGCGCCTCGAAGATGGTCACTGCGTGCCCCTTCTGCGCCAGTTCGCCGGCAGCGGTGAGGCCTGCCGGGCCGCAGCCGACCACGGCAACGGTTTTACCGGTCTTCTGTGCGCGCTGGTCGACCAGGAGCCGGTCCGGATGGTTCATGGCCCAGTCGGCCACGTAGCGCTCCAGGTAGCCGATGCCGACCGACTCCCCCTTCATGCCGCGCACGCAGAGCGCCTCGCACTGGGTTTCCTGCGGGCAAACACGGCCGCATACCGCGGGAAGCGCGTTATCGCCGCGCAGGATCTGCACCGAGCGGGGCAGATCGTCGCTGGCCAGGGCGTCCAGGAACTCGGGAATCGATACCCCGACCGGGCAGCCGGCCACGCAGGGGCGGTGCTTGCACTGCAGGCAGCGCTTGGCCTCTTCCAGCGCCTGGTCGCCGCTCAGCCCTAGGTTCACTTCCTCGAAATTCCTGCTCCGTTCATCGGCGGGCAGTTCGGGCATGTGAACCCGCTCGATGGCCAGCCGCTCTTTCGCTGTCAACTTGTTACTCATTAGGCTTCCTCCCTGCCCAGTTTGCACTCCGCTGCGAGGCAAGTGGCCTCTTCCTTGCGGTAGCTGGTGAGCCGGTCGCTCAGGCCGTCGAAATCGACCAGGTGTGCGTCGAATTCCGGGCCGTCTACGCAGGCGAACTTGGTTTCGTTGCCGATCTGCACCCGGCAGCCGCCGCACATGCCGGTGCCGTCGATCATGATCGGGTTGAGGCTGACGATGGTCTCGATCCCCTTTTCGCGGGTGAGGTTGGCCACTGCCTTCATCATGGGAACCGGGCCGACGGCGAAGACCGCCTTGGGCGCCTTCTCCGGGTCAGCCAGAAGCTCGGAGAGCGGACCGGTCACAAACCCCTTGAAGCCGCGACTGCCGTCTTCGGTGGTCACCAGGAACTCCTCGGAGAGCGGGGAGAGCTCGTTCTCGAGGATGATGTAGCGCTCCGAGCGGCCGCCGATGATGGTGGTGATCTGGTTGCCGGCCTCGTGAAGCGCCTTCACCAGCGGGAAGAGTACTGCGGTACCCACGCCGCCGCCGATGCAGGCCACCCGGCCCCAGTTGGTGATGTGGGTTTCCTTGCCCAAGGGGCCCGCGACATCGCGGATGAAGCCGCCCGGCTGGGTCTGCACGATGCGGCGGGTCGAGGCGCCGATGGCTTGGATGAACAGCGTGATGGTCCCGGCCGCGGCATCGGCGTCGCCGATGGTGAGCGGGATGCGCTCCTCGCCCTGCGCCAGGCGGACGATAACGAACTGTCCTGCCTTGCGGGCCTTGGCTATGCGTGGTGCCGACACCACCATCTTGTGGAGGTTCTCGGCGAGAACTTCGTTACTCAAGACTTCGAACATGGGTCACCTTCCTCTGGGGTCGTTTTCGGATCGAGGTCACTTCGTGGGAAATCAAATTGGGTAGGCGCATCCTTGGGCCGTTTCCATTCAGGACGCTGTCGCGGGGGATCTTGCGGGAGCCGCACTGGTGAAGGTCAGCGTTGACCGGGAAGGATTTGACGATGCTTCCTGTTACCAGGCGATAGGATACCAGTCTCCAAAAATCGCGGCAATAGAGTATACGGCATTTGCGAACGGAAGACGGGCTCTAACCAGCTGAAAGGAGATGCAGAATTGGCAAAAGATAATGCGGGGCGGAAGTACTGTTTGGCAAATCAGGCGGTCTTGGCGATCCGGAAGGTGGCGCAGACGATGCCGGTCAGGATGAGCGCGATCCCCACGATGTGGAAGAGGTGCAGCTGCTCGCCCAGGAACGCGACGGCCAGCATGGTGCTGAAGGCGGGCATCAGGTGGATGAACTGCCCTCCGACGTGGGCGCCGACGCGCCTAAGGCCGATGTTCCAGGTGGTGAAGGCGACCACCGAGGCGAGGATCCCGACGTAGGCGATGCTTAAAAGGGTAGGGGTGTTGGCGTTCATCACGGCGCCGGAGTGTATCTCGAAGGCGTAGAACGGGACCAGGAAAAGGAGCCCGCTTAGCGAGATGGAGAACAGGAAGACGAACGGGTTGAGCCCCTGCGGGTAGCGGCGCAGCGCCACCGAGTAGAGCGCCCAGGCCACCGCGGCCAAAAGCACCAAAAGGTCTCCGCGGTTGAAGCTCAGGGTGCGGATCCGGCCCAGGTCCCCCTGCAGGATGATGGTGGCAACCCCGGCGAGCGACAGCGCGATGCCGGCGTGCTGGCGCAGCGAGACGGTCTGACCGAAGATCAGCCGGGCGAACATCAGGATGAAAACGGGGATGGCCGAGTTCACCAGCGCCGCGTTGATGGCGGTGGTGCTGTGCATCGCGGTGTAGATCAGGAAGTTGAAGAGGGTGACGCCGAAGAACCCGCAGACGCAGACGAGTTTCAGGTTAGCCCGGACCAGCGGCCACTCCTTGCGCAGCCTGGGGATGACGATGGGGCAGAGCACACAGATCGCCACCAGCCAGCGCCAGAAGACGAACCCGGCGGGAGGAATGGTGGCATTCATGGCCCGGCTCAACACGAAGTTTCCGGACCAGATAAAGGCGCTTAGGGTGAGCAGCAGGTACGGCATCAGGGACTCTCTAGGCTGATGATGGGCAGGAGGTTCCTCCCGCGGACAGGGAGGCACGTTCGCGCAAAGTCGGGCAGGTGTCAAGGCTAAAGTGGGAGAGATCCTGGAAGGTTGTCGCAAAGGGGTGAACAATTTCAGGCCCAGCAGTGAAAAAAGCCACGCTTATGCGTGGCTTTTTTTAGGTCGCTGATCAGTGAACCCTAGAACTCCTGGGACATCGCCTTTACTTCACGCGCGGTGAACACCGGGCCGTCCTTGCAGACGTACACGTTGCCCACGTTGCAGCGTCCGCACTTGCCGACGCCGCACTTCATGCGGTTTTCCAGCGTGGTGTAGATGGCGTCGTCGGCGAAACCGAGGCGCTCCAGCACCGGCAGGGTGAACTTGATCATGATGGGCGGCCCACAGACCAGGGCGATGGTGTTTTCGGCGCTCGGTGCCGCCTCTTCCAAAACCGTCGGGACGAATCCCACCTTCCCGTCGAAATCGGGCCCATTGCCGCCGGGGTCCACGCACTTCACCAGCCGCACATCCGAGCGCTCCTGCCACTCGGCCAGCTCGTGCTTGTAGACCAGGTCGGCCTCCGAGCGGGCGCCGTACACGATGGTGATGTCGCCGAACTTGTCGCGCAGGTCCAGGCAGTTCCAGATCACGGTGCGCAGTGGGGGAAGCGCGATACCGCCGGCGATGAAGACCAGGTTCTTCCCGTAGAACTGCTCGATGGGAAACGAGTTCCCGTAGGGGCCGCGCACGCCCATGGTGTCGCCGACCTCGAGCCTTCTCAGCGCCTCGGTGACGCGCCCCACGCTGCGGAAGCAGCACTCGATGTACCCCTTGCGGGTGGGAGCCGAGGCGATGCAGAAGGTCGACTCGCCCGAGCCGAAGGCGGAGTACTCGGCGAACTGGCCGGCGCGGAACGAGAAACTCTCGCGGACCGCCTCGTCCTGGAAGACCAGGCGCAGCGTCCGGACGTCCGGCGTCTCGTCGACGATAGCTTCGATGGTGGCAAGGTGCGGCAGGTAGATGTTATCCGATTTGCACATGGCGTAACCTTTTACAGGGATGAAAGAAAAGACCAAACTCTCGGAACAGGGATGAATGGGATAAAAGGGATAAAAGGGATAAAGGCGTTAAGACGTTAAGGATTGGTGTATTCCCTTAATCCCATTCATCCCTGTTGGATCAGGTTTTAGTCTTTATCCCTGTTCAGCCTTCTTGTTGATAGTGTCGAGGATCTCCGCGATGTCGATCCCCACCGGGCAGGCGCGGATGCATCTGCCGCAGCCGGTGCACAGGGTTTTGCCGAACTTGTCGTCGTAGTACTTGAACTTGTGCATGATCCGGTTGCGGTAGCGCTTGTTCTGGATGTCGCGCGGGTTGTGGCCCGAGGCGTGGTTGGTGAACTTGCTGAAACCGCAGGCGTCCCAGTGTTTGCGCCGGGTGCCGCTATCCGGGTTCCCCTCGTCGTTGATGTCGAAGCAGTGGCAGGCCGGGCAGATGAAGGCGCAGGCGCCACACCCCACGCAGATATCGGCGATGCTCTCCCAGAGCGGATCCTCGAAGTGCCCGTTCAGCCACTCCTTGATCTTCGGCAGGTCCAGCTTCCCCGTTGACTGGTCGGCGAAAGCGACCGCCTCGCCCGCGGCACCCTCGCTGAAGAGCCCGGCGTGCTTGTCGATGAGCGCCTGGCCTTTCTCGGTAACCGGCTCGCAGCGGAAGGAGCCGCCCACCAGCGGGGTCAGGAACAGGTCGCTCCCCCCTTTGGCGTCCGGGGCGAGCCCCACCGCGGTGCAGAAGCAGGCGTCATCTCCCTTGGTGCAGGCGATGCCCATGATGGTGCTCTTCCTGCGCCGCTCCAGGTAGAACTCGTCGTTGTAGTCCCAGGAGAACACCGCGTCCAGGATCGAAGGGGATCCGGCATCGCAGGGGGGCGCACCGATCAGCACCGTCTCGGGGAAGCGGGAACGGTCGATGTCGCGTACCTCCAGCTTGCCGTTTTCCCGCTTGTAGGTCAGGATGTCCTCGCAGACCGGGAAGTAGAGCTCCTTCGCGGAGCGGCGCGGCAGTTCGTCCAGCGTGAGGTCGTCGCCGGCGGCGAGCGGCTGGTAGAGCACGACGCTTCCGGAGAGCTTGGGACCCACCACCAGCGTGGCGTCCTTCACCAGGGCGTCGACGAGCGAGCGCAGATTCGTTTCGGTAATCAGTAGCGACATGGCAGTCTCGTGTCCTTTTACTTGATGAACGACTGGTCGTCGTCCTCCTGGTACCGGGTGAGCGGCCCCTTTTCCTGGGGAACCGTGCTCGCCTCGTAGTCGTAGAGCTCTTTGAGCTCCATCGCCATGCGGCGGTTCAAAAGGTTGAGCGGGATATCCATCGGGCAGACCCGCTCGCACTCGGCGCAGCCGCCGCAGCGGCCGGCGAGGTGCATGGCGCGCACGATGTGCCAGGCGGTGTTGCCGGCGGGGCGCGGCGAGCTCTCCAGCGCCTGGGGGCGGTTCTTGTCGCACAGGCACTGCTCGCAGTAGCAAAACGGGCAGACCTGGCGGCAGGCCAGGCAGCGGATGCACTTGGCGAACTGCTCCTTCCAGAAAGCCCAGCGCTCTTCCGGGGAGAGCGCCTCGAGACGGGCCAGTTCCTCGGCCTCAAGCGGCGTCAGCTGGGGAAGCTCCGGAAGGGTACCCACCAGCAGATCGGTTCCCTCGGGCTGGTGCACCGTGCACTCGCGGCACTTGCGGGCGATACTCGCCTCGCTGAGGCCGCCGCTTCGGTTGCTGTCGGCGCCGAAGACCCCGGCGCAGGCAATCCCGATGGTATAGATGTCTTCCTTTTTCACCTGGGACTCGCCCATGAGTCCCGCCAGCGCGCGCAGGTCGCACCCCTTGGCGATGATCGCCACCTTCCCCTTTTTCAAAACCCCCTTCTTCGCCTTGGTCAGGTAGAGCGAGAGGTTGTTGACGCAGGCTGGCGAGAAGATGAGCTGCTGCGCCTGTTCGGGCGTGGTCACCAGTCCGGGGACCGCCGTACCGGTGCGCCGGCCCGGCAGGTAGCCCACCACCGCAACCACAGCTTCCTCGGAGAGCAGTTTCACCGCCTCGGTGCGGATCGCGTCCGTTACCGCCTGGTAGTAGGAGGGATCGATGCTGGCGACCCGGATTTTTTCAGCTTTAGCGTTCATATCTCGGCACCCTCGGCGTCGCAGCCCAGAAGGCGTGCGATGCGGGAAATTTCGATTTACCTAGGGGCGAATAATCATTCGCCCACCAACCGGACTCGGGCGGATTCCAGCTCACCCCCGCCCTTGACGGGAGGGGGCAGGGGGGTGGGTGACGCTGCCACAACGTGACTTGGTCAGTGGTTTGGGTGGTGCGCGCCCCACCGCCCTGGCGTCAGGTGATGCTCTCGAACGCCTCGCGCAGTTCGGGGGTGTTGAGCGCGCCCGACCACTGTTCTTCGTTCTCCAGCGCCTTGAACTCCTTCATCGGGCCCATGCTGCGCACCTTTTCGGTCAGTTCGGTCACCACCTCGACCCACTTGCCCCCCTCGGCCGCCGAGACCCAGGAGAACTGCAGCCGCTCCAGGTCCACGCCGACGAAGCCCAGGAGCGCGCGGAAGGCGGCGAAACGGCGCCGGGCGTGGAAGTTGCCGGCCATGTAGTGGCAGTCGCCGGGGTGGCACCCCGAGACCAGCACCCCGTCGGCCCCCTTCTGGAAGGCGCGCAGGATGAAGACCGGGTCGATGCGCCCGGTGCAGGGGAACTTGAGCACCCGGACGTTGGCGGGGTACTGCATCCGGCTGGTGCCGGCCAGGTCGGCTCCGGCATAGGTGCACCAGGTGCAGACGAAGGCGACTATTTTCGGTTCAAACTCGTGCTGGAGCTTTTCAGCGTGCATTGGCAATCCTCAATATGTGCGGCGCGCCTGATCGAACTGATCCGTCCGACCCGACCGCTCGGTCCGATCAGACACGCGCCGCCGATTTATAGCGACTCGATCATCGCCATGATCTGCTCGTCGGTGTAGCCGTCCAGCTCGACCGACTTCGACGGGCAGGTGGCCTGGCAGGTGCCGCAGCCGCCGCAGACACCGGGGTTCACGTTGGCCACCACCTTCACCAGGTTCCCCTGGCGGTCCCTGATCTCGCGCTCTTCCACCGCGCCGTAAGGGCAGACCTTCTTGCAGGCCAGGCAGCCGACGCAGTACTTCTCGTTCACCTTGGCCACCACCGGGTCGCGCTCCAGCTGGTCTTTGGCAAAGAGCGTCATAACCTTGGCCGCCGCGGCCGAGGCCTGCGAGACGGTGTCGGGGATGTCCTTCGGCCCCTGGCAGGCGCCTGCGAGATAGATTCCGGCAGTGGCGCATTCCACCGGTTTTAGCTTGGCATGCGCCTCGGAGTAGAAGTTGTACTTGTCGTAGGAGATCCCCAGCTTCTGGGCCAGGAGGTCGGCGCCGTCCTGCGCCTGCACCGCGGTCGCCATGACCACCAGGTCGGCCTCGATCTCTACCTGCACGCCCACCAGGGTGTCGCTTCCCATCACCACGATCTTGTCGCCGCGCTGGTACATGCGCGAGACCATCCCCCTGATGTAGACCGCCTCTTCCTCCTCCACGGCCCGGCGCCAGAACTCGTCGTACCCCTTGCCCGGGGTGCGCGCGTCCATGTAGAAGACGTAGGCCTGCCCGTCGTGCACCTTGTGGTGGTAGAGCATGGTGTGCTTCGCGGTGTACATGCAGCAGACCTTGGAGCAGTAGGAGATCCCTTTCTCTCTCGCACGGCTCCCTACGCACTGGATGAAGACCACCTGCTTGGGCTCCTTGCCGTCGGAGGGGCGCAGGATCCTGCCGCCGGTCGGGCCGGAGGCCGAGGCGAGCCGCTCGAAGGTCATGCCGTCGATGATGTCGGGGATGGTGCCGTAACCGAATTCGCCGTAACCCTGGATGGCGCTCTCCTCGGGCTTGCGCTCGATGGAGTAGAGCTTGAACCCGGTGGCGACCACGATGGCCCCCACGGACTCCACGGTCAGGGTGTCCTGCTGCTCGAAATCGACGGCGCCCGGGCCGCAGACCTTCTGGCAGACCCCGCACTTGCCGGACTGGAACATGGTGCAGTTCTGCCGGTCGATGACCGGGGTGTTGGGGACCGCCTGCGGGAAGGGGACGTAGATCGCGGTGCGCATCCCGTGCCCCTGGTCGAAGTCGTTGGGGATCTTCTTCTTGGGGCACTTGGTCATGCAGACGCCGCAGCCGGTGCACTTCGACTCGTCCACCGAGCGCGCCTTCTTGCGCACCGTTACCTGGAAGTTGCCGATGTAACCGTCGACCTTCTCGATCTCGGCGTAGGTGTAGAGGGTGATGTTCGGGTGGTTGGCGACGTCCACCATCTTCGGCGTCATGATGCACTGCGAGCAGTCCAGGGTCGGGAAGGTCTCGGAGAGCTGCGCCATGTGCCCGCCGATCGAGGGTTCGCGCTCCACCATGACCACCTGGTGCCCGGCGTCGGCGATATCGAGCGCCGCCTGGATCCCGGCGATGCCACCGCCTATGATCAGCGCCTTCTTGGTGACCGGAACGGTGATCGGGGCGAGCGACTTCCCCTTCTTGACCCGCTCCACCATGAACTTCACGATGTCCGAGGCCTTGGCAGTCGCTTCCTCGCGGTCCTCGTGCACCCAGGAACAGTGCTCGCGGATGTTCCCCATCTCGCACAGGTAGGGGTTGAGCCCCGCTGCCGAGGCCGCCTTGCGGAAGGTCTTCTCGTGCATGCGCGGGCTGCAGGCCGCCACCAGGGCGCCGTCCAGGTTATGCTCGGCCACCGCCTTCTTCAGAAGGTTCTGGCCCGGGTCGGAGCACATGTACTTGTAATCGCAGGAGTAGGCAACCCCCGGGATCTCGCCCGCCTCCTTGGCGACCCGCTCCACATCAACCGTGCGCGAGATGTTCTCCCCGCAGTGGCACACAAAAACGCCGATTCTGGACATAGCTTTCCTCTTAAAACCCTTGGGCGGATCTTTGAAACCAAGTCGAACAAACAGGGGTTAAGCCTTTCGGGTTACCCAAAAAGCCTTGGGTGGTGGTTCATCCTGCTTTTTTGCCGTGGTTTCCGGACGGTTCCGCGTCCCAAGCCGTTGACTTCCTACAGAAGGTTTTTCTCGTACAAAAGCGGCCGCGGGTCGACGATCACGCTCTCCAGGCCGAGCTTGTCGGTAGGGACCCCCATGGCCAGCGCGGCCAACTGGGTCACGTAGAAGATCGGCATCTCGCGGCGCGCGCCGTCCTCGGAGCCCGGGATGTAGTCCGAGCCGAAGATGTTCCCCATCAAGGACCCCTCGGGGGTGCCGTACTTGTTGATGCTTTCCTGGCGGATGTCCAGGTTGCCGTGGCACAGGGGGCAGGCGACCATGATGCAGTCGGCTTTGGCCTCCTGGGCGGAGGTCAGGATGGCGTTGGAGAGTTTCAGGACGACGCCGGGGCGCGACAGGGTGAAGTTCGCCCCGCAGCACTCCATGCGGTGGCTCCACTTGACCGGCTCGGCACCCAGGGCGCGCAGGATGTCCTCCATGATGCTGGGATCCTCGCAGTCGTCGAGTTCCGGCACCTCGGGGGGGCGGGTCAGGAGGCAGCCGTAGTAGGCCGCGACCTTGAGCCCCAGAAGCGGCTTCTTCACGCTCTCCTCGAGGCGGGCCAGGCCGAAGTCGCGGGCCAGGATCTCCAGGATGTGCTTCACGGGCTTGCCGAGGCTGGCCGGGCCGGCGATGGCGGTCTCCACCTGGTGGCGCTTGGTGTCGTCCTCTTTCAGGTGGTGCTGGGTGGTCTTAAGCCGCGAGAAGCAGGCGGCGCAGGCGACCGCCAGGTCCCCCTCCACCTGGTCCGCCAGGGAGAGGTTCTTGGCGCACAGGGAGAGCGAGAGGAGCTCGTCCACGTTGTGGGCCGGGGTCGCGCCGCAGCAAAACCAGTCCGGCACCTCCTTAAGGCCCAGGTTGAGCGCCTTGAAGAGCGCCTGGGTGGAGATGTCGTACTCCCGGCCCGAGGCGTGCAGCGAGCAGCCGGGGTAGTAAGAGTAGGTAAGGAGGTTCTTCTTGCCAGGGGTCACAGCGCCTCTCCTTTTTTACGCATCTCCTCGATACGGTTGAAGATCGCCTCGATCTCGGGGAGGTTCTTGTTCTTTTGGTGGAAGAGTTTCATCTTCCCGCGGGACAAAAGCTTGGGACCGAGCATCAGGTCCTTTAGGAACTGCCCGCTCTTCATGTTGAAGGCCGCACCCAGCCTCAGCTCGTACTGGCGGCCGTAGGTGCGGATGTTCTCGATGAACAGGCGGTTGGCAAGCTGCACGTAGCTCTCCTTCGAGGGGCCGTCGGCGTCCCAGGAGAGTTTCCTCAAGGCGTCCATGATGGCGGCGAGGTTCACCTTGTTCGGGCAGCGGGTGGTGCAGGTCTCACAGGAGGCGCAGTACCAGATGGAGCGGCCGGCGAGGACGCGCGCCCCCTGGCCCAACTGCAGCAGGCGCACCACGCGGTTGGGCGGGTGCTCCATGAAGCCGGTCATGGGGCACCCTGCGGAGCACTTGCCGCACTGGAAGCAGCGGCGCACCGACGTGCCGGACAGGGCCTCCACCTTCTTCACGAAACCGACGTTCATCGTCTCGTTGGAGAGGTGCATCAACTTGTTTTTCACGGCTAAACCTCGCGACTGGAAGTGAATCGTGGAGGCGAAAGGCGGGCGCTTGCGGGAGGGGAGGTCAGGCGCCAAGCCTGCGCTAGAGTACTAAACCTATAATGAAGCGGCTAAATCATACGCTCATTGAAAACAAAAAAGCAACAGATCCTTAACGGGATGCTCGCCATGCCGAGAACAGCGTTTTATTTTGGTGTCTTTTTGCCGCTTCGCGCAGGCAGTTCGAGGGCGTCAGGTAATTTCGGGCAGAATATAAGCCATTTTAAAACAAAAAAGCAAGCATAACTTTTCATGGGAACTAGCTGAAAGTAAATGTCTTTTGCCGAAACAGGCCAGAAAAAGCGCTTTCCGAGGCTCCCCAATTGTTCGAAAATTACCGAAAACCTTCAATTTTTTAAAACAAAGAGGGGCGGAAAAGGGTCTGCGGTGAAAGTGGTTGATCTAGAATGATTTGTGCCGCGGGTACGGGTGGCTTGGGCTTGGAGGGCCTCGCCTCGCCGGGCCCCTTGCCCGGGGTGGTTTACGTCATTTTAAAACAGAAACGAAGGCCGGTCCGCACTGGCAAAAGCTTTGACACCTCTGACGAAATAGCATACATGTAACGGTGGTCCAATCCCCTGCGAGGTGCGTGCTATCAGCCAACTCAGCCGTCTTTCCACATACATGCAGACCTGCTGGGGTGCCTACTGCGTGGGTGTGCTGCTCCTGGTGGGCACCAATGCCTGCGGGCTCGCCATACCCTGGCTCCTGAAGCTCGCCATCGAGGGGCTGCAGCACCCGACCCCCGCCTCGCTCACCCCGGCGCAGTACGGCGGCCTCATCGCCGCGGCCGCGCTCATCCAGGGTGTGGTGCGCGTCTTTTCCCGCACCACGATGCTGAACGCCGGGCGCCGCATCGAGTTCCTCCTGCGCGAAGACCTCTACCAGAAGCTGCTGACCCTGGATCGCCCCTACTTTTCCGCCTGGCGCACCGGCGACATCCTCTCCCGGCTCGCCAACGACCTCACCAACGTCAGGATGCTCCTTGGTTTCGGCGTCCTAAGCCTCTTCAACACGGTCATCGTCTACAGCGCGGCCGTCTTCCTGATGACCCGGATCTCGCCGTTTCTCACCCTGTGCGCCATCGGTCCCTTCCCGGTCATGGTGTACATCGTGAAGCAGATGAGCGCTTCCATGTTCCGCCGCT
This sequence comes from Geomonas silvestris, assembly GCF_014193515.1. GTDB lineage: Bacteria > Desulfobacterota > Desulfuromonadia > Geobacterales > Geobacteraceae > Geomonas > Geomonas silvestris. The sequence continues at coordinate 422,798 of NZ_BLXX01000002.1, read as the reverse complement.
CCAAGAAGATGCAGGAGGCTCTCTCCCGACTCACCAGCAGCGTCGAGGAGAACGTCTCGGCGGCCGCGGTCGTGAAGGCGTACTGCCGCGAGGAGGGGGAGGTGGAGAGCTTCCGCGAGGTCTGCGCGAGCTACCTGGAGGCCAGCATGGGGGTCGCCAAGCTGCGCGGCTGGATGCTTCCGGTCATGGCGGCGACCGGTGCCCTGGGCACCCTGGTGGTCCTCTTCGTCGGTGGCAACATGGTGATCCACCGGGAGCTCACCCTGGGCGGCTTCGTCGCCTTCAACGGCTACCTCGCCATGCTGGTCTGGCCGACCATCATGTTCGGTTGGATCCTCAACATGCTGCAGCGCGGTGCGGCGTCCATGGCGAGGCTGGGAGAGATTCTCAACGCGCACCCGGTGGTGACCGATCCCGCGCACCCCGCCACCGACGCCGTCATCGAGGGGGAGATCGAGTTCCGCAGCCTCGAGTTTTCCTATGGCCAGGCTCCCACGCTGCGCGGCATCGACCTGAAGATCCCCAAGGGATCCCGGATCGGCATCGTCGGTGTGGTGGGGAGCGGCAAGTCGACCCTGGTGCGGCTCATCCCGCGACTTTTCCCGGTCTCCGACGGCCAGATCTTCCTGGACGGGGTGGAGCTGAACCGGATCCCGCTGGCCACCCTGCGTGCCGCCGTCGGCTTCGTGCCCCAGGAGAGCTTTCTCTTTTCCCGCAGCATCGGCGACAACATCGCCTACGGAAAGCCCGGTGCCACCCGCGAGGACGTGGAGCGCGCGGCCCAGATCGCGGGGCTCGCGGGCGATATCGCCAGGTTCCCCGACGGTTACGACACCCTGGTCGGCGAGCGCGGCGTGGCGCTCTCCGGCGGACAGAAGCAGCGTGTGGCGATCGCCCGGGCCCTCATCAAGGAGCCGAAGATCCTCATCCTGGACGATCCGCTCTCCGCAGTCGATGCCGATACCGAGGAGGAGATTTTGCGCGCCCTGTCCACCTACTACGGTGAGCGGACCGTGCTCATCGTCTCGCACCGGCTCTCCCCCTTGCGCGGCTGCGACCGGATCCTGGTGTTGGAGGAAGGTGCCATTGCGGAGCAGGGAAGCCACGAAGAGCTCCTGGCGCAAGGTGGCCGCTACGCGGCGATCCACCGCGAAGAGCAGCTGAAGGCCGAGATCGAGAAGCTGTAATAGATGCGAGCGCGACGCGCCCGGCAGGAAGACCAACAGGACACCCATGCACTTTGGCGGCATTTACGAAGATGAAGTAGTCGGCAAGATGTACGACCGCAAGCTGATGCGGCGCTTCGTCCGGTACATCGCGCCCTACCGGCGCCTGATCTGGGTGGTGCTCGTCATGCTGCCCATCATGGCGGTGACCAAGCTCGCCCAGCCCTGGCTCTTGAAGAGCGCCATCGACAACCACATCGTCACCGGGAAACTCGAGGGGCTTCCCCTTTTGGCCGCAGGCTTTCTGGGGCTCATCTTCGCCGAGTCGGCGGTCACCTTCGTCGAGGTCTACCTGCTGCAGTACGTCGGCCAGAAGGTGATGTACGACATCCGCATCGAGCTCTTCGCCCACATCCAGCGCCTGTCGGCCCGCTTCTTCGACCAGACGCCGGTGGGGAGCCTGGTCTCCCGGCTCACCAGCGACATCGAGGTCCTGGGGGAGATGTTCGCCGCCGGCATCGTGACCATCGTGGGGGACGTCATGGTCCTTGCGGGGATCGTGGGGATCATGCTCTGGATGAACGTGAAGCTCTCCCTGGTCACCTTCTCGGTGCTGCCGCTCCTGATCTGGGTCGCCTTCACCTTCCGCAACTGGATGCGGGTCGCCTTTCGCCAGGTCAGGGCCCGCCTCGGGAACCTGAGCGCCTTCCTCGCCGAGAGCCTGGGCGGCATGATGGTGGTGCAGCTCTTCAACCGGGAGCGCGACGAGGCGCGGGAGTTCCGGCGCCTCAACGAGTCCTACCGGGACGCCAACCTCCCGGTGATCACCTGGGACGCCGCGCTCTACGCCGTGGTCGAATCCCTCTCCTCGGTGGCGGTGGCGCTAATCATCTGGTACGGCGGCGGCGAAATCGTCAAGGAGACCCTCTCCTTCGGCGCCCTGGTCGCCTTCATCCAGTACATCGAGCGCTTCTTCTCGCCGATCCGGGACCTCTCCGCCAAGTACTCGGTGATGCAGGGGGCGATGGCTTCGCTGGAGCGCATCTTCGGGCTTTTGGACAAGAAGGAAGAGGAACAGGAGCCGGCCCGGCTGCTGGTCTCCCCCCCGCAAGCGGCAGCGGTTGCCGCCGCAGGCGGCAGGCGCACGCCGGGGAGCATCTCCTTCAGTGACCTCTGGTTCGCCTACCACAACGAGGACTACGTGCTCAAAGGGTTCTCGCTGGAGGTGAAAAGCGGCGAGAAGGTCGCCCTGGTCGGCGAAACGGGCGGGGGAAAAACCACCGTGACACGGCTTTTGTCCCGGCTCTACGAGATCAACCGCGGCTGTATCAGCATCGACGGCACCGATATCAGGGAGATGAGCCTCAAGTCCCTGCGCTCCCGCATCGGCGTGGTGCTGCAGGACCCCTACCTCTTCACCGGCACCATCGCCTACAACATCTCCCTGGGAGATCCCGAGGCGGCCAAGCGGGTGGAGCGCGCGGCGGCGGTGGTGGGGGCGGACCGCTTCATCAGGCAGCTCCCCAAGGGGTTCGACGAGGAGGTGCGCGAGCGCGGGGGGAACTTCTCCGCCGGCGAGCGCCAGCTGATCTCCTTTGCCCGTGCCGTGGCCTTCGACCCGGAGATCCTGGTTCTGGACGAGGCGACGGCCAGCGTCGACCCGGCCAGCGAGCGTCTCATCCAGCAGGGGCTCGAAGGGCTCATGGAGGGGCGCACCACACTGGTGGTGGCGCACCGGCTCTCCACCATCCGCGACGCGGACCGTATCGTGGTGATCCACCGCGGCGAAAAGGCCGAAGAGGGGACCCACGCCGAGCTCCTGGCCGCCAAAGGTCTCTACTACCGGCTCTACCAACTGCAGTTCAAGGAATGAGCGCCGGCACATAGATGCGGCGACCCTTGCCGCGACCTCGAAGACGGGCCGAAGATTACGGGTTGCCTTGTATGCGGTTTTTTTAGGTATAACCCGGGGTGTCTTTTCGTCCTTTGTGTCCTTTTCGTCTATTGAGTCCTTTGTACCACTGAGTTTTAGGAGCCCCACGACATGAAACACCTCATCCTCGGCACCGCCGGCCACATCGACCACGGCAAGACCTCGCTGGTCAAGGTCCTCACCGGCATCGACACCGACCGTCTCAAGGAAGAGAAGGCGCGCGGCATCACCATCGAGCTCGGCTTCGCGCACCTGGAGCTCCCCGGCGACGTGCGCTTCGGCATCGTCGACGTCCCCGGCCACGAGCGCTTCGTGCGCACCATGGTGGCCGGGGTGGGCGGCATGGACCTGGTGCTCCTGGTGGTCGCAGCCGACGAAGGGATCATGCCCCAGACCCGCGAACACTTGGAGATCTGCTCGCTTTTGGGGGTGAAGCGCGGCATCGTGGTGCTCACCAAGAAGGACATGGTGGACCCGGACTGGCTCGACCTGGTGACCGAGGAGGTCCGCGACTATCTCGCCGGCAGCTTTCTGGCCGAAGCCCCGATCGTGGCCGTCTCCTCGCGAACCGGCGACGGCATCCCGGTCCTCAAAGAGGAGCTCGTCCGGATGGCCGGGCTCATCGAGCAAAAGCGCGTGGATGCCCCGTTCCGCCTCCCCGTGGACCGGGTCTTCACGGTGACCGGTTTCGGCACGGTGGTCACCGGGACGCTCCTCGCCGGCTCGGTTGCGGTGGGGGACGAGGTTGAGGTGCTGCCGGCGGGGAAGGCCTGCCGGGTGCGCGGGGTGCAGTCCTTCGGCTCCAAGGTGGAGCGCGGCGGTGCCGGCGAGCGGCTCGCGGTGAACCTGCAGGGGGTGGACCACAGCGAGGTTCAGCGCGGCGACGTGGTGGTCCCCAAGGGGCTCTACCGCCCCACCCGCGCCGTGGACGTCAGGCTCGACTACCTCGCTTCGGCACCCAAGGACCTGAAACACCGGGCCACCCTGAGGCTGCATTCGGCGACCTACGAGGTGCCGGCACAGGTGATCCTCTTCGACCGCGACCTCCTGAAGCCCGGCGAGAGCTGCTTCGCGCAGCTAAGGCTTGCCCACCCGGTGCTCCTCTTGCCGGGCGACCCCTTCGTGGTGCGCACCTACTCTCCCCAGGCGACCCTGGGGGGCGGCACGGTGCTGGACCCGGGCCCCCCGCGCCGCAGGAGGCGGAGCTCCGAGGCACTCGAGCTGTTGGCCGCGGCGGAAGAGGGGACCGACCAGGAGCGGATCCGCCTCATGGTGGAGTCCTCGCTCTTCTCGGGTCTCTCCCTCGAGGAGCTGGTGAACAGATCCGGCATGTCCACGAAGAAGATCGATGCGGCGCTAGGCCCCCTGCTCTCCTCCGGGGCCGTGCTCCAGGTGGTGAAGGAGCCGCGCATCTTCCTCGGGAAGCAGGCCTTCGCCGCGCTGAAACAGAAGCTCTCCGACGAGCTGGTGAGCTACTTGAACGACAACCCGATGCAGGAGGGTATCGGCAAGGAGGAGCTCAAGTCGCGCGTCCCCAGACGTAGCGACCCGCGCTTCTTCGGCCCGCTTTTGGCCAGCATGGAGAAGGACGGCTCCGCCCAGTCCGAGCGCGACATCGTGAAGCTCCCCGGGCGCAAGGTCGGGGTCACCGTGGACCAGGCGGGGGTGCAGGCAAAGTTGGAGGAGATCCTCAAGAAGGGGTGGCTGGAACCCCCGACCCAGAAGGAGCTCTGCGACCAGCTGGGGTGCACCGAGAAGCAGCTCCTCGACCACGCGAACCTCCTGGTGCGCGAGGGGAGGGCGGCCAAGGTCAAGAGCGACATCTTCTACGCGCCGGGAGCGCTCCAGGAGTTGCGCGAAAAACTCACCGCCTACCTCAAAGAGAAGGGCGAGATCACCCCTCCCGAGTTCCGGGAGATAACCGGCCTGTCCCGCAAGTTCATGATTCCTTTGCTGGAATTCTTCGACCAGGAGAAGCTCACCATCCGCATGGGCGACAAGCGCGTGCTCAGGAGGGGGTAGCAGCCCCCCCTTTGCGCCCTCGTTCCCACGCCGGAGCGTGGGAACGCCTCTGCGGGACGCTCCAGCGTCGCAGGTCTGCGTTCCCTGGCCCCACAACCCGCAACCGGATCGGCGGTCGCCTCGCGGCCTTCCGCGGAGCCCCCCAGCTACCACGGGAGCCACCCCCCTCGCCCTCTGGGAGAGGGTAGGGGTGAGGGGGCGCATCTCTGACCCAATGGTCCCGCAGTCCCCTCTCCCCCCGACCCGCTTCCCAAGACTACCCTGCCGCCCTGCCTCCCCTATCGACGAACACGATAGTATCGTTGCACCCCAATCGGAGTGAACGATCATTCGCTTTTGGACCCTCGTGGATTCTTGCACGATCCTGACAAATCGTTGCACAATCCTTACAATACGGTGGTATTGCAAGTTTCCTTAAGAAAATCACCGTTGACAAAAAAATGGAAACGGCGTAGTGCTGGAAATCTACTGAACGAGTGTTCATTCACTCGAGGGTACAAGGGGGTACTGCGAACATGTCGAACTGCTGTGACAAGCGTGAGGAGATCTTCCGCGCGGCGCTCGAACTGATTGCCGAGCAGGGGTTCCACGGCGCGCCTATGGCGATGATCGCCGAGCGGGCCGGGGTGGCGGCGGGGACCATCTACCGCTACTTCGAGAACAAGGACGCCCTCATCGTCGACCTCTTTCACGAGATCGACGACAAGATCGGCGCGGTGATCATGCAGGACTACCAGCAAGCCAAGCCCTTGAGGGAGCGTTTCCACCACATCTTCACCACCCTCGCACGCTATTTCGTGAATCACCCCCTGCATTTCCGCTACATCGAGCAGTTCCACAACTCCCCCTACGGGGTCGAGTTCAAGAGGGACATCCTGCAGCGGAAAACCGGGGACTGCCACATCTACCGCGACCTTTTGGAAGAGGGGGTGGTCCAGCAGGTCATCAAGGACCTCCCGATGCCCATTCTGTTCGCCCTGGCCTTCGGCCCCCTGAAGGTCGTGGTTCGAGACCACATCCTGGGGTTCGTCGCCCTCAACGACGAGTTGATCGACAAACTCATGGCGGCGTGCTGGGACGGCATCAGGAGATAGGATTCATACCATTCAATCGTGGGGCGCCGCCAGCGGAGCCCCATCAATCAACGAAGTACGAGGTGTTGTATGCAAGTAAGGACGAGCTTAAAACTCATTGGCACTGTGGGACTCATCGCTGGCAGCTTGCTGGTCACGGGTTGTGAAAAGAAAGCGGCCACCGCGGCGGCTCCCGCCCCCGCCGGCCCGCCCGAGGTGGGAGTCCTTGAGATCAAGCCGCAGCGCGTGGCGCTCATCAGCGAACTCTCCGGTAGAACCGCACCGCAGCTGATCGCCGAGGTCCGCCCGCAGGTCAACGGAATCATCAAGAAGCGTGTCTTCACCGAAGGGACCGACGTCAAGGCGGGCCAGGTCCTCTACCAGATCGACCCGGCAACCTACCAGGCCGCCTACGACAGCGCACGCGCCTCGCTGGCGCGCGCCGAAGCGAACCTGGGGACCCTGAAACTCAAGGAGGAGCGCTACCGCGACCTGGTGAAGATCAAAGCGGTGAGCCAGCAGGATTACGACGACGCGCACGCCTCCCTGAAGCAGAGCGAGGCGGATGTCGCCGCCGCCAAGGCAGCTGTCGAGACTGCCCACATCAACCTGGGCTACACCAGGGTGACCGCCCCAATCTCCGGGCGCATCGGCCGCTCGGCGGTGACCGACGGCGCGCTGGTGACCGCGAGCCAGGCGACGCCGCTCGCCACCATCCAGGGTCTCTCCTCCATGTACGTGGACGTGACCCAGTCGACCTCGGACCTTTTGAGGCTGCGCCAGAACCTGGCCAACGGCGTCCTGAAGAAGGACGGCGCCGGACAGGCCCGGGTGAAACTCCTCCTGGAGGACGGCACCCCCTATCCGCTGCCGGGTACCCTCAAGTTCTCCGAGGTGACCGTGGACCAGAGCACCGGATCGGTCACCCTGCGCGCCGTGTTCCCCAACCCCAAGCAGGCCCTCCTGCCGGGGATGTTCGTGCGCGCCCAGATCGAGGAAGGGGTGAACGACGCGGCCATCCTGGTGCCGCAGCGCGGCGTGAACCGCAACCCCAAGGGGGAGGCGGTGGTGATGACCGTGGGTGAAGGCGAGAAGGTGGAGCCGCGCGTCGTCAAGGTGGTCAGGACCGTGGGGGACAACTGGCTGGTGGGCGATGGCCTCAAGGCAGGCGACCGCGTGATCCTGGACGGGCTGCAAAAGGCCAAGCCGGGGACTCCGGTGAAGGCGGTCCCCTTCAACGCGGCTGCCGCCACCCCCGCCGCCGGGACGGCCCAACCCGCCGCTGCCGCACCGGCCGCTAAGCCCGCAGCAGCAAGGAACTAAAGGAGAATCACGATGCCCCGTTTTTTCATAAACCGACCGATCTTCGCGTGGGTGATCGCGATCATGATCATGCTGGTGGGCCTTTTGTCCATCAAGGCGCTGCCGGTCTCGCAGTACCCGGCCATCGCGCCGCCGCAGATCACCATCAACGCGGTTTACCCCGGCGCGAGCGCCCAGACGGTCCAGGACACCGTCACCCAGGTCATCGAGCAGAAGCTAAACGGCATCGATAACCTGATCTACATGTCCTCCACCTCGGACTCCGCAGGGGCGGTCTCCATCAACCTGACCTTCAAGGCGGGGACCGATCCGAACATCGCCCAGGTGCAGGTGCAGAACAAGCTGCAGCTCGCGACGCCCCTTTTGCCGCAGATCGTGCAGAAGCAGGGTGTCCAGGTGGTGAAGTCCACCCGCAACTACCTCATCTTCGTCGGACTCATCTCCGAAGACGGCTCCATGGACAGGAACGCGCTCACCGACTACCTGGTCTCCAACGTCCAGGACATCGTGAGCCGGCTCGAGGGGGTGGGCGAGCTCCAGGTCTTCGGTTCCCAGAACGCCATGCGCATCTGGCTCAACCCGACCAAGATGAACAACTACCACCTCTCTACCGGTGACGTGACGGCGGCGCTGCAGGCGCAAAACGCCCAGGTATCGGCGGGGCAGTTCGGCGGCAACCCGGCGCTGCCCGGCCAGCAGCTGAACGCGACCATCACGGCGCGCACCCTGTTGCAGACCACCGAGCAGTTCGACAACATCATCCTGCGTACCAACCCGGACGGCTCCACGGTGAAGCTTCGTGACGTGGCGACCTCGAAGATCGGTACCGAGAACTACGACATCCAGTCCTACTACCAGGGGAAGCCGATCGGCGGCATGGCGATCCGCCTCGCCTCGGGTGCCAACGCTCTGCAGACCGCGGACCGCATCAAGGCCAAGATGGCTGAGCTCTCCAGGTTCTTCCCGAACGGGGTGCGCGTGGTGTACCCCTACGACACCACCCCCTTTGTGAAGATCTCCATCGAAGAGGTGGTGAAGACCCTCTTCGAGGCGGTCGTGCTGGTCTTCATCATCATGTTCCTGTTCCTGCAGAACATCAGGGCCACGCTCATCCCGACCATCGCGGTGCCGGTCGTCCTCCTGGGAACCTTCGGGGTCCTCGCCGCGGCGGGCTTCTCGATCAACACGCTCACCATGTTCGCGCTCGTCATCGTGATCGGCCTCTTGGTGGACGACGCCATCGTCGTCGTCGAGAACGTGGAACGCATCATGACCGAGGAGGGGCTCCCGCCCCGTGAGGCGACCATCAAGTCGATGGGGCAGATCACCGGGGCGCTCTGGGGGATCGTGACCGTGCTCACCGCGGTCTTCGTCCCGATGGCCTTCTTCGGCGGCTCCACCGGCGTCATCTACCGGCAGTTCTCCATCACCATCGTCTCGGCGATGATCCTGTCGGTGCTGGTGGCCATGACGCTCACCCCGGCCCTGTGCGCCACGCTCCTAAAGCCGGTCGAGCAGGGGCACCACGCCGGCGAACGGGGCTGGTTCGCCTGGTTCTTCCGCTACTTCAACCGCACCTTCGAGTTCTGCCGCGAGCGCTACGAGCATATCGTCGGCAAGTCCTTCGGGCAGATCGGCCGCTACCTCGCGGTGTACGCGGTCATCGTCGGGGTGATGGCCTTCTTCTTCCTGCACCTTCCCACCTCGTTCCTCCCGGATGAGGACCAGGGGATCCTCTACTGCCAGGTGCAGCTTCCCGCCGGTGCCAGCCAGGAGCGGACCATGGCGGTGATGCGGCAGGTCCAGGAGTACTTCGACAAGAACGAGAAGAACACCGTCGAGTCGGTGGTCACCATCTCCGGCTTCAGTTTCGCCGGCCGAGGCCAGAACATGGGCTTTTGCTTCGTGAAACTGAAGGACTGGAAGCTGAGACCCACCGCTGACATGCGGGCCAAGGCGATCGTGATGCGCGCCCAGAAGGGGTTCTCGCAGATCCGCGACGGTCTGGCCTTCGCCATCGCCCCCCCGGCGGTCGTGGAGCTCGGTCAGGCCAACGGCTTCGACTTCCAGCTGCAGGACCGCGGCGGCCTGGGTCACGCGAAGCTCATGGAGGCGAGAAACCAGCTCCTGGGGATGGCCATGAAAAACCCGAAACTCGTGGCGGTGCGCCCCAACGGCCAGGACGACTCCCCGCAGTTCAAGCTGGACGTGGACGACGTGCGCGCCGGCGCCCTGGGGGTATCGCTGGACGACGTAAATAGCGCGCTCTCCACCGCCTGGGGCTCCACCTACGTCACCGACTTCATCGAAAACGGCCGCATCAAGAAGGTCTACATCCAGGGGGACGCCCAGTACCGCATGCTCCCCGAGGACATCAACTCCTGGTACGTGCGCAACAAGTCCGGCGAGATGGTCCCCTTCTCGGCCTTCGCCAGCGCGCGCTGGCAGTACGGCTCGCCGCGCCTGGAGCGCTACAACGGCATCCCGTCCGCCGAGGTCATGGGTGCCGCGGCGCCTGGGGTGAGTACCGGCGAGGCCATGGCCGAGATGGAGAAGATGGCGGCCCAGCTGCCGCAGGGGATCGGCTACGAGTGGACCGGCCTCTCCTACGAGGAGCGCAACGCCGGCGCCCAGGCCCCGGCGCTCTACGCCATCTCGCTTCTGGTGGTGTTCCTGAGCGTGGCCGCCCTCTACGAGAGCTGGACCATCCCGTTCGTGAACCTCCTGATGCTCCCCCTGGGCCTGGTCGGCGCGGTCACCGCGGTGAAACTCAGGATGCTTCCCAACGACGTCTACCTGCAGATCGGTCTTTTGACCACGGTGGGCCTGTCGACCAAGAACGCCATCCTGATCATCCAGTTCATCAAGGACCAGCTGCACCACGGGCTGGGACTCATGGAGGCGACCCGCCAGGCCGTGAAGATCCGGCTCCGCCCGGTCATCATGACCTCGCTCGCCTTCTTCTTCGGTACGCTGCCGCTTGCGCTGACCAAGGGGGCCGGCGCCGGTGCCCAGAACGCCATCGGCACCGCGGTGACCGGCGGGCTCTTGTCGGCGACCTTCATCGACCTGCTCTTCATCCCGTTCTTCTTCGTGCTGGTCTCGCGCATGTTCGCGAAGAAGGAGCACGCGCCGGCTGCCGTACCTGAAACTGTTGGAGAGGAAACCCTATGACCGTCATGAGAAAGATGCTGGGAGGCCTCGTCCTCCCCTTGGGGGCGCTCGTGGTGCTTAGCGGCTGCTCGACCATGGCCCCGAAATACAGCCGTCCCGAGGCACCGGTGCCGGCCGCCTGGCCGACCGGGGCCGCCTATACAAGCCAGGCGGCGGCCAAGGACCAGAAACCCTTGGCCGAGGTCCCCTGGCAGGAGTTCTTCGTCGACCCGCAGTTGAGGAAGGTGATCGAGCTCGCGCTCAACAACAACCGCGACCTGAGGGTGGCCGTCCTGAACATCGAGCGGACCCGGGCCCTGTACCAGATCCAGCGCGCCGACCTGTTCCCGCAGATCGACGCCTCGGCCGAGGCGAACTACCAGGGGATCCCGAAGGACTTCTCCAGCACCGGCAGCCACCGGACCAGCCACCAGTACACCGCGGGCCTTGGTGCCGCATCCTACGAGCTCGACCTGTTCGGGCGGGTGCGAAGCCTCAAGGACCAGGCGCTGGAAGAGTTCCTGGCCACCCAGCAGGCGAGACGCGCCGTGCAGATCAGCCTGGTCTCGCAGGTGGCGACGAGCTACTTGACGCTCGCCGCGGACCGGGAGCGCCTGAGGATCGCACAGGGGACCCTGGCGAACCAGCAGGCCTCCTTCGACCTCACCAAGAGCCGCTTTGCGGCCGGGGTCGCCTCGGCGCTGGACCTAAGCCAGGCCCAGACCAGCGTGGAGGCGGCGCGGGTGGACATCGCCCGCTACACCACCCTGATCGCCCAGGACGAGAACGCGCTGAACCTGGTGGTCGGCTCGGTGGTCCCCGACGAACTCAAGCCCACGCAGCTCGCGGCGACCATGACGGGGGTTAAGGACCTCACCCCGGGACTCCCCTCGGATGTCCTCTTGAACCGCCCCGACATCCTGCAGGCCGAGGCGCAGCTCAAAGGCGCGAACGCCAACATCGGCGCGGCCCGGGCCGCCTTCTTCCCGCGCATCGCCCTCACCACCTCGGTCGGGATCGGCTCCAACAGCCTCTCCGGTCTCTTCAAGGGAGGCGCCCTGGCCTGGCAGTTCGCCCCGCAGGTCTCGCTTCCCATCTTCGACGGCGGGTTCAACAAGGCGAACCTGAAGGCGAGCGAGGTGGAGCGCGACATCATGGTCGCCCAGTACGAGAAGGCGATCCAAACCGCCTTCCGGGAGGTGGCCGATGCGCTCGCCCAGCGCGGCACCATCGAGGATCAGCTGGCGGCGCAGCAGGCGCTCACCAACGCCAACAGCGAGAGCCTGAGGCTTTCCCAGGCCCGCTACGAGCGGGGTATCGACAACTACCTGAACGTGCTGGTCTCGCAGCGCTCGCTCTACGATTCGCAGCAGAGCCTGATCAGCGTGGTGCTGGCCCGGCTCAACAACATGGTCAGCTTCTACAAGGTAGTAGGCGGCGGGGCCAACCCGTAGCCGACCGGTACCTAGTACCGACTATCCGATGCAGTATCTGCACCTAGCCTGGAGGGAAACATGCTCTATGCTACCTTTATCACGGCCTTCGCGGTGGTCTGGGCGGTGATCGCCCTGGTCGCCATCTACCGAGGGCACCGGAAGTAGCACGAGACGTACGACGTACATCACTTAAGAGGCCGCACCCGTTATGGGGCGGCCTCTTGACGTTTAAGGGCGCTGTCGCGCCTTAAGGGGCACTCGGGGACTTTTCCCCCTCGCACGGGCTACCGCCTCTCCCTCGCCCTCCGGGAGAGGGGCGGGGTGAGGGGGCCTTAGTGAAGAACCCCGCCGGTCCGCCGCAAGGCAGCTCTCCCCTCCACAAAAAACACCAACTGTCGGCCAGCCGACAGAACTTCCTTCTCCTTTCCCCTATAGTCCGTACCAGCTTGGAAACCCGGCGCCGCCACAAGGCGCCGCCACAAGGACGGATGCGACATGCACACCTGCAAGGTACCACCTCTCCCGAAGCTGCGCCTGTACCGGATCAACACCGGCTCCTGCAACGGCTGCGACGTGGAACTGGCCGCCACCGAGGCCATCACCAGGTTCGGTCTCGACCGCCTTGGCCTGAGCTTCACCGCCGACCCCACCCAGGCGGACCTGGTGCTGATCACCGGCCCGCTCACCGTTAGCAGCAGGGAGAAGGTCCTCGCCGAATACGCCGAGGTCCCCGACCCGAAGATCACGGTCCTGATCGGGGTGTGTCCCATCTCGGGAGGGGCCTTCCGCGACAGTTACGCCGTGGTGGCGCCACTCGACGAGTTCGTGCCGGTGGACCTGAACATCCCCGGCTGCCCGCCGCGCCCTCAGGCCATCGTGGCCGGCATCGCCAAGGCGGTTCAGCTCTGGCGGGGCGGGGAGCACCCCCCCGTGTCCCCTGGGCCGGAGGAGGGTTCCCTGACGGAAAACCTGCGCGGCCGGATGCGCTACCGGGCCGAGGCCTGCGTGGGGTGCCGCATCTGCCAGCACGTCTGCGCCGGGGGGGCCATCCGCTTCGACGAGGAAGAGGCGGGGCTTGGCTTCACGCTGTGGCACAACAGCTGTCTTTTCTGCGGCATGTGCAGCCATTACTGCCCGACCGGCGCGCTCGCCCCCACCAGGGAGTGGGACCTGGCCCACCGTCAGGCGGAGAAATACCGCCAGGTCGAGAAGGGGGTGGTTCCCCGGATCCCCTGCAGCGCGTGCGGGGTCCCGATGCTTCCGGTGGTGCCGGAACTCATGAAGAAAGGATACCGGGCGCTGAGTGCGGAGACCGCCCGGTTGCAGACCCTGTGCAGCGAGTGCCGCCAGGTGAGAAGTCTTGAAGGGGTGAAGCGATGCACGACGTAGAGGCAACGGTAGCACGGGTGCTGGAAGGGGTGCTCGGTGCGCAAAGGGGCGAGCCGGCCTGGCGGCGGGACGCAAAAGGGGGGATGAGCGGCTGGTACCGGCTGGGCAACCCGGAAGAGATCCCCATGGTGGCCCGGGCGCTTGCAGGGCTCGAGGCGCGCCTGAGCATGGTGAGCGCCTACCTGGTTCCCTCCCCGCAAAACGCCATCGGCAGGGAGATCGCCTACCACTTCGACCTGGACGGCAGCACCCTGACCTTGACCCTCGAGCTTCCCCTCGAGGGGGCCCGGGTTCCCTCGCTCACCCAGGTCTACCGCAACGCGGACTGGCAGGAGCGCGAGTTCCGCGAGCTCTACGACATCGAGGTGCTGGGGCACCCCAACCCGGGGAGGCTCTTCGTGGACCGCTCCCTCGAGCCGGCTCTCTTCGAGCGGCTCATCCCCTACTCGACCTTCATAAACGGTGCGAACGGGGAGAGGCTCTGGCGCGAGGTGCAGGCCGCCCAAGAGGAGGTGGCCCCATGAGCCGCACCGTCATCACGCTGGGGCCGCGCCAGCTGGGGCTCGAGGAGCCCATGTACTTCCGGGTGCAGACCGCGGGGGACCGGGTTGCGGGCCTCGAGGTGCTGGCCGGCCAGGTGCACCGGGGCCTCGAGCACCTGACGCTCAAGCGCAACTTCTACCAGAACATCACGCTTTTGGAGCGGCTCTGCTCGCTTTGTTCCAACAGCCATCCCAGTACCTTCTGCACGGCCCTGGAAGAGCTGGCGGGGATGGTGGTACCGCCCCGGGCCGAGTACCTGAGGGCGGTGGCGGATGAGATAAAGCGCATCGCGTCGCACCTCTTCAACTGCGCGGTGGTCGCCCATATCGTCGGGGAACACGCACTCTTTCGCCGGGTTATGGAGTTGCGCGAGACCGTGCAGCAGACCAAGGAGGCGATCTACGGCAACCGGATGGACCTGGCGGCGAACTGCATCGGCGGGGTGCGCTACGACCTGGACGCCGGGAGGGTCGGCTATCTGAAGAGCCAGCTGGAGGGGCTCAAGGCCCCGCTTGAGGAGCTCTACCGGGTCTTTGCGGACGACCCTGCGCTTGCCGCCGCCACCGTGGGGGTCGGGGTCCTGACCCGGGAGCAGGCGCAAGCCTTCGGGGTGGTCGGCCCCGTGGCCCGCGCGGCGGGGATCGACTACGACGTCAGGGAAAAAAGCCCCTACGGCGCCTACGACCGGCTGAGCTTCCAGGTTGCCGTGCAGGCCGCCGGCGACGTGCGCGCCCGCGCGCTGGTACGGCTTGTCGAGGCGCGCCAGGCCGTGTCGCTCATCGAGCAGTGTCTGGATCAGCTTCCGGAGGGGCCGGTGGCGCTCATGAGTTTCCCCGAGATCCCGGCGGGAGAGGTGATCGCCAAGTCCGAGGCGCCGCGCGGCGAGCTCATCTACTACCTGAGGACCGACGGCACTGACCTGCCGGTTAGGCTCAAGTGGCGGGTCCCCAGCTACCCGAACTGGGCTGCCCTCGGGGAGATGCTCAAGGGGGAACCGGTAAGCCGGATACCGCTCATCGTGAACTCCATCGATCCCTGCATCTCCTGCACCGACCGCTGACGAGAAGAAAACGCCATCGATCCCAGGGGAAACGGGTTCCCGGGGAAGCGCAGTTGAGGTAGCACGCAGGAAGGCAGGCGGCCTCTCGTCCCCCCCTTTGCGAAGGGGGGACAGTGGGGATTTCATCCAGAGTTGCCACTGTCCGAAACGCGCACCTGTAGCGCAACTTTTCAAATTTCCCGATGAACCTTCGCAAAGGGGGGACGGGGGGGATTCGATTCTGAGGGTTGGCTGGGACGCGGCGCCGCCGGGCGCGAGGAGAGTGTGTAGAGAATGGCAGTACAACAGATCCCACAAGGAGCATGTCATGAACAAGTTGCAGCGTGAAAATGCCATCGTCTTTTGCGACGCCGGCAAGTGCCTGGGGTGCCACAGTTGTGAGCTCTCCTGCGCCATCGCCCACGGTGCCTCGAGCCTGCACGAGGCGGCGCTCAAGGGAGTTATCCTGCGCCCCCGGAACCGGGTGGTGGCCGCGGCCGGGGTCGCCATGCCGGTGCAGTGCCGCCAGTGCGAGGACGCACCCTGCGCCTTCGCCTGTCCCTCCGGTGCCATCGCCCAGGAGGGGGGGCGGGTGGTGATCCGCGAGAAGAACTGCGTCGGGTGCAAGGTATGCGTCATGGTCTGCCCGTTCGGCGCCATCACCGTGAAGGCCGAAGCCGGTACGGTGCCGGACGGACGCAGTAACGGCGGGGTGGCGCGCAAGTGCGACCTCTGCGCCGACACCGGGCGCGAGCTCCCCGCCTGTGTCGAGGCCTGCCCCACCAAGGCGATAAGCCTCGTCGACCTCGAGGAACTGCGCCAGTCGCTCATGGAAGCGCGCGCCGCCGAACTCGCCCAGACCCACAAACATCTCGCCCTAAGGAAGGTGAAACCATGAACCAGAACTTCTCGCTCGACCCGTCCGCCTCCGTCCTGTTGCCGGTTGCCAAGAAAGAAAAGATCGACACCGTGTGGGACCGCCACAAGGCCATGCAGCCGCAGTGCGGCTTCGGCCAGCTGGGGATCTGCTGCCGCGTCTGCTGGAAAGGACCCTGCCGCATCGACCCCTTCGGGGACGGCCCCAAGCGCGGCATCTGCGGTGCAAACGCCGACGTCATCGTAGCCAGAAACGTGGTCCGCATGATGGCGGCCGGTGCCGCCGCGCACTCCGAGCACGGCCGCCACGTGGCGCTGGCCCTTTTGGGGGTCGCCGAAGGAAGGCTTGCCGACTACCAGATCCGTGACGAGGCCAAACTGCGCCGCATAGCAGGCCGGCTCGGTATCGAGGAAGCCGGGCGCGGGTCCCATGAGGTGGCCCGCGACGTGGCGCTCTTAACCCTGGCCGACTTCCAGAACCAGGACCACCACGACCCCTGCACCTGGATCAAGGCGAGCCTCACCGAAAAGCGGCTCGACAAGCTGGCGGGTCTCGAGGTCCTGCCGCACAACATCGATGCCGTGGTGACCGGCATCATGGCCCGCACCAACGTCGGCTGCGACGCCGACCCGGTGAACCTGGTACTCGGGGGGGTGAAGGGGGCGCTCGCCGACTTCAACGGGATGGCGCTCGCCACCGAACTCTCCGACGTCCTCTTCGGCACGCCGCGCCCGGTGATCACCGCGGCGAACCTGGGGGTGCTCAAGGAGGACGCGGTCAACATCGCGCTGCACGGCCACAACCCGCTTTTAAGCGACCTGGTCTGCGAGATCGCCCACACCATGGAGGACGAGGCGCGCCGCGCCGGGGCGAGCGCCGGGATCAACCTGGTCGGGGTCTGCTGCACCGGAAACGAGGTCCTGGTGCGCCACGGCATACCGCTGGCCGCGAACTACCTCTCCCAGGAGCTCGCGCTCTTGACCGGGGCGGTAGACGCCATGGTGGTGGACGTCCAGTGCATCATGCCCTCGATAGCCGAGCTGGGCTCCTGCTTCCACACCGAGATCGTCACCACCATGGACGACTGCAAGATCACCGGCACCCGCCACGTCTCCTTCAAGGAGGAGACCGGTGCCGAGAACGCGCGCCAGATCGTCACCCTGGCCATCGAGGCCTTCAAGAGGCGTAACCCGCAAAGGGTGCTGATCCCGGATTTCAAGGAGACCTCGATCGTCGGCTTCGGCGCCGAGGCGATCCTCGAGGCGCTCGCGCTCCTCGACGCCGAGGACCCCTTGAAGCCCTTGCTGGACAACGTCGTGAACGGCAACATCCGCGGCATCGCGCTTTTCGCCGGCTGCAATTCGACCAACGCCAAGCAGGACTCGAGCTTCGTCACCATGGCGAAGAAACTCGCCGCTGAGAACGTGCTCCTCTTGGCGACCGGCTGCGGCGCGGGCGCCTTCGCCAAGCACGGCCTGATGAACCAGGAGGCGACGCTCGCCTGGGCCGGCGAGACCCTGAAGGGGGTCTTGACGGCGATCGGCGAGGCGGCCGGCTTGGGCGGCCCGCTCCCCCTGGTTTTGCACATGGGATCCTGCGTGGACAACAGCCGCGCGGTGCAGGTGGCGGTGGCGCTCGCCGACAAGATCGGCGTCGACCTCGATGCGCTGCCCCTCGTGGCCAGCGCACCGGAGGCGATGTCCGAGAAGGCGGTGGCCATCGGCACCTGGAGTATCGCCCTGGGGCTTCCGACCCACCTGGGGATCATGCCGCAGGTGACCGGTTCCAAGGTTGTGACCGACCTGGTGACCGAGACGGCCAAGGAGCTTCTGGGCGGCTACTTCCTGGTGGAGCCCGACCCCGAGGCGGCGGCCGAAAAACTTCTGGCGGTCATCGACGAGCGGCGCAGGGCGCTGGGGATCTAAGAAAAAGGGGGGAGCGGCTCCGTTGCTCCCCCCGCAATTTGAAGGAGCAGAACATGTGCGAGCACCATGACCACCACCATGACCATGACCACCACGGCCACGGCCACGACCACGACCACCACCACGGCCACGACCACGACCACCACCACGGCCACGACCACGGCCACGACCATCACCACGGCCACGGCCACTCGAAGGGACTGAAGCTCGCCATCACCGGCAAGGGGGGGGTGGGAAAGACCACGCTCGCGAGCCTTTTCGCCCGTGCCTTCGCCGACGAAGGGAGTCGCGTCCTCGCCATCGATGCCGACCCGGATGCCAACCTGGCTGCCTCGCTGGGGATACCGCCGGCGCGCTCCCGGGCCTTGCTCCCCATCGCCCGGATGAAGGAGCTCGCGGAAGAGCGCACGGGAGCCAGCGGCGGCTACGGCACCCTCTTCAAGCTGAACCCGAAGGTAAGCGACCTCCCCGAGAAGTTCTGCCTCGAGCACGACGGGATCCGCTTCCTCTGGATGGGGACCCTCGAACAGGGGGGAACGGGGTGTGCCTGCCCGGAGAGCACGCTGGTGAAACGCCTGATGGGGCACCTCCTGTTGGACGAGGAGGATGTAGTTATTTTGGACATGGAGGCGGGCATCGAGCACCTGGGGCGGCGCACGGCCGAGTCGGTGCACGCCCTGGTCGTCGTGGTCGAGCCCGGCCAGCGCAGCATCCAGACGGCTCACCAGACCATGGCCCTTGCCCGGGACCTGGGGATAGCGGAGGTCTTCGTGGTGGGGAGCAAGGTGCGCGACGCCGGAGACCGGAGGCTCATCGAGGAGGCTTTCAGCGCCGGGCGCCTGTTGGGGCACCTCTCCTTCAGCGAGGATCTGAGGCAGGCAGACCGTGAGAACCTCGCCCCCGGCAGCTGCGCACCCGCCTCGCTTGACGAGGTCCGCCTGCTCAAGGAACGGCTCACCGAGCGGCTCACTCACTAAGGCGGATCCCCCAAGGGGGGAGAATCCGGCACGCTGGTCCATTCGCCCCCGCTCCCGGGAAACCCGTGGCCACCCGTTTACGAGGTTGACGCGCCGGGGGAACACCTGCAACAATGACGGCTGCCTAACGAGACGGCCGGGTCCCAACACCCGGAGACCAGGGAGCGACGGTGCCGGGGAAGATGAAACTCACAGAAAAAGACCTGCAGCGCCTCTTCGACCCGCAGGGAGACGGTGGCCTGCCGCGCGACTTCACCCTGAAGCACTTTCCCAAGAAGACCCTGATCTACTCCCCGTTCGAGGAGCGCAACCTGGTCTTCGTGGTGAAGAGCGGACGGCTCAGGGTCTTCCTCTCCTTCGAGGAGAAGGAGTTCACCCTGGCCCTTTTGGAGGCGGGCGACGTCTTCTCCACCCACACCCGCGCCTTCGTGCAGGCCCTCGAAGGGGCGGAGATCCTTTTCTGCAACACGACCAGGCTACAGCAGCAGCTCCTCGCCGTCCCTGAAGTCTCGCTCGTCACGGTCCGCGTCCTGGGCGAGCTCTTGAAGAACTCCATTTCCACCATCGAGAGCCTTGCCTTCAAGGACGTGCGCAGGCGCCTTGTCGAGTACCTGGTCGGGGTCGAGGCGGACCGCGGCCGCCGCACCCCCGCAGGGTCGATCGTGGAACTCGGGGTCAGCACCGAAGACCTGGCCCTCCTGGTGGGGACCACCCGCCAGACCATCTCCCAGATCCTCAACGACTTCATCAAGAGCGATATCCTGGAAAAGGTGAGCCGCCGCACCCTGCTCATCAAGGACCTGGACGCCCTGAAAGCCTGGGCGGACAACCTCTAAGCTGCGGCAGCGCACACCGACAAACAAGGGGGAGCCCGTCACAGGCTCCCCCTTCTTCGTACCAGAGGCGGGATCAGGCCCCCGGTGCCTCTTCCGAGAGCCGCCCCATGACGAGGGCGAGCTCGGCGAGCTTGTAGGGCTTGGGCATCACGGCGCAGAACCCGAAGGCGCGGTAGTCCGCCATCACCGGGTCGTCGAAGTAGCCGCTGGACACCACCAGGCGCGCCTGGGGGTCCAGGTTCAGGATCTCCCTGGCCGCCTCCTTCCCCCCCATCCCCGCGGGGATGGTGAGGTCCATCAGCACGGCGAGGTAAGGGCGGCCGGCCCGCAGTCCCTCCTGGTAGCGTTCGATGGCCTGTTCGCCGCTGGAGCAGGCGGTGACCCGGTATCCGAGCGACTCCAGCATCTTGGTGGCGACCTTGCGCACGATGTGCTCGTCGTCCATGATGAGCACCGCACCGCGCTGCGGGGTTGTAGGGGCGGGAGACGGCCGGGGCTTGAGGAGCGGGGCGGGGAGTTCGCCGCTTGCCGGGAGGTGGCAGATGATGGTGGCCCCCTTGCCGGCGCGTGACCGGACGTCGATGTGCCCGCCGTGGTTCACGATGATGGTGTAGGCGGAGGCGAGCCCCAGCCCCGAAGAGCCCGGTTTGGTGCTGAAGTAGGGGTCGAAGATCCTGCGCTGCAGCGCCTCGGGGATGCCGGTCCCTTCGTCCCTGAAGCTGATCCGCAGGTAGGTTCCCGTCGGGACCCCGAGCGTGTTGCGGCGTCCCAGGCGCAGCCGGCGCCCTTCCACGCTCACCGTACCCCCCTCCGGCATGGCTTGCGCCGCGTTTATCAGGATGTTGCTGAAGGCCTGGGTCACGAGCCCCGGGTCCGCCTCCAGGGCGTCCACGTCGTCGGCGAGCCGCATTGCGGCCACTACCCGCGACCCGCTCAGGGCGAGGGCCACCGAGTCCTCCAACAGCTGGCGCACCAGGACCCGCTTCTTGATCGGTTTGCCGCCCCGGGCGAAGGTGAGCAGCTGGCGGGCGAGTTCGGCGGCACGCAGCGAGGCCTCTTCGGCATCCTTGAGCGGGGTGAGCGCCGGGTGGTCCTCCGGCACCAGGGCTTGAGCGAAGCTGATGTTTCCCAGGACCCCGGTCAGTACGTTGTTGAAGTCGTGGGCGATTCCCCCTGCCAAAACTCCCAGAGATTCGAGTTTCTGGGTGCGCAGGGTCTGGTCCTGGATCAGCTTCCGGGTGCGCATGTCGGTCACTACGATGCTGGCACCCTGGAACGTCCCGTCCGCCTCCCGCACCGCCTGGGCCGAGACCAGGCACGGGATGCCGCTGCCGTCCTTGCAGAGCAACTGACACTCGAAGTCCACGCAGTAATCCCCTCCACCGGCCGGCGCCTCGGCTCCCGCGCCTGAAAGCTCCTTCCAGAGCGCGGCGAACTCCTCGGGGTGTTCCACGCAGATCCCCCTGAAGGGCCTCCCCAGGACATCGGCGGTCTTAAAACCGGTCAGCTCGGTATAGCGGGCGTTGATGCACTCGATGGTCCCCTGGACGTCGGTACTGAGCACGATGGCCGGACCCTGGTCGATGGCGCGGGAGAACTTCCTCAGGTACTCAGCCTGCCCCTTGACCCCGCGCTCCAGTTCCAGCGCGGCCAGGGACTGGGCTACCGCCTCGCAGGCGGCCTCCAGGACGAGCGGCCTCCAAAGGTACTGCCTTACCCCGGGCCCGATCGCCTCCTGGAGCCGGCCGACTTCGCCCGTGTCGGTAACCATGACGATTGCCGCAGCAGGCTGTTCCGCGAGCAGGCTCCGTACCAGGGTAATCCCCCCGGAGGGGCTCTGGAGGTCCAGGACGGCGAGCTCCGGCAGCGCGCTGCGAGAGAGTTCCAGGCCAGCCGCCTCGTCCGCGGCGACCTCAAGGGCCAGCTCGGGAAACCTCGAGGCGAGCGCCTCGGCGAGCAGACGTCGTTGCGCCGCATCGTCAGCTACGAGCAGCAGTGTGTGGGGAGATGCTTCGGGGAGAGTCGATGCCATGAATCCCTCCAGCCTTCAGGACTGACGGCCTACTTGAGAAGTTAAGAGATTGGTGAGGCCTTGCATTGACACAGGGAGGGGCCCTGAGACGGCGGCCGTTTGGGACGTCTTAGTGGTGTTCAAAGTTTAAACACGTGTAGCATTTTAAGGGCGCAAGCACAAGAAAAAATAAAAAAGACGTAATGTGTCTGCCAGGTTTAACCCGGGTCAGGGCTCCTCCCCGGCGGGGGGGATGTCGGGGTTGGGCTCACCCCGGAAGGTCCAGTACAGGTAAAAAAGAGCGGGGACCAGGAACAGCGCGCCGACCGGCAGGACGCCGAGGAAGGCGCTCAGGGTGGCGCGCGGCGCTGCGGCCCCCTCCAGGCTCAAGGCGCCGATGATGAGGTCGGGACTAAGTGCGGCGGCGAAGCCACCGAGGGTACTCGCCACCGTGAGACCGGCACTCAGCTGGGCCGGGGCGTAGCGGCGGCGCCAGAGCAAAAGCTGGGTGCCGAGGCCGCTTGTTACCGCGATGGCCACGAAGGCCAGCGGCCAGGAGTCCAGGAGGCGGTGCGCGAAGAGCGGCGCCTGGTAAAGGGCGACCGGGATGCTCGCGGCGGTCAGCGTCCCGAGCACCAGACCGGCCAGGAGGGCCGCCTTGCGGAAGTCTTCCCTGAGCGCTCCGGCCACCCGCACCGTCAGGTAGATCGGGGCCAGGTAGGCGCAGACGGCGAGCCCGGCGAGCCCCCCCATGATGCTGAACGGGTTGAGCCAGGCCGCGAGGTCGACGACCGGCTTCCCGGCGCTCAGGGTGATCCGCCCCGAGGCGAGCGAGGCGACCGCGGTTCCCAGGGTGAAGGGGGTAAGGACGCTGGCGATCTCGAAGACCTGGGCGCTCAGCGGGAGTTCGCGCCGGGCCTGGCGGCCGAAGTGCCGGAAGGCAAAGGCGGCCCCGCGGAAATTGATGCCGATGAGGGCGAGGACAAGCGGAGGCATGAGCGCGGTGAAGACCAGGGCGAAGCCGGCGGGAAAGGCGGTGAACAGGGTGACCACCACGAAGATGAGCCAGACGTGGTTGGTCTCCCAAACCGGACCGATGGCGTCGAAGAGGAGGTCGCGCTGCGCCTCTGCCCGGGGGCCGAAGGCGAGAGCGGTCCAGATGCCGCCGCCGAAATCGGCCCCGCCGAAGAGGGCGTAGAGGACAAAGCCCAGGGCCAGCACCATCTCGCACCAAAAAAGCGGCTCGCTCATGGTTCCCCCTCCCTCCCCTTGGGCTGCAGCAAAAGCCTCAGAATCCCCAGGGTCAGGGCGAGGTAGACCAGGAGAAAGGCGACGAACACGAGGAAAACCCCCGAATTCGGGGTGACCCCCTGGGAGGTGCGCAGGTACCCCTGGACCACCCAGGGCTGGCGCCCGAACTCGGTGACCATCCAGCCGCTCTCCAGGGCGAGGAGGCCGAAGGGGGCGGCTAGGGCGATGAGAAGGAGCGTGCCGCTTTTAAGCGGCTCGCCGCGGCGGCGCCAGGTAACCCACCAGCACCGCGCGAGGGCAAGCGCCATGATGAAGAAGGAGCCGACCATCAGGTCGAACAAGGGGTGCACCAGGCGCGGGTCGGGGACCCGATCGGCCGGGAAGGCGTCCAGCCCCTTTACCACCGCGTTCGGGTCGTCCTTTGCCAGGATGCTCAAGAGTTTCGGGATGGCGATGCCCCAGGTGACCGTACCGGTTGCCGGATCGGGCCAACCTCCGACCACGAGCGCTGCCGCCGCCTGGGTCCGAAAATGCGCCTCCATCGCGGCGAGCTTCGGCTCCTGGTGCTTCGCGACAGCACTCGCCGCCCAGTCCCCGGAGACGAGCATGAGCGGCAGAGAGAAGGTGGCGACACCCAGCGAGATGAGAAGCGCCTGCCGAGGGTGGGCAAACCCCGCCCCCCTGAGCTCGGCCAAGGCGTAGAGGCCGGCAACCGCAAAAGCGGTAGCGACGTAGGCGGCCAGGGTGCCGTGCACCGCCTCGTGGCGCCAGGCCGGGTTGAAAAAGGCGTTGAGCGGCGAGAGGTCGCGCACTACCCCGCCGACCATGGTGAAGCCGGTAGGGGTGTTCATCCAGCCGTTGGCGCTGATGACGAAGACGGCCGAGATGGCCGAGGCGAGGGTGAGGGGGATGGTGCACAGGAAAAGGGCGCGGCGCGAGAGCCGGCGCTCACCGTAGATGTAGAGCGCCAGAAAGATCGCCTCGGTGAAGAAGGCGAACCCCTCCATGGAAAAGGCGATCCCGATGAGCGGGCCGGAAAAGGCCATGAACTGGGGCCACAAAAGGCCAAGCTCGAAGGAGAGGATGGTCCCGGAGACCGCACCGATGGCGAAGAGCACCCCCGCCGGACGGATCCAGAGCCTGGCCAGGTCGTGCCACTCCCCGTCGCCCGTCCTGAGTGCGAGCCCCTCGGCGATCATGAGCATGAGGGGGAGCCCGATGCCGATGGTCGCGTAGACGATGTGGAAGGCGAGCGAGGCCCCCATCAGGGCGCGGGCCGCCAGCAGCTGGTTCATGCTCTCTCCGCAACAGGTATGAAATTGACACCTACTCATTGTGGTGAGGTGAGGGGGTTTGTCAAGCAAACGGTGCGGTGCCTTTTCGCCCGGTTGAGCTGGAGGGGGGAGCGTGGCTTGCGCCGGTTCTGTCAGACAGGCACCCGGATCTGCGCGAGACGCCCGATGCGCGACCTGGCACCTTTACCGGCCGTCCGGGGAGCGTGGCTTCATTGCCTGGTGCTCTTGATGCCGGACTCCAGCGGCATCCCTGATCACAACTGCGCTGGTTTGAGCTCCGGGCTTTCCTGCTTTGCAGCAGGCGCCCCTGGCAGGGCAGCTACCCCCCGCTGCTCTTAAGACCTCCCGTCATGATTGTCGTCAGCGCAGCGCTGATTCGCATCAAACGGGGCTGTTGCTAAAAAGGTAAACATATCGATTTGTTATAGTAAAACCCGTCCGACGTCGACGCTGCTTTGATGGTAATCTTCCCTCATCCGATTCGCAGCACGGCCCCCGGGATCGACGGCGCGATGCGTGGGGAGTGCTGCAGCGGCCGGCGGCAGAGGAGCCAGCCCGCGCAATGTGCGGCGGGGCCGGCATGCCGCGCAGCTTCCCCCCCTGGATCGGGTGGCTGCAGCGTTGTCAGCAGAACAGGGCTCCCGAAAGCGCCCACTTCGGCAAATGAAACAGGACCGGGCTGCAAAATAATGTTGAGCGGGCGCCCGGCTGTCGGCGCTTCAAAGGCGCCACCTTCCAATGAAGAGAAAAAAGCACCCGGAGCGGCTGGACATGAAAATAGGGGCTGCTAGGCTGGTAGCCGGAAAACAGAGGGAGGAGGTGCACATGGGTCGATCGAAGGTTCAGGTCAATTTGGGTCGCATGAAGTCCGCTGAGACCGTCTCCTTTTCGCGGATGCTCAGCGCAAAACTGGCGGGAAACCCGGACTTCCCGGAGCCCTACCCGTCGTACGTAACCCCGCTGGTGCAACTGGACCAGAACACCAACGAGCTGGAGACCGCCTCGTACGCGGCGCAGAACCGGGACGTGTTGCTGATCGCCAAGAAAAACCAGTGGCATGAAGTGGTGAAAAACGACCTGGCTACGGTTCTGGGGCACTGCGAACTGGCGGCCAACGGCAACCTGGAGGCCCTGCAGCGTCTCGGTTTGCGGATCCGGGTCCCCAAGAAGAAGAGCACGGTCCGTGCGCCGACGGGGGAAACCTCCCTCAGCGTGGTCCAGCTTGCCGGAGGGCGGCTCATCTGCAAGGTGGGGAAGCCGTGCAGGAACGGGGCGGTCGAGGTGGAGAGCTGCAGTGGCGACCCGAGCGACGAGATGAACTGGCAGCGGGACGGGATCTACCTGAACGCCCAGTTCGAGCTCGCCGGCAAGAACCCGGGAACCAAGTACGGGGTGCGTGCCCGCTGCATCGGTCCCAACGGCCCGGGCCCCTGGTCCCCCTACGTCTTCATCATCGCCATCTAGCCCGGGCGGGCACCGCTTTGCTCCGGACACGACGAAGGGGTTAGCTGAAAAGCTAACCCCTTTTGTTGTTGGTGGAGATGAACGGGGTAGCACCTCCCGCCTCGACCATTCATAACTTGCTGTTTTTGCGAGTCTTAAAGCCTTGCCGCCGAATCGGACGGATCACCCAAACGGATCACCTTGATGGTGCTAAAAAACATATTCTTTGTCGCCGGGAAGCAGGTATAGCCTGGCGGCCGTCTCCTTGGGAATGCCGTTGTCCACCGCCACCTGATAGGAGGTCATTCGGTAGGCCTCGCTTTCCACTACCCCCTCCATCCAGTGCTCGTGGATGTGGGCGGAGACCTTCTTGCCGTCAATCAAGGAAAAGACTTCCTGAGCTTCGGTTCCTACACCCTCATGCCTCTTTGCTTTTTCTGGCCTCAAACTATTCATTCGCCCCTCATTTGAGTAAATGTCAACCCGGTAACGGTAGCTGGTTGTCTAACACCCAAGAGTGAAACAATTTTCAGCCCTGGTGGGCGTCAAATGACAGGAAGAATCACCATGTGTGTCAAGTCAGTATTCATCAAGAGACTGATGCACCCGTGGCACGAATCCAGCTGAAAAACATCGGACGATTGATTGGGGCGTTAGAACGTTTACTTCTTGCTCCGGCGGGAGATTGACAGCGGCTCGATATCCCGAAAAAGTCCAAAGTACATAGTTACCCTTCCACTTCAGGTAAGCGTTCCCTTGGTGGCTGATGAATGCCCCTTCTGGTACGTTCGCAGCTTGGTCGGAATACGATATTTTTTCTGACCGGCGGCCTATCCTTTCGCCATGCAAGATTTTGTCTATCGCAGCAATCGAGGGATTGTCTAACTGGTGATACTCGGAGTTGGCAGAAATCCAGCTGCGCTTAAACAGGTTGAATCGGTCCCGCTGACAATCGGAGCAGGGCCGGTGCCCAGCAGCAAACGCAGTAGCTTCATCCAAGAAGAAAAGCTCTGTATAGCGCCCCTCTCCCATCACCTGACGCCTTATCCCCCTCCAGTTGAGTAAGCAGAAAACCCACGCTTTGTTTCTGCTTTTTCGGATCAGTTGCTGACCATGATCGTGGAGAATCCCACGGTTTCCCATGAGTGTTCCACGTTCCGGGGTCGCAATGATGTTACCAAAAGGATCGGTACGATTTTGCAGCGCCATCTGCCCCCCATTTCACATTTATGGATTGACGAAGCACCTAAACTATATCAGATTTTTCTTGACGAAGCAACTAAAAATGCAATAAAAACAATATTTTACAATGTGGTGGCGAGCGAGATCACCCCATAACAATAGGCCTAGCAAGGGCTCAAACGGTATGAAACAGTGGGTGATAACTACGGGGTGTATCGTTTGAAAACCTGTACTGCAATCGGAGCAAACTAAAGGTGAATCCCTCCCTGGAAGCCATCAGACCACTTGTTCAGCTTGAGTTTTGCGGAATCAGGTTGAAATCATTTATTTATTTCTGAGAAAGATTTATCCACTTCTTTTGAAGCCCGTGAAATTTCCAGGCGAAACATGTCGTCGTGAAGATCTTTCATTTTAAGAGCCGATGTGTAATCCCCGGCTGAAATATATGTTTTTTGGTACTGTGCACCCGTATCCAAATACACTCCTGCTTTTTCGTAATGAGCCATTGCTTCTGTTACTGATTTTTTCAATTCTGGGAAGTCATTTGAGGACTTGCCCTGGACAAACATATTTACTTCAAATTTTGTGTCCCCCAAAGCAGAGGTGAAATCGGGGTGGTTAATGCCAGCTTGACACTTAGCTTGCAATTTTTTAAGTGCCTTGACTGCAGATACAGCACTATCGGGAATTGCCTTGTCAGCGATATTTTCAGATTTTGCTTTGTCAGCCGTTTTGGGTTCAGTCTTAGAGTGCTCCCGCATGTATTTTTCATATTTTGCACGGAATTTAGGCGGTAATTTTGAAATGTCTTCTGTTGAATTAATTCCACTTTTGTCTTCCCAGAAAAAAATTTCCCCAAAACATACAGACGAAGTGAAAAACACCGCCATCAGCCCAAAAACAACCTTTTTCATGATTCCCCCTTTTCATACATGATCTCGGAGATTTCAGAAGCCCCCAAATGTAAACCTTATCATAGAATTCCAAATGTCTCTGATGCCGAGTATGACATATCAACAGTCTCCCAAAAGGTTGGCTTCAAAAGGTGGAGGGAAGTTACTCTTCAGCATCTGAGGCCCCAAAAACCCGGGGGGTCGGCCCAGAAGTTGGCATAGACTAACACCCAGGCCGTATTTGTCAAGGGAATAGGCCTGTCAGTTAGTTTATAAAGCTTCATTTGCTGCCATCATCGGTCGCAGGAGGATTACCGGGATGGGAATGAAGCGGGCTCTTCTGGGGGCGAGGATCAAGGAACTTAGGAGACGTGTTGGCATGTCTCAAGATCAGCTTGCGGAGCGAGTAGGAATAGAGGGCAAATATATTAGCAGGATCGAGGTTGGCCGACGTTCCCCGTCTTTGGAGACGCTTGAAAAGATAGCCGATTCCCTCGACGTGGAGATGAAGGAGCTGTTCGACTTCTCCCACCACTCACCGGAAGTCGCGAGTCCTAGAGGGATTGAGCGGGCCTTAGAGGGGGCAACCAAAGAGGAGTTGACCCTCATTTTCAAACTAATTGAGGCGGTGCGAAAATAATTGCTATCGGTATTGACATTGATGTCAATCTTTTTAGGCGATATCATGCGGGGCAGGGAGGAAGAGCACAGGCGTAGGAGCGGCATCGGTAGCGGTATTAAGAAATGAATGGTCCCCCTTTCTCCGAAATTCCCTCTGACGGGATTTCAGCCTCCCATCTAGCCCTTGGTGTGCACACAGCCATAATAGACGATTTGCCGGCACTCATGCCGCTACCTCTCCATGGCGTTTTTTACCGCCGTAGCCGTCCACTGTTTACCGCGTGGCGTCTTGATACCCTTTTCGTTCAGCTTGGCTGCAATCCCCCGCAGGCTTAACCCTTCAGCTTTTAGCTTTTCAGCCATCGGCTTTACCCTCACTGCAAAGGTGTCAGCCTTCTCTATTCGAGCCGCAGCTGCAGCTACCGCTCCGGCTTTCTGGATTTCAGGAGTGAACCCCTCACCCTTTGAATTGCCGAGTTTAACGCCCCGCGCCTTCGCTGCCGCCAACGCTTGTCGCGTTCTCTCCGAAATCATAAACCGCTCCTTCTCTGCCAAAGCGCCAAAGAGCTGCACCGTGAAACGATCAGCACCGGGAAGATCCGTAACTACGAAATCGACCAAATTCTTTTGAAGCGTAGTGATGAAGCCAAGATCACGGCTAAGGCGGTCAAGCTTGTGGATTACCAGTCGCGCCCCGATCAGTTGCGCGTGCTGTATCGCTTCTCGCAACTCCGGCCTATCGTCACGCTTCCCACTTTCAACCTCTACATAGAGCTGTTCGAGGTCTCCGCCCATACTTGAGACATAAGCAGCTATCGCAGCTTCCTGGCTTTCCAAACCCAAACCAGAGCGCCCTTGGCGGGCGGTGCTTACACGTGCGTACCCAATATACCTCATAATGAACCTCCGTGTAAATATCCGTGACGGTCGTTACTGATAATTATACAAAAAAGAACATACAATGTCAATCACTGGTGGTGAAGCGGTGACATTGATGTCACTGGATTTGTGTGCAAGGCTTAAGGTTTTAGACTTGAGGGGGAATTGCTTTTGACGGTGAGGATAACTTTGATAGCCGCAGAAACGCCTTCCCAGACCTTCCCCGGTTTCCACCAGTCGGAACGGCCTTCCTTATGTAACCGCCTTTTGAATTCTTCTTGGTGTTCAGGGCTTAGATGCTGGAGAGCGGCATTCACTCCCTCGAACCGACATGCACTCAGAAACAGGGTCCACAATGGGGAATAGGCATCTGTCAATTTCGCCCCAGGATAGGCAATTAACGTCAGATCGGTAAAAGGGTTGGGCAGGCTTGCGACGGCGTTTAAGGTGCAGTTGAGTTTTAGGAGCCTTTGCTCTATCCGAAAGATGTTGTGCGGAGGAAGTGGGGTCTTGAGAGCCTTTTCCTTCTTGGCATTGAGGTGTTTTAGGTGGGCGACCTTGTCGTAAAGTACGGTCTGTTTATTGCTGCTGGAGGCGCCAAGATACTTGGTCTCTATTGTTCCGTTCTTGGCGTAGTGTCTTTCAACCTTGACCTTTGGGTTCATCGCCACAACGTCTGTAGCATCAAGGTAACTGGCATCAACAGTGAGGTCAATGCGGGTCACAATGCCCTGTTTCATCAGGAGGGCATACCCACCGGGAATGATAAAATCAATATTCTTCCTAAGATTGGGGAGGTTGACTTTGGCGGGGTTAAACTCGATACGGATAAACCTGTAACTGTTTTTATCATTTTTTGATGTCGTGGGGCAACATTCGACAAGTATGTCAGCTTCATCGACCCCAGACAGCTTAAGGCAAAATTGATAGGCGGTTTTCTTAATCCACTTGCCGTCGCCATTCTCCTTGGCTTTTTGAAATTTAGCTATGACAGTGCCATGATCCTTCTCGGGTATGTCCAGAGTCATAGTCAGCATGTCCACGAAGAGCACGCCTACCTGAGGGACTAAATCACCGCTGAGGTAATGGGTCTTGTCACCTTTTTTAATGTAAACTACCATCTATTTACCATATTGCTCTCTATTAGGTTAGCATATAGCTTAACCTGCTATTAGGTAGGAAGGTTGAGATAATCTTGAGAAAGAATAGCTTGTAAGGTGGGAAGATGCAGGCCAGATACTTGCAGAGGTACAGTCAACTCAGTAAGCATACTACATTTTCCATTTTGAAACATCAATAGGAAAAATAAGATTTTCGACAGTTCCGGCCAAGGCAGCAGGGCCATAGGGGTTGCCATAAGTGTTGGTTGTAATGGATTCGTCCCGATGCCCAACAATGGCGGCTATGATCTCCTTGGGAACATTTTTCTGTTTCAGGCAGTCGATAACGGTGTGCCGAAAGCTATGGAAAGGCTTATTCTTGCCTGTGACGCCGCAACGCACCCTGAAACGAAGAAACCATTTGCTGGCGTCCTGGGAGTATCCATCACGTCGCTTCTTTAGCTCAGGGAAAAGCCTGGCATACCCTTTTTTCTTTAAACAGGAAATGTAGTCGACAAGCCCCAGCGCCATAAGCCGGGTATGAAGGGGGATGATTCGGGCGCTGGCGAGATTCTTCAGCTTTTTGTCGCCATTCGAGTTGATGCTAATGACCCAAAGGCCATCCACCTGATAGAAGTCCTCAAGGTGGAGTTGGCAAAGCTCGTCAATCCTGGCGCCTGTGAACAGCCCTAGAAGTGGCAACCAGTAATGATAGGGGTGGCTGGCCTTACCCGTCAAATATTCTGGTGAGGAAAAAAGGGCCTTGAGGTCGGTAGCAGAGAACGGATCGCGCTTCTCGTGGTCGGCGACCTTCTCCTTAATTTTGAGGCCAGAGAAAGGATTTGTCGGGGTGTACCCGTTCTTTAAAGCCCACCCAAACAGCGAGGAAATGCGGCTCAGAAGGGTGTTGATCTTGGAGATAGACAACAGTTCCTCTTTTGGTATGTTCATCGCCAGGATGTCTTTGATTGGCCTGCCTCGATACAGGGGCTTCTTGCTCATATTTGACGGCAAACCCATAACCGTTTCTTTGAAAAACTGCGCAGCTTTGTAGTCTACAAGGGCAACCGGAATATCTTGGATGATCGTGACCAAGGTTTGGTAACCACCTCGGTACTCGGATTCGGTTTTGGCCGTCCAGTTTCCGCCAGCTACCATCTCTTTGCAGTATTTTTCTACTACTTCTGAAATTCTTGGGCTAGAAGGGGGCATAGGAGCCAACGTCGAAGGTGCCGGCAGCGACACAGGCTTAAACGACCGCGCATGGTCGTTAAGAAGCACCCGCTGTTCAGCAAATTCCAGGTACATCCTCATAGTTGCTTCGCAGAATTTTGTGAATTGCGCAGACGTTTGGTCAACCATGAGGTTGCTGTCTTGGAGAATTTCAACGGCCAGTTGCTTTGCAAACTCGGGGATACTTCCCGCTGAAGCATTCCCGGCGCGAGATCGGGAGATGTCTTTTATTGCCCGCTGATAACTGGGGATGGTGTTGTGTTTCCAGATGTCATCGGCACTAACAGGGTAAGGGCCAACGGTCTTGAGTTTTTCCCGCTCCAGAGCAAGCTGTTGTTGCAGTTTGTCGTCAAGAATCCTCCGCAGTTCTTCCCACGTAGCCATTGGCCCTCTCATTTTTAGAAGGTGCTCCTCAAAGCAGACCCGCAGCGCCCTTGCGATTTTGCGGGCGACGTGAATACTTCGGGTCTGCATCGACCGCCGATACTCTCTTTTGTGCAAATCCTGCCGAACGCCATCAGGGACTATAGCACGGAAGTAGTAGACGTGGTGACGGGAAAGATAGAGGTAGGAGTCCGTTGAAATCATAAATGCCTCTGTCAAAACGGATCACCTGAACGGACCACCCGTAGAAACAGAGGCATTTACTGTGCTCGAAGTCGCCAACAACTACAACAAGTTACGAAAATATTGGTGGAGATGAACGGGATCGAACCCTCGACCTATGCGTTGCGAACGCATCGCTCTCCCAGCTGAGCTACATCCCCGTATAAGCTCTCTCCAAGCCGCACCGGCCAGAGTCTCTAGAGCGCACCCCGCGCGGGGTGCAAGCGCAAGGCTACCCCTCCATCGGGAGCAGGATCTTGAACTCGGCGCCGACGCCCGGCTTGTTGAAGAGCTGGATCTTGCCGCCGTGGTTGGTGATGATCCGATTGGCGATGGGGAGTCCCAGCCCCGTGCCGTTTTCCTTCGTGGTGTAGAAGGGGGTGAAGATGTTAGCCAGGGCCTCGACGGGGATGCCGCCGCCGGTGTCGGCGATGCGCACGCAGACCGCCTCCTTTCCCTCGAGCCGGTCGGGCGCCACGACGACGGCCAGTTTCCCCCCCTTGTCCATGGCGTCGAGGGAGTTGAGCAAGAGGTTGATGAAGACCTGCTTCAACTGCTGGCAGTCCCCCTGCAGCCCGAGCTTCTTCCGTGAGTACCGGGTGGTCACCCCGATCTCCTTCTCCTCGACCTGGGGCGCCACCACGGCGAGAGACTCCTTGACGATGTCGCTCAGGTTGCAGCAGGTGTAGCAGATCGTTGGGCGCTTGGAGTAGTGCAGGATCTCGGAGAGCACCGATTCGAGCCGGAGCACCTCGCGCACGATCAGGTCGGCGCAGCTCCACTCGCTGGTCTCGGGGGGGAGCTTGCGGGTCAGGCGGGCGGCGAACCCGCCTATGGAGACCAGGGGACCCTTGAGCTCGTGGGCTATGCCGGCGGCCATCTCGCCGATCGCGGCCAGGCGCTCCTTCTGCAGGAGGCTCTCCTGGGCCTCGCTGATCTGCCGGTTGGCGTCTTCGACCTTGTTGTAGAGGATGGAGTTCTCGATGGCCATCCCGGCCTGGTTGGCGAAGAGCTGCAGGAAACGGAGGTCTTCCTGGGTGATGGGGGCGCGGCTGAGCGCGTTGTCCACCAGGACCGCGCCGACGGCCTGACCGTGGGCGATGAGCGGCGAGGCGGCGTAGGCGGTGCTGCGCCCCGGGTGCAGCTCGTCGGGTTCCCCCTCGAGCTCGCCCGGGACGTAGATGAGCCGTCGTTCCAGGACCGCCTGAGAGGCGATGTTACGGGTGGCGTCGAGCTCGAGCCTTTTGCCCATCACCTGCCGGTTGAACTCGGAGTCGCGCTGGGTGGCCATCGCCTCCTCGGAGATGTCCCAACGGCTGGAGAAGAGGTCGTTCCCCCCGTTGCGGGGCGAGGCGAGTGCCGGGGCCGACTCGCAGGTCACCCCGAGCATCCCCTGCAGCACGCCGGAGCGCTCGTTGCTGAGAAAGAGCATGGCGCGGTCGAAGAGGGAGGTAGGTGCCGAGGTGAGGGCGGTAAGGGTCAGGTGAATCAGCTTGTTGAGCTTTATGGTGGAGAGCATGGTGTTGCTCATCCGGTAGAGCAGCGAGAGCTCCTTGAGCTTCTTCTCGTTCTCCCCAAGAAAGCTCGTGATCCGCTCGGAGCTCACCGCCTCGGCGAGGGCACTCGCCACCAGGCGGGCCAGGGTCTCCAGGAACCCGGCGTAATCAGGTGCCAGGAGCTCGCCCGGGGCGAACAGGCACAGGGTACCCAGGGTCTTGCCGTTGGAACCAAGAGGTGTGCCGAAGGCGCAGAGCCGGGAGGGGTCGCCGGGCGCCGCCCCTTCCGAGCAGGGGGCCTCGCTCGCGAGCACCCGCAGCGCAAGCGACTGCTCGCGGCTTAAGAGTCCTTCCACGGAGAGACGCGCCTCGCTGCGGCAGACCCTAAACAGGCGCGGCTTCCCTTTGTCGTCGGCTTCCAGGCGGGCCACGGCGCAGACCGCGAGGCCTCCCCCGGTCACCAGCCGCAGGAAGCGGGTAATGAGCTGGCCCGGGGGGAGAGGCGAGCTGAGCAGGTTGCCGACCGCGCTCACCAGCGCCAGGCGGCGCCGGTCCCGTTCGGCGGCCTCCTCCTGGTAAAGCGAAGTTACCACCCCCAAGAAAAGCGGCATAAGGGGACGCAGCCCGGCCCTGGCGGGGGTGAGGGTTTGAGACGTGCCGGAGAGGGAGACAACCGCCGCCAACTCCCGGCCGTTTAAGAGCGGAAAGGCGCGGGTCAGCTCGGCCTCCCGGGAGGGGGCTTCCTCGGGGTGCAGTTCCTGGTGCGAGGCCGTTTGCTCGGTGAGCGTGAGCGCTGCGCCGCCGGCGAGTCCTGAGCCGAAAGGGATCAGACAGCGGGTGCCGGCAGGGGCCAGGTCCGAGCCGTAGCGTCGGGTGAGGGCATTTTTCTGGTGGTCGGGGAGAAAAAGGGTGGCCGAGGCAAGGCCATAGGTTCGGGCAGCCAGGCGGAGCAGGCAGGTGAGCCGTGCCGGATGGGAGCGCCTGGTCGCGGTGGCGACGCGCAACGCTTCCTCCAGGAGGTTTTGTCCGCTACGCACGGCCATACCTACTCCAGGGGGAGATGGTTTGGAACGACGAGAGGGGGGAGCTTAACGCATCCGTTCTCTTTTTTCCTGCTCCATCTTGCAGTTAATGCAGAGGGTGGTGACCGGGCGGGCCTTGAGGCGCGCCTCGCTGATGTCTTCCTCGCACACGTCGCAGATGCCGAAGGTCCCGGCCTCGATGCGCCCCAGAGCTTCCTGGATCTTGTTGATCAGCTTGCGCTCGCGATCCCGGATCCTCAGCTCGAAGGTGCGGTCCGATTCCTGGGTGGCCCGGTCGGTCGGATCGGGAAAGTTGGTGGTGTCGGAGGTCATCTCGGAGACGGTTCTGCCGGCCTCTTCGAGAAGCGCCCGTTTTTCTTCCTGCAGGATACCTCTGAAATATTCGAGTTTTTCCGGAGTCATGACACCTGTCCCTTTTTCGAATCAATTCGCTATTAAAGAGGATTTTTCCGCATTAGTAAAGTAAAATATGCGGTTTCCTCACGGTGGTTGACGGAAATCGTCTTACGGCCGACCGTGCCGCTCAAAAAAGGGAGGTCGAGGTGGCGCGTTTTCAGATGGCGTCCAGGGCCTCGACCAGGTCGGCCACCCCGACCACCTCGAGTCCCGCGATCCCCTGTCGGGGCGCGTTCCCCTTGGGGACGATGGCCCGGGTGAAGCCGTGCTTCACCCCTTCCTTTAACCGCGCCTCGCCGTTTGACACCGGCCGGATCTCGCCGGAGAGCCCGATCTCGCCGAAGACCAGGAGGTCCTGCGGCAGCACCTGGTTCCTGAGGCTGGAGACCACCGCGAGCGCCACGGCCAGGTCGGCGCTGGTCTCCAGCACCCGGATCCCTCCCACCACGTTCACGAAGACGTCCTGGTCGGCAAGCACCAGCCCGCCGTGCTTGGTGATCACGGCGAGTATCATGGCGATCCGGTTGCCGTCCAGGCCGATCCCGAGCCGGCGCGGGCTGCCGTACTGCGCCGAGACCACCAGGGACTGGATCTCGACCAATAGCGGCCGGGTCCCCTCCCACAGGACGCTGATGAGGCTCCCCGGGGCGGCGGTGTCGGTGCGCGACAGGAAGATGGCCGAGGGGTTCTTGACCTCCTTGAGGCCGCGCTCGGTCATGGCGAAGACCCCGAGCTCGTTCACGGGACCGAAGCGGTTCTTGGTGGTGCGCATCAGCCGGTAGCGGGCGTCCTCGGTGGAAGAGAGCATGATCTGGGTGTCCACCATGTGCGACAGCGTCATGGGTCCGGCGAGCGCCTGGTCCTTGGTGACGTGCCCCACCATGATGAGCACCACCCCCGAGGTCTTCGCGTACAAGGTGAGGGTGGCGGCACTCTCGCGCACCTGGGAGACCCCTCCCGGAGCGGCATCGAGTCCGGCCGACTGCATCACCTGGATCGAGTCGATCACCACCACCTCGGGGCGCTCAGCCTGGGCCACTTCCAGCACCCGCTCCACGGAGCTCTCGGCAAGCATCTTCACCCGGTCGGTGGGGAGCGTAAGGCGCCTGGCGCGGCTCGCGATCTGCTGCAGCGACTCCTCGCCGGAGACGTAGAGCACCTCGCGGGAGCGGGCGGCGTGGCACATGGTCTGCAGAAGGATGGTGCTCTTGCCGGCACCGGGGTCCCCCCCGATCAGGATCACCGATCCCGGCACGAAGCCGCCCCCCAAAACGCGGTCGAACTCCTCGGAGCCGCTGGAGAAGCGGGCCTCTTCGGTGAGCTCGACCTCGGCCAGAAGCGTCACCGCGGAAGAGGCGCCGGCAAACCCCTCACGGCGCGTCGGGGCGCCCAGACGGACCTCCTTCACGGTGTTCCAGGCCCCGCAGGCGGTGCAGTGCCCCTGCCATTTCGGGTAGTTGGCGCCGCAGTCGGCGCACACGTAGCCCGTTTTCACCTTTGTCTTCGCCATGCGCCCCCGATCCGCCATATAGCGGCATATGCAACCCGGGATACTATGCTCTTTGCCATTTGCTGTCAACTCCTGGCAGTTGGGGTTTGACAAGCTTTCCTGACCTACGCTAAACTTGGCCGCGCCGAAATTTCTGTGTGGCAGGCGGGGTTAGCCGCGCGACGGCAGCGCGGCGGAAGGGCCGGCCGCGGCTTTTCCGCGGAGGGGGAACATCGGATGGGGAAGATCGGGATACCATCGTCTCATCGTCACGCCCAGCGTTACAGTCAGGCGATCGCGGCAATCCGCGTCGTCTTCCTGGAGACCGAGGCGGGGCGGGTCCCGGAGACCGCGGCGCTGCTCGCGGCCGCGCGCGACCTGGCGGCCGCGGCCCGGCGCGACCCCGTCCCCCTCCTGGGGCTCTCCCTCAGTAAGGATTACGACAGCTACAGCTTCCACCACTCCGTGAACGTGGCGGTGCTCGCCATGGCGCTCGCGGCGAGCATGGGGTTGCCCCAGGAAGAGGTGGAGGAGATCGGTCTCGCCGGTTTCCTCCACGACATCGGGAAAACCCGGATCGATCGGAGCATCGTGCTGAAGCCGGGAAAGCTGACCCGGGCGGAGTACCAGGAGATGCAGCGCCACCCCGAGTACGGCGCGGCGATCGGCGCCGAACTGCCGGGGGTGTCGCAGCGGGTCGCCGAGGCGGTCCTCGCGCACCACGTGCGTTTCGACCGCACCGGCTACCCCGACTGGGCCTGCGGCCGGGAGTACGGCCGCATCAGCAGCATCGTCGCGGTTGCCGACTGCTACGACGCCGCCACCACCATGCGGCTCTACCAGGAGCAGCTGCAGCCCATGCAGGCGGTACAGGAGATCCGGCGCCAGGCGGGGAGCGCCCTTGACGGCGCCATCGTGGAGCGCTTCCTGGCGCTGGTCGGCCGCTACCCGGTGGGGAGCCTGGTGCGTCTGGAGGGAAACGAGATTGCGGTGGTGTTCACGCCGAGCAGCCATCCGGCCGGTGCGGCGGTGGTGAAGGTGGTCCGGGACAGCGCGGGGGTCCCGCTCGCCGAGCCGCGGCTTTTGACGCTCGTGGAAGGGGGGACGCGGATCGTGGACCTGGTCGACCCCCTGCAGCAGGGGATCGACGTCTCGGACTGTTTCTAGGTCAGGGGAGCAGGGAGAGGGCGGTAGCCGCGGCAGAGCGGGTCCGCTCGTGCGGGGAGCCGAGGAGCCTTAAGAGCGGCTCCTCGAGGCGGGCGTCGCCCAGGTGCCCGAGGGCCAGGGCCGCCTCGGCGTCCAAAAGGCCGTCGCTCTCCTCCAAAAAGGGGATGAGCCTTGGGACCAGCGCCGGTTCGCGGTAGTGCGAGAGCGCCTCGATGGCCGCCGCACGTACCGCGACCACCGGGTCCTTGAGCCGTTCCACGAGCTGGGAGAGCGCCTGCGGGTAGGCCAGTTCGCCGAGCACCTTGATGGCGGCGCACTTGATGTCCTGCTCGGGGCGGGCGGCGCAGTAGAGCAGGATGGGGAGCACCTTCTCCCCGCCCAGGCGCCCCAGCGCGTAGATGGCGCCTATCTTGGTGCCGCGGTCCCCCTGCTTCAGGCGGGTCAAAAGCTCGTCGAGGCTCTGGGCCGCTTCCAGGGTCTCCAGGGCCTGCGCTGCGGCCTGGCGCACCTCGGCGCTGGCATCCTTGAGAAGCGGGATGATCGCCTCGCGGCGTTTCATGCGGGATGTGGGTTCCATGGAGAGATAACCTAACAAAAATCGGGTGCTTGGGCAAGCAAAACGGCAAAGCCTCCCCTCCCCTTGTCGAAGGAGCGTATCAGATGAACCAGAGATTGAAGAGTATCGCGCTGTCGGCCCTGGTGCTTCCCGGGCTGGGACAGCTCTACCGCGGGCGCCGCGTCAAGGGAGGGGTGCTCCTTTTCCTGGACAACCTCTTCATCCTGGCCGCGCTCTTCATCGCCCTGCGCAGCGCCGGGAAGTTCCTCCTGGCTGGGAGGACCGGCCTCGACGCCGAGAAGGTGATCGCCGCCATCCAGGTCGACGCCCCCTACGCCCGCTGGGTCCTCGTGGGGTTCGTGGTGCTCTGGTGCTACGGCGTGGTCGACGCGGCCTTCGACAAGAAGCCCTGACCCCTCACCGGGGTCGTTCCCCCGCCACCCCCTCCTCGCTCTCCCGCAGGATGAGCCCCTGGCCCTTGAAGAGGGCCTGCAGCCTTGCCACGGGAACCTTGAGCCGCCAGCCGTCGTGGAAGCGGTCCGCCGCCAGGAAGAGCCCGCCCGGGGCGAGCCGGGCGGCGAGCGCCGCGACCGCCTTCGAAAGCTCCCGCGCATCGTGCAAAAGCGGCCCCCCCAGAAGCCCGTTACACAGGATCACGTCGAAGCGCTCCGGGCTTGGAGCGGCCACCTCCTCCAGGTAGAACCGCAAGGTCAAGGCCTCGGACGCCAAAAGGGGGGCGACCCGTTCCCGGTAGGCCCGGGTCCGTTGCGGGTCGTGCGGGAAGAAGGCGTGGGCCGCGGCGAAGAGTTCCAGGTGCTCGAGGGTCGAGCCGTCCAGCCGTACCTCACGGTAGCCGGCCTCGAGGAGCGTCCCGGCGAGGTCGTAGCTCCCCTCGCCGCTGCCGCAGGCGCTGTCCAGGGCCCGGATGCGCCCGCCCAGCCGGCCCAGGTTCCCGGCCAGCCAGCGCTTCAGGAAGCGGGTCTGACCCGGGTAGCGCTCGAAGGTCGCCCCGAAGTGCTGCGGCAGGAACAGGGCGAAGAGAAAGCTCTCCCGGAAGGTGCCGTCGCGGGCCAGCAGGGCGAGGGTGTGGGCCGGGTCGGCGCGCTTCAGCCGGGGCCGGAACCGGTGCAGGAAGTCGAGCCAGCTCGCCGAACCGTACAGGTAGCTCGCCTCAAGAAGCGGCGTGAACCGGCAGGCGGCCCGGCACAGGGCGGCAAAGACGGGGCGCACCTCGCTCAACGGGAAGAGCGCCTCGCTCAGGCTGCGCATCTCCTCGGTCGGCAGCAGCCCGGGCGCCCACAGGGGGAGCGGGTAGCTTTCGGTAAAGCCCGCAAAGCGCGCGGCCAGCCGGTCGATGCGCCGGGTAAGCCCCGGGTCGCCCAAGGCCCCGCTCACCAGGAGCCGGTCCAGGCGGCGCCGGATTTCGGCAGGGTCGCTTGTGGGGGTGAAGGCCGGGCGCACCTCAGAGCACCACGCTGTGCAGGTCGCGCCGGTGGTAGCGCCAGGCGAAGGCTGCGGCACGCACGAACCAGTCGAGGACGAAGACGCTCCAGACCAGGTAGAGGGAGAGCTTCAGGGGGTAGGCGGCGATCCAGGAGAAGAGCACCCGGATCCCCCACATGGCGCCCAGGGTCACCAGGAAGACGTAGTGGGTGTCACCGGTGCCGCGCAGGCTGCCGGCGTAGACGAAGGAGAGCGCAAGCGGCACCTGGGCGAAGGCGACCAGCCTGAGAAAGACGCTCCCCTTTTCGATCACCTCGGGATCGCTGGTGAAGAGGGCGATCAACTGGTGGGGGACAACGAGAAAGATAAGCGCCATGCTGGCCATGACGAAAAGGGCCAGGCGCAGCGCCTCGGCGTGGCTGATCCGGGCGCGCCTCACCTTGCGGGCCCCCAGGGCCTGCCCCATCAGGGTCGCCGCGGCGATCCCCATCCCCGCCCCCGGCATGAAGGAGAGCGACTCGATGGAGAGGCCGATCTGGTGCGCGGCATAGGCGCTCGTGCCGAAACCGATGATGAACTTAGAGTAGAAGAGCTGGCCGGACTGCTGGGCGATGCGCTCGAGTGCCACCGGGTAGCCGATGTCCCAGACCTTGCGCAACAAGACGAGGTCGGGGGGGCCGATTCTCAGGTAGTTGCGGCGCAGCGCCTCGACGAGCAGGTAGAGAAAGCCCGCGGCCTCGGAGATGTTGATGGCGTAGGCGGCCCCCACCACCCCGAGCCTGGGGAGCCCCAGGTGGCCGTAGATGAGCGGCCAGGCGATCAGGACGTGCAGCACGTTGACCAGGATCACCCCCTGCATCGGGGTCCTGGTGTTGCCGGTCCCCTGCATGATGGCCGAGAGGATGTTGAGCCCTGCCGTGCAGCCGAAATAGAGGAACACGAGCCGTATGTACTCGCCCGCCTGACCGCGCACCTCGAGGCTCGCCCCGAGAAAGCGGGCGAGCTCCCCCCCGAAGCGGTACCCGGCGAGGCTCGCAGCCACCGCGAGCAGCGCGCACAAAAGGCACGAGGCGAAGGCGGCGCGGCGCGCCTCGCTGCGCCGACCGGCGCCCCAGAGGTGGGCGATGACCACGGTGGCGCCGGTGGCGAGCCCCCAGAAGACGGTCATCACCACGAAGATGAGGAGCTGCCCCACCCCGGTGGCGGCGATCGCCGCGGCACCGAGCCCCCCCACCATGAAGATGTCCACGATGGAGACCAGCCGCTGAAACAGCGAGGAGAGCAAGACGGGAAGCGACAAGGCGGCGACGTTGCGCCGGATCGAGACCCGCTTGTTGCGCACCGACCGGGATATTCGTTTTCTCAACGCGACAGAACCTTTCTCTCTAGGCGTTATAACCCAAGCTCTTCCTGCATCCCCAAGGCGAAGTTCTTCGCCCTCCCGGAGGGGGCGATGATACCGTAGGCGATCGCTTCCCTGAGTTCCGCCTCACTGGCACCGGCTTGCTTCGCGACCGCGAAGTGTTTCTTGAGTCAGGTGGGACACCCTACCGCCACGGCGCAACCGACCCGGATCAGTTCGCGGTACTTGGTCTCCAGTACTTCCTCGTATTCGTAGTCCAGGATCTTCTTCCGTGTTTTCATCTCTGCCTCCTTGTGTGGTGACCGGCTCAAC
The DNA here is from genome assembly GCF_014193515.1 of Geomonas silvestris. Classification (GTDB taxonomy): domain Bacteria; phylum Desulfobacterota; class Desulfuromonadia; order Geobacterales; family Geobacteraceae; genus Geomonas; species Geomonas silvestris. Next base: position 381,327 of record NZ_BLXX01000002.1, on the reverse strand, counting down.
AGGAAGTTCCGGGTTTCTTACTAACACAATTGCCCGGCGCTGCAAACAGGAAGTCACGGCAGGGTCGGAAAAAGGCGCGACCCCGAGCCTTCCCTCAGTGCCGAGGCATGCCGCAGGTGCGAGCAAAGGCGCAGGGGCAGCTCCGCCTCGCACCTGCGTGCCCCCCGAGTCACCCGCGCCGGTGTCCCTTGTTCCGGGTGAGGTCATGCACCTGACCGGTAAGCTTGGTGATCCGGTCCAGGTATTCGGCGTAGGCCGCCTCGATCTGGCGCTGGGAAGCGCTTACCACGCGCTCCAGCCGCTTCTCCGCCAGTTCCAGCTCGTGCTTGTACTCCTGCAGTTTCTCGTCGAGGTCCATCAAGAGGTTTTCCAGCAACCAGCGGCGCTGTGCCGGAGGCAAGGAGGGGTCGTTGACGATGCGGTCGATCGCGTCGTCGGATTCCGGGTGCTGCTTAAGCTCGGCCTTCAGTCTGGCCGTGATTCTCTTGAACTCGAGTATTTTTGCCATCTGCTGATCCTCGTGCATCCACGACCCAGGCCTCCCTCGAGAAGCTGCCGGGGAGGCCGCGAACCGTGATCCCCATTAATCTTAGGGGATTTCCCAAGCCGATGTAAATCGGCAAAAACCCGGCACGGCAACCGCTACAGATACCCGGCGTTTTGCCGATACTACCGGAAGGGGAGGGCTTCGGTGCGGCGGCCCTCGAAGTGCGCCGGCGGTTGTCGATTCTTAATAACCACGCGTTGTGGCAGCGCTCAGGAAAGTAGGCAACGCCGCGATGTTGGGTAGATTTTGCTGTCCAAGGCCGTGAGGTTGACGTAAAGTGTGCCGCCGCAAGAAGATGTAAGGAGAGCCGGATCAATGTCAATGCGATTTGCCCGATACCTGGTGCTGCTGGTCCTGAGCCTGGCCCTGTCCGTACCGCAGCAGGCGGAGGCCAAGCGGCTGGTCCGCGCCGCGGTCTTCAACTACAAGCCGCTCATCTACTCGGCGCCGGACGGTTCCGCCCAGGGCTTCTTCGTGAAGATGCTCGACCGCATCGCGGAACAGGAGGGGTGGGAGGTGCAGTACCGGCCGGGGACCTGGCAGGAGGGGATGGATCGCCTGCGGCGCCAGGAGATCGACCTTCTGGTCTGCGTCGGCTACACCTCGGACCGGACCGCTTTCCTGGATTTCCCGAAGGAGTTTCTGGTCCTGGACTGGGGGGCGGTCTACCGGTCCAAGGCCTCGCACCTAAGCACCATCATGGACCTGGAGGGAAAGACCGTGTGCGGTCTTAAGGGAAGCGTCTATACCGCAGGCTTCCTCGATCTGGCCCGCCAGTTCCAGTTGAAGGTGAAGCTTTTGGAAGTGAACCAGGTGAGCGAGGTGTTCAAGGCGGTGGAGTCGGGGCGGGCGGACGCCGGGATAACCTCCAACATCCCGGGGATCCTCAACGAGGACGCCCACGAGGTGGAGCGGACCCCCATCATCTTCACCCCGGTGAAGCTCGGTTTTGCGGTGAGCAAAGGGGAGAATGCCGACCTCGTCGAGGCCCTGGACCGGAACATCGGGCTCATGAAGGGAGACCCGGCGTCGCTCTACAACCACGAACTGGGGCACCTGTTCGGCAAGCCCGAAGGCGTCCCGGGAGGCGATCTGGGTGCTCTCCGGCATCTCCGGGGGGCTCGTGGTCTGCCTCGTCTTCATCGCGGTGTTAAGGAGGCAGGTCAGGGCCAAGACCCAGGAGCTGGACGAGCAGGGGAGCCTGATGCGCTCCATCATCAACGGGACCACCGACGCGGTCTTCATAAAGAACGTCGAGGGGCGCTACATCGTGGTGAACGACGAGGTGGTACGGCTCTTCGACCGGCCGCGCGGCGAGATCCTGGGGCACGACGATACCAGCTTCTTCCTGGAGGAGGAGGCGCAGCAATTAAGGAACAACGACCTGGAGTTCATGCAGGGGCACCGGGTCGCCACCACCGTGGAGCGGATCACCACCCTGGGGCGCTCGCGGGTCTACCTGGCGACCAAGGGGCCGGTCTACGACAAAAACGGCAAGGTCTCCGGCGTCTTCGGGATCTCCCGCGACATCACCGATCTAAAGCAGGCCGAACAGGAGGTGCACCGCTACAGCCAGCTCCTCAAACGTACCGGCGAACTGGCCCTGGTCGGAGGGTGGGAGCTCGACCTGACCACCGGATCCCTCTACTGGTCCGAGATGCTGCGCCGGATCCACGACCTGGAGCCCGAGGAGCCGGTGACGCCGGAACGCTCCCTCGCATTCTGCGCCCCGGAAGGAAGGGGTGCCGTCGAGGCGGCAGCCTACCAGTTGGTGGCCACCGGGGTCCCCTTCGACCTCGAGATCCCCATCGTCACCGCCAAAGGGAGGCGCATCTGGGGGCGGGTGCAGGGTGAGGCGGAGTGGGCCGACGGGAGGATCGTCAAGCTCTTCGGTTCGACCCAGGACATCACCGAGCGCAAGCGGATGGAGGAGCAGTTGCGGCAGAGCAACGAGCAGCTCCGCTTCGTGCTCGACGGGAGCCAGCTCGGCTTTTGGGACTGGAACATGGAGACCGGGGAGGTGGCACGAAACGAGCGCTGGGCCGAGATGCTGGGCTACACGCTCGACGAGGTGCAGTTCACCGTGGACCAGTGGACCACGCTGATCCACCCCGAGGACGAGATCAGGGCCTGGTCCATGCTGGACGCGCACCTAGCCGGAAGCGTGCCGCGCTACGAGGTGGAGTACCGGATGCTCGCCAAGGACGGGAGCTACAAGTGGATCCTCGACCGCGCGCGCATCGTCAAGCGGGCCGACGACGGCACTCCGCTGCGCATGAGCGGCACCCATACCGACATCACGGAGCGCAAGAGGGCCGAGGAGGAGAAGCGCACCCGGGAGCAGCAGATGCAGCACGCGCAGCGCCTGGAGAGCCTGGGTGTCCTGACCGGCGGCATCGCGCACGACTTCAACAACATCCTCGCCATCATCATCGGCCACTGCTCGCTCGCCAGACTCGGCTCGCACAGTACCGAACGGAGCATCGCGGAGATCGAGCGGGCGGCAGAGCGCGCGGCGGAGCTCTGCCGCCAGATGCTCGCCTACGCCGGGAAGTCGCAGTTCGTCTGCGAGGAGGTCGACTTCGCGGCACTTTTGCGGGACATGGTACAGATGCTCACCCAGACCATCAGCCGCAAGATCGTGATAAGCCAGCACTTGGCCCCCGGGCTCCCCATCGTGCACGGCGACCCGAGCCAGCTGCGCCAGATCGCCATGAACCTTCTGATCAACGCCTCCGAGGCGATCGGCAGCGAGCAGGGGGAGATCCGGGTACGGCTGGACCGGGTGGCCGTCGACGAGGCGCTGGGCGGGCAGGATCACCTGGGGCGCGCCATTCCTCCCGGCGCCTACCTCTGCCTGGAGGTCGCCGACACCGGCTGCGGGATGGACGAGGAAACCAAGATCCGGCTCTTCGAGCCTTTCTACACCACCAAGTTCACCGGGCGCGGACTCGGGATGTCGGCGGTGCTCGGGATCATCGCCTCGCACCAGGGGGCCCTGCAGCTTGAGAGCGAGCAGGGGCGCGGGACCCGTTTCCGGGTCTTTCTCCCGGTGCAGGCGGCATTGGGCTGCAGCGAAAAGGGTGCAGGGGGAGGGTGTGCTGCGCCCTGGCAGGGGAGCGGGGCGGTACTCCTCGTCGAGGACGAACTCCAGGTGCGGCTGATCGCCAAGGCCCTGCTGGAACGGCTCGGTTTTCTCGTGCTGGAGGCGGAAAACGGCAAGGCGGCGCTCGAGCTGTACCGAAGGCGCGCCCAGGAGATCAGGCTGGTGCTTTCCGACCTGGGGATGCCCGAGATGGATGGCGAGGACCTCGTTTTCGAGCTGAAGAAGCTCGGGGCGCGGGTGCCGGTGTTGATCGCCAGCGGTTTTGGCGACGCCGAGGTGGCGACCCGCCTCGCCCCGGGCGATATCGCCGGGATGATCAGCAAGCCCTACAACAGCGACCAGCTGCAGGCGGCGCTCAAAAGGGCGCTGCTGCCGGTGCCGTAGGCCGGGAAGCCCCGTCGTAAACGGTGCTGGGAACCCCGGGGTGCCTGGGACGGCAACAAAAAAACGGCGCAGCCTGATCAGGTTGCGCCGTTTGTGTCTCCACTCAAGGAAAGGGGGACTAGAAGGGGATCTCGTCGTCCGGGTTGAACACCGGCTCCTCGTAGCTCGACCCCTGGTCGTACTGGTTGGAAGCGGGACGCTGGGGACGGCCGCCGCCGCTGGGGGCACCGCCTTCGCCGCGGCCGGAGAGCATCTGCATCTTCTCGCCGACGATCTCGGTGGTGTAGCGGTCCTTGCCGTCCTTGTCCTGCCACTTGCGGGTCTGCAGGCGCCCTTCGATGTACACGGTTTTCCCCTTGGAGAGGTACTCGCCGGCTATTTCCGCAAGACGGGACCACAGGGTGATGTTGTGCCACTCGGTCTTCTCTTCCCACTCGCCGTTTTTGTTTTTCATCCTTTCGGAGGTGGCGAGGGAGAAGGAGGCGACGGCGGTGCCGCCTGCGGTGTAGCGCACCTCCGGGTCCTTGCCCAGGTTTCCTATCAGCATCACCTTGTTGAGACTGGCCATCTTGGTTGTTCTCCTTTTTTGCTCGTTGAGGTTGTCGAAGTGTATAGAATTCGCGGGGACCTGGCAAGTGATAATTGGTTTGACTCCATCGGTAAAAAAAAGTAACGTACCGGGGATTATCTGCAAGGAGTAACCAGATGTTGCGTGCACGGCTCTACCTCTTTTTCTGGGTTCCCTTCACGCTCTCCTGCTCGCTTGCTGCCGTGATCGGAGGGCTTTTCGACGCTACCGGCAAGGCGGGCCACGCCTGCGCCAGATTCTGGTCGGTCTGGAGCCTCAAGGTGGCGGGGATCAAGGTGGCGGTCTCGGGACAGGAGCTGGTGCCGGCCGGCGGGCCGGTGATCTACATGGGGAATCACCAGGGGAATTTCGATATCAACGCGCTCACCGTGGCGATCCCGCGCATGTTCTCCTGGATCGCCAAGGAAGAGCTCTTCCGGGTGCCGCTCTTTGGAGCCGCCATGCGCCGGGCCGGCTACATCCCGCTCGATAGAAGCGACGGCAGGAAGGCCCTGAAGAGCATGGCGCAGGCCGCCCAGCGCATCGCCTCGGGTACCAGCGTGGTGATCTTCCCCGAAGGGACCCGCACCATGGACGGCTCGCTGCTCCCCTTCAAGCGCGGCGCCTTCCTCCTGGCCGCCAAGGCCGGGGTCCCGATCGTCCCCTTTACCATTAACGGCAGCAGGGAGCGCAATCCCCGCAACCGCCTGGAGCTCTACCCGGGAACCATCAGCGTCAGTTTTTCGGCGCCGCTTGAGAGCGCCGGAGTCCCGGAGAGCGAGCTGATGGAGCGGGTGCGCGAGGCGATAGCGGCCAAGCTGGAGGTCATGTAGATGGCGATGGCGTATGCTGCGATGGTGCTGGCGGGGCTTGCCCTGGTCGTGTGGGGACTGCCGGCGGCACACCGGCTTAAGAGCCCGTGGGACCTGGTGGCGTCCTTTGCGGTACTGGCCGGCGTGGTTGCGGCTCTTTTGGGAGCGCTGCTCATCTGCGTCCCGAACTTCTTCGCAGGTTAATGGGCTCCCGGTTTAAGCCGAGGCAGGCGGATTCATGGAAAAGATCAAGAGTATAGCGGTCAATGCCGCGTTCATCGCGCTGGTTTCGATCGCCCTCATCTGGGGGAACACACTCTACCGGCAGCACGTCCAGTTCCAGAAGGGGGAGCGGGCGATGGCTGCCGGCGATTTCGTGGGCGCCCTGGCGGGGTGGGAGGCGGCCATCCACCTCTACACGCCGTTTAGTTCGGTGGTGGAGCAGTCGGCCCAGCGGCTTTGGGAACTCGGCGAGTTCTCCGCCCAGCGCGGCGATTTTCCCCGTGCGCTCATCGCCTACCGCTCGCTCAGGAGCTCCTTCTACGCGGTTAACGGGCTGTACCAGCCGGGCGAGGAGTGGATCAAGAAGTGCGACGCCAGGATCGCCCAGCTGCTGAAGCAGGGGGCGCCGGCGGGGGGACGCTGACGGTCCGGCCCGCCGAAGGTCCTTTCCGAGAGGCACACCAAAGAAACGGGCACCTACCCACTACCCCGACTTCTCGCGCCGGAGAGCTCCCCCTGAGGCCGGCGCAGCTTTGGGAGGTTCCCCCTCTGAGGGAATGTTATGACAGCGACAAGGACACTCTGTGGAACCAGTCAGTAGCGAGAGCACCGGCCTGAAGTTCATCGCGCTCGGGGGCTTGGGCGAGATCGGGCTCAACATGGCGGTCTTCGAGTACGGCGAGGACATCGTCATCGTGGACTGCGGCCTGATGTTCCCCGAGCCGTACATGCTCGGCATCGACGTGGTGATCCCCGACATAAGTTACCTCACCGAGCGTGCCGACAAGGTGCGCGCCATCCTCCTGACCCACGGCCACGAGGACCACATCGGAGCGCTTCCCTACGTGCTCCGCGAGATCTCCCCGCCCATCTACGGTACCGCGCTCACCCTTGGTTTCCTGAAGGAAAAGCTGAAGGAGTACGAACTGGACCAGAAGGTCGACCTGCGCGTGGTCAAGCCGCGCCAGAAGGTGGCGATCGGCGCCTTCGAGGTCGAGTTCATCCGGGTCTCGCACTCCATCGTGGACGGCTGCGCCCTGGCGCTCACGACCCCCGAAGGGGTGGTGATCCACACCGGCGACTTCAAGCTGGACCAGACGCCGGTGGACGGCGAGCTCACCGACCTGGCCACCTTCTCGCGCTACGGCGAGGCGGGGGTCTTGGCGCTTTTGGCCGACTCCACCAACGTGGAGCGCGAGGGGTACACCCTCTCCGAGCGCCTGGTGGGGGACGCCTTCGACGAGATCTTCCCGCGCTGCGCGGGGCGCATCATCGTGGCGGCCTTCTCCAGCAACATCCAGCGGGTTCAGCAGGTGGTCGAGGCGGCCAAGAAGAGCGGGCGCAAGGTGCTTTTAAACGGGCGCTCCATGATCGGCAACGTGCAGATCGCCCGCGAGCTCGGCTACCTCACCATCCCCGAGGAGCTTTTGATCGACCTGAAGGAGCTCCCCCGGCTCCCCAAGGAAGAGGTCTGCATGATCACCACGGGGAGCCAGGGCGAGCCGATGAGCTCGCTTACCCGGATCGCCATGGACGACCACAAGCAGATAAAGCTCGAGGAGGGTGACACGGTGATCCTCTCCTCGCGCTTCATTCCGGGGAACGAGAAGACCATCTCGGACCTGATGAACCACCTGTACCGGCGTGGCGCCGAGGTGATCCACGAGAAGGTCTCCGAGGTGCACGTCTCGGGGCACGCAAGCCAGGAGGAGCTGAAGCTCTTGCACAACCTGGTGAGGCCCAGGTACTTCGTGCCGGTGCACGGCGAGTACCGGCACCTGGTGAAGCACAGCCAGCTGGCCCAGAAGGTGGGGCTCCCCAAAGAGCGCTGCCTTCTGGCGGTGAACGGCGACGTGGTCCTCTTCTCGGACGGCGAGGCGGCCATCGTGGACCAGGTCGAGACCGGCCGGGTCTTCGTGGACGGCAAAGGGGTGGGGGACGTCGGCAACGTGGTGTTGAAGGACCGAAAGCACCTCTCCGAGGACGGCATGGTGGTGGTGATCATCGGCATCAACCAGGCGAGCGGAGCCATCATCTACGGCCCGGACATCGTCTCGCGCGGCTTCGTCTTCGAGGACGAGAGCCAGCAGTACCTGGACGAGGCGAAAAAGGTGGTGCTGGACACCCTCGCGCTGGTGAACACCGAGGTGCTCGCCGACTGGAGCGAGGTGAAGCTGGAGGTGCGCCGGGTGCTCAGGCGCTTTTTCAACAAGACTATTGAACGGCGGCCGGTGATACTGCCGCTTATTCTGGAGATGTGACCGGACCGATCAGTCGTACCGGACAAATCGGTCGGACCAACAGCGGGAAACTATGACAGACGAGAAACTAGAGAAAAAAGAGAAGGTAACCAAGGAGATGAAGGGGATGGCGCTGGCCGCCGCCGGCATCTTCCTCGCGGTCGCGCTCGTCTCGTACAACGGCGAGGACCTCTCCTTCAACAGCTTCTCGACAGCCGCTGCCACCCACAACCTGGGGGGGCGCTTCGGGGCCCAGCTCGCCGACTTCTTCCTGCAGCTCTTCGGGCTCGCCTCGTACCTGGTCCCGGCCACCCTGATCTACCTCTCCTACCGGGCCATCAGCGAGGACGCGGTGCGCTGGCGCCCCTACAAGCTGGTGGGGTTCGGGCTGCTGCTCATGTCCCTTGCCGCCCTCTTCGCCTTCAACCTGCAGTTCACCGAGCTCGCCAGCCAGAAGGTCCCGACCGGCGGCTTTCTCGGCTATCAGAGCGCCGAGCTCCTGAAGCGGGCCTTCGGGAAGGTGGGCGCGCTGCTCATCCTGCTCCCCATGCTGGCGGCAAGCGCCATGCTGCTCTCCCGCTTCTCCTTCATCCTGTTCGCCAACTGGTGGATCACCGCGGTGAAGGAGCGCGTGAGCCTCTACCTGCAGCGTCGCGAATTGAACCGCGAGCTTCTGGAGAAGAAGGACCCCACGGTGGAGAAGCCCAAGCCGGCCTCGGCCCCGCCGATCATCCGCCCGGCCGCGGTGCCGCCGCCGGTGGCCGCACCGGTCGCCAAGAAGGAGAAGAAAAAGGACGAGAAGAAGGCGGCTGCGGTCCAGGAGGCCTTCGAGTTCCTGAAGGCCGACGGCAACTACCGCACCCCGCCGCTCTCGCTTCTGGACCCGATCCCGGAAGCCGCCAAGAAGCAGGACCGCGAGGTCCTGACCATGAACGCGCGGCTCATGGAGAAGAAGCTCAAGGACTTCGGCGTCGAAGGTGAGGTGGTCGAGATCTGCCCGGGGCCGGTCATCACCATGTACGAGTTTTCCCCCGGTCCCGGCATCAAGGTAAGCCGCATCGCGAACCTCTCCGACGACCTCTCCATGGCGCTGCAGGCCCACTCGATCCGCATCGTGGCGCCGATCCCCGGCAAGGGGGTGGTGGGGATCGAGCTCCCCAACCGCGAGCGCGAGATGGTCTCTCTGAAGGAGATCTTCAACTCCGAGGAGTTCCACAAGGGGAAGATGAAGCTCCCCATGGCGCTTGGGAAAGACATCGCGGGGAACCCGCTGGTCACCGACCTGGCGAAGATGCCGCACCTTCTGGTCGCCGGCGCCACCGGTTCGGGCAAGTCGGTCGCCATCAACACCATGATCCTGTCGCTTCTGTACACCTCGACCCCTACCGACGTGCGCATCATCATGGTGGACCCGAAGATGCTGGAGCTCTCGGTGTACGAGGGGATCCCGCACCTCTTGCTTCCGGTCGTCACCGACCCGAAGAAGGCCTCCCTCGCGCTCAAGTGGGCCGTCGAGGAGATGGGGCGGCGCTACCGGCTCATGAGCGACCTGGGGGTCAGGAACATCGACTCTTACAACCGCGAACTGGAGCGGCGCGAGAAAGAGGCTGCCGAGAACAAGGCGCGCGGCGTCGCGGTGGTCGAGGAGATCGTCGAGCTGGAGGATGTGGAGGAGGCGGGCGAGGCCGAGGACGACATGGAGCAGCGCGAGGCGGCCATCCAGGCCTACCTCGCCAAGGAAGAGGAGCTGGAGCACGGGCATCTCCCCTACATCGTGGTCATCGTCGACGAGCTGGCCGACCTCATGATGGTGGCCGGCCGCGAGATCGAGGAGTCGATCGCCCGCCTGGCCCAGATGGCGCGTGCCGCGGGGATCCACCTGATCCTGGCCACCCAGCGCCCCTCGGTCGACGTCATAACCGGCCTCATCAAGGCGAACTTCCCGGCCAGGATCTCCTTCCAGGTCTCCTCGAAGATCGACTCGCGCACCATCCTGGACGGCAACGGCGCCGAGTCGCTTCTGGGTGCCGGCGACATGCTGTTCCTGCCGCCGGGGACCTCGAAGATGCTGCGCTCCCACGGCGCCTTCGTCTCGGACGCCGAGGTGCAGCGCGTGGTCGAGTTCCTGAAGAAGCAGGGGAAGCCGGTCTACGAGAAGTCGATCCTGGAGATGAAGGCAAACGACGAGAAGGGGGCCGAGAACGACGAAGAAGTCGACGAGCGCTACGACGACGCGCTGGCCCTGGTTGCCGAGACCAAGCAGGCTTCGATCTCGATGATCCAGCGCCGGCTGCGGATCGGCTACAACCGGGCAGCCCGCATCATCGAGAAGATGGAGCAGGAAGGGGTGGTGGGGCCGTCGGACGGCACCAGCAAGCCGCGGGAAGTCTTTATCAACAAGATCTAGATCAAAACCGGGCACGCGGAAAAAGCCGGAAACCCAGACAAAACGACAGGATTAGGCTGGGGGGTAACCCCTACAAGCTTTTGCCGTATCCGGTCTTTTTGCCCTGGTTTCCGCGTCATCCGCGTCCACACGTTTTTCTTTTTTAGGGGGTAACATGAACGCTTGTCGCAAGGCGGGTCTGGCGCATTTCGCGCTGACCATCATAGGCAAGGACCGCCCGGGTATCGTGGCGGACACCGCCGAGGTGCTCTTCAAGCTCGGCTGTAACGTGGAGGACTCGAGCTGCACCATGCTGGGGGGCGAGTTTGCCACGATCCTCATCATCTCGCACGAGAAGCCCTTCTCCAAGAAGCAGCTGGAGGTGGAGTTCGCGGCCAAGACTGCCGGCGGGGGGCTTTCCGCCTTCATCCGCACCCTGAAGGACGACGAAGTCTGCTACCAGGAGCCGACCGGCGAACTCTGCCTGGTCTCGGTGTACGGCAGCGACAAGCCCGGGATCGTGTTCCGGATCACCCGCGAGCTTGCCGACCGCGGCGTCAACATCACCGACCTGAACACCAAGCTGATCGGCAGCCCCGCCGAACCGGTCTACGTCCTCATGCTGGAGGCGGCACTTCCGCAGGAGATGAGCGTGGAGCAGGTCTCGCAACTTTTGGAAAATCTGAAGAAGGAGCTGAGCGTAGAGATCTCGGTGCGCCTCATCACACCGGTCTCGCTTTAAGGTTATGGCCGTACAACGCATACTTCTCTATCCAAATCCCATCCTGAAACGGATGTGCCGCACCGTGGAACGGATCGACGCCGAGATCCTGCAGCTGGTTGAAGATCTCGTGGACACCATGGAGGCGGGACCCGGCTCGGTCGGGGTCGCTGCGCCGCAGATCGGGGTCTCCCTCAGGGTCTGCGTGGTGGACGTCTCCAACAGCCGCCACGGCAAGGACAATAACCACGGGCGGCTTTTGATGATCAACCCGGAGATCGTGGCAAGCAGCGGCAACGCGGTGATGCGCGAGGGGTGCATGAGCGTCCCGGACTACACCGGTGACGTGGAGCGCGCCACCGAGATCACGCTGCGCTTCAGCGAGCCCGACGGCACGCTGCGCGAGTTCGTGGCCAGCGGTTTCGAGGCGGTTGCCATCCAGCACGAGATGGACCACCTGGACGGGCTCTTGTTCCTGGACCGCATCAGCTCCCTTAAGACTGGCCTGTTTAGGCGGAAAAGCTACAAATAACCGAGGCCAAAGGCGGGCACGCGGAAAAGGCCGGAAACAGAGGCAAAACGGCCGGATCAAGCGTAGGGTTTTACCCATAAAGTCTTGTGCTGTACCCGGCTTTGTCGCCTTGGTTTCCGCTTAACCCGCGTGCTAAAGTTTGTCTGGTTTCTCTCCGAGGGCAGTTCATGAAATGGCTGTTGATCGCCTCCATACCGGTGTACCTGTTTGGCGCCTTCCGGCGGCCGATCTTTGCTGTGGCGCTGGTGCTGCAGCTTGCCTACCTGGCCGGCCGGGGCATCACCCTGGGGCGGCTACCGCTCATCGGCCCCGGGGACACGCTCGCCTTTTTCTCCTGCTCCATCGGCCTCATGGCGCTTCCCTTCCTGTACGCCCGCGAGCTCGACCAGGAGCGGGACCTGTACTGGGGCTTGGGGGCGATCGCCGCACTCTTCGCCGGACTGGCGCTCCCCTTTCCCACCCTCAACATGCCCCTGCCGCCGGTGCTCGACACCTACTGGTTCGAGCTGCACGTGGCGCTTGCCTTTTTCGCCTACGCCCTCTTCGGTGTCGGGGCGCTTTTGGGGGGAGCCTTCCTCTTGAAGGGGCGCCGCAGCTTGCTCGACCTGCAGTACCGCGCCGCGCTCACCGGCTACAGTTTCTTCTCGCTCTCCATGGTTTCCGGCGGCATCTGGGGCTACTACGCCTGGGGGACCTACTGGCTCTGGACCCCCAAGGAGCTCTGGACCTCGATCCTGTGGCTCTTCTACTCGCTCTTTTTGCACCTGCGGGCGAAGGGGACTAGCTGGGACAAGCGCTTCGCCTGGCTTGGAATCGTCGGCTTTCTGGTGGCGCTCTTCACCTATTTGGGGGTGAGCATCTTCATGCGGAGTTCGCACAGTTTTTAAGGTGGCCCTTGGTCCTCGGACCGATCGGACGGATCGGGCTGATCGGACGTGGTGGCCAGAGGAGCTTTCTCGAGTGTTCCAACGGATTTACCAGCAGCTTACCTCGCTCAACCTGGGGCTTTGGCTCATCGCCGGGGTTATGCTCGCGCTCGCGGCGGGTTCCTTTTCGCAGGGGGCGGCCGAAGGGGGCGCGCTCAACGAGATGCCGCTCTTCGCCTGGCTCCTGGGCGCCCCGGTCGGCTTCTCCTGGTGGCTCTGGATCGCCCTCGCGCTTTTGGCGCTTTTGACCCTTAACGCCATCCTCTGCAGCATCGAGGCGCTCCGCAAAGGGCGCAGCCTCGCCCCGCAGCTCATGCACCTGGGCTTTCTGTTCATCGTCCTCGCGCACCTGCTCTCGGCCTACGGCGGGTTCAAGCAGCAGTTCCAGCTTCCCGAAGGGGGCTCCCTCGGCTTTCCGGACGGGGAGCGGGTCTCGGTGGAGCGGATCTCGGGACAGGCGGGCCCGATGGGGATGCTGAGCTCGTACCAGGCCCTGATGCGTATCGGCAACGGCGCCCCAAACAGCGTCGAGCCGAACCACCCCCTGTTCCACAAGGGGTACGGGATCTACCTGAAACAGGTGGAACTGGCCCCGATGCCGGTGGCGCTCATCGAGGTGCACCGCGAACCGGGGGCCTGGGCAGCTCTCGCCGGCGCGCTCTTCTTCACCGTCGGCAACCTGATGCTGCTCATGCAGCGGCGCGGAAAGCCTCTGCAATAAAAAAGGGCGCCCCTTTCGGAGCGCCCCATTTTTTCCTGCCGTACCGGATTGCCGGCGGCTATTTCAGCAGTTTGACCGACTTGATGACCACCGGGGTGAGCGGCGCGTTGGGGAAGCCGTTTTTCACGCCGGCCGGCGTGTTGACGATCATGTCCGCCACGTCCATCCCCTCGATCACCTTCCCGAAGACCGCATAGCCGAAGCCATCCGGGTTGGGGCGGTTCAGGCCGTTGTTGTTCACCACGTTGATGAAGAACTGCGAGGTGGCGGAGTCGGGGGCGCCGGTGCGCGCCATGGCGAGGGTACCCCGGTCGTTCTTCAGCCCGTTGCCGGCCTCGTTCTTGATGGGCGGCTTGTTGCCGCCCTTGGGCACCATGTTGGCGGTCAGGCCGCCCCCCTGGATCATGAAGCCGGGGATGACGCGGTGGAAGACCGTGCCGTTGTAGAAGCCGCTCGTGGCGTAGTCCAGGAAGTTCTGCGTCGAGATCGGGGCCTCTTTCTGGAACAGTTCGATCTTCATGTTGCCCAGGCTGGTCTCTATTACCAGTACGGGATTCTTCTCACCGGCAAAGGCAGTTCCCGCCAGGCAGAGCCCCAGAACCAGCAGGCAGACAACTCGTTTCAGCATGTTAAAATCCTCCTGTCTATTTGGTTTGCACCTATTCATGTATATGCCAAGTGCGATTCCCGGTCAACCCTCGGTACAGCGAGAGACCAACAAAAGATTGACAGAATAAACGACGCCATGGAAAATGGCGCACCATTAATGGACTCACAGGAGGCTTGCGTTGCAGATACAATTCGGAACCGATGGCTGGCGCGGCGTGATTGCCGACACCTTCACCTTTGAAAACCTCTCATTGGTGGCACAGGCCACCATGGATTATATGCACCAGGAAGAGTTGGCCGATCTGGGGCTGGTGATCGGCTACGACCGCCGCTTCCTCTCCCGCGAGTTCGCCGAGCGGGTCGCCGGCATCGCTGCCGGCAACGGCATCCGGGTCTGGCTCTCCGAAGGGTACGCACCGACTCCGGCGGTCTCCTGGGCCGTCTTCGAGCGCGGCGCGGGCCTGGGCGTCATGATCACCGCAAGCCACAACCCGCCCCGCTACAACGGCTTCAAGGTGAAGGAGTCCTTCGGCGGCTCGGCCCGCCCGGCAACCACCAAGACCCTGGAGGGGATGGTAGCCAGGAACCAGGCCGCGGGGCGTCCGGTGCAGGCGGTGACCCTTGCAGAAGGGGTGCAGTCGGGGATGGTGCAGTACCTCGACATGGCCAAGCCCTACCTGGACCAACTGGGCCGCTACGTCGACCTGGACCTGATCCGCACGGCGGGGATCAAGGCGGTGGTGGATCCCATGTACGGCGCGGGGTGCGGGTTCCTCCCCCTGCTGATCCCGGGGATCAGCGAGATCCACGGCAACGAGAACCCCTCGTTCGGCGGCCATCCGCCGGAGCCGATCGCAGAGCACCTGGGGGAGCTCTGCAGCCTCTTGGCAGACTGCAAGTTCCAGGTCGGTCTCGCGCTGGACGGCGACGCCGACCGGATCGGCGCGGTCGACGAGACCGGCGAATTTTTCTCGTCGCACCGGATCTTTACCGTGCTGCTCAGGCATCTCTACGAGCGCAAGGGGGTGCGCGGCGGCGTGGTGAAGACCGTCTCCACCACCCGGATGATCGACCTGCTGGCGACCAAGTTCGACCTCCCCATCTTCGAGACGCCGATCGGCTTCAAGCACATCTGCGAGCTCATGCTGGAGCACGACATCCTGATGGGGGGCGAGGAGTCCGGCGGCCTGGGGGTGAAGGGACACATCCCGGAGCGCGACGGTATCCTCATGGGGCTCTTGCTCCTCGAGGCGATGGCGATGAGCGGCAAGGGGCTGCGGGCGCTTTTAGAGGAGACCATGGACGAGATCGGCCACTTCCACTACTCGCGCATCGACCTCCCCATCGAGAACCTGGCCAAGCAAGAGCTGGTGCAGGGGCTGGCGGCAGGCGGCATCGAGAGCATCGCCGGCCACCAGGTGGCCAGCACCAACTTCAGTGACGGCTTCAAGTTCATCTTCGGCGACGGCTCCTGGCTGCTGATTCGCCCCTCCGGTACCGAGCCGGTACTGAGGCTTTACTCCGAGGCCAACGACCCGGCCAAGGTGAGCGCGCTCCTCGAGGCGGCGCGGGGGATTGCGGGAGTCTAGAAAATCAGGTTGAGGTTAAGGTTGAGGTTAGGGTTGAGGTTAAGAAAAAGCGTTTTCTAACCTCAATCTTTTTTGGGGCTGCTGCTTTTAATAGATCGCTTTCGGTTTTCCTCAACCTCAAGCTTAACCGCAACCTGCCTAGTTAAACCTGTTGTTGAAAACGAGTAGTGGTTCTGTTATAGAATAGGGCTCGCGTCAAATTTCAGCATCGCTCTTAAGGAGTTATCCATGTCGAATCCTCAGTTGATTATGTACGACGAGGAATTCAAGCAGATAAATGCGGTAATCGAGAAGCTCCTTAGGGAAGCAAACGCGAAGGTTATCTTCCTGGTGGACAAGAACGGCCAGCTCATTACCGGCTGCGGCGAAACCGAGCGTTTCGACACCACCTCGCTCGCCTCGCTGACTGCCGGCAATATCGCGGCGACCGGCGGCTTGGCCAAGCTGATCGGGGAGAAGGAATTCTCGATCCTGTTCCACGAAGGCGAGAAGGACAACCTGCACATCTCGATCGTGGCAGGAAGGGTGATTTTGGTGGTGCTCTTCGATACCCGCTCCTCCTTGGGGCTGGTGCGCCTGAGGGTGAAGAAGGCCTCCGAGGAGTTGAGCGCCATCTTCGGCAAGCTTTTGCAGAAGAGCGAGGAGAAGGAGAAGAGCGGCGACAGCGAGTTCCCCTTTGCCGAGATCACCGACGACGATATCGATAACCTGTTCAGCTAACTTTTAAGAGGTACTGTCGCATGTCTTTCATCAACTACGCCTCCCGCGAGATCAACTGCAAGATCGTCTACTACGGTCCGGGTCTCTGCGGCAAGACGACCAACCTCCAGTTCGTGTACCAGAAGACTGCCCCCGAGGCGAAGGGGAAGATGATCAGCCTGGCGACCGAGACCGAGCGAACCCTGTTCTTCGACTTCCTGCCGCTGGCCCTGGGCGAGATCCGCGGCTTCAAGACCCGCTTCCACCTCTACACCGTGCCGGGGCAGGTCTTCTACGACGCCTCCCGGAAGCTGATCCTGAAAGGTGTGGACGGCGTGGTGTTCGTGGCCGATTCCCAGGAAGAGCGCATGGACGCCAACATCGAGAGCGTCGAGAACCTGCGCATCAACCTGGCCGAGCAGGGGTACGACCTGGACAAGATCCCCTACGTGGTGCAGTACAACAAGCGCGACCTCCCCAACGTGTTGAGCGTCGAGGAGTTGAGGCGCGAGCTGAACCCGACCAACGTCCCCGATTTCGAGGCCTGCGCCACCACCGGCGAAGGGGTCTTCGAGACCCTGAAGGCGATCGCCAAGCAGATCCTGTTCGACCTGAAGAAAGGGAAGTAGCGGAAAAGCAAAAGCCCTCGCCACAGAGGACACAGAGGCACACAGAGGAAAAACAAAACCAGGCCTGGGGGTAACCCCGGTGACCTGGTTTTTTTATTTAGGCATACTTCGCTTTCCGATGTTGGTTTTTTGCCGCTGCCGTTCCTCTGTGCCCCTCTGTGGTGATGCTTCAGGCCTCAGGCTTTGCGTGGTGCAGGTGCTCCCAGAGTTTCTGCGCGGTGCTCTCGTTCATCCCCCCGACTTCCGTAAGCTGCGCGAGCGACGCTTCTTTTATCTTCCTGAGGCTCCCGAAATGCTTGAGCAGGGCCTTCTTGCGCTTCGCGCCGATTCCCGCGGCCTGGTCCAGCTCGGAGCTGGTGAACACCTTGCTGCGCACGGTCTTGTGGTAGGTGACGGCGAAACGGTGCGCCTCGTCGCGGATGCGCGCCAGTAAGAGAAGCGGCGCCGAGTTCTGCCTCAGCACGATCGGGTTCTTGCGCCCGGGGCGGAAGACGCGCTCGTCGCTGCGCCGTAGCTCCGCGCTCTCCATGCTCCGCTCCACCCGGCTCTTGGCGAGGCCCGCCGCCTCGACCCCCTCTACCCCCAACTCCTCCAGCACCGCGCTCAACACGTTCAACTGGCCGATACCGCCGTCCACCACGATAAGGTCGGGACGCTCCTCTGCGCTCTCGGGCTTGAAGCGCCGCGACAGCATCTCGCGCATCATGGCGAAGTCGTCGGACTGCAAGACACTGCGGATCCTGTAGCGCCGGTACAGCGATTTATCGGCCTTGCCGTCCACGAAGACCACCCGGCTCCCGACCGCCATTTCCCCCTGGATGTTAGAGATGTCGTAGCATTCGATCCGTTTCGGAAGGCGCCCCAGGTGCAGCTTGCTGGAGAGCTCGTCCAGGAGGTCCTCTGCCGACTCCGCCTTTTTGATCCGCTCCTGTGCCGCGGTGAGGGCGTTTTTCTGGGCCAGCATGACGATCTCGAGCTTCGCCCCCCTTTGCGGAGCGGTGATGGCCACCTTCTTCCCCAGCTTCTCGGAGAGGAGCTCCTCGAGCGCCTGCGGCTCGGGGAGCGGCATGGGGAGCAGGATCTGGGGCGGAATCGGATTCTCCTGGCCGTAGTACTCGTTGAGGAAAGAGGCGAGTCCCTCTTCGGTCTCCAACTCCCACTCGAAGCTAAAGCTGCGGCTGCCGGTGAGGGCGCCGCCCCGGATGTGCAAGAGCACCACCTGCAGCTCGTCCCCGGTCCGGTGGATGCCGAAGACGTCACTGTCCGCCCCGCGGGCCACCACCTTCTGGCGCTCGACGGTCACCTCGATCGCCTTCACGAGGTCGCGGTAACGTGCCGCGTCCTCGTAGCGCATCTGCTCAGAGGCTTGGTTCATGCGCGCCTTGTAGATCCGGGCCACCTCGTTGTTCTTCCCCTCCAGAAAAAGGGCCGCTCCCTCGGCGAGCGCCGCGTAATCCTCGACGCTGATCTTGCCGCAGCAGGGGGCCGAGCACTGCTTGATCTGGTAGTACAGGCAGGGGCGCTTGCGCGCCATGCAGGTGGCAAGCGGGTAGTGGCGCAGCGGGAAGAGCTTGTAGAGCTGTTTCAGGACCTCACGCGCCGAGGTGGCCGAGGCGTAGGGGCCGAAGTAGCGGGCGCCGTCGGCGGGGACCTTGCGCACGATGGAGAGCCTGGGGAAGGATTCCTTCATGTCCATGCGCAGCGAGAAGTAGGTCTTGTCGTCGCGCAGGTTGATGTTGTACTTGGGGCGGTGCTGCTTAATCAGTGTGTTCTCGAGGATCAGCGCTTCTTTCTCGGTGTCGGTGACGATGAACTCGATCGAGACTACCTGCTGCACCATGAAGCGGATGTGGATCCGGGAGTCGCCGGGCCCCACGTACGCCCGCACCCGGCTCTTCAGGTTGCGCGCCTTGCCGACGTAGAGCACGGTCTGGTCCGCGGAGCGCATCAGGTAGACACCGGGGGTCTTGGGGAAATTGGCAATCATCTCGGGCGTTATCATGAGGGGTAGTATAGCGGCGTTCTTAGAAAGGGGGAAGGGGAAAGGCAGGGGGGGATGAGGCAGGGACTAGGGGCTGGGGGAGAGGGAGAGGCGGCGTCAAGGCGGAAAAAGAGGGGCGGGCAGAAAAAACCCCCTCGCCCTCTTGGAGAGGGGAAGGGGTGAGGGGGGTGCTGGCTGCGATCATGCGCCACGGTTACGGTCGCCCGTGCCGTGGATGGCCTGACTTAGCGTTTCCCGCTGCGCGGATTGCCGGTGGTGGAGGGGGCCTTGAACCCGCCGGTCTTGCTCCCTGCGGGCCTTGCTCCTGCGGGCTTGGCACTTGCGGGCTTGGCACTTGCCGGCTTGGCACCTGCCGGCTTGGCACTTGCCGGCTTGGCACCTGCCGGCTTGGCACCTGCCGGCTTGGCACCTGCCGGCTTGGCGCCTGCGGGCTTAGTGCCGGCCGCCTTGAAACCGCCGGGCTTCGCCGCACTGCTCTTGGGCGCGCCGCCTCTGCCGACGGCGGCCTGGGGCGGACGGGGAGATTTTCCCTTGTAGCCACCCTTGGTCACCAGCTTCTGGGGACGAGCCTCGGAAACGGTGATGGTACTATCCAAAAAGCGCGCACCGTCCAGCGAGAGGATGGCATCTTTGGCCTCAGCCTCGGTGGACATCCTCACGTAGCCGCACCCCTTGAACTGGCCGGTGACCGGATCGGTGATCAGGTGGATCGAGGTAACCCGCCCCGACACGGAGAACAGCTTCTCCAGCTCCCATTCTGTCGCGTCATAGGACAGATGTCCCACGTACAGCTCTTTACTCATTACTTCTTCTCCCTTAGATCAATCTCTGGTTTTCTCGGAGACCACTCTAGCACACCGGATCTTCCGCAGCAAAGTCATTCTGATCCGCCGGACGGGGCAGGTGCCTCGGGTGCGGCGCCGGTAAGCAGCTCCGGTGGCAGTTCCAGCCTCTGCCCGGGCTGCAGCCGGTCCAGGTCTCTCCCTTTGTTGAGGCGCCGCAGCGCGGGCAAAAGGGCCAATGCCTCGTGGTAGCCGAGCCCGAAATCGCGCTTGAGGATTCTCAACACCGTTTCGTTGGGCCCCACTACGACGGATCCGGGAGGAACCCCTTCAGGTGCTGCGGGATCGGTCGGTTCGTTTCTGGCAGGTTGAGAGTAGTTCACCGATCGTCCAGCCGCGGGGCGCCGCGCCTGTGCCGGAGCCGGTAGGGGCCTTGGTGCGGGAGCCGGTAGTGGTGTCGGAACGGGAGATGGGGCGGAAGACGCTACCGGTGGCGCTGCGGGAACGGCACGGCTGGGAACGGCTTCAGGGCCCCGCCTCCCCGCGACTGCCCAGAAGACCAGGGCCGTCCCGAAGACCGCTGCGCTGCCAAGGGCCGCCCAGAGATGAGGGCGCTCGGCTTGCTGGTCTGGGGTGGTGAAGAGGAGTGCTCTTGCCTGGGCCAGGGGGTGTGCTGGGGCGGGTTGCGGTTGCTCGGCAGTCGATCCGGAGCAGATGAGCGACCTGAGGGCGTGGACCAGTTCGGCATCGGATAGCGCGAGGTCCAGTACCAAGTCCGCTCTGCTTGGGGTGCCTGGCGCGATCGCCTCGTGGCCCGTAGCCAGCAGGACCACACTGGTCGCCGGGCCGGACAACGCCGCGGTAATCTCGGCAGCACCGTAATCTGGCAGGCTGGCGAGGTCGGCAAGAACCCACTCGGGTTGCTGCTCCGCTAGCACCTCACGTGCCTCGCCCAGGGTCGCAGCAGTATGGAGGCGCAAAAGGTTAGGTTGCACCAGGGGGCGGACCAGCCGCAGCAGGCGCTCCCCGCGGGAGAGAACCAGCACGGCCGGCATCACAGCCTCGACGGTGGTATCGGCGCGGGACTCACGTGGTCTCCTTCTCGCGCAAAATGGCGGTGAACATCGGCTCCCGGTCGGTGCGCGAGGCGGTGACGGAGACCAGCACCTCGGTGAGCTTCCCCTTGCTGCCGCGCACGGTGACCGGCACGTCTTCTTCCTTACCCCTCATGCCGGGAGCCAGGAGCCTGCGGAACAGCTCGTCGTCCTGCAGGAAGCCGAAGAGGGACTCCCCCAGGAGCGACTGGCGCGAACGCTCGAAGAGGGCCTCGGCCTTCTGGTTGGCGATGACGATCTTGCCGTCCTGCAGGAAGGTGGCTACCGCCGAGTTGGAGAGTTCGATGAAGAGCCGGTAGCGCTCGTCCGCCTCGCGCGACTGCAGGGTGCGGCGCGCCAGCTCGTCCATCATGTCGTTGAAGGCGGTGAAGGTTTGGCCGATCTCGTCGTTGGCGTGACTGGGGAGCTTGTGCTCGAAGTCGCCGGTCTTCGTGACATGGGTGATCTCTTCCGAGAGGAGTTTGACCGGGTCGATGATCTGGCGGCGCAGCACCATGCCGGTGATCAGGATGATCAGGAAGAAGACCGCACCCCGGGTGGCGAGGTCGAGTTGGAAATTCACCCCCAGCCCGGCGTAGAGGTCCTGCATCGGGATGGTGACGGATACCGCCCCGATCACCTCACCCACCTTGTAGTTGTAGGAGTAGTGCCCCGGCGGGAAGCGCCTCTGGACAAAATCGGGTGCGGACTGGTAGGTGCCGTGGCACTCAAGGCAGGACTGGGTGGCGATCATCGGCTGCAGGTAGCGGAAGACCTGCTTCCCATCGGATTCCAGGACGCCGTACACCTCACGGGGGCGGGACTCGTGGGCGAACTTCTTGAGCTGCTCGGCTTCGTAGGCGTCCGGACTGTTCTGTGGGTTGCGGTAGCGCAGCGAGACCTGGCGCAGGTAGTACTTGGTGTTCTGGGTGACGCGCTTGGCGACCTGGGTCGCCACCACCTGCGGCACCAGGTTGTAATTCTGCTCCGGCTCGCCTCTTACCACGCTGGACATGTAGTCGCGGGTCTCGACGAGCTGGCGTGCGAAGTTGCGGGCGTTGTCGACGGCAAAGCGCAGCACGAAACTCTTCTGGCGCTGGTAGGTGAAGAGGGCGGAGGCAAGAAAGAGGACCAGCAACAACAGGGAGAGCAGGATATTGAACTTGCTGCGAATCGGCAGATCGGCAAAGCGGGGCATGCACCCTCCGGCAGGCGGTTAATTAGCCAGGGCAAGTATACCGGAGGTGGTAGGATGCGCAAGGAGTACGGGATGTTAAGGGGATAAGAAGTCCGGCCGTCGCGTGGCAGGATGGTTGGAGGGTGGGGGAGCTGCTCTTCATTGGGGAGGCGGGGCTTGCGACGCATGCCTGGGTGGTTGCTTCGGTGCCAAAAAAAGGGGGCGCTGGAGCGTCCCCGGCTAGCGTTCCCACGCCGGAGCGTGGGAACGCTAGCGAATACGCGGCGGCAGAAGGGGTTGAGCCAGAGTTGCGACCGCTGGAGAGCGCAGGGAAGGCTAAAAGCGAATCCCCCCTTTTGCAAAGGGGGGGACGTGAGGACTCTTTTGCCAGCTAAAGATCGTACTTCCCCGGGACTCCGCGACGCGGTCAGGACTACTTCTTGTGGCACTCCAGGCAGATCGCCTCGGTCACCCGGCGCTGCATCTGGGCGGCCTTGTCCTTGGGTACGGCCTTACCCATCAGTTTTTCGCCGATCCGGTGGCAGGCGAAACAGTCGCGCCCCTGCAGCGCCTTGTGCATCTTGACCATTGCCGGGTTCTTGCTGTGACATTCGTTGCACTGGAAGGCGAAGGCGCTCTGGGCGGTGATGAGCAACGCGAGGGTAGCTACGACGATTTTCATGATTACTCCTTGTGGTCCTATTCTGGTCTGTGACGCTTGTGCTGCGTTCCGAAAGCGGCTCCGGGGGGCAGCGCTTAAGCTTCCCGGGGCGCGAGGTGATCCACGCACCATCCTTGAAGCCTTCCGGCCGGTCCGCTCCGTCTGCACGGCCAAAGCCGCTCCCGGCGTCCTGCACCGCGGGCGAGGCTGGGGGCGGACGGCATGGGACAGCTACAGCCTAGCGCGCTCGGCATCAGGATGCCTTGACCTAAGTCAAGAGGGTTAGGCAAGACGCCGAGAAAAACGCTTTGCATAGCGGCGCCGCTGTGGTAATTTTCATGTCTTTTTCAGGAAGCTTTTTTACCTGGACCAAGAGACCAACCAATTTCGGGCGGGAAACGATATGGCAAAAATCATCTGTGTGGCGAATCAGAAAGGCGGTGTCGGCAAGACCACGACCGCGGTGAACCTCGCCGCGTCGCTGGCGGTTGCGGAGCGCCGGGTCCTTTTGGTGGACATGGACCCGCAGGGGAACGCGGGCTCCGGTGTCGGCACCGACAAGTCGGCGCTTACCGAGAGCATCTACGATGCCCTGATCGAGGACACGGCACCGGACAAGATCGTGCTGCAGACGGAGATCCCCTTCCTGCACCTTTTGCCGGCGACCTCGGACCTGGCAGGCGCCGAGCTGGAACTGGCCGACGTGCAGGGGCGCGAGCAGCGGCTCAAGCAGATCCTCGCCAAGGTGAACGGCTCCTACGACTACATCTTCATCGACTGCCCGCCGTCGTTGAGCCTCTTGACCATCAACGCCATGACCGCGGCCCACTCGGTGCTGATCCCGATGCAGTGCGAGTTTTACGCCATGGAAGGGCTCTCCCAGATCCTGAAGACCATAGGGCTCATCCAGCAGGGGCTCAACAACGCGCTGAAGATCGAAGGGATCCTGCTCACCATGTTCGACGCCCGCAACAACCTCTCGCACCAGGTGAGCGAGGAGATCCGCACCCACTTCCCGAAAGAGACCTTCGAGACGGTGATCCCGAGGAACGTGAGGCTCTCCGAGGCCCCCTCGCACGGCAAGCCGATCATCCTCTACGATATCACCTCGAAGGGGGCCACGAGCTACCTGGACCTGGCCAAGGAACTGATCACGCGGGAGGCGGCACATGGTTAAGAAGATGGGACTGGGCAAGGGGATTGGCGCGCTGATCCCGCCACCGCTTCCGGTGGTGGAAGACAAGGCCGGCAAGAAGTTCTTCTCCTGCCCGATCGAGGAGATCAAGCCCAACAAGGAGCAGCCGCGCAAGACCTTCGTTAACGAGAAGCTGGAGGAGCTTGCCGCCTCGATCCGCGAGAAGGGGATCATCCAGCCGATCGTCGTGCTAAGGCGCGAGGACCACTACGAGATCATCGCCGGCGAGCGCCGTTGGCGTGCCGCCCAGAAGGCGGGCCTGAGAGAGGTTCCGGTGGTGATCCAGGACGTCTCCGAGGACACCGCCCTCGAGATGGCGCTCATCGAGAACATCCAGCGCGAGGACCTGAACGCGGTTGAGGAGGCCGAGGCCTACCACGCCCTTTTGGAGCGCTTCGACCTCTCCCAGGAGGAGCTCGCCAAAAGGGTCGGCAAGGAGCGCTCCACCATCGCGAACGCCTTGAGGCTCTTGAAGCTCCCCCCCGAGATCAAGCGCGACATCGCCGAGGATAGGCTCTCCATGGGGCACGCACGCGCCCTTTTGACCCTCGAGGACCACGAGGAGCAGAAGGCGGCCCGCGACGAGATCGTCTCCAAGCACCTCTCGGTGCGCGAGGCGGAGGCGCTGGTCAAGAAGAAGAAGGCGAAGATCGTCCCCAAGGCGCGCAAGGCCGAGGATGCCGACCACCGCGACCTTCTGGACCGCATCCAGCGCCATTTCGCCGCCAAGGTCGCCCTGCGCCGCTCCGGGCGTGGCGGCAAGCTGGAGATCAGCTTCTCGGACCAGAAGGACCTGGCCCGCATCATCGAAATCCTCGACCTCTAACCGGTCTGCCTCACCCAAGGCCGGAGCCCGCAACGCTGGGCTCCGGCGCCCCTTCTTCCTTCCCCAGCTTCCCCTTCTCCCGGCAAGGAAATCTGCAGAACTGCTTCCCGCTAATCAGCGCCCGCTAACCGCATGAAAGGTATACGTGTATACAATTTTGCCTTGGAAACGGATAAATCACTTGACTGTTGAGGGATTTATGTGGTAGTTACCACCTGTTTTGCGCACCGCGGATTTGGTGCGGGTGAGCAAGCGCTTTAAAAATGTTCAACAAGAGGTGGATTGGTGATCAATTTAGACATCGCATTTGTATTCCAGCTGGTGAACTTCCTGGTCCTGGTGCTGCTTTTGAACGTCTTTCTGTACAAGCCGATCAGGAAGCATCTTGCCGACCGGGCCGCGCTGATCGCCGGCGCTAAAGAGAAGAGCGCTGCCGTTGATCGCGAGGTGCAGGAGAAGATGGCCAGCTACGAGGCCCGCCTGCGCGAGATCCGCTCCGGCGCCGCCGACGAGCGCGCTGTCCTTAAGAAGGAAGCGCAGGCTCAGGAAGCCGCCATCCTCGAGAAGGCCCGTCAGGAGTCGACCGAGAAGCTCGCTTCCATCAAGGCCAAGGTCGCCAAGGAAGCCGAGGAAGCCCGCGCTGCCCTGAAGGCGAGCGCCGAGGCCCTGTCCGCCGATATCTGCGAAAAAGTACTCGGAAGGAGTCTGTAAGCATGCATATTACTCGTATCTCCCGCACCGCCCTGACCGCTCTCTGCGTCTGCGGCATCGTCCTCGGCCTGGCCGCCTTCGGTTTCGCCGAAGAGGCCCAGCACGCCGCCGGCGGCCACGAAGGCGGGCACGGCGCCGCTCAGATGAAGGACTTCATCTGGCGCTGTGTCGACTTCGGCGCCCTGGTGCTCATCGCCGTCTGGGCCATCAAGAAGGCCGATCTGAAAGGGACCCTGGCCGCCCGTTCCGCCGGCATCAAGCGCACCCTGGAAGAAGCGGTCGCCGCCAAGGAAGCCGCCGAGAAGAAGTTCCAGGAGTACAACGGTCGCCTCGAGGCCGCCAACCAGGAGATCGAGCAGATCTCGGCCAACATGAAGCGCGAAGGCGAGCTGGAGAAGGAGCGCATCGTCGCCGAGGCGAACGCAGCCGCTGCCCGCATCGTGGCCCAGGCCGAAGTGGCCGCCGAGCAGGAAGTGCTCAAGGCGAAAAACGAGCTCCGCGCCGAGGCCGCCAAGCTGGCCGTTGAGCTTGCCGAGCAGAAGATCGTGAAGAACATTGCAAAAGGCGACCAGGACAAGCTGGTGGGCGAATATATCTCCAAGGTGGTGACTCTACATTGAGCATTAACGCGATTGCCAAACGTTACGCCAAGGCGCTGGTGCAGATAGGTTCCGAGTCCGGGGCCGTCGACCAGTACAATGCCGACCTGGGCCGGTTCAGCGCGCTTCTCACCGAGAACCGCGAGCTCGCCCAAGTGTTCAGCAACCCCGCCTACGGCATCGAGTCCAAGACCGAGATCATGAAGGAGCTGGTTAGCCGCTCCCAGGTCTCCCCGATCGTATCCAACCTGCTGATGCTCCTTTTGGAGCGCGGCCGCCTCGCTGCGCTGCCGCTCATCGCAGAGAGCTACGGCGCCATGGCCGACGAGCTGTCCGGCGTGATCCGCCCGACGCTCACCTCCGGCCTGCCGCTGGACGCCGCCCAGATCGAAGAGATCAAGGCGACGCTCGCGAAGTCGACCGGCAAGAAGGTGGAACTCAAGGTTGAAGTGGATCCCTCGCTCATCGGCGGTGTTATCACCAAGATCGGCGGCAAAGTCTTTGACGGAAGCGTAAGGACACAGTTAGCAAGAATTCAAGATACATTACAGAAGGGGTGAGACGGTTCTATGGAAATCAAAGCGGAAGAAATCAGCGAGATTATCAAGAAGCAGATCAAGGGGTACGGCAAAGAGGTAGAGGTAGCCGAAACCGGCACCATTATCTCCATCGGTGACGGTATTGCCCGTATCCACGGTCTTGACAAGGCGATGGCAGGCGAGCTGCTCGAGTTCCCGGGCGGTATCACCGGCATGGTCCTCAACCTGGAAGAAGACAACGTCGGTGCCGCGATCCTCGGTGACTTCTCCGAGATCAAGGAAGGCGACCAGGTCAAGCTGACCGGCAGGATCGTCGAGGTCCCGGTAGGCGACGCCCTGGTGGGCCGCGTGGTCAACGCGATCGGCGAGCCGATCGACGGCCTGGGCGCCATCAACACCTCCACCTTCGGCAAGGTCGAAGTGAAGGCCCCCGGCATCGTCAAGCGTAAGTCGGTGCACCAGCCGATGCAGACGGGCCTCAAGGCGATCGACTCCATGGTTCCGATCGGGCGCGGTCAGCGCGAGCTGATCATCGGCGACCGTCAGACCGGCAAGACCGCCGTCGCCATCGACACCATCATCAACCAGAAGGGCGGCGACGTGATCTGCATCTACGTCGCAATCGGCCAGAAGCGCTCCACGGTTGCCCAGGTCGTCTCCAAGCTGAAAGAGCACGGCGCCATGGATTACACCATCGTCGTTGCCGCTACCGCTTCCGAGCCGGCTCCGCTGCAGTTCATCGCCCCCTACACCGGCGTCACCATGGGCGAGTACTTCCGCGACAAGGGGCAGCACGCCCTGATCATCTACGATGACCTCTCCAAGCAGGCCGTCGCATACCGCCAGCTTTCGCTTCTGCTCCGCCGTCCGCCGGGGCGTGAAGCTTACCCGGGCGACGTATTCTACCTGCACAGCCGTCTCCTGGAGCGTGCCTGCAAGGTGTCCGACGAGTGCGGCGCCGGTTCGCTCACCGCTCTGCCGGTCATCGAGACCCAGGCAGGCGACGTGTCGGCCTACATCCCGACCAACGTAATTTCCATCACCGACGGCCAGATCTACCTGGAGAGCGACCTGTTCTACTCCGGCGTACGCCCGGCCATCAACGTCGGCCTCTCGGTTTCCCGCGTCGGCGGCTCGGCCCAGATGAAGTCGATGAAGCAGGTTGCCGGCACCCTGCGTCTGGCGCTCGCCCAGTACCGCGAGATGGCAGCCTTCGCCCAGTTCGGTTCCGACCTGGACAAGGCGACCCAGATGCAGCTCGCCCGCGGCGCCCGCCTGGTCGAGATCCTGAAGCAGCCCCAGTACCGTCCGCTCTCCAACGAGAAGCAGGTTCTGGTCATCTTCGCAGCCAACAACGGCTACGTCGACGACTAC
Organism: Geomonas silvestris; assembly: GCF_014193515.1. Classification (GTDB taxonomy): domain Bacteria; phylum Desulfobacterota; class Desulfuromonadia; order Geobacterales; family Geobacteraceae; genus Geomonas; species Geomonas silvestris. Next base: position 353,676 of record NZ_BLXX01000002.1, on the reverse strand, counting down.
CCGGTCGCATCCCTGGGCCGCTACGAGACCGAACTCTACGCGTTCTTCGACTCCCGCAAGGCCGACGTTCTGGCCACCCTGCGCGACAAGAAGGCCATCGACGACGACCTGAAAGCACAGATCGTCGCCTGCCTCGAGGAGTTCAAGAAGGAATTTACTGCCTAATCCAAGGACGGACAGCTAAATGGCGAACCTTAAGAGCATCAAGAAGCGGATCGTATCCGTAAAAAATACCCGCCAGATCACCAAGGCCATGAAGATGGTCTCGGCGGCCAAGCTGCGGCGCGCCCAGGAGAACGTTGTAGCGGCGCGGCCGTACGCCGGGAAACTGGCCGAGGTGCTGGAGCGCCTGGCAGCGAGCCAGGAGGCGGATGCCAATCCCCTCATGGTGCAGCGCGAGAGCCGTCGGGCCCTCTTGGTGGTGGTCACCTCGGACCGCGGTCTGTGCGGCGGCTTCAACGCCAACCTCTCCAAGGCAGCCGAGCGCTTCATCCGTGAGCGCAAGGGTGAGTTCAGCGAGCTTTCGCTGATGACCATCGGCCGCAAAGGGTACGAGTTCCTGAGAAGCCGTCACACGGTCAGGAAGCACCACGGCAACATCTTCTCGACCCTCTCCTACCAGACCGCAGCCCTCGTGGCCCAGGAGCTGATCGAGGGGTACCTGGCCGAGGAGTACGACGAAGTTTACGTCATCTACAACGCCTTCAAGAGCGTCATGACCCAGGATATCACCCTGGAGCAGCTCCTGCCCATCGCCCCGAAGGACCAGGATAACGAGGAGCAGGGCGTCGAGTACATCTACGAGCCCTCCAAGGCGGCCCTTCTGGACGAGTTGTTGCCCAAGCACATCGAAGTCCAGGTGTTCAAGGCGCTCCTCGAGTCGGTTGCCTCCGAGCACGGCGCACGTATGACGGCGATGGACGCTGCTTCCAAGAACGCGACCGAGATGATCGGGAAGCTTACCCTGATCTACAACCGGGCACGTCAGGCGGCCATCACCACGGAGCTGATGGAAATCATCTCCGGTGCGGAATCCATTAAAGGTTAAAACTTATAACAAATAGTGGTCCGCGAGGGCCGCAGGAGGAAGAGGTTACATGAGCCAGAACATCGGAAAAATTTCGCAGGTCATCGGCGCGGTTATCGACGTCGAATTCGAGCCGGGCAAGCTCCCGCCGATCTACCAGGCACTCCGGGTAACCAACCCGGCCATTGACGATCAGCCGCTGAACCTGGTTCTGGAAGTTGCCCAGCACCTGGGTGAGAACGCTGTCCGTACCATCGCAATGGACTCCACCGATGGTCTGGTTCGCGGCCAGGAAGCCGTCGACACCGGCAAGCAGATCTCCGTCCCGGTCGGCAAGAAGACCCTGGGCCGCATCCTGAACGTCATCGGCGAGCCGGTTGACGAGATGGGTCCGGTAGGCGCCGAGAAAGAGTACGGCATCCACCGCGACGCACCGCTCTTCGTGGACCAGTCCACCAAGGTCGAGGCGTTCACCACCGGCATCAAGGTCGTCGACCTCTTGGCACCGTACGCCAGGGGCGGCAAGATCGGCCTGTTCGGCGGCGCCGGCGTCGGCAAGACCGTTCTCATCATGGAACTCATCAACAACATCGCCAAGCAGCACGGCGGTTTCTCGGTCTTCGCCGGCGTGGGTGAGCGTACCCGCGAAGGTAACGACCTCTGGATGGAGATGAAAGAGTCGGGCGTTCTCGACAAGGCCGCTCTGGTGTACGGCCAGATGAACGAGCCGCCGGGGGCACGTGCCCGCGTCGCTCTCTCCGCGCTCTCCATCGCCGAGTACTTCCGTGACGAGGAAGGCCAGGACGTGCTCCTCTTCGTCGACAACATCTTCCGCTTCACCCAGGCAGGTTCCGAGGTATCCGCACTTCTGGGCCGTATCCCGTCCGCGGTAGGTTACCAGCCGACCCTGGCAACCGAGATGGGCGAGCTGCAGGAGCGCATCACCTCGACCAAGAAAGGTTCCATCACCTCGGTTCAGGCGATCTACGTACCGGCCGACGACTTGACCGACCCGGCTCCGGCAACCGCCTTCGCCCACTTGGACGCGACCACCGTTCTCTCCCGTCAGATCGCCGAGCTCGGCATCTACCCGGCAGTGGACCCCTTGGACTCCACCTCCCGTATTCTCGACCCGCAGGTTATCGGCGACGAGCACTACGGCGTGGCCCGTCAGGTCCAGTACGTACTGCAGAAGTACAAGGACCTCCAGGACATCATCGCCATCCTCGGTATGGACGAGCTTTCCGAAGAGGACAAGCTGGTCGTGGCCCGCGCCCGTAAGATCCAGAAGTTCCTCTCCCAGCCGTTCCACGTGGCAGAGGCCTTCACCGGCTCCCCGGGCAAGTACGTCGAGCTGAAGGACACCATCAAGGGCTTCCAGGAGATCATCGCCGGCAAGCACGACGACCTCCCCGAGCAGGCCTTCTACATGGTCGGCACCATCGAGGAAGCCATCGAGAAAGCCAAGAAGCTGGCTGTCTAGTCAAACGATAGGTGGGGCGGGTGACCGCTCGCCCCGCCGCGACCTTCACAATCCCATTGGTTCTGCGGTAATGACCGGCTCACCTGGGTCGGCGCAGGACTCTAAGAAGGGTTATATATGGCTGAAAAACTGAAAGTAGAACTGGTAACTCCCTACAAGAAGGTCCTCTCGGAAGAAGTAGACGAGATCACCGCGAACGGTGCGCTCGGCGAGTTCGGCGTGCTGCCGGGCCATGCTCCCTTCCTTACCTCCCTGAAGATCGGTGAGCTGACCTATAAAAAGGACGGTGCGCTGTACCACATGGCGGTCAACTGGGGCTACTTCGAGGTGGAGAACGACACGGTTACCGTGCTGGTCGAGACCGCCGAGAAGGCGGACGAGATCGATCTGGAGCGTGCCAAGGCCGCTCTGGGCCGCGCCGAGGCTGAGCTTAAAGGGCTCACCCCGGAGGACAAGAACTTCCGCATCTACGAGGCCGCTCTCGAGCGCGCCTTGATCAGGGTTCAGGTTGCCGGCAAGGCGAAGCTGTAACGGGAACTTTGCATAAAGAAGGAAAAAGAGCGGCTTAAGGCCGCTCTTTTTTTGTTTGTGGTGAGAGAGATTCCCTCTCCACACCGTTCCCGCCTTCCCTAGTACTCAGTAGCACAACGCAAGCATAAGTAAGCGGCCCTTCATTGACAGTGACCGACCCAGGGTGTATTAGGTAACAGCATCTTTTATCCAGTGGAGGTGTCCCTTGTCCAACGGTATCAAGTGGTTGTTCTTCATCGCTCTTGTGCTTTGCCTTCAGATGGCCGCTTCTGTTCCTGCCCGGGCCGCCGGCAAACCGCTGGTGGTGGGCATGGAGCTGGCGTATCCCCCCTTCGAGATGACCGATGCGAGCGGCAAGCCCGACGGGGTCAGCGTGCAGCTGGCCTACGAGCTGGGGAAGGCGCTGGGGCGTCCGGTCGAGATCAAGAATATGGCCTTCGATGGGCTCATTCCGGCTTTGAAGACCGGCAAGATCGACCTGATCATCTCTTCCATGACGGCCACTGCCGAGCGCGCCAAATCGATCGACTTCTCGGATCCCTACCTGAGCACCGGCCTCTGTCTGCTGGTCAACAAGAAGGTCCCGGGGAGCACCATCGCCGACTTCGACCAGCCGGGGCGGGCCATCGCGGTCAAGAAGGGGACCACCGGACACCTCTACGCCAGCAACAACCTGAAGAAGGCGAAGGTCCTGGTGCTGGACAAGGAGGCGGCCGCGGTGCTCGAGGTGGTGCAGGGGAAGGCAGACGCCTTCATCTACGACCAGATGTCGACCTATCAGAATTTCCAGAGGAACCGGGAGACCACCCGGCCGATCCTCAAGCCCTTCCAGACCGAGTCCTGGGCGATCGGCCTTCGCAAAGGCAACGACGAGTTGAAGGCGAAGGTCAACAGGTTCCTCTTCGAGTTCAGGAAGACCGGCGGTTTCGGGAAGCTGGGCGACCGCTACCTGAAAGAGGAGAAAGACGCCTTCAAGCAGCTGGGGTACCCGTTCTTCCTGTAGGTGCCAGGCGGGCGCAGACCCATCCTAGGGGACACGGGAGGTTGCCGAGCCCACCATTTACGTTGTAGCAGCGCCCTCACCCCTGCTCCTCGCCCTCTGGGAGATGGGCGGGGGTGAGGGGGGCGCTACCGGCCACCCAGTCCCGAGCAAGTAACCCGAGGTTTCATGAAAGCACGCTGGACAGCCGCCTTCTTCGTGCGCCGCAGGGGCAACAAGGAAGAGATCGCCCTGCACGGAAGGATCATCGGCGTGCTGCTCGCGATCCTCATCCTCGCCGCCGTCTTCAGCTATGCCTTCTACCGCCTCCAGTACGGCTGGAACTGGGGTGCCATCTACGTCTACCGGCAGAAGTTCCTCACCGGCTGGCTGGTGACACTGGCCATCTCCGCGGCTTCTCTCATCACCAGCATCTTCTTCGGCCTCTGCGCTGCACTTGCCCAGCGCTCCTCGTTTATTACCCTGCGCTACCTGGGAAAGATCTACGTGGAACTCATCCGCGGCACGCCGCTCCTGGTGCAGATCCTGGTCTTCTTCTACGTGGTGGCGGACGCCTTCGGGGTCGGAAACCGCTATGCCGTCGGGGTGCTCACCCTGGCGCTCTTTGCCGGCGCCTACATAAGCGAGATCATCAGGGCGGGGATCGAGAGCGTCGGCGATACCCAGCTGGAATCGGCGCGCGCCATCGGGCTGACCCGAGGCCAGACCTACCGCTACGTGATCTTCCCCCAGGTGATGCGCCGGATCCTGCCACCCTTGGCGGGGCAGTTCGCCTCGCTCATCAAGGACTCTTCGTTGCTCTCCATCATCGCGGTGAACGAGATCACCCTGAACGCCCAGGAGGTGAACGCCTTCACCTACTCGACCATGGAAAGCTACCTGCCGCTGGCCATCGGCTACCTGATCCTGACCCTGCCGATATCGCTTTTAAGCCGCTACCTGGAAGGAAGGTTCCGCTATGCAACTTAAGCTGACCAACCTGGTGAAGCGCTTCCACGGTCAGACGGCGCTGGACGGCATCTCGCTGGATGCCGAGGCGCGCTCCCTGGTGCTGATCGGTCCCTCCGGCGGCGGGAAATCCACCCTCTTGCGGGTGCTCGCCGGCCTGGAGCTCCTGGACCAGGGGAGCGTCATCATCGACGGCGACCCGCTCCCCAGTCACGAGGAGCATCTGATCAGCTACCGGCGCCGCATCGGGACCGTCTTCCAGGCCTACAACCTGTTCCCGCACCTGACCGCGCTGGAGAACGTCACCCTGCCGCTTGTGCAGGCGCAGGGACAGCAGCGCGGCGAGGCGACGGAGTACGCCCTCGAGCTTTTGCGGCGCTTCCACCTGGAGGCGCACGCCCACAAGATGCCCATGGAGCTCTCCGGCGGGCAGCAGCAGCGGGTGGCCATCGTGCGCGCCATCGCCATCAAGCCGCGCTTCCTGCTGCTGGACGAACCGACCTCGGCGCTCGATCCGGAGATGACGGCCGAAGTGCTCGACCTGATCGCTGAGCTGAAGGGCGAGGGGCGCGAGCTCGTCCTGGTGACCCACAACATGGGGTTCGCGCGCAGGGTGGCGGACCACTGCCTGTTCCTCTCCGGCGGCAGGATACTGGAAACCGGGAACGCGGACGAACTCTTCGACCAGCCGAAGACCACCGAGCTGGCCAGCTTTCTGAGCAGGGTCCTTAAGTACTGAGCCAAATCCGGCTTGCCCCGCCCGGCAAACCGGAGTAACATCCTCCCTTTGTCCCATCCGGCCTCCGCCGCATACTCTCGAGCACCACACAAATCTATGAGCCAACAGTTCGACCTCCTGAACCAGCCGATACCGAAGCTGATCCGCAAGATAGCGGTCCCCACCAGCATCGGGTACTTCTTCAACACCATGTTCAACGTGGTGGATACCTACTACGGGGGCAAGATCTCAACCGAGGCGCTCGCCGCTCTATCGATGTCCTTCCCGGTCTTCTTCCTGATCATCGCGGTGGGTGCAGGGATTTCCACCGGGGCAACCGCCCTGATCGGCCATGCACTGGGAGCCGGGAACAGGAAAGAGGCGGGCCACCTCGCGGCGCAGACCGTCTCGTTCGGCCTGGCCAACGGCGTCCTGGTGACAGTCGCCGGCCTCATGCTGGCCCCCTGGCTCTTCACCCTGCTGGGCGCCTCCGGCAAGGTGCACGCCCTCGCCCTCAGCTACATCAATGCCATCTTCCTGGGGAGCCTCTTCTTCCTGGTCAACTTCGTGCTGAACGCGATCCTCAACGCGACGGGGGATACCAAGAGCTTCCGGAACTTCCTGGTGGCGGGATGCCTTTTGAACCTGGCCCTCGACCCCTGGTTTCTCTACGGCGGTTTCGGAATGCCGGCCCTCGGCGTGGCGGGTGTGGCCTGGGCGACCGTGGTGATCCAAGCCCTCGGAAATTTCTACCTTTTCGGCCGCACCAAGCGCACCGGCCTTCTGACCGGGTCGCTGCACGGGCTTCTGCCGGAGCGGCGCGCCTATCTGGAGCTCTTCAAGCAGGGCTTCCCCTCCAGCCTCAACATGCTGACCGTAGGGTTAGGGATCTTCGTGATCACCTGGTTCGTGGGGCGCTACGGCCGCGACGCGGTGGCGGCCTACGGCATCGCTACCCGCATCGAGCAGATCGCCCTGATGCCGATCATGGGGATGAACGTGGCCACCCTCACGCTGGTGGCGCAGAACTTCGGTGCCCGCCGGCTGGAGCGGGTGCTGGAAACGGTCCAGGCCGCGCTCAAGGCTGGGATTGTCCTGATGGGGTTCGGGACGGTAGCCGTCTTCATCTGGGCCGCCCCTTTGATGCGGCTCTTCACCAAAGATCAGGCGGTCGTGGCGATCGGGGTGAACTACCTGCACATCGAGGTCTTCGTCTTCATCGCCTATGTGATCCTCTACACCAGCGTCTCGGTGCTCCAGGGGCTGAAGCGGCCGGTATTCCCGCTGGTCATTGGGCTTATGAGGCAGATCGTTTTGCCGGTGCCCGTGTTCTACCTCCTGGCGGTCTTCTTTGGCTGGGGGCTCTACGGCATCTGGTGCGGGATCCTGGCGGTCACCTGGGGTGCTGCCCTGGTGGCGATGTTCTACGTTCTGCGCAGCGTCTCTCGGCTCGCCCGACGGGAAAACAAGCCGGTCGCCGAACCGGACGCTGGAAATATTGTGCGTTAAACTATCCCCATCTTTTCCAGGGCCCGATGCCGCAGCAGCATCAGGGCGGGGAGGTGGGGATGGACCTGAAATCGCGCAGCGCTGCACTGAAGGCAAAGCTTGCCGCTGAACTTCCCGAGGCGCACGGGGACCAGGAACGCTGGGAGCTCTTGCTTGCGGCGCTCTACGAGATGAGCCGGGCGGTACTGCCGGCACTCGGGCCACCGCTGCGCAGCACCGACTATGCGGAAAAGCAGGGGGCGGTCCTGGAGCTCGTGAGTTTCATCGCGATCCCCATGATCAGGAGCGCCACCAGGGACACCCGCGGGGTGGCGGTCCTGACCGAGATAGCCGAAGGGTGCTCCGATCCGCTTATCAAGAAGAAACTCAAGGTGTATTCCCAGCAGCTGCTGGCCGGGTGCACCGGACCAAAACAGCGCACCGGGCACCCTCTGGCGCGTCGTGCTGCCTGGGGCGGGGGCGTCGCGCTGGCGCTTTTGACAGGGGTTTTGATCTGGCCGGGACAGGCGCCGGAGCAACCGCAACCGACCCAGGCGGTGGCGGTGCCGCGGCAGGCAGCACTGCCGGCCCCGATGCAGCCGGCGCTTCCCGGCAACGCGACCGGAGCGGCGGCTTCGTTCACCCTGCAGTCGGGGAAAACGGCCTCGGGCGATGCCGCATCGGCCGGGACGGGCACCGAGGCCGGCCAGAACCGGGCGGAGTCGCAGATCACCAAGGTAGCGGTGGTGAACAACCAGATCCTGGTTCCGGCCCTCATCCAGAACGGGGCGGAAAGCATCCGGGTAGAGCTGGTGCTCGATACCGGGGCTACCCGCAGCTCGATCCACGAAGGGGTCGCCGCAAAGCTCAAGATCGACCTGAAAACGGCGCACTCGACCCTCGCCGAGGTCGCCGACGGGAGGCTCATCAATGCCCTCAGGGCCCCGGTCGATGCCCTCAGCGTGGGCCCCTTCACCATGAACGGCCCCGAGCTGGACGTCCTCCCCTACCGCGGGAGCCAGGGGCTGCACGACGGGCTGCTCGGCATGGATTTTCTGTCCAAACACCCCTACCAGGTTGACATGGAGCGGGAGCTGATCAGGTGGAACTGAAGGCAATTGATGATTGACAATGGTCGGTTGACAATGAAAGGCGATTCGGCGAAGTTAGCCGGTCGTTGCCGGACGAGGCGAAGGTGGGTGGGTGCGTTACCTGCCCCACACTGCCAGGCTTTCGGTCGCCTCACCCCCGCCGCCATGACTCACCTGTGATTTGAACACTGAAACACCTGCACTGAAGGAGGTTCGTATCAACCGCGTCTATCTCAAGCTCTGGCTGACCACGTTTTTTTGGGGTGGCACCTTCGTCGCCGCGCGCTTCGCGGTCAAGGAGGCGCCACCTTTTTTCGCCGCCAGCTGCCGGTTCCTTATCGCCGCGCTGCTCCTCGTCCCGATGGCCGCCTGGCAGGCCAGGAGCGCAGGGACCAGCTTCCCGCTCCCCCGCTCGCCGCGCCAGTTCCTGGGGCTTTTCAGCCTGGGACTCACCGGCGTCTTTCTCTACAACGCGGTCTTCTTCACCGGCCTCAAGTTCACCACCGCCAGTAACGGCGCGCTCATCGTGGCCATCAACCCGCTTTTGACCGCCGTCCTCTCGGCCCTGTGGCTGCGCGAGAAGGTGCGCCCGACCCAGGCGGCCGGCCTGCTCCTCTCGCTCGTCGGGGTGACCCTGGTGATCGCCCGCGGCTCGCTGGACGTCATCCTGCAGCACTCCTTCAACCGCGGCGACCTGATCATGCTGGGGGCGCCGCTCTGCTGGGCGCTCTACTCTATTCTGGGGAAGAAGGTGCTGGCGCGGTTCACCCCGCTGGCCGCGACGGCGTACGCGGCCTTTTTCGGCGCGGTGCTCCTGGTGCCGGCGGCGGTCGTGGAGCACGCCGCACACGGGGGACCGCTGCCGCAGTTCAGCTGGATGGGATGGCTCGCCATCCTGCAGCTGGCGCTTTTGGGGACGGTGGTTGGCTTCGTCTGGTGGTACCAGGGGGTCCACCTGATCGGGACGGCCCGGGCCGCCGCGTTCGTGAACCTGGTGCCGGTCTTCGGCACCCTGCTCGCCGCACTGCTTCTGAGCGAGCGGCTCATCGCGGCCCAGATCTGGGGAGGCTGCCTGGTGGTACTCGGGGTATACTGGGGGAGCCGTCAGCCGCGCGGCTCGCACCAGGCGCCGGTGTCGGGACGGAGTGAGGAGGAGCTATGAACCGAGCCCTGCGCACCATCGAGCTCGTCTGCTGCGCGCTGAGCCCCAGAAAGCTCGGGGCCCAGCCCCCTTCCGGGGCGGAAGCGGCAGCGCGCGAAAGCTGCGCCGCCGACGGCTGCCTTAGGGTAGAGCCGAAGGCGCTGCGAGGCGGCATCGCCCCAATGACAAACAGCCGGGGAGAGCTCAAGCTCTTCATCCCCGGCTGCTATGCCCTGGCCGCTACGGCCGTTTTGTTCCGTCTGAAGCGCGAAGGTTTTTCCGCCTGCACCGTCACCACCCAGGAGGACGGGCTCCTGGTCCGGGGGCGGCGCTAGCGCTACTGCCCGATCTTCCCTATCTCGTAGCCGATCTGGTCCAGCGGGAGCACCACGTCGGCCACCTTCCCCTCGATACAGGCCCGGGGCATCCCGTAGATCGTCGAGGTCTCCTGGTCCTGCACCAGGGTCACGCCACCCTTCGACTTCAGGTGCTGCATCCCCTTGAACCCGTCGTTCCCCATCCCCGTCAGGATCACCCCCAGCATCGAGCCGCCGCAGGCATCGGCCAGCGAGGTCAGCATCAGGTCGACCGAGGGGATGTAGATGTACTGCGGGTAGTCGGTGGTCGGCGCGACCCGCATCACGATGTTCGCCCCCTGCTTCACCAGCGAGGTATGCTGCCCCCCCGGTGCGATCAGCACCTGTCCCGGTTTCACGATATCCCCGTTCACCCCTTCCTTGATGGAAAGCGAGCACTTGGCGTTCAGCCTCTCGGCGTACGGTCCGGTGAAGGCCTTGGGCATGTGGATCGCTACCACGATGCCGTGCGGGAAGTTGACCGGCACCCGCGAGAGCACCTCCTGGAGCGCCACCGGGCCGCCGGTGGAGGCGCCGATCCCGACGCAGCTTACCTTGCGGGTGAAGCGCGAGGGGCGCACCTCGGCCGGGCGCACCAGGGAGGGGCGCGTCACGCCGATCACCCGCTTCACGCGCGAGTTGGAGGCCTCGGTCACCTTGGAGAGCAACGCCTCCTGGAAGGCGCGCTGGGCGTCTTTGGAGTCGGTGACGTTCTTGGGGACGTAGTCGATCGCCCCGGCGTCCAGGGCCTCGAAGGTCGCCTTGGCACCCTCGCAGGTCAGCGTGGAGACCATGAGCACCCGGGTCGGCTGCTTGGCCATGATCTGCTTCAAGGCAGCGATGCCGTCCATGCGCGGCATTTCGACGTCCATGGTGATCAGGTCGGGCTTCAAGGCGAGTGCCTTCTCCACCCCTTCCATGCCGTCCGAGGCGATACCCACCACCTCGATCCCCGGCGCCCGGGAGAGGATCCCGCGGATCGCCATGCGCATGAAGGAGGAGTCGTCGACGATGAGCACCCTCAGTTTGGATCCTTGCGCGCTGGTAAACATGGTACCGGTCACCCTCCTATGCCCTGGAAGATCGACTTGACCATGTCCTGGATCTCGGGGACCCGGTCCTCGAGTTCATAGCAGAAGCGCTCCACGTCCAGGTCGACCAGGTTGGGTGCGTAGGCCTTGAGAAGGGACCAGGCCTTCTCCTCGGCCAGATTGAACGAGACCCAGGCCTGCCCGCCGTAGTCGAGCTGGCAGACCGAGCAGAACAGGTCAGCGATGTTGACGATGGCGCACAGGGTGGGATCGAGCGTCGCCTCCTCGGGGGCGTGGTGCAGCGCGATCACCTCACAGTAGTCCGCCGGGAAGTTCCACTTGCGGGCGATGCAGAGCCCCACCTCGTTGTGCGAGGTCCCCAGGAACTCGATCTCCTTCTGCACCAGGCGGAAGGGCTGTCCCTGCACCGAATCGAGCAGCGCCCGGAAGGCCTCCTGACGGTAGAAGCTCAGGAACACCTCGCCGATGTCGTGCACGATCCCCACCAGGTAGGCCTTCTCGGTATCCGGGTAACGCACCCTCTGGGCGATGATCTTGGACACGACGCCGACGCCGAAGGAGTGCTCCCAGAAACTCTTGATGTCGAGGATGCCGTCGCGCCCCTCGAAGACGTCGACAAAGGAGCAGGTGAAGGCGAGTTCGCGGATGTGGCGGAACCCCAGGTAGATCAGGGCGCGCTTCACCGATTTGATCTCGTGCGCGGGCTTGTAAAGCGGGGAGTTCACCATTTTGATGACGCGGGCCGCCAGGACCTGGTCGGCCAGGATCATGTCGGCAACCTCGTCTAGCTCGACGCCCGGCTTGTCCAGGAGCTCGATGACCCTGGTAGCCACCTGCGGTATGGTGGGGAGATCGACGAAGCTCTCCACCATCTCCTGAGCCGCCTGCATCATGGCTTGTTTTTCCATACCCATCCTCACTTGTTGTAAGAAAATCCGCCCGGAAAGTGAACCGTTTTGAACTTGTCGTTGACGCCGTGCAGCGACTCGGACTGCCCCACGAAGAAGTAGCCGTAGGGCTGCAGGTTGTTGTAGAAGTGCTGCACCACCTTGCTCTTGGAGGCCGCGTCGAAGTAGATGAGCACGTTGGCGCAGAAGATGAAGTCGAAGCTCTTCATGAACAGCATCTTGTTGTCGTCGTAGAGGTTCAGGTGGTTGAAGCTCGCGAGCTTCTTCACCTCCGGGGAGAGCACGAAGCGGCCGGGGGTCTCCTCCTTGAAGTACTTCTTCAGGTAGAAGTCCGGGGTGTTGCGCACCGAGTAGCTGTTGTAGACCGCTTCCTTGGCCTGGCCGAGCACCGTCTCGTTGATGTCGGTCCCCACGATCTCGATGATCCAGTCCTTTAACAGCGTGGCCCGCTTCTCGAGGAAGATCATCGCCATGGTGTAGGCCTCCTCCCCGGAGGAGGAGCCGGCGCTCCAGATGCGCAGCTTCTTGAAGCCGATCTTGGACTTGGCCGCGACGATCTCCGGCAGGAACTTGTTTTCCAGCGCGGTCAGCTGGGGGAGGTTGCGGAAGAAGCAGGTCTCGTTGGTGGTGATTTCATCCAAAAGTCTCTTCAGTTCGGCGCTGCCGGTTGCCGCACCGCGGACGTACTGGTAGTACTCCGCGTGCGTCTTGCAGCCGGTCCCCTCCATGCGGCGCGCCAGCCGGCTTTCGAGGAAGTACTTCTTGGAGCTGTGGAAATAGATGCCGCAGACGTTGTAGATGTAATCCCGGAGTTGCTCGAAGTCCTTGTCGGAAATCTTCTGGGCTCCGGCCTTTATTTCCAATGGTTTGCTCTCAATCGCCATTATCGTCCCCTCAGGCAGCTGCGGATTTCCTGACTCCTGTCCCTTCGCCTCCACCGATGAGACCCATCGGGTCGACGATGAGCGCCACTCTGCCGTCACCCATGATGGTCGAACCACCGATACCCGGGAGGTTGGCGAGGAATTTGCCCAGCGACTTGATGGCGACTTCCTGCTGCCCTAAGAGGCGGGTTACCACGAGCCCCACCCGTTTTTCGGCCACGCCGACGATGACGACGTAGCAGGTGCTGCGGTCGTGACCCGCGTCGGCGCAGGAGAAGACCCGGCCCAGACGCAAAAGCGGCAGCACGGAGTCGCGCAGCTTGAGCACTTCCTGCCCGCCGATCATGTGGAATTCCTTCTGGTCGACACGCATGGTCTCGATGACCGAGGCGAGCGGGATGGAGTAGACCTCGCGCTCCACCTCGACCAGAAGCGACTGGATGATGGCAAGGGTGAGCGGCAGCTTCAGGATGAACTCGCTGCCGTGTCCCAATTCGTTTTTGATCTCGATGATGCCGTTTAGTTTCCTGATGTTGGTGCGCACCACGTCCATGCCGACACCGCGGCCGGAGAGGTCGGTGGTCTGCTCCTTGGTGGAGAAACCGGGGAGGAAGATGAGTTCCAGGATCTCCCGGCTCCCCATGACCGCCAGCTGCTCCTCGGTAATGAGCCCCTTGTCCAGGGCCTTTTGGGCGATCTTGTCGGGGTTGATGCCGCGGCCGTTGTCCTTGATGCTGATGACGATCTGGTTCCCCTCGTGTGCAGCGGAGAGCATGACGGTCCCCATGCGGGGCTTGCCGGAGGCGAGGCGCTCGTCGGGGGTCTCCAGGCCGTGGTCCAGGGCGTTACGGATGAGGTGGATGAGCGGGTCGCCGATCTCGTCGACCACGGAGCGGTCCAGTTCGGTCTCCTCACCGAAGATCTGCAGGTCGACTTCCTTGCCGAGGTCGCGCGCCAGGTTCCTCACGATGCGGGGGAACTTCTTGAAGACCTTCTCGACCGGCAGCATCCTCATCTTGAGGACCTGCATCTGCAACTCCGAGGTGACGAAGTTGAGCCGTTTGGAGAGCTTGCCGAAGTCGTCCGCGAACCCGTTAGGGTCGAGGCCGCTCTGGTAGTCGGAGTGCAGCTGGATCATCCGGTTGCGCTCCAGGACCAACTCGCCGACCTGGTTCATCAGGTCGTCCAGGCGCTTCACGTCCACGCGCACCGTCGAGTTGTCGGCGAGTTCCTCCCCCTTGGCCGCCGGGGCTGCCGGCTTCTGGGCCGCGGGTTCCTTGAGTTTCGCCGCCGCGGGGGCGACCTGGAGGACCGCCGCCTGGGCGCTCTCGGGCTGGGGTGCGGCGGCAGGTGCCGCTCCCTCCGCCTTCGGCGCGGCCGAGAGCACGGTCGCCTCGGTCGCACTCATGGACAGGTACGGGACCAGCTTGGCGATGGTCGACTCGATGTCGCGCTCCACGATCTCCCCGGCTTTGATGTCGGCGACCAGGGTCTTCACCAGGTCGACCGCCTCGAGGATCACGTCCATGATCTCCGGCGTCACCACCAGCTCGCCCTTTCTCAGGCGGTTCAGGACGTCCTCGGTCTTGTGGGTCACCTTGACCAACAGGTCGAACCCGAGGAAGCTCGAGGCCCCTTTCACGGTGTGGATGGAACGAAAGATCCGGTTCATGAGCTCGGCATCTTCCGGGCTCTTCTCCAGGCTCACCAGGTCGTCGTCAAGTTTTTCGAGAAGCTCGGTCGTCTCGGCGAGAAAACCTTCCAAAAGTTCCTGATCTTCGCAATCTATCGGCATGGTCTGCTCCAAGTCGGGGAAGTCGCGGCCCGGTCAGGCCGGCGACTTTATTAGGCTACGCTGCTGAACAACTTTCTTTCGTCTGCGGTGAACATGCGCTCCAGGTCCAAGAGGACCAGCAGGCGCTCGGCCTGGTTGATGACCCCGGCCATGCATTCCTGGTCGATGCCGCTGGAGACCACCGGCGGCGGGGGCTGGATCTCTTTCTCGGAGATCCGGATCACCTCGGAGACTTCGTCGACGATGAAGCCCATCATCTCGCCGACCACCTCCATCACCATGATGCGGGTGCGTTTGTCGTACTCGGCCTCGGGGAGGTCGAACTTGCGCCTGAGCGAGATGATCGGGATCACCTTGCCGCGCAGGTTGATTACCCCTTCCACGTAGTGCGGGGTGTTGGGTACGCGGGTTATGTTGAGCATCCGGATGATCTCACGCACCATCAGTACGTTGATCCCGTACTCCTCGTTCTCCAGGTTGAAGCTGACCAGTTGGATCAGTTCCCCAGCGTACTCTTCGCTTTTTACCTTCAGTGCGGTCGTTTGCATGGACCCTCCGTATGCTGCTGATCTGGGGGTCGGGCGAGTCGCCGTCCGCGTCCCCTCTGTTCTTACCTATTCGGATGCCATAGGCAAATATGAAGAAAATTTTTCAGCGGGCGCTTCGTGCGCAGGATCGGCCGGTTAGCCGCCCGGGGGCGCCCTGCGGCGACCGAGGAGGGGGCGTTTCCGGGGGCGGTGCAAAAAATTGACAGAAACCGTGGCCAAAGCAAGTCATTTTATTGACATTGCCGAAAGAAGCCGCTATAGTTTGCGGGCGCTTCAATTTGTATCGGTGCCCATGCCGGGCAACTTTAACCAAATTCGGGGAAACAATGGAAACACCGAGAATTCTCATTGCGGATGACGACAAGAAGACCCGCGATTTCGTGGCGGCCTTCCTGAGTTACAAGGGTTACCAGGTATTCCAGGCCTTCGACGGCCAGGATGCCCTGCAGAAGGTCGAGTTGAGCGACGTGCAGATGGTGATCACCGACATCATGATGCCTCGGGTCAACGGCCTTGAGTTCATCAAACAGCTGAAGTCGATCCGTCCTGAGATCGTAACCATTGCCTACAGCGCCTTTGCCAACCACGAGATGACCGCCAACCTTCTCAAGGCCGGCGCCTTTTTCTACCTGGAAAAGCCCTTCAACCTCGAGGAGCTGGAAACCCACGTAAAACGCGGGCTCGAGCACCAGGCTCTGCAGAGCAAGAGTTTTCGGTCCAAACCGTGCATAAAGAACCGGGCACTCCTAAACAACATCATCGGGGAGAGCGAAAAGATGCTCTCCCTCTTCGAGCTGATCGAGAAGGTGGCCAGCTCCGACTCCACCGTGCTGATCCAGGGGGAGTCGGGAACCGGCAAGGAACTGGTGGCCCGCGCCATCCACGACCTTTCCAACCGCAACAACAAGAACTTCGTGGCGGTGAACTGCGCCGCCATCCCCGACGAGCTTTTGGAAAGCGAGCTCTTCGGTCACGTGAAGGGCTCCTTCACCGGCGCCGTGGCGACCCGCATCGGCCGCTTCGAGATGGCCGACAAGGGGACCCTGTTCCTGGACGAGATCGGGGACATGAAGGCGAACCTGCAGGTGAAGCTCTTGCGCGTCCTGCAAAACCGTGAGCTGGAGCCGGTGGGTGCCACGCGCAGCAAGAAGGTCGACGTCCGGATTATCGCGGCGACCAACCAGAACCTGGATCAGATGGTGATCTCGAAGCAGTTTCGCGAGGACCTCTACTACCGGCTTTCGGTGATCCCCATCGTCCTTCCCCCCTTGCGCGAGCGGGAAGCCGACATCGCCCTGCTGCTCAACAACTTCCTGGAGAAGTTCAACCGCTCCAAGCAGCGCAAGGTGCAGGGGTTCGACAAGCAGGTGATGGACATCCTGACCAACTACGAGTGGCCGGGGAACGTGCGCGAGCTGGAGAACCTGGTCGAGCGCCTGGTGATCATCAAGGGGTCCGGGACCCTGAACGTCTCGGATCTCCCCGAGAAGTACCGCGGCGGCAGGACGAGTCCGGCCCGCACCGAGCAGGTGACCCTCCCCGAGGACGGCTTCTGCCTCAACAGTGCCGTGGAGGAGTTTGAAAACAGGCTGATCCTGCAGGCTCTGGAGAAAAGCGGCGGCAACAAGAAGGAGGCCGCGGAACTCCTCAACCTGAAGCGGACCACCCTGATCGAGAAGTTGAAGAAGAAAAAGCTGGTGTATGGAGAACAATTTTCCCCGTGACAAGGTAGGGCGTTATGTCGGTTAATCCGGTTGCGACAGGGCAGTGGTCAGAAGTTCCCAAGAAAACGGGCGAGCCGGGTAGCAGC
The DNA here is from genome assembly GCF_014193515.1 of Geomonas silvestris. Taxonomy (GTDB): domain Bacteria; phylum Desulfobacterota; class Desulfuromonadia; order Geobacterales; family Geobacteraceae; genus Geomonas; species Geomonas silvestris. The sequence continues at coordinate 336,896 of NZ_BLXX01000002.1, read as the reverse complement.
AACGCCCTGAACACCTTTGCAGAAATCCTCTCCGGCAGGAGCAATGCCGCGGGGGAGGAAGCAGTTACTCCGAGTACCGCGGCCGAAGTCCTTCGCCTGAAGATGCTGAGCGCCGCGCTCAACCTGGGTAGCGAACAGGCCGCCCCCCCCGACACCCAGTCCACGGCAGTCCAGGGGCTGCTCAACAAATTCCTCGAACAACTCCCCAAAGGCGCAAACGGCACCGGCAGTACCGCCAGCTCCGCCGGCGCAGCCGGCAACGCCGGCAACGTCTTCGGCGACTACGCCGACGCCGTCGCCCCGCTTTCCAGCGAGGCAGCCCGGCAAAACGAAGACCTCGGGCCGAACCCGTCCATCGCGGCGATCATCGACAAGGCCTCGCGTCGCTACGGCGTCGATGCCGGCCTGATCCGCGCCGTCATCAAGCAGGAGAGCAATTTCAACCCGCGGGCCGTCTCCTCCGCCGGCGCCCAGGGGCTCATGCAGCTCATGCCCTCCACCGCCCGGGGTCTCGGTGTCACTGATTCCTTCGATCCCGAGCAGAACGTGATGGCCGGCACCCGGTTCCTGAAGGACATGCTGCAGCGCTACGGTAACGTCGACGAGGCACTCGCCGCCTACAACTGGGGTCCGGGCAACGTGGACCGGCGCGGCCTCACCGCGCTCCCCCGCGAAACCCGCGACTACCTCGCCAAGGTGAAAGGGTACTACACCCAGTATGTCGGATAACCCCACCGTTCTACGTTAAAACCCACTGGCTGGTGAAGGTTTAAACCTAGAACATAGAACATAGAACGTGCTTTAGTAAAAACACAAATGGCCGGAGGCACCCATGCCCCCGGCCATTGCTCTTCTCTAAACCTTCCCCGCCGCTATTCCCTGACGTAGATGTCCTGGTCGGAGCGGTCCACCATGGTCATCACCCGCATGTACTCGTCCTCGATCATGTCGTAGTGCCCTTGGGTCTCCTTGATCACCGTCTCGAAGACCCGGCGCACCAGCGGGTCCACGATGTCCTTCAGCATGAGGCTGTACAGCTCCACGCAGGCTTTCTCCTCCTGCAGCGCAATCTCCAACGCCTTCTGTTCGTGGGTGTCCTCCGCGATCGCCTTTTCCAGCGCCTGGTGGGTTGCCGAGAGCTTGTCCATGGGGCCGTTAAGCAGGGTCGGGAGGTCCCCCAGGTCCTTCCCGCGGTAGTGCTCGAAGAAGGCCTTGAGATGGGCGACCTCCTCGTTGGCCAGCAGGTCGAAGACCTTCTTGGAACGTTCGTCCTTGGTGATCGAGCCGGCCTTACGGTAGAAATCCATGCTCTCCTTTTCCGTCTTGATCGCGAGCTTCAATGCCTCCTGCAGGGTGTATTCCTTGACCATGATTGCACCTCCGTCGGCTGGCTGAACTGACCTTCGCGTGAATTATACCTAATGCCCTAAGCCGGTCAATCGTCGAAATAATAATTAAGATGTCCGATGCAGAATTCTAACCGGCAGGCGGCGGTCCTTGCTTTTCGGCGCAACTGCCTAAAAGCCGTGAGGTTAAGCAGAGCTAGCCAGATACCTGATTGGGGCGCGATCGCCCCGTCGGCACCGCTTGCCTCATGAAGAAACAAAAGGGAAGCAAAAAACGAGGGGGGGCTGAGGAGGGAGCGGGGAGGCGAAACGAGAGGGTGTCGCGGGAACATCTGAAAGGGAATTGGCAGGGAAGAGGTGCCCAGGTTTTCCGGCTGAGCCGCCCGGGCTGCGTCAGGGCGGCGACCACGGGAGGCGGAAGAGCTTCCGCGCGTTGCGGCTGGTCGCCTGGGCGAGTTCCTCCAGGCTCACCCCCCGCCACGCCGCCACGCGCCGGGCGGTTTCCAGCAGGTATTCCGGTCGGTTTGCCGTGCCGCGGTAGGGCTCCGGTGCGAGGTCCGGGGCGTCGGTCTCCAGCAGCAGGCGCTCCAGCGGCACCGCCTGCGCAACCGCCGGGGGGCGCTGCGCGTTACGGTAGGTCACGGTGCCGGCGAGGGAGATGTACAGGTTGAGCCGCACACACTCGCGAACCAGTTCCGGGCTCCCCGAAAAGGCGTGCATCACGCCACCCGCCGTGGCGACCCCTTCTTCGCGGGCGATCTCCAGCAGGTCCGCGAAGGCCTTGCGGCAGTGCAGCAGCACCGGGAGCTGGGCCCGAACCGCGAGGCGCAACTGGGCCCGGAAGGCTTCACGCTGACAGTCGCGGGAGGGGGAGGCAATCTGGTAGTCGAGTCCGATCTCGCCGATGGCGCGGGCCTGAGGCGCAAGGGCAGCGAGGGTGTCGAGGAGTTCACCGCTCACCAGGTCGGCATGCATCGGATGTACGCCGAAGGCGGGATGGATCTCGGGGGAGAGTTTCGAGAGTTCGGCGATCCGGGGCCAGCTGGCGGGGTGCACACCGGGGACCAAAAAGCCGGTGACACCGGCTGTGCGGGCACCGGCCAGGGTGCCGGGAAGGTCGTCGCTCAGGCTCGGGGCATCGAGATGACAGTGGCTGTCGAAGAACATGGGGTTACAGGTTGAGCCCGGGGTGTTCCTTGAGCTCCTTGATGATCTCGACCTGGCGCTTGAAGATGAACTGCGAGATGCTGACCTCGCTGGCGCGGTCGAGTTCCACCTCGAACACCAGGCGGGTCCCGCTGGTCATGGGGACCACCTTGAGGAGCGAGGCGGGAAATGCGATGCTTCCCGCGGGGAGACCGACGGTGAGTTCGCCCTGTTCGCTGAGTTCGATACCAGGGTCCTGGTCCACCTGTATCGAGACGCCGGTGAGGGAGATGTCCAGCAGGTGCCCACTGGTGCTGGTTTCCTCGGTCCGGAAGGTGACGCGGATCAACTCGATGAGTGCGACCCGGACCGACATCCTGCGGTCTGCCCGAATGGTGGCATAGGAGAAGCCGGAGAGCACGATGCGCGACTTTTCGATGTTCACGTAGTTGACGGTTGCGATCACCGGGCGCTTGAAGTGGTCGCTTTTCAAGACGGTGACCTTCTCGAGCGAGATCGCCACCGCCTGGATCTGGTGCACCAGAAACTCCACCGAGGTCTCCTCGACGGTCAGCACGTCGGCGGAGTAGCTGACCGGGATCTCCCGGTAGTAGTTGACCAGTTTCAGATCGTTGACCAGGCGCCCTGCGCGGATTTCCGCCAGGCAGGAGAGGATCTCCTGCTGGTCCGCTTCGGGGCCGGCCAACTCGATTTTCTGATAGGTATCATTCATTCGGTCACCCAAAAAAACTTATTGCCCTTTTGCACTTATCCATGCAAATATAGGAACTTACTTGCCAACCCGGCGAAGATACCCTCTTCGCCTTTATTTTGTCCAGCGTTTTGTTAAGGAGCTTTCAGTCCATGTTGTACAACGAGCAGGAAATCGCCAAGCGGCGCACCTTCGCCATCATCAGCCACCCGGATGCCGGTAAGACCACCATAACCGAGAAACTGCTCCTCTTCGGTGGGGCGATCCAGCAGGCCGGCGAGGTCCGGGCCCGCAAATCCTCCCGCCATGCGACCAGCGACTGGATGGAGATGGAAAAACAGCGTGGCATCTCGGTCACCTCGTCGGTTATGAAGTTCAGCTACCGCGACTACGAGGTGAACCTGCTCGACACGCCGGGGCACAACGACTTCTCCGAAGATACCTACCGGACCCTGACCGCCGTCGATTCCGTCCTCATGGTGATCGACTCGGTGAAAGGGGTGGAGAGCCAGACCAAGAAGCTCCTCGAGGTCTGCCGGCTGCGCCACACGCCGATCATGACCTTCATCAACAAGCTGGACCGGGAAGGGCGCGAACCGCTCGACCTGTTGGATGATATCGAAAGCACGCTGAAAATCCAGTGCGCTCCCATGACGTGGCCGATCGGCATGGGCAAGCGCTTCCGCGGCACCTACCACCTCTACACCAAGGAGATCACCTTCTACGATCCGGAGGCCGATCACGGGGTAGGCGAGGTGGTTACCGTCAAGGGGCTCGACGACCCGCGCCTGGACGAGCTTCTGGGGAGCCAGGTAGACGAGCTGCGCAACGACGTGGAACTCCTGGAAGGGGCGGCGCATCCCTTCGATCTCGAGGAATACCTGGCCGGCCGCCAGACCCCGGTCTTCTTCGGTTCCGCCATCAACACCTTCGGCGTTCAGCAGCTTCTGGACTCCTTCGTCCAGCACGCCCCGGGGCCCATGCCGCGCGAGACCCTCACCCGCACCGTCTCCCCGTTCGAGGAGGCCTTTACCGGCTTCGCCTTCAAGATCCAGGCGAACATGGACCCGGCGCACCGCGACCGCATCGCCTTCTTCCGGATCTGCTCCGGGAAGTTCGTGCGCGGCATGAAGGTGAGACACCTGAGGCTGGGGCGCGAAGTGCAGATCGCCAATGCCACCATCTTCATGGCCCAGGACCGCACCAACGTGGACGAGGCCTACGCCGGCGACATCATCGGCATTCACAACCACGGCACCATCAAGATCGGCGATACCTTCACCCAGGGCGAGGATCTCAAGTACACCGGGATCCCGAACTTCGCGCCGGAGCACTTCCGCAAGGTGCGCATCCTGAACCCGATGAAGTCGAAGGCGCTGGAGAAGGGGCTGGTGCAGCTCGCCGAGGAGGGAACCACCCAGGTCTTCAGGCCGCTCATGGGCGCCGACTGGATCGTGGGGGCGGTCGGCATGCTGCAGTTCGACGTGGTCATGCACCGCCTCGAGCACGAGTACGGCGTGCAGTCGGTGTACGAGCCGGTCTCCTACGTGACCGCACGCTGGGTCACCGGCGACAAGAAGCGCCTGGAGGAGTTCCAGAGGAAAGAGGCGATGAGCCTCTACACCGACGGCGAAGGGAACCTCGCCTACCTGGCCGGAAGCCAGTGGCGTCTGGACAATACTATGGAGAATTGGAAGGATCTCGTCTTCCACGCGACCCGTGAGCACAGCTGAGAAAAGCATAGCCCATGAGCCGGCCGGGCAGGGCATGACGGCTGGAGCGCTCCTGGTAGTGGCCGCCGGGGTCCTCTGGGGGACGACGGGGACCACCCAGGCGCTGGCGCCCGCGGGCGTCACGCCGACCAGTATCGGCGCACTGCGACTCGTGGTGGGGGGCGGGGCGCTTTTGCTCCTGACCCTGCTGCGCGGCGGTTTCGGCACCGGCCGCTGGCCGGTATTCGGCACCCTGCTCGCAGGGGCCTGTGTCGCCTCTTACCAACTCTGCTTCTTCTGGGCCGTACAGCGCACCGGGGTAGCGGTAGGGACCCTGGTGGGGATCGGCAGCTCGCCGGTCATCGCCGGGGTACTCGGCTTTGTCTTCCGTGGCGAGCGTCCCGGGCACCGCTGGATGGTGGCGACCTGCTTTGCGCTTGCGGGGTGTGGTCTGCTGGTAGGTGGCGGCGGCAAGCTGTCGTTGGATCCGGTCGGTGTCTTCTTGGCGCTCGGTGCCGGCGCGAGCTACGCAAGCTACACCATGGCGATCAAGGGGCTCCTGCCGGGGCGCACACCCGACGCCGTCATGGCCGTGGTCTTCTGCATCGGGGCGCTCATCCTCTCCCCGCTGCTGCTCTCCGCGGATCTCACCTGGATGGCCGCGCCGCGCGGCATCGCGCTGGTACTCTACCTCGGCGTGATCGTCACGGCGCTCTCCTACTGGCTTTTCGCCCGCGGGCTACGGAGCGTTCCCGTCGCCACCGCGGTTACCCTCTCCCTTGCCGAACCTCTCACCGCGGCACTTCTGGGGATCGTCGTCCTGGGCGAGCGGCTGAGTCCGCTGGCCCTGTGCGGCATCCCGCTGCTCTTTGCCGGATTGGCAGTCCTGGCGGGCTCTCTGGGCGGCAAAAAGAACTGACAGAAAAGCCTCACCACTAAGCGAAAAGAGGCACACAGAGGAGATGGAAACCCGGTAGGTTTTGCCTTTCCTCTGTGTGCCTCTGTGTCCTCAGTGGTGAGGCTTTGGACTTTTTACCCCTCGTCCCCCAAAAACGCCAGCAACCTTTCCCACGAAGCGTTCAGCACCTGTTCTTCCGGAAGTCCAGCATCCTGCACCAGTTTGATCGCATCGTCGAAGACGCCGATCCCCTGGGCGATGTGGGCGTCCGAGCCGATCAGCACCTGCGTGCCGTACCTGGCGCAGAGCCTCGCCACTTCAAGGCAGTTCTCGCAGCTCCCCTTGCGGCTCACCCCGCCCACCGAGGAGTTGTTGATCTCGAGGGCGGTACCGGTCCGTGCGGCCGCCTGCACCACCTGGTGGTAGTCGGAGGGGAACTCCGGGTTGCCGGGGTGCGAGATGCACTTAACCAGCGGGTTCTCCAGGACGGCAAGTAGGGCCCTGGTATAAACCTCAGAGCTGCGGCCGCAGAAACCGACGGCGTCGTGGATCCCCGCCATGACGAAGTCGAGCTCGGCGAGGACCTCTTCCGTCAGGTCCAGGTCGCCGCGTTCGTTCAGGATGTTCGCCTCGACGCCGCGCAGGATGCGCACCCCTTCGATGTGCCGGGGGACGAAGCGCATGGCCCGGAAATGGTACTCATGCGGTCCGCCGGGGAGGGCAGGGCCGTGGTCGGTCAGCGCGATCGCCTTGAGCCCCTTCCGGGCGGCAGCCTGTGCCAGTTCGTTGATGGTCGAATAGGCGTGGCCTGAGGCGATAGTATGAGTATGCAGATCAGCGTATATTTTCATGGGCTGACTATTTCATAGCACCAGGTAAAAGTCAAGGAAGGGGGGGCGGGCCGAACTGAGGCCCCTGGGACGCGGTCTTCCCCCGCATCCCTCTCCGTTTGACACAAAAAAAGGGGCGTGCCTTGCGGCACACCCCTTTTTCGACAGCTGGTGAAGCTAATTACTTTGCAACGGTTTTTGCCAGTTCCACTGCCAGATCCTTGTAGGGGTTGGCGAAGAGGATGATCAGGCAGATAACCAGGGCGTAGATCGCGAGGGACTCGATCATGGCCAGACCGATCATCATGGTGGTCAGGATTTTGCCGGAAGCGCCCGGGTTACGGGAAACGCCTTCAACGGCGCTTTTAACTGCCAGACCCTGGCCGATGCCGGTGCCCACGGTGCCGAGTGCCATGCCGATGCCTGCTGCGAGAACGCACATAGTGAAAAAGCTCATCTTTACTTCTCCTTTTCTGCGGGGTTTATTTCCTAAATAGTATAGGAAGGGAAAATCATAAAAGCTGTTCTAGGTTCTACGTTAAACCTACAACCCGTGGCATCGGTTCTAAGGTTTTTCAACCTAGAACCTGGAACGTAGAACTTAGAACCGGTTTTAGTGCGCGTGCTCCAGCGAGCCCTGGATGTAGATCATCGCAAGCAGCATGAAGACGAAGGCCTGGATGAAGGAGACCAGGACGCCCATCAGCATCATGGGGAGCGGCACCAGGAACGGGGCGAGGCCGAAGAAGATGATCAGCACCAGCTCGTGGCCGTTCATGTTACCGAAGAGACGCAGGGTGAGCGAAATGACGCGGCTGAAGTGACCGATCACCTCGATGAAGAACATCATCGGGGCGAGCCAGGCGATGGGGCCCAGGAAGTGCTTGATGTAGCCGGCGCCGTGCTCCTTGACACCCACGACGTGGGTAGCCACGAAGACCACGACCGCGCAGGCCGCGGTGGTGTTGATGTTCGCGGTCGGCGGGAAGAAGCCCGGGATCAGGCCAACCAGGTTGGAAACCAGGATGAACAGGGCCAGGGTCGCGATCAGCGGGAAGAAGGGGCGGCCGTGCTCGCCCATGGTCTCGATCAGCATGTTCTCGATGCCGCCCACGACCACTTCCATGAAGTTCTGGGTGCCGGTCGGCACCGACTGCAGGCGCTTGGTGGCCACGATGGAGAGCAGCACCAGGCCGAGCATGATCAGCCAGGTGTAGACGACGGCATCCGCACCAGCTTCGGAAATGCCGAGCGGGTGAAGAATCTCGCGGAAAAACTGAAGGAACAGATAGGGATGAACCATTGCAGCTAGCCTCCTTTACGGGTCGACAGGTATATCGAAAATAGGATTATGTTGATCACCAGGATCGAGAGTCCGATGAGGATGCCGAAGATGTCGGCACCCAGGACCACGATCAAAAGGTACAAAAAGCCCGCCATGATGGCGAGTCGCAAGACGAAGCGCAGGGTGGCGAGCTTGGGCGCCAGACTAGGCGTGAGCGCCAGGACCGATTCCAGCCCTCTTCTCAGCCAGATGAAGTTCGCCGTGGCCAGGAGGCCGCCTGCCAGAAGCGACAAGCCGAACTTCAGCGAGACCAGAAGTGCCGTGAGCACCGCTAACACGGCACTCATGAGCAGGCTTCCCGTGACCAGCTTCGGGAAGAGGTTAGTCTCGTTTATCTTGGTCTGACCCGTCATCGCGCAGTTCTTTTCCCGCAAGAATGAAGATGTTGCGGAAGCCGGCCGCAATGCCGAAAAAGAGAAAGATGAAGAAAAATCCGTGCTTGCCCGCCAGCCAGGTCACCGCCGGCCACTGTTTCCTCAAAAACCAGGCGTCCAACTCGGTCCCGATCCAGACCCCGATCGCGATGGCCACCGCAAACGAGATCCCCATGGTCGAGACCATGCCGAGGGTCTTCAGGAGGCTCTTCTTCTCCTCATCCATCAGACCTCCTCGCTCTTCATGTATACGCCCAACGGCAGAAACTTAGGCTAAATAGCATGGTAACACTGCGAATGTCAATCAATTTCCGACCATTAGAGCAAAAAGTGTATACCGCTGGCGCGAATGCTCCGGTACCATCGCCTCCTGGCGAGTCCAGGCCGGAGGTGGTTCCCATCTTCATTTTGCGCCTCGAACCGGGGGGCCGGCAAGGGGGACAATTCTTTGCGCAGCTTCATTGCGGCACCCGCAACGCCCAGTACAATATGAGACGGTGATAATTAAATGTAAGGTGCGGCCACTCCGGCTCCTGGTGCGGGGGCAGGACAGCCGGTGCAGGAGCGCGGTGAGGTGGGAGCAGGTAGCGGAAGTTCAGCTGAGGGGCCGCAGCAACGGCACGGGGAGGTTCCCATGGCGGAAAGGTTGGGTGAGATGTTGCTCCAGGAAGGCACCCTGACCGCGACGCAGCTCGAGGAGGCGCTGAGTGCCCAGTCGATCTACGGCGGCAGGATCGGTACCAACCTCCTTGAGATGGGGCTGGTAAGCGAGGAGGAACTGGGGCGCCTTTTGAACCAGAAGCTCGGCGTGCCGTGCGTGACTGCGGCAAGCCTCGAGTCGGTCCCCGCGTCGGTGATCGAGGCCCTTCCGGCGGAACTCGCCCGGCGCTTCCGCGTGGTGCCCGTGGCCCAGGAGGGGAGAAAGCTTTCGGTGGCCATGGCCGACCCCGCCGATTTTCATGCCGTCGAGGAACTCGGCTTTGCCACCGGATTGGTCATCGTTCCGCGCGTCTGCCCGGAGTTGCGTCTGTCGGTCGCCCTCGAGCACTACTACGGCATCAAGCGTGCCCTGCGCTACATCCCGATGCCCGAAGGTGCCAGAACCACGGCGACCCGGAAAACCCTGGCGTCACTGGCCGGAACCGGTCCAGCTCCCGGAGCCTCCCCGGTTGCGCAACGCGCTGTAGTGCCCCCGGGTAACGGGGATGACCAGCTCCAGTCCGATTCCGGCGCAGTGCAAGGGGAAGCCGGGCCGGTTTTGGCCGGGAAGAACGCTTTCCTGGACGGGGGAGCGGCGAGCGCGCGCCGGCATGGTATCGAAGCGGTCATGGACGCGCTCTCCCGCAGGTTCGTGGCGGCAACCGGCGAAGTCGACGTGGTCACCGCTCTCATGTCCTACCTCGCCGAGGAGTTCGACCGCGCCGGATTCTTCAGCCTCAAGTGCGGCGCTGCCCAAGGGGTGCAGGCCGTGGCGGATGGGGCGAACGTGAACCAGTTCGGCGGGTGGCTCGCGAACCTCGACCGGGCCGACTTGGTCAAGCAGGTGCTGCTCGAGAAGGAGCCGTACCTCGGGATGCTCCCCGCGGGTGGCACCGAGGAGCGGATCCAGTCTAAAATTGGAGGCAGCGCCGGCTCCCCCGTCTTGCTGCTTCCGCTGGTGGTGGAAGGGACCAGTGTCGCCTTCCTGATGGTGGAAGACGAGCGGGGGCGCCTTGCCCCGGGGCTCTTCGACCTGCGGCGGGTGGTCGCCAAGGCCGAACTCGCCTTCGAGATGCTGGGTCTTAAGAAGAGGATCTGTATTGTATAGCTGCAGGGACGGACCGCAGTTCGCGAGGTGACAGGCTGGATAGGCGGATTACGGGAAGGCCGCAGCACCCCCCCTCTCGACGGGAGAGGGTGAGGTGGGTGAAGCTGCCATCGGCGCTGAACGTGGCGCCTTCCCCCTCACCCTGGCCCTCTCCCGCAAGGGGAGAGGGAACCTAGTCGGACTACTCTGGCAGAATAACGGACGTACTACAAAGAAGGCGGAGCTTCCACCAAGGAAGTTCCGCCTTCTTTTGTTTCGCACGTATCGTCAGGCCGCCGGGGCCGTTCTGCAAAGGTTTCCAGGAATTTTCCAGTCCCTAGCCCCCAGTCCCTGCCTTTCCCCTACAGCGCCTTGAAGCACTTGGCCGCCGCGGCGATGGTCTTCTCGAGGTCCGCCTGGCTGTGGGCCGCACCGACGAAGGCGGTCTCGAACTGCGAGCAGGCGAGGTAGATCCCTTCCTCGAGCATGCCGCGGAAGTAGGTCGCGAAGGCCTTGGTGTCGCACTTCGCAGCGGAATCCCAGTCGTAGACCGGGTCTTTCGAGAAGAAGGCGCAGAACATGGAGCCCACCCGGGTGGAGTAGATCGGGTAACCGGCGTCCTTGGCTGCCTTGGCGATCCCTTCCGCCACGAACTTGGCCTTCTCCTCGAGGCCCTGGTAGAAGCCGGGCGCCTGCAGAAGTTTCAGGGTCTCGATACCGGCGGTCATGGCCAGCGGGTTGCCGGACAGGGTGCCGGCCTGGTAGACGCCGCCTGCCGGGGAGAGGTGCTTCATGATCTCCTTCTTGCCGCCGAAGGCCCCGACCGGAAGTCCCCCGCCGATGATCTTGCCGAGGGTGGTCAGGTCGGCTTTCACGCCGTACACCTCCTGCGCCCCGCCGTAGGCCACGCGGAAGCCGCACATCACCTCGTCGAAGATAAGCACGATCCCTTCCTGGGTGCAGAGTTCGCGCAGCCCCTCGAGGAACCCGGGATTCGGGGGGACGGTCCCCATGTTGCCGGCGATCGGCTCCACGATGACGCAGGCGACCTGGTCCTTGTTGGCGGCCACCAGTTCGCGCACCGATTCCACACTGTTATACACGGCGGTCAGGGTGTGCTTGGCGAAGTCGGCGGGAACACCCGGGGAGTCGGGTACCCCGAAGGTGGCGAGGCCCGAGCCGGCCTTTACCAGCAAGGAGTCGGAGTGGCCGTGGTAGCAGCCGGAGAACTTGAGGATCTTGTCGCGGCCGGTGTAGCCGCGGGCGAGCCGGATGGCGCTCATGGTCGCCTCGGTGCCGGAGCTTACCATGCGCACCATCTCGATGGACGGGTAGGCCTTGGTCACCATCTCGGCCAGGGTGATCTCGAGTTCGGTCGGGGCGCCGAAGCTGCAGCCGTTGTCCACGGCAGCCTTCACGGCGGCGGCCACGGTCGGGTGGCAGTGCCCCAGGATCGCCGGACCCCAGGAGCCGACGTAATCGATGAACTCGTTGCCGTCCTCGTCGTAAATCTTGCTGCCCGCGGCCTTCTTGATGAAGAGCGGATCGGAACCAACGGATCTGAAGGCGCGTACCGGGCTGTTCACGCCACCGGGGATGGTCTTCAGGGCTTTCTGGAAAAGCTGGGTCGAGCGGCTGTTTTTCATGGGGGAACACTCCTAACTCGCTAATTATGTTTGGTTTATCAGTAGCTTTGGTAGCATAGCAGCGCGCTTTATGTCAAGGAATAAGCGCGCGGGAGAAGAAACGGACCAAAGGACCGGCGCGGCGCGTCCCGGGACCTCGCTCCGGCTTGGTCGGTCGGGGCGGCTGTGCGGCAGCGGAAGTAACGGTTGTTAGCGAAGACTCATGATGCAACTGGCGGAGTTAGCGCCGATCTGGAAAAGAGAACAGAAAAACAACGGCTTGGAACTCCGTATACGTGCTCCAAATAGTAACGTCGTTTTGCTGATTTCGGGGGTCTCCAGAGGCAGAAGTTCGCAAAAGAATTGAAATATTTTCTGCTTGACAAAGAGCAAGGAATGAAATAATTTTTAAGCGCTTTTTGTATACAGTATACTTGCGTCGGGATCTCGTCGGGAAAAAAACGACGGGGAAAAAGGGAACTGCAGGGCAGGAATCGACGCAGTATACGCTATTTAGAGAAACGGTTGCAACAAAAAACAATGCAGGAGTACGGGAGGATAGGGATGCTTGGTGCGTATCTGCCAATCTTGGTGCTGGTAGTCATAGCGGTCTTGTTCGGCCTGGGGTCGGTGATCTTCTCATCGCTCATCGGGCAGAAAAAACCGTCTAAGGTCAAACTCCAACCGTACGAGTGCGGCTGCGATCCGGTGGGCAGCGCCCGCGAGCGCTTCTCCGTCAAGTTCTACCTGATTGCGATGCTCTTCATCCTGTTCGACATCGAGGCCGTCTTCATGTACCCCTGGGCCGTGCTCTTCAAGAAGCTCGGCGTCTTCGGCCTCATCGAGATGGGCATCTTCATCGTCATCCTCTTCGTAGGCTACGTATACGTTTGGAAAAAAGGAGCACTGGAATGGGAGTAGATAATCCGCTCGGCGATAACATCATCACGACTTCCCTGGACAGTCTGGTTAACTGGGCCCGGAAGTCCTCCATCTGGCCGATGACCTTCGGTCTGGCCTGCTGCGCCATCGAGATGATGGCGACCGGTGCCGCCAAGCACGACCTCGACCGCTTCGGCATCATCTTCCGCGCCTCCCCGCGCCAGGCCGACTGCATCATCATCGCCGGCACGGTCACCAAGAAGATGCTTCCGGTGATCCAGACCGTGTACGAGCAGATGCCCGAACCGAAGTGGGTGGTCGCCATGGGCGCCTGCGCCTGCTCCGGCGGCATCTTCGATACCTACTCGGTAGTACAGGGGATCGACGAGGCCCTCCCGGTCGACGTCTACATCCCGGGCTGCCCGCCGCGCCCCGAGGCGCTGCTCTACGGCCTGATGAAGCTGCAGGACAAGATCATGAAGGAGAAGAACTCCTTCGGTTCCTCCATCGGTATGGGCGAAAGGCTCGAGCCGGCTGCGTAATCCACTACGACCAAAGGGAAAGGTATGGCTGATATGGCAGAAAACAATCGCGCTGTAGTGAAGCTCCAAGAGCGTTTCGCGGACTCCGTCCTCGAGTCGAAGGAATTCCGTGGCGAGACGACGGTGGTCGTGAAAAAGGAGAAGATCCTGGAAGTCCTCAAGTGCCTGAAACAGGACCTGGGCTACAACTTCCTCACCGACGTGACCGCGGTCGACTACCTGGGCCAGGAACCCCGCTTCATGGTGGTTTACCACCTCTACTCCATCCCCAACAAGGAGCGGATCAGGATCAAGGCACCGGTCACCGAGTCCGACTGCACCATCGACAGCGCCTGCGCGCTCTGGAAGACCGCCGACTGGCTCGAGCGCGAGGTCTACGACCTGATGGGGATTCGGTTCAACAACCACCCCAACATGGTGCGCATCCTGATGACCGACGACTGGGTCGGGCACCCGCTCAGGAAGGACTACCCCCTCCAGGGACCGGACCGCGAGCCCTACAAGGGCCGCCTGTCCTAACTCGTGAACCCAAGGATTTCAAACTCCGAACTTATAGAGGCGATCAATGGCTAGCACCGAGATAATGACACTGAACATGGGGCCCCAGCACCCCAGTACCCACGGCGTTTTGCGGCTCATCGTCGAGCTGGACGGCGAGGTGATCCAGAAGATCACCCCCCACATCGGCTACCTGCACCGCGGTGTGGAGAAGCTCTCCGAGCACAGGACCTACCACCAGACCATCCCGCTCACCGACCGCCTGGACTACCTGGCCCCGATGAGCAACAACCTGGGCTACATCCTGGCCGTCGAGAAGCTTTTGGAGATCGAGGTTCCCGAGCGCGCCCAGGTGGCCCGCGTCATCATGAACGAGATGACCCGCCTCAAAAGCCACCTGGTCTGGATCGCCTGCCACGCGCTCGATATCGGTGCCATGACCGTCTTCATCTACGCCTTCCGCGAGCGCGAGAAGGTTATGGAGCTCTACGAGAACGTCTCCGGCGCCCGCATGACCTCCAACTTCTTCCGGGTGGGCGGGCTCTCCCGCGAACTCCCCGAGGACTTCGAGGCGAAGTGCCAGGAGATCGTGGACACCTTCCCGGGGCACTTCGACACCTACGAGGGGCTTTTGACCAAGAACACCATCTGGGTGCAGCGTACCGTGGGTAACGGGGTGATCTCCGCCGAGGACGCCATCGACTACGGCATCACCGGCCCGGCCCTCAGGGGCTCCGGCGTCGACATCGACCTCAGGCGCGACCAGCCTTACTGCGGCTACGAGAACTACGACTTCAAGGTGCCGGTCGGCGAGAACTGCGACACCTTCGACCGCTACCAGGTGCGCCTCATCGAGATGCGCGAGTCGGTGAAGATCATCACCCAGGCCCTGAAGAAGTTGAAGCCCGGCCCGATCCTGGCCGACGCGCCGCAGGTCTGCTACCCGCCGAAAGAGAGCGTCTACAACTCCATCGAGGGGCTCATCCACCACTTCAAGATCGCTTCGGAAGGCTTCCCGGTCCCCGAGGGCGAGGTGTACCAGGGGGTCGAGGCGCCCAAAGGGGAGCTCGGCTTCTACATCGTCTCCGACGGCGGCACCAAGCCGCGCCGCATGAGGATCCGGCCCCCCTCATTCGTCAACCTCTCCGCCATCGAGAAGATGGCCAAGGGGAGCATGCTGCCGGACCTGGTGGCCATCATCGGAACCCTCGACATCGTGCTTGGTGAAATCGACCGGTAACTGACACTAAGAATCAAAGGAGATGGGGTACATGTCCAACGCTCCAGCCGCAGAAGAGCTTCAGACCGAAGAAGAAATCGACCTCACCGAAGCCAACGAGGTCATCGATAAATACCTGACGCTGCCCGGCAACCTGATGCCGGTCCTCCAGGGGATCCAGGAGGCCTACGGCTACGTCCCCAAACCGGCCATCGCCCTGGTCGCCGAGAGGCTGAACGCGTACCCGGCCCAGATCTACGGCGTGTTGACCTTCTACGCGCAGTTCCACCTGAAGCCGCGCGGCCGGTTCATCATCAGGGTCTGCGTGGGTACCGCCTGCCACGTCCAGGGTGCCGAGCGCATCACGGAAACCTTCTTCGACAGGCTGAAGATCGGCCACGCCGAGACCACCGCGGACCTGCGCTACACCTTCGAGAAGGTCGCCTGCCTGGGCGCCTGCGGCATGGCACCGCTCGCCATGGTCAACGACGACACCTTCGGCAAGATGACCGTCCAGAAGGTGGACGAGATCATCAACACCTACAACGCACGGCCGATGAAGTAGCCCGGATAATTCACCAGCAGGGGAACCTTTCATGAGTGAAGCAAGCGACCAAATCAAGATTCTTATCTGTCAGGGTACCGGCGGCATCTCTGCCGGCGCGAAGCAGGTCGAAAACGAGTTCACCAGGCTGATCGCCGAATTGGGCGTCAACGCCCAGGTGGGCAAGCGCTGCGACGTGATCAAGACCGGTTGCCGCGGCCTGTGCGCCAACGACGTTCTGGTCGACGTCATCACCCCGGAGCTCGGCCGGATCACCTACGACTTCGTGCAGCCCGAGGACGTCGAGAACATCCTCAAGGAACACATCGTCGCCCAGACCCCGATCGAGAAGAAGAAGGCCAAGGCCTACTACAACACCTTCGTCGACCAGCAGATGCGCGTAGTCATGACCGGCTGCGGCCAGATCGATCCCGAGAAGATCGACGCCTTCCTCGAAGAGGACGGCTTCAAGGCGATCGAGAAGTGCGTCAAGGAGATGAACCCGGCGCAGGTCATCGACGAGGTGAAGAAGTCGGGACTCCGCGGCCGCGGGGGCGGGGGCTTCCCGACCGGCATGAAGTGGAGCTTCTGCGCGGCTTCGCCCGGCCACCACAAGTACCTGATCTGCAACGCCGACGAGGGCGACCCGGGCGCGTTCATGGACCGCTCCATCCTGGAAGGGGACCCGTACTGCGTCATCGAGGGGATGATGATCGCGGCCTACGCCATCGGCTGCACCCACGGTTACGTGTACGTGCGCGCCGAGTACCCGCTGGCCATCGAGCGCCTCCAGAGGGCACTCGATACCTGCTACGAGAAGGGGTACCTGGGCAAGAACATCAGGGGCTGGGGTTTCGACTTCGACATGAGGATCAAGAAGGGCGCCGGCGCCTTCGTCTGCGGCGAAGAGACCGCACTCATGGCCTCCATCGAGGGCGAGCGCGGCATGCCGCGTCCCCGTCCGCCGTTCCCGGCGGTGAAGGGCCTCTGGGGTCACCCGACCAACATCAACAACGTCGAGACCTTCGCAAACGTACGCCACATCATCAACAAGGGCTCCGAGTGGTACGCGTCGCTTGGTACCGAGACCACCAAGGGGACCAAGATCTTCGCGGTCACCGGCAAGGTGAAGCACACCGGTCTCGTCGAGGTCCCGGCCGGCATGACGGTGCGCGACGTTATCTACCAGGTCTGCGGCGGCATCGCCAACAACCGGAAGTTCAAGGCGGTCCAGGCCGGCGGTCCTTCCGGCGGCTGCATCCCGGCCGAGGTGCTCGACACCCCGGTCGACTACGACTCGCTCATCAAGGCGGGCGCCATGATGGGCTCCGGCGGTCTGGTCGTCATGGACGAGACCACCTGCATGGTCGACGTGGCCCGCTTCTTCCTCAGCTTCACCCGCATGGAATCCTGCGGCAAGTGCGTCCCCTGCCGCGTGGGCCTGAAGGCCATGTTGGACATCCTCGAGCGCATCACCGAGGGGAGGGGCGAGATGAAGGACATCGACACCCTGCTCGACATGGGCGCCACCATCAAGAAGGCCTCCCTGTGCGGCCTCGGGCAGACCGCTCCCAACCCGATCCTCTCCACGGTCAAGTACTTCCGCCACGAGTACGAGGCGCACATCACCGAAAAGCGCTGCCCCTCCAACTCCTGCAAGGAGCTCCTGCTTTGGAGAGTGGTCCCCGAGAAATGCGTGAAGTGCGGCGCCTGCCTCAAGGCCTGCCCGTCCGACGCCATCGTCTGGGAGAAGGGGCAGGTAGCGACCCTGGTGCAGGAGAAGTGCACCAAGTGCAAATCCTGCTACGACGCCTGCCGCTTCATGGCCATCGAGTAAAACCCGTTCTATGTTCTAGGTTCTAAGTTCTAGGTTGGTGGTTCGGCCGAGACTGAGAAGGTTTGGAACGTAGAACATAGAACCTAGAACTGAGCGTTTAGAACTTGTTCTGATTCCCACGGAGACTGAGGTCGAGATGGTAAATCTTACAGTAGACAACAAGCAGGTAACGGTACCCAAGGACGCGACCATTTACGACGCCGCCAAGTCGGCGGGGATCAAGATCCCCATCCTGTGCCACGACAAGAAGCTGCACCCGTTCGGCGGCTGCCGCATGTGCCTCGTCGAGGTGGAGCAGATGAAGGGGAGGCTGATCCCGGCCTGCACCACCCCGGTCACCGAGGGGATGATCGTCAGGACCTCCAACGACGAGATCGTCAAGGCGAGGAAGCTGGTGCTGGAACTTCTGCTCCTCAAGCACCCGATCGACTGCCCGGTGTGCGACGCGGCGGGCGACTGCGACCTGCAGAACCTCACCTACGAGTACAAGGTCAACTGCAACCAGTTCGTGGACGAGAAGTTCAACCACGAGATCGACTACGTGAACCCGATCATCGAGCGCGACATGAACCGCTGCATCCTGTGCGGCAAGTGCGCTCGCATCTGCGACGAGATCGTAAGCTACGGCGCCTACTCGGTCATCAACCGCGGCCTCGAGGCGAAGATCGGCACCGAGTTCGATGGCCCCCTGAACTGCGAGTTCTGCGGCTCCTGCGTCTCGGTCTGCCCGGTCGGCGCGCTGATCTCCCGCCCCTTCAAGTTCCAGGCGCGCTGGTGGGCGCTCTCCAAGACGAAGACCGTCTGCTCCTACTGCGGTACCGGCTGCCAGCTCACCCTGGGGTGCAAGGACAACAAGGTCTTGACCACCGTCTACGACGAGGACCAGGGCTTCCACAACGGCCAGCTCTGCCACCGCGGCCGCTTCGCCTACCAGTTCGTCAACTCCGACAAAAGGCTCACCACCCCGCTCATCCGTAAAAACGGAAAGCTGGTCGAGTCGAGCTGGGACGAGGCGCTTGCCCTGGTGACCGAGCGTCTCACCCAGGCCAAGGCCGCCCCGGCCTCGCTTGCGGCACTCTCCACCGCCCACCTCACCAACGAGGAGCTCTTCCTGTTCGAGAAGCTCTTCCGTGGCACCCTGGGAACCGACAACATCGACCACTCGGCCGGCTTCGCCCACGCGGCACTGACCGAGGGGCTCAAGGCCTCCTTCGGCACCGTGGCCTCCCCTTCCGAGATCCTGGACATCCAGAAGAGCAACCTGCTCCTGGTGATCAAAACCGACGCCTACGAGACCCACCCGGTCATCGGCTTCGAGATCAACCTGGGCGTGAAGCGCAAAGGGGTGGACCTGAGGATCGTCTCGGACAAGCGCGGCAAACTCGGCAAACTGCCGGGCGCCCAGACCACCGTGCACACCCCGGGGAGCGAACTCCTGCTGCTGAACGCGCTCGCCAAGGTGATCATCGACGCGGGCCTTGCCGACGCGGCAGCACCGGGTCTCTCCGAACTGAAGGCAGCCCTTGCCGAGGTCTCGCTCGAGAAGGCGGCCGCCGCAACCGGCGTCTCCGCCGACGAGATCGCCAAGCTCGCCAAGGACTACGCAGCCGCCGAGAAGGCGCTCATCCTGCTCCCGATCGGTCTGGGCTACCCGGGCCACAACGCGGCGCTGGCCGAGGCCTGCGCGAACCTCGCCATCCTGACCGGCAAGTACGGCAAGGAAGGTACGGGCCTCTTGGTCATGGGCGAGAAGAACAACAGCCAGGGTGCCGCCGACTTGGGGATCCACCCGAAAGCAAGCGGGCTCAACGGCAGCGCCATCATCGACGCCTGCATAAGCGGCCAGGTGAAGACCCTGTTCGTGGCCGGCGAGAACCCGGTGGTCTCCTACCCGAACCGCGCCAAGGTGGAGAAGGCGCTCGAAGCGGTGGACTTCCTGGTGGTGGCGGACCTCTTCCTCACCGAGACGGCCCAGCTTGCCGACGTGGTGCTCCCGGCGGTCTCCTTCGCCGAGAAGTCCGGTACCTTCACCAGCGTGGGGAGAAAGCTCCAGCAGGTGAAGCAGGCCGTTAAGCCGGTCGGCCTCGCCAAGAGCGACTTCGAGATCCTGAACACCCTGAACGCCGCCCTGGGCGGGCAGAAGTACTTAAACCAGAGCGAGCTCTTCGCCGAGATCGCCGCGAACGTCCCGGCCTACGCGGGGCTTTCCCAGGCGGCCTTGGGCGACGAAGGGAAACTCCTCCCGGTTGCCCCCTCCGCCAAGCTGGTTCCGGTGGCGGCACAGGCCGCAGCGCCGGTTGCCGGCAAACTGGCCCTGGTCACCGGCAGCGCGCTCTACCACTCCGGCACCATGTCCCGCTTCGGCGAGGGGCCGATGCTGGTCTGCCCCAACGCCTACGCCGAGCTCTCCGCGGCCGACGCCAAGGTCCTGAAGATCGAGGACGGCGACGCCATCACCGTGAAGAGCGACACCGGGTCGGTGAGCGTCACCGCCAAGGTCGGCTACCGCCTGCCCCAGGGTGTCGTGTTCGCCCCCTACCACTTCGGCGAGGGGAGCATCAACGCGGTCACCGACGGCAAAGCGGTAACCTGGGTCACCGTCGGGAAATAGAAATAACGGGTCAGGGTTGAGGAGCTCGCAAGGCCTCAACCCTACCTTTAACCTGGTTCGTTAATTTCACACTAGAGGGGAAGACTATCAGATGGATACGCTAATCTTAGGACTGCCGGTCGCGTACTATATAGCCATGGTTGCCAAGGTGCTCGTAGCCTTTGTCTTTGTCCTGCTGACCGTGGCCTACGCCACTTACGCGGAGAGGAAGATCATCGGTCACATGCAGGTGCGCCTGGGACCCATGCGGACGGGCTGGCATGGTCTTTTGCAGCCGATCGCCGACGGGGTGAAGCTCTTCTTCAAGGAAGAGATCATTCCGGACCAGGCGAGCAAGTTCGCCTTCCTGTTAGCCCCCCTGGTGGCGCTCATCCCGGCCTTCATCTCCTTCGCCGTCATCCCCTTCGGCGGCACGATCGAGGTATTCGGCTACAAGGTGCCGCTGCAGATCGCGGCCTACTACGACCAGGCCGGCGCCCAGGTCTTCGACATCAACGTCGGCGTCCTCTACATCCTGGCCATGGCATCCCTGGGTGTCTACGGCGTGGTCCTGGCGGGGTGGTCTTCCAACTCGAAATACTCGCTCTTAGGCGGCCTGCGCTCCGCGGCACAGATGATCTCCTACGAGCTCTCCGCGGGCCTCGCGATCATCGCGGTCTTCATGCTCTCCGGCAGCCTCTCGCTGCACCAGATCGTAGCGGCCCAGGCCGACGGCGCCTGGTACGTCTTCAAGCAGCCGATCGCCTTCGTGATCTTCTTCATCTGCTCGCTGGCCGAGATCAACCGTACCCCGTTCGACCTCCCCGAGGCCGAGACGGAGCTCGTTTCCGGCTTCATCACCGAGTACTCCTCCATGAAGTACGCGATGTTCTTCATGGCTGAATACGCCAACATGGTAACGGTCTGCGCGGTCACCACCACCCTGTTCCTGGGCGGCTGGCACGGCCCGGCGTTCCTCCCCGGCTGGTTCTGGTTCGTGGCCAAGGTCTACTTCCTGATCTTTGTCTGCATGTGGATCCGCGCCACCTACCCGCGTTACCGCTACGACCAGCTCATGCACCTGGGCTGGAAGGTGTTCCTCCCGATCACCCTCCTGAACATCGTGGGAACCGGCATCTGGATCGCAGTCACGCAGTTCTAGAAGAAGCTTCATAAGCGCACTACTTACTTTAAGGCGAGGTACCGCACAATGATAATGCCGCTCTTAAAAGGTCTTCAGATAACTTTCAGCCACATGTTCAAAAAACCGGTCACCCTGCAGTACCCGACCGAGCGGCCGGCGATCAAGCCCAACTTCCGCGGCCTGCACGTCCTGAACGTGTCGCACGACCGCGCCAAGTGCGTGGCCTGCTACCTCTGCCCCACCGTCTGCCCGGCCAAGTGCATCACGGTCGAGGCGGGCGAGGACGCCAAGCACGACAAGTTCGCAGCCAAGTACGAGATCGACATGCTGCGCTGCATCTTCTGCGGGTACTGCGTCGAGGCCTGCCCGGTGGACGCGATCCGCATGAGCGAAACCTTCGAACTGGCCAACTACACCAGGGCCGACTTCACCTTTACCAAAGAGCGACTCTTAGAAAAGAAATAAAGGAGCAGCAATGGAATCGATCTTCTTCTTCGTCGTGGCTGCGGTAGCCGTAATTTGCAGTCTCCTGGTGATCACCTGCAAGAACCCGATCAACAGCGCGCTGTCGCTGGTGATGACCTTCTTCTGCCTGGCGACCTTCTACGTCATGCTGGACGCCCCCTTCATGGCGGTAACCCAGGTGATCGTCTACGCCGGCGCCATCATGGTCCTCATCATCTTCGTCATCATGCTCTTAAACGTGAAGGCGGAGACGGTGAAGCCGAACACCCACGCGGTGCTGGCCGGATCGGCAATCGGGATCTTCTCCATGTTCCTGACCGTCTGGTTCCTCCTGAAGGGATCGCTTACCGGCGCCACCGGGAGCATGAGCCCGCAGTCGATCGCCAAGACCGGGCACATCGAGATCATCGGCAAGGCGCTCTTCACCGACTTCCTCTTGCCCTTCGAGGTGACCTCGATCCTGCTGTTGGTGGCTATCATCGGTGCCGTCATCCTGGCCAAAAAGAGAATCTAACTACCGCATTTGAGGGGTGTTGACATGCTAGCCTTAGAAAACTACCTGGTACTTTCGGCAATTCTCTTCTCCATCGGCACCATCGGCGTGCTGACCAGGAGAAACGCCATCGTCATCTTCATGTGCGTCGAGATGATGCTGAACGCAGTCAACCTGACCCTGGTCGCCTTCTCGCGCTACCTGGGGAACATCGACGGCCAGGTCTTCGTCTTCTTCATCATGACGGTGGCGGCCGCCGAGGCGGCTGTGGGCCTCGCGCTGATGATCGCCTTCTACAAGAACCGCGAGTCCATCGACGTCGAAGACATCAACGTGATGAAGCTGTAAGAGTCGAAGCGAACCCTACGCATTTTCAGATCAGAACTTCAGAATAAAGGAGTCAGGGATGTTTGATTTAGTATGGTTGATCCCACTGTGCCCTCTCATCGGTTCAGTCATCAACGGCCTGTTCGGGAAGAAGATCAAGAACGAAACGGTCATCGGTGGTATCGCAGCCGGCTCGGTTCTCTGCTCGTTCTTCGTGGCCTGTGGCATCCTGATGCAGCTTTTGAGCCTGCCGGGCGAAGAGCGGCACTTCGAGAAGACCATCTTCACCTGGATCCAGTCCGGACAGTTCAAGGCCGACATCGGCTTCTTGATCGATCCGCTCTCCTGCGTGATGCTCATGGTGGTCACCGGGGTTGGTTTCCTGATCCATCTCTACTCCATCGGCTACATGCACGGTGAGGAAGGGTTCTACCGCTACTTCTGCTACCTGAACCTCTTTACCTTCTCCATGCTCTGCCTGGTATCCGGCAACAACCTGCTCCTCATGTTCGTGGGGTGGGAAGGGGTGGGCCTCTGCTCCTACCTCCTGATCGGCTACTACTTCCACAAGAAGAGCGCGGGCGACGCGGGCAAGAAGGCGTTCGTGATGAACAGGGTGGGCGACTTCGGTTTCCTCCTCGGCCTCTTCACCATGTTCTGGTACCTGGGCGGGCAGCACAACGTCTGGACCATCAACTTCCGTGAACTCGCCTCCCACGCCGAGCTGATGCCGGTCGGCGGGGTGACCACCATCATCTGCCTCTGCTTCTTCCTGGGCGCCACCGGCAAGTCGGCCCAGATTCCGCTCTACACCTGGCTCCCGGACGCGATGGAAGGCCCGACCCCGGTTTCCGCCCTGATCCACGCGGCCACCATGGTTACCGCCGGTGTCTACATGATCGGCCGCATGAACTTCATGTTCATCAAGTCCCCGACCGCGCTCCTCGTCGTCGCCTGCGTCGGCGCCGCCACCGCGCTCTTCGCCGCGACCATCGGTACCGCCCAGAACGACATCAAGCGCGTCCTCGCGTACTCGACGGTTTCCCAGCTGGGCTACATGTTCCTGGCGATGGGTGTGGGTGCCTTCGGCGCCGGCATCTTCCACCTGATGACCCACGCCTTCTTCAAGGCCTGCCTGTTCCTTGGTTCCGGCTCGGTCATCCACGCCATGCACCACGCCCTGCACCACGAGCACTCCGACGCGGACCCGCAGGACATGAGAAACATGGGGGGCCTCAAGGCCAAGATGCCCATCACCTTCGCCACCTTCCTGATCGCGACCCTGGCCATCGCCGGTGTCCCCGGTCTGGCCGGCTTCTTCTCCAAGGACGAGATCCTCTGGCAGGCCTTCTCCAACCCGCACCACGGTGAGATGAACATCATCCTGTGGGGCTTCGGCGCCTGCGCCGCGTTCCTGACCGCCTTCTACATGTTCCGCCTGGTCTTCATGACCTTCTTCGGCGAGACCCGGCTTTCCGAGAAAGCCTTCCACCACCTGCACGAGTCTCCCTGGGTCATCACCCTGCCGCTCGTGGTGCTCGCCTGCCTCTCCATCGTGGGCGGCTATGTCGGGATCCCCAAAGTCATCGGCGAAACCCTGGGCGGCATTCCCAACATGTGGGAGCACTACCTGGAGCCGGTGTTTGCCTACTCCACCGAGTACATGAAACATGCAGGCGCCCACGGCGAAGCCCACAGCGTCGCCATGGAGTGGGGCCTCATGGGTGTCTCCGTGATCATCGCCTTCGCCGGTATCGGCCTGGCTGCCGCACTCTACATCGTGAAGCCGACCATTCCGGCCGCCTTCACCAACGCCTTCCCGGCACTGCACCGCGCGGTCTACAACAAGTGGTACATGGACGAGATCTACGACTTCGCCTTCGTGAACCCCTGCAAGGCCCTGGGCAACTTCCTCTGGAAAGGGTTCGACGTGGTCGTGGTCGACGGGTGCGTGAACGGCGTGGCCGCGGTGGTGAAAGGCTTCTCCGGCATGCTGCGCTACGTGCAGACCGGCTTAGTCCACAACTACGCCTTCTCCATGACCCTCGGCGTGGTGGTGATCGTGGCCGCCTACCTGTTCAGCTAATAAGGACTCCTTCCAACCACCCCCCTTTGCGAAGGGGGGCAGGGGGGGATTTAGCCCAGGCCTGAAGCTCGGAATCAGTTGGAAACAGGCAGGGATACCATCCGAAGCGGCACGGTAAAGAGATAAAAGTCAATTTTGACCTGAAGTAAAAGGAGCAGAGTAAATGAGCCAGACGCTACCGTTACTGAGCATATTAACCTTCACACCGCTGATTGGGGCGCTCGTCCTCCTCTTTGTGAACAAGAACAGCCACGGCGTGCTCCGTACCGTTGCCTTGGCGGTGTCGGTGGTGAACTTCCTCGCCTCGCTGCCCCTGATCTCCGGCTACAACGCCGCAGGTACCGACGTGGGCGGGTTCCAGTTCCTCGAGAAGGTGCCCTGGATCGCCGCTGGCCCCTTCCAGATGAGCTACCACGTGGGGATCGACGGTATCAGCCTCTGGCTCGTGATCCTGACCACCTTCATCATGCCGATCGCCATCCTCTCCACCTGGACCGCGGTTGAGGAGAAGGTGAAGGAGTACATGATCCTCTTGCTCCTCCTCGAGGTCGGCATGATCGGCGCCTTCGTGGCCCTCGACCTCTTCCTCTTCTACATCTACTGGGAAGTGATGCTGATCCCGATGTACTTCATGATTGGTATCTTCGGCGGCAAGAACCGCATCTACGCGGCGGTCAAGTTCTTCATCTACACCATGGTCGGCTCGCTGCTCATGCTGATCGCGCTCATCGCCCTCTACTTCAAGGGGGGCCAGGGCGACTTCTCGATCCTGCGCTTCTGGGATCTGCACCTCGACCCGGTCACCCAGACCTGGATGTTCCTGGCCTTCGCCCTGGCGTTCGCCATCAAGGTCCCGATGTTCCCGCTGCACACCTGGTTGCCGGATGCCCACACCGAGGCGCCGACCGCAGGCTCCGTCATCCTGGCAGCCGTCTTGCTGAAAATGGGTACCTACGGTTTCGTCCGCTTCGCCATGCCGCTTTTCCCGGACGCCACCGCCCAGTTCACCCCGCTCATCGCCACCCTCTCCGTGATCGGCATCATCTACGCCTCGCTGGTCGCCATGGTGCAGCAGGATGTTAAGAAACTGGTCGCCTACTCTTCGGTTGCCCACCTAGGCTTCGTCATGCTGGGGGTCTTCGCCCTGAACCAGCAGGGGCTCTCCGGCGGGATGCTGCAGATGCTGAACCACGGCGTATCCACCGGCGCATTGTTCCTTATCGTTGGCTTCATCTACGAGCGGCGTCACACCCGCCAGATCTCCGATTTCGGCGGTCTCGCGAAGCAGATGCCGATCTTCGCCACCATCTTCATGATCGTGACCTTCTCCTCCATAGGGCTTCCGGGCACCAACGGCTTCGTGGGCGAGTTCCTGGTCCTTCTGGGCGCCTTCAACGGCCCGCTTAAAGTCTATGCCATCATCGCCACCTCGGGCGTCATCCTCTCCGCGGTCTACATGCTCTGGATGTTCCAGAGGGTGATGTTCGGCGAGCTCAACAACCCGAAGAACCAGAACCTGAAAGACCTGAACGCCCGCGAGATCGCCATCATGGTGCCGCTGGTCTTCCTGATCTTCTTCATGGGTGTCTACCCGCGCCCCTTCATAGACACCATGGCTCCTTCGCTTGACAAGATGATCGCCCAGGTAAACGGCAAGAAGATGGTGGCCCAGAACACCGTAGCCGCACCGGCAGCAGTTCCGGCAGTCGCTCCGGCACTACCGGAGGCCGCCCCTGCAGCGGTACCGGCGGCAGCACCGGCCGAAGCCGCACCGGCACAGGGTCTGCCGGCAGGTCATCCGGCCATTCCCCAAGCACCGGCAACCGAAGCAAAGTAGCCAAAAGCGAACCGTTTAGAACTAGCCTGATCGGAGGATTATAGATGGAAACAATTGCAATGCCGGCCGTAAACATAGCGTCGATCATGCCCGAGTGCATACTCTCGGTGGTCGCCATGGTGCTCCTGCTGGTAAACGTATTTGTCCCCGGCAAGGACAAGGGTTACCTCGGGTGGCTGAGCATCGTCGGTCTCGCCGTGACCGCCGCCAGCGTGGTGAGCGGCTGGGGCACCCCGCAGATGGGTTTCGGCGGCGCGGTGATGCAGGACAACTTCGCGATCTTCTTCAAGGTGATCTTCCTGATCTCGGCTGGCCTCGCCATCCTGATCTCGGACCGCTACATGGTCCAGGAGGACTGCAACCAGGGTGAGCTCTACCCCCTGATCCTCTTCTCGACCGTCGGGATGATGCTGATGGCTTCGGGCACCGACCTCATGGTCATCTTCCTCGGTCTCGAGGTCCTCTCGGTGAGCCTCTACGTGCTGGCCGGCTGGAACCGGGCGAGCCTGAAGAGCAACGAGGCGGGGCTTAAGTACTTCCTCCTGGGCGCCTTCTCCACCGGCTTCCTGCTCTACGGCATGGCGCTTACCTACGGCGCCACCGGGACCACCAAGCTGGCCGGGATCCAGAACCACGTGATGGCCAACCCCTCCATCGCCGCCAACCCGATCTTCGTGGTCGGCATGCTCCTCATCGCAGTCGGTTTCTCCTTCAAGATCGCCGCGGCTCCCTTCCACATGTGGACCCCGGACGTCTATGAGGGCGCCCCGACCCCGATGACCGCCTTCATGTCGGCCGGTCCGAAAGCGGCAGGCTTCGCCGCCTTCCTCAGGGTGATGATCTTCGCCTTCCCGATGCTGGGCCACAACATTACCGAGCTCCTCTGGATCCTGGCGGTGCTCACCATGACCGTCGGCAACATCATCGCCCTCTCCCAGGACAACATCAAGCGCATGCTGGCGTACTCCTCCATCGCCCATGCGGGTTACGCCCTGGTAGGTTTCACCGCTCTTAACCGTGAAGGGGTCGCCGGCATCCTCTTCTACATGCTCTCCTACGCCTTCATGAACATCGGCGCCTTCGCCGTGATCGTCCTGGTCGGCAAGAAGGGCGAGAAGAACGGCACCGTGCAGGACTTCGCCGGTATGGGCTACAAGCGCCCGGTACTCGCAGTACTCTTCAGCGTCTTCCTGTTCTCCCTGGCCGGCATGCCGCCGACCGCGGGCTTCATCGGGAAGTTCTACCTCTTCTCCGCGGCCATCAAGAGCGGCTACACCGGGCTTGCCATCATCGGCGTCCTGAACTCGGCCGCCTCCGTGTACTACTATCTGCGCGTCATGGTCTTCATGTACATGAAAGACGCCCAGGAGGATTTCGAGTGGGCCGGTGTCACCGCACCGATCGCCCTCTGCCTCCTGGTGACCGTCGTGGCCACCCTGGTCATGGGTGTGGTTCCGGGGACCATCCTCGAGCTGGCACAGAAGGCCGTGCAGTTCTAAGCCGTACGCAGAGCGCATAGAGACAACGAAAGGCCCCTGGCGTGAAGCTCAGGGGCCTTTTTTGTTATTGCCACGGAGGCACGGAGCACACGGAGATACCTCAACTCTGGACGTTGCGAACGGCGGAGGGCCCCCACGAAGTGTCGTCGACACCCTCGCGTTCCCCCCTTTGCGAGGGGGGGACAGGGTGGATTTATCTCAATAAAGGGAAACCTGATCCCAACCTGAAGAACAAACGAGGAAACGTACATGATCAAGACCACTATTGCTATTCTCGCCGTCACCTTCTCCGCCGCCACCTCCCATGCCGCCATGTTCAGCAACGGCGCCACCCTCCTGGAGGCAAAGTGTGCCGTTTGCCACCCTTCCTCCAAGGTAAAAGTCCTGAAGCGCTCCCCGGAGCAGTGGGACGCCATCGTCACCAGCATGATGAAGCGCGGTGCCAAACTGAACCCGGAAGAGAAGAAGGTCCTGGTGGATTACCTGGCAAAAACCTATAAGCCCTACGCTGGGAAATAATCCTTATTCACCAACGGAAAGGTTCATCAGACAATGCCGGAAACCACATCTCCCCCTCCCTTGACGGGAGGGGGGCGGGGGGTGGGTGAAGCTGCCAGCCGCGCTGACGTGGCGCCTTCCCCCTCACCCTGACCCTCTCCCGCAAGGGGAGAGTGGGCCTGTTTGGACGACTTTTCCCGGAATTCCCGGATGAACCAACAGAAAGGCCCTCACGGTTGAGGGCCTTTCTTGTTTCGAATCGTGCCAGCGAGTGATTCCCTGGGTCCTCAATGAATCACGAGCGCCTGTTCGATCTGCCTGCAGATCTCCCTCCGGCGGATCGGCTCCCGAATCCTCCTCAAAAGCCATCCGGCGCACCGCATGCGGCCAAGCTCCATCAGGGCCACCTCGTAATCGTCGCACTCCCGTGCCACCCGGTAGCTAAGTTCGCTCCGCTCGATGAGCTCCCAGAGAAACTCGCGGAATTTGTGCCACAGCTTAGGTTCGGCGATGTTCTGCTCGATGGCGGGGAAAATGTGCCCCTGAGCCTCGACAAAGCGCTCGTAGGCCTCATTGCCTGGCCGGATTTTGCGGGACCTGGCTGTTACCTCCTTTTGCAGCCTCGCCGCTTCGTATTCCAGCCGTTTCTGTTCACGGTTGATGGTGCGGGGATCCTCGCCTCTCTGGAACCGTTCTATGCTTTCGTAAAGCAGCGTCTTTTGTTGAGCTTCCTGGAATTTCTCCGGAAGGTCCGGTTGGTTCAGCGCAGCCTCGGAAAAAGTTCTCGCAGGAAAGAAGCCCAACTTGGAATGGATTTCTTGCCGCGAAGGGTTGTTGAGCCGTGCCAGCAGTCGTCGGGTACAGCGCACCCTGGCGAGCATCAACCGCGCCTTTCCCTTTTCGCCGTTGCCGCGGGCTTCCTGGTAACGATCCATTTCCGAGTAAACGTAGTCCTCGAGCCTTCCGGTGAAGTCCTCCCAGTCCGAGTTCTTCTGGTAGAGCTGGAATATCTCGTTGCAGAGATAAATCTGGGCCAAGGCCATCCGGGAGCGTTCTTCGTTCCCTTCTTTCTCGTGGCGCATGTGTGCCTGCATGAGCTCTTCCATGAAGATCTCCAACTCCTTCAGGACGCAGACCTCTTCATCTTCGCGATCCATAGCGACCTCCACGTAGGTAAGGTCCTTGCGGTCGGCAGAGGGGGCTGTGAGGCCCGGGCGGGGGCGGCATGGGCAGCTACTAAGTTTAGGCGCAAGAACGCGCTGTGCAAGCGGGAGCAGGTCTTGTAGAGGACCGTTGTCCACTGGTAGGGCGACGGGGCCGAAAGAGGTAGTAAAGAAGGGTTAGAAAAAAACAATAAAGTTGCTTGACACCCGTCGGTGGAATCTTAAAATGATGAGCATGCTTTAAGACAAGGAGGTGGCCACATGTCAGCGAACGACATCTTCGTCATGAACTTCCACAAAATGACCCCCCGGGAACTTATCACCTGGTGCCTCGGTACCGCAGCCCTTCAGGAAAAACATCCCTTCCATGGCAGCACTTTCCCGGATTGGGTGCACGGTGCCCGGCATTTTAGGGAACATGCAGCTACCCTCTCCGATTTGGAGACAGCAGCGGAAAACAAGGACACCTTGAAAATGAAGCAGCGCGATGAGGAGCAGGCAGCGACCTTCCACTCCATCGACATCAACACGTCCTACCTCGTCTTGCGCGCGAAGGCTGCAAAGGACAACTCCCTGTTGTACGGAATGGGGTATGAGGTGAAGGAGGTGAAGGAGAAGACCAAAAGGCCCCACCAGCATGTATCCGTTTCAAGGGATCCCCTGAAACTAGAGGTTGAACGGGCTGATGACGGTGCTGTAAGGCTGAAGATCCAGCGAGATCTTGGCGCAGGCGGGTACCAAGTACAATTCTGCAAAGGCCAACCGACAGGCGAGGACTCTTGGAGGGATTACGCAAATTTCAAGACCGTTCGACCTCTCATCAAAAACCTGGAACGTGCCTGTTGGTACTTTTTCAGGGTCAGGAGTCACGGCGACAATGAGACTAGCCCGTGGAGCGCAGTGGTGGGAATCATTGTAACTTAGATAACGCAATTGCCACGGCGGTAAGAAAAAAAGGCCGGTGCCGAATCCGGGAGCCCATAAAAGGAGCTTCGGGTTTCCGACGCCGGCCTTCTCATGTCACCTCTCTTTTTTTTCCTATTCCCGCCTAAAAAATCCATCCGCGTACGACACTTACTTATCTAGTGCAGGTTTTATCGTGCGAAGCAAAAGTTTCTCTAGATGGCCTCAAAATAAAAACTTTTGAGCAGAAGTTTCCTTTCCCGGTTTGGAACTTTGAATTGTGTCACGGGAAAATGAAACCTCATGACGGAAAAATCAAACTGAGGCAAAAAAGTTTGAATTTATGCAGCAGAAAATCAAACTTTCCGAGAAAAGTTTGATTTAGCAGACTGGAAATCAAAACTCTTGGCCAGAAGTTTCCTTTAGAGGAGCAAAAAAAGAAACTTTAACCGCGACTATCGAAACTAAGGGGCATTGAAATGAAACTCTTCCCCGGAAGTTTCGTTTTGCCTGGGCAACATCTAAACTTCAGGGAGCACAAGTGAAACTTGCAGCGAGAGTTTTCATTTCTCGCTCTGAAAGTTTGGACTCACGTGAAGAAAAATGGAACTTGGCAGTCGAGAAATGAATCGGCAACCGCAGGATCCTGATCGAAAAGGTTGTCCGATCAAAATTGGGGAGGACTGATCGATTTTTCTAGAGTCAACCATCGACAACTGTGGCAAGACAAGAATCTATGGTGGCAAAGAGGGTGCGGTAATCGACGGGCTTTGCCAGGCAGTGGGACAGGTTGAGTTCATCGGCCTGCTTTTGGAATTCCTGGGCGTCACAGTAGGCGGATAAAACGCAGATAACCGCACCGTCGTGTATCTCCCGGATCCTGCCTGCCATGGTGATGCCGTCCATCTCCGGCATCTTGATGTCGGTGAGAACGATGTCCGGGCGATGTTCCTGGTAAAGCCGCAGCCCTTCGGCGCCGTTCTCTGCGCTGAAGAGCCGCAACTGCCGGAACTTCATGGAGAGCGCCTTTGCCACCAGGGTGCGCGCCTCGGGATCGTCTTCCACGTAGAGAAGTGAAAAAGAAGTTCGCGGGTTAAGGGTTTCCATTGCTCACCTCGATAGTGAACTCGGCGCCGTCGGCGGTATTGCGGGCCTTGAGCCAGCCGCCCATGCTCTTCTCAACAATGGATTTGGCGAGGAACAGGCCGATGCCGGTCCCTTTCCCCTGCGCCTTGGTGGTGAAGAACGGGTCGAAAACCCTGGGCAGGATCTCGGGATCGATCCCCCCCGCGTTGTCGGTAATGATCACCACGGCTCTTCCGTCTTGGCTCACGGCGCGCAACGTGACCCGCCCGTCGCGGGTCTCGCGCTCCACCAGGGCATCCATGGCATTCATCAGGATATTGAGGAGTACCTGGGAGAACTCGTTGGGGTAACCACGGATCTCCGGTTCCCCGGACACCTCGACGGTGAGAGCGATACGCTGCTCCTCGAAACCGGCAGCTACCAGGGAGAGCGTTTTTGACACGGCGTCTGCCACCAGGAAAACCGTCTTGTCCTTGTCCGGCTTCGAGAAGCAGGTGAAGTCGTTGATTGTTTTGGAGAGATGGCCAATGATCTCCAGCGAGCGCGCGATAGCCTGGTCGAGAGTTTCCTGGTTGAGCTCTCCTACCTCGTAGAGGAGTCCGAGCTGCTGGACGTTGAGACCCAGGACGTTCAAGGGCTGCCGCCACTGGTGGGCGATGTTGAAAAGCATGTCTCCCATGGCCGCCATCCGGCTTTGCTGCAGCAGGAGCTTCTCCTTCTCCCGCAAATGCTCGACTGCCTGGACCCTCTGGGCGGTCTCCTCTTCCAGGTCACGGTAGGTCTCCAGCAGTTCCTCGTTCTGCATCTCCAGTTCGGCCCGGTGTTCCTCCAATTCGTCGGTGCGTTCGGCGACCAACCGCTCCAGGTGTGCGTTCGCCTCTTCCTTGGCTTTGAGGTGCTCGGCCGCGCGTGCCGATTCCTCGCGCAGGCGGGCCATCTCCAGGTTGGTCTTCACCCGGGCGACCAACTCCCGGGCGCTGAAGGGCTTTACCAGGTAGTCGTCGGCGCCGGCCTCGATCCCCTCGGAGCGCGACTCCTCACCGGCACGGGCGGAAAGCATGATGACCGGCAGAGATCTGGTGAGGGGATCGTTGCGCAGTCGGGCCAGGAGACCGAAGCCGTCCAGGCGGGGCATCATCACATCGGTCAGCAAAAGATCGGGACGGTGCCGGCAGATCTCCTGCCAAGCCTCCTCGCCGTCGGCCACGGCGCGTATCTCGCACCAGGTACCCATAAGCCTCTGCACGTAATCCCGCATGTCGGCGTTGTCGTCGGCCAGAAGCAGGCGCGGTCTGGCAACGTCGGCGGACACTGCCAGCTCCTCGGCAAGTCCCCCCTCGTCGCCCGGCAGCCAGCGGAGAGCCTCTTCCAAAAAGGGGTCGGCATTGGGCGAACTCGAGGGACCAGCATCCGCCGCTCCTAGTTGGTCGGGGGGGAGGTGCTGCGAGCCGTAGGGGAGCGTGACGGTGAAGGAGCTGCCCCGACCGACCTCGCTCTCAACCGAGATCTCGCCTCCCTGCAACCGCACCAGCTCGTCCACCAGGGAGAGCCCGATACCGGTCCCCTCGTGGGCGCGCCCCTTGGCCTGTTCGATGCGGTGGAAGCGCTGGAAGATGTTGCCCCGTTCTCCCTCTGGAATGCCGCATCCCGTGTCGGCCACGCTGAGCCGGGCGCCGGCGCCGGTGGAGCGGAGCGAGACGCTGATGCGCCCTTTCAGGGTGAATTTGAAGGCGTTGGAGAGGAGGTTGAGGACGATCTTCTCCCACATCGAGAGGTCGATGAAGACCGGCTCGGGCAGCGGCGGGCAGTCGACGGTGAGTTCCAGTCCCCCCTTCTCGATCGCGGACCGGAAGACACCGGCGAGCTGCGCGGTCAGGGTGGCGAGGTCGCAGGGGCGGTAGGTCGCCTGGATGCGCCCGGCCTCGATCCGGGAGAAGTCGAGGAGCGTGTTCACCAATTTGAGCAGGCGCAGGGCGTTGCGGTGGGCGATCGACAGGTTGTTGCGATCAGCCGGGGAGAGCGGGTAATCGGTGCGGGAAAGGATTTCTTCGAGGGGGCCCAGGGTAAGGGTGAGCGGAGTGCGCAGCTCGTGGCTCACGTTGCCGAAGAAGACGGTCTTGCTGCGATCGAGTTCGTGGAGTTTCTGATTGAGACGGGTGAGCTCCGCCTTGTTCCTTTCCAGTTCCTCCATCG
The DNA here is from genome assembly GCF_014193515.1 of Geomonas silvestris. Taxonomy (GTDB): domain Bacteria; phylum Desulfobacterota; class Desulfuromonadia; order Geobacterales; family Geobacteraceae; genus Geomonas; species Geomonas silvestris. The sequence goes on along the minus strand of NZ_BLXX01000002.1, from coordinate 303,316 downwards.
CCAGTTTGAGCCGCCGGTTGGACTCCTTGACTTCGTTGGCGCGGTGGAGAATTTCCGCCTCGATGCGGGCGGTTTCCCGGCTATTGCCGAGTTGTCGGGCCGCCTCGTCGGATGTTTGCTGCTGGGAAAGGATAAACTCCGTCACGTCCTCGGCATAGTGAAGCACATAGGCGACGGTCCCATCCGGGCCGGGTATCGGGGTGTTGACCGGGCTCCAGTATTTCACCCGGAAGCCCCCTTCAGCCTCGGCGCAGGGGACGTCGTACTTCTGAATCCCCATGGTGTCCTGCACGCCGTCGCGAAGTACCCGCTCCAGAGAGCTGCGCAGGTCGCTGACCCCGTTGGCCGAGGGGTCGTCCGGATTGTCCGGGAATACCTGGAACAGGCCGCGGCCGACCATCGTGTCGCGCTGGGTACCCGTCACCTCGAGATAACGGTCGTTGACAGCGGCGATGGTAAAAAGGGAATCGGGAAGGAGCACCATGTAAGGGTGCGGTGAGCCTTGGAAAAGCAGCCGGAAATCCGGCGGAGCAAACCGGTCGCCTGAAGCCATACATTCCCTCGGGGTGGCGGGTTGGGGCGGCGACATCCGGCGCAAAGGAGGCGGGCCAGCAACTCGTCAGCTAGGTTTCGGCCCTGAGAGCCGCGGCTGTCTCGAAAACGAGCGTTGCACTCGCAGTGTGGTCCCCACGCACGTTACCGCTGTAGGGAATCATAGTCAAGTACTGGGTGTCGCAGTGTTTGTAAGAATTTTTCGACAGAGGTCGCCGGCCACGAGGCCGGGGGCCCGGAAAGGCCGCGGGACTCTCCCGCGCCGCCGGCCTCGCTGCTGCAGGTACCCGAGATTGCGACACTTTGAGACTGCTCCTCTGTTTCATAAGGAAACGTAGCGGGACAAAATGTCCCATCACGTGGCGGGTCATTTACCCGCGCCCCTTGAAAACATTGGTGAAAAATGAGTGCACGGTCATTGGCATCGATTATGCTGCCACAGGAGCGTCGGCAGGTGCCGGCAACCAACCATAGGAGGTGACCGCGATGATCAACTGTCTGGTGTTTCATCCCGAAACGGCACGTGGCGAGGAGCAGGTTTCCCTCAACTTCTGGGGCAACAAGCCCGCTGTTCCACCTCTGACTACCGAAACGGTGGTGTCGGTGGTGTACCTGGTGGACGACGAGGCGGTCTACCTGGGCGGCTCCGACCCGAAGCTCAACTAAAGACCCGGCTCTCCCTGCTCAAAGGCCGGCCTGACGTTTCGCGTCAGTGCCGGCCTTTTTCGTTCTCAAGATCCCCTAGTTGTCAAGCTGGCAATCGTTGCGAGCCAGGCCGTATAGCGTCAGGTCGAGATTTTCCTATCAAGGCGCGGCTCATCTGCCGATAAGAGCACAATGGGAACCCGTTCCCTGCGGCTCACACCCTTGCCGGCCCGCCGCCACGACTTCTTCAACCGGGAGAGCCTTCTTGGAAACGACGCAAAAATACTCAGTGCTGGTCGCCGACGACAACGTCCTGATCCGCAACATCGTCACCGACATGCTGCGGGGCATGGGGTTCGAGGTGCACGAGGCCGAAGACGGCAGCCAGGCCTTCGACCTGTACCGCTCCAACAACTTCCACATCGTGGTGACCGACTGGGTCATGCCCAACATGACCGGCCTGGAGCTCTGCAAGGCGATCCGCGGCGACAGCAGCAACCGCGCCCACGCAGGCTACACCTATATCCTGATGCTCACCTCGCAGGACAGCAAGAACGACACGATCGCCGCGCTCGATGCCGGTGCCGACGAGTACCTGATCAAGCCGGTGCACAAGCCCGAGCTGCAGGCCCGGATCAGGACCGCCATGCGCATCATCCAGCTCGAGGCGATCCGCCAGTCCCACTTCGAGCAGGTCCAGAAGGCCTCGCTGGTCGATGTCCTGACCGGCGTGCACAACCGCAAGTTCATGGAGGAGCGGTTGCCCCTCGAGGTCAAGCGGACCAACCGCTACCAGCGCCCGCTGTCCATCATGCTGATCGCCTTCAGGGATATCGAGACCTTCCGAAAGGAGAACGGGATCTTCGTCACCGAGAAGATGCTGCAGGCGGTGGCGGCGCTGTTGAGGGAATCGATCCGCGAGGAGGTGGACTGGGTGGCGCGCTGGAACGAGTACCAGTTTTTGGTGCTCCTGCCGGAGACCGACGTGAACAGCGCCGCCACCGTCGCCAAGAGGCTCAAGATCCGGATGAACCAGCTGACCGTGGAGGTGAACGGGGCGAGCTACAAGACGACCGCGCTCTACGGGATCGTCGGCTTCACCGGGGACCAGGCCAAAAAAGAGCTCACGGTGGACCGGCTCATCGAGTTCGCCCAGCAGGCCCTCGAGAAGGTCGATCCCGAGACCATGATCGGCGGCCTTAAGCTCGGCTGACCCGGACCGTATGCCAGGCTAGCGTCGCCACACCAGCCCGGCCGCGATGCTCCACATCACGCAGCCGATCACGACTTCCAGCACTTTCCAGGAGAGGGGCCTTTTAAAAAGCGGCGCCAAGAGCCGGGCCCCGTACCCCAGCGCGAAGAAGAAGCAGAAGGAGGCCGACGCCGCCCCCAGGGCAAAGAAGGCCTGCTGCTGCGGGTACTGGGTCGAGACCGAGCCGAGCAGCACCAGGGTGTCGAGGTAGACGTGCGGGTTGAGCCAGGTAAAGGCAAGGCAGCTGGCCAGCGCGCTGCGCAGTTCGGTACGTTGCGAGGCGTCGGCTACCAGGACCTCGTCCTTCCCCAAAGCGGTGGCGAAGCTCTTCGCGCCGTAGCAGAACAGGAAGGCGGCCCCCGCGTAGCGCGCCACCGGCACGAGCGCCGGGAGCCCCGCGGCCACCAGTGAAAAGCCGAACACCCCGAAACCGATCAGGAGTGCATCGGAGACCGAGCAGATGAGGCAGAGGACGAAGACGTGCTCGCGCCGCAGCCCCTGCTTCAGGATGAAGGCGTTCTGCGCCCCGATCGCCGCGATCAAGCTGAAACCCAAGAGCAGTCCCGCCAGAAATCCCGTCATTCTCCTCTCCTTATCAGATCCGGCCGCCTTACCTAACGGGCTGCCGCGTTTCTTACTGTCGGCTGGCCGCGCTACCGCGCTATAATGAATGCTGGCAGCGGGTTAAGCTGCAGCCCCTGCCTGCGTCACGGCAGCTCCGGGCGAGGCGCCCAACACCGATGGCAACCGACCACCGCACTTTCAAGACCCTGCTGCTCTTCTTCGTTACCGGTTCGATCTGCGGTATCGCCTACCTCGACTATACCTTGGGCTTCGGGTTCAACCTGTTCCCGCTCTACCTGGTTCCCCTGGCGCTCGTCGCCTGGTACCGGGGGGTGACCGCGACCCTCCTGGTGGCCGCCCTGGCGGGAGCGCTGATCATCTTCAAATTCTTCTTCATCAAGGAGCTCTACGCGCACCGCCTCTTCTGGTTCTGGGACGCCCTGGTCAAGTTCTCCCTGCTGTTCATCTTCAGCTACGGGTTGTGGCGCCTGCGGCAGCTTTTACTCCTGCAGCGCGAGCAAAACGCCCGGCAGGTGAACGAGCTGAACCGTTCGCTCCAAAAACAGGTCGAGCAGCTGACTGCCGCGAACCGCGAGCTTTCCGAGGTGAGCTACACCATATCCCACGACCTGCGGGCGCCGCTGCGCCACATCGCCGGCTTCGTCGAGCTCCTGAAGACGCGTACTCCGGAATGCCTGGACCAGCAGTCGCGGCACTACCTCGCGGTCATCGGCGAGGCGGCCCGGACCATGGGGAACCTGGTCGACGACCTCCTGGCCTTCACCCAGCTGGGGCGCAGCGAGCTGGTGCGCAAGGAGGTCGACCTGGCCGCCGTGCTCCGCCTGGTACTGCGCGAACTGGCCGAGACGACGCGGGAGCGGGAGATCGAGTGGCAGATCGCTCCCCTCCCGGTGGTGGTGGGAGACCCGCGGATGCTGCACCAGGTGCTGTACAACCTGGTCCACAACGCCCTCAAGTTCACCAGGCCGCGCAGGCCGGCGCGGATCGAGATCGGTTACCGGGAGCTTTCCGGCGAGAAGGTGATTTTCGTGCGGGACAACGGGGTGGGGTTCGACATGAGGTACCTCAACAAGCTGTTCGGCAGGTTCCAGCGCCTGCACCCCGGCAGCGAGTTCGAAGGGACCGGCATGGGGCTCGCGAACGTGCAGCGCATCGTGGCCCGCCACGGCGGCCGGGTCTGGGCGGAGGGGGTGCCGGACCAGGGCGCCACCTTCTGGTTCACCCTCCCCGGTTGAGCGGGGCGGACTCGCTCAGGCGGGGTCCTCCTGCAGGCGGAAGGCGCCGGTCCCCTGCTGCAGGAGGTCCACCTGCCCGCTCAGTTCGTTGGCGCCGCTCTCCAGGAGGGTGGCGGCCTTGAGGCTGCGCTCGGCGTCGCTGCTGATCTCCACGACCGCGGCGGCGATGTAGCGGCTCCCCAGCGCCTGCTCCGCGCAGGCCAGCTCGATGCGCTGGGACATGGCGGTCACGTCGGTCATCGCCTGGGAGATACAGTTCCCCACCTTGCTCTGCTCGCTGGTCGCCGACTGGAACTGCGAGGCGAGGTCCTTCATGTGCTGGGCCGCCGCCATGATCGACTCCTCGGCTTGGGCCTGCTCGCGGATCGATACCTCGATCCTCTCGGTCATTTCGGTGACCTGCTCCATGGCCACCCTGATCTGTCCGGTCCCCTTGGCCTGCTCCTCGGTCGCGCTGGCGATCCCCCGCACGTGACTGCGCGCCGTGACCACCCCCGCGACGATCTTCTCCAGTGCGGCGCTGGAGCGCTGGGCCAGTTCCTCTCCCGCCGCGATCTTGCCGTCGGCCTCCCGGATCGCCTGCACCGCCCGCTCGGTCTCCTTCTGCACGTTCTTGATCAATTCGGCGATCTCGTTGGTGGAGCTTGCCGTCTTGGCGGCCAGGGTCTTGATCTCTCCGGCGACCACCGCGAAGCCGCGGCCGTGCACGCCGGCCTGCGAGGCGATGATGGCCGCGTTCAGGGCCAGGAGCGCGGTACGCGAGGCGATGTCGTCGATCACCGAGGAGATCGCACCGATCTCCCGGGTCCGGGCGGTCAGGGTCCCGACCACCTCGTTGGTTACCTGGGACGACTCCCTGATCTCGTGCATCCCCTGGCGCATGGCGGACATGGCGTCGACCCCCTTCTGGGCGTCCTCCTCGACCCGGCCGGAGATCTCGGCGGTCTGCAGGGCGTTCTCCTTCACGTTGCGGATGCTCGCCTCCATCTCCATGACCGACGAGGCGGTCGACAGCGAGGTGGTCACCAGGGCCCGGGTGTGACCGCCGATCTCCCGCGCGGCGGCCGCGGTCTGCATGATGGACGCGGTCACCTCGCCGATCAGCGCGGTGAGCCTCTCGGCGTTGGCGGCGATCTCCTCGCTGCTCGCGGTCATCTCGAGGAGCGCGGAAGAGGACTCCGAGGCAGAGCGGGCCAGGTTCTCCGTTTCCAGGCCGACCTCCTTCGCCTTGGCGGCGATCTGCTCCACGTAGGCCGAGGTTTCCTCCACCTTCCCCTGCTGGTGCTTGGCTGCCCCCACCACGTGCACCGCCTCCTCGGAGAGGCGCAGCGACATCCGCTGCAATTCGCCGGCGGTCCGGGTGACCCGGCTCACCATGCCGCACAGGCCGTCCACCATGACCTGGAGGGAGTCGAGCAGTTTCCCCGCCTCGTTCTCCGCGCCCGTGGGGATCGCCACCGTGAGATCGCCCCGCGCCACCGCTTCGGTCACCGAGACCGCGGTGCCGATCGGGGCCAAAAGGCGCCGGGTCACCCAGGCGGCGATGGCACAGGCAAAAACGGTGAGGGCGATGGCCAGCCCGATCGCCACCAGGCGGGTCCGCTCGAAGGAACGGAGGAACTCCTCGGTTTTCACCCCGACGTAGAGCGCGCCGATCACCTTGCCGCTGGCGTCGCGGATCGGGTCGTAGGCGGTGAAGTAGGGAACGTCGAGAATCGGTGCGACACCGCGGTACGAGGTCCCCTTGCCGAACACGGCGTCGTAGGCGGGGCCCTGCAGCTTGGTCCCCAGCGCCCTGTTGCCGTCGGCCTTGACGACGTTGGTGGCGACGCGCACCTCGTGCATGAAGATGGTGGCGGTGCCGCCGCAGATCTCGGCGACCTTGTCCGGCAGCTCGTTGTTGCCGTTGATCTGGTAGTCGCCGGCGAAAAGCCGGTTGTCCACGATCCTCAGCTCCCCTTTCTGGCGCAGCAGTTCGTGGAACATGTTGATCCGGCTCTCCTGGGAGAGGGTCGCCACCCGGACCATTTCCTGGCGCATCTTCGCCATGCAGATGTAGGTAGTGACCGAAACCGCCGCAACGACCACGCTCACGGTGAGGATTGCTATTTTCTTAACGATGCTCGTTCCCACAGTTGATCCTTATCTTGACTGCATTCACTACAGCAGATGATCCTACCAAGAAGTTGCGGCACTTTTCTGAACTACATTAAACTTCGTTGCGATGCGTCCCGGAAAATGGCGCAAAGATACAGTATATCAAGCGGTTATTACCATAATGTTCCTGAAAGAACAAGAGAAAGATAGATTGTGTTTACATAATGAAATATGAAAGATGCGCCCCACTTCAGGTTCAGAAACAGCCGCACTGCGCATGGCTCCCGTGCCGCGGCGCCGCGCGACCGGCTCTTGCCGCACGCCTTGCGACGGTTGCCCGGCCCCTCCAAGGTGCTGATTGTTAATTAAAAGAGCAAGGCATAGAATCAGTGGATACTGGGAGCTTGGGCTGTGGAGCCGGAAAACCGCAGCCCATCCCAGGAGCCCAGGTACCTGCAGAGGCAGGGGCGCTGCGGCAGGAGTGAAGCGATGAAAACGATCCTCGCTGTAGAAGATTCCGACCTGGTCCTCAAGATGCTTTCCTCACTGCTCAAGGCCAAGGGGTTCCAGGTGATCGAGGCGCACAACGCCGTCGAGGCCTTAACCTCCCTGGAGAGCTGGCCGGTCGACCTTGTGCTGACCGACCTGATCATGCCGGGGATGAATGGGGTGGAACTGGCCAGGGAAATCAGGAGGCGCACCTCGCAGATGATCCCGGTGCTGGTGCAGACGACGATCTCCGATGACAGGGTGAAACGGGAGGGGCTCGAGGCGGGTGTTTCGGGGTGGATCCTGAAGCCGTTTCAGGCCGAGGAGCTGACCGCGCAGATTCGGCGCCTGATCGACTCCTGATGAGCTTAGCACCGGCGCGCGGCTCGAGGCACGCGTGGAGCTGCGCTTACAGAACGATGCGGAACTGCGCGCCGTCGGCCGTGTTGGCCACGCTGAGGCTCCCCCCCATGTTCTTTTCGATGATGGTCTTGGACATGAAGAGACCGACCCCGGTGCCGCTTTCCCCCTTGGTCGTGAAGTACGGGGTGAAGACCTTGTCCAGCACCGCCTCGGGGATCCCCCCCGCGTTGTCGGTCACCGTGACCAGCGCCCGCCCCGCCTCCCCGGCGAGGCGAATCACGATGCGCGGCTCGGCCACCTGGCGCTCGGCCAGGGCGTCCCGGGCGTTCATCAGGATGTTGAGCATGGCCTGGCAGAACTCGTTGGGGTAGCCGAGCACCTCCGGGGCACCTTCGTCGAGCACCTCGATCGCCACCGCCTTACCCTGCAGGCTCCCCTCCATGAGCGCGAGCGTCTTGCCGATCTCCCGGTGCAGGTCGAAGCTGACCTTCTCCTTGTTGGGCCTGAAAAAGTTGCGGAAGTCCTCTATGGTCTGCGACATGTGGCGGATGAGTGCCATCGACTTCTCGCTGTTGTGCTGCAGCTCGGCGGGCGCTTCCCCCTCGGCTCCGGCGAAGAACGGGACCGCCTGGACCAAGAGCCCCAGGGCGTTGAGGGGCTGGCGCCACTGGTGCGCGATGTTGTTGATCATCTCACCCATCGCGGCGAGCCGGTTCTGCTGGATGAGGAGGTGGTCCTTGTCCCTGAGTTCCCGGGTCCTCTCGGTTACCCTCCGGTCCAGTTCCGCGTTGAGCTTCTGCAGCGCCTCCTGCGAGCGCCGCGACGCCTCCCAGGCGCGTGCCAGCTCCTCGTTTTGCGCCGCCAATTCCTCGCTCTGGTCGCTTAGTTCCAGGTAGGAGGCCTGCAGCTTCTCCTCGTTTTTTTTGAGCGCGAGTTCGGTCTGCTTGCGGAGTTCGACCTCCTCCTCGAGCTGCCGGTTCGCCTGGTGCAGTTCCTTGAAGATGAGCAGGTAGGGGTCCTCGATCCCGTCCGAGATGATGGCGCGGTAGATCATGAGGAAGGCGAACAGCTTGAAGAAGTGCCCCACCAGGTTCGAGATGCCGTAGTTGTCGATGTAGAAGGTGAAGGCGAGTTCGGAGACGATGGTGCAGACGATGGACCAGAGCAAGAGCCGGTACACCGAAGCGGTGAAGCGCAGCCGGTTCCTGATCAACAGGGCGAGGCTCGCCGCGAGCACCAGACAGATGGCGTACTCGCTGTAGACCTTGAAGGGGGTGAGCCCCGTTCCCTCGATGAAGCAGACCGGGAACACCTTCCAGTAGAAGATGCTGGCCACCAACAGCGAGGTGATTGCGGTATTGACCAGGAAGAGGGTCGTGGTGGCGACCCGGCGCCCCTTGAGGAGCAGGGTGAAACCGGCCAGAAGGGTGACGCTCTCAAGCGAGCGGGCGGCTATCCAGAGCTGGTTCGCGTAGTAGTCGTAATCGGTGAAGATCGGCATCCCCTGGTAACTTATGGTGTGCAGGAGGTCCAGGATCCCGATGAAGAGATAGGAGATGCCGACCACCAGGAGGTAGGGGTTGCTGATGTAGCGCGCCGAATTCCAGGTGAGGGTGAACACGCAGGCGGCGATCACCACGCTGAAAAGTTCGATGAGGGTGTGGAAAAGGAGGTAGTTAACCTGCGAGGTGGCATAGAGCCCCACCACGATGAGCACCAGGAGGGGCCAGTTAACAAACCTGCTAACGCTGTCACGGTACGGGTCCTGGCTCACCTGGGTTTCTGTCTCCGGATAGCTACTGATGAGACCCCTGGCAGGTGCCGGTGCAGGGGTGGTCGCGATGGGAAGCAGGCAGGCGCGGCGGGCTTTCGAGGGGCGCCGCGTCCGGCCGGGATCCTTCGGGCCCCGGCCTTGCGACAGTATCTGCCTTTTGTCGGGTCAATTACAACAATATTTTTACGAAGTTAACAGGTGCTGAGGGAAAGGGGCGGGGCTGACCGGTGTCGCTTCCTGCCCTTTTGGGGCTGTTTTTGTTTTTTAACTTTCAAACCCTGTATAATAAGCACAGCGTAAAACCGCCTCCCGCATTTCCTCGGGTCCGGCTGACGGGAGCGGTAAGGAGGAAACCATGTTGCACGTAAAACCCGCGGCAACCAGACTCTTACTCGTCGGCAGCTTCCTCGGCATCGTCTCCGGCTGCGCCGTAACCACGAAGTCCACTGAAGGGACCTCCGAAACCCTCCAGAACACCACCGACGCCTCGTCGGATTTCACCTCGAGCACGAGCCCGCGCGACGAGACGAGCCGCAACGACCAGAAGGTGAAACAGTTCGCGAGCGTCAACCGGGACCGCATCAGGGAGGATGCGGCGCGTGGCGGCGGCGAGCACCTGGCGGCCTTCGCCTACCTGCTGGGGGTGAAGCAGGAGCGGCAGCCGGAATTCTTCCAGGCCGCCCGCGAGAACTACCCCACGCTCTTCGCTTCGCAGCGGAGCACGGATGACCTGGTGGCACAGCTCTCGGCGGAGGTGGATGCCCACCCGACCTGGCGCTAGGTAACGCGCGTTCCGAAAAAACCGGTAAGGAAGGTCCCAAGCGGCGGCCGGTTGCTCACTATGCCCTACTATGCCCTCTATCCTCATAAATCTCAGGAAATTTCCGGCCGCCCGCCCGGGCTCTCCGCGGAGAGCCCGGCTGGCCCGCCAGCTTACCCGCTCACTCTCCGCGTTGCTTCTTCTCGCTGCCCTTGCTGTTCCCCCGCGCGCCCTGGCCGCCGGCTATCTGGATCGCTTGGTGGATCGGGCGGAACAAGGCCGGCTGGCCGAGAAGCCCGAGTGGCGGGCCCTGGTGCACTACCAGCCGCGCCGGCTCGCCGGCGGCCTGGAAAGCGAGGTGGACGCCCCGGAGTTCTTCCTCTCTCCCCGCGGCAAGGATGACCCCTCCGCCGAACTCGCCGCCACGCTCTCCGCGTTCTTCCAAGCCGATCCGGAGCACCCGGACCAGGAGGCGCAGTGCCGCTACCCCGCGCGCTACCACTGGCTGGACCGGGAGCTTCATTTCGACCCGGCCCGGCTTCCCCGGGCAAGCTGCCGGCAGCTTGAGAACTGGCTCGCCGGACTCGACCCCGGCCGGCTCACCCTGGTCTTTCCCGCCGCCTACCTCAACAACCCGGCCTCCATGTTCGGGCACACGCTGCTGCGCATCGACCCCCCGCCGCGCACCCCCGCGGAGCCGCCGCTTCTGGCCTACACCATCAACTACGCCGCAGACACCCGCGAACAGCACGGCATAGCCTACGCGGCCAAGGGGCTCTTCGGCGGGTACCGGGGGCGCTTCTCCAGCGCCCCGTACTACGCCGCGGTGAAGACCTACGGCGACCTCGAGAACCGGGACATCTGGGAATACCGGCTCGCGCTCACCCCCGAGGAGATCGCCCAACTGCTCAGGCACGTCTGGGAGCTGCGCCGCGCCTGGTTCGACTACTACTTCCTCGACGAGAACTGCTCCTACGAGCTCCTCTCGCTCATCGAGGTGGCCCGCCCCGCGCTGCGGCTCACCGGCCGCTTCCACGGCTATACCATCCCCTCCGAGACGGTGCGGCTGCTCGCCCGGGAAGGGCTCATCGAGGAGGTCCGCTTCCGTCCGGCGCGCAGCACCCTCCTTGCCGCCCGGCTGCGCGCCCTCGAGCCGGCCGGCCAGGACCTGGCCCGGCGCCTGTCGCTGGGAGAGCTCACCCCCCAGGCGCCGGCTGTGAGAGAACTCCCCCCCAAGCAGCAGGCCCGGATCGAGGAACTCGCGCTCGACTACGCCGCCTACCGGCAGTCGCGCCGCTTCGGCGGCAGCGAACCCGCAGCCGGCTCCAGCGCCGAACTGCTGCTGGCGCGCAGCAGGCTCGCGGTGCCCGACCAGACCCCCGCCATTACGCAACCGGAGCTCTGGCCGGGGAGCGGCCACCCCCCGGCGCGGGTCAGGGTCGGTTTCGGCAGCGAAGCCCGCCAGCCCTTCCTCGAGCTTGCCGGCGCCCCCGCCTACCACGACATCCTCGACCCGGAGGGAGGCTACACCCGCGGTGCGGGGGTGAACCTGCTCCGGGGAGCGCTGCGCTGGTACCCGGAGACGAGCCAGGTGGAGCTGGAGCGGCTGGATATTATCGACATCGAGTCGCTCTCCTCCTGGAACCGCTTCCTGCACCCGGTCTGCTGGAAGGCGACCCTCGGGGTCGAGCGCAAACGGACGGCGTTTCGTCAGAGCCTGCTCATGGGGAGCTTCAACTCCGGCATCGGGGTGAGCCACGACTTCGCCACCGGCACCACGCTCTACGGCTTCGCCGAGGGAACCCTGGAGATCGCCGGGCGCTTCCGGGCCTTTTTCGCCCCGGGGGTCGGCCCGCGCCTGGGTGTGCTGCAGGAGCTCTCCCCGCGCTGGCGTGCCGGGCTCTCCTTCGCGGAGCGCTTCTTCCCGGTGAACGAGGCGCGCAACGACTACCGGCTCGCCCTGGAAAACCGCCTGGACCTGGGCCGTCAGGACCTTCTCGGCCTCGACCTCACCTGGAAACGCGAGTTCGGCTACCAGTTCGGTCTGCTGCAGCTCTCCTGGCAGCACTACTTCTAGACTTCCCGGGCGCCGGCCGCCCCCCCTCCCCTCGAGCCTTCCTGCTTGCGCCCCGGCGCGGCATCTTTTCCCGCTTAGGCACACCCCCAAACCCGGAGGGGAGGATGTCCCAATCGCCTACCCCGGCTCGGGCCCCCCTCCTGAAATTTCTTAGCCGGCATCTCTTATTTTTTTTATTAACGTTTCGCCAGCCAATTACCGAATAGGTAGCTGGCTGTAACACATCTGTAACAAAAGGCGCCGCCCTCCTTGCCATCTCAATGGGCCCACCGCCTGGTCTACCCGGATTGTCATGCGGATACCATCACAACAAAGGGAGGAAGCAATGTTTGGGAACATGAAGATCGCAACGCGGGTGAGCCTGGCGTTCGGCGTACTGCTGGTGCTTTTGGCCGCGGTCGCAGCGACCGGTTTCTTAGGGATGAGAAGCATCAACCAGGAGATCGGCAAAGACCTGGACAGCGACGGGGTGATCGCCCAGCACGCCGGCCGGGCCCGCGCCAACATCCTGGGGCTCAGACGTTTCGAGAAGGACATCATCCTCAACATCGGGGCGCCGGACAAGGTGGCAGAGTACTTCGAGAAGTGGCAGAAGGAGGAGCAGCACATCCAGGAGCGCCTGAAGACCCTGGAGAAGGTCGCGGCGGACCCCAAGGACCGGGACCGGGTCAAGGCACTCAAGGCCGAGCTCGAGGTGTACCGCAGCGGTTTCCCCAAGGTGTACCAGGCGATCCTGGACGGCAAGCTGCGCACCCCCGCCGACGCCAACAAGGCGATGGGGCAGTACAAGGAGGCGACCCACAAGATGGAGGCCCAGGCGGCCGAGTTCGCGACCGACGGCTACGCCCGGCTCGATGCCGTTAAGGGGGTGGTCGACCATAAGTTCACGCGCGCCTCCTGGTTCATGGGGGGGCTGGTGGCCCTCATCCTGTGCATCGCGGTCGGCACCGCCGTCTACCTCTCCCGCAAGATCGCCGGGATCTTGAGGTCGCTTATCCAGGAGGTCGAGCGGCTCACCGAGGCCGCGGTCGCCGGCCGCCTCGCCACCCGCGGCGCCGCGGACCAGATCGACCCCGAGTTCCGGGGGATCGTCGTCGGGATGAACGCCACCCTCGACGCCATCATCGGCCCGCTCAACATGGCGGCCGAATACCTGGACCGCATCTCCAAGGGGGACATCCCGCAGAAGATCACCGACAGCTACCAGGGGGACTTCAACGAGATGAAGACCAACCTGAACAGCGCCATCGACAACATAAACGCCCTGGTCGAGGACGCCGACCTCCTGGTCGCCGCGGCCCTGGCCGGCAAGCTCGCCACCCGCGCCGACACCGCGCGCCACCAAGGGGACTACCGCAGGATCATCTCCGGCGTGAACGCCACCCTGGACGCGGTGATCGGCCCCCTAAACGTCGCCGCCGAGTACGTGGACCGCATCGCCAAGGGGGACGTCCCCCCCAAGATCACCGACAGCTACCAGGGGGACTTCAACGAGATCAAGCTGAACCTCAACAACGCCATCGACAACATAAACGCCCTCATCGAGGACGCGAACCTGCTGGTCGAGGCGGCGCTTGCCGGGCGGCTCGCCACCCGTGCGGCGGAGGAGCGGCACCAGGGCGACTTCCGCAAGATCATCTCCGGGGTGAACCGGACCCTGGACGCGGTGACCGGGCCCTTGAACGTGGCCGCGGGGTACGTGGACCGCATCGCCAAGGGGGATATCCCGCCCAAGATCACCGAGAACTACCAGGGGGACTTCAACGAGATCAAGCTGAACCTCAACAACGCCATCGACAACATAAACGCCCTCATCGAGGACGCGAACCTCTTGGCCCGGGCCGCCCAGGAGGGGCGGCTTTCCGCCCGCGCCGACGCGCAGCGGCACCAGGGGGACTACCGCAGGATCGTAAGCGGGGTGAACGAGACCCTGGACGCGGTGATCGGGCCCTTGAACGTGGCCGCGGAGTACGTGGCGCGCATCTCCCGCGGGGACCTGCCTGAGCCGATCCGCGAGGAGTACCGCGGCGACTTCAACGCCATCAAGAACAACCTGAACCTCCTGATCGAGACCACCAACGCCATCGCCGACGCTGCCTGCCAGGTGGCCGAGGGGAACCTCACCGTGAAGCTCGAGGCGCGCTCTCCGAGCGACCGGCTCATGCAGTCGCTCTCCGCGATGGTGCAGAGGCTGGGCGAGGTGGTGAACCAGGTGAAGCTCGCGGCGGACAACGTGGCGGCGGGGAGCGAGCAGATGTCCGCCAGCGCCGGCGCCATGTCGCAGGGGGCCACCGAGCAGGCGGCGGCGGCGGAAGAGGCCTCCTCCTCGATGGAGGAGATGGCGGCCAACATCAGGCAGAGCGCGGACAACGCGCTGCAGACCGAGAAGATCGCGGTGAAATCGGCCTCCGACGCACAGGCCGGCGGCAAGGCCGTGGCCCAGACGGTCGGGGCCATGAAGGAGATCGCCGGCAAGATCTCGATCATCGAGGAGATCGCCCGGCAGACGAACCTTTTGGCACTGAACGCGGCGATCGAGGCGGCCCGCGCCGGCGAGCACGGCAAGGGGTTCGCCGTGGTGGCGAGCGAGGTGAGAAAGCTCGCCGAGCGCTCCCAGAAGGCGGCCGCGGAGATTTCCCAGCTCTCCTCCTCCAGCGTGGAGGTGGCCGAGAAGGCGGGGGAGATGCTCTGCTCCATGCTCCCCGACATCCAGCGCACCGCGGAACTGGTGCAGGAGATCTCGGCGGCGACCAGGGAGCAGGACTGCGGTTCGGACCAGATCAACAAGGCGATCCAACAGCTCGACCAGGTGATCCAGCAAAACGCCTCGGCCGCCGAGCAGATGTCCGCGACCGCGGAGGAGCTCGCCTCGCAGTCCGAGCAGCTGCAGGCCACCATCAGCTTCTTCAGCCTGAGCGGCGCAGCGGCGTCCCCGGTGCTCTCCGGGTCTCCCCTGACCGGCGCGCGCTCCGCCAAGCCTGTGCCGCGCACCACGCCCAAGCTGACCCGCAGCCAGCGCGGCACCCGGCTCGAGCTCGACGATTGCGACGAGGCGTTCGAGAAATTCTAGGATGTGAGGCCGGCTCTGGCCTCTAGAGAGCCGCACGCTAAAAGGGCCAGCTCCCCGCTTCGGATGGTAACGCTTCCGAAGCGAGGGCTGGCCCTTTTGTTGTGCGCCGTGAGGCCAGCTACCCCTTCAGGTGGTGGGCCAGCCAGCGGGTCATGAAGGAGAGGATCTTCGCGGCATGGTCCTCGTCGTGTTTGAAGTAGTGGTTCTGGATGCGCAGTATCTGCCGTTTCAGACGATCCGCCCCCCCGCGCTGGGGAGCCTGGACCTGGTAGCCGTGGCGCTCGAGCCAGCTCGCCTCGTACCCCAGGTGAAACGCGGCATAGTCGACGAGTTCCAAGAGACTCAGGTTCGTCTCGGGAGCTGCCGCATCCTCCTCGTGCAGGAGATACGCTTCCTGCAGCAGCTCGACCAGGCGCCGGTGCTGATTGTCAAGCTGGCTCATCGCCAGCAGGTACTCCTCTTTCCACTCCACCTGCTGCATGTTTCCTCCCCCCCGGCCGGTTGTCCCGCCAGTCGCCCGCGCCGTAACCGATGCTGCAAAAAACTGCAGCTACTGCCGATAGTGCCGTTTCCGCCGATACTCCCCATTAGCTCATCGGCTCGACGAAGGCGCTTGTGCAGTTTTTTTTCCGAACGCTGCCGGCAACGCGGCTCCGTGTCGGAGGGTTGCACTCTCCCGGGTAAGAGTTATCTTTCGCGTTTTGCTTCGATCATTTAGCTGCTACAATGTCGCGCAGGAGCCCTCATGAGCCTGACACTGAGAAAAGCCTCGCACTATCCAATAACCGTTGCCCTTGTTGCCTTCAGCTACGCAGCCTACCGGTACCTGAGCTGGCTCGCTGACAGTGAGCTTCCCACCTTCATCACCTTCTACCCCATGGTGACCCTGGTGGCGGTGCTCTTCGGCCTGGGTCCCGGCCTCCTCGCCACGGGGCTCTCGGTGGCGATCACCGCCTACTCCATCTACCTGCCGGTCGACTCCTTTGCGGTCAGCTCGCTGCGCGAGGTGCTCTCCCTGGGGCTCTTCTCGGTGATCGGGCTCTGCCTCAGCGTCCTCGCCGAGAGCCGCCGACGTTTCGAAGCCAGGCTCGTGAAGCAGCAGGGTGAACTCGCCTCCCTGGTGGAAAGCCGCACCGCCGAACTCACCCGTAAAAACGCCGAGCTGGAAGACGAGGTGGCCCGGCACTGCAGCACCGAGCGGGAGCTGGTCCGCCTGAACGAGCATCTCGAACAGCGGGTCCGGGAGAGGACGGCCGAGCTCGCCGAGCACGTGGCGAGGCTCAAGGAGGAGGCGGAGGAGCGCCGGGCCGCCGAGCTGGCGCTGCAGCTAAGCGAGGAGCGCTACCGGACGGTCGTCACGGACCAGACCGAGCTGATCGCCCGTGCCTGTCCCGACGGCCGCATCACCTTCGTCAACGAGGTGTACTGCCGCTTCTTCGGCAAGAGCGAGGCGGAACTCGTCGGGACGCAGTGGCGGCCCCAAGTGCTCCCCGAAGACCTCCGCGAGATCGAGGAGCGTCTGAGACTCCTGTCGGCCGACAACCCGGCGGTCGTCGTGGAAAACCGCGTGCGGAACGGGCGCGGCGAGCTGCACTGGCTGCAGGCGGTGAACCGGGGGACCTTCGACGCCCAAGGGAACCTGGTGGAGGTGCAGGTGGTAGCGCGCGACGTCTGCGACCGCAAAAAGGCCGAGGAGTCCCTGAGAAAAAGCGAGGAGCAGTTCCGGCAGATGGCGGAGACGGTCGAGGAGGTCTTCTGGCTCACCTCCCCCCGGGGCGAGCTCCTCTATCTGAGTCCCGCGTTCGAGCGCATCTGGAGGCGCAGCACCGCCGAGATCTTCCAGGATCCCCTCCTGTGCCTGACCGCAACCCACCCCGACGACGTCCCCCAGCTTACCCGCTACCATGACCGGCTGCGCGCCGGGGAGGCGGCCACCATCAAGTACCGGATCCTGCGCCCGGACGGCTCGGTCCGCTGGATCAGCGACCGGGGCTATCCCAGGAAAGACGGGAAAGGCGAGGTCCAGTACATAGCCGGTGTCGCCTTCGACAGCACGGCCCAAAAGGAGTCCGAGGACCGGCTCAAACATTACGCCCGGCGCCTGAGCACCCTGGAGGAGGAGCTGCGCAAGGAGATCGCCGGCGAGCTGCACGACGACGTGGGGCAGGAGCTCACCGTGTTGAGCCTCAACCTGGGCCACATCAGCAAGCACCTGGCTGGAAGCGGCGCGGGAGAGCTGCAGAAGACCGTCGACGAGTCGAGAAGGCTGGTGCGGACCATCCACAGCACGGTGCGCGACCTGATGGTCAACCTGCGTCCGGTCCAGCTCGACGAGTACGGTTTGGTGCCGGTGCTCAGCTCCTACACCGAGCTGTACCAGAGACGCACCGGCATTGCGGTCTCCTTCCAGGCCACCCCGGAGTTCCCGCGGCTGGGGGCCGTGCCGGAGATCTCCCTGTTCCGGATCGCCCAGGAGGCGCTGCACAACGTACTGAAGCACGCCGACGCCTCCCGGGTCGCGGTCGTTTTGGAGCATTGGGGCAGCACCGCCCGCCTCACCATCACCGACGACGGCAAGGGGTTCGTGCTCCCCAAAGCTCCGCCGGAGGGGGCCGGCTCCGGCTGGGGGCTCGCCATCATGAGGGAGCGTGCCGAGCTGATCGGCGGCAGCTTCCGGATCGAGTCCCAGCCGGGCACCACCTCCCTCTGCGTGGAGCTGGGCGGGGGGTGAGGCTCCCCACCGTTCCCGGCGCCGACTCCAGAGGCAATGGCGTAAAGCAAAAACGGCCACCGGTTTCCCGGTGGCCGTTTCTTTGTGCAGCTTTAAAGCGCAGCTTCTTCTAGCAGGCGAGCCGGAACTGGCCGACCAGACGCTGCAGCTCATCGGAGAGCCCCGCCAGGTGGGATGCCGAGGCGGCCGATTCCTGGGCCCCGCGGGAGGTGGTGCGGATCACCTCGGTGATCTGCTGCATGTTGCCGCTGATCTCGTTGGTGGTGGCGGTCTGCTCCTCGGCGGCGGTGGCGATCTGGCTGATCTGCAGCGTCACCGCGTTGATCTGGTCCAGGATGCTCTCCAGCGCCCCTCCGGAACGGGTTGCCTCGCCGGTCCCGGTCTCCACCTCGGCGACCCCTTCCTCCATGGCGGCCACCGCCTGCCGGGTGTCGCTCTGGATCCCCTTGATCATGGCGTCGATCTCGCGGGTCGCCTTGGTGGTACGCTCCGCGAGGGCCCGCACCTCGTCGGCGACCACCGCGAAGCCGCGCCCCTGCTCGCCGGCCCGGGCCGCCTCGATGGCGGCGTTGAGGGCCAGGAGGTTGGTCTGGTCCGCGATGTCCTGGATGGTGCTGATGATGGTCCCGATCTGCTCGGAGCGGGTCCCGAGGCTCGCCACGGTATCCGAGGAGGCCTTCACCCGCTCCGCGATGCGCCCCATCACCTCGACGGTGCTCTGCACCACCCGGGCTCCCTCCTGGGCGGTCTGGTTGGTCTGGCGCGCCCCGTCGGCCGCGCCCAGGCAGCTGCGCGCGATGTCGCCGGAGGTCGCCGCCATCTCCTCGCCGGCCGTCGCCACCGTCATGGTCTGCGCCGCCGCCTCTTCCGCGCCGGTCGCCATCTGCTCGGCGGTGGCCCGCATCTGGCGGGCTGCCGCCGCGACCTGCCCCGCGTTGTCGGCCGTGCTGCGCAGGGTCTCGTTGAGCCGGTTCACCATGTGCTGGCAGGCGCGCTGCATCACCCCGATCTCGTCCTCGCTGGTCACCGTGGGCTGCACGGTCAGATCCCCGCCGGCGATGCTCTCGAGGATCGTCGCGGTCTCCCGCAGCGGCGCGAGAAACCTGCGGATCGCGGTCACGATGATCACACCAAGGAGCAGGGCGAAGACGAGCGAGGCGCACAGGATGAAACGCTGGATGCTGTCGGCCGTGGCGTAGAGTTCGTCGTTGTAGCCGCTGCAGGCGATCAGCCAGTCCCATACCGGGATGGTCATGTAGATGGCGAACTTCTCGCGCTCCTTGCTGTCGGCTCCGTTTTTCCACCAGTAGGTTATGTAGCCGTTCTTCGTCTTGGCCATCTCCTTGAAGAACTCGCGCCCCCGCGAGTCCTTGTAGTCGATCACGTTCTTGCCGACGTTCCCCTTGTCGGGATGCATCACGAACTCGCCGTGGCTCTTCTGGTTGCCGACGTCGAGGACGTAGGCGTAGCCGGAGGCACCGACCTTGATCGAGGATACCGTGGTGCGCAGCCTCTCGATGATGTCGTCGATGTTGGTCCCGATGAAGAGCACCCCGACCACGCTCCCACCCTGGTCGCGGATCGGCTGGTACTTGGTCATGTAGTAGCGCCCGAAGAGTTTGGCCTTTCCGGTGAAGACCTCGCCGGCCATGAGCTTGGCGTAGGCCGGGTGCGCCTTCCCAAGCGGGGTCCCCATGGCGCGGCTGCCATCCTCCTTCTTGAGCGAGGTGGCGATCCTGATGAAGTCGTCGCCCTGGCGCACGAAGACGGTCGCCACCGAGTTCTCGTTCTGCTCGCTGAACTGGTCCACACGGACGTTATCCAGGTTGACCTGGACGCCGTTGAAGCTCAAAAGCGGGGCCTCGAGGCTGCCGACCTGCACGCTGCGCCCCGGGTCCAGGGCGAAGCTTCCCCGGTAGTGCTGCAAAAGGTTGTTCATCTTGGCGTCGGCATCGCGCACGATGGACTTGTTGGCGATGGTCACCATCTCGGAAAGCGAGGTCACCGTCGTGTTGAGCTGGCGGATGGTCTCTTCTTTCACGTTTGCCCGGACTTTCTGGTTGGTGATCTGTCCCAGGAGCAGGAAACTGAACACCAGGATAGGCAGGATGATGATCAGAAGCTTGTTGCTGATGGAGAGAGAATGAAAGAACCGCATGCCGTGCCCCCCGAAGATTGTATACAATCGTGCTGCTGTCTCTCTCATCGGCAGCCTCTCCGATAACTTAACCATCAGGTAAGACAAACTGCCATCTCCTGGCGTGGCAAGGTTTTTTCTGTAGCAGTGCCGGGGCATTGGAGGCCGGGGCTGGTACAGATCCCGTCCCGGGCGCCGGGTCTCCTGCCTCACCCGTGCCGTCTCTATTGTGAGCCTTGGCTCATCTTTGCCGCGCTCCGGGCAATGGGAGTAAAATACATGAAGTGATCGCCCGGCAATATGACGCCGCGGCATGAGGGGGAAAGGAGGCAAGAGATGAGTAACCAGCACCGTGAAAAGCAGCTGAACCCCATCCCGGGTGAGAAAGGGCGTCCCGTACGGGGGCGGCTTTGACCCCGGGGCGGGCGCCGGCTGAAGGACCGGAGATCGAGGCTCCCAGCCACGAGCGCTGGGAGCAGGACACCTACGACCGGGATCCGGCCGAGGGGGCAGACTTCGAGGAGTGATCAAAACCAGAAAGAAACCGGCCTTGCCCCCCTTGCGTGTGGCGGAGGCCGGATAGCAAAAGGGGTGGCCCCGTGAGGAGCCACCCCTTTTTTATCGTGCGGTGAAGCTGCCGGTTAGGCAGACTTGCGACGCTTGCCCCATATCGCCAGCCCGAAGCCGCCGATGCCCAGCAGCAGCAGGGTCCCCGGCTCGGGTACCGGAGTCGGCCCCTGGGGAGGCGTGATGTTCGCGTTTGCGATGTCGGTGCCGTACTGGAAGCTTACGTTCGAGATGCTGTTGATGTCGAAGTTGGCCGCCAGACCGCCCAGGGTGAAGACCACGCTGTTCTTGATGAGCGCGTTGTTGGCAAGATCGCCGACTCCAGGTGTGCTGAAGACATCGCCCGCGCTGGTGATGCCGTACTGCAGGCCGTCCAGGGACTTCGGTCCACCGAGGTTCGGACCGTTGAAGTTCGGTTGGCCGAAGAGACCGCTCGGGCTGAGTCCCGAACTGCTGATCCCTGCGGTCGCCCCGTGGGGAGCCGTGGTGAACCCAGAACCGTAGGCCCACTCGCCGCCGACGTTGCCGCCGTTACTGGGGCCGTTGAAGACCACCGTTCCCGTCGGCAGCAGCGCGGAAATCGGGGTGAGCCCGTTGGCACCGCTGAAGAACAGGGCGGTCAGCACGAAGGTCGGGTCCATTACATCGGCGTTCGAGGTGTTGGCCAGGGTCACCTGCAGGTTGGTCCCTGATACGCTGAAGATGGCTTCCGCGCTGCGACCGAAGGTGTCTGTAGCGGTAAACGTCGTGGCAAAGGCGGTGCCCGTCATAACGGCAACCGCGGCAATGCCGGCGAAAAGGCTACGAAGATGTTTCATGACAGTATTCATACGATCCTCCATGGGTGGTTTCTACCCGTTGTTGAGCACCAACCATGCCATTTGGCGAAATCGAGTGTTTCCGGTTAGTTAAAGCCAGCCCGTTCCCGGAGTTGCCTGGTATTGTAAACAATACCGACACCCAAGGCCTGCCCGAAAAGGCGCTTCGGGGGATTCGGAAGGCGCCCGCGACAGCGAGCGGCCCCCGACCGGGCTCGAACTGTTTCCCAGTTAATTGGCGGAGTTCCGGGCAGGGGTGAAGGAGGCCGGGTTTAAAAATCTGAGGTAAGTTAGCTACGTTACGGATGGGATAATTGGCCGCGGCTAACCGTGCGGTCGTACCTATCGCTATTCCGCAAGTGTCGGTTTCCTTTACATGCGCCGCCGCAAATGTCGGAATCCATCTTCCATGGGGTCGGTTTTTCTCCGGCGCACCCCACTTCGTTGTGGCGCTCACCAAAGCCTGGGTACTAAGCGATTTGGCTGATCCGGAGGAAATGTGCGGCGCCCCGCGGTGCCGGTGAACAGCTTGCGGCCTCGCCGGCAGAGGCAAGCTGCAACGGGAGCCCTTGGCCCAGCCTCGGGTAAGCGAGCTGCGGCAGGAGCCGGAGGATCAATCTCCGGTAACTCCGGCTCTGTCGGCAGGATTTCTTCTTCAGTCACAGACAGTTTCGGCCGATACCTAAAAAGCACCTCACGCCACGTGGGACAACCAGGAGGTCTTTTTATGAGAATCACCACCAAGATGCTGCTCAGCCTGGCGGTCACCATCGCCGGGTTGCTCGTTCTCTTCGCTTTGTCCATGGCCACCATCGACAAGGTGAAGGTGAACGGGGCCCTCTACCAGGACATCGTCAAAGGAAAGGATGTCGCCGCCGACATCCTGCCGCCGCCAGCGTATATCCTCGAGTCCTACCTTACCCTGCACCTTGTTTTCGACAGTACCGACCAGGCTGAACGCCAGAAGTACCTCGACGATTTCAAGAAGCTCAAGAAAGATTTCGACGACTCGCACGAGCACTGGAAGAAGGACCTTCCCGAAGGGGAGATCAAGAGGGTCCTGCTCAAGGACGTCTTCGAACCGGCGGCCACGTTCTACGACATCGCGCTCAACCAGTACTTCCCGGCGCTCATGGCGGGGGACAAGGAGAAGGCCGGGAAGCTTTTGGGCTCTACCCTGAAAGAGAGCTACCAGGTGCACCGCCAACAGGTAGACCGGCTGGTCAAGCTGGTGGACGCCTACTGCAAAAAGTCTGAAGCCGACGCAGCCGCGACCCTGCGTACCGCGGACCTCATCATGTACCTGGTGACCTTCACCCTACTCGCGGTTGCCACGCTCTTGAGCCTCGCCATCTCCCGCGGTGTCACCCGTCCGCTGGCACGCTGCGTGGGGATCGCCGACCGCCTGGCCACCGGAGACCTCACCGAAGAGATCACCGTGACCGGGAGCGACGAGACCGGCCAGTTGCTGGGGGCGATGAAGAACATGATCGAGAACCTGCGCCACCTGGTGCATGGGACGGTCAACATCTCCACCGGCATCGCCTCCGCCTCGGTCCAGCTGAACGCCACCGCCGACCAGATCGCCACGGCCGCCGTCCAAGTGGCTGCCCAGACCGGGAACGTGGCCACCGCCAGCGAAGAGATGGCTGCCACGAGCGAAGACATCGCCCGCAACTGCGTGAGGGCTGCGGAGGCTTCCCGGACCGCGAGCACCATGGCGAGCGAGGGGGTCGAGGTCGTACAGCAGACGGCGACCGGGATGACCCTGATCTCCGAACGGGTCAAGCACACCGCCGGGGTCGTCGGCACCTTGGGGAGCCGCTCCGACCAGATCGGCGCCATCATCGGCACCATCGAGGACATCGCCGACCAGACCAACCTGCTCGCGCTCAACGCCGCGATCGAGGCCGCCCGCGCCGGCGAGCAGGGACGGGGGTTCGCCGTGGTGGCGGACGAGGTACGGGCGCTCGCCGAGCGGACCACCCGGGCCACCAAAGAGATCGGGGAGATGATCCAGGCGATCCAGCGCGAGACCAAGGACGCGGTGAGCGCCATGGAGGAAGGGGTGCGGGAGGCCGAGCACGGCGCCGAGACCTCGCTGCGCTCTGGTGAGGCCCTTGAGAAGATCCTGGCCCAGATAAACGACGTGACCGAGCAGATCAACCAGATCGCCACCGCGGCCGAGGAGCAGACCGCGACTACCGGTGAGATAACCGCCAACGTCCAGCAGGTTTCCGACGTGGTGCAGGGAACCGCGCGGGGCGCCCAGGAGACCTCACTCGCGGCGGGGCAGCTCTCCCGGCAATCGAGCGAGCTGCAGGAACTGGTGGGTTCCTTCCGCCTCTAAGAAGAGCCGATACCGGAGAGGCTGCCGCGCAGGCAGCCTCTCCGTCTCTCGCGACACCCCTCCGCTTGGCTGCGCTCCCCGTATCCCCCCGCTCTACAGTTCGCTTTTCTCGAAGTCGATGAACCGGTTGATCACCTCTTTCACCTTGCCGATCATCGCCTTGACCCGGCGGCGGGCCCACTCCCGCCGGACGTCGTCCGGAGACCAGACCTGCTTCACCGTGGCGATGTCCACGTTCCACCGGTAGCTTATCTCGTCGAACCGGTCTGTCACCCCGCAGCAGGCGGCCCTGCTCCACTCGGCTTCGCTGCTCGACTTCCAGCGCGCCTTGAACTCCGGGAAGGTCAGTTCGGCTCCGTAGTTCATCTCGCTCAGGTCGAGGGCAACCGGCTCCCCCTGGGGATCCCGGTGCACCCTCTCGACGTAGGCGACGTGCCAGTAGTTCTTCACGGTGAAGACGGCGACGTCCCCCTCGGTCACCTCATCCACCGTGGTGTTTCTCAGGTCGACCATGTCTTCCTTGGTCGGGATCGGAAAGCTCGGTATCTTCGTCTTGATGTAATCGACACAGTACCCGCCTTTGTCCATCCAATCCTCGCAGCTGCAGCTCGCCGCATGGCAGCGTGCACCCGCGGTAGCGATGAATATCCCCCATGCCAAGACGGCAATGCGTAGCACGTAATAGCCCTCCACGACGCGTCGAGGCCGCACCTCGACGCCCAACGCCAGAACACGATAAAAACAAAAGGAGTCGGTAGAGCGACACCCGGTGATTTCCCCCGGCAGCGGACCGTCTTGGCGCAGTTGGGCCACAGCAGCGCGTGAGCGGCGGGCGGCTTCCGTTTCGGCAGGGCCGGGCGCGCGTCGACGCCACGCGGCGGTGCCTGGCCAACAGGAAAGCGCACGGCGGCGCGGCCCCGTCACAGGAGGCCTGCGCGGCCGGTCTTGTACAGCACGGGGGTGTTTCAGGTAACGCTATGCGGGTGGGGAACGTCCGTGGGTCGGGGGAGGCGGAAGAAAGGCGTAGCCCGGCAGGGCGAGCTGCGAGAGGGCGCTTAACCAAGGCGCACGTGCCCAGGCCGGCCGCTCCGGCAACGCGGCGACCTGCTCTTCGCACGGCTTGAGGTATTTCGCGAGCGTCTTCTGCGGGCTCTCCCACACCAGGCGGTGGGCCGCCTTGGGGCGGTGCGGGCGCAACGGTTGCGACAGGTCCGGGACGCGCATCCCGGAGCACAGAAAGCCCAGGGCGACCAGGAAGGTCACCAGGGTCCGCGGGAGAAAGTGAAGGGGGCAAAGAATCGTCATGGTGTCTATCGGCCCCCTTAGTAGCACGTTTGCCCGCAAAAGGGAACCCGAATGCCGCGGGGTCCGATCAGCTGCGGCGCGGCGCCGTTATCTGTTTGCCATCTTCGATTGCTGTGGCAACATTATGCCTGGCTCATAAAAGAGGGTGTTTGCTCAACCGCCGGCGACGAATGGCAGTGGCTGCACAAGCGGCCTACTTCAGACAGCTTAGGCACGGACAATGTGAGGGGGCTCATGGCAGATCGCAACCCTAAGAGGTGGTACGACCGTGGCTGTGTCTGGCTTTTTGCGGTGCTGTTGGCAGCGCTGCTCATCTCTGCCTGTTCGGGGGGGCCGCAGGTCAAGCGCGACCAAGGGGGCGGCAGAGTCGTCGTCTATACCAGGGCCGGCTGCCCCTACTGTGCCCTGGCCAAGAAGTACCTGACGACGCACCAGGTCCCCTTCGAGGAGTACGACATCTTCAGGACCGAGAAGGGAAAACGGGATTTCCAGGCGCTCAAGGGGGTCGGGGTGCCGATCTTCATCGTCGGCGACAAGCGGATGGACGGCTACGACGAGGAGCGGCTGGCAGCTTTGCTCAAGGAAGAGGGGTACCGCGTCAAGTGACCGGCGGGGCCCAGGATCCTGTCGTGATCCGGGGATTTCGGCAGGCAGGGGTCGGTCGCCCAAAGGAGTACCGATGAGCGCACACCTAAAGGATCGGCATCTTTGGGTCACGGGGCACTTCCCCCGGATCGCCCGGCTGGAATTCCCCGAGTGGGTGGAGGACCCCTATCCGCTCATCGAGGAGTTCAGGCTCAAAGGGGAGGCGGCGGACCTCTTCAGCTTCGTCCAGAAGGGGGTGGCCGACACCGCCCCGAGGTTCGACTTCCCCTACGAGCCGGAGGCGCTTGCGCTGCTGCGGCTCACGAGCTACCGGGACTGGTGGGAGAACCGGATCAAGACCCAGGAGCGCAACCGGATCCGCAAGGCCCAGAAGTGCGAGGTCGAGCTGCGCCTGGTCCCCTTCGATCTGCAGCTGATGGGGAAGATCAAGGAGCTCTACGACGAATCCCCCCTGCGCCAGGGGCAGCCGCTCGCGTATCACGGGCAGGGGGTGGACCAGCTCTGGCAGGACCACGCCCGTTTCCTGGAGCGCAGCGACTTCATCGGCGCCTTCCACCGCGACGAGCTGATCGGCTTTGCCAAGGTGGTGCACGACCAGGAGGTGTCGCACATCGTCAAGCTGATCGCCCGGCTGGGGCACAAGGAGAAGGCTCCCTCCAACGCCCTCTTGGCCAAGGTGGTGGAACTCTGCTCGGAACGGCAGGTCCCCTACCTGACCTACAGTACCTGGGGGCGCCGGGGGCTGGGGGACTTCAAGAAAAACCACGCCTTTGTCCCGGTAGCCCTGCCGCGCTACTACGTGCCACTGAACCTGAGGGGGAAGATCGCCGTGCGTCTGCGGATGCACAAGCGGCTTGCCGAGCTGTTGCCCTGCCACTGGGTGGATCTGGCGGCGGAGCTGCGGGGCAAACTCTTCCACTGGCGGGCGGCACTGAGAAAGTGATCCGGCGCGATAAGGTGGATCCATCTCTGCTAAGGAAACTTCCCTGTGGACATTTGACCGGACTGGGCGGGGACGGTAGAGTTGTACAGCTTGACCATCTATGTACGACAACACTGCCAGAAAGGAACCTGCCATGACTCAGTACACCATCGCCGTAGTAGTAGGGAGCTTGCGCCAGGACTCGATCAACCGCAAGCTGGCCCGTGCCCTCGAAAAGCTCGCCCCCCGGGAGTTCACCTTCAAGTACCTGGAGATCGGCGACCTCCCCCTGTACAACCAGGACAACGACGCGAACCCGCCGGCACCGGTAACCAGGTTCAAGGCGGAGATCTCGGCCGCGCAGGCCCTGCTCTTCGTGACGCCGGAGTACAACCGCTCGGTCCCCGGGGTGCTCAAAAACGCCCTGGACAACGCCTCGCGCCCCTACGGACAGAACGCCTGGGCCGGCAAACCCGCCGGGGTCATTGGCGGCTCGATCGGCACCATCGGCACCGCCTTGGCCCAGTCGCACCTGCGCGGCATCCTGGCCTACCTCGACGTCCCCACCCTGGGGCAGCCGGAGGTGTACCTGTTCGTGAAGGAAGGGTTCTTCGACGCCGCGGGGGAGATCGCGAGCGAAGGGACCCGGAAGTTCCTCCAGGACTGGATGGACCGTTACGCAGCCTGGGTCAAGAAGATTGCGGGGTAAGCCCGCCAGACCCGGCAGACCTTCCCGGGCCGCCCATCGTTGGCTGATGGGCGGCCTTTTTTCGTTCCTGCCGTCAAAAGCGGCAAAGGAGGTTGGCGATGACCTACAGCAAAGAGGTGGAGACCAGCATCGACGGGCTGATCCAGTCCTGGCCTGACATAGAGAAGAAGGAGATGTTCGGGGCGCTTTGTTACCTCACCCGCGGCAACATGTGCTTCGGGATCTGGCAGGAGTACCTGATCGTGCGCACCGGACCGGAACTGGCCGACCGCAGACTCGGCGAGGAGAACGTGCGGCCGTTCGAGGTGACCGGGAGGCAGATGAAGGGGTGGGTGATGGTGGGGCGCGAGGCGCTGGAGGCCGAGACGAACCTGGGGGAGTGGCTGGAGATCGGCAAGTCGTTTGCCCAAAGCCTGCCGGAGAAGGGGTAGGTCCCCGCCTTTGGCGAGGCTGCCGGCACGGGCTCTCCACTTCCGGTTCCGACGCGCTGCAGCAGCGGGTCGCGGCGGTCGGCGTTCACCAGCTGCGGAAGGGACCCGAGTCGAGGTGCACGAACCCCCCCTTGGGGTAGTAGCCGACCCCCCCCGGCGCATGCGCACGGGCGGTCTGCCTGAGGGTGTCCAGTCCGATGCCGGCTACGGCGAAGTCGATCGCCTTCCCCTTCATGTGGAGGCTGTGGCGGGCCACCCCGTGCGAGGCGCTGCGCAGCTGGCGGTTGTAGCTTGGGGAGCGGTACCCGGAGATGACCTGGATCTCGCGCCCGCCCCCCAGTGCCAGGTCGAGCCGGTGCAGGTACTCGATGACCCTGAGGTCCATCTCGGTGGTCTCGTTGCTGATCGGACAGCGCAGCGCCCAGTTCAGGGCCTTGAGCGCCTCGGAGTCGTAGACCCCCAGCTCGTTGCGGAAGGTGACGGTCACGCGCTCGTCGCTGTGCAGGTTGTGCAGTGACAGTTTCCCCTCGGGAGCCTTGGGGCGCCCGTCGAAGACCCTGGCGAGCGCCGGCCTTGCGCAGAAGAGGCTCGAGGCGAAGTACAACGACGATTTCAAAAAACCCCTGCGGCAGGTCAGTCGGAACATGACTGGTTCCTCCCTGGCCGGGTCGGCTTACTAGTAGAGGTACACCGGCGTGCCGACCGGGACCATCTGGTACAGTTTGGCAATGTCTTCGTTAACGAGCCGCACGCAGCCGTGGCTCACCGCCTGCCCGATCGTTTCCGGGCGGTTGGTGCCGTGCAGGGCGTAGCCGCTCTCGAGGTTCAGCCGATGGCTCCCCAGGACCTTGTCGAAGCGCCGCTGGTTGGTGCCCAGGGGCGGGACCAAAAGCTTGCCGTTCACGATGATGTCCTTCTCTTCCGAGGCCTCGAGCACCACCCGCTCTCCGTCCGGATACCTGCGGACCACGTCCGCCCCCTCCACCCTCAAAAGCGAGCCGTCGCGCAACACCAGGGTCTCCCTGCGCGCCAGGTGCAAGAGCGCCAGGTGCTTGGTGCGGGCGTGTTCCAGGTAGAACCAGTCCGGCGGAACCCACCGGGGATCGGACTCCTTGCTGGTGACGCTGAGACGGCCGCGCGGCGTGTCGAACTTCCAGAAGCTGCTTCCCCCTTCCTTCACCAGGGTCTTGCCGGACCCGGTTGCGATGCCGGTGCTGAAAACGACACTCCCGCGCTCCTTGTACCAGATCCGCCGCTCCGCGATGCTGACCACCAGGTAGGGACCCTGGTAGGGGACCACGCTCGCGTCCCGTACCAGCTGCCGCGCGACCGCCGCCTCGGAGCGGGCCCCATCCAGTTCGGCAAGCCTCTCGCCCAAAGCGAGCCGGGCCAGGTCGCGCCGGGCCTCTAGGGTAACGGTGTCGAGGAAAAGGGCTGCCCCGAAACAGGCGAGGATCAAAAAGAGCGCGAGGTACCAGCTGCCCCCCAGGCGCCAAAAGCCCGCGGGGCGGGAGTAAACCAGCTGCTGTTGTCGAAGCGCATACCCTTCCATGTCAGTAGAAGTACACCCGCAAACCCGGGCGTAACGCCTCCTTCAAAGCTGCCAGGTCGTCGGTCTGGAGGCGCACCCCCCGTGGGGGTCCCTCCCCGGGAAGCACCGTGTCCGGCAGGCTGTAGAGCAGAAGTCCGCCGCTCAGTTGGAAGGCCAAGGGCTCGCCCCCCGGCGGCTCCGGCCGGGCGGCCCCCCCCGACAGCGGCGCAGTGGGGACCGTCCCCGCAGGATCGACCAGACCTTGCACCCGCCGGGTTTTCAGCGGCGGCGCAGGGTCTTCGGGGCGCGCGGCCAACTCAGGACCGAGGTACACCGGCATCTCGCGCAAGATGGCGCGGTCCCGCAGCAGGTACATGACACCCTGCCGGCGGTCGACGCTCAGGTGCAGCTCCTTGGCCACCAGGGCGTCCCGGCGGGGGAGCAGGGCCCGGGCCTGCGCCAGGTCGGCCGCGGTCTGCTGCTCGAGGGCGCCGCGCTGCTCTTCGCTCCGGGTAACGGCCGTGTTGAGCCGGGCCTCTTCGCGGGTGAGACGGTACTGTTGGAAGATGATGAGCAGGTCGGCGAAGAGGGCAAGGACGATGGCTGCAGTGAGAAGGGTGGCGCTGCGGGGGTAGTGCCAGTGGAGTTCCTGCCACTGGGCAGCAACGCTGTGCTGACTGTGGCTGTGCCGGGGTCTTCCGGTCTGCATGGCTGCCCCTCGTTTCTGTATCGACTCGGACGGTGTTCGGTGACGGATAGCTTCGACACCAGTCGCCAGATGTTAGAACCGCTGGGACAATGACTGGAGAGCCCTCCGCTGAGACAATCATAGCACGAGACGCACAAGGGCAGGGGACTCAATTGCCAGGTGCCGGCCGCTTCTGAAACAGAGCCCGCCGCCGCACAGACTGTTGCCAAGCGCAAGCGCTGTGGCAAGCTTTGCGGCAAAGGGGGTGATCCCCGAACGAACCGGAGCAGGACCTGTAAAGGAGCCTCCATGGATCAGTTCACGGTACATGAGCCTCGCGCGCGGCTGGTCGCCGAGGCCCTGGTGCGGCTCGACTACCGCCCGGACAGCTTCGCGGGGCTCTTCCCGTTCCCGGAGCACCCCTTTCGCGAGCGGCACTTCATCTTCTTTTTAGCCGCCATCGACCACAACACCCACGGCGCCGAGAGGTACCAGGCAGAGCTGGAGGGGACCTTCCTGCACGGCTCCGACCTGATGTACGCCCTGGCCAGGGGGGCGGCCGAGCTCGATCCGGACCTCTTCACGCCAAAGCGCATGGAGCAGATCTCGGAGGAGGAGCTTGCGGCGCTCTTTGGGACCCCGGACGGAAAACTCCCGGTCGGCATGGCGCGGCGCGCGGAGCTGGTGCGCGACGCCGCACGCCTGCTGATCGGCCGCTACCGGGGAGACCTGGCTGAGCTTTTCCGCCAGGCGCACGGCTATCTCAGGTGCAGTGCAGGAGGGGGGATCCTGGCGCGGCTCGCGGAGATGAAGGCCTACGCCGATCCCCTGGAAAAGAAGAGCTTTCTGTTGGTGAAACTGCTGAGGAGAAGGGGGCTTTTAACCGTGCGCGACCCGGAGCAGCTGAAGGTGCCGGTGGATCACGTGCTCTACACCATGGCGCTACGCAGCGGGCTTGTCAGGGCCGCTGCCGGGACCGCAGGGGCGCTCCTCTCCGGCCGCGTGTTGTCCGAGGCCGCCCTGCGCGAGTTGCGCTGCTCGGCCCTGGCAGGGTACGACCTGGTGGCACAGCTCTCGGGGGTGCCGGTGGACCAGTTCGACGACCTGGTGTGGGGGTACGGCCGAGAGTGCCTGCGCTACCCCGCACCGCTTGACCCGGAGCAGCTCGCCGCCATCGCCATTGACCTGGACCGGCACCTGGCGAGCCGCTCGGCGCGCGACGCCTTCCTCCTGGTGCTGAACGGGCTCGACCGGGAGGCTCCGGAGCCGGGGAGGTATTACTCGGTACCGGCCGTGCCCGATACCTGGTTCTTCTAGGGAAGGGAAAAAAGGGATCGGCAGCCCGCGCCGCGCTGCAGCAAAAGAAAGGGCGCCCATCGGGCGCCCCACGTGTTTCGGACCACGTTCTGCTCGGTTATTTCGCCCAGTAGTCGACACCGCCCGGGCCAACCTCGTGGGAGTAGTCGGGCCAGAAGGTCCCGTTCACCGTGGTGCCACGGTCGTGGGTTATCACCTGGTCCTCGGTGGAACCGCCGGTTGCCGAGCCGGAGCCGGACTGGTCGGTGCTCCCCTGGTAGTAGTCAGAGCTCGGATAGCTCTGGTTGTCGTTGTTGCTGTCGGACCCGGGGTTCATCCCCCCGCCACCGGAGCCGCTGGATTCGTCGGTCACTCCGAGGTGACCGTGGCCGCCGGAGCCGGTATCCATGGTTGCCAGCGCGTTGCCGCCACCCAGGGTCAGACCGGAAAAAACGGCTATTGCAAGAGTTTTCAGCAGCATTCTCTTGATGTTCCTCATACGTAACACCTCCTGATCGCCGTACCTGCTTGGCTACCCGTTTAGTATATGAGTTTGCTGAAAAACAAGCAAGGCAATCCAAAGTAATGGTTTCCATCAACACCGCTGCTACCATCGAGTTTCGCTCATTATTACAGTAACGTCTCCGTCTATAATGTCACCTCGCTCATCGAGAATCGACAGTCCGCTCCTGAAATAGAGTGCGGCAGGCACCCAGAGTGCCTCGCCTCCGCGGCAGTCCCAGACGGTGAGGGAGAGAACCTCGCCCCGCGCGCAGTGGCGGCGCAAGATGAGAACTTATCACGTTGACCTGAAAAACCTCACCGGCTCATGATAGTCGGTTCCAAATTACCTGGCAGGAGCGCAGGATCTCGCCCGGATTTTCCAAATTGCTGCACATTGCGTACACATTTCTTCCCTTTTTGCTGTGTAGAGTGCACGGTGGCTCGTGACAGTCTCCTCCTGAACAGACGCAGAACCAGCAGCAAACTTCGCCGTGCCCGATGGCTCAGAGGGCACGGCATTTTTTTGCCCAAAAAAAGGAGCGCTGCGCCACTGCCACCTCCGGGACCGCCCTGCCTCCGCGGTCTGCGCTCCCCCACCCCGGGAAAACCTGCGCACCCAGGCAGCATCTGGAGCGGCAGACTGTTCGAGCGGCTCACTGCATGAAGCACCGGCGCCAAAACGGCTTTCTCTCATGGGATCTCGGACGGGAAGGATTTTTCTGAGTGAGTCAACTTACAAAAGCTCACCAGAACCCCAGCGACAAAACAATGGTTGTTATTTAAAAGGCCCGAATGTTATACTCCCCTCATAACATGCAGTACGGATTCGCCCTGATAGGTGAGAACCAAGGTCGGGAGGTGCGCCGTGAAAACAGATTCCACGTCGGGATTGAGTTCATATACACCCGAAGAGATGAGTGAACTGTACAAGAAAGATCCGCAGCGGTTTGAGGAACTGGCAGAGCAAGCTCTCAAAGATGCCTGTGTCGGCAGAACTCCGGAGCAGACACTCAAGTTCCAGCAGATGCAGTGGAATATCGATGCTCAACTGCGCAGGGCCAAGACACCGCTGGGCAGGATGCATGTCATGGAGAATATTTTCTACACGCGGGTGTTCGGTGAAAACGGAGAACTCGCCCACCTGATGCAGGAGTGCACCGAACTGGTGCGGGTAGCCACTGGCACGGACGGCCCCTCTCAGAGTGAGCCGGCGCCGCGCAGCGAGCCGGTAGTGTCCAAACGACCGGTTTTGCACCTGGTCAAGCGGTAGACCGAGAGTTATGACAGACGAGAAAAGGGCCCGGAACTTCCGGGCCCTTTTCTTTTGAGGCAGGGATGCGGGGTAGGCCTATTCGGCCTTGGCCCGTATGACGCCGCAGGCCACCCGGGCGCCGGCATTGCCGGCCGGGTCGCTCAGGTTGTCGTCGGGGCTGGCGTGGATCACCAGCGCGGTCCCCCCGGGCTTGAGCAGCGAGCCGGGTCCCGGTCCGAGCGTGGTCCCCTCGGCGAGCACCGAGGCCCGGGCGCTGCCGTCGGGCTGCACCTCGAGGTTCGGCATGTCGCCTGCGTGTTTTCCTTCCGGGTTCTTCATGCCGTGGTGCTTGTGGAAGGGGTTGAAGTGTCCCCCCGCCGACTTGAAGTCGGGCCCGGTGCAGTCGCCGGTCTCGTGAACGTGGAAGGCGTGCAGGCCGGGTTTGAGCCCGGAGACCTTCAGGTTGACCAGCACCCCGTCTTTTTGCTCGGTCAAAACCGCCGCGCCGACGGTCTTTCCCGAGGCGTCCTTTATCTCGGCCCACCCCCGCTGGCTGGACCCTTCGGCCCAGGCGCCGGCAGCACTCAGAGCCACCAGCGAACATCCTATCAGGAAGCTTTTCGTTGTCATTGCGACCTCCGCTTGCTTGATCTGGCAGGTCAGGCCGGCGCTGAAGGATCACACAGCCTGCGCTGCTCGGTCTCAAACTATAGATGCTGATCGGGGCAAGTCAACGCACCCGGCACCGTTGCCAGAAGCGACCCCTGGCTCAAAGCATCCCCTTCGGGCAGGTGAAGAGGTCGCGCGCCGGGGTGCGCGCCGTGATCAGCGGGGGCCCAGGGAGGTTTCCAGCCGGACCTGGTAGGGACGGGTGGTGTAGGCGCGGTAGAGGGTGCCGTCGCGGTAGTTGAGGAGCGCCTTGAGACGCTCGTGCATCACCTGACCGGTTACCTGCTCGAGCGCCTGCTCCTCCGAGAACCACCCCGCCTCGACGCTGTCGTCGCTCGAGCACAGCTCCCCTGTGAGGTAGCGCCCCAAAAAGGTGAAGATAAGCGCGGCGGGGGGCGAGAGCATGGACCAGACTGCTGCCAGCGGCCCGGGCTCGATCTCGACCCCCGCCTCCTCCAGCACCTCGCGGCGCAGGGCCTCGATGAGGTTTTCGCCTTCCTCCACGCGCCCCTGCGGGATCTCCCAGCCCCTTTTAGCGTGCCGTATCAACAACACCTGGTTCGCCGCGTTGCGCACCAGGCACCCTACTACCACGGTGTGGCGCGGACTGTGGTCTGACATGTGGTTCCTTTCTGCCGAGGTTTCGGCGCCGGCATTATACCGAAAAGAGCCGCTCGATGGCAGCAAAATCCAGGGTCTTATCGGCGAGGGAGCGGATCAGGTCGAGTTTTTCCCGGTCCTCGGCGACGGTCTTGCTGACATCCTTGTTGATGGCCTGGTACAGGTCGGCCGAGACACCCCCCTGGGCGCGCAGGAACGGGATGCCGCTCTTCTCCAGGATCTGCCGGCTGATGCTGTTCACGTCCGCGCTGCCGGAGATCACCAGCCCCACGATGAGCCGGTGGTACTCGGGGATCTGGTACAGGTGCGCCAGGGTGACCAGAAGCTCGTTGCGGCTGCTGTTGACGATGATGAGCGACGGTTCGGTGAGAAGCTCCATGAAACGCTGGGTCGAGGCGGCACCCACCAGCACCCGGAAGATGATCCGGTCCAGCTCGTTGGTGCTCCCCTGCACCGGCAGGCCGAGCAGGGTCGAGATGCGGCGCAGGGTCGGGTTGGCGAGGACCCGCTGGTAGTCGAACCCCCCGAGCACCTGGAAGCTCTCCTTCTTAAGGGCGCGGCGCAGGTAGTCGAGGGTCCGCTCGCGCTTGTCGGGGAAGAGCTTGTTGACCAGGATCGCCTTCAGGTCGACCGCTTGCTGGGCGAAGAAGGCCTGGATCAGGGCGAGGCGGTCCACCACGTCGCCGAGCCCGCCCCCGGTTACCAGGAGCACGGGTGCCTCGAGCTGGCGCGCGATGCGCGCGTTGGAGATCTGCAGGATCGAACCCACCCCCGGATGCCCGGACCCCTCGATGAACACCAGCTCGCAGCGCTCCTCCAACTGGGCCAAGGCCTTGACGATCCGCTCCATGAGTTCCCCGGGGTCGACCGCCCCGTCCACCACCTGGTGGGTGATCTCGTGGCTGAGCACCACCGGCGACATGGTGTTCAGGTCGAAGCCCAGGTCGAACTCCTGGGCCATGAGCGCCACGTCCTTGTCGATGGTCCGGCCGCGGAACTCGACGGTCTGCCCGCCGAACGGCTTCAGGTAGCCGACGCGCCGGTATTTTTTCAGGGCAAGGTGCATGAGCCCGATGCTCGTGGTGGTCTTGCCCGAGTTCTTCTCTATGGCGGCGATAAAAAGTCTTGTTGCCATCTCCTTTCCCCCGTCTGATGACCGGATGAGTGCTGGTTTTTTCTCCATGGTGGGCCGAAGCGGCTCCCTTTGTAAAGCGCTCTCGGTTTCACCCCGCGCGCCAATGAAGAGGGCTTCGCTGCCGTTCTCATTCTGATGCGCGACGTGGTAAAATAGCGACAGTTGCGAGTTCATGAGCCAGGAAAACCAGGCGACGCGGCGTAACCGGACGGAGAGTGGGGGGACCCCTCTTCCCAGCGGTTCGCTGGACCCGGCGCCTTCCCGGGAAGTTACTCCGCGTCTTCCGTACTTTCCTGGCGACCCACGAGGGAGGATCCATGACCGCTCCAGCCACCCGCCCCACCCTGCGCGCCGCGCTCAGCCAGGAACAGCCGCTCCAGGTCGCCGGCACCATCAACGCCTACGCCGCGCTCCTCGCCCAAAAGGCCGGGTTCCGCGCCCTCTACCTCTCCGGGGCCGGCGTCGCCAACGCCTCCCTGGGGCTCCCCGACCTGGGCCTCACTACCTTGAACGACGTCCTGGAAGACCTGCGCCGCATCGTCTCGGCCAGCGAACTCCCGGTCCTGGTGGACATCGACACCGGCTGGGGGCACGCCTTCACGATCGCCCGCACTATCCGCGAGATGGAGCGCGCCGGAGCGGCCTGCGTGCACCTGGAGGACCAGGTCGCGGCCAAACGCTGCGGTCACCGGCCGGGGAAGGCGCTGGTGAGCCCGGAGGAGATGGTGGACCGGATCAAGGCTGCCGTCGACGCGCGCCGGGATCCCGAGTTCCTCGTCATGGCGCGCACCGACGCCATCGCCGTGGAGGGGGTGGAGCCGGCCCTGGAACGGGCCTGCCGCTATCGGGAGGCGGGCGCGGACCTCATCTTCCCCGAGGCGGTCGGCGCGCTGGAGGAGTACCGGCGCTTTAAGGAGGCGACCGGGCTTCCGGTCCTGGCGAACCTGACCGAGTTCGGCCGGACCCCCTGCTTTACCCTCGACCAGTTGCGCGAGGCGGGGGTGAGCCTCGCCCTGTACCCGCTCTCCGCGTTTCGGGCCATGAGCCAGGCGGCGCTGACGGTGTACCGGGCCATCCGCGAGGAGGGGACGCAAAAAGGGGTGATCGGCCTGATGCAGAGCCGAGCCGAGCTCTACGAGATCCTCGGCTACCACGAGTACGAACGGAAACTGGATGAGCTGTTCCAGAAAAAGGAGACACCATGAACGCGACGTACAGCCCGGGGCTGGAAGGGGTCGTGGCCGGAACCACGGCGATCAGCACCGTGGGGAAAAAAGGGCGCGGTCTGAGCTACCGCGGTTATTCCATCAACGACCTGGCGGGCCGGGCCAGCTTCGAGGAGGTGGCCCACCTCCTTTTGCACGGCTATCTCCCGGACCGTGACGGCCTGGCACAGTTCCGCAACCGGCTGGTGGCCCGGCGCGGCCTGCCGCCGGCACTGAAGAAGGTCCTCGAACAGCTGCCGGCCGACGCGCACCCCATGGACGTGCTGCGCACCGGCTGTTCGGTTTTGGGGGCCCTGGAGCCCGAGGGAAGCAGCCTCGACGGTGAGCGCACCGCGGAGCGCCTCTTGGCGAGTTTTCCGGGGATGCTCATGTACTGGCACCACTTCGCCACCCGGCACCGCCGGATCGACCTGGAACTGGAGGAGGAGAACTTCGCCGGCTACCTGATGACGCTCTTGCACGGCAAACGGCCCGACGAGCTGAAACGGCGCACCGTGGACGCCTCGCTCACCCTCTACGCCGAGCACGAGTTCAACGCCTCCACCTTTGCCGCCCGGGTCACCGCCTCGACCCTCTCCGACTTCTACTCGGCGGTCACCTCGGCCATCGGGACCCTGCGCGGCCCGCTGCACGGCGGCGCCAACGAAGAGGTGATGCGCCTGGTAAGCCGCTTCGATTCGCCGGAGCAGGCGGAGGCGGGACTTAAGGAGATGCTCGCGCGCAAGGAGAAGATCATGGGTTTCGGGCACCGGGTCTACAAGGATATGGACCCGCGCTCGCCCATCATCCGCAACTGGTCGCGCGAGCTGGCCGACGCCAGCGGCCACCGGCCGCTCTTCGCCATCTTCGAGCGGATCGAGCAGGTCGTCCTCGAGGAAAAGGGACTCTACCCGAACCTCGACTTCTACAGCGCCTGCGCCTACCACCTCTGCGACATCCCGACCGCGATGTTCACGCCGTTTTTCGTTTTCGCCCGCATCACGGGGTGGTCCGCGCACATCATGGAGCAGCGCCAGGCGAACCGGATCTTCCGGCCGGTCGCCGAGTACCTGGGGCCGGATCCCCTCAAGTACCCGCCGCTCGAGCAGCGGAGGCAGGAACCATGACCACGGCCGACCAGAACCTGCGCCCCGAGCCCGACCCCGAGCTTGCCGCCATCGCCGATTACCTCTGCGCCCCCTGGCGGCCCAGCCCGGAGGCGCTCACGACCGCCCGCTACGCCCTCTTGGACAGCCTGGGGTGCGCCGCGCTCGCGCTCGACTTCCCCGAGTGCGCACGGCTCGTCGGTCCCCTGGTCCCGGGGGCGACGCTTCACGGCGGCGCCCGGGTCCCCGGCACGCGCTACGAGCTCGATCCCGTGCAGGCGGCCTTCAGCACCGGCGCGCTCATCCGCTGGCTCGACTTCAACGACACCTGGCTCGCCGCGGAGTGGGGGCACCCCTCGGACAACCTGGCGGCGCTCCTTGCCGTGGGGGACTACCTCTCCCGAAGCCGCCTGGCGTCGGGGCGCCTCCCCATCCTCATGGGAGAGCTCCTGGCGAGGCTGGTGCAGGCCTACGAGATCCAGGGGGTGCTGGCGCTGGAGAACGGCTTCAACCGGGTGGGGCTGGACCACGTGCTGTTGGTGAAACTGGCGAGCGCGGGGGTGGCGGCCAGGCTTTTGGGGGGGAGCCGGGAGCAGGTGATCGCGGCGGTCTCCCAGGTCTTCGTGGACGGCCAGAGCCTGCGCACCTACCGGCACGCCCCCAACACGGGGAGTCGCAAGTCCTGGGCGGCGGGGGACGCGGCGAGCCGCGGGGTGCGGCTCGCGCTCTTGACCCTGGCGGGGGAGGAGGGGTATCCAAGCGCCATCAGCGCCCCGACCTGGGGCTTCAGCGCCGTCTCCTTCAAGGGGGAGCGCCTGAGACTGCCGCGCCCCCTGCAAAGCTACGTGATGGAGAACATCCTCTTCAAGGTCGCCTACCCCGCCGAATTCCACGCCCAGACCGCGGTGGAGGCCGCCGTCGCCCTGCACCCGACGCTCGCGGGCCGGCTCGAGGAGATCGACCGGGTGCTGGTGGCCACCCAGGAGTCCGCGGTCCGCATCATCAGCAAGACCGGGCCGCTCTACAACCCGGCGGACCGGGACCACTGCCTGCAGTACATGGTCGCCATCGGGCTCATCTACGGGGAGCTGAACGCCGGCCACTACACGGACCGCGTGGCAGGCGACCCGCGCATCGACGAGCTGCGCGGGAAGATGGAGGTGCGGGAGGAGCCGCGCTACAGCCGCGACTACCTCGACCCGGAGAAGCGCTCCATCGCGAACGCCGTCCAGGTAGTCTTCAAGGACGGCAGCAAAAGCGAGGAGGTCGAGGTGGAGTATCCCCTGGGGCACCGGCGGCGCCGCGCCGAGGGGGTGCCGCTGCTCCTCGACAAGGCGCGCGCCAACCTCGCGCGGCGCTTCCCCGAAAAGCGGGTGTGTGAACTGGTCGAGCTCTGCCTGGACGGAGAGCGGCTGGAGGGGACCGGAGTCTCGGAGTTCATGGACCTGCTGGTCCCGTGACGCCTGCCGCCGCTTCGGGAGGCGAGCCGGTTCGCGATGCCGATGCAAAAAGGGGGGAGACTGAGACCAGTCTCCCCCCTTTCTTTGGGTTCATCGCTTCGCGGTGATGGCTGTGCAGGGGCGCATGATCATGCGCCCGGCGCGCCGGCTGGCGCTTGGTAAACCCATTCCTCGGATGGTTATCTTCCCCGCTTCAGCATCCCCGATCCTGAAAGAACCATTTTTTCTGCGCCGATATTCCCGGTGTGCTCGAACCGGACGTTCTAAAGCCTGCCGCCCACCGGTCGCGCTCTTTACTGCCCGACGAACGACTTCACCGGCGAGCTCACCGTGGCGCCACCGGCCGAGGAGGAGACCTGGTAGTAGTAGGTGGTGCGCCGGGCGACCCCGGAGAGCTTGAAGGCGTGGGCCGTGCTTAGGGTGCTCGCCGTGAAGGTGTTGCTCAGGGTGGTCGCCGAGGTGCCGATGCGCAGCACCGCGTTGGAGGCGAGGTTGGTGTTCCACTGGATCAGCACGGTGTACAGGCCGGTGGTCGCCGTCGGTCCCGAGGTGATGGACAGGGCCGGAACTACTGGGGCGCTCGGTGTGGCGGAAGCCTCGGCGGAGAGCGGGGAGGTCCCGCCGCTGTTGCTGGCGGAGACCTTGTAGTAGTACCTGGTTCCGTTGCTCACCTTGGTATCGCTGAAGCCGGGGGCACCCAGGCCGGTCGCGATGGGAGTGGCCCCCTCGGCGCCGGAGGCGCTGCCGCGGTAGACGCTGTAGCTGGTGGCACCGGAAACCGCGCTCCATGCGAGGGTTACCGCCGCGTTGCCGGCGACGGCGCTCAACCCGGTCGGTGCGGCCGGCGGGGTCGGGGTGGTCGTCGTCGGGGCGAGTGCCGCCAAAAGATTTGCCCCGTTGAAGGAGCCCCAGCCGGTCGCGTTGTCGTAGCCGGTG
This sequence comes from Geomonas silvestris, assembly GCF_014193515.1. GTDB lineage: Bacteria > Desulfobacterota > Desulfuromonadia > Geobacterales > Geobacteraceae > Geomonas > Geomonas silvestris. The sequence continues at coordinate 263,438 of NZ_BLXX01000002.1, read as the reverse complement.
ATGGCGGGGTAGTAGAGGTTGGTGGTGCTGTCCGTCACGTCGTGGAAGCTCCCCTGGTACCCCGAGCCGGTGGCCAGCTGGTAGAGCGCCGGGTTGGCAAATCCCAGGGGCCCAAGCCCCGCGCCGTTGCGCAGCTGGTTTACCCGCGCCGTGAAGGCGGCCCACAGCGGCGAGGCGCAGCTCGTGCCGCCGAAGATGTACCACCCCCCCTGGAAGTAGATGGAGTACCCGGTCCCCTGGTCCGCGTTGAGGGCGACATCGGGGACGTTGCGCATCACCGAGGAGGCCAGGTTGCGGACCCCCTGCTGCCAGGAGGGGATGCTCCAGACCGCGCTTACCCCGCCCCCCCCCGCGCCCCCCGCCACGGTGTTGTTGGTGTTCCAGGCCGATTCGCGCAGGTAGCTCTGGCCGCTCGCCACTGCGAGACGTGTCCCCCCAACCCCCACCACGTACGGCTGGGAGGCGGGGTCGTCGACGCTCAGGGTGCTCCCGTTGTCGTAGGCGCCGCTGTCGCCGGCCGCGGCGTAAACGGTCTGCCCCTGGGCGGCCATCTGCTGAAAAATGGCATTTTCGCCGGCGATCACGCTCTGGCTGCTCTGCCCTTCGCTCAGGCCCCAGGAGGTGCTGATCTGCTTTGCCAGGTTGTCGGTGGCGATCCGGTTGTAGGTGTCGAGCACCCCCTTGTTGGAGTTGGGCCCCTCGTAGACCAGGATCTTGCTCACCCCGGGAGCCAGGGCAAGCTGCAGCTCGATGTCGAGGGTCACCTCGGACGCCCCCGACCCGGGCGCGCCGGAGAAACCGTCCACCAGCACGTTTTGCAGCGGGACCGCGGGGAGGCCGAAGTACTTGGCGTAGTAGGCGACGTCGCTTGGGTTGTAGCCGTCCAGCTCGAAGAGGGCCAGGACCTGCCCGGTGCCGGTGGCGGTTACATTGGCGAGGTTGTAGGCGCTTTTGATGTTGCTCGGGGTGAGGCCGCCGCCCGGGCCGCTGCCGACCTGGTAGGGTGTGGCCATGGCGGTCGTGCCGGCCGCGTGGTAGTTGCTGTGGGCGTGCCAGGAGGTGGCGCTGTCCAGTCCGACCATCCCGTTAACCCGCGCGGCGATCCCCTCGGGGACCGAGGGATCCTGGTCCGGGGCGTAGAACTTCCGGCCGTCGGCGCCCTGGTAGTGGTGCAGCTGCAGCCCGAATCCCGTCTCCACCCTTTCCGCCGGCCCGGCGACGTCCAGAAGGAGCCGGTTGGCATGGCTGCCGGTGACGCGCAGCCCGATGCTGCGGGCGTAGTCGGCGACCGCGTCGTAGTCGGCTTGGGTGGGGGCGAAACGCTGGGTGAACTCCTGGGGAGTCAGGTACTTGCCGTGCTGCGGGTCGCTTGGGTCGTAGAGGTGTTTGAGGAGCTGGTCCAGCTCCTGCTGGTTGCGCAAAAGGAGCGAGAAGACCAGGGATACCTCGCTTGAGGCCGGCATCCTCGAGAGCCACCTGGCCTTGGCGACGGCTTCGCCCGGGACGTGGCCGTGCAACCGGTGCATCGATTCCTGGCTGGCCAGGACGGGAGTAACGGCAAGGGCGGCCACCAGAAATGCGCCGGCCAGATGACGCAGGCAGGACAGTAACATCATGATCTCCTCCGTTTGGGAAAGTCGGGAACTCCCGAGGGTTGCACGAACAGGCTGCCCGGATGGGCGCCAGCTGACGTGCGAGCGGCGTGCCAAGGCAACTCTGCTTAATCGTTGGCGGGGCGCGGCCGGTGTGCCGGCGGGAGTGTGCAGCGCGAGCGCGTTGCTGTTCGAAAGCTGCACAGGAGAAGAGGTCAAAAGACACCCATAAAGATCCGGTAGCGCCGGCTCTCATGGGGGATCGTTCTTCGTGATTTTCTGGACCTGGCAAACGGTGCGGGGCTATGCTGATCGAAGAGTGCACCAGCCAAACGAAGAGGTAGAGGACATGAAACGGATACTTTTGAGTGTGGCGACGCTCTTGGTGGGACTGAGCTTCACGGCCGGCGCAGGTGCCGTACCGGCCGGCGACATGCCGGCAGCGATCTCCGAGATGGAGACCGGACACGACCAGACTAAGCCTGTCCAGGCTCCCGCCAAGAAGGCCAAACAGCACAAGAAGTCCAAGAAACCGAAGCACCAATCTGCCGCGCCGGCGGCCCCTGCCCAGGGAAAAAGCTCGACCTCACCCGCTCCGGCAGCGCAGTGACCTGCAGGCGCCAAAAAGGGGGAGTCTCGCCTCCCCCTTTTTGTTACGACCGACCGGATGCAACTCCACAACCTCCCCGACACCCCGCTTCGGGTGTCGGGGCGAATGATGATCGGAACCATCATCCTCACGCAGGTACTCTCCCCAAAAAATCCCAGGCAACGCAGCTTGCCTTACGTCCTCCCCTTGCGAAGGAGTGAGGGGATTGGACCCAGGTTGCTACCAGCTCCACATTTGCTACAGTGCTAAATCCCCCTTCCCCGTCCCTTCACGGCGCTTCCGCGCACCGCCCTTCCCGTACACTCCCGCCAGTGCATCCCACTGGCAGGAAAATACGCACAAACGCAGGTTTTTCGCCGGGAAGCTAAAGTTAGCGCTCCTGATTCCGATAGACGACACTAGCGGGCAGTTTTCTAATGAATTGATAGAGGCCAGGGAGCTCAGGAATGAACGGATCAGATCTCATCTACTACGGTATCACCGGCTGCGTCATCGTGCTGTTTCTGGCGGTGGTGGTCAACTACTCGGTCAACACCATCATAAAGCAGCTCACCGAGCGGTCCCTGGTGCGGTTTCAGGAGCGGCTGGCGCAGGAGACCGCCAAGGCGCTGGCCGGCTTCCGGGCGAGCATCTGCGAGCAGATGGCGGTGCAGGAGCGCAAGTCCGATACCCTGGCGAAGCTCTACGCAATGCTGATCGACCTGACGCGCGACGGCAAGGAGTTCGTGAAGAGCGCCGGCAAAGGAGAGCCCCTGCGCGCCGAGAAGACCATGCGCACCTTCGAGGAGGCCTCGCGCTCCTTCGGGGAGCAGATGCGCAAGCACTCCCTGCACTTCTCCGACGAGTACAAGGCGCTCATGGACGGCTTCGTCGCCGAGCAGGAGAGCCTGATCAAGTTTTTCGGGGCGCGTTGGAAAACCGGCGGCCGGGATGCCGAGGAGCGCAAGCAGGACATCGAGGAGATCCGCCAGCACTGGGCCCGCTTCGAGGACCGGGTGGGGGTGATCATGGAGCACACCCGTAACGAGTTCCGCGGCAAGACCGCCACCCCGGAGAGCGTGATGCGCAAGTGGCTCAACGAGACGCCGGACAAGGAGGCGAAATAGGCTCGACCTGCCAATCGTGCCACTGCCCGTGTCACACATTCATTAATGGCACGCAAATTGCCTTAGTCTCATACTGTCCGGATTTACTGTCAAAGGGCCAAAGAGTTCCAGCTCTTACTGTCTGAAGTCCAAAATGGCCCCTGGCATAGACGCTCTTCGGGTAAACGGTTGACATTTAGTAGGTGTTCCGCTGACTGTCGGCAACTGGCAGTACCGCAGGGCCACCTGACGAGAATGAGTAATAGCAGGAAATGCAAGAATTTTTTGACTGATGTGGTCAAAAGCTTGACTCGTACAAGGGCCGCGGCAGGTGGATCCGCACACTGAGGAGCAACGGGACTTTCGGATGGACAGGAAATCATGCTTATTTGCCATGCTGATCGCCGCAATCACCCTGATCGTCTTCAACCTGGGTACCAGGCACGGGGATGCGGGCGAGAGTCGCGAGATCTCCGGAGACGAGTACGCCAAGCTGCACACGGTCGCCAGCCTCTATTCTGAGGTCGCCGAGGGGATGTCTGACGACCTGAAGCACGAACGGCTCACCCTCGCGGAGTACAACAAGATCATGCAGCGTTTCGAAACCGAGCGCAGCCGGCGGGAACTCGGACAGCAGCAACGGGTGCTGAAGGTGGCGGCGCGCATGTCTGCCGCGGCCTACCGGCGTGCGCAGTAGCGGGCGGCACTCCGCCCTCAAAGAGACGACACGGAAAACCGCCCCTGGCACCGGGGGAGGCATGCTATTTCAACTGGGACCCCAGCGGTCTCTTACCTTCGAGCACAAGGAGATGTCATGAGCAAAAGGAGCATCGCAACAATTCTGGCCGCAGTTTCCCTGATAGCGCTTGCCGCACCCGTTCTGGCAGACAGCTCCGTGTGCGTCGTCAAGGCGCCGGAGCTTCGACTGCGGAAAAGCCCGAGCAAGAAGGCCCGCATCGTTGCGGTGCTCAAGAAGGATGCCCGGGTCAACGCGGAAACCTGCGGCGGCGGCTGGGTCAAGGTCTCTTCCGCCGACGGCCACTTGGCGGGCTACGTGGGGGGGTGGGCGCTGAGCGCCGAGGCACCCAAGGTGGCCGGGGCCGCGGCTCCGGTAGCCGTTGCGGCCGCTCCGGATCCGGCACCGGTTGCCGCTCCGGCTCCCGTGAAGCCCGAGGCGGCAAAACCGGCACCGGTCGTGATGGACGTGCCGAGCAACGAGAAACTCGCCGTCCAGATCACCGAGTTGCGCCTGAACGTCCTGGGGATCGAGCGCGACATGGACAAGATGAACAAGGACATCCAGAAGATCAAGACCTCGCTGCGTAAAAACGGCGGCAGCAAGAAGGTCGCCCACTCCAAGAAGGCGCGCAAGCTCATGGCCAAGCGCTAGCCTGACCAACTGCGGCAGACCGGCAGGCCTTAGGGCTCGCCCGGCACGCGCGGTCGTTAGCGCAGAAAAAAAGGCCCCCGGGTTTCCCCCAGGGGCCTTTTTTCGTTATCGGGCGGGATGGTCAGCGGTTTTTCCACTGGTACTGGTGCGGCCAGCGCGTGGTGTCCACGGAGGTGACCGCGGTGTGGCAGATGTTGCAGGCGGTGCTGCGGCGCCCGGAGCCGTGTTCACTCAGAAACTCGCCGGTCCCCGCCCCCCTGGAGCCGGAGTGGCAGACCCCGCAGCTCCCCAGGGACTTGGCGACGCTTTGGTACTGCAGCGCTTGGTAGTTGTCCGAGGCCTCCCGCGACGGCACCATGGCGTGGGGGCTGCCGTGGCAGCCGGCGCAGTAGATCCCGCCGTGCCCGGCCGCGTTGCGGTAGAGGGTGGTCCCGGTATCCACTTCGGCCACGCCTGCGTGGCAGGTGGCGCACTTGGGCTCGGTGACCCAAGGAACCTTGCTGCCGTTGGCGATCGCAGTGGCCATGGCGGCCAGGGGGCCGTGGCAGCTTACGTTGCTGCAGTTGCCGTCGGCGGCTGTGTGGGCCAGGCTGCGGTTGCAGCGGGTGCTCGTGCCGGGATGGCAGTCGTAGCAGGCGGCACCGACGCTGGCGTGGAAGCCGTGGATCGCCTCGGAGAGGTACTTGCCGGAGGAGCCGCGCCCGGTCTGCCCCAGGGCAGGGCTGCCGTGGCACTCGGCGCAGAGCACCGGGCGCCGGCTCATGAGCGCGGTGCTGAGGTTGGCGTCATGCTTTTGCAGGATGTCCACGAAGGGGTTCGGGTTGCCGTCGTGGCACTTCGCGCAGTTGATCTCGTCGGAGGTCGGCACTGTGGCCCGGGTCTGGGCCAGCACCGTGCCGCTTTGATCCTTCACGGTCACCTCGACCACCTGGTAGGGGTTCCAGACCTTGGCGTCGTCGAGCGGGGTGACCGGTATGCCGTTGACCTGGAAGTGGTCCCCCTTGGCCACCATGGTGCCAGAGAGGCCGTTGTGCAGGGTCGGGGTGTCGAGGTTGAGCCCGGTGTCGGGCGCGAGGGTCACCTTGAAAAGCTGCAGCACGTAGGTCCAGAACTGCCCGAAGTTCCCCTTGGTGACGGAGGTGGTGTTGTTCAGCATGCGGTACTCGACGCTCACCCCGCCGGTGACGACCTGCGGCGGCGCTCCCCGCTTGACCACCTGGGCCCAGACCGTGTTGTAGGGGGGGAGGATCACCGCCGTGTCGTAGCTCGGGTTGAGGCAGTGCATGCCCAGGTCGTTCCAGGCAAAGACCACGTACTGCGCACCGTTGACTGCCGGAGTCACGGTGGCGCCACCGCCGCCGCTACCTCCACAGGATGACAACGCGAGCATCCCGAGTAGCGCGAACGCTGCCGCAAGCCCCGAGTTCCCCTTCATGGTAGGCCTCCTTTTACCGCGGATTGATTCTCGCACAAGCTATGCGAGTATAAGTTAACATTAACCATTCTCTTTTCTGTGTCAATCCCGGCAAGAAACAATAAGGAACTGGCAGAAAAAAGTCCCTCGCTGTCGAACCCTCTACGCAATGCCTCAAGTTTCACAAAACACTGCCGAAATAGCGATTCAGAGACACGTGACGCGGATCGTTTTGAGGATCCGCGTGAAATTCTGACAGCCGAGGAGCCGTATGAAACTGAGAACCAAGGTAAATCTGACAGTTGTCCTGGTATTCGCGGTGGTTATCGCCACCCTCATCGTCACCGCCGCCACCAGTTCCCGCAAGATCATGGGGAGAATCCTGAACGATACCCAGATAGCCCTGGCCAAGGACAACGCTGCCGGCGTCAACGCCTGGATGCTGGCCAAGCAGGGGATCATCCAGGCCGGCGCCAAGGACCTCTCGAAGTACCCCGGCCAGCCCCGGGACTACATCACCAACCTGGTGAAGATCCTGGCGGAGGCGGGGGGGTTCTCGACGGTCTACCCGGGTTACGAAGACGGCCTCTTCATCTCCTCGGACGGCTGGGTGCCGGCAGCCGGCTGGGACCACCGCAAGCGCCCCTGGTATGAAAAGGCCAAGGCGGAGCTGAAGGTCTCGCAGACCGAGCCCTACATCGACGCCCAGACCGGGAAGCCGATCATCTCGTTCATCGCCCCCATCACCGACCAGGGTAAGTTCACCGGCGTGTTGAGCTCCGACATCATGCTGGATGACGTGGTGAAGAAGGTGCTGGACGTCAAGGTGGGAAACTCCGGTTACGCCTACATCATCGACAAGGACGGCAAGATCCTGATCCACCCCGACAAGAGCCTGGTGCTCAAGAAGAAGTTCCAGGACCTGGCGACCGGCGTGGCCGACCTCCCGGGTAAGCTCGCCTCGGCCCCTTCGGGGAGTTTCGAGTACCAGGTGGGAAGCGACCAGAAGATCACCTCCTACGCGCTGATCCCCGCCACCGGCTGGTATCTCTGCGTCGCGGTTCCCAAGGCCGAGGTGTTCGCCCCGGTCTCCACCCAGACGGCGACCCTGACCACGCTGGGGATCGTCGCCCTGGGGCTGGGTGTCGTGATCCTGGTCCTCTTCATAAGGACCCTGCTTAAGCCGCTGGGGCTTTTGAGCGACCGGATCACCGACTTGGCCGAAGGTGAGGGGGACCTGACCCGGCGCATCGAGGTGGGCGAGCGCGACGACGAGATCGGCGCGCTGGCCCGCGAGCTGAACAAGTTCATCGGCAGCATGCAGGGGATCGTCTCCCAGATCGCCGGCGCCTCCCGGACCTTGACCGGCGAGGCGACCCAGCTGACCGCCACCTCCACCGGGATCTCGGTGGGGGCCGAGGCGGTGGCCGGCCAGACCGCCAACGTGGCGACCGCCAGCGAGGAGATGGCCGCCACCGCTTCGGACATCGCCCGCAGCTGCCACCACGCGGCGGACAGCGCGCAGGTGGCCGCCAACACCACCCAGCAGTGCTTCAGCGTGGTGAGCCGCACCGTTAACGGCATCCGGGAGCGCGGCGAGCTCACCAAGGACAACGCCCGCGGCATCTCGTCCCTGGGCGAGCGCTCCGAGCAGATCGGCGCCATCGTCGCCACCATCGAGGACATCGCGGACCAGACCAACCTTTTGGCCCTCAATGCCGCCATCGAGGCGGCCCGGGCCGGCGAGCAGGGGCGCGGCTTCGCGGTGGTCGCCGACGAGGTGCGGGCGCTGGCCGAGCGGACCACCAAGGCGACCCGCGAGATCGGCGACATGATCAGGGCCATCCAGCAGGAGACCCAGGCGGCCATCACCTCGATGGAGGAGGGAGTGCGCGGCACCGAGCGCGGCGTCGAGGAGGCGGCCGAGTTGGAGGGCGCCCTGTCGAGCGTGCTCGAGCAGGTGAACCAGGTGACCATGCAGGTGAACCAGATCGCCACCGCGGCCGAGGAGCAGACCGCGACCACGGGGGAGATTACGGCGAACATCCAGCAGGTGACCTCGGTGGTGCAGGAAACGGCGGCGGGGGCGCAGGAGTCCGCCCAGGCGGCCATCCGGCTCTCCACCCTGGCGGGGGACCTGCACCGTGTCGTAGGGAAGTTCAAGCTGTAGCGAAGGCCGGCAGTGCAGACGCAAAAAGGGGCTCCCAGACCGGGAGCCCCTTTTTTGTTCCACTGCAGCTAACGGCCGCTAAATGCGCTGCGCCTCGGGAAGCGTCTTGCAGAACTCGGCATCGACCAGCAGGATGTGGTCGAAGAGCCAGTTCCCCAGGAAGGAGAGGAGGTCCACCGAGATGTCGCCGCCTGCCGCGAGCTCGTGCCAGAAGGCCATGATCATCTCGCCGAACTTGCGGTGCTCCGCGCGGTGCTCCTCGAGCCCGGGGTAGCCGCTCGCCACCATGGCCCGCTCCTCGGCCTGGAAATGGTACCGGGTGTACTCCAGGAGCTCCCGGGTGACCCGTGCCACGGTCTCCGAGCCATCCTCATTGACCGCGCTGCGATATACCTCGTTCAGTAGATCCACCAGGTGCCGGTGGTGCCCGTCGAACTCGGGAACACCCTGTTCAAACCGCTTCTCCCAAAGAAGTATAGCCATAGTCCTACCTTCACCTCGACTGTCTCGGAACCCGAAAAGGTTCCGGCTTTTAGCGTTAGCTGCCCTGCGAGCGGTACGTGGAGCGGCGCTCCGCTGGATCTCATCGGCCCAGCCGGCGAAATCTTGAGGTGGATTTGGCGCAGCCACGTCTAAGACCCCTCACAGGGGGAGATCCGGGCGTGGGGGCGGCGGCCGTCGCCGCGCTAGAACTGGTGGCTCAGCCCCAGGTGGAGCCCGAGGTCCGGCGAGGTGCTCACCCGGACGTCTTCGGAGAAGCCGATGTCCAGCGCGGTCTGGGGGGTGAAGGAGAGCGTCCCGCCGAAGAGGAGCTGCAGGGCGGTCCACCCCATCTCGGGCAGGTCGCTGCGGTAGAAGGGGGAGTGGCTGGAGAGCTGGGCCTTGAAGGCGATCCAGTCGCGCGGGGACCAGCCGGCGCCGAACGAGCCGAAGCCGACCAGGTGGTTCTGCCGGTCGGGGAGGACGTCCGCGTCGCTGAGGGCCAGCAGGCCCGCGGCCCCGAAGAGGGCGAGGTGCATGCGCCCCTGGGAGACCAGGTAGTCGTCACAGCCGGTGAGCCAGAGGGCCAAGTCCGTGCTGCCGCTGCCGCGCAGCCGCTCGCTGCTGCCGGTGGGGAGCTTCAGGCTCGCCCTCAAAGCGACTGCGCGCGTGGAGGCGGCGCCGGCATCCTGGTAGAGCTGCCAGGCGCCGTTCAGCCGCAGGTCCCCCAGGCCGAAGTTGCTGCTGGCCAGGTGCAGACGGTCCCGCCCGTCGCGCTGGTAGTCGAAGTCGAGACGGTCGTGCGGCGCCTGTTTCCTCCCCCCCTGCGGCAGCCCGAAGATGTCGTGCCACCCCTCGATGAGGCCGTCCAGGGCGCCGCCGCTGTACCCCACCAGGGGGAGGTCGGCGCCCACCTCGAACCGGTCGGCGACGCCGTAGCGCACGGCGAAGGTGGTGCGGTAGCTCTCGCCGTCGAGGAGGATCTTTTCCCGGCTGTTGTCGCCGAAGGTGTAGTTGTTGGCGACGTCGCTGCTCAGAAGTCCCCAGAAGCGGCCCGGTTTCTGTATGGTGGCGCTCTCGGCGGCAGGAAGGCCGAATATCTGCACCAGCGGGCTCTGGTTGAAGGTGTAAAAGGGTGTGGCTGCGGGGCTCGCCGCAAGGCAGGAGGGCGCGCCTGAGCTCGCCAGGTAGAGAAGCGTGAGGATCAAGAAAGTGCTCAGTCGGTGCATGTGTCTCAGGTCCCCCTAAAACTGTGATTAACACAGGACGATCAGGCTTTCCTCTTCTAACATGACAGCCGCGATTGTCAAAGGAAAAGGCAACGGGCAAGGGACTGGGGGTGGTTTATCCATCAACTCCGCTCAATCCGCGTTCCCAGGTTTTGACGTATGCCGCTATGAACCACAAGCTAAATTGGCCACCGTTTCTTGTTGATTGCGCTAAGCTTGCTACCCTTATCTGTGGCTCGAAACAGGGCCGCAGAGAAGAGGCTGCCGTCTTACTGAAAGAGTGACTCAGGCAGCCCTAGCTGACAGGAGGTGGCACCGTGAGTGATCTGGCTTGCAACATCGTTCTTTACCGGCCCGACGCGGAGAAGCTCGCCCGGACCTTTCCCCATTGGCAGGTTGAGGCGCTGCTCGAGCAGGCGGACCAGCTGATCGAGCGCGCACTCGCCGACTTGGCCCGTTTCTCGGCGCTGGACTACGCCTGGCACGAACTGGAGAGCGACCTGGAGTCTCAGGAGAAAAAGCTCGGCATGTACCAGCGCAGCGCGGCGGAGCAGGTGTTCGAGCGCGAGCCGATTGAGCCGCGCGCCGAGGCGGAGGGCGCAGAGGAGCCGGCTGCCGAGGAAGAGGCACACTCCGAGCCCCCCGCCGCCGGAGGCGAAGTGGCGGCGCACTTCGAGGAGTCGCCCGGCGAGCCGGGGCCGCTCAGCTCCCTGGACGTGCGGGTGGAGGCGGTGCAGCGCAAGAAGAAGCTGGCGGAGCCGGGTGGGCCGTTTGCCCTCAACGAGCAGCGGGACCTGGCGCTCAGGCGCCTTTGCCACGACTACGAGGCCGCGGTGGACCGCTGCGTGGTGGCCGAGCAGGGGCTCAAGCTCATCTACGGCCACGAGCCCGCGTCCCGCCCCCTGCCGAGCGAGGCTGAGACTCTTGGGACCTCGATGACCGGCCTAGCGCTCTGGATACGCGAGGCCCGCCAGTTTCTGGCGACCTGCCGGCTGCGCGAGGAGAGCTTCACCCGGGCAGTCTCGGTGCGCTCGCTTTTGAACCGCAACGCCTGGGCGCTCCTGCGCCACGCCCGGGACAGCTACGCAATCAAGCTGCAGGTGCCGGTCGACCTGTTCCGGGAACACGACAACTGCCGGATCAGCGGCATCTCGGCCTACCTGGTCGGCGAGGCCGGCACCGTCCCCTGGTCGCTCACGGTCCGGGTCCCCGAGGAGGCGGTCTACGAGCGCGGCGGCCACAGCATCGAGGTGGACCAGTCGGCTCGCCGCGCCTGCCTGGTGGGAAGGCTGGAAAACCGGCGCACCGGGCGGACCCCGGACCTCTGCGGCGGCGCGCTTCTTTTCGGTGCGAGCCCCATCGGGCGCTCCACCCAGGGGGGGCTTTGGTCGCTGGAGATCTTCAAGCCGATGGGGGCGACCTCCGAGACCTTCAGCCACATCGAGGACCTGGTGCTGGAGATCCACACCGCGGGAATCCCGCATTGAGGGGATCCCCTGAAGGAACAGGCCATGGACGCTGAGGAGAGCCGGAGAGCGCAGACCGCGGGGGAAAGCGAGATGGCGAGCGTGGTGGACCGCAACATCGCGGCACTGCTTGCCCGCAAGAAGGCGGAGGAAAAGGCCAAGGGGTGGCAGGAGCGCGTCGCCGATACCATCACCGGCTTCACCGGCAGCATGACCTTCGTCTACCTGCACGCCGTCCTGTTCGGCCTCTGGATCGCGACCAACCTCGGGTGGCTCCCCGAGGTGCCGCGTTTCGACCCGAGCTTCGTGGTGCTGGCCATGGCGGCCTCGGTGGAGGCGATCTTCCTCTCCACCTTCATCCTGATCAGCCAGAACCGGATGCAGGCGATCGCGGACAGGCGCGCGGAGCTGGGGCTGCACGTGAGCCTTTTGGCCGAACACGAGGTGACCCGCCTGATCGAGCTGGTGACCGCCATCGCCGACCGGATGGACCTGGAGCAGTCCCGCAACCCGGAGCTTCAGGAGCTCGTCAAGGACGTGAAGCCCGAGAAGGTTTTGGACCGGATGAGCGAAGTGGAAGAAAAAAACGTCCTTCCGGAGTAGCCCCGGCACCCGCCAGTCCCGTTGCCGCGCGGCCAAAGCACCTGCGGCAACCCGCCCCCCTTCCTCCCGCGCTACCCCAAAACGGTTCACAACAGGTGCATTCTGTGCTATCAGAGGAACCGCCCGGTTTCCTCCCCCTCCGGTTTCCTCCAAGGGGTTACTCCTCCGCCTGGACGCCGCCCATGACCTTCCAGCTCTGGCTCGCCTTTGTCGCTACCAGCGCCTTTTTGCTGGTGATCCCGGGCCCTACGGTGCTCACCCTGGTGAGCTACGCGCTGGCGCACGGGCGCAGCGCCCGGCTGCCGCTCACCGCGGCGGTCGCGCTGGGCGACACCACCTCGCTGTGCGTCTCGATCCTGGGGCTGGGGGCGCTGCTCTCCGCCTCCGCCTTCTGGTTCACGGTGCTGAAGACCGCCGGGGGGCTCTACCTCATCTACCTGGGGGTGAAGCTCTTGCGCGCCGGCTGTGCCACCTCGGAGCTGGGCGCTGCCCGCTCGGCGGAGTCCCGCGGGCGCATGTTCCTCAACACCTACCTGGTCACCGCGCTCAACCCCAAGGGGATCGTGTTCTTCGTGGCCTTCCTGCCGCAGTTCGTCGATCCCGGGGCGGCGGCCGGTGAGCAGCTCTTTATCCTGGCGCTCACCTTCGTCGCGCTGGCCGTGGTGAACGCCACCTGCTACACCGTCTTTGCCGTCTCCGCGCGCCGCCTGCTCGCCTCGTCGCGCTCGCAGCGCTTTTTCCACCTGACCGGGGGCTCGCTGCTCTCGGCTGCCGGGGTGTGGGCCCTGTGGGCCAAGCACCACGCCTGATGCTCCGGCCGCCCGTCCGGCCGCCGCCAATTACCTAAACAGAGGATCGTACATGAGCCTGCTCGAATCCGTTTTGACCGCAAACCGCGCCTTCGTCCACCCCGGCGCCTTTCCGCCGCTCCCCAAGAACCCGAAAAAACAGCTCGCCATCTTCACCTGCATGGACACCCGCCTGGTCGACTTCCTGGAACGCTCCATGGGGATCAAGCGCGGCGACGCCAAGGTGATCAAGAACGCCGGCAACATCCTGATCGACCCGCTGCACGGCGGGGTGATCCGCAGCCTGGTCGCCGCGATCTTCATGCTGGGGGTTGAGGAGATCTTCGTGATCGGCCACGAGGACTGCGGCATGGCCGGCGTCGACCCGGCCCAGTTGAAGCGCGACATGATCGCCCGCGGCGTGTCGCAGGAGGCGATCGAGTCCCTGGTGCCGGACCTGGCCCAGTGGCTGGGGGCATTCGCCTGCCCGGCCGAGAACGTCACCGAGGTGGTGAACAAGATCCGCGCGAACCCGCTGATCCCCACCGACGTGCCGGTCCACGGCCTGATCTTCTGCCCCAACGACGGGCACCTGGAGGTGATGGTGGACGGCTACCGGGCGCAAGGGTACACGGAAAAAGGCGGCGGCCGCGCGAGCTAGCCGGACGGCACAAAAAAGGGGGGGGGATGCTGTGGCATCCCCCCCCCTTTTTTGTGCGCTGCGCAGTCCTGAACGGCTAGAGCATGCGGAACTTCTTGGCGGCCTTGGCCGCCTTTGCCGTTTTGGCAAGCTTCGGGGACCCGGTGAACCAGACCGGGGCGAAGTTGTCCTTGATGGCGGTGAACGCGGTCTTGTTGAAGTTCACCCCTTTGTCGTCCCTCGGCACCATGGCGTACTCGACGCCACCCTGCCGGATCGCTCCCTCCACCAAGGCGAAGATGATCCCGCGGGCCGGGTTGTCGGACATGTACTGGGATTTGTAGGCAAACGGTACGTCGAGGACGAGGACCGGGTAGCTGGTCACCGGTTCCACGATCTTCCAGGTTCCTGCCATGGCGAGCTGCTCGACCTGGCCGCCGGTCATGTAGTTCTGGACGTAGAACTGGGCGGTCCCGCTGGTTCCGCTGCCGGCGAACTTCACCCCGAAACTGGTGTTGTTCATGCTGGAGCCCAGGTGGAGCATGATGTCGCTCCCCACCGCGAAGTGCGATACCATGTCCGCCACCGAGGCGACCCCGGTCAGATCGTAGTTGGTGCCGCTCATCCAGACCTTGTAGGTGTCGCTCTGGGGGATGAAGGTCATCTTGTAGGCTTCGGAGCCCACGGGGAAGGTCGCATCGGTGGTGACCGAGACGTCCTTCACGAACATCTTGATCGGCTTGCCGGCCACGTCGATCTTGCTCACGCTGATCACCTGTTTCACGCCGCTGGCTTTCAAGGTCCAGGTTGCGGTCCCGTCGCTATTGAAGACCAGGGTGCCTGCCGATGCGCTGTCGTCGTAGCTGCCCCAGCCGCTCGAGGTGAGCGCGTAATCGTTGTTGGAGTTGGTGGTGGCGGTCCAGGTCGGGTTAAAGTAGGTGTAGGTGAAATTGTCCTCGGTCAGGGCATAGCCGTTGGTGCCGGATGCGCCGAGTTTCACCACGCCATAATAATAGGCGTACTGGCTTTGTGAGAAATTCTCGCGGTCGATCGAGAAGAATCCGTCGGTCCCGAGCGCGGTCTGGAAGGAGCTCACGACGGTGGTGGTGCCGGCCTGGGTGAGGTTGTCCTTCAGCGCATCCACTGCCGCCTGGCTGCTGGTGTCGATGTTGACCGTTGAGGTAGCGATGTCTGTCGCACTGAAGGTCCCGGCGGTGTCCACCTGGGTGGAGATGGTGGCGAGCTGCGAGATCACCTCGGCAACGATGACCTTGATCACGTCGTTCAGGTTCGCGGTCGGCGCTGCCTGCTGGATGGCGGTCATGTTGTTGCCGATGGCGGTCGCCACGACCTGGGAGACCTTGCTCAGCTTGTCGTAGTCGTCGCTTACCCCTTTTTTCTGCACGAAGTCGTCGAAGAGGCTCGTTGCCGGGGCGACGCCCAGGTTCGATTTCACGGCAGCCTCGGCGGCGGTCACGGAGAGGGCCGGGTTGGTCTCGATCTGGTTGTGGATCAGGGTGGTAAGCGGCGTGATCACCACCTTCCCTTCGGCCGTCTTCGGCGCGTCCGGCGGCGTGGAGAGCACGTAGGCGTCGCTTACCGGGGTGCTGGTGCTCCCCTCGTGGTTGATGGTGGTGTTCTTCTCGGCCAGTACCACGATGGCGTGGTTCCTGAGGTCGGCCGCACTGACGCCGGTCAGGGTGTAGCCGCCATCCGCGTCGGTCCAGGCGGTCGGCTCGCCCGGGGTGTAGAGCTTGTCGTCGTTGAGATCGAGGAACACCTTGGCGTGCTCAAGGTAGCCGTCGGCCACCACGCCGGTCACGCTGTTCTGAGTGACCTTGGCGGTCCCGCCGCCGCAACCGCTCAGTGTCAGTGCTGCTACTGTACCTGCTGCCCAGAAAATTCTTCCAACCCTCATAAAACTACCCCCTTTCGGTGTCAGTGCCCGCCTCTTGCCAACGGACAGCCGCGTATTGAGACAGAGCAGGCTCGTTTACTGTCTGTCCGTCACTTGGCACTATCGGTAAAGGAAGCTGTTTACTTGAATACGGCAGGAAAAAAACTTTCTGGTTCAATGACATCTGTCTGGAATGACAGGGGGAGGAGGGGAAAACGGCCTGCGCCTGTCGGGCAGCAGGCCGCGTCGCGGGGAGGGGCCGGCTCAGGGCCAGTGGCTGCCGCCGGAGAGGGTGGCGCGGAACTCTCCCACCTTCAGCTTCACCACGAGCTTCACAGGGATGCGGCGGCTGTCGTCGCTGAGCCAGACGGTCATGTAGTCGGTGCGCGGCTGCTGCCCTTCCGCGGTGAGTACCGGGCGCACCACGATGGTCTTGAATTTTCCCACCGGCGTGCGGAGCTCTTCCCGTCGCACCACGCGCACCTCGGCATTCCAGAGTCTTTTCAGGTCGTAGACCTCCATGTGCACCGGCTTGCCCGGCTCCAGCTCGGCGCTCCGTATGAAGTAGATGCAGGAGAGGGTGTCGAAGGTCTTGGGGGTGATGCTGTCCGTCTTCTCGGTGTGCTTGAGGAAGTCCTTGGTCTCGACCTTGAGCTGCTGGAGGTCGAAGAGCGCTTCCTTGTTGGTGTGGGTCTTCCCCTCGTTGATGCGCTCCCGGAAAAGGCGCGGCATGCCGAAGGGCTCGTCGCCGCTGCCACGGGTGAGGACCGATTCGGAGCGGTCGTCGATGGGGAAGAAGGTGTTCACCAGCCCGGAGGAGCGCACCGTGTAGACCAGGTGCAGCTCGCCGTTGCGCGGGGTGACCTCCTGGACCGCACTGCCGGCCTTGATGCCGCTCCAGTGCACTTCGTATTCGAGCCTCTCGGGGACCGGTAGGGGCTGGGCTGCCCAGGCGCCGAGGGTTAAGGCTAGCGACCAAAAAAGCGATAGGGACACGAGCGTTGTCTTTTTCATACCACCTAGTGTGCCCGTGCCGCCTTTTTTTGGCGAGGCAATTTTTTTACCGTAAAAATGGCAGATTTCAGGAGGTTCCTCCGCTGCCGGCTTGAGGCGAAGGGGGCGCTGTCGCGCACGCGGCCGGCGCCTGGGATGTTTTTGTGCAAAAAAATCAAGATTTCCAAACAGCAGCCGATACCGTTATCCATGGAGTGCTCGCACCGTCTGAACCTGGTCGCTGAAGGCAATTAACCGAGGACGGCGCTATTTCGAAAAGGATCAAGGGATGCTTCAGTTGTCGGGATCTTGCCAACGTCCGGGCCGTGCGGGTGCGGTTGCCGTGGCGGACAGGAACCGCTGAAGAATGGGTGAGACTGATGCATTCGCTGAATGAGACGGAACATGACTACCCGCTACTGGCAGTATCGTACGACGATAATGTCCGTGCGGTTCTGGTAAAGAATCTCGCGGCGATCGTGCCCCGCGTCGAGGCATGTGCCACCTTCTGCGAGGCCGAGGCCATCGCCCTCGAGGAACCCTGCCGGGGAGTGGTGGTCGACCTGAGCGCGATGGTCAAGGCGAAGTCCGAAGAGAAGATCGTCGCCTACACGCTGGCCGCCTTCTTTCCCGCCCTGCGGGTGCGGGCCATGGGGCCGATGCTGGTCCCCATGTCGATGCCCGGCGAGGCGCAGCAGGAAAAGAGCCTCAAGGCGTTCGTCACCAATGTCTGCGACCGGGCCCCGGCGCGCAGACTGCGCCGCTACAAGCGCCGCGCCATCTGCGTGCCGACCTCCATCGGCGAGCGCAGGGGGTTCACCCTCAACATCTCCTGGGGCGGCGCCTTCATCGCCGACATGAATCCGGAGTGCTACCGGGTGGGTGAGCTATTAGAGGTAACCCTGCCGGACTTCGGGATGCAGGTCGAAGTGGCGGTGCGGCGGATCCAGCGCTGGGGGGAGCACCGTCCGCCGGGGATCGGGGTGGAGTTCGTGGCAGTAACAAAAGAGTTGGAGATGAACCTGCGTGAGCTGTTGAACAGTAGCAGAGAATCGGATCACGACAGGCAGATCACATAGGGGAGAACTAGATTATGCTCGGTGAAAAAATACTCAAACAGCTGAACACCACGGAAGAGGAGCTCATCGGTCACCTCAACAACGATGTGCTGGAGATATTCAGCACCATGGTTGGCGGGGGTGTGCTCTCCTCGAAGAAGGCGGAGACCGAAAGCCACTTCAACGACAGCGTCAGTGCCATGGTCGGCTTCGCCGGTGGATATAACGGCATGATCGCCATCAACGCCTCGCGCAAGCAGGCGCTCCGCTTCGCGGCCCAGATGCTCGGGATGGAAGTGGACGAGTGCGAAGATGAGATGGCCGATGCGCTGGGCGAGATCGCCAACATGATCGGCGGCTCCTTCAAGCACCACTTCGTGAAGGACGGCCACGAGGTGAAACTCTCGACCCCCTCGGTGATCAGCGGCGGCGAGTACGAGATGACGGTCTGCTCGCTGCCGGATACCCTGACCCTGCAGTTCGAGACCGCAGAAGAGTCCTTCACGGTGAGCCTCTACCTGGAAACCGATTGATACAGGTAACCCGGCCGCGACGCCGGTTTCCTAGAGTAAGCGCGGCAGCTCTTCAAGGCCCGCATTTCGAGCTACGGTTCGAGGTGCGGGCTTTTGTCTTTTTTCTACCGGAGCGGCTGCCGGCCTATTAGAAAGAATTTTCTGTACAAAAAAAGGGCCAATGGCGTAAAAAATAAGGGATTCATTGTTTCGATCACCCCCACGTTAGTCCCGTTTATTTCTCCCGAACCTCCGACGACACCGGTGCCGTCAAGTATCACGACGCAGCGGCCTACGTGGCATCCACTCCTTTCCTGTTCAAACACCGACGACACTTCGTATAGAGGAACCATGGTCAACAAAAAGAACATCCGCTTGGTCATCCTGATGGTGGTCCTGGGCGCGCTGGGAGCCGGCTGGTACGGCTACCGGGCCTGGAGGGATCATGTTGCCGCGCAGAGCCGGCAGATAAGCTATACCGCGTTCATGGAGCGCGTGAACCAGGGGGACATCGTCCGGGTACGCCTGGCCGGCGACCTGATCACCGCGCGCGCCAAGGACGGCACGAGCTACCAGCTGCTGCACCCGGCCGGCGCAGAGCTGGCCGGGGCGCTGCTTGCCAAGCGGATCGATTTCGGCGCCGAGGCGCCCGCTTCCGGGGTCAAGTGGCTCGAGCTCGGCATCATCCTGGCGGTGGCCGGCGGCGTGCTCCTGATCCTGCGCCGCTACGCGGGGTTCGGGCGCAGCAAGGCGCGGCTGGTGAGCGGCTCCGACTCCGAGACCCGCTTCAATGACGTGGCGGGTGCCGAGGAGGCCAAGCAGGAACTGCAGGAGACCGTGGATTTTCTGCGCGACCCTGAGCGCTTCACCCTCCTGGGGGGCAAGATGCCCACGGGTGTCCTGCTGGTGGGGCCTCCGGGGACCGGCAAAACCCTTTTGGCGCGCGCCGTGGCGGGTGAGGCCGGCGTCCCCTTTTTCTCCATCTCGGGTTCCGAGTTCGTGGAGATGTACGTCGGGGTGGGCGCCTCGCGGGTGCGCGACCTCTTTGCCCGCGGCAGGAAGGCGGCTCCCTGCATCCTGTTCATCGACGAGATCGATGCGGTGGGGCGCAAGCGCGACGGTGCGAACGGCGGGGCGAGCGACGAGCGGGACCAGACCCTGAACCAGCTCCTGGTGGAGATGGACGGCTTCGCGGTCAATTCCGGGATCGTGGTGCTGGCGGCGACCAACCGCCCCGAGGTGCTCGATCCGGCCCTCTTGCGCTCCGGACGCTTCGACCGGCAGGTGGTGGTCGGCTCCCCCGACATCAAGGGGCGCGAGGAGATCCTCAAGGTGCACGTGAAGAACGTCCCCCTGAGCCCCGAGGTGGACCTGAGGGTGATCGCCCGCGGCACCCCGGGCTTCTCCGGCGCCGATCTTGCCAACGTGGTGAACGAGGCGGCCATCCTGGCGGCGCGCTCCCGCAAGGACCTGGTGGAGATGAACGATTTTGACTGCGCCAAGGACAAGGTCCTCATGGGGGCCGAGAAGAAGTCGATGGTGCTCTCCGAGGAGTCCAAGCTGGCCACCGCCTACCACGAGGCGGGGCACGTGCTGATCGCCAAGCTGGTGCCGGGGTGCGACCCGGTGCACAAGGTTTCCATCATCCCGCGCGGCCGCGCCCTGGGGGTAACGGTACAGATCCCGACCGAGGACATCTACAGCTACACCAAGGAGATGCTGGACGGTCACTTGAAAGTGCTGATGGGGGGGCGCGCCGCCGAGGAGCTCATCTTCAAGACGACCACCACCGGAGCCGGCAACGACCTGGCGCGAGCTACCGATACCGCCCGCAAGATGGTCTGCGACTGGGGGATGTCCACCGCCTTTGGGCCGGTCGCCTTCGGTAACCACGACTCCGCCGCAGCGGGGAACCCGGGGCACCCCAGGAACTTCAGCGAGCACACCGCCCTGGAGATCGACTCCGAGATCAGGGCCATCGTGACCGGTTGCTACGCCGAGGTGCGCACCCTCCTGCAGACCCACATGGAGGCCCTCAAGCGTCTGACCGAGGAGCTGGTGGCGCGGGAGACCCTGGACGCGGAGGCGATCGACGCCATCCTGGAGCCGGTCTTCCGGCGGTCGGCGCAGGCCGCCTAGCAGCGGCGTCAATCAAGAGGGCAGCTTCGTCGCGACGGCTGACGGCTTTGTTGACAAATACTGCGTGAAGCCTTACCTTCCGGGCACGATTGAGATACGGATTCAGGAGGTAGTCGCAGATGAACGAGCTGCGTGAACGGTTGGAGGTCGCCGAAGATCAGAATCGCTTGAACCGCTGGGTCGCCATCACGGTGGCCCTGGTGTCGGTCTTCATGGGGGTCACCAAGGTGAAGGACGACAACATCGTCCAGGCCATGCTGCAGGCGAAGTCGGACTCGGTGGACCGCTGGAACGAGTACCAGTCCAAGAAACTGAAGCACCACATGGCCGAGCTTGGGCTGAGCCAGCTGCAGGCCCTGAAGGTGCTGGCGCCGGACAGGGGTGGCGCACAGCTCGCCGCACAGCAGAAGCAGTTCCTGGATGCCATCGCCCGCTACCAGGTGGAGGAGGCCGAGCTGATGAAGAAGGCCAAGGCCCTGGAGAAGAGCTACGACGACCTGAACTACCGGGACGACCAGTTCGATCTCTCCGATGCCTGTCTTTCCATCTGCCTCGGGATGCTGGGTGTCGCCTCCTTGACCAACAGCGCGGGGCTGCTCTACCTTTCCTGGGTGTTCGCGGGGTTCGGCGGGTTGATGGGCTTTGCAGGATTGCTGGGGCTCGCGATCCATCCGGATCTTTTGACCAAGTTGCTGTCGTAGCCCCAGCCCCTACACTCCCGCCTTTCCTATTGACAATCAGCGGTTTGCCACGTATACACAAGGGCCATTTTTATCAGTACAAGGAGAACCATGATAAATCTGAAGCCCGAAGTGGTCGCCCAGCTCGAGCGCGTGCTCGGCTCTGTCGAAATGCTGCTCCCGCGCGCGGTGAAACCGGTCGACTGGTCCACCTGCCACGCCGCCAACTGGCGCCGGCACTCGTTTTCCGGTTACCTCGAGCCGGTCAAGGTCACCGATACCACCACGCTGGACGAGCTTCTGGGGGTCGAGAATCAAAAAGAGATCATGGTCAGCAACACCCGCCAGTTCCTGAAGGGGATGCCGGCCAACAACGCGCTGCTCTGGGGTTCGCGCGGTACCGGAAAGTCCTCGCTGGTGAAGGCGCTCTTGAACAAGTTCGCACCCGAGGGGCTTCGGGTGATCCAGGTGGAAAAGGAAGACCTCATCTACCTCTCCGAGATCTTCAGCGCGGTGGAGAACGAACCGTACCGCTTCATCCTGCTCTGCGACGACCTCACCTTCGAAATCGGCGAGTTGAGCTACAAGATGCTGAAGAGCGCGCTGGACGGCTCGGTCTACTCGGCTCCCGAGAACGTCCTCATCTACGTGACCTCGAACCGGCGCCACCTGCTTCCGGAGTACGAGAGCGACAAGATCGGCGGCAAGTTCGTGAACGGGGAGCTGCAGCAGAGCGAGGCCATGGAGGAGAAGGTATCCCTCTCCGACCGCTTCGGCCTCTGGATCGCCTTCCACGTCTTCAGCCAGGACCGCTACCTGGACGCGGTGCGCCTGTGCGTCGAGCGCGAGGCGCGCAAGCGCAAGCTCGAGATCCCCTGGACCAAGGACCTGGAGATCGACGCCATCCAGTGGTCCCACGAGAAGTCCAAGCGCTGCGGCCGGACCGCCTTCCAGTTCTCCAAGAACTGGGTGGGACGCTACCTGCTCAATAGCTGCGCCTAAAGGCGAGAAGCAGAACGTAAAGCGTAGAACGTAGAACCTAAAAAAATCTGGAGCCGGCCTGTTTCGACAGTGCCGGCCCTTTTTTTCGGTGCTTCGGGAGCGCCGTGGCCTCGCCCGTTTCCCGCAGCCGTCAACCTCTCCCCCCACCCTTTCCTGCCGCCCACTTCCTGCCGAACCCTTCCCCTCGCTCCAGCCCGTGCCTGAAAAATCTGGGAATTACCTTGACAACTGGACTTACAGCATATATATAAGGATTCATATATATGCCCGCTACGGCGTATGATTCCCACCAGGAGGCATCTCGGTGAACAACAAGGCAGTACTGCGGATCGCCTGCCTGCTCTGGGCCGTGGCGGTCCCCGCTTTCGGCGAAACCGTCTCCCTCAAAGAGGCGGTGCAGCGGGCTCTGGCCAACAACCATCTCCTGAAGGCGGCGGCCCTGGAAGAGGGTGCCGCGCGGGAGGGGGTGGCCGGCAGCAAGAGCCGCTACCTCCCCCGGGTCTCTTTGGAGAGCGGGGCACTCCTCTCCACCACCCCCAGCAGTGTCTTCATGATGAAGCTCGATGAAGGGCGCATCAATCCCGCGAGCGACTTTGCGGCAGGGAAGCTGAACAACCCCGATCCGCGCGGCGACTTCCGGACCCTGGTCCGCCTGGATCAGCCGCTTATCGATTTCAACGTCGCCACCGGGGTGAAGCTCGCCGAGAAGGATGCCGAGACGGCCCAGGCCGCGCTTCGGCAGGCCCGCGAGCAGGTCGCCTTCCGGGTGTACCTCGCCTACCTCGAGGTGCGCCGGGCCCGGGCCTTCCGGGAGATCGCGGACCAGGCGCTTGCCGACGCCCGCGAGCACCTGCGCCTGGCCCAGGTACGCGAGCGCGACGGGGTGGGGCTCAAGTCGGACCAGCTGCGGGCCGCGACCGAGGTTTCCGAGGCCGAGCAGGCGCTGGTGACGGCACAAAACGAGGTGCAGCTCGCCCGGCTGCGCCTGAACCTGGTGCTGGGGGGGCCGGAAGGGGAGGCGCTGGACATCGGCGGGGTGCCGCAGCTGAGCGATCCGGACCAGCGGCAGGACCTCGCTGCGCTGGCGCTAAAGAGCCGGCCGGACCTGGCGGTTGCGGAGCAGGCGGTGCAGAAGGGGGAGCTGGCGGTACGCCAGGCGAAGAACGCCTACCTCCCCACGGTGTACGCCTCGGCGAGTTACCAGGTGAACGACCGTGATCTGCCGCTGGGCTACGATCACGACTCCTGGAACGTCGGGGTCAACCTGCGCTGGGACATTTTTGACGGCACCCGCCGCTCCCACGAGAAGGGGAGGGCGGAGCTCAGCCGCCAGGCGGCAGCCGAGGTGCTGGAAGACAGGCGCCGGGAGGTCGGGCTGCAGGTGACCGAGGCCCGGTTGCGCCGCCAGGAGGCGGCCGCCCGGCTCGTCTCGGCGCGGGGCGCGCTCCAGGCGGCCCAGGAAGGGGTGAGGCTCGTGACGCTGCGCTTTGCCGGCGGGCTCTCCTCGATGGTGGAGCTGATGGATGCCGAGGCGACCCTGAACCGGTCGCGGGCCAACCTGGTGGAGGTGGAGAACGCCGAGCTCCGTTCGGCGGCCCAGCTCTACCACGCGTCGGGAGTACTGGTAACGGAGGTCTTACGATGAGAGTGGCGACGGGCACAGCGTTGGCCCTTATCCTTTTGGCGGCTTTGGGGTGCGGCAAAAAAAATCCCGAGGCGGTGCAGCAGCCGGCGCCGGTGCAGGTGCGCGGTGCGACGGTGGCCGCGCTGGCGCCGGAGCAGATCCCCGACCTGCAGGAGGCGGTAGGAACGGTTCGGGCGCGCAACTCGGCCCTGGTAGCCGCCAGGCTCTCCGGAACGGCCTCTGCGGTGCAGGTGCGCGAGGGGGAGCGGATCGGCAAGGGGAAACTTTTGCTGACCATCGAGGCGGCTGAAAGCGGCGCGGCGGCGGCCGGTGCCCAGGCGGCGGTCGAGGAGGCGAGCCGCGGGGTGGACGAGGCGCGCTCGCGCAAGAGGCTCGCCGAGGCGACTTTCGAGCGCTACCGCAAGCTCTACGCCGAGCAGGCGCTGACCCGCCAGGAGTTCGAGGAGCGCCGGATGGAGCAGGAGGTGGCGCAGCAGGGGGTCGCACGTGCCGAGGCGCGGCTCAGGCAGAGCCGGGAGAGCGCCCGCGCCGCCGGAACGGTTGCCGGATACGGCAAGGTGACCTCGCCCATCGCCGGCGTCGTGGTGTCCAAGCCCGTTGAGGCGGGGCAGACCGTTTTCCCGGGGACGCCGCTGGTCACCGTCGAAGGGGACGGCGGCTACCGGCTGGAAGTGGCCGCGGCCGAGGGGCTTTTGGGGAAGGTGAGGGCGGGTGACCAGGTGGCGCTCGACCTTGAGGGGGCGCCGGCAAACGGGCGGGTCTCCGAGGTCGTGCCGCTGGTGGATCCGGCGAGCCGCACTTTCCTGGTGAAGATCGACCTGTCGGGCAAGGCGTTACGCGCCGGGACCTACGGTAAGGCCTACTTCAAGACCGGTTCCCGACAGGGGATCGCGGTCCCTGCCAAGGCGGTGGTGGAGCGCGGTGCGCTCACCTCGGTCTGGGTGGTGGGGCAGGGGGGGATCGCGCGGTTGAGATTGGTCAAGCTGGGCAAGCCGCTGGGAGGCAGGGTGGAGGTCCTCTCCGGCCTGAACGCCGGCGAGCGCATCGTGGTCGCCGGCGCAGAGCAGGTGACCGACGGCGCCAAGGTAGAGTAGGGAGACGCCATGGAGAAGCTCGGCTTCGCGGGGCGTATCGCCCGCGCTTTCATAGATTCCAAGCTCACCCCGCTCATCGTGGGTGCCTCGCTTTTGTTGGGGCTCTACTCGGTGCTCGCCACGCCGCGCGAGGAAGAGCCGCAGATCGTGGTCCCCATGATCGACGTCTACTTCCCGATGCCGGGCTCCTCGCCCAAGGAGGTAGAGCAGCGCCTGGTCACCCCCTTCGAGAAGAAGCTCTGGGAGATCAAGGGGGTGGAGTACCTCTACTCGGCGAGCCGTCCCGGGATGGGGATCGTCACGGTCCGCTTCCTGGTGGGCGAGAACATGGAGGAATCGCTCGTCAAGCTCTACAACAAGGTGATGAGCAACCGGACCCTGCTGCCGCCGGGGGCCCAGGAGCCGCTGGTGGTCCCGAAGTCGATCGACGACGTCCCGATCCTCACCCTGACGCTCTGGAGCGGGCGCTACGACCATCACGCCCTAAGGCGCGTGGCCCGCGAGCTCTGCGACGAGCTGGAAAAGGCCGACAACGTGGCCGCCGCCGAGATCAAGGGGGGCCTCTCCCGCGAACTGAAGGTGCGCCTCGACCCGGGGCGCCTCTCCGCCTACGGTCTCTCGCCGCTCGCCGTCTCCGCGGCGCTCGAGAAGGGGAACCTCGCCCGGCGCGCCGGAGAGCTCTCCTCGGGTAACCGCGACTATACGCTGAACGCCGGGAACTTCCTCTCTGATGCGGCGAGCGCCCAGCGCCTGGTGGTGAGCGTGAAGGACGGCCGACCGGTCTACCTCTCCGACGTGGGCACGGTAACCGACGGCGTCCAGGACCCCCAGGACTACGTCTTCTTCGGCCTCGGGCCGGCCGCCTCGCACAAGGGGCTCACCGGCGGGACCGGCGATTACCCAGCGGTCACCATCTCCATAGCCAAGAGGAAGGGGGCCAACGCCACCTGGGTCGCCGAGGACCTCCTGAAACGGGTGGAGTTCCAGAAGGGGAAGATCATCCCGTCCGAGATGCAGGTGACGGTCACCCGCAACTACGGCGAGACCGCCAAGGACAAGAACAACGAGCTCCTGTTCCACATGTTCCTGGCGGCCATCTCGGTCACCATCCTGATCGCGGTCTTCATGGGGTGGCGCGCCGGCGCCGTCGCGGCCATCGCGATCCCCGTGACGCTCGCCCTCACCATGTTCATCTTCAACCGGGTCGGCTACACGCTGAACCGGATCACCCTGTTCGCGCTCATCTTCTCCATCGGGATCCTGGTGGACGATGCCATCGTCGTGGTGGAGAACATCCACCGCTACTTCACCACCACGCGCCTGAAACCGCTGGAGGCGGCGATCCGCGCGGTGGACGAGATCGGCAACCCGACCATGCTCGCGACGCTCGCGGTCATCGGCTCGATCCTCCCCATGGGGTTCGTGGGGGGGCTCATGGGGCCGTACATGCGCCCGATCCCGGTCGGCGCCAGCATGGCGATGGTCTTCTCGCTCTTGATCGCCTTCATCGTCACCCCCTACTTCGCCTACCGTTTCATGAAGGGTGAGTCGCACTTTAACAGCGACGCCGAGCCGGAGGAGTCCTCGGTGACCCGCTTCTACCGGCGCATCATGGGGGCGCTGCTGCATAAAAAGAAGGTGCGCGCCGGGTTCCTCACGCTGGTGGTGGTCCTGCTCTTGGCCTCCTGCTCGCTCATCTACTTCAAGGCGGTCACCGTGAAGATGCTCCCCTTCGACAACAAGAGCGAGCTGCAGCTCATCGTGGACGCGCCGGAGGGGACCACGCTGGAGGAGAACGCCCGCCTGGTGGCGGAATTGGGGGACGCGCTCAGGAAGGTCCCCGAGGTCACCGACTTCCAAAGCTACGTCGGGATCAGCTCCCCCTTCAACTTCAACGGCTTGGTGCGCCACTACTACCTCAGGAAGGGAGCGAACATCGCCGAGATCCAGGTGAACCTGGTCGGGAAGGATGAGCGCAAGGGGCAGTCCCACGACATCGCCAAGCGGATCCGTCCGCAGCTGAAGGCGATCGCCGACCGCTACGGCGCCCGGATCAAGGTCGCCGAGATCCCGCCGGGACCGCCGGTCCTCTCCACCCTGGTGGCCGAGGTCTACGGCCCGGACCAGGCGACCCGGGTGGCCGTCGCCGCCAAGGTGAAGGAGATCTTCAAGAAGACCGCCAGCGTCGTGGACGCCGACTGGTACCAGGAGGACGACCAGCCGAGCTACCGCTTCGAGGTGGACCGCGAGAAGGCGGCTCTCTCGGGGGTGGCGGCGGCCGACGTGGTGCAGACGCTGCAGGTCGCCGTGGGGGGAGCGCCGGCCGGCCTCATGCACGTGGCGGGTGAGAAGGAGCCGGTCTTCATCAACCTGCGGCTTCCCACCGGCTCGCGCAACGACCTCTCCTCGCTCGCCTCGGTCTACGTCCCCGGCGCCAAGGGGAACGTGCCGCTCTCCGAGCTGGTCCGGGTGGTACCGGGGGTGGAGGACAAGTCGCTCTACCGCAAGAACCTGAAGAGCGTGGTCTACGTCACCGGGGACGTGGCCGGGGTGATCGAGGCGCCGGTCTACGCGATCCTCCAGATGCAGAAGGAGATCGACAAGATCCCGCATCCCGGAGGGTACCGGATCGAGCAGCGGGCCGCCTCGCAGCCCTGGGACGAGACCCGCCCCGGGATCAAGTGGGACGGCGAGTGGCACATCACCTACGAGGTCTTCCGCGACCTGGGTGCCGCCTTCGCCACCGTCATGGTGCTCATCTACGTGCTGGTGGTGGCCTGGTTCAAGGACTTCACCACCCCCTTGGTGATCATGGCCCCCATCCCGCTCACCTTGATCGGCATCCTGCCGGGGCACGCGCTCATGGGCGCCTTCTTCACCGCCACCAGCATGATCGGCTTCATCGCCCTGGCCGGCATCATCGTGCGGAACTCCATCATCCTCATCGACTTCGCCGAGCTGAGGCGCCGCGAGGGGATGCCGCTCGACGAGGCGATCATCGACGCCGGCGCGGTGCGCTTCCGCCCCATGCTCCTGACTGCGGCGGCCGTGGTGGTGGGGAGCTTCGTGATCCTCTTCGATCCGATCTTCCAGGGGCTCGCGCTCGCCATGATGTGCGGCGAGATCGCCTCTACGGCACTTTCCCGGATCACCATCCCGATCCTCTACTTCCTGGTGGAGTCCTGGAAGGAGAAGCACCGGTCCAAGGCGGCGGTTTAGGGAGGGGCGACAGCGCTTCGGCCAACAAAAGGGGTGAATTTTCGTTGGGTACCGGGGAAGGTTTTGCTACCCTCTACTTCTGCGAAGTAACAAGCAGCACCAGCACCACGTAGCGCGTTAAAAGTCAAAACCACGGAGGCCGGATGTTCTGGATGAAAAATGAGACGCTCGAAAAAGAAATGACGGCGGATGTCGCCTCGCGGGTCGCCGACCAGGCGGAAGGGTTCTACCGTTCCGGGAAGCTGCACTGCGCCGAGGCGGTGCTCGCTGCGCTGCGCCAAAACTTCGCCCCGCAGCTCCCCGAAGAGGCGGTACAGATGGCGGCGGGCTTCGGCGGCGGCTCGGGCGCCGGCTGCATCTGCGGCGCGGTCTCCGGCGGCACCATGGCCATCGGCCTCGTATTGGCCGGAGACAAGAAGGCGGCCGCGGCCTTGACCCGCGAACTGCACACCTGGTTCAAGGACCAGTACGGCGCGACCTGCTGCAAGATCCTCACGGCGCACGGCAAGAAAGGGTGCGTCAACCTGACTGCCACCACGGCAGGGAAGGTGGCTGAACTGCTGTTGGCCCAGGGCTTCGAGCCCAGGTAACACACGGAGGAAAACCATGTACATCGACAGATGGCTGCGCCTCATCGCCGGAAGCTTTACCCTCATCTCCCTGGCCCTCGCCCACTACCTTGATCCCCGCTGGCTCTGGTTCACCGCCTTCATCGGGCTCAACCTCCTGCAGTCCGGCTTCACCAACTGGTGCCCCATGATGACCATCCTGGAGAAGCTCGGGGTGCCCAAGCAGCCGCAGGGCTGCTGCAAATGAGCGGACGGATCAGGATCCTTTGCGACAACACGGCGGGAGCGCTCTCGGGGACCCTGGGGGAACACGGCTTCGCGGCTTTGCTCGAGAAGGACGGGGAAACGATCCTCTTCGACACCGGGGCGGGGCAGACCCTTTTGCATAACGCCCAGCGCATGAACCAGGACCTGAAGCAGGTGGGGCAGGTGATCCTCTCCCACGGGCACTACGACCATGCCGGCGGGCTCTGGCCGCTGTTGCAGAGCTGCGGCCCCAAAAAGGTGCTGGCCCACCCGGGTGTCTTTACCCGGCGCTACGCCGTCCGCGAGGGGAGCGAGCGCTCGGTCGGCATCCCCTACAGCGAGGAGTTCCTGGCCGGCCTGGGAGCGAGTTTCGATTACGCGGAGGGCTTTCGGCCAGTGGCCCCGGGGATCTTCCTGACCGGCGAGGTCCCCCGCACTACCGAGTTCGAGCGCGGCGACGCGGGGCTTTTCTGCGACGCAGCCGGCTGTTTCCCGGACCGGGTCCCCGACGACCAGTCCTTGGTCATCGTCACGGGAAAGGGGCTTTTGCTCCTTTTGGGGTGCTGCCACGCCGGCGTGGTGAACACGGTGGAGTGGGCGCGCGAGCAAACCGGCGTCTCCGAGGTCTACGGGATCGTCGGCGGCTGCCACCTGGCCTTCTGCTCGGAGCACCAGATCGAGGGGACCATCCGCACCCTGAAGAAGTACGGACTGAAAAAACTCTGCGCCGGGCACTGCACCGGTTTCGCCGCTTCGGCCCGGCTGGCACGGGAGTTCCCGGGCTTTCGCCCTGCCCAGGTCGGCTACACCCTGGAGTTCGAGGAGTAACTGTCATGAAACTGACACACTATCTGAAAAGCGCGCTGCTCCTGGCGCTTTTCCTGCTGGTCGCGGTAAGCGGCTTCGCCTCGCAAGCACGCAACATCACCTCCACCCAGGCCCGCGAGCTTTTGGCCCGGGACAAGAAGGTGCTCGTGGTGGACGTGCGGACCCCGGACGAGTTCCGGATGGCCCGGCTGCGCGGCGCGAAGCTCATCCCGCTCGCCGAACTGCCGCAGCGGCTCAAGGAGCTGCCGCGCGACCGGCCGCTGCTTTTGTACTGCTCGGTGGGCGCCCGCTCCAGTTCCGCGGCGGACCTCTTGGTATCGCGCGGCTACCGCGAGGTGTACCAGATCTCGGACGGCCTGGTCGGCTGGTACCGCAACGGCTATCCGATCGAGAAATAGCCCGCTTCCGGGTGCATGGCTCTTCCCAATACCGGGGAGCGTGTCAGCGGGTCCCCTCCCTTGCGGGAGGGACAGGGTGAGGGGGAACTGGCTACCCCATCGCAGCTGACAGCTTCACCCACCCCCCACCCCCCTCCCGTCAAGGGAGGGGGGAACTCTCCACCGTCCGGCTCAGCGGCATCCTTCCCTCCTTCGTCTCCCCCCTCCCAAACCTTCCATGAAAAAAAGGTCACCTGTTCGCTAAAAAACGCCTCCCGACCCTCAAGCTCGGACCCGGCGTTCCGATAAGATAACCAGCACACGCAGCACGTTGACTTTACGGAGGGGGCAATGCACGCGGAAGCGGACCTGAGAGCGCAAATGCTCCTGCAGCAGATCGAGTCGGGGATCGTACATCTGGACGCCTCGGGGACGCTCGCCTACCTGAACCGCAGGGCGGAGCAGATCCTCAAGGTGGCGCCGGGCGAATTCCTCGACAAGCGCATCGACATGCTCCCCCTGCGCACTCACATCTACCGGGTGCTCAGCGAGGAGTGCCACGACCAGCCGGTGGAGGTGAGCGTCGAGGGGACGGTGATCCTGGTCCGCTCGGCCCCCATCTTCGAGTCCGGGGAGTACCGCGGCGAGATCTTCGAACTGCGCGACGTCACCAGCGAAAAACGCGAGCGCTGCCAGCGCGAGGAGTTCGTGGCGATGATGACCCACGACCTCAAATCGCCGCTCACCGTGATCATGGGGTACGTCCAGGCCCTGCTGGGGGAGGTGGGGGAGAAGATCCACCCCTCGCTGCAGCTCTTCATGACCGAGATGGACAAAAGCGCCGTAAAGATGCTCTCCATGATCGAGGACGTCCTGGACGCCTACCGGCTCGAGGTGGGGCTTTTGCAGATCGACCGGCACCCCTGCAACGTGAAGTCGCTCCTTGAGAGCTGCTGCACCGACGGGGAGCGCGAGGCGGTGGTGCACGGCTCGCACTTCTCCAAGGAGATCGACCCCGATATCCCCTGGATCGAGCTGGACGGCAAACAGATCGGCCGGGTATTTGCCAACCTGATCGGCAACGCGGTCAAATTCACGCCGCGGCGCGGCAGCATCCACCTCGCCAGCGCGCTCAGGGACGGCGCGCTCCTGGTCGAGGTGAGCGACTCCGGCATCGGGATCCCCTGCGACGAGCTGCCGCGCATCTTCAACAAGTACTTCCGCTCCAGCGTGGCCCAGGGCTTCAAGGGGACCGGGCTGGGGCTCACCATCAGCAAGGCGATCGTGGAAGCGCACGGCGGGAGCATCAACGTCGAGAGCACGGTCGGCAAGGGGAGCCGCTTCTCGGTCTTCCTGCCGCTTAACGGCGCTACGCACCACTGATCACTAAAGTTCCGCCGCCCGGAGCCGAAGAGGCCCGGTAAGTCCGTACAACAGACCCGGCTCGGGCAGCCCCACGCGGTCACTGTCCCGGGCGCATCCGAAAACGCCGTGGGCGCCATACACACACCAAGGAGGAGCAACAACATGGGCAACGTACTGATCGTGGACGATTCTTCGACGATGAGAAAGATCATCTCCCGCAGCCTGCGCCAGGCCGGCCTGCCGGTCGACGACATCTACGAGGCCGGCGACGGCATCGAGGGGCTGAGCACCATGGAAGGCAAGAGCATAAGCCTCATCCTGTCGGACATCAACATGCCCAACATGGACGGCCTGGAGTTCATCAAGTGCGTGCGCGCCAAGGGGGTCACCGTCCCCATCGTCATGATCACCACCGAGGGTGGCGAGGACATCCTCAAGGAGGCGATGAACAACGGCGCCAACGACAGCATCAAGAAGCCGTTCACCCCGGACCAACTCAACGAGAAGCTGGGGAGCCTCTTATGATGGCCCTCAGCCAGGAGATCTTCCAGGCGACGCAGCTGACCGAGGAGACTCTGGCAGGCTACGTCATCAACGCCACCAAGGAGGTGTTCGACACCATGGTGATGATGCCCCTGGAAGACTCCTACCCGCTCAAGGAGCCGGTCACCACCTTTCACTGCTCGGTTACCGGGATGGTGGGGCTGGCCGGCACCTACACGGGGATCCTCTCGATTCACTGCCCCAAGACCCTCGCCCTCAAGGTCACCTCCAACATGCTGGGGCTCGAGGTGGACGAGGTGGACGACGACGTGAACGACGCCCTGGGCGAGATCGCCAACATGCTCGGCGGCTACGTGAAGCAGATCCTCTCCAAGGGGGGGCTGGACATCAACCTCTCCATCCCCACCGTGATCGCCGGGGAGGACTACACCGTGAACTCGATGTCGGACAGCGACTGCGTGATCATCCCCTTCATAAACGAAGGGGACCGTTTCCTGGTCGGACTCAAGCTGCACAAGGAAAACTAGAAGGTACCCATGCCGGCATTTGAAAAGCTACAAGCGATGTTGGACGCCGCCATGAAGCAGGCGGGCGAAGAGAGCTCGATGCTCCTGGGGCAGAGCCTGACCGTCGGTGAGTCGGACATGCTCAACACCGACCGCAGGTCCTACTTCGGCGACGACGAGGCGAACCCGGTCTACGTGGTGGGCGTGGAGTCGCGCGAGGCCTACCCGGGGCGCTTCTACCTGGTTTTCGCGCTGGCGGACGCCATCGTCATGAGTTCCATCCTGCTCGGCATCCCCGGCCCCCGCGTCGCCGAGAAGCGCCGCCTCTGCATCCAGGAGCCCGACGACGTCGACGCCTTCGGCGAGATCGCCAACCAGGTCATCGGCTCTTTCAACTCGATCTTCCAGCCGATGCTCCCCGACAAGGTGCACCTGAAGCTCCTGGCCCCGGTGAAGCACGTGCCGGGAATGGACGAGCTTACCGACGAGCTGCCGCTTCCCGACGCCCCCTACCTCATGTACCGCGCCCCCCTGGAGATCCAGGGACAGGAGATGGACCGGATCGACATCATGGTGCCGCCCGAGTTGGCGAACCTCTTCGACCCGCAGCCCGAACCGAGCGCGGAGGAGCTGGCCGAGGCGGCCGCGTCGGCCGAGGCGACCGGCCAGGCCAAGGAGGAGAAGCCGCTCCCCTCGATCCTCGTCATGGGGGACGTCGAGGGACGCGAGAACCTGGTGTCGGAACTGGAGCCCAAGGGGCTGCGCCTGATCCACGCCCCGCTCGACGCCGATCTGCAGGCGGTGCTGGCGCAAGGCGAGGTGAAACTCGCCCTGGTGACCCTGCAACGGACCGCAGACCGCGATCTGTCGATCTTCAACCGGGTGGTTCCGCTGGTGGGACGCTCCGGCGGCTCGGTGCTGGTCTGCGCCCCCCAGTGGACCCGGGTTGCGGTGCTCAAGGCGCTCAAGGCCGGGGTGAAGGGTATCCTGATGCCCCCGCTCGACCACGACGAGTTGAACGCCAAGGTCGACCAGTTTCTCAAGGCAAGCTGACCGGCGGCAGCGCCGCCCGATCCTCCTCCCGGACCCCCTCCGCAGGTTTCCCTCACTAGACCGCTTTTCGGCTCCCGCAGCGCTCCCCGGTTCCGCACCGAGCGCGGCGGAGCCTGCGACGTGCCGCGCCGCCCTTGCCACCCCACCCGCTAGCTGCATCCGGCGCCACCCGCCCGGGGCGCGACGGCGCAAGCACCAAATGCGTGGAGCACCCCGGACAGACGTCAAAAAAACATCTCCCGCTGCGGTTTTTTTGACTGGCGGGGCGCCGCTTGGCCTCCCCGGCACCCCCGCCTGGGGCGCATTGCCCCCCTGGAGAGGGTTCGAACCCCTCTTCCCCCCCTCCGAGTCGGCGTTACGAGATTGGGCACGCCTTTTGCCTTAACACCCCTCATGACTTCTTTGCTCGCTACCGCCCAAACCCGCCGGCACCTCTGGCTGCTCCTGGTCGCGCTCTGTGCACTCCCCGGCACCGCCCGGGGCGAGGAGGCCAACCGGTTGCTGCGCATCAAGGTACGGCCCCACCACGGCTTCACCCGGGTCGAGCTGTTCTTCCAGGCTCCCCCGGACTACCAGCTGACCCGTGGCAGCGACCGGGTGCGCCTCTTGGTGCGGCAGGCCGACGCCCCAGGCTTCAAGGGGCTGCGCGGCTACCGCGACCAGAACCTGGGGGGGATCATCTGCTCCTCGCGTCAGGACCACCTGCAGCTCACCGTGCCGACCCGGCAGCCCGACACCGGGGTGGCGCTGGTCGACTTCGTGGCCCCCACCGTGCTCACCCTGGACATCGGCCCGTCCCTGAAACGCCCGAACCGCGTGGACGTCCTCCCCGGGCGCGAGCCGATCCTCTCGGGTGTCGAGCAGTTCGTGCGCGACTACAGCACCCCGGCGCCGGCCGCGCTCCCCTTCACCCCCACCGATACCAAGACCCTGAAGCGCCTGCTCCCGGAGCAGGAGGTGAAGCTCTTCGAGCTGGCCGAGGGGGCACTCTACAAGGAAAAGGCAAGCGACGCGCTGAAGCTTTTGGCCAACTTCCAGGGAAAGAGCCCGCAGGTGCGCGCCCTGGCAGGGTTCAGAAGCGCCCAGGCGCTGGTGCAGCTGGAACGTTACGACGAGGCGCGCAAGGCCTATGACGCGGCCGCCGCGCTCTGGCCGGAGTACCCCGGGCAGTCCCCGGAGCTTATGCAGACGCTCGCCGACCTGAAGGCCAGAAGCGGAGACTACCAGGGCGCCCGCAGGCTCCTGGGAGACCTGGTCGGCCGCATGGCCGGCACCGGCTACGTCCCGCAGCTGGTGAACCGCCTGGCCGAGCTCTCCGCCCGGCACGGCAACGCCGCCCAGGCCCGGAACCTCTACCGCACGGTGGCGGCGCACGCAGCCGGCACCCCCCCGGCCCAGCGCGCACGCATGAAACTGGTGGACGGCGAGCTGTTCAGCATCTCCCGGGACCGCTACCAGGAACTCTCCGACCGCTACCAGCAGATCTACGGCTCCCCCTGCGATTTCCCGCTGCGCGACGAGGCGCTCTACAAGCTCGCCCTGGTGCAGGGGCTCTACGGCCCTGCCCGCGCCGGGCTCGGCACGGCCATCGCGTACCAGCAGCGCTACCCGCGCGGCATCTTCTCCACCATCGTGAAGAAGATGCGCGAGGAACTGCTGGTGCCGGCCTTAGGCGAGAGCTGGACCGGGCGCCGCTACCAGGAGCTGGTGCAGCTCGCCCTGGAGAACAAGGAGTACCTGACCCGCTGCTTCGCCGATCCGGAGTTCGCCCCCCGGCTGGCCCAGTCCTGCCAGAAGGCGGGGATGCTCAACCAGGAGCTCGCCCTGTTCGGCTACCTCTTGGAGCGCCCCTGGGCCGGCGGCTCCGCCCCCTTCATGCTGGGGCGCCTGATCGACGACGCGCTCGCGGTGGGGAACCGCCCCCTGGCCCAGGCGAGCGCGCGCAGCTTCCTGGCCCGCTACCCGTCCGACCCCCGCACCCAGGGCCTGCACGAGCTTTTGGCGCGCATGGCCTTCGAGCAGGGGGACCTGAAGCAGGTGGCCTCCGAGCTCGCCTTCCTGAACCAGAAGGGACGCAGCGCGCTCTCCCCGGAGAGCAACTACTACCTCGGCAAGGCGCTGGTGGCCGGCAACGACTGGCCCGGGGCCGAGCGGGCGCTGAGCCGTTTCTGCGCCGCGCCCCCCGCCGGGAGCAACCTCCTGGCGGACAGCTACCTCATGCTCTTGAACGGGCGCAGTGCGCTGAAGCAGTACCCCGCGGCGCTCGAGACCTGCCGCGCGGGGCTCAAGGTGACCGGCGGCGAGAACGCCGCCCTGTTCCGGTACAAGATGGGGGAGATCTACCTGCAGCTGAAGATGGTGCGCGAGGCCAAGGCTGCCTGGGAAGAGGTGGTCAAGATGAAGGAGGCCGGCACCTGGGCCAAGCTCGCCAGCGAGTCGCTCGCCGACCTGGGCTGGCGTCTGAAAATCGCCGGGGAACTCCCCTAGCCTGTCAAAACCATGACTCGGGCGGCGCAAGTGCCTGTAACTGCGCGCCTCGGTCTCTGGTACGGCTTTTGCTGCTGCAGGCTGTGCACTGGTACAAGGAGGAAGGCATGCCTGTCAACGGAATCTTCGGCGGCTCCATCGAGCTGCTCGGCAAGACGCTGGACCTGAGGTCGAAGCGGCAGGGACTCATCGCGGCCAACGTGGCCAACGCGGAGACCCCCGGCTACACCCCGACCGACCTGAGCTTCGAGAAGGAACTGCAGGGGGCGCTCAAGAAGGGGGGGAAGGGCTCGCTCACCAACCCACGCCACATCCCGCTCAAGGGGCAGGGGAATCCCCGGTTGGAGTTGGTCACCGGCGAGGTGGTCGAGGTCCCCGGCAAGGCGCCAAGCCCCGACGGCAACTCGGTGGAGCTGGAAAACGAGATGGGCCGCCTGTCGGAGAACCAGATCATGTACAACGCCTCCATCCAGCTCTTGACCAAGAAATTCGAGATGATGAAGCAGGCAATCAGGGGGACCCTCTAAATGGACTTCTTTTCCTCTATCGACATAAGCTCCTCGGCCCTCAGCGCGGAGCGCACCAGGATCAACCTGATCTCCTCGAACCTCGCCAACGTGAACTCGACCCGCAGCGCCGAGGGGGGGCCCTACCGGCGCAAGGACGCCATCTTCACCGCGACCCCCGCGGAGAAGAGCTCCTTCGGCGCCGCCCTGGGGAAGGCCGCCGCGGCCCGCAAGGTCGAGGTGAGCCAGGTGCGCGAGGACCCGAACCCGCCCCGTCTGCAGTACGAACCGACCCACCCGGACGCCGACGCGAACGGCTACGTCGCCTATCCCAACGTGAACGTGGTCGAGGAGATGGCGGACATGGTGTCGGCCACCCGCAGCTATGAGGCCAACGTCACCGCGGCGCAGGCCGCCAAGGCGATGGCCCTCAAGACCCTGGACCTGGGCCGCTAACAACCACACAACAACTACCCGTTTTTCAAGGAGTATCTCATGGAAATCACTGCCGTCTCCGGCATCTCTGGCGGTCTGTCCCAAGCCTTCCCGGTCCAGCAGGACCAGGCGGTCCCCAACGCGGTCAACGACTTCGGGGACCTGTTAAGCAAGATGGTCGGCAAGGTGAACGGTCTGCAAAACAGCGCGGACAAGTCGATCCAGGGGCTCGCCACCGGCGAGAACAAGGGGCTGCACGAGGTGATGCTGGCAGTGGAAAAGGCCAGCGTCTCGTTCCAGATGCTCACCCAGGTGCGCAACAAGGCCGTGGAGGCCTACCAGGAAATCATGAGGATGCCGGTCTAACCGGTTTCGACGGACGCTTGGGCGGGTAACCCCCGCCGGCGCTACCTCTGCAATCCTCCCCCGACGGGAGGTACGCCTACCTACGAGATGGGGACGCCATGCCGGAAGGCCTTAAAAAACTACTGGAACCCGTTCTTGCCCTGAACACCGCCAAGCGGTTGATCGTGGGCGCTGTCGCCCTGGTGACGCTGCTTGCCTTCGCCGCGCTGATCAGCGTGGCGAACAAGACCGATTACCGCCCCCTGTTCGCCAATCTGAACAGCGAGGACGCCGGTGAGATCGTCAAGAAGCTCAAGGAACAGAAGGTTCCCTACCAGATCACCGAGGACGGCAAGGCCGTCCTGGTTCCCGCGGAGAAGGTGCACGAGCTCAGGCTCTCGCTGGCGAGCGAAGGGCTCCCGCAGGGGGGTGGAGTCGGGTTCGAGATCTTCGACCGCAAGAACTTCGGCATGACCGAGTTCGTGCAGAAGCTCAACTACCAGCGGGCGCTGCAGGGCGAGCTGTCGCGGACCATCTCCCAGATCGCCGGGGTCGAGTCGGCCCGGGTGCATCTCGCGCTCCCCGAGAAGTCCCTGTTCAAGGACTCCGAGAAGCCCGCCACCGCCTCGGTGGTCCTCAAGATGAAGGCGAACCGGACCCTGAGGGAAGCCGAGGTGAACGGCGTGGTGCACCTGGTGGCTTCCTCGATCGAGGGGATGGACCCCGACCACGTAAGCGTCCTGGACAGCCGCGGCAAGGTGCTCAGCAAGGCCTCGGTCCAGGACCCCGCCAGCAAGCTCTCCGGCGCGCGCCAGGAGACCCAGCTCGCCTTCGAGAGGGCCGAGGAGGAGAAGCTGCAGAGCCTGCTGGACCGCGTGGTGGGGAGCGGCAAGTCGGTGGCCCGCGTCTCGGCTAACTTCGACTTCAAGCAGGTGGAGAAGTTCGAGGAGCGCTACGACCCGGACGCGAGCGCGGTGAGAAGCGAGCAGAGAAGCGACGAGAAGGGATCCACCACCACGACCGCCTCCGGCGTCCCCGGGGTGCAGTCCAACCTGAACCGCCAAAACGGCGCCGCGTCCAGCACCCAGGGTGGGGGCTCCAAGAGCGACGAGACCCTGAACTACGAGGTGAGCCGCTCCACCTCGCGCATCATCGAGCCGGTGGGGAGCCTCTCCAAGGTATCGGTGGCCATCCTGGTGGACGGCAAGTACGAACTCGCCCCGGGCGCCAAGCCCGACGCGAAGCCCAAGTACCAGCCGAGGAGCCCGGACGAGCTGCAGAAGATCGAGGCCCTGGTGAAGAGCGCGGTCGGCTTCAACGCCGAGCGCGGCGACCAGGTGACCGTGGCCAACATCCCCTTCCAGGAGACCGGCGACGCCGCCGGCGAGGCGCCCCGCTGGTGGGACGCGCCGATCCTGCAGGCCCTCATGAAAAACGGCCTTATCGCCCTGGGCTTCGCCGCACTGCTTTTGTTCGTGATCCGCCCGCTTTTGAAGGTGCTCAAGACCGAGCCGCACCAGGAGAGCCTGATCCCGATTCCCGACCTGGACGCCATCAAGCTGGTGGAGCAGGCCAACAAGGAGCAGGAGGCCATGAGGATCACCCAGCTCGAGCTGATCGAGAAGGTGAAGCAGGACCCCTACCAGGTCGCCCAGATCCTCCAGAACTGGCTGAGCCGCAAAGACTGACG
Source organism: Geomonas silvestris (assembly GCF_014193515.1). Classification (GTDB taxonomy): domain Bacteria; phylum Desulfobacterota; class Desulfuromonadia; order Geobacterales; family Geobacteraceae; genus Geomonas; species Geomonas silvestris. The sequence continues at coordinate 224,821 of NZ_BLXX01000002.1, read as the reverse complement.
ATTTATTGACGCGCGTCACGCCAAAGGCGTCGCGCAGAACCTAGAGGTGGTGCATGACGGGAGCTGAGAAAGCCGCGATACTCCTTCTTTACCTGGGACCCGAGGCGACGGCCAAGGTGTTCGGCCACATGGACGACACCGACATCAAGAAGATCAGCCAGAGCATGTCCAAGCTCGGCCACGTGACCCGCGAGGAGATCTCCGCGGTGGTCGCCGAGTTCACCGACATCACCAACCCGGAGACCGGCTTCTTCTCGCAGGGGGAGGAGTTCGTCAAGAAGATCCTGGAGAAGGCGCTCGGCCCCTTGCGCGCCGAGTCCCTGCTGAACGAGATCCGCACCTCCGGCATCGGGGACATGACCGACCTGCTGTCCACCATGGACCCGCGCACCATCGCCAACTTCTTCTCCCAGGAACACCCGCAGACCATCGCGGTGATCCTCGCCAAGCTGAAGCCGAAGCAGACCAGCGAGATCATCTCGCTGCTCCCCCAGGAACTGCAGGCCGAGGTGGTGATCCGCATCGCCGAGGTCGACCAGGTCTCGCCGGAGATCCTGGCCGAGATCGACGAGGTGATCCGCGTGGAACTCACCGCCCTGGGCGGGGTGCAGCGCTTCAAGGTGGGCGGCGTCGAGAAGGTGGTCGACATGTTCGGGCACCTCGATAGAAGCCGCGAGAAGAAGATCCTCGACAAGCTCGACTCCATGAAGCCGCCTCTGGCCGAGGTGATCAGAAAGCACCTGTTCACCTTCGAAGACATCTTCAAGCTGGACGACCGCGGCATCCAGGGGATCATGCGCGAGGTGTCCAACGACACCTTGACCCTCGCCATGAAGACCTCGCCGGACGAGGTGAAGGAGAAGATCTTCCGCAACATCTCGAGCCGCGCGGCCGAGATGATCAAGGAGGACCTCGAGGTGATGGGCCCGGTACGCCTCTCCGACGTGGAGAAGGCCCAGTCCGAGATCATCAAAATCGTCCGGAAGCTGGAGGAGGAAGGGAAGGTTGTCATCGCGGGTCGCGGGGCCGACGATGTCCTCGTCTAAGATCATCAGGAAAGGGGCGGAACTCCCGCCGAGCTACACCCTGGGACCCCTGGGGGAGGTGGTGGAGCCGCCCGCGCCGGAACCGTTCCGCGCCGTCAACCTGGGGCGCGAGGACGAGGAGGTCGAGCCCGAGGAGGAAGTCGAGGAGGAGGAGGTCTACCAGCCCCCGATGATCCTCGAGGAAGAGGCGCTGCGGCGCATCCAGCAGGCCCACGCCGAGGGGCTCAAGGAAGGGAGGCGCCAGGCCGAGGAGGACTTCGCCAAGGTGAGCGAGGCACTGGCCCAGGCCCTTTTGGCCACGGGGCCCATCAGGGGGCGCATCCTGCAGGAGTCGGAGGAGGACCTCTTGAAGCTTTCCGTCTCGATCGCCCGGACCGTCCTGCAGCGCGAGCTCTCCTGCGACCCCTGGATCCTCGCCTCGGTGGTGCAGGGGGCCGTAGAACTCGCCTCCGACGCCGGGGAGGTGGTGGTCCGGCTCAGCCCCGCTGATTACCAGATGGTGGTGCAGCGCCCGGAGTTCGCCGTCTCCCCGGGGGAGAAGCGACGGGTCTCCCTCAAGGAGGATGCCGCGCTCCCGGCGGGGGGCTGCCTGGTGGAGACCGCGCGCGGCACCCTGGATGCCGGCGTCGAGAGCCAGCTGGACCAGATCTATCGCCGCCTGTGCGAAGAGAGGTGCCTGCGGCACGGGGGGCAGGGTGGGAATTGACCTGAGCCGATACCTGAAGGTGGTGCAGGGCGCGAAGCCGGTCCGCTTCCACGGCAAGGTCACCCAGGTGGTGGGGCTGGTGATCGAGGGGTACTGCCCGGAGACCGCGGTGGGGAGCCTGTGCGACGTGCACTCCGAGGGGGCCGATCCCATCCCCGCCGAGGTGGTGGGGTTTCGCGACAACAAGACGCTGCTCATGCCGCTGGGTGAGTTGCGCGGGGTGGGGCTTGGGAGCCTGATCTCGGTCCGGCGCGAGAAGGCGGCGCTCGGCGTGGGGCCCGAACTCCTGGGCCGGGTGATCGACGGGCTGGGCGAGCCGATCGACGGCAAGGGCCCCATCACGGTGGCCGACGAATACCCCATCTACGCCGCACCGGTAAACCCGATGCTCAGGCGGCCGATCCGCAAGCCGCTCGACCTGGGGATCCGGGCCATCAACGGGCTTTTGACCTGCGGCGAGGGGCAGAGGGTCGGCATCATGGCGGGGTCCGGGGTCGGCAAGTCGACCACCCTCGGGATGATCGCCCGCTACACCGAGGCCGACGTCAACGTGATCGCCCTGATCGGCGAGCGCGGCCGCGAGCTCAGGGAGTTCCTGGAGAAGGACCTGAGGCAGGAGGGTCTGGCGAAGTCGGTGGTCGTGGTGGCCACCTCGGACCAGCCCCCGCTGGTCAGGATGCGCGGGGCCTACATCGCCACCACCATCGCCGAGTACTTCCAGGCCCAGGGGAAGAAGGTGCTCCTCATGATGGACTCGGCCACCCGCTTCGCCATGGCGATGCGCGAGGTGGGGCTGGCGATCGGCGAGCCCCCCACCACCAAGGGGTACACCCCGAGTGTGTTCGCCGCGCTCCCGAGGCTTCTGGAGCGCACCGGCAACTTCCAGGGGGGGTCGATCACCGGCCTTTACACCGTGCTGGTCGAGGGGGACGATTTCAACGAGCCGATCTCGGACGCCATGCGCAGCATCCTGGACGGGCACATCATCCTCGCCCGCGAACTGGCGGCGCGCAACATCTATCCCCCCATCGACCTCTTAAACAGCGCCAGCCGCGTCATGTCCGACGTCACCACGCCGGAGCACCGCAGGCTGGCCGGGCAGTTCAAGGAGGTCCTGGCCGCCTACCGGCAGGCCGAGGACATGATCAACATCGGGGCCTACAAGATGGGGAGCAACCCGAAGATCGACTACGCGGTGGCGAAGATGGACCAGATGGTCGCCTACCTGAAGCAGGACATCTCGGACGCGGTGGGGGTCGACGCGGCGGTCGCGGAACTCGCCTCCATCATCCAGGGGTACCAGGGCTAGGCAGAGTAAGGAGGTAGCAGATGGCAGGACAACCGGAATTCCGACTTGAGCAGGTCCTCAAGTTTCGCAAGGAAGTGGAGCGGATGCACCAGCTGGAGCTGGCCCAGGCCAGGCAGCAGCACGACGACGCGCGCGAGCGCCTGAAGTCGGAGCGCGGCGCCTTGAAGGAGCTGCAGTCGGAGCTGACCGAGCGCCAGGCCGAGGGGATCGACGCCAAGGACCTGCAGCTCTACGGCGACTTCTCGCTGCGCAAGACCCGGGAGATCCGGGCGATCCGCGAATCCCTTCCGGTGCTCGAGAAGGTGGTGCAGGAGCGGCGCGAGGCGCTCTTGACCGCGGCGAAGGAGAAGCGCGCGCTGGAGGTCTTCAAGGAGAAGAAGCTGCGCGACCTGCGCCTGGAGCAGCTCAGCCGCGAGCGCACCTTCCTCGACGAGGTCGCGGTGCAGAATAGGGGAGGCCACTAGTGAAGAAGACGGTGTTGACCCTTTTGGCGGCGGCCGGCGTCTTGACCTGCTTCGTCCCCGGTCCCTGGGATTTCAGGGCCGCAGCCACCGAGGGGGCGCGGGCCGCGGCACCCCGGTTCTCCGAGGATGCGCTGCTCGAGTCCAAGCGCCAGCAGCTCGCCGAGAAGGAGGCCCAGCTGAAGGCCAAGGAGGAGTCGCTCAAGAAGCTCGCGGCGACCCTGGAGAGCCGGGCGGCCGAGCTGAACGCGGCCAAGAAGGGTCTGGAAGGCGCCCTGGGCGCCCGCAAGAAGGCGGAAGAAGAGCGCTACAAGAAGATGGTCAAGATCTACAAGTCCCTGAAGCCGAGCGACGCGGGGAACCTGCTCAACAAGCTGGACGAGAAGATGCTGATCGACCTTTTGAACCTGATGGACCAGAAGACCGTGGTGAAGCTGATCCCGTTCATCACCCAGCCGAGGGTCCTCGAGTGGACCCGGCTCACCCTGCGCGGCGCGTAGCCGGCACGGGCCTTTCTGGCAGAAAAGTTGCACGGTCGAAAACATGCGTGAGTGCGGCCAGTTGGCGCTCCGCTTACCTTTGGCAGGTCACGTCGGAAAAAAAGGAGGTGAGAACAACATGCAGACGATAGCAAATCTTGTCATGCCGGAAGGAGCACCGGCCGTCCTGCCCCAGCAGGGGAAGGGGGCTAGCCAAGGGGGAGACGCTGCGGGTCCCTTCGCACAGCTGCTCAAGGGGTGCCAAAGCGACCGCAGCGCGGGCGACGCGGCAGACCCGGGAACACCGGCAAGCGCCAGCCCCGCTGTCCCGACGCCGGCTTCAGGCAAGGGGCAGCAGCTGCCGGAAACGCCGCTCAAAAGCGTCGGGGCGGCGGAGAACACCCCGGTTCTGGCGGACCTTTCGGCCCTGGGGCAGGAACTGGAGGAGACACTCCCCCAGCAGTCCGGGGCTCCGGGCGTGATCGCCGGTCTGGATGCGGCCCTGCGTCAGCTGACCGGTAAGGGGCTGACCGTCCCGGTTGCCCGGCAGCAAGCAACCGGCGCGCAAACCGCGGAGGGGGCACTCCCCGCGGCAAACCGGGCGGGAGCGGAGAACCAGGAAGCACCGGCGGTAGAGGTAGAGGTAGCACAGCCGGACCGGACCGTAACGCAGCAGCCGGCAAACCGGCAGGCGGAAACGGCCGACCCGGAGACCCCGGAGCTGCCGGTTACGGACCCGGCGTCGCTTAGTCAGGCGGCGCAGCAGATGGCTGCCGCGCTCTTAGCGGCAGGCGTTCAGGCGGCCACCCTGGCCGCGGCAACCAAGGCTCCCGAGCTGCCGGCGACGGCCCAGGCCGTTGCGCCACAACCTCAGCAGGGGGTGGAGGCGGCCAGCCTCCCGGTCCAGCAGGCGGTCCCGCAGACCGAGCTGCCGGCGCTCCAGCCGGACCAGCTCAGCGAGACCAAGGCTCCGGCTCCCCAGCCGGTAGTCCTGCCGGCCTTCGGGGAACCTGCCCCGGCACCGGCACTGGCGAGCACCTTCTCGGCTGCGACCGCACCGGCAGCAACCGGCAGCGCCGCAAGCTCCGAGAACGACCCGACGCCTGCTCCCCGTCTGAACCAGACGGCGGTCACCGTCGAGAAGCAGCAACCGGGAGCCGACCAGCAGGCTCACAACGCCCTGCGCGCGGCCGCCCCGGCAGTAGCACCGGAAGTAGTACCGGCAACAGCACAAGCAGCAAGTACCGACCCCGCGGCTGCGGCAACCCCGGCTCCGGCCGGCAGCGCGCAGCAACCCCACCCGGTAACGGCGGCATTCCAGCCGGCACCGGCCACGCCGCAAACCGAACCGGCGCAGCGGCAGGACCAGGCGGAGCTCGCCCAACCGGCGGCCCCGACCCCCGACAGGACGGCTGGCGCCGAACCTAAGGGAGCACACCTCTCCCAGGCACTCCACGGCACCTATTCCGAACTGCGCGGAGCGGCAGAGCGGAGCGCCGCGAAGCAGGAGACGGTCCAGGAGGGCGCGGAGGCAACCCCGCAGGTTCAAGCCTCAACGGCGCGTCCCGACGCGTTCGCAGGAACTCCGTCCGACCAGAAGGGGGCCGGGGAGGACCAGAAGGGGCACGCCGAGCAGAGACCGGTGCAAGGCGAACACGCGGCAACCCAGCAGCCGAACGCTTTCACCCTGAAGACCGAAAGCGCCGGCACCACCCAGGCCGCGGCCGAACCCAAGCCCGGCCAGCTGAAGGAGCTGCACGACAGCATCCTGTCCCAGGTAAAAGACGGCGTGGTGACCCACGACGGCAAGGGGAACGGCCAGTTGAGCATCAGGCTCAATCCCGGCGAGCTGGGCGACCTGAAGATCCAGGTCCGGATGGAAGGGAACCAGGTCCGGGTCGAGGTGCAGGCCGACAACAAGATGGTGAAGGATCTCCTGATGAGCAACCTGGACACCCTGAAGGAATCGCTCACCAGCAAGAACTTCACCATGGAGGGGTTCGACGTCTCGACGGGCGGAGGTTTCAACTCGCCGCTCAACGAGCAGCAGGGGGACGACCGGCAGCAGCGTTCCTGGGTCAGGACGGCCCGTGCCGGCGGCTACGACGACCAGCCGGAAACCGGCCGGGTCAACTATTTGACCGAGGAAGTCAACACCTTGCTCGACGTGAGGTTCTAACCCAAGGAGGCAGTAGATGATCAGTAACGTAACCAGCACCGCGGCCACCGGTTCCAGCACCGGCGCGGAAGCCATGAAGCAGGCGACGGGGATGAACAAGGACGACTTCCTGAAGTTGTTCGTCACCCAGCTGCAGAACCAGGACCCGCTGAACCCGCAGGACAGCAGCCAGTTCATCACCCAGCTCTCCCAGATCACCCAGGTAGAGCAGGCCTACAACACCAACACCAACCTGCAGAGCCTCCTGAACCAGGGGGGGAACAGCATGACCATGGCGTCGGTCTCCATGATCGGCAAGCAGGTCCAGGCCAGCGGGTCCCAGGTGAGCCTCAGCTCCGGGAGCCCGAGCAGCGTCAACTTCAACCTGGGCCAGGCGGCCGACCAGGTGACCGTCTCGATCCTGAACGGGAGCGGCTCGGTGATCAAGACCATCCACGGCGGGGCGATGAGCGCCGGGGACGGCTCGCTCAACTGGGACGGCACCGACAACCTGGGCAACCAGGTGGCCTCCGGCGCCTACAGCTTCTCGGTAGCAGCAAGCGACGCCACCGGCAACAAGGTAACCACCACCCCGCTCATCAAGGGGAAAGTCGACGGCGTGGACATGTCCGGGGCGACCCCGGTCCTCTCCATCGGCAACGTCAAAGTGAGTCTCACGGATGTCACCGCGGTAAGCTCAGGAGGTTAAGTTGATCGACAACAGCATCCTGTTCCCGCAACCGATTCAGGCCCCGGTCCGGCCCAACCCGGCCAAGCCTCAGGGAACGCAGCAGGCGGGATCGAACACCCCGTTTGCCAAGGTGCTGGACCAGAAGCTCACCGGCCAGCCGGTAAAGCTCTCCCAGCACGCCCAGGAGAGACTCAAGTCGCGGGGGATCACCCTTTCCGAGGCGGATCTGAAGAAGTTGGCAGGAGCAGTAGACAGCGTGGCCCAAAAGGGCGGCAGGGATTCCCTGATCATGCTGGGCGATGCGGCGCTCGTGGTAAGCGTCAAAAACCGGACGGTAGTCACGGCGATGGATCGCCAGGCAATGCAGGGGAACGTATTCACCAACATCGACTCGGCGGTAGTGCTCTAAAAACCGGGGTTAGCCACGGAGCACACGGAGAAAAGCCGAAAAAGAGAAACATCGCAGCATTCGAACCTAGAACCTGGAACCGATTTTTGGGCTGGCCCTCTTGAAGGAAGCCCGGCGGACACCGACCGACAGAGGTGTCCCAACCAACACACAGGAGGCAACAACAATGAGTCTTACTTCCGCTCTTTACACCGGCGTCAGCGGTCTTTCGGCCTACGGCGATTCCATGAACGTGATCGGCAACAACATCTCCAACGTGAACACCACCGGCTTCAAGCAGGGTCGCGCGCTGTTCGCCGACATGCTCTCCGGCGACGCCGGCAACAACTCCCAGGTGGGGCGCGGCGTGCAGCTGCAGGCGATCCAGAACATCTTCACCCAGGGCTCCTACCAGAGCTCCGAGAACGTCACCGACATGTACATCCAGGGCAACAGCTTCTTCGCCCTCAAGGCGCCCAGCACCCCGTCGCCGGTGGCCACCCAGAACGCCGCCTTCCTCTCCAGAAACGGCGCCTTCCACGTGGACAGCAACCTGACCCTGGTGAACCCGGACGGCTACCAGGTGCTCGACACCGCCGGCAACCCGATCCGCTTCTCCGACAACGCCACGGGGATCACCGCCGCCGCCGTCGCCTTCAACGCCGCCGCCGTGGTCGCCCCGGCCACCACCGCGATCACCGCCGACATCGCCACCGCACAGACCGCGGTGACCGCGATGGCCGCCGGCGCCGCCAAGACCGCCGCACAGAACCTGGTGAACGCGGCCACCGCGGCCAACAACGCCGCGATCGCGGCTGACACCGCCTTCGGCACCTCCCCCAACGGCCCCAATGCCGACGCGGTGAACGCGGCACTCTCCGCGGCCTTCGCGTCGCTGCAGGAAGCCTCGGTCGCAGCGGGGACCTCGGTCGCGGCCGGCACCACCACCGCCGTCAACACGGTGACCACAGCCTACGGTAACGTGCAGACCGAGGAAGGGAAGGCCTTCAGCAAGATCACCAAGATCGACCCGGACGGCCTGATCACCTACCTGGGCGCCGACGGCATCACCCAGAACTACTACGACACCAGCGGCGTCCCCGGCCTGCCGGTGACTGCCGCCAACGCCGCCACCGTGCAGCGCGTGGCCGTGGTCGCCGCCAAGGACCCCGGCGCCCTGACCAAGGCCGGCAGCTCGCTGTACAAGGCGAGCACCGACGCGGGGGTCTCCACCGCCGCCTTCTCCCTGGGGACCAACAAGCCCAACGGCTCCAGCGAGCAGGTGATCAGCAACGCGCTCGAGCAGAGCAACGTCGACCTGGCGAGCGAGTTCGTGAAGATGATCACCACCCAGCGGGCCTACTCCGCCAACTCGAAGACCATCACCACCACCGACCAGATGACCCAGGAAATTCTGAGCCTGATCAGGTAGTCGGTTTGACTCTTTGAGTACCCAAAGGATCCGCCTTGGCTTGAGGAAAAGTCGGGGCGGATTTTTTTTTTGCCGGCCGGGCTGGCGGCCCCGGTCCGAGGCGGCCTTTCTTCCGGTCCCGAAACGGCCAAGTGCATTATTTGCTCATGTTTTTCGGCGAAATGTCGAAAGATGCGGTAGCACCCACGCGGTGCGCCGGCTGGCGGTTCCGGTCACCCGAGCGGGGTCTGCGCCCCGGCGGGACGAGCTTTTTTTCCATCGGTTGTGCCCAAGGATACGTGATGAGACATCTACAAAGGGTAGTGTTAGGTTTGCCGGGGGGCGCTGTGCTGACCCTGGCGTTTTGGATCCTCATCTGCGCAGAGGCCGGCGCCGTCAGCTTCAACAACTGGAGCAGCTCCGGTCCCTTCCCGACCCCTGCCAAGGCGGTAGTCAAAGTTTTGGCGGTCGCGCCGACCACCCCGGTTGCCACCGTGTACAACGGCACCGACGGCGGCGGGGTCTACACCATGAACGAGGGGGGGGCCAGCTGGAGCCCGGCCAACGGGGGGCTCGCCAACCGCCAGCTCCAGGGGGTCGCGGTGCACCCGCTGGATCCCAAGGTGGTCTACGCGGCGACCCGGGACGGCCTCTTCAAGACCTCGGACGGCGCGGCCTCCTGGATCGAGGTCTCCGCGGGGCTGGCGAGCCGCGACGTGCGCTTCGTGGCGATCGACCCGCAGGCCCCGGCCACCCTGTACGCCGCCGGCCCCTCGGGGGTCTCCAAGAGCAGCGACGCCGGGGCGAGCTGGAGCGCTGCCAACGCCGGGCTTACCAGCAGCAACGTGCGCGCCATCCTGGTCGACCCGCAAAACGGCGCGAACCTCTACGCGGCCACCGACGGCGGCATCTTCGCAAGCAGCGACGCGGGCGCCAACTGGACGGCCGCCAGCACCGGCCTCAACAACCTGGACGTCCTCTGCCTGGCCTGGGCGGGGACCGCGCCGACCGCGACCCTGCTGGCCGGGACCAACGGCGGCGGCGTTTTCCTGAGCAGCGACGGTGCCGCCACCTGGTCCGCCGACAACGGCTCGCTCGGGAACCTGGTGGTGAACGTAATCCTGGTGGACAACCCGTCGGCCCCCGCGAACGCCTTCGCCGGCACGGGGAACGGGCTCTACAAGCAGGGGTACGCCTCGGGGAGCTGGGGGGCTTGGAGCTCGGTCTCGACGGGGGTCAGCGCGCCCGCCCTGGTGCACGCCCTGACCAACAACCCGGCCGCACGCAGCACCCTGTACGCCGGCACGGACCTGGGCGCTTTCCGCAGCACCAACTCCGGCGCGGCCTGGAGCGCGCTCTCTAGCGGGCTGAGGCCCGGCAACGCGCTCGCCGTGAAGCCCTCGGACAGCACGGTCCTGGTAGCCGGCATGACCAACGGCGGCCTCTACCGCTCCACCGACAGCGCCGCCAGCTGGATCGCCGCGAGCAGCGCGAACCCGGGGACGCCGACCGCCGTCCTCTTCGATCCCTCCGGTTCCCAGGTCTACGCGGCCTCGGGGAGCGGGGTCTACAAGTCGCTGGACGACGGCGCCACCTGGACCGGCATCGGCGCGAACCTCCCCAGCAGCGACGTGCGCGCCCTCACTTTCGGCGCGGCGGGCGCCCTGCACGCCGGCACCGGGGCGGGGATCTACGTCTACAACGCGGGGACCGACAGCTGGAGCGCCTACCCCGGCGGCCCGCCCCCCAACACGGATCTGACCGCCCTGGCCTACCGGGGGAGCTCCCTTTTCGCCGCCACCAACGGCGGGGGGGTGTACCGCTCGGATAACGGCGGCGGCTGGACCCAGGTGAACAGCGGCCTCGCCAACACGGTGATCAACGCCCTGGCCCTCGATGCCGGCAACCTCTTCGTGGCCACCGGCTCCGGGGTGTTCCGCTCCCCGGACAACGGCGCCAACTGGGTCACGGTGAACAGCGGCATCGGCAACCTGAACGTGAAGGCCCTGGGGCTTACCGCCGGCAACCCGGTCTTCCTCACCGCCGGCACCCTGGGGGGCGGGGTCTATTTCTCCACCAACGCAGGCGACGTCTGGACCGCGATGAACGCCGGCCTGAGCGACAAGTCGGTCACCTCCCTGGCGGCCAGTTCGGCCTCGAAGCGGGTGTACGCCGGGACCGCGGGTTCCAGGATCTTCGCCCTGAAGCTGAGCCCGGTCTCCGCGGTGACCCCGGCCGCGCCGCTCTCCAGCGCCCCGGTCGACTTCGGCATCGTCAACGTGAACGACGGCAAGACCACCGTCTTCACCCTGCAAAACACCGGAACCCTGCAGCTGAACGTCTCGTCGCTCACCCTCACCGGCACCGACGCCGGGCTCTATCACGTGGTGGCGGCCGGCAGCCGGCAGTGCACCCTCCCCAGCACCGTCATCGAGGCAGGGGACTTCTGCACCGTCGGGGTCAACTTCGCGCCGACCACGACCGGCACCAAGACCGCGGCGCTGGTCGTCGCCTCCGACGCGCCCAACCAACCGGTCACGAGCTACCTGCAGGGGAAGGGCGGCTTCCCGCCGGTGGCCACCATCACCCAGCCTTTGGGGGGGACGGTGCGCAACCCGGTTGTCATCTCGGGGACCGCGATCGACAAGAACCAGGTGACCGGCGCCGACGGCACCGGCAGTAACCTGACCAAGGTGGAGATCTCCACCGACGGCGGCGCCACCTGGAACGCCGCCACCAAGAACCAGACGCTCAACTCCTGGACCCAGTGGAGCTACACCTGGACCACCACCCCGCTCCCGTTAAACGGCCCCTACGTCATCTCGGCCCGCGCCACCGACTCAAACGGCATCGTGCAGAGCGCCTTCTCGACGGTCACCCTCACCGTGGACAACGTGCCGCCGGTGACCACCATCTCCGCCAGGCCCGCGGCGCTCAGCAACTCGGCGAGCGGCTCCTTCAGCTTCACGGTGGACAAGGCCGGCTCCAGCTCCCAGTGCACCCTGGACAACCTGACGGTCTCCTGCAGCTCCCCCTTTTCCTACAGCGCACTTTTGGACGGGAGCCACACCTTCGGCGTCATCTCCACCGACTCGCTGGGGAACGTCGAGACCAGCGTGAAGAGCTACAGCTGGACCATCGACACCGCGCCGCCGGTCACCTCGATCCTGAGCGCCCCGCCGTTTTACAGCCCGCTTTCCGACGCGAGCTTCGGGTTCGGCTCCAGCGAGGCCAACTCGACCTTCGTCTGCAGCCTGGACGGGGTGAGCGCCCCCTGCACGAGCCCCAAGAGCTTCACGAACCTCTCCGACGGCAACCACGTCTTCACGGTTCAGGCGACGGACCCGGCCGGCAACACCGCGGCCACCCCGCCCACCACCCAGACCGTGAGCTGGATCGTCGACAAGAACAACAAGCCGCTCTCCACCCTGGGCCAGCCGGCGGGGCCGCTCTCCGGAGCGAGCTACAGCTTCACCGGCACCGCGAGCGACTCCGTCTCCGGGGTGGGCCGGGTGAACCTCACGGTGAACGGTGGCATTGCCAGAGCCGCGGCCGACGCGGCACTCAGTCCGGCACTCCCCTGGTCCAGCTGGAACTACCTCTGGAGCCTGCCGGTGAACGGCACCTACTCGGTCCAGTCCCAGGCGGTGGACAACGCCGGCAACCTGCAGGCGAACCCGGCCACGGTGAGCGTCATCGTGGCGAACCCGCTCCCCGACGTGCAGCTCGTGGCACCGCTCAACGCGGCGCTGGTGGGGAGCACCACCCCGCGGGTGATCACCGGGACGGCCCAGGCCGCTGTAGGCGGGCTGCCGCTTCAGAAGGTGCAGGTCGCGGTGTTCAGCTCCGCGAACCCGCCGGGTACCCTCACCTGGAACGACGCCACCGGCACCACCGCCTGGAGCTACAACTGGCAGCTCCCCCCCGACGGCGCCTACACGGTGCAGGCCCGGGTGCTTGACGTGGCTCCGGCCCTGGACGGCAGCATCGCGGGGAACGTCTCCCAGGTGGTGAGCCGCAACGTGACCATCGATACCGCGGCGCCGGTATCCAGCATCGTTGCGCTCGCCAACCCCTACCTGATGGGGCACCTGGTCACCCTGAACGGCAGCGCCGACGACCCCAGCCCCGGCACCGGGATCGCGCAGGTGGCGGTGACGCTCACCGACCGACTGGGGCAGGTGGCCAGCAGCGGCGCCGCCAACTACAACAGCTCCGGCAAGAGCTGGGTCTACACCAGCGGCACCCTGGCCGACGGCAGCTACACCATCCAGGCGGTCGCCACCGACAACGCCGGCAACCAGCAGGCCGTCGCCGCCACCAGCTCGGTAACCATCGACAACGTGGCCCCGGTCTCCAGCATCACCGCGCAGCCGGCGGCCCTCTCCAACCAGCTCGTGTCGAGCTTCAGCTTCGTAGCCAACGAACCCTCCCGGTTCGTCTGCACCCTGGACGGCGTCTCCGCCCCCTGCTCCGCGTGCGGCAGTGCGCCGGCCACCAGCTGCACCCAGAGCTACAGCGGGCTCAGTAACGGCGCTCATGTCTTCGCGGTCCAGGCCAGCGACGCCGCCGGCAACCAGGAGACGAGCGCCAACACCGTCTCCTGGACCATCGACCGGATCCCCCCCACGGTGACCGGGGTCGCGCCGGCCGACGGCGCCAAACGCATCAGCGTGGCCGGCACCAAGGTGACGGCGACCTTCAGCAAGAACCTCGATCCGGCAACCGTGGACGGCACGACCTTCTACCTGGACCACGGTGCGACCGCCCAGGTGAGCTACGACCCGGCGACCCGGACCGCGACCCTGACCCCGAACGGGCCCCTGGCCTACGCCACCACCTACACGGCGACCCTCGGCACCGGCATCGCGGACTACGCGCACAACACGCTGGGGAGCACCTACAGCTTCAGCTTCAGCACGGACCCGGACGGCGACGTGAACCTGGACGGCAAGGTGGATCTGGCGGACGCCCTGCTCTGCCTGCAGATGGCGGTGAAAAAGGTGACGCCGACGCCCGAACAGCTGCGCCACGGCGACCTGGCTCCCTTTAACGCCAAGCCCGATCCCGACGGCAAAATCGACGCAAGCGATGCGTACATGATCCTGGCCCGGGTGGTCGGGCGCGTCACTTGGTGACGAACTACTCAACACGATATCAAGGTGGTAAATCATGAGTACTAAGAAGGGTTACCTTTTAGCAGCAGCTCAAATCCTCCTGCTCCTTGCCGGCTGTGCGGGCGGGGGGAGCAGCACCGGTTCACCCGGCGGGCCGAACCCCTCGGTTACCACCATAAGCGGCGTGGCTTCCAAGGGGCTCATCAAGCAGGGGAAGGTGGAGATCTACGCCCCCGCGTCAAACGGCGACCTCAACGGGAAGATCCTGCTGAAGAGCACCAGCACCGACTCGGCCGGCTTCTACAGTGCGAACCTGGGGAGCTACACCGGCGTGGTTCTGGTCCAGGTGAGCGGCAGTTACACCGACGAGGCGACCGGGTCGAGCGCCACGGTCAGCGAGTCGGCACCCTTGCGGGCCGCCCAGGTGATCGACAGCAGCAGCGCGGTGAGCGTATCGGTTACCCCGCTTACCGAACTTGCCACCCGCAAGGCCCTGGGCACCGGCACCCAGCTGGCTCCAAGCGCGGTGCGGGCCGCCAATGCCCTGGTATCGAACCTGTTCCAGTTCGACGTGGTGGCCACCCCCCCGGTAGATCCCGGCGTTACCGCCATGGCCGCTGCGAGCGACAACCAGAGAAACTACACCCTTGCGTTGGCCGGGATCTCGAAGCTGGCAGCAAACGCCGGCTCGGTGGAGAGCGTACTTGGTTCCTGGTACAGCGAACTGGCCGCGACCGAGCGGCTCTCGGCAACCAGCGTCAACGACTTCAAACAGGGGGTCAGCGACTTTCTGAACGACACCAGCCACAACCACACCGGCGTCGGCAGCCTTCCGCCGGGTATCGGCCAGGTCGGCTACTTCACCGGCACCCTGTACCTGTACACCGAGGGCCAAGCCACGGCTCCCATCACCTCGCTGCAGACCACGCTTACCCTCCCCGCCGGGGTGACCCTCAAGAAGAACGGCGCCGGGACTCCTGTCGTGGTGACCTCCGGGAAGGCGAGCCATGCGGCCACGGCGGGGCTCAATTACAGCGACCCGACCGACAGCACTCCGGGTGTCCTCACGCTCGCCGTCATAGCGGATCCGGGTTTCGCTCTCGGGGAATTCGCCACCGTCACCTATGTGGCGCAACCGGGGGTCATCCCCAGTACCGGCGACTTCCAGATCTCCGGGACCCAGCTCTTCGGTTTCGACGGTACGGCACTTTTCGAGATCAAGACGGCCAACGTGGTGCCGGTACTCCCCTAACGGCAGCTCGTGGCGGCGGGTCCGACGCTGCCGTCGAAACGTTGACGCGCACAAAGAAGCTCCCCCGGCCGCCGGCCCGGGGGAGCTTCTTTTTTTTGGCAAGCAAAAGGGGGGCGCGGAAATCCCGGGAGGTCGTTCATGCCGGGGACGCGGCCGGCGGCACTCGGGTCCCCTCTCCCCTTGCGGGAGAGGAACAGGGTGAGGGGGAAGGTGCCCCGACTTCATTGCCGATGGCAGCTTCACCCACCCCCCGACCCCCTCCCGTCAAGGGCGGGGGAGATGTGGTCTCCCCGAAATTCCAGGAGGAACTTTCGCAAAGGGGGGACGAGGAATCGGCCGCAAAGCTGAATGCAAAAGAAGTCAGAGTCTTAAATTGTCGTGAGCCGCACCTTTTTTGCGGGAGAGTTCCGAACAAAAAAGGGATGCGCCGGCGGCGCATCCCTTTTGATCCTCTTACTACTACGTTTTAGCTAGAACAGGTACTTGATCCCCGCGTTGATGACCGTGCCGCCCACGTCCCACTTGGAGCGGGTCTTCACGTTCTGCGCGTCGGTAAGCTCCAGCTCCGGCTTGGCGACGAAATACTTGAAGTCCGCGCCTACCCTGAAACGCTCGGAGAGCTTGTAGTCCCCGCCCAGTACCAGGTGATAGCCGAGCGCGCCGCCGTGGCTGCTCTCGTGCACCGGAGGGGGGCCCTGGTTGAAGGTGACGTCGTTGTCGACGAAGGCGAAGTAGTAGCCGAGGCCCGCGCCGGCGAAGAGGTCCAGCTTCTCCAGGTCAAGTATGGCCTTGGCGGTCGCGGTCACCGGGATCCCATAGAGGCTCATCTTGGAGCTGGCGTCGGCATTGCTGACGGTGCTGGAAGAACTGAAGATGCCGGTGCCGATCTCGATGGCGGCGTACTTCTCGGCGCGGTAGCCGACGGCCACCTCGGCGTTGTAGCCGGTATCGAAGCTCTTGAGGCTGCCGCTCTTGCCGTTGGGAAGGTAGCTCCCCCCCTTGACGGAGAGGTAGCCGCTGCCGACCTCGGCTGCGGCGGCGCCGGAGGCGGCACAGGCCACCAGCAGGCAGGACAACAAAATTCTGACGTGCGAACTTCTCATGGTTTCTCCTGGTTACGCCGGACTAGGGCTGCTTGGCGCTGCCCCAAAGCAGCGACCGGACACTGGAATTGAGCGGCAACAGGTAGTCCTGCGCCGAGATGACCACGTTGTCTGCCACGCCGACCAGCTTGATGGTGAGGTACACCTGGCCGTTGGCCTCGGAGTAGGTCCCCACCAGGACCGCCTGGGCCTTGTGGGTGCGGGTGATGTCCTTGAGCTCGCGGGAGAGCAAAAGCTCGCCCTGCAGCTGTTTCACGAAGATGCTGTCGCGCAGCTTGAGCTCGACCACCGAATAGCCGCTCTGGGTGAGCCGGGTGGCGAGCTGTTCGGAGAGGGTGCGCCCCAGCCGCGAGCTGTACAGGTCGTCGATGTTCACCAGGGAGGCCACGACGATCGGCTGCTGGCGGTTCAGCGCCTTGGAGGCGGGGATGTGGGTCAAGAGCTGGTCCACCGCGCGGTAGTTGGACTGCATGAAGAAGTCGTCCCCGTCGGGCTGGGTCGAGCCGGAAAGGGAGGCGCATCCGGTAAAGAGGGTCAGCGCCAGCGCCGTAAGTACGTGTCTCATCGTGCCACCACCCCCAGTTCCTTCACCGGACGGCTCGGGGCCGCGCTGCTGTAGAGCCCGGTGTCCTCGTCTTCCAGGTAGTAGATGTCGGATTTCCTGAACAGGTAGCTCGCGTGATCCAGGATCGTCGTGGTGACGATGAGCTCGGTGTGGGTCGCGCCACCGGCGTAGTGCCCCAGGGCGTAGTCGGCGAGCGCGGTGAGCCCCAGGGTGGCGGGGGCCGCATCGGCGGCCGCCCCTGCCGCCAGGTCCCGGATCACCCAGACCCCGGCCGCCAGCGTGGTGAGCGTCCCCGGAATGTGGGTGTAGCGGTTGCTGTCGTGGCGCACCAGCTGGGTGTCGTAGCTGATGGCGAGCGCCTCGCGCGGCTCCGCGGTCACCGGTACCCCCTGGTTCACCAACCGGGTGATCAGGAAGTTGCGGAAGGCGGTGTCGAAGGCGGAGTCCCCGCCGGGCCTGATGTAGATCGGCTTCTTGGGAAACGGCTTCTTGGGGTCGGACAGGGCAAGCTTGGTCTGCTGCGCGATGTCCTCGGCCAGCACGTCCCAGTGGTGGGCCGCCTTGGCCTTTTTCTGGGTGGTCAGGGAGTGGTTGACAGCCACGGGAACCCGCGAGGCGCAGCCGAGCGCCGTCAGCAGAGCGAGAAAGAGAGCCAAACGCAGAACCATGAAATGAAACCTCCACTGCCGGATAGGACGGAGCGCGCCGCCACAGGCCAGGTTGATACGCCGGCTTCCCCCTATAAGCAATGCGGGTCGCCCGGACGCTGTCGGTGCCCTTGGCCCGACCGTTACACTACGGCAGGGGTGATGCAAGCCCCCTGCCAAACTTTCGGCGCTGCCCCTGCGCTTTTCCCGAGCCGTCCCGGAGAGCGCGTGGCCGGCAGGACCGGCGCCGGGCCTGCCGGGAGCTGCGCCTGGCGGGGCGCCGGTGAAACCCCGGAAGCGGCTCGCGCGGGCCGGTGCCGGGGGGCAGAGGTCCGGGGCCGGGCGGGTGTCGGGCCCAAGGCGGTCACCCGCGAACAATTTGACAGCCGGGGCCGGCCCGGAAACGCGGGGGGCTTAGGCGCTGGCAGTCAAAACATTGACCGGATCGGTTCAAAAGCCCGGCGTCTGGCCCGGCGACCACCCCGCCGGCATGGCCGGAACAGGGGGGCAGTCCCGGCCGATATTTCACGGAGATGCCGACGGCAGCAGGGATGTTGCCCGAGAAGGGGGAGAAATATCTCGAACTGGCACCCTGGTTGCAAAGGGACTCAGACGTTACGCTATCAAGCGACAAGCGCAAAAGGAGAACCGGTATGGCCGAACAGGCAAAAAACCAGGATGCCCCACCACCGAAGGATAAAAAGAAACTGCTGATCATCGTCGGCGCGGCGGTAGCTCTCTTGGCTGTCGGCGGCGGTGCCGCAGTCGTCATGGGTGGCAAGGGTGACCATAAGACCGCTCAGAAGGTGGAAGCCAAGGCGGACGCCAAGGCCGAGGGCGGCCACGGCGAGGCCAAGCCCGCCGAAGCCGGCGGTCACGGCGAAGGCAAGGAAGGGAAGGCCAGCGCAAGCAGCTACCCCCTCGAGCCTTTCATCGTCAACATCTACGACGGCCAGGAGATCCGCTACCTGAAACTCAAGGTGGAGTTCGAGATGGCAAACGCCGAGGTGAAGCCGGAACTCGACACCAAGACCGCGGCCCTGCGCGACGCCATCCTGATTCTGCTCACCACGAAGACCATGCAGGAGATCCAGGATCTGCAGGGCAAGAACACCCTGAGAGAGCAGATCCTTTCGGCTACCAGCCGGATCATCGGCACCAACAAGGTCAGCAAGGTATACTTCACCGACTTCGTGGTGCAGTAAAGGGATCCCCTGATGGAGAAACTTCTCACCAAGGAAGAGATCGACGCCCTGGTCGCGGCCGTGTTCGAGGGGACGCTGAACCCCGAACTCGAGCTGGCCAAAAGCGGACCCCAGGCGGAGCAGTTCGACCTGCTGGACATCGAGGCGCACCGGGTCATCCCGAACCTCGACATCGTCTACGACGGGTTCATCCGCTACAACCGGGTCACCCTGTCCAACCGGCTGGGGCGCATGGTGGAGATCAAGAAGGAGGAGGCGCGTCCCTTCAAGTTCGGGGACTTCATGAGCGTGCTCCCGTCGCCGGTCTGCATGGCGATCTACAAGATGGAGCCCCTGAAGGGTGCCGCCCTGGTCGCCTTCGACTCGACGCTGGTCTTCACCATCGTGGACAGCATCCTGGGCGGCAGCGGGGTCACCATCGGCCCGGGGATCAACCGGCTCTTCACCTCGATCGAGCTCAGGCTGATCGAGAAGATCGTCAAGGACGTGCTGGCCGACCTGGAACGTGCCTGGGCGCCGCTGTGCCCGGTCAACATGAACCTTTTGCGCATGGAGATGAACCCGCGTCTGGTGAACATCGTGCCGCCGGAGTACCAGGTGGTCACCATGTCGCTCAAGATCCAGATCGAGGAGACGGTCGGCAACATGACGCTGGCCATCCCGTTTTTGACCGTCGAGCCGATCCGCGACAAGCTGAAGCGTGGCGTGCAGACCGAGATGATGGCCGTGGACCCGCTCTGGTCCTACCGGCTCTCCGAGGAACTGCTGGACGCGCCGCTCGACCTCTCGGTCGAGATGGGGGGCGCCACGATAACCCTGTCGGAACTCCTGGAGCTCACTCCGGGAGACACCGTCATGTTGGAAGGTAGTAGCCGCAACGAGCTTCTGGTCAAGGTGGGCGGGACCAAGAAATTCATGGGCATTGCTGGAGTCAGCGGGGGGAACAAGGCGGTGCAGATCAGCCGCCCCTTGCGTGAGG
Organism: Geomonas silvestris; assembly: GCF_014193515.1. Taxonomy (GTDB): domain Bacteria; phylum Desulfobacterota; class Desulfuromonadia; order Geobacterales; family Geobacteraceae; genus Geomonas; species Geomonas silvestris. The sequence goes on along the minus strand of NZ_BLXX01000002.1, from coordinate 205,304 downwards.
GGGGGAATTCCTGAATATGAGTGAGAAACTTGCCTTGGAAGATCAGAAAGAAGTCCCGCAGATGAAGAACCTCGAGTTCATCATGGACATCCCGCTGCAGCTCACGGTCGAGCTGGGGCGGACCAAGATGCTGGTGCGCGACGTTTTGCAGCTGAACCAGGGTTCGGTGGTGGAGCTGACCAAGCTGGCCGGCGAGCCGCTGGACGTCTTCGTCAACTCGAAGCTGGTGGCGCGCGGCGAAGCGGTGGTGGTGAACGACAAGTTCGGCATCCGGCTTTTGGACATCGTGAGTCCCAACGAGAGGGTGGACAAGGTGCTATGAGAAAGCTCGGTGCGCTGACAGGAGCGTTGCTGCTGGTTCCCGCCGGGGCCTTCGCCTCGGACGGTGCAGATCTGGCCGGCAGCTTCGCCAGGATGCTGGGATCCCTGGTCCTGGTGATCGGTATCATCCTGATCCTCTACTATCTGGCCGGGCGCTACCTGAAGCTCCCGCAGGGAGGGGGGACCCCGTTCAGCTACATCCGCGTCGTGGAGACCAGGCACCTGGCGCCCAAGAAGTCCCTGATGCTGGTGGAGGTGGGGGGGGAGTACCTCCTGCTCTCCAACACCGGTGAAGGGATCAACCTCATCAAGCAGGTCGAGATGCTCGAGGAGATCGAGATCGTGGACGAGCGCGGCTGCGCCACCTTGATCCCGACCAGCCTGGTGAACAAGCTCAGGAAGATCACGGCATCCACCGGGATGGCGGATCTCTGCCTGCAGAAGAAAAGTGGCGGTTTTGCGTGAAAAATAACAAGCTTCTGGGTGCGCTCCTGGTTCTTTTCGCCTCCCTGGCCCTCGTGGCGACGGCCGGCGCCGAGCCGCTGTCCCTCCCCACGGTGAGCGTCGGGATGGGCAAGGTCTCCAAGCCCGCCGATGTGGCGGTGGTGCTGCAGATCTTCTTCATGATGACGGTCATCTCGCTGGCGCCGAGCCTCCTGATGATGACCACCTCCTTCACCCGCATCGTGGTGGTGCTCTCCTTTTTGCGCAGCGCCATGGGGACCCAGCAGGCCCCGTCGAACCAGATCGTGATCGGGCTCTCCCTGTTTCTCACCTTCTTCATCATGGCGCCGGTCTGGCAGCAGGTGAACACCCAGGCGCTGCAGCCCTACAAGGCGCAGACCATCAGCCAGGAAGAGGCCTTGAAGCGCGGCGTGGCGCCGATACGCAAGTTCATGCTCTCCCAGGTGCGGGAGAAGGACCTGGCCCTGTTTCTGTCGCTCTCCAAGCTCCCCCGGCCGCGCAACGTCGACGACATCCCGACCCTCACCCTCATTCCGGCCTTCGTGGTGAGCGAGCTGAAGACCGCCTTCCAGATCGGCTTTCTGGTCTACATCCCGTTCCTGGTGCTGGACATGGTGGTCGCCTCGGTGCTCATGTCGATGGGGATGATGATGCTGCCGCCGGTCATGATTTCGCTCCCCTTCAAGATCCTGCTCTTCGTCCTGGTGGACGGCTGGGGCCTCATCATCGGCTCGCTGGTCAAGAGCTTCGGGTAAGGGTGAGGCAGGTTGGGCCTTCCCGTCGAACTTCAGCCGGGTCCGTCCCGGCCGCGCGCCTCTTCTTAACCTCAACCCGTTTCTCTGCCTCAACCTTAACCTCGACCTGCTTTCTGGAGGTTTTACATGACACCCGAACTGGTTGTACAGCTGGGGCGCCGCAGCTTCGAGGCGGTGCTGATGCTTTCCGCGCCGATGCTCATCTGCGCCCTGGTCGTGGGCCTTTTGATCAGCATCTTCCAGGCGGTCACCTCGATCAACGAGGCGACCCTGGTCTTCGTCCCCAAGATCGCCGCCGTGATGATCGCCATGGTCATCTTCTTCCCTTGGATGATGTCTTTCATGAGCGATTTCACCCGGGAGATCTTCGGGATGATCGCCAACATGAGGCACTAGCGGTGTTCGAAACACTGCCCATCAAAGCGCTGAACGACGTCATCCCGTTCGGCCTGGTGCTCGCCCGGGTGGCGGGGCTCTTCGCCGCGATCCCGGTCTTCGGCTCCCGCGTGGTTTCCAGCCGCATCAAGGCCCCGCTGATCTTCACCATGGCCCTGATGCTCTTCCCCATCGTCAAACCGCGCGTGCTCCCTCCGGTGGACGACGCGATCTCGCTTGCCCTCCTGGTCATCCTGGAAACCCTGGTCGGGCTCACCCTGGGGCTCATCTCCCAGATGGTCTTCGCGGCGGTCGAGTTCTGCGGCCACCAGGTCGGCACCCAGATCGGCCTCTCCATGGCGACCCTCTTCGATCCCACCACGCAAAACAACGTCCCGACCATGGCGATGTTCCAGGGGGCTCTGGCCACCCTGGTCTTCCTCACCCTGGGGGTGCACCATTTCTTCCTGCGCGGCATCGTCGAGAGCTACCAGGTGATCCCGGTCGGTGCCTGGCACACCAGTCCCGGTCTGCTCAAGTTCCTGCTCGAGGCCTCGACCGGCGTCTTCGTGATCGCCGTCAAGCTGGCCGCCCCGGTTGCCGTGGCGCTCCTGGCCACCACCGTGGCCATCGGCATCATGGCCCGCAGCTTCCCGGCCATGAACGTCTTCATGGTCAGCATGCCGCTCAACATCGGCATCGGCTTCGTCATCCTGGGGATCTCCCTGCCGGTCTTCCTGCGCGTCCTCGAGGGGACCTTCGGGGCGATGCAGGGGCAGATGAGGCTCCTCTTCAAGCTGCTCTCCTAGCGCCATGTCCGACGACAAACACTCCAAAACAGAACAACCGACAAGCAAGAAGATCCAGGACGCTAGGAGCAAGGGGAGCGTCCCGCACAGCCGCGAGATGACCTCCGCCGTATCCTTGATCTGCGCGATGACCGGGCTCTACGCGACGTCCGGGATGATGCTGCGCACCTTGAAGGGGGAGATGCACGACATCTTCGGGAACCTTACCCGCACCGAGCTCACCGCGAGCGGGGCGCACACCCTGATGATCAAGCAGCTGGGGTACCTCGCCATGATCCTCGGGCCGTTTCTCCTGGTGGTGCTGGCGGCGGGGCTCGTGGTGGAACTGGGCCAGACCGGGTTCAACGTAAGCTCCGAGAAGCTCAAGCTCGACTTCAACAAGGTGAACCCGCTGCAGGGGGTGAACAAGCTCTTCAACAAGGACTCCCTGTTCGAGGCCTGCAAGTCCCTTGTCAAACTTTTGATCGTCGGCTACATGGCGTACAAGATCCTGACGGAGGAGCTGGAGAGCATCATCTTCCTGGTGGACCAGGACCTCTCGGGGATCCTGGAGTTCATCGGGCACATCTCCTTCAAGATCATGCTGCACACCTGCGGGGTGCTGATCGTCCTGGCCGTGATCGACCTGGCTTTCGTGAAGTGGCGCTTCCTGGACAACCTGAAGATGACCAAGCAGGAGGTGAAGGACGAGCACAAGAACACCGAGGGGGACCCGGCGGTCAAGGGGAAGATACGCCAGAAGCAGTTCATGATGGCCCGGCGCCGCATGCGCCAGATCGTCCCGACGGCGGACGTCGTGGTCACCAACCCGACCCACTACGCCGTGGCGCTCAAGTACGACCGCACCAAGTACGCGGCCCCGGTGGTGCTGTTCAAGGGTGTGGACCAGATGGCGCTGCAGATGAAGATCATGGCGCGGGAAAACAACGTGACCCTGGTGGAGAACCGCTTCCTGGCGCGCGAGCTCTACAGCCAGGTAGAGGAAGGCCAGGAGATCCCCGAGTCGCTCTTCGCGGCAGTCGCGGAAATCCTGGCCTATGTGTACAGCCTGAAAGGAAAGATGTAGAAGCTGCTAGCCCCAAAGGACCAGTCCCGGCGCGTAGACCGGGCCGAGTTCGGGGTGGCGCGGCATGACCCTCAGCATGAAGCCGTGCCGCCCGCAGAACCGGCACTCGAGTTCCCCTTCGAAGTGCCCGCTCCAGCTCCCCCCCTTGGTGCCGGCCGGCTCCAGCGGCACCAGCTCCCCGCCCATGATGCTCCCCTGCGAGTCCAGAACCCCGAAGTAGGCCTCCACCGCGATCTCTGCGAGCGGGATCTCCCCGGTGCTGATGCGCACCTTGATGGAGAGCCGGTCCCCCACGGTGACCTCGCGGTCGATCTCCGCCTGCACCTCGTCGATGGAGAGCTGCCCCCACAGGCCGTGCAGCTTCTGCTTCCAGTGCGCAAGCTCCACCGCGAGCCTTTTGTCGTCCCGGTTCAGGCGCTCCCAGTGCTCGAAGGCCGGCAGGTAGCAGCGCCGGGTGTACTCGCGCACCATCCGGTCCGTGGAGAAGACCGGGCAGAGCGACTGCAGCGAGTTCTTCATGCAGGCGGTCCAGCCGCGCGGGATCCCGTCCACGTCGCGGTTGTAGAAAAGCGGCACGATCTCCTTCTCCAGAAGGTCGTAGATGGCACGGCTCTCCACCTCGTTCTGGTAGGCGAGGTCGTCGTACACCTCGCCGCGCCCGATGGCCCAGCCGTTGTTCCCCCGGTACCCCTCGCACCACCAGCCGTCCAGGATGCTCAGGTTCAAGCCCCCGTTGAAGGCGACCTTCATCCCCGAGGTGCCGCTCGCCTCCAGGGGGCGCAAGGGGGTGTTGAGCCAGACGTCGACCCCGCGCACCAGGTGGCGCGCCACCGAGATGTCGTAGTCCTCGAGAAAGACGATGCTGCGCCTGAAGCGCTCCTGGTGCGAGAGCTGCACGATCTGGCGGATCAGCTCCTTACCCTGGTGGTCGGCCGGGTGCGCCTTCCCCGCGAAGACGATCTGCACCGGGCGGGTGGGGTGGTTCAGGATGGCGGCCAGGCGCTCCTTGTCGTGCAAAAGGAGCGTGCCGCGCTTGTAGGTGGCGAAGCGGCGGGCGAAGCCGATGGTGAGGATCTCGGGATCGAGCACCTCGACGGCGTTGGCGATGTCCTTGGCGCTCGCCTCCAGCTGCTGCAGCTGCCCCTTGAGGGTGCGCCGCGCGTAGTCCACCAGGCGGGCGGTGCCGCGGCGGTGGGTGCGCCAGAGCTCGGCGTCGGGGATCCGGGTCACCTTGTGCCAGATCTGCTCGGCCCCCTGCTCCTCGATCCAGCGGGTCCCCAGGTAGCGCACCAAAAGCGCCGCCATCTCCTCGGAAAGCCAGGTGTTCTGGTGCACGCCGTTGGTGATCGAGGTGAGCGGCAGCTGCTCCTCGGGGAGGTCGGGCCAGACGTCCGCCCACATCTTGCGGGATACCTCGCCGTGCAGCTCGCTCACCCCGTTCGAGTGGTTGGAGAGTTTCATGGCCAAGACCGCCATGCAGAAGCTCTCCCCCGGGCGCTCCGGGGTCTGCATCCCCAGCGAGAGGAAGGCCTCCGGGGCGAGCCCCAGACCGCGGTAGTAGTGCCCCAGGTACTTCTCCAAAAGGTCGGGGGGGAAGTGGTCGATGCCGGCCTCGACCGGGGTGTGGGTGGTGAAGATGTTGCCGCCGCGCACCGCCTCGACCGCCTCGGGGAAGGTGAGCTGCTCCTCCTCCATGTGGATCCGGATCCGCTCCAGGGCGAGAAAGGCCGCATGCCCCTCGTTCATGTGGCAGACGTTCGGCTCCAGGTCGAGGAGCCTTAAGGCGCGGACGCCGCCGATCCCCAGCAGGATCTCCTGCTTTATGCGCATCTCCTGGTCGCCGCCGTAGAGCCGGGTGGTGATCTCCCGGTCCGCGGGGAGGTTCCCCTCCAGGTTCGTGTCCAGCAGGTACAGGCGCACCCGACCCACCTGGACCCGCCAGATCTGCACCTTCACCGCGCGCCCGCAGATCTCCAGCTCCAAAAGCCGCGGCAGGCCGCTTGGGTCCTTCTCCAGGTGCAGGGGGAGGTTGTAGAAGTCGTTCTCCGGGTAGATCTCCTGCTGCCACCCCTCGAGGTTCAGGTACTGGCGGAAGTACCCCTGGCGGTAGAGGATCCCGACGCCGACCAGCGGCAGCCCCAGGTCGCTCGCGGATTTCAGGTGGTCCCCGGCCAGGATGCCGAGGCCCCCCGAGTAGATGGGGAGGGATTCGTGGAGCCCGAACTCCATGGAGAAGTAGGCAATGCGCGCGCCGGGATTGCCGTGGCGCTGGTACCAGGTGCGCGCGGTGAGGTAGGCGTCCAGGCTCTCTTCAACCTGGGCGAGGTGCGACATGAACCCTTCGTCCGCCATCAGGCTGTCCAGGGTGGCCTGTTGCAGGCTCCCGAGCATTTCCAGCGGGTTGTGGCGGGTGACCCGCCAGAGCTCGGGATCGAGCCGGCGGAAGAGGCCGATGGCGTCGGAATCCCAACTCCACCAGAGGTTGTAAGCGATGCGGGCCAACCCTGCCAGCTCCTTGGGGAGGGAGGGAACTACGGTGAATCGGTGTAGCGTCCTGGTGAGGTTCATGACGCACTCCTTTTCAACCGGCGGCTTACTCCGGCTTGCCGATGCCGAATTTCTCCAGCCGGTACTGTAGTGTTTTGTAGCTCATGCCCAGAAGGGGCGCGGCCTTGCTGATCACCCAGTCGGCGCGCTGCATCGCCTTGATGATCAGGTCCCGCTCCAACTCGTCGATGGAGATCCCCCCGGCGGGGAACTCGAAGGGGAGGCTCCCGGCGGGGGAGGCCTCGTGGTGCACCTCGGCCGGCAGGTCCTCCGGCTGGATGTAGTCGCTCTCGGCCATGAGCACGCCGCGCTCGATGACCGATTCCAGCTGGCGCACGTTGCCGGGCCAGCTGTACTCGAGGAGGATCTTAAGGGCCGGCTTGCTGATCCCCTTCAGGGTGATGCCGCTCGACTCGCTGTACTTCTTCAGGAAGAAATTGGCCAGGGTGAGGATGTCGTTGCCGCGCTCGCGCAAGGGGGGGAGCGTGATGCGGATCACGTTGAGGCGGTAGAAGAGGTCCTCGCGGAAGGCCCCCTTGCGGGTCTCCTGCTCGAGGTCCTTGTTGGTGGCGGAGATGATCCGGACGTCCACCGGGATGTTCATCTTCCCCCCCACGCGCCGGATCTCCTTCTCCTGGATGGCGCGCAAGAGTTTCGCCTGCATGGCGATGTTCATCTCGCCGATCTCGTCCAGAAAGACGGTCCCCCCCTCGGCCGCCTCGAAAAGGCCGATCTCGCGGGTGCCGGCCCCGGTGAAGGAACCTTTCTCGTGCCCGAAGAGTTCGCTCTCCATGAGCGAGTCGGGGATGGCGGCGCAGTTGATGGCGAAGAAGGCCTTGTCCCGACGCGGCGAGCCGTCGTGGATGGCGCGTGCCACCAGCTCCTTGCCGGTGCCGGACTCGCCGTAGATGAGTACGGTCGTGGAGGTGGGGGCGATCTTGTTGATCATCTTCGCCACTTCCATCATCTTCGGGTGCTCGCCGATCATGTTGGGGAGCATCCGGGTCTCGGCGAGCCGCTTGTGCAGCACCCGGTTCTCCTTCAGGAGGTTGATCTTCTCGAAGGCGCGCTGCAGGGTGAGGATCAGGTCGTCGCGTTCCAGCGGCTTTTCCAGGTAGTCGAAGGCTCCCATCTTGATGGCGGTCTTGGCCGAGTCGATGGTGCCGTGGGCGGTCATCATGATCACGCACTGGCCGGGGTTCTCGGCGAGGACCCGCTCCATGAGCTCCATGCCGGACATCCCCTGCATCTTGAGGTCGGTGAGCAGGAGGTCGAACTCCCCTTTCTCCAGCTCCTCGAGCGCCTCGCGCCCGCCGGGGACGGTCACGATGTCGTACCCTTCCTTGCTCAGGATGGCGGAGAGGATGTCGCGCTGCCCTTTTTCGTCGTCAACTATCAGGATGCTGCCACTCATTGCTGCTCCAATCTAAATAAACAGGTTGAGGTTAAGGTTGAGGTTGAGGTTGAGATAATCGGTTACCGCAGCGGGAGCCGCACGGTGAAGGTGGTGCCGTTACCCGGGCTGCTCTCGACCTCGAGGCTCCCGCCGTGTTCCCTGATGATGCGTTCGGTGATGGCGAGTCCCAGGCCGATGCCGGCCTCCTTCGTCGTGAAGTAGGGCTGGAACACCTTCTCCAGGTCCTGGGGCTCGATCCCCACCCCCTGGTCGCTGAAGCTCAGCCGGACCTCCTCCGCTTCGTGGTCCACCCCCGCACCGAGGGTGATGGTTCCCCCCTGCGGCATGGCCTGGGCCGCGTTGGTGATGAAGTTGCACAGGCAGTTGCGCATCAGCTCCGGGTCGACCAGCATGGGGGGAAGCCCCTCCGGAATCTCCCGGCGCACCTCCACGCGGGCCTCCTTCAGCTTGTCCTCCAGGATGGTCATCGCCTTGTCCAGCAGTTCCGGGTAGCTCACCTGCTGCAGCCTGAGCTTCAGGGGGCGCCCGTAGTTCATGAAGTTCAGCACCATGTAGTTCGCCTTGCGCACCTCTTCCTTGATGGTGTTGGTGATCGACTCCAGTTCCGCGCCGCGCCCCTGGCAGGCAGGCAGGAGCTCGCTTTTCAGGTGGTCGATGGCGAGGCTTATGTAGTTGAGCGGGTTCCTGATCTCGTGGGCGATTCCCGAGGCGAGCTGCCCCACCTTGGAGAGGTGCTCAGCCTCGTAGAGCCGTTTTTCCAAGAGCTCGCGCTCTTTGAGCTTTTCCACCATCTCGTTTAAGTTCTGGGCCAGCTCCCCGATCTCGTCGTCGCTCGCCACGTCGAAGGTGACGCTCAGGTCCCCCTCGGAGACGTCCTTCACCCCGGTGGCCAGCCGATGGATCGGCGAGGTGTAGCGGCGGGCCAGGAAGATGGTGAGGAACATGCCGAACAGGAAGACCAAGGTGGTTGCCACCAGGCGCCTGACGAAGTTCGCGTGCTGGATGTCCCGGATGTTGTCCAACAGGATGTTGACCTGCACGTAACCGAGCTGCTCGTCGCCGACGATGACCGGCACCACCAGGTCGTAGGGCTTGAGCGTTCCGGAGTCGACGCCGCGCCGCGAGGCCTTGAGCCCCTTCTCCAGCTTCTTGATCTCGCGCTTCTTGCCGACCTGTTCCGGGTCCGAGGAGTTGATGATCTCCCCCTCGTTGTTGATGATGTTGATCTGGCTGATCCCCTTGTTGCGTGCCTGCTGCAGATATTCCTTAAGGCGGGAGGACTCTACGTCCGTTTCGGAGGTCAGATCTTCGACGCTCAACTGAATCGCCTTCGACACCACGGTGGAACTTTCCTGGATCTCCTGGACCAGGTCGTTTTGGCTGAACTGGTTCAGGATGAAGAGGATCAACATGGCGATGATCAGCATGGAGAGCATGATCATCACCAGCTTCGTATTCAGTCTCATTACGATGTAGTCCTACTTTATGAGAGAATTCCCACCAAGTTGGCAAGTATACATCAGCGTTTGGCGCTGTACAAGCCGTATGTCCAGGGCACGGGAGGGTGCGTGCCGAGACTATTAATTAGCTTCCCATGGGGTTCTGTCAACTGGTATGATGCCGGCCGGCGTTTTTTTTGATGCAGGCCCCTGGCCGCACGAGGAGGAGAGCATGAGCTACAGCGTCGACAGGATTCCGGGGAGGTTGCGCATCGATCCGGACGCGGGGGGGCAGGAGCGCCAGCGTAAGCGGGAAAAACCGCCCGAGAAAAAGAGGGGCAAGGACAGTGTCAGCATCTCCGAGGAGGCGCGGCTGCGCAGCGCCACGGAGCAGGATGCGGAGCCGGAGGGGGACCGGGAGTAGTGCCGGCGCCAGTGGCTGATTCTGCCTTTTTCGACGCTCAACTCAGAAAGAGCGCGCGGTCGGTCTCGAAGGCGGTGCCGAAGGTCTCCAGCAGGGCGGCGATCCGGTCGGCGGGGAGCCGCAACAGGCGGGCGGCCTGGGAGCCGGCGATGTCCAGGTTCTCCTGGGGGGCGCGGGCGCCGATCCCCAGCTTCAGGCAGAACTGGTCGGCCAGCGAGGTGACCGCGGTCAGGGTCACCAGTGCCGGGGGAACCTCGATGCTGAATTCCATCCGATGGTGTTGCAGGATCGCCACCGAGAGCGTATCCGGCATGTTCCACTTTTTTACCACGTAGGCGCCCACCTCGTCATGGCCGAAGGTGAAGCCCCCCTTCTCCGCCTCCTGGAAGGAAATTCCCTCGTTGTAGCAGTGCTGCATGACCTCCTGGAACTTGTTGCGGTCCAGGGTGTTCATGATGATCTTGCCGATGTCGTGGAAAAGCCCCGCGAGAAACGCCTCCTCCTCGTTGACCGCCTTGGTCTGGCCGGCGATGATCCGGGCGGCGAGCCCTGCGGCAAAGGAGTGCTCCCAGAGCATCTTCTCGGTGAGCCCGTAGGGGCGGTAGACCTGCTTCACCGAGGCGGCGACCACCAGGCTGCGCAGGGTGCTGAAGCCGAGCACCACGATGGCGCTGGAAAGGGTCTGGATCTGGCGCTGGCAGCCGTAGAAGGACGAATTGGAGATCTTGAGCACCCGCGCGGCCACGGCAGGGTCCGAGGCCACGATCTTGGCCAGCTCGTCTGCGGTCGCCGACTCGCTTTCGATCAGCTGCATCACCTTGATCGCCACGACCGGGATGGTGGGCAGATCGGCTGCCCTCATGATGGCGTTTTCGAGTTCTTTGTTCATACCTGGATCGTCCTTGAGTGTGAGGCGGCGTTGACCGCCATGTACTATAGCATACGGTTAGCCCCTGGGAATAGGGGATTTAATGATTGAACCTGCCGGGTGAGCGGTCTATACTGGCCGAAAATTAAAGAAGAAGGTCGTCGAGTGATCGTAAAAACAACTGAATTCATTAAAAGTGGCACCAAGCCCGCCCACTACCCGGAGGGGGATCTCCCCGAGATCGCCTTCGCCGGACGCTCCAACGTGGGGAAATCGAGCCTCATCAACGTGCTGGTGAACCGGAAGAACCTGGTGCGAACCAGTTCCACCCCGGGGCGCACCCAGCTCATCAACTTCTTCCAGGTGAACCAGGACTTCATGCTGGTCGACCTCCCCGGATACGGCTACGCCAAGGTGCCGCTGGATGTGAAGCGCAACTGGCGACCCATGATGGAGACCTACCTCTCCAAGCGCGAGAACCTGGTCGGTGTCGTGCTGATCCTGGACATCCGCCGGGTCCCGGTGGACGAAGACCTGCAGATGCTCGAGTGGCTGCGGGCCTTCAGTATCCCCCCCATCGTCGTGGTGACCAAGTGCGACAAGGTCTCCAAGAACGAGCGGGCCAAGCAGAGTGCCGTGATCATGCAGCGCATGGGTCTCGATAAAGGTGACCTGAACTACTTTTCGGCACTTTCCAAGGAAGGTAAAGAGGGTATTTGGGACCGGATCGACGCCCTACTGGCAAAGGCGGCGCTCCCCCCGGTCACTGAGCCGGGTACCGCCTCTCAGGAGGATGCTTCGGTAGAGCCCAAAGAGCTTACCGATTGACATTGATGCACCCCTCTGTTACAAGGTCAGTCACAAATAAATAGCTCGTCCAGGTGCCCCGAGAGGGGTTAAAAGGGAAGAGGGTGCAAATCCCTCGCTGTCCCGCAACTGTGAACGGTGATGAAAGCCGCAACAATGCCACTGAGAGTATCGGGAAGGCGCGGTGAGTAAGTGGACCCGTAAGTCAGGAAACCTGCCCGGATGACCGCAGAATGCAACCTCCGTGGCAGAGGGGCTCCCGCTGGCATCGTGCCTTTTCACGATTTTCAACAACGCCCCCCTTCCGTCGGAAGGGGGGTTTTTTCATGTCCAGAGTTACCCTGGTGACGGGGGGGACGCGCAGCGGCAAGAGCCGTTTCGCCGAGCAGTTGGCCGAGGTCTATCCCGGGCCGCGCGGCTACCTGGCCACCGGCCAGGCGGGAGATGCCGAGATGGCCGAGCGCATCGAGCGCCACCGTGGCCGGCGCGGCAGCGACTGGGTGACCGTCGAGGAGCCTCTTGCCGTGGCCGAGGCGCTGAGCCGGATCGACGGCAGCTACAGCGTGGTCCTGCTCGACTGCGTGACCCTGTGGCTTTCCAACCTGATGTTCAGCGCGCCCGGCGGCGCCCCGGAGGCGCTCGAGCGGGTGCGCGAGTTCACCGGGCGCTTTGCCGGCTGGACCACCCCCCTGGTGATCGTCACCAGCGAGGTCGGCATGGGGATCGTCCCCGAGCACCCGCTCTCCCGCGCCTACCGCGACCTGGCCGGCGAGGCGAACCAGCTTATCGCCGCTGCGGCGGATGAAGTCTACGCCACCATTTCCGGGCTGCCGCTCAAGCTGAAATAACCTGCGGCACTACCGACAACCACTTTGATCGGACCGATCCGACCAATCTGGCCGGTCGAAAAAAAGGAGACCCCAACCCATGGAACTGCTCAACCGTACCCTCGCCGCCATTGCCCCCGTCGACGAAACCCTCCTGGCCCAGGCCCAGGCGAAGCTTGACAACAAGACCAAGCCGCTCGGCTCGCTGGGCACCCTGGAAGAGGTGGCGCGCCGCTTCGCCGCCATCACCGGCGACCTGAGCCCGCAGGTGGGCAAGAAGGTCATCTTCACCTTCGCCGGCGACCACGGCATCGTCGAGGAGGGGGTCTCGCTGTTCCCCAAGGAAGTCACCCCGCAGATGGTGCTCAACTTCCTGCGCGGCGGCGCCGGGGTGAACGTGCTGGCGCGCCATTCGGGCGCCGAGGTGCGGGTGGTGGACATCGGCGTCGACTACGACTTCGAACCGGCCCCGGGGCTCATCATCAAGAAGATCGCCAAGGGGACCCGCAACTTCGCCAAGGGGAGCGCCATGACCCGCGAGGAGGCGGTGGCAGCCCTCGAGGTCGGCATCGAGCTCGCCGCGCAGGCCAAGGCCGAAGGGGTGACCATGGTAGGCACCGGCGAGATGGGGATTGGCAACACCTCCCCCTCCTCGGCGATCATCGCCGCTTTCTCGCGCTGCAGCGTCCGTGAGGTGACCCACCGCGGCACCGGCATCAACGACGGCGCGCTGGAGCACAAGATCAAGGTCATCGAGGCGGGCCTCGAGCTGAACCGCCCGGATCCCAACGACCCCCTCGACGTCCTCGCCAAAGTCGGCGGCCTGGAGATCGCCGGCATCGCCGGCCTGGTCTTGGGCGCCGCGGCCAACCGGCTCCCGGTGGTGGTCGACGGCTTCATCTCCACCGCGGGTGCCCTGATCGCCTGCGAGATGCACCCCTGCGTACGCGAATACATCTTCGCCGCCCACGCCTCGGTGGAGATCGGCCACCGGATGATGCTGGAGCGCATCGGCGCCACTCCCATGCTGGATCTGAAACTGCGCCTGGGGGAGGGGACCGGTGCGGCGCTCGCCATGGGGCTCATCGATGCCGGGCTTAAGGTCCTCAACGAAATGGCAACCTTCGCCGAGGCCGGCGTTTCGGAAGGGTAGCCGTGCCCGGAAGGAGCCTCACATGAGACTGTTCCTGCTCGCCTTCCAGTTCTTGACCATCATCCCGCTCCCCCTGACGGTGCGCTGCGAGGAGGAGGACCTGGGACGCTCCATGAGCCTCTTCCCGCTGGTGGGGCTCGCCCTGGGTGCGCTTTTGGCCGGGGCTGACTACCTCGTCGCGCCGCTTCTGCCGCGCGCCCTGGTGGACCTCATCCTCATCGCCCTGCTGGCCCTGGTCACCGGAGCCCTGCACCTGGACGGGCTCGCCGACGTCTGCGACGGCCTGGCGGCGCGCGGCTCACGGGAGCGCTTCCTCGAGGTGATGAAGGACTCCCGGGTCGGCGCGGTGGGCGCGGTCGGGCTCGTGCTCGCCCTGGGGATCAAGTACCAGGCACTCCTGGCGGTGCCGCCCCCCTACAAGCGCGCGGTGCTGCTGTTCTTCCCGCTGGTGGCCCGCTTCGCCCAGGTGCAGATGACCGTGGGGGCGACCCGGGCCAGGAAGGACGGGCTCGGCGCCGCCTTCATCGGCGGGGCCGGGTTACCGCAGTTCCTGATCGCCTACTCCACCACCCTGGTTGCGGCCTACCTCCTTTTGGGGATGAACGGGCTCTACTGCACCCTGGCGCTGTATCTCTTCACCTGGCGTTTCAAGGCGTGGGCCCACAACCGGCTGGGCGGGGTGACCGGAGACCTGATCGGTTGCGCCAGCGAACTTAACGAAATCCTGAGCCTCATCGTGCTGGCGGCGCTGGTCGGCCGCGGCTCGCAGGCATTTTTCTAGGAGCCCAGATGACCCCGAAAACCCGCATCCACCTGATCCGGCACGGCGAAGTCGAGCGGCAGTGCTACAACGGCCACTACGACGTGGGGCTCACCCCGCGCGGCGTCGAGCAGTACCACGGCCTCAAGCCGCGCCTGGAGCCCGGGCGCATCACGGCTCTCTACACGAGCGACCTGACCCGCACCCGGCGTGGCGGCGAGATCCTCGGGGCCTACCTCGGCGTGGCGCCGGTGGCGCTCCCCGAGCTGCGCGAGCTGAACTGCGGGGCCTGGGAAGGACTGACGCTGAGCGAGGTGCAAAAGCAGCGTCCCGAGGAGTGGGCGGCGCGGCTGGCGGACGTGGTCAATTTCCGTGCGCCGGGAGGCGAGAGCCTTACCGATCTGGCGGGGCGTGTGCTGCCGGTCCTCTCGGACCTGGTCGAGAAACACCGTGGCGAGGAGGTCCTCGTCGTGGCGCACGGCGGCGTGAACCGGATCGTCCTGCTGGACGCCATCGGCGCGCCGCTCTCCTCGATGTTCGCCATCGACCAGAAGTACTGCGCGCTGAACATCGTCGACTACTACGCCGACGGCAACCGCGTCGTGCAGCTCATAAACGGCTAAGCCCGCAGGTTCCCATGAAAACGATCGTCATCGCAGCCCCGCACAGCGGCTCCGGGAAAACGACCCTGACTCTCGGCCTCATGCACGCCCTGACCCGGCGCGGCCTGAAGGTCGCCCCTTTCAAGGTCGGCCCCGACTTCATCGATCCGGGCTACCACCGTCTGGTGACCGGGCTCCCCTCGGTGAACCTGGACGGCTGGATGTGCGGGCACGACTTCGTTCGCGATACCTTCTCCCGGCACACGGAAGGGGCGGATCTCGCCCTCGTGGAAGGGGTGATGGGGCTTTTCGACGGGATCGATGGGGTTTCCGAGGCGGGGAGCACGGCCGAGGTCGCCAAGCTGATCGGGGCTCCGGTGCTGCTGGTGGTGGACGCCCGCAGCCAGGCGAGGAGCGCCGCGGCCCTGGTGCACGGCTTCGCCTCGTTCGATCCCGCCCTGCGGGTGGCAGGGGTCATCTTCAACAACGTGGCAAGCAAAAACCACGAGCGGATCCTGCGCGAGGCGGTAGCTGCGAGCCGCCCGGATGTCGCCGTCCTGGGGTGCCTCCCGAAGGACCCCCGGTTGGCCATACCCTCCCGGCACCTGGGGCTCACCACTGCGGAAGAAAACCCGCTCTCGGGGGAGTTTCTGGATCACCTGCGCGGGGTCATGGAGCAGCACCTGGACCTCGAGGGGATCCTCGCCATGGCTCAAACAACGGCAATCGTGCCGGGGCCACCTTCGGCACCTGCCGAGGCAGGGGCGCTACGGATCGCCGTCGCCCGCGATGCCGCCTTCTGCTTCTGCTACCCGGACAACCTGCGCCTGCTCGAGGAAGCGGGTGCCGAGATCTCCTTTTTCTCCCCGCTTTCCGACACTCGGCTCCCGGAGGGGGCGGCAGGGGTGTACCTCCCCGGGGGGTATCCCGAGCTTTTCGCCGAGAGGCTTGCGGCGAACCGTGCGCTCAAGGGTGCGCTTCACAAGGCGATCGGGGCGGGGCTGCCGGTTTACGCCGAGTGCGGCGGCTTCATCTACCTGAGCCAAGGGGTCGAGGTCGGGGGGATCCACCATCCCTTTGTAGGGATCTTCCCGGTTGCCACCCGCATGCTCCCCAGACACAAGGCACTGGGGTACCGCGAGGTGGAGCTTGCCTCCGAAACACCTTTGGGACCGGCAGGAACCAGGGCGCGCGGCCACGAGTTCCACTATTCCGAGATGGAGCCGATGCCGCCGACTGTCGAGCGGGTCTACCGGGTGAGCCGCAAGGGTGAGCTGCTGGGGCTGGAAGGTTTTCGCTTCCGGAACTGCCTCGCCTCCTATATCCACCTTCACTTCGGCAGTTCTCCGGATCTGGCCGGCAACTTTGTGCAGCACTGCAGAAATTTCATACGAGGAGCGGCATCTTGAAAACACAGCTGGAACAGGCACGCGAGGGGATCATCACCCCGCAGATGGCGGCAGTGGCCGCGGACGAAGGGGTAACCGGCGCGTACGTCCGGGAACAGGTGGCACGGGGGCGCATCGTCATCCCCTGGAACCGGATCAGCAAGCCGCGCGCAGTGGGGATCGGCGCCGGTCTGCGCACCAAGGTGAACGCCTCCATCGGCACCTCCTCGGACATCATCGACTACGGGGCCGAAGTGCGTAAGGCGCTGGCGGCCCAGGAGTCCGGCGCGGACACCCTCATGGAGCTCTCGGTCGGGGGCGACCTGGACCGGGTGCGCCGCGAGGTGATCGCCGCGGTCGATCTCCCCGTCGGGAACGTGCCGCTCTACCAGGCCTTCTGCGAGGCGGCCCGCCGCTACGGCGATCCCAACAAGCTCGACGAGGAGCTCCTCTTCGAGCTGATCGAGCGCCAGTGCGCCGACGGCATGTCCTTCATGGCCGTGCACTGCGGCATCAACCTCTACACCCTGGAGCGCCTGAAGAAGCAGGGGTACCGCTACGGCGGCCTGGTCTCCAAGGGGGGGGTCAGCATGGCCGCCTGGATGCTCGCCAACAACCGCGAGAACCCGCTCTACGAGAAGTTCGACCGGGTGGTGGAGATCCTCAAGCGCTACGACACGGTGCTTTCGCTCGGTAACGGCCTGCGTGCCGGGGCGATCCACGACTCCAGCGACCGCGCCCAGATCCAGGAGCTCCTGATCAACTGCGAGCTCGCCGAGATCGGACGCGAGATGGGGTGCCAGATGCTGGTGGAAGGGCCGGGGCACGTGCCGCTCGACGAGGTCGAGGGGAACATCAAGCTGCAGAAAAGGATGAGCGGCGGCGCACCCTACTACATGCTGGGGCCGATCTCCACCGACGTGGCGCCCGGCTTCGACCACATCACCGCGGCGATCGGTGCCGCGCAGTCCTCACGCTACGGCGCCGACCTGATCTGCTACATCACCCCCGCCGAGCACCTGGCGCTTCCCAACGAGGAGGACGTGCGGGTCGGGGTGAAGGCCGCGAAGATCGCCGCTTACATCGGTGACATGAACAAGTACCCGGAAAAGGGGCGCGAGCGGGACAAGGAGATGAGCAAGGCGCGCCGCGACCTCAACTGGGAGCGCCAGTTCGAACTCGCCCTCTACCCCGAGGACGCGGCGGCCATCAGGAAAAGCCGGGTCCCCGAGGACGAGCAGACCTGCACCATGTGCGGCGACTTCTGCGCGTCGCGCGGTGCCGGGAAACTCTTCGCCGGGTACCTCTGCGGCGACAAAGTGTAAAAGGGCTTGCTCTTTTCGCGTCACCGGCTCATTTCAGTCCAGGAAAAGGAACCGCTAACACAGTCTCCCTCCCCCCTGGCGGGTGTGGGGCGGGGTGAGGGGGACGTCGGCACCAGCTACCAAGGTGCTTCGTAGCAACTTCCCCCACCCCCCTGCCCCCTCCCGCAAGGGGGAGGAGCAGAGGCGCATGACCTCATGACCCCGTAACCTCGTTCCCACGCTCCGGCGCGGGAAGGCAGCCAGGGACGCTCCGGCGTCCCGAAGTCGAAACGTGCTTGCCATCGGGCCGTACAACAGGAGTTTTTTCCATGGGCAGAATCACCTGCCTCACCATATGTTGCCTTCTCTCCGCCATGCCTGCCTTCGCCATGCACATCTCGGAGGGGATCCTCCCCTTTGACTGGGCGGTGTTATGGTCGGTGCTGGTGCTCCCCTTTGTGGCCCTGGGGGTGCGGCAGCTGAATGCCCTCAGCCGTGACGACCTCTCGCTCAAGCCGCTGGTGGGGCTATTAGCCGCGGTCGTCTTCATCATCTCCTGCATGCCGATCCCCGTGCCGACCGCCGGAACCTGCTCGCACCCCTGCGGCACCGGGGTCTCCGCCATCCTGGTCGGTCCGCTGGCGAGCGTCCTGATCTCGGCAGTCGCCCTCTTGATCCAGGCCCTCTTCCTGGCCCACGGCGGTCTCTCCACCCTGGGAGCCAACGTCTTCTCCATGGGGGTGGTCGGTTCCTTCCTGGGGTGGTTCACCTTCAAGGCGCTGCGGCGCATGGGCGCGAGCCTCGGCGTCGCCGGATTCCTCGCCGGCATCCTCGCCGACTGGGGCACCTATGCCACCACCTCCCTGATCCTCGCCGCCGGGATCCGGGGGAACTCCCCGTTCCTGCCGCTGTTCAGCAAGGTCGTCATCGCCTTCATCCCGACCCAGTTGCCGCTCGGCATCCTGGAAGGGGTGATCACGGCGGGAATGGTGCAGCTTTTGTACAAGAAACGTCCGGATCTCCTGGTCAGGATGAAGGTGATTACCGAACAGGAGGTTCCTGACCATGTTTAACAAATGCGCCTGGAAGATGGTGCTGGTGCACCTCGTCACGCTGCCGACCTTCTACTTCGCGGTCAGCCACTTCAACGTCGCGCCGAAGTCCTGGAACGGGGTGGACGAGGCGGTGGTGGAGAAAATCGCCAAGGAACACGGGCGTGAAGCCGTGCCCCCGGTTATCGATCCCGGCTCGGGCGATCTGCTGCTCTTCGCCTTCCTGGTCGCCGGTGCGTTGGGCGGCTTTGCCGGCGGCTACTACTGGCGCGAGCTGGTGAAAAAGAAGGCATAGCCGCAACCGGGGCCGCACCCGGCCGCAGGCGAGGCCCAAGGAGCCTTCTCACCTGAACGGTTGAGTTTGCCGCACGCTTCTGCTACTGTGCCCGGTGGCTTTCCCCCGGAAAGCCGGAGCCGCTCCCGAGGATTACCAGCATGCACCATCACATCACCCGACAGACCTTCGATCCCTCGCACTGGGTCAGCGCGCTCGATCCGCGGGTGAAGCTCTTGAGCGCCTTCGCGCTCTTGGGGCTGGTGATCAGCTCGCACGGAATCGCCTTCTCTCTCGTGGTGACGGTGCTGTCGCTGGCCCTCTGCCTGAACCTCGGCGTTACTCCGAAGACACTGGCGCTGCGCTTTTCGGAGCCCGTCTTCATCGCGGGCACCGTATTGATCCTCAAGCTGTTCTGCGCCGGGAACCTGCCGCTCTTCACCTGGCACCTGGCCGGCATCGAGCTGGTGGGGCACCGGGACGGGCTCTGGGAGGGGGTGCAGATCGCCGGACGGATCGCCGGCGGGGTCACCATCCTCGCGGTGGTCGGTTTCTCCACCCCCTTCACTGAACTCATGGCGGCGCTCTCCTGGCTGCGGGTCCCCCAGTCGCTCATCGACGTAGCGCTCTTCGCCTGGCGCTATCTCTTCCTGCTTTTGGAGGACGCCCAGGTGGTCTACCATGCCCAGCGCAACCGGCTTGGCTACGTCGGCTACCGGCGCGGCCTGAGCTCCTTCGGCACTCTCGCCGGCGTCTTGGTCATCAAGGCATTCGACAACAGCCAGAGCGTCACCACTGCAATGGTGCAGCGCGGCTACGACGGCCAGATGCCGATGCTGCTGCATAAACCGTTCGTGGCGCGCCAGGTCTTCTGCTCCCTCTTCTTCGTGAGCTCCCTGGCGCTCATCCGCTTCATCTGACGGCAACGCTGCCGCTTTTAAGGACCCCCGTGAACCCGGTCAGGATTTCCGTCAACCTCGAACAGTACAAATACGCCGACGGCACCGTCGCGCTTGCCGATCTGCGCCTTCAGGTGGCGCGCGGCGAGTTCGCCGGAATCCTCGGATCCAATGGCTCGGGTAAGACCACCCTGCTCAAGATCATGGACGGGCTCATCAAGGGGTACCGGGGCGAGGTGCTCCTCGACGGTGAGAACGTGACGAAGCTGCACCCGCGCGACATCTACCGCAAGGTCGGCCTCGTCTTCCAGAACCCCGACGATCAGCTCTTTGCCACCACGGTTTTCGAGGACACCGCGTTCGGGCCGCGTAACATGGGGTGTGCCGAGCCGGAGGTGCGCGAGCGTGTGCTCTCGGCCCTGGCCAGCGTCGACATGGCGGAGTTTGCCGCCAAGGGGATCCACAACTTAAGCTATGGCCAGAAGAAGCGGGTCTGCATCGCCGGGCTCCTGGCCATGGGGCACGAGATCCTGCTCTTGGACGAGCCGACGGCGGGGCTGGACCCGATGGGCGAATACCGGATGATGGAGCTCTTGACCCGGCTCAACCGCGAACAGGGGGTCACCATCGTCATGGCCACCCACAGCGTGGACCTGGTTCCCATCTTCCTGCACCAACTCCACATTCTAAGCCGCGGCCGCCTGGTGCGCGGCGGGACGCCCGAAGAGGTCTTCACCGCCCCCGAAGAACTGCAGCAGGTGAAGCTGCGTCTCCCCCACATAGCCGAGCTGATCTACAAACTTAAACACGAGGAGGGGGTACCCTTCTCCCGCATCCCCCTCACCATCGGCGAAGCCCGCCGGGAAATCGTGGAGGCCCTGGGGCGTTAGGATCCTGGTTCCCCTCGGAAGTTTCCTGTCTGTTTTCCGTACGACCCTATAGGTAAAGGGCCGGCATCTCCTCGATGCCGGCCCTTTTTTTGTCGTGTGAAGGTCCTATCCCCCGCGTATTCATTGGCCTTACGGTCCTTCCCACCAGAAAAATCTGCGCCGCTTTGACGACTTCCCGATGTCATGCTAGACTTGGCGAGTTCCTTGGGGTCTGTTAATGTGTTTCCGGGATTTCAGACACCGGTTCCGCTGTTGCTGGAGGAGAGGGCGATGCACGACTGGAACGTGGTGATCACCGTCAACGAGGGTGGCTTCAATCCGGCGCGCAAGCTTCTGGAACACTACGGCAACGTGGATCGCACCGACTACTTCAACATCCTGCTCATGCACCAGGAGGAGCCCTGGCAACTGCTGGAGACGCTGCGCCGCGAGGCCGTGCGCGACCCCGAAGCGCTGGCTCCGCTGGCGCGGGTCATGCCGGTTTTCGA
Organism: Geomonas silvestris; assembly: GCF_014193515.1. GTDB lineage: Bacteria > Desulfobacterota > Desulfuromonadia > Geobacterales > Geobacteraceae > Geomonas > Geomonas silvestris. The sequence goes on along the minus strand of NZ_BLXX01000002.1, from coordinate 184,374 downwards.
GACCTTTTCCTTTCAAAATGCGGCGGATTTCGAGGGGAAGGCGCGCCGCGCGGTACAGCGCTGGCTCCCGGAGCTCGGCGGGTGCAGCTTCTATCTGCGCATGCACTGGCGCGGTTTCAAGGGGAAGCTCTCCAGCCTCGACGAGGAGCGCTTTCTGGACACCTACCTCCTTGAGGCGCTCGAGATGGCGGGCAACGAAGGGGAGATCAGTTTCGACGATCCGGACGCCATCCTCGCGCTGGAGACGGTCGGCCCGCGGGCGGGGCTGTCGCTGTGGACCCGGGAAGAGTTGGAGCGCTATCCGCTACTGCACCTCACCTAGGCTGGGGCGGTGTCTCCGCGAGATGGGGGGGGTGGGCGCAAAAAAGGTCCCGCCTAAAAGACGGGACCTCGCGGGCTCAGCAGCTACGCCGTCCCGATTAATCGAAACCGCTTCAGTAACCCTGTTCCACGACCTTTGCCTTCAGCCTGCCGATCACGCCCGCCAACAGGGCGAGATCGTCGTTGCTGTCACCCTGCACCAGCTTCAGGTGGGTGAGGTTCGCGGGGACCTCGCCGAAGGTCGGATCCACTGGAACCCAGGTGCCGTTCAGGTAGCTTTCGGCCCAGGCGTGGTAAAGAAATCCCTTGCCGTCGGCGTACACCAGCCCGGAAACGAAGCGGGTCGGGATGCCGGCGCTCCTGGCCAGCGCGGTGTAGAGCCGGGTGTGGGTTTGGCAGTTGCCGGCCCGGGAGGTGAGCGTCTCGACCGGTGACTGGTTGTCGGTCACCGCAGCCTTGATCTCCCTGGCTACCCACTGAACCAGGAGACGGACGCCCTGGGCCGGATCCGTCTGGGAACCGAGGATCTCGTTTTTCAGGGCTACGATCTTCGGGTTGTCGCTGGGAATCCGTTGTCCCGGTTCCAGGTCCGCCGCCACCGGTTGGTCAGCGGGCGCGGGGTGGAAGGCGGGATTGGGGTTGGTAAAGCGGACCGTGCCGTTGTCGAGCCGGCTCACCTGTTGTGCGCTTCCCTGGAGCAGCGGAAACTCAGCGGGGAACCCGGAGAGGTCGAGCACCAGCTTCTTCAGCTGCGCGGGGCGCTCCAGCGGCGGGCTCAGCTTCACCAGGCTGAAATCGAGGGCCAGGTCGTTCTTGGCGAGCGCGGCCTCGGCCAGGGCCGCCTTGGCGGTGGTTTCCTCCTCGGCCACGGTCAGCACCAGGTCGTCACGCACCGATTCCTTGACGGTGTTCCCCTTCAGGTCGACCCAGATGTCGTTGTCGACCACGGGATACAGGTTGTTGCGCAGGTGCACCACGGTCCCCTGCGGGGCCAGGGTCTCGACACCGACCACCTCGACCTTGACCTGCTTGACCTTAACCGATTCGCTGTCCAGCATGGCGAGCTTCAGGGTCTTGCCGACCGGGGCGCCCTGGATCAGCGGGTAAAAGTTGAGCACCGGCGGTGGGTATACGGGCCCCTTGACTTTCAGCGTGCGCTCTTTTTTGCCGTCCCCCGACTCCGTGGTGACCTTGATCCCCTTGGAGGTCAGCTCGCCGCGCACCGTGAGCGGGCTGCCATCGACCCGGCTCTCGGCGCTGAAGGAGCGCAGGGCCAGATCTCTTCCCACCAGGTAGCTTTCCTTGGTGGTTGCCTCGCGGGAAACCGCCATGATCCGCATCTTGACGCTGCCGTCGCTGTCGATCCGGTAGCCGCCGGGGGCCTCTGCGATGCTCAAGTGGGCGAAACCGACCCGCTCGCCGCCGACGATGATGGTGAACCAGCGCTCGCCAACGGGTGGCGCAGGGATTTTCGGGATCTCGGCAGCGTGCAGCAGGAGCGGGAGGCAGAGCAGGGTGACAATGAGAAGCAGCCGCAAGGCGGCGTGACGGGCGCGCATTCTAGACTCCATTGTGGCCGGCTCGGTCCAACGTGAGCGGCCTTTTCAAGTACCATCAACACTAAGCAGAGGTATAGCACAGCAAAGGGGGGAGGTGCAATCCCGCCTACGCGGGGAGTCCCCGGTAGGCCGCATTAGCCCCGGATAACCACAGGTGAGGTAAAAAAGCCGACAAATAAGTACCTTGCCCGACTTTGGGGGGGGAGCTATAATAAAATCAAAGTTTAGAGTTGCGGAGGATCGTCGGATCCTCCTTCCCCTAGCTGACTTGCCCTCCTAGTCGCTAGGGTTTTTTTTGTCCGAACTCCGCCTCCCCAGTTGGACTGCCGTCCCAGGGCGCCTTCGGGGCAGTGTCGTGCCGGTTGTTTCCCTTTGCAGAGGGTCTGTGCCATTTGTTGCACACTTTTGGCTGATGGTTTATAGTAGCGCAAAAATCCTATACGAGGCGCCATGTACCCGATAGTCACCATTACCGATCAGTGCCGCAAATGCTACTCCTGCGTGCGCAGCTGCCCGGTCAAGGCGATCAAGGTCGAGAAAAACTACACCGAGATCATCTTCGACCGCTGTATCGGCTGCGGCAACTGCCTGAGCACCTGCCCCCAGCACGCCAAGGTCATCGCCGACAACATCACCAAAACCGAAGAGCTGCTCGGCTCGGGGGGGCCGGTGGTGGCGGTACTCGGCTGCTCGTTCCCCGCCTTTTTCCACTACGCCTCGCCGGGGCAGCTCGCGGCGGGGCTGCACCAGCTGGGGTTTGCCGAGGTACACGAGGGGGCGAGCGGCGTCGAGCTTATTGCCGGCGAGTACGCCGAGGCGATCCGCTCGGCGGACTTGCCGCTCATCTCGTCGCACTGCCCGGCGGTCGTCGACCTGGTCGAGCGGCACTACCCGCAGCTGATCGGCAACCTGGTCCCGGTGGTCACCCACATGCTCGCCATGGGGCGCTTCGTGAAGCAGGTCCTGGGTGACCGGGTCAAGGTGATCTACATCAGCTCCTGCATGGCGGGAAAGTTCGAGGTGCAGGCCGAGGAGACCAAGGGGGCCGTGGACGTGGTGCTCACCTACCGCGAACTCGAATCGATGTTCCGGGCCCGCGCCATTGACCTCGCCGCGCTGGACGACGCCCCCTTCGACGGCCGCGAGCCCAACATGGGACGCATCTTCGCCCTCTCCCAGGGCTCCTTCAAGGCCTTCGGCATCGAGGCGGATCCCCTGGACACCGAGGTGGTGACCGCCGAGGGGGAGGTGAACGTCATGGGGATCGTGAAAGACCTCGCCGCCGGGAGGATCAGCCCGAAACTCGTCGACCTGCGCTTTTGCTACGACGGCTGCATCGGCGGCCCGGGGCGCAACGACGACCTCACCGAGTACTCCAGGCGCAACCTGGTGATCTCCCACTACCGCAAGAAGACCCCCTACCGGGTCACCCCCGCGTACCAGGACGCGGATCCGGTGCCGCTGAAGCGCACCTTCTCGAGCAAGCACGCGAAGCTCCCGATCCCGAAAGGGGCCGACGTCAAGAAGATCCTGCAGGCCACCAACAAGTTCACCCAGAAGGACGAGCTCAACTGCAGGACCTGCGGCTACCGGACCTGCCGGGAGTACGCGGTGGCGGTCTACCAGGGGCTCGCCGACCTGGAGATGTGCCTCCCCCACAACCTGCAGCAGCTCGAGGAGGAGCGCGGCCGCCTGATCCAGAAGTACGAACTGGCCAAACGCGAACTGGACCGCGAGTATGGCGACGAGTTCATCGTGGGGAGCGACAGCCGCACCCTGGAGGTGTTGGAGCAGATTAAGCAGGTCGGGCCGACCCCGACGACGGTGCTGGTGCGCGGCGAGTCCGGGACCGGCAAGGAGCTCGCGGCGCGCGCCATCCACCGCTACTCCAAGAGAAACGACAAGCCGCTGGTCACCGTTAACTGCACCACCATCACCGATTCGCTCTTGGAAAGCGAGCTCTTCGGCCACAAGAAGGGGTCCTTCACTGGCGCGGTCGCGGACAAGAAGGGGCTCTTCGAGGCGGCCGACGGCGGCACCATCTTCCTGGATGAGATCGGCGACATCACCCCGAAGCTGCAGGGGGAGCTTTTGCGCGTACTCGACCTGGGCGAGGTGCGCCCGGTAGGTGGCACGGTAGCCAAGCGGGTAGACGTGCGCCTTATCGCCGCCACCAATAAGTCGCTCGAGGACGGGGTGCGGGAAGGGTGGTTCCGCGAGGACCTCTACTACCGATTGAACGTCTTCTCGATCATGATGCCCCCCTTGAGAAGCCGCGTGGAGTCGATCCCCCAACTGGCACACCACTTCCTCGAGAAGGCCCGCAACAAGCTGAACAAGAACATCGAGGGGATCGAGGAGCGCGCGGTTAACGCCATGGTGAAGTACCCGTGGCCGGGGAACATCCGCGAGATGCAGAACGTCATCGAGCGTGCTGCGGTGCTCACCCACGACGACGTGATAAAGCTGGGGAACCTGCCGCTCTCCTTCGCCGAGAGCTACGCCGAAGAAGGGGAGGAACCCATTGATCTGCGGTCCTTTAAGAAGGAGCGGGAGCCCCACGTGCTCCGGGTGGAGAAGAAGCTCATTCAACGCTATTTAGCGGACGCCGGAGGCAATGTGTCAAAAGCGGCACAGCTTGCCAATATCCCCAGGCGCACGTTTTACCGGCTTTTGGACAAGCACGGGCTCAAAGGGAGGTTCATTCGCGCCCGTGAGGAGGAGTTCGACGAGTGATTTTCAGAACAAGGCGGCCCCAGATAGGTCAAAATGATACAATTGGGTAGATTTGGCAGGCGTGTGCCAAAAGTGGCGCACTTTGTATACGGAGAAATATAACAAAATATTAATGGTGTTTTTAAATCGCGTGAGATTACAGAGAGTTATGTAGACGCTTTACCATTTTGGGTGCTTGGCACGCATATAGCAATATTATGGGTGTGTAGCACATCATTTCACACATAACCTAAGGGGTGAACAAAATGGGCAGAATGAGAGAGAATCCGAGGTACAACGTCATTTCCATGAGGATCAGCGACGCAGAGCGCGAGACCCTCGAGCAGATCATGCTGAGCACCAAGAAGAGCGTCTCCGACATCATGCGCGAAGCGATGGAGCTCGTGAAGTCGAGGGCTATGGACAAACAGGCGGCCTAACGGGCCGCCTGCACCCACCGCAAACCAAAAAACGGCCGCTTGCTGCGGCCTTTTTTTGTGTCATTCTGGGACACCCTTCCCGAAGGCGGCCCGGTAGCGGCGGCCGGTTTTAGAACCGGGCCAGCCGCCCCGATGCAGCCGCAACAGCAGGGTTTAAGCACCCGACACCACGCCTCTCCCGCCACGCTTCTGACAGAAAAGACGAAATTTTGACGGAGTTTTTCCTACTTGACCTGCCAGGTAGTCCCCTGAGCGCTGTCCAGCAGGACGATGTTTTTCGCCAGGAGCTCGTCCCTGATCTGATCGCTCTTCTTGAAGTCCTTCGCCTTGCGCGCCTCGGCACGCTCCGCGATGAGGCGCTCGATCTCCTCTACCGCAATCTCCATCCCCTCGGTCTTGCGTGCCTTGATCCGCTCCAGGAACTCGGCCGGCTTCGAATCCAGCACCCCCAAAACCGTTGCCACCGTGGCCACCTCGGCCTGTACCTGGCCCAGGAGCGCCTTCGGGGCGTGCGGGAGGCACTTGTTGATGGCGCGCACCAGGTCGAAGACGTGACCCAGGGCAAGGGCCGTGTTGAAGTCGTCGTCCATCGCCTCGGTAAAGCGCGTCGCGAGCCCCTGGCACTTCTCCTCGAGCTCGGCGCACTCCTCGGTCCGGGCCGGATCCTCGGCTCCCTGAAGCCTCTCGTCCACGCCGGCCAGCGCCTTGTAGATCCGCTCCAGGCCAGCCTCGGCGTCTTTGAGGTTCTGGTCCGAGAAGTCGATGGGCGAGCGGTAGTGGGCCGAGAGCAGGAAGAAGCGCAGCACCTCGGCGTCGTAGCGCTCGAGCACCTCTTTGATGGTGAAGAAGTTCCCCAGCGACTTGGACATCTTCTCGGCGTTGATGTTCACGAAGCCGTTGTGGATCCAGTACTTGACGAAGGGCTTGCCGGTGGCCGCCTCGGTCTGCGCCATCTCGTTCTCGTGGTGCGGGAAGACCAGGTCCTTACCGCCGCCGTGGATGTCGAAGGTCTCGCCCAGGTACTTCATGCTCATGGCGGAGCACTCGATGTGCCACCCGGGACGCCCCTGTCCCCAGGGGGATTCCCAGAACGGCTCGCCAGGCTTCGATCCCTTCCAGAGGGCGAAGTCCATCGGGTGCTGTTTGCGCTCGTCCACCTCGATGCGGGCGCCGGCCTGCATGTCCTCGAGGTTCCTTTTGGAGAGCTTCAGGTAGCTTTCGTACTTGTCCACCGAGAAGTTCACGTCGCTGCCGGCCTGGTAGGCGAAGCCGCGCTCGATGAGCCGCTCGATGAGGCCGATGATCTCGGCTATGTGCTCGGTCGCCTTGGGCTGGTGGGTGGGGAGCAGCATGAACAGGCGCGCCATGTCCACGTCGAACTCGTGGATGTAGCGCTCGGAGATCACGTTGTAGGGGACCCCTTCGCGGTTGGCGCGGTTGATGATCTTGTCGTCGATGTCCGTGTAGTTGCGGACGTAGTTGACCTCGAACCCCTTGGCGCCCAGGTAGCGGTAGATCATGTCGAAGACCACGCCGGCGCGGGCGTGGCCGATGTGGCAGTTGTCGTAGACGGTGACGCCGCAGACGTACATGCCGACCTTGCCGGGGGTAAGCGGGACGAACTCCTCCTTGCTGCCGGAGAGGGTGTTATAGACGCGAAGGGACATGGGGATTTCCTCTTTGGTGATTGCAGTAAAAGCGTGAACCACAGAGGACACGGAGGATCACCGAGGAAAACCAAAAAACCTAAAAGAGCTTTAGGTCTTCCCCTGTGTTCCTCTGTGCCCCTCTGCGGTTCAATGCCTGATTATTTCTTTTCGGCCCAGGAGTCGCGCAGGGTCGCGGTCCGGTTAAAGACCAGCGATTCCGGCTTCGAGTCGCGGGAGTCCGGGCAGAAGTACCCCAGGCGCTCGAACTGGAAGCGGTCGTCGACGCCGGCCTTGGCCAGGGAGGGCTCCAGCTTGCAGCCGGTGAGCACCTCGATCGACTTCGGGTTGATGTTCTCGCGGTAATCCGCCTCGTTCTTGCCGCCGGGGTTCGGGACGGTGAAGAGCCGGTCGTAGAGGCGCACCTCTGCGTCCATCGCGTGGGCCGCGGAGACCCAGTGGATGGTCCCCTTGATCTTGCGCCCGTCGGGGGCGGTACCGCCGCGCGAAGCCGGATCGTAGCTGACGCGCAACTCGACCACTTCGCCGCTTGCGTCTTTTACCACCTCTTCACAGCGCACGATGTAGGCAAAGCGCAGGCGCACCTCGCGACCCGGGGCAAGGCGGAAGAACCCCTTTTCCGGCTCTTCCTGGAAGTCGTCCCGCTCGATGTAGATCACCTTCGAGAAGGGGACCTTGCGGGTGCCGAGCGCGGGGTCGTTCGGGTGGTTCGCCGCCTCGAACGCCTCGCCGTCACCCTCGGGATACCCGTCGATTACCACCTTGAGCGGCTTCAAGACCGCCATGGCGCGCGGCGCCCGCTGGTTCAGGTCCTCGCGCACCGCCTCCTCAAGGATGCTCATGTCGATGAAGCTGTCGCTCTTGCCCACGCCGATGGTCTCGCAGAAGGCGCGGATCGACTGCGGGGTGAAGCCGCGGCGCCTGAGGCCGACCAGGGTCGGCATGCGGGGGTCGTCCCAGCCGTCGACGAGCTTCTCCTGCACCAGCTCGAGGAGCTTGCGCTTGCTCATCACGGTGTAGGAGAGGTTCAGCCGGGCGAACTCGATCTGCTGCGGGTGGCAGGGGACCTCCAGCTTGTCCAGCACCCAGTCGTAGAGCGGGCGGTGGTCTTCGAACTCCAGAGTACAGATGGAGTGGGTGATCCCCTCGATGGAGTCCGAGATGCAGTGGGCGTAGTCGTACATCGGGTAGATGCACCAGGTGTCCCCGGTGCGGTGGTGCTCCACCTTCTTGATCCGGAAGATGACCGGGTCGCGCAGGTTGAGGTTGGGGGAGGCCATGTCGATCTTGAGCCTCAAGACCTTGGAGCCGTCCTCGAACTCGCCGGCGCGCATGCGCCTGAAGAGGTCGAGGTTCTCCTCGACGGAGCGGGTGCGCCAGGGGCTCTCCTTGCCCGGCTCGTTCAGGTTGCCGCGGTGGGCGCGCATCTCCTCGGCGGAGAGGTCGTCCACGAAGGCGAGCTCCTTCTTGATGAGGGTCACCGCATGGTCGTAGAAGGCCTGGAAGTAGTCCGAGGCGTAGTGCAGGTGCTCGCCCCACTCGAACCCGAGCCACTTCACGTTCTCGCGGATGGAGTCCTCGTACTCGATCTCCTCCTTGGCGGGGTTCGTGTCGTCGAAACGCAGGTGGCAGCGCCCCTGGTAGTCGAGCGCGAGCCCGAAATTGAGGCAGATCGACTTGGCGTGGCCGATGTGCAGGTAGCCGTTCGGCTCGGGAGGGAAACGGGTCACGATGCCGGTGTGCTTGCCGTTTTTCAGGTCCTCGTTGATGATGTTGCGGATGAAGTTGGTCGGTTTCTCGGGTGTCTGGATTTCGGTGGTCATGAGCTCGATCCCTGGCGCCTTCATGGGTGAGGCGCGTTGGAGTAGTTGGTCTGTTCACTGAGCGGGCCGTGTTCTGCCGCGCGCTGGTGCGCCGCAGTTGCCGGGTGCCGCCGCTCTCATTATACGCTGGCGCCGTCTGGCGCGGCAAACCGCTAGCGCTTGTTTTCCAATAGTGCCACCGCGTAGGAGGCGATCCCCTCGCCGCGGCCGGCGAAGCCGAGTTCCTCGGTGGTGGTCGCCTTCACGTTGACCCGCTCCTCGTCGCAGGAGAGGGTGCGCGCGATGTTCACCCGCATCTGCGGGATGTAACCGGCAAGCTTCGGGCGCTGCGCCACTACCGTCACGTCAACGTTGCCGATCCGGTACCCCTTGGCGTCGGCGAGCGCCATCACGTGGCGCAAGAGTTTCAGGCTGTCGGCCCCCTTGTAGGCGGGGTCGGTGTCCGGGAAATGCTTGCCGATGTCCCCCTCGCCGATGGCGCCCAAGATGGCGTCGGAGAGCGCGTGCAGGAGCACGTCGGCGTCCGAGTGCCCCAGAAGGCCCTTGGTGTAGGGGACGTCGACGCCGCCCAGGATGAGCTTTCTGCCGGCAACCAGCCGGTGTACGTCGTAGCCGTGTCCAATCCTCATTGATGTCCCCCCTTCTTAAAGTATCAGTGCTGCGCGTGGTCCAAAAACGCCTGGGCGAGGATCATGTCCTCGGGCGTGGTGATCTTTATGTTGCGGTAGTCGCCGGCGACGAGGTGCAGCGGCCACCCCTGGCGCTCGAAGAGGGAGGCGTCGTCGGTCCCCAGGAACCCCTGGGCGGCCGCGGCGTCGTGAGCCGCGCGGATCATGCCGTAACGGAAGGCCTGCGGGGTCTGGGCGAGCCAGAGCTCCTCGCGGGGGGGCGTCGCGGTGACGATGCCGTCGCGGGCGACCTTCACGGTGTCCTTCACCGGTACCGCCACCACGCAGCCGCCGAAGCGGTCCGCGGCCTGGGCGGCCGCCTCGAGGATGGCGCCGGTCACGAAGGGGCGCACCCCGTCGTGGATCAGCACCAGGTCGTCAGGGCCCGCCTCCTCGATGGCACAGAGCCCGTTGTACACCGAGTGCTGGCGCTCGGCCCCACCCGGTACCACGGCGCGCACCTTGGAGAAGCCGTAGCGCTCCACCACGTCTTTTTGGCAGAAGGGGATCTCCGCCTCAGGGGAGACCAGGTAGATCCCGTCGATGCAGGGAGCCTCCTGGAACACCTTGAGGGTGTGGGCCAGGATCGGCCTCCCCTCCAACTGCAGGTACTGCTTGTTGTGCCCCGCCCCCATCCGTTTTCCCATCCCCGCGGCGGGAATCAGGGCGTAGATCTTTTTCACACGATGCCTCATGAAAGAGTTGTCTGGTATAAGGGGCCGATTATACAGCGGCGCGCTCAAATATCCAAGAACTTCGTGCAGCCGGGGATCCCAGGCTCAGGCGAGCGAGGTGAGTGCCGCGGCCAAGTCGGCGAGATCGCCCTCCAGGAGGGTGCGCGGGTCGAGCAGGAAGCCCCCCTTGGAGATCCTGCCGATGACCGGGACGCAGAAACCGCGCAGGGCGGCCTCGATGTCGTTGGGGGAGAGCCCCTCGCGGCGCACCTCGATGAGCAGGGTGGGGAGGTTCAAAAGCGGCAGTGTGCCGCCGCCGGCCTGGGAGAACCCCTCGACGAGCGCCAGGGTCACAGCTGCGGGGATCCTACGCCGCAGCTGGCGCGCGAGACGCCGGGCCCGCTCGGCGAGTTCGGAGTAGGGGATGGTGAGCATGCGCAGGGTGGGGATCTCGCGCAAGGCCACGAGCTCGTCGCGGTACAGCCCCAGGGTCGCCTCCAGCGAGGCGAGGGTCAGCTTGTCCATGCGCAGGGCGCGCAGGAGCTGGTGCTTCTTCATCGGCTCGATGAAGGCCTTCTTGCCGACGATGATGCCGGCCTGCGGGCCGCCCAAAAGCTTGTCGCCGCTGAAGGTGATCACGTCCACCCCGGCGCGCACGAACTCCTGCACCGTCGGCTCATCGCAGGGGAGCTTGCCGGCGAAGTCCACCAGGTTGCCGCTCCCCATGTCCGCCAGTACCGGCACCCCGCACTCGGCGCCCAGGGAGACCAGGTCCGCCGCGCCCACCTCGGCGGTGAAGCCGACCACCGCGAAGTTGCTGCAGTGCACTTTGAGAAAGAGTGCAGTTTCGGTGGTCACCGCGCCGCGGTAGTCCTTCGCGTGGGTCCGGTTGGTGGTGCCGACCTCCTTGAGCGTCACCCCGGAAAGCCGCATCACGTCCGGGATCCTGAAGGAACCGCCGATCTCCACCAGTTCGCCGCGCGACACCACCGCCTCGCGGCCATTGGCGAGCGCGGTCAGGGCGAGGAGCACCGCCGCGGCGTTGTTGTTCACCACGATGGCGGCCTCGGCGCCGGTCAGCTCGCAGATCAGCGACTCGACGTGGCTGTAGCGGCTGCCGCGCTCCCCTGCGGCCAGGTCGAACTCGAGGTTCGAGTAGCAAAAGGCGATGTTGTTCAGGGCCTGACGGGCGGGTTCGGGGAGGATGGAGCGCCCCAGGTTCGTGTGGATCACGATACCGGAGCCGTTGATCACCCGCCTGAGGCTCGGCGCCTGGAGCTTCTCGAGTTCCCGGGTAAGGGAGGCTACCAGCTCCGCCTCGCCGAAGGCGTCCTTGGCGAGCGTCCCCTTCAGGGCGGCGGCACGGAGTTCATCGAGCACGACGCGCAGGGCTTTCAGCACCAGGGGCCGGGCATGGCGCTCCAAAAGCGCGCGCACTGCGGGCCATTCCAGGACCTTGTCCACCTTGGGTATCATTTTGAGCTGCTGCACGCCGCCTCCCTTTTCCCATGAGAAAATTCCAGCGGCAAATTTAACCCAAAGTCGGGTGAGAGGCAAGAACAACGGTGGTTTCGGCGGGCGAGGGTGGGAGAGAGGAAGAGCGCTCGAGGCGGAACAGGTAAAAAGGCTGGGGCAGGGACGGATCGAGGAAAGGGGGCGGAAGCGTGTTGCACGGGAGCCAGAAAGAGCGACAGGTAGCATGCTCCTTGGGCGCCGCTGCAAGGAGGGGCGCTGCAAGGAGGGGCGCTCGAGGCGGGGCCGCGGCAGAGACGGTGGACGATACGGTTAGAGATCGGTCTCCGGGTAGCCGCCGGCGTTCAGTTGGAGGCGCTCCTCCTCGATGAGCACCTTGCCGCCGAACTCGGCGTTTTTCTGCACCAGCATCTCGGCGAGCACCGCGTCGCGGTTGCGGAAGGCCTCGATGATCTTCTCGTGCTCCTCGACCGAGATCAGCATGCGCCCGGGCTTGCTGAGCGAGGCGAGCCTGAGGCGCTGGAACTTCTTTAAAAGCCCGCCGATCATCTCGTGCAGCTTCTCGTTGCCGGCCCCCTTGATGAAGGTGTCGTGGAAGGTGTTGTGCACCTTGAAGAAGTGGCGCACGTCCCCTTCCGCCGCGATCTCGCGGAGCTTCTCGTTGATCCCCTCGAGCTTGGCGATCTCGCGGGTGCTGAGCCGACTGCACGCCTTGCGGGCCGCGTACCCTTCCAAAATGCTCTTGATGGCGTAGAACTCCTCGACATCCTTGGGAGAAAACGAGGCAACCAAGGCACCCTTGCGCGGCACCACGGTGAGGTACCCTTCGGACTCCAGCTGGCGGAAGGCCTCTCGGATCGGGGTGCGGCTGATGCCGAAGCGGGAGGCGAGCTCCGGCTCCGCTACCTTCTCCCCTGGCTTCAGGGCACCGGTCATGATGGCGTCGCGGATCGTTTCCAGGATCCGTTCCCTAAGGGTTAGATGCTTCTCGACGTTCTTCTTCATTGGCCCCCCCAAGATCGCGGAGTATTGTATACAGTATCCATAATTTGTCAAGGACTTCCCCGAAGTTTCAAGCTATTTCGCGCAATTGTCTTGAAATTTAGGCTCTGCAACGGTATCTTGTCGCGCCAAGGGGGCTTTCATGGATCCGGTCCGACATCTGAAGATATCCATCTGCGTGCTATTCTTGCTGCTCTCCTTCGGGACCTTCGGCTACATCGCGATCGAGGGATGGGACACGCTGGACGCCCTGTACATGACCGTGATCACGCTGGGGACCGTCGGATTCCGCGAGGTGCAGCCCTTAAGCGCCCCGGGCAAGGTCTTCACCATGCTGCTCATCTTCTTCGGGGTGAGCGTCATCGGTTACATCGTCGGCAGCTTGGCCCAGATCATGTTCGAAGGGCAGTTCCATCGCATCATCGGGAGGAAGAAGGTGGAAAAGGCGATTGCGGCATTGCAGGATCACTACATCATCTGCGGTTTCGGCCGCATCGGTGCCCTCATCTGCAAGGAGTTCGCGGCGAAACCGCTCCCCTTCGTTGTGGTGGAGAAGGACGCCGAGACCATCGAACGGATGGAGGCCGACGGTCACGGCTACCTCTTCCTGCGCGGCGACGCCACCGTGGACGACACCCTGTTGAAGGCCGGGATCAAGACCGCCAAGGGGCTCATCTCGGTCGTCACCTCCGATACCGAGAATGTCTACATCACCCTGACCGCGCGGGGGCTGAACCCGGACCTCTACATCCTGGCCCGCTCCGGCGAGGAGGGGTCCGAGATCAAGCTGAAGCGCGCCGGCGCCAACAAGGTGGTCTCCCCCTACCTGATCGGCGGCTCCAGGATGGCCCAGGCGATCCTGCGCCCCACGGTGGTCGACTTCATCGAGATAGCGACCGGCCACGAGCACATGGAACTGCAGATGGAGGAGATCGTGATACCGGAGCATTCCGGGTTCATCGGCGAGAGCCTGGCGAGTTCCGGCTTTCGCAAGGAGACCGGCGTCATCATCGTCGGCATCAAGAAGGAGAGCGGCAAGATGGGGTTCAACCCCGAGTCGCACACCAGGATCGAGTCCGGCGACACCCTGATCGTCCTGGGCGAGCCGACCGCCATCACCAAGCTGGACCAGCTGGTGCGCTGCTCGAGCTGCGCCGAGGAAACCATCAAGAAGCACAAGAGGCCCCATGAGTAAACGCGTCTTCGTCCACGTCCCCTTCCCGCAGCTCGCCGGGCATCTCCCGTACCTTCTGGAAAACCGCCTGAACCCCGAGATCTTCCTCTCCGCCGATGCGCTCGAGACGCTCAATCCGGGCGAGCTGGAGGGGGTGGCTGAGAAGTTGCGTGAGGGGGGGCTCGGCTGCACCATCCACGCCCCCTTCATGGACCTGAACCCCGGCTCCTTCGAGCGCTACCTGCGCGAGGCGACGCTCAACCGCTTCAACCAGGTGCTCGACGCCGCCGAGATGCTGCGTCCCGAGGTGATGGTATTCCACCCCGGTTTCGACCGCTGGCGCTACGGCGAGGCGAGCGACTTGTGGCTCGCCCACAGCGTGCCGGCCTGGCAGATGGTGCTCGAGCGGGCGCGGCGGATCGACACCCGGATCGCGGTGGAGAACATCTTCGACGAGGACCCGGAGATGCTCAGGCGGCTTTTCGAGGCGGTGGGGGATCCGCAGCTTGGACACTGCTTCGATGTGGGGCACTGGAACCTGTTCAAGAAGGTGGGGATGCCGGAGTGGTTCGAGGTGCTCGGCGAGCGGATCACCGAGGTGCACATCCACGACAACAGCGGCACCCGGGACGATCACGCGCCGCCGGGCGAGGGGGCCATCGATTTCGAGCTCTACTTCGATCTCATGGAGCGCTACGCCCCGAACGCCGCCTACACCATCGAGGCTCACAGCAAGGCCGATCTGGAGCGCTCGCTGGTCGCGTTGGAGAAGTGGCTGAAGTAACTAGCAAAATCTTTTTGCCGCAAAAAAAAGCACAAAAGACACAAAAAAACCGGCTGGCGCGAAAGGCGGGCCGGGTTTTTTTCGTTGAGGGTTTCGAAGTAATCGGTCGGCGGTGAATGGTGAAGGGGACTGGCTCCGCAAGGTGCCGGTCCCCTTTTTTATAACTGTCCCGCCTTTACGAGACGGTGCCTGCCCCCCTTCGGGTTTCTCTTGTGCCTTTTGTGCCTTTTTGCGGCAGAAGCCTGTTAAATGTCGATAATTTCGGGATCCCGCTCGCTCGCTACCACGGCCCACTCCTGGGCGTCGCGGTCGAAATCGGCGATCTTGTCCAAGGGCGCTTTCAGATACTTCCCCTTACCCGTCACCGCCACCTCGCCGCCGGGCAGCACGATCTCGCCGGTGCCGTGGAAGAAGCGGCTGTTCTCCTCAGTGATCCTCCCCACCACCTTCAGCTCGACCCCGAGCGGTATCGGCTTTTTGTAGCTCAGGCTCAGGTCGATGGTGATCCCCCAGATCTCCTCCTCGCGCCCGACCAGGATGGCGCGCCCGATGGTCTCGTCCAGGATCGCCGAGGCGATACCGCCGTGCAGCCGCCCGGGGTAGCTTTGGTGCTCGTCGCTCGGGGTGAAGGTGGCGATCAGTTCGCCCCCCTCGGTCTCGTAGAAGGAGGCCTGCAACCCGGAGCCGTTTTTCAGCCCGCAGATGAAGCAGAGCTTCGAGTTGTACTGTTTCTTCACGATCCTGTGCTGCATGGTAGCTCCTCTCTTTCAGGCCCATCTGGAATTCAGGAACCTTTATTTGACGAACTTGGGACTCTTGCGCGAGCGCAAAAGCGCGTCGCCCAGGTAGCCGACCACCGCCAGGTTCACCACGAGGACGGTGATCCTGGGCCAGGTGAACTCCCGGGAGGCCTCGAAGATCTCCAGCGGGATGTACATCGCCCCGGAAAGGAGCCCGAACCACTCGGCCCACTGCATCTGGCGCCAGAGCCCGTAGGCCTCGACCAGGCGCACCGTCGCGTAGAGCAGCGCCGAGAGCGCGATCATCCAGAGCTGCAGGTCAGTGACCTTGTTGGTGGCGTCGATGAAGATGCTCGGGTAGTGCTTCGCAGGGTTCAGGTGGAGCACCCGGACCAGGTGAATGGCGGCCTCGTGCAGGTCCTTGTGGATGAAGGTCAACAGGCCGCACCCCGCCAGCAGCACCAGCACACCCTTCATCGCCTCGAAGAGGGCAACGACGCGCAGGCCACCTTTCGAGGCGGGTTTGACCGGTTTCTTTTTCATGGATCCCTCCGGAGCGGGTCGCTCACCCTTCGGCGCTGGTCAGCACCTTGAGCACGGTCTCCTTGACCAGGGGGGCGACTTTTTCCTTGTAGGCGAGCATGTGCGGGGCGGCGAGGTGCGCCCGGAGTGCCTCGAGGCTCTGCCACTTCTCGAGGATGGTCACTATGTCGGCGTCGAGGCGCTGCACCGGGATTCCCGAGTCGACGTCGACCGCGGGGTAGTACTCCAGGCAGCCGTCCTCCCGGCGCACTGCGGGGACATTGGCGTTAAAAATCTGCAGAAAACTCTCCCGCGCACCTTCGTTGAGGCGGATGGAGGCGATGACGCTGATCATGAAAACTCCCGTGTGACGTTATTTGTTTCTCTGGAAGAGCGAGAGGTAGTTGTAAGGGCCCAGTTCCTTCATCCCGGCGAGACGGAACCCGTGGCTGCAGACCAGCTTTGCCACGGTCTCGGCGCTGATGCGCACCTCGCGCGGCGGGCCCGGCGGGCCGTCCAGCACCTTGAACTCGACGACCGCCAGCGTCCCCCCGGGTTTCACCACCCGTGCCAACTCGCCCAAGACCCCTTGCTCAGCCTTGATGGCCACGAAGTCGTGCAGCACCGTCGCCATGAGGCAGACGTCGACGCAGCCGTCCTCCAGGGGGATCGACTGGGTCACGTCGGCGAGCCCGGCCTGGATCTGCTTGATCTGCCGGGCCTCGATCTCCCGGTTGAGCCTTTCGATCCCTTCGGCCCACAAGTCGTAGGCGAAGATCTCCGCCTCCTTGCCCAGACGCTCTGCAAGTGCCAGGGAGTAGGCCCCCGCGCCGCAGGCCAGGTCCAAGAGGCAGGTGTCGTCGGCCATGGGGAGCTCGGCCAAAAGGGCCGGGAAGTCGATGAGCTCGAAACTGCTCTTGCCGGCGCCGATGGGCTTGTCACTCATAAGGTTCCCTCCTTTGACACGAGAAATAGTAAAGAGTTTTCCCGCGGGCACAAGAGACGCTGCCGCGCGTCAGCTGCGAAAGATGAAGAAGACCGCTCCGGCGAGGCACAGGGCGGCCCACAGGTAGTCGAGCTTGAGCGGCTGCCCCATGTAGAAGACCGCGAAGGGGACGAACACCGAAAGGGTGATCACCTCCTGGATGATCTTGAGCTGCGCCAGGGTGAAGATCCCGTACCCCGCTGCAGCAGGTACTCGAAAAAGGCGATCCCCCAGCTGGCCAGCACCGCGACGATCAGCGGCGCGGCGCGCAGGTTGCGCAGGTGGGCGTACCAGGCAAAGGTCATAAAGACGTTGGACATGACGAGAAGTACGACGGTTTTCATGAAAAGTGCATCCTTCACGGGGATTAAAACCAAGTGAGAATACCACGACTTGCCAAGGCTAAGCAAGGTGCGGGGGACGCCACGGGCGCAGGACGCGCGGCAAAAGCGGGGGGAGGCGTTGCTGCGAAGCGGACATCGTGCAAAGAATCTTTAAGGAGGTGTCCGAGTTTTTCTGTTTGTTTACGCGAAATTTATGCAGTAATATACTCAGTTCAGCCCTCGCCGATACGTCGCCTGCCGCCCTTTGACAGTGGATCCACCTCGCTGTGCCATAGTAGGACAAGGTGCTGTGTTAACGGTTCGCTTTGGTTACTGGGACAGTGGAAGCGATGCCTGGCTGGCGGTACATCAACAGAAAGGATCGCACATGAACACCGAGAAACAAGAAGTCTATCTGAAGGAATGGCAGGGGCACGAAGAGTATGCCGAGCGCATGCTCCCCATCATCGGTCACCTGTACCGCGACAACAACGTGGTCACCACCGTGTACGGCCGCTCCCTGGTCAACACGCCGACCATCGACATCCTGAAGGCGCACCGCTTCGCTCGCCTGATCCTGGACGACGAGCTTACCGTGTTGGAAACCTTTCCCGTCCTCGAGGCCCTGGCCAAGCTGGACCTGGCCCCGGCCCGCATCGATATCGGCCGGCTCACCGTGCGCTACCAGGCGCAGGCGGGCAAGCTCGACCTGGACAGCTTCGTGCGCCAGGAACTGGCCGCGGTCAACACCGGCCGCACCCCGCTTTTGAGCGAACCTCAGGACATCGTGCTCTACGGCTTCGGCCGCATCGGGCGCCTTTTGGCCCGCATCCTCATCGAGAAGTCCGGCAGCGGCGAGAAGCTCAGGCTGCGCGCCGCGGTGGTGCGCAAAGGGAGTCCCGACGACCTGGTGAAGCGCGCGAGCCTCTTGCGCCGCGACTCGGTGCACGGCCCCTTCAACGGGATCATCACCATCGACGAGGAAGAAAACGCCATCATCGCCAACGGCAACATGATCCGGATCATCTACGCCGATGCCCCGGAGAACGTCGACTACACCCAGTACGGCATCCACAACGCGATCCTCATCGACAACACCGGCAAGTGGCGCGACCGCGAAGGGCTGGGGCGCCACCTGAAGGCACCCGGCGTCGCGCAGGTACTCCTGACCGCACCGGGCAAGGGGGACATCCCGAACGTGGTGTCCGGGGTGAACAACGAGCTCATCGTCTCGCAGGAGAAGATCTTCTCGGCGGCAAGCTGCACCACCAACGCCATCGTCCCGGTTCTCAAGGTGATCCACGACCGCTTCGGGATCGTGAGCGGCCACGTGGAGACCTGCCACTCCTACACCAACGACCAGAACCTGATCGACAACTACCACAAGGCCGACCGCCGCGGGCGCAGCGCCCCCTTGAACATGGTGATCACCGAGACCGGCGCCGCCAAGGCGGTGGCCAAGGTGCTCCCGGAGCTGACCGGCAGGCTCACCGGCAACGCGATCCGGGTCCCGACCCCCAACGTCTCGCTGGCGATCCTGAACCTCGAGCTGGGCGCCGCGACCGGCGTCGAGGAGCTGAACGGCGAACTGCGCGCCGCCTCTCTCGACTCGCCGCTGCAGAACCAGATCGACTTCACCAACTCGCCGGACGTGGTCTCCAGCGACTTCGTGGGCTCGCGGCACGCCGGCGTGGTCGATTCGCTCGCCACCATCGTGCAGAAAAACCGCTGCGTGGTCTACGTCTGGTACGACAACGAGTTCGGCTACAGCTGCCAGGTGGTGCGCATGGTACAGCGCATGGCGGGACTGGAACTCCCCTCCCTGCCGGAGTAGCACCCCTTCTGCAGTCCGCCTTACCGCAAAGGGCACCTCGTCGGGGTGCCCTTTGCTCCTTTTGCCGCGGCTGTTCCGGATCCCCAGGGATGGCGGGAGACCGCGGCACCAATCGGAAAACCTGTAGTACAATGAGGTGCTGGCAAATTCTACGGTCGAGGGCCCTAGTGCATGTCTGAACCGGCGCACGAGAAAACCGAAAACCAGGGGACAAGGCGCAGCCTGCTGCGGCGCATCTTGCTGGCAGTTGCGTGCCTGCTGATCCTTATGGTGCTGACTGCGGGGCTCTACCTGGCCACGCCGCTTCCGGCCCGCCACCTCTCCCGGCTCGGCTCGTCCTTCCTGCACCAGGGCCTGGTGGTGGAGCGGCTCGAGATCTCGGGCGCCACGCTCTACCTGCGCGGCCTGAAACTGGAAAACCCGCCGGGATTTGCCAGGGGGAACCTGGCCGCAGCCGATACCGTGGCCGTTGCGCCCAGCTGGAGCGACCTCATGGCGGGGCGGCAGCGCTACCGGCTCATCGAGCTGAAGGGACTCAAGGTGAACCTGGAGCAGAACAGCCGGGGGACCTGGAACTTCAGCCAGCTGCAGAAACTGCTCGCCGCACGCAAACCCTCACCCACCGAAACCAGGATCGATCGGCTGGCACTCGACTCCGGCTCCCTCACGATAAACGGCCAGGGGGTCGAGGGGATCTCGCTCAAGGTGTACAACCTCGCCACCAAGGGTTCCACCTCCTCTGACCTCGACCTCTCTTTCGAGGACTCCGGCCGCAACCGCTTTACCCTCACCGGCAAGCTGCGCCCCGGCCCGGAGCCGGACCTCGACCTGCAGCTGGCGGCGCCGCGGCTCGCCCTGGCAAAAACCGCTGCCCTGTTGCAGCTCAAGGTGCCGGAACTGCTGCAGGGCGGCACCGGGAGCCTCGAACTCAAGGCGGGACTGCACCGTAAGGAACTCTCCGCCTCGGGCCTGTTCCGCTTCGCCGGCATGAGCTACCGGGTCGCCGGAAAGCCGTACCCGCTCGCCGGCCGGCTCGAGTTCGCCGCCGGCTACGGCCTTAAGCGCGATACGGCCCGGCTCGAGATGGCCCGGCTGGAGCTGGACGGCCTGGTCCGCGTCAGCGCGAGCGCAACCGTGCGGGGGGTGAAGAAAGAGCGGGCCTTCGCCGCCGACCTCGGCTTCAGCGACGTCGACCTGGCGCACCTGGGGGCGCTGGTCCCCGAGAAAGCGCGCCGCGGCCTCAGCGTGGCGGGGCGGCTCTCCGGCGATACCCTGCACCTGGCGGGGCGCGGCAATGAGCTGACCACGGCAACGGGAAGCCTGCACCTGCGGGAGGGGAGGCTGGAGCGGGCCGGCCGTTTGCTGGTGGCGGGGCTCAGCAGCGACCTGACCTTCTCGCGCAGCCCGGAAGGCGTGCTTGCCCAGGGGCGCTGCAGCGCTTCTGCAGCAAAGAGCGCGGCGCTCGTCGAGGCGCTCGACCTGCCGGTGCGGGTCGAGCTCTCTCCGCGGCTCAAACCGGTAAGCGCCGAGAGCTCGGGCTTCAGCGCCCGGGTCTTCGGAACCGATCTCTCCGGGAAGGGAGCCTACCACCCTGCGCGCCCCGCCCCCCTGAACCTCTCGCTCAAGGTGCCGGCGGCGCGGCTGGCCAACTTCCAGTCGCTTTTGCAAAAATACCAGGTCAGCGCAAGCTCCGGCACGGCCGCGCTCGAGCTCGAAGCCTCGGGGCGGGACCTGCAGCAGCTGACGGCGACGCTTAACGTACACCTCGCAGGTGTTTCCGGCAGGCGCGGCAAAAACGCGGTCGAGCTGAAGGACGGCGTCGTGGCGGCGAAGCTGCGTCGCTCGGCAGGGCATCTCTTCGCCGAGGGGAACGCCGATCTCAAGGGCGCCGCCTGGGACGCCACCCGCGGCTCGGCCGGGTTCGCCTACCGCCTTGCCGACCGCCAGCTGAGCCTGGAAGCGGCCCGCGCGGAGCTCGGCGCGACTAGGTTCTCCTTCGCGCATCTCAACACCACGCTGCCGGCCGCCTCGGGTGCGAAGGGGGGCCCGGCACCGCTCGTGCTGCAGTTCGACGGTGCCTCGCTTTCCTGGAAGGAGCTGGCCGTGAGTTCGCTTGCCGGTGCGCTGCGCGGCCGGATCGTTTCCGAGGCGGGCGGGCGCTGGATCGACGGCTCCGGGGAGCTCAGTGCCGCAGCGCTTACCTGGCAGCGGAAACCGGTTGCCGCCCCGGTGCTGAAGCTCAGCTTTGCCAAGGCCGGCGGCAAGGCAGAGCTGGGGGGCAAACTCGCCGGCGGCGCCCTTTCCGGGGTGGTCTCCGCGGATCCCTTCGCGCCCGGAAGCGGCACCCGTTTCGATCTCACGCTCAAGGATGCGGAGCTGGTTAACGTTGCCCCGTTTCTCCCCAAGAACCCGAGCGTGCTCCCGGCGGCCGGCAAGGTCGACCTGCACCTGGCGGGGAGCTACCAGAAGGGTCCCGGCTTCGCCTGCCGGCTGGACGGTGCGGCGCGCGAGGTGGCACTTACCAGATCCGGCGGCAAGGGGCTCGTCCGTGGCGCCGCCCTGAATCTGAGCGGCGAGCTTGCCAAGGACCAGCTCAGCGTCACCAAGGCGCAGCTCATGCCCGGCCCTGGCGTCAACCTCGGGATCCGGGGAACTCTCAACCGCCCCTTCGCCCCCGAGCGTGCCGGGTGGTTCACCTTCACCCTGGCAGAGGTCAGCGCCACTAACCTGGTCGACGCGCTCATCGACCTGCTGCCGCGTGCGCTCCAGGAGGCAAACCTGGACGGAGCGCTGGCCGCGCAGGGGCGGCTCGACCTGGGGCAGGGGAGCCGGCTCCTCGAGGGGACCCTGGACTTCAAGGGGGCGCGCTTCGAGCTCCCGCAGCAGAAGCTGACCGTCTCCGGAATCGACGGCAGGTTCCCCTTCTCGCTCGACCTCTCCGGGAAAGCGGGGGGGAAGCCACCGGCCAGCATGGCGTTTAGCCGGGACAACTACCAAAAGCTCCTGGAACAGTTGCGCAGCCAGCGCTCCAGCGGCGAGGTGGTCCGGGTCGCCAAGATAGCCTTCGGACCGCTCGAGCTTGGGGCGCTGACCATGCACCTGAACGCCACCCGCGGCACAACCGAGATCTCCGCGCTCAGTTCCTCGCTCTACGAAGGGGCGCTCCTGGGGAAGGGGTATCTTACCCTGCACCAGGGGGTGAACTACCGCGGCGACCTCTTGCTCAACGGCATGAGCCTGCGCCAGCTCTGCAGCATCTTCCCCGGGATCCAGGGGTACATCTCGGGGCGGGTGGATGGCGTCTTCAGCGTAAGCGGCGGCGCGCACGGCCTGGCCGGCATCACGGGGTTCACCGAACTCTGGGCGCGCGACGGGAAGGGGGAGAAGATGCTGGTGAGCAAGGAGTTCCTGCAGCGGCTTGCCAAGCAGAAGCTGAGCGGCTTCTTCTTCCGCTCGGACCGCAGCTACGACGAAGCCGAGATCAAGGCGATCATGGAGGGTGGCTACCTCACCTTCGACAGCCTGAAGATCCTGCACACCAACTTCATCGGCGTGAAGGACCTGAACGTCTCCATCGCACCGACCCAGAACCGGATCGCCCTGGACCACCTGCTCGACTCGGTGAAGCAGGCTGCCACCCGTGGGAAGGCTGCCACCGGCGAGCCGGCTCCGGCGGGTGCTCCCGAGGCGGCACCCGAGGCGGCGCCGGCCCCGGAGTTCAAATGGGGCGAGTAAGCGGCTGCGCAGCCACGAGAGGCTTCCCATAAATGCTAAGCGTGCTATATTGTTAGCTGGCACGGCGCAAAGCTGATGATTCCGGCGCCCCCGACACAGGCTGCCGTTACCTTATCCATCACCTGGAGGTTCACATGAAGCGACGACTTTTGAAGTGCCTGCTGGCCGCTGCCTGCTCAGTTTTGGCCGCGTGCGCGGTGATAACCGTGAACGTGTATTTCCCGGAGAAGGCCGCCAAGGAAGCCTACAAGTCCCTGGACGAGATGCTCCTGAAAGCGCCGGGCGACAAGGGTACCCCGGGTACTCCGACCGGCGAGCCCGCTCCGCCCGCTCCGGCGCCCGGTCAGCAGGCGCAACCGGATAAGCCGCAGAGCCGGCTCTTCGACGAGATCCCTTCCTTCTCCCTGGTGTCGGAGGCGCTTGCCGCCGACGTGGATGCCGACGCCCTGGCGGTGGAGCTCTCCAGCATGCCGGAGGTGCTCAAGGCCTACGACGAGATGAACCGCAGGCTCTCCAGGCTGAACGACCTGTTCGCAAGTGGCGCAGTCGGACTTACCAACCAGGGGCTGGTGTCGGTGCGTGACAAGGCGAAGCTGGCGGCGCAGGACGAGAGCCTGCTCGCCGCGGAAAACCAGAGCAGAAAGACCGTGGTTACCAGCATGGCCAAGGCGATCGTCAAGCTGAACAAGCAGAAAGAGAGCAAAGCCGCCCTGGACCAGGTGATGGGGAAGGCCGCAGCGACCTACGCCGACACCAAGCGCGAGGCGGCCCAGCCCGGCTGGTGGGTCCAGTTGCAGAACGGGCGCTGGGTCCAGAAGTAGTTTCCCGGGAAGATAGCAGGTAGGACGCAGAAAAGGCCACGGTGCGAACCGTGGCCTTTTCTTGTTGGTGGGCGACTGTGCAGATGTTGAACTGCTGTTGAAAATCTGCTATTCCGCGCCACTCCGGCGACTTGGCCGGCTCTGGCCCGGATGCTGTTCAGCGCCTGCACTTTTCAGGCGCTTTCGGAAACCCTGCCGGCGAGGCGTAACTATGCGATTTACGCTGCTTTTTTGGTTTTATCGCGTTCTGGCACCGGATTTGTAAAGGGATAAGGCGTCGGGCGAACGAGTGACGCTAGGGCGCCTGACCAGAAAGATGACGAGGTAAGTCATGAGCAAGGGCATGTTGGTTTCGCTGGCCGCCTTCAGGGCGCGGCGAAACACCGACTCAACGACGACGACCCGTTCCGTCGAGCCAGCTCTCCCAGACCCGGGCAGGCTGTGGGAACTTCTCGACCGAAACATTAGCATAGCAGTCTGGACCAAGGTAACCGAGGTAGCACAGCAGTAACCAGCAACACCCCACTTTTTGCGCCGACTGAGAGTTCTCCTTCTTTTGGTCGGCGCCTTTTTTTTGCCGTAATCCGACAACTGAGGCCCCCCCGGTTGTCTTTTTTTTCTCCCCACCATCGTGCGGTCCAACCTTGTTCTTCGGTGTCACCGCAAAAGATCTTCTTGGCACCATAATTGAAATATGGAGGTTACTGGACCAAACGGGGAACTTCCCGGATACCCCCGGATACCGTTTCACCGGGAAGAGAACCTGGGACCAGTACCAGACGTAACAAGCAGGATCCCCTTTTGCGCCCTTGCGAACCCTCCATTCGCCAAGGGCGCCTTTTTTTGCCTCAACCCCCGCCCCGCAGTGCCGGTCTCTTCTCTTCAAAGATTTGACGGTGCGTCAAACAAAAAAACTTTTTTCCGTCAGGTAACCGGTTCGACGAAGTACTGCTCCATCTTGGCGATGAGGCGCGCCGGGTTGGGATCCATCGCCTTCCGCTCGTCGGAATCGAAGTAGGCGCGGTCCCGCTCCTCCCAGGCCGCCTGGTCCGGGTACTCCATCAGCCAGACGAACTGGCCGGTTTCCGGGACACTCCAGGCACCGGGGATGCTGAAGCCGACCTTCTCGCGGGCCGGCCGGATCTTTTCCTGCCATTCGCGGGCGAACTGCTGCAGGTTGCCGGGGGTGATGGTGTAGATACGGAGCTGGACTGGCATGGGACATCCTCCTGGGGGCATTGAATGCGATCCGGGTCTGGATCAGGAAATCATGTATTTCAGATCGGAAACGTGGGTGGGATAGGCCCAGAGCACCCGCTTCAGGTCGCGGTTGGTGAGGCCGAACTTCATGGCCATGGCGAAGATGTTGATCGCCTCTTCCGCTCCGTGCCCCAGGAGGTGCGCGCCGAGGACCTTCCCGGTGCCCGCCTCCAGGAGCACCTTGAAGTAGGCGTGCTGCTGCCCGATGCGCCGCGAGGACGGCCAGTTGGCCATCGAGCCGCGGTTCACCCGGAAACGGGCGCCGGACTTCAGGGCCTGTTCCTCGGTCACCCCGACGCTCGCCAGCGGGGGATGGCTGAAGACCACGGTCGGCACCGCGGCGTAGTCCGGTGCCACCTGGTTGCCGTGCAGGATATTGAAGGCGGCCACCTCCGCCTGCATGTCGGCCACCGTGGCCAGCTGGTAGGGGGAGTCGCAGGCGTCGCCGATGGCGTAGACCCGCGGGTTCGTGGTGCTCTGCAGGTACTGGTTCACGGCGACCCCGCGCGGCACCCGCTCCACCCCCCCGGCCTCGAGATCGAGGCTCTCCAGGTCGGCGATCCGGCCGCCGCCGTTCACGATCATGTCGGAGACGAAGCTCTCGGTGCACCCCGCGGCGCCGTAGGTCATCAGGGCTCCACGGTAGCGCTCGAACGAGCAGGCGTTGATGCCGGTGACGATGACGATCCCCCGGGCGTGGGCCGCTTCGGCGAGCCGGACGGTGAGCTCGGCGTCGAAGCGCTTCAGGATGCGCTCCCCGCGGTGCAGGATGGTGACTGCGGCTCCGGCGGCGCGCGCCACGTGGGCGAGTTCCAGCGAGATGTAGCCTCCGCCGATGAACAGGATGCGGCGCGGCAGGGAGCTGAGGCTCAAAAAGTCGTCGCTCGTGCTCATCAGTTCCGCCCCGGGGAAGTTGAGCGGCGCGGGGCGCGAGCCGGTCGCGATGACGAAGTGTTCGGCCTGCACGTTCTCCTCGTCGCCGATGACGACCTCGCCGGGCGAGCTGAATCTGGCGCTGCCGTGGAAGAGGTGGATGCCGGCCTTCTCGAAGCTGCGCTCGGTGCGCTCCGGAACCGCGTCGGTGAAGGCGGACTTGGAGCGCATCAGGGCGGGCCAATCGATCTTCGCCTCGGGGTGGATCCCGATCTCGGACATCTGGTGGGAGAGTTGCGCCACTTCGGCGGCCGCCACCAGGTACTTCTTGGGTTGGCAGCCGCGCATGGCGCAGGTGCCGCCGTAGGGGAGCTGGTCGACGACGGCAACCTGCCGCCCCGCCTTGCTGAGCGCGAGGGCCAGGGTGTAGCCGGCCGTTCCCGTTCCGATAACCAGGACATCGAAGCTGTGCAGCATGGGAAACCTCCTCGAAGCGCGCCGCGTCAGGCGATCAGCAGTCGGGCCAGCGAGGCCAGAACCTCGGCACCCCCCAGGTCCGGGACCAACTGCAACTCGATGACGCTCACCCCGGTCAGGTTCACCTGGTACTCCTCGCGCTCGGTCGTGGTGCCCGGCGGGTTGAAGTTGTACTGCTGGCGCACGATCTCGCGGTAGCTCTGTCCCGGGTCCGGCGACCAGCGCAGGAGGAACTCCTGGGTGCGGCTCGCCTTTTCCTCGCGGAATTCGAGGTAGATCTGGCGCACGAACTGCGGGGTGTCGAAGACGATCCGGATGGTCTGCGGGCCGAGCTGTGAAGCGAGCCAGCCGTCGCCGGTGCCGGGTGTTAGGGCGGCTTCGATGGGGTGGCGCGGATCCTCCGAGCTGAGCTCGACCTTGGCCAGGTTTTCCAGGTCGAGCCAGCGCGACGATTTTTCCGCCTGGTCGTTGGGGGTGATCAGTTCCTTGCGCATGATGCCTCCTTTGGGCTACATGATGCCGCGCTCGGTGAAGCTGTAGAAGCTGCCGTCGCCGATGATGATGTGGTCGAGCACCTTGATCCCCATCAGTTCGCCCGCCTCGCACAGGCGCCGGGTCACCTCCAGGTCCTCGGGACTGGGGGTGGGGTCGCCGGTCGGGTGGTTGTGCAGAAGGATCAGGGCCGCGGCGGATTCGCGCACCGCCACGTTGAACACCTCGCGCGGGTGCACCAGGCTCTGGTTCAGCGACCCCTCGGAGATCTGGGCGCGCCTGATGATCCGGTTCTTGCCGTCCAAGAGCAGCGCCATGAAGTACTCCTTGCGGCGATCCCTAAATTCGTAGTTGAGATGTTCGAAGACCTGCGAGGGGGAGGTGTAGCTGGCGAGGCTCTCGAGTGGGCGTGCCTTGCAGCGGTTGGAGAGCTCGAGTGCGGCTTTGATGCTGGTGGCCTTGGCGAGCCCGACCCCCTTCACCCGCTGCAGCTCGCTGCAGGAGGCGTCGGCCAGCCGGCGCAGCGCACCGAACTCGGTCAAAAGGGCGCGCCCCAGGTCGAGGGCGCTGCGGTTAGAGGCGGCGTCGCCGCTGCCGAGGATGAGGGCGAGGAGTTCCGCCTCGCTCAGGGCGCCACTCCCCAGGCGGAGCAGCTTCTCCCGGGGACGCTCGTTTTCCGGCCAATCCTTGATCCCGCTTCCCATGGTTTACCTCCCCTGGCGGACGCCAAACGAAGGGAATGATACCTCAGGAAGCGGGGTTTGCCAGTTCAGGCGCCCAGAAAGACGAAGGCCAGCGCGGCGCAGCCGGCGACCAGCCGGTACCAGACGAAGGGGTAGAGGGAATCGCGCTGCACCAGCTTGAGCAGGAAGGCGACGCTGATGAACCCGAAGACTGCGGAGGTGGCGATGCCGATGGCAAGCGGGAGCTGCTCGTCGGCAGGGATCCCCGCTTTCACCAGGTGGCCCACCTTGAGGATCGCGGCACCGGCCACGATGGGGAGCGAGATGAGGAAGGAGAAGCGGGCCGCAGCATCGCGGTGGAAGCCCAGAAGAAGCGCCGCGGTGATGGTGATCCCCGAGCGGGAGACCCCCGGCACCAGCGCGAGGCACTGGGCAAGGCCGATGATGACCGCGCACCTAAGGGTCATGCGGTCCATGCGCCAGCGCTTGGCGCCGGTGGTGTCGGCAAAGGCCAGCAGGAGGCCGAAGAGGATCAGGAAAACGGCGATGGTGGCGGGGCTTTTGCGGAAGATCTCCTCGATGGGCCCTTCCAGGGTCTTCCCCACCAGGGCTGCGGGAATCGTGGAGGCGATGATGTAGAAGGGGAGCCGGCGGGCCGGGGTGGTGAGGCCGCCGCGGCAGGCTGCGAAGAAGTTGCCGACCAGTTCCAGGCAGTCGCGCCAGAAGTAGAGGAGCAGCGCGAGGAGGGTACCCACATGCAGCGCCACGTCGAAGGTGAGGCCGGATTCCGGCCACTTCAAAAAGTCAGGTATCAGGATGAGGTGGGCCGAGCTGCTGATGGGGAGAACTTCGGTGAGCCCCTGGACCGCTCCAAGGACCGCGGCGTGCGTTGGATTCATGCTGGCTTAACTCCTGTTTCGTCGCAAAATATCGCAACCATAAGCGAAATTCCGACATAAATCAAGGCGGAAAGGGGTATGTATTCATCACATAAGGACTTATTACTCATTTCGTGCTGTGATCTTTGTGACAGTTGTGTTATATCTTGCCAGTTTTGTAACCTTGGCCCGGCAGGGGCCGCCCATGTGGAGGAGTATACATGTTTGGACTGATTCCGAAAGACGAACAGTATTTCGTGATGTTCCGTGAAATGTCGCACAACATCGTCGTAGGTGCTGAGCTTCTCAAGGACATGCTGGACAATTTCACCGACCCCGCCCAAAGCCAGCGGAAGATCAAGGACATCGAGCACAAGGGTGACACCATCACCCATGACATCATCAAGAAGCTGAACAAGAGCTTCATCACTCCGTTCGACCGCGAGGATATCTACGCCCTGTCCGGCGCGCTGGACGATATCCTCGACCTGATCGACGCCTGCGCCGCGCGGATCGTGATGTACAACGTCGAGAAGCCGACCCCGGAATCCAAGGAGCTGGGCTTTTTGATCCTGAAGGCCTGCCAGACCATCGATAAGACCGTGGCGCTCCTGGGGGGCAAACTGGAGCCGATCAGCGCCTACTGCATCGAGGTAAACGCCCTGGAGAACGAGGCGGACCGGGTGAGCCGCGAGGCGATCAGCCGCCTGTTCGACGAGGAGAAGGACCCGATCCAGCTCATCAAGTGGAAAGAGATCTACGAGACGCTGGAAACCGCGACCGACAAGTGCGAGGACGCGGCAAACATCCTGGAAAGCGTGGTGGTAAAAAATGCCTGATGCGATGCTCGTGATGCTGGTCGCCGTGATCGTCGCGGCGCTTGCCTTCGATTACATCAACGGATTCCACGACACGGCCAACGCCATCGCCACCTGCGTCTCGACCCGTGCCTTGACCGTCAGGAGCGCCATCTTCATGGCTGCCGGGCTCAACTTCGTGGGAGCCATGATCTCCACCAAGGTGGCAGCCACCATCGGAAAGGGGATCGTGGACGCCAACAACATCACCCAGATGGTGGTGCTGGCGGGGGTTCTCGGTGCCATCGTCTGGAACCTGATCACCTGGTACTACGGACTCCCCTCGTCCTCCTCGCACGCCATCATCGGCGGCCTGGCCGGTTCGGTGGTCGCCCATGCCGGGATGAGTGCGCTGCACTGGGCGGGTCTTAAGAAGATCGTCACCGTTTTGCTGGTCTCTCCGGTGGTCGGCGCGTTCTTCGGGTTCCTGTTCATGATCATCATGATGTGGACCTTCCGCAACAAGGCCCCGTACACCCTCAACAAGGTGTTCCGCAAGCTGCAGATCCTTTCCGCGGCGGTCATGGCCTTCTCGCACGGCACCGCCGACGCCCAGAAGTCCATGGGGGTCATCACCATGGCGCTGGTCTCGTACGGGACCCTGAGCAGCTTCGAGGTGCCGACCTGGGTGAAGATCGCCTGCGCGGTCGCCATGGCGCTCGGTACCGCGGCCGGCGGCTGGAGGATCATCAAGACCGTGGGGCACGACTTCGTGAAGCTGCAACCGGTGCACGGCTTCTGCGTGGAGACCGCCTCGGCGGGCGTCATCCTGGGCGCCTCGGCCATGGGGCTGCCGACCAGTACCACCCACGTGATCACCTCCGCCATCCTGGGGGTGGGACTTTCCAAGCGCATGTCGGCGGTGAACTGGACGGTCGCCTACCGCATCGTGGCCGCCTGGATCATCACCATCCCAGCCTCCGCCGGCGTCGGCTTTCTGAGCTACACGGTGCTGTCACCGTTCCTGGGGCGCTAAGGCGTCAGGAACTGAAGGCAAAAAAAGAGCGCCGGTAGCCAAGAAGCTGCCGGCGCTTTTCGTTTTGAGTAAGGTACGACTCCCCTCTCCCCGCCTACTCCAGCTCCTCGCCGACCTCTTCCATCTCCTCGGTGAGCTCCTTCTGGGCGGCGTCGCGGGAGCGGAAGCGGATCACCAGGTAGTAGCAGACGAAGTAGGCGATGATGGCGGCGCAGAAACCGAGGATCGAGGTCCCCAGGAGCAGCGACTTGGCGTACTTCTCCAGGTTGTGCCACTCGAGGCTCCCCCCGGTAAGCGGCAGCTCGTTCACGGGGCGGCCGCGCAGAAAGCGCCCCAGCTTGTAGCTGATGCCCAAAATAGGGACGATGGTGAGCGGGGTGTTGATCCAGGCGCCGGTGACGCAGGTGAGTTTGTTGAGGCGGAAGATGAAGGCGGCCGCGATGGCCATCGGGGTGTGCAGACCGAAAAACGGGGTGAAGCTGATGAAAACGCCGACGGCGAATCCGGCGGAGATGTGCCCGGGATGGCTGTCTAGAGATAGGATCTTATAGAGCGTTTTTTTCCAGCGTTTCTTGTTCAGCAAACAGTCACCTCGATGTGAAGCGCTCAGTCTAAAGGCCGACCGGTGGTTTGTCAATTCATTTAACCCGGCCTACAAGCAAGGGTTTGCCAGATGTTTACAAACGTGCTAGTATCTGCTCCTTTAAAAAAATATCATGATCGGTGCGACTAGAGTGATGCGTAAAGAACTACTCAAGAAGGTAAAGCGGATCGTTGTGAAGATAGGCTCGGGCGTACTGACCGGAGCGGGAACCGGGATCGATCCGGATTTCCTCGCGGGGCTCGCCTCGGAGGTCGCCGGTCTCAAGAAGCGCGGCATGGAGGTGGTGATCGTCTCCTCCGGCGCGGTGGCCGCAGGGCGCCCGGTTTTGGGTCTGCCGGACCGGCCGCGCACCCTGCCGCAGAAGCAGGCGGCGGCCGCGGTCGGGCAGTCGCGCCTGATGCGCTCCTACGAGGAGGCCTTCTCCGGCTTCGGCCTCAACGTGGCGCAGATCCTTTTGACCCGTGACGACCTCGCCAACCGGCGCCGCTTCCAGAACGCCCGCGGCACGCTCGATACGCTTCTATCCTGCGGCATCATCCCGGTCATCAACGAGAACGACACCGTCGTGGTGGACGAATTGAAGTTCGGCGACAACGACAACCTCTCCGCCCTGGTGACGAACCTCGTGGAAGCGCAGCTTTTGCTCATCATGACCGACATCGACGGGCTCTACACCGCCGACCCGCGCTCCAACCCGGACGCGGCGCTCATCCACCAGGTGCGCAGCATCACCCGCGACATGGAGCGCGGCGCCGGCGGCAGCGGCACCAGCGTGGGGACCGGCGGCATGGCGACCAAGCTCGCCGCCGCCAAGAAGGCGATGAAGTCGGGGGTGGCCGCAGTGGTCTTCGCCGGCAAGGTGCCGGGGAACCTGACGCGCGTGATGGACGGCGAACTGGTGGGGACCCTGTTCCTACCCGCCGGGGAGAGCCTGAACCGCCGCAAGCACTGGATCGCCTACACCCTGAGGCCTGCCGGGAGCATCGTCGTGGACGCCGGCGCGCGCGAGGTGCTCGCGAAGCACGGGAAAAGCCTGCTCCCCTCCGGCATCGCCAAGGTCGAGGGGCGTTTCGCCCGCGGCGCCTGCGTGAGGATCGTGGATACCGAGGGAGTCGAGTTCGCCCGCGGCCTGGTCGATTACTCAAGCCAGGAGATCGAGCAGATCAGCCGGCACAAGAGCTCGGAGATCGAGCAGATCCTCGGTTTCCGCTACGGCGACGACGTGATTCACCGGGACAATCTGGTATTGTTATAGCTTCGCCCAATCTGGTACTGTTAAAGGCGGTACCTTTGCTACTCATAGGCTCCCGCGCCGTACTCACAGGCGGGAGCTTTACGTCTTAGAGCGGTTCCCCGCGGAAGGAGTTTCCCATGACCGTAGCAGAACAGATCAAGAGCATTGCCAGCGCGGCACGCCAGGCTTCCTTCGCCATGGCGAAGCTCTCCCCGGGCGTCAAGAACGAGCTCCTGCTCGACATGGCACAGGCCCTTGTCGACAACGCCCCCAAGATCGTCGAGGAGAACAAGAAGGACCTGGAGGCCGGCGAGAAGAACGGGCTCTCCGCGGCCATGCTGGATAGGCTCATGCTGAACGAGGCGCGCATCAAGGGGATGGCCGACGCGATCCGCGAGGTGGCGGCGCTCCCCGACCCGGTGGGCGAGGTGACCGGCATGTGGAAGCGCCCCAACGACCTCATGGTCGGCAAGATGCGCATCC
The DNA here is from genome assembly GCF_014193515.1 of Geomonas silvestris. Classification (GTDB taxonomy): domain Bacteria; phylum Desulfobacterota; class Desulfuromonadia; order Geobacterales; family Geobacteraceae; genus Geomonas; species Geomonas silvestris. The sequence goes on along the minus strand of NZ_BLXX01000002.1, from coordinate 152,297 downwards.
CCCTGGGGGTGATCGGCATCATCTACGAGTCGCGCCCGAACGTCACCTCGGACGCTGCGGCCCTGTGCCTTAAGAGCGGGAACGCGGTGGTCTTGCGCGGCGGCTCCGAGGCGATCCACTCGAACCTCGCCATCGCCACCATCCTGCAAAAGGCGCTCGCCAACCGGAACATCCCGGCCGCGGCGCTCTCGCTCATCCCGTTCACCGAGCGCGAAGGGGTGACCGAGATGCTCAAGCAGGAGGAGTACATCGACGTCATCATCCCGCGCGGCGGCGAGGGGCTGATCCGCTTCGTGGTGCAGAACTCGAAGATCCCGGTGATCAAGCACTACAAGGGGGTCTGCCACGTCTTCGTGGACGCCTCGGCCGACTTCGAGATGGCCAAGCGGATCATCGTGAACGCCAAGGTGCAGCGCCCCGGGGTCTGCAACGCGCTGGAGACGCTTTTGATCCACCGCGACATCGCCGAGCGCTTCGTCCCCTTCATCGCCGAGGCGCTCACCCAGGAGAAGGTGGAGCTGCGCGGCGACGAGGCCTTCAGGAAGTACGCGCCCGCAGCCGGCGCCGCCACCGAGGAGGACTGGTACGCCGAGTACCTGGAGCTCATCCTCGCGGCCCGCGTGGTGGACGACATGGATGCGGCGATCGAGCACATCAACAAGTACTGCTCGCTGCACACCGAGTCGATCATCACCTCGGACTACGGCAACGCACAGCGCTTCATCCGCGAGGTGAACTCCGGCGTCGTCATGGTGAACGCCTCGACCCGTTTCTCGGACGGCAACCAGCTGGGTCTCGGGGCGGAGATCGGCATCTCGACCACCAAGCTGCACTCCTTCGGCCCGATGGGGCTCACCGACCTCACCACGACCAAGTTCATCGTCTACGGCGAAGGGCAGGTGCGCGCCTGATGTTCACGAGCTCCCGGCGCGCGGAGGTCGCGGTTCCATGAAGATTGGGATCCTCGGGGGGACCTTCAACCCGATCCACCTGGCGCACCTGCGCATCGCGGAGGAGGTCAGGGACCGCTTCGCCCTGGACCGGGTGCTCTTCATCCCGGCCTCGACGCCGCCGCACAAGCCCTCGGTGGGACAGCTCTCCTTCACCGACCGCTACCAGATGGTGCGCCTGGCCATCCAGGACAACCCTGCCTTCGCGGTCTCGGACATGGAGGGGGTGCGCGGCGGGCGCTCCTACTCGATCGACACCTTAAGGGAGCTGAAGCGGGAACACCCCGACGACGAGCTCTACTTCATCGTTGGGGGCGACTCGTTTGCGGACATCGGGACCTGGCGCGAGTACGCGGCCATTTTCACCCTGGCAAACGTGGTCTGCATGCAGCGTCCGGGCTCTACTATCAAGAGCTTGGCTCAGGCCCTCCCTGTTGCTATAGCAGGGGAATTCTGCTATAACCATCAGGCTAAAAAACTCAGTCACAGCTCGGGAAATGCAGTTTACGCGCTGGACGGAGTGCTCCTGGACATCTCGTCCAGTCACATACGGCAACTGGCCCGGACCGGCCGCTCGATCAGGTACCTGGTTCCGGAAGCCGTGGCAGATTACCTCAAAGGACAAAGGTTATACACGGATGGAAGATAAAGTAGTAATGCCGGCGGAGGAGCGTGCCATCAAGTGCGCCGCTTTCGCCCTCGACAAGAAGGCCCTCAACGTGAGGGTGCTCAATATCAGCAGGATCTCCAGCATCGCCGACTACCTGGTGCTCGCGAGCGGCCGCTCCGACAAGCAGGTCCAGGCGATCGCGGATTCCGTGAAGATGGGGCTCAAGCCCTTCGACCGTACCATCGACACCGAAGGGCTGCAGGAAGGGCGCTGGGTGGTCATGGATTACGGCGACATCATCGTGCACATCTTCCAGGAAGAGGTGCGCGCCCACTACAACCTGGACGAACTGTGGGAGCGCGCTCCCCAGCTGGAGATCCCCGAGGAGTTCCTCTGGGAGCATAAGGAAAAATGAGGCTGAAGCTCCTCTGGGTCGGCAAGACCCAGGAGGCGTGGGTCAAGACAGGAATCGAGGAGTACGCAGGCCGCATCAAACGTTACTGCCCCCTGGAGATCCTGGAGGCACGCGAGGAAAAAGGAGCCCAGGCGGCAGTGATGCGGGAGCGCGAATGTGAGCGCCTCGTGAAGCTGCTCCCCAAGGGGGCGAAGCTGGTGGTCCTGGACGAGCGGGGCGATCAGCTGACCTCCCCCGAGCTCGCAAACTTTCTCACCAAGCAGCGCGACCAGGGGACCCAGGACCTGGTCTTCGCCATCGGCGGGGCCTACGGCTTTACCGACGGCTTCCGCAGCCAGGCCTTCAAGGCAATCTCGCTCTCCAAAATGACGCTGACCCACCAGATGGTCCGGGTGTTTCTCCTGGAACAGATCTACCGCGGGTTCACCATCATGAACGGCGAGCCGTACCACCACGAGTAAACGATTAAGGTGAAGTTTTTCTTCACCTTTTTTTATTCTAGTATTCAAGGAGAGTGACATGCCAAAGAAGCCTCTGCTCTTGATGATCCTGGACGGCTGGGGAATCGCCCCCGAAACCGAAACCAACGCGGTAGCCAAGGCGAAGACCCCCAACATGAACCGGCTGATGGCGAACTACCCTTCGGGCGAGATCGACGGTTCGGGGATGTCGGTGGGGCTTCCCGACGGGCAGATGGGGAACTCGGAGGTGGGCCACACCAACATCGGCGCCGGCCGCGTGGTGTACCAGGACCTGACCCGGATCAGCAAGGCGATTCAGGACGGCGTGTTCTTCGAGAACCCGGAGCTTGTCGAGTGCATGAAGAAGGCGAAGGAGGCGACCGGGCGGCTGCACCTGGCGGGGCTGCTCTCCGACGGCGGGGTGCACTCCCACGAGACCCACCTCTACGCCCTGATCGAGATGGCCAAGCGCCAGGGGATCAAGGAAGTACTGGTGCACTGCCTGATGGACGGGCGCGACACCCCGCCGCGAAGCGGTGCCGACTACATCGACCGGCTCGAGGAGAAGATCGCCGAGATCGGCCTCGGGCGCATCGCCACCGTGATCGGGCGCTACTATGCCATGGACCGCGACAACCGCTGGGAGCGCGTGGAGCAGGCCTACCGGGCCATCGTCCTGGGCGAGGGGAAACCGTACCCGTCTGCCGCGACCGCCATGCGCGAGAGCTACCGCGAAGGGGTTTCCGACGAGTTCGTGGTGCCGAGCGTGATCGCTGCCGAAGGGGCGCACACCGGAAAGGTGCAGGACGGCGACGGCTTCATCTTCTTCAATTTCCGCTCGGACCGGGCCCGCGAGATCACCCGCAGCCTCACCGAGAACTCCTTCAGCGGCTTCGAGCGCGGTGCGCTCCCGCAGCTCGCGAGCTACGTCTGCATGACCAGCTACGACGAGACCTTCGACCTCCCCGTCGCCTTCGGTCCGGAGGAGCTCACCAACATCTTCCCCGAGGTGATCGCCAAGGCGGGTCTTACCCAGCTGCGCATCGCCGAGACCGAGAAGTACGCCCACGTCACCTTCTTCTTCAACGGCGGCCGCGAGGCCCCCTTTGCCGGCGAGGACCGCGCCCTGATCCCTTCCCCGAAGGAGGTGGCGACCTACGACCAGAAACCCGAGATGAGCGCCTACCTGGTGACCGACGAGCTTTTGAAGCGGCTTGACGAGGACAAGTACGACGTGATCATCCTCAACTTCGCCAACGCCGACATGGTCGGGCACACCGGCATCATGGAAGCCGCGGTGCGTGCCGTCGAGGCGGTGGACGAGTGCGTGGGCAAGCTGGTGGACCGGGTGCTTCAGCTGGGAGGGGCGGCGATCATCACCGCCGACCACGGCAACGCCGAGATGATGGTGGACGACACGACCGGCGGCCCGCACACCGCGCACACCTGCGACATGGCCCCCCTGGTGCTGGTGGACGAAAGCCGCAAAGAGGTGAAGCTGAGAAAAGGGGTGCTGGCGGACCTGGCGCCCACCATGCTGGAGATGCTGGGGATCCCCCAGCCGTCGGAGATGACCGGCAAAAGCGTTATTGTGAAGTAGCAGCTGGCAACTTTCGCGAGGCGGCGCATCCGATAGGACCGGTCCGACAGATCCGACCGACCGGTGCGATCTGACGAGGCGCCGCCCGAAACAGGAGAACCCGATGAAAATCATTGCTATCAACGGCAGCCCGCGCGGCATGCGCGGCACCACCGGCCGTTTGCTCGAAGAAGTTTTGGCCGGGGTCGCCCAGGTCGGCGCCGAGGTCGAAGTGGTCTGTCTGGACCGCACCGAAGTCGGCCCCTGCGTCGCCTGCGACGCCTGCCACAAGGTGGGCGACTGCCCGATCAAGGACGATTTCAGCGAGGTGCGCACCAAGCTCATGAACGCCGACGGCTTCATCCTCGCCACCCCCAACTACATCTTCAACGTCTCGGCCCAGATGAAGGCCTTCATCGACCGCCTGAACGGCCTGGTCCACTGCACCGCACTGGAAGGGAAGTACGCGGCCCTGGTGGAGACCTCCGGTGGCGGCGGCGACGAGGAGGTCATCGAGTACCTGGAGCGCGTCGTATCGGCGCTGGGTGCCCTGACCGTGGGCTCCGTGGCCTCCCCCGGGGCGGGACCGCGCCAGTTCCCCGACCAGGATGAACTCTTCGAAAACGCCCGCACCCTGGGCGCCGAGCTCTGCGCCAGCATCGCCGAAAAACGCGCCTTCCCGGACCAGATGGCGGCGCACAACGCCTTCAAGGAGCGGATGAAGCAGCTCGTGGGCTTCATGGGGGACTACTGGACCTACGAGCGCGAATTCTGGGCCAACCGCGGCTGAACCATCACCTACCTCCCGGAGAGAACCATGAGCAAAACCGAAGAACTCAACCACTGGGCCTATGCCAAGAAGTGCGAGAAGGCGGTGGCCGGCCTCGCGAAAAACGGTTTCACCGCAGTCTTCTGCCAGGACAGCGGCGAGGTGTTCCACTACATCCTGAACGAAGTCGGCGACGCCAAGACCGTCGGCTTCGGAGGCTCGCTGTCGGTGGCCGATCTGAAACTCGGGGAGAAGCTGAAGGGCATGGGTAAGGAGATCGTGGACCACAATCTGCCCGACCTCACCCCCGAAGAGAAGCTGGAGCTCTGCCGCCGCGAGCTGACCTGCGACCTCTTCCTCACCGGGAGCAACGCGGTGACCCTTTCCGGCGTCCTCGTGAACATCGACGGCAACGGCAACCGCGTCGCCTCCATGTTCTTCGGCCCCAAGAAGGTGATCGTCGTGGTGGGGCGCAACAAGCTGGTGGACGGCGGCGTCGAGGACGCGATCCAGCGGATCAAGAATTTTGCGGCTCCCGCCAATGCCAAGCGGCTGAATTTTGCGACCCCGTGTGCGACCACCGGCTTCTGCTCCAACTGCGACTCCCCGCAGCGCATCTGCCGCGTCACCACCATCATCGACAAGAAGCCCCGCAACACCGACATCCGCGTGTTGGTGGTCAACGAAGACATGGGGCTGTAGACTTCTCCAGGTTGACGCGGCAAGCTGGCAGTTGCCCCGCTTTCTCCCAGCTCCCCCTCCCCCCTGGCGGGGGAGGGTCGGGGTGAGGGGGCAGCGGAAAGCACCGACCCGGTCACTCCGTAGCAGCTTCCCCCACCCCCTAACCCCCTCCCGCAAGGGGAGGGGGGACTCTTGGGCCTTCTACCTTGCACCCACGCAGCACCGGAGGGCACCATGTTGCTTCGGCCTCTGCTGGATCTCCTCTTTCCGCCGCTTTGCCACTGCTGCAAGACCTTCATCCCCAACGCGGGCGACCTCCTCATCTGCCCCGCCTGTCTCGAGAAGATCACCTTCCTGGTTACCCCGCTCTGCCCGAGCTGCGGCACCCCCTTCAAGACTGAAAACGGCCGCGACCATCTCTGCGGCGCCTGCCTCAAACATCCCCCCTCACACCTGAGCCGCTCCGCCACGCTCTACGCCGGGCCGGTGCAGGAGCTCATCCACCGCTTCAAGTACGGCTACAAGGTGCACCTGGGCGACCCGCTGGGGATTATGATGTCCCAGGCGCTGTCGCCGTTTCGGGAAGACGCCGCACCGGATCTTGTCGTTCCGGTGCCGTTGCACCGCAAGCGCCTGCGCCAGCGCGGCTTCAACCAGTCGCAACTGATCGGGGAAGTGCTGGCCAAGCGCTGGAAGCTGCGCATAGACACGGGGAGCCTGTGCCGGGAGCGCTGGACCGAACCGCAAACGAGCCTCGATGCGGAACAGCGCCGGGATAACGTGAAGGGGGCGTTTGCGGTACGCAGGCCGGAGCGCCTGAGGGGGAAACGGGTGCTCTTGGTGGATGACGTCTGCACCACCGGGAGCACGCTGAGCGCCTGCGCGGAGGCGCTGGAGGAGGCGGGGGCACAGGCGGTTTCTGCCGTAACGGTGGCACGCAGCCTGCCGTTTTAAGGCTATGGTCCGAGCCGGGAATGATGGCCTGACCGCCGCATTCTGCCACAGGAGCTGTCAGTGTAGGTTGGCGGAACTGAATCCGCTTGCGTTCCGGAATTGGAAGGATACTCTTGACTGGCCGATGGCTGGGGGCGGGGTTTGCCCCAGTCGCAACCATGGTCGCCCTGGCTGCCTACAAAAGGTCGGGAGGACACGCCGTACCCAAAGTCGAAGCCGTTGAAGAGTGCCGGCAACGGAAAGGAGGTGGATCAAAGACCGTATCGCCCGCAAAATGCCAAAAAACCCTGCCGCGTTCTGGGCTGAAGCATGCCGGCTCTTCAGAGTCGTCTCCGAGTTGACCTTGTACCTGTCCCGACCGGACAGAGTCCCCGGTCCGGACCTTTTGCGCACTCTTTTGGGGCGTCTTTTGGAGAAGATCTCGGCTGCGTCCTTCCGGGACACGCGGGAAGTCGCCTGGCGCAACGAAACGATGAGAGAAATCGCGGCAGCCTTCGACAAAATCTTCAGCTTCCTGGAATCGGTAGCGACCGAGGAGGATTTTAAGGAATTCCGCAATCAAGGGCTGTGTATCGTGAGTCCTGGAGGCAGGAAGAGAGCCTGCCGGAAGTCCGCACCTGCAAAGATCCCTGTTGCGGAAGGAGCATCGTAGCACCCGTCGCTGACCGCCCGGTCGGCACAGAGTATTCATTCAGCAGAAAACCCAACCACGCCCCTCGAGCTGAACCTGCCTGCAGTAATTCCTGCGGTCGCGCGATACTGATGCACGCGCTGTTGGAAACTCACCGTCGCTCACCCGTAAATGCCCACCTCCGAAGTCAAACTGGCGCTGTTCAGCCAGTTTTCGCCCATCACAATGAGCTCTCTTCGGGTCAATTCTATTCCCGCTGCACCGAAACCCTGAACCATCCTCTGAGAATGCATTCCTTTGCTCCACGCAAGGATGATCACCCGTCGGGGATGCATTGTTTTGTTCCACACATGCTTCACTGACTCCTGGGATGGCCTATTCTCCACCACGAATTACAATTCCACCCTCTGGTAATCGATTCCCGCCGAGGCGGAATTTCTAACTACACCCGCGACTGGCATTTCCCAAGGGCGGGAATCCATTCCCACGTCGCCAGTATGAATTTCCACGTTTCCGGTTGGAATTCCCGCGGTGCCGTCATGAATTTCCGCCGTCCGAAACTGCGATCTCTGCCGCTGGTGCTGCATTCCCAGGAAAGAGAAATGCATTTGGAGCAGATTTTTAAGCTAAGCTCTAGAATCTCGGCCGTGAATTGTGGAGCTTGTAAGTCCACAGCAGGCAAGAAAACAGGAAGGAAGGGGCAATTTCGTTCGACGAGGTCGCTTTGAAATGGAACGGAAGGTGTCGCATCGCACTACGAATGGGAAGCAGTGGCGAGGGACGACGAGTAGCCCGTGACGGTCTCAAAACCGGTACGGGTGCTGCTGGACCAGTTCCCGCATCAAGACCAAGGGGAGAAAGGCCGGAAACGGGCCCCACGTACAGTATCCGTGGCAGATGGGGCGCGAGGGAAGGGGTTGCGGCACGTCTGCCGCAACCCCAGGTGTGTCAGTGGGAATGGGTCGGTTCCCGGTCCGGGTGTTTTTCCCCGGCACCCTCGAAAGATCCGTGCCCGGAATGCGCATCACCCCCGCCATGAGCAGGAGCCGATCCGGCGGTATGCAGGTTCTCGACGAAGTGGGTGAAGTCCACGTAGGCCTCGACGAACTCCCTGCCTTGGACGACGCTTTCATCCTTGTGCCGGTAGGCCGCCGCCACGCGCTCGAAGCGTTTCCTGATTCCCTCCTGCACAGCCTTGGTGACCAGGTGCTCCAGGGTCTCGGCAGAGCCGCTTGCCAGTGCCTTGTCGGCCTCGGCCACCGCAGGTTCCACTGCTCCAGCCGGTTTCAACCCGGTAAAAGGGGCGCCTTCGCCGGCACGGTGGATCCTTACCAGGGTCGCGAAGAATTCTTCGTGGGCAGCTTCGGTTTTTCCGCCGCCCGCCGCAAGTGCCTTGTCAAAGGCAGCTTTGACTGCGTACTCATCCTTTGCTTTTACCCATTTAAGGACAGGGGTGACGTTTTTGCTCTCAAGAGCCCGGTGCGCATCGCGAACCACGGGGCCGTCCAGCGTATCGCAATGTGCGGATGCAAGCCGAGGCGCTGAAAGTGAGCTTAAGGCGACAACGGCAGCCGTTGCCAGTGCAAGTGTCAGATTTTTTGTTTTCATGGCGAGATCTCCTGTTCCGTTGGAAGTGGTCCACTGGTAACAGCCTGAAGTCCTCAGGCTGCTACGAAGCCCGGGGCCCAGGAGAACACCGTGGAGGAACATAGATCTGCCTGGTGTAGCCCTCGCGGCTTCCACCCAGGAAACGCCAGGCCAGTTTCCCCTCGACTCTCGTGACCATGAGATCTCCCGTGGGGGAGGTGTCGAAAGGATGATCTAACCCGCAGCGGCTTGTTGTGTCCGCGTTGCCGGCGCCGGAGCCGTTGCCCCCGCTCTGGTCGCTTTCATGGCAATCCGTCACCGTATCGAGAGCGTCGAGGTTCAAGAGCCGCAGGCTGTGGGCGGGAGCGGCAGAAGACGCCATAAAGAGCGCCAGCACCGTCAGGATCGCGACACGCCGTATCGTCGCACGATATGCCATCATGACCTAATCATGGCGTCTTACCTGCTGCATTGGTTTGACCTAGGTCAAAACCAATGAAAGAGCGAGATTGCCTGCTGTGGCTGTTGATGGGGGAGTTGGGGGAGACAAAAGGTGTCAACGCGTGAAAGGAGCATGCTGCGCGGACCGGAGGAGCCACGGAACAGCAACGCAAAAAGCCCTCGGCTAAGAGCCGAGGGCTTTTGATTTAAATGGTCGGAATGAGAGGATTCGAACCCCCGATCCCCTGCTCCCAATGCAAATGCGTCATGCGTACTTGCCCGGCTTCATCGACTTGTCCGGGGAAAACTTGCGATGCACAAATATCAGGTTCTGAAAGGCAAAAAGCTCAGTCTTGAGCGGTGACCCGCTCAGGGGGATGGCACCTTGGGGAAGCAGCCGGTAAGGCAAATGATTGGGCAAAATCTTCGCAAGATCCCTGAAAAATACTCGGCTTACGATGTTCATCTCGTTGAACTCGATGTGGAGTACATCGATCTTGTCTGCCTCAATGAGCCCCCGTGCACCCTTCAAAACCTCAAGCTCGTGCCCCTCGGTGTCTATCTTGAGCAGGTTTATTCGCTCAATGCTGTTGGCCTCACAAAATTTGTCCAGTGTCGTGATGGAAACTTCCATCTCTTCCGAATCGACTCGATGTAACTCCTCGATTACTTCACGATAGAGAGAGCCGTGCTGAGACGACGAAGCCTGATCCTTTCTATCGTAGAACTTCAGTATTCCTTCCTCAGAACCTAGACCCTTGTTGATCGCGTGTGCGCCCAGGTCGGCTATCTCTTCCGACATCTTCGCAAATGTTTTGGGATTCGGCTCAAAAGTCCAGACGGTTGACTCGGGAACGGCAGTCTTCAACATCTTCGTGTAGTCGCCAGTATTGCCACCGACATCCATGAGGACGGGATTGGGAGCTGTCAGATAAAGCGGCAACAACTTCTCGCTAAAAAATTTTTCGCCGGACCAATACTCGTTTTCATAGTTAAGTATTCCGAGCCCAGCAATAGCACAATCGAACATGAGCTCGTTAATCTTCCTGAAGGACTGCCTTGCCGCCAGCCTACGCCAGCCACGCTTTATGGTGCTCTTCATCAACTCTCCCAAGTCAGACCAGGTTGTCACAACAGCGGCCAGTCGCTTTCTTTTAAAAGTAGTAATTAATTCATATACAGTCGAATTTGGTGGGTTGCAACTTAAAAGTGGCGTCTCTTGGAAGGACAGACTCGGGAATATGGCAGCCCGGGCGGCGATGGGGGAGGGACGTGGCGCGTTCCTTGCTGATGAGCAAGGAAAGGCGTGCCCCAAGTGGCAGGGGTGTTGCAACTCAAAACGAAAAAGGCCCCTGGGTCTCTCCAGGGGCCTTTGCTTTAAAATGGTCGGAATGAGAGGATTCGAAACTCCCCCCCTGCTCCCGAAGCAGGTGCGCTACCAGGCTCGCTATCAGGCAGATTTACGGCGCTTGACGAAGATGGCGAGGCCGAGGAAGCCGGCGCCCAAAAGCATCATGGTGCCCGGTTCGGGCACAACGGTGCCTACAGCGATATTGTCAGTTTCAAAGGCATACTGAGTGCTGACGAACTCGATTTTGTCGAAATCCGGCAGGTCGAGGATGTTCACGTATTTGTTAGTTGCTGGGTTTGTCCAACTGCCGTTTGCCAAGGTTGAAACTTGGGATCCGGTGAAGGACTGCACCAAGACGTTGTTATTGTAGAAGTTAAATGTGTTATAGACATCTATGGAACCCCACCAGAGGCCAAGATAATTCGCAGTGCCAAATCCAGTTGCAAAGGTGGAACCAGTACTCCGAGCATTGGGGACGGTCAGGTAATTAGTCTGGTCTTGCCCGCTGGGACCCGTAGGTGCGGCATGCAGGCCTGACGCGTTACCTTGAACGATGTTGAAATCGCCTGATAAGGTCAGATTTAAAGTGTCGCCTGCGTCGAACGTTTCCACCAAGACCGACGCGTACGGAGAGGTCATGCCACCGTTTCCGTCAAGTTGGTAGTTGTAGTTAAGGGTATAGGCGGAAGCCATTCCGGCCAATCCAAACACCATGCCGCCAACCAGCACCGCAACGAATTTTTTCATTTTTTTCTCCCTGAGCTGCGTTTGGTCCTGCAGAAAGATATTGGTGTTAAAGATTGAGCACTCTTTGTGCCAAGAATAGGGTGTTTTCGAAGTGCTCAATTTTTCAGTAATTTCTAGGCCCGGGCATCCTCTGGCAATGGTTAAAGAGAATGTAGAGTGTAAGGAGAATCGACAAGATTTATGATGCTTTGTAAGGAATGTCGACACAAGGAGAGCAGCATTTCGACTGTGGCGGATGGACAGAAGGTCCGAGGATTGGTGTTTGAGACGAAAGACTTGCACCCTCCTATGTGTTCAAGGCCGTAAGCTATGACAGTGCTGGCCTGAACCTGTGTCATGCGTGGCCCTTTGCCTTGTTCTGACCTCGAGGTATCAGTTCCACGGTGACAGGTGAAAGAGGGGGAGAGCGCCGGGGCGGTGCACAAATTTTATATAAAGGTAGTTGCGGTTTCCAGCCCCTTTGTCCATATCGGCTATTGGGGGTTTTTTTGTCCACTATCTGCCACAGAAGGAGCCAGTATGCAACAAAAAGAGATAGTTACCCGCCTTTCTAGCACCGTTAACCTTTCGGAGGCAGTGTTCGTAATCACCATGGAAGCAGGTAGGGGAATTCTTTTCGTGCTACAGCAACCAGGCAGGAATGTTTAAAACGTTCCGATGGGTTAGTGATGGGAAGTAGGGCAAGTGTAACGGAGGCGTACCGGAAGAACCGGAGGGATTACCCCTGCACTAGCCAGGAGGTCCAAGGGTTCGAAGAAAGAAAAAATTGCTATGGGTCGTGCTAAACGAGGTGGGGCGATAGCTCCGGTACCGGAACAGGACAGGATGGACCGGAATAGATAAACAAAAAGGTCCTTGGATTTCTCCAAAGACCTTGATTTGTAATGGTCGGAATGAGAGGATTCGAACCTCCGACCCCCTGCTCCCGAAGCAGGTGCGCTACCAGGCTGCGCTACATTCCGGCGAGTACTTCGTCTGGCGGGCCAACCAGATGGACACGTATAGCAAGTTTCGAAACGGATTGCAAGCATTAGTTGCAAGGGGTGCCGTTTTTTTTCCGGTGGGGCTCCCAAATGATGCGCGGGCCAGGGCTTACTGCCGGGTACTTCTTTCTTCGAGATTCCCTCGGCCGTTTCTGAAGCAGGACAGGAAATCCAGCGAGGATGCCTGTAGTTCATCCATTGCAAGCTGTATCGAGGAAAGTTGTTGGAGTCACAGTAATTTTCGATTGTAGCACAGTGCTTTTCCTGATATCTTCACGGCTCCTCATTCTAATCAGCTAGAGGCGCTTCAAATCGGATTAACTGCGCAGACGTTGTCGGAACCGCGTAGGTCCAAGCGGTGGTCTGCCTCGTTTCACCTGGTGTGTAACGACATGCACACTACTGAAGTTCTATGAGTATGAGAATGTCTCTGGTTACACCTCCGCTTGCCAACACCATTGGCAGCAGCCGGATCAGGTCGCTCTTCGCCTGGCTGCTCGCACTCGCCCTGTGTTTCGCCTTCTCCGCCTCTGCCTACGGCTATATCATCATCAACGCGCCGATGACGGACAATAACGCCGCCGGCTGGACCCTGGGCGGCAACCCCACCACGGCGCGCCTCACCGGAACCGGCAACACCGCCGGCGGGGACGACGCGGTCGGCGACGGCTGGCTGCGCCTTACCAGCAACTCCACCAACCAGACCGGCTACGCCACCAACTCGACCACCTTCGACCTCTCCTCGGGGCTCCTGGTCCAGTTCGACTACGCCACCTGGGGCGGCACCGGCGCGGACGGCTACTCGGTCTTCCTCTTCGACGCCGGGGTCCCCGCCTTCAACATCGGGGCCTTCGGCGGGTCGCTGGGCTACGCCCAGAAGCTCCCCCCGACCGTGAACCCGGCGGTCCCCGGGGTGAGCGGCGGCTACGTCGGCATCGGGGTCGACGAGTTCGGCAACTTCGCCTCCGGCACCGAAGGGCGCTACCTGGGGCCGGGGCAGACCGCCAACACCATGACCGTGCGCGGTTCGGTGGCCGGCTTCGGAGGGGGCGCCACCGGCTCCACCGCCGGGAGCACCTCCTACCCCTGGATCGCGACCTCCTCGAATAACGGCGCCCTCGGCTACAGCGGGACCACCCGCCCGGTGCAGACCAGCAGCAACTACCGCAAGGTGATCATCTCGATCTCGCCGGCCCCCAACCCGGTCCTCAACGCCTGGATCCAGTTCGGCTACAACACCACCCCGGTGCAGATGATCAGCAACCAGGCGCTCCCCGCCATCTCGGCCTCGCAGCAGCTCCAGGTCGGCTTCGGGGCCAGCACCGGGGCGAGCACCAACTACCACGAGATCAGGAACCTCCTGATCACCACCATCAACCAGAGCACCTCGATCGACCTGGGGGTCACCAAGACCGCGGTCGCCACCGGCACCAGCACGGCGATCACGAGCGCACTGGTGGGGGGCTCCTTCCAGTACCAGCTGAACGTGCGCAACTACGGCCCCAACGCCATCACGGCGACCGGGGTAGGGGTGCAGGACACCATGCCCTCCTACCTCACCCCGGGGAACTGGACCTGCTCGGTACTAAGCGGCTCGCCGGCGGGGACCAGTTGCGCTGCCACCTCGGGGACCGGGAACCTGAACAGTACGGCGAACCTCCCTAAAAACGGCGGGGTACTCTACACCCTGAACGCCACGGTGAACGCGGCGCCGCCCGGCGGCCAGCTCACCAACACCGCGACCATGGTCAAGCCGGGTGCCGTCACCGACTACTATCCGAACAACGACAGCGCCAGCTCCACCATCACGGTCTACGCCCCGCCGGTGGCGACCAAGACCTTCACGCCGGCCTCGGTGCCGCGCGGCAGCACCTCGCTGCTCACCGTGACCCTCAATAACCCGAACAACGTCGCCGCGACCGGGGTCGCCTTCACCGACAACTACCCCACGAACCTGGTCAACACCGCCTCGGCGGCGCGCGCCACCACCTGCGGCGGCACGGTGACCGCGGCCAACGGCGGCACCTCGCTGAAACTGACCGGCGGCACCATTCCGGCGAACGGGAGCTGCACCGTCACCGTCAACACCACGAGCAACACGGCAGGGTCCTACCTCAACTCGACCGGGTCGATCACGACAACCAACGTAGGGACCGGTGCCGCTGCTTCCGGGACCCTGGTGGCGATGGCTCCCCCCACCATCACCAAGAGCTTCACGCCGAACCAGATCGGGGTGAACGGCACCTCGGTGGCGACCATCACCATCACGAACCCCAACGCGGCCCCCATCACCGGCGCCGCCTTCAGCGATACCTACACCGCGGGGCTGCTCAACACGGCCAACGCCTCGGAGAGCACCACCTGCACCGGCGGGACGGTGACGGCGGCCGACGGCGGCAACTCGCTGTCGCTTTCGGGTGCCACCATCCCGGCGAACGGCAGCTGCACAGTCACGGTCAACGTCACCTCGGCAGCCGCGGGGAGTTACAGCGACCCCTCCGGGACGGTCACTACCGGCAACGCCGGGACCGGCAGCTCCGCCTCGGCCACCCTCACGGTGCTGCAGCCCCCCACGGTGAGCGCGAGCTACACCCCGGCCACGGTACTTCCCGGCGCGGGCTCGGTCTACAAGGTGACGCTCAGCAACCCGAACACGACCGCCATCACCGGGGTCTCCTTCACGGATACCTACACTGCCGGGCTGGTGAACGCGGCCAACGCCGCGGAAAGTACCACCTGCACCGGCGGCACCGTCGTCGCCGCCGACAACGGCAACTCGCTGTCGCTCACCGGGGCCATCATCCCGGCAAGCGGCAGCTGTACCGTCACGGTGACCACCACCTCGGCCTCTGCCGGCGTCTACGCCAACTCGACCGGACCCGTCTCTACCATAAACGCCGGGACCGCGACGGCGGCCTCGGCAACACTCACCGTCATGGCCCCCCCGACCGCCGCGCTCCTTTTCACCCCGAGCAGTATCGGTATCGGAGGGGTCTCGCAGCTCAAGGTGACCCTCTCGAACCCGAACACGGTGGCCATCACCGGGGCTGCCTTCACCGACAGCTATCCCGCGAACCTGGTGAACACCGCCTCGGCGTCGGGAACCAGCAGCTGCGGCGGTACGGTAACCGCGGCCAACAACGGCAGCTCGCTCGCCCTTTCCGGCGCCACCATCCCGGCCGGCGGCTCCTGCACCGTCACCATCAACGTGACCGTCACGGCAACCGGCGCCTTCACCGACAGCACCGGGCCGATCAGCAGCAGTAACGCGGGAACCGGCGCGGCGGCAACCGCCTCTTTGAACGGACCGCAGCCCCCCACCGTGGCCCTCGCCTTCACCCCGGCGAGCATCGTCCTTGGCTCGAACTCCCAGCTGAGCGTGACCCTCAGTAACCCCAACGCGGTGGCGGTCACCGGGGTCGCCTTCACCGACAGCTACCCCTCCGGCCTGGTCAACGCGGCGAGCGCCTCGGGGAGTACGACCTGCGGCGGTACGGTGACCGCGGTTAACGGCGGCAGCTCGCTCTCCCTGGCAGGCGGCAGCATCCCGGCCAACGGGAGCTGCACGGTCACGGTGAACCTAACCCCGACGGCAGCCGGCAACTACACCGATTCCACCGAGACCGTGACCACCGGCAACGCGGGGAGCGCGGCCGCGGCGAGCGGAACCCTCCTGGTGATGGCTCCCCCTGTGGCAACCATGAGCTTTTCGCCCGCCTCACTCTTGGTGAACAGCACCTCCCAGCTCACCGTCACGCTCAGCAACCCGAACACCAGCACCGCCATCACCGGGGTCTCCTTCAGCGACAGCTACCCGGCGAACCTGGTGAACACGGCGAGTGCCGCCGCCGCGACCAGCTGCAGCGGGGGGACCGTGAGCGCGACCAACGGCGGCACTTCCCTGGCACTCTCGGGAGCCAGCATCCCGGCTGGGGGGACCTGCAGCGTCACGGTCAACGTCAGCTCGGCGACTGCCGGGAGCTACCTCAACTCCACCGGGCCGATCGGAACCGCGAACGCGGGGAGCGCCGCGACGGCAAGCGCGACCCTCACCACCACCCGGCTCGCCGCACCCACGGTGGTGAAGTCGTTCACCCCGGCGCAGGTCCCGGTCAACTCGAACTCGCTGCAGACCATCACGCTCACCAACAACAGCGCCACCACGGTGACCGGGGTCTCTTTAAGCGACAGCTACCCCTCGGGGCTCGTCAATGCCGCGGCGGCCGGGGGCGCCACCAGCTGCCCGGGCGGCACGGTGACGGCGGCAAACGGCGGGAGCTCGCTCTCCCTCTCGGGCGCCAGCATCCCGGCGAGCAGCAGCTGCACGGTCACCGTCAACGTGACGAGTGCGAGTGCGGGGAGCTACCTCAACTCGACCGGGGCGGTGGCCAGCGGCAATGCCGAAACCGCCGCGGCAGCGAGCGCCACCCTCGCCGTCCTGAGCGCCCCGAGCGTCGCCCTCAGCTTTGCCCCGGCCTCGGTCCTGGTGAACACCGGCTTGCTCATGACCGTGACCCTCAGTAACCCGAACTCGACCGCCATCAGCGGTGCCGCGTTCACCGACAACTACCCCGCGGGGCTCGTGAACCTCACCCCCTCCTCGGTGAGCACCACCTGCAGCGGGGCGACGGTGGCTGCCGCGGACGGCGACGACCTCCTCACCCTTTCCGGGGCCACCATCCCGGCCAACGGTTCCTGCACCGTGACCGTCAGGGTCACCAGCGCCGCGGCGGGGAGCTACCCGAACTCCACCGGCACGGTCACGACCGGCAACGCGGGGAGCGCCGCGGCAGCGGGCGCCACCCTGACCACCACGCTTTTGCCCGCCCCCACCGTACAGAAGAGCTTCACCCCCAACCAGGTGGTGGTGAACGGCACCGCGACCTTAAGCGTCACCCTCAGCAACCCCGGGTCCAGCGCCCTCACCGGCGTGGCCATCTCGGACAGCTTCCCGACCTCGCCGGGGCAGATGGTGGTGGCGACGGGGGGCACCCTCAGTAACAGCTGCGGCGGCACGGCGGTGATCGCCGCCAACAAGTACTCCTTCTCGCTTACCGGCGGCAGTATCCCGGCCGGCGGCAGCTGCACCCTGGCGGTCGGGGTCTCCGCCCCCACCATAGGGACCTACACCAACACCACCTCCACGGTGACGAGCTCCAACGCGCAGACCTCGGCGACGGCGAGCGGGGTACTGACGGTCGCCCCCATGACCTCCCCGAGCGCGGTCCTCGCCTTCACGCCGAACCAGATCGGGGTAGGCGGCAGCTCGCTCCTCAAGGTGACCCTGAACAACCCGAACTCCGTGGCCATCACGGGCGCGGCCTTCACCGACACTTACCCCACGGGGCTTGTCAACGCGGCGAGTGCCGGAGCCGCCACCACCTGCAACGGCGCGACGGTAGTTGCCGCCGACAACGGGAGTTCGCTCGCGCTCTCCGGGGCCAGCATCCCCGCCAACGGCAGCTGCACGGTGACCGTCACCGTGACCGCGGCAGCCGCGGGGAGCTACCTGAGCAGCACCGGGACCATCACCACCGGCAATGCCGGCACGGGGAGTGCCGCCTCGGCGACCCTCAACGTGCTGCAGCCACCGAGCGCGAGCGTCAGCTTCAACCCGGCGCTGATCCTGCTCAACAACGTAACGCAGCTTACGGTGAGCCTCGGTAACCCCAACAGCATCGCGATAACCGGGGCGGCCTTCTCCGACAGCTACCCCGCGGGGCTGGTGAACACGGGCTCGGCCTCCGGGGCCACCACCTGCATCAGCGGCAGCGTGGCGGCGGCAAACGGCGGGAGCTCGCTGGCGCTCTCCGGCGCGACCATCCCCGGCAACGGGAGCTGCACGGTGACCGTCAACGTGACCAGCGCGAGCGCGGGGAGCTACCTGGACACTACCGGCGCCATCACGACGGGGAACGCGGGAACCGGCAGCGCGGCCTCGGCGACCCTCATCGTCACGCCGGCGCCGGTCCTCGGGGTCACCAAGACCGTGACGCCGACCGCCGCGGCGCCCGGGCAGCTCATCACCTACAGCGAGGTTATCAGTAACCCCAGTTCCGGGTATGCGACCGGCGTCGTCTTGACCGACGTCCTGAGCCCCTATTCCTACTGGAGCCTCAACGCCTACGGTGTCGGGGTCCCGTTCCAGTTCGCCGAGGGGAGCCCGGCTTCGGGGCTCACCCTGGGGACGCCGGTCTACTCGAAGGACGGCGGCGCCACCTGGGGGTATGTGCCCACGTCGGGCGCCGGCGGCGCACCGGCCGGTTACGACGGGCTGGTGACTAACTGGCAGATCCCCATGGCCGGCACCATGAACCCAAGCGGGGCGCGGTTCACCATCAACTACAAGGTGATGCTGCGCTGAGGCGATGCGCGGCCGCCGGTGCCACCACGAAGGACCAAAAAAGAGGGCCACATTCGGTTGAATGTGGCCCTCTTCTGTTAGGTGCTTGCGGGGATCCAGTGACTTCAGGGGGGGAGGCACGGATTCAGGTGTTTCAAGTGACTCAGGGAGAGCTGTTCAACGGAGGTCCCCTCTCCCCTTGCGGGACAGGGTGAGGGGGAAGGTGCCACATCATTGCTGATGGCGGCTTCACCCATCCCCCGGCCCCCTCCCGTCGAGGGAGGGGCTGTACCCCGGAAATTTCGTTTAAGCCTTTTGTTATGGGACCGATCCTGGTCGGACCGATGGGACTGATAAGGCAGATAAGGGATCTGCAGCTCTCCCTTCCGCCGGGCCTCTCAGCTACGGCGGGCTTCCCGTTACTGGTTCAGCCACTTCACCGCGTCCTTCACCGAGTTCTGGTCGAACTTGAAGCGGAAGCGGAGGTAGGGGCCCTGGGCGGTGTAGTCGGCCTGGGAGAAGTCCTTGTCGGTGAAGCCGGTGAAGTTGTACCCGAGGCTCAGCCAGGCGTTCTCCACCAGGTTGTACCCCACCGAGAGCCCGGCGCTTGAGGCGAGCTGCCGGCTCTCCCAGCCGTGCAGCAGGGTTCCCCGGGCCCCCAGGTCCCACTTCTTGGTGATGTCGTAGCGCCCCTCGAACCCCATGAGGTCGGTGAACCCGCTGTAGTCGGCGCCGTCGATGCTCTCCAGGACGTACTTGGCGCCGTACTGCAGAGAGAGCTGCAGCTTGCGGCCCGGCTTGTAGTTGAGGCTCAGGTTGTTCATGACGCGGCGGTTGTCCGTGGAGCCGCTCCCGCCGGTTGCGCGGTCCACCAGGAAGTCCAGGCGGTCCAGGACGATCCAGCGGGTGGTGAAGGGGCGGTAGACCAGGCCGAAGCGCAGGTCGCCGCTCAGGGTGCGCTGGCCGGAGCCGATGGTATCGAAGAGCTGCAGGCGGGCCGAGGCGCCTATCCCCTCGCGCACCTCGCCCAGCACCGAGCTCACCACCCCCCACTTGTCCTGCGACGCCGCGGTGCGCATCTCCACCCGGCCGTTCCAGGTCCAGAGGCTCTCCCGGTATTCGGCCCCCAAAGAGACCGCGGTGAAGTCCTCGCTGCTGCCGGAGACCGGCGGGGTGTTCAGGTTGAAGCGGTAGGCGTTTCTCAGGGTCTGGCTGCGCTCCAGGCCGGCGTCCATGCTCCAGCGCTCGGTCAGCTTCAGGGTCTGCTTGATCCCGAAGAGGGCGAAGACCCGGTCGGCGCTCTCCGAGAGGTTGCGCTCCAGCGAGCTGTTCACCGAACTCCCCTCCCAGGGGGAGAGCTTCACCCCGCCGCGGGTCGCGTTGCTGCGCTCGTTGTTCCCCTCGGTGAACTCCTGCTGGGCGAAGACGCTCGCCCGTTCGGTGAGCTTGTATTCGGCGCCCAGCGCGGTGCGGGTCGGGTAGCTCGCGTTGTTGTTCCCCGCGATGGACTGGTCGCGGTTCGCCCGCAGGGTGAGCCGCTTGTTGAGCGTCAGGTAGGAGGCCCCCAGGCTCAGCTGCTCGGAATCCTGGGTGCTGCCGTCCCCCAGGTGGTCGCTGGCGTGGCGCAGCCCGACGCTGGCGCCGTAGTTCGCCCCCTGGTAGTTCAGCTTTCCTTCGGCGAGCTCGGAGGTCGCCCCGGTCGCGAGGTTGTACTGCCGGTTCGCCTGGGCGCTCCCCGAGATGGTGTCGGTCAGCTTGTAGCCGGCGTCGACCCCGAACTTGCGGGTCCCCACCTCGCTCCCCTGCTGCTGCCCCAGGCCGAAGCCGGTCTCGATCTCGCGGTAGTAGACCCGGGAGTCCAGCTTGCCGGTGCGCTGCGCCAGCTCGGCCAGGTAGGCGTTGCCGCTGGTCGAGGTGCCGAAGTTGGTCTCGGTGTGCGCTACTTCCGCCTTCACGGTGGTCTGCGGGGTGAGCTTCACGGTGGTGTCGAAGCCGACGGCATCGCCGCGGCCGCTTACCTGCCCTTCGTGGATGAAGGAGACCCCGGCCTTGACCCGGTCGTTCAGAAGCTTCACCCCGGCGCGCCCGCCGGCGGTGATCGCCTTGGAGCTCGCGTCGTTGGTCTCGTACTCGGCCACGATGAAGATCGGGTTGAACTGGTCGTCGCGGCTGTAGATCGGCTCCTTGAAGAGCAGGGTCCCCGAATCGTAGTCGATCGAGTAGTCGGCGAAGCGGGAGAGCTGCCGGCTGGAGATGAGCACCTCGGAGCGGAAGCGGTCCCGCACCTCGATGCGCACCTTGTCCGAGTTGATCACGATCCCCTTGCGGGTGAGGTGGTAGAGCCCCGAGGTGCCGTCACCCTGGATCTCGTCCTTCACGTAGGACTGCCCGGTCTGGCTCCCGAAGGCGCTCACCTCGAAGTTCTTGCCGTTGTACTCGGTCTTCACCCCGTTCAGGCGCCTGCTGTAGCGGGAGAGCTCGGTCACGGTAAGCCCGGTGTCGAAGTCGCCGAAGAGGGCGTAGAACTGGTCGCGCTCGATCTTCAGGTAGAGCTTCCTCGTGCTTGCCGCGTCGTACTGCTGCTGGCTCGCGTCGCCGTAGAGGGTGTAGTAGGTGTTCGGGTCGATGCTCTGGAACAGGCCGTTCCCGGTGGCGCCGCGGCTCTTCGCGGAGTCGTAGGCGGCGGTCACCAGCCACTCCCCCTTCACGGTCCCCTTGGCGAAGAACGCCACGCGCTCCTGGTCGTAGAACTTGTCGTCGATGCCGGCGTCCTTCACGCTCTCCATGTGCCCGGCGATGGTGTGGTACCCCACGGTGCCGTCCGCGATACCGACCAGGATCCAGTCACGCATCACCGGCTTCAGGTAGGTCTCCGCCTCGAGCCGCACCCCGTTGATCCCCAGCACCAGGCGGTACAGGCCGGTCTTCGTGATGGGCTGGAACAGGGCGTTCCCCTGGGCGTCCAGGTGGACCTTTTCGAACTTGCCGTTCTTCGCCTCGAGCTTTTCCCCCTCGGCGCGGTACGGTTTGAGTTCCCCTTCCAGGATCTCCAGGTCGGCGGCCGCGGGGATCCGGTGCCCGGCGCCGTCCAGAAGTTCCAGCTTCAGGCGCACCGGGGTCTTGCCGTCGGCCACGTTGCCGCGGTTGTCGAGCAGCCTCATCCCGACCACCTCGCCGGAGCGGGTCACCTTGGCGCTCTTGCTGAAGCGCGGGTTGCCGAAGGGATCGACCCCCTCGATGGTCAGGGTGTGCTCGCCGGCCCCCCCGAAGTCGACGCCGATGTAGCTGTACATCGCCTTGCCGGTCTGCGGGTCCTTCATGGTGAAGCCGATGCGCTCCGCGGAGACCTCCTTGCCGTCCAGCAGCAGGCGCGGGGTGAGGCTCGCCACCAGGCAGACCCGGACCCCGTTGATCGGGTGGATCAGGACGCTTCCTGCTGCCGGGCTCAGGATCCCCGGCTCCTCCTTGATTTTCGGGCCCGCTTCGGCCCCCTCACGATCCTTCTCCGGAGTCGCCTCGGCGGCTTGGGCGCGGGCGGGTGCCGGTACGGGAGCCGGCTCGGCCTTGGGGGCTACGAGCGGCTGGACCAGTGCCAGGTCCTGGGAGCCGCGCTCCTTGGCGAGCTCCAGGCGCTCCTTCTTGAACAGGCGCCCCGCCTGCACCCGGATCTCGACCCTGCGGTTCTCGGCACGCCCCTCGGCGGAGAGGTTGCTCGCCACCGGCCGGGTCTCGCCGAAGCCGAAGAGCTCGAGCTTCGCCGGGGGGAGGTGCAGCTTCTGGATCAGGTAGCGCCCGACGCTGGAGGCGCGCCCCAGGGAGAGCGCCTTGTTGTCCCGGAAGATCTCCCGGCTTCTGGGCGCGATGCGCACGTTGTCGGTATGGCCGGTCACGCTGATCTTTTCGATGTCGAGCACCGAAAGGAGCAGGGCGAGCTCGTCCAGACGGGCGCGGTCCTCGTCGCTCAACTCGGCCCCGAAGGTCGGGAAGTGCGGGTGCAGCACCAGGTCAGGGATCGCCTGGCGCCCCGCCTCGCTCACCCGGCGCAGCACGTTCTCCGCATCGGGGGTGGACTGGCTCCCCCCCTGGGTCTCGAAGGAGAGCCTGGCGCGGGTCAGGAGGTCGCCGGTACCGGCGCCTTTGATCTCGGCGCGCAGCCGGACCAGCTTCACCCACTCTTCACGGGAGTCCCCCAGCGGGAAGCTTATCTCCTGGCCGTCCAGGGCCGGGTCGCCCGCTTTTACCCCGTCGAGCTCGCTCGAGCCGGTGAGGTAGGTGGCTCCCGGCGGCAGGGTGAGGGTGAGACGGCGGTTCTTGAGTTCCCCTGCCGGTCCCCAGATGCGCACCAGGTATTCGACGGCAGCGTCCTTGAGGGTCGAGGAGAGGTCGAGGTGCACGCTCCCCAGTGAGCTGTGCGACGAGCCCTGGGAGCCGGGCTGGTCGCCGGTCTCGGTCGCGCTGCCGGCACCCCGGACTCCGTCGGCGCCGCCGGCACCCTCGACGGGGGTGAGCGGGGCAGGGGGGAGGTGCTCGCCGGCTGCGGCGCGCTCGTTCTTTTTCGCGACGTGGAAGTCGGTCCGCCACAGGGTTCCCCCCTGCGGTTCGACGAACTGCGAGTAGGCGCGGCCGGCGAAGCGGCTGTTCGCCTCGCAGGGGAGCGCCACGTAACCTGCGGGGAGCGAGTCGAGGTCGAGCTGCACCACGTGGGGGGTCGGGGTCACCCCTTCGAAGTGGAACATCCCCTTCCTGTCGGTGTCCACGAAGCTGCCGTCCTCGAGGTAGATGCGCACCCCGGCGACCCCCTGCTCGGCGCCTTGTGCCTCTTCGGAGCAGCTCCCGGCGTAGACCCGGCCGAGGATCAGGCTGCGGCTGGTCAAAAAGTCGGAGCGGACCTCGACCTGCGCGGTCGCCGTGTTCGAGCTCACCCCGGCGCTCTGCGCGACGGCGGTGTTGTTGGCGGTTCCGAGCCTGGCGCCTGCGGAGACCTCGACCACGTAGGATAGGCTCGCGGTCCCTTTGGGGGCCAGGTCGCCCACGGCGAAGACCAGGGTGCGCCCGTCCGCCGAGGTGGTCGGGTCGGCAAGGGAGAGGCCGTTTAACTTCGTTGAACCCTTACGGTAGCGGAAGCCGAGCGGCAGGCGGTCGGTCACCTCGATGGCGCTCGCCGGAAGCGTCTGGTCGTTATTCTGGACGTTGATCTGGTAGGGGAGGAAATCCCCCGCCGAGACCTGGGACTTGGTGGCGGCCTTCTGCAGCCAGAGCCTCCCGGAGACCGGGTCGGCCGGGATGTCGATCCTGAGCGCGGGCCCCGGGTTCACGGTGAAGGTCTCGCCGCGCGAGCCGGTGGCGATCAGGAACGGCCCGCCGGAGAGCTGGGCGAGTGCCGCGTCGCTCGTCGCCGAGGGGACGCTCAAGCTGGCGGGGGGAACGACCCGCAGCTGGTAGGTCCCCGGCTCGATGAACGGGAAGCGGAAGCCGCCCGGCGGGAAGGCGTAGGCCCGGCCGGTGGAGTCCTTGGGGACCGAGCCGGTGACCACGGTGGAGGGGAAGCTGCTCACCCCGTTGTCGCCGAAGACGGTGGCGGCACGGTTGCGGGCCACGTCCCACAGGGTCACGGTGGCCCCGTCGATGGGGGCACCGGTTGAGCTGTTGAAGACGATACCGAGCGGGTCGACGATGACCGAGGTGGTGGAGGAGTCGGAGCTGTCCACCTGGTCCACGTAGTGCGCGGTGAGCGGGTTCCCCTGGGTGACCGGGATCACCCCGTTGTAGGAGCCGGTGGAGCTTGCGCCGCTGCCGTCCTGGGAGGGGATATACCCCACGAAGACCCCGGTGTCCGGGCCGGTCTCGGTGAGCCTGAGCACCTCGGTTTCGCCGGTCGCGGTGTTCACGATGGTTGTGGTGATGGTCTCGCGCACGCCGTGGTCCAGGTTCTGGTCGAGGTCGGTGACCCGGATGAAGACCGGCTCGCCGGCGTGGTAGGCGGTGGCGGCGATGAGCGGCAGCGGGCTTAAAAGCGACAGGGGCGCGCCGGCGCCCAACGGGGTCGGGGCAGGGAGCGCCGCGAACGGGGAGGAGCTGGAGCTCCCGGTGCGGTAGTGGCTGGTGTCGACGTTCACCGGCGCGGCCCCGGGGATCAGGCTCCCGTCGGCAAGCGGCGCGGCGTACTTCAGGAACTCTATGGTGGAACTGGTGCGCTGGACCACCGAGACGGTGACCGAGCTGGTGGCCTGGGTGACCCCTTCCACCTCGAGGCTTGCACGGTTCACGATCAGGTCCCCCTGCACCGAGGCCCCCGCGGGGGAGGCCGGCAGCAGGAAGAAGAGGCACGCTGCCAGGAAAAGGAAGGCCTGACGCGCCGCGGACGCAACTCTCCCTACACGGCGCACGGGGGCCGTGGAGCCCGGAGCGCATGCGGCGCGCGCCGGGCACTCCTCGGGCTCCCCGGCCCTGGAGCCGGGGAGCCTTCGGGAGAGCTTAAGAAACGTGGCGACGGTCATCTACGCGAGCGGCCTGCCTACTTGATGGTGACCTGGTAGGCGATGGACACGCTCTTTTGAGCCGGGATCGCCCCCGCTGCCGTGTTGCTGGCACCGGTGCCGACGTTGACCACCAGGTTCGGGTTGTTGGCCGGAACCCAGCTCGCCTGGTTGGCGCCGAGCGCTGCGGCGGAGATGCTGACGCCGGTGTTGCTCGGGTCGATGTAGAAGACCTCGTTGCCGCCGTAGGGGCCCGGGGCGCTGACCAGGTTCACGTAGGCGGTCGGGACCAGGTCCGAGATGGCGCTCGAGTTGAGGTCGGTCGAGCCGGTGTTGCTCGCGACGATCAGGTACTCGAGGACGTCGCCCGGCTTCCCGGTTACTCCCGCGGTGTAGTAGCTGCTGGTCTTGGTGTTGATGGTGGCGCTGTAGGCGCCGGTCCCTGCGACCCCGGTAGTCACGTTGCGCACGTACTTCACGAGCGAGACGTTGGGCGAGGGGGTGGTCCAGGTGTTCGGGGTGGCGGTCGTTACGGTCTTGTCGCCGGCGCCCGGGGTGCTCACGGTGGCCGAGACCATCACGGTGATGTTGGTCCCCGGGGCGAGCACGCTACCGGGGAGGACGTTCACCGGCACGCTCTTCTGCTCGGCTACCAGGACGCCGGCCTGCGGCACGTCGGCTGCCGGGATCGGGGTCGCCCAGTTGATGGTGAAGGTGCCGTTGCCGTTGTCGGCGGTGCCGGTTACCTGGCGGGTGTAGCTCGTCCCGTTCACCGTGAAGATGATGGTGGAGGAGGTGCCGATACCGTTCACCGCGCTGCCGCTTCCCGAGGCGATGCCGGCGGGTACGGTGACGAAGGTGGTGCCGCTCGTGCCGGTGGTGACGCTCGCCCCCACGGTCACGCTGGGGGTCGGGGCGTTCACCGAGGCCGGGCTCGCGGCGGCGACGTTAGAGGTGGCTCCCACCGCCGGGGTGACCGTGTAGCTCGCCGGACCGTTGGCGGTGGCGGTGATGGTCACCGAGGTGGCGATGGCCGGGGTGTTCGGGCCGGTGTAGGCGGCGTTGCCGTAGGTGATGTTGACGTTGGGGGTCGAGGGGACCAGCGCGACGGAGACCACGACGGTCGCCGCGGCGGACCCCCCCGCGTAGGTAAGCTTCGCGGAGTTGACGATCTGGGTGTTGGCAGCCGTGTTGGCGAAGGCGCTCCCCGAGGGGGTGGCCAGGCCGAGGGCCGCCAGGCAAAGCAGGGTAAGCCCTGCTCTCAGCGGTTTCATATGCTCTCCTTTGGTACTGCATTGCATAAAAAAATAAAAGGTCCTGCGGTGCTGCGGGTTCTACGGTGTTACGGGTCCTACGGTGCTACGTGGTGCGTCGAGGTGGGCCACGGCACGGCAGCGTGCCCATAGACCGGGATCGCCCGGGCCTCCTGCCGGCGCAGCGGTACCGGCGGGAGGCGGGACGATCCGGGGTACTAGTTGATCTTCACCTGGTACTTGATGGTGTAGGTCTTGGAGGCGGCGACGGTGCCGCCCAGGGTGCTGCTGGAGCCGGACCCGAGGAAGAAGGTGATCGGGGTTCCGGCGACCGCGGCGTTGTTCTGGGTGCCGCCGTAACCGACCACAACCGTCTGGCTTTCGCTGTCGCTGGGGTTCAGGGTGATGTCGACGCTGTTGGTGCCGTCGCTTACCACGGCGAACTTGTCGCTGGCGCTCGGGGTGAGGTTGCCGGTGCCGGTGCCGTAGGCGCCCGGGCCGGAGACCAGGGTGGTGTAGCTGGGGACCGCGTCGGCGATGGAGACCTTGCCGGCGTTACCCGAGGAGGCGTTGCGCACGGTTACCGTGTACTCCAGCACCTCGCCCGGCTTCCCGCCGCTGGCACCGGGGGAGGTCACGTTGGCTACGGTCTTCTCGATGCTGACCGAGACGAAGAAGAAGGTGGCCGTGTCGTTGAGGGCGCTGGTCGCGTAGCCGCCGGTCTTGGTGTCGGTCACGATACTTACGGTGTCCACGCCGTTGTTGGTGTTGGAGGAGACCACGGCGGTGTCCTGGAGCTGCAGGTACTTGCGCTCTCCAACGATCATGCCGGCCAGCGAGCCGGCGAGGCTCGGGGCGACGTTCGAGCCGTGGGTGTCGGTGGTGATGGTGATGCTGCCCAGCACCTCGGCGGTGGCGGTGCCGGTGGTGGTGGAGACGCCGGTCTGGGTGTAGCCGGCCTGGGTGCCGGCGCTGGTGGCGGTCACCTTGTAGGAGGTATCGTTGATCACCACGACGCTCCCGGGGACGATGCCGTTCAGCGAGCCGGCCGGGATGTTGATCACCTGGCTCCCCCCCGCGGCGGGCTGTACCGAAACGATCGAGGTGGCGCCCAGGGCGAGGTCGGCGCCGGAGGTGTAGCTCGTGGAGCTCCCGCCGGTTACGTCGGTGAGGATGGTGCCGGTGATGCCGGTCGGGGTGACCAGGTACTGGGTCGAGCTCGCCCAGGTCGCCTTGTAGGTGTCCGGGCCGTTCGCGTTGGAGGTCAGCGCGATGAGCGAGGTGGTGGTGGTGCCGGAGTCGACGTTGGGGAACGGGTTCACCACGGTGGCGGTAAGCTGGGTGGGCTTCAGGGCCACCAGGACGCTGGTGGAGGTGGCCGCCTGGTGCACGTTGCTGCCGGTGGCGTCGTAGTAGGTCACGGTGACTACGTTGAGGATCTTCGCGTTGGCCGCGGATCCCTGGGTCCCCGCCGCGTGGGCCGAGCAGGGGGCCAGTGCGACCAGCGCCAGTGCGCCGGCAGCGCAGAGGTTGAGGATTCTTTTCACAGTTGTCTCCTTTTTGTAGTGCCGAAAAAAATGCATAGCAAGGTGCTGCAGGTACTGCTTAGGGTCGCTGCTCAAAAAGCCCGCCGGCCGGTGCTGCCCCGGTTCCGGCGGGGGTACTGCTTTTTCGGGTTACTTCACCTTGACGCGGAACTTAAGCTTCCCGCTGGAACCGGCGGGGATCTCCTTGATGGTCCAGCGGATGTTGGTGTAGTCGGAGCTGGTGGCCTGGCGGCGCTCGGCCTTGCCGCTGGGGAGCTTCATCTCGTAGCTCAGGAGGGTCGCCTTGTTGTAGCTCTTGCCGTGGTCGATGGAGAACTCCGGCTCGGGGGCGGACGCGCTGCCGTCGGCGAGGTACACGGTCCCCTTGGGGATCGGATCCTCGATCACCGCGTTGGTGGCGGTCTCGTCACCCTTGTTCGCGTAGTGCACGGTGTAGACGATCACCTCGTTGGGGGTGATCTTGGTGGCGGGGACCAGCTTCACGCTCTTTTTCCCCTGGTTCACCACGGTGATTTCCTTCTCCGCCGTCACGCCGATGGTGACCTGCGGTTTGGCGAAGGCGACCGCGGGAAGCATAAGGGCTGCCAGCAAGAGGGTGCTGCCGATGAGTGATCTGTTCATGTTCGTCTCCTTTGGGACCGCTAAAGCGTCCCGTGGTTCGCCGGCGCTGGGCCGATCCTGCTGCTTTGGGCGCCCGGGCGCCGCGGTACGTTACTGGATTTTCACCTGGTAGATCAGGTAGGCGGCCTGGCCGGGGGTCAGGCTGCCGCCGGCGCTGCTCGTGGCACCGGCGCCGATGAAGAAGTTCATGGTTACCGGCGCCGGGGAGACTCCGGTGGTTTTGCCGTTGGCGGTGCTGGTGTCGCCGCCGGTTCCGTCGGTCTTGAGGTCGTATTCGGTGCCGGTGCCGAGCTTCGCCTTGGCGAAGATGCTCCCCGCCGTGCTGCTGCCGTAGCTTACGCCGGCAACCAGCGCGGCGTAGGTCGGTACCACGTCGGTGGCGCTGACCGCGGTGGAGGTTCCGGTGCCGGCGTCGGTGACCACCGCCAGGTACTCGAGCATCTCGCCCGGCTTGCCGACCACGCCGGCCGGGTAGAAGAGGTTCGAGGAAACCCCGTTCACGGTGACCGCCGGGCTCAGCTGGGTCCCGGTGCCGGCCACGGGGGTGGTCACGTTGCGCACGTACTTCACGATGGAAAGTTTGCCGGCGTGGGCGTTGGTGGTGACCGTGCCGGTGCCGGCCGCTGCCGCGCCCATGGTGGCGCTCAGGGTGGTGACCCAGCTGGCGGGGTTCTGGGCGGTGGCGATCGGGATCTGCCCCTGGGTGACGGTGAGCGTCACGTCCTTGGCCTCGACGATCTGCACCCCGGCGGCCGGGGTGAAGGAGATGGAGGCGCTGGAGGTGTTCTTCAGGGTGATGCTGCCGGGAGCGGCGGTGGCACCGTTTCCTGCGGCCGGGTCGCTGACCGCGGTGACCGTGAAGGGGCCGAAGAAGTTGCTGGAGCTGCTGTCGCCCACGTAGACGATGTCGTTCACCACGAGGCCGTTGATGACGCCGTCGTTCACCGCGCCGCCGCTGGTGCCGCTTGCCGTGGGGACCCCGCCGTCGTTGGGGACGGCCAGGGTGATGGTGGCGTTGACCGCGACGGCCTGGGAACCGGTCTTGGTCTCGCTGGGATCGATCACCGTGGCGCCCAGGAAGATGTTGGTGGGTACGGTCGGCGCCGTCCCTGCAGCAATGTTCGTGAAGGTGCCGTCGCTGGTGGTGAAGCTGATGGAGCCCGGGCCGTTCGAGTTGCTGCGCACCCGGAAGGTGTAGGGCAGGGCGGCGCCGGTGCCGTCGGTGCTCCCCGAGGAGGGGGCGATCACGGTCGGGGTGGCAGCCACCGTAGTGACCGTGATGTCGACCGTGGCGCTCACCGCTGCCTGGGCGTTCCCTTTGGCGTCGGCGTAGTTGACGGTGATGGTGTTGCGGACGATGGTGTTGCCGGCGCTGCCCGGAAGTGCCGCGTGGGCCTGCTGCGGGGCTGCAGCCAGGGCCGCCAGCGCCGCGAGGGCTAGGGACCCGCCTCGGACAAGACTGCCGAGGCCGGTGGGGGCGGGGTGTTTCATCTGTTTCCTCCTTTTTGGTGTCTCATGCATAACAAAAAAGTGCCGCTGTCAGTTCCTTCGGTGCTGCTGGCGCCTGCGGGGCACGAAAACGAAAAACGCCCGAGGCGGCGGAGCCTGGGCGTCTTCAGTGCGGACCTCGGGCGAGGTCGATCGCTGCTGCTGCCTGACTCCTCTCTTCGGTAACCCGGCTATCCCCCACTGAAGGTAGGTGGTGGACCCGTGGCTTTGCGTCACCGGATTGCTCCGGTTTTGCCTTTATCGGAGTTAGACGTTATGTGGCGGGGGCTCTGCTCGTCCTCCTTGGCGAAAAGGGTTTCTGTTCGCCTGCAAAAACTTACAATTTCAAGCGGTTGACCGTTTTGGGGAGCAAATTATTTTTCACCCATGAACTGGAGGGCGTCGCGCTTTAATAAAGCGCGCGGTCCGGCAGCGTGGGGTGACAATTTACGGCAGTTGTCGGGCCGAAAATTGGCCATTTCACCAATGAGACGATGATCGAATCACCGTGTTACACAGGCAAATAAACTGACAGAGATAACGGCAATTTCCCAATAAAAATGGGAACGTCTGTGAATGAGAGAGATTGGAGCCCTACGGAAATCGAAGACTTACGAGCCGCGAGTTAGCGGTGGGCTGCCGAAAATCCAATGAGAGGGCAGTTTGTGCAGGAATTGTTCCGCCCTTTCAGGCCCGGCAGCGGGGGGGGAGACGATTCGAGGGGGTGGTTTTCGGGAGGGGCTGGAGGAGGCGGGGGGCCGGGGGGGGGGGGCGCTAACCTGCCGGGTGCCTCGCAGGTTAGCGCCGGAAAGCTCAGTAGGCGTTCAACATCACCTTCAACGCGCTCAGTTCGCCCGGGGCGAGCGTCACGCCCTGGTGGCTGGGGAGGTCGCTGCCGAATTGAGCCGTGAGTTTCCCACCCTTGAGGGCCAGATCGGAGGCGGTGCCTTGGGTAGTGGTGTCGTAGCTCCCCAAGGCGTGGCAGGAGGCGCATTTGGCGTCGTAGCTCGGTGCTGCGGCGCCCGCCGCTGCCGGGGCCGGCAGGACGGCGCCGGAAGTCTCGTTCAGGAAGTCGAAGCTCGCCGCGATGGTGTAGGTCGCCTTGGGGGTCGCGCTGTCCGCACCGTCCTCGACGAGCGCGCTGAACGAGCCGGTGACCCGGTCGCCGGGGTTCGCGCCGAAGGAACTGAAGCTGATGGTGCCGCCCACGGTCCGCAACAGGGTGGACTGGTGGCCGTTGAAGAAGTAGACCGCTCCCGGGAAGGCCGGCGTTCCCGGGCCGGCGCTTCCCAGCGCG
Organism: Geomonas silvestris; assembly: GCF_014193515.1. Lineage (GTDB taxonomy): Bacteria > Desulfobacterota > Desulfuromonadia > Geobacterales > Geobacteraceae > Geomonas > Geomonas silvestris. Next base: position 121,113 of record NZ_BLXX01000002.1, on the reverse strand, counting down.
TAGCTGCCGCGGGGGGGCACACCGGCAGGGATGTCGATGCGGGTGACGGTCTTGAAGTCGGGATCGGTAAGGCTGGTGGCCAGGGCGCTGCGCAGTACCACCCCGAGGGGCGAGCTGCTGGCTGCCAGGTAGGTGGGGCTCGCCATGCCGTAGTTGTCGCTGGTCAGGTTGTAGGAGTTGCCGGCAAAGGGGGTGACGTTGGGGACCACGCCGTTCACCGCGCCCGGGGTGCCGCCACCGCCGCCGCAGCCGGCGATGAAAAGGGAAGCGCAGAGCGCCGCTGCTGCCAACCGGGTGCCGCGTCGGGTCTGAGTGTGCTGGTTGCTGTTCATTGGTGACCCCCTTTGAGGTTCGTTCGCCTTTCTCATTACACGCAAGGTGCCATAACGAATGCTATGCCAATGAAATCTGCAAGTGCCCAGGTTATAACGGATAATCCCGGCGCTCCGGCCAGGATCTGAAAATCCTTTTCGGGAAGCGGATGTTCAGCTCCTGCACATGAGCTGTGCTTTGTCTGGTACCTGCAGCCCGCGCTGCACAGCCCCGCACCGGAGAAATTTTAGCGCTTCTTAACGGTTGTTGCGCTGGCGAACTCCCACATTTCCGGCGCCGCCGTCCGGGCTTCCGGGCGCGCCTCCTCCCCGCGTCCCGGGACCCCGCGGCGGATGGCGGGCGGCGCGCCGAGAAAAACGTTGTCTTCACCTGACGGAAGTGATAAAAACGCCCAGTTAAGGATCTTTCCGGAGTGCCCATGCCGTATCGGGATGTACACGCTTTTCTGGCCAGGCTGGCCCCCCTCGGGGAGCTGCATCGGGTGGAGGTGGAAGTCGACCCGGAGCTGGAGGTGGCGGCCATCACCGACCGGCAGAGCAAGGAGCCGGGGGGCGGCAAGGCGCTCTGGTTCAGCCGCGTCAAGGGGAGCCGGTTTCCCCTGGTCACCAACCTGTTCGGCTCGCCGGTGCGCCTGAGCGCGGCGCTCGGGGTGGACCACCTGGACCAGCTGAGCGCGCGCATGGAGCGGCTTTTGGACCGCCCCGCCGAGGTCTTGCCCCCGCGAATCGTGGAACGTGCCCCGTGCCAGGACGTGCAGCAAGAGCCGCCCGACCTGTTCTCTTTCCCCTTTCTCAAGAGCTGGCCTGAAGATGGCGGGCGCTTCATCACGCTCCCCCTGGTGGTTACCCGGGACCCGGAGACCGGTGCCTACAACCTCGGCATGTACCGGGTCCGGCTCTTCGACCCCCGCTGCGCCGGGATCCGCTGGAAGCCGGGAAGCGGCGCGCACGCCCACTACCGGAAGTACCAGGCCGCGGGACGTGCGATGCCGGTGGCGATCGCGCTGGGCGGCGACCCGGTGCTCACCCTGGCGGCCGCGCTCCCCTTGCCGCAGACCCTGGACGAGCTCTCCCTGGCCGGGTACTTAAGGGGGGAATCGGTGCCGCTGGTGCGCTGCAAGACCTCGGAGCTCCTGGTGCCGGCGGACGCCGAGCTGGTGATCGAAGGGGTGATCGAACCGGGCGAGCTGCGCGACGAGGGACCCTTCGGCAACCACACCGGGAGCTACCATCCCGGGGAGCAGGTCCCGGTCGTCCGGGTGAGCTGTATCACCCACCGCGCCAGCCCGGTCTGCCTGGCCACCGTGGTGGGAAGGCCCCCCATGGAAGACTGCTGGCTTGCCCTCGCCGCGCAGAGGCTCCTCTTGCCGCTGAGCCGGCGCCTGTGCCCGGAGATCGTCGACCTTGTGCAGCCCCTGGAGGGGATCTTCCACGGCTGTACCGTGGTCGCCATAGAGAAGCGCGCCGCAGGTCAGGGGCGCCGGGTGCTCGAGCGGCTGCACGAAACGGGGTGGCTGCGCGCCAGCCGGCTTTTGGTGGTCGTCGATGCCGAGGCGGCTCCGCTTTCGCTCTCCTACGGGCTGTGGCGTGCGCTCAACGAGGTGCGGCTCTCCCGGGACCTCCTGGTGGACGGCAAGTTTCTGGGGGTCGACGCCACGGCCAAGTGGCCGGGCGAGGGCGGCGAGGAGAAGGTACGGCTGGGGCAGGACGCCGCGGTCGAGGCGCTGGTAACGCGCCGCTGGAAAGAGTACGGCTTTAAGGACTAAGCCGCCTAGAAAGGTAGCCATGAGCTGTCAGGCAGGAGCAGAGATGATACTGTACGCCAGGATCCGCGTTTTCCTGGAGATGATAAAGTTTTCCCACACCATTTTCGCGCTCCCCTTCGCCTTCACCGGGGCGCTGCTGGCGGCGCGCGGCCTCCCCACCCCCGCCCAGGCGGGGTGGATCCTTTTGGCCATGGTGGGGGCCCGTACCGCGGCCATGGGACTCAACCGGGTGATCGACGCCGAGATCGACGCCAGGAACCCGCGCACCGCCACCCGCGCCATCCCGGCGGGACTTTTAAGCCGCGCCGCGGTCTGGGTCTTCATCGCGCTCTCTGTGGCGCTCATGCTCCTTGCCGCCGGGATGCTGAACCCCCTCTGCCTCTACCTCTCTCCGGTAGCGCTCGCCTTTTTGCTGCTCTACTCCTACTGCAAGCGGTTCACGGCGCTCGCCCACGTGGTGCTCGGCATCTGTCTCGCGGGTGCGCCGCTTGGGGCCTGGATCGCCATCCGGGGGGCCGTCGAGCTCCCGGCGCTGCTCCTTGGGCTCGGGGTCCTCTTCTGGGTCGCCGGCTTCGACGTCCTCTACGCCCTGCAGGATCTCGACTTCGACCGGGCGGCCGGGCTGCACTCGATCCCTGCGGCGCTTGGCGTCACCGGTTCGCTCTGGACGGCGCGCTTTTTCCACCTGGCGGCGCTCGGCTTCCTCGGGGCGCTTTACCTGGTGCTCGGGCTGGGGCCCTGGTTCCTGGCGGGGCTCGCGGCAGCCTGCGCGATGCTCCTCTACGAGCACTGGCTCTTGCGCGGCGGCGACCTGGGGAAGCTCGACGCGGCCTTTTTCAACATGAACGGGTACATCAGCGTGACCATCTGCCTGGCGACCCTGCTCGACACCCTGAAGGTGGCGGCGTGAGTGCGCGGCACCTGGCGCTCGGCCTGACCGGGGCCTCCGGCTCGATCTACGGGCTGAAGCTCTGCCGGGAACTGCTGCGCGCCGGGGCGCGGGTGAGTCTTACCATCAGCTGCGCCGGGTTCGCCGTGCTGAAAACCGAGTGCGGGCTCGACTGGCAGGGGTGCGACGACCTGCAGGGCGAGCTCTGCCGCTACTTCGAGACCGGGCCGGACCGGCTCAGCTACTACGCCGAAAACGACTTCTGTGCGCCGATCGCCAGCGGCTCCGCGGCGCCGGACCAGATGATCGTGGCCCCCTGCTCGATGGGGACCCTGGCGCGCATCGCGCACGGCGTCTCCGGGAACCTCCTGGAGCGCACGGCGGACGTGATGCTCAAGGAAGGGCGCCCGCTCCTGTTGGTCCCCCGGGAGACCCCCTTGAACGCGGTCCACCTGGAGAACATGCTCAAGCTGGCGCGCCTTGGGGTGCGCATCGTACCGGCGATGCCGGCCTTCTACCAGGGGCCCGAGACCCTGGAGGACCTGGTCGACTTCGTGGTCGGCAAGGTGCTCGACGCGGCAGGCGTGGAGCACGGGCTGTTCCGGCGCTGGGGCAGCTGAAATCATTTATCCGGTCGATCCGACCGATCGGTCCGACGACCTAAGGCGACTTAACCATGACGACATTTGCAGCAATAGCCGACAAGGTGCGCGCCGGTGCGCGCATCGACGAGGCCGAGGCGCTCGTGCTCTTCGCGCACCCGGACCTGCTCGCCCTGGGCGAACTGGCCCAGACCGTGAACGAGCGGAAAAACGGGCGCCGGGTCTTCTTCAACGTCAACCGGCACATAAACCACACCAACATCTGCGTGAACCGCTGCCGCTTCTGCGCCTTCTACCGCACCGCGGACCAGCCGGGCGCTTACCTCATGACGCTCGACGAGGTGCGCGCCAAGGCAGAGGAGGCGCTTACCCAGGGGGCCACCGAGATCCACGTGGTGGGGGGCCTGCACCCGGAGCTCCCCTTCGAGTTCTACCTGGAGCTTTTGAAGACCATCCGCTCGGTGTCGCCCACCCTGCATGTGAAGGCCTTCACCGCGGTGGAGATCGCCTACCTGGCGAAGCTCGCGGGTGCCCCGATCCCGGAGACCCTGGAGCGCCTCAAGGAGGCAGGGCTCGGCTCGCTCCCCGGCGGCGGCGCCGAGATCTTCGCCCCCGCGGTGCGCGACCAGCTCTGCCCTGAGAAGATCAGCGGCGCGGCCTGGCTCTCCATCATGGAACAGGTGCACCAGGCGGGATTGAAATCCAACGCCACCATGCTCTACGGCCACCTGGAATCGGTCGCCGACCGGGTGGACCACATGCGCCAGCTGCGCGAGCTGCAGGACAGAACCGGCGGCTTCCAGGTCTTCATCCCGCTCGCCTTCCAGCCCGAGCACTCGGAACTGAAGGTGGGAAGCGGCACAAGCGGCGTCGACGATCTAAGGACGCTCGCCGTGGCGCGCATCTACCTGGACAACTTCGCAAACGTGAAGGCCTACTGGGTGATGCTCGGCGAGAAGATCGCCCAGGTGGCGCTCTCCTTCGGGGTGAACGACCTGGACGGCACGGTGGTCGAGGAGCGCATCGGCCACGACGCGGGTGCGGACTCGCCGCAGACCATGAGCCGCGACGCCATCGTCTCGCTGATCCGGAAGGCGGGCAGGGTACCCGTGGAGCGTGACACCCTGTACCGCGAGCTCAAGGCTACTAGGGGAAACCGGGAGGGGATAAGCACACGCCCCGCGAGCCCGGCTCGACAAGGAACGGCATGCTGAATCAGATAAATGAAAAAGTTACGGCAGGGGTTGCCATCTCGACCGAGGAGGCGCTCTGGCTTTTAAACGATGGTGAGCTCTTGGCGCTGGGGCGGCTTGCCGACTCGATCCGGCGCCGGCTGCACCCGGAGCCCGAGGTGAGCTTCGTGGTGGACCGCAACGTGAACTACACGAACGTCTGCGAGTCCAAGTGCAAGTTCTGCGCGTTTTACCGCGACCACGGCGCCGAGGACGCCTATCTCCTGGATACCCCCACCATCCTGGCGAAGATCCAGGAACTGGTGGACCAGGGAGGGACCCAGCTCCTGATGCAGGGGGGGCTGCACCCCGAGCTCTCCATCGAGTACTTCGAGGCGCTGTTTCGCGAGATCAAGGCGCGCTTTCCCGGCGTGCAGAACCACTCGCTCTCGCCCGCCGAGGTGACCCAGATCGCCAAGGTTTCCGGGCTGAGCGTCCCCGAGGCACTTAGGCGCCTCAAGGCCGCCGGACTCGATTCCGTCCCGGGCGGCGGTGCCGAGATCCTGGTGGACAGCGTGCGCCAGGAGATCTCGCCCAAGAAGATCGGCTGGCAGGGGTGGGCCCAGGTGATGCGCGAGGCGGCGCGCCTTGGGATGTCCACCACGGCGACCATGATGTTCGGCAGTAAAGAACGGCCCGAGGACATCGTCGAGCACCTGATGCGGGTGCGCGCCCTGCAGGCCGAGGGGGGGAGCTTCACCGCCTTCATCCCCTGGACCTACCAGCCGGGGAACACCGAACTCGGAGGCGCCAGTGCGACCGGCGTCGAGTACCTGAAGGTGCTCTCGCTCTCGCGCATCGTCCTCGACAACGTCCCCAACATCCAGGCGAGCTGGGTGACCCAGGGGGCGAAGCTCGCCCAGGTGGCGCTCTTCTTCGGGGCCAACGACCTGGGCGGCACCATGCTCGAGGAGAACGTGGTGGCGGCGGCCGGCTGCCGGTTCCGCATGTCCCGCGAGGAGATGATCGAGCTGATCCGCGGCGCCGGGTTCACCCCGGTCAGGCGCACCACGCTGTACAAGGTGCTGGAGCGGTACTAGCGGCTGCGGCCAAAAGCGCCAGCTGAGTTTTTTCATCGGACCGATCAGGCGGATCGGACCGATCGGACCGATACAAAAGGAGCACCCCATGACCCTGCGCCCCAACATCGCCCAAATGGCCGGCTACGTCCCGGGTTACCAGCCCGACGACGCCGCCAGCTACATCAAGCTGAACACCAACGAGAACCCGTACCCCCCCTCTCCGCGGGTCATCGAGGCGATCCTTTCCGAGGTGGGCGAGGGGCTGCGCCGCTACCCGGACGCCGCAAGCCGCGCCGCCCGCGAGGAGGCCGGCCGGCTCTACGGCTTCGACCCCTCCTGGATCATCATGGCCAACGGCTCGGACGAGGTTCTGAACAACCTGATCCGCGCCTTCGCCGGCGAGGGGGAGGAGATCGCCTACGTGCACCCCTCCTACTCCTACTACGGCACGCTGGCCGAGATCCAGGGGGCGAAGGTGCGCACCTTCGGGCTCTCCGAGAACTTCGAGCCGCAGGGGATTCCGGAGAATTACCAGGCGAAGCTCTTCTTCCTCACCAACCCAAACGCCCCCTTGGGCTTTTGCTACTCGCAGCGCTACATCGCCGACCTGGCCGAGCGGCTCTCCGGGGTACTGGTGGTGGACGAGGCCTACGCCGACTTTGCCGATGAGGACTCGCTCGACCTGGTGCGCTCCCTGGAGAACGTGGTGGTGACCCGCACCTTCTCGAAGAGCTACTCGCTCGCCGGGATGCGGCTCGGGCTCGCCATCGCCCGCCCCGAGACGATCGCCGCGCTCAACAAGATCCGCGACCACTACAACCTGGACCGGCTGGCCCAGGCCGCGGCGGCCGCCGCCCTCAAGGACCAGGAGTACTTCAGGGCGTGCGTGGCGAAGATCCGGGAGACCCGCACCTGGTTCACGGCGGAGCTCGTGAAGCTCGGCTACCAGGTGATCCCCTCCTCCGGGAACTACGTCTTCGCCACCCCCCCCGACCGCGACGGCACCCGGGTCTACCAGGCCCTCTACGAGAGGCGCATCCTGGTGCGCCACTTCACCGACCCGGCTCTCTCGCACGGCCTGCGCATCACGATCGGCACCCCCGAGGAGATGGCGCGCACCGTAGAGGCCCTGGCCGAGATCGGAGCCTGAAACGGCACCGGCTTTGTTAGTTTTTCTTGAAGATGTCACGAAAAGGTTGTAAGGTTCTAACCGGGTCGCGGGGCGCCAGCTCCCCGATCCCGCGCCCCAAAAAATCACTGAAAGCATGCACGATGCGGAAACGGACGGCACCATTTGCTGAAACAAACTGAAGGACAGCACCCCACGGCGGCACATCTCGTCACCGACCAGCACACCCTGAACCTCCTGGTGGAGCGTCTCGCTACGGAGAGCGTTCTCGCCTTCGACCTGGAAGCGGACTCCCTGCACCACTACACGGAGAAGGTCTGCCTGATCCAGGTATCCTCCCCCTCGGAGACCCGGCTCATCGACCCGCTGGCGTCCTTGGACGTCAGGGTCCTGGCCCCCATCTTCGCCAATCCCGAGATCAAGAAGGTGTTCCACGGCGCCGACTACGATATGCGCTCGCTCTACCGCGACTTCGGCATCGAGGTGGTGAACCTGTTCGACACCATGATCGCCAGCCAGTTCCTGGGCGAGAGCGAGTTCGGCCTCGCCGCGCTTTTGAAGAAGCGCTTCGGCGTCGAGCTCGACAAGCGCTACCAGAAGGCGGACTGGAGCAAGCGCCCGCTCTCCACCGAGATGATGGAGTACGCCATGAAGGACACCTCGCTCCTCATCGACCTCTACCGCCAGCTCGAGGCGGAACTGGTCGCCAAGGGGCGCCTCTCCTGGGTCGAGGAGGAGTCCGAGCTGGTCGCCAAGGTGCGCTACGCCTCCCGCGAGGGCGAGCTTATGTGCCTGCGCTTTAAGGGGGCCAACAAGATGAAGCCGCGCGAACTCGCGGTCCTCGAGGAGCTCTTGCGCTTCAGGGACGAGAAGGCGAAAAGCGCCGACGTCCCCCCCTTCCGGATCTTAAGCAACGACCTCTTGCGCGAACTCGCCGAGAAGCAGCCCCGCTCCAACTTCGAGCTGGTGGGGATCCACACCATGTCCTCGAAGCTCATCGAGCGGCTGGGGCGCGGCATCCTGCAGGCGGTGGCCAGCGGCCTGGCGCTCCCCTCGGACAAGCTCCCCCAGGCCCAGCCGGGACGCCGGCCGATGCTGGACCGCTCCCTGGAGGACCGGGTGAAGAAGCTCAAAGTCTGGCGCGAAGGGAAGGCGGCTCAACTGGGACTCGGGGTCGGCCTGGTCGCCAACAACGCGCTCCTCGAAGCCCTGGCCGAGCCGGACTCCGCGCAGCTCGCCCTCTTGAAGCGCTGGCAACGCGAGGCCTTCGGCGACGAGCTGGCCGGGCTGCTCGCCTAGACTTTCCACCTGAAAAACATAATGAAAGGCGGGACCCTCATGAGGAGGTGTCCCGCCTTTCGTCGTTTTGTTCATTAGTTTTTTAGGGCCTCAACCCAGGTCGCCCCAATGAAACTGTAAAATCGCCATGATGGCGAGCCCCGCGGTCTCGGTGCGCAGGATGCGCCGCCCCAGGGAGACCGGGACGAACCCCTGGCTGCGCGCCGCGGCGACCTCTTCTGGGGTGAGTCCCCCCTCGGGGCCGACCACCACGGCGACGCTTTGGGCTTGCGGGTGTGCGGCGAACACCTGGGAGAGTCGGGTGGTCGTCTCGTCCTCCCAGAGCAGGAGCTTCACCTGGTGTGCGCTCTCCCTGAGCACCTGGGCGAGCTCTCCGCCGAGCTGCACCCGGGGGGGAAGGCGCCAGCCGCACTGGCGCGCCGCCTCGGCGACGATCCGCTCGCAGCGCTCCTGCCGCCCCGCGCCCCGCTCGGCGGAAAGCTTCACCACCGAGCGCGCCGCAGCGAAAGCGACGATCTCGCTGGCCCCGAGTTCGGTGCACTTCTGCAGGATCAGGTCGAACTTCTCGCCCTTGGGGAGCCCCTGGTAGAGGGTCACCTGAAGCCCCGCTTCCGGCTCAGGGGCACTCTCGCGCACCTTGAGGCGCACCGTGAGCGTCTTGGCGCCCACCTCCTCGATCACCCCGTCGAACTGCGCGCCTGCCGGGCCGGTGAGCTGCACCTCGGCACCAGCCTTCAGGCGCAGGACCCGCGCCATGTGCCGGTAGAGCTCCCCCGAGACGGTGGCGAGGTCCCCTTCGACCGGGTTGTCTCCTAGGAAAAAACCGCGCATGGCCTAGGGTTTTCTGAGGGTGAGGCAGCTCCACTCCGCCTCTTCCGGGGATTCCACCAGGGTGAGCCCGGGGAACCCGGCGAGCACCATGGGGACCTTCTCGGTGAGGATCCCCGAGAGGATGAGCCACCCTCCCGGCGCGAGCCGCGCGGTGAGCTGTCCCGCGAGGCGCACCAGCTCCTCGGCGAGGATGTTGGCGAGCACCACCTGGAACTCCCCGGTCAGGTCGCCCAGATCCGTGGTGGAGGCCTCCACCCGCTCGGCCACCCCGTTCAACTCCAGGTTCTCCCGGGTCACCTCGACCGCCTCCGGATCGATGTCGATGGCCACGATGCGCGCAGCGCCCATGAGGGCCGCGGCGATGCTCAAGACCCCCGAGCCGGTTCCGACGTCGAGAACCGGGCCGGAAAGCGTGCCGCCCGAGGCGTCGAAGCAGATGCGCTCCAGCGATTCCAGGCACATACGGGTGGTGGGGTGGGCGCCGGTGCCAAACGCCATGCCGGGATCGATCTGGATCACCAGGTCGCCTGCCTTGGGCTGGTACTCTTCCCAGGTCGGCTTGATCACCAGGCGCTCGCCCAGGCGCACCGGCTTGAAGTGGACCTTCCAGTTGTTGGCCCAGTCCTCGTGGCGCACCACGCTCACGACGGGCGGGGTGTACACGAAGCCAGCGAATGCGGGGCCGCGCTCGGCAAGAAAGCGCTCCACCCGGCTGCGCAGCTCCTCCAGTGAGTCGTCCAGCGGAAGGTACCCCTTCACGGTCTTCACCGGGGTGTCCTCGAGGGAGTCGAGGGAGAAGGTATCCAGGTGCAGGTTTTCGATCCCGACACCGTTGCCGGTCAGTTCCACCAGGAACTCGGCGAGGATGTCGACCATCTCGGCGGGGACTTCGCAGGCGATTTCAGCCCAATCTGTTTGCATGGTGCGCGTTTTCTCCTTTGTTAGTGCGTTCTTGGCTAACCTATCAGAAAATTAGAAGCCATAGCAATGAAAACCTTGACAAGCGTAAAAAGTGCGGGTGTAATTATAATGAAAAAAAATCATGGGCGGCACTCGGGAATTTTATTCCGAGGTTTTTCCCATTAAATTTTCGTTTTGCCTAAAATGAAAAAAAATGGTATATATCTAATGAGCATGGCGGCCCAGCCTTCATTTTTTTGCTCAAGTGCCGATAATCACAGGACGAATAGATGAATCATGTGTATCTCCTCTCCGACGCCACCGGAGAGACGGTCGAGCGGGTCGCCCGCGCCGCTCTCACCCAGTTCAGGGACGTGGACGTCCGGCTGCACCGCACCGGGCAGATCCGCAACCGCGAGGACGTGATCCGCGCCCTGGACGAGGTAAACACCGGGGAGCCGAGCATCATCTTCTACACCCTGGTCAACTCCGAGCTCGCCCAACTGGTGCGCAACGAGACCGAGGTGCGGCAGCTGGAGGCGGTCGACCTGATCACACCGCTTCTGTTCAAGCTGGCCGAGTTCCTGGAGACCCGACCCCAGAAGCTCCCGGGTCTTCAGTACGAGATGAACTCGGAGTACTACCGGCGTATGGAGGCGGTGGACTTCACCGTGAAGCAGGACGACGGCCAGGAGCCACGCAACCTGCACAAGGCCGACATCGTCCTGGTCGGGGTCTCGCGCTCCTCGAAGACCCCGCTCTCCATGTACCTGGCCCACAAGGGGTACAAGGTGGCCAACGTCCCCCTGGTGCAGGGGATCGATCCCCCTTCCGAGCTGGAGGAGGTGGAGCCGGAGCGGGTGGTCGGGCTCATCATCGAGACCCAGCGGCTGGTGGATATCCGTTGCGCCCGGCTGCGCAACCTGCGGCAGAGCCCGCGCGGCAGCTACGCGGATTACCGGGAGGTCGAGGAGGAGCTGGCCCACTGCCGCAGGTACTACCGGGCCCACCCCAAGTGGATTGTGATCGACGTAACCAACAAGTCGGTAGAGGAGTCTGCCGCCGAGATCTTAAGCAGGCTCCATGGCGAGATACGGCACGATTAGCGTTCGAAATAATCAAAACAGAGAGGTAAACGACATGAGAATTCTGGTAGTTGAAGATGAAAAGAAGGTTGCCAGCTTCATCAAGCGCGGTCTTGAAGAAGAGCAGTACGAGGTCCACACCGCGGCGGACGGCGAGGAGGGACTGAAGCTCGCGCTTGAGAAGGCCTTCGACCTGATCGTGCTTGACTGGATGCTCCCGAAAAAAGACGGCCTGTCCGTGCTGAAGGAGTTGCGGGAGCGCAAGAACGTCACCCCGATCCTGATGCTGACTGCCAAGGATTCCGTGGAGGACATCGTAGCCGGCCTCGATTCGGGCTCCGACGACTACCTCACCAAGCCGTTTGCCTTCGCCGAGCTTTTGGCCCGCGTCCGGGCCCTGATGCGCAGGAGCGAGCTGGACCGTGGCGCCGAGATCCGTTTCGCGGACCTGCGGCTCGACCCGGTGACCCACAAGGTGTGGCGCAAGGACAAGGAGATCGACCTCACCGCCAAGGAGTACGGCCTGCTCGAGTACTTCATGCGCAACCCGCACCAGGTGCTGACCCGTACCATGATCGCGGAGCACGTCTGGGACTACACCTTCGACAGCTTCACCAACATCATCGACGTCTACGTGAACTACCTCAGGAAGAAGATCGACCGCGATGCCGACAAGAAGCTGATCCACACCGTGCGCGGCGTGGGCTACATCCTTAAAGAAGAAGAGTAATTCCGGCGCGGCACTGGCCCGCGCAACCGGACCTTGAAAAGACGGACGACTTTTCCCGCTGCTTTGGCAGTCGGCGAGGTCGTCCGTTTTTTTTTGAGCACGTTTCCCGAAGCGCCGCCGGTGAGCCTTGGTACGAGGCGTGCGGCACGCGCGCTGCGCCGGCCGCGAAAAGGAGTCTGATCGCCTCTTTGAGCTGTCATTTCGGTGCGTTGGCGCCTTGACAAACCGCAGGTGCAGTATTAGCTTTAGCGAACATTTTCCAGGAGGAGGTAACCATGCAGACGCGCGTTGCAGTTCTGGCAAAATCACTAGTTCTCACCCTGCTGTTCGGTGCACTCTTTTCCGGCGCAGCGCAGGCCGCGGCCGTACTTCCCGACTTTGCCCTGCTGGCCAAGAAGTTGAAGCCTGCCGTAGTCAACATCAGCGCCTCGAAGAACATCGCGCCGCAAAGGCGCCACCCGGGGACCGACCCGTTCCAGGAGTACTTCGAGAAGTTCTTCGAGGCTCCCCGGCAGCACCCGCAGAAGCAGCGCAACCTCGGTTCGGGCTTCATCATCAGCGAGGACGGTTTCATCATCACCAACAACCACGTGGTAAACGGTGCCGACGAGATCAAGGTGAAGCTCTCCGACGGCCGGGAGTTCAAGGGCGAGGTGAAGGGGCGCGACGAGAAGCTCGATATCGCCCTGGTGCGGGTCGACGCCAAGGGGAGCCTCCCGGTGGCTCCCTTGGGGGACAGCGACAAGACCGAGGTCGGCGAGTGGGTGATGGCGATCGGCAACCCCTTCGGCCTGGCCCAGACGGTGACCGCCGGTATCGTGAGCGCCCAGGGGCGGGTGATCGGCTCCGGCCCCTACGACGATTACATCCAGACCGACGCCTCGATCAACCCGGGGAACTCGGGGGGACCGCTCTTCAACACCAGGGGGGAGGTGATCGGTATCAACACCGCAATCCTGGCCGGCGGGCAGGGGATCGGCTTTGCGATCCCGATCAACATGGCGAAGGCGATCCTGCCGCAGCTCAAGGAGACCGGCAAGGTGGTGCGCGGCTGGCTCGGGGTCTCGGTGCAGCCGGTGACCCAGGAACTCGCCAGATCCTTCGGCCTTGAGGGCGAGCGCGGCGCGCTGGTGGCCGAGGTGCTCCCCAACAGCCCCGCCGAGAAGAGCGGCCTCAAGGATGGGGACATCATCCTGGAGTTCGACGGGCACCCCATCAAGGAGATGGCAGAGCTGCCGCGCATCGTTGCGGTGACCCCGGTCGGGAAGAAGGTCTCCGTGCTGGTGCAGCGTGACAACCGCCAACAGACCGTCTCGGTCGTGGTGGAGAAGCTGAAAGAGGGTGACGGCAGCGACAGCGGCGAGGACAGCGCGACGATCGACGGCGACCGGCTCGGCCTCAAGGTGATGGAACTCACCCCGGAGAAGGCCCAGCAGATGCGGCTGCAGGTCGATAAGGGGGTCGTGGTGACCGAGGTGCAAAACGAGGGCCTCGCCGACCGCGCCGGGATTCAGGAAGGGGACCTGATCCGCGAGATCAACGGGGTGCGCATCACGACCCTGGCGGATTACCACAAGGCGGTGGCGGCGATCAAGAAGGGGAGCTACCTGAAGGTGCGGCTGCAGCGCGGCCGGGCCTCGCTCTACGTGGCGATTGGCGTGGAATAGCGGGTCGCAGGCAGGAAACAAAGGGGCGTCGCCGGAAGGGGTCCGGCGGCGCCCTTTTTTTGTTCATCCGGGGGCTCGTGCCGAGTTCACCGCTCGGCCGGGTCGCCCTGGAAGGCTTCCTGAACCTCGCGGCGCAACTCGTGCTCGCGCCCCAGGTAACGGGGGGAGAAGTGGAAGGGGATCACACGCGCGGCCCCGGCGGCCCGTGCCAGCTCGCCTGCCTGGCGCGCGGTCAGGTGGGCGCGGTCGGCGGCGCGCTCCCGGTCGGCGTCCAGGAAGGTCGCCTCGATGAAGAAGTAGTCCGCCCCTTGGGCGAGCTCGACGATGCGCCGGCAGTTCTCGGGGGTGTAGGCGGTGTCGGTCACGTAGGCCACCTTCTCGCCGGGGACCAGCTCGAGCACCCGCTCTTTGAGTTCCCCCAGGGTGAACACCATCTCCTCGGGGAGCCCCTTCCCCCCCGGCGCCACCCGGATCAGGGTGTGGTCCGGCGCGTCGCGCAAAACCGCGCCCTTCACCTCGGAAAGCCAGGGCCCCACCGGCGCTCCCAGCTCCTCCAGCCGGTTCTTCATGAAGTTCACGTGGCGCTTCTCCTGGAAGGCGAAGGCGAGGCAGGGAAGGCTGTGCTCCAAAAAGGCGACCCGCAGCTGGAAGTCCGCCTCGTTAAGGATGAGGCCGTCCTCGAAGGCCCCCTCGCTGTCGTCTTCGCGGGCGAAGGCGCGCCGGGAGCTGAACCCGGCAGCAAGTACCCGGCCGTCTGGGTGCAGTTCGTGGCCGACGACCCGGAACTCGCAGGGGTAGCTCCCGACCAGGTTCCAGCTGTAGCTGGCAAGCCGGCTCTCCAGCTGACGCAAAAACCCCGGGGGGCCGAACAGGCGCAGGGACTTCTCGCGCCCCAAAAGGATCCTCAAAAGCGTGTCGAACCCGATGAAGTGGTCGATGTGGGTGTGGGAGATCAGTACGTCGCTGATCCTTAACAGCTTGCGCGGAGCAAGTGGCGCGAGATCGCCCAGGTCGAAGAGGATGGCGCGGCGTTCGAAGAGAAAGTCGAGGTAGACGCCGGGGTCGCCGAAGGAGCGGTTAACCAGGTTGGGGAGAAAGTGCGGGGTCATGGTTCCTCGTTGCGCCCGCCCGGCAGGGGCCCGGGGTCCGCCCCTTGCGTGGGCCAGCTGGGGGGCACGGGAGCCGGGAATCGGACGACCCGTCCGGGTGCCGGCGGCCCGTGGTTTTGTAGGAGCTACGTGTCTTCATTATAGGGGCGGACGCCGGCAGGGGCGCGGCATTTTCTGTTTGGGCTGAGTATACACTAGTTTGGCGTTTGCGGTTGCCTTTAACGAAGGAATGGGGTACAAGGGAGAGTCGATCTTTTCATTAGATACGCCGCCGCCACAACCGCCCGGAACCCGGGTGTATATACAAGGAGACGGAGCCAGCATGCAGAACTTTTTCGAGTTTGCACGTCACAAGACGAGCTACCGGCAGGAGACCATCGCCGGTATCACCACCTTCCTCACGATGGCCTACATCATCATCGTGAACCCGGCAATCCTGGAGGCGGCGGGGATCCCGCGCGAGCCCTCGGTGACCGCGACCATCCTGGCTGCGGCGTTCGGCACCATCATCATGGCGCTCTACGCCAAGCGTCCCTTCGCCATAGCACCTTACATGAGCGAGAACGCCTTCATCGCCTTCACCGTGGTGAAGATGCTGGGTTACACCTGGCAGGTTGCGCTGGGCGCGGTGTTCATCGCCGGCGTGCTCTTCACCCTGCTGACCGTGTTCAAGGTCCGCTCCTGGCTGGCCGAGGCGATTCCCTTCTCGCTCAAGTGCAGCTTCTCGGTCGGTATCGGCCTGTTCCTCACCTTTATCGGCCTGAACGAAGTTGGCTTGGTCGCCCTGGGCGTCCCGGGCGCGCCGGTGAAACTGGGTGACTTCACCTCGCCGTCGGTGCTGCTGGGCATCTTCGGCTTCCTGATGGTCGTGGTGCTCATGGCCTGGAGGGTCAAGGGTGCCATCGTGATCGGCATCGTGACCACCACCGTCCTTTCCATCCTCTTCAAGGTCACCCCGATGCCGGAGCACTTCGTCTCCATGCCGCCGGACGTGACCCCGATCCTGATGCAGCTCGACCTCAAGGGCGCGCTCGACGTGAAGTTCTTCCCGATCGTGCTCATCATCTTCATCATGGCCTTCGTCGATACCGTGGGTACCCTGATCGGCCTCTCCATGCGTGCCGACCTCCTGGACGAGAGCGGCAACCTGCCGGAGATCGAGAAGCCGATGATGGCCGACGCGCTGGCCACCACCGTGGCACCGCTGCTCGGGACCACCACCACCGGCGCCTACATCGAGTCCGCAGCCGGCATCGAGGAAGGTGGCCGCACTGGCTTCACCGCCCTGGTGGTCGCCGTGCTCTTCCTGCTTTCGCTCTTCTTCGCACCGCTCTTCACCATCGTCCCGGCGCACGCCTACGGCATCGCCCTCATCGTAATCGGCTCCTTCATGATCCAGCCGATCACCAAGGTGAACTTTGACGACTTCACCGAGCTGATCCCGGCCTTCCTGACCGTCACCCTGATGATCTTCACCTACAACATCGGCGTAGGCATGACCTCTGGTCTGCTCACCTACCCGCTTCTGAAGGTGCTGACCGGCAAAGGTAAGGACGTGAAGGCGGGCATGTGGGTGCTGGCGGCCCTGTCGCTCACCCTCTACATCTTCTACCCGCACAAGTAAGCGCGGTTTCCAAGAGACAAAAAAGGGCGGAGTCTGCGGACTCCGCCCTTTTTTGCGTTTGGCCGGCCGTCGGTTTAGTCCTTAAGCTTTTTCAAGAGCCAGGCCATGTTGCGCCCCAGGGTCTCCATGGTCGCCATCCCCTCGGCATCCGCTTCGACCTCGCCGATTTCCCGGCCGATCCCGATGTTCCAGTAGCTCGAGCCGGGGACCACCATCTCGGAGATCAGGAAAAAGTGGTTGATGCTGTCGAAGGCGTGGATGGCGCCGCCGCGCCGGACCGCCACCACCGCGGCACCCGCCTTGCGCCGGTACAGGTAGTTGTTGGCGCGCCCCACCATCCCGGCGCGGTCGATGAGCGCCTTGGTTTCGCTCGTGATATCGGCGAAGTAGGTGGGCGAGGCGATCAGTATCCCGTCCGAGGCTGCCATCTTCTCGATGGCGTCGTTCACCGGGTCGTTCTTGATGGTGCAGCGCCGGTCGCGGTTTTTGAAACAGCCATAGCAGGCGGTGCAGCCGCGGATCGTGGAGCCCGCCAGTTCCACCAGCTCGGTTTCAATCCCCTCCCGGTGCAGTTCGGAGAAGACCCGGTTGATGAGCAGGGTGCTGTTGCCCCCCTTGCGCGCGCTGCCGTTGAATGCGATTACCTTCATCACAACCCTCCCCGGTGGAAATAGGGGGCGATCACCGTTCCTTGTGCCGCTGCTCCGGCGCGGGGCCCTCCTCCCGCAAGAGCTGGCGCACCCAGGCGATAAAAAGCCCCATCATGAGCAAAAAGGCGGTGTCCTGCAGCGAGTTCCAGTAGCTGAAACGGCTCCCGGTGTAGCTTAGGTAGTCGGAGGTGAGCCGGGCCAGCCCGGAGGCGAGCGAGATGGCCGCCGTGCCGGCGCGCCCGAGGAACCAGGCCTCCAGGGCGACGGGAATGGCGTAGAAGATGAGCAGCGAATAGTCGCCGGTGAGGTAGTCGAGAACCCCGAGGCCTGCGACCAGCAGGAGGCCGATAGCCAGCATGAGCCAGGACGGGAGCTTTTCGAGCTGGTGTTTCACCGATCACCTCGTACTTTTGCGGGATGGACACATCCCGGTACTGTCAACCAGCTCCCTATATACTGTTAAAATGATAAAGCGCAAGAATAAAAAAAGGGACCGCGGCGACGGTCCCTCATTTCATACTGCTCTCTCCACCATGTCGTTGGTTCGGGGCCTCACAGCGAGTTCCCTATCAGGTGGGCTCCTGTAGATCGCTTTAGGCAATTCCCGCGCAATGGGGCAGCACACCACGATCGTAACAGTTGCCCGTTCAATTAATTATTCCGCAGGGGCGTTAGTAACCTAACGGGCAAGGTAGAGAGAGCTAATTCCTGGGCGTATGATAGCTTTGCTACAGAGAGAAAGCAAGAATTTTTAAGTGCAGAATCTTGCCGCCCTGCTCCTGGTTGAGAGCCCGCTTGAGCCTGTGTCGGAGCGGCTCCGGCAACTGAGGAGCAGGGGGGGATTATGAGGAAACTAAGCACCGCGCCGGCCGTTTGCGCGCCAGCGGCAGCGGGAAATCAGATTGCTATTTTGCACGTTTGCCGTAGAATACGCCAACACTTTATTGGGGGGTACCGATGCGGCTTAGAGACGAACAGATCGCGCGCTTGGCTGAGAGAGTGCTGGGAGACCTGGAGCGCACCGCGCTGATCGACGAGAAACAGGGGCGTCCGGCGCTTCTGGCGGGGATCCGGGGGGCGATCGACGCGGACCTGAAGGCGGAACAGGCGCTGGAGCGTGACGCCGAAGAGCTTTTGGAGCAGTCGCTGCGGGCCATGGGGGGCGGCGCCGGCATCGACCGGCACAAGATGCTCAAGATGATCAAGGACAAGCTCGCCAAGGAGAGGAAGATCGTCCTTTAACCCGTCAACCGGCGGCCACCGCGCACCCCGGCGGTGCCGCGTCCACCACCAGGAGTCCGTCATGCAGATTACCGAAGACCGCATCTCGCACATCGCTCACAAGATCTACGACAAGCTCTACAACGACGACCTGGCCGACTTCCCCGACGAGCGGCGCGCGCTCGACTGCATCAAGGGGTCCGTCGAGGGGTTCTTCTCCGTGATGGGGCAGGTGGACCAGGCGGTCCGGGACAAGCTTGCCTCCTACAGCCAGGCCAAGGTCCCCGGCAGCCGGGAGTGGGAGATCCTCTACCAGAAGTTCTACCAGGAGGAGTTGGCCAAGAGGAAGTGGTAACGCCCCCGGCGCGGGGAAACTTGCGCTCCCTGTCGGGCCCGTGCGGATTTTTTAGCCGCGGCCTGGGTTCATGCTGGTTATCTGGCGGAAAAACGGTAAGTTATGCATCATGAAGGGCCGGTAAATTTAATTTTACCGGCCCCTTGATTTTTAAAGGCATGCTGTTTATATTTAGCAGGCGATTAGCACTCGGCAGTTTGGAGTGCTAATACTTTTTCTACTACGAGAGATCACGGATCTCAACGAAAGGAGAGTAAGGCATGAATCTGAGACCGCTGCAGGACCGTATCATCGTGAAGAGGGTTGAGGAAGCAACCATGACCGCCGGCGGGCTGTACATCCCGGAGACCGCAAAAGAGAAGCCCCAGCAGGGCGAAGTCGTCGCGGTTGGCAACGGGAAGAGGGGCGAGGACGGCAAGGTATTCCCGATCGACCTGAAGGTGGGCGACAAGGTACTGTTCGGCAAGTACGCAGGGACCGAAGTGAAACTCGAAGGTGAGGACTTCCTGATCATGCGCGAGGACGACATCCTCGGCGTTGTCGAGAAGTAATCCTTTTCGGGGCCACCCCGATGCTTTCCCTCTAACATCGCACAACATCCCAAGGAGGATATCAAACCATGGCTGCAAAGATCATCAAATTCGACCAGGATGCCCGCAACAGCATCCTTAAAGGTGTCAATACCCTGGCCGACGCCGTGAAAGTGACCCTGGGCCCCAAAGGGCGCAACGTGGTCATCGAGAAGTCCTACGGCGCACCGCTCATCACCAAGGACGGCGTAACCGTCGCCAAGGAAATCGAGCTGGAAGACAAGTTCGAGAACATGGGCGCGCAGCTCGTCAAGGAAGTGGCATCGAAGACCTCCGACGTGGCCGGTGACGGCACCACCACCGCAACCGTCCTGGCCCAGGCGATCTACCGCCAGGGCTCCAAGCTGGTCGCCGCAGGTCACAACCCGATGGAGATCAAGCGCGGCCTGGACCAGGCTGTGGAGACCCTGGTCGCTGAACTGAAGTCCATCTCCAAGCCGATCAAGGACCACAAGGAGATCGCCCAGGTCGGCACCATCTCCGCCAACAACGACAAGACCATCGGCGACATCATCGCCCAGGCGATGGAGAAGGTCGGCAAGGAAGGGGTCATCACCGTCGAGGAAGCCAAGGCGATGGAGACCACCCTGGAGACCGTGGAAGGCATGCAGTTCGACCGCGGCTACCTCTCCCCGTACTTCGTGACCGATCCGGAGCGCATGGAGGCGAACCTCGAGAACGTCTCGATCCTGATCCACGACAAGAAGATCTCCAACATGAAGGACCTCCTCCCGGTGCTCGAGCAGACCGCGAAGAGCGGCCGTCCGCTTTTAATCATCGCCGAGGACATCGAGGGCGAGGCCCTGGCTACCCTGGTAGTGAACAAGCTGCGCGGCGTCCTGAACGTCTGCGCCGTCAAGGCCCCGGGCTTCGGCGACCGCCGCAAGGCGATGCTGGAAGACATCGCCATCCTGACCGGCGGCAAGGTGATCTCCGAGGAAGTCGGCTTCAAACTCGAGAACACCACCATGGACATGCTCGGTAACGCGAAGAAGATCACCATCGACAAGGACAACACCACCATCATCGACGGCTACGGTGCCGAGGCCGACATCCAGGGCCGCGTCAAGATGATCCGGGCCCAGATCGAGGAGACCTCCTCCGACTACGACCGCGAGAAGCTCCAGGAGCGTCTGGCGAAACTGGTGGGCGGCGTCGCCGTGATCAAGGTCGGTGCAGCTACCGAAGTCGAGATGAAAGAGAAGAAGGCCCGCGTGGAAGACGCACTGCACGCAACCCGCGCTGCGGTCGACGAGGGGATCGTCCCCGGCGGCGGCGTGGCCTACCTGCGCGCCATGGCTTCCCTCGAGAAGCTGCAGCTCTCCACCGAGCAGCAGTTCGGCGTCAACGTCATCAAGCGCGCCATCGAGGAGCCGATCCGCCAGATCGCCCAGAACGCCGGCGTGGACGGCTCGATCGTGGTCGACAAGGTGAAGAATGGCCAGGGCTCCTTCGGCTACAACGCAGCCGACGACAGCTACGTCGACATGCTCGAGGCCGGCATCATCGACCCGACCAAGGTATCCCGCTACGCGCTGCAGAACGCGGCTTCCGTCGCCGGTCTCATGATGACCACCGAGGCGATGATCGCCGACAAGCCGAAAGAAGATGGCGGCATGCCGGCAATGCCGGGCGGTATGGGCGGCATGGGTGGCATGGGCGGCATGGGCGGCATGATGTAATTTGCAGCCCAGACAGCACCAGTACCAGGAAAAGGGGAATCGGCTCGCAGCCGGTTCCCCTTTTTTTTGGGTTCACTCGGGATTTCTGGGAAGCACATTCCCCCCTCCCTTGACGGGAGGGGGCCAGGGGGTGGGTGAAGCTGGTATCTGCAATGATGTGGCGCCTTCCCCTCACCCTGTCCCGCGAGGGGAGAGGGGACCCACGCGGACGGTTCTCCCGGAATTTCAGGGGGGATTTGCCTTCGCAGCCCGGCGCCGGACGGCAACCCGCCGCAGGCCGTTCGACAGGCTCATCTAGAAGGGCCTATCCTGAGCCCCTCATGAATTCGCTTCAGTTTTCCGGTAAATGAGCCGAAGATAGATGCGAAGAGCGCGAGCTTTCACCCCCCCCGACGCGCCAGGGGCACGGGCCCCGTGGTTACGAGAGAAAACCGACCCCCAGGAAGGAGCCGGCAGCGCATGGATCACCAGGAACTCCCAGCACAGACCGCACAGACGCCGGGGAAGCGCCCCGTCGCACCCCAGGAAGAGCTCCGCTCGGCGACTGAAGTCATGGTCGCCTTGCTGCGCAGCGCCAAGGGGGTGCGCATGTACCTGGCCAACAACCCGATGTTGGTCAAGTACCTCGAGGAACTCCAGGAGAAGCTGGGAGCCCACCTGGACCGTTACGGCTCCTACCCTCTCGAGGTGGAACCGTTTTCCCTGAACTACAAGGGGAGCGAGCTCTACCGCAGCGAAGACCGGCGCGACAACTTAGCCTTGCGCCTGCATGCCGACGGGATCCGGCTGGTGCAGTTTGTCCGCGGCATCGAGCCGGCAGAACTCGCCACCTTCCTGGAAGTCGCCGGCTTCGAGCGCCCGGACCGGGACGACGATGACGTGGTGACCCGGCTCTGGGCGGAGCATCTTCCCCATGTAAGCTACCTGCTCGAAGAGGACCTGGTGGGTATCGACGCCCTGGAGATCGAAAGCGAGGCGGTGGCATCCCAGCAGGAGGCCCTTGACGAGATCACCGCGTCACTCGCGAAGCGGCCGGCGCCCCCCCAGCAGATGATACCGAAGCACCTGCTCATGCTGACCGCGGAGGATGCGGGGTGGCTGCGCAAGGCGGTACAGACCGATGCCCGCCGCAACGCCGTGGACGACGTGATCACCATTTTGGCGGCCACGCTGGCGGGGGTGCAGGATCCGGCGAGCTTCGAGGAGTTCACCTCCATCACCGGGAAACTGGTGATCGACCTGTTCCGGGCCCGCCAGATCCCCCACGCGCAGCGCCTGGTCCGCTTCCTGGGTCAGCTCATGGGGCTGGGGAGCCTGCCCGCCGAAAGGCGCCAGAAGGTGGCTGACGTGCTGGAGGGGATCCTCTGCGAGGAGGTGCTGCAGGCGCTGGCGAAGACCATCAACGAGACCGAGAGTTTGAGCCGCGAGGAGCTGCGCGAGCTCCTCATGGTGTTCGGGGTTCCCTCGCTGGGCGCCATCTGCGAGCTTTTGGGGCGCCTCGAAAAGTTGAAGATGCGCAAGGTGGTCATCGAGGTACTCATCGAGCTGGGCGGCCAGCGCCCCGAGCTCTTTGCCCCGTTCCTGGCCGACCCGCGCTGGTACCTGGTGCGCAACGTGGCCCTGGTGCTCGCCCTGATCGGAGGGCCGACGGCGCTTAAGATGATCGTCGGGCTGATCTCGCACCGCGAGGTGCGCATACGCCGGGAGGTCTTGAACTTTCTGGCCCAGTCGCCGGACCCCAAGGCTCGCCCCTACCTGTTGAAGTTCCTGCGCGACGACGCAAGTGCCTTGCGCGTGAGGGTGCTGAAGATCATCGCCCAGCAGCGGCTCACCTTCGCCCTCAAACCGCTGCTCGCCCTGGCCGCGAGCGAGGAGCTCAAAAACCGCGGGATGGAGGAGCGGCTGGTGCTGTTCGAGACGCTGGGGGAGCTGGGCTCGGTGCAGATGGTGCCGCTGTTTAAGGAGATGCTGGTGAAAAAAAGCTGGTTCAAGCGTTCGGTGTCCAAGGAGAGCGCGCAGTGCGCCGTCGCCGGGCTTTTGAAGGTCCACCACGACTCGGCCCGCCAGCTTCTCGAGGAGCTGCGCCGGCAGGGCGGCTCCGAGTTGCGGAGCGTCATAGACCAGGCGCTCCAGGCGCGGCACGACGACGCCGGAACCAGCGCGGCCTGAGGGGAACCGGGATGGTGGCAAACAGACGCGACGAACTGGTGCATCTGGGCAAAGGGCTGATCGGCAGGCTCTTTGTCCTGGTGAAGACCTCGCAGAACTACCCCCCGGGGCACGCGGCGCTGGAGTCGCCGGTGGAGGACCTGCTCAAGGTGGCGGGGGAGATCCGGCGCCGGAACGAAGAACCGCTGATCCGGGTCAAGGGGCACACCCTGTACCTGGGAGACGTCCGCCTCAAGCCCGACAGCGGCGCCTTCACCAGCTTCGGCTTCATCCTGGAGGAGTTCGCCCGGCAGGGGGTAGGGGGAGTTGGCTTCGGCGAGGAGCTGACGGCGCGAGGCCTGCAGAGGTTCGTCTACATCTTAAGGGAGTTAGAGGGCGGGGGGAACGACCGCTACAGCCGGATCCTGGACCGGATGCAGCAGCTCGGCATCGTCGGGATCGAGCTGGAGGCGCAGCCCGAAGAGACGCCCAAGGTGCCGGTGGACCAGCTGCACCTGCGCCTGGAGGGGCTGAAGGCGCGGCTTTTGTATCAGCGGGCTGCCGAGGCCATCTCCGGGGAGATGGCCAATGCCGCGGCGGGAAAGCAGCTGCGCCTGCGCTCGGCCAAGCGGGTGGTGCAGCAGATGATCGACCTCATGGTGCGCGACGAGGCGAGCCTGCTGGGGACCTGCACGCCGAACCGCGACTGGGCCACCCGCAGTCACGCCACCAACGTCTGCATCCTGTCGCTTGCCGTGGGGCGGCGCCTGGGGATATCCAAGTTCACCCTCTCCGAGTTGGGGATGGCGGCGCTGTTCCACGATATCGGCCGGGCCGGATTCCCCGAGGAGCTCTCGGAGCGCGAGCCGGCGCTGCTGACCGGCGAACAGCGGCAGCAGTTGGAGAGCCATCCCCTGGCCGGGGTGCGCAACGTGATGCGCTCCCGCGGGATCGACAGCCTCACCTCGCGCATCGTCACCGGCGCCTTCGAGCACCACCTCTTGGCCGACTTCTCCGGCTATCCCCGGTACCCTTACAAGCGGCTCGGGCTGTTCGGCAGGATCATCAGCATCGCCGACCGCTTCGACCTGCTCACCACGCTCCCGCAGGCCAACGGGGTTCCCTTCCCGCCGGAGACGGCGCTGCGCTACCTCCTGACCCAGGCCGGCAAGGCCTACGACTGGGGGCTGGTGAAGCTGTTCATCGGCTGCCTGGGGCTGCACCCCGTCGGCTCGCTGTTGCAGCTGGATAGCGGAGAACTGGCGGTGGTGGTGGGGAACCACCGCGACCCGGACCGCCTGGGTTCCCCGCGGGTGAAGGTGATCGCCGACCCGCAGGGGCGGGAGGTGGACGGGGCGGTGCTGGACCTGGCGGACCCGGCGGTGGGGCGCAGGATCGTCGGGACCCTGGACCCGAACCGGCACCAGATCGACGTGAGCCGGTACCTGCTGGCGGGGTAGGGGAGACGGCTTGAACAACGAAAAAGGGGAACCGATTCTGGTTCCCCTTTTCTGTTTCCGGCCCTCGCGGCCGGGCTGTTTGGCAGGCAGCTAGAAGAAGTCGACCCTCAGCTTGGGCGGGAAGTTGGTCTCGTTGATCTCGATGATGCCAGGGAGGACGGGGCCGAGATCTTCCATGATACGCACCTGGAAGAAGTTGCCCCGGCTCCATGCCGTCCTGACCAGCGGCGTAACCGGGATGTCGATGTAGCCGCCGTTGATGCCCAGGTCGATCGGCCTGATCGTGTCGAGTACCACGGCAGTTCCGATTGCCGGGGTGTTGAAGTCGGAGGTGATCAACGGGGGAGGGAACTCCACCAGCTCTATGCGGATGGGGACCGACGCCCCGCCCGGCTGGATGCTGTTGATGTAGAGCCGCAGCGCGGCAAAGTCGATGGCCGCGTTCGGGGGAAGGCTGGTAAGGTCGAAATCGAGGAAGGCTCGTGTCTCCGTAGCGCCCCCTATCGGATCGATGCCGGCGAACACACTGGCTGTCCCGAGGAAGGGTGGGGTCCCGTTGACGATGTAACCATCGACAGTGGCGCTGCTCGTAATCTGGGTGGTGAATACCGTTGGGCCGTTGTTACTGCTGCCGCACCCCGTGAGGGTCACGGCGAGTAGGACAGCAAAGACCGCCGAAAGTTTTTTCCACATGATTCCCTCCATCCCTTATTTCTCATGATGCCGACACTGTCTGAATAGTAACAAACACTGGTTAAAACGAAAGCGGTTTTTCGTGCTTTCTTGCCATCTCGCCGTCACCTTGTTGCACTGCGTGCCATGAGGGATACAATAGGAACCTAGTTCATTAGTGGTCCGATTAGAGGGGTTCTCTAGTTTCTCATGAAGGCTAAGTCCAGTCGCAGCGGCGAAAAAAAACGGCATAAAAATAGGGAAAGGCGTATCATTTTTTCGAGAGCTTGGAAATCAATGAGAGAGACACCTTGAGCAGTATGACGCGGAGGAAAACCATGACTGCGCAGAAGAACAACTCGCTCCGGCAGCACCTTACCGCCGTCAAGGCAGGGGAAAGGGTCTTTGAGAACGCGTTCCAAGGCATCAGCCGCATGATCCTGGAGCAGGGTTTCGAGAAGGTCGTGGTGAACGCTAAGACCACCTACGACTTCAACATCTTTCGCACCGGACGCAAACACACCATCGGGATGTACGACGAAATCAACAGCTTCGTCTCGTTCGTCAAAGATGCGGCCGAGGGGGGCTCCAGCAAGGAGATGGCCTTCGTGCTGGTCGGTGAGCCGGGCAACGGCAAGACCTTCTTCGTGGAGTTCCTCTGCGCCCAGTACCGCAACTTCCTGGCCCGCGAGCGAAACCGCAAATACAGCTTCCGCTTCCTCGACATGGACAAACTGGGGACCTACGGGAAGATCCGCGAGATCGACTCGCAGACCTACGAGGACCCCATGATCCTGGCCATGAACTTCTACGACAGCGTCGAGGAAAACCGGCGCTTCCTCACCGAGCAGGGGGGCTTCACCGAGGACGAACTGGACCTCTTGTACCGGAACTACCGTCCCCTGGGGGCCTGCAGCGGCTACATCTGGAACGACATCCGGCAGCACGCCGACGACAACCTGGAGACGATGCTGGACCAACTCGCGGTGATCCCGGTGCCGATGAGCGAGAGCCTGGGGACCCTGACCGGCAAGTATCCGGCCAAGGACAAGATCACCTCCTCGGCGGTGGACCTCCTGGGTGAGGAGTCGATCCAGCGGCTGTTGCACATCACCGACACCAACAACCCGTACCGCTTCGACTTAAGGCGCGGCGCGCTGGCGCGGGTGGCGGGCGGCGGCATCCACTTCTCGGACGAGATCTTCAAGAACAAGAAGGACCTGGTCCAGGTCTACCTCGGTGTCATCCAGAACCGCGCCATCGAGATCGACGGCTACAAGTGGCCCATCGACTCGATGATCATCGCCACCAGCAACAACTCCGAGTTCAACCGGTTCCTGGCCGAGAAGGAAGAGGCGCCGATCGTGGACCGCTGCCGCATCTGCTACGTGTCGCACAACACGAACTACCGGATGCAGGAAGGGCTCACCTCCTACGCGATCGGCTCCGACTCGAAGACCACGCTGACCAAGGAGACCCTGCACCAGGACCCGAACCTGAACTACGCGGCGTCGGTCGGCGTGGTATTGACCCGGCTCCCCAGGAGCGAGAAGCTGACCCCCATCGAGACCATGAAGCTCGCGGCCGGAGAGGTGGCCGGCGAGAAGAGCATCAAGGCGCTCGCCGAGGTGATCGACGCCCTGGGACAGGAGCCCGACATCACCAAGCGCTTCGGGCAGCGCGGGTTGGGGCACCGCTCCTTGGGGCGCAGCATCCAGATTCTCAAGGAGAGCTCGGACACCAACGAGGGGCGCTGCATGGTCGCCTATGACATCTTCAAGGCGCTGGAGCGGGTGGTGCTCGACTACGTGGTGGACACCAACGAGCGGGCCAAGTACCTGGAGGACCTGAAGACCGGCAAGAAGCTCTACCGCGAGCGGATCATGACCGAGATGTTCAACGCCTACATGGACGAACCGATGGCCATCCGCAAGGACGTGCAGAACTACGTGAACATGATCATCGGCATCGACGCCGAGAACCTGGGGCCGGACCGGATGTGGAAGTACAAGGATCCCCAGACCGGCGAGCTGAGGGCGCTTAAGATCGACGAGCGTTACGTGAAGAGCGTCGAGGAGCGCATCGGCTTGAAGACCGAGGAGCAACGCGCCTCCTTCAGGACCTCGATCCGCAAGATCTACGGCCAGAAGATCTCGGTCGATCCCAACTACGACTTCATGGACAACCTCGAACTGGTGAAGGCGGTCACCGACGTGCGGCTCAAGTCGGACATCGCCGGTGCGGGGAGCCTGATCGGCGCCCTGGCCAACCGGACCAACGAGGAGAACCAGAAGCTCTACGACCGGATGATCGTGACCATGCTCGGCAAACTCGGCTACTGCCGCACCTGCGCGCAGAAGACCATCGAGTACTTCTGCACCCAGGAGGATGAGAGCTAGAGGCAGGGGCTAGGGGCTCGAAGCCCCCTCCACTTGCGGGAGGGGGCCGGGGGATGGGGGAGGTTGCCACGGAGTGACACTCACCTTGGGGCCGCTCCCCCTCACCCCGCCCCCCCGCCAGGGGGGAAGGAGAGTTGGTCAGAGGTTACTGGAGCCCTGAGAAGTCAAAGGTCCACTTTGAGTAGGGCAATTGTCAACGAGGGCGGATGGACGCCATGAAAGATCCGGAAAAATACCTGGAAGAGCTGAAAGCCAAGGGGCTGGACCCGGAACGCGCCGAGCGGTTCGCGCGGGAGCTGGTCCTGCCGGAACACCGTGAGATCTACACCGGTGACCGCGGCGGACCGTTCCCTCTCTTCTCCCGCGGGCTCTACACCTGGCAGGACTTGGCTGTCCTGCAGGAGCAGGAGCGGGTGGCGAACCCCTTCACCATGCAGATGAAGGCGCTTGACGAGCTCTTGGAGCGGGACCGGCAGCGCGAGAAGGACGGCTTCCCCCGCAAGATCAAGGTCGGGCGCCTGGTGAAACCGGGTAAAGGGGGGAAAGGGAAGATCGTGGTGGTCCCCTCGACCGAGGAGGAGAAGTTGGTCCACGACCCGACCCTCCGCCCCCCCGGCGAAGGGGGATCGACCGGCGGGGCCGGCAAGGGCGAGGAAGGGGAGGTCATCGGCGAACAGAAGGTGCGGGAAAGCGGCGAGGACTCGGGGCAGGGGCCGGGCCAGGGCGAAGGGGAGGCCCACGAACTGGACACCTCGGCCTACGAACTGGGACGGGTGCTCACCGAGCAGTTCCAGCTCCCCAACCTGCGCGAGAAAGGAAAAAAACGCTCCTTCACCCGTTACGTCTACGACCTTACCGACCGCAACCGCGGCTCGGGGCAGGTGCTGGACAAGAAGGCGACCTTAAGAAAGCTCGTCGAGACCAACATCGCGCTGGGGAACCTCCCGGACGTGGGGGACATCGACCCCAGCCGGTTTCTGATCTCGCCGCGCGACAAGGTGTACCGGATCTTCTCCATGGAGAAGGACTACGAGCCGCAGGCCATGGTCTTCTTCCTGCGCGACTACTCCGGTTCTATGGCCGGCAAGGTGACCGAGCTGGTCTGCACCCAGCATGTCATGATCTACAGCTGGCTTCTGTACCAGTACGCGGGGCAGGTGGAGTCGCGTTTCATCCTGCACGACACCGAGGCGAAGGAAGTCCCGGACTTCAACACCTACTACAACTCGCGGGTGGCCGGCGGTACCGAGGTGGCCAGCGCCTACAAGCTGGTGAACGAGATCGTCGCCAAGGAGAACCTGGCGGCCGACTACAACATCTACGTGTTCCACGGCACCGACGGCGACGACTGGGACACCGGCGGCGACAAGTCGATCCCCGAGCTGGTGAAGATGCTCAGCTACGTAAGCCGCATGGGGGTGACCATCGCCGAGCACAGCGGCACCCAGTGGACCGAGGTGGCGCGCTACCTGGAATCCTCGGGGCTTTTGCGCGACAAGGCGGACCTGCTGCGCATGGACGTGATGACCGAGGACGCCGAAGAGGCCCGGGTCATCGACGGGATCAGAAAGCTGATTTCGTAGGGGCGAATCCCCCCTGTCTCCCCTTTTTCAAAGGGGGGACGCGAGGTCAGCAGCGGCGTCAGGGCGGCTTCCCCCTCACCCCGACCCTCTCCCGCCAGGGGAGAGGGAGGACGGTAGGGGCGAATGATCATTCGCCCGGGGCTGTTGCCTCACCGGGAATGCCGAAATTGAATGGAAACAAGATCATCCAGAGGCTGTTATGGAACTGATCAACCAACATACCAAAGAGATCATGGAAGGGTGCAAGGTGCGGGCCCGCGAGGCGGGGCTCTCCTTCACCGACGAGACCCTGGAGTACATCGTCACCAACCGGGACCTGATCGAACTCTCCCCCAAGGTGATGATCCCCACGCTCTACGACTACTGGGTGCACGACGTCGAGGTGCTGCGCGGCAAGGGGGAGTACGAGCTCTACCCGCACAACCCCTACGAGACGGTGATCAACACCCGCCCGGCCATCTCTTTCTACAACGACAACAACCCGGACTGGCTGAACGTGATGATCTTCTACCACGTGCTGGGGCACATCGACTTCTTCCAGAACAACCACTGCTTCCGGCACACCTGGGAGTACGACTTCACCGGCGAGGCGCTCTCGGACAAACGGGTGATCGCCAAGCTGCGCGCCGAAAAGGGGCGCTGGGTCGACTACATCCTTGAGTTCGCCCGCTCCATCGACAACCTGGTGGGCTACCACGAGGAACTCTCGCCGCTTCTGGCGCCGAGCGACGCGGAGTGCTCGGCACGCCTCAACTACTACTTCGACGTTTTCCTGCAGGCGGTCAAAAAGGTCCCCATCGGCGATTACCTGAAAGAGGTTGCGCACTTCAACGAGCTGGTGCAGGCGCACGGTTCCGAGCGCGGCGAGCAGCTCTTCTTCGCCGATGTGGTCGCCAAGTACCCCGAGCTGGACGCCCACTTCGCCAAGAACGCCGGGGTGCAGCACCGCGAGCGCCACGACCTCCTGCGCTTTTTGATCGAGAACTCCGAGTTCCTGGCGCGCGAGGAGAACCAGTGGATGCGCTCGGTGCTCGAGGTGGTGCGCAAAACCTCGATCTTCTTCCAGCCCCAGATCCGCACCAAGATCATGAACGAGGGGTGGGCGAGCTACTGGCACGAGAAGCTCTTTTTGGAGGACGACCGGATCAAGGGGCACGAGGTCGACTTCGCCAGGGTGCACGCCGGCGTCACCTCCCTGCCGCGGGTCGGCATGAACCCCTACGCGCTGGGGATGCGGCTCATGCAGTTTTTGAAGGAAGCGGGAGACGCCGGTCGGGTGGGGTACGATTTCCACCGGCTCACCGACGTCGAGGCGCGCAAGAACTACAAGATGGACGCAGGCCTCGGCGACCAGATGATCTTCAAGGTGCGCTCCGAGCTCTCCGACTTCCTGTTCATCAAGTACTTCGTGGACCAGGAGTTCACCGACCGGCACAACCTTTTCGTTACCGGCAAGCGCCTGGACCCCCAGCGCATGGTCTGGCAGTACTACGTGAAGAGCCGCAAGGCCGAGGATTACCGCGACATGGTGCTGGCCTCTTTGTACCATCCCCCCTACATCGAGATCGCTCCGGAGCGCGGGGAGAACGGGACGCTGTACCTGGTGCACCACTTCGAGGGGAAACAGCTGGTGCAGGAGTACATCGCCAACACGCTGGTGGGTATCGAGTTCCTCTGGGGGAACGAGGTCCAGTTGGAGACCAGCGAGGCGGTGGTGGACGCGCCGCGCGGCGCGGGCCGGGAGGGGGCCGAAGAGCCGCAGATCACCTGGCAGCGGGTGCTCTACACCATGAAGAACAAGACTTTGAACCGTAAGACCCTGTGACAGGCGGGACAAGCCATGCCAGATATCGAAACCGTACTCAAACAGCTAAGCCGCACCATCGTGGAACGGGAAAAAGGGGGCGCGATCTCCTACCAGGAGTACATCAAGCTGGTGGCCGAGCACCCGGCGCAGATGATGCGCAACGTTTTCCAGCTGTTCCACGACATGGTGAAGACCTACGTGAGCCAGGGGATCGACGAGTACCCGGATGACCCCGAGTCGATCAACTTCGCCAGCTTCGACACCAGGCGGCTCTTCGTGGAGAACTCGGACCGTCCCTTCTTCGCCGACCGCCTCTTCGCGAACCGGCTCATGAACCATGTTGCCGCCATGAAGAGCGGGGCGCGCCAGAACAAGATCTACATCTTCGAGGGGCCGCCGGGCTCCGGCAAGAGTACCTTCCTCAACAACCTGTTGATGAAGTTCGAGGAGTACGCCAACACCGAGGCCGGGCGCACCTACGAGGTGGTCTGGCACCTGGATCGGCGCATCCTGGGGCGCTTCAAGGAGCACCAGGTCGGCGCCTTCATGGAGAAGCTCTCGCACCTTTTGGACGAGTACGAGCTCGACCCGCAGGACTTGAGCGAGGCCAAGGGTTCGCTGCACCGAAACGACGTGGTGGAGATCCCCTGTCCGTCGCACGACAGCCCGCTCCTCATGATCGACAAGGGGCAGCGCCGCGCCTTCTTCGACGACCTGTTCAACAACGATTCCTTCAAGTGGCAGCTCTTCACCGAGAAAGAGTACGACTGGGTCTTCCGCGACTCCCCCTGCACTATCTGCAGCTCGCTCTTCCAGGCCCTTTCGGCGCGGCTCGAGGATCCGGCCGATCTCTTCAAGATGATCCAGGTCCGCCCCTACCGGTTCAACCGGCGGCTGGGGGAGGGGATCACCGTATTCAACCCCGGCGACAAGCCGATGCGGATGAACGTGCTCACCAACGAGCTTTTGCAGAAGCGGATCGACCATCTCCTGGGCGACTCCAACGAGGTGAAGTACCTCTTCTCCAACTTCGCCCGGACCAACAACGGCATCTATGCCCTCATGGACGTGAAGTCGCACAACGCGGAAAGGCTTTTGGAGCTGCACAACATCATCTCCGAGGGGATCCACAAGGTCGAGGACATCGAGGAGAACGTCCGCTCGCTCTTCATCGCGCTCATGAACCCCGAGGACGAGCGTTCCATCGAAGGGGTGCAGTCCTTCACCGACCGCATCGAGTTCATCAACATCCCCTACGTAATGGACCTCAATACCGAGGTGGAGATCTACCGGAACATCTTCGGCAAGCATATCGACGGAGGCTTCCTGCCGCGCGTGTTGCACAACTTCGCCCGGGTGATCATCTCCACCCGCATGAACATCAAGTCGGATGCGCTCCTCGAGTGGATCGGGGACCCCGAGAAGTACCGGCTCTACTGCGACGAGCACCTTCAGATCCTCAAGATGGAGATCTACACCGGGCACATCCCGGAGTGGCTCACCGAGGAGGACCGGAAAAGGCTCACCGCCAAGCGGCGCAAAAAAATCATCGCCGAGAGCGAGCACGAGGGGGACCACGGCTTCTCCGGGCGCGAGTCGATCAAGATCTTCTCAGATTTCTACGCGGCCTATGCGCGCAAGGACAAGATGATCAACATGAGCCACCTCTCCACCTTCTTCCTGCGCTGGAGAAAGGAGCTCAAGGAGCTGATCCCCGAGGGGTTCATGGAGAGCCTGGTGCACAACTACGATTTCGTGGTGCTCCAGGAGGTGAAGGAGGCGCTCTACTACTACAACGAGGCGCAGATCGAGCGCGACACCCTGCACTACATGTTCGCGGTCAACTTCGAACCCGGTTCCGTAGAGATCTGCCGGTTCACCGGCGAGCGGCTGGAGATCACCGAGGAGTTCCTTTCGGCCATCGAGGGGAGGCTTTTGGGGCAGAAGGCGGACGAGGAGAGCCGGCAGCGCTTCAGAAGGGAGACCCAGAAGGAGTACACCGGCCGGGCGCTCACCCAGGAGATCCTGGTAGAGGGGAAAAAGCCGCAGGAAACTGCGCTGTACCAGGACCTGCACGACCGTTACGTGTACAACCTGAAGGAAAAGGTGCTGGAGCCGTTTCTGGAGAACGCCAACTTCAGGCGCGCCATCAAGGATTACGATACCGAGGCCTTCAAGACCTACGACAAGCGGATCCGCGACGACGTAAGCTTCCTGATCAACAACCTGAGTTCCGACAAGTTTAAGTACACCAAGCAGGCGGCCAAGGAGATCTGCGTCTACGTGATCGACAACGACCTGGCGCGGAAGTTCCATGTGTGAGAAAGGCAGGGACTAGGGGCTGAAAGGCAGGGGCTGGGGACCGGAGATCTGGGACTAGGGAGAGGCAAAAGCGGGAAGTAAAACGGGCAGGTCGCCGAAATGGCGCCTGCCCTTTTTTGTTTGACGGTCGGTGCTGGTAATAGGTCGCCCTTGGGCTCACCCCACCAGCTTGAACCGGTTCACCACGGTGTTCAGTTCGCGGGCCGAGTGCGCCAGGTTGGCCGCGGCCTGCTCGGACTGGTGCGCACCCTGGGCAGCATCGTGCACCACGCCGGTGATCTGATGCATGCTCTCGGTTATGGTCGCGCTGGTCGCGGACTGCTGCTCCACCGCGGTTGCCACCTGGTCGACGTATTCCAAAAGCGGTGCAATCTGCTCCTTGATGAAGGTTATGGCCTGGTTGGAGTGCTGTACGTCCTCGCTGCCGGTCCGCACACTCTCCGCACTGCGCTCCATCGAGTCGACCACCTTCTTCACGTCCCCCTGCAGCGCCCCGATGATGGACTGGATCTCGCGGGTCGCCGCGGTGGTACGCTCGGCAAGCCGGCGCACCTCGTCTGCCACTACCGCGAAGCCGCGTCCCTGTTCGCCGGCACGGGCCGCCTCGATGGCAGCGTTCAGCGCCAAGAGGTTGGTCTGGTCGGCGATGTCCTGGATGGCTACCACGATGTCCCCGATACGCTCGGAGTTGGTCCCCAGCGCCTTCACGTCGTCCATGGTATCCACGACGCTTTTCTCGATGGCACCCATCATGGCCGCCATGTGTGCGATGGTCTCGTCACCCTTGCGAGTGGCGCTCTCGGTGCTGCCGGCGCGCTCGGCCATCCGCTGGCAGCTGAGCGCGATGTCGCTGCTTACCGTCGCCATCTCCACGACGGCGGTCGACACCGAGTCCGACTGCTGCGAGGCGCGCCCGGTCCCCTCGGCTATCTTGCTGGAGGTGGCACTCAACTCGCCGGAGGCGCTGGTCAGCTGGGTTGCCGTGGTCTGGATGCCGGAAATGATGCTGCGCATCGATTCCTGCAGGTGCTGCAGGGAGCGGAGCATCTTGCTGATCTCGTTGTCGCGGTTGATGACGATGCGCTGGGTGAGGTCACCGTTGGCCATGGTTTCCAGGTACCCCACCGTGCGGATCAGCGGCGAGCGGATCGACCAGATGTTGAGTCCCCCGAACACCGCGCCCAAAAGGATGAAGATGACGCTAGACCCGTAGCGCAAGAAACCGGAACCGAATTCCGCTGCCAGGGCCGCCGCTATGATGCAGAAGCTGTAGCAGACGCACAGCAGAGTGAGCCGGAATCTGATGCTCATGTTGAGGTAGAAGTTAACGAGTTCCTTCATGTTGCGGCCTCCTTGGGCGCGGACCTCGGGCGGGAGTGCTCCGGTGCGGACCGCGGTTCTCTCATGAACTTATCGGCAGCAGCTGTCCCGACTTAAACGGTACCCAGCGCGTGCAGGAAAAAGTAAGTGGAATCTGCAGGCTTACACGGTTTCGTCAGGGAGGGCACGCCGATCCCATTCTCATAAAAAACGCTTGCATGCATTTGCTAATCTGTTATAAGGATAAAAAAGACCGACATGGTCCTGTTAGCGGGGGCAAAGGGAGGTACCTGATGGAACCGATACTGATATGCGCTCTGGCAGTGGTGATATACGGAGGGTTGGTTACCTTGCGCGATCTGACGCGCGATCTGGGAGGGGAAGGTATCCGGGTGAGTAGCATCCTGGCTGGCTACGGGAAAAGGCTCAGAACCAAGGTGGTCCATGCGGGGCAGGACTTCTTGGGTTGGCTGGCACCGCCGCGGCAGCTGGTCAGCTACCGGTACGCACGTACCACGGCCCCGCTTTCCTACAGCTCTGCCGTGCAACACGCCGCGCAGCAGAGGATCCGCATGAGGTAAGTAATGAGGCGAAGTCAGGAAGACGGCAGCTGCTGAACTGGGGGGGGCAGGGACGTTCAGGTTTTGCCAGCCCCTAGTCCCCAGTCCCTGGCCCCTGCCTTTACTCCCCGGTCCTGAAGGCGGCCATCTCCTGCTGCAGCAGGTCCACCTGCGCGGCGAGCCCCTGGACCGCCTCGCTCAGGCCGTTGCTGGCGGCCAGGTTGCCGTCGGCTGAATGGGTGATGGTCTCCATCTCGCTGGCGATCCGTACCCCGAATCCGCGCTGGGCCACGCAGGCCTCCTTGATCCGCTCCACCATCGCGGTGACCCGCTCGGTAGCCTGGGCGATGTCCGCGCTGGCGCTGTTGTGCTCCCGGGTCGAGTTGCGCACCTGGTGGTTCAGGCTCTTCATGCGCTCCACCGTGGCGACGATCAGTTCGCCCCCCTTCTCCTGCTCGCGGGTCGCGTTCCTGATCTGCAGCACCATGTCCGACATGTCCTCCATGGCCTTCATGATCATCTGGCCGCCCTTCCCCTGCTCGACGGTGGCGCGTGCGATACCCGCCGCGTGATCGGCCGAGAACTTCACCCGCTCCACGATCCGCTCCAGTGCCACCCCCGAGGTGCGTGACAGTGCCGCTCCCGAGTCGATGCTCGCCTGCGCCTCGTGGATGGTCTGCACGGCGGTCGCGGTCTTCTCGAGCACGTCGTTGATTACTTTGCCGATCTCGACGGTGGAGGATTTGGTCTGGTCGGCGAGCTGTTTGATCTCCCCGGCAACCACCGAGAAACCTTTGCCGTGCTCGCCCGCCTGGGCGGCGATGATGGCGGCGTTCAGCGCGAGCAGGTTGGTCTGCGAGGTGATCCCGTCGATGACCCCCAGGATGGCGCTGATGCCGGCGGCGCTTGAGGCCAGCGCCTCGATCACCTGGGCGGTGTTCTGCGAGGCGCTGCGCATCGCCTCGATGCCGGAGATGGTCGCCTGCACCGAGTTGCGGCCGGCCTCCGCCTCGACCAGGACCTCCTGGGAGATGCGCGCAGTGGTCTCGGCATTTTCCCCGACCTGGCGGATGGAGTAGTCCATCTCCATGATGGACGAACCGGTGGTGGAGGAGACGTCCATAAGCCCCTGCACGCTCATGGCGATCTGCTTCACGGCGGCGCTCATCTCGGTGACCGACGAGCTCACCTCCTCGACCGCGGCTGCCAGGTTTTCCATGTTGAGAGTGACCTCTTCGACGCTGGCCCGCATCTCGAGGGTCGACGACGAGGTTTCGGCTGCGGAGCCGGCCAGGACCTCGATCCCCTGGCTGACCAGCTGCACCGAGGCGAGGATGTCCTCCACCGCCTGGGAGGCCTGGGCGACGGCGCGGGACTGGGTGCCGGCACCTTCGCTCACCTGGAGCGCTGAGGCGGAGACGGTCTCGGAGATATCGGAGAGCGAGTGGCAGCTCGCGTTGATGTGGCGCACCATGCTGTTGAGCCCGGTGACCATGGCCTGCTGGGCGGTCAGCAGTTTCCCCAACTCGCCGCGGCTTACCTGCTGCCCCCGTGCATCCTCCAGGGTGAGGTCGCCGGTGGCAAGCCGGTCCGCCAGCGCCGCCGCCTGCTCGACCGGTCGGGCGATCTTCCTGCTGATGATCAGGCTGGCGACCGAGAGGGAGAGGATGATGACGGCCCCGCACCCCACGTTCCACTTCAGAAAGCTCGCCTTCAACTGGTCGAAGTAGTCGGCCTTGTTCACCCCCGGCACCACCCAGACGTTCCAGGCCGGAACGTAGCGGTAAGCCACGATCTTGTCCTGCCCCGTGGTCCGCGCCGTGTACTCGTAAAAGCCGCTGCCGCGGTGCTTGCGGATGTAGTCGATGTGCGGCTGGCCCGCCAGGTTCCTCCCTTCCTCCTTGTAGTGCACCACCAGCGTACCGCTCTCATCGAGCAGGAAGGGGTAGCCGCTCTTGCCGATCTTCACCTGGTAGATGGACTTCTTGAAGCCCGGGTCGTTCAGCGCGTCCGGCTTGATCGAGGCGACATAGCTGACGCTCTTCTCAAGCGCATCGGCCACCGCGGCGACGTCCGTTTTCATGATCGTCTTGATTTCATTGACGGCAAGGAAATAGGAGAGCGACACGCTGAGGGCAACGGCCAGAAAACCCAGGGCGGAGAGGAGGGCAAGCTTCGCTTTGATGCTGGTGAACATGGCGTCCTTGTGCTGCGGGAAGATGGCAGGCAATCCCAGGGGTGGCAGCTACCCAGTGCTCTGCCTAGGCAATACCCCTAGAGGGACACGGGATTATGGCATATTTGCCATCGAATATCAAATAGTTGCAACTAATGCGCGATAGCTGCTGTTTGATGAGGCATTTACCTCAACTTTCACCCTTTAACGTACTCATGCAAAACAGTACAAAACTCCTCATTATTGGGTCGGGAGGACCGAGAAGACGTAGTTCAAATTGCACCGCAGGTGACCTCACGTTTCCCTCGTTTCCCAAAGGCTCGGGAATTCCGAGAAGCGCGGACATGGTTGCTAATAACCACAGCTGGCAGCTTAACGTGCCCCCCCTCGGCAGGCGTTTTTGACGTTGTAGGGGCGAATAATCATTCGCCCTTCTCTCCCAACCGGAGAGGCGGCCGAAGGCCAAAGCAGGTGTCAGGTTGTACTGGCGTGTGTTACGCGCCTGCCGGCGCGCCGGGCGAATGATGATTCGCCCCTACCAAACCCTTCCCCCCGGAATTCCCGGAAGAACCTTTCCCAAAGGGGAAACCTGGAAGCCGGTGCCGACTGTAGATCGCGCTTCCCCGGTAATCCGCCGCACCAAAAAAAAGCCCTCCCGTTGGGGGAGGGCTTTTCCGGTACTCCTTGCTGCGTCACACCCGCTTAGGACTCGAAATCGAGTCCCGCGAGCTTCTGGTAGTAGTCGAAGCGCGCCTTGGCCACCTTGCTTGCCTGCTGCATCAGGCGGTCGGCAACTTCCGGGTTCACCTTCTTGATCGACTTATAGCGGTTCTCGCCGTAGGCGTACTCCTCGAAACCGATACTGGGCGCCTTGCTGTCCAGCTGCAGCGGGTTCTTCCCCTCTGCGGTGAGCGCCGGGTTGTAGCGGTAGAGCGGCCAGTGCCCCGAGGCGACCGCCTTTTTCTGCTCGTCCATGCCGCGGGTCATGTTGATGCCGTGGGCGATGCAGTGGGCGTAGGCGATGATGAGGGACGGCCCGTCGAACGCCTCGGCCTCCAGGAACGCCTTCACCACCTGGGCCGGGTTGGAGAGCGAAACGCTCGCCACGTAGACGTTGCCGTAGGACATGGCCATGAGCCCCAGGTCCTTCTTGGGCATGGTCTTGCCCCCCGCGGCGAACTGGGCCACGGCGCCGAGCGGGGTCGACTTGGAGGCCTGACCGCCGGTGTTGGAGTACACCTCGGTGTCGAGCACCAAAAGGTTCACGTTCTTGCCCGAGGCGATCACGTGGTCCAGGCCGCCGTAGCCGATGTCGTAGGCCCAGCCGTCGCCACCCACGCACCAGACCGATTTTTCCACCAGGTAATCAACCAACGGCAGGAGCTTCTGCGCCGCCTCGACCGGAGACTTCCCGATGAGGGCCCGCAGCTTCTCTACCCGGGCGCGCTGGGCCTCGATGCCGGCCTGGCTCGACTGGTCGGCGCCGTTGATCGCGGCCAGCAGCTCGCGGCTCCCTTTGAAGGAGGGCTCCTCGATGAGCTGGTTCACCAGCTCGCGCCCGAACATGGTGAACTTGTCGACCGCGAGGCGCATCCCGTAGCCGAACTCGGCGTTGTCCTCAAAGAGCGAGTTGGACCAGGCCGGGCCGCGCCCGTCGGCGCGTTTGGCCCACGGGGTGGTGGGGAGGTTGCCGCCGTAGATCGAGGTGCAGCCGGTGGCGTTGGCGATGAGCGCGCGGTCCCCGAAAAGCTGGGAGAGGAGCTTCAGGTACGGGGTCTCGCCGCAGCCGGCGCAGGCTCCCGAGAACTCGAAGATCGGGCGCACCAGCTGGCTGCCGCGCAGGGTGTCCAGCTTGAGGGTCGCCGGGTCGAGGTCGGGAAGCGCCAGGAAGAAGTCGAAGTTTGCCGCCTCCGGGGCGCGCAGCGGGGGCTGGAACTTCATGTCCAGCGCCTTGTGCTCGGGGTTCGCCTTGTCCTTGGCCGGGCAGTTGTAGGCGCAGGCGCCGCAGCCGGTGCAGTCCTCTGGCGCCACCTGCAGGGTAAGCTGCATCCCCTTCACCTCGGGGATCTTCGCGTCGCAGGACTTGAAGGTCGCCGGCTTCTTGGCCAAAAGTTCGCCCGGGTAGGCCTTCATGCGGATCGCGGCGTGCGGGCAGACGAAGGCGCAGATGCCGCACTGGATGCAGAGCGCCTCGTCCCAGACCGGGATCTCCACCGCGATGTTGCGCTTCTCGTACTGCGAGGTGGCGGTCGGGAAGGTGCCGTCACGCGGGATGAGCGAGACCGGGAGCTGGTCGCCGCGGCCGGCGATGATCGGTGCGGTTACCTCCTGCACGAAGTGCGGCGCCTGGCCCGAGACCGCCGGGGGCATGACCAGCTTGCTGCTGACAGCTTTCGGTACGGCAACCTCGTGGATGTTCTCGAGCGCCTCGTCCACGGCGCGGTTGTTCATCTCGACCACCTTGTCGCCGGCCTTGCCGTAGCTCTTCTTGATGGCCCCCTTGATCTCCTTGAGCGCCGTGGCGAGCGGCAGAATCCCGGAAATCTTGAAGAAGGCGGTCTGCATGATCACGTTGATGCGCGCGCCCAGCCCCAGCTCCTCGGCGAGCTTGATGGCGTCGATCACGTAGAACTTGAGCTTCTTGTCGATGATCTGCTTTTGCACCTCGGCCGGCATGCGGTCCCAGACCTCTTCCTTGGCAAACGGGGCGCACAAAAGGAAGGTGCCGCCGGGCTTCGCCTTGGAGAGCATGTCGTACTTCTCCAGGAAGGTGAAGTTGTGGCAGGCGATGAAGTCGGCGTTGTCGATGAGGTACGGCGAGTTGATCGGCTTTTTGCCGAACCTCAGGTGCGAGGTGGTGATGGTGCCGGCCTTCTTGGAGTCGTAGACGAAGTAGGCCTGGGCGAAGTTCTTGGTGGTCTCGCCGATGATCTTGATGGAGTTCTTGTTGGCGCCCACGGTGCCGTCGGAGCCGAGGCCGTAGAACATCGCCTCGTAGGTGCCGGTCATCGGGGTGCGGAAGCTCGGGTTGTAATCGAGGCTCGAGCGGGTCAGGTCCTCGTTGATCCCGACCACGAAGTGGTTCTTCGGCTTCTTGGCTTTCAGGTTGTCGAAGGCCGCCTTGGCCATGGCCGGGGTGAACTCCTTGGAGCCCAGGCCGTAGCGCCCCCCGACGATGACGGGGTAGCCGGCGCCGGGGTACTTCCCGGCGGCCATCGCCTCGCCGATCGCGGTGCGCACGTCGAGATAGAGCGGCTCGCCCAAAGAGCCCGGCTCCTTGGTGCGGTCCAGCACCGCGATTCTCTGCACGGTGGCCGGAAGCGCCTTCACGAACGCCTCGAGCGGGAAGGGGCGGTAGAGGCGTACCTTGATAAGCCCCACCTTCTCGCCCTTGCCGATGAGCGTCTGCACCGTCTCTTCGACGGTATCGGCCCCGCTTCCCATGATGACAATGACCCGGTCTGCGTCCTTCGCCCCCACGTACTGCACCGGCTTGTACTTGCGGCCGGTGAGCTTCGCGAACTTGTCCATCTCCTGCTGCACCACCTTGAGGCACTCAGGGTAGCTCGGGTTCACGGTCTCGCGGGCCTGGAAGTAGACGTCCGGGTTCTGGGCGGTGCCGCGCAGTACCGGGCGGTCCGGGGAGAGGGCGCGGGCGCGGTGCTCGTTCACCAGGTTGTCGTCGATCATCTGGCGCATGTCGTCGAAGGAGAGCTCCTCGACCTTCTGGACTTCGTGCGAGGTGCGGAAACCGTCGAAGAAGTGCAGGAAGGGGAGCCGGCACCTGAGCGTCGCGGCCTGGGAGATGAGCGCGAAGTCCATAACCTCCTGGACGTTGTTGGAGCAGAGCATGGCCCAGCCGGTGGAGCGGCAGGACATGACGTCGGAGTGGTCCCCGAAGATGGAGAGCGCCTGGGTCGCCACGG
The DNA here is from genome assembly GCF_014193515.1 of Geomonas silvestris. Taxonomy (GTDB): domain Bacteria; phylum Desulfobacterota; class Desulfuromonadia; order Geobacterales; family Geobacteraceae; genus Geomonas; species Geomonas silvestris. The sequence continues at coordinate 80,025 of NZ_BLXX01000002.1, read as the reverse complement.
CGCGCGCCGAGACGTGGAACACCGTAGAGGTGAGCTCGCCGGCGATCTTGTACATGTTGGGGATCATCAGCAAGAGACCCTGGCTTGCCGTGAAGGTAGTGGTGAGGGCGCCGGCCTGCAGCGCGCCGTGCACCGCGCCCGAGGCGCCCCCTTCGGACTGCAGCTCGGCCACCAGGGGGACGGTCCCCCAGATGTTCTTCTCGCCGCGGGCGCTCTTCTCGTCGGAGATCTCGCCCATGACGGAGGAAGGGGTAATCGGGTAGATGGCGATGACTTCGTTGGTGGCGTGGGCCACGTGGGCGGCGGCGGTATTGCCGTCGATGGTTACCATTTTTCTGGGCATCGGGCTTCTCCTGTATCCGGTTGACGGCCTACTTGGTGGTGTCGGTGTAAAGCTGCATCGCCTCGCGCATCAGCTCCGAGATGGAGGTCCGGCTCTGGCGCGAGATCTCCTCGAGCTCGCGTTTCTCGTCCTCGCTGATCCTGAGCGAGACGACGGTGTGCTTGGCGTGTTCCTTGGTCTTCCCCATCCTTGCATTCTCCCGAAGTTGGTCTGGTCTGCCGTTGTCGTGTTCGAGCTCCTGCGCTCGCTCCCTCGCCCCCTGGGAGAGGGTAGGGGTGAGGGAGCCGCAGGTCTTGCCGGGCTTTTCTGGTTTTTCTGCTGTGTCCTTTGCTGGCGGCAGGTTCTGGGCCGGCCGCCCCCTCACCCCCGCCCCTCTCCCGGAGGGCGAGGGGGGCTTGGTCACGCTTGGAGGCTAAGGGGACAGGCACCTGGCGGAGCCAGTCCCCCTCCCTAGCCGGGCTACCTGGTCTGGGCGTCGACCACCGCGATGGCGGCCATGTTGACGACATCGGAGACGTCGTCGCCGTATTGCAGCACGTGCACCGGCTTGTTCATCCCCATGAGGATCGGCCCGATGGCGTCGGCGTTCCCCAGGTGGCTCAAGAGCTTGTAGCAGATGTTCCCCGAGGTGAGGTCCGGGAAGATCAGCACGTTGGCCGCGCTCTTAAGCGCGGAGAACGGGTAGCTCTGCTGCAGGATCTCCTCCACCACCGCGGTGTCCGCCTGCATCTCGCCGTCGATGACCAGCCCCGGCTCCTGCTCCTTCACAAGCTGCACCGCCTCGCGCACCTTGGCGGCCAGCGGGTGCTTCACCGAGCCGAAGTTCGCGAAGGAGAGCATGGCGACCTGCGGGTCGATTTCCAGGATCCGCGCGGTCTGGGCCGCCAGGATGGCGGTCTCGGCGAGTTCCTGCGAGGTCGGATCGATGCAGACCGTGGTGTCGGCCAAGAGGAAGATCCCCTTCTTGAGGACCATCATGTAGAGACCGTGCACGCTGGAGAGTCCCTGTTTCTTCCCGATCACCTCGAGCGCGGGGCGGATGGTGTCCGGGTAGTGGGCGTCGATGCCGGCCAAAAGGGTATCGGCGTCCCCCTCGCGCACCATCATGCAGCCAAAGTGCACCCGCGACTTCCGGGTGATGAGGCGCCTCGCCTCGGAAAGGGTGAGCCCCTTTCTCTGCCTCAGCTCGAAGAGTTTCTGGGCGTACTCCTCGGACTTGGGATGGCTCGCCGGGTCGATGATGGCGATCAGGCTCGGGTCGATCCCCATCTCGTGCAGGTCGTCCGTGATCTTCGCGGCGTTCCCCAGAAGGATCGGATGGCCGATACCCTCCTCCAGCACGGTCTGGGCGGCGCGCTGGATCTTCGGGTGCTCCCCTTCGGGAAAGACGATGCGCTTGGGATCGCTCTTCGCCTTGTTGATGATGAGGCGCATGGTCTCCTTGGAGCGTCCCTGCAAAGCCTCGAGCTGCTCGACGTACTTGTCGAGGTCGATCTGCTGGCGCGCCACGCCGGTTTCCATGGCGGCCTTGGCGACCGCGGGGGCCACCTTCAAAAGGACGCGCGGGTCGAACGGCTTCGGGATGATGTAGTCGCGCCCGAAGCTGAACTTCACGTTGCCGTAGGCCTTCGCCACCGAGTCGGGGACCTCCTCGCGGGTCAGCTCGGCGAGCGCCCGGGTGGCGGCGAGCTTCATCGCCTCGTTGATCCCGGTGGCGCGCACGTCGAGCGCCCCGCGGAAGATGAAGGGGAAGCCGAGCACGTTGTTCACCTGGTTCGGGTAATCGGAGCGGCCCGTCGCCATGAGCACGTCGCCGCGCACCGCGTGGGCCTGCTCCGGGGTGATCTCGGGGTCCGGATTCGCCATGGCGAAGATGATCGGGTTCGCCGCCATGGAGCGCACCATCTCGGGGGTGAAGGCCCCCTTCACGGAGAGCCCGTAGAGGACGTCGGCGCCGTTCACCGCCTCCTCCAGGGTCCTAAGCGGCGTATCCTGGGCGAAGAGTTCCTTGTACTTGTTCATCCCCTCGGTGCGCCCCTTGTAGATGACCCCCTTGGTGTCGCACATGATCAGGTTTTCGCGCCTAAGCCCGAGCGAGATGGCGAGGTTCGCGCAGGAGATGGAGGCGGCGCCGGCGCCGTTTAACACCAGGCGCACGTCCTCGATCTTCTTCCCCACCAGCTCGAGGGCGTTTATGAGCCCCGCGGCCGAGATGATGGCGGTGCCGTGCTGGTCGTCGTGGAAGACCGGGATCTTCATGGTTTTTTTCAGCTCTTCCTCGATGTAGAAGCACTCGGGGGCCTTGATGTCCTCCAGGTTGATCCCGCCGAAGGTTGGCTCGAGCATCTGCACGGCGCGGATGATCTCGTCCGGGTCCTCGCTATCGAGCTCGATGTCGAAGACGTCGACGTCGGCGAAGCGCTTGAAGAGGATCCCTTTCCCCTCCATGACCGGCTTGCCGGCCAGGGCCCCGATGTTACCGAGCCCAAGGACCGCGGTGCCGTTCGATACCACCGCCACCAGGTTCCCCTTGGCGGTGTACTGGTAGGCGTCCTCGGGGTTCTCCTCGATGGCGAGGCAGGGCTCGGCAACCCCGGGGGAGTAGGCGAGCGAGAGGTCCTGGGCGGTCCGGCACGGCTTGGTGGGAACGACCTCGATCTTCCCCTTGCGGCCGGTGGAGTGGTACGTAAGCGCGTCCGTTTTCTTGCTCATGGCGGGTAAATCCTCCTTATGCATAAGAATCGCAGGCAGTCTGGTACTCCCAGGCGGGCACCGTGGGAGGGGCCTGGGCCGTGACGCCGGCGCCGCGGCCAAAGCCGCTCCCACGGTAAACTCTCCCGGGAAGACCACTCCGGGGCCTGGATGCACCTCGAGCGCAGCCCGCTGCCGGGCATCGGGCTGCTGCCGTGCCAAACGTGCTGCGGCCGGCTGAAGGTGGTCCTTCTTGGATTGTGGTGCGGTGGAACGGGCGCCCGGCTGGTGGAAGGGAGGGCAGGGCGTGTCGGCGGGAAAAGCGGGGCTCCGCGGCCGGAACCCCAAGCTTGGCCGCCAGCGGAGCCGGAAGCGCAGGGCTCCCGGCTCCGCCTCACTCGGGCGAACTACTTGGACTTCTTCTTGGTGCCGCCGGAGGCCATGGCTTCCTGCATGGCGTCACCCATCTTGGTGGGGCTCGCTGCCACGACGACGCCGCACTCGGAGAGGGTACGGATCTTGTCCTCGGCCTTCCCCTTGCCGCCGGTGATGATGGCGCCGGCGTGACCCATGCGCTTACCCGGAGGTGCGGTGACCCCGGCGATGAAGGCGCCGACCGGCTTCTTCATGTTCTCCTTGATCCAGCGCGCGGCCTCTTCCTCGGCGGCGCCGCCGATCTCGCCGATCATGAAGACCCCCTCGGTCTGGGGATCCTCGTTGAAGAGCCTTAAGACATCGATGAAGTTCATCCCGATGATCGGGTCGCCGCCGATGCCGACGCAGGTCGACTGCCCCAGGCCGTTGTCGGTGAGCTGCTTCACCGCCTCGTAGGTGAGGGTGCCGGAGCGCGAAACCACCCCGATCTTGCCGGGCTTGTGGATGTGGCCGGGCATGATGCCGATCTTGCACTCGCCCGGGGTGATCACGCCGGGGCAGTTGGGGCCGACCAGGCGCATCTTGGACTGGTTGATCATCGCCTTCACCGGCACCATGTCGCGGACCGGGATCCCCTCGGTGATGCAGACGGCAAGCTCGAGCCCGGCGTCGGCCGCCTCGAGGATGGCGTCGGCCGCACCCGGGGGGGGGACGAAGATCATGGAGACGTTGGCCTCGGTGTACTTCACCGCCTCGGCAACCGTGTTGAAGACCGGGATCCCCTCGATGTGGATCCCCCCCTTGCCCGGGGTGACCCCCGCGACGATCTGGCTGCCGTACTCGCGGCACTGCTGGGTATGGAACAGGCCGCTGCGGCCGGTGATCCCCTGGACGACTATTTTGGAACTCTTGTTGATCAGAATGGACATGAAAGGTCTCCTGTTCGCTTGGTCGGTTTTCCGTCTGGCCCTAGCCGAGCATGCGGACGATCTTGCCCGCCGCGTCGCCCAGGTTGTCGCCGCACTGCACGTTGAGCCCGCTCTCGGTCAGAAGGCGTTTACCTTCCTCGACCTGGCTGCCGTCCATGCGCACCACGATGGGGAGGGTGCAGTTCACCTCGCTGGCCGCCTCGATGATGCCGTGCGCGATGATGTCGCAGCGCATGATACCGCCGAAGATGTTGACGAAAATCCCCTTCACGTCCTTGTCCTGCAGGATGATCTTGAAAGCCTCGGCCACCTTTTCGCGGGTCGCCCCGCCCCCGACGTCGAGGAAGTTGGCAGGCTCGCCGCCGAACTCCTTAAGGACGTCCAGGGTCGCCATGGCGAGCCCCGCGCCGTTCACCAGGCAGCCGATGGAACCGGTGAGCTTGATGTAGGCCAGGTCGTACTTCCCGGCGGTGATCTCGAGGGGATCGAGCTGGGAGTAGTCCATCATGTCCGGGTACTCGCGGTGCCTGAAGATCGCGTTATCGTCGAAGGTGATCTTGGCGTCCATCGCCATGAGCCAGCCGGCCTGGGTCACCACCAGGGGGTTGATCTCGACGAGCGCGCAGTCCTTCTCGAGGCAGACCTTGTACAGGTTCAGGATGAGCGTGACGCAGTCCTCGCAGACGCTGCCGGTAAGCCCCAGCTGCAGGGCGATGTGGCGGGCCTGGAAGGGGCGCAGTCCGGTGAAGGGGTCGATGGTCAGGGTCTGGATCTTCTCCGGGCTCTTGGCGGCCACCTCCTCGATGTCCATCCCCCCCTCGGCGCTGGCGATCAGGACGTAGCGCGAAGTGCCGCGGTCCAGGGTGATGGAGAGGTAGAACTCGCGGGCGATATCCACCGCCTCCTCGACCAGGATGCGCCTGACGCGGAGCCCCTCCGGACCGGTCTGCGGGGTGACCAGCGACTTGCCGAACAGCTCCTTGGCGAGGGTCTGCGCCTGCTCGGGGTGGTGCACCAGCTTCACCCCTCCTGCCTTGCCGCGCCCCCCCGCGTAGATCTGGGCCTTCACCACGCAACGCCCGCCCATCTCCTTGGCCGCGCGCTCCACCTGGTCGGCCGTCAGTGCCACGCGGCCGCGCGGGATGGGAATGCCGTAAGCATTCAGGATCTCCTTGGCCTGGTACTCATGGATGTTCATCGTGATCTCCTGTTTCCGGTACTGGGATTTGTACTCATGCTGCAGATCGCTGATGCTGATTCGCTGCTGCTCGGTTGGAATACTCACGGCGTCACTGCCCACTGTCACGGGGCCGGCTTATTGAGGGCGGAGTTTTCCAGATAGTAACACTACTGCTGATTGTCACACTGTCAACGCATTCGCTCCCTTGCTGCTATGCCTGTAGAAGGTGAACCAGAGAGGAAAGAAGCGGCTTCTTTCTTCTTCGGCAGCGGAAGTGTTTTATTGATTTTACTGCCACCGGGCAACCTTGTGACAGATGCTGTCGATTGTAACTGGTTGAAAACACGCTAAAAGCGGTTAGTGTGGTCTCTTTTCGGAAATGCGGTCGTTGTTTTAAAAACACGTATACTTGAAAGGGTGTGATAAATCAAGCTTTTTTGCTGATGATGCTGTTTTTTTGGCAGCGTAGGGCCGGGTCTGTTCTATTTCTTTCTAACGGCAGTAGGAAATAGTGCCGATTTTGCGGGGTTTTTGCTGTTTTACGGCGGGGTGAATGATATGCGTCTGGAGAGAATAAAACATGGGAAAACGAAGACTGGAGCGGATTGACGGGGCGGTGGCGGCAGGGTGGGAAGCGGAAATAAAACACCCCGGTACCGAGCCGGAAAGGCGTCGGAAACCGGGGTGTCGTGGTTCGGGTAGGTCGTCGGCGCGTTTAGGCCGCGCTGGCGTCCTCGAGGGCCGGGTCGGCGTCCTCTTCGCTCAGCACCGCTTCAAGCTCCTGGGCCAGGGCGTAGTCGCCGTCCAGGACCGCGTAGAGGCGGTCGGTGTCGACCGAGTTCTCCCACTTGGCGACCACGATGCAGGCCACGGCATTGCCGATCATGTTGGTGAGGGCGCGGCAGGTGGCCATGAACCAGTCGACCCCCAAGAGGAGCACCAGGCCGGAGACCGGCAGGGTGTGCAGCGAGGCCAGGGTGGCGGCCAGGCAGATGAAGCCGCCGCCGGCCACGGCAGCCGCGCCTTTCGAGGTCAGGAGCAGCACCAGGAGGATGGTGAGCTGCTCGCCCAAGGAGAGGTCGATGTTGAAGGCCTGGGCGATGAAGACCGCCGCCATGGTGAGGTAGATGGAGGTGCCGTCCAGGTTGAAGCTGTAGCCGGTCGGGATAACGAGGCCCACCACGCCGGACTCGATCCCCAGATTCTCCAGTTTGCTCATCAGGCGCGGGAGCACCGTTTCGGAGGAGGAGGTTCCCAGGACGATGAAGAACTCTTCGCTGATGTACTTGAAGAGCTTCCAGAGGCTCACGCCGGCCAGACGGCAGACCATGCCGAGCACCACGACGACGAAGAGGAGTGCGGTCCCCCAGACCCCGAGGAGCAGCTGGCCGAGGCCGGCAAGCGTACCGGTGCCGAACTTGGCGACCGCGAAGGCGATGGCTGCGCCGGCGCCGATCGGGGCGAGCTGCATGATGTAGTGGATGCACTTGAAGAAGCCGTGGGTCACCTCGTCGATGATGTCGACCACGCGCTTCCCCTTCTCGCCCAGGGCTGCCATGGCCATGCCGAACATCACGGCGAAGAAGAGCACCTGCAGGATGTCGCCCTTGGCAAACGCGTCCACCACGGTGTCCGGGATCACGTTCATCAGGAAGTCGGCGGTGCTTAAGTGCTTCGCCCCCTCGGTGAACTTGGCGATCTGCCCGACGTCCAGGGCTTTGGGGTCGGCGTTGATCCCGGCACCCGGCCTCAGCCAGTTCACCATGGCCAGGCCGATCACCATGGCAAAGGTGGTGAGCACCTCGAAGTAGATGAGCGCCTTCACGCCGACGCGCCCCACCTTCTTCATGTCCCCCATCTTGGCGATCCCGACCACGACGGTGCCGAAGATGATTGGTGCGATCACGAAGCGGATCATCTTGATGAAGCCCATACCCAACGGTCTCAGCGTCTTGGCGAGTTCCGGGGACATGAGCCCCAGCGCCACGCCGATTATGATGCCGATGGTCACCCGGAACAGCAGTGAACTGAAAAACGCGCGCTTCTTGCTGGTCGGTTGTGCCACTTCAACTGCGGTGCTGCTCGCCATCTTCGGCCTCCTCAAAGGTGAATCCCGTAATAAAAACGGGGCAGTGCCGGTGCCGGAGCTGCCGGAGCCGTGCGTTTGCCCCAATCAAACCTTTGTTTGTCAATCGTGCGCTGCGCCCGGTCGGGTCCCGATTTCCAGGCGGCGCTTTTCCCGCTGCGCCCCGCGCGTTTATAAAACTATGTTAGCAATGGTTGTACCAAAGGGGGGCTCCCGCGGCTAACCCCTCGATATCGTATACGAGTAGGGGGTGTTGCAGGGTGGAGAGGCGCGCGAATGGTTATAACCTTTGGCCGGCGCCGAGGCGGGACTGCCGGTGCGGGCGGCGCTTATTCCGCAGGTTATGGCGGGTATAACCCTGGTTATGCGGATAACTCTAGTTATACCCATTGTCGGCCGGCGCCTCGAGTGCGAGGGCGGGGGTTCCGCAGCTGCGAGACAGCGGTTGGCTGCAAGCTGGGTGTGGGGAGGTGGCAGGCTGGGCGCGGCTTGGCCGCGATTCGGCGGAGGTGCTGGAGGGCGTTTGCGCGGGGGAGCGGTGGTGCGCCGGCGAGACGTCGTTGGTTGTGGATGCAAAAAAAGAGGGTGCCGTGGCGGCACCCTCCTTGGCAAAGCCTGGAAACGCCGCGCTTAGATCTCGTCGGAGAGCGGGTCGAGGCCCAGTTCCGGTTCGTCGAGCGAGGCGACCGCCTGGTTGCTCAGAACGGCGTTCATCCGGTTCATGTCAAGCTCGTTCTCCCAGCGGGAGACCACCACGGTGGCCACGCCGTTGCCGACCAGGTTGGTGAGGGCGCGGGCTTCGGACATGAAGCGGTCAATCCCCAGGATGAGGGCGAGGCCGGCAACCGGGATGGACGGGATGGCGGCGAAGGTCGCGGCCAGGGTTACGAAGCCCGAGCCGGTGACGCCGGCAGCACCCTTGGAGGTCAGCATCAGGATGGCGAGGATGGTGAGCGTCTGGGTCATGGTGAGCGGGGTGTTGGTTGCCTGGGCCACGAACACGGCTGCCATGGTCAGGTAGATCGAGGTCCCGTCCAGGTTGAAGGAGTAGCCGGTCGGGATAACCAGGCCGACCACCGACTTGGTGCAGCCCAGGTTCTCGAGTTTCGCCATCATGCGCGGCAGGGCGCTCTCCGAGGAGGAGGTGCCAAGGACGATGAGGAGCTCTTCCTTGATGTAGGAGACGAATCTGAAGATGTTGAAGCCCGCCAGTTTGGCGATGATCCCCAGCACCACGAAGACGAAGAGCAGGCAGGTCAGGTAGAAGCACCCCATGAAGGCGCCCAGCTTGGAGAGCGAGCCCACCCCGAACTTGCCGATGGTGAAGGCCATCGCGCCGAAGGCGCCGAGCGGTGCGGCCTTCATGATGATCCCCACCACGCCGAAGAAGGCGTGCGAGGTCTTGTCGATGAAGCGGTACACCGGCTTCCCCTTCTCGCCCATGGCGGAGAGCGCGAAGCCGAACATGAGGGCGAAGAGGAGCACCTGGAGGATGTCGCCCTTGGCGAAGGCGTCCACCACCGAGGTGGGGATGATGTTCATCAGGAAGTCGACGGTGCTGGTGGACTTGGCCTGGGTGGTGATGGCGGTAAGTGCCTTGGTGTCGATCTTGGTGACGTCGGCGTTGAAGCCGACCCCCGGCTGCAGGAAGGTGATCACGGTGAGACCGATGGCCAGCGCCAGGGTGGAGACCACCTCGAAGTACAAGAGGGCCTTGGCGCCCACGCGTCCCACCTTCTTCATGTCGTCCATGCCGGCGATGCCGGTCACCACGGTGCAGAAGATGACCGGGGTGATGATCATCTTGATGAGCTTGATGAAGCCGTCGCCGAACGGTTTCATGGCGACGCCGGTCGCCGGGGAGTAGTAGCCGAGGGCGATGCCGATGGCGATGGCCGTCAGTACCTGTACGTACAGATGCTGGTAAAACTTTTTCCCGTTCATGTCCTTCTCCTTTATGCCAAAAAGTGAACTTCTTTTGTTTTTCCCGTCTGTAGGACCGTTGCCGGCCGCCGATTTGTGCTTTTGGTGGCAACCCGCCGCGGCAGAATTTAAAACGATGTTAGCAACTAGCGTACCAAGGGGTATAACCTGCGTGGTTCTCAGTTAGGAGCGCGATTTCGCCGTATACGTACCATTGGGTCTTGGAGGGTAAAGGGTATAACCGTATACCGGAGGCTGGTAGAGCTGGTCGAAAAAATAGCTTTACTTGCGGCTGGTTGCGCCGATATAACCCACGTTATGGCTATAACCTGGGTTATGACTATTGCTTTGGACCGGTGCTTTGTGACGGGAATGCCCCTCATTAAGAGAGACGCCGGTTGATTTTTGCGCCGCTTTCCGAGGGGTAAAAACCAACTGACGTTTGGTAAGAGGGGAGTAGGGCTCTGCAAAGAAGGGGGCGAGCCCCCGGGCGCGGGCTAGCCGCGCGCCGAGAGACGCTTGCTGAGGGCGGGTTGGGAGATCCCCAGGAGGCGGGCAGCGATGGTCTGGTTGCCGCCGGAGCGGGCCAGGGCCTCGGTGACCAGGAGGTCGGCTGCCTCGCCGAAGGTGGGGAGGCGTTCCAGCCCGGAGAACAGGTTGTGGTCCTGGGCCGCGGCGGGCGGCGGCTGCTCTTTGGCCGGGCCGATCGCCTTGATGAAGGTGTCGAGCGAGAGGATGCGCTCGCGGTGCACGCTCACCGCGTCGTAGACCATGGCCCGCAGCTCCCGTATGTTGCCGGGGAAGCTGTAGGTGGCAAGCAGCTGGGCGAGCTCCTTGGGGGGGGTCGGCTTCTTCTTCCCCAGCGACTCGGCGGCCTCGGCCAGGAAGTAGTCGAGAAGGAGCGGGATGTCGCCGGGGCGCTCGCGCAGGGGCGGCAAAAGGATCTGGTGGGTGCGCAGGCGGTAGAAGAGGTCGCGCCGGAAGGCCCCCTGCTCCTCCTTGGCCTTCAGGTCGCGGTGGGTCGCCACGATGACCCGCGCCTTGAGTCTCTTGGGGCGGTCGCTTCCCAGCGGGAAGTACTCACCCTCCTGCAACAGGCGCAAGAGCTTCACCTGGCTCGGGATGGAGAGGTCGCCGATCTCGTCGAGGAACAGGGTCCCGTCGGTCGCCTCCTCGATCATGCCGCGCCGGGCCTGTTCGGCGCCGGTGTAGGCGCCGCGCACGTGGCCGAACAGGGTATCGGCGAAGACGGTGTCGTCGAGCCCCGCCACGTTCACCGCGACGAGCGGGCCGGAGGCGCCGGAGAGGGTGTGCACCGCGCGCGCCACCAGCTCCTTCCCCACCCCGCTTTCGCCGGTGATCAAAAGCGGCTGCCGGCTCACCGCCACCGCCTCGATGTAGCCGAAGATCCCGAGCATGGTGCGGTCGGCCGTGACGATGTTCACGAAGGCCTCGGGGTGGCGCAGTTGGTTCGAGAGGATGCGGTCCGAGATCGCCTGGTTCTCGCGCTCCAGTTCGAGCATCCGGATGGCGCGCAGGACGCCGGTCACCAGGCGGTCTTCCTCGACGGTCTTCACGAAGTAGTCGAAGGCCCCAAGCCTCATGCAGCGCACCGCAGTCTCGATCTGGTTCATGCCGCTCACCACGATGGTGAGGATCTCGGGATGTTGCTCGGAGATCATGGTGAGCAGTGCCTCGCCGGGGAGGTGCGGCATGGTAAGGTCCAGGAGCACGAGCCTCACCTGGCCGCGCGAGAGGATCTCGGGGACCTCCCGGCTGTCGGAGGCGGTGAGGATGTTGTTGATGCCGGCGCGCGCCAGGGTGAGGCTCACCGAGCGGAGCCAGGCCGGTTCGTCGTCGACCAGCAAGATGGAGAAATGAGGTACCAGTGCTTCGGTCATCTAGGCGTTCTCCTCGTTAAATAGGGGGAGCGTGAGGGTAGCCGTGGTCCCCTGGCCGGGGGGGGAGTCGAAGCTCAGGCTCCCGCCGTGCTCCTGGACGATCCCGGCCGAGATGGAGAGCCCCAGGCCGGTGCCGCCGCTTTCGCGCTTGGTGGTGAAAAACGGGTCGGTGAGCCGCCCCAGCGATTCCTGGGGGATCCCGATCCCTTCGTCCCGTATGGTCAGCCGCACCTCGCCCGCCTCGAGGTCGTAGCCGGTGGCGAGGAAGATGCCGCGTTCGTTTGAGGGGAGTGCCTGGCAGGCGTTGATCAAGAGGTTCACCACCACCTGTTCGATGCGCAGCGCGTTGCCGCTTACCTGGGGAAGCGGCGTGCAGTAGATCGTCTCGAAGCGGGTGGTGGCGCGCCTGAGCGAGGTATCCACCAGGCGCACCGCGGCCTGGGCCACGGCGTTCAGGTCGAAGGGCTCCCGGCGCACCACGGAATCCTGGCGGGCGTAGTCCTTCAGGTCCTCGACGATGCGCTTGATGCGCGCGGCCCCGTCGGACATATCGGCGAGCATCTGGGGGACCTCGTCACGCATGCGCGAGTAGGGAAGCCCGGCCACCAGGAAGTCCCCCTGTTCGCGGTAGCGCGCCTCCAGGGTCTCCAGGGCGTCCTGGTAGACGTCTTTGAGGATGGGGAGGTTCAAGAGGATGAGCCCGTTGGGGTTGTTCACCTCGTGGGCCACCCCGGCGACCAGCACCCCCAGGGTCGCCATCTTGTCGGCCTGGATCAGTTTGTCCTGGTGCAGCCTCAGCTCCTCGTAGGCGCGGTTGCGCTCGGCGACCTGGCGGGCCAGCTCCTCGGTGCGCTCTTCGACCCGGCGCTTCAAGGTGTGCGACCAGGCCGCGGTGGCGATGAGGATCACCAAAAGCGGCAACAGCACCATCGAGCCGTACTTGATCACCTTCTCGCGGGGGAAGCGCTGCTGCTCGTGGGGGCCGAGCCAGCGGTCGTAGATCGCCTGGTACTGCCCGGTCTGCTGCAGGATGGCGAGCCCTTCGCTGAAGCGGGTCAAAAGTTCGTGGTTACCCTTGGCGACGGCGTAGCCGTACTTCTCGGCGGCGACGTTCTTCGCGACCGGGACGACGTTGGTCAGGTGCAGCTGCTGGATCAGGAACATCCCGGGGAGGCTCGCCAGCGCCGCGTAGTCGCAGCGCCCCGCGGCCAATAGCCGCAGCGCCTCGGCGGGGGAGTCGGTGAGTAGCAGTTCCGGGCCAAAGCCTAGGTGCACCAGCGAGTCGTGCATGATCCCGTCGCGGAAGACCACCACCTTCCTGCCGCGCAGCTCCTCCAGATTGTCGACCGGCTTGGTGCCGCGCCGGGCGAAGATGGCGTGGTGCACGATGGTGTGCGGCGGCGAGAAGTCGAGCGTCCGGGTGCGCTCCTCGGAGTAGGAGATCCCCTGCAGGATGTCGATGGTCCCTTCGGTGAGGTCGTTGCGCAGGGTGGACCAGGCTCCGAAGCGGAACTCCACCTTCATCCCCATCACGTCGGCGATGGCGCGGGTGAGGTCCACGTTGTAGCCGGCGGGCTTGCCGTCGGCGTCGAGAAACTCGTAGGGGGGGTAGGCCCGGTTGCCGCCGACGATCACGGTACGGCTCTCGCCGGTGGCAGGGGTCTCGGCCCGGGCCGCCGCAGCAGCCAGAAGACCGAGCGACACCAGGAGCCAGGCGAGGAGAAGGCCCCTCAACTGCGTGAGAGTGGGGAAGCGCCTGAGGATGGGGGCTGTTGCCGGTGGCGCGTCGTGTTGCCTGAAGCGCCGGGTCATGTCGATACCGATAAAAGCACGGGTGCGGGTCCGTAAGGGGTTGCTGGAAAAACTGGCGTTTACCATAGCACATCGACGGCAAAAAAAAACGTAATTATCAACAGGCCGCGCCGGCAACTCTTGACTCAGGAATTCGCACCCGCAAGGCGCCGGACAGTATCAGCCCGGAAAGCATGCTGATCTTGCTGCCGTCGGGAGGAGGCAGATACAGAGCCAGTCTCGGCCTCACTGTACAAACGACTGCAGCCGGCTATCATCTAGGTAAGCCTCTAACAGAGGAGGTACTCGCAATGGAACAGTTCTTGGCAACGCTCTGTGTGTTCGTGTCACTGTGCCGCGTGCTTTCCGAGGAGGTCGTTCAGGCCCTCTTCTCCGGCATGACCTGGGGACTTGGTATCCACCTGGTCTTCTGGCCCGCCATCATGTCCGGTTCGCTGGCGCTGCTGGTCAAGTACCTCATGGCGCTGCGGGTGGTCCCGCTCTGCAAACTGCTTTCGGGGAGCCTCGCGGTTCTCTTGGTGAGCTGGTACCTCGACCGTATCCTCAAGCACAACACCTACCTCTTGGTGCGTGCGGTCGGGGTAGCCATCATCTTCTGTGCGGCGTTGGGGGTGGTGATCGTAAGCGACGACGGTTTTGCCCGGCGGCAGGTGGGGGGGGACGCGAGCGCGTCGGCGAGCGCCGAAACGGTTGCCTTGGCGGACTACGCGGTGCGCAGGGACTGACGGGCGGGAGCTTAGGACGAGCTGGGGTGCCGGTTTGAGCCGGTTGGCGGAGAGCTGTCGGTTGCGGGGCGCGCTTTTCCGGGTGCCGTGCGCCGCGCCGAGCCTTTCAGCGCTGTCCTGACCCGGGAGAGGGAAAAACAGGCAAAGCCGACGGCGATGGCGCTGACCGCGGCGAACTTCACGTAGTAAAACCATTCCAGGTAACCCTGGGTGACTTGGTAGTTCGACCAGCCAGTCGCCATGGCGCGTCCTCCGGGCGTCCGACCTCCCTCGCCCTGGTTGGTTTGCCTGCCGCGAAAGAATAACCAGTTTGCGACATTTGTAAACACAATTAATCGGGGTGCCGGGGCGCCCGACCCGCGTGCTGTCAGAAGGCCCGGCGGGGCAGGAACCGGCCACTCTCCCCGCCCTGACTGCTAGGGTGCGGTCTGTAAAAGCCGCTTCACGGTCTGCTGCTCGCTCCCCCGGCTGCAGCGCAGCTCCACCTCGGAAAACTTCTGGAAGGGGATCCCCGGAGCCGAGCGCGCCGCCTTGTTCTGCCGCTGCTGGGCGATCTTCTTGCAGTTCTCGAGCACCTCGCCCACCTCCCTGCCGGAAACCTCGCTCACCTCGAAACGAAAGGTCTTTACGACCAAGCCGCTCCCCTGCTTGCTGGTGATGGTTCCCCGGCAGAGCATCTGGTCCTGCGCCTGCGCCGCGCCGCCGGTAATGAGCAGGGCGGCCCCCGCGATTGCGATCCTTTTCACGATGTAAGCCATGGCAGACTCCTTGGCGCTCGCGCTACTCGTCTTCCGGGTTCCTCACCCGAGCTGGCCGGGTGCGCGGCTTCGGCGCCGGCATCCGGGGCGTCGAGCTCACCGCCGGGGTGGGGGCCGGGTTGTTGGGGGCGATGGTGAAACCGGGGCGCTGCTCGGCACCTGGTTGCGACGCCCGCAGCTGCTGGACCGACCCCGGCTGCCCGGCGGCGGGAGTCGGTGCCGGGGGGGGAGTCGGTAGGGGTACCGGAGTGGCAACCGTAAGCGGAGCCGGGGGCGCTCCGGTAGCCGTCGGAGCGGCTGTGCCGGCGGGTTGGCCGGCTGCCGAGATGGGGAACTTCTTCCCGGTGGCGACGTCGAGCTGCATGGCGCGCGAGCGGTAGCGGGCCGGGATCTCGTGCAGGCTGTTGGTGTAAAAGACCGTCCCTGCCCGGTCCTTCCAGGTGTAGAACTCGGCCGAGGCGCTGGAGGCGCAGAGCAGCAGGAACAAAAGCACTTTCTTCATCGAGGAAACCCTCCCGAAACGTAGCGACAGACGCGCCATTATTGAGGATAACGGCACGCTATTCAATCGGAAAAATGGGGAGGGACTTTAACCGTGGCGGTGGCGGGGCCCCGGGGGAGGCCTGGGGCGGCTCAGGAGAGGAGTCCGGAAACTGGGTTCTCGGCGAAGAAGACCCCGTTTCGGCCTCCTTCTTTGACCCGGTACAGCGCGGCGTCGGCGCGCTCCACCAGGCTTTCGGCGGTATCGAACTCGGTCGCCTCCGCGGCGCCGACGGAGAGCGTCACCGTGATGCCGACATTTTCGAAGGTGAAGCGGCGCTCGCGCACGCTGTTGCAGAGCTTGCGCGCCACTGCCTCGGCTGCCTGCGGCGTCGACTTGATGAGGATCACCGCGAATTCGTCCCCCCCGAAGCGGGCCACGAAATCGCTCTCTCTCAGCGTGGTGCGGAGCTGCTGCGCCACCCCCTTCAGGATCAGGTCGCCCGCCTGGTGGCCGTGGGTGTCGTTGATGGACTTGAAGTGATCCACGTCCAGGATGATCAGGAAAAAGGTCTCGTCGTAGCGTTGGCGCAACCGGAGCATCTCGGCCAGCTTGTCGTCGAAGTAGCTGCGGTTGGCGAGCCGGGTCATGCCGTCCACCAGGACCGCGGTGCGCAGCATCTCGATCTGGCGCTGCTGTGCAGAGAGGATCTTCTGCGAGCTGGCGAGCTTCTCCCGGAGGCTTGCGTTGTTGGAGACCATCCGGTCGATCTGCTCGGTGAGCCGGGACGTGGCGGCGGCCACTTCGGCGGGGAGCCCGGCCCGTTCGAAGCTCTCCCTCAGCTTTTTGAGCGCCAGGGATGACTCGCTGGCCGCCTGCTCGGTCCGCTCGATGACCGCGGTCAGGATGAGCAGGATGCTGCGCACCGCCTGTGCCGAGTCGTTGATCTGCTGCTCGCGCGGGTCCACCGGGTGGCTGGCGGGGTCGGGAGGGGGGAGGAGCTCGGCAACCGCTTCCTTCTTGGCGAAGGGGGGTACCGTCCCCAGCTGGGCGACCGGGAAGAGGCGCTCGAGGGCCTCGTGCAACTGCGGCCACCGCGCGCGCTTCAGGGCGTGCCGCAGGGCGGGGAGAAGTGCCAGGCCGATGACGAGCCCGGCCAGGAAAACGAGGAGTTGCGTCAGGGAACTCACGGGGCCACCTCTTTGCTGCGCGGCTCGGCACGGTTAGCTGGTTGGCGATACTGACAAAGATTAAAGCATTATAACCATCCGCCGGGCGTGCACAAGCATCTACACGATATTTGCTCTGTCAGCAGGGAAGGTGCGACCGAATCGAGTCGGGTGCCGCCGTGGTTCAAGGTGTGCCGGTGAACGCGTTAGCCATCCCTCGATTGCTGAGAGCGAAACACTCAGTTGCAGGGCTCCCCGCGGTGCCTGACAGGGCCGTGAAGATTTTAGGCCGGTGTGATATTCTTGTACCTGCATGTGCTACCCGCTGCTGGAATCAGCCGGCAGAACAAAGGAGGCGGGTCATGAGATACGTGGGACTTTTAAGCGGGCTGCTGTTGCTGGGCATTACCGCGCTGGTTCTTGTTTCAGAAAACGGCGCCCTCATGACCAGCAGCGCCGACGCCGCGGCGCGGATCAGAGTCTACTCGGCAGAAAAAGGAAGCTACGTCATGAGTGACGAGGTGGTAAAAACGAAGGAAGAATGGAAGAAGATACTTTCCCCCGAGCAGTACCACGTGCTGCGTGAGAAGGGGACGGAGCGTCCTTTCAGCAACAAGTACGTGAACAACCACGAACACGGCGTCTACCGCTGCGCCGGGTGCGGCCTTGACCTGTACCGCTCCGAGGACAAGTTCGAATCCGGCACCGGCTGGCCCAGCTTTACCAGACCGATCGCCCCGGAGAACGTCAAGACCGAGACCGATCGCAGCTTCTTTTCGACCAGGACCGAGGTGCTCTGCCGGCGTTGCGGCGGTCACCTGGGCCACGTGTTCGACGACGGGCCCAAACCGACCGGGCTGCGCTACTGCATGAACTCGGCGGCGCTCAGCTTCGTGCCGACGGCGAAGTAGCGGCGCGGGAGGTTTAGAGACCCGGGGCAGGAGGACCTGCCGAGGGGGAAACATGAAAACGATCGCACTGCTGGGGGTCATCCTGGCGAGCCTGTGCACCGTCCAGCCGGCCGGCGCCGCTGCAGGTGGGAAGCAGGGGCCCGCTTCCCTCCTGCAGTTGGCAACCTTCGCCGGCGGGTGCTTCTGGTGCATGGAACACCCGTTCGACGAGCTCCCGGGGGTGGTTTCGGTGACCTCCGGCTACACGGGGGGGCAGAAGAAGAACCCGACCTACGAGGAGGTCTCGGCGGGAGGGACCGGGCACGCCGAATCGGTCCAGGTACTCTACGACCCGTCGCGGATCGGCTATAAGAAGCTCTTGGAGCGCTACTGGCACAACGTGGACCCCACCGTGAAGGACCGCCAGTTCTGCGACGTGGGGCACCAGTACCGGACCGCCATCTTCTACCACAACGAGGAGCAGCGGCGCCTGGCGCTCCAGTCCAAGGAGGCCCTGGAGCAGAGCCGGCGCCTGCCGGGAGCGATACAGACCGAGATCGTGCCGGCAAGCACCTTCTATCCGGCCGAGGAGTACCACCAGCACTACTACAAGAAAAACCCGCTGCGCTACCGTTACTACCGTACCAGCTGCGGGCGGGATCACCGGCTGAAAGAGCTCTGGGGGGAGCAGGCCGGGCACTAGGTTTAGGGGAGTTATCAACAGAAAAGGTCGTGTCACCGCCGAGCAGGCGGGACACGACCCTTTTTTATTGCGGCTGACGGTTTTAGGACGGCCCCTTCCTGCGGGATCCACATCTCGTCGACAGCTCTTGCACAGTTTTTACCGCCGGTTATCCACAGGGAAAAGCGGACAGCACAGGGAAAGGGGACAAGCACCTGCGGAGCCAGTCCCCGACCGGTCCCCGGTCAGGAGGCGCGCAGGTAGTTGGCGATCTGCCACTTGAGGATGTCGAGTTCCGAGGCGAGCTTCTCGGGCTCGGTGCTGAAGCGCTGCACCAGGTCCACCAGCTGGTGCTGGCCGGCCTCGTCCAGGGGGACGAAGCGCATGCCGATCATGGCGTTGTTGCTGTGGATCACCTCGATGTTGAGCCTGAGCGGCGCGGTCTCCTTGAGGTAGACGGTCAAGAGGCAGATGGCGCCCACCGGGACACTGACGGGTTCGGTGAAGCTCACCACCGCGCCGTTAAGAGAGATGTTGTCAAGCTGGCCATGATAGAGGGTGCTCTGGTAGCTAAGAGAGCAGGTCTCTGTCATGCGCACCCGGTGGAACTTCCGTTGTTCGTTCATGACTCGCCTTGACCGACCTTCCTTGATAGTACAACCGGGGAGACGGCTGCCAGTAGACCTCATCGGGCTAAGCTGTCGGGAACTTTAGTGAAGAAGAGACGAGTTCCCCTTATACCTTCTTTTGCCTCCGGAACACAGCATTTTCTGGGTCTGGTGACTGTGCGACAGGTTGGGAAGGTACCGGAACCCCGGTGAAAATTGCTATACTGGGGTGAGACCGGAGGCCACGGAGCGGCGGGAGGCGACCATGAAGAACAGGGAGATTGCCAGGATTTTCGGCGAGATGGCAGACATCATGGAGATAAAGGAAGAGAACCCCTTCAAGATAAGGGCCTACCGCAGGGCCGCCTTGAACCTGGAAGGGCTGAGCCGGGACCTGGCCGAGTTCTCCCACAAGGAGCTGCGCGAGATCCCGGGGATCGGGGCGGACCTCGCGGCGCGCATCGAGGAGTACCTGGCGACGGGTAACATGGAGCTCTACGAGCAGATGAAGCAGCTGGTGCCGGCCGGGGTCTTCGCGCTCATGGCGGTGCCGGGGCTGGGCCCCAAGACCGCCAAGGCGATCTACCAGCAACTGGGGGTGGCGAGCCTGGAGGAGCTGGAACTCGCGGCTGTCGAGCACCGGCTGGCAGGGATCCGCGGCATCCAGGAGAAGACCGAGGAGAACATCCTCAAGGGAATAGCCGCGGTGAAGCGGGGGCGCGAGCGGCAGCCTTTGGGGCGCATGCTGCCGGCGGCCTGGGACCTGGTGGCGGCGCTCAAGGAGCGGGCCCCCGTGGGCCGCATCGAGGTCGCCGGGAGCATCAGGCGCCGCAGGGAGAGCATCAAGGACATCGACCTGGTGGCGACCTCCCCCGACCCGAAAAGCGTCATGGCGGCCTTCGTGAGCCTGCCGCAGGTGGAGGCGGTGACCATGCACGGGGTGACCCGTTCCAGCATCGTCATCAGGCCCGGGGTGCAGGTGGACCTGCGCGTGGTGGAGCCGGACTCCTTCGGCGCGGCGCTCGCCTATCTCACCGGAAGCAAGGACCACAACGTGCGCCTGAGGGAGATGGCGGTGAAGCGCGGCCTGAAGCTGAACGAGTACGGGATCTTCCGGGTCGAGGACGACGAGCGGCTGGGCGGGGGCGAGGAAGAGGAGGTGTACCGGCTCTTGGAGCTCCCCTACATCGTGCCCGAGCTGCGCGAGGACCGCGGCGAGATCGAGGCGGCACTCGCGGGGAACTTGCCTACGCTCGTGCAGCTTGGCGATCTGCGCGGAGATTTGCACGTGCACTCCAAGTGGAGCGACGGCGGCCATCAGCTCGCCGACCTGGTCGATGCCGCGAGGGCGCACGGCCTAAGCTACCTGGCCCTCACCGATCACTCCAAGTCGCTCGGTGTCGCCCGTGGGCTCAGCCTCGAGCGGCTCATGGAGCAAGGGGAGGAGATCGCGGCGCTGAACCGCGAGCTCACCGACTTCCGGGTGCTGCGCAGCACCGAGATGGACATCGCCCTCGACGGGAGCCTCGATTTCCCCGACGAGGTCCTGAAGCGGCTCGACATCGTGGTGGCGGCGATCCACTCCGGCTTCACCCAGACCCGCGAACAGCTCACCGCGCGGCTCATTGCGGCCATGCAGAACCCTTTCGTCTCGATTATCGCCCACCCCACCGGCCGGGTCATCGGGGAGCGCGAGGCGTATCCGCTCGACCTCGAGGCGGTGCTGCGGGCGGCCGCCGACACCGGGACTGCGCTCGAGATCAACTGCTACCCGATGCGTCTGGACCTGAACGACCTGGCGGTGAAACGGGGGAAGGAGCTGGGGGTGAAGCTCGCCATCAGCACCGATCTGCACAGCGTGAGCCAGTTCGACAGCTTCCCCTACGGCATCTCGGTGGCCCAGCGCGGCTGGCTCGAGAAGGGGGACGTGCTGAATACCATGGAGTTGCCGGAACTGCTCAGCTGGGTGAAGGACAAGCGGAAGAGGAAATGAGCGCCCTCGCTAGCCGCAGGAAAACGGTTCAACTTTTTCCCTAAAGCTGCTATGAACTGCTGCAGGAAGTGCAGCCCTTTCCAAGGAGGTCTCATGTCCGCACCGCGCTACTGGCTCTTCAAATCCGAACCATCCAGCTTTTCCCTCAGTGACCTGAAAAACCGCCCCGATGCCACCGAGCACTGGGACGGGGTGCGCAACTTCCAGGCGCGCAACTTCCTGCGCGACGAGATCAAGGTGGGCGACCTGGTCTTCTTCTACCACAGCAACATCCCGGAGCCCGCCATCGTCGGGATCGCCCAAGTGGTGCGGGAAGGGTACCCGGACTTCGTCGCCTGGGACCCGCAGAGTAACTACTTCGATCCGCGCTCCACGCCGGAAAAGCCGGTCTGGTTCATGGTGGATGTCCGTTTCGTGAGCGAGCTCCCGCGCCCAGTGACCTTGAACGAGCTGAAGGAGATCCCGGAACTGGCCCAGCTGCCGCTTTTAAACCGCAGCCGGCTCTCCATCCAGCCGGTGAGCGCGGAGGCCTGGGACCTGATCCTGAGGCTCGCCGGGGTGCAGGGGTGACCCCGCGGCAAGAGAACCGCCGCACGGGAGGGGACGCATGTCGCGCCTGGTGAAGAAACGCTCCAAAAAGATCGGTCTGGCGCCGGGAACCCTGGTGCACCTCGGCACCCCCCGACCGGGGAGCACTGCGGTGGAGCTCATCGAGTACGGTGCCGACCACCTCGAACAGCGCAAGCTCGACTCGCTGCTCCAGTGCTCCCTTCCCAAACCCGCCCCGAGCGTCACCTGGATCAACGTGGAGGGGGTCTCGCAGGTCGAGGTGCTGCAGCATTTCGGGGAGTGCTTCAAGATCCATCCGCTGGTCCTGGAGGACATCCTGGCCACCGACCAGCGCCCCAAGGCGGAGGACTACGGGGAGTACCTGTACGTGGTCTTGAAGATGCTGCGCCTCAACGAGGCGAGCGGGCAGCTGCAGGCCGAGCAGATGAGCATCGTCCTGGGGGAAAACTTCCTGATCTCCTTCCAGGAGGGGCTCGAGGGGGACGTCTTCGAGCCGGTGAGGCTGCGCCTGAAAAACGACAAGGGGAGGCTGCGCCAAACCGGCCCGGACTACCTGCTGCACGCCCTTTTGGACCTCATCGTGGACAACTACTTCCTGATCCTGGAGAAGATCGCCGAGCGCATGGAGACCCTCGAGGACGAACTGATCGCCAACCCCGACGAGGGGACGGTCCAGGCGATCTACCAGATGAAGCGCGAGATGCTCTTTCTGCACAAGGCGGTCTGGCCGCTCAGGGAGGTGGTGGGGCGCCTGCAGCGCCGCGAGTCACCGCTCATCCTGGAAGAGAACATCATCTACCTGAGGGACCTCTACGACCACACGGTCCAGGTGGTCGACACCATGGAGACCCTGCGCGACATGCTCTCGGGGATGCTCGACATCTACCTGACCAGCGTCAGTAACCGGCTCAATCAGGTGATGAAGGTCCTCACCATCATCGCCACCATCTTCATGCCGCTCTCCTTCATCGTCGGTCTCTACGGGATGAACTTCAAGCACATGCCCGAACTGGAGTGGCGCTACGGCTACCCGGCGGTGCTGATCTTCATGGCGGTCGTGGTGGCGGGGATGCTTTACTACTTCAGGAAAAAGCGCTGGTTTTGACGGGACGTCGCGCCGGTCGGGGATGCACAGGGGAACCGGCCTCCCTCACCCCGCCCCTCTCCCTAGGGGCGAGGGAGAGGGGCGGGGGGGCTAAGCCGCTCAGCGGGTGAGGTGGATGAGGGTGTAGACCAGCGGGACGGTGCCGAAGGCGAGCAGGATGCCGGCTCCCACCAGGGCGACCGAAAGTTCGGCGTCCATGCCGGCAACGACGGCCAGCGCCGCGGCGGTAACCATGGGGGGCATCCCCGCCTCCAGCACCGAGACCTCGAAGGCCGGCCCGGCGGCACCCAGGATGCGGCCCAGCGCGAGGGCGGTAAGGGGGGCGATGAGGAGCTTGATGGCGAGCCCGGCGCAGAGCGGGGCGAAGACCTTGGGGCGCAGCCTGAAGCGGAGCTGGAAGCCGATCGCCGTCATCACCAGGGGGACCAGCGAGAGCGAGACGTTGTGCAGCCCCCGGGAGAGCGCCGGCGGGTAGGGCCAGCAGCGTACGGCAAAGCCGAGCACCAGGGCGATGGCGGGCGGGAACAGCACCAGGCGGCGCACGATCCCCCCGACGTCGAGCTTCCCCTCCTTGCCGAAAAGGGTGAGGATCACCGAGCCGTAGCTCGTGAAGATGAGCATGGTCCCCAGTTCGTCGTAGATGATGAGATGCGGCAATCCCGCCGGCCCGAAGAAGGCCTGCACCATCGGGATCCCGAGAAATGCCGTGTTCCCCATCGGGACGGCGAGCAGCAGCACCCCCACCATTTCGCGCGGCCAGCCCCAGATGCGCGCCGCCAGGAGCACGAGCCCCGCCGAGAATGCCAGCATCCCCCACGGCACCAGAAGCGGCACCAAGGCCGCAGGGCTCAGGACGATCTCCGGCACCTTGAGCAGGATGAGCGCCGGCATCGACACGTAGATGGCAAACATGTTCAGGACCTGCGGGGTGTCCTTGGGAAACGCCTCCAGGCGCTGGAACAGCATCCCCAGCAGGACAAACACGCCGATCAGTACGAAATTCTCCATGCTCCTTCTTTCCCGCCGCTAGCTCACGCCTAAGGCCACCGTTTAAAGACTCTTTGCCGCCAGCTCGTACACGTCGCGCGCCAGTCCCGGCTCCGCGAGGATGCGCGTAAGCTCCTGTTTCATGAGCTCCTGCCGGACCGGGTCGAAGCGCCGCCAGCGGCTGAAGGGGGTGAGCAGGCGCGCCGCGATCTGCGGGTTGATGCTGTTCAACCTGAGGATCTGGTCGGCGAGGAAGCGGTAGCCCGCCCCGCTTTTCTCGTGGAAGCGGACCTGGTTCGACTGGCTGAAGGCCCCGATCAGCGAGCGGGCCCGGTTCGGGTTGCGCAGGTCGAAATCGGGATGCTCGAGGAGCGCGAGCACCTCGGAAAGCGTGCCGGGGAGCCGGGAGGTCGCCTGCAGGGTGAACCACTTGTCGATCACCCCGCGGTCCCCATGCCAGCACTGGTAGAAGGCAGCGAGCGCCTGGTCGCGCTCCGGGCAGTCGCAGTTGGTAAGCGGCGAGAGCGCGCCCAGGCTGTCGGTCATGTTGTCGGCGCCTTCGAACTGCTGCATCCCCAGTTCGATCGCCTCCTTTTTCCCGGTTGCCATCAGGTAGGCGAGGCAGAGGTTCTTGAGCTTCCGGCACCCGGAGAGTCCGTCGTCGGGGTGGTAGGGCTCCCGCGGCGCGCACTTCGCGCGGGCGGCCAGGAAGAGGTCCCAATGCCGCTCGCCCAGGGTTACGCGCACGAACTCGCGGGCCTGGTGGATCGCCTCGGGATCGATCACCTCCAGCTGCTCGGCCAGGTAGCTCTCCGCCGGAAGGGTGAGCGCCTCGGCAAGAAACGCGCTGTCCTGGTCCAGGTCGGCCAAAAGCTTCCCGAAGGCGGCGACAAACGGTTCGCTCACGGCAAGCGGGCGCCCCGTCTGGATGTCGGCTACCAGCCCGCAGATGAGCTTCACCGCCTGGATCTGCCCGGCCTCCCAGCGCTGGAAGGGGTCGATGTCCTGCGCCATGAGGAGCATCAGGTCCTCGTCCGCGTAGGGGTACTGCACCTTGACCGGGGCCGAGAAGTTGCGCAACAGCGAGGGGACCGGCCGGGAGGGGACCTCGAGGAAGCGGAAGCTCTGGGTAGCCTCGGTCACCTCCAGCACGCGGCTGGTGCCGACGGGGGCCGCCTCGCCGTCAAGGCGCAGCGGGATCTCGCGGCCGTCGCGCTCCAAAAGGCCCAGGGCCAAGGGGAGGTGGAAGGGGAGTTTCTCGGGCTGGCCGGGTGTGGCGGGGCAGCTCTGGCTGACGGTCAGGGTGTAGCTTCGGGCCGCCTCGTCGTAGCTGTCGGAGACGGTCAGAACCGGGGTGCCGGCCTGGTCGTACCAGCGCATGAACTGGGTGAGGTCGCGCCCGCCGGCGTCGGCCATCGCCTGGACGAACTCGTCGACCCGGACCGCCTGCCCGTCGTGGCGCTCGAAGTAGAGGTCCATCCCGCGGCGGAACCCCTCCTTCCCCAAAAGGGTGCGCAGCATGCGGATCACCTCGCCCCCCTTGTGGTAGACGGTCATGCTGTAGAAGTTGTTGATCTCCACGTAACTCTCCGGGCGCACCGGGTGGGCGAGCGGACCGGCATCCTCGGCGAACTGCGAGCTCCTCAGAAGCTTCACGTCCTCGATCCGCTTCACCGGGCGCGACTGCATGTCGGCGGAGAACTCCTGGTCACGGTAGATGGTGAGCCCCTCCTTGAGGGAGAGCTGGAACCAGTCGCGGCAGGTGATCCGGTTGCCGGTCCAGTTGTGGAAGTACTCGTGGCCGATCACCTCCTCGATAGCCTGGTAGTCGAGGTCGGTGGCGCTTTCCGGGCTCGCCAGCACGTAGCGCGAGTTGAAGATGTTGAGCCCCTTGTTCTCCATGGCCCCCATGTTGAAGTCGTCCACGGCGACGACCATGTAGGTGTCCAGGTCGTACTCGCGGCCGAACTCCTCCTCGTCCCACTGCATGGCGCGCTTCAGGGAGATGAGGGCGTGGTCGCACTTGTCCCGGTTCTTCTCCTCGACGTAGATCTCCAGGTTCACGGTGCGGCCGGAGCAGGTGGTGAAGGTCCCGGCCTTGTGCACCAGGTCCCCCGCCACCAGCGCGAAGAGGTAGCTCGGCTTCTTGAAGGGGTCGTGCCAGGTGGCGAAGTGCCGCCCGTCGGGGAGCTCCCCGTGCGCGGTGCGGTTGCCGTTGGCCAAAAGGACCGGGCAGCTCGCCTTATCCGCCTTGAGCGTCACGGTGTAGACCGCCATCACGTCGGGGCGGTCCAGGAAGTAGGTGATGCGCCGGAACCCTTCGGCCTCGCACTGGGTGCAGAGCATGGGGCCCGAGGCGTAGAGGCCGGAGAGGGCGCTGTTGGCCGCCGGGTTGATCTCGGTACCGATCTCCAGGGTGCAGCGCTCGGGGAGGTCGGGGATAACGAGCTGCTTCTCGCCGAGCCGGTAGTGCTCCGGGGGGAGTTCCACCCCGTCCAGCTTGAGGCTCGTGAGTTTCAGGTCGTCGCCGTCCAGGACAAGCGGGTGCTGCCCCGCGCAGGTGTCGTGGTTCAGGTGCAGGGTCAGGCGCGAGACCACCCGGGTGCACTCGGGCGCCAGGTCGAAGTCCAGCTCTACGGTGTCGATCAGGTAATCGGGGACGCTGTAATCTTTCTGGTGAATGGTCCGGTGCTGGATATCGTGCATGGCAGGGTCCTCGTCAGGTATCTGGTGTGGAGAAGCGCATCGGCGCAGCAGGTCGCTGCAATCTGGGAAGGCAGCCGATGCGACAAAAAAGACATTGTACCGGGTATGCATACTGTTTTCAATGGTGTAGGCTGCAGGGCTACAGAATCTGGCACTACCTGGAGACAGTGAACCTCCCGTTCTTTGCTCAATGGCGGCCGCTCCATCCAGACCGCGACACGTTTGACTTTCGGATCCGTAAACGGTATATCTTCCCCCATGAAAACTCTATGGACTTGTGCTTTATTCCTTCTTGTGCTGTACTGCCACCCCCTGGCCGCTCACGCCACCGAAGCCTACGCCAAACAGACCGGCAAGGCCTGCGCCGCCTGCCACCTCGACCCGGGTGGCGGTGGCGAACTGACCGCTGCCGGCAAAGAGTTTGCCGCGACGCTCAGCGCCAAGGCCGCACCGGACCAGGCGTCGCCGGTTACCAAGGGCATCCGCTTCGTCGCGGGGTACCTGCACCTTTTGACCGCCATCCTCTGGTTCGGCACCATCCTCTACGTGCACCTGGTCTTAAAGCCGGCCTACGCGGCGGGCGGACTGCCGCGCGGCGAGGTGCGCGTCGGCGTACTGTCGATGGCGGTCATGGCGCTGACCGGCGCGGTGCTCACCTGGTTCCGGGTCGATTCCCTGGACACCCTCCTGCACACCCGCTTCGGGATCCTGCTTCTGGTGAAGGTCTCCCTCTACCTGGTCATGGTGCTCACCGCGGCCTACGTGGTGGCGGTGATCGGCCCCAAGCTGAAGGCGAAGAAACGCAGCGGTGATGCGGATCTCCCCGCGGGGGGAGAGCTCAGCGCCGAGCAGTTGGCGAGCTACGACGGCAAGGAAGGGCGCCCCGCCTACTTCGCCTACCACGGGAAGATCTACGACGCCACCGCGAGCCGGCTCTGGAAGCAGGGGGCGCACATGGGGCGGCACAACGCGGGGATGGATCTGACCCAGGCCCTGGACCTGGCGCCGCACGGAGAGGACAAGGTGCTGGGGCTCCCCGAGGTCGGGACCCTGGTCGCCGAGGGGGAGCGCAAGGCCCCGCTGCACGAGCGGGTGTTCTTCTTCATGGCCTACATGAACCTGACTATCGTCTTTTTGATCGTCCTCGTGCTGGCGCTTTGGCGCTGGTGGTAAGGAGACTGTATGAACTCTTTGAAAGCTAACCTCGTGTTCCCCGTGTTTCTGGCCGCGGCGCTGGCCGTAGCCGGTGCGGCACTTCCGGCGCCTGCCGCGGCGGAGGAGCTCCAGCCGCTTTCCATCACCCTCGAAGGGTACGACTACCCTTACCCGGTACAGTTCCTGCCGATCAGCATCGAGGGGCAGGACTTGAGGATGGCGTTCATGGACGTGAAGCCCGCAGCCGGCAAGGACGACGGCAAGACGGTGCTGCTTCTGCACGGCAAGAACTTCTTCGGGGCCTACTGGAAGGACACCATAGCGGCGCTTTCGGCCCGGGGCTACCGGGTGGTGGTGCCGGACCAGATCGGCTTCGGCAAGTCCTCCAAGCCCGACATCCACTACAGCTTCCACCTCCTGGCGGCCAACACGAAGAAGGTGCTGGACCAGCTCGGGGTGCACGAGGTGACGGTCGTGGGGCACTCGATGGGCGGCATGCTGGCTACCCGGTTCGCCCTCATGTACCCGCAGACCGCGACCAGGCTGGTGCTGGAGGACCCGATCGGGCTCGAGGACTACCGCGCCCTGGTTCCCTACCAGACCCTGGAGGCCGCCTACCAGGCTGAGCTGAGCGCGACCGAGCAGGGGATCCGCAACTACAACAAGAACTACTTCGTGAAGTGGCAGCCCGAGTACGAGCAGTACTTCGCCATGCCGGCGCTGCGCCAGCGCCTGAGCGGCGAGTACCCGCGCCTGGCGCTCTCGGCGGCGCTCACCTACCAGATGATCTACGAACAGCCGGTCTGCCACGAGTTCAACCAGGTGAAGGCCCGGACGCTGTTGGTGATCGGCCAGTCGGACCGGACCGTGGTAGGGAAGGCCCGGCTCCCCAAGGAGCTGCTTTCCAAGGCCGGCCAGTACCCCGAACTCGGCCGCAGGACCGCCGCCCAGATACCCGGTGCGAAGCTCGTCGAGCTCCCCAACGTGGGGCACATCCCGCACCTGGAGGCGAAGGAGCGCTTCATCGCGGAGCTCCTCGACTTCCTGAAATAACCCACGCAGCAACGCCCCCTGCATAACAAAAAAACGGCGGCATACAGGAGATAGCAAACCAGATGACCATCGACATCCAGAAACTGCGCCTCGAGGGGATCTACCCTCAGCGCCAAAAGGAATTCCACATGCAGCGGGTGAAGCTTGCCGCCGGCATCATCAGCTCGGACCAGGCGCTCAAGGTGGCGCAGATCTCCGAGCGTTACGCGCGCGGCCTGGTGCACCTCACCACCCGCGGCAGCATCGAGCTGCACTGGCTTACCCTGGAGGACCTGGCGCCGGTGGCGGCGCAGCTTGCCTCGGTCGGCCTGGTGAACCGCGGTGCCTGCGGCGGCGCCGTGCGCGGCGTGGTCTGCGGCTCCCTTTCCAACGTAGCGGCGCCCGAGCTCGAGGCACTGGCGCGGCGCATCCATCGCCACTTCACGGGGAACCCCCGCTTCGAAAACCTCCCCAAGAAGTTCAAGGTCGGGATCGAGGCGGACACCGCCAGCGGCCGGCACCTGATCCAGGACGTGGGGCTGGTCATCGCCGGATCAGAGGAGGGGAAAAACCGCTTCGACGTTTACTGCGCCGGCGGCCTGGGGCGCGAGCCGCAGCCGGGGTTCCTCCTGGCCGAAGGCGTGGCCGAGGAGAGCCTCTTGCCGCTCATCGAGACCATCGCGCGGCTCTACCGGGAGAACACCCCGCCGCCCAAACGCCTTAAGTACTTTGTGCGCCAGATCGGCGAGCAGGCCTTCAGGGAGATGGTCTTCGCTCAGCCGGGCGTGTTTGACGAGCTCCCCATCGCCCCGACGCTCTCCGCGCGCCTCGTCCCGGTGCCCCAGGAGGAGGCGCGGCTGGTGGCGCGCGTATTTGCCGGAGAGCTGAGCTGCCATACCCTGGCCACCCTGGCCGGCATCGCGCGCGACTACTGCGGCGGCCAGCTCATGGTAACCGGCGACCAGAACATCGAGATGCACCTCGTCTCGGCGGAGCAGCGCACCCTGGCCCTGCAGCTTTTGGGCGAGGCCGGTTTTGCCGCCGAATCCCCGCGCGAGCGGGTGACCTTCCGGGTCTGCCCGGGGAACCACGAGTGCATCATGGGGCTCGCGCCGACCCGCGAGATCTCCGGCGAGCTCCTCGACGCCATGGGGCCGGCGGCGCAGGGGATGACCTGGGCCATCTCCGGCTGCCCCAACTGCTGCGCCCAACCGCAGCTCTCGAAGGCCGGCGTGGTGGCGAACCGCCTGGTGAAAGAGGAGGGGAGCGAGGAGCGTACCCCGCGCTACGACCTCTACCAGGCCGACAGCGGCCCCTTCGCGGAAGCCGTCAAGCAGGGGCTCACCCGAGAGGAGCTGGTCGAGGCGGTGCGCCAGCTGGGGTAAGAGCGTTCGTCCGCAGTAAAAACCTGAGATACGAACAAAAGGGCAACCAGCTAATGGTTGCCCTTTTGTTTTGCCTCGACGCCGATCATTGCTTTACCCGCGCCGATCCGCAAGATCCGCGTCATCCGCCTTCTATTGAAGGCGCCTTTGCTACACCGCCAGCAGGAAGAAATCCAGCGTCACCATATCGTTCACCAGGTGCATGCCGAGTTTTTCGAAGAGCCTTCCCGAGCCGTAGCGGACGTTCCACTGGGTGCGGTCGATCTCCAGGGTCGCCTGGGCCTTGATCCCGTCGGCGTCGGGGGCGATCAGTGCGGGAAGCTGCACCGGGTGGGTGACCCCCTTGATGGTGAGATCCGCCTCGATGAGGTAGTTGGCCCGGCCCGGGGTGGCGCCGGGGATCGGGCTCCAGCTCTTCAGCAGCGCCTCGGCCTGGGGGTATTTCTCCACCTCGAAGAAGTCCTCGGAGAGCAGGTGGTTGATCAGCATGTCGCGGTAGTCGGCCTGCTGCAGGTCGGAGTTGGTGAGGCTCTTCATGTCGAGGGCGATCCGGCCGGTGAGTTGCCCTTGGGCGATGGTGATCTCGCCGCTCGAGATGGCGAGCGTGCCGGTGTGCCTGCCGTTCAGGTTGCGCCCGGTCCAGACTACCTGGCTTTTCTCCGGGTCGATCCGGTAGCTGCCCTCCTGGATCCCCGGATCTCCCTGCAGCGCGGCCCCCGCGGGTTCCAGCGGCCGACCTGCTGCGAGCCAGGCCTCGAGGCCGCCGCTCAATTCACAGACGTTGCGGTAGCCGCCCGCCGTCAACTTTTGCACGGCACACTCGGAGGCCTGCGAGCGGCTGCTGGTGTCGTAGACGATGATAGGGGTATCCGGATTCGGGATGAGCCGCCGCACGGTCTCCATGAAGACCACTTCGTAGACGCAGACGTTCAGGGCGCCGGGGATATGGTGAGCCTGGTAGTGCTCGGGGAGCATCACGTCGAGCAGGACAGTACCGGTGGACGTCTCCAGTGTGCGTATCAACCCCGCCGGGTCGATGGTGCAGGTCATGTGAGACACCTCCTGTGTTAATTAATTTGCCAGCAGCTCACATTGTACCGCATCGCCGGGGAGGTAACCTTCTCTTTCGTCGGGCGGCCGGACAATTTGCGCGTTCGCTGCGTCAACTGCTCCTTCCTCAGGGGGATTCACTCGTATCGGGCTCGACGATCAAATGGCCTGAAAAAGCCGCTGCGTCCTATTGGATTATCGCGGTCCGAGCTGGAGTTCGGCACGCCAAACCACAAGGAGTTTCACCATGAAGAAGTCGTTACTGTTTACCCTGCTGGGCTCCCTGCTCCTGGGGGGCATCGCCTGCGCCTCCGGTTACACCTACACCGGAACCAAGGAGTTCAAGGCGTCTCTGGAAAAGGCCAAACCGATGATCATCGTCGACATCCAGGTCCCGGCAGAATTCGCCAAGCGCCACTTCAAGAACGCGCTGGAGACCGACGCCTTCCCCGCCAAAAGCGATGCCGAGCGCGCCAAGCTGGACAAGGTGCTCCCGGTCATTGCCGCCAGCCAGCACGAGGTAGTCATCGTCTGCCCGCGCGGCGGTGGCGGCGCCAAGAACGCCTGGGACTACCTGAAGAGCAAGGGGGTCGCCGAAAAGCGGATGCGCATCCTTGAGGGGGGCATGCAGGGGTGGCCGCACCAGGAACTGACGGTCTCCGGTGCTGCCGCGCAGAAGTAGAGATATCCGGCTGCATTGGCGTTTGCGATTGACTGTATCGTAAATGTCAAAATAAGTCTTGCGAGGGAGCCTGAGTTGCGGTATGTTCAGGTCAGCCGGCAGTCCGGCTGCTGAGATTTCCGTTCTGGGCCGCTAGCTCAGTTGGCAGAGCAGGTGACTCTTAATCATCAGGTCCGCGGTTCGATCCCGCGGCGGCCCACCAGATCCAGGGGCGGCGATTTTTCGCCGCCCCTTTTGTGTTCCTTCTAAGGCCTTTCTTGCGTCCTCGGTTTCCTGCCGTGCTTCCTCCGCCTGCGCCCCAATCCCCACGCCGTGTCCTCTCCGGATCCCGCTGCAGCACCCAGTGTAGGACCCTGCGCGCTTTGCCGAAATCTTGTAGTCCATCCTTACCGCCGGCGCGAAAAAGCGTCACCTAGCTGCTACTGCGGCGTCAATTATCTGTCGGGTCGCTCCTGGTTCGCCTTAAAGTGGACAACTTTCAGCAGGTTAGCCAGCCTTGCGCGTAGATGATTGCCAGTGAATGCTCCGCTATCCACCGCACCTGTGGAAAACTATGTGGACAAACGGAGCACCCGACGTCTCATTTTGACGACTTTTGCTGATTTCCAGCAAAATGCCCAAGAAACAGGCAATCCTCCGGTTCCAGGATCTTCTGCGTCACCTGCTTGACGTAGGAGGATGCTGACAAGAATAGGAGGGCCGAAGCCCTCCTTTTGTATGTGTCATAACCCCGTCTGTGGTGGTGAAACTGTCTAGGCCAATACGACGATCAGCTCCTCTTTTTCCACGTTGCCACCTTCCTTGCAGCGCACCTCGGCGATGATGCCGTCCTCCTTGGCCTTCACGTTGGTCTCCATCTTCATCGCCTCGGTGACCACCAGGATGTCGCCGGCCTTGATCGCGTCGCCGGGCTTCACGTTCACCTTGAGCACCTTCCCCGGCATCGGGGCGCCGATCTGTTTCGGGTTGTGCTTGTCGGCCTTCTCGTGGGAGGCCTCCTCGCTCTGCACCGAATTGTCGCGCACCATCACGCTGCGGGCGTTGCCGTTCAGCTCGAAGTAGATCTGCCGGGTGCCGTCGGCCTGCGTCTTCCCTACCGCGTTCAGCTTGACGATCAGCGTCTTGCCCGGCTGGATCTCGATCGAGGTCTCCTGTCCCGGCTCGAGGCCGTAGAAGAAGATCGGGGTCGGGATCACCGAGGTGTCCGAGTACTCCTGGCGCTGCCGGTCGAACTCCACGTAGACGTTGGGGTACATGAGGAAGGACATCAGGTCCTTGTCGTTCACCGGGTGCCCGACCTTGGCAGCCGCCTTCTCGCGCTCGGCCTCGAAGTCGATCGGCTCGAGGAGGTCGCCCGGGCGGCAGGTGATCGGCTCCTGTCCCTTCAGGATGATCTTCTGCAGCTCCTTGGGGAAACCCAGGTAGGGCTGGCCGATCATCCCCTTGAAGAAGCCGACCACCGACTCGGGGAAGGCGTGGTCCGCCCCGTCGGCGTAGATGTCCTCAGGCTGCAGGTTGTTCTTCACCAGGAACATCGCCATGTCGCCGACGATCTTGGAGGAGGGGGTCACCTTCACCAGGTCGCCGAACATGTGGTTCACCTTGTGGTACATCTCCTTGCACTCTTCCCAGCGGTCGATGAGACCCAGGCCCGCCACCTGCGGCTTGTAGTTCGAGTACTGCCCGCCGGGGATCTCGTGGTGGTAGACCTCGGCGGTGGAGCTTTTCAGTTCGCTCTCAAACGGCACGTAGTAGTCGCGCACCGTCTCCCAGTAGTTGGCGAGCTGCTGCAGGCCGCGCTCGTTCACCTGCGGGTCGCGCTCGGTCCCCTTCATGGCCGCCACCAGGGCGTTCAGGTTGGGCTGCGAGGTGAGCCCCGAGATCGAGGAGAGCGCCGCGTCCACGATGTCTACCCCGGCCTGGGCCGCCATCAAGAGCAGCGCGCCGCCGTTTCCGGAGGTGTCGTGGGTGTGCAGGTGGATCGGGATGCCGATCTCTTCTTTCAGCGCCTTCACCAGCTGGTAGCCGGCGTAGGGCTTCAAGAGCCCCGCCATGTCCTTGATGGCGAGGATGTGGGCGCCCATCTTCTCCAGCTCTTTCGCCATGTTCACGTAGTAGGAGAGCGGGTACTTGGTGCGGGTCGGGTCCGAGATGTCGCCGGTGTAGCAGATGGCTGCCTCGCAGACCTTGCCGCTCTTTCTCACCGCCTCCATAGCGACCGCCATCCCCGGCGTCCAGTTGAGCGAGTCGAAGACCCGGAAGACGTCGATCCCCGCCTCGGCCGCCTCCTCGATGAAGCGCTGCACCACGTTGTCCGGGTAGTTGGTGTAGCCGACCGCGTTCGCGCCGCGCAGAAGCATCTGGAACATCACGTTGGGGATCGCCTCGGAGAGCGCGTGCAGCCGATGCCAGGGGCACTCCCTCAAAAAGCGCATGGTGACGTCGAAGGTGGCGCCGCCCCAGTTCTCCAGGGAGAAGAGGTTGCCTCCCAGGCGCGCAGTGGCGGGTGCGATCTGCAGGAGGTCGTGGGTGCGCACCCGGGTGGCCAAAAGCGACTGGTGCGCGTCGCGCATGGTGGTGTCGGTGATGAGGAGCCCTTTCTGCTCCAGGACCCAGGCCGAGAGCCCCTCGGCGCCGCGCTCGCGCAGGATGTCGCGGGTCCCCTTGGGGGGCGCGGCCAAGAGGTCCACCTCGGGGACGACCGGTTCGATCATCTCGGCGGAGCGCTGCGGCGCAGCCACACCCGGAGAGCCGTTTACGATGACGTCGCCCAAAAAGCGCAGCACCTTGTTGGCGCGGTCCTGCTTCTCCTTGAGGTGCAGCAGTTCGGGGTGCTGGTCAATGAACGAGGTGTTGCACTCGCCGGCCAGGAACACCGGGTGGGTGATCACGTTCTCCAAAAAGCCGATGTTGGTCTTCACGCCGCGCACCCGGAACTCCTGCAGGCAGCGGTCCATGACCCGGGAGGCCGCCTGGAAGGTGAGTCCCCAGGCGGAGACCTTGACCAGGAGTGAGTCGTAGTGCGGGGTGATCTGGGCGCCGGTGAAGGCGTTCCCGGCGTCGAGGCGCACGCCGCAACCGGCCGAGGAGCGGTAGGTGGTGAGCGTCCCGAAGTCCGGGGCGAAATTGTTGGCCGGGTCCTCGGTGGTGATGCGGCACTGGATGGCGTAGCCGCGCATCTCGATGGAACCCTGGTTCGGGATGTTGATCTCCGGGTGGGAGAGTCTCTTCCCCTCGGCGATCAGGATCTGGGCCTGCACCAGGTTGCGGCCGGTGATCATCTCGGTCACCGTGTGCTCGACCTGGATGCGCGGGTTCATCTCGATGAAGTAGTAGCGCCCCTCCTCGTCCAAGAGGAACTCGACGGTGCCGGCGTTACGGTAGGCGACCTGCTTGGCGATCTTGAGCGCATCGGCGCACAGGGCGCGGCGGGTGTCGCCGTGCAGGGCCAAAGACGGCGCGAACTCGACCACCTTCTGGTGGCGGCGCTGGATGGAGCAGTCGCGCTCGTAGAAATGCACCAGGTTTCCGAAGGAGTCCCCCAGCACCTGGACCTCGATGTGTTTGGGGTTTTTCAGGTAGCGCTCGAGGAAGACCGACGCGTCGCCGAAGGCGGCCTTGGCCTCGCTGGAGGCGGATTGCAGCCCCTCGAGGAGTTCCTTCTTGTCGTGCGCAACGCGCATGCCGCGCCCGCCCCCTCCCGCGGCCGCCTTGATGATGATCGGATAGCCGTAGTTCTTGGCGAAGATGAGGGCGTCTTCCTCGTGCTGGATCGGCTCTTCGGTCCCCGGCACGGTCGGGACGCCGGCGGCCTTGGCCACCTTGCGCGCGGCCACCTTGTCGCCCAGGGCGCGCTGCATTTCGGCGGTGGGCCCGATGAAGGCGATGCCGTTTGCCTCGCACTTCTCGGCGAACTCGGCGTTCTCGGCCAAGAACCCGTATCCCGGGTGGATGGCGTCCACCTCGCGCTTCTTGGCGAGCGCGATGATCTCGTCGATCCCCAGGTAGGCGTCGATCGGCTTCTTCCCTTTGCCGACCTGGTAGGCCTCGTCAGCTTTGTAGCGGTGGAGCGAGAGTTTGTCCTCCTCCGAATAGATTGCTACGGTGCTGATGCCCAGTTCGGTGCAGGCCCGGAAGATGCGGATGGCGATCTCCCCGCGGTTGGCAGCCATGACCTTCTTGAATTTCCGTGCTTCCATTGACTCTCCTTTTGCTGTTCTGGTTGAATAGAGTAGAACAAAGTATGGCCAAATAAAACAGCTGGTAAGACCAATTCTTACTGTTTATTAAATACTTAGGCATTTTTACGGGAGAGCCGCCATAGAAGCATTTTCGCATATAATTGTCAACATGGAATGCTGTTATACGACGTTAAAATCCCCCTACCCGTAGCGGTGCCGGCGAGGGTCGGTTTTTCCTTGCCTTTCCCCGGTCAACTCACTATCTTTGCTGGATGATTATGCTGGGAACGACGGTAAATGCGTCGGCAATCGTGCTGGGAAGTTGCCTGGGCCTCAAGGCCGGGCATCTTTTGTCTGAGCGGGTGCGCGGCACCATCATGGCGGGCTTGGGCCTTGCGGTGCTGTTGATCGGGGCGCAGCTTGCGCTCAAAAGCCAGGAGCCGATGATCGTGATCGGCAGCCTGATCGGCGGCGGTCTTCTGGGCGAGCTGGTCGGCATCGAGGCGCGCCTTGAGGACTTCGGGTCGCTTTTGCAGCGCCGTTTCAAGGGGAGCGGCAAGATCGCCGAGGGGTTCGTGACGGCGAGCCTGCTCTACTGCGTGGGTGCCATGGCGATCATGGGAGCCCTGCAGGACGGGCTGGGGCAGCGCCCCGAGATCCTCTACGCCAAGGCGGCCCTGGACGGCGTCGCCTCCGTGGCGCTCGCCTCTACCCTGGGGGCGGGGGTGCTCTTCTCGGCGGGGCCGCTTCTGCTCTACCAGGGGAGCATCACCCTGGGCGCCACGGCGGCGCAGCAGCTTCTGACCCCGGCGGTGGTGCGCGAGATGAACGCGGTGGGGGGGCTCCTGATCGTGGCTATCGGGCTCGACCTCTTGGGGCTGAAGCGCTTGCCGGTCGGGAACCTGCTCCCCGCAGTGTTCCTGGCTGTGCCGCTCGTCCAGCTCTTCTGTTAAACAAAGGCGAAAAGCTCACCACAGAGGACACTGAGGGAAAACCGAGGAACACAGGGAAAGGCAAAAACGGGTTTAAAGACTTAAAGATTTAAGGGTTTAGCCTGTGCGATTCTCTCGCTGTTCCCAAAGCATGAACCACAGAGCATGAACCACAGAGCGCACAGAGGAACACAGAGGAAGGCAAAAACAGGACGTCGAGACCCAAAGACTTTAGGGTTTACCCGGTGTACCTCTCGCAGTTCCCCCTGTGTTACTCTGTGGTCGGCTTTTAAGGGTTTAAAGGTTGAAAGTTAAAGGTTAAGGGTTTTCCTCTGAGTGCCTCTGTGCCCTCCGTGGTTAAAGCTTGCGTGTTTGGAGAGTTTTGTGGCGTGGAAAGCAATAGGCATATTTGATTCGGGTGTGGGCGGCCTTACGGTCCTCAAGGAAGTGGTCCGCTCGCTCCCCCAGGAAGACACCATCTACTTCGGAGATACCGCGCGCGTCCCCTACGGCACCAAGTCCCCCGAGACCGTGATCCGCTACTCGCGCCAGATCGCCAATTACCTCTTGAGCCGGGACATCAAGCTCCTGGTGGTGGCCTGCAACACCGCCTCGGCGGTCGCGCTCTCCCAGCTGCAGAGGGAGCTCCCCATCCCCGTGGTCGGCGTCATCGAGCCGGGGGCCCGCGCCGCCTGCCAGGTCACCCGCAGCGGCAAGGTCGGGGTTATCGGTACCGCCGGGACCATCGGCTCCAGCGCCTACACCAAGGCGATCAAGCGCATCAACCCGGATATCGAGGTGGTCACCAAGGCCTGCCCGCTCTTCGTGCCGCTCGCCGAGGAAGGGTGGGTGGACAACGAGGTGGCGAGGCTCGCCGCGCGCATCTACCTCGAGGAGCTGAAGGACCAGAACGTGGACACCCTGGTGCTCGGCTGCACCCACTACCCGATCCTCAAGGATGTGATCGCCGAGGTGATGGGGCCCGACGTGGCCCTGGTCGATTCGGCGGAACAGACCGCCATCACCGTGGCCCGGATCCTCTCGGAATCGCACCTGCTGCGTCCCGACGGGGAGCAGGGGAACCACCACTACTACGTATCCGACATCCCCGCCGGCTTCATCCGGGTCGGCAACCGGTTCCTGGGCGGGCGGCTGGGCGATGTCTACCAGGTGAACCTGGAGCAGGAACTGCAAGACGGAGGGGTCGGTGAGGAAGAAGCCTAGCAGGGCAAAGGGAATACTGGTACTGGCCTTCGTGGTCTTCGCCTTCGTGGTGGGCGCGCTGGTAGTGAAGAAGTACCAGACTGCGCACCGCAAGGCGGAGCAGCCCCAGCAGAGTGAGCCCGCGCCGGCTGCCACCCGCGTGGTCAACCTGTTCTTCGCCTCCTCCGATGGCGACCGCCTGGCGCGCGAGGGGCGCGAGGTCGAGATAGAGGACGAGACCGAGGCCGACATAGAGGGCGTGGTGGACGAACTGGTGCGCGGCCCGTTGGGCGAACTCGGCCCGACCCTGCCGTCCAACACCCGGATCCTGGGGGTGCAGCTCAAGGGGGACCTGGCGCTCATCGACTTCGGGCCCGAGCTGCAGCAAGGGCTTCCCGAGGGGAGTTCCGCCGAGCTGGTCGCCGCCTATTCCATCGTCGATACCGTGACCGCGAACTTCCCGCAGGTGAAGAAGGTGCAGATCCTGGTGAACGGGGTAGCGCCGGAGACCCTGAAGGGGCACCTCGACCTGAGATCCCCGCTCGCCCCGGACCTCTCGCTGGAGCAGCCGGCAGCGGAGGGCGCGCCGGTAGGCGTGGAGCCGCAGGGCGAGAAGGCCAACAAGGGCGGAATGCCCGGGAAAGCAGCAAAGGGCGAGAAGGCTGCAAAGCCGGGTAAATAGTGCCGGGAACCCGACCTCACCCCCGCCCTTGACGGGAGGGGCAGGGGGGTGGGTGAGGCTGTCACGCAGGGGCATGGCCAGTTATTTCGGCTTCCCCCTCACCCTGGCCCTCGGGGAGGGAGAGTCGGCGGAAAGCCGTATGAGGTCTAAACCTAAGGGGACAGGCACCTGGCGGAACCAGTCCCCCGGCACAAGCAGGAACCACGAACCACCCGGCGCCGTAATCGACGCCATTTTCTTTTCCTGAACACCGAACTTTCAACCTAGAACCTAGAACGTAGAACTTGCTTTTGGAGGGGGTAACGATGAAGAAGCCGTTTATGCAGGCGATCGAAGAGCGGGTACTGATCCTGGACGGCGCCATGGGGACCATGCTGCAGGAGCGCGGCCTGAAGCCCGGGCAGTCGCCGGAAGAGCTGAACCTCACCGCCCCCGAAATCGTCGCCGGGGTGCACCAGGCCTACCTGGACGCCGGCGCGAACATCATCGTCACCAACACCTTCGGCGGTACCGCCGAAAAGCTCTCCCACTACGGGCTTGCCGACCGGCTGGTGGAGATCAACCAGAAGGCGGTGGAGATCGCCAAGCAGGTGGCCGGCGACAAGGCCTACGTGGCCGGCTCCATGGGCCCCACGGGGCGCTTCGTCGAACCGGTGGGGGATCTCTCCTTCGACGAGATGCGCGAGATGTTCAAGGCCCAGGCGGCCGCCCTCATCGACGCCGGCTGCGACCTGCTCACCCTGGAGACCTTCCTGGACATCAAGGAGATCCGCGCCGCGGTGATCGCCATCCGCGAGATCTCCCAGGAGATCCCGGTCATCGCCATGCTCACCTTCGAGGAGAAGGGGAGAAGCGTGCTGGGCACCCCGCCGGAATCGGCAGCCATCACCCTCGAAGCGGTGGGCGCGAGCATCGTCGGCTCCAACTGCGGCCTGGGGGTGGACGGCATCTACGAGATCCTCTCCGCCATGCGCCGCGTGACCCGTCTGCCGCTCATCTGCCAGGCGAACGCGGGGCTCCCGGTCCTGAAAGACGGCAAGACCGTCTTCCCCGGCACCCCCGACGAGATGGCCGCCTACCACGACCGGCTCATCGAACTCGGCGTGCGCATCATCGGCGGCTGCTGCGGCACGACGCCGGCGCACATCTCCGTCATGCAAACGGCGCTTGCCGGGAAGCAGAAGCCCTTCAGCCGCGCCCCCGAGACCGGCGTCACCTGGCTCTCCAGCCGCGGCTCCTTCGCAGCCATCGGCGCCGGCCAGAAAACGGCGCTCATCGGGGAACGGATCAACCCGACCGGCAAGAAGCTCTACTCCCAGGAGTTGAGGGAGGGGAAGGTGAGCTACATCCGCCGCGAGGCGATGGAGCAGACCGAGTTGGGGGCGACGCTTCTCGACGTGAACGTCGGCACCCCCGGCATCGACGAGCCGGCGGCCATGGAGCGCGCGGTCTTCTGCGTGCAGGGGGCGGTGCAGACCCCGCTGGTGCTCGATTCCTCCTCGCCGGCCGCGCTCGAGGCGGGCCTTAAGGCGGCCGACGGCAAGGTCCTCATCAACTCGGTGAACGGCGAAGAGAAGAGCCTCGCCGCGGTGCTGCCGCTCGCCAAGAAGTACGGCGCGGCGCTTGTCTGCCTCACCCTCGACGAGGCCGGGATCCCGGCGCAGGCCGCCGGTCGCGTCGCCATCGCCGAGAAGGTCGCCCGGGCCGCCGCAAAAGCGGGGATCTCCCGCGACCAGCTGGTGGTCGACTGCCTCACCCTCACCGTGAGCGCGGAGCCCAAGGGTGCCCTGGTGGCGCTCGAGGCGATCCGCAAGGTGACCTGCGAGCTCAAGCTCAACACCGTGCTCGGCGTCAGCAACATCTCCTTCGGCCTCCCCTCGCGGCCGCTCATCTCCTCCACCTTCTTCGCCATGGCAATGGAAGCGGGGCTTTCCGCCGCCATCGTCAACGTGAAGGAGGCCCCGATGCTCGCCGCCTGGCGCTCGGCCATGGTGCTTTTGGGGCGCGACCCCAACGCCGCCGGCTACATCGAGGCCTACAAGAATGTGGTCGCCGAGGCCGCCCCGACCGCACCTGCTGCCGAGCCGGAAGGGATCCGCGGGCGCCTGGCCAAGGCGGTCATCGACGGCGACCTGGAGAACGTGGTCGGCCTGGTGGAGATCGCGCTCGCCGAAGGGCTCACCCCCATGGAGGTGAGCTCCGAGGCGCTTTTGAAGGGGCTCGAGGAGGTAGGAAGGCGCTTTGACAAGGGGGCGTTTTTCCTGCCGCAGGTGATGCTCTCCGCCGACACCATGAAGGCCGCCTTCACCCGCCTGAAGCAGGAACTCTCCGGCGGCGGGCTCGCCTCCCTCGGGTGCATCCTCATGGCGACCGTCGAGGGGGATATCCACGACATCGGCAAGAACATCGTGGTGACGCTTCTGGAGAACCACGGCTTCGAGGTGATCGACCTGGGTAAGAACGTCCCGGCGGACCGGATCCTCTACGAGGCGCAGGCCCACAAGGTCGACGCCGTC
Source organism: Geomonas silvestris (assembly GCF_014193515.1). GTDB lineage: Bacteria > Desulfobacterota > Desulfuromonadia > Geobacterales > Geobacteraceae > Geomonas > Geomonas silvestris. The sequence continues at coordinate 39,293 of NZ_BLXX01000002.1, read as the reverse complement.
GGGCTCTCGGCCCTCATGACCACCACCATGGCCCAGATGGAAGAGGTGGTCGCGCTTTTGAAGCGCGAAGGGGTGAAGACCTTCACCATGGTGGGGGGCGCCGTGGTCACCCAGCAGTACGCCGACGAGATCGGCGCCGACCTCTACGCCAAGGACGCCATGGAGGCTGTGGAACGCATCAAGAAACTGCTGGCAAAATAAGCGGTTTTACCCGGATGCCTTCTCATGGGAGACCTGCGTAATTAGCTTGCAACGCCGACGGCGCTGTGCTAATTTGCGCAGGTACGCCATTTGGCGTAGAGGATGACGGTCATGGTGCTCGGATTCAATCACAACATACGGTATAAAGGGGAGTTATTCCACGTGCAGACCGAGGACAGCGGTCTGGCAAATCCCCACATCATCACCCTGCTCTACCTGGGCGGGACCATCCTCTGCTCCAAAAAGACCAGCTACGCCGACATCATCAAGGCGGAGCAGCTGGAGCAGGTGGTGGAATCCATCATGAAAGAGCAGCACAAGGAGATGATGCGCCGCCTCAAGGGGGGCGAATTCGACGCCCGCATCTTCCCCAACGCCACCCCCAACCAAGCGCCGGCTCCCCCCAGCCCCCCCGCCGAACCGGCCCCAGCCAAACCCACACGCAGCCTGGATGAGGTGATCCTCGATTACCTGATTACGGGCGAGGAAAAATAACGCCAGCCTGAAAGGAACCTTCGTGAAAGAAAAGATTGCAGAGCTTGAGGAAAAGGCGAGGCGGCTGCGCGTCGCCATCGTGAAGACGCTGCACAAGTCGCAGTCCGGGCACACCGGCGGCTCGCTCTCCGCCATCGACATGGTCTGTGCGCTGTACTTCCACAAGATGCGCCACAACCCGCAGGACCCCGCCTGGGACGGCCGCGACCGTTTCGTGCTCAGCAAGGGGCACGCGGCCCCCGCGCTCTACGTGACGCTCGCCGAGGCCGGCTACTTCCCGGCCGAAGACCTCATGATGCTGCGCCGCCTGGGGAGCCATCTGCAGGGTCACCCGGACTCCAAGGGGACCCCGGGGGTGGACGTCTGCACCGGGAGCCTCGGCCAGGGTCTCTCCATGGCCAACGGCATGGCGCTCGGCTTGAAGCTGGAAGGTAAGCCGAACCGGGTCTACGCGGTCTTAGGCGACGGCGAGCTCCAGGAAGGGCAGGTATGGGAGGCCGCCATGGCCGCCGCCCACTACAAGAGCGACAACCTCTGCGCCCTCATCGACTCGAACCGCCTGCAGATCGACGGCTTCGTCGAGAAGGTCATGAACGTGGGGGACATCGCTGCCAAGTTCCGCGCCTTCGGCTGGAACGTGATCGAGATCGACGGGCACGACATGGGCGCCATCGTCGCAGCCCTCGACGCCGCCGAGTCCCACAAGGGTGCGCCGACCGCCATCGTGGCCGCCACCGTGAAAGGGAAGGGCGTGCACCTCTTCGAGAACAAGGCCGCCTACCACGGCGTCACCCCCAACGACCAGGAGCTTCCCGAGGCGCTCAAGTGCCTGGGCTGCTTTGACTAGACAGGAAAGGATCCGACTATGATTGCAACGAGAGACGCCTACGGCGAGACCCTGGCTGAGCTGGGCGCCGAAAACGATAAGATCGTGGCCCTGGACGCCGACCTGTCCGGTTCCACCAAGACCGGGGTGTTCGCCAAGAAATTCCCGGAGCGCTTCTTCAACTGCGGCATCGCCGAGGCCAACATGGTGGGTACCGCCGCCGGCCTTGCAGCCGTCGGGAAGATCCCCTTCCTCTCCACCTTCGCCATCTTCGCCGCAGGCCGCGGCTGGGAGCAGATCCGCCAGTCGGTCGCCTACCCCAAGGCCAACGTGAAGATCGTCGCCACCCACGGCGGGGTCACCGTCGGCGAGGACGGCGGCTCCCACCAGTCCGTCGAGGACGTGGCGATCATGCGCGCCATCCCGAACATGACCGTGATCGTCCCGGCCGACGGCGAGGAGACCAAGGCCGCCATCCGCGCGGTTGCCGCCTACAAGGGGCCGGTCTACGTGCGCCTGGGGCGCAACAAGGTCCCCAACGTCTTCCCGGCCGGGCACACCTTCGAGATCGGCAAGGGTAACCAGGTAGTGGACGGCACCGACCTCACCTTCATCACCACCGGCCTCATGACCGCCGCCGCCGTGACCGCCGCCGAGAAGCTCAAGGCGGAAGGGATCTCCGCACGCGTGGTGCACCTGGGGACCATCAAGCCGCTCGACAAGGAGCTGGTTCTGCAGGCAGCCGAGGAGACCGGCGCCATCATCACCGCCGAGGAGCACTCCGTGGTGGGCGGCCTGGGCGGCGCGGTCGCCGAGTTCCTCGCGGAGAACTGCCCGACCCTCATGAAGCGGGTCGGCGTCTACGACCGCTTCGGCACCTCGGGCAAGGCCGACGAGCTCCTGAAGTACTTCGGCCTCAACGCCGAGACCCTCATCGAAGAAGCCAGGGAGATCCTCTCGAGGAAGAAATGAGCCACCCGCTCCGCTCGCAGGCAGGCCTCACCTACCTCGCCACCATCGTCATGGTGGTGATCCTGGGGATCATGCTCTCCCAGGGGGCGCAGTACTGGAGCACCCGGATGCAGCGCGAGCGCGAGGTGGAACTCATCTTCCGCGGCACCCAGATACGCGACGCCCTGAGGCGCTGGTACGGCTTCAGGCCGCCTTCCACCGACTCGAACGGGAGGCAGACCCCGGCGAGCGACGGGTCGCTGACCGGCGCGGTAAAGCGCCCCCCGCTGCCGGACCTGAAGACACTCTTGAGCGACCCGAGCCAGGCGGGGCGGGTCCGCCTCCTGCGCCCCTCGAACCTGGTGGATCCCATCACCGGCAAGGAGTGGGCGGTGGTGAAGGACGCCTCGCAGCGCATCGTCGGGGTGGCCAGCACCAGCGAGAAGCCGCCCTTGAAACAGGCCAACTTCCCGCTGGACCTCGACCCGCAGGATTTCGAGGGGAAGAAGAAGTACAGCGAGTGGCAGTTCATCTACAACCACTACCCGAAACCCGGCGCCGCCGGCGGGGTCAAGGGGTTGCCGACCACCGGCCCCGACGGGGGGAAAGGCTCGGCCACCCCCTCTCCCGGCAGTTCCGGACCTCCTACCGGCACCAACCAGCCGGGGGCGGGCGCTCCCTAGCAGCTGCAGTACCTGAACGATCTGTGCGCCCGGCTTTGGCCGGGCGTTTTTCGGCAGTACGCTTGTCACCTGGGGCCTTGCGGGCTCCCGACCCCCTGAACGCCTAACGCGGAGGCACTCTGATATTCAAGAGTCTGACAACGAGGGTCATCGTCCTTACGATCGCGCTGCTCATCTTCGGCATCGGAACCTTTGCCGGCCTGACCCTGCGCCGCGAGCAGCAGCAGCTCATCAACTCCGCCCGCGAGAGCAGCGACCTCTTGCTGAACACCATCGAGCGCAGCGTCTACAACTCCATGCGCATCGGCAACACCGAGGATGTCCAGGTCATCCTGGAGATGGTCGGCCAGAACGAGAAGCTGGTCGGCGTGCGCATCTTCCACCCGCACGGCGTCATCCTCAAGTCCTCCCAGCCCGGCGAAGTCGGCCGTCCCGTCGACGAGCGCGACTTCAAGCTCTACCTGGACAACAAGCGCGAAGGCGTCTTCAACCTCCCCGGCCACGGCGAGGTGCTGGGTATGGTGAAGCCGATCTACAACGATAGGCAGTGCAACCTCTGCCACGGCTCCAAGAGCCGGATCATCGGCCTTTTGAACGTGAACTATTCGCTCGTGGAGACCAGGAGCAAGATCGTCGAGCTCACCAAGCTCTTCGCCGCCTCCACCTTTGCCATCATCTTCTTCCTCTCCGCGGCGATCTCCATCGTCATGGTCAGGTTCGTCAAGAAGCCGCTCTCCCGGGTGGCCGAGAACATGGCCAAGGTCGAGGCGGGGGACCTCTCGGTGCGCATGACCACGCACGGCAAGGACGAGATCGGCAGGCTGATCCTCTCCTTCGACTCCATGGTGGACCGGCTGGACAAGGCCAAGAAGGAACTCGAGGCCTATCACTTCCAGCAGATGGAGCGTGCCGACCGGCTCGCCTCGGTGGGTGAGATGGCGGCCGGCATCGCCCACGAGATCAAGAACCCGCTGACCGGCATCGCCGCAGCGATGACCGTCATCAAGGACGACTTCACCGAGGGGGACCCGCGCATCAGCATCATCAACGAGGTGCTCGAGCAGATCTCCCGGCTGGACAAGACGGTGAACGACCTGCTCTTCTTCGGCAAGCCGACCATCTCGGAGCCGGCCTGCACCGACATGAACCAGGCGCTCAAGAAGATCCTGGTCTTCGCCTCGCAGCACCGGGGTGGGAAGAACATCGAGAAGCAGCTCGACCTCGAGGAGAACCTCCCGCCGGTCTACGTCGACCCCAAGCACATCCAGCAGGTGTTTTTGAACCTGTTTTTGAACGCCGTGCAGGCGATGGCCAACGGCGGCACCCTCACCGTGCAGAGCCGGCGCATCGTGACGGATGGAAAGGACCTGGTGCAGGTGAAGGTCACCGACACCGGCCAGGGGATCCCCCCCAACATCCTGGAAAAGATATTCACCCCGTTCTTCACCACGAAGGCACAGGGGACCGGCCTCGGGCTCGCCATCAGCCACCGGCTGGTCGAGCAGCACGGAGGACACCTGAGCGTGGTGAGCGAAAGCGGCAAGGGGACCACCTTCACGGTGGAGCTCCCGGCCTACGGCAGCGACGGGGAGTGCAAGTTGGCAGACGCGGTAGCCTAAAGCCAGAGGGCGGGGCGCCGGCACGGCAGATTCTGCTGGTGCGGTACATCACAGCTTTAAGGAGCAGCCATGCGCAGAACGAAGATAATGGTGGTGGACGACGAGCACCTGATCCGTTGGTCCCTGGAGCAGAACCTCAAGAAACAGGGGTATGAGGTCTACACCGCGGGGACCGGCGAGGACGCGCTCAGGCTCGCCCGCGAGGAGCAGCCCGACCTGGTGCTTTTGGACTACCACCTCCCCGGCATCAACGGCCTGGAAGTGCTGCAGCGGCTCAAGGAGACCGACGAGGACGTCGTGGTCATCATGGTAACGGCCCAAGGGGGGCTGGAGACCGCGGTCAACACCATGCGGCACGGGGCTTACGACTACATCAACAAGCCGTTCAACCTGGACGAGCTCTCCATCGTGATCCGCAAGGCGCTGGAGACCTCGGACCTGCGCCGCGAGGTGGTGCAGTTACGCAGCGAGCACAAGAAGCAGGGTCCGCCCACGATCCTCGGGAACTCCAAGCACATGAAGAACGTGCTGGAGATGATGGCCAAGGTGGCCAAGAGCGACGCCTCGACCGTGCTCATCCAGGGGGAGTCCGGGACCGGCAAGGAGCTGGTGGCCAAGTGGATCCACTACGAGTCGGCGCGCGCCGAGAAGCCGTTCGTGGCGATCAACTGCGCCGCGGTGCCGGCGACCCTTTTGGAGAGCGAGCTCTTCGGCCACGAGAAGGGGGCCTTCACCGACGCGAAGGCCTCGAAGAAGGGTCTCTTCGAGCTGGCCGACGGCGGCACCGTGTTCCTCGACGAGATCGGGGACATGGAGATCGGCATGCAGGCGAAGCTCCTGCGTTTCCTCGAAGACCGCACCTTCAGGAGGATCGGCGGCACCAAGTCGATGCCGGTCGACGTGCGCATCGTCTCGGCGACCAACAAGGACCTCTTGAAGGCGATCGAGGATAAGACCTTCAGAAACGACCTCTACTACCGGCTCCAGGTGATCCCGATCTTCCTCCCCCCCTTGAGGGAGCGCAAGGAGGACATCATCACCCTGGTGAACTACTTCATGGAGAACTTCTCCAAGGAGTTCAACAAGCCGATGAAGGGGATCTCCAACATGGCGGAGAAGCTCCTGGTCGAGTACAGCTGGCCCGGCAACATCCGTGAGCTCAAGAACGTCATCGAGCGCGCCATCATCCTGGGGACCGACGAGAACCTCCTTTTGGAGAACCTGCCGCTCGAGATCGTGGCCAAGGCGAGCCAGTCCGGTGCGGTGTCGATGACCACCTTCAAGCTCCCCCCCGAGGGGATCGACATCGAGGAGGTCGAGCGCGAGCTGATCAAGCAGAGCCTGGAGATCACCGACTGGAACCAGTCGAAGGCCGCCAAGAAGCTGAACCTGGGGATCGACGCCTTCCGGTACCGGATGAAGAAGTTCGGGTTTTTGAAGTAAGGAAAACACCTCAAAAACCCTGGAGCGCGGATGGCGTGGATGCCGCGGGTTTTCCGCGGATAAACCACAGACGTCAAAAGCAGATACTTACGCTGACAAAGAAAAGGCCGACACCGGGATGCTCACCCGGGTCGGCCTTTTCTTTTGCTTCAGGTAACGACGTTGCAGTTAATCCGCGGAAATCGGCACGAGCACCCAATCCGCCTCATCCGCGTCCGGAGCTTTGGACGTTAAATCTTCACCAGCTGGTACTCCCTCACCCCCAGGCCGATCTTCTCCGCGTGCTCCAGCTGCACCTCCCAGTCGATCTCCGGGTGCACCCCGCGGAACTTGTCGCCGCCCGGCTCGTGGCCGCTTGAGAGCGCCGTGTTCTCGTTGCCGCGCGCGTTGTTCACCAGGTCCGCGCAGGCCTGGTCCAGCGCCACCGGGTCCGTCGAGGCGCAGATGCCGATGTCGTTCACGATCGGCGCGTCGGCGTGCCCGTAGCAGTCGCAGGCCGGCGACACCTGGGTGATGAAGTTGAGGTACAGGGTCTTCTCCCTCTTGCCGGCAACCGACCCCAGCGCGTACTCGGCCATCTTGCGCATCACGAGCGAGGCGCTCTCGTTCCACTGGATGTTGATCGCCTTCTGCAGGCAGGCGGTGATGCAGCGGCTGCACCCGACGCACGCCGCGGCGTCGATCTGCGCCTTCCCCTCCATGATGCTGATCGCCGCGTGGGCGCAGGACTTCAGGCAGACCGAGCAGCCGTTGCAGAACTTCTCGGCCACCTTGGGCGCCACGGTCGAGTGCTGCTGCATCTTGCCGGTGCGGCTCGCGCACCCCATCCCCAGGTTCTTCAGGGTCCCGCCGAAGCCGGTCAGCTCGTGGCACTTGAAGTGGGAGACCGCGATAAGCGCATGGGCCTCGACGATCTCCGCGCCGATGGAGACGCTCTTCAGGAGCTCCCCCTCGATGGGGACCTCCACCGCGGTGTGCCCGCGCAGGCCGTCGCTCATGATAAGGGGCGCCCCCACCACCGCGTAGGCGAAGCCGTTCTCGATGGCGCAGACCAGGGCGCTCGCCGCCTCCTTGCGCTCCCCGGGGTACAGCGTCGAAGAGTCGGTGAGAAAGGGGATGCCGCCTTGCCCCTTGATCTCGTCCACCACCCGGCGCACGAAGATGGGACGCACGAAGGTGTGGTTCCCTTTCTCCCCGAAGTGCACCTTCACCGCGGTCAGGTCCCCCTTGGCGACGACCCCCTTAAGGCCCGCCTCCTGCATCAGCCTCCCGATCTTCCCAAACAGGTTCTCGCGCGAACCCGCCCGCATGTCGGCGAAAAATACCTTGCTGGACATATGAAACTCCCGTCGTATCTGTGTTAGAACAGCTGCTTGGTGGTACCACAGATCCGGAGTGATTTCAACAAGCTCAAGGTTTCGCTTGCTCTGCCGTCAAAATCTGTTATTTATTAAAAAAATCGTTCGGCAACCGGGGGTGCCAATGAAAGAATGCGAAGACCGCGAGCTCTGGGTCCTGGGGCTTGGCGATAAAATAGAACGAGGGGCAGTGGTCTGCAGCTACCTGGCCGAAGGCGGCTACCGGTGCAAGGTGGCCGGCATCGCCGACTTGGCCAAGTGCACGCCGCTTGCCATCCTCCTGGACATCTCCCCCTGGTCGGACGACGGCTGGGGGATCCTGCAGATCTTGAACGCCGACCCGGCGACCCGCGACATCCCGGTCCTGCCGCTCTACCTGAGCGAAACGGGGCAGGTGGGCGAGGTCTTCCCGGTGGCCGGGTTCATTACCCTCCCTCTCGAGAACGGCTACCTCACCAAGAAGCTGCAGCGCTTCGGGCTCACCGACGAGTCCGACGACTACGACCTGCAGGCCATGGTGGTCACCCGCAGAGGGGAGGAGCACCTCGAGCACGCCATCGTGAAGCTCGGCTTCGAGGTGCTCAACGCCTACACCGGCAAGGAGGCGATCGCGCTCGGGACCATCGTGCACCCCTACATGATCTTCTGCTCGCTGATGCTCCCGGACCAGACCGCCTTCGACCTTCTGGAGCGTTTCCGGCTCTACCCGCAGACCCGCAACATCCCCTTCTTCGTGCTGTTGAAAGACGTCCTGAAGGAAGGGGAGCGCGGCGTCATGAGCCATGCGATCGATCACCTGGTGCGCAAGAACTACCTCACCAGGGACGAGTTCCTCTCCTACTTCAAGAAGTCCGCATAACGCGCACCCAAGCGCAAGGCAGCAAACGGAAAAAGGTGAAAGAAGCAGGCAGGACGACCAGAAACGGTCGCCGCAGCCGGCTCCTTTCACCTTTTTTTATGGCGCTTTGGTCTCTGCTAACCCGGGATCCAAGAAACGGATATCTTACCCACGAAGCGCAGCTGGCGCACTCACGTTCCCCCCTTTGAAAAAGGGGGGGCAGGGGGGATTCGTCTCTGCTAACCCGGGATCCAAGAAACGGATATCTTATCCACGAAGCGCAGCTGGCGCACTCACGTTCCCCCCTTTGAAAAAGGGGGGGCAGGGGGGATTCGTCTCTTAAAGATGACTACCTGCGGCCGCTAGCACCGGGGCGAGTCTGGGCGCCGCGCCCCTTCCTAGTAAGTGATCCCCGCGTAGAAGTCCTGCAGGAACTGGCGCTGGTTCTTGGTCATGACGCCACGCACGTTGATCTCGGACAGGATGCGCCAGATGATCCCCAACTCGCTGAATACCCGTAGTACCGCCGAGAGCTTGTGCTGGGCACTGGCGTCCTCGCCCATGAGGCAGCCTTTCACCAGCTCCTCGGTGAACACCGAGAGTCGGGTTATCTCGTGATGGGTTGCCATGACGGCTATCGGAGTGATCTCTTCTTCTGTCGTCATATGCCTCTCCAGTCCGCAAACGGGCTGAACCGGCCGCCTGGCATCCAGTCTCGTGCGAACCTGCCGGTTCAGGTATTCGGTACTGCTGCGGTCGGGGATGGGTGGTCGGGAAGGCTTCGGAGTTCGAAGCCGCGCAGCGGTAAGGGGGGCGGCGCTTTCTCTAACTAGTTCGGCACCAGGGGTAGAAAGTTTAGGCGAAATAGTGAAAAAATTTTGTGGTCCGCAGCGGGGAAGCCGCCGAAAGCTGCCGGAGCGCCCCGCGGCGGGCAAGCACCCCTTCCGTAGGCGGAGTCTCTCCCCGTTGAAGCGGGCTTCATCGCTGCAAGGAGCACCGTGTATATAATTCAGCAAGTTGTCCCGCCTGAGGCGGCCGGGGTGCGCTCTGCCTCCCGGCCCGAAAGCGTCCCCTCTCCTGCGCCGCGAACGGTACGATTTGTCCCTCAGATGCCGACAGGTAGCGTCGGCGTATGGCCGCATCTGTTTATAACTAATTTATTAAAAATCTTGACATAATTGACGTAAAGGGATTATTTCTACCTTCCCGACCTGCCGAGGCAACCGCAGCTAACTCGGCAAGGGACCGTGGGTGAGTGCCGCCAAGAGGAGGCAGAAGTGCTGCAGTGTCGCGCGCCGGTTACGCCACGCGATGCAGCAGACCCGGAAAGTCCTAGAGATCCTCAATTTGCACACTCTTCGTCCCTTCGAGGGAAAACCTTATCCTGTACCGTCTGAGTCTGACGTATGCCGTACACTCCCGCTGACATGCACGAAATAATCGTACCCGCCACTATTCTGGTCGTGGAGAAGACGACCGATCCCCTGCAGCCTGCCGGCCGGATCCTCGAGGAGGCCGGCTACAGCGTGCTCTTGGGCGACAGCGCGGCCCAGGCGCTCTCGCTCACCTCCCTGTACCGCCCTGACCTCCTGCTTTTGGACGATGAACTGGCCGACGGCTCTGCCGAGGAGCTCGTTGCCTGCATCACGTCTGATCCGCAGCTTGCCGGGGTCTTCGTGGTGCTGATGACCTCCCAGCGCCAGCGCTACGGAGCCCTCGCGGCCGGCCGGCGCAGCGGCGGCCCCGACGCTTTCCTGGTGCGGCCCTGCCAGGGGATCGAGTTCCTGGACCGGGTCGGAGAGTACTTGAGCCTGCGCGGCGCCCGCGACCGGTTGAGGGAGAGCGAGCGCCGCTACCGTACCCTCTTCCTCGGTACCGAAAAGGGGATCGCGCTCCTGGAGATCATCAGCAGCGAATCCGGAATCCCCTACGATTGCCGTTTCCTCGAGGTCAATCCAGCCTTCGAGCAGCTGGTCGGCCGTCCGGCCAGTTCGCTGGTGGGACATTCGGTGCCCGAGGTGTTGCCGGGATCGGCCGGGCTTTGGGCGCATGCCTACGGGCAGGTGGCGCTTTCCGGCCAGACCGTACTCCTCGAGGAGTGCCAGGCCATTGGGGAGCGCACCTGCCAGATCGAGATCCACGCACCCCAGCCCGGCAGACTCTCCTGCATCTTTATCGACGTCACCCAGCGCCAGGCTCTCGAGGAGCGCCTTGCTGCCACCGACGAGCGCTGCCGTGCGCTCCTTTCCGCTTTCGACGGTTCGATCTACACCTGTTCCGAGGACTACCGCATCACCTACATGAACGACGAGCTGATCGGGCGGCGCGGCGATGCGGTGGGAAGCTACTGCTACCAGGCGCTGCACGGCCTGGAAGAGGTCTGCCCCTGGTGCGTCAACGAACGGGTCTTCCAGGGGGAGCGGGTCGCCTGGGAGGTGAAGAGCCCCAAGGACGGGCGCTGGTACCACTGCATCAACACCCCGGTGTACCACGCCGACGGCAGCATCTCGAAGCAGGCCCTGATCCGCGACATCACCCACCTCAAAAAGACCGAAGCGGAGCTCAGCTTCAAAAGCTTCACCCTCGAGAACCTGGGTGCGGAGGTATTCTGGCTCAGCTCCGAGGGGCGGATCATGGACCTGAACCGGGTCGCCTGCGAGAAGCTCGGTTACGCACGGGAGGAGCTGGTGGGGCGGCCGATCACCGAGATCGACCCCGAGTTCGATCACGAGGAGCCCCGGCGGCTTTGGAGCGAGCTCAAGGAGCGGGGGACCCGGCAGTTCGAGACCACCCACCAAACCCGGGACGGGCGCCGCTATCCGGTCGAGGTCCTCGCCAACTACCTGAACCTCGAGGGGCTCGAGTTCAACTGCTGCATCGTGCGCGACATAAGCGAGCGCAAGCGTCTCGAGCGCGCGCTGCAGGACGGCAACGAACTCTTCCGCACCCTGTGCGACTCGGCGCCCATCGGCATCTTCCGCTGCGACGCCCAGTGGAACAACATCTACTGCAACGCGCGCTGGGAGGAGATCACCGGGATGTTCGCCATCCAGGGGGCCGGCAACGGCTGGCTCACCGCCATCCACCCGGAGGACCGCGAGGAACTCCTCCGGGTGCGCAACGAGGCGGCCGCCAAGGGGCAGGGGTACTGGCACGAGCACCGCAAGCTGACCTCTCAGGGAAAGGTGGTCTGGGTGCGGGTGCTCGTGAACCCGATCAAGGACCCGCAGGGCGGCATCGTGGGGTACGTGGGGACGGTCGAGGACATAACCGAGCTGCGCCAGGCCCGCCAGGAGATCCTCAAGTCCCAGAAGCTCGAATCGATCGGCGTCCTGGCCGGCGGCATCGCCCACGACTTCAACAACATCCTGACCGCCGTCCTGGGGAACATCTCCCTGGCCGGATTCCAGCTCGACGATCCCCAGAAGGTGGCCCAGCGCCTGGAGGAGGCGGAGAGCGCCGCGGCGCGGGCCCGCGACCTCACCCAGCAGTTGCTCACCTTCGCCCGTGGCGGCGAGCCGGTGAAGAAGATGATCGAGCTCCCCGGCCTGCTCAAGGAGGCGGTCGCCTTCGCGCTGCACGGCTCCCTGGCCGGCTGCCAGCTGCAGCTCGCCGAGGATCTCTGGCCGTTGGAGGCTGCCGAGGGGCAGCTGGTCCAGGTGGTGCACAACCTGGTGCTCAACGCGGTGCAGGCGATGCCCGAAGGGGGGATGGTGACCGTAGCGGCGGAAAACCATCGCACTCCCGGCGGGGACCCCTTCGTCCAGATCAGCGTCTCGGATACCGGCATCGGCATCTCCGATCAGCACCTCGAGCGGATCTTCGACCCCTATTTCACCACCAAGAAACAGGGGAGCGGCCTCGGCCTTGCCTCCTGCTACTCGATCATCAAGCGGCACCTGGGGACCATCACCGCCCAATCCCTGCTCGGCAAGGGGAGCACCTTCCGGGTACTGCTTCCGGCTTCCCGGGAGGTCGTGGTGCCGGCGGGTTCCAGCGTGGCGGAGGTTTCCGGGGGGGCGAGCCGGGTCCTCGTCATGGACGACGAGGAGATCGTGCGCACCCTGGCCAAGGCGATCCTCGAGCAGTTGGGGTATCGGGCCGAGTGCGTGGAAAACGGAACACAGGCCGCCGAGCTCTACCGGCGCGAGAGGGAGAGTGGCGAGCCGTTTTCCGCCGTCATCCTCGATCTCACGGTCCCCGGCGGAGTCGGTGGCAAAGAGGCCATCAAGATGCTGCGCAGCTACGATCCCCAGGTGAAGGCGATCGTCTGCAGCGGCTACTCCACCGACCCCGTCATGGCGAACTTCCGGGAGCACGGTTTCAACGCCGTGCTCGCCAAGCCCTACCGTCCCCACGACCTAAGCCGCGTGCTGCGCGAGGTGCTGGGCTAGGGCCTGCCGCCCCCCGACAGCCGCAACCGCCACCCCCTTTCAGGACCACATCGGTCGTGTTAGAATGACTGAGCGAGCAACAGTCTTTTCTCAGGGGGAAACCCATGCCGATCATCCGCCAGATAGCACAGCTTGGCCAGCCGGTACTCAGGAAGGTAACCCGGGACATCGCAGATCCCGCCCATCCCGAGGTGCAGGCCCTCATCGACGACATGCTGGTCACCGTCGACGATGCCCACGGCGTCGGCCTCGCCGCGCCGCAGGTGTTCGAATCGCTCTCGCTCTTCGTGATCGCCTCGCAGCCCAACCCGCGCTACCCCAAGGCGCCCGATCTCCCCCCCTTTGCGCTCGTTAATCCCGAGCTCGTCTGGGCCTCGGACGAGAAGGAGAAGGGGTGGGAAGGGTGTCTGAGCATCCCCGGGCTGCGCGGCATCGTCCCGCGGCACCGCAAGATCGGGGTGCGCTACCTGACCCGCAGCGGCGAGCTGCGCGAGGAAGAGTTTTCCAACTTCACGGCCCGCATCTTCCAGCACGAGTTCGACCACCTCAAGGGGATCGTCTTCCTGGACCGGATGGAGAGCCCGCAGGAACTGGTGACCGAGAAGGAGTACATCCGGATCGTCTCCGGCTAAAACCCGAATTGCGCCACGGAGACACGGAGCACACGGAGAACTTCCAAAACCAAATCCGTTGAAAACTTAGCTAACCGGTTCGGCCTTGAGCGCTAACGTTTCCAGGCCGAACCCATTTTCGGCCTTTCTCCGTGTACTCCGGCCTCCGTGGCAAACCGGTTTAACGCCTTTCCCGGTTATCCCCCAGCCCCAAGTCCCCACCCCCTGCATTTATCTCTCAAGCTACTGTCATTACTCGCCGATTACTCAGTCAGGATCGTCCCCTCCCGGTAAGGCGACGCATCCTTATTGGCCATAACCGTAAGAGGAGAGCATCATGCCCAAAAAAGTACTGGTAGTGGACGACAGCCTGGTAGTGGCTCGCCAGCTGGAACAGATCATCGGCGGCTCCGGTGACTTCTGCTGCATCGGCTCAGTGAGAAACGGCGCGGAAGCCATCAAGGCGAACCAGCAGGACAACCCCGACATCATCTGCATGGACATGAACATGCCGGGAATGGACGGCCTCACTGCGCTGCGCAGCATCGTGGCCCTCGACAAGGAGGTCAAGGTCGTCATGGTCACCTCGCTCGGCGGGGTCAGCGACAACTTCAACGAGGCGATGAAACTGGGCGCCCGGTGCGTCATCTCCAAGCCCTTCGTGGCAGAGGACATTCTGGGGGCCCTGCGCGCACTCTAGCCGCGGCCCTTTCAAAAAGGGGAACTGATATGGCAGTGAAATTTTTCGGGCAGTACCTGGTGGAAAAGGGGGTGGTGTCCCGCGAGGCTATCGTCGAGGCCATCGCCCTGCAGGAAAAGCAGAACCTGAAGCTGGGCGAGATGGCCGTCTCCATGGGGCTTGTGACCTCCGCCGACATCGAGCGTGCGCACCAAAGCCAGCTCTCCCGGGACATGAAACTGGGCGACCTCCTGGTGGCGACCGGCACGCTCACCGAGGGGCAGCTGGCCGACGTGGTGGCCCGGCAGCAGGCTACCCACCTCTACATCGGCGAGGCGCTCATAAAGGTCGGCGCCCTGGACCAGGAGAAGCTCGCCCGGCAGCTCGAGGCCTTCAAGCTCGACCAGGCCCCTTACGTGGCCGACGGCATCGCGCTCCCGGTCAAGGTGGCCGATGCGCCCCTGTGGGAGATGACGGTCGATCTGACCTACAAGCTGGTGACCCGGGTGCTCGGGCTGCGTTTCCGTCCCGGGGCCTGCCAGGTCGTCTCCCAGCTGCCGGCCTCCCACCAGACAGCGGCCCTCGATTTCGCCGGCGACGCCAGCGCCCGCTACCTGATCGCCGTTTCCGAGCCGGTGCAGAAGAAGGTGGCGCAGGCCCTGTTGCACGCCGCCGTGGTCGATCACGAGCCGGTCGAGGTCCTGGAGGACTGCCTCCTCGAGTTCATAAACGTGGTCTGCGGCAACGTGGCGGCCAAGGCCTCCCAGGACGGCTTTACCCTGACCATCAACCCGCCGGTCACCGTCCCTGCGCCCGCTGCCGGCCTGCCGCTCGCGGCGGGAGAGGTGGGCCTGTGCTTCCCGATCCACCTCGAAGATGGCCACCAGATGGAACTCTACCTGGTGCTCCCGAAATAGGGGCGCGAGGGGGACTGGCACCGCAAGGTGCCAGTCCCCTTAGCTTCCACCATTCCCTTGTCCTCCACCTCGTCCACGCAGCGCCTCCGCCACCCTTGCGCCTGACATTTGTGGTAGACATTCCGGAAAAGCTGGCTTAATTTGTCAGCGCCAAGCGGCCGGCGGCGTCCGGTTCCGGCGCATCAACCAGCAAGGAGTGCGGGCATGGGGTTTTTCAGCAAGTTCTTCGGGAGCAAAGAGCCACGGCAGGCCGATCCGCAGGAGGCGGTCGCGGTTGAGGGAGGCCCCGCCGACTTCACCTCAGCGGTCCTCATGCAGATGCGCGGCGAGAACGACGCGGCGCTCGCTGCCTACCAGGAGATGACGGAACGCTTCCCGGACGACAACCTGGCCCCCTTCTTTGCGGCGGCCATCAAGGCGGGGAGCGGCCGCGTCGAGGATGCCGTTGCGGTCGTGCGCTCCTTGAGCCAGCGCTGCTCCGAGGCCGAACAGGGGATCTCCCAGGCCATCATCCAGGAACTCGCCGCCCAGCTCTCCGACAGCTCGCAGCACGGGCGCATTCCCGGCATCGCCGAGCTCATCGTCTCCTTCGGAGATAACGTCAAGGCCGCAGGTTTCGTGTACGAAGCCGCCGTCCTCTACGAGATTGCCGTGGCGCTCCTCCCCGACCGCGCCAACGTCCTGCACCGGCTGGGCGACGCCCTGCACGACCTGCGTCTCTACGAGTACGCCGAGTCGGTGCTCACGGAAGCCCTCAAGCACGCCCCCAACCACTGGGATTCCCTCTACAGCTATGCACTCCTCTTGCAGCAGCTCGGGCGCGACGAGGAGGCCCTCCCCTACTACGAGAAGGCCGCCGTCTTCAACCCCGACCACGTCAACTGCCGCAACAACTACGGCTCGGCCCTGATGCGCACCCACCGCCTCGAGGAGGCCCTGCAGCAGTGCACCGCCGCCTTCGGGCTGGAGCCCGAAAACCCCTTCGTGCAGATCAACCTGGGGAACATCCGCTACCTGATGCGGGAGCCCGATAAGGGGCGGGAGCACTTCCTAAAGGCCATCGAGCTGAACCCCGAGCATCCCGCTGCCTACTTCGGATTGGCCGCGGTAGAGCAGGCCCTGGGGAGCCCGCGGGAGACCGTGCAGGAGCTCTACCAGAAGGTGCTTGCCGTCAACCCGCAGATCGCCGAGGCGCACCACGCGCTGGGGACGATCTACGCCGCCGCCGCGAACCCCGAGGCGCTGCAGCACTTCGAGCAGGCGCTCGCCCTGAACCCGAACCTCAGGGATCTGCACCGCGACTACGCCGCCGCCTGCCTGCAGCTCGGCAGGCGCGCAGAGGCCCTGCAGCAGCTGAAGCTCGCCCTCGAGAAGAACCCCGCCGACGCCCAGGTCATCGAGACGATCGCCGGGCTCGAAAAGGACGGGGGGGGCGTGGGCTGACTGCAACCCCCACCTGGCGCACTGTGATGTGATCCCCCGAAACCGGAGCGTGCAATGTCGAGAAAACTGCTGGTACCGCTACTTTCTTCAACGCTACTGTTGGCAACTTCCGCCTGGGCCGAGGTGCCGCAGGTCAAGCAGGTCCCCGAAAAGCCGGTCATTGAGTTCAAGGATGGCACCAAGGCCAAGGCGCTCTTTCTGAAGACCATCAAGACGCGTTTCGAGAACCAGAAGATGGGCGAGATGCATAAGGGGTGGCTCTGCAGCAAGTCCAGCGACATGGTGTGGAACAAGAAGGTCTACAGCATTTTCAGCGGCAAGCTGGCGAAGGCCTTTCGCGACGAGCTGGAGTCCGCCCACTTCCCGACTCCGGTGAAGTCCGAGGCGATCTTCGAGAGCAGCGCCGAGGACGATCAGCCGTCCGAGGATCTCCAGGTGGGGATCTTCATCAAGGAGGTGAACGCCAACTTCTGCGTGAAGTCCGCCGAGACCGAGGGTGGCGTCTACCTGAAGATATTCTGGCAGGTGTTCTCGCCCCAGGCGCAGAAGGTGGTGTACCAGGCGACCACCGAGGGGACCTATCAGCCCGGGGAACTGGTGAAAACCCTACCCGACGACTTCTTCGTCAACGCCTTCAAGGCCGCGACCCGGAACCTTTTGGCCCAGCAGGGGCTCTACGACACCATCACCAGCACCGAGGTGCTCAAACCTAAGGTGGCCGATCCCAAGATCGTGAAGCTGGAGCGCATCAAGCCGCTCGACGAGCCGCTGGCCAAGAACATCACCAGCCTGCGAGCGGCTGTGGTCACCGTGACGGGAGAAACCGGAAGCGGCAGCGGTTTCTTCATCAGCAAGGAAGGGCACCTGCTCACCAACTACCACGTGGTGGGTTCCCAGAAGTTCCTCAAGCTGAAGCTCTCCACCGGGCGCGAACTGGTGGGTGAGGTGCTGCGCAGCGACAAGACCCTCGACGTGGCGCTGCTGAAGGCCGAGCAGACCGAGGTGACACCGCTTGCCGTGCGTTCCACCGAGTCCAACATCGGCGAGGACGTCTTCGTTCTCGGTTCCCCCCTGGGCGAGAAGTTCAACACGACCCTCACCAAGGGGATACTGAGCGGTTACCGCAGCTTCAAGGATCACCGCTACCTGCAAAGCGACGTCTCCATCCTCCCCGGCAACAGCGGCGGTCCGCTCCTCGACCCAAGGGGATCCGTGCTCGGCATCACCGTGGCCGGGCTGGGAGCCAAGGGGCTTGCCGGCATGAACTTCTTCATCCCGATCCAGGACGCCCTGGAAAAGCTCGGTATAGAGCTGCAGGGGGACAAAAAGCCCTAGCGGCGCGGGGCAACGCGGATACCAAAGAGACATTTATTCCTGTTCTCCCTTGACAAGAATCCTCCATCTCGTTTAGCCTTGCGCCATGCTCAAGTTCGTCCCGCTCAAATCCCTGACCTGGTTGCTCCTGGTGGCGGTCCTCTCGCTCGCCCTGGGGACCCTGTGCCGTCCCGCCCACGCCGACACCGGCGTCTCGGAAGGCGCAGCGAAACTGGTCCAGGTACAGAGCGGCTCGGCTCAGGACTGCCCCTGCGCCCCCCTCGACCACGGCCACGATCACGACGGCGACGGGGACGGCGACACCTGCGACAACTGCGCGAGCTGCGGCTGCCACGCCTCTGTCTTCAACACCCACCTTCTACCGGTCCGCATCCCCTGGCTCACCATCGCCGGCTGGCGCGAACCGTTCCGTTTTCTTCCCGAAGTCTACCTTTCCCTCTTCGTACCTCCCCAAGCCTGACCCCTAGCTCGGCCCCTGCGCCGGCACCGGCTCCCGCGCCCCCGCGGGTAAGCGCTCTCACGCGTGCGCTTAAGGCCGACCTGTACCCGCAATCCCGCACACCGTAACATTGCAACAATCGAATAACGGAGGATTTACCTTGAGAGCAACACTCTTAGGAAAAGCCGTGCGCCTTTGTGCACCCGGCATCCTGTCCCTTGCGCTCTGCGTCCCGGCCGGCGCCCAGACTGCGCCGCTCACCCTGGCGCAGCTGGTCGACTACGCCCTTTCCCACAACGGCTCGCTTGCCGCCCTGCGCCAGGAGGAGGGGATCTACCGGGCCCAGGCCGAGAAAGCCGCAACGCCGATAAACCCGGTCCTCGACCTGGAGGCTGCGACCGGCGCCCTCACCGGCAGTCCCGCCGAGTCGCGACTCTCGCTCGGGCTCACCCAGGAGTTCCAGACCGCCGGCAAGCGCGCCAAACGGGTCGACGTGGCCGAGAAGGCCCGCGAGGCCCAGCGCTGGCAGCTCGCCGACCGGGAACGCTCGCTTAAGGAGGAGCTGAAGACGGCCTTTTACGACACGCTCCTGGCCGAGAAGCGCCTGGAGCTTGGGAACCGGGTGGGTGACTTGAACCGCCAGCTCCTCGAGGTGGCCCGCGAGCGGCTCAACGCCGGGGACATCCCGGAACTGGAGCTCAACCTGGTCAAGGTGGAACTCGCCCGCACCCAGGCCTCCCGGGTCGAGCGGGAGCGCGCCCTGGCCCTTAACCGCAGCCGTCTCTCCACCCTCGTGGGGCTCCCCGCCGGCGACTCCTCCCGGCTGGCCGGCTCTCTCGAACCGGGCGGCGCGCCGCAAAAGAGCCTCGCCGAGCTGAAGGAGCTGGCGCGCTCGCAGCGCCCCGACCTGAAGGTGTTGGGCGTGGAGCTCGACAAGGGGGACGCCGAGCTCGCCCTGGCGCGCGCCGAGGCGGTCCCCAACCTGAACCTGGGGCTCGTCCTTTCCCGCGACGCGACCAGCATCGAGGTGGGCGGCATCGAGGGGAAGGACACCTCGTACACCGTGGGGCTCAGGCTCTCCATGCCACTCCCCTTATTCGACCGCAACCGCGCCGGCATCGCCGAGGCGGGCGCCCGGGTCTTAAGCGCGACGACCCGGCGCAGCGCGGCCCTCGTCGAGGCGGAGCGCGAGGTGGAGAGTGCCTTCGCGAGCCTCAAGGCCGCCGAGGAGGTGCTCGCCCTCTACCGCGGCGAGCTGATCCCGCAACTCGAGGAGAACCTCGCCTTAAGCCGCGAGGCCTACCGGCTGGGGGAGCTGGGGATCCTTGCGGTCATCGAGGAGCAGAAGAAATTTTTCGAAGTAAACGACGGCTACCTTGCCGCACAGCACGCCCGCCAGGTTGCACTCGGGCGCCTGGAAGCCGCAGTGGCCGCAGATCTTATCGGAGGTGACAAGTGAACAAGAAGGCAATAGCTGTCGGGGTGCTGGGCGCCCTGCTGCTGGCGGGCGGCGTCGCCTACCGGCTGAACCAGGCGAACACCGCGGCACACCAGGAGGACGCCCACAACGGCGAAAAGGGTGGCCACGCCGAGGAGAAGGAACACGGCGAGGAAAAAGGGCACGGCGAGGAGAAGGGGCACGACGAGCACGGCGAAAAGGGGCACGACGAGCACGCCCCGCGCCGGGTGAAGATGGCGGCAGCGCAGCAGAAACAAAGCGGCGTTGAGGTGGCGGCCGCCGGGAAGCAGGCGCTCGCCGGGAGCATCGCGGCGACCGGCAAGGTCGAGGCGAATGCCGACCGCATCGCCCACGTCTCGCCGCGCATCCCCGGGAAGATCGTCTCGGTCAAGGCGTCCCTGGGTGACGGCGTCGGCGCCGGCCAGGTGCTCGCCACCCTCGACTCGGTGGAGCTCGGCGAGGCGCTGAACCGCTTCCGCCAGTCGAAGACCCGCCTCTCCCTGGCCCAGTCCAACCTGGACCGGGTGAAGTCGCTGGTCGAGAAGAAGATCGCCCCGAGAAAAGAGGTGCAGCAGGCGGAAAGCGAGTACGAGACCGCCAAGGCCGAGCTGCACACCGACCGGGAGCGCCTCTCCCTCTACGGTCTCTCCGCCTCCGAGCTCGCCTCGGGCGCGGGCCGCGCCCATCTGCCGGTGCGCGCCCCCATCGCCGGGACCATCACCGAGAAGCACGCCATCGTGGGCGAGCTCTCCGACCCCGCCAAGAGCCTCTACACCATCGCCGACCTCTCCTCGGTCTGGGTGGTGGTGGACATCCACGAAAAGGACCTGGCCAAGGTGCGCCGCGGCCAGAAGGCGAGCGTCGCGGTGACCGCCTTCCCGGGCGAGAAGTTCCGCGGGCGCATCACCTACCTCTCCGACCAGCTGAACGAGGCGAGCCGCACCGTGAAGGCCCGCATCGAGGTGGCGAACCCCGGACGCAGGTTGAAACCCGAGATGTTCGCAAGCGTCGAGGTGACCCTCGCCGCGGACGCCCCGCCGGTCCTCGCGGTCCCCGAGTCGGCCATCCAGGAGGTGGACGGCAAGAAGCTCGTCTTCGTCGCGGCCTCCGAGGCCGAGTTCGAGCCGCGCCAGGTGGAGACCGGACGCGCCTCGGCGGGGCTCGTCGAGATCCTCTCCGGCCTCAAGGAGGGGGAGCGCTACGCCGCCAAAGGGGGCTTCGTCCTCAAGAGCGAACTGAAAAAAGGGGAGATCGAGGGGCACGCCCACTAGGAGACCGCCAATGCTAGAGAAACTTATCGCCTATACCCTGAGACAGCGGGGGATGGTCATCTTCCTTGCGTTGCTGATCGTCCTCTTCGGCTCCTGGTGCTACGTGAAGCTCCCCATCGACGCCTTCCCGGACGTCACCAACAACCAGGTGGAGGTGATCAGCCACGCCGACGGCCTCTCGGCCCTCGAGATCGAGCGCAACGTCACCTACCCCATCGAGACCGCCATGCGGGGGCTTCCGGGGCTCGAGCAGCTCCGCTCGGTCACCAAGTTCGGCCTCTCCATCGTCACCGTGGTCTTCAAGGACAACGTCGACGTCTACTTCGCGCGCCAGCTCGTCTTCGAGCGGCTCGCCGAGGCGCGCGAGAAGGTCCCCAAGGGGGTCGAGGTCGCCATGGGGCCGATCGGCACCGCCATGGGGGAGATCTACCAGTACACCCTGGAGGGGAAGATCCCCCAGGACCCGGAACAAAAGCGCGCCTACCTCACCAGCCTGCGGACCCTGCAGGAGTGGGTGGTCACCCCGCAGTTGAAAAGCGTCGCCGGGGTGAACGAGATCAACTCCTTCGGCGGCTACTTCAAGCAGTACCAGGTGGAGGTCGAGCCCGAGAAGCTCGTGAAGTACGCGGTGACCGTGGACGACGTCTACGCGGCCATCGGCGCCAACAACGGCAACGTCGGCGGCAACATCCTCGAGCGCGAGGCCGAGCAGTACATCGTGCGCGGCGTGGGGCTCATCGGGAGCACCGCCGACATCGAGAACATCGTCCTGAAAAGCCAGGGGGGGACCCCGATCTTCGTGCGCGACGTGGCCCGGGTGAAAATCGGCGAGGCGGTGCGCATGGGGGCCGCCATCAAGGACGGCAAGGACGAGGCGGTCGGCGGCATCGTCATGATGCTTAGGGGCGAGAACAGCCGCGAGGTGGTGCGCCGGGTGGCGGACAAGGTGCGCGAGATGAACGCGAACAACCTTTTGCCCGACGGCGTGAAGATCGTCCCCTTCTACGACCGCACCGACATCGTCAAGGCGAGCGTCGGCACCGTCAACAAGGCGCTCCTGGAAGGGTCGCTCCTGGTCCTCGTGGTCCTCTACCTCCTGTTAAACAGCATCCGCGGCTCTATCGTGGTGCTCCTGGCGCTCCCCCTGTCGCTTCTGGCCACCTTCATCGTCATGAAGCTCTCCGGCATCGGCGCGAACCTGATGTCTCTCGGGGGGCTCGCCATCTCCATCGGCATGATCATCGACACCACCATCATCCAGGTGGAGAACGTGCAGCGGCACCTAAGCGAAGAGGGGGGCGAGCGCCCCAGGCTCGGCACGGTGCTCCGCGCGGTCATGGAGGTGCGCAAACCGAGCATCTTCGGCGAGCTGATCATAGCGCTCACCTTCATCCCCATCCTGACCCTCGAGGGGATCGAGGGAAAGATGTTCGGACCCCTGGCGCTCACCGTGGCGGTGGCGCTCCTCTCCTCGCTGCTCCTCTCCATCTTCATCATCCCGGTCCTCTGCTCGCTGGTCTTGAAGCCGCACGCGGAGAAGGAGAGCCGGATCATGCTCTGGGCGAAGGCCAAGTACCTGCCGCTTCTCGAGTGGGCGCTAAAGGCGCGCAAGGCGGTATTGGCCACTGCCGCCGTGCTCCTGGTGGTCTCGCTCTTCCTGGTGAGCCGCCTGGGGACCGAGTTCATCCCGATCATGGACGAGGGCTCCTTCGACATGGACATCGCCCTTCTGCCGGGGGTGTCGCTCGCCAAGGCGCTCGAGGTGAACCAGCAGGCCTCGGCGAAGCTCAAGAAGTTCGAGGAGCTCGAGGTGCTGGTCGGGCGCACCGGGCAGACCGGCGTGGCGCTCGACACCCGCGGCCCGGACAAGACCGGCTACGTCGGCGTCCTGAAACCCAAGGGGGAGTGGAAGCGCGACATCACCAAGGAGCAGCTCACCAACGAGATGCGCGAGGCGCTGGAGACGGTCCCCGGCATCAGCTTCGGCTTCAGCCAGCCGATCCAGTGCCGCATCGACGAGCTGGTGGCCGGCACCCGCGCCCAGCTCATCGTGAAGCTCTTCGGCGAGGATCTCGCGGTCCTGCAGGAGAAGTCGGACCGGATCGCCCGGGTGCTCTCCAAGGTGCGCGGCGGGACCGATCTGAACGTCGAGAAGGTCACCGGCCAGCCCTACCTCACCATCACGGTGGACCGGAACAAGATCGCCCGCTACGGGCTCAACATAAGCGACGTGCAGAACGTGATCGAGATAGCGGTGGCCGGCAAGGCCGCCTCCACCTTCTACGAGGGGAGCCGCAGCTTCGACATCACGGTGCGGCTCCCCGAGGAGAGGCGCAACTCGCCGGAGACCATCAAGAACCTCCTCATCACCACCAAGACCGGGATGAACATCCCGCTCGAGCAGCTGGCCGACGTGCGCATGGTCGAGGGGCCGGTGCAGATCAGCCGCCAGGACGGGGTGCGCCGCATCGGCATCGAGATGAACGTAAGCGGCCGCGACATGGGGAGCTTCGTCGCCGAGGCGAAAGAGCGGATCCAGAAAGAGGTAAAGCTCCCGGCCGGTTACTACCTCACCTGGGGCGGGCAGTTCGAGAACCAGCAGCGCGCCATGCAGAAACTGGCGCTCATAGGTCCCGTGGCGATAGGGCTCATCCTGCTTTTGCTCTACGTCACCTTCCGCTCCCTGCGCCTGGCGCTCCTGGTCATCTCGAACCTCCCCTTCGCGCTCATCGGGGGGATCTTCGCGCTGTTTCTCTCCGGGCAGTACCTCTCCGTCCCCGCCTCGGTCGGTTTCATCGTGCTCTTCGGGGTGGCGGTGTTAAACGGCCTGGTGCTCGTCTCGCGGATAGCCCAGTTGCGCGACGAGGGGCTCGGCCTCGAGGAGGCGGTGCGCCAGGGTGCGCTCGACAGGCTGCGTCCGGTCCTGATGACCGCCTCCATCGCCATCTTCAGCCTGATGCCGATGCTGCTAGCCACCGGAACCGGCTCCGAGATCCAGAAGCCTTTGGCCACCGTCGTGGTGGGGGGGCTCATCACCTCCACGCTGCTCACCCTGCTCATCATCCCGTCCGTGTACGGCTGGTTCGAGAAGCGCCAGGACGAGGCGGAGATGTAGTTCATCCATGCAATGTCAAAAGGAGCTGTCATGAAAGAGATCAAGGCGATTTTCCGCCCCTCGCGCCTGTGGGCGGTGATCCAGGAACTGCAGGGGATCGAGGGGCTTCCCGGCCTCACCGTCTCCGACATCCGGGGGATCGGCAAGGGGCTCAACAAGGGGAGCCGGGGCGGCTCGGAGATCTTCGAGCTGAGTCCCCGGGTGAAGCTCGAGGTGGTGGTGAACGAGGAGCTGGTGGATAGGGTCGTCGACGCGATCCAGCGCCAGTCCCACACCGGCAACACCGGCGACGGCAAGATCTTCGTCTCCAGCGTCGACCAGACCGTGAAGATCCGCACCAACGAACGCGGCCCCCAGGCCATCTAGCGAGGAGATACCACCATGAAGAAGATAAAGCTCATGTCCCTGTTGTCCCTGGCGCTCCTGGCCGGCTGCGCCAACGGTTACGGCCTCATCAAGGAGAACCGCGCCAGCGTGCGCAGCGACGTGTTCCAGGAGGTTGCCGACCCGGCCGCCGTGCCGGGGAGCTATGCCGACCTGCGCATAAACGGCGTCCTCAAGACCCACAGCGCCGAGAGGAGTGCGTCCGTAGACAGCCACGGCACCTCCGACTACCGGCTCTTGCTCAACATTGACGGCCAGGCGCTGACCCTGGCGGGCGGGATGCGGCAGGAGAACAAGGAATCCGAGCGCCTCTACGATCCCGAGGCGGGCGAGGGGACCCGCTACCGTTTCACCAAGGTCCTGCGCTTGAAGCCCGGCGTGCACCGGCTGGTAGTTGGGCTTCCCGACGACCAGGTGGCCGTGGCAAAAGACCTGCACCTGAAAGCGGAGGTGAACACCCTGGAGCTCGAGCCCGTGTACGGCCAGAAGATCGGCGCCGGGCGCCCGAGGAACGACCGGGCCAGGAGTTTCACCGAAGGGATCCGCAGTTTCCGGGTGATATTGAACGGGAAGGAAGTTTGAGGGTAGTGGCGCGACAAGTCGCAGGCCGCTGACAAGAAAAAGGCCGGCCCGGAGTAAAACCCGAAGCCGGCCGCAGTCGTAGACACAGACACAGTTGATATGCAATTAACGCCGCGGTGTCATCACCCTCCTCGAGCCGCGGCGGTTTTTTACCGCCCTGTCTCACACCTTGCGAACGCCATAATCCGGTATTTCCCGAATCTCAGATGCCTTGCCACGAAGCGCTGCAGTCGGCCCCGCGTTCCCCTCTTTGGAAAAGGGGGGGCAGGGGGGATTCGTCTTTGTGGTCGCCCATCGCGCCGCCAGGCGTGGAAACAGTGCATCCCATCCCCTTCATCCCTGTTATGTCAGGTTTGAGGCTTAATCCCTGTTCACCCCAGCAGATGCCTAAGCACCCCGGCGCTCACCACCCCCACAACCACGGTACTGAACATGGAAAGCCTGAGCGCGGCGACCACCGTGATCCCCAGCGCGATCAGGTCCGCCGGGTGCGGCGAGACGAATGCCGGAGCGATGACCGAGATGAGCACGCACCCCGGTACCGCCTCCAGCACCGCCATGGCGCGCGGGCTCAGCTTCCGGTTTCTCAGCGCGATGAACCCCAGGATCCGGGTGAGATAGGTGGCCGTTGCCATGCCGAAGATGGTGAGGACATTATCGAGCTGCATCGTAGTCCTCCCTGGCCCACAAGGAAGCCGCCACGATCCCCGACACCGCGCCCGCCGGCACGTACCAGGCGCCCGGAACGAGCAGCGAGGTGAGCCCGGCGACCACCAGGCTGACGATCCAGGGGCGCGCCTTGTAAAACCCCGTCCACATCCCCTTCAAGAGCACCAGGAAGACCGCGGGAAACGCCATGTCGAAGCCGTAGGTTTCCGCGTTCCCCATGATCGGGCCGAGCAGCGAGCCCAGCGTCGTGAAGCATATCCACATGAGGTACATCCCGACGCAGGTTCCCGCGTAGTAGGGGAGGCTGAAGCACTGCGAGATGCCGTCCGCGGCGCGCTTGCGGGCGTCCGCGAGCGCGAGCGCCCAGCTCTCGTCGGTCATGAAGAAGAGCGCGGGGAACGCCTTGCGTTTGGGGAGGTTCTTCAGGAAGGGAGCCAGCGCGGCGCCCATGAGAAGATGCCGGCTGTTCACCAGAAACGTCATGGCGGTGATCAGCAAAAGGTGCGGAGGCGAGGTCCAAAGCTTCACCGCGGCGAACTCAGATCCCCCGGCGAAGTTGCATCCCGTCATGAGCGGCACCTCCGCGACCGTAAGCCCCTTCTGCGCCGCCTGCGCCCCCAAAACCAGCGCCATGGGAATGACCCCCAACAGTACCGGCAGCGTATCAGAAAGCCCGCGCCGGAACTCGGACTTAGTTGAAACCGCAGCCGTCTCCAACTCCGCAGCAAGCGTCCCGGCTTCCATCCCCGCATCCTCACTCATAAGCCCCTCCAGAATCGGTACTGTAAACCAGATTTGCACTCAGGTACAGGTGCAGACTGAATGTTTTCGACCGGTAACAGTTGATGAATCTAAAGGCCAGTCGTCCATGGGCCGTTCGGACTGTCCCCAGTGAGCCCAACTGTACCCTGCAGGGACACTCTCAGTTCTTCCTGAATTCGTAACTGTCTGAAAATTCAGTGATGATGATTGTGGCATTGTGTCTGCTCTTAATAAGGAACGCTGCGCGGCAGCTGTCCCTTTAGGGAACACATTGCATCAGGGAGGAACTTGAATGAGGGGTACATCGGTGATGACGGAGAAGATCGACGATGCGCAATCTGACCTTGTCCTGGTCCTGGATGACGACGAATTCATTCGGGACTTGGTCAAAAACATGCTCCAGCATCTAGGCTACAGCGTGATCACCTGCGCCAGCGGCGAGGAAGCCATCGTGCGCTACAAGAGAGCCATGGAAGCAGGCTGGCCCTTTTATGCAGTGATTTTGGACCTGCTCATCGTCGATGGGATGGGAGGGGTGGACGCGGCAAAGGAGATCCTCAGGGTCGATCCCGAAGCAAAGTTGATCGTATCCAGTGGGTATTCGACAGAACCCGTATTGGCCAGGCCAAAAGAATACGGGTTCACCGCATGCCTGGCAAAGCCTTATACCATGAAGGACCTGTCGAAGGTTTTGGATTCCTTGCGCAGTTGACGACGGGCGCGGTGCAGGACCGGCGTAAGAAGATGCGGCGCGAGGAGAGAGGCAGGGGGGGATTCGCCTTTGAACCTGCGTCAGTAGATCAAGCCGGCCAGCGTCCACCCAGCGCAACAGGTGGCCTCGCGTCCCCCACTTTGGAAAAGGGGGGCCAGGGGGGATTCGCTCTTCGCAGACGTTACAAAATGCGCCCGTCAGTATCAGGCTGCTAACGCTTCGCGACTCGCCAGAATTAGTCCCCTCTCCCCTTGCGGGAGAGGGTTGGGGTGAGGGGGAAGGTGCCACTGCTGAGGATGGCATTTGCGCTCATTGTTGCTGGGCAGGGACATCATGCTGGTTTTCAACGCCTGCTATACGCCTTCACGACAGTTTTACTCAGCAGGATGACGTACTTCCCATCATTGAGAGAAGTATGGATGACTTCCGGATTGTCGCTGATCTCCAGCTTAAGCTGCATAGCATGATCCGTCTTTTCAGCTGAGAGCTTCTTATACGCTGCGTTGATCTCAGCCTCGTCGAACCGAACATCGGCCCCGAGCTTCTCCCCGACGTTATCTTCCCAGTACACTACCAAGCTTTTCGGTAGTCCGCGAGAAGTCCGTGCGTTGATAGATTTGGCAAAGTCAAAATATTCCTCTTCGCCATTCAACGTCTTCAGCCACAGCTCACGATTTTTCTGTCCAATTACCTGGAGGCTCCAACGGTACTGCTTGCTGTAATAATCCGATATCCCCGGAGGCACGCCGCGCTCCTTAAGCGTTCTCAGTTCTAAGGGCGTAAGTGAGTCTCTCAATACCATGTCAATGTAATCAGTCCTGAGCATCTCACTTTCTGTGACCATCTTCCAGTTTAGGGCCACTTCATTGGCCTTGTAATTACCGACCTCTACAGAGCTTCCTATTGATGAAACCCATACAGATACCGCTCCACCCGGACCAAAACCCACAATAACCGAGTTAAACACCGGTGAACCTTTGGGCGACTTGCTTGTTACCGTTCTAAAATACTCCAGTATGTTTTGATATGGCAGTGTAAATTCACCAGAGAAAAACCTATTTTCAGTAAAAGAGAACCAAGTTACGGTAAGTTTCACAGGCAGTGCTTTCATGGTTTTTCCCACTACGTGCGTAGAACCAATCTCTCCCCATCCATTATCGATTATTGCTTTGGCGGGGACATAGAGTGAAGAGCCATTTTTGAGCGTTAGATGGCCATCTATTAGTCTCATGGGATATCGTCTGTGAGCGCACTCGGTCGGCAACCAATCGAACTTTTCTGTCGAGATCATGGGCAGTATCCCTCTGGCCTCTAGATTCACTGGCAACGCAGTGATAACAACAAGGAATAATAGTGTCAAATATCTAACCATATATTATTTCTCTCTTCCTATGACCATGCACTATGTCATCATCTGTAAATTGCGGTTGGTTACAGCCAAGTGTAGACCCGAAGCAAGCCGAGAAATGAAGATGATCATGCCTAAATTTTTTGATCATATCGGTATTCAATGCGAGCCAGTATTCAGGTGAGTCTAAAGGTGATTCTCGAATAAACGCTTCAATCTCTTTAAGATGATGGTGTATGCTGAAGTCGCTCATCAATCCGGCCGAGAAGTGAACTCCATTTTCTGTCGCAAGCTCAGCCATCATCTTTAATGGAATACGGTGAAAGTGGTTGCTGATCCCCTTCCGTGTCACTTTCACCTCATCCCATTGGTCAACCTTCTGGATCTCATCCTCATAGTACCAACCCGATGCAAGCAACCATTCCCTTTCCCTGGCCAGTGCTGCTTTGTCGGCGGCTTTGAGCCCATGTCTCCGGCACACGAACATGATCTGATGATCAACCTCATCCATGTTGTCCGGATACCCGCCACCAATGTCTGAATGAGCACCTGGCAAGAATAACTGTACCCCGTGAGGCGCACTATTTATGTTTGTAAGTGGAAAGTGTTTCCTATGCTCCTCCGCGGCAGCCAGTTGAACAACATTTTCTGCATACCTTATGGCATCAAGATGGAGTTCTTCTGTATCATTCCTGTGATTTAATCCGTAAGAGGCGACGGTGTCATACAAACCGACAAACTTCACCTTGATTTCGCCGACGTAATGCGTGCTGGATTGTAGTCTGAGTTTTAGCGTGTTCTGCTGTCCAAAGAGGACGCTGTAAATAAAATTTCGGGCTGCAGCTGCGCCGCGACTGAAGCCAAAACAATCGAGGTGCAGACACTCGATCTCTTGATCCCTTTTGAGGTGTTTACTGATTTCCCCGATTACTTTGGTCATTCCCGTTTCAACTTTATCCAGTATCCCCGTCGAACCCCAGCCGGTTCCTGCCGTTATTGAAGAATCAGCTTCGTCATCCTCGGTCCCAATGCCTTCAATGTAAATAGAAAGACTATGGTCATACTCAGGGTTCTGCTGGTAATACAGCTCAAGTATCGCTACGTTGGTAAGCGCATTTTCATAGCTTACCCCTCGGTTGATTCCCTTCTCCCCCAGCCCTGTATTTGTCCTGTTATTGAGTGTTCCATCGAAGAAGACGGCGATGCGTATCCTCACAGGCGCTCGTCCGGCAGCTGACTTTTGTTCCTGGCACCGGTAGCACGGTGACCCAGCTTCGTTAGAACTGCCGGTATGTTTGATCTTCGCAGCCGTTCCCGTCATGGCCAGTTCTCCATGACGCCTTCCAGCGTCAACTTGATCAGCGGCGACAGATCCTCAATCTGGCGCTTGAAGTATTCCAGCCTGCTGTCCTCGGCCAAGTCCACCTTCGTCAAAATGGACACCAACTGCGGCGAAAGCGGAGTGTCGAACTGGAACAGAATCTTGTACTCGATCAGCTTCTGAATGCTGATCTCCTGGCGGATCTCGTGCTCCTGGGCGAACTTGATCATGCTCCTCACAAACGCGGTGAGGGCATCGTTGCTCTGGCTGCCGCTCCACTCGGGGAAGTTGATCCTGATGAAGTCGAGCGTTATAGCGACAAAACGATCCATCATCGCCTTACCCATCGCCTCCATTTGCCTCTCGCTTATTACCAACATCGTCTGTCTCCTCCGGTCCTCCTCATCGAACCTAAGTGGCAGCAACGTGTGAGCCGCGCGTCTCTTGCTAGGTGAGCTTTACCTTGTATTCCCTCAGACCTTCGCAGCTTAGATGTTCCTCAGTCTCGCGGGATCGCTCCAAGGAGTAGCAAGCCACCTCGCGCCCATCTCGCGACTCCAGGTAAATTGCCGTCAGAGGGCCAAAGAACAGACGGAGTTCGCGCTCGCTGCTATTCGGCAAAAATTCTCGCAAAACCCGCGGGTCATAGAACCTGAACATAAATCGCTGCCCATCTTGGAGCGTTACAAATAGCAGCCTTCGCAGGTGGCGGCGAACCGTGGCAATGTCGCTTGGGCCGGCAAGGAAAATCCCCCAGCTGTTTCCCCAACCGGCATGAATGAGTCGGTTGAAAAAGAACGAGTCCGGGCGCAGTAAAATCAGGTGCGGACCTCGGCGATCCATGGCTAAGGATAATCTCGGAGGGTGGAGGATTTGGTAATCGCAGTCGGCGTCTTCCAGTAACGAAAGCGCCCTGCGATCCCGGGCCGTGTCGATGACGGCATAGAGCGGTGTTGTGAGGCGGCTGAAGAACCGCTGGACACCCATCGAGAGATCTGAGCCGTTGTCCAGGGGATCGTTGCCGGGCATTTCTTACTTCTCGGAAACGATGAACGGACTACCTGCGGCAGCTGCCTCTTCGGCACAGCGCCCCAGAGCGCTCGTCCCGACGAAGACCGTTGGGCAGCCTGCCACGATGACCCCGCCGTGAGCGGTTTTGTCACCCATTCGTGCGGCCGGCCTGCCGTTGATGAAAACCGAAGGTTCGCCTTCGACGATCATGTCGACAGGCCCGTTGCAGTGCACCTTGTCCCCAACGCGCGCCGCCGGCATCCCGCCGATAAAAACGTTTGGAGAACCCTCCAAAATCGGCCCACCTCCATGCGCTACGGTGATTTCCTTCATAGGACACGAGTGAGCATCACCAACTCTGGCGGCCGGTTTTCCCATCCGATCCTCCTGTGCGAAATGATAAGGCTTTGTTCGTCGAGATTGGACCGAATTAATATAGTCCAACTTGTGGTCACGTCAAGTTTAGGAGTGGGGGCGGGGAACGGGTCAGCTCGGTTGTCGCGTCCACGCAGCGCGACAGGTGGCTTTACGTCACTGTGAAAAAGGGGGGACAGAGGGGATTTGCCTTACCTCCTGCAAAAATCTAAGCAAAGGGGCCAGAGCCCAAAAAGCGGACCCTGGCCCCAGAAGGTATTTTTAGTCAATTGTAAGTCTACTTTTTGATGTACTTCTGTCCTTCCCCTTTGATGAAGTCGAGCACCTTTTGCACCTTGGCGGAAGGTTTTCCCTTGGTCACCAGGATGATGTCGCGTCCGATCTCCGGGCTCTCGACCTGCTTGACGGTTCCGTCGAGCACCGCCAGCGGGCCTATGCCGATGGCGGACGGGTTCGAGGCGACGTTCTGGCGGATGTCCTCGGCGGTCATGGTTTCAATAACCTCCTTGGTTACCTCCTTGCCGTCCATGATCTTGTTCGCGAACATGCTGTTGGTGCCGGAAGTCAATTTCCCCCACACGATCAGGACAGGAACATCGGCTCCGCCAACCTCCTTCCAGCTGTCGACCTTTCCGGAGAAGATCCCCTGCAGTTGCTCCTTCGAGAGCTTTGCTACCGGGTTTTCCTTGTTCACCAGGGCGACGATCTTGTCCTTGCCGATCATGGTCCACTGAAGAGAAGCGGGATCTTTCACCTCGTGCCCCTCCTTCTTCATAAGGTTAAGCCAGTCCTGGAAGGTGAGCCCCGCTGCCGCTGCATCGACCACTCCGCGCTCCAGGTCCATCATGGCGTTCTTCGGACCCGAGGAGGAGACGTACAGCGAAATCCCCTCCTTCAGGAGCGGTTGTGCGATCGGCTTCAGTACGTTCTCACTCGGTGCGGCTCCCGCTCCTATCTTGACGTCTTCGGCGAAGGCGACGAGCGAGAAGGTTGCGGTGCATAGGGCGGTCAAGGCAAACGTGGCAATGAGACGCTTCATAAAAGATCCTCCTGACAAAACATGGAATCTTTCCTGTCACTGGCCGCGCAAGCGAGTAACCTTCCGGGACGATCTGACAGAAAACCTGTAGGTTCTTTATCGGCAAGCAAAAGAAAGGCTTTAACCCAATCACTACCGGATTGATTTAAGCCGGATTTAGGTGCTTTGCCGATAGCTCAGCGACGGCGACCCCTGAGGCGCGTGGCTCGAGATGGAAGGGTGCGGCTGCGTTGAATTAGATCAACCTCAATTAGCTTAAGCTTGCACATAAGGCTAAAGCCTGCGGCCAGAGCATGCAGGTCGGCAATCCGTCATCAGTCGTGAGTATCTCTTTGTGATAATGATTCCGGCAACATCACTTCGGGATGAGACGAAACGGCTTTTCTTCCATGAACCGGGAAGTTATAAGTCGGAGTAAACCTACCTTAGTTTACGTTTATTGTAGTTGACTCAGTCGGAGAAAGGGTGTAAGTCAGAGGCATGAAATTTTGTGGTGAATTGAGGGGATGGAGGGCATGGTAGAACTGCAAAGATAGCCGCCTGAGTCAGCGTAGCTGAGAGGCGGCTTTTTTTATGACAGTAAGCAAAAAACCTGAAAGGCTTTGCACGCGAATTGTGCTGATTAAGCGGATTTCGGCGGCTAGAACACCGCCCGTGCTCGACGAGCATCATTTTAGATTTTCCCCTCCCCGTCTTTTCAGGTTTATCCGTCAAATCCGCGTTCAAGGCCATTGCCGTTTGTCTTTCTCCGTGTTCTCCGCGTTTGCGTGGCTAGCCTAGATTTATAAATAGCAGGAGGATTTACATGCCGCAGTTTGTCATAGCCGATGCACTCGTATCCGTCATCAGTTCCCCGCTGGTAACCCCCTTCAGGATAGCCACCGGTCAGCACGACGAGTTGGAGAACGTCTTTATCTGTCTCCGCACCAGCGACGGCGTCTGCGGTTACGGCGAAGCCGCGGTCGCCACCCACATCACCGGCGAAACCATCCCCGGCACCCTGGCGAACCTCGAGCGCGTCGCCGCGGCCTTAAAGGGAAGGTTCGTCGCAGATCCCGAAGCCGTCTGCCGCGAGTTCGCCCCGAGCCTCAAGGGGAACCACGCCGCCCTGGCCGCGCTCGAGTCGGCCATCCTCGACATCACCTGCCGGATTAAGGGGATTCCCCTCTACCAGTACTTCTCCCCCGCCACCGACAAAGGGAACAAGCTCACCTTCAACACCGACATCACCATCGTGATCGGCAGCGTCGAAGAAGCGCGCACCGCCACCGCCCAGTACAGCGCGCAGGGTTTCACCACCTTCAAGATCAAGGTCGGCAAGGACGAAGCCATCGACCTCGAGCGCGTCCTGGCCGTACGCGAGATCGCGCCCCAGAGCGAACTCATCCTCGACGCCAACATGGGCTTCAACGCCGCCCGCATGCTCGCCTTCCTGGACCAGCTCGACCAGCACGGCGCCCGCCCGGTCCTCCTCGAGCAGCCCGTCCCCAAGTACGACTGGGAAGGGCTCTCCACCATAACCAAGGCCCTGGAGGGGAACGAGACCCTGGTCTGTGCCGACGAAAGCGTAAGTTCCCTGAGCGACGCCAAGCGAGCCATCGACACCGGAGCCGTCAGCGCCATTAACATCAAGACCATGAAGAGCGGCTTGTTGGAGGGAGCCGAGATAGCCAGGTTAGCCGCCCGGAACAACATCCCCCTCATGCTGGGTGCCATGATGGAAAGCGCCCTCTCGATAACCGCCTCCGCGCACATGGCGGCAGGCCTTGGGTGCATCGACTACGCCGACCTCGACACCACCTTCTTCATCAAAGGTGAGCTGTCGCACTCGCCGTACCTGGATAACACCGGCAAGTTCGAGTTGAAAGGAGCCGGGCCCGGCATTGGAGTCGAGCCTAAGTTCTAGCTGATAGCCGGAATTTGGGCCGAGCACGATCAGGTTGTCGTACGATCTTTAGCCTGCAGAAGAGCTCACACGTTCCCCACTTTGGAAAAGGGGGGACAGTGGGGATTCGCCTCTAGCCGTGGGCCTAAGAAGCCCGCAACAAAGAAACGTATCGTCAACTAAGCGGTACACAGGGGGGAGTTATGCCGAAAAGAGCGTGGTACGCAGCGGTGCTTCTCGTTGTTTTGGTACTCGGACTGTTTGGCTGTGGCGGTGGTGGGGGAGGGGGCGGAACTCTCACCGCGACAGGGACTCCCGTTAATCTCGCGGCGTTCAAAAGCGTGTATGTCGGTGCTGCAACCGGCACGCAGTACTCGTTTCCCGCTCTCGTTGGTTCAGACTCGCAGGGACGTTCCTGGTCCGGCTCCTTCGCTGTGATTGCCGATGGCCCGACGACCTTCGAGGCACAAAACGTAACCATGCGGCGCACCCAGACTACGGTGCGACTTGGTAGTGGAACACCCGTCACAGAAACGACAACGGCCTACTTCCTGGCATCGACAGGGCTTCCTTACAAGTCCGTCACAAGTACCGGCATCACCTATATCCCCACCATAGCTGCCAACATCCCGGCGACCGCAAATGTCGGTGACTTCGGTGATCTCGGCACGTATTCAGGTAGTGATGGCACTACCGAAACCGGAACGTGGTCACTTGCTCCAGGTATGAATGGGAACTCGAGGCTGTCCTTTTCCACCGTAACAAAATCGGGATCAACGATCATTGGTGCAGAAGTAGATACCTTCACACTCGACTCAAATGGTAGCGTACTCGGGATGGAAGTGAGCGCAACGGTCAGTGGCGTCACCGTAACCATGGCCGGAAGCAAAAACTAGCTGTGTCAATTGCCTAGGCCTTGTCAGGTTGTGCAATTAAGGAGGGATGCATGAGAAGGCTGATCACGATACTCCTGCTTCTGTTTGTACTGGTTCCGGTTGCCCTGGGTGCCGAGTTCTGGGGATCGAGCCGATCGAACAAGTACCACTTCCCGTCCTGCAAGTGGGCGCAGAAAATAAGTTCCCACAACCTGATCAAGTTCAGCAGCCCCAGCGATGCGCAAAAGAGCGGTTATGTGCCGTGCAAGGTCTGTCGTCCACCGAGGTGATGACTGAGTAGCAACGTCCCCCCACCTTAGAGGCAAGACGAAGGGGGCGAGAAGAAATAGAGATTGCGAGCAACCTGGTAACATGGTCTGCCCATATGTAAGCTCCGAGTGTAAACCTAAATAATTGTACTGCCAAATAATCTGACGTGGGGTGGATATGGGTAAGCTTGAAGATAAGGTCTACTATTTGGACGATGAACGTAAAAAGCTGTGGGCCAAAGTGCTGGCAATCGAGAAAAAACAATTCGTTTCAGACAACGATATCCAAAATTTGGAAGTCGAGGTTAAAAATAAAACTTCAGATTATGAAGATTCGGCAAAACAGTCCTCGAAGAAGGCGTCTGAATTTAGGAATAGATGCGAAGATGCTAAAAATACAGCTTTCGGATATTTAGAAGAAGTGAAATTAAAGCTTGAAGATTCAAAACAACTGTTGGTCGAAGTAGAAGGTATGCATAATACTGTCATAACTTTGCATGATGACTCAATAGATAAAAATACAGAAATAGAATCTGTCCATGAAAGTATTACAGAAAATAATGCTGCAATTTTACAAAAAATAGCGGAATTAAATGCTTTATTTGCCGGTATTTCCGAATACGAGGCTAAGATTGATGCGCTAGATAGTATACTGGGTAAAAATCAGGATTATCAACTCAGAAGTGAAGGGTTATATAAATCAATTTCTGCACGTAAGAAAGAGGTTGATGAGTTATATTACGGAATTATTGGTTTTTCAGAAAAGGACGAGGAGACAGGTGAGGAAACAAATGTACCTGGGTTGAAAGATGAATTAGAAGGAGCCTATGAAAAATTAAAATCCGGTTTGTCCTCAACACAGGCAGAACTTGAAAATTTTAAACTTAGAGCAATCAATAACTATGACAAGGTCAAAGCTGACGCAGTATCCGAATTTGAAAGCACATTAACCGGGTGGAAAAGTAGTCATGCAAAAATTGTAAACGATATTGAAGCTCTTTTGCCAAATGCGTTAACAGCAGGTTTAAGTTATGCATATTCGGTAAAGAAAGAGTCTGAAATTTTGGAGAGTAAATCGCTAAATACTAAATTTGCATGGGCGATCGGCGGGATGGTTTGTGTTTCTTTGATACCTTTTGCTGTCAGTCTAAGTTTTTGGCTAAAAAAAGTGCCACTTGAAAAAGTCGTGTACGATATGCCTAGACTTGTGATAGCAATATTGCCATTGTATATTCCAGTACTCTGGCTGGCGTATTCTGCTAACAAAAGTCTTAAATTATCAAAACGACTTATTGAGGAGTATACGCATAAAGAAGTATTAAGTAAAACATTTGAAGGTTTGTCCCGTCAGATTGAAAATATTGAAAATAAAGAAATATCTTTTGATCTGAGAACCAAACTTTTGTACAACATATTAGAGGTTAACTCTGAGAATCCTGGAAAACTTATTACCGATTATAATAAGTCTGATCACCCATTGATGGACGCATTAGACAAAAGTTTCCGACTCGCTAACGCTGTTGATAAACTTGCAGAAGTACCAGGCCTATCAAAGCTAGCTAAAATACTTGATGATAAGGCTCGGGAAAAACTTCAGGTAAAACAGCGCAAGGCCAATGAAGGGCTCAATATACTACCGAAAGAAAAGAAAAAAGTAGAAAAAGATGTTGAAGACGACGAAAGTTCAGAGGAGTAGGGATCCCAGGGTCCCATAAGGGCTTGAGGGGCAGGTCGTATCTTGATTCGGATGGCGTAACACCGCAAAAGGAAGATCTTTCATGATTCTTGCGACAATTCACAGCAAAGTGCCGTCCCGCCTTGCAGAATCGGAGGATCTCCTCACCTCAAACGTCTTCTCGTTAAGTACGCGAACCGGTACCGGTGCCTCAGGGGACTGCTGGGATTGATCGAGATTGAGGTTACGGATGCCGAACTTGACGCGGCTGAGTACCGGTTCTGGCCGAGGTATGACGACCGCCCTCTCGGTGCCAGGTCTTGAAATGTGAGGTTTTGAAAACTGATTTTTCAAGACCTGGCACCCGCATTGGGGCACCCGCATTGGCTTTGATTCCGTGAGACAGGAAAAGTTTCTTAACTTTGTCCAAGTCATACCTGACACCTCAACGGCTGCTTCACCAAAAGGACTATAGGTATGCAAAGAAAACTAAACAAAGACGTGGATCAGGCTCCTCCCTATAATAAAGTTAGCGAAGTTCTCAAGAAATCAATAAGAAAGATAGAATCACGGTACGAGTCGCCAAAGAATATTACAGGAGCTCCTTCGGGTTATGTGGATCTTGATTTAATGACAGGCGGTTTTCAACCAGGAGATCTCGTCGTTATTGCTGGGCGGCCTTCCATGGGTAAAACCTCTCTGGCCTTGAATATTGCAAATTCGGTCGCGATAGAGGCAGAGGGAGTAGGGCCAGTAGGGATCATCACCCTTGAATCGACTGAGGAGCAAGTAACCGAAAAGCTACTGTGCGCCCTTGCTGGAGTCAATATCAATAGGCTTCGATCGGGTAGATTGACCGAGGTTGATTGGCCTAAGCTGACCAAGGCTGCCGGCCGTCTGCACGACTCCCCAATTTTTGTTAAGAGCGCGCCGAATCTTGCCTTGGATAACCTCATAAACCTTGTCCGAGGCATGAAAAATGACCAAGATGTGCGGCTCGTGATCGTCGATTATCTTCAGCTCATGCCAAGCGTTGAGGAAAGTCGTACTCAAGGGATAAGCAACATCTCTAGATCGTTGAAAGGGCTTGCGCTAGAGCTTGGGATATCGGTCCTCCTGCTAAGCCAGGTTAACCGGTCTCTAGAACTACGAAATGACAAGCGTCCTAAACTTATGGACCTACGCGATTCGGGAAGCGTTGAAGAGGATGCTGACATAGTTCTTTTTGTGTATCGAGATGAGGTATATGAACCAAGCAATGACTATACCGAATCAAGAGCAGAGATTATTGTGGCCAAGCAGCGTAAGGGGGACACTGGCTTAGTGAACCTTGGGTTTCTGCCAGATTCAAGCCTGTTTGTAAATTTACCAAAAGATTAATTCACCATCCGGGGCAGGGGCGGTCCTCTTGCCGACTCAAGATTTCAAAGGTGTCCCTCTGGCCGCCTCCACAATTTTATAATTGCAAAATGCGGGGCTTTGTCCCCAGCAGCCGCACGCGAAATGTATCGCGGCAAAGGAATCACATGAGGTATTTAGCTGCTTTGTTAAGCCTACTGACTTTTTTGGCGTCGCCGGTTGTGTCGGCCGAGTGCCTTAAAGATGGTGATTCAATCACGCTTACGGGCAAGATCTCACGAGAGACGTTCCCAGGACCTCCTAACTATGAGAGCATTGATGATGGCGACGAGCCTGAAACGTGCTGGGTCTTGACCATCCAGCAGCCACGTTGTGTTGTCGCAGAATCAATGGAAAACGGTTCCCTCTATGAAGTCGCAAAGTCCACTACTAGGTTCCAACTGGCCTTTGAAGATCAATCAGTCTATGCAAAGGAAAAAGGGCTGGTGGAGAGTTCGGCGATTGTGAAGGGAGAGCTTTTTGCCGCTCACACTGGGCACCACCACACTAAGGCATTGATCGCAATTAAGGAAATCAAACCAGTGCCAAAATCGCAACAGTGAGCAATGCTCCCGTTGGTGTGCACCACAACGAGCAGATGGGGGGCAGGGCAGGTGATGTGATTTCTTCTCTGAGGGAGGTGGAGCATGCGTGTTGAGCAGATATCGGGCCGTGGGTGTGCGAGATGCGGTGCTTTTGCCGGTAAGTCTCCTGAGGAGGAGACAAGGGGGACGCCCCTGTAATCCAGGCCTCTCGGTGCCAGGTCTTGAAATATAAGGTTTCCTGATTAGCGCGAATCTTCCGCTGCTGCGGCTAGTGCGACATTCTCTGCCATTGGTAGCATGCATAATCACGGCAATTTTCCTCATAGGAGTGTGCCGTGAAAATGAACCGTCTTCAGTTCCAGCAAG
>NZ_BLXX01000001.1 GCF_014193515.1 Geomonas silvestris | reverse complement strand
CAAAAACGCCACCAACGGCCACACCTTCGCCTCCGGCGCGTTGCCGGTCTGTGCCGGCTGCCACGGCACCTACCTTACCGAGGCGAGCCTCGCTGCGGATCGCGCTTCCTTCCAAAACGCTCTGGAGATCCTCAGGGCGCAGCTCGCCGCCCGGGGCATCGTGACGGCCTCCCTGGCCAACGGCTTCGCCAACACCAACTGGGGCTCCGGGGAGCAGGGGGCCAACACCATGGGAGCGGCCTTTAACTACGTGCTGCTGGACGGCGAGCCGGGGGCCTACGCCCACAACCCGATGTACGCGCGGCAGCTGGTGCTCGACTCCATCGATTACCTCGACAACGCCCAGTTCGACAACTCGGTCGCCACTCTCGCGATCCCCAACCTGGTCGCCGCGGGTGCGATCAGCCAGGCCGTGGCGGACGGCTTCGCAGGGTACCAGGCGAAGGAGAGCTGCACCACCTGCCACGGCGGCAGCGCGGCCAGCGCGACCCCGATGGCCACCGGGGGACACAGCGCGCACCTTACCCAGGCCTACGGCCCGGGGAACTACTTCGGTAACGGAGTCGACGCCTGCCAGAACTGCCACCTGTTCGACCCGGCGACCCACCTAAACGGCTCGGTCGATCTCGTTAACGGCGCGGGTTCCGCCTGTGCCGGTTGCCATCCGGGCGGGCTCCCCTCCTGGAGCGGCGGGCGGCTCTCCTGCACCTCCTGCCATGCCGCGCAGCCGTCGGTGCTGCCAAACGGTGTGGCCGCGCCGTACCAGGCGAGCTTCCAAGCGAAAGGGCACGGGCGTTACGCCGCGAGCAGCACCTGTACGGTATGCCACGATCAAAACAGCCGCCACATCTCCGGAACCCTCGGCTCCTACACCCGCCTGGCCATCTCCGGCAATGCCCTGTGCGCCTCCTGCCACAACGACGGCGCGGTGGTCGGCCCGGCGTTTCTCAACATGAGCAGCCACTTCACCGCCAAGGGGAGCGGCCAGAGCATGGGGTGCGCCGCCTGCCACGACCCCCATGGCAGCGGCAACCATTCCATGATCAGGTCGAGGATCAACGGCATCGCCATCAGCTTTACCAACAGCACCACGGGGCTGGTGGATCTGAACACCAACCTCGGGCTTTGCCAGGTTTGCCACACCCTGACCACCCACTTCCGCGCCGGGGTTCCCGAGGGGGGGCACCCGACCACCGGCTGCCTGAACTGCCACCGGCACAACGCGGCGGGGGGCGCCTTCAAGCCGTTTGGCAGCTGCGACGCCTGCCACGGCTATCCGCCGGTCCCGCGGCGTGCGGGGCTCAGCTTCGGCACCCTGAACAACTGGTCCGGCGCACGCTTCGAGTCCTATTCGGGCGGCGGCGGGGCGCACCTGTCGCACGTGGCGAAGACGGCCAAGGCCTCCCAGGGGTGGACCAACTGCACGCCGTGCCACAACGACGGTGCCGCGCGGCACGCGATGGTGCTCCCCGTCAAGAACCACCGGGAGAACGTGACCGTGTCGGTGGCTCCCCAGTACGGCTTCGGGGCAGCGCCGCAGTTCGATGCCGAGAAGAGCTGCTCCAACGTCTCCTGCCACGCGGTGAAGAGCGGCAGCTTCAGCTACTACTCGTACAACGCCGGAACCGACGAGTACGACCTGATCACGGTGAACTACGGCGGAGCGCAGCGGACCCCCGCCTGGAGCGCGACCGGCCAGCTGTGCGCGGCCTGCCACGGCAACCCGCCTTCCGACGGCAGGGTCTGGCACAGCGGCCGCCACGGCAACCAGGGGCCGACCTCGAGCTTTAACCAGTGCCAGCTGTGCCACCCCGACGCAAGCGGCGTGAACGGGCAGGGGACCACGATCACCAATCCGGCGCAGCACCGCAACGGCACTCTGGACGTGCAGGGGGCGTTCAAGACGACCTGCTTTGGCTGCCACTGACGGGTACCAAACCTGTCACCTTTGTCTGAACCCGTTGGGGCTTACTCCCGACAGCTACCTGAGGAGGGTGTCTGCATGAGACGCTACGCTAACATCATCATGTGGTTGGGTGTTCTTTGCTTATTGTTCCTGCTGGCGGTGGTCTGCGCCGCAGAGACGGTTCCCGGCGGGACGACTCTGGCCACCGAAAGCGAGGTCCCGTCGTTACCGCCCAGAGGAAAAGTCGTCAGCGATACGGCACCGCCCAAAGCGGTCGTGGGGATGATTTGGCTCGATACGACCAGCAACGTCGAGTACATTTTCGACGGCAGCAACTGGGTCCCCCATGCAGCCCCGGCCGATCTGCCGCAACAGTAGCTGCAGGTGAGGTGCGCCGTGCCCAGGTATTAGTTCCGTTGCCTGCCGCGCGGCACCCGGTTCGAGAAGCTGCAGAAGCCTGATACAGCGGAGCTTCCCAGCTGCCCCGTCTGCGGTGCGAGCGACGTCGAAAAGGTCCGGTCTCCCTTCGCCGCAACGGCACACAGCGGCAGCGCGAGGTGCACACCGATCGGCTGAAAGGCATAAAGGGCGCCGGTCCGGCGCTTCTTGGTACGGTCTTCGTCGCTCGCTTCGACACCTGGGAGCGGTACCGCGACGCTGCTCGCGGAAAAAAAGGGCCACGTCTTTGGACGTGGCCCTTTTTGCGTTCCTGGTGCCGAAGGTTCTCGGGGGAGCTTCCTCCTAGCGCGCCGCA
Source organism: Geomonas silvestris (assembly GCF_014193515.1). Taxonomy (GTDB): domain Bacteria; phylum Desulfobacterota; class Desulfuromonadia; order Geobacterales; family Geobacteraceae; genus Geomonas; species Geomonas silvestris. Next base: position 856,967 of record NZ_BLXX01000001.1, on the reverse strand, counting down.
AAGCCGTGCTTCGCCAGCACCGCCTTGCCCTCGCCGCCGTGCAGGAAGGCGAGGAAGCCGGCGGCATCGGCGTTTCTTACGCCGGAACCGGTAAGCGCCATCGGGTAGGTCACCTTGGGGTAGAGCTCCTGCGGGACCGTGAAGAGTATCCGAGCCTGTTTGGCCTGCAGCGCATCGGTGCGGTAGACGAAACCGCCGTCGACCTCCCCGCGCTCGGCGTACATGAGGCACTCGCGCACGTCGCGCGCCATGATCAGCTTCTTCTCGAGCTGCTTGTCGAGCCCCGCCTTCTTGAGGGCCTCCATGGCGTACTCGCCGGCAGGGACGCTCTTGGGGCTGCCGATGGCGATGCGCGCAAGGCGGGTGAGGTCCTTCAGCGAAGCGGCCTTGCCGGGCTGACCGGCGAAGACCAGGGTGTTGTAGGTGAAGGTGCCGATGCTTGCCGCATCAAGCAGCTTCTTTCCTTTCAGGTACTCCACCCATTCGACGTTTGCCGAGATGAAGATATCTGCCGGCGCGCCGCTTTCGATCTGCTTGGCGAGCTGGCCGGAGCCGCCGTAGTTCTTCAGGAACCTCACGCCGGGGTGCGACCTCGCGTAGCTGTCGGAGAGTTCGTTGATAACCTCCTTGAGGCTTGCCGCCACCGAGAGGTGGACCTCGCCCGCGAGGACCGGCGTCGCGGTGAGGGCGAGGCAGCAGAGGGCCAACAGACCTTTTAGCAGTGATTTCATGGGAGTGCTCCTTTCGTTTCTGCGGGGGTAGGTACTCTGTACCTCAGGCCGTGGCCGTTTAGGTCGTGGCCGCTCAGGTCACCTCGGGTGGGCCAGGTCAGGCACTGCAGGGCGTTGTGTATCTCGTTACATTACGCGTGCCAAATCGGCTCATGCCTCGGTCCCCGGCGCTACCTGCGCGGTTCTGCGCCGGAGTGCCGCCCCTTGTGCTCGGTGGGAGCTGATCGTTCGACCGGCAGGTGCCGCAAAAAGCGGCAGGCATGCTGCCTGCGGCAACGGCCTCGCTCGCCGGCCTGGCGCAGCACTCACCGGGCGATGCGTGCGTATTCCTCGGGGGTGTTCAGGTTCACGAATGCGGTCCCGGCCGGGTCGAGGCGGGAGAGCTCGTCGCCGGTAAGGTAGCGGACCTTGAGCTGCGGGTAGTAGGCGTAGGCGCAGAACTCGCCACGCTCGAGTTGCTCTTTGATGGGGCTTAGACAGCTTTTCGCGTAGAGCGCGAACAGCGGCTCGAAGCCGTGTGCGGTGCGGGGGACCACGGCGTCGAAGCCGTCGCGCAGGGCGCAGAGGCCCCTGAGGACCTCGAGGTTGGGATAGGCGAGATCGCAGGAGGCCACGAAGACGTAAGGGGTGTCGGCCTTGGAAAGCCCGGTGTACAGCCCCCCGAGGGAACTTCCCGGGAAACGGTCGGCCAGGACGGGAAGGTCGTAATCGGCGAAGCGCTCCTCCCGGTCCCCCACCAGGAGAACCCGGGAAAACTGGGACCGGAACAGCTCGAGTACCCCCTCGACGAGCGGCCGGCCGGAAAGGGGGAGGAACGCCTTGTCCCGTCCCATGCGGCGGCTCTTGCCACCCACCAGGATGACTCCGGTTACCTCCTCTCCCCAGGTTTCAGGCATAGCGATACTCTCACACCTTTTGGTCAGGCTTCTCGTCTTCTTTGGGATTGATGATCTTGCCATCCTCTTCGCTGGCCTTCTTGAAATTTCTGATTGCGCCCCCCAGCGAGGAGCCCAGTTGAGGAATCTTGCCCGGCCCGAAAATCACCAGCATGATGACCAAAAGTACGATGAGTTCCGGCATCCCGAATCCAAACATCTGGCACCTCCCCGTCTGACAGTGGTTTGCCTTGCGGCTCTCTGTTTATACCAAAGGGGTGGGGTGCTGTGCAAGGCGTTTTGGAGTTTTTTAAGGATAAGCTCTTCCCGGCAGCCGGCACGCTGGTGCAGAAACTGTCGGCATTGCCCGGAACGGTCTCGGTGAGGCTGCGGCGGGCGGCTTCCCAATGTGAACGATTCAGGTTTTGAATTGTTAGAAAATATTTACTTTCTGTTTCTTTGTGCTTTATTTTTACCTGGGCGCAGGGCGACCCGCAGTCAACCAGGAGCCGGAGGTCGCGCGGCGGCAACCGGCCACCTCACGAGGAGAACGGTCATGAGCGGATGCAGACAAGCGAAGGTAGTCATGCTGGCACTTATCGTTGCGCTGGTGGGAGGGTGTGGAGGCGGCGGTTCCTCTCCGGGGGGCGGTTCGGGGTACCAGATCGCCGGAAGCGTGCGTAGCGGGGGCTCGGGGGTATCCGGGGTCCAGGTGGCGCTGGGCGGTGCCGCGAGCCAGCTCGCCTTTACCAACTCAAGCGGCAACTACAGCTTTAACGGCCTGGGTAACGGCAGCTACACGGTCTCCGGCACCAAGAAGGACTACTCCTGCCTCCCCCGCAGCGAGAGCCTCACCGTTAACGGCGCCAACGTGGTCGCCCCCGCCATTTCGGCCACCCCCAACCCGCCGGTCTTCTACGTGGTCGACGACACGAACCACCTCGCCCGGCTGGACTTGAACGCGCAGAGCGTCCAGATCATCGGCGACACCCAGACCTTCCTCAACGACCTGGCCTTCGACACCGCCGGCAACCTGTACGGCATCTCGGGAGACCAGCTCTTCCGCATCGACGTGGCTACCGCCCAGGTCACCCCGGTGGGGGCCCTGGGGACCACCGATGCCACCTCGCTGGAGTTCAGCGCCAACGGTACCCTGTACACGGCCAACAACGCCCTCTACACCGTCAACTCGACGACCGGCCACGCCACCTTGCTGGGGAGCGGCGGCGACATCCACTACAAGTCGAGCGGCGACCTGGTCTTCCTGGGGAACCAGCTCTTCCTTACCTCCATTTTCAACAGCTCCAGTAACGCCCTGGTGAGGCTCAACCCGGCAACCGGGGTGGCGACGCTTGTCGGCACCATAGGTTTCTCGGACGTTTTCGGCCTCTCCACCAACGACCAAATGACCCTGTACGGGTTCAGCGGCACCAAGGTGCTCAAAATCGATCCTGATACCGGGCGGGGAAACCTGGTCTGGGATACCCTGGGCGCCGGCGGGCTCACCTCCATAAACGGAGCTGCGGCACGCTGACGGCTCGCTTGACGCTGCAGTAAAACGAACGCGGCCGGATCCCCCGATCCGGCCGTTTTTTCGTCTCAATTCCGCCAAAACTGCTCTTTGTTTTGAGGAGTAAAACGTGTATCGGAAGATCGGCTACCTCAACCGAGAAAAAAGCTAAAGAATACCCCCGGGGTTCCGATAGGTCTTTGGTAAAGTAGATCTCATCAATCGTGCCGAGCGATGCGCTTGTTTTAAAACGGCGGCGGGTTTCCGCCGTCTTCCAGCACAGGCTTCCGGAAGCTGAGCGCGGGTGCCTGCGGGTCCGCAGAAGGAGAAAGGAGACAGCCATGAAGTGGTTCTACAACCTGCCGGTTTCGGCGAAACTGTTGTCCGGGTTCATTGCGGTGGCGCTGATAGCGGGCGGTATCGGCTACCTCAGCATCACCAAGCTGAGCGTCCTCGAAGCCAACGGAGAGGAGCTCTTCCAGCACAACACCAAGCCCCTGGGCGACCTGCTCGACGTCTCGACTGATTTTCAGAAGCAGCGTAACTACCTGCGCGACCTGGTGCTGGACCGCACGGCCGAGGAACGCACCAAGCATCTGGCGGCGCTGAAGGAGTTGGACAAGCAGATCCGCGAGTCGCTCAAGCTCGTAGAGGAGCAGGCGCGGACGCCGGAACTTAAGAAGGCCGTCGCCGCGGTCACCGGGACACTCGCGGGCTTGGACCCGGTGGCCCAGAAGATCGCGGGGTTCGCCCAGGCCGGGAAGAGCGAGGAGGCGTTCAAGGTGCTGCGCGACCCGGCAAGCGCCCAGGTAGTGAAGGCGATCGACGACGCCATCCAGAACCTCTCGGATGTCGAGGTAAGCCACGCCAAACAGAAAAACGACCTGAACGTGGCGACCGGCAGGGCCGCGGTCCGGCTCACCGTCTTCATGGTGCTGGGCGGGGTCTTCCTGGCCATCGCCCTCGGCATCGTGCTCTCCCGGCTGGTCAGCGTGCCGCTCAAAAAAGGGGTGGAGTTCGCGGCGGCAGTGGCCGGCGGCGACCTGACCCAGAAGATCGACCTCGACCAGCAGGACGAGGTGGGGAAGCTGGTGGCGGCCATGAACCTCATGGTCGAGAAGCTGCGCGAGATCGTCACCGAGGTGAAAGCGGCGACCGACAACGTTGCTGCCGGGAGCCAGGAGCTCTCCTCCGGTTCCGAGGAGATGTCCCAGGGGGCGAGCGAGCAGGCGGCGGCCGCTGAGGAGGTCTCCTCGAGCATGGAGCAGATGACCTCCAACATCAGGCAGAACGCCGACAACGCGATACAGACCGAGAAGATCGCGACCAAGTCGGCGGCCGACGCGCGCGAGGGTGGTAGCGCGGTGCAGGAGACGGTGGTCGCCATGAAGGAGATCGCCGGCAAGATCAACATCATCGAGGAGATCGCCCGGCAGACCAACCTCCTGGCCCTGAACGCCGCCATCGAGGCGGCCCGCGCCGGCGAGCACGGCAAGGGGTTCGCGGTGGTGGCGAGCGAGGTGAGAAAGCTTGCCGAGCGGAGCCAGAAGGCCGCGGCGGAGATCTCAGAGCTCTCTGCCCACTCGGTGGGGGTCGCGGTGCGGGCCGGGGAGCTTTTGGCCAGCATGGTGCCCGACATCCAGCGCACCGCCGACCTGGTCCAGGAGATCAGCGCCTCGAGCAAGGAGCAGGACAGCGGGGCGGTCCAGATCAACAAGGCGATCCAGCAACTCGACCAGGTGATCCAGTCCAACGCCGGAGCCTCGGAGGAGATGTCCTCGACCGCCGAGGAGCTCGCTTCCCAGGCCGAGCAGCTGCAGAGCACCATCTCCTTCTTCAAGGTAGAGGAGCGGCACGCTCCCCGGTCGACCGCCAAGCCCAAGGGCGCGGTGCGGCCCAAGCTGAGCCAGGCGAAGCTCCCGGTGGGCGAGGCGGCGCTGCCGCGTGCGGCGGGGGCAAGCCTCAGCCTCGACGCCGGCAGCGACGAAGCCTTCGAGAAGTACTGAGCCACCTCCCGGGGGGGCGCTCCCTGCGCCTCCCCGCACTCCCACCCCTTTCCCCAAAGCCGCACTGCCACTCCAACACCCCATGCCGACGAACCGACGCAGGTCGGGAACTGAGCTCTTCACCGGAAGCTCTCCTGCACGGCCCAGCGTCCCGTCAAGGAGCCGCCCTGTCGCCCGGTTCGAAATCTTGTCGACAGCGTCCGTTTTTTGAGTAATATGGGGGGCCGTGCACCCCATACCTCCACGCAGAGCGAGCACACGAGCCCGATGAAAAACCTCATCTCCGAAGCTAAAAACACCCTCCTGATCCTGCTCGGCATCCTCTCCGCCGGGATGGGGATCAAGGGCTTCCTCCTCTCCAGCCACTTCATCGACGGCGGGGTCACCGGCGTCTCGATGCTGCTCGCATCGGTGCTCGGCTATCCGCTCGCGCTCCTGGTCCCGCTCATCAATCTCCCCTTCATCGCCCTGGGCTACCGGCAGATCGGCTGGAAGTTCGCCCTGAAGAGCACCCTGGCGATCGCCGGTCTCGCGCTCTGCCTCGCCTTCCTGGACTACCCCGACGTCACCCCGGACCTCCTTTTGACCTCGGTGTTCGGCGGGCTCTTCATCGGCGCGGGGATCGGGCTCGCCATCCGGGGCGGGGCGGTGTTGGACGGTACCGAGATCGCGGCACTCCTCATCAGCAAGAACAGCCACCTCCTCAAGGTGGGGGACGTCATCCTGATCCTGAACATCTTCATCTTCTCGGCGGCCGCCTTCTTCCTCGGAATCGACAAGGCGCTCTACTCGGTGCTTACCTACCTCGCCGCCTCGAAGACCGTCGACTTCCTGATCCACGGCATCGAGGAGTACACCGCCATCATCGTGATGTCCGAGCAAAGCGACCAGATCCGCGAGGCGATCGTCCGGCTCTTGAACCGCGGGGTGACCATCTACCAGGGGCGGGGTGGCATGACCGGGAACCCGATCAACATCCTCTACTGCGTGGTGACCCGGCTGGAGATCGGGCGGGTGCGGGCGGTGGTGCAGGAGATCGACCCGGCGGCCTTCGTGGTGGTGCACCCGCTGGCCGACGCCTCGGGGGGGATCATCAAGAAGACCGCGGTGCATTGAGCCCGGGGGGGGCCGCCCACGGGATGCCGGACGTGAAAAGGGCGCCTTGAGGGCGCCCTTTTTGTTGGGGAAAAGCCTGGGGAAGCGGCCGGAAGGCTAGCCGCGGAAGCGGCGCACCAGCCCCTCGAGGTCGCCCGAGAGCCCGGTGAGCGCTGCCGCGGCCCCCTCGATCTCCCGGGAGTTCTGCACCCCCAGCTGCACCGTCCCCGAGATCTGCTGCAGGCTGTCGCTGATCTCGCGGGTGGTGGCCGACTGCTCCTCGGCGGCGGTGGCGATCTGGTTGATCTGCTGGGTCACCTCGACGATGCGGCGCTGGATCTCCTCCAACGCATTTCCGGAGCGGGCGGCCTCGAGCGTCCCGGAATGCACCTCCTGGACCCCCTGTTCCATCGCCTGCACGGCCTGCCGGGTCTCGGCCTGGATGCTGCGGATCATCTGGCTGATCTCGTGGGTGGCCTTGGTGGTGCGGTCCGCCAGGGCGCGCACCTCGTCGGCGACTACCGCGAAACCGCGTCCCTGCTCGCCGGCCCGGGCCGCCTCGATGGCGGCGTTCAGGGCCAGAAGGTTCGTCTGGTCGGCGATGTCCTCGATGGTCGCCACGATGCTCCCGATCTGGTCGCTTCTCACCCCGAGCTGCTCCACCACCGCCGCGGAGTGCTGCACCCTTTCCGCGATCCGCTCCATCCCCTCTACGGTGTTCTGGACGATGTGCGCCCCTTCCTGGGCGGTCTGGCTCGCCAGGTCGGAGTTCTGGGCGGCCAGGTGGCAGTTGCTGGCGATGTCCAGGGAGGTGGCTGCCATCTCCTCGCTGGCGGTCGCCGCGGTGTTCGCCTGACCCACGATGGCGTCGGTGGAGTTTGCCATCTGGTGCGCGTTGCCGTTGAGCTGCACGGCGGAGACCGAGATGGCCTGGGAACCTTCGTTGACCTGGTGCATCACCTGGCGCAGCTGCTCCACCATCTGGCGCATGGCGCCGTAGATGCCGCCGCGCTCCGCCTCGAAGCGGTGGCTCAAGTTACCCTGGGCCACCTCTTCGGCGATCCGGGCGAGTTCCGCCGGCTCGGTGCCGATCTGGCGCAAGAGCCGCCGCGCCACCAAAACCGATCCGAGCGAGGTGACGACGAGCATGGCGAGGACCGCCGCGATCATCAGGTAGACCTGGCGCTGGTGCAGCTCCTCGTGGACGAGGGCCGCCTTCTGCACCTTCCGGCTCAGGTCGTCCACGTAGTTGCCGGTCCCCACCACCCAGCCAAAGGGCTTGAAGAGCTGGGAGTAGCCGCGCTTGGGCTGCGGTTCGGTCTCGCCCGCCTTGGGGAACCAGTAGTCGGTGAAGCCGCCGCCGGCCACCCCCTGCTTGATGATCTCCTGGATCAGGTATTTACCCTTGGCGTCCTTGGTGTTGAGGCGGTTGGTCCCCTCGACCGGCTTGCCCAAAAGGACCACGTTCACCCCTTCGGTGGTGTCGGCCCAGAAGTAGCCGCTCTCCCCGTACTTCATGCCGCGCAACAGGTCGGCGCCCACCTTGCGCGCCGCCTCGGGGGTGAGCTCGTTACGCTGCTCCATGTCGGCGACCTTCTGCAGCATCGAGATGGCCGACTGGACCTGGCTCTTCGCCTGGCTGTCAAAATCGGCGAACAGGGACTGTCGGTAAGACTCCATGAAGCCCTTGTAGGACGTATTGTATTGGGTGAGCGCAATGGCGCTTACTACCAGCGCCGTTCCGATACTGCTAAAGAGAACCAGGCAAAGTACCTTGGCTCCGAATCCCATCTTACCCATTGCTCTCTCCTTTTTGGTGCGTACTATTGGGCAGTACTGCTGCAGTTATCGGACGAAGCGGCTGGAAACTGTAGAGTGTTTAATGTTATAGTTGATTCATCTCGTCGGGCGGAATCTGACACAGGCTTGCCGTCCCGGCGCAAGCTGGTAGTATTCAGGGGCTGTAACTATCGACGCGAGGGCCCTGGGGTCCGGGAGAATACGATGGAAGATCGTCCGCTCAAACTGGTGCAACCGCTCACCCGGCAGGAAAACCCCGCAGAAGCGCCTCCTGCCCCGGCTGCCGGCAAGGCGGCTGGTCCGGGGAAACCCGCGGCCAAGGCAGAAAAGGGGAAGGCGGGAAAGGGGAAGCCCGTCAAGAAAAAGGGGAAGGCGCACCCGGCGCAAAACGAGCCGGAGAGCCCCTTCGACCTGAGCGAAAGCCAGTGGTACTTAAACCGCGAGCTCACCTGGCTCGAATTCAACCGGCGCGTCCTGAACGAGGCGCTGGACGAGCGCACCCCGCTTCTCGAGAGGCTTAAGTTCGTCGCCATCGTGGCCTCCAACATCGACGAGTTCGTCATGAAGCGGATCGGCGGCCTGAAGCAGCAGATCGGCGCGGGCTTAAACGAGCTCACCCTGGACGGGCGCACCCCGCGCCAGCAGGTCTTCGAGTGCCACCTCTCCATCCGCGAGCTGCACGCCCGCGAGCGCGAGGCCTTCGCGAACCTGCGCCTTCTCCTGGAGCAGAAGGGGGTCGTCATCGAGAGCTGGGCGAGCCTCACCCCGAAGGAAAAAAAGCACCTGCGCGAGCACTACTACGCGAACATCTATCCGCTTTTGACCCCGCAGTCCATCGACCCGGCGCACCCGTTCCCCTTCATCTCCAACCTCTCCTTGAACCTCCTGGTGACCCTGCGCTACCCCAAGGCCCGCGAGTCCTCGCTGGCCCGGGTCAAGGTGCCGGTGGGGCTTGGGAGCCCGCGCTTCATCCGGGTAGGGAAGGGGGACCACTTCATCCCGCTGGAAGAGGTGATGATGCACAACCTGGACATGCTCTTTCCGGGGATGCAGATCCTCTCCTGCGAGATCTTCCGGGTGACCCGCAACGCCAACACCGAGAAGGACGAGGAGGAGGCGGACGACCTGATGGCGATGATCGAGAGCGAGCTCAAGGAGCGGCGCTTCGCCCCCATCGTGCGCCTGGAGATCGGCGCCGGGATGGAGCCGCTGCACCGCGGCAGGCTCGCCGCCGAGCTGGAACTCGACGAGGAAAACGACGTCTTCGAGGTCCCCGGCATGCTCGCCATGCGCGACCTCTTCGAGCTGACCCGGCTCGACTACCCGCGCCTGCACGACCCGGCGCACCACCCGATCGACCACCCGCTGCTGCTCACCAGCCGCAACATCTTCCACACCATCCGCGACGCCGGCTCGCTTTTGCTGCAGCACCCCTACGTCTCGTTTGCCACCTCGGTGGAGCGCTTCCTGCGCGAGGCGGCTACCGATCCCAAGGTGCGCGCCATCAAGATGACCCTCTACCGCACCTCCACCCAAAGCCGCATCATCGACTCGCTGCTGCTGGCGGCGCAAAACGGCAAGCAGGTCGCGGTGGTGGTGGAGTTGAAGGCGCGCTTCGACGAGGCGACCAACATCCGCCTGGCCGAGCAGATGGAGGAGGCGGGGATCCATGTGACCTACGGGGTGGTGGGGCTTAAGACCCACTGCAAGGTGATCCTGGTGGTCAGGCAGGACTACCAGGGGCTCAGGCGCTACGTGCACCTCGGCACCGGCAACTACCACGCGGAGACGGCGCGCATCTACTCGGACCTGGGGCTTTTGACCTGCGACGAGACGATCGGCCAGGACATAACCGAGCTCTTCAACTACCTGACCACCGGCTTCCTGGCGCGGCGCACCTACCAGGCGATCTTCCCGGCCCCCAAGCTTTTGAAGAAGGCCCTTTTGGAGCGGATCGAGCGCGAGGTGGCGCTGAACCGGGCCCAGGGCGGGGGGCTCATTCAGTTCAAGATGAACGCGCTGGAGGACGGCGACATCGTGAAGGCCCTCTACCGCGCCTCCCAGGCGGGGGTGAAAATCGACCTCTACGTGCGCGACACCTGCCGCTTACGGCCCGGGATCCCCGGGCTTTCGGAGCAGATCCGGGTGGTGAGCATCGTGGGGCGCTTTTTGGAGCACGCGCGGATCTACTACTTCAGAAACGGCGGCGCCGAGGAGTACTTCATCTCTTCCGCTGACGCCATGAAGCGCAACCTCGAGGCACGGGTGGAGATCCTCTGCCCGGTCACCGCGCCGGAATTGACCGGCGAGATCCGGCAGGCCTTCGAGACCTACGACGCCGACCACCGCTCCGCCTGGGACATGCTCCCGGACGGCAGCTACCTGCAGCGTCACCCGGCCGAGGGTGAGCCCACCGAGGGGACCCACCAGATGCTGATCGCCCAGGCCGCCAAGAGGCTCAAGGACTCGCTCAAGGAGAAGAAGAAACTTCCCCTGCACTGACCCTTGCGCGGCGACGCCTCCAGGAGCCCGGATGAACCCCTACCAGCGCGTGCAGAACGCCCTCACCATGGACCCCGTGGACCGGGTCCCGGTCGTCCCCCTGTTGGGGGCCTACGGCGCCCGGCTCACCCGGGTCGCGCTGCGCACCCTCTTCAGCTCGGCCGAGGCCTACCTCGCCGGCCAAAAGGCCCTGCAGGCTCAGTTCGGCTTCGACCTGGTGCTCGCCCCCTTCGATTTCAGCGCCTTCGCCGAGGCCTGCGGAGGGGAGGTGGCCTGGCACGAGGCGCAGGTCCCCAACACGAGCCGCCCCCCTTTCAGTCGCCCCGCCGAGGCGCTCGGACACCCGCTCCCCGATCCGCGCCTGACCGGCAGGCTCCCGGTCTTCCTGGAAACCACCCGCCGCCTCGCCGAGCTCTACCGGGGGAGGGTCCCGGTCGTCGCCGCGGTCCCCGGCCCCTGCATCTTCCCCGCGCTGCTCTTTGGCCTGGACCGCTGGATCGAGATCCTGCTCTTCAACGAGGAGGAGGCCCGGCGCCTTTTGACGCACACCGCCCCCTTATTCCTCGCATGGTCCCGGGCGCTTCTGGAGGCGGGGGCGGACTACCTCGTGGTCCAGGAAGGAATGGCCGTTTCGGAGGTGGCGCCGCGCAGCCTCTTCGTGACCCAGTTCCTCCCCCACCTGCTCGACATGTTCCACGAACTCAAGGCGCCCGTGTTTCTGAGCGGCACCGGCGGCTCGCTGAACCACAACCTCGACCTGCTCGCCGGCCTCCCCGGCCTGCTCGCCGTCTGCCCCGGAACGAGGGACGACCTCGCCCGGGCCCGCGAACTCGCCGGACCCCAACTCCCCATCGTCGGGAACCTGGACGGCCACCTGCTGCCGGGCCTCACCCCGGACCAGGTGCGCCAGGCCGGCCTCGACTCCCTGAAGCGCTGCGCGCCCGCCGGCCCCTTCCTCCTCGGCACGGCCGGGGCCGACCTCCCGCTTGCCACCCCGCCCGTCAACCTGAGGGCGCTCAAGGAGGCGGCAGAGCGGTTCGAGGCCGAGGCAAGCTACCTGAACGCCGCAGATCTCGTTTTATAAATCCCCTCCGCTCTCGCTGCTATCTTCACGCCTGTTCCCGGTAAAACTAATGTGCTTTATCTGCGCTACCCCTTTTTGACCGACCGGCACCGGGGAGCGCGCCTTTTTTTCTCATGAAGGGGCCTTCGCACGGCTTCGGGCGGCTCCCGCAGGTCCCGTGCTAAACACTGGGTAAAATTGAGAAAACCTCCCCGGATTGCCGACAGGGACACAGCGCCAAAAAAAATGAAAAAAAGCTCCTTACATCTCTTGACATTGTATACATTGGGATAGAATTAATTAGTGTGAGCCCAGCACTTCGCTCATCGATTTTTTTTGTTTTACTTCCACCACTTCCTGTTTCATTTCCGATGCCGGCGTCAGACAGCGCTTCCCGGTCCCCTGAAACTGCCTGCCCCCGCCGCTCCCTATAGACTTCTCCCGTACCTTGACAACCCATCGCGGAGCACCGGATCCCCATCCGCTGTTCCGCCCTAATACCACCCTGGCGGAACGCGCTCCGGCTGCAGGAGTGTGTCCGCATTCTGAAAACGTGACCTTGAGCAGCCAAAGGAGGTGAATCGCATCGAAATTCCGGAACTCGGCTTCGCATTAGGCCAGGATGGTAGAGATCATCACTGTTTTGATCGGAGGGAATTATGGAGACAGATGCGTTTGCAACAGTTGGTCGCCAATTGGGAGGGATCTCCCGAAGGGATTTCATCAAGTTCTGCACGGTGCTCGCCGCAGGGATGGGGCTGCCGCTTTCCGCCGGTGCCCGCATCGCCGAAGCCGTAGTCACCGCCAAACGTCCGCCGGTGATCTGGCTCTCCTTCCAGGAGTGCACCGGCTGCGTCGAGTCGCTGCTTCGCTCCAGCCACCCCACACTGGAACACCTGCTTCTTGACCTCATCTCGCTTGACTATTCCGAGACGCTCAGTGCCGCGGCGGGTCACCAGGTGGAAGAGGCCAAGGCCGACTCCATCAAGGCCAACAAGGGGCGCTTCATCCTGGTGGTGGACGGCGCGATTCCCACCAAGGACAACGGGATCTACTGCAAGATCGCCGGCAAGACCGCCCTCGAGATCCTCAAGGAGACGGCGCCCCACGCCGGGGCCGTCATCGCCATGGGCTCCTGCGCCTCCTGGGGCGGTGTGGCAGCCGCCGGAAGCAACCCCACCGACGCCGTCGGTATCGTCGAATTGCTCCCGAAGCAGAAGGTGGTCACCATCCCGGGATGCCCGCCCAACCCCTACAACCTTTTATCCACCGTCCTCTACTACATCACCTTCAAGAAGCTCCCGGAGCTCGACGAGAAGGGGCGCCCCAAGTTCGCCTACAGCCGGATCATCCACGAGAACTGCGAGCGCCGGCCGCACTTCGACGCAGGCCGCTTCGCCCAGCAGTTCGGCGACGACCTGCACCGACGGGGTGCCTGTCTCTACAAGCTCGGCTGCAAAGGGCCTGAGACCTATGCAAACTGCCCGACCGTGCTCTTCGGCGAGACCGGTGCCGGCACCTGGCCGGTGGGGATCGGACATCCCTGCTTTGGCTGCACCGAGCAGAAGGTAGGTTTCCAGACGCCGCTTTTCACCCTCGCCAACATCAAGGAACTCTCCCCGCCGGTCTTCTTCTCGGAGGCATTCCCCGACAAGTCCGGGATCTCTTCGGGGATCAAGGTGCTTGCCGCCGGTACTGCCGGAATGGCGATCGGCGTGGGCGGTACCGCCGCCCTGGCCGCCCTCAAACGCAGCGATGCTGACGACGAGGGTGACGAGAAGGGGCGGGGCGACGGCAAGGAGGTGTAGTCATGGCGATATCAAGACGCAAGTTCGTGAAGATCGTCGCCGGCACCGGAGGCGCCCTGGTCGCTTCAGGCACCCCCCTGGCTCCCCTCGCCCAGGCTCAACTCTCGACGGAGCTTCCCCCGCAGGCGACCGGTATCCTCTACGACGCGACTCTCTGCGTCGGCTGCAAGGCCTGCATGTCGAAGTGCAAGGCCGAAAACAACGTCCCCGGAGGCGCACTCTACAAAAAGGGGAGGAGTACGCCCCCCTACGAGAAAGGGAACCTCGAGGCCAACAACGGGATCTGGGACGCCCCGCGGGAGCTCTCCGGCGACACGCTCAACATCGTGAAGCTGTACAAAAACGGCAGCGCCGAGGTGAAGGACCGCGCCGTCAACGGCTACGCCTTCTTCAAGCAGCAGTGCCTGCACTGCATCTCGCCGGCCTGCGTGTCGGTCTGTCCGGCCGGGGCCTTCCGCAAGGACCCGGAGAACGGGGCCGTTTACTACCTGGCCGAGCGCTGCATCGGCTGCCGCTACTGCCAGCTCGCCTGCCCCTTCGGGGTGCCGCGCTACGAGTGGGACTCCGCCTGGCCCGAGGTGAGGAAATGCCAGCTCTGCAGGCACCGCCAGGAGAAGGGGGGGATCGCGGCCTGTGCCGAGGCCTGCCCGACCGGGGCCACCATCTTCGGGAAGGTGGTCGATCTGCGCGAGGAGGCCAAGAGACGGCTTGCGCTGCGTCCGGGCGAGGAGTACCGCTACCCGATCCAGGTGGTCGGCTCCAAGGACTGGACCCTGCGCGGCGCGGCCCACTACGTCGCCCAGATCTACGGGTTGAAAGAGGCCGGCGGGACCCAGAACATCATGCTCTCCGGTATCTCCTTCGAGCTTTTGGGGTTCAAGAACAACATCCCGAACTACGATCTTCCCCGCCTTACCTGGGCCTACATCTCCAAAGTCCTCTGGGTGTTCTTCTGGGTCTTCGCCACCGGCACTGCCACCTACCAGATCACCCACCGGAAGAAGGATAAGGAGGGGCAATCATGATCGACATGACACGCTACGCAGGACAGACCGCCGGGACCCTCCTGAACCGGCTCTTGGACGACTCGGTCAGCAGGCACCTCGGCATCAAGCTCGACACCCCCTTGACCCGCGTCATGCTCTCGCTGATAGCGCTTGCCGCGGTGGTCGCAGGATACCGCCTGGTGTTCGGTATCGGGGCGGCCAGCAACCTGAACGACCAGTGGCCCTGGGGGCTCTGGATCGGTTTCGACGTCCTGGGCGGGGTGGCCATGGCGGCCGGGGCCTTCATGATCGCCGGCGCGGTCTACATCCTCAACTGGAAGAAGTACAAGTGCATCGCCCGCGCCTCCATCCTGAACGCCTTCTTCGGCTACCTGTTGGCGGCCATCTCCATCACCCTCGACGTCGGTCGCTCCCTGGTCATCTGGCACCCCCTGGTGATGTGGCAGATCAACTCGATCATGTTCATCGTCGCCTTGCACCTGGTGCTCTACCTGAGCACGCTCGCCACCGAGTCGAGCCCGATGGTCCTGGAAAAGCTCGGCTGGCAGCGCGCCCTGGACGGGGTGCACCGGATCATGGTGGGGGCCGTCATGTTCGGGGTGGCGCTCTCGCTCTTGCACCAGTCCTCCCTGGGGGCGAACTACCTGATCGTGCCGGGGAAACTCTCGCCGCTTTGGTACAACAAACACCTCCCCTACCAGTTCCTGGCGTCCGCGCTGATGATGGGGTTCTCCATGGTGAGCTTCGAGACGATCCTCACCGGCAAGGTCTTCAAGCACTCGGTTCCCTTCGACGTGATCAAGGGGCTGGCCCGGGGGATCATGATCGTCGGAAGCTTCTACCTGGTCTTCAAGCTCTTCGAACTGGTGCAGGGGCCGGGTCTCCTGGCCCCCTTCGACGGAAGCCTGGAGGGTGGGATGTGGCTTCTTGAGATGGCAGTTGGGGTCGTGCTCCCGCTGTTACTCCTGGCGCTTCCCAGCGTGCGCCGCAACCGGAACAAGCTTTTTGCGGTGGACATCCTGGTCATCTTCGGCGTGCTGTTCAACAGGCTCAACGTCTGCATTTTCGGGGTGGCCCGCTACAACACCGCGTTCGGGGGGGACTACTTCCCATCTGCCATGGAATGGATCCTGACCCTGGGGATGATCGCCTTCGCGGTTCTCGGCTTCAAGCTCTGCGCGAAGTACCTGAACCTCTTCCCCGAGCCGCATTAGAGGCAGGGATTAAAGGCAGGGTTTGGGGACTGGGATTGGGGAGCTCGTGGGAGAACCCGAAACGAACCTAGAACGTAGAACCTAGAACTGATGTTCACATAAAGGAGGGCTTAGGCATGACAACCAGAATAACGATCGACCCGGTCACGAGGATCGAGGGGCATCTTAGGATAGATTGCGAGATAAACGGCGGCAAGGTCTCCAAAGCCTGGTCGTCGGGGCAGATGTGGCGCGGCATCGAATCGATCGTGCAGGGGAAGGACCCCCGCGAGGTCTGGCTCTACACGCAGCGCATCTGCGGGGTCTGCACCACGGTGCACGCCATCGCCTCGGTGCGCTCGGTGGAGAACGCGCTCGGCATGGAGATCCCCCTGAATGCCCAGTACATCAGGAACCTCATGGTGGCGGCCCACGCCATCCAGGACCACCTGGTGCACTTCTACCACCTCTCCGCGCTCGATTGGGTGGACGTCACCTCGGCGCTCAAGGCCGACCCAAAAAAGACCGCGGCCCTGGCCCAGAACAGCTCTAGCTGGCCCTTGCACAGCACCCAGGTCTTCTCGGACGCCCAGCAGCGCCTGAAAGCCTTCGCCGACACGGGCCAGATGGGGATCTTCACCAACGGCTACTGGGGGCACCCCGCGATGCGGCTCTCCCCCGAGGTGAACCTTTTGGCGACCACCCACTACCTGCAGGCGCTCGAGGTGCAGAGAAAGGCGAACATGATCGTCTCCATCCTGGGTGGGAAGACGCCGCACATCCAGAACCTCGCCGTGGGGGGCGTCGCCAACGCCATCAACACCGACAGTCCGGCGACCCTCACCATGGAGCGGCTCTACTACGTGAAGACCCTGATCGACGACCTCGGCAAGTTCATCAACGAGGTCTACTTCAAGGACGTCTGCGCCATCGGGGCCGCCTACGCCGACTGGACCGCCATCGGCGCCGGCGTGAAGAACTACCTGGCCGTCCCGGACCTGCCGATAGACGGCAAGGGGATCGCCTGCCTGCTTCCGGGCGGCTACCTCCCCGGCGGCGACTTCGCGAAGTTCCACCCGATCCGTTCCCTGCAGGACGAGTACTTCCAAAAAGGGGTCCACGAAAGCGTCAAGCACTCCTGGTACCAGGGCGAGTGGACCCGGCATCCCTGGGAAGAGGAGACCAAGCCCGAGTACACCGACTTCCAGGACAACGGCAAGTACTCCTGGGTGAAGGCTCCGACCTTCTACGGCCAGCCGGCCCAGGTAGGTCCCCTGGCGAACGTGCTGGTCATGTACGCGGCGGGGCACGAACCGACCAGGAAGTACACCGAGCTGGCCCTCAACACGGTGGGGAGCCAGTTGGGGCAGAAACTCTCGGTAGATGCGCTGCATTCGACCATCGGCCGCCACGCCGCCCGCGCCGTGCGCGCCGCGGTCCTCTACGAGGCCCTGCAGAGCCAGTGGCATAACCTCATCGAGAACATCGGGACCGGCGACGCGAAGACCTTCGTGCGCCCCGAGTTCCCCAAGGGTGAGGTGAAGGGGGTAGGGTACCACGAGGCGCCGCGCGGCGTGCTCTCGCACTGGGTGGTAATCAAGGACGCCAAGGTGAAGAACTACCAGGCGGTGGTCCCGTCCACCTGGAATTCAGGCCCGAGAAACGGCCAGGACGTCCCGGGCCCCTACGAGGCTTCCCTTATTGGGACCCCGATCGCCGACCCGCAGCGGCCGCTCGAGGTGTTGCGCACGGTGCACTCGTTCGACCCCTGCCTCGCCTGCGCCATTCACCTGACCGACACCGAGCATCAGGAGATCGTCGAGGTGCGCGCAGCGTAGCGGGGCTGTGGCAGCCCGATCGGACCGATCCGTCTGATCGGGCTTCAGAACACCTGCGGGAGGTAAAAGCCATGAACATCCTGGTACTGGGCGTGGGCAACCTGCTGATGCAGGACGAAGGGGTAGGGGTGCGTGCCCTCGAGGCGCTGGAGGCGCGTTTCCTGATCCCGCCCGCGGTGGAACTTCTGGACGGCGGCACCGCCGGGCTCGAGCTGTTAAACCAGCTGGCCTGCCGGGACGCGCTGATCATCGTCGATGCCGTGAACAGCGGCAGACCGCCCGGGACCGTGGTCCGCTTCGAGGGAGAGCAGGTCCCCGCGGTGTTTCGCAAAAAGATCTCCCCGCACCAACTGGGGATCTCGGATCTCTTGGCCGTGGCCAGGCTCACCGACCTCTTGCCTCAGCACGTGGTGCTTTTTGGCGTGCAGCCGGCACAGCTCGGCACGGGGCTGGAACTCTCCCCGCAGGTGGCGGGAGTCCTCGAGGAAGTGACCCTCCTGATCGCCCTCGAACTTGCATCCTTCGGCGCCGACCTGGTACCGAAGAGCGCAGCGCCCGCACCGGTACTGACCCCGAGCGGGAAGGGAGCGCCACCGGTGCGGCTTTCCTGCCGGCTACCGGCGTGAACCTCGGGGCCATCGCCCTCTCCCGGGGAGCAAGTTCGCCGCCCAGCTTAGCAGCGGAGCGGGGAGCGGGAAACTGGTGGCAGGGAGCGCGCACGGCATCGACCTGAGCGGCGGCAGTGCTACGGCTACCCTCGGGATGAAGTAATCCACAATTGATGGCAGTACCTCGGCCTCGCGCTCTCCGGCGCGGGGCATTTTTTTGCAGGCGGCCCGTGCCTCGTTCGGCGGGTAGGCGGACTCGTTCCCCATGGGTGCTGCCCCCTGGCCGCAGGCTTGTCACTACATCCTGCCATCGCCTGTGCAATCCAGGCCCCCGATATCTTGGTACTGTTTCATTTTTGCCGTTGACTCTGTTTTTTCTCTGACATATGCTGCAAGCGCAGGGGCGGAAAAGGGTAAATGTCAGGGGAAACCTGCCGAAAAGACAGAAGACTGGGCGTTCAGGAAAATCCGTGGAGGCGTGCATGGCACTTAAGGATGTCAGGGTACTCATAGTCGACGACGAGATTTTCTTCCGCACCGTGTTGCGTGAGATCATCGGGAAGATCGGCTTCACCATAGTCGGCGAAGCAGCCGACGGCGATCAGGCGGTCCGCCAGTACGTCGCCCTGCGTCCTCACATCGTCATCATGGACATCTACATGCCGGAGAAAAACGGCATCGAGGCGACCCGAGAGATGCTGGCCCTCAACAAGAGCGCCAACGTCCTCATCTGTAGCGCCTCCGACTACGACTCCGACACCCAGGCCGCCCTCGACGTCGGGGCCAAGGCGATCCTGAAAAAGCCCTTCGTCCCCAAGGAGATCTACGAAACCGTGAAGAAGGTGCTGGGGGGGAAGTAGGGGAGGGGCTACGCGCAGAAAAAATTACCGAGCTGCAACTTTTGCTTGACTGCTATCGGCGGTTTTGCTATAAGTCAGGACTCGTTGAGCGGGAATAACTCAGTGGTAGAGTGCAACCTTGCCAAGGTTGAAGTCGCGGGTTCGAACCCCGTTTCCCGCTCCAAATTACTAGATAAAGGGCTTAGCCGGCAAGGCTAAGCCCTTTTTTCGTTGCGCCTGCCGCTGTACGTGCCGACGGCGGCCGGGACTTCGTTGCGCTCCCGGGGGCTCATCGACCGGGTCGGTGCGTTGCGGCGTGCTCCCGATCGCCCCTCGCCTGCTCCCGAGTGCGGTCCACCCCCTCCCAAGAAGTTCTTCAGCGCCCCCGAAACCTTCCCAACTGGCTTGCGACGCTCTTAAACCGCTCCTTACAGGCTATCTCCCCTTGAGGACGCGCGCTGCGGAACGGGGAGTCGCCAAAAAGAAAAAGGACAGGCTGCCTGAAGGCAGGCCTGTCCTCTCTTTTCGAATTACCGCGACCTGCTAACGGTTATTTCGCGAGGTCCTTCGCATCGTTAACCGCGGCGTCCTTGGAATCCTTTGCCTTCTTTGCGACGGCACCCGCATTCTTCTTGGTGGCGGCCGCGCTGTCTTTCATCTTTTTCTTCTTGGCAGCCACGGCCTCCTTGTTCTTGGCGGACTGGGCCTGGGACTCGGCCTGCTTGGCTGCTGCTTTGGCCTTCAGGTCCGCTTCCTTCTGTGCGGTCTGATCGGCTACCTCTTTGGACTTCTTGGCCGCCGCATCCTTTTTGGCAGCCGCCTTGGCCTTGAGGTCGGCTTTCTTGTCGGCCGCCTTCGCCTTCAGATCCCCTTCCTTTTTGCCGGCCTGGTCCACCGCTTCGTTGCTCTTGTTAATCACGTGATCCATGCCGGCCATCGGGTCAGCACCGAAGGCAGCAGCGGCAAAAGTAAGGCTCGATACGACAGCGGTCAGCAAGACAATTTTTTTCATAGTACCCTCCATGAGATTCAAAAGATCTCGGTACCATATACAATATGGGGCCGGGCGGCAATAAAAAACGAGGCTCGCTGGCATTGGTTTGGAGGCCATTGCTATTGCGTAGTGCCCGGTTCTCAGACAGGCGCTGCTGTCTTGACTTCCCCTCTTTCAGTGCTTATTCTTAAGAGGTAGTCATACTCTGAGGAGGTAGCACTATGAAGAACTCAGCACTGTTTGTGATTGCAGCACTGGTTGTGTCGAGCAGTGTCCCCGTGTTTGCCAACGACAAAGATGAGTGCCTGCTCGCATCCAAAAACTGCAAGGCCGAAGTGGACAGTCTTCAGCAGAAAATGAAAAAGCTGAACGGCGAAATCAAGAAGGGTAACAAGGTCTACAGCGCCGACGAGCTTAAAAAGCTGAACGCTAAGCTCAAAGAGGCCAACGCCATGCTCGACGAGATGCTGAAGCCGGGCAAGTAGTCTTATCCTCCGCTAACCGACGGACTCACGGCAGCCCTGGCGCCTTTTCTTCCGCTCCCCTGGCGCAGCCGGCTGCCGTAAGTCTGTCCGCTTCGGCGTCAGCCTCAACCTTCCTCAGGTCACCGTCAGCTCAGGCAGCAGGGCGGGACCCCCTGTTTCTGGGCAACCCCCCGCAACTGTCCCTTCAACTCCTTAAGCTCTCCTTCCACCTTGCCAACCTGGTGCGGATCGATGGTGTCGTCGGTGTAGATACGACGCAACTCCAGTTCCTTCGCCTTGACCTCCTGGGTCAGTTCGTCGACTCCCGCGCCCGAGAGTTGTGCCGCCTGCTGGGTGCAGGGCCCGTTCTGGCAGCAAGATC
Organism: Geomonas silvestris; assembly: GCF_014193515.1. Taxonomy (GTDB): domain Bacteria; phylum Desulfobacterota; class Desulfuromonadia; order Geobacterales; family Geobacteraceae; genus Geomonas; species Geomonas silvestris. The sequence goes on along the minus strand of NZ_BLXX01000001.1, from coordinate 836,252 downwards.
CGCCGGAGGCCTGGGCGACTCCGAAACTGGCGACTCCAAGGGTGAGGGCAACTGCAACGATCAGGGATTTTTTCATGGTCTGCTCCTTTTGTTGTGAGGTAAGGCGTCTGGTGCCTTTGCCCATCCCTATAGCCAGCAGCGTGCCAGTCAGGCTTTTTGTTGTGTAACGTTCAGTAATTAAATAAAAATGCTCATTTGCGCGCTGCGGATGGGTCCCGGGGGATCTTGGAATATGCTGCACATTCTTGGGGGAGCTTGAGAATTTTCCGCACTCCACCTTCCGCCCGCCCTGCTTCGGCCGGAGGTGGCGCTACTCGGTGCTTTCCCGTTAGTCCCGAACAACAGAGCACGGCCCGTAGAATATTCGTCAACTCCTGCGAATATTCTGCATTGTCTGGCGCTCCGGAACGGGAGCCTGTCACAGGCGGCACCCAGATCCCTTGCGATATCAAGGAGGTACCCGGTTGCACCGACTTGGCACGGACCTTGATGCCTCCCGCAGAGACGTTACGACCGTTAAAACGGTTAACCTCCTTGTTATCGGGCGCACCCTGACACCTCCCGTTTGGGCGCGCCCCTTTTTCTTGAGCGCCGCGCACCGTTAGCAAAGCTGCGAGCTCAACCACCGGAGTCCCCATGAAACACCACATTCTAGTTATCGATGACGACGTCTCGCTGCGCCGGGTCCTGGAGTACAACCTGGAAAACGACGGCTACCTGGTGCAGACCGCCAGTAGCGGCGAGGAGGGACTCGAGCTTTTCCAGCAGCACAAGCCGAGCCTGGTAATAACGGACATGAAGATGACCGGGATGACGGGGCTCACGGTGCTCACCTCCATAAAGGAGCGCTCTCCCGAGACGCTGGTCATCATCCTGACCGCCTTCGGTACCGTCGACCTCGCCGTCGAGGCGATGAAGGCGGGGGCGCACGACTACCTCACCAAGCCCTTCAACCGGGACGAGCTGCGCCTCACGGTGAAAAAAGCGCTGGAGTTCAAGGGGCTTGCCGAGGAGAACCGGCGGCTCAAGGTCGAGCTCTCGGACCGCTCGGAACTGAGGACCATGGTCGGAGCCTCGCAGCAGATGGAAAAGGTCTTCGGGGTGGTGCGCAAGGTCGCCGATACCGAGGCCCCGGTGCTCATCATGGGTGAATCCGGTACCGGAAAGGAACTGATCGCGCGTTCGCTGCATGCCAACTCCTCGCGGCGCGAAGGCCCTTTCGTCGCCATCAACTGTGCGGCAATCCCCCGGGACCTCCTGGAGAGCGAGCTGTTCGGCCACGTGAAGGGGGCCTTCACCGGAGCCGTGCGCGACAAGACCGGGAAGTTTCAGCTGGCGGACGGCGGGACGCTTTTCCTGGACGAGGTGGGCGAACTCCCGGTGGAGCTGCAGCCCAAGCTGTTGCGTGCGCTGCAGGAGCGGGAGGTCGAGCCGGTGGGTGGGACCTGCAGCTACAAACTCGACGTGCGCATCGTCTCCGCCACCAACGTAAACATCGAGAAGGCCATCGAACAGGGGAGCTTTAGGGAGGACATCTACTACCGCCTGTCGGTGATTCCCATCCAGCTCCCGCCGCTGCGCGAGCGCTCGGGGGACATCCCGCTGCTGATCCGCTACTTCTGCGCCAAGCATGGCGGCGAGAAGGTGACCTTCGAAAAGGCGGCCCTGGTGGCGCTGGTCAACTACCCCTGGCCGGGCAACGTCCGGGAGCTGGAAAATACCGTGGAACGCCTGCTCATCATGCGGGATGCCGACCTGGTGAGGCTCGACGAGCTTCCCGGAAAGTTCCACGAGCACCGGGTGAGTACAGCCTCGGTTTTGAGGCTCCCCGAGGGAGGGTACTCTCTCGAGCAACTGGAACGGGAGGCGGTGGTCGAGTCGCTGGAGCGCAACGCCTGGAACCAGGCCGCGGCGGCACGCTTTCTCCGCATCCCGCGGCACACCCTCATGTACCGCATGGAGAAGTACCAGATCGCGCTCCCGGCCGGCGCCCGACGCGGAACGGCTGCGGAGTAGCAAAACGTTGAATGGACACGGCCGTGCCGTGAGCCGTTTGCATCCACGCATTCAGCCGAGATCAGCAATCCTCGATTGCAGTGCGACCACCCGGTGGCTCGGCGTTCCTGAGCGGCTTCCTCCCGATCTTTTGGGATGCGGCTTGCCATTGCGACGTTAACGCGGTAGATAGTGGAGCGGCAGGTTCAGCTCAATCATGCGGGGGATGAATATGAAGAGAGCAGGTCTTTTTCTGGCAGGCGCAGCATTGGGAGTCGTCGCGCTCGGCGGTGTCGCCGCGGCCCACGGTACCGGGGCCCACGGCGGAATGGAACACGATCCCCAGATGCGGAAGCTGCACGCCATGATGCCGATGTTTTCGATGGCATCGGCAGAGCTCGAGACGGCACTGGAGAAAGGCGATGCTGCCGCTGCCGATAAGGAGTCCGGCAAGATTCTCGCGGCCATCCCGGATCTGAAAGTGTCGCGCCCCCACCGTAACGTGAAGCAGAAAAAGGGCTTTGTAAAACTGGCCAAGCAGCTTGAGGACCGGGCAACCGAAGTACGCGGTCTCTCCCAGAAGGGGGACTTCGCCGCGGCCCGGCCCGCCTTCCGGAAGCTCGAGGCCACCTGCGGGGAGTGCCACGACCGGTACCGTTGAGCATGGCAAAGAAAAACCCGGCAGCCAGATCGGTAGCCGGGTTTTTTAGTACCTGAAAATATCCCGCTTCAGTCCTTCGAAGCTGAACGTCTCGCCTGCTTCTCCTTTTCCCGCTCGAAGGACTTCTCACTGTTGTAACCGCGCTCGCCAAACGGCCGCAGCTTTTCCAGCCAGCGCAGCTCCAGGTCCGCCAATAGCCGGCCCTCCTGCTCCCCCGGCTGCACCGGCTTGAGTACCTCCAGCACCTCGAAGTCGAAGTTCTCCGCGCCGAACTGCTGCAGCTCCTGTTTCAGCGCCTCGTTGAAGACGACGCTCCCCATCTTGAGCTGGAAGAGGCGGCTGTTGCGCGCCCCCTCGAGGTTCGTGCTGCTGTCGATGAAGAGCTTGCCGTTTGCCTTGTTGCGGATCTGGTACACCCCCGGCTGGGTGCTCGTCTGCTTGTAGACCCTCTTGACCTCTGACCGCTTCTTCTCGTTGTTCATGGTTTGCGATCCTGTCGTTGTCGTTGCGGCCAATTCGCCCGGCGCACTCAGTTCCTGTTCCCGCCAGTACTCCGCCGCCTCGCGCCTTATGAGCCCCTCGTCCACCAAGAGCCGCCGGACGGTGCAGTAGTCGTCGAAGAGCGGCGCGATGAGGGCGGTCACCTCGGTCTCCGAGTAGTGCCGGCCCAACTCGAAGCGCAGGGCGAACTGCTCCAGTACGATGAGCCGTTTTTTGTGCTGCGCCGGGAGCTTCTCCAACGTGCCGTTCACGAAGAAGGCATCGAGCACCTTGCGCCGGTACTGCTCCATCCGCTCGTCCTGCAGCTCCTTTGCCGCCGGCGTCGCCGCGACGATTTCGCGCAACGTGGTGTTGAAGATGGCCAGGTTCGGCTCGATGACCTGGTAGTACTGCTCGCGGCGCGTGCTGATCAGCCCGGCCTGCTCCAACTTGCGCAGGTGGAACGATACGGTAGAGGGGGCCAGGGCGTGGCGCCTGGCGATCTCCTCGACGTACTGGGGGCGCTCCAACAGCGAGTTGACGATCGCCAGCCGCGATTGATCCGCCAGTGCCTTCAAGATGGCGATGCTCTGTTCGCTTTTCACGGTGTTGCCTCCAATTCGATGTATATCGAATCAATATCACCGCCAGCGCCGCCGTGTCAAACTGTTTTTGCGTTTGTCGAAATTGATTTTGAACCGGACCGCCCGGGCGCAGCACGGTTACCTACCTAATCCCGCCGCCCCCGATCAAAAAAAAGGGCACCCGAAGGCGCCCAAAGTTCAAGAGGTGAAACGTGCGACCTTTGTACCGGGTAAATGTGGAAGCAATAGGGACGCGGTGTAAAGAAAGTCGCGTCGTCCATATGCTCCGCGCCTCATTTAGACTTTTCCTGTATCGGTTGCGCCCCCAAATGTGCTATAGATCCCAAGGCTTTCCCTAAAGCGCTCGACGGGTGGATGGTGCGCCTGACCCCAACGATCGGCAGCGCGAACCGTAGCTTCCTAACAAGTAGTCGCGACGCTGCTGCAGCCCGAGGAGAACCATGAGCTCTAGCCAGTACAAACTCTTCCGGTATTCCGGAGCCGTGGCACTGGTCACCCTTGCTGTCCTTTTGCGCTACGCCCTGATGCACCTGGTCGGCGGCGGGCTTCCCCCTTTCTTCACCTTCTATCCTGCCGTGATGATCGCGGCCTTGGTCGGCGGACCGGGCCCCGGCGTCGCCGCCACCCTGGCCTCCGCCTGCATCGTCAGCTTCTATTATCTCGCTCCCCATTTCTCCTTCGATGTCGACTCGGTGCGCGACCTGCTAAGCATCGCCCTGTTCCTCGGGATGGGTATCTTCATGAGCCTCGTTGCCGGACGCTACCGGCACAGCCGGGAACACCTGCGCGAGCTGGTGGATGAGCGCACCGAACAGCTGAACCTGGCGGTGGTCGAGCTCAAAAAGGAGGTAGCGGACCACCTGGCGGCCCGGGAGTCGCTGCGTGAAAGCGAGGAGCGCTACCGGATGCTCTTCGATTCGCTCACCGAGGGGTTCTGCATCATCGAGGTGCTCTTCGACGGCGAGCTGCATCCCGTCGACTACCGTTTCCTGGAGACCAACCCGGCCTTCGAGCGGCTCACCGGGCTTAGCGGGGTGCGCGGCAGGCCGATGCGCGAGATCGCTCCGGACAACGAGGAGTACTGGTACGAGCTCTACGGCGGCATCGCGCTGACCGGGGAGGCCGTGCACACCGTGAACTACGCCCGTGCCCTGGACCGCTACTTCGACGTAAGCGCCTACCGGGTCGGCGCTCCCGAGAGCCGCCGCGTGGCGATCCTCTTCAACGACATCACCGAGATGAAGCGCAGCGAGGATGCCCTGAAGGAGAGCGAGGAGCGCCTGCGCCTTCTGGGGGACAACCTCCCCGAATCGGCCGTCTACCAGTACACCCACAACCCGGACGGCACGGTCCGTTTTCTCTACATAAGCGCCGGGATCGAGCGGCTAAACGGGGTTTCGGCCGCGGCGCTTTTGGCCGACCCGCAGATGCTCCACGGCCAGGTGCTCCCCGAATACTACGCGCAACTTCTCGACGCGGAGCGGATTTCGGCCGAAGAACTGAGCGACCTCGACATGGAGGTCCCCATGCTGAGGCCCGACGGCGAGCTGCGCTGGATGCAGCTCCACTCGCGGCCGCGCCGCTTGCCGGACGGGCGGACCATCTGGGACGGCGTGCAGACCGACGTGACCGAGCGCCGGCGCTACCAGGAGGAACTGAGGGCCCACCGCCACGAGCTGGAGTTGCGGGTCGAGGAACGCACCCGGGAACTTACCACCGCACAGGAGGTGCTGCAAACCCTCAACGAGGGGCTGGAGCGGCGGGTAGGCGAGAGGACCCTCGAGCTGCAAAACGCCAACGCCTCGCTCATCGAGTCGCAGCGCGCCGCCCTCGACATGATGGAGGACGCCGAGGTCGCCCGGCGCCTGGCGGTTGCCGCGGGGCAGCACCTGCGCAAGCTCTCCCAGCGCCTCGACCTCTTGGCCGACACCGCCAGCCGGCTTTTGGCCAGCGACTCCCCCCAGGAGATCATCGAGGAACTCTGCAGCAGGGTGATGTCCTTTTTGGAATGCGACGCCTTCTTCAACTACCTGGTCGACGCGGAGGCCGGGCGCCTGCACCTCAACGCCTGCGCCGGGATCGATGCCGCGGAGCAGCAGAACATCGAGTGGCTCGAATACGGCGTCGCCGTCTGCGGCTGCGTGGCGCGCGACGCCTGCCGTGTGGTGGTCGAGGAGATCGCGGTCACCGCGGACCCGCGGGTCGACCTGGTGCGCTCCTACGGGATCCAGGCCTACGCCTGCCATCCGCTGATCTCCCAGGGACGCACCCTGGGGACCCTCTCCTTCGGCACCCGCAGCCGCACCACGTTCACCGAGGACGAGCTCTTGCTGATGAAGGCGGTGGCGGACCAGGTTGCCATCGCCCTGGAGCGCAAGGCCGACGAGGACCGGGTGCTTAAGGCCAAGGAGGCTGCCGAGGCCGCCAACGAGGCCAAGAGCCAGTTCCTGGCCAACATGAGCCACGAGCTGCGCACCCCGATGACCGGGCTCCTCGGCATGTTCGACCTGATCCTGGACGGTCCGCTCGACCCGGAACAGCGCGGCTACCTTAAGACCGCCTGCACCTCGGCCCGCTCGCTGCTGCGCATCCTGAACGACATCCTGGACCTCACCAAGATCCAGGCCGGCAAGTTCTCCCTCGTGGAGGAACCCTTTGCCCTGCGCGGCTGCCTGGAAAACATGGTGAACACCCTGCGGCCGACCGCCCACGCCAAGCGGATCGACCTTGACTTCTCCTTCGCTCCCGAACTCCCCGCGCTGGTGCTGGGCGACCAGGTGCGCCTGGTGCAGGTGCTCACCAACCTCACCAGCAACGCGGTGAAGTTCACCGAAAAGGGGAGGGTGGCGCTCGAGGTAGGGGTGGGGCGCTGCGCGGCGGGGCGGGAGCTGCGCTTTTTGGTGATCGACACCGGGATCGGGATCCCCCCCGAGAGCCGGCGGGAGCTCTTCCAGCCCTTCACCCAGCTCGACGTCTCGCATTCGCGCAGGTACGGCGGGACCGGCCTGGGGCTCGCCATCAGCAAGGACATCGTGGAAAGGCTCGGGGGGACCATCGAGGTGGAGAGCGAACCGGGGAAGGGGAGCCGGTTCCTGGTGACGCTCCCGCTCAAGGAGGTGAGCCCGGAACAGCGCGCCGCCTGCCGGGTGGAGGCCGCGCCGGCACCGGTCCCCAGGCCCCTTCCCAAGGGAGAGCCGGGCGGGCGGCTTTTGGTCGCCGAGGACGACGGGGTGATCCGGCAGTGCCTGAAGGTGATGCTCGAGCGCGCCAACTTCGAGGTGCACTTCGCGGAGGACGGCGAAAAGGCGGTTGAGATGTGGGGGGCGGGGAGCTACGACCTGGTGCTCATGGACGTGCAGATGCCGCGCCTGAACGGTTTCCAGGCGGTCGAGCGGATCCGGGAGCGGGAAAGGCTCGCGGGGGGGCATACCCCGGTGGTGGCCATGACCGCGCACGCCTCGAAGGAGGACCAGGAGAAGTGCCGGGTGGCCGGCATGGACAACTACCTCTCCAAGCCGATCGATTTCCGCGAGACCCTGGAGCTGATCCGCAGGGTGATCGGGGAGAGCCCGCGCAGCGCCTAGACGAGGGGCCGCTTCCCGGACCGCTTCAGGGACGCTGCGGAAAATCGCTGAACATCGGGTGTAACCGGTTCTAGAGGCAAGAGGCAAAAAGCAAAAAGGGGCGCCAGTGAGGCGCCCCTTTTTTTGTTACTTCTTCCCGACCGAGAAGGCCTGCCCCAGGAAGGCCCCCACGCCGTAGTAGCCGCGGTGGGCGGTGTCGAAGAGCATCGGCTTCAGCTTGAGGATGTCGGGGAGCCCGTCGGCCGCAAGCACCGAGGGGTCCGCCTTCACGTCGACGATCTCGCCTACGAACTGGGTGTGCAGCCCGAGCTCGAAGTGGTGCACCAGCCGGCACTCGAGCACGAAGGGGATCTCGGCCGCGAAAGGGGCGTCGACCAGCTCGCTCTTCACCGGGGTAAGTCCGGTGGCGGCGAACTTGTCCCCGTCGCGCCCCGAGACGATCCCCACGTAGTCCGCGGCCTGCATCTGCGCCTCGCCGGGGATGTTGATGGTGAAGGCCTGGCGCTCCAGGATCGCCGCGTAGGAGTAGGTGGCCTTGCGCAGCGAGACCGCGACGCTTGGGGGCTGCGAGTTGCAGATGCCGCCCCAGGCCGCGTTCATCAGGTTCGGCTTGCCGTCCTTGTCGTAGGTGCCGACCAGAAGGACCGGCGTAGGAAAGAGCAGGGTCTTCGCCCCGAGGGACTGTTTCATCGTGTTCTCCTTGATGTTTAATGGTGCTCCCGTCCGTGATCTCGGGTCACGGGAGCCTGACCACCACCCGCCCGCGCAGCGCCCCCGCGAGGATCGCCTGGATCTCGCGCTCCAGGGCGTTCAGCTCCACCTCGCAGCTGAGCTCCTCGAGCTTGGGCGGCTTCCACTCCCCGGCGAGTTTCCCCCACACCTCGCGGCGCAAAGGCGCCGGACACTGCACCGAGTCGATCCCCTGCAGGCTCACCCCACGCAGGATGAAGGGGTAGACGTTGAGGGTCAATTCCGGGGAGGAGACCAACCCGCAGCAGGTGACGCAGCCGCCGTAGCGGGTCGCCTTGAGCGCGGCGGCGAGGGTGGGTCCACCCGCCACGTCCACCACCCCGGCCCAGCGCTCCTTCATAAGCGGCCGCTCCCCCCCCGCGATCACCTGCTCACGCGGGAGCACCTCGGCAGCCCCCAGGCCGTAGAGGAAGGACTCCTCGGTGGTTTTCCCGGTGGCGGCCACCACCCGGTAGCCGGCGCGCGCCAGGATGGAGACCGCGATGCTCCCCACCCCGCCGGTCGCCCCAGTCACCAGGACGTCCCCCTGTTCGGGCCGGACCCCCGCCTTGACCAGGCTCAGCACCGAGAGCGCCGCGGTGAACCCCGCGGTCCCGAGCGCCATGCTCTCGCGCAGGGTGAGCCCCTCGGGGAGCGGCACCGCCCAGGCCGAGGGGATGCGGATGTACTGGGCGTACCCGCCGTCGGTCTCCATCCCGAGGTCGTAGCCGGTGACGATCACCGCAGCCCCCGGCTGAAAGCTTCCGTCGCTTGCAGAAACCACCTCTCCGGCGGCGTCGATCCCCGGGGTGTGCGGGAAGTTCCGCGTGACGCCGGGGTGGCCGGTTGCCGAGAGGGCATCCTTGTAGTTGAGCGAGGAGTAACGCACCCGGACGAGCAGCTCGCCCGGCGGCAGGTCGTCGATGGAGCGCTCCTTGATGCTGCGCTCAAACTTCTGGTCCTGGGTCTTTTCCACCACCAACGCTTGGAATCTCGTCTCCATCTAGGTTCCCCCCTTCGGTTGTGACGCGCGAGTGCGCCTCTTCAGGCCCGGTCGGAGATCAGGGTCCCCCCCTGGGCGATGTCGTCGCGCTCCAGTTCGTTGATGATCACGTAGGTCGCCTGCCGGGGCGCACCGGCGATCTCCACGATGGCGTCGGTCATCCTCTGGGAAAGGAGGGCCTTTTGGTCCTTGCTGAGCTTGCTGGCGATATCGATGCGGATAAAGGGCATGGCTGCCTCCTTGGAAACGGTCCGCGCCGCCCGGGCGGAACCGCGCGTAAGGTCCCGCTCGCCCCGGAGGGCAGAGGGCGGCTCCCCGGAAGGTGGGCGGTACCTGGTGAGGTGACGTGTTTATTTTCCGAAGCAATAAGAGCCGGGGGTACCGGCTCTGGTTGGGTGCGGGGGCGGGCGGCAAGGGCGCAGCCTCTCAGGCTCCCCGCAAAAGGACTCGGGCTATTAGACCCAACCTGTCGCGGTTGTCAAGAGGCTTTTTGCCGGCTGTGGGCCGGGTGGGGGACTAAACGAGCTGGAGTTCTCCCTGGCGGGCGCGCAGCCGGGCCAGGTGGTGCATCCCCAGCTGCTTGAGTTTCGGGTCGTCCGAGTTGCACAGCTTGCCGACCAGTTCCTCCCATTCGTAGCTGATGAAGGAGTGCTCGGGTACCTTGAGCGCGCTGAAAAGCAGGGCCTGCAGGGACTCCTGGTCCGCCGGGTCGTCGAAATGGATCCCCATGCTGAGCGAACCGTCGGCCTCAAGGTGGCAGTGGACGCACCTGCCGGCGAACCATGTCCGGTCGACCGGCAACTGGACCCGGACCGCATCGTTCTCGACCGGAACTTCCAGCGGGTGCGCCAGGGGCGGGATCACCAGGGTGATGCCGTGGGCGGAGTAGTTGGCGACATAGCTATCTTCCAGGCCTCCCCGCCAGGACAGGGTGACTTTCCGGTAGCTGACGGGTAGCTGTTCGGAGCCGTAGCGTACGTGGTTTCGGTTGTTCATAGATCCTCCCCTCCGTGGGTCTCTCTCAATGGGCACCAGGTACTGAACGGAAGCCTGACGGTGCCGGAACGGAAACGGTTGTCCGGGTGCGTTGGATAGTATTAATATTGGGCGGCTGCTGAATCAGCATCCAATGCCTTAAGCCAAGACTCTATCACGGCAATGTTACAACTCTGTGAATATCGACACCGATAGTGCTGATATCTTCCGACAGTGCGCCGAGGTTCTGACGGCAGGCTCTCCTGGCCCGGAAAAGCTGCGCTGTTGCCAGGTCCGTGAGGGGGATTGCGGGAGAGAAGGGGAAAGGCGGGGCGGGGCGGGGTGCGGGTGCGTCGCACGCGGGCGGCGCACCCCACCGGCCTTCGGTTTACCAGGTGATGCTCCTGATGGTCTTCTCCACCTCGTCGGCGAGGTTCTTGGGGAGCGGCGTGTAGTACAGGGTCGAGGTCATCTTCTCGGCCTTTCTGAGCTCCCAGTTCAGGAACTCCACCAGTTTCTTCCCCTTTTCGGCGTCCTTTTGGCGCTGGTAGACCAAGAGCCAGGTGAGCCCCACGATGGGATAGACCTCCCTGCCGCTCCGGTTCACCAGCGAGACCCGGTGGTCGCCGCTGACCTTCTTCAGGTGCGCGGCAGCGGCCCGGGTCGAGAGCATGGTCGGCTTGACGAAGACGCCGCTGCGGTTTTTCAGCGCCGCGGTGGCAAGCCCGTGCTCTACGGCGTAGGCGATCTCCAGGTAGCCTATGCTGTACGGCGTCTCCTTGATCTGCTGCACCACCTCGCTGCTCCCCTTGGCGCCGACTCCCACCGGGAAGGGGACGCTGGTGCCGCTGCCGAGGGTGGCGCCCCACAGCTCGTTCACCCGGCTCAGGTAGTCGGTGAAGATGCTCGTGGTGCCGCTCGCATCGGAGCGGTGCACCACCACGATCGGCTGGTCGGGGAGTGCGAGGCCCGGGTTGTCGCGCAAAAGGCGCGGGTCGTTCCAGCTCCCGATGGTCCCCATGAAGATGGCGCCCAGGGTGTCCGGGGTGAGCTTAAGGGTGCCGGCCACCCCGGGGAGGTGGTAAGAGACCGCTACGGCACCGAGCACCGTCGGGATGTGCAGCAGTTTTGCCGGGGCCTTCTTCAGCTCCTCGTCGGTGAGGTACTTGTCGCTCGCGCCGAAGTCGACGCTGCCGGCCAGGATCTCCCTGATCCCGCCGCCGCTGCCGATCGCCTGGTAGCTGAAGCGGACCTCGGGATCGATCGAGGCGTAATCCTTGAACCACTTCTGGTACAAGGGGTAGGGGAAGGTCGCGCCTGCCCCGGTAAGGGGAACCTCGGCGCGGGCCTGGCAGATGCCGGCGGCCACCAAAAGCAGGGCGGCGATGACGGTACGGGCGAGTCGTGCTGCTGTAAACATGTGATCTCCTTCGCTTGCTGTCCTTGTGCCGAAACCCGGTCCGGCACTGGGAGGCATGGTAGCGGGGGTTTGTTACGATCCGGTAACGGCTGGCTGAAGGTTTCCTGAAGAGCCCCGGCGCCCCTTGCGCGAGCCGCTGGCTGCCGGGAGTTCGGCAAGTTTTTACCTCGCTGTAACGCGTTCTTCACAAACAAGTTGTATGAAGGCAACGGACGCTAAATTTTCCTGCCGAGGAGACCCATGCAAACGGTACTGATAATAGAGGACGAGCAGGACCTGGCGGAGCTGCTCGCCTTCCACCTGGAGAAGGAGGGTTACCGCACCGAAGTCGCCGGTGACGGGATCAAGGGGCTTGAGGCGGCGCGCGGCATCCTGCCGGACCTGATCCTGCTCGACCTGATGCTCCCGGGGCTTTTGGGGACCGAGGTCTGCAAGCTCCTGAAGAAAAACGAGTCGACGCAGCGCATCCCGGTCATCATGCTGACCGCCAAGGGGGAGGAGATCGACAAGGTGGTGGGGTTCGAGGTGGGGGCCGAAGACTACGTGGTGAAGCCGTTCTCCACCCGCGAACTCCTCCTGCGGGTGAAGGCGGTACTGCGCCGCAGCGCCGGGGTGGCGAGCGAGGGGCCGGTGCTCATGGTGGGACCTCTGAGTATCGACACGGAGCGGCACCAGGTGACCATCAGCGGCACCGAGATCAGCTTCACGACCACGGAGTTCAAACTGCTGCTCACGCTGGTCAAACGGCTGGGACGGGTGCAAAGCCGCGACGTTTTGTTGCGCGATGTCTGGGGCTACAACTTCGTCGAGGACACCCGGACCGTGGATACCCACGTCACCCGGTTGCGCACCAAGATGGGCGAGGCGGGCGAGATGATCAAGACGGTGCGCGGCTTCGGCTACAAGATCGAGGCGGAGTGCCGCTGACTCTCACAGGGTCTGTTGAATAAGCAACTATCCATGTCATACTGGAGCCTGTTGCACCAAGGCCCCTGGGTCTGACTGACTCAGAGGCCTTGGCGTGCCGATCAACCAACAGGTTTCCGGAGGCTGACGTGGGTATTGGAATGGTATGGAGTGTTCTCAGGCAGGCTGCCACCCGCATCCCCTGGTCCAAGGTGGTGCAAAACGCCCCGCTCGTGGTCGACGTGCTGGACCGGGTCAAGTTGCGGACCCGCGCCGGCGAAGCCGCCCAGAGATCCCTCGACGACCAGCTGCACGCGCTCGCCGAGGAGAATGCCCGCCTCTCCGCCGACCTCTTGCGTACCACCTTGCAGTTAAAACAGCTCGCCGCACGGGTCTCGCTGCTCTCCAAGCTCTCCGGCTTCGCCATCGGCTTTGCCGCTGCCGCCCTGGTGCTCGCCCTGGTAAAGTAACCCCCGCCCCCTTACAGTCTGAAGTTCCCCACCACATTCTGCAGGTCCTCGGCCAAAAAGAAGCGCTCCGTTGCCGCCTAGGCAGAGGTCTGCGCGCCACGCGCGGTCTCCTGTACCACGCCGGTCATCTGCAGGTTGTTGCAGCCGATCTCCGAGGTGGGTGCGGTCTGCCGCTTGGCGGCCGTGTCTTCCAAACGCTTGCTTGATGTTGTGAATGCCGGACGCCGGGGCAGGAATTGGAGCGGGGTGTCGGGGGGCGCCGGGCTCCCCCCAGGGAAAGGCGCGAGCCCCGTTAGCTCAGGGAGACCAGGCCGCTGCGGATGGCGTGCTTGGTGAGCTCGGCCAGGTTTGCGAGTTTCAGTTTCTTCATCAGGTTGTGCCGGTAGGTTTCCACGGTCTTGGTCCCGATGTTGAGGGCGAAGGCGATCTCCTTGATGCACTTCCCCTCGGCCAGGGCGACCAGCACCTGCTGTTCGCGCCGCGACAGGGGAGGGGGGGCGGGGGACTCGACCAGCGGGATCAGGACCCCGTACAGCGAGGGGCTCAGGTAGCGCCGGTTGGCCGCTGCGGCCCGGATGGCGCCGACCAATTCCGCGCAGGCCCCGCTCTTCAGGACGAACCCCTTGGCGCCGGCACGCAAGGCCTCGGCTACGTAGTGCTTGTCGTCGTGCATGCTCAGGACGATGACGGACACCCCCAAGGCGGACTCGCTCACCCGGCGGGTCACCTCGAGCCCGTTCATCCCCTCCATGGTGATGTCCACCACCAGCACCCGGGGGCGCAGGGTGCGGACCAGGTCGATCGCATCGGCGCCGTTGTCCGCCTCGCCCACCACGCGGATGTCGCTCTCCGCGGCGAGCAGCGCCTTGAGCCCCTCGCGCAGAATCAGGTGATCGTCGGCTATGATGACTTCGATACTCATGGCACCCCCCAGGGCCTTCCGATCTCTTCAGTTCCGGTGGGCAAAAGGAGCTCGATGCGGCACCCGGCACCGGGAGCGCTCGTTACCGTGAGCTCCCCGCCCATGAGCTCCACGCGCTGCCGGGCGCTGCTCAACCCAAAGCCCGTGCCGAGGCGTCCCCGCTCGAAGCCGACGCCGTCGTCGCTCACCTTGAGGCGCACCCGGTCCTCGTGCTGCTCCAGTTCGACGCTCACCCGCGCGGCCCGGGCGTGCTTCACCACGTTGATGAGCAGCTCGCGGGCGATCTGGTACAGGACGATTTTGAGCTCCTCGCCCAGGTTCGGTTCGGCGTGGGCCCCCACAAATTCGAAGGCAAAGCCGTGCTCCCGGGCCAGCCGGCTCCCCAGGCTGTCCAGGGTGGCCCGCAGTCCCAATTCATAGAGGATCGGCGGGCTCAGCTCGAAGCTTAAATCTCTCAGGTCGGCCATGGAATCCTGGAGTATCTCGACCAGTTCCTTGAGGGCCGGGCTCTCCGGGAGCAGCTTTTTCTTAAGGGCGAGGTCGAGCTTGATCTTCCCCAGTGCCAGGCGCTGCACCACCTGGTCGTGCAGCTGGCGGGCGATCTGGCGCCGGGCACGCTCGTCGCACAGGTTCAGCTCCGCGGCGAGGCTGGCCAGCTGCCGGCGCGAGGCTGCCAGCCGGGACTCGGTGAGCTGCCGTTCGGTGAGCTGGCGCAGCATGTCTTCCTCGAGGGCTCTTTGGCGGGCCACCAGCTCAAGGTTGCGGGCGAAGGCGCGCTCCCGGCTTTGTTCCAGCGCCTCCAGGAGCAGCTGCTGTTCGAGCATGACCTGCTCCAGCAGTTCGTCGGTGGGAAGCGGTTCTCGGGCGGTTGGTGGCTGGGCGGGACCTTGTTTGGACATCGAGCTTCGTGCATCCTTTGCCGCCGGACCCGGTGCCGGGCCGACTTCTGATAACGGCTGAATTAAAAAAACATCGGGAACCGGTGCGCGGCTGGCTGGCCGGGTGAAGCAGCCAGTCGCGCCGGGCTGCGCGGGCTCCCTGTTTCGGTATCGGTCCTTGTTGATAACATTTCCTGTCTTAATATGTCGGAAACGGTCTCTGTGTCAAGTGGCTAATGTAGTAAATTGTCAGGGCCCGATATTGTTTACGGAATTCCCAATATACTCATTATCCGTTGGGAATATTATAACAGGCAATGCGATTTTTTGATGGTAGACTTATCATGGAGTCCCCTGTGTGGCAATGTAGGACATACTTTCACGGCACTTTGCCAGTAACACCGATATTTATTCAAGATTCGTCATTGTTAATGTCAATAGACTTAAAGTTTTATGCATCGACTGCCGAAGAGTCAACGGTGGGAGCTGACCGAGGAGAAAAATCCGATGCAAAGCGAGCGCAAGTACGAATTCTCCTGGGACCTCCTGGGTGACCTGGAACTGGGGCGTCCCAACCTGGGGCCGCAGACCCGTCTTGAGGTGTACCGGCTGATGCAGTTCTGCTTCCGCGACACGCTGGAGCGGACCTACGGCACGGAACAGGCGGACCGGATCTTCTACGAGGCGGGGTATCTGGCGGGCCGGCACTTCTACGCGAACCTGTTGGGGCCGGTACACGACCAGAACCAGTTCGTGGCCAAGCTTCAGTACCTTTTGAAGGAGCTCAAGATGGGGATCCTGCGCATGGAGGAGATGGATCTCCCCGGGGGGCGGCTGGTGGTTACCCTTTCCGAGGACCTGGACTGCTCGGGGCTTCCGGTGAAGGACCACGAGATCTGCACCTATGACGAGGGGTTCATCGCGGCCCTCATGGAGAGCTTCACCGCACGCAAATTCGTGGTGAAGGAAGTCGACTGCTGGTGCACCGGGGACAGGACCTGCCGTTTCTCGGCGCAGGCCGCCCCCTAGGAGCTGCCATGGACGAGCGGACCCGGCTATTGTTGGTGGCCCTCGCCGAGGGGCGTATCCCCACCCTGATCCCGGAGGATTGCGAGTACGCCGCCGAGTTGCGGGCGCTCACCGGCCACCTCACCGGCTGCTATCAGTTCGCCATGGATATCTCCCGGGGGGACTTCTCCAACAACTACGGCGAGTTGAAGGGGATGCTGGCGGGTAGCCTGAAGACGTTGAACGCGAACCTGCGCCACCTCACCTGGCAGACCAAGCAGATAGCCCAGGGGGACCTGAACCAGCGCATCGACTTCTTCGGCGACTTCTCGAGCTCCTTCAACAGCATGGTGGAGAGCCTCCAGGAGGCCTGCGCCGCGCTGGTGCACCTGAGCACCCACGACAGCCTGACCGGTCTGTACAACCGCTCCTACTTCGACACCGAGCTCGCCCGCGTGGCGGCCGGGCGCTGTTTTCCGGCCGGGATCGTCGTGGCGGATCTCAACGGGCTCAAGGAGGTCAACGACCTCTTGGGGCACGCGGCCGGCGACCGGCTGATCCAGCGCGCCGCCGAGGTCCTCAAGGGGGCCTTCCGCGGGGCGGATGCGGTGGCCCGCATCGGCGGCGACGAATTTGCCGTGGTCATGGCGGGAGCCGGGGAGGAGGCGCTCGCGGCCTCGCTGGAGCGCATCCGTGACCTCATCGCCCGGGACAACCGGCGTCGCGGCCGTAAGGAGGCGCCGGCGCTCTCCGTGGCGCTTGGTTCCGCGGTGGCCACGAGCCGCCACGAGCTCAAGGGAGCCCTCTGTCTCGCCGACCAGCGCATGTACGCCGACAAGCGGGCCCAGAAGCAGGCGGGCCTTCCGCCCCCCGCTGCGGCCGACCCAACCCCCGCCACCCCCTATCTCTCCAAGCCCCAGCCCCGGCGTCCCCGTCCCTCGGGGAAAAGAGCATAATCTGGACTGCGCCTGCACGAACCTTGCACAGCCCCCCCCTGATGTCGCCCGGCAATTCTCATGAAATAAGGGTCTTAGCGCTGGCACGAAGTTGGCTGTGAGCTTTTCCGATGTCGCGCAGCTTGCGCCGGTTCCCCGGCCACTTACCGCGCGGCGGGAGGAAAGCATGCACGTCTACCACCTAATCGAGCTCAAGGAGATCCATCCGCCCGCCCTGACCCCGCTTTTCTACGGGCGGTACCTGGCGACCGTACAGCCCGACGGCACCGTTTTGTGCGACAACCACCAGTACGCCATCGACGGCTGCGAACCACCCGCCCCCGGTGAGCGGGTGATGATCTGGTGCAACCACGACTACTACTGCTGCCCCACCGAGGAGTTCGAAGACCTCAGGCGCAACTGAGCTCGCGGCGCCCCGGGGTTTTCCCGGGGCCCCGGCCGAAAGACGGTCCCGGGCCAGGGGCGGCGGCAGCCGCAGCGGGCCGCCAGCCCCCTCCAGGCGGCCGGTCTTTTCCGCAGGCCGATTAATCCCCATTTCCTCCCCATTTTTTCCTCATTGTTCCCGTAGAGTTGGTTGCATCGCAGGAACCAACGCTACTAAAGGAGAAAACAATGAAACCTTCACTCAGAGCACTGGTCATGGCTGCCGCGCTGGCATCGGTCACGGTACTGGGTTCCCAACTGGCCCAGGCCGACGAAACCAAAGCGGCACCGGCTGTCGGCGGGGAGCAGCGGGGGCACGGCTGCCGGCAGGGTAACCACGAGCGCCACGGCAAGCAGTTCCTGAAGCGCCTGGCGGTCAAGCTCGGGATGACCGAGGCGCAAAAGACGCAGGCCAAGGCGGTTCTCGAGACGAGCCGCAGCCAGGCCAAACCGCTGGTCGCCAGCCTCAAGACCGAGCGGCTCCAGTTGCGCAACCTGATCCACTCCGGCACGGCCGACGAGGCCGCCGTACGGGCCCAGTCCGCGAAGGTCGCCGCGGTGCAGGCCGATCTCGCGGTGCAGCGCGCCCAGACGGTCCAGAAACTGGTGGCGCTGCTTACCCCGGAACAGCAGAAAAAGCTCCAGGGGCTCAAGGCGACCTGGGGCGATAAGCACCACGGGCACGGCATGGAACAGGACTAGCGGTCCGCGGCTTGGGCGCCGGGGGGAGGTCAACCGACCTCCCCCTGGTGCGTTATCCCCTCTGAAGAGGTGAGCGGACCCCGCGGCCGGTTTTGGGGGGCGCCCGCCTGACGGTGTTTCCCCTTGCAGGGCGGCCCGGGAAGTGGTACAAAGTTCCTGCAGCAAAATGCGTGTCGAAACAGCAGCTTAACTTGAAGTTTAACTTAATGATTGGAGGTTTGGCGACCATGCGGTCCGCGTACAAGATCCTGCCATTGTCCTTACTGCTGGCCCTCGGGGGGTGCGTAACGGTCCCCGGCGGCCCCAGCGTCAACGTTCTGCCGGCCCCCGGCAAATCCTTCGAGACCTTCCAAAGGGAGGACGCCACCTGCCGGCAGTGGGCGGAACGACAGCTCGGCGCACCGACCCAGGAAGCCGCGGACCAGAAGGTCGCCACCGGAGCAGTCGCGGGTACCGCGGTCGGCGCCGGGGTCGGCGCCGTCCTGGGCTCCGCGTCGGGGCATGCCGGGGCCGGAGCCCTGATCGGCGCCGCCAGCGGGCTTTTGCTCGGTACCGCGGTAGGTGCCGACTCGGGCCAGGCCTACGGCAGGGAGGCCCAACGCCGTTACGACAACAGCTACCTGCAGTGCATGTACTCCTACGGCAACCAGATCCCCGGGCGTCGCAGCGCCGCCGTGACGCCCCCTGCGCCCGCCCCGGTCGTAGTCGCTCCCGCACCGCCTCCCCCTCCGCCCGCTCCCGTCGAGGTGATCCAGCCCGAGCCCGAGCTCTACCCGGCACCCGCCGAGGTCTACGTGAACGAGGCGCCGCAGTTCATCTACTCGCCCCCTCTGGGGATGTACGTCGCGGTCGGTGTCCCCTACGACCTTATGTACAACGGCAGCGAGTTCTACTACTTCTACGCGGGGTGCTGGTTCCACGGCCCCTACTACAACGGCCCGTGGCGGCCGCTGTACCGCCGGAGCTACCCGTCGGTCTTCCTGCGCTACCGCATCGACGGCATCCGGCACTACCGCGACGTGGAGTACCGCCGCTACGAACGTGACCGCGGCCACTACGACGGCCGGCTGCACCGCCCGGCCTACCGCGGGCGGGTCGTCATCGAGCGTCGCTAGTTTTTTCCTCACCCCATCAAAAGCACAAAGCCAAAAAGCCCCCCTGGAATCAGGGGGGCTTTTTTTTTTTCTTATTTCAGGAATCCCGTGGGGGTGCGGATAACCGTCCGCGCCCGGTTCCTTCCCGTCGAGGGGCGGCCCAACCTCTCTGGTAGGGGAGATGCGGTCGGAACGGCTGCCGTCGGGCGCGATCGCCTACGCCTTCTTGATCTCCCCTCCGGCTTCGCGGCGACCCGAAGAATAGGCTTGACGTCAAGAGTAAAATTAGTATTATCTAATGGTGCTTTTTCCGGCCCCCAGGACCCCGCCCTCACCGATACGTCTTCAGGCTCTTCGCGGCAAGCTCGAGCTCGCGGCGGGGGCCGGGCGCGGCGAGCTGGAGGAGGCGATGGCAACCCACATCTGGCGACCACCGAGCCCTCCGGTACCTACGCGCGACCAACGCGGCCCCCGTCTAAGGGCCGGAGCTTTCGAGGAGGCTTAACATGAACCGCAGAGAATTCCTGAAAAAGAGTTCGCTCGTGGCAGGTGCCGTGCTGGCGCAGCAGCTGGTGGATCTCGACCGGCTGGCCGGCGCCGCCCCGGCTCAACGGCGCGGCGAGATGCTCTACCGCCCCCTCGGGAACACCGGGGAGGAGCTCTCCATCCTGGGGCTCGGGGGGGCCCACATCGGCCGGCAGCCCGACGAGAAGCAGTCCATCGCCCTCATCAAAAGCGCCATCGACCGCGGCATCACCTTCATGGACAACTCGTGGGACTACAACGGCGGCGAGAGCGAGAAGCGCATGGGGAAGGCGCTTCAGGGGGGCTACCGCGAAAAGGTCTTCCTGATGACCAAGTTCGACGGGCGGACCCGCAGCGCGGCCCAAAAGCAGATCGACGAGTCGCTCAAGCGCCTTAAAACCGACCGCATCGACCTGCTCATGTTCCACGAGGTGATCAGGATGAACGACCCGGACCGCTTCTTCGGCCCGGACGGCGCCGTGCAGGCGGCGCTCGAGGCGAAAAAGGCCGGCAAGGCCCGCTACCTGGGCTTCACCGGCCACAAGGACCCTGCCATCCACCTGCACATGCTGGATCTGACCCGGGCCCACAACTTCAAGCCCGATGCGGTGCTCATGCCCCTCAACGTGATGGATGCCCATTTCCGCAGCTTCCAGCACCAGGTGCTCCCGAGGCTCATCTCCGAAAAGATCGGCGTCCTCTCCATGAAGCCCCTGGGCGACGCAATCATCCTGCAGTCCAAGGCGGTGAGCGCCATCGAGTGCCTGCACTACGCCATGACGGTGAACCCGGGAACCGTGGTGACCGGCATCGACAGCCTGCCGATCCTCGACCAGGCGCTCGAGGCGGTGCGCAGCTTCAAGCCCCTGACCCGGGAAGAACAGGCGGCGCTCCTGGCGCGCACCGAGCGCTTCGCCCGCTCCGGCGAATACGAACTCTTCAAGACCACCGGGCACTTCGACTCAACCGCGAAGCACCCGGAATGGATGGGGTAACCATGACACGACGCCTAGGTTTCCAGGATTATTTCTGCTTTCATGAAGGTTACGGCCGTGCCGGCCAATACCACCCGGTCCCCCTGCACCTCGCAGTCGATCCGGCCAGCGCGGCGGGAGAGCTGGGCTGCCTGAAGGACCTTCTTTTCCAGCCGTTTGGCCCAGTAGGGCGCCAGTGCACAGTGAGCCGAGCCGGTTACCGGGTCTTCAGGGATGCCGAGCTTCGGCGCGAAGAAGCGGCTCACGAAGTCGACCTCGCGCCCCGGTGCCGTGACGATCACGCCGCGTAGCCCGAGTTCGCTCAGTCGCTCGAAGTTCGGAGCGACGGCGCGGACCTCCTCCTCGCTCTCGAAAACCGCCAGGTAATCCTCGGACGCATAGAGCTCCACAGGTCTCCTCCCCAGCCCCGCAACCAGGGGGGCGGGGAGGGGACAGGGCGCGACCTCCTGGGCCGGAAAATCCATTAGATACCCCGCACCCGCACGCCGCACCGTAAGCTCGCCGCTTAGGGTCGCAAAGCGCAGCGACTCCTTGTCCCAGCCGGAGTGGCGAAAAAGGACGTGCGCGGCAGCGAGCGTCGCGTGGCCGCAAAGCGGCACCTCGGCGACCGGGGTGAACCAGCGCAATGCGTGGCGCGCCCCGGCCGCCACCAGGAAGGCGGTCTCCGAGAGGTTGTTCTTTGCGGCGATCGACTGCAAAAGTTCCTCCTCGGGCCAGCTTTCCAGCAGGCAGACCGCTGCCGGATTCCCCTTAAAGACCCGTGTCGCAAAGGCGTCCACCTGGTACTGGGTGATTCTCATCGCATCCCTCCTCCGTCGTTATCCTAAAGTTCCCGCCGTTTACTCAGCCTGGCGGCAGAAGTGTCCCGGCCTTTTCTCGGGCGTCCTCGAGTATTCCTAGCACTGCAGCGCGAGGCGGGAGCGCAGTGGCGCCCCGCTCGCCCGCTCGGCGTGCTCCCTCAGGCGAAACTCCGCCGGCCGGAGCGCCTCGACCACGGCGCTCTCCCCCGCGGCCAAAAGGAAGCTCTTCCCCTCGTGCACCAGGTAATCCACCCCGTCGCCCCGGGTGAGCCAGAGGGTCCCGGTCCGGCAGGCAACATCGGTCCCGCGGTTCCCGCCCGAGAGCCTCACGAGTTCTCCTCTTTCCAGTCCACATTCCATGTCGGCACCTCCTCGTGCTTTCTTGCGCTTACTGTAGCGCCGGCGGCTTCGGGCGTACAGACACAGCAAAAATGATTTGTAACCGTGACAGTTCTCGCCTAGGATTACTGTGCCTATCCAAAAAACGGGTAATTGTGTCTGGGGGAGGCGGGCTCTCTGCGCTACCATGAGCGTGTCGTTAATGTTTTTCGGAATCGGAGAGCAAAAGGGGGGGGGAAGTGGAGAACCTGACCGATGCAAGGCCGCTCTACGAGCGGGTGGGGGGCGAGATCGCGGCACTCATCGAGGGGGGGACCTACCGGGTGGGGGACCGGCTCCCCTCGGTGCGCCAGTTGAGTTCCAAGCTGAGCGTGAGCATCAACACGGTGCTGCAGGCCTACGCCGTCCTGGAGGACCGCCGGGTGATCCAGGCGCGCCCGCAGTCCGGCTACTACGTGGCCCCCCGGGTTCCGGAGATCACCGCGGCTCCCCTCACCGCCCAGAGGCCGAGCGTGCCGGTCGCCGCCACCTACAGCGAACTCTGCCAGCAGGTGATCCGCAACATGGCCAACCGCGAGCTGCTCCCTTTAGGGAGCGCGGTGCCGCACCCAAGCCACCTTCCGGTGGAGAAGCTGAACCGGATCATGAGCCAGGTGACCCGCCGCTTCGGCGCGCAGAGCGTCTCCTACATGATGCCCCCGGGGAGCGAGCGGCTGCGCACCCAGATCGCCCAGCGCTCCATCCTCGCCGGCTTCAGCGTCCGGCCGGACCAGGTGCTGATCACCTCGGGGTGCGTCGAGGCGGTGCAGCTCGCCCTGCGCGCCACCTGCCGTCCGGGCGACACCATCGCCGTTGAGTCCCCCTTCTACTTCAACTTCCTGCAGCTCATAGCCGACATGGGGTTGAAGGCCCTGGAGATCCCGGCCACCCCGCGCGAGGGGATCAGCATCGAGGCCTTGGAGTACGCCCTCGAGCACAACCGGGTGAGCGCCTGCCTGGTGATCCCCAACTTCAGTAACCCCCTGGGAGGCCTCATGCCCGAGGCGCGCAAGCGCGAGCTGGTGCAGCTCTTGGCGCGCCACGAGGTCCCGCTCATCGAGGACGACATCTACGGCGACCTCACCTTCGGCGCCGAGCGCCCCTTGGCCTGCAAGTCCTTCGACAAGAAGGGGCTCGTCATCTACTGCTCGTCGTTTTCCAAGACCTTGGCGCCGGGGTACCGGGTGGGGTGGGCGATCGGGGGGAGGTACCAGGGGGAGATGGAGCGGCTCAAGATGATGGCCAACCTGGCGACCTCGTCGCCGCCGCAGCTCGCCCTGGCCGAATTCCTGGCCACCGGCGGCTACGACCACCACCTGCGCGCCATCAGGCGGATCTACGCGCGCAACATCTCGCTCATGGCGGACGCCGTGGCGCGCCACTTCCCGGCGGGGACCCGGATGACCCAGCCCGCGGGAAGCTTCATGCTTTGGGTGGAGATGCCCGAGGGGACCGACTCGGTGCGCCTGTTCCAGCGCGCCCTGGAGCACGGCATCGGCATCACCCCCGGTTCCATCTTCTCGCTCTCCGACAAGTACCAAAACTGCATCCGGCTCTGCTCCGCGCTCTGGGACGAGCGGATCGAGCGGGGGGTGGAGACCCTGGGGCGCCTGGCGCGGGAACTCGCCCCTACACCCTGAAACGGGAAAGCACCCCGCGCAACTGCTCCGACTTCTCGGCAAGCCCGGAGGCCACCCCCCCCACCTCGCCGGCCACCAGGTTGTTCTGGCCGGAGAGGACGATGATCTCGCCCAAGTGCTCGATGAGTTCCTTGGTGCGGGTGGCGATGTAGGTGCTCTTGTTGACCAGCTCCGAGGCGATGGTCACCGCCCCCTCCAGCCGCTGGTCGGTCTCCCCCACGTTCTGGATCAGGCGCCGGGTCTCCTCGGCGATCTCCCGCATCCGCCCGGCGCTCTTCACGTTGGCGCCGCACACCAGGTCCACCCCCTTCACCACCGCCTGCACCCCGGCGTCGATCTGGGAGAGCGAGCTCTGGGTCTTGGCCGCCAGGGCACGCACCTCGTCCGCCACCACGGCAAAGCCGCGCCCCGCCTCGCCGGCCCGGGCCGCCTCGATGGAGGCGTTCAGGGCCAGCATGTTCGTCTGGTCGGCGATGTCCGCGATGATCTCGAGCACCTGGCCGATGTCCGCGGCGCGCGCCGCGAGCTCCTGGGTTTGCGCCGTGAGCGCGGCCTGCTGCTCGCTCTCGCCGATGATGATCCCTCCGGCGCGGTTCAGGTCCTCCACGAAGCGCTGCAAGGTGGCGCGCGTCGCCTCGATGGTCTCGGTGGTCGAGACCGCCATCTCCTCGGTGATGTCCAGGTTGTTCGCCACGTCCCGGGTGAGTCGGTTGCTCTCGCCGATCATGTCGGTCTGGCGCTGGACGTTCCCGGTGAGGTTCGCCACGATGTGGGAGAGTTCCTGGCTCGCCACCGCGGTTTCCTGCGAGCTCTCCACCGACTGGGCCACGCTGTGCTGCACCTTGGCGATGAACTGGTCGATCAGTTGCGCCGCCTCGCCTACCTCGTCCTTGTGGCTGAGCCCCAGCCGCTTGGTGAGGTCACCCTCGCCGTGCGCCAGGTCGTCGGCCATCTGCACCATCTGCTTGACCGGCACGGTTACCTGCCGGCTCACCACGACCGAGAAGGCGATGATGAACAGGGCGAAGGCGACATCCCCCCCTAAAAGGATCATCTTGATGGTGAACATCTGCTGGTACAGGTCGTCCACGTAGATGCCGCTTCCGACCACCCAGCCCCAGGGCTCGAAGAGCTTCACGTAGGAGACCTTGGGGACCGGCTTCTCCGCTCCGGGTTTGGGCCAGCGGTACTCCACGAACCCCGCCCCCTTTTCCTTTGAGACCCTGGCGAATTCGAGGAAGACCGCCTTGCCGTCGGGATCCTTGACCCCCGAGAGGTCCTTGCCGTTTAACTCCGGCTTGAAGGGGTGCATCACCATGCGCGGGGTGAGGTCGTTCACCCAGAGGTAATCCTTTTCCCCGTAGCGCAGCGCTCCTAGCCGGTTCGCGGCAAGCTTCCTGCCGTCCTCGGGGCTTAGGGCCCCGCTTTTCACCTGGCTGTCGATCTCCGAGAGGATCCCGAAGGAGAGCTCGACGACGTGGCGGGTCGCAGTCTGCTTCTCCTTCAAAATCCCCTTTTCGAAGAGCGGCAAGAGGTAGACGACGACCCAGGCGGTCATGATGCAGACCATGAGCGCCGGTGCCACGATGATCTTGTTGCGGATCTTCCAGTCTCGTAACGCAGTCATACTTCCCCTCCCGCGAGAAAAACCGTTTTTACTTCGGCTGAGCCTTAACGAGGCTTACGTTGAAGGTTTCCACCAGGCTCAGTTCCTCCATGAGCTGGTAGAGTCGTGGGTCCCCCACCGCCAGGGCTATGCGCACCCGGTCCAGGTTGACCAGCTTCATCAAAAAGCCGATCACCGTCGAGGTCATGGAGAACGATTCGGGAACCCTGAGCCGGATCCCGGCCTCGCCCTTCTTCAGGGCGGCCAGCGCCTCCTTGATGCGGGTACTGTCCTCGATGGACTTGATGTTCCCCCGGATGGTCAGTTCGTTAGTGCCAGTGACCTCAATCTGCATCGCCATCTCCTTGGTCGAGCGTTTTCAGGATGAAAAGGTGGCCGCCGGGACCACCGGTGAAAAGGGAATCGCAGAGCCTGCCGATCATGGCGAGCCCGCGCCCGCTCAGGCTTTCCCGCGCGCACCCCGCGTTCAGCGCCGCAGCCGGGATCCCGGACCCCGAGTCGAGCACCTCGATGAGCAGCAGCGGTGCCTGGGCCCCCCGCCACAGCGTGGCGTTCAGGGAGATCCCCGCCCCCGGGGGGAGCGGGAGCGCCGCGAGGGCCCCCTCGAAATCGCCCGACTCCAGAAGCTTTTGCTTCTCGTAGCGCTCCAGGCCGAGGCAGCCGTGCTCGAAGGCGTTGGTAAGCGCTTCGCTCAGCATGAGCTCCACCTCGTCCAGCTGTTTCTGCGCTACCTCGATCTCGCCGGCCAGCGCCTTAAGGAAGCTCTCGATCAGGCGTCCCAGGCCGCAGAGGCTCAACTCCGGACGGCCGCTCCAGGTCCACTGCGAGGGGAAGTCCAGGCGCCTTAGGTGCAGCACGCTGAGGTCGTCCAGGTCGCCGGGAGCGGTGCGCTCCAAAAAGCGCTTTTTCAGCCCGAGGAGCGTCGGGGTAGAGCGGAAATCCTCTTCCAGCACCTCGCGGTAGATCCCCCCCTCCTTAAGCGGCGCGTCGGTGACGCCGTCGGTCATGACGAGGAGGTTGGCGGCGTCCTTGAGCGAGAGCTTGTAGGCCCGGAACGGGGTGGGGTAGCTCGCCAGCGGCGGGTTCCCCCCCGGGATCTTCTCGACGCTCCCGTCGACGCGGCGCAACAAGAGCGGCGGCAGGGCAAAAAGGGCCGCTTCGAGCTCCTCGCGCTTCAGATCGATCAGGAGAAACCCGCAGGAGAGCACCTCCTCTTCGAGCAGGACGCTCGCCAGGTACTCCCTGAAGCACTCCAAAAGCGTCGCCAGGTCGAAATTTTGCCAGCGGTGCAGGCGGTCCACCTGGTAGTTGAAAAAAGAGGTGGTGAGCATGGCGGTGAGCGAGGCGGACATCCCGGAACCCATGGCGTCCACCAGGAAAATCAGCTGGCGCCCGTCGGAGAGCTGGCGCACCGAGTAGCCGTCGCCGCACATGATGTCGCGCGGCGCGAAGGAGACGTTGATGGCCCAGCGCGTCCCAGCGCCGTCCAGGACCCGGTGCAAAAGGTCGTGGCGCACCACGTGGCGCTCCTTGCGGCGGGCCGACTCCTGCTGCAGCGCGTTGTAGGCGTCCCGGTAGCGCAGCAGCTCGACCTCCTGCTCCCGGTGCCGCTCCACCACCCTGCGGTTCACCACTTCCGCGGCCACCGTGGTGAGGGTCCGGACCAGGTGGGCGAGATCGAAGGGTTTGGGGACGAAACGGTCCACCCCCTGGTTGATCGCCTGCAACAGCACCCGGTCGTGCACCGTGGTCATCAGGATGACCGGGGTCCGGTCCCCCTCGGCGCGGATCGCTTCCATGAGCTCGAGCCCGGTGAGTCCCGGCATCACCTGGTCGGTGAGCACCAGGTCGGGCTTGCGCTCCCGGAAAAGGGAGAGCGCCTGCCGCCCGTTCTCCGCCAGGAGCACCTCCTTGAAGAGCTCCCCGGTGCAGAAGGCGAGCAGCCCGCGGCTCACCGGATCATCCTCGGCAATCATGAGGGTGAGGGCGCGGGTCTCCGGGGTCGCCTCGACCAGCTTGGCTCGCTTAGGGCCGGCCGGGCAGGGCGCTTCGGGGTGAGCCGTTTCGGGAAGTGCTGCTGATGACATGGTTTGTTTTTTGCCGGAACCGCACTTGGTTCATGAAATAAAGTGGCGTGCCGGTTCCGGTCCTCGTTTTGTTAACGGACGTTTTTTCGCCAGGTTGCGCCGCGCGGGGCCCCTGTTTGGCCGTCTTCTTGAGGTATCCTGTACGCCTCTTCGTCACTTTCATTAGTTGACTGAAGTACTTTGTGTAACGGCGCCCCGGTTGATGGGTTAAAACGCTGTGGTATAGTCGGTGCCAGTCGTCGCTGGGTAACGGTTGGCGGAAAAAGAGGGGGAGGGATCATGACGCAGAGGGTACTGGTGACCGGGGCGTCCGGCTTTATCGGCCGGCGGCTGGTTGGCGCTCTCGCCGACGCGGGGGTGCCGGTGCGCTGCCTGGTGCGCCGCCCGGTCGAGTTTCCGGGGACGGTAGAGACCGTTATCGGGGATCTCCTGGAACCGCTCACCCTGCCCGCGGCCCTCGCGGGGGTGCACACGGTCTACTACCTGGTGCACTCCATGGCTGGCGGACGCGCGGAATTCGTGCGCCGCGACCGGGAGGCGGCAGAAAACCTGCGCCGCGCGGCGGAGCAGGCCGGGGTGCGCCGGGTCATTTACCTGGGCGGTTTAGGCGAAACCGGAGCCGGGTTTTCCGGGCACCTGGCGAGCCGGCTCGAGGTAGCCGGCATCCTCCAAAGCGGCGGCTACGCCACCACCTTCCTGCGGGCCGCCATCATCTTCGGGGCCGGCGGCGCCTCCTTCGAGATGATCCGGGCGCTGGTCCAGCACCTCCCCTTGATGATCACTCCGCGCTGGGTGAGTACCCGCTGCCAGCCGATCGCCGTAGGCGACGTGATCCGTTACCTGGTGGGCTGCCTGTTCCAGGAGGCGACCGCGGGCGAGACCTTCGACATCGGCGGTCCGGAGATCCTCAGTTACCGGGAGATGATGGAGCGCCTGGCGGCACTGACGGGGCGGCGCCTGACCATCGTGCCGGTGCCGGTACTTACCCCGCGGCTCTCCTCCTACTGGGTGGGGCTCATCACTCCGGTGAAGCCGGCCATCGCCATCCCGCTCATCGAGGGGTTGGCGAGCGAGGTCGTCTGCCGCGAGAACCGGATCCGGGAGCTGATCCCTTTCCCGCTCACCCCGTTTGACGAGGCGGTAGTGCAGGCGCTTCAGGAGGAGAAAACCCCGGGGAATCTCTGAGGGACGAGGAGAGGGTGAGGGGCGGGAAACAGCAGAGGGGGATGCCGGGAGAGACCAGGGTCCCCTTTTTTTGTGCAGGCGTGCAGATCCGGCCGCTACGTGCCGTAGTCTGCCTGCCGCAGCGAATCGTTCGCCTTGCTGGAGTGGTTGTCCGTCCCCTGGCCGAGGTTGGTAACCGCGATGAGGACCACGACGGTGATCAGCCGCAGGATGAGGGCGCTTTCGGCCGGGGCTTGCCCGGTACAGCGGTTGCCGGACTTCTGAAGAGGGAGGGGTGTTATCCGGTACAGGGAGGGGGCGCGCCGCTACCAACGGTACCAGCAGCGGCGCGCGGAAGCGATCGCGTGACGCGCAAAAAGCGCCGCTTCTTCAGTAATCGACGCCGGGTTGCGGCTCGATTCCCTTGCGGTAGGCGTGCTTGACCTCGTGGACCTCGCTCACCGTATCGGCTAACTCCACGACCTCGGGATGGGCGTCGCGGCCGGTCAGCACCAGGTGCACCAGCGCCGGTTTGCTGCGCAGCAGTTCCAAAACCGGCTCCAGGTCCACCAGCTTCAGTTTCAGAGCGTTGTTGATCTCGTCGAGGATGAGGAGATCGAACTGCCCCGACTCCAGCTTCTCTCGGGCGAGGTCCAGGGCGTCGTGGGCGTTGTCGCGGTGCTCGCTGAAAGGGTAGGGGTTCCCCTGGATGCCGCAGAACCCCTTTCCGGTAGTGTGCAGCTCCACCCCGGGGAGCTGCCGCACCCCGTCCCACTCCCCGGCGTAGAGGTCCCCCTTCATGAACTGGATGATGCAGACTTTCATCCCGTGACCGCAGGCCCGGACCGCCATCCCCAGGGCCGAAGTCGTCTTCCCCTTGCCGTTGCCGGTGATCACTACCGTAAGCCCACGGCGCTCCTTGGGTTCCAGCCTGTCGATCTTGTCCGGCAGCGTGCCGCGCTTCACCCTGATGCAGGGGATTTTCTCGTCGACAACCGCCGCCTCTCCTACCAAATCTTCGCCCACCGTTGTCATCTCGATTCTCCTCAAAAAAACATCCCAAGGGATGCTGTCGCCGCACCGCACGCCGCTTGACCCGCGTTCCAACCTCCCTACTCTCTGCGAAGGTTCATCCGGCCTGGCGGTCCAAAATCCGGGTGCTTGGGGATTTTCCCCACTCAAGCTACCAGCCTTCACCTCTTGCCATCTGCCTCTTCTCCCTACACCATCTTCCGGTAGCGCCCCCCCACCTGAGCCAGGGTCTGGGTGATCTGTCCGAGGCTTGCGTGCTTCACCGTCTCGAGCAGTTCCCCGAAGACGTTCCCCTCGTTAAGCGCCACCTCCCTCAGGCGGGCCAGGTAGCGCGGGGCGTCCTCGCGGTGCCGCTCCTTGAAAGCGGCAAGCCGTTTCAGCTGGCGCTCGGCGTCCTCGGCCCCCGGACGGGCCAGCTCGGCTACCGGAGGGTATTTCCCCGGGTCCCCCGTCGGCAGTTCGAAGGCGTTGTAGCCGATGATGCGGCGCCGTGGGGCGTCCGGGTGGTCGGGGGTCGGCCGCCGGCGCTGTTCCTCGTAGCGCGTGCTCTGTTCGGCGATCATCCGGCGCTGGTAGCCAAGCTCCGTGGCCGGCAGCACCCCCCCCAGCTGGTCTAACCGGTCGAACTCCTGGAGGACCCGGGCCTGCACCTCAGCCATCAGGGCCCTGAAGGCGTAGGAACCGGAGAGCAGGTTCTGGACCAGGAACCCCTCGGCCTCCTCGCGCAGGAAGTTGGGGACCATGGTCGCCTGGCGCACCCACTTCTCCCCCGGCGTCGTCATCGGTTCGTCGGCCGAGTCCACGTGCAGCGAGTTCGTGTTGGCCAAGAGCCCGAGCAGCGCGTGGTAGCCCATGCGCAGCGGGTTCAGGGTGTCCCACTCCTCGGCCTGCAGGGCGCGCCCCGAGGTCTGGGTGTGGAACTTGAAGAGCTGCGAGCGCGCCTGGGCCCCGTAGACGTCGCGCAGCGCAATCGCCCAGATCTTGCGGCAGACCGCGCCGTAGGCGAGCCACTCCGCCTCGTGGGAGACCCGGAAGAAGAAGGAAAAGCTCGGGGCGAAGGCGTCCACCGCCATGCCGCGGGCCAGGAAGTTCTCCAGGTAGGTGAAGCCGTTGGCGAGGGTGAAGGCGATCTCCTGCACCGGGCTCGCCCCCGCCTCCCCGATGTGGTACCCCGAGATGGAGAGCGAGTAGAACTTGCGCACCCCGTTCGCGATGAACCACTCCTGGATGTCGCCCAAAAGCTTGATGGCGAAATCGGGCTGGAAGATGTTCTCGTTTTGGGCCTGCACCTCCTTCAGGATGTCGGCCTGCAGCGTGCCGCGCAGCTCCTTAAGGGTGCGCCGCTTCAGCTCCTCGCGCTCCGCCTCGGCAAGCGGGCGTCCCCCCTCGCGCTCGGCGCGTTCCAGTTCCAGCTCCTGGGCCGCCACGAAGTACATGGCGAGCAGGATCGGCGCCGGGCCGTTGATGGTCATCGAGGTGCTGATCTCGGGGATACTGAACCCCTCGAGCACGAGCTTTAAGTCCTCCCAGCTGTCGATGGCCACCCCGCCTTCGCCGATCTTGCCGATGCTGCCGGGGTCTTCGTCGCTGTCCGCTCCGTAGAGCGTGATGCCGTCGAAGGCTATGGAGAGGCGCGGGCGGGCGACGCCCCGGGCCAGGAAGTGCAGGCGCCGGTTGGTCTCTTCGGGACCGCGCAGCCCGGCGAACTGGCGGGTAGTCTCCCCGGCGCTCGCGGTGCGGTAGGGGAAACACCCGGTCGCAAAGGGAAACGATCCGGGAAGTCCCTCCTCGAGCAGGAAACGCAGCGACTCGGCGCGGTCTTCCGGGTCGGGGAGCGCCACCCGGGGGAGCTTGAGCCCGTTCAACGACTCGACGTAGGGCTCGACCCCCTGCGCCCTGGCAGCCTGGAGCGAAAGCTCCTGCCACTGTTGCGGCCACTCGTTAAGCAGCCGGCCGCACTCCGGGGCCAGCCGGGAGAGGTCGGCCGGGTTTTCCCGCACCAGGCGCAGTTGCTCTTTCGTCCAGCGGTCGTAGGCGCGCACCCGTTCGGCGATCTCGGCCAGGTAGGCCCGGCGCCGGTGCGGCACCAGGACGCGCTGCTTTGCGTAGCTGAAGATGTCGCTCGCGGCAGGCGCCTGCGGGAATTCCCATCCCAGGCGCCTGCAGAGTCCGGCCGCCAGCAGGTCCAGACCGGGATCGCGCGCCGCCTTGGCGGTGGTCGCAAAAAGCGCCGGTCCCTTCCCGAAGCCGGAGAGCACCCCCTGCATCTCGCCGAAGGCCGCCTCGGCACCCTCCAGGTCCGCCTTGTTGAGCACCACCAGGTCGGCGTCGCGCAGAAGCTGGTCCTTTTCGAGCTGCAGTCCGCTGCCGTACTCGCGGGTCTTCAGGTAGATAAGAAGATCGGCATCGAGCGCAGCGAGGTCGAGGCCGGTCTGCCCGGTCCCTGGCGTCTCCACGAGGATCAGGCCGAAGTCGGCGCGGCGCAGCACCTTGAGAAGCGTAGGGAGCGCCGGGCTGAGCGGCGCGTAGGGGCTGCCGGTGGCCACGCTGCGCAGCCAGACCCGATCGTGGTAGATCTGGTTCATGCGCACCCGGTCGGCCAGGAAGGCGCTGGGGGTTCCGTGGCGAGCGGTGGTCGGGTCGTTGGCCAGGATGGCGATGCGCAGGTCCGGGAGGTTTTCCAGCAGGCGGCGGATCAGTTCGTCGATCGTGGTGCTCTTCCCGGCGCCGCCGTCTCCGGCTACCGCCACCACCTTGGCGCTTCCCGCGGGAGTGCCGGCTAACCACTCGGCGACCTGGGGCGGGAGCTCGGGGGACTCGGCCAGGGTCAGCAGGCGGGCGAGGGTCACCGGGTCGATCCCCTGGGCAGCGGGGTCGGGCAGGGGGGGGCTGGGACAATCGTGGTTGTTTCGTGCGGCGATTCGGTTGCAGAGGTCTGCGGCTACCGCGTCGAGCGCCCATCCGGGCCCGTAGATCTTCTCCACCCCGGCCCGCTCCAGGATCTCCGCGTCGGCGGGGAGGATGGTCCCGCCGCCGCCTCCGACCACCAGGGTCTCCGCGATCCCCAGTTCGGCGAGGCGTCGCACCAGGTGCGGGAAGAACTGGAGGTGTCCGCCGTTATAGGAGCTGATCGCGATGGCGTGAACCCCTTCCTGAAGGGCCGCCCCGGCGATCTGCGCACCGGTCATGTTGAAGCCGAGGTAGATCACCTCCACGGGGACCGCACCCGAGAGCAGGGCACGGTTCAGGGCGAGGATCGAGGCGTCGTGGCCATCGTAGGCGGCAACGGCGGTGAGAATGCGGTAAGGTCGGGCTTTGAGGTCAGCTTTCATGGCGACTCACCTGGACTTTCATGTGCGGCGACCGGGGCCAAAGGGGCGCAAACCGGGCAACGAGCCTGAGCCTGTTTCGGCTTTCATTATACCAGCTTGCACCCGGCAAGACGAACCGTCCTCGCCTGCGAGACCTTTAGACCGGTCCGATGAGTGCTATCGGTCAGCATAGTGCGGCTTGCCCTACAGCGGAACCAGGTACAGCGCCACAATCGAAAGCGTGATCCAAAAAACGATGAAGGAGATGAGCGTGCTGCAGATGGGCCCGATGATCTTCACCTAGACCTTCAGGGGGAAGGGGGGGCGGGGGAGCAGCGCGGCCTCCTGCCAGTTCGGCAGCAGTTCGCGGACGATCTCGGCCATGCGCCGGTCGGTATCGACGAGGTAGTCGCGTACCGCGCGGCTCGCCAGGTAGGGAAAAATCAGCTGGACGACGAAGAACAGCGCGATGAAGAGGACGGGGAGGCTCACCTCGAGGGCGCCGGTCAGCATGACGCTGGTGAACCAGCCGATGGCGCCGAAGTTCACGGTGAGAAAGAAGGTGTACCAGCCCAAGAAGAGCTGGAAGTGGCGGCGCACCTAGCTGTTCAGCTCGCCGAGCTCCGCGCGCAGCAGATCGTGGTGATCGAGCACGGTCCCCCCTCGGCAGCACCGGTGGCGCGCCGGCAGAAACGGTTAGCGACGCTCGTGTTCGTATGCCGGACCCCGTCCTGCTTCGCCACGTTGCCGCACCTCGTGCGGCCAGTGCGAGCGCGGGAGTTCATGCCAGGGCCCCTCGCGGTGGCGCGCGTAATGCCAGCGGTCGTTTTCGTAGCGGTAGTGATAATCGCGGTAGTGGTAGTAAGGGCCGCTGTCCAGTTCGACCACCGAGGGGAGGGGAGGCGGAGCCTCTTCGCCGTAGTAGGGGTCGGGCCCCGGGCCGACCACGCAGCCGGCGAGCATGCCGGCCGCCGCGAAAAGGAGCGGGATTCTGCTGCAAAGACCTTTCATTGAGGTGCCTCCTTTGCCGGTATTAAGGCAGGCCGGCCTCTGTTGGACACGCTCCTAGCTTACCATGTTTCCAGATGCCGAGGAAAGAGAGGCGGAAACGCAAAAAGCCCCCGGATGCGGTGGCATCCGGGGGCTTTTACCTTGCAGGCCGGCCTGCGCCGGCCGGGGTGCTCAGGCTAGAGCACCCACTTCACCATGGCCTGCGGCACGAACTCGTTCACGCCTTTGAAGCCGTACTTGTTGTGCCAGATCATTACCTCGGTACCGAAGTACAGGTTGCCCGGCTTGTCCCACACCTTGCCCAGGTCGAGCAGCAGGCGCGGCTGGACGTCGACGTTGAAGGAGAGATCCCCTTCCGGGCCGGCGATGTCTGCGAAGCCTTCGAAGACGAAGTCAGCCTTGCCTACGGCGAAGGGGAGCTGCCAGCAGGGGGTGATCTGGTAGGTCACGCCGGACTGGTTGGTGTCGTTACGCACGTAGACGTTGAGGTCGGCGAAGTTGAACTTCGGCAGGTTGAGGCTGAAGCCCAAACCGTAGAGGTAGTTGTGGAAGCCGCCACCGCCGCCGCCGTCAACTTCGAGGGTGCCCGCCAACAAGACGTCTTTTACGAAGAGGAAGGAGAGGTCCTGGCCGCTGATCTTGCCCAGGCTCAGGCGCGGGGAGAGTTCGCCGTAGATGGAGGTCTTCTTGTCGGTCCCCTTGCGGTTCACCTCGCCGTTGGTGATGTCGAAGAAGACGAAGTTGTCGCCGTACTTCCAGGCGTCAGCATGCTCCACGGTGATGGTCGAGCGGTTGGAGTCCTTGGTTGATGCCATGTGACCGTTTGCGTCGGGTACGAAGCTGGGGTTCCGGTAGCCGCTGCCCCAGATGTACTGGAAGTTGGTGGACTGCCAGAGGGCGGCGCCTGCGTGGGCATTTTCGGCCACGGCAAGCGGCAGCAGCAGGGAAGCTGCCAGGGTGAGGAAGCTCAGGCTGCGGGACAGAGTGCTGCGGGTGAATCTCTTCATCGGTACTCTCCTTTGAATCAAGCTGACTACCTGGTGGTAGGAAAACTCGCCGGCCGCAGCCGTCCCGAGAACCTCGCTGCGTGACGCTGCAGCCGCAAGGCGAACAGGTACTCCCGCGGAAAATACGGTTTCCGTGTCTGGCACTCGAAAAGGGCTGGTTGATTTAGCTTGGGATTGCCTGAAGGCGTAAGGAACTCGGTGCGGCAGCTTGCGTGACCGGGGGGAGGATGAAGCGATCGACCCTGCATCCAAAGGCACTCTCATAACAAGCTCTGCAATGCCGCCATCGAGTGTGCCTTTTGCTGGTTGCGACACACTTTCGGCGTATACGATCACCAAACGACCTTTTGACGCGGGGAAACTAGCACGAAATCGTTTTTGAATCACTCTTTTTATGTTTAATGCGCGTTAAGAGAGGAATTCTCTTGCGGTTTGATAAGGCGAGGCTAATTGAACGGCAAAGGGGCGGCCGGGGCGGGAAGAGTGTCCCTGCTCCAGCCGCCCCCAGGTCGTTACGGGCGGGTGGTTACCGCGTGCGCGGCCTACTCTTTCATCATCTTTACCATCAGCTCGTAATCTTCCAGAAGGGCCTGCAGGTCCTCCTCATGCTCCACCTCCTGCTGCAGGATGGTGAGCACCATGTTGTAGGTGATGGGGTCCTTCTCGCGGGTGATGTCCATGAGCCGCTTGTAGACCCCGATGGCGCACTGCTCCCCCTTGATGTTCTGCTCCAGGAGGGTCTTCACGAACGGGTCGTCCGGCGCGTCGTAGCCGCAGTTGCTGTACTGGTACCACTCGGCGGGCTTGGTGACCGGGGTGCCGCCCAACTGGATGATGCGCAGGGCGACCATGTCCGCATGGGCCAGCTCCTCGGTGGCGTGCTGCAAGAGTTCGGCGCCGACCGCGTCCTTCATCGGGCCTTTGACCACCTTGGCGCCCAGCCAGTACTGGTAGTAAGCCAGCCACTCGTCGCAAAACGCCTTGTTCAATAGGGCCAGCAACTCCTCGACGTCCATACCGATGATTTCACGTCCCTTAGATCCCACAGTCTCTTCCTCCTTTTCGGAAATTCATTCCATGGTTGGTGCTGGCTGGCGGGCACTCGGGTCCGGGCTGGCTAACACGTTTGGCAGTTGTACCATAAGAGCTTCGCTTTTCAACTTGCTGGGTGTCGCAACGGGCTTTGCGCCGCGTGGCGAAAGGTCCGAACCGGTGCAGCTAAGGCTGCGGTCCCCGTCCGTTGGAGCTGTACACGTGAAACAGATCGTCGATGATGCGGACCTTTCCGAAGCTGGGACCGCGGGTCCCGTTGTCGGTGGCAAAGGAAACGGTGGCGAGGTTTCCGCTTCCCGTGACCCCGTTAGCTCCGATCTGCGCTACCGTGATGGTGCCGGGGACGGACAGGTTGGTGATCATTTGGGCACCGGTTATCAGTGGTCCCTTGACGACGCCAGGTGAGGATAGCGCAGCAGGATCGTAGTACACGGTGATGTCTACCGCAGAGATCTTCTGGAACGCGCTCCCCTGGATCTGGTAGTTCCCCTTCGAGCCGACCAGGCTTAAAGCTGCGCCGTTACTGAAGACGACCTGATCCGTGGTGGGCTCGGTGCTGCCGCTGCCACAGCCGTTAAAGGTGGCGGTAAGAAGCAGGAGCAACCCTGCGGCCAAAAATTTGGAGGGGGGGCAAAGTGTCATGTGGGGCTCTCTCTTCTGGCGCCTTCGTCGGCGATTGGTTACGGGTAAGGGTAGACCGGGGAACTGCACCCCTCAGCGGATCTTGCGCAGCACGAATTCGGCGATGGTCGCGGCGATGACCTCCGGCGTGCAGCGGTTATTGTTGAACTGCAGGTCGTAGAGTTGCGGGTCGCGGTTGTCGTGGTTCAGGAAGTCCCTGCTGAAATTGTCGCGCACCTTCTGGCGGTGCCGCATCAACTTCTCGGCCTCTTCCTTGTCGATCTTAAGCCGCGTCGCTATCGAGTTGATGCGGAAGGCTTCCGAGCCGTAGAGCCGGAAATGGAAGGAGTCCTCGATGTGCCGGGTGATGACTGCGCCTCCCATCTCCACGATGATCACGTTCCCCTGCTCGGCCAGGGCGAGGATATGGCTTGCCAGCGGTTTGAAGTAGTCGTAGTTGCTTTTCCAGCGCGGCGAGAAGGTGGCCAGAAACTCGTCCAGGATTCGGTCCTCCTCCCCAAGGGTTTGCAGGATGTCGGTGGAGAGGTTGTGGCGGCTGGCAACCTCGTCGAGGATGGCCTTGTCGATCATGACCCACGGCTCTCCCGTCTGGCGCGTCATGATCTCCAGCAGCGCCTCGGCGACGGGATAACCGGTACAGCCGTACTCTCGGGAAATCGTGATGCAGGGGCGTGCCTTGGGCCGTTTGAAGTGCTGGGCCGCTTTCTCTTTTTGCTTCCGGTTGTACTCCTCCAAAGATCCGATTCTCAGGTCCACTGAAGGTATGAACAGACTATCAGGCATATGGTTCCTCTTGGAGAGGACAGGATGTAATGAAACAGAAAGAAGCTCCTGTGAGGCTCTGAGCGTATCTTTCTTACTGAGTGACACATTGGCTTCAGATTATACAGAGCTTTCTATAACTACACAAGCTCGGCACAGGATGAGTTGTACTATTAGATTACGCTGTGAGAGGAACTTGTGGAGGGAAGCGGATCAAGGAGGGGCGAGGCGGTGCGTTTTGTCGGAATGGCGGAATCCCGTGCGCAGGAGAGCAGAGCACATCGTGCAGACGGGACGATGTGTGCGGGGTACTCGGAGGGGTTCTTACCTTTAGGCGCTACTCTGGCTGCGGCTGAAAGGAGTACTTGTAGAGCGCCACGTATTCCGGAATGAAAATCAGTGCACCCAGAGCCACTTTGGTTACGGTGACCGCAGCATGAGTCGTCAGCAGGAAATTGTAGATGAGGTCCCAGGATATCGCGGTGAAGAGCCAGAACTGCCAGAAGGTACGTGCTCCGATGCGTCGCTTGAAGGCAAAACCGAAGAGGCCTATGAGGGAGATGGTCGAGATGGGGATGTCGATGAGTTCGCGTGAAGAGACCGCTTCGGGCGGCATGGAGGCATAGGACAGGCTGAGGATGCCGGTGAAAATCCAGGAATAAATTTTCCAGATCACTCTAGTCTCCTTTCGAGGGGGGCAGGAAACGATTCCCTCGGGCTGCTTTCACTCACGTGATTACATGGTGGCTCTTCCTTTTCCTCATAGGGGGGTAGGGGGATGCTGGTCAGCCGGTATCTGCCGCTGGCGGTATTGTGTATACCATATTAATTGTACCATTTAAATGACAAAGTACCGCAGCGTCTCATGATTTAATCCTTCAGGAGGGTTTCATGCTGCCATTTTGAGAGTCGCGGCTGTGGAAACGATGGCCCAAAAGACGAAAGCTGAGGAGATCGGAGCGAGCGGAACCGCCAAGTGCCGGGAGGCAGATGGCACTGGGAACTTCTGGGCGAACGGGGAGATGCCAAGCGCGGAAGAGCGGCGGCTTGAGATGGGGATAACGGGGGAAAAGCGGGGGAAAGGGCTCTACGCCCTCCAGAGTTCGTCGGGAAGTCTGCGGGCGCCCAGGAAGTGGTCCACCAGGGCCGGTTCCTCCAAAAAGGCGAGGACGCCGCTCCCCAGTTCGATGCTGCGCGCATCCAGCCAGTACACCTTGAGCAGTTCCGCCAGGGCCCGGAAACTTTCGTCGTAGGCCGCCCTGCGCAGGAGGTCGGTTACCACCAGCTGCGGCTCGTCGGTCAGCACCGGGGCGAGCGCCTCCCGACATGAGGCACGGTCGAGGGAACTCACCCCACGGCAGGCCAGCGGCCGCACGGGGTGGATCAGACAGCTGCCGGCGAGGTCCAGAAAGGGGCAGGTGACCTTCTTGGCGATGCGCTCTTCATCATCCATCCAGCGCCCCCAGCAGCGGTGCAGGGCGAGTGTTTTCTTCAATACGGCGAGTTCGGCGGGGAGCAAGGCATTGTGCAGCCAATCTGCGATGATTATCGCCTCGGGGAGCAAAACGGCTACGTTAAGGACGCAACAGTGCGGGCACCCTGCGCCGCAGGCCATGATCCGACCGTGGCAAAGCGACTCCGCCGCCTCGCAGCACGTTTGGAGGGCCTTACCCAGGTGAGCCTGGCGCGGCCCGCCGGAAAGGAGCGGCTCCAGACGTTCCTTGAGCTGCGCGGCAAAAGCATCGGGGTTCCATCCGGTAGCGTCCATGTCAGCTCCTTAGGTATCTTCGAGGGAACCTCTAACCGCCCGGCCGCCACCCGGAGCAGCAGTTCGCTACAGGATGTTGACTGCCCGCGCGGCGAGCAGGGCGATGACCAGAAGCGAGATGATCGATTGCAGCATCATGAGAAGCTTCGCCCAGCGCGAGAGCACCGGGACGTCGGTGGGGGAGAAGGCGGTCGAGGTATTGAATGCCAAAAAGAGGTAGTCGACGAAGTTCGGGCTCCACTCCTTGATCCCCGCGGCGTGTTTCCTCTCCGGGGGGAGCGTCATCTGGGGGAACAAGAAGGCGCCGCTTGCGTGGTCCCCGCGCTGTGCCCGCTTGTGCGGACCGCCGGCGTCGAGCCTCCAGTACCACGAGGCGAAGACCAGGATGTTGGAGAACCACAAGGACGCGGCGGATTTCAGCAGCTCCTGCGGTTTTTCGAGATGGGCGGGGAGGGCGAGGATCAAGAGGGCCAGCGAGATGACCATCGCCAGGGTCACCAGGGCGTTGAGGATGTAGCCGAGGACCTGGTTCGTGGTGTGGGCCCCGCGAAAGTGCGAGATCAGCATCGGAACCAGCAAAAGCGAGATGAGCAGCAAAAGGAGCCAGCGCGCGCCCCCAAGAACCAGGGACGGAGGGAGGGCAGCGTAGAGTCCCCCCAAGGCCAAAAGTGCGAAGAGCGCAGGCCAACGCGAGTGCATGCGAGGGGACACCGGGTCCCGCGTGCCGGAAGTGCCGTTAGCCGTCATGTTCACCCCGAAACGGCAGCCGGTTCACCTTTTTTTTAAAACTCCCGCCGGGTTTCACCGGGTGTTGCCTCCCCGGACCGCTTGCTGGTAGCGCATGAGGAGATCCGGGTCCTCGATCGAGCCGTGGTGGTGCACCTGGCGCCACTCTCCCTGGGACAGGGTGAAGATCCTGGTCGTCCTGATCGCCATGGCAAGCGTGGCACCGGCTACCGTGAACTCGCCGCGCTCGCGCCCCACCACGTAGAAGATGGCGTCCCGCTCGTGCAGGCTGTAGTCGTAGAACTCGAACCAGTACTGCGAGGGGCTGGCGAACAACCGCTGGTACACGGTTTGGATCTCTTCCCAGCCGCGCTTGATGCCGCCGAGAGGATTGTCCATCGCTGCCTGGTCGCTTTGGAGCCAGTTCTGCGACATAAGCTCGAGGTCGCGGCTGTTAAGGGCGCGGTAAAACGCGGAGAGTGCCGCAAGTTGAGGGGTGAGGTGGGTGGGGTTCTCTCGGCCGGTGACGGGGGTCTGTACCAAGTCCAGCATGGTTCCTCCTTGAGAAGGAGTTGGTTCGAGGGAAGGCAGCTTGATATCGCGCAGTTGCGCCCCACGCAGCATAGCATGTGTCTTAGGCGCCAACAACGAAAAATGTGTCACTTTTGGGACGGCGGCCTGTGAAAGGGGAGACTTTACGGGGCAGGGTCGCATGATCGGGGAGCCCCCT
This sequence comes from Geomonas silvestris, assembly GCF_014193515.1. GTDB lineage: Bacteria > Desulfobacterota > Desulfuromonadia > Geobacterales > Geobacteraceae > Geomonas > Geomonas silvestris. The sequence continues at coordinate 796,183 of NZ_BLXX01000001.1, read as the reverse complement.
GCGGCTCGGGGCTCGGTCCTGAGGGGGATGCGCTTCGCGAGCTTAGCCGACGGTCAGCAGCAAGGGGTGCTCGAAACCTGCTGCTGCGATGACGGCCTCGACGGTCGCCCTCCCTTCCAGGCACGCCTCGGCAAGTCGGTGCTGGCAGATGAGTTCGAGCAGCACCCCCAGGTTGCCGTAGAGCGAGAACCCGAAGAGCTCGTGCATCCTCCGGTTTTCCACGTCCTCGAGTTCCTGGGCGCTTTCCTGGAGTACGGCGACGTAGTGGCTGGGATAATTGACAACCTGGCGATCCAGGCTGGCTAGATACCCGTCGCGATCCGATGCGGAAACGGTGGCAAAATCGGTGGCGCACCAGCAACTTTCCTTGGTGGAGATGAGTGCGCGGCAGGTAAGGGGACGGACCGGGTAGACGCTGCAGGACCCCGAGGCGTCGAGGAGCGGACAGTAGCCCATTTCCCTGCGGTGCAGACGCAGATACTCGGGAAGTGCCGAGACTCCGCCGACCAGAGCTTTGAGTTTGCTAGCGTAGGCGCTGACCGCCTGCCTCAGATTGTCATCGAGGTAACTGGCAATTGCCAGCGCCTCGGCGAAACCGGTGTGTACCGCCAGGCTGCAGCAGTTGCGGCACCCCTTGGAGCAGAAGATCGAGCCGCCGCTGGCACGGTAGTCGCTCACCCAGGAGCGGGCCAACATCTCCAGGAATGCCTGCTGTTCTTTGACCAACTCAAGGAGCTCTGCGCTGGGTCCGTTGCTCGCGGCCATGGTTCCCCCTCATCCAGTTTGTGGCAATGGCGACGGCGCAGCATAGCACACTGCCGTCCCCAAGTCTGTCCCCGCCCCCCAAAAAAAATCGCGCGTTCGCAAAAAAATGGTGCTCGGCACTTGAAACTTAAAAAACACAAATTAAACTCCTCTGCATATTGCATAGCACGATCTTGCGGAGGGACATCATGTCACAAATCATTGTTGAAACGGTTGAGACGAACATGGCCGGTCTGGCGCCGGTCGAGGTCGTTGTCCGCCTGCGCCTCCATGCAGACAAGGTGGACCACCATCGAGCTTTCCAGGGACAGTTCGGGCCGTACGTCTCAAACTCAGGTAAATTGCGGGAGATCTGCGATGCCGTTGTCGCCGCCCTTGACGCGGCGGAGCGCGAGGGAAACAAGAAGATCGACAATCACCCGATGGTCCTGGCCGGGAAGCAGGCACTCGCCATGAACGCCCATCACGTGAACATGATGGTCACGTATCACAACGACCCAAGCTACGCCGACGACTGCGGCCTTGAGTTGAAGGCAAAACCGCAGGTAAAAGTGGCGCCCAGCCTCATCGACCTACTTCCGGTTGTCAGCGCCAAAAACGCAGGAGAGGAAACGATCGATGTTATCATCAAGCGGGACCGTGCGAGCGCAGTTGTCGAACTCTGGATAAGCGATGAGCCGAAAGTGGAGGCGGGTGCCAGTGCCGGTCTCTACCAGAGGTCCCGTATCCAGTTAAAGAAACTTCAATCAGCCAAACGGATCTATATCTTTGCGCGATACCACGAAGATGGACATGCCGGCAAATGGACCGCACCGATACCGATCGTGGTCACCTGAACTGCACGTCAGTTCAGCGAGACTTTTCCACCATCAAGAAAGGCGGCAGTATCATTCGATACGCCGCCTTTTCATTTATCAAAATCCACCCGCCACAGGATCGATCTGCTCCCTTCCCCCCCAGACGGAGTAACCGCTCCGGCCATACCTCTCGGTTTGCAACTCCCCCTCCCCGACTTTCGTCACGAGATCGTTCGTTTGAAAAAGTACTGAAGATTTTGAATCAAAAAATGGCCCCTTTGAACAAATCTTTCGATTTTTAAATCAAAAATAGATCGATTTGAAAAAGTTCGAGATTTTTTGAATCAGAAAATGGTCGATTTGAACAAACGGAGGATTTTTTGAATGAAAAATCGATCCATTTAAACCAAAAAACGATCCGTTTGAAAAAGTTGGACGTTTTTTAAATCAAAAAACGATCCGTTTGAAAAAGTTGGACGTTTTTTAAATCAAAAATCGATCCGTTTGATAAAGCCCGACGTTTTTTGAATCAAAAATCGATCAGTTTGAAAAAAACGGCGGACTTTTGAATCAGAAATCCACCCGTTTGAAAAAAACGGACCGCTTTTGTATCAAAACGTCGGCCAATCGAATAAAAAGACGCCGGATTACATCGATCGGCCGGGGGGGCCGTAAACACCCGCCCTCGATTTAAAGATCCCGGTACGCCTCTCGTCCTCGGAAGGAACCAGGTCATCGGGCTGGGAAAAAGGTGCCCGCAGGCGCTGCTGCCAGAGGTCCAAACGGGATGCTACTGTTTCTTTTTAAGTGTTTGCAGCTCCTGACTGACCCGGTTCAGCTCATCGCGGTCGCTCTCGTCGCCGAAAAGAGGCGTAACCTCCTTGATCAGGGCCGCGGCTTCATCGGTTCGCTGCAGTTTTATAAGCGTCCGGGCAAGCCCCACCGGGTAAGCGCTTTCCGAGGGATCCAAGGTCATTGCCCGCCGGAAGACGGGGAGCGCTTCGCTAAACTTTCCGTCCCGGTAGTAGGCGGCGGCTTTTACTTGCAGCAGCCGGGCGAGCCCTTCCGAGTAAAAGCGCTTCTCCGGGTCTTCGGACTGCGCCACCCGCGGTTCGAGCACCGCAATCCCCTGGTCCACCTGGTGGTTCTTGCCGTAGGCCTGGGCCAACTGGTCGACGTAAAGGATGGTGAGCGGTGACCCGGAACTCTGTGCGGCTTCTTCGAGGGAGAGAGCCTTTTGGTACAACGGGATAGCCTTCCCGGGCTGCTCTTTCTTCATAAAGCTCAAAGCTTCGCTGCTGAGGGCTTGCGCCTGGTAGCTCTTCTCGGTACGCGTAAGCCACTGCGCCGCGTCTTCATCGGGAAGAGGCGACAGACGGACCTCGCCGACCTCGATGGCGCACCCCTCGGCGTTTTCCACCAGTCCCTTCTCCTGCAAAATCCCAGCTACCGGATCCTTGCCAAGGTCCAACGACAGCGTGTGCCCCTGCGAGAGGACCTTATCCGCGATCGGGTACTCGACCGACAACTGCGCGGCGGAAGCGCCGCTCAGCTTCCCTATCTTTACCCCTTCGATCGAGTAGTAGCCGCTAAACTCACCGTCCCCCTTGCGGTCCAGCGCCAGGTCGATCTGCGGCAACCTTTCGTAGACATCGGATGCGCAGAACTTTCCTGAGACCCGCATCACGCCGATCTCACCGGTGTAGAGAACCGGGGCGGCCGAGGCTGCGGCTGCGGTTACGAGAACCAAACCAAAACCGGCGGCAAAGAAACGCTTCATCTCGTATCTCCTTGGCAAGCTCATACTCCGTGGGATATGTGCTGACAGTTCGCAAAAAGATATCACGCAGCTTAGGCGCCAACAACTAAAATGTTTTAGTGTTGAGCGCCCTTCACGGTCCGGACGGGGCGTGTTATGGCGACACTGCGGTAACTTCTGTTGACTTTGTCAAGCGTTCTATGCCATTAAATTCACACGACTTCGCTACATGGCGACTTTCCACTCTCACGTTACAGGTGCCTTGCACGTGGCTTTTGCCCCCTTTCCCGTTCCTGTCGCTGTCCCGGTCCGAAAATCTTCCGCCGGATCCTGCCGCTTGGGTTGTTTCTCGTTACGAGCTGCAGCCCTGTGGCTGGTGCTGGTGGCGGTCTTCGTTCTCATGGCGGACCGCGGTTCCGCGTCTGCCGAGCGCAACCGCAAGCCGCGGGTCACGGTGGGCGGGGACTTCAACTACCCCCCCTACGAGTTCCTGGACAAGCAGGGTAATCCCGCCGGTTTCAACGTGGAACTTACCCGCGCCATCGCGGAGGTGATGGGGCTCGATGTGGATATCCGCCTGGGACCCTGGAGCGAGATGCGCGAGGGACTGGATAACGGCAAGATCGATATCGTCCAGGGGATGGCCTACTCCTCGGAGCGGACCCAGGAGGTGGATTTCTCCACGCCGCATGCACTTTTGTACCAGTCCATCTGGATCAGGCGCGACGACCGCCGCATCCGTTCCCTGGAGGATCTGCACGGCAAGACGGTCATCGTCATGCGCAACTCGATCATGCAGGACTTCATGGCGAAGTTCGACCCGAGCGCGAAGCTCGTCCTGACCGATACGCTGGCGGACGCGCTGAAGCTTCTCAACGACGGGCGCCACGACTGCGCGCTCGTGTCCAAGCTGACCGGCAAGTACCTGGAAAAGGAGCTGGGGCTCAAACGGATCATCCCGGTGGCCCAGCCGATCATCACCCAGTCCTACGGCTATGCGGTCCGCAAGGGGAACCTGGAACTTCTGGACAAGTTCAACGAAGGGCTTGCGGTCTTGAAGCGCTCGGGGCAGTACCAGGAGATCCGCGGGCGCTGGCTGGGGGTCCTCGAACCGCAGCCGGTCTCCTGGCAGCGGGTCTTCCGTTACGTGGCCCTGGTGGCGCTCCCCCTGGTGCTCATCCTGGTGGGGACGGTGGCCTGGTCCCGTGCCCTGCAGAAACAGGTGGCCGAACGGACCCGGGAACTGGCGCGCGAGGTCGCGGAGAAAGAGCAGGCACTGCGGGAATTGCGCAGGCACCAGGACAAGCTGGTGCAGGCCGACAAGCTCGCCTCGCTGGGGATCCTGGTGGCGGGGGTGGCCCACGAGATCAACAACCCAAACGGACTCATCCTCCTCAACCTGCAGCGCTTCGAGGAGACGCTGCGGCGCTCGCTCCCCATCCTGGAGGAGTACTACCGGGACAACGGCGACTTCAGCCTGGGGCGCCACAGCTACTCGAGGCTGCGCGAAGAGTTGCCGCACATGTTGACCGAGACCCAGGACGCGGCCCGGCGCATCAAGCGGATCGTCTCGGAACTGAAAGACTTCGCCCGCCCCGACACGGCCGACATGTCCGAGTTCTTCGATCTGAACGCGGTGGTGCAGGCGGCGGTGCGCCTGGTCGACAAGTCGATCGTGAAGAGTACCCACCAGTTGGAACTCTGTTACGCGGAGTACCTGCCGCGGGTGCGCGGCAACCGCCAGCGGGTGGAACAGGTCGTGGTCAACCTCTTGGTGAACGCGAGCCAGGCACTGGAAGGGCAGGGGAAGCGGATCGTGGTCACCACGTCATTCGACGCGGCAAACCACGTGGTGCTTTTGGCGGTGCAGGATGAGGGGAGGGGGATCGCCGCGGAGGATCTGCCGCGTCTTACCGACCCGTTCTTCACCACCAAGCGCGAGGTCGGTGGCACGGGACTGGGGTTGTCGGTCTCTGCCGGCATCGTCAAGGAGCACGGCGGCACCCTGGAGTTCGCTTCGGTGCCGGGAGAGGGGACCACGGTTACCCTTGCGCTGCCTACCGGGTGATAAGGATCATTGTTCACGGAGGCACGGAGTTCACGGAGAAAGACCCTAAATTCCTTGCCTGAAGCGGAACAGTTTTTACGACGAAGGCGCGGACTCCGATATCGGGTGCTCCGTGCCTCCGTGCCTGCGCGGTACAAGAACTCGAGGAGTTTTTTAAATGATGAAGGAAGCTCTCTATCCCGCGTTCGGGGTGCTTTTGGTGGACGACGAACCGCCCTGGCTGCGCAGCCTCTCCATGTCGCTTGAGGGACCGGGGGGGATCACCAACATCACCCAGCTAAGCGATAGCCGCCAGGTACTGGCCCTTTTAGAACAGCAGGATTTCGGCCTGGTCCTCTTGGACCTCACCATGCCGTTTCTCTCCGGCGAGGAACTCCTCTCGAAGCTTGCCGAGGAGCATCCCGACCTCTCGGTGCTGGTCATGTCGGGACTGAACCAGGTCGAGACCGCGGTACGCTGCATGCGCCTTGGCGCCTTCGACTACCTGGTGAAGACCGACGACGAGGACCGGATCATCGACGCGGTGCGCCGTGCCATCCGGATGCAGGAGCTGCAGCGCGAGAACAAGGAGATGCGCCGCCGTTTCCTGAACGACCGGCTGGAATGCCCGCAGGCCTTCGCGCAGATCGTCACCCAGAACAAGGCGATGCGCTCCATCTTCCAGTACATCGAGGCGGTCGCCAAGAGCACCCAGCCGATCCTGATCACCGGGGAGAGCGGGGTAGGGAAGGAGCTGGTAGCGCGGGCGGTACACAACCTAAGCCGCAGCGACGGCCCCCTCGTTCCCGTGAACGTGGCGGGACTCGACGACAGCGTCTTCGCCGATACCCTGTTCGGCCACCGCAAGGGGGCCTTCACCGGGGCGGACGAAACCCGCAGCGGGATGGTGGAGCAGGCAGCGGAGGGGACGCTCTTCTTGGACGAGATCGGCGACCTCTCGCTTTCCTGCCAGGTAAAACTTCTGCGCCTGTTGCAGGAGGGGGAGTTCTACCCGCTGGGGAGCGACCTCCCCAAGCAGATGAAGGCCCGCATCGTGGTGGCGACCCACCAGGACCTGGCCCAGAAGCGGGCGGCGGGAAGCTTCCGCAAGGACCTCTACTACCGGCTGCGTGCCCACCACGTCCACATCCCGCCCCTTAGAGAGCGCAAGGACGACATCCCCCTGTTGCTGGATCATTTCCTCGAAGAGGCGGCGCGCCTGTTCGACAAGAAGGTCCCCTCGTATCCCAAGGAACTGGTCACGCTGCTTTCCACCTACAGCTTTCCCGGGAACCTGCGCGAGATGCGCTCCATGGTGTTCGACGCCATGAGCGTGCACAACTCGCGCATGCTCTCCATGAACACCTTTCTCAGCGCCATGGAGGAGCAGGGCGAGCGTCCCGCCCCCAGTGCCGCGGGAAGCGGGGAAAACGTCTTCTACGGCTGCGACGAGTTGCCTACGCTCGGCGAGGCGGTGGAACAGCTGGTAAACGAAGCGATGCGCCGCTCGGAGCACAACCAGAGCATCGCGTCCCGACTCCTGGGGATCTCGCAGCCCGCGCTCAGCAAGAGGCTCAAGCTCTTGCGCAAGGAGTAGCTTGAACTTCCCATCCCCCTTCGGTCCGACTGCCGGAACGCCAGCTCTCTCCCAGGTTATAGGGGTTGGCCGAGGGGGTATAACTTTTGGCAACTCTATAACAATTGTTATACCGGTAGAAACTTCTCGGATTTTCCGGTAGTTACCCCGCCTTGCCGCGCCCCGCTTTCCAAAAGTTATAACCCTTTCCGCCCCGGGCATTTCCTGCAATCACCACCGGTTAGCATAGTTGTAACACTTCTGTCCCGTTGGCACCCGCCTTGCTCTTAGGAAGACTTCTTCCGCCGCGCTCCACGCCGGTTGCCACGGAATTGCTGAACCACCTCCCTTTGCCTGTCAGCATCTCCCCCCAGTACCGGGCGCCCGTCCCTTCAGGCTGCCCCTCGCTCGGAATCGGCCCTCGGCGCAGCCCGTTGGTAGCACCCACGCGATCAATCACCCAAAGAGTCTTCTATGGAAAAGGAGTAGCAGATGATTCAGTTCCAAAACGTCCACAAATGGTTCAAGACCCTCCACGTGCTGAACGACGTCAACCTGCACGTCAAGCAAGGTGAGGTTGTGGTGGTCTGCGGCCCGTCCGGTTCCGGCAAATCCACCCTGATCAGGACCATCAACAAGCTGGAACCGATCAACGAAGGGCGTCTTACCGTGGACGGCATGGATCTCTTGAGCAAGAAGACCGACCTGAACCGGCTGCGCGCCGAGGTGGGCTTCGTGTTCCAGCAGTTCAATCTCTACCCGCACCTCTCGGTGCTTTCCAACATCACCCTGGCTCCCATCAAGATCCGCAACACGCCGAAGAAGGAGGCCGAGGAGCAGGCGATGCAGCTTCTCGAGCGCGTCGGTCTCGCCATGAAGCGCGACGCCTACCCGACCCAGCTCTCCGGCGGCCAGCAGCAGCGCGTCGCCATCGCCCGGGCGCTCGCCATGAAGCCGCGCATCATGCTCTTCGACGAGCCGACCTCGGCCCTGGACCCGGAGATGATCGGCGAGGTACTCGCGGTCATGCAGGACCTGGCCAAGAGCGGCATGACCATGGTGGTGGTCACCCACGAGATGGGCTTTGCCCGCGAGGTGGCAGACCGGGTGGTGTTCATGGACCACGGGGTGATTCTCGAAGAGGCACAGCCGGAAGAGTTTTTCCGCAACCCGCAGCACGACCGCGCCAAGCAGTTCCTGAAACAGCTTCTGTCGCCGATGCACTAAAAGGCGAACGGCTGTTCAAGGTTCTACGTTCTATGTTCTATGTTATAGAAACGGTGGGCGGGAGCGGTGAGCGGCTGTACCTGGTGGGTGTGACTTTACTACGGCACTCCAGGTTCTCGTTGTCAATTGTCAATCGTCAATTGTCAATTCGTGTGTAGATCAACCTTTGCTGGACCGCAGCCCGTAGCGTGCGGTATCCGACCACAGTGAGGCTCGTGTGCTCAAGTATCATTTCGATTGGTCCATTATCACCTCAGGCAAGTATTTCGAGTGGCTGGTCTCCGGCCTGAAGGTCACCCTGGAGCTCTCCGCCGTCGGCATCGTCGGCGCCTTCGTGCTGGGCCTGGTGATCGCCGTCCTTAAGATGAGCAATTTCAAGCCGCTGCGCTGGCTGGCATCGGTGTACCTCGAGTTCTTCAGGAACACGCCGCTTTTGATCCAGATCTTCTTCTGGTACTTCGGCTCGTACAAGGTGCTGCCGACCGCGGTCAACGAGTGGCTCAACAACACCAACTTCGAGTTCGCCGCTGCCGCCATCGCGCTCATCATCTACACCTCGGCCTTCATCGCCGAGGACATCCGCAGCGGCATCCTCTCCATCCCGAAGGAGCAGATGGAAGCCGCACGCAGCGCCGGATTCTCCTTCCTGCGCTCGATGCAGTACATCATCCTGCCGCAGGCGGTGCGCATCACCATCCCGCCGCTGGTGAACCAGTTCCTGAACCTCGCCAAGAACTCGTCGCTCGCCATGACCATCGGCGTCATGGAACTCACCTACCAGGCCCGGCAGGTGGAGAGCTACTCGTTCAAGGGGTTCGAGGCCTTCACCGCGGCTACCGTGGTCTACCTCGCACTTTCGGTCTCCATCACCTTCATCATGGACCTCTACAACAAGAGGGTGCTGAACCCGCAGAGAAGCTAACCGGCGGGGAAAAGGCGTTGAGTGGCAGGGTGGTCGGTCCCTCCCCCTTGGGGAACGGGACGCGCCAGCGCAGGATGAAACGTTAATTCGTAACTTCGCCTCGGGCGAATGGAGAATCTCATGGATCTCGACTTTCAGGTCATAATCGACAACTTCACCTACTTCATGATCGGGCGCTACCCGAACGGTCCTTTGGGCGGGCTCGGGCTCACCATGTACCTCGCGGTGGTCTCCTGCATCCTTTCTTTCTTCGGCGGCCTGATCCTGGGGCTTTTGAGCCTCTCCCGCTACCCGGTGATCCGCTACCCGGTGAACCTGTTCATCAACACGATCCGCGGACTGCCGCTTTTGATGGTCATCTTCTGGATGTACTTCCTTTTGCCGGCGCTCATGGGGAAGACCGTGCCGGAAAGCCAGACCGTCATCATGGGGCTCACCGTGTTCACCTCGGCCTACATGTCCCAGATCGTGCGTGCCGGCATCATGGGGGTCCCCAAGGGACAGACCGAGGCGGCGATCTCCACCGGCCTCAAGGGGTGGCAGACCATGCTCTACATCATCCTCCCCCAGGGTATGCGCAACATGATCCCGTCCTTCGTGAACCAGTTCGTTTCGCTCATCAAGGACACCTCGCTGGCCTTCATCGTCGGCGTCTCCGAACTTACCCATGTCGGCACCCAGGTCAACAACCGGACCATGTCCTACCCGACGGAGATCTTCATCTTCATCGCGGCGGTGTACTTCGTGCTCTGCTTCGCCTTCACGAGCTTCTCGCGCTGGCTCGAACAGCGTCTGGCCTGGCGCAAGTCGATCTAGAGAAGACCGCCCCGACCGATGCACCTGCGCGCCGCCACCTTTTAAGGGGGCGGCGCGTTTTTTTGGGGAAGGCTGCAATTGCCAAGGGACCTCAGGGGCTAAAGAAATTCCGGCCTCGGCTTTCCCTTGTAGGAATCAGTAGAACACCATTCGATTATCCTTGCTTTTTTCCTCTCATTAGGTAAATTCCGCTGAGCGGGCTATGACGGTGCTTTGAGCCCCTGTTGTCCCGTTGCCAATAACGTCGTTCTCCGAGGACTCAGCATGGCAAAAAACAATCTGCGTTTCGGGTATCACTTCATCCGCTATTCTCTCGCGGCGGGGTGTGCGGTCGGGCTGGCGGGGAGCTACTGCGCCTACCAGGTGGTGCATGCCGTGCCGGAAGGGCCGGTGCCTGCCGGGTATGCCTTGGGGACGTTGTGGGCACTGGGCCTCGAAGCCGCGCTTTTCATCGCGGTCTTCGCGGTTTTTGCCGCGCGCAACCTCGCCAAGCGGGTGAAGGTCCTGGCGGACGCCCTGAACCACGGTGCCGACGGCGATCTCACCTGCCGGCTCGATACCGGCTCCGACGACGAGTTCGGCAAGCTGCACCGCAACTTCAACGTGATGATGGAACAGCTGGCGGGGGTGGTGAGCCGGGTCGCCCAGTCGATCAGCGAACTGCAGAAGATCGCCTCGGACATCGACCAGGTTTCCAAGAAGGGGCTCACCTCCGCCGAGCTGCAGTCCGAGGGGGTTGCCGAGGCATCGCAGGCGGTCGGCGAGATCAACCAGTCGGTGCAGCAGATCGCCAAATGGGTGGACGATCTCTCCGGGTCGGCCACCGACAACGCCTCGGCCATCCTCGAGATGTCGGCGAGCATCGAGCAGGTGAACCAGCACGTGGACACCCTCTCCCTGGCGGCGGAGGAGGTGAGCTCCTCGATCATCGAGATGACCGCTGCGGAGAAACAGATCGGTGCCAGTGCCCAAAGCCTCCTCGGTGAGGCGACTACCGCGTCGGCGCTGGTGGCGGAACTGGACGTCTCGATCAAGCAGGTGGGGGAGAACGCCCTGCACGCCGCGAAGATCTCCGACGTCGTCAGGCAGGATGCCCAAAACGGCGCGCAGGCGGTCGAGGCGACCATCTCGGGCATCGGCGAAATCCGCAGTTCCTCGCGCTCCACGGTTAAGGCGATGCAGAACCTCTCGCTGCGCGCGGCGGACATCGGGAAGATCCTCCTGGTGATCGACGAGGTTGCCGAACAGACCAACCTCTTGGCGCTGAACGCCTCGATCATCGCGGCCCAGGCCGGCGAGCAGGGGAAAGGGTTCGCGGTCGTGGCGCACGAGATCAAGGAGCTGGCGCGGCGCACCAGCAGTTCCACCCGCGAGATCTCCGAGATCATCGAGGGGGTAAAGGAGGAGACCACCTCGGTGGTCCAGGCGATCAAGGCTTCCGAGGAGAGGATCGCCGAGGGGGAGCTGCTTTCCCAGCGCTCCGGTGAGGCCCTGCGCAAGATCGTGGACGGCGTGCAGGACTCGGCTCCGCGGGTCAACGAGATCGCGCAGACGACCGAAGAGCAGGCAAAGCTCAGCGAGAACATGCGCCAGGCGATGGACAGGGTGGCTGAAATGGTGGGGCAGATCGTGCGGGCGACCCGGGAGCAGGGGCGCGGCAGCGAGCAGATCGTCTCAGCCGTGGAGCGCATGAAGGACTTCACCGCGCAGGTGCGCAGCACAACGCGCTCCCAGACCGCCACCAGCAGCCACATCGTGCATGCCACCGAGGACATCACCCAGATGATCAGGAACGTGCGTCGGGCCTGCGAGGAGGAGGCGGAGAGCACCAAGCAGATCGTGCGGGCGATGGAGAGCATCCGGGAGTCGTCGCTCACCACCGTTGAGGTGAACCGGATCATGGACGGCGCGGTGACCGGCCTCTCCGAGCAGGTCAAGCTTCTGCAGCAAAAGATGGCGGGTTTGGCGGTTTAGGGAACCGTTCAGCCGCAAAAAGGCACGAAATTCACAAAAAGAAAGCCTTCTTTAAACAGGTCCGGCCTCCTACGACAACGCAGGAGGCCGGACCTGTTGGATTATGGTCAGAGGTTTTTTTGTGTCTTTTATGCCTTTTTGCGGCAAACGTTTTTTTAGATCTCGATCCTGAACTGCGCGCCGCTGCCGGTGTTGCGCACGCTCAAGGTGCCGCGCATGTTGCGCTCGATGATGGTCTTCGACATGTAGAGACCGATGCCGGTCCCCTGCAACCCCTTGGTGGAGAAGTACGGCTCGAAGATGCTGTCGAGGATGCCGGCGGGAACCCCCCCGGCATTGTCGGTGACGGTGACCACGGCCTTGGCCGCGTGGTACTCCATCTGGATGCTGATCCGCGGCTCCGGCACCGGGTTGCTGTCGAAGGCGTCGCGGGCGTTCACCAGGATGTTCAACAAGACCTGGGCGTACTCGTTGGGGTAACCTCTGGCCGTAAGCTCGCGGGCACCGCTCACCTCGATGGCGATGGAGCGCTCCACCAGGCTGTCCCGCAGCAACTCGAGCGCCTTGTGCACCGCCTTGTCGATCCGGAACTCGGTGATCTCCTTGTCCGGACTGAAGAAGTCCCGGAAATCGTCGATGGTGCGCGACATGTGCTTGATGAGCTTCATCGCCTTCCTGATGCTCTCCTCCAGCACCTTTTCGTTTAACTCCCCCAGCTTGTGCAGCAGGGGGAGCTGCTGGATGGTGAGCGCGAGAGCGTTGAGCGGCTGGCGCCACTGGTGCGCGATGTTGCCGATCATCTCCCCCATGGCGGCCTGGCGGCTTTGCTGGGCCAAAAGACGCTCTTTCTCCCGCAACTCCTCCACGACGCGCAGCCGCTCGTCGGTCTGCACCTGCAACTCCGCCAGCGCCTGGGAGAGCGCGTGGGTCCGCTCCTGGACCCGGATCTCCAACTCCTCTGCCTGCTGCCTGAGTAGCGCCTCGGAATCCATCAGTCGCTGGGTCGAGCCCCTGATGAGCCAGTAGAGCAGCAGCGAGGTGACCAGGACGAAGCCCCACCCCTTGAGCTGGGAGACCCAGAGCACGGTTTCCGGGTCCCTGAACAGCGTGATGACCACCCGGTCCGAGAAGAGGATCCAGAGACAGCCGACCACGGCGTACAGCAAGACGATCTTTTCCGGCGTGCGGTGCTCAGGCATGGCTTGCCTCGGAACGTTTCGGGGGAATCAGGATTTCGGCGATGTTGCGAAAGAGCTTGCCGCCGCTGGTCTCCACGAAGTGGAGCAGCTGCAGGTTTACCGGAATGCCCACGAAGTCGCCGCTGTCGCGCAGGTCGGTGCGCAGGGCGTAGCACCTCTTGCCCAGGCCGCAGGCAAAGCCGACCTCGGCTGCGGTTCCTGAATCGACTTCGGCCCCGTCTACCACGGCCAAAAGGCAGTCGGCATCCCGGATCCCCTGCTCGTTTACGGCGCCGATGCGACGGGCCAAAACGGCAAAGGCGGCAACACGCGCTCCGTGGTCTTTTTCCTGGAAGGCCCTCTCGAGCTCCTGGGAGAACTGGGTCTGTGCCCAGGGATCGAATACGGTTATCCCCTGTTCGTCCAGCCGCTCCTTGATGCGGGTGAGATAGTCCCGATGTTCCGGGGAAAAGCCCAGCGGCGAGGCGAGGTACAGCCTGGTCATGGCGGTGCTCCTGGTGGGTATTCGTTTCCATCCGGCCCCGTCGGTTTCCGGATCTAATGAATCAGATTCTCCTATTTTCACGAGTTCTGTCAAGTTAATGCTGTCGTTGTCGCTCTTACAGAGCTCGAGGGATCTTTTGCGACCCCCTTGTTACCTATCGGAACTACTCGGTTTCCGATAAAGGGAAATCTGCTGGCCGGCCGCGACAGGTCGTTACACCGCGGAGCTGGTCGAGCAATGGACGTAAATAATGGACAATTGACAATTTACCATCGACAATGAGAAACGTGCTGTCATGAGGAACGGTTGCCGTATAACGCGAGAAGGGGGACACCATGAACGCCGAGGTGGTTTCGGTACGCTACCGCATTGAGCTGAGCGAGGCGCAGGTTCAGAAACTCAGACGGACCTGGCCCAACGGCGACCCCTTCTACCCGTACGAGAAGATGGAGCGCTACCTTGGGACGCTGCAGGTGGAGGACCTGAACTGGCACCACTACGCAGGCCCTTACCTGTACTTCACCGTGTACGGCGACGACATCGAAGGGACGCTTGCCGAGGCCCTGAAGGTCTTCGAAGTACGGCTGGGGAAGCCCTAGGAACCGTTCACCTTTTGCCGCCGTTGATCTATACTGGCATCCATGGGGATGTGTAGTCGACCTCGCTCTTTTCCCTCCTTTGGAGCGAGGTCTTTTTGTGGCCCGAGACTGCTGCAATCCCGCAGCCCGAGGGGGAAGGTATGAAACGTCTGGCGAGGTTGCTGCTTTTGGTGCTGATGCTTTTTACCGCGACGGATGCCCTGGCCCAGAGCAGGGCAGCCCGGGAGGAGATGGCGCGGCAGATGCTCGCAGAGACCAACGTGGCGCGCAGTTCGCCGCAGCGTTACCTGGGCTACCTCAAGGAGTTGCGCGGTCACTTCGTGGGGAGGGGCTACCTGGTGCCGGGGGCGCCGGCCCTGGTGCTGACCACCGAGGGGGGCGCAGCCCTCGACGAGGCGGTCCGGTTTCTCGAGAGACAAAAACCGCTGCCGCCGCTTGCCTGGTCGCCGGGGCTCGCCCTGGGTGCCGCGGACCTGGTGCGGGACCAGGGACCCAGCGGTGAGATCGGGCATACAGGCAACCGCAGCGGCGACATGCGCGAGCGCATCGAGCGCTACGGCACCTGGCAGGGCCGGATCGCGGAAAACATCGGCTACGGACCCGACACCGCGCGGCAGATGGTGATGCAGCTCATCATCGACGACGGCGTTCCGGAGCGGGGACACCGCAAGAACATCTTCACCTCCGCCTTCAAGGTGGCCGGCGCGGCCTGCGGAGCGCACGCGGTGTACCGCACCATGTGCGCCATGGAATTCGCCGTCGGATTCACCAAAAGCAGGTGAAGAATTGATAATTGACAATTGACAATTGACAATTATCCCCGGTTGCCGTAACTCTGTATTCCGCTGCTCTCATCTATGGTGTTGTCCTTAGTTCTTGCGAGGCGCAACCGCTAAGAGAGAGAAGAACCGTCCAGGTTTGCTGAAGAGGTCTGGCTTTTGTAGTTAATTGTCACGTGTCCACCGTCAATTATCCATTGGTTCTGAGAACATGTACTGGGAATATTTCGGCTTCAAGGAGCCGCCTTTCGCACTCACCCCGAATCCCGCGTTTCTCTTCCTCAGCACCCCGCACCAGGAGGCGTTCGCCCACCTGCTCTTCGCCATCGAAAGCCGCGCCGGGTTCATCGAGCTCTCCGGCGAGGTCGGCACCGGCAAGACCACCATCATCCGTACGCTCTTGAACCAGCTGGAGCACGAGACGCACCGCAGCGCCCTCATCTTCAACCCGACGCTTTCGCCGCTGGGGCTTTCCCGCGAGATCAACACGGAGTTCGGGCTTCCGGCTACCTCGAACGACCTCCAGGAGTTGCACCAGGCGCTCAACGCTTTTCTGCTCGAGGAAAACCGCTCGGGGCGGACCGTGGTGCTGGTGATCGACGAGGCCCAGAACCTCTCGGTGGAGGTGCTGGAACAGCTGCGCCTCATCTCGAACCTGGAGACCGACCGCTCCAAACTGATCCAGATCGTCATGGTGGGGCAGCCCGAACTGCGGGCGCTTTTGGCGCGGCCGGAACTGCGCCAGCTGGACCAGCGCATCACGGTGCGCTACCACCTGAAGCCGATGGGCTTCGCCGATACCTGCGACTACATAAGGCACCGGATCCGCTTTGCGGCGGGAGGGAGCGAGCCCCTGAGCTTCTCGGCCGGCGCCGTCCGCAAGATCTTCGCCTTTTCCGGAGGGCTGCCCCGCCTGGTAAACGTCGCCTGCGACCGCGCCCTGTTGCTTGCCTACACGAGCGAGTCCCGCGAGGTGACCCCCGCCATGGCCGCCGCCTCGCTGAGCGACCTGGGTCGGGACCTGCCGCGCCGGCCGTCTCCCTGGGGAAAGGCAGGCGCAGCCCTGGCACTCGTGGCGCTTCTCGCGGCTGCAGGATGGTCGTTCTTCTCGGATGGCTACCCTGCCGGACAAGGCGCATGGGGACTGAAAAAGGGCACCTGGTCCGGGCCGGGAAAACCGGACGACCTCGCGACCCGGCAGCCGGGGAATGCCGGCGACCGGATCGCCGCCCTTCCCGAGGCCCAAGCCCCGGCAGCGGCCGGAGCGAGCGCGCCTTCCGCTGCGCCGCAGCAGGGGAACTTCTCCAAGGATCGGGCGCTGCGAGCGCTGGCGGCGGTACCCGAGGAAGAGAACCTGCGCGAGGCGCTCAACGCTCTCCTGAAGATCTGGCGGGTTCCGGGATTCGATTCGGAACCGCTCAAAGGGGTGAACTTCGCAGTTTTGGCCAAGACCCGCGGCATGAACGCCACGCGGGTGACCGGAAACCTGGAGGCCCTGGCCAGGCTGGATGCCCCGGCGCTTTTGCAGGTGAGCGTGCCGGGGGGCAGCCGCGTGGTGGCCTTGACGGGGCTGGGACCGGGTACCGTCCAGGTTGCGCCGGCGCTCGACGGCCAGGCGACCCTGAGCCGCGCCGAACTGGGGCAGGTTTGGAACGGCACGGCCTACCTCTTCTGGAAAGATTTCCACGGCATCGCGGCCGGCAAGAAGCCGGCGGATCAGGCGGCGCGCCTTAAGAGTCTGCAGGGTCTTTTGCAGGGGGCCGGAGTCTACCGCGGCGCGCTCGACGGAGTCGCCGGGAGCAAGCTGACCGAGGCGGTCAACGCGTTCCAGCGCCGCGAGGGGTTGGCGGAGGATGGCAAGGCGAAGGGGCTTACGCTCATGCTGTTGTACCGCAGAGCCGGCGGATTCTTCCCCCCCACGCTGCAAAGAGGCGGGGCGGGGGAATCATCGGCCGCTCCGCGCGGCAAAGGGGGGGCCTAAGCCATGAGCCTCATCCTCGATGCCCTGCGCAAGATGGAACAGGACAGAAGCAGCCGGCGCGGTTCGGCCCAGGACCTGCGTCCCGAGGTGCTGCGCTACCGGCGGGCGCCCGTTGCCGAGCGCCGGCTCCCGCTGCGCTGGATAAGCCTCGCAGTCCTATTGGTCGTGGTGGCGCTCGGCGCCGGTTTCCTCACGCTGGGAAGCCTCCGTGGCAAAGAGGTCGCCATCCCCGCATCTCAGGCGCCGGCCGGGGAGGCCCCGGCCGCTGCCGTACCAACGAGCCCGGCTCCTGCCGCGCAGCCTGCGGCGCCCGAGGCGGCTCCCGCCCCGGGCGCCGCTGCCGGGACTGTACCGGAGCCGGCGCGCCCTCCTCTTGCTGCCGGGCTCAAGGAAGTACCGGCTGTAGCGAAGGAGTCCGTACCGGAGCCGCGCCCTGGTAAACCGGAGCGCCCGGTTCAACCGGCCCGGCGTGAGCGCCCGGCGCCTGCCGCGGCCCCGGCGCAGCAACCGGTTATGGTGGGAAGTGGAGATATCACGGTTTCCGGGATCGCCTGGCAGGACGAGCGCAACCTGCGCCGCGCCGTATTGAACGGGACCTTGGTGGGCGAGGGGGCCCAGGTGGCCGGCGCCCGGGTGGTGGAAATCAAGGAGGACCGGGTACGGCTCTCCAGAAACGGCCAGCTTTTCGAGGTGCTGCTCTCCTCGGCGGCGCACTGATTTCGGTGCCCTGGCGGAGGGCGGCCCTCCTGCCACGTATTGATACGTATTCGCGCTGATGACCGGGCGCGACAGGGGGGAGTTTGAGACGCAGCGACAAAGAGATCACCGACCGCGAGGTCATCGACCGGATCATCGCCGACAGCCAGGTTTTAAGGGTGGGGCTCTCGCAGGACGACCAGGCCTACATCGTGCCGCTCTCCTTTGGCTACGACGGCGCGGCCTTTTATTTCCACACCGCCTTGACCGGCCGGAAGGTGGAGATCATCGCGGAAAATCCCCAGGCCTGTTTCGAGCTGGAACACGCGGTGAACCTGGTTACCCATCCAAGCACCCCCTGCGAGTGGACCTTTTCCTACCAGTGCGTCATGGGAACCGGGACGATAACGGAACTGGTCGAGCCGGAGGAGAGAAACGAGGCGCTGGTGAAGGTCATGCTGCAGTACGGTCACGGAGAGTGCCAGTTCACGGAAAAGCAGCTGGCAGGGATCAAAATCTGGAAGCTCGCCATCGACAGCATCACCGGCAAACAGTCCAACGACAAAATCCTCTGATACGGTACACTAGCAAACTGCCGCAAAGAGCGCCGGAGATACTGCATCCCGGTTGCTTTCCAGGTTTCTGTGACAGTGCTGCGACGACCTGGACAGTTTTTCGAACAGGTAACGGAGAAATCAAGACAATGACAGGATCCTGCTGACAGATACGAGATCATCACGGAGGAAGCCATGTTCAAGCTGAACGATCCCTCTCTTTTCCGCCAACAGTGCTACATCAACGGCCAGTGGCTCGACGCCCTCGAAGGGGGCACCATCCCGGTTAACAACCCGGCTACCGGCGAGATCATCGGCACGGTCCCCAAGATGGGGGCGCAGGAGACCCGCTCCGCCATCGATGCCGCCAACGCTGCCTTCCCCGCCTGGCGCGCCAGGACCGCCGGGGAGCGCTCGCAGCTTTTGCGCCGCTGGTTCGAACTCATCATGGCGAACCAGGAGGACCTCGCCATCCTGATGACCGCCGAGCAGGGAAAGCCTCTCGCGGAGTCGCGCGGCGAGGTGGCCTATGCCGCCTCCTTCATCGAGTGGTTCGCGGAGGAGGGGAAACGGGTCTACGGCGACACCATACCGACCTTCCAAGAGGGTAAAAGGATCGTGGTGCTTAAAGAGCCGATCGGCGTCTGCGCGGCCATCACCCCCTGGAACTTCCCGGCGGCGATGATCACCAGGAAGGCGGGGCCGGCGCTTGCCGTCGGCTGCACCATGGTGTTGAAGCCGGCCAGCATGACCCCGTACTCGGCGCTGGCGCTCGCGGTCTTGGCCGAGCGTGCCGGCATCCCGGCCGGCGTCTTCAACGTGGTCTGCGGCGCCTCGGGCGCCATCGGCAACGAACTCACCGGGAACCCCCTCGTGCGCAAGCTGACCTTCACCGGCTCCACCGAGATCGGGAAGCTCCTCATGGCCCAGTGCGCCGGGACCGTGAAGAAGGTGGCCATGGAACTGGGCGGCAACGCCCCCTTCATCGTCTTCGACGACGCCGACCTCGACGCCGCGGTGGAGGGTGCCCTCGCTTCGAAGTACCGCAACACCGGACAGACCTGCGTCTGCACCAACCGTTTCCTGGTGCAAGACGGCGTCTACGACGCGTTCACCGAAAAGCTCTGCAAGGCGGTCTCCAAGATGGTGGTCGGCGACGGCCTCAAGGGTGAGACCCAGCAGGGGCCGCTCATCGACATGAACGCGGTGGAGAAGGTGGAGGAGCACATTAGGGACGCGGTGGCCAAGGGGGCCAAGGTGGTCCTGGGAGGGAAGCGCCACGAACTGGGGGGATCCTTCTTCCAGCCTACCGTTATAACCGAGGTCACCTCCGAGATGCTGGTGGCCAAGGAGGAGACCTTCGGCCCGCTCTCGCCGCTCTTTCGCTTCAAGACGGAGGCGGAGGCGGTCCAGATGGCCAACGACACCGAGTTCGGGCTCGCCTCGTACTTTTACAGCCGGGACATGGGGCGCATCTGGCGGGTCTCCGAGGCGCTCGAGTACGGCATCGTCGGCATCAACACGGGGCTCATCTCCTCGACGGTCGCGCCGTTTGGCGGGGTGAAGGAGTCCGGCGTGGGGCGCGAAGGTTCCAAGTACGGCATCGACGACTTCCTGGAGATCAAGTACCTCTGCATGGGCGGAATATAGAGGCGAAGGCGTTCCAGGTTTTTACGTTCTAGGTTCTACGTTCTTGTGTGCAACGTAGAACCTAGATTTATATTGGGACGAGCCTAACTTAGAACATAGAACCTAGAACCTAGAACATAGAACCTAGAACAATTTTTTTATGAAACAGACCAGTTTTGCAGACGCACCCGTGGAACGCCTGGCCGGCTCCCTGGAAAGGGTCACCTTTCACAGCGAGGAGACCGGCTTTTGCGTCCTGCGGGTGAAGGTGACCGGGCGCCGGGAACTGGTGACGGTGATTGGATCGGCCGTCTCGGTGACGCCGGGAGAGTTCCTGGAATGCACCGGCAGCTGGCACAACGACAAGACGCACGGGCTTCAGTTCAAGGCGAGCCAGTTGAAGGCGGTGCAGCCGACGACGCTGGAGGGGATCGAGAAGTACCTCGGTTCGGGGATGGTGAAGGGGATCGGGCCGCACTTCGCCAAGAAACTGGTGCAGGCCTTCGGCGCCGAGGTCTTCGAGGTGATCGAGGCGAGCCCGCAGCGGCTCCTCGAGCTCCCGGGGATCGGCCCCAAGCGGACCGAAAAGGTGGCCGCGGCCTTTATCGAGCAGAAGGCGGTGCGGGAGATCATGGTCTTCTTGCAGTCGCACGGACTGGGGACCGCCCGCGCCGTGCGCATCTACAAGACCTACGGCAACGAGGCGATCGTCAAGGTGACCGAGAACCCCTATCGCCTCGCCCTGGACATCCACGGCGTCGGCTTTCGGACCGCCGACACCCTGGCGCAAAAACTCGGGATCGCCTCGGACTCGCCCTTGCGGGCCCGGGCTGGGGTACGGCACGTACTGCAGGAGCTCTCCGGAAGCGGCCACTGCGCCGCAGTCCGGGAGGAGCTTGCCGAACATGCGGCCACGCTCTTGGAGATCCCGCGGGCGGTGATCGATGCCGCCATCGATGCCGAGGTGGCCGAGGAGAACCTGGTCGCGGAGCCTATCTCGGGGTGCGACTGCCTGTTCCTGACGCCGCTCTACCGCGCCGAGGTCGGGGTCGCCGCCGGGCTTGCCCGCCTTGCCCCGGGCGCGCCCCCCTGGGGGGAGATCGTCGCGGAGCGCGCGCTCCCCTGGGTGGAAAAGGAGACCGGGCTCACCCTCTCCGGGTCGCAGCGCGAGGCGGTTCGGCTCGCCCTTAAGAGCAAGGTCCTGGTGATCACCGGCGGGCCGGGGGTGGGGAAGACCACCCTGGTGAACAGCATCCTGAGCATCCTCGCCGCACGCCAGCTGCGCATAGCGCTCTGCGCGCCGACCGGTCGGGCCGCGAAGAGGCTCAGCGAATCGACGGGAATCGAGGCGAAGACCATTCATCGCCTGTTGGAGTTCGACCCCCAGCGCTTCGATTTCAAGCGCGGCCGGGAGCATCCGCTGGAGGCCGACCTGGTGGTGCTGGACGAATCCTCGATGGTCGACGTGGTGCTGATGAACAAGCTTTTGCCGGCGATCCCGGACCGCGCCGCGCTCCTCTTGGTGGGGGACGTGGACCAGCTCCCCTCGGTGGGGCCGGGGTGCGTGCTCTCCGACGTCATCGCCTCCAAGGCCATCCCCACCGTGCGGCTCACCGAGATCTTCCGGCAGGCAGCCACCTCGAAGATCATCGTGAACGCGCACCGGATCAACTCGGGGGAACTGCCGCTCAAGGGGGAGGCGCAGGAACTCTCCGATTTCTACCTGATCCCCGCCAACGGCCCCGAAGACCTGCACGCGAAACTCATGCAGGTGGTGACCGAGCGGATACCCAAGCGTTTCGGCCTCGACCCGGTGCGGGACATCCAGGTGCTCACCCCGATGAACCGCGGCGGGCTCGGGGCGCGCTCGCTGAACGCGGAACTGCAGCAGGCCCTAAACGGCAACGCCGAGCCGAAGGTGACCCGCTTCGGCACCAGCTTCGCCCCCGGTGACAAGGTGCTGCAGACGGTGAACAACTACGACAAGGAAGTTTTCAACGGCGACATCGGCAGGATCGTTTCGGTGGACCTGGAAGAGGGGAATCTCGCGGTGGAATTCGAGGAACGCCTGGTCCCCTACGATTTCGGAGAGCTGGACGAGTTGTCGCTGGCCTATGCCACCAGCATCCACAAGAGCCAGGGCTCCGAGTACGGCGCGGTGGTGATCCCGCTCGCCCTGCAGCACTACACCATGCTGGAGCGTAACCTGATCTACACCGCCGTCACACGCGGCAAGAAGCTCGTGGTGCTGATCGCCGAGCCGAAGGCGCTCGCCATGGCGGTCCAAAACCACAAGTCCCAGCGCCGGCTCACCAAGCTCGCCGGGAGGCTGGCTCTTTGAACCGGTTATCCGGGAGGGCAGGCCGCTTCGTTGCGGTGGGGTGAGTGGCTTTAGTAGTGGTAGCGAAGTGGTTTGGGCAAGATTGCTTCGCACCGATGTGTAGGTTATCGAATTCATGTAATACCTCGTTGTTCAGTTGTACAGCTCACTGTACCACAGCCAGCTTCAGCCGATTAAGTTTCCCCGAACGGTCTGTGCACCGCGGAGCCTTCTATGCTCATCATCGTCGAGTCGCCCACCAAGGCGCGCAAGATACAGTCGATCCTGAAGTCGAAGACCATGTCCACGGTCGGCCACTTCAAGGATCTCCCGGAGTCGAGCCTGGGGGTCGACCTCTCAAGCTACCAGCCGAACTTCGTCTACCACGACCGGAAGAAGGATCTCCCCCGCGAGCTGCGCAAGGCGGCGCAGGGGGAGACCGTGATGCTGGCGGGCGACCCCGACCGGGAAGGGTACGCGATCTCGAACCACGTCTTCGAGGAGGTGCACGAGGTCGCCAAGGCCTGCCTGCGCCTGGAGATCTTCGAGGTGACCGAGAAGGGGCTCAAGGAGGCGCTTGCGCGCGCGGTCCCCTTCGAGAAGACCAACGCCGGGCTCTACCACGCCTTTTTAGGTCGCAGGGTGGGGGACCGGCTGGTCGGTTACCTCCTCTCGCCGCAGGCGAGCCGGGACCTGCGCGGCAAGTTCAGCGTGGGGCGGGTTCAGTCGCCAGCGGTTCGCCTGGTGGTGGACCGGGAACGCGAGATCCGCGCCTTCGTGCCGGCCCCCTACTGGGTTCTCTCGATTCTCTTGGATAAGGAGGGGACGCGGTTCAGCGCGCGCCACCTGCGCGGCAAGTTCGAGGTGCAAGAGGAGGCCCAGGCCATCGTCGAGGCGATCAAGGGGGAGCGCTTCGCCCTTGCCGAGAAGGTGCAGCGCCGGGAGACCCGGCAATCGCCCAAGCCCCCGTTCACCACGGTCGACCTGCAGGCTGCCGCCGCGGCCCGCCTGAAGCTCCCCCCCGAACAGACCATGCGGCTTGCCCAGGCGCTCTTCGAGCAGGGGCTCATCACCTACCACCGCACCGACTCGGTGAGGATGGCCGACGAGTTCATCGCCGAGCTGCGCAGCTTCCTGACCGGGACGCTGGGGGCCCGGTACCTGCCGGAGAAACCGAACCGCTTCGCCTCGAAGAACAGCCAGGCCGAGGCCCACGAGGGGATCCGGCCCACCCACATGCATTCTCTTTCCGAGATCGCCACCCTGATCTCCCGCGAGGGGCTCACACCCGAGCACGCGCGGCTCTACGACCTGATCTTCCGGCGCGCGGTGGCGAGCCAGATGGCGCAGGCGGTCTACGACGCGACGACGCTCGTCTTCGACGTGGCCGGGGAGAAGTTCAAGGCGAACGGCCGGGTGCTCAAGTTCGACGGGTTCCTGAAGGTCTACAGCGACTCCGAGGAGGAGAAGGAACCGCGCGGCGAGGAGGATCCGCTGCAGGCGCTCCCCGAGGTGGCGGTAGGCGAGCTGGTGCCCAAGCTCGGGGAGACGCTCGACGAGAAGAAGACCAAGCCCCCCGGGCGCTTCACCTTCGGCTCGCTGGTCAAGGAGCTGGAGCGGCTGGAGATCGGCCGACCCTCGACCTATGCCTCCATCACCAAGAACATCACCGACCGCGGCTACGTGCGCGAGGAGAAGGGGAAGGTGGTCCCGCTGCCGCCGGGGGAGACGCTGGTGGACTACCTCAGGGAGCAGCACCCCTGGGTGATCGACTACGATCTTACCCGCCGCATGGAGGGG
Source organism: Geomonas silvestris (assembly GCF_014193515.1). Lineage (GTDB taxonomy): Bacteria > Desulfobacterota > Desulfuromonadia > Geobacterales > Geobacteraceae > Geomonas > Geomonas silvestris. Next base: position 772,259 of record NZ_BLXX01000001.1, on the reverse strand, counting down.
TTTCTCGACCTGGTGGTGGAGAACAAGGAGACCTGGCAGCGCTTCTGCAAAGGGGTGCACGCCAAGATGGGGTACGCGAAACCGGTGGAGCGGGGCGAGGGGGGCGGCCCGAGCGAGGGGCAGCTGCGCTACGCCCGGGCGCTTGCCGAGAAGCTCAAGCTGGAACTGCCGGAGAGTGCCCTCAAAAGCGGCCGGGAGATCTCGGCCTGGATCGACGCCGCGAAGAACCCCGCGAAGCCTGAGCCGAAGAAACCCGCTGCCGGGAAAACCGCCGCGAGACCGGCGCGGAAAACGGCACGGGGCAAGAAGAGTTAGCATCGCGCCCCCCGGCGCTGGCGGCTCATTTCGAAAAGTCGGTGATCTCCACGTCCTGCATGATCCGCTCGAGAAAGCGCGACTTGAGCTGCCGGCTGGCCATGAGGCGCTGCACCGGCCCAAGCCTCAGGATCGCCCCGAAGATGGCGGCCATGGCGCGGTGGCTGAAAAGGGCCTGGTTGTCGAAGATGAGGTGCTGCAAGGTACCGCGCTCGATGGCCATCAACACCACCCGGTGCGCCGCGTTCACCGGCGTCACGATCCGCTCCGGCCGCGCCTCAAGGCTCAGGGCCCGGCGCGGACAGTTCCCCACGCATACCCCGCACCCCAGGCAAAGCTCCTTAAAAAGCCGAGCCGCAGCCTTCCCCCCTGTCTGAACCTCCCCCTTTTCAAGCGTGATCGCCTCGACCGGGCAGTACTTAAGGCAGTTGCCGCAGCCGTTACAGCGCGCCGGATCGATCCGGGCCTGGAAGTTGGTGCTGTACTGCTGGTGCGGGATGGCGAGGCGGCGCAGCGCGAGCATCGCCTCGCAGCAGCAGCCGCAGCAGTGGCAGATGAAGTTCACCTCCCGCTGCACGTTGTCGCCGCACTGCACGAGGTTCAGCTGCCGCGCCTGCTGCAATAGGTCGAGCCCCTCGGCTGCCTCCACCTGCCGCGCGCTGCCGTTTTTGATGAGCGAGCGCGCCACCTTGTTGAAGGTCATGCAGTTGTCCAAAGGGGCGCTGCAGCCCCTTCCCAGGTGCGCCATCTTGTTGCGGCAGTAGCAAAGCCCCACGGCGATGTGGCTCGCGCCGCGGATCACCTCGCTGGCACGCTCGTAGTCAAGCACCTGTGCGGTCAGTTCCGGCGCCAGCGCCGTCTCGTTCACGAAGACCCGCCCCAGCTTGGTCTCGCCGCGGGCGAAGAGCTCCTCGATGAACTCCTGCCGCACGTTCAGGTACTCGAAGAAGAGCCGGGAGAGCGCCTCCTGGTCCAGGTCCGGGCGCACCCGCATCAATGAGAACTCGAAGAACCCGGCCATCGGGGGGGGAAGGAAATACCAGGTGTCGCCGTCGTGCTCCAGATCGACCAGGATGGCGCGGGCGGCCAGTTCCTCGAGCTGGCGCCGTGCCTCGGTTTCGCTCACCCGCCAGACTGCTGCGGCTTTGGCCGGCGCAAAGGGGCGCAGCGGCAGTTGGGCGACCAGGGCGGCCTCGCGCTCGCTGAACAGGATGCGCAGGATCCTCTCCAGGAGTTCGCAGGCGGGTGCACCCTGCGGGAAGCGGTTGATCCGCTCGATGAGCTGCTGGTAGGACCGGGATGCGGTCCGGGTCCGCTCGTCCATGGCAACCTCTTTGTAAATTAATAACAGATAATTTACGACTCGGTTGCAGCGCGGGAAACTTGAGCCGTTCTTTTTTGCCGCTGCGCCCGTCGGACCCGGACCTCCCGATCCGGCTGCCACGTCGCCCCTTGGCGCGCTGTGCAAACCTTGAAGCGGCTCTGTGCGCACCCTGCGCAGTTTTCGGGGCGCCGGTCGGGCCGGGAGGGACCTTTGTCACGCATTTTCCGCACCTTAGCCCGGGCCGGCTGCTGGCACGCGGCGTGAAAAGAGTGCTGGCAGATCCTCAGCACGGTTTTCCAGGAGCGACGCCATGTTTGCACTGTTTCACTTCAGCAAGGTCTTTCCGTTCGTGCACCCTTACCTCTTCCCGGTCCAGTCCAAGGAGGCAGCCCCTGCGCAGGGCGACGCGGTCCCCTGCTCCCCCACCTCGTGCGCGCAGGGGCCGGAAAACGGCGCCGCGGCGGGCCTTTTTCTGCAGGGGAGGCGCCTTAAAAGCCTGTACCGGCGCCGCCAGCTGACTCAGCGCCACCACGCGGTAACCCACAGCGGAGCGCTGCGCCCCGCCGGCTGGTAGTGGCGGCAGCGCAGGGGGGACCACGGCGCTGCGGCAGGGACAGCTCCGACTCGCGACCCGTCGGTCGGGGAATACTCCCCGCTTTCAGCTAGTTATCGGATGAAATCCCTTTCCCTTTCCTGCAAGGGCTGGTAGTATAATGAGAAATTTGCCGACCCCTTGCAGGTGCCCATGATCTTTCCCAGCATCCCCCGCCGTTCCTGGCTCCCCTACCTGATAGCCTTGGGCTGTTTCGTCGCGGCCGCGCTGCTGCGCTTTGCCTTTCTCGGTGGGCTTGGCACCCGGGCACCCTACGTCACCTTCTTCCCCGCGGTGATGATCGCCGTCCTCTACGGCGGCGTCACCGGCGGCCTCGTTACCTCCCTCCTCTCCGCACTCTTCTCCCTGTACTTCAGCATGGAACCGCTGGGCAGTTTCGCGGCTCGCGACAGCGCCGACCTGATCGGCCTGGCCCTGTTCCTGGTCACCTGCTTGATGGTCTCGGCGCTCACCGAGCTGGCGCGTCGCGCCCAGCTGCGTGCCGGCGAGGCCGAGGCCCAGATCCGTCTCGCCGTGGAGCGCGAAAAGGCGGGTCTCGCCCTGCGGCAAAGCGAGCTTAAGTTCCGCTCCTACTTCGAGAACTCCCCCGCCGCGGTCTTCGTGGTGGACCGGCAGGGGAACTACGTGGATTGCAACCCCGCCGCGGTCGCCCTGCTCGGCTACCCGCTTGAGGAGCTCAGGGGGATGCGGGTTCCGGCGCTGCACCTCGTGGAGGAACAGCTCCAGGTGCTCGAGACGTTTGGTACGCTCCTCGAGGCGGGAAGGGTCGACCTGGAGACGAGGCTTTTGCGCGCCGACGGCTCCCCGGTCTGGGTCTCTTTGCGCGCGGTGCTGCTCGACGACGGTCACGCCATCGCCTACTGCCAGGACATCACGGAGCAGAAGCAGGCGGTCCAGAGCCTGGGCGAGCGCCTCGCGCTGCGCGAGCAGCTGGCGAGCGTGGCGGCCACCGTCCCCGGGGTGATCTACTCCTACCTGATGCGCCCGGACGGCTCCTCGTGCTTCCTCTACGCGAGCCCGGCGCTCGAGAAGCTCTACGGAGTATCACACGCCGAGGTGACACGCGATGCCCAGGCGGTCCTCGCCCTGATCCACTCCGAGGACGCCGACCGGGTTACGCGGAGCGTCGCGCTTTCGGCCCGCACCCTGAACCCCTGGCAGGAGCAGTTCCGCATCAACCACCCCCGGCGCGGCGTGATCTGGGTCGAGGGGCACTCGGTCCCCCAGCGCGAGCCGGACGGCAGCACCCTGTGGCACGGGTTTCTGCACGACGTTACCCACCGCACCCTCTCCGAGGAGGCACTGCGCGCCTCGAGCCAGTTCCAGCGGCAGATCATCGACTGCGCCGAAGAGGGGATCGTGGTGTTCGGCCTGGACCTGCGCTACCAGGTCTGGAACCCCTACCTGGAGCGCTTCACCGGGCTTGCGGCCGTCGAGGTGCTGGGGCGGCATCCGCGCGAGGTCGGTTCCTTCCTGGGGAGCGTGGAGGTGCTGGGGCACCTGGAGCGGGTGCTCAAGGGGGAGCGGGTCGGGTCGCTGGAGTTCGCCTTCCACTCGGAGCTTAAGGGGAGGACCTGCTGGGTCTCGCAGAGCTTCTCGCCTTTGCGCAGCGCCCAGGGGCGGGTGATCGGCGTCATCGGGGTGGTGCGGGACATCACGGACCGCAGGCTGGTCGAGGAAGAGCTGCGCAGCTCCGAGGCGCGTTTCAGGACGCTCGTGGAACAGGCCGGCGACGCCTTCTTCCTGCACACCCTGGACGGCAGGTTCCTCGATCTGAACCGGCGCGCCTGCGAGTCGCTGGGGTACAGCCGAGAGGAACTGCTCCGGATGAGCGTCTTCGACCTGGAGATGGAGCTGGACCACCAGGAGGCGCTGGGGCACTGGCGGCGGCTTGAGCCCGGCGAGTTCCGCACCGTGCGCGGCCGGCAGCGGCGCAAGGACGGCTCGACCTTCCCGGTGGAGATCCGCGTGGGGCGCCTGCTGGGCGACGCCGAGACCGTCCTGCTCGGGCTGGTGCGCGACATAAGCGACCGCGAGCATCACGACGAACTGTTGCGCGAGGCCTCCCGGCGCATGGAACTCGCCATCAGCGCCGGCGGCTTCGGGATCTGGGACCTGGATGTGGTAAGCGGTGCCCTGGTCTGGAGCGAGCGGATGTTCGAGCTCTACGGGGTGGACCCGGAGGGGTTCGAGGGCACCCGGACCGCCTGGATGCAGTGCCTGCACCCCGAGGACCTGCCGCGCACCCTGGCTGCGGGGGACGCAGCGCTCGAGGGGCGCGCCGAGTTCGACACCGAGTTCCGGGTGGTGCACCCCGACGGCAAGGTGAAGAGCCTCAAGGGGAACGCGGTGGTGGTGCGCGACGCGCAGGGGCGCCCGCTGCGCATGATCGGCCTCAACCGCGACATCACCGAGAGGCGCTCTTTGGAGGCGCAGTTGGTCCAGGCCCAGAAGATGGAGGCGGTGGGGCGGCTGGCGGGCGGGGTGGCCCACGATTTCAACAACAACCTGACCGTCATCCTGGGATACGCCGAACTCTCCCGGCTGGTGGCCATCGGCAGCGAGACCTTCCACGACTACCTGGGGGAGATCATCAAGGCGGCCGAACACTCGCGCGACATCACCCAGCAGCTGCTCGCCTTCTCGCGCAACGAGATCATCGCGCCGCGCCGGGTGGACCTGAACGACCTGATCCGCAGCACCCATAAGACGCTCTTGCGCCTGATCGGAGAAGACATCCGGCTCAAGCTCACCCTCCCCGAGGGGCTCTGGCCGCTGCTCATCGACCCCGCCCAGATCAACCAGATCGTGGTGAACCTCGCGGTGAACGCCCGCGACGCCATGCCCAGCGGCGGGACCCTCTCCCTGGAGACCCGCAACCTCTCCCTGGACGCCGCTTACTGCCAGGCGAACCCGGAGGCGCGCCCCGGCGACTGGGTGCAGCTCACCGTGAGCGACTGCGGCGTCGGGATGAGCCGCGAGATGCTGGGGCACATCTTCGAGCCGTTTTTCACCACCAAGGGGGTGGGGAAGGGGACCGGCCTGGGGCTCGCCACCGTGTACGGCATCATGCGGCAAAACGACGGCTTCATCGAGGTGTTCAGCGAGCCGGGACGCGGGGCGGCCTTCGCCCTGTTCTTCCCGCGCCTGAGCGGCGAGGGGAGCTGCGAGGTGCCGGCGGCCGAGGCGCTCAGCTCGGGCGAGGGGGTGGTGCTCCTGGTCGAGGACGAGGTGAGCGTGCGCCAGATGGCGAGGCTCATGCTCGAGAGCGCCGGCTACTCCGTCCTGGTGGCCGCCACGCCGGCCGAGGCGCTCGAGTTCTGCAGGCGCCCGGAGCAGCGCATCGACTGCCTGTTGACCGACGTGATCATGCCCGGGATGAACGGGGTCGAGCTCACCGACGCGGTCCGCTCCCTGCGCCCCACGGTCGGCATGGTCTACATGTCCGGCTACACCGCCGACATGATCGCCCACCACGGGGTGCTTTCCCAGGGGGTGATCTTCGTGCAGAAGCCCTTCGACGCCAGGACCTTGAGCGCCAAGGTCAAGGAGGCGATCCGGGCCAGGGAGCCCTCCTGACGGCAGGCGCTCCCCCCGGTCCCACGCCTTGGGTCCGCTCCCCTTGCGGCTTGATGCCCACCTGCGCTGTCAGGTTCCCCCTTACCCCGTTTTTCTCATCTCCCATTAAAGACATTCCCGCCTGAACCGATAAGGACCGCAGTAACGCCCCCTGCCCAGGCCGCCCGTGCGGCAGCCGGCGGGGGACTACCCCTGCGAGTCCTTCATGCCCAAGCTGACCCTTACTACCAAAATAAGCGTGATGACCTCCCTCCTGGTCGCCGGGGTGCTCTCGGTCATGGTGTTTTGCACCTACCTGTACCTGGAGCGGCAGTTCATGAACACCACGGCGCGCCAGCAGGACAGCCTGGTGAGCCTGGTGGCCGACGAGATCGACAGCAAGCTGTTGCTGACCCAGCGCCAGCTGGTCGCCCTGGCCGGCACCGTGCGCCCGGAACTCTTCCAGGACCCGGTGCAGGCCGAGCGCTACCTGAGGCTGCAGCCGGACGAATTGGAGACCTTTGATAACGGCCTGTTCCTTCTGGACGCCCAGGGGACGGTGATCGCCAGCAATCCCCCCCGCCCGCAGATAAACGGCGGCAACATGTCCTACCGGGAGTACTTCCAAAAGACGGTTCAAATCCGCAAATCGGTGATATCCGAGCCCTTCCTCTCGCTTAGGCGCAAGCTCCCCATCATCGTGATCACCGCGCCGATCTACACCAAGGACCGGCACCTGGTCGGGATGCTCTGCGGCTCGCTCGACCTCTTGAAGGCCAACTACCTGGGGAAGCTGGCCGAGGCCCGCTTCGGGGAGCGCGGCTACTTTTTCCTCATGAACCAGAACCGGGACCTTTTGGTGCACCCGGACCGCAGCCGGATCCTCAAGCACGACGTGCCACCGGGGGGAAACCGGCTGGTCGACGCCGCGCTCGCCGGGTTCGAGGGGACCTCCGAGACCGTGAACACCCGCGGGGTCCCCCTGATCAGTTCCTGCAAGAGGCTCAAGACCAACGGCTGGATCCTGGTGGGGAACACCCCCCAGGTCGAGGCCTACGCGCCGCTTAACAAGGCGAAGTGGTACCTGTTCTCAGCGCTCGTCTCGGCACTCTGCTTCACCGCCCTGGCGACCCGCTTCGCCATGCGCCAGTTGAGCGCCCCCCTTTTCCGCTTCACCCGGCACGTCGAGGCGATCACCGGGCTGGAGCAGGAGCCCGAGCCGGTGCGCATCGCGAGCGACGACGAGATCGGCACCCTGGCCGCCGCCTTCAACCGGATGGTGCACGAGGTCCACCGCCAGAAACGGGCCGCCCTGGAGCAGGAGGCCTTCCGGGAAAACCTGATCCAGAACTCGTCGGTGGCCACCTACGTCCTGGACCGCGAGCACCGCATCATCATCTGGAACCGGGCCCTGGAGGAGCTGACCGGAGTCTCGGCCGAGCGGATGCTGGGGACCCGCGAGCCCTGGCGCCCGTTCTACCCCGCGGCGCGCCCGGTGCTCGCGAACCTGATCCTGGACGAGACCTTGGGCGAGGTGGACGAGCTGTACGGGGTCTGGGGGAGGTCGCTTTTGAACGCGGAGGGGCTCTACGGCGAGGGGTGGTTCAGAGAGCTCAATGGCCGGGAGCGCTTCTTGTGCTTCGACGCGGCACCCATCCACAACGCGGCCGGCGAGGTCATTGCGGTGATCGAGACGCTGCGCGACATCACCGAGAGAAAACAGGCCGAGGAGTCGCTGCAGAAGCTCTCGCTCGCCGTGGAGCAGATCCCGGTTACCGTCATGATCACCGATCCCCGCGGGGTCATCGAGTACGTGAACCCGAACTTCACCGCCGTGACCGGCTACCGCCCCGAAGAGGTGGTGGGGCGCAACGCGAGCCTGGTGCGCAGCAGCTGGCACTACAACGACTTCTTCAGGGAGCTCTGGCAGACCATCCTCGCCGGCAGGGTCTGGCGCGGCGAGCTGCGCAACAAGAAGAAGAACGGCGAGCTCTACTGGGAGGCCGCCTCGATCACCCCGCTTAAGGGGGAAAAGGGCGAGATCCGGTATTTCGTGGCGGTGAAGGAGGACGTCACCGAGCGCCGGCGCGCCGAGGAGCAGTTGCGTCAGGCGACCGCGGCCGCGGAGGCCGCTACCCGGGCGAAGAGCCAGTTCCTCGCCAACATGAGCCACGAGATCCGCACCCCGATCAACGCCGCCATCGGGATGCTCTACCTCTTGCAGCAGACCGAGCTGAGCGCGGCGCAGAAAGGGTACCTGGAGAAGGCCAAGAGCGCCTCGAACCTCCTGTTGCGGGTGATCAACGACATCCTCGACTTCTCGAAGATCGAGGCGGGGAGGCTCGAATTGGAGTGCGCCCCCTTCAGCCTCGCCTCGGTGCTCCAGGAGCTCTGCCAGGTGGCGAGCGCGACCGTGAAGGAGAAGCCGGTCGAGCTGCGCCTCGCCTGCGGGCCCGAGGTGCCGGAGTTCCTTTCCGGGGACTCGCTCAGGTTGAGCCAGGTCCTCTTGAACCTCATGAGCAACGCGATCAAGTTTACCGAGAAAGGGGTCGTGGAGCTTGCCGTGGATCTTTTAGCGAGCGGCTCCGGCCGGAGCACCCTGCGCTTCACGGTGACCGATACCGGGATCGGGATGACCCCCGAACAGCAGGAGCGGCTTTTCAGCGCCTTCAGCCAGGCCGACGCCTCCACCACCCGCCGCTACGGCGGCACCGGGCTCGGGCTCAGCATCAGCGCCCAGCTCGTGGAGCTCATGGGGGGGGTGATCCGGGTGGGGAGCGAGGCGGGGCAGGGGAGCGCCTTCAGCTTCGTGGCGAGCTTCGCCACCCCCTCGGAGGAGGAGCGCCTGGCCCTGGCGGAGCAGCTCAGGTGCCTCGCGCCGGGGGCTGCCGTGGTGGACGGTTGCCGGGGGATGTGCATCCTTTTGGTGGAGGACAACCCGATCAACCAGGAGGTCGCCTGCGAGCTCTTGGAGCGCCAGGGGGCGCGGGTGGTTGTGGCGGGGAACGGCGCCGAGGCGCTCGAGCGCCTGAGCGAGCCGGGGAGCCTCATCCATGCCGTCCTCATGGACGTGCAGATGCCGGTCATGGACGGCCTGGAGGCAACCCGCCGGATCCGCGAGAACCCGGCCTGGGCGGAGCTCCCGGTGATCGCCATGACGGCGAGCGCGCTTTTGCGGGAGCGCGAGCTCTGCCGCGAGGCGGGGATGAACGACCAGGTGACCAAGCCGATCATCATCAACGAGCTGGTGGCTACCCTTTTGCGCTGGATTCCCGCGGCGCAGCTGCCGGCAGAGCCGGCGCTGCCGGGGGCGGGGACGCAGGAGACGGCGGGGGGGCTTCCGGAGCGGCTCCCGGGGCTCGACCTGCGCCGCGCGCTTGCCACCCTGGAGAGTCCGGCGCTCTTGCGCAAGCTTTTGCAGAGCTTTAGGAAGGAGAACCTCGGCCTTATGGACGACATCGCTGCCGCCCTGGCCGAACAGGACCTTACGCGGGCCCGGCGCCTGGTGCACACCGTCAAGGGGGTGGCGGGGAACCTGGGGGCCCTGGAACTGGCCCGGGCGGCCCGGGAGCTGGAGCCGTTACTGGGGCGCGACGCTGCCGAGCGCGCGGGAGCTCTCGAGCTTTTGCACTCGCGGCTCGAGGAGCTCTTCGCCTCGGCGCTCCTCATCGGTACGGGGGACCCGGCGCAGCAGCCCGCGCCGGCACCCCGGGCGCTCGACCTGGAACAGTTGGGGGAGCTCTGCCGCAGGCTCGCCTCCCTGTTGAAGGCCGACAACCTGAACGCGCTCGGGGTCTGGGAGGAGCTCAAACCGCAGTTGCCGGCCGAAAACGCCGCGCGGCTCGAGGGGCCCCTCGAGGCGCTCGATTTCCAGCTGGCGAGTAAGGTGCTCGACGAGGTCGCCCTCGACCTGGAGGTCGCGCTATGAACCAGCAGAACCGGGAACCCCGGGAGGCGGTGCGGCAGCGGGTGCTCATCGTGGACGACACCCTCGCCAACATCGAGATCCTCTACAAGATCCTGCAGGCCGACTACGACGTCTTCTTCGCCAAGAACGGCCCGGACGGTCTGCGGGTCGTGCAGCGCGAGATGCCGGACCTGGTCCTTTTGGACATCATGATGCCCGAGATGGACGGCTACCAGGTCTGCGCGGCGCTGAAGGCGGACCCGGCGACCGCGGCGATCCCGGTCATCTTCATAACCGCCATGGGGAGCGAGGAGGACGAGACCCGCGGGCTGGAGAGCGGTGCCATCGACTACCTCACCAAGCCGATCTCCCCCCCCATCGTGAAGGCGCGGGTGCGCAACCACCTGGAGCTGAAAAGGAACCGGGACCTCCTGGAGGCGCTGGGGCGGGAGCTTACCGAGAAGAACGAGGCGCTCAAACGGCTCGCGCGCGAGGACGGGCTCACCGCGCTCGCCAACCGGCGGCACTTCGACGAGATGCTCGACCTGGAGCTCAAGCGTGCCTTCCGCAGCCGGCAGCCCCTTTCGCTGTTGCTTTTGGACGTCGACTACTTCAAGCGCTACAACGACCACTACGGCCACGTGGCCGGTGACGGCTGCCTGCGGCTCCTCGGGGCGACCTTGCGCTCCACCTTCATGAGGGCGGGGGACGTCTCGGCCCGCTATGGTGGGGAGGAGTTCGCGGTGATCCTGCCGGAGACCCCGCCCGACAAGGCGCTGCTTTTAGCCGAGAAACTGCGCCAGAAGGTGCTGGACCAGGCGGTGCCCCATGCGGGCTCCGAAGTCGCGCAGGTGGTCTCGGTGAGTATCGGCGTGGTCGGGGCCCAGGTGGAGGGGGAGCGCACCCCCCAGTGGTTCCTGGCCCAGGCGGACCGGGCGCTCTACCTTGCCAAGGAAAAGGGGAGAAACCAGGTGACGCTGGCGGAGTTAAACAATTGACGATTTGGCGATTTGGCGATTTGGCGATTGACGACTTGGCGGGCGACGGAGAGGGGGGACGGCATCGGGAACAAGTGCCGCTCCCTTTTTGCCTTTTGGCTCGAGACCCGTGCTAGCCGCAGCAGCTCGCGGCGAGGGCGCGCCAGAGGCCGGCCGCTCCCATGAGCGCCACGCACAGGCCGGCCAGGCGCAGCATGAGGGCTTTAAGGCCGCCGGAGATGGCGCTGGTCGCGCTGCCGAAGAGAAAGAGGACCGGCAAGGTGCCAAGCCCCAGGGCGGCGAGCTGCAGGGCGCCCTGAAGGGGAGCGGCGCCGGCGGCCGCGCTGATGAGCGGGGCGTAGACCAGCCCGCAGGGGATGAAGCCGAGGACCAGCCCCAAGGGGTAGGCGGCCCAGGCCGAGCCCGAACCGGCGGCCAGGCGCAGCGGGGCGGCGAACCAGCGCGCGCCGCGACCGTCCAGAAGGGCGATGCCGAAGGGGCCGACTCCGAAGAGGGAGCCAAGCCCCACCATGATGACGAAACCGTGGGCGGCGAAGAGGAACCAGCGGGTGAAGGGGCGCAGGGCAGAGAGGTCGAGCGCGGCGCCGAGCCACCCCGCCACTCCCCCCAGGAGCGCGTAGGTCGTGATGCGCCCCAGGTTGTAAAATAGCTGCGTCCCGAGCCGTGCCGAGAGCGGCCGGTCCCCGCGGGTGACCGAGAGGGCGGCCACCACCCCCCCGCACATCCCGATGCAGTGAAAACTCCCGGCCAGGCCAGCCAGGAAGGCAAACCAGATGGTCAGCACGCACTCCTCCTAGGGTTCATCCTCGTCGTCGAGCATCCGGTGCTTGGGGCGCTCGATATCCTCGAACTCGCCTTTTTTTACCGCCCAGAGAAATACCAGCCAACAGCCGCACCCCAGGCAGAGCGACAGCACGATGAGTGCGATGAGCGAGCTATCCATCGTTCCTCCGCAGAAGTCTCAGCGAGTTTCCCACCACGCACAACGAGCTTAGGGCCATGGCGCAGGCGGCGTAGATCGGGGTGAGCCGGCCGGCCATGGCCAGGGGGACCCCGATCAGGTTGTAGAGAAAGGCCCAGGCGAGGTTCTGGCGCACGACGGCCATGGTGCGCCGGGCCAGCCGGTGGGCCAGCACCAGGCGCCCCAGTTCGGGCTTCACCAGCACCAGGTCCGAGGTCTCGATGGCGATGTCGGTCCCGCCGGCGACGGCGCAGCCGACGTCCGCCGTCCCGAGCGCCGGCGCGTCGTTGATCCCGTCGCCGACCATGAGGACCACCCCCCCTTGGCGGCGCAGCTCCTCGAGGCGCTCGGCCTTCTGCGCCGGGGCGAGCTCGCCAAAGGCGCGGGTGAGGCCGACCGCCTGCGCCACCTGGCGGGCGGCCTCCTGGCGGTCGCCGCTTAAGAGCCACCCCTCGATCTGCTGCTCGCTGAAGTAGCGCACCACCTCGGCCGCATCCTCGCGCAGCCGGTCCTTAAAGAGCAGGGTGCCGAGGAGGCGCTCGCCGCAGGAAAGGTGCACCACCAGGGCGCCGGAGGGGTAGACGCGGTCCCGGGGGAGCTCGCGCACGCCGTTTTCTGCGAGGAAACGGGCGCTCCCCACCAAAAGGCGCTCGCCGTCCAGGCGGCCGGTCACCCCGCCGCCGGCCACGGTGAGAAGTCTTTCGGCACGCGGGACGACCAGGCCCCGGCGGGCCGCCTCGGCGCAGATGGCGAGCCCCACCGGGTGCCGGGAACCCGCCTCCAGCGCGGCAGCGAGCGCGATGAGCCGGGCGGGGTCGCAGCCGGGTTCCGCCTCGATGGTTGCGAGTTCCGGCACCCCCTGGGTGAGGGTCCCGGTCTTGTCGAACACCGCGTGGTCCACCCGGCTCAGGCGCTCCAGGATGTCGCCGCCGCGAAACAGGATCCCGGCCGCGGCGGCCGCACCGGTGCCGGCCAGGATGGCGGTTGGGGTGGCGAGCCCCAGGGCGCAGGGGCAGGCGATCAGGAGGACCGCCAGGGCGTTTAAGAGGGCGCTTTCCCAGGTAAGGCCCTGGGCGGCCTGCCAGAAGAGGGTGCCGAGCGCGGCCAGCAAGACCAGGGGGACGAAGAGGGCCGAGACCCGGTCCGCCACCCCCTGGATCGGGGCCCGACGGCTCTGGGCCTCCTCAACCAGGTGAGCCATGCGGGCGATGAAGCTCTCGGCGGCCACCTTTTCGCAGCGCACCGTGAGGGTGCCGGTCAGGTTGCTGCTCCCGGCGATGACGGGATCCCCCGGCCCCTTGGCGACTGGCAGCGACTCGCCGGTGGCCGGCGACTGGTCGACCTCGCTCATCCCGGATTCGACCCGCCCGTCGGTGGGGAAGCGCTCGCCGGCGCCCACCACGATGCGGTCCCCCACCTCGAGCGCGGCAGCCTCGACCGTCTCGAGGGTGTCGCCGGTAAGGCGCCGGGCCTCGCCGGCGGAAAGCCCCAGGAGGAGCTCGATCGAGCTCGAGGCGCGCCGCTTGGCGGCGTTCTCCAGAAGCCGGCCGGCCAGGATGAGGGTGACGATCATCGCCGCGGTCTCGAAGTAGACCTCGCCGCCGGTAAAGCTTGCGTAGGCGCTGTAGCCGTAGGAGGCGAGGGCCCCCAGGGCGATCAGCACCTCCATGTTGGCGGCGCGGTTTTTCAGGGCGCGCCAGGCGCCGGAAAAAAAGGGCCAGCCGCAGTAGAAGATGACCGGGGTGGTGACGGCCAGGGAGAAGAGCTGCAAGAGGTTCTTCATCCCCGCCCCGATCCCCTGGAAGTAACCCGCATAGAGGCCGAAGGCGTAGGCCATGAGCTGCATGGTGAGAAAGACGGCGGTGCCGAAGCGGATCAAGAGGTCGCGCTGCTCCTGCTGCGCCGCCTCTTGCGCGGCCGAGGCGGTGTAGGGGCGCGGGCGGTAGCCCAATTGGGCGATGCGCGAGAAGATGGTGCCGGCGTCGATCCGCTCCGGTGCGAAGCGGACCCGGGCCCGGCCGGTGGCGTAGTTGACCCGGGCTTCCAGGACCCCTTCGAGACCGGTCAGGATCTTCTCGTTGAGCCAGACGCAGGAGGCGCAGCGGATCCCCTCGATGATGATGTCGACCGTGGCGCCGACGGCCTGCTGGCGAACGAAGCGGGCGAGGTAGGCGGCGCTCAGGTTGCTTTGGAAGTCGGAGGCGGCGACGCCGGACTCCTGCCAGTCGCGGCGCCGGTAGAACTCGGCGAGCCCGGCGCCGTTGATCAGCAGGTAGGCTCCGTGGCAGCCGCGGCAGCAAAAGGAGAGGGTGGTCCCGCTGCCGGTCTCGGTGACAAGCTGGCCGGGGAGGATCGGTGAGCCGCAGTGAAAGCAGGTGCCGGGATCGGTCATCAGTCGATGAGTACCACGGGGCGGCTGGCGCTGGCCGAGCCGCGGGTGATGCTGAGGGTGCCGCGCAGTTGGCCGCCTGCGGCTGCCGGGCGCGGTGCGCGGTAGAGGCCCGGATCCCCCTCGGCAAGCGGGAGGACGGGGAGGTTGGGAGCGGTCAGGAGGAGCTTGCCGCCGACAACCGGGGCTCCGGTGCGGTCCTTGACGGCAACCACCAGCGCGCCGGCCTCGAGGTGCGGGGTGATGGTCCAGTCGCGGCCGGGGTTGGCCGCCTGGGCGGCACCGTAGTTGAGGCCGTGGTTGTAGTAGTCGGGGTCGACGACGGGGCTGACCCGGCGGGCCGCGATGCTGAAACTGGCGATGCTGGCGACGACGAAGAGCCCCACCAAAAAGGCGAGCGCCAACTGCCAGCGGGTTGCGGTTTTTTGGGGGGTGGACATCGCGTGGGGCTCCTGTTTTGGTGATCGTCCGATCGCTCGGATCGGTCCGATGAAAAAACTGACTACTGCGCGAGCACCGGCAGGTGCGCCTCGGCCACCGGTTTTCCCTCGCGCAAGAGCTTAAGCTGCACCCGCGCCGCCGCTGCCGGCGCCGGGGTGAGCTTCAGCACCAGGTCGACCCTGCGGTTTTCGTTGGCCGCCAGCTCCAGGCCGCGCACCGGGCCGATGAGTTCCACCCGGTGCCCGGGGAGCGCGCCGGCCTCGAGGTCGTAGCGCGCGGCGCGGGTACCGCGGTTCTCCAGGTAGACCGCGTAGAAGTTCACCACGGCTCCGTCGGGAAGGCGCTTCACCTCGCCGCCGGCCGAGCGCTGCACCTTGAGGGTCGCCTCGCTGCGGTGGCCGACCCCCCAGGCAAAGATCCCGCACAAGAGCGCCAGGACCGCCGCGAAGAGCGCGCTGCGCCGGTTCCAGGGGCGCCCGCCCCCCTGCTCGGCACTGCCGAAGGTGTAGTGGATCAACCCGTCGCGGCCGCGCTTCTCCATGACGCCCCGGCAGGCGTCCAGGCAGCGGCCGCAGTTGATGCACTCGATCTGCAGCCCGTCCCTGATGTCGATCCCGGTCGGGCAGGCCCGCACGCAGGCGCCGCAACGCAGGCACTCCCCCTTGAGCCTGGGATCGAACTCGAGGGTGAGCGTGCTGCGCTCCATGGTGAGGAGCTGGATCCTTCCGTAGGGGCAGACCGTCTTGCAGAAGCTGCGCCGGACCAGGGCGAGGTCAAGATATACCAGCAGCGCGACACTGGCAAGGGAGATCCCGGCCACGGGCCCGAGCCTCCCCGCGGCGAGCCGGGAGACAAACTCGCCGGGGGGGATGAAGTACCAGATGAGATTGGAGGCGACCAGGAGGGAGAGGGCGAGGTAGCTTACCTGGCGCAAGAGCCGGGACAGGACCGGGAGCCCGAGCCGGCCCAGGCGCCGGTCGATCCAGTCGGCCAGGTCCCCCAGGGTGGTCTGGGGGCAGAGCCAGCCGCACCAGACCCTGCCAAAGAGCATGGTGACGAACAAAAAGGCGAAGACGAAGATGAGGACCGCGATGAGGAAGAGGTAGAACTCCTCGATCCTCAGGCTCGCCCCGAAGAAGAGCAGGCTGCGGCTTTGGGCGTCCAGGCGCAAGAGCGACTCGCCACCGACCCTGATGAAGGGAACCACCAGGATGACCAGGGTGGCGAGCCACTGGACGAGCCTCCTTTTGGGCCCGATGCGCTTGGGGGGGGCCGGCATCAAAGCGACAGCAGGTACTGCACCAGCCCCTCGACCTTCTCCTTGGAGAGATCGTTCTTAAAGGACGGCATGCCGCCGGGGCGCCCCTCGGCGATGCTCTGCGCGATCGCATCGGGGGTCCTGCCGTACTTGTACTTCACCTGGGTCAGGTCGGGGCCGATCCCCCCCTTGGCCGACGCGCCGTGGCAGGCGGCGCAGCGCTCGGCAAACTCCTTCTTGCCGGCGGCCATAAGCTCCACCTTCTTCGCCTCGGGGATCGGGGCGGCGGCCTCAGGTGCTACGTCCTTCAGCTGCTGGGCCTTCAGCATCGCCTCTTTGGCCGATTTCTTCTGGGCGTACTCGCCGAGCGAGGTCCACCCCCCGAAGAGGAAGTGCCCCATGAAGGCGATCCCCCAGATGATCAGGCCGGTGAAGAGGAGCTTGAAGACCAGGGGAGGTTTGTCCTGCGGGTTGTAGCTGATGCCGTCGTAATCCTTATGCTCCAAAGCCATGAGGAAGCCTCCTGTAGGTGGTGTGCCTTTCGTGGTCCGGTCCCCGCTCCCCCCCGACCCGCTTCCGCCGGGGGAGGGGAGTGTCGGGCCGGGGGAGCCGGGTGCTGCAGCCGTCAGTCCTCGTCCAGCATCCGGTACTTGGGGGCCTCACCCCGCTCGCGGGCACTTTTCCGGTAGGTGCGCACCACGATCGCCGCGAAGATGCCGAAGAGTGCCAGGGTGACGCCGAGGTAGTAGATGCTGGCCAGGTCCATGTCAGTGCCTTTGCTGGTTCTTTAAGAAGGTGACCAGCTTCCAGGTGCGCTCCTTGCCCAGGGTGTC
This sequence comes from Geomonas silvestris, assembly GCF_014193515.1. Classification (GTDB taxonomy): domain Bacteria; phylum Desulfobacterota; class Desulfuromonadia; order Geobacterales; family Geobacteraceae; genus Geomonas; species Geomonas silvestris. The sequence continues at coordinate 755,662 of NZ_BLXX01000001.1, read as the reverse complement.
GCCGAAGGCGGGCATCCCGGCGTTGGGTGAGCCGGAGAAGATGGTGGTGAAGACCTGGGCATCGGGCTTGTCCATGTCGGAGAGCTTCGGCCCCACCTCACCCTGCAGTTTGTCGCCGTGGCACTGGGCGCAGTGTTCCTTGTAGAGCGCCTTCCCCTCCGGGAGCACCGAGAGGTCGTCCTGGAACGGGTTTTTCAGCTCGCCCACGACGGCGGCATTCTTGGCCTGGCGCCAGGGGATGTCGTTACCGAGCTTCTGCATGTAGGCGACCAGCGCCGCAAGCTCGGTCTTCCCCTTGGCCTCGGCCAGGTCCTCCGCGGTGTAGGGGAACTTGAGCGCCTGCATCTTCTTCTCGGTGAGGCTCGTGTCGAGCGGCCGGTCCAGGAAGGCGTACTTGGGCATGTTGGAGCGCGGCACCATGGACTGCGGGTCCTTCATGTGTTTCACGTGCCAGGCGTCCGGGTACTTGCCGCCGATGCGGGCGAGATCCGGTCCGGTGCGCCGCGAGCCCCACAAGAAGGGCTGGTCGTAGGCGAACTCGCCGGTCTTCGAGTACTCGCCGTAGCGCTCGGTGTCGGAGAGAAGCGGCCGCACCGTCTGGGTGTGGCAGTTGTTGCACCCCTCGCGGATGTAGATGTCGCGTCCCTCGAGCTGCAGCGGGGTGTAGGGCTTCACGCTCGCAATGGCGAGTTTCGGGTCGTTGATCCACTTGAAGGGGACCACCATGGTGACCACGGTGCCCACGAGGACGACCACCGTGGCGGAAATGAGGAATACGAGGACGTTTTTCTCGAACATGGGTCTCCTCCCTAGGCGTTCTGTGCCACGGCTTTAGGCGCGCCGGCGATGGTCTTCCCGATGTTGTAGAGGAAGATCAAGAGGCTCACCAGGTAGATGATGCCGCCCAGGGCGCGGCCGTACCAGTACGGGTAGAGCTCGATCAGGGTCTCCATGAAGCTGTAGTGCAGGCTGCCGTCCGGGTTGGAGGCGTTCAGCATGGTGGCCTGCTGCACCCCGGCGATCCACATGGTGATGGAGAAGATGAGCTGGCCGATCACCGCGAGCCAGAAGTGCAGGTTGGCGAGCGGTACGCTGTAGATCTCCCGGCCGTAGAGCTTGGGGACCGTGTAGTAGATGGCGGCGAAGAGCACCAGGGAGACCCACCCGAGGGTCCCCATGTGCACGTGGCCGGGCACCCAGTCGGTGTAGTGGATGAAGGCGGAGAAGGTCCTCACCGACTGCGAGGGGCCCTGCAGGGTCTGCAGGCCATAGAAGGTGATCCCGAAGATGAGGAACTTGGCGAGGTAGTTCTCGCGCATCTGGTGCCACTGGCCGTTCATCGAGAAGTAGCCGTTGAAGACCGCGGCCCAGGAGGGGGCGATCAGCATGACCGAGAAGGCCATGGCGAGGGTCTGGACCCAGTCGGGAACCGGGGTCCACAAAAGGTGGTGCGCGCCGGTCCAAAGGTACATGAAGATGAGGCTCCAAAAGGCGATCACCCCCATGCGGTGGCTGTAGATGGGGACGCCGGTCGCTTTGGGGAGGAAGTAGTAGAAGATGGCCAGGGGGGGAGCTGTGAGCACCATGGCGACCGCGTTGTGCCCGTACCACCACTGCACGTTGGCGTCGTTCGCGCCGGCGTAGGCGGAGTAGCTCTTGGTGAGCGAGACCGGAATCCCTGCGTTGTTCACCAGGTAGAGGATCGCGACACCTACGAGCGCCGCCATGACGTACCAAAGCGAGATGTACATCTGCTCCTCGCGCCTCTTCGCGATGGTCATGATGATGTTCACCGCGAAGACCACCCAGAGCACCACCACCAAGAGCGCCACCGGCCACTCGAGTTCGGCGTACTCCTTGGAGCGGTTCATCCCCAAAAGGAGCGTCACCGCGGCGAGGGTGATCACGATGTTGAAAAGCCAGAGCTGGAAGCGGGCGAGCCCCTCACTCCAGAGCCTCGTCCTGGTGAGCCGTTGGGTGATGTAGATGAAGAAGGCCATGAAACTGCCGATCCCCCAGCCGAAGATCCCGGCGTTGGTGTGGATCGGGCGCAGCCGGCCGTAGGAGAAGTAGGGGGGGAAGTTCAGGTCGGGGAACGCGATCTGCAGCGAGATGAGCACCCCGAGAAGGACCGAGGCGAGCCCCCAGGCCATGCTGGAGATCAGGAACCCTTTGACGACGTCGTCTGCATACCCTTCCGGTTGATTCATGACGGCCTCCTGGTGTTGATGCAGCAAAAAACTGTATGATTCATCAGACAAGTACTATGGGATCGCCACCCTTTGCAGTATTTCAACTGCTGACTTCTTTACCTTTTTGCTAGGCTTCAAGGTGAGGAAAATGGACTGTTGCATTTTGAAAAAAACTCTGTCTGGAGGCCTGGCGGCGTTGGTGTCAAGGGAAGGGCGTTATACAGCGCAGTCGATTAAGCGACAGTCCCCCCTGCTACTACACCTACAGCCGGCACCGCCTGTGAGTGTATGGTATATTTCATATTAATCAAGCCGCGGACAATTATTTTTCAGTGATTACCACAAAGGGATCGCCATGCCGCAAGTAGTGCCAGCACAGGTTGCCGCTGCCCTGAAAGAGGTTTTTGCCGAGGCGGACCGCTACTTCGATGAGTCGCCGGACCGGCTGCGATCCCGGCCGGATTGCCCGGCGGGGTGGAGCGTCGCCGAGCACCTGGAACACCTGCGCCTGGTAAACCACTTTTTGCTGCTGACCATCGGCAAGGGGTGCCAAAAGGCGCTCAAACGGGCGGTCCGGCAGCCGATACCCGAGTTTGAGAGCGACCTCACGGCGCTCGCGCCGATCGCGGACCCTGCCGCCTTCGAATGGCTGCCGCCTAAGCACATGCTCCCGGGACCGGTGGGGGACCTTTGGGAGTTGCGCGCTGCGCTGTACAGCCAACTGGGGCACTGCCTGGAGCTGTTGGAGAGTATTCGGGAGGGGGAAGGGCGCCTTTGCACCATCAGCATGTCGGTGCACCGGCTTGGTCGGCTGGACATGTACCAGTGGCTCTACTTCCTGGCCCAGCACGTGCGCTACCACCTGAACCTGCTGGACCGGCGCCGGAGGGAGGATGAAGCGCCGCGCCGAGGGCGGGAGACCCGGGCGCCGTCTTGGGGGCGTCGCACATGAGAGCCGAGGCGCGAGTTGCCTCATTTGGGGTATGGCTGGCGCATTAGAGGTATGTTTCGTGGGTGGCGAGGCGGCTGGGGCGCCGGGAAAGCCGCGTGGAAACCGGCTTTTCGGGTATTTCAAGTTTTGGCACGGGTGATGCTATAGAGAGGACATAGTAACCATTCACCTTTTTAAGGAGATTCACCATGAAGAAAGTTCTGTCCTCCGTAGTTGCTGCTCTCGTTGCTGTTGCTTTCGCTGGCGTTGTTTTCGCTGCTGACGCTACCCCGGCTCCGGCTGCCGCTCCGGCCGCTGAAGTGAAAAAAGAAGAAAAAGCTCCGGTTAAAAAAGCAAAGAAAGCAAAAAAAGCAAAGAAAGCAAAAAAAGCTGAGAAGAAAGAAGCTGCTCCGGCTGCAGAAGCCGCTCCGGCTGCAAAGTAATTCCACTCTTTCGAGAGTAGGAAAAAAGGCCGCGTCCTCGGATGCGGCCTTTTTTTGTCCTGTTTTTTCCGTCGCCGACCCGGTGTACCTGCGGGGGCCTCCCCGTCGCTAGATCTCCTCCGGCTTGCAGAGGTTTTCTTCCTTTTTGGCGGCTCGCGCACACTTGCGGCAAACGTAGCGCGGTTCCGCGACGATCTTCTTGAGTTCCTTGAAGTTGTCCTTGATTTCATCCTTGTCCCACTTGCAGAGCGTCTTGCTGTCCTTAGCCATAGCACATCACCTTTCCTTCTTTAGTCCTGGTTCATGTCGGAAACCTGCCGACGTCGCAGTATCTACCGTTATTTTTGTGACAGAAAACCGTGTCGGGATACTTGAAACTGGCAAGCGACACGCTATACTAGCCGTCGTTTGAATCAAGCGCTATTTATCAATTATTTCACAGGAGGGAGCTTATGTCTATGTTCTGTCGTCAGTGCGAGCAGGCCGCCAAGGAGACCGGTTGCGAAGTTATGGGGGTGTGCGGCAAGAACCCGGAGGTGGCGGCGCTGTTGGACCTGATGCTCTACGGGCTCAAGGGGCTCGCCATCTACGCCGACAAGGCGCGCGAGTTCGACACCCGTTACGAGGTGGCAGACAAGTTCCTGATCGAGGGGCTCTTCACCACGGTGACCAACGTCGACTTCGACCCGGTCCAGCTGGCAGGGAAGCTCCGCAAGTGCTTCGATCTCAAGGAGAAGGTGAAGGCGCTCTACGAGACGGCCTATCGCGAGAAAAACGGCGGGCACGCCCCGCAGATAAGCGAAGGACCGGCGGCCTGGGTTATCGCAAACGACCTGGAAACACTGGTGGCCCAGGGACGCGAGCACGGGGTGAAGAGCCAGCAGGCGGATCCCGACCTGTTGTCCGCCATCGAGATCATCATCTACGGCCTTAAGGGTATGGCCGCCTACGCCGATCACGCCATGATCCTCGGCAAGACCGACGAGGAGGTCTTCGCCTTCTTCCACCACGCCCTCGCGGCGACCTGTGACCCCTCGAAGGGGCTCATGGACCTGGTGGGGATCGCCATGGAGTGCGGCAAGCTGAACATCAAGGTCATGGCGATGCTCAACGAAGGGCACATCGAGCGCTACGGCAGCCCGACCCCGACCAAGGTGCAGCTCGGCAGCCGCAAGAACAAGGGGATCCTGGTTTCCGGTCACGACCTGCGCATGCTCGAGGAGCTCTTGAAGCAGACCGAGGGGAAGGGGATCGACATCTACACCCACGGCGAGATGCTCCCGGCCCACGGCTATCCGGGGCTCAAGAAGTACGGCCACCTCTACGCCAACTTCGGCGGCGCTTGGCAGGACCAGCACAAGGAGTTCCCGAACTTCCCCGGCGCCATCATCTTCAACACCAACTGCATCCAGCGCCCGGCCGAGAGCTACAAGGACCGCCTCTTCACCTGGGGCGAGGTGGGGTGGCCCGGCGTGAAGCACCTAAGCGGCTGGAACTTCGGCGAGGTGATCAACAAGGCCCTGGAGTGCCCGGACCTCCCCGAGGCACCCGGCAAGGAGATCCTGGTCGGCTTCGGTCACGACGCGGTACTGGGCGTGGCCGACAAGGTGATCGAGGCGGTGAAGTCGGGCGCCATCAAGCACTTCTTCCTGATCGGCGGCTGCGACGGCGCGAAGCCGGGGCGCAACTACTACACCGAGTTCGCCGAGAAGGTCCCCAAGGACGCCGTGATCCTGACGCTCGCCTGCGGCAAGTACCGCTTCAACAAGCTCGACTTCGGCGACATCGGCGGCATCCCGCGCCTTCTGGACGTCGGGCAGTGCAACGACGCCTACTCCGCGGTGCGCATCGCGCTGGCGCTTGCCGGCGCCTTCAACTGCGGTGTGAACGACCTGCCGCTCTCCTTCATCCTCTCCTGGTACGAGCAGAAGGCGCACGTCATCCTCCTGTCGCTTTTGCACCTGGGGATCAAGAACATCAAGCTCGGACCGGCGCTGCCGGCCTACCTCTCCCCGAACGTCCTCAACTTCCTGGTGGAGAACTTCAACATCGGCCGGGTGGGGGACGTCGACGCCGACCTGAAGGTGGCACTGGGCGCCGCCTAAGGGTTAACCGGCAGTAACGCAGAAAAGGGCCAAAACCGGCGCACGGTTTTGGCCCTTTTCTTGTTTTGGCCCCCAGGTCTTTCCCGTTGCCGCGATCTTAAGGGGAAGCAGCTTTCTAGCAGGGCATCCCGGAGTTCTTGCGCGAGTAGCACAACCAGGTGAGCGCGAGGCAGGTGAGGTAGAAGCCGATAAACCCGTAGAGCGCCGCCTGGGGACCTCCGGTGAGGGTCATGGAGCTCCCGAACGCCTTGGGGATGAAGAAGGCGCCGTAGGCCGCGAAGGCGGAGCTGAAGCCGAGCACCGCCGCGGCCTCCTTGGCCGCCTCGGCGCCCGCCTGGCTCTCGGCCTGGGGGCCCCTGCCGGCTGCCGCGCGCTGGCGCTCGGTCAGGAAGATGATCGGGATCATCCGGAAGGTGGAGCCGTTGCCGATGCCGGTGCTGACGAACATCAGGATGAACATGGCGAGGAAACCCCAGAAATTGCCCCCGGTCCCGCCGTGGGGGAGGAAGTGCAGCACCCCGAAGGCGGCGAGCGCCATGGCGGCGAAGTTCCAGAAGGTGACCCGCGCCCCCCCGAGCTTGTCAGCGATCCACCCCCCCAGCGGCCGGCAGAGCGCACCCACCAGGGGGCCCAGGAAGGCGTACTGGGTCGGGTTCACCCCGGGGAACTGGGACTTGATGAGCAGCGGCAGCCCCGCCGAATAGCCGATGAAGGAGCCGAAGGTCCCCAGGTAGAGCCAGCACATGATCCAGTTGTGCTTGCGGCGGAAGATGACCGACTGCTCCCGGAAGGAGGCCTTGGCGTCGGCGATGTCGTTCATGCCGAACCAGGCGGCCAGGGTGGCAAGGACGATGAAGGGGACCCAGACGAAGCCGGCGTTCTGCATCCAGACCGAGGTCCTCAGTCCCTTCACCACGCACATCTGCGGGTCGCCGCACAGCGCCCCGAACATCCCGGTGGTGATAACGAGCGGCACCAGGAACTGCATGGCGCTCACCCCGAGGTTTCCGAGCCCGGCGTTGAGCCCCAGGGCGGTCCCCTTGAGCGACTTCGGGTAGAAGAAGCTTATGTTGGACATGCTGGAGGCGAAGTTGCCGCCCCCCAGGCCGCAGAGGAGCGCCAGGATCAGCATGGTCGTGTAGCTCGTGCCGGGATCGCGCACGGCGAAGCCGATGCCGATGGCCGGGAGCAAAAGCGACGCGGTGCTCAGGGTGGTCCAGGTGCGCCCCCCGAAGATGGGGACCATGAAGGAGTAGAAGATCCTGAGGGTGGCGCCGGAGAGGCCGGGAAGCGCGGCGAGCCAGAAGAGTTTGTCGGCGTCGAAGCCGAAGCCGATCGACTGCAGGTTCACCACCACGACGCTCCAGACCATCCAGACCGCGAAGGAGAGAAAGAGCGACGGGATGGAGATCCAGAGGTTGCGGGTGGCGATGGCGCTGCCGCTCTCCTGCCAGAACCGCTCGTCCTCCGGCATCCAGGTTGTCAGTACGCGTTCGGACATGGGGCTTTCCTCCTTCTCAGGGCGGGTGGTTGTCTCGTGGTGCAGCTTGCGGAAGGAGTATCAGCCGCTCCTTTGCCGCTTCGCCGCCCTCGAGCTTGTGCCGCATCCCGGCTGGTTCGAGCGGCGGCGGCGCCGAGACCGGCTCGGCGCTACTTGGTCCTCCACCGGTAGGGGATGGGCGGGTCCTTCAGGAAGTCAACCGGGAGGTAGAGCAGGTGCACCAGCTTGGTGAACGGGAGCACCGCCACGATCAGGAAGGCCCCGGCCGCGTGCAGCTTGACCGCGAGCGGCAGCTCCGCCACGTACCCCAGCTGCGGGTTGAAGGAGACGACCGACCAGAGGTAGGGGACTGCGGAGTGCAGGTACCACTGGGTCCCCCAGCGCAGGAAGTAGCTGACGTAGATCCCGGTACCGGCCTGGAAGACCAGCAGGAGGAGCACCAGCCAGTCGCTGCCATAGGTGACCCGGGACAGCATCCCGGAGTTCACCCGGCGCAAGAGGAGGATGAGGCACCCCATGAGGGCGAAGAGCCCGAGCCCGAGCCCAAAGCTCTCCACCAGGAGCAGGGTCTGCTGGTTCCCCAAAAAGGGCTTGAAGAGCCCCGGGAAGGCGAACCCCAGGATGTGCGCCGTGAGGATCGGTATGATCCCGTAGTGCCAGGGGTTGATCCCCCAGAAGAGGAACTTCCGCTCCAGGAACTGGGTCGAGTAGGCGCTCCAGGTGAGCCGGTTGGAGAGGAACCGGTAGGGCGTGACCAAAAGGACCAGGGCGAGTGCGGCGTAGGGGAGCGCTATGAAGATCAGGTTGTTCAGCATGTCGATACCTCCCGGCAGTCGTGGCTTACCAAGAGCCCCGCCGCCTCTACCAGGGTGAGCCAGGGGGAGAGCCCGCGCGCCCCGGTCGCTTCGATCAGCTTGTCCAGGCCGGGCTGCACCTCGTGCGCGATGAACTGGCGTCGCAGGGTGTCCTCGCCCAGCCCAGCCAGGTGACCCAGGAAGGCGAGCAGCACCCGCAGGTGGTCCGGGAGCTCGTTTTCGGGGGGTGCGAAGTCGAAGCTGCGGTACTGCTGCTTGACCCGGATCAGGTAGGCCCCCTTTTTCTGGTTGTCGCCGTAGAGGTGGTGCCCCAGGTACGGGGCCTGGGCCGGGTTGAAGTCGAACTGCGCGACGTACTCCTCCTGCAGCTCGGCGAGGCTGGCCTCCTCCAGCAGCTCCCCGAAGGGGGCGGCGGGCGGGGCCATGCCGTATTCGGAGAAGAAGGAAGCCACCAAGCGGTAGCTCTCCGTCAGTTCCTGTTTCCCCTTGGGGTAGTCCAGCAGGCGGGCGAGCGCCTGGTAGCTTTCTTGGATGCTCATCTCCCCCTCCCGGTCTTCTTGAGGATGCCGAAGCCACCCTGTTGCTTGCGCCGCTCGGGGTCCTGCTCCTCGCGCTGCTGCGGCGGGATCACGTTGCGCTCGTCGTAGCTTGCCAGGGTGAAGAGCCGGTAGAGCCTCTTGGCGGCAGCGGCGTCGAGGCCTGCCTCGGCGAGCGCCGCGCTGTCGCTCTCCTTTTTCAGGTTCGCGCTGCGCATGAAGACCCTCAGGGCGATCAGCTTCTTGAGGGCCTCCTCGATCACCTCCCGGTTCCCACCGGAGAGGATGCTCGCCAGGTACCCCACCGGGACCCTGAGGGTTTCCAGGGCCGGGATCATGCCGTGCTCGAGGAGCTTATGGGTGTCGCCCCAGGTGGAGAGAACCGGGGAGAGCGACGGGATGTAGTAGGCCATCGGGACGGTGCGGAACTCCGGGTGCAGCGGGAGCGCCAGGCCGAACTCCTTCACCAGGGTGTAGACCGGGGACTTCTCGGCGGCGTCCAGCCAGCGCTCGGAGATCCCGTTCTTCTTCGCCGCGGCGCGCACCGCCGGGTCGCGCGGGTCGAGGATCAGGTTGCGGTGCGCCTGGACCAGCTCGGCGTCACCCTTGAGCGCCGCCCCCTCCACGCCGTCGGCGTCGTACAAGAGGACCCCGACGTAGCGGATGCGCCCGACGCAGGAGTGGGCGCAGGCGTTGCACTGCCCGCCTTCCACGCGGGGGTAGCAGAAGATGCACTTCTCGGCCTTTCCGGAATCCCAGTTGAAGTAGACCTTCTTGTAGGGGCAGGCGCTGGTGCAGAAGCGCCACCCCTTGCAGACCTCCTGGTCCACCAGGACGATGCCGTCCTCGCCGCGCTTGTAGATGGCGCGCGAGGGGCAGGAGGCGGCGCAGGCCGGGTTGAGGCAGTGGTTGCAGATGCGCGGCAGGTACTGCATGAACATGGAGGCGTAGGAGTCGATCACCTGCTTTTCCTGCAGGTTGGGGTCCTGGGCCGCGTAGATCTGCGAACCGGAGAGGTCGTCGTCCCAGTTGGGGCCCCCCTGGATCTCCTCGATCGGCTTCCCGGAGATCTGGGAGAAGGCCCGGGCGGTCGGCTGGTCGTCGCCCGCCTTGGCCCCGGCCAGGTTCCCGTAGTCGAAGTCGAAGGGCTCGTAGTACTCCTCGATCTTGGGGAGGTTGGGCTGGAAGAACATGTTCAGGAGGGTGGGGCCCTTCCCCATCGCCTTAAGCTTCAGGCTCTTGCCGTCCACCACCCAGCCACCCTTGAAGCGCTCCTGGTTCTCCCAGTGCCTGGGATACCCGACGCCCGGCTTGGTCTCCACGTTGTTCCACCACATGTACTCGGCGCCCTTGCGGTCGGTCCAGATGTTCTTGCAGGAGATGGAGCAGGTGTGGCAGCCGATGCACTTGTCCAGGTTGAACACCATCACGATTTGGGCTCTTACGTCCATATGCGGCTCCTTGTCGCCACCTAATTGAGTTATTCCGGTGCTGCCGTTACCGCCCTTCGAAGGTTCAGCCGGAAATTCCGCGAACCACATCCCCCCTCCCTTGACGGGAGGGGGCCGGGGGGTGGGTGAAGCTGCCAGCTGCGCCGAGGTGGCGCCTTCCCCCTCACCCTGTCCCTCCCGCAGGGGGAGAGGGGACGACGAGTGGGTGGAGGTATCTGACGGTCTACTTGAGCTTCCTGACCACCACGTAGCTGTCGCGGTTCACCCCGGTGGGGCCCCAGTAGTTGAAGTAGTAACTGAACTGGGCGTAGCCTCCGAGCATCAGGGTCGGCTTCAGGCGGATGCGCGAGAGGCTGTTGTGCACCCCGCCTTTCCTGCCGCTTTTCTTGGACTTCTTGATGTTGAGGGTCCGCTCCGGGGCGTGGTACATGATGGCTGCCCCCTGCGGGATGCGGGCGGAGACGATGGTGCGGCAGACCACCACGCCGTTGGCGTTGTACATCTCCACCGTCTCGTTGTCCTCGATCCCGGCGCTCTCGGCGTCCTTGTGGTTCAGCCAGACCGCCTGCCCGCCGCGCGACAGGGTGAGCATCCTCAGGTTGTCGCTGTAGGTGGAGTGGATCCCCCATTTGCCGTGCGGGGTGAGGAAGTTGAGCACCAGCCCGGTCTCCCCCTCGGTCTCGTCCAGTACCCGCGGGTCGAGCTTCCCCTTGAAGGTGGGGAGCCCCTCGTAAAACTCCCGGTAGTAGGGGTGGTCCAGGTAGAGCGACTGCCGCCCGGAGAGGGTGCGCCAGGGGACCAGGTGCTCCACGTTCAAGGTGAAGGGGGAGTAGGGGCGCCCGTCGTTCATGAGCCCGCTCCAGATCGGCGAGCTGATCACCCGGCGCGGTTTCTGGGTCACGTCCTCCCACTTCATGCGGAAGTCGCGATTGCCTGCGGAGATCGAGGCTAGCGGCTTGCCGACACGCTTCTCCAGCTTCTGGAAGGCGCGGTGCGCCAGCTCCCCGTTGGTCTCGGAGGCGAGGGTCAGGATGACGTCCGCGACGGTCTTCTCCTCCTCCAGGTCGACCCGCAGCTTCCCGGCGAACTCCCGGGTCGGGAGGGTGTCGAGGAGCTTCTCCGCCTCGTCGTCGGCGTCGTAGTAGTTGCCGTGCGACCCCAGGTGCCCGATGTCGGGGCCGAGGGAGCGGAAGCGCTGGTAGATGTTCGGGTAGTCGCGCTCCACCACGGCCAGGTTGGGCATGGTCTTGCCGGGGATCGCCTCGCACTCGCCGAGCTTCCAGTCCGCCACCCGGCGCTGGGCGATCTCGCCCGGGGTGTCGTGCAGAAGCGGCGCGGCCACCACGTCCTTCACCGGGGTGGGGAGGTGCTTCTCGGCGAGTTCGCTCACCTTTTTGGCCACCGCGGAGAAGATCTTCCAGTCGCTTCTCGATTCCCAGGAGGGGGGGGCCGCCGCGTCCATGCAGTTCACGAAGGAGTGCATGTCGGTCGTGTTGAGGTCGCTCTTCTCGTACCAGGTGGCGGCAGGCAGTACGATGTCCGAGTAGAGGGTGGAGGTGTCCATCCGGAAGTTCAAGTCGACCACCAGGTCCACCTTCGCCTCGGGCGCCTTCTCGTGCCAGACCAGGTCCTTCACCTGCCCCTTGGCGACCTCCTTCGCGGTGAAGCTCGCGTTGGGGGCCCCCAGGACGTGCTTCAAGAAGAACTCGTGCCCCTTGGCGGAGGAGGAGATCGCGTTGCCGCGCCAGATGAACCAGACCTTGGGGGAGTTCCCCGCACTGTCCGGGTCCTCCACCGCAAAGCGGGTGGTCCCCTTCTTGAGGCGATCCACCAGCCAGGTGCGGATCTCGGCGTCGGACTGGGCCCCTTCCGCCTGGGCCTTTTCCACCAGTTTCAGGGGGTTCTCGTCGAAGTGCGGGGCGAAGGGGAGCCACCCCAGGCGCACCGCCTTGGCGTTGAAGTCGGCCGCGTGCATCGGCATCTTCTCCCCGGTCTCCGGCTTGAAGTAGTCGACGAAGGAGCGGTCGTAGCGCCACTGGTCCGAGTGGATGTACCAGAAGCTCGGGGTGTTCTGCAGCCGCGAGGGCTTCACCCAGTCGTGGGCCATGGCGATGGAGGTCCAGGGGGAGAGCGGCGCCACCTTCTCCTGCCCTACGTAGTGTGCGAGCCCGCCGCCGTTTCTCCCGACGCTGCCGGTCAGGATGAGCGCGGTGATGGCGGCGCGGTAGATGAGGTCGTTGTGGTACCAGTGGTTCACCCCGGCGCCGATGATCACCATGTTGCGCCCGCCGCTCTCTTCGCCGTTTTGCGCCCACTCGCGCGCGATCTTCAGGACGGTCTCGGCGTCGATGCCGGTGTGCTTCTCCTGCCACTTCGGGGTGAAGGGGAGCTCGGAGTCGTAGCCGTGCGGGTAGTCCCCCTTGAGACCTCGCGACACCCCGAACTGCGCCATGAGGAGATCGAAGACCGTGGTGACCGTGATCTCGCCGTCGCGGGTCGCGACCCGGCGCACCGGCACCTCGCGCAGGGCGTCCTTTTCCCCCTCGAAGCGGAAGCGGACCCGCGCCGTCTGCTCCCCCAAAAAGGAGAGCTTGAGGTCGATCTCCGAGCCGTCCACCTGGTCCTTCATGTCCAGGTTCCATTTCCCCTCTTGCTTGCTCCAGCGCGAACCGAGGCTGCCGTTGGGGACCCGCACCTCTCCCGCACGGTCGGCGACGCACAGGGTCCAGTCGGCGTGCTCGAGCGAGGCCGAGCGCTCGAAGCGGTCGGCGCGCACCAGCTCCCCCTGGACCCAGGCCCCGTCCTTCTCGGTGAGCTCCACCAGGAAGGGGAGGTCGGTGTACGTGCGGGCGTAGTCGTCGAAGAAGGGGACGCTACGGTCGGCGTAGCACTCCTTGAGGATCACGTGGTTCACCGCCATCCAGAAGGCGCCGTCGTGCCCCTGCTCGACCGGGAGCCAGGCGTCGGCGAACTTGCTCGCCATGGAGTAGTCGGGCGACATGACCACCACCTTGGTGCCGCGGTAGCGCGCCTCGGAGAGGTAGTGGGCGTCCGGGGTGCGGGTCATCGGGACGTTGGAGCCGCACAGCACGATGTAGGAGGCGTTGTACCAGTCGGCCGACTCGTTCACGTCGGTCTGCTCGCCCCAGACCTGCGGGGAGGCGGGGGGGAGGTCGCAGTACCAGTCGTAGAAGCTCATGGCGACGCCGCCGAACAGCTGCAGGTAGCGGGTGCCGGCCGCGTAGCTGATCATCGACATGGCGGGGATGGGGGAGAAGCCGACGACCCGGTCCGGACCGTGCTTTTTCGCGGTGTAGATGTTGGAGGCGGCGATGATCTCGATGGCGGTTTCCCAGTCGCCGCGCCGAAAGCCCCCCATGCCGCGCCGGCCGGTGTAGGAGGCGCGGGCCTCGGGGTTCTCGACGATGCTGGCCCAGGCCTCGACGGGGTCGTCGAAGCGCCCTTTGGCCTCGGTCCAGCGGTCCAAGAGCGCCCCGCGCAGGTAGGGGTACTTGACCCGCAGCGGGCTGTAGAGGTACCAGGAGTAGCTGATGCCGCGGGGGCAGCCGCGCGGCTCGTGGTTCGGCACGCTGCCGTCGAACTGGGGGTAGTCGTTGGCCTGCAGCTCCCAGCCGACGATGCCGTCCTTCACGTGCACCATCCAGCTGCAGCCGCCGGTGCAGTTGACGCCGTGGGTGGAGCGCACCACCTTGTCGTACTGCCAGCGGTTGCGGTAGAACTCCTCCCAGTTGCGGGACTCCGGCGAACGCTCGTCCTTTATCCGGTTCGACATCAGCGGATCCTCCTCTTGAAGGCGATGGCGCCGGCCAGGCAGAGGGCGAAGAAGCCGAGGCCGGCGGCGGGGTAGGGATCATCCGCCGCCTGCTTCTGCGCGGCCTGGTCCTTGAAGAGCGCGGTGAGGGCGGTGATCTCCTCCTCGCTCAAGGGGCGCTCGGCGTAGATCTTCTTCATGATCGGGAAACTGAGCCCCTTCAGCACCCCCTTGGTCCCGTTCTCGCCCAGCCTGCCGTACATGCCGGAGAGGTCCTTGGCGAGCGAACCCCCGTTGATGCCGGGATAGCTCAGGCGGTGGCAGGAGACGCAGGGGGCGCCCCCCTTGCCGAAGCGCTCCTTGCCGGTGAAGAGCGCGACGCCGGTCGCCAAAAGCTCCTTGGTCACCGGGGCCTCGGCCTTGGCGGCTTCGGGCGCCACGCCGGCCGCGGGCTGCGCCCCGTCGGGGGCACCGGCGGCTTCCTCAGCCGGGGTACCGCCTCCCAGGAAGGCCACGATCTTCTTGGCGTCCTCGCGGCTCACCCCGAGGTTGGGCATCTCCATGCCGAACTTCTTCACGAGCTCCTGCTGCGCGGGGTCCTTCTCCGCCGTCAGCTTGTCCGGCTCGACGATCACCCGCTCCAGCCACGCGGCGGGGTGCTTCGCGGCGACCCCCTTCAAGTCGGGGCCGCCTCCGTCGCCGCCGCCGATCGTGTGGCAGCCGGCGCAGAGTTTCTCGAAGAGCTCCTTTCCGGTGTCGGCCTGGGCGCTCACTGCCGCGCCCAGGACTGCCGACACCAGGAGCAGGGTGCGCAGCGTCTTGGTTCCTTGGACCATCTGGAGCTCCTCCTTGTCGTGGCTTCCCGGCAGGTCGCACCGGTCCGGGAGACCGCGCCCCGGTTGCGGCGCGATTGTTTACGGTGACTGTAGAACAGGATTTTGAAACGGTTCTTGACCTAGGTCAAAAAAGTGCGGGTTTGTTCCGGTTCTCGCGCATGAAAAAAGTCAGATGTAAGCGTGAAACTGCCAATGGAGATGCGGTCTTACTCAATGAGCCCATCTGCCACTGTCACAAGGCCGTTGAGATTCTAGCACCCGAGTAGATTTATGCTTTGCCGGTAGGGAATTTAAACGGCGAGGTAGGAATGCGGGATAGGAGTAAAGCGTTGGAAAATATTTAGAAAACAAAAAAGACTCCCTCTCCGGCCGGAGAGGGAGTCTTCGGGGCCTGGGAGGTGGGTGTTAGGTGAGGCTCGCGATATCGATGGCGAAGCGGAGAGTGGAAAAACCGCTCAACGGGAAGGGGCACGGGCGGCGGCCTGCTTCCGGGGCGCCGCTGCCGCTGCCGCAGCAGGAGGCACCCGGAACGAGCACGTCGACGCTTATTCCTGCGGGGCGTGGCACAGCGGGCAGAGCGACACGGCGGCGGCAAGCATCCAGGTCAGGGCCATTATGATCACGACGAGTTCCATGGTAAACCTCCGGTTATCCGCCCGGGGGCGGAGCTTTTCTCTTTCGCCATCCTAGCACCGGCAGCTTTGGCGGGTATGACCCAGGTCAAGAAAACCGCTTTGCCGTCACCCGCCGCTTCGCTTCCTGGGGCGGCCCGGCCCCCTTCGCGGGATCATCCTCCAAACCGCAGGGCCTTGTCCTGTTCCCGCTGACAGCGCTTTCGGCCCGTTTCCGCTGCCGCTGTGGCGGCCGCTGCGGGCCCGGCGCCGAATCGTCCAATCAAATCAAAATGTTGCATTAAGTCCTACATAATGTGATTGCCTTAAGGTGCAATTTGATTTAAATTACCGCCCCAGTAAGGAACCGTCACCTTGGTACTGTATCTGTTGCGCCTTTTATACAGTTTCTCCGGTAGCTGCTGTTCCGATCTAAGGAGATCCCGTGTATGACGGAAACCAGTCCGAACTACCTGCCGCTCATCCTCATCGTTGACGACGACGATGTGGCCCACGGCATCGTCAGGAGCACCCTGGAAAAAGGGGGCTTCCGGACGGTCCGTGCTCCCGCACAAGGCGACCCGCTCCCCCTTTTCATCGAACGGCAACCGGACCTGGTGCTCCTCGAGCTGAAAGCTCCGGAGTGCGCGGGGCTCGAAAGCTGCCGGCGCATCCGCTCCCTGGTGCTTGGCCGCTACACCCCGATCCTGGCGGTCACCGGCAGCGACGAGGGGGACCTGGTGCACCGCGCCTTCGAGGCGGGCGCGAGCGACTTCGTCGCCAAGAGCGGGAACCCCGAGCTCTTGGTGTACCGGGCGCGCTGCCTGTTGCGCAACGGCCGGCTTCTGAAAAACCTGCAGCAAAGCGAGGACCGGCTGGCGCGGGTGCAGCAGATCGCCCGGCTGGGGGACTGGGAGTGGAGCCCGGAGAGCGGGCGCTTTTGGAAGTCGCAGCAGATGTTCGCCATCTTGGGGACCTCGCAGGACGCCGACAACGGCACCCTGATGGCCTTCCTACAGCAGGTCGCCCCCAAGGACCGCGACCTGGTGCGCGAGCAGTTCGAGCGGGCCCTGGACGACCCGGCGGGGTGCGACTTCGAGTGCCGCATCGTGCGCGGCGACGGCAGCGAGCGCCAGGTCTGGATCTACGGCCGGCGAGAGCCGACCGGCGCGCCGCGCAGCGTGCACCTGGTGGGGACCCTGCAGGACGTGACCGAGGCGCGCCGCAGCGAGGCCCGCAGCCGGATGCTCAAGGAGGCGGTGGACAGCCTGCAGATCGGCATCACCTTCTCCGACGCCAACGGCCGCATCGTCTACCTGAACCCGGCCGAGGCCCGCATGCACGGCTTCGAGGTGGAGGAGCTGATCGGCCGGGAGGCGCGCGCCTTCGCCGCCACCCAGCACCGCCGCCAGACCCCGCCCAACCGGCTCACCGACGGCACCACCTGGCGCCGCGAGAGCGTGAACGTCAGGAAAAGCGGCGAGGAGTTCCCGGTGCTGCTCACCTCGATCCCGGTCCTGGACCGCGAACAGCGCTACCTGGGGATCGTCACCACCTGCGAGGACATCTCGGAACGAAAGGAAAACGAGGAGCGCATCAACCGGCTCGCCTACTACGACAACCTGACCGGGCTTCCCAACCGGAGCATGTTCCTCGAGAGGCTGCACCAGTGCCTGGCCCAGGCAGGCCGGGACGGCGACGCGCTCAGCCTGGTCTTTTTGGACCTGGACAACTTCAAGGACATCAACGACACCCTGGGTCACGGGGCGGGAGACAAGCTCCTCTACGAGGTGGCCTTGAGGCTCAGCGAGTGCATCCGCGAGTCGGACCTTCTGGCGCGCCTTGGGGGGGACGAGTTCGTGGTCCTTTTGACCTCCATCTCCTGCCAGGACCGGGTCGCCGCCGCCGTACAGCGCATGCTGGACATCTTCCAGGACCCCTTCGAGATCGAGGGGCGCACCGTCTACTCCAGCGCGAGCATCGGCATAGCGCTCTTCCCCGACGACAGCCACGACGCCTCGAGCCTGTTCCGGAGCGCCGATACCGCCATGTACCACGCCAAGAGCGAGGGGCGCGGCCGGTTCCGCTTCTTCTCCGAGGAGATGAACCACAAGATCCTGCACCGGGTCGCCCTGGAAAACGCGCTGCGCCAGGGGCTCGAGCGCGGCGAGTTCTTCCTGCACTACCAGCCCCAGTGGGATCTGAGGACCAACAAGATGGTGGGGGCCGAGGTTCTCTTGCGCTGGCAGAGCGCCGACTTCGGGCTCATGCTCCCCTCCGATTTCATCTCGCTCACCGAGGATTCCGGGCTCATCCTGGGGATCGGCGAGTGGGTGCTGCGCTCCGCCTGCCTGCAGGCGCGCCTTTGGGCCGAGCAGGGGCACCCCGAGTTCCGGGTGGCGGTGAACGTCTCGGGCAAGCAGTTGAAGCAGCAGGATTTCGTGGCGATGCTGAACCAGGTGATCTGGGAGACCGGGGTGGATCCCAAGAGCCTCGAGCTGGAATTCACCGAGAGCGTCATCATGGAAAACGCCGATCGGACCATCGAGACCCTGGAGGCCCTGAAGAACATGGGGGTGCAGCTCTCCATCGACGACTTCGGCACCGGTTACTCGTCGCTTAACTACCTAAAGCACTTCCCGGTGGACCGGATCAAGATAGACCGCTCCTTTGTAGCCGACGTAAGCCGCAGCAACGACGACGCGGCCATCGTCGAGGCGATCATCACCATGGCCCAGAGCCTGAGCCTCAAGGTGCTCGCCGAGGGGGTCGAGAACTCGGACCAGCTGCACCACCTAAGCGAGCTGGGGTGCGACGAGGTGCAGGGGTTCTACCTCGCCAAGCCGATGCCCGCCGACGCCCTGGAGGGGAGCCTGGGACGCGAGCACGGCCGGCGCATCGGCAAGCACGAGGTGACCGAGTGGTTCGACAGCCGCTCCGACGGCTCCCCCTGGCCCGCGGCACCCGCCAATCCGGCAAAAAACTCGCGCAGGATTTGCGCCGCACGAGAATCCGGCTAAACTCCTTCCAGCGGCCCATGAGCCCGCATCGGGCGCCGCACTCACGAGGAGGGAGGCAACAATGAGCAGAGAACCGCACGAGCACTACCAACGACTCAAGGCACGCCACGGCGAACTGATCGGCGCAGTCGAGGCGCTGCGCCAGGCGGCAGCGAACTCCGGTCCCCTGGACGCCAAGACCGGTCTTTTGATCCAGCTGGCCGCAGCCGCCGCGATCCGGTCGCACGGTTCGGTGCACAGCCACACCATCCGCGCCCTGGAAGCGGGTGCGACCCCGGAGGAGATCCGCCACGCAGTCACCGTCCTGACCAGCACCATCGGCTTTCCCACCGTCGCCGCCGCCCTCGCCTGGGTGGACGACGTCCTGGAACGCGGCTACTGACCCCGACCCCTGAAAGACCACGACCCCTGGCACCCCGATAACGGCTGCCGGGGGTCTCTTTTTGGTTCATCCGGATTTTCGGGGAAAGCCGTCCAATTAAGTCCCCTCTCCCCTTGCGGGAGAGGGCCAGGGTGAGGGGGAGGGCGCCACTTCATGGTACATGGCAGCTTCACCCACCCCCCTGCCCCCTCCCGTCAAGGGAGGGGGAATGCGGTCTCCACGAAAATTCCCGAAGCACCCACTTTTGGAGGCACTCCATGGATCTGCAACTCACCGACAAGCTCGCCCTGGTCTCCGGCTCCACCAAGGGGATCGGTTTCGCCATTGCCCGGCTCCTGGCCCGGGAAGGGGCGCGGGTCATCGTGAACGGCCGCAGCGAGGAGGCGGTCGGCCACGCCATGAAAGGTATCGCCCAGGAGGTCCCCGGCGCGCGGCTCGAAGCCTTCCCCGCCGATCTCTCGCAGGCCGCCGAGGCCGCGCGGCTCATCGAGCGCTTCCCGGCCGTCGACATCCTGGTCAACAACCTGGGGATCTACCAGCCAAGCCCCTTCGAGGAGATCACCGACGAGCAGTGGCGGCACATCTTCGAGGTGAACGTCCTGAGCGCGGTGCGCCTGTCGCGCCTCTACCTCCCCGCCATGCGCGAGAAGAACTGGGGGCGCCTCATCTTCATCTCCAGCGAAAGCGGGATCCAGATCCCGGTGGAGATGATCCACTACGGGATGACCAAGACCGCGATGCTGGCCGTGTCGCGTGGCATCGCCGAGAGCCTCGCCGGCACCGGGGTGACCAGCAACGCCGTGCTTCCCGGGCCCACCCTCTCGGCCGGCGTCGAGGAATTTGCCACCAAACTAAGCGGCGGGCGTACTCTGGAAGAGTTCGAGAAGGAGTTTTTCCAGACCGTGCGCCCGAGCTCCCTTTTGCAGCGCTTCGCCAGCATCGACGAGGTGGCCAACCTGGTCGCCTACGTGGCGAGCCCGCTCTCCTCGGCGACCAACGGGGCGGCCCTGCGCGTGGACGGCGGGGTAGTGCGCTCCTGCTTCTGACCCTGACCTCCGGTGTGGCGGCGTGAGGCCGCCGCACCGGAACCCTCGAACACCCACCGACGGCTCGCGGAGACTTTATGATCCGTGGCACCTTTTCCCGACTCCTCAGCTGGATCGGCGGTCTGAGCCCTGCCGCGCTCACCGCGATCTTTCTTACCGGCAGCGTCTGCTGGCTTTTCGCCGCCGACCTCGTACTCTTCCGCCTCCTGGCCGGGCGCCCCGAGCAGTGGCCGGGGGCCTCGGCAGTGGTGGACGGGCTCGGGGTCCTCAGCATGGCGGTGATCATCTACCTTTTGAACCGCAAGATCCAGGCGCGCCACCAGGCGAGCGAAGAGCAGATCCGGGAGCAGGCGGCGCACGACGGGCTCACTGGGCTCTACAACCGCCAGGCCTTCGACGAGCTGTTGGCCCAGGCCCTCCAGCATTCCAAGCGGCACAACGAGTCGCTCGCCCTCTTGTTCATGGACCTTGACCGCTTCAAGGCGGTGAACGACCGGCGCGGCCACCTGGCCGGCGACGCCCTCCTGATCGAGACGGCGCGGCGCCTTAAGGAGTGCTGCGCGCTGCGCGGCGAGGACCTGGTGGCCCGGGTGGGGGGGGACGAGTTCGCCGTCCTGATGCGCCAGCCCGAGCTCCCCGACGGGCCGAGCGTGGTGGCCGAGCGCATCCAGAAGGTGGTCGCCCAACCCTACCAGGTGGACGGCTCCCCGCTTAAAACCAGCGCAAGCGTCGGCATCGCGCTCTACCCCTCGGACGGCAGGGAGCCAAAGCAGCTCTACAAGATGGCGGACCTGGCGCTCAACCAGGCCAAGGAGCAGGGGCGGGGTACCATCTGCTTCTACGGCGGCACCTGGCAGAAGGAGCGCGACGAGAGGCTGCAGCTCGAGCAGGGGCTTTTGCGCGCGCTCACCCACGATGAGCTCTTCCTGGTCTACCAGCCCAAGCTGGACACGAGCTGCATGCGGGTCGTCGGGGTCGAGGCCCTGGTGCGCTGGAACCACCCGCACCTCGGGGTGCTGGGGGCGGCGGGGTTCGTCCCGATCGCCGAGAGATCCGGGCTCATCTGGCCGCTCACCGAGTGGGTGCTCAGGGCCGCCTGCCGCCAGGCCGGCACCTGGTACCGCGAGCAGGGGCTCGACGTGAACGTGGCCGTCAACATGCCCCCCTCGGTCTTCGACCACGAGGACCTGGAGCCGGTGATCGTGCGTGCCCTCACCGAGGGGGGCCTTCCGCCCGACCGGCTCACCCTGGAGATCACCGAGCAGTCCCTGATGACCTACGCCTCCGAGCCGCTGGAGGTGCTGGAGCGGCTCCAGGCGATGGGGCTCCAGGTGCAGATCGACGACTTCGGCACCGGCTACTCCTCGCTCTCCTCCTTGAAGCACTACCACTTCCAGGCGCTCAAGATCGACCGCTCCTTCGTAAGCGACGTGGTCACCTCCTCGGAGGACGCCGCCATCGCCACCACCATCATGTTCATGGCCAAGTGCCTCGACATGGAGGCCATCGCCGAAGGGGTGGAAAACGAGGCACAAAAGGAGTTCCTCGCCTCCATCGACTGCCGGCTCATGCAGGGGTTCTACTTCGCCCGCCCCTTGAGCGCCCGCGACGCCAGCGAGTTCATCGCCCGGCTGAACCGGGACAAGGACCCTCTCCCCACCTGATCACGCAATGCCGCTTCCGGCAAACCCACATCTCGCATCCTTTTAATTTCCGTGCTCTCTCAGGCGCGGCTTTCATACTCTCCAGCCGCAGCGGGGCACTCTTTGGCGCAGGCTGACCCGGGCTTCGCGGGGCGCCGTGCCTTTCTTGCCTTGGCAGGGGCGTCCGCTATACTCTCTGAGAATTTTCCAATAAGGCGACACGAGGAGCGACGCATGGCAGAGCGACAAAAGACGGTGGCGGTACTGACCGGCGGCGGCGACGTGCCGGGCCTAAACCCAGCGCTTAAGACACTGGTCTACCGCGCCATTGACAATTCCTACCGGGTGCTCGGCGTTCGGCGCGGCTGGGGCGGGCTCTTGAACCTGGACCGCAGCGACCCCGAGTCGCGGGAGCGCTTCGTGATACCGCTGGATCGGCAGACGGTGCGCACCGTGGACCGCACCGGCGGCACCTTCCTGCACACCAGCCGCACCAACCCCGCCAAGGTGGCCGGCTCCGAGACCCCCGACTTCCTGCGCGAGGCGGGCCCGGGCGCCGACCAGGGGGGGACCTGCGACTACACCCAGCACGTGCTGGCGAACCTCGAGCACCTCGGGGTGGACGCCCTCATCGCCATCGGCGGCGACGACACCCTAAGCTACGCGGAGAGGCTGCACCGCGAGGGGTTCCCGGTGGTGGCGATCCCCAAGACCATGGACAACGACGTCTACGGCACCGACTACTGCATCGGCTTTTCCACCGCGGTGACCCGCAGCGTCAACTTCATCCACAACCTGCGCACCAGCGCCGGCTCCCACGAGCGGATCGCCGTGGTGGAGCTCTTCGGTCGCAACTCGGGGGAGACCTCGCTCATCTCCGCCTACCTCTCCGGGGTGGACCGGGCGCTCATCTCCGAGGTCCCCTTCGACATCGAGAAGCTTGCCCAGCTCCTCATCGAGGACAAGCGCAGCAACCGGAGCAACTACGCCATGGTGACCGTCTCGGAGGGGGCCTCGATGATCGGCGGCCAGATCGAGGAGTACGGCCAGGAGGACGCCTACGGGCACAAGAAGCTCGGGGGGATCGGCGTGGTGGTGAGCGAGGCGGTCAAACGGCTCACCGGGTCGCACATCATCTACCAGCAGCTCTCCTACCTGATGCGCAGCGGCGCCCCCGACTCGCTCGACCTCATGGTCGCCTTCAACTACGCCAACATGGCCATGGACCTGGTGGCCGAGGGGATGAGCGGGCGCATGGTCTGCCTGCAGGGGGGGACCTACCGGCACATCCCGATCTGCTCGATCATGCAGGGGCTCAAAAGGGTCGATGTCCCCGAGCTCTACGACACCCTCGAGTACCGCCCCAAGGTGCGCCACGTCCTAGGCAAGCCGATGTTCCTCTACTAGCGAAAGAGCCATAACGCCCGCCCGCCGGGCTCCGACCGTCCAGCTCCTGTGCAACGGGGCGGCGCTGCTCTCCCGATGATGGTCAGCCGGTGCTCTGCCCGTCCAGCTTTTTCCCATCCCGAGGTAAACGGCATGCCAGCTACCCAACTTCGCATTCTGCTCATCGAGGACAACCCCTCCGACGCGGACCTGATCCGCAGGATGCTCGCCGAAAGCCGGGACCCGGAGTTTGCGGTGCAGGTCGCCGAACTGCTGCGGGACGGCCTGGCGCTCCTGGAGACCCGGCCCTACGACATCGTCCTGGTGGACCTGGGGCTTCCCGACTGCCGGCAGGGGCTCGAGGCGGCCCTCAGGGTACGCACCCAGGTGCCGCTGACCCCGATCATGGTGCTCACCGGTCTCGAGGACGAGGAGATCGCCCTGAAATCGTGGCAGCTCGACATCCAGGACTACCTCATCAAGGGGGAGTTCAACGCCGGGCTTTTGGCCCGCTCGATCCGCAACGCCATCCAGCGCAAGCGGGACATGGAGGTGCTGCGCGAGACGGAAAACCGCTACCGGACCCTCTTCAACGCCCTCGACGACGCCTTCTGCATCATCGAGATGCTCTACGACCAGGCCGGCAACGCGGTGGACTACCGGTTCCTGGAGACCAACGACGCCTTCGACAGGCACTCGGGCCTCCTCGGGGCGCGCGGCAGGCGGATCCGGGAGCTGGTGCCGGACCTGGAACAGCACTGGGTCGATACCTACGCCGCCGTAGCACAGACCGGGGAGCCGATCCGTTTCGAGAACCGCTCCAGGCCGATGGCGCGCTGGTTCTCGGTCTATGCCTTCCGGTTCGGCGCCGCCACGCGCCGGCAGGTCGGCATCCAGTTCACCGACATCACCCAGCGCAAGCTCGCCGACCAAAAGCTGCGCGAGTCCGAGGAGAAGTTCTCCAAGGCCTTCCACGCCGCCCCCACCCTCATCTCCATAACCACCATCCCCGAGGGGCGCTACCTCGACGTGAACGAGGAGTTCCTGCGCACCCTGGGCTTTGAGCGCGAGGAGATCCTGGGGCACACCTCGCAGGAACTCGGGATCTGGGACTCGCCCCGGGACCGGGAGATGCTCCTTGGCAGGCTGCACGACAACCAGATGGTGAGGGACTACCCGGCGCTGCTGCGCGCCAAGGACGGCAGGGGGGTCAACGGGCTCCTCTCCCTGGAGATCATCGAGATCGAGGGGGACGAGTGCCTGCTCACCATCACCCGCAACGTAACGGCACTGAGACGGTCCGAGGAGGAGCGCACCCGGCTGGCCCTTATGGTGGAGTCCTCGGAAGATGCCATCATCGGCAAGACCCTGGACGGCATCATCACCAGTTGGAACCGCGGCGCCGAGAAGATCTACGGCTTCACGGCGGACGAGGTGAAGGGAAAAAACATCTCGTTGCTGACGCCTAAAAACATGCCCGACGAGATCGAAGGGCTCCTGCAGGCGATCCGGCGCGGCGAGACGATCGAGCGCCTGGAGACGGTTAGGATCAGAAAGGACGGCAGCGAGTTCCCGGTGGCACTGACCATCTCGCCGATCCGCGACGAGCTGGGGTGCATCGTGGGCGCCTCTACCATCGCGCGCGACATCAGCGAGCGTAAGGCGGCGGAGCTGGAAATCGTGCGGCTCAACGCCGACCTGGAGACCCGTGCCAGCCAGCTGGAGCTGGCCAACCGCGACCTGGAGGCCTTCAACTACAGCGTGGCCCACGACCTGCGCCAGCCGCTCACCGTGATCAGCAGTTTCTGCCAGGCCATCGACACTTTCTGCGGCGCCCAGCTCCCCGGTGAATGCCGGGAGTTCCTGCAGGCGGCGCTGGACGGGGTGCAGCGCATGAACCGGCTGATCGACGCGCTGCTGGACTTCGCCCGCCTGGCGCATACCGAACTGCGCCGGGAGCCGGTCGATCTCTCGGCGCTGGCAAGCGAGATCCTCCAGGAGATGCAGGTCTCCGAACCGCAACGCCAGGTCGCGGTACAGGTCGCCGAAAAGGCCGTGGCCTACGGGGACGCGAACCTTTTGCGCCTGGTGCTGCTGAACCTCTTGGGCAACGCCTGGAAGTACACCGGGAGCCGGGCGAGCGCCGTCATCGAGTTCGGCTGCCGCGAGTTTGAGGGCGGGGCGGTCTTCTACGTGCGGGATAACGGCCTTGGCTTCGAAAAGGAGCAGGCGGCCAGGATCTTCAACCCCTTCGAGAGGTTGCCGGGAGCCGAGCGCTACCGCGGCTTCGGCATCGGTCTCGCCACGGTGGAGCGGATCATCCGGCGCCACGGCGGCAACATCTGGGCCGAGGGGGAGCCGGAGCGCGGCGCCACCTTCTCGTTCACCCTTCCCGGGGCAGGGGAGCAGGGGACGGGGGACAAGGAGGGGGAACCGTGAGGATACTGATCGCCGAAGACGAACCGGCCTTCCGGCAGATCCTGGAAAAGATCCTGACCGGCTGGGGGTACGAGGTCAGGGTTGCCGAGGACGGCAGCGCGGCGTACCGGATCCTCTCGGGGGAGGACCCGCCGCGGCTCGCCATCCTGGACTGGAAGATGCCGGGGTTGGAAGGGGTGGAGATCTGCCGCAGGCTGCGTGAGGAGAAGCCGGAGCACTACCTGTACATCATCCTGCTCACCTCCCAGCAGCGCGAGGAGGACCTGGTACAGGGGATGGAGGCGGGCGCCGACGACTACCTGATCAAGCCGTTCAAGCTGAACGAGTTGAGGGTCCGGCTCAGGGCGGGGCGGCGCATCATCGAGCTCAACGAGGAGCTCCTGGCGGCCCGGGCCATACTGCAGGAGAAGGCGACCCACGATCCGCTCACCGGGCTTAGAAACCGCGAGGAGATCCTGGACGCGCTGGACAAGGAGTTCGCCCGCGTCGGGCGCGACGGCGGCTGTTTCACCATCATCATGGCCGATCTCGATCACTTCAAGGAGGTAAACGACAGCTACGGCCACCTGGCCGGCGACGAGGTGCTTAGGATCAGCGCGCAGCGCATGCTGAGGCTCATGCGCCCCTACGACGCGGTCGGGCGCTACGGCGGCGAGGAGTTTCTCCTGGTACTTCCGGAATGCTGCGGCGGGTGCGCCCGCGCCTTCGCCGAACGGTTGCGTGCCGGCCTCGCCGAGCGCCCCATGGATACCTCCGAGGGAGCCATCGACGTGACCGTGAGCCTTGGCGTGGCCGCCAGCGGTGCAGCTGCGGGGCGCGAGGGTGCCCGTGGACTCATCAAGGCCGCCGATGACGCACTCTACCGGGCCAAGGCGAACGGCCGCAACCGGGTGGAACTCGCGGAGGGGGCCGCCGTGCGGGGCTGCCCCAACCACGACTGAACCTGCTGAGGCAGTAGGGTGTGGAACCCTCTTTGCTGGCAGAGGCGACATCTTGAAATGCAGATCTTTAGCAGTATAAGAGATACAGCGTATACGATATCTGGCTCAAGACCGGAAACGTTTGACTGACAGGGATGCGGACGGCTGTCTAAATGGACACTGACATTGAGACAATCAACAGGAGGTAACCTATGTCACCGCTTTCACTCGTTGCATCCATTGAAAAGAGACTCGATGCCCTGGTAGAACTCAGTCGCAGAAACCAGCGCATCAACGTTATGACTGACCGGGCTCCCGAACAGCCGACCATCACCATTTCGCGGGAATTCGGCTGCGAGGGGTTGCCCGTTGCCGCACGTGTTCAGATGCTGCTCCAGGAGCGGACCGGCGTAAGCTGGGGGATCCTGGACCGTGCCACCCTGGACAAGATGGCCCAGAACCGGGATGTATCGGAGGAGATCTTCAGGAACCTGGGGGGCAAGAACCGCTTCCTGGACGAGGCGATGTCCACCATCCTCACCGACTGGACCAGCGATAAGGACTACTACCAGCACCTGTGCAACCAGATCATCCCCTTTGCCAGGGCGGGGCACGTGATCATCATCGGGGTGGGGGCCGGCATCCTCACCCAGAAGATGTCCAACTGCCACAAGTTCCGTATCGTGGCCCCCATGGAGTTCAAGGTGAAGTCCTTCGCGCAGCGGCATCACATGAGCGAGGACGAAGCATTCAAGCTGATCGTCAAGCAGCAAAAACAGCGCAACGCCTTCATCACCGACTTCCTGGACCGCGACGTGACCGATCCGACCCTCTACGACGTCATCTTCAACCGCGCCACCAACTCCGTGGACCAGATCGCCGAGATGATCTGCTACCACATCCAGTCCGGCCAGCGGAAAGCGTAGGGGAATCATCCCGCCGATGGGGACTGTCCCCTTTGCCTTGTTGGAGTGATCCCCCTCCCGCAAGGTCCCTAAGCGAATTCGGTGAACGTCGTCCCTTGGGTCCCCTCTCCCCTTGCGGGAGGGACAGGGTGAGGGGGAGGCACCACTTCATTGCCGCTGGCAGCTTCCCCCACCCCCCGACCCCCTCCCGCAAGGGGAGGGGGAGACAGTGGACCTGCCGCACCTTTATCTGCCGGTTCTGCAAAACGAAAAACGCCCACCGATTCAAGATCGGTGGGCGTTTTTCGTTTGTAGAGCAGGTTAGCCGGGTTCTTTCTCTACAGCGCCTTCCCGCGCGGCAATTGCCACCCCTTGAGGATTGCGGCGCACCTGATGGTGATGACCGTGGCGGCTGAGACGGTGAGGTTTATCTCCGAGGGGACCTCGAGCCGGTAGAGAAGGTAGAAGAGCGCCCCACCCACCGCGCAGGCCGAGGCGTAGATCTCGCGCTGCAGGATGAGCGGGATCTCGTTACTGAGCGTGTCGCGGATCAGCCCGCCGCAGGTGGCCGTCATCACCCCCATGATCACCGCACCCATGAACCCCAGGTGGTAGTTGAGCGCCTTCGAGGTCCCGATCACCAGGAAGGTCCCCAGGCCCAGGGCGTCCAAAAGCAGCATGGCGCGGTTCATCCGCTCGAAACTGCGCGGCGTGAGGAACACAACGACCGAGGCGGCCAGCGCCAGGTAGAGGTAGAGCTCGTTTTTAAAGCAGAAGGGGGGGGTATCGCTCAAAAGCAGGTCGCGCACCACCCCGCCGCCGGTTGCGGTGACGATCCCCAGCACCACGACCCCCAAAAGGTCCATGCCGCGACGCACCCCGGCGAGCGCGCCCGAGGCGGCAAAGGCCACGGTCCCCAGGAGGTCCAGGGTGTAGATGATCTCGGATTGGCTGGTCATGGAATCGCGGTCGCTCCTACTCGTCCAGGTCCAGCGGGAAGTCCTGGGCCGACTGGTAGTCGACGACGTCGTGCCAGAAGCGCTGTTGCAGCTCCTTTAAAAGCGGCTCCAGGCTCTTGCGGTCCTGCGCGGAGATGGTGATGGCGTTGTACTTGCGGGTCACCTGGCGTACCTTCATGAAGGCCAGGGGATCGCGCTGCTTCAGGTTGGCGATCAGGTCGATCTTGTTGAAGACCACCAGGCGCGGCTTGTCGGCGAGTTCCAGCTCGGCGAGGATGGCGTCGACGTTTTGGATCTGTTCCTCGAAGCGGGGGTTGGAGCAGTCCACCAGGTGGATCAGCAGGTCGGCGTCCTTCAACTCCTCGAGGGTCGCCTTGAAGGCCCCCATGAGGGACTTGGGGAGGCTGCGGATGAAGCCTACCGTGTCGGTGATGATCACCTCGCGGTCCATCGGGAAGCGCAGCCGCCTGGAGGAGGTGTCCAGGGTGGCGAAGAGCAGGTCCTCGGTGAAAACCTCGCTCTTGGTGAGCGTGTTCAAGAGGGTGGACTTCCCGGCGTTGGTGTACCCCACGATGGAGATGATGGGGATCCCCGCCTTGACGCGTTTCTGGCGGCGCTGGTAGCGTCCGTTGGAGAGCTCTTTCAGCTCGCGCTCCAGGTGGGCGAGCCGGTCCCGGATGCGGCGCCGGTCGATCTCCAGCTTGGTCTCGCCGGGACCGCGCCCGCCGATGCCCCCCATGAGCCGCGACATCTGCACCCCGCGCCCGGTGAGCCGGGGCATCAGGTACTTGAGCTGGGCGAGTTCCACCTGCACCTTGCCGTCCTGGGTTGTGGCGCGCCGGGCGAAGATGTCCAGGATCAGCTGACTGCGGTCGATGACCTTCATCTCGGTGAGCTCGGAGATGGAGCGCACCTGGGCCGGCGAGAGCTCCTGGTCGAAGACCAGCATGGTGGCGCCGAACTGCAGCGCCTTGATCACCACCTCGCGGATCTTTCCCTCTCCCAGGAGGTAGCGCGGGTTGAACTCCTTGGGGCGCTGGATCACGGTGTCGAGGACCCCGACGCCGGCGGTGCGCGCCAGCTCCTTCAGCTCCTCCATGGAGTCCTCGGCCTCCTCATGGGAGGAGCGGGTCACCGAGATGAGGATGCCTCGCTCCTGGTTGCTGGCCACGACCTTACCTTCCTCCAGGCCGCGCTCCAGGGTCTGTTCCAGGATCTCGATGAAGTGCTTGAAGTGCAGGTCGAACTTGGCGAACGGGACCGAGGGCTCCACCTGGTAGGGGCGCGAGCTCGACTCGGGGGGGACCAGTGCCGCGGTCTGGATCGAGAAGCGCTCCGGGCTCTGGGTGAGCTGCAGTGCCGCGATCATGTCCAGGCGCAAAAGGGAGAGGTCGGTCAGGTCGTCGTCGGAGAGCGGCTCACCCTTCAGGTGGGTGTGCACCAGGCGCAGGCCGCGCAGGAGCCGCTTGCCCAACGGGTAGTCCGTGAGGTTGGGGATCATAATGCCGCGCTCGTCGCCCACGATGACGTAGGCGATCTCGCCGATGCGGTTTATGAGGATGCCGAGCTGGCGACGGATATCCAGGGAGATCTCTACCAGCTCGCGCGCCAGCTCCAGCGAGACCAACTCGCCGTGGTTGCTGCGGCGGCGGTACAGCCGCTCGAGCTGCTTGACCTGGTTCGGCTTCAGTCCTGTCAGGTTCCCGTGTAGCTGTTTGATGGCGCTTCCTCCCGAGGTTTGTGAGCGCAGGCCGTGCCGCCGGCTCCTAGCGGCGCCCTGGGCTGCTGCGTTCCGGCTTTCTGCTACAGCCCGATGACGTTGTAGCCCGCGTCGACGAAGTGGATCTCGCCGGTTACCCCGCTGGCCAGCCCGCTTGCGAGGTAGACGGCGGCGCCGGCCACCTCTTCCTGGCTGATGTTGCGGCGCAGCGGCGCCTTGCTGGCCACGTGCCCGGCGATCTGGCCGAAGCCGCCAACCCCCGCTGAGGCGAGGGTACGCAGCGGACCTGCGGAGATGGCGTTCACCCGGATGCCGTCCTCTCCGACCGCTTCTGCCAGGTAGCGCACCGTCATCTCCAGGGCTGCCTTGGCGACCCCCATCACATTGTAATTCGGAAATACCTTTTGCCCACCGTAGTAGGTCATGGCGAGGATGCTGGCGTCTCTCCCCTGCATGAGCGGCGCGGCTTCCTTGGCCATGGCGATGAGCGAATAGGCGCTGATGTCGAGGGCGGTGGCAAAGCCCTCGCGCGTCGTGTTGAGGAAGCTTCCCTTCAACTCCTCCTTGTTGGCGAAGGCGACCGAATGAACCAGGATGTCCAGGCCGCCCCAGCTCTCGCGCACTTTGGCGAAGAGTTCCGCAAGGTCAGCGTCGTTGCGCACGTCGCAGGGGAGCACCAGGTTCGCCCCGATGCTCTCCGCAAGGGGCTGTACCCGCTTGGCCACCGCCTCGCCAGCATAGGCGAGCGCTACTTCGGCACCCTCCCGACGGTAGGCCTCGGCCACTGCCCAGGCGATGCTTTTATCGTTGGCGACTCCGAAGATAAGCGCCTTCTTTCCTTCCAGTAAACCCATGGGTCTCCCTCCTGCCAATCCTGGCAGATTAAAACCTTCTAGTGTGCTGCTGGCGCATAGCAGCAGATAGTAATGAAAAACGTTAACTTTTGCAAGAGTTGGTGACCTTTTACTCAGCGGTCACTCGATGACGCTAAGCTCGCACCACGAGGTGAACCTTCCTGTCCTCGAAATGAAACTTCGCGCCTCGAAGTGAAACCTTTGCACCCTCGAAATGAAGTTTCGCGCGGCGAAGTGAAGCTTTGCACCCTCGAAGTGAAGCTTTGGATCCTCGAAGTGAAGCTTTGCACCACCAAAGTGAAGCTTTGCACCACCAAAGTGAAGCTTTGGATCCCTCGGAGTGAAGCTTTGCTCTGAAGCCAAAACTCTTCGTCGCTGAACGTTCGCCGCTGCCCACAACGCGCAAGGGGCGAATGCCGGATTCGCCCCTTGCGGGCCAAGACGCTCGAGCCGCCTTGGCATTTCTAAGGTAACAGGTCTGCTTACTCTTCCGGTGCAGCAACCTCGGCAGCCGGTATCGGCTGTTCATGCACCGTTGTGGCCTCGCGTGCCTTCAGCGTCGCCTCGATCGCCACCAACCGCTTGTCCATCTCCTCGAGGAGCACCAGGGTCCGCTCCACCCGCCCCTTGATGTTGAAGATCACGAAGGGGAGGATGAACCAGATGACCGTCAGGAAGAACCCGAGGATGGTCAGCATCATCATGAAACCGCCGAAGACTTCCATGTGCCCCTCCGGTTGCCGGTGTTAGAGTGCCTGCTCCAGCGCCCGCGCCAACTGGTCCGGGCAGGAGGTGTCACCCTGGCAGGCGATCCCCTTGAGGCGCGTGATCGCATCGCTAACCTGCATGCCGCGCACCAGGGCGGAGACCGCCTGGGTGTTGCCGGCGCAGCCGTCGATGAATTCGGTGGCGACGATGACGCCGTTATCTACTTCGATCTCGATCCGGGAAGCGCAGCTCCCCGAGGTCTGGTAACTGATGCGCATCTACTTCTCCTTATGGAAAAAAAGTCCTTTGTTTCGGTGCCGGCTGACCTTGGTGGCGGGTTTCGGACCGAAAGCATCTGGTTCTATACCGTTAGTGGGGGCAAAAGTCAATCGGAGTCGGCGAGCAGGGCCTGGGCCAGGGTGAGCCGTTCGGGGCCGGGGAAACTGCGCAGGTACAGGGCGTTTATGGTGGCCAGGGCCTCGTTCAGGCGCTCCAGGTCCAACACCGCGTTACCCGGGATGCTGGTGAGTCCCCGGAAATTCTCGGGGCAGAAGTCGACCCCTTTCGCCCCCTCGCGGATCAGCAAAAGCGGCAGACCGTGGGTGCGGCAGATGATGGGGCGCGCCCGGTACAAAAGGCACAGCCCACCCTTAAGGAGCGGGCAGGGGCCATCTGCAGCAGCTTGGGCCGCGGCGGAGCGGATCTCTTGAGCCTGTTCGACGGGGAGTTCGCGGAGGGCCTGGGTGAGTGCCGCGGCTTCGACGGCGAAGATGGAAAGGTGGCGGCAGCAGGAGTCGCAGCCGGGGCGGCAGACGATCTCTTCGTGGAAACGCTCTGCGGTGGCCCGGCACATCTCGTCGATGCGGGCGAGCAGGGCGCGGTAGTTGTCCAATCCGGGCATGGCCTCTAGTCGGTTCCCTGGAGCGCTTTGCAGAAGGAGTGCATCAGCTCTTTGTTGAGGTAGAAGTAGGGCTTCTCGATGGTGCCGCTGAAGCCGAAGTCCCTGTAGTTCACCATCACCGGATCGTCGGTGCGGCCGCTCGAGACGTACCCCTTGGCGTCCGGGTCGATCTCCAGGAGGCGCTGCATCGCCTCCTCGCCACCCATCCCACCCGGTATGTTCAGGTCGAGGATCACGGCGGCGAAGGGGGCGCCGGACTGGCGGCGTTCCCGGTACAGTTCCACGGCTTCCAGGCCGTCGCTGGCGAACTCTACGGCGAACCCGTAGCGTTTCAGGGTCTCCCCCGCCACGAAGCGGACCATTTCATCGTCATCCATCACCAGGACCTTGGCTGGCGTATCCGGATTGCCACTGACCATAGAGTGGGTACCCCTTTGCGCTGTTGTATGGCTTAAAAAGTCGTGATATGTAGGTATAGCGTTTATGTATCCGGCTGGCAAGCCCATTTTTGGCCCGTTTCGAGGACCGCGGGGTGCCTTGCTGAAAACAAAGGAGCTGCAGATGGCCAAAGTGAAGTCGCCGGTGACGGCGGCGATCCGGGTGCTGCGCCAGGAGAAGGTTTCCTTCGGCGAGCACCCCTATACCTACGAGGAAAAAGGGGGGACCGCGGTGTCGGCGCGCGAGTTGGGCGTTGCCGAACATAGCGTGGTGAAGACCCTGATCATGGAAGACGAGACGAAGGCGCCGCTTATCGTCCTGATGCACGGCGACCGGCAGGTCTCCACCAAGGAGCTGGCCCGCCAGATCGGGGCGAAAAGCGTGGCGCCCTGTACGCCCGACACTGCCAACCGCCACTCCGGATACATGGTCGGCGGCACCTCCCCCTTCGGCACCCGGAAGCAGATGCCGGTGTACCTCGAGGAGGGGATCCTGGAACTCCCGCTCATCTACATAAACGGTGGGAGCCGCGGTTTCCTGGTTTCCCTGACCCCTGCGGAGCTGGTCCGGGTGCTCAAGCCGACCGTAGTCACCGTGGCGATTTAGGGAACCGTGTGCCTGGGATCCCGGGTAACGTCCTGAAAATGCGTCCCCTCTCTCCCTGCGGGAGAGGGCTAGGGTGAGGGGGAGGGTGCCATTTTGTTGCAGCCGGCAGCTTCACCCACCCCCCGACCCCCTCCCGTCGAGGGAGGGGGAGATCTGTTTTCCGGGGATCTAGAAAAGGAGGCTGCGATGGAACTTGCCGAGCGGTTTCGGATGGGGGCAGAGCTGGTGCGCGGGGCGCAGGCCCTGGTTATCACGGCAGGCGCCGGGATGGGGGTCGACTCCGGGCTTCCCGACTTCCGCGGCGACGCCGGGTTCTGGCGCGCCTACCCGCTCTACGCGAGGCTCGGCTTGAGCTTCGTCGATGCCGCAAACCCGGAGCACTTCGAGCGCGACCCGCACTTCGGCTGGGGCTTCTACGGGCACCGCACCAACCTCTACCGCGAGACCGTCCCCCACGACGGGTTCCGGATCCTGCTCTCCTGGATCGCGCGCTTCGGGCTCCCCTTTTTCGTCGCCACCTCCAACGTGGACGGCCAGTTCCAGAAGGCGGGCTTCGCCGAATCCGAGATCCTCGAGTTCCACGGTTCGATCCACCACCTGCAGTGCACCCGCCCCTGCAGCGACCGGATCTGGGAGAACCGGGCGAGCTTTTCGATCGACGAGGAGACCATGCGTGCCGAAGAGGTCCCGACCTGCCCGCGCTGCGGGGCGGTGGCGCGCCCCAACATCCTCATGTTCGGCGATTGGAGCTGGGTGGAAGAGCGCACCCGGCGCCAGTGTGAACGCTTCAACAGCTTCCTCAACGCACAGCATGGCCGCAAGCTCGTGGTGGTGGAGTTGGGCGCCGGGACCGCAATTCCCACCGTGCGGGCCACCAGTGAGCGGTTGGGGGGCTTCCCCGGGGCGCGGGTCGTGCGGATCAACACCCGCGAGCCCCAGATCCCGCCGCCGCACCTCCCGCTCCCCTGCGGCGCGCTCCAGGGGCTCGCCGGTATCGAGGCCGAGCTGTTGTAGGCGCAAGCGCGGGGGTGTCAGAATCCCGACTGCCCACGGGCCCCACCTTTCTCTTTCCTTAAGTCCCCATACCTGCTGTGAAACTTCCTGCAGACCACCCGCAAATAAGCCTTGCCTTTTAATTTGACTGTGCTAGAATGCCCAATTTTTAGGCAGAATAGAAAGAGAACCTGTATGCAGAAATCGGTAGCCATCGGCTCCCTTAGCTTGGCAAATCCGGTGTTTCTCGCCCCGATGGCGGGGATCACCAACCTTCCCATGCGGCTCATGGCCCGCGAATGCGGCGCTTCGCTCACCTTCACCGAGATGGTGAGCGTGAACGGACTTACCCGCGAGGGACGCAAGAGTTTCGAGCTGTTGAAGACGCTCCCCGCCGACCGCCCCATCGGGATGCAGCTTTTCGGCGACGAAGCAGAGATGCTCGCCGAGGCCGCCCGCCTGGTGGAGGAGCACGGCGAATTGATCGACATCAACATGGGGTGCCCGGTCCGCAAGGTGGTGGGGACCGGGGCCGGCAGCGCGCTTATGAAGGATCCCCAGAAGGTCGCCGGGATCATCCGGGCGGTGCGCCGGGCCACGAGCCTCCCCTTTACCGTTAAGTTCCGCACCGGCTGGGCCGCGGGGGACGACACCTTCCTGGAGATCGGCCGCATCGCCCAGGAAGAGGGGTGCGACGCGGTGACCCTGCACCCCAGAAGCCGCTCCCAGATGTTCGACGGCAAGGCGGACTGGTCCCGGATCGCCGAACTGAAACAGGCGCTCAGCATCCCGGTAATCGGCAGCGGCGACCTCTTTACCCCCCAGGACGTCAGCCGCATGCTGGAAGAGACCGGCTGCGACGCCGTGATGATCGCCCGCGGCGCCATGGGGAACCCCTGGATCTTCCGCGAGGCCCTGCAGCTTCTGGCAGGTGAGGACGTGCGGGAACCTACGGTCGAGGAGCGCTACGCCGTCGCGAAGCGGCACCTGGAGCTTTTCACCGAGCTCGAGGGGGAGCGGGTGGCGCTTCTGGAGATGCGCAAGCACCTTTCCTGGTACTCGAAGGGGGTCCCGGGAGCGGCCCAGTTCCGCGCGGCGGTGAACGCGATCGAGACCCTGCCCAAACTCATCGAAACGATGGAGAACTTCTTTCATGGATGAACGGATGGAGGCTTACTACGCAAACGTGGTCGACAGCGTCGGTGACGGTGTCATCGTGCTCGACAACGACGGTGTAGTGACCCTGGTGAACCCGGCGGCCGAGGAGATGGCTGCCGTCTCGCGGCGCCAGGCGCTGGGGAGCCCCTTCCGCGATATCTTCAAGGGCGAGAACGCCTTGAACGAGATGGTGGCGAAGACCGTGGCCACCGGGATGTCGGTTTCGGACCACGAGAACATCGTCCTCAAGCGCGGCGGCAGGCTCACCCCGGTGGGGGCCAGCACCTCGCCCCTTTTAAGCTCCAGCGGCGAGCGGATCGGCACCATCCTCCTCATGCGCGACCTCACCAACGTGCGCGAGCTCGAGGACGCGGTGCGCCAGGCGGACCGGCTCTCTTCGCTGGGGGCCCTGGCCGCGGGGCTTGCCCACGAGATCAAGAACCCTCTCGGGGGGATCAAGGGAGCGGCGCAGCTCTTGGAAATGGAGTTTCCCGACAACGAGGATCTGCGGGAATACATCCGGGTGATGCTCAAGGAGGTGCAGCGGGTGAACCTCATCGTGGAGGAGCTGCTGGCACTGGCCTCGCCGGGTCGGCTCAAGCTCACCAAGGTGAACCTGCACCGGGTGCTCTCCGACATCGTCCTTTTGCAGCGGCGGGCCGCCGAGGATGGCCGCAAGGCCTCCATCCAGCAGTACTTCGACCCGAGCATCCCGCCCATCCTGGCCGACGAGTCGCTCCTGACCCAGCTCTTTTTGAACCTGATCAAGAACGCCCACGAGGCGGTGGGGGAAAACGGCGTGGTGAAGGTGACCAGCCGCGTCTTGTCCGATTACAGCATGAACCAGAAGGGGGAGCGCCGCGCCCGCATGGTGGCCATCGACGTCGCCGACAACGGCCCGGGGATCCCGGCCGAGGTGCTGGAGAACATGTTCACCCCCTTTTTCACCACCAAGTCCAAGGGGACGGGACTTGGCCTCGCTATCTGCCAGAAGATCGTCTCCGAGCACCGGGGTATGATCAAGGTCGATTCCGACCCTTCGCGCGGTACCGTCTTTACCGTGATGCTTCCCCTGATTCACTAGCTGCGTCTTCCGGCCGGGCCGGATTGTATTTCTCTTTGCTTGCCTGCAATGCACCTATCAACCGCAGTCGCCGGACCCAGAGCGGGGATCAACGACGATCCCGATGCTGACCCCGACTCGAGGAGTGTCTCATGCCCATCAACAACATTTTAGTGGCCGACGATGAAGAGAGCATGCGCTGGGTCCTTTCCAAGGCGCTGCGCAAGAAAGGCTTCAACGTCGAACTGGCCCGGGACGGCGAGGAAGCGCTGCGCCTGATCAAGGAGAACGTCTTCGACCTGGCGCTCCTCGACATCAAGATGCCGGGGATGACCGGCCTCGACCTCCTGGACCGCATCAAGGAGGCCTCCAGCGATCTCTTGGTGGTGATCATGACCGCCGAGGCGAGCATGAAGAACGCTGTCGAGGCGATGAAGCGCGGTGCCTACGACTACCTCACCAAGCCGTTCGATCTGGGGGTCATCGACGCCTTGGTCGAGAAGGTGAGCCGGGCGCGCGAGATGACCAGCCAGGTCTCGCTTTTGAAGGAAGAGCTGAAGGACCGCTACCAGCTCGAGAAGACCATCATCGGCAACTCGCCGGCCATGCGCGAGATCTACAAGACCATCGGCAAGGTGGCCCCGAGCGACGTGACCGTGCTGGTGCAGGGGGAGTCGGGGACCGGCAAGGAGCTCATCGCCCGGGCCATCCACTACAACTCCCGGCGGCTGGGTAAGCCCTTCGTGCCGCTCAACTGCGCCGCCATCCCGAGCGAGCTTTTGGAGAGCGAACTGTTCGGTTTCGAGAAGGGGGCCTTCACCGGCGCCACCGAGAGGAAGCTGGGGAAGTTCGAACAGGCCAACGGCGGGACCATCTTCCTTGACGAGATCGGCGACATGCCGTTCGACCTGCAGGCGAAGATTTTGCGCGTCCTGCAGGAGCGCGAGATCACCCGCACCGGTGGCAACCAGAGCATCCCGGTCGACGTGCGCATCGTGGCGGCGACCAACCAGGATCTCGAGGAGAGCGTGCGCAAGCGGCAGTTCCGCGAGGACCTCTACTACCGCCTCAACGTGATCCCGATCCACCTGGTTCCCTTGCGGGAGCGTGCCGAGGACGTGCCGCTTTTGGTCGAGTACTTCCTCTCCAAGATCTGCGGCGAGCTCGACGTGCCGCTCAAGCGCTGCTCGAACGAGGCGTTGAACCTGCTCACCAGCTACAACTGGCCCGGTAACATCCGCGAACTGGAGAACACCATCAAGCGCGCCGTGATCCTCTCGCCCGACCCGCTTCTCGTGGCAGGCGACTTCCCGGGGCTCACCACCCGGCAAGAAGACGGCAAGGGGGAGGAGCTCTCCCTCGAGGGGATCGTGGACGTCAAGTTGCGCGGCAGTTTCAGCAACATGGAGCGCATGGAGAGCGGCGACGTCTATGCCATGGTGCTCGAGCAGGTCGAGCGTCCGCTGATCCGCTTCGTCCTGGAGAAGACCCGCGGCAACCAGGTGCGCGCCGCCGACATCCTGGGGATCAACCGCAACACCCTGCGCAAGAAGATCACCGAGCTGGGGATCGAGCTGCGCAAAGAATAAAACAGGTCAAGGGTAAGGTTGAGAAAAGGCGTCTGCCGCCACACTCACCTTGCTGCTCCCCTAAGACCTGTGCCGCAGACGTTTTTTCTACAGAAGTCATGGAGAACCGATTCTCGACCTCAACCCCAACCTGATTTTTCTGGAGCGTCTATGACCTTGATGGAGAGATTCTTTCTGAA
Source organism: Geomonas silvestris (assembly GCF_014193515.1). Lineage (GTDB taxonomy): Bacteria > Desulfobacterota > Desulfuromonadia > Geobacterales > Geobacteraceae > Geomonas > Geomonas silvestris. Next base: position 717,560 of record NZ_BLXX01000001.1, on the reverse strand, counting down.
TCGCAACAACGCACAGCTCGTGGTGGTCGACGTGCAGGAAAAGCTCTGCCGGGCCATGGACCCCTCGGTGCTGGAACAGCTCACCGGCAATATCGGCATCCTGCTCGACGCGGCCCAGGAACTGGGCGTTCCGGCGATCGTCACCGAACAGTACGTAAAGGGGCTGGGTACGACGATCCCGGCTCTGAAGGAAAAACTGACGACGCCGAGCCTGGAGAAGATGACCTTCAGCTGCTGCGGCGGGGAGGGGTTCCTGGAGACCCTGGAAAAAACGGGGCGGCGTCAGGTGATCCTGACCGGGATGGAGACCCACGTCTGCGTGCTGCAGACGGCTCTGGAGCTCCTGAACGCGGGGTACGTGGTGCACCTGGTCTGCGATGCGGTGATGAGCCGGCGCAAGGCGAACTGGAAGACGGCCCGCAAGACCATGAGCCAGGCGGGAGTGGTGCTCACCTCCACCGAGGCGGTACTCTTCCAGCTCCTCAAGGTGGCGGGAACTGACGAGTTCAAGAAACTCTCGAAACTGGTCAGATGATCCCGGGTTCGCTCTCCACGTAACGCGCCAGATCCTTTAGGGTGTTTTCGTCGGGAGCGAGGAATTCGATGCCGAACCCTTCAGGCATGGTGCTTTTGCGACGGGTCGTTTTGGTGTTGAGCCAGGCGGCCCGTCCGCGCAACTGGATGATGGAACCGTAGGGGTCGGGAAGGGCGAAGATCAGGTCGAGGATGCTGCCGTGTTCGATCTCGTGGTTGGTGGCCAAGTAGGCGCCGTGCTGGCTCAGGTTCAGCACGATGCCCGAAAGGGTGGCCCCGACGGCGCGGTACTTCGCCTTCAGGTGGCAAGCCACCCTCTTGTCGCGCCGGTCGATGGCCGGCAACAGCTTGCGGGCGGTCTCCAAAAAGACGTTGCGGTCCAGCGGCTTGGTGATGAAGTCGTCGCAGCCGGCCTCGAAGCAGATGCGGCGGTCCGCATCCTTACCCTCCGAGGTGATCATGATCACGTTGGTCTCACGCAGCTGAGGATCCTTCTTGATCGCCCTGCAGCACTCCGCGCCGTTCATGATCGGCATGTTCAGGTCCATGCAGACCAGCACGGGGCGCTCCGCCTGGCAGATGGCGAGCGCCTCCTTGCCGTCGCGCGCGGTGAGGATGTCAACCGCCGAGAACTGCAGGTACTCCTTCTGCAGCTCGATGAACATGCTGACGTCGTCGACCAGCAAAACCTTCTTGGCCATGTGCCCCTTCCTTTTTCCGCAGGGAAACCCCGCATATCATGAAGGCCGTTACCGGCCGCTCTCTACCTATCGGTTATTGTGGATAAATCTGTAGCAAGAGCTCGCCAGGGCGGCGTTTGCGCCGGCTCTCTTGCCCCGCGCCGTTTTCTCTGTCGGACGGCTGCCGGCCCCTGGTCTCCGGGGCGTAGGAAACCGCCCGGGAGAGGGGCAGGGAATTTGCCGAGGCGGGCGAAAAAAAAGCTGCCCCGGGTGAGGGGCAGCTTCAAGGTGCCTTAACTCGCCAACCTCTTGGCGATCACGTCGTGGTTCAGCCAGAAAACTGGCGCCTGGGGATCCCAGGACGACTCGAACATGAGCTTGCCCACCCCGCGGAACACGCCCCGCGAGAGCACGGCGCAGATGATCTCTTTGCCTTCTTCGTTCATGCCGATCAGCTGGGCCGAGGAGTTCAGCATGTACTCCTGCTGCGCCGGGCTGTTGTGCTGCGGCCAGGTGTCGTAATCGCGGGTGCTGGTCACCAGCTCGGACGAGAGGTAGGTGTTGGCGCAGGAAAGCAGGTCGTTCAGGGTCACCCCGGCTTTCAAAAGGCCCTGGCACTCGGCGACCACGGTCTTTTCGCCCGCCTGCTGCAGGGAGGCGAGCAGCGGGTAGAGCGAGTTCTCGACACCCAGAAAGAGCGCGCTCGAGTTGGTCTGGATCTCCGGGCAGTTGTACACGGTCGCCTTGATCCCCTGTTCCCAGGCGGCGGTGGCGATGTTCTCCAGGCGGATCTTCGCCCAACCCTGGAGGTACGGGGTGTAGGACTGCCAGGTGTAGCTGCCGTTGATCAGCACCTCGGTGCCGTGGTAGCCGTAGGCGGCGTAGCGGACCGGGCAGCGCTCGCGCAGGCCGGCGGTCGCCTGGATCAGGTAGGAGAAGGTGTCGGCGGTCACCTCGTTGAAGCTCATGTTGCAGAACTGCCCCATGTCGGAGTTCCAGAAGGCCTCCGAGGAGAGGAAGCGGTCGCCCTGGCCCTTGAAGAGCTTGTTCAGGATCGGCATGAAGACGCGGGCGCGCGGGATGCCGCCGGCCATGGTGTGCACGATCACCAGGTTCCCCTTAGCCGGGAGCATGGTTTCGAGCTGGGCGATGACGGCGGCCAGGTTGCTGCGGAAACGCTCGGTGCCGCGCTCCTTCGCGCAGTTTAGCTCGTCCTGGTCCAGGGTCACCTTGCTCCATTCGTCGGGTTTCACCCCCTTTAAGCGGTCCACCGGGGTGACGCCGTCCTTGCCCGGTTCCATGTCGAAACCGGCTTCCAGCGGGATGTTGATGATCGTGCCGCCCAAAATCGCCTCGGCGCTTGCCAGTTCTTCTGCGTTGAGCGGGCGCAGGGTCCCGTCCGTGTCGCGCCGGCCCACGGTGGAGCCGATGATGGTCATCCCCTTGGCCCGGGCCTCGTCGACGATGCCGTTGGCGTAACCGCGGCCGAACAGCTCGCCGCAGAGAAACAGCACGTCCCCTTCCTTGAATCCCGCCGCGGCAGGTACTTCGCGCATCGCATGGTAGCGTGTCATATAAAACTATCCTCTCTTTATACGTGCATGGTATGAGCCGGGTGTTCAGGCTCGAAAAACAGAATGAGACTAGAAGTCGTCGCGCGCCATGTTCTCGAACCGGGTGTACTCGCCGCGGAAGGTGAGGTGCACGGTGCCGGTGGGACCCGCCCTGTGCTTGCCGATGATGACCTCGGCCTTTCCCTTCAGGTCCTCGTTCTCCTTGTCGTAGACCTCCTCGCGGAAGACGAACATGATGATGTCGGCGTCCTGCTCGATTGCGCCGGACTCCCTCAGGTCGCTCATCATCGGGCGCTTGTCGGTGCGCTGCTCGAGGCCGCGGTTTAACTGGGAGAGCGCGATGACCGGGATGCTCAGCTCCTTGGCGAGACCCTTGAGCGACCGGGAGATGTCCGAGATCTCCTGCTGGCGCGATTCCGGGTTGGGGCCGCCGCGCATCAGCTGCAGGTAGTCGATGACGATGATGCCGATGTTGTGCTCGGCCTTAAGGCGCCGCGCCTTGGCGCGCAGCTCCATGATGCTGAGCGACGGGGTGTCGTCGATGAAGATCTTCGAGTCGTGCAGCCTCCCCGCCGCCTTGGTGAGCTTGGGCCAGTCGTTCTCGTTTAGGTGACCGGTGCGCAGCCGGCTCAAGTCGACGCGGGCCAGCGAGCACAAAAGGCGCTCCACCAGCTGCTCCTTGGGCATCTCGAGCGAGAAGATCGCGGCGGGGTAGGGCTTCTCCGAATCGATGGCGGCGTACTCGGCGGCGTTGATGGCGAAGGTGGTCTTGCCCATGGCCGGGCGCCCCGCGATGATCACCAGGTCGCCGGCGTGGAAGCCCGCGGTCATCTTGTCCAGGTCGAGGTAGCCGGTCGGGACCCCGGTCACCAGCTCCTTCTTCTCGTAGAGGAGCTCGATGTTCTTGATGGTGTCCTTGAGGATCTCGCTGACCGGGAAGTAGGCGCGCTGGATCTTGTTCTCGGCGATCTCGAAGATGACCTTCTGGGCGCCGTCCAGGAGCTCCTCGACGTTCACCTTGTCTTCGTACCCCTGGGTGGCGATGTCGGTGGCCGCGCTGATGAGCTTTCTGGTGATGCTCTTTTCTTTGACGATCCTGCAGTAGTAGGCGATGTTCGCCGCCATCGGGACGAAGTCCACCAGGGTGGCCAGGTAGGCGCCGCCGCCCACCTCCTCCAGTTCCCCCTTCTTCTTCAGGATGGTGGTCATGGTGATCAGGTCGCAGGGCTCGCCGCGCTCGTTCAGCTCGATCATCGCCTGCATGATCTTGCGGTGGCTCTCCCGGTAGAAATCGTCCGGCCTGAGGATCTCGAGCGCGCGGTTGATCGCCTCGTTATCAACCAGGACGCCGCCGAGGATGGACATCTCGGCCTCCACGCTCTGCGGTGGCAATTTTCTCAGGTCAGCTTGATTCATGGGGAATGCCTCGGGAAAAAGCGGTGGTGCAAAAGGCGGTATTTTAACCGGAACACCCCGCGGGGTCAACAACTGATTACCCGCCGCAGGCCTGCAAAAAGGCGAGGGATTTCAGGGGGCGGTCCAGGTGCAGATCGATGGCGGGGTTCAAGAGCAGGTCGGCCTCCCTGAGGCACGCGTCGGGGAAGACGATGGAGCCGAACCTGCCGGACTGCATGGCGCGGGAGAGGAGCTCGGCGGTCTGCCCGGAGATGCGGGTCCCGTCGAGTTCGGGCTGGTAGCCCAGGATCTTCAGGAGATTCACCGCGAAGAAACGGCGGTCCGAGGGGGAAGGGGAGGCGCGGTCCAGGTGTTCGAGGTAGCAAAAGAGCAGGCGGAACAGCCGGGGAGCCGGCTCGGCCTCCGGGGTGAGCCGCTCCACCAGCTCGCAGGCGTAGGCGGCGGAGCCGATCCGTTCCAACTCGGTCCTGATCGTTGGGAAGATGCTGCCGATGTCTGCCGATAACAGGGTTGCCATGCCGCTTCCCTGCTGGATCTGCAGCTTCAGGTGGGCGAACGACTCCAGGGCGCCGCCGAAGCGCTTGCGGCTCTTCTTGGCGCCGCGGGCGATTCCGGAGATGCGCCCCTGTTCCAGGGTGAACAGCGTGGCGATGCGGTCGGCCTCACCGTAATCGATGAGCCGCAGCACGATGGCTTCGGTCTGGGATTTCTTCATCGGACCGAAGGTAGCACCGCTTGAGGGGCCCCGTCAACTACCGTGACGTCAGTGGCGGCGCAGCTTGTAGCGCAGCATGCCGAGGTACTTGTTGAGGGGGTGGCTCCTGGGGAGCGAGGGGATCGGAGGCGGCGTGCGGTTTCCCCACTTGGCGAGCTCGGCCTGGAAGTCCTCCGCGCCGCCCAGCTGGATGCCGCGACGCAGCGTGGTGAGGCCGCGCTCCTTGGTGCCGGCCAGGATCTGCACCCGCCCCAGGTTGAGCAGGAAGGTGAGGTTGTGCGGCTCGCTCCCCAGTGCCTTCTCCGCCAGGTGCAGCGCCCGCTTGGTATCGCCGCCGCTTTTGGCGAGGCAGTAGGCGAGGTGCGAGGCGACCTCCGGGGACTCCTGGTGGCTGTAGGCCTCTTCGAAGCAGCTGCGCGCCAGGAAGTAGAGCTTGCGTCCCAGGGCGTCAAACCCCTTGCGGCGCAGGTCCTCCGGGTCGTGGCCGCCGCGGTCCTGGTCCGCCTTCTCGTAGACCAGGAAGCTGAGCGGCGGGTTCGCGTTGGGGCGCTCCTCGCGGTGCACCTCGACGAAGCTTTCGGGGATCTCGGGGAAGTAGACGTCGCCGGGGTAGCCGGCGTGGATCACGGTGAGGTAGATGCGTTGGCTGATGAGCAGCGCCTCGCGGTACAGCTCGGCGCCTCCGCAGATGAAGAGCTCCTCGTCGCCGGTCACCATGGCCACCGCTTCCTTGAGCGACCGGGCCACTTCGCAGCCGTTGAACTTGGCGCCCGAGCGCGAGACGACGATGTTGCGCCGGCCCGGCAGCGGGTGCCCGATGCTGTGAAAGGTCCGGGTCCCCATGGCGACGGTGTGCCCCATGGTGATCTCCTTGAATCGGGTCAGGTCGGAGGGGATGTGCCAGGGGAGCTTGCCTTGGTAGCCGATTACCCTGTTGTCCGACATTGCAGCAATAAGGGAGATGATCATGGGGACCTCGATGAGAAGCAATTTACAATTGGCAACGGGCAATTGACAACGAAACACCAATGACAATCGGCCAATGACAATTGACAACGAATTTTAGCAATTGTCAATGGTCAATTCACTTATCGGCCTGCTGAGCCGTTCATTGAGGAAAACTATGACGGCAGCTAAACCCGCCCATTGCCTTATCTCAGCGTCACCACCGTGACCCCTTCTCCCCCCTCGAAGCGCTCGCCGGGCCTGAAGGAGACCACCAGCGGGTGGCCGTTTAGGTAGCTGCGCACCCCCCGCATCAGGGCGCCGGTCCCCTTGCCGTGCACGATGTGCAGCTCGGGGGTGTGGGAGAGCGAGGCGTGGTTCAGGTAGCGCTCCACCGCATCGAGCGCCTCCTCGACCCGCATCCCCAAAAGGTTGATGGAGTTCGCGGGTTCGGGGCGCTCTTCCTGCTGCTGGTGCCGCTTCTGCTGGACCTTGGCCTCCTTGCCGGTCTTCTTGGCCAGGGCGGTCAGCGCCACCTCGAGCTCCATGCTCCCGGCGCGCACCCGGGCGCGCCCGGCCTTGGCGTCCAGCGAGACGACCAGACCGTCGGTGTTGAGCGGCTTCACGAAGTAGCTCTTCCCCACCTCCACCTGGCCCGGGGGAAGTTCCTCCACCGGGTTCAGCTCGGCGAGCACCTTTTCCACCTGCTCCTCTGCCTGGTCGAGTTGGGCACGCGCCTCGCGGGCCTTGTCCTGGCGCGCCTGCTCTATGATCGCGTTCACCTCGCGCCGCGCCTTGCGGATCACCTCCTGCGCCTCGAGGTACCCCTTCTCCCGCGCCCCCTTTACCAGCTGCTCCGCCTCGCTTTTGCGCGCGGAAAGCTCCCGCTCGCCGCGCTCGATGCGCGACTCGCGCTCGGCGAGATCGTCCAGTTTCCGCTCCAGCTGTGCGCGCTTCTCCTTCAGGTCGCGCAAGAGGGCATGGAAGTCCGCCTCCATGGTCCCGATCATGCCGCGGGCGAAGTTCACCACGTGCTCGGGAAGCCCGTAACGCCGGGCGATCTCGAGGGCGTGCGACTCGCCGGGCTCGCCGACCACCAGGCGGTAGAGCGGCGCCAGGCGTTCGCGGTCAAACGCCATGGCGGCGTTCAGCATCCCCTGTTCGCGCTGCACGAAGCCGATGATCTCGGTGAGGTGGGTGGTGGCCACCACGAGCGCCCCCTGGATCTTCAGTTGCTGGAGCACGGCGCAGGCGATCGCCGCACCCTGTCCCGGTTCGGTCCCGGTCCCCAGCTCGTCCAGAAGCACCAGGGTGCCGCGCCCGGCCAGGGCCATGATCGAGGAGATCTGGGAGATGTGGGCCGAGAAGGTGGAGAGGCTCTCGGCGATGGACTGCTCGTCGCCGATGTCCACCAGGATGTTGTCGACCAGGGGGAGCACCGTCCCGGGCAGGGCCGGCACCGGCATGCCACAGAGCGCCATCACGCTCAAGAGTCCCGCGTTCTTGATGGCGATGGTCTTGCCGCCGGTGTTGGGGCCGGTCACCACCATGACCCGGCTCTCCTCGGAGAGTTCCAGGTCGAGCGGCACCACCTCTTTCCCCATCAGGGTGAGGATCGGGTGGCGCGCCCCCTTGAGGGAGAGCTGCTGGCTCTCGGAGAGCACCGGGGTCTCGCAGCGAAGCTTGTCGCTGAAAAGGGCGATGCAGTTCAGGATGTCCAGGCGCACCAGGGCTTCGAACTGGTCCGAGAGGAGATCGGCGTCCTCGCGTATCCAGTCGCAGATCTGGCGGATCACCCGGATCTCCTCGGCGCGCTCGTCGGCTACCAGGTTTTCCAGTTCGTTCGCCAGGCCGATGATCTCCAGCGGCTCCATGAAGGCGGTCTCGCCGGTGTTGGATACGTCGTGAACCACCCCCGGGACCATCCCTTTCGAGTCCATGCGCACCGGGATCACCCAGCGTCCCGACCTCTGGGTGATGAAGTCGTCCTGCAGGAAGATGGCGGTGTGCCGCTCGCGCACGATCTCCTCGAGCCGCTTCTTGATGCGGGCGGTGAGCCCCTTCTTGCGGCCGCGCAGGTCGGCCAAGAGGCGCGAGGCGGTGTCGAGGATCTCGCCTTCCGCGTTGACCGTGTGTTCCAGGGGATCCAGGAGGTCGGCGAAGCCGGTGATGTGGCCGGCCTCGGCAAGCAGGAGCGGGATGTCGGTGCGGAACTTAAGCTGCGCCGAGACCGCAGCCATGACGCGCAGCGTGGGGATGAAGCGCTGCAGCTCGATGGGGGCGAGCACCGACCCGCGTGGGCGGACCGCGCGGATCAGGCCGCGTATGTCTTCGAAGGAGGCGATCTTGAGCGAGATGCCCAGCCGGGTGAGGGTACGGATCTCCTCGATCAGTCCCAGGCGCAGTTCCATCTGGGACTTCTCGGCAAGCGGGGCGATGTTGAGGACGCCGGTGTGGGAGGCCTCGCAGTGGGCGAATTGGGCGGCGGTTTCCAGGATACGGTCAAACTCGAGGCGCTTCAGGGTTTCCTTGCTGATCATTACTTCTCCAAACTGCAAGAGGCGTTACGGTTGACGCCGCTCTTGCGGGTGAATAGGTGCATCACAGTGAGCATCACAGGGCACTGCGGTGTGTAGGGTAACGTAGAACGTAGAACGTAGAACATAGAACCGATCTTAGGACCTGCCGTGTCTCAACCTCAACCTGTGAGCGTGGCGAACGAAAACCTCAACCTGGTTTTCAGAGGAACCAGCTCACCGGGCTGAAGAGCCGCTCCAGGAAGCGGATCGACCAGCCGCGCCGTTCGTGCTCGTCCAGGACGATGCGGCGCGCCCCCAAGAGGTCGGACTCGAGCATCTCGGCCACCTGGATCCCGAACTCCGGGCTGTCCACCACCACGTTCAGCTCGTAGTTCCTGTGGAAGCTGCGCTGGTCCAGGTTGGCCGAGCCGACCATGACCCAGTTGCCGTCGATGAGGAGCACCTTGGCGTGCAAGACGGCGCTGTCCAGCTCGTAGATCTCGATCCCGTTGCGCATGAGCTGGGCGTAGCAGGTCCGGCTCACCAGGCGCACCAGCGGGACGTCGCTTTTGTGCGGTAGCAGGAGCCTCACCCGCGCACCGCGCCCGGCCGCACGCAGCAGCGAGCGGATCACCCGCGGCCCCGGTATGAAGTAGGGGCTCGCGATGGTGACCGACTCGGAGGCGCCGGCGATGGCCACCCGGAAGGCGCTGCGGATGAAGGAGCGCTCGTGGTGCGGGCCGCCGTTGATGATCATCACCTTGGCGTCCCCCTCGGCGCTGTAGAGGGTCTCCTCGTGGCAGACCGCCGGGGCCTCGCCGTGCTCCTCGCGCCAGAACTGGCAGAATAGCCGCACCAGCTCCTGCACCGCCGGGCCGTCGATGCGGATCCCCACGTCGCGCCAGCTGGTGGGGCCGCTGCCGTACCCCGAATAGACGTTGGCGATGTTGATCCCGCCGGTGAAGGCGCAGCTGCCGTCGATGATCGCCACCTTGCGGTGGTCGCGCTTGTCGAACCAGGCGATCCCCCGGGCAAAGGGGGGCGGGTTGAAGGCGCAGCAGTGCACCCCTTCCTTGGCCATCCGCTTGAAGAAGGCCGTGGGGGTCTCGAAACAGCCGATGTAGTCGTAGAGGAAGTAGACCCTGACCCCGCGCCGGGCCGCATCGATGAGGGCGTCGGCCACCGTGCGCCCGGTCTCGTCGTCCAGGACCGTGTAAAACTCCATGCAGATGCTGGAGCGCGCCTCGCGGATACTTTCCAGAAGTGCCGGAAAGAACTGTGAGCCGTAGCGGTACAGCGTGGCCTGGTTGCCCTGGAACGAGGCTGCGGCGGTGTTGCGGCGGAAGAAGTCGAAAAACTTCGTCGTCCGAAACAGCAGCTTTTTTCGTTTGTGGCGAGCGCTGGTCATGGTCTGCTCGTTACTTGGCGCGGGGGCTGGATCAGGGGGCCTTGGCAAAGCAAAGAAGCGCGGAAATAACGTCGTCAATAGGCATTACTTCCGCGCTTCACAGAGAGCGTTACACGTCGGGTGGGGCGGGTCTTAGACGGAGACTACTTCCTTGACACCCGGGATCTTGTCTTTGAGGGTTCTCTCGATACCCATCTTCAAGGTCATGGTGGACATCGGGCAGTGGCCGCAGGCACCAACCAGGCGTACCTTCACCACACCGTCATCGCCAACTTCTACCAGTTCGACATCGCCGCCGTCAGCCTGCAGCGCGGGCCGAATCTGATCCAATACCGTCTTTACCTCTTCTACCATGGGATCCTCCAGGATGTATTCGGTGTCTGTGCAGTTTCCATCTTAGCATCGCGACTGATGGAAAGTGAACGGAAATAACCTTAGCAACTTTCCCCGGGTTTGCAAAGCATAACTTGCCCTTGGACCCCGCCCTTACTCGCCGTGCACGCCGGGGGTGGTGAGCGGGAAGGGGGCGAGCACCTCGTCGAGCGCCTTCTCGGAGAGGATGCCGCGCTCCAGGATCACCTGGCGGATGCTCTTGCCGCTCTTGGCCGACTCCTTGGCGACCTCGGCCGCCGCGGCGTAGCCGATGCTCGGGGCGAGCACCGTGGCAAGTCCTACCGACTGGTCCAGGTAGCTGCGGCAGCGCTCCTCGTTGACGCCGATCCCCGCCACGCAGAGCGCGGTGAACTGGTGCAGGCAGTTCTTCAGGATCTCCAGGCTGAAGAGGGTGTTGAAGGCGATCACCGGCATCATGACGTTCAACTCCAGCTGCCCCGCTTGCACCGCCATGGTGACCGCGGTCTCGGCCCCCACCACGTGGAAGCAGACCATGTTGGTGACCTCCGCCATCACCGGGTTCACCTTCCCCGGCATGATCGAGGAGCCCGGCTGCATGGCGGGGAGGGTGATCTCGCCCAGGCCCGTGCGCGGCCCCGAGGAGAGGAGCCTCAGGTCGTTGGCGATCCGGATCAGGTTGACCGCAATCCCCTTCAGGCTGCTGCAAAGGGCCAAAAGCGGCTCCATGTTCTGCATCCGCTCCACCAGGTCGCGGCCGCGCGAGAGCTCCTGCCCGGTCACCCGGGAGAGCTTCTCGACGATGAGGTCGATGTAGGCCTCCTCGGCGTTGAGGCCGGTGCCGACCGCGGTCCCGCCGATCCCCAGTTCGCGCAGCCCCGGAAAGCTGCGGGTGAGGCCGGTCAGGTTGTTCTCGATCGCCTGGGCGTAGGCTGCGAACTCCTGCCCGAGCCGGATGGGGACCGCGTCCTGCAGGTGGGTGCGCCCGGACTTGAGGACGCCGTCGAACTCGGTCCCCTTGCGCCTGAGGACCACCACCAGCTCCTGGAGTTCCCGGGCCAGTTGGTCGGCGAGCTCGAGCGCGGCCAGGCGCATGGCGGTGGGGAAGACGTCGTTGGTGGACTGGGCCATGTTGACGTGGTCGTTGGGGTTCACCTTGGCGTAATTCCCCAGCTCGCCCCCCAGAAGTTCGTTGGCCCGGTTGGCCAGCACCTCGTTCACGTTCATGTTGTGCGAGGTTCCGGCGCCGGCCTGGAAGGGATCCACCACGAACTGGTCCGTGAAGTCCCCCTTGAGCGCCTCGTCGGCCGCGCTCACGATGGCATTACCCAACTCGCTGTTGAGCCGCCCCGTCGCCATGTTGGCCTGGGCCGCACATTTCTTGATCTGCACCGTGGCCCTAACCAGCGCCGGGTGGGGCTTTAATCCCGAGATGGGGAAGTTGTCGACCGCCCGCTGGGTCTGGGCGCCGTAGTAGGCTTCCTGCGGGACCTCTACGTTCCCCATGGTGTCTTTCTCGATACGCACTGCCATGATGTCGGCTCCTTTTCAGGGAATAGTTTCTTCCCCCTGTGCTTTTCTGGGTGCGGCCAGGCGTGTAGACCTGCTGTTTCGCTGTCGCGCTGGCGGCCGTTAATAATAATACCACAAAAAGTCCGCCATTAATGTGTGAGAGGAGTCGGAAGGTCTCATAATGACTGAAGAAGCAGAAAAAGGGGAGATGGACAGCGCCAGTATCAAAGGTGATCTCTTACACTGCAAGTGACTCAGGTTCCCCCCTTTGCGAAGGGGGGACGTGGGGCCGCGCGTCGTGCTTAGTAGAGACCTGGTCAAAGCTGCCCCGAAATTGCCGGATGAGCCTCCCGCAAAGGGCGGGACTATATGGGGGGCATGAGGAACAGAGGGGGGTAGGAAGGGGGGCGTTCAGTCGAGCAGCTGACCCAGGGTGAGCAGTTCCTCGACGGTGCGGGTTTCCAGGATGGCGCACCCCAGGGATTGCGGGAGCTCCAGGTCGACTCGGTAGCGGTCCCCCACAAAGAGCGTCTCTTGGGGTCTGCGGCCGATGGTTTCCAGGATGCCGGTCAACACCTCGCGGTCCGGCTTGGGACGCCAGGAGTCTTCGATGGTGAAGATCTTCTTGAAGTAGCCGCCGATCCCCAACTGGGCCATGATCCGGGTGGATAGGGAGCGGTTGTTGTTGGTATAGACGTGCAACTCGTAGCGTTCGCCCAGGCGCTCTAAAAGCCGCTGTACCCGCGGGTCGGGTGCGAGCAGCTCCTCAGGATGGATGTCCTCGCTGAAGCGGTGGTGCAGTTCCTGGAGCGTGCCGCCGAGGGCCTCCACCGCGCGGCTTAAGGTGCCGCCGCTGTCGCTCGAGCAGGAGCGCGCCTCGAGGAGCGCGTCCTGGGCCTGGCGCGGCGAGATCCCCTTGATTTCCGCGACGTAGCGGCAGGCGCTTTGATGCACCTCCTCGCCCAGCCGGTCGTCCACGTAGAGCGTGCCGTCCAGGTCGAACACGACCGCCCGGACCCCCCTTATGTCGAAGTCGAGCGTTTTCACAGTCCCATGCCCCAGTTCCTCATGCAGAGCAGCTGCGGGTTTTCCACCCCCTTGGCCTGGATCAGCACCTTGAAGGTGTCCCCCATTCCCCCCTCGGGAAGCATCAGTTTCTTCAGGTTGAGCCGGTGAGCCAGCCGCTCCTGCTCGCTGGTCGCCGCCGCTTCGAGCCGCATCAGCTCCTCCACGAGGCCCGTTCCCAGCAGGAAGCGGTACTGCTCGCCGTACCAGGCGTTGGTCAGCCCGGCTTGAGCACCGGCCGCCATCAAGTCGCTGAAGTTGATGTGGGTGGTGATGTCCTGCTGCCCCACCAGCTCGAGGGGGTCCTCGCCGGTCTGGTGCTGGTGGTAGCACATAAGCGTCCCGTCCTTGCGCTGCGGTGCGTAGAGCTCCTCGGCGAGGTAGCCGTAGTCGACGGTGAGCACGAAGCCGCGGGTAAGGGTGGCGGCCGCCGAGGCGATCCACTCCGCGGCGAACAGGTTCACCTCGGCGCGCTGGCCGGGAATCAAGGTGACCTGGAATTTCCCGAAGTATTCGCCCAGTCGCGGGTCGGAAAGCGGCCCGAACTTCTCGACGAGCTCGCCGTCCCGCACGCCGACGTAGAGCTCCTTCAGCCCCTCGGCCGTCATCTCGACGATGTGCACCGGCATGGCGTCGAAGAGCTCGTTGGAGATGATGCAACCGGTGAAGGAGAGTTTTCCGGAGGCGAGCTCCTCGGGCGTGCTCCAGGCGAGGTGTTCGCCGTGGCGGGCCAGGAAACCTGCCTGGGCCTGTTTGAGGCTCGGCTCCTTCTCGATGAGCCGGTAGCACACCCCCTGGTAGAGCGGCTGGTTCAACTCGGCCAGGGCGTCCAGGATGTCCAGGGCGAGCTGTCCGCCGCCAGCCCCCGCCTCGGCGATGGTGAAGCTCGCGGGACGCTCCAGAAGCTCCCAGAACCGGGAGATCTCCTTGGCGATCAGCCGGCCGAAGGTGCTGTGCACGTTCATGCTGGTATAGAAATCACCTTCGGCGCCGACTTTGCGCCCCGCCGAGGTGTAGTAACCGAGCCCCGGCTCGTAGAGCGCCGCCTCCATGAACGAGGCGAAGGTGAGATCCCCCCCGGTGGCGATGCGCTGTGCCAGAATCCCGGCGAATTCGGTCTTTTCCACGTTTTCTCCCATGAACCCCTCCAAAGTGTCTACATATAAGGTATGGGGAATTTTTTGTCAACGCGCCTCCCGTAGGCGGTTTTACTGAGCGCCGAAAGGGTGCGAGGCGCAGGTTGGCACCATCGGTCGGCGCTCGATGGCGGTCATGGCGGTAACAACCTTACAGCGGTGCAGGCTTTATTCCCGTGGCACTACACTCTATCGTAGCGCGGACCTCATCTTTGCCGCGAGCAAAAACAGTACAGTTCGCCGGCTTCTGTCAGAGCTTCGATGGTAACTCTGTTGATGCTGTATCATGAATTGTAACTTTCCAACTCTTGACTAAAGGAGCAAACTACCCGATACTGACTCCGCCTCGATCATTCAGAACACCCCGTACGGATGAGGTTAAACGATGAGGACTCCCACACTCTTACTGGCAAGCACCTGCTTGCTGACCGCTTCCGCCTGCTGGGCTGCGGATCATGCCGGCATCGTGAAAACCCTCTCCGGCGAGGTCAGCGTCATCAGGGGGGAAAACTCCCTGAAGGTGGTCCCCAACTTCCGTCTCCAGGAGGGGGACCAGGTACAGACCGGCCCCGGTGGGAAAGCAGGGCTCATTCTCGACGACGATACCGTCATATCCCTGGGGCCCAACAGCCGGGTGGCCCTCACCGGTTTTGCCTTTCACCCCGCCGAGAAGAAGCTCTCCCTGGTGGCCCGCATCTACCGCGGCACGATCTCCTTCCTCTCGGGACAGATCGCCAAACTGGCGCCTCACCAGGTGCGCATCGAGACCCCCGGCGCGACGGTAGGGGTACGCGGCACCCATGTCCTCATCGAGGTGGAGGGAAGCTGAGGGCCGGTGAATCGTCGAGTGGTCGAGTGTTGAAGACTTAGCTTAGGGGGAGTAATGGTGCACGTGCTGCGAGCCGCATTCCTGGTCCTGATCGTTGCCCTTTTCACCGCGTGCGCCGGCAATAAGACGCTGGTGACCCTGGCGCCGGACCCGGACGGCAAGGTCGGGGCGATCGACGTCGGCAACGAGGCGGGGAGCGTAGCCATCGCATCGGCGTACCAGTCGACCACGGTGAGTGATTCGACCAAGCGGCCCGAGGCGCCGGTGCAACTCACCCGCGAGGCGGTGGAAAAGCGCTTTGCGGACGCCCTGTCCATCCAACCCAAGCAGCCGGTTCACTTTCTGCTCTATTTCGACAAGGACACCACGCTGAGCGCCGCCTCCAGCAAGCTTCTTAACGACGTCGTCAAGGCCGTCGGCGAGCGCCAGGCGGAGGACATCTCGGTCATCGGGCACACCGACACCTTGGGGAGCGCCCAGTATAACAACGAGCTCTCCCGGCGGCGCGCCCAGGCGGTACGGGACCTCTTGGTCGAACGCGGCATCCCCGCACACAACATCCGGGTCACCTCGCACGGCAAGGAAAACCCGCTGATCCCCACCTCCGACAACGTCTACGAGCCGAGAAACCGCAGGGTCGAGGTCGACGTCCGCTAAGCGAGAAGGCCATGCCGCTCCCCACCGACCCACAACCGCGCACCACCCGGACCCTGCTTTTCGTGGCGGGAGCCCTCACCCTGCTCCTGGGGATCGCCTACCTGCTTCAACCCCGGCTGATTGCGGCCACCAACAACCGCGCCACCGATCTCGTTCTGAACCTCTCCAAGCCGCGCCCCTCAACCGGAGCCGTGGTCATCGTGGACATCGACGACCAAAGCCTGGCCCGCTATGGCCGCTGGCCTTGGCCGCGGGACCGCATGGCTCGGCTTTTGGAGGCAATCGCCTCCTCGGGTGCCGCGGCCGTCGGGCTGGACCTGATCCTCGCCGAGCCCGAGCCGCGCGCCGCGTCGCCCAGGGCTCTGCCGGGGATGCCGGCACCGGCCGGGGAGGGGGCCGGTTCGTCTGCCTCGGCCACTGCCGACCCCGACGGGACGCTCGCCGCGACCCTAGGGATGGGGCCGTTCGTGTTGGGTTACCAGTTCCTTTTCCAAAACACTCCGCAGCCAAACTCCGGCTGTCAGCTCCACCCCCGCGGTGTGGTCTGGATCGACCGCTCCGAACCTGCCGCGGTGAAGCCCGAATTCTTCGCCGCCCAGGGTGTCGTCTGCAACCAGGCCCCCTTCGCGGACGCCGTCAAGCGCTCCGGTTTTTTGAATGCCGGTGCCGACGAGGACGGGGTGCTGCGCCGCGTGCCGCTGCTCATCGGCTATAGGGGAAACCTCTACCCCTCCTTGAGCCTGGCCCTGCTCATGCAGTACCTGCACAGCGAACAGATCGAGGTGCTGGAGCGCGACATGGGGCGCCTCGATCTGCTGGTGGGGGGGCGCTCCATCCCGATCGATCTGCGGGGAAATCTCCCGGTCCGTTTCCTGGAACCCGGAACCGCAGCAGCGCGTCTTTCCGCGGCCGATCTCCTGGAGCGCAGCCCGGCACGTGCCGAGCTTGCGGGGAAAGTGGTCATCGTCGGCTGCTCGGCGGCCGGACTCGATACCCAGCACCACACCTCTGCAGGGGTCCTCACCAGCCACGCGGAGGTGCACGCCCAGGTGCTGGACAACCTCCTCTCCGGTCGGCCGGTGACCCGCCCCGACAGCTACCTGCTCTGGGAGCTTCTGGCCGGGGTGCTGGCGGCTGCCGCAACAACCTGGGCGGTGCTCCGCCTGGGGGTGGTGAGCGGAGCGGCGGCGGGTGCGGCAGGTATCGCCGGGTGCTGGCTTGCGGCGGTGCTCCTGTTCCAGCAGCGCGCAGCGCTCTTCTCGCCGCTTTTGCCGACCCTGCAGGTATTCGGCAACTACCTGGTACTCACGCTCATCAAGACCCGCCAGGGACAACAGGTGGCCCACCAGGCCGCCAGCAGCACGCTCATACTCCTCAAGTCGAGCGAGAAGAACCTGAACTCGATCATCAACTCGGTGCCGGACATCATCTTCCGGCTGGACGCCGCCGGGCGGGTCATCTTCCTAAGCCCCGCCATCACCCGCTACACCTCCGACCCCACTACGCTCCTCGGCAAGCCGATCCTGGACCTGGTCCCTCCCGAGGAACTTCCCCTGGCGAACCACCGGCTCAACGAGAAACGGACCGGGTCGCGCGCCACCCGTGACCTGGAACTGCACCTGCTCTTGCCGCACGGCGACGGGGGAACCTGGGCGCCGGTGGGTCCCTTCAGCATCTCGGCGGAAGGGATCTACCGGGGCGACGTCCCCAGCCCCGACGAGTTCCTGGGGACCCAGGGGATCATCCGCGACATCGCCGAGCAGAAGATGCTCGAGGAGAAGCTGCTGCAGGCCCAGAAGATGGAGGCGATCGGCCGTCTGGCGGCCGGCATCGCCCACGACCTCAACAACATCCTGGTCGGTCTGGTTGCCTACCCCGATCTGCTGCTCCTGGAGTTGCCGCCGGAGAGTCCCCTGCGCGACAAGCTCTCCCTGATCCAGCGCTCCGGGCAGAAGGCCGCGGCCATCGTCCAGGACCTGCTCACCCTGGGAAGGCGCGGCACCCCGGCGCAGGAAGTGGTGAGCTTGAACCTGCTCATCACCGAGTACCTGGGGACCCTGGAGTTTGCCGCCTGCCTCCGGGAGCATCCGCATATCACACTGGAGAGCGACCTTGCCGAGGACCTGGCCTGCGTGCGCGGCTCGCGGCTGCATCTCGCCAAGGCGCTCATGAACATGGTCAACAACGCCTTCGAGGCGATGCCCGCCGGCGGTGAGGTACGGGTCAGCACCTGCAACCGGTCCCTCGAGCGCAGCTACCGGGGGTACGAGGAGGTGCCGGCGGGGGACTGGGTCTGCGTGTCAGTGCGCGACGAAGGGGTCGGGGTGGCCGAGCGGGACCTGCATCGCATCTTCGAGCCCTTTTCAGCAAGAAGGCGCTGAAACGCAGCGGTTCCGGACTCGGCATGACGGTGATCTGGGCGACCGTGAAGGACCACGGCGGTTATATAGATCTGAAAAGCCGTGAAGGGGAGGGGACCCTGATCGAGGTCTACCTGCCGGCCTGCGGGGAGAGTGTGGAACCGACCGGGCCGGTGGCGCTGGAGAGCTACCTGGGAAGCGAGCGGATACTGGTGGTGGACGATGCCCCCGAGCAGAGCCAGATTGCCGCGAACATGCTCGGCAAGCTGGGGTACCGGGTCAGTACGGTGACCAGCGGCGAGGCAGCCGTCGAGTACCTGAAGCAGGCGGGAGCCGACCTGGTCATCCTGGACATGATCATGCCCGGCGGGATGGACGGCTTGCAGACCTATATTCGGATCCTCGAGGTGGCGCCGGGGCAAAAGGCGATCATCGCCAGCGGTTTTTCGGAGTCGCAGAGGGTGAAGGACCTGCTGGAGCTCGGTGGCGGGGCGTACGTGGGGAAGCCCTACACCCTCGAGCAGATCGGCGTAGCGGTGCGCCGGGAGCTGGACCGGAAGTAGGGAAAACCGGTTTTGCCAGGGAGCCACGCAGGACACGGAGAAAGTCGAAGGCTTGGTAGAGGAACCGACTGCAGAGGTGGAACGAGGACTTCCTATAACGTTTCGGCCTCTCCCGCGAGCGCAGAAGGTCGAACCGTTTGAAAACGTTTTACGCGGTTTTTTCCGGAGTAGCTGTCGTGCAGGAAGCTCGTCGTGCCGAGACACCCTGGTTTTCTCCGTGCTCTCTGTGGCTAAATCGCTTCTCCCTGGTACAGCTTTGCCATCTCCCGTGTTTCTTCTGCCAGTTCCGTGCGCCACTCCGCAGGTGCGAGCAGTTCCGCCTGCGCACCATAGGAACGCAGCCAGGAGAGGATCTCCAGCTTCCCACCCGCCCGGAACGAGAGCAGCACCCCGCCGTCCTCGAGCTCCTCGATCTTCTGCGAGGCGTGCCAGACCCGGTCCCTGATGGTATAGGCGACGTTCTTGCCGAAACGGACCCGCACCTCTTGGGGCGCCTCTGCCACGATCCCGAAGGCGCCTTCCAGGGCCTGTGCCGCGTTGAACCCCTCCGGTATCTCGAAACGCTCCTTTTCCGGTTCGACCGAGACGATCCGCTCCACCGCAAAGGTGCGCAGGGCCTTGCGGTTGTGGGCATAACCCAACAGGTAGATCCCCCCTTTCTGGAAGACAAGGGTGTAGGGGTCGACGCGGTAGCTTTCCGATGCGTCGCGCCCGGAGGAGCGGTAGCTTAGCGTGATCCCCTGCTGGTGCAAAAGGGCGTGGCGGATCAGGGCGAGGGGCTGGGCGGACTTACGGTAGTCGCGCTTTCCCTGCAAGAGCGGGTGGGCGACGTCGGCGATGCGCTCCATGTGCGCGGCGAGGCGCGGCGGGAGCACGGAGTTCACCTTGCGGAAAACGCTCTGCATCTCCTCGAGAAATGGGGTGCCGTTCAAAAGGTCGAGCTGGGAGCGCAACAGGGAAAGGGTCATCAGCTCCTGGAGGGTGAAACTGATGGGGGGGACGTCTTTGAAGCGGGTGAGGAACCGGAAGACCTTGACGCCGTCTTCCCAATCCGAGATGAGCGGGTAACCCGCCTCCTCGATGGCGCCGAGGTCGCGCTGGATGGTGCGCCGGTTGACGTCGGTCTCTTCGGCGAGTTCGTCGAGGGTGATGCCGTGACGTGCCTCGATCAGGCGGATCACATCGTGGATGCGACCCGCCTGCGAGTACTTTTTGGCAGGACGGCCGACTCCCATTACTCGGGTTTCTGCTCCGTGGGCTGGTCTGACTTCGGCTTTGAGGAACGGCGGCGCCGCCGGGTGCGCTTCTGCGCCGCTTCGGCTCCCGCGTCGCCGGACGCGCCGTTTGCGGCCTCGGCCGGACTTGCTCCCTTCTCGGCGGGGGCGGCGGATTTTGCGGCGGGCTTCTCGCTGCGGCTGCGGCCTCTGCCGGCGTCTTTTCCGCCGGACTTGCTTCCCGATCTCCCCCCCTTGTCGCGGGTCGGCTTCTCGCTGGGCGGCGGGCGCTTGGTCCTCTTGTAGTCGTGGACGAACATGTCGTCTTCGGCCCACTCGGTCGGGATCTTCTGCTTGATGAACTCCTGGATCCCCTCCAGGTAGAAGGCCCCGTCCTCATCGGCAAACGAGATCGCCATCCCCTCTGCTCCGGCGCGGGCGGTGCGGCCGATGCGGTGCACGTAGTCCTCGCTGTCCTGCGGGAGGTCGTAGTTGATCACGTGGGTCACACCGTCGATGTGGATGCCGCGGGAGGCGACGTCGGTGGCGATCATGATCGGGAGCGTGCCGGCCTTGAAATCGGCCAGGATCTTCAGGCGCTTTCGCTGCTCGACGTCGCCTGAGATCACCTTGGCGGGGAACTCGTTGGCGTTCAGTCGGTCCTGCAGGTACTCCGCCTCGCGCTTGGTGTTCACGAAGATCATGGTGCGCTCCATCCCCACCTTGCGCAAAAGGCCCAAAAGCAGCGGGAACTTCTCCTTGCGTGCCACGTGGTAGAGCACCTGCTCGACCCGCTCCGCCGTCATCTGCTCCGGGGTAACCGATACCTTCTCCGGCATGTTCATGAACTCGTAGGCGAGTTCCATGACCCGGGTGTTGAGCGTCGCCGAGAAGAGGAGGTTCTGGCGTTTGTCGTAGGTGGGGAGCTTGCGCAGGATGTAGCGCAGGTCGGCGATGAACCCCATGTCGAACATCCGGTCCGCCTCGTCGATGACCAGGGCCTCGATGTCCTTAAGGGAGTAGACCTTCTGCTTCAGGTAGTCGATGAGGCGCCCCGGGGTGCCGATGACCACGTCCGCGCCCGCCTTCAGGGCGTCGCGCTGTTTCATGTAGTCGACGCCGCCGTAGATGGCCTGGATGGTGAAACCGGCGTGACGTCCCAGAGCCTGGGCGTCCTTTTCGATCTGCACCACCAGCTCGCGGGTCGGCGCCAGGATGAGCGCCCGCGGGTGGTGGGCCCCTCCGGTTTTCGGCTGGTTCAAAAGGCGGGTGAACACGGAGATCAGGAAAGCCGCGGTCTTGCCGGTCCCCGTCTGGGCCTGGCCTGCGACGTCCTTGCCGGAGAGCGAGATCGGGAGTGCTTTTTCCTGAATGGGGGTGCAGTCGGTGAACCCGGTATCCTCGATCCCCTTCAGGACCTCGGCCGGAATCGGCAGTTCGATGAATTTCATGGTAGCTGGTTGCCTCATCTTGTCGTTATTTCAAGAGGATATACTTAGCATACAATGCCCGGTATGGCAAGAAAAGCGTGAAATATTAATTAACTTTGCATTTGCGATCGGTGGTGGTCACACATTCGGTGCAGGGTGCATCCCGCTGCCCCGACCCCAAGAGCGGCGCTCAGGGCTCTTCTACCCCTTGCGGGAGGCTCGTCCGGACCTTTCGGGCGAAAGATCGCCTCACTACGGAAATCTGCCTCACATCTGCATTCTTCCCTTCACCGACCGGTACAAGCTGTGCTATGGTGCAGCCCGAAAAAATCAGCACGAGGGACAGATGACGCAATCTTTCATTCAGATCGAATCACCCAACTACCTTAAACTCGAGGATCTCGGAAGCCAGTCGGACTGGGCCGCCATCTTCGGCAACGACCGGCCGCTGGCCCTGGAAATCGGCTGCGGGGTCGGCGATTTCATGCTGCAGACCGCGCTGGAGAAGCCGGAGACCAACTTCATCGCCATCGATTTCTACAACAAGGGGTGCTACAAGACCTGCCGGCGCCTGGACCGGCACGGCGTAACCAACGTGCGCGTGTTGCGCGACGAGGCGCGCGGCTTCATCACCGAGCGGATCGCCAAGGATAGTCTATCCGCCGTGTACATCAACTGCCCGGATCCCTGGCCCAAGAAGCGCCACCGCAAAAGGCGCCTGGTGCAGCAGGAGTTCGTCGAGTTCCTGCTCCCGTACCTCAAGGACGGTGCCGACTTCTACTTCGCGACCGATTTCGTCGACTACGGCGAGGACGTGTCCAACTTCCTCCCCGATGTTGCGGGGCTTAAAAACCAGTTCGCCCCCGACCTGTACCGGCACGACTTCCCCGGGTATCACCGCTCCAAGTACATGCGCAAGTTCATGGCCGAAGGGAAGGAGATCTACTTCGTGCACTACAAGGTGTGCAAGGAGGAGGCTACCGAAACCGGGAACCTCGCGCTGAACGTCGCTTAGAATCCCTCTCACCGCAAAGACGCAAAGAACGCGAAGGAAAGGCAAAGCAACACCACACCTGGAAGGGGAGAATCGGCAAGCCACTTCAGGAATAGGGCAAACCGGACAGCCACGAAACAGCACGAGCGTCGATAAACGAGTTCGGCCTTCTTCCGCAAGCGGTTGAAGGCCGAACCAGTTTCTGTGTCAGTTTTGTGTGTTTTACGTTTTATCGTTTTCTTTGCGTTCTTCGCGTCTTTGCGGTGAACGCTTTTCTTTGCCTTCGCTCTTTGCGGTGAACGTTTTTACTCCGGGAACGTCCTCAGCAGGTGTCCCTTGATCGTCGCCTCGAAGTCCGCCTCTTTGTCGCCGCGGTAGACGAGCGACGAGCCGATCTCCGCCGCCAGGATCGCGAACAGGTACTTGACCGGCAGGTTCTTGATGCGACGCGCAAACCTCTGCTCCTCGCGCAACATCTTGGGGAGGTGCGCCAGGATAGCCCGACGGTAGACCGGCTGCAGGCAGAGCTGCGGACGGTTCTGGAAGAACTTGTAGATCATCGCGTAGTGCTCGTTGATCTCGGTACTGAGCGAATCGGAGATCTCGGTGCACAAAACGCCCGGGTTCTCGCGGCGCCGCTTCAGGATGAGACGCGCCTCGTCGGCGGCCCGCTGCTCCAGGATCTCCAGCACGTCGTTGACGTAGCGCTCCTTCTCGGCCAGGAACTCGTCCTCGGACAAAAGCAGGTTCGCGATGATCTCGTAGGAGGAGGAGATCACCCCGCACTTGTTGGCCGAGGCGTCGCGCATGATGATGACCCCTTTGTTCTGCAGCTGGATGCGCGCCTCCGGGGTGATGAAGGAGTTGGCCCCCTCGATGACGGCCGGCGTGGACGGGGTGCCGTCCGCCTTCAGGTAGTTGCTCCAGTTGTCCTTGTCGATAGTCTCCGGGCGCCCGCCCGCAGGGATGAACAGGTCGGCCTCGACACTGAAGGGGAGGCTCGCATAGGCCCGGGAGAACTCGTCGGTGGAAAGCCACTCCTCGACGATCCCTTTGTCATTGCGGCTCACCTTGCGGTACAGCTCGCGCAGCCCTTCGCGCCTGCTGCCGCTTCGGAAGATCATGAAGCCGCCGGGGTTGAGCGCCTCGGGGTTGAAGGCGTCCAGGTCGGCCTTCAACACCACCTTGGCGAGCTCGCCGCGGTCGGCCCCCTTCGGGTCGTAGAGCGCCGCGGTGCCGTCCAGGATCAGGCGCACCGCAACCTTGGGAGAGCGCTCCAGGAGGATGCGCAGGGCATTCCCCGCCACGTCCCCGTTGGGGCCGCCGGTCAGCTTCAGCGAGAAGGGGTCCTTGTAGATGTCGATCCCCAGCTCCTTCATGGTGATCTCGGCGAACTTGACCACCCCGGCCGAGGTGACCCCGTACTCCTTGTGGTTGATCCCCACCGCCTTGCTGGACATGATGCCGATGCCGAGGATGTAGCCGCGCCGCTTGGAGATGCGGGCGATGTTCTCGATCATGAGGTCGTGCATGTTCTCGTCCGGCCCGAGCTCGATCGGCTCGTCCTCGCGGTAGTAGTCCACCACGTTCGGGTTCTTGGCGACGCCGTCCTGGGTCACGAAGATGTCCAGGAAGGAGTTGGTCACCCCGTGCTGCAGCTTGTACAGGCGCCAGTTCTCCATGTCCCGCTCGCCGCTTCGTTGCAGGTCGGCCGAGTCGAGGATCAGGACCAGTTTGGAGCCCCCCTCGTAGATGTCCTTGTTCTTCAGGTGCTGGGTGTGCGCCAGCACGAAGTTCTCGCGGAAGATCGTGTTCGCGTTGGTGATGAAGTCGTCGGAGTTGCGGGCGATGACGGTGCGCCAACCGCCGCGGGCGATATCGGAGAAGCCGATGTGGTAGCCGAAGCCGAAGCGGCTGAAGAAGAAGGTGACCCGGAAAGGGGTCGCCGGCGGCAGGTCCGAGGTGAACTCAGGGCCCAACTCCTTCAGGTAACCGGGATCCAGCCTGAAGGCGAGCGCCTGTTTTTCCAGGACGAAGAAGTTGGTCTTCAGGGTGTGGGTGATGAAGATCAGGCAGCAGCGGTAGATGGCGCGACGCACCTCGTCCAGGTAGCGGTGCCCCGTGTTGTAGCCGGTGACCGCCTTGGTGGTCTCCTTAAGCGTAGTGCGGTAGACCTCCTCGCGGTTTTTGAGCGCCGGGTCGAAGCGTGCCCGGAAGAGCTTCACCAGTTGCAGGGCCATCTCAGGGTGCAGGTGGAAGGCGTTCTGCACGTCGTCCAGGCCGAAGCGGTCCGGCCGGTTGTGGGCGAGGTTACTGTGGCAAAAGGCGATGAACGCATTGGCGAGGCTCGCCTCCTCGCCGGTCATGACCCCGGTGGTGACGAACTCGCGGTAGGTGTACCCCTTGGTGGCGATGATCTGGGAGTTGTAGAGTTCCTGCTGCAGGCGGGTGTAGAGTTCGGAACCCGGTGCCAGGACCTCGCCGGAGCGGCGCCTGACGTAGAAGGTCCCCAGGAAGTAGGGGTGCACGCCGTTTGAGATGGTGAGGCAGTAGGCGCGGTTCACCCCCAGGTCGAGGCGGTTGAACACCTCCATGAGCTGGAGCAGGAACTCCTTCTGGGGCGGGTTGCCGACCGCGAAGTGCACCCGCGACTCCAAGGGGTTGATGGTCGGTTCCACGTAGAGGTAGATGCCGCCGCTGCGGCCGGCCTTCTGGAACAGTTGCAGCACCTGCGCCACCCTAAGCGGCGAGGAGACCCGTACGTAGTCTTCGTTGTTGAGCCACAGGATGCGCAAAAGCCGGTCCAACTCCTTCATGTCGAACTCGGGGTAGTGCTTCCTGAGGTCTCTCGCCACCTCGCGGGTGATCTTCGCGGGGATCTCGACGTCCTTCCAGCCGAGGATGTCGCCGTTGGATTTGCGGTCGAACTCGAAGCGCTGGATCTCCAGCGAGCGTTCCATCCCCGGCAGTTCCCCCTCCGAGTGCGAGATCATCGCGTAGGAGATTTCCATGTCCGGGAAGTTGCGCAGCGTGTCGTAGAGCGACCCGGGAGCGTTGACCCGGGCGAGCACCAGGGTCTTTTTGCGGTCCGCCAGGATCAGCCGGCGGTTGTACTGCAAGGAGCCGAGTTCGCGCTCCAGGATCTTGAGCGCTTCCGGTTCGTCCTGCATTGCGGTGAAGAAATAGGGATTGAGCTGCTCTTTGAGCCATTTCCGGTTGGCGAGGATTTCGGCGTGTCTGTCTTTACTCGTTGCTGCGGTGCTACCCATGATGTACCCCTTTCCGGTCGTGTTGAGCCGTTCTGCGCGATAGTATAACAGCGCTTTTCGGATTTTGTTTACACGAATTTTACTTACATGGCAAAAAAGTTTACTCAAAGTAAACTCGTCCATCCTGACCCGGCGGCGCAGTACGCGAGGTTGAGACGTCGTACTGAGTGCAGCGGGTTGATTTATGCCACGGAGTCACGGAGTTCACGGAGAAAACCAACTGCAGAGCATTTGGCAATGAGAGTCCCGGCTTCTTGTCTTCATCGTTCCAGCCGTTCTCCGTGACCTCCGTGCCTTCGTGGCTAAAAAAAGGTTTGTCAGCCATTCCCCATCTTTTCGGAGCGTCAGTACGAACCTTGATTGTGTAGACTCTGCCCGGCGTCTGCGCCGAAAGAGTAGTGCTCCGCTCGGCGCCAGGTTTAATAACTCTCAGGAAATCCTTGAAAGAGAGCAGCGTAGCAGGTATGATGCGGCGGTTCAAATCGACGGCAAGGGGAGGGCGGGTGCAGCGATATCTGACCGCGGAGATACCGGGAACCGGTGGGAGCATCAAGGGGAGTCCCGAGGACTTCGAGGTCGAGGAGGTCCCGGCCTACCTTCCCAGCGGGCTGGGCGAACACTGCTTCGCCTGGATCGAGAAGCGCGGCATCACCACCCTGGAAATGCTGCGACGTCTCGCCAAGGCCCTCGGTGTCCAGGAGCGCGACCTGGGCTACGCCGGGATGAAGGACTCCGTCGGCATCACCCGGCAGTTCGTCTCCATCCCGCGGGTGAGCCCGGACAAGGTGCTCGCCCTCGCCATCCCCGGAGTCACGGTGGTAAGCGCCGCCAAACACGGCAACAAGCTGAGGCTTGGACACCTCAAGGGTAACCGCTTCCGGATCCGGGTGCGCGGGGTCGAGCCGGCCGCACTGGAGCGGGCGCAGCAGACCCTCGCCATCCTGGAGAAGCGCGGCGTCCCCAACCGCTTCGGGTCGCAGCGCTACGGCGTCCAGGGAAACTCGCAGGAGATCGGAGCCGCGATGCTGCGCGGCGACTACCGCGGGGCCATCGACGTCCTCATCGGCGACTCCGCCCAGGTGAGCGACGAGCGCTGGCGCGAGGCGATCGAGGCATACCGGCGCGGCGACCTGGCCCAGAGCCTGGAGCTCTTCCCCGGCTACTGCCGGACCGAGCGCGAGATCATCGGCCGGCTGCTGCAGCGCCCCGACGACTTCGCCCGGGCCTTCCACGCGGCGCAGCCCCGGCTGAAGCGCCTCTACCTGTCGGCCTTCCAGTCCTCGCTCTTCGACCGCGTCGTCGAGGCGCGCCTGGATCGGCTGGACACCCTCGAGACGGGGGATATAGCTTTCAAACACGCCAACGGCGCCTGCTTCAAGGTCGAGGATGCCGCAGCCGAGGCGCCGCGCGCCGCCAGCTTCGAGATCTCCTCCACCGGCCCGATGTTCGGCTGCACCATGCTGCAGGCGACCGGGGGACAGGGCGAGCTGGAGCAGGGACTCCTGGCGGCCGAGGTGCTCACCCTGGCAAGCTTCGACCTCTCCGGCGGGCTGCGCATGGAAGGGGAGCGGCGCCCCCTGCGCGTGCCGCTGAGCGGCGTCGAGATCGTCGAGGAGGGAGGCGACCTCGTGGTCTCCTTCGCGCTCCCCCGCGGCTCCTACGCCACCTGCGTCATGAGTGAGATCATGAAGTCCGAGCAGCGTCTCGACCACAGTTCCTAACAATCCACGTTTACCAGGTGTTCATGTGCCGGCCTTTGCAGAGGAAACAATGAGCGACGCGGAACTCGTGATCGGGGCCAAGAAGATCCTCTACGAGCGGAGTCGCCAGTTCACTCCGGAGCAGACCCTCGAGACGATCCAGGATCTCAAGAGCTGGATCGCCGAGGAACTTGCCTTCGAAGAGGGTGCCTCCGCCTCCTTCGGCAGAGTGCTCTCCGAGCTGTGGCACGCCGAGTACCTCGACCAGCTTCCCCCCCTGTTGAACCGCTTCGAGCGCCTGGTTGCCGCCTACTACGTGCGGCGCGGGTCGGTGGCCGCCTTGCAGGGCTTCTGCAACGCCTGGCGCGACGGGGTATTGCGCCGCGTGCTTCAGTTCGCCGAAGAGGGGCCGGAGCTCAACGACGAGGGACACGCTCCGGCCCCCTTTGCGCTTCTCGCCTCGGGAAGCCTCGGGCGCTGCGAGCAGACCCTCGAAGAGAGCGACCGCTGCGTCCTGGTCTGGAAGAGCGAAGAGACAACCGGCTACTTCGAGCCCTTCGCCTACCGGATCATCGCGATCCTGGACCAGTACGGCCTGATCGGCAAAGAGGGAGCATTTCTCGGCAAGGCGCTCTGGCGCGGCTCGCTCGAGAAGTGGGAACACTACCTTAGCGGAGAGGTCCAGCCTCCCGACCAGCCCAACCGGCTGGAGACCGTGGCCGATCTGCGCGTCGTCTGCGGCGACGAGGCCATCGGCGCTGCCGCCCTAAAAAACGCTCGAGACTTCCTCGCCCGCAGCCGCGACGGGCAGGAGCTGCACGACCTGGCGCGCGAGGTGTCCGAACAGCCGGTGGCGCTGCGCATGCTGGGGGGGCTGCGGGTTGAGAAGACCGGCGACCATGCCGGCTGTCTCAATCCGGAAAAGGACGGGCTGCAGCCACTGGTAGGGGCGGTGCGCCTCCTGGCTGCCCAACTTGACCTCGAGACCGGACCGACCCTGGAGCGTATCGCCGCGCTGGCTACCCTGGGGGTATTTACCGGTGGCCAGGCCGAGCGCTTCAGCGCCGCCTACCAGGTGCTGGCGGGATTCAAGGTGCGTCGCGAGATAGCACTTGAGCAGCCTTACCTGAGCCCCGCCGCCCTCGCAGAAGGCGACCGGGAGCGGTTAAAGGAAGCGCTCGAATCGGTGCGGCAGCTGCAGCGCCTTTTGCGCTGCCGGTTCCAGGGTAAAGAACGCACCGGTCAGGGCAGCGGCACATGATGAAAGGGGAGAACAACGTGAAGAAACTGCAGTTAAAGGCCCCCGCCAAGGTGAACTACCGGCTCGACGTCCTTGGCAAGAGACCCGACGGCTACCACGACCTGCGCATGCTGATGCAGCGCGTCGATCTTAACGACGACATCGAGATCGCCCTGAGCGAAACCCCCGGCGTTCGGGTCACCTGCGACGGCGGGGGCGCTCCGGACGGGCCGGGCAACATCGCCTGGCGCGCGGCCGACGCCCTGTTGCAGCTCTCCGGCAAGGAGGTCGGCATCGACATCACCATCGCGAAGCACATCCCGGTCGGGGCCGGGCTGGGCGGCGGCAGCAGCGACGCCGCGAGCGTCCTCATGGGGGTGAACGAGTTGCTGGAGTTGGGATTGAGCGACGAGAAGCTCATGGAGATCGGGGTGAAGCTGGGAGCCGACGTCCCCTTCTTCATCTTCAAGAGACCCGCCCTTGCCGAGGGGATCGGCAACCTGCTCACCGCCTTGGAGCAGGTCCCCGAAGTATGGGTGGTATTGGTGAACCCCGGGATCCACGTCTCCACCGGCTGGGTGTACCAAAATTTGAGATTGACAAACAAAAACGAACCCGCTAAAGTTTCGAGTTCCTACGCCGGCCTCGACGAGATCTGTGCGGTACTTTCCAACGATCTCGAGCCGGTGACCATCGGCAGGTATCCGAGGGTCGGCGAGCTGAAAGAGCTTTTGAGCGCCGCCGGAGCACGGGGCGTGTTGATGTCCGGCAGCGGTTCCACCGTTTTCGGGCTCTTTGCCGACGAGAAGACGGCAAAGCAGGCGGCAGCCGAGCTTGCAGAGGAGCACGGCTGGTTCACCGCCGCCGTACGCAGCATCTAAAAGAGAATAGGGGCGTCGCCAAGCGGTAAGGCACCGGATTTTGATTCCGGCATTCACAGGTTCGATCCCTGTCGCCCCTGCCATAAATATGAAGGGCCAGCTGAAAAGCTGGCCTTTTTCTTTTTTCCTGAATCGCTGAATAGACTACCCCGATCACCCCCCCAATAGCCGCACCACGGTCTGAACCACTGCCGTAATCTCCCCCTGTTCCTTCAGGTAATGCGTTGCGGCAGTCCAGGGTTCGGTGCCTATGTGCACCCCCAAAAGGTTAGGGAGCGCCATCTTGAAGACTTCCTCGTCGGTTACGTCATCACCTATATAGATTGCCTGCCCCGCTCCCACGAACTCCATGGCCTCGACGAGCGCCGTCCCCTTGGTCTCCGCCTCCATCGGAAGCAGGTTCATCACGAACTTGCCGCCGATGACGCGCGGCGCCGGGATGAGCTCTCCTACCAACTTCTCGATGCGCAGCCTCGCCTGGTCAGGGTCCGGCGCACCGCGGTAGTGGATCGCCAGGGTCTCGCCCTTGTACTCGATCTCCACGCCGCGCTCCTCTGTAAATCCCTTCTCCAGAACCGCCCTCCAGCTTCCGGCTTTCTCGATGTACCGCTTGTTTCGGGGCCTAAGCTCCGGCGGCCACTCGCAGCCGTGGTTCCCCAGCACGAGCCGCAGGTCCATGCGCAGGATAGCGAGGGCGTCCTTCCGCGATCGGCCGGTGAGGACGCAGACGTTGGTGAGTTGGTCCAGGCGCTTCAGTGCCTCGAACAGTTCGGGAGCGAGCCGGACCTCGCTGGCGTGCACCTTGATGGGCGCCAGGGTCCCGTCGAGATCGAACGCGAACAAGGTGCCGCGGGTGGTGAACCGGGTGAGATCCTGTAGGCCCTGCTCTTCGAGAAGGTAGGTGGTCGACATCGCTGGCCCTCCTGGGGGTGAGGTGTAGGCTGACTCCACGATGATACTCCTTTTGCGCCTTTCGCGTGAAGGGCAAGGGGACCCGCACTGCGGCTCGTGCGCCACCTCGATTCCCCCTCGCGCAAGGGGCGGGAGGGACAAAATCTCGCGGCAAGGGAGACGGTGGAACTCGAGGTAAGTTTCGCCTGCGCCCTTGTCGGATTTGTCTTATGCCTAGTGATTAAGGATGGTTACGCGCAGGATCCCCCTCAAGTTTTTGCCGTACACGCCGATAGGTTCAAGAAGAGTCAAAACCTTTTCCGGCCTTAACATCGGGACCGTGTCCAGCGGGGAAACCGTCAGGAGTATCTCTTTATGACCATCGCAAGAAAGATGCAGATCATCTTCGCCGCCGTGCTGCTCGGCCTCATCCTGCTGGCGGGTATGAACCAGTTAGAGACCGGGAAGGTCTTCGATGCGGCCAACTACGCCAATACCAACACGGTTCCCAGCCTGGACCATCTCACCAACGCCGTCAACGCGCTCACCACGGTGCGGGTCAGCGTCTGGCAGCACGTCGCTCAGACCGATCCGGCCGAGATGGCCAAGCTGGAGAAAAAGATCACCGAAAACACCAACGCGGTCGACGAAACGCTCAAGAAGTACGAGAAGGAGGACCTCTCCAACGATCAGGACAAACTCCTCCTGGCGGTGGACCGGGACTCGCTCGCCAAGTACGTCGCGGTCCGGGACCAGGTACTCGTCCTCTCCCGGGAGGGAAAAAAGAACGAGGCGCGCGACCTGCTCATGGCCAACCAGCAGATCCTCATGGAGGTCGGCAAGGCCTTCGACAAGCACATCGATTTCAACATCGAGCAGGGACGCACCAAGGCCAAGGAGGCACTGGCGCTGAAGCGGACCGCCATGTTCTTCTCCCTTGCCGGCACCTTCCTCATTGCCTTCGTGGTCGGGGGGATCTGCCTGACGGTGAGCCGCGCGGTGCTCAAGCAGATCAACTATGCCGTCGAGATAGCCAAGGCGGTGGCCTCGGGCGATCTCTCCCGCGAGGTGAAAAGCGACAGCAAGGACGAGGTCGGCATGATCCTCGGCGCCCTCGGCGAGATGGTCGGGAACCTGCGCCAGATGGTTTCCCAGATCATCGACATATCCGGCTCGGTCGCCACGGCTTCGGGACAGCTGCGCTCCACGTCGGACCAGATCGCCACCGGTGCCGAGGAGACCGTCGCCCAGTCCAATACCGTGGCAACCGCCAGCGAAGAGATGGCGGCGACCAGCACCGACATCGCCCGCAACTGCACGGTTGCAGCCGAGGCGTCGGCGCGGTCGGCCCAGGCGGCCCAAGCCGGGGCGGCGATCGTCGAGGAAACCATCGTCGGGATGGGGGTGATCGCCGAGCGGGTACGGGCCACCTCGGTCAGCATCGAGGCGCTCGGCACCCGTTCGGACCAGATCGGCGCCATCGTCGGGACCATCGAAGACATCGCCGACCAAACGAACCTCCTGGCGCTCAACGCGGCCATCGAGGCGGCCAGGGCGGGCGAGCAGGGACGCGGTTTTGCCGTGGTGGCCGACGAGGTCCGCGCCCTTGCCGAGCGCACCACGAGGGCGACCCGCGAGATAGGGGAGATGATCCGGGCCATCCAGGGAGAGACCAGGACGGCGGTATGCGCCATGGAGGAGGGGGTGCAGGAAGTCGAGAAGGGAGCGGCAGCCTCCTCGCGTTCGGAAGAGGCCCTGGAGATGATCCTCAACAGCATCAACGAGGTTTCCCTGCAGGTAAGCCAGATCGCCACGGCAGCCGAGGAACAGACGGCGACCACCGGCGAGGTTACCAGCAATATCCTGCAGATCTCGGAGGTGGTTCAGCAGACCGCCCGCGGCGCCGAAGAAACCGCGGCATCGGCGGGTACCCTCGCAGCCCAGGCGCAGGATCTCAAACAGCTGGTCACCCGGTTCAGGCTGTAGCGAGGTGGAGGCCACGGAGGAGACCTCCCCTCCGTGGTGCCTTGGTGAACTTCGCACCGAGTTGCCGTTGCATCCCTTCTTTTCCCTCTCCAGTATCCCCACCCGTTGGTAGAGCGTCCGCAGGACCTGGTGCACCTTTTCCAGGATGGCCCCTTTTTTTCGTTGCCACGCGGCGGCTGGAGAGGCTCATTGCGGAAGATCCGTCAGGTGCCGGATTCTTAATTCTTTCCCAGATACTGCTCCTAAATCTCGGCTGATGCTGTAGGTCAACGTGGGATTATGTATAAGCCCTGTCGACGCTGCTTCGCTTTACCCTAAGGTAACCACGCCTGTCCCTGTATTTGTAGTTGTCGCTGTTCATGAACCTGTTCACTGTTATTTTTGGCTAAAGTTTCTCTTGAAAAAACCCGATGTTACCGGTGCTTCTGCCGTATACATTTTTCTTGAATCCAGTACAAAAGACAGCTATAGAGCTTGTTGATGCGCGGTGTTCTTGAAATGACGCGGATGTATCGATCTTAATTCAATGCGGAGATGAAATGACGTTCCAACTGCGATATCCGCTGATAAATGCA
The DNA here is from genome assembly GCF_014193515.1 of Geomonas silvestris. Taxonomy (GTDB): domain Bacteria; phylum Desulfobacterota; class Desulfuromonadia; order Geobacterales; family Geobacteraceae; genus Geomonas; species Geomonas silvestris. Next base: position 685,116 of record NZ_BLXX01000001.1, on the reverse strand, counting down.
CTCATCGTGGTTATTGCCATAACCTCCTCGACGCTGCTCTTTCTCTCGCAGCTGTACAGCCACGCAGTGACCGATGCGCAGCATGAGCAGGAGGAGCGGCTGAAGGCCTTCCGGGTCATGCTGCTGCAAAAAGGCGACAGCTTCAGCGTCCACGACGGCAAGCTCTGGGTCGGCACTTACCCGTTGACCGGCGACTCTGCGCTTACGGACCGTGTCCGGGAGGTCTTCGGGGGGACGGCGACCATCTTCCAGGGCGATGTCCGGGTCGCCACCAACGTCCCTACTGCCGATGGCCGGCGCGCCCTGGGCACGAGGCTCGTCGGCGCCCCCCGTGAGGCCGTCTTCAATAGGGGGGAGCGCTACCTGGGTGAGGCGCTCCTCTTCGGCGAGCCGTACTATGCGGCCTATGATCCGCTCAAAGATAACCAGGGGCGGGTGGTCGGCGCCATCTACGTCGGTATCAAGAAAAGCGAGATCTTCGAGCTCTACGACAACCTGAAGACCAAGGTCATCGTGAGCTGCGTGCTGCTCAACGTCCTTTTCATCTGCTTCTCGCTGTTCTTCATGCGCTTTCGCAACGAAAGCTTCCGGGCCCTGGAGATCCGCGACCGGAAGATGAAGGCGATCCTCAACAACATCCCCGACATGGCCTGGATCAAGGACCAGGAGAGCCGGTACGTCGCGGTAAACAGGGCCTTCGCCGAGGCCTGCGGCCGCAACCCGGAAGAGCTTGTGGGGCTTACCGATCTGGATATCTGGCCCGGCGCACTGGCCGAGGCCTACCGCGCCGACGACCTCGAGGTAATGAAAACCGGCCGCAGCAAACAGGTCGAAGAAGAGTTGGCCGGCACCGGGGGGCAGGTCTGGCTGGAAACCATCAAGACCCCGATCTTCAGCGCCCGGGGGGAGATCGTCGGCACCACCGGGATCGCGCGCGACATCTCGCAGCGCCGCCTGTCCGAAGAGGAGCTCCGCTTCACCCGCTACAGCGTCGAGTGGTCCCCCGACGGCATCGGTTGGGTGGCGCAGGACGGCAGCTTCGTCTTTGCCAACGAAAGCCTCTGCCGCATCTTTTCCGCGACGCCTGAGGAGTTTGCCACACTCACCATCTTCGACCTGGTGCCGGGGTACACCCCGGAGTACTGGCAACAGCGCTGGAACCTCCTCGAGGACGAGGGGCCCCAGTCCACCGAACTGTTGGCGCTGGACCGCAAGGGGAGGCCCGTCCCGATCGAGGTGAGTTCGAGCCTGCTCATGTACCACGGTACGGGACGGATCTGCTCGTTTGTGAGGGACATCTCGGAGCGTAAGCAGTTCGAGGAGAAGAACCAGCAGACCCTCTCGATCCTCTCTGCGACGCTGGAATCGATCGTCGACGGAATCCTGGTGCTCGACCTCGAGAAGCGGGTGGTGATGTACAACCGGAAGTATCCCCAGATGACCGGGATTCCGGAGTCGGTCATGGCACAGGGGTACCAGGCCATGCTGGATCACGTCATCCAGGAGTTGAAGGACCCGATCGGGTTCCAGCAGCAGCTCAACGAGCAGATGGCGCACCCGGAACAGCTCTCCACCATCCTCATGGAGTTTCTTGACGGCAGGATCGTGGAACGGGTGGCCTGCCCCCATCTGATCGGCGACCGGGTGGCCGGCATCGTGCTGAACTTCCGGGACACCACCATGCAGCGCAGGGTGGAAAACCACCTGCGTAACTCCCAGAAGGTAGAGGCGCTCGCCACCCTCACCGGCGGGATCGCCCACGACTTCAACAACCGGCTCACCGCCATCATTGGCTACGGCAGCCTGATCAAGTCCGAGGCGCAGCTCTCCGAACAGATGAGGGGGTACCTGAACCTCTTGATCACCTCGGCCGAGCGTGCCGCCGATCTGACCCGGGGGCTTTTGGCCTACAGCAGGAAACAGGACCTGAACCCCGTGCTGCTCGACCTGAACCAGCTGGTCAAGGGGGCCCAGAAGTTCTTCCCGCCGATCCTCGGGGAAAACATCGAGCTGCGCCTCGAGCTGGGGCGGGACCCCTCCCTGGTCCAGGCGGATCATGGGCAACTGGAGCAGGTTATCTTCAACCTGGTGGGTAACGCACGAGACGCCATGGCGGGGGAGGGGCGCCTCACCATTGCGACCGGTTCGGCGTCGGTGAGCGAGGAGTTCGTCCAGGCGCAGGGGTACGGGAAAAGCGGCGAGTACGCCATCCTGTCGGTCACCGACAGCGGTTGCGGGATGGATGCCGCCACCCTGGAGAAGATTTTCGAGCCGTTTTTCACCACCAAGGAGGTCGGCAAGGGGACGGGGCTTGGGCTCTCCATCGTGTTCGGCATCGTGAAGCAGCACAACGGGTTCGTCAACGTGATCAGCGAACCGGGGGTGGGGACCACCTTCTGGGTCTACCTCCCGCTGGTGCGCGGCACCGCGCAGCAGGCCGCTCCTCCCAAGGAGAACCTGCACCACGGCAGGGGGGAGACCATCCTTTTGGTCGAGGACGATGCCGAGGTGAGATCGCTGTTCCGCGAGGTCCTGGCGCACCACGGCTACCAGGTCATCGAGGCGGTGGACGGGGCCGACGGGATCCAGAAGTTCCGCGAGCGCGGGGTCTCCATCGACGTCCTGGTGCTCGACGTGATTATGCCGCGCAAGAACGGCTGGGAGGCCTTCAGCGAGATACGCAAGCTGCGCGGCGACGTGAAGGCGCTCTTCATAAGCGGGTACACCTACGACGTCATCAACAAGTCGGGGTTGGCCATCCAGGGGCTGCACCTCATCGAGAAGCCGGTCTCGCCGGCGCTGCTCCTGAAGAAACTGCGGGAGCTTTTGGAGTGATCGTTCGTTCACCCGGAGCAGGACCTCGCGCTCCCCGAAGCCGCATGCCAAGGTTTCGAGCACGAAAAAGCCCGAAGTGCCGCGTTCAGGCGACGCTCCGAGCTTTTTGACAGGCCGACACCGGTAGCGGTTTATGGAATGGCCGGCCGCCTTTCCAGGTTCGGGACTCTACTCAGTGGAGTTGGCCCCTGGTTTCCTCGGCTGTCTCCGCGAATTCCGCAGCCTTTGTCTCGGCATACTGGCGTCCCCGCTGCAGCTTGCTGTTCACCTTCTGCTGTACGTCGGCGGTGAGGTCTTTCATTTTGGTGATGGCCCCGTCGGTAGCATCGGAGACCCGCTCTCTTACTTCGTGCCCCGGCTTAGGGGCGTACAACAGGGCGAGCCCCGCTCCCACTATGGCCCCGGCGGAAAAACTCACCAGCTCGGCAGTAGTGCTTGCGTGTCTTTTCATAATGATCCTCCTTGAACTCTCCGGTTACCTTACCCTTTGCCATCCCTCCGTTTCTACTGGCCCCGCGTTTAGACCCTCTGTCCCCGATGGCTGTACCAGTAGCTCCCCAAGGCGGCTCCCAGCGCCGTTGCGAGCGCACGCCATGCCATCTTTCGCCCTGGTTGGGTGGTGCCCTTTTTCTTGGAAGACCGGGCGCCGCTCAGAAATGCCTTGGTCGCGGTCAATGCCAGTAACACCCCGGAGACTGGCGGCCCGACAGGCACAACCGCGCGGTCTGCCGCCTTGCGCAGCAGCATCCAGAGGCCTCCGGTGGCCCCTGCCATCTTCGCCACCGTGGCGCTTCCGTGCTGTCCCGGGTGCTGCTCCAAGAGGGGCCTGTGGTCCCCCGAAGCGTGCCGCTTGCGGTTTCGCAGCACGAGCAAAAGCGCGCTTCCCGCCACCAGAGACGCCTGGATGGAGGTGTGTTGTGCGACCGCCAGAATCCGTGCGGCCCCTTGCCATAGCAACCGGCCTGCCTTGTGAAGACCACGCCGGCGCAACAATCGCGGCGAGAGCCTTTCTTCCAGGTCCTGCACCGTCTCTGCTATATCGCTTTCCGTGTGTCGTATTTGTTCGCGAAGCGTGTCCGCCGCCGACTGGAGTTCCTTAGTGTTTTCGCCCATTGTACCGTCTCCTTTAGCGTGGCAACTGTCTCTTCGGGCTTCTTGTCCAGCTGCGCGAAGTTCTTGAGCCCCCTCTGCACCAGCACGACCCCCGTACCCAGGAATGCCACGGCAACCAGAAGCGCGGCGCCCCACGCCGGCATAACGGTTGCCAAACCGAGCACGATAGCCGCGATCAGTGCAAAAGCGCCGAAATAGAGAAGCGCAGCACCGAGTCCGACGGCGAGCGTGTCTTTTGCGATATCTGTCACCTTTGCCTTCATCTCGGCCAGGAACAGTTCAAGTTCCTGCCGGAACAGGGTCCGCACTTCCCGGGTCAGCTCGGTAAAGAGTGCGCCGATCGTTTTTTGTTCTCTCTCTGGCATGTCTGCCTCCCTGCCCTGCACTGGTTCATGCTTGTAACTATTGGTACATATTAATGCTATGGAATATCCGACGGCTTTGCAAGGATTCTTTGCGAGCGGAAGGTGGATTCAGCACAACCAGGAACGGATCCGGCGGGTAGAACTCGTGCCGCTCCTCGAAAAGACAATTAGCGTTGACTCATGCAGCGAAGCGTCTATCCTTTCTGTCGTTGCCGACATCTGGAGCTGCCAAGGAGGTCCGTATGGAAGCGGAAGAGGGGAAGAGGGTGACCATAAGTTTCATCTGCAAGCTTGAGGACGGCACGATCTACGATTTCTCGTCCCGTGACCGGCTCGAGTTCGTCATCGGGCAGGGGAACACCCTTCCCACCCTGGAGATGGGTGTCCTGGGAATGAAACCGGGCGATACCCGCACCATCCGGGTCCCGGCGGCGGAGGTCGAGGATTTCCAGTTCGATGTGGACGAGGCGCCGACTGACGAAGGTTTCCCCGCCGGTAGCGCGGGAGGCGGCTACGGCTACGAGTTCGGTCCCGGAGAGGGTGGCGATGACGACGTCTACCTCACCATCCCGGAGGCGCCCATGCGCTCGGTACGCGAGCGACCGCCAGCGGGGTCGGACCTGATCTTCGAGGTGGACCTGGTTGCGGTGGATGATGCCGACCTGGAACTGGGGGAGGACTAAATGTGGAGGTCGTCCCTTTCGCGGCTACTGACTTTGCTTTGTTTCCTCGTCTCTTTACGATGTGACCCTTCAGTCGTAGGTATAACCAGCTAAGTGCCGATTTCGTAGAATCTATTCACGTCATTGCCATCGGCGACTGTCATGCTAGTATTAACGAAACCTAACCAAAAGGAGGTAGCACATGACCCGTGATGAGATCCTGAACCAACTGGAGAAACTGATCCAACTCGATGTCGATGCCACCCATGCCTACGATCAGGCGATCAAGAACGTGGACGATCAACTGATCAAGGACAAACTGATCCAGTTCCAGGGGGACCACCGCAGGCACATCGACCTGCTCTCCGCGAAGGTGCTGGAAATGGGCGGCACCCCGCCGGAACTGACCTCGGACTTCAAAGGCTTCTTCATCTCCGGCTTCACCGCACTGCGCAGCCTGACCGGTACCAAAGGTGCCCTGGAGGCTATGGAGACCAACGAGAAGCTGACCACCTCCAAGTATCAGGATGCCGTGAAGATGGTCTGGCCGACGGACATCTCCTCGATCATCCAGGCGAACCTGGCCGACGAGCAGCGCCATCTCTCGTACGTGCGCGAGGCGGTGCAGACGATTACGGCGAAGAAACGGTAACCATCGCATCACGCTGAGTATTCCGGGTGGGGCGGAGTGTGGGCCGCCCCTTTTTTTGGGCAGAAAGGCGAAGCAAAATCTTTTTCGCCACGGAGCCACGGAGGACACGGAGAAAATCTGAACTTGGGGAAAACGGAAACGGTAAGTCACTTAACCTCACGAAGTCATGAAAACAGCAGCCCAAAACTGGTACGGCCTCCTACGTTAGCGCGGGAGGCCGTACTCGCTTCAAGGTTGTCTTTCTCCGTGTTCTCCGTGTCTCCGTGGCTAACCCGTCTGTTACTTTTCGTGCTTTTCGCTGCGGGTCAGGAAGGAGGACATCATCTGGCGCGCGGACTGGCGCACCATGCCGCCCAGGTTGGGGTCTCCCTTGAAGATGGAGGAGAGATACCCTTTGGCCTGCTCGAAGGTGATGTGCGGGGGTAAGGGCGGCACGTCGGGGTCGCAATGGGCATCGATCACCGCGGGCCGGTCGGCGTTCAGGGCCCGCTCCCAGGCACCGGCGATCTGCTTGGGATCGCTCACCTCGATCCCCATGAGCCCCAGCTGCTCGGCATATCCGGCATAGGAAAACGCCGGAAGGTCCTGGGACGCGTCGAACTTGGGATCGCCGTTCATCACCCGCTGCTCCCAGGTCACCTGGTTCAGGTCCCGGTTGTTGAGCACCAGGATGACCAGGTTCGGGTTGCTCCAGGTCTTCCAGTACTTGGAGATGGTGATGAGTCCCGCGTTCCCCAGCATCTGCATGGCCCCGTCACCGACCAGCGCCAGAACGCTCCGGTTAGGATGGCAGAATTTGGCGGCGACGGCATACGGCACACCGGGGCACATGGTGGCCAGGGTCCCGGAAAGCGAGGCCATCATCCCGGGGCGGACCTTCAGGTCCCGCGCAAACCAGTTGGCGGCGGAACCGGAGTCGCAGGTGATGATGCAGTTCTCGGGAAGACGTGGCGAAAGCTCCCAGAACAGGCGCTGCGGGTTGATCGGCTTGGCCGAGATCATGGCGCGTGCCTCCATGACCTGCCACCACTCGCGCACCTCCTTCTCGATGGTCTCGCGCCACTCCCGTTCTCCCTTCTTCTCCAGGAGCGGGATCAAGGCCCGCAGGGTCAGCGCCGCATCCCCCTGCAGGTTCACCTCCATCGGGTAGCGCAGTCCGAGCATGCGCGGGTTGAGGTCGATCTGCACGCCGCGGGCCGACCCTTCCTTGGGGAGGAACTCGGCATAGGGAAAGCCGCTGCCGATCATCAGGAAGGTGTCGCAGTTCATCATGAGCTCCCAACTCGGCTTGGTCCCCAAGAGTCCGATGCTCCCGGTGACGAAGGGGAGGTGGTCGGGGAGGACCGCCTTGCCGAGCAGCGCCTTGGCCACGCCGGCCCCCAGCCGCTCGGCGGCCTCGGCGACCTCTTCGCCGGCTCCGAGGGCTCCGGCTCCGACCAGGATGGCCACCTTGCTCCCGGCGTTCAGCACCTCTGCCGCCCGGCGCAGGTCGTCCCGGGCCGGAATCACCTCGGGGCGGCTGAAGCCGAGACCGGTGTACGTGGTGCCGTGCTTGCGCTCGGGAGAGGCGACCGCGTCCAGCTCCTGCACGTCGTTGGGGAGGATGATGCAGGTCACGGTCCGCTCGGCCAGCGCGATCCGGATGGCCCGGTCCACCAGGTGACGGATCTGGCTTGCCGAGGTCGCCATGTGCACGTACTGGCCGGCTACGTCCTTGAAGAGCGAGATGAGGTCGACCTCCTGCTGGTAATCGGTTCCCAGTGCGGTGGTGGCCTGCTGGCCGACGATGGCTACCACCGGCTGGTGGTCCAGCTTGGCGTCGTAGAGTCCGTTTAAGAGGTGGATGGCACCGGGGCCGGAGGTGGCGATGCAGACGCCGACCTCGCCGGTGAACTTCGCGTGGGCGCAGGCCATGAAAGCGGCTTCTTCCTCGTGCCGGGTCTGGATGAAGGTGATCTGCTCCTTGCTGCGGTTGAGCGCTCCCATCACACCGTTGATGCCGTCACCGGGATAGCCATATACCCTGCGCACGCCCCAGTCATGGAGACGCTGGACCAGAAAGTCACTCGTGTTGGTAGCCATTGGCTCTCTCCTTTAGATGTGAAAGTGTTAATCCTGGAGAAGTGTAAGAGCCGCGTCCGCATTGTCAACCGGATGGGAGAAGAACCAGTGCCTTTCTTGACATTGCGGGAGCCCCCGGTAATGATGTTAGGGAATTTTCAGCGAAAGGGGGCCGACATGGACGCAGACTACACCGATTATGAGTATCTGCCGGAATGCAAGGACGGCTGCGGAGCACTCCACGATTGGATGCCGAGCAACGAGGCGGCCCACGCGGTCTGCCACAACCATGAAAAACAGACCGGCCACACCTGGCGGGTGCAACAGAGGATGAGGGAAGACCGGCGGTAAGGGCAGGGACTGGGAACTTGGGACTGGCTGCGTAGGTGCCTGTCCCCCTTTGCTGGTGCTGCTAAAGTCGGGGGACGAGAGGGCTGGGCTGGCACTAGGGCAGCAGCTGCTGCCATCGTTGGTGTTGATGAGTTCATGAAAGGGAGGCGGATCATGCCTGAGTTGCCTGATCTGACAGTGTTTGCCGAATCGCTGACGCAGCTGGTGGGGGGCAAGAAGCTGACCGACGCTCGCTACCATCGCCGGTCGCGTCTCAACGTCGAACCCGCCCAGCTGCGCGAGACGCTGGTCGGGCAGCGGGTCGAGGAGGTGCGCCGCGAGGCGAAAGGGCTGTTGTTCGTCCTGGACCGGGGCGACCGGCTCTTCGTGCACCTGATGCTCTCGGGCGGCTTCCAGCGTGCCCAGCCGGGAGAGGAGGTCGCCTTCGCCGTCCTCACCCTCTTGTTTGACCACGGCCAGTCGCTGGTGCTCTTCGATCCGCGCGGCCTCGCTACGGTGACCCTCAACCCCAAGGCAGGAAAGCCGGTGCCCGATGCGCTGCAACTGACCGAGGAGTCCCTGCGGGAGATCCTGCTGAGCAAGCCGAAACTGACGGTGAAGGAGTGCCTGATCGACCAGAGCCTGATCGCGGGAATCGGCAACGCCTACTCGGACGAGGTCCTCTGGCAGGCCCGGGTGGCCCCCAGGTCGCTCGCCGGCCGGCTCCCCGGCCACGCGATCGCCCAGCTGGCCCAGGCGATTCCGAAGGTTCTGAACGAGGCGACCGAGTACCTGCGCCGAGAGCATCCCGGCATGATCGCCGGCGAGTTCAGAGAGCATCTCGCGGTACACAAGCCCAAGGCGCGGCAGGCACCGACCGGCGCCCCCATCAAAAACGAGATGGTGGGACAGAAGAAGACCTATTACACGGAGGAACAGGTGCTGTATGAGTGAGGCAGGGACCGGGACTGGTACTAAACTGAAACTGGGACTGGACCGGCAACTGCGGGGCGACAATCAGCCCCGTTGACACACAAAAGGGAGAGCAGCTTTAGGCTGTTCTCCCTTTCTCGTTGCACCGGGCTGGTGTCAGTACAGATTCGATTCGTCCTCTGCCTTGAGGTGCGGGAAGTGGTCGTGGCCGATCTCGTGGGTCAGTTCCGAAATCTTGCCGCAGCTCACGCAGAGATACTTGTCGCCCTGGGCCCGGTAGTCATGACGTTCGCAGGTGGGACTCCAGATCTTGGTGTCGCAACGCGGTTCTTCGGCTGGCCTCTCGTTACTTTCCTTGTTGAATTCCATGGCCTTACCTCCTTGGTGACAACCCATTATAGCATGTGCGCTCTTACGGGTGTTCCCTGGAATAGGTCTCGGTGCGCCAGGGTCCTGGGCTCTTCGCAAGCGGCCGTGGACGCTCCACCCGCGGGCGCCGGCTACAGGCTGATCAAGATCTGGCTCAGGCGGCGGATACCTTTGGCAAACGAGCTGGTCTCGTAGTTGGTGAGGCTCTCGAAGATGTACTCGCCGTCCACCGGTTGCTGGGGATCGATCAGGCGCGCGATCGGCTCCAGGGTCTTCAGGAGTTCGACGTTTTCATGGGTGGGATCGGCGAGGTAGCGGCAGATGCGCGAGAGTGGATCGTCGGCCAGCTCGTTCAGGTGCTGGACCAGGTTCTCCACCGGGGCGAAACGCTCCTCGGCCCCCTGCCCGAAGAGCCCCGCGTGCTCGGCCAAAAGCGAGGCCCGCACCGCCTGCAGGGCCCGGCCCAGTTCGGGCTCGCCCGGGCCCGCCTCCCAGCTCACGTTCAGTTCGGTGTCGAGACCCATGCTGCGATTGGTGGCGTTGGCGGAGCCGACACTCAAGAAACGGTCGTCAACCAGGAGGAGCTTCGAGTGGATGAAGGTGAGCTTGCGCTGGCCGCCGTCCACGCAGGCGGTGCAGTAGACGGCGAACTCGTGCCCCGTCTTCACCGCCACCTGTGCAAGGGAGGAGAGCATCTTCATCTGGGGGAGTCCCAGGAAAAGCTGCTCGGTGAGCGGCAGGCGGTCCGGCAGCATCAGCACGATCTGGATCCGCCCCCGGTCCGGGAGGGCCATGCGGGAGACCAGCGACCAGTAGATGGCCTGGGAGCTGAAGTACTGGTTCTCGAGGTAGATGAGGCGCTCGGCGGAGAGAATGGCGTCGACGAAGAGGTTGCGGATCTCGAATGCCTGCTTGGGACGCGTCTCGGAGACTCGGGCCAGGGTGCGGCTCACGGCCACCCGGCTGGTGGGGAGAGGCACCCCGCCGGGGATCTCGGGAACTTGGGCCGGTTCGAGGACCGGGAGCTTCAAAGGATCCGCACCGGAGTCGGTCCAGCGTTCGACGAAGAGGGCGAGCAGTTCCCGGACCACGGGGCCGGTGTGGTAGGACTGGATGTCGTGGTAGGAGCCGTAGGGCTTGCCGCTGTCGTCGACCCGCAGCGGGTTCTCGTTGAGATGGCGACGGTCGTCCCAGCGCGAGGCGCAGATGTCCATCCCCCCCACGAAGGCGATGCTCCCGTCGATGATCACGAACTTCTGGTGGTGGGTGGCTCCCGCCGCGTGCTGGTTGTCGAAGCGGAAATGGAGACGGTCGTTGGTGGTCCAGTCGAAGAGCACGTCCTGGAACCATTCGCGCTCGAGGGCGAAAAAGGCGCTGAAATCCCAGGCGAGGATGTAGATCTCCAGGTCGGGGTTGCTGGCGCAGAGCTGGTCCAGGAAGTTGAGCAAAAGCACCTCGCCTCCGGCCTGTTCCGCTTCGCCCCCCCGCACGAGTGCCACCTCGGAATCGAACTGCCACCCCGCCATGAGGATGTAGCGGCGCGCCGTCAGGGCCTGCTGGTAGAAGGCCCGGTAGTAATCGCTGGCGTCGATGAGCAGCCCGGTCTGCTGCGCCGCGAAGATCCCCAGGCAGTTAGTTCCCGGTTTCAGTACGCTCATGGCAGCTCCAGGGTGACCACCAGGGGGAGGTGGTCGGAGGCGAGGCGGGTGAGGGGGGTGCGCGGCACGGCGACCTTACTGACCTGCACTCCCGGGGAGATAAACAGGTGATCGATGCGCATCAGGGGGAGCCGGACCGGGAAGGTTCCCTGGGGGCGGCTCCCCTTCAGCGCGCACTGGGCGTCCCTCAGGCGTCGGGTCAGGCAGCGGTAGGCTGCGGAGCGGGGGAGGGCATTGAAATCGCCGCAGACCACCACCGGGCCACGGCACTCGGGGTGTTCCAGCCACTCCGGGCCGAGAAGGGCCTCCGCCTGGCAGATCCTCTCCCGCCGGTTCAGGCCGAAGTGGGTCGCGATGATCTGCAGTCCCCTCCCTCCCTGTTCCACCTCCACCCACAGGGCGCCGCGCCGCTCAAAGCTGCGGCTTGGGTGCGAGGGGAGCGGACCGGCCTTCACCAGGCGCAGCGGCAACCGGCTCAGGACGGCGTTGCCGTACCCGCCCTCTTCGACCCGAAACGAGGGGTGGAAATGGTAGGTCATCTCCAACTGGTGGGCGATCACGTGCGCCTGGTCCACCAGCGAGGTGCGTGTCAGGCCGCTGTCCAGCTCCTGCAGCGCGACCACGTCCGGAGCGCAGCGCTCGATTACCCCGGCGATGCGCAGCGGCGAGATCTTGCCGTCCATGCCGATGCTGCTGTGCACGTTGTAGGTCATGATGGAGATCGTTGTGGTCATGTGGGGTGGAGGTGGGCGTGGCTGGAAAAATTAAACGGCGTCCTTGCAAGGTTTATTAGAGATGGTACATAAAGCGAGGCGGTTGTCAATGAAGGGGAGTGGCTGCGAAGGCCGCTGCGGTGCGGCATAACCTCACTGGGGCGGATGCCGCGCGGCAGGGGGGCAAGGCAAAGGGCGAGGGTCTTCATTATGACGGCGCACAACCTGAGACTGCTCGTGGCACTGGTGCTGCTGGTAGTGGCGTGCCTTGCCGCCTTTCTGCTACGCGAGGCCCTGAGCCTGGCGGCGCTTAAGGAACATCGGGAACTGCTGCTGGGGTTCATCGAGGAGAACTACCTGGAGGCCGTGCTCTGCTTCGTGGGGCTCTACCTGGCGACGGCCCTCTTCCTGCCGGGCGCCCTGGTACTGACCTTGACTGGCGGGATGTTGTTCGGGCTCCCTGCCGTTTTGTACGTGAACCTGGGCGCCACCTCGGGTGCGGTGCTCGCCTTTCTCGCGGCGCGGTACCTGGTGAGGGACTGGGTGCAGCGCCGCTTCCGCGAACCGCTCGCCCGGTTGAACCGCGAGCTGGCAGAGCGCGGCGGGAGCTACCTGCTCACCCTGCGCATCCTGCCGGTCCTGCCGTTTTTCGCGGTGAACTACTGCGCCGGCATCAGCAGGATCCCGCTGCGCACCTTCATCTGGACCACCTCGTTGGGGATCCTGCCGGGTTCCTGCATCTACACCTACCTGGGGACCCAGCTGAGGCGGGTGAACGAGGTGCGGGACCTGGTATCCGGGCGGATCCTCGCGGGGCTCGGGATGCTGGCGCTCTTGGCCCTGGCGCCGGTGCTGCGCCACCACTTCCTGAAAAAATAAGATCCGGCAGTTCCGGGAGAGCTGCGGGCCGGAACTGCCGGATCTTTAGGTGGCTTTGGGTGAAAGCTGGGTTAGCGGCTTTGCAGGTAGTCGATAAGGAGCCTCACGCCGACGCCGGTGGCGCCCTTGGGGCAGTAGGGGCGCGCTTTGTCGCTCCAGGCGGTGCCTGCTATGTCCAGGTGGGCCCAGGGGGACTCGCCCACGAACTGCTTCAGGAACCACCCCGCCTTGCTGGCTCCGGCGTCCCGGCTGCCCGCGTTCTTCAGGTCGGCGATGTCGCTCTTCATGTTCTCGCCGTACTCCTCGAAAACCGGTAGCTGCCAGAGCCGCTCACCGGTCCGCGCCCCCGAGCTCTTCAGCGCCTCGGCGAGCTGGTCGTCGTTGGCGATGAGGCCGGTTGCCTCGTGCCCCAGCGCCACCACGCAGGCGCCGGTCAGGGTCGCCAGGTCGATGAGGGCGGCCGGCCGGTACTGCTGGGCGAAGTGTAGCGCGTCGCAGAGGATGAGGCGCCCTTCGGCATCGGTGTTGGTGATCTCGATGGTAAGCCCGGAATAGGAGGTCAGAACGTCGCCGGGGCGAAACGACTTGCCGTCCGGCATGTTCTCGGCGGTCGGGATGATGCCGACCAGGTTCACCGGCAGCCTGAGCCCGGCCACCGCCTCCAGGGTCCCGAGCACCGCGGCGCTCCCGGCCATGTCGGTCTTCATCTCCTCCATCCCCGCGCCCGGCTTCAGCGAGATGCCGCCCGAGTCGAAGGTGATCCCCTTGCCGACCAGCACCACCGGGTTCCCCGGTTGCGGTGCCCCCTGGTACTCGACCACGATGAGGCGCGGCGGCTCCACCGACCCCTTGCCGACCGCGATGAGCGCGTTGAGCCCCATCTGGGCCAACTCGTCAAGCTCGTAGACCCGGCAGCTGAGGCCGTGCCGCTCGGCAAGCTTGCGGGCGGTGTCGGCCAGGTAGCCGGTGTTGACCACGTTTCCCGGCTGGGATACCAGGTCCCTCGCGAGGCGCACGCCGCCGCAGAGGGCCTCGCTGTGCCGCAGCCGCTCGCCCGCCGCGTCTTGGTCGGCATCCGCCGGGAGCAACAAGGTCGCCGCCTCGAAGCTGAAGCGCTCCTCCTGGTTCTTGGTCTTGTACTCGTCGAAGCTGTAGCTCCCCAATAGGGTGCCGCTCGCAACGGCCTCCAGTGCCTCCGGGAAGCCGGCGGCGCTGGAAAGGGCGCTGGCGAAGCTGGCGACCCGCGCCCCCTTCAGCGCCTGCATCGCGTTCCCCGCGGCCTGGCGCAGCTTCTCCGGGGTAAGCTCTGCCCGTTTGCCGAGCCCCACCAGCACGAGCCGCTCGGCGGGGAGCCGGCCGAAGCTGTGCAGGAGGCGCGAGCTGCCGGGTTTGCCGGTGAACTCGCGGTTTTCGGTCAGCCGGTCCAGCCAGCCGTCGAGTGCGGTGTTTACCTCGCGGCTGAGTTCGGTCTGGGCGTCCTCGAAGACGCCGACCACCAATGCCGCGCAGCTGAGTTGCAGGGGATTTTCGGAACTGACAGCTATTCTCATGGGAGCCTCCCGGGTGAGGTAGGTTGATTCATTAGACTTACTATAACGGCAAGTGCCGGTTCCGTCCATCGCGTTTTCGGATCTCCCTGCCGCGCCCGGCAAGGGTGGGGCGGCCTGTAGGGAGAACGGGGAGAAATGGGTATTAAGGAGTTGTAATTTAATTGACCGCAGCGTCTTGTCTGGGCGGTGCCGGATGGTAGAGTTTCCCGGTGCGCCCGGAAGCTCGCCGTACCGCCGGGGCGGTCCGTATCGGGCCTCGCCCAGTATAACGCATCCCTGGGGGAAACCATGCCGGAAACCGCTGCAATGAAACCTGCCACTTCGCCCAATCCCTGCAGCATCCGCTTTCACCTGATCCGCCTGGTAATCGCCGCCGTGGCACCGGTCTGGCTCATCGCGAGCCTCCTGGTGTACCACGCCTTCTTGACCAAGCGCGACGAGTTGAACCGGAGCATGCTTGACACCGCACGCTCGCTGACCCGGGTGGTGGACCGCGAGATCGTCAGCATCGAGGCTTCCCTCTCCACCCTGTCCACCTCGCCGAGCTTTGCGGCTGGCGACCTGGCGGCGGTTCACCGGCAGGCCCAGCAGGTGCTGAAATCCTACCCGTCCGCTGACATCCTGTTGGCGGACCGCTACGGTCAGGAGCTGTTGCACACCGCGCGTCCGTTCGGATCGACCCTGCCGCGCCGCAACAACCTGGATGCCGTGCGCCTCATCTTCCAGACCGCCAGACCGACGGTGTCGGGGCTCTACATGGGGGCGGTCAGCCAGCAGTCCCAGGTGAGCGTCGACGTCCCGGTCTTCGTGAACGGCACGGTCAAGTACGACCTGGCGCTTACCCTGCGCTCCGAACCGATGGCGGAGGTCTTGCGTCAGGCGACCCTGCGCCCCGACTGGTACGGACTCATCCTGGATAGCGACCAGATCCTGGTGGCCCGGACCCCGAACTCGGAGCGGAGTATCGGGAGCAAGATACCCGCAGCGTTGGGGGAGGCGGCCCGGGAGGGGACCGTCGAGAGCACCAACCTGGAGGGGGCACCGGTGCTGGCTACCCTGTGTCGCTCGGCGCTCTCCAACTGGTCGGTGCTGATCGAGGTGCCCAAGGGGGCGGTGCTGGCTGCGCTGTACCGCTGGACCGGCTGGACCATCCTGGCTGCGCTGGTGGTGACCGGGTTGGTGCTGGCGCTCATCTTCGGGTACGCCCGCAAGATCGCCCACGCCATCCAGTCGCTGGTGGAGCCCGCGCTCTCCCTGGGGCGGGCCGAGATGGTCCCGGCAGCGGGGAGCTTCGCGGTGAAGGAGACCGCGGAGGTGGCTGCGGCGCTGGAGCAGGCCTACCGGTTGCTGCAGACCCGTGCCGCGCAGCGCGATCAGGCGGAGCGCGAACTTCTGCATACCATCGCCGACCTCGAGAAGCAGACCCGCGAGCGTCTGGACGCCCTGGAGAAGCTGAGCGAGAAGGAGCAGTTACTGGTGCAGCAGGGGCGCCAGGCGGCGATGGGGGAGATGATCGGGAACATCGCCAACCAGTGGCGCAAGCCCCTGAACGATCTGGGGCAGCTGATCCAGCAGGTGCCGGTCACCTTCACCAAGGGGGATCTCACCAAGAAGTATCTGGACGAGGTGGCGCGCAAGGCGGGGAGCCTCATCAACCAGATGTCCTGCACCTTGGACGAGTTCCGCAACTTCTTCAGGACCGACAAGGAGAAGGTGAAGTTCCGGGTCAATGCGGAGGTGCAGCGGACCCTTCTGCTTTTGGAGGGGAGTTTTGCCAAGCACCGGATCGGGGTCGAGGTACAGGGCGGGGACGATCCCTACATCTACGGGTACCCGGCGGAGTTTTCCCAGGTGCTGCTCAACATCCTGATGAACGCACAGGAAGAGTTCGCCAAGAAGACGGTCCCGGACCCGCGGGTGCTGATCACCATGGGGGGAGAAAACGGCAGGACCGTGGTGACCATCGCGGACAACGCGGGGGGGATTCCCGAGGAGATCATGGGGAAGATCTTCGATCCGTATTTCACCACCAAGGAACCGAAGTCCGGGACCGGCGTGGGGCTCTTCATGTCGAAGACGATGGTCGAGAAGCACATGGGGGGGCTTTTGTCGGTGCGCAATAACGACGCGGGGGCCGAGTTCAGCATCGAATTCTGATAAACGGGGTTAGCCACGGAGACACGGAGAAAACCGTAAAACCGGGAAAATCTGGGGAAAACCTGAGAAAATCAAAGCTCTAAAATGTTCGGCCTCCTGCGTCAACGCGGGAGGCCGAACCTGTTTGAAGAAACTCTTTTGTGTCTTGTGGGGAGAAGCTGTGCCGCCTTGCGCTGGGGATCAGGAAACCAGGCGGCGGGCCACTGCTTCGGCCTCGCGCAGCGCCTCTTCGGGGGGGGCGTCGACGCTCCCCGGCCCGATGCCGCAGGCGCGGATCAGGGTCGCTTCGGTAAACCCCGTCCACTTCAGGAAGTGCTCGTACCGCTGGAAGATGTCAGCGAACATCTCCTCGTCGGGATGCCCCTGGGTCTGCACGAAGACGAGCTTCTTCGGCGAGAGCCGGGTGGGGGTGGCACTGGTCCGGTAGTCAGGGACCAGGTAGGAGAAGGTCCGGTCCAAAAAACCCTTGAGCTGGCTGGTGACCTCCCCGTAGTAGACCGGCGAGGCGAGTACCACGAGGTCGGCTTCGGCCACCGCGTCGAGCACCTGGGCCAGGTCGTCCCGCAGCACGCAGTGGTCCAGGGTGGTCTTGCAGACGTAGCACCCCTGGCACCCCCGGTAGTTCAGGCGGTTCAGGGTGAAACAGGTGGTCTCGGCGCCGAGCTCCTGTGCGGTCTTCAGGAACCGGTTGGCAATGGCGGAACTGTTGCTGTTGGGCCGGGGACTCCCCAGCAGACTGACGATCTTCATCTCTCCTCCGGTTCAACATGGACAAAGACTAAACTAACAGGGATGAATAGGATTAACCGGATAAAATTTTGAAACCTGATGAACATAGAGAACAGGGATGAATGGGATAAAGGGGATATAACCTTAAGACCTGATGAACGTAAAGGCAAAAGCCACGCCTTTAGGTTACCCCCTTCAGCCGTTTTGGTCCGGGACGTTATCCCGTTTATCCCATTCATCCCTGTTCGTTTGGTTTTATCCCGTGTATCCCTTTTACTGGTGCGGGTGCAGCAGGTCGGCCAGCTCGAACGCGAGTTCCACCCCCTGCTCGGCGTTGAGGCGCGGGTCGCAGTTGGTCTGGTAGTTCTGGTGCAGGTGCTGGTCCATGAGCTGCCGGCTACCACCGGTACACTCGGTCACGTTGTCGCCGGTCAGCTCCAGGTGCACGCCACCCGGCACGGTCCCCTCGGCCCTGTGGATCTGGTAGAAGGAACGGATCTCCTGCAGGACCACCTCGAAGTTCCTGGTTTTCTGCCCGAACTGGTTCTGGTAGGTGTTGCCGTGCATCGGATCGCAGCTCCAGACCACCTTGTACCCCTCGCGGGTCAGCTCCCGCACCAGGGGCGGCAGGCACTCCTCGATTTTCGCCACCCCGAAGCGGGTGATCAGGGTGAGCCGCCCCGGCTCGTTGTCCGGGCTCAAGCGCTCGATGATCCGCTTGATGTCGTCGATGTCGTACTTGGGACCGATCTTCATCCCCAAGGGGTTCTGGATGCCGCGCAGGAATTCGACGTGGGCGCCGTCCAGCTGCCGGGTCCGGTCGCCGATCCAGAGCATGTGTCCGCTCGTGTCGTACCACCCCCCCGAGATGGAGTCCATGCGGGTGAGGGCCTGCTCGTAGTCGAGCAAGAGCGCCTCGTGGGAGGTGTACAGGGTGACCTGGTTCAGCTGGGGCACGTGCTGCGGGTCGAGACCTATGGCGGACATGAAATTGATGGTCTTCCAGATCTGGCGCACCAGGTCCTCGTACTTCTGCCCTGCCGGGAGGGCGTCCAGCGAGGCGCGGTGCCAGGCCTGGACCCGCTCCAGGGCCGCGTAGCCACCCAGGGTGAAGGAGCGCACCAGGTTTAAGGTGGCCGCGGAGCGGTAGTACCCCTCGAGCATGCGGCGGGGATCCGGGGTGCGCGCCTCGAGGGTCGGCTCGGGACTGTTCACCATGTCGCCGCGATAGCTGGGAAGTTCCAGGCCGTTCACCAGCTCGGTGTCGCTGGAGCGCGGCTTGGCGTACTGCCCGGCGATGCGCCCGATCTTGATCACCTTCTTCTCGCCGGCAAAGGCAAGCACCACCGACATCTGCAGGATGACCTTCAACAGCTCCCGGATGTCCGGCCCGGTGCAGCGCGAGAAGTCCTCGGCGCAGTCGCCGCACTGCAGAACGAAGGCCTTCCCCTCGACCGCCTCGGCAAGGCTCGCCTTCAGCGTCTGGCACTCGCCGGCGAAGACGAGCGGGGGGAGCTGGGAAAGGGTCTTCAGGGTATCGTCGAAGACCGGGCCGGTCGGCCAGTTGGGCTGCTGCTGGGCCACAAAGGAGTGCCAGCTGGATTTTTTCCAGTCATGGGTGGGCATGGTGCTACCTCTCTAAAACGGTGTCGGCAACTTCGCCATGGTATCAGGAATGGCCCCGATTGAAAAAGCGAAATACGTTCAAACTCAACGGTTGCGGGGCTGACAGGCATTGCGCGCGAGATGATGACAGGAAGCTAATAGCAGAATCGAACAAAAACATCAATGAATCCAGAGAAAAAGAATAATGCCGTCTCCCCAAACAGCGAGTGCCGTGGTATTATCCATCAATCATGAGTACCGACCCGCACGATCCCACCACTTCAACTCCCAATGACAGCGCGCCCGACGCTGTGCAGCCATCCGGCACACCCGCCGAAGAGGGCGGGGCTTTGCCTGCCGGCCCGGCCGAAACGGCCGAAATCCCGGTCTCGCGCGGCCCGCTCGGGAACCTGCTCTGCAACCTGAAGGCCGGGCTTCGGCTTTCCCTGCTTCTCCCGGTGGCGCCGCAACGGCTCTGCGTCACCCCGGGTGCGCTCGCGCTTTTGGCGCTGCTCGACTTCCTCTGCAACCTCGGGGTCTCCTACCTCCTGGTGGGGCGCTCCGGCAGCTTCGCCGCGGCGGCTGTCCCGGGGTTCTTCTTCCACCTGCCGCTGGTGCTTTTCGCCGGCTACCTGGCCGCCCGGCTGCTCTCCCGCCCGGTTCTCGGGTGCGGGCTCGCGGTGGCCCTGGTGGCGCTCAGCATCCCCATCGAGCTCACCCACGCACTCCTCGAGCGCCTGGCGCTTTTCAGGTGGCTCGAGTGGCTGCAGCCCTACCTCGACGCGCCGCACTACTACCGGTTCTACGGATGGTGGTGTTTTTGCGGCCTGCTCTTTTTGCTGCGCGTTTCCGGCGCACCGCTTGCCCGACGCGTGCAGAGCGCCCTTTTGCTTTTGCTCGTGGTGTTGGTGCCGCTGTGGTTCTTCTCGCGGGCCGACCTGTGGGTGAGTGCCGGGCAGGGGGGGAGCGAGAGCGGCGAATTGCAACTCAACGAGCGGGTCTTGGCGGCGCAGGGGAGGCTCTTGGACAGCGAGCTTGCCAGCCTGCTCCCCGGGGAGCGCGGCCGGCCGCACCTCTACTTCGTGGGCTTTGCGGGTGACGCCACCCAGGACGTCTTCTTGAAGGAGGTGCTGACGGCGCAGCAGGTCTTCGACAGGCGTTTCCGGACCGCGGGACGCAGCCTGATCCTCGCCAACAACCCGCAGACGGCGACTACGCTCCCCTTTGCCAGTGCGAGCAACCTGGAAAAGGCCCTGGTGCGGCTGGGGGAGGTGATGAACCGCGATAGCGACGTCCTGGTGCTCTTTCTCACCTCGCACGGTTCAAGGGACCACGAGCTTGAGGTGAGCAACCCCCCGCTCGACCTGGACCAGGTGACTCCCGAGATGGTGCGCACCATGCTCGCGAAATCGGGGATCCGCTGGAAGGTGGTGGTGGTCTCCGCCTGCTTCTCGGGGGGCTTCATCGATCCCTTGAAGGGGGAGGACACCCTGGTCATCACGGCGGCCGACGCGAAGAGCGAGTCCTTCGGCTGCGGTTTCGGCGAGAAGTTCACCTGGTTCGGGGAGGCGTTTTTGGACCGCGCTCTGAAATCGACCCACTCCTTCAGCGATGCCTTCGTGAAGGCGCGGGCGATCATCCGCAAGTGGGAAGAGGAACAGGGCGAAACGCCGTCCAACCCGCAGATCTGGGTAGGGCGGGAGATAGGGAGGAAATTGAGACAGCTGGAGCCGGAGCTGGCTGGGAAAACGCAGAAGAAACAACTTCCTTAGAAACTTCAGGGCTGGCCACGGAGGCCCGGAGAACACGGACTAAAACGGCAAAAGCGTTTTTTTTCCCTCAACCTCGACCTGTGAGCGCAGCGCAGGTAAACCTTAACCCGTTTTCTGCGCCTTCCCACCCACGGTGATCCCCGAAATGAGCAGGGTCGGCTGGGCGTCGGCTACCGGCACCCCCTGGCCGTCCTTGCCGCAGGTCCCGATCCCGAAACCCAGGTCGCTGCCGACCATGGTGATGTTCTTCAAGACCTCCGGTCCGTTGCCGGTCAGGGTCGCCCCGCGCACCGGCTCTCCCACCTCGCCGTTCTCGATCAGGTACCCCTCGGTCACCTCGAAGACGAAATCCCCGTTCACGGTATTTACCTGGCCGCCCCCCATCTTCCTGACGAAGAGGCCGCTCCCGGCGGCCCTGACGACCGCCTGCGGGTCGCTCTCGCCCGGTGCTATCAGGGTGTTGGTCATCCGCACGATGGGGCGCATCCGGTAGGACTCGCGCCGGCCGTTACCGGTGGAGACGCAGCCGTCTTTCAGCGCGCTCAGCCGGTCGTAGAGGTACCCCTTCAGGATCCCCTTTTCCACCAGCACCGTGTTCTGGGCCGGCGTCCCCTCGCCGTCGAAGGAGAAGGAACCGCGCGCGTTGGGGATGGTGGCATCGTCGCGCACCGTGACGAGTTCGGAGGCGACCTGCTCGCCGATCTTCCCCCGGTAGACGGAACTCCCCGCCTGGACCAGGTCCGCCTCGAGCCCGTGGCCGATCGCCTCGTGCACCATGGTCCCCCCCGCCTCGGAGGAGAGCACCACCGGCATCACGCCGGCCGGCGAAGGGCGGGCGCCCAGCATGAGGACGGCGCGCCGCGCCGCGGTGAGTGCCACCTCCTCGGGGGAGGCCTGGTCGAACACCTCGTAGCCGTACTGCGCCCCCAGGGGCTCGTACCCCGTCTGGGTGACCGAACCGTCCTGCGCCACCACCTGGGCCATGAAGACCGTGGCCGTGCTGTGGGCCTCGCTGAATTCCCCGAGCGAGTTGGCAACCTGGGTGACCACCCGGGCGTCGCGGTAGACCGCCATCACCTGGCGCACCCGGGGATCAAACCCGCGTGCGGCGCGGTCGGCCCGCTGCACCAGCTGCACCTTGTCGGCGAGCGGGATCTGGTCGGGCTGGATCCGGATCGGGAAACCTGCCCCCACCTTGCGCTCGGTCAGGTTGATCGCGCGCTCGAAGGCGCTCCCCTCGCGCACCCCGCGGCTTACCGCCTCGGCCAGCCGCATGAGCGACGCCGCTGTGACCTCATTGGTGTAGGCGTAGGCGGTGGAGAAGCCTGAGATGACCCGGATCCCCACCCCGCGGTCGAGCGCCGCGAGCACCCGCTCGACCTTGCCGTCCTCGCAGACCACCGCGGTGAAGGAGCCGTCCTCGTAGTAGATGTCGGCGAAGTCCCCCCCCTGGGCGAGGGCGCGGCTCAGGATGGCGGCGACGTCTAGCTCCTGCAGCATGGTTCCCCTCCGGCACCGACTTCGATGAGCGCGATCTCGCCGCAGAGCGCTTCGAGCAGGTCGTGGACGTCCTCGGCGAAGGGGAGTGGATAGTTCACCTTGACGATGCCGCGCTTGCCGTCGACCGTGCTCATGGTGCAGAGCCCCTCGTAGGCCTCGAGAACGAACTTCAGGTACACCAGGTCCTTGCTGGCCAGCTGGAAGTACCGGTCTTCAGTTTCAAGCGCTTTGTCTATCAGTTGTGCCACGGCGGGCTCCTTGGTTATCAGTGCAAGTCTCACAACGTGACTCTGTGGCCACGCTCCTCGGAAGTACATACCATTCCCGTTGTCAAAAGACAAATTTTCTTTAGGCCTTGCCTCTCACCAATCATCTGTTATTTTTTCCGTTATGAAATTAGCGAAAACTAATGCTAGTCTGTCACACCGAGAATCTCTTAAGTGGCTTTGCGCACTGAGCTTGCTGGTGCTTTTGAGTGCAGCCTCGGCCGCCTGGGCGGGGTTCCAGCCCGACCTTATGGTGAAGTTGGCTTCCGAGCCCGACAGCGCCTACTTGGGCACCGGCGTCTTCGAATCGACGGCCCAGCTGCAGTCCACGTCGCAGCCCGCCTTCCCGGGAACTCCGGCACTCTACAGGGTGCTGGTGAAGAATGCCGGCGACCAGCCGGACAGCATCCTATTGCAGGGGACCGGCCTGCTCAGCGGTACCGAGATCCGCCTCATCGACCCCGACGGGGTGGACCGCACCGCCCAGCTGGGTGCCGGCTTTGCCACGCCGCAGCTCGCGCCTGGGGAGTCGGCGAGCTACCTGGTGCAGGTGACCCCGACCCTCTTCCAGCTCGGCGCGAGCTTCCGGGTCTCCGTGCAGGGGACTTCGCTGGGTGACGCAACGAAGCTCGACCAGGTGAAGACCGAGACGGTCGCCTGCAGCAGCACGGCCGCAGTCATCCTCTCCGCCCCCCCCGACGGCTTCGGCCCTCCGGGAACGGTGGTCAACTACCCCTACACCCTCACCAACGTCGGCAACACGGCGAACAGCTTCGCCCTCTCCCTCAGTGCCCCCTCGGGCTGGAGCGGCGCCCTCTACGCCGACGACGGTGCGGGGGGGGGGCGTGGCCGCGGACGCGGTGCGCCAGTCAGGCGAAACCACACCCGTCGCAGCTACCAGAACCCTCTCCCCCGGTGCCTCCTTCCGATTTTTCCTCGCGGTAACCATCCCCCCGGGAAGCAGCGACGGCGCCCACGGCGACATCCAGCTCTTGGCCGCAGGGGTCGGCGCCGGCGCGGCGGATCAGGTCACCACCAGCGCGGTGAATGCCGCCATCCTGGTGAGCGAGGCGGTGCGCAACCTCACCAAGGGGGGCGTCTTCGCCACGAGCGCCAGCGTCCTCCCCGGTGAGCTCCTCGAGTACCGCATGTCCGTCACCAACGCGGGGACCCTTCCCGCCTCCTCGGTAACACTCACCAGCCCCCTCCCCGGCAACAGTAGCACGGTCCCTAGCACCCTCCGCATCTCCACGTCCCCCTCCGGCGACGGCCCCCCCTGCGCCGCGGCGCTCTGCGGCACCTTGCAGGGAGCGGCGGGGAACCTGGTGGCCCGGCTCGGCTCAGGCGCGACGGAGTCAAGCGGCGGAACGCTGCAGCCCGGCAAGACCCTCTACGTATTTTTCAGAGTTAAGGTGGAGTGACACGCGGGACGGAGAAAGCGCGCTATGGCTTCAGGCAAAGACATGGCGGCCAGCGTGGCGCTCTGCCTCGCGTTGCTGGTGTTCCTGGCCCCTGCGGGGGGGCTGGCGCTCACCCCGTCGGGCAGCGTGATCCGGCACGACTTCACGGTGAGCTACTCGGTCCAGGGGAGCGAGCGCAGCGTCGGCTCCAACCAGAGCCTGGTCACCGTGAAGGACCTGAGCGACCCCACCCTGGGGCCGGTGCGCGACTGTGCCACCCAGGCCGGCCGGCCGGCCGGCTTCCAGCACACTGTCAGCAACCGCGGCAATGCTTCCGACCGTTTCCTGCTCAAGGCGTCTCTCTTGCAGCCCCTGCTCCCCGACGGCGGGAGCCCCCCCGAGTTGCGCTTCTTTGCCGCCGACGGCGTGACCCCTTTGCCGAGCGATCCCTCCGGCAGTCAGATCACCCCACTCCTTGCACCGGGCGCCTCCTTCGATTTCCAGCTGCAGGTGACCCCGCCAAGCGGCTCCGCCGGGCGGGTCGCGACCCTGGTGGTCAGCGCCGTCTCGCAGGGGGGTCCCGGACGGGAGGCGAGCCTCAACGACCAACTGGTGGTGCTGGCCCAGGAACTCCAGCAGTCCCCGCAGCTCGTGGTGACCAAGCTGGCCGGCACCCAGCTCGTCGAGGCGGGGGATATCGTGCCGTTCACGGTCCGGGTGGAGAACCGTGGAGTGGCGACCCTGGAGCACGCAACCCTCGTCGACCTGCTGCCGCGCGGCTTTCGCTACCTGAAGGGATCGACCCTCCTGGACGGCTCGACCTATCCGGATCCCACCGGCGGCGGCCAGCAGCTGGTCTGGAACCTGGGGAACCTGGAGGCGGGAAGGGTGCGCACCTTGAGTTACCGCTGCACCGTCTCCGCGGACGCCCCGGTGGGGACGGCGCTGAACCGGGTGAGCGGCAGCGCCACGGCACCTGGCGGCTCCGCGAGCCTCTCGACCGCGACCGCCTCGGTCCGGGTGCGCTCCTCGCTGCTGGCGGACCGGGCCCTCATCCTCGGGCGGCTCTTCGAGGACAAAAACGGCAACGGGATCCCCGACCCGGGCGAGCCGGGGGTGCCGGGGGTGCGCATCTACCTCGAGGACGGCTCCTTCACCTTCAGCGACCCCGACGGCCAGTACTCCTTCACCGGGGTCTCGGCAGGGAACCACGTGGTGAAGATCGACCGGGCCACGCTCTCACTGAGGCTCAAGCCGGTCCCCTTCAACACCGCCTTCGCCGGGGTCGGGTGGTCCCAGTTTGTCACGGTCCCTTTCGGCGGCCCGGCCCGCGCCGACTTCGCGCTGGCCGAGTCCGGGCTCCCCGATAGCAAGGTGTCACTCCCGGTGCCGGATCCTGCGGTGTCGGCCCCCGTTCCACCGCCGGCTCCCCGCCCCCCGGAAGGGAGCGTACCCGTTGAGGTGGCGCGCCTCAGGGTGAGCCCGGAGCGGGTGGATCTCCCCGCCGACGGCACGAGCGTCCTCCCGGTCACCGTCGAGGTGCTGAACGCCCAGGGGCGCCGGGTGGCGGGTGAGCGGATGGTGACGGTCATCCTCGCGCGCGGGGTGATCCTGGAGGAGGACCAGGATCCAAAGACTCCGGGGCACCAGGTGCGGACGAAGGACGGGATCGGGGTCTTCAGGGTGCGGGCGGCAAAGCAGCCGGGTCCGGATCCGATTAGGGTGACCGGCGAGCAGGGGACCCAGGCCCGGGTCGACCTCTACTACAGCGCCCAATTGCGCGACTGGATCGTGGTGGGTCTGGGGAGCCTCGACCTGGGGGCGCGCGCCGTCCAGGGGCACCTCGAGAAGATCGACAAGGAGGACCGCTTCGAGGAGGGGTTCTTCCACGAGGAGCGGCTCGCCTTCTTCGCCCGCGGCAAGATCCTCGGCAAGTACCTGTTGACCGCCGCCTACGACTCCGACAAGGAGCGCCGCGAGGGGGTGTTTCAGTACCTCGACCCGGAGAAGTACTACCCGGTCTACGGCGACGCCTCGGAGATCGGCTACGAGGCGCAGTCGCGCGGCAAGATCTACCTGAAGCTGGAGGCGGGGCGCTCCCACCTTTTGGCAGGCGATTACCGCACCGACCTCTCCGAGAACGAGTTCTCGCGCTACGACCGGGCCTTGAACGGGGTGAGGCTCGAGGTGAACGGCGAGCGCGGCAGCCTGGTCGGCTTCGAAAGCCGCAGCGAGGAGCAGCTCACCCGGGACGAGTTCCCCGGCAACGGCACCTCGGGCTACTACTTCCTCTCCAGGAAACCGGTCTTCGAGAACAGCGAGCGGATCCGCATCGAGGTGCGGGACCGCTACCATTTGGAGCGGGTGCTCTCGGTGGTCCAGAAGCTGCGCTACGCGGACTATTCCATCGACTACGCAGCCGGCGGCATCCTCTTCAAGGAACCGGTCCACTCGCTCGACCAGAACCTCAACCCGGTGACCATCGTGGTCGTCTACCAAAGTCCCGCCGGCGGGGTGGAACGCTACGTCTACGGCGGGCGCGGCGTGTTGCGTGCCGAGAACGGCTCCTATCTGGGGGGGACCGCGGTGGTCGAGGAGGCCCTGCTTCGAAACTCCACCCTCTTCGGCCTGGACGGCGGCTGGCAGCTCGGGGACCGGATCACCCTGAAAGGGGAGGGGGCGGTGAGCGAGAACCTGGAACACGGCAGGGGGAGCGCCTGGAAGATCGGTGTGAACGGCCGGGCGACCGAGGCGCTGGAGGCAAGCGGTTACTACCGGAAGGTGGAGGGCGACTTCTACAACCCGTCGATGACGGGCACCGAGCTCGGGACCGAGAAGTACGGCGGCCGCCTCGACTACCGCGGCCTCACCGTGACCCGGCTCTTTGCCGAGAGCTTCGTGCAGAAGGAGACGCTCGTGGGGAGGCGGATCTTCGGCAACCAGGCGGGGGTGCTGCGCAGGTTCTCGCTCTTCGAGGGTGAGGCGGGGTTCAAGCGGATCGACCAGGAGGGGGCCGGGGTGGAGGACACCTCGAACCTTCTCTATGCCGGGATCCAGGCACCGCTCACCCCCAGGCTCGACCTCACTCTGCGGCGCGACCAGCTCCTCGGCACCTCAAGCGTCGCCGAGTACCAGTCGCGCAGTTTCCTGAAGCTCGACTACCGGGTAAGCGACGCCACCCGCGCCTTTGTCACCGAGGAGTACCAGGAGGGGCACCCCGACCTGCGCCAGTCGACCCGCTTCGGGCTGGAGAGCCGCTTGAACGACCGGATGCGGCTTACTACCGGCTACGCGCTCTCAAACGGCGCCGCAGGCTCCACCCAGCAAAGCAGCGTCGACCTGAACACCAAGCTCTTGGAGCAGGAGCGCTTCACCTTAAGCTCCCGAAGCGGCTACCAATTGGAAAACTCCCTCGCGGGGTCGCGCGGGCAGGCGATCCTCGGGCTCAACTCGCGGCTGCAGGCGGCGCCGGGGCTCTTTTTCGACTCGAGCCTCGAACGGGTGGAAACGGTGCAGGGGAATGCCGGAACCCGCACGGCGTTCACCCTGGCCGCCGAATACCTGCGCCAGAAGGACCTGAAGCTCAGCGGGCGCTACGAGATCCGCACCGGGCCGGGAGAGACCGCGGCGCTCTACGGTGCGGGGGGGGGCTACAAGCTGAACCCGGCGCTCACCCTGCTCGGCAAGTTCACCCTCTGGGACCGGGACCTGGACGCCGGGCACGACCTCATCTTCGACGGCTACCTGGGAAGCTCCTGGCGCCCTCTGGCCGGCAACCCGCTGCAGCTTTTGTCCCTGGTCCGCTACAAGGTGGAGCACCGCGACAGCCTCCCCGGCACGGACAAAAGCCGCAGCCTGATCCTCGCCCTGGAGCCGACCTACCGGCTGGTGAGCACCTGGACGCTCATGGGGAAATACGCCGGCAAGAAGAGCTGGGCAGACGATCCGACGGGGCGCAGCTTCGAGGGGTACAGCGACCTGGTGTTGGCCGGGGTGAGCTACGACCTGACCGAGCGCTGGGAGCTTGCCGGCTACCTCAAGCTCCTGAACCAGTACGACACCGACCAGCGCAGCGTTGGAGGGGTGCTGCGTGCCGGGTACCGGGTCTACCGCAACGTGGTGCTCTCCGCCGGCTACAACTACGCCCGGCTCGACGACCGCGACCTCTCGGGCGAGACGTTCCAGGGGCAGGGACCCTTCGTGGGGGTGAAGGTCAAGTTCGACGAGGATATGTTCGAAGTCGAGAAACGCGAGGTCGCCGCGCTCCCGGCAGCGCCGCCGCCGGCGCCGGCACCGGTAGAGGCGGCAGCGCCGCCGGTCGCCCCCCCCAAGCGTAAGGCCGCCCCTCCGGTTCCGGCGCTCCTGGTGGCAGCGACGCGTCAGGATGAGCCGCTGAGGCTTTCCGGGAGCGCCGAGCTCTTCACCCTGCTCATCAACGGCGAGCGCGCCAAGCTCCCCTCCACCTCGGTGACGGTGAACCGGGAGCGGCTCGGTTCGCTGGAGCTGAGCCGGGGCAAGTTCACCCAGCCGCTCGCCTTCGCCACCAAGGTGGAGCACCCCGAACTGGTGAGCGCCTGGACGCTCAGCATCGTGAACGAGGCCGGCGTGAAGGTCGCGTCCCTGAAGGGGAGCGGGGCGCCGCAGCCGCGGCTTAACTGGGACGGCAGCGCCGGCAGCGGCGGCAAGGGGCTCGTCCCGGGCGGGGTCTACCAGTACCGGCTCGAGGTCAGCTACCGCGACGGCTCGCGCTTTGCCACCGGGCCGGAGCTCTTTGGGGTGAGCCGCAAGGAGGTGGTGCTCCTAACCCTCTCCGGCGGTGCCTTCATCTTCGACTCCGCCCAGCTCACCCCGGAGGCCAAGCGGCTTTTGCGCCAGGCCGCCCAGGAGCTGCGCCGGCACCCCGAGGACAAGGTGGTCCTCGAAGGGCATACCGACTGGGTTGGCTCGGTGCCGTACAACATGGGGCTCTCCAAGCGCCGCTGCGACGCGGCCGCCGACTTCCTGGTACGCGAGGAGAAGATCCCCGCGGGACGGCTGACGCGGCGCTGGTACGGCAAGTCGCGCCCCATCGCCCACAACCGCAGCGCCGAGGGGCGCGAGAAAAACCGCCGGGTGGAGCTGAAGGCCGATTTCCAGCAGTCGATCGCGGCGGCGCAGAAGGAGCGCTACCGCGGCGCCCCCTTCCTCACGGTGAACGAGTCGACCGTGCCGGTGGACCCCCAGGGGCGCTTCGAGACCTCGTTCCTCGCGGAGGTGGGGCGGCTCGCCGTCCAGATGGGGGACTCCTCGGGGCGCTTCCTGGCAACCGAGATCGCGGTGCCCCAGCTGGTCATAGCCGAGCCGGCCGGCTCACAGCTGGTCCGCTTCGGGAGCGAACTGGGCGGGGTCAGACTCGCGCCGGACGGCAGCGGCCGCTGCCGGGTCTCGGGGCGGTGCCCGCCGGGGCATCTCCTGGAGTTCGACGGCAAGCCGGTACCGCTCGACCCCGAGGGGCGCTTTGCGGTGGAGGTGCCGCTCGAGGGGAACCGCCAGGTGCTCGGCCTGGTGCTGCGCGGTCCAGGGTGGGCCAGGCTTTTGAACCTGCGGCTGGACAACACGCTGACCTTTGTGCCGGGAGGCGAACCGTGAGGCTCCGGATGAGGATCAAGAAGCTGCGGCTGGTGGTTTTCGAGGCGGGAGGGGCGCTTGCCATGGTGCTTGCCCTGTTCTGCCTCTTCATCGTGCTCCTCTACGCGCTCTTTCCTACCGGTACCCCGCTGCGCGAGCTCTTCGAGGGTTCTCCCGACCCGTCGGCCGAGGCTCCCGGGCGCAGCGTCGAGGCGACCCTGGCCCAGCTTAAGCGCGACGTCCGCTTCCGGCGCGGCAACTCGATCGCCTGGGCCGGCGCGAGCGAAGGGCTCAAACTCTACAGCCAGGACGCGGTGCAGACCCTGGACCACTCGGGTGCCGTGATCTCCTTCGGGGATCGGGACCGGATCGCCGTGGGGAGCAACTCGCTCGTGGTGGTGACCCGGCTGAACGCCCAGGACGAGGCGGGGCCGCGCAGCTACCGGGTCCAGGTGGAAGGGGAGGTGCGCGGGCACCTCTCCGTCGCCCGAAGACTGAGCCTGGAGCTGGCGGCGGCCGGGCACGTGGCGCGGCTCAAGCCGGGAGCGGCGCGCTTCAAGGTGGTGCACCACGACGACAACTCGGCAAGCCTCACCGTCTTGTCCGGGGAGGTGGACGCCGTGGACGGCAGCGAACTGCACGTCCCGGCGAACCACGCGCTGTTGCTGCGCCAGGGGGTGCCGGTGGGGCCGGCGCGCCCCTTGCCGCCGGCGCCGCAGCTTATCGGGCCGCAGCCGGTGCGCTACCAGTACCGGGTCCTGCCGCCGCGCATCCGGCTCGCCTGGAGCGGCGGTCCCGGCGAGTACCGTTTCCAGCTGGACCGCACCCCGCACTTCGAGAAACCGCTGGTGGACCAGAGGCTTACCGGCACCGAGTACCGCAGCAGCAAGCTGGAGCGCGGCGCTTACTACTGGCGGGTCTGCCGCGTGGAGCTCGGGCACGAGGGGCCTTTCAGCTCGACCGGGCGCCTGGAGCTCACCCAACTCGATAGAGCACCGGGGCTGAGCGTAAGTTTCCCCCCCGAGAGCTCGGTCCCCGGGCCCTATACCCTTTCCGGCGCGGCACAGCCAGGCTCCCGGATCTTCGTGGACGGGGCCGAGGTGGCCGTGAACCGGCGCGGCAGCTTCAGCTACCTGGGGGTGCTGAAGGCCGGGGTCAACCTGATCCGGGTCGAGGCGCTCGACCCCGCCGGCAACGCGAGCTACGCCTCCCGCATCGTCTTCGGCAGGATGTAGCTCGCTCAAAAAGCAGCAAGGAGACCCGCCATGCACGGCAAACTCAAGTTCCCGCTCAGGTTCAAGGTGCTGTTGGCCCAGCTGCTCGGGGTCACCGTGGTACTGAGCCTGATCACCTTCACCATGGCGCGGCTGTTCCACGTCGACAAGACCGCCTATATCCACGACCTCACCTCCACGGTGGTGCTGCACACCGCCCAGGAGGCCAACGCCCTGATGGTCGTCTACCGGGAGCGCCTGCGGCTCTTTGCGCGGGTCGTGGGACGCGACGACCTGCAGGGGCGCCAGGAGGTCTTAAACGGGCTGTTCCAGGAGTTCGGCGAGTTCCTCATGGTAACCAGAAGCGACTTAAACGGCGAGGAGACCGTCTTCGACCAGGCGGCACTTGCCGCGGCGGGGCTTTCCAAGGACGCGCTTTTGGGGTACCGGGCCGCGCACCCGCTCCCCGCCGGGCTCAAGGTGGGGGAACCCTACCTGGAGAACTCCACCGTCTCGGCGAAGCTCCCCACGCTCACCCTGACCGTCACCGAGCCCACCCCGGACGGCGCGCTGAACGTGACCACCTCCGCGGTGATCCGCTTCGACAAGCTTCAGGGGCTGGCGCGCCACTCCCGGGTCTTCGAGACCTTCCTGCTGGACGCTGAGGGGCGCTTTCTCGCCCACTCGGAGCGCTCGCGCATCGGCACCCCGGCGCCGGGCGCCTGGTGGGGGCGGGTCAGGGGGTTGCGCACCCCCGGGATGACCATGGAGTACCAGGAACACGGCAACGGCATGGTGGGGGGCTTCTCTCCGGTGCGCTGCGGCGGGCTGACCGCCGGGGTGCAGATCCGCAAGAGCGCGGCCTACCTCACCTCGCGCGAGCTTCTGGGGGATCTCTTACTCCTGTCGCTCTCCCTTCTCGGGGCGGCGGCGTTATTGAGCCTCTACTGGTCGCACCGGCTGACCCGCCCCATCGAGGAGCTCTCCAAGGCGACCCGCATGGTGGGGCAGGGGCGCTTCGACATCGAGGTCAAGGCCGACACAGGCGACGAGATCGGCGCCCTGGCCGAGTCGTTCACCCGCATGGCGTCCGAGCTGCACACCCGCGAGCGGGCGCTCAAGGACCTCTACGGGCAGCTGGTGCAGTCCGAGAAGATGGCCGCCTTCGGCTCGCTGGGTGCGGGTATCGCCCACGAGGTGAAGAACCCGCTCGCCGGGATCCTCGGGATCACCCAGCTCTCGTTGCGCGGGGTGGAACAGGGGCATCCCCTGCAGAAGAACCTCCTGATCATCGAGAAGGAGACCAAGCGCTGCAAGACCATCATCGAGAACCTGCTCAAGTTCGCCCGGCAGGAACAGGTGGTCTTCGACGACGTGGACATCCCGCAGGTGGTCGCCGATGCCGTCGCCATCGTGGACCACCAGCTCGGCATCCACAGCATCAAGGTGGAACAGGAACTCGGCTGCGACCTCCCGGTCTGCCGGGGGAACGCGAACCAGCTGCAGCAGGTGCTCATGAACCTGATGATCAACGCCCAGCAGGCGATGGCCGGGAGCAGCGGGACGGTGCGCCTGGCGGCACGGAGAACGGACCGGGGCGGGGTGGAACTGCGGGTGGCGGACACCGGCCCCGGCATCCCGGAGGAGATCCAGGCGAGGATCTTCGAGCCCTTCTTCACCACCAAACCGGTGGGGCAGGGGACCGGGCTCGGGCTTTCGGTGAGCTACGGCATCGTCAAGGACCATGGCGGAGAGATCAGGCTGGAGAGTGCAATCGGAGCGGGAACCACCTTCATCATCACGCTTCCCGCAGCAACGGGGGCGGTTTTAGTCACGGCTACGGTCGGGGAGGATCTATGGAACTGTTAGTGGTAGATGACGAGGAAACCTTGAGAAGTGTCGTTTCACAGGTGCTTAGTGCCGACGGGTTCGAAGTGGCGGAGGCTGCCAGCGGCGAAGAGGCCTTGGCGGTCTTCAGGGAGAAATCGCACCCGCTGGTGATCACCGACATCCGGATGGGGGGGATGAGCGGCATCGAGCTCCTAGAGGAGATCAAGCGCCACAACCCGGACACCCAGGTGGTGATCATGACCAGTCACGCCTCGCTCGACACGGCCCTTTCGGCGATGCGCAACGGTGCCTACGACTACCTGGTGAAGCCGTTTGAGAGCCTGGACCTCATCTCCGCAGTGGCCGGGAGGGCGGCGGAGAAGGCCAGGCTGGTGGCGCAGAACCGGGAACTTCTGAACCAGCTGCAGCGTGCCAACAGCGAGCTGCAGGAGGTGAACAGCGTCCTCAAGGAGATGGCGGTGCGCGACGGGCTTACCGCCCTGTACAACCACCGGCACTTCCAGGAGGCGCTGGCCCTGGAGATCGCCCGCACGAACCGCTCCGGCAGGCCCTGCTCCATCGCCTTCATGGACGTCGACAACTTCAAGGCCTACAACGACACGCACGGGCATCCCGACGGGGACAAGCTTTTGCGCAGGCTTTCCGAGCTTTTGGTGTCGCACCTGCGCAGCTCGGACCTGGCGGCGCGCTACGGAGGTGAGGAGTTCGTGCTCTTGCTGCCGGACACCCCCAAGCAGGCGGCGGTCAGGATCGCCGAGGCGTTGAGGGTCAAGGTGGAGCAGGAGCGCTTCCCGGGGCGGGAGCGGCAGCCGCTGGGGCGGGTGACCATCAGCGTCGGGGTCGCCAGCTACCCGGGCGACGGTCCCGATGCCAAGGCTATCCTCGCCTGCGCGGACCAGCGGCTCTACCAGGCCAAACACGGCGGTAGGAACAGGGTGGTTGCGGAGTAGGGGAGGGGGGAAGGAAAAAGAGGAAAAGAGGGACGGAAGGGAAAAGGGGACAGGCACCTGGCGGTGCCTGTCCCTTTTAGCGTTTATCCCTGGATGGCGACCAGGCCGGCGCGCCCCGGGATTTCTCCCATGGAGAGCGGGGCGTCGGGGGCGCTGTCGCGGCAGGCGCGGGCGACCTCGCCCAAGGTGACGAAACGTGCCCCCATGAGCTTGAGGCGTTCGACCAGTTCGATGAACGAGTCGGCCATGACGCCGCCTTCCATCTCGGCATGGATGGTGTGGACGTTCAGGCCGCTTTTCATCTGCGAGAGGTAGAAGTCGTTCACATTGTCGGCGTCGATGCCGTTGGCGCCCAGGATCTCGTCGAGCGTGGGCCAGGTGCTGGGGATCTGCAGGGTGTAGAAGCGCTTGCCGTCGAAAACGGGATAGAACGGGGCGTAGCCTCGGCCGTCGCTGCAGTACTCGAGGTTCATGGAATCCTGCAACTCCAGCGAGGTCGCGGAGACGGTCCAGCCCGGGGCGGCGGTCGAACGTGGTGCGCTGCCGATGATGCGTTGGAAGAGATCCGCAGCGCGCCTGAGCTCGGAGGAGACCTTATCGCGGCTCAAACGGGGGAGGTAGTCGTGCCAGTAGACGTGGTCCCAGCAGTGCACGCCGGTTTCGTGTCCCCGGGCGGCGGTCTGCTTGAGTATCTCCGGGAAAGAGGCGGCGATATCGGGAGCCGGCAGGAGCGTGCCGTAGAGCATGGTGCGCAGGCCGTAGGCACTGGGGGCGCCGGTGCGCAGCATCTTTTGCAAAAACCCTTTGCGGGTGAAGATGCGCCGGATCGCCTTTCCAGAGTTATCCGGTCCCATCGAGAAGTAGAAGGTCGCCTTGATCCCGGCGCGCTCCATGATCTCCAGCAGGCGCGGGACCCCGTCGCGGGTGCCGGCGTAGGTGTCGACGTCAACTTTAAAAGCAATGGACAATGGACAATTGACAATTGACGATTGGGAATCAGTTGACGATTGGGAATCAGTTGACGATTGACGATTGATAATTGACGATGAGTCGGTTGAGCTTCCTGCTTTCTGGTCCTTGGATACTTCGTTGTTGGTTTCGCTCACGGTATTTTACCTGCTGCAAGTTAAAGGGGACGGGCTCCACTGGTGCCTGTCCCCTTTTCTGTGTCATGCTGCCTAATTGTCAATTGTCCATCGTCAATTGTGAATTGATTCAGGTGTTAATTGCCATTGTCCATTGTCAACCGTCAATTGATTACAGCAGATGCTCGATCTTCTCCCTCTGCTCGATGAGGTAGAAGTCGAGGGTCTGCTTCAGAGCGTCGTCGATGCTGGTCTTGGGCTCCCAGCCCAGCTTGTTCTTGGCGTTCTTCACGGACGGCACGCGGGTCAGCATGTCCTGGTACCCCTTGCCGTAGAAGCTGTCCGAGGTGGTCTCGACGATGCTGCAGTTCTCCGCCTTCTCGGCGTAGTCCGGGTACTGCTTCACCATGTCGCGCAGTTTCAAGGCCAGCTCTTTCACCGACAGGTCGTTGGTCGGGTTGCCGATGTTGAAGATGCTCCCGTCGGCGCAGCCGTCGCGGTTCTCGATGATCTTCATGAGGCAGTCGATGCCGTCCTCGATGAAGGTGAAGGAGCGGCGCTGGTTGCCGCCGTCCACCAGGGAGATCGGCTCGCCGGCCAGGATGTTGTAGAGGAACTGGGTGAGGACGCGCGAGCTCCCTTCCTTGGCGGTGGAGATGGAGTCGAGCTTGGGGCCGATCCAGTTGAAGGGGCGGAACAGGGTGTAGCGCAGCCCTTCGTGCTCGCCGTACGCGTAGATGACGCGGTCCAGCATCTGCTTGGCGCAGGAGTAGATCCAGCGCTCCTTGTTGATCGGACCCAGCATGAGCGGGGAGTTCTCCTCGTCGAACTCGGCGTCCGGGCTCATGCCGTAGACTTCCGAGGTGGAGGGGAAGATGACCCGCTTCTTGTATTTCACGCACTGGCGGATGATCTTCAGGTTCTCCTCGAAGTCCAGTTCGAAGACGCGCAGCGGATCCTTCACGTAGGTAACCGGGGTGGCGATGGCCACCAGCGGGAGCACCACGTCGCACTTCTTGATGTTGTACTCGATCCATTCCTTGTTGATGGTGATGTCACCCTCGAGGAAGTTGAAGCGGGGATGTCCCATGGAGTGCTCGAGCTTGTCGCAGCTCATGTCCAGGCCGTAGACTTCCCAGTCGGTGGTATCGAGGATCCTTCTGGTTAGCGCGTTGCCGATGAAGCCGTTGACGCCGAGGATAAGAACTTTCATGTGGTCTCCAATCTAAAAACGTGATTGATATCTGCCGGTTGACCTGAGGCCGGGGCAGGTGGCGTGCCCAAGGCAGGTCCTGCCGGAACACGGGTAGTGCGACTTTGGTGCAGCGCAGAGAATCAGCTCGCGCTGCCGAAACTGCTTCCGGTGAGGTCGGTCTGGACGGCGAAGGCGGTCGCGTCGAGCTCGCCGCTCTCCTCTTCCTGCAAACGCTCGATCTCCAAAAGCCCGGACCCGGTACCGACCAGGAGCGGGGTGCTGCTCACGATCCTGCCCGGTTCGCCCTGGCCCTCGGTGGGGCGTGCGCTCCAGATCAGGACCTTCTTGCCGTTCAGGCAGGTGAAGGCGCCGGGGTAGGGGTGCGTCACCCCGCGGATCAGGTTGTAGATCTCCACCGCGCTTTTTTGCCAGTCGATCCTGCCGTCGGCGGGCTTGCGGCCGCCGAAGTAGCTTCCCGCTGCCAGGTCCATCGGGATGCGCCGTGCGCGCCCTTCGATGAGCGGCTGGTAGGAGCGGGCCAGCACCTTGACCGCGGCCTCGGTCACCTTGTTGAAGACGTCGAACGCGGTGTCGGTGAAGTCGATAGCGACCTTCTCCTGGTCCACGATGTCGCCGGCGTCCGGTTTGGCGACCATGTAGTGCAGCGTGGCGCCGGTCTCGCTCTCGCCGTTGATCACCGCCCAGTTCACCGGGACCCTGCCGCGGTACTTGGGGAGGTAGGAGCCGTGCAGGTTGAGCGCGCCCAGCCGGGGGGTCTCCAGCACTTCCTCGCGGATCATGTTCCGGTAGTAGAAGGAGAGCAAAAGGTCCGGCGCGAGCTCTTTGAGCAGCTCGATGTTCTCCTTCAGGTTGATGTCCGAGGTCATCACCGGGATGCCGTGGCGCTCGGCGAGCTCGCGCACCGAGGCGAACCAGATCTCCTCGCTGGGAGAGTCGTCGTGGGTGAACACCATGGCGACGTCCGCGTCCTGGCGCAAGAGCTCCTCGAGACAGCGGTAGCCGACGTTATGATAGGCACAGACGACGAGCGTCTTCTTCTTTTCCACCAGTACACCTCTTGAGCCCCGGAGCAAAATCTGGGAGAAATGCGGAGAAGTAAAAGCCTTCGGGTTTCCAGCTTAAAAGCCTTTCCTCCGATTTTCTCCGTGTCTCCGTGGCAAGTCCTTAGCTTTTCCGATCTCCCGCGGCTACTGGAAGCCGTGCACCCGGCGCACCACGTAGCGCGGACGCTTGCGGACCTCCTGGTAGATCCTCCCCACGTACTCGCCCACCAGGCCGATGCCGAAGATGACGATCCCGATGAAGAAGAACAGGATGGCGAACAGGGTGAAGACCCCCTCCACCTCGGCGCCGATGATGAAGCGGCGGATCATCAGGAACACTGCGAAACCGACCGAGGCCACCGAGGTCAGGATCCCCATCAGCGCGAAGAGCTGCAGCGGCACCACCGAGAAGCCGGTCATCAGGTCGAAGTTGAGCCGGATCAGCCGGTACAGGGAGTACTTGCTCTCACCTTCGCCGCGCTCGGCGTGCCCCACCTCGATCTCGGTCGGGTTGGCGGCAAAGGTCTGCGCCAGCGCCGGGATGAAGGTGGTGGTCTCCTGGCAGTGGTTGATGTTGTCGACGACGTCGCGGTGGTAGGCGCGCAGCATGCAGCCGTAGTCGCTCATCTTCATGCCGGTCATCTTGTTGGTGGTGATGTTGACGACGCGCGAGGCCGCCTTCCGGAAGAAGGTGTCCTGACGCTTGAGCCGGATGGTCCCGACCACGTCGTGCCCCTTCTCGATCTCGGCGATCAGGCGCGGGATCTCCTCGGGCGGGTTCTGCAGGTCGGCGTCGAGGGTGATCACGATCTCGCCCGAGCTCTTCTCGAAGGCGGCCAGGATGGCCATGTGCTGCCCGAAGTTGCCGTTGAACTCGATGAGCCTCAGTTCCGGGACGCTCGGCAGCATCCCCTTCAGGATGCTCAGGGTGCGGTCGCGGGAGCCGTCGTCGGTGAAGATGATCTCGAACGGCTTGCCGAGACCGCGCATGACCGGAAGCAGGCGCTCCATGAGCGGGTTGAGGTTCCCTTCCTCATTGTAGGCGGGAACGACGATAGAAACGTACGGTTTATCCATGACTGATTCCAGATTCTCCGAGCAGTAGGATTCGGCGCTGGCTCTGGGTCAGCGTCTGTTGCGGGCGATCACCGTCTTCACCGCGGCGACCACGTCCTTGGCGTCTTCCAGCGTCATGAGCGGGAAGAGCGGCAGGGAGAGGATGCGCTCCGAGGCGTAGTCGGCGTTGGGGAGCTCGCCCGGCTGGATCTTCAAGAGATCGCGGTAGTAGGGGTGGTGGTGGATCGCCTTGAAGTGCAGGCCGGTGCCGATGTTTTCGCCTTTGAGCTGCGCCATGAAGGCGTCGCGGTCGATGGTCAGGTCCTCGATCTTGACGAGCGGGGTGTACAGGTGCCAGGCGTGGCGGTGCTCGTAGGGGACTTCCTTGGGCGTCACGATCTCGGGGACCTCGGCGAAGGCCTCGTTGTAGAGGTTCGCGATGATCGTGCGCATCTCGATGAAGCGGTCCAGCTTCTCCAGCTGGTGCAGCCCGAGCGCCGCCTGCAGGTCCATCATGTTGTACTTGAAGCCCGGCATCATGATGTCGTAGTTGGGGGTGCCGCTCGCCTCGTAGCGCTTCCAGGCTTCGCGGTTCATCCCGTGGAACTTCATGAGGGAGATTTCTTCGGCCAGGCGCTCGTCGCGGGTGACGACCATCCCCCCTTCGCCGGTGGTGATGTTCTTGATCGGGTGGAACGAGAAGATCGAGATGCTGTCCAGCGAGCCGATCCGGGCGCCCTTGTACTCGGTGCCGACGGCGTGGGCGGCGTCTTCGATGACGGTCAGGTTGAACTCGCGGGCCAGGGCGAAAATCTCGTCCATGTCGCAGGGCTGGCCGGCGAAGTGCACCGGGATGAGTGCCCGGGTGCGCGGGGTGATCTTGGCGCGCATCGCCTTCACGTCGACGTTGAGCGTCCCCGGCTCGATGTCGGCGAGGATCGGCGTGCCGCCCCCCTGGACGATCATGCTCACCGTGGCGGCGAAGGTCATCGGGGTGGTGATCACCTCGTCCCCCGGCTTCAGGCTCAGCGCCAGGATGGCCAGGTGCAGGCCGGCGGTCGCCGAGGCGAGGGGCACCGCGTAGGGAGCGCCGACGTAGGCCTTGAAGGCCTCCTCGAAGCGCTTCACCTTGGGACCGGTGGTGATCCAGCCGCTTTTAAGGGAGTCGACGACTTCGTTGATCTCTTCTTCGCCGATGGTCGGTATGGAAAACGGGAGAAATTTCTCGCGCATGGGGATCCTCCGGATCACTGGAATTTCAACCTGCCAATATTGCACGAACGGTTCGGGTGGTCAAACAATTTCGGGCAACGTGCCGTAATGAATACGGTATATAAAAGCGGCCCTACTGGTTTGCCGGCACCTGCCCGGTTTCCACCGGCCGGTTGCTCACCAAAAGCCTTCTCCCCACCTTGGTCACGACCGTTATCGGAGTCTTCACGTTAGCCTCAAGCTTCGGGAGGTCGCGCTGCTTTATGGTGGTGAAAAGCGGCGTGCCGGAGTCCCAAAGCTTGTGGAAGGCGTCGAAGTCCAGGAACCACTCCGCATGCCCCCCCTGGTCCCGCCCGAAGGTCAGTTCGTCAGGATCCCCCACCACGATCACCCGGCGGTGGGTGTAGAAGGCGATTCCCTGCTCGTAGCCGCTGTAGCAGGCGATACGCACCTCCTTGCCGGCCTTCTGGTTGATGGCCTGGGAGAACTCCTTGTTGGCGACGTCGGGGACCACACGGGCGTAGATCACCGGAGGGGCGATCAGGCAGAAGAAGTACGCCGTGATGGCCATGGTGGCGAGGAAACGGACCGGCTCTCCCCTAAAACCTGAGATGAGCGCCGCCACCCCCTGGCACAGGAAGAGACCGCCCACCAGCACCCCTTCGGGAAGCCCGATCTCGGGCTTCGGGAAGGTAAGCGGGTAGGCGATGGCCGCAGTTCCCAGCGCGAGGAGCAGGGTCCCGACGCCGACCGCGTGCCAGCGCATGCTCCTGGGCGAGCTGCCGCGCTCGAGCCAGGCGCCGATGAGCAGCGCAAGCGGCGGGAACACCGGCAGGATGTACGGGATCAGCTTCGAACTCGACTTGGAGAAAAAGGCAAAGATCACCACGGCCCAGAGCACCAGGAAGAGGGTGGCTCCGGTGCCGCGGCGCTCGGTCCAGCCACGTTTCAAGGCTGCCGGGATGAGCGGGGACCAGGGGAGCAGGGTCGCCAGGAGCACCGGGACGAAGAACCAAATCGGCTGGTAGCGGTGGTGCACCTTGGTCAGGAAGCGCTGGAAATGCTCGTGGATGAAGAAGAACTGCGGGAACTCCGGGTTTCTCAAGGACACCAGCACGAACCAAGGGGCGCAGACGGCGAAGAAGAGTAACCCGCCGGTAAAAAGGCGCATCTCGGCGAGCAGGCGCCACCTCTTGGTGAAGAGCAGGTACAGGAAGATCACGGCGCCGGGGAGCACGATGCCGATGAGTCCCTTGGCCAGCACCGCAAGCCCCATACTTATATAGAAGAGGTAGTACCAAAGCCCCTTCTGGCGCTCCTCCTCGCGCTGGGCCAGGGCGAAGCAGCCAAAGGCGCAGGTCAAAAGGAAGCTGAGGGTCATGTCGGTGAAGTTGATGCGGGCCTGCACCAGGAAGCCGCCGGTGCTCCCCAGGATGAGCGCGGCGTAGAGCCCGACACGGCGCCCCATGAGCCGGCGCCCCAGGTAGTAGGTGACCAGCACGGTCAAAAGCCCGCACAGGGTGCCGGCGAAGCGCGCGGCGAACTCGTTCTCGCCGAAAAGGGTCAGCGAGAGCGCGTTCAGCCAGTAGTGCAGCGGGGGCTTCTCGAAGTACTTCACCCCGTTCAGCATCGGGGTCACGAAGTCGTGGCGCAAGAGCATCTCGCGCGGGATCTCGATGTAACGCCCCTCGTCGGGGTCGATGAGCGGCAGCGCCCCCAGTCCCTGGAAGAACAGCGTGCCGAAGACGATGGCCAAAAGTCCCAGGTCGCGCATGAGGCTTTCGTTTTCCTGGCGCAGGTAGCGCATCAATCCGTTGAAGGGTGAAATCATGAGGCAACCTCGGCTTTTTTCTCGCGCCTGATCAGGTCGAACTGGCAGGCTTCGGGGATCCCGGGGACGACGATGCGCTGGTTGGCGTGGGCCACCTGCAGCGGCTCCCCGGCCTCGTTGTGCATCGCGGTGAGGGTGAAGGTGGTGAAACTGGCACCCTGGCCTATGAGCTCCAGCCGGTCGCCGACCTCGAGCCGGTTGCGCACCCCGAGCAGGGTCCCCGCCTCGGCCTGCTCCTCGACCGTCGCCACGAACTGGTAGGTGCGCACGTAGTCCGACCAGTACTCGTGGTCCACGTCGCGCGGCTTGCCGAGCAGGAACCCGGTGGTGTAGCCGCGGTGGCTTACCTTGTTCAGCTCGGCGAGCCACTCGCGCTTCAGTTCGTAGCGCTCCGGGTCGGCGCAGTAGCTGTCAAGGGCGGCGCGGTAGATCCGGATCACGCTGGCCGCGTAGTAGATCCCCTTCATGCGCCCCTCGATCTTCAGCGAGTCGACCCCGCTTCGCACCAGCTCGGGGAGCTGTTCGATGAGGCAGAGGTCCTTCGAGTTGAAGATGTAGCTGCCGCTCTCGTCCTCGTGGATCGGGAAATACTCGCCGGGGCGGGTCTCCTCGACGATGGCGTAGTTCCAGCGGCAGGGCTGGGTGCACTCACCCTTGTTGGCGTCGCGGCCGGTCATCGCGCTTGAGAGCAGGCAGCGCCCCGAGTAGGAGATGCACATCGCGCCGTGTATGAACGCCTCGAGCTCCATCGATGAGCGCTCGCGGGTCTCGCGGATCTCCTCGAGCGGCATCTCGCGGGCCAGGTTGACCCGTCGGATCCCCTGTTTCTCCCAGAAACGGACGCTGCGCCAGTTGGTGGTGTTGGCCTGGGTGGAGAGGTGGATGTCGCGTCCGGGGGAGATCTCCTGGATCAGTTCGATGACCCCGGGGTCTGCGGCGATGTAGGCGTCCAGCGGGAGGTGCGCG
The DNA here is from genome assembly GCF_014193515.1 of Geomonas silvestris. Classification (GTDB taxonomy): domain Bacteria; phylum Desulfobacterota; class Desulfuromonadia; order Geobacterales; family Geobacteraceae; genus Geomonas; species Geomonas silvestris. The sequence goes on along the minus strand of NZ_BLXX01000001.1, from coordinate 643,536 downwards.
ATATCCCTCAAGTAATCGCCCAATTGGTCGATGCCTTCATTGCCGGGATAGGCGTTGAGGGTGAGGTAGACCTTGACGCCGTGCCGGTGCGCGTAGGCGACGGCCTCGTCAAGCTCGGGGATGGTGAAGTTGTCGGCCAGGTTGCGCAGTCCGAAGGCCTTGCCGCCCAGGTAGACGGCGTCGGCGCCGTAGCGGATGGCGACCTTGAGTTTCTCCATGTTCCCGGCCGGTGCCAGGAGTTCGGGTTTTTTCACGAAGGGTACGACCTTTCAATAGTTCAAATAAGCGCCGGAAACCTGAGGGCAAGCCCTGCAAACCGGAGCGCGATCCTAGCACAGATGGCCCTTATAATGAACCCCCAAAAGGGCGCTTTCTCCTTGACATTGCCATCCAAAAAGCTTTAATTATGTTAAATTTTTGCCCGGGGGAGGCGCTCAAGGCCCGTTTTTACTGGGTTTTTGTCGGTGTGGAAGGCTCGGTTTCGGCCGATTGACGCACCGCTCAACAGCTGCTTCATGAGCCGATGGCTGAAAACCGGGTAACCGCTCGGACTGAAAACTGCGTCTATTGAATGACCTCGTCCATCAGGATGAGGGGAGAGGCCGGGGCGCCCTAAGCCCTACGAGGAGCGTATGAAGAAGCCTGTCTGTTTAGCACTGCTCTTTTTCTGTCTGACGGGGACCCTGGCGCTGGCACAGACCACTAAGGAAGAACCTACCATTTACACGGTGGCGCCGGGCGACACGATGTGGGGACTGTCCAAGCGTTTTCTGAACGACCCCTACTACTGGCCCAATCTCTGGGCGGCGAACCCCACGGTCGGCAACCCCCACTTCATCTACCCCGGCCAGCGCATCAAGGTTTACAGCGACCGGATCGAGATCGAGGAGGCGCCGCGCCCTAACCGGCCGCAAGCGGCGCAGCCTCCCGCCGGGAAGGCCCCGGTCGCGGCAGCTGAGGAGCCGGCCGCAGCGCGCGAGTTCAAGATCACCGGTTCGGAAGGCTTCCTGATGGAGCGCCAGATCGTTCCGGCCGGGGTGATCGTCTCGACCCACCAAAACCGCGCCATCGTCGGCACCGACGACATCGTCTATACCGATGTGGGCCGGGCGAACGGTGCCAACGTCGGCGACCGCTTCACCGTCTATCAGAAAATGGGGGCGGTGAGCCACCCGGTCACCAACGAGATCCTGGGCGAACGCGTCCTGCCGCTCGGCGAATTGCAGCTCTCCGAGGTCGACCCGAAGGTTTCCAAGGCGATCATCACCAAGTCCTACCAGGAAATCAGCGCCGGTGCCTTCTTGCTCCCCTACCAGGAGCGCCGGGTGCACGTCCCGCTCAAGGCTGCGGACCGCGACCTGGTGGGTTACATCGTGGAGAGCCAGACCGGCAACCAGGCCCTCGCGGTAGGGGATGCCGTCTACCTCGACCTGGGTACCGCCCACGGCCTCAAGGCCGGGAACCTGCTCTACATCGTGCGCGACGTGAAGCCGGACCAGCGCTACACCCTGGCGAAGATCGAGCAGCTCCCCGTCGAGGTGATCGGCGCCCTGGTGGTGGTGCGGACCGGCGTCAACACCTCGACCGCCCTCATCGTCAAGTGCGTCGACACCGTCTACCGCGGCGACCGCGTGGAGCTCAAGAAGGCCAGGTAGCCGCCTCCGGGGGGAACCCCATGGATCACTACTACTGGTTCGCCCTGAAGTCGGTGCCCCAGGTGGGCAACGTCACCTTCCTGCGGCTTTTGGCGCACTTCGGTTCCCCGGAGCGCGCACTGAAGGCAACGGCCGCGGAGCTTGCTCAGGTGAAGGGGCTCGGTCCCGCGGCGCGGGAGTCGCTTAGCGCCTTTAACTGGCGCCCGGCTGCCGACAGGGAATGTGAACGTCTCGCGGCCTGCGGGGCCGGCGTGGTCGACATCCTCTCGGAGCGCTACCCGAAGCCCCTCATGGAGATCCCGGACCCCCCTCCGTTTCTCTTCGTTACGGGGGAACTGAAGGGGAGCGAGCCGGCGGTCGCCCTGGTTGGCTCCCGGCGCGCCACGCAGTACGGCCTGTGCACCGCCACCAGACTCGCCAGGGACCTTTCCCGCTGCCAGGTCGCCGTGGTCTCGGGGATGGCGCGCGGCATCGACACCGCGGCGCACTGGGGTGCGGTGAAAGGGGGCGGGCGCAGCATCGCGGTCCTTGGCTGCGGCATCGACGTGGTCTACCCGCCCGAGAACCAGGCGCTCTTTGAAGCGGTGGCAGCAACGGGGGCGCTCATCTCCGAGTTTCCCCTGGGGACCGAGCCGCTGGCCGAAAACTTCCCGCGGCGCAACCGGATCATCTCCGCCATCTCGCGCGGCGTGGTGGTGGAGGCGGGCGAGAAGAGCGGCTCGCTCATCACCGCCCGGTTCGCCCTGGAACAGGGGCGCGAGGTTTTCGCGGTCCCCGGCAACGTCACCCTGAGCGGCAGCCGGGGCGCAAACGGCCTCATCAAGGAAGGGGCCAAGCTCGTGGAGCGGGTGGAGGACATCCTGGAGGAGCTGCGGCTCCCCTGTCCGGATGCCGATCCGGAGAGGCCGCCCGAGTTCTCGCTTACCCCCCGGGAGGCCGAGCTCTACGTGCTCCTTTGCCGCGGGGCGCTGCAGATCGACGAGATCATCGTCCAGAGCGCGCTCACCCCCGGCGAGGTATCCGCCACGCTTTTGAGCCTCGAATTGAAAGGGGCCATCGTGCAGCTCCCCGGCAAGCACTTCAGCGTCACCTGAATAAAAGCTTTTTTGCCTTTTCCCCGAATGGTCATTACACTAGGGGCTTGAACCAGATCAATCCGATAACCCAGGTGGTCACATGTCTCAGCATCTCGTCATCGTAGAGTCTCCCGCCAAGGCGAAGACCATAGAAAAATTTCTCGGGCCCGACTACAAGGTGCTGGCCTCCTTCGGCCACGTGCGCGCGCTCCCCAGCAAGCAGGGTTCGGTGGACATCGACCACGAATTCGAGCCTAAGTACGCGGTGCTGCCGGAGAGCAAGAAGCACATCGACGCCATCAAGAAGGAACTGAAGGGGATCAACTCGCTTTTGCTCGCGACTGACCCCGACCGCGAAGGGGAGGCGATCTCCTGGCACCTTCTGGCAGCGCTTGGGCTCGATAACGGCAAGAAGCCGCCCTTCGACATCAAGCGAGTGGTGTTCCACGAGATCACCAAGGATGCCATCGTCAACGCGGTGCAAAACCCGCGCAACATCGCGCTCGACCTGGTGCACGCCCAGCAGGCCCGTTCCATCCTGGACTACCTGGTCGGCTTCACGCTGTCGCCGTTTCTCTGGAAGAAGATCCGCTACGGGCTCTCCGCCGGGCGCGTTCAGTCGGTGGCGCTCAGGCTGATCTGCGAGCGCGAGAAGGAGATCCAGGCCTTCAAGGAGCGCGAGTACTGGTCCATCTCGGCAAAACTCGAGACCGGCAAGAAGAAGGACCTGAGCGCTTCACTCATCGAGGCCGAAGGCAAGAAGCTCGGCAAGTTCGACATCCCGGACCAGGAGGCGGCCTTCCGGCTCTTCGGCCAGTTGGGTGGGCGGAAGTTCCAGCCGGTGAACGCACGCGAGGGTGAGGAAGGGAGCGCAGGCGAGGCGAAGGCGCTCGGCAGCGCCGGCGAGCCCCGCCTGGTCGAGAAGCCGGTCAATCCGGTCTACCGGGTCGAGAAGATCACCAAGAGCGAGCGCAAGCGCCAGCCTTCGCCGCCGTTCACCACCTCGACGCTGCAGCAGGAGGCGGCCAGAAAGCTCGGTTTCTCCGCCAAGAAGACCATGTCCACCGCGCAGAAACTCTACGAGGGTATCGACATCGGGGAAGGGGCCGTCGGTCTCATCACCTACATGCGTACCGACTCGGTGGCGCTCTCCCAGGTGGCGCTCGACGACGCGAAGGCGCTTATCACCTCGCTCTACGGCAAGGATTACGCGCTCGCCAAGCCGCGCGTCTTCAAGAACAAGTCGAAAAACGCCCAGGAGGCGCACGAGGCGGTGCGGCCGACCTACATCTCCAAGACCCCGATCGAGCTCAAGAAGTACCTCACCTCGGACCAGTTCAAGCTCTACGACCTGATCTGGAAGCGCACTGTGGCCTGCCAGATGGCCGAGGCGCTTTTGGACCAGACCTCGGTGGAGATCTCCGCAGGGGAGGGCTTCCGCTTCCGGACCGCCGGCACCGTGATCCGCTTCGCCGGATTCATGAAGCTCTACATCGAAGGGGTCGACGACGAGGTCGAAGAGAAGGAGGGGATGCTCCCGCCCTTGACCGAGGGCGAAGTGCTCGACCTGAAAGAGCTCCTCCCCGAGCGGCACTTCACCCAGCCGCCGCCGCGCTACACCGAGGCGAGCCTGGTGAAGACCCTGGAGGAGTACGGTATCGGCCGTCCGTCCACCTACGCCTCCATCATGAACACGCTCACCGAGAGGAAGTACGCCCGCCTGGACAAAAAGCGCTTCTTCCCCGAAGACGTCGGCATGGTGGTGTCGGACCTTTTGACCAACCACTTCACCCAGTACGTGGACTACAACTTCACGGCGAACCTCGAGGAAGAGCTCGACATGGTCTCGCGCGGCGAGAAGCAGTGGCGGCCGCTGTTGCACCAGTTCTGGGGACCCTTTATCGACCTCCTGAAGCACAAGGAGTCCGAGCTCAGCAAGTCGGATCTCACCACCGAGGCGACCGACGAGGTCTGCCCCGAGTGCGGCAAGCCCCTGGTGGTGAAGCTCGGCAAGTTCGGTAAGTTCTACGCCTGCTCCGGGTATCCCGAGTGCCGCTACATCAGGGCTCTCGACAAGGAGACCGGTGAGGTGGTCGAGCCGGTCTTGTCCGAGGAGGTCTGTGACAAGTGCGGCAGCCAGATGCTCATCAAGGACGGGCGTTTCGGCAAGTACCTGGCCTGCTCGGCGTACCCCAACTGCAAGAACATCCAGCCCCTGGTGAAGCCCAAGGGGACCGGGATCACCTGTGTCGAGTGCGGCAAAGGTGAGCTGATCGAGAAGAAGTCCCGCTTCGGCAAGCTCTTCTACTCCTGCAACCGCTACCCCGAGTGCAAGTTCGCCGTCTGGGACCAGCCGGTGCAGCAGCCCTGTCCCAAGTGCGGTTTCCCGCTTTTGGTGAAGAAGGTGTACAAGCGCCAGGGCGAGTTCTTGAAGTGCCCCAAAGAGGGGTGCGACTGGAAGAGCACCGACTAGGGGCGCGCCAGCGGCACAGTACGGCGCTTACTGCGCTTTTACGGCGGGGCCTTTGCGGCCCCGCTTGTCGTTTCACCTGCAATTTATTTCATGGGACCGACCAGTCCGATTCGACTGATCGGTCCGATGACAGCGATTATCAGCAAGGAGCATTAATGACGCAAAACGTAACCGTAATCGGCGGTGGCCTGGCAGGCTGCGAAGCCGCCTGGCAGCTCGCTTCCCGCGGGGTGCCGGTGACCCTGTACGAAATGAAACCGGTGCAGTTCAGCCCGGCACACGAGCTTCCCGGGCTGGGCGAACTGGTCTGCTCCAACTCGCTGCGCGGCGACTCGCTGGAGAACGCGGTGGGGCTTTTGAAGGAGGAGCTGCGCCGCCTGGGCTCGCTCTTCATGGAAGCGGCCGAGGCGACCAAGGTGCCGGCCGGCGGCGCGCTCGCCGTGGACCGCGAGCTCTTCTCGGCGTACCTCACCGAAAAGATCGAGGGGCACCCGCTCATCACCGTGGTGCGCGAAGAGGTCAGCGAGATCCCGGCCGAGGGGATCGTGGTGGTCGCCTCCGGGCCGCTCACCTCCGGCGCGCTGGCAGAGGAGATCGGCCGGCTGGCCGGGAACTACCTCTACTTTTACGACGCCATTGCGCCGATCGTCTCGGCCGAATCGATCGACTACGAAAAGGCCTTCCGCGCCTCGCGCTACGGCAAGGGGGACGGCGACGACTACCTGAACTGCCCCATGGACCAGGAGCAGTACCAGAATTTCGTGACCGAGTTACTGAACGCCGAGAAGGTGGAGCCCAAGAGCTTCGAGAAGGTGGTGCACTTCGAAGGGTGCATGCCGATCGAGGAGATGGCGAGCCGCGGCCCGGAGACCCTGCGCTTTGGTCCCATGAAGCCGGTGGGGCTCGTAGATCCGCGGGTGGGGGTCGAACCGCACGCCGTGATCCAGTTGCGCCAGGAAAATCGCGAGGCGAGCATGTACAACCTGGTCGGCTTCCAGACCAAGCTCACCTGGCCCGAACAAAAGCGCATCTTCCGGATGATCCCCGGGCTTGAGAACGCCGAGTTCGTGCGCCTTGGTTCCATGCACCGCAACACCTTCATCAACGCCCCGACGCTTCTGGAGCCGACCTGCCGCCTGAAGAGCGATCCGCGCCTCTTCTTCGCCGGCCAGATCACCGGCGTCGAGGGGTACGTCGAGTCCGCCTCGAGCGGCTTCGTGGCCGGCGTCAACGCCGCCCGGCAAGCCCTGGGCGAGCCGCTTACCGTACCGCCGGCCGAGACCGCAATCGGCGCCCTGGCGGTGCACATCACCAACGCCGAGGCGGCCCACTTCCAGCCGATGAACGTGAACTACGGCCTCTTCCCGCCGCTCCCCGGCCGGGTGAAGAAGAAGGAAAAACGAGGACTCTTGGCCCAGCGCGGCCTGGAAGCCCTGGAACCGTGGAAACTGCAGGTTGAGGTTAAGGTTAAGTAGCGGCGAGATACAAACCCTGAAGCTCCCCGCCCCTTGTGGGAGGTTTATCCGGAAATTTGGGGAAAGCCGTCCAATTAGGTCCCCTCTCCCCTTGCGGGACAGGGTGAGGGGGAAGACAGGTCACACATCATTGCCGATGGCAGCTTCACCCACCCCCCCGCCCCCTCCCGTCAAGGGAGGGGGGTGCGGTAGCCGATTTGGTCGCAGGTTTTGCTCAACCTCAACCTGTCTCTCTGGAGGTGTCCTATGCCGGGCAACAAGGAACATCAGGAGATCTGCGTGGTGGGGCGACTCTTTTCATTGGAGGCGCTCGTTGTTATCATGGGAGTGGTGTCGCTGATTTACGGCTTGGCAACGGGTAAGGTGATTAGCGTCATCATTGGAGCGGCGGTGCTGGCGGCGATCTGGGTCCTGGCGCGCTGGTGTCGCCGCAACCAGGCAAAACAGCAGTAAAGGAGTTGGTAATGAACAGTAGACCGATTGTGCTCGCCTCGGCATCGCCCCGCCGCAGCGAGCTTCTGGAATCCGCGGGCATCACGTTCGTGGTGGCCCCAGCCGACATTGACGAGACCCCGCTTCCCGGTGAGGAACCGGTGGACCACGTCTTGCGTTTGGCCGAAGAAAAGGCCCGCGCCGCGGCCTCCCGCACCGAGGGGCGTTTCTTCGTCGGTGCCGATACCATCGTTTTGTGCGACGGAGAGATCATGGGGAAACCCAAGGATGCCGCCGATGCCGACCGGATGCTCAAGAAACTTTCGGGAGTCCCCCACGAGGTGGTGACCGGCTATGCCGTGTACGACCGGGAGCGCGATGCTGCGCTGAGCCAGGCGGTGCGCACCAAGGTTTTCTTCAAAAGTCTGCGGCAAGAGGAGATCGACGCCTACATCGCCACCGGCTGCCCGTTCGACAAGGCGGGTGCCTACGCCATCCAGGGGGGCGCGGCCCACATGGTGCAGAAGATCGACGGATCCTACAGCAACGTGGTCGGTCTGCCCTTGTGCGAGGTCGTAGAAACGCTGCGCACCATGGGCGCGCTCGATTAGCAGGTTTTTGAGGAGGGGACTGTGACGATAGCAGAGAACTTCGAGGAGATCCGCAGGCGCATCGCCGAAGCCGCCCGTCGTGCCGGCCGCGACCCCGATTCGGTGCGCCTGGTTGCGGTCAGCAAGACCAAGCCGGCCTCAGCCATCGCCGAAGCCAGGGACGCCTGCGGGCAGCTCATCTTCGGCGAAAACTACGTCCAGGAACTGGTCCCCAAGGTGAAGGAACTTTCCTCTGACATCTCCTGGCACTTCATCGGCAGCCTGCAGAGCAACAAGGTGCGCCAGATCGCCGGGATGGTGGATCTGATCCATTCGGTGGACCGCATCTCGCTCGCGCGCGAGATCGACCGGCAGTGGGGCGAAATCGGCAAGGTCTGCGACATCCTGGTCCAGGTGAACATCGCGCAGGAGGCCACCAAGAGCGGCACGAGCTGCGAGGAGCTCATCGACCTGGTGCGGGAGATCGCCCAACTCCCCAACCTGCGCATCAAGGGGCTCATGACCATGCCGCCGTTCTTCGACGACCCCGAGGCGGCGCGCCCTTACTTCCGCCGTCTGAAGGAACTCGCCGGGGAGATCGAGGGAGCCGCCATCCCGGGAGTGGCAATGCAGGAACTCTCCATGGGGATGTCCGGGGATTTCGAGGCCGCCATCGCCGAAGGGGCCACCCTGGTCCGGGTCGGCTCGGCACTCTTCGGCTCAAGAGGATAAAGGCAGGGTCTGGGGACTAGGGGCTAGAGGCTAGGGACCGGGGAATAGGGAACAGGGACCTGCGGATTCGTTCAGGGATTAGCCCTGAGCGGGCAGGCTGGTAATCGCACAATGCAGAATGACAAGAAACCGATATCCCCGCTCAGGCGGCCTTTTGTAGCGGCGGGCGGGCTGGTGGGGGTAGCCCTGAGCGTCTGGTACCTGGTCGCGAACCTGAAGAGGACGACGCTGGTGCCGGATCCCATCTGGACCCGGTTCGTCAACGTCGCCCTCATCATGTTCGTCTCCATCTACCTGGCGAACCTCTTGCGGCGCCTGGTCGAGTTCCTGCTCAAGAGGAAGGCTCAGCGCTGATCGCGCTTGGACACTTTTACCGGGACCAGGGACAGGTACCGGTGGATCCTGAACCAGATCAGACACTCGAGCGCCGCGAAGACCAGGCAGCACCCGGCGTAGACGCCGACGGCGACGGTCACCCGGTGCGAAATTTCCAGGGCCGGTCTCGCTTCCACGATCCAGAGCAGAATGACGGCGGCCGTACCGCAGCTGAAGTGGCGCAGCAGCCAGGAGTTGCGCTCGTGCTGCAGCTCGTGCAGGGCCTCCAGGTCGTGATGCTGCCAGGATTCCTCCACCTTGAGATAGGCCCAGATGATGCGCGGCAGGATGGTCAGCGCCAGCATCAGGATGATAGTCAGCATGAAGCCCTCGAACACGTTTGTCATGACAGCCCTCCTCATGAGACAGTTGCCTGCGAGAACTTCCCCAGCATAAAGAACGCCGAAACATCTCTCCTACAAGATTATTTCACGTCAATAGTTTCCTGTACTGAATTCAATAGGTTATGGCGCGACCGGTTGCCCCGCCGGCACGCTGCCAGCTAACCGCTCAGCGGCGGCTGCACAACTCTTGCACAGGGCGCTGTGTGCCGTTCGCACCTTCTCCCTGATAGGGCGAAGTTCTCCCAGTCTTCGCCCCGCCCGTAGCTCGTAAAACCCTGTGCAAAAATTAAGTTGTAAGCTTCGGGCGGTTCATGCTAACGCTGAACGCTTGTGACTTAGCCAAGGTAGGAGACCCGTTCATGATTCATCTGTCCAACATCACCAAGCAGTACGGCTCGCAGGTCCTGTTCCGCGAAGCCAGCTTCCAGATTCTTCCCGGCACCCGCACCGGGCTGGTCGGCCCCAACGGCGCGGGGAAGACCTCGCTGTTCCGCATCATCACCGGCGAGGAGGAGGTCGATGCCGGTGATATCACCCTCGCCAAGAAGACCAGCGTCGGCTACTTCTCCCAGACCGTTGGGGAGATGAAGGGGCGTTCGGCGCTCGAGGAGGTGATGGCGGTATCGGCCGAGACGGTGCGCCTGGCCGGCGAGCTGAAGAAGATGGAGGAGCAGATGGGCGAGCCGATGTCCGACGACGACATGGCTGCGCTTTTGGAGCGCTACGGCGTCGCCATGGAGGAGTTCGAGCACCGCGGCGGCTACGACCTCGACTCGCGCGCCCAAGAAGTGCTGACCGGCCTGGGGATCGGCCCGGACCGCTTCCACAACCCGGTGGAATCCTTCTCGGGCGGCTGGCGCATGAGGATAGCCCTAGCCGGGATCCTCACCCTCTGTCCCGACGTGCTCCTCTTGGACGAGCCGACCAACCACCTGGACGTGGAGTCGATCATCTGGCTCGAGGAGTGGATCGCCAGCGAGTTCAAGGGGGCGCTCCTGATGACCAGCCATGACCGCGATTTCATGAACCGGGTCGTCGGGCGCATCATCGAGGTGGCCAACAAGACCATCACCACCTACGGCGGGAACTACGACTTCTACGAGAAGGAGCGCGACATCCGCCGCGAGCAGCTTTTGGCGAGCTACAAGCGCCAGCAGGAGATGCTTGCCAAGGAAGAGGATTTCATCGCCCGTTTCGCCGCCCGCGCCTCGCACGCGGCCCAGGTGCAGTCCCGGGTGAAGAAGATCGACAAGATCGAGCGCATCGAGATCCCGCCCGAAGAGAAGGTGGTCCGCTTCGTCTTCAACGAGCCGCCCCGAAGCGGCGACGACGTGGTGGCCATGGATAAGCTGGCCAAGAGCTGGCAGAACCCGGACGGTAGCGAGCACCCGATCTTCTCGGGGGTAACCGGCGTCATCAAGCGCCTGAGCAAGATCGCCGTGGTCGGGGTGAACGGTGCGGGCAAGTCCACCTTCCTCAAGGTACTGGCCGGGCAGACCGAGCCGACCGCGGGGAACGTCACCTTGGGCGCCAACGTGGAGCTCGGCTACTTCAGCCAGCACGCCATGGAAGTTCTCGACCCGAAGAAGACCATCTTCGAGACCCTGCAGGACGTGATGCCCACTGCGACCATCGGGGTGATCCGCAACTTGCTGGGATCCTTCCTGTTCCAGGGCGACGACGTGGACAAGCGGGTCGAGATGCTCTCCGGCGGGGAGAAAAGCCGCGTGGTCCTGGCGACCCTTTTGGCCCGGCCGGTCAACTTCCTGGTGCTGGACGAGCCGACCAACCACCTGGATATCCGCAGCCGCGAGATCCTCCTGGACGCCCTGGCCAACTTCTCGGGAACCGTCATCCTGGTGAGCCACGACCGGCACTTCCTGCGCCTTTTGGTCGATCGGGTCATCGAGGTGGACCACGGCGAGATGCGGCTCTACGAGGGGAACTACGACTACTACCTCTCCAAGACCCATCACACGGTGCACTGATTTTTGATCAAGCTTTCACTAACATTTATATAAATCCCCGTTTGCCTTGAACCCGCCTCCATGCTATAAGGCATGGGTTGCGAATTTACGTTTATGGAAAAGGAGAGCGAACCATGTCGAACAACAAGCCGGAGATGACCTTTAAATACGTCTTCACCTACGACTACAGTCCGACCTACGTCAACGGGGCCCACGGTGGTCTTTCGCCGCGCGGCGAACTGGTGATGAACTTCTACCTCGAGCGCCAGCCGCTCCCCAATTCCATCTCGCACCAGATCACCCCGGCCGGCACCATCGGTCCGGAGACCGAGGTTGAGCCGGAAGATCTGGGCCGCAGCCTGGTGCGTCACGTCACCACCGGCGTCGTGCTCAACTACCAGACCGCACGCGAGCTGCACTACTGGCTGGGCGAGCAGCTCAAGCAGATGGAAGCGATGGATCAGGCCCGTCAGGAGCTGGCGGCGGAGCAGGGCGGCAAGTCGCAGGCCACCCACTAGGCACCCGAGCAGCAAAGACACGGGGGCGGGGTTTTCGGCTCTTCGGGACATCCCGGAGTACCCAAAGCCGCCGCCCCTTTATTTATGGACTTAGGACGCAACAGGCGAAACACACGATCATCACCCCTTCGGGCGGGTGAACTGCAACGCAACGATAAAAGGAACTGGTTTTATGGCACCAAGCTTCGTCGTCGGCTCCGAATCGGTCCGGATGCTGGAACTCGGCCACCCCTGGATCATCGCCGACGCCTACACCAAGAAATGGCCGGCAGGGCAGGCGGGTGACCTGATCGAGCTGACCGACCCCTCCGGGCGTTTTCTGGCCACGGCGCTCCTTGATCCCGGCGAGCGGATCGTGGCGCGGGTCCTGGCGCGCCAGCGCATGACCCTCGACCGCGGCTGGATCAAGACGCGGCTGCAGGCGGCCATCGCCCTGCGCCTGAACCACGCCCAGCTCGAGGAAACCACGGCCTACCGCCTCGTCAATGCCGAAGGTGACGGGCTCCCGGGGTTCACCGTGGACCGCTACGGCGAGTACCTCATGGTGCAGCTTTACTGCGGCGCCTGGCGCAGGCACCTGAAGCTCATCACCCAGGCGCTCCAGGAGCTTCTCGACCCGGCGGGGATCTACGAGAAGGCCCGGCCCCAGAAGACCCGGGAACTGGAGGCGGAGAGCGATTCCAAGAAGTACGGGCGCCTCTTGGCGGGGAGCGCCGCGCCCGAGCCGCTCACGGTAAAGGAAAACGGCCTGAACTTCCAGGTGAGCCTGGAACGCGGCCTGAACACGGGGCTTTTTCTGGACCAGCGCAACAACCGTCGCGACCTGATGGCGCGCGTGGCGGGGAAGCGGGTCTTGAACCTCTTCTGCTACACCGGCGCCTTTTCGGTGGCCGCCGCGTCCGCCGGTGCGAGCCAGGTGACCAGCGTCGACGCCTCCCCGAGCTATCTCGATATAGCCCGCAGCAACTTCAGCGTGAACCACATGAACCCCAAGCGCCACGAGTTCCTGCAGGGGGACTGCCTGGCGGTGCTCGAGGAGCTTGGGCGCACCAAGCGGGTCTTCGACGTCATCGTCATGGACCCTCCTTCGTTTTCCACCACCTCGAAGAGCCGCTTCACGACCCGCGGCGGCACCTCGGACCTGGTGGCGGCAGCGCTGAAACTGCTCAAGGAGGGCGGGCTGCTGATCACCTGCTCCAATCACCAGAAGGTCGACCTGGCTGACTACCTTAAGGAACTGCGCCGCGGCGCACTCCAGGCGGGGCACTCACTTCAGGTGGTCCAGCTCTTCGGACAGCCGGAAGATTTCCCCTATCCGGTGACCTTCCCGGAGGGGCGCTACCTGAAATACGCGATCTCGGTGAAAGGGACGCTGTAGGGGGACGCGATGTGGGGAAAACGGGATACCGCGCGGGAAGTGGCCTGCCAGCAGATCCTCGAGCCGGATGCCTCGGTCTATTCGGTGCAGTGGCTGGTGCTGCCGGATCCCCTGCTGTGTCCGGTGACCCCCCGCTTGCTGTTCGAACGCTATCTGCGCCTGGTGCAGGACTGGACCTTCTCGCTGATCCGACCGGCGCAGAACGAGGAGGGCGTCCAGTTCCGGCTCTTCGGGAGCAGGATTGCGCTCCTGAGTTTCCAGCCCCCCGAGTACCCGAAGGGGGAAGGGGTGGGTGAGGTGCACTTGCGCATCAACGGCGGGATCCTGGTGCAGCCCAAGGAGTGCGATCGCGGCCTCTTCTCGCTCTTCGCCGAGCCCGAGCCGGGTGGCGTGCGGGTCGTCGTGCAGCTTTCCGACTACTGTCCGCTGCTATTGGGAAGTGCGCGCCCCTCGCTGTTGCGCCGGCAACTCTACCGGCTCACCCAGGCCTATCTGCACAAGATCGTCACCGTGCGCTACCTGGCCGAGCTGTACCGGGAGCTGACCGGAGAAAAGGTGCGCCTCAAGGTGCAGAAGGTGCGGGTGCGACAGGGGAAGGAGACTTAAGAAGGGCGTTGCCTGAAAGGAATGCTTCGCGTAAAGGTTCCTTTGCAATCACTGAGGAGTGACTTTAGTCGGCGAAGGGGCTGTTCTCTCGCTCCCCCCTTTTGCAAAGTGGGGGACGCGAGTTCTGCTGCTGCGCTTCGTGGAACTACTTTCCACGTTCAAACTCATGCGAGGCCAATAAAAAAAGGAGACGCCGGCGGTGCCGGGCGTCTCCTTTTTTCGTTCCTGCGATTATCTTACTCTTTGGGCTTTTGCGGCTGGTTCAGCTTCTCGTACAGCTCAATCTGTTCGGCCTGAGAGAGCTTGCGGGGGCACTTGGCCCCGCTGCGGCACTTCCTGCAGCGGTCGTCCGAGCACCACTGGCAGAAGGTGCAGTCAGGGCAAGGGTACTTCTTGTTCTCGTGCAGCTCGCTTGCCATCTCAGAAGCTCTCCACCGGTTCTACAGGTTCTGCCTTTCTTAACCTTAACCTCAACCCGTCTCTCTTAGTAGACCACGTTGCGTTTGGGCGCGGACCCTTCCAGGATGCGTGCGAAGTTTTTCCCCTGGTCGGCGTTGATCAACAGGTAGCGCGGCAGCTTCATCACGTTGTCGCGCGGCGAGGCGTGGTGTGCCTCGATGGTGAAGGTCGCCTTGTAGCCTACCTCGCCGGCGCGCTTCAAGAGGTAGTCGTCGTAGATCCCGAACGGCCAGGCCAAAAGATCCACCGTACCGCCCAGTTCCTTCTCCAGGCGCTCCTTGGATTTCTTCAGCTGCGTGGTGACGGACTTCTCGTACTCGGCCGGGGTCATCTTCTTCTTGTCGCGCTTGAAGTTGGGGTGCCAGAAGGTGTGCGACTGGATGTCGAAGCCGTTTTTCTTCAGGGTGCGCAACTGGTCGTAGGTCATGGCGTACTTCGCGTTGGAGATCGCGGACGGGTACACGAAAACGGTGACCGGCACGTTGTACTTCTTCGCCAGCGGGAGCATGTCGCTGTAGACCGATTTGTGCGCGTCGTCCTCGACGATCACAACCGATTTCGGTGCCGGCGCCGGGCCCTTCTTCAGGTAGTAATCCACCAGGGTGCGCAGCGGAATCACCTTGTAGCCATTGTCCCTGAGGTACTTCAGGTGCTCCTCGAAGACGGAGGTCTTGATGGTCATGCCGTCGGCGACGGTGGGGCCGAAACGATGGTACAGCAGTATCGGAACGCTCACCTCCTGGCTGGCCGCAGGAGCGCCGGCTTTGGCGGGGGTGGGGGCAGCCTGGGCGCAGGTGAGCGCCAGCAGGAACGCGCAGAGTACAAGGAGCAGGGTTCGGCATCTAAACATTGATTGAAAACCTCCGGACTTTCCGTTAATTAGCCTCGCCGGGCGAAGCAATTTCCTACCATAACAGAAAAGCAAAAAATGTGAAACGCCGAATCGCCCTTGCCAAGGTAAAGTGCCGGCCCTGCCGGAAAGGGATGGGAGCGCTGCTCGTGCGGTTCCCGGAAAACTGGTACAATGGCTGACAGCCCAGGGTCCGAAACCCTTTGACAAGGAGATATGCCATGTCCAGCTATCTGATCACCTGCAGGTCCTGCGGCAGCGCGAACCGGGTCCCCGGCGAGAAACAGGGGATTGCCGGGCACTGCGGCAACTGCCGCGCCACGCTCCCGCCGCTTTATTTCGAGCCGCAGCAGGTAAACGACGAAAACTTCGATGCCTTCCTCGCCGGTTACAGCGGTCCCATCATCGCCGAGTTCTGGGCCCCTTGGTGACCGCACTGCACCTCATTCGCACCGGCGGTGCGAAAAGCTGCCGAACTGCTGGCCGGCAAGGCTGCGGTCCTGCAAATAAATACCGATACCAGTCCCGGACTTGCCTCCCGCTTCGCGGTGCGCGGCATCCCGGTCTTGCACCTTTTGCAGCACGGCAAGTCCGAAGCCCAGCTCGCCGGTTCCCGCTCGGCCGAAGCGGTAGTCGCCTGGTTCCGTGACATGACGGGCGAGCACTGATTCCCCGGGGGCGGCTGATCTCTTACGGGTCAGCCGCCACCAGGCGGGATTCGACTTTGTCCTTCGCACGTACGCCTTGGCCATCAAAAGCGGGAAGAGTTTAAAATCCCCTCTGTCTCCCCTTCGCAAAGGTGAGGACGTCATGCCACCAGCAGTGCTGCTGAACTCCTTTTCATCCCTGGCAAATCCCCTGAAGAACCTTTTAAAAAGCCAAAATCTTGGAACCTCCCTCGATTTCTTGGCAGCCTCCTACCCCCTCATGAAATATCCTCCTCTTCAGTAACTACCCGAGAATACAAAAACTTTGCGGATCGTTTACATTTGGCGCGCCGGTTGCTCTAGGTTCGACAGCTACCGGAACTCCCGGTGTGAAATCCATTACCTTGGGAGTAAGTGACGTTACCCCGCGAACGGATTTCGCCGGCCGATTCGGTAACCCCGTCGGCCAGCAAACTTGATTTCAGCGAAAACTACAATTCCATGGGAAAAAGGAGACACGTCATGAATACTCTCGTTCGCCTGTCGCTTCTCTTAAGTTCTGTCCTGTTGGTCTCAGCCTGCGGTGGTGGGTCCGGCTCCAGTGCACCCGCCCAAGGGGTCAGCAAGGGGGTGATCACCGCCCTTGGCAGCGTCATAGTCAACGGTATCGAGTACAACATAGACAATGCGGCCATCAAGATCGACGACAACCCGGGTACCCCAAGCCAGCTCAAGGTCGGCATGGTGGTGAAGGTGCGCGGCAGCGCCGATAACAGCACCCGCCTCGGCGTGGCGCGTGAGGTCGAGGCGCACGACGTGCTTGAAGGTAACATAAGCGCCCTTGGTGCCAACACCATCACCGTCATGGGGCAGACCGTGCACATCGAGGACAACGTCACAAGGCTCAACGACGACAACACCGTCAAGGTCTTCTCCGCCGCCAATTTCCAGATCGGGGACCGGGTCGAGGTGCACGGCTTCCCGGACGACCAGGGGGGCCTCAGGGCGACCAGGGTCGCTAAAATCACCTCCAGCAACGACTTCGAGATCAAGGGGTACGTGCTGGCTCTCGGGAGCGGCAGCTTCGGCCTCAGCCTCACTCCGGGAGGTGCCGCCATCCTGACCGTTACCGGGTCTCTTCCCGCCGGCGCCGGCATCGGATCGCTGGTCGAGGTGCGCTCCAACGCGGCGCCGGTCGCCGGCGCCCTCACCGCCACCCTGGTGAAACTGGAAGACAGGTTGGCCGGTGCCGGCGAAAAGGTCGAGGTGGAAGGTATCGTCACCTCCGGCAGCGTCGACGACTTCGTCATCAACGGTCAAGAGGTACTGACCAGCAGCTCCACCATCTTTGAAGGGGGGCTCAAGACCGACTTCGCCGTCGGCGTGCAGCTGGAGGCCGAAGGGACGCTCAACGGCAGCGGGGCCCTGGTCACCAGCAAAATCTCGTTCCGCAGCAACATCAAAATCGAGGCGGATCTCTCCGCTTTGAGCTCCACCAGCTTCTCGGTGGTGGGGAAAACCGTCACCATCAACGCATTCACCCGGATCGACGGCGGGCCGCTCGCTAACGGCCAGCACGTTGAGGTTCGCGCCATCGCCGATCGCGACGGCAACCTGGTCGCCCGGCGCATCGTGGTCAAGGGCGCCAGCTCGCAGACCTTCATCCAGGGACCGGTGAGCGCGAAGGATGCCGCAGCCGGAACCTTGAGCATCCTCGGTCTCTCCGTGCTGACCACTTCAGGGACCGAGTTCAGGATCAGCACCGACTCGGCCGAGCAGGCCGTCGGCCAGAGCGCCTTCTTCGCGCAGGTTACCCTGGGGGTCACCATCGTGAAGGCGCGCTGGAACTCGAGCAACACCTTAGCCGCTGCCCAACAGGTGGAGATAGAACTGGGCAAATAGGCTTCACATAGACCCCGGAAGGGGAGCCTGCGCTCCTTTCCGGGAGCTGCCGGGGGCCGGAATCATTGGAGGGAGACCCGCTGCGGGTCTGTTCCGGCCGCCCCGGCAGGCAGCATGGGAGTTAATGACGCTTCTCAGAGAAAGATAGGGTAAACTGTTGTGATTACACTTAGTTGCAGTGTGTGTAACGTACATTTAACTTGACAGCTAGATTGGTTTCCGCTATTTTTCCCGGAACAACGCAACAAAAGCGCAGCACGATAGACGACAATACTAAACCATCCGCGAGGGTGGGACGGAAAGCCTAAGGGTCTCTTCGAGATAGCCGGGTCGCCGAAATGTCCACATTCATTTCGGGACCCGGCTATTTTTTTTCCTGGTGTAGATCATCTTCCGGCAACTACGCCGCAACGCACTTTCCCCGGCCCTCGGCAAGCCCGGGAGAGTCGCACCGATGCCGCAGCCAAGGTTGTCCATCTCGCAATTCCCAACTGGTGCGCCAAGCACCGATTCCCAACGTCAAATTTTTCCGGTCGCGCCGCTGGCGGCGGCCGGACATGCAGTTGCCCACAAGAGGAGGTTTCATGACCAACATGAATAAAAAGATTCACGATATGGCGGTATTCATCGAGTTTTTGGCGGGCTCCGGCCTGGCCATCTTCTTCCACATGGTGCTGCACAACGAGATGGCAGCCTACCTCACCTTCGGGATCGGGATCCTGCTCTCCCTGGTGACCTACCTGGTGCGCGAGGACATCGGTAAGACCAAGGCGGAACTCTTCACCCAGTACCAGCAGGTGCACGCCATCCCCTTTGCGCTGGCCCAGATAAGCGATCCGGAGTGCCAGGCTAAGGCCCAAGAGCTGGTCGCCGGGACGCTGAAAAATATTGCGCTGTTGCAGCAGGGCTTCATCCCGCTGGACGAGATGGACTTCTACCTCGAGGGGGCGCGGCTCGCCGACCAGGCCCTGCACCGGATCAAGGCGGTGGACCCGCTCTCCCCGGGGTGGCTCAGCCGCGGCTCGCTCATCAACTTCTACCAGGCCAACCTGCGTGCCGTGACCCGCGGCATCGAAATCACCCGCATTTTCATCACCAGCCGCGAAGACCTGGGCGATCCCGAGGTCCAAAAGGTGCTGCTGGCCCAGTACCGGGACAACATCGACGTCCGGCTCGCCTTCCGCGACGAACTCCCCTCCACCATCGACATCGGTGGCTCCGAGGTAAACAGCTCCTTCGATTTTGCCATCTACGACGAGCGCGCCGTCACCGCCGTCTTCGTCCAGACCGGCAAGTACCACGGCCGCAAAACCGGGCAGGCCGGCGAGGTCGCCAAGTACTTGCACCTCTACGAGCGCCTGGAACACAGCGCGCACCCGGTGGCCCTGGAGAACGAACGGATCGTGCTGGCAAGCGAGGTACAGGCGGTGGCGCTCGCCTCGTGAACCCGCGCCGAGGACCGGGGCTAAAGTTTTCCGGGCCGCGCGCCGATACGCTCGACAGCACGTCATCTTGAGGTCGGGAGCACGAGCCGTATGGGAATTTTTTCAGGGGTGGACAAGAATACGGGATCAGCGGAAACCAAGAAGTTTCACAACACCTATGGACCGCTGTTGGCAGACGGGGAGATCATCGAGGTCGGCTTTGTGGTGTTTCGGGACACGTTCCTGTTCACCAACAAGCGCCTGATTCTGGTGGACGTCCAGGGGATCTCGGGGCGGCAGCTGGAGTACCTCTCCATCCCCTACAGTAAGATCACCAAGTTTGGCGTGCGCACCGGCGGCGCCTTCGAACCGGAGGCGGAGCTGCGCATCTGGATCGGCAGCGACAGCATCCCCATTGAGAAGAAGTTCACCAAGGAGGTGAACGTCTACGAAGTACAGAAGGTACTGGCAAGCCGGGTGCTGAAGTAAAGGCCGGCGCCGATTGCCTCTAAAGCGGGACCCGGTACTCCATTCCGGGCCCGCTTTTTTCCTGCCCGTTTCAAGAAGAGGCGGTACTGTCAAGAGTGCCGACGCTTACCTGTAAGGATAGCCGACACCCGTTTTGGGTAAGACGCCTCCCCGCCAATCATTACCGGTTATTCTGGGTCGTAACTGTCCGAATCTGCGGCATTATTGTCGTGCCCCCTGACTTATGAATCTGAATCGGCATTGGAACAACTTTTGTATTAGCTCTGTCTCGGGGAGGTGGTGCGGACGGAAGCTTTCCTTGTTTCAAAGGTTGTAACAGTGGGTGGCACAGTTTGAACAGTTGCGTACTGAGTCTGAGCACGAGGGCTCTTTCCCGGGCCTCGACTGCTGTGTTTTACCGTACTTAGCGTTGGCATACTCCAAGCAGCAATAACCCTGGAAAAACCTGATCACTTGTGCCGCAACAGGAGGATGACATGCCGATACTGGAATGGAAAGAGTGCTTCACCCTGGGAATTGAGCAGTTCGACAATCATCATCGGCACCTGGTGGACCTGCTGAACCGCGCTCACGACGACTATCTTGCCGACGCCGACGTGGTGAGGCTTACCGCCACCCTGCACGAGTTCTTCGACTACGCCATGTACCACTTCAAGATCGAGGAGCAGTACATGGAGGAGATCGGCTACGCGGGGTACGCGGAGCACCTGGAATACCACAGGAACTTCTCCGGGCAGGTGGCCGCTATGGAGCACGACCTCACCCAGGTCTGGAGGAACCTCCCCATGGAGATGCTGAGCTTCCTGCAGAACTGGCTCACCTACGACATCACCATCGCCGACGCCGACTACGTCCGTTTCAGTGCCGGCAACAACCTCAAAGAGTGCGCCTGAGGAACCGGCGACCAGCACAAAAAGAAAAGGCCGCGTCAAACGACGTGGCCTTTTTCTTTTCCCTCTGCGACCCTAACGGAGCGCCTGCTCCTTACAGCGTCGGCTCATCCAACAGTTCGGTAAGTTCCCGGAACACCGCTTCGCGTACCGAGTACTCCTGCCAGTACTGGGAGAGTTTCTTCAGGCACTGCAGCATTCCCACCATACCCGCCGAGGCGCCCAGCGCCACCAGCGTCCCCAACTCGCCGCTGAAGAGCATCGCGAAGCTCGCCAGGAGCAGCACCAGCCCGGACAGAAACAGGGGGGTCTCGATGTGCATCACCGGGGACCTCAGGACGTGGTTCAGGCTCGAGTAAGCGGCCGCGTGCGCCTTTACCCGGTCCAGGTACCGCTCCAGTTCCGTACCGCTCCAGCGTGCCACCGCGCGCAGGTAGAAGCGTCGGCCGGCCTCCCTGCTGGACATCTCCATGCGGTCGTCATAGTAGTGTTCGAGTTCAACGTCGATAGTGAAGGTATCCATGGTGTCACTTCCTTGTCAAATTTCACCTGGGACAGGTCTCGTTTTTGTGCAATGCCGGTTACCTAGCAGAATTCGTACCAGCTCCGGAGTGATCTCCAACTCCCCGAAGTTACTGCAGCGAGGGGGGAGGGGAACTTGGTCAAAAGTGCTCAGGTACCGCGCAGATGGTTACTTTTGCGCCACTTTTTGCGCTCGCAGCGAGCCGGGGGCGCTGCCGCCGCACCGGTCGCGCCCGCACGGGCCGCAGAGGTGTGGAGCGACAATTTCGCTGAGCTGCAAAGAACGATTTGCAGATTTGCAACGCTGCGTGTCAGTTCCGACACAGTGCCCGCTTCTGGGCCGGGCCGGCTGAAGCCCTCCGTACGGGAAAGCGTTTAGGACGAAACAGGGGAGATGCCGTTCGTTCCGGCATCTCCCCTGGTAACTGCCACCGCGTGTTGGTCAGGGCCGGTGTGCCCAGTCCTCTCAGTCCTGCCCCGCCTGCCCGTACATTGTCAATCGACAATGTCGTCAATCGTCAACGGTCAACTGTCAATTTTCAATCCTCAATTGTCAATCGTCCATTGGTTCATTGGTTCATTGTTGCTTTCAGTTGTTCATCATCAATGGTTCATCGCTTCCCTGGTTTCTGGCCCGCACGATTGCCGGGATCTCCTCGGGCGGGACCGGTTCGCAGTGCAGGTACCCCTGCACGAAGTTGCAGCCGATTTCCTCCAGCACGGTTTGCTGGTGCTGGTGCTCCACCCCCTCGGCCACCGTCACCATGTCCAGGTTGTTGGCCAGGTTCACCACCGACTGCGCGATGGCCCGGTCACTGGAGTTGCTGGTCAGGTCTTTCACGAACGAGCGGTCGATCTTCAGTACCGTCACCGGGAAATTCTTCAGGTAGCTCAGCGAGGAGTAGCCGGTGCCGAAGTCGTCGATGGCGATGTTGCAGCGCAGCTCGCGCAGTTTCTCCAGGATCTTGATCACCTCGTCGGGGCGGTCGACCAGGCAGCTCTCGGTCAGCTCCAGCTCAAGCTGCTCAGCTTCGATGCCGGTCTCCTCGATGGCGCTCGCTATGGTCTCAATCAGCCCCGGCGATTTGAGCTGCACCGCCGAGATGTTCACCGCCATCGACAGGTCGCAGCCGACCCGCTTCCAGGCTACCTGCTGGCTACAGGCGGTCCGGATCACCCACTCGCCGATCGGGATGATCAGCCGGCTCTCCTCTGCCAGCGGGATGAAGCGGTCCGGTGGGATGCTCCCCAGGTCGGCGCTGTTCCAGCGCAAAAGCGCCTCGACGCCGGTCACCCTGCCGGTGCTGTTGTCGATCTTGGGCTGATAGTGCAGGAAAAGTTCGTTGCGGTCCTGGGCGTGCTGCAGGGCGTGGATCAGGTTGATCCGCTCGCGCGAGGACCGGGTGAGCTCCTCGCAGAACATCCGGAAGGTGTTCTTCCCCTCGTCCTTCGCGTGGTAGAGGGCGATGTCGGCGTCCTTCTCGAGGGTTGCGGTGTCCTCGGCGTCTTTGGGATAGAAGGCGACGCCGATGCTGGCAGTGATCAACAGTTCGCGCCCCTCGATCTCCATCGGGGCGGAACTCGCCTCCAGCAGCTTCTGGATCACGCTGCTTGCCGCGCTCTCCTGCTGGATGTCGTGCAGGATCACGGCGAACTCGTCGCCTCCCAGGCGGCAGACGAAGTCGTCCTCGCGCAGCGCGGCCAGGTAGCGCGCCGCCACGATCTTCAGGAGCTGGTCGCCCGCCTGGTGCCCGAGGCTGTCGTTTATGTGCTTGAAGTTGTCGATGTCCAGGTAGGCCAGGGCGAAGCCGGTGTTCTGGCGCCGGCTGCGCACCATGGCGATCTGCAGCCGGTCGCGCAACAGGCGCCGGTTCGGCAGCTCGGTGAGGGGGTCGTAGAAGGCCAGGCGATGCTTCTCGGATTCGGCGCGGCTGATCTGCCGGATGCGTTGGTCCAGTGAGGCTGCCATGTCGTCGAA
Source organism: Geomonas silvestris (assembly GCF_014193515.1). GTDB lineage: Bacteria > Desulfobacterota > Desulfuromonadia > Geobacterales > Geobacteraceae > Geomonas > Geomonas silvestris. The sequence continues at coordinate 620,754 of NZ_BLXX01000001.1, read as the reverse complement.
CGAGCGGGCCAGCTGTCCCAGTTCGTCGCTTGAGTAGGGGAGGCCGCTGCGGGCGGTGAGATCCCCCTCCTGCACCGACCTGGAAGCGCTCACCAGGCGCCGGACCGGGCCCACGATGTAGTGGCCGGCGATGACCCGGGTCAGGAAGTAGGTGACCACCGCCGCGATCGCGAAGAGCGCCAGGGAGATCGCGAATGCTTTCCTGGTGTTGGAGGTGGCAACCTGCTCGGGGATGGAGACCCGGATGTAGAGGTAGGGGGGCTCGTTGGGGTTCAGGCGCAGCCGCTTGAAGCCGAAATGCCGCTTGGCGCCATCGAGGCCGACCCCGGACAGGACCCCCTCTTCGGCCCGGCCGGTCATATGCTGGCGCAGGTCCGGGTGGTCCGTTGTCCCCACCAGATCGCTTACCCCCAGGCGCGAATAGCGGTAGAGCACGGTCCCCCGGTGGTCGGTCAGGTTGATGATGGCGCCGGGGGGGAGTCCCTGGGCGTCGAAGATCCTGCCGAAACTGTTCAGGTCGTAGGCCGCGTAGAGTACCAGGTCCGGCGTCCCCTTAGGCCCTGCGACCGGGAGGGCGAAGTGCAGGGTCGGGGTTGGCTTTTTCAGCGCGGCGCGGCTCACGGTGTACTCGCCTGCGGTGAACGTGCCGGTCCTCAGCGCATCGCGGAAGTACTTGCGGTCGCCGACGCGGTACTTGATGGGGAGCGGTTGCTTGAGCCCGGTGGCGATGACCCTGCCGTCGGCATCGGCGACGCCGACGTTGAGGCTGGTCGGGCTCTTCTCCAGGATCAGGTTCAGGATCCGCGCGCAACCGGCCTCGTTCTTCAGGCGGATGTCCGGGTACTGCGACAGGGCGATCAGCAGGCTGCGGATCCCCTCCACCTGGGCCACGTGCTCGAAGGCGATGGACTGCACCGCCGAGAGTACCTCGCGCTCCGACTGCTTGCGCTTGTCCAGGTATTGGTTGACGACGAAGTAGGTGAAGACAAAAAGGACCGGAACGCTGCACACCAGCATGATGGCCAGCAGTTTCGATCGTATGGAGGCATTTCGGAAAAACGGCATGAGGTCTCCGGAAGGGTTGCGCAGCGGACCACAGCCTTGCACCATTTGCACGCCGTTGGCAAGTAGATTCCGCAGGGTTTTCGCCGCAAAAGACGCTCGCGGTGCGCCGAAGCAGCTTTCCTTTTGAGCGTTATCGTCACGGTAGGACGAAACATTAACTGAAAGCGCTCATGAGGAGGACGTTGACGCCGGGCCTCCGCCGGATCGATAATTGATTAGTGGTGCTTAATGCGCTGCGCGGCAGGCGCTTTTCGGCGACTGCGCGCCAAGAGGTGGCAGGTATGGGAAAAACAGCACGGCAAGAAACCGACACGCGGCAGCCGGCCTCCGGCCAGGGGGACTTGAGCGACCGCCCACTCAACTTTTACGATGACCAGTTGCCGGACATCGGTTCCAAGCTGCGGCGTCTGAACCTCAGGTGGGGTGCGCGTCAGATCCTGACCAGGGTACCGACCGCGGCGCTTTTGGGAGCACTGTTCAGGAGCCTGCTGCGCCGCAAGTTCCTGCATGCCTCCTTTTATGCCGCGGGTTTAGTGCTCCAGCGCGCGCTGCTGCGCAAGCTCGGACAGGAGGGGGAGGGCGGCAGTGGAAAAAAACGCAGCAATACCGAGATCGAGCGGTATGCGCTGAAGGCGCAACGCGGCGACTACGGCAAGCTTGAAGTCATAGCCTTCAAGTGACCTTTGGCTGGAAGCTACGCCACCGAGGCACGGAAGCATGCAGAAGCGGCAAAGCGCAGAGCTTTGCTCTGCTCTCCAGGTCTGAGAAGTTCTCTGTGTGCTCCGTGCCTTCGTGGCAGAATCCCTCCAGCTATTTCAGCTCATCAAACATCTCTTCACCTTGTATACTGCATAGCTTTTTGCAAGTTTTTGTTGGTATTGTATAATGCGAAGGGTTTCTGAACACTGTGGTGCCGCGGTGCTGGCATAGCCCTTGTGTCACAGTGACAATTTCTCAGGGGGGAAGAGATGAATGCATTGACGTTGATCTTTGTGGCATTGTGTGTGTTCGCGCTGGCCTACAGGTACTATGGTCTTTTCCTGGCCGACAAGGTGATGGGTCTCAACGACGACCGGCAGACGCCGGCAGTCACCATGGCCGACGGACACGACTACGTGGAGACGAACAAGTACGTCTTGTTCGGGCACCACTTCGCCGCCATCGCGGCGGCCGGGCCGCTTTTGGGGCCGGTGCTGGCAGCCCAGTTCGGTTTCCTCCCCGGTGCGCTCTGGATCATCGTGGGCGCCGTGATGGCGGGCGCCGTGCACGACGCCATCGTGCTCTTCGCGTCGGTGCGCCACAAGGGCAAAAGCCTCTCGCTCATCGCCGAAGCGGAAATCGGGAAGGTCGCCGGCAAGGTCGCCTCGGTGGCCATCATCTTCATCCTCATCCTCACCCTGGCAGGCCTCTCCATCGCCGTCGTGAACGCCATGTTCAACAGCCCCTGGGGTACCTACACGGTGTTCTGCACCATCCCGATCGCCATGGTCATGGGGCTCTACATGCAGAAGGTGCGCCCCGGCGACGTGAAGGGGGGGAGCTTGATCGGCGTGGTGCTTCTCTTCCTGGCGCTGGCGACCGGCCCCTACATCGCCGCCAACCCGGACATCGCCCCGTACTTCACCTTCTCCAAGAAGCAGATCGCGCTCTTCATTCCGATCTACGGCTTCTTCGCCTCGGTGCTTCCGGTCTGGTTCCTTTTGGTGCCGCGCGACTACCTCTCCACCTACCTGAAGATCGGCACCATCGGGCTTCTGGCCTTGGGGATCGTGGTGGTGCATCCGCAGCTGCAGATGCCGGCGCTTACCCCCTACATCGCCGGCGGCGGGCCGATCATCCCGGGTGCGGTCTTCCCCTTCATCTTCATCACCATCGCCTGCGGCGCACTCTCCGGGTTCCACGCCATCATCGGCACCGGGACCACCCCGAAGATGGTGGCCCACGAGCGGGACATCCTCTTCGTCGGCTACGGCGCTATGCTCACCGAAGGGTTCGTGGCCATCATGGCGCTCATCGCGGCCTGCGTGCTGGTGCCGGCCGACTACTTCGCCATCAACGCTGCGCCCAAGGCATTCCAGGCCCTGCACATGGTGCCGGTGAACCTCCCCGAACTCTCCCGCGAGGTAGGTGAACAGGTGCAGGGGCGTCCCGGCGGCGCCGTTTCGCTCGCCGTCGGCATGGCCTACATCTTCTCCACGATTCCCGTCATGAAGGGGATGATGGCCTACTGGTACCACTTCGCCATCATGTTCGAGGCGGTCTTCATCCTGACCGCCGTCGACGCCGGCACCCGCGTCGGTCGTTACCTCCTGCAGGAGATGCTCGGCAAGCTCTCGCCCAAGTTCCTGGACAACAAGTGGACCCCCGGCATCATCGTCACGAGCCTCATCTTCACCTCGGCCTGGGGCTACCTGGTCTACACCGGCGACATCACCACCATCTGGCCCCTGTTCGGCATGAGTAACCAGCTTTTGGCCACCTGCGCCCTCATCGTCGGCACCACCATGCTGATCCGCCTGGGCAAGGCGAAGTATGCCTGGATCACCGCGGTCCCCGGCGTCTTCATGATCCCGGTTACCATGAGTGCGGGCTACCTGAACGTCACCAAGAACTTCCTTCCCAAGGGGCTTTTGCTCCTGGTGGCGCTCTCCATCGTCCTCATGGTGCTCATGGCGGTGGTCTTCGCGGCCGCCTTCCTGCGCTGGCGGCAGCTGCTGCAGATCACCGAGCGCGTCGAGGACCGCTATGGCGATCTCGTGGTGGAGACCGTCGAGGAAGTACGCTAAAAGATTGACGGTATGACAGGTTTGCGGTAAACTGGCAGGGGCGGGAAGCCGGGGTGCACGAGACGGAACGGGGCGAAGAGAGCCGGTTCCGGAAGTCGCTCCCGCAACCGCCCCTGTTTTTTTGTTATTCCCACTTCAGGAGGAACAACCGTGAAAATCGTCACCTTCGCCTTTCAAGGCCTGCGCCGGGTGGGCCGCATCTCCGAAGACGGCAGCCACGTCGTCCCCTTCGACCTCGCGAGGGGCGTGGCGGATCTGGGCGCGCTCGCCCTCGTTGAAAGCCTGGCGGGCGGAGAGCCGCTACCCGCCGAGCAGGCGCCGGTCCCTCTTGACCAGGTGAGGCTGGAGGCGCCGCTTCCCAGGCCGCGCCGCAACATCTTCTGCGTCGGCAAGAACTACCACGAGCATGCCCGCGAGTTCGCCAAAAGCGGCTTCGACAACAGCGCCAAGGGTGGCGACGACATCCCGGAGTACCCGATCATCTTCTCTAAGGTCCCCGAGTCGGTGGTCGGGCCCGGCGCGGCCATCAGGATCCCGGCCGGGATCTCCGAGTCCATCGATTACGAGGCGGAGCTCGCCGTGGTGATCGGCAAGGGGGGGAGGGGAATCAAGAAAGAGCGGGCGCTGGAGCACGTCTTCGGCTACACCATCGTGAACGACGTCACCGCCCGCGATTGGCAGCAGCGCCACAAGCAGTGGCACCTGGGGAAGTCCTTCGACACCTTCTGTCCCATGGGCCCCTGCATCGCAACCGCCGGCGAGTTCGACGGCACCGACACCCGGGTGCGCTGCTGGGTGAACGACGAGCTGCGTCAGGACAGCCGCACGAGCGCACTCATCTTTTCGATTCCCACCCTCATCGAGACCATTTCGGCCGGCATCAGCCTCCACCCCGGCGACATCATCGCCACCGGCACCCCGGTCGGCGTCGGCATCGGCTTCCAGCCGCCCAGGTTTCTAAAAGCGGGCGACCGCGTCAGGATCGAGATCGAGGGGATAGGGGTGCTGGAGAACCCGGTAGAGCAGGGATAGCGTGTAGTGCATTGAGGTTGTTCTAGGAATTGGGAGGGAACTCAGAGCAGCTCTCCACGCAGCGCTGCGGCTGATCTCAGGTTCCCCACTTGGGAAAAGGGGGGACAGGGGGATTCGCCTTTCCTGCTGCTGGTAATTACGCATAGCATCTCGGTGCCGCTGGTCTGGTATCCGCGCCTGGCCCGGGCGTCCCGCAGAGAGCGAGAGAACTGGCAAACCAGTGGCGGCGGATACGGGATCCACTGGCCCGATCTCGACGAGGATCTTAGTACCGAGGGTATGCTGCTTGGCGCGCCGGCGCCGATGAGAGAGTAGCCGGCAGAGCCGGAGCAGAACAGGAAATTTATTTAGGCATCTCTTTTAAGAACAAGAAGGGCCGAGTCTTTGACTTGGCCCTTCGTTTATCGTTTCAAGCGTCCGATGTCTGCTGTCGCTTCCCAAAGTGCTATGCGTCATGTTATGACAGAACCCAGCCGTTGCGATCCCGAGAATGAACAAACAGTAGAACACAGGAGCTAAAAGATGACCATCCTGGGCGGGCACCTGGCCACCCTCAAGGTACGTCCCGACGTGCTGCTCCGCTTCCTCGCCTGGGCCGCCATGCGGATCTGCTACCGCCTCGAGATGATCGGCAAAGAGCAGGTTCCCCGAAAAGGCGGGGCACTTTTGGTTGCCAATCATGTCTCCTGGCTCGATGCCCTGCTCCTGATCGCCACCCAAAAGCGGCGCATCCGGTTCGTCATGGAGCGCGAGATCTACGACACCCCGCTTTTGAAGCAGCTCTGCAAGCTCATGCAGGTGATCCCGGTCTCCGCCAAGGACGGCAAGAAGGGACTCCTCGAGTTCATCGCCACCTCGCGCCAGGCCTTAGAGGACGGTTACCTGGTCTGCATCTTCGCCGAGGGGGAGATCACCCGCAACGGTATGCTGAACCGTTTCAAGGGGGGCTTCGAGCGCATCGTCCGCGGCACCGACATGCCGATCATTCCGGTCTACATCGGCGGTGCCTGGGGGAGCATCCTCTCCTATGCCCACGGAAAACTCCTCTCGCGCTTCCCGTCACTCATGCCATACCGGGTGACGGTGCTTTTCGGCGAGCCGCTCAAGGCCGGTTGCTCCGCACACGAGGTACGCCGGGCGGTCATGGAGCTCTCCTGCGCCTGGTTCGATGCCCGGAAAAAGACGCGGCGCTCGCTGGGGGAACTCTTCGCGCGCACCGCGCGGGAAAACTGGAACCGGGTCGCCATGAGCGATAGCGGCGGGCGGGAGCTGAGCTACGGCAAGGCGCTGGTTGGCGCGCTCGCCCTGGCGCGCAAGCTTAAGCCCGTGACCGTGGAGCACAAGATGGTCGGCGTCTGCCTCCCGCCGACCGTTGCCGGGGCGCTGGTCAACATCGCGCTCACCCTCAACGGCAGCGTACCGGTGAACCTCAACTACACCGGCTCCCAGGACGGCATCCGCTCGGCTCTAGCACAATGCGGCATCACGACCGTGATCACCTCCCGCCAGTTCCAGGAGAAGCTCGGCACCCTGCCGGAGTTCCCCGGCTCCCTCTTCGTGGAGGATCTGCTGGCCTCCCTCACCGCGGCGGAAAAGCGTAACGCCTTCCTGGCCGCACGGCTGCTCCCGGTGCGCTTCTTCGCCCGTCCGGCGGGTTTCGACGCAGACCGCCTGGCAACCGTCGTCTTCTCCTCAGGCAGGACCGGTGAGCCCAAGGGGGTGATGCTCACCCACCACAACATCCTCTCCAACCTGGAGGCGCTCAGGATGGTGTTCCGGGCCACCCGGCGCGACAACATCTGCTCCGCGCTCCCCTTCTTCCATTCCCTCGGGCTCACCGGCACCTTGTGGCTTCCCCTGGTCTCGGGATTTTCCGCCGCCTACCACCGTGATCCCTTGGATGGCGCGGCCATCGCGCAACTGGTGCGGGAGCGGCGCTCCACCCTGCTTATCGCCACCCCCCGCTTCCTCATGGCGTACCTCAGGCGTGCCACAGCCGAAGATTTCCAGAGCCTCAGGCTGGTCATGACCGGCGCGGAGAAACTCAAACCGAAACTGGCCGATACCTTCCAGGAGAAGTTCGCTATCCGTCCCCTGGAGGGGTATGGTGCGACCGAGTTGTCGCCGGTCATCTCCCTGAGCCTTCCCGACGTGGAGATCGACGGTGTGCGGCAGGCCGGGTTCCGCGAGGGGAGCGTGGGGATGCCGGTCCCCGGTGTCGTGGTGAAGATCGTGGATCCCGAGAGCGGCAGCGCCCTTCCCGAAGGGGAGTGCGGGCTCATCATGGTGAAGGGGCCAAACGTCATGGCCGGTTACCTGGGAAAGCCGGAGAAGACCGCCGAGGTAATGCAGGATGGTTGGTACCTGACGGGTGACTTCGGGTATCTGGACGACCTGGCTTTCTTGCACATCACCGATCGTCTTTCCCGTTTTCACAAGATAGCAGGTGAGGTCGTACGTGAGAGTGTGCCCGGTACGGCATCTGGGTAGCTGGAAAAACAAAAAAGGACCAAGTCAGTGACTTGGCCCTTCGTCTTTTTGTCATGGTGGGCGATACTGGGTTCGAACCAGTGACCCCTGCCGTGTGAAGGCAGTGCTCTCCCGCTGAGCTAATCGCCCATGTCCCCAAGTAAATAACAGAACGATTTCTGTGTGTCAAGCCTAAGTTAATTTTACTGTGACATTCGCCTTCCGGGATGTGCCATAAACGTCGTTTTAATTACTGCCGATTCGCCTTGACACGCTCCGTTAGCAGTTGCTATATTGCAAATTTCTTAGGGGGGCCGATGTACAAGAAAAGCGAGCTGATCGATCTCCAGGTAGCAGAGGGAATCGCCACACTCTCCTTGAAGGGGAGCCGCTTCGACGGCGAGTTTCTCAAGCTATTGTTTTCCGCCTTCACCGGGCTCAAGAGCGACCCCGAAGTGGCGGGTCTCCTGATAACCGGGCTCGACGGTGCTGCCGAGGCAAGCGGTGCGACCCCCATGGAAGTGGCGGCCTACTCGGCGCTCGGCCAGCGGGTGATGTTCGCCCTGGACGCCCTGGGCAAACCGGTCATCGCCGCAGCCGCCGGCGCCGTGTGCGGACCCGGTGTCGAACTCGCCCTTTCCTGCGATTTCATCGTGGCCGGCCGCTCGGCCAGCTTCGCCTTTCCCGGCATCCTTTCCGGTGCGATCCCCTGTTTCGGCGGCACCCAGCGCCTGACCCGCGCCATCGGCAAGGCGCGCGCCAAGGAACTCTTCTTCACCGGCCGCGCGGTGAGCGCCGACGAGGCGCAAGCCATGGGACTGGTAAACCGCGTCTATGAAGACGCCGAGCTTCTGGCGAGCGCGCAGGAGCTTTTGTTCGGGATTTGCCGCCAGGGGACCCTCGCCATCCGGATGGCAAAAGAGATCGTCGATGCCGGGCAGGGGATCGATCTGAAGACCGCCTGCCTCATGGAGCGCGACGCCTTCGCCCTGTGCTTCGCCACCCTGGACCAGCGCGAGGGGATGGGGTCCTTCCTCGAGCGCCGACCCGCCAATTTCAAGGGAAGATAAGGAAATAGTATGAAACTGGAACAGGGTCTCATTCAGGTGTATACCGGCAACGGGAAGGGGAAGACCACCGCCTCGCTGGGTCTTGCCTTCCGTGCCGTCGGTCGCGAACTGAAAGTCTGCATGATCCAGTTCATGAAGGGTGGCGGTCCCTACGGCGAGCAGATGGCCGCCGAGAAACTGGCGCCATACCTCACCATCATCCAGACCGGCCGTCCCGGTTGGGTCAACAAGGAGAACCCGGCGCAAGAGGACAAGGACCTGGCCGCCGAGGCGCTCAAGCTCGCCAAGGGGAAGCTGCAAAGCGGCGAGTACGACCTGGTCATCCTCGACGAGGTGAACGGCGCGGTCTCCATGGGGCTCTTGCCGGTCGAGGATCTGCTGGAGCTGATGGCCGGCAAGCCCGCGCAGGTCGAGCTGGTTCTCACCGGGAGAAACGCCCACGAAAAGGTCATCGAAGCCGCCGACCTCGTCACCGAGATGCGCGAGGTGAAGCACTACTACAAGGCGGGAGTGAAATCGCGCACCGGGATCGAGATGTAACGGACGAGAGGTCGCCACGGAGACACGGAGCACACGGAGAACCTCAACGGCAAAGGGGAACAGGAAATCCCTTTAGGCTTTTGGATCATCCCGGTGGGCTTTCCGTTGTCACCTCCGTGCCCTCCGTGCCTCCGGGGCAAAGAACAGGTTTTTTCACCTTTAGGTTTTCCAACGACACATCTTATTAGATACAGGAGGGAGTGCCATGGCTGAGAGAAGACTGCGTGTGCTGGTGGGGAAGCCGGGATTGGACGGTCATGACCGTGGGGCGAAGATCATCGCCCGTGCCTTTCGCGACGCCGGATTCGAGGTGATCTACACCGGTCTGCACCAGACCCCGGAGCAGATCGTAGCCGCGTCGATCCAGGAGGACGTCGATCTGATCGCGCTCTCCATCCTTTCCGGTGCCCACAACACCCTGTTGCCGGCAGTCTACAGCACCCTCAAGGAGAAAGGTGCCGAGGACATCATGCTCATGGCCGGTGGCGTGATTCCCGAAGACGACATCCCGGGCCTCAAGGCCGCCGGGGTAGCCGAGATATTCACCCCGGGCACCTCCACCGAAGTGATCGTGGACTGGGTCCGCAGCAACGTCCATCCCCGGGCCTAACAACCAAAAATCGGTTCTACGTTCTATGTTCTAAGCAAAAGGCAAAAACGTTCTAGGTTCTATGTTCTACGTTTAGGTAAAACTGGATAGTGCCGAGAAACGTTCTGAGTACCAGGATTACCATGCACGCAAACCGCTTCTTGCCGTATCACCTAGAACGCAGAACATAGAACCTAGAACTTCTTCGTGCAGGTTTTCAAATGGTGTACACCAAGCTTTCCATAACCATCGGGAACCGCGTCGGCTACCTCATGCTCGACTCCGGTTCCCGCTTCAACACCCTCTCCCTCGAGACCTTGGGCGAGCTGAGCCACGCCTTCGCCCACCTGGCCCTGCACCCCGAGGTCGCCGTCATCGTCGTCTCCGGCTACCCCGGCGATTCCTTCGCCGTCGGCGCCAACATAGCCGAGATGCTCGAGTTCTCCTCCTCGGACGCGCTCGCCTTCGGTGAGGCCGGCCAGGCGCTCTTCGAGATGATGGAAGACTGCGACAAGCCGGTCATCGCCGCCTTAAACGGCATCACCATGGGTGGCGGCTGCGACCTTTCCCTTGCCTGCGACCTGCGCATCGCCTCCGATACCCTCAAGTTCGCCCACCCCGGCGCGCGCCTGGGGATCCTCACCGGCTTCTGCGGCACCCAGAAACTCCCCAGGCTCATCGGCCGCAACCGCGCCCTCGAGATCTTCATGACCGCCCAGACCTACACCGCGCAGGACGGCCTCGCCATGGGGTACCTAAACCGCGTGGTGTCGGCCGAGCGCTTCTGGGACGAGGTGCGCGCCTACGCCGAGGCGATCGCCGAGAAACCCGCGGCAGCCCTTGCCGCCCTGAAGCGCCTGGTGAACAGCGCAGAAGAGGTCGACCTGAAAAACGGCTGTGCACTCGAGCGCGGCTTCCAGGCGACCGTGAACCAGACCACCTCTTATTCCGGGAGCTGTGCATGACACTTGCCGAACGCGTGCTGGACGGCGACATCCGTGCCGCCGCGCGCCTTATGCGCGACATCGACGACCGTATGAAGAGCGCGGTAAACGAGCTGAAGGCGCTCTACCCGCACACCGGCAACGCCTACATCCTGGGGCTCACCGGTCCTCCCGGCGCCGGCAAGTCGACCCTGGTGGACCAGATCGTGGCGGCCTACCGGAAAAAGGACCTCCTGGTCGGCGTCGTCGCCATCGATCCCACCAGCCCCTTCACCGGCGGCGCCATCCTGGGGGATAGAATCCGCATGAACCGCCACGCCGAGGATTCCGGCGTCTTCATCCGCAGCCTCGCCACCCGCGGCGCCCTAGGCGGCATGTCCCGCTCCACCATGGACGTGGTGAACGTCATGGACGCCATGGGGATGGACGTCATCGTGGTCGAGACCGTCGGGGTAGGGCAGGACGAGGTCGACATCGTGAGCACCGCGCACACCACGGCGGTCGTCATGGTTCCGGGACTGGGCGACGACATCCAGGCGATCAAGGCCGGGATCCTGGAAATCGGCGACGTCTTCGTGGTCAACAAGGCCGACCGCGACGGGGCCGACCGCACCGCCCGCGAGCTCACCACCATGCTCGAGATGCAGCACCCCGAGCCGGGCGCCTGGCTCCCCCACGTGGTGAAGACCGAAGGGGCGCGCGGCGTCGGCATCGAGGCACTCGTCGAGGAGTTCGAGGCGCACCGCGAGTACCTGAAGAACTCGGGCCACCTGCAGCGCCTCATCGAGGAGAGAAACGCGAAGCTCTTCGCCGACACCCTGCGCGACGAGCTCTTCGACACCGTTTTCGGGGCGATCCGGGAGAGCGGTCGCTACCAGCAGATCCTCGACGGCTTACGCGAGCGGAGCACCGACCCCTACAGCGCGGTAGAGCAAGTGCTGGCTGCACATGCTTTTTCTTGACCCCCCGTTCTAATGATGCTAAGTAGGGGAGTCAAATGGGGCCCACGGCCCCATTAGCTGTTTGAAGCAAGGGAGTGCCCCGAAGATGTTAGCAAAGGTAGTACGCAAGCTGCCCCACCTGTTGGTCATCGTCCTTTTCGGTCTCATCGTGGTCTACGAACCTAAGAGCACCTCGGTGGCCGGTCCCAACCCGAAAGATCCGGCCCGCGAAGACCTCACCCGCGTCGAGTATCCAAGCCACGCCAAAATCGCCTGGAAGCCGCATTTCATCCGTCCCGAAGAGGATCTTGAGACCCTCTTTGGCAAGGACTGGGTCTACGTGGCGCGTTTCAACCGGATCGACCGGCGTCACGTCTATCCCGGGATGACCATCAAGGTGCCGGTCGACATGGCGGCCTGCCGCAGTTACTGTCCGCTCCCCGCCGAATACGAGCCGGCCAAGCGCTACGAGAAGTACATCCTCATCGACCTCACCGAGCAGTGGATCGCCGGCTACGAGCACGGCAAGCTGAAGCTTTCGGCACCGGCTGCGACCGGGGCGGCCGGGCACGAGACGCCGATCGGTCTTTTTCAGATCGATGCCCGCGACCTGGCCCACTGCTCCTCCCTGTACAAGACCGAGGACCAGACCGCGCAGTACCCGATGGACAACGCCATGCGGTTCCACGTGGGATCCGACGACGTGGCCTACTGGATCCACGCCCGCGACCTTCCCGGCAAGCCCGCCTCCCACGGCTGCGTCGGCCTCTACGACGAAGAGATGCAGAACCGGGTCTACGGTTCGCCCAAGGACCCCGTCATGCTCGATTCCCAGCGTTTTTACGAGTGGGCGGTAGGGGAGGAGGAGTACGAGGACGATCCCGGTTCGGCCGAGCTCCTCGAGGACGCCCCGATGGTAGAGGTGAGGGGGAGCCTGCCGGTGTATAGAAAATAACGGGTCCAACGGTCCAAAACCCAGAATCTTTTGTCGCCGCAAAGACGCAAAGAACGCAAAGAAGTCTTTTAAACTAAATCCTGAAAACTGGTTCGGCCTCAGGCGTGAGCGGTTCAGGCCGTGTAGCCGGACAAGTCTTTGCTTTTAGAGGTTCAGCCTTACGGTTTACCTTCGCGTCCTTTGCGTCTTTGCGTCTTTGCGTCTTTGCGGTGAGACTTGTTTGGTTTGCTGGACCGGTAGCTCGATCTGGTATACTCTGAATCCTTGTAAACTGAGAGTTTCCGTTTTTCTCTAACCTCAACCTGTGAGTGCAGCGAACGAAAACCTTAACCTGATTTTCCTCGGGGTCTCGAGTGCAGCAGTTTCTCAGGGAATATCTGCAGGTTCATGGCTACTGGGTCCTCTTCGTCGGGACCTTTCTGGAAGGCGAGGCGATCCTGATCTTCGCCGGTTTCCTGGCCTTCCAGGGGTACCTCAGCATCTACGGCGTCATCCTGTCGGCCTTTGCCGGCTCCTTCCTGGGTGACCAGTTCTACTTTCACATAGGGCGCATCAAGGGGCCCGCCCTGTTGCGGCTCTTCAGCACCATCGCGCGCAAGTTCCGCAAGGGGTTGAAGCTCATCGAGCGCTACGGCTCCTTCGTCGCCTTCGTTTCCCGCTACACCTACGGCTTCCGGATCCTGCTCCCCATCATCCTGGGGATGACCAACCTCTCCGCGCGGCGCTTTTTGGTGTTGAACCTTTTGAGCGCGCTATCCTGGGCGATCGTCTTCTCCCTGGCGGGGTACCTGTTCGGCAAGGGGGCCGAGCTTTTCTTCGACGACCTCGAGCGCTACGAGCCCTACCTGTTGTTGGCGCTTGCCGGGCTTACCGGGTGCATGTGGTTGAGCCACTTCTTCGCCCACCGCTGGCGCCGCCGCCGCGCGAGGGCCCGCCTGAAAAGGATGCGCGCCTGGAGGGCCGAGAAAGAGAACCAGGAAAACGAAGACGACATCGATTAGCCACGGAGTCACGGAGAAAATCTGAGGAAAAGCGGATACCTTCAACTGTTTCGGCCTTGGGCGCCAACGAAAGAGACCGCACCAGATGCTGAGAAGTTGTGCCTCAAGATTTGGCAGTGGTTCAGAGTTTCAGATTTTCTCCCGGTTCCGGTTTTGGTCATTCCCTCAGATTTTAGGGTTTTCTCCGTGTCCTCCGTGCCTCCGTGGCAACAATGCTTTTAGTTTTTACTGTTTTGATTACTGATTTAAGGAAGCTGCATGGATCTCAAAGAAAGAATCTCCGTCGTCCTCGTTGGTACCCAGAGCCCCGGCAACATCGGCATGGTCTGCCGGGCCATGAAGAACATGGGCCTTTACGACCTCCGGCTCGTGAACCCCTGCCAGGTCGATCACCCCGAAGCCCAGAAGTTTGCCGTCTCCGCCAAAGACGTCCTCGAACAGGCGAAGATCTACACCTCTCTGGAAGACGCCCTCGCCGACTGCGAGTTCACCGTCGCCACCACCCGGCGCCACGGCAAATACCGTAACGAGATCTGGACCCCCGACGAAGTCGTCTCCCGCTTCGATGCCTGTCCGCCGCAAAGCCGGCTCGGTCTCGTCTTCGGCCGCGAGGACAGCGGGCTCACCACCGACGAAGTCGCCGTCTGCCGCTGGCAGTCCACCATCCCCACCGCCGACGAGTACGGTTCCTTGAACCTCTCCCAGGCCGTGCTCATCTTCTGCTACGAGTTCCTGAAAGGGGCCAAAGAGTCCGCACCCGCTGCAGACGAGGAAAAGACCGTGCGCGAGGTCGCCGGCACCGCCTCGCTTGAGCCGCTCTACGCCCACATGGAGAAGACCCTCTTGCGTATCGGGTACTTGAACCCGCAAAACCCCGAGCACATGATGCGCACCATGCGCCGCATCTACGCGAGAGCCGAACTCGACGAGCGCGAGGTCGCCTCCCTGCGCGGCATGCTGAGCCAGATCGACTGGGCCTGTGCCGAGTTCAAGGGTAAGAAGGGCGCATGATCGCGTTGACCCCCTACATCGGGCTCGTTGCCGGTTTTCTGACCAGCGCCGCGGCCATACCGCAGGTGATCAAGACCTACCGGACCAAGCACGCCCGCGACCTCTCCATGTGGCAGCTCGTGATGCTCGATGTAGGGATGCTCCTATGGCTCATTTACGGTTGGCAGATAGGCGACCGGCCCCTCATCTGGGCGAACACCTTCTCCATAGCCTGCTACACCGGTCTTATAGCGATGAAGCTGAGCTACGCAAGGAGAGGCAGGGATTAGAGGCAGGGACTAGGGACGACTAGAGGCAGGGGCTAGGTTTCGTTCACAGGCTCTCGCATCGCCCCCCACTCGAGCTCTCTTTCTCCTTGCCTCCTTTCGTCCCATGTGTCCCTTTCGTCCATTACGTCCTCTGCCACTGCCAGTACCAGCAACTCTAATGTTAAAAACCGCTCCACTGAATTAAATTATGTTAAAGTAACCGCTGGCCCGGCCGAAAGGTTGTCTCATGGGAAAAAGGTCCAGCCTGAATCGTCGCCAGCGCCTTAACGGGTGAGGCGCCCGCGACCCTTCAAGCAACCTTTCCCATATACGGCCGACACCCGGGCAGGTAACGAGGTGTGTCTGGTGAAGGTTCTCATTACCAACGACGACGGGGTCCACGCTCCGGGACTTACCGCTCTGGCCAAACGCATGGCCGAAATGGCAGAAGTGGTTGTAGTCGCACCGGATAGGGAGCGCAGCGCGGTGGGGCACGCGCTCACGCTGCACCATCCGCTGCGCGCCGCACGCATCGCCGACAACATCTACTCGGTGGACGGCACACCCACCGACTGCGTCAACTTAGGCATCCACAGCCTCCTAAGTTTCCGCCCCGACCTGGTGGTTTCTGGAATCAACCGCGGCGCGAACGTGGGCGATGACGTCACCTATTCGGGAACCGTGGCCGCCGCCTTCGAGGCGACCCTCATGGGGATCCCGGCCATCGCCGTGTCGCTCGTGACCCGCGAGGCCGGTACCAACTATGAGGCCGCAGCCGGTTGCGCCGCCCGCATCGCGGAACATGTCCTGCAAAAAGGGTTGCCTCCCGACACCTTTTTGAACGTGAACGTCCCGGACCTGCCGGCGGAACTTTTGAAGGTGCCGCTTATCACCCACCAGGGGAAGAGGAGCTACAAGGGGACCATCGTCGACAAGGTCGACCCGCGCGGCCGCAGCTATTACTGGATCGGCACCGTGGACCTAAGCTTCGAGGACATCCCCGGCAGCGACTACCACGCGGTGAGCCGCGGACACGTCTCCATCACGCCGCTGCACATCGACCTCACCAACTACGCCTCCATCGACGCCCTGAAGGCGTGGGAAGTGCGCTGAAGCTGGACATTGCGCCCGCCATTTGCTATATTTCGCCCCTCTAATGGAATTGAGGGGGCGGTAATTGAATTTTGAGGTTTCACGCAAGAGAATGGTTGCCGAGCTGGTGAAGCGCGGCATCACCGACCAGCGCGTTTTGGGCGCCATGCAGTCGATACCGCGGCACATCTTCGTAGAAGAGGCGATGGCCGCCCAGGCCTACAGCGACAGCTCGCTTCCCATCGGCGAGAAACAGACCATCTCCCAGCCCTACACCGTGGCGAAGATGACGGAGATGCTGAAGCTCACCGGCCGCGAACGGGTCCTCGAACTCGGAACCGGCTCCGGGTACCAGGCCGCGGTACTTGCCACGCTGGCCGACAAGGTCTGCACGGTGGAGAGGATCCGTCCCCTGGCTTTGAAGGCGCGCCGCGCGCTCGATTCCTTAAGGCTTTTGAACGTCAACCTGAAGATCGGTGACGGCACCGAGGGGTGGCCCGAAGAAGGCCCCTTCGACGCGATTTTGGTCACCGCGGGATCGCCCCAGGTCCCGCAGTGCCTGATAGACCAGCTGGCCCCCGGCGGGCGGCTGGTGATCCCGGTGGGCGACCGCCAGGATCAGACCCTCACCCTGGTCGTCAAGGACCAGGATGGGCAGGTAACCCGGCAGGAGACCGAGGATTGCCGTTTCGTGAAGCTGATCGGCAGGCACGGCTGGAGCGACGAGGCCTGACCGGCGGCACCTGGCCACCACTGAACCCGCTTGTTGTTTCGATAGGAGTCTTGCATGGAAAACGAAGAAACGTTGGAAGAGAAAGACCCGATTTTCCTTGATACCGAGCAGGACCCGGACGCCCTCGAGCTCGAGGACGTCGAGGCAGAGGTGGAGCCGGAGGTCGAGGAGGAAGAGATCAAGGCGGCGGTCGTGGAGCACTTCGACGACGCCATCAAGCTCTACCTGCGCGAGATCCAGAAGACCAAGCTTTTGACCGCCGATGAGGAGAAGGAACTGGCGGCGAAGATAGACCTGGGCGACAAGGCGGCCCGGGACCGGATGATCGTCTCCAACCTGCGCCTCGTGGTGAAGATAGCCAAGCGCTACATAAACCGCGGGCTCCCCTTCTTGGACCTCATCGAAGAGGGGAACATGGGGCTCATCAAGGCGGTGGAGCGCTTCAAGCTCTCCAAGGAGTGCCGCTTCTCCACCTACGCCACCTGGTGGATCCGCCAGTCCATCGAGCGCGCCCTCGTGAACCAGTCGCGCACCATCCGGCTTCCGGTTCACGTCTCCGACGACATCAACAAGATGCTTCGGGTGACCCGCGAGTTGGTGCAGAAGATGAACCGCGAGCCGAGCATCAAGGAAGTGGCCGACGCCCTCGACGTGAACATCACCTACGTTAGGCGGCTCATGGTGCTTTTGAAGAAGACCTACTCCATCGAGCGCCCCATGGGGGAGAACAACGACTACTTCCTCATCGACACCATCGAGGACACCTCCACCGTGTCGCCGGCCGTACTTTTGGAGGACCTCAACAAGTACGAGCTGGTCAGCAAGTGGTTCGAGACCCTCTCCGACGGCGAGAAGAAGATCCTCACCCTGCGCTTTGGCCTGGACGACAAGGATCCCCAGACCCTCGACACCATCGGGCGCAGCTTCGGCGTGACCCGTGAGCGCATCCGGCAGATCGAGGCGAAGAGCCTGGAGAAGTTGAGGAAGATCGTGGAGGCGACCGACATCATGGGGCAGCCCATGGTCGGCCCGATACCCCCCCCAGAGTAAGGGCGCTGTACGGCAACTGTAATGAACGGCTGAATGTGTATTTCAATAGGACCAAAGGAGCGACCGGCGAGCATGGAAGATTTAAAGAGCATCATCCGCAACATCCCCGACTTCCCCAAAAAAGGGATCCTTTTCAAGGACATCACGACACTTTTGGCTGATGCCAAATCCTTCCAGCGCATGGTCGACCTCTTGTCGCACCGCTACATCGGCGAGAAGATCGACAAGGTAGTAGGCGTCGAGGCGCGCGGCTTCATCATCGGCGCCGCCCTCGCGTACAAGCTTGGTGCCGGCATCGTCCTGGTGAGAAAGCCCGGCAAGCTCCCCTCCGAGACCTTCAAGAAGACCTACGACCTCGAGTACGGCACCGACACCCTCGAGATCCACACCGACGCCATCAAGAAGGGCGAGCGGATCCTGATTGCCGACGACCTTTTGGCGACCGGTGGGACCATGGGCGCCGTGGTCGACATGGTGAAAGAGTTAGGCGGAGAGATCGTCGACTGCTGCTTCATGGCCGAGCTCGAGTTCCTGGAAGGGAAGAAGAAGCTGCCCGAAGGTAAATGCTTCTCGTTGCTCAAGTTTTAAGAAAATTTCTTGCAAAACCCGGGCGGTTAGGATATAAAGATCGTCTGTTTTGTCCCCGTAGCTCAGCAGGATAGAGCACTTCCCTCCTAAGGAAGGGGTCGGACGTTCGAATCGTCTCGGGGACGCCAAAAGAATCAAGCACTTAGCTGGAATTAGCTAAGTGCTTTTTTGTATTTTGTGGACCATAGGGTCAATATAGGGTCAGTCGTTGATGGATCGATGGAATTCGTGGAAGGGTGCATCTACCACCGCCAATCCTCACGTTATGCTCCCGAAGGCAAGTCCGCTTTACATTGCTCTGACCTTCCGGCTATCATCTGGAAATCACCACCATAGTCTGGAGCCGAATCGACATGTGCGGACGATTCACCTTTGACATCCCCCCTGAACTCCTCGTCGGGATCTTCGGACTTGCCGAGGCTCCGGTCACCACTCCCCGCTTCAATATTGCCCCGACCCAGATTGTCCCAGTCATCCGCCAGTATGCAGACGGCCAGAACCACCTCGACCACCTCCGATGGGGTTTGATCCCGTCGTGGGCGCAGGATGTATCCATCGGCAGTAAAATGATCAATGCTCGATCTGAAACCGTTACCGAGAAACCTGCATTCAAGAGGGCTGTCCGGTATCGGCGTTGTGTTGTACCTAGCTCGGGATTTTACGAATGGTTGACGGAGGGGAAGGTGAAGACGCCATGGTACATCCGGCTCAAGGACGGATCACCCATGGTGTTCGCAGGACTGTGGGAGACGTGGAAATCGCCGGAAGGGGACGTAGAGTCGTTCACCATACTCACAACCGCCGCAAATGGGCTTGTTGAGCCACTACATGGTCGGATGCCGGTCATGCTGTCTGGTGATGGGTTATTGACGTGGCTGGACCGGAATACGACGAATCCTGCTGGTCTGGTACATCTGTTCAAGCCGTATCCGGTGGATCTCATGGAGATGTGGCCGGTGTCGTCGATGGTTAATAATGTCAGGAACGATTCGGCGGAGTTGGTGGTGTCGCTCCGTGGTGATCCGACTCTTGAAATTGGACGGGACATGGCATCACGGAGAGGCAAGCACTATGGCATTGATTGATCAGAAAAACCCGCACGACAACTGGTTCGAGGCTCTCGGGCTGTGGAATCGGCTTGCCAACTGGAGTCACTATCGAACCTCGGAGCTTGAGTTCAAGCACCAACTCAAATCCATGTTGATATATCTGTGGAACGAGAAGGATTGGCTGGTTGCGCAGTACCCTTCAAGGAAGGTAGAGATCGAGAATAACATCAGCGAGTCGAATCACCTAAGCATTGTTGGCGATTTGGCCAACACCGTCAAACACCGTCGTCTGTCAAGAAAGGCTAGGTCAGATGCAGCACAGACCGATTTCTTCGGGAGGGTCACAGTAAACCGAGGGCAGGAGCGTCGATTGTATTTCATCCTCCTCGGAAACGGTCAGTGTGAGGAGATCATGTCAATCCTTCGCAAGGCACTTGATGAACTGACGGAGCTTAGGCACTTACTGATGTCCGATGTAAAAGATGTGGATCAAGGGTAGGATCACGCATACGTCGTTCCTGTCGGAGCCCCGGCGACGATCCCCTGCTTGTTTTCCTCGGCGGTTTCCACCAATTTCTTCATTTCAGCGAGAAAATTCTCCCCGTCATCAAGCTCTCGGCGGAAATGCCTGTGACGTTTCGGCTTTGTCGAGGTCATAAGTTTTCGCTTGGTATCCCGGAAAATGAGCCGGTATATTGCCGCTTCTTGTTTTGTTTCCTTCCATACCTCAGCAGAATCACCTTGGGAGTAGGTTGCCACTGTAAGTGGATCCCGCGAAACAATGCTTGTTTTCTTAGAGAAGACTATGTAGTTCTCCGCAATCGGAAGCGGAGGAGGGCAAACACTCAATGAGTGTGCAGCCTGCGCAATCACACTGTCTCGATAATTGCGAGCCAGCTCATTCTTTTTACAAATTCTCCTGACCCAGTCGTCATGCCATTCTTTAGGATGAAGAGCAGGTTCGTAGTGCTCCCATCCTTGATCTGTTTTTCTTATAAGCAAATTCAAATATTTGCGAAAGATTGTTGGCGTTTTATCACGGCCGGCATCCTCTTTTGTGGTTTCTGCCCATATATCCGTCTGGGATATTACGCATTCAGCTTCCAAAGCTGCTACAAATTTATATTCCCCCCTTCCTTCTGAGAAAAAAGCTACAATATCACCGGGGTTGAGCCTGCCACGAACATCTGGACGACACACGCCCCATGTAATGGGACCTGCGAATTTAGAGGCTGAGAAGAAAGAGGGGTCATCCCCACCATCATAAGGGAACTCCCTTCTGGAAAGACTGGCGTGGAACTCGCCTACGGGCGATGTCTGCTCTAACTTTTCCGGCTGTTTGACTGATCGGTTGAGGTATGTGACGGCATAAAGCGACCGTTTTTGGATAGCCTTTTTTGCCATGAGAAGCGTCTCCAGTCCGCATAATGTCAGAAATGCTCAAGCCTAGTCAGTACCTACAGTTACGCTTTCAGTCGTGCTTTGTGCGATCCGCTACGCGTAGGGAAATCCGTACGGTTTGCTACCTTATAAATGATGTCTGTTTTGGTCACGACTGCCACCCTCCGAGATGAAACGAACTGATCTGGTCGGTGATTTGACTGGGGAATTTAATAATCAGCGTATGATGCCATCTCGCTCTTCTGGTCCAATACGGAGATCCCCATACTCCCAGCATTCATGACCTCAGCAAATGCACTGACGTAAGGAAGAGACTTCGCGGGAGCAGTTACTTTTTCACCTCGTGCTTTTGCAGCCTCAAGCACACGAACCGTCTCTTGTAGGGTTTCCTCCAATAGCTTTGGCATCGCCTCTTGCCAATGCTTGAGATGTTTTAGCAATCGAGATGGTGTGCGCACGTCTTGTGCTGCTACAAACCTGATCAATCTACTCCAGTCCTCCGGCGTCAAACGGGAATCGGAAATCGCCTTCTGGATCGGTTCCTCTGCGGTGACTCGAAATCATTATCTAGCCACCTTTCTATTTCATCGTTCTCCTGACCGGCTGCAATGCGGGTATAAAGGTGGGCATGGTAGGCAATCCCCTTTGTGGAGTGTTCTTGCCACACAGGGACCCTTTCGTGCGGGGCAAGTATGCGATAAGTCCATACCTGATTGGAAGATGACCCCCAGCTTTTGAGATAAAGGCGTGGCACGTAGTGGTTGTCGCGGTGGAAGTCTTAACGATCTTTGGCTGCCATTATAGAACCCGTGAGCAGGTGACAAAATGGAATTTGTAGGGGGATCGTACAGCTTCCTTTGAGGAAAATCAATTGCATTATAGCGGGTTAGGCAAGGGGAGGACGATCCATTTACTGCGATACCATACAAGGTTTCTCTCGGGGGTGATAGCGATATGATTATGAAACCATTTCAATCTTGACTCGTTTATGATAGCTTCTAACGGTACTTTTTCCATTCGGAGTGACCCAAGTGAACCTTGTCGTAATTTTTGTTATCCTTATCCTCCTCGCGGGATTGATGGCAGCGTTAAAAGCCAAAGCGCCAAAAAACGGCTCGCTTCCCTTTGACAGCAGGGAAACCTTATTCTCTCCAGCCGAGCGGTCATTCCTCGGGGTGCTCGAACAGGCTCTGGCCAACAACTACCGGGTCTTTGGAAAGGTCCGTCTCGGCGATCTCGTCAAACCGGCGAAGGGGTTGTCCAACAGTAGGCGTGCCAGCGCCTTGAACAAGGTGAACCAGAAGCACGTTGACTTTGTGGTATGTTCTGCCACCGACCTTGCTGTCCTCGGAGTGGTGGAACTGGATGACCAGTCCCATGGACGGGAAGATCGAGCCGAGAGGGATGTCTTTGTTGATCATGCCTTGAACCGTGCGGGGATTCCGATTGCTCGATTCTCCGCAAAGAAGGGATACCAGATTCAGGAGGTAAGGGACAAGCTGGTCGAGACGTTTAAGTTGGCCGCGAACGCACCCACAACCACGCAACCCAAAAATCAGGAATCTGCTCCATCGCAACCGGCGTCAATCAGCGAGGCGAAACCGACACTGGCAGTCGCGCAGTCAGAAGCCACTCAGATGCCGATGTGCGAAAAATGTGGTGCGACCATGGTCAAGCGGCAAGCCAAGAGTGGGCCACATGCTGGTAAGTTCTTCTGGGCATGTTCGACATTCCCGAAGTGTCGTCAGGCGGTGGCCATATCGGAAGGGTGAAATCCTGCACGTTTGTCCTGAGCCAACAAAATTATGTGAGAGGTAGATGCAATGGAAATGTTGCATTCATCTGAGATTCAAGGACTGTCAATCGCTGAACGGTACTTCTCCTTAGCGCATGGTTTCCTCGAAGGCAGTAGGGTCCTGTGCGACGCGTTACTCCAAGACGCATATTCACCGCGATACGATAGCACTCGGGTGATTCTTCACCTTTGCCGTCATGCCGTTGAGCTGTTTCTCAAAGGAGCAATTTCCCTAGCAACGAATAGTCAGCCACCCAAGACCCACCATCTCGCCAAACTCGTTTCAATGTACGAAAAAGTCCTCCCGGCCCCTCGGTTTCGTTTCGTAGTGCCTTTCGGTATTGAAGCGGTCGGATCACCGGGCCAGCATTTCCCCGAAATTGTTGACCGCCATCACAAGACTCTCGACCAACGATACCGCTATCCGACAGACCAGAACGGAAAACAATTTTCTGATCCAGAAGGGTTCATTCCTCTTATGTTCCTGTCCGATCTTGAGGACTTGTCTAATGCATTCAAGCAGGTTGAGTTGCACCTCAAAGAGACCTCAGAGTGTCCTCAGGGAGAAATGGTGAACTGGAAAGACCTTGTAGGTGTTCTGCAACGGCAGGTGCCTTCCGGCAGTGTAACGACATACTCCGAAGTTAGCATGTGGGCGTATGGAGTACCGAATAGGAATCAACCGGTGCGCTCGCTGCTGGTCGGTGCACGTAACCATGGTTACAAGATGCTGACGAACCGTGTGGTGGGTGCCGATGGTAAGTTCGCCGAACTGCCCGACGGAACTGATCAGCAGCGAAACCAGCTTCTGAACGAGGGGATCTCGTTTGATGAAAAAGGTCGAGTCGATCTCGCTGTGAGTCCACCCGTAATTCTCACAAACAGATTCGTCACATGATCGGTGATTCTTTTCAGGTGCGCCAAGGAGGTCTCTAATGCCAGATCAACTACTGGAGTGGATACCATGTACTACCCTAAGCAAGCTGGTCAAAGATGGTCAACCTGTCGCTCAAGATTTTAAGTGGTGTGCTGGTTCGGAGGGGACGATTCATATTAAGTGCAAGCTAACCACCCAATCGTTCAGTCGAGAGGACTACCAAGCCGTGATCTCCCATGTATCGTCTCATCGAGACGGAGTGCCACTTGGGGCGCGACACAATGGCTCAGTCCCAATGCACAGTGTTGGTGCACTGATGGAGATCAGAAGAGGCACCCAGAGCATCAGAGGTTGGTGTTCACATCTTGCGGCAATCGCGGTGCAACGAAATGAGATCGGATTCGCTGATCTGGGACGTGGTACCGGTCGTGGTATACGCCTATATCCCAAGAAGTAGAGACTCTGGGACGTTCAACTTCACCAAGGCTGCCGGAATAAACGCTGAGAACCTGTTGGTGACTATAGCGCAACGGATCGCTCGGGACCCGAAATCCCCCCGGCACATCCCAGATCCCATCATTCGGGGAGTGAACTTTACCCCGGAGATCAATGGCGCTGACCGCCTCGGTCGATTTCCTCAGCTTCGAGCATAGTTGACGGCATTCCTGCCAAGGGAAAGAAACAGAATTAGAGGTCTGATCGCAATGCCATTTCCAAATAGTGTACGTGAAGAATCTCTGGTTAAATCACACCGACGGTGTTGCGTCTGCCATGAATTTGCTGGCCGGAGTGCCAATGTTCACCATATCAATCAAGAAGCAGATGGCGGAGCCAATGTCTTGGAGAACTCCATCGCTTTGTGTCTCCGGTGCCATGCTGAAGCAGGTCACTATAATCCCAGACACCCCATGGGTACAAAATACTCACCAAGCGAGCTGAGACTGCACCGGGATCAATGGTGGGATCATTGCCCCAAAACCCCAGAGGAACCAATCGGTTGTGGACTTGAGATCAGCTACAAGCGAGATCCTTCAAGCGACGGGGACCTCCATACCTATTGGCTGCTCATCAGCTTCACAAATACATCAATGACTAAGCAGACCGGCTTTACTTTGGACCTTTTCTTTCCCCCGAAGATTCCCATTATTCAAACTGGCAGCGAACAGCCAGTAGATTTTTTGGAAGATGGAGCAAGGTGCCAGAAGGTCGTTGCCAAGTCTGATGAAACGATATATAGGGACCAGACCATCCAACTTGTCGGCAAAGATCTCCGTTCAGTTCGATACCAGATGAACCACGAACTGTACGACGAACCAAGGGCTAGTACTTGGCGAATGCTATTCAATCTCTATATGGGTGATCTTCCGGTTGTCCGGGAACAACGGGACTGGATCGATATGCACTGTTTCTGAGAACGCGAATAACAACTACGGTGCGAGTAGGAGACATTGTGCCAGATAAAGACCGAGAACGATATTGCCTTTCCCAACTCCGAAAATGCCTGTCCGCTATTCCGGCAGTCGAGCCGTTCGAGCCGGAGCCACCTGACTTTCTTTTTCGAACCGACGATGGAAATCTGGGAATCGAACTGACATCGTTCTTTTACCCTCCTGATCCGAGCGAACAGCCCCAGCAACAGCTCCAAAGCCTTCGAAAGTACATCACCAAAAAAGCTGAGGAGTTTCATGCCGAGGCCGGTGGTCCAGCACTATACGTTTCGGTCTACTTCAACGACCATTACCAGCTAAGGAATAAGGATGTAGCTCGCATCGCTGGCCAGCTTGCAAACTCCGTACTTGCTGCCTCGGTGCCGAGAGTCCTTCAAGCTCAAAACGTCTACCTCAGCAGCAGCATGGAGCTACCACCAGAGATAATTGATGTCCGGGTAAATGGCAGCGTAGATGGCACGGATCGGCTTTGGTATGCAACCTCCTCTGGTTGGGTCGCTCCCATCAGCCCTGATCATGTCCAGTTGGAAATCAATCGAAAACTGCCTAAGGCAGTTGCAGCAAGAAAGCTCTGCGATGAATTCTGGTTGGTCATTGTGAACGATGCATTCGAAAAAGGAGCACCAGCCGAGCTTACCGACGCTGCACGAACGCACACTTACACCCACACCTTTGACCGCCTTCTGTGGCTAGAACCTCACATACCACGGGTTCTTGATCTCAGGTGCAGCCCAGACCTAGCCCCCTGAAGGTTACCCCGCCTCCACACACCCCAGCTCCCATGTGAACTCTTTGGTATTGAGCGCCAACACGTAACTGCTTGCCCCGTCACCGCGAAGTTAATGATTTTTCCGGCCCCTTCATGGTGCGGCCAGATCGAGCAGATCTGCTTGACGAAGATTCGGTCACAGCTTGACCTGCCGATCTCCTCAAACCAGACGGGTTTGAGTCTGCCGGATTCGATCACCAGTGCAACTCGGATGGGCATCGGGGATAGTTTTGTCTGCACGCAGGTTGCCATGAATTGGAAGTTATCAAATGACAATCAAGGCAAGTCAAGGGGAAATCGCGGTCCGAGTCGGTGTTTCTATGCGGTAATTCAACTTGCGTTTCGAACCATACAAGTGTAAACCCGTTAACAATAGGACAAGAGGCCTGTGCCGAAGTTGCTGTAACACCCCGACCATAGAAAGGTATCCTGAGGTGTGAGGAAATGGTTGAGCCAACCGAAGAAGATATCGAGTTTTTCCCGCCGGTCAAGCAGGTTTACCTCGTCAGGAAGGCCATTCGGTATACCAACAAGGTTAGGCTGTACGATATAGGGCCACTGAGGGGGACGCCCCTGTAATCCTGTAATTCTGTTCTTGCTGTTGGCGGTGTCTTACTGGTCAAGATAAAGTTTTCTGGCAACCGCGAGTGCCTGGCCACGTTGTGCCGCACGAACGACCGCCGCTGCCGTTATGCCAACTGATTTGCTTACTGCTTCCGCCGTCATTCCGAGTTCAGATGGGGGCCCGGGGCCTTCCGAGGGGGACGCCCCTGTAATCCTGTAATTCTTGTTTAATTCAGTTCTTGCTGTTGGCGGTGTCTTACTGGTCAAGATAAAGTTTTCTGGAAGCCGCGAGTGCCTGGCCACGTTGTGCCGCACGAACGACCGCCGCTGCCGTTATGCCAACTGATTTGCTTACAGCTTCAGCTGTCATTCCGAGTTCAGATGTGGCCCAATGACACAAAAGGCTTCTGCCCATAACAGTAACTGGTTTCTTCCCTCCTCTCCAAATCTCGTCGACCTTGATTCCCAGAACTTCAGCCACCTTTTGCGCCAAAGTATCAATATTCATTCCTTTGCTGCGCAGACGTTCGGTCTTTTCCAACTGCTCGCTTGCAAGCCCTAGTACCTGTTCGACGAAGTCACTGTCTCCGAGAATCCGCTCATCACTTTTCAAATGTTCGCCGTATTTGCTCGCCAATCTGACCTGTTCCCAGCCACCTGCGCTGCGCAGGAGCCCTCCGCCTATCAGGTCTGGTCGATTGCCTAACATCAGGCCATCTGCCACGTATGCGACATACCGCTGCTGAGCCAGTCCTAGGTCTTCCGTGAACCTCGCCAATACTTCCATTATTTCTTGCCAGGACGTAGTGCACTTGCCAAGGAGGGCGCGGTGGCCGGAATAGCGATAAGTCTCCAGGTCCGTTAGCGTGTTCACCAGCCCAGCACGAAATGGATTCAGGTGGATATAGCGAACCAGTTCCAGCAGGTACGGTTCGGTCTGGCAAAAGATCGACTTGTAGCGGTTTTGAAAGAGGTGGCCGTGACGGTCATGCCGGTGGTTGAAATGGATGGCATATCCGGTGAGTAATCGCTCCATTACTGTGGCAATGGGGGTGGTACCTGTGCGTAGAAGAAGATGAAAGTGATTCGGAATTAGGGCCCAGGCAAAGCATCGGGTGTGGGTCATGAGAAGAAGCTGGCCGAGACGCTCAAGAAAATCATCCCGGTCCTGATCATCGAGGAATATTTGTTTTCGCTCGATCCCTCTACAGATGATGTGATGCAGAGCGCCTGGCGCGTCTATGCGGGATTGACGTGGCATGGGGGAAATGGTGCCACAGGGCCCCTCTTTTCGCAACTCCAGCGATCCCGGGAATTACAGTATTACAGGGGCGTCCCCCTTAGGGCCCCCGGCATTTTGCCCTGTTGAGCGCTCTCCCCAGCTACAGGACAAATTCCCGGTAGCTCCTTCCTGAAAACCCGATAATCACTTCGCTAAATTCTTAACGATATACGGACAGACACTCATTTATAACATTATTCTTATGGTTTAAAATGCGTGCTGACAAAAGTCCATACGCCGGACATGTGGCGTTAGCAATACGTAAGACCAATTAAGCTTGCCGACGTATTATCCATGTTAAAAGTGGTGGTCAGATAGCAATTAAACTGTATTTAAGCCCAAGTAAATAATTAATTAGTGTTTATTTTTTAGGTGAGGTGAATCGTATGTCTGTCGCTAACTATTGTCACAGGACAAACACACTGCACCGACGCTCGGTCACTGGTCACACTATCCTCGTCGCGTTTTGCCTCAGTCGGAAATGGACGGAAAAGACGCAGCCCAGCAGCTAATTGAGATAGACCCTTTTGCTAGATTGATTGTATCGAGCGGTTACTCGGATGACCCGGTCATAGCCAACCACATTAGTTTCGGATTTTGTTTGTCGTTACCAAAGCCTTACAGATTATCCGATCTGACTAAGGTACTAACTTCCTTGCAATCGTTGTTACCCTGTGCCTGTTTAATATCGTACTCATAGTCGGGCCACCTGGCCGGCGTGCCGGACAGGCACAAATTTCACACCTACAGTAGGGAGGGTGCGTATGCCAGCAATGATCCAACTGGAAAAGAGCAGGTTGTTGCACGCCGCGCCCAGGCTGATGCAAATCCTTCGGGTGTTAATCAAACATAAATTCCTGAGAGCCCTGCGGGGCAAGAACCATTGGCCACCACCTAACGAGGTGCGTGAAACATTTGAGGAGTTGGGGCTCACCTTTCTCAAGCTAGGACAGGTGCTAGCGATGCGCCGAGACCTGCTGTCGGATGCCTACATTGATGAGTTGGAGCAGTTGCATGACCAGTTACCGGCAATGGGGATAGATACGGTGCGTATGACCATTGAGACTGAACTGGGGATCGCACTAACTGAGGTATTCGCATCTTTTAGTGAAACACCGCTGGCGGCCGCAACTATCGCCCAGGTGCACGAGGCGACCCTGCTGGACGGGCGGCACGTTGCCGTTAAGATTCAACGACCAGGTCTTGAGAAGATCATTTCCACTGATATCGCGGCACTCACGTATCTGGTCAAAGTGGGTGAGACCCTTTTCCCTCACCTTCGTGCCTTAGACCTGCCGGTTTTGATTCGAGAATTTGCCAACAGCTTGAACAGTGAAACCGATTTCAGTCGCGAGGCCGATTCCATTAGGCTCGTCCGCACCGCAGTGGCGGAAATTCCCAATCTTTGGATCCCTGATGTTGTGGCAGGGTGTTCAGGCAAAACAATGCTCACGCTCGATTTTTGTGATTGCGAACGGATAGATTTTTACGTAAAGCGGCATCCAGAGACAACTTCAAGATTAATCAATACCTTAGTGAGAGTCATGCTGCAAACGATCTTCGAAAATGGATTATTCCATGCCGACCCACATCCCGGCAATGTACGGGTCCATATCGATGGTAAGCTCTCGATTCTTGATTTTGGTATGATTGGCGAACTTGACGAACAGATGCGCGAATCGCTGACCGATCTGCTTGCCGCTGTCGTGAAGGGTGATGCGCGTCAAGCCACAGACGCCTATCTCGGGCTGGCAATGGCAAGCGAGAGTGTCAACCGTGCTGCCCTCACGCTGGATATCAAGGCGGTGCTCTATGAAATTCACCGGAGCACTCTCTCGGACGTTTCCATCGGGGATGCCTTTGCCTTGCTACTGCGCGCCGGCTGCCGACACAGGGTCCATAACCCGGCCGATTTTTTTCATTTGACTAGAGCCTTCGTTATCATGGAGTCAATGATCCGCCAACTCGATCCGAATTTTGATTACATTGGAGCGTTTCACGAGCAGATTTCACGCCTCACCGCGCAGCGCTTCTCACTTGATGAGGTCAAGGAAAAGACCGGCAGGGTTGTACTCGACCTGGAACGTTTGATGATAGATGCTCCAGGTGATACAAGACGTATCTTGCGACGTCTTGCAGAGGGCAACCTTGGACGTGTGCACGCACCTGTTATGGAAAATCTTGGAGGCCGCGCCACCCGCTATCTCGGTCGTCTTCCCGTTGTCCTTAACACATCGGCTATTCTCGTCACCGGAGGCCTTATGATTACGGCTCCGAGGGACGTCGGGATGTGGCATCATTATACGGGAGAAGTAATGGTTACTGCGGGAATCATCAGCACAATCATCATTTCTCTCAAAGCACTGAGTCGTAACCGTGGACGTGGTTGATGTTGCCTGACCGTCAGGCCGTCAATGAACCAGGTTGAACCAAAAAGAGACGCAATATCCTGTTTGGGCAGGAGGGCACTATGGCTACCCACGAAGACAAGTACCGGTTCAATGCAGCTGACGACCTTCGCCTACTCGCAGAAAAGCGATTACGGGCCAAGGCGTCAAAAGGGCACCCCCGCGCCAACAAAGAGCTCCAGAGGCTCGTCCATGAGCTGGAAGTTCACCAAATTGAATTGGAACTGCAAAACGAGGAACTCGGCAAAGCACGGGTCAAGCTGGAGGCGGCGTTGGGAGCCTGTACAGACCTCTACGATTTCGCGCCCGTCGGGTATCTTACCCTCAACCGTGACGGTAAAATCATTTCCGTAAACCTTCTGGGCACACGGCTGCTACAGGTAGAGCGCTCGCGTTTGATCGGACGGCATCTGGAACATTTCGTTGCTGCAACTGATCGTGACAACTTCACCGCCTTCTTTAACAGGATCTTTACTTCTCAAGCCAAGGAGGCGTGCGAAGTGACACTCCAGAAGGGGGAGCCGCCGCTTGTCTTGCAAATCGAGGCCATGCCGGGCGTTTCGGGGCAAACCTGCCTCCTCGCCCTGATCGATATAACTGAGCGCAAACAACTCGAAATCGCCTTGCGAGAGAGCGAGGATCGGATGTACAAGCTGGCGAAGATGGCTGCCGATGCCATTGTAATGCTGGATGACAATGGGAGGGTTACCTTCGCCAATGCCGCGGCAGAAGTTATGTTTGGCTGTCCTGGCGGCGAGATTACCGGCGGGAATTTCCACACCCTTTTCCTTGCCGATCACATCAGGCCCATCGCAGAAAAGGGGTATTCCAGCTTTAGAAAGCAGGGTACCGGACCGTTACTTGGCCGGACCACAGAAGTCGTAGCACTTCGGAAGGACGGCTCGGAATTCCCGGTGGAGCTTTCCGTCTCGGCTTTGGATATCAAGGGGACCTGGCACTCCATCGCAATTATGCGAGATGTCACCGAACGCAAGTCGGTGCAAGAGAAGATCAACAAGGTCGTCAGGCAACAGCAGGCGATACTTGATAATATTCCCAACATAGCCTGGCTTAAAGATACGGAAGGAAGGTACGTGGCGGTAAACGAAGCGTTCAGTCGTACGGTGGGCCTGCATCCCCAAGAACTGGTCGGAAAGTACGATCATGAGATATATCCTCCGGAGCGAGCTGCGAAACATGCGAATGACACCAGAAATGTCATGTCCAGCAGTATGCGGACCTATTTCGAAGAATCCAATGTAGACCGGCAAGGAAATGTCCAGCATGTCGAGAAGATTGAAACACCCATCTTTAATGACAATGGAAAGGTAATAGGAGTTATCGGCATAACGCACGACATAACGAGCCGGAAGGAATTGGAACTCGATTTGCGCCACGATAGCACTCACGACACGCTAACTAGTCTCTATAATCGTGCGTTTTTCGAAGAAGAGCTGAAGAGGTTTTCCCATGGCAGAATGCTTCCCCTGAGTATCGTAATGGGGGATGTAAATGGGCTTAAAAGAGTCAATGACACCCAAGGGCATGCCGCAGGCGACGAATTAATTCGGTTGGCCGCGCGGATTATCCTGGAAGCATTTCGAGCTGAGGACATAGTCGCGCGTATCGGCGGAGACGAATTTGCGGTCCTCTTGCCGGGTGCGGGCAGGTTAGTCGCGGCAGAGGCTGTCGAGAGGATTATGAGCTGTCCTGAGATCATCACCGGCCAAGTGAGCATCGCTTTTGGCATTGCAACCGCGGAATCCAATGATCAGATTGCGGAAGCGTTACGGCTCAGCGACGAGAGGATGTATCAGCATAAAACCGAACTGAAGAGCCCGTAAATTATCCTGATTTGAGTCACAGCAGGATACTGGCTGCCGAGCGGTCCTGTAAATTGGCAGGGCGGATCGGTGCTGAATGGTGGCTTGTCAGATGTATACGTCACGGGGCACCCCGCAGGGGGATGCGGAAAACGGAAGGGCGCCCGATGCCCTGGCGGTTGCAGTGAGGCAGACTTCCCCTCTTGTCGCTTTCGCTTGACACAGGCGCCCTTGAGGGTCGCTTCAGGTTGTGCTAGATCACTTATCCCGGTTTAGGGGACTGGTAACTGCAATTGCCTGTCCACGTTGTGCCGCACGAACGAGCGCCGCTGCCGTTAAACGGTGGTGTCAGCGGGTTTTGTTCACGATTTTGATCCTATTTCTGCATTTTCTATCCAAGACCGGCGTCAGGGTTGAAATACGTAAAGGTTCTCGGCCCTCAATACCTCAATGAGACAATTGCTGAACCTTAGAAGTGTGGGACGGCCAACCCAACCTGTAAATTTTCCCGACAAAGGTGTCGATTTAGTTTACGTAATTTAATCAGTTTTCATACTTTTTGTGCCTTCTTCACGCTATACCCACAATTTAGTCTCTGGTGCGTATTTTGCAGAACTCGAATGAGTTTTACGGGGGTTCTCCGTAATAGCCCAAGAACTTCTGACGGGTATCATAGGAGGAAATAAATGAGAATGGACGCATTTTTTAATCTCCTCGCAAAGGCCTTTACGCTTATCCTTCTCATGCTGGCAATACATCCAACTACTTCATCTGCCTTGCAATATAACTATGACTATAGCTACAAGGGAGGGAACTTCGCTGAAATCAAGTGGTATGGTGAGCCGTGGGGCGATGATTG
Source organism: Geomonas silvestris (assembly GCF_014193515.1). GTDB lineage: Bacteria > Desulfobacterota > Desulfuromonadia > Geobacterales > Geobacteraceae > Geomonas > Geomonas silvestris. The sequence continues at coordinate 588,365 of NZ_BLXX01000001.1, read as the reverse complement.
GATTAACACATCAGATTCTATCACAATCGAAATTAGATCCGAAGCGCCTCTGCCGAGTTCCCTTAACTACAACCAAATCCAGTCTGACGTGCACTTTTTTTCCATTAGAGGGGGGGCACTCAGGTACGAGACCGACCCTAGAGATAGTGTTGGAAGGGGCCCCTGGGGGTGGAGCATAACCCTCGACCCAATATCCGGGCTACCAATAAATTGGAATATACAGTTCGGTTCTAACTATACCATTTGGTCATCAAGCAACTTCGATTATGTATCTTGCCGTGGCGAGCATGGAGATGGATATATGGGGTGGGCTCAATCAGGTTCTTGGTCATTGGAAATCACGACAGACCCACCCGCCGTACCTGAGCCCTCGACTTTATTCCTCCTTGGCACTGGCCTTGTTGGCCTCATCTTTATCCGGAGGCGGGGTTTTCCCCGGGGACACACTACCTATTAAGCCTTGACACATTAGATGCTCGTCGTATCGTGAAGGTATGGCGCGCCTTTCTCGGGCCTGGTACCCAGACATCCTCACCACATCACGCAGCGTGGAGTCCGGTCGGTGGATGCCATGGTGGCTTTGCTTTCCTCGATGGGATTGGCACCACGTATGAGCCGCCGGCGGTTCCCGAACCGTCGACCTTCATCCTGCTCGGCGCGGGTCTGGGGGGCTTGGCCCTTTGGAGAAGGAAGCAGCGCAAGTAACCTGTCGGTTCCCTTTACACAAAACGGGGATGACAATGACGTCATCCCCGTTTTTTTTTTCAACTGCTCTATTTATTCATCCAGGTAGCACATTAAAGGTTCGCCGTATCGTGCGGGTAGGGCGGAAGGGCAGGGGAGACCTGCTCTCTACGTTGCCCTTCCCGCCCACGTCCCTGGCTAACACCAGTGCCATGTTAGGCACTTACGAGCCTAGTGGGCTAATGCAGCGTGTACTTGAGCATGGTTGCGAGCGTGGTGGTTTCGCGACCGATCAAGGTGCTTAAGGAACGGTCCTCGCTGTAGAGACCGCCCCGTGCAGCGCCGGCGTCGGAGTTGGCCAGGAGCTCGGCGAACGCCTCGGGGAGGCCGGCGCCCAAGAGGGCCCCTTTGTACTCCGCCTCGGGCAGGTTGACGTACGGGATCTGCCTTCCGGTCTGCCGGCTCAGTTCGGCGGCGAATTCGGCAAGGGAGTAGGACTCGTCGCCTGCCAACTCGTAGATCTTCCCCGCCTGGTCCGCTGCGGTCAAAACGACCGCGGCAGCTTCGGCGTAGTCGGCGCGGGCCGCCGAGGAGATCCTCCCCTCACCGACACTGCCGATGAACGCACCGTGCTGCAGGGCTGCAGGAACGCTCGCCAGGTAGTTCTCGGTGTACCAGCCGTTACGCAGTACCGCGAAGGGAACCCCCGAATTCTTCAGATACTGCTCGGTTGCCAGGTGCTCCCCGCCCAAGGCCAAGGGTGTGCTGTCCGCTCTGAGGAGGCTCGTGTAGACGAGCAGCTCGATGCCGGCCTTTTGCGCCGCGTCGATCACCGTCTTGTGCTGGGCTTCGCGCTGGCCGATCTCGTTCGAGGAGATCAGCAGCAGCTTCTTGGCCCCTGCCAGGACTTTTTCCCAGCTCTCGGGCTCGGTGTAGTCGGCTTGGCGCACCTGGACACCCCGTGCCGCAAGGTCCTTGGCCTTCTCCGGATTCCTGACGGCGGCAACGATCCGGTCTGCCGGAACTTTCTTCAGAAGCGATGCGATAACCAGGCGGCCCAGTTGGCCGGTTGCACCCGTAATGACAATCATGACGATCTCCCTTTTGTGAACGGTGTTGAGGTTTAGTGCCAAATGTCCAAGTAGTTCGTAGGCGAACTATATGGGCGTGCGAAAATATTAGTCGAGGTTCTTCTCGATCACCGCGAGCAGTTCCAGAAGGCGCTGCCGGTCTTCGGGGGGCATCGAGCCGAAGACCTTGTTCTCGAGAGTTTCCGAGACGTCTTCGAAGTCCTGTTGGATCGCCTTGCCTTTTTCGGTAAGCCCGATGAGCGTCGAGCGTGCATCGTCCGGGCACTCTATCTTGTACAGGTAGCCGTGCTTCTCCAGCGTATTGACCATGCCCGTCACCGTCGATTTGACCCGGCCGGACTCCTGGACCAGGGCCTTGATGGGGATGGGTTCGTCCTGGCGGAAAAGAAAGCAGAACACCAGGCCGTGAGCCGGCACGATGCCTTTCAGGTCGCGCGCCAAGAGCTCCTTCTCGAGCAAAAGGTTGGCGGACTCGCGGATCTTGGCGATCTGGGCGATGATGGGGCTCGGGGTGCGTTTGAACATGGAGGGAGGATAGTTCGTGTGCGAACTAAAGTCAAGGGAAGTTTTTGGACGGCCCGCGAGGATGACGCCGTCTTCGCCGCACATCTCCCCAAAGTCGACGTTAATTCACAATGCGTGTCCCACTTGGGGCAACCGTCACGATCCAACCCTTCGCACTGCAGATGTTCGGTTTTTTTTATCTGCTCGTAATGCTCTGGCCACTCTCCGGGCAAGGGGCGGGCCCTTTCCTGTTGTGAATCCCGACACTTTTGTCGAAACCTTTTACATGTCTGGCTGCCGCGCCACCTGTCACCTCCGCTACAATCCGCATGTTTCAGCAGGTTACCGCCCGGCATGGTCCGTGCTGATTAGCTGCAACGGTTTCTATTCAATGTGCAATCTTACCGTTATATGAAGAAGAAAGAGCACTGCTTATAGATAGTAAGGTTATACCCTACTGAAGCAGATGAAACCTAGGTTCTCAAGCACGTACCTCAGTGTTGCCCTTTTATTGCTGTGCAAACTGAAATAGGCAACCATGTCAGGGGACTTTACACATAGCCCAGACCCCAAGGACCCTGAACCTGACAGCCTGGCTGCCGGATGAAATGAATGAAGGGAACTCCCTTGCACCATTTCTATTCCCACTATCGAATAATTCTCTTTTTACCGCTCCTCATACTGGACTTGCTGTTTAGTATCACCTTGTCACATCCTAATTTCGCCAATTCCTGGTACGACTCTGCTGATCCAATCCATCAAATCCACACCGACATACCTGAAAAAACGGAACTATCCGATAATCCGGGTATTCAGACGCCTGATTATCATGTCCTGCCGATAGCGGTTGCCAACCTCATAGAGCCGATCCTCATAGCTTCTAAATCGCAAATACCAGCTCCACTGCGGCAACCTGACAGTCTGAATAGGGACTACTTTCCCAACAAAGCCTCACCTGCCTAAACACGGACAGTTATCTCACCTCGGATCAAGATCATTGCCAGTATGTATTGCCATTTTTAGAATAAGGAGGCTTCAGTTCATGAGATCACTAAAATTGATGGAGTTCCGGAATACCCACCTGCGGCAACTTGTTAACAACAACGTAGTACTCATTATTGCACTGCTGTTGGTCTGTTTATTCTCCTTCCCACCTGCTTTTGCTGTGGCCAAAGAAGTACAGCGGTTACCCCATGAACCGAACAACCCTAAAATCATGCAGGTTTATTTCAACACTTCTGATAACCGCGAATATATCTACAACGGCCAAGAGTGGGTTCCACACGATGCATCGGTCGACACCTACGAACTTAAGCACTACAAGAAGGCGAAAGATAAAAAGACCACCGACAGCAATGGTACCAGTACTTCTAACTCTCAAGGAGTCTCCAAATGAACCGTCTGCTTACTATGGCACTCAGCCTGGCGTTACTCACCGTGGCCCTGTTCAGTACCGTGGCCAGCGGTGCGAACACCTATTGTTATGACTCCAAGAACAACCAGCTCTGTCCCGACTCCATTCATCTCAAGCACCAGGCATACATGAAAGACTGCACCACCTGCCACAATCTGAACTTCTCATTCAACGCACCGAAATCTTTTTTCAGGGACAGCTCGATGGGAGCGTTTTATCCTGGCGGTCCTGCCCCGGTCTTCGCCAAATCGGGCAGTTGGACCTTTCCCAAAACCAACACCGCCGCCACCTGCTCGAACATCGCGTGTCACAGCATTCCGGCTGGCACGTACACCTACTACGTCTATGACTGGGGTGCTGACGAACTTGTCCCCATTGATTACAACTACGGCGGCATGAGCAGTGCCACAGCCCAGTGGCAGGATAGCCCCAATACCAACTGCAACAGTTGCCACAAAATACCTCCCTATTCGAAGAATGTGTGGCACAGCGGCACGCATACCAATAATACGATTCCGGGTGGTAACAACTGCGAGCTCTGCCATCCCGATGCAAAATCGAATGTGGGACCGGACGGCAAAACCATCGTCTCAAACTATTTGACGGCTCCGAGCCAGCACGCAAACGGCACGCTTGACGTTGTAGCCAAGTTCACCTCCAAGTGTTTCGGCTGCCACTGATAACGCGCCGGAAGGAAACGTACTTACCTGCAGTGTTACGTTGCAGCTCAAGGAGCCCCGCCATGAAAAAACTGTTTTCCATAATCCTCGGCTTCGCCGTGCTTGCCCTCGTCACGCCCTTTAACGCATGGGCCATGGACGGCCCCCATGCAGACCCGACCAAAGTAGCGAATGCCTCCTGCACAAGCTGTCATAACGAGGACGTGCCTTCGAACGGCTCGGTTTTTAACAGCAACTGCCTTTCCTGCCATAATGATTTCTCTACCGGCACGAACAGCGCTGCACAGCAGACCTCGCACAAATGGACCGGGAATGTTGTTGCGCCGTCCGCCGGGGCCCAAGCACCCACCACCGGTGCGTTGACACTGGTACAGAACTACACCGGCAGCGAGCTGGCCTGCGTGCTCTGCCATAACCCCCACGACGACAGCAACGATAAATACCGGCGCATCGCCAATGGGAGTGATCAACTCTGTCTTGATTGCCACCGGTCCCGCGACGTAAAGAGCCATCGCGTCGATCCGACCAGGTACCCGGCGAGCCACCCGGTGAACGTTAGCTATGCTGATGCCGTGGCGGCCAACTCGGCCGGGTATAACGCCCCCCCGGTCAATGCCAACCCCAGCAATCCGGGCTCCGATCTCGGTGCCAGGTTGTCCGCATCCAGTGGTGTGGTGCTCTGCAGCACCTGCCACTCCGTTCACAACGCCACCTCGCAAAGCGCCAACCCGCCGGTGGCCGACAGCAACGGCAAACTCGGCGACGGCAACCTGTTACGCACCAACCCCCGCGGCGAAAACGTGGCTTCCGGAACGGCTGATGCCCTCAATATCTGCACCAACTGCCATGCCGGCAAATTCAACCACAACGCCGGGGGCCAGAACATCCAGTGCCTTGACTGCCATGCTGCCCACGTGGAGTACGATCCGAACGACCCGAACAATACCAAAGGGACAAACATCAACCTGATCAGGAGAAATGTGACCGATAACGGTGCGCCCAGCCAGATATTCTATCGCTATACCGGAGCACGCAGGGAATACAAGAATGCCGACGGCAACGGTGTCTGCCAGGGCTGCCATGCCCTTCCGAACAGCATCGCCGACCACGCCAGCAACGACCCAAGGGTCTGCAACAATTGCCACACCCATGGGGATGCCAAAGGGTCGTTTACTGCGAAAATGCCCGACCACAAGGCAGTTCTGGGCGCCGGAGATATCGTGATGTTCACCGCCGACAGTAACCACGATATCACTCCGTTAAGCATCACTGAAAATTGCGCACTGTGTCACTACGAGAGTCTTGTCCAGCAACATGGCGGCAGATGTTCCTTGTGCCATGGAGGAACCAACCCCCCGAGGAATTCCTTTGCCGGTGCATGGAACAAGACCTGTTCGGCAGGGTCGTGCCACCCGGCAATTCATACAAAGATGACCGGCAATCACAATGGAATCTACAACGGTTCTTCTTCCAGTTGTGACAGATGTCACGACACCAGCGGCGGATACCCGGGACCTGGCGACAACTGTGCACGCTGCCACACCCCGGACATGACGGCCGCAGCAGTCGGAGATGATCTTGCTCCGGTAACGATCTCGGACACACTAAGTACCTATACAGGAGCAGCCACTATCCACCTGATGGCGATCGATCAAGGGAGTTCCGGTCTTTCTTACACCCGCTATATGCTCGATGGCCGCAAATGGATCGAAGTGGCAGCTTCGGCAGATGTTTTTGTCCAAGCACCGACTTCGGGATCTAAAATTCATACGCTCCAGTTCTACTCAGCCGACCACGCCATGAATATCGAGGCCGTGCATACTGTCACCTTTACCGTATCAGCCGTTCCGTTACCCGACACCACCGCACCCACAACGACCTCGAGCTTCAACCCGGCTGCTGGGGCAAGTCTCAAGGCGAGCCAGGCGGTAACTCTCTTTGCCGTAGACAACAGCGGCGGCTCCGGAGTCAAGGCTACCTACTACAAGATCGATTCGGGGGCCTTCAGCGCAGGTACCTCCTTCACCATCTCCGGTGATGGTCTCCATACCTTCAGCTACTACTCGGTGGATAATGCCAACAACGCCGAAACCGTCCGCGTCTCCAATCAATTCAGAATCGATACCGTTGCACCGGTGACGACAAACAGTGCTGTGGCTGGAACCAGCTACGCCGGCACCCAGACCTTCACCCTTTCTGCTTCGGATACCGGCGGTTCAGGCGTAGCCGGCACCATGTACAAGCTGGACGCTGGCGCTTTCACCTCCGGCACCTCTGTCGTTGTGGCCGCACCATCCTCGGGTAGCGCATCGCACACGATCTCCTGGTACTCAACCGACGCCGCAGGCAACCAGGAAGCGACCAAGTCGGTTACCTTCACCGTCCAGGCACTGGCCGATGCTACTCCGCCGGTTACCACATCGAGCTTCAACCCGGCGGCAAATGCCATCTACAAGACCGGTCAAACCGTGACCCTTACCGCTAGCGATGCCGGTTCCGGTGTCAAAACTACCTACTACAGGCTGGATGCGGGCGCCTTCACCGCAGGGACCTCCTTTACCATTACCGATGGCCTGCACACCTTTAGCTACTACTCGGTGGACAACGCCAACAACTCTGAGACACCCCACGTTTCAAACTCGTTCCGTATCGATACCGTAGCGCCGGTCACGACAAACAGCGCCCAGGCAGGGACCACCTATACGGGGAACCAAACCTTTACCCTCAGCGCAACAGACAGTGGCTCCGGTGTGGCAAGTACCTGGTACAAACTCGACGGGGCGGCTTCGTTTACCCAGGGCACCTTGGTCGCTGTTGCCGCCCCAACTTCCGGAAGCGCATCGCACACGATTTCCTGGTATGCGATCGATGCAGCCGGCAACCAGGAAGCCACGAAATCGGTGACCTTCACCGTGGTACCAACGGCTACCGGAGGAGGGACGACGACACTGGTAGGAGACAACAATTCCTCTGCCAACCACCCCTACACGCATTTCTGGTTGATGGATGCAAGCGATACGACAACCATCGCTGACGGCGGATGGTCTTCCGATGAACATCATACCTGGGCGCAATTCGTCGTCCCGTCAGGTGTGGGCTACGTCATGCACGTCGAATGGGAGTATCCCGATTACGAAGGAGGCGGTACGGGCGCCGACTTCCGGGTGTTCACTGCGGCGGAAGTTTCTCCGGGAGCCACCGTCACCTGGCAGCTCAACCTCCCCTAAAGGGGCGGCGGTTGCCTGTTGAGGGATGTTGCAGATTAGTGGAAGAACAAACGGGGCGGCCAAATGGCCGCCCCGTTTTGTGTAGGAAATCATGGGGGCAGAGCTCCACAGTTCACATTGCGTAGCGTGGAACTCTGACTCCATGCCGCTTTGGCTTCAGGAGGTATGTTGATCCTTACTCCCTCACCCAATGGCAGGTGTACCCTCCCGGATTTTTCACCAGGTAGTCCTGGTGGTAGTCCTCGGCCCGCCACCAGGGACCCGCTGCGGTGATCTCGGTGACTACCGGCTTGGGCCATTTGCCGCTGGCATTTACCTCTGCCTTTACCCGCTCGGCAACCCGCTTCTGCTCTTCGTCGTGGTAAAAGATGGCGCTGCGGTAGCTGGAGCCGACATCGTTTCCCTGGCGGTTAAAGGTTGTCGGGTCGTGCATCCGGAAGAAGAAGCGCAAGAGCGCCTCGTAGCTGGTCTTGGTCGGGTCGAACTCGATGCGCACCGCCTCGGCATGCCCCGCGTGGTTTTGGTAGGTCGCGTTCGCTACCTCACCCCCGGTATAACCGACTTCGGTCGTAAGTACCCCGGGCTGCCGGCGCAAAAGGTCCTGCATCCCCCAGAAGCACCCCCCTGCCAGGGTTGCCACCTGCTTGGCCGGAGCTGCCGGGGCAGGTCTGCCGAAAAGCGGCAGGTACTTGCCATAGCCGGACTTTTCCAGGTCATCCACGGGGACGAAACGCAGGGCCGCGGAGTTGATGCAGTAGCGCAGCCCTCCCTTGTCCCGGGGACCGTCTTCGAAGACATGCCCCAGGTGCGAATCCGCCTCTTTGGAACGCACCTCGGTCCGGATGGAACCAAAACCGAGATCCCGCTTCTCGAGAAGGCTCGCCCCCTCGACCGGTCTGGTGAAGCTGGGCCAGCCGGTGCCGGAATCGAACTTGTCTTTCGACGAGAAGAGCGGCTCACCGCTTACGACGTCGACGTAGAGCCCGTCGCGATGCTCGTTCCAGAATTCGTTGTTAAAGGGGGGCTCGGTACCTTCCTTCTGGGTCACGCTGTACTGAAGCGGAGTCAGTCGTTTCTTCAAATCTTCCTCCGAATATTTCCGTGTCATGCCGGTCTCCTTTCCTGCCTGCTGGGTGCCCTGAGATCCCTGGTACCTCATTGCCAACACGGCCGTGGCCGCGAGAACCACTACCACGACTACTAGTAGATAACTAAAACGACCGCTGATCATGTGAAAATCCCCCTTTCCACGTTTTGCCTGCCTCATGTGTGCATGGTAGCAAGGATGTGTGAAGGGATTATTTTGTTACCTTAAAGTTTTGGTAAAGAGGGGGCACGGCTCGGCAGGGTGAACCAGACGCGGGTCCACTCCTGGTCGCTCTCTGCCCCGAGCTGGCCGCCGTGTGCTTCGATCAGCTCCTTCACGATGGCGAGCCCGATCCCGGCGCCGCCGACCTGGCGCGACCGGGAGCGTTCGGCACGGAAAAAACGCTCGAAAATGAAGGGGAGGTTCGCCTGGTCGATTCCCTCTCCCTGGTTGGCCAACTCTGTCTTGACCCCCTCCGCGGTCAGCCTGGTCGAGATCACCAGGGTCCCCTGGGGGCGCGAGTACTTCCAGGCGTTGTCCACCAGGTTGCGGATCGCCTGCAACAGCTTGTCACGGTCTGCGTAGACCGTCTCGGTTCCGGGCTCCAGCTGCCAGGTAACCTGCACCCCCTTCTCCTGGAGGTTGAACCGGTAGAGCTCCACGATCTGGTGCAACTGTTCGTGCAGGGACAAGGTCTCCCGGTGCAAAAACGCCTTGGCCGCGTCGGCGCGCGCCAGCTGCTGGAGGTCTTCCACCAGGCGGACCAGGCGCAGCGTCTCCTTTTCCAGGGTGGCGAAGGTCTCCCGCGAGACCGGTACCACCCCGTCCGCCAGGGCCTCCAGGCAGCCGCGCAGGTTGGTGAGGGGGGTCCTCAGTTCGTGCGCCATGTCTGCGACCATGTTCCGGCGCAACTTCTCCAGCTTCTCCAGGCTCTCCGCCATCTGGTTGAACGACTGGGCCAGTTCGCCGACTTCGTCGCAGGTGACGACATCCGCCCGCTCCGTGTAGTTGCCGTTGGCGATCTGGCGCGTGATGGCGGTCATCTGGAAGAGCGGGCGCAAAAGCTTGCGGGTCATGAGGTAGTTAAGGATGAAGGCAAGCGCGAGGGCTACGAGCGAGGCGCTGATCAGGTAGCGGTGGATCGCCGTCAGGAACATCCGGTGGGAGTCGATGGGATCGATGTGGTACTGCTTCATGAGCGATGCGAAGTAGTCGGCTGCCAACCGGTCGACGAACAGCCAGACCAACAAGACGATGACCGCGATGACGGGGATGATGTTGCCGAGGAGGAGTTTCCAGAGAAGTTTCCGTTTCATCCTGCCCCCTCGACATCACTGCCGTCGCCGAACCGGTACCCGAACCCCCTTATGGTGTGGATGTAGCGCGGGGCGGACGGGGTCTTTTCTATTTTCTGGCGCAGCTTGCTGATGTGGACGTCGATCACCCGGTCGACCACCTCGATGTCCCCCTGGTAGCAGGTATCGAGGAGTTCGGCCCGGGAAAAGGCCCGACCCGGCGCTGCCATGAAGGTGTTGAGGAGGGAGTATTCGAGCGCGGTGAGCGAGAGCGGCTCTCCGTCCAGTGTTACCGTGCGCCTGACGGGATCGAGCTTGAGGGTGCCGCAACTGAGCACCTCCGGGACGGGGAGCGGGGATGCCGGCCGGGTCCGGCGCAGGATGGCCTTCACCCTTTCCACGAGTTCCCTGATGCTGAAAGGCTTCACCACGTAGTCGTCGGCCCCCATCGCGAGCCCCGCCACCCGGTCGATCTCCTCGATACGTGCCGTGAGCATGATGATGGGAACGTCCGAGCTCTTGCGGATGGTTCGGCAGATGTCCCAGCCATCGATTCCGGGGAGCATGATATCCAGGATCACCAATAGGGGGGCGTGCGTCTGGAACTCGCGCAGGGCCGCCTCGCCGTCCGCTGCGATCACCGCTGCAAAATTGTCCCGTTCCAGGTAGGCTGCGATCAACGAGGCGGTGGTGTCATCGTCTTCGGCTATGAGTACGGTTTTCTTGCTCATGCAAGCAATACTACCATCGCACTCAGTATCTGCCAGAGAGCTTAGGGCAGGCTCGAAGATGGGCGGGCCTATTGGGCAGTGATGGCTTTGTGGAAAGAATAGGGGAGGGCTACCGAGTTGTTACTCGGGGGGGAGGAGATGATGAGTCCAATTCGGCCATGGCCATAGCATAACATTCTGGACAAAGGCCATGGGTGATCTGTGGCATCTTGACGGTGGTGAACAGGCCCAGATGAGCGATAGCGGCCTCAACCTCAACCCAATGATGGTCCGACAGCGCAACCCTTTTGCATATGCTGCACACCCGGATATGCTCGTTACTCCGATCAAAGCTCGGATCGAATAAATCGACCGTATCCCGGCACTCCTCTTGTAATAAGTAGCTGTAAAAATCGATACTGCCATTGAGTCTGGCTGAGAGGTGGAGTTCCAGGGTGCGTCTTACCGTCGGTGAGTCGCATCGGTAGGGAATCACGATCGAGGAGTTGTGCTTTCTTATTCTGTTGAAAATAACCTTGTATAAAAGGCTCGTTTCAGCACCATCAATAAAATCCCAGACCGGCAGGCCGATGATGCCGGCCGACAGGAACCTGCCGGAATCCTGAGCGGCCGTTTCGAAGGAATCCCAATTGGTACTGACCTTGGCAATCTGGTCCTGATTGTCGATGGTGTACTCATAAAGGGCGAGGTAATCAGTTCTGGACATGCGCTGCCTCTGAAGGTGGAATAGGGATTCGTAGTATACAACACATTTCGGTCAAAAGGCCTCACATTTAAAAGGAAAATTATCTCATGGGTGTCGAGCGGCACCAACGGCATTCTGTGCAACCGTCGGCGCTTCCGCCTAGGCAGGTTCAACATTCGAAGGTGGGCAAGGGATGGAAAGTGGCAGGGGTGTCGGGTTTGTAAATTTTTTTTCATCTCCCCCCTTTACAAGCTGAAGCCGGTCGTTTATAAATTAGATCCAGTTAACTAAGTCTCCTGCCAGGTGCTGAGCCTCGCAGGGAAGGAGGAAAACATGGTGAATAAGCTGTTTGATAAGATCGAGCCAACCTGGCGGTTGCTCACCAACCTGGATTACGGTTACTGGATGGTGCGCTTCGGCGAGTCCCTGGAGTCGCACGAGGACCACAAAGGTGACGCGATCCCGCCACCGCTCGCCAATGGGGTTAGAATCAGCGCGGAAGGGAAGCATATGATCAACCTGTCGCTGGCAGCAGAAGGCGGCGACAAATTCAGGATGGCCGAGTTAGAGACTTTCCGCCCCCAGGCCGATGTATTGGTGGAGGCCACCGTCAACTGGGTGGTGATTAAGTCGGTCGTGGAGAACAGAACTTCCATCAGGGAGAATCTGCCCCTCGAAGAGAAGAAAGAGAAGAAGCAGGTCAGGGCAAGCGGGGCAGGTTCGGTCAAGATGCCGACCAAGGTACGAGTCACACGCAGCGATCTGCACTCCGGCACAGTCTTCATAAATATCGGAAGGGATGCTTACGCCTCGATGTACTACGTCCAGTACTGCCAGGATAACCCGACCGATGAAAACTCCTGGATCGATGGTGTGCAAGGCGACAGTTGTCGTAACCTCGAAATCTCAGGTTTGAAGCCTGGGGAGGTCTACCATTTCAGGGTCCGTTGCTACGGCGGCGGCCATTACAGCCCCTGGTCCCAGATCGTAACCCTCCGGATTCTGTGATTAGCTATTCGAACCTCTCTCCTCGATTTGGGGGGAGAGGTTCTCCCCTAGATCGTCAAGACGCCTCGCTTGGTTGACCGACTCATGGTCACGTAAGAATGCCACCTCCCACCCAAGTTCACCTCCCACCGAAAAGAAGACTTTTCTCCAAAAGAAAGATCAATGTCCCGCCGAACATTTTCATCTTCTTTCTAAAAGATCCACTTTTTTGCCGAGGTGTCACTGTTGCGGAAAAGGCATCACCTTTCTGGCGTATCCATGCCATCGTTCATGCAAAGTAACCACAGCTTGCGGAAAGTTGTCACTTCTCAAGGAATGTTCCAACTTCTGCAGGGAAAGTTCCAACTTCTGCAGGAAAGTTCCAACTTCTGCAGGAAAGTTCCAACTTCTGCAGGAAAGTTCCAACTTCTGCAGGGAAAGTTGCAACTTCTGCGGGAAAGTTCCAACTTCTGCAGGGAAAGTTGCAACTTCTGCGGGAAAGTTCCAACTTCTGCAGGAAAGTTTCAACTTCCGCAGGGAAAGTTCCAACTTCTGCAGAAAAGTTGCCACTTCTGCAGGGAGAGTTCCAACTTCTGCGGGAAAGTTCCAACTTCTGCAGGAAAGTTGCAACTTCTGCAGGGAAAGTTTCAACTTCTGCGGGAAAGTTCCAACTTCTGCAGGGAAAGTTGCAACTTCTGCGGGAAAGTTCCAACTTCTGCAGGAAAGTTTCAACTTCTGCAGGAAAGTTGCAACTTCTGCAGGGAAAGTTGCAACTTCTGCAGGGAAAGTTGCCACTTCCGCAGGGAAAGTTCCAACTTCTGCAGGAAAGTTTCCAACTTTTGAGAGAGTGTTGCAACTTCTGAGGGAAAGTAGTCACATCCTGATGAAAAGTTGCCACTTCTGGGCGGACGTCGTCACTTTCTGCTGGAAAGTTGTAATTTGTTTGAAAAAGTTGCTACTTCTTCGGAGAAGATGCCACCATTCCAGTGAATGGTGATACGTTTTGCCCAAAAGCTATTGACGTCTCGCAGAAAGTTAGCAGATTTTGAGGAAAGTTGTTTATATTCACCAAAAGGTGACAACTTTTGCTGAAATGTGTTCACTGCTCCAGGAAAGATGGCTTCTTCCGTACCGGCCCGATCCGATTCGCCTTCGAAACGTGGTAATACCACCCAAAGATCTGCCGGTTCCTGAGCCAGTCGGGGAAACTCCGCGCTCCTCAGTGGGGTCGCCCGCGGCGGAAGCTTGCCCTCCCGGAAGAAATCGTATAGGGTGGGAGCACGATGCATCATTCCCGCCATTTCAAATCCAGGAGTTTCCTGCTGCCACTGATCGTGGCGCTGACGGTCTTTTTCGTCGCGCAGGGGATAAACCTTCCCGCTTGGAGCGGTGCGTCGGATTTAACCTCCGGGCCCTCGCTGGTTGCCAAACATGCCGAAAGCGCGGCAGTCTTCAAGACCTCCCATAAATCCGCCCACTTCAAACTCGGTAAAGCCTCCACCTCGTTCCTGATTCCCGTCGCGCCGCCGTGCGCCGACTCCCGGTTCCTGCTGGTCCGCGGCGCCGGTCTCCGCAACGACTCTTTCCGTTCCATCTCCCTCGCGTCTCTCCCGGCGCGCGCACCGCCAGCCTAACCGACCCGACTCCCACATCCTGCTTGGTCCGGCGCTGCAACTCTTCGCTGTTCCTGCCGCCGAGGCAACGCTCTATGGTCCTTACCGAGAGTGACGGTCCAGCTCGCGCTGTGATCTGCTCTTCGGCATGCGCAGCGCTGCCGGCCGAGCTCCCTTAATCCCCCTTCTCCCGGCTAATGTCGGTGCACCGGGCCGGGTCTCGTGCGCCCGTGCCCCAAAGGAGACTCATTGTGGAACTTCTCAAAAACACAGCGATTGACTTCATCGGAAAGAGGAAGATCAGTTTCCTCATCTCTGCTATCATAACCATCATAGGTTTAATCGGCGTCGTCCAGATCGCCAGGAACGCCGCCAACATGGGAATCGACTTCTCCGGCGGGACCTCGGTACAATTAAGCTTCCAGGCGCCCGTTCCGCTGGACCAGGCGCGGGCGCTTCTGGGGCGCAGCGGCATCCCCGAGGCCCAGCTGCAGGAGATCGCCGACGGAAACCGGCTGCTCATCAAGGTAGGGAAGGCGCGGCACGAAAGCGGCAACCTCGCCGAACAGATCACGGGGGCGTTCCAGAAGGAGTTCCCGCAGAACGCCTTCGTGGTGGAGAGCTCCAATGAGATTGGACCCGCCATCGGGGACAAGCTGAAAGGGGACACGCTGAAGGCGGTGGGGTTCGCGATGCTGGGGATCGTCGCCTACATCGCCTGGCGCTTCGACGGCAAGTTCGGCATCGGCGCCATCGTCGCCACGCTGCACGACGTCCTGGCCATGGTCGCGCTCTTCTTCGTGCTCGACAAGGAGGTAAACCTCCTGTTCGTGACTGCCGTCCTGACCATCGCCGGCTACTCGCTCACCGACACGGTGGTGGTGTTCGACCGGATCAGGGAGAGCATGCAGCGCACGCATGACCAGCCGCTTGCGGAGGTCTTCAACCGCAGCATCAACGAGGTGCTGCCGCGCACGGTGATCACCTCCCTCACCACCTTCCTGGCGGCCATTTCGCTTTTGCTGTTCGGCGGCGAGGTGATCCACGACTTCGCCCTGGCCCTGGTCACCGGGGTGGTCATCGCCACCTACTCCTCGATCTTCATCGCCGCGCCGATCGTCGCGGAGCTGGAGACCCGCATGGGGAAGCGCACCACCCAGCAGAGGGAGGTGAACGGGATAGATGCATGACCTCAACCTGGTCATGACCGTCACCGGCGGGCTGAGCGCGGCGCTTGTCTTTGGCTACCGAGAATCTATAACTGGTCCATAGAACCATCTATGCCGATCTACTTTGTAGGGGCGAATAATCATTCGCCCCTACAAAGCATCTATCCATACTGGTTGCGGAATATCAGCGGAATTTTTTCTAGATGACCAGCGCAGATCATGTACAATGCTCTGGTAATTTACCGGAGGGATTCACTATGAAACAGACAGTAGCAGCCGTTCTTCTGTCAGTCGTCGTCTTTGCCGCTGGCTGCGCAACTACTGCACCGACTGCGAAAGATCCGTTTACTACGCTGCCGCAGCAGTACAGCCAGTTCGACATGAAACTCGCCTGGGAAACCAAGGTCTCCGACGACGGCGTCCTCGTTTCCGGGGTGATCCGCAGCACGCGCTGGCTCTTTGCCGAGGGGCTCACGGTCTGGGTGTCGGTGGTGGGACCGGACGGCAAGGTGGCTGCCAGCGACGGAGCGTTGATCGCCCCCAGCGTCCTGAACCTGGGCGACCAGGGGAGCTTCGATATCCTGCTCCCCGTGCGTCCGCAGCCCGGCTCGCACCTGACATTTATCTACCGCTACAACGGAGTCGACGACATCGAAGGCTCGGCCTTCTGGATCCAGAGTTTCGACGCCAAGTTGTAACGGGGGGGATGTCAATTGCTTGCGAAAAGGAGTATCCTATAATTCGGATATATGTTCGGCTGGTGCGGCACTTAGCACGGCCTGAGAAGAAAAGGACCGTTTACCTCTGACAGGGCGAGGTGGTCCGTATGGCGCGACCACCTCGAGTATGAACCCCCGCATCTTCGAAACGAAGAGGGCGGGCAGAAGAGGAGAGGGAGGTTAGCCATGAATACCGTCGGCAATATGTATCACGACATGATTCACATGCTCCACCTGGACGAGAAGGGGGTGCATGAGCATCACCAGACACACGTGACGGAAGCTGTAGTACTCTTCGGGCGGGTATTTTTCTCCGCCATCTTCCTATTCTCGGCACCGCGTCACTTCAGCAGCGGGACCATCGATTATGCCGTAGCGCAGGGAGTACCGCTTGCCTCGCTCCTGGTGCCGCTGTCCGGCATCATCGCCTTCGTCGGAGCCCTGAGCGTACTCTTCGGGTACCATGCGAGGATCGGCGGCTGGCTCCTGGTGCTGTTCCTGGTGCCGGTCACGCTGATGATGCACGCGTTCTGGAAGGTGGACGATCCGGTGATGGCGCAGACCCAGATGGTCATGTTTATGAAGAACCTGGCTATGCTGGGTGGGGCGCTGCTTATTACCCAGTTCGGATCGGGACCTTTGAGTCTTGACTCGCGACACCATCAGGATATTTTCTGACTACAGAGGCGATTCCCCCTGTCCCTCCCTTTTTCAACGGGGGGGACGTAGGGGCGTTGCAGCGCTTCGTGGCAACTGAGTGCAGGCTTTCGGCATCTAGCAGCGCCACCAAATAGCAACGCGACCAACAATGAGGGGGCAGGCACACATGGCGCCTGCCCCCTTGGCATTTTACGGTTTGACCGGTCTTACCTGGTGGCTAACCTACGTCTCCTACCTAAGCGGCCCGTCTTCACCCCTCTGCTGTACACCTCCGTTCACCACAATCTCAGGGTTTCGGCTTCGGCGGTGCATGCTGCCGAGTCCGGCGCCATCCCCTTTTTAACCAACTCTTCCACCTCTTTTCTCGCCAGCGCCAGGTCTTTTTGGAATTCATCGTTTGCGTGCAGCCGCGCAACTACGCTGGCTCCCATGATGCGGCCTTGGGCTACGTCGCTTTGCCAGTGCACGTTGCAGACGATACGGCTCTCTCCGAAGGCAAGTCCGCGCCGCAGGATGACATCGCTGCGCTGGGGCGCGACCTCGCTAAGGATCAGGGCCCAGGCCCATCCGATGGCGGAGTGGCCGGATGGATAGGATCCGCTCCCTTTAAGGAACCGCTCGATGTCGGGAGTGCACATGGGCTGGTGGTTGACCAGGAAAGGACGGGGGCGGTTGTACTGCGCCTTGGCGGCGTCGTTCGCATTGGCGGCGTCGGCAAGGGACCTGTGCAAGAGCGTGTAGAGGTGCGGGGTCTGTTTTTCGCTTACCGGGACGTTCAAGGCGCAGGAAAAGGTGTCGGCAGCAGCGGGGAAACTCAGGTCCGCATCGCGGATGGCCAACTCCCAACGCTTGCCGCCTTTAAGCGGCATGGCGTTGAGACTCACTGCTTCGTCTGCGGTCAGGGTGGCGGAGTCTTTGCCGGGAGGAGCGGGAAGCAGCAGCCTGCTGTCGGGCAGCGGGACCATCCCCTGCTGAATGTACCCCACGGTGACGTCGGGAGGGCCTGCGGCAAAGGCCGGGGTGAAGGAAACGATCGCAATCAGCGAGAGGGCCAACAGGGTCTTGCTCATCTTTGCTTCTCCTAGTACGTTGCCGGCGCTGAAAATCGGCCGCGCGGCGACTACCATTGCATGACGATTTTGCCGACGGCGCTCCCCTGTTCCAGGGCCTGGTGCGCGCTGCGCAGGTTGTCTTCGTTGGCGGTCAAGGTCTTGCTGCGCGTGGATTTCACCCTGCCGGTGTCGACCATGGCGGCCACTTTGCGCAGGATGTCGCCCTGGGTTTCCAGGTGGTAGCCGAACACCGACTTGCTGAACATGAACTCCCAGTGCACCGAGAGCGCTTTCCACTTGAAGGGGACGATGTCGAGGGTTGCCGGATCGTCGATGACCATGAGGTGACCGAACGGGCGGAGCAGTTCGGGGAGCACCGCGAGGTAGTCGGCGGTGTGCGTGGTGCTGAAGATGACGTCGAGCCCGGGGCCTCCGCCGGGGAGTCCTTCCTTGAGGTCGCGCCCGATGACGCGGTCGGCTCCCATCTTTTTCACCCAGGCGATGGTCTCGGGCCGGGTTGCCGTGGCGATGACGGTCGCCTGGGTTTCCGCTTTCAACAACTGGATCGCGATGGAGCCGACGCCGCCCGCACCGCCGATGATGAGCGCCTTGGTGGCCCCGGTGTAGTGGACGCCGCGTTCGAGAAGCGCCTCGTAGGCCGTCAGTGCCGTCAGCGGGAGTGCGGCCGCGTCGGCAAAATCGAGCAGCGCAGGTTTTTGTGCCGCGAGTCGATGGTCGACCGTTTGGAGTTCCGCGTAGCTTCCCGGGCGGTTCAGGTCGCCGGCATAGTAGACCTCGTCGCCGACGCTGAAGTCGCGCACCTCGCTACCGACCGCCTCGACGACGCCTGCGGCATCCCAGCCAAGGATCACCGGGGCGTCCTCCGCATGGCGGCTTTGGCGGATCTTGTAGTCGACGGGGTTGCAGGAAAAGGCTTTTACCCGCACCAGGAGATCGAGCGGGCCGGGTTTCGGATCGGGGAGGTCCTGCTGATTCAGTGCGAACTCGTTGAGAGGATGGGCCTTCTGATAGACAAAAGCTTTCATCTTTGTGCTCCTTTCTGGGTCAAAAGGTAGGGTGTGAGGGAAAAGTAGACTATAACACCAAAAAGCTATTACCACAGAGGCGCACAGAGGCACACAGGGGAAAAACGAGAGGCGGGGAGAACCTCAGACACAATCTTTACCACAGAGGTGCACGGAGGGGAAAACGAGGAAGGCGAAACCGGGGAAAACTACAGAGGTCGGTTTTTTCCTCGGTGTACCTCTCGTTTTTCCCCCCGTGGTACTCTGTGGTTAGCGTTTATGGTTTAAGTTTTTTCCTCTGTGTGCCTCTGTGTCCTCTATGGTCATGCTCTTTTAAGGTTGCAGGTTTGTTGGTGTGGTCTAATCTATATCTGTTTTTCATTTTACTCCAGGGGCGGACGTGGACCTGGGCGTGAAAGAGGGGGGGCGTTGGCAACGTATCGAGATCTGCGGGGAAGGGTAATGTTTGTGCGACGGTTCCTGACACTGTCGGTGTTGGCGCTCTGCGCGGGATGCGCCTCGGTCAACGGATGGTGGCAGGGGCGGGGTGCGCACCGCGAGCCTGAGAAGAAATCTCAGCCAGCGGAGCTGAAACAACCTGCGCAGGGAGAGCCGGCCGGGCCGCCCAAGGCGGTCAAGAAGGCCCCTGCGGGTAAAACCGGGACGGCAACCGCGGACCAGGTGCTCTTTCGGCGCGCGCTCCTCGCCTTGAAGCCCAGCCGCGAGACGGTCGTCTCGAAAAGGGGGCGCCAGCTTTTGACCCGTCTGAAGAGGGAGTACCCGGCGAGCCCCTGGAGCGCGGAGGCCGCGCCCATCCTGGAACTTATCGAGATAGCGGACGAACTCTCGCGCGAGAACCGGGAGCTCAAGGCCACCAACGACTCCCTGAGCGCCGAGGTCGAGGAGCTGAACGGCAATATAGAAAAGATGAAGCGGCTCGACATGGAGTTGGAGAAGGCGCGCTGAGGGGGCAGGGGGATCTTCCCTTTAGCAGGGGAAGCCGGAGGGTGTCATGGATAGTGCCAAGATCAGGATACGGGTGGGGAACGAGATCAGTACCCTTGCCTCGGAGCTGGCGAACCGCTGGGACAAGGTCGATATGGACCCGGAGAGCAAGCGGCACCGGTATCTCTCGGCCCAGGTGGCGATCTGCGAGTTCATCGGCAGCACCATGTTGGAACGCACGGACAACTGGGACTGGGTGGAGCCGGTGCTGCGCCGCTACCTCGATGTGACGCTTCTCGAATACCGGGAGGCCAGGGAGGCAGGGAACTACGAATCGGCGTTGGTGAGGTTGGGCCGGATACGCTTTCTGCAAATGGCCAGCCGCAGGATTGCCGACACCCGGCGCATGCAGCTCTTTGCCAATGAAAGAAAAGAATGCCTGTCGGATTACCGGGACCTGGTCGCCCGGGAACTGCAATGCTTCCTTGGAGAGTACAACGGCACCATCCAAAGGCTCGAGGCAGAGGCGGGGGGGGATAACGACATCCGTCAACTCATGGCGCTGGCGCCCGTCTACCTCATCAGGGATATCTCGAAGAAGCTCAGGACGCTGGAGGATGTGAAAACCTTCGACGAATCGCTTACCGACTACATCGAGACGGAGACGGAGCGCTACTGCGAGGCCCGGGCAAGCGGCGACCGACGCTCGGCTTGGGCCATGCTGGCGCGGCTCAGGTTCACCAAGACCCTGATACGGCGCCTCGCCAACCCGCAGCGCAGGGAATGGCTCGCGCTCCTGGAGACCGCGCCGCCGACCAGGCACTGACGGGAAGTTACCTCGACTCCCGTTTCTCCTCTTCGAGGATCCTCCTCACGTTGGAAATGAGCAGGCCGGCGATCAGCAGAAAGAGGGTGTCCTCGACGCTGTTCGAATAGCCAAGGGTTTTGTTGCTGTAGGTGAAGTAGTCGGAGATGCCGCGCGCCAGACCGGAGGCAAGTGCTGTGAATACTACGCCTAAGTCTTCGGCAAACCAACCGCTGACGGCGACGGGGACCGCGTAGAAGATCAGCATGGAGTAATCGGCGACCAGGTAATCGAGGTAGCCAAGAACAGCTATTACCAGGAGCAGGACCCCGATAAGAAACCATTTCGGCAGTTTGTCCAACAGCTGAACGATAGTCATGGTTGGGTGTCCTCGAAGGTTCGCTGCGTTGCGTCGGCGGTTTCTCCGGTGAGGGAGTGCCGCTTTTTTATTGGGTTATTCCGGGTTTATCGGATGGTTCTAGAGGCAAATCCCCCCTGTCCCCCCTTCGCAAAGGGGGGACGTGCGAGCGCTTCTGGCAGCTGAAGATCGGGCAGGTGATCTTGGATGGCGCATCTCGCAAACTTATCGATGACCCTTTGAGAAAAGGGTAGCGCTGAGGCTCACCTTTCCCCCCACTTGAAAAAGGTCCATCCAACAATTTCGGGAAGCCTCAAAAAGGTAGCTGCCCGCCGCCTGCCGGTGCACCCGCGTCCCACCCTTTGCGAAGGGGGGACAGGGGGGATTTCCCTTGTGGGTACCGCTGCCCCGAAACAGCCCGCTACCTGGCGTTTTTGCCGGCGCGGGCTGCCTGCCTCAGCTCTTCACTTGCCTGCTCCAGTAACGCTTTTGCCCTCTCGGCATGACCTTCCGCGTCCCACTGGTCGGCCTTCTCGGCCGCTACGACCTTTTCGTGCGCCTTGAGGCTCAGTCGATAGGCATTGGCGAGGTTCGGACGCTGCGCCTGGATGCTCTCCACGGACACCTCTGCCGCAAAACCGATTCTGGCACTACAAAGCAGGAACAGGGCAACTAGCGATAAACGTACTGGTTTCATCTCGTCCTCCGTCTGGTAAACGCTCTGCACCGGTAAATACTCGACAATTGTGGAAACAATATGAAAGGCAAGAAGAGGTAAGATTTGAGCTTTCCCAACGTAACCGGTCCGAGTTAGCAGGACTTCCTGTCCGGCATACTGTTATTGTTTACGTTAACGAAAAAGAAAGAAGTGTCAGGTGTGGCAGAGAGAGCAAGTAAATGTAGGAATAAAAACTCAAAGAGAGTAAGAAGCTCCCTCAGATACTGTAATAAATTGTAACCCCATTTCTGCGCGCGGTCTGCTATAGTGCGGACGACTTCGCAGCACTCCCCCCGCTTTCCCAGCCGAGTGACCGCCAGATTACCTTTTGCACGTGAGATGAGCCGATGACAAATGCCGATAACGTTCGTGTCCTGTTGGTCGAAACCGACGAGGATGCCTTGGAAATCTTCCAAAAGACCATTGAACGCTCTTTTCCCGATATCGTTTGCCAGGTCGCTTCGAATCCCGCAGATGCGGAACGGCTTTTCAGCACCCACCGCTACGAGATCGTGATCTGCGATTTGCTCCTGCCGACCACCTGCGGCAGGCGCCTGCTCGGCCACGCCCGCTTGCAACCGGAACAGCCGGTGATCTTCATCTCGGGGGAGGTTGCCGCCAAACGGCGCCTGCCGCACCCGGAGGTGCAGAAACTCAATCTGTGCCAGGTGCCGGGGACGCCGATTGTACTCAAGGATTTCATCGCGACTGTCGAAGAGGCGCTGGTGTCGGTACGACGCCCGGCCAGCAGTGTGGACAACTGAAAAACGGGACCCGCGGCGGAGTGGGTTCTCGCATATCGAGCAGAGCTGTTCCACCGGAGGGGACCTGAAGAAATCCGCAGCACAGGTTGCGGTTGATTTGGAGGAAATTGAATGGAGTATTTGGAATGGCAGGATTCTTTCAGCGTCAAGGTTAAGGAACTCGACGATCAGCACAAGAACCTGGTCAAGATGATCAACACGCTGCACAACGCGCTGCAGGCCAACCGCGGACGCGATCTGCAGAAGGAGATCATCATCTCGATGGTGGATTACGCCGCCATCCACTTCGAGACGGAGGAGCGCTACATGCGCCGCTTCCTCTACCCGGGTTTCAACGCCCACAAGCAGGAGCACGAGAAGTTCACCGAGAAGGCGCTGGAGTTGAAGCGGCGCGTGGAGGGGGACGGCTTCGTCCTCACCCTCGAGATCGCCAGCTTTTTGAGGACCTGGCTGCAAAACCACATCCTCAAGTCGGACCAGCACTACGCCGCCCACTTCGCCTTCCTGGACGGGAGCATCTCGTTTGACGGCAGGGGCTAGGGACCAGGAGCCGGGAGCTTCTGGTTCGTGGCAGATGGAGAATGGGAAAGAGATTCCCCCAGGTCGTATAACAAGAAGCGGCGCTTCAGAGTGTTCTGAAGCGCCGCTTTTCTTTTTTACCGGACGTTAGACCCGCTTCCTTCTAGCGCAGGTCGAAGCGGTCCAGGTTCATGACCTTGTTCCAGGCGGCAACGAAATCGTCCTGGAACTTCGCGAGGGAATCCTGGCAGGCGTAGACTTCGGCAAGGGCGCGCAGCTGGGAATTGGAACCGAAGATCAGGTCGACGCGGGTGGCGGTCCACTTCATCTCGCCGCTGCTGCGGTCGCGCCCCTCGAAGAGTTCCCCGGATTCGGAAACCGGCTGCCAACTGGTACCCGTGTCGAGCAGGTTGACGAAGAAGTCGTTGGTGAGCCTGCCGGGGCGCTTGGTGAAGACGCCGTGGGGAGACTGCCCCACGTTGGCATCGAGTACGCGCAGCCCGCCGACAAGAGCGGTCGTCTCGGGAGCGGTAAGGGTCAACAGCTGCGCCCGATCCACCAGGAGCTCTTCGCCGGTAACGGAGAAGGTCGCTCGCTGGTAGTTGCGGAAGCCGTCGGCAACCGGCTCGAGCGGCGCAAAGGAGGGGACGTCGGTCTGCTGCTGGCTCGCATCGCTGCGCCCCGGGGTGAAGGGGACGGAGATCTCGCGACCTGCGTTGCGTGCGGCCTGTTCCACGGCGGAGCACCCCCCAAGGACGATGAGGTCGGAGAGGGATACTTTTTTGCCCCCGCTTTGCGCGCCGTTGAAGCGCTCCTGGATCCCTTCGAGGGTCTCCAGGACCGTTTTTAACTGGTCCGGCTGGTTTACCGCCCAATCTTTCTGCGGGGCGAGCCGGATGCGCGCGCCGTTTGCCCCGCCGCGCTTGTCGGAGCCGCGGAAGGTGGAGGCGGAGGCCCAGGCGGTAACCACCAGCTGGGGGATGGTGAGCCCGGAGGCGAGGATCTCGGCCTTGAGCTTGTCGATGTCGGCCCTATCGATGAGCGCGTGGGTCACCGGCGGGAGCGGATCCTGCCAGATGAGCTCCTCCTTGGGGACCAGCGGCCCCAGGTAGCGCGAGCGGGGCCCCATGTCGCGGTGGGTCAGCTTGAACCAGGCCCGGGCGAAGGCGTCGGCGAGTTCCTCGGGATGCTGGTGGAAGCGCCGGGCGATCGGCGCGTAGATCGGATCGAACTTGAGCGCCAGGTCGCTGGTGAGCATCATCGGCGCATGGCGCCGGGAAGGATCGTGGGCGTCGGGCACGGTGGTCCGGGCTGCGGGATCCTTGGGAATCCACTGGTGGGCGCCGGCGGGACTCTTGGTGAGCTCCCAGTCGTAACCGAACAGGACGTCGAAATAG
Organism: Geomonas silvestris; assembly: GCF_014193515.1. GTDB lineage: Bacteria > Desulfobacterota > Desulfuromonadia > Geobacterales > Geobacteraceae > Geomonas > Geomonas silvestris. Next base: position 564,236 of record NZ_BLXX01000001.1, on the reverse strand, counting down.
CCGTTGTCCCAGGAGGTCGGGTTGGTGGTCCAGGCCCCCTCCAGGCCGCTGGTGATGGTGTGCGCCCCCTTGCCGGTGCCGAAGCTGCTCTTCCATCCCAGGCACTGATCCTCGATGGGGGCGCCTTCGGGTTCCGGTCCGACGTGGGTCGCGGGGCCCGCGCCGTGGCATTTGCCGAAGGTGTGTCCGCCCGCGATGAGGGCGACGGTTTCCTCGTCGCTCATCGCCATGCGCGCGAAGGTGTCGCGGATGTCTTTCGCCGAGGCGAGCGGGTCGGGGTTGCCGTTGGGGCCCTCGGGGTTTACGTAGATGAGTCCCATCTGCACGGCGGCCAGGGGATTTTCCAGGAGCCGGTCCGGTGCGTAGCGCTTGTCCCCGAGCCAGGTGTCCTCGGCGCCCCAGTAGATGTCCTCGGGGGGCTCCCAGATGTCGGCGCGCCCGCCGGCGAACCCGAAGGTCTTGAACCCCATCGATTCCAGGGCGCAGTTGCCGGCGAAGATCAAGAGGTCGGCCCAGGAGAGCTTCCTGCCGTACTTCTGCTTGACGGGCCACAACAAAAGGCGCGCCTTGTCGAGGTTCGCGTTGTCGGGCCAGCTGTTCAGGGGGGCGAAACGCTGGGTCCCGGCCCCCGCACCGCCGCGCCCGTCGCCGATGCGGTAGGTTCCCGCGCTGTGCCAGGCCATGCGGATGAAAAGCGGGCCGTAGTGGCCGTAGTCCGCCGGCCACCACTCCTGCGAGGTGGTCATCAGCTCGAAGATGTCTCGTTTGACTGCATCGAGGTCGAGGGTCTGAAACTCCTTGGCGTAGTCGAAGTCCTCGGCCATCGGATTGGACAGGGAAGAGTGCTGGTGCAAAATCTTGAGGTTCAACTGGTTGGGCCACCAGTCACGATTAGTTCTTCCGCCGGCTCTGTTGCGTTCGTTGCCCGTAACAGGACACTTGTTGCTGGTATCCATATGTCGGCTCCTTATGTCGGTTGGAAAGTGAACGGCTATGAGTTGACAAGTATATCGCGCCATGGACACTTGTCTAAGTCCGCTCTTTGTGACAGTTAGGTTAATTCCTGATAGGGTGGCTGCGGGCTGGTAAGAGTTCTGTGACAGCCCGTGCCGCCTTCTGTGAGCATGCCGCGTTTGTGTTATCATGGCACTGTTCAACTAGGCGTGCAGGAATGCCGCGGAGATACGGAGCACAAGGGAGAACTGCGGAAAGCCTGAGGCCGGTTCGGCTGGGGGCAGCGCCCACTGCAAGGCGGATGGACGAGCGGGAGCGCCGGGCGAACGGGGGAGGGGTAGATGGCGGATGAGGTGAAGACGCACCACGATTGGGACCAGGTGGAGCACAAGACGCTCTTTACGATCTATTTCGCGAGCCAACTGGACGAGGCGAACTGCGAATCGATCGAGGTGCTGGCAGAGAGCGTCGAGCGGGTGGACCAGCGCAGCATACGGGCCGACGGGACGCTAGTCCGCTTTGCCGGCGATATCGTCGAGATTACGTCGGTTATTTGAGCAAAGGGGGCATTACTGTAATCGGATCCTCAGGGGGGGGAAGTAGAGGCTCGCCAATGGTGCAGCTTGGCTTCCTGCTGATACGAAGGCGCATCCCCGCTGTCTCCCTTCTCCACGCTTCACCCGGTAGGCCCGGGACGGCAGCTACCGAGCTCCGGACTATGGCGGTACGCCTCGTTTAATGTGACAGCCCGTTTTGGCCCTCAAAGATTCGGGTCGTTCCTCATGTTTTCCTGTGCCTTTTCACACATTTTCCTCTTGCCCGGCACCGGGCCCCCCCACCGACGGCGAGCTTCGCCGAAAACCCAAAAGTATACAGGTATACACCTTTGCACCGGAAAAAGGCTTCCTGTATCATCGCCACTCATCGGTCCGGGACCGGCGCGGGAGTTCCCGCCATCTGCCGGACAAGGCAGGCTTTTAGCCCCGGATCGCCACCTAAAACCACAACCGGAGACCGAGGTTCATGATCGTCAGGGAGCGCCCCAGCGGGCTCAGGCTATTTTTCGTGATCAGGGGGTCGGTGCTGCCGCGCATCGTCTGGCCGTTGTGCATTACGGTCTTGCTCGCCGTCATCGGCACCGTCACCGACGGGACGCTCTTCGGCCTCAAGATCACCATGACGCCGATCCCCTTCACCCTGATCGGGCTGGCGCTCGCCATCTTCCTCGGGTTTCGAAACTCCACCAGTTACGACCGCTACTGGGAGGGGCGCAAACTGTGGGGCGAGCTCATCGTGGTGTGCCGCAGCACGACGCGCCAGATCCTCACCTTCATCTCTTCGGACCGCGCCGGATCGAGCGAGTGGCCCCCCTACGATCCCGAGGACCGGCGCATCACCATGGTGTACCGGCTGATCGCCTTCAGCCACGCCCTTAGGCACCACCTGAGGGGGACCGATCCCTCCGAGGAGATCCGCCAGTACCTGCCTGAGGAGGAAGTGGCCCAGCTGCTTGCCTCGCACAACCGCCCCCAGTACCTCCTGCAGTGCATGGCCCAGGACCTGCGCAGCTGCATCGAGAACAAGCAGCTCTACGACTACTTCGCAGCCGGCATCGACCAGAACCTGACCATGCTGGCGACCGTGGTCGCCGGGTGCGAGCGGATCAACAACACCCCGATCCCGTTCACCTACAACCTGCTGCTGCACCGGACCGCGTACCTTTACTGCTTCCTGCTCCCCTTCGGCCTGGTGGATTCCATCGGCTTCATGACCCCGCTCGTGGTCGGGATCGTCTCCTTCACCTTCTTCGGCCTCGATGCGCTGGGGGACGAGATCGAGGACCCCTTCGGCGTGCGTCCCAACAACCTCGCCCTCGCCTCGATGTGCCGCACCATCGAGCGGGACCTGCGGGCGGCCCTGGGCGAGGAGCAGCTCCCCGAGGTGCTGCAGCCGATGGGGTACGTGCTGCAGTAGCATCCGGGTTTACCGGACTGTTTATGCTCCGGGGAAAACGCCCGGCACCGATTGATCCTCATCGCTTCGCATGCATGCTCCTCCCGCAACGCGGCGCACCCATCTGGCACAGGCGATACCGCAAACGAGGCAGAGCGTTGCCGAATTGCGGCAGGACTCTTCCTGGCGCATGGCGCAATGCCAGAAACGACGGGATCTTTCTTGGTGGCACTGGCTGTGCAGATACACATTCAGCGTTAGGTGAACAGGAAGGTACCTTATGATGAAGAAAATTATCGCCACGATCCTGGGGGTCCTCGCCGCCGTGCTTTTGGCGGCACTGGTTTCGGCGTAACAAGGCAACGGCAGGAAAAACGCGGCGGGTGGCTCACGGTGCGACGGGCGGCGCCGCGAGAGGCTGCCCCACGGGGGAGACCCCAAAGGACGGATGAGATGATCGAGCAGGTGGAACGGATAGTGGCCGATTACGAGGCGAGGGGGCGCGAGCCGCAACGGGTTCTCGAGGTGATCGCCTGCCTGAGCCACGATGCCGAGGACGATGCGGAAGCCGGCACCGGGTTGTTCCAGACGATCGCCCAGATCGTGGCGGGGTGGGAGCAGGGTGCCCGCTCGGCGCTCGAAGCCCTGGAAACCATCGCCGCCTTGATCCGGCAGGAACAGCAGCCCGCCATGTGAGAAGCGCGCTGACCGCGCGGCGCGCCGGCTGCGACCCCGGCGCCCGCCGCGGCTTGCCTGGAACTTGGACAAGGAAAAGGCCGGACCTCATGACGGGGTCCAGCCTTTTTTGCGGCCGGGTTTCGGCGGGCGGAAGGCCTGCAACGTCAGCTCAAAAGCGCCTCGACCCGCCTGGCGAAGCTGCTGATGGCGAAGGGCTTCTGGATCAGGGGGAACCCCGCTTCGGGCCCGTCGGGATGGGGGATCTCCTCCCGGGCGTAGCCGGACATGAAGAGCACCTTCAGGGCGGGATGGCTCTTTTTCAGCGCCGCGTGCAGTTCGGGGCCGGTCATGTTGGGCATGATCACGTCGGTCACCAGCAGGTCGAGCGGCTCCCCCTTGGCAAGCCAGAGCGCCTGGGTCGGCTCGTCGGCCACCAGCACCTGGAAACCGCGCCGGGTCAGGAGCTCCTGAACCAGGGTGCGCACCATGCTGTTGTCCTCGACCAGCAGGATCCTGCGCCGTTTGACGTCGGGGAGCGTCAGCTCCAGGCTGGCGAGCCGCTCGTCCGCCGGGAGCCCGCGCGCCTCCGGGAAGTAACAGGTGAAAGCGGCGCCGCGGCCGGGCTCGCTCTGCACCAGGACGGTGCCGCCGTGCTGCCGGACGATGCCGAAGACGGTGGAGAGCCCAAGGCCGGTCTCTTTGCCTTGCCCCTTGGTGGTGAAGAAGGGCTCGAAGATGTGCGCCAGGGTCTCCCGGTCCATGCCGCAGCCGCTGTCGCTGAAGGCCAGGGTGAGGTAGCGTCCCGGGGCGAGGTCCGGGTTTTTCTCGGCGAACTTCTCGTCGATCTCGACGTGCGCGGTCTCGATGGCGACCACGCCGTGCCCGCCGATGGCATCCTGGGCGTTCACCGCGAGGTTCATGATCACCTGTTCGAGTTGGTGCCGGTCGCCCTGCAGGGGGCAGGGGGTGCCGGAGAGGGTGATCCTGAGCTCGACGCTCTCCCGGATCGCCTGGCGCAGGATCCCGGTGAAGTCGTCGACCACCCGGTTCAGGTCGACGGTCCTGAACTCCAGCACCTGCTTCCTGCTGAAGCTCAAAAGCTGCTGCACCAGTCCCCTGGCGCGGTCGGCTGCCTTGAGGATCTGGTCCAGGCGCTCCTCGGCCTGCCTGGTCGGGTGCTCCAGCTTGAGAAGCTCCGCGTAGCCGATGATGGGTGTGAGCAGGTTGTTGAAGTCGTGGGCCACCCCTCCGGCCAGCCGCCCAACCGACTCCATTTTCTGGGCCTGGAGCAGCTGCTCGCTCAACTGGTCCTTCTCGGCCTCCGCAGCCTTGCGCTCGCTGACGTCGATGGCCACCCCGATGCTACCCATGAAGGCGCCCCGCTCGTCTTTGATCGGGCTGTACCAGGTCTCGAACGCCTTGTCGCCGACGGCGTTCTCGATGGAGAAGGTCTCGCCGGTCAGGGCGCGCTCGAGGCCGGCTACGATGAGGGGATAGTCGCGGTAGCTCTCCAGGGCCGATTGCCCCACCACCTGTCCCGGCAGGAGCCCCAGCGCCGAGAGCCCCTTCCCCTCGGAGAGGGTGAACACCCCGAAGCGGTCGACGGCGTAGAGGATGACCGGGGCGTTGCTGAGAAAGGTGTGCAGCCGCTCCTGGCTGAGGCGCTCGCGGGAGAGCGTCTCGTTGATGGCGTTTCCCAGGATGTCGAATTCGCGCAACCCGGTGGGGGGGACCCGCTCCCCGGCGCTCACGCAGGCGATGATGCGGGTGAGGGGGGCGACCAGGTTCCTCTTGAAGACCAGGACGATGCCGAAACTGGCGAGCGCCCAGCCGAGTGCGGCCAGGGAGATGAAGGTGAGGGCCCCGTTGCGGGCGCTGGGGTGGAAGCTGAGCCACTCCGAGACGATCGGGGGGAAAAACCCGCTCAGGGTGCGTACCAAGGCGAAAGACGTCACGATGATGACCAGGCAGGGGGCCATGAGTCTGAAGCCAATGCTCTTCGTGTCTATGCCCATCGGTCAGCCTTGTAGGTGCGACGCGTCGGTGAGTGTAAGAATTATACTGATGACGGGCGGGGAAGGGAAGGAATTTTTGCTGCACCAGGGTATTCCCTTACAAGGGGATGGTTACTGTGTTAGCATGGGCTGCGCCCGGCTGTTCAATCACCTCTTCCGGAAAAAATGAGTTCATGACCGGTTTCGACCTGCACAACGCAAAGCTCGTAGAGATATTCAAGCTGTTCCTGCTTCCGGTGGGCGGGGGGATCCCCGCGGGGGTGCTTGTGGCCCGCGATAGCGGGGTGGCCTGGCCGGTCACCGCCGCGACCTACCTGGTCTCCGACCTGGTCCTGGCGCTCGCCTTCGAGCCCGTCTTGCGGCTTTTCGCCCTCATCTTCGGCAGGATCCGCCCCCTGTCCCGCTTCGCCGCGGCCCTCAAGGCCGCCAACGCCCGCAGCGCGACCCAGTTGACCGGCACGAGTAGCGGTCCGCTCGCCCTGGTCCTGGTCTCCTTCGGGGTGGACCCGATGACCGGGCGCAGCACGGCTTTGGCGGCCGGGCACGGCTTCCTGGCGGGGTGGGCCTTCGCCATCGCGGGGGACCTGCTCTACTTCGCGGTCATCGCGCTGACCACGCTGAAGCTGAACCGCTACGTGAAGGACCCCGCCACCACCGTCGGGCTGGTGCTCGCCGCGATGCTGCTCGTCCCCATGCTGGTGCGCCGCCTCCGGCGCCCTGCCGGCTCCCCCGCGTTTCGCCCCTAGCCCTTTCACGCGCGCTACCCAGCCGTCGCATCGATCACCAGGTTCACCGCCTCCTTCAGCTTCAGGAAGTCGTAGGGCTTCGCAAGGTAGCCGTCTACCCGGGAAAGGGAGAGGCGCGAGGCGACGTCCACCTCGCCGAAGCCGGTGGTGATCAGGATGGGGAGCCCCGGGGCGAGCCGCTTCAGCTCGTCCACCATCTGGTAGCCGTCCATGACCGGCATGCCGAGGTCGGTGATCACCAGCCTGAAGGGCCCTTCCCGGTGCCGGAAACGGCTGAGTCCCTCCTCCCCGTTGGCCGCCTGAACCACCTCGAAACCGAGCTTCCCCAGCATGGTGGCCGCCAAGGCCCGCACCATCGCCTCGTCCTCCACCAAAAGCACCCGGCCGCTCCCCTGCCAGCGGCTGGCGGTTTCGAGTTGCCGTCCCCCCTGCGCCGCCCGGTCGGCCTCCTCGGGGGCGGGGAGGTAGATGCGGAAGCAGGTCCCGCCCCCCGGGGTACTCGCGAGGTCGAGCGCTCCGCCGTGGGCGTTGATGATGCCGAGCACCGCCGACATCCCGAGCCCCCGGCCCGAGAACTTGGTGCTGAAAAACGGCTCGAAGACCCTGAGCCGGGTCGCTTCGTCCATGCCGCAGCCGTCGTCGGCCACCTCGAGACAGAGGTAGAAGCCGGCGGGGATCTCCTTCCCCAGGTGGTCGCAGCGCGCCTCCTCCTGGGTCAGCGCGGCGCGGTTCAGGGTGACCCGGATCTCACCCTGGCGGGCGCCGATCGCCTCGGAGGCGTTGATGATCAGGTTCATGAGCACCTGCCTGAGCTGGCCTGAGTCTGCGACCAGCACCAGGGGGGCCCTGGGGCGGTCGAGCCGGAGCGCGACGTTCTGGGGGAGGGTGGCCTTGAGCATCCGGACCATCTCGTCGACCAGGGTGGTGAGGTCGACGTGGCTCATGGCGAACTGGGTCTTGCCGGCGTAGGCGAGCATCTGCCGGCAGAGTTCGGCGGCGCGCTCGGTGGCGTTGACGATCTCGGGAAGGTAGTCCGGGACGCGCTCCGGCTCGACCGCCAACAGCGAACAGTACCCCGAGATGATGGCGAGGATGTTGTTGAAGTCGTGGGCCACCCCGCCGGCCAGCACCCCCAGGCTCTCCAGTTTCTGGGCCTGCTGGAACTGCCTCTCCAGGGTGCGGCGCTCCTCCTCGTGGCGCTTGCGCTCGGTGATGTCGCGGTGAAAGCAGATGAGCCGGTGCTCGCCGTCGCACTCCAGGAGGCTCGCCGAGACCTCCAGGGAGAAGGTGTGCCCGTCGCGGTGGTAGTGCTCCACCTCGAAGGTCAGGTGCTCCCCGGCCGAAAGGCGCCCGATCCGCTCCGGGGCCCCCGCGAGGGAGGCGGGGGTGTCCAGGGTGCCAAGCTGCATCCCCGCCATCTCCTCGCACCGGTAGCCGTGCATGTCCGCGAAGGCCTGGTTCACCTCGAGGATGATCCCCCCGGTGGTCATCATGAAGACCCCTTCGCCGGCTTCGGAGAAGAGGGCGCGGTAGAGCCGTTCGCTGCGCTGCTGGGCGAGCACCGAGCTGCGGCGGTCCTCCTCGATGGCGAGGGCCGCGGCGACGATGCTGGCAAAGGAGAGGTCGGCCGGGGTGGGGCGGAACTCGTGGTCGAAAAGGGCACAAAGGACGCCGACGGTGCGGTCTCCCCAGCAGACCGGGACCCCGAGGTAGCTCGTGATGCCGGCCGCCAGCTGCTCCCTGAAGCCGGCGGCGAAGGGGGACGCGGCGAGGTCCGCGATGACCACGGGCTCGGCCGAGCCGGAGCGGATCACCTGGTAGCAGACGGTCCCTTCGGGGCTGCGCCGGCCGGAGAACGCCCCAGGGAGGTTCCAGCGCCCCACCGAGTGAAGCTCCCCCTGCTCGAGGAGGTTGAAGAGGGCGCAGCGGGCCCCGAGGATGCGCCCGGCCACCTCGGTGAGGATGTTTATGTTGGCGTTGAAGTCCGGCCCAAAGCGCAGGAAGCTGTCGGTCAGAAGCTGGAGCCGTTCGGCGTAGAGCTGCTGCTCGGTGATGTCGATCCCCAGTCCCACCACCCCCAGCACCTCGCCGTCGTCGGACCTGACCTGCCCCTTGGTGACCGAGAGGAGGTGCTCCCTGCCGTCGCTGAAGGGGAAGCTCTCCCGGAAGGTGCTGGGGCCCTGCTGGCCCAGGCAGGCTTCATCGGAGACGGAGCAGTTGGCGGCGACCCGGGCCGGGAGGACCTCGGTGAAGTGGCCGGCCTCCAAAAGGCGCTCCTCGGCGATACCGATCTGGCGGCAGAAGGTCTTGTTCACGAAGCGGAAGCGCCCCGCGACGTCCTTGTACCAGATGGCGATGGGGGCGTTGTCGAGGACCGCCTGCAGGTTGCGGCTCTTCTCCAGCATGCGCTCCTCGAGGAGCAGCCGGTCGGTCACGTCCTCGGCAGTCTCGATGACGCTCAATACCTCCCCCCGCGCGTCGAGGACCGGGGTGGCGATCATGCTGAAGTGGCGGATCCCCTCCGGTGTGGGGGTCGCGGTGGTGGCGTGGTGCGACTGGCCGTCCTCGAGAACCTTCACGACGGGGCAGTAGGAGCAGGGGGCATCGAGCGGCGGCGAGTTGAAGCTCTGGTAGCAGAGGGGGCGCTCTCCCGGGTCTACCTGCGGGAACCAGGAGCGGATGGTCGGGTTCATGGAGACGACCCTGAGCGAGCTGTCGATGACGGTGAGACCGATCCCGGTGTGGGCGACGATGGAGGCATAGACCCCGTCGCGGGTGCGCTCTTCGGCCGCGGGGGTGAAAAGGGCGAAGAGGCGCCCCTCCCTCTGGCCGGCGCGCCTTAGGTGCACCGAAAACGGGGTGTGCCCGCCGTCCCGGGGAAGCGTCGCTGCGAACTCGCTCCACTGGTCGCCGGGCGCCGTCAGGAAGGCCTGCCAGGCGGCCGGATCGGCAAAACTCACCAGGTCGGTCAGCCGGGGCGCCGTACGGGTCGCACCGAGCTGGAAGAGTTCCACTCCCTGCCGGTTTATTTCGACCAGCTCGAGTGTCGCTGCATCGACCAGGGCAAGCGGGGAGGGGTGGCAGAAAAAGAGCTCGCGGAAGCTGTGCTCCTCCCCGTCTGGGGGGGCGCTGCGCGGGGCGTCGAGGGGGTGGGTGGGTGCCGCAACGAAGTTCTCGGGCATGGCTTACTTCCTCACCTGGGGAAACGGAAACCGGTCTCCGCAGTATAGGGATCTGTCGGACGTTGTCTAGCGAAATACTGTCAGTTTATTCTCATAAGAAGCTGGGCAGAGCGCCCCTCTCCGGTCCCGGAACCCCCCGGAACCGGTGCTGCAGCGGGGGGCGGAGGGCCCCCGGGGGCGGATCTCCCGCGAGCCCTGGCTCAAGCTTTTACGCTGCGCTGCCGAACAGGGTTCGACGGGGGCGGTGCCCGGTTCCTACAGGGAATCTCGGGGACCCGGGGGGGGGATGTCGGAATGCGTGCCTGGGGGCTCCCGGAATTTAAGGGAGGGGGTGCCGCGAAAAGCCGGGGCTTTGGTCGGACGGCGCCTTCGTGCCGCGCGGCAGGCCGCTCTCGACCCAGGCCGGGCGCGTCTTTGAGGCCTTGAGGAGGGGGAAACGGTCCCCTTTCTTTGTGGTTAATTGTCAACAGCAAGTTTCTTTAAAGGTTGCTATAAAATGGCAGGCCTGACGGGAGGGTAAGTGACCATAGAAGAAGCTTTTGGTGCGGTGATCCGCAGGCTGCGCAGGGAGCGCAATCTGTCGCAAGAACAGTTGTCCCTGGCGAGTTTTCTGGACCGCACGTTCATTTCGCATATCGAGGGGGGGAAGCAGCAGCCGAGCATGGTCTCCCTCTTCGCCCTGGCGGGGGCCTTGAACGTCCTGCCGTCCGACATCATCTCGGAGGTGGAGATCATTTTGAACCTCACCTCGTACCACCGGGTGCAAAAGGGTGCACGCAGTGTCGAGAAACAGTGGATCCGTAACCTGGAGAATCACATGAAAGCTGCACAACCCCCGATGCAGCGCCCCGAGACCGTCCTTGTGGTGGACGACGAAGTGCAGGTGCGCGAGGTGCTCTGCGAGCTGTTGCGCGCCTACGGCTTCCCGGTGCTCGAGGCCGCGGACGGCTGCGCCGCGGTGAAGGTCGTCGAGGAACAGGGGGAGCGGATCAACCTGGTCATCATGGACGTGGCCATGCCCCAGAAAAACGGCATCGAGGCCTACCAGGAGATCAAGAGGATGCGTCCCGGGCTGCACATCATCCTGGTGAGCGGCTACCATTCCGGGATCTTCGACAGCGAGATCACCATCCTGCAGAAACCGTTCTCCCCGGAAACGCTCTTAAAGCAGATGCGGCTCATGCTCGAGGGCGCCCCGCCGGGGTGACCCGTCAAGAGACGCCGGCAGAACAGGTAAGGCCCCGCTTCCTACAGAAGCGGGGCCTTTTTTTGTTGCACGAGCCCCACAACACGGTGGCCGGCGGCTAGGCGCCGCGGGCGCGGCTGCGCGGGCGGCTGATGCCGAGCTTGTCCATGCGCCAGCTGAGGGTGTTCGGGTTCATCCCGAGCAGCTCCGCCGCGCCGCCGGGGCCGTGGATCTTGCCGCCGGTCATCTTGAGGACCTCGGTTATGTGCTGGGCCATGGCCTGGTCCAGGTTGAGCGGGTAGTGCGGGGCGGTACCGGTGGTTTCCGGCACCCGCTCCGAATCGCCCGGGAGCACCGAGTCGAAGCCGAGGGGGCCGCCGCGGTGCCGGATCAATTCGCGCTCCACCAGGTTCTCCAGCTCGCGGACGTTGCCGGGCCAGTTGTACTCCATGAGGCGGGTGAGCGCCCCCGGGGCGATCGCGGGGGGAAACCCCAGGCCGAGCTCCCGGCTCTTCAGGGTGACGAAGTGGCGGATCAGGGCGGGGACGTCCTCCTTGCGCTGGCGCAGCGGCGGGATGATGACCGGGAAGCCGTTCAGCCTGAACCAGAGGTCCTCGCGAAAGCGCCCCTCGGCGGTCATGCTCTCCAGGTTGCGGTGCGTGGCGGCGATGACCCGGATGTTCACCGGGATCGGGCGGTGCCCCCCAACGCGCTCCACCTCGCGGTTTTGCAGGACGCGCAAAAGTCTCACCTGGGCGGTCAGCGGCAACTCGCCGATCTCGTCGAGGAAGATGGTCCCCCCCTCGGCACGCTCGAAGCGGCCGCGGCTCTCGGCGACCGCGCCGGTGAAGGCGCCGCGCTCGTGACCGAAGAGCTCGCTGTCGATCAGGTTCTCGGGGATGGCGCCGCAGTTCACCTTGATGAAGGGCCCTTCCTTGCGCGGCGAGGAGAAGTGGATCAGGTTCGCGATCAGCTCCTTGCCGGTGCCGGTCTCGCCCAAGAGGAGCACCGTGTTGTTGAGAGGGGCCACCTGGCGCACCATGTCGATCACGTTGCGCAGCCCGGAGGCGCCCCCGATGAGCTCCTCGGCGGAGAGCGGGTTCAGCTCGCGGTTTAAAAAGCGCTTGTCGTCGATGAGGACGTCCCGGTACCTGAGCACCGCCTCGTGGGCGAGCGCGTTGGCGAGCGCGATGGCGAAGGGGTGCGTCACCTGGCTCATGAGCTCGAGGTGCTTCGCGGTGTAGCGACCCTCCCCCTTGGTCCGCAGGGAAAGCCCGCCGATGCGCTGCCCTTCGAGCCACAACGGCACCACCAGCTCCGAATGCCCCTCCAGGCGAAACAGCGGGGCCATGCTGCGCACCAGGTCGTCGTGGTGGTCGAGCCCGGCGATGAGCGGCTCCATGAAGTCCCGTGCCATGAGCGTCTTCAGCATCTCGGAGTTGAGCGGGATGATCTCCTGGTGGGCGGTACTTTCCGAGGCGGCCACGTAGGCGACCCGGCGTATCGCGTTCAGGCTGGTGTCGAGGATACTCAGGTAGAGGTCGTCAAGCGGGAGATGCTCGCACAGGTACCGGTAGGTCGTCTCGAGCGACTCTTCAATCTTCAGGCTGCTGCAGATCCGCAAGGTCACCTCGCGGACGAATTCATCCCGGCTCACCATGGCCACTCTCCTTTTCAAACGACAACACCGCTTCACCAAATTCAACGGATGTTACAGCTGAACTTACCTTAGTACCGCCCTAAGAGTGGCTGCCGCGGAGGTGACTGGCCGCTTTGGCCGTGGCGGCTTCCCCCACCCCCCGACCCCCTCCCGCAGGGAGAGGGGGGGATTCCCACAACTTGGGGAATGCGTTGCAGGCAAGCCCGGAGCTTCCCTCTTTTAGAGGGATTCTGTGCTCTTCACGCGAAAAGCGGCAGTGTCGCTTGCATCCCTTACGAGAAATCTCTCGTCGCGCTACCGCCAAACGGAAATCTTGGCTGCGGGGCGACACCAGCAATCACAATATTTCGCAATATACCTTCCGATCACAACATACCGCAATGCTAATCGTGGCATGTTGTGATATTTCTTGGACCCACGCTGCTAACCAGCTGAAACATGGCGGTCTCATTGGCTGGCACGGCGCTGGCAATAGGGAACCTCGTTGTCACCAACAAGGAGACCCGCCATGGCGAACCTGCTCTACATCACCTGCAACCTAAACCCCATCGAACGCTCGCGCAGCCTCACCCTGGGAGCGCTTTTTCTCGATGAGTACCTGCGCTGGAACCCCCGCGACCAGATCTACTCCCTCGACCTGTACCGCGACAACATCCAGCACATCGATGCCGATGTCCTTGCAGCCCGCGAGAAGCTGGCCCAGGGCGCCCGGCTTCCGCAGTTGAGCCCGGAGGAACAGCGCAAGATGGGGCGCATCTGGTGGCTCGCGGACCAGTTCATCGCCTGCGACAAGTACGTCTTCGTCACCCCGAGCTGGAACCTCTTCTTTCCGGCCGAGTTCAAGTACTACATCGACGCGATCTGCGAGGTCGAAAAGACCTATCGGGTGACGGAATTCGGCGCTGAAGGGGTGCTGCACGCCGAGCAGAAGAAATCGCTGCACCTGCACGCCCTGGCGCCGCACCGCCTGGGGAACGAGCGGGACCTGGGGGCCGGCTACCTCGGTTCCGTGCTGAACTTCCTGGGGGTGACGCGGCAGACCACGGTGCTCCTGGAAGGGGGCGACCACCCGGGTGCCGCCAAGGGGCGGGTGCGGGAGGAAGAGCGCAGGAGACTCATCGGGCTTGCCCAGCTTTTCTAGGGGGTGGGCCAAGGACAAGGAAACGAGATGGTCATGAAACTGATAGTGGCGGCCACGCTGGCCGTCTGGGTGCTGGTCGCGCTGGTCGCCTTTTGCTACCGCGGCGACGGCAGATCGAACGACGACTAGGGAACGTCTGCCCGGCAGGTGCGGGGGCGGTCCTGAGAACACGTGCTGCAGAGAAGGGGATGAGGATGAAGATGAGAACTGTGACGATCGCCGCGCTTATGTGGGCGGCGCTGGCGACTTCGGCAGCCGCGGAGAAGCTTACCTTGCCGGAGTGCCTGAAGAGCGCCGCGGCCAACAACCAGGCGCTGAAAGCCGCCTCCTACGACAGCCGGGTGGCCGCGCAGAACGAGCGGGTCGCGGGAAGCGGCTACCTGCCGCGCGTCGACGTAAGTGGCGGCTATACCGCTCAGCTGGACGCCCAGGGGATGTCGGTAGGCGGCTTCTCCGCCCCCACCCAGCAGGCCGACTACGGCTTCTTCTCGTTGGGGATCGAGCAGACCCTCTACGACTTCGGCCGCACGTCCTCGCGCCTGGAACGGGCCCGGGCCGCGAGCGAGGCGACGCGCCAAGGGTACCGCAGCCAAGAACAGGAGGTGTTCCTCGAGGTGGTCCAGGCCTTCTACGGGATCCTCGAGAACGAGAAGTTCCTGGCGGCAGCCGAAGAGGAGGTGCGCCAGATGGCGGGGCACCTAAAAGACGCCGGCAGCAAGTACAGCCAGGGGGTGGTGACCAGAAACGACGTGCTGCAGGCCGAGGTGAAGCTGGCCAACTCGAAACAGCGGCGCCTGGACATCGCGCGCCGGCTGGAGAACGGCTGGCTGCTCCTGAACCACCTGACCGGCCGGGAAGGTGCGGCGCGAGCCACGCTCGAGGACCGGGCCCTAACCCTGGCGACGCCCGCCGCTCAGGGGGAACTCGCCGCACGCCCCGACGTCCTGGCGGCGCGCTCCAACGTCGCGGCAACGAGCGCCGAGGTGACGGAGGCCCGCAGCGGCTTGCGCCCCGAGTTCTACCTGCGCGCCGGCGCCGACTACACCCAGAACCGCTACCTGAACGAACCGGTCATCATGGCCGCCACCGTGGGGCTCCGCTTCAACCTGTTCGACGGCTTTGCCAGCAGCGCGCGGTTGCGCCAGGCGGTGGAATCCCGCTCGCGCAGCGAGGAGAAGCTGCGCCAGACGGAAAAGGAGGCGCTTCTCGAGTACCAGACCGCCCAAAACGACCTGAAGGTCGCCCTGGAGCGGATCGGGACCAGCGAAACGGCCGTGGGGCAGGCCGAGGAGAACCTGCGCCTGAACCGCAGCCGCTACGAGGAACAGATGGGGACCTCCACGGAGGTGGTCGACGCCCAGACCCTGCTCACCCAGGCGAGGAGCGACTTTTTCCAGGCGAGCTTCGACGCCCGCGTGGCCCAGGCGAGGGTGCAGAAGGCGCTCGGGGTGCTTTAGCACCGGCAGAAACAGGATAAACCCAGAGATCACGAAAGGTAACTATAGGAGGAGATGACGATGGAAGAGGTACTCGAGGCGGGAGAAGGGGGCGTCGTGGAGGAAGAGGCGGCGGCGCTGCAGAACAGCAAGAAACTGGTGACCCGGATCCTGGGGGGCGTCGCGCTCCTGGCGGCTGTGATCGGGAGCGGCTGGTACTGGGTGGAGTCCCAGAAGGTGGTGGAGACCGACAACGCCTTCGTCGAGTCGCGCATCCACTCGGTGTCGAGCAGGGTTCCCGGCACCGTCGCGCGGGTGCTGGTGGAGGACAACCAGTTCGTGCACAAGGGGGACCTGCTCGTTACCCTGGACGAGCGCGACTTCGCGGTGCGGCTTTCCGACGCGCGGGCCGGACTCGACATGGCCCGCAACGACACCTCGGGGGACCTGGCCCAGGTGGAAGCGGCCAGGGCCGAACTGCAGCGCACCAAGGCCCAACTGGCCCAGGCGGAGCTCGACCTGAAGCGGGCGAGCGCCCTGGTGGAGCGAGAGGTGATGCCGCGCGAGCAGCTGGACCGGCGCAGTACCGACCGCGAGGTGGCGCTAGCCCAGGTGCGCGAGGCCGAGCAGCGCCTGAAAAAGGCCCAGGCCGCGCTGGGACTCGCCGGGGCCGGCCGGCAGGGGGCGCGCGAGGCGAAGCAGCTGGCACAGGTCGAGGAAGGGGCGCTGAACCTCTCCTACACCAGGGTCTACGCGCCGGCCGACGGCTACGTGACCCGCAAATCGGTCGAGGTGGGGAACCGGGTGCAGGCCGGCCAGGCGCTCCTTGCGGTGGTGCCGCTCTCGGAGGCCTGGATCACCGCGAACCTGAAGGAGAGCCAGCTGGGGCAAGTGCGGGCGGGGCAGAAGGTGCAGATCCGAGTGGACGCCTACCCGGGGCGGACCTTCACCGGCACCGTGACCAGCATCATGTCGGGGACCGGCGCCGCCTTCTCGCTGCTGCCGCCGGAGAACGCCACCGGCAACTACGTGAAGGTGGTGCAGCGCGTACCGGTGAAGATCGCCATCGACCGCTCGAGCGACCCGGAGCACCTCCTGCGCGTCGGGATGAGCGTGGTCCCCAGCATCCAGGTGCCGCGCTCCAGCACCGCGATCGTCAGGGATCTGCTGCACCTCTCCTGAGCGAGCCGCTTTCCGCCATCGGGGCGCGCCCCGCGAGGATTTTATGAAAGAGTCAACAACCAACAAATGGATCATCGCGCTTGCCGTCATGCTGCCGGCGCTCATGGAGGTGATCGACACCTCGGTCGCCAACGTGGCGCTCACCAACATCCAGGGGAGCCTGAACGCGGGCGCGGACGAGGCCACCTGGGTGCTCACCTCGTACATGGTCAGTAACGCCGTGGTGCTCCCGATGACCGGGTGGCTGGCGCGCCGTTTCGGCAGGAAGCGCTTCCTGATGACCTGCATCACGCTCTTCACCCTCTCGTCGTTTCTCTGCGGCGCGGCCCCGAGCCTCGCCACCCTGATCGCCTTCCGGATCCTGCAGGGGGCGGCCGGGGGAGCGCTCATCCCGATGAGCCAGGCGATCCTTTTGGAGAGTTTCCCGGCGGCGGAGCAGGGGATGGCGAACGCCATCTTCGGGGTGGGGGTGATGTTCGGGCCGATCATCGGCCCCGCCCTGGGCGGCTGGATCACCGACAACCTGAGCTGGCGCTGGATCTTCTACATCAACCTCCCGGTGGGGCTCATGGCCCTCGCCATGGTGGGGAGCGTCATCTCCGACCCGGTCTACGCGGCCCGGAAGGCGCGGGAAAAGGTGGACTACTGGGGGCTCAGCTTGCTGGTGCTGGGGATCGGAGCCCTGCAGATCGTGCTGGACAAGGGACAGCAGGACGACTGGTTCAGCTCCCCCTTCATCGTGGCCATGAGTGCGGTGACCGTGATCTCGCTCGTCCTGTTGCTCGTGGTGGAACTCAGGCACCCGCATCCCGTGGTGAACCTGCGGCTCTTCAAGAACCTGGAGTTCTCCGCCGGAAACCTGGTCATGTTCATGGTGGGGTTCGGCCTTTACGGCTCGCTCATGCTGATCCCCCAGTTCCTGCAGTCGCTTCTGGGCTATACCGCCACGCGCGCCGGGATGGTGATGGCGCCGGGGGGTGTCGCGACCCTGGTACTCATGCCGTTTGTGGGGCTCGCGGTCGGCAGGTACGACGGCCGCAAGATCGTTTGCGCCGGGCTCGTGATCTCGGCCTGGTCCATGTTCCTGTGGCAGCGCTTCTCGCTGGGGGTCTCCTACGACGACTTCCTCTGGCCCCGCCTGGTGGCGGGGGTGGGACTCGCCCTCATCTTCGTGCCGCTCACCACGCTCACCCTGAGCAAGATGACCCCCGAGCAGATGGGGGACGCCAGCGGGCTGTTCAGCCTGTTGCGCAACATAGGCGGCAGCGTCGGGATCGCGGCCACCTCGACCCTGCTGGCGCGTGTCAACCAGTTCAACCAGAACACGTTGTCAGCACAGGTGAACAGCTTCAGCCTGCAGTTCCAGCAGACCCTGTCGGGGCTCACCCAAAGCTTCATCGGGCGCGGCATGGAGAGCGAGCTCGCCGGAAAGATGGGGCTTGCCAGCATCTACCGGATGGTGCAGCAGCAGGCGGCGCTTTTGACCTTCAACCGGGTCTTCTGGCTGCTCGGCTTCGCCTTTCTCGCCGTGATCCCCTTCCTTTTGCTGATCAAGCGTCCCAAGCCGGGCGCTGCGGCGGTGGCGGCGCACTAGGGAGCGAAACATTTGCCACGGAGCCACCAAGTGCACGGAGAAAAAACCTGGCGCGAAATAGTGCCGCCGGATGTTCTCCGTTGGAGACAGCTGTTCCCCTGAAGTTCCTGGTGCCTGGCGGCTGTGGGCTGTAACGACCACCGGTAATTCATCACGCCGATCAGATGTCTTCCTGACGACGGTGATCTATCAACCCGACAGCGCACCCGAAAAAAGGACGAGCAACATGCAGATAACACGACCGGTCATCGACCAATTTTTCCAGGAGCTCACCTCACTGACGGATCTCAACGTGCTCTCCCCGGACGGGTTCCGGGCGCTCGCGGACTGGTGCGAGAGGCAGGAGTTCTGGCGGGATTTCGCCCGGAAGCATCGTTTGGTCGACGGCTGGCGCGCGACCCCGATGGGCGATCCCAACGCCTTCGCGCTGGCCGTGTTCCGCCACCAGACCCGGTGGGGGGACTGGTGAACCAGCAGGCGGGATGACGGCGCGGGGAGTGCTGGCTGGGTGCCGGCGCAACGGACCAGTGACCCGCTCTCTCGGAGTAACAGGCAAGTTTTTCCCCTAAACAGGTATTGTGCTTGCAGCGGCGGCTGGCTATGATGCACCAAGCCCGGGTGCCCCCAGTAACGCCCGCGGTTTCGGGGCCGAATGCCCCTATCGCCTTTACAAGGAGCCTGCTATGCAATACCGCACGATGCCTAACGGCGACAGCTTGTCGGTACTTGGTTTCGGCTGCATGCGTTTTCCCATGCAGGACGGCAAGATCGATGAGGCGCGCGCCATCCGCCAGATCCGTTCCGCCATCGATCGCGGGGTGAACTACCTCGACACCGCCTGGCCCTACCACGGCGGCGAGAGCGAAATCATCGTGGGGAAGGCACTCAAGGACGGCTACCGCGACAAGGTGAAGCTCGCCACCAAGCTCCCTTCCTGGCTCATCGAGAGCCCGGCGGACCTGGACCGCTTCCTGGACGCCCAGCTGAAGAAACTGGGGACGGACCGGATCGACTACTACCTGGTGCACGCGCTGGACGGGAATTCCTGGGACAAGATGGTGGGGCACGGTGTGGCGGAGTTTCTGGACCGGGCCAAGGCCGATGGACGTATCGTCAACGCGGGGTTCTCGTTCCACGGTTTGGCCCCTGACTTCAAGCGCATCGTGGATGGCTACCCGTGGGTCTTCTGCCAGATCCAGTTAAACTACCTGGACCAGCAGTTCCAGGCCGGCACCGAGGGGCTCTACTACGCGGCCGAGCGCGGGCTGGGGGTGATCGTCATGGAGCCCCTGCGCGGCGGGAACCTGGGACTTCCGGTCCCCCCGGCGGCAGTTCAGGCGATCTGGGACGAGGCGGGGCTGCGCCGCACGCCGGTGGATTGGGCCCTAAGCTGGGTCCTGAACCATCCCGAGGTGACCCTGCTCTTGTCGGGTATGAACGAAGAGGCGCACATCGAGGAAAATCTGGCGATTGCCGAAAGGGCGCTGCCGGGGTGCTTGAGCGCCGAGGAACTCGCTCTGGTGGAGAGGGTGGGGGAGACCTACCAGGGACTTATGAAGGTGAGCTGTACCGGCTGCGGCTACTGCATGCCCTGCCCGGTGGGGGTGGACATCCCCGGCAGCTTCGACTGTTTTAACAAGTCGCACATGTTCGGCAACGTGCAGGAGGCCCGGTTCATCTACGCGCTCAGGATGAGTAACGAGCTTTTGCGCAGCACGCCGGCCTACGCCTCGAACTGCATCTCCTGCGGCGCCTGCCTCGAGAAGTGCCCCCAGCAGATCCGGATCCCGGAGCTGCTGGCCGAGGTCGCCGCGGAGCTCGAAGGACCCTGGATGAAGGACCTGGTGGCGGCAGGAAAACAGCTCTTCCAAAAACGCCCGGAATAACCCCGGACAATAGGGTACCACCTGATGTGAGCGCCCGCCTCTAGGGAGCTGCCGCCGGTCGCGGATCGGCGGCAGCCTCTGCGCGAGATGCCCCCGCCAGCGCTCCTTACTCCGGAAACCGCCGCTTCCACCGGCGCACCTTCCTGCTAGCGGGTCCTGGTGACCTCTTCCGCCACGCCGGTCTGTTCTTTGACCATCCGCCGCACCTTGCGCCAGTCGATGGGCGCGCCGCCTCCCGCTTCCTCGATGAGGTTGCGCGCCTCCTTTTCCAGGTCCTCGATCTTGCCGTAGATGTCCTTATGTACCTCGAGGTAGGTCTTCCCCGCGCTGACGGCTACCTTGACCGGGCGGTAGACGATTTTTCCCGCCGTGTTCACCGGCACCTCGTTGTAGAGGAGCTCGATGTTCGCGGGAGAGACTCTGATGCAGCCGTGGCTGCTGTAGCTCGAGATGGAGGAGGGACGGTTGGTGCCGTGGATCAGGATGCCTGGGAGCGAGGTGCGCAGGGCGTACTTCCCCAGCGGGTTCGCAGGCCCTGGGGGGATCAGGGTCTTCACCTCCTGGCCCTGTTGTTCCATCTCCTTCTGGATGGAGACGGGGACCCGCCAGCTCGGGTTTTTCACCTTGTCGACCACCTTGAAGCTCCCCAGCGGGGTCTGCCAGGACCGGTTCTGCTTCAGCTCCGCCCTGCCGGCCGCGATCGGCACCGTACGGCTCAGCTTGCCGTCCTTGAAGCAGTACAGGGTGCAGTCGGCGATGTTGATGATGAGCCCCTCGTCCAATGGGTACGGCACGATGCGCCGGTTCACGATGCGCAGCGTCTGTCCCTCGCGCAAAAGCGAGCTGGTGGTGAGGCGATTCAGGCGCGCCAAAAGGTGCGGCCTGATCTTGAAACGGGCGGCGATCTTCAGCAGGGTGTCGTTGGCGCGCACCCGGTAGAGCGTCTCGCCCCCCATGATGCTGCCGGCGACTTGGGGCGCCGGGCGCGAGGCGTCCTCGCCGGTCCCCTCGGCAGCGACGTCGTCCACGACGCCGTCCTCGTCCTCCTCCTGGCTCGCGGCGTTGCCCGGCCAGGAGGCTTCCGGTTGGGCTGCCTGCTGGGCAGCCGCTTGCGGCGCCGGGTGAGCGGCGAGAGGCCTTGCTGGCGGGAGGCTTGGGGCGACGGCAAGGGAGCGCAGGGGCGCTGTAGATCCTGCCGCGGGTTCGGGGGAGGTTTTTGGAGCGGCACCCTCGTGGGGGCGGCTCTCCGGTTGCCCCGGCTGCACCGCGTGTGCTGTCTGGCCGCCAGTTGCCGCTGCGGGAACCACGGGCGCTGCCGGCGGCGTGACGCGCGCTAAGGGTGCCGCAGCAGGCGCGGGAACAATCGGCGCGGGAACAACAGGCGGCGTCAGCGCGGCGGCGGGGGTCGGCAGCTTCGGTGCTGCAGCGAGGCGGGGTGCCGGAGCGGCAGCAGCTTTTGGCGCGTCCGGAGCGGCGTTTGGGACCGGCTCCAAGGCCTGCCGCAAAGCCGCCGCGGCGGCGAGGTCAGCCCCGCTCTCCCGGGCCGCCTGGGGCGCTGCCGGGCCCGGGCTCGGAAAGGCCGGCTGCGCAGGTACTGGTTCTCGCTTGTGCCGCGAGGGGGTGATAAGTTGCTGGCCGGGCTGCAGGGTGAGGAAATAGGGGGCCAGGATCTTTCCGTACTTCTCGACCAGCGCGAAATACTTGGCCGCCAGCTCGGGCTTTTTCTCCTCCAGGCACTTCACCCCCGAGAAATAGGTCTCGATGAGTACCTTGAAGCTTTCCGGGTGCCGGGTGGCGGCACCTTCTTCCATCAGGTTGTTCAGGATGATGAGCGCGTCGGAGCGCGAGGCGGAGAGGGCGGGCGAACTGCCGAGGGCGAGGAAAAGGACGGTTAAAACGATGAGGCGCATCGTGCTTCGGTTCCCACTTGGATGTAGTTGTCCGTTTACCAGCGCGGGGAGAGTGCAGCGGAAGTGCGCACGGCAGCAAGGTTGAGAGAGCGATCCTCTCGCAAAACCGGCCGGTCCCAGTTACTTTGAGACGATTTGGGACAGCAGGCTCAGTCTGAGCTTGGGATCGGTGATGATCAGTTCAAGGGGAACTGTTGTCGTCGGTTTTGCCGGTGTTGTGTTCGGAAGCGTCTCGGTCAGGCTTTGCACGGTAATCCCTCCTAAGCAGAAGTGACAGCTTCGCTTTTCTTTCGGGGCTGTGTTTTCAGGCTGCCTGTACTATCGGCATTGTTCCGACAAACTTGAGCGCTCTTTTATAAGCCGAGATGAAGACTGTGTCAAGCCGCTGTAAAAGGCGCGCTGAAAGAGAGCGGAGCCGCCTGTGCCAGTGTGCAACGGGCCTATGCCAGAAAAGTCGGGAGGGGATGCGGGCTTCATGGGCCTGCGACGGCGGGAGAGTGCTGCGGAGCTTTCCTTACCGGTAAGTTCGTTATTGACCAATAGGCACGTATGAGCGAATGTAGCCCAAACTATTTCAAAAGGGTAGCTTCACATTGAGACATCATCTATCAACAGGAGGAACCGGCGTGAAAGTAGTGGCAATAAACGGCAGTCCCAAGAACGACGGAAACACCTTCCAGGCGCTGAGCCTGGTGGCGGCGGAACTGGCAAACGAGGGGATCGAGACGGAGATCCTCCAGGTGGGCGGGCAGGAGGTGCGCGGCTGCATCGCCTGCGGCCAGTGCGCCAAAAACCGCAACGAGAAGTGCGTGCTTCCCGGCGACAAGGTGAACCAGTGGATCCAGAAGATGAAGGAGGCCGACGGCATCATCCTGGGCTCCCCGGTCTACTACTCGGCCATCGCCGGCACCATGAAGTCGTTTTTAGACCGCGCCTTCTACGTAAGCGGGGCCAACGGGGGGCTGTTCCGCCACAAGGTGGGGGCGGCGCTGGTGGCGGTACGCCGCTCCGGCGGACTCCCGACCTTCCAGCAGCTCAACAACTACCTGCTCTACTCGGAGATGCTGCTCCCCACCTCCAACTACTGGAACGTGATCCACGGCACCCGCCCCGGCGAGGTGCACCAGGACAGCGAAGGGACCCAGATCATGCGGGTCCTCGGGAAGAACATGGCCTGGCTTATGAAACTGGTCGAGCACGGCAAGGGAGCGGTCCCGGCCCCGGAGCAGGAGCCGAAGACCTACTTCAACTTCATCCACTAAAACCCCCGGCGCGGCGGCCGGTGCCGCCCACGCGGCTGGCGCAGGAACGAAAACGGCACGGGCCAAAGACCCGTGCCGTTTTTTTGTTAGCGACCCCGCAACTCTTTAGCAGCGGAACTGCTGCACCATCCCCTTGAGGTCTTCGGCAAGCCGGGCCAGCTGGTTGGCCGCGGCCGCCTCCTCGTGCGAGGATCTGGCCGTCAGGTTGGCGACCTCGGTTATCTGCTGGACGTTCTTGTTGATCTCGAGCGTGGTGGCGGTCTGCTCCTCGGCAGCCACCGCGATCTGGTTTACCTGCAGGGTGACGCAGCCGATCTGCTCCAGGATCTTCTGCAGCGCGGTACCCGACTTCGCGGCCTCCGAGGTTCCCTGCTCGACCTCCTGCACCCCCTCGTCCATGACGTTCACCGCCTCGCGGGTCTCGGTCTGGATGGTCTTGATCATCTCGCCGATCTCCCGGGTGGCGCGGGTGGTCCTTTCCGCCAGCGCCCGCACCTCGTCCGCGACCACCGCGAAACCGCGCCCCTGCTCGCCGGCCCGTGCCGCCTCGATGGCGGCGTTCAAGGCCAAGAGGTTGGTCTGGTCGGCGATGTCCTCGATGGTCTCCACGATCGCGCCGATCTTGTCCGAGCTGGCACCGAGCCCCTCGATGGTCGCGGCGGATGCCTTCACCTTGACCGCGATCCGGTTCATCACCCCCAGGGTCTGCTCTACCACCTGGACCCCTTGCTGCGCCGCGTCGTTGGCGTGGGCCGAGTCCTCGGCGGCCCGGTGGCAGCTGCTCGCGATGTCCTGGGAGGTCGCCGACATCTCCTCGCAGGCGGTGGCGATGGTGGTCGCCTGGCTGGCAAGCTCCTCGTTGCTGGTCGCCATCTGCTCGGCGGTGGAGTGCATCTGCACCGCGGCGGAGGAGACCGAGTGGCTGTTGTCGGAGAGGCGGCGCACGATGCCGGAGAGCTTGTCGCGCATGAGGTTCATCTCCCGCCCGAGCATCCCCATCTCGTCCTTGGAGCGCAGGCCGGGGTCGACGGTGAGATTGCCGTCGGCGATGGCTGCCATGGCGGTGAAGACCTTGGCCACGGCTCCGGTGATCCCACGGCTGATCAGCACCCCGACCGCAAGCGAGACGGCCAGGATGAGCGCGACGATCGCCAGGTTCGTCCCGATGGCGCGCCGCACCGCAGTGCTGCTCGACTGGTAGGCCTGCTCGCTCTCGGCGATGTTGAACTTCTGCAGTGCGTCGATCGCCTCGGCCGGCTTCTGGTAAAGCGGCGCGACCTGCTGGACCCCGAAGGTGATCGCCTCCTTGAGCGCGGCGCTGTCGCCCCCGCGGTGCGCCGACAAAAGGAGCTCGGCGAGTTTCCCCCCCTGCGCGGCGTACGCCTCGGCGCCGTTTTTGTAGTCGGAGAGGAGCCTTTTCTCCTGGTCCGAGAGCTTTCCGCCCTCAAGTTTCCCCACCAGATCGGTGATCCTGGCAAGCTGCAGCTTCATGTCCTGGTGCTTTTCGCTGAGCTTCGCCTCATCCTCCAGGGACATCATGTACACCACGTCCAGCCGCGTGGTCAAAAGGCGGTTCTTCAACTCCGCGAAGTCGACCACCTGGTGTATGCCATCGTTGAGCTCCTGCAGGTGGTGCGTGGTTCGGGTCAGGTTGTTGGTGCTGGTTATCCCGATGATCAGCATCCCCAGGATACCAACTGAACAAAGCAACACGAGTTTCAGGCTCATCTTCAAATCCGCAAACGACATCGGCATCCTCCCTTTGGCACTGTTACAACATTGAAAAACGTACCGTTTGGGTAAACGGTATCCCCACTTGTCGGCGGCCAACGAGAAAAGTTTAGCCATTTTAGCTGGTTGTAGGAATCTGTGAGGCGTTTTATCGGGGATGCCGGAAAACCGCATCACGGGTAAGGGGTGCGGTTCCGGTTTGTCCGATAAGCCGCGTCGGGATTACTCGACCACCAGTCTCCTGCTGCGCAGCCGGATCGCATCCCAGGTAGGGGCGTGTTCCCGCGGTTTAAGGAGCTCCTTCTCTTTTTCGTACATAATGAGCACCTCCTGCTGTGGCTGTCATAAACGGATTGTAATTTTAGGGGAGGCGCCGTGCCGAACTGGCTGAACCGCCGTCGGTGCCCGGCGCCCGCCCGTCCGCTCCGGGAAGAAACATTGATGAAAATGTTCACAACTTCGCCAGTTTTTGCTTCCTATCCCGCGCCAAATTCTGTAAGATCCGGTAAGGAAGCAGGTTCGGCGGGAGACCTGGAGGAGTGGCCGTGGAAACGGAAGAGTCAGTACAGACGGAACAGGCGATGTTGCGCGGGATCCTCGACGCCGCCACCCAGGAGGCGATCTGGCTCTTCGACCGGGAGGGGAAGATCCGGCTGGCGAATCCCGCGGCGCTCAGGCGCTTGGGCAGGTCCGAGGCGGAGATGATCGGCCGGTCCCCCGTGGAGTTCCTCCCTCCCGAGCTCGGCGCTTCCCGCATGGAGAAGATCCGCCAGGTGCTGGAGACTGGGGAACCGCTCGAGTTCGAGGACCAGCGCGAGGGTATCTTCTTCCACCACAGCCTCTCCCCGGTTCGGGACGCCGCGGGGCGGGTGGCCTGGGTGGTCAGCTTCAGCAGGGACGTCACCGCCCAGAGGAGTGTCGAGGCGTCGCTGCGCTTCTCGGAGCAGCGGTATGCCAAGATCTTCGCCACCAACCCCGCCGCCATCGCCTTGACCCTGCTCGAGGACGGCACCTACCTCGATGTCAACGAGGCCTGGTGCTCCATGGTGGGGTACCAGCGCGAGGAGGTGTTGGGGCGCTCCGCCCGGCGCCTGGGTATCTGGCCCGACTCGGCCCAGGCCGCAGCCTTTGTCGCGGAGTTGCGCAAAAGGGGGAAACTAAACGGCTGGCAGCAGGAGTTCTTCAGGAAATCCCGGGAGCCCTTCAGCGCCCAGCTTTCCGCGCAGCTGCTCGAGGTGGGGGGGGAGTTCGTGGTGATCTCCTGCCTGATCGACCTCACCGAGCGCATCCGGATCCAGCAACGCTACGAGCAGCAGGTGCGCCTTTTCGACGGGGTTGCCGCCACCACTCCCGACTTCGTCTACGTCTTCGACCGCCAGGGGCGTTTTCTCTACGCCAACCGCAGGTTTCTCGAGGTCTTGGGGATGCAGCTCCCCGATGTGGTGGGAAAGACCTGCCTTGAGTTGGGGTACCAGCAGTGGCACCACGACATGCACATGAACGAGATCCGGGAGATCATCCGGATACGGCGCCCCATCAAGGGGGAGGTCCCGTTCAAGGCGCCGCTTACCGGGGTCTACGGCATCTACGAGTACATCTTTACCCCGGTGATCGGACCCGACGGGGAGGTCGAGCTGATCGCCGGGATCACCCGGGACGTCACCGAGCGCAAGAACGCCGAGGACCAGTTGCGCCAGGCGCACGAGCTTTTGGAGCATCGCGTGCTGGAGCGGACGGCGCAGCTCGAAAACACCCTGGGGGAGCTCCACGAAAAGGAGCACCTCCTCTTGCAGCAGAGCCGGCTTGCGGCCATGGGGGAGATGCTCAGCAACATCTCGCACCAGTGGCGCCAGCCCCTCAACCTGCTGGGGCTCAACATCCAGGGGCTCGCCCTCATTGAGGACGGCGGGGAAGTGACCCAGGAGGCGACCCGGGAGGCGATCCGTGAGACCAGCGAGCGCTGCATGGAGCTCATCCTCTACATGTCGCGCACCATCGACGACTTCCGCAACTTCTTCAAGCCGGACAAGGAAAAGAGCCACTTCAGGCTGAGCGAGGTGGTGGCCGCCGCCACCAAGCTCATGGAGGGGGCCTTCAAGAGCCGCTGCGCTCAGGTCGAGGTGAGCCAGCGGGCGGACAGCGTGGTGTACGGCTATCCCGGCGAGTATTCCCAGGTAGTGGTGAACATCCTCAGTAACGCAAAGGACGCCTTCGAGGCGCGGGAGATCGCGGAACCCCGGGTGCTGATCACCATCGACGTGCGCGAGGGGAGGTCGCTGCTCACCATCGAGGACAACGCCGGCGGCATCCCCGACGAGCACCTCGGCAAGATCTTCGAACCGCATTTCAGCACCAAGGGGCCCCAGGGAAGCGGGATCGGGCTCTTCATGTCCAAGAACATCATCGAGAAGAACATGAACGGCAGGCTCACCGTCTGCAACACCGCAGCCGGCGCGCAGTTCTCCATCGAGGTCTGAAACAAGGGGGGACGCGCCGTACCAGGCAAACTCCGGGTGGGGGGTGCCGCAGAAAAAACGAGAGGGTTGCCGGCGTGGAGCTGGCAACCCTTTCTTTTTATCCGGGCAGCGCCCGAGGGAGTCGCGAACTAGTTGAGCGGGCAGGAGAGGTTGTTGTACCCCTCGAGGGTCGCGGCCAGCGGATCGTAGCTCCCCGCCGCGACGGCGGCCGCCACCGCCCCCTTGAGCTCGCTTGCCGAAAGCGGGAACCCCTTGAGCCTGCCGTCCCCGGCATTGAGCAGCGCCGCAGTTGCCTGGCGCGCCAGGTTGTAGAGCCCGCCACCCCCAAGGCTCAGCGCCTGCAAGAGGGTGATGTCGGGGCTAAAGGCGTTCACCCCGAAGACGCTGTCGAAGTTGTCGTAGCCGTGGCTTGCCGCAGGCCAGTTGGCGCTGTGGGTTTTCCAGTAGCCGAGGCTGCACCCCTGGCTCTGCCCCGGTTTGGGCTGCGGGACTTTCCAGAAGCCGAAGTCGACGCTCAGGTCGGAGCCGCGGTTGTCGCCGAAGCTTACCGCGCTCGGGGTCGGATTACTGTCCGAGGCGCGGCTTCCCCCCTTAAGGGTGGGGGAGGGGAGATACCCCTCGGGGGTCACGACGCTCACCGTGTAGCTTCCGGCACAAAGGCCGGTGAACAGGTAGTGTCCGTCGGCATCGGTGACGGCGCTCTGGCCGCTGCTGAGCCTCAGCACCACCCCGGCGATCCCCTTTTCGCTGCAGTCCTGCAGGCCGTTTTTGTTGGTGTCGTTCCAGACGTAGTTGCCGATCACCCCGGTGCAGGAAGGGGCCGCGCTCTTGTAGAAGCCGTAGTCGAGGTTCTGCACCGAACTCGTGTTGCTGGTCAGGGACACCTTGGTGGGGCTTGCCTTGCTGTCCTTGGTGCTGTTGCTCCCTTGGGAGGCCGGGCTCGGGGTGTAGCCGGTCGGGGTACCGACGCTTACCTGGTACTCGCCGGCGCACAGCCCGGTGAACTGGTAGTATCCGTTGGCGTCGCTGGTCGTGGAGGCGCCGTTACCGAGGGAGACGGTGACGCCGGGGAGCCCCGGCTCGCCCCAGTCCTGGATCCCGCTTTTGTTGAGGTCCTTCCAGATGAAGTCGCCGATCTTGCCGCTGCAGGAAACGCTCGGCCTGGCCATCCCGAAGTCGGCGGAGAGGTTCGTCGAGGCGCTGCCGGACAGGGTGACGCTCACCGTCGAGGCGCTGGTCGGCTGGAAGCCGCAGGGCGGGAAGACCTTCACCTGGTAGCTCCCGGCGCAAAGGCCGGTGAACTGGTAGTGACCGGTCGCGTCGGTCGTCGTGCTCTTGCCGTTACTGAGGGTGACCTTCACCCCGGAAAGCCCAGGCTCGCCGGTGTTGTAGGCGGCGTTTCTGTTGAGGTCGTTCCAGACGAAATCCCCGATCACCCCGGTGCACCCCGGGGGCTGGGTCTCGCCGCAGTGGCTCGGACCGCCGGGGTAGCTGCCGTTGTTGTAGCTGTCCAGCGTCTGCACCAAGGCGCTGGTCTGGGGGCTGGGGAGGCTGCCGCTCCCAACCGGGGGGACCGCCAGCGACCCGATCATCTGGTCGGCGCTTGCCATCGCCTGCTGCAGCGCGGCGGGGAGCTGGGTGCCGTTGGCCAGGTTCAGCTTGGCCGCGGCGAGCTGCTGGGCCAGCATGATCAGCCCGTTGCCGCTAACCGGGGTCTCGAAGATGGACAGCAGCTGGCTCTGGGTGTAGCTCACGCTCCCCAGCTTGAGGCTCGTCACCGGCCAGTTCCCCGGGTGGTTCTTCCAGTACCCCAGGGTGAAGCTGCAGTTCTTGGTGTTGCACAAGACGAAGGCGTCGTCGCTCGCGCTCGCGCTGCGCCCGAAGAGGTCGCTGCCTGTCACCCACGCCGTGTTCACGAAGGAGCTGGTGCAGGTGAAATCGGGCTGCGAGAGCTTCGCTATGGCGTCGGAGCCGATGGTGATGCTGGCACCGGCCGCGAGTGCCCCCACCTCATAGCCGGAGATCCCGAGCCGGGCGTCGTTAAGGGTGACCTGGGTCAATTCGCTGGTGCCGCAGTTCTCCACGATGAAGCGGAAGGCGAGCCCGGACTGGCGCTGGTGCCCCTGGTAGTACTCGGAGCTGTCGCATTTAAGGGAGGCGGTCGCCTCGCTGTCGGTTGCCTCTCTCAGGTCGGCCTGGTCGCTGTCGTCGCGCGACAGGGC
This sequence comes from Geomonas silvestris, assembly GCF_014193515.1. GTDB lineage: Bacteria > Desulfobacterota > Desulfuromonadia > Geobacterales > Geobacteraceae > Geomonas > Geomonas silvestris. The sequence continues at coordinate 535,021 of NZ_BLXX01000001.1, read as the reverse complement.
CTGCAGGATCTTGGCGAGCCAGCCGGGGATGCTGTCGGCAAGCGAGCCGCCGGAGAGCTTGCTCAAGAGGTCATCCCCGCTGTCCGTCCCGGTTTTCACTACCGGTACTACCGGGGCGCCGCTCTCCGGGGTGTCGGCATCGAGCCAGACCGGCACGCAGACCGGGACCGCCGGGATCTTGCAGTAGTCGTCCTTGTCCAGGTCGGGGCGCTCGCAGTAGCTCTTGTCGCAGTCGGTCTTGGCGCAGTGGCTTGCCTTGGTCTCGGAACCCGCGCAGTGGGCCTGTTTGCGGGAGACCTCGTGGCAGTAGCCGGTCTTGGTCGAAGCCGAGTCCCGGCAGTAGCGGGGATCGGCGTCGTGGCGCCTGCAGTGCTCGTCCTTGATCTCGTCGGATTTGCAGTGCTTGTCCTTGCCGCCGGTCACCGTGCAGGTGGTGCTCACCTGTTTCTTGACCCGGAGGCAGAGCGTGCCGTCGGTGCCGCAGCTGGCGCTGGATTCGGCGCTTACCGTGACCCCGTTGATGGTGCCGCGCGCGTTGCAGCTTATGGTGTCGCTCGAGGTGGCGCTTGCCGGGAGGTAGCTGCCGGAAACCGTCGCGCTCCCCCCCGGCAGAAGCAGGGTGGGGACGCCGGAGAGGGGAGCCCCCTGGCCGTCCGTGCAGGTAAACCCTGCCAGGGGCTCGTTGCCGCTGTTGGTCAAAACCGCGCTCACGGTGACGGGGAGTCCCGGGGCCGGGGCGTTCGTGCAGCTCGCCGTGAGGGTCAAGGCGGGTGCGCTGACGATGCCGCAGCTCGCACTCGAGGAGGCCGAGACGCTCCCCTGGTCCAGGGCCCCCGTGGCACTGCAGGTCACCGTGTCGCTGGAGCCGCTTCCCGCCGGGAGGTAGCTCCCGGTCAGGGTGAGGCCGAGGCCGGGGGCGAGGGTGGTCGGGACGCCGGCTAACTGGCTCCCCTGGCTGTCCGAGCAGCTGAGCCCGGTGAGGGGCTCGTTGCCGGTGTTGGTGACGGTCGCCGAGATGGTGATCGGCAGGCCGGGTGCCGGGGCGTTCAGGCAGGAAGCCGTCACGCCGAGACCCGGGACCGCGCGGAAGAAGCCGAAGTCGAGGGTGAGGTCAAAGGCGTTGTCCTGCGGGAGGGTCACCGCCGCCGGGTTCGGGTTGCTGTCCAGGGCGGGGTTTCCTCCCGCCGCGACCGGCGAGGCCGCAAGGCCTGCCGGCGGCACCACCTCGACCCGGTACTCCCCGGCGCACAGGCCGAGGAAGCGGTAGGAGCCGTCTCCCAGGGTCTGGGTGGTGCGCAAAAGGGTGTTGAGCCCGTCGCGCAGGTTTACCACCACCCCGGCGATCCCCGGTTCGGCCGCGTCCTGTATGCCGTCTCCGTTCAGGTCGTTCCAGACGAAATCGCCGAGCGCCCCGGTACAGGGGGTGTTGAAGCCGAAGTCGGTATCGAGGTTCTGGCTCGCGTCGTCGGCGAGGAAGACCGGCGCCGGAACTGGGTTGCTGTCCAGGCCGCGGTCGTTCCCCTGCAGGGTGGGCGAGGGGGCGAAGCCGGCGGGTGTCGCCACCTCGACCGTGTAGCTCCCCCGGCACAGGCCGCCGAACCGGTAGCCGCCCGAGGCGTTGCTGCTGGTCGCGGCGATCACGGTCCCCTGCTCGTTTTTCAGGGTGACCTGGGCGCCGGCGATCCCCGGCTCGCTCGACCCCTGGATGCCGTCGCGGTTGGTGTCGTGCCAGACCAGGTCACCGATCGCGCCGCTGCAGGGGGTGTTGAAGCCGAAGTCGACGCTCAGGTCCGAGCCGAAATCGTCGGCCAAGAGCACCGGGGCCGGGTTCGGGTTGCTGTCCAGGTTCCGGTCGCTCCCGGCCAGGGTCGGGGAGGGGGCGCGCCCGGCGGGGGGGATCACCTCGACCAGGTAGCTGCCGGCGCAGAGCCCCGAGAACAGGTAGAGCCCGCCCCCGGCCGTGGTGGTGGAGCTCACCAGGACGCCGGAGTCGTCGCGCAGGTTCACGGTGGCGCCGTCGATCCCGGCTTCGCCTGCCTCCTGGATCCCGTTCCGGTTGGCGTCGTCCCAGACCAGGTTGCCGACCGTCCCCGAACAGGGGGGATTGAAGGCGAAGTCGATGGTGGGCTCCACCGCGTTGTCGGCCGGGAGGTAGACGGCGGCGGGGCTGCCGTTACTGTCCACGCTGCGGTCCGCACCGGCGAGGCTCGGCGAGGGCTCGAGGTTCACCGGGGTGATCACCTCGACCGTGTAGCTGCCGGCGCACAGCCCGGAGAAACCGTAGTAACCCTGCTGCCCCACCGGTCCGGTTCCGGTGCTGGTCGTCTGGATGGTCGTGTTGGCGGCGTCCTTCAAGAGGACCGTGACGCCGTTTATCCCGCTCTCGCCGGGGTTCTGGATGCCGTCGCGGTTGGCGTCCAGCCAGACCAGGTCACCGATGTACCCGGAGCAGGGGGTGTTGAAGCCGAAGTCGATGGTGGCGTCCTGGCTCGCGTCGCTGTCGAGGACCACGGGTGCGGGACTTTTGTTGCTGTCGGCGCCGCGGTCGCTCCCCTGCTCGACCGGCGAGGGGACCAGGCCGGCGGGGAGGGTCGCGGTGTCAACCTCGACCCGGTAGTTGCCGGCGCACAGCCCGGTGAACTGGTAGAAGCCGTTGCCGGTGGTGCTCGCGCTGGCGACCAGGTTCGAGAAGCTGTCCTTTAAAAAGACCCGCACCCCGTTCAGGCCGGGCTCCCCCGCGTCCTGGATACCGTTTCGGTTCAGGTCCTGCCAGACGAAGTCGCCGATCGACCCGGTGCAGGGGGTATTGAACCCGAAGTCCACCGTGGGGTCGCTGGTGACGTCGTCGGGGAGGGTGACCTCGGCGGGGTTCGGGTTACTGTCGGCCGCCCGGTTCGCCCCGGCAAGCGCGGGGGAGGGGGCGAAACCGGCGGGGGGGAGCACCTCGACCCGGTAGCCCCCGGCACACAGCCCGGTGAACTGGTAGTTGCCGCTGCCGTTGGTCGTGGTGGCGCCGAGGAGGTTGCCGGAGGCCGGGTCGCGCAGGTTCACGAGCACCCCGTTGATCCCCGGCTCCCCCGGGTCCTGGAAGCCGTTTCGGTTCTGGTCGTGCCAGACCAGGTCGCCGATCGCGCCGGTGCAGGGGGAGTTGTAGCCGAAGTCGATGCTGCGCTCCGACGAGGTCCCGGTGGCAAGGGTCACCTGGCTGCCGCTCGGGTTCGAGTCGCGGGTGGCGTCACCCCCCTGGTAGAGGGGGGAGGGGACGAACCCGGCGGGGAGGGTCGCCTGGTCGACGTTCACGGTGTAGCTCCCGGCGCACAGCCCGGTGAAAAGGTAGGCGCCGTTGGGGCCGCTCAGCGTGCTCGTGAGCTCGCTGCCGCCGGGGTCTTTCAGGATGAGGCGCACGTTGTCGATCCCCGGCTCGCCGGCGTCCTGGATGCCGTTGCGGTTCTGGTCGTTCCAGACGAAGTCGCCGATGACGCCGTTGCAGACCGGTTTCTGCGGGATGGGACCCATGGGGGCGCGGTATGTCGGATTACTTGACAGTGTTTTCCCTAGGTAAATGCGCAAAAGGCGCCGGGGGACCGCAGGCCTCCGCTTCCCCGGCCGGGTAGCGCCGCAGGATCTTGCTGCCAAACGGCCCGCCAGATGGTATGGTTACCCCGTAGCGCGGACGGCGCCGGCAGCCGCCCGCAAGGAGGAGACATGACGCGTAAGGTGCCGCGCCCCACGGCCACGCTGAGCTTCACCGTGCAGCGCAGGTCGCATTGCGGCAAACTCTTCATCACGGTGACTACCCGCAATCAGAAGCCCTTCGAGGTCTTCATCCGCTTCGGCAAGGCGGGAGGCTGCAGTTCCGCCATGGCCGACGGGGTGGCCCGGCTGGTATCCTACGGCCTGCGCTCGGGTCTCGACCCCCGCGAGGCGGTGAAGGCCCTGGCCGGCATCGCCTGCCACCACGGCCCCAAGACCTGTCTGAACGAGGTCTCCGTCGCACTCAGGCTGGTGTTGCGCCACCTGGAAACCGGCACCGATTTGAACCTGCTTATCTCCGAGGAGGAGCGCAGCTGACCCTGGTGCGGTCGCCCCTGAACTCGCTTCCCGGTGCACGTTTCCCGCCCCGCTGTCCCCCGCCTTCCGGCTTATTCCCGCGTTCCTCATTGTCAGAAGTTCACCTCTGACTGTTTTAAAAAGCGCTTCAGCGCTCTTTGCCTATTGCCGATAGCGAATAAAGAGATCCGCGGGCCCTGGAAATTCTCCTGGTGTCTGTGCGCCTTTGGAGGCGCCTGTCAAAAACGGTGACTTTTGATCGCCTTGTGACTGTCGCTGCGCCGGGATTGTGTTAGAGTAAGAGCAATTCCGGTAGTCGGAAAGGGGGCAGTCATGGAACGCAGGCTTTCTACAAGGATTCCTTTCAAGGCGCCGGCTTTTGTGGTACAAAACGGCAGCGCCTTCTCCAGTGAGGTGCGCGATATCAGCAGGCACGGGCTTTTCGTGGCCATGCCGGCCCCCGGGGAAGCTGGCGGAACCGCTTCGGTCTCCATCATCCTGAAGCACGCCGGGCGCTCCCTGTCGTTCACGGTGCCGTGCTCGGTGGCGCGGGTTACCGGCTCCGGCATCGGCTGCAGCTGCGGCGAGCTCGATCCGGAGACCCTGCTGTTTTTCAGTAACCTGTTGCACGGCTCAGGGAGGCACCCCGCCGAGTTCATGCGGGCTTTTTACAGCTTCCTCGACGAGCAGCAGGCCGATATGGGCTAGTTTCGGGACGAATTTACCGAAAGCCGCGGTACCGTTGGGGGTCTGTGGTGAAAGAGGGGGAACATGCGGGAGCGTGATGAAGAAAACCCGGGGGGGATGGGGACCTTGGTGAGCTGCGCGCTGGGAGGGGGCATCTGGTTTTTTCTGGCCAGCGAGCCGTCGCCCCTTGCTCTGGTCATCGCCGGGCTGTTGCTGAGCTATCTCTTCCTGGGCTACTGCGCCCTGGCCATCCTGCTTCCCGACCCAAATGAAGAGCCCGCCCCCTCCTCGGAAAGGTTCGCACCGCTGCGCACCGAGTACGACCGGCCCAAGGCGCTCACGCTGTAACCCTTCTCAAGCCTCTCGGCAAAAACGAAGCGGGGCACGCCATCACGGCGGCCCCGCTTTTTTCTTCCCTAAGCTCCCCGAATTTTCCGATCACTTGGGGGCGGACCAGGAATCTTCCGCCTCGATGCCGCTTGGCTCCCAGGTCCACTTGATCTTTTTGTAGGTGAAGGAGACCTTCTCCATGTGGCGGTAGGGGTCGTTCTCGGAGAGAAGCGTGGTCGGCATGAACGGGCTCACCGCGACCACGATGGCGTCCTCGAGGGTGTGGGTGAAGTAGTGCTCCTCGGTCCCCTGCTTGGTGATCCGGTACCACTTGAGGGTGACCCTCTTCAGGTGCTCCCCGGTGCAGAGCGCCTGGTAGAGCTTGGGCGAACTCTTGTCGTACTCCTTGACCACCGAGAGCGGTCCGTGCACCCTTTTGCCGGTGGCAAGGCCGTCGGTCGGGCTGCGCGGGATGTTGACCGCGTGATCCATCCCGAAGACCAGGATGCTCCCTTCCCGCCCCTGCATGTCGCAGGAACCCTCGATCTTTCCCTGTTTTTCCCCCTCCAGGGTGAGGTGTGCCGGCATCGCCATGGCGCTTCCTCCTTTTCGGTTTTTATGAGTGTTTCTCCCGGTCCAGGCGTCCCACCAGGGACAGGGTGAAGTAGGCCCCCAGGTACTTGAAGTGCGGGCGGACCTGAAGCGAGACCCGGTACCACCCGGCCTCCCCGGGGACCTCCTGCACCGAGACCTCGGCCTGGCGCAGCGGCCGCCGGCTGCGCACCCCCGGCATCGGGCTGTCCATGTCCGAGACGTACTGCCTGATCCAGGTGTTCAACTCCTGTTCCAGATCCTCGCGCTCCTTGAAGGTGCCGATCTGCTCGCGCTGGATCACCTTGAGGTAGTGGGCGAGCCGGCTCACCACGAAGAGGTAGGGGAGCTGCATCCCGAGCCGGTAGTTCAGCTCGGCCTCCTTCCCCGCGGCGGAAACGCCGAAGTGCTTTGGCTTCTGCACCGAGTTGGCGGAGAAGAAGGCCGCGTTGTCGCTCCCCTTGCGCATGGTGAGGGCGATGAAACCCTCCTCCGCCAGCTCGAACTCGCGGCGCTCCGAGACCAGCACCTCGGTGGGGATCTTGGTCTGCAGGGAGCCCAGCGCCTGGTAGTGGTGCAGCGGCAGGTCCTCGACCGCACCGCCCCCCTGGGGCCCTATGATGTTGGCGCACCAGCGGTAGCGCGCGAAGCTTTCGGCGAGGCAGGACGCGAAGGCGAAGGCCGCGTTGCCCCACAGGTAGTTGGCGTGCTCGACCCCCGCCATTTCCTGGTAGTCGAAGTTGCGCACCGGGATCCCGTCCGGGCCGTAGGGGAGGCGCAGCAGAAAACGCGGCAGGGTGAGCCCGACGTAACGGGCCGGCTCGGTCTCCCTGAAGGCCTGCCATTTCTGGTACTGGGGCCCCTCCAGGGTCGAGGAGAGGTCCTTCAAGAGGGGGAGCGCGCCGAAATCCGCCAACCCGAAGAACTGGGGCGCCGCGGCGGCGATGAAGGGGGTGTGGCTTAAGGCGGCCACCTGCGCTACCTGCTGCAAAAGCCGCACGTCCGCCGCGGCGGCGCCGAACTGGTAGTTGCCGATCAGGCAGCCGTAGGGGGTGCCGCCGAACTGGCCGTACTCCGCGCTGTAGACCGTCTTGTAGAGCCCGGACTGCACCACCTCGGGCGCGTCCTCGAAGTCCTCCGCAAGCTCTTCCTTGGTCACCTGCAGGATCTCGACCTTGATGTTCTCGCGGAAGTCGACCCGCTGCACCAGGAACTCGAGCGAGCGCCAGGCGCTCTCCAGCTTCTGGAAATCCGGGTGGTGCAGGATCTCGTCGAGCTGCCGCCCCAGCTTCAGATCGAGTTCGGCGATCAGATGGTCGAGGCTTTGGCTGGAGACCCGGACGCTCTGTTCCCCCTTTGCCGCGAGCTCGGTGATCAGGGTCTCGACCCCGCGGCAGGTAAGCGCATAGGCCTCGTCGGCGGGCTCGATGCGGGTGGACTGGACGATCTCCTGGATCAGGTCTACCCCGAGGGTCGGGAGTTCGACGCTCTGCGTCGGGAAATGATGGTCGTTGTTCATGGTGCCCCCCCTAGTCCGACGCGGCGACGCTCAGCACTCTCTGGCGCGCCGCCTCGTCGCCGATAGCCTCCTGGAGCTTCCTGCGGAATTCCGGGAGGTTCGCCAGCGGCCCCTTGAGCGCCCGCAGCGCCTCGCGCAACTCGACGAGCCGCCTTAGCTCGGGAACCTGCTCGACGATCGCCTGCGGGGTGAAGTCCCGCATCGACTCGATGGAAAGCGTAACCGCGAGCCCGCCGCCGAGGCATCCGATCCGGTCCTCCACCGCGATGGCGAGGGTGACACCCTGCGCCTTTAACACCTCGTCAAGCGAAGTGCGCTCCACGCTGACCGGGGTGCGCATTTCGACGGGGCGCTGGTCGCCCGAGCCGGTGAAGTCGCCCAAGACCAGCATCTTGAGGGGGAGTTCCACCTCTTCGCGGGCGTCTTCAAGCGACGGCCGGTAGACGATGTTGACCCGTTCCCGTGGTGCTACCGTTGCCTCTTTGGTCATAAAAACCTCCTGGCCGCCTGGGGCGGCCGGTTTGCCGCTTCTCTAGCGGTTGGTGAGCCTCAGCATCTCGGGGAGGTCGAGCCGCCCGATCCTGAGCAAAAGGGCGCTGGCCGTCTCCCGGGCCTGGGGCTCGGGCTGTTCCCGGTAGGCACGCCAGGCGAGCTCCAGGGCGTTCAGTGCGAGTTCCGGTTCGTACTCCTCAAGGTGGTGCCGGTCCAACTCCTCGAGGACCTGTTCGAGGTAGGGGAGGGCGACCCGCCCCTGGCCCGCCGCCATGAGCATCCCGGCCATGGTGACCCTCCAGAGCAGCCGCTCCCTGCCGCAGCCGCACTCCTTCAGCTTTTGCTGGCTCTGTTCGATCGCTTCCTTGAGCCTCCCCGACTGGACCAGGTGCCGGACCTGCTCTGCGCCCGGGGCTGGATCTTGCCGGGTTTCCGCAGGCCCCTGCTCCCCGCAGGGGAGGGGGAGCGACTGGGCACTTTGGGCGAGCCAGCATCCGGTCGCGCTCGAGGCGAAGGGGGTGCCGTCGGCGAAGCAGAGCTCCTCGAGGCCGGGGAGGCGCCGCACGAAAAAAGCGGTCTCCTGGCGCACCGCCTCGCGGGCCCGAGCGTACCCGTCCCCCAGGCGCAAAAGGGCCTGGTAGGCGAAGAAGCTCAGGTCCAGCCAGAAAAGGTACTCACCCAGCCGGGTCTCGGCGGCCTTGAGCAGGACCTCCGGCTCGTCCGAGCACTGCAGCTCCTCCAAAAGCGCCACGAGCGCCTGGGGCGGGGGCGGGATCCTGGTGAGCCGCCCCTCGGCCGGCGGCAACTCCTCGAGCGGCGACCAGGCGAGCTGGCGCCTCATGCGGTAGAGGTGCGGGGGGGCGGGGTCCCGCTGCCAGGAGTCGAAGACGGCACGGCTCACTGCCCCGAGCGCCGCCTCGAGGGAGCCGGTCCCCTCGAGCTGCGCCCCTTCCGCGGAAGAGGCCGGCCCCTCGGGCGCTGGGGGCGCAGCCTCCAAAACCTGTTCCGCCCGGCCGATCTGTTGCGGCGCCGGCTCTAAAGCCGTCACCAGCTCGACGCTGCAGAAATAGTCGATGAGCGGGGCCAGCGAGGGAGGGGCTTCCAGCTGGTCGTGCAGCAGGCGCTCCAGCCGGGTCAGTTCGTCGAGGACCCCGTCGCGCAGGGGAGCGGGCCAGCTTACCGCGCCCAGCTGTTCCAGCGCCGCCAGGGTCTTCTCCACCCACCACTCGAGTGCCCGCAGCCGGGCGCGCAGCCGCGTTTTCTGCGGGTAGAGCTTCTCCCAGAAATGCTCCAGGAGCTCCCGGTAAAAGGTAAGTCCCCTCGCGCATCCGGCGCACCCCTCGGTGTGCACCAGCGCCACGGCGAGGTAGCTCGCCACCAGGAGGTCCTTGGTCTTCTCCGCAAGAAGCGCCCCGGAAAGGCGCGCCACCCCGGGCCAATCCACCGGTCCCGCCGCGGCGGGCGCCGAGAGTTTCTCCACTTCGGCCTGCAGTGCCTCGAAGCCGGGGTCCTCGCGGACCTCGAAACCCGCCGGGGCGTCGGGCCGGATCGGGTGGCAGCTTAGTTGGGAGAGTTCCAGCTCCATGGCATATCCCTCGTGCGCCGGTCTACCAACCCTGCGCGATGACCCGCGGCGCCTGTCCGCTCAGGGCCACCGCCTGCTTGAGGAGCGGCGCGCTCCCGGTTATCTGGTAGTTCACGGTGACCGTCTTCACCCCCAGGCGTTCGAGCCCCTGCTGCTCGCGCGGGAAGTCGCGGGGGGTGAAACTGCGCCTCCCCCCCTTGAGCTCCTTCAAAAACTCGGGCATCCCCTGCGACCCCGGGTAGTGCCGGGTCAGCACCAGGTCCCCGACCTCGATCTGCAGCGTCACCTCGCTGCAGCTCTCCGGCGACCACTGGAAGGTCTTGGCCACCGGGTAGTTGTGGTTCACCAGCTCCTGGCTCGACCCGCTGCAAAGCAGCTCGAGGCGCGTGGCGTGCGGCTTCACCCGCGCGTCCTTGTTGCTGTCGGTGGGGAGCCCCCTGATCCCGACCGGGTAGCTCTGGGGCCTGGCGCTCGCCGCAAGGGTCGCCCGGGTCTGCACCCCCTTGCCGAGGTAGTGCAGCAGCGCGCCGTCGATCGGGAGGGGCGTCCCGGCGAATTCCCGGGGACGGAACCCGCCGAGGGTCTGGGTCAGGAAGGGGGCGACGGGCCCTTTGACGAAGCGCCACACCGCCCCCTCCGGCCCCAAAAGCTGCGCTGCCGCCTGCTGCTCGGAGAGGCCGAGCCCCGCCGCGAGCACCTGTTCCTCCCAGAGCTCCTGCAGCTGGGCGCCCCCCTCCCGGCGCAGGTAGCCCATGAGAAAGTCGAGCGGTCCGTCGACGAGTGCCGCCAGGGCACTCCCGCTCCCCTCCGGCAAGGCCCGTTTGAGCCGCGCCGCGCCCCTGAGGGCGGCTGCGCACGGGGAGCTTCCGGTGGCGGGGTCTTCCTGGTAGGCCTGGGCGAGGAGCTTGAAGGTCTCGCCGCGGCTGGAACTCGCCGCGGCCAGTGCCGCCAGTGCCTCGAGATACTCCCGCCCCGCGCGGGCGTTGGCGGCTTCCGTTTCGAGGCGTTCGGCGCCGGCGCGCTGTCCCGCACTCTTTCGTACCGTGGTCAGCACGAGCTTTCCGGTTTCCGCCATCCGGTTCACCCCGGCCGCCGCCTCGTGCCGGATGCGCTTAAGCTCGCGCAGAGCCGGAAGCCACCCCGGGGGCTCGCCTCCCGCACCCGCTGCCTCGCGCTCGAGGCGGTCCAGGAGGGCGAAGTAGGGAGACTGGTCCGAGGCCATGCGTGCGGCGACCTGCTGCCATTCCCCCCTCCCGACCAGTCGCCTGCTCCCCTGGCTGAACTGGGCGGCGAAGCGCTGCCAGGCCTCAAAGCTCTTCGCCCGGTGCCAGCTGAGGAAGGCGCCCCGGGTCGCCGCGAACCCCTGCCGGTCGGGGAGGGCCGCCGCCAGTTCGTCAAGGAGCGCCTCGACGGCCTGGCGCCCCTGCGCGGTGCAGGGGGCCGGTACGGTGGGGGCGCCCGGGAGTTCGCGGCTGCCGCCCCAGAACTCCTTCAGGGTCAAGGCCGGCAACCCGCCGCACTCTTCCAGGTAGCCGAGGCACCACTCCAGCCTGCCACCCCGCGCGGCAAGCTCGCGCTTGAGCGCGTCCTGCAGCCGGGCGATCTCCTCCTCCCGGCCGGCTCTCTCCCGGTTCCAGGCCAGATAGGAGCGGTACAGGGTGGCAAGCCGCGCCGCAGAGCCGGGTTCGGCATCCTGAGGCTGAGGGAAATCCGGCTGGGGGAGGTGGGCGAGCCGCTCCGGCGCCGGCTCCTTGAGGGCGAGCCGTGCCAGGTTTAGGCGCCGCACCAGGTACATCACCCGGCGCCCGTAGTCCTTGTCGGAGAGGGGACTCGCCGGGAGCGCCCCAGCGGCCTGGAGCCCCTGGTCGGCGGGGGCGAGCACCGCCTGCCGGAACTCCCTGCAGTAGCGGGCCTTTACGTCCTTTTCGACCTGGAGGCTCGCGTTCAGCCCGAGTCGCGGCAGCCACCAATCCCGGTTCTGCGCCTCGACCTTGACGACCTCCTGCCGGAAGCGCTCCAGCGCCTGGGTGGTGCCAGGCGTCCCCCCCGGTGTGGTGAGGGAGGTCGTCAGCCGTCCGAAGGAGCGCAGCACCTCGAGGTTCTTCGCAAACGAGAAGGTCAGCAGGCCGCTCAGCGCAAGGCTCAGCGCCAGGGCGCCCCCCAGGGCGAGCCGCCAGGTCCCCCGGCGCCAGCGCAGCCAACCCTCCGTGTGCCTGAGCGTGGCCTGATCTCCGGGAACGATCGATCCCACAAGGTCGTGGAGGAAGAGCCCGCAGCGCCGCTCGTCGCCCAAGGGGTCCCGGCTCGGTGCGGCGCCCGCCTGAGCTGACTCGGGCGGCGCGGCCGCAAAGAAGATCCCTCGTAACAGCGGGGTTTCCCGGTAGGGGCTTGTGCCGAAGCAACGACCGGCGAAGGTCAGCAGCCCCGGTTGCAAGCGGCCGAAGGCCTCGGGAAGTTCGAGCATTCCGGCACGCGCCGGGCCTGTCGCGCCCCGAGCCAGCAACTGGAGGCGCAGGCTCCTCAGGCGCTCCTGCAGGGCTTCCACGAGCCCCGCCACCACGAGGTTCGGTGCCGCGGCAGGTTCCCCTATCAGCTCCCCCATCGGTTCCGCGAGGCGGCCGGCCGGCAAAAGGCGCGCCAGGGCGCCGAACCCGGGGATGGAGTCGCACCCGGTCACCAGGAGGTACACCGGGATCCGCAGCGCGCTCGATCCCATCAGCTCGTCGACGCGCTGGCGGAGCGTCAGGGCGTCCTCTTCCAGCTGCTCCGTCGGGGCGTTCTGCAGGCGGTCCGCTCCCACGACCAGCAGCACACCGTTCACCGGCTTGCCGCGGTGCCGGGCCAGGAGCGCGACCAGGCGACGCCACTTGTGCCGGTGCGCGGCGCTTTCCGTCGCACTCGCGTAACATCCCGGCAGGTCGAGAAATACCGCCCGGTCCAGAAAACTCCAGTTCCAGGGGGGCGTCCCCTCCTCCTCCCAGGGCGGCTCCGGAATCTGCGCCGCGAGCCGGGCACCCTTGAGGGCCGCACTCTTCCCCGAGCCGCTGGGACCGAGCACCAGGTACCAGGGGAGGAGGTCGAGCGGGTTCCCCTGGCGCCCGAGCCGGGAGCGGCGCAGCGCCGCCACGCCGGCCGCGAAACAGCGCTCGACGCAGCGCAGGTCGGCATCCTTCGCCTCGACCGCCTCCCGCGCCGCGGCGCAGTCCGGCTCTTGCGCGACCGGGGCGCCGCACCGGCGCAGCCAAAGCCGCCAAAAGCTCGCCACGGCGAGCGCCAGACCGAGACAGGCGAGCCCTAAAGCGGCACCGACCCACCAGGGCCAGGCGGCGCTGAGGGCAACCGCGCAACCGGCCAGGAAAAGCGCCGTGCCGGCAAGGTACCAGATGAGGGTAGTGCGGAAGCTGCGTACCGGCGCGTTCATGGTCAGGTCCCCGTCGTTTTCAGGAAGTTCTTGCCGATACCGCTTAGGGTGAGGAAGTAGATGAGGTACAGGACCGCAAAGAGCACCAACGAGGCGGCGATACAGATCGGACCGAGGGAAAAGAGTGCCGCGAGCGGGCGCCTTGGAGCGGGCGAGGCTCCGGAGGCGGGCCGTGGTGCCGAGAACAGCCCGGGAACCTCCGGGTCGATCGGGGCCAGGTGCCCATTCCGGAGGAGTTTCAGGGTGGATGCCTGGACCTGTTCCAGCTGCCAGGCGTCCTCTTCCTGGCAGAAGCGCCCCGAGAAGCCGAGGGCCAGGCAGAGGTAGAAGACCTCGCGCACTTCCTGCTGCACCTTTTCGAGCTCCTTGAGCCGGCTGAAGAAGAGTTCCCCCGCGTCGCTGGTGCCGTAGTAGACCCGCTGCAGTTGCGCGGCGAGCCAGGGTTCCTTGTGCTGCCAGCCCGAGTTGAGGATCCCCTCGTCAATCCAGGCGCAGACCGCGAAGCGCGCCTCGGCGTACTCCTTTTGGCTCACCACCGTGCGCGCCGGATGCCCGTCGCTCAACCGGATCAGCTCTTCGACCTCGGCGCGCACCTCGGGATAGGGGGGCTGGTCGCGTGCGATCCGCTCCAAAAGGCGGAGTTGGTAGAGAAAAAGCGGCAGGAAACTTTCCACCAGGTGCATGGCCGGTCACCTCCCCAGTACCATCAGCTCGACTGCCACCCCGTCGGGAGCCCCGGCCCAGTGCAGGGCGAGGCTGCGCTCCTTGCGGACCCCGTCCCACTGGGGGTCGCTGTGGTCGATGGCGAGGTACAGCGTGTCGGCCCGCCGCGGGAGTTCCTGCGGCGGGACCTGCAGGTACTGTAGCGGGATCCCCGGCAGCGAGCGGTTCACCAGAAGTTCCAGGTGCACCGGCGAGCTAACCTTGGCCCCCTGTTCCAGCTCTTTCAAGACGCTCGGGCGCTCCTGGTCCGAGGTGACCGCGAGGAAGAACCGGTTGCGCCCTTCGAAGATGGCGGGCTTCAGATCGCAGCAAAAGTTCCTGCCGTCGAACTCGAGTCCGATCACGTACTCCGGCCCGGCGCTCACCTCGTCCAGGAGTTTGAGGATCAGGCGCTGCGCCGCGGCAAAGCAGCCCCAGAGGTCGCCGTGCCGGTAGCCCGGCACCCCCTGGTCCCCGGCACCCTGGCCCAGCACGTCGATGGTGTCGGAAAACGCACTCAGCTCCCCGATCAGTTGGCGCAGTACCCCGAAGACCTGCCACGGGTGGAGCCGGGGCGTCTCCACGAAGTGAAAGAGCAGCGGCAGGTAGCGGTTCACCGCGCCCAGGGCGAGGATGAAGACCATGTCGCGCGAGCCGAATTCGGCGCCGTGGATGCGGCGCCTGGTTTTGTACTCCTCGAGCTGGCGGGCGCGCGCCATGACCTGGTCCCGGATCTCGCGGATCAGGTGGTAAAGCGCCGCTGAGGCCGAACAGCAAAGGCTCGGCGGCACGAAGCGCTCCGACAAGACGATCTCCGCGCCGTTTCGCTCCACCTGGGCCAGGGGGATCAGCTCGTACTCACCCACCTGGTCCAGCTCGTCTTCCCAAAAGATGCGCAGCACGAGCTCGAGCCGCTGCACCTCCGCCTCGGGCCCGCCGGCATGGAGGTCGGCGACCTTGACCCCTGCGGCCCCTGCTGCGTACCGGGTCGGGAGCGGCGCCGGGTCGGCCGCCGCGACCACGCTCACGTTCGCTGCGTGCTGCTGCCACTTCTTGAGACCCAGGTACACCGTGTAGGGCTTGCCGTCCTCGAGCAGGTGCGGATCGAAGCTGCGCGGGGCGAGCCGGGCGTTTTCCGGGAGGGATGCGAAGCTTCCGTCGGGGAACAGGAACTCCCCCTCGGTCACCTCGAAACTCCCCAGGGTCAGGGCAGCTTTGCCGATCTTCAGGGCACCGACCCCCCAGAGGTAGGGCTGCAGGTAGTTCTGGTAGGGGAACAGGCGCTCCGCGGCACTGCGCTCCAAAAGCTGGAAGTGCTGCGGTTGCAGCAGGGTTCCCTGTTGCCAAAATAGCGGCTTTTCCATCGGTATCTCCGGATAGGCTAGGGAGCGCTCGTTTTTTGGGGGGCCGTCTCGATCTGCTGGGCTCCGAGGGTGAGGTCGATGGCGAGTTTCGCCGGCCGCTGCACGAGCTGTGAGCCCTGTTCCGTTTCCGAAAGCGGGATGGCGAAGGAGCGCAGCGAGGTTTCCGGGTGCAGGTTGTAGTAGCCGGCCACCACCCCGACGAAGCGTGCCCCCTCGCTGCGGTCGAGTTGCTCGTGAAGGCTTTGGCTCGGTTGCAGCACCAGGCGTCGGGAATAGGTGACGGTGTGATCGAAGGGGGAGCACTGCAGGAGTTTCGCCAGGCCGTCCTGCTCGCCGGCGACCTGGTTGAACGCGGTGGGATCTTTCAGAAGGTACAGGCAGACAAGGAGAGAGTGCGGGTTTTTCTGGAACAGGTTGAGCTGCGAGGTGCTGGCGAGGTGCAGATCGATGGCACCCTGCTCGAAGTTCCAGTTCGGAGGCACCACGGTACGTGAAGTCGTAGAGCATCCGACAAGTACCGAGAAGGTGATCAGTAACGAGGATAGTGTTTTAGTCATCGCATCACACCTCTACTGTCGGATTCGCCTGTACTAGGCAAATGTTACTCAAGGGAGATTGTGTAAATAATGAACACTATCCGTCAATAAAACGTACGAATGATGAGATTAATAGGTATTTATAAGTTTGCAACATCTTGCACAAAATATTTTCTTTCATTATTGATCCGGTGCAATGTGTATTATGAGATCCCTTTCCGGTGTTATTTCATTATTGAACCTGCCAAACGTTCCCCGCAGCCGCTTTTCGGGTAGGGAAGGCGGATCTTTCGTCGCCATTTCCGGTTCGGCGTCACCCAAAACAACTTTGTCGTCTCTTGCGGGATTTTGGAGCTCCAAAAATGCAAAGTGCCACTACCTTTTGCAATTTTGGAGCTACCAAAAACAATTATCTACTCCTACATTTGTTTTTTGGAGCTCTGAAAAACGACAATGCCCTGCCTTGCTGTTTTTTGGAGCTCCGAAAAACAATTATCTAGTCCTACATTTGTTTTTTGGAGCTCTGAAAAACAACTATCTACTCCTACATTTGTTTTTTGGGGGTACCTTTTGCAATTTTGCCGTCTCAAAAAAACATTTTGGGGTTACCTCGTGCAATTATCTCGCTAGATAATTGCAGCGGGGCAAATGGCATGGCGAATGAGATCGTCGTGGTGGGGGGCGGGACCCAGCGTTACGAGAAAGGCACCACAAAAAAACCCCGGAACGGAGACCGCTTGGGTCTCGACGATACCGGGGCAGTGCTAGACAGGTAAGCTGTGGCAACGTGGGCAGGTGAATCAGGTCACCATGATGGTGATGGTATGCGACCAAGGGCCGGGGATGTTATCCCTTCCGATTATCCTGCAGCGGAGTGAGATTTCCTTTCCCGGTTGAAAGCCTGAGATCTCCATATTCGTGCAGTCTCCGAAAGTTTGTTTGAAGAACCATCCCTCCTCGATCCTCGGGTCCCCTTCGGTAATCCAGATTTCGTAGGAGTAGCGCCGCCGATCCCGTGAACAGCTGGCCCGCAGGTACCCCTTTTTATCGATATTTACCACGGCGAAGTCGGTCATCTCGGGCACGCTCGGAGTGCTGGTCCAGGTGCGCGGAGATTTCTTCTTGGTAACCCCCATTCTCTCCAGCATCTCGGAGTGATCCTCTTTGGTGGAGTAGGCATAATTAACGATCTTCTGCCAGGTGGTGCTGACCTCGTTGGCGGCGGCGATCCGTGCTGCGATGGCGCGGCGGTCGAAATGGTAGGCGGCCTCGAAGGTGGACCGATAGTAGTCGATTTGCGTCTTGAAGATCTCGTTATCGTCCACCGTAGAGGGCCAGTTTCTCTGGAAGGATGCCGATTCCTTGATGATCTTGTAAGCGATGTCGAGCTTGGCCAGGCGGTCTGTGTCCTTGCCATAAAAGGGTACGGTAGGTACTGACATGGGTCCTCCTTTTTTTGAGTTGGTCGTTTGTGAGCGCTAGTTAATAAAACAAGGATTGAAGAAGAGTAAAGGGGATGACGGGAATTGCAAGTGGCCGTTAGAAAAATTTTAAAAAAAACCGGCGCAGCGAACAGTCGTGGAAGGGAGGCGCTAGCGGTGAGCGGGGCAGGGGAGTTTTCACAGATCCAGCGGACTCATCGGCTCCTTTTTGCTCAGGCTCGGCACGCAGTGCGTGTAGATCATGGTCGTCTCCAGCCTCACGTGTCCGAGAAACTGCTGGATGGTCCTGATGTCGAGGTTCGCCAGCAGGAGGTGGGTGGCAAACGAGTGGCGAAAGGCATGTGCAGAGACACGCTTGGGTATTTTTGCCTTGCGTGCCGCTGCACCGATTGCTTGTTCGAGGTGCGTCTCATGCAGGTGATAGCGGCGCCTTTCGCCGGTTTCCGGGATCACGGTAAGGGAGCGTTGCGGGAAGAACCACTGTTGGCAAAAGTCCTTTGCGGCCTTGGGGAACTTCTTTTCTACGTGTTCCTCCAGAAAAGAACCGTCGTACCCCGCGGCGAGATCCTTTTCGTGCAGTTGCGCGAGAAACGACATCTGGGCTTGCAGCTCCCCCAGGATCGACTTCGGCAGGGGAACCGGGCGGTCTTTCCTTCCCTTGCCGTGGACCGTGAGAAGACCGGTATCGAAGTTGAAATCCCCGACGCGCAGGCAGAGCGCCTCAAACTTCCGGAGCCCGCAGCCGAACAAGAGTTCGACGACCAGTCGAAACGGGTGGGACAGATGCAGGAGGATCCTGTCGATCTCATCCCGGGACAGCACCGTTGGGAGATACGACGTCATTTTGGCCCGAGGCACCTCACGAAGTTCGCCGAACTCCTTTTTTAGTGCATGCCGGTAGAAAAAGAGCTGCGCATTGAAAGCCTGGTTCTGGGTAGTGGCCGCCACCTGGCACTTGACCGCGAGAAAGGAGAGATAGGCCTTGACGTCCTCCGTACAAAGGTCTTGTGGTGCCTTGTTTTTAAGGAACTTCTGGAAGTTTCGCGTCCAGTTTGCGTAGGTTTTGAGCGTCCTGCGGGAGTAGTGGCGCAGCTTTATCTCGTCGGCCAAGGTGGCGAGCACGGCATCCCACTCCGGCGAAGCCGAGGTGACGGCATAGCCCGCTTCACAGTATCGGGAGGTAGGATACGCAGTCTTCGGTGTTTCTGAGGGCGTTGTCGGTGCAGTTGGCCCCATGAGAATTCCTACCGTATTTCTTCCCGATGTGATCATATCCTGGTAGAGAGACACCGCGTAAACTGCTTGCTGTCGCTGGGAGTCCGTCTGATGTTTCTCCTTCAATTTCAGCAGAAAGAGGCGTGTCTGCTCCGAAAACGAGCCACTGACCTGGTACTTGTGACAGAAATCGAGAAAGAACCGCAACCACTGCTCCAATTGGGAGGTGATGTGGGGAGCAATGCCACGCTCGGCGAGATGGTGTCGGTACCTTTCCAAGACATTCTGAGGAACGTGTTCCATGAGCGTACCCTTCGTGGTTTTTAATTTACAGGTTGTAAATATTAACATATAGTCGGCACGCCAAGCTGGCGCCTAGGGGGGCATATGACGACTCGCCTAAAACTGAAGCCGGGCCAGAAGGGAACCAGGAAGTTGCAGGCGCTGTACGGTGAGGATCTCGTGTGTGTGCGCTACCGGTATGATGCAGAGACCGGTCTGCGCATAAAGACGGCAGAGATAATCGTTGAGCGCAAGCCGTGGACACCGCCAGCGTTGCATTTCACGGCACAGCAGATAGTCCCGGTGCGGATTGGTTTAGAGGATAAGGCCTTTCAAGCGATGGCCAAGGCGGCCAGTGGGAAATGGGATGCCAAGGCGAAAGTGTGGCGCATCCCGTACGGCAAGATCAAGGGGAGCGACCTTGAAAAGCATATAGTATTAGATGCCTTCCGCGCGGAGAAGCCGAACAAAAGCATATAATACTAGATGCCTCAAAAGCATCTAATACTATAAACAAGCATCTAATATTAGATGCCGGCATATAACATTAGATGCTTGTTGCTTCTGCATAATTACATGTTGGCGTGGGGCAATACTTGGGACCCCAAAATCTTTGAACCGCGGAGACGCAGAGGCCGCAGAGAAAACCATACAATGGGCAGTAATAAGCACAGCAAACCAGACAAAAATTCTACATTTATCGGAATCTCTTGCCTAATAGGTGGGATCATTATGATCTTCCAGGGTTACAGTGCATATCGTTCTGGCGCAATAATCCCTCGGGCTGGAAAGCATGGCCCTATGTCCGGCCCTGAATTCATGATTGCCGGAGGAATGTTTTCACTTTTAGGCTTAGGCCTTCTGGCCAACGAGTTCGTGAAAGCACGAAGAGTCATGACCTGGCAGGACTTCAAAGAGACCACCTGGATATTCGCAATTGTGTCAATTATAAAAATGGTTCTTATAACATCCGCTATAATTTCCATTCCTTTTTTAATACTGTATTTTTTCTCGTGATTCAACTGATTCAGAAAGCCGCCGGCTGAACTTTCACAATGAAATGCAATAGCGCGATAATTACCGGCTGCATCACCGAAGGAGTTTCCTGAGTATGATCGGATGCTGGTGACAGTCGATGGAAGTTTCCTGAGCAGGAGTAAGCTGGTGACCGCAACGATTTCCAGCCGGGATAGTTCGGAGAGGCTGTGGAAAATCATTATAACCATGACGACCCAATTTGGCTAAAGGCGTCTGCTGATTAAGCTTGCTAAGCAGATGGAAGTACGTGAGGGTCTGTGAGAGTCTGGTAAGCGGATGGAAGTTGGATCATAGGCTGAGACCAGCCAAAACCAGTCGGGAAAAAAGGCCGCCAACCACAGCCAGGAGCGGACGCCGCGGCTTATGAGAGTTAAAAAGAGCCGAGAATAGCAAGGCGCTCTGCCGCTCAGGCAGGCGTTGGCGAGAAGGAAAATCATGACTGAGGATTTCAAAAAACCAGAGGTCGAGGAACGGTGGTGTGCTGAGCAGCGTGTTCAAGTCGAGGAGTACCTGAAAGAGCAAAATGTTGACCACGGAGAGATTGGGGAGTGGCCAGCATGGCATGTTCCGCCATACGTTGCGATCTGGGCAATAGAGAGCAAGAAAAGCCCAGGCTGGATTGGGTGGTGGGCCATTTCCGGAGACTTGCCGACAGACTATATTTCAGCGGCGACGGTTAAGCATCCAAGAGAAGCAATGCGAATGTTTGCCGAAGTATGGGGAGAGGTCTCAGGACTCATGCTGCGAGGCGAATCACATCCGACGATCAAGCTCGGAATAAAAGAGGATTGGTCAGTGCTTGGCGACCTTCTCAAAAGACGTACTGAACTTTTGAGACAGTTTGTAGAGGATGACACGGTGTGGGGAGAGTAGCCTAAGCCGAAAGATGTTGGAAAAGCAGTGGATAAGAGCCGACGAACGCCAAGCGCTCAGCCGCTCACCTAGCCGTTGGCGAGAAAAGAGAAAATGGTGAAAAAGTCTCCAGCATCTCAAGCTATTGACAGTATTATCCAAGAAAGTGTTTCACCACTTCTCAAAGTGGAAGGCTTTCATAAGACAGCCCGCTCATTTTGCCGACCGCAAGACGATTTCATACAAGTGATCAATTTCCAGTCAAGTGTGTGGAACACGCCGAGCAGCGGTCAATTCACCGTGAATTTAAACATTGTATTCCCCTTCTATCATCAGATGCTTACCAATACGCCTTATCCTAAAAACCCAGGGAGTGCTGCACCGATATTTTCTCGCCGCATTGGGCTCCTTATGAACGAAAGGAAAGATCACTGGTGGGTTGTGACGACGGACTCAGATTTGTCGCTGATCGGTCGAGAGGTAGCAGAAACCATGAGTACTATCGGGGTTCCTTTTCTAAATGAAGCATCGAGTATGGACTTTCTCCTAACTAACTTAAAAATGAAAAATCCCCCTGAAGGTCTTGCAAAAGCGATCCTGCTCTGCTACTTCGACCGGAAAAAGGAAGCAGAGGCAATTTTTCGCGAATTAGAAACAAAGTGTACTATGACAGGTTTTAAAAGTACTATAAGCAAAATCAAGAGCAACCTTGGATTGTGATGGAAGGACCATGAGTGACCAACAGCTCGCGTGTCAGCTGCTTTAATCCCGAAATTGTAATCGTTTGCTCAAAGGCTCGCCGAACCAGGCAGGCTAAGCCTAGTATATGTAAATGAAAGCGTGTGAGAGCCGATCATGTTGATGGACGTGGATGGAAGGACGAGATAGCCAAAAAAAGATGCAAACCAATGGCGACCATCTCACCGACTCCTGATTGGCTAACTGCTCATAGAAATCTTATGTTCTTATACGCGTCCCTCTCTGTCTCCATGCGGATTTAAACGACGGCGCCAATAACAAAACCACAGGTGGGGAGAATGCCTAAACATCTGGAGCAGCACTATGCAACCAGAATCGGTTGGCTGCGGGCGGCGGTGCTGGGCGCAAACGATGGAATCCTTTCGACTGCAAGCCTCGTTGTGGGGGTCGCAGCCGCTAACACGGTGCGGGGCAATGTGCTGTTAGCGGGGGTAGCGGGCTTGGTGGCAGGTGCCATGTCCATGGCGGCGGGAGAGTATGTGTCCGTCAGTTCGCAATCCGACACCGAGAAGGCCGACCTTGACCGTGAGCGGCGTGAACTTAAGACGGACATTGTGTCTGAGTGCCAGGAGTTGGCGGCAATATATGTCGCGAGAGGACTTGAGCCCTCACTCGCCAGGAAGGTCGCTGAGCAGCTTATGGCACACGATGCGCTGGAGGCACATGCGCGCGAGGAACTGGGCATTTCAGAAATAGTCATCGCCCGCCCCCTTCAGGCGGCACTGACCTCTGCAGTGACTTTTTCAGTGGGTGCAGCCTTGCCGCTACTCATCGCCTGGTTCAGTCCAACTGCTTTTTTCATTCCCGTGGTGGCAGGTGGCTCACTTTTGTGCCTGGGGACTCTGGGCGCACTTGCCGCCCGAGCCGGGGGGGCAAGCATTGTTGTCGGGGCAGTTCGTGTCGCTCTGTGGGGAGCCCTGGCGATGGCGGCCACAGCGGCAATAGGCGCCCTCTTCGGTACGGCAGTCTGACTGGCAGCTAAGCCCTCCGTCCGGGACGAGGCCGCCGTCGGCGAAAAGGGGACGACGTTGTGGAGTTCGTTGAGTTTGAGGGGTTGAGGGGACGGGGTTGAGGGGACGCAGGTAACATACGTAACATATTAATGTTCAGACGAGATTTGTTGGCCAAAAGGCTCGCCTAAAACAAGTTCGCTAAGTGCACAGATGCACGTGAGAGCGCGTGAGGTTAGATTCAGCTTACGGAAGATTGCCAGAGGGTGAGATCAGCCAAAGCTAGTAGAGGAAAACCGGCGCCAACCAAGACCAGGAGCGGACTCGGAGCGGCAGATAGTAGCTGACGGAAAGCCGATATAAGCTGAGACGCTCCGCCGCTCAGGCAGGCGTTGGCGAAAGAGCCTGGGAGGGAGGTTGTGTACGTCTTTCCATTACTCAAGGAGGCCATGTTCCTGCAGTTGCTCGAATAGGTGCCCCGGTTCGCAGGGCTTGATGATGTAGCCGTCGGCAGCCTCGTCAAGCAACGTCTTTCCAGACTCCCAGACTGAGGTGCCGGCAGTCACCACGAATATCTTGGCCGCCGCCACTCCCGGTCGGCATGCGCTATCTTCCAACGAGCGGATTTTTCAGATCAATCCGTGACCGCTTAACCCCGGCATTTCGAGGTCGCAGCAGATGAACTCGAAAAATTCGCCTTTGTGCCAACTCGATTCGATAATCTCCCATGCCTCTTTGCCGCTGGTTGCCGTTTTGCACTCGAAATGATTGCTCAGCATATGCGCAAGCAGTTCGCCGCAGAGGATTTCATCGTCAACTATCAGACATTTCTTCATGTCGGATCCTTTTCGCACTTGGTTCGTCCCTGGTAACCACCTGAACCGGGATCGCCTGCTCCGTTGACCATATCGGAAATTCGAACCAAAGCTGAAGCGGAACCTTTAACACGTCATGGGGAGAAGTCCGGCGCCAGGCTCGCATGATTGCACGTTGCAGGGCTCATCGTTGCCGAGCAGCACTGCAGTTCGTGTTTTTGTAGTGGGGGCGCCGGCAGCGCCCCAGGTCCACTTGACGAACGAGCGGTACGGGGATATGTAAAAATATAAACGATGGCAAAAGTAGCCCGCGAATCGGCATCTGACAACGCGCTGCGTTGCTGAAACAGTTCAACGTACTGCTATGACAGTCAAACGTACCCTCTGGAGAGTGCTCCTCTTCTGCGCCGTGTTCGGCCTCGGCGTCGGGTGCGCCACCCTGCCCAAAGTCTCCCGCATCATGGACGATGCGCCTGCCCCGCACCCCCCCCGAATCGACTCCTCCCATGGCCCGCTACCGGCCCACGAACGCAAGGCGATCCTGGAACGGCTGAAATGCTCGGTCCCCCCGACGGACCTGGTCGAGCGCTTCAACGCGGTCGTCGAGTCGGTCTCCGACAACCGGATGACCAAGGGCAACAAGGTCACCCTGCTGGCCGACGGGCAGGCGACCTACGCCGCCATGTTCAAAGCCATGGACGGCGCCAAAGACCACATCAACCTGGAGAGCTTCACCATCGAAGACGACGAGATGGGGCGCCGGTTCGCCGCACTGTTGTCCAAAAAGCAGGCCGAGGGGGTCGCGGTTCATCTCGTCTACGACAGCGTGGGGAGCCTGCGCACCCCGGCAGCCTTCTTCAAGCGCCTGCGCGACGACGGGGTGCAGGTGGTCGGTTTCAACCCGATCGTCCCGGACACCGAACGCGACATCTGGAGCCTGACACACCGGGACCATCGAAAGGTCCTGATCGTCGACGGCAGGCTTGCCATAATCGGCGGTGTTAACATCAGCAAGGTCTATTCGAGCGGTCACAGCACGAGGCAGAAGCGTTCCAAAAAACCGATCCACTGGCGGGACACCGACATCCAGATCGAGGGGCCTTCGGTGGCCGAACTGCAGAAGCTCTTCCTCGACACCTGGCGCAGGCAAAAGGGGCCGCCGCTTACCAAGGGTAATTTCTTCCCGACGCTGAAGGAACAGGGGAACTCCCTGGTCCGGGTAGTGGGGAGCACCCCCGGCGAGTCGAACCGGCTACCCTTCGTGGTCTACGTCGCCGCCATCTCCTACGCCGAGCATTCCGTCCACCTGACCAACTCCTATTTCATCCCCGACGACCAGATCGAAGAGGCGCTCATCGAGGCCGCGCGGCGCGGGGTCGACGTGAAGCTGGTGCTTCCGGGGGTGACCGATTCAAAGATCGCGCTGTACGCGCAACGGCACCACTATGCGAAGCTCCTGAAGGGGGGCGTCAAGGTGTACGAGCACGCCAGCTCCCTTTTGCACGCGAAAACAGCGGTAATCGACGGGGTGTGGTCGACGGTCGGCTCGACGAACCTCGACTACCTGAGCCTTTTGGCCAACGACGAGGTGAACGCGGTCATCCTCGGCAAGGAGTTCGCCGCGCAGATGGAGCGGATGTTCGCCAAGGATCTCGCCGAGTCCCGGCCGATCCTGCTCGAGGAGTGGGAAAAAAGACCGCTGTTCCCAAGGTTTCAGGAGTGGTTCGTCGACCTGTTCCTGCGCTGGCTGTAGCGGATACCAAAAACAAAAAGCCCGCTGGTGAGCGGGCTCGGGGGCGTGCCGAGTAAAAGTTGGTAGGTTGATGGCGGAAACGCATGGGAATCGAACCCACCTGGGAAGTTTCTCACCCCCCACACCGGTTTTGAAGACCGGGCCGCCCACCAGCGACGGTTGCGTTTCCATTTCGAGGTAACCTGCTACCTGTCAAAAAG
Source organism: Geomonas silvestris (assembly GCF_014193515.1). Lineage (GTDB taxonomy): Bacteria > Desulfobacterota > Desulfuromonadia > Geobacterales > Geobacteraceae > Geomonas > Geomonas silvestris. The sequence goes on along the minus strand of NZ_BLXX01000001.1, from coordinate 510,438 downwards.
CTCAAGCATCCAGCCCGACTCTTTTAAATCATCGCCGGTGCTAAGTCAACTGCTATCTCCCGGACCCTCGGTCCAGCAATTCCCCATCGCTAAAGATCGATGTGCCATCCGGCAGCGTTCACAAACAGTTCCTGCCGGGCCCGCGTCGCAGGAAATGAGCGGCTCTGCCGGTGGTGCGGCCTCAGTACGCGGATTTTCTTGCTAATATTCTCTTATAAAGCCAAGAAGAGGTTGTCAGCTGCAACGGTTCTGTAGTACCCTCTGCAAGTTACCGAGGCTCTATTTCACGAGGGACCTCGGCTTGACAAACTATGCGAATTTCTGTATAGCTTGGCATGCCATTCTGTGATTGATAAGGGAGGGTTAATGATTCTGCTAGCCAATGTCCTCTTGGCCCTGGCAAAGATAGTCGAAGTGGCAAGCGGGATTTTGACGATCTATAAGTACATCCTCCTGGCAAATGTCATCATATCCTGGGTCAACGCCGATCCCTACAATCCCATCGTCAGTTTCATCTACCGGACCACAGAACCCGTGCTGCGCCGGGTGCGCCGTTACATGCCGGACACCGGCATGATCGACCTCTCTCCGGTCGTGGTCTTCATCCTTATCTACCTGGTGCAGATCGTGGTGTTCGACACCGCGTACACCTACCTGATGATGTTCAGCAGCCAACTTAAGGGACAGGCACTATGAAGATAACCCCGGTGGACATCCAGCAACAGCAGTTCAAGGGGAAGATGTTCGGCGGCCTGGACGCCGAGGAGGTCGACGGCTACCTGCAGGCGGTGGCCGGCGAACTGGAAGAGCTGATCCGCGAGAACAACGACCTGAAGGAGCGCCTGAACCGCCACGCGAACCAGGTGGCCGAGATGGAGGCGCGCGAGGTGCAGCTGCGCGAGACCATGCTCGCCGCGCAACGGGTCACCGAGGAGATGAAGGCCAACGCCCAGAAGGAGGCGCAGCTGCTCATCTCGGAGGCGGAACTGAAGGGGGAGCGGGTCGTCGCTGAGGCGGAGAGGAGGCTCGTGGAACTGACCAACCAGATCCAGGAGTTGCGCCGCGAGAAGGTGCAGTTCGAGTCCGGTTTCAAGGCGCTGCTCGATACCTACTATAAGCTGCTCGCCTTAAAAGATGAGTGACGCCGTGCGGCTCACTGCGACGCCGGACGGGGTATGCTTCGGCGTCCACGTCCAGCCCAGGGCCTCGCGCGCCGAGATCTGCGGCCCGAAGGACGGCGAATTACGGCTCAGGCTCACCTCGCCGCCGGTCGAGGACGCGGCCAACAAGCAGTGCGTGGAACTGATAGCAAAGACGCTGGGGATCGCCAAGTCCCGCGTTTCGATCCGCTCGGGAGGCAAGTCCCGGCACAAGGTGGTCCAGGTCGCGGGAGTCAGCCCGGACGCGCTCGCCATACTTTTCAGGGAAGAGGAGACGACCCTTTGATGAAAGCCAAAGACATAATGGTAACCGATGTCCCCACCATCTCGGTTAGGACCAGCGTCGCCGAGGCGGTCCGCACCATGAAGCGCAACTTCGGGGACGAAAGCTTCCTCAATGCCGCTCCGGGCCTCATCGTCCTCAACGAGCGCGGCGGCCTGGCCGGCATCCTCACCCCCTTGAGCATCATCACGGCCCTCATGGACGGGGCCCCCACCGGCGGCTCCGACGCCCCCTACTTCGAGTCGCTCTGCGCGAAGATCAAGGATCTGCCGGTCTCCGACATCATGGAGCACCAGCCGATCTCGGTGACCCAGGATGCCCGGGTGAGCGACGTCGCCTCCCTGTTCCTCACCCACCGTTTCCAGAGGGTTCCGGTGGTGGACGGCAAGAAGGTGGTGGGGATCATCTACCGCTCCCGCCTTCTTTTCGCGATGACCCGCAGCCTGGAGCTCCCGACCCCTTGACAAACAGGGTAGGGGATTTCTATATTAAGCGCAGCAAGGTTTTTCTTTACACCGCAGTACGCGACAGGAGGTAGTACACGTCATGCCACTTTACGAATACCAGTGCAAAAGCTGCAACAACACGTTCGAGATGCGCCAGAAATTCTCCGATCCTCCGGCCTCCTCCTGCCCTTCCTGCGGCGGCGAGGTCGAAAAACTCATATCCCAGACCGGGTTCGCCCTGAAAGGTCAGGGGTGGTACAGTGACGGCTACGGCGGCGGGAGCAAGTCCGCGGCAGCCCCTTCCTGCCCCTCCGGCGGCAGCTGCGCCGGCTGCCCTTCGGCGAGCTAGACCGCGAGCTCGCTACCCAAAAAGAACCCCCGGCTTCGGGGGTTTTTTTTTGCCCGCAGCGCACCCCCCTTTACAAACCCCGCCTGGTACTTATTATTCATTACATTAAAAGAATATAACGGAGGGCGCCATGCGGGTGAAAAAGGCCGTTTTTCCGGTAGCTGGGCTGGGGACCAGGTTCCTGCCGGCCACCAAGTCGACCCCCAAGGAGATGCTGCCGCTCATCGACAAGCCGCTGGTGCAGTACGTCGTCGAGGAAGCGGTTGCCTCGGGCATCGAGCAGATCCTCTTCGTAACCGGACGCGGCAAGCGGGCCATCGAGGACCACTTCGACCACGCCTTCGAATTGGAATCCCTGCTCGAGGGCAAGGGGAAGGCAGCCGAGCTCTGCCTGGTGCGCGAGATCGCCGAGATGGCGAAGATCTTCTTCGTGCGCCAGAAGCAGGCCCTGGGGCTCGGGCACGCCATCCTGTGCGCCAAGGAGTTCGTGGGGTCCGAACCGTTCGCGGTGCTTTTGGGCGACGACATCATCGACGCCCCGACCCCCTGTCTCGCGCAGCTCCTCGACGTCTACGAAAGCTACCGCGCCCCGGTGCTCGCCCTGGAGAAGGTTCCCATGGTGAGCATCTCCTCCTACGGCTGCGTGCGCGCGAACCAGCTCTCCGAGCGGATCTACGAGGTACTCGACCTGGTGGAAAAGCCCGCCATCATCGACGCCCCCTCGGATCTGGCCATCATCGGCCGCTACATCCTGACCCCGGGGATCTTCCCGATCCTCGAGGACCAGGCGCCGGGCAAGGGGGGGGAGATCCAGCTCACCGACGCGCTCTTGAGGCTCAGCAAGCAGGAGTCGATCTTCGGCCGCCAGTTCGAGGGTATCCGCCACGACTGCGGGGACAAACTCGGCTTCTTGAAGGCTACGGTGGATATGGCCTTGAAGCGCGACGAGTTCAACGGGTCGTTCGAGGAGTTTTTGAGGTTGAGGCTTTGCAGGTGAGGGGAGGGGGCTGGCAGTTGCTTGAGCCGGTCCCCGGCAGTTTCCGGCGTGGGGCAGGGCGAGGTCGATTAAGGGGACGGGCACCAAGGGGGCCGGTCCCCTTTCTCTTGGCGGAGCGCCGCTTACTGGTTGGAGAGTTCCCAGCTTGCCGAGATCCCGCCCCCTTCACGGATCACGAACGAGCAGATCAGGTTCAGGGTCTCGTGGTCCCACTTCCTGGGGAGCGGCCCCACGTAGCTCGCCGAATTGGCGGCCTTGGTGGCGAGCTCGTCGAGCTTCGCGTTTCCGCTGGTGTAGAGTATCCGGGTACTCTCCACCATGCCGTCCCGGCCGATGCGGATGGTGAGCACGGTCATCCCCACCCCCTTTCTCTCGTAGCGGTCGATGGAGTTGAGCCGGTCGCGCAGCGCGATGGCGAAGCGGCGGGTGAAGGTGCCGATGTTCGGATCGTCGGTGTCCATGAGCCGGGTGTCGCCCTGCTCGGCGTCCTCGTACTTCTTCCGGAAATTCTCCTCGATCCGCTGTATCCCCCGGGTCGAGGGGTACAGCCGGGCCAGCTCCTCGGACCTGCCGCGCTGCGGCTTGAAGAGACCTTCGCCGCGGCTGGGTTCGCGTCCCGCACTCTCGCGGCGCGGCGCCTCCTCCCTGCCGGTCGGGCGGGCCGGGATGCCGAGGTCCGCCTTGGGCTGCGCCGGAATTCCCCTGCTGGGGAGGGCCTTTTTGCTCTCGCTCGGCGCGGGCGCCTGCTGGGCGGTCCGGGGCAGGCTCGGGACGGGGGCTATGCGGGGGCGCTCCGCGGGACGCGGCTCCCGCCGGGCCGGCGGTACGGCTTTCGGGGGCGCGGGCTGCGCTGCGGGGGGAGGCGGCAGGGGGAGATCAGGGATGTCCTTCAGGTCCACGATGGTCGCTTCTTCGGGGTGCGGCGGCTCCTTGGGGAGCTTCGACACCGCCCAGAAGACCGCCACATGCAGCAGGACGGAGAGCAGGACGAGGTAGAGTAAGGATTTTTCTATATTTCTGTCGGACATCTATCTCCGCCCGGGAGGAAAGGACTGTATCGGTGGTATAAAGGCTGGCAAAAAGCGGCGCTTGGGCGCTTAGAGAGCGGGCACGAACCGAAATGGTAAAAGATCGATCCCCAAAAAGCAAGAGTGAACTGGTTGATATTGCTTCACGGTTGCCTCGCAGTCTAAATGATGATACAAATTCAAGCATTGCCTGGATCGCCATTATTTGACTTAGATCAATTCATTTTAACTGCGCTGCTGTAGCTTCAGAGGCACCAAAACGTTCGAGGTTACTATGCTGGTTGTCGTTTGTGTCAAACAGGTTCCCGATACCACCCAGGTCCAGATCGACCCGGTTACCAACACCCTGATCCGCGAGGGGGTCCCGTTCATCGTGAACCCCTATGATACCCACGCCATCGAGGAAGGGCTCAAGTTCAAGGACCGTTTCGGCTTCCGGGTCGCCGCCATCTCCATGGGCCCCCCAAACGCCGAGGCCACCCTGCGCAAGGCACTCTCCTTGGGTGTGGACCGCGCCATCCTGTTGTCGGACCGGGTCTTCGGCGGTGCGGACACCCTTGCCACCAGCAAGGTGCTCTCCGCAGCCATCGAGCGGCTGGCCCAGGAAGAGGAGGTCGGCGTGGTGATCTGCGGCAAGCAGACCATCGACGGCGATACCGCGCAGGTGGGTCCGGGGATCGCCACCCGCCTGGGGTACGCCCAGCTCACCCTGGTGGACCGGGTCGAGGCGCTGGATCCGTCCCGGCGCAGCATCCAGGTCCGCCGGAAACTGGAAGGGCGGCACGAGGAGGTGGAGGCCCCGCTTCCGGCGCTGCTCACCGTGGTCCGCGAGCTGAACCGGCCGCGCTACCCGACCGTGGCCCAGCGGCTGGAGGCGGTGGACGCCCAGGTCGAGCTTTGGGACAACAAGGTCTTGAACCTCGACGCGAACCAGATCGGCCTCAAGGGCTCCCCGACCTGGGTGAGCCGGATCTTCTCCCCGGAGCGCGCCAAGGGGGAGATGCTGGGCGACGGCGCCCGGGATCCCGAGGGGGCCGCGCAGCTTCTGATCGACAAGATGCTGGAAAAGGACCTTTTGGCCCTGTGACCAGACTGATACGCACCCGGCCGCTTTCGGTTGACGCCCCGCCCATTTTGGGCGAAGCGCAGAAGGCTGGGCGGATGAGGCGGTGAGGGAAGGGGGAGAGCCCGTTCCCCGAGAGTTGCCGCCGCCCACCTGAACTACCTTTAAAGCCGGTTCCGACGGACCATTCAAGGGATTAGATAATGACTGATGCTGTGAAACCCCCGAAAAAACCGCGCGGCGTTGCCTCCCTTTTGGAGGGGCGCTGCATCGCCTGCGGCGCGCGCTGCCAGAGCGCCTGCCCGGTCGACGCCATCGAGATGGACGATGCGGGCGCACCGATCATCAACACCTCCAAGTGCATCGGCTGCGTGAAATGCGTCAAGGTCTGCCCGGTCCAGGCACTGGAGATGTCCTTCACCCCGGAGGAGCTCCGCATCCTGCAGGAACTCGCGGCCGCGTCGGCCGCGGCCGGCGCCCCACCGGTCGAGGAGGACGCCGAAGAGGCGGAACTCGCCCGCAAGCTCTCGTCCTACCGCGGGGTCTGGGTCTTCATCGAGCAGACCGAAGGGGTGGCCGCCAAGGTCTCCTGGGAGCTGCTCGGCAAAGGGATGGAGCTGGCCCAGGCGCGCAACTGCGAGCTCGCCGCCGTGGTGATGGGCGAAGGGGTCGAGGATCTCTGCCGCCAGGCGATCGGCTACGGCGCCCAGCGGGTCTTCCTGATGGACGCTCCGGTCTTGCGCCACTACCGGACCGACGCCTACCAGCGCGGGGTCTGCGCCCTGGTTCAGAAGTACCGCCCCGAGGTGATCCTCATGGGGGCGACGGGGCTGGGGCGCGACCTGGCCGGCGTGGTCGCCACCGAGCTCGCCACCGGTCTCACCGCCGACTGCACCGGGCTCTCCATCGACGACAAGGGGAACCTGATGCAGACCCGCCCAGCCTTCGGCGGCAACATCATGGCCACCATCATCTGCGACAAGTTCCGGCCCCAGATGGCCACCGTGCGCCCCCACGTGATGCCGATGCCCGCCTTCGACCCGGCGCTTGCCGGCGAGATCGTGCGCGAAAAGGTGCCGGTGAGCGAGGAGGAGATGAAGGTCAAGGTGCTGAAGATCCTCATGGACGGCGGCGCGGGCTCCAAGATCGACATCTCCGGCGCGGACTTCATCATCTCCGGCGGGAGGGGGATGATGAACAAGGATAACTTCGCCATGCTCCAGGATCTGGCCGACGTGCTGGGTGGGGTGGTGGGGGCCTCGCGCAGCGCGGTCGACGCCGGATGGATGCCCCAGGACCGCCAGGTGGGACAGACCGGCAAGACGGTACGCCCCAAGGTGTACATCGCCTGCGGCATCTCCGGGGCGATCCAGCACCTGGTCGGCATGCAGGACTCCGACGTGGTGATCGCCATCAACCGCGACCCCGAGGCACCGATCTTCCAGGTGGCGAGCTACGGGATCGTGGGGGACCTGTTCCAGGTGGTCCCGGCCCTCACCCGCAAGCTTAAGGCGCTCAAACAGGCGCGCTCGGGAAAGCCGGCCTAACCCGAATCCGCGTCATACCGATACCCAAGGCAGATCCCCCCAGTCCCCCCTTCGCAAAGGGGGGGACTGGGGGGTGCCAGCAGGTGGTGGAACGCAAACCTTATGCACGCTTCCCGTATTTACACATAACGCGGCTCAAGGCCGCATAGACGCATACGAGGTTTTTTCATGATGCCGCATCCTCCACTATTTGCCGTGCTGCTGGCCGCTTCGCTGGTCTTTTTCTGCTTCAGCGTCTACCGCCGGTTCTCGCTGGTCCTCCTGGGGCAACCGGAAGAGCGCCTGGACCAGCCGGGGCAGCGCCTGAAGGACATGCTCCTCTACGCCTTCGCCCAGGCGCGCGTCCTTAGAAAGCCCTTCGGCCTGAACCACTTCGTGATCTTCTGGTCCTTCCTGGTCCTGGCGCTCGCCAACGGCGAGTTCCTGGTGGCCGGGGTCTTCCCGGGACTGAACCTCGGTCTGCTCCCGGAGGGGGTGCACCACGCGCTGCTCATCCTCTTCGATCTGGTCTCGCTCGCTACCCTGGTCGCCATCGCCTTCTCCTTCGGGCGCCGCCTGCTCATCCAGCCTCCCTACCTGGACAGCCGCTACGTGAAGGGGAGAAGCCCGGAGGCGTTTTTGATCCTCAGCTTCATCGCGCTGTTGATGATCGCCTACTTCGGGATGCACGGCGCGCTGATCGCCCAGGGGGCGGAGACCGCGACCGCCGCCATGCCGGTATCGACCCTGATCGCCTCCTGGCTCGCCCCCCTGGGGGGAGGGCTCGACAGCGTGGTGCTCGTCTCCTGGTGGCTGCACGCCCTGGTGCTTTTGGCCTTCATCTGCTTTCTGCCGCACTCAAAGCACATGCACATCTTGACCGCCATCCCCAACTGCTACTTCGGAAGCCTTCAGTGGCCCAACACCCAGCCGCGCGAGCGTTTCGAGAAGGGGGGGACCTTCGGGGTGGGGAGCGTGGAGGATTTCACCTGGAAGGACCTCTTCGACTCGTACAGTTGCACCGAGTGCGGTCGCTGCCAGGCCGCCTGCCCGGCCACCAACACCGGCAAGCCCCTGAACCCGCGCCAGATCGTGCACGCCATCAAGACGAACCTCCTGGAAAACGGCCCGGCGCTGAAGCAAGGGCGCCCGGGGACCCTGCCGCTCATCGGCGACGAAGGGGAGGGGACCAACACCGAGGATTCCATCTGGTCCTGCACCACCTGCGGCGCCTGCATGCAGGCCTGCCCGGTACTGATCGAGCAGATGCCCAAGATCGTCAAGATGCGCCGGCACCTGGTGGAGACCAAGGCGCACTTCCCCGAGGAGCTCTTGAACCTGTTCGAGAACATGGAACAGCGCTCCAACCCCTGGGGGATCGCCCCGGGCGAGCGCGCCAAGTGGGTCTCCACCCTCGACGTGAAGCCCTTTGCCGCAGGTGAGACCGAGTACCTCTTCTACGTCGGGTGCGCCGGTTCCTTCGACTCGCGCACCAAGCAGGTCACCGTGGCGCTCGCCACCGTCCTCGACGCGGCCGGGGTCTCCTGGGGGATCCTGGGTAAGGACGAGAAGTGCTGCGGCGACAGCCTGCGCCGGCTGGGGAACGAGTTCCTGTTCGACAAGATGGCCCGGGAGAACGTGGAGCTCTTCCGCGAGCGCGGCGTCAAGAAGGTGATCACCCTCTGCCCGCACTGCCTCACCACGCTGAAAAACGACTACCGCCAGTTCGGGCTGGAGCTCGAGGTGCGCCACTACAGCGAGCTCATCTCGGAGCTGGTGCAGACCGGGCGCCTCAAGCTCACCGGAGGGGCCGCCGGCCTCGGGACGGTCACCTACCACGATCCCTGCTACCTGGGGCGCCACAACGGCGTCTACGACGCGCCGCGAACCCTCATCGAGAAGGCGACCGGGAAGCCGGTCAAGGAGATGGAGCGCAACCGGGAAAATTCCTTCTGCTGCGGCGCGGGAGGCGGGCGGATGTGGATGGAGGAGCTGATCGGCGAGCGCATCAACCACGCCCGGGTGGACGAGGCGCTCACCCAGACCCCGGACACGGTCTGCGTCGCCTGCCCCTACTGCCTGACCATGTTCGAAGACGGGCTGAAGGACCGGGGCGCCGAGAAGGTGCAGGTCCGGGACATCGCGGAAGTGATTGCCGAAAGCCTGCGAAGCGTGTAAGGTAACTCCCGCCCGGCCGGCCCAAAAGCCGGCCGGGCGGGCGCCGCTTCCCCCTTGGCAGGATCGGGGAGCTTCGCTTCCTGGCGCAACGGGGCAGCAGGAGGCGAATTCCGGTACCTGGCACTACTATTATTTATTGCAGCTGCCGTGTCGCGGCAGGCTCTGCCCCGAGAGAAACCCTTGCACACCCGCTCATCCCAATCCGACGCCCCGCGCACCTTCTTCGGCCCTCACGCCACCCTGCGCCACCTGCGCCGCCTCTCCTTTCTCGCCGTTCAGCTTTTCGTACTTTTCGCCTCAAGCGCCGGCGCCGATGCCGCGGCCCTCACCGTGGCCGCCGTGGGCGACGTCATGATGGGGAGCGATTTCCCCGCTCCCCGCCTCCCCAAGGACCAGGGGCGCAGTCTCCTTGCCCCGGCCGCACCCCTTTTCCAGGCGGCAGACCTGGCGCTCGCCAACCTGGAAGGGCCGCTCTTCTTAGGCGGCGACCCCACCAAGGAGCCGCTCAAGGGGCGCCGCTACCTGTTTCGCACCCCCCCCTCCTACGCGCAGAACCTGAAGCGCGCCGGGATCAGCTTTGTCTCCCTGGCCAACAACCACGCGCTGGATTTCGGGCGTGACGGCCTCCGCTCCACGAAGCAGGCGCTGGGCGAGGCCGGTGTCGCCTACGCCGGGAAGTCGGGGCCGGTGGCCGAGTTCGAGGTACGCGGGCTCAAGGTAGCGGTGCTCGCGCTTGGTTTCGGCGCGCCGCCGCGCTCCATCGTCTACCCGGAGCGGGCGCTCGCCGAGGTCGCCGAAATCGCCCGGCGCTGCGACATCCTGATCCTCTCGGTGCACGCCGGAGCCGAGGGGCGCGGGGCCCTGCACGTGGCGCCCGGGCCGGAGCTCTTCCTGGACGAGCCGCGCGGCGACCTCGTGCGCTTCGCCCATGCCGCCATCGACCGCGGCGCCGCGCTGGTCATCGGTCACGGTCCGCACGTGCCGCGGGCCCTGGAGCTCTACAAGGGGCGCCTGATCGCCTACAGCCTGGGGAACTTCGCCACCTACGGCGGGGTGAGCGTGGTGGGGGAGAGCGGCTACGCGCCGCTCCTCACGGTCGAGCTGGCCCGGGACGGTTCCTTCGAGAAGGGGAGGGTGACCTCCTTCCTGCAGGGTTTCCAGCGCGGGCCGGTGCGCGACCTCAAACAGCGCGCCTTGCGCCTGATGCGCCGGCTGAGCGCGGAGGACTTTCCCGGCTCCCCCTTAAGCTTCGGCCCCGACGGCGAGTTCCGCGCCGCGCGGCAACCATAGGAGTAACCGACATGTTTGTCCTGCTACAAAACGACCCGAACTGCCCCCCGGGGACCTGCCCGGAGATCATCGCGGCCGCGGGCTTTGCCGCGCAGACCGTCGCCGCCTATGCGGAGCTCCCCTTTCCCGACCTGGCCCAGGTGACCGGCATCATCGTCCTTGGGGGCGACATGGGGGTCTACGAGACCGAGCGCTTTCCCTACCTCGAGAGGGTGCGCGCCTTTCTGCGCCTGGCTCTGGAGCGCGAGGTCCCGCTTTTGGGGATCTGCCTGGGGGGGCAGCTTTTGGCCCAGGTGGCCGGCGGCTGCGTCGCCTCCCCGTCGCCGCACGGGGAAATGGGGATCCGGAGCGTGGAGCTGAACGACAGCGGCGCGGCCGACCCGCTCTTCACCGGCGTCCCGAGGAGCTTTCTCACCTTTCAGCTGCACAACGACAGCTTCACCCCTCCGGGTGACGCGCTCCTCCTTGCGAGCTCGGCGGCCTGCCCCGCCCAGGCCTTCCGCCTCGGCCCTAGCGCCTACGGGGTCCAGTTCCACCCCGAGGTGAACCCCGTGATCGTCACCTGCTGGGGGAATCTCCCGGACCCTCCCGAGGATCTGCTCACCGGGTTCCTCGCCCAAAAGGCGGCCTTCGACGCCGCTTCCCGCGCCATTCTCGGCAACTTCGTCCGCCTCGCCGCCGGCTTGCGCCGCCCTTGAATTCCAATTCAATTATTGTAAAGTTCTAACGATTCGCGCCGGACCTACCTGCCGCCCCCTCCCGGGGCGGCGCCACGACACCGTCGGCTTACGCGGGGGAAGGGGGGGCTGTGACTGATCGTTGGTTCTCGAAGCAGACCATCAAAGGGAAGCTCTCGACCCTTTTGCTCGCCACCAATAGTTTCATCTGCCTCGTGCTGCTCGCCGGCTCCCTCGCCTTCCGGTCCCGGGGAGGCTCCTCCCCCTATCTCTTCAGCGCTTGTTTTCTCGCCCTCTCCGCAGTTGCGGTGCTCTGCTCCGTCAGGCTCCTCGCGCGCCGCATCACCCTCCTGATATCCCACCCGATCCGTCACCTTACCGAGAAAATGGAGATCGTCTCCAAGCGCCAGGACTACCAGGTCCGCGTCCAGAGCTGGCATGACGACGAGCTGGGACTTCTGTTCGACTGCTTCAACGGGATGCTCGCCGAGATCGCGGTACGCGACGAGCGGCTCGCCCTGCACTCCGAGGAGCTCCAGCTCGAGGTGGCCGAACGGACCGGGGAGCTCTCCAGCGTGAACCGCCGGCTCGAGGATAGCCTGGAGCGCGCCAGCCGGGCCATGGAAGCGGCCCAGGCGGCCAACCAGGCGAAGAGCGACTTCCTGGCCCAGATGAGCCACGAGATCCGCACCCCGATGTACGGCATGCTGGGGATGACCGAGCTTCTGCAGAACACCGACCTCAGCAAGGAACAGACCCGGTTCGTCGACACGGTGCGCCGCTCCGGCGAGGCCCTGCTCACCATCATCAACAACATCCTGGATTTCTCCAAGATCGAGGCAGGGCGCCTGGAGCTGGAATCGATCCCCTTCGACATGCGCGAGCTGGTGGCCGAGACGGCGGGGCTCTTTGCCGAGGATGCCGCGAAAAAGGGTCTCGAGCTGCGCTGCCTGGTGGGCGAGGGCGTCGAGGGGACCTTCGAGGGGGACCCGGGCCGCCTGCGCCAGGTCATGATCAACCTCTTGGGAAACGCACTCAAGTTCACCCCCAAGGGGAGCGTGACCCTCGAAGTCTCGCGGCAGGAGGCGGCCCTGATCCGTTTCCGGGTCACGGATACCGGGATCGGTATCCAGCCGGAGCAGCAGGGACGCATCTTCGAGCAGTTCGCCCAGGCCGACGAATCGATCACCCGCCGCTACGGCGGGACCGGCCTCGGCCTGGTCATCGCCCGGCAGCTCACCGAGCTCATGGGAGGTGAACTCACCCTGCAGAGCGCGCCGGGCTGCGGTTCCGCCTTCAGCTTCACTGTGCGCCTGACCGAACCAGAGGACGAACCGCTCGACTGGTCGGCGTCCGGTAGCCAAAGCGCGCTGCGCGGCAAGCGGGCCTTGATCGCCTCTGCGGACGACACGACCAGCGGGGCGCTCCTCGCACAGCTGGCCGGCTGGGGGATCGACGCCGAGCGGGTGGAGGATCCCTCCCGTGCCCTGTGCCGGGTGGTGGCGGCCCCCTTTGACCTGGTGATCATCGACGAGGTGCCGGGGGGGGCGGACGGGCTGGAACTGGCCGCCTCGGTGCGAGCGCTGCCGGCAGGGCGCTCCCTGCGCCTGGTCCTCTTGGCCGACGACCGCAAGCCACGCCGCGAGCTCTTGGAGCGCGAAACCGGGGTGGCGGCCGCGCTCTCCCGCCCCTTGCCGCTCAAGGGGCTCTACGCCACGCTGGCCAGGGCCCTGGGGATGGAACCGGAAGCCGAAGCGGGCGCCGCCGAGGGGGCCCCGAAGCGGGCGCCCCAGGTGCTCCTGGTCGAGGACAACCAGGTGAACCAGGAGGTGGGGCGCGGCATGCTGGAGAGCCTTGGGTGCAGCGTGGATCTGGCCCAGGACGGGCTGGCGGCCCTGGACTGCGTGCGCCGAACCCGCTACGACCTGGTGTTCATGGACTGCCAGATGCCCGAGCTCGACGGCCTGGAGGCAACCCGGCGCATCAGGGAGTGGGAGGCTGCGGGTGGGAAACCAGGCGGCGCGGCCGTGGTCGGTGAGGCAGGGGAGCTCTGCGCCGGCAGCGCTGCGCGGAGCCGCGCCGGAAGGCGCCTGCCGGTCGTCATGCTGACCGCCTTCGCCATGAAGGGGGACCGCGAAAACTGCCTCGCCTCCGGGGCCGACGATTACCTCTCGAAGCCGTTCAGCCGGGACGAGCTCTCCCGGGTCATGCGCCGGCACCTGAAGAGCTCGGCCGCGGTGCCGGACGACGGGCCGATCAGCCGGGACCACAACAGCGGCGCCATCGAGATGATCAAGATGCTCCCCGGCGAGCGCGGCAAGGAGGTGCTGCGCAAGGTGGTGGACTTCTACCTCTCCAGCACCCCCACGCTGCTGCAGACCTTGCGCGAGGCGGAATCGGGCAAGGACCCCGAGAAGCTCAAGGCGGCGGCGCACAGCTTCAAGTCGAGCAGCGCGAACCTCGGGGCCCTGCGCCTTGCCGACGTCTGCCTGGAACTTGAGACGCTGGGGCGCGCCGGCTCTACCGAGGGGGCGCTCCCCTTGCTTTTGCAGGTAGAAGAGGAGTACCGGATGGTACGCGAGGCCCTGCAGGGAGGCGCACTATGCTGACCAGGAAGATCAAACGGGCGACCCCGTTGGTGATGGTGGTGGACGACGACCACGCGGTGCGGCTCTTGGCCAGGGAGACCCTGGAGCACTCGGGATACGCGGTGCGCGACGCCGGCAGCGGCGAGGAGGCGCTCAAGACCTTCGAGGAGAGCCGTCCCGACATCATCCTGCTCGACGTGGTGATGCCGGGGATCGACGGTTTCTCGGTCTGCAGCGCGATTCGGCGCACCCTGACCGGTCGCGACACCCCGGTGCTCATGATGACCGGCCTGGACGACCTCGAGTCCATCAACTGCGCCTACGAGGCCGGCGCCACCGATTTCATCACCAAGCCGATCAACTGGCACATCCTGCGCTACCGGGTCAACTACATGCTGAGGGCCAGTACGGCGCTGGAACAGCTCCGGGAGAGCCGCGAGGGGCTCGCGCACGCCCAGAGCCTCGCGCACATAGGCTCCTGGGAGTGGGACCTGAACACCGGGGAGATCCACTGCTCCGAGGAGGTCTACAACATCTGCTGTACGGAGCGGGCGCGGCTTGTGAACCCGATCCTCGACCCGGTGCACCAGCTGGACCGCAGCTTCGTGCAGAGCTCCCTGCAGGACGCCATAGCGAGGCGCGCCCCTTTGAGCTTCGACTACCGGATCCTCTTGGACGACGCCGTGGAGCGCACCCTGCACGCCGAGCTGGTCACGGTGCTCGACCACGAGGGGAACCCGGTATCGCTCACCGGCACGATCCAGGACATCACCGAGCGAAAGCACGCCGAGGAGCAGATCAGGCTTTTGGCCTACTACGACGCACTCACCGGGCTCCCCAACCGGCGCTTTTTCCTGCAGCAGCTCGAGCAGGCGCTGGTCTTCGCGAACCGCAACGACCGGCTCTTGGCGGTGCTCTTCCTCGACCTGGACCGCTTCAAGCTGGTGAACGACACCCTCGGGCACGGGGTGGGGGACCGCCTGTTGCAGGACGTGGCGGACCGCCTGCTGCGCTGCGTCAGGCGCAGCGACTGCCTGGCCCGCGGCGAGGACGAGGGACCCCCGTCACTGGTCTCGCGCCTTGGGGGGGACGAGTTCACCATCATGCTCTCCGACATCGACCACTTCCAGGACGTCGCCAAGGTGGCCCGGCGCATCCTCGAGGCGATCTCGCTCCCCTACTCGCTGGAAGGGCAGGAGGTCTTCCTCTCCACCTCGATCGGCATCAGCCTCTACCCCTTCGACGCCTGCACGGCGAGCGACCTGATCAGAAATGCCGACGGGGCCATGTACCAGGCCAAGGAACAGGGGCGAAACGGCTACCAGATCTACGACGAGTCGATGAACGCCAAGGCCCTGGAGCGGATCATCCTGGAGAGCCAGCTGCACAAGGCCTTGAAGGACGAGGAGTTCACGGTGTACTACCAGCCCCAGGTCTGCGCGCGGACCGGGGAGGTGGTCGGGGTGGAAGCCCTGGTGCGCTGGAACAGCCGCGAGCTGGGGATCGTGGAGCCGGGGCGCTTCCTGGCGCTGGCCGAGGAGATCGGCCTCGTGATCCAGATCGACCAGTGGATGATGCTCGCGGCCTGCCGGCAGCACAGGGCCTGGCTCGACTCGGGGCTCCCCCCCGTCACCCTGGCGCTCAACATCTCGGGGCAGCACTTCTTGAAGAACGACCTCTTGGACACGGTCACCTCGGTACTGGAGCAGACCGGACTCGACCCGGGGCTTTTGGAGCTGGAACTCACCGAAGGGGTACTCATGGCCCACACCGAGAAGACCGTGAAGACCCTGACCGCCCTGAAAGAGATGGGGGTGCGCCTGGCCATCGACGATTTCGGCACCGGCTTCTCCTCGCTCTCCTATTTGAAGCGCTTCCCCCTTGACGTCCTGAAGATCGACCGGACCTTCATAAACGACATCACCACCGACCCCGACGACGCCGCCATTACCCTGGCCACCATAGAGATGGCGCACACCCTGAAGCTGCAGGTGATCGCCGAGGGGGTCGAGACTACGGCCCAACTCGAGTTCCTGGTGAGCCACGGCTGCGACACCTACCAGGGGTACCTGTTCAGCCGGCCGCTCCCCCCGGAGGCCATCCCCCCCATGTTGACCAGCTTGAGCTCCTGCTCCGCAGGCGCCTGACAGCCGCAGGGGGACCCGCTCCCCTGCCGGCTGCACCGGTCTTTTTTCCCCTCACCTGAAAAAACCTCAGCCTAAAAAATCCGCTATCCCCTGCCTTTCGAGGCAACTCCCTGCCTTTAAAATGTGCACGAAACCTCGCACGGTGGGGAGGGTGTCGCCTAAGTTATGACAATGCCGCGGTTTTTTATTCTGGCACGCCACATGCTAATTACCTGACTGCAGCGGGGCAACAACATCAAAGGGGAGGGGGCAAGCAATGAAGCTTATTCAAGCGATCATCAAACCGTTTAAGCTGGACGAAGTGAAAGATGCCTTGAACGAGATCGGCATCGAGGGGATCACGGTCAGTGAAGTGAAGGGCTTCGGCCGCCAGAAAGGGCACACCGAGCTCTACCGCGGTGCCGAGTACGTTGTGGATTTCATCCCCAAGGTGAAGATCGAGATCGCGGTGGCCGACGAGCTGGTCGCCAAGGTTGTGGGCGCCGTGGAGCAGACCGCCAAGACCGGCAGGATCGGCGACGGCAAGATCTTCGTGATGGCCCTCGACGAGGCGATCAGGATCAGGACCGGGGAAAAGGGCGACGAGGCCATTTAATTCAATCACCGTTTTTTCGAACCAGAAAAAATCCCTATAGGAGAGAAGACAATGATACGAAGAGGTATCCGCAATGTGGCTGCCCGGATGGCAGGAGGCACCGCTTCTGTAAGCGGTAACATGGTCCGTTCCCTTTCCAAGTTCGCGCTCTTGGCCTGCCTGGTGGCGGCTCCGCTGCTGGCCCAGGCCGAAGAGAAGGCGGCTCCCGCAGCGGCAGCACCCGCTGCCGCTGCCGCTCCGGCCCAGGCCCCGGCCGCCCCTGCAGTGGCCCCGGCAGCCGGCGCACCGGCCGCTGCTCCGGCTGCTGCGGTTGCCGCCCCGGCTCCGGGGGCTCCGGCCGCCGCTCCCAAGAACGTCGACCCGGTCCTCAATACCGGCGACACCGCCTGGATGCTGGTCTCCGCCGCACTGGTTCTCTTCATGACCCCCGGCCTCGCCCTGTTCTACGGCGGCATGGTCCGCTCGAAAAACGTGCTCTCCACCATGATGCACTCCATGGTCGCCATGGGGATCGTCGGGGTGCAGTGGGTGATCATCGGCTACTCGCTGGCCTTTGCTCCGGACCTGGGGCACGGGCTGCTGGGTAACCTGAGTAAGGCGATGCTCAACGGGCTCATCACCTTCAAGGACGGCAACCCGGTCTACGCGCTGTTCCAGAACGTGCCGACCGAGCCGGGCGCCATCCCCGAGTTCGTCTTCTCCATGTACCAGTGCATGTTCGCCATGATCACCGTGGCGCTGGTGTCGGGCGCCCTTGCCGAGCGCATCAAGTTCTCCGCCTACTGCGTCTTCGTGCTGCTCTGGACCACCCTGGTCTACGACCCGATCGCGCACTGGGTCTGGATGAGCGACGGCTGGCTCTTCAAGCTCGGGGCCCTCGACTTCGCCGGCGGCACCGTCGTACACCTCTCTTCCGGTATTTCGGCACTGGTCATCCTCTTCTTCCTCGGCAAGCGCCACGGCTTCCCGCAGGAACGCATGGCTCCGCACAGCCTCCCCTTGACCCTGATCGGCGTGGGCATCCTCTGGTTCGGCTGGTTCGGCTTCAACGCAGGTTCCGCCATCGTCGGCCCGAACTGCTCCGACGCCGCAGGCGGCCTGGCCGGCCTCGCCTTCACCACCACCATGGTGGCCCCGGCGGTGGCAGGTCTCACCTGGATGATCGCCGAGTGGATCCACGCCGGCAAACCCTCCGCACTCGGCTTCGGCTCCGGCGTAGTGGCCGGCCTGGTCGTCATCACCCCCGCCGCCGGCTTCGTGCAGCCGGGTGCTGCCATCCTGATGGGGATCGCCGGCGGCCTGGTCTGCTATGGCGGCGTGATGCTGAAGGCCAAGCTTAAGTACGACGACTCCCTGGATGCCTTCGGCGTGCACGGTATCGGCGGCACCACCGGCGCCATCCTGACCGGCGTCTTCGCCACCGTCGGCGCCACCGGCCTCACCTCCGGCAACGGCAAACAGTTCGTCATTCAGCTGATCGCAGTCGGCGCCGCGGCAGCCTACGCGGTGGTGGTCACCTTCATCATCGGCTTCGCGATCAAGATGACCATCGGCTTCCGTGTCGAGAAGGAAGACGAGATCATGGGCCTCGACCAGACCCAGCACTCCGAGACCGCGTACAACTAAAACAGTCGCCATCACGAGGCTGTTACCAACGGGAGGGGCCTTCGGGATCCCTCCCGTTTTTTCGTCCGGCCGGTCTTAACCGTTCCGGGTGCCTCTGCCGCGGCAGATGTTTCGGACCTGCTGAGCCAGCCAAAAGGTGAGTCTTCTCCCGGGACGCCACACTCACAATGCCTGCCCGATCTGGCAGAACACCCTTCTTATTGCTACCTCCCCGATGGATAGTCTGAGGCCGGTCCTGCACCATTGTCTCAGCTGTCGCCCTGATCCAGTTTTTTCGGCCTCTTTTTGAATTTGACAGATTTTCTGGTACTGTTTTCCAGCCGCAAATCTTCGCATCGGGAGGGCGTATGGAATTACGTGACGTGGTGCTCCGAAAGACTGGCGGGGGGAGAGGTTACTACGAGGGGTGCCAGACCGCGGTCGGTCTCCCCGGGGTTGCAGGGATCTTCGCCCTCCTCTCCGAGGACGAGCAGCGGCATGCCGAAGCCCTCAAAGCTCAGCAGGACGGGGTCGTGGTCGACCTGGACCAGTCCCGCACCCTCGACGGGGCGCGCTTCATCCTGCGCAGCCTCGCGGTGCAGCTCTCCGGGCTGGAGCAGCTGGATGACGAACTGGTTTGCGTAAGCCGCGCAATGGATTTCGAAGCCGCCAGCGTGCGGCTTTACGGCCAACTGGCGCGCGAGGCAACGCAGCTCTGGGAGAAGGAACTCTACCTGAGGATAGCCGCGGACGACGAGATGCACTTCACCCTGCTCGAGCAGATGCGCGAGCTCCTGGAGACGCTACCGGAGGACGCGCAGGATCTACAGAAAAACTGATGGAGTATCAGATGCCGACCGAGCAGGAACTTGAGCAATTTCTTAAGACAGCAAAGGCCGCGGCCCAAGAGGCGGGCAGGCTGCAGAAAAGTCGCCTCTGGAGCGATTTCGCCGTGGACTTCAAGGGGGAGATCGACCTGGTGACCGAGGTGGATCGCGCCTGCGAGGAGCTGATCGTCTCGCAGCTGGCGGCCGCGTTCCCGGGACACAGTTTTCTTGCCGAGGAGGAGGGGTTCCAGCGGGGCGATTCCCCCTACAAGTGGATCATCGACCCCCTGGACGGCACCACCAACTTCGCGCACGGGTTCCCTTGGTTCTGCGTCTCGATAGCCTTGGAGTTCCAGGGGGCTGTAGTGCTCGGGGTGATCTACCACTGCATGATGGACGAACTGTTCACGGCGGTGAAAGGGGGAGGGGCGTTTTTGAACGGCCGACCGATACGGGTTTCCAGCCGTTCCCCCCTCAGGCGTGCCTTGGTGGCGACCGGATTTCCCTACGATGTCGCCCGGGACAACGAGAACAACTTCGGGAACTTCGTCGAGCTGCAGCTGGCGGCGCGCGGGGTGCGTCGTGCCGGTGCCGCGGCGCTCGATCTGGCCTATGTCGCGGCCGGAAGGCTCGACGGCTATTGGGAGGTGAAGTTGAAGCCCTGGGATGTGGCGGCCGGCACGCTGTTGGTCACCGAGGCCGGTGGGCGGGTCACCAACCAGGGGGGAGAGGGATACACCGTGTACGATCACCGGATCCTGGCCAGTAACGGTGCGATCCACGACGAGATGCTCGAGGCCCTGACGCGGGCGCGCGCTGCCCGGCCTGACTGAAGAAAGGACGCAAGGGTTGCCGCGCGGAATGACCCCTGTCCCCCACCATGGTGCAGGGGTTTTTCTGTGCCCTCATAAGGCGCTGGGAGTTCGAGGTCAGACCTGCACTTGGAGAGGAGATGCGGTGAAAAGGTGAGCGGCGAACAGGTGCGCCCCCTCGCGGGGAGAGGGCGCACCTGTTGCCGTTTGAGTGGCGTTAGCGGAATTAAGGGATGGAGATGAGCAGCTGGTCGACCGGGGTGTACTCGAGGCCGAAGGCCTCCGCGACCCCCTGGTAGGTCACCTTGCCGCAGGCCACGTTGACGCCGGCCCGGATCCCGGGGGTTTTGCGCACCACCTCGCGCCAGTCTTCGGCAGCGATGGCGGCCGCGTAGGGGAGGGTGGCGTTGGTGAGCGCCACGGTCGAGGTGAGGGGCACCGCACCGGGCATGTTGGCGACGCAGTAGTGCAGGATGCCTTCCACTTCGTAGGTCGGGGCGGTGTGGGTGGTCGGACGCGAGGTCTCGAAGCACCCCCCCTGGTCGATGGCGACGTCCACCAGCACGGCGCCCTTCTTCATAGTCTTCAGCATCTCGCGTGTCACCAGTTTGGGGGCCTTCGCGCCGTGCACCAGGACCGCGCCGATCACCACGTCGGCCTGCTGCACCAGGTCACGGATGGTGGCCGGCGACGACATCATCGGGAAGCAGTTCTTGGGCATCACCTCGGAGAGGTGGCGCAGGCGGTTCAGGTTGGTGTCCAGGAGGTAGACCTTGGCGCCCAGGCCGCAGGCCATCTGCGCCGCATGGGTGCCCACCACGCCGCCGCCGATGACCAGGACGTTGGCGGGCGGCACACCCGGGACGCCCCCCAAGAGGATACCGCGCCCGCCCTGGGCCCGCTCGGAGTACTTGGCAGCCTGCTGCGCTGCCATCCGGCCGGCCACTTCGCTCATCGGGGTGAGCAGCGGCAGCGTGTTGTCGGCGTCCACGATGGTCTCGTAGGCGATGGCGATGGCGCCGGTCTTCAGCATGGCGCGGGTGAGCTCTTCGCCGGCCGCGAAGTGAAAATAGGTAAAGACGATCTGGCCGGGACGGATCAGCTCGTACTCGCTGGGCTGGGGCTCTTTTACGTGCATCACCATCTCGGAACGCGCGTAGACCTCGGCTGCGCCCGCCACGATCTCGGCGCCGGCTGCCTGGTAGGCCTCGTTGCTGAACCCGCTCCCCACGCCGGCAAGCGACTCGACAAGTACCTGGTGACCTTTGGCGGTCATCACCTCGACACCGGCCGGCGTCATGGAAACCCTGTTTTCTTCGGTTTTAATCTCCTTCAAAATCCCGACGATCACGATCGCTTCTCCTTCTTCACTGGAATTGCCCCGTGGGGGGCTGTCATCTCTGGGAACTCCTATTTACAAGACGGATGCCAAACAGGCACGTTTGGTCCGGCTCGGCAGGGCGCCGCAGGTGAAGCGGTGCAAACGACCAAAATATAACGGATTTTTCAGAGGATGCAGGAGCTTTCCCCGCGGGCGGCAGGGCACAGGGGAGCTGCGAAAGAGCCGTGTATGGCACGAAAACGTGCCAGTGCGGAAGCTTAAGTACAGGGATACGTGTAAATACGATATGTTATCAAGTGGCAAGAAAGCGAACCAGTGGCACGTTAGCGTGCCACTGCCAGGCCGAGTTTTTTGATCTTGTTCAGCAGGGTCGTGTGGGAGACCCCGAGGGAGCGGGCGGCTTCGCGGATGCTGCCGGAGAGCTGGAGCCTCTGGGCGATGATCTGGCGCTCGAACTGGTCGACCTGCTGGCCGAGGGTGTCGCAGAGCTGGTCCGCATCGCCGCGGGGCGCCTCGCCGGCCAAGGGAGGGGAGGCGCCGGCTGCAAAAAACACCTGTTCCGGCTCGATCACCGCACCGGGGCAGAGGATGGAGGCGCGCTCGATGACGTTGCGCAGTTCCCGGATGTTTCCCGGCCAGCGGTGTCCGGCGAGCTTGGCGAGGGCGGCCGGAGCCAGGCGCTGAGCGGTCTTCCCCAGGGTGGAGTTCAGGTGGAACAGGAAGTGCTCGGCCAGGGGGCCTATGTCCTCGATCCTCTCCCGCAGCGCCGGGATCTGGATCTGGAACACGTTGATCCGGTAGTAGAGGTCTTCGCGGAACAGACCCTGGTCCATCATCCGTTCCAGGTTCTTGTTGGTGGCCGTGATGATGCGCACGTTGACCGGCATCTCCCGGGTCCCGCCGATGCGGCGCACCCGGCGCTCCTGGAGCACCCGGAGCATTTTCGCCTGCAGGGTGAGCGGGATCTCGGCTATCTCGTCGAGAAACAGGGTGCCGTCCTGGGCGATCTCGAAGAGTCCGGGCTTCCCCTCGCGACGGGCCCCGGTGAAGGCCCCGCCGGCGTAGCCAAAGAGTTCGCTCTCCAGGAGCGTCTCGGGGAGTGCGGCGCAGTTCACCGGGACGAAGGGGCCGGGCCGGCCGCTTTCGGCGTGGATCGCGCTGGCAAAGAGCTCCTTGCCGGTGCCGCTCTCGCCGCGCAGGGAGACTACCGGATCGGTGCGGGCCAGTTTTTGGGCGATGGAGATGACGTCGCGCAACGCGGGGCTCGAGCCGATGATCTCGCGGAAGGTCACCTGGAGGGGCTGGGATACCGCATGCGCCATCTCCTTGATCTCGCGCAGCTCCTTGAGGATCTCCACGGCGCCCACCACCTGGCCCAGCGAGTCGCGGATCGGCTTTCCGGTCGCCAGAAACTGGAAACGCCCCCGCTCGGTGATCAGGTCGCGGTTCACCTGCCGGTAGCCCGGGCCGGTCAGGCAGTCGAGGATGCGGGAGCCGCTCAGCTCAAGTTCGCGCAGGCTCAGGCCGATCAGCGCCTTCTCGGGTGTCCCGAGGATCTCCCGGGCTACCTGGTTCACCATGGTGATCTCCCCTGCCTCGTCGACCGCGAGGATCCCGTCGCTTATGTTGTCGAGGACGATCTGCACCCGCTTCTCGCGTTTCTCGAGCGGCAGGGTGTGGATCCGGGAGACCTCGGTGAGGCTCGGGATGGTGCGCAGCCCGGCCAGGAGCTCCGCGATGTCGAGCGGCGGGGTGATCTGGGCCTCGAGGTAGACGATGGCCCGGTCGCCCACCACCTCGACCTCCATGGAGAGGATGTTGGCCCGTCGGTCCGACATGGCCGTGGCGATGTTGGCGACGATGCCGACCCGGTCGGTTCCGGAGATCTGAAGTTTGACGCTGTTCATGGGACGTCCTGGGCGGAGATGGCCGCGGCGGCAGTATAGCCGATTCTCCCGGACAAATCATGGCCTTTCTTGCGCAGGTGGCTTGTGCGGGGCTCCTGGTCCCGGTGCGGTTCCAATGTACTCCTCGGGGAATACCCGGAAAGACCTTCGGACGACTGAAGTACCAATGGTTCTAATAGGATGACTGCTTTTGTAAGAAAGGTGCAGGTTGTATACCAGTGAAGTTTGTGCTACTTTGAAGGAACACATGAGAACGTGGGGGAGTCCTGAGAGCCGGTTTTCGGGCCTCCTTCCGCTCTTTGGCAGTCAGTCGAGGTACCGCATGAAGTGTTCACAGGACGAGGACCGTTACCGTCACGTCGTCGAGGACCTCACCGAGGTCATAAGCCGCTTCAGCGCCGACGGCATCTACGTCTTCGTAAACGAGGTCTACTGTCGGTTCTTCGGGAAAACGAGCGAGGAACTGCTGGGCAGCAAGTGGCAACCGGTGGCCTACGCCGAAGACATCCCGATGGTCGAGGCCAAACTGGCCACCCTGGCTCCGGATAATCCCGTGGTGGTGGTGGAAAACCGCGTCTACTCGGGAACCGGTGCCGTACACTGGTTCCAGTTCGTAAACCGGGGCTACTTCGACGGGCAGGGGCGTCTGGTCGAGGTGCAGGCGGTGGGGCGTGACATCTCGGCCCTGAAACAGGCCGAGGCAGCGCTGCGCAGCAGCGAGGAACGGCTCAACATCGCCCTGAACGCCTCCCATATGGGGGTGTGGGAATGGGACCTGCAGAACCATACCGTTTACTGGTCCCCCCAGTGCCTGGCCATGCACGGTGCTGCCAACTTCGACGGCACCGTGAACAGCCTGATCAAGATGCTGCACCCGGACGATCTGCCCCGGGTCTTGCAGGCGGTCGAACGCTCCATAGCTGGCCACAGCGACTACCTTGCCGAGTTCCGGGTGGTGCGGCCCGACGGTGAGGTGCGCTGGATGAGCGACAACGGCCGCCCCAGCTACGACGCCAGCGGCAAGCCGCTCCGGCTGATCGGCACCGTACGCGACATCACCGATCAGAAGAAGACCCAGGATGACCTGAGCCGGCTGCACGAGAAGATGAGCGACCTGAACGCGCACCTGGAGACGGCGCGCGAGCAGGAACGTCTGGCGATCTCCCGCGAGATCCACGACGAGGTGGGGCAGAGCCTCACGGCGCTCAAACTGGACCTTTCCTGGATCCAGAACCGGGTCATGCAGCAGCACCCCGAGCTCAAGGAGCGCCTGGCCGAGATGCGCAAGGGGCTCGACTACCTGATTGCCAAGGCGCAGCACATCACCGCGGAATTGCGCCCGCCGCTTTTGGACAACCTGGGCCTGGTCGCGGCGATCGAGTGGCAGGTACGCCAGTTCCGCAAGCGTAGCGGCATCGAGTGCCGCTATTCGTCGTCCGAGGGAGCCGCCCCCCTGGACGGAAAGATCGCGACGGCCGTGATGCGCATCTTCCAGGAGGCCATGACCAACATCCTGCGCCACGCGCATGCTACCTTGGTTGAGGTCTCGCTGTACTTCGGCGAGGGGTACCTCGAACTCGAGATCGCGGACAACGGTGCGGGGATCTCGCCGGAAGAGGTCGGCTCGACCACGGCCTACGGCGTGATGGGGATGCAGGAGCGCGCGAGGCTGTGCCAGGGGGAGCTGGAAATCACCGGCCGCCCCGGCAGAGGTACCACGGTAACCCTCACGATCCCGATTGACCCGGTGCTCCGGGTCGAAGATGGAGGCTAGGTGAAACAGATTCTCATCGTCGAAGACCACGCCATCGTCCGCCTCGGGATCATCCGACTTTTGCAGGACCTCTTGCCGATGCCCGTCGCCATCGAGGAGGCCGCCACGGGGGCCGAGGCGCTGGACCGGATTGCCTCCCACCCCTTTGACATGGTGCTGCTGGACCTATCGCTCCCCGGCCGCAACGGACTGGACCTCCTGAAACAGCTGCGGCGGTTGCACCCAAAGCTCCCCGTTCTGGTTCTCAGCATGTACCCCGAGGAGCACTACGCCGTGCGCGCTCTGCGCGGCGGCGCCGCCGGCTACCTTAACAAGGGGAGTGCCGCCGAGGAGTTGCAGGCTGCCGCCGAGAAGGTCCTTGGTGGTGGCCGTTACATCACCCCGAGCCAGGCGGACCTGTTGGCCGAAGCGCTCGTGGAGGAGCCCCAGGATGCCCCCTTGCACCGGCAACTCTCCGACCGGGAGTGTCAGTTCGTTTCCCTGCTGGCGGCGGGGAGGTCCACCAACGAGATTGCCAACGAACTCTCGCTCAGCGTCAAGACGATCAGCACGGTGCGCAGCCGGGTCCTGGAAAAGCTGCACCTGCGCAGTAACGCGGAGTTGATCGGCTACTGGGTCACGCAGCACCCCGAGGAGTAGGCTTTTTTCTTACGGTGGGCTTCGCAGATTTCACCCCTAAAAACCGCTTAGCTCTGATTCACTTTTGCTGCCAGGGGTGGTATTCATGGGAGGGTCATGAAAAGGCCGACCGCGACCACGCTTCCATCTTAGGTCGGCCGAACTCGAGCCTTTAAGAGAGGATAGAACTTATGCATACCATTTTGATAGTCGACGACCATGCCATCTTGCGCAAAGGGGTGATCCGCAGCCTCGAGGATACCCACCTGGGCATCAGCTGCGACGAGGCGTCCAACGGGGAAGAGGCGCTTAAGAAGGTGGCGTCGCGCAAGTATGACATGGTGCTACTGGATATCTCGCTTCCCGGGCGCAGCGGTCTCGACGTCCTGAAGCAGTTGAACCGCGAGCAGCCTGCGCTGCCGGTGGTGATGCTCAGCATGTACCCCGAAGAAGACTACGCGATCCGGGCCCTGAGCCTGGGTGCCTGCGGCTACCTCACCAAGGAGAGTGCCAGCGAGGAGATCGAGGCTGCCGTGCAGAAGGTGCTCGCCGGCGGGCGCTACATAAGCCCCTCGCTCGCAGAGACCGTGGCGGTGCACCTCGGCTCCGGCCTCGACAAGGGGGCGCTCCCCCACGATGCGCTCTCCAGCCGCGAGGCGCAGTTCCTGCGCATGATCGGCTCCGGCAAGACCCCGTCCCAGATCGCCGACGAACTCTCGCTGAGCATCAAGACCGTGAGCACCTACCGCTCCCGGGTACTCACCAAGTTGAAGCTCTCCAACAACGCGGAGCTGATCAAGTACGCCATCAAGCACGGGCTGGCCGACTAGGCCATGCCGCACCGGCGCTGTGCTGCCGCTTACGGCAGCACAGCCTTCCCGCTTCCCCCGTTTGCCCCCCACCTATCACCACCCCCGTCTCGCAATTACCTGTTTGAAAAATAAAGGGACATGTTTTATAGTGAAGCCGTTTTTCGCTCACCCCACCCAAGGTGTTCCACCTAGCCAAGAGGACACGTCGATGCTCAACCTGCGCAAGAAAATCCTGGTGGCTGTAGACGGTTCCCCGCTTTCGGACAAGGCCGCGGAGGAGGCGGTCCGTTTTGCCGCGGGGATCCCGAGTCAGTTCAAGAGCAAGGTCTACGGACTCCTGGTGCTCCCCAACGCGCCGCGCAGCACCTTTACCGACTTCGTCCCGAACCGCCCGATCACCGAGCAGGTGCAGTGGGCCGAGTTGAAGGAGCGGATCTTCTTCGTGATCGAGAAGATCGCCGGCGAGATGGGGGTCCCTTTGGAGACCGCGGTGGTCTACGGCGACCCTGCGCAGGAACTCCTGCACTATGCCGAGCGCGAGGAGATCGACGTGATCGTGATCGGCAGCACCGGCAAGGGATTCTTGAAACGAAAGCTTTTGGGGAGCGTGTCGCACAAGGTGGTGCGCGACGCGAAGTGTTCGGTCTACGTGGTCAGGGGGTAGCGGGGCGCTCGGTCTCCGCCCTCAGGTAGGCGAGGATCTCCTTCAGGCTCTCGATGATGATCTGTTCTCCCTTGGGGAACTCGTGGGGGGAGAGTTCGAGGGTCACTGTGTCGTTGTAGTCGGTGTTCCTCAGGTGGTTCAAAAAGCGGGTGAGGGGGAGGATGCCGTGCCCGGGCAGCAGATGCTGCCGGCCGTGCCCGTAGTCCGAGAAATGGATGTTGCGGATCCGCCCGGAGTTGTAGAACAGGTAGAAGTCGTTGATGAAGTTCGCCCGACCCGACCCCATGTGCGTGCAGTCGAAGGTGAGATAGACGTTGTGGGCCTCGAGGAAGTCGATCATCTTGCGGGTGTCCGAGAGGATGTAGCCGTTGATCCGGTACTTGCCGGTCCAGGGCATGTTCTCCAGGGTAAGCGTCACCCGGTCTCCCCCGATCTCTTGTTGAAAATCCCCGATCCGGTGCAGCCAGCGCCAGTAGCCCAGCTCGAACCCGAGCCATGAAGGGGGATGGAAGTTCACCAGGGGGATGCCGCACTCCCCGGCGAGCTCCACCGAGCGCTTCAGCGAATCGCTCGGGCTCCCCCAGCCGTCCAGCGGCATGAAGGGGGCGTGCATGGAGAGGATGGGATGCGTCTTCGCCAGGCGCTCGATCAGGCGCCGGCAGTTCACCTTCTGGAATTCCTGGTTGACCACCAGCTCCACGCCGTCGAAGCCCACCTCCGCCGCGATCTCGAAGACCTTTTCCAGCGGAAAGATGAACAGCGTCCCGGCCGAGATGGAGATACGCATGGCGGTTTCCCCTACACCGGCCCGATGAGGAACTGGTAGCCCAGTTTCTGCAGCCCGAGCACGGCGTCCAGGGCGCTGCGAAAGCGCGCCTCGGTCTCCTCGCTGAACTCCTCGGGGTTCAAAAACAGCCCGTTGCGCGCGCCGCGGATCTCCAGGAGTACCTTGAGCTGCATGATGCACTGGTAACCGTTAAGCAGCCGACCCGCCAGATCAACATCCAGGATCCCCCGCTCCAGAAGAAAGGTGAGACGCGCTACGCTCCCGGTCTGCGTCGACCCTGCCGCCAGGGCGAGGATGCGCAGTGAGCCCTGCAAGGGGTCCAGGGCGTAGCGCTTGAGGTCGAGCAGGGCGCGCCGCTCCCCGCTGCGCTCCAGGCGCCAGCGGCCGAAACGTCCCACTGCGAGCGGCTGGGCTATGCCGCGGCGGGCGACCTGCAGGAAGGAGTCGCTGCCGCGCTCGGCCAGAAGCGCAGCACCCGCGACTTCCAGGGCCCGAGCCGCCACCTGCTCGCTCCCCCACAGGTAACCCAGGTCGGCAAGGCCGATCAGCCAGTCACGTTCGGCCCACGGCGGCGCTGCACCCTTTTCGGGGGCTGCAAACGGCGGGAGGGCGGCGAGGAACTCCTCGGGGGGCGTTGCGGGATGTGCGGCGGAGGGGGCGAACTGGGCCTGCCATTCCTTGAGGGAGCCGTGCCAGAGGGGGCGCTCCGGGTCGACCAGGCCGAGCTCCTGGAAAAGCCCTTCGAGTGGGCGCCGGAACTCTTCCGGGCGCGGGGAGCCGTCGTGCAAGAGGTAGTAGCGGTTGCGGGAGAAGAGGGTGCTCTCGCCCCGGCCCCGGTCGCCGGAGACCAGGAGGGTGCAGGGGGAAGCCCCGCCCCGCCCGAGGGCACTCAGGCGCTCTTGAGTGAGTTGGACGGCACGGAACACCAGGCGGTCGTGCAGGGTGTTGCACAGGCCGCACAGTGCGAGCACGGAGCGGCGTCTCTTGAAATGGCTGGAGATCGTGTCGCGGAAACGGCCGGCAGTGAGGAGCAGGTCGGCAGCCGTGGCAGCTGCGGCGAGGTCCCGGTCCAGGGCCGCGGTTTCGGCGTCGAGCCGCCTGTCGAAGCCGAGCTCCTGGTCCAGGGCCGCGATGAAACGCTCCAGAACCGACTCGGCCGACTGCGCCGGGTTTTGCTCCCCGTGCCGGCCCAACGCGTCCTTCAGCCCGGCCAACAACTCCGCGCTGGCCCGCCAGGAGAGGACGTCGCTTCCTTTGGTTCCCAGCAGCATCGGCATAAGCACCACTCCAGGTAGAGGTTAAGGTTGAGGGAAGACCGTGAACCCGCCGGCGTCCTCGATGACAGCCGGAACCTCCTGCCCTTTCCTCTGCAAGCTCCATTCATCTCACAGTTCTGTTGACCCTTGACCTGCTCCTCGCCTCGCAGCTACCCGCGCTCTTCCGGCGCTGTCGCGCGCCGTTTCTCGACCTCAACCCCGACCTCGACCTGGTTTTCAGCCCAGGTGCCCGTGCACCTCGCTCGCCAGGAAGCGCCGCATCTGCTCCGGCGGGGGTGGCGTGGCGAGGCTTACCGCGATCATCACCAGGATCACCAGAGGGGCGCCGCACAGGGCCGAGGAGGTGAGCGGGAAGAGTGCGGCCACCGTGGGGGAGAGCGAGCCGAAGAGCGGCTGGGCGAAGGTGCAGACCACGCCGACCAGCATGCCGGCCACGGCGCCGTCGTCGTTGGCGCGGCCCCACCAGATCCCCAGGAGCAGCAAGGGGAAGATGGTGTTGCCGGCCAGGGCAAAGGCGACTGCGGTGATCTCCGCGATGAGCCCCGGCGGGTTGAGCGCCAAAAGGAGCACGATCCCGCCAAGGGCCAGGGTGGCGCCCTTGGCCACCTTCATGCGGGAGAGTTCGCTCGCCTGGGGGTGGAAGACCCGGTAGTAGAGATCGAAGGAGACCGAGGCGGCCCCGGTCATCAGGAGCCCTGCCACGGTGAAGAAGGCCGCGGAGAGCGCGCCGGCCGCCAGGATACCCGCAAGCCATCCCGGCACACCGGAGAGGACCGCGGTCTTCAAGACGATGATGTCTGCCATGCTGCGGGCCGCCGCCGGCGGGAGCACGTGCCCCATGCGCGCCTCGATCAGCTTGCCGAAGACCGCATAGGCCGGCGCCGACCAGTAGACGAGCGCGATGAAGAAGAGCCCCCAGACCACGCTCCAGCGCGCGTCGCGCAGGTTGGGAACCGTGTAGAAGCGCGACAGCACGTGGGGAAGGCCCGCGGTCCCCACCATGAGGGTGAAACAGAGGGCGCACCACTCGTAGACGCTCCCCGAGTTAAAGGGGGCGGCGAAGTCGATTCTATACTGGCGGGCCAGATCGCCCACCGCCTCGCCGTAGCTGAACTGGGGGAGGAGCCAGAAGTACCCGAGCCGGTGGGCGAGCCACATGAGCGGCACGATGAAAGAGGTGATGATCACGAAGTAGAGAAGCTGCTGGTTGCGCGGCACACCGAGCGCGCCGGAGAGCACCAGGTAGGAGATCACCGCGAGCCCGCCGTAGATCACCCCGTGCCGGTAGTCGATCCCGAAGAGGAACGAGAAGATCATCCCGATCCCCTTGAACTGGGCCACGCAGTAGATCACCGAGATGGCGATGCAGATGACGGCGGTGAGAAAGCGCGCCGCCGGCGATCCGTAGCGCTCACCCACGAAATCCGGGGCGGTGAACTTGCCAAAGCGCCGGATCTGGCTGGCCAAAAGCACCAGCAAAAGCACGTACCCCCCCGTCCACCCCGCCACGTAGGCGAGCGCCTGGTAGCCGTTTAGGTAGATGAGGCCGGCGAGCCCCATGAGGCTTGCCGCGCTCATCCAGTTGCTGGCGATGGCGGCTCCCCCCCCGATGCGTCCCGTGTAGCGCCCCCCGAAGCCGTACTCCATGCTCTCGCGCGCCTTCTGCTTGAGCCCCACCAGGATGAAGGAGACCAGGACCAGGATGACGATGCCGATGGTCCACTGGGAGTCATTCATAGGTGCGATCCCTCTTGCGGCTGTGGTAGGCGGTGATCCGGTCGATGTACACGTTGAACACCAGGCAGAGGATGATGAACCAAAGCGGGAGAAACTGACCGGTGAACCAGAAGTGCAGCGGGAGCCCGAACAGGGTGAGCCCGGTCAGGAGGTCGCCGATCCCCCTGCCGCGGCTGAACGCCAAAAGGATCTGGAACCCGAAGGTGACGACCGCCCAACCGATGAGGACGATGAGGATGATGAGAACCTCATCCTTCATGTGTCCCTCTTTGGGGCGGAACAGGTTGACGTGGTAGCGCGGGTCCTGGCGGCTCATGATCTCCCTCCTGTCGGTGTCCTGCCTACGTGTGCGGGGCAGCATAGCACAGGCGCCGGCGCGGGTGAAGGCGAAAAAGGAGCGGCTCCCCGCAGAAGGGAGCTCTCGCTACATGATCGAGAAGTTGGTGTGGATGATCTTCTGCAGCTCTTCGATGAGCAAAAGGGCCTGGCGCACCCGCTCGCGTTCGTCCTTGTCCAGGGTGTACGGGTTCAGGTGGTAGGCGTCGCTTTGGATCCCCTTGATGACCTTCACCTGCAAAAGGATGCGGTGCTTGGTGAGGATCCGATAGGCCTCGATGAGCCCCTGCGCGGTCGCCTGGGAGAGGCTCCTCTCGCGCTGCAGGTGCTCGATGCGCCGCACCGTGGAGGTGGCCGGGATCCCCTGGTTGATGGCCAGGATGCGCACGTTCATGACCAAGGGGGCCCAGGCCAAGAGCTTCAGGTTGAACTCGCCCTTGTGCTCGCCGCTCCCCTCGGTCCAGATCCGTTTCAGGAAACCGAGGGCGAGGCGCATCTCGGTGGCGGCCTTGGCCATCCCCCAGAGCGCGATGAAGTAGTCCTGCCCCAGGGAGCGGATCCGATTCACCAGCTCGTCGGCCAGCGCCAGGTCTCCGGCCACGTAGCGCGCGTCGGAGATGACGATCAGGTCCATGAGGTTCTTCCCCATGTCCTCGCACTCGTAGCGCACGATGGAGAGCAGGCGGCGCTGCCACTGGGAGAGCGACCCCCGCCAGTTGTCGTTGGAGGGCATGATGCCGCCGGTGCACTTCTTGAAGCCGATCTCGGCCAACCGCTCCACGAGGATCAGGGCGTAGTCCCGAAACCAGGCGTCGGCTTCGTCGTCGCCGCCGTCGCCGTAGACGATCAGGTAATCCTGGTCGGTGATGAGGGTCTGCTCCTCGCGGCCGTCGCTCCCCATGCTGATCAGCGCGAAGGGGAGGGGGGCGCACGTCGGCATCTCGCGGAGCACCAGCTCCTGGGCCCGGCGGGCCAAGAGGTCGCGGTAGTGGGTGCAGTTTTCGTGCAGGGCGGGGACCGAGAAGAAGCGCAGGAAACGCTCCATCTCCAGGTGGTTCAGTTCCTCGTGCAGGGCGAGGAGTTCGGTGTAGCTCCCGGTGCCCGGTATGGCTCCCAGGAGATCGGCTTCCCTACTCGAGAAGCTGCGCAGTTGGGCGAGTTCCTGTTGGGCGGTTGCGCGGATTCCTTCGAGGAGCGGGGTCATCTCGGACAGGTCCAATAGCGGCAAAAAGGCGTGCACCCGGTCCATGAGACCCTGGATCAGGTCGCTTTCGGCAAGCGGTGGGGGAGGAGAGTGCGGGGGCATGACTGCTCCGATAAAAAAAGGGGAAGGTTTCCCTTCCCCATGATAGCAGATCGAACGAGCTTTTATTAGTGTTCTACCGCCTTGGCCATACCAAGGCCGGTGTTCTGACGGACGTATACCTCGTCGAACATCTCCTCGGAGCGGCGGCTCGGGAAGGCGAGCGCGCCCAGGAGGGCGGCCATGAAGCCGAGCGGGATCGAGACGATGCCCGGGTTCTTCAGGGTGAACAGCGGCTTGTCCAGGCCGACGATGGAGGTGCCGTCCTGCTTCTCGTCCTTGCGGGCCTTCTCAAGCGCCTTCAGGTCCTTCTCCGGGAGGGTGGCGCCCGGAGCCAGGGAGGCCATCTTCTTCTCCATGGCGACTACGACCTTGTGGGCCTTGGCGGCCTCCACCTTCGGATAGGTCATGTTCGGGGAGACCATCACGAGGGCGATCGATGCGACGGTGCCGACCACCAGGCCGGAGATGACGCCGGCGGTGTTGAACTTACGCCAGAAGAGCGACAGTACCACGACCGGGAGGTTCCCGGAGGCGGCCACAGCGAAGGCGAGCGCCACCAGGTGGGCAACGTTCTGCTTCTCGGCTGCGATGCCGATCACGATGCCGCAGGCGCCGACTACGAAGGAGGTGATGCGGGCGGCGCGAACCTGCTCGTGCTGGTCGGCGTGGCCGTCCTTGATCACGTTCACGTAGATGTCGTGCGCGATGGCTGCGGAAGCTGCCAGAACCAGGCCGGATACCACGGCGAGGATGGTTGCGAAGGCGACGGCGCACAGGAAGGCCAGGAACAGGTCGCCCAGGACCGGTGCGATTTCGGCGCCCATCTGCTGTGCCAGCATGAGGGTTGCCATGTTGCCGCCCGGGTCGACGGCGGTGATCCCCTGCGGGGTCAGGTTGATGGCGGCGCCGAAGCCCAAGAGGGTGGTCAGCACGTAGAAGCCGCCGATGATGAACATGGCGATGATGACGGACTTGCGGGCAGCCTGTGCGGTCGGCACGGTGAAAAAGCGCATCAGGATGTGCGGCATGCCGGCGGTGCCGAGCACGAGGGCCATACCCAGGGAGATCTGGTCCAGCGGGTTCTTAAGGTAGAGGCCCGGCTCCAGGAAGCGCTGCCCTGCGTCCATGCCAGCCAGGATGACGCCGTCTTTGAGGACCAGCTTGGAGACGTGGTCCTGGATGTCCGGATTGGCGACGATCTGGTCGAAGAAGCCGATCGGGTTGAAGCCTGCCTTCATCATGACCAGGAAGGAGAGCAGGAAGGCACCCGACATGAGCAGGCCCGCCTTGATGATCTGAACCCAGGTGGTGGCGACCATGCCGCCGAAGACGACGTAGCCTACCATGAGGATGCCGACGCCGATGATGGAAGTCTTGTAGGGGATGCCGACCAAGAGGGCCATCAGTTTACCGGCACCAACCATCTGGGCGGTGAGGTAGAAGGTGGAGACCGACACGGTGGAGATGGCGGCGAAGGCGCGCACCGGCTTGGGCGAGGTCCTGAAGGAGAGGATGTCGCCCAGGGTGTACTTGCCGGCGTTGCGGCAGGGTTCCGCCACGATGAGGAGCACCGTGATGTAGGCCACCAGCCAGCCGACCGAGTACATGAACCCGTCGTAGCCGTAGAGCGAGATCAGGCCGGATATGCCCAGGAAGGACGCGGCCGACATGTAGTCGCCGGCGATGGCCCAACCGTTCTGGGTGCCGGTGATGCCGCCGCCCGCGGCGTAGAAGTCGGAGGCAGACTTGGTCTGCTTGGCGGCCCAGACCACGACGGCCATGGTGATCCCGATGATGATCGCGAACATCGAGATGGTGATGGTACGGTCAGCCTTGAGCTCCTTTTTCTTGGGAGCGGCCGGAGCCGCGGCCGCGGGGCCGGCGGGCTGGGCAGTCTCTACCTTCATGACGGGGGCTGCGGGGGTGGTCGAGGCGGCCGGTGCGCTCGCGGCCGGTGTGCCACCCGGAGCGCCTGCAGGCGCCTTGCTCTCTTCGGCAAAGGCGACGGCGGCGACGGAGAGTGCCAGCGAAGCGGCGATGATGATCTTCTTCATGGTCATGTCCTATCCCTCCTTTACGTTAGAGATGTAATTCGTCGATCAGTTCCCTGGTCAGGCGGTCGAAGTCCTTGTTGGCTACGTGTGCATAGTAAAGAGCCAAACCCCAGGAGACAAAAAACTGGGACAGGGCGAACAGGTAGCCGAAGTTGACGGCACCGATGATCTTCACTTTGAAGATCCCGGGCGTGTAGGCCGCTCCGATCGGGAGGAGGAAGTAGTAGACGCACGAGAAGATCCACCACCCGAAGAGGAAGGCGGTTTTCTTGTGGTGCAGTTCCACAAATTTGGGGTTCTTGGCGATTGCCGACCAATCGTACTTTTTCTCTGCCATGGTTTGTCACTCCTTTCTTGGTAAAGATGCCCGGTTGTCTGAGCGGCGTCCCGCCCACGTGGTTCAGTTCTCGATAGATCCCCCTTTCGTCATTTTGTTTTTTGGTAAACGGTTCTGATTTGCTGCGTCTGAAAAAATGTCAAGCTGTTTTGACAAACGTTACGATTGCCGAAAGGTAGTCAAAACAGTATGTTTCGATGAAGGTGTTGTTCTATCGGAGGCGTTTCGAACCCGGGTTTGACCCGTTTCTGAGGCTTCCGATGTTTTTCTTGTACCACAAGATTTCGTAAACCACAACAAAAAATAAACACCGTTTTAAACAAACGCAAACAATTTAGTTCCAAAAGGCCTCAATCTGGTTCGCCATAATAGCGCGAAAATACGGATAATATTCGGCTTTTCTCCGAAATAATTTTTTCGGCCCGGGATGCGCGGAGGTTCCTGGCCGGAATGTGTTACAGCGTTGTAAAGTCACGAAAATGTATACAAAACAGTGTCGCATAATTGAGTGTCCGGTGCTTTCATAAAAACCGAGGCTCATTATTGCTAATGATAACCGGTTCCGGTTAAATGTAAATTATCCCCAAAAATAATAGCCGCTTGGATGGGAACCAGAACCTGCGATGGCGCTTTTGTGCGGCTCTAGTGGGGGGGGCAGGTGCCCTGTCGGGGAGAATTCTCCCGAGGAGACTGCAGCGACTGCCGGTGGGTGGGAGTGTTAGATGTGAGGCAACTTCTGACCTATTCGGGCGCCTTGTAGGACGTGATGAGGCGGGAATCTTTGCGACAGCGTTTTAGTCCGGGAATGTGAGGTGGTCTCGTTGCAGTACGAAATTTGTAGAACTTTGGTTTATGATTGCGTAGTAATGGGGTGCGGGGTGAGGCTTTTGGGGGCTGCGTTGCTGGTGTGCAGAGGGTGCGGCGAACGGAAATAAAACAGCGCCGGGGACTGAATCAGCCCCTGCTCCCAGCCAGAGGGCGTACCGGGCCATTTCTCCTGATAGCCGCGGCAAATTCCATCCAGAAGATGAGGTAGATGGAAAGCATGAGCGACAGGCCTATGTTGGCGTTCTCCGGGCCGTGAGTCGCAGCCAGAATGGGGGACGCGAAGCCGGCGCCCAGGGTTCCGGTGGCCCGCTCCAGGAGGTAGAAGATGGGGAGGGTACAAAAGGTTCCGGTGAGCGCAATCGCGATACCCCGGGCGCGTTTTATCCAGTATTTGGGAGAGAAGCCGAACATGCGCATGAAGATCACGACCGCCATGAGCCACAGTGCGTAATCCAAGGCGGCATCGGGCAGCGCCAACCGGCTCTGCACCAGGCAGACCTCGAGGAGCGTCGCGCCGAGCAAAAGCAGGAACATCCAGTTGAATTTCTCGTTCGCCTGGGTCTGCCAGTTGCGGCTGTCGGGGGCGCGCGACTCGCGGGCGCTGTGGTTGGTGGTGCCCAAGGCGGAGAAAAGGATGGCGAACCAGATTCCTGCACTGTGGAAGAGGAGCGAGGCCTGGGTACCGGCGACGTTGGCGATACGCGACATGGGGTCGCGGGCAAAGTCGGCGGCTACCCGCATCAGGAACAGGTTGAC
Organism: Geomonas silvestris; assembly: GCF_014193515.1. Classification (GTDB taxonomy): domain Bacteria; phylum Desulfobacterota; class Desulfuromonadia; order Geobacterales; family Geobacteraceae; genus Geomonas; species Geomonas silvestris. The sequence goes on along the minus strand of NZ_BLXX01000001.1, from coordinate 474,332 downwards.
GATGATAGAGCAGATGATGATCACGGTAGTGGTGAAGATCCGCCGCGGCAGGAGATAGGGGTCGACCCGGTCCGGGAACCCGAGGATGCAGGCAAACCAGATCAAGTACATGATGAGCGGGATTCCCAGGGAGATGCCGTAGACCGTGTTGCCGGCGAAGTCGCCGTTTTGCGCGTAGATCAGGTACTTGGCGGGAGCGGCGGGGTTGCTGTTCGCGGCCTTTACTACGTCCTTGGGGACCTTGGCGACGCAGGGGAGCAGTCCCATGGCGTACCAGCCGTGGTCTCCCTGGGTGGTGTCGACCACCCAATACTGGTCTCCCATCATCTCGTCGATCCCCTGGAAGATCCGCAACGAGAAAACGGCGCAGATGGTTACCACAACCAGCAAGAGCATCACGTTCGATAGTTTCATCGGCATGGATCGTTCTTCTCCTGGTGCGGGCCTTCGGGCGCCGTCTCTGGAATCGGTATGTTCCCCGTTGAGGGACTTAGAGGGTTACTCCCTGTGGGTGGTCCAGAACATGGATACCGCGTTGGCCGCGAAGAGGCCGTAGAGCCACATGGTGTTCCAGGCGGGGCCGGACCAGTGGCTGCCGCGGCCGCCGGCGGCGATGCCGGAGGCCACCACGATCCCGACTAACGCCGTGCAGGCCACCATGGCAACCGCACGCAGGATGGCACTGTTGCGCCAGGTGTGCCTCTCCAGTTCTTCGATGCGGGCCAGCAGTTCCAGTTCTTTTTCGCTCATCGCCGTTCTCCCCGGGCACAGGACAAAAACGTCAAGAGGTGGGAAGCCGGGCTGGTGCGGCCGTCGCCGCAACCAGCCGCCCCGTGCGGTACCGTCATACCGCGCAGAGCCCGGATTCCATCGCTGCAATCGGGAATCGGTCGGAGAGTTCCCGGTACTTCAGGCATTCCTGGTGGCGGCAGCTGCAGAAACTGATAATCTGCTTCACGTCGTGGGGGGAGATGTAGCCGCATCCCACGTCGCAGTAATCATCGTTAATGCCGTAAAAAGGGCAGACGGTATCTTTGGGCATAAGACCTCGACCCCTTTGTATCCACTGCGGAAATACCTGACCAAAAAAGGTGACGGGCCTACATCAGCAACGACCGTACCAAACGATGAGAACGTTGGGGGTGGCACGGAAAAGCGCCCTGATTCTGTACGGTTGGTTGGTTGAGAGCGCTCAGAAAGCATAGGTCCTGCTTCATGCGAATTTGCAAATTCGCAAAAGTTGACCGGAAGAGTTTCCTAAGAATGCCTTGCAGTATGCTGGCGTGGCGGCAGGGCTGGGATCATAGAAACTATTTTTGTTACAGTAGGTTATCGTGGGCGTCGGGTTGATTCAGGCGAGATTTGCAGATGTGCAAATGGCGCAATGACGATTTTTGCAGCATTGCAAAAGGAGGGCAGTCTGGGGCGGGCAAAAAAAGAGCCCGGAACGCGGGCTCTTTGGCGGGAGTGCGGCTGGTCAACCGGCGGCGTTATACTCGTCCTTCCTGATGCTGTATTTCTTGATCTTTCGGTAGATGGTCGCCATGTTGGTGCCGGCTTCTTTGGCGGCAGCTTCGACGTTGCCGTTGTTCTTGCGCAAAAGCGCCCGCAGGTACTCGGTCTCAAAGCGGGATAGCGCCTTGTTGTAATCTCCCTCGTCGCCGGTGTGGAGTTCCGTCTCGCTCTCAGGCGTTGCTACCTCGATGAACTGGGAGAGCACCGGCAGCGTGATGTAGCTGCTGCCTTCCATGGCCATCGACGCCTCGATGACGTTGCGCAGCTGCCGTATGTTGCCCGGCCAGCCGTAGTTGATGGCCGCCTCGTGGGCCTGCTGGTCGAGCCCCCGGACCTGGATGCCGAACTTCTGATTCTGCAGGTTGATGAAGTGCGCAGCGAGAAGCGGGATGTCGTCGCGGCGTTCCCTCAAGGGAGGGAGCTGGATGTTCACCACGTTGAGCCGGTAGTAGAGGTCCTCGCGGAACTCCCCCGCCTTGACAGCCAGCTTCAGGTCGGCGTTGGTTGCCGAGAGCACCCGGACGTCGACCTTGGTGGGGGTTGGGTCGCCGAGGCGGTTGAAGGTCTGTTCCTGAAGGAAACGCAGCAGGGTCTTCTGCACCGTCATGGGAAGGTTCCCCACCTCGTCGAGAAAGAGCGTTCCGCCGTCCGCGGTCTCCAGAAGGCCACGCCGGTTCTCGGCCGCGCCGGTGAAGGCCCCCTTGCGGTAGCCGAAGAGTTCGCTCTCCAGAAGCGAAGCGGGGAGGGCGCCGCAGTTGATCGCCACGAACTTCTTGTCCTTGCGGGGGGAGTTGTAGTGGATCGCCTGGGCGATCAGTTCCTTCCCGGTTCCCGATTCCCCGGTGACCAGGACCGAGGTGTCGCGCACCGTGATCTTTTCCACCTTCTCCAAAACTTCCTTGAGCCCCTTCGAGGCGCCGATGATGTTCTCGAAGTGGAACCGCCCCACCAGTTCCTCGCGCAGTTCGCGGTTTTCCTCGATCAGTTTGGTGTGCTGCAGGGCGTTCTTGACCCGGTAGAGGAGTTCCTCGGGCTCGAACGGCTTGGTGAGCATGTCGTAGGCCCCTTTCCTCAAGGCCTGGATCGACATCTCCACCGTCGCGTAGGCGGTGACCATGATGACCGGGATGCCGGGGTCCTTCTGCTTCACGCGCTGCAGCAGTTCCAGCCCGTCCATCCCCGGCATCTTGATGTCGGTCACCACCAGGTCCCACTGCCCCGCCTGAAACGACTCGGCCGCCTCGAAGGAGCGGGTGTGCGCGGTCACCGCGTAACCGTTGTCGGAGAGTACCGCCTCCATCATGCGGCACAGCCCCTCCTCGTTGTCGACTACCATGATTCTTTTTTGAGCGGTCACGTCGGCTTACCTCGTAAGGTCGAAAGTCGTTCTGTAGGTGTTGAGTTCGGGGGCGTACCGGCTGTGACGCCAGGAATCAGTAGGCGTCGCGGTTGATGGGAAGGCGCACCTCGACGGTGGTACCCTCGCCGACCACACTGCGGATCTCGATCTTGCCGTGGTGCTGCTCGATGATCTGCCGGGTGATGGCGAGCCCCAGGCCGGTCCCTTTCACCTTGGTGGTGAAAAACGGCTCGAAGATCTTCTCCATGTGCTCGGCCGGGATGCCGCCGCCGTTGTCGCTGAACCTGAGGCTTACGCTGCCGTCCACGCCGAGGCTTGAAGAGACCACCAACTTGCCCCCTTTCTGCATGGCGGCGCCGGCATTGAGGATCAGGTTGATCGCCACCTGGCGCAACTGGTCGCCGTCCACCATGATGACCGGGAGCGAGGGATCGAACTCCTTGTGCACCGAGACGTGGTGCATGTCGGTGTGGTTCGCCGCGAAATCGACGATCTGGTCCAGGAGTTGGTTGATGTTGGTCTCCTCGAGCACCGGTTGAGGCGTGCGGGCGTAACTCAGAAGATCCTGGACGATCTTCTTGCACCGTTTGCTCTCGCGCTTTATCTCGTGGATGTACTTGTAGTTCGGGTCGTCCGGCCCGATCTTCCCCTCGATGTACCCGGCGTAGCCCAGGATGACGCCCAAGGGATTGTTGATCTCGTGCGCGACTCCCGAGGAGAGGACCCCGAGCGACGCCATCTTTCCCTGCTGCGCCAGGTTCGCCTCGAGTTCCTTGTTGTGCTTGATGATGGCGGTCATCCGGTTGAAGGCGGTGGCCAGCTCCCCCAACTCGTCGTTGGTGGTTACCTCGATCCGCTCGTCCAGGCGCCCCTGTTTCACCTTGCGGATCACGGTCATCATGTCGGCGATCGGGTCGGTGAAGACCCGCGCGGCCAGAAACACCATGATCATGGCCAGGATGGAGACGAAGATGGTGAGCACCACCATGCTCTCCATGATGCGCCCCTTGATGGCGTTGGCCTCCTCGTAGAACTCGTCCTCGTAGGAACCGACGGCGACGATCCAGTTCCAGGGCTGGAAGTACTCGTAGCGCACGATCTTCATGCGCGGCGCCGGGTCGCCGGTATTTTTCCAGGGGTAGCGGATCCAGCCGCTCCTGGTCTTGCACATCTCCTCGATGAAGTGGTTGCCGTTGGTGTCGGTCGCCTTGAGGAAGTTCTTCCCTTCCCCGGTGGGGTGGATCATGAAGTTGCCGGCGGTGTCCAGGCAGAAGATGTACCCGGTCTTCCCCACCTTCTTGCTCTTGATCTTCTCCTTTAGGGCGGCGAAAGAGCGCCGTTCGAAATCGACGTCGTCGTAGGTCTCCTCCAGGTAGCCGCCGGCCGCGATGATCCAGTCCCATTCGGGGAAGTAGCGGTAGGCAACGACCTTCTTGCGCAGGACCTTGTCTCCCAGCGCCGCGTTTTTCCAGGGGTAGACGATGTAGAGCACCTCGCCCGGCTTGGAGCGCACCGCCTTCTCGCACATCTCCCGGATGAAGTAGCGGCCGCTTTCGTCGCGGCTGTCGAAGACGTTTCTCCCCTCCATGGCGACGTGCACCATGAGGTCGCCCTTGCTGTTCATGGCGTAGATGTAGCCGGTTTTCCCGACGTTCACCTTGACCAGGGCGTTGTGGGCTTCCCGGCGCGCGGTGGCGAGGTCGATGCGTCCCTGGCGCACCTGGCGCTGCTGCGACTCGAGCACCTGGTAGGAGAGGTCGGTAAGGGTCGCGAGCTCCTGGTTGAAGCTCTTCTCTTTGTCCTGCTTGTAGACCTGGAACTGCTGGTAGTGGGAGTTCAAAAGGTCCAGCGTGAAGTCGGCCATGTGCCCCAGGTCGTCCTTACTGGTCTGGGTGATCCCGAGGTAGGCCTGTTTGGTGGAGATGTAGCCGATGACCCCGCCCACGATGAAGATAGGGATGGTCACCAAGGGGAGCACCAGCACCATCATCTTCCAGCGCAGTTTCAGGTTGTTCACGTAGCTGAAGAGGCTTTGCATCGGGATCCTTTACAGGCGTCGGTTCATGCTGCGCTTGAGGTTCGGGAAACGGCTGCCGGAGGGCTGGAGGGGAATCGGCATGGCGGGAAAGGGGGCTCATGAGATTCCACGCATAGCGTAAACGGGATATTAGCTCAGGGCACGGGTAAAACGCCAGAGCTTTTTCGCAAATCTGCAAAAAAAGCGCAGGGGGGTGGCGCGCGGGGCTGGTATGCCTTAAATTTCTTTTCTCTGTTGCCGCAAAAGCTGGTACTGTCAGACGGGCGGACCCGGAAGGTGTCGGGACCATTGGCGCTTCTGTCGCTGGCCCCGTCTGCCGTCCCTCGTTATTCCTGCACGAGAACCTGCTGCCGAGGTGAAGCATCATGGAAATACCCCGCTATCCCGAGTCCAGAGCGCTGCTTTTGGAGGACAAGGCCGAGCTTGACCCCCTTTTGTGGGAACTGCAGCCGCGCGTCTCCGAGCTCACCTTCGCGAACCTGTACCTCTTCCGGTTGGTGCACGACTACCGGCTCACCCGGGTGGGGAACTCGGTGGTGGCCCTCGGGTGCGGCTGGGACGGGACTCCCTACTTTCTCCCCCCGTTTTCCGGCGACCGCGCTGCGGCAGCCCGCACCCTGATCAACGCGGGCCGTACCCTCTACGGTGCGGACCAGGGCTTTTTGGAGTGCCACTTCCCCACCTGGGACGGGCTCGAGGTGATCGAGGACCGCGACAACTTCGACTACCTGCACCTGCGCCAGGAGATGGCCGAGCTTACCGGCAAGAACTACCACAAGAAGAAAAATCGGGTGAACTACTTCGCGGTGCGCCACCGCTATTCGGTCGAGGCTTACGAGGAAAAGTACCTGGAGGGGGCGTTAAAGGTCCTCGACGAGTGGCAGCGGATCAGGACCTCGATGGGGCCGAGCACGCTCGAGCGCGAGGTGGAGGGGGCGGCGGAAGCGCTCAGGCTCTACCGGGAGCTGGGGCTTGCGGGAATCGTGGTTTTGGTGGAAGGGGAGGTGAAGGGGTTTGCCCTGGGGGAGCTTTTGAACCGTAACACGGCGGTTTGCCACTTCGAGAAGGCGGACCTTTTCATGGAGGGGTTGTACCAGTTGGTGGACCGGGAGTTCTGCCGGCTGCTTTTTCTGGGGTGCGAGTTCGTGAACCGGGAGCAGGACCTGGGCGAGCTCTCCTTGCGGCAGGCGAAGCTTAGCTACCACCCGGTGGAGCTGGTGCAGAAGTTCCGGGTCAGGCGTAAAGGATAAAAGACGTTCTGCCACGAAGGCACGGAGGTCACGGAGAAAGGCCATAAACCACATGAAGAGGACCAGCCGAGACGGCCCTTCGCCACTGGCAACGTCTTAAGGTTCTCTCCGTCTGCTCCGTGTCTCCGTGGCTAACCGTTTGTCTGGGCGGTGAGCCTTGCCGACTCCCGCACCAGTTCGTCCGCCGCTGAGTCGAACTCCTCCAGGACCAGCTCGAAGTCCCCCTCCCAGTCGCGGTTTTTGTAGTAGACCTTGTCGTAGTAATCGAGCACGAGCCCCCTCATGAAGGGCCTGAGGTCCCAGCGCTCCAGGTGCCCCGCCAACTCCTCGCACTTCACCCCACCAAGCTTCTTGCGGATCCGCTGCAGGGCCGCCGCCATCTCCTCCCGGTACTCGAGCTTGCCGTACTCCTCGATGAGCCGGTCCACCCGCGTTTCCAAATCGGCCGAGCACCAGACCCGGACCCCCGCGGCCATCTTCTGGTAGAGGTCGCCGGGGAGCGACACGCGCCCGATCCGCTCGCTCTCTCCCTCGAGGAAGAGCGGGCGGCCGCCGGGGACCCTACGGAAGACGTCCCACAAGAGGGTCTCGAAGCGCTTCTGGGTCAGGTTCTGGGTGAGCCCCAACTGTCCGAAGGCGGAGCCGCGATGGCAGGCAAGCCCCTCCAGGTCGATCACCGACTCCCCTTTTTCCTGAAGCTTCTGCAAGAGGGTGGTCTTGCCGATCCCGGTCATGCCGTGCAGGACCACGAGCGGCGCCGGAGGAAGGAAGGGGGTGAAGTATGCGGCGACCTGGTTGCGGAAGCTCTTATAGCCGCCGACGAGCTGCACGGCCTTGTGCCCGGTCAGGTCGAGTATCGAGGTCACGGTCTTGCTGCGCAGGCCGCCGCGCCAGCAGTAGACCAGCACCGGCCTCCCCTGGGCTGCCTGGGCTATGGTCGCCACCATCTCCGGAAAGCGGTGGGCGGTAAGCTCCAGGCCGCGCTTGCGGGCGGCGGGAGGGCCGTCGTGCTTGTGCAGGATGCCGATCTCGACCCGCTCCTCGTTGGTCAAAAGGGGGACGTTGATGGCTCCGGGGAGGTGGTCCTCGGCGAACTCGAGCGGGGTGCGGACGTCGACGGGCAGGTGGCTGTCGAGCAGTTCTGGGCTAAAAGGGGTAGTGGCTGGCACGGTCTTCTCCTCAAGCCGGCCATTATAGGGAGAGCCTCCCATTAATGCAAGAAACCGTTATGCGTTTCATGTATAATGAGGAAGCTCGAGCGCGGGGCGCCGCCGTAAGCAGGGACGGCTGGGCGCCTTTTCTATTGAGCGATTTTCACTTGTGTGGTAGGTTACCCTGTTTTTACATCCCTTTTATAAATTCTAAGGAGATTTTATAGATGTTTGGCGCGCTTATTAAGAAATTCGTCGGGAGTAAGAACGAGCGGGAACTGAAGCGGCTTTGGCCCATCGTAGAGCGTATCAACCAGATGGAGCCGGAGCTGGTCAAGCTCACCGACGCGGAACTGCGGGACAAGACCGCGCAGTTCAAGGAGCGCTACAACCGCGGCGAGAGCCTCGACTCGATGCTCCCCGAGGCGTTTGCCGTCTGCCGCGAGGCCGGCAAGCGCGTGCTCGGTATGCGCCACTTCGACGTACAGCTCATAGGCGGCATGGTACTGCACTCCGGCAAGATCGCCGAGATGAAGACCGGCGAGGGTAAGACCCTGGTGGCAACGCTCCCCTCCTACCTGAACGGCATCTCCGGCAAGGGTGTGCACGTCGTCACCGTGAACGACTACCTGGCCAAGCGCGACTCCGAGTGGATGGGGCGCATCCATAAGTTCCTGGGGCTCTCCGTCGGGGTGATCGTGCACGGCCTGGACGACGAGGAACGCCGCGATGCCTACGCCGCGGACATCACCTACGGCACCAACAACGAGTTCGGCTTCGATTACCTGCGCGACAACATGAAGTTCGACCTGGACGACTACGTGCAGCGCCCGCACAACTTCGCCGTAGTGGACGAGGTGGACTCGATCCTCATCGACGAGGCGCGTACCCCGCTCATCATCTCCGGTCCCACCGAGGACTCCACGGACAAGTACTACATCATCGACAGGATCATCCCGCTGCTCAAAAAGGGCGAGGTGATCGAGGTCGAGGCGAACACCCTCTCCGGCAAAAGGAAGACCTACACCGGCGACTTCACCGTGGACGAGAAGGCGAAAAGCGCCACCTTGACCGAGGAAGGGGTCCTGAAGGTCGAGAAGCTCCTCAAGGTGGAGAACCTCTACGACCCGCGCAACATGGAGTTCCTGCACCACACCCAGCAGGCCCTGCGTGCCCACGCCCTGTTCAAGCGCGACGTGGACTACGTGGTGCGCGACAACGAGGTCCTCATCGTCGACGAATTCACCGGCCGCCTCATGCCGGGGCGCCGCTGGTCCGACGGCCTGCACCAGGCCATCGAGGCGAAAGAAGGGGCGAAGATCGAGAACGAGAACCAGACGCTCGCCACCATCACCTTCCAGAACTACTTCAGGATGTACGCGAAGCTCTCCGGCATGACCGGTACCGCCGACACCGAGGCGGTGGAGTTCCACAAGATCTACAACCTGGACGTGGTGGTGATCCCGACCAACCGGCCGCTTTTGCGCCCGGACTTCCCGGACGTCATCTACAAGACCGAGCGCGAGAAGTTCAACGCCGTCATAAACGAGATCAAGGAGCTGCACGAGAAGGGGCAGCCGATCCTGGTCGGCACCATCTCCATCGAGAAGTCCGAGGTGCTCTCGGACCTTTTGAAGCAGCACCAGATCGCGCACTTCGTCCTGAACGCGAAGCAGCATGAGCGCGAGGCGGAGATCGTCGCCCAGGCGGGCCGCAAGGGGATGGTCACCATCGCCACCAACATGGCCGGCCGCGGTACCGACATCCTTTTGGGGGGCAACCCGGACGGTCTGGCCCGCCAGGAGTTCGGCGGCACCCCGGACGCCCGCGCCGAGCTTTTCATCGAGGCCTTCCAGAAGATGGCCGACAGCGACCGTCCCCAGCCCGAGCAGGTGCAGGCCCTGGAAAAAGAGTTCCCGGGGGTGACCGCGGTGGTCGGCGAATACCTGAACAGCACCGAGGAGCCGGACTTCGAGGAGCTGCAGGAGGTGGCGCGCGCCGAGTTCCAAAAGCAGTTCGACCAGATCGTGGCGAAGTACAAGCCGGTCTGCGAGGCCGAGCACAAGGAAGTGGTCGCGCTGGGCGGCCTGCACATCCTGGGCACCGAGCGCCACGAGTCGCGCCGCATCGACAACCAGCTGCGCGGCCGTTCCGGCCGCCAGGGGGACCCGGGCTCCTCGCGGTTCTACCTCTCGCTTGAGGACGACCTCTTGCGCATCTTCGGCTCCGAGCGCGTCTCCATGATCATGGACAAGCTGGGGATCGAGGAGGGCGAGGCGATCACCCACGGGCTCATCACCCGCGCCATCGAAAACGCCCAGAAGAAGGTCGAGGCGCACAACTTCGAGATCCGCAAGCACCTCATCGAGTACGACGACGTCATGAACAAGCAGCGCGAGGTGATCTACACCCAGCGCAAGGAGATCCTGGCCGGCAACGCCATAAGGGACAGCTTCATCGGGATGGTGGACGACACGGTGACCGACGTGGTGGGCGCCTACGCGATCGACAAGGTCCCGGCGCGCGAGTGGGACTGGCCGGGGATCGAGGATGTCGTCGGCAAGACCTTCGGCTACCACCTCGACCTGACCGCCGACACCCTGTCCCGGCTCAACCCGGTGAACTTCGAGGAGTTCCTGCGCGCGAGCGCCCGTCAGCGCTTCACAGCGAAGCTCGATGAGTTCGGCGAGGAGCTCATGGATCACCTGATCAAGGTGATCATGCTGCAGGTCATCGACGCCCAGTGGAAGGATCACCTGCTCTCCATCGACCACCTGAAAGAGGGGATCGGCCTGCGCGGCTACGGGCAGAAGGACCCGAAGCAGGAGTACAAGCGCGAGGCCTACCAGCTCTTCATGGACATGATGACCCGCATCAGGGCCGAGGTGGTGGAGAAGATCTTCTGGGTGCAGGTGGCCCACGAGGACGAGATGGAGGAGATCGAGATCGAGCAGCAGCGCCAGACGCAGCGCATGGTCTTCAACCTGGGCGACAACTCCGACGAGGAAGCGCAGGCGCAGTCCCCGCAGCAGCCCGCCAAGAGCCGCCGCAACGTCGGCAGGAACGACCCCTGCCCCTGCGGCAGCGGCCAGAAGTACAAGAAGTGCTGCGGTAAGTAAGTGCCGCTGGCCGGCTAGTTTTTTTGCCGGACCCGATCGGACTGATCCGACCGATCCGTCTGATCGGTCGGATGAGCATGTGCAGGAGGTTTTTACATGACACTTAAAGGTTTCCGCTTTGCCGCTGTCGAAGCGGCCATTAAAAAGCCCGGGCGCCGCGACCTGGCGCTCGTTTTTTCCGACACACCCGCCCAGGTTGCGGCCGTTTTCACCACCAACAAGGTGCAGGCGGCACCCGTTATCCTCTCCCGCGAGCGGGCCAAAAACGGCATCGCCCGCGCGGTGCTGGTCAATAGCGGCAACGCCAACGCCTGCACCGGCGAGCAGGGGATGCGCGACGCCCTTTCCTGCGGCCGGCGCACCGCCGAGGCGCTGGGGCTCCCCGACGAGGAACTCCTGATCGCCTCCACCGGCGTCATCGGCCAGCCGCTCCCCATGGAGCGCTTCAAGGCCGGGATCCAGCCGCTGGTGGACGCCCTGGACCACGGCTGCCTCGAAGACGTGGCCGCCGCCATCATGACCACCGACACCTTCGCGAAGCTTGAGCGCCGCACCGGCCAGGCCGGCGGGGTGAGCTACCAGATCGAGGGGGTCGCCAAGGGGGCCGGGATGATCCAGCCCAACATGGCGACCATGCTCTCCTTCCTGGTGACCGATGCCGCCGTCGAGCCGACGTTCTTGCGCAAGGCCTTCGGCGAGGCGATCGAGGCTTCCTTCAACTCGATCACCGTGGACGGCGACATGTCGACCAACGACACCGCGCTCATCATCGCCAACGGCGCCGCCGGAAACCTGCTGATCAAGGAGGGGACCCCCGAAGCGGCCGAGTTCCTCTCCCTTTTGAAAGAGGTCACGCTCTCGCTCGCCAGGCTGATCGTCAAAGACGGCGAGGGTGCCACCAAGTTCGTCACCGTCAAGGTGCGCGGCGCGCACAGCCTTGCCGAGGCCAAGAAAACCGCCCTCTCCATCGCCAACTCGCTTTTGGTGAAAACCGCCTTCTTCGGGCAGGACGCCAACTGGGGGAGGATCATCGCGGCGGTGGGGTACGCGGGGGTGCAGGTGGACCAGGACCGGGTCGAGATCCGCTTCGACGACGTGGTCATGGCCAAAAACGGCGTCTTCGCCGGTGGGAGCGCCGAGGCCGACGGGACCGAGGTGCTGAAGCGCCCCGAGTTCACCGTGACCGTGGACCTGCACCTGGGCTCCGCGGAGGCCGCCGTCTATACGAGCGACCTCTCCTACGACTATGTCCGGATCAACGCCGACTACCGGACCTGATCGGCTGTAGCTTTGATGTGATCGGGCCTTGCCCCGTAACTTGATTGCTGGAGGGATAGATGATTCATTCCAGGTTTCTTGGCGCGCTGAGTGCGGCACTCCTGCTCATCGTCATCAGCCAGGCACCCGCGCTGGCGAGCGATCTGAAGATCACCGAGATGGCGGTCACCACGAAGATCGTGAAGGGAAACCCGATCGATTCGGTGCGCCGGATCTCCTCGTCCTCGGTCAAGGCGCTCTACTGCTTTACCCGGATCAGCGCCCCGGCCGGTACCGACACCACCATCAAGCACGTCTGGTACATAAACGACGAGCAGGTGGCCGAAGACACCATGCCGGTCAAAGGGTCGCACTGGCGCACCTACAGCCGCAAGGGGATGGAGAAGGGCCAGTCCGGCGAGTGGCGCTGCGAAGCGCTGGACGCCGACGGCACCGTCCTCAAGTCGGTGAGCTTCAGGGTGAACTGATCCCCGCACACGCTTTCCTCCCGCTTCAACGTCAACCACCACCGGGACCGGCGCCGCGCGCGCAGCCACTACCGCGCGGCGCCCCAACTCCCGCCGCAGCACGGATCCTCCCCCAGGCACGACATGCTTTATTTCAGAAGTCTCCTCTTTTTTCTCGCGATCTCCCTGGCAAGTAGCTGTTTTGCGGCCGACACGGCCCGGATCGACGCCCTGGTCGCCGACGCCATGGCGCGCAACCTGGTGGCCGGAGCCGTGGTCCTGATCGGCAGCCACGACCGGGTGCTCTTCGAACGCGCCTACGGCCGGGTGGGCGCTGCCCCGGAGGCGCGCGCCATGACCGTCGACACGGTCTTCGACGTCGCCTCGCTCACCAAAGTGGTCGCCACCACCCCGGCGGTGCTGAAGCTCGCCGAGGAGGGACGCATCTCGCTGCTCGACCCGCTCACCAAGTGGTTCCCCGAGTTCGTGGGGCACGGCAAGGACGAGATCCGGGTGCTGAACCTGCTCACCCACACCTCGGGTCTCGACGATATTCCGCTGGTCTCCGGCAGCGCCCTGAAAAGCGCCATCGAGGGGGCCGCCGCCCAGAAGCTGAAAGGGGAGGTGGGGAGCCGCTTCAAGTACGCCGACCTCAACTTCATCCTGCTCGCCGAACTGACCCGCCGCGCCACCGGGGCCGGCCTCGACCTCTACAGTCACGCCTCGTTCTACCAGCCGCTGGGGATGGTCAACACCGGCTTCAACCCGAAAAACCGGGAGCGCTGCTCCTCTACGGTCTGCGAGGACCGGGTGCTGACCGGCGAGGTGCAGGATTACCTGGCGCGCCAGTTGGGAGGTGTGGCCGGGCACGCCGGACTCTTCTCGACGGCTCACGACCTGGCGCGCTTTTGCCGGATGATGCTCGGGGGGGGAAGCCTTGAGGGGAGGCGGGTCCTGGCGCAGCGCACCGTGGACCAGATGACGGCCCCCTACTTCTCGCGCGGCGGCGAGGTGGTGCGCGGCCTTGGCTGGGACATCGCCTCGCCGTACTCCTCGCCGCGGGGGGAGAAGTTCTCCCGGGTCTCCTTCGGTCACACCGGGTACTCGGGATCCTCGATCTGGATCGACCCGGTCTCCGACACCTTCGTGGTGCTTCTGTCGGCGCGGCTCGACTACAAGAAGGTCCACGACTTCAGCAGGTTGCGCGGCGAGCTTTCCACCTTGGCCGCCGAACTTTTCGGGCTCCCCGCGGAACTGCGCGAGATGGCCGCTTCCATGATGGCGGATTAATCGGAAAGGGTAAAAACCTTGACAGGTTAGCCGCGGGTATGTTAGCTTTTTGCGACCATTTTTGTCTCTAAACAGGCTAGAAAACGAAGATCAAGCGGAGGAGGGATAGATGGGCAAGAGACTGCTCCTGGCAGATGACAGCATCACCATACAAAAGGTCGTGGCGATCATCTTTGCCAATGAGGAGTTGTTCGAGCTGACCGTCGTGGACAACGGCGTCGCGGCCCTGGATAAGGCACGCGAGATGCGCCCGGACATCATGCTGGTCGACGCCCTGATGCCCGGCAAGTCCGGCTACGAGGTCTGTGCCGAGATCCGGCGCGACCCTGCGCTGGCCGGCACTCCCATCCTGTTGCTGATCGGCGCGTTCGAGCCGTTCGACGAGGCGAAGGCGCGCGAGTGCGGTGCCGACTCCTCCATCACCAAGCCGTTTGAATCGCAGCAGCTCATCGACCGGGTGAAGGAACTCCTGGAACTGGGCAAGAACCGGCCGAGTGCCCCGGTCGCCGCACCCGCCGCCGCTCCCGCTACCGCTGCGGTAGACGCTGCCGCCGCTGAGGAACTCTGGGGTGATCTCTCTTCGCTGGATGTCTCGGCGCCCGTTGCCCCGGCTCCTGCGGCTGCACCTGTTTTCGAGGCCCAAGCCTTCTTCGCAGCGCCCGCTGCCGCAGCCGAACCTATGGCCCCCGCTGCGCCGCAGGCTCCTGCCGCGGCCGCTCCCGCCGAGCCGCAGGCACCCGTCCTGGAAGCTGTTCTGGAAGCGACCCCGGACGACGACCTGTGGGGGGCTTTCGACCTCGAAGAGGTTGCCACCCCGGCCGCAGCCGCCGTGGAGCCCGTCGAGGTCGGCATTGTCGAGCCGCAGTTCGAAGCGGAGCTCTTCAATTTCGAGGATGACGAAGACATCCTCGAAACCGGTCCTGCCCTCGACCTGGACAGCATCGCGACTCCGGTCGAGCAAGCCTCGCCCGAGCAGCTCTTCAGCTTCGGCGACCTCAACGAGCAGGTTCCGAGCGCGGTCCAGCCCGATCCCTTCAACTTCCCGGTAGAAGAGCCGTTCTCCTTCGAGCCGGAAGAGAGCGCTCCGGCCGAGACCGTTTCCGCACCGATCAAGCCGGCGCCCCAGGCGGCTCCCGTCGAGCCCCAGGCCGAGTTCCAGGCTGCGGCAGCCTTCGAGCCCGAACCGGCAGCGGCGCTCCAAGCGGCATCTGCTGCTCCGGCCGCAGCTGCAGCGCCTGCTGCCCCGGCAGCGGGTGCGGTGGCCCTGAGCGAAGCCGACCTGGTGGCGGCGCTTTCCAAGGTCTCCCGCGAGGTCATCGAGCGCATCGTCTGGGAAGTGGTGCCGGATCTGGCCGAGACGATCATCAAGGAAGAGATCAGAAAGCTCAAGGCCGGTCTCAAGGGGTAATCCCGCCGGTCCCGCGGCACCCGTCTCAAAAGGGGATTTTCCGATCCCCTTTTTTTATGGTGTTTTCGGGAGCCGCCTGGAATGAGAGGTCTGCGCCTGCGGGCGCACCGGGCGAATGATGATTCGCCCCTACACTTCATAAGGCGACTGCTGATAGGTTTTCGCTGTACCCGTCGAAGCGCACATTCTCACTAAACCGATCGACCTGAACCCCGCGAATGATGATTCGCCCGCATCAACCGGCAGCCCCGGTGCGGTAGCGGCACGGCAACAGGTCGATCCGGTTATTCAAAAAGAGGTAAGGCAGATGGCAAACAAAGAGCTGGAAAAAGTCTACGAGCCGAAGAGCGTGGAAGACCGTTGGTACGGGGTGTGGGAGCGCGAGGGGTATTTTCATGCCACGGTCCCCAACGAGAAGCCCTCGTACAGTATCGTCATCCCGCCTCCCAATATCACCGGCGTCTTGCACATGGGGCACGCGCTCAACAACACCCTGCAGGACATCCTGGTGCGCTGGAAGCGGATGAGCGGCTACAACGTGCTCTGGATGCCGGGGACCGACCACGCCGGCATCGCCACCCAGAACGTGGTGGAGCGCCAACTGGCGGCCGAAGGGAAGGACCGCTTCGAACTGGGGCGCGAGGCCTTCATCGAGCGGGTCTGGCAGTGGAAGGGTGAGTCGGGAGGCCAGATCATCGGCCAGCTGAAGCGCCTGGGCGCCTCCTGCGACTGGGAGCGCGAGCGCTTCACCATGGACGCCGGCCTCTCCAAGGCGGTGCGCGAGGTGTTCGTGCGCCTCTACGACGAGAAGCTCATCTACCGCGACAACCGGCTCATCAACTGGTGCCCGCGCTGCCACACCGCGCTCTCGGACATCGAGGTGGAGCACGAGGACAAGGCGGGTAACCTCTGGCACCTGCGCTACCCGGTCGTGGGAACCGACGAGTACGTCATCGTGGCTACCACCCGCCCGGAGACCATGCTGGGCGACACCGCCGTGGCGGTGAACCCGGCCGACGAGCGCTACAGCCACCTGGTGGGCAAGAAGGTGCTGCTCCCCCTGGTGAACCGCGAGATCCCGGTCATCGCCGACGACTACGTGGACATGGAGTTCGGCACCGGTGTGGTGAAGATCACCCCGGCGCATGACTTCAACGACTTCGAGATGGGCGTGCGCCACAACTTGGACCGCATCAACGTCTTCGACGAATCCGGCGTGGTGAACGCCGCCGGCAAGCAGTACGAGGGGATGGACCGCTTCGCCGCCCGCAAGCAGGTGGTGGCCGACCTCGAGGCCCAGGGGCTTCTGGAAAAGATCCAGGATCACGCCCTGTCGGTGGGTGGCTGCTACCGCTGCAAGACCGTAGTCGAGCCGTACATGTCGCTTCAGTGGTACGTGAAGGTGGGGCCCCTGGCCGAGCGCGCCCTGGCGGCCGTGAAAGACGGCAAGACCAAGATCGTCCCGGCCCAGTGGGAGAACACCTACTACGACTGGATGGAGAACATCCGCGACTGGTGCATCTCGCGCCAGATCTGGTGGGGGCACCGGATCCCGGCCTGGTACTGCGACCACTGCGGTCACATCACCGTCGCCAAGGAAGACCCGACGACCTGCGCCAGCTGCGGCTCCGACGAGATCCGCCAGGAGACCGACGTGCTGGACACCTGGTTCTCCTCCGCCCTGTGGCCCTTCTCGACCCTGGGGTGGCCGGAGAAGACCCCGGAGCTGGCCTCTTTCTACCCGACCTCCTGCCTCATCACCGGCTTCGACATCCTCTTCTTCTGGGTGGCCCGCATGATGATGATGGGGCTGCACTTCATGGACGAGGTCCCCTTCACCGACGTCTACATCCACGCCCTGGTGCGCGACGCCCAGGGGCAGAAGATGTCCAAGTCCAAGGGGAACGTTATCGATCCTTTGACCGTGATCGACGCCTACGGCACCGACGCCTTCCGCTTCACCTTGGCAGCCTTCGCGGCCCAGGGGCGCGACGTGAAGCTCGCCGAGGAGCGGATCGCCGGCTACCGCAACTTCGCCAACAAGATCTGGAACGCCTCGCGCTTCGCCATGATGAACCTGGAAGGGTTCGATCCGGCGGGCATCGAGCTCTCGCAGCTCAAGCTTTCCAACGCGGACCGCTGGATCCTGTACCGCCTGAACGAGGTGGCGCGCATGGTGGACGAGGGGCTCACCTCCTATAAGTTCAACGAGGCGGCGAGCGACCTGTACCGCTTCACCTGGAGCGAGTTCTGCGACTGGTACATCGAGCTTGCCAAGGACGACCTCTACAAGGGTGACGCCGACCGTCAGGCGAGCGCGAAGTACGTGCTCTGGCTGGTGCTCGAGAACCTCTTGCGCCTGTTGCATCCGTTCATGCCGTTCATCACCGAGGAGATCTGGCAGGCGCTGCCTGCGCTTCAGGGCCGGGCCGCTTCCATCATGGTCGCCGACTTCCCGACCCCGCATGCTGCCTGGGCCGAGTTTGCCGGTGCCGCGGCCGAGATGGAGCTGGTGATGGACGTCATCAAGGGGATCCGCAACATCCGCGGCGAGATGGAAGTGGCGCCGAGCAAGCAGATCGCCGCCATCCTCGACTGCGGCTCCGCCGAGAGCCTCGCGCTCTTGAAACGCAACGAGGTGTACGTGATGAGCCTCGCGCGTCTCTCCGACCTGGCGATAGGGCAGGGGATCGAGCGCCCGGCCGAGGCCTCGCTGCAGGTGGCCGGCGACGTCGAGATCATCGTGCCGCTCAAGGGGCTCGTGAACGTCGAGGAAGAGGAGAAGCGCCTCAACAAGGAGATCGCCAAGATCGACAAGGACATCGAGTTCCTCACCAAGAAGCTGGAGAACCCGAGCTTCATCGAGCGCGCCCCTGCCGACGTGGTGGAGAAGGAGCGCGAGAAGATTGCCGACTTCGTCAACAAGAAGCGGCTTTTGGAAGAGAACCTGGTGAAGATCCAGCGCCTGAAGTAGCGCTAAGGCAGCAGATGGCAGGATGAGCGAGGCCGCCGTTTCCCAAGAGGAGACGGCGGCCTTTGTTTTTCCGAAGTCACCCTTGAGAAGGTTCTTCCTGGGGACCGGGAGAGTCTACACTGCAGGAGGCGCAGCCGTTCCCGCTCCTACCCGCTTCTGTCATTATTCCTATGAAATGATTGGTGCTTTCTGTATAATGCCTGTCAGCCCGCGCACTCCGGTGCGATTTGCCGGGTATTCACGCGCGCTTGCGAGGTTTTCGTTGATTGCTCCCATTACTGTTCTTGGCATCATCGCCTTTGTCTTTGGCGCGGTGGTCGGCTCCTTTCTCAACGTCTGCATCTATCGCCTCCCCGAGGGCGAGTCGGTTGTGTTTCCCCCCTCGCACTGCCAAAACTGCGACTACAAGATCCGCTGGTACGACAACATCCCGATCCTGAGCTACCTTCTCTTGCGCGGCGCCTGCCGTCAGTGCGGAACCAAGATCTCGCCGCAGTACCCGCTGGTCGAGTTCTTAAACGGTGCGCTCACCCTCGCCCTGTTCCTCAAGTTCGGGCTGGGCCTTGGGTTTGCGGTCCTTTTCGTGCTCTGCTCGGCGCTGGTGGTGATCACCTTCATCGACCTCGAGCACCAGATCATCCCTGACGTGATCTCGCTCCCCGGCATCGCCGTCGGTTTTCTCAGCTCGTTTATCACCGGTTTCGGCTGGCTCAACTCCCTGATCGGCATCCTGGCCGGCGGCGGCTCGCTGCTTTTGGTGGCGTACGCCTACCAGGCGGTCGCCAAGAAAGACGGGATGGGCGGCGGAGACATCAAGCTCATGGCGATGCTCGGCGCCTTCCTGGGGTGGAAGGCGGTGCTCTTCATCATCTTCGCGGGTTCACTGCTCGGTTCCCTGATCGGCGTGACGCTCATGCTGGTGCAGAAGAAGGATTCCACCCTGGCGATTCCCTTCGGCCCCTTCCTGGCCAGCGGGGCGCTGCTCTTCATCTTCTTCGGCAGGGAGATCATCGGGTGGTACTTGAGGATCAATTGACCCTTCGTTTCAGCCTCACCTTTTACATCCTCTCCGCCTTGAGCTGCCTTTTGGTGCTCACCTGGCTTCTGCTTTCCCTTATCTGGTTCAAGACCTCGGAGAACGACCTCATCGCCCTGAAGCGCGACGCGGGCAAGCTGCAGCTGGGCGCCATCGTGGAACTCCTGCCGCGGCCGCTTGGGCTGCCGGGCCCGGCAACGCCGGCCGGGAAGTACCTGGCCCTGCTCGACAGCGACAAGAGCTTCGGCGGGCTCACCGTCATCGATAACACGGCCCGCCCGGTCCTGAAAATATCGGACCCGGGCGAGCCGGATGCTCCGCTCATCACCGCCCTGCACACGGCGCACGAGAGCTCCCAGATCTCGCCGGACGGCCAGTTCCTCCGCTTCAACACCCCCATTACCGAAAACGGCACGGTGATCGGCGCCGCGCGCCTGACGGTGTCGCTGGCTGCCGAACAGGAGCGGCTGAAAACCTCGCGCCGGCTCATGCTCTGCTACTTCGTGCTCGACTTCTTGCTCCTGCTCCTTTTGGGCTCCTACCTTTTGTCCCGCGCGGTGGTGACGCCGATCAGGCGCCTGGTGAGCATGACGCGGCGCATCGAGGCCGGCGACCTGAGCGGTCTCGTGCACGTCCCGGGGAGCAGCGAGATCTCCGAGCTCTGCCACGCCTACAACACCATGGTGCTGGCCCTGGGGCGCAAGCGCGAGGAGGTCGAGGAGAAGGTCGCCTCCCTGAACCAGGCCAACCAGGAGATCCTGGAGGCGCGCAACGAAACCATCCGTTCCGAAAAGATGGCCTCGGTCGGGCTTCTGGCCGCCGGCATGGCCCACGAGATCGGCACCCCGCTTGCGGCCATCATGGGGTACACCGGCATCCTTTCGGACGAGCTGGCCGAAGATCCCGAAAAGGCCGATTACCTGCGCCGCATCGCCGAGGAGTCGCGCCGCATCGACCGGATCGTGCGTGGCCTGCTGGACTACGCCCGCCCCAAGGGGGTGCTGCACGAAGAGGTGGCCCTCAAGGAGCTCATCGAGAAGACCGTCGAGCTCTTGCAGGCGCATGGTGCCCTGAAGTTTCTCCGGGTCCGGGTCGAGGTCGATCCGGCAGTCCCCCGGTTCGCTGCCGATCCGCACCAGTTGCAGCAGGTGCTCATCAACCTCATCATGAACGCCCGCGACGCCATGCCCAAGGGGGGCGACCTCTGGCTCAAGGGGCGCCTGGAAGGGGACGAGGTGCTCGTCGAGGTGATCGACAACGGCGAGGGGATGCCGCCCGAACAGCTCTCGCGGGTCTTCGATCCCTTCTTCACCACCAAGGAGCCGGGGAAGGGGACCGGGCTGGGGCTCGCCATCGTGGCGCGCATCGCGGAATCGTGCGGCGGCAGGATCACCGTGCAGAGTGCCCTCGGGAAGGGGAGCCGCTTCGTGTACCGGATTCCGGTGCGCGGGCCGTCGGCGGTCCCGGTGCCGGGCGCGCAACGGAACAAAAGTACGCAGGAAGGTGCCTGAAGATGACCCTGGACAAGAGCGAGAAGACCAAGATCCTGGTGGTGGACGACGAGGAAAACCTGCGCCACATGCTGCAGGTCATGCTCAAGAAGCTGGGCTACCTGGTGGAAACGGCGGCCGAGGGTGGCGAGGCGCTGGAAAAGGCGCGCCGCGGCGGGCATACCTTCATCCTGTGCGACATCAGGATGCCCAACATGGACGGCAAGGCGTTTTTGAAGGAGTGTGCCAGCCAGGGGATCGGCTCGACCATCATCATGATGTCCGCCTACGGATCGGTCGAGGACGCCATCGACTGCATGAAGCTTGGCGCCTACGACTACATCTCGAAGCCGTTCAACGCCGACGAGATCGCCCTGGTGCTGAAAAAGGCCGAGGAGCGCGAGCGGCTCAAGGAGGAGAACCGCCGCTTGCGCCGCGAGATGCAGGAGTCGGGATCCTTGGGGAACATCGTCAGCCGCAGCGACCGGATGGCCGAGGTGTTCCGGTTGATCCGCAAGCTCGCCGAGGTGAAGACCACCGTCCTCATCCAGGGGGAGTCGGGAACGGGCAAGGAGCTGATCGCCCGCGCCCTGCACTTCAATGGTCCCCGCAAGGATGCTCCCTTTGTCGCGGTGAACTGCGGCGCGATTCCCGAGCAGCTGCTGGAGAGCGAGCTCTTCGGCCACGTGAAGGGTGCCTTCACCGACGCCTCCAGCGACAAGCGCGGGCTCTTCGAGGAGGCCGACGGCGGCACCCTGTTCCTCGACGAGATCGCCGAGATGCCGGCCGCCTTGCAGGTCAAGCTCTTGCGGGTGTTGCAGGACGAGGAGATCCGCAGGGTAGGGGCGGCCACCTCGAAGAAGGTCGACGTCCGGGTGATCTCGGCCACCGCGAAGGACCTCGGGGCGCTGGCCGCGGCGGGGAACTTCCGCGAGGACCTCTACTTCAGGCTGAACGTCTTCTCGCTCACCGTCCCCCCCCTGCGGGAGCGCCTGGAGGACGTGCCGCTGCTGGTCGAACACTTTCTGGAAAAACACGGCGAGCGGATGGGGAAGCCGGGGGTGGTCACCTCCGCCGAGCTGCTGAGGGCCCTGGTCCAGTACCCCTGGCCGGGAAACGTCCGCGAACTGGAGAACTGCATCGAGCGCGGGCTCGTGTTGTGCGACGAGACCCTCGATCTCTCCAGTCTCCCCGACACGGTGCGCCGCAGCATCGGGCTCGAGCGGAGGAGGCAGCTGCCGGAGCCCGAGTCGCTCTCCATCAAGGCGGGGGCCGAGCAGCTGGAACGCGAGCTGATCAGGCGCGCCCTGGCCCAGACCGGCGGCAATCGCACCCATGCCGCCAAACTGCTGGAGATCAGCCACCGTGCGCTCCTCTACAAATTGAAGGACTATAGCATCGAGTAAGCTTTGAATCAGGGAAATGCTTACTCTATTCGCACCGATTGCTGAACTAGATGTAAAAAGTAGTGCATCCTTCCAATTATCCTCTCGTTTTTATCCCTTCTAAAAGACAAAGGCATGGATTTTACGTATTCCTTTGTGATATCTTGTCCCGCGAAATGACGGATCAATTTATTTGCGTCCAGTAATTGTGTGTTCTAAAAACTGCGCAAGCGTTTGTAAGTGTTCTAGGGATTCTGCTCGCTATTTGTAATGTATTGTACTAGTACCATCCGGCTCGATTTTACTGAGAATGTGTCAGTGAAATACTACAGCTCGTTGCGTTTCCTCCACCTGGTTCTGTCAACGGTCGAGCCGGGCGGGATGCGCGTTGGTACCTTGTGAAGGGGGATACTTTCTTGAACAGGCACACGGTCAGAAACAGGCGTTACGGTTTCCTGCTCGCCCTGGTCCTCTTGGGCCTGCCCCATAGCGCTTCCGCCGATCCGGGGAACGATTACTGCGTAACGCCGGCATTCATCACGGCGAGCATCAAGCCCAACCTGCTCTTGCTGCTCGACAACTCGGCCAGTATGTACGACCTCTCGTTCGTGGACAAGGGGCTCAAACACTGCGCCATAGAGACCACCAAGACCTGCCAGTACGATTCCGATTGCGCCACGACAGGTGACAGGTGCTCGGTCTTCGACCGCCAGCCTTACTACTGCTACGACGAGACCTACAGTAACGCCAACACCTACACCGGCTATTTCGACCCCACTACCTATTACTACTACCGTTCCGGCGCCACCAACTTCTCGGAAGGGGATTTCGCGGTGCTGGCCAATTTCGCCAACGGCTGCCCGGGGGCAAGCGGCGAAACGGTGAAGTCGATCCCCAACACCATGTGCGTGCAGTACGTCGCCTCCACCGGCACGCTCACCCGCTTCGCCGCCAAGGGGAACTACCTCAACTGGCTCACCGCATCGAAGCTCGACATCGAGAAGAAGATCCTGACCGGCGGCAAGTGGGACGGGGCGGGGATCATCGCCGAGTCGCGCGGCTGCGTAGGGCAGGGGTACGTGAAAAGCGCCCTGGCCGGCGACTTCGTGAACTTCGCCGGTACCGCCGACAACGACAACAACATCCCCCTGGGGGTCACCTTCACCATAAGCGGCCCGGGCAACACGCTGAACCCCTCGGCCCCCTCGACCGGCGGCACCAGCTACATCAACCTCTTTGCCGGCAACGCCTACCGCTACTCCGACTGCCAGAACGCGGTGAACGCGCTGGCAACCGGGGGGAACGCCGACATCAAGCAGACCGTCGCCTCCTGCCTTACCTCCGCTTCGCCGACCGGCGGATTCTGCCAGCAGCTCACCACCCAGAGCTGCACCACCTCGACCGACTGCGTCTACAACAGTGCCAAGAGCCAGACCGGCTTCGTCTGCACCCTGAACACGGGCCTCTCCTGCACCGGGACGAGCGACAACAGCACCTGCAAACCGGCGGCCCAGAACGTCTGCTCGCTGAAAAACAGCCTCTCCTGCACCGGGGCTACCGACACCGCCAGCTGCAAGATAGACACCGTCGCCAAGATGGGCACCTGCGGCACCTGGTCGCCGAACCTCCCCCAGGGGCTGGTCAACAAGGTCCCGACCTCGTGCAGCGCGCCCTGCAGCTACACCTACAAGGGGACCACCTACTCCGCTTCCTGTATCGGCTACACCGCGGCGAGCTCCACGGACTACGGCCCCTGCACCAACATCGCCCCCAACTACGGAAGCTGCGTGGCCAACTACACCGGCCCCTGCGTGCTCCCCGCCTCAGCCGCGGTGGTGAAGACCAAGGTCTCCTTCCAGCAGTCGATGCAGGCCTGCTGGCAGCTGAGAAACGGGAAGGCCATCGGCACCGACGACATCAACACGGTGAACCAGCAGTGCTCCGACGTCTACGGCAGCTTCAAGACCTGCTCCAACAACCACCTGCAGACCTGCAGCATCGACGCCGACTGCGGGACGGGGAACACCTGCCAGGGTGGCCCCCAGGCGATCGCCCCGGGAAACCCGGCCCTTTTGTGCGGCGCCACCTACGAGGGGCAGTACTACACCCAGAACTCCTCCGGTGCCTGGGTGCTCAGTTCGAGCGCGACCACCGCGGACATGATCGCGACGCACACCCAGTTCTGCAACGACATGGCCACCCCCAACGTCACCGACCCGACCGACGCGCCGTCGGACACCACGGTGGCGGATAACCTCCCCGCCATCATAAGCGGCGTGGGTGTCGAGGCCCAGGTGGGTCCCCCCATCGGCAAGATGCGGGTGAAGCTCGCCACCGCGACCCCCCCCGCCGGCCTCGTGCAGCAATTCGGCAACCAGATCCGGCTCGGGGCCATGAGCTTCAACCAGTTCGGCTCGGCGACCGAGAAGAGTCTCTCGGGACTGGCGAGCGCCCTCGCCACCAAGGTCTGCAGCGGCACGAGCCAGGTCTGCACCAGCAACACCGACTGCGCCAACAAAAGCTGCGTAGACGCCGGCACCGGCAACCTGGACGGCGGCAAGGTGATCTACCCCATCGGCCGCGGCATCTGCTCCACCATGACCGGCGCCGCCTGCCTGGTCGACAGCGACTGCTCGAGCGGGAGCTGCCTCAGCAACTACTGCGGCACCAAGGGGACCACCGTCTGCACCACGGTGAACAACTGCAGCGGCTCGAACCAGGCCTGCATCCCCGACGATGTCGGGGCTCACGGCGCCGGCACGCTGACCCGTGCCATCGACGACGTCGTGGCCAACACCTGGACCCCGCTCGCCGAGGCGTACTACAACGCCATCGGCTACTACGCCCAGATCCCCAGCGGCAGCGACGCAGGGAAGAGCCGCACCGCCTTGAGGCTCAACGCGTTCTCCACCACGAGCACCGTGTTCGACGGCACGAGCGCGCCCCCCATCGACTTCAACGAGAGCCTGAACCCCTCGGAGTACCGCTGCCAGCAAAACTACACGCTCTTGATCAGCGACGGCTCCTCCACCGCGGACCGCAACACGACGGTGAGCGGGCTGGCAAGCCTGTACGCGAGCCAGGCCGGCATCAGCCAGGTAGCCTGCACCGGCGCCTCCAGCGGCTCGAGCGCCGACTACGGCGGCAACAACAACGTGGCGATCATGTCCTGGATCGCCAAGAACCGCAACATCGCCACCTTCAGCCTGAGCGGCAGCGCCTCGACCGCGGCTCCCGCCAACGCCCGTGACTCCTTTACGAGCTACGTGGTGTTCAACGGCGAGGCAAACGGCGCCTCGGGGGACTGCAACTCGCTCACCCTGCTCACCAAGACGGCAGCCAACGGCGGGACCACCCTCAAGCTCGCCAGCAAGCCCGAGGACCTCAAGGCAGCACTCACCTCGGTGTTCACCGACGTGGCCGCCAAGGCAGCCTCCGGTACCGCCGCCTCGATCCTCAGCAACTCCGAGGGGAGCGGCGCCAACATCATGCAGGCGGTCTTCTATCCCAAGAAGATCTTCGACAACCAGACCGCGGCCAACTGGATCGGGGAGATGCAGAACCTCTGGTACTACATCGATCCCTACATCAACAACTCGACCATCCGCGAGGACAGCGACGGGGACCTGAAGCTCAACCTGGTGAACGACAACGTGGTCCGTTTCACCTTCGACACCGCCTCGAACCGGACCATGGTGCAGCTTTTCAAGGACAGCGACGGAAACGGTACCGGCGACGTCACCGTGGGAGGTCTCGTCGACCCGGACCAGGTGAAGAGCATCTGGCGCGCCGGGAAGCTCCTATGGAGCCGCGACCTGAGCGCCAGCCCCCGCACCATCTACACCCCCGCGCTCTCCGGCGGCACCGCCGTCTCCGGCACCGGGCTCATGAAGTTCTCCTGGAGCAGCCCGGACAACTCGGGTGTCCTGCAGCCCTACCTGCAGGCGGCAGACAACTCCGACGCGCAGAAGATCATGAAGTACGTGCACGGCTTCGACTTCCCCGGCGACAGCACCATGCGCAGCCGGACCGTGCAGATAGGCTCCATACCGGCCGCCACCGTGAGCACCGATGCGGCCTCGGCCTATGTGACGAACCCCCGGGACAAGGGGATCGGGGTCTGGAAGCTGGGCGACATCATCACCTCGACCCCGCGCGTTCAGTCCACCGTGCGCATCGGCACCTACAACCTGACCGCCCCCGGCGGCTACAACGACCAGTCCTACCGGTACTTCGTGGAGTCCAACCAGTACCAAAACCGCGGCATGGTCTACGTGGGGGCCAACGACGGGATGCTGCACGCCTTCAACCTGGGGGTCCTCTCCGTGAAGCCGTCCGGGTTCACCAAGGCGACCCTTTCCGGGACCAACCTGGGACGCGAGGAGTGGGCCTTCATCCCGAAGCAGTTCCTGCCGTACCTCAAGTACTCACAGGATCCCGCCTACCAGCACCTCTACGCCGTGGACGGCCGCACCCTCCTGGTGGACGCCTCCATCGGCGACATCACGGGGTGCACCAAGGACGACTACTGGACCTGCGACAAGCCGACGAACCTTAAGGTCACCACCGCGGCCGGCAACCTCGACCCGAACCTGAACACCTGGCGCACCATCGTGATCGGCGGCATGGGGCTCGGCGGCGCCTCCTCGGCGAGCTCCTCCACCAACAAGGTGACCACTCCCACGACGGACCCGGCCGACACCAGCAAGGCCCTTGGCTATTCCTCCTACTTCGCGCTCGACATAACCGATCCCGCGAACCCGCAGCTTTTATGGGAATTCAGCAACCCCGACCTGGGCTTTGCCACCAGCGGCCCGGCCATCGTTCGCCTGGGGGGACCCCAGAAAAACGGCAGGTGGTTCGCCATCTTCGGTTCCGGCCCCACCGGTCCCATCGACACGGTGTCGCACCAGTTCCTGGGGCGCTCCAACCAGAACCTCAAGTACTTCGTGGTCGACCTGCGCACCGGCGCGCTCATCAAGACCATCGACACCGGGCTCCAGAACGCCTTCTCCGGCTCGCTCATCGGCGGGGCGATCGACACCGACCGCTGGGACACCACGACCACCGGGAACTACCAAGACGACGCGGTGTACACGGGCTACGTCAAGAAGGCTTCCTCGGGGAACTCCTGGACCGACGGCGGGGTAGGGCGGATCCTGATCGACCCGGTGAGCGACCCCACCGACGCCAACGTGGCGAACGCCTGGCACTGGAGCAAGATCCTGGACGGGATCGGGCCGGTCACCGTGGCGGTCGCCAAGCTGCAGGACAAGAAGAACCGCAACCTCTGGCTCTACGCCGGCACCGGTCGCTACTACTTCCGCGATTCGATCGCCCTGGACGACTACAGCGGCTCGCGGATGATCTTCGGGTTGAAGGAGCCCTGCTACAACAAGGGGAACATCGGCAACTACATAAACCACCAGGCGAACTGCACCGACCAGTTGAGCGGCAGCCTGGTGAACCAGACCAGCTCCATCTCGTCGCTCTCCTCGGGCGACCCGGGCTGGCGCATCGACCTGGACGCCAACACCACGAGTGCCGGGGCCGAGCGCCTGGTGACCGACACCGTGGCACTGATAAACGGCACCGTGTACTTCACCACCTTCGAGCCCACCATGGACGCCTGCGGCTACGGCGGTAATTCGTTTCTCTGGGGGGTGAAGTACGACACGGGCGATGCGCCCCCCTCGAGGGCGCTCACCGGGAAGGCGCTCATCCAGCTCTCCACCGGCGAGTTCAAGGAAGTCGACCTCGCCACTGCCTTCACCGACAAGCTCTACCGCAGGATGGCCCAGCCCCTGACCGGAAAGCCGCCCTCTGACGCGCCGCCGATCATCAGCAGCTCGAGCAACAAGCCGGTGAAGAAGATCCTGCACATCCAGGAGCACTGACATGCGTCGCAACGGCTTCACCATCGTCGAGCTGGTCGTGGTGGTTGCCATCATCGGCATCTTGCTGTCGATCGCCACGGCCAACTGGAACAGCATGCAGAAAAAAAGCTGGGTCGAGACCCAGGCCAGGCAGACCTTCAGCGACCTGATGTCGGTCAGGGCCGAGGCGCTTTTCACCAAGAGGGCGCGCAGCGTGGTTTTCTCCGGGTCGAGCTTTGCGGTCTACTCGTCGAGCGAGACCGGCGCCGGAGTCCAGCCGATCAGCACCAAGAAGCCGTTTAAGTACCCGTTCAAATGGGGGAGTGCGGGGACCTCGCTCACCGTGACCTTCGATGCCTCCGGTCTCTACACCGGCACGGCGGACCTGCCGCTGTGCATCGACCCGGATGGCAGCCTCGGCACTACCAGCGGCGCCGTCGACAGCATCGTGGTATCGACCGCGCGCATCAAACTAGGAAAAAGGGGGGGAACCAGTTGTGAGGTGTCCGCCATTACTCAAAGATAACGCCGGCTTCACCTTGACCGAGATGATGGTGGCCTTGGTCGTGATGATCGTTGCCATGGTCGGGCTGCTCCAGGCGATCGGCATCGCCTTAGAGCACAACCTGCGCAACCAGGAGCGCGAGGAGGCGGTGTACCTCGGCGAGAAGTACATGAACGAGCTGAGGGGGAAATCGTTCGATTCCTACTCGGCGAGCTACTCTTCGTTTGCCGCGGGCAGCGCCGTACGCGGCGGGGGACTGCGCTACACCGTGGAGCGTTCCACCGCGCCCCTCGGCGCGGACACCAGGCTCCTCATGGTGACGGTGAAATGGACCTTCAAGCAGGTCGAGTATCAAAACCGGGTCACCGCGACGGTGTCCCAGTCCCCCTCCTGATCCCTTTCCCCCTTGAGGCTGGGAATCAGTGGCAGCGCAAGACTTTGACAAGGAAAACGTAATGTATCTGCGCGACAGCCGGGGTTTCACCCTGGTCGAGGTGCTGGTGGCGATGGGGATCTTTTTGACCATCATGCTGATCACCGCCAACTCGTTCAATTCGATAGCCAAGCACGCGGCCCAGCAGTCCAAGTCCGCCGAGACGCTCCAGGAGAGCATCGTCGGGCTCGAGGTGCTGCGCTCGGACCTGAAGCAGGCGGGCTTCGGCCTCCCCTGGACGGTGACCGGCATCTCCGGCTCCGCCTACAAGGAGGCCCAGATCGCCACGACCGATTATCCCGCCGCCGGATTCTGGCCCGCCACCACGCCTCCAGGTTCGGCGGCCAACTGGGTCACCTCCTTTAACGACGCACCCTCCAGTGCGCCGCGGGCGGTGCAAAGCGCGGATACCGCCTTCAACGTGGGGAGCGACGGGCACGGCTCGAAGTATCTGGTGATCAAGTCCATGCTGGTCAGCAACAACCCCGCCGCGAAGAAGTGGACCAACGTCGCCTACGCCAACGGAGGCCGGTCGGTTCGGCAGTGGGGGGACGCAAGCCGCGACCTTGCCGCCACCGACCGGGTCATCGTCGTGAAAAACTCGCTCACCACGACGCCCCCTGCGCAGCAGCTCATGGTGAGCGGAGCCGGTGCCTTTTCCACCACCTTCTCCAATTTCTCGACGCTCACCCAGAACCACATCGACGGCGATACCTACGAGGTGTACGGGGTCGACGGCGTCGATCTCAGCGCCCCCTTCAACCGGGCCGACTACTACGTGATGACCCCGGCCTCCGGCATGCCCGCGGAGTGCTCGCCGCGCACCGGGGTGCTCTACAAGGCGATTTTGAGCCACACCAGCGGCAGCTTCACGCAGATCCCGCTGCTCGACTGCGTGGCCGATCTCCAGGTGGTCTTCGGCGTGGATACCTCGCTGTCCGCGACCGGCATCGTGAACGACCACGCCACCGACATGAGCGGCAAGTCGGCCGAGGACATCCGCAACCAGGTCCGCGAGATCAGGGTCTACCTGCTCTCCCACGAGGGGAAGAAGGACCGCGGCTACACCTATCCCTCGCGCTACGTCACGGTAGGGGAGAGCTTCGGCGGTGTCTTGAGGGGCAGAGTATTCGACCTGCAAAGCCAGATCGGCGGCGATTGGCAGAACTACCGGTGGAAAGTGCACACCATCGTGGTGCGCCCGAAGAACCTCTTCTAACTGGCAAGGGACGTTGTTATGAAACAGCTGCAAAATGAGAACGGGGTCGCCTTGGTGGTCTCGATGATGTTCGCCCTGATCTGCCTGGCGATGATCCTGACCCTTTTGTACTTCGTTTTGGCCACCACCAAGAACTCCGGGGCCCAGACCAGGTATCGCAGTTCCCTCGAGGCCTCCTACGGCGCCACCGACCTCCTGACCAAGACCGTGATCCCCCGGCTCTTCTCCAACTACTCCTCAGGGTACCTGTCGCTGGCTACCGATTTCGGGGGAAGCGGCAGTTTGGACATGGTCCTGGGCAACAAGGATGTGCTCAAGGAGAAGATGTTCAAGAACACTGCGGATTGGAGCGGGCTGGCCATGAAGACCACCAACCCGAAGCAGTCGCCGGACATCACCTTCACCCTTCCCGGCCAAAACGGCTCGCAGGGGTACAAGGTCTACACCAAGATCGTCGACACCACCACCGGCGTGGGACTGCTCGACGCCAGCGGCATCGACTACCTAGACAGCGGCATCGGCGTGGCAGGCGCCGGTTCCGCCACCCAGACCATGCGCACCCCCAACATCTACACCCTCGAAGTGCAAGGGGAAAAGGCCACCAACCCCAAAGAGAAGGCGAACCTCTCGGTGGTCTACGCCTACTGAGTCCAGCCCCTTTCCGCCTCACCCCACCGCGAAGCCCGTCTCAGGACGGGCTTTTTTTTGTTCACCCTACGATTTTTCTGCCGCGACCATTTTCCAGATAAAGACGCTCCACAACTCGTACATCGCGATCAAGAGCCTGTGAATCGCGATCAAGAGCTTCTGCATTGCGATCAAGAGCTTCTACATTGCGATCAAGAGCTTCTACATTGCGATCAAGAGCTTCTGCATCGCGGTCACGACGTTCCCGGAACCTCCCATCCTCTCTTAAGCAAGCCCCTGACGCACCAGATGTCTGAAATGATTGCCTGGTCCGGCGTTTCCGGATGTCTACCTTAACCTTTTTGCATAGACAGTTGGGGTTTGCGCTATGCAAATATTGCGTAGGTCCGGCGGCAGCACGACCTGGCATTTCAAAAACCTGCTATTTTCTGGTGGCTTGCCCGAGTGTAATGCGGGGGGATAAGTTGGTGCACTCTTTGCTGACAGGTAGGAGCCTCTCCCCGCCCAGGTTTAGCACCAGGCCTCAGCGGAGGGAGTTGCAGAAGCCCCGCTGGCCGAGGAGACCGTTCGCGATGACCCATCTGTTGGTGAAACGTTCCTGGACAGGGAACATCCTCTGTCTCGTTCTCTTGCAGGTCCTCCTGCTGATTGTTGCCGGAACTGCCTCTGGTTTTCCCAAGGCACAGGGGGAAGGGGAGTGCTCTGCCTGCCACAAGCTGACCGAAAAGGAAGCGGAGTCGCTGCTTAAAAAGCTGGGGGGGACGGTAAAGGCGGTCCGGCAGGCCCCGGTGCCCGGGCTCTTTGAACTCTTGGTGGAGAAAGACGGCAAACAGGGGACCATCTACATCGACTACGCCAAGAAGCGCTTGATGCAGGGGATCGTGGTCGATCTGGAGACGCTGCGCACCCAGACCGCGTTCGAGGACCAGTCGCACCGGATGGCCCAGGCCGCCTCGGTCGATCCCGCCTCGTTGCCGCTGCAAAACGCCCTGGTTATCGGCAATCCAAAAGGAAATAAGCACCTGTACGTCTTCATCGATCCCGAGTGCCCCTACTGCGCGAAGATGTACCAGGAGTTGGTGAAGCTCGAAAAGATGGCGCCCGATCTGGCCATCCACCTGATCATCTACCCGTTGCCGGCACACCCGGGAGCCTACGACAAGGCGCGCTCCATCGTGGACTCCAAAAACCGGACCATGCTGGAAAAGGCCCTTGCGGGGCAGGAGATCTACATCCCCGGGAGGCCGACCGGCGTCAAGGAGGTCGACGAGGTTATCATTTACGCCCGGCGGCACGATATCGTCGCTACCCCGGCAACGGTACTTCCCAATGGCGCTGTGGTAACCGGTTATCGGGATGCGGCAGAGCTTAAGAATCTGATTGAAAAGGCGCCGTAACGGCGGGGTTGGCGAGTGAGCAATGAACTTGGAAAAGGTGACGGTATGAAAAAAATTATCCCTGCTTTGGTACTTGTCTGGGCGCTGTCGATGGTATCCGGTGGGCAGCAATGTCTGGCCGCGAACAACATCGGCTCGTCAAACTCCGGGGCGAGCAATGCCAACTACGCCTGCCAGCCTCCGTACCTGACCCAGAACGCCAAGCCGAACATCCACTTCGTCCTCGACTACACCGGGTCGATGAACTACTACCCGTACATACAGACCTCCTCGACCTATAATTCGAGCACCAGCTACTACGGGTACTTCAAGCAGGACATGTACTACCAGTACGACACCTCCACGACAACCGGGATGAGTCCCACCAACGGCTTCTGGACCGAAAACACCAGTTGCACCAATACCGACCACATCGGGCAATCCGGTTGCGTTTCGGGACGTCTGCTCAACTACCTCACCTCGAACAAGGTGGATATCCTGCGCAAGGTATTGACCGGGGGGCGCGTGGCTTCAGGGAGCACCGACGTCCTGGAACATGAAGCCGGCGACTCCTTCAACACCGGCCGCATCGCCGCCGAGTCGACCACGCAGTGCCTGTTCGATGCCGGCCCCTCCTCGCTGACCGGGCAGGAGCAGATCAGCAGTACCAGCTACACCATCGCCACGACGTCCACCGTCACGGATTCGAACCTCAAAGTCGACGTTAATGCCAGTGACGAGTCGTTCACCCGATATTCCGGCGACTTTACCACGAAGTATGCAATTGGCGACACCGTTCAGATCACGAGGCCGAGCTCCAGCGCGATCAGCACCAACAACGATGGTACTTTCACCATTACGGCGCTGACAGCCACCAAGATGACGGTGAACGGCAACCTTGGCACTACCGAGACCGGCAAATACGCCATCTTCACCAAGATCACCTACACTCCTGCAGCAGCCGGTTGCCAGGTTCTGGCGAAGACCATCAGTAAAACCATGACGATCAATGCGTCGACTAAGACCTTCACCCGGACCGACGGCGGCAGTTTCGTTTCCGACGGGTGGGTCGCCGGCATGACCCTCGTGGCGTCCGGGTTTCGCTCCATCAGCAACAACGGTACCTTCACCGTCGCCTCGGTAACCGCCTCGACCTTGACGGTAAACGAGAACACTCTGTTCACCGATTCCAACAACAATACCGGGTCGTTCCTCCAGTACACGATCTACGCCTATACGAGGGTGAAGACCTCCACTCCCGCGGACATCACCGGAACCATCCAATACATCTACACGGGACCGACTTCGACTGCCAACAAGGCGGATATGGAGATATCGTTTTTCAGTACAGACTACGGGGTAACCTATGCACCGAATGCCGGGGGGACCACGTACGATACCACCAAGAATCAGGCACAGTCCAACTACATAAACGCCATCAACAGGCTCCCGGCGACCGGCGGTACCAACACCAGGCAGGCGATGACCGCTGCGGAAAAGTTCTTCCAAAGCGACAACAGCAGCACCGGAATCAGGAGCGTGGCCAGCATGCCCAGCGGCTGGCCGAGCTCGGGGACTTCCACCAAGGGGAACGCCTCCTACGATCCTTTCTACGATTCGGGCAACGTCGCGACCCCGTGCCGCAAGTCGTTCGTGATTCTCGCCACCGACGGTGACTGGAACTCTCCGGATACCACCTACGCATCCGACCCCGCCTATGTCGCCTACGATATGCATGTCCGCAACAGCACCTACGACCTGCGTCCCGAGACCGGGACCACGAGTGCCGCGGGGTACGATACCAACATGGCCGGCCAGCAGAACGTGACCACCTACGGGATCTACCTGCTCGACGACTCGACCACCGGCAAGAACGCCCTGAAGACCCTGTCCATCTTCGGTGGGTTCAACGACATCGATAAAAACAACCTGCCGTACCCGTTCACGACTTCCCCCCCGAGCAGCTCGACCGGCAGGTACAAAACCGTCACCAATACCACAGGGTGGTCGACCAGCCTTAACGTGAGCTACAACCCCCTGACCGAATGCAACGACCCGACGCGCTGGGACAGCACTTCGACCGTCACCTGCAAGGAGTGGGACACCTCCCCGGTTCCGCACACGAACCTTCCCTACAACTACTTCGAGGCATCCGACGGCGACCAGGTGGCCTCCAGTATCCTCAACGCGGTCAACGACATCCTCGAGCGGATCTCGTCCGGTACGGCGGCATCCATCCTCGGTAACAACGACAACGCCGGCTCGCAGCTGCTGCAGGCGATGTTCTACCCGATCAAGACCTTCGAAAGCTACACCAAGGCGACCTGGCTCGGCGAGCTGCAGTCTTACTGGTACTTCGTCGACCCGACCCTGAAGCACGTGACCATCAGGGAAGACACGGTCAACGACATGAAGTTGAACCTCACCCAGGACAGGATCGTCGAGTTCAACTTCGACGGCACCTACACCAAAGTCCGGCTCTACAACGACGCCAACGGCGACGGTACCAAGGACTCGACCACCTTCCAGTCCGAGGTCGATCCCGACGACGTGAAGACCTTGTGGCAGGCGGGGACCAAGCTGTTCTGCACGAGCGAGGCGGACCGGGTCATTTTCACCAACGACCCGACGGCTTCCAGTGCGACCAAGATCTCTTTCAACGACACCGCCTCCTCCGGCAGCACGACGTCGAAGCTTAAGTCCTACCTCGATGTCACGAGCAACGCCGGGGCCTACGACGTCATCAAGTACACCAGGGGGAGTGACGTCGACACCGCCTACCGCAACCGGACGGTGCGCTATACGACCAGTACCTGCAACGGCACCTCGGGGACCTTCACCCAACCCTGGAAGCTTGGGGACATCGTCAACTCGACCCCCAAGATCCTCACCGAGGTGCGCCTGAACAGTTACAACCTCTCGCCTGCCTCGGGTTACTCGGACACGACCTACACCAGGTTCATCAGCTCGAGCGACTACAACGCCCGCGGGCTGGCCTTCGTGGGTGCCAACGACGGGATGCTGCACGCCTTCAAGACCGGTTCGAACTTCAACGGCACCTCCACGAATGTGGTGGCCGAACTGAAAAACGCCAACGGCACTGCGGTCAGCGATCTCGGCAAGGAGTTGTGGGCCTTCGTCCCGAAGAACGTCCTCCCGTACCTCCAGTACCTGTCGCTCTCCAACTACAGCCACATGTACTTCCTCGACTCGACGCCGATCATCGCCGACGTGAGCATCAACGTGACCGGCGACGCCGCCATAAACTGCAACAGCTCGACCTACTCGACCTGTGCTCTCAAGACATCCCTGAGCGGCAACAGCCTGTCTTACGATACGAGCGGCAGCGGCGGCACCAGCTGGCGCACGGTCATGATCGGGAGCATGGGCCTGGGCGGTGCCACCCGCGTAAACCCGGTCACCACCGCCAGCACCAGCATCACCGTCAATGCCAGCGGCAAGACCTTTACCCGCAGCTCGGGCAGCTTCCTCACCGACGGCTGGACCGTCGGCAAGGTCTTTACCACCTCCGGCTTCACCAATGCAGGCAACACCGGCCCCTTCGCCATCACCTCGGTAACCGCGACGGTGATTACCTGCGCGGGGGCTGGGCTGGTCAGCGAAACCTCGGCAAGCGGCCAGCTGTACGAAAGCCAAGCTGTGAGGGTGCCCGTCACCGCCTCCAATGGCCCATCGACCCTCGGCTACTCGTCGGTCTTCGCCCTGGACATCACCTCGCCGTCGGGGAGCACGATCGGAACCGATTCTTCCAGCTACCCGCAGCTTTTGTGGGAGTTTACCGACCCGCGCCTGGGCTTTACCACGGTGACTCCCGCCATCATGAGGGTCAAGGATCCCGGTGAGACCCCCAGCAACCCGACACGTCGCAACGGCAAGTGGTTCGCGATCCTCGCCTCCGGCCCGACCGGTGCCATCTCCGGCGGCAACTTCTACGGCAACTCGGATCTCCCCTTGACCATCTTCGTCCTCGATCTGAAGACGGGAAACATCGTGAGGACCTTCAACAACCTGGCGTCGGGGCACACCTTGAACGCCGCTTCGTCGACGATCCATACGCAAGTTGCCGCTATGCCGAGCTTTGCCTTCGGCGGCTCGCTCTCGGCATCGGGACTCGACGCCGACAAGAAGTCTCTGAGCCTGACCGGCAACTACAGCGACGATGCGCTCTACATCGGCTTTACCAAGGCCGATTTCACCCAGTCACCCGCGCAGTGGAACAAGGGGGGGGTGCTGCGTCTATTGACCTACAACGATCCGGATCCCTCTCACTGGAGCATCTCCCCGGTGATCGACGACATCGGCCCGGTCACCTCGGCGGTGACCCGGCTTCAGGACATCACGGCACACAACCTGTGGCTGTACTTCGGCACCGGAAGGTACTACAGCAAGGGGGACGACCAGACCAACATCCAGTCTCTCTTCGGCATCAAGGAGCCCTGCTATGCCGCCTCGGACACCTTCAGCGGCAGCACCTCGACCCCCTGCACCACGAAGATCGCCGCCACCAGCACCTCCAGCGGTGTTTCCGGCAGTACCTTGGTGGACCAGACTACCAACCCGGTGACGTCGCTTCCCAGCGGTAAGGACGGTTGGTTCATCAACCTGGGCACACCGTCGGGGAGCTACGCCAAGCGGGTCGTAACGGACCCCATCGCGAGCTACAACGGCATGGTTACCTTTTCGACCTTTGCTCCCTCTACCGACGTTTGCAGTTACGGCGGGTCCACCTCGGTGTGGGAGGTGCAGTACAACACCGGCGCGGCTCCCCCCGTGAGCCTTTTGGGGCAACTCCTGATTCAGCTCTCCACGGGAGCCTTCCAGCAGGTGGATTTGAACAAGGACTTCACCTTGAGTAACGGTCGTGAAACCGCCGCCTTTAAGGGAACGCCGCCTAAGGACAAACCGTCGATGACCTCCAATGCCAACCATTTCCCGTCCAAACGGATCATCCATATCCGGGAGCGCTGACATGAACCCGCGCGGCTTCACGATTGTTGAGTTAGTCGTTACCCTTTTCATTGCCGGGATTCTGGCCGCCATAGCAATTCCTCGGTTCAGCCAGACCAACAGCAAGGAGAAGATCAAGAGCCAGACCAGGCAGCTTCACGCGGACCTGGTGAACATCCGGCTGGGCGCCTTACAGCAGAAGAAACGGAGCATCGTGTTTTTCGGGCCGCAGCAGTCCACGTTCAAAACCTACACCTCGCCCTACGAGAGCACCGCCGCGGGGACCCTGGTGCGGGTGACCAACTACCCCTTTGTCCTGAAGAGAAAAACGGGGACCACACTTACAACGCTCAGCAGCGGCACCTCTGACTGCGTCGAGTTCCAGACCAGCGGACTGACCGACAGTACCACCTGTACCAACAGCAACATGACCCTGGTAGTAACTCCGGTTACCTATGGGGGTGGGAATAACTGTGTTGTCGTCGGTGCCGCCAGAATCAACATCGGGAGAATGGACAATGTTTCTACGTGCAGCATCTGGTGACGAAGGCGGGTTCACCCTGATCGAGTTTGTGGTCGCGACCCTGATTCTTTCCGTTGGGGTCCTCGGCCTTTTGAAGATGGTCGCCCTTTCGGTTTCCATGAATGTCACCAACAAGATGCGGACCAGCGCCGTACAAATTGCCGATCAAGTGCTTGTCAAGGAGCGGGCGACCAAGGGTTTCTCCCAGTACACCTCGACGAATCCGTCCTCGCCTGCACTTGTCATTCCTGCCTTCAGGGGGGCGGGATTTTCCAACTACTCGGTCACGGAAAGTGTCAGCAGGTACGGTACTGGCGGGAAACAGGTCCGGGTGATTGTCACCTGGCACTACAAGAACAAGTCGTACCAGCACAACCTGTCGACGGTCGTGGCTGATGACGGCAAGTAAGGTGAAAAAGATGGTGAAGGTATTCCCTAAATCGGGTCAGAAGGGTTTCACCCTGGCAGAAGTCATGGTCGCTATGGCGTTGTTCATGGTGGTGATCGCTTTGGTCGGGAAATCGTTCAACAGCGCTCTGCATACCTCGACGGTGATCGCCAAAAGCGAGGAGAGCAACATCGATGGCGTCCTTGGGCTGGAGATGTTGCGGCACGACATCGTGCAGGCGGGATACGGGCTATACACGCTGGCGGACACCGCGCCCAGTTTCAGCGA
Source organism: Geomonas silvestris (assembly GCF_014193515.1). GTDB lineage: Bacteria > Desulfobacterota > Desulfuromonadia > Geobacterales > Geobacteraceae > Geomonas > Geomonas silvestris. The sequence continues at coordinate 436,368 of NZ_BLXX01000001.1, read as the reverse complement.
GGCGGCCGCGGGGACTCTGGCAGCAGACTATAACGACACGGCTGGGAAAGCTGTGCCCAGGGGGGTGGTCGGGGATAACGACCTCGACAAAGGTGATAACTCCATCATCCTCTCGGGGACCGATTATCTCGCCATCAAGGGAACTTCTCTTGGTACCGAGTCAGCTGCGCAGAAGTGGTCCTATATGAACTACACCACCCCGGCAAAAATCTGGACCAAGGGTGAAGATAAGCTCTCCGACGGTGTCGACAAGGTCATCACCCTCAGACAGGTCTACAGTACGGGCAATCTCGACAGGAAGTTGGTCTTTGATACCTCAACCCCCACAAGTTGGGCTCTTACCTATAGAGATGACGGCAAATATGCCAGCACCTACCACCCTACGGCAAATGGACAGGTCTACTACTATTACGGGCTTGGCAGTAGTACTCCGAGGGCTCCTTTCAACAGGGTCGACTACCTGGTTAAGCGGGTCCCCCAGGAGATGAGCAAAAGCTGTGCGCCGGGGGCAGGGACTCTTTACAAGACGGTTTTGAACCAGTCGGACGGCAGCATGACGCAGATTCCGCTCCTTGACTGTGTCGCTGACATGCAAGTGGTGCTTGGCTGGAACGCCACGGGCGCCTCCGGCAGCAACGTCGTCGACACCTGGAGCAACGCCAACGGCACCACGACGTCCCCCGGCAATCCCTTGTCCCCTTCAGATCCCGCCTTTGTACGCAGCAGTCTGAAAGTCGTGAAGGTATTCATCCTGGCCCAGGACGGTGTCTACGACAGGTCTTTCAACAACCCTTCGACACCGCTTTTGATCGGTGATGATACGTCTTTGGGAAGTCTGTCCCGGTATATTGATCTCTCCGGTCCGAACTACCAGCACTACCGCTGGAAACTGTACCGTTTCACTGCCAGACCGACGAGTTTGTGATCTCATGAGGCTTAACATGCGAAACCTGAATGACAAAGGGATGGCCCTAGTGACCTCGCTCATGATGACGTTGATCATCCTGGTCATCATCATTGGGCTTTGGACAGTAATGGACCAGTCCATAAAGGCAAACACTGCACGCTCGTCGTATCGCAACGTGACTGAGGCGACGTACGGTGGGGTGGATCTCATCACCAAAAATCTCGTACCGCGCCTGTTCGACAACGTTTCAACCGCAACGATCGCATCAGAGTACCGCGATTTAAACATGTCACTGGCGGCAAGCGCATGTCTTAGGCAAAAACTCACGCTCTCGCCAGATAAATGGACCGCTTGTCCTTCTAGCTCCAAGGATTTCGCGCCAAAGAACTCCCCTGACATCAAGTTCAACCTGATAGATGAGAAGAAAAAACCTTCTTACACTGTCTACTCGAAGATCGTCGACACCGTTCCTGGGGTTCCTTTCGCCAGCGGCACGAACGGTAACCAGCTGATCGGCAGCGCCGTTGCCGAGTCGAGCGCGGGAACAACCCTGACTCTCGAGCACTACGTCTATACGATTGAAGTTGAAGGGCAGGGTGCAACCGGGGCGGATAAAAAACTGTCGGTCGTTTACGAGTACTGAGCCGGCAGGTTCTTCAAAGATACAGCCTCAGGGTAAAACAGTAGCGTTTCCCGTGGCACAACCACTAGAAACCCAGAACAAGGAGGTGCTGACAGGATGGGCACTGAAGGACAGGATAACGAACTTACCGACGTCGTACTTTGTTACCAGGCGCTGGGGATTCCGCTCGATGCGTCGCCCGCGCAGATCGAGCAGGTTTTCAAGGTCCTGACGGACAGGCACCGCAAGCTGCTCTCCGAACCGGACCCCGCGACCAGGAACGAGGCTCAGCGGAGCCTGGACCAGATCGCCGAGATGTACGACAAGATCCGCGGCTCGGTCACCTACCGGACAGCCGAGAAGGACTTCGAGAAAAAGGGTGCGATCGCCCAGGAGGCCAAGCGCCCCCAGCACCAGGCCGTGGCCGAAAAGAAGAAGATGGTCAACTGCCCCCGCTGTAACGGCCTCATCAAGCCGGGACTGCAGGTCTGCCCGATCTGCCGGACGCGCATCTACACCCCGGCCGAGAAGCTGCTGCAGGCCCTGTTCTCCAGGAAGATGCTCTTGCTTTACGCGATCCTGCTCATCCTCGCGGGCGCTGCGTTTTACTTCCTCTCTTTCCGCAGTGCCCCCGCCAAGGCTCCCGCGTCGGAGCTCGACTCGCTGCAGAACCTGCAAGCAAAGTAGGCCCCCGCACCTGCGCAGAAACCCGCCGACGCCCGGCCCACCAGGACCGGGCGTCTTTTTTTGCGCGCACCTCAATAACCCACCAGGCCCCCTCGCGCCTCCCGCCGCTCCGGTTTCCTCAGAAGGGACCACCCCGCCTTTTCATTTGTGCGGGCGATGGTAACATTGGGAAGCTGTAATTTTGCCATTCTGCCGACCGGGAACGGCACCGGGCCCGGCGCGGAGGCTTCCAGATGAGGCAGCGCGGCTTCTCGCTCATAGAAACGGTCCTGGTGGTCACCATCCTCGCAATACTGACCGGCGTTGCCGTTCCGGTGTTCACCCGCCTGCTGACGCACTACCGCATCGAGTCCCAGACGCACGGCCTGTTGGCCGACCTGCAGCAGACCCGGGCCAATGCCATGTACCAGAGGCGGGTGACCCGGGTGAAGCTCTACCCTGCGCGTTACGAGGTCTACTCTTCGTCAGCCGACAGCGGCGCACCGCTGCGCAGCTCCCTTTTGCGCTACCCGCTGTCGGTGGAAGAGGGGGCCACCATCGACTTCAACGAGCGCGGCATTGCCCTTACCGAATGCTCCATCTGCGTGGACTCCGCCGAGCCGACCGGTGCCCTGGACAGCGTGGTTGTATCGAAGACCAGGTTGAGCATCGGCCAGAGGGACTCAGGCCATGACTGTAACGCCAAGTACATCACCAAGCGCTGAATCCGGTTTCACCCTGGTCGAGCTGATGATCGCGATGCTCATCATGACCGTCGGGCTCTTGGGACTTTTGCAGACGGTTACCCTGGCCTACGGGCACTCCCTCAGAAACCGCTACCGGGAGCAGGCCCAGCAGGTAGGCGAGGAGCAGATGCACCAGTTGCGCAGGATGGTGCTCGATTCCAGCCTGCACTTCCCCAACGCCACCACCGCGGTCCGCCCTGTGGGCGGCGGGCTGAAGCCGTTCCGGGTCACCAGGGACAGCCGCTCCCAGGGCGGTACCTGGCTCCTTACCGTAGGGGTGACCTGGTGGTTCAAGAACGTCAGCACTACCCAGAGGATCTATACCTTGAAGAAAAAGCCGTGACGGTGAGGCCGATGACTGCAAATCGTGGCTACACCCTGGTCGAACTGGTGCTGGTCATCTTGATCTTCTCGATCGTGATGCTGCTCATCTCGTCCTCCTTCAACCGGATACTGGCGAGTTCCTCGGTGTTGGCCAAGGCCGCGGAAACCGACATCGGCGGCCTGATCGGTCTCGAGGTACTCCGCTCGGACCTGGAACTGGCGGGTTTCGGGCTCCCCTGGCAGCTCCCCGCCAATTTCACCTACAGCGAGGCCGGCTGCCCCGGCGACTGCAACGAGTACCATGACGCCGACTCGCCCGACAAGGTGCCGCGCCCGGTTGTCGTCGGGGACAACAAGGGGTTCAACGGCTCGGACTACCTGGTCTTGAAGGGAACCGCGCTGGGGATGAGTACCACCTCGCGCAGGTGGGCCTACCTCAACTACTCCTCGACCGGGACCGTCATAAAGCAAAGCGGAGCGGGTAGCGAACTCCTCTTGGGGAGCGGGGAGCGCGCCCTGGTCATCAAGCAAAGCGGCACAAGCGACGGGAAGGTGAGCCGGAAGCTGGTCACCGTCGCAGGCGGCAGCAGTTTTACCCTCGTTTTCAGCACGCCTCTCGCCGAGTCCTTCCTGCCGAGCGCCGCCACCGACAACTTCCTGGTCTACGGCGTCGCCCCCCCTGACAAGGATCCCCTGGAGTTTCCCTTCAACCGCGCCGACTACTACCTGAACCGGACCGACGACATCCCCTCGTACTGTGCGGGTGTCGACAGGAACCGGGGGACCGGGGTGCTCTACAAGAAGGTGATCAGCCACAACAGCACGACGCACTTCGCCTACCCGCTGCTCGACTGCGTCGCCGACCTGCAGGTGGTCTTCTTCCTGGACACCGGCGGCACCGGTGCGGGGGACTACCACACCGGCTCGGAGCTCTTCGTCAAGGGGGTCTACAGCGCCGGCGACCTGCGCGACCAGATCAAGGAGATCCGCATCTACATCCTGGCCCAGCAGGGGCGCAAGGACCTCAGCTACCTCTACCCGGTGGTCGACCCGGAGCGCGCCATCGTGGTGGGGGATCGCGGGCTCGCCCCTGAGCTGAGCGGCGTCTGGAGCGCCGCACGTCTGTCCAGCCAGATCAGCCCGGACTGGCGGCACTACCACTGGAAGCTCTTCAGCATCGTGGTACAGCCCGGGAACCTGTAGGGGAGGGGGCATGGTCCTCAAAGGTGAAAATGGTGCCGCACTGGTAACCGCGCTCATGTTGACGGCCCTCTCGCTGGTCATCGCGCTCGCCCTCTTGTACATCGTGAGCGCCGGCACCAAGCTTACCGCGAGCCAGAAGCGTTACCGCACGGCGCTCGCCGCGGCGCACGGCGGCGTGGAACTGGTGACCCTGGAACTGGTGCCGCGGCTTTTGCAGCAAAACCCCGACTCGGCAAGCACCCTGCAAAACGAGTTCTCGCTGATCAGCCTGAGGCTGCCGGGCTACAACTGCCTGCAGCAGAAACTGGTCTCCCCTACCAGCGCCTGGAGCTCCTGCTCCTCTGCGCAGTTGAACCCCGACCCCGCACTCTCCCCGGATTTCTCCTTCGTCCTTGGTGGCGTCGGCCAGTCCGACGGCTACCGGGTCACCGTGAAGATCCTCGATACCGTGCCCGGCAACACCGACACCGGCGGCAACGACCTGCTCGACGCGGGGAGCCCGGTGACCGGGATGGAGGAGGGGATCCACCCGCAGCACGTGCCGGCCCTTTTCAATATATCGGTAAAAGGGGTCGGTGGCGCCCCCCGGGAAAAGGCCGGTCTTTCGCTGCTCTACGCCTACTGACCCTCCCGGCATCTTTCCCCTTGAGTCCCTCAGCACGCTTCCGATACACAGCAGAGGTTATCGTGCCCCGCCCGGTGCGCTTGCCGCGAAGGACTGAGCCGGGGAGCCGGCAGCACTGGCGAAGCGAAGCCTGAGGGGTGCTAGCGCCAAGAAACGCCGCGGGGAGGGGGCTGGCACGGTCGGCAGGGTGAGTTCTCTTGATCGAAAAAGAAGACAATTACCCACAATAAAGTATAATTACATATAATTTGGATTAATTTCTTGACTTATCTCCTATTTGGTGCAAAAGTATCGCAAAATCCGTAGGGTCTAGGTGAACCGCATGCCCGTTACGATCACGAATAGCGTCAAAAAGTTGCGCGAAGAGCGTCTGATGAGCAAGGCCGAGTTGGCCCGTATGGCCGGCGTCTCTCCCATCACGATCGACCGCATCGAGCGCGGCGAGGACTGCAGAATGGAGACCAAGCGCAAGATCCTGCTTGCCCTGGGGTTCTCCCTCGCCGAGAAGACCAAGGTGTTTCAGGACTAGGGGATAGGACCGCGTGATGCTTTTCGCCAAGAACAAGGACATTGTGGGAGTGGACATCGGCTCGAGCGCCGTGAAGCTGGTCCAGTTGCGTGAGCTCAAGGGGGGCTGGCAGCTGCAAAACGTCGGCGTGCTCCCGCTCCCTCCCGAGGCCATCGTCGACAACACCCTGATGGACAGCTCCTCGATCGTCGAGACCGTGAAGAAGCTCCTTTTAAGCCTCGACGTGAAGGTGAAGGATGCCGCCTGCTCCATCTCCGGCAACGCCGTCATCATCAGAAAGATCTCGCTGCCGGTGATGCCCGCCGAAGAGCTCGAGGACCAGATCCACTGGGAGGCCGAGCAGTACATCCCCTTCGACATCAACGACGTGAACGTCGACTTCGAGATCCTCTCGCCAGACGAGCAGGACCTCTCCAAGATGAACGTCCTGTTGGTTGCCAGCAAGAAGGACATCATCAACGACTACCTGACCGTGTTTGCCGAGGCCGGGCTCAAGCTCGTGGTGGTCGACGTGGACGCCTTCGCCGTGCAGAGCGCCTACGAGAGCAACTACGGGGTGGAGAACGAGGTGGTGGCTCTGGTCAACCTGGGGGCCAGCATCATGAACCTGAACGTGGTGCGCGACGGGGTCTCTCTTTTCACCCGCGACGTGCAGTTGGGCGGGAGCCTCTACACCGAGGAGATCCAGAAGCAGTTCGGCATCGACACCCAGCAGGCCGAGGTCAAAAAGCTCATCGCCTCGCGCTTGGAGGACCCGCGCCTTGCCGAGGTCCTGCAGCGCGTCAACGACACGGTGGCGACCGAGATGCGCCGCTCGCTCGACTTCTACAACTCGACCGCCGGCGAGGACCGCATCAGCAAGGTGTACCTCTCAGGCGGCGGCGCGAAGACCGCCCAGCTCGTCGAGACCGTGCAGCAAAGACTCGGCATGCCCGTGGAACTTTTGAACCCGTTTTTGCGGGTCGCGGTGAACGAGAAGGAGTTCGACGCGGCCTTCCTCGACGAGATCGCCCCGGTGATGGCCGTTGCCGTGGGGCTTGCCACAAGGAGGGTCGGGGATAAATGATTCGCATAAACCTCCTGCCCGTCAGGGCGTCCAAGAAAAAAGAAACCATCCGCCAGCAGGTCTCGATCCTGGCCCTCTCGGTCGGCGGGGTGTTGCTGGTCGGCCTCCTGCTCTACTTCATGCTGATGGCGAAGATCTCTGCCACCACGACCCAGATCGAAACCTCCGAAAACGAGCTGCGCAGCCTGAAGACCAAGATCGGCACCATCGACAACATCAAGAAACTGCAGGCCGAGGTGAAGAAGAAGCTCGACGTGTTAGGCCAGCTGCGCCGGGAGAAGACCGGACCGGCGAGCCGCTTGGCAGCCCTGTCCGATTCGGTCCCCGAAAAGCTGTGGCTTACCAGGTACACCGAAAGCGGCGGCAACGTGAGCATCTCCGGGTTCGCCCTGAGCGAGGAGCTCATCGCGGTATTCATGAAGAACCTGCAGGCGACCGGGGCCTTCACCAACGTTGAACTGCAGGTCTCGGAACAGGCCACCGTGAACGGCGAACTGGCCAAGCGGTTCGACATCGTCTTCCAGCTGAAAAAGCCGTAGCGCCGGGGCCGTCCCCAACCGTTACACCGCGTCACACACCAACCGTCTTCTTGTTGCTGAGGCTTTGCCATGGATCCACAGATAGAAAAGGTTCTCAAACTCCCGCTCAAGCAGAGGGTGGCCCTCCTGGTGCTGGTGCTGTTGCTCGAAGGAGCCGGGCTCTTCTACGGTCTGTACAAGCCCAAGATGGACGCCTACCGCGAGCTCCAGAACAAGCTTGAGGATCTGCAGCGCCAGATCCAGGACAACCGGCGCATCGCCAACAACCTGCCGCGCTACAAGGCCGAGTACGAGCAGCTCAAGAAGGATCTCGAGGCTGCCCTCACCGAGCTTCCGAACCAGAAGGAGATCCCCTCGCTGCTCACCAGCATCTCCAGCGCGGGGAAAGGGGCCGGGCTCGAGTTCCTGCTCTTCAGGCCCAAGCCGGAGGTCCCCAAGGACTTCTACGCCGAGGTCCCGGTGGACATCGCCGTTTCGGGGACCTTCTTCAACGTGGCCGAGTTCTTCGTCGCGGTGAGCAAGCTGCCGCGCATCGTCAACATCAACAACGTAAGCTTCTCCGATATCAAGGCCGCCAACGGCCGCACCACGGTAAAGGTCAACTGCCTGGCCACCACCTTCCGATTCCTCGACAAAAAAGAGATCAAGGATGAAAAGAAACCCAAGTAACAGGCTGCTCATCGTCGCAGCGCTGGCCTCCCTTATCTGGGCCGGGTGTTCCAAAACCGAGGACAAGCCGCAGCAGCCTGCGCCCCCGAAGCCGGCAACGCCCGCCAAGCCCACGCCGGCTCAGGCTCCGGCTGCACCGGTGCAAAAGGCCGTCTCCAGCGCCACCAGGAGCAACCAGCTCGACTTCGCGCGGCGCACCGACCCCTTCAAACCCTACGCCCCGGTGCTGGCGACGCCGCAGCCCAAGGCGGGCGAGGCGCCGGTCGTGCGTCCCCGCGAGGACGTGCTGCCGATCCAGAGCTTCGAGACGAGCAAGTTCAAAGTGTCCGGCATCATCGCCGGGCTCAAGGAGAACCGGGCCCTCATCATCGACCCCACGGGCAAGGGGTACGTGGTGCAGACCGGGATGCAGCTTGGTTCCGGCAACGGCCGCATCACCAGGATTACGGCAAACAGTGTCGAGGTGGTGGAGACCTTCAAGGGCGACCGGGGCAAGATCCACAAGAGAACCATCGTACTTACGCTGGCCAAGAAAAGGTAAGGAGCGTTTCTGATGAGAGTGTTTCCGAGCAGAGTCATATGTGTTTCCATGGCACTCAGCATGTTGGTCATGTCATCTGCCGGCTGTGTCAAACGGATGTCGGCGGCCAACGAGCCAAGCACGGCAAGCACCGGCTTCGCCACCCTGCGCTCGGTGACGGTTTCACCTGACGCTTCCCGGATCGAGCTGGCCAGCGACAAGCCCTTTACCTACACCTCCTACAAGGCAGGGGAGCCAGCCAAGGTGGTCGTGGACATCTCCCAGACCGATCCCGGCCAGGTCGCCTCGTCGTTCGACGTGAACCGCGGCAACGTGCGGCGCATCGACGTTTTGCGCCAGCCGGTGGGTGGCGGGGTCCTGACCCGGGTGGAGGTCTCCCTTGTCAAGGACGCGGACTTCATGGTCGCCACCGACCCCGCGGACAAGACCAAGCTGATCGTCTCGATGGTGGCCCCCGAGGCCAAGGCCGCGCCTGCCGAGGTGAAACCGGCGCCGGCTCTGGAGGCTAAGGAGCCGCCGCTTGCCGAGGCGCGCATCGAAGAGAAGAGCCTTCCTGCCGAAGCACCGGCCGCCGCTGCCGCCGAAACCGCCCCGGCAGCTGATCCGGCCAAGCCTGCCGCCGCCGACCCGGCGAGTTCCCCCGCGGCACCGGAAAAACCCGCCGACCATCCTGCCGCCGTGGCCTCCGCCGCTGGCGTCGCCGCCGGCTCCCTGGTGAGCGAGACGGCCCCGCAGGGTGCCGCCCAGCAGGGCGGCCGGCGCCTGACCGCGGTCAACACCGGCGCCGATGGGGTCGAGCTTGCGGTCGCTGGTGGCGTCCTTACCTTCAACTCCTTCAAACTCGCCAAGCCGGACCGGATCGTGGTCGACCTCTTCGGGGTGAAGAACGCCCTGGGGCAGAAGGTGGTGCCGGTGGGCGCGCTGGGAATCGCCAACGTCCGCATCGGGAGCACCCCCGACAAGCTGCGCATCGTCCTGGATGCCACCGAGGAGAAAACGCCGGCCTTTGACGTGGTGAAGACCGACGCGGGGCTCAAGGTTCGCCTGGGTGCTGCCGCAGGCAAGCCTGCTCCGGCCCTGAAGGCCGCCCCGGCAGCTCCGGTTGCCGCCGCTGCAGCAGAGGCCGCGCCGGTAGTTCCGGTAGCCAAACCGGTTGCCGCTCCCGCGGCTGCTCCCGAGCAGGCGGCGCCTGCGGTAAAACCCGCTCCCAAGTCCCACAAGGCCGCAGCGGTGGCCGCTGCCGCCCACGGCAAGGGGACCCTGGAGTCGCTCGATTTCAACGTGGTCGACGGCGTTTCCCGCATCACCATGAAACTCTCCGGCGGCTGCGAGGCCGGCAAGCCGGTGCGCGGCGCACAGGGGCTCTCCCTGAGCATCGCCAACTGCCAGGTCCCCAAGAAACTGCAGCGCGCTCTGGACACCGCCCAGTTCGGCTCCCCGGTCCTTTCGGTGACCCCGTACCAGGTGAAGGTGAAGGGGAGCAACGTGGCGAAGCTCCTGGTGCGGCTGCGCGGCAACCCGCCCTTCACCGTGCGCCAGGAAGGGGACATGCTGTTCTGGGACGTCACCAACCCGGGACCGCTCCCTGCCGCCAAGCTTCCGGCCGCTCCGGTGCGTGCTCGCGAGGCGCAGCCGGCCGAGCCGCAGGTGGCCGATGAGCTGTTGCCGGCTCCGCGTCAGGACGACATGGTGACCGAGATCCCCACGGTGCAGCACGCCACCAAGAAGGTGTACAAGGGGCGCCGGGTCACCCTCGAGTTCTCCGATGCCGATATCCGCAAGATCTTCCAGCTGATCGCCGAGGTCAGCAACCTGAACTTCCTGATCGCCGACGACGTTACCGGCACCATCAGTATCAAGCTGGTGAATGTCCCCTGGGACCAGGCGCTCGATGTGATCCTGGACGCCAAAGGGCTCGGGATGCAGCGCGAAGGGAACATCGTCCAGATCAAGCCCAAGGCGAAGATCCAGACTCAGGCCGACGAGGAACTGGCCGCCAAGAAGGCCGCCGAACGCGGCATGGAGCTGCGCACCATGGTGTTCGAGGTGAACTACGCCTCGACCTCCGACGTCGCTACCCAGTTCGCCGCGCTGAAGAGCGACCGGGGTACCATCACCAAAGACGACCGTACCAGCCGGGTGATCGTAAAAGACATTCAGACTGCGCTCGACGAGATGCGCGCCCTGCTGAGGAACCTCGACACCCCCGAGAAACAGGTGATGATCGAGGCCCGCATCGTCGAGGCGACCAGCACCTTCACCCGCGATCTGGGCGTTCAGTGGGGGCTCAGCTACAAAGACGGCTCGGCTTCCACCCTCGGGATCAACTCCCTCGATACCACCTTCGGCGGTGTGGTTTCCACCGCCGGCCCCGGGACCACCGGCTCCGGCGGGATCGGCATGGGGGTGTCGTTCGGCAAGCTGACCAGCAACATCCAGATCGACATGCGCCTGGCTGCCGCCGCTACCATCGGGCAGGTGAAGATCATCTCCACCCCGAAGGTCGTGACCCTCAACAACAAGGCCGCGAAGATCTCCCAGGGGCAGTCGATCCCCTACCAGACCACTTCCGCTGAAGGGACCAAGACCGAGTTCGTGGAGGCGGCGCTCACCCTCGAGGTGACCCCGCACATCACCGCCGACGGTTCCGTCAGCATGAAGATCAAGGCGAGCAACAACTCTCCGGGTACCGGCTCGCCGCCGCCGATCAACAAGAAAGAGGCCACTACCGAACTCGTGGTCGCCAACGGCGAGACCACCGTCATCGGCGGCATCTACGTGGACAGCGACACCGAGTCCGATACCGGTGTGCCGTTCCTGGCCGACATCCCGCTTTTGGGCTGGCTGTTCAAATCGAATTCCAAGACGAAGACCAAGACCGAACTGCTCATATTCATTACACCCAAGCTGATTCAGTGACGGAGTTGAACGAACAACAGTCTTAATTGCTATTTCCGGGGTACCCCGGGCCCTACTGGAGAACTTATGAAATTGAAAAACCTTTTAGCTCCGATCCTGTTGATTGCCTCCCTTTTCCTGAGCTCCTGCGGCGGCAACGGTCTCAACGGCAGCCTGGCGCTGACTACCGAACTTCAGGGCTCGATGATCAACGCTACTGCGACCTATACCAACCCGAATACAACGAACCTCATCGGGGTGAACATCAGCTTCTCTGTGTTGGTCGGCAATACCTTATATGACCTCGGAGCCCACCCCACCAACAACAGCGGCCAGATCACGCTTGCCATCCCGCTGGCGGGCCTGGTTCTTAACGGCACTCAGAGCGTTACGGTTATGGTAAAAACCGGTGACCTCCAGAATTTCAGTTCGCTGGACGTGACCGGCAGGACGATTTCCCTTACGCCGCCCTCCGCGCCCAGCACTGCTCTGACGACTCTGGTTAACACCGCACTGACCGTGAATCTGCCGAGTGCGACTGCATTTGCGATCGTGAAAGATCCTATCGGCAACGATGTGAATGGTCATATCTTGACGATTACCGCACACTCCGACAACCCCCTTGATGCCGTAACCCTGAACGCCAACAGCACTGCTACCGATTCCGACGGTAAAGCTTCGTTCCCTGGGGCGACTATCGTTTTTGCGGCTCCTACCGTTGCCGGTAGCTACAACCGTGTCATCACCTGGACCGTGACCGACACCACGACCAATCTTTCCAAAACGGGTGTCACTGCCATCACCTTCACCGCCCTTTGATGCAGGCCCTATAGCTTGCTGTTAACGAAGCCTTACGCTCGACAAATGCCAGGTACCCCCTGGCATTTGTTTGGTTTAGACGCGAAAATCGTGTACTCTGTGACCTTCCCTTAAAACGGCACGCTTTAGACAAGGTAGGAACGACTATGTTGAGATATTTAACGGCCGGCGAGTCGCACGGGCCGCAGTTGACGGCCATCGTGGAAGGGCTTCCCGCGGGGCTTAAACTGAGCGAGAGCGAGATCAACCAGCACCTGGCGCGCAGGCAGGGGGGGTACGGCCGCGGCGGACGGATGCTGATCGAGACGGACAAGGCACGGCTTCTTTCCGGGGTACGCTGGGGGGAGACGCTCGGCTCGCCGGTCACGCTCGTGGTGGAAAACTCGGACTGGGTGAACTGGGAAAAACGGATGTCCCCCCTGGAGGAGCACCGCGACCCCAGTATCGCCGTGACCCGCGCCCGGCCGGGACACGCGGACCTGCCCGGTGCGCTCAAGTACCAGCACCACGACGTGCGCAACATCCTGGAGCGCTCCAGCGCCCGCGAGACCGCGGTCCGTGTGGCGGTCGGGGCGGTCGCCAAGAGCTACCTGAACCGCTTCGGCATCGCGGTCACCGGATGCGTCGTTGAACTCTGCGGCATCACCGCCACGCGTCCCGAGGTGAGTCTTAAGGAGCTGCAACACCTGATCGCCGTTTCGCCTTTGTACACCTACGACACCGAGGCCGAGACCCGCATGATCGAGTTGATCGATCAGGCCAAGGCCAAGGGGGACAGCCTGGGCGGCGTCGTGGAGGTGCGGGTAACCGGGGCGCCGGTGGGCCTTGGGAGCCATGTGCAGTGGGACCGCCGGCTCGACGCCCGGCTTTCCGCTGCGCTGATGAGCATCCAGGCCTTCAAGGGGGTCGAGGTAGGGATCGGGTTCGAGGCGGCCCGGAAACCCGGCTCCCAGGTGCACGACGAGCTCTTCTTCGATCCGCAGCGGGTTTTGCGCGGCGAGCAGACCGGCTTCTACCGCACCACCAACAACGCCGGCGGCCTCGAAGGGGGCATCACCAACGGCGAGGAGATCGTGGTGCGCGGCGCCATGAAGCCGATCCCGACCCTGTACACCCCGCTGCAGTCGGTGGATATCGTTACCAAGGAGCCCTTCGAGGCCACCGTGGAGCGCTCCGACGTCTGCGCGGTGCCGGCTGCCTCGGTTGTCGCCGAGGCCGTGGTTGCCATCGAGGTGGCCAACGCCTTCATGGAAAAGTTCGGCGGCGACTCCATTGCCGAGACCGCCCGCAATTACGCGGGCTACATCGAGTACCTGCGCGAGTTTTAGCGCACCAGCGTCCTTTTCAGGTGATCGGTCTGAACCGGCCGATCGGCCTGATCGGACCAATCACGGGGAAACCAGGACCTTTGAAAAACATCTTCCTCACCGGCTTCATGGGTTGCGGCAAAACGAGCGTGGGGCGCGTGCTCGCCAAGCGCCTGGGCTTTCGCTATCTCGACCTCGACGAGGCTATTGTCAAGGAAGCGGGCGTCAGCATCAAGGAGATCTTCGCCAACCAGGGCGAACCTGCCTTCCGCGCGCTGGAGTCGCAGGTACTGGCCCGGGTCGCCGGCGGAGTGGGGCAGGTGGTTTCTACCGGCGGCGGTGCCGTCCTTGCGCCTGCCAACCGCGCCCTGATGCGCACCGTCGGCACCATCGTGAACCTGACGGCCTCGGTCGAGACGATCGCCGCGCGCGTTTCAGGTGACAGCGAGCGGCCGCTTCTGCAAGACGACCCTTCCCTGGACCGGATCCGCACCATGCTGGAGAACAGGGAAGCCTGCTACGCCGACGCCAACCTGCGCATCGAAACCGATGCGAAGAGCATCGACGCGGTAGCCGAGGAGATCATCCGCACTGTTGTAGGGGGTGAAGTGAACGTGGATACCGTAAGGGTCGCCCTGGGCGAGCGCAGTTACGACATCACGCTGGGCGCCGGAAACCTGGATACGCTGGGCCGGATCTGCCGCGACCTGGAACTCTCGGGTACCGCGGCCGTGGTAAGCAACACCACCGTGGCTCCCCTCTACTACGACCGGGTACGCCTCTCGCTGGAGGAGGCCGGCTACCGCACGGTGCTCGTCTCGCTTCCCGACGGGGAAAACTACAAGAACAGCACCACCTTGAACCTCATCTACGACGGCCTGGTCGACGCCGCCCTGGACCGCGGCTCCTTCATCGTCGCCCTGGGTGGCGGGGTGATCGGGGATATGGCCGGGTTCGCGGCGGCCAGCTACCTGCGCGGCATCCCGTTCGTCCAGGTGCCGACCACGCTCCTCTCCCAAGTCGACTCGAGCGTCGGCGGCAAGACCGGCATCAATCACCCCAAAGGAAAAAACCTGATCGGCGCCTTCTACCAGCCGCGCGCCGTGCTCATCGACGTCGCCACGCTGGACTCCCTGCCGCAGCGCGAGTTCCTCTGCGGGCTGGGCGAGATCGTCAAGTACGGAGCGGTGCTCGACCCCGACTTCTTCAGCTTCCTCGAGGAGAACGTCGAGCGGCTTTTGGCCCGCGACAAGGAGGCCCTGATCCACGCGGTCGGCCGCTCCTGCGCCATCAAGGCCCGGGTCGTGGAGTCCGACGAGAGGGAAGGGGGGGTGCGCGCGGTGCTCAACTACGGGCATACCCTGGGGCACGCCGTCGAAACTCTCACCGGCTATGCGAGCTACCTGCACGGCGAGGCGGTCGCCATCGGCATGGTCCAGGCCGCCAAGATCTCCCAATCGCTCGGCACCTGCACCCAGGAGGACTGCGACCGCATCGACGCGCTCCTGGCCCGCTTCGGGCTCCCCCGGGAACTCCCGAAGTTTCCGGCCGCCGCCTATGCCGAGGCCCTCTCCCACGATAAGAAGGTCCGCGACAAGGGACTGCTTTTCATCTGCAACCAGGGGATCGGTGCCTACCATATGGAGAGAGTGAAAGACCTGAACGCGCTTCTCAAGATCTGTGGCATAGGAGAGTGACATGGTAGAAGAGGCAATTTCTTTTTGGAGCGAGATCCAGCGTTTCGAGAACATGCTGGAGGCTGACCCGCGCTCGCTCAGCTTTGCGCCGCTCTCCGAGCTCTACCGCAAGCTGGGCCTGCTTGACGACGCTATCCTGGTTGCCAGAAAAGGTTGCAACCTTCACCCCGATTACCCCGGCGGTTTCTTCGCCCTGGGCGCCGCATTTTTCGACAAGGGGATCAAGGACGAGGCGCGCGCCGCTCTGGAGCGGGTCGCGGAGCTCAACCCCGAGCACGTCCGGGCCCTGAAACTCCTGGGGCAGATCTACGCTGAGAACGGCGAACTGGTCCTCGCCCAAAAGGTCCTGAACCAGGTCCTGGCCCAACATCCGGAAGATTCGGAGAGTGCGCTCCTCCTGCAGTCCTTCGAGAGCATGCCGGAGCTCGTCCATCCCGCTGCGGCCGTCCGCCTTGAGGAGCCGGAGGAGGAGATTCTGGAGGATGTGGAGATCCTCGAGGACCTCGAACTGCTGGAAGATGAACCGGAGGAGCTGCAACCCGTTGAAGCGGCGCTGCGCGACCCGCTCACCACGCCGACCCTCGCCGAGCTCTACGTCTCGCAGGGCTTTCTGGACAAGGCGATCGCCATCTACCAGGAACTCTCCGCCGCCGCGCCCGGCAACCAGGGGTACCGGCTGCGCTGGGCCGAGCTTAAGACTGCCTGGGAGAACCAGCTGGCCGGCAGCGCAAGCGGTGCCGACGTCCCGCTTGCCTTCCCTGCCTTGGACGACGAGCTGGAACTGGACGAGGATGCGCCGGCCTGGGAACCGGTCGCCGCTTCCAAGCCCGGCCTCGACGCCCTCTTTGCCGCGGCGCAACCGGCCGTTCAACCGGCGGGACCCGCTGCCGCGGCACCCTTTGAGGCCCCGGCCTCCCCGGCGGCAACTTCGGCGTCTCTCTTCGAAAGCGCCGCGCTCGAAGTCGAACCCGCGCCTCCCCAGGCTGCGTTCCCGGACGAGGGCGAAGCTGCCGAAACAGCGGAGCCCGGCGATTTCAGTGCACACGACGCCTTTCCCGCCTTTGACGATCTCGGCTTCTCCGAGCCGCCGGCTCCCCTTAGCGCGCCCACCGCGCCGGCCGCTTTTCCGCCCGAGGCCGCGGCTCCGCAGGCTGCCGGCGCACCGGTTGCGGCAACGGGGGGAGGGGAGGCAACTGACCTGGTGAGCGAACTTTCCCTCTGGCTGGACAACATAAGGAGAAGAAAAGATGGGGTTTAAAAAGATCCTGCAGGCGCTGGTCGAGGATAACATCGGCGCTATGGGCGGAGTCATCATGGGCTACGACGGCATCGCCATCGAGGAGCTCAGCGCCGCAAGCACCGAGCTTGACGTACCGACCATGGCCGTGGAATACGCCTCGGTGCTCAAGGAGATCAAGCGGACTGTGGGGGTCTTGAAGACCGGCGAGCTGCAGGAGGTCTCCATCATAGCCGACAACTGCATCGTCCTGGTGCGCGGAGTGAGCGACGAGTTCTTCATCGCCTTGGTGCTCGCCGCGGACGGCAACTTCGGCAAGGCCCGCTACCTCCTCAAGCGCGAGGCGCCCGGGCTCAGGGAGTCTCTGCAATGAGCGCCCAAAGTGCCGCGAATAGACGCATCCTGGTCCTGCACGGCCCCAACCTGAACCTCCTCGGTATCCGGGAGCCCGGCGTGTACGGCAGCACCACCCTGGACGGCATCAACACCGCCCTGGCGGCCCTGGCCCGCGAGCTCGGGGTCGAGCTCAAGACCGTGCAGTCCAACTCGGAAGGGGCCCTGGTGGACGCCATCCAGCAGGCGCTGGGGGAGTGTCAGGGGATCCTGATCAACCCGGCGGCCTACACGCACACCAGCGTCGCCATAAGGGACGCCGTGGCTGCCACAGCGCTCCCCACCGTCGAAGTGCACCTCTCCAACATCCATGCCCGCGAGGCGTTTCGCGCCCACAGTTACCTGGCACCCGTTGCGGTCGGCCAGATCTGCGGATTCGGCCCGGAAAGCTACTTTTTGGGGCTCCGCGCGCTGGTAAGTGTGCTGGAGAAATAGATTGTCATCGAGGCGGCTTTTATGCTAAACAACAGAGTCTTGAAGGCCCGGGGGGCCTTGCAGCGGGTCGGCGCGGACCTTTTGCTGATCACCAACCTCAGCAATATCAGGTACCTCTCCGGCTTTACCGGAAGCGAAGGGACGCTCGTTCTGTCGCCGACTGCCGGGTGGTTCCTCACCGACTCGCGCTACACCTCCCAGGCCGGCGCCCAGGTGCAGGGTGCCCGGGTCATCGAGTTCGCCAACCGGCTCGATTCGCTGGTCGCGGTCGTGAAGGAGTCCGGTGCCGCCAGCATCGCCTTCGAGTCCGGCCACATGAGCGTGCAGGCCTTCCGCGACCTGGAAGCACGCCTCCCCGGCCTGCGCTTCGTGCCGGCGGACAGCGAGCTTGCGCTTTTGCGTGCCGTCAAGGACGCCGAGGAGCTTAAAACCCTGGAGCGCGTGGCGGAGATCGCCTCCCAGTCGCTTTTGCAGATCCTCCCCCTGGTCAAACCCGGGGCGGTGGAGAGCGAACTCGCCTGGGCCCTCGAGGTCGCCATGCGCGAGCGGGGCGCCGAGGGGAAATCCTTCGACTTCATCGTCGCCTCCGGCGAGCGCGGGGCGCTCCCTCACGGCCGGGCCTCCGAGAAGCGGCTGGCCGCCGGGGAGTTGGTGACCTTCGACTACGGCGCGCTCTTCGAGGGGTACTGCTCGGACGAAACCGTGACGGTGAGCCTGGGGGAGCCCGACAGCCGCCAGCGCGAGGTGTACGAGACGGTGCGGGTCGCGCAGCAGCTGGCCATCGAGGCGGTGCGCCCCGGGGTGATCTTCAGGGAGGTGGACGCCAAGGCGCGCGACTACATCGCCTCCAAGGGGTTCGGCCAGTACTTCGGCCACGGCCTGGGGCACGGGATCGGTATCGACATCCACGAGCCCCCCACCGCGTCGCCGCGCAGCACCCAGGTCATCGAAGAAGGGATGGTATTCACCGTGGAGCCCGGGATCTACATCCCCGGATTCGGCGGGGTGAGGATTGAGGACAGCGTGGTCGTCGAGTCTGACGGCTGCCGCAGGATTACGCAGGTACCCAAGCAGTTGACGGTTGTTTAACACTGGAATGAAAAGGAGAGCAACGTGGATATAAAAGACCTGAAGACCCTGATCAAGATGGTAACCGAAACCGACATCACCGAGTTCGAACTGGAAAACGCCGAGGACAAGATCGTCATCAAGCGTGGCTGCCAGGTTGCAGCTCCCCAGTTCCAGATGCCGCAGGCGGTTCCCTTCGCGTATGCTCCCCAGGCTGCCGCTCCGGCCGCCGCAGCCCCCGCAGCAGCTGCCGCACCCGCCGCTGCCGCAGAGGAAGGCGACGCGATAACCTCCCCGATCGTGGGTACCTTCTACCGCGCGCCGTCTCCGGAAGCCGCTCCCTACGTCGAAGTAGGCCAGGTCGTCGAGAAGGGGCAGATCCTCTGCATCGTCGAGGCCATGAAGCTCATGAACGAGATCGAAGCCGAGTACCGCTGCAAGATCGTGCGCATCTGCAAGGAGAATGCACAGCCGGTCGAGTACGGCGACCAGCTCTTCATCGTGGAAAAACTCTAGTCGGTTCGGGAGGGGAGCGGACACGGGTCCATCCCCTCCTGCTGCACCTGGCCCTTGACGGCAGCCCGCCTGGCGCGTGTGCCAAAATGGGGAGGGCGAGGAGCACCTCGCCGCTACCACAAGGAACAGGGAGACGATTAAGCCGGCAGCCGCGCCTGGAGGATCTCCGATTCCCGCGCCTGCGGTTTCCCCGTCGCCTCCCCGGGAGATCACTACATGTTTCATAAAGTACTTATCGCCAACCGTGGCGAGATTGCCCTGAGGATCATCAGGACCTGCAAGGAGATGGGGATCAAGACCGTCGCCGTCTACTCCTCCGCCGACAAGGATTCGCTGCACGTGAAGCTTGCCGACGAGAGCGTCTGCATCGGGCCGGCCCCCAGCCTCTCCAGCTACCTCAACATCAACGCCATCATCTCCGCCGCCGAGCTGACCGACGCCGAGGCGATCCACCCAGGCTACGGCTTCCTCTCGGAGAACCCGGTCTTCGCCGACGTCTGCGAGAAGTGCGGCATCACCTTCATCGGACCTTCCGCCGAGAGCATGCGCATCATGGGCGACAAGATCACGGCTCGCCAGGCGGTGATCAAGGTCGGCGTGCCCATCCTCCCCGGTACCAAGGAAGGGGTGCACGACGTGAACGAGGCGATCCGCGTCGCCAAGGAGATCGGCTTCCCGGTCATCATCAAGGCAACCGCAGGCGGCGGCGGGCGCGGCATGAAGATCGTGCACTCGCCGGCAGCGCTCCCCAACGCCTTTGCCACCGCGCGCGCCGAGGCACAGAGCGGCTTCGGCAACCCCGAGGTCTACATCGAGCGCTACTGCGAGAACCCGCGCCACGTCGAGATCCAGATCCTGGCCGACAAGCACGGCAACGTGGTGCACCTGGGCGAGCGCGACTGCTCCATCCAGCGCCGCCACCAGAAGGTGATCGAGGAGGCTCCCTCCACGGTGACCACCCCCGAGCTGCGCGAGAAGATGGGGGCCGCTGCGGTTGCCGCAGCCAAGGCCGTCGACTACAACTCGGTCGGCACCATGGAGTTCCTGGTCGACAAGAACAACAACTTCTACTTCATGGAGATGAACACCCGCGTCCAGGTCGAGCACCCGGTCACCGAGATGGTCACCGGCGTCGACGTGGTGAAGGAGCAGATCCGCTCGGCTTTCGGGCTGAAGCTGCGCTACACCCAGGACGACATCAAGATCAAGGGGCACTCCATCGAGTGCCGCATCAACGCCGAAGACTCGGTGAAGTTCACCCCGTCCCCGGGGAAGATCACCGACCACCACACCCCGGGCGGCCTCGGCGTGCGCGTCGACTCCTTCGTCTACACGAACTACACCGTGGTGCCGCACTACGACTCCCTGATCGCGAAGCTCATCGTGCACGCCGATACCAGGGAGGAGGCGATCAAGCGGATGGCACGCGCGCTCGACGAGTACATCGTCGACGGCATCAAGACCACCATCCCGTTCCACAAACGCATCATGGCCAACAAGGATTTCATAGAAGGCAACATCGACACCGGCTTTATCGAGAGACTGGTATTGGAGTAAGGTATGGACTTTCCCGAGGAACTGAAGTACAGCAAGGAACACATGTGGGTCAGGCTGGAGGGTGACCGGGCCGTCATCGGCATCACCGATTACGCGCAGGCGGAACTGGGCAACGTAAGCTCCGTGGAGCTCCCCGAGCCGGGCGACGA
Source organism: Geomonas silvestris (assembly GCF_014193515.1). Lineage (GTDB taxonomy): Bacteria > Desulfobacterota > Desulfuromonadia > Geobacterales > Geobacteraceae > Geomonas > Geomonas silvestris. Next base: position 415,855 of record NZ_BLXX01000001.1, on the reverse strand, counting down.
GTTGGAGCAGGACGATTCCTTCGGCTCGATAGAGGCGCGCAAGACGGTCGCCGAGCTGTACGCCCCGCTCTCCGGCACCGTGCTCGAGGTGAACTCCGAACTGGGCAACGCCCCCGAGTTCATCAACGACGACCCCTACGACGCCGGCTGGCTGGTCGTCCTCGAGGTTCCGGACCCCGAGGAGATGAACCTGCTCATGGCCGCGGACGTCTACGAGGACTACGTGACAAACGGCGAGTAAATCGGGAAAATCCAATGCAGTGCTGAAAAAGACGGGAGACCACCTCCCGTCTTTTTCTTTTTGCCGCCTCTCCCGGCCCTGCAGGGCTGCCAGTATCGTCTGGATGAGCCTGGGAGTTCTTACAGCGTGGGCGGTCGGCTGTGCCAATGCGGCCAGTTTCATCTTGATATTGGCTTTCCCTTGGTATAGTCTGGCCCTCGCCTTCTCCTAACGTTTTCTATTGGATGTACAACATGACACTCAACATCGGGCACATCCGTTACGCCAACTGCACCCCCATTTTCACCGCACTCGCCGCCCATTTCGACTGTTCCGGCTACCGGTTCGTCCCCGGGGTTCCCGCGCACCTGAACGCACTCCTAAGGTCCGGGGGGATCGACCTGAGCCCTTCCTCCTCCATCGAATACGCCTCCGCCCACGAGCAGTACTGCCTTTTTCCCGAGCTCTCCATAAGCGCCATCGGCCCGGTGAAGAGCGTGCTGCTCTTTTCCCGCGTCCCCATCGAGCGGCTGGACGGGGCCACGGTGGGGCTCAGTGCCGAGTCCGATACCTCGGTCAACCTCCTGAAGGTGCTCCTGGCCCGCAAGTACGGCCTTACCACCAGCTACGAGCGCACCCAGTCGCCGCTCACCATGGCGTTGCAGCAGTACCCGGCCGTGCTTTTGATCGGCGACGCCGCCCTGAAAGGGGCCCAGCTGGTCGGGGACTGGCGGGTTTACGACCTGGGAGAGCTCTGGCACGAATTCACCGGCCTCCCCTTCGTCTTTGCCCTCTGGATCGTCCGCCGCGACACCGTGCGGGAGAAGCGGGCCGAGCTGGTCGCCTTGGGGCGGGACCTGGTGGCGGCGAAGAAGCTCGCCTACGCCTCCTATGCCGAGATCGCCGCCGGGTGCTCCGAGAACGCCTGGCTGAGCGCTGCGGAGCTGGTCGATTACTGGCAGACCATCTCCTACGAACTGACGCCGGCCCACCTGGAAGGGGCGCGCAGCTTCTTCCGTCATGCCTTCGAACTGGGATTGATCCCCTCGCAGCCCGAGCTGGTTTTCCTCGAGGAACTGGCCGGCTGACCCACGGGTAGCACTATGCCGAGCAAGGACCCGCAGCGCTCCGCCAGTACCGACGGCTTCTCGCGACGCTTCCAGGCGCCCGGGGGCGACCGGGTCGCGCTCGCGCTGGCGGCGCCGGTCGCGCTCTTGGTCCGGGCCCGCTGGGTGATCCTCCTTTTGCTCGGCGTCTACGCCCTCTACGCCGGCACCTTCTACTCCTTCGGCCGTTTCGGCTTCTATCTGACCCTCAACCAGGGTGCCTTCCTGCTCCTGAGCCTCGGTTTTGTCGCCCTCTACAACCTCTCCTACCAGGACCCCTCCCGTCCGCTCTCCCGCTACCGCTACGCGAACCATCTCCAGGTGCTGCTCGACACCTGGCTGGTTACCGTCCTCATCCACTTCAGCGGCGGCGTCGCAAGCCTCGTCTGGCCGCTCTACCTCTTCGTCGCCATCGAGGCGGTCTACCTGCTCAAGACGCGCCGCGAGGTCTGGGTCGCCTGGTGCGGGAGCGCGCTCCTCTACGGCGGACTGCTGGTATGCGAGCACGCCGGGGTGATCCGCAGCATCCGGATGCCCTTCGTCGACCCGCGGGTGACCGACGACGTCATTTACCTGGTGCTGAGCTGGTGCTGGGTGGCGCTTTTGAATGCCGCGGTCTCCGCTATCGGCTTCCACCTGATGGCGGTCTCCCGCGGCGAGACCCACCAGCTGAAGGAGAGCGAGGAGCGGCTCTTCGCCTTTTTGGAGCACGCCGAGGACCTGATCCAGATGAGCGCACCGGACGGACGGCTCATCTACGCGAACCAGGCCTGGCTGCGGCTCTTCGGTTACCAGAGAGGGGATCTCGCCGGTCTCGACGGCGTCGACCTGGTGGATTCCGAGCACCTGCCGCACTACCGGGGGCAATTCAGGCGGGTCCTGGAGAGCGGAGAGGGGAGCTCGCTCGAGACGGTCTACCGCTCGCGTGAGGGGGGCTCGATCAACCTCGAGGGGTACCTAAGCTGCAGCTTCCGCTCCGGCGAACCCGCCGCGGTCTGGGCCGTCTACCGCGACGTGACCCAGCGCAAGCTCGCCGACCAGCAGCTCTACCGGATGGCGCACTACGACGTCCTGACCCAGCTCCCCAACCGGCTCTTGTTCATGGACCGGCTGCAGCAGATGCGGGCCATGTCGATCAGGATGGAGCAGCGCATGGCGGTACTCTACCTGGATCTCGACCGTTTCAAGCCGATCAACGACACCCTGGGGCATGGGGTGGGGGACAAGCTCTTGCAGGAAGTCGGGCAGCGCCTGGCGCGCAGCGTGCGCGGCATGGACACCGTGGCGCGCCTTGGGGGGGATGAGTTCGTGATCGCGCTGGGGAACCTGCGCCAGATCGCCGGTGCCGAGATCGTGGCCGGCAAGGTTTTAAAGGCGCTCACCGAGCCCTACCTCATCGAGGGGCATGAACTGCGGGTGGGGACCAGCATCGGGATCAGCATCTACCCCGACGACGGGAGCGAATTGGAGGACCTGATCAAGAAGGCGGACCTGGCGCTCTATGCCGCCAAGGAGCAGGGGAGAGGGTGCTACCGAAGGTACGCGGACCCGGGGAGTTCCGGGAGCTAGTGTGGCGGGGCGGGAAGCGGGATGCTTCCGCCCCGCAGCCGCTAGATGGTGCCGGCAGCTTTGCGGGCGCGGTAATCGGCGAGGATCTGGGCGTGGTCGAAGCAGAGCGGCTCGGGGAGCGCTTCCGGGGGGAAGACCCCGAGACCGGCGGCGTCGTCCCCGGCCTGCGGTGTCCCCTGAGCCCTGGCGACGTAGACGGTGGAGATGTTGTGTCCCCGGGTGTCGCGCTTGGGGTCCGAGTAGCACCCCAAAAGCCTCAGGTCGCTGATGTCCAGGGCGGTCTCTTCCTTGGCCTCCCGGGTGGCCGCGGCCTCGAGCATTTCGCCGTAGTCGACGTAGCCGCCGGGGATCGCCCAGCCGTAGGGCTCGTTGCGGCGTTCGATGAGCACGATACCCTCGGGGAGTTCCATGATGATGTCGACGGTGGGGTGCGGGTTGCGGTACTCCTTGACGCGAGCGCCACAGGCGGGGCAGGTAAGGTGGTCATGGGCCATAGCTTCTTCCTCCGGGACCTATTGTAACAGGGATTCACGTGGAGCAAACCTGAACCGAACAGGGATGAATGGGAAAAACAGGATAGACCTTAAAATAACAGGGATAAAGGGGATAAAGGGGATAACTTCTAAACCGTAAAAGCCTTAGAACCTTAAGGTCTTAAGTCTTAAGGATCTATCCCCGTTTATCCTATTTATCCCTGTTGGTTAGAGGTTTTAAACCTTATCCGGTTTATCCCGTTCATCCCTGTTTGGGCACAAAAAAGGGAGGACGTTGTGTCCTCCCTTCGAGAGCGTAGCCGGTTGAAGATTACTTCTTCTTCTTGGCACCAGCCGCTTTCTTGGATGCCTTGAGCGGGTTGATCTTGGCATCGTCGGTCTTGATCTCGACCTTGACGTGGGTTGCGAAGTTGCAGATCCCGTTGGCCCACTTCTTCTCCGGGGCCGGGTAGGCGCTGCACACCTGACCGATGCTGCCGGTCACGACGCGGTCACACCCTTCGCAATTCTCGACGATGGTCTGGCAAGAGCCTTCGGTAAAGACGCAACCCTGTTTGCCCCAGAACGTGCACTCGGCACCAGGAATAACTGTTTGACACTGCATGGGAAAACCTCCTGAATTACTTTGAAATCGTTGACGAAAGTTACTCTACCAATTTCGAAAGAAAAATGTCAACCCAAAATGTTTCTACTTTTTTTGCAGTTACTTGACTCTCCAAAGGCGATGCAGTAACCTTTATCAATTCTCATTTTAGGGCCGATTTCGTAGGGTCTGAATCACACTCGGTTTCACCCCTGCGAGCCGTTTCCAAAAAGGGCCATTCATTAGATCAGGAGGGTTTTTATGCAGCGCATCACCTTTGGCACTTCGGGCTGGCGCGGTATTTTGTGCGAGGATTTTATCTTTGAAAACGTGAAAGTCGTGACCCAGGCCATCGCCGACAACGTCAAGGCGTCGGGGGAAGCCGGCAAGGGGATCATCGTCGGCTATGACTCCCGTTTCATGGGTGAGGGCTTCGCCCGTGAGGCTGCCCGCGTCTTGGCCGGTGCCGGCATCAAGGTGTTCCTCTGCACGCGCGACACGCCGACGCCGGTCATCGCCTTCGAGATCCTGCGCCGCAAGACCGCAGGAGCTATCAACTTCACCGCCAGCCACAACCCTCCCGAGTACAACGGCATCAAGTTTTCTCCCTCCTCGGGAGGACCCGCACTCCCCGAGACCACCAAGGACATCGAGCGGCGCGCCAACGAGATGATGGGCGAGATCTGCTACAAGGAGTGCAGCCTCGAGAAGGCCGCAGCGGACGGGCTCCTCGAAGAGATCGACCCGATGCACCCCTACCTCGAGGACTTGGCGAAAAAGGTAGATTTCCGCACCATCGCGAAGCTTGGGACCCTCGCCGTCAACCCCCTCTACGGCACCGGCCGCGGCTACCTGGCCGAGCCGCTCCAGGCGCACGGCGTCAAGGTGGTCCAGATCAACGCCCACCGCGATCCCTACTTCGGCGGCTTTCCCCCCGAGCCCTCCGAGAAGTACATCCAGGACTTCATCTCCCTGGTGAAAAACGATCCCGCCATCCCCTTGGGGATCTCGACCGACGGCGATGCGGACCGTTTCGGCGTGGTGGACGGCGACGGGAGCTTCATCGAGCCGAACTATATCATTGCGCTGCTCCTCGACTACCTGATCCGGGTCAAGAAGCTCACCGGCGGGGTGGGGCGCAGTGTCGCCACCTCGCACCTGGTCGACGCCGTCGCCAAGCTGCACGGGGTTCCGGTCTACGAGACGCCGGTCGGCTTTAAATATATAGGCGAGCTGATCACCCAGGACAAGATCATCATCGGCGGCGAGGAGAGCGCCGGCCTCACCATCAAGGGGCACGTCCCCGAGAAAGACGGCATCCTGGCCTGCCTGCTGGCGGCCGAGATGGTGGCCCACGAAGGAAAGCCGGTGAAGGTTCTCCTCGAGGAGCTCTACCGGAAGGTCGGCCGCTATCTTACCAAAAGGGTCAACATCACGCTCTCCCCCGAGCTCGAGGACGCCTTCCCGGAGCGGATCAAGGCGACCCCCACGAGTTTTGCCGGTGTGCCGGTGAAGGAGCTCATTACGGTGGACGGCAACAAGTTCCTCCTCGAGGACGGCAGCTGGCTTCTGTTCCGCAAGTCCGGCACCGAGCCGGTGGTGCGGCTTTACTGCGAGGCCGCCAGCGAGGAGCGCCTGCAGGCGCTGGCCGAGGCAGGGAAGGCATTCATCGTCGGCTAGGGATAGCGCTCAACCTGACGGAAAACCTGGAGCGGCTTCGAACCGGATGCGGTCGAAGCCGCTCTTTCCTTTTCCCCGACCGCCCGCCGCGCTGGCTCTCCGGGCCCCTTCCCGCGACTATCTTTTAATTCGGTCCTTTTTTGTCTTGTTGAAGGGCCGGCATGCGGGTATACTGAAACCCGCATTTTCCGCGGAAGGGGAAGTGCCTGGTTTCATACCAAGGATCGGTCAAGATACCCCAGTGATTCGCTGGAGTTCAGGGCGCGTTTAGGGGTTCTCTTTATTTGATCTTTACGCTATGATTACCGGAACAAATTAGAGGAGGGTCTATGTGGGACTATACTGATAAGGTTAAAGAACATTTCCTCAACCCGAGGAATGTGGGCGAAATAGTGGATGCTGACGCGGTCGGCGAGGTAGGGAGCCTGGCCTGCGGCGACGCTCTGAAGCTCTTTTTGAAGCTGGACGAGAACAAGGAGCGCATCGTCGACGCCAAGTTCCAGACCTTCGGGTGCGGCAGCGCCATCGCCTCTTCTTCGGCCCTCACCGAAATGGTGAAAGGCAAGACCCTCGACGAGGCACTGGAGGTCACCAACCAGCAGATCGCCGATTTCCTCGGAGGACTCCCCGAAGAGAAGATGCACTGCTCGGTGATGGGGCAGGAGGCGCTCGAACTCGCCATCGCCAAGTACCGCGGCGTCGAGGCCCCGGTGCACGGCCACGACCATGACCACGAGCACGTCGAAGGCGGCGGCCAGCTGGTCTGCAAGTGCTTCGGCCTCACCGACGTATTCCTGAAGAAGGTGATCCAGTCCAACAAGCTGACCACCGCAGAGCAGGTGACCCACTTCACCAAGGCCGGCGGCGCCTGCGGCGGTTGCATCCCGAAGATCAAGGAACTCATCGCCGAGGTGCTGGGTGAGGAGAAGAAGGTGGCCCAGGAAAAACCGGCCAAGCTCACCAACCTCAGGAAGATGCAGCTCATCCAGGAAGTCCTGGAGAACGAGGTGCGCCCCCAGCTGTGGGCCGACGGCGGCGATCTCGAACTGATCGACATTGACGGCGCCACCGTGCAGGTCGCCTTCCGCAAGGCCTGCGCCGGCTGCGCCTCTTCCGGCTACACCGCGAAGTTCGTCGAGCAGAAACTGCGCGAGCTGGTTTCCAATGATATCGTGGTCCAGGAGGTTCAGGGATGAAGGAGATCTATCTCGATAACAACGCCACCACCAAGGTGGACGAGCGGGTCTTCGAGGAGATGCGCCCGTATTTCTGCGAGCTGTACGGCAACCCGAGCTCCATGCACTTCTTCGGCGGCCAGGTGCAGAAGAAGGTCGACGAGGCACGCAGCCGGGTGGCGGCACTTTTGGGAGCCCTCCCCGACGAGATCGTCTTCACCGCCTGCGGCACCGAGAGCGACAACGCCGCGATCCGCTCCGCGCTCGAGGTGTTCCCCGAGAAGCGCCACATCATCACCAGCCGCGTCGAGCATCCGGCGGTCCTGACCCAGTGCCGCAACCTCTCCAAGCGCGGCTACCGGATCACCGAGTTGAACGTGGACAGCGAGGGGCGCCTCGATCTCGAGGAGCTTAAGGCCGCCATCGACAACGACACCGCGCTGGTCACCCTCATGTACGCCAACAACGAGACCGGTGTCATCTTCCCGATCGAGGAAGCTGCCAAGATCGCCAAGGAGAAGGGTGCGCTCTTCCACACCGACGCCGTGCAGGCGGTGGGGAAGATCCCGCTCAACATGGCGGAATCGGCCATCGACATGCTCTCCCTCTCCGGGCACAAGCTGCACGCCCCGAAGGGGATCGGCGTCCTCTACGTGCGCCGCGGTACCCCGTTCAGGCCGTTTTTGGTAGGCGGTCACCAGGAGCGCGGCCGCCGCGCCGGCACAGAGAACACCGCCTCCCTCATCGCATTGGGAAAAGCCTGCGAGCTTGCCCACGTGCACATGGAAGAGGAACGCGTCCGGGTGCGTGAGATGCGTGACCGCCTGGAGCGCGAGCTGACCGCCCTCATCCCCAACACGAGGATCAACGGCGGCGGCGCCGACCGTCTCCCCAACACCCTCTCCATCGCCATGGAGTTCGTCGAGGGCGAAGGGATCCTTTTGCTCCTTTCCGAGAAGGGAATCTGCGCCTCCTCCGGCAGCGCCTGCACCTCCGGCTCGCTGGAACCGTCCCACGTGCTGCGCGCCATGGGCGTCCCCTTCACCTGCGCCCACGGCTCGATCCGGTTCTCGCTCTCCCGGTTCACCACCGACGCGGAGATCGACACCGTGATCCGCGAACTGCCGCCCATCATCAAGCGGCTGCGCGACATGTCTCCCTTCGGACGGGAGTTCCTGGGCAAGCAGTAACCTGGCGACAACCAAGCAGAACGCGAGGGGTGGGCTCTAAAGGCTCACCCCTTTTTGCGTTCTGGTCTCCTGGAAGGCCCGGGCCGTCATTCTCAGTGGGCGCTTGTTGCTACTCCCCCTTTGTTTGTTCCTCTCTTTAATTTCCCAGAATACTGTCTCAGGCCGACCGTTGGCTGCATTGACTTGCATCCTGTGGTATAACTTCACAGTCATTGCTTGTTGCGGCTTACGCACAAGCTGACAGATTCTTAAAGAGGCTGGCTCAGATGTCGATAACTACTTTCTGCACTACGGATCTCACTGTAAAAAGACTGGAAGGTACTGTTATCTGCGAGGACGTTCTCCAGGAACTCGGACTTTTCTACCAGGGTGTTCCAACTAAAGACGTGATATGGATCGTACCGCAAGGCGCTCTCTTGCAGCTAAACGGTGGCGACCTCAGGCGTATTGCGGACTTCGTGAAGGGCATCGTTCAAGGGCGCGAAGAAGGGAAAACCGCGATTGTCGCCGAGTCCACCCTGGAATTCGGCTTCGGCAGGATTTTGAACAATCTCGGCGAAGCGAAGGGAATTCCGGTCAGCACCAAGACCTTTCGGAGCATTCCGGAGGCGCTTGAGTGGCTGGGGCGCGCTGCGTTGCCGGTGGAGCTGAATAATGAGCAGGGGACGCTTGCTGGCGAGGTCGGCGCAAGCCCGATCTCTGCGGCGCGATAAGGAGAGAATGATGCCCGTCGTGTTGAGGACGGAGAGGCTGACCCGCCTGATCGGCGAGCGCAAGCTGGTCGACGAGGTGAGCGTCGAGGTGCGCGCCGGCGAGGTGCTGGCGGTGGTGGGCCCGAGCGGCTCGGGGAAGAGCTCGTTTCTGCGCCTCTTGAACCGCCTGGACGAGCCGAGCTCGGGCACCGTATTCCTGCAGGGGACCGATTACCGCCAGATCCCCCCCAGCGAGCTGCGCCGCCGGGTGGGTATGGTCACCCAGCGCGCCGTCCTCTTTCCGGGGAGCGTCTACGAGAACCTCGGTTTCGGGCCAAGACAGCGCGGCGAGCAACTCGCTCCGGAGGTTGCCCGGAAACTCCTGGATCGGGTAGGCCTTCCCGGCTACCTGGAGCACGACGTGGCGCATCTCTCGGGCGGCGAGGCGCAGCGGGTCTCGATAGCCCGGGCGCTGGCCAATGAGCCGACGGTGCTGTTGCTGGACGAGCCGACCTCGGCTCTCGACGAGGCGAGCAAGTCCGGTGTCGAGAGCCTGCTCAAGGATATCATCGCCGAGCGCGAGCTTACCTGCGTCATGGTCACCCACGACGTGGCGCAGGCGGAGCGGATGGCGAGCTCGGTGCTGGTCCTGGAGCAGGGACGGGTGCAGCGCAACGGGACGGTCCAGGAGGTGCTCCATGCTTAATCGCTTCTTCACCGATCAGCTCTACCTGGGACTCGCCCAGTCGGCCGCAGCCGGGCTGGTCGCCTTCGCGGTGGTGCTTTTGGCGCGCTCGCGCAAGGTGCACCTGGAGAGCGAGGCGGCCGTGGCCCTGGTGCGCGGGCTGGTGCAGATCGTCGCGGTCGGTTCCGTGCTGGTCGCGCTCTTGCGCGGGCCCCAGTGGACCAGCGTCTTCCTTTTGATGGCCATGGTGCTCGCCGCCGCGGCCATCTCCGCCAAGCGCGCCAAGGGGATCCCCGGGAGCTACCGGATCGCCGCTTGGTCCATCAGCTGCGGCGCAGGCTCCGTCATCGCCGTGATGACCTGCCTGGGTGTCATCGACACCGCCATCACCGCCCTGATCCCGGTCGGGAGCATGCTGATCGCCAACGCCATGAACACCACCGGGCTTGCCTTGAACCGGTTCCGCTCGGATGTGTTGGCCCACGTGGGTGAGATCGAGACGGCGCTCGCCCTGGGGGCCAAGCCCAACGAGAGCATCGCACCCTACGTGCAGAGTTCTTTCGAGAGCAGCCTCATTCCGGCCATCGACTCGCTGCGCTCGCTGGGGATCGTCTGGATCCCCGGGATGATGGCGGGGATGCTGGTCTCCGGTTCCCGCCCGATCTACGCCGCGATCTACCAGTTCGTGGTGATGGCGATGATCTTTGCCTCCTCCGGTCTCACCTCGCTTTTGTGCACCATGTTGGTGCGCAGCCACGCCTTCACCGACGCAGAGCAGCTGCTGCTCAGGGGAGAGAGCCATTAACGAGTGAGCTGGGATTAAGTGCGGTGTTTCCAGTAGCCGGGACGCCGCTTCTGGTGAGCTACTGCAACGATAAGAACCGACTCCTGATTTAATGTGTAGATAATAGAGAAGGGAAAATTGTGCAGTGGGGTACTGCGCAGGTGCCGGCCGACTGCTCTGCCGGACAGTGGGTGGGACCTCGCGATTTCTACAGCTCGGTGGACCTCTGCTACAAAAACGAAACCGACCCCGGGCGCTTTCTGCTCGTAGTAGCTGGCTGCCTCACGAAATTCCTCGGCCGCCTCCGGCAGAAACTTTGCCCTCATTTTATCCCTTCGAGTACTCGGGCAAAGACCTCTTCAGCCGGGATCGCCTGAACGGCACCTTTCTGGTAAGCATCCAAGCGCCGTTCTGCTTCATCCAGCCACAGCTTCTCCGCATCTGATTCCGTCGACTCTTCCAGGCTAAGAAGAAGACGTGCCGCAAGCCTTGCCCGTTCTTCGCAACCCAAACCGAGAGCCTTTTCTTCAAGTTCTTTTACGGTCATCTCATTGCCTCCTGCATTGCCTCCTGGCTAACCTGACTGTACACCGAAACGCCCTCTATTCCTAGTACTGCCTCCATAACTCAAGCCCCTGGTAGGCGGCCTGAAAGCCGAAGGCCTTGAGGACGCCGGCGTAGGGTGAGGTGGCGGCCGGCACGCCGTTCACCGTATCGACCACGACGCGCTTCACCGGGTTGAACTCGCGCGTCAAGAGCGCCCGGAACAGCACCAGGTACTCGGCGAGGCGCGGATGATCCGGTCCCACCAGGAACTCGAGCTCCTTGCCGTAGCGCCGCGACACCAGCACGAGCTGGGTCCCCTGGTAGACCAGGTGCGTGGAAGGAAGCCGGGAGGGCAGCCGGTCCGGGAGGGCCTCGAGGCCGCTGCCGCAAAGCGAGGCGGGGTCGGCGGCATTGAACCAGTACACGGCGTCCTGCGCCAGCCCCTCGTTCAGCATCCTAAAGGCGTCGTGCGAGATGAACTGGAGCCCCGGAATCCCTTCGAAGAAGTGTCCCGCGAGCACCTCCCCCGAAAGCTCCATGATGCGCAGCGTCCTGAACAGGGCGCGCCACTGCAGGGGGGCCGACTCGCGCTGCAAGAGCTCCTTGAAGAGGAGGCCGTAGCGGTTCAAAAGCACCCGGACCCGCTCCTTGTTCAACTCCTCCCGCTCCAGCGGATCGAGGGGCGGTTTCTCCTGAGGCACCAGGAACCAGTTCCCGGTCCCCTCCTGCTCCTTGTGCCAGCGCCGGGCGAGGGTGGGGCGCAAGCCGCTGCGCTCCCGGGAGGGGGGCGCGCTGAACTTGGTCAGGATCCCCTTGCGCACGCTAGCAAAACCGTCGTTGGTCACCTCTCCCTGCCAGGCACTCTTCCAGAGCTCGGCCGTCGCCTGCGCCGAGGAGATCCCACTTGCCAGGCAGATGGAGCTGAGACTGTAGCGGCCGTTGGGGTCCGGGAACAGGCGCTGCAGGGTCTCCCGGTCCTCCATATTCCCGTCCGGTTCCTGGCGGTAGAGGACGAGCTCCTCGGGGAATACGAAGGAGAGCCGCTGCTCCCCGCACCCAAGCCACATCAGGTCGCTGTTCTGCATCAGGCTGTCCAGCCAGGAGCCGAAATAGGGCTCCAGGCGCGCCGGCAGCACCTCCTGCTCCCACAGGCTCGCCGCAAGCGGCAGTCCGAGCAACTGGTCGAGCCGCTCTCGCAATTCCTCGAGACTTTTGCCGGGTCGCGCCACTCCCTGGAACTGCGCCAGAAAGAGGGGGAGGGCGCCCGGCTCGAGTGCCTGGAAGGCGGGGCGGCGCGAGCGGCGCAACATGCGCAAAAGGGCCTCGAGGTTCGCCACGTCGCAGACCTCGAGCGCACTCGACTCCTCGCCGAACCGGTCCACCAGGACCAGCCCGCTCTCTTCCAGCTCGTGCAGCGCCTGGGAAAGTTCGAGCTCCGGCAGCGCCAGCGTCTCTTCCAGCCAACCGACCGGTACCGGTCCGTAGTAGCTCAGAAATGCCGCCACGAGCCGGGTCGCTGCCAGCTCCTCCCTCTCCTGGGCACGCTCCCCCCTGTGCTCGTCCGGCCAGCCGCCAAGCTTCGCCAGGGAGCGCTCCAGGGCGTTGCGCGCTGCAGGCCCCTCCGCCAGGGGGAGGAGTTCCAGTTGGTCCCGGTGCCGTCTCAGGCTGCGAGCCAGTTCCGGGAGCCGTTCCACCGGGGCGATCAGCGGCAACGCCGCTTTGTGGAGTACCAGGCGCACCAGACGGCCGGCGAGTTCCGCCTGCAGGGAAGCCTCCTCAAGCCCGTGCTCCCGCTGAAGCGCCTCGAGGAGCTCCCGCCACTCCGGCTCGGGGATGAGCTGACGCTCCTTCACCCAGTCCACCAGCTCCTGGGAGGTCTCCGGGGTGTACCCCGGCGCGGTGCGCTGCTGCTTGGTCAGGAACTCGCGGATAAGTGGCGCGGAGAGGCGCGGGCGCAGCTGCGCCTGGCCGGCGAGCTCCTTGAAGAGGTCGCCCCCCAGGCCGGAATCCCTGGGGGGCGTGCTGTCGTCCTGGTAGACGTAGCTGTTGATCTGGTTCCAGACGAGGCCGCGGGCCAGCGGGGAAGGGGCGTTGGTGGCGCAACGGGTGATGCGGATCTCGCCGTCTTTAAGCTCCCGCAAAAGCTGCTTCAGGTGCTCCAGGTCGAAGTCGTCCTGAAGGGCCGAGCGCCAGGTCTCCAGGATGACCGGGAAGTCGCCGTAGCGCTGCACCGCCGCCAAAAGCTTTTTGGAGCGCTGCCGAGTGAGCCACAGCGGCATGCGGCGCTTGACGTTGGCCTTGGGGAGCAACAAGGCCCGCCCGGCGTTCTCGCGGAAGCGGGCACCGAAGTAGTTGCTCCCCTCCAGCGAGGCGCGCAGGAGCGTCTCCAACTGATCGGGGGCCACAAGGTCCAGAAGGAGGCGCGGGTCGGTCTCCGCCGGCACCAGCAGCGCGATGCTGTCGTTCGAGTAGAAGGCCTGCAGGGGGTGGGAAAAGCTCTTCTCCCAGGCCGCCTGCAGCGCCAGGGTGAAGGGGCGGTTCAGCGCGTTGCCCCAGAGGGTATGCAGGATGACCTGGCGCTCGCCGGCGTGGGTATTCGGATCGTGGTACTCCTCCACCAGCAGGTGGTGCCGGTGCGGCAGCTCGGCCCGGGTCGCCTCGCGCTGGCGCAGCAGGAACTCGACCAGGGCATGCGCCGCTTCGGGCTCCATGAAGTAGCTCCCGGAGAGTTCGCGCTCCAGCTCCTCGGGCGCCAGGCTCGCGCAGTGTTCCAGGAAGAGGGCGAGCTTCTCCGAGTAGTAGAAGTCACGGTCCAGCTCCTCCGCGCGCCAGAACGGGATGATCTGGTGGCTCCTCGCTGCCGGGACCACCTGCACCGCGGAGTGGCCGATCTCAGTGATCTGCCAGACCTGGGCACCCAGGGCGAAGCTCTCCCCGAGGCGGCGCTCCCAGACGAACTCCTCGTCGAGCTCGCCTATCTTCGCGCCGCTCTCTTTCAGGCGCAAGTCGAAGTAGCCGCGCTCCGGGATGGTTCCCCCCTGCAGGAAGATGAGCAGCGACAGGGAAGCCCGGGTGGCGATGGTGTTGTCCAGGCGGTCTACGCTCGCGCGCGGGCGCAGCTCCGGGATGTGCGAGTCGGCGTAGCGCCCCTCCAGCATGCCGATCACCAGGTCGAACTGCGACCGGGAAAGGTTGCGGTACGGGTAGCTCGTTTTAAGGAATGCATAGAGCTCGTCCAGGTCCCAGGGCTCGGTGAGCGCCATGGAGAGGACTATTTGCGCCAGGAGGTCGAGCGGCGCCTCAACGGGGTGCAGTTCCTCGATCTCACCGTCGGCGATGGCGCGGGCCATCACGGCGGCCGAGACGAAATCGAGGCCGACGGTGGGGAACAGGAGGCCGCGGCTCACCTCGCCGACCCCGTGCCCGGACCGGCCGATGCGCTGGATGGCGGAGGATATCGAGCGCGGAGTCTGGATCAGCACCACGGTGTCGAGCTCCCCGATGTCGATCCCCAGTTCCAGCGAGTTGGTCGCCACGATCGCCTTAAGCTCGCCGCGCTTCAGGCGCTCCTCCACGGCAAGGCGAATCTCGCGGGAGAGCGAGCCGTGGTGGGCGTAGGCGAGCTCGGCCCCGGCATTCTCGTTGATGAGCCGGGTGACCCGCTCGGTGGTGCGCCGGCTGTTGGCGAAGAGCAGGGTGGAGCGCTGCCCGGCGATGATCTCGGCGAAGCGTGCGGCGAGGCGGGGCCAGAGCTCGCGGTCCCCTTCGCTCGGCCCCTCCGGGGCGCTCACGGTGAGCTCGAAGCGCTTGGTCCGCTCGCCGCGCACCAACGCGACCGGCCGCCTGCGGTAGCTGCCGCCGCGCTCCTCGAATCCGCCCACGAACTCTGCCACCGTCTCCAGCGGACGCACCGTGGCCGACAGGGCGATGCGCTGGAACTCGCCGCTTAAAAGGGTGAGCCGCTCCACCGCGGTGATCAGGTGGGTGCCGCGCTTGGTGCCGGCTACCGCGTGAATCTCGTCCAGGATCACGGTCTCGACCCCGGTCAGCAGCTGGCGGCTGCCGCGCGAGGCGAGCATGATATTGAGGCTCTCGGGGGTGGTGATCAGGATCTCGGGGGGGGAGCGCAGCATGCGGCGCCGCTCGCCGGCGGGTGTGTCGCCGCTTCTGGTCACCACCTGGAGCGACGGGAAGGGGATTTCGTGGAGGGCGAAGCGTGCGCGCAACTCTTCCAGGGGCAACAGCAGGTTGCGCCTGACGTCGTTGTTGAGGGCCTTCAAAGGGGAGACGTAGATGACCCGGGTGGCCCCCCTGGGCCAGCTGCCGCTCACCAGCTGGTTGATGGACCACAAGAAGGCGGCGAGGGTCTTGCCGCTGCCGGTGGGGGCGGTGACCAGCACGTGCCGGCGCTGCACCACCTCGTGCCAGGTGCGCAGCTGCACCTCGGTCGGTTCACCCAGCGTTTCGGCGAACCACCCCCTGATAAGCGGATGGAAACTGTCCTGAATCCGTGACTCCATGAGAGGCCCCAGATGGCAGCGATTGAGGAGCGGGGGGCGATCGGTCGAGGCTGGAAGCGGCCCAGCCGGACCGCCCGTGGCGGCAGATCCAACTCACGGCAATCCTTGCCTTTTTCCGATGCATGTAAGAAGCCGCTTACGTGTAGCTAGGTTATTCCTGTAGTTTATGCGGTTTTTCCCTGCTCTGGCAAAATAAATCTTTGTAAATGTAATTTCATGTGGTACATCAAAAAAGGCTGAAAAAGGTCGCCTTTTCTCTGTCGCGGCACTCACTGAAATAGCCGGTTTTGCTAAGACAGTACGATAGGCATGTGCGAGGCAAATGCTGTCATGAGTGAAACTCCAGACCTCCAGTCAGTGAAACAGCCGGGCATGGAACAGAGTCTTTTCCGGCTGCTGTGCCTTTGCGCCGGGTTGCTGAGCCTGTTCTTCCTCGCACCGGTTGATTTTACCATCGATCTGCCCCGCCACATCGTCCTTCTCGATGCCGTCTTCGGCCTGTGCGCCCTTGCCCTGTACTGGCAAGCCCGCCGCGGGCGCTACCTGCTGAAGAGCCTGCTTTTTTGCTACCTCGTCGACTTGAGCCTGTGCTGGTTCGGCGTGAACGGGTCGCAAGGGAGCATCCCCTTTTTTTACTTCACCGGCTTCGTCTACGCGCTCATCTTCTTCCGGGGCCGCGAGCGCTGGGGCTGCCTCGCCTTCGCCCTCGCCGATATCGCCCTCCTGCTCGGTCTCGAGTACCTCCATCCCGAACTGGTCCTCGGCTATCCCGGCACCACTCCCCGGCTCATCGACGCCCTGGTCGCCATCGGGCTGAACGGCGCATCCTGCACCATCATGCTCTGGTCCCTGCTCTCGAGCTACGACCGCGAGCACCGCGACCTGAAGACCGCCAACGCCGACCTGCGGCGCAGCATCGCCGAACGCGTGGAGGCGGAGCAATCGCTGCGCCAGAACCGCGAGCTGCTGCACGCCATCATCGACGGCACCTCGGATTCGATCTACGCGAAAGATGCGCAGGGGCGCTACATCCTGGTCAATTCTGCAGCGGCGCAGCTGACCGGCAAATCGGTGGAGGAGATCCTGGGGCGGGACGACGGGTTCCTCTTCCCCGCGGAGGAGGCACGGCAGCTGCGCGAGCTGGACCGGGAGATCATGCGGACCGGTGCGGTCTGCCAGCCCGAGCACCAGCTGACCAGCGGCAGCGGGCAGAGCGTGGTGGTGCACGCCACCAAGGGGCCGCTGCGCGACGGGGACGGCCAGGTGGTCGGGGTGTTCGGCATCTCGCGGGATGTGACCGACAGCCGCCGGGTCGAGGAGGAGATCCGCCTCTTGAACGCCGAGCTGGACCTCAGGGTGACCGAGCGCACCCTGCGGCTGGAGGCGGCCATCAAGGAGCAGGAATCCTTCTGCTATTCGGTCTCCCACGACCTGCGCGCGCCGCTGCGCCACATCAACAGCTACAGCGCCATCCTCATGGAGGAGTGTGCCGAGCAGCTTCCCGCCCAGGGGCTCGACTACCTGGAGCGGATCCGCAGTTCCAGCCGCAGCATGGGACAGCTCATCGACGACCTGCTCGAACTCTCCAAGATCGGGCGCTCGCAGATGCTGCCGAGCAGCGTGGATCTAAGCGAGATGTCCTGGAAGATCTGCCGGCGCCTGCAAAACGTGGAGCCCGAACGGCAGGTCGAATTCCAGGTGGCCTCGAACCTGGTGGTGCACGGCGACCGGGTGCTCCTGCACCGGGCGCTGGTGAACCTCTTGGACAACGCCTGGAAGTACACGAAGACCAGGGGGGCGGCGAGGATCGAGGTGGGGAGGGAAGGGGAAGGGGACCAGGCGGTATTCTTCGTGCGCGACAACGGGGTGGGGTTCGACATGGCCTACCGCGACAAGCTCTTCGGCGCCTTCCAGCGGCTGCACGGCCCCGAGTACGAGGGGACCGGCATCGGGCTTGCCACCGTGAAGCGGATCGTCAAGCGCCACGGCGGGAGGGTCTGGGCCGAGGGGGCGCTTGACGAGGGGGCCACCATCTACTTCACCCTGCCGGGAGCCTCGAGCCGCATGACCCCGGGGGCGCTGGTCGGTCTCCCCGGCTCGCCCAGGATCGAGCTTCAGGCCAGCAGGTAGCTCGCCACGTTGATGTTCTTCAAAAGGGCGTCCACCGGCGAGACGATGTTCGCGTAGCGCCCCCCTTCCTGTTCGGCCAGGCTCACCGCCCGGGGCGACTCCAGAAGGTTCCCCTGCGGGTCCATGATCACCTTCACCGCCGGCACCCGGCTCTCCATCGGGTGCGGCTTCACCACCAGCGCGATCTCGTTGTTGTCCAGCCTCACCAGGGTCCCCACCGGGTACTCTCCCATCATCTTCTCGAACTCTTCCACGAGCCGCGCGTTCAGCGTGGTGCCGGCCAGCCCCCGCATGATGTCCATCGCCTCCTTGGGGAGGGTGGGGATCTGGTAGGTCCTTAAGGTGGTGATGGCGTCGTAGCAGTCGGCCACCGCCACCACCTCGGTGAACTCGCTGAACTCACGGTCGCAGGCCCACTCCGGGTAGCCGGTGCGGTTGAACCTGATGTGGTGGCCGAGCACGGCGTCGGCGACCCGCGGGCTTATGTCCTTCATCTTGCCGACGATCTCGGCCCCTGCCTCGGCGTGCCGCTTCATCTTCTCGAACTCCTCGGCGGAGAGCTTTCCCGGGTTGTTGAGGATCGCCTTGTCCACCGTGGTCTTGCCGATGTCGTGCAAAAGCCCCGCCGTGTTCAGGTCGCGCAGCGACTCCTGTTCCAATCCCAGGAAGGATCCGAGGGTGAGCGCCAGGATCCCCACGTTCACGCTGTGGCTGAAGGTGTAGTTGTCGTAGTCCTTGATCATGGAGAGGCCAAGGAGGGTGGTGGGATCGCGCATGGTGACCGAGACCATGTTGTCCACCACCTGGTTGATCCACTGGCCGCTCGGGATGCGCCCGTGCTCGACCTCGCGCATGGTCTCCTTGACGGCCTGCAGGGCCTGGTGGTAGGTGCGCGCGGGGAGGCCGGGATCGTCCTCGTTGGACGCCTCCTCCTGTTCGATGCCGACCCGGATGCTGCGGATCCCCTTTTTTTCCAGTTCTTCGGGGAGCTGTTCGACCCCCACCTCGCGGCGTCCCAGAAGGGTGGCGAAGGCGAAGAGCTCCTCGCGGGTCACCCCGCATAACACGGTGAGCGCCTCGATCTTCTTCTTGGTGAGCCGGTCGGCCAGGTCGGCCACGGCGGGGGGCGGGGTAACCAGCAGGCGGTTGTTGAGGAAAAAGGTCCCTTCCACCTGCCCCAGGTGGAGTTGGCCGTGCTCCTCGAGCAGGTCGCCCAAAAGCGCGGTCAGTTCCTGGAGCGGCTGGCCGACCGCGGGGTGCGCCAGGGGGTAGAGCATGACGGTGCGAACCGAGGAGGCGATGAGCATGGCGACGCGCTGCGCCGTCTGGGGGGATATCTCACTCATGGTGTTTCCGTGTTCCTTTTGGCCATGGCGTCGAGGACGGCCGAGGCGACCCGTCCCAGGTGCCCCCCTTGCGCCGCCGTCCGGGCCAGGGACTGTCGCGCCTGTTCTCCGCCCAGGCTGCCGAGCGCCTCCAGGGCGACCAGCTTCAACTCGTTCCAGCGCCCGGGGAAGAGGATGAACCTGCGGCGCACCAGGTGGTCCAAGGGCTCCAGGACGCGTCGGTCGCCGATCCGCCCGAGCGCCAAAAGCGCCTCTTTCTTAAGCGGAGTGAGCCTGCCGCGCAGGTCCCTTCTCACCACCAGCTGCCACAGCGGCTCGACTGCCCGGGAGTTTTTGGTGTTTCCCAGCCAAAGCGCCGCGTGCTGGGCCAGGGCCGGGTTCGGGTCGTTGAGGAACTCCACGAGCTGCGCGCTCGCCTCCATGCCGCCGATCAGCGCCAGGGCCCGGATCGCCTCGAGGCGCACCCGGCTGTCGTTGTGCAGCGCCGCGGTCTGGGCCAGCGGCTTCACCGCGTCGCGGCTTGCCAGTTCGCCGAGAATAGAGGCGGCGGTCAAGGCGACCTGCCAGCGGCCGTCCTTCAAAAGCGCGATCATGGCCGGCTCCGACGGCGGGCCGATACGCTGCAGCGCCGTGCTGAGGGTGCGGCGCGAGGCCTTGAGCCCCGCAGCGATCAGGCGCCGCACCAGGGGATCGACCGCTTCGGCCCCGGCGCCCTTGAGGATCAGGAAGACGAGCTCCTTCTGGGTGAACTCGCCGTCCTCCAGGTGGTCGAGGAGGTGCTCGGTCACCTCCCCGGCGCTCAGCTGCCTGAGGAGGACGAGCGCCTCCTCGCGGCCGGCCGGCGAGCGGGTGGGATCCGAGTTCTGTTCCAGGAGCGCCACCAGTACCCCGAACAGCGCGTCGAAGTCGCGCTCCTGACGCAGGGGCTGCACCTTGACCAGGAGCAGGCGCCCAAGTTGGCGGTACTTCTCGTCGTCGGTTTCCTGCGCCATCAGCTCGAGGATCTCGCTCACCGAGAGCTGGCTTTCCTGGTCCGGGGCGTCCAGGCACTCTGCGGCGCTCCCCGGACCAGGGGCGGGAGAGTCGGGATCGCACGCTTCCTGCTCCTGTTCGCCGCGCACCTTGGTGAACACCGCGCTTATGTTGATCTCGTTGAGTGCGATGGTCGTGATCCCCTGCTGCTGCAGGAGCCGGGTGAGCCCTCCCGAGGCCACCAGCCTGGGGGGATCGAGAGAGAGCAGGGAGAGGAAGCGGAGGTAATCGGCAAGGGTTACGGCGGGGAGGACCTGCAGGCGCTGGATCTCGCGGGCGAAGAGCTCCTGCGCCAGCGCCTTGGTCATCGGGGTGGTCTCGACGGGGGTACGCCCGTCGGCGCAGGTGAAACCGTTGCGGGAGACCAGGACCGTGAGGGAGCCGTCCTTGGCAGCGCCGGAAACTACCTGGTGCGCGCCGGCCAGGATCCGGTTCCGCAGCGGGTGCCCCTCGGGGTAGAAGGTGTAGGCCTTCAGCGCCTTGTAGGTGGCAGCCAGCGCGGTGCGGTAGGCTGCTGCCGTGGCACCGGTCACCTTCTGCGGGATGGTTGTCTGTGGACTCTTCTCTGGCATATCCTCTTCCCGTAATCGGGTCGGATGTTATCCTAAATGGCGCTGAAATTCAATTATTAGCGATGTTGTTTGAGTCATGGCCCCGTTTGGATGGTACTAGGATGTGGAGATGCTAATGATTTGCCGGCTCCCGTGACAGTGCCCGGGTGGCGCCGCACCAAAGTTGTTTTGTGTTTATACAGGAAGAGTTTGTCTTGTTCAATAATTTCTTAATAAGAGAATGGCAATTGTGGCTGGCGGGAGGTGGGAGTGTAACGATTGCAGGTCCGGCATTCGCGAGCCCAGCCGCCGGGGGGGCGGAGGCGTGGCTACCTGGTGTGCGCCCAGTTAACCTCGACCGCGTAGCGCATGCAGCGCTCGAAGATGGGGTAGCTTAAGGGGGGCGGCGCGATGCCGGGGGCTACCGCGGTAAGGTTCGTGCTGTCGAAGCTGCGGGTGTCGCTGAGGTACGGGCGGTAGGGCTCGATGAGCTTGCCGAAGAGTGCCTCGGCCGGGTTGGGGCGCAGGGAGGCCGGCGGCTCCCCGTAGCGGATCTCGATCCCGGCGATCCCCAGAAAGGCCTCGCAGAAAAGGGCCAACTCCTCCATGGTGCTTGGGGTGCGGCTGGTAAGGTGGTAGATGGCGGCAGGGCGGGGGGCGGCGATGATCCGGGTTGCCGCGGCGACGAAGAAGTCGATGGGGATCAGGTTTAGGTGCCCTTTGCGGGGGAGGAAGATGCGCAGGGGGAGCTTCAGGGTGCCGTCGGGGCCAAGGGCGATGCCGCTGGCCCGCGACTTGGCGCCCCCCTGGCTCGCGAGGTCGTTCAGGTAGATCCCCCGGATCAGCTCGAGGGCCTTTACGTGGTGGTAGAGGGCCGTGAAGCTGTTGGACCGGCCGGTCCGGCAGTCGCCGTAGACGATGGAGGGGCGCAGGATGCTGTAGGGGAGTCCCAGCTCCCGGCAGCGCTGCGCCACCTGAAGCTCGGCGCGCGCCTTGGTTTCCTCGTAGATGTTGGCGAAACTCCCATGCGCCACCGGCTCCTCGCGGCACAGGCTGCAGTCGGCGGGGGCGACGTAGGCGGTACTTACGTAGTGGAAAAAAGGGGCTGCGCTGTCCCGGGCAAAGTCGAGCACTGCGGCAAGGCTCTCCACATTGGTGGCGAGCGATGCGGCGCGGTTGGCGGGGGCGAACCGGGTATCCGAGGCGAGGTGCACGATGGTCGCGGGGTGGCTGCAGAGTTCCCGGTAGGCCGCCTGGCCAAGCCCCAGGCGCGGCTTGAGGAGCTCCGCCTCCACGCAGTGCACCCGGTCGCCTTCCGAATCGAGGCCGAACCAGGCGAGCTGCCGGGCGATGCGCTCCTTGAGGCCCGACTCTCCCGAACCCCGCCCCAGGGCCACCACGGTGTGGCCGTCGCGCAGCAGCTCCGCCATCAGGTGGCTTCCCAGAAATCCCGTGGCGCCTGTCAGAACGAATCTTGTCATCACCCTCGCGGCACCTCGGTGTAGAGCAGGTTCTCCATCCGGCAAAACCCCTGGTAGAGCACGTAGCGCATCCAGCGCAGGGTACCCGTCCTGGCGCCGACCTCGTCGATGACGGCGGCCACCTCGGCTATCGCCTCGCGCACCCTGGCGATCTCCCCGGCATCGCACTGGTCCACGTAGTAGTCGTACTCGAAGATGCAGCGTTTGCCGGCGTCGATGGGGGTCACGAAGCCCACCTCGTGCTTGATGCCGCGCGGTTTTGCGATGGCCTGGAACCGTGCGCCGAGTTCCTCGATGAGGCCCGCCTCGAGCGGCAGGTACAAAAGGATCGGGAAGAAGTGCTTTTCCCTGCCGATGCGCGAGCTGGTGATCCGGAACATGTTGAGCCAGACCAGGTCGGTGAGCTCGGGGCGTGCGTAGAGCTTTTCGTGGAACTCCCTCAGCTCGGGATCCACTTTTTGGGCCAGCCGCTCCGGTGAAGGGGCGAGCGCGGTCTCGGCCAGTTCGGCGAACCCCTCCGCCTTCAGGTAGCCAAAGGGCTCGTCCTGGGAGAGTTGGGGGAGCAGGTCGAGCCAGGGGGCGCTCGCCAGGTCGGGGAGCCCGAGGCTGAGGGCCCGGAACAGGCGCTGGTCGATGAGCGGATGTCCCATCTGCTTCAGACTCCCCATCGCGTAGCTGTCCCCCAGCACGAGGACCAGGCAGGCCATCCCCAGGGAGTCTGCGAGGACGCTCTTCACCTCGCCGGCAAGCTCCTGGGTGGGAGACATGAAGGAGGCGACGTACTCGATCCCCAACACCCCTACGGCAAAGCCGATGCGCCGCTGGGCCAGCTCTCGGGCGAGTTCGAGTCCCTCGGCCAAGGTGCTGCAGGGGATGAGAGCGCCTTCCTCGTCGTCGGTCATGGGGTGGAGCTTCAGGTCGGCGGAGACGCAGATTCCCGGCGTCGACTGTGGAGCCGGGGCAAAGGCGAACAGGTTCGGCCCTTCTTTCTGGTTCATCGAGAAGGCACTGCCGTCCGGTGCCACGAAGCGCGCGTCCAGAACCCCCTCAGCGGAGGTGCCGTAGCTCGTGGCGAACAGGGAGAGGATCCCCGAGCACATGAAGCTGGCCACAACCAGCGCAGCCGGCTCGGCGACGTGGACACGGTAGCCGCGGGCAAACGCCGCGCGCTGCAGCTCGAAGGCCGAGACTCCCGGACCGATCCGCACCGACCAGTTCTTCTCGTCGAAGCTCAACTCCCGCATGCGGTTCAGGTCGATGATGGCTCCCTCGTCGAGCTCGAAGCCGAGGATGTTGCTGCCGTTGCCGCGCGCGGTCCAGCTGATCTCTGCCTCCTGGAAAAGCCGCAAGAGGGCGGCGACCTCCGCGGCGGATCCCGGCAGAACCACGTAGGCTGGGAGCCTTGGGACCGCACCACGTAGGCTGGGAGCCTTGGGACCGCTATCGGGCTAGGGTCGTGCGAGTAGGTGACGGCGATAGCGGGGTCGTTGGTCGCCCACGGCTCGCCCACGATCTCGCGGATCCGGCCCAGGAGCGCGTCCCTGGTTTCCGGCTCCACCTCGCCGCCGGCAGAGAGGTAGGCGGCGAGGTGCTCCTTCAGGGCCCGCATCACCCGGGTCGGGCGCATGCCGGTCACGAAGTAGCACTGGTAGTCGCACCTGCCGCACAAGTCGCAGCTCTCCGCCACTGCCAGGGCCCCGGCAGTCACCGGCGCGCGCCCGTCCCTGAGTGCGGCGTAGAGGTCCATGCGCCCCTGGGGGTAGAAGGCCACGAAGCCGCGCTCAGGTCCCGAGGCGCAGACGCCGGTACCGAGGAAGTCGACCTTGCACATGGCGTAGTGCCGGCAGTTGCGCGCGGTGTTGAGAACCTCGTCTGACGGGCATCCGGTTTCCATAGATGCGTGTGCTTCCATAAGCCCTCCGTGCCCTGACCTACTCATTCACTTCATTCTGGCCACCCGCTTAAGCCTTTACCGCATACCCCAGATACATGAGCCCGGTCGTACCGCACTCCACGAGGCTCAGGCGCCTGCCGAACTCGGAGAAATCGAGCTCGCCGCGGGCCCGCTGCCTGAGGCAGCGCAGCACGGTGAGCGGGGAGGCGTTCGGCCTCAAGCCGCGGTGCTCGCGCCAGGTAAGCCCGGAGGCCGCCAGGAGCGACTTCATCTCCGCAGGCTTGATGAACATCTCCCAGACGTGCAGGCCTTCCGGCAGAAAGGCCCAGCGCGGCCAGCGTTGCGCCAGGTTGATCGCCACGAGCCTGGATGCCCAGCTTCTGTTGATGGTGTCGTAGAAGAAGATCCCGCCCGGCCTCAGCACCCGCGAGATCTCTTGAACGACTCGGGGAAGGTCGCGCACGTGCTCCAGGACATCGCAGCAAAAGACCGCGTCGAAGCGCGCGTCGGGGTAGGGGAGGGCCTCGCCGCTTCCCTGCCGATAGCTGATGGCGAGGCCGCTTTGGGCTGCGTGCTCGGCGGCGATGCGCAGCGAGCGCTCGGCCGGGTCGACACCGGAGGTGCTAAAGCCGAGCCGGGCGATCTCCTCGGTGAGGATTCCTCCGCCGCAGCCTACCTCGAGCGCCGACCTTCCTGGCGGACTCCAGCGCAGTTCCTGCTCCAGTACCCGCTTCACGAAGCCAAGGCGCGCCGGATTGAGCGACCCCTTGATCAGGTAGAGCGCCGAGTCCGGCTCCCACCAACGCTCCTGCTCCGAGTCGTAGATGCCGTTGTCGATCCGGTCGTAGACGTCCTGGGCTATGCGCTGCCGCATCTCTCCTCCGCCTCTTATAAGTGCACGCCCTTAAAAGCGACTAAAGAAAATTAAAGGCAACCTCTCGAATGTCAAGAGTTCGCGAGGTGATGTCTGGCGTAATTTCTTGTAGGGCGCAGGCGAACTCGGGCCGGTGCCGTCTGGAGGGATGGCTTCACGCGCGCGGGATGCCGACACATCCGCTGGGGAGCTCCGGAGTCCCTGCGGCGTGCGCCGGGCGAGTTAGGCCGAGGGGGTGGGGCGTGGGGTTGTACGGTGCAGAATGAGGTAGCCGGCGGTTCCGGCCAAAAGCGATGCGACCAGGATGCTCAGTTTCGAGACCTGTACGGTGGTGGGATCGCTGTAGGCGAGGAGGGTTATGAAAATGGACATGGTGAAACCGATGCCGCCCAGAAACCCGACGCCGATGAGCTGCTTCCAGTTAACCTGGCTGGGAAGCTGCGAGAGCCCGAGCGAAACCGCGAGCAGGCTGAAGAGGACGATCCCCGCCGGCTTGCCCAGTACGAGGCCGGAGAGGATCCCCAGGGCGTTTGGTGACAGAAGCTGTGCAAAGGCCTCCAGGTTCACCACGATCCCCGTGTTGGCCATGGCGAAGATCGGCATGATGAGGTAGGCGACAGGCTTGTGCAGGGCGTGCTGCAGCCGGTAGGAGGGGAAGTTGTCGCTGCCGCCGCCAAAGGGGATGGCAAAGGCGAGCAGAACTCCGACGATGGTGGGATGCACTCCGGACTTCAACATGAAGTACCACATGAGGGCGCCGGGGACCAGGTAGGCTGGGAGCCAGAGCACCTTCAGGCGGTTCAGGACCACGAGGACGGCGAAGACTGCCAGGGCCAGGGAGAGATAGAAGAAAGAGAACTCGCTGACGTAGAAGATGGCGATCAGGAGGATGGCACCCAGGTCGTCGATGATGGCGAGGGCGGTGAGGAAAATCTTGAGCGAGAGCGGTACCCTGTTGCCGAAAAGCCCCAGGATCCCGAGCGCGAAGGCGATGTCGGTGGCGGTGGGGATCCCCGCGCCTGCCTGGGTGGGGGTTCCGGCGTTGAAGACATAGTGCAGGAGTGCCGGCACGGCCATCCCGCCCAAGGCGGCAAAGATCGGCAGCGACGCCTGCTTCAGGCTGGAGAGCTCGCCCACGTACACCTCGCGCTCGATCTCCAGCCCGATCAGCAGGAAGAACACGGTCATCAGGCCGTCGTCGATCAGGTGCACGAGCGACTGCCGGACCTCGATCCCTGCGATGTCAAACCCGACCTTCGTGTGCCAGAACTCCTGGTAGCCGTGCCCTGCCGGAGAGTTCGCCAAGGCTACCGAAACAGCGGTGCAGATGATCAGCAACAGACCGGAGGCCTGCTCGCTCGCCAGAAAGTCGAGGAAGAGCTGCTTGAACTTTTGGACCAGCATCACGATTTTGGTCATATATCTCCGCCTGCAGTAGGCGCCCGAACGCCCGGCTTCCTTTCTTAAGGTGAAACGCCCCGCTGTGCCAGGTAGACCCCGATCCCCCCGAAGTACCCCAGCAGGGCAAGCAGGGAAAACTTCCTGACGTACCAGAAGAACTCGATCTTCTCGAGCCCCATCGCCGCCACCCCGGCAGCCGAGCCGATCACCAGGATCGAGCCGCCGGTTCCCGCGCAGTAGGCCAGGAATTCCCAGAGGAAGCTGTCGGTCGGGTACTGTGCCAGGCTGTACATCCCCATGGAGGCCGCCACCAGCGGGACGTTGTCCACGATCGAGCTCGCGAGGCCGATGAGCGTGACGATGACGTCCTGTCTCCCGAAGCTGTGGTCCAGCCAGGCGGCGAGCGCCGACAAAAGGTGGGTGTGCTCCAGGGTCGCTACGGCGAGCAGGATGCCGATGAAGAAGACGATGGAGCTCATGTCGATCTTCATCAGGGCGTGCGCCAGGGTGAGGTGCTGCTTGTCCGACTCCTCCTTCTTGCGGTGCGCCAGGTCCCCCACCAACCACAAAACCCCCAGTCCGAACAGAATTCCCATGAAGGGGGGGAGATGGGTGACCGTCTTGAAGACCGGCACGCAGACCAGGATGCCGATTCCCGTGCAGAACATGAGGTTGCGCTCGAAGAGGGTCGTCTGGAGGAGTCCGTTCTCCTCGGCCCGTACCGGCGCCACCACGGCGCGTCCCCGAAGCAGCGTGCTTACCGCGAAAAGCGGCAGGATCAGGTTCACCAGCGAGGGGAGGAACAGGCTCTTGATGATCGAGAGGGTGGTGATCTGCCCGCCGATCCAGAGCATGGTGGTGGTGACGTCGCCGATCGGGGTCCAGGCCCCTCCCGCATTGGCCGCGATGACGATCATCCCGGCGAAGAACAGGCGATCGTCCTGACGGTCCAGCAACTTCTTCATCAGCGAGATCATGACGATGGTGGTGGTGAGGTTGTCAAGGACGGCGCTCAGGAAGAAGGTGACGAAGCCGACCAGCCACATCAGGGTGGAGAGCTGGTTGGTCCTGATCCGGGCGGTGATGATCTCGAAACCGTTGTGAGCATCCACCACCTCGACGATGGTCATCGCCCCGATGAGGAAGAAGACGATCTGCGCCGTCGCCGAAACCGACTCTCCGAGCTGTTCCGCCACCAGGTGCTGGTCCGGGGTCAGCATCGAGTACACGGTCCAGAGCAGGCCCGCGCCCAAAAGGGCCGAGGAGGATTTGTTCACCTTGATGGGATGCTCGAGGGCGATGGCCGCATAGGCGACGATGAAAATGACCACCAGCAATGTCGACATGAAACAGACTCCGGTACGGCCTCAAGCGGCGCGGAAGTGAAGTTCGGGTTGGGACCGGGTGGCCCAAGTCTCGCTACTATACTCATTGAGGCCGGGTAATGCCAGTCAAACCGGAACGTTTAGTAGAGGCAACGCCAAAAAGAAGTTTCATCGTTGAATTCCGGGACAGCGCAATCTTTGCCTGCTGAAAGCGCTCGTACGCTCCCCCCTTTGGAAAAGGGGGGCGGGGGGGATTCGGTGTTAGGGCTTTCGGCAGCAGATGATAGGCCCCCAGCGCTAGCTCAGGTCCAGGTTTCAATGGTTTGCAGGGAAAGACGAATCCCCCCTGTCCCCCCTTTTGCAAAGTGGGGAACGTGAGGCCAGCCGCGGCGCTTCGTGAAAGGAGACTCCTGAGCCTCCCCGGTACCACGGAAAAAACCGAAAAAAGGGGCACCCAAGCATAGCGCCGAGGTGCCCCTTTTTCTGCAATCTCTCAACTGTTTTCAGCTTGCCGCGGCCACCAGTCGGCTCCTTCTCCGGTACATAAGCGCCGCGCCCGTTGCCAGAAACGGCCCGGCCAGGAGCAGGACGCTTCCCAGCAGGGTCGTGGCGCGCTCCCACATCCCCTGCTCGGCGACCCGGGCGGGGATCATACCGAGGGCGACCATGAGCCGCATGGTGACCATGACCGCGAGCGGGATCCCGGCACAGAGCGCCCAGAACTTCAGCTTGGCAGCGAGGTCCAGCCTAAGCCGCCAAATCAGCATGACGTGACAAAGGGCGTTGCACAGCACGATGAGGTAGATGGACAGGTTGTTTGCCGCATTGGACATGGCGTTTCCTCGCTTACATCATCCCCATCATCTTGGGAAGCCAGATGGACAGTGACGGCCAATAGGTGACGATGATCAGGAAGACCACCATCGTCATGAGCCAGGGCATGACCGCCATTGTCAACTCTGTGATACTGAGCCTTGAGATGCCGCTCGCCACGTAGAGGTTGAGGCCCACCGGCGGGTGGCACAGGCCCACCTCCATGTTGGCGTCGATCAGGATGCCGAAGTGCACCGGGTCGATCCCGAGTTTCATCGCCGCGGGGAACAGGATCGGCGCAAAGATCAGGATGATGGAAGACGGCTCCATGACGTTACCGGCCAACAGCAGCACGAGGTTGACGAAGATCAGGAAGGTGACCACGCCCAGGTCCTTGCCGAGGATCCAGTCCGCCATCGCCTGCGGTATGTTCTCATGCGACATCAGGAACGAGAAGAGCACCGCGTTGGTGATGATGTAGAGGAGCATCGCGGAGAGGTTGGCGGACTTTAATAGTACACGCGGTACGTCCTTCATCCCCATGTCCTTGTAGATGAAGACCGAGATGAAGAAGGCGTACACCGCGGACATGGCGGCCGCCTCGGTGGCGGTAAAGATGCCGGAGTAGATGCCGCCGATGATGATCACCACCAGCATGAGCCCCCAGACGCTCTTTTGGAATGCGACCAGCCGCTGCCCCCAGCTGGCCTTGGGAAGGCGCGGGTAGCCGCGCTTCTTGGCGACGTACCAGGTAACCACGCAGAGCATGGCGGTCAAAAGCATCCCCGGGAACAGGCCGGCCACGAAGAGCGCGCCGATCGAGGTGTTGGTCGAGATGGCGTAGATGACCTTGGGGATTGAGGGGAGCATCAGTATCCCCAGTGATCCGGCACAGACGATGACCCCCGCGCCGAAGCGCATCGGATAGCCGTGCTGCACCATCGCCGGCAGGATGATGGAGCCGATGGCGACCACCGTGGCGACCGAGGAGCCGCAGACCAGCGCGAACATGGCGCAGGCGACGATCCCCGCGAGTGCGAGGCCGCCGTTGAGGTGCCCGATCATGCTGGTGGCGAATTCGATCATCCTGCGCGCCACGCCGCCGTGGGTCAGGAAGTTACCGGCCAGGATGAAGAACGGGATCGCCATGATCTCGAACTTCTCGATGCCGGTAAAGAGCTTCAGTGCCACCGCCTCGATGGGGACGTTGGTCAACAGGTAGAGGAAGGTCAAAACGGTGAGACCCAGCGCGATGGAGACCGGAACGCCGGTCAGCATCAGCGCCAGGAGCAGGGCGAAGACGATACCGACGTTGCCGTAGATGAATCCGACCCCCAAAAGGACGACCGAGATGCCGATCAGCCAGCCGGCAGCCTTCGGCTTGCTCATAAGAGGTAAAGCTGCAATGTTCTCCATGCTCATTTTGCGGTACCTCCAGCAGCGACATCGGAATTCGCAGGGTAGAGTTCGCTCTTCTCGATGGACTCCTCCTCGAGACCTTCGACATGCGCTTCGTCATGATGGTTGTGCGGCAGCTGCCCGGTCTTCAGGAAGCGCCAGCCGACCTGGATGAAACGGAAGCACATGAGGTACGAGCCCAGGGGAACCGCCGAGTAGATGAACCAGGTGGGCCACTCGAGGTCCGGGGTGATCGGGCCCTCGGGGACATCGCCCGTTGGGATGCCCAGCTTGTTGAACAGGGCGTAGTGCAGTCCGTTCTCCCAGACGAAGGTGGCACCCAGGGTGCCGATGATGCCGGTAAAGATGGTGCCGCAGATGATGGAGACCATGACCCCCTTGGTGCGCCAGTCGACGGGCAGACGGTTCACCAGGACGTCGACACCCACGTGGATGCCGGAGCGCACGCCGTAGGCGGCCCCGAACTTCGCCATCCAGACAAACATGTAAATGCAGAGCTCCTGGGCCCAGCTGAACCGGATGTTGATCAGCCAGTCCTGGAGGCCCGGGATGGGAAACCCCGCGGCATAACGATGAATAATCGAAAGAAAGATGACGAGCGTTGCTGCGCCCATGAGGAAGGTGATGATCCATTCCTCTAGGTGGTCAAGGTATTTCATCATGACGTGTCTCCTGGAACGATCGCTATTACCTGGGGCCGCTGCCTTTACGGCAGCGGCCTTTTTCGCACTGTTTCTTTACTTCGAGGTGTAACCGGTAGCCTGGTAGACCTCTTTGACGATGTCGGCGCCGATACGGCTTACGTTCTCCTTGTGTGCCTTGTCCATCGCCTTTTTCCACTCGGCCTTCTCCTGGGCAGAAAGGGTGATGATCTGGGAGCGGCCGGATTTCCTTACCCCTTCCAGGGCTTCGTCGTTATCCTTTTTGGCCACGTCGTTGGCGAACTTGGTGGCGTCTTTCATGGCGCTCTCAAGTGCGGCACGGATGTCCTTCGGGAGGCTTTCCCAGAATTTCTTGTTCACGATGACGGCGTAGCCCAGGTAGCCATGGTCGGAGACCGTTACGTACTTCTGCACCTCGTGCATCTTCTGGGTATAGAGGTTGGAGGGCGGGTTTTCGGTGCCGTTCACGACGCCGGTCTGCAGAGCCTGGTACACCTCGGAGAATGCCATGACCTGCGGGATGGCGCCCATGGAGCGCATCTGGGAATCGAGCACCTTGGAGGACTGGATGCGCATCTTCTGGCCCCTGAAGTCGGCGACCTTCTTGAGCGGCTTGTTGGCGCTCATCACCTTGAAGCCGTTATCCCAGTAGGCAAGGCCCAGGATCCCCTTGGGCTCGAGCTTCTTCAGGAGTTTCTGGCCGACCGGGCCCTGGGTTACCTTGTGCAGTTCCTGGTAGTTGTTGAAGATGTAGGGGAGGTCGAACACCTCGAACTCCCTCACGCCCAAGGGGGCGAACTTGGCAAGTGAGGGTGCCAGCATCTGCACGGCGCCCAGCTGCAGGGCCTCCATCTCTTCCTTGTCCTTGTAGAGCTGGCTGTTCGGGTAGACCTCGACCTTCACGCGCCCCTTGGTGCGCTCCTCGGCCAGCTTCTTGAAGTAGTCGGCTGCCTGACCTTTCGGGGTGTTCTGGGCGACCACGTGGCTGAACTTGATGACGATCGGTGCGGCGGCTGCGGTCATCGGCAGCGAGAGAGCTACCGCCCCTACGACCAGGCTTTTCAACAGTGCATTGAATTTCATGTCTTCCTCCTTGGTGTGATGGTGAAATGGCTCGTTGTTCTATTTTTTCGTGCTGCAGAGCGGCAGTGATTATTAGAAAACGAGCCGACCGGTTTACGTCCGACATGTATACGAGACACGGTTTTATTGCAATTGCAGTACCACCTACGTGTGTGTGTAAAATACTGAAATACCGATGTGAAAAATTTCAGAATGACGGTTGATGGTTTTGGTAAGGTTTACTTGGTGGCGGAATTCCGCCAGCGGTGTGGCGGATAGTTGCCAAATCAGGAGCCGCGGGCTCACCAATAAATGGCTGCTAACGGTTGGATGGGGGTGCTTCGGTGGGTGGAAAAAAATAGAACAAGGTGCTGATGAGCAGGAGGGTGATCGTCTTGAGCGCCAAGCAGGGGGAGCTACAGCGGATGTCAGGGGATATCAGATGATGCGTGATCTTTGGTCAGCAAAAGAGCTCTTACTGCTCCCCCCTTTTTCAAAGGGGGGGACGTGAAGTCACCTGCTGTGGAGATTGAACCGGAAGAACCTTTCCAAGGGGGGGACGTGCTTGCCTCTGGATGGCGCTTGCCGCTGATAAGGATTACAGCCCGTACTTCTCCATCTTGTAACGCAAGGTGCCGCGGGGGATCTTCAGGATCTGAGCAGTCTGCAAGACATTTCCGGCGGTCTGCTGCAAGGCCTCCTCGATCAGGGACTTCTCGATGGCGCCCATAGCCTCCTCGAGCCCGAGGTCGGGGGGGAGTGCCGCGAGCGTGATCGCGCCGAGACCAGCGCTGGCCTGCACCGGCTGCCCGCCCTTGATCTCCAGGGGGAGGTGCTCGGGCAGCAGGGTCGGGCCGCTTCTCATGATGCAGATGCGCTCGATGACGTTGCGCAGCTCCCGTATGTTGCCGGGCCAACTGTAGAGCTCCATCAGACGCTCGGCTTCAGGAGAAACGTCGCGGAACCCCCGGCCGAAGGAGCGGCTGAAACTGTCCAGGAAGTAGGAGGCGAGGGCGGCGATGTCTGCCGGACGCTCTCTGAGCGGCGGGATGTGGATGGGGAAAACGTTCAGCCGGTAGTAGAGGTCCTCCCGGAAACTCTTGTCGGCGATGCGTGCCTTAAGGTCGCGGTTGGTGGCCGCAATGACCCGGACGTCGATATCGACATCTTTTACGGCCCCCACCCGGCGGCAGGTTCTTTCCTGGAGCACGCGCAACAGCTTGGCCTGCATCGCCATGTCCATCTCGCCTATCTCGTCCAGGAAGATGGTTCCCTGGTGGGCCTCCTCGAAAAGACCTTTCTTGCGACTGCTGGCGCCGGTGAAGGCGCCTTTTTCGTGGCCGAACAGCTCGCTCTCCAGGAGTGCGGCGGGTATCGAGGCGCAGTTGATGGCGATGAAGGGGGCGTCCTTGCGGTCCGAATAATCGTGAATGGCGCGGGCTACCAGTTCCTTGCCGGTCCCCGATTCGCCGGTGATGAGAACGGTGGACGGGATGCGGGAGATCTCCCTGACCTGGGTTGCAATCTCGTGGAACGCCTCGCTGCGGCCGATGATGGGGGAGCGGCCGGGGAACATCCCGCCGGTCTGTTTCAGTTTGCGCACTTCGCGCTTCAGCGTCTGGGTCTTCAGCGCCAGCTTGACGATGAGACGCAGGGCGTCCGACTTGAACGGCTTCTTCATGTAGTGGAAGGCGCCGAGCTTGAGCGACTCCACGGCGCTCTCCACCGAGCCGTAGCCGGTGATGATGATCACCAGGAGTTCGGGGTCGAGTTCCTTGAGGGACTTCAGGATCTCTATCCCGTTCTCGCGTCCGAGGTTCAGGTCCAGAAGCGCCAAGTCGATCTCATCGCCAGAGACGATATCGCGAGCCTCCTGCCCCGAGGCAGCGGTCAAGACTTGGAACCCTTCGCTGGAGAGGATGCGCTCCACGTTCTCGCAGATGAAGGCTTCGTCGTCGATAATAAGTATCTTTTCCATATCTCTATTCCTTAAACGATGTCCGGTAACCTGACAATCTCGTGACTTGACGAAAAGGTTCACCGGGAGTTTTCGGTAGTAACTGTAGGGGCGAATAATCATTCGCCCCTACCAGGTCGGGAAGGCTTTCCGAGCTTCAGGTACGCAGACCTGAGCTTCAGGTACGCAGACCTGAGCTTCAGGTACGTCGACCTGAGCTTCAGGTACGTCGACCTGAGCTTCAGGTACGTCGACCTGAGCTTCAGGTACGTCGACCTGAGCTTCAGGTACGTCGACTTGAGCTTCAGGTACGTCGACTTGAGCTTCAGGTACGTCGACTTGAGCTTCAGGTACGTCGACCTGAGCTTCAGGTACGTCGACTTGAGCTTCAAGTAGGCTGACCTGAGCTTCAGGTACGTCGACCTGAGCTTCAGGTACGCAGACCTGAGCTTCAGGTACGCAGACCTGAGCTTCAGGTACGCAGACCTGAGCTTCAGGTACGTCGACCTGAGTTTGGGCGGTATGGATTGAGGGCTTACGGAGCCTCACGCGGTGTCGGCACCTGCACCAGTTGGAGTCTCCCGCCCCATCATCGGCAGCTCGATGCTGAAGAGGGTTCCGCTTCCCGAGTCGCTTTTCACGCTGATCCGCCCCCGGTGTTCCTCGACAATGCGCTGGGTGATCGAGAGACCCAAACCGGTGCCGGCGCCCTTCCTGGTGAAGAACGGTTCGAAGATGAGCGGCAGGTCCTCGGGGTCGATCCCCGGGCCGTCGTCACCTATCTCTATAAGGGCAAGGTCGCCGCGGGCGAAGGTGGCGATGGTGATCCTCCCGCCCTGCGGCAGGGCTTCCTGCGCGTTGCGGATGATGTTGATAAGCGCCTGCTTGATCTTCTCCGGATCGATCTTGAAGGGGGGAATGGGCTGATCCTCCACGCTGAGGAACACCTCGCCGCGCTCGCAGGGGCGCCGCATCAGGAAGGCGGTATCGTGCACCACCCGGTTCAGGTCGGCCTCGCGGAAATCGGCCCGCGCCGGCGAGGAGTAGTTCAAGAGCGAGTTGATGAGCCCCTCCACCCGGGAGATCTCCTCGAGCGCCTTGCTGATCATGAGCTGGTCCTGCGACCCCGCCGCAGCCTGGTCGTGCAGGTCGTCGAGCAACAGCGAAATACCCGTGAGCGGATTTCTCACCTCGTGGGCGATGCCGGCGGCCAGTTTGCCCAGGGAGGCCAAACGGTCCAGGCGCATCATCTCCTCGCGCAGCTTTTCCTTCTCGGTTTCGTTACGCAAGGTGACGGTCAGCCCCTTCTCGGCATCGGCGCCTATCGGGAAGCACCCCACGTCGAAGTTGGTCTGGCCGGCACCGCGCTCGAAGCGGAACGGTTCGCGCCCGAAGCCTTTGGCGCCCGAGAGGATCAGGTCGACGTGATCGGCGAGTCCGGTCCATCCGGCGAAAACCTCGCGGTAGTGATCCCCCTCCTGGGCCGAATCCCCTAAAAACAGGCGTCCGGTTCGGTTGATCGAGGTCATCCTCCCCTCGGGTGAGAAGGTGACGATGCCGCTCGAGATACTCTCCAGGACGCTCGTCTTGAAGTTGCGCTCGTCGAGGATCTCCAGCCGCGAGTTCCTGAGTTCATCCAGGGTGGAGAGGATGCTCTGCTTGCGGGATTCAAGCTCGTCGGCCATGAAGTTGAAGGTGCCGGCCAATTCGCCGATCTCGTCCGCCGAGGTGACCGGTACGCGCACGTGGCTGTCGCCTGCGGCAAGCTTGCGGGCCCCTTCGTTCAACTGTTTGAGCGGGATGCTGATGCCGCGGGACAAGAGCCAGGCCGAGAGCGCCGAGATCAGCGCCGTCGCCAGGATGATGATAGCCGAGGTGGAACGGTGGTTTCCCAGCTGCCGGTTGATGAGCCGGCTCCCTTTGCGCGCGGCCTCGTGGAACTGGTCCACCTGGAAGCCGATGGTGACCCCGCCGAAGATCCCGTACCTCTTGTAGTCACCCGTGTCGTAGGAAATGGGGGCGTAGGCCATGATCTTCTTGGCGCCCCCCACGTTGGTGATGTCGACGTAGCCGATCTGCTTCTGGCGGATGGCCGCCGCAACCCTGGGGTAGCTTGGGTGCACGAAGCCGGCGCGGTCCAGGTTGAAGGGGATCCGCCCGGTATCGATATCGGTCTTGCTCGAGTGTTCGCTGTAGGGCGGGACGGGCTTGCCGTTGCGGTCCAGTCCCCGGATGTCCCAGAACTTGGGATGGGTGATGATCCACCCCTCGTCGTCGAACAAAAAGGCGTAGTTGCCGCTGTTGTAGGAAGGGAACACGGTGGAGAAGTTTTTGCCCGGGTCGATGTGCTGGGTGAACTCCATCAGGTGGCGGTGGTCCAGGGAGAGCAGTACCATGCCGGCGAAGCGACCGGCACTGTCGTAGAGCGGTGCGCCGAAGCGGATCACCCCTTCATAGGTGGTGCCGTTGTAGGCCGCTTCGGGGGTGCTGGCACCGGCCAACTGCTCCTGGCGCGAGACGTGGAACCCGGTGAGGTGCGAGACGTAAATCTCGCCGGGCTTGAGCCGCTTTATGCGACTGAAGTAGTCTTCGGTCAGGTAGTCGGTGTGGGCCGGGGCGGCGACGTTGCGCAACTTTTCGGACGGGACAAACCGGTCGTCCTTGATCATCATCCGTTCTTGACCGGTGGCATCGATGAGGGTGATCGAGCGGTAGAGCGGCAAGAGGCCGCGCACCTCCTGGGGGGCGGCGCCGTTGCCGTTGCCGTTGCGCTGCCAGACCTCGGAGCGCCGGGTGCGGTAGAACTCGAGCAGGGTGGGGTGGTCCAGCTTGGTGCGCGACAGGAACACGAGGTCGCTTTCGCACTGATGCAGGAAGTCCGAGACGTTTTCAGCCACTTGGCGGGCGCGCATCTTCAGGGACTCGGAGGCCTGGAGGTCGTCGGATTCGGAGATCTCGGCGGTGAGCCTGGTGCTGATGGATTGCAGGTTGATAAGCAGGATGGTGGACGTGACGAGGAGCGGCGCCAGCGAGAGGAGCAGGGTGATGATCAGGATCTTTCTGAAGATCGTGTAACGCGGCAAAGAGGCTCCGGTACGGCAAAGGGTCCTGTCGTTCGGGGTATCTGCTTGATACTACTTATATCGAGCTGCGGTCAAGTTTTTAACAGGGATGAACGGGATGAAGGGGATAAAACCAACGGCTATCTAAACAAGGATGAAGGGAAACATGGCGGTCTGTTCGGCGTTAATCACGGACGGTTGAGGCCTGTGCAATTTTAGAATGTTTTGCCTTTATCCCATGCATCCCCTTTATCCCTGTTAAAGGTTTTGCTTTATCCCATGTATCCCGTTCATCCCTGTTAGGTTTTGGTTGACTTGCCTGCGGGGGTGCTTTAAAAATAACCCTGCAATTTTAGCCATCATTTTCCCCGGAGGGTACGGTTGGGATATCGAAATCTTGCCTCGTGCGTTGCTGATCTGGAGCGTAACGGCGCACTCATCCGGATAGATCAGGAGATCTCTGCGGACCTGGAGATCGGGTCGATCCAGAGGCGGGTCTACCAGGCCGGCGGCCCGGCGCTCCTCTTCACCAGGGTCAAAGGCTCGAACTTTCCCATGCTGGGAAACCTCTTCGGCACCCTCGAGCGCACCCGCTTCATCTTCCGCGACACCTTGAAGGCCATCGAGCGCCTGGTGCAGCTCAAGATCGATCCGCGCTACCTTCTCAAGGAACCCGCCGCGCTCGCCTCGGTGCTCCCGGCGGCCTGGCACCTCCTCCCCAAAAAGGTGAGTAACGGTCCCATCCTCGCCAACCGCACCACGATAAGTGCTCTTCCCCAGCTCAAATCCTGGCCGGACGACGGCGGTGCGTTCATCACCCTCCCGCAGGTCTACTCGGAGAGCGTCAACGCCCCCGGGGTGCGCCACTCGAACCTCGGGATGTACCGGGTGCAGCTCTCCGGCGGCCAGTACCGCCCCGACGCCGAGATCGGGGTGCATTACCAGATCCATCGCGGCATCGGCTTTCACCACGCCGAAGCCCTGGAGAAGCGGGCACCTTTCCGGGTGAACATCTTCGTCGGAGGCGCGCCGTCCATGACGGTTGCCGCCGTGATGCCGCTTCCCGAGGGGATGCCGGAACTCTCCTTCGCCGGACTGCTGGCCGGACACCGCATCGAGATGGTCGAGCGCGCGGGAGGGCTTCCCGTCCCCGCCGAGGCAGACTTCGTCATCACCGGAATCATCGACCCGGAGAAGACCCTCCCCGAGGGGCCCTTCGGCGACCACTTCGGCTACTACAGCCTGGCGCACCACTTCCCGGTACTCAAGGTGGAGAACGTCTACCATCGAAACGGCGCCATCTGGCCCTTCACCACGGTGGGGCGCCCGCCCCAGGAGGACACCTCCTTCGGCGCCTTCATTCACGAACTGACCGGCCCGCTCATTCCGACCGTGGTTCCGGGCGTGCGCGCGGTCCACGCGGTGGATGCGGCCGGTGTGCACCCGCTGCTCTTGGCGGTGGGGAGCGAGCGCTACGTCCCGTACAGCGAAAAGCGCGCCCCGCAGGAGATCCTCACCATAGCGAACGCGATCCTCGGGCAGGGGCAGCTCTCCCTGGCCAAGTACCTCATGATCGCCACCCACGAGGACGCACCTCAGCTCGACATCCATGACATCCCGGCCTTCCTCACCCACGTGCTGGAGCGCTTCGACCCGCGCTGCGACCTGCACTTCCAGACCGCCACCACCATGGACACCCTGGACTACTCCGGTTCGGGCCTTAACCGCGGCTCGAAACTGGTGCTCGCCGGGGTAGGGGAGAAACGGCGCGGGCTGGGGACCGAGCTTCCCGCCGACTTCAGGCTTCCCGAGGGGTGGAGCGCTCCCGGTATCTGCCTCCCGGGCGTGCTGGCTCTCAAGGGGCCGCCCTGCAGGCTCGCCAAGGGCGCGTCGGATCCTGAACTGGAGCAGCTCTGTGCCTTTTTGGAGAGCGTCCCCGGCCTGGAGGGGTTCCCGCTCATCGTGGCCTGCGACGACAGCCGCTTCGCCGCGGAGAGCCTCAACAACTTCCTCTGGGTCACCTTCACCCGTTCCGATCCCGCCGCTGACCTCTACGGAGTGGGCGCCTTGACTGTCAACAAGCACTGGGGCTGCCGGGGGCCGCTCGTCATCGACGCCCGGGTGAAACCGCACCACGCGCCGCCGCTTGTCGAGGACCCGGAAGTCGAGCGTCGCGTGGACCAGCTGGCTGCCCCGGGCGGGCCGCTGCACGGCCTGTACTAGAGAGGTAGACGGTGACTAAAGAGAGATTGGACAAACTCGTCTTCGAGCGGGGGCTCGCGCCGTCGCGCGAGAAGGCGAAGGCGCTCATCATGGCCGGGCAGGTGGTGGTGGACGACCATCTGGCCGACAAGGCGGGGCTCATGGTGCCGGTCGAGGCGGAGATCCGCCTCAAGGGGGAGCCGCTTCCCTTCGTGAGCCGCGGCGGCCTGAAGCTCGCCAAGGGGCTGGAGCACTTCACTATCGACGTTACCGGCCTCGCCGCCATCGACGTGGGGGCCTCCACCGGCGGCTTCACCGATTGCCTCCTGCAGCGCGGCGCGCGGCTGGTTATCGCAGTCGACGTCGGGTACGGGCAGCTCGCCTGGAAGCTGCGCGAGGACCCGCGGGTGGTGAACCTGGAGAAGACCAACATCCGCTACCTGGAGCCGGAAACGCTTCCCGAACTGCCGGAGCTTGCCGTTATCGACGCCTCGTTCATCTCGCTCGACAAGGTGTTGCCGCAGACCCTGCGCCTGATCGGTCCCTCGGCGAGCATCGTGGCGCTCATCAAGCCGCAGTTCGAGGTGGGGCGCGGCCAGGTGGGGAAGGGTGGCGTGGTGCGCGACGCCAAGAAGCACGAGGAAGTGGTAGAGGGAATCACCGAACTGGCCCTTGGCCTCGGGCTCGAGGTGCTGGGCGTCTGCGAGTCGCCGATCCTGGGACCCAAGGGGAACAAGGAGTTCCTGATCTACCTGAAGAAGAAGGAAGGCAACCTGAAGGCAATTGACAATTAACAATTGACGATTGAAAATGCGAAGCTGTGGTTCCATTGACACGTGGCACAGGGGGCAGCTCAGCAGGTGCCTGTCACCCTTTCCTTCGTCTCGATAAGGACGGCAAGACAGGCGCAGCAATGCCGCTGGACGTAGCTGACCGAACGCGCTTAGGCGCCTGAACTCGAAGTTGTCGGTTGCCTCAAAGTTTTTCATGCTCAATTGTCAATTTTCCACTGTCCATTGATTCCAAAGGAGGATCTATGTCCGACTGTCTGTTCTGCAAGATGGCCAGCGGGGCCATTCCGGTTAAGAAGGTATTCGAGGACGACGTGCTCTTTGCCATCGAGGACATCAACCCCCAGGCGCCGGTCCATATCCTGGTGATCCCCAAGGAACACCTGGTGAACTCGCTCGACCTCGGCCCGGCAAACGATGAACTCATCGGGCGGGTCTACCGGGCAGCTGCCCAGTTGGCGCGGGAGCGCGGCGTCGCCGAGGACGGCTTCCGCATCGTGAACAACAACAACGCCGGGGCGGGACAGTCCGTCTTCCACATCCACTTCCACCTGCTGGCCGGCCGCAACTTCGGGTGGCCTCCGGGTTAACCGTTCCAATCCGCGACCGTCTACGCCAAAGGAGAGGGAAATGAAGAAACTGCTCGTGCTGCTTTTCCTGCTATGTCCGTTTACTGCCGGTGCCGTCACCTATGAATGGACCGATAGCCGGGGAACCGTGAACTTCACCGAGGACTTGGGCAAGGTGCCCAAAAAGTACCGCAAGAAGATGAAGGTGCTGGGGGCCGACGAGGGCGGCCAACCGCAGATCACCGACACGGTTGAGTCGACAAAAGGCAAAGGGAAGGATGTGGCCGGGCAACTGCCGGCCGGCAAGGACAAGAAGGGAACCGGCGCCAAGGACGATGCCACCCTGCGCACCGAGTACCTGAGTGCCAAGGTGAACCTGCAGGCCATGGAAAACAACGTGGCCGACCTGAAGGGACGCATGGCGGACAGCTCGAAGATGTCGCGCAGCGAGTTTCTCTCCCTGCAAAACACCCTGAAGCAGGAGGAGTTCCGGCTGCAGGAACAGAAGAAACGGGTGGAACAGTTGCGGGAGAGTGCCGCCCGGGCCGGTGTGAACCTGGAGGCGAGGTAGCCAGCCCCGCAGTTTAAGCCCGACACCGTTCCTGCCACTTTTTGCCGGGGTGCCCCGTCGCAGACCTGCGGCGCGGGCGCCTTTTGGCACCGCAATTGACACCCCGACTGTTTGCTGCTAGCTTAACAGCCCCAATCCAACCTGGAGTGCGTGCATGACTTTCCCCCATATCGACCCGGTGTTTCTCAAGCTGGGACCGCTGGAATTCCGTTGGTACGGACTGATGTACATCTGCGGCTTCATCGCCGCCTACTTCATCATCTCGGCGGGGGTGAAGCGCAAGGGGCTGCCGCTTTCCAAAGACGACGTCGCAGACCTGATCTTCACGGCGGCCATGGGGGTGATCCTGGGCGGGCGCCTGGGCTACATCCTTTTCTACAACCTCTCGTACTACCTCGAGCATCCCCTGAAACTCTTCGCGGTATGGGAGGGGGGGATGTCCTTCCACGGCGGGCTCACCGGCGCCATCGTCGGCGGGTTCATCTACCTGCGCAAGCGCCAGATCCGCTTCTACCAGATCGCCGACATCAGCTTTCTGGCCGGTCCGGTGGGGCTTGGCCTGGGCCGCATCGGCAACTTCATCAACGGCGAACTCTACGGCCGGATCACCGACGTCCCCTGGGGGATGGTCTTCCCGAGCGGGGGCCCCTTGCCGCGGCACCCCTCGCAGCTCTACGAGGCGTTCCTGGAGGGGCCGGTCATGTTCCTGGTGCTCTGGATCATCTCGCACCGGGTGAAACAGGAAGGGGTGGTGTTCTGGTCCTTCATCGGGCTCTACGGGCTGTTCCGGTTCCTGGTGGAGTTCGTCCGGGAACCCGACGCGCAGCTGGGCTTTTTGGCGGGGGGGCTCTCCATGGGGCAACTTCTGAGTCTTCCCATGTTCCTCGTGGGGGTCGCGATGGTGATCCACCGCATGCGTAAGGGGTAGGGGCGGGATTTACACCAGCTTTTTCTTCATCTCCAGGATGTTCTCCTTGCAGTTCTTTCGGTAGGAAACCGAGTCCATCAGGGAGCGGATCAGGAAGATGCCGCGCCCGCGGTCCTCGAGCTCTTCGAAGTTGGGGGGCTGTATCGAGTTGATGTCGAACCCCTGGCCGTCGTCGTAGACCCGGATGGTCAGGTCGTCCAGCCGGATGGTGATCACGATGCGCACCAGCTTCTCGGGCTCCTTGGGGCCGGCGTGCTTGATGGCGTTCACCATCGCCTCGGTGAGCACCAGGTTCAGGTGGTAGGCTAGGGTCTCCCGGTCCCCGCTGTAGCGCTCAAGCTCGCGGGCGATGTCCTCCCCGATCCTGCCGATCAGGCTCAGGTACCGGGTCTTGTTGGGGACCTTGATGTCTACCTCGATCGCGTTACCTTCCATCTGGTGCCTCGCTGTTACTGGAAGTTCTCGACGGCTTCCGATGCGGAGGGGAATATCTCAAAAACCCGGTGCAGGCGGGTCAGCTCGAACATCGACTTGACCTGGGACTGCAGCGAGGACAGTTTCAGATTGCCCTGGTGCGAGATGGCATTTTTAAAGCCGGAAACCAATGCACCCAATCCGGAACTGTCAATGAAACGCACTTCTTTAAGATCCACCAGTACGTTCTTCTTACCTTCCTCAAACAGCTTCTGGACCGCAGCTTTCAGATCGACCGAGTTGTGCGCATCCAGACGCTCCTCCTTCACGTATAGAATGACAATGTCGTTCCTCGTCTCTTGTTCCAGGTTCATGGCCTTCTCCTTGTGTGAGGTCCGATCAGCTTAAAAACATTGTGCTATAAGCCGTGCTTTTTGGCAAGGATGCCACGCTTACGGCTAATGCACTTTCATGACTACCATGGAAACATCATCCTGTAAAGGACGCGGGGCTGAGAAGGCGGTAACCCGCGCCAGGACCTCCTCGATGA
This sequence comes from Geomonas silvestris, assembly GCF_014193515.1. Classification (GTDB taxonomy): domain Bacteria; phylum Desulfobacterota; class Desulfuromonadia; order Geobacterales; family Geobacteraceae; genus Geomonas; species Geomonas silvestris. Next base: position 373,577 of record NZ_BLXX01000001.1, on the reverse strand, counting down.
TCCTCTCGGGCGGCTCCTGGTGCAGCTCGGCCAGCAGTTCGTAGAGCCGGGGAACGCCGAAGAACTCGCCGTCGCGGTTCTCGTTTTCGATGATGCCGTCGGTGTAGAGGAACAGCAGATCGCCAGGTTGAAGCTGTACCGTCTGTTCCTCGAAGCTGACCTGCTTCTCCACGCCGAGGATGAGACCGTCGGCGTCGAGTTCCTGCCACCCGTTTTCGCGCAAAAGCAGCGGTCGGGTGTGGCCTGCGTTGGAGAAGGTGAGGATCCGGCGCGTGGTGTCGTACTTGCCGCAGAACATGGTGATGAAGAGCTCGGCCCGGCTTAAGTCCTCGTAGAGCAGGCTGTTCAGGACCCCGAGGACCTCGCTTGGGGAGCGGATCGCCTGCATCTGGGCGCGCAACACGCTGCGGGTCTCCACCATGATGAGGGCGGCGCCGACGCTGTGCCCCGAGACGTCCGCCATGACGAGGTCGACGAGCTCGCTGCCGCGCGGGAAGAAGTCGTAGTAGTCCCCCCCCACGTGGCTTGCCGGCACGCAGCGGCAGGCGAGGCTCACCCCGGGGACGGCGGGGGGCTCGACCGGCAACAGCGAGAGCTGGATCTGCTTGGCGAGTTCGAGGTCACGGGTCACCCGGGCGTTTTCCAGGAGCGCCGCTTCTTTCTGCTCGCGTTCCCGCTCGCGCGCCTCGCGCTCGTTGACGATGCGCACCGCCTGGGCGAGCTGGCCGGCGAGGCTCTCCAAAAGCTCCACAAACTGCTCGGTGAAAAGTCCCACGATGGAGCGCGAGAAGACCGAGAGCACCCCCACCGGCGGCGCGCCTTCGCTGGCGAGCGGGATATGGGCGAAGGACCTGATCCCCTCGCGCTGGAAGACCTCCTTGGCAAAGGGTTTGGTGATGAAGGCGGTGTCGTTGAAGAACTCGGTGCGCCGCCCCAGGAACGCCTCCCCGACGTGGGTGTCGATCTCCAAGAGGCGCTCCTCGGCGGTGAGCTCCGCACCGCCTTCCCCCTTGAAGGAGCGCACCTCGAGGCGCCCGGCCTCGTTTAAAAGCCGCACCACGCAGAGATCGAGCTTGAACTCGCGCAGGACCAGGGTGAGCAGGTCCTCGATGATGATGTCGAGATCAAGCGACCGGTTCATGATCTCGGAGGCCCTCAGCCGCACGTAGAGCGCCTCGCGGCTCTGGTCGCGGGAGGTGCGCACCGTGGAGAAGATGTCGTAGACCGACTCCATGCGGCTCCCTATGTCCGAGAGAAAGCTCTCCACTACCGCGCCCGCCGCGGCACCACCCAGCGAAGCGGCGAGCGTCTTCTCCACGAAGCGCTTCAGGTTGGGGAGCTCGAACTCGGAGACCCCGCCGCGCCCGTCGATCTCCCGCTCGCCCAGGTACTCGGCGATCGCGGCGTGGGCCTGCTGCTCGCCGATGAACTTGGACATGAGGTTTACGAACTGCACGATGGTGACCGGCTTGGAGAGCCTTTTGGTCTCCCGGTGCGGCATGCCGTTCTCCGGCACGAAGACCTGGACGAACCGCCTCACCTGGTCGCGCTCCTTTTCGCTTTGCACGTAGAGGATCGAGCAGGCGAGGTAGGCCGAGACGTTTAAGAACATGCTCCAGAAAAGGGTATGGCTTAAGGGGTCGAGCCCGGTCATGCCGAAGAGCGCTTGGGGGCGCAACAGCTCGATCCCGAAGGGACCTGCGACCAGGAGGTTCGTGTCCCACCACCCGGCGTGCACCAGCGAGGGGATGAGCAGCGTGTAGCACCAGACGCAGAAGCCGAGGACCAGCCCGGCGATGGCGCCGGTCCGGTTGCCCCGCGGCCAGTAGAGGCCGCCGATGAGCGCCGGGGCGAACTGGGCCGCGGCGGAGAAGGAGATGAGCCCCATGTTGGCAAGGGTGTAGCTGTCCCCCACGATGGCCTGGTACAGGTATCCCAACAAGACCACCAGGAGGATCCCGGCCCGCTTCAGGGTGATGAGCAGCGCCGGGAACCAGTTCTGCGGCTTGAAGCGGGTCACCACCGGCATCAGCACGTGGTTGAAGAGCATGGTGGAGACCGCGACGCTCTCCACCATCACCATCCCCGCGGAGGCTGAAAAACCGCCCAGGAAGGCAACCAGGGCGAGCCACGGGTGCCCCTGCTGCATGGGGAGGGTGAGCACGAAGTAGTCGGCCCCGCGGGCGCCGCCGGTCAGGAGGATGCCGGCGATGGCGATGGGCATCACGAAGAGGTTCATCAGGAACATGTAGGCCGGAAAGCGCCAGGCCGCCTGGTTCAGGTGGCTCTCGTCGGCGTTTTCCAGCACCATCACCTGGAACTGGCGCGGCAAAAGCATCACCGCGCTCATGGCGAGGAGCAGCACGGTGCACATCGAGGCGTAGGAGTTGCCGCCGGGATTCCCCAGGGTGGTGAGCCGGACCAAGAGCGCCGGGTCGCGCTCGTAGAGCCTCTCGAAGAGGTCGCCCATGCCGTCGAAGACGCCGTAGCTGAGAAAGATACCCACGCTCAAAAAGGCGACCAGCTTCACGATAGATTCCAGGGCGATGGCCGCGACGAGCCCCTCGTGGCGCTCGGCCGAGACGAGGTGGCGGGCGCCGAAGAAGGTACTGAAGATCCCCAGGAGCAGGGCCGAGAAAAACCCGGGGTGCGGCGCGAAGGGGGAGATACTCTCCAGGAAGCTGAAGTGGAAGTCGTGGTAGCCGGTTATGATGGTGAACGAGGTGGAGACGGCCCTAAGCTGCAGGGCGATGTAGGGCATGATCCCCATCAGGGTGATCACCGTTATGATGGCGCCGAGCCACTGGCTGCGGCCGTAGCGGGAGCTTATGAAGTCGGCGATGGAGGTGATGTTGTTCTGCTTGGAGATGCGCACGATCTTCTTTAAGAGAAACCACCAGGAGAAGGCGGTGAGGGTGGGGCCCAGGTAGATGGGGAGGAAGTCGATGCCGGTGGTGGCGGCCTTGCCGACGCTGCCGTAGTAGGTCCAGGAGGTTGCGTAGACCGTGATGGAGAGGGCGTAGACGGTCGGGTTCGCGGTGAGCGAGCGCCCCTGTTTCTGGCGCTGGTCCGCGTAGTAGGCAACCAGGAAGAGAAGCGCTATGTAGAGGAGCGCGGTGCCCCAGACCAGATCGACGTTCAGCATCAGCTGCGTTCCTTGTCGCTTTTATGCCGCTCGGCGCGGCTGAACAGGTACACGATAACGATGGAGCAGATCCAGCCCAAAAGCAGGTACAGGTAGAGCAGGGGGATGCCGAAGGGGCGCAGCGTCTTGTTGAAGATACTGATGAAGGGGTAGTTCATCATGATGAACCCGAGGACGAAGCAGATCACCCAGCTGTCGGTGAGCTTCAGCTTTTTGAGCACCCCGTCTCTTAGGCGCGTCCTCATAGCAGGACCCCCAGCCCCTCGAGCACCTGGTCCACTTCCCGGTCAAGCGGCAGGCTGCCCTCGACCAGCAGCGCCTCGCCCGGCCCCGGCGCCTCGAACTCGGCCACCTGGCGCTCCAGGAGCTCGACCCGACCGTCGGAGACCGCGCCCGGATCGAGGCCGCGCTCCTGAAGGCGCCGCACCAGCACCTTGCGCTCGCAGCGGATCTCGACCAGGTGGAAGGGTACTCCGAGGCTTTCGGCCAGCGCCCGGAAGGCGTCCCGGTCCTCCCGGCGCCGGAAGGTGGCATCGACCACCACGCCGTGCCCCCGGACCAGCTCCTCACGCGAGCGCTCCCAAAGGGCGCGGTAGGTCGCCTCGCTGCTCTGGGGGGAATAGATACCCGCGCCGTACCCTTCGCTCCCCCGCTCGGTGGGGGCGCGGCCGGCGAGCTCCTTGCGCACCCGGTCCGAACTCAAAAGGGTAAGCCCCAGGTCGCGGGAGAGTTCGCCCGCCAGGGCGCTCTTGCCGCTCCCCATCACCCCGCAGGTGGCGATGAGCATCGGGGTCAGGCGCTCGCGCAGGCAATAGCCGCGGGCCAGGCGGAAGTAGCGGCTGGCCGAGGCGGCGAGCCGGGCGGCCTCCTCGTCGGAGAGCTCCTCCAAGAGCCTTAAGCTGGTCACCTTGCCGCGCACGAAGGCCCGGTAGACCCGGTAGAAGTCGAGCACCCCGGTGAGGTCCCGGTCGCCGGTGGTCTCCTGGTAGCGCGCCAGAAAGGGCTCGCAGAACTCCGGGTGCCCAAGGTTGTCGAGGTCCATGAGCAGGAAGGCTATGTCGGCCGCGGTGTCGCTGTAGCGGAAGCGCTCGTTGAACTCGATGCAGTCGAAGATGCAGACCCGGTCGGTGAGGCAGATGTTCCCCAGGTGCAGGTCGCCGTCGCACTCCCGGATGAACCCCTGGGCGACCCGGTCCTGCAAAAGCCCCCGGCGCCGGGTGAGAAAGTCGGCGACCCACCCCTCGATGAGGGAGAGGTCGCCGCGGCGTATGGTGCGCCCTACGAAGGGGGCGGTCTGCTGGAAGTTCTCGGCCCAGTTGGCCCGGATCGCCGGGATCCCCCCCAGCTCGTCGATCTGGGGGCCGCGCGCCGCGTTGAGGTGGAAGGCGCCGATCACCCGGGCGAGTTCGTCGAGCTGGTCGAGGGTGAGTTCGCCGCGCTCCACGATGCGCTGCAGCATGCGCTCCTCGGGGAGCCGTTTCATCTTCACGGCGTAGTCGATCAGGGTTCCCTCCCCCTCGAAGTGCGGCCCTTGCGGCCCCTGGCGCAGCTCCACGACCCCCAGGTAGATCTCCGGGCAGAGCCGGCGGTTCAGGCGCACCTCCTCTTCGCAGTAGAAGCGGCGCCGGTCCAAGGTGGTGAAGTTCAAAAATCCGAAGTCCACCGGTTTTTTCACCTTGTACACGAGCTCATCTGTAATGAAAATATACGAAACATGCGTCTCAATGAGTGAAACGGCCGTCGTCGGTGCCGGATATGCGGCAGGTTTAAGTAACGATTTTTTCAGCCTCTGGACCATGGCTCGCCTTAACATTCTGATTTTATTTGAGAATTGTACCACGGCCGGAAGGGGTCGCAACCCTCTAATTGGAGAGCAATTGGTGTTTGACGCTGCTACCTAATTATGCTAGTTTTTCATGTGATATCGCGCCATCTGCAGGATAATGTGTCCTGACCGGTGTCGCGTTTTTTTGGTTCGTGACCATTCCCACCCCGGAAACCAAGGTACCCCATGACCACGAAGTATCTCGCGCTGCTGTTGCTGTGCTCCCTGTTCTCCGCCTGCGCCACCGAACATGCCGCTGCCGTGCCGACCCCGGAGCCCCCCTACGAGGCGACCACCACCGAGGGGCGCACCCTCTACTTCTTCGCACTGGCCAGGCTGCGTGCCGGCGAGGGGGACCCCGAAGGGGCGCTCACCCTTTTAAAGAGTGCCATGGCCGCCGACCCGGCCTCGCCCTCCCTGCACACCGCGGCGGCCCAGATCTACCTGCAGCAGAACAAGCCCGAGGAGGCGCTTGCCGAGTGCGAGGCCGCCATCAAGCTCGACCCCACCCTGGTGCAGGCCCAGCTTCTGGCCGGCAATATCCTGGTGACCCTGCAGCGCGAGAAGGAAGCGATCCCTTACCTTAAGAAGGTGATGGAGCTCGAGCCGACCCGGGAAGAGGTCTACCTGCACGTCGCCATCTTCTACCTGAAGACGTTCGAGTACGAGCAGGCGGTCGACACCTTGAAGGCGCTCATCAAGGCGGCGCCGGATTCTCCGCTTGGGTACTACTACCTGGCCAAGACCTACGACCAGATGCGCCTGCCACACGAGGCGCTCTCCTACTACAAGAAGGCGGTCGAGCTCAAGCCTGACTTCGAGCAGGCCCTCATCGAGATGGGGATCTCGCAGGAGACCCAGGGGCAGGTGGCCGACGCCATCCAGACCTACAAGAACCTCCTCGAGGTGAACCCGTCCAACGTGAACGTGGTGTCGCACCTGGCGCAGCTCTACATCCAGCAACACCAGCTGGACGAGGCGCTGACCCTCTTGCAGCGCGACGGAGGCGACAGCCTGGAGACCCAGCGCAAGATAGGCCTCTTGTTCCTCGAGCTGGAGCGTTACGACGAGGCGGTAACCACCTTCAAGGGGATCCTGGCAGCCGAGCCCAATACCCACCAGGTCCGCTTCTACCTCGGCTCCGCCTACGAGGAGATGGAAGAGCCGGATTCCGCCATCGCCGAGTTCGCCCAGATCCCGGTCGGCTCCACCTACTACCTGGATGCGGTGGGGCACCTGGCCTACCTCTACAAGGAGAAGGGGGAAGTGGACCGGGGGCTTGGGCTTTTGAAGGACGAGGTGAAGCGGGATCCCAGCAAGATCGAGACCTACCTGGTGCTGGCCGGCCTCTACGAGTCCCTGGAGCGTTTCAAGGACGGCGTCGAGGTGCTGAAGTCGATGAACGAGACCATGCAGGCCGATCCGCGGGTCACCTTCCGCCTGGGTATCCTCTACGACAAGCTGGGCGACAAGGATCAGTCCGTCGCCATGATTAAGAAGACCGTGGCCGCCACCCCCAACGATCCTCAGGCGCTCAACTACCTGGGGTACACCTACGCGGAGATGGGGGTGAACCTCGAGGAGGCGCTCGGCTACCTGAAAAAGGCGGTGCAGCTCAAGCCCGACGACGGCTTCATCCTGGACAGCCTGGGCTGGACCTACTTCAAGCTCAAGCGCTACGAGGAGGCGATCTACCAGTTGGAGCGCGCGGCCGAGCTTTCCGACGAGGACGCCACGGTGCTCGGGCATCTGGCCGATGCCTACTGCGCGGACCACCTCTACAAGAAGGCGATCGCCATCTACAAGAAGCTCCAGAAGCTGGAGCCGGAACGTACCGATCTGGCCGAGAAGATCCGGCGCTGCCGTCAGGAGAGCAGCGATAAATGACCCTGCGTCGCCTGTTCACCCTGCTCCTGGTCGCCCTGCAGCTCTCCGCCTGCGGCCAGGGTGCTTCCGAACAGAAACCGCTCTCCCGCCCCAAAGGCGGAGCGCCGGCCTACGGCGACGCGCTCATCACCGGGAGTATCGGCGAGCCCAACACCCTCATTCCGCTTTTGGCCTCCGACACCTCATCCCACGAGGTGGCCGGCCTGGTGTACAACGGGCTGGTGCGCTACGACAAGAACCTCAAGCTCGAGGGTGACCTGGCCCGCTCCTGGGAGGTCTCCCGCGACGGGCTCACCATCACCTTCCACCTGCGTCCCGGGGTGAAGTGGCACGACGGCAAGGATTTCACCTCGAACGACGTGCTCTACACCTACCGGGTGACCGTCGATCCCAAGACCCCCACCGCCTATTCCGAAGACTTCAAGCAGGTCAAGAAGGCCGAGGCGCTGGACCGCTACACCTTCCGGGTCACCTACGAGAAACCCTTCGCCCCGGCGCTCGCCTCCTGGGGGATCGCGATCCTCCCCGCCCACCTTCTGGAGGGAAAGGACATCACCAAGAGCCCGCTTGCCAGAAGCCCGATCGGCACCGGCCCCTACATCTTCAAGGAGTGGGTCCCGGGGCAGAAGCTCTCCTTGGAGGCGAACCCGGCCTACTGGGAGGGGCGCCCCTACCTGGACCGCTTCGTCTACCGGATCATCCCTGACAACTCCACCATGTACATGGAACTCAAGGCTGGCGGCATCGACACCATGGGGCTCTCCCCGGTGCAGTACCAGCGCCAGACCAACACGCCCGAGTTCCTGGCGCGCTTCAACAAGTACCGCTACCCGGCCTCGGCCTACACCTATCTCGGCTACAACCTGCGCCTGCCGCTTTTCAAGGACCGCCGGGTGCGCCAGGCGATCAGCCACGCCATCAACAAGGAAGAGATCATCCAGGGGGTGCTGCTCGGCATGGGGCAGATCGCCCACGGCCCCTACAAGCCGGGGACCTGGGCCTACAAGCCGCAGGTGGCCGATCCGGAGTACGACCCGGCCAAGGCGCAACAGCTTCTCAAAGAGGCGGGCTTCGTCATGGGGTCCGACGGGATCTTGGTCAAGGACGGCAAGCCCTTCAGCTTCACCATCATGACCAACCAGGGGAACGACCAGCGCATGAAGTGCGCCCAGATCATCCAGCGCCGCCTGAAAAGGGTGGGGATCGACGTGAAGATCCGGGTGATGGAGTGGGCCTCGTTCCTCACCAACTTCATCGACAAGGGGAAGTTCGAGGCGGTGCTCCTGGGGTGGACCATCGGGCAGGACCCGGACCTCTACGACGTCTGGCACTCCTCGAAGACCGAGCCCAAGGAACTCAACTTCATCGGCTTCAAGAACGCCGAGGTGGACCGCCTGCTCATCGAGGGGCGGGGGACCTTCGACCAGGAGAAGCGCAAGCGTTGCTACTGGGGGATCCAGGACATCCTGGCCCAGGAGCAGCCCTACACCTTCCTCTACGTCCCCGACGCGCTCCCTGCGGTCGCCTCCCGCTTCCAGGGGATCGAGCCGGCGCCTGCGGGGATCATGCACAACCTGATCAAGTGGTACGTGCCCAAGGCGGAACAGAAGAATTAACTGCGGTTCTATGTTCTAGGTTCTACGTTGAAACCATACAAGCTGTGCTAAGTTCCAGGTTCTACGTTCTGCGTTGAAACCTGAACCTTGGAATGTGTTTGACAGGATGAATCGACCTAGACCTCTGTCAGCTTGACCCAACCTAACGTCGAGCATAGAACGTAGAACATAGAACAGGTTCTTGGTTTTAACATAGAACGTAGAACGGACTCTTAGGTTTTTATGGTCAACTATCTCATCAAACGCATCATCATGCTGTTTCCGCTGCTGCTCGGGATCACGCTGATCACCTTCACGGTGATTCATCTGGCCCCGGGCGAACCGGTGGAGATGCAGACCGCCATGAGTCCCAAGGTCTCGGCGGCCTCCCGGGCCCGCCTGCGCGAGTTCTACGGCCTGGACAAGCCGCTGCACGTGCAGTACCTGCGCTGGCTCGGGCACCTGGCGCACCTGGACTTCGGCCGCTCCTTTGCCCCCGACAACCGCCCGGTGACCGACAAGATCGTCGAGCGCATCCCGATAACCCTGAAGCTCAACGTCATCGCGCTCATCCTGGAGTTCGGCCTGGCCATCCCGATCGGCATCCTCGCCGCGGTGCACCGGGACTCGCTTCTGGATCGCGGCATCTCGGTCTTCGTCTTCGTCGGCTTTGCGGTGCCGACCTTCTGGCTGGCGCTTTTGTGCATGTACATCTTCGGCGTTAAGTACTCCCTGCTCCCCATTTCCGGGCTCCACTCGCTGGGGTATGAGCGGCTCTCGGCCTTCGGGCGCTTCTGGGACTTCACCAAGCACCTGATACTGCCGATCTCCATCGCAACCTTCGGCAGCCTGGCCGGCTTGTCGCGCTACATGCGCTCGACCATGCTCGAGGTGCTCTCGCAGGACTACATCACCACCGCACGGGCCAAGGGGTTGCGGGAGCGGGTGGTGATCTACAAGCACGCCCTGAAAAACGCGCTGTTGCCGGTGATCACCCTGCTCGGTTTCTCGCTCCCAGGCCTCATCGGCGGCTCGGTGATCTTCGAGACCATCTTCGCCATTCCCGGGATGGGGCAGCTCTTCTACCAGGGGGTGATGGCGCGCGACTACCCGCTGGTCATGGGTATCCTGGTCATTGGTGCCTGCCTCACCCTGGTCGGGAACCTCTTGGCCGACGTCTGCTACGCGGTCGCCGACCCGCGCATCCGGCACGGGAGGGGATAGCATGAGCGAACCCGGGCGCGGACCCTTTCAGGAGTGCTGGCGGCGCTTTACGGCGAACCGCTTTGCCGTCGCGGCGCTCTGCCTCATCGTGGCGCTCTTCGTGCTCTCGCTGGGCGCTTCGCTGCTGACCCCGTACGATCCCGATGCCATCGACGCCTGGCACGTCCTGCTACCCCCGTCGGCCGCACATTTCTTCGGGACCGACGAGTTGGGGCGCGACGTCTTCACCAGGGTGATCTACGGCGCGCGGGTGTCGCTCAAGGTCGGATTCGTCGCCGTGGGGATCGCGGTAGCGATCGGCACCGTGGTGGGACTCATCTCCGGGTACTACGGCGGCTGGGTCGACACGCTGCTCATGCGCCTGGTGGACATCATGCTCTGCTTCCCGACCTTCTTCCTGATCCTCGCCGTGATAGCCATGCTGGAGCCTTCCATCTGGTACATCATGGTGATTATCGGGCTCACCGGTTGGATGGGGGTGGCGCGACTGGTGCGTGCCGAGGTGCTCTCGCTGAAAAGCCGCGACTTCGTCTCGGCGGCGCGGGTGCTGGGTGCTTCGGATCGGCGCATCATCTTCCGGCACATCCTCCCCAACGCGCTCTCGCCGGTGCTGGTGTCGGCGACCCTTGGGGTGGCCGGTGCCATCCTCACCGAGTCGGCCCTCTCGTTTTTGGGGATCGGGGTGCAGCCCCCCACGCCGAGCTGGGGGAACATCCTCACCTCGGGGAAGGACTACATCGAGTTCGCCTGGTGGCTTTCGCTCTTCCCGGGGCTTGCCATCCTGGTGACCGTCCTTTCCTACAACCTGGTGGGGGAGGGGATCCGCGACGCGCTGGATCCGAGGAAACAGCGGTAACAGGTTTGCCACGGAGACACGGAGCACACGGAGATAAAACAAAAGGAACACCAAAAGGGACGGAAAACCAAAAGGGGACAGGCATCTGCGGAGCCAGTCCCCGGCAACATATAACGTAGAACCTAGAACATAGAACGTAGAACTTCGGTTTTTTTGCGAGGAGTGCATGGGAGAGCGTTGCCAGGAAGGTTTTGAGGTTTTGAAGGTGGACAAGCGGGAGTTCGTGCCGGCCACGCTTGATGACGAGGTGCGCGTGGACAGGCTCTGCAAGGACCTCCTGCACCGCTTCTACAACGAAAGCATGGAAGCCGGCCTCTCTCCGGAGGACGCGACCGTTCTGGCGAGCGGTGCGGACTACTTCGTGAGGGACTTCGTGGTTTCCATCAAGTCGCGCAGCCTCTTCGAGGAGACCCCCGGCATCGTGCGCCAGTTCGCCGGGAACTGGTACATCGTCAATACCATGGATCCGCTCATCGCGGAGATCGACAGGTTCCTGGCCGGGATCAAGGCCTTCTACCGGTTCCTGCACGGCCACCAGCTCATCTCGCTCAAGTTCCTGCAGGCGATCGAGGCGGAGTGCGCGGAGCGCGACTACTACGAAAGCCGTATCGAATCCTTCTGGGCCATCACCGGCGACGGCTACCTCGCCTGGGAGAAGGAGTGCTCGCTCAAGGATGCCTGAAACCGTAACCCGCCTGACTAGCCCCACCAAGAGCGCGCGGCCCTCGTCCGACAGGAGCCAGCCGGCTTGATTGACCTCCTAACCCACATCCAAGACCTGAAGCTGTTCGAGCCGGGTGCCCGCGTCGTAGTCGCCGTGTCCGGCGGGGCCGACTCGGTCGCGCTTTTGGACCTGCTGCGCCGGCTCGACGCGGGGAGCCTTAGGCTGGTAGTCGCCCACCTCAACCACTCCTTACGTGGGGAACACTCAGATGCCGACCAGGCGTTCGTGGCTGCGCTTGCCGCCGGCTACGGGCTCTCTTTCGTCGCCGAGCGCCGTGACGTCGCCGCGCTGGCCCGCGAACTGGGGACCTCTCTGGAGGATGCCGGGAGACGGGCCCGCTACGATTTCCTGGCCGGGGTTGCCCGCGAGCACCAGGCCTCGTGCATCGCGCTGGCCCACCACCGGGACGACCAGGCCGAGACGGTGCTCATGCGCCTGTTGCGCGGCGCGGGGGGGAGCGGGTTGCGCGGCATGGGGCTGAGCCGCGGCATGCTGAAGCGCCCCTTGCTCCGCGTTTCCCGCGCCGATATCGAGTGCTACCTGAAGGAGAAGGGGTTAAGCTGGCGCAACGATGCCAGTAATGACGATACCGAGTTCCTGCGCAACTCGATCCGGCACGAGCTGCTGCCGCTGCTTGGCCGGTACAACCCCAAGGTCTCGGAGCGCTTGGCGGCCACCGCCGAAATACTCGCCGCCGACGAGGAGCTGCTCGGCCAGGTGACCGACGCCGCCTACCGCAGGCTGCTCCTCCCCGGAACCGCCGAGCCGTCCTTTTCCGTTGCGGGCTTGGCCCGGGAACCCCGCGGACTCAGGCTGCGCCTCTACCGTCGCGCGCTTGCCGAACAGCGCGGCGACCTGCAGCGCATCGCGCTCACCCACCTGGAGGCGATCGACCGTCTGGCCGGCTCGGAGCGCCCCAACGCCCGCCTGAACCTTCCCGGCACCTGCCTGGTGCTGCGCAGCTACGATCGGCTGTCGTTCGCCGCCGCTGAGTCGGCGGATGGAGATTTCGATGTTGCCGTCGCCGGCCCGGGCGAGTACCGGCTCACCGGGGGGCGCACGCTCAGGGTCTCCCTCGTGGAGCGTCCCGAACGCCTCGACGCGGGCGCCCCCAGCGCGGCGTTTTTCGATCCCCAGGCGGCTCCTTTTCCCTGGACCGTGCGCTCGTTTCGCCCCGGCGACCGCTTCAGCCCGCTCGGGATGGCCGGCACTCAGAAGGTGAAGGACCTGTTCATCAACAACAAGATCCCGGCTCCGCAGCGGGGCCGTATACCGTTACTGGTGAGTGGGGACAGGATTATCTGGTTGGCCGGTGTGAGGATGGGGGAGCGGGCCCGCGTCACCGCTGCTTCTGGACTGGTTCTAAAGGCTGAAATTCTTGATATTACGCTCTAAAGCTCTTGTCAATGTGCCCCCTTTGTGGTAATCCTTTTCTTCATTTGAATAAACTGGGCAAAGTCCCAATCTAGCAGTGGAAACCGGTCTGATACGTCAACCCAGCTCCGGCTGACACAGTAAAACGTGTTAACTGTCGGAGCTTGCCGCATACACACATCGGGAGGAAACTTGAACCAATTCTATAAGAACCTGGCGCTCTGGCTCGTGATCAGTCTCATGATGATCTTGCTGTTCAATCTGTTCAACAAGCCGAAACCGTCCATGGAAAAGCTCGATTACAGTGATTTCATCGAAGCGGTTGAGACCGGCAAGGTCAAGAACGTAGCGCGCCCGATCGCCTCGGTTGTCATTCAAGGTAACGAAATCATCGGCAAGTTCCAGGACGGCAAGGAGTTCAGAAGCTACAAGCCGGCCGACGCGAACCTGACCGACAAGCTGATCGAGAAGCACATCTCCACCTCGGCCCGTCCCGAGGAGGAGCGCTTCTCCTGGTTCTCGCTTTTGGTCTCCTGGTTCCCCATCATCTTCCTGGTTGCGGTCTGGATCTTCTTCATGCGCCAGATGCAGGGTGGCGGCGGCAAGGCCATGGCCTTCGGCAAGAGCCGCGCCAAACTGCTCACCGAGGCCCAGGGGCGCGTCACCTTCGAGGACGTGGCCGGCATCGAGGAGGCCAAGGACGAGCTGGAAGAGATCATCAACTTCCTGAAGGACCCCAAGAAGTTCACCAAGCTGGGCGGCCGGATCCCCAAGGGGGTCCTGCTCATGGGCCCTCCGGGCACCGGCAAGACCCTTTTGGCACGCGCCATCGCAGGCGAGGCCGGGGTGCCGTTCTTCTCCATTTCCGGTTCCGACTTCGTCGAGATGTTCGTCGGCGTGGGCGCCTCCCGCGTGCGCGACCTGTTCGTACAGGGTAAGAAGAGTGCCCCCTGCATCATCTTCATCGACGAGATCGACGCCGTGGGCCGTCACCGCGGTGCCGGCTTGGGCGGCGGGCACGACGAGCGCGAGCAGACCCTGAACCAGCTGCTGGTCGAGATGGACGGCTTCGAGTCCAACGAAGGGGTCATCCTGATCGCCGCCACCAACCGTCCCGACGTCCTCGACCCCGCGCTCTTGCGTCCGGGCCGCTTCGACCGCCAGGTGGTGGTGCCGCGTCCCGACGTGAAAGGGCGCGAGATGATCCTCAAGGTGCATACCAAGAAGACCCCGCTCTCCCCGGACGTCGACCTCGGCGTCATCGCACGCGGTACGCCCGGCTTCTCGGGTGCCGACCTCTCCAACGTGGTGAACGAGGCAGCACTTCTGGCCGCCCGCAAGGAGAAGAGCTGCCTCGAGATGATCGACTTCGACGACGCCAAGGACAAGGTGCTCATGGGTGTCGAGCGCCGCTCCATGGTGATCTCGGACGAGGAGAAGAAGAACACCGCCTACCACGAGGCCGGCCACACCCTGATCGCCAAGCTGATCCCGGGGACCGACCCGGTGCACAAGGTCTCCATCATCCCGCGCGGCCGTGCGCTGGGCGTCACCATGCAGCTCCCCATCGAGGACAAGCACAGCTACTCGAAGGAGTCGCTCCTCGACCGCATCGCCGTCCTCATGGGCGGGCGTGCCGCCGAGGAGATCATCTTCAACTCGATGACCACCGGCGCCGGCAACGACATCGAAAGGGCTACCGACATCGCCCGCAAGATGGTCTGCGAGTGGGGGATGAGCGACAAACTGGGCCCGGTCTCCTTCGGCAAGAAGGACGAGCAGATCTTCCTCGGGCGCGACATGGCGCACCAGAAGAACTACTCCGAAGCGACCGCCGTCGAGATCGACAGCGAGATCAGGCTGATCGTCGAGTCGAACTACGCTCGCGTCAAGACGCTTTTGGCCGACAACCTCGAGAACCTGCACAAGATCTCGCACGCCCTCATCGAGAAGGAAAACCTCTCCGGCGAGGAGATCGACCAGATCATGGCCGGCAAGGACTCGGCGCCCGAGGCGACCGCCTAGCATGGGGAATAGCAGTAGCTGGGAACTTTCCCGGCGCACCTTGTCACTTGAGCGCCCCCTGGTGATGGGTATCCTGAACGTCACCCCGGATTCCTTCTCGGACGGCAACCGCTACTTCTCAACCGCTCGCGCCGTGGAGCGGGCCCTGGAGCTGGAAGGGGAGGGGGCCGACATCATCGACATCGGCGGCGAGAGCACCCGCCCCAATGCACCGCGGGTGAGTCTGGAGGAAGAACTGGCCCGGGTGGTCCCGGTCATCGAGGGGCTCGCCGGGAAGCTCAGGGTTCCCATCTCGATCGATACCTACAAGGCGGAGGTGGCGCGCGCCGCCTGCGCCGCCGGTGCCGAGATCGTAAACGACGTAAGCGGCCTCTGTTTCGATCCCGGGATGGCTCGGGTCGTGGCCGAGGCCCGGGCGGGGGTGGTGCTGATGCACACCCGGGGGACGCCGGACCGGATGCAAGACGACACCGGCTACCGCGACCTTCTGGGCGATGTGAAGTTCTACCTCAGGGAGTCGACGGAGCTGGCACGGCAGGCGGGGATACCACAAAGCCGCATCGTGGTGGACCCCGGCATCGGGTTCGCCAAGAGCGTCGAGGGGAACCTCGAGCTGATCCGCCGGCTTGCCGAATTGCAGGAACTCGGTTGCCCGATACTGGTGGGACCCTCGCGGAAGTCGTTCATCGGGGCGGTTATCGGGGACCGGGACAGAGACAGGAGCTTCGGAACGGCGGCGGCAGTCGCCGTCTCGATTTTAAACGGAGCAGCCATCGTGCGGGTGCACGACGTGGCGGCCATGAGGGATGTCGTACTCGTGACGCGGGCGCTCGCCTAACGCCTCGCTTAACCAGCCACCCCGGAAGCAGATGACCTTTCTCCTGCAAAACATAGGCGTGCTGCAGGACCTTTTGGACCTGTCCCTGACGGCCCTGATTCTGGTGCGCCTTTCCAGGCTCATGAAGACCGTGCTGGCCCTGCGCATCCTGGCGGTCCTCTCCACCCTGGTGGTCGGGCACCTCCTGGCGCGCCTTCTCTCCCTGCATACCGTTCGGCTTCTCTTCGATACCTTCCTGGTCTCCTCCGTGGTGGTGCTTGCGGTCATCTTCCAGACCGACATCCGGCGCGCCTTTGCCGCCCTGATCCGCAGCCGCGCGGTGAAGGACGTGGAGATGTCCGACCTGATCGACGAACTGGTCTTCGCGGTCTCGGGGCTCGCCCAGAAACGGATCGGCGCCCTCATCGTCATCGAGCGCAGCATTCAGGTGGACAGCTACCTGGCGGTGGGGACCGAGATCGACGCCAAGGTCACCAGCGAGCTGATTTCCTCCATCTTCCTGCCGTACTCCCCCATCCACGACGGTGCGGTGATCATCCAGCGCGGCAAGCTGACCCGGGCCGGCTGCTTTTTGCCGCTTACCCAGAACCTCGAGGTGAGCAAGAGCCTGGGGACGCGGCACCGCGCGGCGATGGGGCTGAGCGAACTGGTGGATGCGGTGGTCATCGTGGTCTCCGAGGAGACCGGCACCGTTTCGGTCTTCGTTGGGGGGAAGAAGACCACCAACCTGGACCCTCCGGCACTGGGCAAGTTGCTGAGGAGACTGGTGGATCAAAGGTGGCTTAAATGAGTGAGACCAGGCCCTTGGAAGAGATGTACGGGGTGAAGTTCCTCGCCGTGCTGCTGGCGCTGCTCATCTGGCTGACGGTTGCGGTGGAGCGTCCCGGCGAGGTGACCATTCCGGTTCCGGTGAACCTGGAGCACCTGCCGCGCGGGTTGAGCATGGTCTCGCCGCCGCCCGGCGTGGTGCAGGTTACCGTGTCCGGTCCCAGGGTCCTGTTGGTGCGCCCCTTTTTGCTCGGGGCACGCTGCACCCTGGACCTCTCCACGGCCGGTCCCGGAAGTGTGAGCCTCAGCACTGGGGATTTCCGGTTCGACGTGGATGGCGAGCTCAAGATCGTGCGCACGATCCCCCAGACCTTGCACCTGGACTTCGCCCTGGTGGGCTCGAAGTAGCGCGATCCTGCCGTTGAGGAGCGGTAGGCCGGTCGTGTCGCAGCTGCCCGACCGCGTTATCTCGGGTTCTTCTGCTGACGTGGAAACTGCACGCCGGGGCCAGGAACAGCCCGGTTGCCGCAGTCAGGCTGTTTAGCGGAGGTGGTGGTAAGGGCGCGCCGCTTCATTAGAGCGGGCAGCTTCTGCTCCCCCGCACCTCTCCCGTTTTACGACCCGTAGCGCGTAAGTGCAAAGGTCTGTCAACGGAGGGGAAGATGTGGTGTAATCATTCAATTTCGAGGTGGATATCACATGAAAAAACTGTTCGGTACGGACGGGGTACGAGGCGTTGCCAACGTGTACCCGATGACCGCGGAGATGGCGATGCAGATCGGCCGTGCCGCGGCCTACATCTTCAAAAACGGCAAGCGCCGGCACCGCGTGGTGATCGGCAAGGACACCCGGCTTTCCGGCTACATGCTGGAGAGCGCGCTGGTTGCGGGGATCTGCTCCATGGGGGTGGACGTCCTCTTGGTCGGGCCGCTGCCGACCCCGGGGATCGCCAACATCACCTCCTCGATGCGCGCCGACGCCGGGGTGGTCATCTCCGCATCGCACAACCCTTTCGAGGATAACGGGATCAAGTTCTTCTCGCGCGACGGCTTCAAGCTCCCCGACGAGATGGAGCTCATGATGGAGGAGCTGATCTTCTCCAAGAAGATCGACTCGCTGCGCCCGACCGCAAAAGAGGTCGGCAAGGCCTACCGCATCGACGATGCCGCCGGCCGATACGTGGTCTTCCTGAAAAGCACCTTCCCGAAGGATCTGGACCTCTCCGGCCTCAAGATCGTGCTCGACTGCGCCAACGGTGCCGCCTACAAGGTCGCACCGGCGGTATTCGAGGAACTCGGCGCCGAGGTGATCTGCATCGGCATCAAGCCCAACGGCACCAACATCAACGCCCAGTGCGGCTCCTTGCACCCCGAAGTGATGAGCGAGGCGGTGAAGCAGCACGGCGCGGACCTCGGGATTGCGCTGGACGGTGACGCCGACCGGGTCATCTTCGTCGACGAGTACGGCAACGTGGTGGACGGCGACCGGATCATGGCGATCTGCGGCACCGAGATGCTGAAGCAGGGGACCCTGAAGCACAACACCCTGGTGGCGACCGTTATGAGCAACATGGGGCTCGACATCGCGCTCAAGCGTGCCGGGGGCGAGGTCATCAAGACCGCCGTAGGTGACCGCTACGTGGTCGAGGAAATGCTCAAGGGTGGCTACAACCTAGGCGGCGAGCAGTCCGGCCACATGATCTTCCTGGATCACAACACGACCGGCGACGGCGTGCAGAGCGCCCTGCAGGTGCTGGCCATCATGCAGCGGCACCAGAAGCGGCTCTCCGAGTTGGCGCTGGTCATGGACCCGCTGCCGCAGGTGCTGGTGAACGTGCGCCTGGCCCAGAAGTCCGACATCATGCAGGTTCCCGAGATCGCCAACCTGATCAGGTCGGTCGAGGGGAAACTCAAGGGGGAGGGGAGGGTGCTGATCCGCTACTCCGGGACCGAGCCGCTTTTGCGCATCATGCTGGAAGGGAGCGACGCCGGGCAGATCAAGGATTGGGCAAACGAGATCGCGGCTGCGGTCTCCTGCGCACTGGGAGGTGAGGCTCGTGGCTAGACTGGGGGTAAATATCGATCATGTGGCGACGCTGCGCCAGGCCCGCGGCGGCATCGAGCCGGATCCGGTGACGGCTGCAGCCTTGGCCGAGATGGCCGGTGCCGACGGGATCACCATCCATCTGCGCGAGGACCGCCGCCATATCCAGGATCGCGACCTGAATATCTTGCGCGAGACCGTGAAGACCCGGCTGAACCTGGAGATGGCAGCTACCGAGGAGATGGTCTCCATCGCCCTTGCCGTGAAGCCGGAGTGCTGCACCCTGGTGCCCGAGAAACGCGCCGAGCTCACCACCGAGGGGGGGCTGGACGTCAGGATCCACCAGGAGGCGCTGAAGCCGTTCATCGAGCGCCTGCAGGCGGGCGGCATCATCGTGAGCCTCTTCATCGATCCCGATCCGGACCAGATCAAGGCCGCCAACAAGACCGGCGCCGACTACATCGAGATCCACACCGGAAGCTACGCCGATGCGCCGGACTGGAAGACCGAGCAGCAGGAGCTCATCAAGATCGAGAACGCGGTGAAACTCGCCAAGAAGCTCGACTTGGGCGTCAACGCAGGTCACGGCCTCAACTACACCAACGTGAAGAAGATCGCGGCCATCGGCGGGATCGAGGAGTTCAACATCGGTCACTCCATCATGTCCCGCGCCATCTTCGTCGGCATGGACCGCGCCGTGCGCGACATGTCCGAGTTGGTACGCTACGCGTGAAATAATTTTGCAGATTGCTTTACCATCCCACGTGAATAAGGAGTTCGTATGTCCAGAGCAGCAGCGCGTCACATCCTGGTATCCACCGAGGCCCAGTGCCTCGAACTGAAAAAACAGATCGAAGAGGGCGCCGACTTCGCCGAAATTGCACGCCAGTACTCCTCCTGCCCTTCCGGCCGTCAGGGCGGTGCACTGGGCGAGTTCGGCCCGGGTCAGATGGTTCGCGAGTTCGACGAAGTCGTCTTCAGCGGCGAGGTGGGTAAGGTGCTCGGCCCGGTGCGCACCCAGTTCGGCTACCACTTGGTCGAGGTCACCAGCCGCACCGCCTAGCCCAGGAGGAGGGAAGATGGACGCTCAAAACGCAAACGCGCAAAAGCCGAAGCAGTCGCTGCTTAGACGGCTGTTTTCCGCCGAAGGTGCCATCTTCTGCATCGGGATCGCCTGCATCGTCTATGGCGTGGCCGACGGGTTCAAGGTGATGCAGTTCTTCTTCGGGCTGTGTATCGTTGGGGGGAGTGTCGCGCTCCACTTCGTGAAGAGGAAGGACTGGGACGCCCACTGGGCCGAACACAACCGGCTGCACGATGCGCACCGGCAGCGCCTGGAAGCGGAGCAGCGGGACAAAAAGAAAGAGCAGTGAAACTAAAGGCGGGGAGGCAACTCCCCGCCTTTTTTTGTGTTTCGGTTCGCGGCCTAACGGAAGTCGTAACCTGGGCGGTAACTGATATTCAGTGGGCGGCGGGACGGACGTGGCGTACCGGTTTCTTGAGAAGCAGCAACAGCGGGATGATGACCAGGAAGGCGAGGCCGACGATGAAGAAGATCCGGTTATAGGAAAGCATCGCGGCGTGCTTGCGGACGGTGCCGTAGATGATGGCGTAGGCGCTCTTCTCGGCGGTTACCGGATCGACCCCGCGCAGCATGGTGGCCTGCTTCAACTGGTTGATACGGGATTGCACGATGAGGCTGTACGGTGTGATCTGGGCGGCCAGGTTGGTCTGGTAGAACTGGCTGTAACGAGCAAGCAGGGTGGCAGAGATAGCGATGCCGACGCTGCCGCCGATGTTGCGCAACAGGCTGAAGATGCCGGTGGCGTTCCCCATCTCCTCCTTGGCGATGGTGGAAAGGGTCACCGTGGTAAGCGGCACGAAGGTCATGGCAAGTCCCACCCCGAGCACGACGCGCGGCCAGACGAAGTCGGCGTAGGCGGCATCGAGCGAAAAGCGTTGCATGATGAACATCGAGCAGGCCCCTATCAAGAGCCCCAGCAGGACCACCTTCCTCCCATCGTAACGTTGGATAACCGCCCCCACAAATGGCATGCAGACCAGCGTGGCGACCCCCCCGGGGGCGAGTACCATCCCTGCCATGGTCGCGTTGTAGCCCATCAGTGTCTGCAGGAACAGCGGTATCAGCATGATGGAGCTGTACAGGCAAAAACCCACCGCGAACATGATCAGGTTCCCCGCCGAGAACGAGACGTTCTTGAACAGGCGCAGGTTCACGATCGGGTGCGGGTGGGTGAGCTCCACGTAGACCAGGCAGAGCAGGGCAATCGCGGATACGGCCGAACAGATGATGATGAAGGGGGAGTTGAACCAGTCGTCCTGCTGCCCCTTATCCAGCACGATCTGCAGCGCTCCCAACCCCACGACGAGCAGGGTAAGCCCCCAGTAATCGATGCTCGCCCTGGCGCGCTTGAGGTAGCTTGGGTCGTAGATGAAGAAAGAGGCCATGATGACGGCAACGATGCCGATCGGGATGTTGATGTAGAAGATCCAGCGCCAGGTCATGTTGTCGGTGATCCAGCCGCCGAGTGCCGGGCCGATGATCGGGCCGAACATGGCGCCGACCCCGAAAATGGCCATGGCCATCCCTTGCTGGTAGGGGGGGAAGGTCTCCATCATGATCGCCTGGCTCATCGGGATGAGGGCGCCGCCGGCCGCACCCTGGAGGACGCGGAAGAAGATGAGCAGACCGAGGCTGGGAGCGGCACCACAGAGAAACGAGGCGATGGTGAAGAGGGTGATGCAGGTGATGAGGAAGCGCTTCCTGCCGAACATCCGGGCGAGCCAGCCGGTCATCGGAAGCACCACGGCGTTGCTTACCAGGTACGAGGTGAGCACCCAGGTGATCTCGTCGGTGCCGGCATTGAGGCTGCCCTGCATGTGGGGCAGGGCGACGTTGGCCACCGAGGTGTCCACGATCTCCATGATCGCGGGCAGCATCACCGTGATGGTGATCAGCCACTTGTTGACGTTTTTCTCGGCAGACATAGGAACCTAAAGGCAATTGACAATGGATGATTGACAATTGACAACTAAAACCTGAAAGCGACTCAGCGACTCAGCGAATAAACCGACGTCAGTGTCCCTTGATGACATCCCCGAACTTCTTGCCGGTGAGGATGGTGGGGACGACGCTCATGCCGACGCGCAAGAGGTGAGAGGGATCGCTGTTCTTGTCGATGGCAATGCGTACCGGGATCCTTTGGATCACTTTTACGTAGTTGCCGGTGGCGTTCTCGGGAGGAAGCAGCGAGAAAGCAGCGCCGGTGCCGGCCATGATGCTCTCGACGTAACCGGTGAAGGTCCGGCCGGGATAGCTGTCCACGGTGAATTCGACTTTCTGCCCGGGGCGCACGTCGGTCAGTTGGCTCTCTTTGTAGTTGGCGGTGACCCAGGAATCCTCGAGGGTGACCAGGGCCATCAGGGCTTGGCCGGGCTGTACGTAGTTGCCGGGTTCCACCGATTTGCGGGTGACGTACCCGTCGCTGGGGGCGACGATACGGGTGTAGGAAAGGTTCAAGGATGCGGTGTCAAGCTCGCCTTTTTTCTGGGCGACGCGGGCATCCTTGGAGCCGCTGCCGGACATGCCGATCAGGGCCTGGGCGCGGCGCTCGCTTTCTTCGGCTTCTTTGAGCTGCAGTTCAGCCACCTTCTTGGCAGTCTGCAAGCGGTCCAACTGCTCCTTGGGGATCACTTCCTTGGCGAAGAGCGCCGCGCCGCGGGACAGGTCCAGCTTGGCCTGTTCCAGCTTGGCAGCCGCGAGCCCCACGTTGGCGCGGGCGCTTTCCACCTGGGCGTAATCGCCGGAGGTCTCGTTTTTGGCCATCTCGAGGGAGGCTGCGGCAGTGCGCAGCTTGGCCTGGTAGTCGGCGGCGTCGAGTTCCACCAACAGGTCGCCTTTGTGGACGAACTGGTTGTCCACCACGGTCACCTGCTTCACCAGCGCAGGAACCCGGCTGGAAATCGAGTGTACGTGCGATTCGATGAAGGCGTTATCCGTTTCGATGTGGGTCTTGCTGTGCGCCCACTGGGTGACCCCGAAGGTCCCGGCGCAGATGATTATGACAAGGAGGATGATTCCTCCGCGCTGTTTTTTGTTGAGACCTTTTCTGTCAGCAGGAGCCTGTTCGCTTTCCGCAGACAGTTCACTTCCTTCAGCCATTAACCCCCCCGATGTACTTCAGTTATCAATTGCCTTTACACGTTGCCTCTACAAGTTTCCCGCCGCGCGGCGTACCCGGGCCGCCGCTACCTGGAGATCGAAAACGCTCTGGTAGTAATCGGTGCGGGTCTGGGTGAGCAGGGTCTGGGCATCGACCACCTCGGTCGCCGTGCCGACCTTCTCCTGGTAGCGGTCCTTGGTGATACGCAGGTTTTCCATCCCCTGCTGGATAGCCTTTTCGGCAACCCCGATCCGGGCCGCTGCCACCTTGACGTCGTTTTGCGCCTGGGCCAACTCGAGTGCCACGCGCGCTTCCAGGTCCCTCAGGCGCTCCTGGTCCCGGGACCTCGCCTCGACCGCCTGTCTAAGCCGCGAGGTAGTGGCCAATCCGTCGAACAGGATCACCTTGAAGCCCACCACGGCGTACATGATGGACTGCTCGCGCACCTTGTCGTTTTGCACGTAATCGAGCCCCAGCCTGCCGAAGATCTCTGGGTAGTAGCTCGTCTTGGCCTCCTGGACCGCGTAATCCGCCGCGCCTACTGCGCTTCTCAGGGCGAGGACTTCGCCGCGCCTGGAGAGGTCCACCGTTGCGTCGGCGGCAGGGGCCAGCGTGGTCAGCGGCTCTTCCTGCAACTCGCCACGCTTTTGGGGGGGAAGCCCGGTCAGGTAGTTCAGCAGCAGCCAGCTGTTTTCCACGGCGTTTTGCGCGCTCAAGAGTTTCTGGCGGCTAGCGGCGACCCGAACCTCGGCCTGGAGCAGGTCGTTTCTGGTCACCACCCCCTGCTCGAAAAGTGCCTGGGCCGTTTTCTGGTGCGAGGCCATCTGCACCACCTCGTCCTCTGCGGCCTGCACCACCTTGCGCGCCTCGAGGATGCCGTAGTAGGCGCGCACCACCTGGAGAAAAAGGTCCTGCTCGGCGCCGGAGTAGCTGTACCGCGCAGCTTCGCGCTGCATCCTCGCGGCCGCGACCCGGGCCTCGGTCCTGCCGAAATCGTAGAGGGTGCTGTTAAGCGCCAGGTTCAAAAAGGCGAAGTCCGCCTCCTGCGTCTCCTGGACAATGGGGCCGAACTGGACCGCCTGGGCCGCCTGCTGTGCCTGGTAACCCGCCTGCAGGTCGATGCGCGGGCGCCAGGCGCTGCGTGCGATTTCCACCTGCTGCTGCGCGATCGCCGTGTCGTACGAGGTGGCACGCAGGGACTGGTTGTGGGTGGCTGCCCGATTCAGGCACTCCTTGAGGGTGAGCGGTTCAGCGCAGGCAGTTCCGGCAAGAAGCAGCAGCGCTGCGAGGGATAGCAGTGTGGTACGCATGGGATTCTCCGGGATCAGCTGCGCAGCTTCTCCAAAAGGGACTTCAGGGTCTCGATTTCCTGCGGGTCGAGTTTGGCGGTCAGCTTGGCAAGGGCGGAGTGGGCAAGCGGGGTGAGCTCTGACTGCAGAGCCTTCCCGCGGGGGGTAAGGCAGATCCGGTAGGCGCGGCGGTCGTCGGGGTGACTGCGGCGTGCCACCAGCCCTTCCTTTTCCAGCCGGTCGATCAGCCCGCCCATCGTGGTCCGGTCGATCTGGCTTCGAGCGGAGAGCTCCGACTGGCTCATGCCGTCCTCTTGCCAGAGAAACCCAAGAACCCCGAACTGCTGCGGCGTTAGGTCGTAGCCTTCGAAGGTCTCCTTGAATAGGAGGCTGGCACGCTGGTATGCCTTGGCAAGCAGAAACCCAACGCTTTTGCCGATTTCGAGCTGTTGATTGTCAGGCACATTTGCTTTCATGGGAACTCTGCTGGTAAGACGGGCCTAAGTTGTAAGCCTAACAGCTGGCTGGAATCCTTAATCTACTGCCGTATCGAAACTAATTAGGTCATTATGCATACTATCAGTATACTGTCAATCTTTGTTAACATGGCTCGGAAACAGTCCTACAATCAGCTCTCATCGCCTCGCTTGTAGTGTGATGCTCTGTGCAAATCTCCCCTATGACGGTCCTGCACCTTGGACAAGAGGAAGACGCTTGCAGCGGGAGTCGTCACCATACAGAAAACGACAAAAGGCCCACCTATATCGGTGGGCCTTTCCGGTTCGGGAGGCAAATGTTTGCTCGTGCTCGCTACTGGTTGCCGGCCAGCGTCGCCTCGCTGCAGCTGTTCACGATGGGAAGGGCGTGGTCTTTGGACCAGCCGATCCAGGAACTGTCGTAGTTGTGCAACTTGTCGAGGGACCAGCCCAGGAGGTAGTAGGTGAAGAGCGCCTGGGTTGAACGGACGCCGGACTGGCAGAAGAAGTACTGGTGCTTCTTCGGGTCAGCGCCGAGTTTTTTGAGCAGCGCCTGGGCCTCGGATGCCGAGATCCACTCTGCCTTGTTCTCCTTCTTCTTGAAGAGCTCCCAGTCGGCGTGCTTGCCCCAGGGGATGTGGCCTTTGCGGTAGGCTCCCTTTTTAAGCTCTTCGCCGCAGAACTCCTTCTTGTCCCGCTCATCCCAAAGTTGTCCCCTGGCGTGGTCGCTCAGGACGACGATCTCGGGGGTGTCGACACGCAGGGTAGGGTGGGCCACCTTGGCGACGAAGCTGCCGGTCCGCTTCGGCTCAGCCGCCAGCAGGTCGGTGTCGTAGCCGCTCTCTTTCCACCCCTTCACACCGCCGTCCAGCACCCGCACGTCGGTCTTGCCGTAGTAGAAAAAGGCCCACCACAGCCGGGTGGCGTCGTACTTGGTGTCGTAGACCACCACCTTGGAATCCCTGTCGATCCCCAGCCGCTGGGCGAGCTTGCTGAATCCCGCCGGATCGATCAGGTTGCCGGTGATGCCGTTTTGGGTTTCCGGCGGTGCTTCGTAATCGGGACGGTCCACCTTGAAGGAGCCCGGAACGTGACCCAGGCGGTACTCCAGTTCGTTCTCTGCAGCGATGATCACCAATTTGGTATCGTGAGAGTCGATGAGCGCCTTCAGTTCCTTCGGAGTGATCAGGGCACCGGCCCGGGCGTACCCTTTATAGCCGGGCTTCGCCGGGGCCGCCGAGGCCCAAACGGCTAACGATAAAACGAGTGAGATGATCAACAACGCCCTTAATGCCTGATGTTTCAAGGAATCCTCCCGGTGACTGAAAGAAAGATGATGTGGGCCTATTTTTAATCTCTTCAGTCGGGAATTTCAAGAAAAAAATATCAAACCGGTCAAGAAATATTTTAGGAAACTTGACTAAACAATGTGTGAATGGCGAGTGTGGTCGGAACAGTGGAGTTTTATGGTTCGCTAGGCGCTCCCGAAGCAGGAGGCAAAAACGCATTCTTCTCTATCTGGTTTCACCGAACCGGCATTCCCCAATTCGTTACTGGCATAGCCTGGGCAACTGTGCTACGATTCGGGAATTATGCGGTGCCGGAACAATAGCGCTTGCTCTGAAACCGCACTGTCTCGCATACAGCTCTATTGCCGATGTTATGCCCAGGCTCTCAAGGAGAACGTCAATGAAGATACTGCTTCCCGTCGCCGGGAAAGGCACCCGTCTCAGACCTCATACCCATACCAAGGCGAAGTCGCTGGTCCACGTTGCCGGAAAGACCGTTCTGGAGCACATCATCAGCCGACTGGTGCCGCTGGGCGCCAGCGAGTTCCTCTTCATCACCGACGAAAACGGCGGCCAGGTGAGGGAGTTCATGAGCAGCACCTTCCCGGAGCTCGCCTGCCGCTACCTGGTGCAGAAGGAGCGCCGCGGCCCCGCCCACGCGGTCTCCCTGGCGGCACCCCACGTGGGGCCCGGCGAGGACCTGCTCATCGTGTTCAACGACACCATCTTCGATGCCGACCTGACCCGCATTCCTGCCTTGAGCGCCGACTGCGACGGGCTCATCTACTCGAAAGAGGTCGAGGACTACCAGCGCTTCGGAGTCAACGTGGTGCGCGACGGGGTGATCGTCGACATGGTGGAGAAGCCGGAGACCCTGATCTCCAAGCTGGCGCAGGTGGGGCTCTACTATTTGAAGGACGGCCGGGATTTCATGCGTTACCTGGAGGAAACCATCCGCCTGGGCGAGACGGTGAAGGGGGAGTACTACCTGCCGGCGGTGTTCATGCGCATGATCCGGGACGGGCGCCGTTTCCGGGCGCCGGAGATCGATGCCTGGCTCGATTGCGGTACGCCGGAGACGCTTTTGAGCACCAACAGCTACCTCTTGGCGCGCGAGCACCACATCGACGGCGAGGTGGTGGATTCCGTGCTGATCCCGCCGGTGCACGTGGAGAAGGGGGCGGTGGTGCGCGGCTGCATCCTGGGGCCCAACGTCTCCATCGCGGCCGGCAGCTTGGTCGAGTCGAGCATCCTGAAGAACTCCATCGTGAACGGCAACTCCCATGTAAGCAACATCGTGCTGCACGACTCGATCCTGGGTGATTCGGTACACCTCATCGGCTCGACCCGTAAGATGAACATCGGGGATCATTCGCTTCTGGAGATGCAGGGGTAGAGAGGCAATTGACGATTGACAACGTGGGGCGCGTCTGGCGCTTCATCTTTTTTACTGCTTCTCTGTTTAGACGTAAAAAAAAAGGGGACGGGCTCCAATCGGTGCCTGTCCCCTTTTTTACGTTGTGTCACTCTCCCGCTAGTTCTTCTTCTCAACCGGAAGCCGGTACAGCCTCTGGTAGAGCTCCATGTTGCTCAACACCTTCTTCACGTACTCACGCGTCTCCTTGAAGGGGATGCTCTCGATGAACTCGTCCTGGGGGAGCCCGCCGAAGGCCTTCTGCCAGCGCTTCACGTTCCCCGGCCCCGCGTTGTAGGCCGCGGCGGTGAGGACGATGCTGCGGTCGTAGCTGTTCATCTGGTCTTTGAGGTAACGCGCCCCCAGTTTGATGTTCAACTCGGGACGGGTAAGCCGCACCGAATCCCCCTTGGACATCGCCTCGGCGGTTCCCGGCATGACCTGCATGAGCCCTACCGCGCCCACCGGCGAGAGCGCGCCGGGGTGGTAGTTGCTCTCGGCACGCATGATGGCCCAGATGAGGCTCTCGGGAAGCCCGGTCAGGGCCGCGTTTTTGACGACGTCCTCGCGGTAGGCGAGCGGGTAGGTGAGCGCCCAGGCGGTCAGGTTGCCGCGCTCGGGCGGCACCTTGCCGTTGTCCTTGGCCACCTGGTGGAAGGCGCCGTTGTAGTTCTCCATTTCCAGAAAGAGCCGGGCGATCCCCAGAGGATTCTTCTTCTTGCTGGCCCAAAGCTCCCGGGACGCCTCGTCGTAGAGCCCCAGGGCGATGAGCGCCTTCTCCCGTTCGAAGCCCCCCGGCATCGGGAGCTCCTCCACCACGTTCTTGGGCGGAGCCGGGAAGGAGCCGAGATCGCACCAGCGGTTGCAGATCAGGGCGTAGTAGCCGAAGGGGTACTCGGCGGCCAGGGTGTCGAAGGCCTGCTGGGCCCCCTTGGCGTCCTGCAGGCTGTTAAGGGTCTTGCCGAGCCAGTAGAGCGACCTCTCGCGGTACTCCGGGTTGGCGGCCGCCTTTTTCAGGTAGCCGGCAGCTGCCGGAAAGTCGCGCCCCAGGTAGCTGGTCCAGGCGGCATCCCAGTAACTGCCGCCGAACTTCTGCGGGTCCTGGTGGGTCGAGAGGAACTTCTGAAACAGCTGGACGGACTCGCCCCAGCGCTTCTGCTGGCGCTTCAGGTAGGCGGCCTCCAGGAGGGCGTCGTCCGCAAACGACCCGGGTGCCTGGGAGAGCCTTAAGAAGAGTTCGAGTGCCTGGTCGGTCTTGCCGTTACGGTCCTGCGCCTTGGCGAGCCAGAAGCTTGCTTCCGACGGGCTCCCCGCGCGCTGGGCGAGCTCCTTGAGCAGTTGCTCGGCCTCCTGCCCCTTCTTCGCTTTGACGAGGGCCTGTCCCGCCCTGAGGCGCACCTTGGTTACAAAGTCGGCACTCTCCCCGTTAAGCGGTATCTCCTGGTAGGCACGTCCGGCCTGGGCGTAGCGCCCCAGGTCGTAGAGTATCCCGGCGCGCTTGAAGAGCTCCGCGTGGCTGTAGGGGGGCACGGCGGCCCCCGCCTGGCTGATCCGTTGCAGCTCGGCACCGGCTCGCTCGGCAGTCGGCGAGGAGGGGTGGTTCAGCCAGAGGTTTCTCAGGATGACGGCGGCGCCCGCCGGGTCACCCAGCCGGTCGCGGCACAAGGCGGCGCCCAGTTGGGCGCTGAGGGCATCGGAACCGGAGGCGTAGCGCTCGATGAACACGGTGTAGCTGTCCAGGGCCTGCTTGTGGTAGTTGCCGGCGACCAGGGTGTCGGCATAGAGCAGGGTGGCCTGGCGGTTCAGCCGGCTGTCCGGGTAGTTCTTGAGCAGCCGGTAGAGCGGCTGCAGAGCCTGGTCGATCCGCCCCAGCTTGGCGAGCGCGTTCCCCTGGTGGTAGAGGGCGTAGTCGGCCAAAAGGGGATAGCTCTCGGCGGCCTGGGAGAGGTAGCCGGCGGCATCCTCCCACTTCTCCTGTTTGGCGCTCGCCATCCCGAGCAGGAAGGCGCGCGCACCGGTCGCGGAACTTTTCAAAGCGGCATCGCGGGCTCCGGCGAAATCCTTCACCTTCATCCTGGCGGCTGCCTGGCTGAGGGCGGGATCACCGGGGCTGGTGAGGCCGGCGGCATAGGCTGCGAAGCTGAGACTTATCAGGCAGGCGGCTCCTGCCAGGGTGCGGCGATACATCGTGGACTCCATGTGCGTAAATGCGGAAGCTAAATCGACATTATTAGCGGAGCGGCCCGCAAATAGCAAAGCTTTTTTGCCCTGAAAAACTGCGGGAAGGAAGGCCTCTTCAGGGGGGCTCCCGCCACAGCCGGGTTAAATCGTTGACATCGGTCAGGGGGTTCTGCATTATCCGGAATCAGAGGACATTTTCATTGGCCGGCTGCGTCCTCGTCTCCCACCAACCGTCCGGTCCGAAAGGGTATGTCATGCGCAAGGGAAAAGAGGCAGTACTTAAACTTCTGAGAAACGGCGAGCCGGTGCCGTATCGGCAACTCCTCAAGATGCTCGGGGTGGCGCGCGGCCAGGAGCGCAACAGGCTGGACGAGATGCT
Source organism: Geomonas silvestris (assembly GCF_014193515.1). GTDB lineage: Bacteria > Desulfobacterota > Desulfuromonadia > Geobacterales > Geobacteraceae > Geomonas > Geomonas silvestris. The sequence goes on along the minus strand of NZ_BLXX01000001.1, from coordinate 344,061 downwards.
GGATACCCTGCTCGAGGCGGGTGAGATCGTAAAGCTGCCGGGTCGCATCTACGCCCTCCCCGGGGCGGCCGGTGCGCTGCGCGGCAAGCTCTCCATGCACCGCGACGGCTACGGCTTCGTGATGGCCGAGGACGGCAGCGGCGACCTCTACGTGCCGGCCCGCTACCTGCGCGATTATATGAACGGCGACCTCGTCGAGGCCCAGGTGGTCTCGGTGCGCCGCGACGGCAAGCGCGAGGGGCGGGTGACGTCCCTGGTCCAGCGCGGCGTCACCTCCATCGTCGGGCGCTTCGAGTCGGTCGGCAGGGGAGGGCGCGTCATCCCCGACGATGACCGGCTGGGGCACGACCTCTTCGTCCCCCCTAACGCCCTGGGCGGCGCGCGCGACGGCCAGGTGGTGCAGGCGCAGATCACCTCGTACCCCAGCCAGGTGCGCGGCCTGGAAGGGCGCATCACCGAGGTGCTCGGCGACGCCAACGACCCCGAGGTCGAGGTGCTCACGGTGATCAAGAAGTTCGACCTGCCGCACGTCTTCAGCCCGGCGGTGCTCGCCGAGGCGTGCAAGGAACCCCAGGAGGTTCCCCCCGAGGCGGCCGCAGGGCGCGTCGACCTGCGCGAGCGGGTCACCGTGACCATCGACGGCGAGACGGCGCGGGACTTCGACGACGCCGTGTCGGTGGCCCGCGAGGGGGAAAAGATCAGGCTCTGGGTCTCCATCGCCGACGTCTCCCACTACGTCCCCGAGGGCTCCGCCCTCGACCTGGAGGCCTACCTGCGGGGAACCTCCGTCTACTTTCCGGACCGCTGCATCCCGATGCTCCCCGAGGAGCTCTCCAACGGGATCTGCTCCCTGAACCCGCAGGTGGACCGGCTCACCATGACCGCCGAGATGCTCTTCGACGCCGCCGGCGAGATGGTCGAGTCCCGTTTCTACCCGAGTGTGATCAAGAGCCACGCACGCCTCACCTACACCATCGTGAAGCGGATCGTCGTCGACGCCGAAGCGGAAGCCATCGCCCAGCATCGGGAGCTGGTGCCGCACCTGAAGGTGATGGAAGAGCTCGCCTTGAGGCTCAACAAGAAACGGAGCCTGCGCGGCAGCATCGACTTCGACCTCCCCGAACCGCAGATCGTCCTCGACCTGCAGGGGGAGACCACCGCCATCGTCAAGGCCGAGCGCAACTTCGCGCACCGGATCATCGAGGAGTTCATGCTGGCGGCCAACGAGGCGGTGGCGAGCCACCTGGAGGGGATCCCGGTCCCCGCCCTGTACCGCGTGCACGAGAACCCGGATCCCGTGAAATTGAAGGATCTCGCCGAGTTCGTCTTCAGCTTCGGCTACCAGCTCAAGGTGGAGGAGGACAAGGTGAGCCCGCTTGAGCTGCAGAAGCTTTTGGCGGAGGTGGAAGGGAAACCCGAGGAGCGGCTCATCAACGAGGTGCTCTTGCGTTGCATGAAGCAGGCGCGCTACTCGGCGGAGAACCTGGGGCACTTCGGCCTGGCCGCCTCTTCCTACACCCATTTCACCTCGCCGATCAGGCGCTACCCGGACCTGGTGGTGCACCGCATCTTGAGGCGGGTGCTTGCGGGCAAGCTCTCCGGCAAGGAGCGCGGGGCGCTGGAGGCCCGGCTTCCGGAGACCGCCCTGCACACCAGCCGGCGCGAGCGGATCGCGATGGAGGCCGAGCGCGAGATGGTCGACCTGAAGAAGATGCAGTTCATGCGCGACAAGATCGGCGAGGAGTACGAAGGCTTCATCACCGGCGTCGCCCCCTTCGGCATCTTCGTGGAACTCGTGGAGCTCTTCGTGGAGGGGATGGTGCCGGTCGCCACGCTCCCCTCGGACTACTACGTCCACCTGGAGAAGAGCCACTCCCTGGTAGGAGAGCGTAGCCGGGTGAGCTACCGGATCGCCGACAAGGTGAAGGTCAAGGTGGCGGCCATCAACGAGGCGCGCCGCCAGGTGGAGTTCGCCCTGGTTGCCTCGCTTGAGTCGCGCCCGCTGCAGCGGCCGGCCGGCGGCGAGAGCTACCCGCGCATCCCGGTCAAGGGGAAGCGCCCCAAGCCGAGGCGTCGCTGAAACAGGTTGCACTCGCTTTGGCCGCTGTGGTATAGAATTTGTTTGAACTTTTAGGTACTCATGAGGAGAACTCCCCAATATGGCTGAGGAAAAAGTCCTGCCCTTTATGGAGCACCTGGTCGAGCTCCGTAAGCGGCTTATCGTTTGTGTGTTTGCCATCGTCATCGGCATGGGGGTGGCCTGGAACTTTTCCAACGACATCCTGAGCTTCGTGGAAAAACCGCTTACCGGCAAGACCTACCTAAACGACATCAAGAAGAAGGTGTACGACGAGGTGAAGCAGCGCTACCCGGCGGCCTACCAGCGCTACAAGCTGGGCGAGGAGCACGGCGTCGTCGAGAAGACCCGGCCGCTCAACTACTCGGCCCCGCTCGAGCCGTTCTTCGTGCAGTGCAAGATCTCCATGCTGGCCGGGATGATCATCGTTTTGCCGGTGATCTTCCACCAGTTCTGGCTCTTCGTGGCGCCGGGGCTCACGCGCAAGGAGCGGCGCTACGTGGTCCCCTTCGTCACGGTCGCCACGGCGAGCTTCTGCGTGGGGGCCATGTTCTTCCTGGTGGTGATCTGGCCGGTGATCATCAACTTCTCGCTCTCCTACGAGGAGCTCGGGTTGCAGAGCTGGTTCAACATCTCGGCCTACATCAACTTCTGTTTGAGGCTGATCCTGATCTTCGGGTTGATCTTCGAGCTCCCCGTTTTGGCCTTCATGCTCTCCCGCTTCGGGCTGGTGAACTACCGGATGCTGGCTGCCCGGCGCAAGTACGCCCTGCTCGCGAGCTCCATCATCGCCGCCTTCCATGCCGACCTGGTGACCATGTTCGTCATCATGATCCCGCTCTATCTCATGTACGAGATCAGCATCTGGGTGGCGCTGGTCTTCGGCAAGAAAAAGGTGCCGGCGGTGAGCGACGACGACGTGGAGCCGGCCGAGGCGTAGCAGACGTATCTAAAACCTTTCGTTGTCCCGCTAACACGGGAAAGCCGGAACTGGGTCCCCTCTCCCCTTGCGGGACAGGGTGAGGGGGAAGTGGCCACCTCAACGGAGCGGGCAGCTTCAACCCCCTCCCGTCAAGGAGGGGGGCAACGTTCTCAAGAGGTTTCTCCCTCACGTGCGGTTTTCCTGCGGACCGGGTTGTCCGGTCAACGATTTTCAGTGATTGCGCGTTCCTCCACGGAACGCGCGTTGGTCCTTAAAGGTTTGCAGCAGATGATTATTTACCAAAGCATCGCCGAGGTGAGGGGAAAGCTCCGGCACCCGGTGGCAACCATCGGCAACTTCGACGGTGTGCACCTGGGGCACCGCGAGATCTTCAAGCGGGTGCGCGAGCTGGCCAAAAAGGCGGGGGGCGTCTCGGTGGTGGTCACCTTCGCCCCGCACCCCTTGCAGGTCCTGGCCCCCGAACGGGGGGTCAAGCTGATCACGAGCCCCCGCGAGAAGGCCGCCCTCATCGAGGCCTCCGGGATCGATTACCTGCTGGAGATCCCCTTCGACGCGGCCTTTGCCGCCCTCTCGGCAGGGGAGTTCGTGGAACGGGTCCTGGTCGGAACGCTCGGGATCGAGCACCTGGTCATCGGCTACGACTACGCCTTCGGGAAGGGGAGGGAAGGGGACGTCACCTTGCTGCGCGAACTGGGGGGGCGCTTCGGCTACACGGTGGAACTCCTCCCCGCGGTTGCCAACGGCGACACCGTCTACAGCAGCACCAAGGTGCGCGAACTGGTGACGCGTGGCGACGTGAAGGGGGTGGTCGAGGTCCTCGGGCGGCACTACTTCATCTCGGGCACCGTGGTGCACGGCCAGCACCGGGGGCGGGGGCTTGGCTTCCCCACCGCGAACCTCGAGACCGACGACGATCTCCTCCCCGAGGTCGGGGTTTACGCGGTGAAGGTGCGCATCGGCACCGAACTCTACGACGGGGCCTGCAACATCGGCTCGAACCCGACCTTCCAAAACGAGCGCGTCACCCTCGAGGTGTTTCTCTTCAATTTCGACGGCGACCTCTACGGCAAGGAGGTCTCGGTGTTCTTCCTGGACCGGTTGCGCGGCGAGCGGCGCTTCCCGAGCCTGGACGAGCTGAAGGCCGCCATCGCCGCCGACGTGGCGCGCTGCCGGGAGATCCTGAAGGACGCCGCCATCGTCGAGTACCACGACGCCGAGTAGCAGAGCTGCAAAGACCACCTGCCCGATCCGTCCACCCGGCCGATCCGGCCAACCGTTAGGGGAGTGCGTTTGAAGAAAAAACCGGATTTTAAGCTCTGGCTCGGGATAGCAATCAGCGCCTTCTTCCTGTTCCTGTTGTTCAGGAAGATCGACTTCGCGAAGCTCGGCTCCGCCTTCCGCGAGATGGACTACCGCTTCATCCCGCCAGCCATCCTCTTGACCTTCGTGAGCTACTACTTGAGGGCGGTGCGCTGGAAGTACCTCCTGCTCCCCATCAAGAAGACCCGCCTGGGGAACCTCTTTCCCTCCACCCTGATCGGCTACATGGCCAACAACCTCCTCCCGGCCCGGCTGGGTGAGTTCGTGCGCGCCTACTCGCTCGGGCAGAAGGAGAAGATCGGCACCCCCGCGGTGTTCGCCTCGCTGGTGGTGGACCGGCTCTGCGACGGCTTCACCATCCTCCTGGTGCTCCTGATCACCTTTTTCACCATCAAGCTCCCCCCGGGGATGGAGCACATCCAAAAGGGGCTCGTCACCGGCGGCTATGTCACCTTCACGCTCTACGTCGTAGTGCTCGCCTTCCTGGCGCTTTTGAAAAGCCGCACCGACTGGACGGTCGGCCTGGTCACCCGGATCCTGGCCTCCTTTGCTCCGCGCCTGGCCGAGCAGGTGGCCACCCAGTTGCGCCACTTCATCTCTGGCATCCTGTTCCCCAATAGGCCCCGCGAGATCCTCGCCGTTGCGCTGAGTTCGCTCTTCATCTGGGCCGCCGCGATCTGGCCGGTGGACCTGGTGCTGCGCTCCTTCGGGGTCACGCTCCCCATAACCGCCAGCATGTTCATCATGGTGTTCCTGGTCTTCGCCGTCATGGTCCCGGCCTCGCCCGGGTTTGTCGGCACCTACCACTTCGCCTGCGTCACCGCGCTTTCGGCCTTCGAACTGCGCTCCGAGCAGGCCCTCAGCATCGCCCTGGTGGCCCACGGTCTCAGCTTCTTCCCGGTGATCGTGGCCGGCCTTTACTGCCTGTGGCGGGACAAGACGAGCCTCAAGAATATAAGCGCTGAAAACGACAGCCAGTCAGGAGCCCCCGCGTGAGCATCAGGACCACCCTTAAACGACTCGATGCCTTCGCCGTCCTCTCGTTTCTGATCCCCCTGTTTCTCTACCTGTTGACCCTGGCACCCTCGGTCACCTTCTTCGACTCGGGGGAGTTCATCACCGCCACGGCCTCCCTGGGTGCGGCACACTCGCCGGGCTACCCGCTCTTCATCAACTACGCGAAGCCCTTCACCTGGCTCCCGTTTGGCTCCGTCGCCTTCCGGGTGAACCTCGCCACGGCGATCTCGGCGGGGCTCGCCTGCTACGGGGTCTACCTCCTGGTCACCCGCCTTTTGAAGGACGAGGAGATCCCGGGGAACTTCTTCCGCACCGCGCGCGGCTTCACCGGCCTGTGCGCCGCGGTGACCTTCGCCGGCACCGCGCGCCTTTGGCTGCAGTCGAACCACGACAAGCCGTACCCGCTTTTGGCCTTCATCTGCGCCGTGGTCTTCTACCTCATGCTCCTGTGGCGCGAAAGCTACGACCGCGGCGAGGAGCGCCCGTCCTACGTCTACCTGGGCGCCTTCCTGTGCGGCCTGGGGACCGGCGCCCACCAGATCATGGTGCTGATGATCCCGGTGTACGGCTGGCTCATCGTCTCGAAGAACTGGCGCATCCTCTTCAGGGTGAAGGAGTTCCTCCTTGCCCTGGCCTTCGGCATCCTCGGTTTCTCGATCCACCTGCACCTCATCGTGCGCGCCCTGCAGAAGCCGCTTTTGAACTGGGGCGACTCCAAGAACCTCACCCAGTTCCTCTGGAACATGCTGCGCAAGGGGTACCCGACGGTGAAGCCGGACCGGGACCTTGGGCTTTTGTGGGCCCAACTGAACGCCTTCAACGTCCCCAACGAGTTCACCGTCATCGGGCTTGCCCTTTTGCTCCTCGGCCTCTTGACCTTTTTCAGCCGCCAGCGCGACGTGGTCATCTCCTACCTCATCGGGCTCGGCTCGTTCTTCCTGGTGATCGTCGGCTACTTCAACACGCCGCGCGACCTTATCTTCCTCACCGAGGAGTTCTTCACGCCGCTCTACCTGTTGAGCGCGGTCTTCATAGCGCTCGGTACCTTCTACCTGGTGCAGGAACTGGCGGCCCGGCTCCCCGCCGCCTGGGCCGAGCAGCGCCCCTTGTGCCGCGCGCTGCTCTCCCTGCTCATGGTGCTGCCGCTTACCGTCTGCCTCCTGCACTACCAGGAGAACGACCAGCACGAAAACTACGTCGCCTTCGACTACGCCTCAAACACCCTTAAGTCCCTCCCCGAAGGGGCCGTCCTCTACACCTGGGGCGATTCCGGCGCCTTCCCGCTCTGGTACGTCCAGGGGGTGGAGCGGATGCGCGAGGACCTGGACCTGCTGCACACCCCGCACCTGGTCTTCCAATGGTATTTGGACGCCTTCCCGAAGGTCTTCAACACCTCGCGGCTGCGCTCCATCCCCCCCGAGCAGATCGCCCCCGAGGACGCCGTGTTCGTCTCGGCTGCCGAGCAGATCGTCAAGCGCCCGGTGTACATCGATTTCTCCACCCGCTACTCGGTGCAGTTCTCCCAGTTCCAGCCGCACCAGCACGGCATCTGCTACCAGCTGTTGCCGGCCTCGCAGCCGCTTGCGCCGCCGGACCTCGACATCTGGCAGATCTACTCGCTGCGCGGCGTCCTCGGTAACGACCTCTTCTTCAGGGACCTCGACACGGGGAAGGCGATCCAGATCTACGCTGCCGCGCACATGGAGGCCGGCGAGACCCTGCTCAAGATGGGGTTTGCCCAGGGGCTTACCGAACTGGCGGCGGCGCAGCGCATCCAGCCGGACCTGGCGCCCGAGATCAACAAGCTGCGCCAAGGCTACGGGGTACGCTGATGGCTCCCATCACCGGCAAGACCAGGCTCACCGGGATCATCGGCTGGCCCATCGCCCACTCGCTCTCTCCGGTCATGCACAACGCGGCCTTCGCGGCACTCGGGCTCGACTGGAGCTTCGTCCCCTTCGCCGTCCCCCCCGAGCGGCTCGCCGAGGCGGTGACCGGGCTCTCCGCCCTGGGGGTTTCCGGGTTCAACGTGACCATCCCCCACAAGGTGGCCATCATGCCGCTCCTTGACCGGATCACACCTGAGGCCGAACTGATCGGTGCGGTCAACGTGGTGGACAACCGCGACGGGGTGATGACCGGGTACAACACCGACGGGATCGGGCTTTTGGCCGCGCTGAACGAGGGGTTCGGTTTCGAACCCGCCGGGAAGAGCGTCCTGGTCCTGGGTGCCGGCGGAGCGGCCCGCGCCGCGGCTGCCGCCTTGGGGAGCGCGGGAGCCTCACGCATCGCGCTCGCCAACCGCAGCCTGGAATCCGCCGCTGGGCTGGCTCGGGCCCTCGAACCGCGCCTTCCCGGGACCGCGTTCAGCGTGCACGGGCTCGCGGCACTCGCCGAGCGCTCCTTTCTCGAGGACTTCGACCTGATCGTCAACACCACGAGCGTCGGGATGGCAGACGACGCCTTCCCCGGGCTCTCGCTTGCCGGGCTCAAGCCCGGGCTTGCCGTGTACGATATGGTATATGCCCCCCCGGTCACCCCGCTCATGAAGGAGGCGGTTGCCTGTGGGGTCCCAAACGCCAACGGTCTGGGGATGCTGGTCGCGCAGGGAGAGGCGGCCTTCGCCATCTGGACCGGCCGCACCCCGCCCACGGGGTGCATGGCCCGGGCGCTGGCTGCGCTCCCAAGTCCAGGTAACCCTTGACAATACCGTCGTTACAAAATACCATTCACGGGGTGTTAACGCCGCCAATGAGGGTTTTTCATGCATATCAGTAGATTGGGAGAGCTGCTGGTCGGGAACAACCTGATCACCAAGGAGCAGTTGCAGCAGGCGCTTGCCGAGCAGAAATCGTCCGGCGGCCAGATGCGCCTGGGCTCCATTTTGATCCGGGAGAACCTGATCACCGAGGCCGACCTGACCTCGTTTCTCTCCAAGCAGTACGGCGTGCCGACCATCAACCTCGCGGACTACGACGTCGATCCCCAGGTCGTCAAGGTCATCCCCGCCGAGATCGCCCACAAGTACCAGATCGTCCCGGTGAACCGCGCCGGTTCGACGCTGATCATCGCGATGAGCGACCCCTCCAACATCTTCGCCATCGACGACATCAAGTTCATGACCGGCTACAACGTCGAGGTGGTGGTGGTGGCCGAGAGCGCCATCAAGACCGCCATCGACAAGCTCTACGACCAGAGCGCCTCCCTGGCCGACGTGATGAACGACCTCTCCGAGATGGAGGACTTCGAGGTGGTGGGGGAGGAGAACGACGTCGACGTCTCCTCGCTGGAGCGCGCGACCGAGGACGCCCCGGTCGTAAAGCTCGTGAACCTGATCCTCACCGACGCCATCAAGAGGAAGGCCTCGGACATCCACGTAGAGCCCTACGAGCGGAGCTTCAGGGTGCGCTACCGCATCGACGGGGTGCTCTACGAGGTGATGAAGCCCCCCCTGAAGCTGAAAAACGCCATCACCTCGCGCATCAAGATCATGAGCGAGCTGGACATCGCCGAGCGCCGGCTCCCCCAGGACGGCAGGATCAAGATCAAGCTGGGGGGGGGCAAGGACATGGACTTCCGCGTCTCGGTGCTCCCCACCCTGTTCGGCGAGAAGATCGTCATGCGTCTTCTCGACAAGTCGAACCTGCAGCTCGACATGACCAAGCTGGGCTACGAGCCCGAGGCCCTGGAGTCCTTCCAGCGCGAGATCCACAAGCCCTTCGGGATGGTGCTCGTTACCGGCCCGACCGGAAGCGGCAAGACCGTTTCGCTCTACTCGGCGCTCTCGGAGCTCAACAAGGTGACCGAGAACATCTCCACCGCCGAGGACCCGGTCGAGTTCAACTTCGCCGGCATCAACCAGGTGCAGATGCACGACGACATCGGGCTCAACTTCGCCGCGGCCCTCAGGGCCTTCCTGCGCCAGGACCCCGACATCATCATGATCGGCGAGATCCGCGACTTCGAGACCGCCGAGATCGGCGTGAAGGCCGCGCTCACCGGCCACCTGGTGCTCTCCACGCTGCACACCAACGACGCCCCCTCCACCATCAACCGCCTCCTCAACATGGGGATCGAGCCCTTTCTGGTGGCGAGCGCCGTCAACCTGATCACCGCCCAGCGTCTGGCACGCCGCGTCTGCCAGGAGTGCAAGGTGGTGGAGGAGATCCCGGTGCCGGCGCTCGTCGCCGCCGGGGTCCCCGAGGCCGAGGCACCTCACCTCGTCTGCTACCGCGGCGCCGGCTGCGCCAAGTGCAACAACACCGGCTACAAGGGGCGCGTCGGCTTCTACCAGGTCATGCCGATGCTGGAACCGATCCGCGAGCTGATCCTAAACGGCGCCAACACCGCCGAGATCAAGCGCGAGTCGATGCGGCTGGGGATCAAGACCATGCGCCAGTCGGGGCTTACCAAATTGGCCGAAGGGGTCACCTCGTTTGAGGAAGTGCTCAGGGTTACCGTCTCGGATGACTAACCGGGTGAGGATATCATGATCAATTTTCATCAGTTGCTGAAGGAACTCGTGGAACGGGGCGGCTCGGACCTGCACATCACCACCAACACCTCGCCCCAGATCCGCATCGACGGGAAGCTGACGCCGATGGACATCCCGCCCTTGACCCCCGTTGAGACCAAGCAGCTTTGCTACTCGATCCTCACCGACAGCCAAAAGCACAAGTTCGAGGAGGAGAACGAACTCGACCTCTCCTTCGGCGTCAAAGGGCTGTCGCGCTTCAGGGGGAACATCTTCGTGCAGCGCGGCGCCGTGGCGGGTGTCTTCCGCGTCATCCCCTACAAGATCCTCACCTTCGAGGAACTGGGGCTGCCGCCGGTCGTCAAGGAGCTCTGCGACAAGCCGCGTGGCCTGATCCTCGTCACCGGTCCCACCGGCTCCGGCAAGTCGACCACGCTCGCCTCGATGATCGACCGGATCAACACCGAGCGCCACGACCACATCGTCACCATCGAGGACCCGATCGAATACCTGCACCCGCACAAGGGGTGCATCGTGAACCAGCGCGAGGTCGGCGCCGACACGAAGAGCTTCAAGCACGCCCTCAAGTACGTCTTGAGGCAGGACCCGGACGTGGTCCTCGTGGGCGAGCTGCGCGACCTGGAGACCATCGAGGCGGCGCTTACCCTCGCCGAGACCGGCCACCTCTGTTTCGCGACCCTGCACACCAACTCGTGCGCCCAGACCATCAACAGGATCATCGACGTCTTCCCCCCCTACCAGCAGACCCAGGTGCGCGTGCAGCTCTCTTTCGTGCTCGAAGGGGTGCTCTCCCAGACCCTCATCCCCAGGGCGGGCGGGACCGGTCGTGCCCTGGCCCTCGAGGTCATGGTGCCTAACCCGGCGATCCGCAACCTGATCCGCGAAGACAAGGTGCACCAGATCTACTCGCAGATGCAGGTGGGCCAGGACAAGTTCGGCATGCAGACCCTGAACCAGAGCCTCATGTCGCTTTTGGCCAAGCGCATCATAAGCGTGGACGACGCCCTGGCGCGCTCCTCCGAGCCCGACGAATTGAAGCAGATGCTCTCTCCGGGGAGCGCCGTTTTGGGGCAGCCGCGCCCCCGCCCGTCGCGCTAGCCGCGGCAGCGTGTAGTCACTACCAAAGGAGAACTCTATGCCTAAGTTCAGTTGGGAGGCCAGGAGCAAGGCCGGCAGCACCCAGAAGGGTGTCATGGAAGCCGGCAGCGCCCTGCAGGTCGAGGCCCAGCTCAAGAAATACGGTTTCACCGGCATCACCGTGAAGGAGGAGGGGCGCGGGCTCAGCATGGAGCTCAAGCTCCCCGGCCGCAAGGGTGGCAGGGTCGATACCAAGGACCTGGTGGTCTTCACCAGGCAGTTCGCCACCATGATCGACTCCGGCCTGCCGCTCGTGCAGTGCCTGGACATCCTGGCGAGCCAGCAGGAGAACAAGACCTTCAAGGATTGCCTCACCAAGGTGAAGGAGAGCGTGGAGAGCGGCTCGACCTTCGCAGACGCCCTCGCCAAGCACCCCAAGGTCTTCGATCAGCTCTACGTGAACCTGGTGGCTGCCGGCGAGGTGGGCGGTATCCTCGACACCATCCTGTCGCGCCTGGCGGCCTACATCGAAAAGGCGATGAAGCTCGCCAAGCAGGTAAAGGGGGCCATGGTCTACCCCGCCACCATCATGGCCATCGCGGTCATCGTCGTCGGCGTCATCCTGGTCTTCGTCATCCCGACCTTCGCCAAGATGTTCGCGGACTTCGGCGGCGAGCTCCCGGCCCCGACCAAGATCGTCATCGCCCTCAGTAACTTCCTCACCAAGTACATCCTGGTGATCATCGCCGCCCTCTTCGGGATCAAGTACGCCATCGGCAAGTACTACGCGACCCCCAAGGGGCGCCGGGCCATCGACAACATGGGGCTCAAGGCGCCGGTGGTGGGCCCGCTGATCCGCAAGGTGGCCGTCGCCAAGTTCACCCGCACCCTGGGGACCATGATAAGCTCCGGCGTCCCGATCATGGACGGCCTCGAGATCGTTGCCAAGACCGCGGGGAACAAGATCGTCGAGGAGGCCATCTACAAGGTGCGCCAGTCGATCTCCGAGGGCAAGACCATCTCCGAGCCGCTTGCCGAAAGCGGGGTGTTTCCCCCCATGGTGGTGCAGATGATCTCGGTCGGCGAGGCCACCGGTGCCATGGACACCATGCTCAACAAGATCGCCGACTTCTACGACGACGAGGTCGACGACGCGGTAGGGGCCCTCACCTCGATGATGGAGCCTCTGCTCATGGTGTTCCTGGGGACCACGGTCGGCGGCCTGGTCATCGCCATGTACCTGCCGATCTTCAAGCTGGCCAGTACGGTCGGCGGGTAAGGTATGCCCGACCGTAAAAGGATCGGTTGGTTCATCCTGCTAAGGGTGGTGGTCGTCTCAGCTTTTCTCGCCTCCACCCTTTTCCTTGACCTGCACCTGGACAGCGCCGCGGAAGGCGCCCGCACGGTGGTGGTCCGGCTGGTCCTGGCGACCTACCTGTTCTCGCTTATCTCCTACGCAGTCCTCAAGCTGACCCGGCGCCAGGTCCGGACCCTGAGCTACGCGCAGATCGTCTGGGATCTGGTGCTGGTCACCACGCTCATCCTGGTTACCGGCGGTGTCAGCTCACCCTACGCTTTTCTCTACTTTCTCTCCATCGTCAGCGCGAGCGTGCTTCTGGCGCGCTCCGAAGCCTACTACACGGCGTCGTTGTGCGTCATCCTCTACGGGGCGATCCTCGACTTCCAGTACTACGGGCGCCTAAGCGCCCTGGGGCTGCCGCCGTCCGTCGCGCAATCAAGCGGCGCAGGCTACATCTTCTACCTGATCTTTCTCTACGCGACCTCGTTTTTCCTCACCGCGTTTCTGGCCGGCAGCCTCGCCGAGCGCGCCCGGCGCAGCGAGAGCGCCCTGCAGGAAAGGGAGATCGACTACGAGGAACTGGAGCGGCTCAACACCTCGATCGTCTCCACCATCCAAAGCGGCCTGGTAACCGTCACGCCGGCGCTGCGCATCAGGGTCTTCAACCGGTATGCCGAGGCACTGACCGGGATCTCGCAGGAACAGGCCTACGACCGGGAGTTGGGGGAGATTTTTCCCGGGCTCGCGGACCGGATGGTCGTCGATCAGGCCCCCCGACAGGGGGAGTTCGAACACCAGGGGCCGGAGGGGGAGCAGATGCTCCTCTCCTTCAAGTCGGTTCCGCTCACCGGCAAGGAGGGTGAGCCAAACGGTGCCGTCCTTGACCTGCACGACCTGACCCAGATGAAGCGGCTCGCCGGCGAGCTGAAGCGGGCCGACGAACTCGCCGCCGTCGGTGCCCTCTCCGCGCGCATGGCCCATGAGATCCGCAACCCTTTGGCCGCCATCAGCGGTTCGGTTCAGCTCGTCGCCCTGAGGGAATGGGCCGACGAGAAGGACAAGAGGCTCTTCTCCATCATCCTGAGGGAGACCGACCGGCTCGATGGGCTCTTGCGCGACTTTCTCCTCTACGCCAAGCCCGCCACGCCGGCGAAGGTTCCCCTGCAACTGCGCGGCCTGATCTCCGAGCTGAGCCCGCTTTTGGCCCGTGATCCTCGTCTCGAGCGTGTGAACATCGAGAACCGGGTGCCCGGCCACATCGTGGTCGTCTTCGACAAGGACCAGTGCAAGCAGGTCTTTTGGAACCTGATCGTTAACGGTGCCGAGGCCATGTCCGGAGAGGGGCGCATCGTGATCGACGCCTCGGTCCAGCGCGGCGGGGAGGCGGACCAGGTGCGCATCAGGGTGAAAGACAACGGCCAGGGGATGTCCGAGTCCGACGTTAACCGCGTCTTCGAGCCCTTCTTCACGACCAAGAAAGGTGGCACCGGCCTGGGGCTGGCGACCGTGTACCGGATCGTGGAAACCCACGGCGGCCGCATCGCGGTCTCCAGCGAAGCCGGCAAAGGAACTACCATGACGCTGTTCCTGCCGGGGTAGTTGCGGCACCCCTAACCCCTGATCCCTAGTTCCTGTTTTAAGAGGTACAGATGCCAGCCAGGATTTTGATTGTCGATGATGAATTGAGTATGCGCGAGTTTCTGGCGATTCTCCTGGAAGGTGAGGGGTACCAGGTGGACCAGGCGGAGTGCGCCGAGGACGCCCTCGACTCGATGGCCCAGGTGAAGTTCGACCTGGTGATCTCCGACGTCAGCATGCCCGGCCTGAACGGGATCCAGCTTTTGTCGCGCATCAAGTCGCAGACCCCCGAAACCGCCGTTTTGATGATCACCGCCTTCAGCACCGCGGAGCAGGCCGTCGAAGCGATGAAACTTGGGGCCTACGACTACATCGGCAAGCCGTTCAAAGTCGAGGAAGTAAAAGTCCTGGTGGCCAAGGCGCTTGCCCAAAAGACCCTGGTGCAGGAGAACCAGCGCCTCAAGGCCGAGGTGCAGGAACGCTTCAGCTTCAGCGGCCTGGTCGGCAAGAGCAAGCAGATGCGCGAGGTCTACGACCTCATCTCGAAGGTCGCCGACAGCATGGCCAATGTCCTCATCCTCGGCGAGAGCGGTACCGGCAAGGAGCTGGCCGCCAAGGCGATCCACTACAACAGTCCGCGCCGCGACCGCAGCTTCCTCGCCGTTAACTGCGGAGCCATTCCGGAAACCCTCATCGAGAGCGAACTCTTCGGCCACACCAAGGGATCCTTCACCGGTGCCATAGCAGACCGCCCCGGGCTTTTCGAGCAGGCCGAAGGGGGGACGCTCTTTCTGGACGAGATCGGCGAGGTGCCGCTGCAACTGCAGGCCAAACTGTTGCGGGTGCTGCAGGAGCGGGAATTCCGCAGGGTAGGGGGGAGCAGTTCCCTCAAAGCCGATGTGCGCATCGTCGCCGCTTCCAACCGCAACCTCGAAGAACAGGTGGGGGAGGGGACCTTCCGCGAGGACCTCTTCTACCGGTTGAACGTGGTCCAGGTGCGCATGCCCGCCCTGCGCGAGCGGGCCGAAGACATCCTGCCGCTCGTGGAGCATTTCTACAAGAAGTACGCGCTCTGGTCCGGCAGCGGCGACATGGTCACGCCGGACGCTGCGGCGGCCCTGTTGAACTACCCCTTCCCGGGCAACGTCCGCGAGCTCGAGAACCTCGTGGAGCGCTGCGTCGTACTCGGAAGCCGCGTCATCACCCTCGAATGCCTCCCGCCGAAGGTACGCAACTTCGTCCCGGTCTCAACCCCGCTCGATCCCGTCGACATCCCGCCCGAGGGGATGGACCTGCAGGGCTACCTGGACACCCTCGAGAGTCGGCTTTTGGTTCAGGCCCTGGAGAAGAGCGGTGGGGTGAAGAAGAAAGCCGCGGCGCTCTTGGGGATGACCTTTAGGTCCTTCCGGTACCGACTGGCGAAATTCGGCATGGACGACGAGTGAAGTGACAAATATTGTCACCTATTTTGCGGGGAGGTGTCCATTTTCGGCGCCTCGCTGGTGCCTTTTGAGACGGGATACCTGTAAGTCGTTGTAATATCGCCAAGTGATATGTGTCTCTTCTTTGGCGCACAAGTTGCTACAGTGGCGGTGGTTACGAATTCGGAGGAAGGGCCGCACGCGGCCTTACAACAATCGGTAACACCACACTGTAAAAGGAGAGACTCATGTTACGTAAACTCAGAAGCAAAAAAGGCTTCACCCTGATCGAGCTCTTGATCGTTGTCGCGATCATCGGCATCCTTGCAGCAATTGCTATTCCGCAGTTCTCCGCTTACCGTCAGAAGGCCTACAACAGCGCCGCCAACTCGGACCTGAAAAACATCAAGACCGGCATGGAAGCCTACCTGGCCGACAGCCCGAGCCAGTCTTACCCGAGCGGCCTGACCCTTCAATAATTGACACTACCCTAAGAGGAGAAATCTTATGAAAAAGATAGTACTTTTGACTGCAGTTATGATGATGGCTGCTGCCTCCGCATTCGCTGCAGGCGGCGCTGCTACCGGCACCATCGATTTCGCCAACGCAGGTCTTACCGTGGTAAGCAGTGGCGACGCCAAGAACATCGGCAAACTTTCCGCTAGCGTGGGCCTCGGTTATACCGGCGGAGCTACCGGCTACGGTATCGTCACCCAGCACCAGAAAGGCACCAAGGCCTTTGCAACCACCTTTGATTCCACCGCGATCTTCTCCAAAGACGTCACGACCGGTGCCGGGGCTTCCATCTCCGCATCTGATTCGAGCGCCTTCGGCGGCTGGACCGCAATGTAATACCGTAGCTTTGTAAAACCGGTTATGTTACAAAAAGGGGCGGGATGTGCAAGCATTTCGCCCCTTACTATTGGAGCGATTAAAACAATGGATGTCTTTAGGGCTACTGTCGTCATGACCTTTCGTTGGATTTTGCGGGACAGGGTGTTGCATGCCATTTTGGCTGTCGCCCTGCTCATGATTCTCCTGGTGCCTGCTCTGAGCACGTTTTCGATGCGCCAGGTCCAGGAATTGTCGATAACCCTCTCGCTCTCCGCCATATCCTTCGTCCTTCTCATGGTCACCGTGCTTCTAGGGGCGTCCTCGGTATGGCGTGACATCGAACGGCGCTACCTGGCCTCCGTGCTTACCCTCCCCATTTCGCGGACAGTTTTTCTGCTGGGAAGGTTCTGCGGCATCGCCTGTTTCATCGCACTCTGTGGCGTTGTGCTGGGTGCCGCAGCCGCAGTCATCATCTCTGTTTCTTCAGCACAGTATCCCTCCGATATCCCCATCCATTGGGATAAAATCGGTCTTGCGCTCCTGGCGGACATCGCAAAGTACATCATGCTTGCCTCGGTCGGTATCTTCTTCTCCACGGTAAGTACCTCGTTTTACTTCCCCTTCTTCGCCTCTATCGGCATTTACCTTGCGGGTAGCGGGTCCCAGGAAGTCTACGAGTACGTAAGCGGCCAGTTTGGCAAGGAGATGGGCTCGGTGTCGGTTGCCCTCTTCAAGGCGGTCTATTACCTGATCCCCAACTTTGCCGCCTTTGACCTTAAGGTGCCGGCAATTTATGGGGTCCCCGTACTTCCCGCGGGGCTCGGGCTCACCTTCAGCTACGCCGTCCTTTACTGCGCCATCCTCCTCTGCGTTTCCTCCTACACCTTCTCGCGGAGGCAGTTCCCGTGACCCGCGGCCTGATCCTTGGCGCCCTGCTGCTTCTCTACGCTCTGGTGGTGGTACCCTTCACTACCTACATGAGGCAGCGGCCGGTGGCCCTCAAGCTCGGCTATACCCCCGCCGGTGAGGCGCTGCGTCTGGTGGCATCCGACCAGCGCTACCTGTTGGCGCAACTGGCCGTCGACCGTGTGCTCTTCTATTTCGGCTCGCTCTTCACGAAGGATGGCCACCGCGTCTCGACTCCTCCGGAATACTTCAACATGTTCGCCACCATGCAGAGCGCACTGAAACTCGATCCCTACAACATGGACGCCTACTATTTCACCGAGGCTGCCTTTACCTGGGAATTGAAACGGATCCGTGAAGTGAACAACATGCTCGACTACGGCATGAAGTATCGGACGTGGGATGCCCAGCTTCCCTTCTATGCGGGTTTCAACGCTGCCTATTTCAGCAAGGATTACCGCACAGCTTCGCTGTACATGCAAAAAGCTGCGGAACTTTCCGGCAACCCGCTCTACACGACGCTTGCCTCCCGGTACTTCTACGAGGCCGGCCAGAGCGCCCTGGGTATTACCTTTCTGAGGGCCATGGAACAATCGGCAAAGGACGCCAAGGTCAAGAAGATCTACCAGGTGCGACGCAAGGCGCTGGAAGGGATTACCGTTATTTCCGACGCGCTGAACCGGTTCCGGGAAGCCCGGCATACCCTGCCTCCAGACCTGAAGACCTTGGTACGGGAAGGGTTCCTCTCGCGCATTCCCGAAGATCCCTATGGCGGCACCTTCTACCTTGATTCCAAGGGAAAGGTTGTCTCCTCAAGTAAACTCGCCGGAAAACAGTAACGACCACCAACAGGAATTGTTATGAATGCTATTGATATCCGCAACCTCTCAAAGACTTACCGAACCAGGAAATGGGGGCGTGTCGACGCCCTGCAAGATCTGACACTTTCAGTTGGTAAAGGTGAGGTCTTTGGTTTTTTAGGTCCAAACGGCGCCGGGAAAAGTACCACCATAAAGACCCTGATGGGGCTCATTTCTCCCTCCGCGGGGACTGCCCAAATGGCCGGAGTTCCGGTAGGTGACGCCCGTTGCCGCATGAAGGTCGGCTATCTCCCCGAGAATCCTGCCTTTTATGATTTCCTGACCGCACGTGAATACCTTCGCTTTGTTGCGGCGATGTTTGGCATGTCCCCTCAAGAAACGCAGGCGGCCACGGGCAAAGTGCTCGGTCTTTTGGAACTCGAGGGTGCTGCTGACCGGCCGATCCGCGGCTTCAGCAAAGGGATGGTCCAGCGTCTGGGACTCGCCCAGGCCATGCTGCACGACCCGGAGATCTACGTCCTCGACGAACCCATGAGCGGTCTCGACCCGCTTGGCCGCGCGCTGGTGAAAAACATCATCCGCGATCTCAAGCAGCAAGGGAAGACTGTGTTTTTCAGTACCCACATAACTGCCGATGTCGAGGTCGTCTGCGACCGGGTCGGGGTCATTGTCAAAGGGAAGCTGCAGACAGTGAACGCTGTACATGAATTACTCGCTGCGGGCGTCGTTGGCTACCAGGTTCAGGTAACAGGGCTTTCGGATTTCTCGGGCGAGGGTGTTGAGGTGACCGTCCGCGGGGGGGGGATACTGGAACTCCAGGTGCCGCGTGAACTGCTTTCTCTTACCCTGGAAAAGCTTGGCAGTCGCGGTGCCGAGATAACCCTGATCGAACCCAACCGCCAGGACCTGGAATCCTTTTTCCTCGAAGTCGTGGCGCAGGGGAAGAAGTAGATGCTCAAGACGAAGTACCAGATCCTGTTCCTGGCATTCATCGTTCTCGGTCTGTACTACCCAGCGCTTTTTTCACCGTCCTGCTCGACCGATGACTCATACATGATCAATAACCTCCTTAACATGGAGGACTTCAGTATCAGGGCGCTTTTCTTTCCTCACGGTGCCGGCCAGTACTACCGCCCCCTTTTGTACCTCTCCTTCGTCTTCGACAAATACCTTTGGGGCCTTGAAGAGAGCTTCATGCACTTGGAAAACGTGCTGTTGCATCTTGTCAACACGCTTTTGGTTTTTGCCGTCACCCGACAGCTGCTCAAACTGATGAGGCAGGAAGCCGACAACTGGCTTCCCCTGGCGGCCGCGCTCATCTTCGCGGTGCACCCCATCAACACCGAACCGGTCAACTGGATTTCCGGCCGTACGGATCTTATGGCCGGGACTTTCGTCCTGACATCGCTTTGGTTGCTCCTTGAGTCTCTTCGTTCCGCAAAGGTGCTACCTGCGTTTCTCTCTGGCTGTGCACTGCTTTTAGGGTGCCTCTGCAAAGAACCGGCACTCTTCTTCGCTCCGCCTGCCCTGTTCCTGGTCCTTTGCTACGACCGGATGGAGGGGCTACACCAGAGCATCAGGGCGCGGATCGTGCGAGGAGCCGCGCCGGTACTCTTCATCGTTCTTGGTGCCTCGGCTTATCTACTCATGCGGTCCTCTGCGCTTTCCTCAAAAGACAGTGGCATCGCCGCTGTCACGAAGCAAATCCAGGCTCCCCCCACGGATATTTTGAATCTGGCGCGCATTGTTGCAAAGCTTACGGGCTTCTACCTCAAGAAGGTGTTCCTCCCATTTCCGCTCAACTTCGGCATCGTTGAAGTAGCGAACCTTTACGTCGTCCCTGGGGTGTTATTCCTTCTCGTACTCTGTTGGCTCCTCTATCGACGTTCTGTCAGTGCGTTCCTTGTCTTTTCAGGTTTCTGTATCTGTGCGCCCTCTTTTATCCTTGCGGTAAGCGAAATGAGTTGGACTCCTATCGCTGAGCGCTACCTCTACATGCCCAGTGCCTGCTTTGCAATCTGGCTTGTGTTTCAAGGCTCCCGGCTATTGAAAGACCGACTGACCTGGGCACCCGTTATGGTGAGTGCTTTAGGCCTGTTACTAACCGGGTCGGCTTATGCAACCGTGAGTCGGGGCATCCTCTGGCAGGACAACGCTGCCCTCTTTGCGGACACCTTGAAGAAATCTCCAAACTTCGGTGTCGCTCGCAATGACCTGGGCGTGGCGTTGCTGAAACAAGGGAAAAAGGAGGAGGCTTACAAGATCTTCAAGTCGGGCGGAGTCGGTAATTTCCAGGCAGCTTCCCTTAACATCGCCAAAGTACTGATCGAGGAGAAAGATTTCGGCGCTGCGCACAAACTGCTCCGTGAGCGCTACAAGGAACACACGCGCTATCATGCGAAAGTCCTGGACATGCTGGTTCAGGTGCTGGAGGCCCAAAAAGCGAATGCTAAAACTCCGCACGAGTCCAGAGTACTTAACCGTGAACTCGCAGAGGTAATCTGCGAGCAGTACCAGGCCACCGGCAACCCCTTCTACCAGTACCGCCTGGGGCTTACCCACCTGAGCCTGGACAACCGCAGCAGTGCCTACCGCTGTTTCTCCAGCGCCAAGGCAGCCGCACCGGCAACCGCGCACTATCGCCCTGCCGCCATTCGCCTGGCCCAGCAGTTCAGGAAACAGGCGCCATGAGCTACCTGTCCCTGCTGCGTCCAAACCAGTGGCTTAAGAATCTTATGCTCCTTTTCCCCCCTTTTCTGGGCGGGCAGCTGTTGAACCCGGGCGTGCTTCGCGCTGGAATCGTTCCGATAGCCAGTTTCTGCCTGGCCAGCAGCAGTACCTACATCCTCAACGACATCATGGACCGGCAGCACGACGCTCTGCATCCACGCAAGAAGTATCGGCCGCTTGCCGCGGGGAAGGTCCCGCTCAGCGCTGCCTTCGTCTTGGCCGCCGTTCTCTGCGCAGCCGGCCTGTGGCTCGCCTCCCGGGTTTCGGGAACCTTCTTCCTGATCCTTGTGGCGTACCTGGCGATATCGGTCAGTTACTCGCTCAAGCTCAAACAGTTGCCGCTCGTGGATCTCTTTTGTATTGCCTCAGGTTTTCTGCTCAGGCTCGAGGCGGGTGGCGAGGCTTTCCGCATCGTGATCTCCGACTGGCTCTTTCTCTCGGTATTTCTTCTGGCGGTGTTTCTTGCCACCGGCAAGCGTCTGGGCGAGAAGCAAAGTCTGGGAGAGGAGGCAGGCGGCCACCGCAAATCGCTGCTCAGCTATCCCGACGGCTTTCTTCCGGGGGCGATGTACATGACCGGGGGCGCAGTCCTCGTCACCTACACCCAATATGTCATCGTACGACACACGATGATCTATACGGTTCCTCTTTGTTGCTTTGGTCTTATGCGCTTCATCATGCGGGTACAAAGCGGGCAGGGGGGGGATCCGACAGAGTCCTTACTGAAAGATGTGCCGCTTTTTATAGTGGGGCTTTTGTGGGCGGTTATGGTAGGATGGGGCCTCTATTCCGGCTGACTGTCTTGACTGTGAAATTTACTGAACTTGAGGTTTCATGCGCCACTCTTTGGCTCAACTATTTTACCGGTGCTTCCCTTTTGACCTGAAAGGGGATTGCGCTGTGTCTGAGCATCGCGAAGGCATCCGTCTCTCCTGCATCATCAATTTCTACGGCAGACTAGACCTGCTGTCCGGGATACTCTCTTCACTGGTAGAACAGGACCTCCCGCGCGACCTGTTTGAGGTGGTGCTTGTCGAAGACCGCAACGGAACCGAGGCCGGTCGTGCCATGGCCGAGGATTTCGCCAACCAGCTCCCCATCATCTACACCCCTTTGCCGGTAAATTTCGGCTCCATGGGACATTCCCGCAATTTCGGTCTGTCACAGTCCCGCGGTGAGTTCGTGCTCTTTCTGGATGACGATACCGTCCTGCTGCAGAAGGGCTTCCTCTCCACGGTCCTGCGCGAATTCGCCGCGCATCCCGAGGCAGATGCGCTCGTTCCGCATGGCAGCGCGAGCTTTGCGCTCATCGATGGACGCTACGATCACCACGACCCCTATTTCATGACCAGCCGCTGCACCGCCTACCGGCGCAAGGTTCTCGCCGAGCTGAGCGGTTTTGTGGACCAGTTCATCGGGCAAGAGGACGTGGAGTTCGTTATCCGCTTTCTTATGAGCGGCCACAGGAGCGTGAACTGCCCGAGCCTCGAGTACTTCCACCCGCCGCTGTTGGTTGGCAATTTCAGAAAGCCGATGGCAGTGGGGCAGTCCTTTTTCCGGCTGCACCGCCGCTACCCGCTGCTTCTCTGGTTGGCGGTCCTCGCTAACTGCTCGCGCCACGCCCCGCTGTATCTCTGTCCGGGAAGGAAAAACCGTGAGATGGGCCGCTTCGGCCTCGGCTTTTTGGCCGGTGTGATCGCTGCGCTTTTCAAGAAGAAGGGGTTCCAGTACGGCTGACATGGCGCAACTAAACGAGATCATTATAAAACCCGGCATGGGGGCTGCCCATTACTGGCGCGAGCTGTGGCGTTACCGTGAGCTTTTCCTGTTTCTTGCCTGGCGCGATATCCTGGTGCGATACAAACAGACGGTGATCGGCATCGCGTGGAGCGTGATTCGCCCTCTGCTGACCATGGTGGTCTTCACCGTCGTTTTCGGAAAGCTCGCCAAGCTTCCTGCCAATGGCGTTCCCTATCCGGTCCTGGTTTACGCAGCGTTGCTTCCCTGGCAGTTCTTTGCCAACGCCCTTTCTGAGAGCAGCAACTCCCTCATCGACAACAGCAATCTCTTGGCCAAGGTCTACTTTCCGCGGGTCATTTTGCCTGCCAGTGCGGTGACTGTGTGCCTGGTGGATTTCCTGATCTCATGCATCCTTCTCGCGGGGCTCATGCTCTGGTACCGAGTCGTTCCCGGCTGGGAAATCGTCCTGATCCCGGTTTTCCTGGGGCTGGCGCTTCTCGCCTCCTTGGGTGCCGGACTGTGGCTTGCGGCCCTCAATGTCAAGTACCGGGACTTCCGGTATGTGGTTCCCTTCGTCGTTCAGGTCGGCCTTTACGTGTCGCCGGTCGGATTCTCGACAGCCATCGTTCCCGAGCGCTGGCGTCTGCTCTATTTCCTCAATCCAATGGTGGGCGTTATCGACGGTTTCCGCTGGGCCCTGCTGGGGGATGCCTACCAGGTCCACTGGTCTGGGATGTGCGCCGGCGCAGTGATGGCCGTTATCCTGATGGTCTTCGGCCTTTGGTATTTCCGCCGCACGGAACGCGGTTTCGCGGATGTGGTGTGAAGATGGCTAGCGTGATCTCCGTAGAAAAGCTCAGCAAAAAATACCTCTTGCGGCACCAGGGGACCAAAGAGCCCTATCTTGCCCTGCGCGATATCCTTGCCGAGAAAATCAAAAATACCGGCAGCCGGCTGCTTGGTTCCGGCCCCCCGGCAGCCGCTACTCGGCTCGAGGAGTTTTGGGCACTGAACGACGTCTCGTTTGAGGTCGAACAGGGAGACCGCATTGGTATCATCGGATCCAACGGCGCCGGCAAATCAACCTTGCTGAAGATACTAAGCCGCATTACCGAGCCTTCCAAGGGGACCGTGCGCATCAGGGGGCGGGTAGCGAGCCTCCTTGAGGTGGGTACCGGCTTCCATCCGGAGCTCACCGGCCGAGAGAACATCTTTCTCAACGGTGCCGTACTCGGCATGGGGCACGCTGAAATCCGGGCGCGCTTCGACCAGATCGTAGATTTCGCAGAGATCGAGAAGTTCCTCGACACGCCGGTCAAACGCTACTCCTCGGGGATGTACATGCGGCTTGCCTTTGCTGTGGCGGCGCACCTGGAGCCGGAGATCCTCGTCGTTGACGAGGTGCTTGCGGTCGGCGACGCCCAGTTTCAGGCCAAATGCCTGGGGAAGATGGAGGAAGTGTCCAACCGGCAGGGGAGAACGGTCCTCTTTGTCAGTCACAACCTGGCTGCGGTGCGCAGCTTGTGCACCAAAGGACTTCTGCTGGAAAACGGGACGTTGAACTACTTTGGCAGTGCGGCGGAGGCCGTGGAACGTTACTTGGCTCCCCGCCAGCAGGGCGAGGGGAGGCCGGCACTGCGTCGCGTACCCCGTTCCGGTACCTCCAAGGTGGCGATCGTCGACGCCGCCCTCCTCAATCTCACCCGCAAAAGCCGTGAAGAGGCCGAGGTACTGGATGACCTGTTGTTGACCATTTGCTACGAGGTGCACCAACCGGTCAAGTATCTCGCATTCGAGTGGGCCATCAGGGACAGCCGCGGCGCAGCGGTGGCGTTTAGCTCGTCGGCTCCCATGGACCGTTACCTGTTCACGCCAGCACTTGGGGCCAACCGGGTGGAATGCCGCTTGAAACGGATCCCCCTTTCGATCGGACGCTACAGCATCGACCTCAGCGTCACCATTCCCAACATCGAATGCCTGGATGCCGTCGAGGGGGCTCTGGTTTTCTCCGTTACCCAGTGTGACCCTTACCAGACCGGTTCCCAGTATCGTCTGGAACGAGGGCCCGTCTTCGTCGAGACCGAATGGATTGCCGACAACAAGATTGCCGCAGGGGAACTCTCCGGAGCAGGGTCATGACGATGTCGAACTCCACATCCCGGAAGGTGCCGGTCACGCTGCTGGCTGTCGTCTACAACGAGCAGGCCCGGATCCGAGCGCTTTTGGAACAGGGGACTCGATGGGCCGACGAAGTGCTGATAGCCGACAAAGGGTCCGATGACGGTACCCTCGAGATCTGTCAGGAATATGGCAGCAGCGTGCGGGTCGTCCCACTGCCGTTCAGCCCCAAGGGGCATGAGAACATGGTGGAAATCTTCAGTTATCCGAAGCACGACTGGGTTTTCCTTGTGACAGCCTCCGAAATTCCGACCTTTAACCTTGTGCAAGAGGCGCTGCAGATTTTGGAGGAAACCCGGGGAGATCTCGACCTGATTTACGTGCCGCGCCGCATGTACTCTTTCGGCATTCACTCTGCCCGCTCGCCGTGGTCGGTATGTCACTACCCGTTCATGGTTAACAGGGCAAGGGCCAGAATCTGTAACACGATTCACGTGAATTTTTCACCAAGCAATCCGAAAAACACCAGGATGATCCCCTATCGGGAAGATTGTTGTGTCTATCACTTCACCCACCCAAATGCAAAACAGTACCTAACGGACATGATGCAATACTTTGAGGCGGAGGTCACGGGAAGTAGCGATCCCACGGCAAAGCTCAAGGAATGCCTGAGTCACGTAGCATCCTATCAGAAACGTTTACGCAAAGATGGAGACCCGTTGTTTGGCCATTACTGTGCCTGGCTCATCTATTGGTTGGGCACCGCGCTTTACCTCTGGGAGAGCCAGCGTGATTTCGATGTGCCTGAGTACTACTCGCAGCTACGCAAAGAAGTCCTGGAACGCGAGTGGCTGGCGGCGGAGCCGCAAAAGGGATTTCTGCGCCGTGACCCTTCTACCTCGGGTTTGTCTGGTAGGGGCATTTCGCAAGACCAAGCTGCAGTTGGGATTGGACCGCGGTCTGCCGCGCTGGAACTGTTCGTCTCTGCCGCTTCCAAGGGGATCAGTCTGTTTAAGAGGTTGTTACGGTGATGGCGGAGCACCTCAGATCTCAAGGGGGGCGAACTCCTGTAATGGTTAGCAATCTTGTCACTCCGGCAGCAGAGAGGGAAACCAAGCTGCCCAAGATCAGTATTGTCACCCCCTCGTTTAACCAAGCTGCGTACCTGGAACAGACCATCCTCTCTGTGCTCGACCAGGGGTACCCCAACCTCGAGTATCTGGTACTCGACGGCGGCAGTACCGATGGCAGCATCGAGATCATCAAGAAGTACCAGGAACATCTCTCTTTTTGGGTGAGCGAACCGGACCGCGGGCAGAGCGATGCACTCAACAAAGGGTTCGCCCGAACCACAGGGGACCTTTTGGGATGGCTTAATTCCGACGATTACCTGCTTCCCGGCGCGTTGCAGAAGGTTGCCGAACTGCGGGGTTTCTGCCGGGATGCCGACATTTTCGTCGGGGGCGGGCTCTTTGTCGATGCTCAAGGGCACGAGACCGGCCGGAAACTGCCCAAAGAAGACCTTTCCCTCGAATCGCTCTTCTCCTGGCTTGACGATTTCCACTTCATCCAGCCCTCCTGTTTCTTTACCCGGCAGGCCTGGAATAGCTGCGGGCCGCTTGATGAACAGATCCACATGGCGATGGACCTTGATCTCTGGCTCAAGTTCGGCCGCTCTTTCCGGTTCGCTCGAACCGAGGCAATGCTCTCCTGCGCCCGCCTGCACGGCTCGGCAAAGACCACCCAGTTTGCCAACCTGAGTCTCGTCGACTCCTGCCTGGTGCTGATGAAGCATGGTGGTGAGCTGCAGGCACGTAAGCACCTGGAACTCATGGCCGCCCGGCTCTCCTGGCACGAACACTACCTCGGGCTGGTAACGGGATCTCCTCCCTACAAGCTGATTCGTGGATTGGCCCGCAGGCTGCTTAGGACGGATGCGAAATGGCGCGAGGTGCTGCCATCTTGGTCCGACCACGGTCCGGGGGGGAAACCGTGACAGAGGCCCTGCGCATCCTGCACATCGGCTGGGGCTTCCGGCCGCTGAGGAACGGAGGGCTTATCGCCTACGCCGAAGATGTTATGGAAATCCAGCATCAACGCGGGCACGAGGTGGCCTATTTTTGTGCGGGGCGGGTTCACCCTGGCTGGAGGCGCCCGCGGCTGTCGCAATGGACCCGTGATGGAATTACGGTTTTCGAGATTGAAGACCCGCGGCTTCTGCACGCCGGAGACGAGGGGAACTTTCCTCCGGAGCGGGAACTCTCCGAAGCGGAGAGCGAAACGTATTTTCGCCAGGTTATCGATACCTTCCGTCCGGATCTGCTCCATGTTCATGAAATGGCGGGATTGCCGTTTTCCCTGCTGGGCATCGCCTCCCGGGTCTACCGCCTGCCGGTCGCGATGACCTTGCACAACTACTTCATGTTCTGCCCGACCTTGAACCTGTATCGTCCTGACGGCACCCTGTGTGACCTGGAAGACCCAAGCTCAAGCTGCCGCGATTGTTGCGGCTCCGGCCGGCACTTTCGCGAGCATCTAGTTCAGAGGACCTTCGACCTGGAGGCGAAAACAGTGGCTCGTGGTCTGCACCGGGTGCTGCGTCCCGTTGAAACCCTCGCACGGTCAGTTCTTGGTGGTGCACCTCCGGGAGCGGAGGTGTTCGCTGCGAGGCTGCAAGGCAATCTTGAGCACCTGCGCCGGATAGATCTTCTCATAGCGCAATCCAGTCGCACCGCCCAAATATATGAGCAGCGTACCGGGCGCACCGACATCCAGGTACTGCACTCGTCCTTGCCCCACATCAGTGCTCTCATACCCCGAGTACCGGTGCAGGCGCCTGCGCGAGTTCGTTTTGCCACCCTCAACGGTTGTCTAGCACCCTTCAAGGGGGCCGGCATCATTGCGGATGCGGTTGATCTTTTGGTGCAGAAGGGGCTAGGGGAGCGGTTTTGGCTGGACGTCTGGGGTGAGGTTCATGCAAGCGTCAGGTCCCGCTTGGCAGCTGCCGAACCGGTTGGGCTCAAAGGACGTTACCGGGAGCAGGACCTCGACGCAATACTCAACGAAGTCGATGTCGGCTTGATGCCTTCACTTTGCGAAGAGGTCTATGGCTACGCCGGTATCGAGTTCATGGCGAAGGGGATTCCGGTGATCGGCAACCCAAGAGGGGGCATCACCGATTATGTACTCGACGGCAGCACTGGGTGGCTCAATGTCTCCTGCAGTGCCGCTGGATTGGCCGAAATCATGGAACGGGTGATTCAGAACCCCTCCTGCTTATTGCCGCTTAACCAGGAGATACGTGCCCGACGCGACACCCTGATTGCCGACCGCTTTTCCCATGTTGATAGGCTCATCGCTCTTTATAAGCAGATAATCACTCGTAAAGGACAGCACCATGTCGACCCTGCCTGAACCGAAGGTAACCATCATCGTTGTAAACTGGAACAAGCGGGCAGACGTTATCAATCTCCTCGATTCGCTCCAGGGCATCGCCTACAAGAACTACAGTATCGTCGTGGTGGACAACGCCTCCACCGACGACTCGGTTCCCGCCATAAAAGCGCACCCCCTGTCGGTAACCCTTCTGGAAAACGCTGAGAACCTGGGCGGCACTGGCGGCTTCAATACCGGCATGCGCTACGCCCTGAACGTCTTACAGCAGGATTACCTCTGGCTCCTCGACAACGACGCAGAGGTAACTCCCTATACCCTGACCGAGTTGGTGCGAGCGATGGAGGCGGATGGCACCATTGGTGCTGCCGGTTCGTGCATTATGAGCCCCGAAGACAAATCGCTCATGGTCGAGGCTGGAGGGTTTGTTCACTGGCGCTCCGGCACGTGGGCACCCAACCTGCGCTACGCCCGTCTGAATGACCAGGATGACAGCAGGATCATCGATGTGGATTACGTCGCCGCATGCTCTGCTCTGGTCCGCGCCACGACAGCGCGGGAGGTCGGCGTCATGGACGATCGGTACTTTCTGCACTGGGACGATATCGAGTTTTGCCTGCGCATGAAGCGGCAGGGCCTCCGGGTGGTCGCCGTTGTCGCTTCGAAGGTCTATCACGGTGTGGAAAAAGGGTGCAACCCTGGAATCATCTATTACGACTTCAGAAACGGCCTCCTCACCGCCAGCAAGCACACCAGTGGAATCGGACGCCTTATTGCTTATTTGGGGGTATTGAACAACGCGTTCAGCTCAATGGTATACGTGAACCTGCTGGGGCATCGGGCCTGGTCCCGTCTGATCCGTTCGTCGGTTGAAGATTTCCTGCTCGGCAGGTTTGGCAAAGGCCGGCTGTCGGCAGGCCTGACAGTCGCTGAATCGCAGCCCGTTGCCGAACAGGAGCTTGCAACTCGGTTGTCGCGGGTTTTGGTCTACGCGAGCGGTACCTTCGACGAGGTGGTGCAGACGGTTACCAAGGTACGAGAGGTGGCACCGGGGGCTCATATTACTCTTGGGGTGAACCGGGAGCGTGCGCCTATCTTCGATTTCCTCAACGTGAGCCATCTCTGCTTTGACATCCTCAAGGATCCCCTTTCAAGCAAAATTCGTACTGCAATCAAGGTGCTTTGCGGGGGATACGGGGTGACGATTACTGCCGGTGAGGGGCTTTCTGCTCCCTACGCCTTTTTGTTGACAAAACATTACACCTACGCTCCGGTCAAAGAGCGGTTTTTCGCCTCTGATCAGAACCTTTGGGCAATCTGGAAAGTGGCGCTTTCCTTGGTGCTGGGACCTATCAGTGCAGTAGCAGCGTTGCCCAGTGTCTGGAACGCTGGCACGAGACATGCCGGAAGTGGAGGTTTGTCTGGAGCAGCAGAACCCGTTCGCGACTCCGCAGTCGGTTAACTTCACCCTCACAGGTCGACGCCCCGGATGGCGTCGTTCCGATATTGCTGAACAGTTAGGAGCCGTATGAAGATCATCATCCTTGGTGCCGGACCCTGCGGCCTTGGTGCCGCCTACCACCTGAACAAACTGGGTTTCGCGGACTGGCAGCTCTTCGAAAAGGAGAGCTACGTGGGCGGGCTCTCCGCCTCCTTCGTCGACGGCGCGGGCTTTACCTGGGACGTGGGCGGCCATGTGCTCTTCTCCCACTACGACTACTTCGACGGGGCGGTCGCCGACGCGCTGGGGGACGCTTACCATGAACACCAGCGGGAAAGCTGGGTACGCATCCTGGAAACCTGGGTCCCATACCCTTTCCAGAACAACGTGCGCTATCTGCCGGACCATGCTGTCAAGGAGTGCGTGGACGGGCTCAGGAGTCTCGCGGGGTCGCCGGAGCAGGCGCAGCACTTCCGGGACTGGATGGACGCCGTTTTCGGCGCGGGGATCGTGAAGCACTTCATGGAACCCTACAACAGCAAAGTCTGGGGAGTGCCTCTTTCCCTGATGAGCAAGCAGTGGATAGCGGAAAGGGTGAGTGTGGTGGACTTGGCACGCATCGAGCGCAACATCGCCGAGCAACGCGACGACCTGAGCTGGGGCCCCAATAACACCTTCAAGTTCCCGAAAGCCGGCGGCACCGGTGCCATCTACCGGGGCATCGCTCAAAGGTTTGAGAACCGCATTCACCTGGGTCACGAAATGCAAAGCGTTGATACCGAGGCGAAGGAGATTCGTTTCAAAAACGGCCGCGTGGAGAGCTACGACATCCTGATCAACACCACGCCGCTCGACCTGCTGGTCGAGGCCTGTGATGCACCGCAGGAACTGCGTCAAGCTGCCGGTGACCTCGTGCACAATGGAGGACTCATCGTGGGGCTGGGGGTAGAAGCGCCGCGTGACGACTCCAAATGCTGGATGTACTTCCCCGAGTCGAACTCTCCCTTCTACCGGGTGACCAACTTCCACAACTATGCGGCGACCAACGTACCCGAGGCAGATACCTCGCGCTACTGCGCGCTCATGTGCGAGACTACCTATTCGCCCCACAAACCCGAGGATAAGGCAGCTATCATTGCCCAGACCGAGCAGGGGCTGGTGAACAGCGGGATGCTTTCCGAAACTGAGCGGGAACACGTGGTGAGCCGCTACCTGATAGATATCCCGTATTCCTATCCGGTGCCGACAATCGGGCGCGACCGTGCCCTGGCCGCCATCCAGCCTTACCTGGAAAAACGGGGAATCTTCTCGCGTGGCCGGTTCGGCGCCTGGCGCTATGAGGTCGGCAACATGGACCACTCCTTCATGCAGGGGGTCGAGGTGATCGAGCGGATTTTGCACTCGGGAGACGAGCCGACCCTCAATGGGAGAGCCTGAAGCTTGACGAGCTTTGACGCCCGATACTATGAGTTCAACGGCCAGGATGCTGATCGGCCCGCGCTGTGGTTTTACACGCGGCTGGCTCGTGTAGTCTTCCGTCCCGGACCGGTGCTTGATTTCGGCTGCGGGACCGGGTACTTCCTGAAGAGATTGAGCCGGTACTTCCCCGCGGAGGGACTTGAGGTCTCAGAGCACGGCCTGGCCCGTTGCCGAGAGCTGGTACCGCAGGCACCTCTCTACCGCAGCCTGGAGGAACTCCCCTCCGGGCACTACCGTGGCATCACCGCCCTCCATGTTTTGGAGCACATTCCCGACGTACAACTCGAGGAGGTTCTCGGACAGTGGCGCAGGGCGCTTACCTCCGACGGGCAGGTCCTTTGCGTAATGCCGGAACTGGAGGGGCGCGGGCACCGGCTGAAAGGGGAGGGCTGGTGCGGTTTTGCCGATCCCAGCCACATTAACCTAAAGCGACGGGGGGAATGGCAGGAGTTTTTTTCGAGGAACGGGTTCGAACTCTTGCAGATAGGCACAGACGGGCTCTGGGATTTTCCCTACACCCCGAACCGCCCCCGCCGCCTGGACCTGATACTGCGTGGTGCGCCGACGGTGCTGCAGTTTCTGGCCGGGCGGATGCTGCTCGCACCAGGAAGCGGCGAATCCTTAATCGGGATTCTGCGGGTCAGGGGCTAGCGGCTATCCAGGAGCACATGAGAGGATTCCTGCCTGAGGTGGGAAAGCGGAAAGACGGGTATGCAGACGAAGCTTCTTAAACTACTGGACCAACTGCTGGGGGCTGGGGCTGCTGCCTGCCTGCCGGCAGCAGCTTCTCGCCCGCTCGAGGTGGTGCGCCGGATACTGGTCATCCGCCCGGGAGGGATCGGGGATGCGGTGTTGTTGGCACCTGCCCTTGTTGCACTAAAGAAGCGCTTCCCTGAGGCGGAACTGACCCTTTTGGCGGAGCGGCGTAATGGCGGGGCCTTTCGGCTCTGCCCACAGGTGGATCGCCTGCTGCTCTACGACCGTCCGGCCGATCTCCTCGAAGTGCTACGCGGCGGCTTCGATGTGATCATCGATACGGAACAGTGGCACCGGCTCTCGGCGGTGGTGGCCAGGCTTGCCCGGGCTCCGCTCTCCATCGGCTACGCCACCAATGACCGCAAACGCCTCTTCTCCCACGGCGTCCCTTACTCGCAGGACGACTACGAAGCCTTCAGCTTTTTCAATCTCTTGGCTCCCCTGGGGATCAGCGCACCCGAAAGCCTGTCAGTTCCCTTCCTTACTATCCCCGGTGAGGCCGCTTCCCGGGCCGAAGCGCTGCTCGGTGGCGGACACGACCCTCGGCTGGTCACAGTTTTCCCCGGCGCCAGCATTCCGGAACGGCGTTGGGGGGCTGCGCGCTTTGCCGAACTGGCTCAGAGGCTCACTTTGGCAGGATGCCGTATTGCGGTGGTTGGGGGGCCTGGTGATCGGGGGGAAGGGGAGACCATCGTCGCAGGTTGCGGCGGCCTCAATTTAGCCGGCCGGACCAGTCTCGTCGACAGCGCGGCTGTGATCGCGCAAAGCCGTCTGCTAATATCGGGAGACTCCGGGATTCTTCATATTGCGGTTGGCCTGGGTATTCCCACCGTGTCGCTCTTCGGTCCCGGCATCGAGGCGAAATGGGGACCCCGCGGCCTGGATCACCGCATCGTAAATCTTCACCTCGCCTGTTCTCCCTGTACCCGCTTCGGCACCACACCGCATTGCCCGGACGGCGCCCGCTGCCTCTCGGAAATCAGCGTCGCGGAGGTCATCGCGGCTGCACAGGAACTTTTGTCCTGAAACGGCATCAAACTCGATGTCCTATGGTCGACACCATAGGAACCCGTTTTGAAATCCTCGCACACTACTACCGCCGGCCATGCCGCAAATAGCGGGGACGCCCCGTAATTAGCGACCACCCCCTCGCTAATAAGGACCACCCCTCCGCTAATAACGACTACCCCTTCGTAATTAGCGACCACCCCTCCGCTAATAACGACTACCCCTTCGTAATTAGCGACCACCCCTCCGCTAATAAGGACCAGCCCTTCGTAATTAGCGACCACCCCTTCGCTAATAACGACCACCCCTTCGTTATTAGCGACTACCCCTCCGCTAATTACGACCACCCCCTCGCTAATAGCGACCACCCCTTCGCTAATAACGACCACCCCTTCGCTAATAACGACCACCCCCTCGCTATTAGCGACCACCCCTTCGCTAATAACGACCACCACCTCGCTAATAAAGACCACCACCTCGCTAATAAAGACGGCCACCCGCCGGTAGCGGCGACCTCGGGTTCCAGGGGGCAACGCTTCTGGGGTGGTCGGTACGGTTTAGCCTCTCCCTCCTCTTCCTTTTGTCTCCGCTATCCGCGACCGGTTAATGGAGTACCAGCGCCGATTCTCCCTCCGCTACGGCCTGCAGGGAAATCCTGTCCGGCCCCAGCAGGAACTCTCCCAGCTTCAAACTCTTGATCTCCCCTTTGAGACTCACCTCGTCCAGGAGTTTGCGCTGTGCAATCGCCTTGCCCGCCAACTCCCGCGACTCCTCCAGTTGCTTTGAGAGGTCGAGGTTCAGCCTCTCTTGGATGCGATCCCTGATGGTGCTGTGCAAAAGCCAGTCGGCAGACTGCAACAAAAGGCTCTTGGTCTGCAGGTCGAAATCGACCTCTTCGACGGACAGGACGTTCTTGCGGGAATCAAAACGCGGCTTACCGGTGAGATAGAAGGTGCCGTCCAAAGACCCCTCTGTCACGACCTTTATGACGAACTTGTCGCCGTTGCCGTACAACTCGAAGCTCTTCACCACGACCTTTTTCCCTTCGGAGTTGAACTCCTTGTTGAGCAGGAAGGGGGCGGCTGCGGTGCAGAGGTCTTTGTAGTAGAGGTCGGCATTGACCGCGATCCGGAAAGTCCTGTCGAGACTGTTAACAAGCTTAAGTGGCGGCAACGGGAGTAGCGGGGCGGCATGCTGCGGCTGCTGCCCCAGGATTACTTCGGCGTAGGTGACGATGCCGACGGCGAGGCTCACCCGGTTGTTCTGCGCCCTGAGCGGGAACAGGTTGACCTCGCGGGGCGAGAGTCTTAACCAGGCGTTCAGCTTCTGGTCCACAAGGATCGGTTTCTGGGCGGCCTCCCAGGCTTTGGCAAGTTTCGCCTTGAGGGAGAAACTGTCGTTCAGTTGCTTGTTCACCTGGCTGCTAAGCACCTGTTGCAGCGGTTGGGTGAGGCCCTCTATCACCGCACGCGGCTTGATGGAGAGCGGGCCGATGCCAATCTGCTCTGCGAACAAGTCGCTTAGTCCCTGGTAGCGGATATCGGCGCTTACCCTCCAGTCGGACCCGATGCTGGCCGCAGCCCGAAAGCGCAGTTTGACGGGAAGGGCGGGTGTCTCGAACCCGGCATAGCTTAGCGAAACCGTGACGGGCAGGGTAAGGAAGAGGGCATTGTCATGTGCCGCGACATCTATCGGACCGTTGCGGCGAAGATCCGCAGTGATCCCGACGCTCTTGGTGGATCCCTGGTAGAGCCGAACCGGCACTACCCTGCTAAGGGTCCTGCCGATCTCCTCGGCGGAGGCCTCGATGGGGACGCTGATGCTCGACACTTCTCTGGGGAGGGTGGCTCGTGAAGCGGCCGTTGCGGGTGGCTGCGCGGTCAACGAGGGTTTCATCGTGGAGCAGGCACTTGCGGACAGGGTGAGCAGTATCAATAACAGGAGTGCAGGGATTCGGGACGCTAGCATGGGTTCCTCGAGTTAGCTTGGGAGCAGGGGAGATGGATAACGCAAAAAAGGCCTTACCTCGCGGTAGGGCCTTTTTATTCTCTTTGGAGCGTTCGATTACTTGATGCGTTTGAAGGTTGCCGGGTCCCAGCCGAGCACTACCAGGGTCAGCTCGTCCTTGGTCACCGAGTAGACGTAGGCCATCGGGGTCTTCTCCCAGGGCATGTTGGGCATCGGTTTCACCAGCAAAAGTTTTTTCCCCTGGAATTCCTCGGATCTCGATTCGATGGCCTTGCGCTCCTCGGCACTCAGTTCGATCTTGATCGGGAAATGCCGGCCGGGCATGTTGGACATCACCAGGGTCTGATCCTTGAAGAACTGGATCCCTTCGGGAAGATACGGGCAGGGCTGACCGGCTTCGTTCACCGGCCGGTGGGTGATGCTCCAGGAACCGAGAAGGTTGGCGACCCCGCTCTCGGCTGCAAGGGCATGCTGCGCCAGCGAGATCGAAAGCAACAGGGCAACGGTCAAACACACGGTGACGACTCTTCTCAGCATGGAAACTCCTTTGGTGTGGTGGTCCCCTGATCCGGATAGCCGGGGTGGCTGCAGGGGCCTTGGCAATCTAGCGGAAGGTCTTTGCTTCTGCAAGGATTATTCGGGAATGCTGCGGAGCGGTAGCGTGGTCTGTCATCCGGAGGAACGCGACCCTTTAGCTGAACTCGCGGGTGATGCGGTCGCTTCTCAGGATGAGGAGCAGGGCGGCACAGGGGGCGGCCAGCAGCGCCAGCAGTAGGAGCGCGTTGAAGAGACCGATCGCGGAATAGGAGAATCCGGGCTTGCTCGAGGAGATGGTCACCCAGTCGTAGAAGGCAACCGACTGGTGGGTCGCTGCGACGGCAATGCCGATCCAGGCGGCTTCGGTCAGGCGTTGCAGGGAACCGTCCCGCAGCTTCCCGAACTGAAACGCTGCGGCGGAAAGGTAGAGGCTGAACAGAAGCACCAGCCAGGGGATGAGTCCCAGGTGGGCGAAGACGTAAAGTTTGGAGAACGGCTCGAGCACCGGCTCGGAGAGGATCGCCTGCCAGTCGCGGCTGTAGTACGTGACGATGCCGGCGACGGCGTAGATAAAGAGCGCTCCGCCGGCGGCGAGGCAGATCCAGGCCGTGATTTCTATGGGTTTCGCGGTGCGAGGCGTCTCGTCGGGCTGCTGCAGGTCACGCGGAGGCGCAACCACCAGGTCCGGGTTCCGGTACGAGCGCTGCAGCGCCTCCTGGTTGCGGCGGTCCTGTTCGCGCTCCTGCTGTTTGCGGGCCAGGGCCTGGTGCTGTTCGGCAGTCGTGCCGCACTTGGGGCAGACGGCAAACATCTCATCGGTGAAGGTGGAATACTGGCAGGCCGGGCAGGTGCTCATCAGTCGGGCACCGGCCGGGGGAGCGGCGGGCTTTTCAACGTGAAAGTCGTGTTTGCAGCGCGGACACGTCATCCGGCGGCCGCAGGGGGGGAGTTCCACCTCGTTGACCGTTCCGGTGAGATGACAGGAGGGACACTCTATTTTCATGGGATGCGCTCCGGACCTACCTCGGCTTCGCCTTTGGCTGACCCTGCTTATAGTGCTATTTAAACTAAAAGGCAACAGGGATTAAAGGGATACTGCTATTCGAACAGGGATGAATGGGATGAAGGGGATACTGCCAATCGAACAGGGATGGATGGGATGAAGGGGATACTGCGGATTCGTGACAAGACGAATCTCTCCGTTACCTGACTGTGGTACGGATAACCATCTGGGTACGGTTACTCTTTGCGCAGTGCCACCGCAAATCAGGGAACGGCCAGCATCTTGCGCAAGTGGCTCCTGCAACGATGCCAAAAGCCCGAGTAGTGCTTGCAAAGGGCGGTGTCCACGTGGTCCGCCCAGTGGTGGATAATCGAACTTCCCACCAGGAAAACGGCGATCACCGCTCCTGCCGACCCCAGCCAACAGCCGCAGGCACCGGTCCCGCGGGTGCACCAGGAGAGGATCAGCATGGTAATGAGTGCGACCAGCGAGAGGAGGGACAGGGCCAAAAAGGCGTAGTACGATCTCTTCCCCGACAGCACCGTGTCGCGCATGTCTTCGAGCATCGCCTGATTGCTTCCGGTGTAGTTGCCTGCGAGCAGCGCCGCGATGGGGCCAACCTTGGCCGGGTCTGGCCAGGATCCGATGCTGCCGGAATAATCCGTTTCGAAGTCAAAGGGGAGGTTCCCCGGGGAGTAGCTGTCGGTGCCGTTGGCGGCGAAAGTACCGTTGGCGATGCGCTCGAAGAGGCTCAGGTGCAGTTTGGGGCGCCTGATCCGGTGCTCGCGGCAGAGTTCCATGAGGTCGCGCGGCGACCAGCGGTAGTAGACGCCGAGGCCGGCGCGGGAATCGTAGAGCTTGTCGTGCACGTCCTGGTGCAGGCGGGTGAACTCGAGATCCTGGTTGATAAAGCGCAGCCCGGCCTGCCTGGCCTCGTGCATCATCCAGTCCAGCGTCACCAGCGACATCCCCTGCTTCGGATATCCCCCGCCGACGTTCGAGTGCACCCCGGCAAACCACACCTGCTTCACCCGCGGTTCCTCCCCGTCCTTCTCGTTCCACAGTTCGGGGTGGAAAGTGCGCCGCTCCTCGTCCAGTGCCAGTGCGTGGCGGGCACGGGCGACCTCGGGCCCCAGGGTGTTGTCGGCAAACCAGATCGGGTGGAACCGGGCGATGAGCTCGCGCAACCCGTCGAATGGCGTTCCGATCGCCCCTACGGTGTCCCATACGCCTATGAAGGCGATATCGACGGGCTCCGTTGGTGCCACCGCGTGGTTTGCGATCCGGCGCTGGACGCTTCGGGAACGGGCCTGGGAAGCCTCGGCGGGGCTCGGTATGCGGGAGCGCCGCTCCTTGGCACTGGAATATTTGAAGGCAACCCCGGTGAACTCCTCCCAGCAGTCGTGGATCTTCTGGTTCAGGACCCCGCGCGGCTGTACGGCGTAGTAACCGATGTTGAGCACGCCGCAGTGCTGGATGAAACCGGCCAGCGCCCGAACCGTGTAGGCGCCGCGACTGAAGCCGAAGAGGTAGATCCGGTCTCCCGGCTCGTAGACATTCGCCAGTTCGCGGTAGAGCTTTTTGACGTTGTGCGAGAAGCCCCAGCCGAAGGCGCCGCCGATCACCCGGGCGAAGGCGTTGGCGGTGCCGACCCCGTCGTCGTAAAAGGCCACCTGCGGGGTCAGGGGCGTCTGCCCCGCGGCGACAGGCGCCTTGTGCCCCTGGATGTCGACCGCTTCGTACAG
The DNA here is from genome assembly GCF_014193515.1 of Geomonas silvestris. Taxonomy (GTDB): domain Bacteria; phylum Desulfobacterota; class Desulfuromonadia; order Geobacterales; family Geobacteraceae; genus Geomonas; species Geomonas silvestris. The sequence goes on along the minus strand of NZ_BLXX01000001.1, from coordinate 306,354 downwards.
CTTGAAGACGTTGGTGCCGCGGTTCTTGATGTCCTGGTTGCCGGTACCGTCCGAGCACAGCACGATGTTCTTCGTCATGGCTGATCCTCGCGTGGTTTGGTGGTAGCTGGTCGACTGTCAGTCCCTCAATACGCAGCGGGCGCAGATGCCCGTGTTTTCTGGTGTCGCAGGGTCGAGGCCGACCGTGCAGATGTCGGCTGGCAGGTTTTCCGGCCGATAGGGAGCTGCGGCTGCCGCCGGGTCGGCAAGCACCTCGGGAAGCCGGCCGCGCAGCGCCAGGGAATGATGCCCCACCAGGTCCTCGGGGAACACCCGGGCGGCGGTCTTGTAGAGGGTGCCGCGCCAGGGCTGGTGGGCCACCCCGCCCACGCTGGGGAAGTAGTCGGGGATCTCGTGGTCGACTGCGATCAAACCGAGCGCAAGAAGTTCTTCCAGCATCCACTCGAGGGTACCGTCGGAGAGGTTGCTCTCGCTGTTCAGGGTAGGGTAGCCACCCCCCACGTCGGCATGAGCCCCAGGAAAGAGCACCTGTTTTACCTGCTCGCGGGAATCCCAAAGCGTCGGGGTGAAATCGCAGCGCCGCTCGTCCAGGGAGAGGGCATGGAAGCCCCAGGCGACCTTGTCGCTCAATTTCCTGTCGCTGAAGCGGAAGGCGTCCATGCGGGCATCGCCGGCAAAGCAGGGGATCCCCAAGGCGCCGACGGTGTCCCAGACGGCAACGGCGCCGATCTCCGGCACGGGGACGAAATCCTCGGGAGCACGTGACGAGCGGCTGATGAAGGCGGGGAGATTGGCAGCAACCTCCGCAAGCCGCGCGCAGAAGTCGGCGCTGGTACAGGTGTCGCGGTAGCGGTACCAGGCCTGGGCCCCCTTGCGGTAGGCCTCTTCCTTGTCTGCGGCAAGGGCAGGGGCGAGAAGCCCCTGGCTCGCGATGAAGCCGGCCAGGGCACGCGCGGTATAGGCGCCGCGGCTGAAGCCGATGATGAAGATGCGGTCTCCGGGACGGTAGTTGCGCGAGATGAAGGTGTAGCCGCGCACGATGCGGGTGATGACGCCGGCTCCGAAGGCCCCACCAAGGATACGGGAGAGGGCGTTGGTGTCGTCCCCGACTCCGTGCAGGTACTTGGCGACCTGCCGGATCATGGAGCCTGCAGAGAGCACCTTTTCCTGTTCCCTGGAGCCCTCGGGCGTTTGAGCGGACAACTCCCCTTCGAGCATCCGAAAGAGCTTGTAGACGTTGGTTTGATCCGGCAACTGGTCGTGGTTATCGTCCTGGGTGGGGCTGTTCCAGGTTCCGTCCGCGCAGAAAACTATATTCTTCGACATGATCTTCTCCTTGCTGTGCAGGGCATGACATGAAAGGTGCCCAGGGTATCCGGGAAAGGTGGTACCAGGTGCAGCGAGTGGTAGCTCTGTGGGCGCAGGATCCGGATTCGGGCGGGAGCGGCGACTCCGCGTTTCCGAAGGGTGGTGGGCAAAGCGTGCCGTAGGAAATATATGACAGAAAAGGTGTTTGTAAAGCAACTCCGCAATTTCCTGAGTTTTTTAAGGCGGACCCGCCGTGTGGATCCAATCGTGATGCCGTTGCAAGCATCGTCCAATGAGAAAAAAAGATCGCTGTAAGAAAAAGTGTTGACTTTGGATTAGCGAATTGGTACAAAGTTCGAGTTCCACGAAGCAGCAAACAGGCGCGTAGCTCAGGGGTAGAGCACTAGCTCGACACGCTAGGGGTCGGCGGTTCGAAACCGCCCGCGCCTACCATCAAAGAAAACCTTCATAGCGAGGTTCGACGGAGGCATCGAGTTTCGATGCCTCTTTCTGTTTGTACAAAGGGGCTTGACATGGATCAGATTAAGGTATCGCTTCCCGACGGTTCTGAAAGATCCCTCCAGAAAGACGCCACGATTTACGATCTGGCGGCTTCCATAGGCGCAGGTCTCGCCAAGGCTGCCATCGCCGGCAAGGTGGACGGCAACCTGGTCGACCTGAACACCAAGCTTGCCGACGGCAACAAGGTGGAAATCATCACCGAGAAGAGCCCCGAGGCGCTGGAGATCGTCCGGCACTCGACCTCCCACCTGATGGCCCAGGCGGTGAAGGCGCTCTTCCCGCAGGCCAAGGTGACCATCGGTCCCGCCATCGAGACCGGCTTCTACTACGACTTCGACGTGGATCATCCCTTTACCCCGGAAGACCTCGAGAAGATCGAGGCGAAGATGGCCGAACTCGCCAAGGCGAACCTGAAGATCGAGCGTTCGGTCATGTCCAGCGCCGACGCCGTCGCCCTCTTCAAGAAGATGGGCGAGGACTACAAGGTCGAGCTCATCGAGGACCTGGGCGCCGAGACGGTCTCGCTCTACAGCCAGGGCGACTTCGCCGACCTCTGCCGCGGGCCCCATCTGCCCAGCAGCTCTTTCTGCAAGGCCTTCAAGCTGACCTCGATTGCGGGCGCCTACTGGCGCGGCGACGAGAAGCGCGCCATGCTGCAGCGCGTCTACGGCACCGCCTTCACCGACAAGAAAGAGCTCGAGGCGTACCTCGCGCGCATCGAAGAGGCCAAGAAGCGCGACCACAGGAAGCTCGGCCGCGAACTGGACCTCTTCTCCTTCAACGACGAAGTCGGCGCGGGCCTGGTCATCTGGCACCCGAAAGGGGCGATGCTCCGTACCGTCCTCGAGGACTTCGAGCGCAAGGAACACTTAAAGCGCGGCTACGACATCGTCCTGGGTCCGCAGATCCTGAAGACCGAGCTCTGGCAGCGTTCCGGCCACTACGAGAACTATCGCGAGAACATGTACTTCACCACGGTGGACGAGCAGGGCTACGGCGTGAAGCCGATGAACTGCCTGGCGCACATGATGATCTACAAGTCCTCCTTGAGAAGCTACCGCGACCTGCCGCTGCGCTACTTCGAGCTGGGCACCGTGCACCGCCACGAGCGCGCCGGCGTTCTGCACGGCCTTTTGCGCGTGCGCGGCTTTACCCAGGACGACGCCCACATCCTCTGCACGCCGGACCAGCTGGACGCAGAGATCAAGGGTGTCTTGGGCTTCGTCAAGGACGTCATGGGGATCTTCGGCTTCGAGTACGAGATGGAACTTTCCACCCGTCCCGAGAAGTCGATCGGCTCCGACGATGCCTGGGAGCTTGCCACCAGCGCGCTCCTCTCGGCGCTGAAAGACTCCGGCCGCCCCTTCGAAATCAACGAGGGGGACGGCGCCTTCTACGGTCCCAAGATAGACATCAAGCTGCGCGATGCCCTTGACAGAAGATGGCAATGTGCTACAATCCAGTGCGATTTTACCCTGCCCGAGCGTTTCGACCTCACGTATGTCGATGCGAACGGTGAAAAGAAGCGCCCAGTCATGGTGCACCGCGTCATCCTGGGAGCCATCGAGCGCTTCATCGGCGTCCTCATCGAGCACTTCGCAGGTAACTTCCCGACCTGGCTCGCACCGGTTCAGGCGATCGTTCTTACGGTCACCGATAACCAGATTCCGTACGCCGAAGCCGCTTTCAATACGCTTAGGGCCGCGGGCGTGCGCGTTCAGAAAGATTTCCGTAACGAAAAGTTGGGCTTCAAGATCCGCGAGGCCCAGTTGCAGAAGATACCGTACATGCTGGTTGTAGGGGACAAGGAGGTCGAAAGCGGCCTTCTGGCGCCGCGCTTCCGCGACGGCAAGAACCTCGACGGCATGACCCCGGAACAGTTCGTCTCGTTCATCGAATCAGAAACCAAGAGCTTCAGATAAAAGCTTGCTACAGGAGGTGGCGTCATAGCTAAACCTACAGTCAACATCAATCAGACCATCAGGGCCAGGGAAGTACGCGTGGTTGGTCCCGAAAGCGAGCAGTTGGGTATCCTGCCGCTGCGCGAGGCCCTGGCGCTGGCCGAGAGCCAGCAACTGGATTTGGTAGAGGTTTCGCCGACAGCCGTACCTCCGGTTTGCCGCATCATGGATTACGGCAAATTCAAATATCAGCAGGCCAAGAAACAGGCGGAAGCCAAGAAGAAGCAGATCCAGGTGGAGCTCAAGGAAGTCAAGCTCCGTCCCAAGACCGACACGCACGACCTGGAGTTCAAGATAAAGCACGTGCGCCGCTTCCTTGAGGAAGGGAACAAGGCGAAGATCACCGTCGTGTTCCGCGGCCGCGAGATCACCCACCAGGAACTCGGCATGGCCGCCCTGGAGAGGATCACATCCGAACTCGCCGACATCGCCGTAGTGGAAGTACGCCAGAAAATGGAAGGGCGCAGCATGTTTATGATCGTCGCCCCCAAGGTAAAAAAATAAACACCACCAAGAAAAGGAGTAGTAACAATGCCTAAAATGAAGACCCATAGGGGCGCCGCCAAGCGTTTTCGCAAGACCGGCACAGGCAAAATCAAGATGAATCACGCCTTCACCAGCCACATCCTCACCAGCAAGACGAGGAAGAACAAGCGTAACCTGCGTAAGGGCGCGATCGTTGCTGCTTCCGATCACAAGAACATCGCTGCACTGATCCCCTACAAGTAACCAGGGATTAGGGGCAAGTGACTAGGGACTAGAACAAACAGAACCTCGGAGAGCCTGCGGGCTCTCTTTTGTTGTCTGCGTTTCTTGTTCCGGAGACTGTACTACCAGGAACTTGCACCTTTTGGTGCGTGTTCCTTTGACGAAGTCCGAGAACCGTGAGGAAACGTCTCCCCTTGCGGATCCGGCAAATTAAAAACCAGAAGGAGTATGTATGCCAAGAGTAAAGCGCGGTTTTAAAGCGAGACAGAGAAGAAACAAGGTATTGAAGCTTGCCAAGGGCTACCGCGGCGCGAGGAGCAAATTGTTCCGCAGCGCGACCGAGGCTGTGGATCGCGCACTTAACTACGCGTTCCGCGACCGTCGCGTCAAGAAGCGGGACTTCCGCTCGCTGTGGATCACCAGGATCAACGCTGCGGCACGTCTCAACGGCCTGTCCTACAGCAAACTGATCCACGGCCTGAAAGTGGCCAAAGTGGAAATCGACCGGAAAGTGATGGCCGACCTGGCCGTCTCCGATCCGAAAGGTTTCGCAGCAATCGCGGCGGCTGCCAAAGCCAGCTTCTAATACATACCGCGGGCATCGAAAAAGAAATGAGATAGCGATATCTCATTTCTTTTTTTTATCCAATGGTGTATTTACACCGGGTTAGCTTTTCGCGCTTTTTCTCCCCCGCCCCTTGCGGGAGGGGGCAGGGGGGTGGGGGAAGCCGGCAGCTCGGAGGTGGTTCCGCCTCCCCCGAGATCCACCAGCAAACTAACTCCACGCATCAAGGGTCAAATCATGAAGGATAAACTCGAAGGACTTTTGAAGGATGCCTTGGCCGAGCTGGCAGCCGCCTCCACCGAGGCAGGGCTCCAGGAACTTAGGGTCAAGTACCTGGGTAAGAAGGGCGAGCTGACCGCCGTGATGAAGGGGCTTGGGGGGCTTACTCCCGAAGAGCGCCCGGTGATCGGCCAGGTGGTCAACACCGTGAAGGGACAGCTCGAGGAGGCCTTCGACAGCCGCGCCGCGCTGATTCGGGAGCAGGTGAAAAACGAGCGCTTGGCCAACGAGCGCATCGACGTGACGCTGCCGGGCCGCCGCACCGTGACCGGCTCGAAGCACCCGATCACCCTGGTGACCGAGGAGATCTGCTCCATCTTCTCCGCGCTTGGTTTCGGCGTGGCCGAGGGCCCCGAGATCGAGCACGACTTCTACAACTTCGAGGCGCTCAACTTCCCGAAGGACCACCCTGCGCGCGACATGCAGGACACCTTCTTCGTGGCCGAGAACGTGCTCTTGCGCACCCACACCTCGCCGGTCCAGGTGCGCACCATGCTGAAGCAGCCGCCGCCGGTGCGCATCATCGCGCCTGGCACCGTGTACCGCTGCGACTCCGACGCGACCCACTCGCCCATGTTCCATCAGGTCGAAGGGCTCATGGTCGACAAAGGGATCACCTTCGGCGACCTGAAAGGTATCCTGACCCTCTTTACCAGCCAGCTCTTCGGCTCCGACATCGGTGTGCGTCTGCGTCCCTCCTTCTTCCCGTTCACCGAGCCGAGTGCCGAGGTCGACATCGCCTGCGTCATCTGCCGCGGCAAGGGGTGCCGGGTCTGCAAGGAGACCGGCTGGCTCGAGATCCTCGGTGCCGGCATGGTGGACCCCGAGGTGTACCGCCACGTGGGCTACGACGCCGAGCAGTACACCGGCTTCGCCTTCGGCATGGGGATCGAAAGGATCGCCATGCTCAAGTACGGCATCGCCGACATGCGGCTTCTCTTCGAGAACGACCTGCGGTTTTTAAAGCAATTCTAAAACCTGCATAAGCCCAAAACCTAGCACGCGAAAAAGTCTAGAAACAGAGACAAAAGTGCCGGATAAACCTTGTTGTTGGTTTTACCCCAAGGCTTTTTTTGATCAGGTTTTTTTATCTTGGTTTCCGCGTAATCCGCGTGCCAGGTTTTGACTTAGATTCTCCAACGACTCAACAACTGAACGGGATTCGACATGATAGTTACCTACAACTGGATCAAGGAATTCGTCGATTGCGATCTGCCGGCTGCCGAGCTCTCCCACCTTTTGACCATGCTGGGCCTCGAGGTCGAGCGCATGGAAGAAGTGGGCGGCGGCATGGACGACGTGGTGGTCGCCCAGGTGGTGGAAAGAAACCAGCACCCCAACGCCGACAAGCTCTCGCTGTGCAAGGTGGATGACGGCAGTGGCGGAGAGCTCCTCTCCATCGTCTGCGGCGCCCAGAACTTCAAGGCCGGCGACAAGGTGGCCCTGGCGAAGATCGGCGCGACGCTCCCCGGCGACTTCAAGATCAAGCGCTCCAAGATCCGCGGCGAGGAGTCCTTCGGGATGCTCTGCTCCGAGCGTGAGCTGGCGCTTTCCGACGAGTCCTCCGGCATCATGATCCTCCCCCAGGATTTCAAACTGGGCGTGCCGCTCTTCAACGCGCTGGGGACCAAAGACGTCATCTTCGAGATCGGCCTCACCCCGAACCGCGCCGACTGCCTGAGCGTCGCGGGCGTAGCCCGCGAGATCGCCGCCAAGCTCGGCAAGAAAGTGCACTATCCGGGCCTCGAGGTGAAAGAAACCGGCGCCCCCATCGAGAGTATCGCGCAGGTCGCCATCGACGCGCCGGATCTCTGCCCGCGCTACACCGCGCGCCACATCACCGGCTGCACCCTGGCTCCGTCGCCGACCTGGCTCGCCAACCGTCTGCGCGACGCCGGCATCCGCTCCATCAACAACATCGTGGACGTCACCAACTACGTCCTCCTCGAGTACGGCCACCCGCTGCATGCCTTCGACTTCAAGCTCCTTTCCGGCGGCAAGATCGTGGTCGCCGCGGCAGGGGAGGGCGAGCAGTTCCACACCCTGGATGGGCAGGAGCGCACCCTGTCGGCGTCGGATCTCACCATCCGCGACGGCGAGAAGGCTGTCGCGCTCGCCGGTATCATGGGGGGCGGCAACTCCGAGATCAACGACGCGACCACCGAGGTGCTCCTGGAGAGCGCCTACTTCAATCCGTCCGCCATCCGCCGCACCTCCAAGCGCCTGGGAATCCACACCGAGTCCTCGCACCGCTTCGAGCGCGGCACCGACGTTGCCGGCTTGACCCGCGCCCTGGACCGCGCCGCCCAGCTCATCGCAGAGCTCTCCGGCGGGAGAATCGCCAAGGGCGTCATCGACGTCTACCCCGAGCCGATCGCCCCGCGTACGATTCCCGCGCGCCTTGCCCGCATCAACGCGGTCTCCGGGCTCTCGTTGACGGCCGCTGAGGTGAAGGACATGTTCGAGCGCCTCGAGTTCCAGGTCGCCGAGACGGAAGCCGGCGTCTTCAAGGTGCAGGTGCCGCTCTTCCGGGTGGACCTCGAGCGCGAGATCGACCTGGTCGAAGAGGTGGTGCGCTTAAACGGCTTCGAGAAGGTTGAGGCCACCCTGCCGCAGGCCTCGGTCCTTTCCGACCTTCCTTCGCCGCAGCTGCGCCTGGGTTCCCGCATCAAGGACCTCCTGGTCTCGCACGGGCTCTCCGAGGTGATCAACTACAGCTTCGTGGCACCCACCAGCTGCGAGAAGATCCTCCTTGCCGAGGACGACTTCCGCCGCAAAGGCGTGCCCCTCTTGAACCCGATCTCCGACGAGCTCTCGGTGATGCGCACCACGCTCCTGCCGGGCCTTCTGGAGACCGCCGTCAAGAACATCAACTTCCGTACCCTCGATCTGCGCATCTTCGAGATGCGCCGCATCTACATCCCCAGCGAAACCAACGACCTGGGGCTGCCGGACGAGCCGATGTGCCTCGCCGCGCTCTTCACCGGGCGCCGCGATCCGGAAGGGTGGAACCAGGCCAAAGGGAACCTCGACTTCTTCGACGTGAAGGGGATCGTCGAGAGCATCCTCGATGAGCTGAACATCGGGGGCGTCAACTACGTGGCCGACGAGCTCGATCCCTACTTCCATCCGGGCAAAGCCTGCCGGGTGAAAAGCGGCAACCGCGAACTGGGCTCCTTCGGCGAATTGCACCCAAGCGTCCAGGAGAACTACGGCATCGACCAGGTGCTCTACTACCTCGAGCTCAACTTCGGAAAGCTGATCGCCTGCCGCAAGGAGATGGGGTCGGCGCAGGTACCTTCGCGCTTCCCGTCCACCTTCCGCGACATCGCCATGCTGCTCCCCGAGACCACGCCCGCGGCCGAGATCCTGGCCAGCGTGAAGAGCGTCAAGGCCGACGAGCTGGAAGGGGTCGAGCTCTTCGACCTGTACACCGGTGGCAACATCCCCAAGGGGGAGAAGAGCATCGCCATAAGGGTCCGTTACGGCTCCAAAGAGCGCACCTTGACCGACGACGAGGTGACCAAGCTGCACCAGCGCGTGATCGCTACCCTGCAGAAAAAATTAAATGTTTCCTTTAGATAAAAAGGGGTTGCGAAAAAGGAAACGCTATGGTATTAGATTAAGCCGCCGTTGACATTGTGGAAAAACTATTGAAATGCTGAACCTGTTGAGGGGGTTATGACCAAAGCGGACATCGTTGAGAAGATTTATGAGAAGGTAGGTTTTTCCAAGAAAGAATCTGCCGAGCTCGTTGAAACTGTATTTGATCTGATCAAGACCACCCTGGAAGATGGGGACAAGATCAAGATCGCCGGCTTCGGTAACTTCGTAGTGAAAGAGAAGTCGGACCGTCGCGGCAGGAATCCCCAGACCGGGGAGGAAATCACCATCGTGGCGAGAAAGATCCTCACCTTCAAACCCAGCCAGGTTCTGAAGAGCGCGATCAACGCCGAGCAGTAATGGACACCGGGATCCCGGACAAGCACTACCTAAGGATCGGTGAAGTCTCGCAAGTGACGGGACTTCCGGCCTCGGTACTGCGTTACTGGGAGACGGAGTTCGATTTCTTGAGGCCGAAGAAGAGCTCGACCGGCCAGCGTCTTTACACCAAGAAAGACATAGAGCAAGTAATAGAGATCAAAAAGCTGCTGTACGCCGAGAAACTCACCATCGAGGGAGCGCGCAAGCGACTCGAGGTGAGGAAGAGGTACCACAAGCCCGATCAGCCCCCGGAAAGACTCGCCGCCCTGCTGCAGGAGGTGAAAGGGGAACTGAAGGAACTGCGGGACCTGCTACAGTAACAGGCATAATCGGTGCGTAGCGCAGCCTGGTAGCGCACTAGACTGGGGGTCTAGTGGTCGCTGGTTCGAATCCAGTCGCACCGACCATTAAACGAGGGGTTACGAGTTATTCGTAACCCCTCTTTTTTTGCCACCGCACAGCCACCCTGCAGCGTGCCGGGGTGGCTGTTTGTTTTTTCCCCTGCCGCAGACCCGTGCTGTGCCACCTACCAGCGATATCCCGCCAATGGAAGTGTCCTGAAATGGAACACCCGGCGCTCCAAAAGCTAACAGGCCGTTACACTATGGAACGCTGAAGAGCCGGTAGGATTGGTGTCCCTCGAGGCCGGCAGCACAGAGCGCACCGAAAAAAGTCGCACAGATACAGCTCCTTCCCCGTCGTCCTTTCTTATTAACCGCGCAGTTTCCTTTGCTCCTGGCTTCGCTCCGATTAGGTATACATCTTGCCAGGGGAGATGGTTCTGTATACATCATTTCTCGCATTTTCCCGTCTACTGTTTTATTATGCAACGGGCGCCGCTGTCCGATGCGCGCGCTGCTGCGCAAGAGACGCGGCACTAGTGCGCCTGCCAAGGAGAAGCCATGGAAATCAGTAAATTTGTCGCTCCCGAGATCATCTTCGGCCGGGGATCCCTAAGCCAGATCGGCGAGAGCGTGGTGCGGATCGGCGTCTCCAAGGTCTTCCTGGTCTCGGACCAGGACGTGATCTCCTCCGGGTGGGTGGATCGGGCGGTCGAATACCTGCAGGCGGCCGGCCTTGACAGCGTGATCTTCTCCTCGCTTACCACCAACCCGAAGGATTGCGAGGTCAGCGAGGGAACTGCGCGGTACCTGGAGTCCGGCTGCGACGGCATCGTGTCGGTCGGGGGGGGGAGTCCCACCGATGTCGCCAAGGCGATCGCCATCCTCTCTTCCAACGGTGGGCAGCTGCGCGACTACGAGGGGATCAACCGGATCATCATGCCGCTGCCGCCCATGGTCATCGTGCCCAGTACGGCCGGTGCCGGTTCCGAAGTAAGCCAGTTCACCATCATCGTCGACACCGAGCGCAAGCTCAAGATGTCCATCATCTCCCGCTCCCTGATTCCCGATATCGCCATCGTCGACCCCGAGCTCTTGAGGACCAAGGACGCCAAGCTCGCCGCGGCTACCGGCGTCGATGCGCTGACCCACGGCATCGAGTCCTACGTCTCGCTGGCGGCGACGCCGCTTACCGACATCCACGCCCTGAAGGCACTCCAGCTCATCTCGCTCAACCTGAGAAGGGCGGTTGCCGACCGCGCCGACATGGAGGCCAATGCCAGCATGGCCATGGCTAGCCTCACCGCCGGGCTGGCCTTTTCCAACGCCATCCTGGGGGCGGCCCACGCCATGACCCACCAGGTGGACGGCCTTTTGGACCAGCACCACGGCGAAACCAACGCCTCCATCCTGCCCCACGTCATGCGCTTCAACCTCACTGCCTGCCCCGAGCGCTTCCGTGACATCGCGATCGCCATGGGTGAAGACGTGACCGGGCTCGACCTGCTGTCGGCTGCGGAGCGCTCCATAGAGGCGGTGCAGCGCCTCATCGCCGATATCGGGCTGGCCAAGGGGTTGGCCCAGCTGGGGCTCGAGGAGAAGTACATCCCACTTTTGAGCCGCAACGCCACCAAGGACGCCTGCCTGGTCACCAACCCGCGCAGCGCCACCTGTGCCGACATCGAGCAGATCTTCCTCGCCGCTCTCTAGGGGAGAGGCAACCTGTACGAGCGTCTTCAGCCGTCACATCGGGCACGTGCTGCCGAAGACGCTCCCGCGAAAATCATGAAGGACAAGGTACCGAGAGGTGCAGGCGCCAAAGGGGGGCCACACAGGTGACGGACCGCGGCAAACTGCTCGAGCAACTGACCGGCGTCGACTCTTCCAAGCTCAACTACTACGTCGAGCTGAAAAAGAGAAACCAGGACGTTTTGACCCAAAACAGCCGCCTGGAGATCCTGCAGCAGCTCACCCGGGACATCAACATCGACATGTCCATCGGGGACATCATCGAGCGCGCCTTCAAGCAGCTTCCGAAGGCGCTTCCCTGCGATTTTTTGGGGCTGGCCAAGATGCAGAAGGGGGAGCTCAGGATCTTCGCCATGGCGCCGCGTGATTTCTTCAGCAATCCTGTTGTTGCCGAGGATTCCCGGCTGATGGACGCCTTGAACGGCCTGGGCGCCACCTGTTACCGCCCCGAGGACGCCCCGGTCTTTTTCGGCCAGGCCAACCCGGATAACCCGGAACAGCTGCGTTCGCTTGCCGTGGCGCCGCTTTTCGAGCGGGCCGAGGTGACCGGGCTCTTGCTCTTGGGCTCTACCCGCGAGTCGGCCTACGCCGCGGCGGAACTGAACTTCGTGCAGCACCTGGCCGACCAATTGGCCATCAGCCTGCAGAATGCCCGGCTCTACAAGCAGGTGTCGCGCGCCAAAAAGGAGTGGGAGGAGACCTTCCAGGCGGTAACCGACCCGATCTTCCTGATCGACACCGACTACAACGTCCTTTTGCACAACGACCGGCTGCCGCCCCAGATGAGCGAGGCCTGGAACCGGGCCATCTCCGACAAGTGCTTCGCCCGCCTGCGCGGCGGTGTGCGCCCCTGCGAGAACTGCCCGATCGAGGAGATCAAGAAAAACGGCAAGCCGGTGTTCCAGCGCTGGCAGACCGAGGGTGACACCTTCGTGGATCTCTCCTACTACCCGGTCTTAAACGACGAGAAGCAGCTCTCCGCCGTCACCATCATCCTGAAGGACGTCACCCAGAAGCTCAAGATGGAAGCCCAACTGGTACAGTCCGCCAAGATGGTGGCGCTCGGGGTGATGGCGGCCGGGGTCGCGCACGAACTGAACAGCCCGATGACCGTCATCATCGGCACGGCCCAGATGCTGGCGCGGGAGCTCCAAGAAGAGGGGCAGCCGGAGCGCAGCGAGGCGCTCGAGGACATCATCAACTGCGGCTTGCGCTGCAAGCGGATCATCCAGAACCTGCTCACCTTCTCCCGCCAGGACCAGGCGCCGCAGGCGGCCATCGATCTGAACGCCGAGACCGACCGGGTATTGGGCATGATCCAGTACCAGATCAACCGCAGCCAGATCCTGATCATCGAGCACCTCGACCCGGAACTGCCGCGGGTCTTCGCCAACGGGCCGCAGATCCAGCAGGTCCTGACCAACTTCCTGATCAACGCCCGGGACGCCCTGTCCGATGTCGCGCGCGCCGAGAAGGTGATCGAGGTCTCCACCGGCGTCCGGATGGAAGGGGGCAAGAGCTGGGTGGTCTTAAGCGTCCTGGACAACGGCACCGGCATCGCGCCCGAGGATATCTCCAAGATCTTCACCCCGTTTTACACCAGCAAGGAGTCGAGCAAGGGGACGGGGCTGGGGCTCTCGGTGAGCCTGGGGATCGCGGAATCCCACGGCGGGCGCATTGAAGTGGACAGCAAACTCGGGGTAGGGAGCCGGTTTTGCCTGGTCCTGCCGGTAGATAATGACAATGCAGCGTGAAAGGGGGGGAGCCAGCATGCCAGAGTTGCCCGTGCGGGTCCTGATCATCGACGACGAATCGGACGTATGCACCTTCTTCAAGCGGCTCCTGACCAGGGCCGGCTACGCGGTGGTGACCGCCTCGAACCATCCGGAAGCGCTCGCCGCGCTCGATGGGGGGCCGTTCAACGTGGCACTGGTCGACCTGAAGCTCCCCGACACCGACGGCCTCACCCTCTTGAAGGCGGTGAAGGCGCGCCAGCCCGCCTGCGAGGTGATCATCATGACCGGCTACAGCACGGTGAAGACCGCCGTCGCCGCCATGCAGATGGGAGCCTACGAGTACCTGGAAAAGCCCTTCGACGACATCGCCGAGATCGAGCGGCTGGTGGCACGGGCCGCCAGTTCCGGCGTCAGCCCGACGCGGGGCGAGGGAGGCAGCGAGGAGTGGGCTGAGGTGGCCCAAGGGGTCGGCTTCCGGGTGGGGAAAACCGAGGCGATGCGGCAGATGGTGGGGCTTGCCTACAAGGTCGCCGGCAAGAACATAAGCGTGCTGATCCAGGGGAAGACCGGTACCGGCAAAGAGGTATTGGCGCGCTTCATCCACGCCGCTTCCGAGCGCGCCGGGCAGCCCTTCATCCCGGTGAACTGCGGGGCGCTGCCGGAGAACCTCCTGGAGAGCGAGCTCTTCGGCCACGAACGGGGCGCTTTCACCGGCGCCAACCAGACCCGGCGCGGCATCTTCGAGCTGGCCAACCACGGCACCCTCTTGTTGGACGAGATCGGCGACGCCACGCCGCAGATCCAGGTCAAGCTCCTGCGGGTTCTGGAGACCGGCGAGTTCATGCGGGTAGGGGGCGAGCGCCCCATCAAGACCGACGTCAGGGTGATTGCCGCCACCAACGTGGACCTGGAACAGGCGATCAGGGACAAGAGCTTCCGCGAAGACCTCTACTACCGGCTCAACGTGGTCCGGCTGGAGATCCCGCCCTTGAGCGCCCGTTCCGGGGACATCCCGCTTTTGGCCGAGCACTTCGTGCAGCAGTTAAACCGCAGCATCAAGCTGAGCCCGGGTGCAGTAGAACTCTTGCAGCAGTACGCCTGGCCGGGGAACATCCGCGAGCTGGCCAACGTGATGCGGCGGGCGGTCGTCATCTGCAACGGCGGCAGCATCCTCCCCGAGCACCTGGGGGGAACCTTCATGTACGGGCCCAGTTTCACGCCGCGCGGCATGGGAGCCGCAGCCGGGCCGGATGGGTTACTTGAGGGTGATAAGGGGGTCGAGGTGCTGCTGAAAAGCTACGCGCAGGGACGCTGCCTCGAACAGATGGGGGACGTGGAGCTGGACCGGCTCCTGGCGAGCTTGCGCGAGGCGGAGGCGGGGCTTTTGGCGGTGATGGCACGAAAAGGGATCGCGCCACCGCTCTTCGACCTCAAGGACAGCGAGGCTCACACCATCCGCACCGCGCTCGCCCAGTGCGACGGCAACATCACCGAGGCCGCCAGGGCACTGGGGATTGCCCGCAACACCCTCTATCGCAAGATCAAGGAGTTCGAACTCTCCGAGTAGGGGAGGGCAGGGGGCTGGCCCCTTGGGTGCGGCTTGGGCGAGGTTCTCGAAGCCGGCGCGTGGGGCTGGTGTGTCTGACCTGTCAGGCTGGGGATGTGCCGGGTAGGTGGATCAACTCGCAGCAGCGGCATTTCCCGTAACGTGCCGGTAATAGCAGCAGGTTGATGGTGAGGCATTTCTTGCATTCCCAGAAGGTGTAGGCGTTGACGTTGTGTCCGGCCTGCGCGCTGAAAAACCACTGGTAGTAAGATTCCCAGTCGTATTCCGGTTTTCTCTGTTCCCTCTCCACGAGCTGTTCCAGTAGCATACCCCTCTCCTTTGCACGCAGCGCACAAGGTTCAAGCACGGCTGCAACTTCAACCTACCACAAGAGGTGCATCTGGCTCAAATGAGTATACCGAGGGCCGTGAACCTAAAACCGTTTTGCCACTGAGACACGGGGGGCACGGAGAAACCAGGAATCGGGGGTAAACCGAATCTGGAGTTTGGAAAAGTGGGGGCAGGGGGATTTGATTTTTCGTAGATCTACCAGTAAAGCCGGCTTTGCCACGAAGACACGGAGGGCACGGAGCAGCCCAAAGACTGAGGCTTAAGGTTCCCCCTCAGATTTTTGCTGTTCTGCGTGTACTCCGTGCCTCCGTGACAAAAATTTTTTATGCCTGCGCTGCCTCAAGCGGCGCGGACCAGCTTGACCGGCTGGTCGTAGGGGATCTCGTGCACCTCCATCTCCAAGAGGTCGATGGACAGCTTGCGGTTGCGTAAAAGCTCCCCCTTGCCCAAAAGGATCTTGCAGACCTCGGCGGCCTCGATGCTGGCAATTATCGCGGGGGTGAAGGCGGGGTTGCCCAACTGCTGCTCGATCCCCTTGCCGGCCACCCAGTGCCGGTAGATCCCCTGCACCGTTTCCTCGCCGGGAAACTGGGTGGCGACGTGGCCGTACCAGCCGCCGATCGCGCCGTGCACCATGGGGATGCCTACCGCGCCCGTCACTTCCGCCAATTCCAGGCGGTAGGAGATGCTGTCCAAGGCGTCGACCGCCACCTCGACCCCTGCCAGCAGTTCGCGTCCATTGGCCAGACCGAAGGCATCCTGTACCGCCGTCACCGTGACCGCCGGATTGATCTGCTCGACCCGCTGCCGGGCCGCTTCCACCTTGGCCAGGCCCAGGTTGTTCGGGGTGGCGAGGATCTGGCGGTTCAGGTTGTGTTCCTCGAAGACATCCGGGTCGACGGCCACCAGGTGACCCACCCCCAGGCGCGCCAGCTCTTCGATGACGTAGCCGCCCAGGCCGCCGCAGCCAATGACGGCCACCCGGCTGGAAAAAAGCCGCAACTGCTCGTGGACGTCGATCATCATCCGGTTGCGCTGGTAGCGCGCGGGGAAGAGGCCGTTTTTAAGGGCGAGCCGCTCCACCGCTGCGTGGCTCAGGCCGAAGTGCTTGACGGCAGCGCAGTGTGCCGTCCAGGGGAGCATCCCCTCGCGGGACCACTCCTCCAGAAAAGAGAGGGCTTCGTTCATATCAGCCTCCGCCCACCAGGGGGAAGAGCGACAGCACGTCCCCCGGCTGTAGTTCCTGGTCCAACATCCCGTGCCGGCCGTTGATCATGATGATCCCTATCTCGTCGTCGGTGAGGCTCAGGTCCGCCACCACCTGGCGGCACTGCGTCCCCTCGGGCAGTTCGCGCTCCTCGACCTTGAACCTGCCGTTTCTGAAGGTGGCGAACAGTTTGACGGTTACTCGCATGGCTACACCTGCTTTAAAGAAGTAGCCCCCTCCCGGGTCGGGAGGGGGCGGGGCGGCGACGCTTTTTAGAAATCCCAGAACGCATCGATCTCGGCGTCGGTGAAGTCCCAGACCGCATTGTGAGGGGCCACCGGCTCGTTTTTGAAGAAGTCCGGCAGGCGGTCGTGCACGTTCGTGAAACCGGCCTCGGTGTTGAACTTGCGCTCGAGCTTCAGGATGTGCTTGCCGAGGTTGGTGACGTCGTCGCCGGTAAGGGCGATGCCGAAGCGGGCGTTGATCATGTCGATCAGGGCCGGCAGGCACTCCGGGATGTCGAGGGCCGGGAAGGCGACGAAGATGCACATACCGGTCGAGTCGACCGCTGCGGTGGCGATCTGCAGGTTACGGGACAGCTCCACCTGGCCTTCTTTCTTGAGCGGGTCGACGTAACCGCCCACGTTCAGGATGTTCGTGGCGATGGTGTAGCCCGAGGTGTGGTCGGCGCCCATGGTGCTGGTCGCGTAGGTGATGCCGATCCCCTTCACGGAGCGCGGGTCGTAGGCCGGGATCCCCTGGTTCTTCACCACTGGGACCCGGGTCACACCATAGGTGCGTCCCACCGAGGCGGCACCGCCCCCGAGGATCCTGCCCAGCGCGGTTCCCTTGCCGATCTCCTCCCGCAACATGCGCAGCATCTCCTTAGAGTCTCCCCAGTTCAGGATACCCGCCTCCATGGCGACGCCGAACATGACCGCAGTCTCGATGGAGTCGATGCCGATGTCGTCCATCAGGTTGTCGGCGCGGGCGATGTCGTCCAGGTTGTCGATGCAGCAGTCGGCGCCCAGCCCCCAGATGGTCTCGTACTCGAAGCCAGAGGTGATGTACTTGCCGTCCTTGTCGTTGTAGACCTGGGAGCACTGGATGATGCAGCCGGCGTGGCAGCCGTGCTTCACCTTGCCGCTGCGGGAGGCGATCACCTCGTTCATGGTTTCGCCGGAGATCTTGTCGTGCGCCTCGAACTGTCCCATGCTGAAGTTCTTGGTGGGGAGGCCGCCGGCTTCGTTCAGGATGTTGACCAGGACGTTGGTGCCGTAGGTCGGCAGGCCTTCGCCGGAAACCGGGTGCTCCAAGAGGGCCTTCGAGAAGGCGCGCGCCGCGGTCTTGAACTTCTCCGGATCGGCGATCTTAACGCCCGGTGCGCCCTCGCCGTCGATGGAGATGAACTTGATCTGCTTGCTGCCCATGACCGCGCCCAGACCGCCACGCCCGTGGCTACGGATCTTGGAATCGGGATCCTTTACCGAGATGTTGGCGGCGGTCATCTTCAATTCGCCCGCCGGGCCGATGGTGAGGACGCCGGTCTTCTTGCCCAGGCGCGCCTCCACGGCGTCGATGACCGCGAAGTTGCCCAGCCCCAACAGTTCCTTTTCCTCGTTGATGGTGACCCCGTTCACGCCGACGCTCAGGTTGTACCAGGTGCCGTCTTTGGGGGCGCCCTCGATGATCATGGCCTTGACGCCGAGTTTTGCCAGCATCTGGGCCGCGGTGCCGCCAGCGTTACTTTCCTTGATGCCGCCGGTAAGCGGGCTCTTGGCGCCGGCGGAGAGGCGGCCGGAGTTGGCCGCGGGGGTGCCGGTCAAAAGCCCCGGTGCGAAGCAGAGGATGTTCTGTGCCGAGAGCGGATGGCAGGTGGGGGGGACTTCGGCCGCCACGATAGTCGAGGTGAGGCCGCGGCCGCCCAGCCCCGCCCAGTCTGCCGGTACCGCTTCAATCTTGGTGCTGAGGTCCGTCATGTTAACGCGAAATATCTTGTCCATGCTTGATCGAGCTCCCTGGTAAATGTGTAATAGCCGCGCGTCGTCCGCGCGGGCACTCCTTTCCATGAGGGAGGCTCCGCCGTTTCCAGCGAAACCCGTTGGCCTGGCGCCCTGAGGTGTCCCTTTTAGGCAGCATGGCTCGGAGATTTCCGTGTGTGTCAGATATGGGTGCCGCACACCGTACCCGGCGCACCTCACCGCGTGCTGCGGGTGCCGCCATTCAAAGCTCGTCGGTCACCGAGGTGTTGCCACGAAGTACCGCAGCCTCCCCCGCGTCCCCCCCCCCTTGCGAAGGGGGGACAGGGGGGATTTGCCTTGCCCGTTGCACGACGAACTACATCGCCGCCTTGAAGATATCGATGACCTGCTCGAGTGTTGCCTTGCGCGGGTTGGTGAACTGGCAGGCGTCCTTCTTGGCGTTCTCCGCCATGACCTTCAGGTCCTCTTCCTTCACGTTCAGCGCTTTCAGGCCGGTCGGGATGCCGATTGAGGCGGACAGGCTGCGGATCCTGGCGATGGCCTTCTCGGCCGCTTCGGTTACCGAGAGCCCGTCGATGTTCTCGCCGAGGGCGACCGCGATGTCTGCGAACTTCTGCGGGCAGGCGATCAGGTTGTACGCGGAGACGGCCGGCAAAAGGATCGCGTTGCACACGCCGTGCGGCAGGTTGTAGAAGCCGCCCAGCTGGTGCGCCATGGAGTGTACGTAGCCAAGGCTTGCGTTGTTGAAGGCCATGCCAGCCAGGTACTCGGCGTAGGCCATCTTGTCGCGGGCCTCCAGGTCGTCGCCGTTGGCGACTGCCGGGGAGAGGTACTGGGCGATCAGTTCGATGGCCTTGATGGCGCAGGCATCGGTGATCGGGGTGGCGATGGTGGAGACGTAGGCCTCGACCGCGTGGGTCAGGGCGTCCATGCCGGTTGCCGCGGTGAGCGCCGCCGGCTTGCCGACCATGAGCAGCGGATCGTTGATGGCGACGCTCGGGGTGCAGCGCCAGTCGACGATGGCCATCTTCACGTGGGTGTCGGTGTTGGTGATGATGCAGAAGCGGGTCATCTCGCTGGCGGTGCCTGCGGTGGTATTGATGGCGATGAACGGGGGCATCGGCTTGGTGCTCTTGTTAACCCCTTCGAAATCGCGAATCACGCCGCCGTTGCCGATCACCAAGCCGATGCCTTTGCCGCAGTCGTGGGAGCTGCCGCCGCCCAGGGTGATGATGGCGTCGCAGCCGGTTTCCTGGTACACCTTCACGCCGTCGGCTACGTTGAGGTCAGTAGGGTTCGGCTCGGCACCGTCGAAGATCACCACCTGGACGCCGGCCGCCTCGACCTGCTCCTTGATCTTGTCGGCCATACCCATGGCCTTGATCCCCTTGTCAGTCACCAAAAGCGCCTTGGACGCGCCCAGCGCCTTCACCTGCGGGCCGGTTTCCTCGGCCGAACCGATACCCATGAGCGATACTGTCGGGATGAAAAAGCCGTACGTCTGTTTTCCTAATGCCATTGTGTCTGTCCCCCTCGTGTAGTTTCGGATGTCGCCACCCGTGTCTGTCCTGCGTGCTGTGGATTTGTGCATACGGTTTCGTAAAACGGTTTTCTAGGTTATCGCAAACCGCATACCAGAATGCCGTTTAGACGTACTGTTTATGAAAAACGTACAGTATGTCGGGTTGTTAGGTCGAGGCAAGGGCGGCAGGGTGGGGCGGTGGCCGAAAAGGTGGCGCTCCACAATAGAACACTCGCGCTGCTCCAAAGCGTAACGCCTGCTACATTGTGGAACGTTTGCTCTCCCCCTTGCTCCCGATCCGATTTCCCCTCCGGACTTTCCACCTTCCCTCGGATCAAAAAAAACGAAAACCGCGCTGAATAAGGTACCTGGACGCCCTGGCCCGGCCGTTCTCAGGCACCCTCGCGGGATTTTGGCTGCACCTTGGTATCGAAATTGCCATGTACAGGCGGACGACGGTCCGAATGGTCTGGCAGGGTAGGAGAGAGACTGCGGAGGTGCTGACATGGAAATGATCGATGGTTACGGCAGACGCATTAATTACCTGAGACTCTCGGTTACCGACCGCTGCAACCTGCGCTGCCGTTACTGCATGCCGGCGGACGGGGTAGCCAAGCTTGACCACCAGGAGGTGCTCTCCTACGAGGAGCTGTACCGGATGGCCTTTGCCAGCGTGGCCTGCGGCATCCGGAAGATACGGATCACCGGTGGCGAGCCGCTGGTACGCAAGGGGTTGGTGCCGTTCCTGAAGCGCTTGACGGAGATAAAGGGGCTGCGCGAGTTGGTCCTCACGACCAACGGCATCCTGCTTCAGGAGTTGGCGCTTCCTCTGCGGCAGGCAGGAGTGGCGCGGCTCAACGTGAGCCTGGACTCCCTTGATCCGGAAAACTTCTCCCGCATCACCAGGGGCGGCGACCTTTCCCGGGTGCTCGCCGGCATCGAGGCGGCCGAGCGGGCCGGCTTCCCCCCGGTAAAGATCAACATGGTGGTGATGCGCGGAGTGAACGACCACGAGATACTCGATTTCGCCGCCCTCACCAGGAAGAAGGCGTGTACGGTCCGCTTCATCGAGTACATGCCGACCCTTAGGGACGAGGACTGGGACGTCCAGTCGATGCCGGGCGCCGAGATACTGCAGCAGATTGCACAGCAGTATCCCTTGCTGCCGCTGGTGAGCGGCGAGATGGCCGGGCCGGCGCGGAATTTCAGGATCGAAGGGGCGCCCGGTGCCATCGGGATCATCACCCCGGTATCCGGGCACTTTTGCGAGAGCTGCAACCGTATCAGGATGAGCGCCTCCGGCCAGGTGCGCGGCTGCCTCTTCTCCAACCGGTCGGTAAACCTGAAGGCGCTTCTTGGCTACGGTGACTCGGGGCTGCTGCGCCAGACGCTGCGACGCATCGTGCGCGAGAAACCGGGGCAGCACAGACTGGCCGAAGAGGGCGTGCAGACGGCCAGCATCGCGATGTCGCGCATCGGCGGGTAGAGGCATTTTTTTTGCCACGGAGGCACGGAGATCACGGAGAAAGGCGAATAAACGGGGAAAGGCGATAAACGGGGAAAGTCTTTCTGCTGCAGGTCTTTGCCGAGTAGAGCGTTCGGCGCTTTCGATGCCACGGAGAGTACCTGAGAAAATAGCAGGCAAGGGAACACCTCGCCTTGCCTCTCCAAGGTTTAGTGCTTCCCCGAAGCTGGTTTTACTCCGTGTCTCCGTGGCAAAAAAAGATTTGGACGTTTCAGGAGGTCCGCATGCAGCAAGGACGCATCGTAGCGGTAAGTGTCAGCGAGTCGAAAGGGGAGAAGAAAACCCCGAAGGACGCCGTGCACCTGAGAGAGAACTACGGCATCATCGGCGACGCCCACGCCGGGGACTGGCACCGCCAGGTGAGCCTGCTGGCGCAGGAGAGCATCCGGAAGATGCAGCAGCTGGGGCTCTCGGTGGGGCCGGGGGATTTCGCCGAGAACCTGACCACCAGCGGCATCGATCTGGTGGCCCTTCCGGTGGGAAGCCGGCTGGCCGTGGGGCTCGTTGAGATGGAGATCACCCAGATCGGCAAAGTCTGCCATACCCGCTGTGCCATCTACTACCAGGCGGGGGACTGTGTGATGCCCAAGGAAGGTGTTTTTGCCAAGGTAGTGAGCGGCGGGATAATCCGGCCGGGAGACGAACTAATTCTGCTGTGACCACACGGCGTAATCAAAAAAGAGGAGCGGGACCATGGGAGTGCAGCGCAGGATCAAGAGCAATATCGTTTCGATCAGGATGAGCGAAGAGGAGTTCAGTGCTTTTCAGAAAATCATGAACGCAAGGAAAACGAAGGCATCGGCTGTTCTGCGCGAAGCCTTGATGCTTTTCAAGGAACAGTGGGAGCGCTCCAGGCGCCTGGAAACGGCGACAGAGAACTGATCGACCGTTCAGGAGGCAAGCCATGTACGTAGTTGCCTGTATCAAGCAGGTTCCCGACACCACGCAGGTGCAGATCGACCCGGTCACCAATACCCTGGTGCGCGATGGCATCCCGTTCATCGTCAACCCCTACGATAGCCACGCTCTGGAAGAGAGCCTGCGCATGAAAGACCGCTACGGTTTTAAAGCTGTGGCTCTCTCCATGGGGCCGCCCAATGCCGAGGCCACTCTCAGGAAAGCGCTGTCGCAGGGCGTGGACCGGGCGATCCTGCTCTCCGACCGCGCCTTCGGCGGCGCCGATACCCTCTCTACCAGTAACGTCTTGGCCGCCGCGATCAGGAAACTGGCCGAGCAGGACGAAGTGGGGCTGGTATTTTGCGGCAAACAGACCATCGACGGGGACACGGCACAGGTGGGGCCGGGAATCGCGGTGCGGCTGGGTATCTCGCAGCTCACCCTGGTGGACCGGATCGAGCACCTGGATTTCCTTGCCCGCAAAATTCGGGTGCGCCGCAAGCTTGAGGGGCGCTACGAGATCGTCGAGGCCAAGCTTCCCGCCATGATTACCGTGGTGAGGGAGTTGAACCAGCCGCGCTATCCGACTGTTCCCATGCGGCTCAAGGCCGTGCAGAGCGATGTCGATGTTTGGGACAACGGTGTCCTGAGGCTAGATGCCAACAGCATCGGCCTCAAGGGATCCCCGACCTGGGTGAGCCGGATCTTCTCGCCGGAACGCAGCCAGGGTGAGATCGTGGGCAACGGACTCAAGGACCCGTCCGGCACGGCACGCGACCTGGTCCAGCGTCTCCTGTCGCGGGACCTTTTAACCATCTAAAGTCCGATTCTGCCACGGAGGGGGGAGATTGCCGTTGACGTACTCCGTGAGCTCCGTGCCTCCGTGGCAATACAGATTGTAAAGAAGGAATCCCTATGACCGAGGTCACAACCAAGATCAAGAAGCCACGGGGCAAGGTGCGCCTTTTGGAAGGCAAATGCATCGCCTGCGGCGCCCGCTGCCAGGGGAGCTGCCCAGTAGACGGCATCGAGATGAACGCTGCGGGCGAGCCGGAGATCCTGCTTGCCAAGTGCATCGGCTGTCTGAAGTGCGTAAAGGCCTGTCCGGGCGGTGCGCTGGAGATCTTCTATTCGCCGGAGGAACTGGAGATTCTCGCGGCCCTGGACGGCCAAAAGGACCTGGCGGAGGAGGATGCGGACCCGGAGGAGAAGGCCCGTCGCGCACTGGTGGCTCAATACCGCGGTATCTGGGTCTTCGTCGAGCAGACTGACGGCGAGGCCGCCCGGGTCTCTTGGGAACTCCTCGGCAAAGGTGCCGAGCTCGCGACCAAACTCGGCGTCGAACTCTGCGCGGTGGTCCTTGGCGACCGGGTGGAGCACTTGTGTCAGGAGGCTATGTACTACGGCGCTCACAAGGTCTACCTCGTGGACCAGCCGGTCTTGCTGCACTACCGAACCTACCCCTATCTGGACGCCCTCTGCCACCTGATCGAGAAGTACCGCCCGGAGGTCGTCCTTATGGGAGCGACCGGCCTGGGGCGCGACCTGGCTGGTGCGGTGGCGACCAGGGTCGGGACCGGGCTCACCGCCGACTGTACCGGTCTCGACATCGATGAGAACCGCAACCTGATGCAGACCCGCCCGGCCTTTGGCGGCAACATCATGGCAACCATCATGTGCGACCGGTTCCGCCCCCAGATGGCCACCGTGCGCGCACACGTCATGACGCTCCCTGAACGCAGGCCGATCGCCAGCGGCAGTATCGTCCACGAGACCCTCCCCATCAACGAGGCGCTGGTCTTCACCAAGGTGCTCGAGGTGATCCGGGAGAATCGGGGCAACCAGGTGGACATCGCCGGCG
This sequence comes from Geomonas silvestris, assembly GCF_014193515.1. Taxonomy (GTDB): domain Bacteria; phylum Desulfobacterota; class Desulfuromonadia; order Geobacterales; family Geobacteraceae; genus Geomonas; species Geomonas silvestris. The sequence continues at coordinate 282,310 of NZ_BLXX01000001.1, read as the reverse complement.
CCGAGTTCATCGTCTCCGGCGGACGCGGCATGATGTCCAAGGAGAACTTCGGCATCCTGCAGGAATTGGCGGACGAGCTTGGCGGGGTTGTGGCGGCCTCGCGCAGCGCGGTGGACGCCGGGTGGATGCCCGCGGAGCGCCAGGTGGGGCAGACCGGCAAGACGGTGCGTCCGAAGATCTATCTCGCCTGCGGGATCTCCGGGGCCATCCAGCACCTGGTCGGCATGCAGGATTCCGACCTGGTCATCGCCATCAACCGCGACCCGCAGGCCCCCATCTTCGAGGTAGCAGGCTACGGTATCGTCGGCGACCTGTTCAAGGTTGTTCCGGCAATCACCAGCTACCTCAGGGAGCTGAAGGGCGTCAGGTGATATTGCACCGCGTCGCTCAGCCCAGAAAAAGAGGAACCCTATGCAACCTGATCCCATTGTCTTCGCACCACTTCTGATTTGCGCAAGTCTCCTGTTCTGCTGGAGTTGCTACACCCGCCTGGGGCTGGTCGCCCTGGGGGGCACTGAGGACCGCTTCTCCAACCCCGGGCAGCGGCTCAAGGCGATGTTCAGCCTCGCCCTATTGCAGCGGCGGGTGCTGAGCCGTCCCTTTGGCCTGAACCACCTGCTGATCTTCTGGTCCTTTCTCGTCCTGGCCCTGGCCAACGGCGAATTCCTGCTGGCCGGAATCTTCCCGCCCGCCCGCTTCTCGCTCTTGCCCGCCGCATGGTACGGGCCGCTTTTGACCGTCTTCGACCTGGTATCCCTCGCCGCCTTGGTTGCGGTGTGCGTCGCCGCCTGTCGCCGCGCAATCAATCCCCCCTACCGGGAAGCGCGCAGCCTGGAGGCCTTCGGCATCCTCGCCCTGATCGGCGTACTCATGATCGCCTACTTCGGTCTGCACGGCGCCGAAATAGCAGCAGGGACCGAGCCCGCAGCGGCCGCCATGCCGGTCAGTTCGGTCGCGGGGAGACTGCTCGGCGGCCACCTGGGCGCGAGCCAGCTGAGGTTCGTCGGAGCCTGCTTCTGGTGGCTGCACGCTGCAGCCCTGCTGTTCTTTCTCAACTATCTTCCCTTCAGCAAACACCTGCACATCCTGGCGGCGCTCCCCAATTGCTACCTCAAGGAGCTGGATGGTATCCCGGTACCGCCACGTGAGGAATTCGTTGAAGGCGGGCGGTTGGGTGCCGGTCGAATCGATGACTTCACCTGGAAGGATCTCTTCGACTCCTTCTCCTGTACCGAATGTGGTCGCTGCCAGCAGCAATGCCCGGCAACCACGACCGGAAAGCCGCTCAACCCGCGCCTGGTCATGCACAGCATCAAGGAAAACCTCCTGGTGAGCGGCCCGCTCATCAAGGCTGGTGGCTCCCGCTCCATCCCGCTGGTAGGAGAGGGGGGGCAGAGCGTGGCGGCTGATGCCATCTGGTCCTGTACTTCCTGTGCGGCGTGCCTGGCCGCCTGCCCGGTCTGCATCGAACAGTTACCCAAGCTCACCAAGCTGCGCCGGCACCAGGTCCAGATGCATGCCGATTTCCCCCAAGAACTGCTCTTGCTCTTCGAGAACCTGGAGCAGCGCAGCAACCCTTGGGGCATCGCTCCCGCTGAGCGGACCAAGTGGTCGGGCTCCCTGCAGGTGCCGACCTTCGAGGCGGGCCGGACCGAGTACCTGCTCTACGTCGGCTGCTCCGGTTCCTTCGATCCGAGGAGCAAACAGGTGACCCTGGCGTTGGCGCAGATACTGAACGCCGCAGGCGTATCCTGGGGCATCCTCGGCAAGGAGGAAAAGTGCTGTGGTGACAGCCTGCGCCGCCTGGGGAACGAGTACCTTTTTGACCAGTTTGCCCGCGACAACGTGGCCGCCTTCCATGAGAGAGGGGTGACCAAGGTGATCACTCAGTGCCCGCACTGCTTCACGACGCTTAAAAACGACTACCGGCAGTACGGCCTGGATATCGAGGTGATCCCGCACGCCGAATTTATTGAAGGCCTTATGCGTGAGGGGAGGCTCCAACTTCAGGAGGTCGATGCAGGGAGTGTGGTGTTCCACGACTCCTGCTACCTGGGGCGCCACAACGGCGTCTACCAGGCTCCCCGCGCGGTGCTCGAATTGGCCACCGGGAGCGCGCCGCTCGAGATGCGCAGAAACAAGGAACAATCCTTTTGCTGTGGTGCAGGTGGCGGGCGCATGTGGCTGGAGGAGCACCTGGGCGAACGGATCAACCTGAACCGTGTGGAGGAGGCACTCGATAGCCACCCCGATACCATCTGCGTTACCTGTCCCTACTGCATGACCATGATCGAGGACGGGGTGAAGGAGTTGGCCAGCGGCATGGTCGAGGTGCGGGACGTTGCCGAGGTAGTGGCGCGTGGGCTCGTGGTGACATCGTAAAGCGGGACTTGCCGCACGGTCTGGAAAAGGACCAGTCCCTTTCTGATGCTAAGGGGCAAGCGGTTGCCAAAACCTGGTAACCGTAGTGATACCCGACAACCTGGAGGCCAGGCAGAAGCTGTTAAAACGGCTACGCCTGGCCTTTTTTTGGGGAAAGAGGTCAGGCGTACCGAAACGGTATGGTCGCCGGATGGCCCCCGGGGACAAGCGGCCGGTGCTTGGCAGTTGAGTTGTTTTTACTCGGCTACTGGACGGCGGTCAGGGGGGGATTAATGAGTTGACTTTTCGCCGCCTTTGCTGTATAGACTACTTACCCAATAGGGTAATAGAGTATGGCCGCTGACCAGACCACTGGAGGCCGGGGAACCCTCCTTGGCCTCCTCTTGTCTGAGGCAGCTCAAAACAGTGCAGGGAGTCGGGATGATCACCATCAGTGGGCTTAACAAGCGGTACCGGACCGCACACGGACCGGTTGACGCTCTGTGCAACATCGAGTTGACGGTGGACAGCGGAGACATCTTCGGCATCATCGGGCTAAGCGGCGCCGGTAAGTCCACCTTGATCCGCTGCCTGAACCGGCTGGAAGAGCCGGACAGCGGCAGTATCGTCGTGGCCGGACGCGAGCTTGTTGGCTTGGACCGCGGGGCCTTGCGGGAGGCCCGCAAGAAGATAGGCATGATCTTTCAGCACTTCAATCTGCTGGATTCCCGGACCGTTTTCGACAACGTCGCCTTTCCCCTGGAACTGGCGGGTTGCCCGAAACGGGAGATAGGGCCGCGGGTGGACGAGATCCTCGAACTGGTCGGGCTCCATGGCCGAAAGCAATCGTACCCGTCCCAGCTTTCCGGCGGACAAAAGCAGCGGGTGGGGATCGCGCGTGCCTTGGCCAACCACCCGGACCTGCTTTTGTGCGACGAGGCGACCTCGGCGCTGGATCCGCAGACGACCGCCTCGATCCTGGATCTTCTGGCCGATGTGAACCGCAAGCTCGGGGTGACCATCGTGCTCATCACCCATGAAATGCAGGTCATCCGCCAGATCTGCAACAAGGTCGCGGTCCTGGACCAGGGGCGCATTGTGGAGTCCGGCAGCGTCGAGCAGGTCTTCAACGCCCCCCGAAGCAGCACCATGCAGCTGTTTCTGACGCACAGTGCCCCGCAGCAGGTAAACGGTTCCGGCATCTGATGTACAAATCCCGGCAGGCGCTTCATGCTCCGTCGTTCCCGGGAGTTTGACATCCGTGCCGTCTCACTTTACACGATGAGGTGAACAATGCAGGAAGATCTACTCCCGATGCTCGCATCGGGTTTCGCGGAAACCCTCTACATGGTGGTACTGTCCACGCTGGCCGCGGTTGTGCTCGGCCTGCCGCTCGGAGTCTTGGTGGTGCTCACCGCCCCTGGGCATCTGGAAGATTCCCCGCGTCTGCACCGGGCCCTCGGAACGATCATCAACATCGCGCGCTCTTTCCCTTTCATCATCTTGATCGTGCTTCTCTTGCCGCTCTCACGCTTCCTGGTCGGTACCACCCTGGGGGCCACCGCCGCCGTGGTGCCGCTCTCCATCGCCGCCGCGCCGTTTGTGGGGAGGCTCATCGAAAACAGCCTCAAAGAGGTGGAATGGGGGAAGGTGGAGGCCGCGCTCGCCATGGGTGCCAGCACCCTGCAGATCGTGGTGAAGGTCCTGATCCCCGAGGCGCTCCCCTCGCTGGTGCTCGGCCTCACCCTGGCCATCATCACCATCACCGGCTTCACCGCGACTGCGGGTGCCATCGGTGCTGGGGGACTCGGCAGCCTCGCCATCCGCTATGGCTACATGCGCTACCGCGAAGACGTCATGCTCGCAACCGTCGTGCTCCTGGTGATCTTTGTCCAGGCAGTACAGTGGGGCGGCGACCGGTTGGCCCGTAGAATCGATACCAAACATCACCGGTCTTCCAAAGATCGGATTTAACCCAATGGAGGGATGTTTCATGAAACAGAAGTTGACCGTTAAGACCCTGGGAATCACCGCACTGGCCCTTTCTTTGGCACTGGGTGCGCTCGCGGGTTGCAAGAAGAAAGAGAACACCCCGGCAGGCAGCAGCGCGGCACCGGCAGCAGGTGCTACCCTCAGGGTAGGAGCCGCAGTCGTCCCGCATGCCGACATCCTCAAGTTTGTGGTCCCCAAGCTCAAGGAACAGGGGGTAAACCTCGAGGTGGTGACGCTCGACGACGAGACCAGGCTCAACCCGGCCCTGGCCGAGAAGCAGATCGACGCCAATTACTGGCAGCACGTCCCGTACCTCGAGTCGGTGGTCAAGGAGAAGAACTATCAGTTCGCCGTCGCCGCTTCCATCCACGTGGAGCCGATCGGTTTCTACTCCAAGAAGCTTACCTCGATCAACGACCTGAAGCCCGGCGCCCAGATCGCGGTACCCAACAACCCCTCCAACGAGTACCGTGCCCTGGCACTTTTGGAGAAACAGGGGCTGATCAAGCTGAAGCAGGGGATTTCCAACTTCCAGGCGACCCCGAAAGACATCGTGGACAACCCGAAGAAATTCAAGTTCGTCGAGGTTGAGGCAGCCCAGTTGACCCGCACCCTCCCCGACGTCGACGGTGCCGTTATCAACACCAACTTCGTCCTCGATGCCAAGATTGACCCGCAGAGCGCCCTGTTCCGCGAGGACGCCAAGTCGCCCTACGCGAACATCCTCGTGGTACGTAAAGGCGAAGAAGGGCGCGAAGACATCAAGAAGCTGGTCGCCGCCCTGCAGAGCCCCGAGTTGAAACAGTTCCTGAAAGAGAAGTACGGCCAGGCCATCATCCCGGCCTTCTAGCCACCACTGGGTTGCCGAGCCGCAGGCCTTCAAACGGGGCTGCGGCTTGGCAACTGGCAGCTACGCAGACCGCCCCGGCTCACTAGAGGATCTCGACCCTTTTGGAGGTCCTTCCGCGAGTTCCGGGCATAGGTTTGTGGCATGTAGGCGAGTGATTATTCGCCCTTCTACACATCCCTCAGCGCCGTTTTCCCCTGTGCCTAAATAATTCCCCGCTGCCCCCGGAGGAACAAGTGATCCGCAACGCCGAGACGTCCGATGCTGCGGCCATCTGCCGCATCTACAACCATTATGTTCGTAACACCGTGATCACTTTTGAGGAACAGCCGGTCTCGGAGACGGAGATGGCCTCCCGGATCGAGGAGTACACCCGGCGCTGTCCCTGGATCGTCTACGAAGAGTCCGGCAAAATCCGTGGTTATGCCTATGCCGCTCCCTGGAAGGGGCGCTCCGCCTTCCGGTTCTCCGTGGAGAGCAGCGTCTACCTCGATGCGTCGGCGACCGGGGCCGGTCTCGGGTCGCTTCTGTACCGGGAACTGCTGGCCCGGCTGCGCGGCGCATCGGTGCACGCGGTCATCGCGGGGATCACGTTGCCGAACGCTGCCAGCGTAGCGCTGCATGAGAAATTCGGTTTCCGAAAAACCGGCGAGTTCCGCGAAATCGGCTGGAAGTTCGAGCGCTGGCTCGATGTGGGGTACTGGGAGTTGCTGCTGCCGCAGGAGGGGCACGGGCAACAGTAATCAGTGCCGGCACAGCTTCTTATTGAAATGGCCCGCAAAAGACCCTATAGTCACAGGCGCCGTCTACGCTTGGTACGCTACTACGTCTCGTTTTAGAAGGGCTATCGATGGGCATTTTCAGTAAGTTCTTTGGCTTTAAGCCAGATACTGCTAAGCCGGATGGGGCATCGAGTTCGGTTCCTGCCAGTGTACGGGACGATGTTCCCGCCGACGACCCGGGAAGGATCAAAGTCTTTGACGAATCGGGACGCGAGTTCTTCATCGGCAAGAACCAGTGGCTCGACAACGTGCTGCTGGCGAATCTGGACCGGCACCGCGATCAACCGGACGAGCTGCATTGCTTGCTGGTCAAGGCGCTGAACGACGGCTTCAGCGCGGAACTCATCCCCTACGCCGAACATCTCTACAACACGGATCCCTTGGTCGCCCGCGGGACTACGCTGCTGGGGCTTGTGTATCTGGCGAGCGACAGGGCAGTAGACGCTCAGTTGCTTCTCGAGGAGTACCTGGAAGAAGAGGGGGATGATGCCGCCGTCTCGACTGCGCTGGCCAAGGTGCGCTGCCATTTGAGCGATCGGGAGCGGGCGGAGGAGGATCCCTTCTGCGACTTGGAGTTCGTCTCCGAAACGGGTGACGAATTCTCCTCACTTCCCGAGCTGCAGCCCGAGCCCGATGAGGAACCGGCTCCCTTGGGCGCGGCCGCCGACCCGGTCGGAGCGGCAGGGTTGACGACACTGACCATTGAGGGCCCTCTGTGGATGCGGCAGCGTTCACCTTTTGCGAAGCTGCTGGCGCCGAAAAGCAGCACCGCGCCGCGTTTCATGGTCCTCGGCAGCACCGTGCTCGGAGCTGAGGCTGTTGAGACCGGCCGAGCCACCCGTTTGAGCCGTGCGCTCCCGCTGCTTTTGGCGGAGGTGATACATCTGGCTTCCGATGCCGTCGGCGTCGCCCTCATCCCGTGGGCACAAGGTGAGGGTTTCGCGGTGTTCGACACCCCGTGCAGTGACGACGTGCTCTGCAAGATGGCGGGAAGCGAGGGCGATGCCCCCGATTACCTCCTCGGCGTGACCATCGATCAAGCCTCGCCGAGGGGGACCTTGACCATTCGCCTGGTGCGGACGGTCGATGGCATGCGGCTGGCCGAAAAGACTGTCGCCGTCGATGAAAGGGGTGGGGACTGGATCTACCAGGTGTGCACCGAACTGACCAAGCTGCTTGCTGCGAAGGCCGGGGTGCGGATGACATCGGCACCTTCCTGGTATCATCTGCCGATTGAAGCTCACGTGGCCGACTATCTCATGCGCCTGGAGCAGCAGCTCAGCCTCTCTTGCCTTAACCTCGATTTTCTGGAGGGGGCCGCGCTGCGTGGCGAGCGGGACATCCTGGACGGCGTTTTCCGTCTCTGCATGGACCAGCCGCGCAACGCCACGGTGCGCATGCTCTGCGCGCAAACCCTGCGCCTGATGAACAAGGTGCGCCCGGAGCTGCTCCCCGCCTACCGGGACAGAGCCGGCCGGCTGCAACGTGACTATCCCGTTGCCAGGGAGATTACCGCACTGGTCGACGGGGCACTGTACGAAGTCTTCGGTTAACGGGTCGATTGTCAGGACAGAGGGTCACAGAGTGGGGCGAGAGGTCTTGGATCCGTTGGGGGATGACCATGCTCCCAGCCAAACCATGAAGGCCTGGTCTTGGATGCAAAAAACAAAGGGTCCGTTCCCCTGGGGGGCGGACCCTTTTGTTGTACGGGCTGCGGGCGAGCGGTTTAGCTGGTGAAGATGGAAGCCACCAACTGCTGCACCTCGTGCACGGCCTCTTCGAGTTCGTAGCGGAAACGCTCTTCGTCCATTTTCAGCTCGGGACAGCGCTCCTTCAAGAGTTTCCAGGCCGGCTCCGTGGCCAGGTTGAAGCTCACCCAGCCACCGTAATCGGGGAGGTGCATGCTCCAGAAAAGGTTCGCCAGGTTCACCAGCGCGCACAGCACGGGATCGAGGGTCGCCTGGTAGGGATCGTGGTGGCAGGCGATGACTTCGCAGTAGGCATCCGGGAAGTTCCAGCGCTTGGCCAGGCAGAGCCCGACCTCGCAGTGGCTCGCCCCGAATTCCTCCACCTCGGCCGCCAGGAGATCCGCTCCCTTGTCCAACCGGCTCTGCACCCGCTTGATCCCGTCTCCATGGTAGCTGCTCAAAAAGACGATCCCGATGTCGTGGATCACCCCGGCGATGTACGCCTTGTCCACGTCACGATAGCCGGCTTTCCCCGCGATGACCTTGGCGACCATCCCCACCCCGAAGGAGTGTTCCCAGAAGGCACTGAGCTCTCCGGCCGACCCGCCGTCGAAGATGTCGATGAGCGAGGTGGTCAGTATGATTTCCCGGATGTGCGCCACACCAAGGTAGACTACCGCGGCTTTCAGGGAGGTGATGGGGGTGCTGGGACGGAACACCGGCGAGTTGATGATCTTGAGTGCCCGCGCTGTCAGGATCTGGTCCGCCAGCATCAGGTCCGCCACCTCGTCGAGGTTCACCTCGCCCTGGTCCAAAAGTGCCAGGATCCGCGTGGCGACGGTCGGGATGGTGGGCAGGGCATCGGAATCCCCGACCAGTTGCTCGGCCTTGGCGGCCATCAGCGTTTCTTTCATGTGCAACCTCCTCGATGCATCTACTACTTACAGTAGGCAAAGCCTCCGGGAAAGTGAACCAGCTTGAACAGGTCGTTGACACCGTGCAGCGATTCCGATTGCCCGATGAAAAAGTAACCGTAGGGCTGCAGGTTGTTGTAAAAGTGCTGCACGACTTTTGCCTTGGCGGCCAAGTCGAAATAGATGAGCACGTTCGCGCAGAAGATGAGATCGAAGCTCTTCATAAAGATCATCTTGGTGTCATCGAACAGGTTCAGCTTGTTGAAGGTGACGAACTTCTTCACTTCGGCCGAGAGTATGTACTTGCCGCCGTCTTCCTTGAAGTACTTGCTTTTGAGGTGCGGCGGAACGTTTCGCACCGAGTAGGCGTTGTAGACCCCTTCTTTGGCCTGGGCGATCACCGTCTCGTTGATATCCGTGCCCACGATCTCGATGATCCAGTCCTTGAACAGCGTCGAGCGGTGCTCCAGGATGACCATCGCCAGGGTATAGGCCTCCTCGCCGGAGGAAGACGCGGCGCTCCAGATTCTCAACTTGCGGAAGCCGATCTTGTTCTTCTTCTCCACGATATCCGCGAAAAGTTTCTGTTCCAGCGCCTTAAGCTGAGCGGGATTTCTGAAGAAGTAGGTCTCGTTGGTGGTGATCTCATCCATGAAGAACTTGAGCTCAGTGGCTCCGGCCGGCGAGGAGAGCAGGGCATGGTATTCCGCCGCCGTCTTTATGCCGGTTGCCGCGAGCCGATGCGACACTCTGCTCTCCAGGAAATATTTTTTGGCAGCGTTGAAATAAATCCCGCAGTGGCGGTAGATAAAATCGCGAAGCTGCTCGAAGTCTTTATCGCTGATAGCCATATCCCTTCCTTTTAACTGCGACAACCCTGGCTCGGTTACACTGATTTAACTGAATCGGTGTCAGAGAGAGTCCGGGCGTGCTTTCTGGTAGTATCGGCTGGTATCGGGAAATAATTAGCTTATTGTCTGTGAGATGTGACGGGGCACGAAGTTTGACGTTCTCTGGCGTGAGGATGGTACTTGTCGGATAAGGGAATTGAGAGGTCAGAGGTCACACCGCGAAAGGCCGTAAGGGCTGGGTGAGGTTCCCGCGAAACCGGGGGGGCTCCCGGATGAAGACGTCTGACGCGCGAAACTGCAACGGCAAAGGGTCCTTCCCCTGTGCAGGTCGGACCCTTTCCTGATGTGACGATGCAGGTATCTCGAGCCGACCCGCGCCCTATCGAGGATGCGGTAGGCGCGCCGGCGGGTGCAGGAGGGGATCACCGAGACTGATCGGCTGGGCCATCCCGGGGTCGTAACCATTGCCAGATGGTGGGAAACCTCCTGGATGCCAGGAAGGTCAGGTGCACCGAGCCTTACCTTCGCCTCTAGAGCTTCGCGGCTTTCGGGAAGAGGATGTTGTTTTCCAGGTGGACGTGCTTGTGCAGGTCGTCCTCGAACTCCTCGAGTTTCTTGTAGGTCAGCGCAAAGGTGTTGCAGACGTCGTCCGGGATCTGGTACCCGCGGGCCAAGTCCCTGATGGTGTGGATGGCGGCGCCAATCTCGTCGTGTTCGTGGGTCAGCGCGACCAGCGATTGCTTCAATGCCCCTATCTCTTCCGCATCCTTCGCGGAGCCAGACTTCGCAAGCTCGCTGAGCCTTCTGATGGCAGGGAAGAGGACGTTTTCCTCCTCGCGCAGGTGGGCCCCCAGGTCGGTCGCTATCTTGCGGAAGATCCGGGCGATCTCGATCACCTCGGGGTGATGCGGGCCGTGTACCTCGGCGATCTTGTTGGCGTATCCCACGATGCGGGCGGTGTTCTCCTTCAGATAGGCGTGGTGCGTGTTGACGATGTAGTCGGCAAGGAACGGGAGTTCCCAGGCGCCGTAGTTCTGGCTGCGGTCCACCGGCGTCGAGGTCACCTCTTCAAGTTCCCGCTGCAGCTGTGCCTGATCGATCCCTTTCTGCCTGCAGATCTCCGTGATTTCCACGTTTCCGCCGCAGCAGAAATCGATGCCGAACTTCTCGAACACTTTTGCAGTGCGGTAATCCTGCGCTACCAGATCGCCCACCGTTTTCTTTGCCTTACCCGCTGATTCTGTCATCTCTATTCTCCTTGGTCGCTGGCCTGTTGCCGGTAACGGTCTCTTTGCAAGCTGCCTGCAGGAGGCTCGAGGCGCGCCGTCCCCCCATATCTCCTGTCGCTTATGAGTTCATCCTAGCACCATTCATTTTTTACATCATGATCCAGGTCAAGAAATGACACAAGACCGTGCGATGCGGATTCACGTAGCGGGCGCGAGGTTGCGGCCAGCCAAAAAAAATGTAGCACACGGTGTCCAGCGGCAGACCGACCCCTCCATTGCGCATCCGATGGTGTGTGTTAGCATTCTCCAATGTTTTCTGACTCCAATGGCCTGTCATTACCCAGCAAGGAGAAATGTCTATGAAAACCAAGGAAATGCTGAGTACCCACCCCCAACGCCCGCCCGTGGAAATCTCCGGCCTCACCCAATGCATCGAAGCACTCTGGGACTGCGCCGTCGTCTGCACCTCCTGCGCCGACGCTTGCCTCGGAGAGCGGAAGGTCCAGGAACTCACCCGCTGCATCAGGTTGAACCTCGACTGCGCCGACATCTGCCAGGCCACTGCGCGGGTCCTCGGGCGTCAGACCCAGTTCAATGTGCAACTGGTGCGCTCCCAGCTGGAATCCTGTGTCATCGCTTGCCGCGTTTGCGCCGAGGAGTGCGGGAACCACGCCGAAATGCACGCCCACTGCCGCATCTGCCGCAATGCCTGCCAGAACTGCGAAAGGATGTGCCAGGAGCTGATCTCCCGCTTCGCCGCCTGATCCTGTCCTCACCTGAACCAAACCCGCGTCTTGGCGTCCGAAAACGTGCCTGGAAAGGGGGGAGTCGGGCGCTGGCCTGGCTTCCCCCGACCGGCGCCGGCCGAGATCACACGCGGCGCTCAGGCCCGTGCCGGCGACCGCCGCAGCTCTTTGAGCCTGGCCGGCCCGGGGAGGGCCGTTTTCTTACCGCAAGGTGCCATAACTAACCAGAGGAGGTGTCACATGCCCAACTGCACCATATGGAACCTGATACGCGTAGCCGTTCTTAGCGCCGTCTTTTCCGCAGGGTATCTCTGCGGGTCGGTGACCCCGCAAAACGCCGAGGCCCAGTTGGGCGAAATCGGCAGCGACGTCATGAAGCGCGCCTCGGAGAGCGGCGGGACGGTCGGCACCGTGGCCAAGCTCGGTGGCGCCATAACCGACATGGAGAAGCATCTGAGCGCCATGCAGAAGAACCTGGATACCCTGAAATCGGTGCGTTCCGCCCTGGGTGGCGGAGTCAAAAAGTAGCCGGCAGGTCGTGCCGTACAAGGAGAGACCGCGATGACACGATTCGAGACCTCCAGGGTGAACGAGACTATCGGGATACACATCGGGATGGTGCAGCAGGCGGCGCGGAAACTGCGGATGGGAGATGAAATCCAGCTCATCGAGGCGGACCTGGCCGAGCTGGAAAAGTGCATCTCAGCCTTGAAGGAAGTCCTGGCGAGCGTGCCGCACTATGCCTGACACGGTCTGGGACCTCGATGGGGAGCAGCTGGCGCTTAAAAAGCGGGTGCGCACCTCTGCCGAGGCCGAGGTGCGTCCCGGTGCGGCGCAACGCGACCAGAGCGGAGAGTTTCCCGAAGAGCTGGTTAAGCAACTGCAGCGCATGGGGGTTTTCAGCCTCCCGTTCCCGACCCGGATGGGCGGGGGCGGGCGCGACCTGGCGAGCTATCTGGTGGCGGTCGAGGAGCTGGCCCGGGTCGACGCCTCCTTGACCATCATCCTCTTGTCAAAGCAACCGACGTCTACTTCGTCCCGGCCTGACCGCTGTGTGCTGATCTGAAAGAAGGCAAACGATCTTTCACCTGTCACCTGAAGGCCACTCACTCAAGCCGTTGAAAAGGTGAGACAGTGATGGTCCGCCTTTCCCTGCAAGTGGTTCACCACTGTTTCCGCTTGTCTCCCTCCAAAATGCTCTCTCCGTGTCCTCCGTGTCTCCGTGGCTAATCCCGCTGTTCCGAAAATAGCTGGCCTTGCCCGCGTCAAAAGCGTTACATTGAAGACAAAAGTAGTCCGAATTGCTAACCGAAGTACCGGGTAACGCTATGCGCAGGACTTTTTCTCTAGTGATAGCGCTTCTTTTGAGTGCGGCCGTCGCCCAGGCGGCCGACCTGCAGCAGGTTGGCCTGGTGAAATCGGCAACCGGCGAAGCCTTCATCGTGCGCGACGGCCACCGGTTGGGAGCGACCCCGGGGACGGGGCTTATGCAGGGCGATGCCCTGACAACCGGCGCCCACGGCTCCCTTGGGGTCATCCTGCGCGACGACACCGTGCTCTCCCTCGGGTCCTCGAGCCGTACCAGCATCGAGCGCTTCAGCTACGATCCCGCCCAGGGCTCCTTCGCGATGGTGCTGCGCCTAAGCCGCGGCCTCATCGAGTACCTCTCTGGAAAGATCTCCAAACTCTCGCCGGGATCGGTCCACATCGAGACGCCGGTGGCCACCCTGGGCATACGCGGCACCCACCTCATTGCGCGAGTCGATCCATGAACCCGCTCTCCCGCCGACTGCTTCCCCTTTTCCTCTTTTTCCTGACGCTGGTCGGCGGCTGCGCAGGGCCCAAGGCGTCGTTCATCCTCCTTCCGGAAGAGAACCGGCCCACCGGCGAGGTGACGGTCCAGAACCAGAAGGGGGCCGAACGCCTGACACGGCCTTTCGAGTCGGTTGCGGTCGAGGGGGGAGGCCGGGAGCCCGGCCGCCCGGTGCAACTCGACCCGGCCGCGGTGCGCGAACAGTACCGGGCCCTCCTGGAGGCCCTGCCGCAGCCCCCGGTGCATTACCAGCTCTACTTCGAGTTCGGCTCGGCGCGGCTTCTGCGGGAATCGGAACGACTCCTCCCCGAAATCGCCCGCGTGGTCAACGCCCGCCGCCCCGCCGAGATTTCCGTGGTCGGGCATGCAGATACCGTGGGAACCATCGAGTTCAACTACAACCTCGGCCTCAGGCGCGCTACGACGGTAGCCGAAAAGCTCACGGCGCTCGGGGCGGCTCCGGTCCGGGTTGATGCGGCATCGCGTGGCAAAAACGATCCGCAGGTGAAGACCCCCGACGAGACGGCCGAACCGCGCAACCGTCGGGCCGAGGTCACCGTGCGCTAGCCGGAGGTCCTTACGGTGGCAGCCAGGTCCAGCAACGACATCCCCGGAAACTCCCCCAGCACCGGCTGGCGTTCCCGCTATCCCGGCGGCAGGGCGCCGGCGCTTGCCTTAGGGCTCGCCCTGACCCTGTTCCTCACCCTGGTCTCCCTGCTGAAAATCCCCCTGGTCGGCAACCTGGACGGCCGCTTTCAGGATCACCTGATCCAGAAGGAGCGGATGCCGGCCGGATACCGGCTCCCCGTGGTGGTGGCCCTGGACGACGCCACCCTGGCCCGCTACGGCCGCTGGCCCTGGCCGCGCACCCGGGTGGCGGAGCTCCTGGAGCGGATCGCCGCCCAGCATCCCGCCAGTGTCGGCATCGACATCATCTTCGCCGAACCGGATGCGGCCGGGGCGGCGGGGGACCTCGCCCTGGAACACGCCCTGCGCGCCGGCCCCTTCGTCCTTGGCTACGAGATGGCCTTCGACGCGCAAGAGCGCCGCTTCAACGTCAGGCAGCCGCCCCAGCAGTTAAGCCTCGTCTCCCTCACCGCTCCCGGCGGGGCGAACCCGCTCTCCCGGCTCTGGGAAGCGCGCGGCGCGCTCACCAGCCGTCCCGATTTCACCCGGTGCGTGAGGCGCTCCGGTTTCCTGAACGCCTCCTTCGAGCCCGAAGGGGTCCTGCGCCGCATGCCGGTGCTGATCCGCCAGGCGGACCGCATCTACCCAAGCCTCGCCCTGGCGACGCTGTTACGATCCGACCCGGCGCTGCCGGAACCCGTGCTGAGCGCTTCCTGGTTGGGGGATCTGCAGCTCAAGGCCGGCACACGGATCATTCCGCTGGACGAGCGGGGGCGCCTTTTGCTGCGCTACCGCGGCTGGCAGGGGGTGCAGCAGCCGGTATCGGCCGCGGCGCTTCTCGACGGCACCCTCGCGCCGGATGTGCTCAGGGGGAAGCTGGTCCTGGTCGGTGCTACCGCGACGGGGATGGGGGAGACGGTCACCACGCCAGTCCAGGCGGAGTCGCTGCTCGCCGGGGTGCAGGTGCACGCCATTGCGGTCGAGAACCTGCTGAACGGCGACTTCGTCCGCGGTGCGCCCTGGTTGTTCCGCCCCCTGGCGGTCCTCAGTGCCGGCACGCTGGGGAGCCTGGCCGGCGCGGGGCTCCCGATCCTGGCGGGGACCCTGGTCACCGCACTCGCCGGCCTGGCCGCCTGGTTCGGCGCCGGGGCGCTCTTCCAGGCACAGGGCGTGCTGCTCTCCCCGGTTCTCCCGCTTATCGCACTGGCCGGCGCCCTCTGCGCCGCGCTCCCCGTGAGACTTTTCTTCGGGGAGCGCCGCGAGCTAGGCCAGACCCGCGACCTGGCCGCGACCCGTGAGTTCATCATGACCTCGCTCACCGCCTTGACCGAGATCCGGGACACCGAAACCGGCGCGCACATCCTGCGCACCCAGCGCTACCTTATGGTCCTTTGCCAGGAACTCAGGAATTTCCCGCGCTACCGGCTGCTGCTCGATCAGGAGACCATCGAGCTCCTCGCCAAACTCGCCCCGCTGCACGACATCGGCAAGGTGGGTCTCCCCGATCACCTTTTGCACAAGAGCAGCGCCTTTACCGCAGAGGAGTACGAGCAGGTGAAAAAACACACCGTCTACGGGAGGGACACCATCGCCCGCGCCGAAGAGCGTGCCGGGATGCGGGGCGACCAGCTGCTCGCCTTTGCCAAGGATCTCGCCTATTCGCACCACGAGCGCTGGGACGGCTCCGGCTATCCGCAGGGGCTCAAGGGTGAGGAGATCCCCTGGGCGGGGCGCGTCATGGCCATCGCCGACACCTACGACGCCCTCATTTCACGGCGGGTGTACAAGGAACCCATACCGCACCAGGTTGCGGTGCAGATCATCGTGGCCGGCAAAGGGAGTCTCTTCGACCCCGACGTGGTCGAGGCGTTTCTGCGGGTCGAGCCAGCCTGGTGGGAGATCGCCTGCTCCCTCATGGACGAGGTGCTCTCCACGGGCGCAGAGTAACCCCGTCACCTGAAAGGGATATCGCTTCTGCTGCCGGTAAATGCCACTTGCCTGTTACCGGGAAATACGGTAATAGAAACTCATGATGAACCGGGAAAGCTTGAGGCGGTTGCCACGGAGCCACCAAGCACACGGCGGAAAACTCCGCGACATATTAGGGGTGCGCACCCCATTTGAGTCTCTTTGGTGACAAACCTCAAAAGCGTTTGTTGTTGCTTCTCTCGAATGTGCGGGAGATGATGCCAGCTGCCACTTACTCAAGGTCTTCTCCGTGCCCTTGGTGGCTTCCGTGGCTCATACTGCCGTAGTTCGCTTTGGCAGCTGAAAACCGACCACTGTAACAAAAGGGGTTGCTGCTCAGGCTGCGGCCCCTTTATCATTTAAGAGCAGGCAGGTTATCGCCGATTTCAAAGTAAAGCCATGTCCGAACACGCACCCCTCATAGCCTGTCACGACTGCGACCTCTTGCAGCGCGAGATTCCGCTCAACCCCGGGTGCGCGGCGACCTGCCCGCGCTGCGGCGCGGTCCTGTACCGTAACGCCACCGACAGCGTCAACCGCACGCTCGCCTATTCGGTGGGCGCCGCGCTGGTCTTTTTGATCGCCAACTGGTTTCCCATCTTCGGCATCGAGGCCCAGGGGACGCTGAAGGGGATCACCCTCTTGGATGCGGTGCGCTCGCTGTGGGACCAGGAGATGCAGCTTGTCTCCACGGTGGTCTTCATAACCGCGATCGTCATACCGGCCCTGGAGATCCTCTCCCTGGTCTACCTCCTTTTGCCGCTTCAGTTGGGGATGCTCCCCTCGGGGTACAACCAGCTCTTGCGCCTGATGCGCCTTGCCGAGCCCTGGGGGATGGTGGAGGTCTTCATGCTGGGGATCCTGGTCTCTCTCGTCAAACTGACCGGCAACTTCCGGGTGGTCCCCGGGGTTGCCCTGTGGTCTTTCGCCGTGCTGACCCTGCTCATTGCCGCGGCGGCCGCCTCCTTCAGCACGCGGGACGTCTGGTGCTGCGTGGACCGGATCACCGGCCGCAAGGTGGCGCCATGAGCCCGCTTTCCGGAAGCGCCGCAAGCCTCGGGCTGCGTGCCTGCCACGTCTGCAACCTGGTCTCGCGGGTAAGCCATCCCAGGCAGGCCGCGCACTGTCCGCGCTGCGGGGCGCATCTGCACGCGCGTAAGGTCGGCTCGGTCACCAGTTGCTGGGCCTTTCTCATTGCCGGCTACATCCTCTACATTCCGGCGAACCTGCTCACCATGATGGAGACCGGGTCGCTGATAAGCTACCGCAAGGACACCATCATGAGCGGGGTGGTCCACCTCTGGAAGACCGGCTCCTGGGGGATCGCCGCGGTGGTCTTCATCGCGAGCATCCTGATCCCGCTTTTAAAGCTCATCTCGCTCACCGTGTTGCTTATCTCGGTGCAGCGCCGCTCCACCTGGCAGCCGCGCCAGCGCACCCGGCTCTACCGGATGGTGGAACTGGTGGGGCGCTGGTCCATGCTGGACATCTACGTGGTGACGCTTCTGGCCGCCCTGGTGCAGCTTGGGTCCCTGGCGACGGTCAAGGCGGGTCCCGCCGCGGTTGCCTTCGGCGCCGTCGTGGTGCTCACCATGTTCGCTTCCCTGAAATTCGATCCCCGGCTCATCTGGGATCCCCTGTACAAAGAGAGAGGTCATGAACGAGACGCCCAATAGCCCGGAACTCCCGGAGATCCCCGAGGCGGTCAGCGAACCGCGCCGCCGCTTCTCGATCCAGCTGGTCTGGATCATCCCCATCGTCGCCGCCCTGGTCGGCCTCTCCATTGCCGCCAAGGCGATCCTGGACCGCGGCGAGACCATCACCATCGTCTTCAAGACCGGAGAGGGGATGGAGGCGGGTAAGACCAAGATCAAGTACAAGGACGTGCAGATCGGCGAGGTGAAGGGGCTCGCCATCTCGAGGGACCGCTCGCACGTGGTGGTCACCGCCGAGATGAGCAAGGACGCCCGTGGGCTTTTGGTGAAGGACACCCGCTTTTACGTGGTGAAGGCCCGCATCTCCGGCGGCAGCGTGACCGGCCTGGGCACCCTGATCGGCGGCTCCTACATCGGGGTGGACGCAGGAACCTCCACCGAGCGTCGCGACGAGTTCGTGGGGCTGGAGGCTCCGCCGGCGGTCTCTCTCGAGGTCCCCGGGCGCCAGTTCGTGCTGCACGCCGAGGACGTCGGTTCCGTGGACGCCTCGGCACCGGTCTTCTTCCGGCGCCTGCAGGTGGGGCACGTGATCGGCACCGAGCTCGATCCCGACGGCAAGGGGGTAACCGTACGGGCCTTTATCAGGGCCCCCTTCGACCAGTACGTAAAGACCAATACGGTCTTCTGGCACGCCAGCGGTGTCGACGTGACCCTCAACGCGAGCGGCATCAAGGTGAACACCGAATCGGTGGTCTCCATCCTCTTGGGGGGGATCGCCTTCCAGACCCCGGACGACCGCTTCAACGCGCCGGCCGCCCAGGGGAACTCCGTGTTCCCGCTCTACACCACCAAGGAGGAGGCCTTCAAGCACGCCGAGGTGACTGAGCGCTACACGCTCATCTTCCAGGAGTCGGTGCGCGGGCTCGCGGTTGGGGCACCGGTCGACCTGCGCGGGGTGACGGTGGGCGAGGTGACCCGGATCGACGTCGCGATCAACGCCGCCAATTCGGATGTGGCGATTCCCGTCGAGATACAGCTCTACCCGGACCGGCTCAAGGCCCAGGGGCGCGACAAGAACCGCCAGGCGGTACCGCTCACCTCCCGTGCGCTCCTCGACGCCCTGGTCGCCCACGGCTTCCGGGCCGAGATCAAAAGCGGCAGCCTGGTCACCGGCCAACTCTACGTCTCGCTCGATTTCTTCCCGAAGACGAAAAAGGCCGGCATCGACTGGAGCTCCACCCCGCCGCGCTTCCCGACCGTGCCGGGGTCGATGGGCGAGCTGCAGAAACAGCTCATGCGCATCGTGCAGAAGTTCGAGAAGGTGCCGATCGAGGAGCTGGGGGGCGACGCGCGCAAGACCGTGCAGTCGCTCGACTCCACGCTGAAAAGCGCCGACCGGCTCCTGAAGAACGTGGACCAGGCGGTGGTGCCGGAGGCCCGCTCCACGCTCGTCGAGGCCCGCAAGTCGCTCGAGGACGTGCGCGCCACCCTGGACGAGCTCAAGCGCACCCTGGGGCAGGCGCGCGGCACGCTGGGGCAGGCAAACGGCGTGCTCGCCCCGGACGCTCCGCTGCAACTCGACCTGCGCGATACCCTGCGCGAGGTCTCCCGAGCCGCCCAGTCCCTCAGGGTCCTGGGCGATTACCTGGAGCAGCACCCCGAATCGCTGGTCCGCGGCAAACAGGAGGACAAGAAATGAGGCGCATCTTCTTCGCGGGGGCGCTGGCCCTCCTCTCCCTTGGCTGCTCCAGGTCTCCCCAGGTGAGCTTCTACACCCTCGAGCCGCTCGCCCCGTCGCTCGCCTCCCCGCGTCCCGCCGCCGCGCCGCCTGCCGCCGAGACCCCCGCACGGAGGCTTCCGGGGCGCCCGGTGCCGGCTCCTTTGCCGGCTGCGCCCCCCGTTTCGTCCGGCGCCGAGCCGAGGGTCGCGGTCGGCCCGGTGACCCTTCCCGAACTGGTAGACCGCCCGCAACTCGTGGTGCGGCTTGCCGGCAACCGCGTGGAGATCCTCGAGCAGCAGCGCTGGGCCGAACCGCTCAAGGGGGGGATCGCCCGGGTGGTCGCCGCGGATCTGGGGCGCCTGCTCGGCCCGGGACGCGCCTTCAGCTACCAGGAACATGCCGGCGTCAGCGCCGATTACCGCCTGCTCCTCGATGTGGAGCGCTTCGAGGCGCAACCGGGGCAGGGGGTTTCCCTGGAGGTGGCCTGGACCCTGCGCGGCGCCGCGGAGAGCACCCCGCGCACCGGCAGCGTTCGGCTCGACGAGACGGCGGGGGAGGGGTACGATTCCCTGGTCGCCGCCTTCAGCCGCGCCCTCTCCACACTGAGCCAAAAGATAGCCGATGCGATCATGAAAGCCCCTGCGCCACCCCCTTAAAACCCGCCGCCGCAGCGTGTCCCGCCAGGCCGTCAAAGCAATCGCTTTGGCGGCTTTTTGCTGTCCCGGCGCCACCTGGCGGGCGCTTGCCTTGCCGTTATTTGCCGTTATCATAACCAAGGCGAAGTCCAGCTAAAACTAATGATTGTCTGCCGGGGGGGCCGTATGGGAGAACAAGGGCAAGCTGCACCGGGGTGGCCGGGTGTCGCGGCGCGCTGGACCTCGAGCGCGAAATCCGGCGTGGGTACCGCGCTCAGCGGTGCCAGCCCGCTCTGGTTCACGGTGGGGCACGGAATCGTGAACGAGGTCTACTACCCGCGCATCGACCGGGCCTGCCTGCGGGACCTGGGGCTGCTGGTCACCGACGGGGCGCAGTTCCGCTCGGAGGAAAAGCGCGACACGGTCGCCGAGTTGAGCTGGCTCGCCCCCGGTGTGCCCGCCTTCCGGGTCGTTACCCGCTGCAAACAGGGGCGCTATCTCGTAGAAAAGGAACTTTTGAGCGACCCCCGGCGCCCGGTACTCCTGCAGCAGATCCGCTTCCAGGCGCTCGACGGGGCGCTGCAGCGCTACCGGCTCTTCGTACTCCTGGCACCGCACCTGGGGAACCGGGGGGGAGGGAACAACGCCCGGGTCGGCGAGTACAAGGGGGTGGAGCTCCTCTGCGCCGAGCGCGACGGCAGCGCGCTTGCCCTGGCCTGCTCGGTTCCCTGGCTGGCCCGCTCGGTCGGGTACGTCGGCAGCTCGGATGGCTGGCAAGACCTCATGCAGCACGGCTCGCTGTTCTGGTACTACGGCTGTGCCGACAACGGGAACGTGGCGCTCTGCGCCGAAGTGGACCTGGCCGCCAGCCAGGGATCATTTCTCCTCGCGCTGGGCTTCGGGGAAGGGGCCGCCGAGGCGGGGCAGCGCGCCCGCGCCGCCCTGTGCCAGGGGTTCCCGGCGGCACGCGACGAATACCTGCGGCGCTGGAGCGGGTGGCAGCAGGGGCTCCTACCCCTGGACGAGGTGAAGGACGCTCCGCTTCCCGCCCTGTACCGGACAAGCGCCGCGCTGTTGCGCAGCCATGAGGCCGGGCACTTCCCCGGCGGCATCATCGCGAGCCTCTCCATCCCCTGGGGGGAAAGCCGCGGGGACAACGACCTGGGGGGGTATCACCTCGCCTGGCCGCGCGACCTGGTGCAGGCGGCGGGGGGCTTTCTGGCGCTGGGGGCCAAGGAGGAGGCCGTTCGGGCCCTGGGTTTTCTCGAGGCGACCCAGGAGGCGGACGGGCACTGGGTGCAAAACCTCTGGCTGGACGGAACACCCGGGCAAAGCGGCATCCAGCTCGACGAGACCGCGCTCCCGGTGCTCCTGGTCGATCTGGCCCGGCGCGAGGGGGCGCTTAATGCCGGCTCCCTGGAGCGCTTCTGGCCCATGGTGCGCAAGGCCGTGGGGTACCTGGTGCGGGTCGGTCCGGTGAGCCCGCAGGACCGTTGGGAGGAGGATCCCGGCTACTCCCCCTTCACCGTGGCCGCCCAGGTGGCGGCACTTTTGGCCGGCGCCGAACTCGCCGAGGCCTGCGGCGAGGCGGGAGTGGCGCGCTACCTGCGCGAAACCGCCGACGTCTGGAACGACTCGCTGGAGCGCTGGATGTACCTGACCGACAGCGACTGGTGCCGCGAGTACGACCTCCCCGGCTACTACGTGAGGGTTGCGGTTCGGGATCCCGCCGTCGAGTCCGAGCGCGCCCCGGAACTCGTTCCGCTGCGCAACCGCCCCCCGGCCGAGGCGGCGCTTCCGGTGGCGCACCTGGTGAGCCCCGACGCCCTGGCTCTGGTCCGCTTCGGGCTGCGCGCCCCGGACGACCCGCGCATCGCGTCAACCCTGCGCCTGGTGGACGCGCTCCTTAAACTGGAGATGGACCAGGGACCCGTCTGGTACCGCTACAACGGAGACGGTTACGGCGAGCACGAAGACGGTGCCCCCTTCGATGGCACCGGCCGCGGCCGCCCTTGGCCGCTACTCACCGGAGAGCGCGCCCACTACGAACTGGCAGCCGGCCGCCCCGACGAGGCCAGCCGCCTCCGAAGAACCCTGGAGGCGCTTGCCTCGCCGGGGGGGCTGTTGCCCGAGCAGGTATGGGACGGCCAAGATCTCCCGGGAAGGGATCTCCATTTCGGGGGCCCGACCGGCTCCGCGCAGCCGCTGGTCTGGGCCCACGCCGAGTACCTGAAGCTGGTGCGTTCGTTAAGCGACGGCAGGGTCTTCGATCTCCCCCCGCAGCCGGTCAAGCGCTACCTGAAGGATCGCGTCCGGGCACCGCGTCGGACCTGGCGTTTCAACCACAAGCTGCGCTCCATGAAAGCCGGCCTCGATCTGCGCATCGAGACCCTCGCGCCGGCCCTCATCTACTGGAGCTGCGACGGCTGGGAGACGGTGAGCCACGCCGCCTCGCGCGCTACCGGTCTGGGGCTCGAGGTGACCGACCTGGAGACCGCCGGGCTATCCGCCGGCAAACGGGTCATCTTCACCTTCTACTGGCCTGACGCCGGCACCTGGGAGGGGACCGACTTCCTGGTGCGGCTCGAGGAGGCCGGTTAAAAGGGGGCGGACAAGGAGGCAGTCATGCTGATTCTCGCAGGAGATGTGGGAGGAACCTCGACCCGCCTCGCCTTTTTCCGGGTAAAGGACGGCGCACTCTTGGCGCTTGCCGAGTCCCACTACCCCAGTGCCCAGTACCAAACCCTGTACCAGATCGTGGCACGCTTCACGGCCGAGCACCGGCTCACCCCGGAGCGCGCCTGCTTCGGCATCGCCGGTCCCATCCTCGAGGGGACGGTTGAGACCCCGAACCTCCCCTGGCATATCGACGGCGCCCTGCTCGCCCGCGAGCTCGGGCTTCCCCGGGTACTGCTCGTGAACGATCTGGCCGCCAACACCTACGGCATCGCCGCGCTTAAGGAGGAGGACCTGCTCGTCCTCAACCCCGGCAATCCCGATCCGACGGGGACCATCGCTGTCGTCTCCGCCGGCACCGGCCTCGGTGAATCGCTTGCCTACTGGGACGGACAGCGGCACCGGCCGCTCCCAAGCGAAGCGGGGCATGCCGACTTCGCACCGCGCAGCGACGAGGAGGCGGAACTGTTGCACTACCTCACGGGGGAGTTCGGCCGGGTCAGCTACGAGCGCGTCATCTCCGGTCCCGGCCTGGTCAACATCTACCGGTTCCTGTGCGAGCGTCGGTACGCGGACGAAGAGCCTTCCGTGGCAGCGGCGCTCAGCCAGGGGGACCCGGCCCCGGTGATCACCAGCGCGGCCCTTTCGGGCAGCTCCCCCCTCTGCGCCCGGGCCCTGGAGATCTTCGTCGCCGTCTATGGCGCGGAATGCGGCAACGCCGCCCTGCGCTTTCTGGCCACCGGCGGCGTCTACCTGGGGGGCGGCATCGCGCCGCGCATCCTTCCCAAACTCAAGGAGCCGATCTTTCTTTATGCTTTTCGCACCAAGGGGCGCCTGGGGGATCTGCTTGCCACCATCCCGGTCAAGGTGATCCTCAACGACCGCACCGCGCTCCTTGGTGCTGCCTGTGCTGCGCTTGTCTGACCAATCACAGTATCTGGTTCGCCGCAGCTTGAGAGGAGTCGATTTCCAACTGACAATGGAGAATGAGAACGTTAGGCTAACAATTCTTTACAGCTTGTACCCTGTCAGAAATTTTCCCTTGTGACCCTCAGAGTCACCCGCTTTCGGATCCTGTCATGTATCAAAATGAACCATAGCGCTTCCACACATGGTATAAGCACGACACTCAATCAGCTCTTTGCCACCTCGTTGAGACAACTTTTTTCTTTCTACAGATCCTTTCTGACAGTTATTCTGCCAAATAGCTATTGACATTAGTTTTGTCGCTGTCCATAATCTTTCTCATATATTTTCTATATAAGGAGGGTAGCGGATGGCGACCTTAGTTGAAATCGCAGCACAACTCGTAGCATCGCACGCTTCCAGTACACCGATGACTTCCGACGAGCTTCTCGCCGAAATCGCCAAAGTACATGCAGCACTCAAAGGTCTTGAGGCGGGACAGCCGGTTGAGGGTACCGAGGAGGCCAAGCCGTCGGTGAGCGTCAAGGAGGCCTTCAAGAAGAATGAGGTCGTCTGTCTCATCTGCGGCAAGGGGGGCTTCAAGACCCTGGCCCGTCACCTGAGCACCGCCCACAGCATGAAGCCGGGTGCCTACAAGAAACAGTTCGGCATCTCCAGCAAGCAGGCGCTTTCCGCCAAGAGCTACTCCGAGGCGAGAAGGAAGATGGCCCAGGACCGCGGTCTGGCCGACAACCTGGCCAAGGCGCGCGAGGTCCGCATGGCGAACATCGAGGCCAAGAAGGGTGGGGCAGCCAAGCCCGCAGCCAAGGCCCCGAAAGCTCCCAAGGCAAAGGCCCCCAAGGCGAAGAAATAGCGCGAGCTTGGTAACCAGAACAAGAAAGAGCACCTCACGGGGTGCTTTTTTTACGCCTGGGTCGCTGCGTATCGTGTTTTCCGATTCTGCCGGGAGCACTAAGTACATCTCTACAACGGATAACAGGGCCCGAAGCGCCCCCCCCTTTGCGAAGGGGGGGACAGGGGGGATTTGCCTTTAGATTCTTTTACCGGCCCCCCCAAACCCGCGGCTACCTTTACACAGAGCCGCCGCTTGCTATACTTCGCTCTCATGCGTATGGCATAACTACTTTCATGACACTGGAGACCACGACAATGCGTTCACTCGTCACAGCAGCACTCGTAACGGTGCTGGCCCTGCCAGTATGTGCAGCCGGTCAGGATCAGAACTCGCTTCAAACCGATGATCAGAAGACTCTCTATGCCGTAGGCCAGGTCATGGCGCGCCAGTTGAGCGTCTTCGATCTCACTCCGCAGGAACTGGACATCGTGAAGCAGGGACTCAGCGACGGCATCATGGGGAACAAACCGCTCGTCGAGATGGAGGCCTACAAGAACAAGATCCAGCAGCTCGCCGTGGCGCGCCGCGATGCCCAGGGGAACCGGCTCGCAGCCAAGGCCAAAGAGGTGATCGACCAGGCGGCCAAGGAGAAGGGGGCGGTGAAGACCGCGTCCGGCATGGTCTACGTGCCGGTCAAGGAAGGGAACGGGGCCTCCCCGGCGGCGACCGACAAGGTGAAGGTGAACTACCGCGGGACCTTCGTGGACGGCAAGGAGTTCGACAGCTCTTACCCGACCGGTCAGCCCGTCGAGTTCCGTTTGAACCAGGTGATCAAGTGCTGGACCGAAGGGGTGCAGATGATGAAGCCCGGCGGCAAGGCGAAACTGGTCTGCCCGCCCGACCTTGCCTACGGCGAGCGCGGTTCCGGGGCGATACCCGCGAACTCCACGCTCATCTTCGACGTCGAGCTCCTCGAGGCCAGCAAATAGCACGCTCCGGGTCGCCCCAGCCACCCGGCGGGAAAAAAACGGCGACCCAGATTTTTTAATTGACAAAAAAGTCAGGCTCGTCTATAAAGGAAAACTCCTGAGGCGCACGACGGAAGCGCCGAAGGCCAGGTAATCATTATAAGTTTTGGCGGTTTAGCTCAGTTGGTTAGAGCATACGGTTCATATCCGTAGTGTCCGGGGTTCAAGTCCCTGAACCGCCACCATACAGAAAGCCCCGCAGCGATCATGCTGCGGGGCTTTCGTTGCTTTTGACTGTCAGTACGCTGTTCCCGCATCTCGTAGCCCAAGACGAATCCCGGCCCGCTCTTGTGTCATCTTGGGAGCACTCCATGGCTCATACTGCTCGTGTCTGTCTCTCTCCCTCTCTTCCATCCCTGCGCCACTGCACTAATCCACACACCCTTGACAACTGCCGGCGAGGCTCCTACCATTTTGTATGAAATCCAAGAAGCCGCGCATCGAGGCTCAGAAACCCTCGATGCGTGACTGGATAAGGAGGCATCATGAAGCGAACTGCCAGATTACTTTCAGTAGCGACGGCGCTTGGCATCTGGGCGCTCCCCGTCTGGGCTGCGACCGGGGACCCGGGACAAGCCGCTCCCCAGAAGGACGAATGCCTGCTGGTGGCGATGCTCGATAACGTCAACTGCCCAAACCGTGTGGATTCGGTCGACAACCGGATCGAACGGCTGCAAAAAGAGATCGCCAAGGGGAACCAGGTCTATACCCCGGATGAGTTGACCTACCTGAAGAAGGAATTGAAGCTGTACCAGTCGATGCAGGAGTACCTCGAACGGAACGCCCCCTACGGCGATTACTGAAGCTGTTTCCCGACGAGCAGACACAAAACGAGGCGGGGATGTCACTCCATCCCCGCCTCGTTCTTTTGGGCTCCCCTGCCGAATCTGTGCTGTTTTCTACCTAAGGTCCTTTGTCACTGCGCGCCGCGCGGTTCGGGCAGCGAGTAGATCTGCAGCGCCGCCTTGCGCGAGAAGGAGAAGGGCCCCCCCTCGGGAAACGCGACCACCGTGACCAGGCGCCGCTTTCCGTCGTTGGCCGCCTCCGCCACCCGGAAGTCGGCCAGGTAGTTTTTCTCGGGCTCGGTGTGCCAGGCCTCCTGTACGGTGCCGCCGCTTAGGACCAGCGCCTGCAGCTGGGACTTGGAAAAGCTCCTCACCCGGGAGAGCAGGCTCGCGGCGCTGTTGGCCGGCACCAGGACCTCCCCCCGCTCCGTCGCTTCGAACCGGGCCGGTAGGTAGACGACCCGGGTCTCCCCGCCGGTTTGCGCCTCTTCGTCCATTTCCAGGTGAGATTCGCTCCCTCCCGTTTTGTCCACCGTCTCCCCGAGCTCCCGCCCATCCGGCGTCACGATCTTAAGATAACCGTCGGCAACCAACCGCGCGAAGGAGATCCCGCCTCTCGAGGTTACCGGGGTGAAGTCGTAAAGGTTCGCCTGCGCCGGCCCCGGGATCGGGTCGCCTTCGGTAAGCCGGTCTTCCGCGAGAATCACCCGGAACACCGGGCCGGCGTACTCCCGTCCCTGGATCCCCATCTTCTGAGCGGCCAGAACGTTCCCCTCGCCCGGCAGCGTAATGCGGCGCAGGTGCCAGGGGATCTTGGCCCTGGTGATGCGGTAGGCACCGTCCCGCCAGGCGATGCTGAGCCCCGACGGGTTGCCGGAGCCGGTGACGGCGGAGAGGTAGAGCTGCATCCTGCCGCTCTTCTCGAGATCGGCCCCGTCCAGGTGGTACGCCCTGAGCGAGCGCTCGAACGGCACCACGGCCAGCTGTCGGAGCTCTTCGCCCGCCAGGCGGAAGATCTCAACGCGGTCCCCGAAGGCCACGGCAATCTCCTGCTTCCCGTCCCCGTCGAAATCCCCGATCTCGAGACCGACCGGAGTTCCCTTGAGTATCGGGCCGGTCCAGATGCGCTGCGCGGCTGCGGAACCGGCAGGGGAGGGGGCCGGCAGGCCCGCCGCTGCCACCGTGGCAGGTAGTGCAGCCGTGGCAGGACGCATCATAGGCTCCCCGTCACCGCGAAGAGCCAAGGGGTAGCGGTGCATGAGGGAAAAATCGGGGGCCCGGACCTCGAGTCCCGACCCCGTTAAGATGAAATAGAGCGAGGGCTGCTCGCTCGCCGCGACAGCCGGCAGGGGAGGGCGGCGCTCCTGGGTGGCGCGGTAGTCCTGCCACTGCAGCAGCGGCACCTGGGCCTGCAGCTCGCGGAAGAGGCTCTCGCCGTAACCGGTGTAGTCCCAGAACCTGGCGTCGATGTTCTGGAAGCGTCGGATGGGAGCGCCCCTTTTCAGGGCCGCCGCGGTCCCCACGGCGCGGCACTCGGAGTAGCCCGCCTTCACGCGGGTCACCTGCAAAAGCCCTTGTACCGTGTCCTCGCTGCCGACGAGCGCCTGGGTCACCGGGTGCACGATCGGCTCGCCCGGCGCTACCACGGCGAAGAGGTCGCCGACCGCGACCTGCTGCCGCGCGTCGAGGTCGATCAGGTAGCCATCCCCCGCCGCCCGTACCAGGTACCCGGAGCGCGGTGCGAAGTCGCTGGCGATCTCGGCGCTGATGTTTCCCGCCTGGACCGAAACCCCCGTCATCATGACCAACAGCAGTGCGAAAAGTGACCTCAGTGTGGTGCGCGGCATACTCTCTCCTGCCGGGGTGGCCGCCCGATGCCGGACGTTCTCCCCTCACGTGAAAAAAAAAGGCCCTTGAAGCCCGGGGAAAAAGGCCGGGGGGATCGCTCCCCCCGGCAACGAGGAGGCTCACCAGGGGTGAACCTTCGTGAAACGCGTTAGAAGGTCATCTCCCACTTGGCGCCGGCGGCATAGATGCGCGGCTCCTGCTGGCCCAGGCGGTTGGTCATGTCGTTCAGGAAGGAGAACTCCGGAACGATCCTCAGGTTCTTGGTCACCGCGAACTGGACGTTCGCGAAAGCCGCCATGCGCTCGTCGGCTGCGGTGAGACGGGTGTCGTTGGACTCGTAGGAGGCACCGGCGAACATCTTTACCTTCTCGTTCATCAGGTAGCCGACCTGGGCCCAGCCGCCGTAGGTATAGGCGTTGGCGGTCTGGCCTGCGGTGTTCCTGAAGTACAGGGAGCCGTTGGCCGCACCGGGGTTGCTCATCAGGTTGCCGATGTTCTGCCCGCTGTAGGCGTTGAGCTTGATCTCCACCGGGGCCAGATCGATCTTGCAGTGCGCGAAGGCGAGGTACGAGTAGATCTCGTCCTGGTAGGCGACGGCGTCGTTGGCGGAGGAGGTCACCTTGAAGTAGTTCCCCGCGACACCGCCGCCGTAGCTCACGATCCCCGATTTTCCCTCGTAGCCGACGATGGTCTTCGGTGCGAAGGTGTCGTAGTTCGTGTTGGCTGCCGCGTACTGGGTCGCCGTGTTGGTGAAGGCGGTCCCGTTCCAGTTGTTGCCGTTGACCGCGCTGTCGGTGCTGCCGGGAACCACGATGAGGTCGTTGCCGCCGCCTGCCGCCTTGCCGGTCCCCTGTTTCATCAGGGTGAGGTAGAGGCCGTTACTGGCAGTGACCTTGATCTGTGCGTAGCGCCCGTCCCACAGCGAGCCGTAGCCGTTGAAGCCGCCGTCGCTGTCGAAGGTCTGCTCCGAGCGGAAGACGTACGGGCTCGGGGCGTAGCCGACGCGCAGCTTGCCGGCACCGAAGTCCCATTCGCCGAACAAAAGGCGCAGCTCCAGTCCCGCGCTGCGGTTTTTCGGGTTGTAAGCCCCGATCTCCGCGACGCCGGAGAAGTCCCCTTCCTTGGCGCGGAAGCCGACCAGGCTGTCGCCCTGCAGGTCGAGGGTGAAGTCGCCGTCGTGCTGCGCGGTCCCGCGAGCAGGGCTCGTGGCGCTGGCGGCCGGATAGGCGTAGTAGGTGCTCGCGGTGTACCAGGTGCCGACCCGGACCGCGCCGTAGGGGGTGAGCTCCAGGGCCAGGGCCGGAGTGGACATGGCGAGGGCCGCTGCGATAACCGACGCGCTTAAAAATCTCTTTTTCATCTAGCTGTCTCCCGTATCTATAAAGTTGTGGTGTCCGCAAAAGTGTCGCTGTCCCCAAGGAGGGAAGCGGTGCAGTAAAACCGCCTGCCTAGGGCACGTCGAAGTTGAACGGCTGGTGGCACGGGAGACAGAAATTCTCCGATTTCTTGTGCTGGTGGTGGCAGATGTTGCAGTCGGCTTCGGTGCCGTAGTGCCTGTTTTCGTGCGGGTTGCGCGGCTTGACGTTGGCCGTCTTCTCGGCCAGCTTGCGGGTATCGCCGTGACAGCCCAGGCATTTTTCCATCGGTACCGGCGCGGGGTGTTTCGCGTCGACGTGGCACATGGCGCAGGCAACGCCGGCGCTTGCGTGCAGCTTGCCCAGATCCCCGCCTTTTGCGTCTGCCGCGTGGGCCGCATAGACCCCACCAGCACAGATACCGATCACCAGGGCAACCAGTGCAGGGGCAAACCTGAAGCCCCGTCTTTGTTTGATGTTGTTCTTCATTACTCCTCCCGATTAAATGTCGTCGACGGCTCAATCGACGTATGGCTCAACAAAGGTCAGGCACCCGTCGTTACAGCTTCGCCACGTGTTTTCCCGTCAGGTAGCCGAAGGTGTAGCAGCGCCCAAGCGACAGTCCGAACACGGTGAGCGGATAGTCGACACCGCCGTAAAAGCCGCCGCCCAGGTTGCCGATGGCGTACAGCCCCTTGATCGGCTTGCCGTCGGCATCGAGTGCCTGGTGGTTTTCGTTCACGAGGATCCCGGAGCAGATGGTCGAGACGCGCACCCTGCGGTGGATGCCGTAAAACGGTGCCTGAAGGACCGGGATCAGGCGGTCGGCGGGCTTGCCGAAGTCGCTGTCCTTGCCCGAGGCGACCACCTCGTTGTAGCGCTTCACGCTGGCCACGAAGTTCTTGGGATCGATCTCCAGTTTCCTGGCGAGTTCTTCGAGGGTGTCTGCCACGTGGGTGTTGATGAGGGAATCGAAGACCCCCTTCTTGGGGCTCGGATCGTCGGGCATGTAGTTTTTCAGCCCTTCGGGCGGGACCAGCTTGCCCGGCCACTTGGCGGCCTGGGTCATGTAGTTCGCGTCGAAGATCTGGCTGTAGTGGCCGGCGTTTTTGGCGTCGCGCAGGTAGTTGTTGAAAAGCGACATGTCGACGGTTTCATTGACAAAACGCTTCCCCTCGCGGTTCACGGCCAGAAACGGCATGTCGCACATCGAGGCGGGGCCCGCGTCGAAGTCGTGCAGCATCTTGGTGTGGCCGATGGGCTCGATCACCCCCCCCGCCCAGTACGCCATCGCGAAGCCGTCGCCGGTCCGGTCCATCTGCTTGCGCCCGAAGTGCTTCAGGTCGGGGATGAAGTAGTTGCACATCGCCTCGTTGTTCTGGTAGTCCCCGGTCGCCAGGATCACCCCTTTCTTGGCGAGGAACTTGGTGTACTTGCCGTCCCTCCCCTTGGCGATGACCCCGACGACTTCGCCGCTTTTGCTCTGCACCAGCTGCTGGGCCGGCATGTTGAAGAAGAACTTGACGCCGGCCTTCTCGGCGGTCTTCGCGAGGTGGCGCATCCCGTCGCCGGCGGTGTAAGGCTTCGGCCCGAAGAACGAGGTGACGTAGTTCAGGGTGTAGCCGTTCACCTTGGCGATACCGTGCTGCGGCCCGGTTCCCTGGTCGACCACCGGAGAGCCCGCCTGTTTGGCCCGGTTGATGACCCAGCGCACCGCCTCGCCCGAGTTGTAGGCCCACTGGCGCAACAGCGCGGGGTTGCAGCGGTGGTTGTTGTCTGCCATGAGTTTTGCGACCAGCGCCTCGATGCCGGCCTTCTCGCTGGTGGCGAGGTCGATGCCGGAACCGGTGTTCCCCTGCGAGATGGGCATCGGGTGCTTCTGGATCACCGCCACCTTGGCGCCGTTCTCCGCGGCGGAGAGGGCCGCCGGGACCCCCGAGGCCCCCGCGCCGACCACGATGACGTCGAAGGTCAGGGTGGTTTTGATCTCCTTGTCCGAGATCGGGTTCGGCTTGGGCAGGAAGGAGAGCGTCGCCCCCCCGTCGGAGCTCTTGGCGAACTCCAATGCCTCGGTCCCCTGGGCCGCCTCGGCTTTCTTCGTGCCTAAGCCGGCTACACCAAGCAGGCCGACGCCGGCTGCGCCGAGCGCCGTGCGCGACAGGAAGCTGCGCCGCGAAACCCCGCGCTCAAGAACTTCCTGGGTGTAGCTGTCCATCTCTTTTTCATGCTGCGGAGTGTCTTGATCCATTTTTTCCTCCCGTTTATTAATGACCCGCGTAAACTGGCCGGGTTACTCCACCTCGGACCCCCTTGCAGGCCGAGGCTCCCCCGCTCGCGACGGCTGCGACCGTTTGCCGCCGCGCCGGCTGGCTTGGGAAAACGGTAAGCTCCGTATCCCGGTTAAGAGACGGTGTGAACCGCGTACCGGCATTGCCGCGGACCCGCGCCGGTTCAAATTCCTACAAGGGGTGTTGAGAACAGAGGTAGCAGCAGCTGTGCCAGTGCGGGGTTTCTGTAGGTGCGTGTCTTTACAGTGGTTTCCAAATTTCCTATTGACGAGTTGCCTTAAATTTGCGAAAGGTTTTCTCAGATTTGAGAAGAAAGGCTTATAACCTTTCGTTATTACAAGGATGTCGTATACGCTAACGGGTGCAAACCGATGAAAACGTCCGATCTTGATTTCCGCGAGCTGCTCTCCTTCAACCCCAAGGGGGGCGTCATCCGGTTCCTCGGCCAGCGGGTCTATCTGATGGACGCGGCGGCCCAGAGCCTGTTGCGCAAGGACCTCCTCGAGGTCTTAGGGCCGGAGACCTTTCGCATCATCTTCACCAGGGCCTCGTACGCCCACGGCTGGCGGTTGGCCCAGACTGTCGAGAAAGAGATGCCGGAGGCCTGGGCTGAGGCCAAGCAGGGCGAACTGGGGCCCTTGCTCAGCGCCTGGCACGGCATCGGCGAGATCGTCGGCAGGCGCCGCACCGATGGCCTGGGCGACGAGCCGCTGGTCGAGACCATCATGAAAGACTCCTACGAAGCGGAGCAGCACCTGATGCTCTCGGGACTCTCCAAAGAGGCGGTCTGCTGGCGGCACGCGGCCTTTGCCAGCGGCTACGTGTCGTACCTTGAGGGGCGCGAGGTCTACTTCATCGAGGACAAGTGCATCGCGAAGGGGGACGAGTTCTGCAGGATCAGGGGGAAGTTTCGGGAACAGTGGGGACCGGAGCTGGAGCCGTACCTCCCCTACTACCAGATGAAGCCGGTGGAGTCGATCTGCGACGACCTGCGCAGGAAGCTCCTGGGCACCGAGAAGCGTCTCAGGAACTACCGGCACGACCTGGGCTACCTGCGCAACGAATGCGAGGGGAGCCACTACTATTCCATCTCGAGAAGTGTGGCGATGCAGAAGGTGCTCGAGTTCGCCTCACTGGTATCGGAGGTCGATTCCTCGGTGCTCATTACCGGGGAGAGCGGGGTGGGGAAGGAGCAGATGGCGCTGCAGGTGCACCGGCAATCGCGGCGGGCGAAGAAGCCGTTTCTGGCCGTGAACTGCGGCGCTCTTTCGGAGACGCTCTTGGACAGCGAGCTCTTCGGTCACGTGAAAGGGGCCTTCACCGGGGCCGACCGGGATCGCGTGGGGCTCTTCGAGGCGGCGGCAGGCGGGACCCTTTTCCTGGACGAGGTAGGCGAGGTCTCTTCGGCCATGCAGGTGAAGCTCCTGCGGACCCTGCAGGAAAGGGAAATCCGGCGCATCGGGGAGAACGCCTCGCGCAAGATCGACGTCCGGATCATCTCGGCGACCAACCGGAAGCTGAGCGAGGCGGTAGCCTCGGGGAGCTTCCGGCAGGATCTCTACTACCGGTTGAAGGTGATCGAGTTGAAGATTCCGCCCTTGCGCGAGCGCACCGAGGACATACTCCCCCTGGCCCGCTTCATCCTGGCGCCGCTTGCCAAGGGGATGCACAAAAGGGTCACCGGTTTCACCCACAAGGCGGCGGACAAGCTCCTTGGTTACCTGTGGCCCGGAAACATCCGCGAGTTGCAAAACGCCATCGAGTACGCAGTGGTCTTGTGCCGCGGCAACCAGGTAGAGCTCGAGGATCTGCCGCCCGAGGTGCGCGAGGCCACCTTCAGGCCGTCCACCGCCTTTGGCATCCGCTCCTTGGAGTCCGTGGAGCGCGAGTACATCCAGTCGGTGCTGCATGCGCTGGGGGACAACAAGGCCCGCACCGCGGAGCAGCTCGGCATCAGCCTGGCGACCCTGTACCGCAAGCTCAAGCTGGAGAGTCCCTAGGCACCATCGTTTCTCGGCCAAAGAGCGTCGCGGCAAATGAGCAACTAGCCCCACAACAATCCGTTGAGGGGCTAGTTTTGGTTTCTCCGCAAAAGCTCAGAGTACCCGCCATGAAACACTGCAGCTGACCTCGCGTTCCCCACTTTGAAAAAGGGGGGACAGGGGGGATTTGATTCTGCCCCGTGCCTGTCCCCTGTTGCTTTGCGCTGCCATGACCCAAAAAAAGGCCCCCTGGAAAACCAGGGGGCCTTTGACGTTGGCAAAGAGGACTTCTACTACAGCTTGAACTTCCCGACGATGCTGCGCAGGTTGCCGGCCATGTCGGAGAGCTGCGCGGCGGTGCTCGAGACCACCTGGGACTCCTGGGCGGTCTGCTGGATGATGCTGGTCACCTGCTGGATGTTGCCGGTTATCTCGTGGGTCACCGCGGTCTGCTCCTCGGCCGCGGTCGCTATCTGGTTCACCTGGGAGGTGACGGAGTCGACCTGCTCCAGGATGCTGCGCAGCGACTCTTCGATTTCGCTTGCCTCCTCGATCGCCCGGGCCGATTCGCTTACCCCTGCCTCCATGGAGGACATGGCGGACTTGGTCTCCTGCTGGATGGCCCGGATCATGTCGCTGATCTCCTTGGTCGCCCTGGTGGTCCGCTCGGCCAGGGCCCGCACCTCGTCGGCGACCACGGCGAAACCTCTCCCCTGTTCGCCCGCGCGTGCGGCCTCGATGGCGGCGTTCAGCGCCAGGAGGTTCGTCTGGTCGGCGATGTCCTCGATGGTGCCGACGATGGCGCCGATCTGCTCGGCACGCTCGCCCAACGAGGAGATGGCCCGTGCGTTTTGCTGGGTCAACTCGCCGCGCAGCCGGATGCCGTTCACGGTGCTGGAGACCACGCGGAAGCCTGCCTGGGTGCGATCTGCCACCTGACCCGCGTTGGTGGCGGCGCGGTGGCAGTTTTGGGCGATGTCCGAAGCGGTGGCCGACATCTCCTCGCTCGAGGTGGCCACCATGGCGGTCTGCTCGGCCACCTCTTCGGAACCGTGCGAGATCTGCCCCGAGATGCTGGAGAGCTTCTCGGCGTCGCTGGAAAGGGTAGTCGAGACCCCGGAGATCTGCACCACGATGTCGCGGATGTACTGGACGAAGTGGTTCAGTTCGTTGGCCAGGACGCCGATCTCATCCTTGCGCTCGCCCACGTCGATGCGCCGGGAGAGGTCCCCATCCCCCTGGGCGATGTCGGCGACGCGCTCGCAGAAAAAGCCCAGAGGCTTCAAGAGCCTGCCGATGAAGACGACCACGATGGCGGCGCCGATCCCCAGGAAGCTGAGGCCGATGGTCAACAAGGCCGCCAGCTGCTTGGAG
Source organism: Geomonas silvestris (assembly GCF_014193515.1). Lineage (GTDB taxonomy): Bacteria > Desulfobacterota > Desulfuromonadia > Geobacterales > Geobacteraceae > Geomonas > Geomonas silvestris. The sequence continues at coordinate 247,384 of NZ_BLXX01000001.1, read as the reverse complement.
ACCGGGGCGAAGACGTCGGCCTTGTCGGTGGTGGCGCACAGGTACCAGCCGGTCGTGGGGATCTTGGCATAGGAGAGGATCTGGGTCTTGCCGTTCAGGTCGTACTGGGCGACCGCATCAGGACGGGCGGCGAACTTCTCGGTCATCTCCTTGAGGTCGGGGGAGAGATCCGCCAGGTTCTTTTTCAGCACGTGCTCCTGCTGGGGGTGGATCAGGATCTTCCCCTTGGCGTCCACCACGAAGGCGTAGCCGGACTTGCCGAGCTTTATGTCCATGACCCGCTTGATGATATCGTCGAGCGCGATATCCGAGCTGAGCACGCCGTTCAGGGTGCCGCCGGCCGACAGCGGGCTCATGAACGAGATGGTCAGTTTCCCGGAAGACGAGGCGATGTAGGGCGGGGTCAGTCCGGTTTTCGGCTCGGCCTTGGTCTGGGTGTACCAGGGGCGCTTGCGCGGGTCGTAGTCCTTCGGGGCGACCCAGTCGTCCGACCAGACCACCGAGCCGTCCTCGTACCCTGCGTAGACCTTCTTGAAGTTCCCGGCGGCGGTCAGCACCTTCACCTGGTTGTGGACGTACTCCTTGTCGGCGTGCGCCGAAAGGTCCGCACCGCCTGCGTCGATAATGGCGAGCTTGCTCTTGATCCAGGTGTCCACGTTGGCCGCGTTGTCGCGCACCAGACCCACCTGCTCGTGCTCGATCATGGTGCTCATGATGCTTCGCGAGCTGAAGAATGCCGCGACGATAAGGGTGAGTACCGTCACCGCAAAGACGATCACTACTGCTGCATTTACCTTAGTTCTTAACTTCATACCGTCTCCCTACTGATGTTGTGTGGCACCACTGGACCGTATCGGAATTCTCCTGCACTTCTTTAGCACTTAATGCACCCGGGCCGTATACTGTCGGAGCTACGCGGGGAAGGCTCGGCGAGGTGCCCGTTCCCCTTTGCTTAGCAGGGTTTCTGTTTCTCGCGGCGACCGGAATAGCAGTGAAATGTTCCGTTGTCGGAAGTGGGTTTTTTCTGACAGGCTCTGTCGGGGTGCTCACCGCAAGCTCCCAAGGTAACGGGTCTATCTCAACATCCCCGCCGGTCATGGGAAACACGAAGGGGACTGGCTCCGCAAGGTGCCAGTCCCCTTTTTGCTGCGACGCGACCAGAGCGCTAAGCCGCCGACCCGAAGCGCCGGCGGCAGAACTCTTTCCAGCCGGGCTTCGAGGTCAAAGGCTGTCCTTGCGGCCGCCTTTACGCTCTTTTCACCACGGGATTTCCTTCCGATCGCGGAACATCTTTCCGGTGACATTCTGATCCGCTTCGGCGGCGAGCCAGACGGCGGTGTCCGCCCCTTCGGCCACCGAGCGCGGGGCGGAGGCGCCGCCCATGTCCGTCTTGACCCAGCCCGGGCACATGGCGTTCACCGCAATGCTGTCCGCTTTCAGCGCCTGCGCGAGCATGATCGTGACGCCATCCAGTGCCAGCTTGGACAGGCAGTAGCTCGGCGCATTGGCCGAAAGCCCCTCGATCTGGCCGTAACCGCTGGAAAGGTTGATGACGCGTGACGGCGCAGCCTTTTTGAGATACGGCAGAAAAGCCTGGGTCAGTTCGAGCGGCCCCAAGGTGTTGGTCTGCAGTGTGGTGAGCATCTGCTCCCGGGTCACCGTGACAATGGAGACCCCTTCATCGGGATAGATACCCGCGTTGTTGATGAGGACGTCCAGTTTACCGATCTCCGCAAACTTTCCGGCAGCTCTGGCGATACTCTGCGCATCGCTCACATCGAGGACCAGAAGCGACACTCTTCCCGTCTTTTCCAGGTCATGCAGCGCCTTTTGCCCCTGTTGTTCGGAGCGCACCCCGATAACAACATGGAAGCCGCGCAGCGCAAGCTGCCGCGCCGTCTCGAAGCCGATGCCGCGATTTGCTCCGGTGATCAGGATCGTTTTCATTGCCCACCTCCCGTAAAGGCCAAACCCCAACGCTCTCCCGCGCCTGTAGCTCTCCAGGCAACCTTTCTCTATGGTACTCCTGCACCTGCAGTGGCACAATGGTGTCAAGAAGAGCGGTAAGGCGTCCTGCCCTTGATCGGTGAGGACTTACGCTGGAACGGATTCGAGCTTCGGGGCGATTCTCCGTTGTACCCGCCACGGGTCAGCTGGCTCACCCTCGCTCCGTTGGCGCCGGATTGCCCGTCCGTAGGATACCGGGTATAACAGTTAGTTGTTAGTTTAGATGGTCCCGGCAGAGACTGCAGCCCTCGAGCGGCAACGCGGCAGCAGGCTTATCCGATTCAGAACATGCGTTAGCAAGGTGTCGAGAAAGGAGGCTGGGATGAAGTTGTTGATGGTTGAGGATGATGACCAGTCACGCGAGCTCAGCTGCCGCCTGATCACCCACGAATTTGCCTATCTCACCATCCTTCAGGCGGACGACGGGAAAAGCGGGCTGGATCTCTTCCGGGAGCACTTCCCCGACATTGTCATCAGCGACATCACCATGCCGGGGATGGACGGTATCGCCTTGGCCGCGAAGATAAAGGCGCTACGGCCCGAAACGAAGATCATCCTGCTTACAGCCCACAGCGACAAGCGCCGCCTCAGCGTCTCGATGGAGTTGGGGATAAACGACTACATCGTGAAGCCGATCGATTTCAAGGCGCTCACCACGGCTATCCAGGCCTGCCTTGACGAAATCGGCCACGAAGTAAGGAGGGGGCACCGGTAGGATCTAAACGTTCCAAGAGGTGCGGCTTAAAGGTGTTCGCAAGGGGGACTGGCTCCGGAAGGTGCCCGTCCCTTTTTTTATCTTCAGGGAATTTCGGGGACGCCTGGCCGGCTTGTCGGTAAGAATCGGCCTGGGTATCTGTGACCTGTAGGGAGAATGGTCATTCGCACCTGCCCATCAAGCCACTGCTGGCTGGCATCACATTTAAGATCGGTGCGTCTGCGGGTTGGCTTCGCTTTGCAGACGTGGTATTGCTGGGAAGGCTTAGCCGGGCAAGGCAGGTTTGAAAGAAGGAAAGGACGCTTCCACGCCGGAAAAACCCGGTCCCAAAAGACTAGAAACGAAGAGGAGCATTTCGATGGAGGTTTTTGAAAAGCTGCAGGAGTTGCTGCAACGGGAGAACGCGCGGTTTAGGGTAATAACGCATTCAGCCGAGGGGAGTTCGGCCCGCGTTGCCGAGATCCGGGGCACCGCCCCGGGGCAGGGGGCCAAGGCGATGCTCTGCCAGGTAAAGGGTGTGCCGGGCCTTTTGGTCCTGGCGGTTCTCTCCGGTGATCGGAAGCTCGACTTCAAGAAGCTGGGGCAGGTGGCGGGAGGCAAGAAGGCGTCGCTCTGCCCGGCCGAGGAGGCGACCGCCACGACCGGTTGTCCGATGGGAGCCGTCCCCCCGTTTTCCCTGTGGCCCGAGGTCCGTCTCATCGTCGACCCGCAGCTCATCGAGCGGCACGAGGAACTAGCCTTCAACGCCGGCCGCCTCGACACCTCGATGGTACTCAACACCCAAGACTACCTGCGCATCGCGCAGCCTCTCCTGGCCGACATCGTGACCGACTGAAAATCGCGACGTGATCAGTGCATGCCGCCCAAGATAAGCGTGGAAATGGTGGCGAACATGAAGGAGATCGACAGCACCAGGATAACCGCGGCCACGATACCTACCGTGATAGCCCAGGTGTGAACCCCGCCGAGCTGCTGGAGGGCGGGGGAGAGGTTCTGCGGCGTCGAGGTCCGTTTCAGGTCGGAGATCTTGCCCAGCACGTGCCGGTAGTAGAGGTAGTTACTGACGATGCCGACAGCGATGTGGAGCAGGAGATTGACGCCGGGAACACAGAAGATCAGGAACGTTACCGCCGACTGCCAGTACATCTTTCGGTACAGCATCCAGACGAAGGTGAAGCCGAACGCCGACCAGTTCCAGGTAGGGGCAAACTCCTCGCGGCCCGTCACCGTGAACTTTTGGAACTGGGCGGTGTAGTAGTCGCAGTTCCTCCCGATGAAGGCGCGGAGTTCCGCGTCGTCCACCGATTCGGCGCTAGATCCGTAGGGCTGGGCGTTCAGCATCGAGCCACAGTAACGGCACTTGATGGCCCCATCGAGAATGGTTTCTTTGCAGTACGGGCAGATCATTGTCCGGAATCCTTTCCTTCCATCGTCCTGTGGGTATTCAAACTGGACGAGGTACTCATCGCATTATCTTCCCTCACGTCGCAAGCATGCAACACGCTATCGGAATCATTTCAGCAAGTCAAGTGTCGTACCTGAACTGGTCACCTTAGAGCCTGGCTGCGTAGCGCGGGCCATCCCCACCTCTGCTGTGCTTTTTTTTGAATTGACAACATGGTGTCAAAATGCCATGGTGCTGTCACAAAGGAGGCCCGATGAAGACCACCCCTTCCGGTATCAACTTTACCAACCTTGTCCTGGAAACGTTTCGCTTGAACGGTGCGCTCATCGCTGCCGGAGACCAGCTGGTCGGGGATCTCGGGCTGACCAGCGCGCGCTGGCAAGTGCTTGGGATTCTGAACCACGGCCCCGCCACGGTGTCCGAGATTGCACGCCGCAGGGGGCTTGCCCGGCAGAACGTGCAGAGGATAGCGGACTGCCTCGTGGAAGACGGGTTTGCCGAGACCACCGCAAACCCTGCCCATCGGCGGGCCAAGCTCTACCTGCTGACGCCGCATGGCAAAGAAGTTATGGAAGTGGTTGATGGCCGGCAGAAGGAGTGGGCCTCCGAAATTGCCGACGGGCTGGACTCGAAACAGATTGCTGAGGCTGTTTCACTGATGTCGACACTGGCGAACCGGCTGGTGCAGAGACTTGAGCAAGGAGAAGAGTGATGCCGATGACTCTCGACGCTTTATGCGCCATCATGGGACTCGATACCCGTCCCGTCGCTATCTACGACGCCCCCGACCCGAGCCGGTTTGCTCCCCTTGCGGAAGCCAAACGCTGCCTGTTCGATCACTACGACGATTGGCAAAGAGGGGAGACGATCGACATAACTCCTGCGACAGCCAAGTGCCCCGGCTGCAGCTATTGGTTGACCGACACCGGGAAATTCCCCAGCCGGGAGGTCTTCGTTAACTTCCTGACGGTGAAGGAAGGGGTCCGGGAGAGCGCCGCTCTCACCAACGCCTGGCTGGACGCCAATCCTGCCTATCGCCCGGAGCACGGCCATCTTCTTGTCGGACCCGTGCAACTGGCGCTGGCAGAGTATCTTAAGACGGTAACCTTCTTCGTCACTCCCGATCAACTGAGTGTGCTCATGTGGGGCGCTTTCCACCACGCTCACCCGGACGATCCCGCCCCGGTCACGGCACCCTTTGGTTCGGGTTGTGGTCTGATGCTTTCCCTGTTCCCCAGTCTTTCGGTACCTCAAGCCCTGATTGGAGCCACCGACATAGCGATGCGTTGGCTACTCCCTCCCGACCGACTTGCCTTTACCGTGACCGTCCCGATGCTCGACCGGCTCCTTTCCCTCGACATCGAACAAAGCTTCCTGGGCAAACACTTCTTGAAAAAACTAAAAGCCGCACGCGAGTCAACCTCGCTGAGCCAACGTTAGACCTCACTGTTGAAGCGACGGGGGGCATCAGGGTGTCCTTCGCCGCTCCCAACGTTCAGAAACATGGACGAGTATATAGGACTTTAGAGGGAATGGGGGCTAGTAGCGTTTCGGATAAACATGAATTGTGGAGCTTTGACCCTAAAGGTGAATCGCTGCTTGATCATACCTTTCTCTCGACGCGGAACAAAGCTTCCCTTGGCGACCACTTCTTGAAAAACCCAAGCACCTGCCGGTTTCAGGATCGCTTCCATCGGTTAGTCCCCGGGTGGGCCGCGCGGATTGTCCACAAAATCATGGTCTTCGAGATGGGATGCAGCTTCTTTGCGGGAAGAGTTCGGATTTTGTAAAAGGTAAAATGTGAAAAAACAAATTAGATTGTATTGACATGACGGCTGGCACTTGGTAACTTTTGCCCGTGGTTGGACAGCTGAGCCGCGAAGGAGGTGATAGTCTTGCTACCTGGTCTCGATCTTCTCGAAATCAACCTGCGGGGGCTAAGCCATGCCGAACTGATCGTAAAGGTGAACACCATCATCGAAATGAGCAGGAAACATCCGGGACTGCAAAACATCTCGCCTGACGTGCCGGGACCCGACCTGCTCGAAAAAATTAACGTCGATTATGCCGCATCGGTCCAAGCCGCCGCGAACGGGGGAGGGCGACGTGCCAACGAGGAACGCGATGAAAAGCGGCTCGAGGTGCTAGAACATGCCATGATGTGGGGGCAGCACGTCGTCATCCTCAGCAAAACGCGCAAGGACCCCAGCCTGCTCCAGGACAACGGGTTCGACCAGAAAAAGCAACAAGGCAGACAGAGCAAAAGCAAGAACGGCCCGACCCCGGTGCCGGAAGCCAGAGTAAAGCATGGCGACACGGGTGAGCTCATCCTTATCGTGAAGCAGATCGTCGGTCGCGGGACGTATGAGGTCCGTTATACGACCACTCCCAACGACCCCGAATCCTTCACCGATGGAGGGCACCATACCCTCTGCCAGATCGCACTGAAAGGGTTTGTGCCCGGAACCAAGTACTTCTTCTCCCTCAGGTATCATGGTCCCAACGGAACCAGCGCCTGGTCGGATCCCATCAGCATCATCGCACTGTAAGAAGTTGTCCCTCGTGGGAGTCGTTTTACGGCTCCCACGTTGTGCTTTTCCTCTCAAGCCTTTCCTACCTCACGTAGATCCCTCTGACGAATTTCCGTCTGTTACAAGGCCTTTTCCAGGTGCAATCGCGCAGGTTAAGCTGCCGATGGTACTGGTTGCGGTGTGGTTGCTACAAGCTGCTCCCCGATCATCGGTCGTTACCAGCGGCAGTTCGGTTGGTAAAAATCTGCTGCCGATGGTGCTAACGGGGAGGCAGTCGGTAATAATCTGCTGCCGATGGTACTAACGGGGAGGCAGTCGGTAATAATCTTCTGCCGATGGTACTAACGGGGAGGCAGTCGGTAATAATCTTCTGCCGATGGTACTAACGGGGAGGCAGTCGGTAAAAATCTTCTGCCGATGGTACTAACGGGGAGGCAGCTGGTAATAATCTTCTGCCGATGGTACTAACGGGGAGGCCGTCGGTAATAATTTTCTGCCGATGGTACTAACGGGGAGGCCGTCGGTAAAAATCTTTTGCCGATGGTACTAACGGGGAGGCCGTTGGTAATAATCTTCTGCCGATGGTACTAACGGGGAGGCCGTTGGTAATAATCTTTTGCCGATGGTACTGATGGCGAGGCCGTTGGTAATAATCTTCTGCCGATGGTACTAACGGTGGGGTAGTTGGTAAAAATCTTCTGTTATGCCCCAGGGGATTGGTCGAAATTGATGCTAGGCGTGATCAACTCTGACCATGATAGTTTCACATGGCTCTTCGTCAAAGTCCATCCAGGTCTTCATAAGAAAGCATGTCCCGTCCATGGCTTTCGCAACCAGGCCCGGTGTTTCTGAGGGTTGTTTTTAGTGTGAAAATGGCGTAATAGTCGAAGGTCTATTTTCCACGCGTGTGCGTGCCTGACCGTTGTGACTGTGCTGCCTGCAGTTCTTCCACTGTTTCCGCTAGTACGGGTTCCGCCAGCGCAGCGGTTCGGCGTAGATGGTTGTGGAAATCAAATCACCAGGAGGGAAGTTAGATGAAGAAAGTTGTTATGGCAGCAATGGGACTTTTGATGACCGCAACTGCCGCTCAGGCCGAGCACAAACTCCTCGTCACCGACGTTCTGGAGCCGAAGCAGGTCGAGATGCAGGCGCTCTACGAGTACTCGAGCATCGAAGGGAACTTGCATGACCCGGTGGAAGGGAACGGCAAGATCAAAAGTCACGCGAGCGAGGCCAACCTCTCCGTGGGCATCGGGCTTCTGCACGGACTCGAGGTGACGGCTTCGGTTCCCTACCTTTTCAACGAGCGCACGAGCGCCAGCTTCGCAAGCGGCGCCGCCGATACCGAAAAGCGCGACGGCATCGGCGACTTTGCCCTGGAAGGGAAGTACCGTCTTCTGGGTGGCGAGGAAGCTCCCGTTACCGTGGTGACCGGTCTGGGTCTCAAGTTCGATACCGCTGGCACCCGCAACGGCGGTACCGGCAGCACCGACGTCAGCCCGTTCATCGCCGCGAGCATGAACCTGCCGCGCCACCACACCCCGTACGCCATCTACCGCGCCAACCTCAGAAGCGGTGAGGCAAATCCGGATACCCACACCCTCTCCCTGGGCCTCGAGAAGGAGGTCAACCATACCTTCACCCTCGACGCGAAAATCGACGCCAACTTCAACACGGCAACGAGCCACGTTAGCTCCAACCAGGACTTCGTGTTCGAACTTTCCAGCTACATCCAGGTGGCGCACAACTTCTACGTGCTGCCGAACGTGGCATACCTGACCGCCACCGACCAGACGCTGAAAGTCACCGACACCAGGGTCACCGGGCAGGACGGCTATCGCGTCGGGGCTTCGCTCTACTACCTCTTCTAGACCGGCAAAAAATAAAGGCGAAAAGAACCCGCCCCTCAGCTCTCCTGCTGAATGGGCGGGTTTGTTTTTGGGGGCAGGAAGGAAGGCGAGGGGGAGCCGGTTCCCTGATCTCCCTTATTGACTTCATCAGCCGTGACCCTTATCTTAGGTGGCCTTCTGACAATGTGCCCTGAATGGGGAGAGCAGATCGCTCCCGTGGGATGACATCAGTCGGAGCAAAATGAAAACGGAAGTACCTCAACTATGACAAGAACTCTGATCGGAACGTCTCTGCAGCATTACGTACTTGGGCTGTTCGCGGTTGCCAATAACGTGGCCGCCATCCCCCTTTTTCTCGCTCTTACCAGGAACCTCTCGCCTAAGGAACACCTGAAGGTCTGCAATATCGCCACCTTGACCTCATTTGCCACGATGGTCGTCTCTCTTTTCACCGGTGTTGCGGTGCTCAACTTCTTCGAGATCGGCATCCCTGCCTTCAGAATAGCAGGAGGGCTGTTGCTGCTTAAGACCGGGTTCTCGATGATGAGCGTCAATAACGAGAAATTCGAGCCTTCGGTTGTGAACAACAGTCTCTCCGATGTGATCTCGACCGCGATCATTCCCATTGGTATTCCGCTCACGACAGGGCCGGGAACCATGTCGACCATTATCCTCTTTTCTTCCTCAAGTACCCGCGACCTCAATAGCCACCTGGTGATTCTGGTGGCGATTGCGATCGTAACAGCAGTAATCTGGCTTTCTTTCCTGAAGGCGCCGATTATCGCCAGGGTGCTCAGATCCACCGGTTTGGACGTGCTGACGAAAATATTCGGCCTCATTACCCTTGCTCTCGGCGTCCAGTTTATTTTGACCGGCCTGTCGACCACCTTTCCTAATCTGCTGGGATAGACCCTCCCCAGGCAATCGTCTCGGTGCTTGGCCTGGATCCTTACTCCCTGGCTTCCTTCAGCTCCGTCCTGGCTTGCGCCCTCTCGCCATTCCCTCGAGTTTCCAACACAGATAACTGTCTCAGGCGTTGCTGCCCTTTTTTGCAAAAAAAGGTTCTTCCGGGAATTCCGGGGAACCGCGAGCTTTCCTTTCCTCGAAGCGCTGTGGCAGATCTCTCGTCCCCCCTTCGCAAAGGGGAGGACGTCAGGCCGACAGCCGTGCTGTAGAGCAACCCTTTCCAGCTTCCCTGAATTTCCCGATGAACCTTTCCCAAGTGGGGGACGTTGGGCTGCCGGCAGTGGTTGATGGTAACCATGTCCACTCTTGCCGGAATTTCCGGCTAAAAAATTTTGCAGCGGCGGGAACCTTTTCCTGTTTTGCCGCATCTATGGTAGTGAGAGGGTTAAAAAGTTTGGAGGTTAGGCCCATGACGGGGAACGGCGGTTTCGACACAGCAGCAATTTCGGATGCGGAGATCGTCCGGCAGGTACTGGAGGAAGATCCACGCCGCTTCGAGCTGATCATGCGCAGGAACAACCGGCGCCTGTACCGCATCGCCCGCGGCCTTCTGCAAAACGACCCTGATGCAGAGGATGCGGTACAGGACGCCTATGTTCACGCCTACCAAAAGCTCGGCGAGTACCAGGGGAGGGGACCGCTGTCGGCCTGGCTCGCCAGGATCACGGTGCACGAGGCGCTGGGGCGCCTGCGCCGCGTAGCTGCCGGCTCCGGAGAGAGTGTTTCCTTCGACGACCCGACTCGCAGCGAGGAGGCGAATTATATGGCTGAACTTTCTTTCACGCCACCCAGCCCTGAGCTGCTCGCCGCCCGGGGAGAGATGCGCAGGATCCTGGAAAACGCCATTGACGCGCTTCCGGAGGCCTACCGCATGGCTTTCATCATGTGCGGCGTCGAGGAGATGTCGCTGGCGGAGACGGCCGAGTGCCTGGGGGTGGAACTTAATACGGTAAAGACCCGGTACCACCGGGCCAAGAAGATCCTGCAGCAGCAACTCCTGGGATTGTTCGATTCGACGGCAGGGGATGCCTTCTCCTTCGACGGCGTCAAGTGCGACCGTATCGTCTACCGGGTGCTGCAGCGGCTGGAACTGGCTGGCAGGGTAGGGCGCCCCGAGTGAGGCGCCCGACCGAAGACAGAAATGCCGGGGGCTGACACTGCCCCGGCATTGGTACAGAGGAGGAATAACCATGTTACGGCATGCTTTTAAAACTATCCTGATGCTGTCGGCGCTGCTGCTCATGGCGGTGTCGCCGGCGCTCGCCAAGGGGCAGGGAGCGGCTGAGTCTCCCACGCTCGTGGCAACCAAAATGGCGCTGCGCGATTTATGGACGGGGCATATCTTCTGGGTGCGCAACGTGGCGTACGCTACCAAGGCGGGTGACACGGCTGCCGCCAAGGTCGCCGAGGAGAACGTGGTCAAAAACGCCCGGAGTATCGCCGATGCCGTCCTTCCCTTCTACGGCAAACCGGCTGCCGACAAGCTGTTCGGGCTTTTGGCAGGCCACTACGGCGCCATCAAAGAGTACATGACGGCGTCCTACGCCGGGAACCAGGCAGGGAAGGACGCCGCGGTCGCCAAGATCAAGGAGAACGCCACGGAGATCGCGACCTTGCTGAACCAGGCCAACCCGAAGAACTGGCCCAAGGATACGCTGGTTGGCCTTCTTTTTGCCCACGGCGCTCATCACATGCAGCAGATAGATGCCTTCGCGACCAAGGACTACGCCGCTGAGGCCGAGACCTGGGAGATGATGAAAGACCACATGTACATGATTGCCGATGCCCTGGCCGGCGGTCTTTCCAAGCAGTTCCCGAAGAAGTTCTAGACAACAAGCCGTCACAAAAAGGAAAAGCCCTATCGCCAATGGTAGGGCTTTTCTCGTCCAGGCTGGTCTACTTGTGCTTTCTCATTACTACTTTTCGGACGATGTTGCCCCTTCAAGCCCCCTTCCTCGGTCTCGCTCAGGGTTTCCTCGATCATGTCGCCGATTTCCCCGGTGGCCTTCGTGGTGCGATCGCCCCCAGCCTGGCCGCCTAGGTGGACAGGAATTGCGGCCCCAGTATACTTCAAAGGTTTAAAAAAACCAATAAACGGAGGGGCTATGCATTGGGAACCCATGACCGTGGATGAGTACGCCGGCTACCGGCTGCGCGAGGGGCTCAAGCTGGTGAAGGTCGATGGCATCTGGTGGATGGAGCCTCGCCCCTGCTTCTTCCTGCCCCTTTTCCTGTTTCGCGAGATCAGTCCCTGGAGCCGGCGCTACCCCGCCAAGGCGCTCCTTGGTGGGGTGATGCACCTGGTACCCCCGGAGACCTCCAGCGCCGCCACCATGAACTTTCACGTCCACGACGACCTCCAAAACTACTCCCTCGACACCCTGAGCTCCCGCCGGCGCAAGATCACCCGCAACAGCCTTTCCCGCTTCACTGCACGGCCGATCGTCGATCTCGAGGAGTTCGTGGAGGCGGGCTACCGGGTGTACCAGGTTTTCTACCGGCGCACCGGGTACTGGTACAAGAAGGAGCGGATCGTCAAGGAGAATTTCCGGAGCTGGGCCGAGAACCTGTACCGCTTTCCGAAGATCTGCAAGCTGGGGATCTACCTGGAGGGGAGGCTGTGTGCGGTAGAGACCTCCTACCAGGTGGAGGACGTCGTCTTCGGCGACAACCTGTTCTCGGACGACGTGAGCCTGAAGCTCAACGTGGTGGACTTCATCACCCATGAACTGCGCCAGGGCGCCGCGCAGACCGAGGCCCGCTATTTCTTCGCAGGACTCCCCAGCGGGGTCCCGACCCTGGACAACTCCAAGTCGAAGAAGGGGTGCAAGCTTTTGACCCTGCCGGCCTACTGCAAGATCAACCCGCTGGCGCTTGCCCTGGCCCGCGTGGTCATGAAGGACGGCTACCGTAAGCTGGTGACCGTGTTGGCCCGCGAGGAGGGGCAAACCGCGCAATCACCGGGATTTGCTTGACAAAAATGCCGTATACCGCTACCGTGCCAGGGACCCTGCCGGGGGAGTTCGACGCGCCGCCCGGCCTTTCCCCGGTTCTCTCGTAGTAGAACGTGGAACCGACCTAAGGCCGTTTGGCACCTTTGCCGAGCGCCACGCCACCTTTTCCCTTTCCTTGAAAGGCCAAAGCTTAAGAAAGGAATCCCATGACCCAACTCGATGAGGCGCTGGTTGAACTGCGCCAGAATATGGACGACCCCAAGTGCCAATCCAAGTACTATGACCTTTTCCTCAACACGACCTTCTTTGTGCCGACCTGGGAGGACGATCAGGATCCCACGCAGGCTGCGGCCCAGGAGGGTGAGGGGCGGGTAGCGCCGCTTATCCTCGAGTACGAGGGGAAGGACTACCTCATGCTGTTCGACACCCAGGAGCGTCTGAACGATTGGGCGAAGAAGGAGGCAACCTACGTGGAGGTGCCGGGGCACGTCCTGGCTGCCACCAGTGCAGATCCGTTGCACTGGGCGCTCAACGTGGACACCGAGTTTGCCAAGCCGTTCATCCCCGAGGAGATCGCCTGGCTCAAGGAAGTGGTCCAGCAGTGCGAGAAACAGGCGGCAGGGAAGGGCGCCTGATAAAAAGTGGAGCACCCCGGTCCGGGGTCCCACGCATCGAAACAGTTGCCGAATTGCAAAGGCGTCTGCACCGTGATGGTTGCAGACGCCTTTTTTTATTTCGCCACGCAGGCACGGAGAACACGGAGAAAGGGGCAAATCGGGTACAAACTAAACACCTCAAAACCGGTTCGGCCTTGAGCGTTACCGCAAAAGGCCGAACCTGGTGGGAGATTAGGTTTTCTCCGTGCTCTCCGTGCCTCCGTGGCAAACATGGTTTTTTTGCTACATAAGGCTCGTCACCAGCTTCGTGAGGGAGGCGGCGGTGGCGCTTCCCAGGATCTTGTAGCGCACCACCCCGCTGCGATCCAAAATCACGGTCTTCGGGACGCCGACTACCTCGTATTCGCGCGCCGCACGGGCATCCTGGTCCAGGTAGATCGGGTAGCTTACCCCCAAACCTTGGAGATAGCTCTTAACCGCAGCGCGGGGTTGCCCCACGTTGATCGCCAGAACCGCCAGCCCCCGGTTTTGAAATTTCCGGTACAACCCCTCCAAGGCCGGCATCTCCTCTTTGCAGGAGCTGCAACCTGCCGCCCAGAAGTGGATCACCACAACTTTGCCCCGCACGTCATCGGGGATGCGCAGGGAGTGTCCCGCAAGGTCGGGGAGGCTCACCGCCGGCGGGGGATCGCCTACCCGCAACGGGGTCCGGGCGCTGGCCGCAGGGGAGAGCGTTCCGGCAAGAACCAGGAAGGCAAACAGTGACAGGGCGGCAGCGCCGAGGCGTCGGCCGCGTGACAGACATCCGAGGCTTCTTAAGCGTTTCCATTCCATGACTCATTCCTCATGCTCGACTCTTCTTTTCAATCTCCTACGGGATCCTTGCCTCCGGAAGGTTGCGGCTGGCCGACAATGGCAGCCAGTACCAGGTCGTCTGCGCTGAGCGCCTCTGCCGCCGGGGTCGCCTTGGCGACGGCACCCTTAAGCTCGAAGTGCCACTTCCAGATCTCGTAGAGTGCCGGGTAGACCAAGAGCTCCAGCAAAAACGAGGTGAAGATGCCGCCGATCATGGGGGCCGCAATGTGTTTCATCACGTCGGCCCCGCTTCCGGTCGCCCACATGACCGGCAACAGCCCCAGGAACATGGTGGAGGTGGTCATGAACTTGGGCCGGATCCTCTTGGCGGCCCCCTCGACGATCGCCTCGTGCAGCTCGGCCAGGCTGTTCAGCCGCCCTGCCTTCTTGGCCTCCTGGTAGGCAAGGTCGAGGTAGAGGAGCATGAATACCCCGGTCTCGGCATCGACCCCCAAAAGTGCGATGAGCCCCACCCAGACGCCGACGCTCAGGTGGTAACCCAAAAGCCACAGGAGCACGACGGCGCCCACCGCTGAGAAGGGGACCGCCAACAGGATGAGGGAGGTCTTCACCAGGCTCTTCGTGTTCAGGTACAAAAGCCCCATGATGAGCAAGAGCGTCACGGGGACCACCATGGCGAGCCGCTCCTTCACGCGCTGCATCGCCTCGTACTGCCCGCTCCAGGAGAGGGCGTAGCCCGGCGGGAGCTCCACCTGCTTGCGCAAAAGCGGTGCCGCCTCGTCGATGTACCCCTGGGGGTCGCGCCCCTGCAGGTCGACGTAGACGTAGCCGGTCAAAAGGCCGTCCTCGTTGCGGATCATGGAGGGGCCGCTTGCCACGCTCACCTCGGCGAGCTCTCCCAGGGGGACCTGGCGGGTGCCGCCGGCCACCGGTACGAGGACCCGGCGCAGCGCCGGGAGGTCGGTGCGGAAGTCGCGCTGGTAGCGCACGTTCACCGGGTAGCGCTCGCGCCCCTGGATCGAGGTGGTCACGTTGTCCCCGCCGATGGCGCTCTGCAGCACGGACTGCGCCTCGTCGATACTAAGCCCGTAGCGCGCCAGTTCCTCCCGGTTCCAGGTGATGTCCAGGAAGTAGCCGCCGCCGGTCCTTTCGGAAAAGACGCTGCGGGTACCCTTGATCGGCCTGAGCGCCGCTTCCACCTGGCCGCCGATCTGCTCCATCTCCACCAGGTTCGCACCGCTGATCTTGAGCCCGAGGGTGGTGCGGATGCCGGTGGTCAGCATGTCGATGCGCCCCTTGATCGGCATGGTCCAGGCGTTGGAGACGCCGGGGATCTTCAGGGCCTGGTTCAACTGGTCCACCAGCTCCTCCTGGGAGAACCGGTCCGGGGTGATGCGGCGCAAGAGCCTCTTGAGCGGCTCGGGCGCCCACCCGGAGTACCAGGTTTCGACCGGCCGCCACTGGTCGCGCGGCTTCAGGATGATCACCGTTTCCAGCATCGAGAGCGGAGCGGGGTCGGTCGGGGTCTCGGCGCGGCCCGCCTTGCCGAGCACCTGGTCCACCTCGGGAAAACCCTTGATGATCCGGTCGGTCACCTGCAGGAGTTTCTGGGCCTCCCCCACGGAGATGCCGGGCATGGTGGTCGGCATGTAGAGGAGGCTCCCCTCGTCCAAGGGGGGCATGAACTCGCTCCCCAGCTTGAGCGCGAGCGGCACGGTGAGGAGCACGAGGAGCAGGGCGGTCCCCAGGACGAGCTGCTTCTGGTTCAGGACCCAGCGCACCACCGGCTCGTAGACCCGGATCAGGGTGCGGCTCACGGGGTGTTGGTGCTCGTCCTTGAAGGGGGCGGCGGTGACTGCGTTCAAGAGCCGGCTCAAGGGGCGCGGACGGAAGGAGAAGTGCCGCGTGGTGGTCAAAAGGACGCGCAGCGCCGGGTCGAGGGTGATGGTCAGAAAGGCCGCGGCCGCCATGGCGAGGGTCTTCGTGTAGGCGAGCGGCTTGAAGAGGCGCCCCTCCTGGGCCTCCAGGGCGAAGACCGGGAGGAAGGCGACCGCGATCACCAGGAGGGCGAAGAAGCTCGGGCCGCCTACCTCTTTCAGCGCGGCAAGCACGATGGCCCGCTGGTCCCCCACCCGCCCGCCGGCCTCCCAGGCCTCGAGCTTCTTGTGGGTCTGCTCCACGACGACGATGGCGGCATCGACCAGCGCACCGATCGCGATGGCGATCCCCCCAAGCGACATGATGTTGGCGTTCACCCCCATCATCCTAAGCGGGATGAAGGAGATCAGCACGGCGCAGGGGATGGTGAGGGCGGGGATGATCGCACTAGGGGGGTGCCACAAAAAGACCACGATCACCAGCATCACGGTGAGGATCACCTCGACCAGCGTCCCCTTGAGGGTGTCGATCGCCCTGAGGATCAGGTCGGAGCGGTCGTAGACGGGGACCACCTTGAGCCCGTGCGGCAGCCCCGGTTCGATCTCTTTCAGCTTCGCCTTGACCCGGTTGATCACCTCGAGGGCGTTGCTCCCTTCGCGCATCACCACGATCCCGGAGACCGCGTCGCCGGTGCCGTTTAGGTCGGCGACGCCGCGGCGCAGGTCGGGTCCCAGGGTCACCGTCCCTACGTCCTTGACCCGGATGGGCGAGCCGCTCTCCTCGTTCACGGAGACGACGATGTTGCCGAAGTCCTCCAGGCTCTTCGCGTAGCCGCGGCCGCGCACCATGTACTCGGTGCCGCCGAACTCGACCAAGCGCCCGCCGCTTTCGGCGTTGCCGCCGCGCACCGCCTCGACCACCTTGTTGATGGAAAGCCGGTAGGACTGGAGCCGGTTCGGGTCGACGTTCACCTGGTACTGGCGCACGAAGCCACCGACCGGCGCCACCTCGGCGACGCCGGGGACCGACTTCAGGTAGTAGCGCAGGTACCAGTCCTGGTAGGAGCGGATCTCGGCCAGGCTGCGGCTCCCGGTAGTGTCGACCAGGGCGTACTGGAACACCCAGCCAAGCCCCGTGGCGTCGGGGCCGAGTTCGGTGCGCACCCCCTGGGGGAGGCGCTGCTGCACCGCGGAGAGGTACTCGAGCGTCCGGGATCGGGCCCAGTAGATGTCGGTCCCCTCCTCGAAGATCACGTAGACGAAGGAGTAGCCGAAGTCGGAGAAGCCGCGCACCGTCTTCACCTTCGGGGCGCCCAGCATCGAGGAGACGATCGGGTTGGTGACCTGGTCCTCGATGAGGTCCGGGCTGCGGTCCCAGCGCGAGTAGATGATCACCTGGGTGTCGGAGAGATCGGGAATGGCGTCCAGGGGGAGGTGCTTCAGGGACCACCAGCCGCATACGGCCAGGACGGCCGCCACGATGAGGACCAGGAAGCGGTTGTGCGCCGAGAATTCGATGACCCTGTCTATCATGGCTTGTGGTCCATCTGCCCCATGTCATGGCCCATGGTGCGGCCCATATCATCACTCATCTGGTGACCCTGGTGCTCCGGTTCGCGCCCCTTCGGGGCCGTCGGGTGCTCCTTGTGCTCCTTGGCCTGGGCGCCCGGCTTATCCGTTACCGCGCCGGGGGGCGCGGCCATGGGCTGCCTGGGGAGCGTTTTCCCGGCCGGGTTTTTCAGGAACTTGTTCATGCAGTCGTCGGAGCAGAAGTAGTAGGTGACCCCCGCGCGCTGGGCCAGGTGGCCGGCGGCCGTCGCCTTCGCCTCGTCGACGTACATGCCGCAGACCGGGTCCTGGTGCGCCACCGTCGCGATGCCGGCCGCCGCGGTCTTCATCCGGCTCTCGGAGTCGAGCAGGAAGGTGCCGGAAAGCGCGATGCGCTCCCCTTCCTTGAGGCCGGAGATGATCTCCACGCGCCCGCCGAAGCTCCTCCCGGTCTCCACCTCGCGCGGCTCGAACTGGCCGGGAGCCCGCTCCACGTAGACCACCTTCTTGAGCCCGGAGTCGAGAAGGGCCTCGGCGGGGACTGCCAGGAGGTTGGGGAACCGGTTGGGGAGCTCGACGTCCACGAACATGTCGGGACGCAACAGGTAGCGCGGGTTGTCGACCTCGACGCGGACCTTCAGGGTGCGGCTGGCGGGATCGAAAACGGGGGGGGTGGCGGAGACCTTCCCGGTGAAGTTCAGGTTGCGGTTGGGGAGGGAGACCTTCAGCGTGCTGCCGGGCTTCATCTGGTCCGCCTCGGCGCCGTAGGTGTCGACGAGCACCCAGATCCGGGAGAGGTCCGCAATCCGGTAGAGCTCCTTGCCGCGCTCGAAGCGCTGGCCGGGGGAGACGTTGCGGACCAGCACCACGCCGCTCCCCGGCGAGGCGATGTCCACGTTCTCCATGTACTTGCGGGTCTTTATCATGCGCTGGATCTGGACATCGCCCATCCCCAGGTTGCGCAGGGCATCGCGGTACTGCTTGAGACTTACGTTGAACTGCTGCATCTGGTCCTTCTGGGCCTGGGTGGCGGCGCTGGTCCCCATGGAGCGGTCCATGGAGGTGAGGGCGTAGATGAGCGCCTGGCCGGCCGAGAGGAACTCGGAGCTGTAGAAGGTGGCCAAAACCTCGTCCTTTTTCACGATGGAGCCGGTGGTGTTGCCCCCCACCCCGGTGATCCAGCCGTCGATGGTCGCGTTGATCACGTAGGTGCGCCGCTCGTCAGGCACCACCCGGCCGGCGAGCCTCAGGGTCTGGTTCGCTCCGCTGCGCTCCACCGTCCCGAGCTTCACCCCGATAAGCTGCTGCTGGCCGGCCGAGACCTGCACGGTCCCCGGCGGCAGCGCTTGCTTCCCTCCGCCGCCGGGCTTGCCGTCGGCGTAGACCGGCTCGAGCGGCATGCCGCAGTCGGGTGCTATCCCCGGCTTGTCCGAGGTGTAGGAGGGGTGCATCGGGTCGACCCAGTAGAGGACCTTGCGACCCGCGGCGGCCCCGGCCTGGGGGGCTGCGCGATGGCTCACCCAGGCGCCGGCCAGAAAGGACGCGGCGACCAGGACGAGCAGCGCGGCCACGGCCAGCAGCCGGCTCATGACACCTGACCCGCCGGTGCAGCGGCCTCGAGCTTCTCGATGTTCCAGACCAGCGCGTCAGCCTCCGGCACCAGGCACACCCGCTCCTCGCTGTAGGTCGCCATCAGCTTGTTGATCAGGATGGTGAGGTTCTCGGCCGAGGGGGCCTCGGGGGGGACGGAAAGGAAGGCGTCCACCAGGTCCTTGAGCGGACCGCCGCAGTCGATCGGTTCGTTGAGGTAGCGCTTGGCCTGCGCGATCAAAAGCGAGGCGTCCAGGATGATCTCGATGGGGGGGAGCTCCTCCTTGCCGAGGATCTCCTCTACAAGCGGCATGCTCTCCCGGATCACCCCGCACATCTCCTCGGGGAGGAGCTCCTGCTGCCAGTGGCAGACGAACCAGTCGCTGGCCGTGCTCAGGGCGGGGAGCATCGGCAGGAACTGCTTCTTGTTCGCCATGGCAGGGAACTGGCTGTTGGTGGCGAACACCGGATGGATCTTTTCGCAGAAGGTGGCGTGCCCCAGTTCGTGCAGGTGGTCGAGATCGCTGCTTTTGTTCTGCTCCTTGGCCGGGACGTACTTGAAGTGCGACTTGTTCTTGTGATCGGACAGGATGCGGATCATCGGCATGTCCGTCCCGCTTTCCAGGATGGGCCAGTCGAGGCTGTCAAAGACCTTCTTGAGCACGTTTTTGGTCGATTTTCGTGTCATGGCATCTCCGAGGCTGAGCTATACGTGGGGTAGATTGGGCTAATGAAAACAATATTGTTTTCATTCACATTTGTCAAGCTTAGTGTGCGGGAATCCAGGAAAAGGGGCCCCGATGCAGGAGCACCGGGGCCAACAGACCCAACCAAGGGGCGCGGGGGGCGCCGGGCGCCCGCCGCCAATGCTCATTAAGCTGTTATGGTGACCGAGGAAGTGAGCCCGGTCGTGGTGTCCGTGACGGTGTAGCTGAAGGTTCCGGCGGCGGCGCTGAAGTCGACGCTGAAGCTGTTCGCACTGTAGCCGATCGGTGCCGGGGCGCCAGCGCCCGGGGTGACCGTGAAGCCGGCGGACCCGGCAGGGAGGGTCACGCTGAAAAGCTGCACCGCCTTGGGAACCGTGCCGCCGGTGGGGACCACGTTGGGGCGCTGCGGGTTCTTTCCGGTTATGACCAACGGGCGCATCATGTCGTGCTCCTCGTGCTCGAGGATGTGGCAATGCCAGACGAACTCGTTGGCCTGGGCGATGATCGGAGCGGCGGCGCTCCCCATCGGACGGTCCGAGAAGGGGACGTCGAAGGGGACGGCCGCCATGTCCCACTTGAAGATCACCGTGGTCACCTCGCCCGGGTTCATCCGCACGGTCTCCTTCCACCCCAGTTCGTTGGGTTCCGGGCCGCGGGGCGCGCCGGTCGGGGTGAAGGTGCCGCTTATGAGCTTGAAGGGCTGGCGGGACACCACCTGGCAATTCTGCAGGTGAAAGTGGATCGGGTGGGTGTCCGCGGTGGTGTTGAAGATGCGCCAGACCTCGGTGCTCCCCTGGGCGATCACCTCGGTGGCCGGGGCCAGGTACTCCATGCCGAACTGCTTGTTGACGAGCCCCATGGCGGTGGTTCCCAGCATCTGGCGCAGCCGCCCGTAGAGGTCGAAGTCCTCGTTCAAGGTGAGGTTGCGGACCACCGCGCCCGCCGGGACGCTGAGCGGGGTCACCCCGCCGGTGCCGGCCGCCAGGGGGGGCGGGTCCATGGGGGGGAGCTGGACCGAGGCCGCCGGGGGCTGCGGGTCGGCGGCGCCGGCTGCCACGATCCTAAAGCGCAGGACGTTCCTGGTGTCCACGGTGGACCCGGCGACCGCCGCCGGGGTGGCGCCGTTGCCGGCGTAGTAGTCGTTGGTCGGGGCGCCGACCGGGTAGGGGCCCGGGGAGTCGCTGTAGAACACGAACTCGCTCCCCACCGGGTAGCCGGAGAAGTCGATGATGCAGTCGGCGCGCTCGGCGCAGCCAAGGACCAGGTTGCCGGCGAAGGTGGCCGGGTTGAAGGGGACGATGTTCCCGGTGGCAGCGGTTGGGGGGGTAGCCGGGAAGACCACCGGTTGCGGGAGGTAGCCCCCTTCGGTGCCGATCTGGATGATCTTGGGACCCGGTACCGGGAGCGTCGCCACCGCGACGTTGTTCAGGTAGTCGAACTGCCCGGAGGGGAGGCCGCTCTTCGGGTTGGTGGCCACCTCGCACCCCGGGTTCACCTGCAAAAGGTTCAGGTTCAGGAACCGCGCGTTGCAGGCGTTCAGCATCATGAAGCGGAAGCGGCGCGCCTGGACCGGCACCACCGGGGCCACGGTCCCGTTGCAGAGCATGGTGTCCCCGAAGAACTCCGGAACGCAGGAGGGGTTGGGGGGGGCCAGAAAGCCGCGGCCGTTTTTCAGCCGGTAGAGTTTCGGGTCGTAGACGTGGGCGTACCAAAGGCTCCCGTCGGCCCAGCTCTTGGTGGGCGCCGCGCTGGTCCAGGTCGGGTCGGTCGCGGTGGTGCCGGCGTTGACGAAGATCTTGTCCTGGAAGACCAGCGGTATGAGCTCGGTGAGCTGGGGGAGCTGGCCGAACTTCGGGCCGTTGGCGTTGCCGGTACTGCCGGTGACCAGGTCGAGCACCGGGCCTGCGGCAAAAGGGGCCTCCTGGGCCAGGTCCAGGCAGAGGTAGCCGGTGGCGACCCCTGCGTAGGCGTTGATCCGGGTGATCCCCCAGGCGTGGTCGTGGTACCACATGAGGCGGGTACTCTGGTCGTTGGTGTAGTAGTAGTCGGCCTGCCCCGGCTGCATGGTGTTGCCGGTCAGGGCGTCGAGGAAGCCCCCCTGGCCGTTTTGGAAGCCAAGGCCGGCGGCTCCGGTCCCCCTGAGCGCGCTGGTCCCGCTCGGGGTGAACCAGTCGAAGGGGCCGCCGTCGCTCACCCAGGGGATGAATCCGCCGTGCAGGTGGGTTGCGGTGCGGTTTTGGGCCTGGTTCGCGCCGGGGATGGTGGTGTCGACCGGGATGATGTGCTGGGCCGGGAGGTTGTTGGTGAAGCGCAGCCTCGAGGCGGTCCCGCGCGCCGCGATGATGATCCCCCCCAGGTGCTTTCTCGCGGCCGGGTTGTTGCTGTCGCGGTAGCCCCACAGGGTGGTGGGCCCCATCTTGGGGTGCAGCTGGTCCTGGAACTCCTCGAGGGTGATGTCGTACTTCATGGTGTTGGCGAAGTACGGGTCCGGGGTTCCGGAGAGGACCGGAATCCCGTTGGGATCGTTCGCGTAGAACGCGCTTTGCGGGATGCTCCCCAATACCGGCCCCGAGAAGGCGAGGCCGCGAAACGGCGTTGCATCCTTTTTCAGCAGGGGGAGGCTCTGGGCGAAGGCCTGGGCTTGGGTCGAACCGATCCAGCGCAGCGGGAGCAGGGTCCCTCCGGCAGCCAGGGCGGTTATCTGCAAGAATCTCCTGCGCGACATCTCCTTGATCATGGCGGTTCTCCTTTTGATGGCATGAAATGGCTACAGGTGCAGCAGGGGCTCCCTGATCCCGGCGCCGCGGGGCGTGCGGGGTCGGAGTCTGCCGCCGTAAGTACAGGAAATGTGCCAAAAGCGAGAAACAGGATCAAAAAGGTCTCTTGGTGCCGCTTCGCAGGCAGGAGGACGCCGGGAACGCTGGGAAAAGGGGTGCTCCGGATAGGCAACGGCCAAACCGGTTCGGCGCGGAAAACCGCGTGCGGCGGGGTAATTTTCGGGGCTGCTCTTTTTTTAGCGCTGTTGCAAAAAAGGTCAACCATTTCAGCCGGTTTGGGATCGGGTGGTGCCGCAGCCTCTCATGAAGGATTCAGGCGCAAAAGAAACCCCGGCGCGGGAAGCGCCGGGGTTTAACGTGCCGATCGGATTATGAAGCGTGCCTACACGGTTACGGTAACCGAAGAGCTGAGGCCGTTGGCCAGGTCCGTGACGGTGTAGCTGAAGGTGCCGCTGGCCGCCGTGAAGTCCACCGTGAAGGAGGTGGCGTTCTGGGTGGCCGGCGCCGGGGCGCCGGTACCCGGGGTCACGCTGAAGCTGTGGCCGGCAGGCAGGGTGACCGTGAAGAGTTGCGCTGCCTTGGGGAGGGTGCCGCCGGTCGGCACGATGTTAGGCCGCTGCGGGTTCTTCCCGGTGACGACCATGGGGCGCATCATGTCGTGCTCTTCGTGCTCGAGGATGTGGCAGTGCCATACGAACTCGTTGGCCTGGGCGATGGCGGCCCCGAGGGCGCCCATCTGGCGGTCGGAGTAGGGGACGTCGAAGGGGACGGCGGCCATGTCCCACTTGAAGACCATGGTGATGACCTCGCCCGGGTTCATCTTGGCGGTCTCTTTCCACCCCATCTCGTTCGGCTCGGGTCCGCGCGCCACGCCGGTCGGAACGAACAGGCCGTTCACCACCTGGAAGGGCTGGCGCGAGATGATCTGGCCGGTCTGCAGGTGGAAGTGGATCGGGTGCGTGTCGCCGGTCAGGTTGAAAATGCGCCAGACCTCGGTCGCCCCCTGGGGGATAATCTCGGTGGCAGGTGCGAGGTACTCGAGGCCGAAGCCCGAGCCGACCAGCGACTTCTTGGTGGTGCCGAGCACCTGGCGCAGGCGGCCCCAGGCGTCGAAGTCTTCGTTCAGGGTGAGGTCGCGCATGAAGGCGCCGGCCGGAACGGTGAGCGGTGCGCCCGGGGTGGTGGCGGTCGCCAGGGGCGGCGGGTCGAGGGGCGGCAGCTGGATCGCGGAGGCCGCGGGCTGCGGGTCGGTGGCGCCGCCGGCGATGATCTTGAAGCGCAGGATGTTGCGGGTGTCGATGGTCGACCCCGCTTGCGCACTCGGGGTGCTGGGGTTGCCGGCATAGTAGTCGTTGCGCGGATCGCCCAAGGGGTAAGGGCCTGCGGCGTCGTTGTAGAACACGAACTCGCTCCCCACCGGGTACCCCGAGAAGTCGATGATGAAGTCGGCACGCTCGGCGCAGCCGATGATCAGGTTCCCGGAGAAGGTTACCGGGTTGAAGGGGACGATGTTGCCGGTGGTCGGGGTCGGTGCCGTAGCCGGGAAGACCACGGGGGCCTGCAGGTAGCCCCCTTCGCAGCCGAGCTGGATGATCTGCGGCCCGACGCTGGGGAGGGCCGGCACGGCGACGTTGTTCTGGTAGTCGAACTGGCCGTTGGGCAGGCCGGTCAGCGGGTCGGTGCTGACTTCGCAACCAGGGTTCACCTGCAGCATGTTGATGTTCAAGAAACGGGCGTTGCAGGCGTTGAGCAGGACGAAGCGGAAACGCCTCGCCTGGACTTGGGCTACCGGCGCCACGGTCCCGTTGCAGAGCATGGTGTCACCAAAGAACTCGGGGATGCAGGAGGGGTTGGGCGGGGTCTTGAAGCCGCGGCCGGTCTTGATGCGCCAGCGGTTGGGCTCGTAGACGTGGGCGTACCAGAGGCTGCCGTCGCCCTGCACCCGTGCCGGTGCCGCGCTGGCCCAGGTGGGGTCCGAGGCCAAGGTCGTGGGGGTGACGAAGATCTTGTCCTGGAACACCAGCGGGATGAGCTCGGTGAGCTGGGGGACCTGGCCGAACTTGGGGCCGTTGGCGTTGCCCGTGGTGCCGGTCAGAATGTCGAGCACGCCGCCCGCTGCGAAGGGGGCCTCCTGGGCGAGGTCGAGGCAGAGGTAGCCGGTGGCGATACCGGCATAGGCGTTGATGCGGGTGATACCCCAGGCGTGGTCATGGTACCACATGAGCCGGGTGCTCTGGTCGTTGGGGTAGTAGTAGTCGGCCTGCCCCGCGGCCATGGCGTTGCCGGTCAGGGCGTCGATGAACCCGCCCCTGCCGTTTTGGAAGCTCATCCCGGCGTAGGCGGTCCCCCTGCCGGTGCTGCCGGTGCTGGTGCCGGCCGGCGAGAACCAGTCGAACGGCCCGCCGTCGCTCACCCAGGGGATGAACCCGCCGTGCAGGTGGGTCGCGGTGCGGTCCTGGCGCTGGATGGCCCCCGGGACCGAGGTGTCGACCGGGATGATGTGGGTCGCGGGGAGCTGGTTGGTGAAGCGCAGGCGCGAAGCGGTGCCGCGAGCCGCGATGATGAGGCCGCCCAGGTGCTTCTTGGCCGTCGGGTTGTTGGTGTCGTGGTAGCCGTACAGGGTGGTGGGCCCCATGCCCGGGTGCAGCTGGTCGGTGTACTCGCCTACCGAGATGTCGTACTTAAGGGTGTTGGCGAAGTACGGGTCGGGGGTGCCGGTCAATACCGGGATCCCGCTGGGGTCGTTGGCGTAGAAGGCGCTGGGCGGGATGGCGCCCAGGACCGGACCCGAGAAGGCCAGACCGCGCAGCGGATAGGCCGTTTTCTTAAGCAGCGGCAGGCTTTGCGAGAAGGCCTGCGCCGGGGAGCTCCCCAGCCACTTGAGCGGCATGGGGAGCATGCTGGCGCCGGCGGTCAGTGCCGAAATCTGCAGGAACTTTCTCCTGGATATATCTTTCATGTACGGCTCCTTTTCGGGCGGTGCCCGTAGCGGATGGAACGTTGGTGTCGTGAGTTAAGAGCTGCATCTGCCCTAGGCGGTGCGGCGCCGCAGGTAGCCGAGGCCGGCGAGGCCCAGGCCGAGGAGCAGGAAGGTGGACGGCTCGGGAACCGGGGCCGCCGCGTCTTCCACCGGGAAGTCGATGAGATTGCCGAGGATATCGGTGGCGAAGATATCCGGAACAAGGATGCTGCCGTAGACGGTGGTCGGGGAGGTGGGGAGGCCGTCGGGACCGTAGCTGACCGGCTGGCCGTTGCTGTCGATGTAGAGTTGGTTCACGTAGACGTTCCCGTTCGCCACCGGAAGCGCGTTGGACGCCACGACGCCGGGGTAGTTCGGGTCAGCGGGGAGCGCTGCGAAGGAGAGCTGCAGCATGTCGCCGGTGAGATTGCTCCCCAGGGTGAAGTTGCTGCCGGTCAGGTTGAAGTAGAACTTGTCGATCAGCGCGGAGCTGTAAAGGACGGCCGGGTTCACCAAGTTCCGGCTGCCGTCGCCGTTGGCGGCGAACAGGGTGAGGGAGGCGGAGAGGCTGGTGTTGTTGTTGCCGGTGAGATCGAGGCTGTAGTAGCCGTTTAGGCCGGTATCGCCGCCGAGCACGGCGCCGGTTACCGGGTCAGTGACCAGGAGCGAGGCGGTGTAACCTGTGATGGTGTAGTTGGTCGCCAAGGCCGGTGCGACCCATAGTGCACAGATCAGTGTTAACAGCGCTAAAACGGTTCCGGTGGTCTTCTTCATTTTTGCCTCCTGTTTTAGATGTAGTTCCTGCCGGTGACAACAGGACCGGGTAAGTACTGCAGAGATCGAATAGATGCCGAGAACTGTGAATACCAATCGATCCGAGAACGAGTAGAAGTTGCCAAACCCGAGCAAGTTCGGTGCCAAGTGTAAAAGTTCTTTTAATTGTATTGGGTTAAATGTAAGGAATGGTGTCCGGGAGGGCGCACTGGGCATCCGTACCGGGGGGGGTGTCAATTTCTCCGACAGTGGGTCTGGCCGCCTAGGCCGTACTGGTGCCGTTCTCTGGAAGTTTTCCTGCGAAGAATCAGCAAGTTAGTGGAGGGGCTTCTAGGGGGAGGACTGCTCTGTCTGAAAAGATTGGTGGGAGGACTCTTACGAATTGTCGATTTTCTTTACAAAGGGTCACGCCGGGAAAGTAGAGGTAAAAAACAGGGAGTAGGTAAATTCAGGATGCAACGATGCGCAGTATCTAATTAAAGTAATTAGAATTAGGAAATGCTTGGATTTTGGCGTGAGCGGTTGGTGAGAGGCCTCTGGAGACGTTCTTGAGGGCCTTTGCTGCGCTGTCGAAATTCCTTACACTGCTCGTGGTGCCGGGGGGATGGGGCGTCAGGGTCGAGGACCGGCGGGAAACGGGCACGCTGCTCAAACTACAACAAGCGTGCCATTGGCCGGTCGGTTCCTAATGGGCTGAAACTACGGGACTTTAATTTTCGTCTGCCTGTACTCCAACGGCGGGAGGGGTGTCTGTTCGGCGACGGCCGACCCTCCCTGAAGGCCGCTAACTCATGGCATTTCCGCGGTTTTTTCAGGTGCTCAAAAAAAGCAGCTGTCTCAAAAGGAGCAGGACCCCTCCCGCCGGCGGGTAGGGCGTTCCCGGCGGAGTCCTCTGGTACACTGAAGCTCGGACACGGGACAGGGGACCGCAGGCAAGGGGGAGAACCATGAAGCAGGGAAGCTTTGGAGGGACGTTGGGAAACCGTGGCCTGTTGCAGCTGCACAAGACGGCCTTTTTTGCCTCGCACGACGCCCCCGCCGGGCTGACCGTGCTGGCGCGGGGGTGGTTTGAGAGGTGCTGTGGGGGTGGGGGCTGTGTCATCTCCGGGTTCCAGACCCCCTTGGAGAGGACCCTGCTCGGCTGGTTGCTCGAGGCCGGGCACCCTCTGGTTTTGGTGCTGGCCCGCGGGCTCCCCCTCGCCTTGGCACCCGGGCTGGAACGCGCCTTGGAGCGCGGGGAACTGCTCGTGCTGACCCGTTATGCCGCGAGCGTGACCCACGCCTGCCGGGACAAGTGCCGCCAGAGAAACCGTCACGTTGTGGCTCTGGCCGACGCCGTGGTGGTGGCCTATGCTGCACCGGGAGGGGAGCTTGCGAGGCTGTGCGCAGAGCTCCCGGCGGGAAAGCCCGTCAGCTATCTCTGCGAAAGTCCAGGCGCCCCTTAAGCGGCGGCCGGTCTACGGGGAGGCGCCTGCTAGCAGGGAGCGCAGTTGCAGGGCGTTGCGCGGCGCGGCGCCGCCGGCATCGTTGTTGTAGTAGATGAAGACGTCCCGTCGGTCGGCCAGGTAGCGTCGGATGCGCTGCGCGTCCCGTGCCACCTCCTCCTGAGAGTACTCGCCGAGGTAGTTTCCCTGGGCGCCGTGCCGGCGCAGGTACACGAAGTCCGCAGTAACCGGCGGCGCATCGAGAAAGGGCGGGTGGTCCGCCATGCAGAGCCCCACCCGGTGTTCCCGGCACAGCGCCACGATCTCGGGCTTAAGCCAGCTCTCGTTGCGGAATTCGAAGACGTTACGTACCGGGTAGTTGGCGAGCTCGCCGAGAAACTCCCGCAATCTCTCCGGCTCGCACCTGAAGTCCGGCGGCAGCTGCCACAATACCATCTTCAGTTTTTCTTTTAAGTGCAAAACCGGGGTGAAGAAGCGTTCCAGCGAGTTTCCGGTATCGACGAGCCTTTTCAGGTGGGTTAGGTACCGGCTCCCCTTGACGGCGAAGCTGAACCCGGGTTCGCTTTCGGCGTACCACGTGTCGAAGGTCTCCTGGCGCGGGGTGCGGTAGAAGGTGACGTTGAGCTCGACCGTGGAGAAGACGCTGCGGTAGTGGGCGTACCAGTTTTTGGTCGGCAGCGACTCCGGGTAGAAGGTGCCGCGCCAGTGGCGGTAGCTAAAGCCGCTGCATCCGATGTAGAGTTCTGCCATGGGCTCACCTCCCGGGATTCCGGGGACGGCTTCGAGGGCGACCGCGCGCTTGGGGGCCCCCGGACGTGAGAGACCTGCTCAAGTATACGCGCGCCTGGGGGAACAGGCCAGCGAGCGGCCGGCGGTGCGGGGGAGGGGCAGAAACGAAAGAAGCGGGGCCCCTGGGGGCCCCGCTTCTTGGTGTCGAACCAACCTGATTCGCTCAGGTTACATCTTGTGGCACTTCTCGCAGTCGCCTGCGGCGCTGAAGGCGTCTTTGCCGTTGTGGCAGGCACCGCAGGACTTGCCGTGCTCCATGTCGCCCATGGTGAAGTGTTTCACGCCGTGCTTGTAGGGGAAGAGCTTGGTGTGGCAGTCGGCGCACTTGTAGGCTTCCAGGTGGAAGTCGTGGCTGAACTTGGCGTCGCCGCTGTCGGTTTTGAAGATCATGGCGCCTGGCTTGAACCCTTTGTGGCACTTGTTGCAGTCGCCCGCCACCGAGAAGGCATCCTTGCCGTTGTGGCAGGTCCCGCAGGACTTCCCTTTCTCCATCTCCGCCATGGTGTAGTGCTTCGCACCGGCCTTGAACGCGAAGACCTTGGTGTGGCACTCTTTGCAGCTGTAGGCGGAGGTATGGACGTCGTGGCTGAACACCGCCTGGTTTATGCCCTTCATCTTGAAGGCGATGTCGTGCGGCTTCATCCCTTTGTGGCAGTTGCCGCAGTTGCCGGCGACGGTGAAGGCCCGCTTGCCGTTGTGGCAGGCGCCGCAGGTCTTGCCTTTCTCCATCTGGGCCATGGTGACACGGCCGTCCTTGCCGGTGATGATCTTGCTGTGGCAGGCCTTGCAGTCGTTGTTGAGCTTGCCCAGGTGGTTTGCGTGGTTGAACACGATCTCGCCGGCACCTTTTACCTTGTAGGCGATGTTGCGCGGCTTTCCTTTGTGGCAGCGGTTGCAGCTCTTGGCATCAGCCACGCTGAAGGCCTTGACGCCGGTGTGGCAGGCGCCGCAGGATTTGGTCTTCTCCATCTCGGCCATGGTGTAGTGGTGCTTGTCCTTCAGATTGAAGATGGCGTTGTGACAGATCTTGCAGTTGTTGTTGTAGGCTTTGAGATGAACGTCGTGGCTGAAGGTGACCGGATCGGCGTTTTTGATCGGGAACTTGATATCTTTCGTCTCAAGGGCCCAGCCAGAAAGCGGCAAAGCACAAAGAATGAACAGCGTTAGAACGGAAAGGCGAAACTGCATGGTACACTCCTTCTGACGTTGATAGTAATATTTTGCTTTGCCGACCCGGGCAGAAGCCGCCATAATATACACACGGATCACAGCAGCGTCAATTTAAAAGTCTTTATCGTTTTTCATGTTTAGCCTGTTTTTTCTTTAACTGCTGCATCTTGGAGGGTGACATGAAACGTATCTTCGTCGTTATGTTGTTACTGTGGGGCTTTGCGACTTTGGGAGCCCAGGCCGCCTTCTACACCTGGGTCGATGCCCAGGGAGTCACCCATTTCACCGACAACCCCGAGCACATCCCCGCCAAGTACCGCCCCCACGCGAAGGAACTCGACATTGCCGATGAGCCGGCCGCAACGAAAGGGGCGCCCCCGGCTCGGCCTGTCATGCGCCCCCTGCAGGCCGCTCCCGCCCCCGGGGGGCAGCCGTCCAGCTACGCCGGGAAACCTGCCGGCTGGTGGCGCGACAGCTTCGCGATGCTGCGGGGGGAACTCAAGGCCCTGGAGAGCGGGCTTGCCGAAAAACAGAACAAGCTCGCCGAACTACGGCGCAAGCGCATTATCTACACCCGGGTTCAGGACCGGTTGGCGGTGAACAGCATGCAGGCCGAGGTTTCCGCCGACGAGCTGCGCATCGCCGAATTGCAGAAACAGTTGGCCGATCTCGATCGTCAGGCAACCCAGGCCGGGGTGCCCTCAGAGCTGCGTCAGTAGCGGCTTGCCCGACTCTATTAGCGGTTGCGGGCTTGGTTAAGCTGTGCTATAAAAAACTGCCGCTTTAGACGAGGGAGACGCCCAAATACATGAACGGAATTGACAGGATAATTGAAGTAGCACTCGCCGAGGACATTCACACAGGCGACATCACCACCCAAGCCATGCTCCCCCAGGCCCGCCGCATGCGGGCCCGTCTGGTTGCCAAGGAACCGCTGGTTCTTTCCGGCCTCTCAGTAGCCGCGCGCGTCTTCGCCCGGCTGGATCCCACCGTAACGTTTCAGGCCTCGTTCGAAGACGGCGCCCGGGTCGAGCCGGGTACGGTGATCGCCCGCATCGAGGGTGACGCCGCCGCGCTTTTGCAGGCCGAGCGGGTCTCGTTGAACCTCTTGCAGCGCATGTGCGGTATCGCCACCCAGACCGCGGCCTTCGTGAAGGAGCTGGAGGGGACCGGCGCCCGGGTGGTGGACACCCGCAAGACGACCCCCGGCTTAAGGGTACTGGAGAAGTACTCGGTCCGGGTGGGCGGCGGAACCAACCACCGCACCGGCCTCTACGACGGGGTGCTCATCAAGGAGAACCACATCGCCGCGGCCGGCGGGATCGCCGAGGCGGTGCGCCGGGCGCGCGCCTTTATCCCGCACACCCTGAAGATCGAGGTGGAGACCGAGACGCTTGACGAGGTGCGTCAGGCCCTCGAGGCTGGAGCCGACATCATCATGCTGGACAACATGACACTCGAGCAGATGGGCGAGGCGGTGGCGCTGATCGCCAAGCGCGCACTGGTCGAGGCTTCGGGCGGGGTGAGCCTGAAGACCATCCGCGCCATCGCCCTTACCGGGGTCGATATCATCTCGGTCGGCGCGCTCACCCACTCGGTCAGGGCCGCCGACATCTCCATGCTGATGGAGGAGTGTTGCTAGAGGAGAGCGTCGACGCGAAGATCCTGGAGATCATGCGCGCCGGTGACGGGTTCGCCTCGGGCGAGGCCCTGAGCCGGGAACTCGGGGTGTCGCGGACCGCCGTCTGGAAGCACATCAAGGGGCTGCGCGGCCAGGGGTACCGGATCGAATCGGTGCCGGCCAAGGGGTACCGGCTGGTGACCGCGCCCGACCTGATCACCCCGGCGGAGTTGACCCGCGGCCTTGCCACCAGGCGGGTCGGCGGCCGGGTGGTCTGCCTCAAGGAGACCGACTCCACCAACGCCGTCGCCTTCAAGATGGCCGAGGAGGGTGCCGTCGAGGGGACCGTGGTGATCGCCGACACCCAGTCGGCCGGGAAGGGGAGGCTGGGGCGCATCTGGCTCTCGCCCCCCGGGGTGAACCTGTACTGTTCGGTGGTGTTGCGTCCCCCGATCTCTCCGGTTGCCGCCTGCCAGCTTACCTTTCTGTCCGTGGTCGCCGTGGCCCGTACCATCGAGCGCGAGACGACGCTCATTCCGCAGATCAAGTGGCCCAACGACATCCTGGTTGCCGGGAAGAAGGTTGCGGGGCTTTTAAACGAGATGAACGCCGAGACCGAGAAGGTGAACTTCGTGGTGCTGGGGATCGGGGTGAACCTGAACATGCGCCTGGAGCAGCTGGGGAGCACCCTGCGCCACCCCGCCACGTCCCTTCTCGAGGCCTCCGGCACCCCGGTGCGCCGGATCGCGTTCGCCCGCACCCTCCTCGAGGAGTTGGACGGCCTCTACGACCGGTTCCTCATCGAGGGAGAAGCCCCGATCCGTGCCGAGTGGCTGGAGCGCTCGGCGATCGGCGGGCGGCGGGTCAAGGTGAATACCGGAAACGGCGAGTTCCGGGGAACCGTGCAGGGGGTGGATGCCTTCGGGGCGCTGCTGGTCCAGTCCGATCAGGGGGCGCTGGAAACCGTGCTTTCAGGCGACGTCGCACTGCTGGACGGGGATGCATAAACCCCACACCTTGAAAACCAAAGTAACAAGGATGAATGGGATACACGGGATGGAAACAAAAAGCCGTGAGAGTTTCTAAGGCTTAGACTGAGACTTAAGCTTTAAGCTCAAAGTTGCGATTTTCGTTTCCAAAGGTTCAGGTTTCATCCCATTCATCCCTGTTAAAGATCGTTCCCGTTTTTTTGTGTCCTATATATCCCTGTTTGGAGGGTTTTGTTTTGCTGCTGGTCATCGACGTTGGAAACAGCAATATCGTACTGGGTATCTACCACGAAGAACGTCTGGTCAAGGACTGGCGCGTATCTACCGACAAGTTCAAGACTGCCGACGAGTACGGCATCCTGTTCCACGACCTTTTCAGGCTCGCCGGGATCGGCTTCTCGGACGTGAAGGACATCATCATCTCCTCGGTGGTCCCGACCCTCACCGGGGTCCTCGAGAAGCTGTCCCGCCAGTACTTCGAGATCACCCCGTACGTGGTGGGCCCGGGGATCAAGACCGGGATGCCGATCCACTACGACAACCCGAAGGAGGTGGGGGCCGACCGCATCGTCAACGCCATCGCCGGGTACGAGAAGTACAAGACCGCCCTCATCATCGTCGACTTCGGCACCGCCACCACCTTCGACTACGTCAACAAGAAGGGGGAGTACTGCGGCGGCGCCATCGCCCCGGGGCTCATGATCTCCATGGAGGCGCTTTTCCAGAAGGCGAGCAAGCTCCCGCGGGTGGAAATAGCCCGTCCCGCCAGCATCATCGCCAAGAACACGGTGAACTCGATGCAGGCCGGTATCTTCTTCGGCTACGTGGGCCTGGTGGACGGTATCGTGCAGCGCATGAAAGGTGAGGGGAAGGAAAGCCCCAAGGTCATCGCGACCGGCGGACTTGCCTCGCTGATTGCCCCGGAATCGACCACCATCGAGAGCGTGGACGAGTTCCTCACCCTGGAGGGGCTGCGCATCATCTATCGCAGGAACAAATGACTGCGGTTCTAGGTGCTACGTTCTAAGTTCTACGTTGAACGACTCGAACCGGCTGTTGTTGGCTGACGGATATGATCTGCAAAGATCGGCACATGCTTGTAACGTAGAACCTAGAACCTAGAACGTAGAACTTGGAACTTAGAACCTTTCAAAGGAGGTCGCGGCAGGAGGCAAGTACCGGAAACTGGACGTTCGTTTCTCTCACAGCTCGTATTTCGTTCGAAGTAGGTCAGTGACTGATTAAATTCCAACGGGGGGCACTATGGGAAGGTATGAAACGGCAAAACTGCGCAATCTGGGAATTGTAGCTCATGGGGGTGCCGGGAAAACCTCGCTTGCCGAGGCTATCCTGTTCGACGCCGGGATGATCGACCGCCTCGGGCGCGTCGACGAAGGCACCTCCACGATGGACTATGAGCCTGAGGAGATCAAGCGTCGCATCTCCATCACCTCCTCCCTGGACCACTGCGAGTGGAACGGGCACTCCATTCACCTGGTCGACACCCCGGGCTACGGCAACTTCATCGCCGATACCCGCGCCTGCATGCGCGCCCTCGACTGCGCCGTGGTCATCCTCTCCGCCATCTCGGGGGTGAAGGTGCAGACCGAAGAGGTCTGGCAGTGGGCCAACGAGTTCGAGATCCCGCGCATCGCCTTCGTGAACAAACTGGACCGCGAACGCGCCAGCTTCTTCCGCGCCATCGACGACATGGAGAAGGCGCTGGGCGCCCGCGGCGTCGCGGTGCAGATCCCGCTGGGGCTCGAGGCCGACTTCAAGGGGGTCATCGACCTGATCCGGATGAAGGCCTACGTCTACAAGGACGACCTCTCCGGCAAGTTCAGCGAAGAAGAGATCCCCGGCGAGTACCGGGACGAGGCGAACCGGCTGCGCGAGATGATGGTGGAGACGGTCGCCGAGGCCTACGACGCGCTCACCGAGAAGTTCCTGGAGGTGGGGGAGCTGACCGAGGCGGAGATCCTGGACGGCCTGAGGGTCGGCACCATGCGCAACACCTTCACCCCGGTACTGTGCGGTTCGGCCGCCATGAACATCGGCGTGGCGCAGCTTTTGGACGCGGTCTGCGATTACCTCCCGTCTCCTTTGGACCGCACCAACGCGGTCGGCATCGATCCGAAGAGCCAGGAGATCGTCGAGCGCGCACCGTCCGAAAACGAGCCGTTCTCGGCCTTGGTCTTCAAGACCACGTCGGATCCCTACACCGGCAAGATCACCATCTTCAGGGTCTACTCGGGCGTGCTCAACTCCGACTCGACGGTTTGGAATCCGGGCAAAGGGGTTCAGGAGCGCATCGGTCAGATCTACGAGCTGGAAGGGAAGAAGCAGCACCCGGTGCAGCAGGC
The DNA here is from genome assembly GCF_014193515.1 of Geomonas silvestris. Classification (GTDB taxonomy): domain Bacteria; phylum Desulfobacterota; class Desulfuromonadia; order Geobacterales; family Geobacteraceae; genus Geomonas; species Geomonas silvestris. The sequence continues at coordinate 212,914 of NZ_BLXX01000001.1, read as the reverse complement.
GGTTGCCGGCGACATCGTCGCGGTCTCCAAGCTGAAGGAGACGGTCACCGGCGACACCCTGTGCGCCGAGGCTAAACCGATCCTCTACGAGCCGGCACAGCAGCTCGCCCCGGTCATCTCCTACGCCATCGAGCCCAAGACCAAGGCCGATGAGGACAAGATCCACAACGCCTTGCACCGGATGATCGAGGAGGAGCCCACCCTCGAGTCGCACCGCGATCCGCAGACCAAGGAATTCATCATCTCGGGGATGGGGCAGGTGCACCTCGAGGTGATCGTCGAGAAGATGAAGCGCAAGTTCGGCGTGGAGGTGGTGCTGAAGACCCCGAAGGTCCCCTACCTGGAGACCATCAGGGGGAGCGCGAAGGTGCAGGGGAAATACAAGAAGCAGTCCGGCGGGCGCGGCCAGTACGGCGATTGCTGGATCGAGCTCTCGCCGCTGCCGCGCGGCGAAGGGTACCTGTTCGAGGACAAGATCGTCGGGGGCGTGATCCCGCGCCAGTACATCCCGGCCGTCGACAAGGGGATCCAGGATGCCGCCAAGGAAGGATTTCTGGCCGGCAATCCGGTGGTCGACATTAAGGTGGCGCTCTTCGACGGCTCGTTCCACACGGTCGACTCTTCCGAGATGGCCTTCAAGGTGGCAGGATCCATGGCCTTCAAAAAGGCGATGGAGCTCTGCAAGCCGGTGCTCTTGGAGCCGATCGTCAACATGAAGGTCACGGTCCCCGACGAGAACATGGGGGATGTGATCGGCGATCTCAACTCGCGGCGCGGCAAGGTGGTCGGGGTCGAACCCAAGGCCAACTCGCAGATCATCCGCTCGGTGGTCCCCATGTCCGAGGTGCTCACCTATTCAAACGATCTGCGTTCGATGACCAGCGACCGCGGCCTTTTCACCCTGGAGTTCTCGCACTACGAAGAGGTGCCGAGCCACCTGGCCCAGAAGATCATCACCGAGTCGGCAAACCTGAAGGGTAACGGTAACGGCGCCCACTAGCCCCGGGCTGGCTCCTCAACCAGCTCCAGGCACTACTGTGTGATTTACTACGGAACCCGGCCTCTCCCGGTCCCGTGCGGACCGGGCGGCCGGGTCAGGACGCCTCGCGCGCGTCTTTTTCCGGTTGAACATTGAGTACTACCATTTAAAACGAGGAGGATCAGCAACATGGCCAAAGATTTTAACCCGGATGCAGAGGATCAGCTGCCGGAAAAAAAGAGTTCACAGCAACTGCTCCTGCTCATCCTCCTGTTGCTCATCCTTGTCTTCGCCTACCTGTACTTTTTCACCGGTCTCATCAAGCCGCGCGGCGAAGAGCCCAAGCCGCAGCCTGCCCCGGCAGCCGAAGCGCCGGTGAAAAAACCGCTCCCCCCCCGCCCCGAGGCAGGCGCCGCGAAGCCCGAGGCGAAAGTGGCCGAGGCCGGCAAGCAGGCTCCCGCCGGCAAGCCGGAAGAGAAGAAGGGGGAGGCGGGCAAGCCTGCCGCCAAGCCTGAGGAGAAGAAACCCGCTCCGGCTGCCGCCAAGCCGGAAGAGAAAAAGGGCGCCCAGCCCCCTGCCAAGGCTCAGGCCGCCAAGCCGGCCGCCAAGCCGGGCGCCAAGGAAGCCGCCGAACCTGCCGGCAAGGAGGTTGCCGCCGCCAAGCCGGGACAGGCTGCCAAGGAGACCAAGCCCGCCGGCGCCGCCGAGAAGAAGGGCGCCGGCAAACCGGCCCAAGGGAAGGGGAAAGAGGCTGCCGCCGGGAAGGGCGCCGCACCTGCCAAGAAGGCACCCGCTGCCGCCTACGCCCTGCAGATCAACGACGACCTCGCCGAGAGCGAGGTGAACTCGGCCGTCGCGAAGCTGAAAAAGGCCGGCATCACCCAGGTGGTGAAGACGAAGAGCCAGAAGGGGGAGCTCATGCACCGGCTTTTCCTGGCCGACTTTGCCAACCGCGACGAGGCGCTCGAAGAACTGGAGCGCCTGAAGCTGGCTGCGCCGGACGCCTTCATGCTCAAGGAAAACGGCCGCTACGCCGTCTATGCCGGCTCCTACCTGCGCGAAACCAAGGCGACCAGCGAGCAGAACCGGCTCCAGGCCAAGGGGGTCCAGCTGCTCCCCAAGACGGCGACCCTGCCGGTTGCGGTCTACAAGCTGCGCGCCGGCGCCTTCGCCGATACGGCGGCCGCCGAGAAGGCTGCGAAATCCCTGAAAAAGGCCGGGCTGGACGCCGGCGTGGTTAAATCCGCCCAGGCGAAGTAATGAGCCAACCGGCCGAAAAGGTCACCTTCAAGGTCTCGGCGGCGGCTGCTCCGTACATCGGTGCGGACAAGCCGCTCGCCGAGCGTCTCAAGGCCGCCTCGGGCAAGGCGGGTCTGCCGCCGCGCGACGCCCTGCTCCTGGTCTTTTACCTCTGCCACGACGCCGACCCCGCAGTGAAGCGGACCGCCCTGGAGACGCTCAGGGGGCTGCAAACCGGCTTCCTGCGTCAGCTGCTCCAGGACCCCAACCTGCACCCGCGCATCCTGGACCTTTTGATCAAGCTGCACCGCGACAAGGGCGAACTGGTCCCCCTTTTCCTGGCGCACCCCTCGCTTACCCCGGCTGCCGCAGCGTTTCTGGGCCAAGAGGACACAGGCGGCGCGGCTCCCTCCGCCGCGGCAGGAGCGCCGGAGCCTGAATCCGGCGCCGGGCAGGTGCCGGATGCCGAGCCCCCCCAGGAACCAGGCCCGGAGCCGGTCGAAGAGGGTGAAACCCCAGCCGGGGGGGAGCCTGAGGGGGAGGAGGAACCGGCCGAGGAGGACTTCCAGTCCAAGTACCAGCAGGCCCAGGAGATGGGGATCGGCGACAAGATCAAGATGGCCATGACCGGCGACAAGGAGTGGCGCGGGCTTTTGATCAAGGACTCGAACAAGCTGGTTTCTTCGGCGGTGATGAAAAACCCGCGCATCACCGACGCCGAGGTGCTCACCATCGCCAAGTCGGCGGTGCAAAACGACGAGATCCTCAGGATGATCTGCGCCAACAAGGAGTGGGTGAAAAACGCCCAGATCCGCAAGGCGCTCGCCGAGAACAACAAGACGCCGCTTCCCGCGGCACTCCGCTTTGTGGCGACCTTGTCCGACAAGGATTTAGCCCTCATGGCCAAGAGCAAGAACATCTCGTCGGTGATCGCCAGCCAGGCGCGACGCATCCTGCTGAACAAAAACAAAGACAGGTGAATACCTAAGGAGTTCGACATGGCCTTGGTTAATCAGGCAAAAAGGGAGATCAACGCCAAGCTCGTCTTCTACGGGCCCGGCCTCTCCGGCAAATCCACCAACCTAAAACACGTGCACGGCAAGTTGAGGCCCGAGTTCCGCGGCGCCATGAAGGTGATGAGCGTCCAGGAAGCGCGCATGCTCTTCTTCGACTTCACCCCGCCCGGCGATGGTAACGTGCTCGGCTACCGGGTCCGCTTCCATGTCTACACGGTTTCCGGTGAGGTGGTTGAGCCGGCAGCCTGGAAGATGGTGCTCAAGGGGGTGGACGGCGTGGTGTTCGTGGCCGATGCCTCCCCAGGGCGTGCCGAGGCCAACCGCGAGAGCCTGGACCACCTGGACGCCTTCTTGAAGGGGTACGGCCAGAGCCTCTCCAGCGTGCCGCTGGTGTTCCAGTACAACAAGTCGGATCTCCCCGACGCCGTAGCGCAGCAGGACCTGGAGCGTATCTTGAACCCGTCCCGGCTCCCGAATTTTCAGGCCAGCAGCCAACGCGGGGAGGGGGTCTTGCAGACCCTGCTCGCCCTGGTGAAAACGGTCCTGAACGAGCTGCGCACCAAGGGTCTCGAGGGGGTAGCCGGGGCCGAGGCTCTGCAGGGGCTTGTGGAGCCGCCTGCCGGCGCTGCCGAGGCGGCGGTCCCTGTGGCCGCTCCCGGGGCGGGTGGAGGTGCTGACAGCGGGGAAGCGCTCTCCCTGGAGCTCGCCGGCACGGCGCGACCGCTTGCCGGCGGCAAGATCGAGGTCCCGCTCACCGTAAGCTGCGGTGCGCGCAGGAAAACCGTGCTGCTCACCCTCTCCCTCACCCTGGGCGAGGAGTAGCGCCCCATGGTTCCCGCCCTTGACGGGGGGCTCGTGCTGAGGCTTTTGCTCGCGTCGTTTCTGGGCGGGATGATCGGGCTCGAGCGCGAGCTGCACGGCCGTCCTGCCGGCTTTCGCACCCACCTTCTGGTTTCGCTCGGCTCCTGTCTCTACGCCTTGGCCTCGCTCGAGGTCTACCGCCAGTTCGGCAACTTCTCGGGTTCCGTAGCGGTGGGGGTGGATCCGGGGCGCATCGCCGCCCAGGTGGTGACCGGGATCGGTTTCCTCGGCGCCGGCGCCATCATCCGCGACAAGGCCGCCATCCGCGGCCTCACCACCGCGGCCTGCCTCTGGGTGGCCGCCGCCCTGGGCCTTGCCTGCGGGCTCGGGCTGTTCCAGTTGGCGCTGTGCGTCACGCTGATCGCCATCGCCTCGCTGTTGTTGCTCAAGCAGCTGGAAAGCAGGCTCCCCAGGGACGCCTACTTCTATGTGCAGATCTGGGGGGATAACGATTCCCAGCTGGTTAAGCGCGTCGACGCGGCGCTCTCCGGCCACTGCGTGCAGCCTCTGGCAGCCAAGTTCGACCGGGACCGGGTCGAGCACTCCTTTTTCATCGAGTACCAGGTCAAACTCGCCGGGAAGGCCGGCGCCGGCGAACTGGCAGAAGTCCTAAGCCACGTCGCCGGCGTGCGCCGGGTGAGAATCGAATAGCAGGCCAAGGCGTGCGATCAGGGCGCATCCGGGGGCTCGTTTTCACAACGTTTTGGAGCGTGCGACGGCCGGCCAACGGCGGTGTCGGGCGGCGCATCGGAAGGACCATCAAAGGAGGAAGTACATGGCAGAACTCAAGGGAAGCAGGACCGAGCAGAACCTGTTGGAAGCCTTCGCCGGCGAGTCGCAGGCGCGCAACAAGTACACCTACTACGCCGCTGTGGCGAAGAAGGAAGGGTACGAGCAGATCTCCGCGCTCTTCACGGAGACCGCCGAGAACGAGAGGGAGCACGCCAAACTGCACCTGAAGGCGCTCGGGGGGATCGGCGACACCCTCGCCAACCTCAAGGCGGCCGCCGCCGGTGAGTTTGCCGAGTGGACCGACATGTACCCCCGCATGGCCAAAGAGGCACGCGAGGAGGGGTTCACCGCCATCGCCGTCATGTTCGAGAGCATCGGCAAGATAGAGAAGGAGCACCAGGAGCGCTACAAGCTGCTGCTCGCCTCGCTCGAAGACGGCAGCGTCTTCAAGGCCGAGGAACCGGTGCGCTGGAAGTGCCGCAACTGCGGCCATATCCACGAAGGTACCGAGGCGCCGCAGCTCTGCCCGGTCTGCCTGCACCCCCGCGCCCACTTCGAGCGCGCGGCCGACAACTTCTAACGCCACCCCGGCGAGGGGAAACCTCCCCTCGCCGGACCTTCCATCCCCCCTGCATCACTAAGGTTTCCCCTACTTATCCTTACTAAACCCTTGTATACGAGCAACCTGGCGTGCTATGATGGCCGCGGTTTTCATTAGCAAAGGAGGCACGCATGGCAATCATCACCATTTCCCGTGAAATGGGCACCGGCGCCTACGCCATCGCCAAGGAGCTGGCCAAGAAGCTCAAATACACCCTGGTGGACCGGGTGAAGATCGAGGAACTGGCCCCTTCTTATGGACTGACCACTGAAATTTTGGAGAGGGTCGACGAAAAACCACCCTCCTACCGTACCGCCGAGGACCGGCTGCAGGCCGCTTACCTGAGCACCATGGAACTGATCCTTCTGGAGAGCGCCCGCAAGGGGAACGTGATCCTCTACGGCCGCGGCGGCCAGGACCTCATCGAAGGGCTCGATAACGTGGTGAAGGTCCGCTTCGTGGCCCCCTTTGAGGACCGCGTGGAGAAGTTCGCCGAGCGGGAATGGATCGACCCCGAGTTGGCCCGCGACCTGATCCGCAAGAGCGACCACCAACTGGGCGGGTTCATCCACTTCTACTTCAACCGCGACTGGAACGACCCGCTCGCCTACGACATCATGTTCAACACCACCCGCATCTCGCAAAGCGCCATGATCGACTGCGTGATGGCTGCCGTGAAGGACCCCCGGCTCAAGGAGAGCGAGGAGGAGTCCATGGCGCTTCTCGAGGACATCATCCTCGCCAAGCGGGTTCAGGTGGAAATCCTGCGCTCCAGCAGCGTGCGCATCCTGCAATCGCGGATCACCGCCGAAGACGGCGTGGTGACCATCTCGGGGCACGTGCAGTCCGAGGAGGAGATCGAGGAGGCGCTGCGCCTGGCCCGCACCGTGGACGGGGTGGCCGACGCGGAGAGCACGCTCGACGTGATCAGCTTCAAGCCGACCAAGGACTGACGAGCTGTTTTTTGAGAACGAGAAAAGGGCCCCGGAGAAACCGGGGCCCTTTTTTGTTGATTCGTCGGGGAATTCCAGGGAAGCTGTCCAACTGGGTCCCTCTCCCCTCGCGGGAGAACAACTGTGTTTATAGTCAAGAGGATTAACTAAAATCAGGAGTCCAGGGCTGCATCGCTTTAACCATGGCATTGAGAACCGTTAGCAGCTTTCTCATGCACGCCACCATTGCCACCTTGTAGAGTTTTCCCGCGGCAATGAGCCGATTGTAAAAAGCCTTGATTGCAGGGTTGTAGCGAACAGCAGATAGAGTTGCCATATACAGCATGGTTCTCACCGTTGCTCGGCCACCGAAAATCGCCCTTTTGCCACGCATGCCCACCGGTGGCCTCCAGCACGATTAACCTGGGATTAAGCTCCTTCAGCCGCGAGGCTAGATCGTTGCAGCCAGTTTCATCATTAGCGACACTGGTTTCTTTGCTGACGGGAAAGGTAGCTACATCAAGGGTTGCTTTACTGACATCAATACCAACAACGAGATCACTCATCTTCACTCCCTGCCTTGCGGATACGGGATCGTAGAAGTCCCTGGCAACTGTTCGGGATATTGAAGGAAGTCATGGCGCCTCAAGCTCTCCCACGGGCTCTGATCCCAGAGGGACGACGTGCTACCATGACTCAGGAAACAGTTGGTGACTTAACCTATACAAGCCCTGTGTAATATACAAGGGACAGGGTGAGGGGGAAAGTGCCACATCATTGCCGATGGCGGCTTCACACCTACCCCCCGGCCCCCTCCCGTCAAGGGAGGGGGTGGTGTGGTTACCGAATTCCCGGAAGAGCCTCTTTTGCCGAGGATACTGCGGCGCGGGTTTTAGCTGCTCAGCGGGCGAGCCGCCTGCGCCTGGCTCCGTTTCAGTGCCTCGACGCAGGAGTAGGGGACGGACATCGAGCCGCGGCCGCTTCCCATCATGATCCCCTCTTCGATGCCGTGGTAGTCGGAACCGCCGGTCCAGACCAGCCCCTTCTTCTCCGCGTAGTACCTGAGCCAGGCGCTATCCTGGTCGTTGCAGATGTTGTTGAAGGCCTCAACACCCTGAAGCCCCATGGCGCACAACTCGTCGAGGACCCCGGTGAGGATGGTCCGGTCCTGGGTGATGCTGGTCGGGTGCGCCAGCACCGCTACCCCCCCCAGTCTGCGGATGGTGGCGAAGGCCTCGTCCACCGGGAAGTAGCGCTTGGGGACGTCGCAGGGGATGAGGTAGCGCATGAAGGCGTCCTGCATGTTGGCTGCGTACCCCTTGGCGACCAGGACCTGGGCGATGTGCGGACGGCCGAGCGCACCGCCTGCCAGCGCGGCGGCCTCCCGGCTGTCGATGGGGGCCCTCCCCTCCAGGGCCAGCTTCTCGTTGATCTTGTCGACGATCGCCTCGCTGCGCCGCTCGCGCTTGTCGCGGAACTCCCTCAAGGTGGCGAGGAGTTCCGGGTCGCGGTGGTCGAGAAGGTACCCCAAAAGGTGCACGTCCCGGTAGGGGCCGAAGGCGACGGAGAGTTCCAGGGCGGGCAGCACTTCAAGATTGCAGGCCTTTCCCGCCTCGAGCGCCTCGTCGATGCCGTCCACCGCGTCGTGGTCGGCGAGGGCGATGGCGGAAAGCCCCAACCCGCAGGCCATGGCGACCAACTCGGCAGGGGTGCGCACGCCGTCGGAAAAGGTCGAGTGCAGGTGTAAATCGATCAGACCGTTCATGATGTCTCCTTTTTATAGCCCGCACATTATAGGGGTTTTGCCCCGATCTGCAACCTTATAAGCGCCGGCTCACTTATCAGTTGCTTGAGGCTGCCGCATCTTGTATAACGGGGCAGGCTGTAAGCGACATGCGCACCGCTTCGGTGTAAAGGGGAATTCGTGGTCAAGGACAAGAAGGGACTTATTCTGGGGATCAGCGCGCTGGTCACCTTTGTTGTGGGTGGTTTGGCCACCTTTGCCGGGCTCGCGCTGCTTGGGTTCATGAAGCACAAAGACGTGCTCGGCCTGGGAGACGGGCGCAGCATCGGCGTCTCCCTCATCATCATGGGGCTCTTCGGCTCGATCGTCGGCGTCCTCATGATGCGCTTTTGCCGCAACCGCTTCTAGCCGTGCAGGGGGACCAGATCCACCAGGCGATGGCGCTTTTGGCCGAAACCATCGAGGAGAGGGGATGGGCCACTCCGGCGGTCACCATCGTGGCGACGCAGGACCGCGACCCCTTCAAGGTACTGGTCTCCTGCATCCTTTCGCTGAGGACCCGCGACCAGGTTACCGCCGAGGCCTCGACCCGGCTCTTCGCCATCGCCGCCTCCGCGGAAAAGCTCGCGCTGGTGCCGGTGGAGCAGATAGAGGAGGCGATCTACCCGGTCGGCTTCTACCGCAACAAGGCCCGGCAGATCAAGGAGATCTCCCGGCTCATCGTGGAGCGCTACGCGGGACGGGTCCCCGACGACCTGGACGAACTGCTCACCTTCAAGGGGGTGGGGCGCAAGACCGCCAACCTGGTGCTTACCCTGGGGCACGACAAGCCGGGCATCTGCGTCGACATCCACGTGCACCGGATCACCAACCGCTGGGGGTACCTGAAAACCCGTACCCCCGAGGAGACCGAGTTCGCCCTGCGCGCCAAGCTGCCGCCCGAATACTGGATCGCCATCAACGATCTTCTGGTCTGCTTCGGCCAGAACCAGTGCACGCCCGTTTCTCCCCGCTGCAGCAGCTGCCCGTTGGCTCCCCTCTGCGACCGGGTCGGCGTGGAGAAATTTCGCTGATAAACGTTGCATAGTTAGGGTAATGCGGTTATAATGCAAACCCTGTTTTAAATTTCAACATAATCAGATCCGCCCCGGCGGGTTTGACTGTGATCCACTGATGCCGGCGCATCAGCCACCTTGGGGGAAGCTATGCTGAGAAAGATCGGTTTTGTAGGGCTGGGGACTGTGGGCGTACACATGGCGGCCAACCTTGCCAAGTCGGACTATCAACTTACCGTATTCGATGAAGACGCCCACGCGGTCGCCGAGCTCGCCAAACTCGGTGTGAAGGTCGGCCAAACGCCGGCGGAAACCGCCAAGGGGCAGGACCTGGTGATCGTCATCGTTCCCGAGAGCAAGTTCCTGGTCTTCGGAGAGAATGGCGTTTTGGAGGGGATCGATCCCGGTACCATCCTGGTGGATATGGGGACCCACTGCATCGAGACCATCGAGAAGATGAGCCAGGAGGCCGTGAAGCGCCGGGTGATGTTCCTGGAGGCGCCGGTCTGGGGGACCAAGGAGCACGCTTCCAACGGCCTTTTGACCATCATCGCCGGGGGCGACGAGTCGCTCCTGGGCCGCTGCCGCGAGCCGTTCTCCTACTTCGGCCTGAACATCATCCACGTCGGCAAGATCGGCGCCGCAACGAGGATGAAGCTGATCGTGAACCTTTTGCAGGCCGAGATGATGCTGTCGCTCTCCGAGGGGCTGGTGCTGGGCGAGAAGATGGGCTTCAGGGCCGACAAGATCCTCGAGGTGCTCGATTCCGGCGGGGTCGCCTCGCCGCTGTTCCACTCCAAGGGGCGCAGCATCCAGCGCGGCGACTTCAGCCGCAACCTGGCCCTCAAGTACGTGCACAGCCAGATGAACCGGGTCCTGGAGACCGCGGAGAGCCTCGGGCTGGAACTTCCCGCGGCGAAGACGGTGTGCGGGGTGTACGCCCAGGCGGTCGAGGACGGCAGGGGGGAGGAGGACTTCTCCGCCATCGTGAAACTGCTCCGCAAATAGCCGGTTTTTGACGGATCTTGTGTCGAAACGAAGGCGCCCCCAGGGGCGCCTTCGTCGTTTCCGGGACCCTTACTTCCGTTTCTAAGAGGAGAGGATGCCTCCAGGGTGGCCGGCGCAGCTTTCTCGCTGACTTCGCTGCCCCGGGTCCCGCAGAAACACCACGCGTTGGGGGTTGCTTTCCGGCCGCCCGCTGAGGGTGTTGCGCCGCGCCCCGTGGCGTAACCCACGCCCTGTGCGGTGGCTCCGCAAAGATGGTCGCATCATAATGAAAACGGAGCCGGGTAATTTACAATTTTTGTTTTATACTATCCGGGATTCGTTTTCCTGTTCCCGTATTTCGGCGCAACAGGTCGATCAGACTGATGATTCCGAGGTTGCCATGCAGAGGAAACACCCCCGTCCGAAGATCCTCATCATCGACGATGTCCCCGCCAACATCGGAACTCTCAATGAGACGCTCAAAGGCGATTACGATATCTACTTCGCGGTAAGCGGTGCCGAGGGGCTGCGGGTCGCCGTCGCCCTGATTCCCGACCTGATCCTCCTTGACATCATGATGCAGGAAATGGACGGCTTCGAGGTCTGCCGCAAGCTCAAGAGCATCGAGCAGACCGCCCACATCCCGGTGATCTTCGTGACGGCCGCGGTGAGCCACGAAGAGGAGGCGCGCGGGTTGCAGTGCGGGGCGGCCGACTACATCACCAAGCCGATCAGCCCGCCGGTGGTGGCGATCCGGGTGCGCAACCACCTGGAGCTGATCCGGCGCAGCCGGATGCTCGAGGCCTTGAGCGAGGAGTTGGCGCGCAAGAACCGGCAGTTGCAGATGCTCGCCCGCATGGACGGCCTGACCGGGCTCGCCAACCGGCGCTTTCTCGACGAGACCCTGGACTCGGAGGTGCGCCGGGCCCAGCGCTGCGGCACCCCCTTGTCGCTCATCATGTGCGACATCGACTTCTTCAAGCGCTTCAACGACCGGTACGGCCACCAGGCGGGGGACGACGCCCTGCGCCGCATCGGCGCCCTGCTGCAACGGGTCTTCCAGAGGGGGAGCGATTTTCCCTGCCGCTACGGCGGGGAGGAATTCGCGGTGATCCTGCCGGAGACCGGAGCGGAACAGGCCTCCCACCTGGCCGAGCACCTGCGCCGCTCCATGGTAGAGGAGGGGGTGCCCCATGCCTTTTCCGACGTGGCCGCCTGCGTCACCTTGAGCGTCGGGGTGGTGAGCGCGACCGCATCCGAAGAGCGCACCGCCCGCTGGTTCCTCGCCCAGGCCGATGCCGCCCTCTACCGATCCAAGGACGAGGGGAGGAACCTGACCACTGCGGTGGTGTTCGATCCCTAAGGCGCACCGGCCGGCCGCCCACCTTGCACCCCGTAACCCCTGGCAGTACCCGACGGAGTATTTGGCTATGGACCTGGAAACGCCGCTTTCTTGCCACCTGGAACCTTCCCTTGATGCCGAACATACCCGCGCCCTGGGCGAGGCCCTGGACCTTTCCCGTACCGTCATAAACGTCGCCACCTCGGGGATCATCGCCTATCGCGCAACAACCGGCGCCTGCGTATTAACGAACGAGGCGGCCGCGGCGATCCTGGAGACGGCGCCTGAAATCTTGCGCCAGCTCGAGTACCGCCACCTGGCACAGTGGCAGCCGGGCGGGCTCTTCCTCCCGGCCGAAGAGGTGCTTGCCAGCCCGGCACCGCTCAAGCGGCGGGTCCTCCTGGTGACCCCAAGCGGCAGGAAACGCTGGCTGGAGAGCGTCTTCACCCACTTCACGAGTTCCGGCGGCAGCCATCTCTTGCTGCTCCTTGAGGACATCACCGAGCAAAAGCAGGTCGAAGAGGAGCTCAAGCAGGCCAAGGAGGCGGCCGAGTCGGCCAGCGTCGCCAAGGGGCAGTTCCTGGCCAACATGAGCCACGAGATCAGGACCCCGATGAACGCGATCGTGGGCCTGGGGCAGCTTGCCCTGCAGACCGAGCTCACCGAGAAGCAGCGCGACTACCTGATGAAGATCCTGGCGGCTTCCCAGTCGCTGCTCGGGACGCTGAACGACATCCTCGATTTCTCCAAGATCGAGGCCGGCATGCTGGGGATCGAGTCGATCCCTTTTTCCCTGCACGACTCCCTTTCCCGGATCGCCGGGCTCATCACGGTCCGCTCGGCGCAGAAGGGGCTCGAGATCCTGTACCGGATCGCCCCCGGCGTGCCGGACCGCCTGGTCGGCGACCCGCACCGCCTCGAACAGGTACTGATCAACCTTCTGGGAAACGCCGTCAAGTTCACCGAGCACGGCCAGGTGATCCTCGCCGTGGAAGGGGAGCCGCTCGATGCGCAGGGGCGCCGGATCAGGCTCCAGTTTACCGTCTCCGATTCGGGGATCGGGCTGTCGCGCGGCGAGATCGACCGGCTCTTCCAGCCCTTCACCCAGTCGGACAGTTCCACCACGCGGCGCTTCGGAGGGACCGGGCTGGGGCTTAGCATCTCAAGCCGGCTCGTGCAACTCATGGGAGGGGAGATCTCGGTGCTGAGCGAACCCGGGCGCGGCAGCAGCTTCAGGTTCACGGCGGAGGTCGAGAAGGGGTCCAGCGCTCACCTCTCCTTCGCGCGGTTCCAGGGGGCCGACGGAGCGGCTCCCAAGGTCCTGGTGGCTGACGACAACGCGCTCGCCGCGCTGCTGCTCGCCGAGATGCTGCAGGCGCACGCCCTTCGGGTGCAGGTGGTCTCCAGCGGCCGGCAGGCCCTGGATGAACTGGTCCGCGGCGCCGGCGCAGGGCCCGGCGAAGCCTACCAGTTGGTGTTTCTTGACTGGCGCATGCCGGACCTGGACGGGCTGGAGACCGCCCGGCAGATCCGCGAGGCGCTCCCCGCGGACCAGCTTCCCGCCGTCATCGTCACGACGGCCTTCGAGAACGCCCGGGTGGTGGACCAGGGGGCCGCGTTCGGGGTGCGCGCCTTCCTCGCGAAGCCGGTTCTGCCGCGCATCCTGCAGAGCCGACTCGAGGAGGTCTTCGGACACTGCGCGGAGGGTCCGACCAGGAGGAACCCGCTCTGCGGCGCACGGGTGCTGCTTGCCGAGGATCACCCGATCAACCAGGAGATTGCCCGCGAGATCCTCACCACGAGCGGCGCGCTGGTCACCATCGCGGGAAACGGCCAGGAGGCGGTACAGGCGGTACTGCAGGCAACGCACCCCTTCGACCTGGTGCTCATGGATATCCAGATGCCGGTGATGGACGGCTTCCAGGCGACACGGCTGATCCGGGAGGAACCGGTGGGGCGCAGCATCCCGATCATCGCCATGACCGCCAACGGCTTCGGCGATGAGCGGGAGCGCTGTCTGGATGCCGGAATGAGCGACCACGTGGCGAAGCCGATAGATCTGGACGAGCTGTTCGAGGTACTCAAGCGCTGGCTTAGGCGTCCCGCCGAGCAGGTGAACCTCGACGCCGCCGTTTGCGAGCACACGCTCGGCGAGCGCCAGCAGGGTTTCGACCTTGCGGCCGGGCTCAAGCGGGTCGAGGGCAACCAGCAACTTTTGGCCCGACTGCTCGGCGCCTTCCGTGCCCAGCACCACGGTGTGGTTGCCGAGATTCGCGAGGCGATTGCCCAGGAACTTTCCGGCCAGGCGGCTGCGCTCATACACATGTTGAACGGTTTGGCCGGCAACCTGGGCGCCGAGCGGGTTTGTGCCGTGCTGGCCGAGCTGGACGGCGCCCTGCAGGACGGTAACCTGCAAAGCGTGGAACTGCTCCTGGAAGCCCTGCAAAGCGAGCTGCAGCTGGTCTTCGATGCGGCCCAGACCCTGGCGGGTGACGACTTCCCCCGGCAGAAAGTGGTGCTCAAGGGGGCGACCGAGGAACTGACCACCCTTTTCAGCGAGCTCTCGGGACACCTGTGCACCAACAACCTGCAGGCCCTCGAGCTCTACAACCGGCTGGTGCCGTTGCTGGCCCCTTCGGAAGCGGTCGAGCTCTTGAGGGAGCAGCTCGCGGCCCTCGATTTCCGCAGCGCCCAGCAGACCCTGGAAGACATTGCCCGCCAAGGGCTTTCCAAGGCCCGGTAGGCGTCCGGTTCCCCGTCCCCTCAAAACCGTTGCCGCTTTGGGCGCACCATGCTATGAATGGCGACAACGAAGCGCCCATTTTCAGATTCCGGAGTATTGATGACCAACAACGACGTACTGCGCAGGCTGCGTTACGCCCTCGATCTCAGCAATCCCACCACCTTGCAGATCTTTCGCCTGGCCGACCACGATATCAAACAGCCCGAGCTCCTTGCCTTTCTCAAGAAGGAAGGGGAAGAGGGGTACCTTGAGCTGAGCGGCGCCCTCCTGGAAGCCTTCCTGGACGGACTGATCGCCCTGCGCCGCGGCAAGCGGGAGGATGGCGCCGCGGTCCCCCGCACCGGGAAGATCGGCAACAACGACATCCTGAAGAAGCTGCGCGTGGCGCTGGAACTCAAGGAGGGGGATCTTCTCGAATTCTTCAAGCTGGCCGGTTTTCCGATCTCCAAATCCGAGCTGGGCGCCCTGTTTCGTACCAATGGGCATGCGAATTACAAGGAGTGCGGCGACCAGTTGCTCAGGAACTTTCTCAAAGGGCTCACCTTGAAGTACCGGGACCAGGCCGCCCAGAGCTGACCGCAACGGGCGGCCGTCGATCCGTTCCCTGCCTGACGAGGATATTTTGGACACCAACCAGAGTGAAACCCCAGCACCAGAAGTCATCGCCCACGGGCTGCGCCGGATCCGTCTCAGGCGCTGGATCCTGTGGGTGGTGCTGATCATCTATCTCCCGACCATGTGGCTCGCCCAGCAGGTCACCCGGTCCTTTCACGGCGCGCTCCCCGTGTTCTTTGCCTGGGTGCTCCTCCTGATCATTGCGACTGCCTGGTCGGCCGCGGTCCGCTGCCCGCGCTGCGGCAACTACTACCACGTAAACGGCATGATGCTTTTGTACCTGCGCCGCTGCCTGCACTGCCAGCTTCCTCTCACCGCCGATCGGGAAAAGAATTGAGGATACACGGTGCAAGCGTCGATTTCTCTAGACAACTCTCATTTGACGACTAAAATATCCAGCTGGTGATCACCCGACGGCGGGATCCCCCGGGTGATTCGCTCTCGTTTCCATTCTCCCACAGCGTGTTGCCTGCATGTTCTAAAAGAGCCGTTCCCGTTTCTCTAAACCCAGGGGGTAAACCATGAGAAGACGAGCGTTTCTGAAGCTGATGGGGCTTGCCGCCCTGTTCCACCAGTGGCTCCTCCGCACGGTGGCCGCAGCCGAGGGTCCGGTAGTGGCGGTTGCCAGCGGTAAGGATCACGCCCAGATCACCCGCAATGCCATTGCGGCCCTGGGTGGGATGCAGCGTTTCGTGAAGAGCGGCGACGTGGTCGTGGTGAAACCGAACATGGGCTGGGACCGCACCCCCGAGCAGGGGGCCAACACGAACCCCGTGGTGGTGCGCACCGTGGTGGAGGAGGCGCTCAGGGCGGGTGCGCGCAAGGTGAAGGTCTTCGACAGGACCTGCAACGACGACCGGCGCTGCTACGTGAACTCCGGGATGGTGGCCGCCTTGAAGGGGATGAAGAACGTCGAGCTGAAGTACATCGAGAACGAGCGTTTCAAGAAGGTCGACCTGAAGGGGAAGGCGCTTGACGAGTGGGAACTCTACGACGAGGCGCTCAACGCCGACGTCTTCATAAACGTCCCGGTTGCAAAGCACCACCAGCTCACCAAGGTAACCCTGGGGCTTAAGAACGTCATGGGGGTGATGGGGGGCAAGCGCGGCGCCATCCACAAGAAGATCGACGAGGCCCTAACCGACGTCAACAAGGTGCTCAAGAGCCACCTGGTGCTGGTCGACGCAACCCGGGTCCTGATCGCCCACGGCCCGCAGGGGGGGAGCCTCGAGGACGTGAAGTACCTGCACAAGGTGATCGCCTCCACCGACATCGTCGCGGCCGACGCCTACGCCACCACCCTCTTCGGGCACCGACCCGAGGAGATCGCCGTCACGGTTGCCGCCCACCGGCGCGGCCTGGGCGAGATGGACCTGAAGAAAATCCGCATCGTGAAGGCCTGAGTGGCATGAAACGACCGAGCACGGCGCGCCTGTCCCAGTGGATCTTCCTGCTTGTCTTCGCGGTCTTGTTCGTGAAGACCGAATACCGCGGCTCCGATACCATTTCGGCCGCCATCAACAGCTTCTTCCGTGCCGATCCGCTGGTGCTGGCAAGCTACCTGGCGGCCAACCGCACCTTCACCTGGCTCCTCTTCCCGGCGCTCCTCATGCTGGGGTTCACCCTGCTGTTGGGGCGCTTTTTCTGTGGCTGGATCTGCCCTTTGGGGACCGTGCTCGACCTGGTCACCGCTCGGATCAAAAAGACCGCCCCTCTTCAGGTTCTCAAGGGGAACCTCAAGTATTACCTCCTGCTGCCGCTGCTTTTCGCGGCGCTCTTCCACGTGAACCTCGCCGGGATCCTCGATCCGCTGGCCATCCTGGTGCGGGCGCTCACCTTCTTCTTGTACCCGCTCTTTGGGGATACTTTGCGCGGCGGTTGGGTCGGCCTTTACCGCCTGATCGGTGAGCGCCGGGACCTCCTGGAGCCCGGGTTCAACCTGCTGCGCAACCACCTGCTCCCTTTCCGGGAAACCTTCTACCCGCTCGCCTTTCTTTCCGCGCTGCTCTTTTTCGGCATCCTCTTTCTGGAACGCTACGAGACCCGCAACTGGTGCCGAAACCTCTGCCCGCTGGGGACCCTGCTCGGGATCTTCAGCAGGTTCTCTCCGTTCAAGCGGCTGCCGGGAAGGCTTTGCGGCGACTGTTCGAACTGCCGCTCGGTCTGCCCGACCTCGTTTGACAGCGACGAACTGCTCCAGGAGGAGTGTGTTCTCTGTCTTGAGTGCCTGACGGGGTGCGAAAAGGGGAGGGCGCGTTTTGCCTGGAAACCGGGGGGGCCGCGTAGTGCCGGTTTTGTCCCGCAGCGGCGCGTCCTCTTGGGGGGGCTGGCCTCCGGGTTCCTGCTCTCGGGGCTTTTCAGGTTCCGCCGGCCGGAGGCCGAGGCCCGGGTCCTGCGCCCGCCGGGGGTTCAATCCGAGGATGACTTCCTGAAGAAGTGCGTGCGCTGTGGCGAGTGCCTGAAGGTCTGCCTGACCGGCGCACTCTATCCTGCTATCGCGCAAGCCGGCGTCGAAGGGATCTATACGCCGGTGGTCACGCCGCGACTGGGCTACTGCGAGTTCAACTGCACCCTGTGCGGCCAGGTCTGTCCGACCGCAGCCATTCCGAGCCTTCCGGTCGCCGAGAAGCGCCGCGCGGTGATCGGCAAGGCGCACCTCGACAAGAACCACTGCCTCCCTTTTGCCCGTCGCACCAACTGCATCGTCTGCGAGGAACACTGTCCGATCCCCCAGAAGGCGATCCGCTCCGAAATCGTGGAAACGCTCGATCTCGAGGGGAAGCCGATCAGCCTGCAGCAGCCCTATGTAGTGGAGGAACTCTGCAACGGCTGCGGCATCTGTGAAAACGTCTGTCCCCTGGAAGGAAAATCGGGGATCGAGGTTTTGGCGGTGAAGGACCGCACGCCGTTGAAGCGCGCAGCCATCGCTCCCCCAGAGGCGCGATCGACCCACAAGAAAGAGAGTGGAACGGGGACTTCCGAAGATGCTGCAGGTGTAACGGAGGGTGGCGGGGGCGTTGGTGGAGGAGGGAAAGAAGACGCGCACCCAAGGAAGGAATCCCAAGGTGCAGTCAAGGCCGGCGGCGCAGCACAGGACGCCGCCGACCCCTACGGCAGCGACGCCTATCGTTGAGGGATGAGCGGGGCAGGGATCGGTGGTGCAGGAGGGAGCGGCTGCCTCCTGGCCAGCGTCGCCTGTGTCTCTTCGAGGGCCCCGAGTCCCCGCTCCAGAGCTTCCTGGAGACCGGTACTGTCTACCTGGGCCTTTTCAAAAATGGGCTGGAGCATGTCGACACTTGCCGGGGTCAGGAGGTGGCCCAGGACCTCGCGCAACTTAACCACGTCGAACTGAAAGGCCCGGTAGGCGCGTTTTATCTCGCCCCCCGCTTCAGATACCCTGTCGAAATCCTCTCCCAGATCGATCACCCGCTGTTCGTCGTTTCTCCCGGTACGCGGCAGGGCACACGCCTCGAGCGACCTTCCCGACTCGACCAGGTAGAACGTGCCACGATAAAACATCCCGTCCGCGTGCCTTAGCAGGCGCTCTCCCGCCTGAGTCATGAGTTCGGCGTTCGCCTGGTAAAAGCGGAAGGCCTGGCCCAGGTCTGCCGGGGGCGCGAGTGAGATTCCCAGGAACGCCTCCTCGGTTGCCTGGGTTTGATGCAGCGCCCACAGGTAGTCGTCTGAAATCCCCTGCAGGGTGGCACTGCCGTAGGGTGAGGTGCTGTGGGGGCGGGCCCCGGAACCGGCACAGCCGGAAGTGTGCACGGCGAAAAGAAGCGTCAGTGCTGCAAAGGCTTTCTTCGATGATCTCATGTGGGAACTCCTTGTGCTGGCAGGACAGGCACTGTTGCGACGGTGATTGGCAGCAGAAAACTCTCAGGGCGACGACTTCACCTGGTGCGCAGGGAAAGGGAGTGACCTGTAACTCCGCGGCGCTCACGATGGTTAAGAATATATAATAAAGCAAGAGAGTCAACGGACCCGCGTCAGGCACAAATGGTTTCTTCATGCTGCATCTCCCTGTTTCTTTGGTAAAATTCAGCCAGCGTTCTGTTTGAACGAAAGCCTTACCATGCGGAGGTTTAGCCATGAAACAGTGTCTGTTTGCCTTGATGATGCTCCTGGTCGCTCAGTCGGCGCAGGGCCGCCTGATAACGAAGACTGTCGAGTACAAGGAAGGAGAAACCACCCTCGAGGGATACCTGGCCTACGACGATGCCCTGAAGGGAAAGCACCCCGGAGTCCTGGTGATTCACGAGTGGACCGGGGTCAATGCGTATGTGAAAAAACGGGCCGACCAACTGGCCAGCCTCGGGTACGTCGCGTTTGCCGCTGACATCTACGGCAAAGGGGTGCGCCCTGCGACGCCGGAGCTTGCGGCTAAAGAGGCGGCCAAGTATCGCGGCAAGGATCGCAGCCTGATCCGTGCCCGTGCTGCCGCCGGGCTGGCCACGCTCGCGGCGAATCCCCACGTCGATGCCAACCGCCTGGCGGTGATGGGCTACTGCTTTGGTGGTACGGCGGCGCTTGAGCTTGCGCGCAGCGGAGCCAACCTGAAGGGGACGGTCAGCTTCCATGGCGGCCTCGACACGCCAGACCCGGGCGACGCCAGGAAGATCAAGGGGAAGGTTCTGGCACTGCATGGTGCCGACGACCCGTTCGTTACGCCGCCCCAGGTGGCAGCCTTCCAGGATGAGATGCGCCAGGCCAAGGTCGACTGGGAGATGGTGATCTACGGCGGTGCGGTGCACAGTTTCACCAACCCGGACTCCGGCAACGACAACAGCAAAGGAGTCGCCTACAATGCAGAAGCGGACCGCCGCTCCTGGACCGAGATGAAGCTGTTCTTCAACGAGATCTTCGGGAAATAACCCAACCTCGGACCTGACAACAAAGGGGGAGCTGCCCGGCAGCTCCCTTTTTTTATGCTGTACAGACCCTCCGGGAAAGCTTCATCTGGGGATCACGGGGATGCTGAGCTGGCTTTGTAGGTAACCATCGGCCTGTACACACCCAGGTATGCCAAACGGCAGCTCCTTCTGTAATTGACCCGGGAGCGAATAGTGTGATAAACGTCCCTTAACTTTGTCCGTTCGGCCGGCCCTTTTTCATCAACAGCGTTTCTTCCAGTTCGAGGTGTGGTAGTGGGAGTTCGGGAGTTTTTCCAGCGACTTTTGGAGAACAGCAGGAGTGACGAGAAACTCGCAGACGCGCTTCCTTTCAGTCACGCCGAGTTCGATCTGAAACTTGCCTGGAACCTCTCGATGACCGGGGGGGAGACGGTGCTGGCGGGAGTGGTGCAGAACCTGCGCTGGGCGCACCTGGAAGCGGGAGAACTCTGGGTAGCAGCGCTTGACTCATCCGAGGTAAAGCTGGCGCAGGAGGTCTGCTACCTACCGCACCAGATAAGGCAAGGGGACAGCGCCCGGTTCACCATCCGGCTCCCAATGGCGCTGCCGCCAGGCACCACGTTACAGTTCACCTACCGCTACCGCGGTTCCGACGGCGGAGATGGCGGCACAACCTGGTCGCAGAGCTTCGAGTTCCCGGTTCCGGCGCCTGAAGAGATCCCGCAGCCATCCCAAACAAGGAGATGATCATGCACTACCTGTTGTTTTACGAGGTTTCTGAAGACTACCTTTCCCGGCGCGGCGAGTTCCGCGGGGCGCACCTGCAGCTTGCCTGGCAGTCGCACGAAAAGGGGGAACTGGTGCTGGGGGGAGCGTTGGCCGATCCGGTCGACGGAGCGGTGCTGCTCTTCAAGGGGGACTCTCCCGAAGTGGCCGAGCGCTTTGCCCAGGCGGACCCTTACGTCACCAATGGTCTGGTGTCGAGTTGGCGCGTGCGCCCCTGGACCACGGTGGTCGGTGCGGACGCCGCCACACCGGTGCGGCTCTAGCCCCTCTGGGTACTGAGGGCACTCCCGAAAATAAGCTGGTGGCTCGGCCTCCCTTGACTTGAAGTTGCCCGACGCGTTATACCAGTACATCACCTTCCGGGAGTCTCCCTTTGCCGATCAGATTCATCCACACCTCCGACATCCACCTGGGAAAAACCTACCGCTCCGGCGGCGCCGCCGGCGAGCGTTACGGCGACTTCTTTGCCACCTTTGCGGCGATTGTCGCCGACGCCATTCGGGAAAAGGTCGATTTCGTGCTGATCGGCGGAGACCTCTTCCACACTGGCCAAATCCTCCCCAAGACCTTTGCGAAGACCATCGAGATCCTGCAGCCCTTGAAGGATGCCGGCATCCCCTGCATCGCCGTTGAGGGGAACCATGACTGGATCCACCGGCGCGACTCGGTCTCCTGGATGGAGGCGCTCTCCCAGCTTGGCTACATCTGCCTGTTACGCCCCTCGCGCACGACCGACGGCGGCTACCGCTTCGACCCTTTCGATGCGGAGGAGGGGAGCGGGGGCTATCTCGAAGTGGCCGGAGTCAACGTCTACGGGCTGGGCTATATCGGCTCCCAGGCGGGAACCCATATCGAGCGGATCTGCCAGGCGGTTGCCACGCGGCGCAACATCCTGCTTTTCCACGTCGGGGTCTGGAGCTACTCCCCGGTCGAGATCGGCAACATAAAGCCCGAAGAGGCGTTGCCGCTTGCCGATTGCTTCGCTTACGTGGCGCTGGGACACGGTCACAAGCCGTACATCGTCGAGACCCCGGAGGGGCGTCCCTACGCCTTCAACCCTGGTTCGCCCGAATGCGTCAACTTCGGTGAAGAGCGCTACGACAAGGGGTACTACCTCGTTACCATGGACGACGATGGGGTGAGCCACCTCTTCAAGGCGAGCTCTCCGCGCCCCATGCTGGTTTTGACCGTCGACCTCGATGGTGCCCTGGACGCAGGGGAGGCGCTGGAGCGCTTCGGCGCGCGGATGCGCGAGCGCCTCGACGCGCAGACCGACCAGCGGGCGCCGCTCATCGAGGCGCGCCTGATCGGCAAGGTCGCCTTCCATCCTTTCGAGCTGAGCCGGGACAGGCTGCGCTGTGCGTTGGAGGATATCCGCCAGCCGCTGCACCTCGAGATCAAGAACCACCTGTCGCAGATCTCCTCTTCGGGCGGCGAGGAAAAGGTGAAAAAGAGCCTCGCCGAGATCGAGCGGGACGTGCTGGGCGAGCTGATCCGGGCCAACAGCAGCTACCGCGACCGGGAGAGTGAACTTATCGAGCTCTCGCTGGCGCTGCGCGACCTGGTGCTGAAAGGGGATGTGGAAGGTGAGGAGCTCCTCGGGCTGCTCTTGCGCGGAGGTGGCTCGTGCGACTGATCTCCATCCATCTGAGGAACATCAAGTCGCACCGGGAGACCGATCTCACCTTCGCTCCGGGGATCAACGTCTTAAGCGGCGCCAACGGCTCGGGAAAGAGCACCATCTTCGAGGCGATCGGCTATGCCCTCTTCGGTGTCAACGCCCAGGACTTCGTTACCAAGGCCGAACGTTTTCTCTCCATCGGCGCCAAAAAGGGCGAGGTCGGCGTGGTATTCGAAGGCGCTGACGGCGAGACCTACCGGGTGACCCGAACCGTCGGGACTTCCGGCAAGTGGCTCCTTGCCAAGCTGCGCGGGGAGAGCTTCGAGATCGAAGACCATGCGAACCTGCAGGAGACCGAGGCGCGCATCGCGAAGCTTTTGGGACTATCCGGCAACCGCTCGCTCGCCGACCAGTTCAAGCTGGTGATCGGCCCCTTCCAGAACGACTTCCTGGGACCCTTCGTGATCCGCCAGCCGACCAAACGGCAGGACGCCTTCGACGAGATCCTGGGCATCGACGCCTGGCGCAAGACCTTCGACGGCACCAAGAGCCTGAACAGCGCCATCGCCGGCAAAATCGAGACCCTGCAGGCCGAGGTGGCCGGCAAGCAGGACCAGGTAGCCGTACTCCCCGCCAAGGAAGTTGAACTACGCACTATTTCGGCATCGCTGGCCGGCAAGCGTGAGGAGCTCGAACGGGAGCGTGCCGCACATGATGCCGTAGCCGCACAGGTGGCAACCTGGGATGCGCACAAGGTAAAGTTGGACGAGACGCAAAGCGGTCTCCAGGCGGTCCAGGAGCGGGTCCGATCCGGAAACGACCACGTGGCGAACCAGCAGCTCCTGGTGCAGCAGGCTGTCGAAGCCAGCGCGGTGGTGGAGGCGGCGCGTGCCGGCAAAGAGGCGTACCTCGCAGCGGAGCAGCGGCTCAAAGGGTTGCGGGAGGCGGAGTCGCAGAAAAACCGTCTGGAAAAGGAACTGGCTGCGCTGGAGAAGGAGCAGTCCGGGCTTACGGCTGCCTTGGGGATCGAGCAGCGCGAGATAGATGCGCTGGCAGGCACCATCACGGCGGAAGAACAAAAGCTGGCCCAGGAGGAACAGGAGCAGGTGAGCCTCCAGAGCGGGCTCATGGCTAAGGATAGTGCCGCACGTGCCGCTTTGGAGGCGGCTTCCCGGGACGAGTCACGCTTCCGGGAGCTTCCGGCCCAGCGCATCGAGAACACCCTGCCGTACCTCGAGGTCGCCCTGGACCGGCTCCAGTCCCTTGATGCGCAACTCGAGCAGAAGCAGAAACGCGTGAGTGCCGGAGCCGGACTGAAGGATCTTGCCGCAGCACTCGCCACCCGCAGGGAGGAGTTGGAGCGGGTGCAGCACGAAAAGTCGTTGCTCGCCGGGCGGCACCAGGCCCTGGTCGAAGGTTGCCAGCAGATAGGGGAGGGGGACTGCCCGTTTTTCCAGGAGCCCTGCCAGAACCTGCACGAGCTGGGAGGGACCGCGCTCTTCGCGTCGCGCATTACCGAGGCGGAAGCCGAGCTGGCACGTCTGGATGCCCTGGCGCGCGGGCTTGCAGAGCTGGTGCAGAAGGCCCAGGAAGCCGCACTCGAGCTGGCGGGGATCGATCAGGTCGCACGGGAATTGGAGCAGGGTATTCGGGAGCGTGCGGCGCTGGAAAAGGATTTTCAGACCCGTCTTGCCGAGATAGAGCCTGCGGAACTCCTTAAAACCCTGCGTAGCTTCCTGACTTCTGTCGACGTTCCTGAACCTTCGGCGGCGCCCCTTCAGCTGGCGCTTAGTGATACCCCCTCCGAGCGCCGTCAGCAGCTTGCCGACTGGAGCGGTGCCTGGGTCGAAACCCTGCGCACGGTTGAATCGGCCGTCGTTGCGCGCGTGAAAACGGCCGAAGAACCCGTGCAGTCCTGCCTCCTGAAACTGCGGGAAATCGGGGTGCGCGGCGAGGCCCTGGAGCGCAGGAAGCGCGATCTGCAAGGCAACCGGGAAAAACTCGCGCAGCGGCAGCAGGCAGTTGCCGCCCAGCAGCAGCGACTGGCCGAGCTGCAGGTGAGTTCCGGCCGAAAGCACGCCTCGCTGGAAGCCTTTGCCGGCCTGGATCGGCTAATCGAGGCGGCCGGAACCGAGCTGACCCGCTATCAGGCGGATCGTGACCGTTTCATCGCCCATGAACAGGCGGCCCTGGAGTTGGAGAAACGCCAGGAGACCCTGGGCAAGTACCGGGAGCGCCTGGCCGTGCTGGAGACGGATCTTGCGGCAAAGAGCGCCGAGGTGCGCGAGCTTCAGGATGGTTACCAGGCGGAAGCCCACGAGCTGGCAAAACGCGAGCGCGAGCGTCTGACGGCGGCTGTGGCCAGGTTGCAGGCAGAGATCGCAGCGGCGCACAACGAAGCGAAGAGGCTTGAGGGGGAGATAGCGGCGCTCACCCGGATCGCGGCAGAGATAGAAGAGAAACTGGCCGCTGTGGAGGAACTGCGGGACAAGGGGAACCTGGTCAAGTTCCTGCGTACCCAGCTTTTCAAGAACGTCTCCAGCCAGCTCTCGGAGCGGTTCCGCGAAGAGATCAGCTTCCGGGCTGACCGGATCTACCGCAGCATTGCGGAATCGGACGAGGAGCTCTTCTGGGGGGAAAACTACCAGATCATCCTGAAGGACATGGTGGATGGCGCCTTGCGCGAGCGCAGCGACGACCAGCTCTCCGGCGGCCAGATGATGAGCGCGGTCGTAGCCTTAAGGTTGGCACTCTTGCAGACCATCGGCGCCCGCATCGCCTTCTTCGACGAGCCGACCTCCAACCTCGACGCCGAGCGCAGGGAAAACCTGGCGCGCGCCTTCCGCGCCATCGACGTTGGAAAAGAAGAAGTTACCGAGCACTGGTACGATCAGCTCTTCCTGGTGAGCCACGATGTAAGCTTCACCGAGATTACCGACCAGATTATTCACCTGGATAATGGGAAGAATAACGGCGGGTAACCTCCTGAATCCTTATCAGGAGATCGCATCCTGGCGTGCCAACTGCACGTTGGAGAGGCGAAACGTCATGTTCCTCTGCGAACGTGCACTTTTAACCAAGAAGATGTCAATTTTGCGGATTGAAATAGCACTTCTTTGGTAAAAAACTTCACTTTTTTATAAAAAATGCAACTTTTTGACAAAAAGCTTCACTTTTTGCGAGGTCAGCTCCGCCTTTTGGCTGAAATATGCAACTTTCCGTCTAAAAAGCTTCACTTTTTTTGAAAAAGCTTCACCTTTTTTGAAAAAGCTTCACTTTTTCGGAAAAGCTTCACTTTTCGGAGACTGGTTTGTGCTGCAACGAATGACAATTCTTAAAGGAAGGACCTCTCTCATCTATGACTGACCAAAACCGCGGTGCCTGGTTCATCGTCGCATCAGCCGCCGGGTTTGCCACGCTTGGCATCCTGATCAAATTCGCCTTCCAGGGCGGCGCGAACATCACCACCATTTTGGCAGGCCGGTTTCTGCTGGCCGGAGCTTTCCTGTTCTGCATTCTGCGTTTGAACCGAACCCGACTCACCGTGAGCCGCAAGACCGCGGTGCAGCTCATCCTGATGGGGGCGGTTGGCTACGGTGGGATGTCAGGGCTTTACGCCAACAGCATCCACTTTCTTCCCGCCTCGCTCACCGGGATGTTGCTCTACACCTATCCGGCGTTGGTAACTGTCCTCGCCGTATTGACCGGCGTCGAGCATTTTAACCTGACCAAAGGGGCAGCGCTGCTTTTGTGCACCGGCGGGCTTGTGCTCCTGCTTGGGGCGTCGTTTGATGGGGTGCAGTTGGAGGGTGTATTGTCGGCGCTGGGGGCGGCCGTAATCTACAGCTGCTACATCCTGATCGGCAACCGGATCCTCAAGGATTTGGACCCACTGGTCACCTCGCTCTACGTCTGTACCGCTGCCGGTCTCGCCTTCTTGTGCTACGGAGCTGCGACTGGGGAGCTCATCTTCCGGGTGACCCCGAGCGGTTGGCTCGCCATTGTCGGCATCGCCGTATTTCCCACCATCTTTGGCGTCATCGGCTTCTTTGCCGGGCTGCGCCTCATCGGCGCCACCAACGCCTCCATCATCAGCACCCTCGAACCGCTCATCACCGTACTGCTCTCCGCCGTCCTCCTGGGCGAACGCATCAGCGCCATGCAAGGGCTGGGCGGCGCCACGCTGCTTGCCGGTGCGGTAGTCCTGCAACTGTGGGGCAATGGGCGCAGGGTAACGGTTAACGAAGCCTAGCTTCCTGGCGCCTGCTGATCGGACTGATCGGACCGATCGGTCTGATCGAAAACCTCCAAAAAATCAAAAGGGGATGCTGGGGTTACCCCCCGCATCCCCTTCTTTATTTGGCTAAAGCGCGTTCCCCTTACCCGTGTGACGCGGCGGCGTTGACCTCCTCGGCGCGCTTACGGTCCTTCTCGTGGTCCTTCGCGATCAGCATGTAGATCGACGGGATGATGAACAGGGTAAACATGGTGCCGATCGCCATGCCCCCCACCAGTACGAGACCGATGGAGTTCCTGGCGGCTGCGCCGGCACCGGTCACCAGGGTGAGCGGGAAATGGCCGGCGATGGTTGCTGCGGCGACCATGAGGATCGGGCGCAGACGGGTCATGGCCGCCTGGTGTACCGCCTCGAGCTTGCTCAACCCTTTCATCTGCAACTGGTTCGCGAACTCGACGATCAGGATGCCGTTTTTGGACACCAAGCCGACCAGCGTCACCAGGCCGACCTGGGAGTAGATGTTGAGCGTCGTGGTCCACCCCTTGGTCCAGAAGGGGGTGTTCGGGTCCGGTATCTTCAGGAAGGTGAAGAGCAGGGCGCCAAACATCGCCAGCGGCACCGAACCCGCCAGGATGACGAACGGGTCGCGGAAGCTGTTGAACTGCGCCGCCAGCACCAGGAAGATCAGGACGATGGCGAGGCCGAAGGCCGGCAGGAACTTGTTCCCCTCGGTGCGCAGCTGGCGCGATTCCCCGGTGTAGTCGATGAGGTAGCCCTGGGGGAGGACCTTGGCAGCCTCGGTTTCCATGAACTTGAGCGCCTCATCCAACGGCCGGATGGCGACGCCGCTGATCTTTACGGCGTTCTTCTGCTGGAAGCGGTTCAAGGAGCGCGGCACCACCGAGTCGCGCTGCTTCGCGATAGTGGAGAGCTGAAGTACGGAGTTGTTGGGACCGGTCACGTAGGTGTTCTCGATCTGGTCGGGGTTGAGCCGGTCGGTGCGCTGCACCTGCGGGATCACCTTGTAGCTGCGCCCGGAGATGTCGAAGCGGTTCACGTAGTTGCCGCCCACGAGCGCACCGAGATCGTTGGATACCTGGGAGAGGTTGAGCCCCAGCGACGCCACCTTGTCGCGGTCGATGCTGAAATCGGTCTGCGGTTGGTCGATCTTCACGTCGATGAGCGGCGGGAAGGCGAACATGCCGCTTGCCGCTGCCTTGGCCTGCAGCTGCTGGGCAAAGCCCAGGATCTCGGGTGCATCGGCAGTCGAGGTGATCAGGAATTCCACGGGGAAATCGCCGCCGCCGGGGAGGGCAGGGGGGGTAACCGGGAAGATCCGCACGCCGGGGATTGCCTGCAGCTTCGCCTGCACCTCGGGGAGGATCTGGAACACGGTACGGTGCCGCTCATTCCAGGGCTTGGTGACCAGGCCGCTGAACCCAGAGTTGGGCATGGTGATCTGGAAGGTGAACTCGCGCTCCGGGACCTTCATCAGGATGTCGTTGATCGCCGTGGCAAAATGGACGTTCTGATCGATGGTCGAGTTGGCCGCGGAGTCGAGGATGCCGAAGATGACCCCCTGGTCCTCCATCGGGGCGAGTTCCTTGGCCGACATGGTGAACATCGGGATGCTCAAAAGCGAGATCACCAGCCAGACGGTGTAGACCGCCGGGCGTGCCGACAGGGTCCAGCTGAGCATCCGGCCGTAGAGGTTTTTCAGCCGCTCGAAGTCGCGCGAGATGCGCCCGGCAAGACCGCGCTCCTCGGCGCCAGGCCTTAGCAGGGTCGCCGACATGACCGGCGAAAGGGTGAGGGCGACGACGCCCGAGATGGTCACTGCGCCGGCCAGGGTAAAGGCGAACTCGCGGAACAGGCTTCCGGTGAGTCCCCCCTGCAGGCCGATCGGGAGGTACACGGCGGCAAGCGTGATGGTCATCGCTATGATGGGGCCCACCAGCTCGCGCGCGCCGACGAGTGCCGCCTCGAGCGGTGTCTTCCCATCGCGCATGTGGCGCTCGACGTTCTCCACCACGACGATGGCGTCGTCGACCACCAGACCGACGGAGAGCACGACGGCCAGAAGGGTCAAAAGGTTCACCGTGAACCCGAAGAACTGCATCAGGAACACCCCGCCGATGAGCGAGACCGGGATGGCGACGATCGGGATCAGGACCGAGCGGAACGAGCCCAGGAAGAGGAAGATCACCAGCATGACGATCAAGAGCGTGTCGCCCAGGGTGCTCAAAACCTCGTGGATCGCGTCGGAGATGTAGCTGGTGCCGTCGTAGGCGATGCCGGCCTTAAGCCCGGTGGGAAGGTCGCGCTGGATGTTGGCCATCTCGGCGCGCACCGCCTTGATGACGTCCAGGGAGTTCGCGTTGGGGAGCGGCCAGATCCCCATGAAGACGGCATTCTGCCCCGAGAAGCGCACCTCGGTGTCGTAGTCCTCGGCGCCCAAGACGACGTCGGCGATGTCGCTCAGGCGCACGATGGTGCCGCCGGACTGGCGCACCGCCATCTTCCTGAACTCGTCCACCGTGCTTAAGTTGGTGTCGGCGGTGAGGTTCACCTGGATGTAGGACCCCTTGCTGCGCCCCAGGGCCGACAGGACGTTGTTGGCTGCCAGCGCCTGGCGCACCTGCGCCGGTGTGATGGCGAGCGCCGCCATCCGGTCCGGCTTGAGCCAGATGCGCATGGCGAAGGTGCGGGCGCCCAGGATGTCGGCACGCTGCACGCCGGGAACCGCGGAGAGGCGCGGCTGCACCACGCGCACCAGGTAGTCGGTGATCTCGTTGGCCTTCAGGATGTCCGAGTTGAAGGTGAGGTAGGCCGAGGCGAACTGGCTGTCGGCCGACTCGATGTTGAGGGTCGGCACCTCAGCTTCGGGCGGCAGGTCGCGGCGCACCTGGTCCACCTTCGACGAGATCTCGGCAAGGGCCTTGGTGGAGTCGTAGTTGAGTTTGAGGCGCACCGAGATGGTCGAGAGCCCCAAGGTGCTCTGGCTCGAGATGTACTCGATGCCGTCGGCAGCGGCGATGACGCGTTCCAGCGGGGTGGTGATGAAGCCGCGCACCAGTTCCGGGCTGGCCCCCACGTAGACCGTGCTGACGGTGATGGTGGCATTCTCGCTGCGCGGATACTGGCGCACCTGCAGGGTCCTGATCGCCTGCAGACCGGCAATGATGATGATGAGGCTCACCACCGCGGCCAGGACCGGGCGGCGTATGAAAAGATCGGTTATCTTCACGGCTAGTTGTTCTCCGGTTTGGGCGCCTTCTGGAAGTTCGGTGCCAGCTTGTTGTCGATGATGGCAGACTGCCCGTTATGCAGCTTGAAGACGCCGGTACTGACCACGACCTCGCCCTCTTTGAGGCCGCTGGTCACTACCACCAGGTCGCCGCGCTTCTCGCCCAGGCGCACGAACTGCTGGCGCAGCACCTTGCCGGTCTGGGCCTGGGGCGGGCCCTGCGGTCCCGGCTGCTTGCCCGGAACCTTGGATGCCTTGGCCTCCTTGGCCTCGAGCTCCTTCTCTTCCTTGGCGTCCACCACCAGGAATACCGAATCGCCGTACGGGTTGTAGAGGACCGAGGTGGTCGGGACGGTGAGCACCTTCTGGCGCACCGGAAGGCCTACGGCCACGTTGACGAACATCCCGGGGCGCAGCCTCTCCAGGGCATTCTCGATGGTCGCCTGCACCTTCACGTTGCGGGTATCGGCGTCGATCAGCGGGTTGATCGCCGAGATCCTGCCGGTGGTGCTGAGCCCGGGAATCGCGTCGCTGGTGACCCGGATGGTCTGGCCGACCTTAAGCTGTCCCAGTTGCTGCTGGGGGAGGGCGAAATCGACGAAGATCGGGTTGAGGCTCTGCAGGGTCACCACCGGGTCGTTCTCGCGCAGCATTTGTCCCAGGTTCACCTGGCGGATCCCGAGCCTCCCGGTGAAGGGAGCGCGGATGGTCTTCTTGGCGATGGTGGCGCGGATGTTCGCGACCTGGGCCTCGGCCTGCTCTTTCTGGGCCAGGGCGGTGTCGTAGTCGGCCTGCGAGATGATGCGTTCGGCGAGCATCTTCTTGTCGCGCTCCAGTGTGGACCGGGTGAGCTGCACCTGGGCAAGCGCCCCCTGGAGCTGGGCCTGCTCCGCGGCGACGTCCTGGGCTACCAGGATGTCGCCTTTTTTAACCAGGCTGCCGGGCTGGAAGCCGATGTTCACGATCTTGCCGGCGAGTTCGCCGGCCACCGTCACCCCTTGGACCGCGGTAAGCGTGCCGACCGCGCTCAGGCTGGAGTCCCAGCTGTCGGAGTGCGCGGTGGTCGTGGTGACCGTTTCCGCAGGCATGACGAACTTCTTGCCGCCTGCGATCATGGCTTTGATCTGCAGGGCCTTGATACCGGCAAGAACGGCGATGACGAGTACGAGGAGGATGATTGCGTATATGATCCGTTTCTTCATGTGCTACGGCTCCGAATGGTGAAGTAGTTAGTAGTGAGTAGGTGATTTACGGTGGTGCAGTATCCCATTCATCCCTGTTTGTTCAGGTTTTGCTTCTTGTTATCCCCTTGATCCCTGTTCCACCAGCCGCCGCCCAATGCCTGGAACAGCGCCGCCGAATCGGCTAGCCGTGCCGCCTGCGCCTGCGCCAGGGTGATGCGCGCCTGCAGGTACTGGCGCTCGGCGTCGAGCAGGAAGAGGTAGTTCACCGCGCCGAGTGTGTACTGCCTGCGGGTCAACTCCAGGCTCGCCCGTGCCGATTGTTCTGCCTCGGCCTGGGCCTTCAGTGCCTGGGCGTCCATCTCCAGCGCACGCAGGACGTCTGCCACGTTCTGGAACGCCTGCAGCACCGTCACGCGGTACTGTGCCTCCGCCTGCTCGTAGGCGGCATTGGCGGCGCGCCGCCGGGCCTGCAGTTCACCGCCGCGAAAGATCGGCTGCAGCACGTTGGCGCCGATGGACCAAAGCGGGGTGCTGGTAAACAGGTCGCCGAAGGTCGTCGCCTGCGGCCCGAAGCTCCCGGTCAGGGTGATCTTCGGGAAGAGGTTCGAGGTCGCCACGCCGATCTGGGCGCTCGCCTGGTGCAACTGCTCCTCGGCTGCCAGAACGTCCGGGCGCTGACGCACCAGTTCGGAGGGGAGGCTCAAGGGGAGTTCCTCGGGGAGCTTGAGCCCCGCCAGGTCGAATTCGGGGAGCGCCGCAGCCTCGGAGGGGAAACGACCGGCCAGGACCGCCATCTGGTGCCGCGACTGCGCCAGTTCCTTTTGCAACGGCGGCAGGTTGGTGCGGGTCTGGGCCAGTTGCGACTGCTGCGCCAAAAGCTCGGGACGCGTCCCGGCTCCCAGCTCCAGGCGCCGCTCGGTGAGGCGCACCTGCTCTTCCTGGGCCGCGAGCATCTCGTTGATCGCCTGGATGCGCGCCTTCAGGGAGGCCTGCTGCACCGCCGTGGTCACCAGGTTCGAGGTGAGGGTGAGATAGGATCCCTCCAGGAGGAAGCGCTGGTAATCGAGCTGCGCCTGGGAGGCCTCGAGAGCCCTGCGCGGTCCGCCGGTCAGGTCCAGGTTGTAGGCCACGTTGACCGAGGCGTTATAGAGGCTGAAGGTGCTGCTCGGGACGTTGGGCTGACCGAAGGATGCCCCGGAAAACTTCTGCCGCGTCGCCGAGAAGCCCGCATCGACCGTGGGGAACAGGGTGCCGAACTGGGCCCGGCGCAGTTCGGCCGCTTCGCGCAGCGCCGCCTGGGCAGCCGCGAGGTTCGGGCTCCGCTGCACCGCCTGCGTGATCAGGTCGTTCAGGGGCTGGCTTTGAAACAGCGTCCACCACTCGGCGGGAATGTCCCGCCCGCTGACGATGCGTTGAGCTTCGCCCTGGGGAATGCTCGCCGAGGCAGTCGTAGTAGGGAGGGGGAGCGCGGTGAAACTGGTCGCGGCGGGGGCGGCAGGCTTCCGGAAATCAGGCCCGACCTTGCAGCCCGAGAGGGCCAAGACGGCGGCAAGCATCGAAACGCTGCCGAGGGCGGTCGCTTTACTGATTCTTCTGGCTGTTTGTGCCGGGAGATGTGTCACTGAAGGGGTAGTGCCTTTATTGGTTTTCATTCCGGTAGTACCAGAGGATCCTTTCTGACAGTTAGGGGTTGCGCCGACAGTAAGCAGGCGTGTCAGACATCATATACAAAATCGGATTTCTTGCAAATACTTCTTCCGCTTACAGTTTCTGCCCAAGATCTCCCGCGTGAGCGACGAAGTTCAGGCTAACGGGCCGGTTTGGCGCATGAAATGCTGCAAAGAGTTGACTCAGGCGGCGGGTGTCTGTCTCGCGATCTTGTCAGTTGTTACCTGTCTGTTACAAAAGCGCCACCAGGGTACAGCATTATTTAAGCCCGCGTACGTCAGATACAGAGTTTCCGGCATTGAATCTGGCAGCTGCGGCTCGGGTTCGTTGTTATGACGGTGGGCCAGCTTTTTTCCGCAAGATCGCAAACGAGTTCGCGCGGGGCGGGAGGGCGCCCCAGTAGGCCGGGGCTTTCGTTGACTTTCCGACACCAATCTGCTAGAGGACTATGTTTGTACTCATTTTTGGCTAGGACTACATGGAACAATTCTTCGTAAAACTCTCCATCATGCTGGTGCCGGCATTGATGGCCATCACCTGCCACGAGGTCTCCCACGGCTACATCGCGGACAAGTTCGGTGACAGTACCGCGAGGATGCTGGGTCGGCTCACCCTCAACCCGCTCAAACACCTGGACATCTTTGGCACCCTCATGGTGTTCGTGGTCGGGATCGGCTGGGCCAAGCCTGTTCCGGTCAACTTTCACAACTTGCGCCACCCCAAGCGGGACATGATCTGGGTCGCGATTGCGGGCCCCATCACCAACTTCACCCTCGCGGTGGTTTCGGCCTTCGCCATGCGGGGGCTCATCGCGGCAAGCTCCGGCCTGCCCGACAACTCGCTTGCTTCCAGCATCGTCGACCCGGTCACCCTGATGCTCGCCTTCTCGGTCTACGTGAACCTGCTCCTGGGGGTCTTCAACCTGATCCCGGTGCCGCCCCTGGACGGGGGGAGGGTGGCGGTCGGCATTCTCCCGTACCGCCCTTCGGCTCTCCTGGCGCGGCTCGAGCCCTTCGGCATGATCATCATCATTGCCGTGGTCTTTTTCACCGATGCCTTCAGCTATGTCATCTTCCCGGCCCTCAACTTCGGCGTTCACCTCCTGGCCGGCCCGCACGCTAACCTAGTCTTCGGCGTAACCAAGTTGATGATGAGGTGATTTTCGGCCCCATCGTCGTAACGATAGCAACAGCCACAAAGGAGTCCGTATCCATGAACAACAAGCGTATCGTAAGCGGCATGAGACCCACCGGGAAACTGCACCTGGGACATTTCCACGGGGTGTTGTCCAACTGGCTTGAACTGCAGAAAAACTTCGAGTGCTTCTTCTTTGCAGCCGATTGGCATTCTCTGACCACCGAGTACGCGAACACGGACGGCATCAAGGACAGCATCCGGGAGATGGTGCTGGACTGGCTCGCCTTCGGCATCGACCCCGAAAAGAGCGTGATCTTCGAGCAGAGCATGGTGCCGCAGCACGCCGAGCTTAACCTGATCCTCTCCATGATCACCCCGGTCGCCTGGCTGGAGCGCAACCCGACCTACAAGGAGATGCAGGAGAACCTGGAGACCAAGGACCTCTCCACCTACGGTTTCCTCGGCTACCCGGTCCTGATGGCCTCGGACATCATCGTCTACAAGGCGGCCCGGGTGCCCGTGGGGCAGGACCAGATCCCGCACCTGGAGATCACCCGCGAGATCGCCCGCCGCTTCAACCACCTCTACAGCCCGGTCTTCCCGGAGCCGGCGGCGCTTCTCACCGAGACCCCGAAGGTGCTCGGCCTGGACGGCCGCAAGATGAGCAAGTCCTACGGCAACGCGATCTTTCTTTCGGACAGCGCCGAGGAGACGCGTAAAAAGGTGCTCTCCATGATGACCGACACCCTGCGCCCCTTCAAGAAGGACCCGGGCGAGCCGGATCGCTGCGTCGCCTTCACGCTGCACTCCCTGTACGTACCCCAGGAAAAGCGCGAGGAGATCGTGGTCAACTGCCGCAACGCGACCCTTGGCTGCGTCGACTGCAAGAAGATCCTGGCACAGTGCATGGTCGACACCCTGGAGCCCTTCCGCGCCAAGCGCGAGAATCTGGCCGCCAAGGATGGCCTGGTTCAGGAGGTGCTCGCCGAAGGGAGCCGCAAGGCGGAAGCCGTCGCCAAAGAGACCATGCGCGACGTTCGCGCGGCACTTAAGGTCTGAAGCGGTAACTGGTTGTATAAACGGTCGGGTCGTTGAGGAGGCTAAGCTCAAAAGAGAGTTAAGCCACCCAACGACCCAACCACTCAATGCCTTGCCCCGGAGTCACCCCTTGCCCCTGGAAAACATGCAATCAAACCTGTTTGCCGAATCCCTCGAGAACGCCTACCGGGTGCAGATCGAGGAGTTCGAGGGGCCGCTCGACCTCTTGCTCCACCTCATCAAGAAAAACGAGCTGGACATCTACAATATCCCCATCGCCTCCATCACCAAGCAGTACCTGGAATACCTCGACCTTATGAAGGAACTCAACCTGGACATCGCGGGGGAGTTCCTGGTGATGGCGGCCACGCTTTTACAGATCAAATCGCGCATGCTGTTGCCGGTCACCCCGGAAGAAGAGGATGCCGAGCCGGAAGACCCGCGCGCCGAACTGGTGCGCCGGCTCCTCGAGTACCAGCGCTACCGGGATGCCTCCTACCAGCTCTCCAGCCGGAACCTCCTGGGGCGCGAGGTGTTCGCCCGCAAGTTCGATTCCGACGAGATCTCGGAAAATGCCCCCAAGGAAGAGCCGATCGACGTGGAGCTTTTCGAGCTCATCGACGCCTTCCGGCGCGTGCTCGGCAAGGTGTCGGTGGAAACCTTCCACAGCGTGGTCACCGACGGCATCAGTATCGCCGACCGGATCAGCGAGGTGCTGACCCTTTTGCACGGCGGCAAGACCATCAGCTTCGATGCGCTTTTTCACGACGGGATGACCCGGGACCTCCTGGTGGTCACCTTCCTCTCCATCCTTGAGCTGTGCAAGCTTAAATTGATCAAGATCACCCAGGCGGAGAGTCTGGGATCCATCTGGCTCACCTCGGCCGCCCAGGCCGATGATCTCGAGGCGGAACTGGAGCAGGAGGAGATTCTTGCCGGCTAGATCGCTGAAGACCATCATCGAGAGTCTGCTCTTCGTCCACGACCAGCCGCTCACCCTGGACCGCCTGGCGCTACTTTTGGAGGAGTTCGAGCGCTCCGAAATCCGCAGCGCGCTCGAGGAACTGGTCCGGGAGTACGAAGAGGCGCAGCGCGGCATCGTGCTGGCCCAGGTGGCCGGCGGCTACCAGCTGCGCAGCCGCCCCGAGCATGCCGATTACATCCGCAGGCTCACCAAGAGCCGCGGCGTTAAGTTCAGCCAGTCGGCGCTTGAGACGCTTGCCATCATCGCCTACCGCCAGCCCATCACCCGGGCCGAGGTCGAGTACCTGCGCGGTGTCGACTCCGGGGGGGTCTTGAAAAGCCTTCTGGAGAAGAAGCTGCTGCGCATCCTGGGGAAGAAGGACGTGCCGGGCAAGCCGATCATCTACGGCACCAGCCGCGAGTTCCTGGAACTCTTCGGGCTTAAGGACCTGAACGCGCTCCCGAGCCTGAAGGAGATCCAGGAGCTCGCGCCCCCCGACCCCTTCGCGGACCAGCCGGCGCTGCCGCTCGATCCTGTCGAGGCCCAGTAAGTACGCTGCGCAAAATGGGATGCTGCCTGGCTCGTCCTGTGCGCTGAACTCTGTTAGAATATCCAGCATGCTCGGCGGCTTGAGGCAGCGCCATTATCGGTTTTACGGCACCAAGGGAGGCTTCTATGATACGTCAACCCGCAGTAGCCGGTAAGTTTTACACCGAAGACCCGGACCAGTTGCGCGAAGAGGTGAACGCCATGATTGCCCCGGGAGAGCCGACCCGGGTGCTCGGCATCGTGGTGCCGCACGCCGGGTATATCTACTCCGGCAAAGTCGCCGGCGAGGTCTACGGCGCCGTTGAGGTCCCGGAGACGGTGCTGGTGCTCGGCCCCAACCATACCGGCTTCGGCGCGCCGGTCGCGCTGGCTCCGGCAGGGGAGTGGCTCACCCCGCTGGGGCCGGTTCCCATCGACCCGAAGCTTGCCGGGCTGATCCTGAAACATGCTCCCAGGGTCCAGGAAGACCCCTCGGCGCACCGTTTCGAACACTCCCTCGAGGTGCAACTCCCCTTCCTGCAGCAGCGCAACCCACGAGTCAGCATTGCAGCGCTCTGCCTCTCGTTGAGCGATTACCCCTCGATCCAGGAACTGGGGCACGGCCTCGCCGGGGCGATCAAGGAGTACGGCGCTCCGGTCCTCATCGTGGCGAGTTCCGACATGACCCACTACGAAAACGCCCGCTCCGCCAAGGAAAAAGACGACCTGGCCCTCGCCGAGATCGCGGCGATGAACCCGGAAGGGCTCTTCAAGATCTGCCGGCAGCGCAACATCACCATGTGCGGCGTGGTGCCGGCCGCGGTCATGCTGGTGGCCGCCAAGGAGCTCGGTGCCAGCTCGTCGCGCCTGCTGCGCTACACGACCAGCGGCGAGGTGAACGGCGACCTGAATCGGGTGGTGGCCTACGCCGGAATGACGGTCGCTTGATGGAGATTATCACCACCCACGTAAACGCCGACTTCGACTGCATAGGCTCCATGGTCGCAGCGAAAAAGCTCTACCCCGAAGCCCTGTTGGTCTTCTCCGGGGCGCAGGAAAAGGGGGTCCGGGATTTCTTCCAGAAGCAGCCCGGCCCCCTTCCCGAGTTTACCCGCCTGAAAGAGATCGATTTTTCCCGCATCACCCGCCTGATCATCGTCGATTGCCAGCACTCCTCGCGCATCGCCCGCTTCGGCGAACTGGCCAAGGCGGGTGGGCTCGAGATCCACATCTACGACCACCACCCGCGCTCCACCGGGGACCTGAGTCCCGCAGGCGGCGTGGTGCGCCCCTGCGGCTCGACCACCACCATCCTGGTCGGGTTCCTCATGCAGCGCGGCATCGAGGTGACCCCTTTCGAGGCGACCCTCATGATGCTCGGCATCCACGAGGATACCGGCAACCTCACCTATCCCTCGACGACCGCGGAAGACTACGCTGCGGCGGCTTGGCTCTTGGAGCGCGGCGCCAACCTGAACGAGGTGGCCGATTCCATCGGCAAGGAGCTCACTGCCGAGCAGGTCTCGCTCCTAAACGATCTTTTAAACTCGCTGAAGACCACCTCCTACAAGGGGGTGGACATCTCCATCGCCCAGGCCTCGGTAGACCGCTACGTGGGTGAGATCGCAGGGCTTGCCCACATGATCCGCGACATGGAGAACCTGCAGGCGCTCTTTTTGGTGGTCGGCATGGGGGACCGGGTCTACGTGATCGCGCGCAGCCGGATCCCTGAGGTGAGGGTAGGGGAGATCCTGCAGGAGTTGGGGGGAGGCGGCCACGCCAGCGCGGCCTCGGCTACCGTGCGCGGCCTCACCCTGATCCAGGTGCTGGAGCGTTTGGAAACGGTGCTCAGGCAGCGCGTCGACCCGCGTCGCCTGGCTCGCGACATCATGTCCTCGCCGGTCAAGACCCTGCCGCCCACCTGCACCATCGAGCAGGCCCGGGAGCAGTTGGTGCGCTACAACGTGAGCGCCATGCCCGTGGTCTCGGGAAAGAAGGTGCGCGGCATCATCTCGCGCAAGATCGTGGAAAAGGCGCTCTACCACAACCTGGGGCAGGTGCCGGTTGCCGACTACATGCACTCGGAGTTCCTGACCGCCACCCCCGATACCCCGATCAGCGAAATCCAGGCGTACATGGTGGGGGGCGACGTGCGGCTGGTCCCGATCCTCTCTGACGCGCTCTTGGTTGGGGTGATCACCCGCACCGACCTGTTGCGTTACAGCCTGGGGGGGGAGGCGCTCTACGACCTGGCGCGGGACGCCCAGCAGGTGAAAAACCGCGAGATCGAGAGCCTGATGAACCGCAACCTCGACCCGCCCGCGGTGCGGATACTGCACGAACTGGGGCGGGTCGGGGACCGCCTGGAGCTCCCGGTGTACGCCGTGGGGGGCTTCGTGCGCGACCTGCTTTTGGGGCACGAGAATGCCGACATGGACGTCACCGTCGAGGGGGACGGCATCCTCTTCGCCGAAACATTCGCAGCCGAGCACGGCGGGCGGGTGAAGAGCCACCAGAAGTTCGGTACCGCCGTGATCGTCCTCCCCGACGGCGGCAAGATCGACGTGGCCAGCACGCGCCTTGAGTACTACGAGTCGCCGGGGGCGCTCCCGACCGTGGAGCACTCGTCGCTCAAGATGGACCTCTACCGGCGCGACTTCACGGTGAACACGCTGGCCATCCGCCTGAACTTAGCCTCCTTCGGGACGCTCATCGACTACTTCGGCGCCTACCGGGACCTGCAGGCCAAGGCGATCCGGGTGCTGCACAACCTCTCGTTCGTGGAAGATCCCACCCGGGTGTTCCGCGCCATCCGCTTCGAACAGCGTCTCAATTTCAAGATAGCGCGCCATACCGAGGACCTCATCAAGAACGCCGTCAAGATGGAGTTCCTCGAGAAGCTGGGGGGGCGCCGCCTGCTTACCGAGCTGATCCAGATCCTCAAGGAGAAGGAACCTCTCAAGGGGATCGGGCGCATGGCCTCCCTGGGCTTGCTGCGCTTCATCCATCCGGACCTGGAGCTCTCCCTCACCATGCAGGAGATGCTGGAAGACGCCCGCTACGTGGTCTCCTGGTACGACATGCTCTACCTCGAGGCGAGCTACGAGAGCTGGCCGGTCTTCTTCCTGGTCCTGTGCGACAGCCTCAATGACGAGCAGTTCCTTGCTACCTGCACCCGTCTGGCGGTGAGCGAGCACTTCAAGGAAAAGCTTGCGGTGATGCGGCGCCAGGGGAACGAACTGGTGGCGAGCCTGGAGCGCAAACTGATCCAGCAAGGGAAGCTGGACAACAGCGAGATCTACTTCTTTCTGCGCGGGCTGCCGGTCGAGGTGCTGCTCTACCAGATGGCGAAGAGCCGAAATGCCGAGCTCAGGCGCTGCATCTCGCTCTACTTCACCAAGCTGCAGGGGGTGCGCACCCTGGTCCGCGGCGACGACCTGAAAAAGCTCGGATTGGCCAAGGGGCCGCGCTACCGCGAGATTCTGGACGCGGTGTTGAGCTCCCGGCTGAACGGGTCGGTGAGCAGCCGGGAGGACGAGCTCCAGCTGGTACAGAGTCTGCTGGAAGACCTGTAGCAAAAACGCCACACCTCTCCGTGCTTTGACGTTTGTCTGTCAAATAGCTGAAAAATAGAGATATATTCGAGTCGTTTGGCGGTTGGTGAGGCGCAAAGAACACATGAGAACCCGTCGAGGCCCTCTTTTATAGTTACCTTTTATGCGGTCCCGGTTATATTTCCTGTAAATTCGGATAGATAAGGTTCTGTGGATTGTTGTTTTCTTTTTGTGGCCCCTTTCTTGCTAAAGAGGTGTGCGAAGTGCCACACCAGCAGACGAGGGGTTTTTTGCATGTACAAGCTTCAACGCAGCATCGCCATCGCGGTCACCCTGCTTCTTCTCGCTACGCCCTGCCTGGCTGCTGAGACGAGCCTCAAGTCATTCTTCGAGGACTGCCTCTATGGTGGTCTCTCCGGCGGCGTGGTCGGTGCCGTGGTGATGGCCTTCACCAAGAAGCCGAGCAAGCACTTCGATTACATCGGCTACGGTGCTGCAGGCGGGGTCCTTGTCGGCGCGAGCTACGGCGCGATCATGGCAACCCGTTCGCTGGCTGAGTACGATCATGGCAGGGTACACTTCGCCATGCCGACCATCCGTCCGGAGATCGGTGAGACGAACTCGAAGGGGCAGACCCCGATCATCGCGACGGCGGAACTGATTCGCGGTCGTTTCTAAGAAGTAGACAACCTGAGGAAACGGAAAGGGGGGGCGATTGCCCCCCTTTTTTTCGTTCGAACAATCCGAAGCAGGTTTCCAACGACGTGTGCAGTACTTATCCCGCCCCTGCGGTAGCGAACCGCTGCACCGTGGTGCCTTGTCTGCCGCACCCGATGAACCTATCTCATGAGCTTCCGGCCTTCCCGGACAGCAGTAAGGAAGGAATCTCCAACACCTTTTGCGGCCTTCCCCGCCAGCGCACCCCTCCCACTTCCCGTCATAATGAGATTCTTGCCTAAGCTGAATCCCTGGGCTACACTCTCAAATGGTGGATGCAGTTTCGGGGGGTGATTTCTTGACGCTCAATTCTCGACTTCCTGACCTTCTGGCCTATACCGACTCGATGCTCACCTGGGTCAG
This sequence comes from Geomonas silvestris, assembly GCF_014193515.1. GTDB lineage: Bacteria > Desulfobacterota > Desulfuromonadia > Geobacterales > Geobacteraceae > Geomonas > Geomonas silvestris. The sequence goes on along the minus strand of NZ_BLXX01000001.1, from coordinate 172,171 downwards.
CGGACGCGGCCGCATCCTGATCGTGGTGCACGACAACCCCGATCCCGACTCGCTTGCCTCTGCCATGGCGCTCAGGCATCTCTTCGCGGTCCGTTTGAACAAGGAGGCGGTGATCGCCTTCTCGGGGATGATCGGCCGCAGCGAAAACCTGGCCATGGCCAAGACCCTGCAGATCCCGCTGACACCGTTTCCCATCATCGACCTCAAGATGTACCAGGTGATCTGCCTTTTGGACACCCAGCCCGGTACCGGCAACAACTCGCTGCCGCCCGGGACCCGGGTCGACATCGTCATCGACCACCACCCGATGCGCGAGACGAGTGCCTCCTGCCGCTGGGTCGATATCAGGCCCGAGTACGGCACCACGGCCACCATCCTCTACGAATACCTGAAGGTGCAGGGGGTGGCGCTGGGGACCAAGCTCGCCACCGCCATCTTCTACGCGATCAAATCGGAGACCCAGGACCTGGGACGCGAGGCGAGGCGCGCCGACCGCGACGCCTACCTCGCGCTGTTCCCGATGGCCAACAAGACCCTGTTGAACGGTATCATCCGTCCCCCCTTGCCGCGCGAGTACTTCGCGTCGCTGCACAGCGCGCTGGAGCACACCGTGCTCTACGGCAACGTGCTGGTGGCCGCCCTGAAGGGGGTGCAGTTTCCCGAACTGGTCTCCGAACTCGCCGACCTGCTGCTCAGGCTGGAGGGGGTCGAGACGGTGCTTTCCATGGGGCACTACAACTCCGAGATGATCCTCTCCATCCGGACTGCCAATGAAAGGATTAACGCCGGCGAACTGATCCGGGCGCTGGTGGTCGGGATGGGGACGGCCGGGGGGCACGGCATGATGGCTGGCGGCAAGGTGGATAACGTGGCGGAGGACGATGCAGCCATCACGCACGTTGAGCAGGAACTCACCGAACGGCTCTTGAAGGAGCTGGGCGTGGCCCTGCGCGACCCGGAACGCCTGGTGCCTTAAATCTCATGAAACCGGTTGCCAAACCTGGGGCAAAGTGCTAGTAATTGGGTATGTCCGTCTTCCTCGATAACGCTGCGACGACCTTCCCAAAACCCGAATCCGTGTACCGGGCGATGGATACAGCGATGCGGGAAGTCGGCGTGGCCCCGGGCCGGGGCGGTTACCAGCAAGGGCTAGCGGCGGCTCGCATCGTGTTCTCGGCCCGCTCCGCACTGGCAGAGTTCTTCGGTGTCACCGATTCTTCCCGCCTCATCTTCACCCACAGCGCAACGGAATCCCTCAACATCGCGGTAAACGGCCTCTTGAAGCCGGGCGATCACGTGGTCTCCAGTACCATGGAGCACAACGCCTTGGTGCGCCCGCTGCACCTGATGCGGGGCCGCGGGGTGGAGGTGACCTTCGTGCAGGGGCAGCCGGACGGCTCGGTCCGGGTGGAGGATATTGCGGCGGCGCTGCGCCCGAACACGAGGCTGGTGGCGCTGGCGCACTGCTCGAACGTGACGGGGACCCTGCAGCCCATCGGCGAGATCGGCCGTCTGGCCAGGAAATGCGGTGCCCGCTTTCTGGTGGACGCCGCGCAAAGTGCCGGTTACTTCCCAATCGACGTTGGGGAACTCGGCATCGACCTTTTCGCCGCGCCGGGGCACAAGGGGCTTTTCGCCCCTCCGGGGACCGGGATTCTCGCACTGGGGCCCGAGGTCGAACTCGACCCGCTTCTCGTGGGTGGGACCGGCAGCAAGGCGAGCAGCCCCGAGCAGCCCGAGGAGCTTCCCGACCGCTTCGAAAGCGGCACCCTGAATACCCCCGGCATCGCGGGGCTGTTGGCGGGTCTCGAGTTCGTCAAGGAGACCGGGCTTGGGCAGATCGCGGAAAAGGAACACCAGTTGGTCGAACAGGTACTGGAGGGGCTGCGCGCCCTGCCGGGAACCGTCGTCTATGGACCGGGGCCGGGGGCCCCGCGCGGCAACGCCATCTCTTTTAATCTTGCCGGTCAGGATCCGGCAACGGTCGGATTTCTGCTGGATCGCACCTATGAGATCAGTGTGCGGGTAGGCCTGCACTGCGCGCCGGACGTCCATCGCACCATCGGCAGTTATCCTGCCGGTACGGTGCGGGTCAGTCCCGGCTACTTCACCAGCGCTCAGGACATCGAGTACTTCTTGAGGGCGCTTAAAGAGATCGCCGACAAAAGGTAAACCGCAGGGCGAACGCCAGATTCGCCCCTGACCAGCGGTCATTCTGGTTGGGGCAGAAATATCATGAGAGCTGCAGAGCAGGCACGGCAGGAGGAAAAGCTGGTTTATCTAAGATGCGATAAGGTAGAGGAGGTGGACATGAAGAAAATCTACGTGCTCGACACCAATGTTCTTCTTTACGACGCCCAGGCCCTCGGCAGGTTCGAGGACAACTCCATCATCATCCCGATCACGGTGATCGAGGAGATCGACCGCTTCAAGAAGGACATGAACGAGACCGGCCGCAACGCGCGCCACGTCTCACGCATCATGGACGCCTTCCGCAAGCAGGGTTCGCTCTCCCAGGGGATCGAGCTGGAAAACGGCGGCACCCTCAGGATCGAGATCTACGAAGAGAAGGTGATGAAACGGCTGCCGCCCGAACTGCGCGAGGAGCGCGGCGACAACCGGATCCTCGCGGTGGCCGTGGACCTGATGGAGACCGAGTCGGTGCCGGTCATCCTGGTCACCAAGGACACCAACCTGCGCATCAAGGCCGATGCCCTGGGGCTTGCCGCCCAGGACTACGAGTCCGACAAGGTCTCCATCGACGATCTCTACACCGGGATCAGCGAGCTCGAAGTCGGCGCCGAGGTGATCGACCGCTTCTACAGCCAGGGGTGGCTGGAACTCGAGGCCGGGCTGCTCCCCAACCAGTACGTGACGCTGACCGAGGCCGGCAACGAGTCGCACTCGGCCATTGCCCGTTACGACGCAGGTTCCAAGCGGATCTTGCCGCTCAAGGGTGCCGGCCAGGAAGGGGTCTGGAGCCTGTTCCCCAGAAATCGCGAGCAGTCGTTCGCCCTCGACGCCCTTTTGGACGACGACATCAAGATCGTCTCGCTGGTCGGCAAGGCCGGTACCGGCAAGACGCTGCTCGCCATCGCGGCAGGGCTCCAGAAGACCGCCGAGGAGAACGTCTACAACCGGCTGCTGGTCTCCCGCCCGGTCTTCCCGATGGGGCGCGACCTTGGCTTTTTGCCGGGGGACCTGGAAGAGAAGCTCACCCCCTGGATGCAGCCGATCTTCGACAACGTCGAGCTCCTCTTGACCGGCCACGAAGGGGAGAAGCGGCACAGCAAGGGGTATAAGGAGCTCATGGCGATGGGGATCCTGGAGATCGAGCCGCTCACCTACATCAGGGGGCGCTCCATCCCGAACCAGTACCTCATCGTGGACGAGGCCCAGAACCTGACCCCGCACGAGATCAAGACCATCGTGACCCGGGCGGGGGAGGGGACCAAGATCGTGCTCACCGGCGACCCGTACCAGATCGACAACCCGTACGTCGACGCCGAGAGTAACGGCCTCACTTACCTGGTGGAGCGCCTTAAGGAGCAGAGCATCTCCGGGCATATCACCATGATGAAGGGCGAGCGCTCCGAACTTGCGGAGCTGGCGGCGAATTTGCTGTAACTTCGGAATCCGTTCTACGTTCTACGTTCTATGTTTCTACGCTGTCGGCTGAACCTTTGGCGACGCGGATCGTAACGAACGTAGAACCTAGAACGTAGAACATAGAACTGTTTTAGCTTTTTTTCCTGGAGGTTAAAGGGCACTGCGGCTTGTGCCCTTTCTATTTTTTATGCTGCTTCTTGCCCTCGAATCTTCCTGTGACGAGACCTCGGCTGCCGTCGTCAGGGACGGCCGCACGGTCCTCTCCAACGTCATCGCCTCGCAGATCGACGTGCACGCCGAGTACGGCGGCGTGGTCCCGGAGATCGCCTCGCGCCAGCACCTGGAGGCCGTTTCCCTGGTCGTGGAGCAGGCGCTACGCGATGCCGGCGTCTCTCTTTTAGAACTGGAGGGGATCGCGGTTACCCAGGGGCCGGGGCTTGCCGGTGCGCTGCTGGTAGGGATCTCGGTAGCCAAGGGGCTTGCCTTGGGACGCCGCATCCCGCTGGTCGGCGTGAACCACATCGAGGGGCACCTCCTTGCGGTGTTCCTGGAGACGCCGGTAGCGTTCCCCTTCATCGCGCTGGCGGTCTCCGGCGGACACTCGCACCTCTACCGGGTGGACGGGATCGGCCGCTACACGACGCTCGGCCAGACGGTGGACGACGCGGCCGGCGAGGCCTTCGACAAGGTGGCCAAACTGATCGGGCTTCCCTATCCGGGCGGCGTCGCCATCGATCGCCTGGCCGCAGCCGGGAACCCGCAGGCGATCAAGTTCCCCCGCCCGCTCATAAACGACGGCAGCTTCAACTTCAGCTTCTCGGGACTGAAAACCGCGGTGCTCACCTACCTGGGGAAGCATCCGGAAGCTGCGACCTCCGGCTTGAACGACCTGGCAGCCTCCTTCCAGGCTGCGGTCTGCGACGTCCTGACCCGAAAGACTGCGGCCGCGGTGGCGGCAACCGGGATCAAACGGGTGGTGGTCGCGGGCGGGGTCGCCTGCAACAGCGGCCTGCGCCGCTCGATGGCCGCCTTCGCGGACCAGCAGGGTGTCGAACTCGCCATGCCTTCGCCGCTTCTCTGCTCCGACAACGCAGCGATGATCGCCGTTCCCGGCGACTACTACCTTGCCCGGGGCTACCGCAGCGGCTTCGATCTCGATGCCCTGCCGGTCTGGCCCCTGGACCGCCTTTCCCAACGACTCATGGAGGCCCCGTAAATGGAGAAGATCCGCGCCAAAAAGGCCTTCGGCCAGAACTTTCTGGTGGACGACAGCGTGCTCACCCGCATCGTCGACTGCGTCGAGCCGACTGCCGAGGACGCCATCCTCGAGGTCGGTCCCGGACGCGGCGCCCTGACCCGGCACCTGGTGGCGAGCGGCGCACGTTTCCTCGCCGTCGAGTGGGACCGCGACCTTTTGCCGCTGCTCGACGCCGAGTTCGGCACCCTCCCTGGCGTGGAGATCGGGCACGGCGACATCCTCAGGGTCGATCTGCGCCAGATCCTAAGCCGCGCCCCGGAAAAGAAGTGGAAGGTGGCGGCCAACCTTCCCTACAACATCTCCTCGCAGGTCCTCTTCAAGTTCCTCGAGTGCAGCGACCGCTTCGAGAGGCTGGTGCTCATGCTGCAAAAAGAGGTGGGTGACCGCCTGGTGGCCCCCCCAAATTGCAAGGACTACGGCGCGCTCACCGTGCTTTTGCGGCTGCACTTCGACATCTGCCGCGAGTTCCTGGTGAAGCCGGGCTGCTTCCGTCCGGTCCCCAAGGTGGACTCCTGCGTGCTGCGCTTCACCCCGCTTGCCGCGCCGCGGGTCGAGGTGGGGGACGAAGAGCTCTTCAGGCGCATCGTGAAAGGCTCCTTCAACCAGCGCCGCAAGACCCTGCTCAACTCTCTGCGCGGCGCGGGGCTCGAGGTGGGCGACGAAGAAGTCCAAAGCGCCCTGGTCGCCTGCCATATCGACCCGAAGCGGCGCGGCGAAACGCTCTCGCTCGATGAGTTCGCTGCGCTCAGCCGCAGTCTCGCTGCCGGGAAAAATCTGGCATAACCCCCTCTTTTTGTGTTATAGAAAAATGCTTAACTTTTCCGGGAAGAAGCCGCGCCCTGGCGCACCGGGCTGACACCGTGAGGAGTACGTACATTTCGCACCCGCGGAGGTAGTTTCGGTATGAAAATCTGTGTTATCGGTTCCGGTTACGTCGGTCTTGTGGCTGGCACGTGCTTTGCCGAAAGCGGCAACAATGTCATCTGTGTCGACGTCGACCAGGAGAAGATCGAAGGACTCAAGCGGGGTGTCATTCCCATCTACGAGCCGGGACTCAAGGAGCTCGTGCTGCGCAACTGCGAGGAGGGGAGGCTTTCCTTCACCACGGACCTGGATGCTGCCGTCAAGGAGTCGCTGGTGAACTTCATCGCGGTGGGAACGCCGCCGGGGGCCGACGGTTCCGCCGACCTGCAGTACGTGCTCAACGTGGCGCGCTCCATCGGCCAGGCCATGGACGGCTTCAAGATCATCGTGGACAAGTCTACCGTGCCGGTCGGGACCGCTGACAAGGTGCGCATCGCCGTGGCCGAAGAACTCGCCAAGCGCGGGGTGGACATCGAGTTCGACGTGGTCTCCAACCCGGAGTTCCTGAAGGAAGGGGCGGCCATCGATGACTTCATGAAACCGGACCGCGTGGTTATCGGGACCGACAACGTGCGCACCGCCGAGATCATGAAGGAGCTCTACTCCGCCTTCATGCGCAAGTCCAACCGCCTGATCACCATGGATATCCGCAGCGCCGAGATGACCAAGTACGCGGCCAACGCGATGCTGGCAACCAAGATCACCTTCATGAACCAGATCGCCAACCTCTGCGACCTGATGGGGGCCGACGTCATGGCGGTCCGGGAAGGGATCGGCTCTGACTCGCGCATCGGCTACGACTTCCTGTTCCCGGGCGTCGGGTACGGCGGGTCCTGCTTCCCCAAAGACGTGAAGGCTCTGGCGAAGACCGCCGAGGAGTGCGATTACGACTTCATCCTCCTCAAGGCGGTAGAAGAGGCCAACACCAGGCAAAAGCGCGTGCTCTCCGACAAGATAGCGGCGCGCCTGGGGAACGGCGAGGCCAAGCCTTTGGCCGGCAAGACCATCGCCATCTGGGGTCTTTCCTTCAAGCCGCGCACCGACGACATGCGCGACGCCCCCTCGGTCACCATCATCAACGCGCTCCTCGAACTGGGCGCCCAGGTGCGCGCGCACGATCCGGAGGCGATCAAGGAAGCCAAGAAGGTATTCGGCGAGCGCATCAGCTACAGCCACAACCAGTACGAGATCCTCCCCGGCGCGGACGCCCTGGTGATCATCACCGAGTGGAACGAGTACCGCAACCCGGACTTCGACCGTATCAAGTCGCTGCTGGTCAATCCGCTCATCTTCGACGGCCGGAACCTGTATCAGCCCAACCGGCTGAGACTCGAAGGGTTCGAGTACCTGCCGATCGGCAGGAACGGCAAAGGGGCCTGCTGCGAGTAAAAATCCAGTTCTGGGTTCTCTGTTCCACGTTCTACGTCTCGCTGACCGGCCTAAGGGCCGTGAGTGAACGCGGACGTTGTTGGTGAGGGGACGACTGGACGTACTGCAGGAAACTCAGAGCCTGGAACCTGCAACGTAGAACGTAGAACATGTTTTTTGGGGGGATGTCATGCGTATGCTCGTAACCGGCGGCGCCGGTTTCATTGGATCACATCTTTGCGAGAGGCTGGTGAACGAAGGGCACGACGTCTTGTGCCTCGATAACTTCTTCACCGGAAGCAAGCGCAACATCGCCGGGCTCTTGGACAACCCGCGCTTCGAGCTGATCCGGCACGACGTGACCACGCCGGTCCTGCTCGAGGTGGACCGGATCTTCAACCTGGCCTGCCCGGCCTCGCCGATCCACTACCAGTACAACCCGGTGAAGACCACCAAGACCAGCGTCATGGGTGCCATCAACATGCTGGGACTTGCCAAGAGGGTGAAGGCGAGGATCCTGCAGGCCTCCACCTCCGAGGTCTACGGCGATCCCCAGGTACACCCCCAGAACGAATCGTACTGGGGCAACGTGAACACCCTGGGACCGCGCAGCTGCTACGACGAAGGCAAACGCGTCGCCGAGACGCTCATGATGGACTACCACCGCCAGAACAACGTCGACGTCCGGATCATCAGGATCTTCAACACCTACGGCCCGCGCATGGCGGAAAACGACGGCCGCGTGGTCTCCAACTTCATCCTGCAGGCCTTGCGGGGGGAGGATATCACCGTCTACGGCAAGGGAGAGCAGACCCGCTCCTTCTGCTTCGTCTCGGACCTGGTGGAAGGGATGCTGCGCATGATGGAGTGCCCCGACTTCACCGGCCCGGTCAACCTGGGCAACCCCTGCGAGACCACCATCCTGGAGTTCGCCGAGAAGATCATCGCCCTCACCGGCTCGCGTTCGCGCATCGTGTTCCGGCCGCTCCCCGCCGACGACCCGAAACAGCGCCGTCCCGACATCACGCTCGCCAAGAAGATGCTGGATTGGGAGCCGACGGTTAACGTCGACGAAGGGCTCAAGCAGACCATCGAGTATTTCTCCTCCGTCCTCTCCGCGGGGTAGGCATGCAAAAACGGTTTTACCTGACCCCTGCGGCGGTCATCATCTTCATCCTGTACTTCACCGTCTTCGGCGACCGCGGGCTCTTGCGCATCAACCACCTGCACCGGGACCGCGACGAGATCCAGCAGAAGCTGCAGGAGCTGAAGACGGAGAACGAGCGGCTCAGGCGCGAGATCACCGCGCTTCAGTCGGACCGCCGGTACCTGGAGAGCATCGCGCGCCGGGACTTCGGCCTGGTGCGCGGCAACGAGGTGATCTACCAGTTCCCGCCCCAGGAGAAGGGGAACCGGTCAGGACAGGCCGATAAGAAGAGCCCCCAGGCCGCGGCGCCGCCCAAGGCGTCCCAGCCGCCCGGCAAACCGGGGCAACCGTAATCTACCATTTCACACCAGGGGGGCGTTTTTCGGCGCCCCTCGTCACATCACTTGAGGTATCCATATGACCGCTTCCGTTGGCAGGCAGCACTGCGTGGTATGCGCCTGGCGCGAGCACTGCGCCAAGAAGTTCTCGGTAGTCGACGGCGGAGCCCGCTGCCCGGATTTCACAAGAGACGTCACCATCAAGGACGTGCCGGAAACGGAAGCTGAAAAGGATAAGGGAGGAAAGCTATGAAGGAGCAGCTGCGCGCATGCATCCTTAAGGGAATCGAGGGGTGTTTCGCCGACGGCACGCTCAGCTCGGGTGTGGTTCCGGCCATCGCCATCGAGAAGCCGGCGCACTCCGAACACGGGGACTTCGCCAGCAACGTGGCGATGCAGATGGCCAAACAGGAGCGCAAGGCCCCCCGCGCCATCGCCGAGATCATCGTGAACAAGCTCTCCGGGGCTTCCGAGCTCATCGAGAAGCTGGAAGTGGCCGGCCCGGGGTTCATCAACTTCTTCATCGAGGACGGCGCCTGGAGAAAGACCCTCACCCAGATAGCCCATGAGGGTGCCGAGTTCGGCAAGAGCACGGTCGGAGCCGGCAAGAAGGTGCAGGTTGAGTTCGTCAGCGCGAACCCGACCGGCCCGCTGCACATCGGCCACGGGCGCGGTGCGGCGACCGGCGATGCCGTCGCCTCGCTCTTGAAGGCCGCCGGCTTCGACGTGCAGAAGGAGTACTACATAAACGACGCCGGCAACCAGATGAACACCCTGGGGCTCTCCGGTCTGTTGCGCTACCGGGAACTCCTGGGCGAAAAGATCGAGTTTCCCGAGAACTGCTACCAGGGGGACTACATCAAAGACATCGCCCGCGACGCCATCGCCAAGGTAGGCGACCGCTTCCTGAACGCCCCGCAGGAAGAGGGCGTGGCCTACTTCGCGAAGCTCGGGGGCGACCAGATCCTGCACGGCATCGACCTCGACCTCAAGGACTTCGGCGTGGTGCTCGATCACTGGTTCTCCGAGCAGTCGCTCTTCGACGACGGCAAGGTCACCTCGGCGATCAAGGAGATGCAGGAGAAGGGGCTCATCTACGAGCAGGAGGGCGCCCTCTGGTTCCGTACCACCGATTACGGTGACGACAAGGACCGCGTCGTGGTGCGCAGCAACGGGGTCACCACCTACTTCGCCTCCGACATCGCCTACCACCGCGACAAGTTCGAGCGCGGCTTCGACTGGGTCATCGACGTCTGGGGCGCCGACCACCACGGCTACGTGCCGCGCCTTAAGGGTGTGGTCCAGGGGCTGGGGAGAAAGGCCGACGACCTGGGCATCATCCTGGTGCAGCTCGTTTCGCTCTTGCGCGACGGGGTTCCGGTCGCCATGTCGACCAGAAGCGGCGAGTTCGTGACCTTGAAGGAGGTCGTTGACGAGGTGGGTCGCGACGCGGCGCGCTTCTTCTTCCTGATGCGCCGCTCGGACAGCCAGCTCGATTTCGACCTGGAGCTTGCCAAAAGGCAGAGCGCCGACAACCCGGTGTACTACGTGCAGTACGCGCACGCAAGGATCAGGAGCATCTTCGAGACCGCCCGGGAGCGCGGCCTGGCCCCCGATTTCAGCGCGCTCAAGCTGGAGCTTCTGGAGAGTGCCGACGACCTCGCCCTCATCAAGAAGCTTTCCGTCTACCCGGAGATCCTGGAGGGGGCCGCGGTCAACTTCGAACCGCACCGCATCACCTATTACCTGCAGGAGCTGGCCGGCGAGTTCCACAGCTTCTACAACAAGAGCCGGGTGATCATCCCGGAGGAGCCGCAGCTGAGCCAGGCCCGTCTGTTCCTGCTCGACTGCGTGGCCACCGTCCTGAAAAACGCCCTTACCGTTCTCGGTATTTCGGCACCGGAGCGGATGTAGGATCGGGAGTGCGTGAACGTGCGTGACTACAGCGAAAAAAGGGGAGGGCGGGAACAGGTCACCATCGAGCGGCGCCCGGTGGCGAAGAACCGCCCGCGGCGCGAATCGGGACCCCTGATCTTCCTGAAGTGGTTTGTCGCCTTCGCGGCGGTTTTCGGGACCGGTTTCGGTGCCGGGTGGTACGTGAAGGGGCTCAGAAAATCGCCGCAGGTGGTGCTGGTCCCCGCGGTGAAGAAGGAGGCTCCGCCGGCTCCGGCTGCCGAGGCGACGGCTCCCCAGCCCGAAGTGCCGCTTACCTTCTACAAGACGCTGCCGGCTGGCGGCAAAGGTGCCATAGGGACCGGCCTCAACCTGAAAAAGGCCGAGCCGGTGTCCCCGCCCCACGAGGCCGCACCGGCCGCTTCGGTTGTACCGGCTGCGCCTGCAGCCGTTCCGGCGCCGGCGACCGCGTCCCCTGCCGCGGCTGAGGAAAAGGGTGACGGCACCCGCTACGTGGTCCAGCTCGCCTCCTACCGCGACAAGCAGGAGGCCCTCTCGGCCCAGGGTAAGCTTACCGAGAAGGGGACGGCGGCCTACCTCTTGGAATCGCGGCTCCCCGACAAGGGTACCTGGTACCGCCTGCGGGTCGGCCACAAGCTCACCAGGGCCGAGGCACTGGAGATGGCCGCCAAGTTCGGCAAGGGCGCCGCGGTGCTGCCAGACTAGCGTTTTTTCACCGGTTTGCACTGACTTTTGCCCTCGGGATGCTACAGTTGTCCCTGACGGAGGGGCTGATGGAAAAACGGAAGAAACTAGGCGAGATCTTTGTCGAAAACGGCACCTTGTCCGAGAAGACGGTGGCCCGGATGTTGAAGGTTTCCCAGCGCCTCGGCAAGCGTTTCGGGACCCTTGTGGAAGAACTCGAACTGGTGACCGGAGAGGAGCTGGCTGCCGCGCTCGCTACCCAGTATGGCTGCCGCGTGGCCAGCAACTTCGCCGGGTTCGCCTTCGCCCCGGAGCTCCTCTCGGTGATCTCGGTCGACGTGGCGATGCAGAATCACATCTTCCCGCTCAAGCTCGATAACAAGCGCCTCGCCCTGGCCATGGCCGATCCCACCGAGTCGCGGATCGTGAAGAACATCGCGGCGAACCACGGGCTGACCATCGTCCCCTTCATCGCCACCCGCAACGAGATCTACGCCGCCATCTGCAAGAACTACCTGCAGAAGGACGTCTCGAAGAGTACCACCACCACGGTGCTGGTGGTCGAGGACGACAAACTGATCGGAACCATGTTCGGCGACTTCCTAAGCCGCCAGGGGTACCGGGTGGTCTTCGCCTCGGACGGGCTCGAGGCGTACAAGGCGGTCCTGACCGAACGCCCCCAGGTGGTGATCACCGACCTCTACATGCCCAAGCTGGACGGTTACGGGCTCTTCGAGGCGCTGCGCAGCGTCCCCGAGTTGAAGGCGATCCCGGTGATCCTCATCTCGAGTTCGGTGCACCCCGAGGACGAGGTGCGCGCCTTCGAGCGCGGCTTCTTCGACTTCATCGTGAAGCCGGTGAAGGAGGGGACCCTGATCACCCGGGTAAAGCGCGCCCTGCAGTTTTACGAGAGGAAGTACCAGCTAAGCTAGCTTTGGACCGCAAAAAGCGAATGAATACACGAAGTACCTACCCTCCAGGCAAGATTGTGCTGGAGGTATTTGTTTAAAGGGGGTAAAAAGGGTGAGCTCCATTCAGACCGTCAAATGTCCGCACTGCCGGAAGGAAGCACCGCTGGCCGGGAACCCGTTTCGGCCCTTCTGCTCGGAGCGCTGCAAGATGATAGACCTGGGGACCTGGGCCAGCGAAGGGTACCGGATCCCCGGCGAGAAGGTGCCGCAGCGCGACGACGAGGAGTCCGGCGAGGAGTAGGGGGCGCAGACCGGCTGCCCCAAAGCCGACAGTTAGCTATCGAGCCGGAGCCCACGACACGGGGGCGCTGCACGCGTCTTTCTCGGGAGGGGACCTGGCTTTGAGAAATGAATACTGCACCAACTTCAAAGGAGTCGCTCATGTCTAATGTACGACTGCGTTTCGCGCCGAGCCCCACCGGTTACCTCCACGTGGGCGGGGCGCGCACCGCACTGTTCAACTGGCTTTTGGCCCGCAAGCTCAAGGGCACCTTCGTGCTGCGCATCGAGGATACCGACGTCCAGCGCTCCACCCAGGAATCGGTTGACGCCATCCTGCAGGGGATGACCTGGCTCGGGCTCAACTGGGACGAGGGTCCCTTCTATCAGACCGACTACTTCCCGCTCTACAAGGAGAAGGTGCAGGAACTGCTCGCCCAAGGGAAGGCGTACAAGTGCTACTGTTCCGCAGAGGAGTTGGAGGCCAAGCGCGAGAAGGCGATGCAGGAGGGTGGCAAGCCGAAGTACGACGGCACCTGCCGCGACCTGCCGCCCCAAGAGAACGACGGGCGCCCCTACGTGGTGCGCTTCCGCACCCCGCTTGAGGGGACGACCCTCTGGAACGACGCCATCAAGGGGAAGATCTCCTTCGAGAACAACGAATTGGACGACCTGATCATCCAGCGAACCGACGGCACCCCGACCTACAACTTCGTGGTGGTGATCGACGACATCAACATGAAAATGACCATGGTGATCCGCGGCGACGACCACGTGAACAACACCCCGCGCCAGATACTGCTCTACGAGGCGTTCGGGGCGCCGATCCCGACCTTTGCCCACGTCCCGATGATCCTCGGCTCGGACAAGGCCCGGCTTTCCAAGCGGCACGGCGCGACGAGCGTCATGGCCTACCGCGACATGGGGTACCTCCCGGAGGCGCTCGTCAACTACCTGGTGCGCCTGGGGTGGAGTCACGGCGACGACGAGATCTTCTCCATCGACGAGCTGATCGAGAAGTTTTCCATCGAGAACGTGGGGCGCTCGCCCAGCGTCTTCAACACCGAGAAGCTGCTCTGGCTGAACGCCCACTACATAAAGACCGGCGACCCGGTGCGCCTGGCCGAGCTGGTGACCCCGTTCCTCAAGGAGCGCGGGGTGGATCCGGCCGGCGGGCCGGACCTGGTCCCCGTGGTGAAGACCCTGCAGGAGCGCGCCAAGACCATGCTCGAACTGGCCGACGGCGCCGTCTTCTACTACCAGGACGGCTTCGCCTACGACGAGAAGGGTGCCGCCAAGAACTTCACCCCGGAGACCCCGGCACTTCTGGAGGCCCTGATTGCGAAGCTCGAGGCGCTCCCTGCCTTGACCATGGACTCGGTGGAAGCGGTGTTCAAGGAGATCTGCGAGGAGAAGGGGATCAAGCTGGGCGGGATCGGCCCCGCGGTGCGCCTGGCTCTCTCAGGCACCACGGCGTCTCCCGGGATCTTCGACATGATCGTGGTCTTCGGGCTGGCTGAAACGAAGAAAAGGCTCGCGCGCGCCATCGCCACCATCAGGGGATAGGTTGCAGCTGAAAAAACTGCTGAACGAGAAAGCCCGCTCCGGATCGAAACCGGGGCGGGCTTTTTTTGAGCTCCATTAAGGAGTTCCGGGAAAGAGTCCCCCCTCCCTTGACGGGAGGGGCCGGGGGGGAGCTGCCCTCGGCCATGCTATGGCACCTTCCCCCTCACCCTGTTGCTCTCCCGCAAGGGGAGAGGGAACCCACTGGAGCGATTTTCCCAAAACGAGCAGTTGAATCCTTTGAGGGGAGCTAGTCCATGCGCATCCCGTCGTCGGCGGCTGCCGGGCAGAGCGGGGGCGGAGCGAAGGCGCTGCCGTAATTGAAGTAGCTGTCCCGGAAACAGTAACCCGCCTTCCTCTGGCAACCCTCCAGATCCGGACAGTCGTAACAGGCGGAACCCGCAAAACGCTCGCGCGGCGGATAGGCGAAGTCCAGGAGCTCCTGGCTGTTCCAGATCTCCGCCAGGGAATCCCTCCCGGCGTCTCCCACCACGAATTCCCCTTCCTGCGGTATGGTGTCGCACAGTACCACCTTGCCGTCCGGTGTGATGGTCATGCTGCTGCGCCCGCCCGAGCAGTGGGTCCGCACCCGCCACTTCTCTTCCTTGATGCTGCGCCTGGTTTCCGGATCGAGGTTCGGCTGCTCACCTTCAGGTAATGCCGGTACTTTTTGCTGCTGCAACTCGGCCGCGGAAGCGAGTCCGGTCAGACGCAGCTTCAACCCGGGAAATTCTGCCTGGACCTTTTGGCACTGCTGCGCTATCGAGGCGCGCTCCACCTCCGAGAGGAACATGTCGTCACGGTGCCGGTACAGGGTGCGGCTGTATGCGGCAACGGAGACCTGTTCGACTCCCGAGACGGCCATGAGCCGTATGAAGTCGTAGACCCGGGGGGCGTTGAACGGGGTCACCACCGCTTTAACCCGCAGGTTCAGGCCGCGGCCTACCAGGTTTCGCACGCTGTCCATGGCGCGCTCGAAAAAGCCCGGGGCACCTGCCATCGGGTCCGCAGTCTCCGGGTCCGGGCCGTCCAGGCTGAGCTGGATCTCGCGGGTGTACTGGTTGATCGGGCGGGCCATACCGATCTCCACCAAACGGTCCGCCATCTCACGGGTGACGTGGCATTTCGTTGAGAGCAGGAACAGCATGTCGAGGCGGATCAGGTCGGCGATCAGGTCGAGGGCGTCGTTGCGGAAGAGGGGATCGCCGCCGGAAAGCGATACCTGTTCGATCCCGAGGGCGTGGGCCTCGCGGAAGATCTCGATCCAGCGCATGCTGCTTAGGTGCCGCTCCGGCGGAACCCGGCGACGCTCGGCGTAGCAGTAACCGCAACTTGTCTGGCAGTCGTTGGAGAACATCAGGTTGAGGGTGAGCGGGGCGACCGGGCGGCACTGCCCCGATTCCTCGGGCGGGGGGACCACGAACTCGAACGGGTCGAGGCACTGGATGAACGGCTTCACCTGGCTGGTCATCTGGACGACCGCATCGTTTTCCTGGTTCGCCGACCGGATCACCTGCGCCACGAACTCCTGTGCCTGCTTAAGCGTCTCGAAATTGTGGGTGTACTGCACCACCATCGACAGGTGCCGGAAACTGAGCTTGCCGTCCATGAGCGAGAGGGTGGCCGCCATCATGGGAGAGAGCAGGGAGTAGTTGATCTGCTCGGCCTCGTACTTCATCAAAAGCGGCTAGTCGCCGGAACGCCTGAGTCTCCAGTTGGGTGCGATCACCGGAATAACCGCATCGCTTATCTCCAGGTCCCTCCCCAGTACCTCACAGTGCAACGACATGCTCACTCCTTTGGCGACTCACTCGCGCTCGGTGAACCACGGGCCCGCTCCGCAGGCACCACGCAAAGCGGGCCCGCTCCCCTAGAAGACGTTGTTGGAACACCCGACGCAGGCCGTGCAACTCGTGACACACTCGGTGCAGCTCGTGACGCACTGGGTGCAGAACGGGCAGCCTGAGGTACCTTCAACCGTGAGCCCGCCGGGGCCACCCCAGGGGTAGCGAATGACCATCCCCGCCACTTTCGAGCGGTACTTCTCGATGAAGTCGCGCTCGATCTCGGCCCCTTCCACCTCAAGTTGGTACAGGATCTCTTTGCGTTTCTTTTCGATGACCGCCATCTGCTCGGGCGTCACCTCGGTGCCGCGGGCATCGAGAAACTCCTTCTCTGCCTTGAACTTCGCGACTCTCAGATTGACGGCGCGCAGCTGTATCTCGATGATGGCCGACTCTTCCTTGGAAAAATGATCTGACATGGTGACCTCCCCTCGTGTTCCTGCCGGTTGTTCCAGCTCTAGGCTTCCCCAACACTGTCAGCTGCCGGATCTCAAACGGGCACACTTCCCGGTGAAATGTCCTCGACAAGTCTACAAATGGGTTGACTGCTGTCAATTAACACCTATTAATATCCTTGGCCCTGATGACGAGTTGGGAAGCAGAGGGAAGCCGGGAGGGGATCCATGCTGGAAGCCATGTATCATGAGGAGGATCGGGCGCTGGAACTGACGCGGGGAGTTCTGGAGACCGCCCGATCCCTGGGGATAGCGCAGGAACAGGTGGCCCAGGTTCTTGCGGCGCACCGTGTGGAAAGTGCTGCCAAGGAGGGGGGCGCGCCGGGTGCGCACGAGGAGGGGCCTGGTTATGCGCGGCAACTGGCGCGGATGTACCGTGCGGCGAGCGTCCTTGGCTGGTCGAAGGAAGATGCCGGGAAGTGGCTTTTGAGTGCAAACGGCGCGCTTGACGGAAAGCGCCCCGTCGAGCTGTTGGAGCACGCGGACGGGGTGGCACGGCTGGTGAGCTACCTGGAGCGTTACCGCGGATAGCTTGCGAACCTGGAAGCGTCAAGCGTTTCGGAGCGGGGGCTGCACCGTCCACAGAACAAGCGAGGCCGACCGGGTTGACCGGTCGGCCTCGCTTTGCGTCGTGCCTGGTGCTGCGGCGTTACTTGAGGGAGGCGATGTACCCCTTGACCCCGGACAGGATACCTTCGGCGGTGATCTCCTGGTACTGGGGGTCCTTGAGTTTCTGCTCGTCCTTCTCGTTACTGACGAAGGCGGTCTCAACGAGGATGCTCGGCATGGTGGCTCCCACCAGGACGTAGAAGGGGCCCTGCTTGACCCCCAGGTTCTTCACGCTCGGGTACCCGGTCAAGGCCTTCTTGTAGAGCGACCTCTGCACCTCCTCGGCCAGGTGCGCCGAGTCGTTCAGCTTGTAGTTCGCCATCAGGTCGAAGAGGACCGCCTGCAAAACGCTCACCTTCTCGAGCGAGGTGCCGTTTTCCTTGGCCGCGAGTTGCGCCACCTTCTCGGTCTTGGCGAGGTTCAGGTAGTAGGTCTCGATGCCGCTGGCCGCGCGGTTCAGTGAGGCGTTGGCGTGGATCGAGATGAAGAGGTCGGCCCCCACCTTGTTGGCGATTGCCGTGCGCTCCTGCAACTCGATGAAGACGTCGGTGGAGCGGGTCATCACCACGTCGATGCCCAGCTCCTCGCGGATCTTCTGGGCCAGCTTGAGGCCGATCTGCAGCACGATGTCCTTTTCCCGGGTGCCGGAAGGGCTCATGGCGCCGGGGTCGTGGCCGCCGTGCCCCGGGTCGACCACGATCCTGCGGATCTTGCCCGGCTTGAACTGGCTGGACTTGGCCGGCTTCTCGGACGGCTTCGCCTTTTCGGGCTCCGCCTTGGGCTTCTCGGCCTTGACGGCGTTCTCCGGTTTGCTGTTTTCCAGCACCTCCCCTTTGGCCGCGGAGATCTCCTGGCGGCGCTCCCCCTTGACGTCCACAATGATCCGGAAGGGTTCCGAGAAGGTGAAGATCTTGTAGTCCTTGATGCTGTCCAGGTCGAGGACCACCCGAACCGTGCTGGCCCGGAACTGGGCGATGCGCACGTTCTTCAAAAGGCCGTCCCCGATGGTGAGATCCTTGATCCCCGGGGGGACTTTGGCGCCGTGGATGTCCAGGTAGAGCCGTCCGGGAATCTTGTGCGACTCGAACTTCACCTCGCGCTCCAGGGTGATCGAGATCCGGGTGTAGTCGGGGGTGGACCAGTGCTTGAGCTCGGTCACCGCGACTGCCCCCTCGGCGCCCCAGGCACGCTGCGGCCAGGGGAGCAACTGGGCGAGGAGCAGGCCGCCCTGGGTCGCCAGCAGCCGGTTCACCATAAGGTGCTGGTAGGGGGTGCTGACCCCGATATATTTGAGAAATTCCCTTCGTTTCATGTGTTATGGACTCCTGTGCCGGCTAGGGACACCACTAGAGCAGCCTCTTTAGTTCATCCACCAGGTTAAGCGCCTCAAGCGGTGTCAGGGTGGTTACCTCGACGTTGCGCAGCCGCTCGCGGAGTTGGTCGTCCGCCGCGCCGAACAGGGAGAGCTGCGGCGACGGGGCGGACTTCTGCTTACCGCGCGCCAGGCGCGGCAGCCCCCCCTCCACGTACTCCCCCTTTTCCAGGTTCAAGAGGATCTCCTTGGCGCGCTCGATGACCGACTGCGGCAGGCCGGCCAGCCGGGCCACCTGGATCCCGTAGGAGTGCGAGGCGCCGCCGGGGACGATCTTCCTCAAAAAGATGATGCGCTCGTTCCACTCGCGGACCGCGATGTTGAAGTTCTTGATCCCGGGGCGGGTGACGGCGAGCTCGGTAAGCTCGTGGTAGTGGGTGGCGAACAGGGTCTTCGCCGCGTGCAGCTTGTTGTCGTGCAGGTACTCGGCGACCGCCCAGGCGATGGAAACCCCGTCGAAGGTGGAGGTGCCGCGCCCGATCTCGTCCAGGATGACCAGGCTCTTGGCCGTCGCGCCGCGCAGGATGGCCGCGGATTCCATCATCTCCACCATGAAGGTCGAGTGGCCGCGGGCGATGTTGTCCGAGGCGCCGACGCGGGTGAAGATGCGGTCCACCAGCGGGATGCGCGACTTCTCGGCGGGGACGAAACTCCCCATCTGGGCCATCAGGGTGATAAGGGCCACCTGGCGCATGAAGGTCGACTTACCGGCCATGTTCGGGCCGGTGATGATGATGAGCTGGTTCTCGCTGTTGTCCAGGAAGGTGTCGTTGGGGACGAAACGCTCCGTCGAGTGCATCTCCTCGATGACCGGGTGGCGCCCCTCGGTGATGGAGAGCTCGCTCCCCTCGTGGATCTCGGGGCGGCAGTAACCGCGGTCGTGGGCCAGCTCGGCGAGACTTACCAGGACGTCGAGCGTGGCCAGCCGGTCCGCGCTGCGCGCGATCCGCTCCCCTTGCGCCGCGGTCGCCTCGCGCACCTCCTGGAACAGGGCGAACTCCAGATCGCGGATCCGGTCCTCGGCCCCGAGCACCTTCTCCTCGTACTCCTTCAGTTCGGGGGTGATGTAGCGCTCGGCGTTGGCCAGGGTCTGGCGCCGGATGTAGTCCTCGGGGATGGCCGAGACGTTGGCCTTGGTCACCTCGATGTAGTAGCCGAAGACCTTGTTGTAGCGGATCTTTAGGGAGGAGATCCCGGTACGGCTCTTCTCCTTGGCCTCCAGGCGCGCGATGAACCCTTTCCCCTCGCGGCTGATGGCGCGCAATTCGTCCAGCTCCTCGTGGTAGCCGTCGGCGATGATGCCACCCTCGCGCAGCACGAAGGGGGGATTCTCCACGATGGCCCGCTCGATCAACGAGCAGATGTCGTCAAGCGGGTCGGTGCCGGCGTTGAGCTCCCGCAAGAGTTTCGCGTTCAAGCCGGCGATCCGCTCCTTCAGGCCCGGGATGCGCGACAGGGATCCCTTGAGAGCAGCCAAGTCTTTAGCGGAGGCGGAGGCGAGGCTGATGCGCCCGTTCAGCCGCTCGAGGTCGTAGACGCCGGAGAGCAGGTCGCGCAACTCGCCTCTCAGCCCCGGCTGGCCCAAGAGCTCCTCGACCGCGTCCTGGCGCTCGACGATCTTCTTCAGATCCATGAGCGGGTAGTTGATCCACTGCTTGAGCTTCCTGCCACCCATCGCCGTCACGGTGCGGTCCATGAGCCCCAGAAGCGATCCCTTGCGCTTCCCCTCGGAGATGGTGGCGGTCAGTTCCAGGTTGCGTCGGGTAGACTCGTCCAAAAGCAGGTGTTCGCTCTCGAAGTAACTGGAGATCGAGGTGACGTGGGGGGCGCTCCCTTTCTGGGTGTCCACCAGGTAGTGCAGCACGGCGCCGGCCGCCAAAAGCGCCACGGGAAGCCCGTCGCACCCAAGGGTCGCCGGCGTGGCCCCCTTGAACTGGTTGGCGATCAGCCGCTTGCAGTAGTCGCTGTCGTAGACCCACTCCTCGAAGTAGGTGAGCGCACGGCCTGCCGTAATGGAGACGAGCGCCTTTGTCTGGGCCGGGTCGCGGTAGCTGGCCGGGAGGATCAGCTCACGGGGACCGATGCAGGTCACCTCGGCGAGCGCCGCGGCCTGGTCGGCGAGTTCGGTTATGCGAAACTCTCCCGTCGAGAGGTCCAAATAGGCGAGCCCGAAGCGCTTCTCCTCCTCGAACAGGGCGAGCAGGTAGTTGTTTTCCTTGGGCGAGAGCGAGGCGTCTTCGACGACGAGGCCCGGGGTCACCACCTTCACCACCTCGCGCTTCACGATCCCCTTGGCGAGCTTGGGATCCTCGGTCTGCTCGCAGATGGCGACCTTCTCGCCTGCCTCGATCAGTTTGGCGATGTAGGGGGCGCAGGAGTGGAAGGGGACCCCGCACAGGGGGATTTCGGGACCGTCGGAGCTCTTGTTGCGACAGGTGAGGGTAATTCCCAGGATGCGGGACGCCTTGACGGCGTCGTCCAGGAACATCTCGTAGAAATCGCCCATGCGAAAGAACAGGATGGTATCGGGGTAGTCGGCTTTTATTTCAAGGTACTGCCGCATCATCGGCGTCAATTCGGACATTTGCAAACCTTTCCAGGGAGAGAAACGGCGCCCATCTTAGCAAAATGATTGTGGCATGTAAAGGTCCGCTGGATGGCACCGCGGCTTTAATGATGTATGCTTTTCCGACAGCGCACTCACCCGGAAGCGGAGCCGCTCTCGGGGAGAAGCCCCGGTGGGATCCTGTGATATGGCTAAGGTTTTGGCGTCTGGGGCCAAGGGGGCCGGGGTCTGAGTTGATGGCACGAAACAAATGAGCTTTACAGGGGGCCGGCAGGCGTTGGATAATTACTCAACTGGTGCAGGCTACCGTTGCGGATAGAGGGAGTGGCAGATGCGCGGACACCGAGTCATGACGAGCTGTTCTGGGGCTACAGGGCATTCCTACCCGAAGGATCTGGTCAGCTTCATTTTCGAGCGCTGGCAGGACCCGGCGTTTGTGGCGAGACTCTGTCCGGCCCAGCCGGACTGCGGCTTCACGCTCCCGGATCGCTCGGTCCTGGAGCAGGTGATTTCCACCTGTTACCAGGCGAGCCTGATGCGCGAGGAAGAGCGTCCGGTCATGTTCCGGCTCATCATCCGCGACTCGCACCTATTCTCGGCGGAAGAGGGGCCGCCTACCGGGATGCACCGGCTCATCTTCTCGAGGCTGCGCCCCTTCAACGAGTACGAGCTGCACCGGCTGGCGCCCGCTGCCGACTTCTACCGGACCCTGATCGGCATCACCCTGCCGCCCAACGACGGGGCCCAGATCTGGGGGCTTTTGCACTCCGGCACCCGGTGGATGCATGCCGTCTACGGCGGGCGCAAAACCTCGCCTCCGCTTCCCGTCTGCCTGGTGGTTTACGTGACCGGGGCCGGGCAGATCTCGGTCTGCATCGGTTCCGAGATCATCGCCTCGTTAAACGGTGGGCAGATCAACTGTCCGAGTCTCGACGTCTTCAACTCCCAGTGGATCTCGAAAAGTCTTGCCATGGTGCACTCCGAGACCCTAGAGATGCACAGAAAGGCACGCGAGGCCTCGGGGCGGGTTTGGGCGAACCTAGATCCCGACTTCGGAAGCTACCTGGGCCAGCAGGCGGTGCGCCGCATTATCAGCGTGATCCGCAACTCGCACCACGGCGGCCTCTTGGTCTACCTCCCCGAGGAGATGACCGCGGAGATCATCAAGGAAAACCGCTACATGTCCATCAAGTACCAGTTTCTCGAGTTCGAGTCGCGTCAGCGCTTCCGGACCCTGACCCTGAAGGTGATGAACACCATGGCCGAGATCCACGGCGACCCGAGGGATCCCGCGAAGATGGTCGGATGGCAGGAGTATGTGACCAGCAAAAACGATTCGATCGCGCTTTTGGACGAGGCGATCTTCGACGTGGCCCACTTCATTGCGGCGCTCTCCGCTGTGGACGGAGCGGTGGTCATCTCGAAGCGGCAGGAGCTGTTGGGTTTTGGCGGGGTGATCTCGGGCGACCTGGACAGTGTGGGGATGGTGGCGCACGCCCTGGACACCGAGGGGACCCGGACCGAACCGGTACTGAGCGAGGCGGTGGGGACCCGGCATCGCGCCGCCTACCGGCTGTGCCAGCGGCTCCACGAGGCGATCGGCATCGTCATTTCGCAGGACGAGAGCGTGCAGATCGTCAAGTGGCATAACGGTGCGGTCACCTACTGGGACCAGGTGCCGACCGGGGTGCCGGGGTTCTAGCGGGCGCTTTGGTTGCGCTGCAAGGTTGTTGCCGAACACAAGGAGGGCCTCGAGAGTGTCACAGCTGCGAGGCCCTTTTTTATCAGACCGATCAGACGGATCTGACTGATTGCCCTGACTAGATTGACCAAGGTCGGTAGGTCCTGGCAAGTTGTCAAAAGCTGGCACAGCTGGCAAGAAACCCGGGCCGCCCAAAGCCTCTGCGTTGCAACCGGGCGCGCCGCCTACTCCACGTCGACGTTGCGCAGCCCCTCGGGTTTCCACGCTGGCGAAATGACCTTGGAACCACCCTCGTTCCCCAGAAGACTCCCGAAAGTAACCGAGAACTCCCCGAACCTGTTGTTGACCTGGTCCATCGCGCTCGCCAGCAGGGCCTTCTTGCGGTCCCCCGCAAACAGCGGGAGCTGCTCCTGCTGCTGGCGCAGGTTACTGATCTTTACCCCCAAAAGGCGGATCGGCTGCTCGAGTTCGATCCCCTCCAGGATCTTGAGCGCCGCCTGAAAGATCTCGTCGCTGTTGTTGGTGTGCCCCGGGCGGCTCTCCTGTCGCGAGAAGGTGGTGAAGTCGGGATAGCGCACCGTTACGGTGACCGTCTTTCCCGCCACCTGATAGCGCCGCGCCCGGCGGCCGACCATCTCGGAGAGCTGCAAGAGGTACATCCTGATCTCCCCGGGATCGCTGATGTCGCGGTCCAACGTGGTGCTGTGCCCCACGCTTTTTACCTCCTCGGACTCTTCTTCGGGCACGACCGGCGCGTCGTCGATGCCGCGCCCCATCTCGCTCAGCCGCACCCCGGTCACTCCGAACTTCCGCTTCAAGATCTCCACCGGAAAACGCCCCAGCTCGCCGCAGGTCCTGATCCCCAGGGCGGCCAGCTGCTTGCCGGTCTTCGCGCCGATGCCGCACAGGTCCCGGATCGGCATCCGCTCCAAGACCTCGGGTGTGTTATCCGGCGTCAGGGTGGTGAGCCCGTCGGGCTTCTGCATGTCGGAGGCGAGCTTGGCGAGGAGCTTGTTGGGGGCAATCCCGATCGAACAGGTGAGGCCGAACTGGTGCCGGATGCGCGCCTTGATCAGGTGGGCGATGCGCTCCGGGGAGCCGAACAGGGAGAGGGAACCGGTGGCGTCGAGGAAGGCCTCGTCGATGGAGAACACCTCCACCATCGGGGTGTATTCCCGCATGATGTTGAAGATCTGGGTGGAGGTGTAGGTGTACTTGCGGTTGTTGCCCACCACGAAGATGAGTTGCGGGCACATCTGGCGCGCT
This sequence comes from Geomonas silvestris, assembly GCF_014193515.1. Taxonomy (GTDB): domain Bacteria; phylum Desulfobacterota; class Desulfuromonadia; order Geobacterales; family Geobacteraceae; genus Geomonas; species Geomonas silvestris. Next base: position 148,422 of record NZ_BLXX01000001.1, on the reverse strand, counting down.
TCCCAGGCGTTCATCCCGGTCTTGACGCCGAAGGCACGGGCCTCGTAGGAACAGGTGGTGATGACGGTCCGTTTGGCGGCGCCGATGACGGCTATCGGCTTGCCGCGCAACTCGGGGTTCGCCTGCTGCTCCACCGAGGCGAAGAAGGCGTTCATATCGATGTGCAAGATGATGCGCTGTGCTTCCACGGTCTGCTCCGGCTCTTCGGGTGCGAGCGATGAGTCGCCGACCGGGTCGGCCTCGCCCTTGAGGGGGGGGGAGAGCCTGTGCTTGTCTGTCAACCTTGCCCGAACCCAAGGATCGGCGGGAGGGCCTCCGCCCGGCGCTCCGCTGGGCACGTGACCCCTCTTAGCTTCGGCCGGTTTCCGAAGAGTACGGCACGCGTCACAAGCTGATCCGATCTCAAGGAGGCGCTGCATTCCGGCTGCCGTGGCAGGGGAGTGCAGCTGTTGGGGCACCCCAGCTGCGGCCCCCTTCAGCGTCCCTCGACCCCTTCGAGGGTCCAGTTCTGGTCGGTGGCGTTGAAGATGAGCTCGAACAGGTTGCTGCCGTCGCTTACCGCGAAGTGCAGCCTGAGTGCGGCGCCATCGTGGCTCTTCCAGAAATAGGACATCTCGGTGACCGCGTGCTTTTGCCTGCGCCACTCGAACCACACCGGCTTGATCTTCGAGCCCGGCGCGAAAATGGCGGCAACTTTGACCCTTTCGGCGACTCTGCGCATCAACCTACTCCATTTGCCGGTAGATGCCAACTACTTTCCCCACAATGGAAAGCTCGCCGTCCTCCTCGCGCACGATGATCGGCTCGTAGTTGGGATTCTCCGGCTGCAGCCTGATCTGGTTCCCCTCCCGGTAAAAGCGTTTCAGGGTCGCCTCGCCACCCACCATGGCTACCACGATGTCGCGGTTCAGCGCGGTGGGCTGCGGGCGCACCAAGGCGAGGTCCCCCTCCTTGATGTGGGCGTGGATCATCGAGTCACCCTTGACGCGCAGGAAAAAGGTGCCGCCGGAGCGGAGCTGGGAGCTGTCGATGGCGAAGTGCCCCTCGACGTCCTCGATGGCCGGGTGCAGCGCGCCGGCGCGCACCACGCCGACGATGGGGAGACTGGCGGCCTGGGCCTGGTTGCACAGCGAGATGCCGCGCGAACTCCCTTCCTGTCGGCGCAGGTATCCCTTCTTTTCCAGGGCCTCAAGGTGCTTCATGACCCCCAGGGTACCGGAAACCGAGAGGCGCTTGCCGATCTCCCTGAGGCTTGGGGGATAGCCGTTGCTGGCGATGTAGTCGGTGACGATCTCCAGGACTTCCTGCTGGCGGGGGGTGAGTTGCTCCATGATGACCTCCTTGGTTACCTGGTGATAACTATATCAGGTGATAACCTGTGGCTGTCAAGGGCCATTTTACCGGGGCAACCGGACCGGGACTCTCAGGGCGGGACTTCGAGGGCGGGAACCGGAGCTGGCGGCCTGACGATTCTTGCTAATTGGGAATCATCAATTATAGTCTGATCTGGCTTTCGTTAATGGAGAAGACCCTCATGGCTATCAGGGGACAACAGCGGCGAAGAAGGTGTGCGGGACGCCCGGTCTTGCCGGTTCCGGCGGCGACCCTGCTGGTCGCACTTCTGGGGCTCGCCCCGCTTCGTTCGCTCGCTGCCGAGCCTGCCCCCTTCGAACCGTCCCCCGTCTACCATACCCCGCTGGCCGGCGAGGCCGGCTCCGCCAACTTCCACGGCTATGCGGTCACGCTTCCCGCCACGGACCGCGCCCACCAGAGCGCCCTTACCCTCGGTGGCACCCTGTTGCTTCCCAGGCAGGGGCGCACCACCGGCGTGCCGATCGCCGCGGGGTACTTCAGGCAGTACTGGCAGGACTCACGCACCCGCGACGTGGTGAGCATCTTCGTGAACGACCTGGAGTACGACCGCACGATCCTGGGGCCCGTGGAGTGGGTGGGGCGCCTGGAAAATTACACCTTGCCGGGGACCCAGGCCGAGCTCGCGCAAAACCGTGAGGTTACGGCGACTACCGTGACCTACGGGAGCGCCTCGCTCGCGCTGGGGCCCGGGCTGCGGTTCCCCGTGGCCCCCTTCGAGGTGGATAACGACCTGAAGCTGCAGCTGCTCGGTGACCTCGGGTACTTCTACGCGGCCCGCAGCCACGAGACCGGGCCGGATCTGCTGCTGCCGCCCAACACGCTCACCTACGGGGCGAGGCTCAGGGTGCGCTACGACGCGCTGCGCCGGAACCTTTTGGAACTGCCGCACCACGGCTTCGCCGCCGGGGGGGATGCCGAATACCGGGCGCGCGGGAACTGGCAGGAACTGGGCACCCGCCAAAGCCCCGAGCCTGCCAACCGCGACTACCTGCTGCTGAGCGGCTACCTGTTCGCAGCCGGCGGGATCCCCGGACTCTCGGAGCGAAACCGCCTGGTGATGAGCGTCTACGGCGGCACGACCTACCACGGCCGCGGCGACCGCTTCGACGCCTTTCGCCTGAACGGCGGCCCCTCCTCGGGGGAGACCGAGGACATCGCCCGGCCGCACTACACCGGCATGGTGTACGACGACGTCCTGGCCACCAACTACGCCATGATCAGCGCGGGGTACCGGCGCGAGCTCTGTTTCTTCATCTACCTGACGTTAGCGGGGGGGTACCTCTGGGCGGACCGGGCCAGTGCGCTTGAGGACGGCAGGGTGGAGTTCCGGGAAACCACCTCCCTCTCGGGGACGGCGAGCCTCGACTTCGCTTTTTTCGGCAACTCCTCCTTCAACGTGGGCTATGCCTGGGATTCCCGGGTGGTGCGTAACGGGAGGTCCGGTGGCGGGGTGAGCTTCACCTGGAACAAGCTCTTCTAAAAGCTACAGGCGATGGAAAAAGAAAGGCCGGGAGTTACCCCGGCCTTTCTTATTTGTACCTGAGCCGTCGAGGTGAGAAGTACCTGCCGGCTCGCTTGAGAGCTCTACTTCGGCGGGCCCTTAGCGCTCGATGCTCCACTTGGGAGTCGGAGCGAAGTGGCAGGCCACGTTGAAGCAGCTGCCGGACCTGTTGGCGCCGCCCGATACCAGGCGTGCGCTGGAGTAGCTCGCCTGCAGGTCGCCTGCGAGGCGCAGCTTCTGGTCGATCTTGACGCTCACGTTCTCCACGTGGCTCTTAAGCGGCTGTGCCGTGGTGTGTGCAGCCGAGCCCCCGTTGTGGCAGGGGGTGCAGTTGCTCCACCCCTGGGAGGCCTTGGCGTTCTTCGGGATGTGCGCCGCCACCAGGTGCGCGCCGCCCCCGCCCGAGTAGTCCTCGAAACGGGCGCTCGACCAGTTCCCCTGCACGCCGAAGGTGAGCGTGCCGGTTACCTTGCGCGGCGCCGGCGGATAGCCGTGGCAGGTGTCGCAGACCCCGCCCGGTTCGAAGGCGAGGTTAGTGCTGCTTCCGGTGTGGCTGTGGCAGGCAACGCAGCTGCCGCCGGGGTTGTGGGTGGTGTCGTAGGAGCCCGCCGTGAAGTGGGCGGTGCTCGTGTGGCAGACCTGGCAGATGCCGTTGAAGGCCGGTCCCGGTTTCACGAAGTCGTTCCAGGAGGGGGCGCCGGGGGCGGCCAGGGTGAAGCTTACCGCGACCGTCTGGCTCGGGGCGCCGGTTGTGCGGTCGGACCCCTTGGCCACCTGGCTGTGCATCATGTAGTCGTTGCCGTCGCCGTGGGCGTCGTGGCAGTCCCAGCAGAACTGGCCGCCGCTGTTACCGGCGCCGTGCTTGGTCCCCAGGTGCGTCGAGCCGATCTTCACGCTCGAGGTGATCAGGGTGCCGTTCACGGTTATCCCGGCGGCACCGGGGGCGTGGCAGCTCTGGCAGACCTGGTTGCGCCCCCAGGCGGCCGAGGAGTAGTTGAGCAGCCGGAAGGCGTTGCCGGCCAGCTTGTGGGGGACGCCCGGATCGTGGCAGAACTCGCACTGGCGCAGGTTGCCGTTGCGCCCGAAGTTCGCCCCCGGGTTGCCGGAGCGGTAGGCGGCGGCCGCGCCGTGGCCGGTCGAGAGCCACTCGGAGCTGTTCACCTTGCCGACGATGCCGTTGTTCCAGAAACTGCCGCTGAAGTTGTCCAGATCGCTCGCCGCGCCGTGGCAGTCCTGGCAGTTGAGGCTCTGGCCCCAGGTGGCAACCGTGCCGGTGCCGCCGTGGCAACTTATGTTGCTGCACTGGGTGGGCGTGGAGGCGTTTCCGGCCACGGTCACCGCGAAGCTCGCGCTGCCGCCTTGGAGCACCTCGTAGACCTGGTCAGCGTGCAGGGAGCGGTTCACGATCGCGCCGGAGGCGTCCACGACCGAGCTGTGGCACAGGTTGCAGGAAAGCCCGTTGGCCACCACGTGTCTCGCGTGGCTGTTCGCCTTGGGGGTGCCGTTGGCGTAGTCCGGGCCGGTAGCGAGGCCGCCGTGGCAGCCGCTGCAGTCCGCGGGAAGGGCCGGACCTCCCCAGGTGACCGCCTTGCCGCCGTGGCAGTAGAGGTTCGAGCACTGGCCGTAGCTTGCGCTGGGCGCGGCCTGGCCGGTGGTCCCGACCGTGAGGCCGCGGTACTGGGGGGCGCCCCCCTGGGAGGCGAGGGGGCTTACGTTCCAGGCGACGCTGCCGTCCACGTGCCCGGTGGAGCCGGGGGAGCCGTGGCAGGAGGAGCAGGCGAGCGCAAGGCCCGTCGTCCCGCTTCCCGCGTGGCGCAGGTGGCCGCCGGTCGTGGGGGGAGTGGCGGCGCTGGCGCCGTGGCAGCTGCCGCAGGCGGCCTGGCTCGTGCCGGTCCACTGCGGGCGTGTGGTGCTGCCGCCGGAAAGCGTGGAGCCGTGGCAGTAGATGCTGCAGCTGATCGCCTGGCCGGGCGCCTGGTTCAGCGTTGTCCCGGCCTGGGCGCTCCAGCTGTAGCCGGCGTTCAGGCTGCTGTTCACGTAGATGGTGCCGGTGGTTACCTGCGAGACGAACCCGTTCCAGGTTTGAGGCGAGACCCCGAAGCCCATCTCGATCTTGCCGTTCCCCATCTGGTTCGTGGTGTAGCCGCTGTGGCAGGCAAGGCACTGGATCGAGCGCGCGGTCACGTGGGTCGCGTGGGCGCCGGCGCTGGCCGGACTGGCGCCGAGCGCACCGGTGGCCGGTGCGGCCAGGCCGTCGGGACCGCCGATCCGGGTGGAGGCGATCGGGTAGCCGTGGCAGGAGGTGCACCCTCCCGAGAAGGAGCCGGCCTGGCTGTTGTGGTTGTGGCACCCGACGCAGTCGCGCGCCTGGGCGCTGGGGAGGTCGTGGGCCGGGGCGACGCCGGCCGGGACCACGTGGCAGGCTTGGCAGATGCCGGTGCCGTTGGGGTCCTTGAAGTTCGCCGAGAGCATCGAGGTGGCGCTCGAGAAGACCGGCTTGTTGCGCACCTTGCCGGCGAAGCTCGAGATGTTCATGTAGCGCCAGATCAAGAAGCCGTTCGGGGCGCTGCCGTCGGCGGGGGTGACGTGGGCGCCGTGGCAGTCGGTGCACTGCACGTCCTGGCCGTGGTTGTTGTGGTTCTTCTTCCCGGCGTGGCAGTTGAGGCAGATGTTGGCGTTATCCGCCGCCCCGACCGCCACCTGGGCCCCGCGCAGGTCGGTGCGCAAGAGGTAGCCGTCCCCCTTTTTGAGCGAGTTCGATGAGCTGAAGGAGTCGAAGGTCGCACTGCTCGAGTCGGCGTAGTGCACCCCGTGGCAGGTGGAGCAGACCAGTTTCCCCCCCTTGAACTTGCTCCCCAGATCCGAGGAGGCGTTGGCCGGGTTCGCGTTCAGCGGCGGGTTGAAGTATTCCGCGGGGCGCAAGACGGCCTTCGAGTCGGCCCCGCCGTAGGCGAAGTTGACCGGGTGGGTGCCGCTTGCCTGGTTTCTCTGGTTGCGGCTTCTGTGGCAGTCCAGGCACATCTGGTCCTGGTCGTTGGCCATCCTCAGAAACGGCGGGAGCGAGTTGTCGTGCTGGTTGTGGCAGCGCACGCAGGCCATCTGGGCCCCGGTGCGCCCGCGCACCCCGGTCATGCCGGCGAAGACCGGCGGCTGTGCGCCGGCCCAGGGGGCGGTGTCGGGGCCGTCCCAGCGGTGCGAGGTCTGGTAGAGCCTCTCCGGGCTCGCCGCGCTGTACAGGCCGAAGGGGTCGGCGGCGTCGCCCGGGGCGAACGGCTTGCGCCCGGATACCGGGACACCTGGGCGGTGGCAGGTCAGACAGATGTTGTTGAACCCGGTGCTCCCCAGCGTGATATGGCCCGTGTGGCAGTTGGCGCAGCTGTACCCGTCGGCGCTGCCATGGGGGGAGTCGACCACCACGGCGCGTGCTGTAGAGGGGGCCAGCAGGCAGAGCATGCCGAGCATCAGAGTCTTTACTATCACGTTGTTCATAACTGCTCCTGAAGACGGTAGCGGGGTGCGCGCCCCGATTTCACTAGTAGCCGAAGGTCACGTCGAGGGAGGGGGTGATCCTCCCTGCCAGGGTGGTGTCGGTCGAGACCACGCCGAGGATCGGGTCGTTGGCGACCGCCTTGAACGCGGGAAACGGCGAGTTCAGCGCCCGGAAGTCCTGGGCGGAGAAGGTGTACCCCGGCTGGACCGTGAGCTGCAGGGTGGCGAAGGTGCCGTAGCCGATGCTCTGGTTCAGGTTGACCACCCCGAGGTCCACCTGGCGGATCCCGGCCGAGTAGCTGCCGAAGGCGAGCCCCTTGGTCGAGGAGAGTCCGGGTTGCTGCAGGGTGTGGCTGGTGCCGTCCAGGGCGACGTTCACCCCCTGGGGGAGCCGCGCCGTGATGGAGACCCCGCTGATCGGGGAACTGTAGTTCCCGAGGATGGCGAAACTCACGGTAGCGGTGCGTTGCGGGCCGGTGACCGCGGCGCCCGAACCGCCGCCTCCGCAGGCGGCGAGGGCGAGAAGGGTAACGGACAACAGTGCGAAACGGATGAACTGGTTCATGTCTTTGATCCTCATGCGGTCTACCAGGGCTTGCCGACGACGCGCATCATGATGACCACGACGTCCTCGATGTCGATCTTCCCGTCGGGAAGGGGGGTGCCGTTGGCCAGGGGGGCCACGTCGCCGTGCATCTTCTCCAGAAGGCCAGCCGGCCGCGCCCCCGTGGCGATCTTGAGCGCCTCGAGCGCGTCGCCGATGGCGGGGACGCCGACCTGCCCGGCGATCGCCGTCGGGGTGAGCACGCCGTTTCGGGTGGTGGCGCCGGTGGGGGTGACCGCGGTGACGCTCAGGGTGGCCGGGTCGTAACTCGCGCCGGAGAGATCCAGGGTGCTGACCCCGTTCTGGGTGGTGACCGCGCCCGCCACCGGCCCGTTTTTGTCGCGGACCACCAGGGTCGCCCCGGATCCGACGCTCAGCTTGAGCGGGTTGGTCGCGTCTAGGGTGACCGGCGGCGGTGTCGGGTCGGCCACCACGATGCTGCGCAGCGCGCTCGCCGAGTTCCCCAGGGCATCGAGGGCGGTGAGCGAGAGGGTGTGGCTGCCGATGGCCAGGTTGCCAAGCGGCACGGCGAAGGCGCCGTTCGCGGCGACGCTCACGGTCAGGTTCGTCCCGTCCAGGGTGGCGAGCAGGCTGCTTCCCGGGGTGGTCGTGCCGGTGACGCTCACCGACTGGGTGGTGCCGGCGGGGAGTACGGCATTTTGCGAGGGCGCGCTGATGGTGAGCGCCGGGGCGCCCGGGTCGTAGCTTACGCTGGAGCGTGCCGTCGAGCTCAGGGAGCCGAGGGTAGCCGTGGCCAGGATGGTGCTGGTCCCCGGGGCGAGGGTGACCGGCGCGCTCCAGCTGGTGCCGCTCACCGTGACCGGGACGCTCACCCCGGCGACGCTCACCTGCACGGTGCTCCCGGCGCTCACGCTTCCGGTGAGGGTGAGTGCCGCGGCGGGGACCGAGGAGCCGTCCGGCACCCCGATGGTGAGCAGCGGTGCCGTGGGGGCGAAGGTGATGCTGGTGCGCACCGTGGCACTCTGGTTGCCGATGCTGTCCAGCGCCTTGACGTCGATGCTGTTGCTCCCCACCTGCAGGAAGACCCCGGTGGAGAAGGAGCCGTTTACCACCGGCAGAGCCGGGAGCGCCTGGCCGTTCACCGTGAGCTGCACCGTCGAGGGGAGCAGGTCGCTGACCGTGCCGGAGATGGTCAAGAGCTGGTTACTGGTGGTGCTCCCGGTCGGCAGCAGGGCGACATCGAGCAGCGGCACCACGGAGTTGAGGGTGATGTTGATGCTGGCGTTCGCGCTGCTGAACGAGGCGTTTGCCGCCGTGAGCTGGAAGGTGTTGAGCCCCTGGGTAAGGGTCGTCGGGTAGCTCCAGGTGCCGCCGCTGACGGTTGCCGGGTTGCCGTTCACCGTCACGGTCGATCCGGGCTGCACGGTGCCGCTCAGGGTCTGGGCCGCGGTCGCGGTGTGGCTGGGGAGCGCGTTCACTGTGAAGGGGGTGACGGCGCTGCCGGAAGAGGTCACGAAGACGCTCACCAGGGTGCTCGTGCTCGCGCCGCTTGCGTTGTCGGTGGCGGTGACGGTGAACTGGTTGGTGCCTGCGACCAGGCCGGTCACCGTAGCACTCCAGGTGACCCCGCCGCTCACCGCGCCTACCGCGGCCGAGGTGCTCGGGGTGATCTTCACCGTGGCGTTGGCTGCCACCGTGCCGCTTATGGTGAGCGAGGTGAGGTTGGTGGCGAGCGGCAGCGTGTTGATGGAAAGCGCCGGGCCGTTGCCGGAGGTACCGGTACCTGCCGGGATCTCGATCCCGAAAAGCGTCAGGTTCCCGAAGCCGTTGGCTACCACCAGGCGCGGGTTGCGGGCGTCGAAGTTGTCAAACAGGAGGTCGGTGGGGACCACCAGCTTCCCGCTCCCCTTGCCGTAGCTCCCGATCACCCTGAGGAAGGTCCCGCTGGAGAGGTCGATCGCCTGGATGTTGCTCTGGAAGGTGTCCACCACGTACATGACGGTCCCCGAGGCGGTGGCCCCGAAGGCGACCCCCTGCGGAGCGCCGAACTTGAGCGACCCAAGCCCCGCGGAGCCGATCGACTTCACGAAGCTCCCGGTGGTCGTGAAGAACTGCACCCGGCTGTTTAGGGTGTCCACCACGGCGAGCTGGCCGCTTGCCGGCTCGAAGGCGATGGCACTTGGCTGGGAAAACTGGCCGTTACCCTTGCCGGCCGAGCCGAAGCTGTTCAGCGGCTTCCCCGCGCCGGCGCCCGAGAGCGCCACCGGGGCCCCCTGTGAGGTGAAGACCTGGACGCAGTTGTCCAGGCTGTCCACCACGTAGAGGTAGCCGGCGTTGTCGATGGCGATGCCGTTGGCCATCTTGAACTGCCCCGCTCCCGCTCCCAGTTTGAACTTCTCGACCCCCAGGGGGGAGAGTACCGATACCGAGGTTCCCTGGCTCACCACCAGGTCCCCGGCGGCGGTCACCGCGATCCCCTGGGGCTTTTTCAGGGTGGCGATACTCCGCAGCAGCTTGCCGTCGTTGCCGAAAACCAGGATCCCGCCGGCCCGCGGGTCGGTGAGGTAGAGGTTGCCGCTCGTGTCGCCGGCCAGGCGCACCGGGGTCCCGACCCGGTCCGTGACCGGCGGGAGGTTGGTCACCGTCGGAGCGGTGACCGCCCGGGCCGCACCCGTGCCGAGGGCGCCGAGCAAAACGAGGCTGACAAATAGGGATCTGAGACGTTGCATCTTCATGTAAGGCTCTCCGTGCTCTCTCGATGCGCTTCTGGCCGCGCCTACCAGGACCTGCGGTCGCTGTGGCAGGCGCCGATGGTGTTGCCGTTGGGCGCCAGGGAAGGGGGCATGCAGCTTTGCTGGGTCGCATTGTAGCTCAGGTAGCTCCTCATGGTCGCGGCGGGAGCCAGCTCGAAGCTGGTGGTGGCGAAACCGCTGAAGTGGGAGGCACCCTGGACGGTGACCGTCATGTCGTGGCAGTCGGTGCAGGCGAGGCCGATGGAATTGTGAAAGGCGTGCTGGCCACTGCGGAAACTGTTGTACTGCGGCGGGTTGTTCGGGGTCGCCGTACCGTCGGTGTGGCATGTGAGGCAGTCGGTGGCGAGATTGATGCTCCCCGCGCTCCCCCAGGTGGGGGTGGCGATCCCACCGTGGCAGCTGACGGCGCTGCAACTCTTGGTGCCGGTAACCGCGGCGCTGCCGGACTTGGCGTTGAGCGTGCCGGGGAAGGCGAGGGTGACCGTGCCGCTTCCGTGGTTGGCACTCCCGGAGCCGCCCCCCGAGTGGCAGCTGGCGCAGCTGATCGACGCGATGGCGAGGTGCACCGCGTGGGACCCGGAGGCCGGCGGGTTGCCGTGGCAGGAGACGCAGGTCCCCGGCACCGGGAGGTTACCCAGGGCGAGCGAGGTGTGGCAGCTGCGGCAGGCGGGACCCACACCGCCCGAGGCGGTGCCGCCAAAATCGGCGCCGTGGCACAGGGCGCAGGCGTTGATCTGGTTACCGGAGCTTGCGTGACCGCTCCACGGTACCGGGTGCGCGGCGTTGGGCTCCGGTTGACCGGGGTTGTTCAGGTTGTGGCAGCCGGAGGTCTCGCACCCGGCGCTCAGCGAGCCGAGCACGACGTTGAAGCGCGGGTTGGTCCCCGGGCCACCCGCCTCCCCGTGGCAGACCTGGCAGTCCACCAGGTTCAGCTTGGCGACCGGGCCGTGCAGGCTCCCGGCCGTGAAGGGGAGCGCGTGGGGCACGCGCCTGGGACCGTGGCCGCCGGCGTGGCAGGTAGCGAGCCCCCCCTGGTTGAAACAGTCGATCTTGGTGATGCCGCCGGTCAGGTCGGCGCCGTGGCACTCGGTGCAGGAGGCCGGGGCCTGCTGGTAGGCGCGCCGGTGCTCGACCAGCCAGTTGGCGGTGTGCTTGCCGACGGTGCTCACGGTGGTTGCCTGGGTGTTTGCCTTGCCGCAGGCCCAAAGGGCGAGGCAGCAGCCGGCGAGGAGTAGGCGCTTCAGGTGGATCGTATGGGGCATGTGGTTCTCCCTGGTCCGGACCGTCCTGGTTGCTTGCCTAATCAAGCGAAATGACAGCCGGAATCTCGGTACGTGGTAGAGCGCGAGGTACAAAAAAAGCCGGGGCGCGAATATCTGGTGATAGTTCGGCATCCCGGCTGTCTCGGTGAGACCCTTAGGCTTTCCGCCCCATCCTCGCGGATGGTTGAGTATTGTCGTGTATCCAAAACGGGGTCCGCTCCCAAGGGGGGAGCCTCGGAGCGAACCGGTATTTCCGAAAGTTGAGCCGTGCCTGGTCGTTATTCTCCGTGTTCAGAACGCAAAAAAGCCGGGGCGCAAAATATCTGATGATATTTCGGCATCCCGGCTGTCTCAGTGAGACCCTAGGCTTTCCGCCCCATCCTCGCGGATGGTTGAGTTTTCTCGACTATCATTGGTGCGCGGGCAAGAACGCAGCCCTGAATCGTGCTATCTAACTGCCGCCAATCACTGAGGAAATTAGGATTGGCAGCGATGTAACTGTCGGTAAAATAGGGGTAATTCAAAAGCGTTCTATTTATACATTAACAAAAACGAAAAAGTCAAACAAATATTTCGATTATCGGATGGGCTATGAGACAGAAATTGTCCTTTTTGACGCCTTACTGACAGTGGAGGTCTCCGCCACTGTCAAGGGACGGCGTCTTGCGCCGTGCCGGATACTCTGGTAGAAGCAGAGGATCTAAAAGTTCATACCTTTCATACTTCGAGGTGATCGTGATGAGGACACTCTTTCTTTTGCTGCCGTTTGCCGTGCTTTTGGGCGGGGTAACCGCCTGCGAGGCGCGCACTCCCCAGGTGGTGCGTCAGGAGGTTTCGGTCCGCCTGGATCCCCCCCAGCACGAACTCTCAGGCTCGAGTAGCGTCAGGTTCGCGGCCGGAGCCGGCAGCGTGGCGTTTAGGCTCTCCAGCGGCGCCCGGGTAAGCGAGGTGACCCTCGCAGGACGGCCGGTTCCCTACCGCTTCACGGGGGGGCTTCTGGTTGCCGAGCTCCCCGGGACCGGCGCGGCGCAGACCCTGACCATCGTCTACCGCGCCCGCTTCAACGATCCCGTCTCCGCGAGCCCCGGTGCCGGCGAGGATCCCAGTTACGGGGTGAGCGGCACCATCACCAGCCAGGGGACCTTCCTGGGGGATTCCGCCCACTGGTATCCCGTGCCGGAGGAGGTCCCGGCCCAGCGCCAGGTCGCGGTGACGGCCCCGGCGGGGATCGAGGCGGTGAGCTTTGGCCGGCGCGTCTCCCGCGAGACCCGCGACGGCGTCACTCGCTCCGTCTGGCAGGAGTCCCACCCGGTCGGGGCGCTCTCCCTGTGCGCCGGCCCCTACCGGGTCGAGGACCGCACCGTGGACGGGATCGAGCTGCACAGCTACCTCTACCCCGAAAACGCCGGGCTTTCCGGGCGCTACCTCGATGCCGCGGCCCGCTACCTCAGGTTCTACAGCGCGCTTTTCGGGCCGTATCCGTTCGAGAAGTTCGCCGTGGTGGAGAACTTCTTCCAGACCGGTTACGGGTTCCCCTCCTTCACCCTCCTGGGGGGGGCGGTGCTCAGGCTCCCCTTCATCGTCGACACGAGCTTCCCGCACGAGATCGCCCACTCCTGGTGGGGCAACGCCATCTCCATAGCGCCCGACTCCGGCAACTGGTGCGAAGGTCTGGTGACCTACCTGGCGGACTACTACCTGAAGGAGCGGCGCTCAGCTGCCGAGGCGCGCGACTACCGCGAACAGCTGCTCATCGACTACGCCTCGCTGGTCTCCCCGGAGCAGGACTTTCCCCTGACCCGCTTCGAAAGCCGCAGCGACCCCGCCTCGCGGGCTATCGGCTACGGCAAGGGGGCCTTCGTCTTCCACATGGTGCGCCGCCGCATCGGCGACGAGGCCTTCTTCTCGGCTCTGCGGCAGGTGGTCGGTTCCCGCCTTTACCAGAGCGCCTCCTGGCGTGATTTCGCCGACGCCTTCTCGAAGAGTTCGGGAAAGGACCAGCGCGCCTTCCTCGAACAGTGGCTGACGCGTCCCGGTGGCCCGCGGTTACGATTGGCCGGGGTGACGAACCGCCGCGAAAAGGGGGACTGGAGCGTTTCCGGGAGCGTCGCGCAGCAGGGGGCCGGCTACCGCCTTGAGGTGCCGGTGCGCCTGGAAACTCAGGCGGGGCCGCTGGAGACCCGGGTCGCGCTGGCGGGGGAGGGTGCCCCTTTTCGGCTTTCCGCAGCAGCCGCGCCCACACGGGTGGTGCTCGACCCGGACGCCGAGGTGTTCAGGATCCTCTCGCGTGAGGAGATCCCGGCGACCGTGAACAGCGTGAAGGGGTCCCGCGAGCTTCTCGGGGTGCGCACCGCCAACTGCCGGGCCGGGGCACAGGGGTTCGAGGACCTGCTGGCCTCGCTTTCCCAGCAGGATGCCCGGGTGGTGAGCGAGGAAGAACTGGCAAAGGGGGAGTTCGCGGATCGGGACCTCATCTTCTGCGGGGTCCCCGGCGAGCGCCGCCTTTTGCCACACTGGCCTGACGGGGTGCAGGTCGAGCGGGAAGGGTTTAGCGTGGCAGGGGAGCGCTATTCGGGTCCTGACGCCGCGCTCTTCCTGGTGCTCCCCCGGCCCGGCACGGCGGGGCGGGTAACGGCGCTTTACCTGCCGCTCTCCGAGGCTGCCGGCGCGCAGTATGGCATGAAGATTACCCACTACGGCAAGTACGCGGAGCTCGTCTTCGCCGGGGGGGGCAACCGGCAAAAAGCGCGCCTGGCAGTGCCGGAGAGCGCCGCGGCGGTGGTCTTGAACCCCCTGAATCAGGCCGGCCTCTGACGCGGCCAACGCCCCCGTATCCGCGGCTCGGACACGGGGGCGTTTTTGCTCGACCGTCCGGTGGTTTAAGCTGTACGAATGGGGTCCGAATTGGCCTACCTTTCTTGACAGTGCTGACTTATCTAGTAAATTTACACTTTGGAGTCGGCACCTGTTGTCTTTCAGCGGAGGCGTTGTGAAACTAGTGGTGTTCGGCATAGTCTTAGTGTGGCTCTTAGTGAGCCTGATAGCTCTTTTTCGCAAGCGCGGCTAGCTCCGGTCCGACACTGGTGCCAGCGCGGCGCCAAATACTGACAGTGCCAAATTTAGGATCACCCCTCTAACTCTTTCCCCACCTTTCTCCCCAAGCGTATGTCCCGGTTTTCCACTTTGTTGAACTTTGTTGAACTTTGTTGAACTTTGTTGAAATATGCCGATACGTTTGCTTTCCCGTTGTTAGACCCCTTCCTTGGTAACGCCGAGCTTCTTCCCGCCGCGATGAGCCCAGCGTCCCTTCCTGGCACCCGAGCACCCGTCGGATCTCGATCCGCTCATCTGAAAAAATTTATAAATAATAATTAAAATACCTAAAGTATCATGTGCTGTGGCCGATACCTTTTGCAGGTGTGCAGGAAAACAGGGAGAGAAGCCGGCCGCGAGGTCACCTGTCTTTTCGTCGCACAGAAGGGGCCAACCTGCAAATGCTGCAGACCTGGAACCAATTCCTTGAGTCTTTCCTCTCAGGGCGCCCAGTCCATCCTCAAACTGTTCAAGAAACCGAGCGGCGGTGTGCTGCGCTCCACCGCATCCTCCAGGAGGCTACCCTATGACCCAACTCCTCGAACCCCTGCCGGAAACCCTCGATGCAGCTGCAGGCGCCCCCATTCCCGCATCGGCTCCGGCAGGCGCAACTGCGGAACTGGGCAGCACCGTGGCGGAGTCCGCCCCCCGCAACGGCACCGAAACCTCAGCCCGAAACGACGTGTGCGCGGTGCACGGTTGCGCGGCGCGCTGCGCGAGGCGGGAACTCCCCCTGGACCTCTTTCGGGAGGGGGCCAACATCTCAGCGTTCAGCCTGCGCCAGTCCCGCTGCCTTACCCCGCTCACGCTCTCCTCGCGGGCTGCCCGGGACCTCTTGCGACAGTTCTAGTGCTGCGGCTTGCGGTTTTCTCATTAGCACTCCGGCATCGAATTTGCACGAGGTGGGTGCTGCCCGTAGCAGCGGGGCGGGTGAACGACCAGAGCATCAGGAGGGGATCATGCTTGTTCAGGTGAATTGGACCAACAGCAGGTACGACTACGTGAAGGACTTCATGCTCGACAGCCTGATCGAAGCGGGGGTGGTTGCCAGATTCTTGCGTAGTTCCGGATGGGTGACGGTCGGCGTCGACCCTATCAGGACCAGTTCTCAGAACAACTCGTACGATGGGGTGGAACGGCGCACGGTGCACCGTGCCCAACAGGCGGGGTGGCCTTAGGCAGGAGACCCGTGTTGGATTCCTTTACACGGGGCACCGACGGCTGTCGGTTAAATTTACACTGCTTGACGACAAGGGGGTGGCGCCAGGGATGGCGCGACCCTTTTTGTTTTTTTCGGGTACGGGGGACCGGGGAGTGCGGGGGGCTACCAGAAGTACCACCTGCCGGTGCAAAGGACGTAGGCCGCCAGGGCGAGGTTGGTCACGGCGTGGCACAGCACACACTGGGAGATGCTGCGGGTCGTGTAGTAAAGCGCGTTGTAGATGGCCCCGGCGATCATGCCGGCGATGATGAAATGATGCTCCAGGCCGAAGAGTAGCGTGGTCGCGGCAAAGGAGAGCCAACTGAAACGCCCCACCGGCACCTTCTCGAAGTCGGGGTCGATGAGGTAGCGCAGCATGAAGGAGCGCCAGAAGAGTTCCTCCATGAGCGGCACAACCAGGACCGCCCCGGCCACCCGGACCGCGGTCATCAGGAGACGGACCGCCCCTCCCGGGAGCAGCCCGGGGTTGAAGCCGGCGGGGGTGCCCGATACGGAGAAGACCCAGTCGGTCCAGACCCAGATGGTGCAGGTGATAAGGGCGACCAGGACGCTGAGGGCACTTTGGCGCGGGTTCCCCAGGTCGCGCCAGCAAAACTCCCGGTAGTAGTGCCGGTTGGCGTAGAGCAGCGCCGCCACGGCTCCGGCCTTCACCGGGTAGAGGTAGTAGAGGGTTGCGGGCTCCAGGGCGATCAGGCCGCGGCGCCCGAGAAGTTCCAGCGCTTCGCCGGCCCCGATGAAGAGCATGAACAGGACAAAGGGGAGGGCGCGGGCGTACAGGGCCTGGTTGTTCGGCGCTGCAATGGTGGGGGACGCGGGCATGGGGGCTCCGTGGCGCTTGCTGGGTCCGGGTGCCGCAGGCAGCCACACGCCGCCGCGCACTGCTGCCGTGGATGCAAGGCAGGTGCCATACGGGGGAGGGGCGCTGCCGCAGGGGCCGCGATCCGGAACGTATCCGGTGTCGAGATTGTTTACACCATTTTCGTAGCGGCAGCAAAAAAAAAGCGGCACCGAAGTGCCGCCAGATTGTTTCTTTTTATCAGGTAACCCTGCTAGGCGTTTCTGCGGCGTTTGCCGTAGATCGCCAAGCCGAGGAAGCCGACACCCAGCAGCATCATGGTGCCCGGCTCGGGTACCGGGGTCACTGAAAGAGACGCAGTGGTCAGCGAGGTGACCCCACCGCCCTGATTGATCATCAGGAACTCGGTAAGCGAAAACGGATCGCTGAGCCCAGGGATCACGGTGCTGACCTCGCTGGTGGCAAAGCTCGGGATGTCCATATCCGCGATCTGGTTTGCCGGCGCCATGTCGAAGAGGGCGGTCCCGTAGAAGGTCTCCAGGTCGACGTTGGTTCCCAGTTGGTAAGTAAGGCCGGTCCTGGCGCTGGCTCCCAAGCTAGCGGGCAGGTTGTAGGGGGTGTCGGAGACCTGGATCCAGAGGGTGCCACCGGCACCTGCAGCAGTAGTTGTCTCGATGCTCGTCATGAAGAGCGACGCGAGGCTCGAGGTGTTGGTGGTTAACGCGGAGATGTTGATGAAACTGAACGGTCCCGCGGATGATGTGAGTGAGATGCTACCGGTCCCGCCGTCGGAAACCGTGGTGAACGTGGCTCCCAGGTCTGTCGAGTATCTCACCGATAGTGCGTTTGCGGTGGTCGTCATGCCGACCAGCAGCATTGCCCCTGCCAATAGTGCCGCCAACTGTTTCATGTCCGCCTCCTATGTATTGAGTAACTGGTGCCTCTCGAGCTGTGTTTGTCTTATAAAAGCAAATCATGTGCCATTTCTAAAAAAGACGTAATTGTAGAGGGTTCCGTATTTTTGCCCAGTGGCGCGCCGCGCCGGCTGTAAAGGAGTCCGACAGGAGAACCGTGAGGGGGCAACGCACTCCCCAGAGTGGCCTAAGGTGCTATCTGTCCGGTATAAGGAAGTTTTTTAGCTCTCCTGCAGTTCGGGCCCCGCGGGTACCCCCCCCCGGGAGATCCCCCTGCCGGGGCGGTACCCGGCTGTAAAGAAATCCTACAGCCGATAGCTCCGTTGCCGGGGCTGGCGCGGGCGGCAGCGCCGGCAGAGCAGAGTTCTTGCATGCCGAGACTGGCTAATTAAAATACGTGCACCATTGTTCTGTATTCATTATCAACTCGGGAGAGTTCGGGGGAAAACCGCAGGGTGGCGCGTCCCGGCAAGTCAATTCCCGCACTTGGCGGGTTTATTGGGTAGGCTCAATATATCAGGGAGATAAATCATCAGCTTGACGCAGACTCGATGCGAATTTTCTTGAAAAGTATTTACGTATCTGTTAAGAATTCCGACAGCCTTCTCTCATTTTCTAACCTTAACCCAGTTGAATGTACGTTGAACTGCTTTGGGGGTATACATAATGAAGAAATTATTATGTCTGGTTCTGGCCGCCTGGTTAGCCTGTGCGGGTTGCGGCAGCAAGTCAAAAGAATCCCTCTATGAAGAGGGGGTGAAGCAACTCAAAGCGTCCAATCCTGCGTCTGCGGTGGTGTACTTCAAAAACGCCCTCGAGAAAGACAGTAACTACAGCGATGCCCGTTACCAGTTGGCCAAGGCCTATGCGGAACTGGGCAAATACGAGCAGGCCGAAAAAGAGTTCACCAAGGTTTTGAAGCAGGAACCCTCCCGGGACGAGTGTCTTCTCGATCTGGCCAAGATCTACAACGCCACCGACAAGGGAACCCAGGGATTCGCCCTGGGCGAGCAGTACCTGGCCAAACACCCGGGTGCCGTGGAAGGGCTCGAGGTGCTCGGTATCTCCTGCGCCGCCCAAAAGAAGTACGGCGAGTCGCTCAACTACCTGAACCAGGCGCTCAAGGCGCAACCGACCCGCAGTTCCACCAAGATGGAGCTTGCGGCCGTCCTCTCGGCGACCGGCCAGGTAGACCAGGCGCGCGGCTACCTAAACGAGGTCGTGCAAAACGAGGCGAAGCCCCTAAAGGCTCTCTACATGCTGGCGGCCCTCGAGAAGACCGCGGGCAAGACCGACCAGGCGGTAACCCTCTACACCAAGATCCTGCAGCTCGACCCCAACCAGACCCAGGCCCAGTACAAGGTAGGCCTCATCCTCATCGAGAAGGGGGAACTCGCCAAGGCGGCCGCCCGTGCCGAGGAGATGATCAAGTCCCATCCCAAGAAGGGGGAAGGCTACCGGCTCAAAGGGTTGGTCAGCTACTTCTCGCGCAACTACGGCGAGGCGATCACCGCGCTGCAGCAGTCCGTCAAGCTGGCACCGACCCTGGATGCCTACCAGTACCTGGGGCTTAGCTACTACAACAAGGGGGAACTGGAGACCGCGTTGAGCCAGTTCCGGATCATCCTGGACCGGGTCCCCACTTCGCGTGCCGCCCGGCTCATGGTGGCCCAGACCCTGCTCACCCAAAAGCGCACCGACGACGCCATTGCCGAGATCAAGAAGGCCCTGGCGGTCGACGACAACGACGCCGGGGCCCACAACCTGCTGGCCAGCGCCTACCTGGCCCAGGGGCTCTTCGACGACGGCATGCGCGAATTGAACCGCGCCACCCAGATCGACCCCAAGCTGGTCTCGGCCCACTTGAAGAAAGGGGCGCTCTACTTGAGCAAAGGGAGAAGCGCGGAAGGGGAGTCCGAGCTCGCCGCCGCGGTGCAGGTCGCTCCCAACGTCCTGAACAGCCGGCTGTTGCTGGCCTCCTACTACCAGCGCCAGGGAAACAGCGCCAAGGCCGTCGCCACCCTGAACGCGGGACTCAAAGGTGGCAAGGACGACGCGCCGCTGTTAAACGCCCTGGCCGCGCTCCAGTTCGCCTCCGGCAAGAAAAACGAAGGGGTGCAGTCACTGGAAAAGGCCAAGCGGCTCGATCCCGCCTTTGTCGGTTCCTACCAGAACCTCGCCGGTTTCTACGCCGCCTCCGGTGACTACCCGAAGGCGATAGCCGAGTTCTCGGCCCAGCTCAAGCAGACCCCGGGCAACGTCCGCGCCCTCTTCGGCCTCGCTGCCTTAAGCGAATTGAGCGGCAAGGACGCCGACGCCCTCGGGTTCTACCAGCAGGCGGCTCAGACCAAGGCGCCGGAGGCTCAACTCGCCCTGGCGAGCTACCTGCAGAAAAAAGGGAAGCCCGACCAGGCACTGGAGGGGATCGAACAGGCGCTCAAGCTGGACCCGCGCTCCCTGGCGCTCTGGGAGGCCAAGGGGCGGCTTTTGTTGGCCCAGAAGGAGTACCGCAAGGCGCTCAAGGCCTTCGACGAGGTGGAGGCGCTGAACGAGGCCCAGGGGATCGGGCTCAAGATCGCCGCCTACCTCGCCATGCACGAGGGCCCCAAGGCGATCGAACAGGCTGGCCGGCTGGTCTCCCGGCGTCCCTCCTCCCCCGACGGCTATTTGGTGCTCGCCTCGGTCTACCAGCGCCTGAAGGATCTCCCGATGGCGATCGGCGAGGCGAACAAGGCGATCAAGGCGGACCCGCAGCATGTCGAGGCGCGCCTGGCCCTGGGTGGGCTGTACCTCGAGCAGAAGGACATGGCGAAGGCCCAGGCCGTGTACCAGGAAGCGCTCAAGCTGCACCCCGATTCGGCGCCGGTGCAGTTCGCCCTCGGGAGCCTGTGCGACCTGACCGGCAAGAAAGAGGAGGCGCTCAGGCGCTACCGCAGCATCGTGGCCCAGCACGAGAATTTCGCCCCCGCCCTCAACAACTTGGCCTACCTCTGCGCCGACGGCTACGGCAACAAGGAGGACGCCTTGCGCTACGCGATCAGCGCCTTCAGGCTGCAGCCCGGCAACGCAGGTGTGATGGATACGGTGGGGTACGCGCTATTGCGCAACGGCAAGACCGCCGAGGCGGTCAAGGTCATGGAGCGGGCGGCTCAGCTGCTCCCCCAGGACCCCTCGGTGCAGTACCACCTGGGGCTCGCCTACCACCAGGCTGGCGACCGGGGCAAGGCTCAGCAGGCGCTGCAGAAGTCGCTGTCGCTGGGGGAGGGTCCCGACAGCAAGGCGACCCGGCAATTGCTGGCACAGCTTAAGAAGTAACTGCGGCCCTTTGCCGTAGCGAGCAAGCGTAAGAGAAGAGAACTGCCATGGAATTGCGTACTGCATTGATGCTCGTTTCCGACGCCCTGCTGGCCCTGGTCGCGCTCATCTGCGCGCTGGTGCTGCGCTTTGGCTCGCTCAGCTTTCCCGAGGAGTGGGGGGCGGACGGCGGGCTCAAGCTCTTTTCCATCTTCATCGTGGTGACGCTCTTCTCCTCCTACCTCATGGAGGTGTACAGCCTCCCCAGAGCGAGCCGCAAGCGCGAGATCTTCGTCACCTGCCTGCAGTCGGGCGGCGCCGCCTTCTTCCTGCTTTCCGTGGTCTACTACCTCGACCCGGGCGTCATGCTTGGGCGCGGCATCATCTTCATCTCGCTGGGTCTTTTCATCGTCCTGCAGTTCGCCTGGCACGCGCTCCCCATTTCGGGGGTGCACCGGGCCCCCTTCGCCCAAAGGGTGCTCATCCTCGGGACCGGAGATCTCGCCTGCCAGTTGGGCGGGCTCTTGAGCGCCCACGCGAGCTCCTTCGAACTGGCCGGCTACCTCGAATGCGACGGCAACCGGCCCCAGGCGACGGTGCACCAGCCCGAGTTGTTCCAGTCCCAGGTGATCCGCAAAGAGGGTGAGCTCCTGGAGATCGCCCAGACCAACAGGGCCTCCATGATCGTGGTGGCTCTCGCCGAGCGGCGCGGGGTGCTCCCTCTGCAGGAGATGATGCGCTGCAAGCTTGCCGGCATCGAGGTGGTGGACGCCCCGACCTTCTACGAGATCGTCCAGGGCAAGCTCATGCTGGAGCAGATCACCCCGAGCTGGATCATCTTTTCCAGCGGCTTTCACCGCACCGCCCTCGTCAACATCTACAAGCGCTTCTTCGACCTGCTCCTCTCGCTTATCGGCATCCTCCTGACCCTGCCGTTTTTCCCGCTCATCGCCCTGGTCATCAAGCTCGACTCCCCCGGCCCGCTCTTCTTCACCCAGGTGAGGGTCGGCAACAACGAGATGCCCTTCCTGCTTTACAAGTTCCGCTCCATGCGCCAGGACGCCGAGACAAACGGTGCGGTCTGGGCCCAGAAAAACGACACCAGGGTGACCCGGGTGGGGCGCTTTCTGCGCAACTCGCGCATCGACGAGCTCCCCCAGCTCTGGAACGTGCTCAAGGGGGACATGAGCTTCATCGGTCCGCGTCCGGAGCGTCCCGAATTCGTCGAGAACCTCAAGCGCGATATCTACTACTACTCGAAGCGGCACACCATAAAGCCGGGGCTCACCGGCTGGGCCCAGGTGCGCTACCCGTACGGGGCCACGGTGGAAGACGCCATCGAGAAGCTGCGCTACGACCTGTACTACATAAAGAACCTCTCGTTTTTGTTGGATACCCAGATCATCTTCGAGACCGTGAAGGTCGTTTTGTTCGGTCGCGGCCGCTAGGTCGGGGCTCAAGGTAAAGGAGTGCGCGATGCGACGTGGGATGCTTTTTTGCTGCCTGTTGGTGTGGCTTGGGAGTGTGGCCTGGTGTGGGGCCGCCGACTACGTGATCGGCGAGGGGGATACCCTCGAGGTGGCGGTCTGGGGTGTTAAGGACTTAAACGTCACGGTGAAGGTGCGACCGGACGGCAAGATCACCGTCCCGGGTCTTGGGGACGTGGCAGCCAGCGGCGTCACCCCGAGTACCTTGCAGGAACAGCTGGCGGTGCGCCTCAAGGACCTGGTGAAAAACCCGATCGTCACGGTGACCGTCAAAGAGATCACCAACTCGAAGGTCTACATCTTCGGCTCCGGCGTCAAGTCGGGGGTGCTCGACCTGTCGCGGCGCACCTCGCTTTTGCAGGTGCTCTGCACCATCGGCGAATTGAAGACCGCCGACCTGCACCGCGCCTACCTCCTGCGTAACGGCAAGAAGATCAAGGAGGACTTTCACCGTCTCTTCATCTCGGGGCTGACCGAGGACGACCTCTTGCTCGAATCGGGCGACGCCCTGTTTCTCCCGCTATTGCTGGACAAGAGCGTGTACGTCCTCGGCGCGGTGAACGCCCCCAAGGCGATCGAGTACCGCGAGGGGATGCGGGTCATGGAGGCGATCCTCGAGTCCGGCGGTTTCACCAAGTTCGCCGACCAAAACGACGTCGTGGTGCGCCGCAAGAAGGGAAACGATGCCGTCTCGCTGGAGGTGAAGGCGAAGCGCCTTTTCAAGGACGGGGACTTAAGCCAGAACATCGAGCTGCAGGCGGGAGACTACATCTTGGTGAAGGAAAGCTTCTTCTAGGTTTTGCAACGCATCTTTAACCAGAGGTATGTTATGCAGTCACCGTCGTCCGATCATGAATACCGCAGGTACCTGCAACTGATAGTCAGGCACAAGGAAGCTTTCGTTGTACTGGCGCTGGTCATCACGACCGCTTTTTTTGCCGTGAGCTTTTTGCTGCCGCGCAAGTACGAGTCCACCAGTACCGTGTTCATAGAGAAGAACGTGATCTCGGAACTGGTCAAGGGGATCACTGTCACCCCATCCATGGAGGACACGATCAACGTCCTCACCTATGCCATCACCAGCCGGACCCTGCTTACCAAGGTGGTGGACAGTATGGACCTCAACATCTCCGGCAA
Organism: Geomonas silvestris; assembly: GCF_014193515.1. Taxonomy (GTDB): domain Bacteria; phylum Desulfobacterota; class Desulfuromonadia; order Geobacterales; family Geobacteraceae; genus Geomonas; species Geomonas silvestris. The sequence goes on along the minus strand of NZ_BLXX01000001.1, from coordinate 125,535 downwards.
GAGCGACCTCGATCAGGAAACCCTGATAAAGGAGCTGCAGAAAAACACCAAGGTGAAGGTGAAGGACAAAAACCTCTTCACCATCTCGTTCACCCATAAAAACCCGCGGGTCGCCCGGGACTTCGTGAACACCCTGGTGCGTCTCTACATCGAGCAGAGCGTCTCCTCCAAGCGCGGCGAGTCCTACGACGCCACCAAATTCCTCACCGAGCAGATCGACACCTTCAACCAGAAACTCAAGAAAGCCGAGGACGAGGTCAACACCTACAAGCGCGACAAGGGCGGCATCATCGCCATCGACGAAGGGAAGCTCTTCGAGGAGATCAACATCGCGCAGCAGAAACTCTACGACCTCGAGCTCAGGCGCCGCCAGCTCGAAGGGATGCGTCAGGTGACCCAGAAGAGCAACGACCCGCTGCTGGCCCGGCTGAACACGCTGGAGAAACGCCGCGACGAGCTTTTGATGCAGTACACCGATAACTACCCCGACGTCCTCAAGGTCAAAAACGACATCGAGGTCGTGAAACAGCAGCTCTCCGACCGCAAGGGGGGCCAGAGCCATCCGCTCGAGCCCCAGGAACTCGCCAAGATCGAGTCGGAGATCGGCGCCATCAAGGTAACCGAGGCGGGGCTTAAGCGCTATATCAGCACCAACAAGACGCTTCTGCAAAGTATCCCCACCGCGAAGGCGGGTCTCGACAAGCTCGAGCTCGAGAAGAAGAACCAGAAGAACATCTACGACCAGCTCTTCGCGCGTCAGGGCCAATCGGAGGTGTCCAAGCAGATGGAGGTCCAAGACAAATCCACCACCTTCCGGGTTGTGGACCCGGCGGTCTTGCCGCTCAAGCCCTCGAGCCCCAACCGCCTGCGCATCATGCTCATGGGGCTTTTAGGTGGCGTTATGGGCAGTTTCGGCATCCTGGTGCTCCTCGACTATGCGGACGGCTCGGTAAAGGATCTTGGCTTTGTGAAGGAACTCGGCCCGCAGGTGCTCGCCGTCATTCCGCGGCTGCAGGACAAGGATCTGATTGCCCGCAAGCGTCGCCGTTCCCTGCGCATCTTCACTGTTGCAGCCGTATACCTGCTGTTCTTGATGGTTTTTCCGGCTATGGAGCTTTTAGAGGTGCGCTACATGGATCGCCTGCTCGACCGACTGCAGCCCACCGATATCGCCCAGGGCCTGCGGGGACTGTTGCGCTGATACTACCGGGGAGGGTACCTATGAGCAGGATAGAGATGGCCATGGAAAAGGCGGCGCAGCTCAGGCAAACGGGGGGAGAGGCCGCCCCCACGCCTGCCGAAGCGCTGCAGCCGGAGAGACCGTTTAGCGCCGCGACAGAAGACCGCCATGAACTGCGTGCACCGGTATCCCCGCAGTACGGCAAGCTGGAACCCGACAACCCTTTCCTGGTAAACCTGTACGACCCCCACTCCCCGGCCGCGGAGGAGTACCGCAAGCTGAAAAGCGTCCTGGTCAAGATGACCACCGGGGAGACCTTCCGCAATGCCCTCATGGTGACGAGCGCGCTTCCCAACGAAGGGAAGAGCCTTACCGCCGTGAACCTGGCACTGAGCCTCGCCCAGGAACTGGACCACACCGTGCTCTTGGTGGATGCCGACTTGCGCCGCCCGTCGGTGCACCACTACCTTAATGTAGAGCAGGGGGTAGGGTTCAGCGAGGTGCTAAGCGGCGAGGTCGGACTGGGCGAGGCGATTATTCCCACTGGCATGGGGAAACTCTCCATCATCCGGTCCGGGCGCACCATCGACAACCCCTCGGAACTCTTCACCGCCCAGCGGACCCGGGCGATCATCCAGGAACTGAAGACACGCTACCCGGACCGCTACATCATCTTCGATACGCCGCCGGTGCTTCCTTTCGCCGAGTCGCGCTCCCTTGCCCACCTCGTGGACGGAGTGCTCTTCGTGATCATGGAGCGCTTGGCCTCGCAGGTAAACATCCGAGAGGCCCTGGACTCGCTCAAGGGGTGTCCGGTGCTGGGCACCATTTACAACGCAGCGGCCGTGGACCGCGCTGACGGCCGTTATTCCTACTACCGTGACTACTCGCGCGGCAAGCAGGCGGTGGCCCCTTGAGGCCGTCGCCGGTTGCAGAATCCGCCGTGCGCCAGCGGGGCGCGGCACAGCAGTAACGTCTATCGGAGTACTCAATGTACGAGGCATATTTCAACCTGCGCAAGAAGCCGTTCGAGCTGGTGCCGGACCCGGATTTCATCTACCTGAGCCGGGCCCACAAGAAGGCGCTCACCTATCTCGATTACGGCATCCGCGAGCGGGCCGGGTTCATCCTGCTTACCGGCGACGTCGGGTCGGGGAAGACCACCCTCATCCGCAACCTGCTCGCCAAGCGTTACGAGCGGGTTACCGTTTCCAAGATCTTCAACACCCGGGTCACTTCGGAGCAACTCCTGGCGATGATCAACGACGATTTTGGCCTCGACGTCGCCGGGAAGGATAAGATCACCCTGATTCGCGAACTCAACGACTTTCTGTTGGAGCAGCACGCACTGGGCAAGCATCCGATCCTCATCATCGACGAGGCACAGAACCTGGCCGCCGACCTTTTGGAAGAGGTGCGCATGCTCTCCAATCTCGAGAGCTCGCACAGCAAGCTGCTGCAGATCGTCCTGGTCGGCCAGCCCGAACTGCGCGAGACCCTGGCTGCGCCCGAACTCATGCAACTGCGCCAGCGCATCAGCATCAACTGCCACCTAAAGGGGCTGTCGCGCCAGGAGATGGCCGACTACATCGTGCACCGGCTCAAGGTCGCAGGGAACGCGGAGGCCCTCGCCTTCTCAAGCGGTGCGCTGGACGTGGTCTACCAGTACAGCCGCGGTATTCCGAGACTCGTGAATATCATCTGCGATTTCCTCATGCTTTCCGCCTTTGCCGAGGAGGTTGCAGCCGTGTCCCCGGAGATGGCCCACGATGTGGTGGGGGACCTCGATTTCGAGCACCACTTTTGGGGGGGGGCGCAGACGCCGGCTCAGGTAGAGGTCGCCGCGGGCGCCTTAGAGCAGACGGTCGGGCTTGATCCAGCCACCGCGCAGCAGTTGCTGGCGACCCTGGGGCAGTTGTCGGACGGCATGGCCGCCCTGCGCGAGGAGTTCGGCGCGCGCCTGGAACGCAACGAGCAGGCCTTTACGAAGCTCGATCTCACGGTGACGAGCCTGGGGCTCGGACTGCAGCGGCTTGAGAAACGAACCACGCCACCTGCTGCCGAGCCGGGGCTCATGCGCCGGCTTTTCGGCCCCGCGGCGGGGGGGGAGAAGTAGCCATGGCGCCAATCCATCCCGCGGTGCGTTTTTTGTTTAGCCTCGGCCTGTTGGCTGCTGCGACCCCCTGCACCTGGGCCGCAGACTTCCAGTTCGCCCCGGCGCTCACAGTGTCGGAGGAGTACAACGACAACGTCCTTGGCACCGAAGGGGCCAAGCTCACCGACTACATCACCAGGGTCCAGCCGGGGCTGGGACTGGTCTACCAGGGGCCGAAGTTCAAGGGAGACCTCCGCTATAGCTTCGACTACCGCACCTATGCGCGCGCGACCCGCAAGGACGAGACCTACCACTACCTGAACCTGCACGGTTCGGCAGACCTGAAGGAGTTTCTCTACCTCGACATCTCCGACTCGCTGAGCCGGGTCTCGCTCGATTCCAGGCGCCCGGATGTGATTACCGAGAGCTCCTTTCTGAATCAGGTCACCCAGAACGTGGCTTCCGGGTCGCCCTACCTCGTCTGGCATCCCGTGGACAAGGGGGTGCTGCGCACGGGGTACCGCTTCACCGACACGAGCTACTGGGGGGGCGGCACCGTCGAAAAACGCTCACACCTGCTCTTTACCGACCTGACGCACCAGACAAGCGAACGCCTGGGGCTCAACGCAGGCTACACCTATGCGCGGGTCCGCACGAGCCTTGGCGGCTATCAGCAGCACGATGTCACTGCGGGGGCGAGGTACGAGTACGCCGCCAAGTCCTTTCTTTTCGGCGGCCTGGGTAACAGCTGGCAGGAGCTTAACGGGGGGGACGAGGTAAGTAGCCTCACCTGGAATGCCGGCCTCACCCACACCTTCGGACAGGCGGTGGCCACCGTGGAGACCCGGGTCTCCTTCATCGAGGACCCGCAGAGCATTTCGACCAAGGAGACGGGGTACTACGCCTCGCTGAGCCGGACACTGGAGCACGGCGCCCTCGCGCTGGGCGCCTCCTACAGCGAAGACCGCGAGATGCGGACCGGGGTGCTGCGCAAGAAGGGCGCCCTTAACGCCTCCGGGAGCTACGAGGTGTCGCCGCACCTGATGGCGAACCTGGCGCTCACTGCCGACCGTGTCAACCGGGTAAGCCTCGACGACCTCCCCTACCATCTGAACGCGAACGCGGGATTGAGTTATGCCTTTAACTACGGCCTCACCCTTGCGCTCGGCTATTCCTACGTCGAGTACCGCAAATCCATCGACGACGTCAGCGGGGCCAGGCAGACCAACCGGGTTTCTCTGGAGCTTAGGCAGGTGCTACCCAAGTAATCGAGGAGGCCCGACGTGGACCTGGACCGGGGAGACCAACCTCTCATCTCCTTCATCATCCTGAGCTGGAACTCGTCGCACTACCTGGCGCGCTGCCTGGAATCGATCGCCTCACGCTGTGGCGAAGAGGAGATCCCTTTCGAGACCATCGTAATCGATAACGGCTCGAGCGACGGCTCCGTCGAGCTGCTGAGCGGCTTCGCGAAGCGCTCCCCGGATCGCTTCCGCGTGATCCCCCTTTCCTTCAACAGTGGCACCACGTATTCCCGGAATCTGGGACTGCGCCAGGCGAGGGGGGGGTATCTCTGCATCCTCGATTCCGATACCGAGCTCGGAGAGGGGAGTCTGCGCGGCGCACTGGACGAACTCGGGAACCGGCCGGGGGTAGGGGTGCTGGCCCCGCGTCTCGTGCTCCCCGATGGGAGCGTGCAGCACTCGGTGAAGCGCTTTCCGACCCTCATGCACAAACTCGCCAAGCTGCCCCGGATACTCTTCGGCGCGCCCAGCAAAAACCGTGACTTCTACCCCGATTTCCCGTTCTGCGCCACCCGCGAGGTGGACTCGGCGATCTCCGCCTGCTGGTTGTTTCGGCGCGCGCTGCTCGATCGGGTGGGTTACCTGGACGAGAAGATCTTCTACGCACCGGAGGACCTCGACTTCTGCCTACGGGTGTGGCGGGCCGGGCTGAGCATCCTGTACTGGCCTGCGCTCACCGTGCTGCACCACACCCAGCAGATCACCCACAGAAGTCCCTTTTCCCGGACTTCGCTAAGCCACCTGGCCGGCCTTTGGTACTACTACCGAAAGCACGGCGGCTGGCTGTTTCCGCCACAGGCAAGGAGCTGAACCGGCATGCTCAGAAAAGCCCTCGCCACCGTCAACTGGCTTCCCCATTACCTCGCTCGGGAGGCGCGCCGCTCCCTGTCGGGGGATAAGAGCGTCCGGCCTCGGGAGGTCTATTTCTGTATCTGCGACCATTTCGAGCCGTACTGGAACAACGCCGACCGGACCACGGCGCGCAAGAGGATCGCGCGTTGGCTCGATTGCTACCCTCGCATCGCCGACCGGTACCGGGACTGCGCGGGAAACGTCCTTAAGTACAGCTTTTTTTATCCGGAGGAGGAGTACCAGGCGGAGGACCTCGACGCGCTCGCCGGTCTCTGTCATGCCGGTTACGGCGAGGTTGAGATCCATCTGCATCACGACAACGATTCCGCCGAGAACTTGCGCCGTACCCTGCTCGACTACAAGAAACGCTTGCACGAGCGGCACGGGTTGCTCTCCATCGATAAGAACAGCGGCGATATCGTCTACGGCTTTATCCACGGCAACTGGGCGCTGTGCAACTCTCGCCCCGATGGCCGCTGGTGCGGTGTGAACGAAGAGATCCGCATCCTGCTGGAAACCGGTTGCTACGCCGACTTCACCATGCCCTCGGCACCCTGCACGACCCAGACCCGCAAGGTGAACAGTCTCTACTATGCGCTGGACCGCCCGGGGCGCCCAAGGTCTCACGACTCGGGGATCGACCTCGCTGTGGGGCGCAGCGGTCAGGGGCTTTTGATGGTGCAGGGACCGCTCTGCTTCAACTGGCAGCAGCGCAAATTCGGGGTGCTTCCCCGCCTGGAAAACAGCGGGTTGCTCCCAAACCTCCCGCCGAGCCGGGATCGGGTGCGTCGCTGGGTGGAAACCGGTGTCAGTGTCGCCCACGCGCCGGAACGCGTGTTCGTGAAGCTCTACACCCATGGCACCCAGGAGCAGGTGATGCGCATGCTGTTCGATGCGGGAGGGCTTGCCTGCCTTTTGGAGGAAGCCGCAGGTTTCGGAGCGGAGCTGGGGGCGGAGATCTATTTCGTCAGCGCGAGGGAAATGGTGGAGCGGATTGTAGAGACAGCGAGGCAAAGGGGCGATGCCGGGTCGGAAGGGCAATGAGCGAGCACATCTTCAAACAGACCTTCAAAAACATAAGTTACAACGCCTTGGGGAAGGTTCTGTCGTTCGCTTTCCAGTCCTTTGCAAGCGTGGTACTGAGCCGCGAACTGGTGGCGGCGGATTATGGCGTTGCGGGCTTCGCCATGATCTGGGTCACCTTCATGAAATCCTTTTCCGGGTTCGGTATCAACAAGGCCGCCATACGGTCGCAGCTCTTCAGCGAGGTAGCTGCGGACACCGCATTTACGCTCCGTCAGATCGTCGGCATTATTGCCTTTGCCGTCACCATCGCAGGTGCAGAGGCGGCCAGGCTGTTCTTTCCGCATCCCGCCATCGCCACGGTGATCCGGGTGCTTGCCTGGGCGATCCTCATCGACAACTTCAGCCTGGTTTCCACTATTTATCTCGAGCGCGAACTGCGCTACGGGGCGCTCTCCACCGCCGAGACGGCCTTGACCGTTGCCAGTTCCCTGACAGCCGTCTGTCTGGTCTACAACGGGTTTACCTACTGGAGTATCGTCTACGCCTACCTGGCGGCGAACCTTACCTTCGTTGTCGTGGCCTTCTGCTTTCGTCCCTATCGGCCACGATTTCGCCTGGACGCCGGCATCGCCCGGGAGTACCTGAAGTACGGGTCGACCGTATTTCTCACCGGGCTGCTGACGTTTGTTCTTTACAACTTCGACAATTTCGTGATCGGGGCAGTTGCTGGTGCCGAGCGTTTGGGTTTTTACTCCATCGCGTTCAACTGGGGAGCGATGGTCTGCTCCGTCATGGGCGCGGTGGTCTTCGGGGTCTTGTTCCCCACGTTTGCGCGCCTGCAACACGATCCGGCCCAGATGAAAACGGCCTATCTGAAGATCCTGCAGTTGGCGGCGTTCGTAAGTGTCCTCTGTAACATCGGGCTTTTGTGCGTCGGGGAGAACTTCCTGGTGACCGTGCTCGGCAAGGGGGCGGACAAGTGGCTCCCGTCGCTGGTCGCCTTGCGCATCCTCTGTCTCTACGGCGTGGTGCGCTCTCTCATCGAACCGGCTGCTTCGTATCTCATGGCTTTGAACCGGGCGGAGGCGGCCTTGAAGGCCACTATGCTCGTTGCCGCTGTGGAACTGAGCCTGGTGTACCCCGCCGTCCGTTTCTGGGGCATCGAGGCGGTCGCCACTGTGGTGCTATTCTCCTTTAGCTGTCAGTTGCTGGTGCTGCTGCCGGCCCTGCGCCGGGCAAGCGGTATCCTGCTGCACGAACTGTGGCGTGCGGTGCGGCCGGCTGTCTTCGCCGGTACGGCGATGGCTGGCCTCTACTTCTCGGTGGCGCGGTACCTGCCCCATGGCCCGTTCACCCTGGCTGTCAGCATCGTGCTGCTCACCGCTGCCTATCTCGTCGCCTACGGCGCCCTGACCGGCTGGCAGGACTATGCGCGCCTGCTCTGCCAGGTGCAACGCCCGGAGGCGTGATGTTGGCGTTTTTGGTGTACGGTTACCTGCTCATCTATTACCTGCGCCCGGCCGAGTGGGTACCGGGACTCCTGGGCGCCCCCCTGCAGCTTGCCGCCGGCATCCTTGCCCTCGGCTATCTCGGCCTGGGAGCCTGCACGGGACGCTTCCCCCACCTCAAAGGGGGGGAGAGCGAAAAAATGATGTGGGGGCTGTTGCTGGCTATCTGGATGTCGCACCTCAGCCATTTTTACTTTGGGGGGATGCTCAATTCCTTTAGCACCTTCCTGCCCACCATTACCGGTTTCTTGCTCATCGTCTGCTACACGGACAGCCGGACGCGGTTCAACAGGATGATGACCTTCCTGGTCTTGCTGACCGCGTTTCTCGCCTATCAGGGGTGGCTGCAGGAAACCACCGGCGTGGCGGCGGGGGGGCTCGGGCCCATCGTCGAAAGGCACGCCGGACCCGACGGCGAACCGGTAGTGGTGAGCCGGGTGCGCTGGTACGGGGTGTTCAACGATCCCAACGACCTGGGGCTTTCCCTTGTTGCGGTGCTCCCTTACCTGTTCGATCTTCTGCTCAAGCGGCGGTTCCTGCTTCCGTTGCTCACGCTGCCGGTAATCTGCGCCTCCATTTACTTCACCAACTCCAGGGGGACTGTACTGGCGGGGATCGTCGGGCTTGGCAGCTATTTCATCTTCCGTTATCGAAGCCTCAAGGGGGCCGCGATCGGTGCAGGACTTGCCGTGGCCATCTTCCTGGTGGGGCCGAGCCGCATGGGGTCTATTTCGGCCTCGGAGGAGTCGGCCTATGGGAGAATCGACGCCTGGTACCAGGCGTATCTCATGTTCATGAGTAACCCGGTGTTCGGTGTGGGGCAGGGGATGTTTACCGACTACCACCCTCTGACCGCCCACAACTCCTTCGTGCTGGTCATGGCGGAATTGGGATTTTTCGGGCTGTTCTTCTTTATCGGGGTGTTCTACTTCCCCTACGCCTGGCTGCTGGCCAACGTGATGCGCCGGGATACGGCCGTAGCCGACTCGGACCTGGGACAGGTAAGCGCCGTCTTTGCCTGCCTGACCGGGATGTTGGTAGCCATGTTCTTCATAAGCCGCTCCTACGTCTTGGTCCCCTACGTCCTGGTTGCCTTGAACATCGCCCTCATTCGAATTCTTGCCCGGGAGCGGGAGGGGGAGGGGGGGAGAGCTTTTCCGCCGGAAGCGTACCGGCACGGTCTTGCCAGTATTTTCAAGATCACCGTAGGGCATATCGTACTCATCTACCTGGTCGTGAAGGTTCTTCTTTGATCGCAGGGGGCATAATGAACAAAGCGTTAGTGAGGCTCGCAAGGTCGCTGCCACAGGCCGCCAAGAGGTACCTCAAGACACAGTACGACCCTTACAAGTACTTCGCCTCGGTGTGGTGGGAAAAGTACGATAAAGTGCTGTCCGGAGCGCGGGTTGTCCCTCTCAGGACCGGGCGGAAGGCCTGCATCGTCATAGATCCGATGCTGCGGCACTGCTATTTCGAGGCTGCCTGTCGCGAACTCGGCGTCCCCTACGACCTGCTTGACGTGGGTTCCCCGGGGTGGATCGCCCAACTGGAGGCCAACCATTACGAGGTCGTGTTCCTGCGCCCTTTCGTGCTCGCGAGCTACGGCAAGAAGTTCTTCGACGAAGTGGCCTTTTTCCTGACCAGGATCAAGCAGCTGAACATGTTCCCGCCTATCAACGACATCTGGTTTTACGAGAGCAAGATCCGGTGCTCCTACGTCTTGGAGAACTTCAAGATCCCCCACCCAAAGACGTACGTGTTCAACGACCGGGAAAAGGCGGCGAGGTTCCTGCAGGAGACCCGGTTTCCCCTTCTTTTCAAGACCGACATCGGCTCGGACGCCTCGGGCGTGATGATCCTCAAGGACCTGAGCCAGGGGAGAAAGGTGCTCTGCTCCTGTTTTAAGAGCGGGTTCACCAACTATTTTTTCGACACCAACGACAAGCAACTGGGCTACGTCCTATTTCAGGAGTACCTGCCGGGGGTGCGTGAGATCCGGGTGATCAGGATCGGTGACAGCTTCTTCGCCTACGAAAAAGGAAGGAAAGGGGATTTCCACAGCGGCTCCAAAGTCGCACTTTTCCTCAATCCCGATCACGAGATCCTCGATTTCGTCAAAGGGGTCACCGATCTCATCGAGACCCGGTGCATGTCGGTCGACGTTTTTGTGACCCCAGGCGGTCAGTTCCTGGTCAACGAACTGCAGACCTTCTACGGGGCCAACGAGCCGGGGTGTTACTACTTCGAAGACGGCAAGCCGGTTGCTCTCGGACCGGGTGAGACTCACGAAATGCGCGTGAATGGGGTGAATGGCAGGTACTTCCATGGCGAAGATGGCTGGTCGTTCCAGGAAGGTGATTTTGCCCGGAATGCTGGGTGCAATTTACGGGTCATGCTGGCTTACCAGGCCCTTGGGGTGCGGTTGGCCGATTTCACGGCGTAACCCATGACATGTACCGTGAGGTGACTATGTTGAATCGTTTGTACCAGCAAGCCTACGAAAAACTGTACTTCCCCGTATTTGAGGACGTGATCAAAAGGCGGGAGACCTGCGCCTTTTACCGCCGCTCCCTGGAAAGCCAGTGGTTTCCGCAACCGGTCCTGGAGGCCCAGCGCAAAGAGCAACTGGCGGTGCTGCTGGGCCACGCCTACAGGTACTGTCCCTATTACCGGGACCTGTTGGAAGACGCAGGTTTCTCGCCGCAGCGGGGCCTGGACGACACGCAGTTCAGCAGGCTGCCGCTGCTTACCAAGGCGGTCATTCGGGAAAATTTCCCCCGCCTGGTCTCCTCGGCCCATCGCGGAACGCTCTGGGCCAAGGCTACCGGAGGCTCCACCGGGGACCCGCTGCAGTTTGGCATCACCAAGCTGAGCTACAGCTGGCGCATGGCGATGTCCAAGAGAGGTTACAGTTGGGCCGGTGCCAGGCCGGGCACCAAACAGGCATACATATGGGGATTGCCCCTGGACCCGGTGCCGCCCTTCAAGAAGCTCAAGGAGTACATGCAGCGTCACCTGGACCGGCAGCTGTACTTCAACTGCTTCGATTTCTCCGAGGAGCAGATGCACAGCTGTCTTCAGCAACTGAACAGCTACAAGCCGTCGGTGGTAATCGGCTACACGAACCCTCTCTACCATCTCGCTCTCTACATCGAGCAGACCGGCAAGGTGGCCTTCTCTCCAAAGGGGGTTATCTCGGCTGCCGAGCCGCTGCAGTCCTTTCAGCGGGAAACCCTGGAGCGGGTTTTCGGATGCAAGGTCTTCAACACCTACGGGGCCCGCGAGTTCATGCTCATCGGGGCGGAGTGCGAACGGCACGAGGGGCTCCACCTCAGCGCGGAAAACCTCTACGTGGAAGTCCTCAAAGAAGACGGCACCCCTGCAGCGGACGGCGAAATGGGCAGGGTGGTTGTGACGGACCTCCACAACTTCGGGATGCCCTTCATCCGCTACGAAATCGGCGATCTCGTGGTCGCCTGCGGCCATTCCTGCAGTTGCGGCAGAGGGCTCCCCTTGGTCTCCCATGTGGTGGGAAGGTCGCTCGACATGATCAGGCTGCCGAATAACAAGCTGGTCCCCGGAGAGTTTTTCCCGCACATGTTCAAGGATTACCCCGAGGTATCCCGTTTCCAGGTCGTTCAGGAGAGGCTGGATCATATAGTAGTCAAGATCGTACCGCTAAGTGAGCTTTCCCAGGTTCGGCTCCAGGCACTCGAGAAGCAGATTCGCCTGGCGGTAGGGGGCTCTATGCGTCTCGACTTCTCCTTTTGCGACAGCATTCCCCTGAACGCGACCGGCAAGCACCGGGTCACCATCTCGCGGATACACGGCGGTGCCCATGATTAACGTTCTGCACGTCGTGCTGGGGCTCGAGGTAGGCGGGTTGGAGAAATTCGTCCTCGGGTTGCTCGACAATTACACAGGCAACATCAACCCCTACGTGGTCTGCCTGGAAAGAAAAGGTGCCCTGGGGGCAGCTCTCGACCCTGCTCGTGTCTTCGAGGTCGGCAAGGGGCCGGGATTCAGCCTGTCGGCGGTTCGCACGCTCAAGCGCCTGGTGACTGAGCTTGGGATCGATATCGTGCATACCCATAACCCGGCGCCTCATCTTCATGGCGCCTTGGCCGCGTACCTAGGGGGCGCCCGCGTGGTGCATACCAAGCACGGGCGCAACTACCCGCGCGATTACAAGAAAATCTGGTGTAACAGGGTGGCCTCGTTTTTTAGCGACGCCATCGTAGCCGTGTCGGACAATGCCAGGGATGTCTGCCTGCACGTGGAGCGGATCGCACCGGCCAAGGTATCGGTGATCCTGAACGGCGTCGATTCCGGTCTCTTTGCGCCGGGAGCCCGCCGCGATCCTGCTTTGGTGCCGAAGATCGGCATCGTGGCGCGTCTGTCCCCCGAGAAAGACCACGCCACGTTGCTTGCCGCCTGCGCTATCCTGGCGCGCCGGCAGTTCCCCTTCACCTTGGAGGTGATCGGGGATGGCCCCTTGCGCGGGGCGCTGGAGGTGCAGTCCGCAACTCTCGGCCTGGACTCGCGGGTTAACTTCCGCGGCATGCAGGACGATGTGGCGGGACTTCTGCGGGATCTCGACCTCTTCGTCCTCAGTTCGGTAACCGAGGGGATTTCACTCACCCTCCTGGAAGCGATGGCGACCGAGTTGCCGGTCGTCGCCACAGAGGTAGGAGGCAACCCGGAGGTGGTACTCGATGGCGGCACCGGTTTCCTGGTCCCGGCGGGCAATCCCGAGTTCATGGCCGAGCGCCTGGCCCAGCTCATCGGCGACCCCGCCCTGCGCAAGGAGATGGGGGAGCGCGGCAGGAAACGGGTCCTTGAACACTTCGATGTGCGTGCCACCTGTTACAGGTACGAGCGGCTCTACTCCGGCCTACTGACAAGGGAGGTAGCCACTTGAGAAGGCGCATCCTTTTTATTTCCAACCTCTACCCGAACCCGTACCGGCGCGGCATGGCGGAGTTTAACCGCCAGCAGGTCCTCGCGCTCAGCTCACACTACGATATCGCCGTAGTTTCTCCCGTTCCCTGGACCACGACCATCGCTGCCATAGCGCCGCCTCCGGTTGCCCCCCTCGCGGCCGTCGGCACCGGCGTCGAGGTGCACCACCCGACCTACTACTATCTTCCCGGCATGCTGCGGAAACTGCAGGGGGAGGCTTTTTTGTACTCTATCTTGCCGACCGTGCGGCGGCTCGCGGGGCAGCGTCCGTTTGATCTGGTCTACGCCTCCTGGCTCTTTCCCGATGCCTGGGCCGCGAGCAGAATCGCCCAGCGCCTGAGGGTCCCGTTGTTCGTGAAGGTGCACGGCTCGGACGTGAACCGACTGGCCCCCTCGTGCCCCGTCACCTCGCGCTCCCTCGAGGCCGCCAGGCGGGCTCAAAAAGTACTCTGTGTGAGCCGGGCCCTGCAGGAGCGACTCGCAACGCTCGGCATCGACCCCGCCAAGATGGAAACCGTCTACAACGGAGTGGACAGTAGCCTGTTTTTCCCGGTGCCCTCTCAAACGGCGCGCCTTGCGCTGGGGATCGAAGGTGCTCGCCCTCTCATTTTATATGTAGGCAATCTGAAGGTAGAAAAGGGGATAATGGATCTACTCGAGGCATATAGGAATATTTTAACCACAACAAACATTGTCGATACGCCGCAACTTGCTATTATTGGTTCCGGCCCCTGTGAAGACAAAGTTAAAAAATTCAGTTTGCCTGGTGCCAAGGTTCTCTTCTTAGGCACACAGCAACTGGAGAGCATCGCGCTGTGGATGAATGCGGCATCGGTACTGTGCCTGCCAAGCTATAACGAGGGCGTACCGAACGTGGTCCTGGAGGCCCAGGCCTGCCGCACCCCTGTTGTCGCGACGCGAGTCGGCGGAATTCCGGAAATCTTCAGGGATGACGGGAGCATGATCCTGGTGGATCCTGGCAGGGTTGACCAACTGACCCAGGCTCTTCTGAAGATGATCCAGGCTGCCTCGGAACGAAAGGCCGGTCCTGTTCCGGTCGGCTCCTGGCAGGACAACGCAGAGAAGCTGGTCTGCCTGTTTGAACAGGCTCTCTCGCACCAAGGAGGCCGGTCATGCTGATCGAGGACTTGAAGGCCAAGGCACGCTGGTTGTACGGCAGTGACAGCGGCCCGTACCTGTTACGTTCTTTTTTAAGCGATGCTACCCTCTCGCTGCTTTTGTACAGAGGGATGGCCTTCTTCGGGAGAAGCCCGCTTACCCGCTGGTTCGCGTTTTTGCTGCACAAGTTGAACGCGGTGCTTTGCGGGTGCGTGATCGGCATGAACGCGAAGTTTGGCAGGAGGTTGATCATCCTGCACAGCGTCGGCATCACCATCAATTCCGCGGTCGTGGGCGGCGATGATGTCACCCTGGAAAGCGGGGTGGTCATCGGTGCAGAGAAGGGACAGATCCCGCGTATCGGCAGCGGGGTTTTCTTCGGTTCCGGGGCAAAGGTGGTAGGCGGGATAACCGTCGGGGACAACGTGCTGATCGGGGCGAACGCGGTCGTTGTCAAAGCGGTCCCCAACAATGTGGTCGTGGCGGGGGTGCCCGCCAAGGTGGTCCGCGAGGTCGCGCCGGTAAACGACACGGTGGAGGATAGCTGATGGCCAAGGCCGAGCGCAGGGTACTGGTGGTATCTTACACATTCCCCCCGACCGGAGGTGCCGGGGTACAGCGGGTCGCCAAGTTCGTCAAGTACCTTGAGCGCTTCTCGTGGCAACCGGTGGTGCTGACCGCGCTGAACCCGTCGGTCCCCCTCACCGACCACAGCCTGCTGGCGGACATACCCTCTGGGGTGGCCGTCCACAAGGCGAAAACCTACGAACCTTCCTACTCGATTAAACAGGGGGGCGGGCCCTCCCGTGGCGGCATTAAGAGCCGGGTGCTGCGCTTGGTGAAAAAGGTGGCCATGGGATTATTGCTCCCCGATGCGCAGGTACTTTGGTGGCCGCACCTTACCTTGAAGGCGCGCGACCTGCTCCGGGCCCGGGCGGTCGACTGCGTATTTGTCACCTCTCCGCCGTACTCCGCACTGGTACCCGTTGTGTTTCTCGCCAAGCGCTACGGCGTGCCGGTAATCATCGACTTCCGCGACGAGTGGACCTTTTCGAGGGAACAATGGGAAAACGCGACCAAGAACACCCTGTCGCGCAGCATCGATGCCTTTTTGGAAGGGTACGTACTCAAAAACTGCACCCGGTTCACTGCGGCCACCCAAAGCTACGTAACCAGCATCCTCAGTCGCTATCCCACCCTCGATCCAGGCAAGGGACGTGCCATCACCAATGGCTACGACTCTGAAGACCTTCCCGAGGGTGAGCTCGTTTCGGAAAGCCAGCAGATAAGCTTCGTCTATACGGGGACCGTCTGGAACGCCACCTCGCTGCGCCCCTTTATGAACGCCGTCCACGCGCTGGTAGAGCAGCGGCCGGAGCTGCGGCAGCGGCTGCGGTGCCGGATCATTGGCCGCGTGGTCGACAGCGAGCTCGATGCCTTTAGTGGGCCCGCATCCGACTGTGTCACCTTTCTTGGGTACGTCGAACACAAGGAGGCGATCTCCGAGATGTTTAAGGCGGACGTGCTTCTGCTTTCCCTGAGCGACCTGCCCGGTGCCGGTCGCATCTTCCCCGGCAAGGTCTTCGAGTACCTTGCAACCGGCAAGCACGTCTTTGGTATCGTACCGCGTGGCGAGACCTGGGACCTGCTCGCCGATGAATACCGCAACAGCACCCTTGCCCTCCCTTCCGAGCCGGGGGAGGTCCTCGCTAAGCTCGTTCACGTAATAGAAAATATCGGGGAAGTCCGCTGCCGCTGTGCGCAGGATGTGTCAAAATACTCTCGTTTTCAGCTCACCGAGCAACTAGCGAGCATGTTCGACAGCTGTGTCGGGAGTTGATTCCTGGCCCTTGCCTGGAGCTCTGCAGTACCCATCGATGCCATCGCAACAAGGAGTCACGTCATGGAAACAAGGCTTCGTCACGAACTGGTCATCTCGCTGGCACTCTTCATCGTCTTTTCGCTGCTTTGCTCGGGCAAGGTGAGCTGGGCCGTCGGCGCTCCCGACTACCTCCCGGATGGCCCCCACCCGAGAATCATCCTTAATTCGGGGGAATTGACCCGCCTGGTGGCCAAGCGCGCCGGAGCCGCTGCCGAGTGGACCAAGCTGGTCGCCTGGTGCGACACGCATCTCACCGACACCGGCTATAACGTCCAGCCGACGGTGCTCGGCTACGGTGGGGTCATCGCCTTCGGACAGGCGAATTGGCAGGGGAGCGACTACTACGGCTACCGCATGTCAGGGTTCAACGATCAGTTGCTGAGTTACGCCCTTGCCTACCAGGTCTTGAAACAGCCGGGGGCCGGGCAGGACCTGACCAGGGCGGCACAGTACGCGGCGCGGGTAAAAGAGTTGCTCGTCAACGGCATCGCAAAGGGGCTCAACGTCGGAGAGGAACCGAACGGGCTACGGGCGTTGAGGGTGAGCGATCTGGCGGACGTTTCGGTGAACGCGGCAGAGGTGACCGCGCTGGCCGCCACCACCGAAACCCTGGCTGGGCAGGTCTCCAGCATGTTCTACAAGCTCGGTTACAGCTCCCGCTTCCTGGTCGCCGTCCCCATAGCCTACGACTGGATCTACGACACGCTCTCCCAGCAGGACAAGGATCTCCTCGCCCCCATGATGCTGCGTTGGTACGATTGGATCCAGGGGGTGCGCTCGGCGTACAACAACGGCGTGCTTATCAATGGCGTACGGTACTACGAGGATTTCGGTGGTACTGCCGACAGCACCCACGTGAACCCCTCGGGAGGCCAGATCACCGTCGCTTCTGATTACGGCAAGATGTACTCGAACTTCGGCAGCGGCCACGAGGCCATGATGTCACTCATCCCCGTGGCTCTTTATGGTTACAACGCCGATATTCCGGCCTATTTCAGCCAGACCAAAATCAGGTTGACCACCTCGGTCGTCCCTCAGCTGGAAAGCCCGCTGCAGCAGGCCGGAGGCGAGTCGGTCGAGGGGTGGAACTACGGCAGTGGCTACAGCTACCTTGCGCCGAGCCTCTACGGTTACTACACAGCCACCGGGGAACCGGCCATCGCCGGCATGACCTGGTTCTCCGGTCTTGTCGAGTCGATGGTGCACCGCCTGGGGGCGAACCTGCTCGACGTTCCTTATACCGGGTACTGGACCGGCGTGCCGATGGGGGTGAACCGGACCTCGTTCGCCTTCCCCTTCACGGGAATCCTCCAGAGAATAGACGCTTCCGCCAAACTGGCCCAGGTGGGGCAATACCTGCTGGTCAACTCTGCCTGGCAGGACACCCCCGCACTGTACGACCAGGTTCTCTGGCTGCGCAAAGACGTGACCTCGGTACCTCCGTCGATCCTGCCGCTCTCCCATCTTGCCAGCGGCAGCGGCATCTTCACCTCGCGCTCCAGTTGGACCGATCCCGACGGCACCCATATGCAGGGGATCCTCAAGGGGGTGGCGGCGCAGGCGAACCACGAGGGTTACAGCCAAGGACACTTCTCACTGTCGAGGGGCAGCGATCGCCTGCTTTCGCATTCGAACGCGGCTGGAGACTCCCCGGCCGCCACTACCTTCAACACCATCCTGTTCAATAACAACGGGCCACATGCCTCCAACCCCGCCCTGACCACCCCGGCCATCGACCGTATGGAGGAAGGGGGGGGCTTCTTCTATGTGAGTGGCGACATCACCAATGCTTATAAACGGCAGTGGAACACCGACCGCGCCTTGCTTTTCCGCCGCTCCCTGCTGCACGTAAGGCCGGGGCTGCTTGTGGTCTACGACGTCACGCGCAGCAACGCAACCCTCGGCAACCTGAAAGACTGGTACACCCAGTACACCTCGCTCCCTGCGGTAACGGGGGACACCGTCGCCACCGCGTCCGGCAACTCGAAGGTGTTCGTGAAGACGGTTTACCCGGCGGGTAGCTTCACCGTCAGCAATCCCTATACCGGTTCGTACCGGGTGAAATTCACCCCGGCCACCCTCCAGGAGTACGACCAATTCCTGCACGTAGTCGAGGCTACCGGCACCAGCGGCCAACAGAGTGCGGTGGCCCCCATAAGTACCGCTAATCTTAGAGGTGCCCATATCCAGGCCAGCCGCAATGTAGTAATCGGATTTCCCAGCGACCAAAACGGAGCCGACCTTGGTGCCCCTATCAGCTATAGCTACACGCCGACCACTTCGGCGACCGACCACTACCTTGCCAAGTTGGTTCCTGGCCAAACCTTCTCGGTTTCTGTCACGGGTGGGGCGGTAAAGACAGTGACCCTGACCCCCGGGCCCTCTTCGGTGGCGGCCTCCGCTAACGGCGTGCTTGCCTTCACCGTCAACGCCGACAACAGCTTCAGTCAGCTCAATGTGGCGACAAAAACGGGGGGAGTGGTCAGCCCCTCGCCCCAGCTTAGAGGGAGAGGGCTTTAGCGTCCTTGCAGAGCCTGCGGGGTATCCTGGCCAGGTGGGTGAGGCTGGTGCGTTGGTCACGCACCAGCCCGCTTCTTAGGGGTGGCTGCATCGTGCTTTTGACCGCGCTTTCAGCGGTCCCGGCCACGGCCGGTTTCGCGCTGGCTGCGGCAGGTGTAGCCGAGCCTGCCGCAATTGTCGTGCTGGGGGGAAGCTGGCGGGCGCGGACCGCACATGCCGCCGCACTGTACCGTGCGGGGAGGGCACCCTTCGTAGTGCTCGCCGACGACGGGGGGCGCAAGGGGTGGTCGAGGCAGTACCAGCGCAACCTCTCTGCCGTCGAAACTGGCGAACTCGAGCTTAAAAAACGGGGAGTGCCCCGAGATGCCATCATACGCTGCCGCTTTCGAAAAAGCGGCACCCTCTATGATGCGTTGGCAGTAAAAGAGGTGGTTCTGGCGCGTGGGTTCACCCGCATCTTCCTGGTAACCTCCGATTATCACGCTTTCCGTGCGCAGTGGACCTTTCGTAGGGTATTTCGCGGCCTTCCCGTCGACATAGTTTCTGCACCCGTTCCCAGCGCCCCTCAGGATTATCCCTTCCGCCTCGTCGAGTTCCCGAAGATGACCTGGTACTGGCTTGCCTATGGGCTGGGTACCGATCCGTCACGCTGGTGAGCCCCGTGGTCCGCGCTTCTACCATCATGACAAAACCAGCCTTTGCCACCTGCCTCCTTTATGCTGTCTTTCTCTGTCTCACTACCTGGCAGTACAAGGCCGGACTGGATCTGACCTGGTACGGGGCTCTCGTCCTGTACCAACCGAGGCTTTTTTGGTGCCTGCCCGGTCTCGTGTTGGTCCTGCTTCTGTACAGAGAACCGCTACTGGCCGTGTTGCCGGTTCTCTGTGTGGTCTGGGTTCTGGTTCCCTATATGGGGTTGCACTGGCAGACCTCGCTAAGGCAAGCTGTTCCGGGAACCCAGAAGATCCGTGTGCTGACCTGGAATATCGATTATGGCGGCTATGACAAACTGGCTCCCTTGGAGATCCGGGACCACTTGAAGTTGGAGAACCCGGACGTGGTGCTTTTCCAGGATGCGGGTGGCATTCTGAAGGGTCCGCTAGGACGGCATTTCGACACCCTTGGGTGGCAGGCCCGCTCCTTCGGGCAATACGTCGTTGCCA
Source organism: Geomonas silvestris (assembly GCF_014193515.1). GTDB lineage: Bacteria > Desulfobacterota > Desulfuromonadia > Geobacterales > Geobacteraceae > Geomonas > Geomonas silvestris. Next base: position 105,924 of record NZ_BLXX01000001.1, on the reverse strand, counting down.
GCAGATATCCGGTGGGCGATCTCGAGGTGCGGCCGATACCGTTTGATAATGCGATGCACACCTGCGTCCGGACCGTGGTCCAGGTAGCGGGGCATCCCGTGGTTTTCTACAACGTTCACCTGCAAACGCCCCGATCCCGGCTGGCAGCACTGCTTAAGACCAGAAATCCCCGGCGGCTCCCCTTGGCGATGAGGGGGATGGAAAGGGACATGAGGGGGCGATTTGGACAGGCCCTCCTGCTCAAGGATTACCTGGGCAAAGAACCGGGAAACGCAGTTCTGGTCGGGGATCTCAACGTGCCCGACGCCTCGAGTAGCGCCGATATGCTTCGAGAGGCGGGGGTGCACGATGCCTTCTCCGAGTCTGGCTGCGGCTATGGGTTTACCTTCGGTCACAGCTTGGTGGAAAAGTGGCTGGGCCCCTACAGCTTTTCCTGGCTTCGCCTCGACCACATTTTTTTGGGGCCGCAGGTACGTGCCCTGAGCTGCTGGGTAGGTGCCAGTCTCGCCTCGGACCACCGCCCCGTGGTGGCGGACCTGAGTTTCGTCTGGCCTTAAAGGGGTACCTCCACCAAACATGAGTGGGGCGAAGGGATCTGGGAAACTGCAGTAGAGGGCTGATCCATCGACGAGATGGGATCGATACACTGAAAGAGCAAGCAGGGTCGCCGAGGTGCCAATCTGGCCGGAAGCGACCCTTTTTTTGTTGCAAACGATCGGCATCCGTGGAGCCCAGGACGGTGCTGTTCAAAAGGTGGATGGCGTCGGAGCGCGCCAGGTGGGATGTTCGCCGCCGATGTTCAGCTCCTGCGCAGCATCCTCGGCAGGATCGCAAACCCAGGTTCCTAAACTTTATAAATGATTCCAGGTGGTTAGTGTTAAACCACTTCGTGGTATGGGTTGGCCCCGCGGTTGCAAACGTCCTTCTTCAGCAGGAAGACCGGTGCTACTTCCGGAAGCCGGAAATCCCGTTTTTTGTAATCCCAAATACAATGGCCGTTTCGAAAGTGTGTCAATGTGTCCACGCCTGAAACTAGCGTCCGCTTGCCGAGCTGGTTCAGGGCAACATCCACAACTGAATAAGGTACACGATAATACTAAACCATCCGCGAGGGTGGGACGGAAAGCCTAGAGGGTCTCTCTGAGACAGCCAGGTCGCCGAAATACCAGCCAGCACGCGCAGTCTCGCGTACTGGCAACTGGGAGGCGATATGTGCAAGACAACTGAGACCAACACGGTATCACGCAAGTGGGCTTCCGTGATCGCTGCGTTATGGTGCCTGATCTCACTCGTGCTGGTCTTTCCCGGAACCGGTCTGGCTTCCTCGGTACTGCTCGACTGGGATCCAAGTGCTGATGCGGACCTCGCCGGTTACAAGGTGTACTACCAGGCCAACTCGCAGAACCTCCCCTTTGCCGGTACCGGTGCCACAGAGGGAAGCGCTCCCATCGATGTGGGCAAGGTCACTACCTTTACCGTTGACGGTCTCGACCCCAACGTGAACTTCTACTTTGCCGTTACCGCGTACAACTCCACCGGGACCGAGAGCGTCTACTCCAACATAATCGAGATCAAGGAATCGATCCCGCCTGTGGTCTCCATCATCTCCCCGGCCAATGCCAGTAAGGTCAACGGCGTCGTAGCGGTTCAGGCAAATGCTTCCGATAACGTAGGCGTCACCCGTGTCGATTTTTTTGTGAACGGCGTCCAGGTGGCCGAGGTTTCCAGCGTTCCTTTCACCTACGCCTGGGACACCACGTCGTTGACTAGCGGCAGTTACACCCTTAGTGCCAAGGCGTACGATGCGGCCGGCAACGCGGGCGATTCGGGCGTCCTTTCGGTGACCGTGAACGGGGATGTGACCCCCCCGACCGTCGCGCTTTCCGCACCTGCCTCAGGCTCTGCGGTAAGCGGCACGGTAAACGTCAGTGCCAGCGCCCAAGACGCAAGCGGCGTCACTCGTCTTGAACTCTACCTGGATGGCGTACTGCTCCTTACCGGCAACCAGTCCACGGCGAGCTACTCCTGGAATACCCTTGCCGCCTCGAACGGTACCCACACCCTGAGCGCCAAGGCCTATGACGCGGCCGGCAACGTAGGGTCGTCCCCCAACCTGACGGTAACCGTCTATAACGACACCACAGCTCCGACGGTCTCCATAGTCGCCCCGAGTACCGGCAGTACCCTCAGCCAAACCGCGCTGGTCCTGATATCCGCCAGTGATGATGTGGGCGTGACCAGGGTCGAGTACTACCTCGATGGCGCTCTTATGGCGACCACAACCAGCCTTCCCTACAACTTCTCATGGAACACGCTTTCCAGTGCGAATGGCAACCACACCCTGACCGCAAAGGCGTATGACGCCGCCGGCAATATTGGGCAGTCCGCCGGTGTGACCGTGGTCGTATCCAACGACACGACCGCTCCCACGGTTTCCATTACTTCGCCGAGCACCGGCAGCACCATCAGCCAGACCGCAACCGTTCAGGTCACCGCGAGCGACAACGTCGCAGTAACGAAGGTTGAGTACTACCTGAACGGCATTTTGCAGGGAAGTGCCACCACGGCTCCGTATACCTTCTCCTGGAACTCCCTGGTCAGCGCGAACGGCTCCTACACCCTGACCGCCAAGGCGTACGACGCCGCCGGCAACGTCGGGCAGTCCACCGCTGTTGCGGTGACCGTCTTCAACGACACGACCGCCCCGACGGTGGCCATCGCCTCCCCAGGCGCCGGCAGCACCCTGAGTCAGGCCGCGACGGTCCAGGTCTCGGCCAGCGACAACGTGGGCGTCACCAAGGTCGAGTACTACCTCAACGGCATCCTGCAAGGTACCGCGACCGCTAGTCCTTACAGCTTCACCTGGAACACCCTCACTGCCGTGAACGGCTCCTACACCCTGACCGCCAAGGCCTACGACGCAGCCGGCAACGTCGGCAGCTCGACCCCGGTCACCGTGAGTGTCTTCAACGACCTGCAGGCCCCCACGGTGGGAAGCTTCACCCTGCCGGCCAACGCGAACTCTACCACGGTCGCGGTCTCGGGCCTGGTTGCCAGCGACAACGTGGGCGTGACCGGGTACCTGATCACCGAAAGCGCCACGGCCCCCAGCGCCGCTGCCACCGGTTGGAAAGCAAGCGCCCCGACCAGCTTCAGCTTCGCGGGGACCGGCCTGCGCACCGCCTACGCCTGGGCCAAGGATGCGACGGGGAACGTCTCCGGCGCCAAGTCGGCCTCGGTCTTGATCGACACCACGCTCCCTACCATCAAGTCGATGTCCCTGTCCCGCAGCAGCAACTCCATGAACTTCAAGGCGTCGGCCACCGACAACGTCGGGGTGACCAGGTTCCAGCTCTACCTGGACGGCGTCCTGAAAACTGAAGTCGCCTCCGGCTCGCTCTCCTACACCTTGACGGTCAGCTCGGGGAGCCACACCGCAACGGTCAAGGCCTATGACGCGGCCGGCAACACCCGGTCGCAGTCGGTGAACTTCTACAAGTAACACCAGCACCAGCGTACGGCGCAAAAAGGGCACGGATCAACTCCGTGCCCTTTTTGTTTTAAGCGCGCTCTCCGTCCCCGCGCGTTCTCACCGCTTGGGGCGGCGCTCCGTCCGGCGCGTGAAAAACAGCCCCAGAAACCCGGCGCCGAAAAGGGCGAAGGTGGCGGGTTCCGGGACCGGTTCGGGTACCCGTTGCACCGTAACGTTGTCGAGTGCCGCCCCCCAGGCTTCGCGCAGATTGGTGAGGATGTTGGTGACGTCGTCGAAGATGATCCGGGTGGTCTCGTACTGCGCCATGAACTCGAAGCTGTTGGTGATCCACCCCATATCGCTCTTGGTGTTGCCGGTCTGGTCGAAGCTGAGCACGTAGGGCTGGTACATGGCTTGTTCCTCCTGCTGGTTAATTCGATAAAGCTAATTCAATCGACAAGAGGAGTGCCAAGTCGGCATTCGCAAAGAATTCCTGAAGTTGCCCGAAGCAGACCGTTCCCATCCGATGGCTAAATGTAAAAGGTGTCGACACTTTCCCGGGCGACCCGGGCAGGTGGTCGGGTCGCCCGCCGGTCCTGGGCATTAAATGGTTGGAAAACGTCAGCATTCTGTAGTAGAGTGCGTAGCGCTGGCGTCGCACTGGTTCATGAAGCTGCACCGAAGGAAACGACGCTTTCAGAGACGGGGCTTGCCGTGGAAATGTCCGGCAAAACGGCTACCTGTGCCACGAAACGCTGAGAAATGTAATTTAAAACACATAATGTTGCAGGCGCCTGTGCGAAACTGGTGTCACACGATGAGTATCTCCCGCCGCGGCGGGATCCGAAAATTGAATAGGGTAAACGACAATACTAAACCATTCGCGAGAATGGGGCGGAAAGCCTATTGGGTCTTACTGAGACAGCCGGGATACCGAACTACCAGACGAGGTGTGCGGTCCGGCTGTTTTTTGTTTCTGGCAAGCCGACAGCGGAAGGCGCACCGACCGTGAGGGCACCATGAAGATCTCGCTACCGATTGCCGCAACCAGGCCCGTAAGGCTCTCCTTGCTGAGCGCTGCCCTTTGGGCGCTGGTCGTCTGCCTGCTGCTCCCGGAAGCCTCCTCGGCCGCCCAGGCCCAGCTCGACCCCGCCACTTCCCACTTCTTTGCCGTCACCTCCTATGGTGCAACCGGTTTGGAGAGCATCAGTTTCAGCGTGGTGGACAACGCCGATCCCGCCCCGCCCGCGGTCACAGTGAACAGCGCAAACGATGCGCCCCCGGTAAGCGGGCTTGCCGCAATCCGGGTGCTGGTGCCCGACGGCGTTCAGCTCTCCCGGGTGCAGTTTCTGGTCAATGCCGCAGCGGCAGCCGAATCGACCACGGCTCCCTTCGTCATGTCCTGGAACACCACCCAACTCCCCCCCGGCGAATACCTGGTCGCTGTAAAGGCAACCGACACTGCCGGGGGCGAGTTGACCTCCGATCCGGTATCGGTCACCGTCTCCGTGGTCGACCCGGTGACGATCCCCGACACCGAGCGTCCGGTGGTGTCGCTCCTGGCACCGGCTGCCGGATCCACCCTGACGGGGAGCGTCACGGTGAGCGCCTCCGCAACCGACAACGTGGGGGTGACCAAGGTGGAGTTCTATGTGAACAGCGTCCTGCAGGGGACCGACAGCAGTGCCCCGTACCTCTTTTCCTGGAATACCCTTTCGCTTGCCAACGGCAGCTACACCCTGAGCGCCCGGGCCTACGACGCCGCCGGCAACGTCGCCGACGCCGCCTCGGTAACCGTCACCGTCTTCAACGATGCCGTGGCTCCGAGCGTCGCCTTCACCGCCCCGGGCGCCGGGCAGCTCGTTGGAGGTACCGTCCCGGTCACCCTGGCGGCCAGCGACAACGTCGGCGTGAGCCGGGTGGAGATCTACCTGAACGGGCTTTTGCAGGCCACCCTGTACGCCGCCCCCTACAGCTTCGCCTGGGACACCAGCCTGGTCGCCAACGGAAGTTACAGCTGGAGCGCCAAGGCCTACGACGCCGCCGGCAACGTCGGTAGCGCAGTCCCGCGGGTGGTTCAGGTGCTCAACGACGCGACACCGCCGACGCTCAGCATCAACCCGGTCACCACCCCGAGCACCGCCACGAGCCAGCTCCTCTCCGGTTCGGTCCAGGATAACGACCAGGTCGCCTCGGTGACGGTGCAGGTCGGCTCCCAGACCCCGCTCAACGCCACGGTGAGCGCAAATGCCTGGAGCCTGCAGCTCACCGGTCTCGCCCTGGGTGATAACCAGATCACCGTGCGCGCCACCGACCGCTCCGGTAACCGCTCCGCCGCGACCACCGTGATCCAAATACTCGCTCCGTCCCAGGTCCCCTTGACCCTGGCCGACGCCCAGCTTGCCCTGGAAATCGCCCTCCGGGGTATCACCCCCACGCCCGAGCAGTTGGCGCGGCTGGACGTGGCACCCTACGTGGACGGCCAGTCCCGCCCCAACGGGGTGGTGGACACCGGGGACGTGGTAGTCATCCTTCTGAAGCTGGTAGGAAAGTTGTAGCTGCCCTAAGTGGGCGTTGGCAGCCATGTCATGGGAGGCGGTGCTTTTCGGCGCCGCCTCCTCTTGTTGTTTGAACCGCACAAGGAGACGTCATGAGAGTTAACAGTTTCGGCCAGATCGTCGCGTTGCTCGTCCCGCTTTGCCTCGCCGGGTGCGGCGGGGGAGGGGGGGGGGCGAATCCGACCGTTCCCCCCGATACGGCCTCCCCCTCGGTAACCCTGACGTCCCCGGCGGCCAATGCGCGGCTCACCGGCGTGGCGACCCTGGAAGCGACCGCGAGCGACAACGTGGCGGTAAGCCGGGTGGAGTTCTACCTGGGCGGCACGCTCAAGGGGACCGCAACGAGCGCTCCCTACGCGGTCGGCCTCGACACCTCGACCCTGAACCGCGGCAGTTACACGGTTACGGCCAAGGCATTCGACGCGGCAGGGAACCTGGGGGTGTCGCAGGGGGTGGTGGTCACGGTGCCCATCTCGATCTTCATGACCACGCAGGTGTCGGGGAGTACGGCGGTGGGGACGGTCTATCTGGCGGGAGTTGGGCCGCAGGAGGTGCACGGGCTGAGCCTCACGATCACCGGTGCCCACATCGTGAGTGTAACCCCGTCGGGGGTGGCGGCGAGCGCTGAATCCCTGCTGGTGTCAGGTGGGGATATTATCTTGGGCAGTTCCACGTTGTTCGGCCCGGGTGAGGTGATGCGCATCAATCTTGACCAGGTGACGCAACCGACCGCCATCCAGGCCACCCTGACCCAAGTGATCGACGCGACCTTTACTCAGTTGCCGCTTCAGTGACCTGCTGCGCGACCCGCAGTTCCGGCTGGGAGGGGGGTCAGTAACCGGAAGCCTCCCGGTCGGTGCTGCGCCGGCAGCGCTCGGTGAAGAAATTCCGGGTGAGCAGGATGGCCTTGTCGTCCCGGACCTCGATCACCCCGGATTTCTCCAGGTTCCTCAGCACCCGGCTCATGGTCTCGCGGGTCACCGAAGCGTAGCTGGCCATCTGCTGGTGGGTGAACTTCACGTCGATGATCCGGCCGCGGTCGTCCTTCACGCCGTAGAGTTCCCCCAGGCGCTCCAGAAGCGACAGCACCCGGTCCTGCGCGTTCTCGGTGTTGAAACTTAAGATCCGGATCATCTCCCAGGACTCGCGCAGCCTGGAACAGAGCAGGTCGATGATCTTGCGGCGGATTCCGTCGTTGGTCATCAGGTGTTCCTCGAAGTCCCGCTTGGCGAGAAAGCCGATCACCGAGTCCTCGTGGGCGATGATGGTGGCCGGCGAGGTCTTGCCGTCCAGCAGCGACATCTCCCCGAAGAAGTCCTTCCTTTTGTGGATGGTGATGATCTGTTCCTTCCCCTCGTCGTTTAGCTTCACCACACGTACCTTCCCCGAATAGATCAGGTACATGAAGTTGGAGGTATCCTCCTCGTAGAGGACTATCTGCTCCTTGGTGTAGTGCTTCTTGACCAGGAGCTTCTCTACCTGCTCGACTTCTTCGGGTGACAGAGAAGAGAAAAAGGGGATGCTGCTGATGAGGTGATTGTCCTGACGCAGCCGGGGCAGTGCTTTGATGACCATCTGCTACCTCCACCGTGTACCTTGGACAATGAATATCACATAATCACCTACTGGCAAAGCAATCAGTTGCATAATCATAAAAAAAATGTATTATGGCGTAAGTTCTTGCTGTGCAAGCATGATTTATTCATGAGGAGATAATCTGCTGCAGGTAAACCTTCCCATCAATTGTCTGCTGGTTATTAACGATTGCTACTGCTGACGTTGCTTCACCGAAATCCATTGGGTGGAGTCGCGGTCGGTTCTTGTGCCTGAACCTATGACTTTTTGCGAATCGTTACAACAGAACCGCACCTGGCTTTTGTTTTCCCTACTGCTGGTCGCGGTGCTCTATCGGGGCGTGGTCCCCGATATGGTGCGCCAGTGGTACGAGGATCCCAACTACTCCCACGGTTTCGTGGTTCCCCTCCTCGCCAGCTTTTTCCTGTACGAGCGCCGCGCCGAACTGGCCGAGGCCCAGGTGGCATCCTGGTGGCCCGGCTTTTTGGTGGTCATCCTCGGCGTGGGGCAGCTCCTTTTGGGGTGGCTGGCCACCGAGTACTTCACCATGCGCAGCTCGCTGGTAGTCATCCTGGCGGGCCTTACCCTCTTTTTCTTCGGCAGACGCCTTTTTCGCCTCATGCTGCTCCCCCTGGCCTACCTCGTCTTCATGGTGCCGCTTCCCTACATCATCTACGATACGGTCGCCTTCCCGCTCAAGCTGTTCGTCACCAAGGCCTCGATCGGCTTTCTGAAGCTCTGCGGCGTGGTGGTGCTGCGCGAAGGAAACGTGATCCAGCTCCCCTCGACCACCCTGGAGGTGGCAGACGCCTGCAGCGGCATCCGGTCGCTCATCTCGCTCATCGCGCTCGCGGTCGCCTACTCCTTCTTCATCCGGCTCACCACGGCAAGGCGGGTCGTTTTGGTGCTGGCCGCCATCCCCATAGCTGTCGCCGCCAACGCCCTGCGGGTGATCGGCACCGGGTTTCTGGCCCAGTACTGGGGCGCCCGCGCCGCCGAGGGGTTCTTCCACGAGTTCGCCGGGCTCGCCGTCTTTGCGGTGGCCATGGTCTTGATGGTCTCCCTGGGGACGTTCCTCTCCCGGGGTTCGGGGAGGTCCTTGTGATCGGCCGCGCCAAGTTCCTGGCCCTCTACGCCCTGTTCATCGTGGCGGCGCTCTACCTGAACCTGCACCGCGACACCGGGGTGCCGATGAAGCGCCCCTTCGAGCAGTTCCCCTCCAGCGTGAGCCGCTGGCGCATGCAGGGGGAGAACGTCCTCTCCGCCGACGTGCAGGCGGTGCTCAAGGCCTCCGACGTGCTGTTGCGCCAGTACGTGGGCGCCGGCGGCGACCGGGTCACCTTCTACATCGGCTACCACGACGGCGGCAAGGAGGCCGGCGAGATCCACTCCCCCAAACACTGCCTGCCGGGGAGCGGCTGGTTCGAAGTCTCCAGCCGGCGCACCCGGGTCGAGGTGCCGGGGGGGGCGCTCAACCTGGTGCGCGCCGTCTACCAAAAGGGGGAAAGCAAGGAGCTTTTCCTTTACTGGTACCAGGTCCGCGGCCAGAGCATCTCAGAGGAGTACTCCTTAAAGCTCGCCGAGATCGCCAACTCGGTGCTCTACGGGCGCCGCGACGCCGCCTTCATCAGGATCTCCGTCCCCTTCGGTGGGTCCGAGGAGCGGGCCCAGGCCACCGGCGAGCGCTTCGTTGCCGACTTCTACCCGGTGATCCGGGAGTTTCTCCCCATCTAGCTCCCCTGCGGCTGCGCTTCCCGCTGCGGCGTCGGCCGGGACGGGGACGGAGTCTGTTGCGGCAGGGGCCCGATCTTATACCCGCTGCCGGCCGAGACCGCCCCCGGTGGCCTGAACTTCGCACTAGCTCTTACCTGGAGGCTTCCATGCATACTGAACGCGTCATTTCCGTAATCGGCCTGGGGTACGTCGGGCTGCCGGTGGCCGTCGCCTTCGGCAAGGTGCGCCGCACCGTAGGGTTCGACATCAACAGCGCGAGGATCGCCGAGCTGCGCCAGGGGCACGACCGGACCGGCGAGGTCTCCGGCGAGGAGCTGAAGGCTGCCGACATCCTGCTGACCGACAGCATCGAGGACCTGCGTCGCGCCGACTTCCACATCGTCGCGGTCCCGACCCCGATAGACGCGGCGAACCAGCCCGACCTGAGGCTCATGTACCGGGCCTCGGAGACCGTGGGGGCCGCGCTCAAGCCCGGCGACATCGTGGTCTACGAGTCCACCGTCTACCCCGGGGTGACCGAGGACGAGTGCCTCCCGATCCTGGAGCGGGTCTCGGGGCTCACCGCGGGGCGCGACTTCTTCGTGGGCTACTCCCCCGAGCGCATCAACCCGGGCGACAAGGAGCACACCTTCACGAAGATCAAGAAGGTGGTGGCGGGGCAGACCCCGGAGACCCTGGAGATCGTGGCGCAGGTCTACTCGTCGGTGGTTACCGCCGGGGTGCACCGGGCCTCCTCGATCAAGGTCGCCGAGGCGGCCAAGGTGATCGAGAACACTCAACGCGACCTGAACATAGCCCTCATGAACGAACTCGCCGTCATCTTCGACCGGATGGGGATCGATACCGGCGAGGTGCTGGCGGCGGCCGGGAGCAAGTGGAACTTCCTCAAGTTCTCCCCGGGTCTGGTCGGGGGGCACTGCATCGGCGTCGATCCCTACTACCTGACCCACAAGGCCGAGAAGCTCGGGTACATCCCGCAGGTGATCCTGGCCGGGCGGCGCATCAACGACGGCATGGGGAAGTTCGTGGCCCAGCGCGCCGTGAAGGAGATCATCCAGGCGGGGCATCCGGTCCTCAACTGCTTGGTCACCGTCTTGGGGCTCACCTTTAAGGAGGACTGCCCGGACCTGAGGAACTCCAAGGTGATCGACATCATCACCGAGCTCAAGGACTACGGCATCCGGGTCCAGGTCTGCGACCCGCTGGCCGACCCCACGGAGGCCCGGCACGAGTACGGGGTTGACCTGATCCCCCTGAACGAAGTAGAACCGGCGGTGGCGGTGGTGGCCGCCGTGGCGCACCGGCAGTACCGCGCACTGGGACTTCAGGAACTTTTGGCGCTGATGAACCACAACCCGGTCCTCGTGGACGTGAAAGGGATCTACCCGCGCGCGCACCTCGAGGAGGCAGGGATGAGGGTCTGGACCCTCTAGGGATGGCCAGGGGGCCTTCCCCGCCGCCGGGGAGGGACCAGGTAGCTTGTAACGTTAAGGGGTTGGGATGCTCGTTTCCATAGCTGCCATCGTACTGCTCTTGATCGGCGTGGTGCGCGTGATCCAGAAGGAGCGCAGCCACGGCGGGGTGATCCTCGCCGCGCCGCTTTTGGCCACGGCGCTTTTGGAGCTCTGCGACCTGGCCGCCCTGAGCGGGGAGTTCGAACCGCTGCCCTGGAAACGCGGCGCGCTCTTCGTCGAGGCGCTCCTTCCCGCCTTGTGGCTTCTCTGTGCGCTGAGCTACGCCCGCGATAACGGCCCGAGGTCCAGCTCCCGCGTGGCGCGGCGCCTGGCGGCCTGCGCCACGGTGCTGCTGGCCGTCCCCCTGATTTTCCCCGTCGACCGCGTTTTCTACTTCCCGGATTTCCCCTCCGAGCCGATCCTCTTTCTCACCGACGTCGGCTACTACTTCTACACCCTGGTCATGGTGCTCCTGGTGGTCGCGCTCACCCAGTTCGAGGCGACCCTGGTGAACGCCTCGCCCGACGCCCTGTGGCGGGTCAAGCTGGACATCGTCGCCCTGGGAACCATGCTCGCGGTGCAGGTCTTTTACTACTCGAACGCCCTTTTGTACCGCACCCTGCACATGGAGCTCGTGCCGCTGCGGAGCCTTTTGTTCGTGGTGGCCGCCACCATGATGGCCTACGCACGGCTGCACTGGCGCGGCGGTGCCCGGGTCAGGGTGTCCCAGCGGGTGCAGCTTAAGTCGGTGGCCACCTTCGTGGTGGCGGGCTACCTGATCCTTTTGGGGGTCTTGGGCGAGGGGATGCGCCACCTGGGTCCGCTCTTCCCGCGGGTGCTCGCCTATTCCTGCGCTTTTTTGGCCGGGATGGGGCTTTTGCTCCTCCTTCTCTCGGAACGGGTCAAGCGCGAGATCAAGGTCCTCTTGCACAAGAACTTCTACCAAAGCAAGTACGACTACCGCGCCCAATGGCTGGGGCTCACCCAGCGCCTCTCCGCCTTCGAGTCCGGCGAGGACCTTTTAAAACGCGTCCTTGGGGCCTACTGCGACATCTTCGGGGTGAACGGGGCCGCCCTTTTCCTGCAGCAAGAGGGTTACTTCTACTGCGCCACCTCTATCCTCGAGATGAGCCGCCTGCAGGAGACCATTTCGCAGGGGAATTCGCTGGTGGCCTATATGAAGCAGAAGGGGTGGGTGTTTTGCCGCACCGACGACAACCCGGAGATCCTCGCCGAGAACCGGGAGTTCCTGGTAAAGCACAAGATCTCCTTCGTGATCCCGCTCTTCGAGGCCGAGAGGATCACCGGGTTCATCGCACTGGGCGAGCAGGTGGCCCCCAGCGAGCAGTACCGCTACGAGGACTACGACCTCATGAAGACCATCGCGCGTCAGGCCTCGATCGCCATCCAGCATCAGCGGCTCTCCGAGGAGCTCACCCGGGCCCGCGCCATGGAGGCGGTGGGGAGCCTGGCGACCTTCGTGGTGCACGACCTGAAGAACCTGGTGGCGACCGTCTCGCTCATCGTGGAGAACGCCCGGAACCACCTGGACAACCCCGAGTTCCAGCAGGACATGCTGGGCTCGCTCAAAAACACCGCCGACAAGATGCAGGGGCTCATCGCGCGTCTTAAAAACCTGGGGGAGAGCGAATTGTACAACCTGCGCCCCACCGAGCTGCTCCCCCTGGTGCAGAGGAGCGCCCGGATGGTGGGGAGCACGCTCACCGCAACAAGCGGCGTCACTGTCCAGGGAACGCCGGAGATAGCCCTAGCCGACGAGCGCGAACTGCAGAAGGTGCTGTTGAACCTGTTCATCAACGGCATCGAGGCGTCCCAGGGGGAGAGAAAGGTGGTGCTGGCCGAGGTCGGCTTCGAGGGGGCCCCCTTCATCCGGGTAACCGACACCGGCTGTGGCATGTCGCAGCGCTTCATCCGCAAGGAACTCTTCACCCCGTTTCACACCACCAAGAAAGAGGGGCTCGGCATCGGGCTCTACCAAAGCCGCCAGATCGTGGCGGCCCATGGCGGCAGGATCGACGTGTCCAGCGTCGAAGGGGAGGGGACCACCTTTACCGTGTGGCTGCAGCCGCCGTCGGCGGCGACCGGTTGGGTGACCCAGGCTGCCTAAGGGAGGAAACGTGGAAAAACTTCTGATCGTTGACGACAACCAGGATATACGCCAGCAGCTCAAATGGGGGCTGAACCAGGACTTCCAGGTCCTTTTGGCGGGGGACGCCCGGGAGGCGATGAGCTGCTTCAAGAGGGAGAGGCCCACGGTGGTGGTGCTTGACCTCGGGCTGCCGCCGCACCCCGACAGCTCGATCGAGGGGTTTCGCTGCCTCGAGGAGATGCTGGCCGCGAACCCCGCGGTGAAGGTGATCATGCTGACCGGCAACAACGAGCGCGAGAACGCCCTGCGCGCCGTGCGTACCGGCGCCTTCGACTTCTACGCGAAGCCCCCCGTCTTAAGCGAGCTCAAGGTGATCATCAGCCGCGCCTTCCACTTGGCCAACATCGACGAGCAGAACCTGGGGATGACCGAACAGGAGGGTGCGGTCCCGGGCGAGCACTGGGGGATGATCGGTTCCTGTCCTGACATGCAGGCGGTCTACACCACCATCCGCAAGGTGGCCTCCTCCAACGCCCCGATCCTCATCACCGGCGAAAGCGGCACCGGGAAGGAACTGGTGGCGAGCGCCATCCACGAGGCGAGCCTCAGGCGGCGCGGGCCGTTCGTCCCGATCAACTGCGGGGCGATTCCCGAGAACCTTCTGGAGAGCGAGCTCTTCGGGCACGAGAAGGGGGCCTTTACCGGGGCCCACGTGGCGGTGCAGGGGAAACTGAGCTACGCGCAGCGCGGCACCCTCTTTCTCGACGAGATCGGGGAGTTGCCGGTGAACCTGCAGGTGAAACTGTTGCGCTTTTTGCAGGAGGGGACCATCCAGCGGGTCGGGGGGCGCGAGGAGATCACCATCGACACCCGGACCATCTGCGCCACCAACGTGGACATCGAGAAGGCCATCGCCGAGGGGCGCTTCCGCGAGGACCTCTACTATCGGATCGGGGTGATCACCATCAAGCTCCCGCCGTTGCGCGAGCGCGGGGACGACGTGGTAGCCGTCGCCGATAAGTTCTTGAAGCTCTACGCCAAGGAGAACAAGAAGAAGGTGAACCGCTTCTCGCCGGCGGGGATCGCCTTTTTGAAGCGCCACGACTGGCCCGGGAACGTGCGTGAGCTGCGCAACCGGGTGCAGCGCGCGGTCATCATGTGCGAGGGGGCCGCGATCGGCCCGCTCGACCTGGGGTGCGACCACGAGCCGGTGGCCGCGGCCGAGAAGCCGCGCGACCAGCTCTCCTTGCGCGAGGCGCGGGAAAAGATGGAGCGCGAGATGATCCTCGCCGCCATCGAGCGCCAGTCCGGCAATATCCTCAAGGCCGCGGAGGACCTGGGGGTGAGCCGCCCGACCCTCTACGACCTGATGCGCAAGCTCTCCCTGCACCAGGGTTAGCCCGAGCCGTTTCCCCAGCGCCGCCACACGAAAAGCCCCATCCTTTACGGTTGGGGCTTTTCGTGTATCTGGTGCCTTTGTTTGACAGACGCTGTAGGGGCGAATAATCAGTCGCCCGGCGCGCCGTCAGGCGCGTAGCATGCTCCGGCCCGACCGACCTGTCGAATCGGTCCAAGGCCGCCGTTGCCGTTGCCTCGTCTTATTCCGACGGTTCTTGCGCCGAGTTGCTGGCCAGCGTCGGCTCGGTCAGCACGGCGCCCTGCTTGATGCCGTGGTGGGTCTCGGCATCGTAGTCGATCTGCTCCTCTTTGAGCTTGCGGAACTGCGCCTTGACCAGCGCCTGTGCCTGCCGCTCCAAGTCGTTGCGGCTGGCGGAGCTGCCTAGGGCAGCGAGTTCCCGGTAAATATCCTCGCCGATGCGTACCGCGATGTCGCGGTGGCCGGATTCGTGGGCCTGCAGGTGCTGGTAGTAGCTCTCCCAGGTCGTCTTCAAAAGCTCGGGAGCCTTGGTGCCGGGGCTCAGCCGGGGCATGTGGAAGACGATGTCGACATCGGTGCTTATGTCGCAGAGCTCGTAGCGCCCGTCTTTGCTCGTGACGTCGTAGTGGTAGCGGAGGTCCCAGGTGGTGAGCGCCGCGTAGATGTTGCCGTCGTTCCAGGTGGTGCCGTTACGCTTCATCTGGGAGCGCAACTCGACCGCACTCACCCCGTCGATGTCGTAGTACTGAAAGCGCTCCTTGACCTTGACCTGGTCCGGGTGTGCCGGCACCTTCCGCTCGCTCCCCGGAAGCGCCGGCTCGACGAGTTTCGCCACCTGCACCTCCGAAACGGCCTGTCCTGCAGCACCCCAGGCGGGGACCGCGCAACATGCCGCCAGACAGACTCCAACTACCCACCGTGCCACCATGCCGTCCCCTCCCGTAAGTTATCCCGCCCCATGAGCCCGGCGGGAATGAAGGCTGCCCGAGCATAGGGCAATTTCACGCTCCGGTAAGTGTTCCAGGTCACAATTTGCCGCTTTTTAGCACGTACCTTCTCCCGCGCCACCCTCCTGGCTGAGCCCCCTGTTTCCCATGAAGCGCCTCGGCTTGCCGTAACCACCCCGATGGATCCTGCTGCCGGGCTCCCCACCCCGATTCCGCGGAATTCGCACCAGCCCCAGCTTTGCGAGGTAATGCAATAATTTCTCCCACGGTTGCAAAGCAAAGGAAACATGTTAAACATCTCTAATTGTCTTGTTCCGGTAGCCCCTTTTATTACCGAACGCACGCATAAGGAGGATCGTTATGGAGCTGACCGAGGCCGTGCCCCGCATTGGGGCAGGCAGGAAAAACAGGAAGGTGAACGTGGGCCACACCGAGAGGAACGCCTCCCTCATGGGGGGGGCCGCGCTGGCCATCACCGGCATCAAGGCCCTGGCTGGCAGGCGCTTACTCCCCGGGCTGGCCATGATGGTGGCGGGCGGGATGTTCCTGTACCGCGGCAAGACCGGGTACTGCGGCCTTTACGAGGCCATGGGAGTCGACACGAGTGGGCCCGCGCCGGGCGGGGTGCTCATCGAGACCTTCGTCACCATCAACCGGACCCCGCAGCAGGTCTACGAGTTCTGGCGCAACCTCGAGAACCTCCCCAGCTTCATGCGTCACCTGGAGTCGGTTAAGGTAACCGGCGAAAACACCTCGCTCTGGAAGGCGCGAGGACCCGCCGGCGTGCCGGTCGAGTGGGACGCGGAGATGGTGGCCGACTACCCCGGACAGCTCATCCTGTGGCACTCCATCGGCGAGGCGGCTCTCCCCAATGAGGGGACCGTGGAGTTTCGCGAGGCCCCCGGTGACCGCGGCACCGAGGTGAAGGTGAGCATCCGTTACTACCCGCCGGGCGGTGCACCGGGCAAGGCGGCCGCCAAGCTGACCCACGCGGTCACCGGGGCCCAGATCGAGGAGGATCTCAAAAGGCTCAAGCAGATCCTGGAAACCGGGGAGACCGCCACCGCCGAGCGCACCAACAACCACGAGCGGCCTTAACGCCGGCCGTCCAGGGGCCGGAGGCCCGTCAAAGGGGGAACTATGAAAGCTGTCGTCTGGCACGGCAAGCACAACGTACAGGTGGACCGGGTGCCCGATCCGCAGATCCTCAACCCGCGAGACGCCATCATCAGGGTCACCCTGAGCGGCATCTGCGGATCGGACCTGCACCTGTACAACGGCATCGTCCCGACTATGAAGGAGGGAGACATCCTCGGCCACGAGTTCATGGGGGTGGTGGTGGAACTCGGCTCGGGGGTCACCAACTTTTCCAAGGGGGACCGGGTAGTGGTCCCGTTTCCCATCTCCTGCGGCGACTGCTGGTACTGCAAGCAGGGGCTCTGGTCCCTGTGCGACAATTCGAACCCCAACTCCTTCATGCTGGAGAAACTCTACGGGGACACCGGGGCGGGGATCTTCGGCTACTCGCACCTCTACGGCGGCTATGCGGGCGGCCAGGCCGAGTACGTCCGAGTCCCCTACGCCGACGTCGGGCTGCACAAGGTCCCCGAGGAACTCAGCGACGAGCAGGTGCTCTTTCTCACCGACATCTTCCCGACTGGGTACCAGGCCGCCGAGAACTGCTCGATCCGCGACGGCGACACGGTCGCCGTCTGGGGGTGCGGGCCGGTCGGGCTCCTGGCGATGAAAAGCGCCCAGCACCTGGGGGCGACCAACGTGATCGGCATCGACCGGTTCCCCGAGCGCCTGGAGATGGCCAAAAGGCACTGTGACGCCGAGGTCATCAACTACGAGGAGCAGGACGTCGCCGAGGTACTGCACCACATGACCGGCGGCCGGGGCCCCGATGCCTGCATCGACGCGGTGGGGACCGAGGCGCACGGCAGCGGCATGGAGGCAGCCTACGACATGGTGAAACAGACCCTGAGGCTCGAGTCGGATCGCCCCATCGCGCTGCGCCAGCTGATCAGGGCCTGCCGCAAGGGGGGGACCGTCTCCATCCCCGGGGTCTACAGCGGTTTCGTCGACAAGATGCCGATGGGGGCCGTCTTCGCCAAGGGGCTCACCCTCAGGGCCGGCCAGACCCACGTGCACCGCTACCTCGACCCGCTCCTGAAGCTCATCGCCCAAGGCGCCATCGACACCTCCTTCATCATCACCCACCGGATGGCGCTCGAGGAGGCGCCGGCCGGCTACCGGCTCTTCAACGAGAAAAAGGACGGCTGCATAAAGATCGTCCTCAACCCCAGGCTGGCAAGCGGCGCCAGCGCCTGAAACGGGGAACAGCCGCCGACAAGGAGGAAACCAGTCATGGCACAGCAACTGTTTGACCTACTGAAAAGGGATCACCGGCAGGTTGAGAAGTGGATGACCCAGATCGAGGACGGTCCGGAAAACCAGCGCGAGGAGCTCTTCACCACGCTGCAGGACGCCCTCGAGAAACACATGCAGATGGAAGAGAAACATTTCTATCCCCAGGTCAAAAAGATCAAGGAGTTAAAGGACCTGGCGACCGACGCCATCGAGGAGCACGAACAGGCCAAGAACTTCTTGTCGCAACTCGAGGACATGGACCTGGACGACGAGGAGTGGCTGACCACCTTCAGCGAGATGCGCCAGGGTATCCTGCACCACGTCCAGGACGAGGAGAAGAAGGTCTTCCCGGGGTGCACGCAGCACATGGACGCCAAAATCCTGCAGGAGATCGGCGAGAAGTGCATCCAGGAGAAGGAGCGCACCACCACCTCGCGCAGTTCCGGCGCCAAGGGGAAGAAGTAACGGCGCAACACCCGGACAGGGGGCGCCTCCGGTAGCACGGGCGGCGCCCCTTTCCTTGTCCATGGTGCGGGGGAAGGCGGCTCAAGGCCGTACCGTACTAGAGAAGGAGAGGCACATGAAACCATCGGCCCGCAACCTCACCCTGGCACTCGCCGGCGGGGGCACCGCGCTTTTGTTCATGGGCGCGGCGCGGCTGCTGCGAAACCGGCGCCGCGAGGACTTTGTCGGCGCCTCGGTGCTCATTACCGGCGCCTCGCGGGGACTGGGGCTCGAGCTGGCGCGCCGGTTGGGGGGCGAAGGGGCGCGGCTCTCCCTGGTGGCCCGCGATGCCGAGGCGCTGCAACGGGCGCTTAACGAGCTCAAGGTGCAGGGGATCGACGCCCGCAGCTACCCCTGCGATCTCACCAAGCCAAGCCAGGTGAAGGAGATGGTGCGCCAGGTCCTGGCCGATCGCGGCAACATCGACGTCCTGGTGAACAACGCCGGCATCGTGCAGGTGGCACCTTTCGAAAACCAGGACCCGGAAGACTTCGAGGATTCGCTCGATATCCACGTCTGGGGACCGCTGCACCTGGTCCGGGAGGTGGTGCCGCAGATGAAGCGGCAGGGGGGCGGGCGCATCGTGAACATCTCATCGATCGGGGAGCTGGTCGCGGTGCCGCACCTGTTGCCTTACTGCGTTGGTAAGTTTGCCCTTACCGCGCTTTCGGACGGGATGCGTGCGGAGCTTGCCAAGGACCACATCCGGGTCACCACGGTGGCTCCGGGACTGATGCGCACCGGGAGCCATCTGAACGCCTACTTCAAGGGGAACAACCGGCGCGAGTTCGCCTGGTTTTCCATCTCGGACGGCTTCCCGCTTATCTCCGTGAACAGTTCGAACGCGGCCCGCCGTGTGGTTGAGGCCTGCCGCTACGGCGATCCCCGTCTCATCATCACCCTGCCGGCGAAGCTTCTCTACCTCGCCAGCGCACTGCTGCCCTGGGCCTTCAGTTGGGGGAGCAAACTCGCCGCACGGCTCCTGCCGGCCCCGGTGCCCCCCCGGGAGAACCGGCTCAGGACCGGAAAGGAGAGCAGTTCGCTCCTGGCTCCCTCGGTGCTGACAGCCCTCGCTGACCGCGCCGCCCGGCGTAACAACGAGATCTAGCATTCCGCATGCAGCCGCCAATGGCTGCAGACTAAACGTCAGATACTGACAAAAAGGAGACGAAGATGAAAAAACAACTCTGCTTCACCCTCATGCTGGCCATCGCCCTGGTGGCGTCGGCTCTCACCGCCTTTGCCGCCCAGGGATCCTTGCCTAAGGCCGATCAGAAGTTCGTCATGGATGCGGCCGAGGGCGGCACGATGGAGGTTCAGCTGGGGCAATTGGCCCAGCAAAATGCCCAGTCCCAGGACGTGAAGAACTTCGGGCAGCGCATGGTCACCGACCACACCAAGGCCAACGACGAACTGAAGGCGCTGGCGCAGCAAAAGGGGATCACGCTTCCCACGGAGATGAAGCACAAGATGAAGTCCGAGGCCGACAAGCTCGGCAAGATGACCGGGGCCGACTTCGACCGGCACTACATGAAGATGATGGTGAAGGATCACGAAAAGGACGTGGCGGAGTTCCGCAAGGCGACCAAGAAGGTGAAAGACCCGGATCTGAATGCTTTCGCCGCGAAGACCCTCCCGGTTCTCGAACAGCACCTGCAACAGGCAAAGGAGGTCTCCAAGAACCTCGGCACCAAAAGCGGCAAGTAATACCGGTTTGTGGCAGTGAGCCCAAAGAAGGGGTCAACGAGTGCTGACCCCTTCTTTTTTGTTTTTACGGTTGTGCGGCACCCCAGAGTCCTCGTAGTGCCGAGCAGCGATCGGCTACGAAGCGGCCCCCCTGACACCTCTTGGCGAGGGGAGATGGATCAGTCGGGCGGCTTTCCGGGAATTTCGTCTAAAGGGGAGGCTACCCCTTCTTCGTGTAGAGCCCCACCAGTTGCGCCACCGCGATGATGTGGTCCTCCATCGCGTCTGCCAGGGCCTCGCGGTTCGAGTTCCCGGAGATGTCGAGGGTGGCGTTTAGCGCGTAGAGCATGAAGTGGTAGTGGTGGGTTCCGGAAGGGGGGCAGGGACCCCCGTAGCTGTTGTGTCCCCAGCTGTTCCTGCCGCAGACCGTCTCCCTCAGTTCGGCGTTCTCCTCAATCCGCTCTTGGCGCGGGCTTATGTTCCAGACCATCCAGTGGGTGAAGGTGCCGTGCGGGGCGTCCGGGTCGTCGATCACCAGGGCGAGCGACTTGGTGCCGGGTGGGACATAGGCCAGGGCGAGGGGCGGGTTCACGTTGTCGCCGTCGCAGGTGTACTTCTCGGGAATCGCTTCTCCGTCCTTAAAGGCGGGGCTGGTCAGTCGCATCTCCTGTTGTTCTTTCATGTGGTACCCCCTTGTGGGCCCGGCCCCGGCTCGCGGGGCTGCCGCCGTTTGTGTGTTATTCGGATTCCTGCCAGTCTTGGCCGATCGCCGAGAGGAACTCGGCCCGGTTCCAGGTGGTCATGCAGCTGGGGCGCGCGGGATTGGGTTCGCACAGGTAGACTTCGTGTCCGGGATAGCCGGTGATCTTCATCCCGCAGGAGCGCAAAAGCGCCTCGACACAGGCGTGGTTCAGGATCCACCAGTTGGTGGGGTCGCCGGCGAAACGGTGCTCGATAAAGGCCGCCTTGGGCCACCCTTCGTGCAACAGTGCGTCGCGTTCGTTAATCCAGTGGTCCAGTTGGTCGGCAACTTCGCGCCCTGGCATGGTGAGGGTCTGGAACACCATGAGCCTTTTCACCCGCTGGGTCACGATGTCCAGTCCCAGGAGGGGGTAGCGCAGATGGTAGAGCACCCCCATGAAGAGCACCAGGTCGAAGCTCTCCTCTTCCCGGGCGAGGTCGTAGACCTGCTGGCGCCTGAACTCCACCCGGGACTGCAGGCCGAACTCCCCGGCCACCCAGCGCGCCTGCTTCAGGTAGCGCTCGTCCACGTCGATGCCGACCACCTGGGCCCCGCGCTTGGCCAGTTCGAAGCTGTAAAACCCCGCGTTGCACCCTACGTCCAGGGCGCGCCAGCCGGAAAGGTCTGCCGGCATGTGCCCGGCGATCTCCTGCCACTTGAAGTTCGGGAAGTCGCCCAGGTAGTGGTCCGGTGCGGTCTGGCGCCCATCCGGAAAGTGCAGGTTGTGGAACCAGGGGCCGAGCGCTGCGATGGTCGGGTCGGGGTGGTTGGTCATAGGGAAATCTTCCGGGGTCAGTAGCTGAAAGCGGCGCGGATCAGGTACTCCTCCAATTCGGCCGCCCGGTGCGCCGCGGTGTGGGAGGAAAGCACCCTGGCGCGAGCCTTCTCGCCGAGCTCCCGGCGCGCCGTTTCCGGGAGGTCGCGAAGGTAGCGCAGGACGTCGGCGGGTCCGTCGGCCACCAGGAGCTCGTTACCCGGGGCGAAGAAGCTCTCCAGCCCCTCCCAGCGGTCGCTGATCACCGGGACAGCGCAGGCGGCCGCCTCGAAGAGCCGCACGCTCGGGGAGTACCCGGCGCGGACCATCTCGGCGCGGGTGACGTTCAGGGTGAAACGCTGGGAGCAGTAAAAGCCGCGGTGCTCCCGGGGGGCCAGGTGCTCGATGCGGTGGGTGTTCCGGGGCCAGGAGATGGCTGTCGGGTACTGCGGCCCCGCCACCACGAAGCGTCCCTGGGGCCAGTCCCGGGCCGGGGCGCAGAGGAGCCGCTCGAGAGGGGGCTGGCGGTCCGGGCTGTAGGTCCCCAGGTAACCGAGGTCCCAGCGCGGTTCGGCCTCGGGGTCCGGGTAGTGCAGTTCGGGGTCCACGCTGCAGTACAGCGGGCGCGCGGCCGGCGCTCCGTAGCGGTCCTCGATCTCGCGCAAGGTGGGGCCGCCGGTAAAGGAGAGGTAGAGCTGGTACCGGGGGATCAGCTCCGGGCGGAGGTACTGGCAGGTGCCGGCAGCCAGGTTGGCCAAGGTCACCGGGGTGTCGATGTCGTAGAAGGCGACCGGCACCCCCTTGAGCCCGGTGACCCGCTCGCCCGCCTCGATACCGTCGGGGACGTAGGAGCCGATGATCACCCAGTCCGCCCCGGCGATCTCGTAGGCGTAGGTGGCGAAGCAGTCGTCGATCGAGTCGTACAGGATGGTCCGGCAGTAGGGGGGGGCGGGGAGGTCGCGGTTGGCGGCGTACCACGGGGCCTGCCGTTCGAAGAAGGTCACCTGGTGGCCGCGCCGCTCCAGTTCGCGCACCAGCCCGCGGTAGGTGGTGGCGTGCCCGTTGCCCCACGAGGAGGTTATGGTCAGGCCGAAGATGACCAGCTTCATGGGGCAACCCCCGCGAGTGCGGGTGCCTTGTCTCGGGCGATCCCCAGGATCTCCTCGAACTGCCGCGCGCGGTGCGCGTAGGTGTGCTGGGCGCTTACCCGGTGGTAGGCGTTCACGCCGATGGCTGCGCAGCGCTCGCGGGTGAGTTCCCCAAGCAGCCGCGCCACCGCCTCGCCGGAATCGGCCACCAGGATCTCCCGTCCCGGGGCGAAGAACTGCTCGATTCCGGTCCAGCAGTCCGTGATGATGCAGGCTCCGGCACCCGCCGCCTCGAAGACCCGGGTCGCCGGTGAGAAGCCGTTCTCCGCCATGGAGTCACGGCAGATATTGAGGACGGCCCCGGCGCTGCAGTTGAAGGCGTTGTGCTCGGCGGTCCCCAGGTGCCCCAGGTACCGGACGTTGGGCGGGAGCTCCTTGTCCCCCCAGCCGCTCCCCGCCAGGAGGAAATCCCCGCCCGGGAAGAGCCTGGCGGCCTTCAGGAAGTACTCCTCGACCCGCGCCTCGCGGTCCGGCAAACGGTTCCCCAGGAAGGAGAGCTGGGACCTGAAACGCGGCCGGGGCGCCACCGGGTGGTGCGTCGCGGGGTCCAGGGCGTTGTAGATAGGGACGCAGTCCCGCGCTCCCAGGGCCCGGTAGCGCTCTACCACCGGAAGCCCGCCGCCGTAGGTCAGTACCAGGTCGTACTTCGGGATCAGGGGGCGGAAGGGGTCCTGCGGGTTGCGGCGCACCCGCTCCAGGGTGGCCGGGGCGTCCACGTCCCAGAAGATCACCTGGGTGCCGGGGCGCTTCAGGGAGAGCACCTCCCGCTCCAGCACCTCGTCGAAGACCCCCACCCCGCTCGCCTTGATCACCAGGTCGGCCCGGGCGGCGCGCGACAGGGAGCGGTGCACGTCGTCCAGGGTGGGGCGGTACACCACCACGCTCGCCCACTCGGGATCCGGCATGTCGCGGTGCGACTGGCGCTCGTAGGCGTCGGGCTCGAAAAAGGTGATGCGGTGTCCCAGGTCGTTGAGGGCCTTCACCATGCCGCGGTAGTAGGTGGCGGCACCGTTCCAGTACGAGGAAACCAGGCTTGAGGCAAAAAAGGCGATGTCGAGGCGCACGGACATGTCGGTTGCTTCCTTTCTTGGTGAAATCGAGCTGCAGCAGCTTCAGGACCGGGCCGTGGAGCGGCGCAGTCAGCGGTCTCCGTTTAACACCTCGCGGGGCACCTGCCGGAGGAGTTCGTCCCCTGGCGGCTCGGGCAACGGTTGGGGGTGCCTGTTCAGGGGGATCCCGGCGTCGCAGGGGTGCCGCTCCAAAAGCCCCGCGGCGATGGCGAGCAGCTCGTCTACCCGGTGCGCACAGGTGTGCCGCGCCAATACGGTCTGGCGCCCATGCTCGGCGAGTGCCGCCGCGCCGCTTGGGTCGGCGAGCAGCTTTTCCAGCTGCACCACCATCTCCTCGCCGTTGACCGCGACCAGGTAGTCGCTTCCCGGGGTGAAGAGGTGTTCGCAGTCGTCCCAGGGGGAGCAGACCAGCGGGATGCCGCAGGCCAGTGCCTCGAAGGGGCGGATGGTCGGTATCCCCGGGAGCTTGGTTGCGTAGGGGCGGCGGGGGATGTGTACGGTGACCCGGTAGCGGCCGAAGATCCTGGGAACCTCGAAGTTGGGGAGCCAGCCGCCGTAGCGGATGCCGGCCTGCTTCAGGGCACGCAGGGCCTGGTCCGGGTAGCGCACCCCGTAGACCATCGCCTTGAGCCCCAGGCGGCGCACCGGTTCGATCAGAAATTCGCGCAGTTCCTCGCTGCGCTCCTCGTCCCCCCAGTTGCCGATCCAGACCAGGTCCCCGGTTTTCTCCAGCGCCGGCTGCGGGTAGAAGACCCGGGCGTCGGCGGCCTCGTGCCAGACCCACGCCTCGCGGACCCTCCCCGAGGCGAGGTAGAGGTTCCTGAGCTTCCTGCCGTAGGCCAGCACCCCGTCGTAGCCGGTGAGGTCGCAGTTGGCGCTCCATGCGCGGTCGGTGACGCTGCGGTGGTGGGTGTCGTGGAACAAGAGCCGGTAGTGCGGGTGCTTCTTGCGGTGCTCTCCCAGGCGCCTGACCAGGGCGAGGTCGTTCCACTCGTGCACCAGGACCAGATCCACCCCGGAGAGCACCCGGTCCAGGTCGAGGCGCTCCGCCTGGTAGGTCCGCCCCTCGAGCTGCGGGTAGACCTCCTTGAAGCGGCGCAGCGCAGGTTCGCCGTGGTCGCGCATCATGTTCTGGTAGCTCCAGCTGTCCTTGGGCTCGTACACCTCCACCCGGTGGCCGCGGCTCAACAGTTCGCTCACCACCCCCCTTAGGAAGTGGGCGTTGCCGTGGTTCCAGTCCGAAAGCAGCGAGTGGTAAAACATCACAAGATGCATGGCTTTACCTTTTCCCCCGCCGGGGGCGGAGACTGGTGGAAATGGGCCGCTGCAGCCGAGTAGGCCTCCAGGTACTGGGCGGCCATCACGGTCGGGCTGAAACGCTCGCTGCGGCGCTGCGCCTTCTGGGCCAGGGAGGTGCGCAGGTTATGGTCCGAGCAGACCAGCTTGAGGGTCTGGGAGAGGGCCCCCAGGCCGTCGGGGGGGACGAAGAGGGCCGCCTCGTCCCAAAGTTCCCTGAGGCTTTGGATGTCCCCGAGCACCAGGGCGCAGCCGCAAAGTGCGGCCTCCAGGACCGAAAGGCCGAACGGCTCGTAGCGTGCGGGGAGGACGTAGATCGCGCTCCGCTCGAACCAGCCGGCCAGCTGGTGTGGCGAGAGTTTCCCCAACAGGGTGACGTTGTCGAGTTCGGCGCTGCCGCCGTCTGGGTGTACCTGGTCTCCGGCCACGTAGACCGGCCAGGGGAGGTAGGGGGCCACCCCGGCCAGCGCGGCCAGGTTTTTCGCCTCGTCCCAGACGCGCCCCACGGAGAGGAGGTAGGCCTCCTTGGCGACCGGGAAGTAGAGGTCCGGGCAGCGCGCGTTGTGGATCACCCGAACCCTGGGAAGCGCCAGGTAGTGGGACTGCAGCGCCTGGAGCATGGCGAGGGTGGGCGCCGTGACCAGGTCCGCTGCCGCGAGCCCCTGCGCCACCTCCTGCCGGTAGCGCCGAAAGCGCCCGGGGAGTTCGCTCTGCTTTACGTCGGCCCACCAGGAGAGTACGCAGGAGTGGGCGGTGACCAGCCGCGGGGTGCTCCAGGGGAGGGCGGCGTGCACGTAACCGTTCAGGTGCACCAGGTCGGGGCGCAGACGGTCCTCGAGGGACAACAGCCAGGAGCCCGCGTGGTGCACGTCGTCCCAGGGGGCCTCCATCCACTCGAGCTGGTAGGCGCTCTCGAAGAGGGTCACGTTGGGGAGGCCGGCGGCCTCGCGGCGCTGCTCGGGGGAGGGGAGCGGCCCCATGGTGGCCAGGAGCACCTCGATGCCGTAGGGGAGATAGCCCCGGGCGAGCTCGAGGGCGAAGGTCCAGACCCCGCCGACGGTATCGGCAGTCATCAGCACCCTGCGCGGCAGCGTCAAGCTGACCTCGCCCGCCCCCCCCTCGCTCACGCGGGTTTCCCGTGCAGGCCGGGCTCCCGGGCCTGGCGGTAGGCCGCCTCCAGGGCTTGGGCCACGTCGACCAGGCGCTCAGCCCGCGGGTTGAAACCGCCGCCGTCCGCGATCTCCCGCGCCCAGGCGATGGCGGCGCGCCCGCCCCAGTCGTCGGGGGGGGCCGCCAGGGGCTCGCGGGAGGTGCCGCGGAAGCGCTCCGCGGCGAAGTCGTAGAAGGAACCCTCGACGTTTCTGAATGAGGCCCCGCCTGCCGTACCGTAGAAGCTCGCCTCGATGACCGCGTCCCGACCGGCGGGGAGGTTCCAGGAACAGGCGACCCGCACCAGCTGTCCGCTGGCCAGGCGGTAGGAGGCGACCGCGAAGTCCTCAACAGCCCCCGCCACTCGGTGCAGCTGCACCCCTTTGGAGTAGAGGGCGCTCGTTACGCTGCAGACGTGGGGAAAGTCGAAGAGCCAGAGCGCCAGGTCGACCAGGTGGCTCCCCAGATCCATGAGGCACCCACCGCCCGAGAGCTGGCGGTCGAAAAACCAGGCCTTGTCCGGGCCGTAGGCGTTGTGGAAGACGAGGTCCGCGGCGTAGATCTCCCCGAGCTCCCCGGAGCGGACCAGCTGGTGGATCTTCTGCATCCCGTCGGTGAAGCGGTAGGAGAAATCGACGCTGAGTGCCCGGTTGGCGCGCCGTGCCGCCGCCACCACCTGCTTGGTCTCCAGGGCCGAGATGGCAAGCGGCTTCTGGCAGAAGACCGCCACCCCCCGGTCCAGGATCCGGATCGCCTGCTCGGCGTGCCCCGCGCTGGGGGTTGCGATCACCACCCCGTCCAGGTCGAGGGCGAGCAGCTCGTCGAGGGTGGCGACCTGGCGCGCCTGGGGCACCAGGGCCCCGGCCGCCGCGGCGTTCTCCGGCGCGGTGTCGGCGATGGCCGCCACCTCGACGGTCTCCGAACTGATAAGGGCCCGCATGCGGTGCCGGCCGATCCAGCCCACCCCGAGAAAGCCCAGTCGCGGCCTTGCGCCGCGCGATTGTACCGGTGCGCTCATAGCCTGATCACCCCCTTGATGAAGCCGTCGGGACGCTGTTCCAGGGTGCGGTAGGCGAGCGCCACCTGGTCCAGGTCGAACTGGTGCGTGATCAGGCCGGCAAGGCTTAATTGCCCCGCCGCGACCGCCTGGATCGCCTCCTGGATCCCCTCCAGGTAACAGCGGGGGTCCCGCTCGTGCGCGTTGATCACGTCGATCCCCTTCCAGTTCCAAAGCTGCAGGTTGACCTGGCGCGGGCCGTCCTGGTGGAAGCCGGCGATGACCACCTTGCCCCGTTCCCGCACCAGCTCCCCGGCGAGGTCGAGCGGCCACTGGTGCCCGGTCGCCTCGAGCACCCGGTCGCAGCCGACGCCGCCGGACAGCTCGCGGACCCGGTCCAGCACCCGCTGGTGGTCGTCCATCGGGATGGTCTCGGCGGCACCGCAAGCCCGTGCCAGGTCGAGCGCGAAGGGACGCCGGGAAAGCGCCAGCACCCGCGCGCCGCGCCGTGCCGCAAGCGCCGTGAAGATGAGCCCTAGAAAACCGGTGCCGACCACCGCGACGGTCTGGCCGGCGCTCACCTCGGCACGCCGGAAGACGTTCATGGCGCAGCCAACCGATTCCCCCGGGAAGGGGAGGGGGTCGAGACCGGCGGGGAGCTTCAGCGTCGCTCCGGCCTGGGCCCGGTCGTATTCGGCATAGGCGTGGTAGGAGAGAAAGGTGACCCGGTCGCCCACCTCGAAACCGCGCACTCCGGCACCCAGGGCATGCACCCGGCCCCACCCCTCGTGCCCCGGAGCCCCCGGGGGGGCGGGGTAGTTGAACCAGGATCTCCCCTGCCAAAGCGGCAGGTTGGAGGCGCAGACCCCGCACCCCTCGAGCCTGACCACGAGTTCCCCCGGCTCCGGGTCGGGGGCCGGGGTGCGGACGACTTCCGCCTGTTCTGGGCCGACGATCATCGCTGCTTTCATGCGTTTCCTTTCGCGAGCACTAAAGGGTGCTCTGGGGGTAGTTTTGCTGCCAGCACCTGCGGGAGGGCTTGCGTGGCGGGGCGAGCTGGCTTAGCCAGTCGTAGAGGCGGCTCACCCCTTCGATGACCGTGTGGCGGGGGCGCCAGCCGCTTACCTCGCTGAACTTGCGGATGTCTGAGACGTAGTACTTCTGGTCTCCCAGGCGCCAGTCGCCGTAGTCGATGGCCGGGAGGTCCCCTTTTAAGGCCTGCAAGAGCTCGAGGAGCTCGAGGAGGGTGAGGGTGTGCTGGGGGCCGCCGCCGATGTTGAAGGCCTGGCCCGAGATGCCCGGTAGGAGGTCGCGGGCGCGCAAAAGGGCGTCCACCAGGTCTTCCACGAAGAGGACGTCGCGGATCTGGCAGCCGTCGCCGTAGATGGTAATGGGCTGGCCGCTCAGGGTGCGCAGGGCGAAGTGGGCGACCCACCCCTGGTCCTCGCTGCCGAACTGGTGCGGGCCGTAGATGCAGCTCATCCGGAACACTGCGGCGGGGAGGCCGAAGCTGCGGGCGTAGTCGATGACGTACTGGTCGACGCATCCCTTGGAGCAGCCGTAGGGGCTGTGGAAGTCGAGCGGGGTCGCCTCGCAGAGGCCGTAGTCGCGCAGCCGGGGATCGACCGGCTGGTAGCGGTGTCCGACGCGCTCCAGGGCGATGTTCTGCATCCCGCCGTAGACCTTGTTGGTGGAGGTGAAGATCAGGGGAGGGGGCTCGGGGGCTTTGCGTATCGCCTCCAGGAGCGAGATGGCACCGTTCGCGTTGATGTCGAAGTCGACGCCGGGATGCTTCACGCTGGTGGTGACCGCCACCTGGGCTGCGAAATGAAAGACCTGCTTTGCCTCGCGCACCGCCTGGCCCAACTGGAAGGCGTTGCGGATGTCGGCCAGGCGCGCCTCCACCAGGGCACCGTATTTCTCTTTGAGCCCGAGCAGGTTGCGTTCCACCCCGGGTCGGGAGAGGTTGTCGTAGATGATGACCCGCTCCCCCTCGGAAAGCAGACGGTGGGCCAGGTTGGTGCCGATGAACCCGGCCCCGCCGGTGATCAGGGTCGCCTTGTCGCGGAAAGAGGGGGCAGGGCGGGGGGCGCTCTTGGTGGCCAGCACGCTGTTAAGCAGCGGCACTCCTCCCTGCTCCAGGAGCCGGAACAAGAGCTTCGGGGTGCCGTCGGCACGGCGCAGGCCGAAGAAGTACTCCCGGTCGTCCAGGTGGAAGCGGTTTACCGCGGCAAGCATGGGATCCAGGTCGTCGATGCCGTACCAGTAGACCCGGTCCGCGGGGGCCTTCAGGAAGTCGAGGAACACCTCGATCTGCTTGCGCTCGTCGTGCTGCCAGGTGGAGAAGCCGGCCTCGGTGACCCAGATCTCGCAGGGACTGCCGTGGCTGGTGAGCACCTCGCGCACCGAGTCGATGTTCCAGTGCCACCCTTTCCAGGTGTAGTCGAAGATGTCGGGGAACCCGTGGATGCCGACCACGTCGATGTGTTCCATCACCCCCAGGTCGAACATCCGGCAGAGCCAGTGCGCGTCGATCGGGCTCATCCCCCCCAGGACCGTCTTCTTGCCGCGCTGTTTGGCCCAGTAGGCGGCGCCGCCGATCATCTCGCCGAAAATGGTCCAGTGCGGGTCGAGGGTCCAGTCCCATTCGCTCAGGTTGTTGGGTTCGTTCCAGAGCTCGACGTACTCGAAGTACTCGCCGTAGCGGCTTATGAAGACGTCGATGAAGTCGGCGTAGTCCTTCGGGTGCACCGGCGGCGCCGAGGTCTTCTGCTCCAGCCCGATGGAGGGGGGGGTGTAGAGGAAGCAGGGGAGGAGCTCCAGCTCGCGTCCCAGCCGGGGGATCAGCCACTGGTACCAGGCGTCTCCCTCCGGGGTGTAGAGGTCGGCCCAGGAGACGCCGGTCCTCAGGCGCCGGATCCCGAGCTGGGCGAGATCCTCGAGCGCCCGCTCCACCCTGTCGTACTCGCCCGGGCGAAACCACTCCACTACCCCCAGGTGCTGAGGCAACTGTGCCGACGACGACTCTTTCACGATGCGCTCCTCGCTCATATGGTAAGCCCCCGGGCCCGAAGCTCGGCGTGCGCCTGCGTCAGGTTGTCTGGTGCGCTCTGCCCGGCAAGCCATTCGGCCAACTCGAGGACTCCCTGCTCGAAGGCGATCCTTGGCTGGTATCCAAGCTGCTGGCTGGCCTCGCTTATGTCGGCAAAGCAGTGGCGGATGTCGCCGGCCCGGTAGGTGCCGGTTACCTCGGGCTCGATATCGGGGCGGTTCAGCACCCGGGCGAGCGAGAGGGCGATCTCGTAGACCGTGAAGCGCCGCCCGGATCCGATGTTGAAGACCTGGTCCTTGGTCTGCCGGGCCTCGAGCGCCAAGCGCCCGGCAGCCGCCACGTCGTACACGCTCACGAAATCGCGCTGCTGGCGGCCGTCCTCGAAGAGGGTGGGGGGCTTGCCGTTCAAAAGGCGCGCGGCGAAGATGGCCAGGACCCCGGTGTAGGGGTTGGCGAGGGCCTGGCGCGGCCCGTAGACGTTGAAGAGGCGCAGGGCCAGCACCGGGACCCGGTAGGCCGAGCCGAAGATGAGGCACATCCGTTCCTGGTCGTACTTGGAAAGGGCGTAGATGGAGGCGAGCGAAGGTACCTTAAGCTCCGGGGTGGGAACCGGGGTGAGCACCTCGTCCTTTGCCCCGCGCAACTCCCAGGCGCCCCCCTGCAGTTGTTCCAGGGTGCGCTGCGGCGGGTTGTGCAGGTTCCCCGCGGCGTCGCGGCAAAGCCCCTCGCCGTAGATGCTCATGCTGGAGGCGACCACCAGTCTCTCGACGCCGCCGCAGGAGGCGAGCGCCTCCAGAAGGACCGCGGTCCCGTAGTTGTTGGTGGAGGTGTACTTCTCGATCTCGTACATGCTCTGGCCCACCCCGACCATGGCGGCCAGGTGGAACACCGCGTCGACCCCCTTGAGGGCCTGGCAGACCAGCTCCTTGTTGCGCACGTCTCCCTTAATGAGCTCGACTTCCGGCGCAAGGTAGGCCGGGCGGCGCGCCTCTGGCCCATGAATCTGCGGCAGCAACAGGTCTAATGCCCGGACCTCGTAACCGTGCCGGAGCAGTTCGTCGGCAAGGTGGGAGCCGATAAACCCTGCTCCTCCGGTGATCAGCACGCGTCGTCCCATACCAGCCCTTCCTCCAGTTTTTTGGCAGAAAGATAGAAAATGCTAATGAAGACTTTCCTATGGTAGCAGGTCGCATCGTACTGTCAAATATTTTTCTCCGGACTAGCTTTGAGGTGGGGAGGGCTGGCAGATGGCAGGCAGTTACTGCTGGAAGGCGCTCCTTAAAGGGGGGCTGAACTCACTAGCGGCTGCCGTTCTCAGAGAGGAAGCTGGGGAAGGGAGCGGTTTGACTTGACCGCGCGCCCCTGTGCCTGTCCCGGGCTTTGCCGCACAAAAAAAGAGCCTGAACCAGCCGGTCCAGGCCCCCTTTTTGTCATTGTGCGCGGCCTACCGTTACTACCGGTGGTGAGCCTGGCCCTGTTTACCCTGGCTGCGCCCCTTCGTGGTCGATTCCTTGCTGGTCGACTCCTTGCCGCTGGTGCGGTGCGGCTCTTTTCCGTAGGACTTCATGACGTCGGCCATGCTTTCGTAGTCACGTTCTTCCATATTTTGGATCAGGTCCATCACATCCTTCTCGGCCTGATTTTTTTTGGCGTGTTGGATGAGGTCCTTCTTCTGGGCCGGGAAGTCGATCCCTTTGAGAAACCGGGTTACGTTGGCCGGGGACTGTCCGCTCCCTCTTCCGCTTGCTGTTGCCATGACGGTACCTCCTTGGTTGCGAGTACGCTTCTGACTTCAGTCTAGGACAGTGAAAAACGATTTACAATCCGGAATTGACCCAGGTGGCGAGCAGCAGTGCGGCGGAGCCGAGCAGGAACCAGATCACGTAGTCGCCCACGTAGCCGCTGTGGAGTGTGCGCAGCACCCTCAGCACCCCCTGGAAGAACTGCTTGTAAGGGCGCTGCAGCCAGGCCGGCAAGGGGAGGCCGAACAGCGCCAGCAGGGCCGCTGCCAGGGCCGCCGCGCCGGAAAGGAGTCCCTTCTGCCATTCCAGCTGCGGCAGCGGCAAGGGGGTGACTGCGCCCGCCCGGCCGGCGAGTACCGCGAGGCGGTACCCCTCGCTGTGACAGAACCGGGCGCTTGCCAGGAGCACCCGGCGCGATAGTTCCTCAAAAGCTCCCGTGCCGAGCGCCGCCGCAAAGAGGAGGCAAAGCGGGAGCGCCATTACGAAGGGGGTCCGGTCCAGCGCTTTCGCCGTCTCCGGGAGTTCCTGGTCCCCGGTGGCCGGCGCGCAGGCCGACAGGAAATTGGGGGAGCCCGCGCCGTAGAAGATCCCCAGCCCGGCGCGCAGCACGGCGGCGCCGGTCAGCGCCGAGCTTATTAGGAGCACCGGGGTGACCAGCGGGTAGCCGAGGGCCTCGGCGCGCTGTTCGATGAGCGCCTTGCCGACCCAAGTGCCAAACGGAGGGACGCCGGCCAGAACCAGCCCCCCCAGGCAGAAGAGCGGGCCGGTAAGCCAGAGTTCTCTACCGCGGCCACGGAGTTGGTCCTCGTCCACCGATTTGAGCCGGTGCAGGACGATCCCGGTCGCGATAAAGAGCCCCCCCTTCACGAAACCGTGGCCGAAAAGGTACAGGAAAAAACCGCCGAGTGCCCCGGGGTCGGCGAGGGCGAAGGCGGCGAGCATCATCCCGGAATGGCTCACCGTGGAGTAGGCCAAAAGGCGCTTCAGGTGGCGCTGCACGAAGGCCATGCCGGCACCCAGAAGTGCGGTGGCGAGCCCCAGGGAGAGAAAGAGCGTCCCCATCCAGGAGACCGCTTCCTGGTCCGCCAGGAGGGTCCAATAGCAGCGCGCCACGGCGTAGATCCCGAGTTCGACCATGATGCCGGAGAAGAGGAGCGAGGCCGGAGTGGGGGCCACCGCATGGGCGTCGGGAAGCCAGAAGTGGAAGGGGATCACCGCAGCCTTCACCAAAAAACCGATGCAGAGCAACATGAAGGCGGCCTGCAGGGTGAGATCGGCCCCTTGGCTCGCGCACTGGGTGCCGATCCAGGCGAGGTTCAACCCTCCGGTCCTGGAGTAGATCATCCCCAGCCCCAGGAGGACCAGGAAGGCGCCGATGCTGTTCAACACGGCGAAGTTGAGCGCCCCCTCCAGGGGGCCGGTGTCCTCGATCTTGTACCCGGTGAGCGCGTAGGCCGCGACCCCCATCAGCTCGAAGAACACGAAGAGGTTGAAGAGGTCGCCGGTGAGGCAAAAACCCTGCATCGAGCCGAGGAAGAGGAGCATGAGGCAGTGGTAGTGGCTGCCGATGCTCCTGAAGTAGTGCCAGGAGAAGATGAGGCCCAAAAGGGTGAGGAGTGCGGCGAAGCCCGCCAGCCCCGCCGCGGCGGGGTCGATGGCGAAGGCGATCCCGAGCGGAAAGCCGTTTCGGGGGAGCCACCCCCCGAACCAGTAGACCAGGGTCTTCTCGAAGGAGAGCCCGACGAGCTTCAGGTCGATCGCCAAGACCGTGCCGACCGTGCCGAGCCCCAACAGGTCGAGCAGGCGGTGCTTGCCGGGGAGTTTCTCGACCAGGACCGACAGCGCCGCCATGATGAGCGGGATCACCACGGGAAGGGGGGCGAGCTGTTCCATGGGTCAGCCTCGCATGGGCGGGGTGCGCCGCGGGTCCTGGGTCCCACTGCGCTTGTGGGACTGCAGCGCGAAGATGAGAATGAGTGCCGAAACCGTGGCGCCGACCACGATGTCGGTGAGAGCAAGCGACTGCACCACGGGGTCGACCGGCTGCGCGCCGGGGGGAATACCGCTTAAGATCGGGGCGCTGCCGTGGGCCCTGTAACCGACCGAGAGGAGCAGAAGGTAGGTGGAGGATTGGGCCACGAAGAGGCAGCTTACCAGGTGGATGGTGTTGCGGCTGGTAGCGATGCCGTAGAGCCCGATCAGGAAGAGCCAGATGGTGACCAAAAAGGGGAGCTCGCTCACGAGTCCTCCTCCTTTTTCTTCCCGATCACGACAACCTGGCGCAGGAAGGCGTCGATCAGCAACAGGAAGGCGGCACCGACCTCGCAGCCGACTAACAGGTTGCAAAGAGGAAGAGTCCCCGCGGAGAGGAGCCCACCTTCCCGCCCCAGGGGGAGCAGGTTGGTCATGAAGGGGAGCCCCACGGCGAGCGGCGACGCAGCCAGGAGGGCGAAACCTGCGGCTCCCAGCACCTTGAGCGACTCGAGCAGGGGGACCGAGGTGAAGGGGTGCAGGTCCTGGTACTCGCCGCTTAAATAGACGTAGTAGAAGGCCGTCGCCAAGAGTACCCCCCCCTGAAAGCCGCCTCCCGGGGTCAGGTGCCCGTGCACGATGATGTAGATACTGAGCATGAGGGAGAAGGGAAACATCAGCCTGCCGGCAGCTACGATGGGCTCGTTTCCCTGGGGGACCGGGCGGTCCAGGGCGTGGTCCCGCGGGGGATGCTGCCGTTCGTCCTCCTGGGGCCGGGTCAGAAGCAGGGCCCCCGCCAGTGCCGCGAAGAGGATGAACTCCTCGCCCAGGGTATCGAAGCCGCGGTAGTCGAAGGTGACGGCGGCAACCCCCTGGGGGGTGTGGCGCTCCCCGGTGCAGGTCGCGAGCACCAGGTCGCCGTAGGGGCCCGCGTAGGCGCCGAAGTCGGGGAGATCCCGCAGCGCCAGGAACAGGGGGAAGGCGAAGAGTCCGGCGATGCTCCAGAAGATGATCCTGGTGGCGCTCTGTCTCATTCGCACTCCTTGGCGCGGGTCTTCGCAACGGTCAAAAGCACCATGAGGGGGAATGCCACCGCACCGACCACCAGCTCGGAGAGCGCCACGTCCGGCGCCTGAAGCACCATGAACAGCACGCTCAGCAAAAGCCCGAATAAGCCGGCGACCAGGGACTGATGCAGAGGATCCCGCGTGGTTACCACGCCGGTGCCGGCGATCGCCACCATGACAAAGACGATTGCCTGCAGGATCTCGTTCATGACTTGGGGCGGGTGCGCAGGTAATTGGCCCGCGCGGCAGCATAGGTGATGACGGGGTTACTGATCAGGGTGACCGCGAAAACGAGGACGGCTTTCAAGGTGGCCGAGCTTAGGCCCTCCTCGAGGAATATGGCGAGGGTGACGCCCCCCAGGCCGAGGACGGCGGGGGGAGCTAGGTAGTGCAGCTTGTCGTAAAAGCCGCGCATGAGGAGCAGACCCAAACTGGAGAGCACGCAGACAAGGCTTGCGAAGCTCAGGACGAGGATGACCGGGAGGTCGGTGGGGTAGCCGCCGTTCACAGCCAACGCTCCAGGAAGCGGAGGTAGACGAGCCCCGAGGCGAAGGCGAGCACCGAGAGCACCAGGACCACGTCGTAGTAGATGTCCCGCTGGTACCCTTGCGCGCAGAGCAAGAGCACCAGTGCCGTGAGGACCTGGGCCATCTGCAGCGCGACGAAGCGCTCCATGATCCGGCCGGTCAGGCAGACCCAGATGCAGGGGAGCATGCTCAAAAGGATGATCGCGGCAAAAAGTAACCAGAGGTTCATGGCAACTCCAGGAATTCCCGGTCCAGGGGGGAGACCTCCTTGCCGACCAGTTGCCGGACCAGTGCGACGCCGGCCTCCGGGTCCAGGTACACCAGGTAGCTGTTCGGGGTGATGCAGACGCCGAAGGTGAGCAGCACGCGGCGGGCGGTGCGCTGCTCATCCGCTGGCCCCAACCGGTGCCACTCGTGAAACGCCCCCTGCGCCTCGCCGTGCACCAGGCGCCGGAAGAGCGCCAGACAGAGTAGCCAGGATTCCTGGAACATGGCCCACGGAATCTTCACGAGCGGCAGGAGCCAGGGGAGCTTGAAATGGAGCGTGGCAAGCGCATCGCGGTGCAGGTGGTGCATGGGAAGGAGCATCGCCAGGGCGAAGACCGCCCCCGTTATGAGTTCCGCACGCTCCAGCGACGCACTGAAACAAAGGTACCAGCCCAAAAAAACGGCCCAGCTCAGCATGGGCTTGAGATGATGCACTCGCATCGAAGATTCCTCGCTTGCCTGCTCGTGCAGCGCTAGAAGGTCGCCGGTTCCTCCTGGGGCAGGGCGGTCTCGTCGACAGCGGTGCGGTGCACGTAGACCAACTCCCCGCCCAGCCACCCCGATACCATGAGGAGCACAATCCCACCCGCCGAGAGCAGCACCTGGCCTTTCGAGAAGGGGACCCTCAGTCGCCACCAAAGGTCGACCACGAAGAGCGCGACCACCGCCAGGTTGCAGCTCATGTGGTAGATGCCGAGCTTTTTGACCGGTTGGCGGTGCAGGGCCAACCGGTCGATGAGCCCCGGCAGGGCGGCCGCGAGCGCTGCCAGGATGCCGGCTGCCATTGCGTAGGCCGCGAACACCGACCAGAGCGGGTTGCGCGTAGAGAGCCCGATCAGGTCGCAGATGAGGGAGAACCCCAAGAGACCGATGGGGAACGGGACCAGCATGGGGTGGATCGGGTGTTTTGCGATACGGGCCTTGGCTAACATGGCTGCTCCTTTCCCGGGAGGCGGCGTCATCGCCTCCCGTCTGGGTGTAGACGGCCGAGGCTGCTCATTGAAACCGCGACTGGTGAATTTTAAGAGGACGCTAATAAAAGTCAATGTCCTTAAAACCCGGTTCTGCATCAATCCTCGGGTTCCTTGACAACCGGAAACTGCTTGATACAAGTGAATGGTTTTTCATAATGCATTCAGCCTACACGAACTAAGGAGCGTGCTATGGGACATAACGAGAAGGCGTTTCCG
Organism: Geomonas silvestris; assembly: GCF_014193515.1. Taxonomy (GTDB): domain Bacteria; phylum Desulfobacterota; class Desulfuromonadia; order Geobacterales; family Geobacteraceae; genus Geomonas; species Geomonas silvestris. Next base: position 69,161 of record NZ_BLXX01000001.1, on the reverse strand, counting down.
GGCCAGCGCCAGGCGCAACCCGGCATCCAGGGAGAGATGGTGCCCAAGCCGGATTGTGGGGAAACAAGCTACCGGGGGAGCGGGAGACTGCAGGGGAAACGCGCCTTGATCACCGGAGGCGACAGCGGCATCGGGCGCGCGGTCGCCATAGCCTTTGCCAGGGAAGGGGCCGATGTCGCCTTCGTCTACCTGAAAGAAGAGCAGGACGCCCGCGAGACCCGGGAGATCCTGCAGCGGGAGAAGGTGCGGGTCCTCAACTTCGAGGGGGACGTCAGCGACCAGGGGTTCTGCCGCCAGGTGGTGCAGCGCACCGCAGGTGAGTTCCGCGGCCTGGACATCCTGGTCAACAACGCGGCGGAACAGCACTACGGGGAGTTCCAGCAGATCACTGCCGAGCAGCTGGAGCGAACCTTTCGCACCAACATCTTCGCCTATTTCTACCTGGCCCAGGCGGCGCTCGAGCGGATGGGGGAGGGGGGGCGCATCATCAACACCACCTCGGTGACCGCCTTCAAAGGTAACCCCATGCTGGTCGATTACTCTTCCACCAAGGGGGCCATCGTCGCCTTCACCCGGTCGCTGGCGCTCTCCCTGGCCAAGCGCGGCATCCTGGTCAACGCGGTGGCACCGGGGCCGGTCTGGACCCCGCTCATCCCGGCGACCTTTCCCGAGGAGAAGACCGAGGAGTTCGGCAAGGAGGTCCTCTTGCAGCGCGCCGGGCAGCCGGTAGAGATCGCCCACAGCTATGTCTTCCTCGCCTCGGAAGGTGCTTCCTTCATGACCGGGCAGATCCTGCATCCCAACGGCGGCACCATCGTCGGAGGGTGACGCGGCCCAAGGCCCCGCCAAGACCCCGCTCCACTTCACCTGGGGCGGGGTCTTTTGGTCTGCGGAGCCGCCGGCGCCGCGTAAGGGGTGCCAACCGGAAAAAGAGAACCCTGCACGGGTCCGGTCCGGCAAACGATCAGCTATCCCCGGGAGGGGCTATGGACGGTGGCGAAATCGATCTGGAAGTATCGCCCAAAGATCGCAAGAAGATCGAGGAGAAGGAGGCGATCGGGGCGGTGGTGGTGCACGAGGTGATCCGCCTCGAGGGTGAGGCGGAGCTTGCGCGCCCCAATGCGGCACTGGCCTGGTCCGGGCTCGCCTCCGGGCTCTCCATGGGGTTCTCGCTGCTGGGCGAAGGGCTGCTGCGCGCCCACCTTCCCGAAACCTCCTGGCGCCCGCTCATCGCCAAGCTCGGCTACTCCTTGGGGTTTCTCATCGTGGTCCTGGGGCGCCAGCAACTGTTCACCGAGAACACGCTGACCGTGGTGCTGCCGCTTTTGTACCGGCGCAACCTGGCCACCCTGGTGAACGTCCTGCGCCTGTGGGGGATCGTGCTGGCAGCGAACCTGGTGGGGGCCTACCTCTTCACGCTTGCGCTGCGTGCGCCGCTTTTCGAGCCCGGGGTGCTGCAGGCCTTTCACGACATCGGTAGTGAGGGGATGCTCCCCACCCCCTTGACCCACTTCCTGATGGCGATCTTTTCCGGGTGGCTTATCGCGCTCATGGTCTGGCTGCTTCCTTCCGCTGAAGGGTCCAAAGTTGCGGTCATCGTCATCATCACCTACCTGGTCGCCCTGGGCGGGTTCAGCCACGTCATCGCCGGGTCGGTCGAGTCGCTCTACCTGGTGGTGCACGGCACGCTGAGGTTTCCCGAATTCCTGCTCACCTTCCTGATTCCGACGCTGTTCGGCAACATCGTGGGAGGGGTCTCGCTGGTGGCGGCCCTGAACCACGCGCAGGTGGTTGCCGGCAAGGAGCGCAGATGAGGCCGGGGCAGCTGTCTCGAGCCGTGCTGGCTGCCTTTCTGGGCACCCTTTTGTGGCAGGGTAGTACCGCGGCGCAGCCGCAGGAAACCGGCTCCGCTGGGACGGTTGGCTTTAAGGGGAGCGTTCCCCGGGTCGAGCTGGTCGCCGGTACCATCGCGCTGTCGCTGGAGCGTGCGGTCGAACTGGGACTCGCCAACAACCTGGGGCTTTTGCTCAGCAACCAGGGGGTGGCAACGGCACGGGGGGAGCGCTGGATCGCCGTCGCGCAACTGCTCCCCAACCTCTCCGGCAGCGCCTCCGCCCACCACCTCAAGGAAAGCCTGGCCTCGACCGGTATCACCCTCCCCGGGGGGCCTACCGTCGTAGGGCCCTTCAATTTCTACGACGCCCGCCTTTTTCTCAGCCAACGTATCTTCGACCTCTCGGCCATCGAGCGGGAACGTGCTGCAGCGCACCAGGTGAGGGCCGCCGAGTTCTCCGAAAAGGACGCCAGGGATCTGGTGGTGCTCTCGGTGGGGGCGGGGTACCTGCAGGCGCTCGCTGGACAGGCGCGCGTCGAGACGGTGCGGGCGCAGCTAGCCACCGCACAGACCATGCTCGATCACGCCGTGGAGCTGCACCGCGCCGGCGTTACCCCGGGAATCGACGAGGTGCGCGCCCGGGTCGAGTGGCTCTCGCGCAGCCAGCAGCTCATCGTGGTGGAAAACGAGTTCGCCCGGCAGAAACTGAGCCTGGCGCGGCTGATCGGGCTCCCGCTGGCGCAGGAGGTGGCGCTCGTCGACCGGGAACCGTTCCTCCCCGCGGCAACCGGCACCCTGGCCGAACACCTGGCGCAGGCCCTCGAGGCGCGCCCCGATTACCGCGCGGCCCGGGCGGAACTGGAGGCGGCACGGTCGGCGCTGCACGCGGCCCGGGCGCAAAGGCTGCCGAGCCTTGCCCTCGACGCCGACTACGGCCACATCGGGCGGACCCTTTCCAGCCTCCAGGCGACCTACCAGATCACCGGGAGCCTCAGCATCCCGATCTTCGAGGGGGGGCGTATCCACGGCGAGGTGCTGCGGGCCGAGGCCCAGGTGCAACAGCGCGAGGAGGAACTGGGAGACCTGAGGGGGCGCATCGAGTACGAGATCCGCAGCGCCCTGCTCGACCTTGGCGCCGCGCGGCTCGAAGTGGCGGTGGCGCGCCAGACCGTGGAACTTGCCGAGAACAACCTGTGGCAGGCGGAGGAGCGTTTCCGGGCCGGGATCAACGACAACCTCGAGGTGGTGCAGGCCCAACAGTCGGTAGCGGCCGCGCAGGAAGGAGTGGTGGACAGCCAGTACCGGCTCAACCTGGCCAAGCTCATGCTGGCCCGTGCCATCGGGACCGCCTCGACCGGCGGCCTTTCCTTAGGGAGGTGATCCATGGACGAGGAAGCGCGCAGAAACGGCGCAGCTGAGCCGTCGAGTAGTCCCGGCAGCGGCGGCGAAGCGCCCCCCCAACCCGCCGAGCGCCGCAAGGAACCGCGCCGGGAGGAGGAACGGCAGGGGGAGGAGGCCGGCGCTCGACCCGAGGAACGCCAGCCGGACAAAGGGAAGGGGGGCGCCGCGAAGAGCCGCATGAAGCGGATCTTCGGCTCACGCAAGGTCCAGGTCGCCCTCGGCCTCACCGTCCTCGCGGTAGCGCTCCTCTTCTGGTGGTACTCCTCGCTGTGGGAGAGCACCGACGACGCCCAGATCGACGGGCACCTGAACCAGGTGAGCGCGCGGGTGGCGGGACAGGTGACCAAGGTCCGCTTCGAGGACAACCAGTTTGTCCGTGCCGGGAGCGTCCTCGTGGAGATCGACCCGACCGATTACCAGGTGGCGCTGGAAAGGGCACGGGCCGAACTCGCCGAGGCGACCGCCGCCGCGGAAGGAGCGCGGGTCGGGGTCCCCATCACTTCGGTGGACACCGCGAACCAGGTGGCAACCGCCCGGGCCCGGGTGGCCAACGCCCGGGCCGGCATCGTCGCGGCAAGCCGGCAGCACGCCGCCGCGCGCGCCCGGGTCGACGAGGCGCGCGCCCAAAGCGTGAAGTACCAAAGCGACCTGCGCCGCTACGGGCCGCTGGCCGCCAAGGACATCATCTCGCGCCAGCAGTACGACCAGGCGCTCGCCCAGGCCCAGTCGGCCGCGGCCAGCGTGGCGGCGGCCGACGCCACCATGCGCGCCGCCGCCCAGCAGGTGACCCAGGCGCGCGGGCAACTGGCCCAGGCGGAGGCGGAACTGCGCACCGCGCAGACCGCGCCGCAACAGGTCCGGGTCGCCAGGACCCGCTCCGCGTCCGCGGAGGCCGCCCTGCAGAGGGCACGAAGCGCGCTCCGGCAGGCTGAGCTGAACCTGCAGTACACCCAGGTGGTGGCTCCGGTGGACGGCATCACCGGACGCAAGTCGGTCGAACCCGGGCAAAACGTCAGCCCCGGCCAAAACCTCCTCTTCCTGGTCCCGGTGCAGGACATCTGGGTCACCGCCAACTTCAAGGAGGACCAACTGCGCCAGATCAGGCCGGGCCAGCGGGCGACCATCGCGGTGGACGCCTACGACCGCAGCTACGGCGGCTACGTGGAGACCATCGGGGCGGCGAGCGGCGCCCGCTTCAGCCTCTTCCCGCCGGAAAACGCCACCGGCAACTACGTGAAGGTGGTGCAGCGCATCCCGGTGCGCCTCAGGTTCGACAGGGGACAGGACCCCGAGCACCTGCTCAGGCCGGGGATGTCGGTGGTCCCCAAGGTGCGCGTCCAATGAGTGATCCCGACCGCCGCTCGCTGCCGCGCGACGAGGTCTCCCAGTGGCAACCCAAGACAAACCCCTGGGTGATCACCGCAGCGGTCATGCTGGCCACCTTCATGGAGGTGCTCGATACCACCATCGTTTCCGTCGCCCTGCCGCACATAGCGGGGAGCCTCTCTGCCACCACCGACGAGGCCACCTGGGTCCTCACGAGCTACCTGGTATCCAACGCCATCGTGCTTCCCGCCAGCGGCTGGTTTGCCAGGTACTTCGGGCGCAAGCGCTTCCTCATCACCTGCATCATCATGTTCACCATCTCCTCGTTCATCTGCGGCATCTCCGAAAGCCTCTTCATGCTGATCGTGGCCCGCATCATCCAGGGGGCGGGGGGGGGCGCGCTGCAGCCGCTTTCCCAGGCGATCATCATGGAGAGTTTTCCACCGGAAAAACGCGGCATGGGGATGGCGGCCTTCGCCATCGGGGTGGTGGTCGCACCGATCCTGGGGCCCACGCTGGGAGGGTGGTTCACCGACCACTACTCCTGGCGCTGGGCCTTTTACATCAACATCCCGGTCGGGGTCCTCGCCGTCGTGATGACCAACCTCTTCGTCGAGGACCCTCCCTACCTGCGGGCCGCCCGGCCCGGCAAGATCGACGCGATCGGCTTCGGCCTCATGGCGCTCTCGCTGGGGACCCTGCAGATCATCCTGGACCGGGGGCAGGAGGTGGACTGGTTCGCCGCCCCCTGGATCGGCTGGTTCGCCGCCATCTCCGGGGCCGCGCTGCTCGCCTTCATCTACCGGCAGCTGCAGATCGCCGAGCCGATCGTGAACCTGCGCGTCTTCACTGACCGCAACTTCACCGTGGGGACGCTGATCATCTTCATGGTGGGGATGGCCCTCTACAGTGCCATCACCATGCTGCCGCTCTTTTTGCAGACCCTCATTGGGTACCCCGCCCTGCAAAGCGGCATCGCCGTCAGTCCGCGCGGCCTAGGCGCCTTTCTCGCCATGCCGCTGGTGGGGTTTCTGACCGCGAAGGTCGATAACCGGAAGCTGATCGGAACCGGGTTCGTCCTGGTTGGCCTCTCGTTGTGGCAGTTCGCCGGTATCAACCTGGAGATCTCGGTCTGGAGCATCATCTGGCCCAGCATCCTGACCGGCGTGGGGCTCAGCATGCTCTTCGTGCCGCTCTCCACGGTCACCATGGGGACCCTGCCACGGGAGGAGATGGGTAACGCGACCGGCATCTTCAACCTGATGCGCAACGTCGGCGGGAGCGTGGGGATCTCGATGGTGACCACCATGCTCTCGCGCGCTGCACAGGTGCACCAGTCCGAGCTGACCCAGCGGCTCAGCGCCGGGGATTACTCCTTTGAGGGGCGCACCCAGTCCCTGCAACGGATGCTGCAGGGCTTTTACGACCAGGCCGACGCGGCGCGCCTGGCGCAGGGGACGCTGCAGAACCAGCTGCTGCGCCAGGCGACCCTGCTTGCCTACGTGGAAAACTTCCGGCTCCTCTCATTTCTCAGCTTTTTCTGCATCGTCGGCGTTTTTTTCCTGAAGCGGGTGCGCAGCAAGGGGCCGGCAGGAGCCGCCCACTGAGCTCCTGACCAACTCCCTGCTATCCGACCCGCCTCCTCGAACACCTACCAGCACCCACGCCCCAATCTCCAGCCCCCATGTGCATCGAGCCGCCGTTCCCCCAGCAAACAGCGGGACGCTCACCTATCCCTTTGGAGCCGCCAGCGCCGCGAGCTTGGAAGTCCGGGCGCGCCTGGCGGAGAAGGAGTGGAAACTCCTTCTCTACTGAGCTCTGCAACGTGCCGACCGGCCCTGCCTCATGCAGGGCCTATTTTTTGCCGCTCGATCCCTCAGATAACTGTAGTCTGAATCCCACAAATTGGTTTTCACGCAGGCCTTACTGTGTTAATTTGCGATAGCGCTGTCATTACGGATCGGTCGCGCCGATAGAACTCAACGCGTGATCGGCGTTTACAGGTCGAAGAGCAGGGGAGGATCCGCAGGTTACATGCGTAATTTCTCTTTTTTTGCGACGAGACCGTGCCGGACCGCATGCCGACGGGTGGCGGGGACGGCTTTCTTGTCTTTCTTCCTCCAGTGTTCTCTTTTTAGCGCAACGGTTCAGGCAGCCGACGCGGCGGATGTATGGTCCCAGGGGTGCAGGTGGCCACCGTGGACGGCAACGACTGGGCGGTTTCGGTGCGCGGCTTCAGCGGGATGTTCGCCGACAAACTGTTGGTGATGATCGACGGGCGCACCGTCTATACCCCCCTCTACGGCGGCGTCTTCTGGGACGTTCAGGACACCCTCCTGGAGAACATCGAGCGCATCGAGGTGATCCGCGGTTCGGGAAGCACCATGTGGGGCGCCAATGCCGTGAACGGGGTGATCAACATCATCACGAAAAGCGCTCACGACACCAAGGGCGCGCTCCTGACCGGGCTGGCGGGAAGCCGCGAACACGGTACCGTGGGGGTCCGCTACACGCGGGACCGGCGCGCCTTTTTTCTGGCGCTGCTTTTCCTGCTGCTGACCCTGCCGCACCAGGCGGGAACCGAGACCGCCTCGGGAGAGTACGCCCTGAAGGCGGTCTTCATCTACAACTTCTCCAAGTTCGTCGAGTGGCCGGAGAGTGCCTTCAAAACGAAGGGCGAATTCTGCATCGGGTCCCTGGGGCGCTCCCCGGTGGACCAGTCGCTGGCCGCCCTGGCCGGGCGCAGCGTGCAGGGGCGCACCATCGTCTTCCGCCGTTTCAACTCGGCCGACGAGGCGCTGCAGTGCCAGGTGGTCTACTTCTCCCGCTCCGAGCTTGCCAGGGTGGACGGGATCCTCGAGGTGCTGCGGGACCAGCCGATACTTACCGTCGCCGACCGCGAGGACTTCAGCAGGCGCGGCGGGATGCTCTCCCTGGATCAGGAGGGCGGCAGGATCGTGTTCGACATGGACTACCGCGAGACGCAACGCGCCCGCCTTAAGCCGAGCTCCCAGCTGCTCAGGCTGGCGCGCAGGATCTATGGCCGTCCCTGAAGCCGAGCCCCCTGGTGCCCAGTTCCTCAGCCACGCTGCAGCGGAATGGCCTCCGACGTTGTTATCCGGAGTGCTGCGCGTTGTAGGATTTATCCATTCACATCTCAGGTTTATCGAGGACCCGCTCCCTCCAATTTTTGGATATGATCCGGTCCGCAGGGGGGACCTTCCGTCGGAGCCGGTTCTCCCCAGAAATACCGCTTGATAAAACCCGCCATCAGACGATGAGCGGAAAGAGCCGTCCCAAAAGATCCCGGGTCGTCTCGTTCTGCATCTGCAGGGCTAGCAGAGATACTGAGGCCCTCAGCCGGAAGGTAATGTGGTACTAACGTTTTCGCACATAGCGGCCGTAAGGTCTAAGGCGCAGCGCCTGGTACGTAACCTGGTGCCGTGCGTCGTGGCCCTGTTCCTGCTGCTCCTCCCTACGGGTGGCGGTGCCGAGACCTCTTTCGGCGAGTACAGCCTCAAGGCAGCCTTCATCTTCAACTTCACCAAGTTCGTCGAGTGGCCCGGCAGTTCCCTGCGCCGCTCGGAGTTCTGCATCGCCACCCTGGGACGCTCCCCACTGGACCGGACCCTGGTGGGGCTTACCGGTAGGAGCATCCAGGGGCGCCCCATCGTTTTCCGCCAAGTAAGCTCTCCCGAGGAAGCCGCGCAGTGCCAGGTCCTCTTCATCTCTCGCTCCGAACTCGGCAGGCTCGACGGCATCCTCGATGTCCTCGGCGATCTTCCCATTCTGACCATTTCCGATCGCGAGGATTTCTGCCGTCGGGGTGGGATGCTCTCGCTGTATCCCGACAACGGCAAGATCGCTTTCGAGGTAAATCTCAACGAAACCCAGCGCTGCCGCCTGAAAGTGAGCTCTCAGCTACTCAAGCTGGCAAGGAAAGTCTATGGTCACCAGTAATCTCTCAGCAATCTCTGCTTCCCAACCGGCGCTGCCGCTTGAGGACGCTGCACGGGGAGGTAAGCGCGCCGCCTGTGCCGCTGCGGTGGGGAGCCGACCTCTTACCCGTTCGGGGTACCTCGCCTCGCAATGGTGCCGGACGGTGGGAACCCTTTTCTGCGGCGCGCTGGTTCTGCTGCTGCTTAGCGCACCCAACGCCTTTGCCTACGAAGGTGTGGTCGACGAACTGAGCGAACTGGGACTGGACGAACTGCTCAAGATCAAGGTGCTCAAGGTGTACGGCGTGTCGCGCTACGAGCAGGATGCTCACGAGGCTCCGGCACAGGTCACGGTGGTGGACGCCGAGGAGATCCGGCGCCACGATTACCGGCTCCTTTCCGACCTCCTGAAGGGGGTGGCCGGGCTCTACGTCACCGACGACCGCAACTACCGCTACCTCGGCTACCGCGGCTTCAGCGTTCCCAGCGACTACAACACCCGGGTGCTCATCATGATCGACGGGGTGCGCCTGAACGACGAGGTCTACCACCAGGCACCCATCGGTTTCGATTTTCCGCTGGACTTGCGCCTCGTGGAGCGGGTCGAAATCGTGCGCGGCCCCAGCCAGGCGATCTACGGCAACAACGCCTTCTTGCTGGTCATCAACGTGATCACGCGGATCCCGCCTGGCGTCCAGAAAACCGAGACCGAGCTTGCCGGCGACAGCACCGGTGCCTTCTCAGCACGGGCCACCGTGGGGGGGCCGGTCTCCCAGGGGGGCGGGGGGCTCCTGGTTTCCGGATCCTACTACGACGCGCCGGGGAGCGATCTCTACCTCCCCGCCTTCGACACCCCGACCACCAACAACGGCGTGGCGCGCAACGCCGACTTCGCCCGCGGCGGCAGCGCCTTTTTGAAGTACAACAACGCGAAGTTCTCCCTGCTGGGCGGTTACCTGCGCAACCTGAAGGGGATCCCCACCGGCGCCTGGGGCACCACCTTCAACGACATCATCTCGCGCACCGAGGATGAGCGTTTTTTCGGCGATATCTCCTACCATGCCGTGGAATCCCCGGCGGGAGCGCTCAAGCTGCGCGCCTACCTGAATGGCTACAACTACTCCGGCAGCTATTCCTATCGGCCCGTCATGGTCAGCTACGACCATTCCCATTCGACGACCCTGGGAGCCGAGGTGGTGGGGAACCTGGTGCTCCCGGCGAACCACATCCTCGCGGCGGGAATCGACTACCGGCGCGGGCTGCGCGTCGAACAGGGTGACTCCGGCGGGTTCCGGGACGACCGGACCGTGGACGAGGTCGGTCTGTTCGTCCAGGACGAGTACCGTCCCTTCCAGCCCCTGATCTTGACCGGGAGCCTGCGCTACGACCGCTTGAGCCGGGGACTCGATTCGCTGAGTCCCAAGGCTGCAGTGGTCTGGCTGCCGACTTCCGAACTGGCCCTCAAGTACCTCTTCGGGAGGTCCTTCCGGGCTCCCAATGCCTACGAGCACTACTATTCCGCCGAGCCGTACCGCGCCAACCCGGATCTGCGCGAAGAGGTGATGTACAGCCACGAACTGGTTGCCGACCTGCAGCTTGAGGGCCCCTGGCGGGCCACCGTCACCGGGTTCCAGTACGAGTACCAGGGGCTCATCACTACCTACGTCGATGCGGACGGCTTCTTCCGGCTGAGAAACGCCGGCACCATGCGCAGCCGCGGCGTCGAGACCGAGATCTCCGGCCGCTACGAGGACTGGTCCGGCGGGCTTGGCTACACCTACCAGAACTCCCTGCTGTTCGAGGGGAGCACCACGCATCCGCCCAACTCGCCGCACCACCTCGCGAAGCTGCACCTCTCGCGCGAGTTCTTGGCCCGCAGGGTGGTACTCTCCGGCGAACTCCAGTACACCTCACGGATTGGGACGCTCACCCCCGGCGCCAGCGTGGCTCCCTACCTGCTCGCCAACCTGAGCCTCCTGGTCAAGGACCTGGCTGTAAAAGGGCTCGACCTGTCGCTGTCGATACGCAACCTCTTCGATACCGCCTACCAGCAGCCCGGCGGCAACGAGAACCTCCCGGTAAGCGGGATCCCTCAGGAAGGGATCAGCGCCGGGGTCCGCGCCACCTACCGTTTTTAGCCGGGGCCGCCGGTATCCGCCGGCGGTTCACCCTCCCGCCTCTTTGCAGGACAACCCTCCCTCACTCGCGACCTCCCTGTGCACTCTTGCCGTCTCGGGATGTTGACAACCCATTCTCTCCACCTAGACTGTTAACGGTTAAAAATTACCAATTATAGTCTGTGCATGTTCCCTCTGCTGCCGCCCCGTCGTTCTCCTTGCAGGACGGTTGGCTGCCGAGGCGGCCGGGCAGTGGGCGGTTGCCGAGCACGTCAGGGTTAAAAGGTGTTGCGAGATGAAACCTCACGTAACGGTTGAACGGGTGGAAGTCCGGGTCTTCCGGATCCCTGCCGAGGCGCCTGAGTCCGACGGCACCTTTCGCTGGGAGGCGACCACGCTGGTCGTGGTGCAGATCCTCTCCGCAGGCGAGCGGGGGATCGGCTACAGCTATGCTACTCCGGCGGCGGGAGCCCTTATTTGCCTGAGCCTCGCGCCGGTGCTGGAGGGGATGAGCCCCTTCGATACATCCGCCTGCTGGAAGCTGCTGGTCGCGGCGCTGCGCAACCTGGGCGCCTCGGGCATCGGCATGCTGGCCGTCTCCGCGCTCGATACGGCCCTTTGGGACCTGAAGGCGAAGCTTTTGGGCGTGTCGCTTCTCGACCTGCTCGGTGCGGCGCGCGCTGCGATTCCGATCTACGGTAGCGGAGGTTTCACCTCGTACAGCATCGACGAACTGCAGCGCCAACTGGGAGGCTGGGCGGGGCAGGGGATCCCGCGGGTGAAGATGAAGGTGGGGCGGGACCCCGGGGCGGACCCGGAGCGGGTGGCCCAGGCGCGCCAGGCGATCGGCGGGCGGACCGAACTCTACGTGGACGCCAACGGCGGCTATTCGGTGAAACAGGCGCTGGGGCTCGCCGAGCGTTACGCCGTACTCGGCGTCAGCTGGTTCGAGGAGCCGGTTCCGCACCAGGATTTCGCCGGCCTGTGCCTATTGCGCGAGCGGGTCCCCGCTGCGATGGAGGTCGTCTCCGGCGAGTACGGCTTCGAGCTGGACTACTACCACCGGTTGTTGCAGGCCGGTTCCGTCGACGTGGTCCAGGCCGATGCCACCCGCTGCGGCATCACCGGTTTCCTCCAGGTGGCGGCCCTCTGTGCGGCTTACCGGCTGCCGCTCTCTTCGCACTGCGCACCCTCGCTGCACCTTCCCCTTTGCTGTGCGGTCGAATCCGCGCGGCACCTCGAATACTTTCACGACCACGTCAGGATCGAGCAGCACCTGTTTGAAGGGACCCGCGAACCGGTAGGCGGCGAACTCGCCCCGGACCGGGGCCGCCCGGGGCTGGGGCTCTCCCTGCGCGAAGAGGTTGCCCGCCGCTACCAAACCGAGAACTTCTGCTGGAGGTAACCATGTCGAACCACCCGGAACAACGGAAGTTTGTACAGGAGAAGCTGAACCCGGGCGCCCTCGAGGCGGAGCTGCGCCGGGCGGTCGACGGCGAGGTCCGCTTTGATGCCGGGAGCCGGGCGCTCTACGCCACCGACGCCTCCAACTACCGCCAGATCCCGGTCGGCGTGGTGCTCCCGCGCAGCAAGGAGGCGGTGGTCAAGACCCTGGAGATCTGTAGGCGCCACGGAGCCCTGGTGGTTTCCCGCGGGGGGGGCACCGGGCTGTGCGGCCAGACCTGCAACGCCGCGGTGCTTATCGACCACTCGAAATACCTGAACCGGGTACTCGAAATCGACCCGCAGCAGAAGTTCGCCCGGGTGGAGCCGGGCACCATCCTCGACGACCTGCGCAACCAGGCCGAAGAGCACGAGCTCACCTTCGGCCCCGATCCCGCCACCCACAACCACAACACCCTCGGCGGTATGCTCGGCAACAACTCCTGCGGCGCGCACTCGGTCATGGCCGGCCGGACCGTCGACAACGTGCTGGAACTCGAGGTGGTCACCTACGACGGCGTCCGGATGACCGTGGGGCGCACCTCCGAGGACGAACTGGAGGCGATCGTCAAGGCGGGGGGGCGGCGCGGCGAGATCTACCAGGGGCTGCGCCAGATCCGCGACCGCTACGCCGACCTGGTCCGCTCCCGCTACCCACGCATCCCGCGCCGGGTCTCGGGGTACAACCTGGACGAACTTCTGCCGGAGAACGCCTTCAACGTCGCCGCCGCTCTGGTCGGCACCGAGTCCACCTGCGTGACCATCCTGGAGGCCAAGCTGCGCCTGGTGTACAGCCCGCCGGGGCGCAGCGTCCTCTTGCTCGGCTACCCGGACGTCTTTAGCGCGGCGGACCACGTCATGGACGTCCTCAAGTTCAAGCCGGTCGCCCTGGAAGGGATCGACGCGCTCCTGGTCAACTTCATAAGGACCAAGTCGCTGCACCTCGAGGACTTGAGCCTGCTTCCCGCCGGCCACGGTTGGCTCATCGCCGAGTTCGGCGGCAAGGACCGCCAGGAGTCCGACCTGGTGGCCCGGCGGGCCATGGAGGCGTTGCGCAAGCTCCCGGATCCCCCCTCGATGAAGCTCTACGACAGTCCGGACGAGGAGAAGCAGATCTGGGAACTGCGCGAGCAGGGGCTGGGCGCCACGGCCAACGTCCCCGGTCTCCCGCTGAGTTGGCCGGGGTGGGAGGACGCCGCGGTTGCTCCGGAGAAACTGGGCGGCTACCTGCGCGAGTTCAAGCACCTGCTCGAGGCCCACGGTCTGACCGCCGCCCTCTACGGCCACTTCGGGGACGGCTGCATCCATTGCCGCATCACCTTCGACCTGGTGACCCGGGAGGGGATCGACAACTTCAACCGGTTCCTCGACCAGGCTTCGGACCTGGTGGTGCGCTACGGCGGCTCCTTCTCGGCGGAGCACGGCGACGGGCAATCCAAAGCGATCTTCCTGGACAAGATGTACGGCGACGAGCTGATGCAGGCCATGCGCGAGTTCAAATCGCTGTGGGACCCGGAGTGGAAGATGAACCCGGGCAAGGTGATCGATCCCTACCTGCCGGACCAGAACCTGCGCCTGGGGACCGAGTACAACCCGTGGCAGGCCGAAAAAACCCACTTCCACTTCCCCGGCGATGCCGGAAGCTTCACCGCGGCCTCCTTGCGCTGCGTCGGGGTGGGGACCTGCCGGCGCACCCACGACGCCTTCATGTGCCCGAGCTTTCTGGCCAGCCGCGAGGAAAAGCACAGCACCCGCGGGCGGGCGCGGCTTATCTTCGAGATGTTTCGCGGCGACTTCCTGACGGACCGCTGGCGCAGCAAGGAGGTGCTGGAGGCCCTGGAGTACTGCCTCTCCTGCAAGGGGTGCAAGAAGGAGTGCCCGGTGAACGTGGACATGGCGACCTACAAGGCCGAGTTCCTGTCCCACTACTACGAGGGGCGCCTGCGCCCGCTGCCGGCCTACTCCATGGGGCTCTTCGGCATATGGGGGAACCTCGGCTCGCGGCTTCCGGGTCTGGCCAACTTCCTGTTCCAGACCCCGGGGGTGCGCGACCTGGTGAAGCTCATGGGGGGGATCGCGGCAGAGCGCGAGATGCCCCGCTTCGCGGCCGAGCCGTTCACCCGCTCCGCTGCCGGCAGGCAGGCGGCCGAGCTGAAGGATCCGACGGTCGTCCTGTACCCGGATGTCTTTAACGACTGCTTTTATCCGGGCTCCCTTAATGCGGCACTTGAGTCCTTGCAGCGGCTGGGATACCGGGTGGCCGTGCTGGCGCCGCGCCCACCGGCCGTGCGTCCCCCCATCGACTACGGGATGCTCGACTTCGCCAAAAAGCAGATCGCGAAGAGCGTCGACCTCTTGAGCCCCTTCGTGCGTCGCGGCGTCCCGGTCGTCTACTTGGAGCCGAGTGAGGTCGCGGTGTTCCGCGAGGAGCTTCCCAACCTGATGCCGCATCACCTGGATGGCGAGCGGGTGACCAAGCACAGCTTCCTGTTCAGCGAGTTCCTCATGAGGGAGGGACACCAGCCGCCCAGGCTTTCGGGTCATGTTGTCCTGCAAAGCCACTGTCACCAAAAGGCGGTCCTGAAAGGGGAGAGTGCCCATAAGCTGCTCACCACAATGGGGCTCCAGGTATCCGAGCCACAGACGGGGTGCTGCGGCATGGCAGGTTCCTTCGGGTTCGAAAAGCACAAGTACCGCATGTCGCAGGACATCGCCGAGGAGGCGCTCCTGCCGGCGGTGCGCAAGGCTGAGCCGGAGACCTACCTGGTCGCCGACGGCTTCAGCTGCCGCACGCAGATTGGCCAAGCGACCAACCGCCAGGTGCTGCACAGTGCCGAACTGGTGCGGCTGGCCTGGGACGGAAAGTGAACGTTACATCAGGCGGGGGAGGGCGCCCGCAGCGGGGGAGATCATGAGCGAGAGACTGCAGGGGAAGGTGGTCGTGGTAACGGGGGCGTCGGCGGGGGTAGGGCGGGCTACCGCCCGTGCCTTTGCCCGCGCGGGGGCGAGCGTGGCCCTTCTGGCACGCAACCAGGAGCGTCTGGACCAGGCGTGCGCCGGGCTCGAAGGGGCCGGGGTGCGCGCTTTGGGGATCGTGGTGGACGTCGCGGATGCGGAGCAGGTTGAGGCGGCCGCGGCGCGCGTCGAGGCGGAGCTTGGCCCGATAGAGGTCTGGGTGAACAACGCCATGGTCTCGGTGTTCTCTCCGGTCAAAGAGATGCAACACGAGGAGTACCGGAGGGTTACCGAGGTCACCTACCTCGGCGCCGTGTATGGCACCTGTGCCGCCCTGAAACGGATGCTGCCGCGTAACCGCGGGACGATCATCCAGGTGGGGTCGGCCCTGGCCGAGCGGAGCATTCCGCTCCAGTCGGCATACTGCGGTGCCAAACACGCCCTGAGGGGCTTTACCGATTCGCTGCGCTGCGAGCTGATCCACGACCGCTCCAAGGTGCACCTCACCATGGTACAGCTCCCCGCGCTCAACACCCCGCAGTTTGCCTGGGTGAAGTCGAGGCTCCCCAGGAAACCGCAGCCGGTGCCGCCCATTTTCCAGCCCGAGGTCGCAGCAGACGCCATCGTCTGGGCGGCACTGCACCGCCGGCGCGAGCTCTACGTAGGGTTTCCCACGGTACAGGCCATGTGGGGCAACAAGTTCATCGCCGGCTGGCTGGACCATTACCTCGCCCGGACCGGCTATGCCTCCCAGCAGACCGATGAACCTGAGGATCCCGGCCGCCCCGACAACCTCTGGCAGAGCGTCTCCGGCCCCTTTGGCGCCCATGGCAGCTTCGACTCCAGCGCCCATCCCGCCAGCTGCGAGGTCTGGATGGCGGAGCGCAAGTGGTGGGGCGCCGCACTGATCGGAGGCGGATTGGCCGCCGCCGCGCTTCTCTGCAGCCGTCGGCGGTGCTGCTGACCCGCTGCCGGGACGGTGTTCCGCTATCGACAGCGTCAGGAGAAAAGAGTTAGCATTAAATAAAACACATAATAACCCGGCGATATCCGATAGAGGCAGCCATGGCAAGCGCAGCGGTGAGTATCACGAAATACTTGAGGTTCTTCAGGAAACAGCGGTTGCACTCGGTGCTGGACTACGGTGCCGGCACCTTGCGCAACGCACGATATCTGGCCGAGGAGGGGTTCGAGGTGTACGCCGCCGACCTCCCGGCGCAGGTGGAGCGGATCATGGCGATGGCCGGGCGCAGACAACTGGCTGGTGTTTTGAACTGCGACGAGTTGGGAGCCAGCAGGCTCGGCGTCGACCTGGTCATCTCCAATTACGTGCTCAACATCATCTCCGACGGCAGCGAGAAGAGCAGCTATCTGAAGAACATCGTGTTGAACCTGCGTCCCCAGGGGTATTTGCTGGTCGAGGTGCGCTGCCGGAACCAGTCTCTGGAGTGCTGCCAGGGCACCTGCGCAGGCGGCCACAGATGCTCCGACTGCATCAAGACCTACAGCCATGGCGAACTGAACGACCTCCTGGCGCCCTACGGGTTCCGGCACGTTTGTCACTACTACCGCCGCCACTCGGTTGCGGTTCTCTATCAAGTCATGGGCCACTGAAATTCCCTCGGGACAAGGCAGGTTGCCCGGATCGAAGCTGGCCCGCTTCCTGGAATTACTCCATCCGTTCACGCTTTTGATTACCCTCCTTAAATCCCACCACGGCACCATACAAATCCACCCTGTTTTTGTTTGACCATTTCCGCGCTGCCGGGATGGACTTTCTGTGTCTCAACCTCAATCCGGGTCAGCTACTCGACAGCGAAAAGACATCAGAAACGCATGGAGAGTCTGCAGGGCCACCTCGCTTGCGGCACTCAAGAACCTGCGGCGAGCACCGATCCATGGAGGTTCAGGCGCCCCGTGATTCGCCTGTTTACCCTGATTGTCAGGAGATTTGAATACCCACGTTAGCTGCTGTGTTTACTTCGCTCAAATATATACAAGCAAAATGCTGTGACAATAAGAGATATTTTTCTTGACTAAACAGGTTGAGTTATTATATACGTCAGTCCCAGAACAAGTGGCGCACCAGGTGCGCATGTGAACACGCGAAAGGATCTCTCAATGAACGTAGTCCCCGTAGTCCCCGCAAACGCCTCGGCTCAGGATATTCTGAAAACCGGCGTGGCCGCAGCCGGCGGGCCCGTAAAACTCGCCTGCTCCTTCTCCCTGGAAGACGTCGCCATCATCGAACTGGTTAAGGAGTTGGGACTCGACGTCGGTGTCTTTGCCTTGGATACCGGGAGGCTGAACGAAGAAACCTACGAGGTCGCCGACGCCCTGACCGAGCGCTACCGGATCAAGATCGACTGGTACTTTCCCCGCCACGAGGCGGTGGAAAAGCTCGAGCGGGAAAAGGGGCTCTTCTCGTTTCGCGAGTCCCTGGAAAACCGCCACGAGTGCTGCCACATCCGCAAGGTGGAGCCCCTGGGGCGTGCGCTGAAGGATCTCAAGGGGTGGGTGACCGGCATGCGCCGGGAGCACGGCGTGACCCGCGGCGATCTGAAGGCGATCGAGATCGACCAGGTAAACGGCGGGATATTGAAGCTGAACCCCCTGCTTGACTGGTCCGAGGAACAGCTGCTCGCCTTCGCCAAGGAGCGCCGGCTGCCTCAGAACCGACTCCTTAAGGAAGGCTACCGCTCCATCGGTTGCGCCCCCTGTACCCGCGCGGTGCAGCCCGGCGAGGACGCCCGTTCGGGACGCTGGTGGTGGGAAAACCCGGAACACAAAGAGTGCGGCCTGCACAGAAGATAGCGGGCATCAGTTACTGCTCTTCTTCAGTATCCCGTCCGTGGCGCCGCCGCGTGACTGATCAAAACCTGGTGTCCCACTGGCAGTAACCCGCTTACGGCGTATACTGATCTATTCAACGGCACGATATAAACCTCCACCTTCTAAGAGAATCGAGACATGACCAGTAACCTGACCCACCTGCAGCAACTCGAAGCCGAAAGTATTCACATCATCCGTGAGGTGGTGGCCGAATTCGACAACCCGGTAATGCTCTACTCTATCGGCAAGGACTCCGCGGTCATGCTGCACCTGGCGCGCAAGGCCTTCTACCCGGCTCCGGCTCCCTTCCCGCTTTTGCACGTCGACACCACCTGGAAGTTCCGCGAGATGATCCAGTTCCGGGACCGGATGGTGCAGGAGTCGGGCTTCAAGCTCATCGTGCACGTCAACGAGGAGGGGGTCGCCCGCGGCGTTTCCCCCTTCACCCACGGTTCGGCGCTCTACACCGACGTGATGAAGACCGAGGGGTTGAAGCAGGCCCTGGACCGCTACAAGTTCGACGCGGCCTTCGGCGGCGCCCGCCGCGACGAGGAGAAGTCCCGCGCCAAGGAGCGCATCTTCTCCTTCCGGAGTGCAAACCACCGCTGGGACCCGAAAAACCAGCGCCCCGAACTCTGGAGCCTCTACAACACCCGGATCAAGCCCGGCGAGAGCATCCGCGTCTTCCCGCTCTCCAACTGGACCGAGCTCGACATCTGGCAGTACATCCACCTGGAGAATATCCCCATCGTGCCGCTCTACTACGCCGCCGTGCGCCCGGTGGTCGAGCGCGACGGCATGCTGATCATGGTGGACGACGACCGGCTGGAGCTGAAACCGGGCGAGGTGATCCAGCACAAGTCGGTGCGCTTCCGCACCCTCGGTTGCTACCCGCTCACCGGCGCGGTCGAGTCCGAGGCCGACACGCTGCCGCAGATCATCCAGGAGATGCTCCTGACCCGCACCTCCGAGCGCCAGGGGCGCCTCATCGACCACGACCAAGCGGGCTCCATGGAGAAGAAAAAACAGGAAGGGTACTTCTAATGGCACATCAATCCGAACTCATCGAGAAAGACATCCTCGCCTACCTGAAGAGCCAGGAAGAGAAGTCCCTGTTACGATTCATCACCTGCGGCAGCGTGGACGACGGCAAGAGCACCCTGATCGGGCGTCTTTTGTGGGACTCCAAGATGGTCTTCGAGGACCAACTGGCGGCCCTGGAGGCGGACAGCAAGAAGGTGGGGACCCAGGGGGGCGCCATCGACTACGCACTCCTATTGGATGGGCTGCAGGCCGAGCGCGAGCAGGGAATCACCATCGACGTCGCCTACCGGTTCTTCTCCACCGACCTGCGCAAGTTCATCGTGGCGGACACCCCGGGGCACGAGCAGTACACCCGCAACATGGTGACCGGTGCGAGCACCGCCAAAGTCGCCGTCATCCTGGTGGATGCCCGCAAGGGGCTCTTGACCCAGACCCGCCGGCACAGCTTCCTGGTCTCCCTGGTGGGGATCCGGCACATCGTCCTGGCCATCAACAAGATGGACCTCATCGACTACGACGCTGAGAAGTTCAAGCGCATCGAGGACGACTACCGCGAGTTCGCCGAGCCCTTGGGCTTCTCGTCCATCACCGCGCTCCCCATCTCGGCGTTAAACGGCGACAACATCATCGAGAAGAGCGCCAACACCCCCTGGTACACCGGGCCGACCCTGCTGCGCTTCCTGGAGACGGTACAGGTCGAGGACGACCGTGCGGAACAGCCCTTCCGGATGCCGGTGCAGTGGGTGAACCGCCCGAACCTCGATTTCCGCGGGTTCTGCGGCACCATCGCCGCCGGCATCGTGCATCCGGGTGACGAGGTCCGGGTCTCCTCCTCGGGGCTGGTGAGCCGGGTGGACCGGGTGGTCACCATGAACGGCGATCTCGACGAGGCCGTGGCCGGGCAGGCGGTGACCCTCACCCTCAAGGGCGAGATCGACATCAGTCGCGGCGACATGCTCACCGTGCCGGAGGCGGCGCCGCTCTTCACCCGTCACCCCGAGGCGCACCTGGTCTGGCTGCACGACGAACCGCTTCGCCCCGGGCAGCTCTACCTGGTGAAGAGCGCCACCGGCATCACCCCCGGCCGGGTGACCGACGTGCAGTACGCGGTCGACGTGAACACGCTGGAGCAGAAACAGGTGACCACCCTGGGGCTGAACGAGATCGGGCTGGCGCGCCTGGAGTTGGACCGTCCGGTGCCGTTTGATCCCTACCGCGAAAACCGCGACACCGGCAGCTTCATCCTCATCGACCGTTTCACCAACGCCACCGTGGCGGCCGGCATGGTATCCGAGGCCGTGGAGCTCGAGTCCCACAAGGCACTGCTTGCCGATCTGGAGCCGGAAAGCGGCAGTACCTGGACCCGACGCATCAGCCTGAGCGAACTGAGCGCCACGAGCCTCAATGTGGTCGATCTCACGGCGGAGTACGGCGCCTTCATCCTGGAAGCCCCGATAACGCTCCTTGCGCACCTGGAGAAGGGTAACCGGGTGCTCTTCCGGTTGCGCGACCTGGGGCAGTTGCCGGCGGTGGCGCTGCTCGCCTACGAGCACAACCTGGCCTTCGAGTTCGACCGTACCCTCGAGGGGATCAGCGTGCTGCTCTTCAAGCGCGGCAACCTTCCGCAGGACCGAGTTGAATCCGATACTGGCACCGGGATCTAGGGCGCAAGCGCGGGATACCGGCGGTTCCAGAACCGTCAATACTTAGAGGCAGAACCGGAAATCCCGGGCCATTCGTGGTCCGGGATTTTTTTGTACCACTGGGCGATTTGGGGGCGGCCAAGCTCCGGCTGGGGAGAGGTCTCGCGGGAGCGATGGTGGGGGATCACTCTGCGGCGTGCCCGACGCGCTTCGGGCAGCGCTGTTGGTTACTGCCCCGGGCGCGCTGCACCACGTGGCGGATGGCCTTAACCACTGCGTGGGCGTGGTCGCGCTGGGTGACCAGTGTCACGTGGTCGGCAGCAGGCACCACGAAGTGCACGCTGTCCGTGGAGAGCCCGGCGAGCTCTGCCTGCAGCTCGGGTTGGCCGGCCAGGACATCCTTTCCCGCCGTCACCACCGCCAAGGGGAGAGCGTCGAGCGCCTTGGTCTGGCGCACCTCGCCGCACATGGTGTCCCAGGCCAGCGATTCGTCCCGGGTGGTTTTCAGATGCTCGTAGGAGGCGAGAAAGGCGTCCGATTCCGCGGCCTGGCGCTCGGGCAACCCCTGTGACCAGGCGTTGAAAAGTCCGGTGAGCCGTACGTAGCCGGTGCGGGCCAGCAGCGGTACCGCTTTCAGGAAACGGAAGCCGGTGGACATGTGTTCCGCGATGGCCGCCGAGCGCAGGTGCTGGTCCGGGTGCACGGCGTCTACCAGCACGAGGCCCGCCACCTCCTGCGGGTAGAGATGGGCGAAGACCCGGATCAGCAAGCCACCCATGGAGTGCCCCACCAGGACAAAGGGAGGCGCTGCCCCGCAGGCCGACAAGAGACCGCGCAACCTGCGCGCTGCCGATCGAGCCGATTTGGCTCCCGCGACGGGGGCGCTCCAGCCCAGGCCGGCCCGGTCGTAGGAGACGACTCTGGTGTACTGGGCGGTTTCCGGTTGGATCCAGGCCCATGCCGAGGACATGCCGCCGAGCCCGGTCTCCAGCACCACGGTCGGGCCTCCGGCACCTGCAGCGCGCAGGTGCATGCCCGCCCCCTCCACCTGGAACAGTTGCCCGGGCGCTGGAAACCGGCGCCGGTCTAGCGTCGAGGCGATGGCCTGGTACAGGCTGCCGACCCCTAAAAGGCAGGGGAGGGCGGCGCTGATAAGCCTCGACTTCTGGAGTACCCCAGGCGAAAAGCGCGGGTCTGCGCAGTACTGGTAATGGTTTGTCGCGAGTGCACCGCGGAGCGATTTCGTCATGCCAAGCTCCCTTTGTGCCTGAGCCGGTTGGTGATTGGTCTTGCGCCGCCATCCTCGTGTTCGCGGGGACGTGCGGTACCGGGAAAAAACGATCTTTATAGTACCTACTGCTCCACCCCATAGCAACGGTTGTAACTCATTTGTTACACAACTGTTGCAAACCAAATCCCTCACAGTTCTGACGGGTTAGCTGTCTAAACCTCCACGTCGTCCGGCGCGATCATCCCTCCCGGCCAAGTGCTGGAATGCTCAAAGTTTGCACCGCTGTTCAAGCTCTGGTCAGGGTCGCAGAACTGTAAACAATTCTGTTCTATGTTCAATCAATAGGATAGTAAACATTGTATCTGGTAAAGTAATTGCTGTTAAAAGTACACAATAGCTTGTCACCTGGCCTTTTAAATGAACCAGGTGAGGCGACAAACACATCGTAGGGGCAGATAATCTGCCCCTATTGTCGTTTTGAAGGCAAGAAGATACACAAATGTAGCACAGCCGTAACATTAAGGTTGCATAGTTGCCCGAAAAAGACGCCAAAAATCGATGGGGGGAACGAAGATGAGAAAGTGGTATGTGTCCCTGACGTTGGGGAGAAAGATCCTCGCCGGGTTTCTGCTGGTAGCCTGCCTTTCGGGGCTCAGCGGGCTTTTGGGTTCCGGCAGCATCTGGGAGGTGAGCCGGCGCGGCGAGCTCATGTACACCGCGAACCTCGTTCCGGTGAGCGATCTCACCGAGGTGGTCAAGGGGTATCAGATGGCGCTCAACCTGCTGCGCGACATCGTGATCGACAAGTCGCCCCAAGAGCAGAAGGAGCATCTGGAAAAGCTGCTGCAGAGCGAGCAGGCCATGGCCAAGGGGCTCAACGCCTTCTTTGCCGCACAGCGCTCCGGGGAGGCTCTGGCGCTTAGAAAGGGGATCGACGAGGACCTGAAGCTCTTCGATTTTTTCAGGGACAAGATCGTCGACCTCTCCGGCACCGACCGGCGCGACGAGGCGGTGAACATCCTGCGCAGCCAGGCTGCCGACGTTACCGAACGGCTCGATGCGAGCATCGCCAAACTGGTTTCCCTCAACAAGCTGCAGGCGCGCAAGCGCTACGGCGACAACCTGCTGGCAGCACGCTCCGCACTCGGGGTGAGCTTTGCCTGTCTCGCCCTGGGTGTCGCGGCGGCCCTTGGCATAGGAATCTTCCTCTCCCGCAGCCTGACCCGTCCGTTGCGTGCCATCAGCGAGCGGGTCTCCGCCATCGCGGAAGGTGACCTCACCGCCCGGGTCGGTCTGGACGCGGGTGCCGAGGGGGGCAACGAATTGGCGACCCTCGCCCGGCATGTGGATCGGATGGCGGATACCCTGCACGAGGTACTGACCCGTTTGGCCGAGCAGGCCGGAAAGCTTTCGAGCTCATCCTGCGAGCTCAACGGGACCTCGGACTACCTGGCGCGCCAGGCGGAACTCACCGCCCAGGAGGTGACCACCGTTGCCGGTTCCTCGGAGGAGATGCACCAGACCGCGAGCGAGATTGCCCGCAACTGCGGCACCGCCGCCGACAACGTCGGCGCAGCCAATGCGGCCCTCGTCCAGGGGCGCGAGGTCATGGACCAGACGCTTTCGGCGATGCGCGGCATCGGCCGTCAGGCGCGGGACACGGCCGGCGTCATGGCCCGTCTCGGGGAGTGCTCTGAACAGATCGGGGCGATCACCCAGACCATCGACGACATCGCCGATCAAACGAACCTCTTGGCACTCAATGCCGCGATCGAGGCAGCCCGGGCAGGCGAGCACGGGCGCGGCTTTGCGGTGGTGGCGGACGAAGTGCGCGCCCTGGCGGCCCGGACCTCGGTGGCGACCAAGGAGATCTCCGCGACCATCCGCTCCATCCAGGGTGAGACGCGGCACGCCATCGACGCGATGGACTCGGGTGTGGCCGAGGCGGACCTGGGGGTCGCCAAGGCGGTGCTGACCGGCGAGGTCCTGGCGACCATCGCCGCCACCATCGAGGCCATCTTGTCCGAGGTGAGTCACATAGCGATTGCCGCCGAGGAGCAGAGCGCCACGGTGGGTGGTATAGCCGAAAACATCCAACAGGTGACCCAGAACGTGAACGCGAGCACCCAGTCGAGCCAGGAAGTGGCCGCTGCCGCCGCCGGGATGCACGAGATGGCCGACGCGCTGAACCGGATCGTGAGCGGCTTCGTCCTGAAGCGTGCCGCGCATAGCGAGGCGCCGGCCGCCAGCGCGCCGGCCGAGGCTGTGTCTGGCCGAGCGCTTCGTGGCCGCTGAAGTTTTCCAAAATTTGCCGCCGTTGCCACAAGTCCGTAACTCTCATGAGGGATACTGCCGTAAAAACAGAGGAGAGTTATATGTACAGGTCGGTCCTCCCCTTCGTCAGAAAGACTCTGGTTGGAAACCCCGCACTGCTTGGTGCCGCCACGGTGGCCACCGGCTTCATGAGGCAGTTGTCCATCAAGCCGTTCACCCCGAAACTAAGAAGGCGCGAGTTCCAGCTCAAGGACCGGGTCGATACCCTGCACGGCTGCCGGGCCCAAATCTACAAGGAGAAGGGGAGCGGGTCGATTCCCACTGTCGTGGTCGGGGGCTTCGTGCCGGACGCCACCGAGCAGGTGGAGTTCCAGCGCTCGCTGTTTCGCGAGTACGGCAGCATCTACTACCTCAACTACCCCAGGAACGGCTTTTCCTGCGAGATGTTCTTCGCCCAACTCGGGGACCTCATCGAGCACCTCAACAACCGGGATCAGCGCCCGGTCCTCTTCGGGGTGAGCTTCGGCTGCGGCCTCTTGACCAGGTTTCTCCAGGAGAGCGAGGAGACCCAGGCCTTCCGCATCCGCGGTGTGGTTATGGCGAGCCCGGTACTTTGTACCGACGACCTGATCCGCCCGGAGGAGGACAAGGAGGGCGGGGTGCGCATGCTGGAGAGCAACCTGCGCCGCATCCTTAAGGCGGGGAGCGACGGTGGGGAGTTGCTGGCGCGCCAGATCGAGCGGGCCCGGCGCTGTTTTCAGGCGCTTTTCGAAGCGGGGGCGCAGAACCGGGTGCTCTCCACCCGTCACCTCTCCATCAGGAAGAAGATCATGCAGGTCATCGAGACCACCCCTGCTACCGGCGGTTACCAGCGGGTGCTCGCCTTGAAGCAGTTCGTCCGCCCCGACGGCCGGCGTCCCATCTTCACCGGACCCGCGCTCGCTCTTTTGGCCGAGGACGAGGAGAACCTGCTGGTGCCCACCTCGCCGACCTTGAACCTTTTGCAGCACCCGGAGCGTAAGAAGGCGCTCTTCCCGCGCGGCCTTTTGTGCCAGGTGAGCTCCCGCACCCCGGGTGACGCCGTGGCCCACGCCTCGCTCATCTTCCACCACCACTGCTATAACCCACTGATCCGGGTCTGGTACGACAGGCTCCAGGCTCCGATGCTCCTTGCGGCGGTATGATGAAGACTTCCCTGCGCCACGCCGCATATCCCTTCCTGGACCCCCTGCTGAAGGGCGGCTCCCTCCTGCAGGCGTCCCGCTTCGCCGCCCGGGATCCCCTGCAGGAGCAGCGCCGGATCTTCTCCTGGCTGCTTGAACGCGGCGCCCGGACCCGTTTCGGCGCCGACTACGGGTTCGCCGAGCTGGCCCGGCTCCCCTTTGCCCAGGCCTACCGGCGCTACCAGGGCAAGGTCGCCATCCGGACCTACGACGACTTCTGGCGCGACTACTTCAGCCGCGGCGCGCGGGAAGGGGAGCGCGGCCTCACCCTGAACCTCGAGAACCTCACCTGGCCGGGCCGGATCCCCTTTTTCTGCGAGACCTCCGGGACCACCGCCCCCAGCAAGTTCATCCCGTTCTCCCGGGAGATGTTCGCCGCCAACCGGCTGGCCGCGCTGGATCTCACCTCCTGCTACCTGAAGGGAAACCGCAAAAGCCGTCTCTTTCAGGGGCGGCTTCTCTACATGGCCGGGAGCACCGAGCTCAACGAACTCGGTCCCGGGGTGCTGAGCGGGGACATGAGCGCCATCACCCTGCGCTACCGCCCCCGTTTCCTGGATCCCTTCATCGCCCCCGACGAGACGACCGCTGCGCTCCCCTGGGAGGAGAAGCTGGAGGCGCTGGCCCGGCTGCTCCTGAAGGATCCCTGCATCCGCGGCATCTCCGGAGTTCCCCCCTGGATCATCCTGCTCTTAAAGCGGGTCGCCGAACTGGGGCAGGACTCCCCGGAGCGGCTCTTGCCCAACCTGGAACTGGTGATCCACGGCGGCACCAGCATGAAGCCCTACGCACGAGAGTTCAGCGAACTCTTCCCGGAACGCGCCCCCAACTTCCTGGAACTCTTGCCGTCCTCAGAGGCATTCATGGGGTTCCAGGTGCACGGCGAACCCCAGATGCGGCTTACCCCCTACTACGGGGTTTTCTTCGAGTTCCTCCCCTGCGAGGATCTGGACGAGCGGGGGCGTCCCCGGCCCGACGGCAGCTGCGTGCCGCTGGAAGGGATCGAGCCCGGTCGGCGCTACGCTCTCATCCTTTCCACCTGCGCGGGGCTTTGGCGCTACCACATCGGCGACACCATACGCTTCACCGAACGCGGCCCGCTCTTCTTCGAATTCACCGGGCGCGATAAATTTCTGGACCGGTTCGAGGAGAAGGTAACTCAAGGAGAGGTCGAGGAGGCGGTGGCGCGTCTGAACCGTTTGCCCGGGGTCGAGGTGCGCGAATTCATGGTGGGGCCGCAGATTGCCCCGCGCAGGCACCTGTGGGTACTGGCGCTTTCCGACGGGGGGGGGGTGGCGCCCGGAGTCCTGGCGGAGCGTCTGGATCTGGCGCTTGCCGAGCAGAACGCGGACTACCGTACCTTCCGGTCCCAGGGGAGGATCACCTCTCCTTCAGTACTGGTGCTCAAGGAGGATGATATCTACCGCTGGTCCAAGGAGGTGCGGGGGAAGCTCGGCGGGCAGAGTAAGATCCCGCACCTGGATCCGACCCTCGAGGGAGAACTGGTGGAGAGCCTCGCCCGGTTTGCCGCCTCTTCCTGAGCAAGTTTCACCATTTCTTGTCGCGGCTGTAACAGGATCTTCATAATTTGAGGCCTATACTCCCGAAAAACAAACACCACAGGAGGGCAACATGTTCCAATCCTTAAGAAGAGTTGCGGTCGCCTTGGCGCTGGTATCGCTCTGCGCCGCCGGTACGGCATCGGCCGAAACCCTGATCAACGGTGCCGGGGCGACGTTCCCGTACCCGCTCTACTCGAAATGGTTCAGCGAGTACGCCAAGGTCGATTCCGGCGTCAAATTCAACTACCAGTCGATCGGCTCCGGCGGCGGGATCAAGCAGATCACCGCGCAGACCGTGGACTTCGGCGCCTCCGACAAATTTCTCTCCGACGAGGAGCTGAAAGCCGCCCCTGGCAAACTGGTCCACATCCCGACCGTGATGGGCGCCGTCGTGGTGACCTACAACCTGCCGGGCATCCCCAGCGGCCTCAAGCTCAACTCCGAGGACGTGGCCAACATCTTCCTGGGGAAGATCACCATGTGGAACGATCCCAAAATCGCCGACGACAACCCGGGTGTGAAGCTGCCGGCCAAGCCGATCATCGTGGTGCACCGCTCGGACGGGTCCGGGACCACCAGCATCTTCACCGACTACCTCTCCAGCGTGAACCAGGAGTGGTCGCACAAGGTCGGCAAGGGGACTTCGGTCAAGTGGCCGGCCGGTTTGGGTGGCAAGGGTAACGAGGGTGTTGCCGGCCAGGTGAAGACCACCCCCTATGCCCTGGGTTACGTGGAACTTGCCTACGCCTTTGAAAACAAGCTCCCCTACGCCTCGCTCAAGAACAAGTCCGGGCACTTCGTGGAGCCCTCCATCCACTCGACCTCGGCTGCCGCAGCTGGCGCGGTCAAGCACATGCCGGCCGACTACCGCATCTCCCTGGTGAACCAGCCCGGCAAGGACGCCTACCCGATCGTCGGCTTCACCTGGCTTCTGGTCTACGAGCACGCCAAGGATCCCGCCAAAGGGAAAAAGCTGGTCGAGTTCCTGAACTGGAGCCTGCACAAGGGGCAGAAGATGGCCGCACCGATGCTCTATGCGCCGCTTCCGGAGAACGTGATGAAGATGGTGGAAAAGACCATCAAGACCCTCAAGTAGAGGTTAAGGATCCCGGTTGGCATAAGGGCCTGGAGGCTACAGCTTCCCAGGCCCTTTTTGCCGTCGCTCTCCAACCTACGTGACGCTCGCATGGCCGCGCTTCGGCCTGCTGTGCCGGTTGAAGCTGGAGGCTCCAGCGGCTTCGCTTCGGCTGCCAAAAATCTGGCGTTACCGGTGATTATTTCTTGTGCAGATTGCTGGAGCCTTGGAGTTTACTGACATTGGGGAGAGTATTGCACAGGAATTTGTTAGTTTTCCACAGACGCAGTGGAAATCTCCACAGTCACTTAATGGGGCCTGGCTGACACAAGAGGTGGTGGATAACTGACTATTTTGCTGATTGTTCGAAAAAATTAGTAAAATACAATGTTGGCAGTTATGGTACATCTATCAGAATTCATAACAACTTTTGTAGCAAGAAGCAGAAAAGCTCCGCGCCGGTTTCGTTATGACAGTAGTCGCTGGTGAGTGCGAACAAGGACTTCCCTCCTGCTCAAGATGTCGACAACCAAATAACATCTGCAGCGTCCCCTCACGCATATAAAAGAGCCGCTCTCCTGCGGTGGGGAGGGCGGCCCGATCTATCCTGAGAGCCTGGCGCTATGCTTTTGAACCGTCTGGCTTCCTGCCGGGAAGCTACTTCACCGCCTTGCGCACCGTTTTGCGGGCCCGCTTGAGGGTCTTGCGCACCTTTTTCAAGCTGGCGTCCTCAGCGAGTCCGCCGACCCGTTTCTGCACCTTGTCGAGCGCCTTGCCCGCCCGCTTGCCCCCTTTTTTTCCGGATAGGTTGAGCCTGTCCAGGGTGTCTTCGATGGAAACCAGGTCGCAGGTGAGTTTCTTGCCGTGTTTGCCGGTAAGTTCTGCACCGAAGCGGTCCCGGGTCGCCTGGGCCAGGGCCTGCACCTGCAGCTTTACCTCGCCGAGGCGCTCGAGCAGCGCGTCGATGGCAGCCTGGCGGTCCGCTCCGGCTCCTTGCGCCAGCTCTTTTGCCTGGGCCTGAAGGGACGGGATGTTTCTGGCGTTGAGCCCCTTTATCTTTCTCAGCTGTTGTTCATCGGCTTCGGCTATCTTGCTGAAGCCGTCCAGCCCTGCCTCCTTAAGGCGCTCCACCAGGATGCTTCCTACTCCCTTCAGTTGCTGTAAGTCCGCTGCGGTCTGTTCCATTTCAGTCAAACCTCCCTGGTTGCTGTGTCGGCTTGCACACACGTGGTGCCGACTGTTTTAAGGTTGCCAGATTACTCTCTGCTTGTTGGTTCCGGAAGCGCTATGACAGTGCTTGGCAGGGTAACTGACAGTAGTCACTGTAGCTAAGCAGGAATTTAATGCAAGTCATTCCTTAGTCGTCAATGAAAGTTCACACAACTGTAACAAATGGACCGCTGTATAAAGGAGAACGGAGTACGGGCGTGGCGGATCGGTTACCAAAGGGTGAGTTGGCGGGTTTTGGGAGGAAGGCTCGGTAAGACGCTGAGATCCGAGTTCTGTGCTGTGGGGGCGGGTCTATGCTGCGGGAAAGGAGCTCGCTCCCGGGCGCCGGGGCGCTCGGGACTGGAGGCGGGGCAGGGCGGCAAGCGGAAGAACAGCCCTCTCACGCGGGGGCTTTTTCTTCCGCTGGTTCCGTCCGGCTGCTGCTACGCATTCAGATACCGCGGTAGAATTCCCCGCAGCTGTAGATCCCCTGGCTGCCGTTGAGGTCCATGGCGAGGCAGCCGGTTACCAGTTCACCGTTTACCGTCCACCCTTCTTCCTCTGCGTCGGTGACCACGAGGTTGTCGGCGTCCAGCCACTCGCCGGTGATGCTGGCGGAGTAGGTCTTCACCGCAGCCTGGTGCTTGTTATGCCAGATGGTGACGGTGCCGGCGCACCCCAGCGAGGAGTTGTTGAAGAAGACCACGCTCAGGGTGTCGCCAACATCGATCATCGCGTGCTGCTCGCTCGCGGTAACTCCCTGGATCTCTCTCAGGTTGTCCTCGGAAACGATGGTGTGGGAGATCACATCTACCTGTGCATTAGGGAGCGTCGGCCAACTGGGATTTCGTGTGCTCATGAGGTTTCTCCTTTTTTGGGGAAGACAATTCAGTACAGCGCTGCGTCCCCAATTTCAGTCCCGTCGGCAGGTTGGAACTGCCGGTAGCGGCCGGGTGGAGACGACTCCATTGGTAACTGATCGGTCTATCCGTCCTTTTCTTGAATTTTTTTCTGTGGTACCAGGCTGGGCGCCTCGACTCCTGTCCGCTTCGGCACCCACCAGTCCCAGAAAACTTTTAATGAGGCTGGTTGGTGTCGAAGATGTTTGAGTATCATTAGATAACACAAATCCTTCCGTTGTCCACCGCCCGTCGTGACACGTATTCCCGGCGATTCTAGAAGGCAACTGTTGCAGTTTCATTTCGGGGAGGTGAAGATTCGCCCAAAAAACTGCGCGTCACGGTGTGTCAAGGGCCGTCCCGCCGCGTTGCCGTGAGTGGTTCCGCGCGTCCCTCGGTCAGCTGGATGCACTTCTCTTCTCGGTCACCGACCTTTTACCCAGAGTTCACCTGATCTCCATATTGCTCAGGTACATAGGAGCTGCGGGCCAACCGAGGGCCGCGAAGGAGGTCTCAATGCCACGACAACAGGAACCGCTCTTTGGCGCATCCTGGGACAACTCACCGTCAACCGTCACCGAACTGCACCCTCATTTCCTCAAGAACATCATGTCGCGTCTGCTGGCCCCGGAAGGGGACGGACGCTCCCTCCTGGAACGGCTCCCTTTTGCACCCGACGACGCAACCGGCGGCACGGAAACAGAACTGCAGGCCGTAGTTGCCGGGAGCAGGGGAGACGTCGATCTCCCGCTTACCATCGAGCAATCCGACTACTATGCCAACATCGCCAAACGCGCCGCGGCCGGTGACACCCCCAAGCGGCTCATCGCGGACCTGGACGGCTACCTAAGCGGCAACCGGGACCAGGTCTGGGAGAACAGCTGGGTCCGCTTCCCGCTGCGCAAACTCTCGGGTTTTGCTCTCGAGGTCCTGGAAGCAGATCTGCAAGCCGACAAGAAGCACCCTGACGCAGGGAGGCGCGGCGATGCGGGGCGCTTCTTCGTCAGTGCCCCTTCCGGCGAACGACTTTTGCGGGTACCGGTGAGCTATCTTCTCAAGCTCGCCCTCGCCGACCTCCTGGGCTCGCAAACGCTCCCCCACGAGCTCGAGGCGACCGGCCGCCGCCTGATGGGTCACTACTTAAACGACAACACCTCCCCCGAGACCTTCTCTTTCCAGGTGGTGCCGCTCACCCGGCAAGGCGGCATGGGACGCGCCCTGGCCCGGGAAACCTCCAAGCGTTTTTTGTTCACCCAACTTTTACTCCACTACGCGAACGAGAGTTTCGGCCTCAAGGAGAGCGGGCAGCGCGCGCTGGTCTACTTCGCGCCGCACCCCCCGGTGCGCCAGAAGGAACTGAACGGTCAGGTGGCCGACGCCTTCTACCGTGAACTCTTCATGAGCCCCTGTCTCTCCGGCTGGGACCGCGGCGAGGAGAAGTACCGCTACATGCAGCTGTGCCACCAGGTACTCTCCCGAAGCCAGCTCAACGCCGTGGCCAAGCTCCGCGAAGCGGGAATCATCATTAACAACCTGGTGGTGCTCCCCAACGTCTCCAACGTAAGCCTCGCCAACAACGGCACCCACGTAAGTCTCGGAAGCCGCAAGCTCGGCAGGCTCCTGGGGGATCCGCACTCCGGGTTAGACGCCGCCCACGAGAAGTACCTGGGCGATCTCACCATCAAGATGGCGGAGCACTTCCTGCCGCTTTTCGTCGGCACCTTCTCCGCCTCCCCGTACCGGCTGGGGTACACCGATTTCCATCCCGAGCGAGCCCTCGGGTTCCTGCCGCACGAACTCGACTACACCCACCTGCGCATGCTCTGGCGGCGCTGGCAGAAAAAGGCGAGCCTCTCGGTTCTCGGCCAGCCAGTGACCCCCTTCGGCCCTCCCTGGATCGACCGGATGGTGAGCGGCCTCTTCGGTCTCAAGGGGGATTTCGTCCCGGACTACCGCTTGGTCGACTACCTGATCTGCCTCCTGAGCACCCCGCAAAGCCCCGCCTTAAACGGCCGGCTCGGGAACTCGGACAAGCTCAAGCGCGACCTGTGCGAGCTGGGGGTCTTCGACCGGCAGATGTCGCTCTATCTCCTCTACAAGCTGCGCGAGCACGCCGTCATGGGGTTCTCCGGGTTCGAGGGGCGCCACTACAGCCAGTTCGATTCGCTTTTGGACGACCTGGGGGGCGGCTGCGATCTGCAGTTGCTGGTCAATGCCCTCGCATTCAAGTACCTGGCCCAGGGAAAACTGACCCACGCCGACATCCCCGACGATCCCACCCTGGAGAGCGAGCGGCGCCAGATCTTCTTCGCCGCCGCCATCGGAAACCCCACCTTCTTCGTGCACCGGGAGAGTAAGAACCGCTTTTTGATGCGCATCATCGAGAAGACCCGCGAGGTGCGCGCCAGCCACCGCTATCCCGGGTATCTCAGGGTCAAGGTGCAGGAGTACCGCCTGGCGCTTCTCTCCCTGGTGCGCCGCGATGCCCGAGACCTCATCGAGATGCTCGGCCTGGAGCGGACCATCGACAACCTCGAACAGCGGCTCGTCGAACCCGAGCGGCACTCGGCGTCCGGCAAGCTGACCCACGGCATCCTGTCGGAGCTGAACGCGACCGACCCCATGAAGGTGCCCGCCGACGAATTCAACCTAGGGGCCGAGCGCTACTACCGTAACGGCCTCAGGCGCCGGCATATCGTTGAAGGGTTGGCGTTCCTCGAGGAGGATTTCCTGGCACTCGATGTCGCCGCGGCCAGGGGGGACGAACTGGAACGCGGCATGTTGAGAGCCTGCGCCCGCGGGGGAGCCGCACCGTTTCTCACCCAGGTGCGCGAGGACCTGATAGCGGAGCGCCTGGACCTTGAGCGCCTGACCTCACTTCTCAACCTGGCCCTGGTCACCGTGAACCGCGACCAGGAGAAATCCCACGCCTATCTGCAAAGGAGAACCGGACATGCCGACCAGGCAGCACCAATTTATCGCGCGGGATAGCGGCGCCCTGTGCAACGAACCGCTTTTCGGCGACCGGCTGGTCCGGCTCATGTACCACCAGGTGCGCGAGAACGCCCCGGGGCTGTTCCGGCTCCTCACCAGCCCGCGGGCGACGGAGATCTTGGGGTATCTGAACTACGATCTCCCCTTCGGTCGTCTCGGTTCGGCGACCGGCCGTTTTTTGAAAGAGCTTGCCGTGGACCTTGACGAGTGCCTGGCCAGTCCCGAGGAGCTCGACACCCCGCGCAAGGTCTTCGAGCGCCAGATCCGCTACTGGGAGTGCCGGCCGATGGATAACGATCCGGGGCAGGCGGTTTCTCCGGCGGATGCCCGGGTGCTGGTCGGCTCCTGCCGGGAGACCTCGAGCCTCTTCATCAAGGAGAAGTTCTTCAGTTTTGAGGAACTTCTGGGCGGCGACCGGCGCCCTTGGCTTGCCGCGTTTAAGGAGGGCGATTTCGCCCTGTTTCGGCTCACCCCGGACAAGTATCACTACAACCACTGCCCGGTCTCCGGCGAGGTGGCCGACATCTACGAGATCGACGGCGCGTTCAACTCCTGCAACCCGAGCGCCATCGTCACCGTGGCGACTCCCTACTCGAAAAACCGGCGGGTGGTGACCGTGATCGACACCGACGTGCGCGGCGGCACCGGCGTGGGGCTCGTGGCCCTGGTGGAGGTGGTGGCGCTTATGATCGGCGACATCGTGCAGTGCTACAGCAGTGAGGAGTACCGAGATCCCACATCGGTGCGCCCGGGTATGTTCCTTGAGAAGGGGCAGCCCAAATCGCTCTACCGGCCGGGGAGTTCCACCGACATCGTCTTGTTCCAGCGCGGGCGGGTCGAGTTTGCCGGCGACCTGGTCGCCAACCAGAAACGCCGCGACGCGGTGAGCCGGTTTTCCCTGGGGTTCGGTGCGCCGCTTGTGGAAACCGACATCCGGGTGCGCGCGCTGCTTGCGCGCGCACGCTGACGGGTGGGACGTTAGATAGGTAGCCAACGGAGGAATGTTCAACATGGCACAACCCCTTTTTCTCATTACCCTTAGCACCTTCTCGGCCCTCTACCTCGCCTGGGGCGTCACCAGGCTGCCGGCGGAAAGATGGCAGATCGCAGCGGCCGTGCCGCTTAACAAGGCAGGCGACGGCAGTTGGGGCGGGGTCAACCTCACCTGGTACGGCGTCCTGACCGCCAACGCCTATCTCGCCGCTACGGCACTGGCCCTGTTGCTCATGGGTGCGGCAGGGATCTCGCTTAGGGCCATCGTGTTTCTGGTGGTCCTCCTGCTGCTCTGCTGTGTGCCGGCCTCACGCCTGGTGGCTCAGGTCGTGGAGAAAAAGGCCAACACCTTCACGGTCGGGGGGGCGGTCTTTATCGGCACCCTGGTCGCGCCCTGGATCGTGGAACTGGTGAACCGCCTCGCGCTGGGGGACCAGGGGGACCGGGTGCCCCCACTTGTGGCTCTCTCCGCTATCTCCATCGCCTACGCCTTCGGTGAAGGGTTCGGCAGGCTCGCCTGCCTGAGCTTTGGCTGCTGCTACGGCAAGGCACTGTCGCACTGCCACCCGAGACTGGCCCGGCTGCTGGCACCGCTCGCGCTCACCTTCACCGGAAAAACCAAGAAGATTGCGTATGCTTCACAGCTCGACGGGGTGAAGGTCGTACCGGTCCAGGCGCTCACCTATGTGCTCTACTGCGGAGCGGGCCTTGCCGGTTGCATCCTCTTTCTCGCGGGGAGTTATGCGGCGAGTTTTCTGGTAACCCTGGCGGTAACCCAGGCCTGGCGGGTGGTCTCGGAGCTCCTCCGCGATGACTACCGCGGTGCTGGGCGGATCTCCGCCTACCAGATCATGGGGATCCTGGGTATCGCCTACGGGTTCGTCATGGCCTGGCTTTTCGGGGACGACCGGTCCCCCGCTGCAGATCTTGCCAACGGGTGGTCCCTTATTTGGAGCCCCGGAACGCTTTTGGCGCTGCAGCTTCTTTGGCTGGTCATCTTTCTCTACACAGGCCTGAGCCGGGTAACCGCAGCGACGCTGAGGTTCCACGTCGAGCCCGACAAAGTCTAGTCGCCTCCGGTGGGGCTATCGGGAAAGGTGCCTCATAGGGGGGAAGTTCGGAACTTGCCAGCCGTCACCGACCGGTTTGGTGTTGCCTTGGTGGGCGAGCAGGCAGGAGGGGAGGGGGCGCAGGTGCTGCAATCTGCGACCGGTTTCGCGGGGCTAGACCTGGTCAACGGTCTCGGTGTCAGGTCGTGGGACTAATCCCGTGAGAGGTGGGGGAAGAGAACGAGGCTAGCGCCAGGAGGGAGCGTATGGAGTGCCCGAAGTGCAAAGCGAGGATCGGCATCATGAAGCATCTGATAATGGTGGAGACCGGAGCGATTCACTCCCTTAAATGCTTCATCTGCGGCTTTTGGGTGCAGGTCGATCACGGCAAGGGGATGAACGAGACGGGGCCTAGTCTGAGGACTGCCGGCGCACCAGGACGCGGCGTAGGGGTGCCTGGATGAGGAGTGCGAGCGGCAGGACGGTCACCAGCCAAGCCGCGAGGCCGTGGAAGGTCCCCCAGACGATGAGCGTCGCCGACGTGCCGATGTTGCCGTGCAGCGCGGCCTCCAGCACCTCGCGGCCGAGGGGCGGCCCGTACGGCAAGATTCGTTCGCCCAAGCGGCACAGCGGCAGAAACAGCGCGATCTGTAGAGGATAACAGCAGTAGTTCACGGCCTGTATGGCGGCCTGGTTCAGCCGCATGAGGGTCGCGAGCCCGGCGCAAATAAGCGACGTCCCCCAGATAAGTGGCAGCATTCCCACGGCCGCACCAAGGCAGAGCGTCTGCGCGAGCTTGTGCGGCGTGAGCCCGCTCGAAAATACCGTGGCGACTGCCCGTCTCGTTTTCAGCGCGAGACGAGGGAAGAACCCAGCCATCTCCTACCTCTCTTTCGTCGATTCCGAAACAAAAAACTCCGGATCACGGTCGCCCTATACAGGCGCTCATGGTCCGGAGTTGTGTTTTTCTGCTCTGCTACTGGTAGCAGATGGTGGGCGAGATGGGATTCGAACCCATGACCCCTGGCTTCGGAGGCCAGTACTCTATCCAACTGAGCTACCCGCCCTAGTGAAAGACATCTTGTACACCACTTTTCCCGGCAACTCAAGATTTAATTACAACTTTCTCCGCGACTGCCGCGATCTTGCTGTTTTTGCACCGGTTCCCGCACCTCGATAGGTGATGGTGCTGGCCCTACTTCGCGAGCGAGGCGTACACCGGGATGGTCAGTTCCTTCTTCTGAGCCGAATCGGTGATGATATGCAGATAGCCGCTCATCACCCTCGCGTCGGGGCGCGGGATGAAGGTGAGTTCGATCGTGCCGGTCTCCCCGGGCTTCAGTTCGCTCTTCTTCATGCTGGTCTTAAGCTGCAGCGTGTTCGAGGTGAGGGTGACCGAAAGGATACGCACCGCGGCGCTGTCGCGGTTGGTGATGCTGACCGTCGCCTGCTTGCTGCCGCCGGGCCTGAGGGAGCCGAGGTTCACCTGGCGCGGGGCGTACTGCAGCGGCTCCAGGATGTTCCCCTCCATGTTGAGCACGAAGCTGGGGGCCTTGCCGGCGTTACTTATCACCGCGACCGACTTCTGCACCTTGCCGGAGAAACTGGTCGAGTCGAAGACAACCTGGATCTCGGCCGACTTTCCCGGCGCGACCTGCGAGGCCGAGGGCTTGGCTGCGGTGCAGCCGCAGGCGACGTTCACCTCTTTGATGTGCAGGGGGGCGTCGCCGCTGTTGCGTATCACGAAGTTGTGCTGGACCTTCTTTCCCTGGGTGATGGTGCCGAAGTTGTAGGTGGGCTCGGTTACTGTCAGTTCGGGTGCGGCAAAGGCCGTCGCGGCAAGTAGCAGGTTGGTCAGTAGGGCGGCGTACAGGCTGTTTTTCATCATTGAACCCCTAAATTATTGCGTGTACTTCTGATTTGCGCTATTTATAGCACAAAGATGCCACTGAGACCAGAATGATTTGACACTGCAAATGGTATCTGCTATACGAAATTGGGAGAAAATTAATGGAACGTGCTTACTGGTTGGAACAGGGCTTTAACCTCAAAGAAGTGTACTCGAAGGATCGGATCGCGGCGGAAATAGAGAGACTGGGGCAGGAAATCAGTGCTGCGTACGCCGGCGAGCGACTTCTGGTTGTAGTTGTTCTTAATGGAGCAGTTTTCTTCGCCGCCGACCTGGTACGTGCCCTGCGCGTTCCGGTGGAGATGGACTTCGTGAAGCTCTCCAGCTATGCCGGAACCGAGACTACCGGTACCGTGCGGGTCAAGAAGGACCTGGAGCAGAGCGTAGCCGGCCGGCACGTCCTGGTCGTGGAAGACATCGTCGACACCGGTCTCACCCTGACCTACCTCCTCGATCTCCTCAAAGAACGCGGTGCCAAGAGCCTCAAGGTCTGCACCCTCATCGATAAAAACGAGCGGCGCCTCGCCGAGATCACCCCGGATTTCGTGGGGATCGACTGCCCCGGCGGCTTCCTGGTCGGCTACGGTCTGGACCTGGATGAGAGGATGCGCGAACTCTCCGCTATCTATGAAATTATCCAAACTCCCTCTGGAGGAGATGCATGATTCTTCAATGCGACCAGTGCCACACCAAATTCCGACTGGACGACTCGAAACTCAAGCCGGGCGGCGTGAAGGTGCGCTGCTCGAAATGCCGTCACGTCTTTCTGGCCGGAGCTGAGGTGAAGCAGGAAGAGTCCGAGTTCGATGCGATCCTTTCCGGTTTGGGGGCTCCGGTTGCAGCGCAGGGGGCGGCAGAGGACGAAGCCGCCCCGGCGCCGGAACCCGCCGGCTTCGGGTTCGAGGCTGCACTCGAATCGGCCGGTGCCGGTTTGCCAAAGGAGGCCCCTGCTGCCGACGAGCCGGAGACCCAGGGGGTCCCGACCGAGGAGTTTGCGGCTTTCGATTTCCCGAGCGAGCCAGCAACCTCGACTGAGCCCGCTGTTGCGGCAGAGGTCTCCGAGGTATCCTTCGGCGATTTCGAACTTCCTGCTACCCCCGCTGAACCGGAGTCCGCCAGCGCTGGTGCGACCGGTCTGGACTACGGGGATTTTTCTTTTGACGACGCGCCGGCTCAAGCCCAGGAGCCGGCGGCGCCCTCGTCCGGCGAGCTCGATTTCGGCGAATTCTCTTTTTCGGAGGAACCCGCGCCGCAGCCGGTTCCCGAAACTGCCGCCCCGGCTCTCGACTTCGGCGAGTTCGAGTTCTCCAGCGAACCTATGGTGAGTGAGCCGGAACCGGCGCCTAAAGGTCAGGAACTCGATTTCGGTGAATTCTCGTTTGACGAGGCTCCCAGTGCACCGGTGACCGAGCAGGCTGCGGCGCACGACGATGCGCTGGACTTCGGGGAGTTCAGTTTCTCGGAAGAGCCGGCGCAGCCGCAGCCGGCACCCGCTTCCAAGGAGGAGTTCGACTTCGGGGACTTCAGCTTCGATGAGGGGAGTGCGCCCCGGGAACCGGTGCCGTCCACCACCTCGGAGCCCGAGGTTGCCCCGGCTCCTTTCTCCTCGACCGCCGATCAGGAGCCGGAACCTTTTGCCTTCTCCGGCGCTGCACAACCTGGAGCGGGCGGCTCCAGCAGTTCGGCCAGCAGCGATGGGTTTGAGCTGGGAGACTTCTCCTTTTCGAGCCAAACTGCGGCTCAGCCGGCAACGCCTGCTGCGGACATGGCAGCTCCGGCCGTTGCCGCCGGGCTTGCCGCAGCAGCCGTCGCCGGTGCCGCCGCCGTGGCGGGCAAGTCCAAGGAAGCAGGGCAGTCGTCCCCCTTTCTCTTCGGCGCCGCGGCAGCCAAGGAGAAGACGGCGCCGTCCGAGGAGGAGTTCGATCTCGGCCCGGTGCCCACCAAGGTCCCCGACGATTTCGAGGAGGATGGGCTGCCGCCGCTTTCCATCGCCTCGCGGCGCAAGGGACGTTCGGTGCTCGCCGTCTCTGTGGTCGCCATTTCCGTACTGGTCATCGTTGTGCTGAGCGGCGCCGGGCTCTACCTCTTGCAGAGCGGTCCGGCCGCGTTCGACAAGGTGGGCCTGGGGTTCGTGGCCAAATGGTTCGGGATGGAGAGTCCCGAGGAGGGGCGCATCACCATCCGCAACCAGCAGGCCTCCTTCTCCCAGAACAAGGAAGCCGGCGAACTGTTCGTGGTGACCGGTGAGGCTGTGAACTCCTTCCGCAAGGCACGCGCTTCTATCCACGTACGGGTCAACATCTACGACAAGAAGGGGGCGGTCTTGGTGCAGAAAACCGCCTACTGCGGCAACCACATCACGTCCGAACAGCTGAGCTCTCTTCCGATGAGCAAGATTGAATCGATCATGAGTAACCAGTTCGGCGACTCGCTCTCCAACCTCGGCGTTCAACCGGGCAAGGGGATCAACTTCGTGGTCGCCATCCCGAACGTTCCCAAGGACGCGGCCGACTTCGGCGTCGAGGTCATCGGGTCGACGGTAGCCGGCAAGTAGTTCGCCACTGTGCAGAGAACAAAAAAGGCCGGCGCTTTGCCGGCCTTTCCCTTTTTGGGGACGCAAAAAAACCTGCACGGGATAACCCGCGCAGGTTTAGGGGTATTGCATGTAACGCGTTCCTTAGGCTGCGCTGATAGCGGACACCGGGCAGGTGTCGACGCAAGCTCCGCAGTCGATGCAGGTGTCTGCAGCGATGGTACGCTTGTCGCCAGCTTCACTGATTGCGTTCACCGGGCAGGAATCGTCACATGCGCCGCAGTTGATGCACTCGTCAGAAATGGTATGTGCCAAAGTATTCACCTCCTTCAGGTAGTTTCCTAATTTTTGGCAAAAACTAGCATACCCCGGATAAAAAGTCCACCAATAATGCTGCTGCAAATCGGGGAGGGCGGGCCCCAGAAATATGTTGAACTGAAAGTCATACTACGCTATTATAAAAAGAGGTTTTATTTTGATGGTCGGCCGGCCGCGACTGAAGCTGGACGCGATGCCTGTACCGATCACCCAATCCCGAGGAGGGTCGCTGATCGATGGATATTCTGGCGCTTAACTGCGGAAGTTCTTCGGTAAAATACCAGTTGTTCGACTGGTCGAAGAAGGTTGTTGTTGCCAAGGGGATGGTTGAACGTGTCGTGATCGGCGACTCGTTCATCCTCCACGAGGTCCCCGGGCGCGAGACCTACCGCGAGAACTCCGACTGCCCCGACCACAAAACCGCTGTCGATCTCATTTTGCGGACCCTCACCTCGCCCGAGTACGGGGTCTTGAAGGACATAAAGCAGATTGCCGCAGTCGGTCACCGCGTGGTGCATGGCGGTGAGCGTTTCACCAAGTCGGTACTCATCAACGAGGACGTGCTCGAGGCAGTGACCGAGGTCCAGCACCTCGCCCCTCTCCACAATCCGCCCAACATCGCCGGCATCGAAGGTGCCATGGCCGTGTTGCCGGGGGTTCCGCAGGTTGCAATTTTCGATACGGCGTTCCATCAGACGATGCCCGAACATGCCTACCTGTACCCGCTTCCCTTCGAGTGGTACGAGAAGTACGGTGTCCGCCGCTACGGTTTCCACGGCACTTCCCATCTCTACGTTTCCAAGCGTGCCGCCGCCATTTTGGGGAAACCGGCGCGGGAGTGCAACCTGATCACCATGCACATCGGCAACGGCGTCTCCCACTGCGCCATCAAAAATGGGGTCTCCGTTGATACCAGCATGGGGCTCACCCCGCTGGAAGGGGCCATGATGGGGACCCGCTGCGGCGACATCGATCCCGCCATCCCGGCCTTCATGATGCAGAAGGACAACCTCTCGGCCAAGGAGATCGACGGCATCCTCAACAAGAAGAGCGGCGTCTTCGGCATTACCGGCCGCTTCACCGACCGCCGCGACGTCATCGAGCACGCCCAGGGGGGCGACAAGCTCTGCTCCCTGGCCTTGGACATCGAGGGGTACCGCCTGAAGAAATACATCGGCACCTACCTGGCCGTGGTCGGGCGTCTGGATGCGGTCATCTTCACCGCCGGGGTGGGGGAGATGGGGGCTCCGATCCGGGCCAAGGCCATCGAGGGGCTCGAGCATCTCGGCATTCACCTGGACCGCGAGCGTAACGCCGCAGCGATGACCCGCAAGCGCGAAAGCCTGATCACCACCGACGACTCTCCGGTCAAGGTCTACGTGATCCCGACCGACGAGGAGCTGGTCTTCACCGAGGACGTGGCGGCGATTTTGGACGGGAGTTACACCGACCACATGCATTTCGAATACAGTTTTTCCAAACCGGATTTCGTGAGGAAATAGGCGGGATTCACACCGGCA
This sequence comes from Geomonas silvestris, assembly GCF_014193515.1. Lineage (GTDB taxonomy): Bacteria > Desulfobacterota > Desulfuromonadia > Geobacterales > Geobacteraceae > Geomonas > Geomonas silvestris. The sequence goes on along the minus strand of NZ_BLXX01000001.1, from coordinate 27,839 downwards.
TCGGAAGCTGTAAACTAAGAGCTCATACATGAATAAGGCCGACAGGGAAACTGCCGGCCTTTTTTGCGTCAGAGCGATGGCGGGTGCAAACCCAAGGTAGCACCTCTCCCGCCAGGGGGGAAGGGGGCCTTCTGTTAATAGTTCGGCCTCCATCGTTAACGAAGGAGGCCGAAATGGGTTGCAGGGATTTTCCTTTTTTTGCCTTTTGCGGCCAGGAAGTCTTCTAGCCTTGCGCCTGCACGGCGGTGATGGCGGTGACGTCGATGATGTCCTGGATCGAGCAGCCGCGCGAGAGGTCGTTGACGGGCTTGGCGAGACCCTGGATGACCGGGCCGATGGCCTTGGCGCCGGCGATCCGCTCCACGAGCTTGTAGGCGATGTTTCCGGCGTCGAGCGTCGGGAAGACCAGTACGTTGGCGCGGCCGGCCACGTTGGAGCCGGGGGCCTTCTTCTCGCCCACGGCCGGAATGATGGCGGCGTCGGCCTGCAGTTCGCCGTCGATGCTCAGCTGGGGATCCATCGACCGGGCGATCTCGAGTGCCTTGAGGACCTTGTCGGCGTCCGGATGCTTCGCGCTCCCCTTGGTGGAGAAGGAGAGCATGGCCACCCGGGCCGGGACGTCGAGGAACGCCTTGCAGTTGCGCGCCGTAGCGATGGCGATCTCGGCCAGCGCCTGCGCGTCAGGGTTCGGGTTCACCGCGCAGTCGGCAAAGAGGATGACCCCTTCCTGGCCGAAGGTGGGGGTCTTGGTCGCCATGAGGAAGAAGGAGGAGACCGTCTTGATGCCGGGGGCGGGGCCCACGGTCTGGAAGGCGGCACGGAGTACGTCGCCGGTAGTCCCGGTGGCACCTGCCACCTCGCCGTCAGCGTCCCCTTCGCGGACCATCATGCCGGCGAAATAGAGGTTGTCGGGAGCGATCAGGAGTTCCCGCGCCGCCTGCGGGGTGAGTCCCTTGGATTTGCGCAGCTCCACCAGGAGCTCGACGTAACGGCTCAGCTTGGGCGCGTTAGCCGGCTCGAGGATCTCGACGCCGGTCAGGTTGATCCCTTTCCCCGCCGCCTCGGCCTGAAGTTTCTCCGGGTTGCCCAGGTGTACGATTTTAGCCAAACCCTGTTCGACAATGTTCTGTGCGGCGAAGAGCATCCTCTCGTCGTAGCTCTCCGGCAGCACGATCGTTTTCAGGTGAGTGCGCGCCTTTTCTTTAATTAGCTTCACCAGCGGCATGAATATCCTCCCTTTTCTGACTTAAAACTGTGTTAGGTTTATATCCCAGCTGAGGGGGCAGGTCAATAGAAAACGCTCATCCGGCCGGGGTGCCGCATTCCTCGGGATCTCCCTGCATCTTGGCGACGGCATGAGGGATAGCCGGCCAGACGAAGGAGATGCACTCGGTGGCCCCCTTGGGGCTGCCGGGGAGGTTCACGATCAGGGTCTGTTTGCGGATGCCGGCGACGGCGCGGGAGATCATGGCGTTAGGGGTCTTCTTCAGGCTCTCCATGCGCATCACCTCGCCAAAGCCAGGAAGCAGCCGGTCCACCACGCGTTCGGTCGCCTCCGGTGTGACGTCGCGCGGCGAAACGCCGGTGCCTCCGGTGGTGAGGACCAGGTCGTACTGGCCGGAGTCGGCCCATTCGGCGAGGCGCTGGGAGATGAGTGCGCCCTCGTCGGGAATCACCTCGGTGTGGGTGACCTGCACCCCGCGCTCTTCCAGCCAGGTCTTGAGCGCCGGGCCGCTTCCGTCGGCACGCTCTCCGGTGGAACAGCGGTCGCTCAGCGTTAAAATTGCGGCTTTCATCGAATTCTCCTCTGCGGGGCAGGCACCCGGAAACGGCACCTGTGCCGCTGCACGGTTACGGGGCGGTGCGCTGGAAGGTGCCGCTCTTGCCGCCTTCCTTGAAGATGAGTGCGATGTCGGAGATGACGATCCCCTTGTCGCTCCCCTTGCACATGTCGTACACGGTGAGCGCCGCGACCGCGGCGGCGGTCATCGCTTCCATCTCGACGCCGGTGCGCTCGAAGGCGCGCACGGTGGCGCGGACCTCGATACGACCTTGAGCCGCATCGACCTCGAAATCGACGGCGACGTGATGCAAGGCCAGCGGGTGGGAGAGGGGGATCAGGTCGGGGGTCCTTTTGGCGCCGGCGATGCCGGCCAGGCGCGCCACGCCGAGGACGTCCCCCTTGGCGACCTTCCCTTCCACGATGGCGAGTACCGTTTCCGGTTTAAGGGTCAAGACCGCGCCGGCTATCGCGGTACGCATGGTCGGCGCTTTCTGGCTCACATCCACCATGATCGCGTTGCCGCTGGCGTCGAAGTGGTTAAAAGACATCGGGTTATTCCTCCATGGCGAGGGACGGGGCGAGGAGCAGCGCCTCCACCTGATCCCCCGGTGCAAAGTCACTGCGCTCCTTAGGCAAGAGCGCGAGTGCGTTCGGGGTGAATGGTTCGTTGCGGCCGCTGCGTGAGCGGGCCTTTTCGATGATCAGCTTTCCTGCGCTAAAGCGTGCCTGAACCGCGACTACCCCGAGGGCGCCCGGTCTGTTGCGCAGCGGCACCTCCAAGGTGGCAGCTATCCTGCGCCGGAAGAACGTTTGGCGCCCCAGCATCTTGAGCAGTACCGGCCGCACCAGCAGTTCGAAACCGATCAGGGTGGCCGAGGGGGTGCCCGGCAGGGAGAAAACCGGGGTGTTCCCTTTGACGCCGCAGGCGCTCGGGCCGCCCGGCCTGATGGCCACCTTCCAAAAGAGCGGCTCGACGCCCAACTCGCTTAGCGCGCCGCGCACCAAGTCTCGGTCGCCGCCGCAAACGCCGGCCGAGGTGATCAGCACATCGGCCTTCAGCCCCTGGGCCAGGAGAGCCAGGTGTTTTTCGCGGGAATCGCGCGCGATGTCGAGGATTTCGGGGAGTGCGCCCGCCTCTTTTACCGCGGCGGCGAGGGCGAAGGCGTTACTGTTGACGACCTGGCCCGCTCCCGGTGCCGTGCCCAGTTCGACCAGTTCGTCGCCGGTGCACAGGATGGCCACCCGCGGTCTGCGGTACACCGGAACGACCGCGTGCGAGCAGGAGGCGAGCAGGCTCACCTGGTGGACCCCGATCTCCGTGCCGCGGCGCAGAATGGTTGCGCCGCTGGCAATCTCGGCACCCCGGAGGCGGATGTGGCTCTCTCCGGTGACGGGACTGGGGAGGATTACCGTGTCGGCCTCCTCCCTGACCTCCTCGAAAGGCACCACCGTGTCGGCTCCCGGTGGGATCGGGGCTCCGGTCATGATGCGGGCCGCCGAGTTGGGCTCAAGCGGCGCCGGCGCCGTAGTCCCTGCGGGAATGAACGCGCGGACCGCAAGGCGGACTCCAGGGGATGCCTCGGCGCTGCGCACCGCAAAACCGTCCATGGCAGAGGTGTCGCAACCCGGCAGATCGTAGGGTGCGGCCAGGTCCTCGGCCAGGGTCCGGCCCAGTGCATCGAGGAGCGGAACCCGTTCACACCCGGTCGTGCCGATCCTGTCGAGGATGATAGTGGTGGCTTCTTCCAACGTTGCCATCGTAAGCTTGAGGTCCTTGTTTAAAAGCGGCAGGATGGCCAACAACTATGACTCTACCTGGAAAGCCATAGCATATTTGCCTTCAAATAGAAAATTATTTCGGCTTAAACTTGTCGCTCCATGGTCGGCTGAATGTATAGGAAAGACAACGAAATCAGTTAGATTAGCGTGCTGCTGAACTTCCTGGATCCCTGCAAACAGTGGGTTGTATCATTTTGGCAAACAGAGTATCTTTTTGGGTCAGGCTGGCAAGCTTTTCTTGCGCCAGGTTTGTGAAATGAAAGCACCAGTCACTGAAACGGCTGGGGCGGGATGGATGTGTATGGGACTCATCGATACCTACGGCAGACGGATAAACTACCTCAGGCTCTCCGTCACCGACCGCTGCAACATGCGCTGCAGCTACTGCATGCCCGAAGGCGGCGTGGAGAAACTTTCGCACTGCGAGGTCTTAAGCTACGAGGACCTGCTGAGGATCGCCCGTGAAGCCGTTTCGGCCGGGATCGAGAAGATCAGGGTGACCGGTGGCGAGCCCCTGGTGCGCAAGGGTATCCTCACCTTCCTCGAGCAGCTTGCTGCGCTGGACGGTCTAAAAGAACTGGTGCTGACCACGAACGGACTGCTTTTGAAGCAGATGGCGCAGGGACTGCGCGATGCCGGCGTGCAGCGGCTCAACATCAGCCTCGACTCGTTGCAGGCTGAAACCTTCAGTAAAATTACCCGCGGTGCCGGGCTTGCCCAGGTTCTCGAAGGGATCGAGGAGGCCGAGCGGGTCGGGTTTCCGCCACACAAGATCAACGTGGTGGTGATGCGCGGCGTCAACGACCACGAGATCCTCGACTTCGTGAAGCTCACCCTGACGCGCCCCTACGCGGTCCGTTTCATCGAGTACATGCCCACCAGCGGCGACGCCGACTGGCGCGATCTCTGCGTACCGGGTGCCGAAATCCGGGAACGGATCGCCGCGCAGTACCAGATTGAAGACGCCCCCAGCTCCGAGCGTTCGGGCCCTTCCAAGAACTTCCGGGTGGCCGGTGCTGCGGGTTCGCTCGGTATCATCACCGCCATGACCGGGCATTTCTGCGACGGCTGTAACCGTCTGCGCGTTACCGCCTCGGGCGTTGCCCAAAGCTGCCTCTTCGCCGGAAGCGGCGTCGACCTGCGGCCGGTATTGGCTACCGGTGACGATGCACTTTTGAGGAAAGAACTGCAGGCAATCGTGGCCGCCAAGCCAGGAAAGCACCAGCTGACCGAGGAAGGAGCCGAGGCCACGCCGTTTGCCATGTCGCGCGTGGGCGGTTAAGCCTAAGCGCGCCATCTTCGATTCCTAGTCGAAACATTCACCGCGGCCGCGAGGCCGCTGAGGGAGGTAGCCGCATGAAGGGTAAGGTGCTGGCGGTAAACGTCAGTTTGAATAAGGGAGAGCGGAAAACGCCGGTCGAGGAGGTAACCCTGCGCGAGGAGCACGGCATCGTCGGGGACGCGCACGCCGGGGACTGGCACCGCCAGGTGAGCCTACTTGCCATGGAGAGCATCGCGAAGATGCAGGCGCTCGGGCTTTCGGTAGGGGAGGGGGATTTCGCCGAGAACATCACCACCGAAGGGGTCGACCTGGTGAGCCTTCCGATCGGCACCCGGTTCACCATGGGCGAGACGCTTCTCGAGGTGACCCAGATCGGCAAAGAGTGCCACACCCGCTGCGCCATCTTCTACCAGGCCGGCGACTGCGTAATGCCCAAAGAGGGGATCTTCGCCAGGGTGCTGACCGGCGGCGTGGTACGGCCGGGGGACGAGATCGTTTTGCTGTAAGAATCACCTAGGCATGTTGAAAATGAAACGGGCGAACCCTTAGGGTCGCCCGTTTTTTTGTGAGCTAAAGGCAAAAAGCTTGACCACAGGTACACAGAGGAAACCGCGAGGAACACAGGGGGGAAATCGGGTAAAGCGGTAAGGCGTTAACCACAGAGGCACACAGAGGAAAAGCAAGAACAGCATCGGGTTTAAAGTCTTAACCCCAAGCCGCTCTTTTTGACGTTAGTTCTCCCCCTGTGTTCCTCGCCTTTCCCTCCGTGATCCTCTGTGGTCATGCTTTTAGGACTCACGTTTGTGTGTAAGTCTCCTACGCTTCGCGCGGCAGGACCACGCTGAAGGTGGTGCCGCTGCCCGGGATGCTCTGGATGTCGATGGTGCCGCCGTGCTCGCGCACGATGCCGTAGGAGACCGAAAGCCCCAGGCCGGTGCCGCTCGGCTTGGTGGTGAAGAAGGGGTTGAAGACTTGGCTTAGGTTCTCGGGCTGGATCCCCACCCCGGTGTCCGCGACCTGCACCTCGTAGAGCTCGGTGTCGGTAACCGGCGCCGTCTTCAGGCTCAAGACGCCCCCCTGCGGCATCGCCTGCACGCCGTTTAACACCAGGTTCGTGAACACCTGGCGCAACTGGTCCCCGTCTCCCGCCACCACCTCGACCGCCCGCGAGTAGTTCTCCACCACCTTGATCCCGTCCAGGGGCACCTGGTGCCGGATCTGCGCCACGATCTCGTGCAAGAGCTCGTTTATGTGCACCGGGGCGTTTTCCCGTTTCTGCTTCCTGGCGAACTTCTGCAGGTTCGAGACGATGCGCTCGACGCGCTTTACCTGCTGGAAGATGGTGTCCACTTCCTCGCGGTTCTCCGCATCCTCGGGAACCGTGATCTGCAGGAGTTCCACGTTGCCGCGGATGATCGCCATGGGGTTGTTGATCTCGTGTGCCACCCCCGCCGCCAGCTCGCCGATGGCCGCCAGCTTCTCCACGCGCAAAAGCTCCTCCCTGGTCTGCAGCAAAAGCCGGTTGTTCTCCTCCAGTTCGGCGGTGCGCAGCTTCACCTTTTCCTCGAGGTTGCGGTTCAGCTCGATGATGCTGTCCTCGCGCTCGGCGAGCGAGCGGCTCATGACGTTGAAACGCTCGGCCAGGTCGCCTATCTCGTCGCGCGACTCGATGTGGCTTTGCACGTTGCGCTCGCCGGCCGCCACCCTGCGGGTCAAAAGCTCCAGCTCCTTGATCGGATGGGCGAGCTTCTTCCCGAGGAATCCCGCCATGGAAACCCCCACCAGGCAGCTCACCAACAAAACGAAGCTCAAAAGGACCGCCATGTCGATCTTCACCGCCGAGTACTGGCTCTCCAGCATCCCCACGGCCAGTGCGCCGATCGGGACCCCCTGCAGCGAAAGGATCGGCTCGTAGGCGCTTAAGTACCAGTCGTTGCCGACGTAGCTGCGCCCGACCCAGCGCGTCTTGGCCAGAAGCACCTTGCCGTTCACCTGGCGGGTCAGCTTCATGTCGGCCAACCGCTCGCGGCCGTGCAGGGGGAGGGTGGTGGCGATCATCTGGTCGCCGAGGTACAGGGTCGTGGTGCCGATGTCGTTGCCGTGCAGGCGGGCCCCTTCGTAGACTACCGATTTGATCTTTTCCACGAAGAAGCGGCTGTTGTTGAGCAGGATCCCGCCGTAGAGCGCACCTAAGACGTTGCCGGCGCGGTCGCGGACCGGTGCGGCCACGAAGAGGAACATGCCGGCGCTCGGGACGCTGGCAGGGGGCTCCCCCTTGGCTCCCGGGACCGGGGCCGGGACCTTGGCCTGGTGCAGGAGCGCGTCCCCCTCCAGGGCCAGTTCGGCGGCGGGGAGTACGGTGGTGCCGCTCACGATCTCCCCCCTGAGAGCCCGCGCCACGAACTGGTTGCGGCCCTTGTCGTCCCCGGCCCACTCCGGGTTGGAGGCGCGGTAGATGACCTTTCCCGAGGCGTCTACCGCCCCCAGCAGGTCGAGATGCTCGTTGGAGCGGACCGGGGTCAGGATGTCGGCGACCGCCTCGCGGTTCCCCGAGACGAGGGTTTCGCCGGTCTTGCCGAAGGCTGCGGTGAACTTGACGACGTCGTAGAGGCGGGTGAGTTCGTTCTGGTAGGCTTCCCGGGCCACGTTCAGGTCGTAGCGGACCTTCTCCTGGGCCTGGGTTGCCACCTTGGCGCTCAGGATGAAGACACCGGCCATCCAGCAGATGAGGATGGCGACACCGAGCGGGATCAAGGTCGCGACGGTGAGCTTGGTCTTGATCGGGAAGCGGAGCTTGCGCAGGTTCATGCGGGGATATGCAACGAGTACTCGGCGATCTTGCGGTCCAGGGTCTTGCGCGAGATCCCCAGGATCTCGGCGGAGCGGCTCTTGTGGTAGCCGGTGTTCGCGAGGGTTCTCTCGATATGCTCGCGCTCGATGTTCTCAAGCGACACGAGCTCCACGTCGCGCTTGGCCGGAACCTCGGGCTGCTTGCGCCAGATGGGGAGTTCCTTGGGGGTCAACTGCTCGTTTCTGGCCAGGATGATCGCCCGTTCCATGACGTTTTCCAGCTCGCGGATGTTGCCGGGCCAGTCGTAGCCGATCAAAAGCGCCAGCGCCTCCGGGGTGACGCCGGTCACCTCCTTCTTCATGCGCACGCTGTATTTCTTCAAGAAGTGCAGCGCCAGGGGCTCGATGTCGTCCTTGCGGTCGCGCAAGGGGGGGAGCGGGATGTTGATCACGTTCAGGCGGTAGTAGAGGTCCTCGCGGAAGCGACCCTCGGCCACCTCGCGCTCCAGGTTCTTGTTGGTGGCCGCCACGAAGCGGATGTTGGCGCTTTTGGGGCGGGTGGCACCGACCGGGATGAAGTCGCGCTCCTGGATCACGCGCAAGAGCTTCGCCTGGATGGGGAGGCTCATGTCGCCGATCTCGTCCATGAAAAGGGTCCCGCCGTCGGCCTCCTCGAGGAGCCCCTTCTGGGTCGAGATGGCGCCGGTGAAGGCGCCGCGCACGTGGCCGAAGAGCTGGCTCTCCAAGAGCGTCTCGGTGAGCGCCGCGCAGTTGATGGACAAAAAGCGCCTCTCTTTCCTCGGGCTGTTGTAGTGGATGGCGCCCGCGATCAGCTCTTTGCCGGTACCCGACTCCCCGAGCACCAGGATGTTCGCCTCGCTCGCCGCCACCTGCAGGGTCAGCTCGAAGGTCTCCCGGAACACCGAGCTTCTGAAGATGATCGATTCCTGGAGGATCGGCTTGCCGAGTTCCTTTTTCAGGGCCCGGTTTTCCTGGATGAGCTGCTCCTTTTCCAGGGCGTTTTTGATGACGCTTAAGATCTTCTCCTTGGGGAAGGGCTTGGTGACGTAGTCGTAGGCGCCGAGCTTGATGGTTTCCACGGCGGCGTCGATGGTGCCGAAGGCGGTCATGATCACAACCGGCAGCTCGGCGCGCAGGCGCTTTACCTTCTTTAAAACCGAAATGCCGTCCATGTCCGGCATGCGCACGTCCTGCAGGAGAAGGTCGGCGTCTCCCGTTTCACCCTCCTCGACGCGGCGCAAAAGCTCGCGCCCCCCCAGAAATGTTTCCACCTGGTAGCCCTGCGACTGGAGAAGTTTTTTCAGGTAGGTCAGTATTCCCTGCTCGTCGTCGCAGATGAGAATCTTTTCCTGTGGCATCGTCTCGGTACCTCGTTGTCCCGTTATTGCTGGGCCTAGGCAAATTTGACTAGGTCATTATGTTACAGGTCGTGACAAAACTGCGCAGTTGTGAGTCCGGGCTAATTTTGTCTCTTTCTAATCTTGCAGCCGGACAATACTATCATTCCGGAGGTTTATCCGTATACAATTTTTTTCGCTAAAGAAAATTTTGTATGGCACGACAACTGTATACGTTGTCCGAATCGTGATGGCGGATGCCTAATTTTTTTGTATGGAAAGGGAGTTCAAAACATGGCTGTTTCACGAAGGAAGTTTTTGCAGGGAGGGGCGGCTGCTGCGGCGCTGGCTCTGACCGGCGGGAAGGCGGAGGCAAGTGCCGACTCGTCAGAGATGCGCACCAAGGGGCTGAAAAGCTCCACCACCATCTGTCCGTTCTGCGCGGTGGGCTGCGGCCTGGTCGTCTCCACCAAGAACGGCAAGGTGGTGAACATCGAAGGGGACACCGAACACCCGATCAACCAGGGGGCCCTGTGCTCCAAGGGGAGCGCGCTGTTCCAGGTGGCCAACAACGAGCGTCGTCTGCAGAAGGTGATGTACCGCGCACCGGGCAGCGACAAGTTCGAAGAGAAGTCGTGGGACTGGGCGATGGACAAGATCGCACAGCGCATGAAAGAGACCCGCGACAAGACCTTCAAGGCCAAAGAGGTCAACAAGAAGGACAACAAGGAGTACGTGGTAAACCGTACCGAGGGGATGGCTTTCCTGGGCGGCGCCGGTCTGGACAACGAGGAGTGCTACCTCTGGTCCAAGTTCGGGCGCGCCATGGGCGTTGCCAACCTCGAACACCAAGCCCGAATATGACACTCCGCTACAGTCGCCGGTCTGGCGGCTTCGTTCGGTCGTGGGGCAATGACCAACCACTGGATTGACCTGAAAAACGCCGATGCCATCCTGGCAATCGGTTGCAACCCTGCAGAAAACCACCCGATCTCCATGAAGTGGATCGAGGCGGCCATGGATCAAGGCGGCAAGCTGATCGCCGTCGATCCCCGTTACACCAGAACCGCATCCAAAGCCGATTACTACGCGCAGATCCGTCCCGGCACCGACATCGCCTTCCTGGGCGGGATGATCAACTACGCGATCCAGAACAACCTGATCCACGAAGAGTACGTGCGCGAGTACACCAACGCCTCCTTCATCGTCAACGAGAAGTTCGACTTCGAAGAGGGTATGTTCTGCGCCTTCGACGACCAGGAGAAGAGCTACGACCCGAAGGCCTGGGCCTACGCCTCCGACGCCGCCGGCAACCCCAAGCGCGACAAGTCGCTGAAGGACCCGCGCTGCGTGTACCAGCAGCTCAAGAAGCATTACTCCCGTTACGACGTGGACAAGGTCTGCTCCATCACCGGCACCAAGAAGGAAGACTACCTGGCGGTCGCCAAGGCGTTCTGCTCCACCGGGCGCGCCGACAAGGCCGGCACCATCCTCTATGCGATGGGGATCACCCAGTCCACCCACGGCACCCAGAACGTCCGTGCCACCGCAATGCTGCAGATGCTCCTGGGCAACATCGGCATCGCCGGCGGCGGCGTGAACGCCCTCAGGGGCGAGAGCAACGTACAGGGTTCCTCCGACTACGGTCTCTTGTTCCACCTGCTGCCGGGCTACCTGAAGTCGCCGGAGTTCGACAACGTCGACCTCAAGGCCTACCTCGAGAAGTGGACCCCGAAGACCAAGGACGCGAAGAGCGCCAACTGGTGGGGCAACACCCCGAAGTACACCGTGTCGCTTTTGAAAGCCTGGTACGGCGACAACGCCACCGCCGAAAACGGCTTCTGCTACGACTACCTTCCCAAGCGTAGCGGCAACTACTCCTTCATGAAACTCATGGAGAACATGGGCGGCGGCAAACTGGAAGGTCTCGTCTGCATGGGCCAGAACCCCGCTGTGGGCGGCCCCGACTCCCTGAAGACCCGCGACGCGCTCGGGAAACTCAAGTGGCTCGTCACCGTCGACCTCTGGGAGACCGAAACCTCGATCTTCTGGAAGCGCCCGGGCGTCAACCCCAAAGACATCCAGACCGAGGTCTTCATGCTGCCGGCAGCCTCCTCGGTCGAGAAGGAAGGTTCCATCTCCAACTCCGGCCGCTGGGCGCAGTGGCGCTACAAGGCCGTGGAGCCGGTGGGCAACGCGAAGAGCGACATGTGGATCATCGACAAGTTCGCTAAAAAGATGAAGGAACTCTACGCCAAGGGTGGGGCCTTCCCGGAGCCGATCACCAAGCTTGCCTGGAACTACGGCCACGGCGAGGAGCCGGAAGTGCACATGGTGGCCAAGGAGATCAACGGCTACTTCACCAAGGACATGACCATCGTCGACAAGGACAAGACGCTCGAGTTCAAGGCGGGCGACCAGGTCCCGATGTTCAAGTACCTGCAGGATGACGGCTCCACCGTGTCCGGCTGCTGGATCTACTGCGGTTCCTACACCAAGGACGGCAACATGATGGCACGTCGCGACAAGACCGACCTCCCCAACGGCCTGGGCATGTTCCCGAAATGGTCCTGGTGCTGGCCGGTCAACCGCCGCATCATCTACAACCGCGCCTCGGTGACCCCGGACGGTACCCCGTTCAACCCGAAACGCGCCGTCATCGCCTGGGACGGGCTCGAGAAAAAATGGAAAGGCGACGTGCCCGACGGTCCCTGGCCGCCGATGAACGACGCCAAGGAAGGGAAAAACCCCTTCATCATGGTGCCGGAGGGCTTCGGCCGTCTCTACGCACTGGACATGAAGGACGGTCCGTTCCCCGAGCACTACGAGCCGATCGAGAGCCCGGCGACCAACCTGCTCTCCAAGGTTCAGAACAACCCGGCCGTCAAGGTACCGAAAGACATCGTGCCCGACGCAGCCAAGTTCCCGTTCGTCGGTACCACCTACCGTATGACCGAGCACTGGCAGGCCGGCGCCATGACCCGTTCGCTCCCCTGGCTCACCGAGCTCGTTCCCGACATGTTCGTCGAGATCTCCGAGACCTTGGGCCGCGCCAAAGGGATCAAGAACGGCGACATGGTGAAGGTAACCTCGCAGCGCGGCTCCATCGAGTGCGTGGCACTGGTGACCTCGCGCCTCAAGCCCTTCAACGTACAGGGCAAACAGATCGAACAGGTCGGTCTCCCCTGGCACTTCGGCTACGCCGGTGCGGCAACCGGGGATTCCGGTAACGTACTGACGCCGTCGGTTGGCTGCGCAAACACGAGCATCCCCGAGTTCAAGGCATTCCTCTGCAACATCGAGAAAGGGGGTAAACGCGCATGAGCAGCGAAAACAAAGACTTCGGCAAGAACAAGGCGTTCTTGATCGATATGACCAAGTGCACCGGCTGCCGCGGCTGCCAGGTTGCCTGCAAGCAGTGGAACCAGCTGGACGCCGAGAAGACCAAGTTCTTCACCGGTGAGGGCTACCAGAACCCCCCCTTGATGTCGGAGTACACCTTTACCCGCATCAAGTTCCGCGACTACGAGAAGAACGGACAGAACGAGTTCGCCTTCTACAAAGAGATGTGCATGCACTGCAACGAGCCGGCCTGCGCATCGGTCTGCCCGGTAGGCGCCTTCGTGAAGACCAAGGAAGGCCCGGTCACCTACGACGCCAAGCGCTGCATCGGCTGCCGTTTCTGCATGGTCGCCTGCCCGTTCGGCGTGCCCAAGTACGAGTGGAGCAAGGCGTTCCCCTTGGTCCGCAAGTGCACCGGCTGCTACTCCCGCATTAAAGAAGGGAAGAAGCCGGCCTGCGCCACCACCTGCGTTTCCGCCATCACCTACGGTCCGCGTGAGGAGATGATCAAGGAAGCGGAGAAGCGCATCGCCGCACGTCCCGAGAAGTACCTGAAGAAGCTCTACGGCGCCGAAGAGGCGGGCGGTACCTCCGTCATCTACCTGACCGCGCTCCCCTTCGACGAACTGGGCTTCAAGCACGTCACCAAGCGTCCGCTTCCGTCTTATACCTGGCAGGCCCTCAGGCTGGTCCCGGGTATCTTCCTCACGGTGGGCAGCTCGCTGTCCCTGCTCTCCTGGTTCAACCACCGCAAAGAGCGCATCGCCAAGGAAGAAGAGATGAGAAAATCCGGCTCTGCGCCGAAGGAGGGATAGCTGATGACCGCTGCCAAGATTACCCAGGTTGTAGTTGATGAAGTGAAGGGCTATCACTCCTTCGTGAAGTTCCTTATTTTCCTGGTTGGCGCTGCGGCTGTTGCCTCGGCCATCCGTTTCATCTTCGGGCTTGGTGTCACCACCAACCTGAACGATACCTTCCCCTGGGGGCTCTGGATCTCCTTCGACGTCGTGACCGCGGTACCGCTCGCGGCCGGGGCGTTCACCCTCGGGGCAATCGTGCACTGCTTCCACATCAAGAAGCTGGAGCCGCTGGTCCGTCCGGCCATCGTAACCGGTTTCCTCGGTTACTCCCTGGTCTGCGTCGGTCTCTTGCTCGACCTGGGTCAGCCGCAGCGCGGCTGGCACACCATGGTGTACTGGAACCCGCACTCCCCGATGTTCGAGGTTTCCATGTGCATCATGGCGTACACCACGGTGCTTTTTTTGGAGTTCCTGTCGCCGGTGTGCGAGAAGTTCGGCTACCACGTTCCGCTGCGTCTTTTGCGTACCATCGAGATGCCGCTGGTCGTTCTGGCCGCTTCCATCTCCACCCTGCACCAGTCGTCGCTCGGCACCTTCTTCCTGATCGCCGTCGACAAGCTGCACCCGCTCTGGTACAACCCGCTCTTGCCGCTGCTTTTCTGGGTTTCCGCCATGTGCGCCGGTATGTCCATCATCACGGTGGAAGCAACCATGAGCCACAAGTACATGGGGCAGCCTGACGAGGGCGAACTGCTGGAGACCCTGGCAAAGATCCTCCCCTGCGTGCTCAGCTTCTACCTGGCGCTGCGCCTCTTCTCGCTGTTCGCACTCTCCGAGGGCGCACTGTGGGATCGTCCGGGGCTGACCGCTCTGTTCGTGCTGGAGATCGTCGCCCTGGTGCTGCCGGTCCTCATGCTGGCCCAGAAGAAGGTGCGTGAAAACGGGCGCCTGAGGGCCACCGCCGCCTGGATGGTCATCTTCGGCGTGGTGGTGAACCGCTTCAACGTCTCGATGTTCGGGATGGAGGCTCCGGGAACCTCGTACTACCCCTCTTTCCTGGAGAGCATCGTCACCATCGGCATCATCGCAGCACACATCCTGTTCTTCGTCTTGATCGCGAAGTACTTCCCGATCTTCGAGCACCATCCGGAGACCGTGGACTACTCGCTGCCGGACCACTTCCACAAGACCGAGAATGGCCACGGCCATGTGGGGAACGAAGCCTAAGTAACAAGGCCGGGGCAGCCCTCGCGGCTGTCCCGGTCGCAGTATCTCTTTCCGTTGCAATTCGGGGCGAACCTCGGTTCGCCCTTTTTATGGGGCGGGTAGCTCAGTCGGCAGAGCGCTTGGATCTTAAAGAGGCCGCGGTTCGATTCCGCGCAGCCCCCATTTTCCCGGTTACGGAAAAGTCCGGACCGCACGGTACGGGCGGCTAAAAGATTCACAAACCAACGAAGTGAGGAGTAGTTGTGGCAACAACGATCTACCATTTCAACAAGGGTGTATTCGAATCGGAGGCGGGGGAACTGGTCCAGGAGTACCCGCTCACCTTGCACGTGAACGGGCGCGAGATGGCAACCCTCATCGCCTCTCCGCACGACCTCCGCTTCCTGGTGGCCGGGTTTTTAAGGCTGCAGGGATTCGTATCTTCCGTTAACGACTTTTTAGCGCTCTCCATCTGCAGCGACTACGGCGCGGCCAGCGTCACCATACGGGGCGAGCTCCCGGAAAAATTGAAGCCGGTGCTCACCTCCGGCTGTGGCACCGGGATCAGCTTCAACCTCCCCACGGTGGAGCAGAAAAACCGTGCGCCCGGCGTCCACGATCCGGCCACCATCTTCGCCCTCATGGACGAACTCGCCCGGCGCGCCGAAGGGTACCGCGCCCACGGCGGGATGCACTCCGCCGGCATCGGCGACGACTCGAAAACCCTCATCCTGCACGCCGAGGACATCGGCCGCCACAACACCATCGACCGCATCGCGGGCGAGGCGCTTTTGAAGGGGATCGAGCTCTCCGGCAAGATCCTGGTCACCTCCGGCCGCGTCTCCACCGAACTGGTAGGGAAGGCGTCGCTTCTCGGGATTGAGGTGATCGCCTCGCGTACCTCCCCCACCGACATGGCCGTGCAGATGGCCGAGAAGGCCGGCATCACCCTGATAGGCTACGTGAAAAGCGACCGCTTCAAGGTCTACTCGCACCCCGCCGGGATCTGCGTCCCGACCGAGAAAGGGAAGATCGCCGGGGTGACCGGCGTGATCCTCGCGGGCGGCGCCTCCAGTCGCATGGGGAGCAACAAGGCGCTCCTGCCGCACAAGGGTGGGCGCTTCATCGAGAGCATCTACCGTGAACTCACCGAGATCTTCCCCGAGGTCATCCTGGTGACCAACACCCCGGAGCAGTACGACTTCCTTCCCTGCCGCAAGGTGGCCGACATCTACCAGGGGATGGGGGCCTTGGCCGGCATCCACGCCGGGCTCGCGCAGGCGGGGAACCCCGCCGTTTTCACCGTGGCCTGCGACATGCCGCACCTCGATCCCTGGTTGATTCGGCACATCGCGAACCGCGGCATGGGGTGCGACCTGGTGCTCCCCAAGAGTAACTACGGCTTCGAGCCGCTACACGCCCTGTACCGCAAGGGGTGCCTCCCGGTCATGGAAGAGTGCCTGGAGAACGGCCAGCGCCGCATCGTTTCCATCCTCCCCAAACTGAGGGTGCGCGAGATCGCCGCCGACGAGGTGGCCCGCTTCGACCCCGCTTTCGATTCGTTCAGCAACATCAACACCCCTCAGGAGTACTACGACCTGAGAAACGCCACCAAAGCCCAGTCCGGCGAGGCCCCGTGCCCGGTCGACGCGGCGCAGACCAAGACTCACGCAGAGGCTTAAGCTTACGTAAAAGGAGAAGAAAGAATGTTCGGTTTTGGCATGCCTGAAATGATTATCGTGCTGGTCATCGCCCTGGTGGTGGTGGGCCCCTCCAAACTCCCGCAGCTGGGCCAGGCCCTGGGGAGCAGCATCAGGAACTTCAAGAAAGCCTCCACCACCGACGACGTGGTGCAGGTGAACGAGGCGCCCAAGGCGTAAGCTTGTTTCTATACGAGCGCAAAAAGGCCCGAAGGTATTTTCCTTCGGGCCTTTTTAGTGTCCAACCATCTTGGACCGTAGGGTCCCCTCTCCCCTTGCGGGACAGGGTGAGGGGGAGGGCGCCACATCACTACTGATGTTAGCTTCACCCATCTTTCTTCCTCAGAACTTCCAGGTGGCTTTCCCGTACACGCTGCGCTGCACGGCGGTCGGGAAGGTGTTGATGAACTCCGGGTTGAACTCCTGCTTGTGGTCGTGCAGGAGGTTCTGCCCCACCACGGAGAGCTCCAGTTTGGGGATCGGCCTCCAGGCGAGCCGTGCGTCCAGGGTCAGGTAGCCGGGGATGGTGGTGCGGTCGATGTAGCTCAACTTGTCGGACCCGCGCAGCCAGAGGTCGAACTCGAGCCCCTTGCCGAGGTCCAACCCGGAGCGGACCGTGAACTGGTGCTGCGGACTCCCCCCTTCGGCATCCCTCTTGTTGATGTCGTCGATGCTGGGATTTTCCAGGTACATCTTGGAGACCAGGTACGAGTAGGTCGCGTGCAGGCGCCACCAGATGATGGGGGCCCACTCTGCGCCCAGTTCCGCGCCGTAGGTGTGCCCGTGCATCAGGTTCGCGAGGGATAGCGGCTGCACGATGTCGGTCGGCGCCTGGGCCGAGGGCTCGTACTGAAAGGGCTCGACCTTGAGGACCCTGAGCTTTTGGTAGTCGTTGTAAAATAGCGCCACGTCGAGGGCCACGTGCGGCAGAGGCTCGGTCCGGTAGCCCAATTCGTACGCCGTCAGGGTCTCCGATTTGAACGACTTGTTTCCGTCGATCTGGTAGCGGACCGGGAGGGGGGGCGTGGGGTCGACCAGGTAGCGGTAGACGATGTCGCTGTCGCCGCGTGCCGGGGTGCGCACCGCCCGGGATACCGCTCCCCAGAAGGTGTGGTTCGGGGCCGGTGTCCAAAGGAGCCTGCCGTTTGGCTGCAGTTCGAAACCGGTGTAGCTGTTGTGCTCGAAGCGGGACCCGACGATGAGGGAGAGCCGGTCCGGCACCAGTTTTACTTCGTCGTGCACGAAGGCGCTGTAGAGTTCGGTGCCGCGGGTGGGCGGGTTGAAGGAGATGGTGGCGGTCTGGGCGAGGGCGTCGTTACTGTAGCGGAACCCGAGCCCCCAGATGATGTCCTGGCGCTCCCAGAGGGTGAACCGGTGCTGCAGATCGAAATCAACGGTGTCCTGGCGCTCGCCCAGGATGATCATGTTGCGTTCGGAATGGTCGTAGTAAAACTGCAGCGACAGGTTGCTTGTGTCGCTTAAGGTGCGCTGCCAGCGCCCCAGGAGGTTGCCGCCGCGCATCTGCGAGTTGGCGTTTGGCTCGCTTATGAAGGTGGGGGCCTGCAGGGTGGGGACATGGTACAGGGTGTAGCGTTCCTCGGCGTTGCCGTCGTAGTAGTCCCCCGAAACCGTCAGGCTGTCGCTGCTGTTCGGCTGGGCGTCCATGCGGAAGCCGGTGCGGGTCATCTGCCAGGCGTCGTGGCTCGTTGTGCCGTCTCCGAAGACCTGGGAGGCGGTGTCCTGGTGTTTCACGAAAAACCTGAGGTGCGCGTCTTTTCCGAAGCCAAAGCCGTAGCGCGCGGTGACGAAGTCGCGCGACTCGGTCCCGCCTCCAGCACTCAGCATGCCCCCCTGGGTTGCCTCTGCCGATTTGGTGATGATGTTGATCACCCCGTTCACCGCGTTGGCCCCCCAAAGCGCCGCTCCCGGCCCCCGAATCACCTCGATGCGGTCGATATCCTCCAGGGGGGTGTCCTGCACCTCCCAGTACACCCCGGCAAAAAGCGGCGAGTAGAGGCTGCGCCCGTCCATGAGGACCAAGAGCTTGTTGGCGAAGCGCCCGTTGAGTCCCCGGATGGAAACGGCCCACTTGTTGGCGTCGATGCGCGCCACCTGGACCCCCGGCGCCATGCGCAGCGCCTCAGGGATGCTGGTCACCCCCGAGCGCCTGATGTCTTCCTGGGTGATCACGAAGACGGCCGCCGCCGCGTCGGAAAGCCGCTGCGTCTTCTTCGAGACCGAGGTGATCTCGATCTGCATCAGGTCTTCCAGGGGCATGGACAGAAACTCGCTCATGTTGGCGTTTCCCGCAGCCTCAACGGGCGTGGCGAGGCTCAGCACCAGGGCGGTGACCAGGCCTGGAAGCGCCGCTGCCAGGGATGGAGCTCCACAAATTCTGGCAGTGGATTCCGTCTTTGTACTCATAGGAGGACTCCTGCTCTGTGTTGTCCAGGGGGACGTGTCGTACTTCGACACTGTCTCTTGTCGGTTTAGTACGACTGGTACTTTAGTTTCTGATTGTGCTGCTGGATTTTTGTCGAAGATTGTGTTGCGGAACTCAGAAAGAAGCGCGCTATGAGTGCGGAGAAATAGTAGGGGAGGGGAGGGGTGGGGCTAGGCGAGGAAATCGTCGCTAAAGCGCCGCGCTGCGGGGAGGAAACACTGGAAGTCTTCCTCGAGCTCGCCGTACAACCGGATAAGCTCGGTCCCGCCGGCAGCGAGCGGGTTTTCGCGCGGGATGCGGCGCGACATGCGCATCAAGGCCCGGCCGATTCCCTCGGGATCGCGGTAGGAAGGGAGCAGGTCGTCGAAGATGAGCGGCACGATCTCGCGCAGGCGCTCAGGCAACAGGGCGTGGCGTGACTCGACAATCCTCCTGGTGCGGGCGAGGTAGGGCTCCAAGGGCTCCGGCGAGTAGCGGCTCCAGTAAAGGGCGAGGAAGTGGTCGTAAAAGAGGTCGACCAGGACGCCGCGGTAGAGCCCGAAGCCCTGCGCGATGCGGAGCCGGCTGCGGTTGAAGCTCTCGTCGTCGCGGGCAAAGGAGTCGATGCGCCGGTGCAGTTCGACCCCGCGGCGCACCCCGGCAGGGGTAAGCCCATCGAGCCTCCCCTTGACGAAATCGCCCATGAAGTTTCCGGTGATAACCTCGGGATCGGGTCCCGAGAGAAACAGGTGGAAAAGGTAGTTCATGGTTTTCCTCGTAGGAAAGGTATGTTGGCACATCAGCTGATCCTATGCAAACATCAATGATTCTGGTTGTGATAAAAGGGCGCCCCTTGGGTCTCTAGACGAGGCGGTTTCTAGTTGACGCGCTACCTGAATGCGTTTGACCTCTCCGGCGTTTTCGTGTAGTCTGTCATGGTTTGTATGTGCTGGAAATTACAATATAATCTTTGCCTTGGACTTCCATGCTTTTTAATAAACTCCCTGACGAGATATTCAAGCCGTTGGCCGGACCCAACCGGTACCTGTTTGAGGAGATACTGCTTTTTCTCTTCCGCTACTTCTCCGACGAGGATCTGACCAACGAGGCGGTCTTCCCGCGCCGCGGACAGGTGATCCGGGAGGTTGAGGAACTGTTGGAGCGAAAAGGCAGGCTTCTTCAAGTAGTGTACGAGGAGGAAGACACCGACGAGGAGTTTGGGAACGCTCCCGGTAGTGCTGCCCGCTACGTGTACCGGCGTTTGGTGGACACGGGGTGGCTCGAAGAAGAGGAAGACGGCTACCACGTCAATGTTTTGATGCCACCCCATGCAAGCCTGCTCCTGGAGGCGTTGGAGGGGGTTGCTCACGCGGAGAAAAAGAACTACGGCTCCACCATCGCCTCGATTCATCTGCAACTCGAAGCGATTGCAAACCAGCCCGAGGTGAACGCACGCGCTTTTATCGAGGTGGTCCGCTCGGCACGAGATTTTACCCGGCACCTGCAGAATATCTTCTCCGGCCTGCGCGGATTTCAGGATCTGATCACCAAACAACACAATCCCAGACTTGCCCTCGCAACCTTTTTCGACGACTTCGTGGAAAACCTTCTGATTTCCGACTACAAGTCGCTTCAAGCCGAGAACAACCCGTTTCGACACCGCGCCAACGTACTTACCCTCTTGGTACAGATCGAACATATCGATGCCATCATGGCGCAATTGGTCAAGGTCTACCAGGAGGACCGCAACCTCGACGAGGGACAGGCGCGCGAGAAGGTGATCTACGACCTGCACTTCATAGCCCGGGTGTTCCGCTCGGTGGACCGGCGTCTCGACGCCATCGACTTGTACCGGATGCGCCTCGAGTCCCGGGTCGCCCAGATGGTGCGCTACCTGGACCGCAACGTTCCGGACCTCACTAATCGGGGCATTCGGCTGCTGGAAGAACTCGGCAAGCGTTCGCAGGAGTTTGCTGAAGGCGAACTGCCAAGGCTTCCCGCGCCTCCGCGATGGATGTCAGCCGGGCTGTTGGGGCAGCGAAGTCTGCGAAGGCCGCAGCGGCGACGCTCGCCCCAGTTCATCGAGCTGTCTCAAACCAAGGAACTGTCTCCGGAGGTAATGGAGCGCAAGAGGCTGATTCAGGATTACCTGCAGCGTCGCGTGATGTCGCCGGCAAAGGTGGCCGCATTTGTCGATCGGCAGATGGGCGAGAAGACTATTTTGGCGGCGCAGGATTTCCGGATCGAGACCGTTGAGGATCTGGTTGCCTTCTCCTACGTCCCGTTCCTAGGCAATCTGAAAGGGAAACCGGTGCCGGGCATTCCGCTGTTCCAGGTGCGCCGAACCGGGCAGCGTGTCGACACCCCGTACCTCGAATGTAGCGATTTCATCATAGAACGTAAGGGATAACAGTGCTCCACGAATTGCGACGCATGCTGGATAAAGACGAGACCCTCGACGCCTTCGACCTGCGTCGGGCGGCAGCCGTTGCGTTGGAACGGCAGTTTCTTTTCGGCGACAAGAGCCGGGACCAGCGCCACTTCCACCAGATTCTCGATGCCGAGGATTACTACCGTAATCTCTTCGATGCCTTGAACCTCGATCTAGTCTGCGACCGCATCGCGGGCTACGTAGGGGTGGTGCCCCGCGAGTCCCAGCTTACTGTCGGACTGGACACCGAGCACTCGATGTTCCTGCTGGTCCTAAGGGTAATCTACGAACAGGCCGCTCGTGAGTGCCGTATCGGCGAGTACTCCCAGGCGTTTTCGGATTCCGAGGCGCTGGTGGACACCTTCGTGGCCCACAGCAACCGGAAGCGACCGGGCCTGGTCAGGCTCCGCGAGATCCTGCGCACCTTTTCCCGCCAAGGGCTCCTGGACATCGATCATGACGAGGATAAGGCTATCCGTTTCAGGATCCGCCCGTCGATAAGGGATATCGTTACGCCCGGGTTCCTCGCGGCCCTGGAGGATTACCTAACCGGCTCGGAGAACGTAGAAGAACGCGCCGAAGCGACAGAGGAGGATCATGAAGACTCTGACTAAAGTTATCCTCATCCAGTGGTTTCGGTTGGAAGCTGTAGAGATACCGATTGTGGGGAGTACCGCTTTTATAGGGGACAACGGAGCCGGCAAGTCGGCATTGCTCGACGCCATCCAGACAGTTCTGACGGGCGGCAACAAGCACCTTCTGGTCCTTAACCGCGGCAGTAACGAGCAGTCTTCGCGCAAGTTGTGGGAGTACGTCCTGGGTGTCATGTCCGACCCTAAGAAACCTGAACTATCCACAAAGATCAAACCCCGGGAGAAGGCCAATTGCTATCTCGCTCTTAATTTCCTCGACCAGGAGACAGGAGAGGTTACCTGCGTGGGGATGGGGATTTATGCCTCCCTTGCGGATATGGCGGAGAAGATCGAAGGGTATTTCATCTGCCCCGGACTGGTGGGGCACAAGGATCTCTTCTTGGAGCAAAGAAGCGGGGAGTCGATGGTGGTGCTCCCGTGGGCGCGCGTAAGGGAACGGTTGGCCAAAAGCTGTCACGCCACTCGTTTTCACCAGGAACCTGGGAAGTTTACCCAGGACATGTACGCGACACTGAGCGAACATCCGGGGCTCCCCAATAACGACCGCACAGTTCTCAAAGCTCTGCAGGCTGCCTTTAAGCTTGAACGGATTTCGGATCCCACCGAGTTCATCCGACGATACATGTTGGACCGCGACGACCTGCAGATCAAAGAACTGCAAAGTGCGCTCAAAAACTACCGGGATATGGCTGAGAAAGCAGAGTCCGTTAGCAGCCGGGTGATCGAACTGACTCGCCTTGAGGGGCTGTGCGAAAAAGTGGAGCACGCCCGCCTTCAGACGATTTTGGCACAGTACCTGTCGCTTGCGGTTCGTATCGAGCAGTTGGAGGAACGGGCTAATCCGCTGCGTGACGCCTTGGCCGACCTGGAAGAGGGATTGGAGCAGATGGCTGAGCGGCGGGCTAAACTGGAGACCCGTCAGGCTGAAAAACAGGAGCTTTTAGGCGAGAAACGGGCCGATCTCAAGAATAACGATCTTCAGATCCAACGCGACCGCCTGCAACTGGACCACGATCAGGCATCGGCAGGCGAGCGTACCGCCACCGCGGCGATAACTGAGCTACGGCTGCTGTTGCAGCGATTCGAGGATCAACGCCGGACGGCACTGAAGGAACCACTTTCGCGCGTGGTCGACAAACTGGTGCAGATCCTGCCAGGAGACGGCGTGCTGGGGGCCTCGACGTGGCCTGCAAACCCCGCCCAGGTCGACGCCTGTCTCACCGAGTTGGCCTCAGCTATCACGACGTCCCTGCCAGAGCTTGACGATCGCTACAACACCCTCTGTGCCGAGCTCAGCGGTCTCAACCTCCGTCTCAAGGAAATCACCGAAGCAATCAAGCTTCTGCAGCAGGGGAAGGCACCGCTGCAGGCCAGTACGCGCAACTTGATTCTCTTCTTCAAGAAACACGGGATAGATGCGAAGCCGCTGTGCGACTTGGTTGATGTTGCAGACGAGGCGTGGCGCGGAAGCATCGAGAGTATCCTCGGTAACATCCGTGAGGCGCTCATCGTTATCCCGGAACAGGCCAAGAAAGCTGTGCACCTGTATCGCCACGAGGGCAGGCGCGACTTTCCGGGCTGCCACATTGTCAACACCACGCAGACCGAGAGGTGGAAAAACACCGCCCAGCCCGGCACCTTGGCCCAGTGCCTGAGTACCGAAAACATACATGCCCGTGCCTTCGTCAACCGGAGGCTGGGGAACATCGTGTGTGTGGAAACCGAACAGGACCTTCTAAAATTCGACCGGGCCGCTACCGCCGACGGCATGCTGAGCTCCGGCGGCACGATTTCGGAGCTGAGGCCGTTGCCTCCTATCCTTGGACGCGGCTCCCGGGAGAGCTTGCTGGCCACCTACCAGCGCGACCTCGATACCCTTGCGCGGCGCCAAGCCGAATCAGAGAAGGCGGCTGGTAGACTGCGCTCCCTCAAAGATCTTTTGGAGGATTACCGTCGCAGGTACTGCAGAGACGGGGCCCCTTGCCTGAAAGACCTGGTTCGCGACCGTGAACTGCACCTGGAACAGATGCGTGTCTTGCAGACCAGACTCAAGGCCCTTTCTTTGGACGAGAGGGAACAGAAACTCCGCGATGAAATTGCTGAGCTGGAAAAAGATGCGGAGTCGCTCAAAGAGGAGCTGAAGAGCCTCAACGAACAGCACCGGCAGGCGGAACGGGATTTCGGGAAAAAGGAGGACGAGCTGGCTGGGCTTGAAAGGAGCATGGATGCCTTGCAGCAAGTCCTCCTGCAGACCCGTGCCGATCCGTTGCTCGACCGTGTAAAAGCTGCGGACATTCTCGATAGATGGCGCGAACAGTACTCCGACGACTACGTTGCGATGATCTCCCGAGCAGATCATGAGATCAAGACCGCAGAACGAAGCGAGAAAGAGAATAGTGACAAGATTTTGCAGGGGTACACCGGGTACTATTTGAAATACGCGGCCGAGGAGGGTGACGAGAGCGCTCCGGAGGGATTTGAACAGTACGCGGCAACCATTCGCCGGAAAAAGAAGCATTTGGTCGAAACGACACTGGCGGAGTATCGAGAAAAATCGGCGCGGGCGCTTGTGGAGGCGGAAGACACCTTCCGAAGTAAATTTGTCGGGCGGCTCATCGGGAAACTCGAGGCGGTACGGGTCTCCATTACCCAATTGAACCGGACCTTGGAGAAACACCCCTTCCATGGGGAGATCTATAAGTTCCGCCCCAGCCCGAACCCGGAGTTCAAGCACATCATAGAATTTGCAAAAGCCTGCAATAATCCGGTGACCGCCCAGGTTGGAGGGCTTTTCGACCCGGCAGCAGATCAGGATAGCCCGTACCGCAAGGCGCTCGAGGACATCACCGCTGCCTTGCAGGATCCCAAGGCCGCAGAGCGGTTGCAGGACTATCGCAACTTCCTGGTCTTCGACGTTGAGATGTGCGACACCGAGGGAACGCCGACCGCCGATCTTGAGCATCGAATCCAGAAGGGTTCGGGCGGCGAGAACCAGACTCCTTTCTACGTTGCCATAGGTGCCTCACTCGCGGCAGCCTATCGGCTCAAAGAGGAGTACGGGAAGCCGCGTGGTGGCATGAGCGTTGCGGTATTTGACGAGGCTTTTTCCAAACTCAGCGTGGCGACAAGCCAGAGTTGCATGGAGTTTTTGAAAAAGATCCAGTTGCAGTTGCTGATCGCTGCTCCCGACGAAAAATACGCGACCATGGCCGAGGTTATGGACACCATCGTCTGGGTAACCCGGGACGGCGGCAATGTTCAGACGGAGGTGATCTTCATCAAGCCGACCATGCGTGCCCTCCTGCGTTCGGACAACCCTTACCTGCAAGCTTCGGGAACTGCGGAGTTCCTTCATGAACCCATCTAGCCGCCGATTGCTGGAAAGGCTCCTTGACCAGTGGCAGGGTAATCCCGGCCGATCGAGGGTAATATCCTTGCCCATTACCCCAAAAAGGGCCAAGGAGTATCTCCAGGCGGTGCTTCCAACTGACAAGGAGGCGCTCCACGCAGGGCTTCAGGAAGCGGAGGCCGCCGGCTGCGTCCGCTTGGTGTGGCACAAGGGATATGACAGCCACATCCTCCAGCGTATTGAATTATCGGACCCGGTCTCTTTGTCTCGATATCTGGGAATACCGCTCGCTCGGCACAAAGCCGAAGAGGCGCGAGGGGTGCTGACTGGGATGTTGAGTGGGCGAGAGGCGTGGATCCAAGATTGGGTTGAAAGTCTTTTGGACAGGTGGTGCGTCAACCAGAAATACTGCGGTTTGCGGCCCGGCGATCTCACCACGGCCAGTCTGCTGGTAACCGCGCTGGAGGCAGTTGCTGCGCGGCGTCACCTCAATCTGGACATGCGAACCTTCAGCACTCGTGAGCTTGGCAACTCGAAGGCGATGGAGCGGTTGGTCTCGCGGTTTGTCGTGGTCTGGAAAAAATATCACCCGAGCGATTACTGTACCAAAGAGCTTCTTGCCAGCTTGGGTCTCTTCAAGTTTCCACAGCCACTGTATCTTCGCGGTGCGGTCTTTCTGCAGCTCCCCAATAAAAGGCTGGACTGCGGCGGAATCGAACCTTTTTTGGGGATTCCCCCTCAAGCGATAGTTGGTGTTTCGTTAGTTAGAGAGCCACAGTACCTTTTGACGATTGAGAACTATCCGAGCTTCTACCGGTATGCCGCAGAGGTCAAGGACTCCGGTATCGTGATATTTACCGGGGGATTCCCTGCGCCGGCCCTCGTTGACGTGTTGCGCTGGTTCGACCAGGTGATACCGGAGAGGGTTCCCTTCTTTCACTGGGGCGACATCGACGAAGGTGGCCTGAAGATTGTCGCCTTCCTCTCGGGTGCGCTTCGGCGGCGGGTTCAGCCTCACCTGATGACTCCCGAGCTCCTCAAGATCCACGGCCAACCACCCAAGACGGCACTCAGAAAGCAAGAGGTGCGTCGCATAGCGGAGCGCTATCCGGCATTGTCGGAATTGGCTCAGGCCCTTCTTGATCTGACCCCAACCAGAGTACTGGAGCAGGAGGCTATCGATCCCGTTACTCCACTTCTTGCCCTTGTCTGACCGAACTCGTTTCTAGCCCTGCTAATCAGTCGCTCGATCTGTCGTAACCGCGGTCTGTGCTGCTTGTTGCCCACGAGGATATATCCCATGAATGACACTCCGAATTGTCTCTTCTGCCAGGTGGATCCTGCCAAGGTCCTGGTGGAAAATGAACACGCCATTGCCTTTCTCGACGCCTTTCCGGTGACGGTGGGCCATGCGCTCGTGGTACCCAGGCGCCACGTGGCATCCTTTTTCGAGGCGACGCCAGAGGAGCAGGCCGCGCTCTTCGACCTGGCCGCCCAGGTTCGCGAGCTGCTCGTCGCAGAGCGGGCTCCGGACGGTTTCAACATCGGTATCAACGATGGAGCCGCTGCCGGACAGACCGTCACTCATCCCGCGCTATGCCGGGGACACCGACGACCCGCGCGGCGGCGTGCGCTGGATCATGCCGGAAAAGGCGCCGTACTGGAAAAGGGAAAAGGGGCTGCAAAACGGGGAAGCACGCGATCATGCCTGACCGAAACGACGGACTCACCCTCGCGCTTTTGAGCGGGCCAGAGGTGCGCGGGGTCCTTGCGGATCTGGCGGCGTTGCGGCTCACCATCTTTCGGGAATTCCCCTATCTCTACGACGGCAGGCTCGACGACGAACTGAACTACCTCGAACAGTACGCGACGACTCCCGAGGCGCTGGTGGCGACGGTTCGAGATGCCGGGCGGGTAATCGGCGCGGCCACCGGGATCCCGCTGGCCGCCGAGGGGGCCGAACTGGTCGATCCGGTCCGTACCACCGCCTGCCGGGTCGAGGAGATCTATTACGTGGGGGAACTGCTCTTCTACCGGGAGTACCGCAACCGCGGCCTCGGGCTTACCCTGTTGCAGCGGATAGAGGATGCGGTGCGCCGTTTCGGGAACTACCGGTACCTGGCCTGCGCTACCGTACAGCGTCCCGAGGACCATCCGGCACGGCCAGCGGACTACCTTCCGATCGAGCGTTTCCTGAAGAGGACCGGTTTCGCAGCTCTGGGTGACCTCGTGACGGGTTTCACCTGGCAGGAACTGGACGGAGAGAAGCGCTACCATCCGATGAAGTATTGGATCAAGCAGCTGGACTGAACCTCTGGCCTGTGCCGATCGGCAGGAGGAAGGGATATGGCCTGACCGATTTGAAATCGGGAGCGATTTAGATGATCTCAGCAGGTTTTATATATTTTGCACCGAATCCTATATAAACGAATCCCAAACCTGTATAAAATCGGCCGGATTTAGATGAGTTGGCCTTCGATTTAAATATTTTTTGGAAAAAATATATAAACCCAGGCCGAACTTATATGAGTTCGGCCATTTTTCATCTAAGTTGGGGCAAAACTATTTAACTCTGCCCGGAACTCGTATAAGTTTTGCCAGATTTATATAAGTTGACCCCGGATTTAAATTTTTTTGGGAAAACTTATATAAACTGGGGCCGAACTTATATAAGTTGGCCTTCGATTTAAATATTTTTTTGAAAACTTATATAAACTGGGGCCGAAGTTATATAAGTTGGCCGCCGATTTAACTATTTTTTTGAAAACTTATATAAGTTGGAGCCCAACTTATATATTTTCGGGGGTGTAAAGGATTTTGTGTAAATGTCCTATCGGCTACATAACGGGCATTCTACCTTCGTAAATGATCGAGAACTGGTTTAGGGCTAGCCTCCACCCCGGGATCGCTCTGCACCAAGTCTTGGAGACGTTCCTAAACGCCA